>NZ_FQWC01000023.1 GCF_900129555.1 Flavobacterium defluvii
GTTCCCTGAAACACAACACCGTCTTTCTGTGATTGGTGTTTGAATATTCCGTGGCGTTTTGCCAAAACCTGATCCGGACTCATTGGCACCGCCATTTCAACTTCGTCAATGCCCCATTCCTGCCATGCTCCACGATATAACCACAACCAGCAGTCGTTCATAAATGGTTTTGGTTTTAAGTTTTTAACGGCTTCAAAAATAGCATCCAGACAAACTTTATGTGTTCCGTGCGGATCTGCTAAATCTCCGGCAGCATAGATTTGGTGCGGTTTGATTTTTTCAATTAAATCCATCGTTAACTGAATATCTTCTGGTCCGATTGGTTTTTTCTCAATTGTTCCGGTTTCATAAAACGGAAGTTCCATAAAATGAATCTGGCTGTCTGGCAGACCTACAAAATGACTTGTTGCTCTAGCCTCCCCTTTTCTGATCAGGCCTTTGATATATCTTACTTCTGGAATATCAATTTCGCTGTTCTTTTTATTTTCTAAAAACGTTTGTGCTTTTTGATAAATATTGTCTGCTTCTTCGCTTTTAATGTTGAATTTCTCGTTGTAATCAATTACGAATCTTGCAAAACGTAACGCTTCATCATCTGCAACAGCAATATTTCCAGAGGTTTGATACGCCACGTGTACTTCATGTCCCTGCTCCTGCAGACGCATGAAGGTTCCTCCCATACTGATAATATCATCATCCGGATGCGGACTGAAAATCAGCACACGTTTTTTAGCCGGCTCTGCCCTTTCAGGACGATTGGTGTCTTCTGCATTTGGTTTTCCGCCCGGCCAGCCCGTGATTGTATTTTGAAGTTTATTGAAAATTTTAATGTTGATGTCGTATGCAGGACCAGAATCTGCCAGTAAATCGCTCATTCCGTTTTCGATATAATCGGCATCGGTAAGCATTAAAATTGGTTTTTTAAGATCAAGCGCCAATCCTAAAACTGCTTTTCTGATTAATTTATCGGTCCATACAATTTTCTCAACCAGCCAGGGTTTATTGATTCTCGTTAAT
Source organism: Flavobacterium defluvii (assembly GCF_900129555.1). Classification (GTDB taxonomy): domain Bacteria; phylum Bacteroidota; class Bacteroidia; order Flavobacteriales; family Flavobacteriaceae; genus Flavobacterium; species Flavobacterium defluvii. Next base: position 1,018 of record NZ_FQWC01000023.1, read on the forward strand.
TTTGAAGATGCTTCTTTATCCAAAACAAAAACAGCATT
>NZ_FQWC01000013.1 GCF_900129555.1 Flavobacterium defluvii
TGCGCAGATGGTACTGCAGTATTGTGGGAGAGTATGTCGTCGCCTTTCTTTTAAAAACCCTATCCTAATCGGATAGGGTTTTTTGTTTTTAATCTCTTTTGTCTTAAACTGTTTTACGATTTCTGGTTAATTTATTCTTCGATTTAAAGGATCAAAAATCTTCATAAAATTTAAAATCCCTTTTTTTATGTAATTTCATTTTAAACGAAAGTATTGATGTTTGATTTTAGCTTTGTTTTTCCTTGTTATTTTAGCATTTTTACTGCCTGAGTACATTTATTATACTTTTAGAATTTGATTCGTTTAAATTCCTTTGTGAATTTTAAAAATCGTTTTGACTTCAGATAAGACTCAAAAAAAGATTCTCAAATTTCATTTTCATTTTTTAAGATTTGCTACATTTGAATTAAGATGTAAATTCTATCAAATTTTAGAATTTAATTGAGTTATTAATTTATATCAGGATAAAATGTCAGAAAGTATAGAAAATCCAAAAGTTGATTTCTTTTTTGATAAGGATAATAAATGGCAGGAAGAATTAGTTTTAATGCGCAAAATTGTCCTTGAATGTCAACTAACAGAAGAATTAAAATGGGGAGTTCCTTGCTATACTTATCATAATAATAATGTTGTTTTGATTCATTCTTTTAAAGAATACTGTGCTTTTTTATTTTTTAAAGGTGCTTTACTCAAAGATACAGATGGCATTTTAATACAACAATCTGAAAATGTTCAAGCGGCTAGGCAAATTAGATTTAAGAACGTTCAGGAAATAGCAGAGTTAAGAGCTGTTTTAAAAACATATATTTATCAGGCAGTCGAAATCGAAAAAGCTGGTTTGAAAGTGGAATTAAAGAAAACTTCTGAATTTAAAGTTTCTGAAGAATTTCAAAAAAAATTAGATGAAATGCCAAATCTTCAAAAAGCATTTTATTCTTTGACTCCAGGGAGACAAAGGGCTTATCTGCTACATTTTTCTCAGCCTAAACAATCAAAAACTAGAGAAGTAAGAGTTGAAAAAAACATTCTGAATATTTTAAAAGGGAAAGGTCTTAATGATTAAGATATTCATATAACATATAAAGAAAATGAGTCAAAAAGATAAATTGTCTATCGAGCAGCAAGAATCGTTACTTAAGATTTTAGAAATGCGTTTTGAGAACAATATGCACCGTCATGAAAATATAGAATGGGCTAAAGTTCTGGCAAAACTCGAAGTTAGTCGGGAGAAGCTTTGGTCACTTGATGAAATGGAAAGAACAGAAGGGGAACCGGACGTTGTAGGCTTTGATGAAAAAACAAATGAATACATTTTTTATGACTGTTCTGCTGAAAGTCCAAAAGGAAGGAGAAGCATTTGTTATGATCATGAAGCATTAGAAAAAAGAAAAGAGAATAAGCCTAAAGACAGCGCTGTAAATATGGCTTTGGAAATGGGAATTCAAATTTTGAATGAAGTAGAATATCGGAATCTTCAAAAACTTGGAAAATTTGATACTAAAACTTCTAGCTGGATTTTAACTCCTGCCAATATTCGGAAATTGGGTGGTGCGATTTTTTCAGATTTTCGTTATGATACAGTTTTTGTATATCATAATGGTGCCGATTCATATTATGCAGCGCGAGGTTTTCGAGGTTCATTAAGAGTTTAAAGATTAAAGTTGAATATGATTTTAGCCTTCGATACTTATTATTTTGAGAATAAAGCAAAAACGGTCTGTCTTGAATTTGAGGATTGGAATGAAGATAAAAGCTTTAAAGTTCACACAGAAATAATTGATAGTGTTTCAGAATATATTCCGGGAGAATTTTACAAAAGAGAATTACCGTGTATTATCAGTTTGTTAAATCAAATTGATTTGAAAAATATTGAAGCTATTATTGTTGATGGTTTTGTTTATTTAGATAATTATAAAAAATATGGTTTGGGTGGGCATTTATACGAAAAACTAAACAAAGAAATCCCTATTATAGGAGTTGCCAAAACCAATTTTGCAAGTATCGAAAAATATAAAAAACCATTGCTGCGAGGTAATAGTATAAAGCCTTTGTATATAACTTCTATTGGAATTGATTTGGAAGAAGCTTTTCAAAAAGTTGAAAGCATGGCGGGTGAATTCAGGATACCAACTTTATTAAAAGAATTAGACCGACTTACAAAAGAATAAATTATCTTATCCGTCATTTTGGCTAATCAATTGTCCAAAATGACTAAATATAACCTTTAACTTCACTCCATCTTTGCATTATAATTTAAAACAACTTAAAAATGCAAAAGACAATTTTTATTACAGGAGCTTCTACTGGTTTAGGAAAATCAACTGCAAAATTATTTCAAAGCAAAGGCTGGCAGGTAATCGCCACAATGCGGAATCCAGAAAAAGAAACCGAATTAAATTTATTACAAAACGTAATTGTTTTACCGCTCGACGTTACAGATTTGGAACAAATTGAATCTACTATTAAAAACATTACAGAAAAACATACTGTAGATGTTGTGTTGAATAATGCGGGATATGGTTTAATCGGCGCTTTAGAATCTTTATCTGAAGTTCAAATCGAACGCCAGATTGTTACAAATTTATTTGGTGTTATTCGTGTTTCAAAAGCTTTTACATCTCATTTTCGTGAGAGAAAAAGTGGTACTTTTATAAATGTTACTTCTACTTTTGGATTAATGGGATTTCCGACTTGTTCTATTTACAGCGCCACAAAATTTGGAGTAGATGGTTTTTCTGAAAGTCTTGCATCAGAACTAACACAATTCGGAATTCAGGTTAAAGTTGTTGCCCCTGGCGGAATGAAAACTGATTTTGCAATTCGTTCTATGGAAGTCGGACAGCACTATGCATATCAAAAACTTACTGCAGAAGTTAGTAAAGGTTACAGCGCAGAACAATTAGAAAATTATACAAATGCAGAAGATGTTGCTCAAATTATATACGATGCGGCAACAGATAACAAAAATCAATTGCGATATATTGCCGGAAATGATGCCAATGCTTTATACAACGAGCGATTGAAAAACGGTCCTGAAATTCAAGTACAAAATATTAAGGCAATGTTTACTTTTTAATTTAAATAAGATGGAAAATCAAGCAATAGAATTAACTACTTTTAAATTAAATGGTTTTACAACACAGCAATTTATTGATGCTAATATAGAAATCGACGAATTTTTAAAACGCCAAAAAGGATTTCGTTCCAGAACAATTTTCGAATTAAAAAAAGGAATCGTTTACGATATGTTAGTTTGGGACAGCACAGCAGAAGGAACCGATGCGATGCATAAATTAATGACAGAACTTAGTGATTCTGTTGTACACGATATGATTGATCAAAGTACGGTGAGCTGGAATATTGCTCCAGTTGAACATTTTATAAAATTATAAAAATGAAAAATCAACCAAGGATATTCAATAATATTTCAGAACTTCATAAAGCTATGGGGCAGCCAAAACCTTTGCATCCGCTTATTAGTATTTTAAATTACGGCGAAGCAATATTTGACCCGAAAGATTTTGAAAACGGAATTGTTTTAGATTTTTATAAAATTTCATTTAAAACTCATTTTTCGGGAAAACTGCGATACGGACATGGCTTTTATGATTTTGAAGAAGGTGGAATGTCATTTGTTTCCCCGGGACAAATTTTAAAAATGCAGGAAGAAGAAGCCGATTACAGTGGGATGTCGTTAAATATTCATCCTGATTTTATAAGGCCTTATTCTTTAAATGCCAATATTAAAAAATATGGATTCTTTTCTTATACAGCTTCTGAAGCTTTATATTTATCAGAAAACGAAAAAGAAACCATTTTAAGCATTTTTGCTAATATTCAAAATGAACTGAATGAGCGTATAGATAATTTCAGTCAGGATGTACTTATTTCGCAGATTGAACTTTTACTAAATTACAGTAATCGATTTTACAACCGACAGTTTATTACGAGAAAAGCGGTTAATAATGATGTGCTTTCTAAATTGGAAATCTTACTCGAAGATTATTTTAATAATGAAAAATCTCTGGAAAATGGTTTACCAACGGTTCAGTTTGCTGCCGATGAGTTGGGTTTGTCTGCCAGATATCTGAGTGATTTGCTTCGAAATCTTTCGGGACAAAATACACAGCAGTTTATTCATGATAAATTGATAGAAAAAGCAAAAGAATATATTGCCAAAGGAACTTTTTCAATATCTGAAATTGCTTATAAATTAGGATTCGAACATCCGCAGTCTTTCAATAAATTATTCAAGAAAAAAACAAATTTAAGTCCGGTCGCATTTCAGGAACAATTCAATAAAAATTAAATTGTGGGAAAATAAATTTTTGGTTTTTTGCCAAATGACAAATTCTCTATTAATAACTTTGATTAACTTGCCTTTATGGAAGAATTTATAGAATATATATTGCAATTTGGGAATTTAAACCAACAACAAATCGACTTGGTTTTAAACAATGCTATTGAAATAGAATTAAAGAAAGATGAATATTTTTCTGAAGCCGGAAAAGTTTCGCAGCAAGTTGGTTTTGTTTTAAACGGTGTATTGAGGGTTTGTTATTATAACAACAAAGGAGAAGAAATCACAAAATACTTTATTGATGAAAATAATCTTGTTGTTGATTTTGAAAGTTTTGAGAATGAAATTCCTTCGACAGTATATGTACAAGCCGCTGCCGATACTAAGATTATGGTTTTCCCTAGAAAAAACTGGAAAGAACTTTCTAATATAATTGTTGGCTGGGATGCAATAGTGCACAAAATTGTTTCAAGAGCGTTAATGCAAAAGGTAGAAAGAAGAAGTCCGCTGATTTCTGAAGATGCCAAAACCCGTTATTTGAAGTTTTTAGAAATATATCCAAATATTGTTAATCGAGTGCCGCTTTCTTTTGTGGCTTCTTATTTAGGAATCACGCAATCATCGTTAAGCAGAATTAGAAAAAACATTCAATAAATCGCTTTTTGCCAAATGACAAATGATTTCATTTCTAAACTAACCAACTTTGTATTATAATTTTAAAACAATTAAAAATGAAATCAGTATTAATAACAGGAGCAAATAGAAGCATAGGATTAGAGTTAACAAAACAATTTTCAAAAAAAGGATTGTTTGTTTATTTAGGAACACGAGATCTTGAGAAAGGAAATGAAGTTGTAAAACAATTAAGCGAAGAAGGATTTGAGAATATCAAAGCAATTCAAATTGATGTTACCAGTCCAGATTCTATTTTGGCAGCAAAAAATGTTGTAGAAAGCGAGCAGGGGAAATTAGATATTCTGATTAACAATGCCGGAATCAGTGGTGAATTACCTCAAAATGCTTCAAACACAAATATTGAAGAAATTCGAAAAGTGTTTGATACCAATTTTTTTGGTGTGATAAGCGTTACACAGGCTTTTTTAGAATTGCTTAAAAAATCAGAAAACCCAAGAATCAGCAATATAACTTCTGGACTTGGTTCTTTAACTTTGCATAGCGATCCGAGTTGGAAATATTATAATTTCAAATCGGCGGCTTATGGAACTTCAAAAACGGCTTTAAATGCATATACTGTTGTTTTGGCTTTTGAACTAAAAGATTTACCTTTTAAAGTTAATGCAATTGATCCGGGTTACACTGCAACAGATTTTAATCATCATAACGGACCGGGAAGTGTTGAAAGTGCAGCATCTTTTATCATAAAACATACTTTAACGGATGAAAACGGACCAACAGGACAATTCTTTAGTAATGATATTGAAGATGAAACGGGTGTTAGTCCCTGGTAAAAATCTATTTAGAATAATTATACTAAAACTCCAATTTATATTGGAGTTTTTTTAGTTTTATAAAATGAAATAAGTAAATAAAAAAGTAAGATTAAGTTTGTGAATGAAATTTTTATTAACAACATTTTTAATATTTATCTCTTTTGGATTTTCAATTCAACCCCGTAATTCAGGAATTAAAATATATACTATAAAAGAAGGTTTTACAAATTCTTTTAAAGATTGTAGGTATTGTTTTGATGAGAAACTTGTAAGTTTATCTGAGAAACCAATTTTTGATGAAAATGACATAGAAAGCTTTAATTGGAAAGATCAACAAATTTTTCTTAATGAATCAGGAAAAATGAAATTGAAAAAAAATGAGATTAAACTTTCAGGCCTGCCAGCTGTAATGGTTTTAAATGATAAAATAGTTTATGGATTTTGGTTCTGGAATAATTTTTCTTCTTTTGGATGCGATCGAGTTTACACATATCCTAACATAGATTTTAAGATTAAGTTTGGATTGCCAGAGATGAATAAATTTGGAGAAGATCCAAGATTTAATAAAGTATTAGAAAAATATGTAAAGAGTAGATATAAGCAGAATTAGTTATTAAAACGTTCTCTTGAAGTATTTTTTATAATACACAGAAATTAAAACATTTTCATTAAAAGCTTTTGCTAAGATAATAGGAAAAGAGAAGATCTTATGCCACATATTTAAATTTTGAAAGAGAAAGGCATAAAAAAACTCCTTAATTTCTTAAGGAGTTTCTTGGTGGGCGATGAGGGGTTCGAACCCCCGACCCCCTCGGTGTAAACGAGGTGCTCTGAACCAGCTGAGCTAATCGCCCTATTTTACTAGGTTGCTATCGTTTGTGATTGCGAGTGCAAATATACGCTAGTTTTTGAGTTCTGCAAAGAATTTTGAATAAAAAATAAAACTTTTTTAAAAATAAAATATATCTCGCTGTTTATGAATTTGTTATTAAATCGGTTTTTTTGAATTTTTTTCTGCGAATTTGGTTTTGACAGTTACAAAGGCAGTTCGGCAACGACAAAAGTGCTTCCGCCAACGTAAATAAAATCATTTTTTGAAGCATTTTCTCTGGCTTTCGCGAAAGCGCTTTCAACAGATTCGTACTTTTCTCCAATTAAGCTGAATTTTTCAGCAGCATTTTGCAAAGTTTCGGCAGGTAAACCTCGTGCCGAATTCGGACTGCAGAAATAATACTGAGCTTCTTTTGGGAAAAGCGGCAAAATAGAATCCAAATCTTTATCATTTACAACACCCAAAACAATATGCAGTTTTTCATATTTTTCATTTTGAAGCTGATTCATTACAACAGCTAATCCGTGTTTATTGTGCGCCGTGTCACAAATGATTTTCGGGTTTTCGCCCAATTGCTGCCATCTTCCTTGTAACCCCGTATTTTTTACAACATTCAATAAACCTTCTTTTAATTGTTCTGTCGAAACTTTAAAATCGGTTTGATTGTTCAAAATTGAAATCGTCTGCTGAACCGTTTTTTTATTATGAAACTGATAATCTCCAATTAAATCAGATAAATAAATTTGATCAATTAAATCTGAAGCGAAAGAAATCGGCGCATTGTTTGCTTCGGCTTTAGCCAAAAAAACAGGCTGCGTTTCCGGAGTATATTCGCCAATAACAACCGGAACATTTGGTTTGATAATCCCGGCTTTTTCGCCAGCAATAGCTTCAAGCGTATTTCCTAAAAATTGCGTATGGTCTAAACCAATATTTGTAATTACCGAAACCAAAGGCGTAATAATATTGGTTGCGTCCAGCCTTCCGCCCAAACCAACCTCAATAATCGCAATATCTGTTTTTTCTGAAGCAAAATAATCAAAAGCCAAACCAACTGACATTTCGAAGAAACTCATGTCATTGACTTCAAAAAAATCTTTGTGTTTTGCAATAAATTCACAAACAAAATCTTCTGAAATTTCCCGACCGTTTATTTTAATTCTTTCCCTAAAATCTTTTAAATGCGGCGACGTATATAAACCCACTTTATAACCTGCTTCCTGCAAAATTGAAGAGAGCATGTGTGATGTAGATCCTTTTCCGTTTGTTCCCGCGACATGAATCGTTTTTAAATTCTTTTCGGGATTACCAAGATGTTCTGCCAGTAACTTGATGTTTGTCAGATCTTCTTTATATGCCGAAGCACCCTGAAGCTGATACATTGGTAATTGATTAAACATCCAGTTTGTTGTTTCCTGATAGTTCATTTTGTTTGGATAAAATAGTTGTTGATTGAAATAATTTCCGTTTTTTTTAGTTTAATATTACAATGAAAATTATCTTTATTGCAAAATTGAAATATTTTTTAGAATTAATTATTAAAAACCAGAATTAAAATATGTTTAGCTACATTCAATTACAAGCTGATACTCTTGCAAACGCCTCAAACGTAGTGATCGAAAAGGTTGCTCATCCAGAAACTGAAATTTCTGTTTTAGGTTTTATCTTAAAAGGAGGTTTCTTCTTAATACCAATCGCACTTTTATTATTCTATACAATTTACGTAATTTTTGAACGCTATTTATATATTCAAAAAGCATCAAGAATAGATTCTCGATTAATTCAGGATGTTGGCGAAAAATTGCATGCCGGAAATATTGAATTGGCAAGAACAATTGTAGAAAGAAACGATACAGCTGTTGGAAATATTCTAAAAGAAGGAGTTTTAGTAATTGGAAGACCAATTGCCGAAATAGAATCTAATATGGATCGCGCTGCCGATATTGAAATTGGTGAAATGGAAAGACGTTTAGGACATTTAGGACTTATTGCCGGTATTGCACCAACGCTTGGTTTCATCGGAACTATTTCTGGGGTAATTAAAATTTTCTACAGTATTTCGGTTACAGAAAATATCAGTATCGGAAATATCTCCGGTGGTTTATACGAGAAAATGATCAGTTCAGGATCTGGACTTATCGTGGGAATTATTGCCTATAGTGCTTACCATTTACTGAACGGAAAAATTGATGATTTTGCTTTAAAAATTCAGAAACAGATATTAGAATTTGTAAACATAATTCAAAGATCATAAGGTATGTCAATTAAGAGAAAAAGAAGATTTCACGCCGAGGTTGCGACTTCGTCTTTAAGTGACATTATGTTTTTCCTGTTGTTGTTTTTCCTAATTATTTCAACACTGGCAAATCCGAATGTTATAAAGATGACGCTGCCAAAAGCGAAATCAAATGAAAAAACGAATAAACAATTAATCAGTTTATCCGTTACAGAAGACAAGCAATTCTATATCGATAAACAGCAAGTTCCTTTTGAAGAACTGGAAACTACTTTAATGAATAAAATTGGAGCAGATAAAACTCAGACAGTCGTAGTCCGAATTCCGTTTAATTTGCAAGTTCAGGATCTAGTTGATGTTTTGCAGATAGGAGTGAAGAACAATTTGAAGTTTGTAATTGCTACGAGTCCTAAGTAAAAAATAAACACAATCATGGTCATTGCGATGAACGAAGCAACCTCACGATTACTTCGTTTCTCGCAAAAGACTTACAAGATGAATAAATATAAAAAAGGGTTTCTAAAAATTTTCAGAAACCCTTTTTTTATAAGAACAGATTCGTGAAAATCCGTGAAATTCGTGTTTTAATTCAAATTGAAATTATAAATAATCTTTCCAATTTGTTTTGGTGCAGCATTATCATCAGCAGACCATTTTGTGTTTAATGCCGCTATTTTTGCTTGCTCTAATAAACAACTTGCTTTGTTTGTTGTCCCTTTTATTCCGGCCGTTGCACTTATAGTTTTTCCATTTTGATCAACCGTAACTTCAACTACAACAGTTCCTTCTTCGTTACAAGTATATTTAGGAGCTGGTTTAGAAAGTGCTTTTCGGCCATTTAAAGAATATCCTGATCCACCTCCAGAACCTCCGCCGCTTCCGGCTCCATAACCGCTTCCGTTTCCTATACCATTTCCGGTACCGTTACCGCCTCCGGTTCCTCCGCCAGAGCCGCCAGTACCATAATAACCTTTAGAGTTTAAGTCGCCTCCACGATTTCCTTTATTTCCAGAAACTTTATCATCACCGTCTCCGCCTTTGTTTGAACCTTTTAAAATACTCGATAAAGCATCGTTTGTAGAGTTCGAAACTTTTGGTTTTTCAGGAACAGGTTTTTGTATTGGTTTTTCAACCGGAACAGGTTTTTTAGGTTTTTCTTTTGTTGGTATCACAACATCAGTTTCATCAGCTTTTGAGTTTTCCTGAGAAATAATAGCTTCTTCTTCAACTGCTTTTGCCGGAGCTTGCTTTACATTGTTTTTTACATCCAGAACTTCACTTTTATAATTCGCTCCCGAACCTAAATCGCTGTCACCAAAATTTACCGTTACGCCGCCACCGCCACCGCCGCCATCTGCAAGGGCAACGTTATTTTCTGGGTTGTATGGAGGCCAAAAACGAATAAAAAACAGCAATAGAATGATTACCGCATATATAGCAGTTGTGAGTAGTAATGATTTCTTTTTATCTGAAGAAATAGTGAAACTCATTGTGATTCTGAATTTTGAAATTGTATTAAATAAAAACGTTTAAAAGTACTAAAAATTGTTTAGAATGAAAGAGAGAATTTATCCGCAAGGCACGCAAAGGTTTACGCAGGGAGCGCTAATTTATTTCTCGCAAAGTCGCGAAGCCACAAAGTTTTTCTTTTTTTAAGTTTCTTTGCGCCTTTGCGCCTTTGCGAGATTTAAAAACAAACAGCTTTCCGAATCTTGCGTAAACCTTTGCGTGCCTTGCGGTTAAAAAAAAACGAGCTAAATAATTTAGCCCGTTTTAGAAATTAAGTATAAAATAGATTATACTAACTGTTTCAATGCAATTTCAAACGCTGTTGCACTGATATTTGTTTTTGATGAACTTAAAGCATGAGCTTTTACAATTGCATTTTTTATAATTTCAGAAGTATCGTTAAAAATAGCTTCATCGGTCATTTGAACTTTTTTCTCCATGAAATAAGCAAAAACTCTTGCCATTCCGCAGTTTGAAATAAAATCCGGAATCAAACTAACTTTACGGTCAACTTCTTCCATAATTGAACCAAAGAAAATTTCCTTGTCTGCAAAAGGAACATTCGCTCCGCAAGAAATGACTTCTAATCCGTTTGCAATTAAGCTGTCGATTTGGTTTTGAGTAACCAGTCTCGAAGCAGCACACGGCGTAAAAATCTCGGCACCAATTGTCCAGATTTTAGAATTGATTTCCTCAAACGGAATCATATTATCAGCCACTAATTTATTTCCGTCTTTGTTTAAGAATAAAGTTCTGATTTCTTCAAACGAAAAACCATCTTCTTTTATTAATCCTCCGTCGCGATCAATAATTCCGATAACTTTCGCACCCATTTCGGCTAAATAAAAAGCGGCAGCAGAACCAACGTTTCCAAAACCTTGTACGATTGCTTTTTTACCTTTTATGTCTCCGCCATAAGTTGCGTAAAAATGACGAACTGCTTCGGCAACGCCGTACCCGGTAATCATATCGGCAACTGTATATTTTCTTGTAACGTCTGGTGAAAATTTTGGGTTTTCGATAACCTTAATCACACCCTGACGCAATTGTCCAATTCTATTAATTTTATCAGCTTCTGTAGGTTTGAAGTGTCCGTTGAAAACTCCTTCCTGCGGATGCCATACACCACATTCTTCTGTCATTGGAATTACTTCGTGAATTTCATCAACATTCAAATCTCCTCCCGTTCCATAATAACTTTTCAATAATGGAGAAACGGCCTTGTACCAGCGTTGCAAAACTCCTTTTTTGCGCGGATCGTTCGGGTCAAAATTTATTCCAGATTTAGCGCCGCCAATTGCTGGCCCGGAAACAGAAAATTTAACTTCCATTGTTTTGGCTAGCGACAAAACTTCATTCATGTCTAAGCCTTTTCTCATTCTTGTTCCCCCGCCCGCAGCTCCTCCGCGAAGAGAGTTAATTACAGTCCATCCTTCGGCTTCTGTTTCAGAATCTTTCCAGTTAAAAACAATTTCAGGTGCTTTATTTTCAAATTGTTGTAATAAATCTTTCATTTTGTTGTGATATGTTTATTTTGTGTAAATGTATAAAATAGAATAATGCGAATAATGTATTTTGTATCAAATTTATTAAACAAAAAAGAAAAGCCGAAAACGATTAGGTTTTCGGCTTTCTAAATATTAAAAAAAATTAAGTATTATATTCCTAATAAGTGTTTTTTCAAAGTTTCGTCAACTGGTTTGTCTGACAGCCAGATTCCAAATAAAGCTTTTTTGAAATCAAATCCCTGAATTTTTCCTTTTAAAACTTCATTTTTATAAACATTTATTGTTTGATCAAGTGGGTTGTATGCCAAAATAAATACATCTTTTTCTGTAATGGCATCGCTTAAATACGTTTTAAATTGCTCAATTCTTGGTCGTAATTGTTCCAGATTGCTTCCTGCAGATTTTTCAAAACCAACATTCATTGCTTTCGTTAATTTATTTGCAGAAACCATAGAAGACGTAATTTCAATTCGAATCGCCATTTCGGTATCACTTTCGATAATAAATTGCGGATCCTGGCTCAATTGAGATAAGTACAAAGCCTGTACATAAACTTCTAACCACATTTTTGATCTTCCGCCAGCGCCATTAAGCTGCAAAGTTTTGTTTTGAAATTCTATTTTTCTAGGAACAGTAACGCCGTTTACTTCTAGTTGAGTTTGGGCAGAAACGGTCGTAATTTGTAAAGTTAATAACAGTGTAAGTACTAGTAAAATCTTTTTCATGTTCTGTCAATTATATAATTTTTGAGCAAAAATAATGTTAATTTGTCAATATTATTGTCTTTGATACAAAGTTTTTTTTCTGCAATTTTTGATTTTTTTTATTCTATTGCTTTAATAATCAAATTAATAGTACTTGCTTTACGTAGATTTACCCAATTTATGATTTGTTTAATCTTTTACTAATAAGAATTGTCTTAAAAATTTTATTTTTTAAACAATTTTGCTCTGTATTTTTAATCTTGAATTTTAGAGAAATTGCTGCAAGATTATATTCAATATTTGGTAAAAGCTAAATTATTACGAAAACGTTATCGTTATTCTTGTTGATCTATTAAATTTATATGCATGCATTGTAAATTACGCTTTTAAAATTTATCTTTGGAAGCCTTTTCATCAAAAATTGGCTTTTCAAAAAAATAAATAAAACCACAAAAACTGAATGTAAAATTCGGTTTAGAAAAACAATAAAATAAAAAACTATGGATTTTAATCTTACCGAAGAACATTTAATGATTCAGCAAGCTGCGAGAGATTTTGCTCAAAATGAATTATTACCAGGCGTTATTGAGCGCGATGAAAAACAAATTTTTCCGGCTGAGCAGGTTAAAAAAATGGGTGAACTTGGATTCATGGGAATGATGGTTGATCCTAAATATGGCGGTAGTGGACTTGATGCGATTTCGTATGTTATTGCAATGGAAGAAATTTCTAAAGTTGATGCTTCGGCTTCTGTAGTAATGTCAGTAAACAATTCTTTGGTTTGCTGGGGATTACAGGAATTTGGAACTGAAGAACAAAAACAAAAATATTTACCTGGGCTGGCTTCCGGTCAAATTCACGGAGCATTTTGCTTAAGCGAACCAGAAGCAGGAAGTGATGCAACTTCGCAAAAAACAACTGCGATTGATATGGGGGATCACTATTTGGTAAACGGAACTAAAAACTGGATTACAAACGGAAACACAGCTTCGGTATACTTAGTGATTGCACAAACGCATCCTGAACTGAAACATAAAGGAATCAATGCCTTGATTATGACTAAAGATATGCCGGGATTTTCTGTTGGTCCAAAAGAGCAAAAAATGGGAATCCGTGGTTCTGATACACACTCTTTAATGTTTACGGATGTAAAAGTTCCGAAAGAAAACAGAATTGGCGAAGATGGTTTTGGATTTAAATTTGCAATGAAAACTTTAGCAGGAGGTAGAATTGGTATTGCTTCTCAAGCACTAGGAATTGCTTCCGGAGCTTATGAACTGGCTTTAAAATATTCTAAAGAACGTAAAGCTTTTGGAACAGAAATCTGCAATCATCAGGCAATTGCTTTTAAATTGGCAGATATGGCTGTGAATATCGAAGCGGCGCGACATTTATGTATGAAAGCGGCTTGGGATAAAGATCAGCATAAAAATTATGACGTGAGCGGTGCAATGGCAAAATTATATGCTTCGCAAGTAGCTATGGATACAACGGTTGAAGCTGTACAGATTCACGGTGGGAATGGTTATGTAAAAGAATACCATGTTGAACGTTTAATGCGTGATGCAAAAATTACTCAGATTTATGAAGGTACTTCAGAAATTCAAAAAATTGTAATTTCAAGAGCTGTTATCGCAGGATAATCTTCTATAAAATAAAATTAATAAAAACCCTTTTGAAGTTTAGGCTTTAAAAGGGTTTGTTTTTTTCTGGGCTGTAGATTGGCACACGGATGACACGGATTCGTTATCGCGAAAACACTAATAAAATGGATTTTTTTATATTAGGAAAATAAAAATCTCTATCAATCCGCGTTCCTAAAACTTATAATTAGATTTATTGTTAAATTAATTACATTTACACCAACAGATTTAATTTTTATGTACGAAGATTTAAAATATTGGTACTTGCGGGATCACAAATTGTTTAGAACATTGAGTTATTCTCAAATCAAACAATTGTGTATTATTACCGGTTTTAAAAAAGCATCAAAAGGTGAAATTATTTATTTCTCATCTTCAGATGTGCCTAGAATTTTTTTGCTTAAAAAAGGAAATATCAAAATTGTTTCTATCGATGATGATGGAAATGAAACTATAAAAGACATTATTCAAAAGGGAGATTTATTTGGCGAACTGACTTTGGAAACAGATAATAAAGTAGAAGAATACGCAAAAGTACTTTCTGACGATGTTGTAATTTGCAGTTTCCTGATGTCTGATTTTGAAGATTTGCTGCTTCGAAATCCAACATTAGCTCTTTCTTACACCAAGTTTGTAGGCTTAAAAATGAAGCGTGTTAAAAACAGTTATGCCAATTTAATTTCTAAAGATGCCAAAACCAGATTGTACCAATTTTTAAAAGACTGGGCTGAGCAAGAAGGAGTACAAACTGGAAATACAGTTACAATAGAAAATTATTTAACTCAAAATGATATTGCCCAAATTATTTGTACCTCAAGACAAACTGCCGTACAATTAATTAATGAAATGGAAATAAATCAACTTTTAAACTATAACAGAAAAGAGATTATCATTCCGGATATTACCAAATTATAATTATTTTGGGCTAAGTGTAAATTAGCCGACATTTTGCTTTTTCGTAGTACAATAATTTTACATCATCAAAAAGATGTAAAAACAATAAACTATGAAAAAAATACTTTTAATTTTTTTAGCAGCTTTTACTTTTGCTGTTAATGCGCAGAACACAATTCCTCAATCTGCGGTCGATATTGCTCCTTTGTTAATAGGAGAGAAAATCCCAAACATTACTTTAAAATCATCTGAAAATACAGATGTAAATATTTCAGATTTACTTAAAAAGAAAAAAACAGTTCTTATTTTTTATCGCGGCGGCTGGTGTCCGTTTTGTAATATGCATCTGCAGGCTTTGGCCGAAGCCGAAAAACAAATTTTAGAATTAGGATATCAAATTATTGCTGTAAGTCCCGATTCTCCTGAAAATTTGAAAAAAACGGAAGAGACTGATAAACTAAAATATACGCTGCTTTCTGATTCAAAAGGCGAATTAATCAAAGCTGTGGGAATTGCTTATCAGGCACCCGAAAACTACAAATCGGTAATTAACGTACATTCTAATGGAATCAATACGAGTTTGTTACCAGTTCCTTCTGTTTTTGTATTAAATAACGAAAGCGATATTCTTTTTGAATACATCGCTCCGGATTTTAAACATCGCATAAGTACAGAATTACTTGTTTCAGTATTAAAAAACTTTAAATAAAAAAGATGAAAAAGCTAGTATTACTTTTATTGATTTTGGTTTCAGTTCATTCATTTGCTCAAAATGATGCCAAACGAATTTCTCAATATAATTTAGAAAACAAAACTGCCATTCAGGGTTATGATCCGGTGGCGTATTTTAATCAGGGAAAAGCAGTTAAAGGGAAAAAAGAATTTTCGGTTTCTTATCAGGGTGTGGGATATAATTTTTCATCAAACGAAAACAAAACCGCTTTTTTGAAAAATCCGTCAAAATATGAACCACAATATGGAGGCTGGTGCGCCTATGCGATGGGAAGTTCCGGCGAAAAAGTAGAAATTAATCCGGAAACTTTTAAAATTGTTGATAACAAATTGTACTTGTTTTACAATGCCTATTTTAATAATACTTTGAAAAGCTGGAACAAAGACGAGGATAATTTGAAAACAAAGGCTGATAACAATTGGCGAAAAATATACAAATAACGAGAAATCATGAAAAAAGAAATTATAACATGGATTCTTAGACTTGCGGCGTCGATAATATTACTGCAAACCCTGTTTTTTAAATTTAGCGGAGCAGAAGAAAGTATTTATATTTTCTCGACTTTAGGAATAGAACCTTATGGAAGAATTGGTTCCGGAATTGCAGAGCTGGTTGCCGTTATTTTAATTCTTATACCCAGAACAACCTGGATTGGAGCTTTGCTAGGATTTGGCATTATGACCGGAGCCGTTTTGTCGCATTTATTTGTATTAGGAATAGCGGTTAAAAATGATGGCGGATTACTTTTTGCATTGGCCATTATTACACTTTTATGCTGTTTAGGATTACTTTATTTAAATAAAAACAAATTGTATAATCTTCTAAATTAAAAGTTATGTTACTAAAATCAATACGTTACAGTTTAGATGAATTAATCAATTTATTAGATCAATTGTCTGATAAGGATTATTCAAAATCTTGCGAAGCTTTGAGTAATGCAAGTATTGGCGAACATACAAGGCACATTCTTGAAATGTTTCAGTGTCTCAAAAAAAGTTACGATTCGTCAGTTTTAAATTATGATAATCGCGAACGAAATAACCGCATTCAGACAGAAACAAAATTTGCCAAAGAAACTATTTCTGCAATTAAAATAGGATTAAAAACAGAAAATAAAGTAATCTTTATAGAACAAGTTGTAGACAGTCTTGCTTTAAGAATTCAAAGTAATTATTATCGTGAATTGCTTTATAATCTGGAACATTGTATTCATCATCAGGCTTTAATAAAAGTTGCTGTGCGAGAATTTGAAAATGTTTTAATAGATGACAATTTTGGCGTAGCGCGTTCAACCATAGAATATAGAAAACAATGTGTACAGTAAGTTTTGTCAATAACAACGGCATTGTAATTATTACTTCAAACCGGGATGAAAAAGTAATTCGTCCCGGTGCCGAAGCGCCAAGAAACTTTTTCCATAACGGGAAAAATGTTATGTACCCAAAAGATTCAAAAGCAGGAGGAACATGGTTTGCAATTGATGAAAACGGAATTGTTCTGGTTTTGCTCAATGGCGGAATCATTAAACATACTCCGGTTCTTCCTTACAGAAAAAGCCGCGGATTAATTCTTCTCGATATTATTTCTGATGTTTCGCCAAAAGATTTTTGGAAACAGATTAACTTGCAAAATATCGAGCCTTTTACTTTGGTCTTGTATCAAAATGAAGAATTATATGAGTTAATCTGGGACGGTTCTGCAAAAAGAACAACAAGATTAAATGAATTTCAAAATCATATTTGGTCGTCTGTCACTTTATATTCAGAAGAAATTAGAAAGAAACGATCAGGCTGGTTTTTTGATTTTTTGAAAAATAAAATTAAAATATCAGCATTAGATATGTTTGATTTTCATCGAAACACACATAATGAAGATTCTCAAAACGGATTAATCATCAATAGAGAAAATATAATGAAAACGTTAAGTGTAACACAAACGGTAATTGAGCAAAACAGAGCCGTTATGAAATATTATGATTTAGTAAAAACAGAAGATTTTGCCACTTCGTTTATCCGAATTTAAATTGCAGACAAGATGAAACTATTTTTTCATAAAGTGACAAATTGGGAATACTGGCCGTTTCAGGTTTTGTATTTTCCAATTTATTTTCTTTGGGCATACTACGCTCTAAAAGCCAGATCTATTTTTTTCTTTAATGCTTCAAATCCAAAAATTAAAAATGGCGGATTTATGATGGAAAGCAAAAAACAGATTTATGATTTGCTTCCGCAGAAATATTATCCCAAAACAATTTTATTTAAAGAGAAAACAGATCTAAAAAGTATAGCCGATGCAATTACAGAAAAGCAGATTTATTTTCCATTAATTGCAAAACCGGATATTGGTCTGCGTGGTTCGGGCGTAAAAAAAATAAAAACGATCCATGAATTAAAAGAATATGCAGAAAAAGCAAATTTTGATTTTTTAGTGCAGAGTTTAATTCCGTTTAAAAATGAAGTTGGCATTTTTTATGTTCGCCACCCACATCAAAAAAACGGAAAAATTACCGGAATCGTTTCCAAAGAATTTTTGGCCGTAACAGGAGACGGAAAATCGACAATTGAAGATTTAATAAATCAAACTCCAAGATTTCAATTGCAGTTTGATGCTTTGAAAGGAGAATACGGAGATCAGTTAAACCAAATTTTAGAAGAAGGAGAATCGCTAAATCTGGTTCCGTTTGGGAATCACGCAAGAGGCGCAAAATTTCTTGACGGAAGTCATTTAATTACTTCAAAATTGACCAATATGATTAATGATATCGCTTTGCAGATTCCGGAATTCTATTTCGGTCGATTTGATATCATGTACAATACTTTTGAAGAATTAGAGAAAGGAGAGAATTTTCAGATTGTGGAGTTAAATGGCGCGGCAAGCGAACCCACACATATTTATGATCCAAAACATTCAGTTTGGTTTGCCTGGAAAGAGCTCGCACGACACATTACATATATGTACGAAATAAGCGTTGTAAACCATAAAATGGGAGTTCCGTATTTAGATCACAAAGCCGGCATGCATCAATACAAACTGCATCTGGCACAGAATAATAAAATTATGAATTTTTAAAAATGAAACCAATAAAAAATATCTCAATAGGATTTTTGGTGAGTTTTCTAGGATCAATTCCGTTAGGATATTTAAACTTAGCGGGGTTAGAAATATATACAAAATCAGGATTTCACAACTTGATAATGTTTTTGTTTGGAGTCATTTTTGTCGAAACCTTTGTGATTTATTTTACATTGCTTTTTGCAAAACAACTTATAGAGAATAAAAAATTAATGAAATTTATCGATCTCTTTTCGGTTGTATTCATGTTTATTCTGGCTTTTGTTTTTTATTTGAATTTTAATAAAACCACAAATTCAAAAAATTATCTACAGGAATATTTGACATATTCGCCTTTTGTAATTGGCATAATTTTAAATTGTTTCAATTTCTTGCAGCTCCCATTTTGGACAAGCTGGAATTTGTATTTGCTCAACGGAAACTATATAGTTATAGAAAGGAAGTTAAAATATTATTATATTGCAGGAACTTTGATTGGGATTTTTTTAGGAATGTTTAGTTTGATAGCACTATTGCAGACTATTTTTCATAAAACAAATCAATTTTCAAAGCTAATATTGCCTGTATGTATTCCGTTATTTTTTATTGTTTTAGGAAGTATTCAGGCATTTAAAGTTTATAAAAAATATTTTAAACTGCCGGTTTAAGAAGATAGTTTTAAAACCTGCATAAATCTTCGTTTATGAAAAAAATATACTTTCTGCTTCCATTTGTTTTTATTGCTTGTAAATCAGGTACATCGACAGTCAGTCAAAAAGAAACAAAACCTGAATCTGTTGAGATCACTTATAAAGTTGAAGAATCTGAGGTTTCAGATTTTTTAAAATATCTTTCTTCAGATGAATTAGAAGGTCGTGAAACGGGAACAAAAGGCATTGAAAAAGCAGCTGTTTTTTTAGAAGATTTTTTTAAGAAGAATAACATAAAACCTTATTTTGCATCTTATCGCGACACTTTGACGAATTTTAAAACTCCGGCTTTTAATATTGTTGGTATTTTAGAAGGAACAGATCCGGTTCTTAAAAACGAATATGTTGTTTTGAGCGCACATTACGACCATATCGGAGTTGAAAAGAAACAACAGCCAGATCAAATTTATAATGGAGCAAATGACGATGCTTCGGGTGTAACGGCTGTTGCGCAAATGGCAAAATATTTCAGTAAAACAAAATCAAATAAAAGAAGTATTCTTTTTGTGTTTTTTGCCGGAGAAGAAAAAGGTCTTTTAGGATCAAAAAGTATGGCTCCGAAACTGAAAGCAAAAAACTTCAATTTATATACTCAATTAAATATAGAAATGGTCGGCGTACCAATGAAACGCGATTATCTGGCTTATATTACCGGTTTTGATAAATCGAATATGGCCGAAAAAATAAATGAATATACAGGAAAAAAAACAATCGGTTTTTTACCAAAAGAAGCCGAATACAAATTGTTTTACAGATCTGATAATTATTCGTTTTTTGAAGCTTTCGGAAAACCCTGCCAATCGATAAGTACTTTTGATTTTGAAAATTTTGATTTCTATCATCACGTTTCAGATGAATTTAAAGTAATGGATATTCCACACATGACAGCTTTTATTCAGGAGTTTTTACCAGCTGTAACTAAAATTGCAACAACGCCAACAGAAGAAATTGTAATGAATAAATAACAGTTCGTTATTTTGGTTTTGCTTATTTTTGCTGCATGAAAAATATTATTGTTACCGGAACGAGTAGAGGAATTGGATACGAATTAGCATTGCAATTTGCAAATGCCGGAAATCAGGTTTTAGCGATTTCAAGAAAAACTCCAAAAACACTTTTAGAACATAAAAATGTTACTTGCTTATCAATTGATTTGGCAGATGAAACTGCTTTGCACGAAGTAGAAAATTTTCTTTCTTCAACTTGGAAAAAAGTTGATGCATTGGTTCATAATGCGGGTGCTTTAATATGGAAACCTTTTGCAGAAACTACACAGGCAGATTTTGAAAGTATTTATAAAGTAAATGTTTTTGCCGTGGCAAATCTTACCAGAATTTGTCTTCCTTATTTACAAAAAGGAAGCCACGTTGTAACCATAAGCTCGATTGGCGGTGTACGCGGAAGTTTGAAATTTGCAGGTTTAGCAGCTTACAGTTCAAGTAAAGGAGCCGTAATTACGTTAACTGAATTATTGGCAGAAGAATATAAACAAGAAGGAATCTCATTTAACGTTCTGGCTTTAGGTTCTGTTCAGACAGAAATGCTGAACGAAGCTTTTCCGGGTTATCAGGCTCCAATTTCTGCCGAAGGAATGGCAACTTATATTTATGATTTTACATTAAACGGAAATAAATACTTTAATGGGAAGGTTTTAGAAGTTTCTTCGACAAATCCATAGTTAATTATGAGTTTTGAGTTTTGATTATGAGTTTTGATTATGAGTGAAAGTATTGTGAAGGTTAAAAGTTTTGAGTTAGCCATAAGAGGAGTTAATTTTTATAAATGGCTGATTTCAGAAAAGAAAGAATTTATAATGAGTAAACAATTTTTACGCTCTGTAACTTCGGTTGGTGCAAATGTTCGAGAAGCTGTGAATGCCCAGAGTAAACCAGATTTTATACATAAATTATCAATTGCTCAGAAAGAATGTGATGAATCGATGTGTTGGCTTGAGATTTTAAAAGAAACGGATTATATTTCTTTAATAGGATTTGATTCGATTCATCAACAATGTAATGAGGTTTTAAAAATTATTAGAAGTATTATAATTATATCCAAAAAAAAACTTATAACTCATAAATTATAATTGCTTTGAGCGATACATTAGCAAAATATATTCCGGAGCATGCTGTAAAGCCTGTTTTTGATTTGATAGTGGCCAATCAGGTTCATCTTAAAATCGTAAATGAGCGTCAGACGCGTCATGGCGATTATAGAAGAGCACTGAGCGGAAAACATGAAATTACGGTTAATGCAAGTTTAAATAAGTACAGGTTTTTGATTACGTTAATTCATGAAATTGCGCATTTAGTGGCTTTCGAAAAATTTGGTCGAAATATAAAACCGCATGGAAACGAATGGAAATATACTTTTCAGCGTTTGATGGTTCCCTTTATCAGGCCTGAGATATTTCCGAGCCAGATTTTACCTTTGCTTGCGAGACACTTTAAAAATCCTTCAGCAAGCAGCGATACAGATACTACTTTGTCTTTGGCCTTAAAACAATACGATTTAGCCAATGATAAAAACTATATTTTTGAAATTCCCTACGGAAGCGTATTCCGAATTAAAAACGGCAAAATATTTAAAAAAATAGCCGTTAGAACCAAACGTTTTGAATGTTTGGAAATTAGTTCAGGAAAAACATATCTTTTTAATCCAAATGCTGAGGTCGAACTTTTGCCCGGAAATCATTAAAAAAAACAAATTCCAAATCTCAATTGCATTGTAACAAATTGGGATTTGGAATTTTATTATGAGATTTAAAAAACTTTTAGCCTTTCAAATAAGCTTCTCGTACTTTTTTAAATAAGTTTGAAGAGTAAACGAACTTCACAATATCTTTATTGTCAGTAACAAAAATTTCTTCTTTAGTTCCCTGCCATGCTTTTAATCCTTTTTTAAGGAAAACAATATTCTCGCCAATTTCCATAACCGAGTTCATATCGTGTGTATTAATTACGGTTGTAATGTTATATTCTTTTGTAATTTCCTGAATCAAATTGTCAATAAGAGTTGAGGTATTTGGGTCAAGACCAGAGTTTGGTTCATCACAAAACAAATATTTCGGATTGTTTACAATCGCACGGGCAATCGCAACACGTTTTTGCATACCTCCTGAAATTTCAGATGGTAATTTTTTGTGAGCTTCAACCAGATTTACTCTTTCTAACACAAAATCAACACGTTCCTTAATTTGTGCTTTATTATTATTGGTAAACATTTTTAAAGGGAAAGCCACATTTTCTTCAACTGTCATTGAGTCGAATAAAGCACTTCCCTGAAAAACCATTCCAATTTCGGTTCTTAATTCTCTTTTTTCATCCGGATCTAATTCAGAATAAACTCTGCCGTCAAATTCAATTGTTCCTGAATCCGGAGTATGAATTCCCAGTAAAGTTTTTAATAAAACCGTTTTTCCAGATCCACTTTGTCCAATAATCAAGTTGGTTTTACCCGTTTCAAAAACGGTCGAAACACCTTTTAAAACTTTACTATCAGCAAATGATTTTTCTATGTTTTTTACTTCTATCATTATCCTAATAATAATTGAGTTAATATATAATTAAAAAGAATGATACAAACCGATGTCCATACAAACGAAATTGTACTTGCTTTACCAACTTCAAGCGCTCCGCCTTTCATATAATAGCCATGAAAAGATGGAATTGTTGCCAATAACATTGCGAAAATTAAAGTTTTAATAAAAGCATAAGTAATGTGAAAAGGAATAAATTCCATTTGAGCTCCCTGAATAAAATCCTGACTAGTCGAAAATCCGCCATAAGCAGAAGCCAGCCATCCTCCAAAAATCCCTAAAAACATACTGATCCCAATTACGAAAGGATACATTAGCAAAGCAATTATTTTTGGGAAAACAAGATAGTTTAATGAATTAACCCCCATAACTTCCAAAGCGTCAATTTGCTCCGTAACACGCATTGTTCCGATACTTGAAGTAATATAAGAACCCATTTTTCCGGCCATAATCACAGAAATAAAAGTAGGGGCAAACTCCAAAATTACAGACTGACGGGTCGCAAAACCAATTAAATATTTTGGGATTAAAGGATTTGTTAAGTTTAAAGCAGTTTGAATAGCTACAACTCCTCCAATAAAGAAGGAAATAAAGCAGACAATTCCAAGAGAGTCAATAATAAGGTCGTCTATTTCTTTAAGGATTAAATTTTTCATAACAGGCCATTTGGTCTGTTTATTGAAAATTTCTTTCAGCATTAAAAAATATCTTCCTATTTGGGATAAATAACGAATTAGCATCATAAGTTTTAAATATTTGCTAAATTAAGGATTAGTTTACAGTTTACAGTTTCAGTTTAGAGTTTTTTAATTTTTTTAAGATTAAAAAAGCTTCTGTTTCATTTTCTGTAAACGATAATTTCTAATAAATTTAGCTTGTTCAGGTGTTACTAATAAAGGTGTTTTTGCTTTTTTAGCCTTCAAAAATCCTTTAATGTAATCTAAAAAAAGAAAAGGTTTTTTCTTCATCATAGCCAATTTTGCCGAAGCAATTGCTGTGATCCAAAAACCATAACCTAAAGTATAAAAAGCTTCCCCTTGTTTATAACGAGCCGTTTTGTTGTAATTAGCGCCTGTTGGTTTAAGGTGTTTTACATGTAAAGATTCATCGGTAACAATTTTCCAATCATAATATTTGCACAATAATTCATCAACGGTATCCCAGCCCATTGCAGGTTTTAATCCTCCAATTTGCTGATAAGTTTCTTTTCTATACGCTTTTAATGCACCGCGAATGTGATCTTTATCGGTTAGGTTTTCTAAAACCCATTCCCCATTTTTGTCGATATAACAAAAACCACCGGCCATTCCTATTTTAGGATCAGATTCGAAATGCCTGATTATAGTTTCGAAATAATTTGAAGGAAAAATTAAATCACCGTCTATTTTTACAATAATATCATAATCAGAATCCAAAGTTTCAAAACCTTTTTGAAAAGCCTGGATTACTTTACTTCCCGGCAAATGAATCGCATCTGAAGTTTTGTTTACTACAGAAATGTATGGGTTTTCTTTTGCAAAACTTAATACCACTTCTTCTGTTTTATCAGTTGAATTATCATTAACAACAACAATTTTTGATGGCAGCACAGTCTGAGAAACCAAAGATTGCAAAGTAAGGCCAATTAAATCTTGCTCGTTGTGTGCGGGAATGACGATGTAATATTTCATTTTAAGAATTTTAGATTTTAGATTTTAGACTTTAGATTCTGTGAAAGTCATCTAAAAATCAAAAATCAAAAACCGTTAATCTGCAATCTTAGTTCTTAACTTTTTCAGCTGCAACAATATAATATCTCGGCGTAAAATATCGTAATAATGGTCTGATTCCAAATTTTTTTACCGGATGCGTAAATTGAAGACGGTCTGTTATTTTCCATCCTGTTTTTTCTAAAAGCCAGTCTAGCTGCCAGTCTTCAAATTCATGATAATGCCTGTCCCACATGTCAGTTTTAGAACGATATGCCGGAGAGAACCATAAACGCAGCGGAATAGAAATTAATAATTTATCGCACTTTACGTTTTGTAAAATAGTGTATGGATTTAGTAAATGTTCGAAAATTTCAAAAGCTGTAAAAACAGTATATTCTTCTGTTTGTAGAGCAGTATGATCGTTGTCTAAATCTTCGCCTTTAGTGTTTTTTACCGTGTAACCGTTTTCTTCCATTATTTTTGAAAATGGATTTGGAACACCAAAATCAAAAATGGTCTCAGATGTATCAACGTGTTTTTTTAAAAATTCTAAAGTGAGTTTGAATCTTTTATTCGGAAACGTTTTTTCGTACATAGTCATTGCGAACGAATTAATCTCTCGTTCTTGATTTTAATTAGGTCGCAAATATACTAAAAAAGTCCGCACTATAAGATGCGGACTTTTTTTTAGTTTTCAGTTTACAGTTAGCTAAAACTGAATAATGAGACTATAAACTGCGCCTAGTATCGGTAAACAAAAGCATTAATGTTCATTCCCGCTCCAACAGAAGCAAAAATAAGTACATCACCTTTGTTGATTTCGTGGTTTTCAATTTTTCCTTGTAAAATTAAATCGTATAAAGTAGGTACAGTTGCAACACTGCTGTTTCCTAAATCATGAATACTCATTGGCATGATGTCTTTTGGTGCTGTTTTATCGTAAAGTTTGTAGAAACGTTCGATAATTGCTTCGTCCATTTTTTCGTTTGCCTGATGAATCAGGATTTTTTTAACTTCGCTAATATCAATTCCGCTTTTATCTAAACAGCTTTTCATAGCGCACGGAACGTTGCTTAAAGCAAATTCGTAAATTTTACGTCCGTACATTTTAATGTATTTAATATCTGGGTCTAAATCTGGATTGTACGATTTTCCAAAGAAAAGATAATTGGCTTCATCATTGGCAAAAGTGGCACTTTCGTAAGATAACAATCCAGCTTCATCAGTAGAAGCCTCTAAAATCGAAACTCCGGCACCGTCTGAATAAATCATAGAATCACGATCGTGGTCGTCGACAACCCTTGATAAAGTTTCGGCACCAATTACCATAACTCTTTTTGCCATTCCCGATTTGATAAATGCATTCGCTTGCAAAACACCTTCAATCCAGCCCGGGCATCCAAAAAGAATGTCATAAGCCACACATTTAGGATTTTTAATCCCTAATTTGTTTTTAACTCGTGTTGCTAAACTTGGCAGAATATCAGTTTGATGTGTTCCGTTTTTTACATCACCAAAATTATGGGCGAAAATAATGTAGTCTAAAGTCTCGGCATCAATTCCTGCATTTGCAATTGCTTTTTCGGCAGCAAAAAATGCCAAATCAGAAGCATTATATTGAGGTTCGGCATAACGACGGTTTTCGATTCCGGTAATGCCTTTAAATTTTTTAATAACAACTTCGTTCGGATAACCAAAAGGAGTTCCATCCTCATTTAAAAAAACATGTTTATCAAAATCTGTGTTTTTTACTTCTAAATTAGGAATGTAGCTCCCAATACCAATTATTTTTATTTTCATTTTTCCCTTAATTATCCGATAAATTTCATGCTAAAGTATAAATAAAAACATGATAACAATCATAAAAAATACTATGCATGCATATAATTGTGAAATAACGATTTTTTGTCCTTTATATTGGTTATTTTTTAATGATTTTTTAATTTTTCCGAGATTTCAAACGATTGAAATAAAGGTGTAGAGTAAAATTTTTTTAGTTCAGCTTTCAAGTTTTAGGCTTTTGTGGAAATTTGAAATGGAAACTTTAAACAAAAAACAAACCCGACAGGTTTAAAAAAATCTGTCGGGTTCAATATTTAAAAAAAGAAAACAAATTTTTAGTTTTCCATATAAGCTTCAATAGGAGCACAGCTGCAAACTAAATTTCTGTCACCGTAAGCATCGTCTACACGACGAACTGATGGCCAGAATTTATTATCAGCAATGTAATCTAATGGATAAGCCGCTGTTTCTCTAGAATAAGGGAAATCCCAAGAATCAGAAGTTAACATGGCTAATGTGTGAGGTGCATTTTTCAATACATTGTTTGTATCTTCAGCAGTTGCAGCTTCGATTTCTTTTCTGATTGAGATAAGCGCATCACAGAAACGATCTAATTCAGCTAAATCTTCAGATTCAGTTGGTTCGATCATTAAAGTTCCAGCAACTGGGAAAGAAACCGTTGGTGCGTGGAAACCGTAATCCATTAAACGTTTAGCGATATCTCCAACTTCGATTCCTTTTTCTTTAAATGCACGACAATCTAAGATCATTTCGTGAGCAGCTCTTCCGCATTCTCCTGTATAAAGAATTGGATAGTGGCCTTCGAAACGCGCTTTCATGTAGTTTGCGTTTAAGATTGCATGCTCTGTAGCGCTTTTTAATCCTTCAGCACCCATCATTGTGATGTAACCGTAAGAGATTAAACAAACTAAAGCAGATCCGTAAGGTGCAGATGAAATAGCTGTAATTGCTTGTTCACCACCAACATTTAAGATTGGGTTTGTTGGCAAGAACGGAACTAATTTTTCGTTCACACAGATTGGTCCAACTCCAGGGCCACCACCGCCGTGAGGAATAGCGAATGTTTTGTGTAAGTTTAAGTGACAAACGTCAGCACCAATTGTAGCAGGATTTGTTAATCCAACTTGTGCGTTCATGTTTGCACCATCCATATATACTAATCCGCCGTTTTCGTGGATTAATTTTGTGATTTCAATAATTGAAGATTCGAAAACTCCGTGAGTAGAAGGATACGTTACCATTAAACAAGATAAATCATCTTTATGTTCAATCGCTTTTTCTCTTAAATCTTCTACGTCAATGTTTCCTTCTGGAGTAGTTTTCGTAACAATGATTTTCATTCCGGCCATCGCTGCAGAAGCAGGATTTGTTCCGTGAGCTGATGATGGAATCAAACATACATTACGATGCCCTTCGTTTCTTGACATATGGTAAGCACGAATCGCCATTAATCCAGCATATTCTCCTTGAGCTCCTGAATTTGGCTGTAAAGTTGTTCCGGCAAAACCAGTGATTACATTTAATTGCTGCTCTAATTTTTTAAGCATTGTGATGTAACCTTCAGCTTGTTCAATTGGTGCAAATGGGTGAATGCTGTTCCAGTTTGGCATTGAAAGAGGCAGCATTTCCGATGCAGCGTTTAATTTCATTGTACAAGAACCTAATGAAATCATGGAGTGATTCAATGATAAATCTTTACGCTCTAATTTTTTGATGTAACGCATTAACTGACTTTCTGAATGATGATTGTTGAATACATCATGCGTCAAGAAAGAAGATGTTCTTTCTAATGAAGCCGGTAATTGACTTCCAGTAGATAACTCAGAAACCGTAACAGTTTCTTTCCCTAAAGCTTCAGCAAAAATTGCAATGATTTGGTTGATGTCAGCAACAGAAGTTGTTTCGTTTAATGAAATAGAAACTGATTCAGCATCAGGATAGAAGAAGTTTACTTTGTTTTTCTCAGCAACAGCTTTTACTTTTTGAGCATCTGCTTTTACTAAAATGGTATCAAAGTAAGCAGTGTTTGTTTGGTAAATTCCTAATTTATTTAAAGCTTCAGCAGTAGTAACCGCAGATGCGTGAACTTTGTTTGCAATGTATTTTAGTCCTTCTGGTCCGTGGTAAACGGCGTACATTCCAGCCATAACTGCCAATAAAACCTGAGCAGTACAAATGTTTGAAGTTGCTTTTTCACGTTTAATGTGCTGTTCACGAGTTCCTAACGCCATACGTAAAGCGCGGTTTCCGTTTGCATCAACAGAAACTCCAATGATACGGCCCGGCATAGAACGTTTGTACTCATCTTTAGTTGCAAAATATGCAGCGTGAGGACCACCGTAACCCATTGGTACACCAAAACGTTGTGTAGTTCCAACAACAACAGCAGCTCCCATTTCTCCCGGAGAAGTTAAAGTTGCTAATGATAAAATATCAGCAGCAAAGGCAACTTTGATTTCGTTTTCTTTTGCTTTAGCAACAAAAGCACTGTAATCATTTACCTGACCATATTTTCCCGGGTATTGTAAAATCGCTCCGAAAAATTCAGTTGAAAAATCAAAGCTTTCATGGTTTCCAACAACTAATTCAATTCCAATTGGAGTTGAACGAGTTTGAAGTACAGATAAAGTTTGAGGTAAAATTTCTTCAGAAACGAAGAATTTATGTGTATTGTTTTTCTTTTGATCTCTTGTACGAACATCAAATAATAAAGCCATAGCTTCTGCAGCAGCAGTTCCTTCATCAAGTAAAGATGCATTGGCAATTTCCATTCCTGTCAATTCGATAACAGTAGTCTGGAAATTTAAAATCGCTTCAAGACGACCTTGAGCAATTTCTGCCTGATAAGGCGTATAAGCGGTATACCATCCCGGGTTTTCGAAGATATTTCTCTGAATTGGAGCCGGAACGATAGTTGGGTGATAACCCAAACCAATGTATGATTTAAATGTTTTGTTTTTCTTTCCTAATTCGCGAATATGATTTGCAAATTCGAATTCTGTCATTGCAGGATCTAAATTCAAAGGTGCTTTTAAACGAATATCGTCCGGAAGGGTTTCATAAACAAGTTGTTCAATCGAATCAACTCCAATAGTTTTCAGCATGTGCTGAAGATCAGTTTCTCTTGGACCAATGTGTCTTAAAGCAAAAGCATCTGTTTTCATGTAGCTATCTAATGTTTTAAATGAATGTGATTCTGCTCGGTTATAGGGCGCGAATAACATTTAAAAGTAAATGTGTTGTTTTTTTGTGGCGCAAAATTAAGTATTATTAATAATTTAATGGGTATTTTTAACTTCAATTTTTATCAAATTTCTAACTAATGAGTTGATTTGTTACCAATTGATTAGATTTGAGGTATGAAACTTTTAAAACAATTTTTCGATTTTTATTTAAACAGCAGTATTCACGTGGCTTTGTCATGTTATGCTTTGGTTCGAATTACATTTCACTTCTTTCATATTCAGTATGATACATCAATGGCTTTATTTGTTTTTTTCGGAACAATTGTAGGATATAATTTCGTAAAATATGATGCGCTTGTTCGGGTGAAGAAAAAACCAATTGGAATTCAACTGAAAATGATTGCTGCTCTAAGTTTCATTTCTATAATTTTAGCTGGATATTATTTTTTCCATTTAAAACGCATTACCCAAATTGTTTCGGTAGTAATTTTTGCTGTAACAGCACTTTATACATTACCATTTTTTCCAAACAGAAAAAATGCCCGAAACTGGGCAGGCGTAAAAATCTATATTGTAGCACTTTGCTGGGTTGGTGCGACTTTGGTTTTACCGTATATAAATGCCGAAATTCCGTTTACGGCCGATTTTTTTATAAAATGTATACAGCGTTTTGTTTTGGTTTTTGTGCTGATTTTGGTTTTTGAAATTCTGGATTTAGCAAACGACGATCCGCATTTACAAACTGTTCCGCAGACCATTGGCGTAAAGCGAACTAAGATTTTAGGATTTTCACTATTAGTTCCGTTTTGGGTTTTAGGAATTTTATCTTTTGCACTTCACGATCTCATGATCAATCTCATAATGGTAGTCACTTTGATGTTTTTTATTTTCTTTGCCAATACAAACCGCTCAAAATATTATACTTCTTTTTGGGTCGAAAGCGTACCGATTTTTTGGTGGCTGATGCTTGTGTTTTTTTAAGAAAGAATCTAAATCTTTTAAATAATTTGGGCGTGCCCCTACGGGTCGGGCTATCCGCTTCAAGTCCTCGCACTTCCTTCGTCAGGCTGTGGGCTATCCGCTTCTATCCCTCACGCAAACCGTAAAAGCGAGAAAATTCATTTTCAAAAGAAGATTTGTTGCTACAATCTTGTCATTTCGACGAAGGAGAAATCGCATACGGAATTCGACAAAATTAGCGATTTTGATTACGGAGTTTCTAGTGTGATTTCTCCTTCGTCGAAATGACACAAAATGCTTAAATTAAATCTTTCAGCGCTTTTTCTAAATTGCCAAACTTAAACTGAAAACCATTTTCTAAAAGTTTTCTCGGAATTACATTTCGACTTTTCAAAACCAATTCTGTTTCTGTGCGAATGAAAAAAGATCCAATTTGGAGGAAGAATTTATTCACCGGAATTCCAAAAGGAAAACCAATTGTTTTTCGAAGTTTCTTCATAAAATCAACATTTCTAATTGGCTCAGGAGAAACAATATTGATAATGTCGGTTATTTCTTTTTCAATAATAAAATCAATTGCATTTGCAAAATCATCTTCATGAATCCAGCTTATAAACTGATTTCCTTTTCCTTGTTTTCCTCCAAAACCAATTTTTGCCAAATTCTTTAACGGAATTAAAGCACCTCCCTCTTTTCCTAAAACAATAGAAGTCCTCAAAGCAGTTTTTAACGTATTTGGAGTTTCGGTTTTAAAAAATGCTTTTTCCCAAGAAAGTGCCACATTTATAGAAAAATCATTTCCAATTTCGCCGTCAGCTTCATCCATTTGTTTGTCTAAAGAAAAACGATAAATTGTAGATGTTGATGAATTCAGCCAATGTTTCGGCGGATTTTTACAATTCAAAACCGCTTTATTTAGAATTTTGGTACTTTCAATCCTAGACCAAAGTATCTCTTTTTTATTCTTTTTCGTATAACGGCAATCGACAGATTTTCCTGCGAGATTAATTAAAACGGTTGCATTTTCTAATTCCTTTTCCCAACCTGAAAAAGTTCTGGCATTCCAGTTTACGTATTTGATTCCGTCAATTGTTTGCGATTTTCCTCGAGTCAGAATTACAATTTCTTCAAATTTATTTTTGAAATGATTGACTAAAACTTTTCCAAGAAAACCTGTTCCGGCTGCAATTATGAGTTTTTTCATTTTGTTGTTGAGTATTAAACCTAACAGGTTTTAAAACCTGTTAGGTTTACGAGAGATTAATTAAGAATAAAAACTAAAGCAAGAATTCTATAAAGAATCCAAGTGTAAGATAAGTAAAAAGGAAGTTTTAAGATTTTTACTCTTCTAAAATGTTCCAGAAACATAATAAAAACGGTAACTCCAAACCAGCCTAAAATAATTGTTTGCGGAAGCTGGATAAACTGACTCAAAATTAAAATCGGCGTTAAAATTAAACTTCCCATCAGAGATACGGTCATTATATTTCCGGCATAATTGATAATCGTTTGTTTATCAAATTTCAAAAAAAGAAATAAACTTTGAAAAACAATTTGTCCCAAAGCCAAAACAATTTCTCTTGTAATATTAGATTTTGGTAAACTCGGAATCAAATTAGAATAGCCAAAAAGAATAAAAGTAGTTATAGTTAAAGCAAAACCAATAAACAGAAATCGGTATTTATAATTGAAATCAGGCGTACATTGCAATTTATTTTCTTCTTTTACATTTCCCGGAATAATTACTTTTCTGTTATAAGAAACGAAAGAATACATTTTTTTCAGAATGAAATGAACAGGTTTTATTCTTGCAAACGTTTCAATTAAGGGAAAAGAAAATCCAACCACTTTTATCAAACTATCAATTCCATAAATTACAGTTTGTGTTTTATTGTCGACCAAAGCAATTTCGTTTGGAGCGCGCTTTAAATCTATGAAACTTTGCTCTTTTTCAGATAACTGACAATAAGATTTTCTTCCGTTTTCATCAAGCATGCCACTTTTTACAAATCCAGTTGTATACAAACTGCAAAGCGGACAATCTTCATCATAAAGTAATGTTTGGTTTTGTAATGTTTTCATGGTTATTAATATTTTTAAACTTTCAGAAAAAATTGAAAGTTTAGGTTAAAATTTTTTATTTCATCATTTTTATGAACAATTTTCCAAGCCAGTTATCATTAAACTCCGTTATTTTGTCCAACATATTATCAGCTTTTAAAACGAAATCGTACAATTTGGTTGTTTGGTCAACAAAGTGTTTTTCTTCAGCCGAATCTTTTGCTTCAATTGTCGAAACTTCTTTTAAGATTTTCAGCGTAGGTTTTATTTCTCTTTTGCTTCTTTCTCTTGAAATTTTAACAGCTAACTCGTCTAAATCTTTTTCAGCAGTGAAAAATTCTTTTCTTTCACCAGCT
This sequence comes from Flavobacterium defluvii, assembly GCF_900129555.1. Lineage (GTDB taxonomy): Bacteria > Bacteroidota > Bacteroidia > Flavobacteriales > Flavobacteriaceae > Flavobacterium > Flavobacterium defluvii. The sequence goes on from NZ_FQWC01000013.1 coordinate 33,166, forward strand.
TTAAATTCTTTATACACAATTCCCCAATCCATTAAACCTCTTAGGTTCATACTGGCATTACCACGAGAAATTTGCAATTCTTCCATAATGTCTTCCATTGAAACAGGTTCGTTTGAAACCATTAATAAAGCGTGGATTTGTGCCATTGTTTTATTAATTCCCCATTGAGAGCCTAATGCTCCCCAGGTTTGTACAAACTTATTTTTTGCTTCTTTGAATTCCATATATCAAAATTAATTAAAAGTTTTTAAACTTTCAAAAATAATTGAAAGTTTGTTTGGTGTCTTTTTTATTCTTTTTTAGATTAAATAAAAACGTATTTCATGTATTGATTTCAATTGTTTGATAACCAATATTATGTATTCTGCGGCAATTTTTTTATTTGACCAAACGGTCTGCTATAATTTTGAAATCGAAAAGAAATAGCTAGCATCTTTTTCAAAAGTGTGTTTCGGGCTAAAAAAATAAATTTTATGACTTTTTCCCGAAAAACAAATCAAACAAAATTGAATTAATCACTGAGTGAACTGTATCGCACAGAAAAGCGGCTGCGAAAACCGAAAAGCAGAAATAGAGTAGGTCATAAAATTTTAAAAATTAATTATCATGGCAATTCAAACCGTAGGAAAATTTAAATTGAATCAACAAGGAGGATATGTTTGCAGAACTGAGTTTGTGTATTTAGATCAAAATGGTCAATTACAAAGCTCTTCTCAAACGGGTAATGAACTTTTAGGTCAGTCGTATACAACAGATCCGGGAAGTCTGGGCGTTCCTGACGGATCAACACTTTGGATGAAAATCTGGGTTATGGCCGGACACGACAATCAGGCGCAGCAGGCGTTTACGTATCAGGCAGGAAATTCATCTATCGCTGATTATACTTGTTCAGGAACAACGCTTTCAAATCATTTAGCTTTAGATGGCGTAAGTTCATAATCATTTAAAGAGTTTAAAAACCACTGATATTGCAATGAAATATTAGTGGTTTTTTGTTTTAAACAGGTGTTTTTACGGGTAAAATTATCTCGTGCCATTCTTAACCTGTTTCATGGCAAAGAAACTCCATTTTACATCATTTTTTTAATTAAGTCTACTTATCTAATATAGTTTTGATGTAGAAATAAACCAAATATTACTATTTAGTCATTAGTTAAGATGTTTAAATAATAATATAAATTAAAACAAGTGGAGCAGAACCCACTGGAAAAAACGAGGCGGATCCGAAAAGCCTTATGAGTAGGAAACCCAAAAACACAAAAAGTTATGTCAGATTTATTAGCAGGTGCTTATTTAGCAAAAGGCACAATTGGAAATGTTGGAACACCGGGTGCTCCAATTGCAACATTTAGTTTAGTGGTAGTACCATCTCAAAATTCTGTTTCTGGTACAGTTGTAATTACTCAGGCTATTAGTGGCCCTGATGGAAATATTGTTGTTCCTGTAACAGGAAAAATTTATGCAACAGGATTTGGACAATTTACACAGGTTGTAAGTTTACAAGGACAATACGTTCACGCTTTCCCTCCACCGGCAATTGGTGCCTTTTTAGCAAATTTTGATGCTCATTTAGCAATCGATGGTTCATGGAACGGAACTGGAGGTTTTTCATACTATCAAAACAATGTTGAAAACGTACCAGTTAAAGCTATACCAAGTTTACAAGCAGAGTTGGCTTAATAAAAAGACCCCAAATTTAAACAACTCGAATCACGATACAATTAGGAATTTAATTACGCCTGATTTGGTTACAGTTTTGACTGAAAGGGTCGTCTTTTTAGACGGCCTTTTTTAATTCCAAAAAGAAATAAATCACAAAAAACATGAAAAGAAAACCTATTATTATAATCGTACTAGTTGTCTTTATTGCCGCTGTCGTTACTGTATTTTTTTTGAATAAAGAAAAAATATTAGGAAAGGCCGGAGTTAAAGGATATGCGAAAACGGAAGCAGCAGCAGAGCCTTGCGAGTGCGAAACAAACTGGTTTCCGCATGAGCAGACACCGTCGCCGGCAGAAGGAGACGGAAGCCCGTTTGATACTTCAAGTACAACAAATTGTATTTTCCATCAATGGTCATGGCAGAAATTCCTTTGGGTTACAAAACCTATGCCTTCCGGAAATCCTTTGTTTTTAGATTCATTAGATGTTGTTTCTCCAGAGATGGAACCGGTGGCTCCTCAATTGGGATTAAAATTAGTTTTAAGTTCAATTAATCAGGCTGGACCCGAAGGTATTCTGGTTTCTAACCCAAAAGTGGTTCCGGGAAAAACAGCCGGAGATACTGTATATTATTCTATACACGTAAATAAGATATTACATGATAAAGCTATAATTGCAGCTTCTGAAATTAACAGCGGAAAAGTTCCTTATTCAAATTTAGAAACATTTCCGGTTGGTTCATTTGAATTAAAAGTTTCATGGATAAGCACCGATGCAATTCCAAAAGAAAAAATTGCAGAATATTTTGTTACTAAAGCCGCATTCAAAAATAAGCAGGGACAATATGTCGCAAAATCTGTTGCATTATTAGGAATGCATGTTGTTGGCGTTGTAAAAAATCATCCTGAATTTATCTGGGCAACTTTTGAGCACAAAGAAATGGCTCCTATTTATGATTGGAAAAATAATTCTGTTACATCCTCAAAAGAAATGCTGCTTTACGAAAGCGGAACAACTTCTGGCTTAAAAGGAATAAAATGGGATAGGGTGAATAAGAAACCATTAGAACCTTATAAAGCTTTTGTTTTATACGAATATGGAGTTCCAAAAGTTATAAATACAAATGCTTATATGACTACAAGCCAGGCCGAACCTGCAAATTTTGATAATATTGATACAATTAATAAATGTGTAGCGTCTAAATTAACAGACGTTTTCAAGAATTATTTCTACAACGGATCGATTTGGTTAAATACAGACGGATTAACTCCCGATCAGCAGGCGCAGACAATTGTAAAAAGCCAAATATCAAGCGTTCTTCCAGATTCATTGGCAAGAGGATCTGCTAATTTGGCAAATATTACAATGGAAACTTATACGCAGACCTTTAAAGACAGTATACATAAAATTAATGTTGGTAATCTCGCAAATTGTTTTAGCTGCCACCAATCTCAAAATTTTGATACTACGAGAGGAATTGGAAAATCTCCTTTGTATTTAAGTCATGTATTCGAGTCTTATTTGTATACTACAAAACCAAAGCCGGCTACAGCTAAAAATGCTAACTTAAAAGCTAAACGCATTGAAGAAACAAAAGTTCTTAAACTTAAACAGTTTGATGAAGTTTTTGTTCGCCGAAATAAATAATTCATTTTTTGCCTAGCAAAATGTGTCTTATTTTAATTTTGCTCCAAATGAAAAGCCGAAGTATTACTTCGGCTTTTCTGTTTTATCGTTTATCTTCTTTTGAAAAATTAGAAGGACCGTTAATATTAATTTCATTCCCTAAAAAATGAGGTTCGCGATTTCTCAAAACATCAAGAAAGGATTTAAAAACAGATCCATATTCTCTAAAACATACATAATTGTATCCGAGATATTCACCATTGTTGGCAGAAAATCCAACTGATTTTATACCAAGTTTATTGCCAATATAAATCGCACGATTTAAGTGGTATTTCTGTGATATTAAAGTCGCTTTTTTGATTTTGAAAATATGTTTTGCACGATACATTGTCGAATATGTATCGAAACCTGCATAATCAATAAATATTTTTGTGGTGTCAACACCGTGATCGTAACAATAATTTTTCATTACAGTAAGTTCATCATATTCATCACGGCCATTATCTCCCGAAAGCAGAATTTTATTGATTCGTTTCATTTTATACAGCAAAATTCCAGCATCAAGACGATCTTTTAAATATTTACTCGGCTGATCTCCATTAATTCCAGCGCCAAAAATAATTCCCACATCATTCTTAGGAAACTTTTTTGCCGAATAATAAATGTTCTTTTTAGTAGTAGACTTTACGTAGTAATTCACAGAAATAACGGCAATCAATCCGATGATTGCTAGATAAAGTACTATTTTAAAATATTTTTTCACGGCTTGTATTTGTAAGATTAAGATTTAAAAACACGAAGATAGTTAAAGTAAAACCAAATAAAAAACCGAAGCGTTTTGCTTCGGTTTCTAAAATGTCTAATATTCTAAGAAGTCTAAGAAAGTCTAAACCAATCCTGCTCTTTTTAATAATGCTTCAGGTTTTGGTTCCTGACCTCTGAAACGTTTGTATAAAGTCATTGGATGTTCTGTTCCTCCTTTTGAAAGTACATTGTCTTTGAATTTTTTCGCAATCTCTTCGTTAAAGATTCCATTTTCATGGAAATATTCAAAAGCATCCGCATCCAGAACTTCCGCCCATTTGTAGCTGTAATATCCAGAAGAATATCCACCTTGGAAAATATGAGAGAATGCTGTACTCATAGCATTTTCTTTTACATCCGGATACAATTGTGTACTTGCAAATTGTTCTGTTTCGAAAGCTTTCAAATCTGTAATAGAAGTTGGATCTTGTCCATGCCAAGCCATATCTAATAATCCGAAACTTAACTGACGCAACGTTGCTAAACCTTCCTGGAAACTTGCACTTTCTTTAATTTTTTGAACATATTCAATTGGAATGATTTCTCCCGTTTCGTAATGATTCGCAAACAAAGCCAAAGCTTCTGGCTCATAACACCAGTTTTCCATAATCTGACTTGGTAATTCTACGAAATCCCAGTAAACAGAAGTTCCGGATAAACTTGGATAAACAGTATTTGCTAACATTCCATGTAATCCGTGTCCAAATTCGTGGAATAAAGTCGTTACTTCATTAAAAGTCAATAATGAAGGTTTTGTTTCAGTTGGTTTTGTAAAATTGCAAACGTTCGAAATATGTGGTCTTTCGTTTACACCGTCTTTTACATATTGCGATTTGAATGAAGTCATCCAGGCACCGTTTCTTTTTCCTTTTCTTGGGAAGAAATCGGCATAGAAAATAGAAACTAAATTTCCGTTGGCATCTTTTACTTCGTAAGTCGTAACTTCTTCATGATATTTATCGATATCAAAAACTTCGGTGAAAGTTAAACCGTATAATTTTTTGGCAACCGTAAAAGCACCTTCTAAAACTTTTTCTAACTGAAAATAAGGTTTCAGTTTTTCATCATCTAGATTAAAAAGCTGTTGTTTTAATTTTTCAGAATAATATGCGCCGTCCCATTTTTCTAATTGTTCGATTCCGTCTAATTCTTTCGCGAAAGCAGTTAATTCTGCAAACTCTTTTTGAGCCGCCGGTTTCGCTTTTGCCAATAAATCATTCAGGAAAGAGAAAACTTTTTCCGGACTTTCGGCCATTCTTTCTTCCAGAACAAAATGCGCGTGTGTTTTATAACCTAATAAATTGGCTCTTTCGTGACGAAGTTTAGCAATCTTTAAAACGTTTTCTTCATTGTTGAATTCGTTCTTTTGGAAACCTTTTGCACCAAAAGCAATTGCCATTTTTTTTCGCAATTTACGATTGTCAGCATAAGTCAAAAACGGAACATAACTTGGATGATCCAAAGTAAAAATCCAGCCTTCTTTTTCCTGATTTTTGGCCAACAATCTTGCCGCTTCGATAGTTCCTTCAGGCAAACCAGATAAGTCTTTTTCGTCTGTCAAATGCAATTCGAAATTATTAGTTTCAGCCAAAACATTTTCGCCAAATTGTAAACTCAATTTCGATAATTCTTTGTCGATTTCTCTTAATTGGTTTTTCTTGTCTTCTGGCAAATTGGCACCGTTTCTCGAGAAGCTTTTGTATTTTTTATCTAATAAAGTTGTTTGTTCCGGATTCAGATTCAAACTTTCTTTTTGATCGTAAACTGCTTTTACTCTCGAAAATAAATCAGCATTTAAGCGAATATCATTTCCGAATTCTGAAAGCCAAGGCGAAACTTCCTGAGCAATTTTCTGCATTTCGTCATTCGTTTCAGCCGAATTCAAATTGAAGAAAATACTAGAAAGACGATCTAAAATATCTCCCGAATAATCCATTGCCACAATTGTGTTTTCAAAAGTTGGTGCTGCCGGATTATTTACAATTGCATCGATTTCGGCTTTGGCCAAAGCAATTCCTTCCTGAAAAGCAGGAACGTAATCTTCGATTTTAATCTGCGAAAAAGGCGCTGTATTATGTTTGGTGTTGAAATATTGGGTTAAGACGCTCATATTGTTTGTACTATTTAGAAATATAAAAATAGAAAATCATAATTTGAATTTCTTCGTGTCCTGAAAAGTATTCCAAAAACGAAGCAATTCTAAATTAGTATTTTCGATACGATAATAAAGTGAAATATGTTTAGTAATGACAATTTTATAAACGCTTTTGTAGTTGGTTTTTATAAATAAAACATTGTCATTTTTTAAAAGTTCTATTGTGGTATTTACTTTGTCAATGAAATTTTGAGCAACTCTTTCTGACCATTCAGCTTCTAAATAATCAATGTTGTTCCAAAAGTCTTGTTTAGCTTGTGGAGCCCAAATTACATTCATTACTTAAAATATTTTGAATAACGATTTTTGGTTTCTTCCATAACAACATCATGTGAAATTCCTTCATTATTGTCTAAAGAATAAATAGCCTCATTTATATTGTTTTTTTGTTCTTCAGAAAGACTTTCTTTAGATTGAATGAAGTCAACAATTTCCTGAATTAAATCAGGATTATCAATGTCTAAAACAATTTTAGCCAGCTCTATTTTAGAAGTTTGAATGTTCATTTTGCTTTTTTCTCAAAGTTAGGTTTTTCTTTTAGAAATTTTTATAATGATTAGTTAATTCTTGAAGTAGATGATTTCGCAAAGATTCGCAAAGAAAAAAACACAGAGATTCACAAAATTTTGCGTGTCTCTGTGTCTTCTTTGTGTATCTCTGTGAAATTACTTTTTTAAACCTTCAGCCGCTTTATTAACCGCAGCTTTCAATTCTTCTTTATAAGAAATAATGGTATCTAAAACTTTTTTATCGTGACTTCCGATGATTTGTGCGGCTAAAATTCCAGCATTTTTTGCTCCGTTTAGAGCTACAGTTGCCACAGGAACTCCGCCCGGCATTTGCAGAATCGATAAAACCGAATCCCAGCCATCAATAGAATTACTTGATTTTACAGGAACTCCAATTACAGGAAGCGGAGACATAGAAGCTACCATTCCAGGTAAATGCGCCGCACCGCCCGCACCGGCAATAATTACCGAAATTCCGCGATTGTGTGCATTTTTACTGAAATCGAATAATTTCTCTGGCGTTCTGTGTGCCGAAACGATATCTACTTCAACTTCTACATTAAATTGTTTTAATATGTCGATTGCATCTTGCATAACTGGCATGTCTGAGATGCTTCCCATTATAATAGCTACTTTGCTCATGTTTTTATTTTGTTTCAAGTTTTAAGTTTCAGGGTTCATGTTATTTCTGAGACTTAAAAAAATATTATAGTTTTAAACTGTAAACTGTCAACTGTGACTGCGACTGAAAACTGATTACTGAGAAATCACTTTAATAGTATTCTTAACTTCCTCAGCAATTCGTCTTGCTTCCTGCATATTTTCATTTACGATTGTAACGTGACCCATTTTTCTGAAAGGACGAGTTTGTTTTTTTCCGTAAATATGAGGCGTAACGCCATTCCATCCTAAAATGGTTTCAATGTTTTCATAAACAACATTTCCAGAATAACCTTCGGCTCCGACTAAATTTACCATAATTCCGGCAACTTTACTGTCTGTGTTTCCTAACGGAAGATCTAAGATAGCACGTAAATGATTTTCGAATTGTGAAGTATAACTTGCTTCGATTGAATAATGTCCAGAATTGTGAGGGCGAGGAGCAACTTCATTTACCAAAATTTCGTCATCCTGAGTCTGGAACATTTCAACAGCCAAAAGACCAACATGATTGAATTTTTCTGAAACATTCAAAGCGATTGCTCTGGCTTTTTCAGCGACTTTTTCGTCGATTCTTGCCGGGCAGATTACGTATTCAACCTGATTGGCTTCCGGGTGAAACTCCATTTCTACAACCGGATACGTTTTTATTTCTCCAGATGGATTTCTTACCACAATCACCGCCAATTCATTTTTGAACGGAACCATTGTTTCTGCGATGCATTCTACATTTGGCAAATCGTCCATGTCTGAAATTTGGCGAATTACTTTTACACCATTTCCGTCGTAACCAAATTCAGTGCATTTCCAAACAAACGGAATGGTGATTTCATTATTTCCAACTGAATTTTGCAAATGTGCCGGACTTTCAAAACGTAAATATGATGCGGTAGGGATATTACTTTGAGTATAAAAATCTTTTTGAGTTCCTTTATTCTGAATTCCTTTTAAGGTTTTTGGAGAAGGGTAAACTTTTACGCCTTCATTTTCTAATTGCGTTAAAGCTTCAAGATTTACCAATTCGATTTCAAAAGTTAAAACATCGACTTGTTTTCCGAAGTTATAAACCGTTTCATAATCCATTAAATCGCCTTGAAAAAACTTGTTGCAGGCAATTTTACTCGGCGCTTCATCGCTTGGATCCAGAACGTAAGTTTGTATATCAAATTTGCGGGTATCGAATAAAAGCATTTTACCTAATTGTCCGCCGCCCAGTATTCCTAATTTAAAATCAGAAGAAAAATAATTCATTTTGAGTTGTGTTTTTGCAAAGATACTTTTTAATCTTTTTTTAGCCAAAATTTAGTTTTTTACAGCCACGAATTCACGAATTTTATTAAATCTTTAGTGAAAAATAATTCGTGAATTCGTGGCTATTAAACCTATTTTATTTTTTTTAAAACTTCTTTTGCTACTGCTTTATAAGCGGCAGAATGATCTGCGTAATCTTTGTCGATAATTACTTTAAGTTCAGGATGAATCCAGTCGTAATAATTTCCTAGAATGAATAGAGTACGAATAGAATATGCTTTTGTTGCTACTTTGGTATCGGTAATAAGCCAGTCGAAAGAAGCTTCAATACAGTCCTGAAGATTTTGTTCTGACAATGCAATACTATTTTCGTTTTTTTTATAATGAGATTTTACGAGAAGCTGTACTACTTTTGCAATGGGACGAATTGAACTTTCATCTTTTAGAATTTTTAAGTTTGAACAAAAAAAATCAAGATGCGGCTGAAGCCAAAGTAATTCCTCATAAGATACAAATTCCAGAATCCAACAGGCTTTATGATTGTTTTTGTTTTCGGGCGAAAAAGAAATCGAAATTAATTCTTCAAATAAAGATGGATTTTCAAGAATATCCTGCGCGCACTTTAAACGGTTTTCCCGATAAGCGCTAACATAATCTAATTTTTCCTGTAGCAGAGAAAGCATTTTTTTAGGTTTGGGGGTGATTTCAAGCATCTAAAATAAATAATTTAATGAGATAGTTCCGTAGTAATTTATAGGAAGTCCGGGATAATAGTAACGCGGTGCTGCATTTCCAACTGCAACTCCATTTGGTAAAATTAGTGATGCATATTTTGTATTCGTTACATTGTTTATTCCAGTGGCAAAATGTGTCATTAATTTTGGCAGAATTTCAAATCGATAACCGCTTTTTAAATTTATAATGTTATAAGAATTAGAAAAAGAGGTGTTGGCATCATTCATTGGGATTTTGTCAACAAACTGATAATCGGCTGTAAAATAAAGTCCCAAATTTGTGTTTAAAGTAAATCCGGCATTAATTTTATTGGCAGCAACTCCAGTTAATTTATTTCCCGAATAATCATTTCCGCTGTCTACAAATTCTTTAAATTCATAATTTCCTAAAGATCCGGACAAATAAGAATTGAGAGAAAAGAAACGGTTTATTGACCAATTGTGATTTAAGGTAATTTCGATTCCTTCATGAAAAGTCTTACCGGCATTTAAACCCACATATTGATCGTCACCAACTCTTTTGGCAACCAATAAATCTTTGATTTCCATTCGGTAAACCGCGATTTCTGTATAAAGATTTTTATTGAAGAAATAGAACTTTCCGCCAATTTCAAAATTATAACCATTTTCAGGTTTTATATCAGTATTGATTGTGCCGTCGCTTGTCAAAGTTTCTTCTGTAGCCGGAAGAGAAAACCCCCGGCTTACAGAAAAATAAATCGTTTTTAAAGAATTTGGTTTAAAAAGAAAAGACAATTGCGGCGAAAATATTCCGTCATAACTATAATCCTGATTGGTGTTTTCAGAATAATTGTCAAGATTAAATTTTGTTTTGTTATAATTTAAACCAGCCTGAATTTCAAATTGTTCCGAAAGTAATGTTCTTAATTGAGAAAAGATATTATAAAAATGTCTTTTCTGACCTGTTTCGGTAAGTTGATCGCCTTGTAAACTCCCTAAACCATTATTTTGCTGATACAGATTTTCAAAAGTATTTCCTTTATAAGTATCCGTAAAATATTCAATTCCGGCAATAAAGTTATTTTTGATTTTTCCGATTTTAAAATCTCCCGAAAATTGTGTTCTGGCGCCAGTTGCAAAAGTATATTGACGCAGAATATCAAAAGGCCTTGGTTCGTTGCTGTCTTTATAATTAATGAAAACTGAAGTTGAGTTTTTTAAATTTTGATTTATTGAAAAATCATAAGCCAATCCGCCCAAAGTTGATTTGTATTCTTTATATCCTTTTGAAGCAACCCAGGTTGGCGCGCCAGATTGTGGATTATTTTCAAAAGTTGTTTTATTAATCGAACTCGGAATAAAAGCTTTTAAATAAGTATAATTCGAAAAATAAGTTAGTTTGCTGTTTTTCTTTCTGAACAATTCTCCCGCAAGTGTAATTCCCTCACGATTGTAAGCACTATTTTCACGCCAGCCATCGGTTTTTAAATTGTGATAGCTGATATTCAAACTTCCTGATTTTTCATCTAAACCAAAATTCAGACTATTTTTTAATAATCCAAAAGAACCAAAAACCGAACTTATTCCTGCGCTTTGGTTTCCGTTTTTAGAAAGCTGAGGTGAAATCAAAATTGCGCCGCCCAAACCTGCGCCGTAAACACTCGAAAGCGGACCTTTTATAATTTCGATTTGGTTGAGGTTTTCGAGATCAATATCGTCAATAACCGTTTCGCTATTTCCGGAAGTCAGCGGAATACTGCCGTAAAAGGCCCTGATTTTATTTGTTCCGTAAGTAGTTCGTGCGCCAATTCCGCGAATAGAAATTCGGGTTGTAGTAAAATTAGAAGACTGCATAAAAACACCCGGAATTGTATTGATTACGGTTGAAATATCAGTTGTGTTATTTTGCAGTAAATCTTTTTTGGAAAGAATGCCAATTGAAGCCGGAGTGTTTAATAAATTGTTATTAATATGAAGTGAACTGATGACAATTTCGTTCAGTTTTTCTGTTTTAAGAGAATCAATAGTTTTGCTTTCTTTTTCTTGTGCAGAGATATTCTTAAAAATAAAAAACACAAAAAGAAAAAAACAATGTTTTTTTGATATCATAAATGATTCGGATTAAAGACGGAGTTTTTTTAACACATAGAAACATAGCATTCATTGAGGCAAAAAAGGCGTTTCATTTATTTAACAACTTCTTTTTAAGCAAAAATCTATGTCTCTATGTGTTTAAATATCTGATAGATTTAGAATTTATTTGTTTGCAGTAACTTTCCAAATCGTATTTCCGCTGTCATCATTTACCAAAAGCGATCCGTCGTTCATCACCGTTACAGCAACAGGACGTCCGTAAACTTCAGCTTTGTTTTCATCAGAAATAAATCCGGTTAAAAAATGTTCCGGTTTTCCAGACGGTTTTCCATCTTTAAAAGGAACAAAAACTACTTTGTAACCAGAGATGTTTGTACGATTCCAAGAACCATGCTGCCCAACAAAAGCACCATTTTTATATTTCGCCGGAAAAGCATCTTTAGTATAAAACGCTAATCCAAGAGAAGCAGTGTGAGCACCAACCGGAACATCCGGAACAATGGCTTTTTCAACTAAATCTTTTCTTTCACCTTTCATTCTCGGGTCAGGAATACTGCCAAAATAAGAATAAGGCCAGCCGTAAAAACCATCTTTTTTTACACTCGTAATATAATCCGGAACTAAATCGTCACCCAGATCATCACGTTCGTTAACAGCTGTCCACAGTTCTTTATTAACCGGATTCCAATCCATTCCAACAGGGTTTCTTAACCCGGAGGCATAGATTTTTTCACCTGTTCCGTCAGGATTAATTTCAAGAATTCCGGCACGGCGCACTTCTTTATCTATTCCATGTTCAGCATTATTACTTCCTGAGCCTACAGAAACATAAATTTTTGATCCGTCAAGACTTGCCAACAGGTTTCTTGTCCAGTGATTGTTGTAACCTCCGGCTGGAAGTTCAAGGATTTTTTCTCCTTTGGTTTCTAATTTTAAAGGATTGTTTTTGTATGGATAACGATATAAACCATCAGTATTCGCTACGTAGAAAAAATCTTTTAAAACCAGCATTCCAAAAGGTTTGTTTAAGTTTTTAATAAAAACCTCACGGGTTTCAAATTTTCCGTCTTTGTCTTTATCACGTAAAACCGTAATTTGATTTTTGCTGGCACGTGTTCCGCTTTCTACAACAAAAATATCACCATTTGGTGCGATATATGTCCAGCGCGGATTTTCAAATCCATCAGCAAATTTTGTAACTGTAAAACCTTCCGGGGCTTTTGGTGTAACACCGTTTGGCCATCCAATAACTTTGCTGTTGTTAGTTTTAGATTCTGTTGCATATGGTGGTGGAAGTGTAATATCGCCAATTGCTGTTTTTACAACATTTCCGGGTTGTTTAGCCAGCGCTTCTTTTTCTTCTTTTTTAACCTGACCGTTGCAGGCTGTCATTAATACTAATAATGATATTGAAAATATTTGTATGGATTTCTTCATTGGTATTTTGGGAATTAAATGATTATTCAACAACAATTTAATAAATTTAGAAATAGCATTAAGAAAGCGTTTGTAAATATTAACTGATATTTAACATTGGTAAAAAAGTCATATTGTCAATTGATTTTCATGTGGGCAAATTGTTTGTAATTCTGTATCTTTGTCCATTATTTTAAATTTAAAAATAATGATACAACTTCACGATAAACAATTTGTTCCGTTTATTTCGGCTAAAGAAATTGATTTTGCTTTAACCAAATTAGTGGCACAAGTCGAAGATGATTTTGGAGATGATACTCCAATTTTTATTGGAGTTTTGAATGGCGCATTCATGGTAGTAGCCGATTTCCTGAAAAAATATAAAAAGCCTTGCGAGGTTTCATTTATAAAAATGGCATCGTATGAAGGAACAGAAAGTACAAATTCGGTTAAAGAATTAATCGGGATTAATCAGGATTTATCAGGCAGAAGCGTTGTAATTCTTGAAGATATCATCGACACAGGAAATACAATCGAAGAATTAAAACATTTGTTTAAAGCACAAAATGTAAAACATTTTAAAGTCGCAACTTTGTTCTTTAAACCTGAAGCTTATAAGAAAGACATAAAAATAGATTATATCGGAATTAGAATCCCGAATAAATTTATTGTAGGTTACGGATTAGATTATGATGGTCTTGGACGAAACCTGACTGAAGTGTACAAATTAGCAGAATAATATTAAACAAAACACAACTATATATTCATTTTAAACTTCTTCAAAAAAATAAGAAGTCACAACTCAAACGTATTATGATTAACATTGTTTTATTTGGAAAGCCTGGAGCAGGAAAAGGAACTCAGGCAGAATTTTTAAAAGAAAAATATAATTTAACACACCTTTCTACTGGAGATATTTTTCGTTTTAATTTAAAAAACGATACTGAACTAGGTAAAAAAGCAAGAGTTTTTATGGACAACGGAGAATTAGTTCCTTGCGAAGTAACAACTGCAATGTTAATTGACGAAGTAAAAAAACACCCGGATAGTGCAGGATTTTTATTCGACGGATATCCAAGAACTTTAGATCAGGCTGAGGCTTTAGATAAATTTTTGCCAACAATTGGTTCAAGCGTAACAGCAACAATTGCTTTAGAAGCTGACGACGAAATTTTGGTAAAACGTTTACTTGAAAGAGGGAAAACAAGTGGAAGAGCTGACGATCAGGACGAAGAAAAAATCCGTGTGAGATATCAGGAATACAACGAAAAAACAGCTCCATTAATTGGATATTATAAAGATCAAAACAAGTTTTATGCCGTAGACGGTATTGGAACTATTGAACAAATTACAGAAAGATTAACGTCAGTTATTGATAATTTGTAAAAGCTTCCCGATGATTTCGGGACAATAAAAAACTATTTTTCTATTCATAAAAATGTGCTTTTTATAAGTAAATGTTTTTCTGGGTAGAAAAATTAGTTTTTTCTAAGCTTTCATTTCCTTTAAGTATTAGGAATCAGGCTTAAAAAAGAATAAGAACATTTAATACTTATAACGAACCAAACAAATAACGAATCTACTAAACATTGGAAATACTAATAATATTTTTTCTAATACTATTAAATGGAGTTTTCTCGATGTCTGAAATTGCATTGATTTCGGCTCGAAAAAATAGACTGGAAACCGCAGCAAAAAAAGGAAACAAAAGTGCCAAAACTGCGCTTGATCTGGCTAATTCTCCAAATAAATTTTTATCAACGGTACAAATCGGAATTACCTTAATAGGAATTTTGACAGGTATATATTCAGGCGATAAAATTACTGCCGATGTTGAGGTTTTTGTTGCAGGTTTTGCAGCATTAAAACCTTATGCGCATTCAATTGCAGTAGGAATTGTGGTTGTGGTTTTAACGTTTTTCTCTTTAGTTTTAGGAGAATTGCTTCCAAAACGTATAGGGCTTAATTATCCTGAAGCGATTGCAAAAATGGTTGCTATGCCAATGAAAGTAATTTCAATTATTACGGCACCATTTATTTGGTTACTCACATCTTCTACAGAATTTTTATTAAATATTTTACAGATAAAACCAACTGCAGACGGAAAGGTTACTGAGGAAGAAATTAAAGCCATCATTAAAGAAGGAACCGAGGTTGGTGAAGTACAGGAAATTGAGCAGGATATCGTGGAGCGTGTTTTTCATATTGGAGACAGAAAAGTAAGTTCGCTGATGACACACCGCAAATCGGTTGATATGCTTCCTTTAAATGCAGACAGAGCTAAGATAAAAGAATTAGTAGTTCAGGATTTACATACCGTTTATCCGGTTTACAATGATAATTATGATGATATTGTTGGAGTTGTAACTTTGAAAAATATATTTGCAAATATTGAAAATGACAATTTCGATTTTTCATCCATAATATCTGAAGCTCCGTATTTAATGGAACAGACAACAGCTTATAAAGCTTTGGAAAATTTCAAAAAAACCGGAATTCATTATGCTTTAGTTTCAGATGAATATGGAGTTTTTCAAGGTTTAATTACTTTGAATGATATTTTAGAAGCTTTAGTGGGAGATGCTTCTGAGTTTTACAAAGACGAATTTCAGCTTGTAGAAAGAGAAGACGGTTCATGGCTGGTAGACGGACATTATTCATTGCATGATTTCTTAACTTATTTTGAGTTAGATGAATTAACAAACGATTACGAAGTAAACACCGTAAGCGGAATGATTATGACCGAGCTTTCGCATATCCCAAAAGAAGGAGAAAAGTTAGTTTGGCAAAAATTCATTTTAGAAGTTGTCGACATGGATGGCGTTAAGATTGATAAAGTTTTGGTGAAAGCGCTTAAAGAGTAGAGAGAATTTTGTTTCATGTTTAAAGTTTCAAGTTTCATGTTATTGCATTGCGCAAACTTGGAACTTGAAACCTGAAACCTGAAACTTTACATAAACAAAAACAATGACAGAAGGAAATTTTGTAGATTACGTTAAGATATATGTTTCTTCCGGAAAAGGAGGAAAAGGATCAACGCATTTACATAGAGAGAAATTTATTGAAAAAGGTGGTCCCGACGGTGGTGATGGTGGTCGCGGAGGACATGTGTATTTAGTTGGGAATAAAGGACTCTGGACATTATTTCACTTAAAATTTGCGCGTCATATTAAAGCCGGACACGGTGGAGATGGAGGTTCAGACAGAAGTACTGGTGCTGATGGTGAAGATAAAATTATTGAAGTACCGCTGGGAACTGTTGTAAAAGACAAAGAAACGGGAGAAGTACTTTTTGAAATTACCGAAGACGGAGAAAAAAAGATTCTGGCAAAAGGAGGAAAGGGAGGTTTAGGAAACTGGCATTTTAGAAGTTCAACAAACCAAACACCTCGTTATGCACAGCCGGGTTTACTTGGAATTGAAATGGATGTTATTCTGGAACTTAAAGTTTTGGCAGATGTTGGTCTGGTTGGTTTTCCAAATGCTGGAAAATCTACTTTATTATCTGTTTTAACTTCTGCAAAACCTAAAATTGCCGATTATCCTTTTACGACCTTAAAACCAAATTTAGGAATTGTAGCTTACAGGGATTTTCAGTCTTTTGTAATTGCCGATATTCCTGGAATCATTGAAGGCGCTGCAGAAGGAAAAGGTTTGGGACATTATTTCCTGCGTCATATTGAACGAAACTCAACCTTACTATTTTTAGTTCCGGTTGATACGCCGGATATTAGAGCAGAATATGATATTTTGGTTAATGAATTGACAAAATACAATCCTGAAATGCTTGATAAAGAACGTCTTTTGGTTATTTCAAAATGCGATATGCTTGACGATGAACTTAAAGCAGAATTAAAAGCTGAATTAGATGTTACTTTTAAAGATGTTCCATACATGCTTATTTCGTCTGTTGCTCAGCAAGGTTTAACAGATTTGAAAGATAAACTTTGGAAAATGCTAAACGAATAAAACGTTTTTTCATTATTAAATATAAAACCCGACAATTTATATTGTCGGGTTTTTTACTTCTTGTGCGAAAAAACAAAAAGTATTTAGGATTCTACTTTTTAACTTAAATCCTATGTAATTATAATCCGAAGTTTTTAGAAATTCCAATGTTTACAGTTTTTCCGAAATTAAAACCGAAACGCTGCTCTCTTGCTACTTCTTTTCCGCTAAGATTATCGTAACTGATTCCTCCAATAGAGAAATTTAAACCAAATCCTCTTTTCATATTGATGAATAAAGCCGGAGTTAAACCAGCATAAACTCCTTTAGTTTTGTCAATACTTCTTTCCTGATATCCGGCTCCTAAATCAGCGTAAAAAGAGAATAAGTCAGAAAGAGGCACTGAGTAACGTGTAAAAACACCAACTTTATACGCTTCTTCTCTCTTAGAATTAGATTCTTTATAGTTTAAAATAGAACCTTCAACTCCTAAAGTCCATTTTTCAGAAAACTGATATCCTACTTTTGGAGAAAATTCAAATCCTTCTGTTTTGCTTTCACCGATTTTTTCTGAACCAAATCCAACATTTCCACCTAATAAAATTGAGTTCTTTTGAGCACTCACCATAGTTGTCACTAATAGAACAACTGCAACTAATAATTTTTTCATTTTTATTTTTTTAATTAGAATGGCAAATTAAAGGAATTATTATTTTGTAAGAAATAGATTAATTTATTTTTTTATTATTGAAAGTTAATTTTTACAATTACTTTTAAATTTTAGAATTAAAATTTTATTTAATCTGAAGTTTTATAACTTTAATTGTTTTTTATTTTTTAATATTCTAATAATTTTCCTTTTTTGATAAATTATGAATTTCGCAAAATCATATTCGTATTTATTTAATATGTTTTGTTTTTGACTGAAATGATTATTTTTTTTGCGGAAATGAGTTATATTCGCATAACTTAAACAAAATAACATGAAAAAAATAGTTTTATTCTTGACCATGTGCCTAATGGCTTTTCCTGTGAGAGCCGATGAAGGAATGTGGTTTTTGATGTTTATCGAAAGATTGAACCATAGAGATATGGAAAAAATGGGCTTGCAATTGACAGCCGAAGAAATTTATAGTATCAATCATCATAGTTTAAAAGATGCGATTGTACAATTTAATGGCGGTTGTACTGCTGAAATCGTTTCTAACAGCGGTTTAGTATTAACAAATCACCATTGTGGGTATAATGCGATTGCAGAACTTTCAACTGCAGAACAAAACTATTTGAAAGATGGTTTCTGGGCAAAAGATAAAAGTGCCGAGATGAAACCAAAATCTCTATATGTTCGTTTCTTCGTTCGTATGGATGATGTTTCTAAAAGAATTTTGTCTAAAGTAAATGATACAATGACAGAAACAGAAAGAAATAAAATCATTCAGCAGGAAATCGCTATAATTGAAAAAGAAAATAGCGAAAACGGGAAATACACAGTTTCTGTTCGTCCTTTCTTTCAAGGAAATGAATATTACTATTTTGTTTACCAAGATTATACAGATGTACGTTTAGTGGGAACGCCGCCGGAAAGTGTTGGTAAATTTGGAGGAGATACAGATAACTGGGAATGGCCTCGCCAAACAGGAGATTTCTCTATGTTTAGAGTTTATGCTGATAAAGACGGTAATCCGGCTGCTTACTCAAAAGATAATGTGCCTTTAAAACCAAAACATTATTTACCAGTAAGTTTAAAAGGTGTAAAAGAAAATGATTTTGCTATGATTTTAGGTTATCCTGGAAGAACTAACCGTTGGATGCCGGCTGGTGGAATTGAGCAAAACATAAAATATGCATATCCTGCATGGGTTGAAGGTGCAAAAACCGGAATGGATGTAATGAAAAAGTATATGGATAAAGATGTTGCAGTTCGTTTGCAATATGCATCTAAATATGCTTCTACAGCTAATTACTGGAAAAACCGTCAGGGTATGATCGATGCTTTAACAAAAGCAGGAACGGTAGATACAAAATCAGCGCAGGAAGATAAATTTTATGAGTGGGCAAGTAAACCGGCAAATAAAGAAAAGTATGAAAATGTAATTCCAACTATTAACGATTATTACAGAGAAACTAATTTAAAAGCGCGTCACGATAATTACCTAACGCAAGTTTTACGTACTTCTAGTTATGCTGCAAATCCGGCAAATTTAGGAAATGAATTAATTGCATACTTTAAGGAAAATGATGCAAAGAAAGCTGAGCTGCTGCCAAAGATCAATAAAATGATTGACAATATTTATGGTAATTTTTATGCTCCGCTTGAAAAAGATGTATTAACAGCACAATTGAATTTATATGCTTCTAAAGCTGCTGAATATGGACTTGCTCCAGAGGTTGCAAAAATGAAAACTGCCAATAATGGTGATTTTACTGCTGATGTAGAAAAAGCAACCGAAGTAAGTTATTTTACAACTAAAGAAAAAATATTGGCTTTTATGGCTGATCCAAAACCATTGGCAATTGTACACGATCCTTTGTATATTATTTCTAATGATTTAGTGACTAAATATCGTGCTAAAACAGATGATCAGGCAAAAGCTGATGATGGTTTTGCAACAGCTTACCGTGAACTTGTTGAAGGTTTGAGAGAATCAAAATTAAATGCAATTCAGTATCCGGATGCTAACTCAACTTTGAGATTAACTTATGGAAAAGTTCGCGCTTTACCTGCTGATCCTCGCAACGATGCAGCAATTAATAACTATACAACTATGGAAAGTATGGTTAAAAAGTATAAAGCAGGAGATCAGGAATTTGATTTACCAAAACGTTTGTTAGAATTAAACAAAGCAAAAGATTTTGGACAATATGCTGATAAAGCAGGTTATATGCCGGTAAACTTTTTGACAGATAATGATATTACAGGAGGAAATTCTGGTTCGCCGGTTCTTAATGGAAAAGGAGAGTTAATTGGTCTTGCTTTCGACGGAAATATCGAAGCTATGGCAGGAGATGTTATTTTTGACTCTAAATTACAAAGAACGATCAATGTTGATATTCGTTATGTACTTTGGATTATCGATAAATATGCTGGTGCTAAAAATATTATTGATGAATTGACGATTGTGAAATAATTTTTCAATTCTATTATAAATATTAAACCCGACTGATTTTAAAAACATGTCGGGTTTTTTTGTTACTAATTTATCTATAAAAGGAAATAACACATTTTATATTTCCTTATTTTTGAAAAATAATTATTGAGTTTTATTAGTTATTTCGATTAACCGATTGAACAGTTTAACGATTAAACATTTTAAATGAAAACACATTTCATCGCTATAGGCGGAAGCGCTATGCACAATCTTGCATTGGCATTACATAATAAAGGATATCAGGTTACAGGAAGTGATGATGCTATTTTTGAACCTTCAAAATCAAGATTAGAAAAAAAAGGAATTCTGCCTGCAGAAATGGGCTGGTTTCCTGAAAAAATTACTGCCGACATTGACGCCATAATTCTTGGAATGCATGCTAAAGCTGATAATCCAGAATTGTTGAAAGCGCAGGAATTAGGATTGAAAATTTATTCATACCCGGAATTTTTATACGAACAATCGAAAAATAAAACTCGTGTAGTTATTGGAGGTTCTCACGGAAAAACTACCATTACTTCGATGATTTTGCACGTTATGCATTACCATAATATTGAAGTTGATTATATGGTTGGTGCGCAATTAGCAGGTTTTGATACGATGGTTCACTTGACAGAAGAAAATGATTTTATGGTTTTGGAAGGAGATGAATATTTATCATCGCCAATAGATCGTCGTCCGAAGTTTCATTTGTATCAACCAAATATTGCTTTGATTTCCGGAATTGCCTGGGATCACATTAATGTGTTTCCAACTTATGAAAATTATGTGGAGCAATTTGAGATCTTTATTTCTAAAATTACAAACGGCGGTATTTTAGTTTATAATGAAAATGACCCCGAAGTAAAACGAGTTTCTGAGGCTGCGACAAACCCAATTCGAAAATTACCTTACAGTACTCCGGAATATTCGGTTGCTGATGGTATAACTTTATTAAAAACACCGGAAGGTGATATGCCAATCGAAGTTTTTGGTGCTCACAATTTGAATAATCTTGCCGGAGCAAAATGGATCTGCCAAAATATGGGCGTTGACGAAGCTGATTTTTATGAAGCAATTGCAAGTTTTAAAGGCGCATCTAAACGTTTAGAAAAAATTGCCGAAGGAAAAGGGAAAGTTGCCTATAAAGATTTTGCGCATTCGCCAAGTAAAGTAGCCGCAACAACTAAAGCTGTAAAAGAACAATATCCAAACAGAACTTTGGTCGCTTGTTTAGAATTGCATACATATAGTAGTTTAAATGCTGAGTTTTTGAAAGAGTACGAAGGAGCATTAGAATATGCTGATGTTGCCGTTGTATTTTATTCTCCCGATGCTGTAAAAATTAAACAATTGGAAGAAGTTACTTATAAGCAAATTGCAACTTCATTCAATAGAAAAGATTTAATTATTTATACTAATCCAGCTGAGTTTAAAGAATATTTATTCAACTTAAATCTTGATAATTCTGCACTCTTATTAATGAGTTCAGGAAATTACGGTGGTTTAAATTTTGACGAAGTAAAACAATTGATTGAATAAGGATTAGTCAATTTGAAAATTAATGAATGTGTCAATTGCTTTTTGCAGCTGGCACATTTTTTTATTGAAATTTCCAAATTTATTTAAAGTAATATTTTTCTTATTTTTTAATATATTCGCCATGAAGATTAAGAGGAATGTTTTTCTTCAAATAATTAAATTTTATTTTAAATGAAAACTTCAAATTTCCCTATTACTAATTGGTCAGACGATGATAAGCCAAGGGAAAAATTAATGCTTAAGGGAAAAGTTGCTTTAAGTGATGCTGAATTGATGGCTATTTTAATTGGTTCTGGCAATCGAAATGAATCTGCTGTTGCATTAAGTCAGCGAATTTTAGCTAGTGCGGGAAATCTAAATTCTTTAGGGAAAATGTCTATTTCTCAATTGATGCAATTTAAAGGAATTGGTGAAGCTAAAGCGATTACAATTATTGCAGCTTTAGAATTAGGGCGTAGAAGAAGGGCAGAAGATAAGATAGAGTTGTCAAAAATAACATCAAGCAAAATTGCTTTTGAAATTATGCAGCCTATCATTGGCGAATTATCTCATGAAGAATTTTGGGTGCTTTTTCTTAATAATTCGAATAAAGTCATTTCTAAATCGCAATTGAGCAAAGGTGGAATTTCGGGAACTATTGTTGATACCCGGCTTGTTTTTAAATTAGCACTCGAAAATGGAGCTACAGGATTGATTTTGTGTCACAATCACCCATCTGGCAATTTAAATCCAAGTGATGCTGACAGACAAATCACTAAGAAAATGAAAACAGCAGGTGAGGTTTTAGATGTTAAAGTTTTAGATCATTTGATTATTACTGAAACAAAATATTATAGTTTTGTAGATGAAGGAACATTTTAATCTATGAATACCAACATTACAGACATTTTTTTTGATTTAGATCATACACTTTGGGATTTTGATAAAAATTCAGAAATGGCTTTTGATCGCATTTTTAAGAATAACTTTGGAGAAATTAAAATTCAGGATTTTATCGAAAAATATGTTCCCATAAATCAGGAATGCTGGCGCTTGTATCAAAATGATCAAATTACACATCAGGAATTGCGTTACAACCGATTAAAGTTTTCTTTTGATGCTTTAAATTATGCAATATCAGATGAAAATATAAATCAGATTGCCAATGATTATATTGAATTTCTGACCGATAATAATTATCTTTTTGACGGTGCAATTGAAGTTTTAGAATATTTAAAACCAAAATATAAGCTTCATATTATCACAAACGGCTTTGCAAATGTTCAAACCAAGAAAATTAATAATGCTGCTCTTGGAGGTTATTTTAGTACAATTACAAATTCTGAATTAGCCGGTGTTAAAAAACCAAATAGTATTATCTTTGATTATGCTGTCAATTTGGCTCAGGCATCAAAAGAGAACAGTATTATGATTGGAGACGATCTTGATGCAGATGTTAACGGTGCTTTAAATGCCGGGCTTGACGCTATTTTCTTTAATATAAGAAATATTGAAGTCCCAGAAAATTTTAAACAAATTAACCATTTACTAGAACTAAAAAAATATTTATAATTATGAAACTAAAAGCTTTATTGGCTCTTCTTCTTTGCTCTTTCATTGGATTTTCACAATCTGTTAATGATTACAAAGCTGTGATAATTCCTTTAAAATATGATTTTATTAAAACTGAAAATCAGTATAGATTAGCTACTTTAACAAAATCAAATTTGCTAAAAGCAGGATTTCAGGCTTTTTATACAAATGAGCAAATTCCGGCTGGATTTGACAGATGTGAACTTTTGTATATTGATGTTAAAAAAGACAATGCATTTTTAGTAACAAAGCTTTTTATTCAGTTTAAAGATTGCTACGGAAAAGTGATTTACACTTCTGAAACTGGAAAAAGCAGAGAAAAAGATTATGAAGTTGCCTATAAAGAAAGTCTTGAAAATGCGTTTGTATCTGTAATCGCATTGCATTATGCATACAGTGGAAAATCTGTTTCTACAGTTTCTTCAAATGTTACACAAGCCGCTGTACCTGTTACTGCGGTTGCCAATACTCCAATTGAAGAAAAACCTGTGGCTAATCTATCAGATCCAAATTTATTATATGCACAGCCAACAGAAAATGGTTATCAATTGATTGACAAAACACCGAAAGTGGTAATGAAATTATTAAAAACGTCACGTCCTGATTCTTTTATAGCTATTAAAGACGGAATTCAAGGTTCTTTAAACGCAAAAGATAATCAGTGGTATTTTGAGTATTACCAAAATGATAAATTGGTTTCAGAAAAAATCTCAGTAAAATTTTAAAATATAATTCGGTTTAATATCCGTATTTATCTTTCCAACGGTTCTTTAAAAATTCGCGGTTGCTGTTCTCTCTGGAATTGCTTCCCGGATTGTAAAGAACCGTTTCTTTTATAGCATCGGGTAAAAATTCTTGTTCAGCAAAATTGTTTGCATAGTCATGTGAATATTTATAATCTTCACCATAACCCAATTCTTTCATCAGTTTTGTTGGAGCATTTCGTAAATGAATTGGAACTGGTAAATCTCCAGTTTGTTTTACCAGTTGCTGTGCATTTCCTATTGCCATATAGGATGCATTGCTTTTTGGCGATGTTGCCAGATAAATGGCACATTGGCTCAAAATGATACGGCTTTCCGGATATCCAATTGTTGATACGGCCTGAAAGGTATTATTTGCCATAATAAAAGCAGTTGGATTGGCATTTCCTATATCTTCACTTGATAAAATCAACATTCTTCGGGCAATAAATTTTACATCTTCGCCGCCTTCAATCATTCTTGCCAGCCAATATACGGCACCGTTTGGATCACTTCCTCTGATAGATTTTATAAATGCAGAAACTATGTCATAATGCTGTTCTCCTGTTTTGTCATACAAAACAGTATTTTGCTGTACTAATTCAAGAACTCGATCGTTTGTTATTACGATTTCATCATTTGCGGAAGCATTTACAACAAGTTCAAAAATATTAAGTAATTTTCTTCCGTCACCGCCAGAAAGTCGTAGCAGAGCTTCAGTTTCTTTTAAAGTTATATTTTTTGATGCAAGTTCTTTATCAATCTTCATTGCGCGATGCAATAAAGCTTCTAAATCATCTTTTGTAAAAGCATTTAAGATATATACCTGACTGCGGGATAATAATGCGGGAATGACCTCAAAACTTGGGTTTTCGGTTGTTGCACCAATTAGTGTTATCCATCCTTTTTCGACAGCGGCTAATAAAGAATCTTGTTGTGATTTGCTAAAACGATGAATCTCATCAATAAACAAAATCGGATTTTTTGCAGTAAACAATCCTCCGCTTTGTTTCGCTTTTTCAATTACATCACGAATATCTTTTACACCAGAATTTATAGCGCTTAATTCATAAAAAGGGCGTTTAGATTCCTGCGCGATAATTTGAGCCAGAGTTGTCTTTCCTGTTCCGGGTGGCCCCCAAAAAATAAGTGAAGGAATTATCCCTCTCGAAATTTGCTGGGTCAACGAGCCATTTGGGCCAACTAAGTGACTCTGACTGATATAATCTTCTAGTTTCTGTGGGCGAATACGCTCTGCTAAAGGTGCTTCCATTTTGTAAAATTACTACTTTCATGTCTAAAATTTATTATATGAAAAGTGATATACTGTTTTATGATTAACATTTAACATAAATGTATTGGCTGACAAATTATCAGTAATTTTTGTTTGGATAGTTTTTTGATGACAGTTGTATAATCAAAATTGAGTTTTATGAATGATAACCACTTTAAATTTTCAAATGCAGTAATTGGCCTTCCATTATTTTTTGTGCTTTTTTTATGGATTATTTATTGGATGCAGATTCGATTTGATTTTGATTTTTATCAACACGGTATTTATCCGAGAGATTTTTCGGGTTTGCAAGGAGTTTTATTCAGTCCTTTTATTCATGAAAATTTAGAACATTTATATAATAATTCAATTCCGCTTTTGGTATTGATGGCGGCAATGCAATTTTTTTATCCAAAACAAACATTTGCTGTTATTGGTTACGGAATTTTATTTTCAGGATTAATAACATGGATTATTGGCCGGGCAAATTTTCATATTGGCGCGAGCGGATTAATTTATGTTTTGGTAAGTTTTATATTTTTTAAAGGAATTCAAACAAAATACTATCGTCTTGTGGCGCTTTCACTTTCTGTTATTTTGCTTTATGGCGGTATGATTTGGTATGTTTTTCCGGATGTAGATGTCAAAATTTCCTGGGAGGGACATTTAGCTGGATTTATAACCGGATTTGGACTTTCTGTATATTATAAAACACCTGAATATACAAAGCCAATACTTTACGATTGGCAGAAGCCGGATTTTGATCCGCAGCAAGATTCGTTTATGAAACATTTTGATGAAAACGGAAATTTTGTTAATACAGAAGTCGAAGAGGAGGAAGGACAGAATTCTGATTCGTATTTTAACTCAACTATTGAAGTTAATTATATTGTAACCAAAAGAGAATCAGATGATAATGTTTAGTTGTTAAGTAAAATGATTAATTTTGTTATAGGAATTAATATCTAATTGTATCATGAAAAAGTTTTTCTTAACAATTTTGATTTTAACAGCTATTGAGGCTTTTGCACAGTGTGATATCAAAAACAGAGTGCTTGCAGATGGCTCGATGGTTTATTATTTTGATCCTGCTGTTTTTTACACTACAAAATCTAAATCGTTAAAAATTAACATTGTAACAGATAAAGAGAATTATTTTGTGGCTTTGCAGCCGATACCATTTCCTGAAAAAAAAGTTGGAAAAAAAATAACAGATGATTTAATTATTCATTTGGCAAATAATGAAGAGTATAAGTTGCCGCATTATGATACACAATATTTTCAAAATGATTCAATTATGCAGGTCTTATATTTGATAAATAATAAAGATATTGAAGCTTTTTCTAAATTTGAAGCAGTTGTTGCGTCAATTAATATGAAAGGAACTGAATTTATTCGTGATTACAATTTTAAACTGCATAAAGACGAGATTATAAAACAGCTTGCATGCTTTTTAAAAAAAGAGGAAAAATAGAGATGTTAATCTTCGGTTATTGTCTCAGTTTTGTGTAAAAACTTTTTATTTAGATTCTTAAAAAGATTATTAAAGCTAAGTGTAAGTGATGCAGCGTTTATGATTTTATTTTCATTATCTCTCGGAAGATATTCGTTTGCATATGTGATTTCGATTTGAATATCATCAGAAAACAAATAACCTGCACCTATATTTACTCTGTTTCTGTCAAAAAAGCTTAGTCCTGTGACTTTTGTTCCTGATTTAAAAAATACTTCATCAGAAACTACTCCGTATATTACCCCAGATCTGAGTACTTTGCTGTTGATAGGTTGTAAATATTTTATCTGCTGACGATAACGAATTACATTTTCATAATTATCATCTTCGTTCTTCATCTGCCGAAGTTCAGCTCTTAGTCTCGTACTTAATGTATATCCTGTTTTGTGAAAATAATAAATAGCTTGTAATGCAAACCTCCATTCTGGTGATTCAAACTGACCAATTTCGGGAACATCTTTATTATTAAAATAAGCAATGAATGATGATAGTTTCCAGCGGGGAGTTAGATAATAGTGCCCCCACGCTCTAAAAGATCTTTGTGTATTTTGTTCAAATATATTAGCAGACGATTCAGTACTGCTGTAGTTTGTTCCTAAATTTAATTCAGTTGACCATTTTTTGTTTATAGTCCGATTAAATTGAATTTCTCCCCAAAATTGATTGTAATGTGTAGTTTGGCAATAGCCAATACTTGTAAACAAAATCGCTACAAGTATTAGATTTGCTTTTTTTTGTAGTAAGATATGATTAGGTTTTAAAGACATAAAAATTAGTTATTTATTTGTCAATCCTAATTCGTGTGTTATTTAATTTCGCTGGCGAACAGCTTCATATAAAAACGCACCACAAGCAACAGATACGTTAAGAGATCCTATTGAACCAAACATTGGTAATTTTGCTTTTTCATCTACGATTTTAAGAACAGAAGGGTTGATACCTCTATCTTCAGATCCCATAATAATTGCTAAAGGCTCATTTAAAGTTAAATCGTAAATATTTTGATCTGTTTTTTCAGTAGCTGCTACTGTTTTTATTCCAGAGCCTTGTAGGTAGAATATTGCGTCTTTGATATGCTCGACTTTGCAAATAGGAACATTAAATACTGCACCGGCAGAAGTTTTTACGGTGTCACCATTGACAGGAGCAGAACCTGCTTTTTGTATAATGATTCCATTAACTCCGGTACATTCAGCAGTTCGTATTATCGCACCAAAATTTCTTGCATCGGAAATTTGATCTAATATTAAAAATAATGGTTTTGATCCGGAAGCAAGAGTTGATTCAACTAAATGTTCAATATCAATAAATCCAATTGGTGAAATTGTTGCAACGGCACCTTGGTGATTATTTGGTGTTAATCTGTTTAATTTTTCGACAGGTACATAAGAGAAATTAATGTTGGCACGTTTCATTACCTTCATTAAGTCTTTCATTAATTCTCCGGAAATTTCTTTTTGTATAAATACTTTGTCAACTTCCTGACCCGCTTGTATTGCTTCTATAATGGCTCTAATACCAAATATTTGATGTTCTTTTTCCATAGCGCAAATATAGGTATAATGTTTATATAAAAAAAAACCACTCCGAATGAACGGAGTGGCTTTTAGTATTTAATTTTAGAATAAAATTATTGTTTATCCCAGAAAATTTTAGTAGTAACATTATTGTTACCTAATTTAGCTACTGCAGCTTGTAAATTAGTAGCATTAAGAGTTTGCTCTCTGTTAGGGTAAGAATAACGTTTTGGAACTTCAGTGATATCACCATAAGTTACAGCAGGTACTTGTAAAGCAGGGTAGTCTAGTCTTCTGTAAGAAGTCCAAGCTTCAAATCCTCTGTTGAATAAAGCGATCCATGATTGTTCTCCGATTTTTTGTTTCCAAGTTCCTGTTGCAGTAGCATAAGCTACATCAGGTCTTAATAAGTACGTAGCGATATCAGCAGGTGCTACACCCCAATCTAACATAGAAGCTGTAATAGCTGCATTGTAGTGAGAAGCTGCAGTACCACCAACAGCAATACCTCTTTCAGCTGCCTCAGCTAATAAAAACTCTACTTCTGAGTATGTAAATAATACACCTGGATATGTTGGGTCTTTAATTGTTTCTGTTAAGTGAGAGAATGCATCGTAAGTATTAATTGCTCCGTACACTCCACCTTTGTATAAACCTGAACCAGCTGGGTATTCAGTAAAATATTGAGGTCTTCTTGGGTCACTAAGAGCATTTAATTTGTTTACAAATGTGTCTGCTGGAATAAAGTCATTACGGCCAGATGCAACTAAATCAACATATAACGGGTTAGCATTTGGTTGAGTTGAAGCATAAACCATATAAGTACCATCAGCTCTTGAAGTGATAATGCCATCAGCAATTGCTGCTAAAGCTTGAGTTGAAGCATAAGCAGCATCAACATCATGCATATTGATTGCCATTCTTAAACGTAGTGAATTTGCAAATTTAGCCCATTTTGCTACGTCTCCATGGTAAATCAAATCAGCATCACCAAAACTATCTTCACTTGCGTCTAAAGCATTTGATGCTGTTGTTAATTTAGAGATAAGATCTCTGTAAATTGTTTGAGCATCATCATATTTAGGTAGTGGATGGTTTAAGATATCCAAAGCTTCTGAATAAGGAACATCTCCAAATGTATCAACTAAAATTCCATAAGTATATGCAGTTAGGATATCAATTACAGCAATTTTATTGTTGATAACAACTAAACCTTCTGGTGCACCAGTATACGAAGCTTTAGAATCAACTAAAATTTGTCTAGCTTCTTTGTAATCTTTTAGTACATCACGGTAATATGTAGTCCAGTGAGTATCAGGAATTGTACGTCCTGTTAAATCGTACTGACTTTCTTGTGGATATTGAACTTCTGTCCATTGTTGAGCAAATAATCTGAAAACGTTAAAGTTAACAGAAGTGCTTGTTACTTGGTCTACCATCGCATGTTCAGCATTAGTAAATAAGTATTCAGGCTGAGTGTAAGTAGGACGTTTAGTGTCCGTGTTTAATCCAGTGATATCATCAGTACATGATGTAGCAAACAAGGATAAAAGCGGTATTAATATAAGCAGTCTATTTTTCATAGCTTAGAATTTTATTGTTAAGTTGCAACCAATGTTTCTAGTGGTTGGAAGAGATCCGATAGATAAACCTGCAGATCCAATATTAGATCCTAAACCACTTTCTGGGTCAGCATCTGGAAGGTTCTTGTCGATTATCCATAAGTTAGATCCAATAAGTGAGATTTTTGCATCTACCAATTTGATTTTTTGTACTAATGAAGTTGGTAATGTATAAGTAATGTTAACCTCTCTTAATTTGATGAAACCAGCATCATAAACATATTGACTTCTTGGTCCGTTAGAATAAGCATTTGTGATAGCTCCACCAGTTGAATAAGCAGTTCTTGTAGTGTTTGGAGTACCGTCAGCATAAACTCCTGGGTTGATTATACCACCACCAGTAGCAACTGAATTTCTTTTTGGATTTCCAAGATCGTTTAAACCTGCTGTTTCGTCAGTTAAACCTGTTCCAACTCCATACCATTGGTCAGTAGAGAAGATATCTCCTCCTTTTTTCATGTCAATTAAGAAGCTGAAAGAAAGACTTTTGTATGAGAATTTGTTACGGATACCACCAATCCAATCTGGGTTGATATCTCCAATGATATTGTTTGTAGATGTATTGATTACATATCTTCCTGTTGTTGGGTTAACAATTTTTTGACCATCAGCAGTATATGTATAATCTGTTCCTTTTAGAACTCCGAAAGGTTTTCCAACAACAGCATTTAAAGTAACACCTCCAGGGTATGAACCTCCAATTAATAAGTTTTGAACACCATCAGCTAAAGCGATTACTTTGTTTTCGTTTTTAGACCAGTTAACTGTAATATCCCAAGCAAAATCATTTGTTTTGATAGGAGTTGCATTAAATTGCACCTCGATACCTTTATTTTGGATAGTTGCAGCATTTACGTAACGAGTTGAGTATCCAGTTGAAGTTGAATAAGGAACTGGAATAGCCTCTCCGTCATTAGTATTTTTGTATAAACTCACGTCAAAACCAACTCTTCTGTTCAAGAATTGCATCTCAAGACCAATCTCTTCAGTTTCAGTTTTGATAGGTTTTAAGTTAGGATTGTTTTTTGTAGAGTTAACAGAATATTGTTGTTGTCCATTGAAAGAGTTGATTTTAGTATAAGTGTCAACTAAAGCCAATGTTGGAGTTCCAAGTGGGCTCTCAGAATAACCTCCTCTAATTTTACCAAAAGTTAACCAGCTTGCATCAACTGCTTTTGTGAAAACCCAGCTACCAGAAATCGAGTTACTGAACAATGAGTTATCACCTTGTGGTAATTGAGAGAATGCATCTCTTCTTGATGTAGCATCAATAAAGAATTGATCTAAGTAACCTAACGAAACAGAAGCAAAGTAACTGTTTACTCCAGTTTTAGTTTCTCTTTCATAAGGGAATGGGCTTCCAGATACAGAGTTGTCTAAGCTGTAAAGACCTGGTACAATAAGTCCTCCTTCAGTAGAAGCAGTAATTTGATTGAAGTAATTTCTTCTTACAGTTCCTCCTAATACTCCAGTTAAACTAAAGTTTTCACCAAAGTTATGTTTGAAGTTAAGTAATAAATCGTAGTTCTGCTCAGAGAAGTTACCATTATATCTTTGGTATCCTGAAGTTTCAGTGAAAGCATTGATACCGAAAGTTTTTCCAACAGAACCTACAGCTAATCTTTCTTCACGAAGCTCAGCATATGTATCTGTAGATATTTTTGCTGTTGCAGATAACCAGTCAGCAATTTTATAAGTTAAGTTAGCATAACCTACAAAACGGTTTCTGCTGTCATTTTGATAGTTTTTGTAACGATCAAAATAAGGGTTGTTCCAGTAAGCAGGGAATCCATTAGAAGCAGATGTTCTGTTCCAAGTGATGTTTTGTCCTCCTGAAGCATTGTAAGCTTGCTCTAATTGTTTCAAGTCTACGTTAGTTTGCCACCATTGACGGAATCCAGAAACTAAGTTGTCACTGTATCCAGTCATGTTTCTACCAACTGTAGCTTGATTTGAGAAGTTAGCAAAAGTACTCAAAGATAATCTGTCAGTAAATTGGTGATTCAATTTTAAACTGAAGTTATTTTTGTTTATTTCACTATTTGGCATAACACCAGTTTGTTTAGTGTTAGTGTAATTGAACACAACATTCGTTTTATCATTACCATCTTCGAATGAGATAGTATTTACTAATGATAAAGAATTTTTGAAGAATGAAGTTGGATCATTTTTAGCTCCAACCCAAGCAGTTTTTTTTCCGTAATTGTTGTTTCCTGGATATGCAGAGAAAGCATCCCATTGGTAAACATTTAATGATGGGTCAAAAGCAGCTCCTACAGAAGCATCATCTCCCATGTATACAACTCTATCGTTTACACCATCACCATCAATATCTTGTGTAGTGTCAAAAGAAGCACCGTATCCAGCTCCATATTGTTTTTGATATTTAGTAAAAGTACTTTTGTCAATTACTCCAGTAACAACTTCAGATGAAACAGTAATACCTAAACCTCTTTTTGCTTTACCTTTTTTAGTAGTAATCATTAAAACCCCATTTCCAGCAAGATATCCGTATAATGCAGATGCAGCAGCACCTTTTAATACGTTCACACTTTCGATATCCTCAGGATTGATGTCCATACCATTATTTCCGTAGTCATAACCTTGAGCACCTCTAGATTGAGCTACTGTACCATCGTTAGTATTGTTAGCATTGTTAATTGGCATACCGTCAATTACAATAAGCATCTCATTACTTTGATTGATCGCTTTAACCCCACGAGAGATAGCACTTGTAGAACCACCAAAGTTAGTATTTCTTCTTACGTTAACTCCGGCAACTTTACCAGAAAGTTCGTTTAAGAAGTTACCACTTGCAGTACCATTTCTTAAATCTCCCCCTTTAACCTCTTGTGTTGCATAACCAAGAGATTTTTTCTCTCTTTTAACACCTAAAGCTGTTGTTACAACAACGCTTTCAAGTTCTTGTGCATCTCCAGCTAATTTTACGTTAACTGTTGATGAAGTTGCAGCTATCTCTTGAGTTTTCATCCCAATGTAGCTAAATACCAAAATTTGGCTTGATGAAGCTTTGATAGAATATTTACCATCAAAATCGGTTTGTGTTCCGGATTTAGTTCCTTTGACTATTACACTAACACCTGGAAGAGGCATTCCTGCATTGTCAGAAACTGTTCCCGAAACAGCTCTTTCTTGCGCAAAAGAAAGTTGCGCAACTAGTACTAATAAAAGTACTAAGAATCCATTGAACTTTAGTTTCATTTTTAAATATTTTGAATTAGTATCGCAAAACTCTTAATAATTTGTTAACTTTCCTAGTAAAATATTTTTTTTTTTCGTTAAAGGTCAAAATTTAACATTATAACATATGTTTATGATAGTGTTATATAATTGTAATTCCTGTGTTTTGTTGGCTCCATTTGTAAGGTTAATATTTATTAATCCGTTTGGAGTTAGTATTGATGCTCCAATTCCAATTCCTATTAATTTTTTTATTCGGTTTGGATTCGAAACACTTGTCAGGTCTTGATATATTCCATAGTCAAGTATTGAATTGATATAAAGATTTGATGAAACTACATATCGATACTCTGTAAGAATGCTGGATGTAAAATTTGCCTGAAGGCTGTTTTCTAAAAAGCCTCTTATTGACTTAAATCCTCCGAAACGAAATAATTCGTTCGAGATGTAATTTTTGCTATGCAAATAAAAATTTTGTGAATTTATGTTAATGTAATTTTTAGTGTTGAGTTCAAAATTGTAGCCTGCGTTTAGATTTACATAAAATTGCTTGCTTGATCCGGCTGTTTCTAAATCGTTATTGGTGTCTCTTTTTCCGAAACCAATTAATGAGTTTAAGAAAGCTTTTTTTTGCATTAAGGTGTTGTTGTAATCTAATTTTTTGTACTCATAAGTAGAGGTTAAATATGAATTGTTGAAATCGCTTATTATGCTATTGTTTGTGTTTTGAATGTCACTAGACTCTGTAGCTTGATATCCTAAATATATTTTAGAATTGTAATTTATATAATAACCAAGATCAATAGCGGTTTTTGTATTTTGAAATGTACTGTCTTGTTTGAAGATATTTAGTTGAGCTTTTATTCCGAGAGAAGTTTTAAAGATGTATGGAATTTCGAGTCTCGTGTTAAAAGTTTTTTGTTGATTTCCATCGCTTTTCCAATATAATGAAAATTGTTCTCCGGCATGAATCGTATTGATTAAAAGAATGTCTAAATATCCATTTAGTGTTACTTTTTTGTTTTCGTCGTTTGAAAACCCAATATAGCCGTCAAACGTATTTGCTTTTCTTTTTTCTATATACGTATAAATTTTAGTTGAATTTTTTGTGAAAAGAATTTCTGGATATTTTGTTTGAGAAACAAATTCAAAACTATTTATGTCTTCATAAAGTTGTTTAGTTACTTCTTGATTGAATGTTTTGTTTATATATTTTTTATTGAGTTGTTTCAGGTGTCCTTCAGGGAAAAAATCCCTGTGATTGTTATTTGTGTAATTAAGAATAATTGAATTTACGCTTCTTTTTTTTTCAGATTCAAAATTTAAGTCGGCATAAATTATCGAATCCTTTCTTTGGATATTTTTAAGCTTGATCTTACTGAAGGCAAAACCTGCTTTTTCGGTGCTAAGTGTTTTTTGCGTTAAATAGTTTTCAATTTCGTTATATGCTAGAATTAAAGTGTCATTTTGTTCTTTTTCTGATTTAAAAAAATCATTTTTTATACCTATATATATATGTATATATTTTACCCTCTTTTTTAGATCAAAAACAGATAGATAAGTACTGTCGTTTATTTGTTTGGTTTCTAGTATTTTATTGTCCAAAAAACCTTTTTTTGAAAGTTGAATTGAGGTGCTTTTGATTTCGTTAAAAAGTGACTTTATATTAGAGTGAGAGGATTTGTAATTTAGAGAGTCAATAATTTTGGTTTGTTGAATATTTAATCCGTTTATTTTTAAATAAAAATTTTGGCCATAAGCTGAAAAGCTTAGTAGAAGAAAAAACAATGCTTGTAAAAACTGTTTCAATTGAAGAATTTTATCTAATTAAACGTAATGCAAATATCTATTGTTTGTTTGTAAAAACATACAATTAAATAATCTTGTTGAAAATTAATAGATTAACGTTTGTATACTGAAATTTATTTTATACATTTGCAACCCCGTAAAAAGCGGGAATTTAATATCATATTAATTTTTAGTATTAATTATGCCAACAATTCAACAATTAGTAAGAACAGGAAGAACTCAGATAACTAAGAAGAGTAAATCGGTTGCTTTAGATTCTTGTCCTCAAAGAAGAGGGGTTTGTACGCGTGTTTACACTACTACACCAAAAAAACCAAACTCTGCAATGCGTAAAGTTGCGCGTGTACGTTTGACAAATGGTAATGAGGTGAATGCTTACATTCCTGGAGAAGGACACAATCTACAAGAGCACTCGATAGTATTAGTTAGAGGCGGAAGGGTAAAAGATTTACCAGGTGTTAGATATCATATCGTTCGTGGAGCGCTTGATACGTCAGGTGTTGCAGGAAGAACGCAAAGAAGATCTAAGTACGGTGCTAAACGCCCAAAAGAAGCAAAAAAGTAATTTAAAAACTTTTAAGAAAAAGACATGAGAAAAAGAGCGGCAAAGAAAAGACCACTTTTACCGGATCCAAGGTTTAACGACCAATTGGTAACGCGTTTTGTGAACAACTTAATGTGGGATGGTAAGAAATCTACAGCTTTTAAAGTATTTTATGATGCAATTGATATCATTGAATCTAAAAAGCAGGATTCAGAGAAAACTTCATTAGAAATTTGGAAAGATGCGTTAACTAATGTTATGCCTCACGTTGAAGTACGTAGTCGTAGAGTTGGTGGAGCTACATTCCAAATCCCAATGCAGATTCGTCCAGACAGAAAAATTTCTATGGCAATGAAGTGGTTAATACTTTATGCAAGAAGAAGAAATGAAAAATCTATGGCACAACGTTTAGCGTCAGAGTGTTTAGCTGCTGCTAAAGAAGAAGGTGCTGCGGTTAAAAAAAGAATGGATACTCACAAAATGGCAGAAGCTAATAAGGCATTCTCTCACTTTAGATTTTAATTCGTAAGAAATGGCTAGAGATTTAAAATATACAAGAAATATCGGGATCGCGGCTCACATTGATGCTGGTAAAACAACAACAACTGAGCGTATTCTTTTTTATACTGGAAAGTCACATAAAATTGGTGAGGTGCACGATGGTGCTGCAACAATGGACTGGATGGCACAAGAACAGGAGAGAGGTATTACAATTACTTCTGCTGCTACAACTTGTACTTGGAATTTTCCAACTGAGCAAGGTAAAGTTCTTCCGGAGTCATTACCTTACCACTTTAATATTATTGATACTCCTGGACACGTTGACTTTACTGTAGAGGTAAACCGTTCTTTACGTGTACTTGATGGTTTAGTTTTCTTATTTAGTGCTGTTGATGGTGTTGAGCCTCAATCTGAGACTAACTGGAGACTTGCAGATCAATATAGAGTTCCTCGTATGGGATTCGTAAATAAAATGGACCGTCAAGGTGCTAACTTCTTAGCTGTATGCGGACAGGTGAAAGATATGTTGAAATCGAATGCGGTTGCAATTACTTTACCTATTGGTGATGAAGCTGATTTTAAAGGTATTGTTGACTTAGTGAAAAACCAAGCTATTGTATGGCATGATGAAACTCAAGGGGCTACTTTTGATATCGTTGATATTCCAGCGGATATGGTTGATGATGTAAAGCACTATCGTTCTATTCTTATCGAAGAGATTGCTACTTATGATGAAAATCTTTTAGATAAATACATGGAAGATGAAAACTCTATTACAGAGGAAGAAATCAACAATGCGTTAAGAGCTGCTACTATTGATATGGCAATTATTCCTATGCTTGCTGGTTCTTCTTTTAAAAATAAAGGAGTTCAATTTATGTTAGATGCTGTTTGTAAGTATTTACCATCTCCATTAGATAAAGAAGGTATTGAGGGAATTCACCCTGACGATGCTGATTTATTAGAAGAAGATCAAAAGAAAATTTTACGTAGACCAGATGTTAAAGAGCCGTTTGCTGCTTTAGCATTTAAAATTGCTACTGACCCATTCGTAGGTCGTTTAGCTTTCTTCCGTGCATATTCTGGACGTTTAGATGCTGGTTCTTATGTTTTAAATACTCGTTCTGGTAATAAAGAAAGAATTTCTCGTATCTACCAAATGCACGCTAACAAACAAAATCCAATCGAATTTATTGAGGCTGGAGATATTGGAGCTGCTGTAGGTTTTAAAGATATTAAAACAGGGGATACTCTTTCTGATGAAAAGAATCCAATTATCTTGGAATCTATGAAATTCCCAGATCCTGTAATTGGTATCGCTATTGAGCCAAAAACTAAAGCTGACGTTGATAAGATGGGTATGGCTTTGGCTAAATTAGCAGAAGAAGATCCAACATTTACAGTTAGAACTGATGAGGCTTCTGGTCAAACTATTATTTCTGGTATGGGTGAGCTTCACTTGGATATCTTAGTTGATCGTATGAAACGTGAGTTTAAAGTAGAGGTTAATCAAGGTGAACCACAAGTAGAGTATAAAGAAGCGTTTACAAGATCTGCTCAACATAGAGAAACTTACAAAAAACAATCAGGAGGTCGTGGTAAATTCGGTGATATCGTATTTAGAATAGAGCCTGCTGATGAAGTTGATGGTAAAGTTCCTGTTGGATTACAGTTTGTGAATGAGGTAAAAGGAGGTAACGTTCCTAAAGAGTATATTCCTGCAGTTGAAAAAGGTTTCCGTGAAGCTATGAAAACTGGACCTTTGGCTGGATATGCTGTTGATAGTTTGAAAGTAACTTTATTGGATGGATCTTTCCACCCTGTAGATTCTGATGCTCTTTCTTTTGAATTAGCTGCAAGAATGGGTTATAAAGAGTCTGGTAAAGCTGCTGGAGCTGTTATCTTAGAACCAATCATGAAAATCGAAGTTATTACTCCTGAAGAAAACATGGGTGATATCGTAGGTGACTTGAACCGTCGTAGAGGTCAGGTTAATGATATGGGTGATAGAAACGGAGCGAAAACTATTAAGGCAGATGTGCCATTAGCTGAGATGTTTGGTTATGTTACTACATTAAGAACATTATCGTCTGGTAGAGCAACATCTACAATGGAGTTTTCTCATTATGCAGAAACACCTTCTAATATTTCAGAAGAGGTAATCAAAAAAGCAAAAGGTAACGCTTAATTTTAAGAAAATGAGTCAAAAAATCAGAATAAAACTAAAATCTTACGATCATATGTTGGTAGATAAATCTGCTGAAAAGATCGTAAAAACAGTAAAAACTACTGGTGCAGTTGTAACAGGTCCAATTCCGTTGCCTACTCACAAAAAACTTTTCACTGTGTTGCGTTCTCCGCACGTTAACAAAAAAGCGAGAGAGCAATTTGAAGTAATGTCATACAAGAGATTGATTGATATTTATTCATCTTCATCTAAAACTATTGATGCTTTAATGAAACTTGAATTGCCAAGTGGAGTTGAAGTAGAAATAAAAGTATAATTTTTTTATATTTTTTATATATAAAAAGCGAGGCAGGAATGTCTCGCTTTTTTTGTTATTTGTATGTGGTTTTTGAATTGATGTTTGAAATTTAATTTTAATGTCGAAATGTGTAATTCTCTTTGTTTAAGCGCGATGCCAAAGTTTTTGGTTGTGATTTGTTTATGTGATTTTTAATTGTAAAATTGATTATAGTATAAAAATGAAATTGCAATTTTGATATAAATTTAGTCTCTTTTGTTATATGTTTCATGCTTCGATTTTGATAATGAGCGATTTAATTTTTGTAACCGTTTGGTATATTCAATTTTAATGTCTACTTTTGCACTCCCTGTTTGGAAATTTCTGTTATTTTCAAATTGAAGGGAATTTTAGTAATTAATAATTAATATTTATGTCTGGGTTAATTGGTAAGAAAATCGGCATGACTAGTATTTTCGATGAAAACGGGAAAAACATTCCTTGTACAGTAATCGAAGCTGGTCCATGCGTTGTTACCCAAGTCAGAACCAACGAGGTTGACGGGTATGAAGCGTTGCAACTTGGTTTCGATGACAAAAACGAGAAACATTCTACTAAAGCGGCTTTAGGTCACTTTAAAAAAGCTGGAACTGTTGCTAAGAAAAAAGTCGTTGAATTCCAAGATTTTGCAACTGAACAAAAATTAGGAGATCTCATTGATGTTTCTATTTTTGAAGAAGGAGAGTTTGTAGACGTACAAGGTGTGTCTAAAGGTAAAGGTTTCCAGGGTGTTGTTAAACGTCACGGTTTTGGTGGGGTTGGACAAGCTACTCATGGTCAGCACAACCGTTTAAGAGCGCCAGGTTCTGTAGGAGCTTCTTCTTATCCATCTAGAGTATTCAAAGGAATGCGTATGGCTGGAAGAATGGGAGGAGATAATGTAAAAGTTCAAAACCTTAGAGTTTTAAAAGTAGTTGCTGAAAAGAATCTACTTGTTGTTAAAGGGTGTATTCCTGGGCACAAAAACTCTTACGTAATCATTCAGAAGTAATGGAAGTAAAAGTATTAGATTTCAACGGAAAAGATACTGGTAGAAAAGTTCAACTTTCTGATTCAGTATTCGCAATTGAACCAAACAATCACGCTGTATATCTTGATGTGAAGCAATATCTTGCTAATCAAAGACAAGGTACTCATAAAGCTAAAGAAAGAGCTGAAGTAACTGGAAGTACACGTAAGATTAAAAAGCAAAAAGGTACGGGTACGGCTCGTGCGGGAAGTGTTAAAAATCCTTTGTTTAAAGGAGGGGGAACAGTTTTTGGACCAAGACCAAGAAGTTATTCATTTAAATTGAATAAAGGTTTGAAAAAATTGGCTAGAAAGTCAGCTTTTTCAATCAAAGCAAAAGAGTCAAATATTATCGTTCTTGAAGACTTTAATTTTGATGTTCCAAACACTAAAAATTTCATTAACGTTTTGAAAGCTTTAGGGTTAGAAAATAAAAAATCTCTATTTGTGTTGGGTGAGTCAAATAAAAATGTATATTTGTCGTCACGCAATTTAAAGGCTTCTAATGTCGTAACTAGCTCAGAATTAAGCACTTACGCAATATTAAACACTAATAATTTAGTGCTTTTGGAGGGTTCTTTAGAGTTAATTGAAGAAAATTTAAGTAAATAGTAGGAATATGAGCATCATTATTAGACCTATAGTAACTGAAAAAGTAACCAAAGAAAGTGAAGTTCTTAACCGCTTCGGATTCGTTGTTGACAAAAAAGCAAACAAAGTTCAGATTAAGAAAGCTGTTGAAGCTGCTTACGGAGTAACTATCGTTTCTGTTAACACAATGAATGTGAGACCAGACAGATCTACTAAATACACTAAAAGTGGTTTAATCAGTGGAAAGACAAATGCTATTAAAAAAGCAATTGTACAAGTACAAGAAGGAGAAACAATTGATTTTTACAACAATATCTAAGATAGAAAAATGTCAGTAAGAAAATTAAAACCTATTACCCCGGGTCAGCGATTTAGAGTTGTGAATGGTTATGACGCTATTACAACTGATAAGCCGGAACGCTCTTTGATAGCGCCGATAAAAAACTCAGGAGGTAGAAATAGTCAAGGAAAGATGACCATGCGTTATACGGGTGGTGGTCACAAGCAGAGATATCGTATTATTGATTTCAAAAGAACTAAAGATGGAATTCCAGCTACAGTGAAATCAATCGAATATGATCCAAATCGTACTGCATTTATCGCTTTGTTAGCTTATGCTGATGGAGAGAAAACTTATGTAATTGCTCAAAACGGATTGAAAGTTGGTCAGAAATTAGTTTCTGGACCAGAGTCTCAACCTGAAATTGGTAATACATTACCTTTAAGCAGAATTCCTCTTGGAACTGTTATATCTTGTATTGAGTTACGTCCAGGACAAGGAGCTGTTATTGCTCGTTCAGCTGGAACTTTTGCTCAGTTAATGGCAAGAGACGGAAAATACGCTACAATTAAAATGCCATCTGGAGAAACAAGACTAATCTTGTTAACATGTTCGGCTACAATTGGAGCTGTTTCTAATTCTGACCACCAATTAGTTGTATCTGGTAAAGCAGGTAGAACAAGATGGTTAGGAAGAAGACCTAGAACTAGACCAGTAGCGATGAACCCTGTTGATCACCCTATGGGAGGTGGTGAAGGACGTTCTTCTGGAGGGCATCCACGTTCAAGAAAAGGATTGCCAGCTAAAGGTTACAGAACTCGTTCTAAGAAAAACCCGAGTAACAAGTATATCGTAGAACGTAGAAAGAAATAATAAGATATGGCACGTTCATTAAAAAAAGGACCTTTCGTTCATTATAAATTAGACAAGAAAGTTCAGGAAAACGTAGAAAGTGGTAAAAATAGTGTAGTAAAGACTTGGTCTAGAGCTTCTATGATTACTCCGGATTTCGTTGGACAGACTATCGCAGTTCATAACGGTCGTCAATTTGTACCAGTTTACGTAACAGAAAACATGGTAGGTCACAAATTAGGAGAGTTTTCACCAACTAGATCTTTTAGAGGTCATGCTGGAGCAAAAAATAAAGGTAAAAAATAAAAGAAGCAATGGGAGTTCGTAAAAGAGAAACAGCAGATGCGAGAAAAGAGGCTAATAAGTCTATCGCTTTCGCAAAATTGAATAACTGCCCTACTTCACCTAGAAAAATGCGCTTAGTAGCGGACTTGGTAAGAGGTCAGAAGGTAGAAAGAGCACTTAACATTTTAAGATTCAGTTCTAAAGAAGCTTCAAGAAAATTAGAAAAACTATTATTATCTGCAATCAACAACTGGGAGCAAAAAAATAGTGAAGGTAATTTAGAAGAAGCTGGATTATTTGTTAAAGAGATCAGAGTAGATGGTGGAATGATGTTAAAAAGACTTCGTCCAGCTCCACAAGGTCGTGCACACAGAATAAGAAAACGTTCTAATCACGTTACAATCGTGCTTGGAGCTATCAATAACACACAAAGCAATTCTTAAGCAGCATGGGACAAAAGACAAATCCAATTGGAAATAGACTTGGTATCATCAGAGGATGGGACTCAAACTGGTATGGTGGAAATGATTACGGCGATAAATTAGCTGAAGATCACAAAATCAGAAAGTATATCCACGCTCGTTTATCAAAAGCTAGTGTATCTAAAGTAATCATCGAGAGAACTTTAAAGCTTGTAACCGTTACTATCACTACTGCTAGACCTGGTATTATTATCGGAAAAGGCGGACAAGAGGTAGACAAGTTAAAAGAGGAACTTAAGAAAGTTACTGACAAAGAGGTTCAAATTAACATCTTTGAAATCAAAAGACCTGAGTTAGATGCTTATCTTGTGGCTACAAGTATCGCTCGTCAAATCGAAAGCCGTATCTCTTACAGACGTGCAATTAAGATGGCTATTGCAGCTTCTATGCGTATGAATGCAGAAGGTATCAAAGTTTTGATTTCTGGTCGTTTGAATGGTGCTGAAATGGCACGTTCTGAAGGTTTCAAAGAAGGTAGAATTCCTCTATCAACTTTCAGAGCTGATATTGATTATGCTTTGGCTGAAGCTCATACTACTTATGGTAGAATGGGTATCAAAGTATGGATCATGAAAGGTGAAGTTTATGGAAAGAGAGATCTTTCTCCACTTGCAGGAATGGATAAAAAACAATCTGGAACTGGTGGTGGTAAAGGTGGAGATGCCCCAAGAGGTAAATCTAACTTTAATAAAGGTGGAAAACCAGACGCTCGTAAAAGAAAGTAAATTTTTAAACTAAAGAAAAATGTTACAGCCTAAAAGAACAAAATACCGTAAGGTACAAAAAGGTAGAATGAAAGGTAACTCTCAAAGAGGGCATGAACTTTCTAATGGAATGTTTGGAATTAAATCTGTACATGAAGATGGAATGTTCTTAACGTCTCGTCAAATCGAAGCTGCGCGTATCGCTGCAACTCGTTATATGAAGAGAGAAGGACAATTATGGATCAAAATTTTCCCAGACAAACCTATTACTAAGAAACCTCTTGAAGTACGTATGGGTAAAGGTAAAGGAGCAGTTGAATATTGGGCTGCTGTTGTTAAACCAGGAAGAATTATGTTTGAAGTTGGAGGTGTTCCATTGTCAGTTGCAAAAGAGGCTTTACGTCTTGCAGCTCAAAAACTTCCAGTAAAAACTAAGTTCGTCGTTGCTAGAGATTTCGAAGCATAATTTATATTTATTATGAAACAATCAGAAATAAAGAATCTTTCTGCAGCGGAGTTGCAAGAAAAGCTTAGTCAAACTAAGAAAGTATATGCTGACCTAAAAATGGCTCACGCTATTTCTCCAATTGCTAACCCACTTCAAATCAGAAGCGTTAGAAGAACAGTTGCAAGATTAGCTACAGAGTTAACTAAAAGAGAGTTACAATAATTGTATTCTGCTGAAAGATGGAAGAAAAAAGAAATTTAAGAAAAGAAAGAATAGGTGTTGTTACTTCAAATAAGATGGATAAATCTATCGTTATTTCAG
This sequence comes from Flavobacterium defluvii, assembly GCF_900129555.1. Lineage (GTDB taxonomy): Bacteria > Bacteroidota > Bacteroidia > Flavobacteriales > Flavobacteriaceae > Flavobacterium > Flavobacterium defluvii. Next base: position 76,446 of record NZ_FQWC01000013.1, read on the forward strand.
AAGTAAGAAAAGTAAAACACCCATTATACGGTAAGTTCGTGTTGAAAACAAAAAAATACGTTGCACACGACGAAAAAAACGACTGTAACATTGGAGATACTGTAAGAATTAGCGAAACGCGTCCTTTAAGTAAAACAAAATGTTGGAGATTAGTTGAAATCTTAGAAAGAGCTAAATAATTATGGTACAACAAGAATCAAGACTAAAAGTAGCAGATAACACGGGAGCTAAAGAAGTTTTAACTATTCGTGTTTTAGGAGGTACTAAAAGAAGATATGCCTCTGTTGGTGACAAAATTGTAGTTTCTATCAAAGATGCAACTCCAAACGGAAACGTAAAAAAAGGAGCTGTTTCAACTGCAGTTGTTGTACGTACTAAAAAAGAAGTGAGAAGAGCTGATGGTTCTTATATCCGTTTCGATGACAATGCATGTGTTCTTTTGAATGCTGCAGGTGAAATGAGAGGAACTCGTGTTTTTGGTCCGGTAGCAAGAGAACTTCGTGAAAAACAATTCATGAAAATTGTATCATTAGCACCAGAAGTGCTTTAATTCGTTTTAAGATGATAAAGCTAAAAATAAAATCAGGAGATATCGTAAGAGTTATTGCTGGAGACCATAAAGGTGCTGAAGGTAAAGTTTTACGTGTTTACCGTGAAAAAAACAAAGCGATCGTTGAAGGTGTAAACCTGGTTTCAAAACATACTAAACCAAGTGCTAAAAACCCTCAAGGTGGTATCGTTAAGAAAGAGGCTTCTATTCAAATTTCTAACATTGCTTTAATTGATCCTAAAACTAAGGAAACAACTAGAGTAGGTATTAGAGTAGAAGGAGATAAGAAAGTAAGATTTTCAAAAAAATCTAATCAAGTACTATAGTAATGGCATATACACCTAGACTAAAAGAAGAATATAAGAGCAGAGTAATTGCTGCTCTTAAAGAAGAGTTCGGATATACAAACGTGATGCAAGTTCCTAAACTTGAAAAAATCGTTTTGAGCCGTGGAGTTGGTGCAGCTGTATCTGATAAAAAACTTATTGACTATGCTGTTGATGAGTTAACAAAGATCACTGGACAAAAAGCAGTATCTACAATTTCTAAGAAAGACGTTGCGTCTTTCAAATTAAGAAAAGGGATGCCTATTGGAGCAAAAGTTACTTTACGTGGAGAAAGAATGTATGAGTTTTTAGATAGACTTATTACTTCTGCTTTACCACGTGTTAGAGATTTTGGTGGTATCAAAGCTACTGGTTTCGACGGAAGAGGTAACTACAATCTTGGAGTTTTAGAGCAAATCATTTTCCCAGAAATTGATATTGACAAAGTAAACAAAATTTCAGGAATGGATATTACATTTGTTACTACTGCAAAAACAGACAAGGAAGCAAAGTCATTATTGGCTGAATTAGGATTACCTTTTAAAAAGAATTAAGATATGGCTAAAGAATCAATGAAAGCCCGCGAGGTGAAAAGAGAGAAAACGGTAGCTAAGTATGCTGAAAAGAGAAAAGCTTTATTAGAGGCTGGAGACTATGAAGGTTTACAAAGATTACCAAAAAACGCTTCACCTGTTCGTTTGCACAACCGTTGTAAATTGACTGGAAGACCAAGAGGTTACATCCGTCAATTCGGTATTTCACGTGTAACTTTCCGTGAAATGGCTAACAATGGATTAATTCCAGGTGTAAAAAAAGCCAGCTGGTAATTTAAAAAAGTTTATAAATTGATTAAAGGTTCAGGAAGCGGGGTGCTTCCTGAAAACCATAATCGCAATCAAATACATATGTATACAGATCCTATTGCAGATTATTTGACTAGAGTTCGTAACGCTGTGGCTGCAAACCACAAAGTTGTAGAAATTCCAGCTTCTAATCTTAAAAAAGAAATAACTAAGATCTTATTTGATCAAGGTTATATCTTAAGTTACAAATTTGAGCAGAACACAGTTCAAGGTTCTATCAAAATTGCTTTAAAGTATGATAAAGATACTAAAGAGCCTGTAATTAAAGATATCCAAAGAATTAGTAAACCTGGTTTACGTAAGTACGCAGGTGCTGCCAAATTACCAAGAATCCTTAATGGATTAGGAATTGCTATTGTTTCTACATCAAAAGGTTTGATGACTGGAAAACAAGCTAAGCAATTAAATGTAGGTGGTGAAGTAATTTGTTACGTATACTAATTTTAAACACTAGATAAGATGTCAAGAATAGGTAAAAGCCCAATTGTAATCCCTGCTGGTGTAACTGTAGAAGTTAAAGACGGTATTATTACAGTAAAAGGAAAAAAAGGTCAACTGGTTCAAGAGTTTTCGGACGTAAATGTAACTGTTGAAGGCGATCAGATTTTAGTTGAAAGATCGTCTGATCATAAAGACCACAGAGCAAAACACGGATTATTCAGATCTTTGATCAGTAATATGGTTGTAGGTGTTTCTGAAGGTTTTACAAAAGAACTAGAATTAGTTGGAGTTGGTTATAGAGCTTCAAACCAAGGTCAAAAATTAGATTTAGCTCTTGGATATTCTCACAATATTGTTTTAGAAATTGCTCCAGAAGTATCTTTAGAAACAATATCTGAAAAAGGTAAGAACCCAATCGTAAAATTAACATCATTTGACAAACAACTTTTAGGACAAGTTGCTGCGAAAATCAGAGGTTTCCGTAAGCCAGAGCCATACAAAGGAAAAGGTGTTAAATTTGTGGGTGAAGTATTAAGAAGAAAAGCAGGTAAATCAGCTTAAAATATAAGATTATGTCATTAACAAAATCTGAAAGAAGACAGAGAATTAAATTCAGAATTAGAAAATCGGTTAGTGGTACTGCTGCAAGACCTAGACTTTCTGTTTTTAGAAGTAATAAAGAAATTTACGCTCAAATTATTGATGATGTAAATGGAGTTACTATATTAGCTGCATCTTCGAGAGAAAAAGAAATAGGAAAAGGTACTAACGTTGAAGTAGCTGCTGCTGTTGGAAAATTAGTTGCAGAGAAAGCGTTAAAAGCCGGAATTGATACCATTACTTTTGATAGAGGTGGTTATTTATATCACGGTCGTATTAAATCATTAGCAGAAGGCGCAAGAGCCGCTGGACTTAAATTCTAATATATTATGTCTAAATACAAAAATGTAGAATTGGTAAAACCTAGTGGTCTTGAACTTAAAGATCGTCTAGTTAGTGTAAATCGTGTTACTAAAGTTACAAAAGGAGGTAGAGCTTTCGGTTTTTCTGCTATTGTAGTTGTAGGTGATGAAAATGGAGTAGTTGGTCACGGATTAGGAAAATCTAAAGATGTTTCTGAAGCAATTGCGAAAGCAGTAGAAGATGCTAAGAAAAATTTAGTTAGAATTCCTTTGAATGGACAATCAGTTCCTCACGAACAAAAAGGTAAATTTGGTGGTGCACGCGTATTCTTAATTCCTGCTTCTCATGGTACAGGAGTTATTGCTGGTGGAGCTGTTCGTTCAGTTCTTGAATCAGTAGGAATTCACGATGTATTATCAAAATCTCAAGGATCATCAAATCCTCATAACGTAGTTAAAGCAACTTTTGATGCTTTATTGCAAATGAGAAGTGCTCATACTGTTGCAAAACAGAGAGGAGTTTCTTTAGAAAAAGTTTTTAAAGGTTAATCAAGGAAATTATGGCTAAATTATTAGTAAAACAAGTAAGAAGCAAGATCAACTGTCCTCTTTCTCAAAAGAGAGGTTTAGAAGCTTTAGGTCTACGTAAATTAGGACAAGTTGTAGAGCATGAATCAAATCCTGCTATCCTTGGTATGATAAACAAAGTTAAACACTTAGTTTCTGTTGAAGAAGCTAAATAACAAATACTGTTATGAATTTAAGTAACTTACAACCTGCTGAGGGATCAACACATAATCAAAATAAAAGAGTAGGTAGAGGAGAAGGTTCTGGAAAAGGTGGTACTGCTGCAAGAGGTCACAAAGGAGCTAAATCTCGTTCTGGTTATTCTAAAAAGATTGGTTTTGAGGGTGGACAAATGCCACTTCAAAGACGTGTACCTAAGTTTGGTTTCAAAAACATCAATCGTAAAGAATACGAAGGTGTTAATTTAGATACGCTTCAATTATTAGTAGACAATGGTGTGATTACTGATTCTGTTTCTATGGCAGATTTCGTAGCTAATCGTCTAGCTTCAAAAAATGAAATCGTTAAGATTTTAGGTAGAGGTGAATTGAAAGCAAAATTAAAAGTAACTGCCCACAAATTTACTGCTACTGCAAAAGCTGCTATTGAAGCTGCTGGTGGTGAAGCTGTAACTATATAACTTATCTATTAAGATGAAGAAATTTATTGAATCACTAAGTAATGTTTGGAAAATCGAAGAACTGAAAAACAGAATCTTAATTACATTAGGATTGCTTTTAGTATATCGTTTTGGTGCACACGTTACGCTTCCTGGAATTGATGCAACTCAATTAACAGGATTAGCGGGACAAACTAAAAATGGTTTAGGATCTATCCTAGACATGTTTACTGGGGGTGCTTTCTCTAAAGCTTCAGTTTTTGCTTTAGGTATCATGCCTTATATTTCTGCATCTATTGTAGTTCAGTTAATGGGAATTGCTATTCCTTATTTACAAAAACTTCAAAATGATGGAGAAAGTGGTAGAAAAAAGATTAATCAAATCACTCGTTGGTTGACTATAGCTATTACACTGGTTCAAGGTCCAACTTATATCTATAATTTATACAGAACATTGCCTGGTAGTGCTTTTCTACTAGGCTTTAATTCACCTGAATTTTTGTTCTCGTCAGTTATCATCTTAGTTACAGGAACAATTTTTGCTATGTGGCTTGGTGAGAAAATTACAGATAAAGGTATTGGAAATGGAATTTCATTATTAATTATGGTTGGTATCTTAGCTCGTTTACCACAAGCTTTTATTCAAGAGTTTACAACGAGAGTTACCAATAACAATGGAGGTCCAATGTTGTTAGTTATTGAAATTATTGTGTGGTTATTAGTAATCATTTCTTGTGTATTGCTTACTATGGCAGTACGTAAAATTCCAGTACAATACGCTCGTCGTACGACAACTGGTGATTATGAGCAAGATTTGGCAGGTGGTAATAGACAATGGATTCCTCTTAAGCTTAATGCTTCTGGAGTTATGCCAATCATTTTTGCTCAGGCAATTATGTTTATCCCTGCAGCTGTAGCTGGACTGTCTAAGTCAGATACATCACAATCTATTGTTGGTGCATTTAGTAATATGTTTGGTTTTTGGTATAATTTTGTTTTTGCAACTTTAATTATTGTATTTACATTCTTCTATACTGCAATCACTGTACCTACTAACAAAATGGCTGATGATTTAAAAAGAAGCGGTGGTTTTATTCCGGGAGTTCGTCCAGGAGCTGAGACTTCAGACTTCTTAGATAAAGTGATGTCTTTAATAACTTTCCCAGGATCTTTATTCCTTGCTTTGATTGCTGTGTTCCCAGCTATTGTTGTAAGTATTATGGATGTACAACAATCTTGGGCAATGTTTTTTGGAGGTACCTCATTAATAATTATGGTTGGAGTTGCAATAGACACTATTCAACAAATCAATTCATATTTGTTAAACAAACATTATGATGGTTTAATGAAGACTGGTAAAAATAGAAAAGCAGTAGCTTAATATTATTTATGGCAAAACAATCAGCAATAGAACAAGACGGATCAATCATTGAAGCATTATCAAATGCTATGTTCCGTGTGGAGTTAGAAAATGGACATATTGTAATTGCTCATATTTCTGGAAAAATGCGAATGCATTACATCAAGTTATTACCTGGTGATAAAGTGAAATTAGAAATGAGCCCTTACGATTTGTCAAAAGCAAGAATTACTTATCGATATTAAAAGATATTCAGTATGAAAGTTAGAGCATCAGTAAAAAAGAGAAGTGCCGAGTGCATTATCGTGCGTAGAAAAGGAAGATTGTACGTGATAAACAAAAAGAATCCTAGATTTAAACAAAGACAAGGATAATTATGGCAAGAATAGCAGGGGTAGATATCCCAAAAAACAAAAGAGGTGTTATTGCACTTACCTACATCTTCGGATTAGGAAAAAGTAGAGCTATTGAGATTTTAGAAAAAGCTCAAGTTAGCCAGGATAAAAAAGTTCAAGATTGGAATGATGACGAGATCGGAGCAATTCGTGATGCTGTTTCATTTTACAAAATTGAAGGAGAATTACGTTCTGAAGTTTCTTTAAACATCAAACGTTTAATGGATATTGGTTGTTATAGAGGAATTCGTCATAGATCTGGTCTTCCATTAAGAGGTCAAAGAACTAAAAACAACTCTAGAACAAGAAAAGGAAAAAGAAAAACTGTTGCTAACAAGAAAAAAGCAACTAAATAATAAGTAATATGGCTAAAGCAACTGCAAAAAAACGTAAAGTTATCGTTGAATCAACGGGTGAAGCTCATATTTCTTCGACTTTCAACAATATTATCATTTCTTTGACAAATAAGAAAGGTGAAGTTATTGCTTGGTCTTCAGCTGGTAAAATGGGTTTCAGAGGTTCTAAAAAGAACACTCCGTATGCAGCTCAAATGGCAGCAGAAGATTGCAGCAAAGTAGCTCTTGAGGCAGGACTTAAAAAAGTAAAAGTTTATGTAAAAGGACCAGGAAACGGGCGTGAGTCTGCTATTCGTTCTATTCATAACGGTGGAATTGAGGTTACTGAAATTATTGATGTTACTCCAATGCCACACAACGGATGTCGTCCTCCAAAAAGACGTAGAGTTTAATTTTTTTATTTTTATAGTATAATCAAGGTAGAACATAGATTATCGGAGGATTAGACCTGAATTCATAATCTCTACCTTAAAATTTTTTTAAAATGGCAAGATATACTGGTCCAAAAACCAAAATCGCTCGTAAATTTGGCGAAGCAATCTTCGGAGATGATAAATCTTTCGAAAAAAGAAATTATCCACCTGGACAACACGGGATGGCTAAGAAAAGAGGAAAAAAATCTGAGTACGCTGTTCAGTTAATGGAAAAGCAAAAAGCTAAATATTCTTATGGAATTTTAGAAAAACAATTCAGAAATTTATTCGAAAAAGCATCAGCTACTAAAGGTGTAACTGGTGAGGTTTTATTACAACTATGTGAAGCAAGATTAGATAATGTTGTTTTTAGAATGGGAATTGCTCCATCTAGAAGAGGTGCTCGTCAAATTGTATCTCACAGACACATTACTGTAAACGGAGAAGTTGTAAATATTCCTTCTTACCACCTAAAACCTGGTGATAAAGTTGCAGTTCGTGAAAAATCTAAATCTTTAGAAGCTATCGAGCGTTCTTTATCAAATTCAAGTCATGTTTATGAATGGATTACTTGGAACAATGATCTTAAAGAAGGAACTTTTGTTTCTGTACCTGCGAGACTTCAAATTCCAGAAAACATTAAAGAACAATTAATCGTAGAGTTGTACAACAAATAATAATTGACTTAGTCGAAATTTATGGCAATATTTAATTTTCAAAAGCCCGATAAAGTTATCATGATCGATTCAACCGATTTTGAAGGTAAATTTGAATTTAGACCTTTAGAACCTGGTTATGGATTGACAGTTGGTAATGCACTTAGAAGAGTTTTGCTTTCAGCGTTAGAAGGTTATGCAATTACATCTGTTCGTATCGAAGGTGTAGATCATGAGTTTTCTACTATTTCAGGTGTTGTTGAAGATGTTACCGAAATTATCCTTAATCTAAAACAAGTACGTTTCAAACGTCAGATAGAAGATATCGATAATGAATCAGTTACTATTTCTGTTTCTGGTAAAGATCAATTAACGGCAGGTGATTTTCAAAAATTTATTTCAGGTTTCCAAGTTCTAAATCCGGACCTTGTTATCTGTAATTTAGATTCTAAAATCAAATTGAATTTCGATTTAACTATCGAAAAAGGTAGAGGATACGTGCCTGCTGAAGAGAACAAAAAACAGAATGCTGCAATTGGAACGATTTTTACAGATTCTATTTTTACTCCGGTAAAAAATGTAAAATATGCAATCGAAAATTTCCGTGTAGAGCAAAAAACAGATTACGAAAAATTAGTTTTTGAAATCAAAACTGATGGATCTATTAATCCAAAAGATGCTCTTACTGAAGCTGCTAAAGTTTTAATTCACCATTTCATGTTATTCTCTGACGAAAGAATTACACTTGAGGCTGACGAAATTGCACAAACAGAATCGTATGATGAAGAGTCATTGCATATGAGACAATTGCTTAAAACTAAGCTTGTTGATATGGATTTATCTGTAAGAGCATTAAATTGCTTGAAAGCGGCTGAAGTTGATACACTTGGTGATTTAGTATCGTTCAATAAAAATGACCTGATGAAATTCCGTAATTTTGGTAAAAAATCTTTAACTGAACTTGATGAACTTGTTGCAGTTAAGAATTTAACTTTCGGAATGGATTTAGCTAAATACAAACTAGATAAAGAATAATTCAATCCGCTTCGGCGGATTAAATTTAAAATAGCAATGAGACACGGAAAAAAAATCAATCACTTAAGCAGACAGACTGGACATAGAAAAGCTATGTTAGCTAATATGGCTTGTTCTCTTATCGAGCACAAACGTATTAACACTACTGTTGCTAAAGCTAAAGCGCTTAAACAATTCGTTGAGCCTTTAATCACAAAATCAAAAGAAGATACGACTCACAATCGTCGTATTGTTTTTGCATACTTACGTAGCAAATATGCTGTAACTGATTTGTTCAGAGATGTAGCTGCTAAAGTAGGAGACCGTCCAGGAGGATACACTCGTATCATTAAAGTTGGAAATCGTTTGGGAGATAATGCTGATATGGCAATGATCGAACTTGTAGATTTCAACGAACTTTACAACGGAGGTAAAAAAGAAGTTAAAAAAGCTAAAAGCCGTCGTGGTGGTAAAGCTAAAAAAGCTGAAGGTACTGCTCCTGAAGCTCCTGCAGCTGAATCAGAATCGACTACTGAAGCTTCTGAATAATTATGAAAGTAATGATTCTATAGAAATCAAGGATAAACTAATTTTTAGTTTATCCTTTTTTTTTGATTTTTTTTAGAATAATAAAATTTAACTTTTTTAAGTGTCAGGGTTTTATTTTTGTGAATGAAAATTTTAAAAACTCTTGTAACCACTCTTTTAAAGAAGTAAATTTGCAGAATATCTAATTACAATGAAGCTTTAAAGTTTCATAAGACGATTAAAAACAATACAAATTAAACAATGAAATACACAACACGACAAAGCGCCATTTTATTACTAAGCGATGGAACTATTTTTCATGGTAAATCTATCGGAATCAGCGGTAAAACTTTTGGTGAAGTTTGTTTTAACACTGGGATGACAGGATATCAGGAGATTTTTACAGATCCTTCTTATTTTGGACAAATTATGGTAACTACTAATCCACACATTGGTAATTACGGGGTGAATGATCTGGAAGTTGAATCAGAAGATGTAAAGATTGCTGGTTTAGTTTGTAAAAACTTTAGTTTTAACTATTCAAGAGAAGGAGCTTCTGGAAGTTTAGAAGATTATTTTGCTAAACAAAACTTAATTTGTATTTCCGATGTTGATACAAGAGCTCTTGTTAGTTATATTCGTGATAATGGTGCGATGAATGCTGTTATCTGTACAGACGGAACTTCAATTGAGGATTTGAAAAAAGAGTTGGCAAACGTTCCTAATATGGAAGGACTGGAGTTAGCTTCGAAAGTTTCAACTAAAGAACCATATTTTGTAGGAGATGAAAATGCAACATATAGAATTTCTGCACTGGATCTTGGAATTAAAAAGAATATTTTAAGAAATTTTGCGAAGAGAGACTGTTACATTAAAGTTTTTCCATACGATGCTACTTACGAAGATTTGAATTCTTTTAATCCAGATGGATTTTTCTTATCAAATGGACCTGGAGATCCGGATCCGTTACATGGCGTAATTGAAGTTGCTAAAAAAATTATTGCTGATGACAGACCGTTGTTCGGAATTTGTTTAGGCCACCAAATTATTGCTTTGGCAAACGGTGTTCAGACTTATAAAATGTTTGGCGGACACAGAGGAATTAATCATCCTGTAAAAAACCTTTTAACAGGTAAAGGTGAAATCACTTCTCAAAATCATGGATTTGCTGTAAAAAGAGAAGCTTTGGAAGGTCACCCGGAATTAGAACTTACACATATACATTTAAATGATGATACTGTTGCTGGTATGAGAATGAAAAACAACAATTGTTTTTCGGTACAATATCACCCTGAAGCAAGTCCCGGACCGCACGATTCATCATATTTATTTGATCAATTTGTTGAGAATATAAAACTAGCTGTGTCTAAAACGATGTAGTTAATAAATAAAGCTGTTTAATAAATAAAATTCGTTTTTAATATTAAATATTTTTATAATTTCGAAAAAAAATCTATAATCTATTAATAAAAAACAAAAATAATGAGTATTATAATTAAAGTTCACGCAAGACAAATTTTGGATTCCAGAGGAAATCCTACTATTGAGGTTGATGTAGTAACTGAAAACGGAGTTTTAGGTAGAGCTGCAGTTCCATCTGGAGCATCAACTGGAGAGCACGAAGCTGTTGAATTACGTGACGGAGGTAAAGCTTATCTTGGAAAAGGAGTTTTGAATGCAGTGAACAATGTAAATACTGTTATTGCTGAAGAATTAGTTGGAACTTCTGTTTTTGAACAAAATACAATCGATCAATTAATGATCGATTTAGACGGAACTCCAAATAAATCTAAATTAGGAGCTAATGCTATTTTAGGAGTTTCTTTAGCTGCTGCTAAAGCTGCTGCAAACGAATTAGGATTACCTTTGTACAGATATGTTGGTGGAGTTTCTGCTAATACATTACCTGTGCCAATGATGAACATCATCAACGGTGGTTCTCACTCAGATGCACCTATTGCATTTCAGGAATTTATGATTTTCCCGGTAAAAGCGACTTCTTTTACACATGCTATGCAAATGGGGACTGAGATTTTCCACAGCTTGAAAAAAGTATTACATGACAGAGGTTTAAGTACAGCTGTTGGTGATGAGGGAGGTTTTGCTCCTAACTTAGCGGGTGGTACTGAAGATGCATTGGATACTATTAAATTAGCAGTTGAAAAAGCTGGATATACTTTCGGTGACGAAATTATGATTGCTCTTGACTGTGCAGCTTCTGAATTTTATGTAGATGGTAAATATGACTACACTAAATTTGAAGGCGAAACTGGAAAAGTTAGAACTTCTGCAGAACAAGCTGAATATTTAGCAGAACTTGCTTCTAAATATCCAATTATTTCTATCGAAGATGGTATGTACGAAGATGACTGGGATGGATGGAAAGCTTTAACTGAAAAAATTGGAAATAAAGTACAATTAGTTGGAGATGACTTATTTGTTACTAACGTTGCTCGTTTATCTACAGGTATTGAAAAAGGAATTGCTAATTCAATCTTGGTAAAAGTTAACCAAATTGGTACTTTAACAGAAACTATTGCTGCTGTAAACATGGCTAAAAATGCTGGTTATACTTCAGTAATGTCTCACCGTTCTGGAGAAACAGAAGATAATACAATTGCCGACTTAGCTGTAGCATTAAACTGTGGACAAATTAAAACAGGTTCTGCTTCTCGCTCTGATCGTATGGCAAAATACAACCAATTATTAAGAATCGAAGAAGAGCTAGGAAGTACTGCTTATTTCCCGGGTTTAAAAGCTTTTAAGATCAAATAATTGTAAGACTTATATATTGAAAAAAAAACCATTCGTGTTAACGAATGGTTTTTTTTTGGAGTTTTAACAAATTCATAGCAGGATTCTTTTTTTAATTAGTCTTAAATTCCTTAGATTTGATAAATTATTATTTTATAGAATTATTTCCAATTATATTATGTCAAAAATAGCTACATTAGAAGTAGATGGTAAGAAAATTGAACTTCCGGTAATTACAGGAAGTGAAAATGAATCAGCTATCGATATTAACAAATTACGTGATTTAACTGGGATTATTACAATTGATCCGGGTTACAAAAATTCAGGATCTTGTAAGAGTGAAATCACTTTCTTAGATGGAGAATTAGGAATTTTACGTTACAGAGGATATTCAATCGAAGATTTGGCTGAAAAAGCTAGTTTCTTAGAAGTTTCTTATCTTTTGATTTTTGGTGAATTGCCAACTGCTCAGGAATTAGAGCAATTTGAAAATGGTATTAAAAAGCATACTTTAGTAAACGAAGAAATGAAAAATATCATTGACGGTTTTCCAAAAACAGCACACCCAATGGGAGTGTTATCTGCTTTAACAAGTGCTTTGACAGCATTTAATCCAAAAGCTGTAAATGTTGAAAATGAAAAAGAAATGTATGAAGCCATTTGCAAAACGATGGGTAAATTTCTTGTAATTGCAACTTGGACTTACAGAAAATCAATGGGTTATCCGTTAAACTATTATGATAATACAACTGGTTATGTAGAGAACTTTATGCAATTGATGTTTAAATTACCTACAGGACCTTATACAGTAAATCCAGTTGTTGTAGATGCTTTAGATAAATTATTTATCCTTCACGCAGATCACGAACAAAACTGTTCTACTTCTACTGTAAGAATGGTGGGCTCATCTCATGCTGGTTTATTTGCATCAATTTCTGCAGGAGTTTCTGCTCTTTGGGGACCGCTTCACGGAGGTGCTAATCAGGCAGTACTTGAAATGCTTGAGGAAATCAATAAAGATGGTGGAGATACAGATAAATTTTTAGCGAAAGCAAAAGATAAAAATGACCCTTTCCGTTTAATGGGATTTGGGCACAGAGTTTATAAAAACTTTGATCCAAGAGCAAAAATTATCAAAAAAGCTGCTAAAGAAGTTTTGGAAACTTTGGGTGTTGAAGATCCAATTTTGGATATTGCGAGAAAATTAGAAACAGCGGCTCTTGAAGACGATTATTTCAAATCAAGAAATTTATATCCAAACGTTGATTTCTACTCTGGAATTATTTACAGAGCGTTAGGAATTCCAACTGATATGTTTACTGTTATGTTTGCTATTGGAAGACTTCCTGGCTGGATCGCACAATGGAAAGAAATGCGTGAAAACAAAGAACCAATCGGAAGGCCAAGACAAATTTATACTGGACATCCTTTAAGAGACTTTAAGTCGAATAAATAAAAAAACGAAAGCTTCACTTAACTGTGAAGCTTTTTTTATCTTTGTCCAAAATACAATAAAGTTATGTTGCAATTAAATGTTAAGAACGAAACGTCAAGACTTCGTGCAGTAGTTTTGGGTTCAGCCGTTCATAATGGGCCAACTCCTACAATTGATGAAGCCTAT
>NZ_FQWC01000007.1 GCF_900129555.1 Flavobacterium defluvii
TCTTCCCATCCCGAACAGAGAAGTTAAGCCCGCCTGCGCAGATGGTACTGCAGTATTGTGGGAGAGTATGTCGTCGCCTTTCTTTTAAAAACCCTATCCTAATCGGATAGGGTTTTTTGTTTTTAATCTTTTTTGTTTTATATAATTTAAAATCTATTTTTAAACATAGACTAAACTGTTAAATTAAAGTCAATTGTTTGTTCTTCTTCATTTATACTTTAGAATTTTAAAATTTGAATGAGTATTTTTGTGCTTATATTATTTATTTAAACATGAAGAAAAATATTTTACTGTTGGCACTTTTAGTTATAACAAGTTTAAGTGCACAACAACGTCCCAAACTAGTTGTAGGTATAGTAGTTGATCAAATGAAAATGGAATATTTATATCGATTTTCAGATGATTTTTCCTCGAATGGTTTTAAGAAATTAATGAATGATGGATTTGTTTTTCAAAACATGCATTATAATTATATGCCAACCTATACTGCACCAGGACATGCTTCAATATATACTGGTACTACGCCTGCTACACATGGAATTGTAGGTAACGAGTGGTTTAGCAGGACTCTTGGTAAAGAAATGTATTGTACAGATGACGCTGGTGTAAAAACTGTTGGTGACGGAACAGTAGAAGAAGGCGCAATGTCTCCTAAAAATCTTCAAAGTACAACGATTACTGATGAAGTTAGAATGGCTACTAATTTTGCAGGAAAAGTCATTGGTATGAGTCTTAAAGATCGTGGTGCAATTCTTCCTGCGGGTCATTTTGCGAATTGGGCTTTTTGGTATAGCAAAACAGGTTCGTTTATTTCTAGCACTTTTTATGGAGAAAAATTACCGGAATGGGTATCAGAATTCAATAATGAAAAAAATTACTTAAAATATATCAATAAAAACTGGGATTTATATAAACCAGTTTCAGTTTATAACGAAAGTCTTCCAGATAATAATCCTTACGAAGGTAAGTTATACGGAAGCGCGGCTCCGGTTTTCCCATATGATTTAAAATCAATGTATGAGAAAAATGATGCCGGTATTATCCGTTCAACTCCTTTTGGTAATGATCTTTTAGCTGAATTTGCTAAAAGGGCGATAGAAAAAGAAGAACTTGGAAAAGATAATGTTACAGACTTCTTAACAGTTAGTTTTTCTTCTACTGATTATATTGGTCATTTACTTGGACCAAGATCTATGGAGCTTCAGGATACTTATTTGAGATTAGACCAAACTATTGCCGACTTCTTGGCTTATTTGGATAAAACGGTTGGTAAAGGAAATTATCTTCTGTTTTTAACTGCAGATCATGCTGGAGCTGAAAATGTAATTTATTTAAAAGATCGTAAATATAATGTTGACAACTATCCATCAAAAGAAGTTAAGAAAAGCTTACAAGACTTTTCAATTAAAACTTTTGGAGTTGATTTAATTTTAAACTACTCAAATTTCAATGTTTTCTTTAATAAGCAAATTATAAAAGATAAAGGTTTAGAATTATCAAAAGTTAAACAAACTTTCAAAGAGTTTTTGATTTCTCAGCCACAAGTTAAAAAAGTTTATACTGAGGAAGAGATTTTAGCTAATGCTGGAAATGATTATTCTTTAAATTTTGTTGCTAAAGGTTATGATGTAACACAAAATGGTGATTTGGTTATTGTTGATAAACCTGGAGATATTGAATATTCTACAACAGGAACTTCTCACGGTACAATTTACAGTTATGATACTCACGTTCCGGCATTTTTTTACGGATGGCATATTAAAAAAGGAGAATCTTATGATAAAAAAGTAATTACAGAAATAGCTCCAACAATTGCCCAGAAGATAAAAGTTACTTTTCCTAACGGTACTGAAGCAAAAGTATTGCAGGAGGTTTTAGATGAAAAAAAATAATCATCTATAAAAAAACTGATAGTGTACACTGGATTTTGTAGTATAAAAAAAGGCTTTTCATTATGAAAAGCCTTTTACTTTATTGCTTAGTAAGCACTTATATAATATTGGCACTATGCGTTTGCCAATACTAATTCTTCATTAAAAGGTAAATTCCATGCTTCGGCAACTCCTTTGTAAAGGATTTTTCCATTAGCAACATTCAGACCTTTTTTCAATTCTTCATTTTCTGCACAAGCTTTTTCCCATCCTTTGTTTGCTAATTGTACAGCATATGGCAAAGTAGCATTAGTTAATGCTAAAGTTGATGTATAAGGAACTGCACCTGGCATATTAGCTACACAGTAGTGAACAATATCATCGATAATAAAAGTTGGGTTCTCGTGAGTTGTTGGAGTACAAGTCTCAATACATCCACCTTGATCAACGGCAACGTCAACAACTACAGTTCCCGGACGCATTAACTTAAGCATATCTCGAGTAATTAAGTGTGGTGCTTTTGCTCCAGGAATTAAAACTGCTCCAACAATTAAGTCAGCATCTTTAATTGCTCTTGTAATATTATAATGGTTAGACATTTCTGTATTTACGTTTGCCGGCATAATATCATCTAATTGACGTAAACGTGGCAGACTTAAATCCATAATGGTAACCTGAGCTCCTAATCCTGCAGCCATTTTTGCAGCTTGAGTTCCAACAATTCCTCCACCCAAAACTAAAACTTTTGCTGGTGGAACACCCGGAACACCACCTAAAAGGATTCCTCTTCCTTTTAATGGTTTTTCAAGATATTTAGCTCCTTGTTGAATAGCCATACGACCTGCAACTTCAGACATAGGAACTAACAATGGTAAACTACGATCTGTTTTTTCTACAGTTTCGTAAGCCAAACAAACTGCTCCTCTTTCAAGCATGGCATGAGTCAATTCTTCTGAAGAAGCAAAGTGGAAATAAGTGAATAATAGCTGATCCTTTTTGATAAATGGATATTCAGATGCAATTGGTTCTTTTACTTTGATGATCATTTCTGCAATTGCATAAACCTCTTCAATAGTTGGTAAAATAACCGCACCAGCCTGAGCATATTCTTCATCAGCAAAACCACTTCCTAAACCGGCAGTTGATTGTACATATACAGTATGTCCGTGTTTTTTCATTTCTGAAACACCTGCTGGAGTTAAAGCAACTCTGTTCTCATTATTTTTTATTTCTTTTGGAACACCTATTATCATTTTGATATATTTTTTTGTTTTATTGAAATTGTTTTACAAAGCTACAGAGAGAGAATAAATTATGGTTTAACAGATAATAAATAAGAAAATATTATTTTATTTTTTAATTTTACAGAAATTTATTCTGTTTTAGTGCTTTAAACATTCTTCAAAAAGAAAAAAAGACTGAAAATTCATTCTCAAATAAAACGTTTTCGTTATGGCTTTAGATGAAATTGACAAAAAAATCTTACGTCTTCTTCAGGAAGATGCACATTATACTTTAAAAGACATCGCAAATAAAATAAACTTGTCTTTGACTCCGGTTCATGATCGTGTGAAACGTCTTGAAAAAGATGGAATTATAGAAAAATATGTCACCCTTTTAGATAAAAAAAAACTAGGCAATAATCTGACAGTTTATTGTCAGGTTACATTGACAAAACAAACTTATGATACTTCTGAAGGTTTTAATCAGTCGATTTTAAATTTACCTGAGGTTGTAGAATGTAACTACGTTTCAGGAAATTTTGATTATATGCTCAAAATCATAATTCCCGATATGGAAAGTTACCATCATTTTCATCAAAAGAAATTGTCTATTTTACCGGAAGTTTCTCTTATAAATACTGTTTTTGTGATTTCTGAAGTAAAGAGCACAACAGTTTTACCTATTTAGTAAAGAAAAAACCACCAAGAATGCTTGATGGTTTTGAAAATAGTTAGTTTGGTTGTGAATTAATAATAAGTATAACGTCTTACTTTGGCAATATATTTTGCAAGACGTATAACCTGATGACTGTATCCGTATTCATTATCGTACCAAATATAAAGGACAATATTTTTTCCGTCTTTTGAAACTATTGTGGCATTGCTGTCATAAATAGAGGGAGCCGTAGTTCCAACAATATCAGAAGAAACCAATTCATTATTCAACGAATATTTGATTTGCTCTACCAATTCTCCTTCGAGAGCATATTTTTTCATGATTTTATTAATTCCCGCAATAGAAGTTGCTTTTTTAACTTCTAAATTTAGAACAACTAATGAACCATTTGGAACCGGAACCCTAATTGCATTTGAAGTCAGTTTTCCTTCCAAAGAGGGTAAAGCTTTCGCAACAGCATTTCCGGCTCCCGTTTCAGTAATTACCATATTTAATGCTGCCGCCCTTCCGCGACGGTATTTTTTGTGCATATTGTCAACCAAATTCTGATCATTTGTATATGCGTGAATAGTTTCTAAATGACCTTTTGCAACTCCTAAAGTTTCTTCTATCACTTTCAAAACAGGCGTAATAGCATTTGTAGTACAGGAGGCAGCAGAAAAAATATCATTTTCGTCTGGATTATAATCATTATGATTAACACCGTGAACAATATTTGGAACGCCTTTTCCTGGAGCCGTCAATAAAACTTTGTTTACACCATTCGATTTTAAATGTCTTTTTAAAGCCTCTTCTGTCGTATATGCTCCAGTATTATCGATTACCAGTGCATCGTTAATTTCGTATTGTGTATAATCGATTTCTTCCGGAGAATTTGCAGTAATTATATGAACTGTTGTGCCATTAATTATCAAAGCATTATTTTTTGGATCGGCAATTACAGAACCTTGAAAGTCACCATGAATTGAATCATATCGCAATAAAGAAGCTCGTTTTTCTAAACTTGTAGCATCATTTTTATCTCTGGTCACAATGGCTCTCAAACGTAATTGATTTCCTTTTCCGGTTTTAGACATTAATTCTCTCGCCAATAAACGCCCAATTCTTCCAAAACCATACAAGACAACATCTTTAGGCTGAATCTCCTGAGAGGATTTTGATTTTTTTAATTTTTCAATCACGAAATATCTTGCGTCTGGATATTTTTCATCTTCTAAACGATATTCATACGTTAATTTTCCTAAATCTATTTTTGCAGGCGGAAGATCTAATGATAAAACAACTTTTGCAATTTCTACCGAATCGAAAATGGTAATTGGTTTGCCCACAAATTCACCTGCATATTGATGAAGATTGATAATATCGCTGACATTTTTATCCAATAATTGATTTTTAAATAAAACCATTTCGATGGATTTGTCATACCATAAATCACTTATCACTTTAATTAATTCGACACCAGCTCTTCTTCGGTCGACTTGTAATGATACCTCTTTTTGGTATAAAGAATTTTTGTTCATAATTGATTAAATTGAAATAATAAAACACTCACTTATTTTATAATTTGGCGCAAAAGTATCTATTTCAATCGATTTCGTAAACTATTTTAGCATTTATTTTTATAAAATAAAAAAGCCACCTTAATTTCTTAAGATGGCTTTTTTGTTTTCTGCCTCACTCACAATTTAAAGTTTCAAAGAACTAAATACTGTGGTTGTAAAACGAGACTAAATAATAATTCTAAATATTTCTCCATTTTTGTTGATCATTTCTATACGAACGCTTTGTCCTTCGTCCTTTTTACTTAAAAGTTTAGAAACCGTTTCAACATTTGTCGCTTTTACATTATCAATACTTAAAATAATATTTCCCTGCAATTCATTTTGATACTGCATTAAATTTTCATTTGTGATGTTTTTGATTTTTACACCATAATCAATTCTGAATTTCTTTTTATCTGCAGCATCAATATTTTCTAATTCAATACCTTTAAATTCAGTACTAAAAAATTCATTTTTACTTAAAGTAACCGGAACTGTTTTAGTTTTTCCGTCTTTTATATAAGTTACTTTTACAACATCATTTGGACGTTTTGTATTAATGTAACCTGAAAGATCAGCAAAAGTCGAAATATTCTGCTCGTCCAGTTTTACAATAATATCACCTTTTGTAAGACCTGCTTTTTCGGCGCCCGAGTTTTTAGAAACTTTGTTGATGTAGAAACCTTGGGTTTCAGTAATTCCTAATTCTTTAGATGCAGTACTGTTTAATTCACCTCCTTCAACACCCAAAATTCCTCTTTGTACATTTCCATATTCCATTATATCTTCAATAATTTTTCTGGCAATGTTTGACGGAACAGCAAATGAATATCCAACATACGAACCTGTCATAGAAGAAATCATAGTGTTAATGCCAATCAATTCTCCTCTTGTATTGACCAATGCACCACCAGAGTTTCCTGGATTTACAGCCGCATCAGTTTGTATAAAAGACTGGATTCCGCTTTGGTCTAAATTTCTGGCTTTCGCCGAAACAATTCCGGCAGTAACAGTCGAAGTCAAATTATATGGATTTCCAACTGCCAAAACCCATTCTCCAACTTTTACAGAATCTGAATTTGCAAAAGGAGTATATGGTAATTTTTCGTCAGCATTGATTTTTAATAATGCAATATCCATTTTAGAATCTGTACCAACTAATTTTGCTTTGTATGATTTTTTATTATTTAATGTAATTTCAATTTCAGATGCATCTTTAATCACGTGATTATTTGTTACAATATAGCCATCTTCAGAAATAATAACACCAGATCCGGTTCCTACTTGTTCTTGCTGCTGCTGTCCGCCATATCCGTAGAAAAATTCTAACATTGGATTACTGACTGTTCTTCTTGAAACATTTTTAACGTGAACAACTGTATGAATTGTTTTGTCTGCAGCTTCAGTAAAATCAACTGCTTCGGCAGGTAACCCAACAGTTCGCCCGTATGAGTTAGGAGCAAGGGTAACAACAGAATTTCCTTTTCCAAAAAAAGAATCACTGCCATCAAATAATAACTTGTAAGCACCAAGCGTAGTAGCACCGCTTAGTAGTGAAACTAAAAATAAGGTTGAAAATTTTTTCATATTACAGTTTATGTTTTAAGTTATTTTAGTTATTTGTTTTTAACATTTATAACGTAAAATTATGCCAAAAAATTATTTAGAAAAACGGTTTAACGCTCTTTAACATTGATTAACATTTCCTTAATTAATCTTCATAGTTTCTTCGTACTTTTGTAATTCTTAACGACTAAAAAATGCAAATAGAATTTTATAAATATCAGGGAACAGGAAACGATTTTGTGATGATCGATAACAGATCTGGATTCTTCCCGAAAGACGATGTAGAACTGATTGAACGCTTGTGTGACAGACGTTTCGGAATTGGAGCTGACGGATTAATTTTATTAGAAAATGATTCTGAAACAGATTTTAGAATGGTTTATTATAATTCAGATGGAAACCAAAGTTCGATGTGTGGCAATGGCGGCCGTTGTCTGGTTGCTTTCGCAAATAAATTAGGAGTTATAGATGACAAAACGACATTTATAGCTACCGATGGACTACACCATGCTTCAGTTGGAGATAACTCAATTATTTCACTTCAAATGATCGATGTTGATGAAGTGCAGAAAAAAGATTCTTATACTTTTTTAAATACTGGTTCTCCGCATCACGTACAAATTGTTGACGATTTAGAACATTATAATGTAAAAGAAAACGGAGCAGCAATTCGTTACGGAGAATTATATGGACAAAAAGGAAGCAATGTTAATTTTGTAAAAAAAGTAGATGATGATACTTTCTCATTACGTACTTACGAAAGAGGTGTTGAAGATGAAACTCTTGCCTGCGGAACCGGAGCAACAGCAGTTGCCATTGCTATGAATGCTATTGGACAAACTGACAAAACTTCAATTAACTTAAATGTTGAAGGAGGAAAACTTGTGGTTTCTTTCGATAAATTAGGAGATCATTTTACTAATGTCTTTCTAACAGGACCTGCAAAATTTGTTTTTAAAGGTAGTATTGAAATATAATCAATGATGTCAGTCTGAGCAAGTCGAAGACAAAATCAATTTAAAATCTAAAATTGCAAATGATAACACTCAAAGGCGATAACATTTATCTGCGTGCACTCGAACCAGAAGATCTGGAATTTGTGCATAGCATGGAAAATGACCAGAGCATTTGGGAAGTTAGTAATACCAATACACCTTACAGTCGTTTTTTAATTCGCCAATATCTTGAAAATGCTCAACAGGATATTTATGAAGCAAAACAATTACGTCTGGCGATTTGTCAGGATGAAGATTTTCCGGCCATCGGATTGATCGATTTATTTGAATTTGATCCAAGAAATAACAGAGCAGGAGTAGGCATTGTAATTCAAAAAAATGAAAACAGAGGTCAAAAGATTGGTTCTGAGGCATTAGAACTTTTAATAAAATACTCTTTTTTTAATTTAAATCTGCATCAGCTATATGCAAATATTAGTACAAATAATGAAGCAAGTATAGCTCTTTTTACTAAATTTGGTTTTGAGAAAATAGGAATTAAAAAAGACTGGATTTTGCAAAATAACCACTATCAAGACGAAGCAATTTTTCAGTTAATCAATAAAAACATTTAAACTAATAGCTTTGAAATTAAAAAAAATCATCACCATAACTGCTGTAGCCGTAATTTCTGTTCTTTTGATTTACGGTTTTATTTTAATCAGCCGAATTTTTAGTGCCAAT
Source organism: Flavobacterium defluvii (assembly GCF_900129555.1). Lineage (GTDB taxonomy): Bacteria > Bacteroidota > Bacteroidia > Flavobacteriales > Flavobacteriaceae > Flavobacterium > Flavobacterium defluvii. The sequence goes on from NZ_FQWC01000007.1 coordinate 8,557, forward strand.
ACAAAATTTGAAGAAAAAGAAGTTTACGTTCACGTGCCAACTGGAGCCAATTATAGTGATGTAAAAAAAATATTAGAACCATATATCAAAAATTTTGACAATTTTGAATTGGTTGCAAGCAAAAGAAGTTACCCCGAAAATGTAAAATCTGGTCGTTTTCTTCTTAAAAAAGACATGAACAATATTGATTTAGTTCGCGCTATGCGTTCGAATGTTCCAGTAAAATTAGCTTTTAACAATCAGGAACGTTTAGAAAATTTTGCAGGCAGAGTAGGTTCAGAAATTGAAGCAGACAGTACGTCACTATTAAAAGCTTTTAGAGATTCTACGTTTTTAGCACAAAACGGATTCAATGAAGAAAATGTGTTTGCTATGTTTATTCCAAATACTTACGAAGTTTACTGGAATACATCTGCAGAAAAATTCCGTGATAAAATGATCAAAGAGTATCATAAATTCTGGACACCCGAAAGAATTGAGCAAGCCAAAAAACAAGGTTTAACTCCGGTTCAGGTTTCTATTTTGGCTTCTATCGTTCATAAAGAATCAGTTAAAAAAGATGAAAGACCTCGTATTGCAGGAGTTTATTTAAATCGTCTTCGTTTAGAAATGCCATTGCAGGCAGATCCAACAGTAATTTATGCTTTAAAATTAAGAGACAATAATTTTGATCAGGTTATAAAAAGGGTTTTTTATAATGATCTAATTATGAGATCTCCATACAATACTTATGTAAATGTTGGTCTGCCTCCGGGACCAATTGCTATGGCTGATATTACGGCACTAGAAGCAGTTTTGAACCCAGAGAAAAACGATTACATATATTTCTGCGCAAGTGTTGACCGTTTTGGTTACCATGAATTTGCTTCAAATTATGCAGAACACCAAAAAAATGCAAAAAGATATTCAGACTGGATTGCTAGTCAAGGCGTAACAAGATAGTTTTGAATTTAAGAGAATACCTTTTTTTACCGGTTTTATTTCTACTAAGCTTTCAATCTTTTTCTCAGAATAAGATTGAAAGCTTTTTAACTCCTTCTGATACTTTAAATAAAAAAAGACAAACTACAGTAATTGTAACTGAGACTGCTTTGGCATCAGCGACTTTATTGGGACTCAACCAGCTTTGGTATGCCGATTATCCCAGATCTAAATTTCATTTTATTAATGATAATAATGAGTGGCTTCAAATGGATAAAGTAGGTCACATGTATTCTTCGTATCATTTAGGAAGATTTGGTGCCGAAATGTTAAACTGGAGCGGTGCAGATCAAAAAACGCAATTGATTTATGGTGCTGGTTTAGGGTTTGCCTTTTTAACTGCTGTTGAAGTTTTAGACGGATATTCTTCTGAATGGGGAGCTTCTTCCGGAGATGTTATAGCAAACGCTACAGGAACTGCTTTATATGTTTCGCAGGAATTATTGTGGAACGAACAGAGAATTATTCCCAAGTTTTCGTTTCACACTACACAATATGCCAAAATGCGTCCTAATTTATTAGGGAAATCATTAAATGAGCAAATTTTAAAAGATTACAACGGACAAACCTATTGGCTTTCTGTCAATCTTCATTCTTTTGCAAAAGAAACCAAAATTCCAAAATGGCTGAATGTTGCTTTTGGATATGGAGCCGAAGGAATGATATCTGGAAATGTTCATGATGAAATCCCAGTTTCTGTTCAAAATCCCGATCGATACCGTCAGTTTTTTCTTTCTTTTGATGTGAATTTAGCCAAAATTGACACAAAATCGCATTTTTTGAAAACCGTTTTTTCTGTTTTTAACACGATAAAAATTCCGGCTCCAACTCTCGAATACTCCGCCAATAAAGGCTTTAAAGCACATGCACTATATTTCTGATTTTGGCTAAAGTGCTGATAATTAGATTTTTTTGTTTTTCATTACCTTTGCCCCGTAGAAATTTCAAAAAGGTGACAGCGATTTGAAGAAAAACAATTTATGATAAAGAAGTGGTATTTTTATGCGAGTTTAATCGTAATTATTACATTTTTAAGTTTGGGTTTTAAACCCTTTAGTGTCGAAACCAAACCGTGGTTTCTAACAGAAAAAACAGATGGATCAGAATACATTTATCCATCTTTAGAAAAGGATGATTATCCTAAAGTAAATCTAAACGTCCCATACACTGGAAATCATCTTATCGGTTTTAAAGAAGCAGTTGCTTTTAAAGAATCTCAGGGAAAATACCGAATGGTAAATTCGCTGGGTTACATGGGAAAATATCAATTTGGTTCAAAAGCCTTAAGAGCTATCGGAGTCAGAGATGACAAAGACTTTCTAAAAGATCCTGCATTGCAGGAAAAAGCTTTTGTTGCATTATTATCCAAAAATAAATGGATTTTACGCAATGAAATCAGAAAATATGAAGGTAAAGTTATTAATGGTGTTGAAATTACAGAATCTGGTATTTTAGCAGCTGCCCATCTTGGAGGTGCAGGATCAGTAAAAAACTTTTTTAGAAACGGAGGAAACAGGCATTTTAGAGATGCTTTCGGAACTTCATTAAGAAGTTACATGCGAGATTTTGCCGGCTATGACCTTTCGTTTATTGAAGCAGATAAAAATGCTGCAATAAATGATTAACAATTAAAAAAAATCCCGATTTATAAATCGGGATTTTTTTTATCTCTATAACTTAGTCAATCAATATTTCTAAAATTTGAATAGCAGCTTCGCTAATTTTAGTACCTGGTCCAAAAATCGCTGCAGCCCCGGCATCAAATAAAAATTGATAGTCCTGTGCCGGAATTACTCCGCCCACAATTACCATAATATCTTCACGATCATGCTTTTTAAGTTCTTCAATAACCTGCGGAACCAAAGTTTTGTGTCCAGCCGCAAGCGATGAAACACCTAAAATGTGCACATCATTTTCTACAGCCTGTTTTGCTGCTTCAGCCGGAGTTTGGAATAAAGGACCAATATCAACATCAAAACCAACATCGGCATAACCGGTTGCAACTACTTTTGCACCTCGATCGTGCCCGTCTTGCCCCATTTTGGCAATCATAATTCTTGGGCGTCTTCCTTCTTGTTTTGCAAAAGCATCCGCTAATTGTTTTGCTTTTTCAAAATTTTCGTCGTTTTTTATTGCTGCACTATACACACCGCTAAAGGATTTAATTTGTGCTTTAAACCTGCCGAAAATAGTTTCTAAAGCATCACTTATTTCGCCTAATGTAGCTCTGTTTCTGGCAGCTTCTACGGCAATTTCCAATAAGTTTCCTTCTCCGGTTTTGGCACAATGAATTAATTTTTCCAGTGATTGTTTTACTTTTTCAGAATCTCTTTTTGCTTTAATATCATTAAGTCGTTCAATTTGCTGTTTACGAACCATTTGGTTGTCAACATCTAAAATATGAAGCGGGTCTTCCTTTTCTAATCTATATTTGTTTACACCAACAATAATATCCTGCCCGCTGTCAATTCTGGCTTGTTTTCTGGCAGCAGCTTCTTCAATTCTAAGTTTAGGAATTCCGGCTTCTATAGCTTTCGTCATTCCGCCCAGTTCTTCAACTTCTTGAATTAATTTCCAGGTATTTTCTAAAATCTCATTTGTCAAAGATTCAACGTAATAGCTTCCGCCCCATGGATCAACAGTTTTAGTTATTTTAGTTTCTTCCTGAAGATAAATTTGTGTGTTTCGGGCAATTCTTGCTGAAAAATCAGTTGGTAAAGCAATAGCCTCATCAAGAGCATTAGTGTGCAAAGATTGTGTTCCTCCAAAAGCTGCAGCAGTAGCTTCTATACAAGTTCTGGCCACATTATTAAACGGATCTTGTTCTGTTAAACTCCATCCGCTGGTTTGACAGTGCGTTCTTAATGCTAATGATTTATCGCTTTTCGGGTTAAATTGCTGTATTAGTTTTGCCCAAATCATACGGCCTGCTCTCATTTTTGCAATTTCCATAAAATGGTTCATGCCAATTGCCCAAAAGAAAGATAAACGCGGAGCAAATTCATCAATTGTCATTCCGGTTGATAATCCGGTTCTAATATATTCTAAACCATCTGCAAGCGTATATGCCAGTTCAATATCTGCTGTTGCTCCGGCTTCCTGCATATGATATCCCGAAATAGAAATCGAATTGAATTTCGGCATTTTTTTGCTCGTAAATTCAAAAATATCAGCGATAATTTTCATCGAAGGTGCAGGTGGATAAATATAAGTATTTCGCACCATGAATTCCTTTAAAATGTCATTTTGAATTGTTCCCGAAAGTTTACTAAGTTCAACACCTTGTTCTTCGGCGGCCACAATATAAAAAGCCATAATAGGTAAAACAGCGCCGTTCATGGTCATTGAAACTGACATTTCATCAAGTGGAATCTGATCGAATAATACTTTCATATCTTCGACAGAATCGATAGCAACGCCTGCTTTTCCAACATCTCCAACTACACGTTCATGATCTGAATCGTAACCACGGTGTGTTGGTAAATCAAATGCAATCGAAAGTCCTTTTTGACCTGCCGCAAGATTTCTTCTGTAAAAAGCATTACTTTCTTCGGCAGTCGAAAATCCGGCATACTGGCGAATCGTCCACGGACGTCGAACATACATTGTAGCATATGGGCCACGCAAATTAGGCGTAAAGCCAGCTCCAAAATCCAAAAACTCTAAATCTTCAATATCCTTTTCAGAATATTGTTTTTTGAGTTCGATTCCTTCGGCGGTTGCAAAATTATCTGTCGAATTGTCTAACTTTTGACTTTCGACTTTCGACTTTTGACTTTGAAGATTAATATGTTTAAGGTCTTTTCTCATTTTATGTTGAATGACTAACGAAGATTTTTAAGTGAATTAATCATACTATGCATTATTATATAGTATGGTAAATAATAAAACAATATTCCTAGCACCATGGCTGTAATTCCAATAAAAATCTTTTTATAGTTTTTATATGTAACTCCGATTGTCAAAAAAAATAGACAAGTAACGATCATAATTAATGATAATATCCAAAAAGCAATAAAATAAAATCCCATTTTATTCTTGTTCCAGCCTTTCCTGTTCCAACTTTTCGGCTAATCTTTTTTCTATAATTGGCGTAATTAATGTTTTTCTTGGTTTGATTTTTACAAAAGGAAACAATTCCAGATCATGTTTCATTCTGTCCTCTTTGTTTGGATATTTATTCGTTCCTAATAAAACTTCTTTTTTAGAATCGAATAACTCCTGTTCTTTGTTGGCACTTTCCTGAATTTTCTTTTTGATGGTTCCGTCGTTTAAAAGTTTTAAGAAACCTCCGTTTGCTTCGATATCTTTAAATAAAGCCAAACTTTTTTCTGCCAATTGCATGGTTAAGCTTTCAATGTAATAACTTCCATCTGCCGGATTATCGACTTTATCAAAATAACTTTCGTGTTTTAAAACTAAAAGCTGATTTCGTGCAATTCGATCGCCAAATTCATTGTCTTTGTGATATAACGAATCGTAAGGTAAATTAGCAACAGCATCGGCGCCGCCTAAAATAGCCGACATGCATTCGGTTGTTGTACGCAGCATATTGACATTATAATCGTAAATAGTTTTATTACGTTTTGTTGGTGTAACCAGAAAATGACAATCCAATTCTGGATTATATTCGGCAGCAATTAATTTGAAAAGTATTCGTAAAGCACGAAGTTTGGCGATTTCAAAAAAGTAATTGGTTCCAACAGATATTTCAAAAACTATTGGTTTTGATAAAGCCGGAAAACGATTCAGATATTCATTAGTATGTGCTAAACTGTAAGCAATCTGCTGTGTGATATTTGCTCCTGCATTTTGATATAAACCTAAATCTACACTAAGAAAAGGAAGATTGGTTTGAGTTGAAATTTTTTCAAGCGTTTCAAAATTATTTTTGTCTGATGTTAGAAACCAGTTTCCATCGCGGGCTAATTGTCCAATTGGGTCTAAATTACAGTAGAAAGCTGCCTTTTTCTGAACTGAAATAGTGTCCAGTTTTTTTACGAAATCGATTGAGAGAAAACTTAAATGAAAATAAACAGTTCTCCCTTCTAAAGGAAGATTTTCTAATAATTTTTGAACATCGGTATTTTCGTTTTGAATTGTAAAACGTAAACTTTCAGCACCTCTTTCAATAGTATTTAGGGCTCTGTTAATAGATTTTTCGACATCGTGTACAAATATATTTTGGCAGATTTTAAATTCTGAAGCATTAGTTTGTACAGAAGCAGATTTAGTAAATTCGTCGCTGTGATAAAAAGGTTTTACCTGAATATCTTCGGGAGAATTCCAGATAACAGTTTGGTTGTAATCGGCTCCATCCAATTCAAACTGAATTTTTTGTTTCCATTGTTTGGATGAAATCGGATTAAAATCTTCGAATAGGTTAGTGGCCATTTGGTGTTTTTTCTGAATTATTCTTTTTCCTGAATAGTGTCTCCTTCAAAATGAATGATATAAATATCTTCGCTGTCTTTTTTCATAAAGTACTTTTCGCGAGCGTATTTTTCTATTTGTTCAGGATTTTTAAGTTGTTTGATCTGTTCCTGATCTTTTTTTATTTCTTCCTGATAATATTTTTTATTGTCTTTTAACTCATTGATTTGTCCGTCTAAAAAGCGATGATCAAAATAAGAGTAATTGTCTAGAAAGAGCATCCATATTACAAAAAACAACAATACCCAGACGTATTTATTACCCAGGAATTTAAACCATTTTTTGTCTTTATACGGATTTTTGAATTTCATACAACAGATTATTTCTTTTGAATATGATTGAGTTTTTAGACACTACAGAAAGCAATCCCGATAATTATCGGGAGCTTAAATATTATGGTTTAAATTTACGATAAAAATTATAAAATTCTCTGATTAATTACGGCCCGAACTACATCAATTGCAACGGTATTGTATTTGTCGTTTGGAATAATAATATCGGCAAATGCTTTTGTTGGTTCGATAAATTGCTCATGCATAGGTTTTAAAGTAGTTTGGTAACGGTTTAAAACTTCGTCGATATCCCGTCCGCGTTCAGAAATATCTCTTTTTAAACGACGAATTAATCTTTCGTCAGAATCAGCGTGAACATATACTTTAATGTCAAAAAGTTCTCTTAATTCAGGATTTGTTAAAATTAAGATTCCTTCAACAATCATTACTTTTCTCGGATGTGTCGAAATCGTATCATCGGTTCTGTTATGCTGAATAAATGAATAAACTGGCTGATCGATAGTTTCACCGGCTTTTAAAGCTTTAAGGTGTTTTACTAATAATTCAAAATCAATAGCACGAGGATGATCAAAATTGATTAATGCTCTCTCGTCAAAAGACAAGTTATGGTTTTCTTTATAATACGAATCCTGAGAAATTACGCCAACCTCGGTATCTGGCAATTCGTTCATAATTTGATGTACAACCGTTGTTTTTCCGCTTCCAGTTCCTCCTGCAATTCCAATAATGAGCATAAAATTTTTGTTTGATATTTGTTTGGCAAAAATAATAATTTAACTGAATCGCTAAACATGTAATGTAATTTAACCATATAACTAATATAAGTAAATTTAAGCTGTAGAATGTTTAAACAAAGTGTTACTTAACTGAAATTATATTATTTGTATAGTGAAAAACATAAAAAAAATCCCGAAAGTAAACCTTCGGGATTTGGTGCAATCAGTATAGTTTAAAAAAAATATTCTGAATTTAGTAAGCACTTGTAATTATTTATTCTTTTTTGCTTTAATCATCATTTCAAGCTGATCCCAAAGTTCCTCAGGAATTGCTTCTAATAAATTGAATTGTCCGGCACCTTTTAACCATTCGCCGCCGTCAATTGTAATAACATCACCATTCACATAAGCAGAGAAATCTGAAACTAAATAAGCCGCTAAATTTGCCAGTTCCTGATGGTCTCCAACACGTTTCAAAGGCACTTTTTTAGCCATATCAAACTTTTCAGAAAGATCTCCAGGTAGTAATCTGTCCCAAGCACCTTTTGTCGGAAATGGTCCCGGCGCAATGGCATTAGAACGGATTCCGTATTTTGCCCATTCTACCGCAAGACTTCTTGTCATGGCTAAAACTCCTGCTTTTGCAGTTGCACTTGGCACAACATAAGCAGAACCTGTCCATGCGTAAGTTGTTACAATATTTAAAATCGTTGCCGATGTTTGTTTTGTGTCAATCCAGTGTTTTCCAAAAGCCAGCGTACAGTTTTTAGAACCTTTAAGGACGATATCTATAACAGTATCAAATGCATTTGCAGATAAACGTTCAGTTGGAGAAATAAAATTTCCGGCAGCATTGTTTAAAAGAACATCTACTTTTCCGAAAACTTTTAAAGTTTCCTGAAGCATATTTTCTACTTCTTCGTAATGACGAACATCACATTGAAGCGGTAGACATTTTCCGCCAGTTTGACTTTCAAGTTCTGCTGCAGTAGTTTTTAGCTTTTCTAAATCCCTTGAAGTTATCGCTACCTGAGCTCCTAATTCTAAGAAATATTTTGTCATAGCTTTTCCCAAACCGCTTCCGCCGCCTGTAACTACAATGACTTTGCCTTTTAAAGCATCATCACGTAACATTTTATCTGTATAGCTCATATTTTTCTTTTTTTACAATATTAATTAAAAAAATAGGATGCGTGCATAATATTGTTATAAATTTTTGGTAAAATTTATATTTCGCACAATTTTTTTGCGGCAGACTCTAAAGTGAAATCATCTTTGGCAAAGCAAAAACGTATCAGTTTTTGGTCTTTATGGTCTGAATAAAAAGTAGAAATAGGGATGGCTGCAACGCCATGATTAATAATGAGGTTTTTGCAAAAAGTTACATCATCTTCATCTGAAATATTGGCATAAGAAGCTACCTGAAAATAAGTTCCTTCACAAGGATTTAATTCAAAACGACTATTTTTTAGTAGTTTTTGAAAATAATCTCTTTTTTCCTGATAGAATTTCCCTAAAAGATTTACATCAACAACATCTAAATATTCATTGATAGCAAACTGTGAAATACTGTTTACGCTGAAAACCAAAAACTGATGCACTTTTTTGATTTCTTTCATTAAATGTTCAGGAGCAATGGTGTAGCCAATTTTCCAGCCCGTAATATGAAATGATTTCCCGAAAGAAGAAACCATAACACAGCGGTCTAAAAGAAAGCTTTTGGTATGTGCCGAAATATGTTTTTCTTCAAAAGTAATATATTCATACACTTCATCAGATAAAACTATAATATCAGGATATTTTGAAAGTATTTTTTCTAATTGAAGAAAATCAGCTTCGTTTAAAATTTTTCCAGTTGGATTATGCGGATTATTGATAATCATCATTCTGGTTTTTCCAGAACAAGATTTTTCGATTGTTTCCCAATTTGGCGTATAATCATCATTTAAAGCCACTCGAACTGGTTTTGCTTTACAAAGTAAAACAGGAGATTCGTAAGAATCATAACTTGGATCAAGAATAATTACTTCGTCATTTTCTCTTACTAAAGCCAGAATAGTTGTGAAAATTCCCTGTGTGGCGCCTGCTGTAGCCAAAAGTTCTAAATCAGGATTAATCGTTCTATTGTATGAATCCTGAGTCAGCTTTGCAATTTTATTCATCAACGGCGGAGAACCTGCCATTGGTGTGTATTGATGCACATTTTCTTTAGCTAATCTCGCAACAATATCGGTCAATCTTTCATCTACAGGAAAATTTGGAAATCCCTGCGAAAGATTTATCGCATTATATTCCGCTGCCATTTTTGACATTACCGTGAATATGCTTGTGGTTACGTTTGGGAGTTTACTCATAAAAATAGATTAACGAAAAAGTAACTGAATTGTTTAAATCTGTATAGGAAATACAAGTGAGTACAAAGTTCTAATTTCTTTGTTGTTTTGTTTTCCTGCTTTCCATCTAGGGGATAATTTTAAAACTCTTATTAATTCCTCTTCAGATCCAAATCCAATACCTCGGAGAACTTTTATGTCGCTTAATGATCCATCTTTTTCAATAATAAAAGTAGCAAATAATTTTCCTTGATGGGTTGGTCTTTTGTTTGACTTTTTATAGTTGTCATCTAAAAAATGATTAAACTTAACTCTGCCACCAAGAAATTCGGGTTTAATTTCTATATCTATAGGAATGTAAATTGCATTTTCATCTTGAAGAATCACCTTTCCGTTTTTATCTTTGTGAATATCAGTAATTCTTGTAATTTTTTGAGAAAATATGGTTTGAGTTAAACTAATTAAAATCAAAATTAAAACCTTTTTCATAGGCAATGGATTTTTAATATTAATTACATTTTATGAATAATAAAAATAGCTGGACGCTTGTCAATATCAACTTTTAATTTTTTCCAATCAGAAACTTTTAGGGTTTTAATGAATTCTGTCGGCAAAGTAATATCAGCCGCAATACACAAATGTGTCGACGGATTTAAAATCTGTAAAAGATCTTCGATTAATTTATTGTTTCTATAAGGCGTTTCAATAAAAATCTGTGATTGGTTTTTATCCTGAGATAATCTCTCAAAATGTCTCAATGCAGATTTTTTCTCATCTTTATCAATTGGTAAATAACCGTTAAAAGTAAAACTCTGACCGTTCATTCCAGACGCCATCATAGCCAATAGGATAGAAGAAGGTCCAACTAAAGGCACAACCTGAATTCCTTTTTCGTGTGCCAGTTTTACAATAACCGCTCCTGGATCAGCAACGCCAGGACAGCCGGCTTCGCTCATTAATCCCATATTTGTTCCTTCCAGCAAAGGTTTTATAAAGTCTAAATGTTCGCTTGGTTCGGTTCTTTTGTTTAAAGTAAAAAGAACCAATTCAGATTGTTTTTTTTCCGGATAAACTGCTTTTATAGATTTTCTCGCAGTTTTATCGTTTTCAACAATATAATGGTCGATAACTTCTATCGTTCTTCTAACAGTCTGAGGTAAGACATCCATCGGATCGCTTTCGCCCATTGTAGTTGGAATTAGATATAATTTTCCGAAAGATTTCATGTGCTTTTGTTTAAAATTAAAAAATTCAATTATTTCTTTTTTAGAAACAATTGAATTTAAATTAAGAATGTTTTTTTAGAAGCTGATCAGCTATTAAATCGGTTACTTCGTCCAGCATTTGGTAAACGTTGTCAAAACCGTTTACAGAGCCATAATAAGGATCAGGAACGTCGACATTTTCGTCTGGAAATAATTCGTTTAAAATTAAGCGGACTTTGCTTTTATGTTCAGGAGTTTTGGCTAAATGTATAACATCGCGAAAATTCGAATTATCCATTACATAGATATAATCGAATTCATCAAAATCTGAAGGTTGAATTTGTCTGCCTTTTTGCGCACTAATATTGATTCCGTTTTTGCGGGCAACATCGATAGAACGTTTATCCGGACAATGGCCAATATGCCATGAACCAGTTCCGGCAGAATCTACAATGAATTTATCTGCGGGTAATTTGGATGCTAATATTCCTTCTGCTAAAGGAGATCTGCAGATATTCCCCAAACAAACCATTAAAACTTTTACTGGCATGATTCGCGTTATAGCGTTAGTTTTTTGTTGATGTCTTCGACAAATTTTTTGAATTGTTTGTCTGTAGAAACTAAATTATCAACGGTTTTACAAGCATGTAAAACGGTAGCGTGATCGCGGTCTCCAATTTGTGAACCAATATTTGCCAAAGAAGCTTTTGTAAATTTCTTTGCAAAAAACATGGCCAATTGTCTCGCCTGAACAACGTGTCTTTTTCTGGTTTTTGATTGAAGTGTTTCAATATCAAGCTGAAAATAATCAGACACGATTTTTTGTATATAATCGATAGAGATTTCTCTCTTTACGTTTTTAACAAATTTCTCAACTACGCTTTTCGCTAACTCAATCGTAACTTCTTTTTTATTGAAAGAAGACTGGGCTATTAATGAGATAATAGCACCTTCAAGTTCACGAACGTTAGATTTGATGTTACGCGCAACATATTCCAGAATATCTTCCGGCATATCAACACCATCGCGATATAAAATGTTTTTTAAGATCGAGATACGGGTTTCATAATCAGGCTGGTGCAATTCTGCAGACAATCCCCATTTGAAACGAGATAATAATCTTTGTTCAATGTCCTGCATATCTACAGGAGCCTTGTCTGAAGTTAAAATTACCTGTTTTCCGTTTTGGTGCAAATAGTTGAAAATGTGGAAAAATACGTCCTGAGTTCCTGATTTTCCAGATAAAAACTGAACATCATCAATAATCAAAACATCGATTAATTGGTAAAAGTGAATGAAATCGTTACGATTATTCTTTTTAACCGAATCAATATATTGTTGAGTGAAAATCTCGGCAGAAATGTATAAAACCGTTTTTTCAGGATATTTATCTTTTACTTCAACTCCAATAGCGTGAGCCAAGTGTGTTTTTCCTAATCCAACTCCTCCAAAAATCAATAACGGATTAAATGAAGTTCCACCAGGTTTATTGGCAACAGCCATACCTGCAGACCTTGCTAAACGGTTTGAATCTCCTTCAAGGAAATTATCAAAACTGTAATTAGGATTTAACTGAGATTCAATTTTTAAATTTCTAATTCCGGGAATTACAAACGGATTTTTAAGTTCTGGATTTAAGTTTTTAAACGGAGCGTCAACTTCTTGCGGTTTCATTGGAACTCTGTTGGAACTTGGCAGCTGCTCGGTAAACGGCTGTTTATTTCCATAAGTGTTCTCCATTTTAATTTTATAGAGTAACTTTGCATTTTTTCCCAGTTCTTTGGTAAGCGCAACTTTCAATAATTTTACGTAATGTTCTTCCAGCCATTCGTAAAAAAATTTACTTGGTACTTGAATATATAACGCGTTATCGGTTAGCTCAACTGATTTGATTGGTTCAAACCAAGTTTTGTATGCTTGATCTTGAATATTGTCCTTTATAAAAGACAAACAGTTTTCCCATACCGATTGAGCAGTTTTAGTCATAGATTCAAATAAATTTTTTTATTATTGATAAAGATTCTCCTATAAAAAAGGAGCAAAATTTTTCCGTTTTTCAGGATAACAAATATGTGAACAAATTTCTGTAAAAAAAAATATTTTAGGATCTAATTTTATAAAAAAATGTTGTAAGAGAACTTGAATAATTTAAAATTTTTTAATATATAAATAATGAAAAATCATCAAACGCAAGTGCGTGTTCGTTACTCCGAAACTGACCAAATGGGGGTCGTTTATCACGGAAATTATGTGCCTTATTTTGAAATTGGACGCGTGGAATGGCTTAGAAATAAAGGGATTTCGTATAAAAGTATGGAAGAAAGCGGAATTGGACTCCCAATTGTTTCGATGCAGATCAATTATAAAAAATCGGCTCGTTATGATGAGCTTTTAACAATTCATACAACATTCAAAAGTCAGTCGTCTGTTAAGATCGAATTCGACTGCGAAATCTATAATGAGGCAAATGAGTTATTAACAACGGCAGTGTTTATTTTAGTATTTATTTCGTTAAAAACGGGTCGCCCAACTGCCCCTCCGGATTATATTTTGGAATTGTTTAAAACGCTAACTTAATTGTTAAAACAAAGTGTGATTTAATACTAAATTACACAATTTTAATATCGATTTCAAACATTAAATCAAAAATGTCGAATATTGATTCGGCATTTTTTTTTCGCGTTTTTGTCATTATCTTACCAATTGGAAGACCGGAAATTTCATCAATTTCCATCTCCTGAGATGTGATTTCCAATTTTTTCTCTTTTATAACACGCATTACTTTGTTCATGTTTTTATAATCAAAAGAAATCAAAAAATGCACATCAATTGTTTTTTCAACAATTTCACAAACTTCTAATGTCATTTGTGCCGTTGTTCTGTAAGCGGCAATCAATCCTCCAACACCTAATTTTGTTCCGCCAAAAATACGAACCACAACTATAAGAACGTTTGTTACACCAAAAGATTGTATCTGTCCGTAAATTGGCGCGCCGGCGGTATTACTCGGTTCTCCATCGTCGTTGGCACGATAAGATATTTTTGGCGCCGTGCCCAATTGATAAGCGTAACAATAATGTACAGCATGCGGATGAAGCTTGCGTAAATCCTCAATAATAGGTTTTACTTCATCTTCACTTTCTATAGGAAATGCATAGCCAAAGAATTTACTTCCTTTTTCTTTAAAAAGTACTTCTTCAGATTCTCTGGCAATGGTTTGATACGTATCGTTATATTCCAAATCTAAAATTCTAAATTATTTTTTTGCCACAGATTAAAAAGACTTACACAGATTATATGCAAAAAAATCTTTTAATCCTTTTAATCTGTGACAAGATATTTTATAGTATGTTTTTATCAAACAAATCCACAACATCTTCCTTGCCAACTTGTAAATTCCAAACATTAAAGCCTAATGCTGCTGCGGCATCTGTGTTTTCTTTTTTGTCATCAACAAATAAAGTCTGTTCTGGAACTAAATTATGTTCGTCAATTAAATGCTGAAATGATTCGGCATTTGGTTTTCTTTTTCCAATTTCAAATGAAAAATGAACTTTTTCAAAACAATTATAAAAATCAGTATAAAAAGGAACGCCGACTGTTTTTTCGAAAGTAGCAATATGAATAGCGTCTGTATTGCTCAATAAAAACAAACGGTATTTTTTTGAAAGTTCTTTTAAGAAATCTAATCTATACGAAGGGAAATCAGCTAAAACTGCATTCCATGCTTCCAGAATTTCTTCCATATTAGCATTTGGAAGTTGTTTTTGAAAACCGTCTAAAAAATCATCATGCGAAATATCTCCGGTTTCAAATAATAAATTCAAACGATCACATTCAGAATTCCATTCTGTCATGCCTAATTTTTGCAATCCCGAAATCGTTCCTTGTTTGTTTAAATTGATAAAAATATCTCCAAAGTCAAAAATTATTGTATCAATCATGATTTCTTACATATATTAATTCGTCGTTTTGAATATAAGTTTTAGAGGTTTTTTGCTTTTGAATTTCTGGTGCTTTTGTACCTTTTTTAAAAGTGTTTTTTCCAACAAAAATTCTCGCTTCGTCCCAAATATCTTTATCTATAAACGATTGCAAAGTTTGTCTTCCGCCTTCAATAATTACAGACTGAATTTGATGCTGATGTAAAACAGATAAAATATTTTCAATTAAATTTTTATCAAAATCAATTTTTTCAAAAATTATGTTTTCTTTTGAAATATTATTTTCAGATTTCGAAAGAATAATCGTTTTTACGCTTTCGTCAAAAACAAAACTATCTTTTGAAATTCGGTTATTTTGATCTAAAGCCACCCGAACAGGATTGTTTCCAGACCAATCGCGAACATTTAGTTTTGGGTTGTCATCAATAACGGTTTGAGTTCCAACTAAAATAGCTTGTTCTTCACTACGCCATTTATGAACCAATTGACGCGAATATGTATTGGTAATCCAAACAGGTTTTCTTTCCTGATCAATTTCTTTTTCGGGGGCAAGAAATCCGTCCAGACTTTGGGCCCATTTTAATATAATATAAGGTCTCTTTTTTTGATGAAAAGTAAAAAAGCGTTTATTTAGATCGTTACATTCGTCTTCTAGAATGCCAACAGTGACATTTGTACCGGCTTCAACCAGTTTTTTAATTCCCCTTCCGGCCACTTTTTCATTAGGGTCAACCGTTCCCACAACAACATTCGGAATTTCATTTGCAATAATTAAATCGCAGCATGGAGGTGTTTTTCCAAAATGAGAACAAGGTTCTAAGCTAACATAAATAGTAGCTTTTTTTAATAAAGATTTATCTTTTACAGATCGTACAGCATTGACTTCGGCATGAGGTTCGCCGGCTTTTTTGTGCCAGCCTTCGCCAATAATTTTGCCATCATAAACAATTACACTTCCTACCATAGGGTTTGGATAAGTTGTTCCAAAGCCATTTTTGGCAAGTTCAATGCATCGTTTGATATATTTCTCATGTATATTCACCCTGCAAAAGTAACTATTTTTGAGTTTTAAGTCCAATCTTATCAAGATTGTTGTGAAACATTACAAATTGTTATGAAAGTATCAAAAAAGTATTTTTATTTTTGTAGATACAAGTCAATAAATAAAATGAAAAATTGGGTTATTAGAAAAATTAAAAAAGAAGACAATCAGTCGGTTGCAAAATTAATAAGATCAGTTTTTGATGAAATGGAAATTCCAAAAGTAGGCACGGCTTATGAAGATCCATATTTAGATTTAATGTTTGAAGAATACAGTAAACCAAAATCAGTTTATTTTGTTGTTGAGATTGAAGGCGAAATTTTAGGTTGTGCAGGCATTGCCCCTTTAGAAAATGGAAACCCTAAAATCTGCGAATTACAAAAGATGTATTTTTTGCCAAAAGTGCGCGGATTAGGAATAGGAAGTAAAATGATGGATGAATGTCTGGAACAGGCAAGAAATTTTGGATTTGAAAAATGTTATATTGAAACAATGCCGTTTATGCATGCGGCACAAAAATTATATAGAAAATCAGGTTTCGAATATTTAGACGCTCCAATGGGTTGTACCGGGCATAATTCCTGCCCCGTATGGATGTTGAAAGATTTGCAGAATTAAAAGTCTGCAAAATACTTATGTGAAGAAAATATTGGCTTTAGCTGAAAATAATACTCAATGAACCACAATGAAAATTAAACAATATCGTACTCAGTTTATTAAAGAATTATCCCCTTTGTACGATGCGTACGAGGCCGAGAGTTTTTTCTATTTAATTTTAGAAGACAAACACAAACTTCGTCAAATAGATTTGGCTCTTAATCATGAATTATTTTTTTCTGAATCTGATTTTGCAGTTTGGGATTTGTTATTGGCCCAGCTTAAAAAAGAAGTTCCAATTCAATATTTATTGGGAAAAACCAGTTTTTACGGTTTGGATTTTGAGGTAAACGAAAATGTTTTAATTCCACGACCGGAAACAGAAGAACTGGTTGAATGGATTATCAACGAAAATGCCGCAACTGACAGAATCAAAAAGCTAAGAATACTTGACATCGGAACCGGAAGCGGCTGTATTGCCATTTCGCTCGCTAAAAATCTACCAAATGCAGAAGTGTATGCCATTGATGTTTCAAAAAAAGCTATAGAAACGGCAAAACGAAATGCCAATAAAAATAAAGTCGACGTAACTTTTATGTTTCAGGATATTCTGGAAACTAAAGAATTAAAATGTCAGTTTGATATCATTGTTTCAAATCCGCCGTATGTTCGAAATTTAGAAAAAGAAGAAATCAGGAAAAATGTTCTGGATTATGAACCGCATCTTGCGCTTTTTGTTGATGATAACGATGCTTTGGTTTTTTACAGAAAAATAGCTTCTCTTGCACAAAATAATCTTTTAGATAACGGAAAATTGTATTTTGAAATCAATCAATATTTGGGAAAAGAAATGATTGATCTATTAGGGAAAATGGATTTTATAAACATCGACCTCCGAAAAGATATTTACGATAACGACCGCATGATTTCATGCAAGGTTTCTAAAGCCTAAGTTTAGTTTCAGTCTCAGTTTTTCAGTTGTCATTGAGAAACTGCGACTGAAAACTAAAAATTACTCATATCGCAAAGCTTCGATAGGATCTAATTGAGAAGCTTTAATTGCAGGATATAAACCGGAAACAATTGCAACCATAAAACTGGTTCCAAAAGCGGCCAAAATTGCCATCCATGGAATAACAAAAGCAAAACTCATT
Organism: Flavobacterium defluvii; assembly: GCF_900129555.1. GTDB lineage: Bacteria > Bacteroidota > Bacteroidia > Flavobacteriales > Flavobacteriaceae > Flavobacterium > Flavobacterium defluvii. The sequence continues at coordinate 26,255 of NZ_FQWC01000007.1, forward strand.
GCTGCGGCAAAAGCAAAGCCAATCAGGATTCCTAAAATAATTCCGACAAGACCGCCAATTTGTCCAATTAATAAAGTCTCAATAAAAAACTGAACTGAGATTGTAACTTTTGTCGCGCCAAGGGCTTTTCTAACACCAATTTCGCGGGTACGTTCTGTCACCGAAACAATCATGATATTCATTAAAGCAATTGATGAACCGAGGATTGTAATAATAGAAATAATCCACGATGCCCAGCCTAAATATTTTGTAATACCTAAAATTCTGTTTATTAAGTCATCGCTTCTGCCGATACCAAAATTATTATCCCGAACCGGACTTAGTTTACGAACTCTTCTCATTGTGCTAGTAGCATTGTCAACAGCTTCATCTAAAAGTTCTTTTTTAGAAACCATTACACTTATAGTATAATTGATATTTGGTGCCGTAAATAGAGAACGCGCAACCTGAATAGGAATCAAAACCCGTAAATCCTGACTGTTTCCAAAAGTTGATCCTTTTTCTTTTAAAACACCAATAACTTTAAAACGTGCACCGCGAATCGAAATAATTTTATCAATAGGGTTCACATCTTTTAATAAACCTTTTTCAAAGTCAGAACCTACAACACAGGAATAGGTGTTGTTATCAATGTCAAATTGGTTAAAAGATCGGCCTAAAGTGGTTTCTAAACCAGAATTTGAGATAAAATGTTCGTCTACACCAACAACCGTAATTTCAGGATCAGTTTTAGTGTCTAAATATTTTACTTCGGCTTTTGATGTTGCGATAAACGAAAGTGAAGTTTCAGTAAAAGGATATTTGTATTTGTTTTTAAAAGCCACAGCTTCGGGATACGAAATAATCGGATTTATAACTTCTCGTTCGTTTCCACCACGATTTCGAACCGTATTTTCGTATTGATTAATATTGAATGTGTTAGCTCCCATTGATGCAAAATTGGTCGAAACGGTATTTTCAAGAGCAGTCACAACTGTTAAAATTCCAACCAAAGCGGTAATTCCGATAGCAATAATTAATACAGTAAGAATGGTTCGCAGTAATTGAGTTTTGATGGAACCAAAAGCAATTCGAATATTTTCCTTAAATAATTTTAGCATCATGACCAATTTGTCACGAAAATACGGTTTTTGTTACAAGTTTGTTTTCGAACCGCTGTTATTTATTTTAAAAAGTAAGATATTTGCAGTCGATTTAAATTAAGTCAAAAGTTGGAAGGTCATAAAGTCGAAAGTCTAAAGAGCCAGCAATCAAACAATAATAAATAAATTAATCTTAAAGGTTTTTGAATTTGAGTTTCAAAAGAAATCTAAAATCTAAAATCAACAATCTAAAATAAAAAAGATGGCTTCAAAACCAAGCGTACCAAAAGGAACAAGAGATTTTTCACCTGCTGAGGTGTCAAAACGCCAGTATATTATGCAGACCATAAAAAGGAATTTTGAAAAATTTGGTTTTCAACCGATTGAAACACCTTCATTTGAAAATTCTGATACTTTAATGGGAAAATATGGAGAAGAAGGTGATCGTTTGATTTTTAAAATATTGAATTCGGGTAATTTTTTCTATGATAAAGCTAAAATTGAACTGCCAAAATCAATTGAAGAATTGCTGGTAAATTCTGCTGAAAAAATAAGTTTAGAGCAAAGAATCGAATTAAATAAATTTACAGGAAAAATTTCTGAAAAGGCACTGCGCTACGACCTGACAGTTCCATTTGCAAGATACGTAGTACAGCACCAAAGCGAAATTGTATTTCCTTTCAAGAGATATCAAATTCAGCCTGTTTGGAGAGCTGACAATCCGCAAAATGGGCGTTATAGAGAATTTTACCAATGCGATGCCGATGTTGTGGGTTCAAAATCACTTTGGCAGGAAGTAGAATTGGTTCAGTTATATGATACTGTTTTTACTTCTTTAGGATTAGAAGGTGTTACTATTAAAATCAATAATAGAAAAATATTATCAGGAATTGCTGAGGTAATTGGTGCTTCGGATAAATTAATCGATTTTACTGTTGCCCTTGATAAACTGGATAAAATTGGTGAAGACGGCGTAAAGAAAGAAATGATCGAAAAAGGAATTTCTGAAGAAGCTCTGGTAAAAGTGCAGCCACTTTTCAGCTTTAGCGGAACTTTTTCAGATAAAATTAAGCAGCTTTCAGATTTATTAGCTTCTTCTGAAGAAGGAATGAAAGGTGTAGAAGAATTGAAATTTATTTGTGACAATGTTGCAGGTTTAGGTTTGTCAACCGCAATTTTGGATCTTGATGTAACTTTGGCACGCGGTTTAAATTATTACACAGGAGCTATTTTTGAGGTCGCAGCACCAAAAACAGTTTCTATGGGTTCTATTGGCGGCGGCGGAAGATACGACGATTTGACGGGTATTTTTGGTTTACAAAATATGAGCGGTGTTGGAATTTCTTTTGGTCTGGACAGGATCTATTTAGTATTAGAAAAATTAGAATTATTCCCGGAAACTATTGCAGAAACATCAAAAGCCATATTTTTAAATTTTGGAGATAAAGAAGCTTTGTATGCTTCAAAAGCTATTCAAAAATTAAGACAGGAAAACATAAAAGTAGAATTGTATCCGGATAACGTAAAAGTTGGAAAACAATTTCAATATGCAGATAAACGCTTTATTCCATTTGTTGTATTAGTTGGAGATCAGGAGATTAATTCAAATTCCTATACACTTAAAAATTTAGTGACAGGCGAGCAGGTTTCTGTTGATTTCGAAGGATTAAAAAATGCTTTGATTTAAGAGATTGACTTAAAATATTGTTTTTCAGGTATTCCCAGTAAATATTGGGAATATCTGCTAAAACTTCATAAAATAATTGCAGGAAAAAGAAAAAAAAGCCTTTAATTTGCGACCTCAAGTTACGGGCGTAGTTCAAGGGTAGAATAGCGGTCTCCAAAACCGTTGATGGGGGTTCGAATCCCTCCGCCCGTGCAATAAAATTTAAAACATAAAAAAAAGCTTCGTCTTTCTGTAAGGCGAAGCTTTTTTTAATATAAGGTAAACTTGAATTAATAATTATTTAGAGGCCTAAGCCAACCCTTAAATTCAATTTTGATAGGTAATAAATTTTGTTTTCCAATTTGGATATCAAAGATACGACAAACTAAAACGTAATAGTCTTAAAATTATAATAAAATTTTATTGTCTATTTTCGCTTTTTAAAACACTCATAATTAATAAAGTGACAATTTGACATTTTGCAAGATTTGGCAGTACTTTTGCAATCCAACAGAAAGAAATAAAAAATGAAGTTTAAGAATATTTTTAAAAATAAAAGTAATATGACTACGGAAAATACAGAATTCGATCAGGAATTAGACGATGTAACGTTAGAGAACAATGCAAACGGAGAGCAGTTAATTGTTGAAGAATTAAGTGTTGAGGAGCAATTAGCTCAAGACTTGGCTCGCGAAAAAGATAAGTTTTTGAGATTATTTGCAGAATTTGAAAATTACAAAAAAAGAACTTCAAAAGAGCGTCTTGAATTATTTAAAACAGCAAACCAGGAAGTTTTGTTGGCAATGCTTCCAGTTTTAGATGATTTTGACAGAGCAGCTGTAGAGATCAACAAATCTGACGATGAAAATTTGAAAAAAGGTGTTGAGTTGATTCATGAAAAACTGAAAAGTACTTTAATTTCTAAAGGTTTAGAGCAAGTTGAAATTCAGGCAGGAGATGCTTTTAATGCTGATATTGCTGAAGCAATTACCCAAATTCCAGCACCATCTGATAAATTAAAAGGCAAAGTTGTAGATGTTATTGAAAAAGGATACAAATTAGGAGATAAAATTATTCGTTACCCTAAAGTTGTAGTTGGAAACTAAAAGCAATTAAGATTCTGTAATTCAGTTTAAATATTAGAATTTGGAATTTTAAAATTTAGAATTTTACCTAAATTATGAAAAAAGATTTTTACGAAATACTGGGCATTTCAAAAAATGCTGACGCTGCCGAAATAAAAAAAGCATACAGAAAAAGTGCGCTTAAATACCACCCTGATAAAAATCCAGGCGACAAAGAGGCAGAAGAAAACTTTAAATTAGCAGCTGAAGCTTATGAGGTTTTAAGTGATCCGCAGAAAAAAGCAAAATACGACCAATACGGACATCAGGCATTTGATGGTTCTGGCGGATTTGGCGGTCATGGTGGTATGAATATGGATGACATTTTCAGCCAGTTTGGTGACATTTTCGGAGGCGGATTTGGCGGTTTCGGAGGTGGAGGCGGAGGTCCGCGTCGTGCAAAAGGAAGTAATCTTCGAATTAAAGTAAAACTAACTTTAGAAGAGATTGCAAATGGTGTTGAGAAAAAAGTAAAAGTAAAACGTAAAGTTCAGGCAAAAGGTGTAACATATAAAACTTGTACGACTTGTAATGGTCAGGGACAGGTTATGCGTGTAACCAATACCATTTTAGGAAGAATGCAGTCTGCGTCAACTTGTCCTACTTGTGGTGGTTCTGGTCAGATTTTAGACAAAAAACCTGCCGAAGCTGATGCACAGGGAATGGTTCAGGAGGATGAAACTGTATCAATCAAAATTCCTGCAGGAGTTGTTGACGGAATGCAGTTGAAAGTTTCTAACAAAGGTAACGATGCACCAGGAAACAGTATTCCGGGAGATTTAATTGTTGCTATTGAAGAAATTGAACATGAATTCCTGAAACGTGAAGGAGAAAATGTTCATTACGATTTATATATCAGTTTTCCTGAGGCTGTTTTAGGAGCTTCTAAAGATATTGAAGCAATCAACGGAAAAGTTCGTATTAAACTGGAAGAAGGAATTCAATCTGGAAAAATCTTAAGATTAAAAGGAAAAGGAATTCCAAGTATCAATGGTTACGGAAGTGGAGATTTACTAGTTCACGTAAACGTTTGGACGCCAAAAACATTAAATAAAGAACAAAAACAATTCTTTGAAAATGCTTTAAATGACGAGCATTTTGCTCCAAGTCCTGAAAAATCAGAGAAATCATTCTTTGAAAAAGTAAAAGATATGTTCTCATAATCTAAAACTTTTTAAAGATAAAAATAAATTCAAAACCCATTCTGTATATAAATAGAATGGGTTTTTTGCGTATTATTATGCAGATTCGCTACTAATTATTTACTTTTACAGACTGTTGGCAGAAATTGCAAAAGCCATCACATGAAAATCTAAAAAACAAAATGAGCAACTTACTCGAAGTACATAAAGTCGTAAAACAATATGGCGATTATGTAGCGCTTAACGAAGTTTCATTAAATGTGCCAAAAGGCAGTATATATGGACTTTTAGGTCCCAATGGAGCTGGAAAAACTTCCTTAATTAGAATTATAAATCAAATTACACTGCCTGACAGCGGCGAAATAATTTTAGATGGAGAAAAACTGCAGCCCAAACACGTGCAGACCATTGGTTATCTTCCGGAAGAAAGAGGCTTGTACAGTTCTATGAAAGTAGGAGAGCAGTGTTTGTATCTCGCACAAATGAAAGGACTTTCTAAAGCCGAAGCCAAAAAGCAGCTGGATTATTGGTTTGACCGTTTGGGAATTCAGGGCTGGTGGAACAAGAAAATTCAGGAACTTTCTAAAGGTATGGCCCAAAAAATTCAGTTTGTGGTTTGTGTTTTGCATAAACCAAAACTGCTCATTTTAGACGAACCTTTTTCTGGATTTGACCCTGTCAACGCCAATATTATAAAAGACGAAATTTTGGCTTTAAAAGAACAAGGTTCAACAATTATTTTTTCGACACACCGTATGGAAAGTGTAGAGGAACTTTGCGAAAACATTGCTTTAATTCACAAATCAAATAAATTGATAGAAGGCAAAGTTGCAGATGTAAAACGTCAGTTTAGAACCAATAGTTTTGAAGTTGGAATTCTAACCAATAATGTTGAAGGCTTAATGTATGATATTACACAAAAATTTACGGTTTCGCCTGCCAGTTTCAAATCATTAAATGATGATTTAAAATTGAATATTCAGATTGGTAACGCGACGCCAAATGAATTATTGAATGTTTTAACACAACGAGGACAAGTAACACATTTTGTAGAAAAAATTCCAAGCATAAACGATATTTTTATTCAAACAGTTACTGAAAATAAAGTTTAGATTTCAGATTTTAGATTTTAGAGTGAAGACCTAAAATCTAAAAATCTAAAGTCAACAATCTAAAATCTAAAATCAAGAAATGAGTATTATTTCATTAATTATAAAAAGAGAATTTATTGCCAAAGTCCGCAATAAATCTTTTGTTGTTATGACTTTTTTGAGTCCGCTTTTATTTGTTGCCATTGCTGTTTTTATTGGCTATTTAAGCACAATGAAAGCCGAAACGAAACGTATTGCGATCCATGACGAAACGGGGCTTTTTGCTGCCGATTTTTTAAAAGAAAATAAAAAAAGTGCTGAATTTAAATATCTAAATTTATCTGAAATTGATGTAAAAGCTTTAAAAGACAGTATTACAAAAGAAAATTTCAACGGATTAATTGTTATTCCAAAAACAAACGATGCAAAAGATTTAGAAAGTAAAATAGAATTTATATCCAATAATAGTCCAAGTATTTCTTTTGTCGAAAATACACAGGATATTATTGCATCAAAAATTACAAAACTCAATTTGCAAAGTGCTAAACTGGATACTTTGGCGATTCAAAAAGCACAATCAAAAGTTAATATACATTTGGTAAAAGCTTCGGGGGAGGAAAGTTTAAAAGGATTAAACGAAGTAAAAATAGGCATTGGCGGTGCATTTGGTTATCTGATCATGATGTTTATTATCATTTACGGAAATATGGTAATGCGAAGTGTGATCGAAGAAAAAACAAACCGAATTATCGAGATCATTATTTCATCTGTAAAACCATTTCAGTTGATGATTGGAAAAATTGTTGGAACTTCATTGGCAGGAATTTTACAATTTACGATTTGGGCTATTATTGGTTTAAGTTTAATGTTTACCGCATCGGTATTTTTTGATGTGAATGTTGGCACAACAGCTAAAATTCCACCAGTATTAATGCAGTCAGCACAACATGATTTTTCGGGAATTATACAAATGGGATTAAGAGAAGCATGGAATCTGCCTATTGCAAGTATCTTAATTGGATTTGTAATTTATTTCATTGGAGGTTATTTTTTATACAGTTCGTTTTATGCGGCAATTGGAGCAGCCGTTGATAATCAAACTGATTCTCAGCAGTTTTTGCTTCCAATATTAATGCCTTTAATTTTAAGTGTATACATCGGATTTTTTACCGTTGTTAATGATCCGCACGGAACTGTGGCCGTTGTATTTTCAATGATTCCGCTTACTTCGCCAATTGTTATGTTAATGCGTATTCCATTTGGCGTGCCTTGGTGGCAAATCGCAATTTCGGTATCATTATTGTTTGCTACATTTTTCCTTGTCGTTTGGTTCGCTGCAAAAATTTACCGAATAGGTATTTTAATGTATGGCAAAAAACCAACGTGGAAAGAATTGTATAAATGGCTAAAATATTAATTTTTTAAAGGTGCTAAGGCACTAAGGTTCTGAGATGCTAAGTTTTTTTTAGCTTCTTGCAGAAAAACCTCAGTACCTTAGCAACTTAGAACCTTAGAATCTCAAAAAAAATGAGTAAAATACTAATTATAGAAGACGAAGCGGCGATTAGAAGAGTTTTGGTAAAAATTTTATCAGAAGAGAATGATTCCTATCAGGTTGATGAAGCCGAAGATGGTGCTGCGGGTCTTGAAAAAATAAAAAACAACGATTACGATTTGGTTTTGTGCGATATTAAAATGCCAAAATTAGACGGTGTTGAGGTTTTAGAAGAAGTAAAAAAGATAAAACCAGAAATTCCGATGGTGATGATTTCTGGGCATGGGGATATGGAAACGGCAATTAATACTATGCGTTTAGGTGCTTTTGATTATATCTCAAAACCGCCAGATTTAAATCGTTTATTAAATACAGTTCGTAATGCTTTAGACAAAAAACAATTAGTTGTTGAAAATAAAATCCTAAAGAAAAAAGTTAGTAAAAATTACGAAATGATCGGCGAGAGCGAATCTATTAATCATATAAAAGTGATGATTGATAAAGTTGCTCCAACCGAAGCCAGAGTTTTGATTACGGGACCAAATGGAACCGGGAAAGAATTAGTTGCACATCAGTTACACGAAAAAAGTGAGCGAGCAGGATTTCCTTTAATTGAAGTAAACTGTGCCGCGATTCCGAGTGAATTAATTGAAAGTGAATTATTCGGACACGTAAAAGGTGCATTTACATCGGCAGTGAAAGATCGTGCCGGAAAATTTGAAGCGGCAGATAAAGGAACTATTTTCCTGGATGAAATTGGAGATATGAGTCTTTCGGCGCAAGCCAAAGTTTTACGTGCCCTTCAGGAAAGTATGATTACAAGAGTTGGTGCTGATAAAGATATAAAAGTGGATGTACGTGTTGTTGCTGCAACCAATAAAGACTTAAAAACAGAAATTGCTGAAGGTCGTTTCCGCGAAGATTTATACCATCGTCTGGCTGTAATTTTGATTAAAGTTCCACCTTTGAATGAAAGACGTGATGATATTCCTGCTTTGATAAAACATTTTGCTGAGAAAATTGCTTCAGAACAAGGTACGGCAGTTAAAATGTTTTCTTCACAAGCTATACAATTATTGCAGGAATATGACTGGACAGGAAATATTCGTGAACTTCGAAATGTGGTAGAAAGATTAATCATTTTGGGAGGAAACGAAATCTCCGAAAGTGATGTAAAAATGTTCGCCAGCAAGTAATGCTTCGGGCTGCAGGCTATAAGCTTTAGGCTTTACGCTTTTAAAATATAGATAACTTTTGCTTACAGCCAATGGCTTATAGCTTAAAGCTAAAAAAAATGAAACTAAAAAAAATAAACGAAAAGTTACAAGACGGATTAATTGAAAATGGTTTAACCGAAGCAAATGCTTTGCAGATGGAAACTTTTTCGACCATAAAAAGCGGCGCCGACTGTATAATTATTTCTCCAAACGGAACGGGAAAAACAACTACAATTGTTTTAAATGTAATTCAGCAATTGGCAGGGAAAAATGAAGAATCACCTCGAGCGTTAATTATTGTTGAAGACAAAGATAGGATGACAGCAATGGTAGAACTTTTTGAGAAGTATGGAAAATATACTAACCTTGAAGTTTATGGAGTACATGACAAAGGCGATATGGATTATGACAAAAATTATATTTCTACAGGAATCGATGTTTTAATTGGAACTCCAACTAAATTAAACGATATGTTTAGTACTGCAGGATATAATGTAAACCGTTTAAAAATGTTCATTCTTGATGATGCAGATCCGATTTTAAAACTGCGTCATGAACCAAAAATTATGCGTATTTCAAATAGTATTGCCAAAACGCAGCGATTAATTTTTGCAGAAACTTTGACTGAGCGCATCGAAATCCTGGCAGATAAAATGTTAATCGAACCTTATTTGTTTGATATGGATGAAGAAGGTGAGGAGGAACTCGATGAGGAAGAAGACGATATTGAAGAAGAGTAAATAGCAGCAGTTTTTAGTCACAGCTTTTAGTTACAATATAAACTGGAAATTTTCACTTCGACTGAAAGTTAAAAAATAATGTATGGAAATATTCAAAACACTTAAATTCTTGTCAATCGTACTTTTGTGCTTTTTTCTAATTATTTATTTTCTCGTAATTTCCTATATTTATTTAAATCAGGTTGGGCTGGTTTTTCATAGTTCAAGGCTTCCAAAAGATTACAAGTTTGATTATCAACAGAAATTTGAAGAGATAAATATCAAGTCGTTTGACGGAAATATTTTGAATGGTTTGTTATTTAAAGCTGAACATTCTAAAGGTTTAGTTTTTTATCTTCACGGAAATGCCGGAACGCTTGAAACCTGGGGAAAAATTGCAAAAGTTTATACATCATTAGGATATGATATCTTTATTTTAGATTATAGAAGCTTTGGGAAAAGTGAAGGTGAAATCGAAAACGAAGAGCAGTTAAGTAAGGATATTTCGATTGTATACAAATCAATTTCTAAAAAATATACTGAAAATAAGATCATAATTGCAGGATATTCTATTGGTTCGGGATTTGCGGCTAAACTGGCTTTAGAAAATAAACCAAAAGCCTTACTTCTTCAGGCACCATATTATAATTTTTTAGAATTGTCAAGTTCAAAAGTCCCGCTTTTTCCTGATTTTATGAAAAAGTTTAGTTTAGAGACAAATCTATATCTTCCAAAAATAAAAGCTCCAATTTATCTTTTTCACGGGACTGCCGATCAATTGATTCCTTTTGATAATTCGGTTCGGTTAAAAAATCTTTTAAGCTCAAATGCTTATTTATATCCGCTGAAAAATCAGGAACATATTGGCATAAATGAAAATGAAAGTTTTCAAAATAAATTAAAAACTATATTGGAATAAATTAATAATTAATAAAATAAATGTTATGGGATTAATGAAGGTGTTTTCGGGTAGTGAAGTATTAGCTATTGCTTTGCAGGAAAGATTAATAGAAGCGGGAGTAGAAACCGTGAAAAAAGATAATATTCAATCAGCTCGTTTAGGAGGTTTTGGCGGTACAGATCTGGCTGTTGAGGTTTTTATTCAGGAAACAGATTTTGCAAAAGCAAATCCTGTTATTGAAGAATTTAGAATGAGTATTTAAAAAGTAATACTGAAAACTAAAAAAAAATGCAATACAAAATGTTAGTTCTCGACATGGATGATACCTTGTTGACAGACGACCACAAAATTTCAGATCTAAATAAGAAAGTATTATTAGAAGCTCAGGCAAAAGGTGTTTATGTTGTTTTGGCTTCCGGACGTCCAACTTCTGCGATGACAGCTTATGCTAAAGAACTGGAACTGGATATAAATGATTCTTACATGATTTCTTTTAACGGTGCTATCATAAGCCGTGTCAAAGATGATTTGGTTTTGTTTGAGCAAAAATTAACGGTAGAACAAATCCAAGCTTTATACGATTACAGCGTTAAAATGAAAACGCATATTATAACCTATTTAGATAATGAAATTATAAGCGAAACCGATTCTCAGTATATCGAAGTCGAAAAGGAAATTACAGGAATGCCGCATCTTAAAGTTGCAAGTTTTAAGGATTATGTAGACAGACCGGCTGTAAAATGCATTTTGCTTCAGGATCCTGATTATTTAAAAGAGATAGAACAAGATTTAATTGAAAAAATGCCGCATTTGAGCGTTTCTATGTCAAAACCTTTTTTCTTAGAAGCTGCACAGCAAGGAATTGACAAAGCTGCCAGTTTAAAACTTTTGGCAGAAAAATTAGGAATTCATCAAAGTGAAATTATTGCCGTTGGAAATGCAGGAAATGATTTAACTATGATCGAATATGCTGGTTTGGGAGTTTGGGTTGATAATGTTAACCCTGAATTACGCCATAGAGCCAACTTAGTTGTTGCTTCAAATAACAATGACGGCGTTGCTGAAGTTGTTCAGAAATATATTTTAAACTAATATAATCTGCTTAAAGAAATGCGTTCCAAATCTTTGAAAACTTTGTAAGTCTGCAAAGATTTGGAAAACGTCGTTTCTTTGAATTATTTTTTTGCTACAGAAACAAAATATTTATTTCCGTCACCCATTGTAAGCTTTACACGTTCGTCGCAAAGGTCGATTGCAAAATTTACACTTTCGTAACAGCTGCAAGTAGTATTTTTGTCTTTAGACATTTCAGTTTTACAATTATTATTTTTGAATGTAGCTAATTGTGGAGTATATAAACTTACTAAGTCTGTAGAAGCCGTTACTAAAGAGATAATACTTGCCGAATTATTGTTAGTAATTCTGTACACAATTCTATCTGTATAGTTTACTTCGTTTACAGTTACTTTACGAATATATGTGTAAGCTGTAGATTCTGCACCCGGTTCCTTTACTTCAAATTTAAATCCAACCGCACGAATGGCAATATCAAATTGAGACTGAGAATTTAAACTTGCCCAACTTGTTAAAGTACTAATAGATGGAAATGGATTAGCAGCTGCAGCTGGTGCATTAGTTTGCGCTTGCGAACTAAAAATGGTTAAGAACATCAAGCAGATCGTGGGTAAAAATGCTTTCATAGTGGAGTTTTTAATTTTTAATTTTTGCCTACTCTTTCTGGTTTTCGGCGTTCCCATTCTTTTTTAATAACAAAACAACAACATAACGATCGAAATTCAAAATTGTTTTATATGAATTGTTATAATATTAATATTCTCTTTTAAAATCTGTAAAAACTCAATTTAAAGTTGAAATTTTCTAAACAAAGTTAAATGTAAGAAAAATTTAATTTAAACAATAAAAAAATGTATTTAATCGATAAAATTTGCACTTAATCGATATTTTTGTCGTTTTATTCTTATTGAAATAAAATTTTATCTTCTCCTAAAACATTAAATTTAAGAAATAATTGAATTATCTTTTAATTTCTTAATACGTTTTAAAATAGATGTTTAATGCAAAATATTGATATATAGTGTATTATTGATTTTATTTTAAAGAATATTGTATGTAAATTTGCAAACTCTTTAATAGAGATGTAAATATAATATCTTACTACTTATAAATGTAGTGCATTCCTATGGAAAATAGAAAAAAAGTTGCTTTTTATACGCTTGGCTGCAAACTGAATTTTTCAGAAACATCAACCATTGCCAGAAATTTTAATGATGAAGGTTTTGATCGTGTCGATTTTGAAGAAATTGCAGATATATATGTAATCAATACTTGTTCTGTAACTGAAAATGCAGATAAGCAGTTTAAGCAAGTCGTAAAAAAAGCAATGAAACTTAATGATAAAGCTTTTGTCGCCGCAGTTGGATGTTACGCACAGTTAAAACCAGAAGAATTAGCTGCTGTTGATGGTGTTGATTTGGTGTTGGGAGCTACAGAAAAATTTAAAATCACCGATTATATTCATGATTTGAGCAAAAACGATATGGGTGAAGTTCATTCATGCGAAATTGCCAAAGCTGATTTTTATGTTGGAAGTTACTCAATTGGCGATCGTACACGTGCTTTCTTAAAAGTTCAGGACGGATGCGATTATAAATGTACCTATTGTACAATTCCATTGGCAAGAGGAATTTCCAGAAGTGATGCTTTAGAAAATGTTCTAAAAAATGCCAAAGAAATTTCAGAACAAAATATCAAAGAAATTGTTTTAACCGGAGTAAATATTGGTGATTACGGAAAAGGTGAATTCGGAAACAAAAAACACGAACATACTTTCCTGGATCTGGTTCAGGCTTTAGATAAAGTGGAAGGAATCGAACGCCTTCGTATTTCATCAATCGAACCAAATTTATTGAAAAATGAAACTATAGAGTTTGTTTCAAAAAGCCGCACTTTTGTACCACACTTTCATATTCCGCTGCAATCAGGAAGCAACGATATTTTAAAATTAATGAAACGCCGTTATTTACGCGAAGTTTATACAGATCGTGTAAATAAAATTCGTGAAGTAATGCCGCACGCTTGCATTGGTGTTGACGTTATTGTTGGTTTTCCTGGTGAAACAGATAAACATTTCTTAGAAACGTATCATTTTTTAAATGAATTGGACATTTCGTATTTACACGTATTCACATATTCTGAAAGAGATAATACCGAAGCTGCAGAAATGCCGGGAGTTGTTCCTGCAAATGTAAGAGCAAAACGAAGCAAAATGCTTAGAGGTTTATCGGTTAAAAAACGTCGTGCTTTTTACGAAAGTCAATTAGGAACCAACAGAACGGTTCTTTTTGAAAGCGAAAATAAAGAAGGTTACATTCATGGTTTTACCGAAAATTACGTAAAAGTAAAAACTCCGTGGAATCCTGAATTAATAAATACCTTGCACGAAATCAATTTAACGAAAATTGATGAAGACGGAAGTGTTCGTATGGAGTTTGTAAATAAGCTGGCAGAAGCGTAAAAGATATAGAGTTTTAACTTTGTCAAAGTTTTAAACTTTGAAAAAGTTCTAATCGTTACATAAATGACAAAAAAGCCCTTTGTAAAAAGGGCTTTTTAATTATCAAAATTCTATTTCTGATTTTCGGGAATAACTAATTTCAAAGAATTAATATAATCGGTATCAAATTCAATAACCCGAATTTTTTCAGGATTAAAACTCAATTCGCCGCCAAACTGACCTCTGGTATCCAGAAAATCTATTGTAAGCTCTTCATCTGTTAAAGAAATTAATTTTCCTAAATAAGCTGACTTTGCAGACTTTTTAGAAATCTGAAAAATGCCATGCTGATTGTTGATAAAACTTAAAATTGAATTCAAATCCCGAATTGGGATAATATCTTCAGAATTTGTTTTTAAACCTTTTAAACGAATTACTTTTTCTGTAAAAGCCAAATCCTGATCTCTATGAACAGCTTCAATATTTTTATTTTTCAGAATTACATAACCATCCAAAATATAATCAACAGGATTGTTTCGAAGTAAAATCCAATCATCAGAATAATCAATAAGAAAACCTGTAAAAATTTCCTTTTTATCCTGAAATTCTATGGCAATTAATTGTCTTAAATATTGTTCCATTTGATTTTATGTTAAGGCTGTTAGGAACTTTGCCAAAGTTTTAAACTTTGCCAAAGTTGTCAGAGAAATGTTTTTTAAGGATTAGTAGACCAAATGCTGCTGTTTTTTATAAACACTCTGCGATTTAATTTTAGCTGAGCGATAATTAATTCGGCCAGATCTTCAGACTGCATAACTTTTTCGGGATTTCCGTCGGTTAATTTTAAGTCGATTGCCAAATCGGTTGCTACTGTGCTTGGTGTTAAAGCAGTAACACGAATATTGTGTTTTCTCATTTCCTGCATTAAAGAGTCTGTTAAACCTAGAACAGCAAATTTTGATGCGCTATAGGCACTTGTAACAGCATTTCCGTTTAATCCCGCTGTAGAAGAAATATTAATAATATCACCTGTTTGTCTTTCGATCATTTGGGGAATTACGGCACGGGTTGTATAATACGTTCCCATTAAATTTACCTGAATAATTCTTTCCCAGTCGGCAGGTTCCAATTCCATGAATTTTCCAAAAGCACCAATCCCGGCATTGTTGATTAAAATATCGATAGTTTTAAATTCTGTTAAAGCTTTTTCAACAGCTGCATTTACAGAATTAATATCAGAAACGTCTGCGGATAAAGCCAGAGATTTTACGCCCAACTTATTAGTTTCAACTGCCAGCTGGTCAACATCGGTCTGAGTTCTTGCTAATAAAATTACATTTACGCCTTCTTTTGCCAAAGCAATTGCAATAGCTTTTCCAATTCCTTTTCCAGCGCCGGTAATAAGCGCATTTTTATTTTTTAAGTCTGTCATGATTTATGTTTAGAAATGCAAAAAGCATCATTTTAAGTATAACAAAAATAAAGCTTTTGTAAACTAAAATGATGCTTTTAGGTGTTTTCTTAATCTAAGTTTAACAACTTTTATTCTTTCAAAACCATATCGATACACATTACTGCAGCAAGAATTAATTGTCTAATTGGGCTGTCTGGAGCTACAGTTTCTTCTATTTGAAGAACATAATTATCAGCACTTGTAAAAAACTCTTTTCCTAATCCTGCCCATTTTTTACTTACCTGCGCAAGTTGTTTGTTTTCGTGAGAAAATTTAAAATCCCAGCCAGTCCATTTTCCCTGCAAAGTTGCCGCAGGTTTTTCGTTTTTATCCAGAATATCAAATTTACCACCTATAGAAAAGAACTTTTGTTTGAATGTACCTATCAATCTGTCTTTTTCGTCAAACACTTCGACGGTCGAACGAAAAATTGCGATTCCTCTTTTTACAGAAATTAATTTTTCTCCTGCAGCAGTTGTGATTTCAATATCAAAAGGCGTTGCTCTTTTATAATCTGTAAAACGAAATATTTTAGTAAAGAAACCCAAATTGTTTTCTCTGCAGTTCATAATAATCTGATTCGTTTCCGGATCGTAAATATCATAGTTGTTTGCGGCTTTAAACATTCCGATATGTTCTTTTACTAAAAATAAATTCTGGCTTAAAATTGGATTCATGCGTTTATTAAATTAATGATTCGTTTAAAATCCAAATGTAAATAAATATTTATTAATTATACTGTTTTGCACCTTCAACAAGACGTATAAATTCAGCTTTATAGCCTTCACTGTCGTTTGAGTTTCCTTGTTTTGCCAATTTCACAATTTCTTCAGAAGATTTATCAGCAATGAGTTTTGAATCTCTCAATTTTAATCCAAACCAGGCCACAGCCGAACTAAATTTCATATCGTCACTTGCTTTCTCTAAAGCAATCGATTTATTGTCAATTACCTGAACCATTTCGATGCTTTTATCTCCATCTGGTTTTTTGTAACGAAATTTTATCGTTGCCAGTTCACCGCTGTAATTGTTTGAAGTTGTTTCTGTTTTAGTATATTTTAAATCATCTGGCTGAACGTTTAAATAATCGCTTTTTACACCAGCCGGAATAATTTCATACAAAGCCGTAACGGTATGATTACTTCCTAATTCTCCCGCATCAATGGCGTCATTTTTAAAATCTTCCGGACGAAGTTTTCTGTTTTCATAACCAATCAATCGATAGGCCTGAACTTGTTTTGGGTTAAATTCAATCTGGATTTTTACATCTTTTGCAATGGCAAACATTGAACCTTTGAACTCTTTTCCTAAAAAACGATTTGCTTCCTGAATGTTATCGATATAGGCATAATTTCCGTTTCCTTTATCGGCAAGAATTTCCATTTTGCTGTCTTTATAATTTCCCATTCCGTAACCTAAACAAGTTAAGAGAACGCCGGTTTTTCTTTTTTCTTCAATGAGTTTTTCCATATCAGAATTTGAAGAACTTCCCACATTAAAATCGCCATCAGTTGCCAGAATTACACGATTGTTTCCGCCTTTTATGAAATTTTCTGCTGCAGTTTTGTAAGCCAGTTCAATTCCTGCTCCACCAGCCGTGCTTCCGCCAGATTGTAAATTATCCAGAGCATCGATAATTGTTTTTTTCTCATCTCCGGAAGTTGGAGGTAAAACCATTCCTGCAGCTCCTGCATATACTACAATGGCTACTTTATCTTTTGAACGTAATTCGTTTACCAGTATTTTCATCGATTGTTTTAACAATGGCAGTTTATTTATGTCGCTCATTGAACCCGAAACATCAATTAAAAAAACAAGATTTGAAGCTGGTAAATCGTCTGTTGGGATATTTTTTCCCTGTAAACCAATTTTTAGGATTTTGTTTTTTGAGTTCCAAGGTGAATCGCTTACTTCAGTATTAATAGAAAACGGATGTTCGTTTTTTGGCTGCGGATAAGTATATTTAAAGAAATTTACCATTTCTTCTACACGCACAGCATCTTTTGGAACTTGTTGTCCGTTATTCAAAAAACGTCTGATATTGGTATAAGAAGCATTATCAACATCAATAGAAAAAGTAGAAAGCGGAGCCGTTTTTGGACTTTCGAAAGCATTTTCTACAAAAGTATCGTAATCTTCCTGAGTTGGTTCAACAGGGCGAATAGGAGTAATTTGGTTTAATTTTTTATCCAATTCTTTTTCAGATAGATTTTTGTAAATCTCGTTTTTGGTCGAAATTACTACAACACCATTTGAAGCTTTGCTGCCATAAATTGAAGTTGCTGCCGAATCTTTTAAAACCGATACGTTGTCAATATCGTTCGGATTAATTTTTGCCATTTGATCTGCTTTTATTGTAACTCCGTCGACAATATATAGAGGTTCGTTTTTTTGAGAAACAGATATAATTCCGCGTATTGCCACACTCTGACTTGGACTAGCCATATATCCAATATTGTTTTGAATCTGAACTCCCATAACTTTTCCTTGAAGTGCTTTAGTAACTGATTTGTCAGCTTTTCTTTTTTCAGAACGTGCATAACTTTGATCTTCAGCAGGAGCATCGTTTGAATTATATCCCACTGTAACTACTTCTTGTAATTCAACAATATTACTTTTTAATTTCACATTGATAACATTGGAATTTTTAACAAAAATAGTTTGAGTATCCATACCTATATAGCTAAAAACAAGAGCATCACCTTTTTTAGCCTGAATAGTATATTTTCCATCAAAATCAGTTTGGGTATTTTTTTTAGTGCCTTTAATTTGCACCGTAACACCTGGCAGCGCCACATTGGCCTCATCTGAAACAATTCCTGTAATCGTTCTTTCTTGTGCCATGGTTACGAAACATATAAGCATAGCAATGGCTGATGAAATAAGTTTTAGACTTTTCATGATAATAAGTTTTAAATTAATGTTCGGATTTTTTCTTTGTCAAAGTTTTAAACTTTGACAAAGATGTTTTGTGTTTTTGGCTATTTCTTTTGAGCCGGTTTTCCTGTTTTAGTAGTAATTATGACAACTCCTTTTTTTCCTCTTTCGCCATATTTTGCTGTGGCCTCAAGATCCTGAAGAATTGTTATGGTTTTAATTTCCTGCTCGTTTAATGGTGCGTAGGGACTAGTTGGATTTGAACCGAATAAATCATTTTCTGAATAATAAATTCCATCAATAATATATAATGGCTCATCTAAAATTACCAGCGATTCTACATTTTCCGGACTTAGATTAGGAAGTTCTTTCTGCATCATTTTGTCTCTTTTTGCATCGTCGCTGTGAGCCACTGCATTTCCATTAAGGATTACCAAAGGAGCACTTTTTTTAGCTTTAGGAGCTTGTAATTCTGCAGAATTAGATTTAAAAGTTTCTCTTTCTATTTTTCGTGAATATCCAGAAACTATATCTACTTTGTCTTTTGCTTTGGAAACTTCCGTATCTTCTTCATAATATTCTGGTTCTGCAGCTGCGGGAGCAGGCGCTGCGTCTAGTGCAGGCATTGAATTGTCACTTGATATTATTGCTTCCTCTACTATAACGGGAGCTGGAACTTCGTGTATCGCAACTTTCTGCTGCTGCTGAATTTGTTTTTCCAGAATTTTAGCAGCTTCTTCTTTTGAAACCAATTCTGAATCTGATGAAACCAAAGCTTTACTTTTTTCTAAATCAGAATTTTTAATTGTTTCTTTTTCAGATTCTGTAACCACAACTTTTGGCGTTTCGATAATTGCTTTTTTGTTTGTTTTTAAGAACTGATATCCTAAAGAAATTACCAATAAAAGTGAAGCGGCAACGGCAATTTTTTTCCAGAGAGAAATTGTTTTTTTATCTTCTTTTCTGTCGAGTTTATCTTCTAGGCGCGACCAGACTTTTTCCATTCCCGGAAAATCTTTGGTTTCTGCATTATCCGCAGCTTCCTTAAATCTGTTGAATATTTTATCTTGATTGTCCATGACTATTTTGCTTTTTGATAATATAATTTACTAACCAGTTCTTTTAGTTTGGTTTTAGCCGCATTTAACTGCGATTTTGAAGTGCCTTCAGAAATGTTAAGCATTGCAGCTATTTCCTTGTGACCGAAACCTTCAATAACAAAAAGATTAAAAACGGTTTTACAGCCATCAGGAATGTGGTTTAATAAATTAAGTAAATCTTCTTCTTCTAATGTGTTCATTTCATCTGTAAAAGGCTGTGAAAGCACTTTTACATCATCAAGATACATGTTGAAATTGGTATTTTTCTTGATGGAAGCCAAACAGTAATTAACGGCAATTTTTCTAGCCCAGGCTTCAAAGGCTTTTTCTTCCTTTAACTGATCTAATTTTGTGAAGATGGTATAAAAAGCGTCGGCCAGAGCTTCTTCAATTTCTTCTTCTTTCTTTAGGTATCGTTTGCAAACGCGATACAATTTAGGAGCCATGTGCTCATAAACCTGACGCTGAGCATCTCGGTTCATTTTTTTGCAGTTAGAAATTAGCGTTTCGTTTATCACAATGTTGGTCTTTATTTATAAAGAGAGATAAAAAGATAAAAAGGTTGGGAGAAGGGTGAAAAAAAGTTTTTTTTAAGGTTCAAAGATTCAAAGTAGCATAGGTTCAAAGTTTTATTGTAGAGACGCACCGCAGTGTGTCTAACGTCTCGTAAATCTACAATTTGTCATCAATCATTTTTACATTCTTTGCAGAGACGCACTACTGTGCGCCTCTACGTTACTACTGGAATCGAAATTTTTTGTGAACCTTTGCGAAAAACCTTTGCGAATCTCTGTGTTATAATTTTACCGCAAAGATTCACAAAGGTTTTTCGCAAAGCTGCACAAAGCTAATATCTTATTTAATAGGCAAACTCAACTTAAAAACCTTAGTTTCCAACAATTCCGTATCATTATCCTCGCAAAGTAAAAACTCAATTTTGTTATTTTCTTTTTTGTAAAAAGTTAAGCCTTCAAATTTATTAGTAGAAGTTATTTTTTGAGTAAAATCGATTTTCATGGTTTTAAGATCAATTCTTCCAATAAAACTTCCAAGGATTTCGCCATCATCATAAGTTGATTTTGTATCTTCGGCAGTAGAAAGAAAATAGATTTTATCTTCAACCAAAACAGCATCGGTAAAACTGGAACGAACGCCTTTTATTTTTGGCAGTTTATAATTGGTAGCAACTAAAGCAAATTCATCTCCCAAACTTTTAGCATGAATGGTAAAAATGGTGTTTTTGTTTGAAATTCCGTTTCCGCGGTTGAATAAATACCAGTTTTCTCCATCGAAAATAGCACCTTCAATATTAAAATCTTCTGGTTTTATAGATCCGAAATTCTGCATTACGGCATATAAATCGACTAAATTATTTTTCTGTAAAACGGTTTTTGATTTAAGATCAAACTCTATCATTTTATTTCGGTTTTCGGTAGAACCAGAACCAAAAACATAAAGCGTATCATTGTGATGTGTAAGAGATTCAAAATCGGGTTTTAAGTTTTTCGGAATATTCTGCGTCGGATTGTCAATTAAAGCATGTTGGCTTAACTGCTGATTCTGCATATTGTATTCGTATAGAAATCCGCTGTTGTCGCCAATAATATAAAGTGCATCATTATTGTAAAATAACCCTGATGCAGAACCTATTCCGATGATTTGAAATAATATTTCTAAGGTGAATTTTTCCATGAATGTTGTTTTGAAAAGCAATGAATAACAATTCCGATAACTATCGGAACCAGTAAAATTACTATATTTATAATACAAAATTTGAAAATATGAAATCAATAGATCCGAAAGATTTTAAAGTTACAGATAAAATTAAACTGAGTAAACTTCCGACTTTATTAAAAGTTGATGCAGATGATGACGAAAAAGAAGATAAACTTGAAAAAGTAAAAGAAAAACTGAGTGATTTTCAGGATATAATGTATGCTCACAATAAATATGGAGTTTTGATTTGTCTGCAGGGAATGGACACTTCAGGAAAAGATAGTTTGATTCGAGAAGTTTTTAAAGAATTTAATCCGCGTGGGGTTGTCGTACATAGTTTTAAAACGCCAAATTCTACTGAATTAGAACATGATTATTTATGGCGTCATTATATTGCCTTGCCGGAAAAAGGAAAGTTTGCTATTTTTAACCGAACACACTATGAAAATGTTTTGGTAACGCGCGTGCATCCTGAATTTATTTTGGCAGAGAATTTACCGGGAATAAATTCTGTTGACGATATTAAACCTAAATTCTGGAAAAACAGAATTGAACAAATTAATAATTTTGAAAAACATATCGCCGAAAACGGAACGATTGTCATGAAGTTTTTTCTGCATTTGAGTAAAGACGAACAAAAGAATCGTTTATTGCGTCGTTTGGAAGAAGGAAAACACAATTGGAAATTTTCTCCTGGCGATTTAAAAGAGCGTGAACATTGGGATGAATATCAACAATATTATGAAGAAGCCATAAATGAAACTTCTAAAGAACATGCACCTTGGTATGTAATTCCGGCTGATGATAAAGATATGGCACGTTATATTGTTGCGAAAATTATTTGGGAAGAAATGAAAAAATACACCGATATTCAGGTTCCCGAACTTCCTAAAGAAATTAAAAACAATTTTGAGACTTATAAGAAGACTTTGGAGAAAAGTTAGTAATTAGATAATGTGTCAATTTTGATAATGAGATAATTTCTTCAACACTAACCCTACAGGTTTTTAAAATCTGTCGGGTTTATTTTTGGTTATTAATTTAAAATTCTTTTTTTATTTGAATGTTATTCTAAGTTTACGTGTATTTTGTATTACTAAATTAATGTTAATTTTTTTAACTTATAAAGCTGTTTTTTTGAAAAGTCTTCTTTTTTTGATAATACGAAAGTCATTTTAAGTTAAAGAGTAGGGATTTACTTTGTAAAAAATAAAAACCAAAATTTAGCTAAATGAAACGAATTATTTTACCTCTACTAATTTTAGGTTCGGTTATTACATCTTGTAATAATAACGATTCTAAAGATGAAACAGAAACAACAAGCGTTGTATTAAAAGATCAATCTGTAACGCCAAGTTTAATAAAGGCACAGACAGGTTTTGAAAATCTGAAAATTTATTCTCTTTTTAGTTCAGATGATGTTTTTGCAGACAGTCCAAACTATGTTTTTGGAGGTTCTGCAGATGGTTCTGGTTTATTGAAAAATACAGACGGAACTTTTACTTTTTTGGTTAACAATGAAGACAATTTTGCCGTTTCGAGAATTACACTTGATAAAACATTCAAACCTGTAAAAGGAGAATATTTATTAAACTCAAGCGGAGGAACATGGAGATTGTGCGGTGCTACAATGGCAACGCTGGCCGAACACGGTTTCGGACCTGTTTACTTAACTTGTGGAGAGTCTGGAGAAGAATCTCGTACACATGCTTTAGATCCTTACGGAAATGCAAGTTCTGCATCAGTTTCTAAAGAATTAGCAGGTTTTGGACGTTTAAGTGCCGAGAATGCTTTACCATTACGCACTTCTGCTTACAAAGGAAAAACCGTAGTTGTTATTGGCGATGACGATTCTGGAACTTATGGAGGACAGGTTTTTATGTATGTATCAAATACAGTGGGTGATTTAACAAACGGTTCTTTGTATATGCTGAAAAGAAACGATGATAATCAAAGAGAAAAAGATATGGAGACTGGTAAAACCTATCCGGTATCTTTCGTAAAAATTGATAACCATACTACGCTTACAGGAGCGCAGATTAATGCATCTGTAAATACTTTAAAAGCAATCAAATTTGGTCGTGTAGAAGATTTAGATTACCGTAAAGGCGGTGCAGCTGCTGATCGCGAATTGTACTTTAATGTTACAGGACAAGATGTTACCGGAACTAATGCTGATGGTTCAAGAACTAAATACGGCAGAGTTTACAGATTAAATCTTGATGCTGCTGATCCGTTAAAGGGAACTTTAGAAGTTATTCTTGATGGAGATAACCGTTCTGGAGCTGCTGGTAAATTTCAAAATCCGGATAATATTTGTGTAACAAAAAATTACGTGTACGTTCAGGAAGATGCTAACGGTTACGGAGATGAAACTCACGACGCATATATCTATCAGTACAATATTGCTACAAAAGATTTAAAAGTGGCCTTAGCATTAGACCACCGTCGTACAGCAGCAGATGCTGCAAAATATAATGTTGGAGGAACATCTAAATTTGGAAGCTGGGAGTACGGAGCTTTAATAGATGTATCTGAACAATTAGGCATTGATGATACTTTTATGCTTAGCATACAGCCACATACCTGGACTGGTGCAAAATATAAAGGTGTTGATGGAGGAACAAACCGTCCTAACGAGCAACAAGCAAGTCAAATTGTGGTTATTAAAGGTTTAGCAAGATAAATTTTAAGTACCAGAAAAAACAGTTCCACTATTTCAATTTGAAGTAGTGGTTTCTGCTTTTTTAAATACTCCTCTCTTAATCGTTATTACATCATGAAAAAAATATATTGTTTGTTATTCTTGTTTGCCTTTGCGGCATGTCAGAAAAAAAACAGGCATCAGGAAATCAATAAATTGTTTCAAAAAGACATTACTTTTTTAATCGAAAAAGTTGCCGAACTAAAGCATTCAGTTGAATCTGATTCAGCAGAAACGCAAATTCAAAAACAATTTCTGGAAGCACATAAAAGTTATAAAAAAGTCGAGTTATTAAGCGAGTATTATTCTCCCGCTGTTTCTAAGTCGATCAACGGACCGGCTATTCCTGAATTTGAACAAAACGATAATATAACTGTTCCGCCAGAAGGGTTTCAGGTTATTGAAGAATTGGTTTTCCCAAAATATAATAAGAAAAATAAAAAAGAACTACTTCAGGAAATAGGTATTTTATCTGCAAATTTAATTCGGTTAGAAAAGGTTTCAAATTCAAATGAATTGACAGATGCGCATGTTTTTGATGCCATGCGATTAGAGGTTTACAGAATCATTACTTTAGGAATTACAGGATTTGATTCGCCGGTTGTGTTAAATTCGCTTCCGGAAGCAAAAGTATCCTTAGAAACAATCGAAAAATATTATCAGGTTTATATTGAAAATAGTGAAGTTTCAAATTCAAATGAAGTTTTAGGAATTTTAAAAAAAGGGAAAAAATATTTGCAGGCAAACAACAACTTTAATGCATTTGACCGGGCTTATTTTATTAAAGAAATTTTAAATCCGTTAAGTAAAGATCTTTTTAAAACGCAAAGCGAATTAGGAATTCCGTTAATGAAAGAGCAAAGGGGTTTAAAAGTCAATGCCCAAACTTTATTTGATAAAGAAGCCTTTGATACCGAAGCTTTTTCAGGTTTCCCTGATTATCAAACAACACCCGAAAAAATTGCTTTAGGAAAAAAACTATTCAACGATCCTGTTTTATCCGGCAATAATACACGTTCCTGTGCATCTTGTCATCATGCTGACAAAGCTTTTACAGACGGATTAGAAAGAGCAGTTTCATTAGATGGAAAATCAATGATTCAGCGTAATACACCTACACTTACAAATATTGCTTTTCAACGCGTATTTTTTGCAGATTCGCGCGTAAGTTATCTCGAAGATCAGGCCGTGACTGTAATTAAAAATGAAAACGAAATGCATGGATCTTTAGAAAAATCGGCTTTGGCAATTCAAAAAAATGCTGTTTATGTAAAAGATTTCAAAAAAGCTTTTACAAAAGGAGAAATAAACGAATTTACAATCAAAAATGCATTAGCGTCTTACATTCGCTCATTAAGCCAATACGATTCTAAATTTGATAATTACATGCAAAATAAAACAGCATTTACAGCCGATGAAAAAGCAGGATTTAATTTATTTGCCGGAAAAGCCAAATGTGCAACCTGTCATTTTATTCCGCTTACAAATGGAACTGTTCCGCCCAATTTTGACAGATCTGAAAGTGAAATTCTCGGAGTTCCTAACAAAAATAAAAAGCTTGATGGCGATTTAGGTAAATATGTTATAACGCAGGCTGCAATTCATAAAAATTCCTTCAAAACGCCTACAATTAGAAATATTGAACTTACTGCTCCGTATATGCACAATGGCGTTTATAAAACCCTTGAAGAAGTTATAGATTTCTACGATCAGGGCGGAGGATTAGGTTTAGGATTTGATCTTCCTAATCAAACTTTGCCAGAAGACAAATTGAATTTATCTGATAAAGAAAAAAAACAGCTTATTGCTTTCATGAAAACTTTAACCGATAAAAAGTACGTGAAGTAATTAGATAATTTGTCAATTTTGATGATGAGATAATTTCTTCAATTATATCTGCAAAGATCTTTATATCTACCATCTTCTATAAAATACAAAACCCGGAAGACTATGAAAACTTCCGGGGTTTGTTACCAAAAACAAAAAAATAAAATAAACCTTTTCTTTATTATAGATCAAAACCATAGGCTACACGCAGAGCCACCTGATTGGTATTGAACTTATCATAATCTTCATAACGAAGACTAATGTCAATGTATTTATTAGCATAACCAATTCCTGGAGCCCATAAAAATGTAGTGTCATTATAACCGTTTGTCACTGCAAAACCGGCACCTACTTCACCAAGAACATAAAATTGATCTTCCCAGAAAAAAGCTTTAAAACCAGCTTTTGCAGGAATAAATCCTAAATCTTTTATGTTATTTCCTAAATCATCTTTTCCTAAAAACAAGTTTGTAAAACCTGTTGTCAATGTTAAAGATGTTCTTTTAGATAAATCATATTGTAAACGAACGTCTCCACCAAGTGAGAAATCATAATCATCACTATCAGTCGGGATACCACCATTTAAACCAATTCCTAATCTAAAACCCTGATCGTAATTTGTTGCTGCATTGTCTTGAGCAAAAGTTGTGTTGGAGTATAAAAATGCAAAAGCAGCTAGGCATATAAATTGTAATTTTCTCATGGCAAATATTTTTGAATTATTAATAATGTAAAAGTAGAATAGAGGCCGACTGAGCTTGTTATATAATTTTTAAAAATCGTTATATAATATTATGGTATACTGATTTTACTCTTAAAATTGGCTTATAATTTTATTAATAGGACAGAATTCGAAGCTTCTGACTATCTTTGCGCACTAAAAAGAATTAAATTGAATTTAAAGCAGTACACAAAGGAGTTTTCGTATAATTTAAAACTGGCATATCCTGTTATTTTAGGAATGGTCGGCCATACTTTAATTGGTATAGTTGATAATATAATGGTTGGAAAATTAGGAAGTACCGAACTTGCCGCGGTTTCTCTTGGAAACAGTATGATTTTTATTGCTATGTCTTTAGGAATTGGATTTTCGACTGCCATAACTCCAATTGTAGCCGAAGGCGATGCAGAGAAAAACTATACTAAAATTCGTTCGGCATTTCATCACGGATTATTCTTATGTACAATTTTAGGATTATTTCTTTTTGGCGTAATTATTCTGGCAAAGCCAATAATGGAATTGCTTCATCAACCCGCAGATGTTATCAAATTGGCTAAACCCTATTTAGGCTGGGTAGCTTTTTCTTTGATTCCTTTAATAATGTATCAGGGCTATAAACAATTTGCAGACGGAATGTCGCTTACAAAATATTCGATGTATGCAATGGTTATGGCAAACGTACTGCACGTAGGAATTAACTATGTTTTGATTTACGGAATTTGGTTTTTTCCAAAAATGGGCATTATCGGAGCGGCACTTGGAACTGTAATTTCGAGAATATTTTTGGTAATGTTTATGCATATTATGCTTTCAAGAAGAGACGATTTAAAACGTTTTTTCAAAAATTTCAGTTTTGATGAAATCAAGAAAGCAACAATAAAAAAAATAATCAGCATTGGATTTCCGTCAGCAATGCAGATGCTTTTTGAAGTCGTTTTGTTTACGGCTTCGATCTGGCTTTGCGGAAATATCGGCAAAACCAGTCAGGCGGCCAATCAAATAGCTTTGAGTTTAGCATCTATGACTTTTATGTTTGCCATGGGTTTAAGCGTAACGTCTATGATTAGAGTGAGCAATCAGAGAGGATTAAATGATTTTAAAAAATTGGTTGTCGTTGCACGTTCTATTTTTTTACTGGCCATTATATTAGAAACCGTATTTGCAATATTCTTTATTGTATTTCATAATTATTTGCCGCATATCTTTTTGAATATGGAAAATACAGGGCAAATTTTAGACAATACAGAAGTAATTGCAATTGCCTCAAAACTGCTTATAATAGCAGCTGTTTTTCAAATTTCAGATGGAATTCAGGTTGTAGTTTTAGGAGCTTTACGCGGATTGCAGGATGTAAAAATTCCAATGTACATTACATTTGTAGCCTATTGGGTTATTGGATTTCCAATTTCATATTATTTGGGAGAATATACAGAATTGAAAGCACAGGGAGTCTGGATCGGACTTTTGGCAGGATTAACAGCGGCCGCTGCTTTTCTGTACATTCGTTTTCATTATCTAACAAAGAAATTAATCACAAATTCATTTTCAAATAATTAAATTTGAATCTTAAAATACAGGCCGCAGATTATAAAGATTAAAAAAATAAGCATTTAAATCTATGCTGAAAAGTCTGCTGACAGACAATTATAAATTTTAAAAAATAAACTTAAATAAAATGGAATTACCTAAATTTTTACTTGGAGACAATACTGATTTTCCAGATGATATTTTTATCATTCACCTGGATTATCCACGATTTATAATCAACCTAAAAGATGATGAGGTTGAGTTTTTAGAAGAAGCTGAAGATCTTGATGAAGCTGAATTAAATGCAGAAATGGAAGGTTTGATCGAAAAAGCAAATGACTTTTACGACAGAGAAATAAATCGTTACGAAGAATAAAAGATATTCTTGACGTTTACTTTCAATAAAAAAATGCTAATCATTCAATGAAAAAATTAAGTTATTTAAAACCTGTTTTCAATTTTATATTGATCGGTTTACTAATTACAACTTTAAGCCGAATATTTTTATTTTTTCTTTTTAAAGAAAGAGTAGAACAAACACCGGATTTTTGGTATATTTTTCCAATCGGTCTTCGAATGGATTTAATTTTGCTTTGCTATTTGTCATTTCTTCCAGCCGTTTTAATTACTTTTCTCCCAAATAACGCAATTAAATTCACCAATAAATTTCTGGTTATTTACAGTTTCTTATTTCTGTTTTTGATTCTTTTTGTAGAATTGGCTTCACCAGATTTTGTAAAACAATACGACACAAGACCAAATAAGATTTTCTTAGATTATCTTATTTATCCAAAAGAAGTAGTCGGAATGCTTTTAAAAAGTTATCTGACTTCGATTATAGTCACGTTCCTGATTCTTGGAGTTGTAATTTATTTTGCTTTCAAAAAAGGAAAAAAATATTTCCATACAACAAGCACTCAATATAAATTTAAATTAATGGTTTTTCCATTATTAGCATTTTTATTGTTTTTTGGAGCACGTTCAAGTCTTACTTCAAAACGACCTATTAATGCAAGTAATGCTGTTTTTTCAACAGATCAGTTAACAAATACTTTGGGATTGAATTCATTTTATACCGTTGCATTTGCTGCATATTCAATTAAAAATGAAGGAAATACCAAAATGTACGGTAAAATGGATGAAGCCGAAGCTATTGCCCGTGTAAAAAAATATATGACTGTTGGTCCAGATGGTTTTACAGATAAAGAAATTCCGTTTTTGCATGTTCAGCAGCCAGATTCAGTTAAGAAAAAGCCATACAATTTGGTTATTTTTTTACAGGAAAGTTTAGGAGCAGAATATGTTGGAATTTTAGGAGGAAAACCGTTGACACCGGAATTTGATAAATTATCAAAAGAAGGTTTATTGTTTACCAATTTATACTGTACAGGAACCAGAAGTGTTCGCGGAATCGAGGCCGTTGTAACCGGATTTCTGCCTTCGCCATCAGAAAGTGTTGTGAAACTTGGAAACTCTCAGCAGGGATTTTTTACCCTTGCCGATGCTTTAAAACATAAAGGTTACGATACGAGTTTTATTTATGGCGGAATGGCCAATTTTGATAATATGGCTTCGTTTTTCAACGGAAATGGATTTACTGATATCGTAGACCAAACCGATTTTGAATCAGACGGAAATAAATATGCTTTTAAAGGAACCTGGGGTTATTCTGATGAAGATTTGGTTACAAAAGCCAATAATTATTTCAAATCAAAAGGAGATAAACCGTTTTTCTCTTTAATGTTTTCAACGTCAAATCATGAGCCTTTTGAATATCCTGCCGGAAGAATAAAACCTTATGATAAAAAAGCGGCAACAGTAAATAATGCAATGAAATACGCCGATTTCTCAATTGGAAAATTCTTCGAAATGGCTAAAAAAGAACCATATTTCAAAAATACTATTTTCATTGTAATTGCAGATCATAACACGAGAACGTACGGAAAGAATTTAGTACCAATCAATAAATTCCACATTCCTGCATTTATTATGGGGCCGGGCGTTCCAAAAGGTGCAGTTTATGACAAACTGGCAAGTCAGATTGATATCCCACCAACATTGTTAAGTTATTTAGGAATTCCGTTTGAAACACCAATGGTGGGAAGAAACCTAAATAAATTAGATCCAAAAGTTCAGGGAAGATCTATTATGCAGTTTAATGATATCAATGCTTTTAGAGTCGAAAATCAGGTTGTTATTATGCAGCCAAATTTGAAACCGCTGCAATTTGAAATCAAAAATGATACAACTTTAATTCCGGTAAAATTAAACGAAGAATTTGCAAAAGATGCCTTGGCACATGTAATTACTGCGGGAAATTTATATAAGGAGAATAAATATAAGCTTAGAGGAAAAGGTTCTAAGTAGCTGAGTTTTTAAATAATATTTAGAAAAAGCTTAGCACCTTAGTACCTAAGTATCTTAGTCCTTTAAAAAAAGCTGTTAAGTATGTAATTTCATACTTAACAGCTTTTTTTTGTATTAAAATTCAAACGAAAAGGGTAACAAAAAAATAATTTAATTGATATATACGAAATCAAAAGGCGTAACCCGAAAAGCCAGCGATAGAGTAGGGACAATTAAATTATTTTTTTATGAAAAATTTACAACAAAAAAAATCTGAAGTATTAAAAGTAATGTTAGTTTTTGCGTTTGCCGCTTTTTTTATAAGCTGTAATAACGATTCTAGTGAAGATCAAAATGCTCAATCATCAAACACTGAGCAGCACAATCAACCAAATACTCAAAAGTATTTACCTCATTACGAAGGGTTTATTGTGCGAGCCTGGGGAGCACATAATGTTGACTGCAGTCAGCCGGAAGGGTTTTGTAATTTTGTTGTTTATAACTGGATGACCTATGGCTTTGCGAAACCAAACTCTGACGGAACACCAGTACGTGTTGAAAATGAAGCCGATAAATTTGTTATGACAATTCAAAAAAGTGCTTTAACCGAAGAACATAAAAAAGGGTTATTACGAAATGGAGACATTTATATAATACCGGAAGGGCAAACTATACTTCCGGAATTAGTTAAATCTTTAAAATTCAATTCAGATATTTTAGTTCCTGGTAAATATCCTATTCAGGATAGTGAAGATACTTATACAATTTCGATTAATGTGAAATAAATATACTTAAGTAATTAGAAACCTTTTTTATACTCATTTAATAAAAACTGAGCGGCTGCAAAAGGTGATATTTCATCATTTTGCACCGCTTTTTTAATTTGTTCCATTTGTGCAATAATTCCTGGCTGATTGTAAAAGTTTGATTTCAATTGTTCATTGATAGTTTCCATCATCCAGAAATGATTTTGTTCGTTTCTTTTTTCCTGAAAAAAACCAGATTCTTTTGTCATTTCAAAATAATCAGAAATGGTGTTCCAGATATCCGAAATTCCATCTTTGGTAATCGCACTGCAAGTCGTAACCTTTGGCTGCCAGTTTGATTTTTTTGGAGGAAATAAATGCAAAGCTCTGTTAAACTCCAATTTCGCCTGATTCGCTTTTTTGATATTATCGCCGTCAGCTTTATTGATAACGATGGCGTCAGCCATTTCCATAATACCGCGTTTAATACCTTGAAGCTCATCTCCAGCACCGGAAATTTTCAGTAAAAGAAAAAAGTCAACCATGCTGTGAACCGCAGTTTCGCTTTGACCAACACCAACTGTTTCAATAATTATAGTGTCAAAACCTGCAGCTTCACAAAGAATAATCGTTTCACGGGTTTTGCGAGCCACGCCTCCTAAATTTTCTCCGGAAGCACTCGGACGAATAAAAGCATTTTCATCTTTTACCAAT
Source organism: Flavobacterium defluvii (assembly GCF_900129555.1). Taxonomy (GTDB): domain Bacteria; phylum Bacteroidota; class Bacteroidia; order Flavobacteriales; family Flavobacteriaceae; genus Flavobacterium; species Flavobacterium defluvii. The sequence goes on from NZ_FQWC01000007.1 coordinate 57,937, forward strand.
TCCTCCATTCGGGTTTTGTCGCCTAAAATACTTCCGTGTGAAATTGTACTGCTTGGATCAACGGCCAGAACAGCCACTTTTTTTCCTGCTTGCGTTAAGTAAGTACCAAAAGCTTCGATAAAAGTACTTTTTCCAACTCCGGGAACACCCGTAATTCCTATACGAATTGATTTATTAGCGTGAGGTAAACAACCTTTTATAATTTCTTCTGCTTTTTCAGTATGTTCAGGATTTGTGCTTTCGACAAGTGTAATCGCACGACTCAGGGCCGTTCTGTTTCCCAAAAGAATTCCCGAAATTAATTCTTCTGCCGAAGGCTGCTGTCTGCGTTTGTTTTTAATTTGATTTATAGCCGAAACATTGGTGATTTCGGGAGGTGAAATTCCAGCTTTTTCAGTTAAACTGCCGGCTTGTTTATTAAAATCAGACAAAACGCATTTTTTAGAATTGTAAAAGTACTGAAAACAAAAACAGTTTCAAAAAGTTAGTTTGCCACGAATTACACTAATTTTAACTAATTTGTTATCATATTTTTTTCATCCTGAGCGAAGTCGAAGGACACGCAAGCAGCTCGACAAAGATTGTTAATTACAAAGTTTTGAGACAAAGAGACCCGACAGGTTTTTAAAACCTGTCGGGTCTAAATAGTATTGCGGAGTTTCTAGCGTGTCCTTCGACTTCGCTCAGAATGACACACAGAACTTAATTTTAATTATAAAAAATTCGTGAATTTGTGGCTATAAAAAATTAATACGCCGCAGTAAAACGAACCTGATGATGTTTTGGATTTTCGATTTCATCTGCAATAACAACTGCTAAATCTTCTACAGATAAAATACTTCTTTGTTCATCATTGAAAACTGGATTTTCTAAACCTAAACGATATTTTCCGGTTCTTCCTGTTGTAATTCCCTGATGCATTTCAAGAGCTGGACTAAAAAATGCCCAATCTAATTCTTTTTCTTCTTTAATAACATTTAGATAATCTCTTGCTGCAGAAGCTGCTGTGTAATATTCTTTCGGGAACTCTGGAGTATCAACTGCTTGCACGCCTGGCGCAACATATAAACTTCCAGCTCCTCCAATGGTAATAAAACGTTTTACACCTGATTTTTTTGCAGCTTCCTGAATCGATTTTGATCCGTTTTCGAAATCAACGGCATAATTTGTATTTGTCCAGCCTGGATTATAAGCGTTGATGATGACATCATGACCTTTTAAGATTTCTGCCAAAGCAGCTGCATTAAAAATATCTGCTGCAACCCAAGTTGCATTTGCAGTATCTTTTGGAGTTCTTGCAATTGCTGTAGTTTCGTGTTTTCTGTCTGCTAACTCATTTAAAATTGCTGAGCCTACAAACCCTGTAGCTCCAATAAGTGCGATTTTCATAATATATAAATTTATTTAGTAATAAAAAATGTTACAGTTTTGAGTAAAAAAATAGCTTTAAAATTGGTTCGAAAAATCTTCCAAAGAAATTCCCTGCAATTGTGCGCTGACTTTCTCATTCATATCGGCATATAAATTAGCCAAATGCTGATTTATATTTTTACCAACGGGACAATCCGGATTTGGCTGATTTTTGGCATAGCCTAAACCAATAGTTTCAAAAGTCATTTCGAAAATTTCTTTTAACGTCAGTTTAGACGAATCTACGGCCAGTTTTGTGCCGCCATTTTTTCCTTCTTTACTTTCTACAATATTGTGTGCTTTTAGGTTTGCAATTTCTTTTCGAACCAAAACCGGATTCAAATTAATGCTTCCCGCAATATATTCTGATGACAAATAATCATTTGGGAATTTATTGAGCAGAGTAAGAATGTGAATTGTTATGGCAAATTTACCTGAAAGCATACTGTAATAAAATATATTACAAATGTAATAAGTTTTTATGATTGAAAAAAGGATTTAAGGTTTTTTTAGTAATTAGTTTTTTAGTGATTAATATAAGTTAGTGATTAATAATTGGTTTAAATGTGCCTAACGGCACGTTTTTAACTTTGTAAATAAATTATTTATGCTAACCACTAAAATATAAATAACTACTTTTGTCCTGAAGCCTTGATATGAACAACTTTATTATAATATTCTTCTTTTTGTTTTTAGGATTGCTTTTGCAGAATGTAAAGCGGTTTCCAATTCATATTTATAAAACAATCAATAAAATCGTCATTTCTATATGTCTTCCGGCGATAACATTATATCACATTCCGAAAATAAAATGGAACAATGAATTGTTGTTCCCGATAGGAGCCGGATGGATTAGTTTTTTTCTTGCTGTTGTATTTTTTCATTTTTTAGGAAGGAGACTAGGCTGGTCAAATAAACTTATTGGATGTTTAGTTTTAACCGCCGGATTAAGTAATTCGTCGTTTCTTGGTTATCCAATTGTGGAAGCATTATTTGGAAAAAAGGGTTTAGAAACTGCTGTTTTGGTAGATCAGCCGGGAACTTTTGTTATCGTTTCTACTTTAGGTGTTTTTGTTGCAGCTTTTTATTCTAAAGGAAATCCGGATTTTAAAAGTATTTCAAAAAAGATTCTTTTATTTCCGCCTTTTATCACATTTGTCGTTTCATGTTTAATGAATATTTTCAATTTTGATTTAGATGAAAATATCCAATCTTTATTATTAAAATTAGGAAGTTTAGTAACACCTTTAGCATTATTTTCAGTCGGTTTACAGTTGACTTTTAATAGAAAAAGCAAACATTGGAAGTTTTTACAGCTTGGACTTCTTTTTCGACTTATTATTGCGCCGCTTATTATTTTCGTTTTATATGTTTTTATTTTTAATCAGCATTCTGAAGCTATTAAAATCACAATTATAGAAATTGCAATGGCACCGATGATTACAGGTGCAATTCTGGCTTCAACTTATGGTTTAAAGCCCAAATTGAGCAGCATGATGATTGGTTTTGGAATTCCAATTTCGTTTGTAACCCTTGCCATTTGGTACTTCATTGTGAGTTTTATTTAATTTAGAATATTAATTAGATAGAGAATGTAGAATTTTAACTTTTTTTTAATTCTTACATGTTTTCTAAATGTATTTTTTAGTTAATTTTAGTGGAACTAAAAAATATAAATTATGTCAACATTAAGATTAGGCGATATAGCTCCGGATTTTCAGGCAGAAACCACACAAGGACCAATCAGTTTTCATGAATGGTTAGGAGATTCATGGGGCGTTTTATTTTCGCACCCGGCAGATTTTACTCCGGTTTGTACAACCGAATTGGGTACTGTGGCAAATTATGTTCCGGAATTTGCCAAAAGAAATACAAAAGTTATTGCTTTGAGTGTAGATGGTTTAGATTCTCACAAAGAGTGGATTAAGGATATTAACGAAACTCAGAATACTGAAGTTAATTTTCCAATTATTGCCGATGAAGATAAAAAAATAGCGAATTTATACGATATGCTTCACCCAAATGCAAGTGATAAATTTACCGTACGTTCTGTATTTGTTATTGGCCCGGATAAAAAAATCAAATTAACATTGACTTATCCGGCTTCAACCGGAAGAAATTTTGACGAATTACTTCGTGTAATTGACAGTTTACAATTAACTGCAAATTATAGTGTTGCAACTCCTGCAAACTGGAAAGACGGAGAAGATGTGGTAATTGCGCCGGCAATTCCGGATAGTGATATTCCTGCAAAGTTTCCAAAAGGACACACTCCAATTAAACCTTATTTGCGTTTGACGCCGCAGCCGAATAAATAAAAAAAAGGTTCTGAGATACTGAGGGACTAAGGTTCTAAGGTTTTTTTTAGAATATAATATAAAGGCGCTGAGTTTTTTAGAAACTCAGCGCCTTTATTATTCCTTAAGATATATTAACAAAGAAAGATCTTAGAACCTTAGTACCTCAGAACCTTAGCCTCTTAAAAGATCATTCATTTTCTTTTTATCTCCTACCACCCAGATAATATCATTTGGCTGTAAAAGTAAACTCGATTCAGGATTTAAAATACGATTTCCATTTCGCTCAATTCCCACAACCATTCCATTGGTTTTAGCTCTGAATTGTCCGATGCTTTTTTGGATAAATTCATCCTGAGAAACCTCAAGCTGACGCAGTACAATATCAGTTTCTTCTATTTTTCCGGGATCTTCGGTTTCATTTTTATTTAAGTACTTTGTAAACTCAGTAATTTGAGCATCGGTACCAATTACACAGATTTCATCGCCGGGAAATAGACGTTCGCTTTTGGTAGGAATAGGAATCGTAACCTCACCTCGTTTGATGTATGCAATATTGATCCCTAATTCTTCGCGAATCCTTAATTCTTCTAATGTTTTACCCACTAAATTAGATTCTTTTCCAATATCAAAAAATGACATGTGACCATCCCAAGGAGTTAAATTGGCATATCTTCTGTCTATTTTTTTGTTTTCACGATCGTTGAGGTTTTTCAGAAAGTGACTTTCAATTCTATGGTATTGTTCGTTTAGTTTTTTAGGGAAAAGCTGATACGCTCCAATTGCAATAATCAGGGCAACAAAAGCAACTAAAGGAGAGAAGAAAATATTCAGTAAAAAACCAACGAAAAATAAGCCTAGGCTCATTCTAATTAAAATGAGCATTAAAAGCGCGCCGCGATATTTACGTTCTTCCCAAAGTATTTCGACTTCATCAACTTTTACTCGACGAAGTGAAAGTGCCCATAAAAACGGAGCAATTACAACAAGTGTCAGGAAAGCAGCCAAAGTGTTTCCGAAACGTGTATCGGCAACTAAAGGCGCTACAAATTTTGATGATAATAAAATAATCGCGGTTATGATTATCGTGTGAAGAATAATTTGTGTAATCGAAGATCGTAATACAATCTGCCAGGTACTTACAGATTTGATAGCCTGTGCATTTACACTGTAACGATTAATATTTTTAACCCATCTTTTGGGCATTTTTTGTTCTAAAAGTAATGCGAAAGATTCAGAATATTTAATTAAAAACGGCGTCGTAAAAGTCGTTATGGCCGAAACTGCTACAATTATTGGGTACAAGAAATCGCTTGTAACTTTTAATGTCATTCCTAAAGTCGCAATAATAAAAGAGAATTCCCCAATTTGTGCCAGACTCATTCCGGTTTGAACGGATTGTTTAAGCGGCTGTCCGGAAAGTAAAGCTCCAATAGAAGAACTAAATGCTTTTCCGAAAATGGTTAAAAGTGTAATTAAAGCAACAGGAAGCGCATACGTTACTAAAGTTTCCGGATTAATTAACATTCCTACAGATACAAAGAAAACGGCTCCAAATAAATCTTTTACAGGCTGAATTAAATGTTCGATTTTTTCGGCCATTGTAGTTTCTGCAATAATAGAACCCATAATAAAAGCTCCTAAAGCCGGAGAAAACCCAACATTTGCGGCAAAAATTACCATCATTAAACATAATGCCAATGAAATAATAAGCAGCATTTCATCGGTTAAAAGATGTTTGGCTTTTTTCAAAATCGTTGGAATAATGAAGATTCCGCCCAAAAACCAAATGATTAAAAAGAAAACTAATTTTAAAACAGATTGTAATAAAGCACCGCCCGAAACCTGATCGCTTACGGCAATGGTCGATAATAAAACGAGCATTAAAATTGCTACAATATCTTCAACAATTAAAGCTCCAAATACAATCCCAACAAACTTTTTTCCTTTAACTCCTAATTCGTCAAAAGCCCTGATAATGATTGTTGTTGACGAAATGGAAAGTGTCGCCCCGAGAAAAATACTGTCCATTTTTCCCCAGCCCATCCATTGTCCGACACAATAACCAATGAGTGTCATAAATAAAATCTGTGTTATGGCGGTGACAGAAGAAGTCCCTCCAACTTTCATTAGTTTCTTGAAGCTGAATTCGAGTCCTAAACTAAATAATAAAAATATAACCCCGATTTCGGCCCAGACTTCCACACTTTTCATGTCGGTTATCGAAGGGAAAAAATCAAAATGGTTTCCGGCTAAAAAACCTGCAATCAGGTAACCTAAAACCAAAGGCTGTTTCATTTTTTTAAATAATAGAACGGCGATTCCGGCAGTCATCAGGATTAATCCCAGATCACTAATTAAAGGTTGTAAATGGTGTGTAGTTTCTGCTGTGGCATTTAAGGCAATCATAAATAGGTGTTTTAGTTTTAGAAAATCATTCCGTTTTTATTTTAATAAAAATCACTGGATTTCTTTCTAAATAAGGTTAAGTGAAGTATTCTGGTCTACTCCGGATTAAAAAAAAAGCTATCTCGATAAAGATAGCTTTTTTTGACAAAATATTTTAGGTTTTCTTTAAATTCCTGTGTAATTACTAGGAGTTATCTGCAATAATTCTGCTCGAACAGCATCAGAAACTTCTAAAGTTGCAATGAAATTATGAATCGCATTTTTATCAATTGCTTCATTAGTTCTGGTTAAACCTTTTAAAGCTTCGTATGGATTTGGATACGCTTCACGACGTAAAATAGTCTGAATTGCTTCAGCCACAACTGCCCAGTTTTTCTCTAAATCTTCGGCAAATTTACTTTCGTTCAATAATAACTTGTTTAATCCTTTTAGAGTTGCTTCAAAAGCAATAATGGTATGTCCCATTGGTACACCAACATTTCTTAAAACAGTACTGTCTGTTAAATCACGCTGTAATCTTGAAATTGGAAGTTTTGCAGCTAAATGCTCAAAAATAGCATTGGCAATTCCTAAGTTTCCTTCAGAATTTTCAAAATCAATTGGATTTACTTTATGCGGCATTGCCGATGAACCAATTTCTCCGGCCTTGATTTTTTGTTTAAAATAATCCATCGAAACATACGTCCAGATATCACGGTCTAAATCGATAATGATATTATTAATTCTTTTTAAACCATCAAAAAATGCAGCAAAATGATCATAATGCTCAATTTGAGTTGTTGGAAATGAATGCTGTAAACCTAAATTGGTTTCAACGAATTTATTTCCGAATTGTTTCCAGTCAATTTGCGGATAAGCTACATGATGTGCATTGAAATTTCCTGTCGCACCGCCAAATTTAGCAGCAAACGGAACATTGAATAACAAACGCATCTGCTCTTCTAAACGCTCAACAAAAACCAGAATTTCTTTTCCTAAACGAGTAGGAGAAGCCGGTTGTCCGTGCGTACGTGCCAACATCGGAATATCTTTCCATTCTACACTTAATTCTTTTAATTTAGAAATTAGAGCAATTAATGAAGGCATATAAACCTGCTCAAAAGCTTCTTTTGTAGAAAGCGGAATTGCAGTATTATTGATATCCTGAGACGTTAATCCGAAGTGAATGAACTCTTTGTATTGAGATAAACCTAATTTTTCAAAAGCATCTTTAATAAAATATTCAACCGCTTTTACGTCGTGATTCGTTACTTTTTCAGTTTCTTTAATCCAAAGTGCATCTTCAGTAGAGAAATTTTTATAGATATTTCTTAAGCTTTCAAATAAACCGGAATCAATACCTTGTAACTGAGGTAAAGGAATTTCGCATAAAGCGATGAAATATTCCACTTCAACCAATACGCGGTATTTTATTAAAGCTTCTTCAGAAAAGAAAGGGGCTAAATTTTGAGTTTTATTTCTATATCTTCCGTCAATTGGCGATATAGCATTCAATTCGTTTAAAGTAGTCATTGTTATGTTGTTTTTCGAAAGGTGCAAATATAAACAGAATTTGCGGATTTAAAGTAATCAGAAAGTCAATTGAAGACAATTTAAAAGTAAAACACAAATTTCACAAATTGACACTAATTTTTTTATTGCTTATTGGATATAGCAAAACATTCGTGTTAATTCGTGAAATTAGTGTTCAATAATTGCGTTTATATCGATTTTAATTTTTCTCTCATTTCAGCAACTCCTTCGGATGCAACTTTAGCAATAACTTCAACTTTGTTTCGAATATTCGGAATTGAAATGGGCTTTGGATCAATGTAAAAAACCGGAGTTGTACTTGGTGTATACGAAATCAAACCCGCTGCCGGATAAACTTGCAGAGAAGTGCCGATTACGGCAAAATAATCTGCCGTTTCTGTTATATCAATGGCTTGTTCAAGTGCGGGAACTTCCTCACCAAACCAAACAATATGCGGACGAAGCTGATGTCCATTTTCATCTAAATCGCCCGTAAGTAAATCCTCTGTCCAGTCTAAAATTAAATCACGATTTTTTGTACTTCTTACTTTTAATAATTCCCCATGCAAATGCAAAACTTTTGTACTTCCGGCGCGTTCGTGCAGATCATCAACATTTTGAGTGATAATATAAACGTCAAAATCCTTTTCTAATTCGGCTAAAATCTGATGACCTAAATTCGGCTGAACTTCTTTTAACTGCTGACGTCGCTTGTTGTAAAAATCTAAAACCAAATCCTGATTTTTATGCCAGCCTTCGGGAGTTGCAACTTCCATTACATCATGACCTTCCCATAATCCATCGCTGTCACGAAATGTTTTAATTCCACTTTCGGCACTAATTCCGGCGCCGGTTAAAACAACAAGTTTCTTTTTCATTTTCAAATTTTATTAAAAGATAAAAATAGTGATTTTTACAAATTAAGAATTAAAATGTGCCGTATGGCACATAATATCGGTAGAAAAAAGTGTTTGAATTGATTTGGCGTGCCGTAAGGTACGCAATGTTAGTTCTGTTGCGTACCTATGGCACGCTAAATTTGTGTCTATTTTATATTTTCTACCGATATTATGTGTCATACGGCACATTTGTACGATTCTTTTTTTTAATATTTTTGAGAAAATAAAACCGTAATTATACTTATTGTTTTGACTTTGCAGATTGTCTAGTTTTAATGCCTCATATAAACAAAAGATTTTCTAAATGATTTTAATTCAGTTTACAGGATTATCGGGTTCCGGAAAAACGACTTTGGCAGAAAATGTTCGGCATTTATTAATCGAAAACGGTTATAAGGCTGAAATTGTTGATGGCGATGTGTATAGAAAAACGGTTTGTAAAGATTTGGGATTTTCTAAAGAAGACCGATGTGAAAATGTCCGAAGGTTATTTAAAATTGGAAAAAACTTTGTCGAAAAAAATACAATTGTATTAATGTCGGTAATAAATCCGTATGAAAATCTTCGAAATGAATTAAGGGCAAATGATTTTGTAAGAACTATATTTCTGGATTGTTCAATAGATAATTTAATTGAAAGAGACCCGAAAGGATTGTATAAAAAAGCATTGCTTCCGGATAATGATGCTAATAAAATTAAAAACTTTACCGGAATAAGCGATGTTTTTGAAACGCCGCAAAATGCAGATTTAATCTTAAAAACCGATTTTGAAACAGTATCATTTTCAACAAATAAACTCTACCAGTTTATTATTGACAATTTATCTTAGACAGTAAGATTGTAAGATAAGAATTTCTCAATTTGTAAAATTTTGCTTATTTATTCGACAATTGGTTTCGTGTATTTTATATATTTACACAACCAAAACAAATCTCAAATTTAATCCTTCGTAGCTTATGAATCCTTCGTCAAGCAAACTGCCTATTACTTTTTCGGTCGAAAAATTGCAGCATGAACTTACCATTTGCGAAAATGATTTATGGACACCGCATTTTAATACAAACCGGTACGAAGGAAATTGGACAAGTGTTTCGCTGCGGTCGCAGTCTGGTTTGGTAAACGATATAACTTCTTTTTCTAACAAGGAATACAAAAATACGCCGCTGCTTGATAAGTGCCATTATTTTAAAGAAATTATGGATTGGTTTGAGTGCGAAAAAGAAGCCGTGCGTTTGCTTCGGTTAGGGCCAAACAGTGAAATCAAGGAACATAGAGATAATGATACTTCTTATGAAGATGGATTTTTTAGAATTCATATTCCAATTGTAACAAACTCAAATGTCTTTTTTTATGTAGATAAAAAACTCGTTCCTATGAAAATGGGAGAGTGCTGGTATGCTAATTTTCAGCTTCCGCATAGTGTTGAAAATAAAAGTGATGAACCAAGAATTCATCTCACACTTGATTGCATACGGAATGAATGGTCGGATAAATTATTTGAAAAAATGGGATTTGATCTCAATTTTACTTCAAATAAAAATGAATTTTCGGATGAGGTAAAACAACAGATTATTGCTGAACTTCAGCGGAATCCATCTGAAGTAAACAATAAAATTATCGCAGGTCTTCAATCTAAATAAAATCAAAAATGGAAAATATAAATCACCCTCTTTCAAACTGGATTCCTTATAAATTAATAGAAAAAGACAACAATATTTATTTTGAATGGATTTATTTGGGTGATATAAAATATCTCGATCCTTTTTTTGATGAGACGATTTCAAAATGCATGAAACTTGACTACAATTCAAAACGATTTAGAGTAATAAGTACTGTAGAAAATCTTATTGAATGGTCTGATGAATTAGTTTCTGTCGATTTAAAATCTTTAGTGTTTCATGTTTCAAGATGCGGCTCTACAATGCTGAGTCAGTCACTTGCAACTTCTTCAGAAAATATTATGGTTTCTGAAGCTCCCATTTTTGATGAAATTTTAAGGAGTAATCTTTTTGGACTTGATACAAAAACGACTCTCCTAAAAGCGGTACTTAAATTTTTAGGGCAAAAAAGATTTCCCGAACAAAATAATCTTATTCTAAAACTAGATGCCTGGCACATTTTTGACGCCGGATATTTGAGATCTCTTTTTCCTGAAATTCCCTTTGCATTGCTTTACAGAAACCCGACAGAGGTTTTAAAATCACACCAAAAATTAATGGGAATGCACATGGTCCCGAATTTACTGCCGCCAAGCGTTTTCGGAATTACACCGCAGGAAATTAATGAAATTAGTTTTCAGCAGTATGGCGCTTTGGTTTTAGAGAAATATTTTCAGGGCTTTTTAAGTTTTTATGAATCAGATCAAAATGTTACATTCCTTAATTATAATGATGGAATGAAATCCGTTATCGAAAAGTTTATTTCTTTTATTGATGCCCGTTATGCTGATCAAGAAATTGATAAAATGTTTGAACGCTTAAACAAACATTCTAAAAATGAACATGCAGATTTTAAAGGAGATTCTTTTAAAGAAGAAGCACTTAATGTTGATTTTACGAAACTAGTTCTATTACATGAAAAACTGAATAATGCATTGCTGGAGCATTCAGAAAGTTAGAAAACAAGAATGAATTTTCATTCTGTTTATTTATATGTATTTTTGCGCCAAATACAAATAAAATGATTGATTTAGATTACCTCGCTTTTCTTGAAGATATATTAACTGATAACCGAAAGGAAAGATTTTTAGAAGTACTTAAAAACCGCACCAAACATTTTACAGTAGCAGTTGAAGATGTATACCAAATGCACAATACGAGTGCCGTAATGCGCAGCTGCGAAGTTTTCGGAATTCAGGAATTGAATATAATTGAACAGCGTTTTGGCAAAAGAATCGATAAAGAAATTGCTTTGGGCGCGCAAAAATGGGTTGACATTAACAGATTTGATACTATCGATGGCTGTGTTTCAAATTTAAGAGAAAAAGGATATCAAATCATCGCTACAACGCCTCATGAAAATGATTGTATGATTCAGGATTTTGATATTTCTAAACCAAGTGCTTTATTTTTTGGAACTGAAAAAGACGGACTTTCACCGGAAATTCTGGAAAAAGCAGACGGTTTCCTAAAAATTCCAATGGTGGGTTTTACAGAAAGTTTGAACATTTCTGTTTCGGCTGCAATCATAATCCAAAATCTAACAAACCGATTACGAAATTCAGATATAAAATGGCAGTTATCTGACGAAGAAATTCTGCAAAAACGTCTGGATTGGGCTAAAAATTCGATTAGAGATATTAAAAGAATCGAAGCCAGATATTATCAGGATAATCCGAGATAAGATACTAAGGTCCTAAGAGGCTGAGGTACTAAATCTAAGTTTTTAAAAAGAAAATTTTAAATAAAATAGCCACAAATTCACGAATGTATTTAATAAAAATTCGTGAATTCGTGGCAAAAAAACTTAGATCCTTAGTACCTTAGCATCTTTAAAAAAAAATCTATCTCCCAAAAGAATCATAATTATCTTGGGCATATTTTTCAAAACGTTTTAACAACACGATATTTTGTTTTTCAATTTCTGTTAATTGGTCATCAACATTTGTCGAAACAGGAATATACCATTCAACATTATCAAAAAACTGACGAACGGTTTTGGTTTTAAACGAAAGTCCGTGTCTGGCAAAAATTGTATTTCTAAGAATTTCTAAATCAATTTTCTTTAAATTTTTAACATCAGATTCTTTTAGTTTTTGTGTAGATGAATTGATTTTTATAATGCTTTCTGATGCAGCGCGATATACACTTTCAATATAAGTTTCGGTTTTTGTAGTGTCTGTTTCTTCTTCATCATTTTCTTCTTCATAAGTCACTTTTTCTTCTTTTGGATTTTCATAATCGATATACATATCGCTGTCCGGCAGCATTACTCCAGGATCATATTTGAATTGTTTTTTTACAAGTTCAAATTTTCTTTTGGTAACTTCTTTTTTAGGATTATTAGCTGTCCAGGTTCCTACCAGAAGAGTGTCTTTTTGTATTTCAAAAGTAAAAACACCGTCATTTTTGTCATCTCCGGGTTCTTTAAGAGTAAAGTAAAAAGTATTTCCTGTTCTTCGCATAGTACCTTTGAGCGGTCTGTTATTACCAGCGACAATACTTTGACCTATAACTTCTGTTTCAGTAATTCTTTTAATGACAATGTTAATCTTGTTAATGTATCTTTCTTTTTCGGGCTGAGTTGTATCGCGTTCTGCAACTATAAAATCACCAACCCATGAGCCATAAAAATCGGTTCTTATTTCTTCGGGTATTTTGTTATCGGCACTAATTTTGGGTTGTTTTTCTTTAGAATTACAGGAAAAAAGTAAAACGGCTAAAAATAAATAAAGAAGTTTTTTCATTTTTTTGATTGATGATAAAGATAGTATTCGACGATTAATAAATTCGGAACCCAGCCCAGCCATGCTATAATTTGGTATAAATCCATTGGTGCAGGATGAAACAAATATGCAAGAATAACCTTCCAAAAACGTAAGGTGACTGCTGAAAATGTTAAAGCAAAACTTCGCATTAAAAATGCCCTGTGCTGTGGGATATTTTTGTTTTTTATATAAAGAAAACCTTTTAAAGTAAAATAAAACCAAAATAGAGATAATGCGACAAAAGATATTTTGGAATAAAATCCGCCATTGGCAAAAAAGCCAATAAATAGTCCCGAAGGTGCGCTTAGAAACAGAATTACAAAAACATATAATTTTCCAAAATTTCTGTGAATGCTTGGGTTTTTCTTTAAAAGAGAATCACTAAACTGGAAAAATCCCGAAAATAAAACAAAAATTGCCGAATAAACATGAATATAAAAAAAGACAATATAATATGGAATTTCAGAAACTTCTGTTTGTTTAATTTGAAGAAAAGCAGCGTCACTTTTTAATGGAATATACTGCAAAGTTAGTTTCAGCATTAAAATAAAGAAATAGCTAAAAAGGATTGTCCAAATTAGTATTAATGAAAACTGAAGCTTTTTTCTCAATTTTTGTAAGAGTTTGTTAGTTGTTAAATATAAAAAATCCCCAACTACTTTTAATAATTGGGGATGGTTTTTTGCCACAAATTTACGAATGTATATTTACAGTAATTAAAAGCGAATTTTTGCTGTACGCAGCTAGTTTTTGAAATTTCTTCCTGATACGTTTAAAAGAACTATAAACAAAGAAACTTATAAAGAAGGGAGGAAAAGAGTATGATAAAAAATCTTTTCACAGCTTATTTCTTCGTTGAATGTTAAAGTGTGTAATTCAAATTAATACTCCATCTATAATTAGCTTCCATATTGCCATTTGAAAGATTTTGCTGAATAGGCAGCATCGCATTTATACCAATTGAAAAACGATCTTTTCCAGCTTCAACACCAAATTTTCCAAATAAAATATCTCCTGCAGTATTCGGCAGATCCAGATTGTGCTGCTTATTAGTTTGATAGACCTCTCCGGCAAGTCCTGCTTGCGGAACAATCTGAAAATTATTTATGTCAAATAAATAAAAGAAAGTTCCGGCATAGTTAAACTGATCACCGTATTGATAATTTTTACTGTTTTCTGTTTTAATAATATAATTAAGCGTTGTGTTTAAACCAAGATTATTGTGTTTAATAACATATTCGGTAACTAAAGGAAAGTCCCAGCTTCCGGTTCCTAACTGAAAACTTTGGTTGATTGTTCCCAAATTATTAGTCTCTTTAAATTTTCCTGTTGGCAGTTTAACTCCACCGCCAATATTTAATTTATGGGAAAAAACAGTGCTGTCTTTTTGGGTTTCATAAATTGTGTAAAGCCCCATAATTGTAATGTCTCCAAGGCCTTCAATACTTTGTGTTCCGGCAGTTAATTGTCTTTCATGAAAATGATAGGGAACTAAAGCCGAAATCTGGATTTTCTCTGTAACGGGAATTCTTGCCCAAGCCTGAATAGTGTTGAAGTTTTCATCGATCCACGGAGAATTGGCAAAGATTCCGTCGCGGCTTGTATAGCTTTGTTTAAAATACCTTACGCCAACAAAATTATTATTAAGCATAGAACTAAAACCCATACTTCCGCCGCTTGCCGAACATCCACACGCATCACAGTCAAAATCTTCCATCATTTCCAAACGATGAAAAGTAAATGCCGAAATGCTATCTTTTTCAGTAAAACTAAAGGCTGAAAACCCAACCAAAAAAGTACAAATTACTACTAATTTTTTCATTTTAATTATTGTTTATGCCTTAGATTTCACAGATTATAAGGACTTTTTATTGAGATTCAATTTGGTTTTTAATCTGTGAAATCTGCGGCTATATTTTTATTCTAATATTCTGCAAAACGTTTATCTGTCAAATATTGAGTATCAGTTAATGTTTTCAAAAAGGCAATTATCTGCTGTTTTTCAGTTGTAGAAAGCGGAATTCCAAATTTTCCGTTTTGTTTCAAAATTGGATCTAATGTTGGAGAATCTTCAATTCCGCTTGCATAATGATCTAAAACGCCTTCAAGAGTTCCAAATCTACCATCGTGCATATAAGGTCCTGAAACTTCTACATTTCGCAAACTTGGTACTTTAAACTTATAATAATCGCCTGCCAGTTCGGTTACTTTATACCGGCCAACATCGTTAACAGCCGGATTGACAGCTAGGCCATTGTTTCTAAAAGAATTATCAGTCTGCAAATCGGTTGCATGACATGACGCACATTTTGATTTAAATAAATCATAACCTGCCAATTCATCAGAAGTCAATGTTCCACCGGTTTCATTTCTTCTGTATTTATCAAACTTTGAATTTGATGAAACTACCATAACCATAAACTGAGAAAGAGCTTTTAGCATATTTTCGGTTGTAATAGCATTCTCTCCAAAAGCCTGCCCAAATAATTTTTGATATTCTTTATCAGCTTTCATCATTTTCAGAATCGCATTCAAATCCCCATTCATTTCGATAATACTTTTAAGCGGAATAAGCGGTTGTAAATCTAAATGATCTGCAGCACCATCATACATAAATATGGTTTGATAAGCCAAATTTTGAATTGATGGTGTGTTTCTTGTTCCTTCGGCATTATTAACACCGTGACTTACTGTATGTCCGTGATGCGTAAAAGCATTGGCCTGAATATGACAGAATCCGCAGGAAACTACTCCGTCTGACGCTAAACGTCCATCATAAAATAGTTTTTTTCCTAATTCGAATCCTTTTTCTGTTGGCGGATTTAATTCGATATTGTAAGCAAGTGCAGGAAAGTTGGATGGAACTTTAAATTCAAGCGGAATGTTTACATATTGACTGTCATCATCCTGATCTGAACAACTCCATAATAACGGGACGATCAGCCAAAGAAAATATTTTATTTTCAACATGATTTTTTGGTTTTAAAGAGTACAAAAGTTCTGGTTTAGCCCTTCCGATAGCAATCGGGATACTCGGCATCCTTTTGTTTGCAGCAACAAACGTAAACATATAGCGGATAGCGGGACATTTTTTCTGTGGAACCTTAACTTTTGTGCTCCCGAAAATAAATTTAATCGTTGTGTACGTGATCTACTCTAAACATTGCGCTAATGTTTTCAGTGATTAATGGCAAATTAGTACCGCCCATAATCATCGCACCCATTCCGTTTGTGTTATTGTCAGAAAGTTTGATTTTATTTTTACCGTCAATGATTTTTGAAAGATCAGTAATTAAGTGAACTTCCGGAGTAATTGTAGTACGAACCAATGCTTTTGTTGGCATATCAACAGTAACTTCGGTGTAGTTGTAATCTGTTCCGGTTTTTCCAGTATGAATCATAAACGGAGTTGCAGTTGTAACAGTTGGAGACGTAAAAGTGCCCTCGAAAGCAAGAAATTTATAGCCTGCAGCCCAGGTCCACATCATTCCAGCTGCATCAGCCTGAGCAAGAAAATCGTCCTGACCGGCAGCACCTAATTCCCATTGTGCTTTGTCAACACCAATCCCGAATTTTACTTTTACATAATCTCCAGCAGGAACATCTGTAAGTTCAAATTCACGGCCAGCTGCAGATGATTCATCGGCAATAAAATAGCTTTTGCTTTTTGGATAAGTAAAAGTAGATCCATCAGCTTTTGTTAAAACAACATTACTGATAATATATTTAACCAGACTTATTTTTAAAACTTCATTATTTGAAGTTACATTTCCCTGTGTATTTAAAATAAGGTCATTTGCTCCGTAAGCATTGTCAAATTCTAAGATAAGTTTTCCGTTTCCTGAAACATTATTGTCGTCATCATTTGAACAAGAAAATAAAGATATAGATAGTGTTACAATAGCTAAAGCTCTGTATAAAGTATTTTTCATTTTGTGAATTTTATATAATTTAATTAAAATTTAAGTATGCGTAAACGCTTTTTCATTGGCTTTACAGCAATGAAAATTGATTTCAATTTTGAAATGAAATCTGATTTTTAAAAATTATATAAAAAGGGAAGGAGGGTGAAAAGCAACAATCGAAACCGAAATTGGTTTTTTGTTTAAAACTGCAAAGTTTTGCGTTTTAGGTTCAATTGGAGCGATCAATTTATATTGTGCAGTAATTGTATTTTGAATATAAACAACCTCTGATTTCTCTTTTAAGTTGTCTTGCATTTTCTTTTCGTTATCGGCGTATTTTTTCAAACTTTTTTGAAGTTCGCATCGGCCATTACAGGTATTAAAAACTTGCTTGCGCTGTACACAGATAGTTCTTACGATTTCGTCCTGATTGATTTTAAAAGAAGCGTAAACAAAGAAATTGCCAAAAGATGGCACCAAAAGGATACAAGAAAGTAATATGATAAAAAACTTCTTCAAGGTTTGTTTCGTTGTTTCGAATGCAAAAATACATTATTTATTATTATTAAGTATTATGATTTTTGTCATTTTGCGAAAAAAGTTTTCAGTTTACAGTTGCAGTTCTTAGTTTCCATGCAGACTGAATACTGCACTGTAAACTTAGACGGAATACTGAAAAACGAAACCCGACAGGTTTCAATAAACCTGTCGGGTTTGATATATATTTAAAGTTTTAGTCTATAAACTACGACTGTAAACTGAAAAAATTATTCTTTAACCAAAACCCAAGTTCCGGCAGCTAATAAACTTTCAGCTTTTTTATATTTCATCGTTTCTGTTTTGCCAGTTGAAACTTCCTGAACAGTTACAGTATCATTTCTGTTGATTTTTGGCATATCTCTCACGATAGTTTCTGTAACCTGACGCTGTTGAGTTTCTCCAGCCTCACGGTTGATGCTTTCGCTGTTTGGAATTTCGTCTTTACTTAGTTGTAAGTTTTCTTTTTGACGAATTTCTCTTGCTTCTTGAATTTCAGAAGTAACATTTTGAGCCGGTAAATCTCCTTTGAATAAGAATGAAATTACTTCTTTGTTAACGTTGTCTAACATTGCTCTAAACAAATTAAAAGCTTCTAATTTGTAAATAAGCAATGGGTCTTTTTGTTCGTGAACAGCCAATTGAACAGATTGTTTCAATTCGTCCATTTTACGTAAATGTTTTTTCCAGGCTTCGTCAACAATAGAAAGTGTGATATTTTTCTCAAAATCAGCAATCAATTGAGTTCCTTCGCTTTCGTAAGCTTTTTTAAGGTCTGTAACAACATTAAGAGTTTTAATTCCATCCGTAAACGGAACCACGATTCTTTCAAAATGGTTGTTTGGTTCTTCGTAAACTCCTTTGATGATTGGGAAAGCTTCTCTGGCGCTTCTTTCTGTTTTTTCTGTATAGAAAGCCAATGCTTCTTTGTATACTTTTCCTGTGATTTCAATATCTGATAATTTTGAAAAATCAGCTTCTGAAATTGGAGATGTGATTCCGAAATAACGAATTAAGTCAAATTCAAATCCTTTGAAATCATTTCCAGCTTTGTTGTTGCTTACGATTAATTCACAAGTATCATAAAGCATGTTCGCAATATCAAGTTTCAAACGTTCTCCGAATAATGCGTGACGACGACGTTTGTAAACTACTTCACGCTGCGAGTTCATCACATCATCATATTCTAATAAACGTTTACGAACACCAAAGTTATTTTCTTCAACTTTTTTCTGAGCACGTTCGATAGATTTGGTCATCATAGAATGCTGAATAACTTCACCTTCTTTTAATCCCATTCTGTCCATTACTTTAGCAACTCTTTCAGAACCAAATAAACGCATTAAGTTATCTTCAAGAGAAACATAAAATTGAGAACTTCCCGGATCTCCCTGACGACCAGAACGACCACGTAACTGTCTGTCTACGCGACGAGAATCGTGACGCTCAGTACCTACGATTGCTAAACCTCCGGCAGATTTTACTTCTGGAGATAATTTAATATCGGTACCACGACCAGCCATGTTTGTTGCAATTGTTACAACTCCCGCTTTACCAGCTTCTTCAACGATTTGTGCTTCCTGCTTGTGCATTTTAGCATTCAATACGTTATGTGTGATTCCTCTCATTTTAAGCATACGGCTTAATAATTCTGAAATCTCTACAGATGTTGTTCCAATTAATACGGGTCTTCCAGCTTGTGATAACTCGGTAACATCTTCGATTACAGCGTTGAATTTTTCACGTGTAGTTTTGTAGATATAGTCTTCTTTATCTTGTCTTGCAATTGGACGGTTTGTTGGAATTTCAACAACATCCAGTTTGTAAATCTGCCATAACTCGCCAGCTTCTGTAACAGCTGTACCAGTCATACCCGCCAATTTGCTGTACATTCTGAAATAATTCTGTAATGTAACGGTTGCAAATGTTTGTGTAGCTGCTTCGATTTTTACATTTTCTTTTGCCTCGATCGCTTGGTGAAGACCATCTGAGTAACGACGTCCATCCATGATACGACCTGTCTGCTCATCGACAATCATAATTTTGTTGTCCATGATCACGTATTCTACATCTTTTTCAAAAAGAGCATACGCTTTTAAAAGCTGTGTCAAAGTGTGAATACGCTCGCTTTTTACGCCAAAATCCTGGAACAATCTTTCTTTAGCTTCAGCTTCAGCGTCTTTGTCTAATTTTTGTTTTTCAATAGCTGCGATTTCAGTTCCAATATCCGGTAAAATGAAGAAATCAGCATCTGTATCTCCAGATAGATATTTGATACCGTTGTCGGTTAATTCTACCTGATTGTTTTTTTCTTCAATCACAAAATATAAAGCTTCGTCAACTTTATGCATTTCGCGATTGTTATCCTGCATATATTGATTTTCGGTTTTTTGAAGTAATTGTTTGATTCCTTCTTCACTCAAAAATTTAATTAATGCTTTATTTTTAGGTAAAGATCTGTAAGCTCTTAATAATAAGAAACCTCCATCTTTAGTATTTCCTTCTTTGATTAATTTTTTAGCTTCTGCTAAGAAACCATTTGCTAACTGACGCTGCTGAGAAACTAAGTTCTCGATTTTTGGTTTCAATTCATTAAATTCATGACGGTCTCCCTGAGGAACCGGTCCTGAAATGATAAGCGGTGTTCTGGCGTCATCAATTAATACAGAGTCAACCTCGTCGACAATAGCAAAGTTGTGTTTTCTTTGTACTAAATCACTAGGCGAGTGCGCCATGTTATCTCTTAAGTAGTCAAAACCAAATTCATTATTGGTTCCGTAAGTGATATCAGCATCGTATGCTTTTTTTCTAGCTTCTGTACTTGGCTGATGATTATCGATACAGTCAACAGATAATCCGTGGAACTCGAATAAAGGCGCTTTCCACGTGCTGTCACGTTTTGCTAAGTAATCATTAACCGTTACTAAGTGAACACCATTTCCAGTTAAAGCATTTAAGTAAAGCGGAAGAGTAGCTACCAAAGTTTTTCCTTCTCCCGTTTGCATTTCGGCAACTTTACCTTCGTGCAATACCATACCTCCAATTAACTGAACATCATAATGAATCATATCCCAAGTGATGTCTTTTCCGGCAGCATTCCATTTGTTAGCCCAGATCGATTTTTCACCGTCAATAACGATATAAGGTTTAGTTGCAGAAAATTCGCGGTCTTTTGCAGTTGCAGTAACTTCAATATGAGAGTTTTCTTTAAAACGACGAGCTGTTTCTTTTACTACAGCAAACGCTTCCGGAAGAATTTCTAATAAAGTTTTTTCAGAGATTTCATAAGCTTCTTTTTCAAGAGCGTCTATTGCATCATAAATATCTTCTCTTTTGTCGATATCCTCAATATTTTCAACTTCAGCTTTAAGCGAAGCAATTTTTGCATCTTTATCTGCTCTTGCTTCTTTAATTTTTTCTTTAAAATAAACGGTTCTAGCTCTTAGTTCGTCATGAGATATACTCATTAAACTAGTTTCGAAAGTTTTAATTTTGTTTAAATAAGGCTGTAAAGCTTTTACATCTTTTTGAGATTTATCGCCTACAAAGACCTTAATGATGCTATTTATGAAACTCATAATTTATTTGTATTTCTTTATTATATAATGTGTATTTGAACCAAAAAAAAAGCCTCTGTGATGAGACTTTTTCATTTGGTTTATTTTTTTAATATTCATCCTCATTCCAAAGATAATCTTCGTCTGTTGGATAATCAGGCCAAATTTCTTCCATTGATTCATATATCTCCCCTTCATCTTCGATAGACTGAAGGTTTTCTACTACTTCTAATGGAGCACCAGCTCTAATAGCGTAGTCAATAAGTTCGTCTTTGTTAGCAGGCCATGGCGCATCACTTAAATAAGATGCTAATTCTAATGTCCAATACATCTGTTATCTGTTTAGTTTGTGCAAAAATAAATTTTTTACTGAAAAAGACAAGTAAAATTTGATTTATTTTAATAAAATTTAAGAACGTCCCATTAATTGCAGATTTTTGATTCTTGATTTTAGATTTAGGAACTCTTAAAAATCTAAAATTCGAAGTCTAAAATCTAAAATTTTACTTCCTCGGTATCCATTTCACTTCTTCCGCTTTTAAGTCTGAGGACAACTTTCGTGCCAAGACAAAAAGGTAGTCAGAAAGTCGGTTTAAATACATAATTGCAATTTCAGGAACGTGTTCATTATGGCTTAAATGTACTGCCAAACGTTCTGCTCTACGGCATATACAGCGCGCAATATGACAATGTGACACGGTTGGATGGCCGCCAGGTAAAACAAAATGGGTCATTTGCGGAAGACTTTCTTCCATTTTATCAATTTCGTTTTCAAGTAATTCAATATCCGAATCAATTATTCCGAGATTTTTTAAACGAAGTTCACCATTTTTTAAAACTTCTTTTTCTGGCGGAGTTGCCAATATGGCGCCAACAGTAAAAAGACGGTCCTGAATTTCGATTAAAATGGTTTTGTAATGTGAATCAATTTCCTGATCCCGAATTAATCCTATATAAGAATTTAATTCATCGACAGTTCCGTAACTGTCAATTCTAATATGGTCTTTTGGAACACGTGTGCCTCCAAAAAGTGCTGTTGTTCCTTTATCGCCAGTTTTGGTATATACTTTCATGGTTATTTTAGATTGTAGATTTCTGATTTTAGATTGAAATGCAAGAGTCTTAAATTTTAGATTTAAAAAATAATCTAAAATCTAAAATCAGAAATCTAAAATTATTTCGTCGTGTCGCTTTCAATTAATCCGTCTCTTAAACGAATAACTCTATGCGCATAAGCTGCAATATCTTCTTCGTGAGTTACTAAGATTACTGTATTTCCCTGTGCGTGAATGTCTCCAAAAAGTTTCATAATTTCTACAGAAGTTTTACTGTCTAAGTTTCCTGTAGGTTCATCGGCTAAAATAATTGAAGGTTTATTGACCAGTGCACGGGCAATGGCAACACGCTGGCGCTGTCCTCCTGATAATTGGTTCGGCTGGTGATCCATTCTGTCGGCAAGATTTACTTGTTTTAAAACCTCTGTAGCTCTTGCGTTTCTTTCTGTTTTTGAATATCCGGCATAAATCATTGGTAATGCCACATTGTCTAATGCTGTTGTTCTTGGTAAAAGATTAAAGGTTTGAAAAACAAATCCTATTTCTGTATTACGAATTCCGGCCAATTCATCATCACGCATTTGGCTCACATCTTTTCCATTTAAAACATAGCGTCCGGAAGTTGGCGTGTCTAAACAGCCTAATAAATTCATTAAAGTTGATTTTCCTGATCCCGAAGGTCCCATTAATGCAACATATTCTCCTTTATTGATTTCTAAATTAATTCCTTTTAAAACATATACGATTTCATTACCTAGTACAAAATTTCGTTTTATGTCGGTTATTTTAATTAATGGATTTGCCATTTCGGTTTACAATTTGGATTTAAAAGTACAAAACACTTTTGAATTAAAAAGATAAGTAGTTTAGAATTGGATTTTGTTACAAAAGCTTTTTGATAAATATATCGTAAAAAATTATAAGTTTTTAATTTGGAAAATGGTTATATCTTTCTTGATTTGTTTTGCATAATTATCATTATTTTAAGAATTTTATAGTTTTAAAATGTTTTTAAATTTATAAATGTGATAATAATGTAATTTCTTTGATTGTGTATTTGGTAAATTTGATTATCAATTAATTAAAACAATCAAGATTATGAAAAATATCAAAATAACTGCAGCAGTTACATTATTAGTATTAGGATTAACATCATGTAAAGATGAAAAACAAGAACAAGCACAAAAAAAAGTTGATGCTTATGTAGCCTATGTTGATTCAGTAAAAAATGTTTCTGCAGAAAATTTAAAAGCAGACTGGAAAGCAGTTGATGCAGAATACGATAGAAGATCTCAGGAAGCTCAGGCAGCACTGGCAGATTTAAAAGATAATTCGGCAGCAACCGAAAAGGTAAATGCCAGCAAAACTAAATACGAAGAGTTTAAAAATGAAATGTCCACCGTTTTTGCCCCTCCAGCTCCGGCTCCAAGTCCGAAACAGCAATTAAGAGACGCATTATTTGGAGCAGGAAAAATTGGTGATGATATGAATTTTAACTGGGTGAATGCTCAAAATATTCATAGCGTTTACCAGCAGTTCGTTCATACTGTTGAAGATAATAAAGATAAATATTCCCGTGAAGACTGGGACGAAGTTAAACTGATGTATGAAGCACTTGACAGCCGTAAAAATACAGTTGAAAAAGAAGGACTTACAGCAGAAGATAACAGAAAAATTGCTGGTCTAAAAATTAAATTTGCACCAATGTATACCGTTAACAGAATGGGTGCAAAATCTGAAGAGAATAAAGACGCTAAAAAATAATTGTAATTATTTTGAATTAGTATAAAAAAGGCGATCAGTAATGATCGCCTTTTTTATGCTCGAATAACAAAATGTTCTTTTTCTTGTTCGTATCGAAAAAATACAAATCCCCATTGAAATGTATCGATTGTAACCTTTACTTTTGGATGATTTTTTATAGTCTCCCATGCTTCTTCCATTTCCGGAGACCAATGTATATCATCAAAAATCCAAACCGAATCGTTATTGATTGTTTGGAGTAAAATCTCAAAATACGTTAAAGTCGCTTTTTTTGAATGATTCCCGTCGAAATATATTAGATCGTAGATTTTAGAATTAAGATTTTCTGAAATCAAAAAAGATTCAAATTCAGAAACTATATTTTCAACATTTTTACAATCAAATCTATCTAATTCATTTTGAGCAACGTTTGCCGTATTTGGACAGCCTTCAATTGTAATGACTTTTGCATTTGTATTTCCTAAGGCCAGGGCAGCAGTTGCCAGACCTAATGAAGTTCCAATTTCAAGAACATTTTTTGGCTGAAAATAATTTGTTACGCGAAATAATAATTCGGCTCTTTTAGGAGAAATTCCAGCAGTTGATGCAATTTTAGAAATTTGTCTTCGGTTTGATTTAAAGATTTTAGAACCTGCTCCAAAATCTGTTACTTCGATAAAGTTTTTATTTTCAAGAAGTGATTTTCTATAGTTTTTTAGAATTTGATATTCTGGTTTTGGTTTCTTATCATAGAAGCATTTGGTTAGTAAACTAAAAACAAATGGAGAATGAACGCCATGTTCGTTTTTAGAATTCCAAAGAAATTTTAAATAAGATTTAATTTGAAAAAACATGTAGAATTTTAAAATTTCTTAATTAACCGATTTTAGCTTTATATCAAATATAAGTACAGATCCTCCGGGAATACTTTGGTAATCTTTACTCCCGTAACCTAAATGTGCCGGAATAAAAAGTTTACCTTCTCCGCCTGGTTTAAAAAACGGAATTCCTTCTTTCCAGCCCTGAATTACCTGATTTAAGCCAAATGAAATTCCTTCAGCATCACTTTGATCGAATACTTTTCCGTCTGTAAAATAACCTTTGTAAATTACAGTTACATTTGAATTAGCCACAGGATTATCGCCTTCTCCTTGTTTTTCAATGATATAATACAATCCAGAATTGGTTTTTTGGGCTGTTAGATTATTTTTAGCTAAATATTCGGTAATCTCCTTATCGTTTTGAGCAGTATAATCTTTTACTTCATCTTTATCTTTAGAACAAGAAATAAAAAGCGTTAAAGCTAGTAATGCTGATAAAAGTTGTTTCATATTTTTATTTTTTTTGTACTTAAAAATAAGTTTTGTTTTTCAAAGATTCACAAAGAAAATGCAAAGATTCATAAAAATTTCGTGCACCTCTGTGCTTTCTTTTTGAATCTTTTGTAATAGCTATCCTTCAAGTTTCGCAGAAAGTTCAAACCATCGTTCTTCTTTTTCGTCAATTTTATTTATAATATTTTGCAGCTCGTTTGCTTTCTTTTCAATATCAGCATCGGCCACTTTTCCGTCAGAGAATAATTGTTCGATTTTAGCTTTTTCTATTTCTAAATCTTTAATCTCTCGTTCGATTTTCTGATATTCTTTTTGCTCGTTAAAGCTTAAATTTCCAGTCGGATTATTTTGCTTCCAGTCTTTTTTTTCAGCTTTGTTTTCTTCTTTTTGAGCAACATCGGCGCTGTCTTCGTAAGCGCGGAAATCTGAATAGTTGCCCGGGAAATTTTCTATTTCGCCCTGTCCTCTAAAAACAAATAGATAATCGACAATTTTATCCATAAAATAACGGTCGTGAGAAACCACTAATAAACATCCCGGATAATCTAAAAGGAAGCTTTCCAAAACATTAAGCGTTACAATATCCAAATCGTTTGTTGGCTCATCTAGAATCAAAAAGTTCGGATTCTGAATCAAAACCGTACATAAATACAAACGTTTTAATTCGCCGCCACTCAGTTTTTCTACATAATCATATTGTTTTTTCGCATCAAAAAGAAAACGCTCCAACAGTTGCGAAGCCGAAATAATTTTTCCTTTTGTCAGCGGAATATATTCTCCGTATTCTTTTATAATGTCAATAACACGCTGTCCCGGTTTTGGATTAATTCCGGATTGTGTATAATATCCAATTTTTATTGTATCGCCTTTTACAACGCGGCCGCTGTCTGGTGGGATTGTTCCTGTCAACAGATTTAAAAACGTCGATTTTCCGGTTCCGTTTTTACCAATAATCCCGATTCTTTCGCCACGCTGAAAATCAAAACTGAAATTATCCAGAATAACTCTGTCTTTGAATTTTTTAGAAAGTTTATGAAGCTCAATAATTTTGCTTCCCATTCTTTCCATATTAATTTCAAGTTCTACTTTGTTTTCTTTACGTCGGCTTTGTGCTTTTTCTTTAATAATGTAAAAGTCGTCCTGACGAGATTTAGATTTGGTTGTTCTCGCTTTTGGCTGACGGCGCATCCATTCTAATTCTTTTACAAACAAGTTTTTAGCTTTGTCAATACTTGCATTTTCAGAAGTGATTCTTTCTTCTTTTTTCTGAAGGTAATAAGAATAATTTCCTTTGTATTGGTATAATTTTCCGTTGTCAAGTTCGATAATTTCGTTGCATACGCGCTCCAAAAAGAAACGGTCGTGCGTTACCATAAACAGCGTAATATTTTCTTTGGCAAAATAACTTTCAAGCCATTCAATCATTTCAAGATCTAAGTGGTTGGTTGGCTCGTCTAGAATCAATAAATCTGGGCGATTGATTAGAATTATAGCCAATGAAAGACGCTTTTTTTGTCCTCCAGAAAGATTTTTTACTTTAAGTTTAAAATCTTCCAGTTTTAATTTAAATAAAATCTGTTTGTATTGTGTTTCAAAATCCCAAGCATTGTGCTGATCCATAGCATCAAAAGCTTTTTGATAAGCTTCTTCGTCAGAAGGATTTTCTAAAGCCTTTTCATAAGCTTCAATAACTTTAAGCGTTTCATTGTCTGAAGCAAAAATACTTTCTTCAATCGTAAGTTCATCCTGAAGATTATTGTCTTGCGAAAGAAACGCCATTCTGATTCCTTTTCTTAAAACAACCTGTCCTGTATCTGGTTCTTCCAATCCGTTAATGATGCTCATCATCGTGGTTTTTCCAGAACCATTTTTTGCAATAAAAGCTATTTTTTGGTCTTTGTTGATTCCAAAAGAAATGTTGTCAAAAAGGACTCTTTCGCCAAATGACTTCGATATATTTTCTACAGATAAGTAATTCACTTTGTAAATTGTATGTTATAAATTGTACGTTATGACTTTTTTGAAAACATAACTTTTTTGCAAAAGTAAACTTTTATCCTACGATTTGCGAATTGTTAATCTTATTTAAGTTTTTATCTTTTAAAATATAAGCAGATGTAACAATTTAAAACTATCTCCGACATATTCGAAGTTAAAGACTTAAATATGAGTAAAAAAGAAATAATTTAAAAAAAGTTTCTTAGGAAAAGATTTAAATTTAAAACATAAAGAATGAATCAAGAATCAAAACTATCGTTTAGAAATACAGGAAGAATTGCGGGTTTGTTATATTTAGTAGTCGTAATAACAGGGATTTTTAGTTTAGGATATGTTCCTTCAAAATTAATAGTCTGGAATGATGCTGCTGCAACTTTTAGCAAAATTGTAAATTCTGAGTTTCTTTTTAGACTAGGTATCGTAAGCGGATTAATTTGTTATACTTTTTTTATATTTCTGCCTTTAGTTTTATATAAACTGCTGAAACAGTTTCATAAAACATATGCTCTATATATGGCAGTTTTGGCTATTGTAAGCGTGCCGATTTCTTTTGTAAATATGCTGAATAAGTTTGCAGTGCTTTCAATAATTAGCTCGGCTGGACAGGAAAAAGACCTCGTAATGTTTTATCTCAATCAATATGATTATGGAAATCTAATTGTTCAGGTATTTTGGGGACTTTGGCTTTTTCCGCTGGGTTATTTGATTTTTAAATCAGGAATAATTCCCAAGTTTTTCGGAATATTATTAATGCTTGGCTGTGTGAGTTATTTAGTAAATTTCTTTGGAAATGCATTGTTTTCAAATTATTCAGAACTCGGAATATCTTCTTTTGTAAGACTTCCGGCAACTCTAGGAGAAATCGGAACATGTTTATGGCTTTTAATAATGGGGGCAAAAAACAACATTTTTACTGCCGATTAATATATTCAGTTAAAAGTGAACTCAAATCTAAATAGTGAATTTGCTGCTGCGTATTTAAAATAGGTTTGCGAACCAAAGATTCATTGGTAATAAAATAATGAAGTCCATCTTTTGTCGTAATTCCTTCTATTTGATGAAACGGAAGTTTAAGATCGATTTTTCGTTTGTTTCCTGATAAAAAGGCATTGTTTTTAAAATCGTATAAAAGATAAAGAAACGATCTTCCGGTTTTTGAATAGCCGCAAAGGGCTAAAATTTTCTTTTTTTCAAAAAAAACTGCGCCTGTCACTAAACCTTTTGTGTCTAAAGTTTCTTTAAATTTTGCAATATAATTCCCCGGTTGATTGGGTAATACATAAATATTGGTTTTAGACGATTTCCATTGTTTCGAAAATAAATAAATACTGTCTTTAGAAACGATAAAAGCTTCGCAGTCAAAATCGGTCGAATTTGGGCTTTGTGCCGAAAAATCATTTTGGTCAGCATACAGAAATGAAATTTTTTCAATAACCGGATTTTGCTCCAAAAATGATTTTTTTTCGATTTTTAGAATATTTAAATCTTTTCGGTTTCCTTTAAAATTATTTCCAAAATCACCAATATATACGTATAAACTATCCTGTGAAATCTCTTCCCAATCGTGATTTACAGCTTTTTCTAAAACAATTTTCTTTCTAATTTTTCCTAAAGAATCCAATCCGTAAATTGTTTTGTCATGATCGTCATTGTGCGTCCAAAACAAATTATCAAAAGCAATTAATCCGGAAGTTTCTCTAACAGAATCGCTTAGTTTTTTAGAGTATTTGGGTTTTATTTTGATGTTTTCGTAAATGCAGCTGCCGTTGTTTTGAATTGATTTTGGGTTGTAATTTTTTGAAAGCGGATCTGTACAGCCTGAAGTTTGAGACCTAATCGAGAAAACAGATATAAGAAAAAGTAAAATAATCCTGCGCATAATATCCCTTTTAAATTTGGATTACTATAAAATTAAAATTTTAAAGAAGAATATGATTTCTTAGAATTTAAAAAACTGATTATTCTTTATAACTTCTTTTAAGTTTTCGTTCGAATCTATCTTAATTTTTTGATGCAATGATTCTATATGCCTGCTATGATGGACATCGGTTCCAGAAAAATCATACATGCCTTTTTTAAGTAAAAGCTCGGCCGTTTTAGTGATTTCGCTTCCATAATAACCCATAACTGCCAATAAATTCAACTGAAACACACATCCGGCTTTTTTTAGTTTTTCGTATTCAGAAAAGTTTTTATGATAATATAAATACCTTTCCGGATGTGCCAAAACCGGAATATAGCCTGCAAGCTGAATATCAAAAATGATTTTATATAAGTTTAACGGAGCGCTTAAATACGATATTTCAACTAAAATATAATTGTCTTTTAAAGTTAAAAGTTTTCCTGTTTTTAAATGATTTTGAAACCAGTCATCCATAAAATATTCAGATGCGGCTTTAAAGGGAATATTGATGCCTTCTTCTTGTAATAAAAGCTGAGTTTCATTTAGTTTACTTATAATATTTTCCTCAGAATTGTTCCATACATAATGGCTGATGTGCGGTGTAGTAACAAATTGAGCAATTCCCAATCCATCAAAAGCGTTTGCCAGTTTTATTGTTTTTTTGATATTCTTGGCGCCGTCATCAATCCCTGGGAGTAAATGCGAATGAATGTCGATATAATCGCCGGCTAAAAGATCTTTTAAAAATGGTTTTGATTTAAGGAATGAAAGCATTCGGCAAAAGTAAAGAATTGATATTGTTTTTGTTCAACCATAAAAAAATATTTCAAAAGAAAATTTATGTAACAACGTAACCAACATTTTATAATTATGCTATATTTGAATAAAAAGTAAAAATTTATGAAAATAAAGGAGAATTTATACAATAAAAGGATTATTTCGATAGACGCTTTACGCGGAATTACCATATTTGTAATGATATTTGTAAATGAACTCGCAAGCGTCAAAAATGTGCCTCAATGGATGAAACACATGCCAGCCGATGCCGATGCCATGACCTTTGTTGATTTAGTTTTTCCAGCCTTTTTATTTATTGTAGGGATGTCAATTCCTTTTGCTTTTAATGCCAGATTGATTAAAGGTGACAGTCCAAAAGTAATCTGGACACATACTTTAAAACGAGCTTTAGCTTTGATAATAATTGGCGTTTATATGGTAAATGCCGAATATGGGTATGATACCTCAAAAATGATAATCGCGCCTGCTTTCTGGGGACTTTTGGCGTATGCAATGCCAATTCCGATTTGGAATAAATATCCCAAAGATTTTTCGGTTTGGCTGAAATACATTCTTCAATATGGCGGAATATTAGTTCTAATTATGCTTTACTTTTTATACGTTCAGGAAGAAACGGGAAACATAGGAATTACGCCAAAATGGTGGGGAATTCTGGGTTTAATTGGCTGGGCCTATCTTATCTCGGTAATTTATTATTGGCTCGTTTCAGGAAGATTATGGGCAATGATTGCTTTTCTTGTAGTTTGTGTTGCGGCAAATTCTGCTAATTTAACAAAAGGTTTAATTTTGCCAGAATACGTGAAATTTATCGCCGGACATTTAACCCATGCAACTTTAGTAACAGCTGGAGTTATAATTTCATTATTGTTTTTTGACCGAAAAATCGAAAACAAAATTAATTGGACGGTAATAGCGTTTATAGCTCTATTTTTTGGTTTTGGTTTTTTTCTGCGTCAATTTTATGGAATTTCAAAAATACAGGGAACTCCGGCATGGACTTTAATCTCTGCTGGAATTTGTACCACTCTATTTTACTTTTTGTATTGGTTGATGGAAGTAAAAAAACAAACCAAATGGAGTGATTTTTTTATGCCCGCAGCAGCAAATCCGTTATTGATTTATATTCTGCCGGGCGTTATTTATTATTTTAATCTCGCTTTTAAAATCTCCATTATTCCGGAATATTTCCGAGAAGGAGTTCCTGGAATTATTTGGTCATTAGTTTTCTCTACTATAATGTTATTTGTGATGAAAATCTTTAATAGGTTTAAGATTCAATTGCATTTATAATATTTTTTAACACAAAGCACGCTAAGGTTTTTCGCAAAGTGCACAAAGTTTTATTTAAGTGAGTTTTACAAACTGCAAAGTTCTCAAAGCTTTGTGTTGATAAAGCTTTGAGAACTCAGCTAATTTTTAGCTATAACTTAAATCTTCGCGAACTTTGCGGTTAAAACTCTCATTTTAGAACAACAGATTTTATCTCCAAAACCGCTCCCGAAACCGGATTATAATTCACAAAGTTGAATTTACAAATATTGTAAATATCTAAAGTTTTCCCGTTTGGATCGCCATCTTGTTTAAAATCCGTCCACGGAATTTTTATCGTTGTGAATTTTTTATCCGAAACAGGCAAATCAACTCTTGGATGCGAGCCGCCGTGAATACAGCCAGTTCCTTCAAGATTTCCTTCTCTTGCCTGTAATTTTATTAAATGAGAAGATTTATAGGTAATACTAACATATTTTGAGTCAGATAAATTTGTGGGAGTTCCGTCATTAGACCCCGATTCTGTAATCATTACATTTAATTCAATTTCACCAGTCGGATTATCTTTTGCAGTAACTTTAACTACGGCTTTTTCTTTTCGGATTTTATTGATTGTTTCCTGATTTTCTTTGGCCGGACCTGCAATAAACCAGGTTGAAGTTTTTACAAGATCAATTTTTGTGTTCGAAATTTCCTCTGCAGGAGCGAAACTTAAAAACACAAACAAAATGGTTGTAAAAATCAATGAACCAAGTATAGAGAATATTTTACTTTTCATAGAAAACAACGTTTGATTTGAACTCAAAAATAGAATTTTCTTTTTTATTCTTTTAAAAAAAGCGACTATTCTGAATAAAATTTTAATTTTGTAAGATATTGTATTTGAAAAACTTACATTATGAAGAATGCGAAATTTCTTTTGGGTTTATTTTTCTTTTTTCAGATACAATTTTGTTATTGCCAAAACGATTCCATTTCAAGAAATAATAAAGATATTTTGGATGTTTTGTATAAACTTTTTCATAAAAATGATTCTATCAGAAAAAATCAGGATAAAAAAATAGCTTTTTCTTTACTTCCCGTTCCAATCGATGCTAATAAAAATGCGGGATTAGTAGTCTCTTTTTTAACCACTTTTTATCTCGGTGACAGCGAAACTACAAAAATGTCTCAGGTTTCATTCTCGCCTTATTTTAGTTTCACAAATCAATATGTTTTTCCTGTTCAAAGCTATATTTATACAAAAAATAACAACTGGAATTTTATAGGAGATTATCGTTTTATGATTTATCCGCAGGATACTTACGGTTTGGGCGGCCATAATACAGATGAAAAAATGTCGACTCTTGATTATCAGCAATGGCGTTTTTATCAATTTGCGACCCGAAAAGTTATTGGTGATTTCCGACTTGGGCTGGGACTTTTATTCGATAATTATCAAAACATTTCCGAAGATTCTTATATCGATACCGAAACGGATTATTCTAAATATATGAATAGTGATTTTTCAGATGAAACTTCTTTTGGGATTGCTATTCAGGGACTTTACGATTCCAGAGAAAACAATGTAAATCCCGAACAAGGTCTATATATAGAAACAGATTACCGAATTAATACAAGCGGCGTTGATGGAAAAAAATGGAATTCGGTTTATTTTGATGCACGAAAATATCATTCTTTTAGTAAATACAAACATCACATTTTAGCGTACAGAGCCTTTTATTGGTCAACTTTTGGCGGAAAACCCCATTATTTAGATCTGCCGAGTATCGGCTGGGATCGGGATGGAAGAACGGGCAGAGGTTTTACCAGAAACAGATTTCGAAGCAATGCTTTAATTTATTTTGAAACCGAATATCGAACGGATATTTCTAAAAACGGATTTTGGGGCGCTGTATTTTTTACCAATATTTCTTCGGTTTCAAAATTAGATACGTATCAGTTTAAAAAATGGAATCCGGCAGTTGGAACCGGATTACGTATTAAATGGAACAAGAAAAACAACAGTAATCTGGTTCTCGATTACGGAATTAGTAAAAACGACTGGTCTTTGCGTTTAGGTTTAGCTGAAAATTTCTAACTTTCCCCAAAATCAATTTTAAAATTTTAAATGCAGTTATCGGTTATTATTCTTAATTATAATGTGCGTTACTTTCTGGAACAATGCGTTTTAAGTGTTCAGGAAGCCATTGCCGGTCTTGATGCCGAAGTTATTGTTGTAGATAATAATTCGTCTGATGACAGCTGTTTGATGATGAAAACAAGATTTCCTGAAGTAAAATTGATTGAAAATAAACAAAATTTCGGTTTTCCGAAAGGTAATAATATAGGTGTAGAAAATGCCAGCGGCAAATATATCTGTATTTTAAATCCCGATACCGTTGTTGCCGAAGATACTTTTACTAAAATTTTAGCTTTCGCCAAAGAAAAACAAGATCTCGGAATCATTGGCTGCAAATTAATCGACGGAACCGGAGAATTTCTTCCCGAAAGTAAACGCGGAATTCCCACGCCATGGGTTGCATTCACAAAAATTTTTGGATTGTATAAAGTGTTTCCAAAATGGAATCTTTTTAATCGTTATTATGCCCAGCATTTAAATGAAAACCAAACCGGAAAAGTTGAAATTCTCGTTGGCGCATTTATGTTTTTAGAAAAACATTTGTATCAAAAATTAACCGGTTTCGATGAAGACTGTTTTATGTATGCCGATGATATTGACTTGTCTTACAGAGCACTTCTCAAAAAAAAGAAAAATTATTATTTTCATGAAACAACTGTGCTGCATTATAAAGGAGAAAGTACCGTAAAAGATGAATTGTATATGAAACGTTTTCAGGATGCGATGAACTTTTTCTATCAAAAGCATTTTAAAAAGTCATGGTTTTTTAGTTTTTTTATTCAAACAGGAACATGGTTTTTTTCTTTTGTAAAAATGTTTCAGGGAAAACCTAAAATAAAACCGCTGCCGGAAAGTTATATTGTATACTCTGAAAATGAGAATTTGTCAGTAAAGTTGGCTCCGATTTTAGAAAATAAAGTCAGTTTTTTAGATTTCAAAAAAGAAAAAATGGTAAATTCGTCGCTTATTTTAAAGGGTAAAAAGACAGAGATCATTTTGGATAATCAATATGTTTCATTCAAAAAATGTATCAAAATCATAGAAACTCTTAAAGATAAGAATATTACTTTTAAGATTTTCCCTAAAAAGACAAATTTTATAATAGGAAGTAATTCGAGAAATGACAGAGGGCAAATCAGAAAAATTCAGTAAAAATTATATTAAGTGTAATTTATATTTAAAATTTTCATTAATTTCGCAATCAGAAAATCAAAATCACCCTTTAGAATAACAATATGGCAAGATTTGAATTAAAGCTTCCAAAAATGGGAGAAAGCGTCGCTGAAGCAACCATTACTAACTGGTTGAAAGAAGTGGGAGACAAAATTGAAGCTGATGAAGCTGTACTGGAAATCGCAACAGATAAAGTTGACAGTGAAGTACCAAGTGAAGTATCAGGAATTTTAGTTGAACAATTATTTGGCAAAGATGATTTAGTTCAGGTAGGGCAGACTATTGCAATTATCGAAACAGAAGGTGGTGATACACCTGCAGCAACTCCAGCTGCTGAGGTTTCTGCGCCAGTAGAAGCTGTCGAAATCGAAAAGACTATTGAAGTAGTAAAAGAAACTGTTGCAGCTCCTCAGGATTTTGCAGGATCGGATAAATTCTTTTCTCCTTTAGTAAAAAATATTGCAAAAGAAGAAGGCGTTTCTGTTGCTGAATTAGATAATATTCAGGGTTCAGGAAAAGACGGCCGAGTAACCAAAGATGATATTTTAAAATATATTGACGATCGCAAGTCTGGAGTTGCACAAACTCCAAAAGTGGTTGAAGAAGCTCCAAAAGCGGTGGCTGCTGAAACTCCAAAAACAGTTCAGGCTCCAGAACCAGTTGCGCAAAAAAGCCAGCAGGCGGTTCCGGTTTCTGTAAACGGAGCTGATGAAATTGTTGAAATGGACAGAATGCGTAAACTAATTTCAGGTTACATGACGGCATCTGTACAAACTTCGGCTCACGTTCAGTCATTTATTGAAGTTGACGTGACAAACATTGTAAAATGGAGGGATAAAGTTAAAACAGCTTTTGAAAAAAGAGAAGGTGAGAAGCTTACTTTTACTCCAATTATGATGGAGGCAGTTGCAAAAGCTTTAAAAGATTTCCCTGGAATGAATATTTCTGTTGATGGCGATTATATCATCAAAAAGAAAAACATCAATTTAGGAATGGCGGCGGCACTGCCAAACGGAAATTTAATTGTACCTGTAATTAAAAATGCAGATCAGTTAAATCTTGTTGGAATGGCAAAAGCGGTTAACGATTTAGGGAATCGTGCAAAAGCAGGAAAATTAAAGCCAGATGATACACAAGGCGGAACATATACGGTTACAAACGTAGGTACTTTTGGAAGTGTTTTCGGAACACCGATTATTAATCAGCCGCAAGTGGGAATTTTAGCGCTTGGAGCGATTCGTAAAGTTCCTGCAGTGATCGAAACTCCTGAAGGTGATTTCATTGGAATCCGTCAAAAAATGTTCCTTTCCCACTCTTACGATCACAGAGTTGTAGACGGTGCATTAGGAGGAAGTTTTGTGAAAAGAGTAGCAGAATATTTAGAAGCTTTTGATATAGACAGAGATTTCTAATTTGATTCATAAATAAATTTTAAACCCGAAAAATTTTAAAAGTTTTTCGGGTTTTTTGTTTTACACCTAAAACTGAAAACCGGGTTATTTTGGTCTGATTTTAAACTTAAAATCAACAAAAAAAGCCAATTTTGCTCAAAAAAATAGAAATTTGGGCAGGAAATTTGGCTTTAAAAATTTACATTTGTAATCTTATAAAAATTAAAAATGGAATTAAAACTTAACAAACCAATCTGCTTTTTTGATCTTGAAACAACCGGAATAGACATCGGTAAAGATCGGATTGTAGAGATTTCGATATTTAAAGTTTTCCCAAACGGAAATAAAGAAAGTAAAACCTGGCTGGTTAATCCAACAATTCCAATTCCTCCACAAACTACAGCTGTTCATGGAATTACAGATGAAAAAGTAGCCAATGAACCTACCTTTGCAGAACTGGCGCCTCATATTCATAATATGATTAAAGATAGTGATTTAGGAGGATTCAATTCAGATCGTTTTGATATTCCCTTATTAGCAGAAGAACTGCTTCGCGCCGGAGTTGATTTTGATATGAAAAATAAAGTTTCTGTAGATGTACAGACTATTTTTCATAAAATGGAAGAGCGTACATTAAGTGCGGCTTTTAAATTCTACTGCGGAAAAAGCCTGGATAACGCTCACTCAGCAGAAGCGGATACGATGGCAACTTATGAAATTTTAAAAGCGCAGCTAGATCGCTATCCAGAATTGGAAAACGACATGAAATCATTGTCTGAATTTACAACCCGTAAAAAGATCGCCGATTTTGCAGGAATGATTGCTTTTGATAAAGATGATGAAGAAATCTTTACTTTTGGAAAGCATAAAGGAGCAAAAGTGGAAAAAGTTCTGGAAGCAGAACCGGGTTATTTCAGCTGGATTCAAAACGCTGATTTTCCTTTGTATACCAAAAAAGTTTTGACAGGAATTAAATTAAGAAAATTAAATACAAAATAAGGTTCTAAGATTCTGAGATGCTAAGGTTCTAAGTTTTAAGCTTGATGCCTTAGAATCTTAGAACCTTAGCATCTCAGCACCTTTAAAAGAATGAAAATTATCTGTATCGGTAGAAATTATACCAATCATATAGAGGAGTTAAAAAACGAACGTCCGGATGAACCTGTAGTTTTTATGAAGCCGGATTCGGCGGTTTTGTTGAAACAGCATCCGTTTGTAATTCCGGAATTTTCTGAGGAAGTTCATCACGAATTAGAAATAATTGTGAAAATTAACAAAGTTGGAAAATACATCGAACCTAAGTTTGCGCACAAATATTATGATGATATAAGTGTAGGTATTGATTTTACTGCCAGAGATTTACAGGATAAATTAAAAGCAAAAGGGTTGCCTTGGGAAAAAGCAAAAGCTTTTGATGGTTCGGCAGTCATTGGAGATTTTTTACCAAAAAGTGATTTTGTTTCGTTAGAAAACCTTACGTTTGAACTCAAAAAAAATTCTGAAACGGTTCAAAAAGGAAATACAAGTTTGATGCTTTGGAAAATTGATGAATTGGTTTCTTATGTATCACAGTTTTTTACACTAAAAATTGGAGATATTATTTTTACAGGAACACCAGCAGGTGTTGGGCCGGTAAAACCAAATGATGTTTTGG
The DNA here is from genome assembly GCF_900129555.1 of Flavobacterium defluvii. GTDB lineage: Bacteria > Bacteroidota > Bacteroidia > Flavobacteriales > Flavobacteriaceae > Flavobacterium > Flavobacterium defluvii. The sequence goes on from NZ_FQWC01000007.1 coordinate 95,329, forward strand.
AAGGCTTTTTAGAAGATAAAAAATTATTCAGAATACAAGTAAAATAATGGCTTTAAAGTACAATCTTTCGAAAGTGTATGCGCTTTCAGACAATGACCCTGAATTTGTAAACGAAATTTTAAAATTGTTTGTTACAGAAGTTCCTGAAGATTTAAAACAAATCAAAGAAGGAATTAAGAAAAAGGATCATAAATATGCTTATTCCTATGCGCATAAAATTAAACCTACATTAGATTTAATGGGGTTAAATGTTGCCTTTGAAGAAATTCTTCAGGTTGAAGCATGGACAAAAGCAGAAGGAAAGAAAAAAGATATTATCGAAACTTTTAAAAGCATAAAAGTTCAGGTAAAAGAAGCTATCAAAGAAATCAAGAAAGATTTTGATGTATAAAACTCAAGATAATTCCGCTTTTTTAAAATGTTAAAAAAGCGGAATAAAATTTTGGTTATTTAATTTTGCATTTCTTCAAAAGATTGACTTCATAAAAAAAGAAAAATTTCTTTTATTCCTGCCTCAAATCATTTCCGCAATCCAACTTCATAATAACTTATATAATTTATAAGTAAAATATTTTATAAATATGAAAGCAACAATAGTTACCATTGGAGATGAAATTTTAATTGGTCAGATCGTAGATACAAATTCGAATTTTATAGCCAAAGAGCTTGATCGTATTGGTGTTGAAACATATGAGATGATTTCAATAAGTGACGATAAACAACACATTCTAAACACGTTTGCCCAATTACAAAACAAAGTCGATATTGTTATTATAACAGGAGGTTTAGGGCCTACTAAAGATGATGTTACCAAAAAAACGTTCTGCGAATATTTTAATGATGAACTGGTTGTGAATCCTCAAGTTCTGGCACATGTAACAGAATTAATAGAAGGTTTTTACAAAAGACCGATCTCGCAGTTAAATAAAGATCAGGCACTTGTTCCGTCGAAATGTACGGTGCTTCATAATAAAATGGGAACGGCGCCGGGAATGTGGATGAAAAAAGAAAATACAGTGTTTGTATCGCTACCGGGAGTGCCGTATGAAATGAAATATCTGGTAGAAAATGAAATAATTCCAAAAATTGCAGAAGAATATAAACGTCCTTATATAATTCATAAAACCATTTTAACCTACGGTCAGGGCGAAAGCTTAGTTGCAGAACGTATTGAAAACTGGGAAAATAGCCTGCCTGAATTTATTAAACTGGCATATCTTCCTAATCCCGGACGCGTTCGCCTTCGTATGACTGCCCGCGGAACGGATAAAGAAGAGTTAGAAAAAGCAATTGAAGAAAATGTTCAGTCGCTCGATGCTATAATTCATGATATTATAGTAGGTTATGAGGAAAATGAAACAATAGAAACTGTAGTAGGAAAACTGCTTGCAAAACAAAATAAAACAATTGCAACTGCAGAAAGCTGTACCGGCGGAAAAATTGCATCGCTTTTATCATCTGTTCAGGGAGCGTCACGATATTTTAAAGGAAGTATAGTATCGTATGCTACTGAAACAAAAGTTAATGTTCTTGGTATTTCACAAGATTTAATAGACCAGTTTTCAGTAGTTAGTGCTGAGGTTGCAACAGCTATGGCTTTGAGCGCGAAAGATTTGCTTAAAACCGACTATGCAATTGCTACGACAGGAAATGCAGGTCCTTCCAAAGGTGATTCAGAAGCTGAAATTGGTACTGTTTTTATTGCTCTGGCAACACCAAACGGAGTAATTACAGAAGAATTTAACTTTGGTCAACCGCGTGAAAAAGTGATAGATAGAGCGACTATTAAGAGTTTAGAAATATTGCAGAAAGAAATTTTAAAAATTGTGCAATAATTTTTTGCTACAATGGTTTATTTTTCTTTTCTTTGCACCCTGATTTTGAATAACGATAAAAGATAAGTATAATGTCAAGAGTTTGTGACCTTACAGGTAAAAGAGCGATGGTAGGAAATAACGTTTCTCACGCTATGAACAAAACTAAGAGAAAGTTTTCTGTAAACTTAGTTAAAAAGCGTTTTTATCTTCCAGAAGAAGATAGATGGATTACTCTTAGAGTAGCAGCATCTACGATAAAAACAATTAATAAAAATGGAATCACTGCTGTTTTGAAAAAAGCGCAGTCAGAAGGATTTATCAAATAATCTTTTCCTAAATAAATATATAGCAAGATGGCAAAGAAAGGTAATAGAATCCAGGTAATTTTAGAATGTACTGAGCACAAGACTTCTGGTGTTCCGGGAACTTCTAGATATATTACAACTAAGAACAAAAAAAATACTCCAGATAGATTAGAGATTAAAAAATTTAATCCAATCTTGAAACGTGTAACTGTTCATAAAGAAATTAAGTAATAATTAGAGATTTTTGTAAATCTCAATGGTTTGGCCATTAGAGTTTTATAAAAAACTTCAAATAACATTTGAATCATGGCAAAGAAAACCGTAGCATCGTTACAAACATCTTCTAAGAGATTATCAAAAGCCATTAAAATGGTAAAATCTCCAAAAACTGGTGCATATATATTCGTAGAATCTATTATGGCTCCTGAATTAGTTGATGAATTCTTGAAAAAGAAATAATTACAAATACAATATATAGAAAAGCTACTTTCATTCGGAAGTAGCTTTTTTATTTTTTATATTTGTCTAAAAATTTAAAGAAAGTATAACAATTGACCTTCTTTAAAGATTTGGATTTCTGATTTATGAATCTCGAAGTCTGATAATCAAATAATCTACAAAAAAAATGAGTTTTTTTAAAAAATTATTCTCTACCGAAAAAAAAGAGACTTTAGATAAAGGTCTTGAAAAAACAAAAACTACTTTTTTCTCTAAATTAAGTAAAGCTGTAGCCGGAAAATCTAAAGTTGACGACGATGTTTTAGATGATCTTGAAGAAGTTTTGGTAGGTTCTGATGTTGGAGTTAATACAACATTAAAAATCATCGAAAGAATTGAAAAACGCGTAGCCGAAGATAAATATTTAGGAACAGAAGAGTTAAATCAAATTCTTCGTGACGAAATTGGCGGATTATTATCTGAAACCAATACAGGCGAAGCAACTGAATTTGAAATTCCAAAAGATAAAAAACCGTATGTTTTAATGGTTGTTGGTGTAAACGGAGTTGGAAAAACTACAACGATTGGTAAACTTGCTTATCAGTTTAAAAAAGCGGGGCATAAAGTTGTTTTAGGAGCTGCTGATACTTTTCGAGCTGCTGCCATTGATCAATTGCAGGTGTGGGCAGATCGTGTAAATGTGCCTATTGTAAAACAGAGTATGGGAAGTGATCCGGCTTCTGTAGCTTTTGATACGTTGCAATCTGCAGTTGCTCAAAACGCAGATGTTGTTATTATTGATACTGCAGGTCGTTTGCACAATAAAATCAATTTAATGAACGAACTTTCGAAAGTAAAACGCGTTATGCAAAAAGTTGTTGCTGATGCGCCACATGATGTGCTTTTGGTATTAGATGGTTCTACAGGTCAAAATGCTTTTGAGCAGGCAAAACAATTTACTGCTGCTACTGAAGTAACTTCATTAGCTGTTACGAAACTAGACGGAACTGCAAAAGGCGGAGTGGTGATTGGTATTTCTGACCAGTTTCAAATTCCGGTAAAATATATTGGTGTTGGTGAAGGAATTGAAGATTTGCAGGTCTTTAATAAATATGAATTCGTTGACAGTTTCTTTAAATAAAAAATAATGAGTTTAGAATCTTTAAAAAATATATCTGCTGTAGCTTTTTATTTTGCCAGCGTAGTTTGTTTTGTTTTAGCAAATATCTTGAAAGATAATAACCCATCAGTTTATTATGTATTACTTGTAGGTGGAATCGTTTTGTTCTTTTTGGGGGTATTTAAAAGGATGCGATCTAATCGATAAAAGAAATATTATTTTAAAATATTTAGAGCTTTTAAATAAAAAAGATTGACTACCTTTTTTTATTTAAAAGCTCATTTTTTTTATTGATATAACGCACTAATCTTTTCCCATAAAACTTTATCAAAGTCAGAAAGTGCAAGATTTACATTGTCTGCCGCGTCTCCCATTCTAATGACTACCATGTTTTTGCTTGGGACAACATAAATTTTCTGATCGTTTTTTCCTAAAGCCATAAACATATCATTTGGTCCAGTTGGAATTACACTTCCCTGAAAAGTAAGTTGAGATTGTGGTAAATGATAAGAACTTTTTCCGTTAAGCCACCATAAATAGCCGTATCCTAAATTAATATTTTGTGAAGTGTTCGTTGCTTCATTAAAATAAGCTTCGTTTAAAATTATATTGTTTTCCCATTTTCCTTTATTGAGCATTAACAATCCAAAACGTGCCATGCTTCTTGATGTGCTTGTATAAACGCTGTTTACGCCAAGCTGGACCCAAGTTCCATTCATGCCGATTTTGTCTCTTAATTTAGCATTGAAATAATTTTCCCAGGTTTGCCCGCTTGCGCTTGCAACAACGTCCTGAAGTTTTACATAAACATTGTGATAGGCCCATCTGGTTCCGGCATCGGCTTTATAAACTAAACTTGCTGGATCAACATCATCGGTTGCGTCGTCAAGTCCAGATGTCATAGTTAATAAATGTTTACAGGTAATTTTGTTTTCCTGTGCCAGAGTTTCACTTGTCCATCCGGTTCCGATATATTGCGAAACTTTGTTGTTGATGTTTAGTAAATTTTCCTGCTGTGCAATTCCGGTAACGGTTGATGTTAATGTTTTTCCTGCACTTGCCCAATACCAGTTTGTTGTTGCCGAATGTCCGTTGAAATAATTCTCAAGAACAATTCGTCCGTTTACTAAAATAATAAAAGATTTTGAGTGTTTTAGTTCCAGATAATCTAAAAGCGGTTGTACTGCACTTTGATTCCATTTTAAATCGGCTATGGATCTTGTTTCCCATGTCGTTCCCGTTAATGGCGGAAAATACATAGTTTCTGATGGTGCTGGCGTAGGATCTGGTTCTGTCGAATCTTTACTGCAGCTTATAAATAGTAAAGCTGTCAGAAGTGTGCAAATAGTTTTGATCATGGTTTTTTTATTTTTGGTTTTGGGGTTTGACCAAAAATATGCAAAAAAGTTTAATCGTAGTTACAACTTATTTTGCATAAAGACCTGAATCATTGATTTTTTTATTTAAGCTGCCACTTCGTTCCATCTGTAAATACTACATAATAAGCCCTTGCTTTTATGACACGATTTGCGTCAGTTGAAAAGTCTTCCCAGATTTTTGACCTTGTCGTTCCTGCTTTCAATAAATAAGTGATTTCTCCGGTAGATCTTCCTTCTCCATAAAAAAATCTACTGTTTGCAGGCTCATCAAAAGAGTTTTCACAATACCATTCAAATTTGACTGCCTGAATGTCTTTTTTTTCAGAATTTTTAAATACGAGTTTAATATCCTTGTGGTTAGAATATTGAGTTTGGGATAACTGAGCTGCTATAATTTTTACTGGTGAGTTTTTTGCGTTTTTGTTGTTGAGAAAATCATTTTTTATTGATTTTCTTTTTTCATAATCGTGATTTTCATTGGTATGATTAACCTCAGAGTATACAGGTTTATAAGCAGCAATACTTTTTTTCTTGGGCTTAGTGCACCCGGAAATCATTAGCAATATGCTAAACAAAAGAATTAACGATTTTTTCATTGTTTTTTAAGTTGAGAAATTTTTGATCTTAATTTTTAATGTCCTTATATATTGTTGGAGAAATCAAGGATAATTTTTGCTGCAAAATTCTTTTTTATTTATAGTTTTTTTAGCCATAATATGGTATAAGGCTGTTAGAATAGGTTTTTTTTGTTTAGGGAAAAGTTTTTTAGAAATTGGAATAATAATTTGTTTGTGAATATTTCTTTTGAATTTTATAAGTTACCTTTGCAAATCACTAAATTTTCTTTTGAAAACGTAAGCTCTAGCCCTGATGGAAGCGGCATCCTTTTATGGCCTCGTTAAAAGACGAGGTGATAAAAGATATAGCGGACAGCAGGAAACAGCTTCGAATAAATATTATAAATATTATGAGAAACACTTTTATGATTTTGGTTTTATCGCTTTTGTTTGTAAGTTGTAAACAAGAAATAAAACCGGCAGATATTGCAAAATTAAATGGTTATTGGGAAATTGAAAAAGTGGTTTTTGATAAAGGAGAAGACAAAACTTATGGAATGAACGAGAATTTTGATTTTTTTGCATTTAAAGGAAATAAAGGAACCCGAACTAAAGTTATGGCACAGCTTGACGGTACTTTTTTGACAACCAATACTTTTGAAAATGTTTCGGTGAGGTTTACAGATAAGGGGACTTTTTTGGACTATAGTACTAATTATGCTAAATGGAGTGAAGAATTAATTTCGATTTCTAACGAGGAATTTGTCGTAAAAAATGACCAGAATAAAGAATATCATTATAAAAAAGCAGGACCAATAAATATTTTAAACGATGGCAAAGAGACTAAATAATGAGAGTACTATTGGGGCTGTTTTACAGCAAATCATTGAGGTAAATAAATTACAACCGGGAATGGATCAAATTGATGTAAGAGAGGCTTGGGGAAACTTAATGGGAAATGGTGTTAAAACGTATACAAGAAATGTTATTTTAAAAGGTAGTACACTTTATGTAGAACTGGGGTCATCTGTTTTAAGAGAAGAATTAACTCACGGGAAGTCTAAAATTGTGAAAATGATTAACGAAGAACTTGGGCGTGAGGTTGTTAAAGATGTGGTTCTGCGATAGCATATTTTAGTTTTCTCAGTAAATTTTAATGTTAAAAAATAAAAAAACACTTCTTAATTTAGAAGTGTTTTTTTTATGATATATTTGAACGGTAAGTATTTTTTTATTAAAGCTTACTTTCATTTATAAACATTTAAAAACTACCAAAAAACAATGAAAAGAATTTTACTTATTTTAACTGTATTATTTGCTTTAACTGGTTATTCACAAAAGAAAAAAGTGGCTGTTGTTTCGTTTTACACAGATAAAACAATAGATCTTTCTGATTTGGGTTTAAATGGATTAGCTGCTATTGCTGATTTAGGAAACAATCCAAATTTTAACCTTTCTCCAATTTTAGAGAAATATCATAATGCATTTTTTAATGATTATTCTAAAAAATTTCCGTTTGATTTACTTCCAGAAACTGAAGTAACCCAGAAACCGGAATACATTGCTTTTACACCTAAATTTGCAAGAGAAGGTGGAGAAAGCGGTACTATCATCAACTATCCGGGATATAAATATATTTATGAAGGAATGAATGGTTCTGTAAATGAGGAAGCGTCTGCTAAGATTTTTAGTGAAGTTGCTGATGGTGTTTTATTTACAGAAATTCATTTTGCTGTAGTAAAAGGATTTGCTGTTGGTGGAACTGGAACTATAAAAATGAGAGCTAATGTAAGACTAGCTTTGTATGATAAAACAGGGAAAAAAGTATTTGCTATTTCTGAAGGGGCAAACTCTAAGAAAACCGGAACAATTGTAGGCGGAGTTCCTGTTTTAAGTGTTGATAAAGTATTGCCTATGTGCGAAAGTGCATTAGAAGAACTTTTAAAAGATCTTGATGATAGACTTGAGAAAATCGTTAAAAAGTCAGACAAGCTTTAATCGATATTTCTATTAATAAAAAAATCCCGTTTCATTTGAAACGGGATTTTTTTATCTGAACTTTAAAATCTAAAATTAGAATTGCTCTCTTCCTGCAAAGTGGAATGCGCTTTCAATTGCAGCGTTTTCATCGCTGTCAGATCCGTGAACTGCATTTTCTCCAATAGAAGTAGCGTATGCTTTACGAATAGTCCCTTCAGCAGCTTCAGCTGGGTTTGTAGCACCAATTAAAGTTCTGAAATCTTCTACTGCGTTGTCTTTTTCCAAAATTGCTGCAACAATTGGTCCGCGTGACATAAATTCAACTAATTCTCCGTAGAAAGGTCTTTCTGCGTGAACTGCGTAAAATGCTTTAGCATCAGCTACAGTTAATTGAGTTAATTTTAATGAAACGATTTTGAAACCACCATTTGTGATCATTGCTAAGATATTCCCGATGTGTCCGTTTGCAACAGCATCTGGTTTAATCATTGTAAAAGTTCTATTTGTTGCCATTTTTATTTTATTAAATTTTGTGCAAAAGTAGACTTTTTTTGTGAATTGATTTTAATAAATTCATAATTAAAACGTGGTAGAATAATGTTTTTGACTAAGAAAAAGGTTTTTAAATAAAAAGAGACGTATTATCGGTACGCCTCTTTAAGATATGGTGAAATGTTTTTAAACTTTAAATATTAATTTGTTTCTGTAGAATATCCATAAAATAAATGTCCAAATCCCCACGTAAACCAATGCACCTGCTAAAGAAGCAGTCATCGGGTTGTCGAAAAATGGTGCAATCCAAAAGCGATACAAGTAATTTAATAAGTTAATTTTTTCTGAAGGATTATGCGGATTTTGAAACTCGATCATTACCAGTGCCTGCGGAATAATTTGCGAAGTAAAGAAAACAATCATTGGGTTTACTCCCCAGATTAAGAATAGTTTGAACCCTTTTTTATAATCCGCAATATCAATAATATAATATAAAATAGTTAAAAATACTGTGGCTAGTCCTGTTGTGTATAAAACATAACTGCTTGTCCAAATCGATTTATTTATTGGGAAAATCAAATCCCAAATTAGTCCAAAGAATATTAATAATGTACCAATAATCCCCATTTTTTGTGCTTTTTTGATTTTAATAGTACCTGCCTGTAAAACCTGTCCAATTAATAAACCGATAATTCCGTTTACAATTGACGGAATTGTGCTCAAAATCCCTTCAGGATCCCACGTTACGGTTCCGCGATACATATGTCCTTTTAATAAAACGCTGTCGAGCCAAGCTGATAAATTTGTTCCTTTGTCAAGGTTTGCATCACCAATTCCGGGAACGGGAATTAAAGTCATGATTGCCCAATATCCTAGTAATAAAACGATTCCGGTTATGATTTGGGTTTTCTGTGAAGTTTTTAAATATAATAAAGAAACTACAAAATATACGATAGCAATTCGTTGTAAAACGCCAGGAAGTCTCACATCACTGTAAGCTTCTATGCCGCTGTAAGCCAAAAACAAATAAATAATCAAAATTGAAAATGCTAAAACATTCTTGATTTTAGAACTAAAATTTCCCATTAAGGCATAACCCACTGCGATAGTAATAGCAAGTCGGCCAATTAAAAGCGGAATTCCTTCAAGTCCAAATAATTGAATTTTTCCAAAAAAATTGAAGAAAATCCCCAAACAGAGCATTCGCAGAGAACGAACCAAAATTTTGTTGAAAGTTGTGCCGTCATAAAATTTGTCGGGCATTGCAAGTGGGACAGCAACTCCCATTATAAAAACAAAAAACGGAAATACTAAATCTGTTGGCGTACAGCCGTTCCATTCGGCGTGTAATAATGGCGGATAAACATTGCCCCAGTCACCGGGGTTGTTTACAATTGTCATTAATAAAATTGTTAGTCCACGAAAGACATCTAGCGAAATTAAGCGTTCTTTTACCATTGGTTTTGGGTAAATTGGTTAGTTAATAATTTTTAAAAATCGCTATTTGGTTAAAGAATAATAATTTTGAGAAGATAGGTGGTTATTTGGATCTCAAGGATTATTATTTTATAGTTTTTAAATCGTTATAATGTTAAAATTCATTTCTAATGGTTTCAGTTTCTGTAATAAAAGCGGAATTAATTGTTCCCCTTTTTCTAAATAGAATTCAGAAAAATTATTTTGACGCTCCTGCAAACTGTTATTTGGGAACAGTTCGCATTGCAAATCTACTACACGCTGTAATTGGTCACTCAATTTTCTTTTTTGCGCTTTTAATAAACGTTTTTCTAAATTTTCAAGACCTTTTGTTTGTTTTACTTCCTGAGCTTTTACCGCGCCAGAAAAAGATTTATCGGTTTGATCGGCCAGTTCGTAAAGATATTGAAATTGGGTTTTCAATATTTCTTTTTGAGGCGTTAAATCAATTGGAAATGCTGATATTTTATGCGTTATAGTGTTTATTAAATTTTCTTGTTTTGTGAATAAATCTTTCCAGCTCAAATTTAACTGATCTGCTTTTTTAGCTTGTTTTTCGGTTGCCAAAAGAACAGAATTACGTACTAAAAGTATAGGGAAAGTGATTTTTACAGCATCAAAAAATGATTTCAATTCGAGCCAGTAGGCAATTTCTCCGCCTCCTCCGATGTAGCATAAATTAGGCAGGATAATTTCCTGATAAAGCGGACGCATGATAACGTTTGGACTAAATTTTTCAGGATGATTTTCCAGTTCAGCGAAAATTTGTTCTTTAGAAAAAGAGAGTTTTGTATGGTTTACAAAGTATTTTTCTTCTTCAAAAATAATTCTTTCACGCAAGTTGTCTTCAATGTAAAATAAATTAATCTCACGCGGATTTACCTGAACGGTATAATCTTTAAATTGTTTTTCAATTGTTTCCTGAACCGTTTTGTATGAAGTCTGGTTTTCTAATTCTTCTTTTACATACGGAATAAAGGCACGTTTTAAACCAGCGTCATCGGCATCTAAAATTACTAAACCATAATTAGCAAATAAACTATTTGCTAAAAAACGAGTTGCATCGGCCAGATTATCGTGTTTAAGGTAAGCATCTTCAAAAAGTTTTTTCAAAGTATTGGCGTTTGTACTTGAACCTAATTCCTGAGAATAAATTTCTAAGAATTCTGCCAGGCCTTCAGTTGAAAGTCTTCCAACAGGACCGTTACTTTCTTTGTTCCATCTAAATTTTTTTCCTTTAAAATTAAAATAGTTAATTTCTTCAAAGTCATGATCTTCAGTAGCCATCCAATAAATTGGTACAAAATTATATGACGGATATTTCGATTTTAACTCTTTGGTTAAGTTAATCGTTGAGATAATTTTATATAAAAAATACAAAGGTCCGCTGAATAAATTCAACTGATGTCCTGTTGTAATAGTAAAAGTATTTTCAAGCGATAAAAGTTCAATATTTTGTTTGGTTGAATCTGAGATTTCAATATTCTGATATTGTTTTTTTAAAGTTTCAACTAAAGGAATTCGATTGCGGTTGTCAAAGTTAGAAGCTTTTTCAGCGATTTGTTTTTCGAAATTTTCTAATGTTGGAAAATGGTTGTACAGCGGTTTTAACTCTGATTTTTGGTCTAAATAATCCTGTATTAATTTAGAAAAATATCCGGAGGTTTGGTAGCTGATACAGTCGGTAGGCATAATTATAAATTTATTTTTGACAGCTGTAAATTTAATGAAAATATACAGTTAAAAACGGTTTTAACTAATGCTTAAGAATTGATTTTTATTTTTTGCTTCAAAGTTCATAAAATCAGGTTTTTAAATTTAAGTAAAATAAGGTTGGATGGAATGTAAAATATATTGAATTTGTTAAAAATGTATTTATAGTTTAAAACTAATTTGTATAAATATGAATTATTAATAATGAAACTATATTTTTGTAAACAAAAAAAGATATATCTATTTTACATGGAAGCTAACCCGAATCAAAAGAACTCATTAAAGCATGTTCTTTTTGGAAGCCTTATTGGCACCACAATCGAATTTTTTGATTTTTATATTTATGCCAATGCAGCGGTGTTGGTTTTTCCTCAATTGTTTTTCCCCAGTTCAAATTCTACAATGGCAACCCTGGAATCGTTAGCAACTTTTTCAATTGCGTTTTTATCGCGTCCTTTAGGTTCAGCTTTTTTTGGGCATTATGGTGATAAAATTGGTCGTAAATTTACATTAGTTGCAGCCTTACTTACCATGGGGATTTCGACTGTAACGATTGGATTTCTTCCAAGTTACGCCAGTATTGGTATAGCTGCGCCGTTATTGTTAATGCTTTGCCGATTTGGTCAGGGTGTAGGTCTTGGAGGCGAATGGGGTGGAGCGGTTTTACTGGCTATAGAAAATGCACCGCCAAATAAGCGTGCCTGGTATGGAATGTTTCCGCAATTAGGGGCACCGATTGGATTATTGCTTTCGGGAGGAACTTTTTTGCTCTTGACTGATTCAATGAGCAATGAAGATTTTATGGATTATGGCTGGAGAATTCCATTTATTGCCAGTGCACTTTTGGTAATTGTTGGGTTTTACATTCGAACAAAAATTACTGAAACACCTTCTTTTGAAAATTCTAAAAAAGAAAAAGAAGAAGTCAAAGTACCTTTTCTTACAATAGTAAAATCGTATAAAAATCAATTGATTTTTGGAACATTTGCAGCCATTACAACATTTTTAGTTTTTTATTTGATGACAGTTTTTACATTAAGCTGGGCAACATCAGATCTTGGAATTGTGAAAAGAGACGGTTTATTGATACAATTATTTTCAGTACTGTTTTTTGCTGTCTTTATTCCGGTATCTGCAGTAGTTGCAGATAAAATTGGTCGTCGCAAAATGCTTATTGCTGCTACAGCTGCTATTGCTGTTTTCGGATTTTTCTTTTCTTATTTTTTAAGTACAGGAAATATTGGTTTAGTGACAACTTTTGCCTGTATCGGAATGGCCTTAATGGGATTCACTTATGGGCCATTAGGAACTTTTTTATCAGAGTTATTTCCAACCAATGTTCGTTATTCTGGTGCATCATTAACTTTCAATTTAGCGGGAATACTTGGAGCAGCTTTTGCACCTATGATTGCAATTTGGCTGGCAAAGAAATACGATGTGAGCTATGTAGGGTTCTATTTAGTTACCGCGGCACTTATTTCTCTAATTTCATTTTTAGTAATAAGTAAAGACGAACACAAGTTTTAATAAATTTCAATATATGAGAAAAAGCAGCAATTTAAATTGCTGTTTTTTTTTGCCAATTTAAAAAGTATTTAGATATTTGTCTAAATATATAAATGTTATGAATGATATTTTTAAAGCTTTAAATGATGCCACAAGAAGGGAAATTTTAGATCTTTTAAAAGAAAAAGATATGTCTGCTGGTGAAATCGCTGACGCTTTTAATATTTCAAAACCAAGTATTTCTCACCATTTGGATATTCTAAAACGAGCAGATTTAATTACGTCTGAAAAAAACGGACAATTCATTATTTATTCCATCAATACCACCATAATGGAAGATGTTTTGCAATGGATACTAACTTTTAAAAAATAATAAAATGAATTTAGAATTAAAAAAAGAGCTTCCAATAATTGGAATTGTTTTAGCGCCTTTTGTTTATTTGGCCAAAATTTGGAATAGTCTTCCGGAAAGAGTACCTATACACTGGAATTATAGAGGAGAAATTGACAAATGGGGAAGTAAGTTTACTTTAATAATCATACTTTTTATGCTTCCTGTTTTAGTATATACTTTGATGCTTACGGCGTTAAAATTTGATCCTAAAAAAAGATTATCATTAATGGGCGGTAAGTTTTACCAGCTTAAATTTATATTAGTTCTTTTTGTATCTCTGCTGGCTTTGTTTATTATTTATATTTCCAAGAATCAATCTCTTACCAGCCCGAGTTTATTGCATGTAGGAATTGGCGTTTTATTAATGGTATTAGGAAATTATTTTAAAGTAATTCAGCCTAATTATTTTATTGGAATTCGAACGCCATGGACATTGGAAAATAATGAAGTTTGGAAAGCCACACATTCATTTGCAGGAAAACTTTGGTTTTTTTGGGGATTGCTCTTAATGATAGGTGGATTAGTTTTTCAAGACGCCTTTTTTTCTAAAGCCTTTTTAGCTGTAGTTCTTGTTTTGGCAGTTGTGCCAATCGTTTACTCTTATTTTAAATTTAAAAGTTTACAAGAATAAAGAAGATTGAAATGAAAGGCTTTACGGTTTTTATAAACTGTAAAGCCTTTTTAAATTTATCTTTTTAAACTAAAATGCCCTCTAAATTCGGTTCCGTTTAAACGTTTAACAACAAACCAATAATCAGATGCAGGCTCTTGATTTCCTAAATATAATCCATCCCAGGAAGCGCCGGGAGCTAATTCTTTAATTAATTTTCCGTAGCGGTCATATATTCTGATTCCTGTATTTGGAGCTAAATATGCCGGATCAATCGTCCAATAATCGTTAAAGTTATCATTGTTTGGAGTAAAGAATTTTGGAAACGGAAGTTCGTCTACAAAATTTATACAATCTCCGATTGTCGCTCCAAGAATATTAATAATGATTGGAATTCGATCACTTTCGCAGTTGCTGATTGTTTGTGAAGCATAATAAGTTATTCCATTTTCAAGAGGCATTGATTCAGATAAAGGAATATTTGAAGATATATTATCAAACCATTTTATATTTTCACCTGTAATATCAATATCTCCAATTTTCGCATTTTTTTGAATACAAAATGACTGAGGCGAATCAGCAATCGGAATTTGAGTATCCTGAATTTTTACATTAACAGCAAATCTGCCACTTTCGCAGTTATTTAATGTTTGAGAAACGTAATAAATGCTATTTTGTAATAAAGTTGTTTCAGGCAAAATGTTTCCGCCAGAAGCTGAATCATACCATTTTAAATTTGTTCCAGCAACATTAAGATTATCTATTGTGGCAATTTCATCAATACAAAATTGTTGATTACTACTTCCTGTTGGCAAAGGAGTATCATAAATCCTAACTAAAATTGGAGTTCTGTCACCTTCACATCCAATTGTCTGTGAAGCATAATAAGTTTTGTTATCTTCTAATAAAGTCGTATTTGGCAGGCTGGAAGCAGAAAAGTTAGTGTCATACCATTTTATATTCTGTCCAGAAATTTGAATGTTGTTTAAAGCAGCATTTTCATTTTTGCAAAAAGATTGAGTTCCGTTTGCAGTCGGAGTTGAAGGTGTATTTACAATCGAAACAGTTATTCCTAGTCTTTGACCTTCACAGTTATTTTCTGTTTGCGAAGCATAATAAGTTTGACCATTAACAAGGTTTGTAGTTTCTGCTAATAAAGTACCATTACTAATGGCATCATACCATTTTACTGATGTTCCCGTAACCTGAATATCTGCAATTGTTGGATTTTGTCCTGAACAAAAAGACTGATTTACATTTCCTGTTGGAGGAAAAGTAACCTGAATATTGATTTTTACAGGAACTCTTTCACTTTCACAGCCATTTATGGTTTGCGAAGCATAATAAGTTGCTTTATCCTGAGCTACTGTTGTAGCGGGTACAACTGTTCCTCCAGTTTGGTTACTGTACCATTTTATATTTTGCCCAGTTATTTGAATTTCATTTAACGTTGCATTTTGCTCAACACAGAAAGTTTGTGTTGAATTTAAAACTCCGGGTACTGGTAAAGAATTGATAAAAGGCACTATAGTCACTTTTGTACTTTCTGAAATGCAGCCGCTGGAATTTTTGATTTTTAGATAATATTCACCCGGCTCCAGAGATCCTGAAGCTGGATTGTTAGTCCATGTCATTCCATTATCAAAACTATATTCTGAAGCATTAGAAAGAATATTTATTTTTCCTTTACTATCACTACAATTTGGCTGAATAGTATTATATGAAGGAGGAAAAGGATAATCTGCTGGTGGATTTATCTGAACAGTAACGGGATCAGATATACAACCAGCTGAATTCTGAATTTTAATTTTATAAGTTCCAATAGTTAAATTGCCAGAAACTGTACTGGTTTGCCAGCTAATTCCATTATCGAAACTATATTTTGAAGCTGGAGTTAAAATTGTGATGCTTCCAAAGGGATTAGTACAACTTGTGGGCTGGATAGATGTATAAGCAGGATTCGTTATTGCATCTAACGGAGGATCGATTGTTACTTTAATAGCAGGAGAAGGACAGGCTACAGCACTATTTCTTACTCTAACAAAATAATTTCCAGGATCCAATCCTGTTACCTTATTATTCCTTGTCCAGTTTATTCCGTTGTCAAAGCTATATTGATAAGCAGTTGTTGATACTGCCGTAATAGTTCCTTTTGAAGATGTACAGCTGCTTGGCTGTTGAATTAAAATGCCAGGTGCCTGAGCAGCAGGATCTGGATCGGTAAGAGTAAGTAATTTAGGGCTGGATTCGCATCCTAATGCTGATTTAATTATTAAATAATAATCACCGGCTTTTAAATTTGAAAAGACAGGATTTGTACTCCAGTTTTCCCCATTATCAATACTGTATTCAAATGCTGGTGAAGTAAACTTAATACTTCCTAAAGATTCGCAATTAGGCTGAGTCAACGTAATTGAAGGTTCATCCAAATAGAATCGGGATATATTAACCGCTTTTGGATAAGATTGACATCCAAATTTATTTTTCAATATTATATAATAAGTTCCTTCGTCTAAATCAGTAGAAACCGGGTTTTTAGTCCACGTCATTCCATTGTCAAAACTATATTCATCTCCAATCGGATCAATAGAAATACTTCCGCCTTTCTCGCATGTGGGTTCTGTTGTTGTGTATTCAGGTGTTTCTATGAATATAGCGGGAATACCTATAACGGACTGATAAGACTCGCAGCCTGTTTCGTCTTTTATCATAATATAGTAATTTTCAGAGTAAATCGATGCTGGAATATTCAAAACTTTATTGGAGTTACTCCATGTTCTTCCGCCGTCAAAACTATATTGTGCAGCAGGAGTATTTACTATAATACTTCCTTGTGATCCACATTTAGGCTGAGTTACCGTTATATCGGGATAGATTAATTTTGGTTCTGTAAAATTGACGCTATAATAAGTTGGGGAAACACAGCCGAATTCATTTTTGATTTTGGGATAATAAAAACCTGGCGGTAAATTTAAAGCGGTTGGGTTAGTTCCCCAAGTTTGTCCGCCATCAAAGCTGTAAAATGGGGCTGGAGTTGTGATAGTAATACTTGCTCCTTTATTACAAGTTGGATTTGTATAAGTATACTCCGCATTTCTTAGTTCAAATGGTATGAAATTAATATAGATGCTTTCTGAAACACAACCATCGCTGTTTTTGATTTTTATACGATATTCAGAATCAACAGGAAGATTTTCAGCCGTAGGATTGGTGCTCCATGTTGCTCCATCATTAAAGCTGTAAAAATCAGCTTTAGTTCTTACAGTGATACTTCCAGTAGCATTTTCGCCACAAACAGTAGGCTGAGTAATGTCTAAGGATGGCATTGGAAGATAAAATGGAAAAAGATGGATATAAAACGGTAAACTAGTACAACCCTCTGCATTTTTTATTACAACATAATAATTACCTTCTTCTAAATTAGATTTTGCTGGGCTTGTTCCCCAAGTTACTCCACCATCAAAACTGTAAAATGGAGCCGGAGTAGTAATTGTAATACTCCCTTTTTTATTACATTCAGGCTGGACAACCGAACAAGTTGGAAAACTTAAATAATTATCATAGATAGAAACCCTTGTTTGGTAAGTTATGCATCCATTGCTGTTTCTTGTTTTTAAATAATAATCACTAGCTTTTAAATTTACAGCCGTGGGATTTGTAGACCAAGTTTGACCATCATCAAAGCTATATTCTTCGGCTGGCGATGTAATAGTTATACTTGCACCTGAGTCGCATGTTACTTGCTTATTTATTACGTATTTAGTGTCCCCAGTAATAATTTCGGGATTCATATATACATATTGAGGATCTGATGTACAGCCAAATTCATTTTTTATAGAAATAAAATATTGCGAAAAAACAGTAGGTACTGTCATTATTGGATTTGTAGTCCAGGTTAACCCTCTATCAAAACTATAAGCAGCTGCAGGAGTTGTAATTGTGATACTTCCATTAGTAGTACAGGTAGATTGTACAGTTGCATAAGTCGGGGTAGGAAGAAAATAAGGTTTCAGATAAATATATAATGGCTCAGTTTCACAGCCAAGGCTGTTTTTAGTTTTTACTGCATAAGTTCCAGATTCCAAATTTATCGCTTTAGGATTTGTTGTCCATGTTATGCCATTATCAAAACTATATTCAGCTGCAGTGGTTAAAATAGTTATAGAACCTAAATTTGCACAAGAAGGTGCAACCGATCTTACTTTTGGAAAAGGAGCATAAAACTTTTTCAAATAAATATATTCATGAGGAGTATTGGATTCACATCCATTTTGATCCTTAATTTTTATAGAATAATAACCTGAAGGCAGATTTGTTGCAGTTGGATTTGTTGTCCACGTGACCCCATTATCAAAACTATATTCAGATGCAGGCGTTGTAATAGTTATACTCCCTCCAGAAGTACAGCTCGGAACTGTAAAGGTGTATTTAGGGAAATCTAAATGCGGAATAAAAAGTAATACGTTTTGCGAATAAGACTCACAACCTAAATTGTTTTTAATTTTAATGTTATAATTTCCTGCCGGTAAATTGCCTTTTGTAGAATTCGTATTCCAGGTTAATCCATCATCAAAACTATATTGTGATCCGGGAGTTGTAATAGTGATACTGCCATTAGTATTGCATGTTGGCTGTACAATTGAAAATGAAGGTCTGTCCAATAATACTGGATCAATAATAGTTATAATAGAAGGTGATGAAATACATCCAGCGGAGGATTTAGTTTTAACATAATATTTTCCTGGGCCAGTTGGAATAAAAACAGGATTGGTCTGCCAGGATTTGCCATTGTCAAAACTATAATTTAAACCAGTTTCTTTAACAGTTATGCTTCCTTTAGTATTATTACAGTTAGGTTGAGCGACAATTGTTTCGGGACTTAAAAGCGAATTATTTATGGTGAAATTTGAACTCACAAAGCAAGTATTTCCATTCGTTATTTTAACTGAATATGCTCCAATATTAGATGGCATCGATGATATGGAATTAGTTTTATTTGTTGCTCCATTTATAGCAATTCCATCTTTATACCATTGATAGGTGGTGTTTGAGTTTAGATTTTTAGTAATGTTCGCAGTTAGTTGTAAATTACCATTACAAAAAGATCCTGTTTCAGAAATAGTTACGCCAAAATTTTCTGAAGTGTTCAAAATTAAATTGTCGTAAAGAAATGCCAGTGTTTCTAATGTGTCAAATAATGGCGGTAATTTCCCTGAAGGCGGCCCCAGCATAATTGAATTTATGTTTACACTTGGAGTAAAAGTCATGGTGATTTCTCCCCAAACTGATTGAGGCTGATAGGTTACATGACCAATCTCAATCCAGCTAGGATCAAAAGTATCTGGACTTGAATTGGTGTATAATGGTAAATTATCACGATTACTACATCCAAAAAGGGTAATATTAACAGGTTCTAAGTAGTTAAAATCAAAATCTTTATTATTACTTTCATCTATATAGATACTAGTTAACGTAGCGATGTTTAATTTTAATTGATATTTTGTTCCTGCGATTAAAGGGGTTAGTAATTTAGTTGCAAGGTATTCTTTTCTGCTATTTTTATATTCAGCCCTGATTATTCCATCACCATCAGGAAAATTTTGAAGTTGTTTATTGTAAATTGCATTTTGTTTTTCACAATTCATATAATCAGGCGAAGGCTGTGTTCCTTTTACCCATGAAACTACCGCACTTAAATCGTTTAAATTATATGGGCAATTTGTTTTTTCTTCAAAAGATGGATTTGCTAAAATAGAAGTTGTTTTATTACAAATGCAATCACTGTCATTTAAGTCTATTTTTCCGTCACCATCGTCATCAATACCATTATTACAGTTTTCCTGAGCATTAGTAAATAAAGAAAATAATAAAAATATAAAGAGTAATTTATGTTTCATTTGAATAATTTGGCTCCGGCAAATGTAATTAAATATCTACAAAACCAAATTAAAAAGTCAGGAGTCAGGCCAATAAAATCTTTTCCTGAAAAAGTCCCTAATATCCCGTATTTTTGCAGAAAAATAAATCCTTTTGAAAACGAAAATTTTTATAATTACACCACCTTTTACGCAGCTGAATACACCGTATCCGGCAACGGCGTATATAAAAGGTTTTCTAAATACAAAAAACATAGAATCTGTTCAGGCAGATTTAGGTATTGATGTGATTTTAGAATTGTTTTCGAAGAAAGGACTTCAGGATTTGTTTCAGGTTTCAGGTTTGAAGTTTCAGGTTGTTGGAAACGAAATCTCAGATAATTCCAAAAGGATTTTCGCTTTGCAGGATGAATATATCAAAACTATTGATCCTGTTATCCAATTTTTGCAGGGAAAAAATCCAACATTAGCTTTGCAGATTTGTCAGGAAGATTTTCTGCCCGAAGCGTCTCGTTTTGCACAACTGGAAGAACTTGACTGGGCTTTCGGAACAATGGGAACTCAGGATAAGGCAAAACATTTAGCAACTTTATATCTCGAAGATATTTCGGATTTTATTGTAGAATGTGTCGATGAAAATTTTGGTTTTAGCCGATATGCCGAACGTTTAGGCCGAAGCGCTAATTCTTTTGATGAATTATACGAAGCGTTACAGCCAGAGCCAACTTATATTGATTCGATTTTGATTTCTATTTTAAAAGAAAAGATCGAAGCCGTAAAACCAACATTGTTTTTAATTTCTGTTCCCTTTCCTGGAAATTTATACAGCGCTTTCAGATCTGCACAATGGGTAAAACAAAATCATCCCGAAATTAAAATTTCAATGGGCGGCGGTTTCCCCAATACCGAATTACGTTCACTTTCAGATAAACGAGTTTTTGAGTTTTTTGATTTTATTACTTTAGATGATGGTGAAGTTCCAATCGAAGAATTAATTTCCAATTTAGAAAATCCAGATTCTGTCACTTCGAGCGAAGTCGAGAAGCGTTTCAAAAGAACATTTTTATTAGAAAACGGAGAAGTTGTCTATAAAAATAATTCACTTAAACACGATTACAAACAATTACAGGTTGGAACTCCGGATTATTCAGATTTACCTTTGGATAAATATATTTCGGTTATCGAAATTGTAAATCCAATGCACAGAATGTGGAGCGACGGACGCTGGAATAAACTCACAATGGCACATGGCTGTTATTGGGGAAAATGTACTTTTTGTGATATTTCGCTTGATTATATTAAAGTTTACGAACCTGTTGCGGCAAGTTTACTTTGCGATCGAATGGAGGAATTGATTGAGCAAACGGGACAAAACGGATTTCATTTTGTTGACGAAGCTGCACCGCCGGCATTAATGCGGGCTTTAGCCTTAGAAATTTTAAAAAGAAAACTCGCCGTAACCTGGTGGACAAATATTCGATTTGAAAAAAGCTTTTCTAAAGATTTATGTTTATTGCTAAAAGCTTCGGGTTGTATTGCCGTTTCGGGCGGTTTAGAAGTGGCTTCAGATCGATTATTAAAACTAATTGATAAAGGTGTAACGGTAGAACAAGTCGCCAAAGTAACCCGAAACTTTACTGAAGCTGGAATTATGGTTCACGCGTATTTAATGTACGGATATCCAACACAAACCATTCAGGAAACAATTGATAGTCTTGAAATGGTTCGCCAATTGTTTGAAGCCGGAGTTTTACAGTCAGGGTTCTGGCATCAGTTTGCATTGACGGCTCATAGTCCGGTTGGATTATATCCTGAGCAATTTGGTGTGATCAAAAAAACAGAAGTAATTGGAACTTTTGCCAATAATGATATTGAATACACAGATTCTACAGGAATCAATCACGATAAATTCAGTTTTGGGTTAAAGAAATCGCTATTCAATTTCATGCACGGAATTTGTTTTGATTATGAACTGCAGGATTGGTTCGATTTCAAAATTCCGAAAACAAAAATCCATCCCGATTTTATTTTTAATGCGCTTGAAGAACAAAACGATTTCAACACAAAACCAAATGCAAAAGTAGTCTGGCTTGGCGGAAAACCTTCGGCAGAAATCTTCACCAAATCAAAAAAGGGAAGAAGCTGGGAAATGATGTCCCTGACTTTTCATGATAAAAAAGAAAGTTTTTCTATTCAGACGAATCAGGAAGAAGGAAATTGGTTAATCGAAATTCTAAACAAAATATCAGTTTCAAATCCTAAAAATTATACTTTTCAGGAAGTGAAAAATGATTTTGAAAATCAGGCTTCTTTAGAAGATTTTGAATTATTCTGGTATTCAAAACCAATCAATACTTTGCGTGAATTTGGTTTGTTAGTTTTGTAAATCAATAATCTACACTAGTTCCATCACTCGGAATGGCAACTTTCGATAAAAGATTATTTTCAGTCAAAGCTTTTCTTAATTCCTCACGAGTTGTCGGGCAGTGATTTAAAGCTTCAAGATGATTGGCAAAAACTTTTCCGGGAGCAAGAGCAGTAAATTTCAAAATATCATTCATTCGCATCAACAAAGGCTGTCCAATGTCTAATCGGGCAGTACCGCAGGCGACTGTTGCAATGTCTGGTTTAAGTTCAATTAAAACTTTTTGAACATCGTCTGTAAAAATAGTGTCAGAACTAATATAAATTGATTTTTGATTAGGAAGTTCTATATGAAAACCCATTACATTTCCCATCAATTTAGCAATGAATCCGTAACCATGACGAGCGGGAATCCCAATGATTCTTCCACCCAAAAAAGGCTGTGGTTCCCAATAATTTAAAGTTTGTACAATATTGAGTCCTCTTTGTAAAAGAACTTTTTCATCTTTTGTACTGCAAATAACCGGAATACTTTTTCTTCTCAAAAAAACTTCACCAGCTTTGTCGATATGATCAGGATGTAAATGCGTAATCAAACAATGTGTAACATTACTCAAAATATCTCTGCTGTTTTTGGGCAGAGCCACAAGCGGATTTCGTTTTGGCTTATATCTAAAAATAGTAAATGGCGCGATTGTTTTTCGTTTTCCTAACATCGGATCGACAAGAATCACATGCTCTTCTGTCTCAATAACCAACGTGGCATTTCGCAAATGATGTATTTTCATATCTGAGAAAATTAGAACTTTAAAAATACAAAGATTTTTGAAAATCTATTTACAGATTATTCTTTATTTTTAACAGAATTGTGATTATTTGAAAGAATACACATCGTAATTATTGAATTGAAAATCTAAATCCAATTCCGTGCAGATTTTCAATAGAAATGCCCTTTTCATTAGATAAAATTTTACGGAGCCTCGAAATAAAAACATCAAGACTTCTTCCCATAAAATAATCATCTGTTCCCCAAAGAGCGGTTAAAATCTGCTCTCTTTTAAGAACTAAATTTTTATTGTCAATGAAAAGCTTTAACAATTCGGCTTCTCTTTGTGTCAGGCCAACTTTTTCCTCATCATTAAAAAGAATAAAATTTTTAGTATCAAATTGATATTTGCCAATTTCGTAAACTGATTTTTCAGACTTAGTATTTTTTTGAGAACGTTTTAAAAAAACTTCAATTTTCAAAATCAATTCTTCGATACTGAAGGGTTTTACCAAATAATCATCGGCGCCAAGACGAAGCCCTTTTATACGATCTTCCTTTAAAGTTTTGGCCGAAAGAAAAATAATTGGAACATCTGTGTCAATTTTTCTAACTTCTTCTGCCAGTTCAAAACCGTCCATTTTTGGCATCATAATATCAAAAATGCAAATATCAAAATCTTCATTTTTAAAAGCTTCCAGACCAGATTTTCCGTTAGTACAATGAATAACTTCATAATTATTCTGCTCCAGATTATCTTTGGTTAAAAACGCTAACGTTTCGTCGTCTTCTGTGTAAAGTATTTTGAAATTTTTCATTTTTTATAAGGAATTGACAAAGTTAAAGTAACTCCATTTTCAGTATTGTTTTCGGCTTTTATTTTCCAGTTCTGTAAATTACAAATTTCTTTTACATAATATAAACCAAGACCAAAACCATTTACTTCATTACTTTTTTCGTTTTGAATACGGTAAAACTTATCAAAGATATAAGATAATTTTTTAGAAGAAATCCCAATTCCGTTATCGATAAATTCTAATTTTAAAATTGAATTTTCTTCTACAATCTTAATCGTAATTTCGGGTTTTTTATTGCAGTATTTAACTGCATTATCTAAAAGATTATAAACCAGATTTCCAAAGTGAAAAACATCAGTTTCTAATAAAAATTCCTTCGACGAACTTTCAATATTAATAATAGCATCAGGATATTTAAGCTGAATATTTTCAATTGCTTCTTCAATAATCGGAACAATTAAAACCGGTTCTTTTTTTAATTCTAAAGGCGCGTGATCTGATTTTGCAATATTTAAAATCTTCTCAACATGATGATTCAGTTTATTGCTTTGATTGATAATAATTTCAGTATAAGTATGCAGTTTTTTATCCTCTTTAATGGGGTTTTGTTCGCTTAAATATTTCGAAGCAATTAAAATAGAAGACAAAGGCGTTTTAAATTCATGCGTCATATTATTGATAAAATCACGCTGTAATTCAGAATATTTCTTTTGCTGTAAAAGCGTAAAAATCGAATAAACATAAATCAATAAAATCAAAATCAGCATAATCGAAAGCACAAACCAAAAACGCATCGAACTAAATAAATAAGTCGTTTCATTTGGAAAACGAACCGCAAAATAGTAGACTAAATTTTTATGCTTTGGGAAATAAACCGTCTTTTTACATTCTGATTTTTTTTTCGATAACGAAATATAATCGCCATAAATCATTTCATCGCTCTGGCAATTGTACATCGCATATTCAAAATCGGTTATAATATTCATTTTTTTGAATTCTGTTTTTAGATAAAATTCTAAAATATCAGGTTCAAACTCATTGTCGACATTTACAATATAATAGTCATTCGAAATTTTCTGCACAGGACTTTGGGCCGGAAGTTCGTGACTCGTTCCTTCATACAATTTTTTAGCCACTTCAATAAGTGCAATATGTGCCTTTTGGCTCAGCTTTTTTTGTTCAATCGTAAAAGCTTCTTTCGTCCAAAGCAATTGCGCCACCAAAATACTGATAATGGCGACCAAACCTAAAACGATAATACTATTGAGTTTATTAATTTTCAAGAAAACAGACTTTTGAGAGTGTAATATTAATCAAAAATATACTTAAAAACAGCGATTAACAAGTCATTAACAAACATTTGAAACCGCTTAACAGCGATTTCTTTTTGTCTGAAATATCTTTGTAATATAAAATTCGAACTATAAACCATTAATATATTTAACTATGAAAATCATTAAAATTTCTATGCTGTTTTTGGCTTTAAGCCTAATGTCTTTTTCAGCAATTGCTCCGGTAAAATCATTAGTTTCTGAAACAAAAGTTTCGACAGCAGAATCTACAATTGTTTGGAAAGCAGAAACAATCGATGTGGGACAAATTCCGCAAGGAACTCCAAAAGCAATTGTTTATGAGTTTAAAAACACAGGAAAAACAGCCGTTGTAATTACACAAGTTCAGGGTTCATGCGGTTGTACTGCGACAGATTATACAAAAGAACCAATTCAGCCTGGTAAATCTGCAAAAGTTACCGCAACTTACAATGCAGCAAACAAAGGTGCTTTTACAAAAACAGTTACAGTTACTACAAGTGCTGAAACAACTCCAAAAATACTTACTTTAAAGGGGACAGTTATTTAAAAATAAGGTTAGTTATAAAGTGGAAAGCTCTGAATACATTGCGTATTTGGAGCTTTTTTATTTTGAAATTACATCAATACATTTATAAAAACGATTTGTATAATGTTCTGTATCAAGTGAAGTAATAGTAACTTGCTGCGCTTTTCCTGATGAAGCGTGAATAAATTTAGAACTCATTCCGTCGGCCTCGCAAATTATACCAAGATGACCAATAACGGTTTTGTCTTTATAGCCGTAAAAAACCAAAATATCTCCAACCTTAAAATCTTCGGGTTTTAATGCCGTTCCTAAATTTTTATATCCGCTGGAACTTCTTGGCAAAGTCATTCCAAAATTTTTAAAAACATAACTCACAAAACCAGAACAGTCAAAACCTTTTTCAGGATTACTGCCCGCATACAAATACGGAGTTCCCAAATATTTTTTGGCAAAAACAATAATAGAATCCCGATCAATTGTCGATTGCTCTTTTTCAATTATAGTCTTGTTTTTTTCTTTAGGTCTAAAAGAAGAAAAAACAATAACAGAAACTAAAATTATATAGAAGTAGGTTTTCATTTTTTATAAGTAAGAAAATATTTAAACGATAAAAATAGATGGTTATTTTTAAAATACACATAAATTGTAAGAATTAGCATTTAAATCATGCATTTGCGTGGTGTTTTTTTATTACTTTTTGATGTTTTAGTATCTTTTTGTCTAATAGATTTGAGATATATTTGTGAATCGTATTTATATTTTAACAAATAAATTATGTTTCTAAAAAAAAATGCACTTTTAATTCTGTTTTTACTGATTTCGATTGTTTCGACATCACAAAATCAAAACACTTTTCTTTATAACGGAAGAGTTGACAAACTTCAAAACAACCAGGTTATTTTAATCGGAACAGCATCTTCTGTATCATTCAATTTTACGGGAAATGAATGTTCGATTTTACTTCAAAGCGTTGATTCATATGAACATCATAATTATGTTCAGCTGGTTTTGGATGGAAAATATATTGGAAAAATCAAAATTGAAAAAGGTTCAGTACAATCATTTCCAATAAAAATTACTTCAAACAAAAAAGAACATCATTTAGAAATCTATAAAAATACCGAAGCGCAAAGCGGTAATATTCTTTTTGCCGGAACAACTGCAAAACTGACGTCAATTTCGTCTAAAAAGAAAAAGAAAATAGAGTTTATCGGCGATTCCATTACTTGCGGAGCGGCCAGCGATTCGTCTGATATTCCGTGTAATGAAGGCGAATATATGGATCATCATAACGGTTATTACGCATACGGACCAAGTGCGGCCAGAGAAATTAATGCTGATTATTTGATGAGCTGCGTTTCTGGAATTGGAATTTACAGAAACTGGAACGATGAAAATAAAGACGAAGCTATAATGCCGGATATCTATCAAAATCTTTATTTGACAAAAGATCCGTCAAAACCTAAATACGATTTTGCTTTTCAGCCCGATATTATCAGCATTGCTTTAGGAACAAATGATTTTTCTGGCGGTGATGGAAAAAAAGAACGCCTGCCTTTTAATCCCGAAAAATATGTTTCGAATTACATCAACTTTATAAAAATGCTTTACGAACACAATCCAAATGCTCAGATTGTAATCACAAACAGTCCAATGGTTGGCGGAGACAGAGCCGTTGTTTTTGAAGATTGTCTGAATAAAGTAAAAAACGCTTTCGCGGAAGATAAACAGCACAAGCCCATTCAGATTTTCAAATTTAAACCAATGACACCAAAAGGTTGTTTAGGTCATCCGGATGTGGCAGATGAAAAAGTTATGGCCGATCAATATGCTCCATTTTTAAAAAAGCTTTTAAATGAAAAATAATATATTCTACGTTTTCTTTTTAATGATTTCAAGTTCAGTTTTAGCAAATGTTACGCTTCCGAATATCTTTGGAGACAATATGGTTTTACAGCGCAATTCTGAAGTAAAAATCTGGGGTTGGGCAAATCCGAAAGAAGAAATTAAATTAGTTTCAAGCTGGAATAATCAGGAATATAAAACCGTAGCAAGCAATCAGGCGAAATGGGAACTTACCATTAAAACTCCCGAAGCGGGCGGACCTTACACGATTTCGATAAAAGGATATACCGAAGTTATTTTAAAAAATATTTTAATTGGTGAAGTCTGGATTTGTTCCGGACAATCCAACATGGAAATGTCGGCAAGCTGGGGAATCGAAAATGGCGATGAAGAAGTAAAAAATGCCGCAAATCCGAATATCCGTTTTTTTACCGTTTCAAAATCAACAGCGACAAGTCCGCAGAATAATGTATTAGGAAATTGGGTCGAATCGACTCCCGAAACCATGAAATATTTCAGTGCCGTTGGTTACTTTTTTGCTAAACGCTTACGCGAAGATTTAAAAAATGTTCCCATCGGATTAATTTCTTCTAACTGGGGCGGAACTCCAGCCGAAATCTGGATGCCGGAAGAAGTGATTCAAAACGATCCCATTTTATTAGAAAATGCTAAAAAACTAAATGAACAGGAATATGGCCCGCATCAACCCGGACGTGCCTATAATGCTATGATTGCCCCAATTGTAGGTTTTAAAATTGCGGGAACAATTTGGTATCAGGGCGAATCAAATGTTGGTTCTTTGGTTTATGACAAAACTTTAGGCGCCTTAATTACTTCATGGAGAAAAAACTGGAGCGATGAATTTCCTTTTTATTTCGTTCAAATCGCACCTTATAAAACCGGAACAAATAATTTCTCGAATGTAACGGTTAGAAATTCTCAAAGAAAAATTTTAAAAGAAATTCCGAAAACAGGAATGGTTTTGACTTCGGATATTTCGGATACAATTGATATTCATCCCAAAAACAAAAAATCAGTCGGAATTCGTCTGGCAAATCTGGCTTTAGCCGAAGTTTATAAAATAAATTCAAATTTGGTTAATGGCCCGCTTTTTAAAGAAATAAAAATTGAGAAAAACAAAGTAACAGTTTCTTTTAATTATGCTGACGGATTATATTTTAAAAACAAAATTTCGAATCAATTTGAAGTTGCCGGAGCCGATGGAATTTTTGTTCCAGCAGAAGCGTTGATAAAAAATAATCAGGTGATTGTGACAAATAAAAAAGTGTCAAACCCAGTAAAAGTGAGATTTGCATGGGGAAACACAACACAATCCGATTTGTTTAATAAAGCAAATTTGCCAGCTTCTTGTTTTACGACTGAATAAGGAATTTTAGATTTTAGAATGTAGATTTTAGTCCCGATAATAATCGGGATTGCCCACGGATTTTACTGATCGAACTGATTAAGACTGATTTTTTGTTTTTGTTTGTCAGGCTGAGCGAAGTCGAAGCCCCGCAATGTATAATTTGAATCTCGCAAAGACGCTAAGTCGCAAAGTTTTGAAAAAAAACTTAGAATCTTAGCATCTCAGAACCTTAGCACCTCAAAAAAACTAGCCATGAAAAATAAAAAAATAATAATTATTATTGGGGTTTTGTCCCTGTTTACCGTTGGAAATATGAATGCACAAAAAAAGCCGTATTTAGATAAAAACAAAACTATTGAGCAAAGAATTGATTTGCTTTTGCCGTTAATGACTTTGGAGGAAAAAGTAGGGCAGATGAACCAATACAATGGTTTTTGGGATGTTACGGGACCAGCACCAAAAGGCGGAACGGCTGAATTAAAATACGAGCATTTAAGAAAAGGTTTAGTTGGCTCAATGCTTACAGTTCGTGGCGTAAAAGAAGTGCGTGCCGTACAGAAAATTGCGGTTGAAGAAACCCGTTTAGGGATTCCGTTAATTATTGGTTTTGATGTAATACATGGTTATAAAACGTTAAGCCCGATTCCGTTGGCAGAAGCGGCGAGTTGGGATTTAGAAGCGATTAAAAAATCGGCGGCAATTGCAGCAGATGAAGCTTCGGCATCTGGAATAAACTGGACTTTTGGGCCAAATGTCGATGTGGCAAATGATGCCCGTTGGGGACGTGTGATGGAAGGTGCGGGAGAGGATCCGTATTTAGGAAGTAAAGTGGGTTATGCACGTGTGAAGGGTTTTCAAGGCGAAACGGTTGCAGATTTGGCGAAAGTAAATACGATTGCGGCTTGCGCGAAACACTTTGCGGCGTATGGTTATGTTGAAGCAGGATTGGAATATAATATTGTAGATATCAGTAATTCTAAATTGTATAATTCGGTTTTACCTCCTTTTGAAGCAACGGTTCAGGCTGGAGTTCGTACGTTTATGAATTCGTTTAATACGTTGAATGGCGTTCCTGCGACTGGAAATGCATTTTTGCAAAGAGATATTTTAAAAGGAAAATGGAAGTTTGACGGATTTGTGATTTCTGATTATGCTTCTATCCGCGAAATGATTCCGCACGGCTACGCAAAAGATGAAGCCGATGCAACAGCAAAAGCAGTTATTGCGGGCTCAGATATGGACATGGAATCGTATTTGTATGTCGCAAAATTGGTTGATTTGGTAAAATCTGGAAAAATAAAAGAATCTTTGGTTGATGATGCCGTTCGCAGAATTCTTCGTGTAAAATTTGAATTAGGATTATTTGATGATCCGTACAGATATTGTGATGAAAAACGTGAGAAAGAAGTTGTTGGAAGTAAAGCTAATAATGATGGCGTTTTGGATATGGCGAAAAAATCTATCGTATTATTAAAGAATGAAAAGAATTTGCTTCCGCTGAAAAAATCAGGACAAAAGATTGCTTTGATTGGTGCTTTGGCAAATGATAAAAACAGTCCGCTTGGAAGCTGGAGAATTGCGGCCGATGATAATACTGCGGTTTCTGTTTTAGAAGGAATGCAGCAATACAAAGACAATCAATTGGTTTTTGAAAAAGGTGCTGATTTATTAAAACAAAAAGCAACTTTTTTAACCGAAACAGTTTTCAACACAACAGACAAAAGCGGATTTGAAGCAGCAAAAACTGCTGCAAAAACTGCCGATGTTGTTGTAATGGTTTTAGGTGAATACGGTTTTCAAAGCGGAGAAGGAAGAAGTAGAACAGATTTAAATTTGCCAGGTTTACAAGAAGAATTACTAGAAGAAATTTATAAAGTAAATCCAAATGTAGTTTTGGTTTTAAATAACGGTCGTCCGTTGAGTATTCCGTGGGCTGCAGAAAATATTCCGGCTATTGTTGAGGCTTGGCATTTAGGAACGCAAGCTGGAAATGCAGTTGCACAGGTTTTATACGGAGATTATAATCCGAGCGGGAAACTGCCTATGTCGTTTCCTAGAAATGTGGGTCAGGTGCCAATTTATTACAACAAATACAGTACAGGAAGACCAACAGACAGTGATAAAAATGTTTTCTGGTCACATTATATGGATGTAGAGAAAACGCCTCAATTTCCGTTTGGTTTTGGATTGAGTTATACAACTTTTGATTATAAAAATCTGAAAGTAAATAAAACTGCTTTCGCAAAAGGAGAAAAGGTTCAAGTAAGCGTTGAGATTACAAACTCAGGAAATTACGACGGAAAAGAAGTTGTTCAATTATACATTCATGATGAATATGCGAGCATCGTTCGTCCGATAAAAGAATTGAAAGGTTTTGAATTGGTAAATCTGAAAAAAGGAGAAACTAAAACGGTAAACTTTATTTTAACGGATAAAGAACTTGGTTTTTATAATAATGAAGGGAATTATTTAGTTGAACCTGGGACTTTTAAAATTATGGTTGGAGGAAGCTCGGATAAAGGTTTGCAGAGCGCTTTTGAGATAAAAGACTAAAAGGTTTAATCTCGCAAAGTCGCATAGTCGCAAAGTTTTTTTCGCCACGAATTCACGAATTAATTATTTAAAAATTCGTGAATTCGTGGCGATTTTAATTTTTCAATAGAATAAGATTGAATATAAAAGGGCTTTAGCCGAACTTTACAGGTTTGGCTAAAGCCCTTTTGATTGCGTTACTATTTTTCATCCAGCTAAAGCTGGACGCTATTGATCTTAAATTAAAAAAAACTTTGCGACTCTGCGACTTTGCGAGATTAAAAAAACACAACTTTTGAATTAATAGCTTTTGATATTTTTCTACCTTTAAATTCTATTAAATCACCAACCTTTAAACTAAAACAATGAAATATAACAGATGTGGAAAAAGCGGGTTATTACTGCCTGAAATTTCTTTAGGATTATGGCATAACTTCGGTTCGGTAGATAATTTTGAAAATGCCGAATGTATTGCCGTAGAAGCTTTTGACAAAGGAATTACCCATTTTGATCTGGCAAACAATTATGGACCTGTTCCGGGTTCTGCCGAAGAGAATTTTGGTAAAATATTATGGCATAATTTTCAGGGAAACCTGCGTGATGAAATCGTGATTTCTACAAAAGCAGGTTATACCATGTGGAAAGGTCCTTATGGTGATTGGGGTTCGAGAAAATATCTTCTTTCAAGTTTAGATCAGAGTTTGAAAAGAATGAGTATTGATTATGTAGATATTTTTTATTCACATCGTCCAGATCCGGAAACGCCTATTGAAGAAACAATGATGGCTCTGGATCACGCTGTGAGAAGCGGAAAAGCTTTATATGTAGGGATCAGTAATTATTCAGCAGAGCAGACTCGCGTTGCGGTTGATGTTTTAAAACAATTAGGAACGCCGTGTTTGATTCATCAGGCAAAATATTCAATGTTAGAACGCTGGGTTGAAAACGGGTTATTGGATGTTTTAGAAGAAAAAGGAGTAGGCTGTATCGCATTTTCACCTTTGGCACAAGGACTTTTAACAGATAAATATTTAAATGGAATTCCTGAAAATTCAAGAGCGCATAATCCAAATGGACATTTAAAAGAAGATGAGGTGACACAGGAAAGAATTCAGAAATTGATCCAATTAAACGAAATTGCGCAAAATAGAAATCAGTCTCTGGCACAATTGGCTTTAGCCTGGCTTCAAAAAGATAAACGAATTACATCGGTTTTAATTGGTGCAAGTTCTGTAAAACAATTGTGTAATAATATTGATTGTCTGCAGAATACTGAATTTACATATGATGAATTGAATGCGATTGAGAAGATTTTATCTTAATCATGAATTCATATATTAACACCCGCATCGTAGAGACGCACCGCAGTGCGTCTACGTCCAGTTTACGTTGCGTATATTCGTTGCGCATAATACGCACAGCAGTGCGTCTCTACGGAAAATTGGAATGAATAATAATCTTATTTTTTTAATTGTAAATTATATTTTCTCACAATTTCCAAAGTAGATTTATCCGAAGAAAAAACAGAATTCAGACCTTGTGGTTCCTGCGGAGGATCTGTAGTTAAAGGATTGCCCGGATTCCATTTTCCATCTTGAGTTACCGCTTTTCCTTCCCCTCCAAATCCCCAGAAATTGGCAGCTTGCAGCGGACCATTATTTTTTACACTTTCTGCAACTCGTCCAAAAATATAATTGTAGAAAATATCTCGATTTACAACAGAAGATCCTGCAATTAGATTTTCATTTTCTCTAGGTAAACCAAATTCTTCAATAATAATTGGGCGTTTTAAATTGTCTGCTACTTTTATGTGATCGTCAATATATTTTCCGGCATTTTCTAAAGTTGTCGGAAGCGTTTTTTCGGCGTTATCTGCTTTAAACCAATTCCAGTTTTTTGGCCAAATATGCATTGTCAAATAATCGATATTTGGATTCTGATGCGTGCGTTCAAAAATTTCCATACTGTCATTTGAACTGTTTTTGCCTTCAGAACCCGTCGAGATTAAGTGGTTTTTGTCTAAGCTGTCAATTAAATCGACAATGGTATTTAGCCAAACTGTGAATTTTTTTTCGTTTTCCGGCGTAAAAGTTCGCGGTTCATTTCCAACCTGCCACGCCATAATGGTATTGTCTTCGGTGTATTTTTTTTTAGAATACGAATTTATTCTGCCAATAATAAACTTTACATGATTTTCAAGAGCTTTCATACAAGGTTCACAGCTGTGAAATTGCTCTGTATACGACATAAACTGCGGCCATGTATTGGGTGGAATTGCCGGAACCGGAATTGGCCCTTTTCCATTCCATTCTAAATATTGTGACATTCCGCCAGACCATTCCCAATTGTTGGTCAAATACAAAACAGCATACATTTTGCGTTTGCTCATTTCATTTATTAAAAAATCTAACCCGTCTAGTAAATCTTCATCGTATTTTCCCTGCTCATACTGTAATGCTGGACGAACGGTAAAATCATATTTTCCACCGTCAGCTCCAACTAAAATGCGAAGATTATCGATTCCGTTTTTCTTCATCAAATCTAGCTCGCGAAGCAGTCTTTTTCGGTCACCAACTTTTTTCGAAGCCAGTAAACTTCCGTACCAATAATTGGTTCCAATGTAAGCGTAAGGTTTGTCGCCTTTATAAAATTGGTTTCCTTTTACAGTAATTCTTTCCTGTGCCTGACAAGCGATTACAGAGAAAATTAAAGCAAGGCTGAGGTTTTTTAGAAATATGTTTTTCATATGATATTTTGTTAGAACTTAACGTAAAACTGGACTGAAGTCCAGCTCTACAATATTTGGCCGAGCCTTTGACTCTTTTTTCTGTGTCGCACAATCTGCTAAATTTGCGTGCCGTTAAAAATGCTATTTTGGCATTTCATACATTTTTGGCAGGGAATTTAATAATGTCGATTTTGTTTTGGTACTAAAGGTTTTAAAATCTGCTGCATTCGAAACCGAACCATTTGGAACATAATATCCGTCATTGTTATTGTTCCAGAACATGACATAACTTACCTGAATATCATTTGCTGTTAAAGCGTCGTATAAATAAGTTGAAAACCAGTCTGTAACTGGCGGAATTGAGCTTGTAACTCTGTAACCGGTTTCGGTTAAAGCTGCGATTTTTACTTTCGTTTTCGCAATATCAGAGATTATTTTCAGCTTAGCATTGGCTTTGCCAGAACCTGTAGAACCTTGATTGTTGAAATCTCCATAATTATCCATTCCCAGAATATCTACATATTTATCGCCCGGATATCGGCTTAAATAACTGGCTTCTGTTGTGTAGGAGTTGTCTGGAGAAAAAGCGTATAAAATGTTGTGAACGCCTTTTGTGTTTTTCAAATAATCAACCGTAAACTGATACGCTTGTTTGTATTCATCGGCAGTGCAGAAATTTGCGCCCCACCAAAACCAGCTTCCGTCGAATTCATGAAATGGCCTGAAAATTATCGGAATCAATTCTCCGTTTGAGCCTTTTAAATTTAAAACTATGCTGGCTACTTTATCCAGTTTCTTTTTGTACCATTCGTGATTTGCTCCCCCTGGTAAAATACTTTTAAAAGCCGTTGCTTTTTCTTGTGCAGACATATCTGCTGCATAGAAAGATTCATCTTTAAAAGGTTCTCTGATATGCCAGCTGAAAGTGTTGATTATGCCTTTCGCGTAAGCGGCTTTAACATCGCTTGTAATTTTTAGTTCCTGTTGATAAAACCAGTTATCGGTCTGATTGTTATTGTTTTTATCGGTAATAAACATAAAATCTGAACCCAAAACTGCGGGATCAAAACCTGTATTTTTTTTGATGTCAGAATCTCCTCCGGCATCCTGATAGAATCCATTAAAAGCGTCTTGCTGACCAATAGCAACTTTCGTTTGTGCCAGTCTTTTTAAATTATAAAATAAAGCAACAGTTTCTTTAGTTGCGCTTGCATCAACCATATAAGTTGAGGCATTTTGAGTCGTTAAGGGATCGTTCTGCGTTGGCGGATCAACAATAACTTCCTCTTCAGATTCTTTGTCTGAAGAACAGCTAAAAGTTAAGATTGATAAGCTTATCAGGGTTATTTTTAGAAATATCTTTTTCATGGTTTATTTTTCAGGATTTTGTTTTAAATACTCTTCTTCTGAAAGAGTGGTAACTTTTACATCATCAAAATAAATAGTGCCGTTTGTTTGTGCAAGAGCCAGCATGATTCTCACTTTTTTAGCTTCGGCGGGAACTTTTACGATTTTTTTGTAATTCATCCAATCGGTTGTGCCTTTTACTTGTGCAAAAGTTTCTGCTGTAATTTTTTTATCGCCAGATGACGTAAACTCTGCAATGGCTGCACCGGCTTTGTAGGCTTCTTTTTGTTCTTCGATGCTTTCAGATTTTATCCAAATACTGAATTCCAGTGCATAAATATTTTTCGGAATGTTTATAATTTGGTCAACAGCTTTCCATTCTGCACCCACAAACTGATTGATGGCAGCGCAGTTTTTCCCTGATTTTTTATCATAAGGAGTTATATAGGCAGTTTCGCCGCCGTTCCAGTTTACAAATTCGTATTCGAAACCGGGATTTTTGACAAGATTACCTTGTGCATTTGTAATTGTAGTTAGAAATAATAAACTAAAAAGAAAAAGTGTTTTCATGAGCAATATTTTTAATACAATTAATTGATTTATAATAAAAAAGAATTTAATCTTTTATTCTCTGAATGAGTTCCATGCACGCTCGGCTGTTATGATACGGACATTTCCAGAATCCGGCTTTGTCTTTTTCGATTAATGAATAATCACGGTAAACGCCCCAGAACCATTCTCCGTTTTTAAGATCGAGAATGTGTTTTAGTATAAATTCCCAGTTTTTAAAAACAATTTCAAGATACTCTTCATTTCCGGTTAATTGATAAGCGTTGTAAAAGCCAATTAAAGCTTCGGCCTGAACCCACCAATGTTTTTCGGCAATTAATTCGTTTTTTTCAGGATCAAATTCATACCATAAACCACCGTCAGAATCCAAACCTTCTTTGGTAACTTCGGCCATTTGAACGGCGTGTTTTTTATAATTTGAAATCAGATTTTCATCTTCTAAAACTTCAGCACATTGCAATAAAAGCCACGCTGCTTCAATATCGTGTCCGTATGAAATCACGTCCGGTTTTTCGATCCAGTTTTCATCAAAAAATAAACGAAGATGTCCGGTTTCAGTATTAATGAAATGTTTTTCTATTGTTTCTAATAATTCGATGCTGTTTTTTCGAAGCGTTTCATCTTTCCATACTTTATACAAATTCGCATAACCTTCAATAATATGCAAATGCGTGTTCATTGTCTTTTTTTCGTTGGCATCTTTATCGCTTAAACGCAAATCTTCAATGGGCTGCCAGTCTCGTGTAAAAGCTTCCAGATAACCTTTATTTACAGGATCGTAACTGTGTTCCTGAATTTTGAAATATAAATTTTTGGCAATTTCTAAAGCTTTTTCATCTTTTGAAATCGCATAATATTCGGTTAAACCATAAACAGCAAAAGCTAAAGCATAGATTTGATTTTTAGTATCTTTTGGTGTTTTATCAGCATTGATACTCCAAAATAAACCTCCAAATTCTGGATCATAAAAATATTTTGAAAGATATTCAAAAGCTCTTTCGGCAATTTGTTTATAATTCTCTTTTTTTGTGATTTGATAAGCCGATGAAAAACTCCAGAGAATTCTGGCGTTTAAAACAGAACCCTTTTCGGCATTGGCAATTACATGATCGTTAAAATCAATCTGGCCAATGAAACCTTCATTTTCGTTATCAATGGTGTGCTTTGTCCAATAATTAAAAATAGAATCAAGTTCAGTTTTTAATTCAGATTTAAGCTGCTTTAGTTTTACTGGCACGGTGTATTAAATTGCGTTATTTTTTTCAATTTGATTGATGATCGTTTCTACTGAACCTGCAGAAATAAAAGTATCTGCCGGAGTATTAATAACATAATCAACTAATTTTTCTACAGATGAAACGGCAACGTGCATTCTTGTATCTGATGATGCATAATATACGTAAACTGTTCCGTCAGTATCTTCAATCCATCCGTTTGAAAATAAAACATTGGATACATCGCCAACTCTTTCAATTCCTTGCGGTCCCATAAAATGTCCGGCAGGAACGTGTGTCACTTTCGAAATATCATTCAAATCGGTCATGAACATATATAGTGTGTAGCGTAATCCTGCTGCAGTATTACGAACGCCATGTGCCAAATGTAACCAGCCTTTTTCTGTTTTGATAGGAGCAGGGCCAAGTCCATTTTTCAATTCATAAATGGTATGATATTGTTTTCCGAAGATGATTTTTTCGTCTTTTACAACCGGATTTGTCATATCGTCAACATATCCTAAACCAATTCCGCCGCCGCTTCCAACATCAATAAATCCATCTTGCGGACGTGTGTATAAAGCGTATTTTCCGTTTACGAATTCCGGATGCAAAACTACATTTCGCTGTTGTC
The DNA here is from genome assembly GCF_900129555.1 of Flavobacterium defluvii. Taxonomy (GTDB): domain Bacteria; phylum Bacteroidota; class Bacteroidia; order Flavobacteriales; family Flavobacteriaceae; genus Flavobacterium; species Flavobacterium defluvii. The sequence goes on from NZ_FQWC01000007.1 coordinate 132,997, forward strand.
CGGTATTTGAAATTAAGTCCGGTAATCTTTCCCAATTTACTAAATCTTTCGAACGCACGATTCCTGCATTGGCTACAGCCGAACTTGTATCGCCTTTTGGAGCTTTTGGATCCTTTCTTTCGGTACAAAAAATGCCATAAACCCAGCCGTCTTCGTGGTTAATTAAACGCATATCGTAGACGTTTGTGTCTGGTTCTGTGGTTTGCGGAATTACGCACGGTTTGTCCCAAAATTTGAAATTATCAACTCCATTTGGACTTTCTGCAATAGCAAAAAATGATTTTCTGTCGATTCCTTCTACGCGAACTGCCAAAAGATATTTTCCATTCCATTTCATTGCTCCGGCATTAAAAGCAGCATTTACGCCAATTCGTTCCTGCAAAAACGGATTTGTTTTTTCGTTTAAATCGAAACGCCAGTTCAACGGAACGTGAGCTGCTGTAACAACAGGATTTTTGTAACGTTCGTAAATCCCGTTTCCGGCATTTTCTTCCGGTGTATTTTTTTGTTCGATTAGTGCTTTATGTTCTTTTTCTAATGCTGCTTTTCGGTTTTGAAAAGTAGTCGAAGAGGTTATTGTTGTCATATTTTTGATTTCGGTATCTGATTTGTATTTATTTCATTTGGTCTCTTTTTTCGTTTAAATCTTGTTCTATCGTCTGGAGTTTTTCTTCAGATAAAGGATAGAATAATATAAAAGCGACTGATATTGCTGCTGCGATTGCAGGAAGAATACTTAGCATTAATTGAATTCCGTTTTGAGTTACGGCTGTTTGTTCGACATTGGCCTGAAATCCGTAATAACCTAAAAGCCATCCGGTTCCGGCACCGCCTATTGTCCATCCAAATTTTTGTGACATTGAGGATGCTGAGAAAACTAATCCGGTTGCTCTTCGGTCTTGTTTCCATTCTGAGTAATCGGCGCTGTCAGCATACATTGACCAGATTAATGGGAAAATACAGCCTGCACAAATGCTGATTAAAACCTGAAAACTCATAATTAGGAAAACGTCTTCTTTTCCGAAGAAATAAAAGATTAAGCTTAAAATTGAGGCGATTGCCATTGCGCCAAAGAATGTTTTCTTTTTACCAATTTTATTGGCGATTGGCGTTGCGATAATTACGCCAATAATATTTGCTGCCTGACCCAAAACCAAATAAATTGAAGTTGGTGTCATATGGAAATCGGTTCCGAAAAGTGAAAAATCAAAATTTACATTGCTGCTTACATAATATTTGAAATAGTAAACTGCAGCTCCGTCTCTGATAGAATTAAAAACCAAAGTTCCGATTCCGGCTCCTAATAAAATCCACCAAGGTCTGTTTTTTAGGAGATCTTTTAAATCTTCTTTTAAGTTGGATTGTTCATTTTCGATAGGTTTTACTCTTTCTTTTGTAAAGAAAAAACAGGCCCAGAAAAATGCTGTTGTAATAATTCCGAAAACAATAATTGTTGCAAGCCAGCCAGTTTTAGAATTTAGGTTTCCTCCAAAATAATTGACAAACGGTTCAATTAACCAAAGCGCCAAAAGACTTCCGCCAAAAGCGAAAACCATTCTGTACGATGATAAAGTGTTTCTGTCTTTTCGGTCAGAAGACATTACGCCCAAAAGAGATGCGTAAGGAACATTGATTAACGAATATATCATCATCATTAAGGAATAGGTTACGTAGGCGTAAATTATTTTTCCTTTTTCGTCAAAATCCGGTGTGTAAAAAGTTAAAACTCCAATTACGGCAAAAGGAATCGCAACCCATAAAAGATAAGGTCTGAATTTTCCCCATTTAGTTTTTGTTCTGTCGGCAATGATTCCTACGATTGGATCAAAGCAGGAATCCCATATTCTGGTAATCAGAAACATGGTTCCTACTACGGCAGGCGCCAACCCGAAAACGTCGGTATAGAAAAACAAAAGATACATACTAAATATTTTCCAGAACATTGATGACGCAGCGTCGCCAAGTCCGTAGCCGATTTTTTCTTTTAAACTAATTTTGTCGTGCATTAGGTTTTTGTGGTTTTATTTGGTTAATTATTTTAATGTTTCTGTATATTTTTTTGACGCGGATAAAACGGATTTACTTCGTAAAGACGCGGATAAAAACAGATTTTTGGTTGTGAATTCTTTAGCGCACAGATAACGCGGATTTTTGATTTTTAATTCTCAATTTTTAATTTTTTAATGTCTTTTTCGAACAATGTGTTTTTCATATTATAATATTCGATAAAATCTTTTTCGCTTGTCTGACCTTTAAATGGCGCATAATAATGCATTTTTTGTTCTTTTTCCTGCCAGCCGTGATTTCGCCATAATAAAACATACGATATTTTATAATCGCCAATCGCTTTTGAGAAAGTTCCTGTCCACCATTTTGGGTCTGGAATTGCTTCGTATCCTGCTTCGGCGACGGCAATTAATTTGTGTTTTTCCTGTCCAATTTCATTCAGAATTTTTAACTGATTTTGAACTTCTGCAATAAACTTTGTTCCTTCTTTATCATTATTATTTTGATAGGAATCAAAACTTAAAATATCAGCAAAATCATCTCCGGGATAATTGGTCAGAAAATCTTCTTTTGAGCTGAAACTTCCTGTGTTATAAACATAAATTAAATTATGCACGCCTTTTTTCTGTAGATATTCAAAGGTAAATTTCCATGCAGTTTTAAATTCTTCTGGTGTGCAGTTTCCTTTTCCCCACCAAAACCAGCCTCCGGAAAGTTCATGATAAGGTCTGAATAAAATCGGAATATTTTTTCCTTTTTTATCTTTTAAAGAAAGAAAGAAACTTGCCGCTTTGTCTAACCAAGAAGTAAATTTTTGATGATTTTCTCCGCCTGGTAAAATGGTTTTTAAAGAATTTGGTTTGTTGTCCCAGGCACTTCCTCCGGTTGCCGGATTATCAAAATGCCAGCTTATTGTTGAAATTCCGCCTCTTTCGTTGGCATCAATAATATATTGTTTCATTTTTGAGAACGGAACGCCGTCTATATTATTAACGTTGCCTTTTTCTAAACCTGCAATATCCCAGCCGTAAACTGCGGGATAATCGCCAACAACATCTTTAATGTCGCTTCTGCCTTTTTCGTATTTCCAGTTTACGCCATAAGCAAGATCATCCTGATGTCCGAAAAGATATCCTTTTTGAGTAAGCTGGTTTAGTTTTTTGTATAGTAAAACGGTTTCAGATGTTGCTTTTTTATCTGAAAGTGACAAATTCGTATTACTATTATGATGCTGTGCAGAACAGGAAGATCCTAATAATGCGGTAACTAAAAGCTTAAAAAAATATTTTTTCATTTTGAGAATATTGTTTTTCAGTGCATTCTTGATTTTTGATTAGAAAATATCAACTTGCTGCTGAAGCTTATTTTGTCTATTTGTAATTCGGTATTGTTTTCCTGCTAAAATTATTAAAACTATAAAAAGACCGAGTATTAAAAACGATTAATGTTTATTATTAATACCGATTCTGCAAAGTTGATAATTCTATTTTTCAAAGATAAATTTATGTTTATAGCGCAATTAATATTATTTTATCAATTATATATCATATTATTGCAGGAAAAAATCAATTGATATCACCTAATAACAGTTTTAAGAGATGAGTACTGCTAAAAATTTTTATAGAGAAATCGCTCCGCTTTCAGCCGGAGATAGTTTTTTAGTCTTTGACAGAGTTAAAGATAGTTTTGATTTTCCGGTTCATTATCATCCTGAATTTGAGATCAATTTTATTTTGAATGGAAAAGGTGTAAGACGTGTTGTAGGTGATAATATTGAAGAAATTGATAATGTAGAATTGGTTTTAATCGGACCAAATTTATATCACGGCTGGGAACTAAATAAATGTACAAACAAAAAAATCCACGAAATTACGATCCAGTTTCATAATGATTTGTTTCATGAATCTTTACTGGCAAGACGAATTATGAATCCGATTCGTGATATGTTTAACCGATCGATTCACGGAATTTTATTTTCTAAAAAAGTGGCCGAAGAATTAACACCAAGACTCGTAAGGCTTTCTAAATTAGATGGTATGGACTATTTCCTGGAAATTACTTCCTTATTATATGATCTTGCTAATTCCAGAAATCAACGTTTGCTTTCTACTTATACGGTTGACTACGATAAATTTGATGATTACGACAAAATGAAATTGGTGTATGAATATGTACAAAAACATTTTGCGGATAAAATTACTTTAGAAGACGTGGCTAATGTGGCGAGCATGTCGATAATTTCTTTTAATCGTTTTATTAAAAAACGCACCGGAAAAACTTTTGTCAATTATATTAATGATATTCGAATAGGATATGCGGCCAGATGGCTGGTTGAAAAAGACATGAGTGTTTCTGAAGTAGCGTTTAAATCCGGCTTTAATAATATTGCGAACTTCAATCGTAGCTTTAAGGCTATTAAAAATTGCACTCCTAGTCAATATCGTGAGGATTTTTCTGGATTAAAACGTATTTTGTAGTGATACTTTTTTTGCACAAATAAATATTATTTTTAACGAAAACGTTTGATTTTTGCAATTTTGTTAACTTTTCTTTATTATTTGTGGTTGTTAAAGACTGATTGATTGCGAATAATTTAATTTTTTACTAGTTTTATTTTGATATGTGTTTTTTTAAGCAGATATAGTAAAAATATTATCATTAAATGATGTAATACTATCGATTTGATAATTTCTTCTGTTATAGATTTGTTAAATAATTTCGAAGTAAAAGTTACCCTTTATTGCTTAATTATAAGAAGACAAATTTAAAATAACCAAACACTTATTATGAAAAAACTACTGACCAATTTTATTCATTGGAATGCTAACCACAAAGCAATTCCCTTGATATTATTTTTGTTACTGAGTAATTTTGCTCTTGCTCAGGTAAAAGTTTCGGGAACGGTATCTGATGAAAAAGGATTATCGATTCCTGGTGCAAATGTCTCCATCGCAGGTTCAAAAACAACCACTTCAACTGATTTTGATGGAAAATATTCTATCGATGTTCCTGTAAACGGAACACTTGTATATTCATTTATCGGATTTAATACGCAAAAGATTGCTGTTGATGGAAGAAAAACTATCAACGTAATTTTAAAATCAAGTGCCGAAGACTTAAAAGATGTTGTTGTAATTGGTTACGGTACGCAAAAGAGAAAAGATGTTAATAGTGCTATTTCAAGCATTAGCTCAAAAGATATTGAAAACCTGAAAGTTGCTTCATTTGACCAAATGATGCAGGGTAAAGCGGCTGGGGTTGTTGTAAATAGTAACTCCGGAGAACCTGGAAGTAACGTTTCGGTAAAAATTAGAGGGGTTTCTTCTTTAACAGGAACAAACGAACCTTTGTATGTAATTGATGGAGTTCCAATTTCGGGAGATGCGAGAAACTCGTCTACTTCTGGAAGAAATGCTCAGGGGAATTCTAACTTTTCAAATAATGGAAATATTACGCAAAGCCCGTTAGCACTTATTAATCCAAGTGATATTGAGTCTATAGATATTTTAAAAGATGCTTCTGCAACTGCGATTTATGGTTCGCGTGGTGCAAACGGGGTTGTAATTGTTACTACAAAATCGGGTAAAAAAGGAACGGGAAAATTATCTTTCGAAAATTCTTATTCTGTGAGTAATCTTCCTAAAAGACTTCATTCTATGAATCTACAGGAATATGCCATTCACCAAAATGCTTTGGCAGATGTTTACGATCCTACAGCTCGTCGTCCTGAATTTGCTCACCCTGAATTATTAGGAAAAGGAACAGACTGGCAGGATGCGATTTACCAAACAGGATTTATGTCTTCTAATCAATTGTCTTTCTCAGGAGGCAAAGAAGGAATTAATTACTATATCTCCGGAGGAGTTTTAAAACAAGACGGTATCGTAATTGAATCTGGATTTAAGAGATATAATTTTAGAACAAATATTGATGCTAAAGTAAACAGCTTTATTAGAGTAGGAGTAAACATCAGCGGTGCCATTACGGATGAAAAATTAACTTTAAACGGTCAGTTTAACGGAGTTGTTGCTACTTCATTATTAGCGACTCCGGATGTGGCTGTTAGAGAATTATCTGGTGCTTTTGCAGGACCTCCAACTGGTGGAAACACTTCATTTGTAAATCCGGTTGCAGTTTCTTTATTAGGTTCTAATACTTTAGTTAGAAAAAACTATTCTGGGAACTTCTATACTCAGGTAGATTTATTAAAAGGTTTAGATTACCGTTTTGAAGCGGGTGGATATATCTATGATAATTTAGGTCAGCGTTTTGATCCGATGTATTCTTTAGGAAATGCGGTAAAAAGCTATGCAAACTTGTATTACAATCCATCAACTGGAAATTCCTGGAACTTAAAAAACATGCTTACTTATAAAAATACTATTGGTAAACACAATTTTACAGTTTTGGCTGTACAAGAGTCAAACAGAGCTCATTGGGAAGGATATTCTATAACAGGTTACGGTTATAAGGATAATAATGACAAATCGCTTTCTGCTTCAGATTTATCTAAGGCAGTTACAAGCGGAGTTTATTCAGGAACACAAACTTTGTCTTCTTATTTAGGAAGGGTTGTTTACGATTATGCTGACAGATATAGTCTGACAGGTGCCGTTAGAACGGACGGATCTTCAAAATTCTTCGTTGGAAATAAATGGGGTGTTTTTAGTTCTGTAAGCGGTTCATGGAAACTTTCGAATGAATCTTTCATGGAAAGCACTAAAAAATATGTAGACAATATTAAAATTAGAGCCGGGTGGGGACAAACTGGTAACAACCAAATCGGAAATAATTTATACGATTCTAATCTGCATATTGTAAACAGCACAATGGGAACTTCTTACCTTCCATCAAATACGCCAAATAAAGATTTGAAATGGGAAACTCAGGAGCAGACAAACTTAGGTTTGGATTTTACAATGTTTGATTCTAAACTTACTGCAACGGTTGATGTTTACAAAAAAGTATCTAAAAACTTCTTATACCAAGTACCCCTTCCAAATTACCTTTCTGGTGGTGGAGATTATGAGGGTGGTGTGAATCCTCCATATTTTAACCTTGGAAGTATGCAGAATAAAGGTATTGAGATTACTTTGGGCTACACAGAAAAATTCTCAGATAACTTTACATGGAATTCTAACTTAAACTTTACTAAATATGTAAATAAAGTGACAGATATGGCTGGTTTAAATATTGTGAAAACAATGAACACACTGGCTTATAACACAGTAACAGTTTCAAGAACTCAGGAAGGACTTCCAATTGGTTCATTCATTGGTTACGAAGCCGTAGGGATTTACAGAACAGATCAGGATTTATTGACTTATGGACATACAGCCGGAGGAACTCAGGTGCCTTTAAAAGACGGAACAAACTCTCTGAAACCAGAATTTCAAAAAGGAGATGTTATCTATAAAGATCAAAATAATGATGGTGTTATTGACTTAAATGACTTAGTTCCTATCGGAAATCCAAATCCAAAATTCACTTACGGATTCACTAATAATTTCAAATACAAAAATGTCGATTTGTCAATTTTCCTTCAGGGAACTGCCGGAAATAAGTTAATGAACTTGACTCGTTTGTCTGGAACGATGAACAGTTATATGGGAACAAATTATTTAACTGAAGCTGCGGATTTCTATTCTGCAACCAATACAGATGCTTCTCTGCCAAGACCTTCAACTTATGACAATATTAATAATGCAATTTCAACACGCCATATAGAGGACGGCTCTTATTTAAGAATTCAAAACGTAACATTAGGATATTCTCTTCCTTCTGATATAATTTCTAAAATTAAACTGTCAAGATTGAGACTTTATGCTTCAGGACAAAATTTATTCACTTTTACAAAATACAAAGGATATGATCCAGAAGTAGGTTCATATAACCAGGATGCTTTACTTTCTGGTGTTGACAATGGCCGTTATCCGGTACCAAGACAAATAACTTTTGGTTTTAATGTTGAATTTTAATACGAAATTAATATGAAAAATATATTTAAAAGAAGCAGTGCAGTTGCTTTGACATTTTTAATGCTGATGTCATCATCTTGTTCGCAGGATTTTATCGATGTACCGGCAGAAGGAACTCCTACGATTGGTAATTATTACGATTCAGATGAAAAGCTTGATAATGCATCAAACGGATTGTACGGAATTGTATGGTTTAATATGAATAAATCGGCATTTTATGGAATCACAGATGTTATTTCAGGAAATATGTACGCAAGTCAATATAATGATTTTGGAAAATTTACAGATTTGAGTTTTACCAATTCACAGGCATTTATTTCAGATGCATGGAGATCATGTTTTGGAGCAATTGCAAACTCAAATGCATATATAAACAATTTGCCTCAAAGTGTTGGGCCGGCAGTTAGTAACGAGGCATTAAACAATGCATTGGGAGAGGCTCATTTTATCAGAGCGTTTTCTTATTTCTTCTTAGTAAGACTTTGGGGAAATGTGCCAATTATCGAAAACAATGCTGATTATTCTAAAAATTATGTTATCCCGAGTAATCCGGTTGCAGACGTTTATACTTTTATAGAAAACGACTTAAAATTTGCAATCGCTAATTTAAGATCAAAAAACAGAGGTTCAAATTATGCTGCAAATGCACACGTGTCAAGCGGATCTGCAAAAGCATTTTTAGCAAAAGTGTATTTATATCAAAAGAAATATGAATTGGCAAGAGCAATGGCTCAGGAAGTTATCAATAGTGGAGAATTTAAGTTATTAGGAGGAGACGAACTTCCAACAAAATCTTTTGCAGATTTATGGCTTCAAAAAAATAATAACAACGAAGAGTCTATCTTTTCATGGCAATGGACAGGAGCAGGAACTTATTTTGAAGGAAACTTTTCAAACACATTATTCGCTCCGGAAAACAGATTGGTTGAAACAACGTATTCTGGACAAATTGCGCCATCTCAGGATTTAATTCATAATGTTTTTGAAAATGGAGATAAAAGAAGAATTGAAACTTTTATGCTTCCGGGTGATTATTATCCAAACATCACGTATGCGCAGACGCTTGCTGTTGATTCTCCAAAACTTTTAGGATATACATTTGAATTAGCAAATGAAGCCCAAAATTCTGGAGCAGGATTAAAAAAATATGTAATCGGAAAAGAAAATTTGCCAATAACAGGACCATTCAATGCGCCATTTAATGGAGAAAGCAGTATGAACAGCTACATGATGCGTTATGCTGAATTATTATTAATTCATGCCGAAGCAATTTTAGGATCTCAAACAGGAAGTACTACAGATGCAAATGCATTAAAATCATACAATGCAGTTCGTAAAAGAGCAGGTTTAGCGCCAAAAACTGCTATTACTTTTGATGATATTTTTAGAGAAAGACGTGCAGAGTTGGCTTGTGAAGGAGATTATTATTTTGATTTAGGACGTCTTCCGTTCAGTCAGGCCAAAGCCATTTTAGAAGCACAAAACAGAGGAGATAAACAAAACGAAAAACACATTACCATTTCGGCATCCAATCTTTTACTGCCTTATCCTGCAGATGATTTAATTAAAAATCCAAAATTAACAGAAGTAGCACCGTATACTTTTAAATAATTTTAAAAATATAAATTATGAAAAATATAAAAATTGTTTCGTTAGCGGCATGCATGGCATGGATGTTATCCTTAATGCTTTTTACTTCATGCTCAAATGATGATAATAATGGTTCCGAAGCTTACAGCGGTCCGCCGGTTATTGAATCAGTTTCTCCATCGGGATATAATGAAGATGGAAGCATGAAACCCTTAACTCCGGTTACAGTTGGAGACCCGAAGAATTATTATGTAATTCACGGAAAAGGATTGCTTTCAACTACGAAAATCTATTTTAATGATTATGATACGTATTTCAGACCCACTTTTGTAACTGATACAGATATTATTGTATTAATTGATGAAAACACACCATATGCAAACGCATCAAATAAATTAAAAGTAGTTACCAAAAGCGGTACAGCTCTTTTTGACTTTACAGTTGCACCGCCGGTTCCAACTTTCTCAGGGTTTAATTTTATTAATTGTGCAGAAGGCGATCAGGTAACTATTAAAGGTAAGTATTTCTTAAATCCGGTTGTAACACTTGCAAAAACAGCAACATTACCAGAAGTTCCGGTAACCGTAGTTTCTTCAACATTAGAAGAAATAGTGATCAAAGTTCCTGCAAATGCAGATAAAAGATATCTTGCCGTAACGAATATTTCTGGAACAGCGGTTTCTAAAGAAGCGATTGGAACTGCATTGTATGACGATAAATTGTACGGCATGCAATGGGGAGGACCTTGGGCGGGAAAAGGTGTTGATTTTGAATATGATGGAGATTCTTATCAGGGTGAAAAATCATGGAAATGGGAATTCGGACAATGGGACGGTGGAAACTGGGGCTTCAATGTTGATATGACACCTTATAAAGCAATCAGAATGGCCGTTAAAGGATCTAAAAACGGTCAGGTTAATTTTAGTGTAAACGGAGGACCAAATTATGTAATTCCGGTTACAACTGCGTGGGTTTACATGGAAATTCCTTTAAATAAATTAGGAGATCCAACAAGCGTAACAATGTTAACATTCCAGGAATCAAATAATGATGGTGGAAATACTGTATTGTTTGACGACATCGGATTTGTATTAAAATAAAAAAAATATCAAGTTGAGTTAGTTTGAGATATTCCCTAATTGAAAAGTTAGGGAATATCTTTTTATAATGTATTTTAAAATTTTATAAAATGAAGAAAATAATTTTAGGATTAGCTTTATGTGTTTCTTTTTTTGGCTTTAGCCAGGGAAATACACACACGCAGACAGCCGGAAAATTTGAAGGTTTAGCCATGACGCCGCCAATGGGATGGAACTCATGGAATACATTCGCAACTAATATCGATGAAAAATTAGTAAAAGAAACGGCTGATATTATGGTTTCATCAGGATTGGCCGCCGCGGGTTATAACTATATAGTATTAGACGATGGCTGGATGACAAAAGAACGTGATACAAATGGAGATTTGGTTCCGGATCCGGTAAAATTTCCTAACGGAATGAAAGCCTTAATTGATTACGTACACAGCAAAGGTTTAAAATTTGGTTTGTACAATTGTGCAGGAACGCAAACCTGCGCCGGATATCCGGGAACTCGCGGTTACGAATATCAGGATGCCCGTTTTTATGCCAAATTAGGAATCGATTTCCTAAAATACGATTGGTGTAACACAAAAGGAATTACAGCGCCAGAAGCTTATACAACAATGAGCAACGCACTAAAAACTGCCGGAAGACCTATCGTTTTCAGTCTTTGCGAATGGGGAGACAATCAGCCGTGGGAATGGGGAAAACCTGTCGGAAATCTTTGGAGAATTTCGGGAGATATTTATCCTTGTTTTGACTGCGAATTCAAACATCCTGAAAACTGGTCGTCTTGGGGATTTATGAAAATTGCAGAAATGCGAAAAGACATTCGTAAATACTCAGGGCCCGATCACTGGAATGATTTTGATATGATGGAAGTTGGAAACGAAATGAACGATACCGAAGATAAATCGCATTTTGCGATGTGGTGTATGCTTTCGTCGCCATTATTTACAGGAAACGATTATAGAAAAATGTCAAAAGAAACGCTGGCAATTTTAACTAATAAAGAATTGATTGCCATAAATCAGGATAAATTAGGAATTCAGGGTTTTAAACATTCGGCTGAGGATGGACTGGAAGTTTGGGTAAAACCTTTGTCAGATGGAAACTGGGCTGTAACTTTTTTAAACAGAAGTGAAGTTTCGAAAAAAATTAATTTCGACTGGAAAAAAAATGCAATAAAAGATGTAGATTTCGGCTATGAAGCTGACTTTCAAAAAACAACGTTTAAACTAAAAAATCTTTGGACAAATAAAGATGCAGGAAACACAAAAAAGAATTTTACAGCAGAATTAGCTTCACATGATTGCATAACATTAAAATTGTCTCTTTAAAATTTAAATTTATGATGAAGTTTAAAAAGTTAATTACAATTACATTCCTATTAATGTGTGTTTCTATAAATGCACAATTCGTTAAAAAACACGGACAATTAAGTCTTCTGGGAACTCAGCTGATTGATAAAAATAACGAACCCATAGTTTTACGCGGACTAAGTTTTGGCTGGCATAGTATGTGGCCTAGATTTTATAATGAAAAAGCAGTAAGCTGGCTCAAAAAAGACTTTAATTGCAATGTGGTTCGTGCCGCAATGGGAATTGAACTTGGCGATTACTCCTATACTAATGATCCGCAGTTTTCAAAAGAAAAAATCGAAGCCGTAATAAACGGAGCAATCAAATCTGATATATATGTAATTATTGATTGGCACAGTCATAATGTTAATTTAAAAGAAGCAAAAGCATTCTTTGCCGAAATGTCTCAAAAGTATGGTAAGTATCCTAATATAATATATGAGATATTTAATGAACCGGATTATGAAACGTGGTGGGAAGTAAAAACCTATGCCGAAGAAGTAATAAGTGTAATTAGAGAAAATGATCCCAACAATATTATATTGGTTGGATCGCCGCATTGGGATCAGGATGTAGACCTTCCGGCAGAAGATCCAATTTTAGGATACAATAATATAATGTATACTATGCACTTTTATGCAGCCACCCACGGCAAAGAATTAAGAGACCGTACTGATTTAGCTTTAAAAAGAGGTATACCCATATTTGTATCCGAATCTGCCGGAATGGAAGCTTCAGGTGATGGACCATTAAACTTAAAAGCCTGGCAGGAATATATCGACTGGATGGAATCAAAAAAACTTAGCTGGATAACATGGTCGGTTTCTGATAAAGATGAAACGTGTTCAATTTTAAAGAAATCTGCGAAATCAGATGGAAAATGGAAAGATGAAGATTTAAAAGAATCTGGAATAAAAGTTCGTGAGTTTTTAAGAAAATATAATAATAGCCAAGAGTAAAAAAAACTCTTTTAGAAACAAAAAGCCTGTTCAAATTTGAGCAGGCTTTTTTGTTTTTTAGAACTAAATATCAGCGTTTAGAACAATCAATTCTGAAAGTGTTTAAGGATGTTGTTTTTGTAAGAATTTTTATCGTGACTTATAATTGTATGTATTATAGTGAATTTGTTTTTTAAATTGTGTTCTTGTTTTTTAATTTTAAACATACCCCTAAAAAAAATAGGGGTATTGTTTTTAAAATACATTTTTAAGTCTTTTTTTGGTGTTTTTTACATGTGGTAAATGCTTAAAACCCTCATTTTTTATGTTTAAATTGTAAAATTGTGTTATTGAATTTTCAAAAACAAAACGCTATTAATGTCAAATCACGATTATTGGCAGTTTAATTTTTGTAATCCATAATTCTTCGTTGAAAACGTCAAAAAAGTACTTTCTGATTATTCTACTCATACAAAAGTTAATAAATTCGCTAATGAAAATGAGGAGGTTTTAGGGGAAAGATTCAAGGTTTTAAAAATGACTTATACTATTAAACTAGATATATAAACGATTAACTAACCAAAATCAATTAATAACTAAAAACCAATTAACACATGAAAAGAGTATTTTACATTTTAGCTGCCACGTTAACGAGTTCTTTTGCCTTTGCACAAGAGGATGATAAACCTACTTCACCAGCAACAACTTGGGGAGGGTCTGCGGATGCTTATTATAAATATGATTTTTCTAAACAAATGAACGGATTAACGAGCTTTACCAACTCACAAGATTCGTTTGAATTAGGAATGGCTTCGATCGAGGCAGGTCATACATTTGGAAAAGCTTCTGTTTTTGTAGACTTAGGTTTCGGAAAAAGAGCAGGAGAGTTCTCATATAATGAAACAACAGATAAAGATATAAATGCTAAATTTTTAATTAAACAATTATTTTTCACTTACCAGATTACAGACGAATTTAAAGTTGTTGCCGGTAGTTTTGGTACACACATTGGGTATGAAGTATTAGATGCCGTAGATAATAAAAACTACAGTATGTCTTATGCCTTCTCATATGGGCCATTCTTTAATACAGGGGTAAAAGCTCAGTATACATCAGGGAAATTTACGGCTATGTTTGGTATAACTAACCCAACAGATTTTAAATCAGCCATGGATGCCGGTTCAACTCAAAAAACATACATCGGACAAGTGGGATACATTGGAGAAACCGGAAGTGCCTATTTAAATTTTACATCAGGAAGCAGCAACCCTGCGTCTGACGAAAACAAAACTCAGTTTGATTTAACAGCTTCTAAAACAATAAGCGATAGTTTTGGTTTAGGTTTAAATGCAACTTATGCTAAAACTAAAAATGATTTCGATTCAACTTTAGATGGCGAGTGGTTCTCATTAGTAGGATATGCAAATTACTCTTTCAGCCCATCATTATTATTGGCTTACAGAGTTGAATATTTCGATGCAAAAGATGCAGCTCCAAGTTTAGGCACATTAACAGGATCTAGCGTATTTGCTAATACAGTTTCATTAAATTACAAAGTTGGAAAACTTACAATTATTCCCGAGTTAAGATACGACGCTGCTTCTGAAGATATTTTCTTAGATAGCGATGCTGCTCCAACAGGAGGTTCATTTTTCGCTTTGCTTGCTACAACATACTCTTTCTAGAGATAAAGATTGATATTTTTTTTTTTTTTTGGAGCTGTCGAAACATACTAATGTTTTGGCAGCTTTTTTATTTTTTTTGTTTCAGGTTTCAAGTTTGAAGTTTCAAGTTTGAAGTTTCAAGTTTCAGGTTTCAGGTTTGAAGTTTCAGGTTTGAAGTTTTGATCATCCTAATATTGTTTAATTGTATATCATCCCATTTTATTTGTAGAGACGTACTGCAGTGCGTCTTCCCTTTATTATTGAATGTTTTATAAATAAATATTTTATTGCTGCTAGTACAAAAAATAAAAACGCATTTCTAAAATTCATAGAAATGCGTTTTTATATTTTTTAAAACAGCTGTTTACTGTATCTGTTTTTTGTAAATTGAATAGATTGTATCAATTGTTTTTCGATCTAAAACAGATGTTGCATCAGTTTGGATATAATGTAGTTTAAAAGCCTGTATCGCCGCAGAAAGATTTTTAGTATTATAACCAATAATTCTCAATGCAGGTTCAATTTTAAAATCAAAAGGAGCTTCTTCTAAAACTTCATCCGGCCAGATTCCAAAACCTTTTTCGGCTAATGTTTTCCACGGAAATAAGGCACTAGGATCTTGTTTTCTTCCCGGTGCAATGTCAGCATGACCTAAAAAGTTTTGAGTTGGAATATTATAATCTTTTTTAAGTTTTGTCAATAATGCGACTAAACTGTTTATTTGAGCTTCAGTAAAAGGTTTAAACCCATTATTGTCTAGTTCAATTCCTATAGATGAAGAATTTAAATCAGTATTTTTTCCCCATGTTGATGCTCCGGCATGCCAGGCTCTTAAATAATCATTCAGCATTTGAACTACTTTTCCGTTTTCAGAAATCACATAATGAGCACTAACCTGAGTTTTGGTTTTAGTAAACGTATTTATGGTCTGCTGAAGAGAATCCTGAGCTGTGTGGTGAATAATAACAAAACTTGGTTTTCTTAAGTTGAAATTTACAGTACCAATCCATTCCGTACTAATGCCGTTTAATAAAGCTGTAGAACCAGTTTTAGATAGGGTGTCTTTTACAATTCCTAATTGTGAAGCATAAGTAGTATCAATAATCAGCGGACTTACCGGCGGAATTGTTTGAGCTTCTTTACTCGTGATTTGATTTTCTAAAGTTTTCAACTGTTGATCATAAGCCTTTTCGGTATGCTTATAAGGATTAGTTGAGCAAGAAGTAATGATAATTGCTAAAATCAAATAACAAAAATGTTTTTTTACCATGGTTAATTACATTTGTGATAGAATTAGAACAATTATTCCTGAACTTTTTCAGCTGGCTTTTCTTCTTCTTTTATATCTTTTGAATCTTTATCTTTTTTCTTTTTTGATTTTGTTTTCTTAACCTCTTTAAAATCAGCCATGAAGTTATTATATTTCTCTATTTGGTCAGGATTTAAAAAAGCGGTTATTTTTTTAGTCATGGCTTCTTTTAGAGCTTTTAGCTGCTCCATTTTTTCGTCCTGGCTGCTGCTTTCATTTTTTATAAGAATTCCTTGTTCTCTCAAACCATCGGCAAAAACATTTGTAATTGCAATTGCCTGAAGCTCGTCAAGATTTACTACCGGTTTCATCTGTTCAACGATCTTAGCAGCTGTTTCTTCAACAGGAATTTCTTTAGGTTTACTTGTGTTTTGCTGCGGACCACCCATCATGCTTCTGTCCATACCCATTCCGCCGGCTCTTCCGTAGCCACCATAGCCATTGCCGTAACCATTACCATATCCGTTTCCGTATTGAGCCGAAGCAAAATTGAAACAGAATAACGTAAAAACCAGAATAATTAAGTTTTGAGTAGCTTTCATAAAGTGTTTTAGTCTAAGTTAACAATAGTTTACGGTAAATTTAAGCAGGTTCTCCGTATAAATCAAATTCTGTCGCTTCAATTATCTTGATATTAACAAATTCGCCGGTTTTTACATAATGTTTAGATGCATCAATTAATACTTCATTGTCTACATCCGGGCTGTCAAATTCCGTTCTTCCCACAAAATGAGCGCCTTCTTTTCTATCGATAATACATCTGAAAACTTTTCCAACTTTTTCCTGATTCAGGTCCCATGAAATTTGAGATTGTAATTCCATAATCTCATTAGCTCTTGCTTGTTTTACATCATCCGGAACATCATCTTCCAGTAAATAAGCATGAGTATTTTCTTCATGAGAATAAGCAAAACATCCCATTCTGTCAAACTTCATTTCCTGAACAAACTCTTTCAAAATTTCAAAATCTTCCTGTGTTTCACCAGGATATCCAACAATCAGCGTAGTTCTAATTGCCATTCCAGGAACCGCAGCACGAAAATCTTTTAATAGCTGAGTTGTTTTAGCCTGAGTTGTACCGCGGCGCATAGATTTCAAAATAGTATCTGAGATATGTTGCAATGGAATATCAATATAATTACAAATCTTAGGTTCGCGTTTCATTAATTCCAAAACATCCATCGGGAAACCAGTTGGATATGCATAATGTAAACGAATCCATTCAATTCCTTCAACTGCTGCTAAAGCTTCTAATAATTCTGCCAGATTTCTCTTTTTATAAAGATCTAAACCGTAATACGTTAAATCCTGTGCAATTAGTATTAATTCTTTAACGCCATTTTTAGCTAAACCTTGTGCTTCTTTAACTAATTTTTCAATTGGCTGAGAAACGTGAGAACCACGCATTAATGGAATTGCACAGAAACTGCAAGGTCTGTCGCAGCCTTCTGCAATTTTTAAATAAGCATAATTTTTAGGAGTTGTAGTCAATCGTTCTCCTAATAGTTCATGTTTATAATCGGCGCCAAGAGCTTTTAAAAGCTGAGGTAATTCAGTTGTGCCAAAATATTGATCAACATTTGGAATTTCTTTTTCCAAATCAGGTCTGTAACGTTCAGACAAACATCCGGTAACGAAAACTTTATCAACTAAACCTTTATCTTTTTTATCAGCATATTCCAAAATCATGTTTACCGATTCTGCTTTTGCATTATCAATAAAACCACAAGTGTTAATTACAATAATGTTTCCTTCATCCTTTGGAGCTGCCTCGTGAGTAACTTCTTTTCCGTTTGCACGAAGCTGACCCATAAGTACTTCACTGTCATATACATTTTTTGAACACCCAAGAGTGATTACGTTAATTTTGTTCTTTTTTAAAGACTTGGTTCTCATACTTTTATAAATTGGAGTGCAAAATTACACTTTTTTATTCAAACACCGCTTTTTTCAGTTTCTTTTAGATGTTTTTTATGAAAGAGTTTGCTAATTATTTTATGCCAAAAAAAATCCGCCAAGTTACACCTGACGGACTTTTCCATTCATCTATTTAATTTTAATTACAATTCAAATAATAAAGTCAAAGAAACATTATTTAATTTAGAGGTAATGTTAGCTCCGTCAGTAAACCCAGTGGCAAAGAAGCCCTGATTTGATTTTCTTTCTAAATAAGAATAAGCTAGATCTAATTTGGTTGCTCCAAAGTTATATCCTAAACCTCCGGAATAGCTGTTTAAATCTCCAATTGTAGTTCCGTTTTTATAAGGACTTCCTTCAAAGCGATATCCACCGCGTAAGCTTAATCGGTTTATTTTGAATTCTGCCCCAACTCTCAATTCTCCATTTGTGGTTAATTGATTGCTCATGTCTGAATTTAATTGTCTAAAACCTGAGTCGCTAGTTGGTCTAAATTTGGTGTTGCTATAGTCTTTTATTGAGTAGTCTACGCTAATTAAACCTGATTTGCCAAATACATACGCACCGCTAAAAGTAAATTTTCCAGGTGTTTGCAGAGAGTAAGAGTCGTAAACATTTACGACATCAGGGTTTACATTTTTGTATAGTTCTGGTCCGCCATTTGCTTGTCTTGTAGTATAAAGACTTTGTGAAACTTCATCATACAATTCATACCATGTATTTGATTCATAAGCTAAACCAAGTCTGAACTCTTCAGTAACTTTTGCAATTGCACCTAATTGGAAAGAAAATCCATTTCCATAAGTATAAAGTTCATTATTGAAACGAAGATTGGAAATTGTAGGGGTGGGTTCTAGTGGATTAGAATTGTCTTCATAAAAACTACTTGATCTTCTATAGTCAGTAATATGAACGTTTAAATTAGCTCCTAAGTAAATACGATCTCTATATGAAGTTGCTATGTTAAAACTTGCCTTACTATTGTAGCCTCTAGTGTAAACTTCATTTTCATGATAGTAATTTCCTCCTGCAGGAACATTTGAGGTGTATTGAGTGTTATTGTTGTTGTCGGCAACAGGATTTATTACAAAACCTTGGTAGCCAAAATAAGCTTGTTGTTCATCATAAAACTGATCTCTGTAAGGAATGTTTGTTATGTCACCCAGAGGTATTCCATTGGCATAAGCTAAAAAATAACGATCAATAGAGTTTGTTGGGTTTGTTCCTGCAGAAAATACATTGTTATTGAAATTATTTGTATTCTCATAACTTGCTCCAATAGCTATTTTATTCCAGCCGTTATTTGGGTTTCTATCCTTAAAAACAAAAACTCCGCCAGCTTGGTTTAGAATAAAAGAATTGTCTTTGTCTGAAGTTTGAGTTCCAAAATAGTTAGAATTGTTCTTAATATTTTGATTGCTTAAAGTTATTCCAACCTGATTATTGTTAAAAATTGCTGATCCAGCCGGATTTACTGAAATTGCTGACAAATCTCCGCCAACAGCTCCGAATGCTCCACTCATAGCTCTAAATCTTGCGGTTCCGGTTATGTTGTCTTGTGCAAAACGAACAGCATCAGAAACTTCCTGAGAATATGACGCGCTGAAAGTTAGCCCAGTAATTAAAAGGAAAAATATTTTTTTCATTTGGGTAAGTTTTTAATGTCTTTTTATTAGATGTTCAAAAGAAGGAAAATGTTACCTTCTTCCGCCTCCTCCGCCTCCGTAGGATCTTCCACCGCCTCCGCCGCCGGATGATCTCATGCTTCCGCCTCCACTGTTCATAGAGCGTGATGGGCTAGGAGAGTAAGTTCTTGATGGACTGCTGTTGTTATTGTTGTAGTTATAACTTCTGTTAGTTGCCGAACTTGATCTTCTGTTAGAATAATCGTAGCTGTTATTTTGACCTTGAGAATAACTTCTTCTATTTGTAAAAGTAGGACTGGAGTTGTAAGTTCCTCCGTTTATAGAAGAGCTTCTTCTGTAGTCAGAAAAGCTATTTCTGCTTGTGTAATTTCTGTTTGAATTGTAGTAGCTTCCTCTATTTGTATAGTTTCTGCTGTTTACGTAGTTTCTGTTATAAGCATAATTTCTGCCGCCGTAGTAAGCTGCTGATCCTCTTCTTCCATAACTGTAAGAGTAATTTCTGTAATAACCGCCCCAGTAGCCAGGATATCCCCATCCAGGTCCCCAATACCCTGGGTATCCCCAAGCGTATCCAGGATAGCCCCAGCCCCAATAGCTGCCCCAGTATCCGCCATATCCCCATCCGTAATAAGGGTATCCCCATCCGAATCCGAATGACCATGTTGGGTCAGAATAAACGTTTACAGAAACATCAGAATTACTGCTTCCCCATGCCGGGTAAGAAGCAACAGCTGCGGTCTGTGTGCTGTCGCTTTCAGAATAATTGCCATAATTGTCTACATCTGTAAAAATTTCTGTTGGCTGATTATCATCCTGAAGAGATCTGAAATAATCTTTATATTGATTGTTTGTGTTTGTGGTATTTGATTGCGCGTATCTGTTGGTAGAGTTACCATAAACACCATCGTTGTCCTGATATGATGTATTTTGGTAAGAACCACACGATGCTAACAGAAAACTCAGTAATCCAATTAAGTAAAAATGACTTGAGTTTTGGCGGAGAGTAATATTAGTTTTCATATCTGTGGTGTTTTTTATTGTTGCACATTACAAAAATAGTTAGTTTTGTCAAACTATTTAGTTAAAATTATTAAAACAAAATTTGTGCCAAACTATATAATATGAGTAAGAACCTTACTACACGATCAGAAGATTATTCTAAATGGTATAATGAGCTGGTTGTTAAAGCAGATTTAGCTGAAAATTCAGGAGTTAGAGGATGTATGGTGATCAAACCATACGGCTATGCAATTTGGGAAAAGATGCAGGCAGAGTTAGATAGAATGTTTAAAGAAACAGGACATCAAAATGCTTATTTCCCTTTATTTGTGCCGAAGAGTATGTTTGAGGCTGAGGAAAAAAATGCAGAAGGATTTGCAAAAGAATGCGCTGTTGTAACGCATTACAGATTAAAGAATGATGAGGAAAGACCTGGGAAATTAATGGTTGATCCAAATGCTAAACTTGAAGAAGAACTGATTGTTCGTCCCACAAGTGAGGCAATTATCTGGTCTACATATAAAGGATGGGTGCAGTCATATAGAGATTTACCTTTACTTATTAATCAATGGGCAAATGTGGTGCGTTGGGAAATGCGTACACGTTTGTTTTTAAGAACAGCAGAATTTTTGTGGCAGGAAGGGCATACGGCTCATGCAACAAAAGGTGAGGCATTAGAAGAGTCTGAAAAAATGATGAATGTCTATGCAGATTTTGCTGAAAACTTTATGGCGATTCCGGTTGTAAAAGGTTTTAAAACTGAGAGCGAGCGTTTTGCTGGTGCTGATGAAACGTATTGTATTGAAGCATTAATGCAGGATGGAAAGGCATTACAGGCTGGAACTTCTCACTTTTTGGGTCAGAACTTTGCAAAAGCTTTTGATGTGAAGTTTGCTAATGCTGAAGGAAAACAAGAACATGTTTGGGGAACTTCGTGGGGAGTTTCTACCCGTTTGATGGGTGCATTAATTATGACACATTCTGATGATCAGGGATTGGTCCTGCCTCCAAACCTTGCGCCAATACAAGTTGTAATTGTTCCTATTCATAAAACAGATGAGCAGCTTGCTGAAATTACCACAGCTGTAAATGAATTAACTGCTAAGTTGAGAAAACTTAGGATTTCAGTTAAATATGATGACAGAACAACTCAAAAACCGGGATTCAAATTTGCGGAATGGGAATTAAAAGGAGTTCCTGTTAGAATTGCTGTTGGTCCAAAAGATTTAGAGAACGGAACTTTTGAGGTTGCAAGACGTGATAATTTGACAAAAGAGGTTGTTTCTGCTGAAAAAATTGTAGAACATGTAAATAATCTATTAGAGCAAATCCAAACAGATTTATTTGACAGAGCATTAAATTACCGAAACACTCATATTACGGAAGTAAATAATTTTGAGGAATTTAAGCAGGTTTTGGAAGGAAAAGGAGGGTTCATTTCGGCTCATTGGGATGGAACTGCTGCTACTGAAGAAAAGATAAAAGATTTGACAAAAGCGACGATTCGATGCATTCCTTTAGATGCTGTTGAAGAGGCGGGAACCTGTGTGTTTACTGGGAATCCTTCTTCTAAAAGAGTGCTTTTTGCGAAGGCGTATTAAAAAATTATATATTTTTTTGTGTTAGGTGTTGCGCAAATAAAAAATAGATGTATCTTTGCATCCGCAATACAGAAGCGCGGTCCGTTCGTCTATCGGTTAGGACGCCAGGTTTTCATCCTGGTAAGGGGGGTTCGATTCCCCCACGGACTACAAGTTATATTACATGTTGAAAAGTTTCCAACTTAGGAGAATTTAGGTCCGTTCGTCTAGGGGTTAGGACGCCAGGTTTTCATCCTGGTAACAGGGGTTCGATTCCCCTACGGACTACAAAATTAGTTGTAAATAAGTTTTGTAAAATAAAAATTGGTGTCTCGGTTTTTATTTTATTAGTTAAAACCAAAGTGATTGTTTTGCAATTGTGGGAGGTTTTTCTTTTTTAACTAGTATTTATAATAATTATTACATCTAAAATTAAAGAAAATGGCAAATCATAAGTCAGCATTAAAAAGAATCAGAAGTAACGAAAAGAGAAGAGTTCTTAACAGATATCAACATAAAACTACTCGTAATGCTATTAAAGCATTAAGATTAGCTACTGATAAAGCTGATGCTACTGCAAAATTATCAACTGTAATTTCTATGATTGATAAATTAGCTAAAAAGAACATCATTCATGATAATAAAGCTTCTAACTTGAAGTCTAAATTAACTAAACATGTTGCTAAATTGTAATTAATTACAATATGCTAAATATATAAAAGTCCTCTTTTAGAGGACTTTTTTTGTTTATATCTGTATGGAAAAACTCAATTTTAAAATCCCCTCAGGAATTTAATTACATAATTTTCTTTTTAAGGTATTCCAGCATTGCCTGTGTAATTGGCTTTGAAAGGAAGTCTATTATAATTGGATATTTTTTTGCTTTCATTAAATCTTCGGGATCTATAGTAGATGAAAGTACTATTACTTTGGCAGAATTGAATTCTGCGTAAGCATCTGAAGTAAAGTGGTCTAAAAATTCCCAGCCTCCCATAACGGGCATATTTAAATCTAAAAAAATCAGTTCGGGTTTTTTGCTTACTTTGTTTTTGTTATTGGTGTATTTTAAAGTATTAAAATGATGTAGTGCTTCTTCGCCGTTTTGAGCTGTAATAATTTCACGAGAAAACGAAGATTTTAAAATTACTTTTTTGCAAAGCATCAATGTAATTGGATCATCGTCAATACATAAAATTTGCTCAAGCATACGTGTTAGTTTTTAAATGTTATGGTAAATGTGGTGCCTTTGTTTACTTCGCTGTCAATACTAATTGTTCCTCCCATGGTTTCTACCTGAGATTTTACAAGATACAAACCTAGTCCTTTACTGTCGGGATAATTGTGAAATCTTTGATAAAGCCCAAAAACTTTGTCTCGGTTTCTTTCTAAATCAATCCCTATTCCATTGTCTTTAAATGTTATAATAGCTTGATTTTCTATTTGTTCAGCGGTAATAGATATTTTTAATTTTCTGTTTTCTGATTTGTATTTTATTGAATTAGTCAGTAGGTTAAGTAAAATGCTTTCAATATACGCTTTGTTAATATTTAGCAAAGGTACTTTATCAAACTTTAATTTGATAATTGGTTTATGTAATTCGATTTGAAAAGATAACTGACTGAAAACATTCTCAAAAACTTCTTTTAAAGAAACTTCTTCTTTTTGCATAGAAGGATTGTCTTTTATTATAATGACTTTTACCAAATCATTTATGGTTTCATTTAATAAATGAGTAGATTTGGTAAAACCAGCCAGAATTTCTTCAAGTTCTTCATCTTCAATTGGGATATCTTCTATAAGATTTAAGAGACCGATTAAATTAGATAATGGCGCTCGAAGATTATGGGAGGTAATGTATGAGAATTGTTTTAAATCTTTATTGTTTTGGGTTAATTCACGGATAAGATGTTCTTTTTCAGTTTCTAGCTTCTTTTCATCCGTAATGTCTCTTTGAATAGAAATCCAGTGTGTGATTACACCTTCATTATTAAAAATTGGAATCATGGCAAAACGAACCCAATATTCTTCTTGTGTTTTGGTGTACGTTATGGTTTCGATTACACATTCTTCTTCGTTTTCAATGGCTCTTAAAAGCTTTTTTAATTCTTCAGAATCAGATTTTGGACCTTTAAATATATTAGTAGATTTTCCAATAATTTCATTTGATTCGTAGCCCGACATTTGAGAAAATGCAGGGTTAACGTAAACAATTTTGGGTATTTTATGATCTTTAGAGTTTGCCTCTGTAATTAAAATGGAATCTTTAGATTGTGTAATTACTGTTTCTAATAATTTTAATCGCTGTTCTTCTTCCTTTTGTTTGGTGATGTCCTGAATAGCCCCGATCATTCTGATGGCTCTTCCATTTTCATCTTTTAATAAAAAACCTCTGTCTAAAACATATTTATAAGTTCCATCGGCGCATTTAAATCGGTATTGATCCTGCCATTTTTCGGTTTTTTGCTCAATAAAAGAGTATAATTTAATAGACATTCTGATGCTGTCTTCGGGATGAATTTTGTCAAACCACCATTTTGAAGTTTTTCCAACTTCTTCGGGATTATAACCGAAAACACTTTCAATTCCCTTGTTCCAATTTATCTTGTCTTCCTGTATTTTCCAGTCCCAAATTGTATCGCTTGTTGCCTTTGCTACAATGTCGTATTTTTCATTAGATTCCTTAATTTCTTCATTCGTTTTTTTTAATTTTTTAAAAACAGAAATATTTTTGCTTTCATTTTTTGCTAATATGTATCTGAAAATGAATGCTGTAGTTATTATGAAAAAAACGTCTTTTAGAAAAAACAAATAAGAATATCTGGTTTCAAAAAAGTACTTAGTAAGTAGATTATGGCAGATGATTGCCATAATTAACGATATGATAACGTAAACGAGAGTAATTTTGAGAGTTTTACTTTTCATTACTCAAATATAGTTAAATTAACTATAACTAAACAATATGTAAAGTTCATTTTAGGTCTTAAAATAATACTGATTTAATGAACTAATTCGTTGTATATACGATAACTATCGCAGAAACGTTTTTTTTATCAAAATAAAGTGTACTTTTGCACCCATTAAAAATAACAAATGGAATCTATTAGAAATATTGCAATTATTGCCCACGTCGATCACGGTAAAACCACTTTGGTTGATAAAATTATGTATCACTGTCAATTATTTCGTGAAAACGAAAACACAGGTGATTTAATTCTTGATAATAACGATTTAGAGCGTGAGAGAGGTATTACTATTACTTCAAAAAACGTTTCTGTTCAGTACAAAGGAACAAAAATCAATATTATCGACACTCCAGGCCACGCCGATTTTGGAGGTGAAGTAGAACGTGTATTGAACATGGCCGATGGTGTATGTTTGTTAGTAGATGCTTTTGAAGGACCTATGCCGCAAACGCGTTTCGTATTGCAAAAAGCTATTGACCTAGGTTTAAAACCATGTGTTGTAATTAATAAAGTTGATAAAGAAAACTGTACTCCTGAAGAAGTTCATGAAAAAGTTTTTGACTTAATGTTCGAATTAGGCGCAACAGAAGAGCAATTAGATTTCCCAACTGTTTATGGTTCTGCTAAAAACAACTGGATGTCTGATGACTGGAAAGTACAGACTCAAAACATTGAGCCATTATTAGATATGGTTATCGCTAATGTTCCGGCTCCTAAAGTTTCTGAAGGTACTCCTCAAATGTTAATTACATCTTTAGATTTCTCTTCTTTTACAGGTCGTATTGCTATTGGTCGTCTTGAAAGAGGTGTTTTAAAAGAAGGAATGCCAATTTCTTTAGTAAAAAGAGATGGAAAAGTAATCAAATCAAGAATTAAAGAATTACATACTTTTGAAGGTTTAGGCCGTAGAAAAGTTGAAGAAGTTGTTGCTGGAGATATTTGTGCTGTTGTAGGTATTGAAGGTTTCGAAATTGGTGATACTATCGCTGACTTCGAAAATCCGGAAGCTTTACAAACAATCGCTATCGACGAGCCAACAATGAGTATGTTGTTTACAATTAACGATTCTCCTTTCTTTGGTAAAGAAGGTAAATTTGTTACTTCTCGTCATATCCGTGAAAGATTAACAAAAGAGCTAGAGAAAAACTTAGCAATGAAAGTTGGAGAAACTGACTCTGCTGATAAATTTATGGTTTTTGGTCGTGGTGTACTTCACTTATCAGTTCTTATTGAAACGATGAGAAGAGAAGGATACGAACTTCAAATTGGTCAGCCGCAAGTTATCATCAAAGAAGTTGATGGTGTTAAATGTGAGCCAATTGAGGAATTAACAATCGACTTACCAGAAAACCTTTCAGGTAGAGCGGTTGAATTCGTAACAATTCGTAAAGGTGAAATGCTTTCTATGGAAGGTAAAGGTGAGCGTATGATTATTAAATTTAACATTCCATCTCGTGGAATTATCGGTTTAAGAAATCAATTACTTACTGCTACAGCTGGTGAAGCTATTATGGCGCACCGTTTCATAGGATATGAACCATACAAAGGAGAAATTCCTGGACGTAACAACGGTTCATTAATCTCTATGGAAAACGGAAAAGCAATTCCTTACTCTATCGATAAATTACAAGACCGTGGAAAATTCTTTGTTGATCCTAACGAAGATATCTACGAAGGTCAGGTTATTGGAGAAAATACTCGTAGCGACGATATGACTGTTAACGTTACTAAAACTAAAAAACTTTCAAACGTACGTTCTTCTGGAGCTGATGATAAAGCTAGAATTATTCCAGCTATCAAATTCTCTTTAGAAGAAGCTTTAGAATACATTCAAAAAGATGAGTATGTTGAAGTTACTCCAAAATCTTTACGTTTAAGAAAAATCTACTTGAACGAAAATGATAGAAAAAGATTCAAAATCTAATCTGATAAAGATTCGATATAAAATCCCAAATTCCAATTCTGGAGTTTGGGAATTTTTTTTGAATTATATTCTCTTTTGGAATTTTTTTTAAATGGAATTTGCAAAAAGTTATCTCTTCAAACTAAAATGTCCTTTTACATTTCTTCCATCTGCAAAAAGTAATGTAAACCAGTAATCATCAGAAGGTAGCTGCTGGCCATTGAAAAGGCCATTCCATCCAGAACTGTTTTGATTCATTTGTTTTATGAATTTTCCGTAGCGATCAAAAATTTGGATTGTATAATCAGGAAGAATATTAGAGTTTTGAATAAACCAAAGATCATTAAATCCATCTCCGTTTGGCGTAAAAAATCGAGGGTAATCCAAAACATAAACGACAAACGAATTTGATAATCCGCAGCCGTTTTTATCTCTGGCAATGGCATTATAAATTCCCGGAAGTACATTTTGAAATAATGGCTCATTCTGAAAAACTTCTCCATCTAATGAAAATTCATAATTGCCAACACCATTATATTGTATTAAAACAGAATTATCATTTCCGGAAAAATCCTTAACTACTGCTTCGGTTATGGCTGCCGGCTCAGATAGAATTATTTTAAATTTTTTAGTTTTTTCGCATCCATTCATATCTGTTACAGTCACTGAATAATCACCCGGAACATTTATCAATATCGAATTAGTAGTTTCTCCATTATTCCATAAATAACTGCTAAAACCTGTAGCAACTGATAATGTTATTTGATCATTTTTGCATATAATAGCAGATTCATCTTCAAAATTAGGCGGATCAAAAGTATTTACAACCAGATTAACTGGTATTATACCGTAACAATCGGGTCCATTAATAACTCTGGCATAAATAGTTTGATTAAAAGCTGAAGTATTTTTAAAAATATTAGGAAGCGCGTTCGTTTCTGTAACGGCATCATTTGCAGTTGTATAGTAAAAAACCGTTAATCCGTTAGGAAGTCCCGCTGTAATTTTTGGAGTAACTTCTGCATTCAAATCAAACTGATATAAACCATCCTGAATTTCGTCGCCGTCGCAGGTACTTATCGGATTTGGATTTGTAATGCTGTTATTAGCAATTTGTAATGTTACTTGGGAAATTTTAAAGCACCCAAATTCATTTTCTAATCGGGCATAAATGATTTGATTAGCCGTTTTATTAGTATAACTTTCAGGATTAGCTATTTTGTTGATTTTGTTTTCGGCATTAGCTTGTGATTCGTAATATCCTTCATTCAAGATAGCGGCATTATTGTTTTTTACAATATTGTTTACTTTATTCAAATTAAAAATAGTCGTTCCGTCTGCATTGTCATCACATTGAACTAAAGTTGTATTGGTAAAAAGGATTTCAGGAGCGATATCAATTTTAATTTCCCCTTCTAAACTACAGGAAGAAGGTGTTAACGTAACTTCTACTTTGTAATTTCCTGTTTGAGTAACTGTATATGTTGGCGTAGTGGCAACTTCTACATTGTCTTTAAACCATTTATAAGAATAGGCAGGGGACAATTTAGGATCTAATAAATAACTGTCTCCAAAACATAAAGGATCATCATTAGCGGTTGTTTTATTAGGTCCAAAATCTATTTTAGAAGCAAAACTTCCGGCTTGTAAAAAAACAGCCGAATCATAATATCTGTTTTTATCATCGGCAATAACTAATTTTATATGATATTTTTTCCCGGCAACTACGTCAGTTTGCGCAGTCATAACAATAGTTTGTCCGGCATAATTAATGGGACTTGTATTATTGTTGAGACCATTAAAATAATCAATATTGACTTCTGAACATCCCGGATATTTATCTCCATTTGGAGCAGTTCCCGGTTCAATTTTCGGGCGAACATTTAGCGAAGAAACCGGAGTATTTGTATTGGGTAAAACGGCTAAATTTTTATAAGGATCTGCAGTCCCTGCTTCTTTAATTAAAAAAGCAAAACCATCTGAGTATTCACAAGGATAAAAATATTGATATTCGTTTGAGGCAAAAATATAATTGAAACTCAGAAAATCGGTTAAAGGGACAAAATCAAATTCGAATGAAGTGGCGTTTACAGAACTTATACCCAAAATTTGATTTAAATCATTATCTCCAACCCAATTTTCGCTTCCACCACCTTCATTGCTAAAATAAGGACCAATTCCTTCTGTGCTTGTAGAAGTCGAAAGTATAATTCCTTCCTTAAACGGAAAATTACTTGTACCTGAATTAAAGTAAGCAAAACTCTTTTTTCCGGGAGTATATGTATCCCCAATTCCGGTTATATTGGTAACAGCAGCGCATGTACTGTTTACTAAAACATCTTCTATGAGCTGCTGTGGTGTTTTTTGATCATCAATAGTTATATATTGAGCATTCATCTTTGAAGATAAACAGCATAAGAATAAAATAATTAAAAAACATTTTCCCTGATTCATAGCATAACAAATATACTACAAATCTCTTCTTTTTAATAATTTGTAAGAAAAATAAACAAACAAAAATGTCCAGACTGCAACGATAAAAATCGAAAGATAATGAACACTGTAATCCTTTGTATTTTCTACTCCAATTTGAGTTCCGATGCTTTTTATTACTGATAATCTTGAAAAAGGTTCTATGATTAAATTTGACATTGCTTCCAGCGGCAAAAATTGCATAATGTAATCGCCGGTATTGCTATTTGGGAAAATTCTAAAAACCAAAATTCCTTTTATTATGCCTTCAAGAATACTCCATACTAACAAAAATCCTAAAGCAAAAGCAGAGCGTTTTACTAAAATTCCAAGGAATAAACAGAAAGAAAAGAATCCTGTTAGTTTTATAAAAAAAGCTAACAAATAATCCAAATCCATTAAAATGACATCCAGTTCATTGTAAGACGAAAAACTTAAACCAAGAAGTAAACTCATCACAAAAACAAAAATAGTAGAGCAGAATGCAAAAACCACAACGGTAAGAAATTTGGATAAAATGAATTCTTTTTTGCTTAAACCGTCAATTAAATTTTGTTTTAAAGTTCCGTAACTATATTCATTTGCCATCATCGAAACGATAACAATAGCAAGGAAAAATTTAAGAAAAGCAGCAATGAAAGTATTAAAATGCCATATAAAAGGAAAATTAAAAATTCCCATTTCGGCCAAATGAAATTTAAAAGGGCCAATGTCAAATTTAATTGAGGCAATTAAAGCTATAAATGAAAGTAAAATAAAATATGTTAAAGTAAGAATACGGCTGGCTCTGTTTTTCCAGATTTTTTGCAGTTCTATAGAAATAAGTCTGTTCATGGCTTAGTTAGTTTTTTGGATTTGTATTTTTTGTTAATTCTAAAAATTGGGCTTCCAAACTATTTTTACGTTTGACCAAATGACTTAAAATAATATTTTTAGAGAATAAAAACTGATTCAGTTCTGAAGCTGATAACTCTGATTTTAAATAAATTAAAACTTTCCCGTCTTCATCTTTAATTTCGGCAATAGATGGATGGTTATATAAAACAGATTTTAGCGCCAGATTATCATTCGAAGAAACTTCAAAAAAACCTTCATTTGCAGACATTCCATCTACAGAACCAGAATATAAAACTTCGCCTTTTCGTAAAACCACAACGTGTGAACATACTTTTTCGACTTCGTCTAATAAATGCGAAGCCAATAAAATGGTAGTGCCCTGCGAAGCAATTTCTTTAATAATATCACGAATTTGATGAATTCCCTGCGGATCTAATCCATTTGTTGGTTCATCCAGGATCAAAATTTCAGGATCATTTAAAAGTGCCGATGCAATCGCCAGACGCTGCTTCATTCCCAGCGAAAAAGTGCTGAACCTAGAATCTTTTCTTTCCATTAAACCCACAAGATTCAATTTTTCTTCGATTTTAGAATAATTGATGCTTTTGATTTTGCAAACCAATTTAAGGTTTTCTTCGGCTGTCATGTACGGATAAAAATTTGGACGCTCAATAATGGCACCTACTTTTTTCAATGCGTCATGCGTCTGTACATTTCCGTCAAACCATTTATAATCGCCTGATGTTTTATTTACAACATTCAGGACAATTCCTAAAGTAGTCGATTTTCCGCTTCCGTTAGGGCCTAAAATTCCGTAGACATGCCCTTTTTGTATGCTAAAAGATACATTTTTTAACGCCTGTATGCGCCCGTATTTTTTGCTTAGATTTTGAATAGTAAGTATGGTTTCCAAATTTGTTTCGGTTTTAGTTTTAAGTATGACGATTCAAGTTCTATATTGTTACGTCAAATTTATTTTTATCAGCTTATTGATGTAAATTTGTAATAAAGATATTCAAAATGAGCGAGCCTTTGATGGTGTTAAAGAAACCTTCTTTTCCTTTAACACAGCCACTTTTAAGTTATTTAGACAGATACGAACGTATTTCGAAAGTATCTGTGTTTTATGATGACTTGCTGCGATTTGCGGGTTCAATTAATGTTTATGATAAAAATGAAACCGATACTTTATGGATTCGCGTTTATTACAGCGAATTCGAAAGAAACGAAATCGACCTCAATCTCAAAAAAATATATTCGCTTTTGCATTCTGATGGAAACAGTGAGATTATTCAGTATTTAAATATTGATGCAATCGACTATTGTACTTTTGGAAATTCGAAACCTTTTAGAATAAAAGTTCGAAATATTCTCAATGATAACTACGTTCATTTTTATATTAAAAAAGCCGACGCTTCAAGAATTTACGGACTCGAATTAGAAGATATCCTTTCTCCGGATAAAATCAACTTTTTGGTGTATAACGATACTTTGATTGAAGAACATATTATCGGAATTCCCGGTGATGTTTTTATGGATACTCTGCTGGACAAATGTTCCGAAATGGAAAAAGCCCAAATCGCAAAAGAGTTTGTAAAATTTAACGAACGTTGTATGATCAGGCTTTTGGGTGATATGCGCGCCTACAATTATGTAATTGTTCCTATTCACGATTTTGATCAGGTAGTGTACAAAATTCGCCCGATTGATTTTGACCAGCAGTGTTACGAAGGCAACTTTAAAGTGTATCGCCCACAGTTTTTCAAGGAAAATTATCCGATGATTCAATTGATTAAGGAAAAATTAGAAGAACGTTCGATCATTCAGTATAAAGATGAAGAAAGAGCGATTTTAGCAAAAAGAATCCATTCTGCCGAAAACAGAATCAAAAAATTATTGAATATAATGTGTCACGATACCATTTCGACAGAAGAACATCTGAACCAGCTTAAAATGGAATTGTACCGATATACAAACGATATGAAATTTAAAAATGCGCGCTCAATGGGACACATCATGCAGGCCGCTTTTGAATTTATTATCCGTAATTTTAAAAACACAAACTTAGTTTAAGGATAAAACCCATATAAGTTATATAATTTCATTTAAAGCAAAACTTAATTTTTTTTGTATTGTTATTACTTATATGATTTAAAAGTTAATACAAGTTTACAGAGCAAAACTTAAATTTTCTTACATCACTTATATGGTTTAAAAAAAACAATCTTATGAAAAAAACTTTTTTAATAGGTATTTCTATTGTTTTATTAGCTTGTCAGCAGCAGTCTGGCAGTGATTTAAAAACGCTTTATTCGCTTCCGAAGAAATTAAAAGAAGTTTCCGGAATTGCTTATTTTCCTGAAACGAATACAATTTATACCCTTGAAGACAGCGGAAATAAAAATGCCATTTATGCCATCAATTCAAAAGGAAAATTAGAAAAGACAATCACAGTTTCAAACGCCACAAATGTGGATTGGGAAGATATTACTAAAGACAAAACCGGAAATATTTATATTGGTGATTTTGGAAACAACGATAATGAACGCAGGGATTTATGCATTTATAAAGTGGCAAAAAATCAGTTGAATAAAGAGGTGGCTTCTGCCGAATATAAAATCTCATTTTCATATCCAGAACAAACTGAATTTCCGCCAAAGAAAAAAGAAATGTTTTACGACGTTGAAGGTTTTTTTGAACAAAACGGTTATTTTTATCTTTTTACCAAAAACAGAAGCAAAGGTTTTGACGGTACCGCATTTATCTACAAAATAAAAAATGCAAAAGGAACTCAGAAAGCAGTTAAAATCGGGGAATTTAAAACCTGTGATAATTACAATCATTGTGTTTTAACAAGTGCAACAATAAGTCCTGATGGTAAAAAAGTAGTTTTGTTAAGTCACGATAAAATAGTTTTATTTAAAGGTTTTAAAGGCGATTTATTCCACAAAGGAACACAAACCGAAATAAGCCTAAACCATTTTTCTCAAAAAGAAGCCATAGTTTTCAAAGACAACAATACTTTATTAATCGCCGACGAAAAAACAAATAAAACAGGAGGGAAGGTTTATGAGTTTAAGCTTTAAGATTCTAAGTTGCTAAGGTTCTGAGATGCTAAGATTCTAAGAAAAAATTAGCCACGAATTCACAAATTAATTTTAATAAAAATTCGTGAATTCGTGGCTGTTTTTTAATCAGAGCTAAGAAAAAAACTTAGAACCTTAGCATCTCAGTATCTTAGAACCTTTTTTAAAAACTATACGCTGCTCCAAAAATAACTCTCCCAACTTCATCAGGAGATTTAAAATAAGATATTCTGGCCGTTAAAACATTAATAGCGTTTAACCAAAGTCCGCCACCGTAATCCTGGTGCCATTTTCTTGAATTTTCTCCATCAAGCCAGATTCTTCCGTAGTCGAAGCCGCCTAGTATTCCGTATGTAAACGGTGCAAGTGTTTTACGGATTTTACCAAGACTTAGACGTAAATCAGAACTTTGAGAGAAATACGAATTACCTAAAAAACGCTCGTTTCTAAAACCTCTCAAATCAGTATCGCCGCCCAAAGCAGCTCCCTGATAAAATTCGTAATTATTATTTAAGATCGCTTTTCCTTTTAGATACGTTGCCAAAACCAGTTTTCCGTTGTGATCGAGTCTATGTGTGAAACCTAAAATACTTTCCAGCGTTGGGAAGTTTTTATTAGTATCATCTAAATTGGTTGTCCAGGTTCCGGCAATCATAAAATACATTCCCAAAGTTGGTTTTGCAGCAAAATCAGAATTTTTGAAAAGATACTTCACTTTCAGACTTCCGTAATTCTGGCTGTTAAATACATCAGGATTTACAATGTTCGGAAGATTAATAAATCTGTTCTCTGTTTCTTCAACCGTCATTCTCTGGAAAATTGGCTGAATGCTGAACTCACTTCCGTATCTTCCAACATGACGAATTGCTCCCGAAGCATTAAATTTTCTGATTCGAACACGGTTGTAATCCATGCCTAAATCGTCATTATATTGAGATTCATTTCCGTAACCAAAATAATTCATTGCAAAATTCGGTGTTGTATAAAGTGATTCAACATCAATAACCCATTTTCCTAACAAACCAGGAAAATGCGCCGCATAATTAAACTCTAAACCTCCGGTTGCGAAATAGTAAAAAGCATTTAAAACATGTCTCTGTGTATACGGATTTTGTTTAAAATTATTTACTGTATAATTTACATTAACACCCACTTTTACACCATCATCAGGATTGTAGCCAATATTTGGCAGACCAGAAACTACATTATATTTTGGTTTTTGATAATTATATAAGTTAACATCGTAATCATCAGTTAACTGCGTTTGTGTTTTAGAATCTAAATTGTATGTGTTTTCTTTTGATTTGAAGTCGTAAACAATAACCTTTCTTCCGTTTTCGATATTATAAGTGTCATTGTTTTGACCGCCTATTAAACGAACTTTAATTCTTGATTTTTGATCGCCTTTTACTTCAAAAATATCATTATCATCCAAACCATAAATCCATACATTTTTGGTTTTAGAGTCGTTTACTGTTTTAGAATAAACCAATTCATCGCCTTCTTTTTTAACTCTGAAAACCTGAATTTCAATACTTTTTTTGTTTTTATGATCCAGAACAAATTTGTCTTTTTTATCCGTTCCGGCAATCATAACTGTTTTGCTTAAAACATCAGAATATTTTATGGCATATTTTTGAAGCTCTCTTTTTCTGTTTTTAAATTTTCGAATGATTTCATCAACCGTTCCATCCTGAACTTCTTTTGGCATAGCTTTAAAAGCGTTTTCAATATCGCTGTCCGTTAAATTATCCTGAATAAATTTTGCCTGTTCAACCCAGTCTTTTTCTTCGGCAGTCCTTAAAAATGCCAAATCCATTGGATAAGGTTCACGGCTCAGCCATTTTACATTACCAATTTTATCTTTAAAAGTTCGCATGTGGCGCAGTGCCGGAATATTCATCAAGATTGAAAGCAAAGCACCGTCGTATTTCGCAAACGCCTGATCCCGATCACGCGGAATTGGTTTATAAATAACTTTACCGTCTTTTTTAAATTCTGCCCAGCGCCATTGATCGGCGTGTCTGTCCCAATCGCCAATAAGGATATCAAATAATCTTGCTTTTATATATTCTTTTTCGTCAACCGAATATTTTTCATCCTTATGAAGATTCATCATCATATCATCTGTACTGATAATATTGCTTGGATTTCCAAAGTTTTTTCCATCCAGATGATTATCGGCTGGTCTCTCTTCAATCATATACAACTGATCGCCAAAACCAGCATTAAATTCACCTAAACCATTTTGTTTCGGGATATAATATAAAATGGGATTGGTATGATAAAGACCAATTTTATCTGACATACTTCCCGTTACATAAGGCGCATACGGATGTGAAGTCGTATAGAAATCAAACAAGAAACTTTCGGTATAAGTATCTTCAAAATCATTTACGACATACTGATCTTTAAAAGCAACAGATTGTAAAAAAACCGAAGCGCTTTTTTTCATACCTCGCATTACATATTCGCGCCCTTTTGGATCAGACATTCTCAATGAAACAGACTGATGCCCGCCGCCTTCGCGTATAGGTTTCAAACCACCTTTTAAAGTATCTACAGTTGCAACCTGAGCTTCAATTGGGGTACTGTAATATTTTCTGTAATGCTGCCCGAAAAGAAAGCGATGAAACATACTTTTATCTGTCATTTCAGGAGAATAGATAGAAGTTGTAATTTTAGAAGGAAAGTTATTCGGAATATCTGAAGCCCAGTTTATTTCTTTCGCCTTAATAATTTCACGTTCAAAAAGTAGTTTTTCTTTATTATTTTCATTTCCGTAAAAAGAAACTTTGGCATCGCCGCTTTTATATAGACTTAAAGTTGCATAACCATTCCCGCCATACGAAAAATCAAAAGGATTTACGGCTCTTGCAGCTTCAGATTTTGATCCTGCGCCGCTTATGATCTGCTGAATGTTTTCTTTGCTGATATATTGCAGATTATGATCGTGGCCCGAAACTACAATTACATTTCGCTGTTTTTGTAAAAGCGTCTTTATTCTTTTGGCATAAATGGTATATTGCTTATTTTGAAGATCCTGCGGACTTACTCCGGATGTTTTTCTTAATAAATTAATAAATGATCCAATTACAGGAAGTGGAATTTTTTTCTCCAACGGAAATAATTGTTTTTCCATCGAAAATTGCCCTCCATGTGTTCCGTTGCTTAACAAAGGATGATGAATAGCAAGAACAACTGTTTTTTCCTGATTTTTGTTTAAGATATTTTCCAGTTCCTCAAAAAAATCTTCTCTCGTTTTTATATCGCAATTATCGTTTATTGTTGGATGATCGTCCCAGTCTTCCAGAAACCATTCACTATCAACGGTTACCAACGTTGTAATACTATCAATTTTTACATCTTCGATAGGACAGGTCTTTCTTGGCAGAAAAGCTTTTTTATCATTTAAGTTCTTCGTTACAAAATCAGCCTGTAATTCTAAACCTTTTATACCGCTGTACCAATCGTGATTTCCGGGAATAAAAATAGTTTTTCCCCTAAAACCTTTGGACAATTTTAGTTGATTGTTAAGTTTTGTTTCTGCCAAAGCAGCAGCGTCGGCGTTTTTATCACTCGGAAAACCTTTAGGGTAAATATTGTCTCCTAAAAAAAGCAAAGTAGATTTTTTACTCGCTTTTTTAAGTTTTTGATGCAAAAGTTCGAGCGTTTGCTGCGACTGTTGTTCATCAGCATTTCCGGCATCTCCAACAAGATAAAAAGTATGGGCAATTTTTATAGTATCTGTTGCGTTTTCAGTTTCGTTAGCACTTACACTTTTCCCGTATTGTGCTTTATGAGTAGCACAAGAATAAATAAATGTTAAAATTATAATTGCTAAAGAAAAGTTTTTAATCTTAGCAATAAAATGAATATCCAAAAACAATTTCATAATTTAGTGGTATAAAAATATTCTTTTATGAATCTAATAGAACAATCCGAAGATTTCGTCAGTAATTTACTCAAAGATAAACTTTCTAATTTATATTCTTACCATAATTTTAACCATACTTTTAGTGTTGTAACAGCAGTAAAAGAGCTTTGCAAAAAAGAAGATGTAGAAAGTGATGATAAAGAGGCACTTTTGGTTGCAGCCTGGTTCCATGACACCGGATATGTTGAAGGGTATGAAAATCACGAAAATAAAAGTGTAAAAATTGCAGCTGATTTTTTAAAAGAAAAAGGAAAATCAGAAAAATTTATAGAGCTGGTTTCCAGCTTAATACTGGCTACATCCAAAGAATATGTTCCTAAAACGCATTTAGAAAAAATTATTAAAGATGCAGATTATGCCCATTTAATGGGAACTGAATATGTAACAACCTGCGAATTATTACGTTTGGAATTAAAAAATACAGGAATTGTAAATTTCTCGAATGCAGAATGGACAAAAGAAAATCTTAATTTTCTGCTGAATAAACATCGCTTTTACACCGATTATGCCCTGAAAAAGTGGCAGCCTTTAAAAGAAAAAAACCTGCTTTTGATTCAGAAAAAAATAAATAAGCAGGAACTGAAAGCCGCAGAAGCACTTGAAAAAGAAAATAAAAAGAACGAAAAAATCGAAAAACCAGACCGTGGTGTTGACACTTTATTTCGTGTTACACTCGGAAATCATACACGTTTAAGCGGCATTGCCGATAGTAAAGCCAATATTTTATTGTCTGTAAATGCAATTATTATTTCGATTGCACTTTCAACCATTATCCCAAAATTAGACAGTCCGAAAAATGCGCATTTAGTTGTACCAACATTTATAATGCTGATGTCTAGTGTAATCACGATAATTTTTGCGATTCTTTCAACACGTCCAAAAGTAACTTCAGGCGTTTTTACCAGAGAAGATATTGAAAACAAAAAAATCAATTTATTGTTTTTTGGAAATTTCTACAAAATGCCTTTAGAAGAATACGACTGGGCCATGAACGAAATGATGAAAGACCGTGATTATCTTTATTCAAACATGATTAAAGACTTGTATTATCTGGGATTGGTTTTACAGCGAAAATATAATTTGCTGCGTATTGCGTACAATCTTTTTATGGTTGGAATTATCGTTACGGTAATTTCGTTTGTTATTGCATTCAAATCAATTTAAATTTTAACACAGATACAATTAAAGGCAGATAAAGCGTATTCGCTTTGCGAAGACGCAGATTACACGAATTTGTATAATACAATAAAAAAATCCGTTTTATCCGCGCTCAATTCTATAAATTTAGCGAGACAAAAAAGCTCAACTTTTAGTTGAGCTCATCTAATAAATCCTGATAAGTAATTTTCTTTATTTTCGAATTATTTACGTTATTAATCACTTTTACTCGAATGGCTTTTAAGCCCGAAACTCCCTGAAGATCTTCGACTTCAAATTGTTCAATCGAAGGTTCTAAAACTTTTTTATGCTGCAAATATTTAATGTATTTTAAATATTCAGCTTCTTCACTATTTTGAGAATATACAATTGTAATTTTCTCTTTTTCAGTAATTCTTTCGTTTGTCCCTTTAATGTGGGATTTGTCTATACGTTTTTTAACGACTTCATATCTTGCATTATACGTTCCGTCAACGTCAAAACGTTTTTCATCCATTCTAAAACGAATAGAAAGCGGAGAACTGAAAACCAAAATCAGCGAAGTAACATCAAGTTCATACGGAAGCGATTCTTTAAGCTGATGATGTTCTAATTCCATTTCGCATAAAGTCTGCAATTGCCATAAACGTAAATTATGCAGGTACATAATATCAAACGGTTTTGTTGGCGAAATAGAAGCTCCAATATATAAATTATGTTCTACACCATCCGTTTTAAAACGCTCATAATAATGCGGATAAATCTGCTGTGCTTCAACTTGTTTTTTATCTAAAACCGAAGCCAGTTTTTTGTTGATAATCGACATCGCATTATCAAACTTTTTTCTTTCCTGATAAAACATTCCGGTTTTTTCATCCAGACTTTCAAAATACAATTTTTCAAATTTTTCGTTTTTAGAATTGCTTTTAGTGTTTTTTAATATCGGATGAATTTCTTCTTCTATATAACGCTGAACATGCTGTTCCATATCTGCTTTAAGCGGAAAATCTAATTCGCTTCGAAGGGATTCTAATTCAAATTTTCTTTGTTCAAGAAGTACTAAATTAGTGTTTGGATCCTGATTTTCGAAAATTTCCAAAAGAGCCGTAAGCTGATTTTTCAAGTCGATTTTAACCGTTTCGTTTCGATGTTCAGATGAACCTTTTATATCGATTTGTCCGTAAAGCGGAAATACATTTTTAAATACAATTTCCTTAAAAATATAATCTTTCGTATGATTTATATTTTGGAAATAGTTTTGCGATTCTTTTCTGAATTTCCAATAAACACTTGGGTGAATCGTAGTGTATTCACGCTGAATAATCGCTTCAACCTGATGCTGCATATCCGTATTATAGCGATCGATAGTATCTGTTAAATACGGCAGAACTAATTCTAGTTTTGTGGCATTTACACTGTTCAAATCTCTAGGATTTTCAGAAACTAATTCGACAACGCCCAATAAATGACCATCTTTTACAACAGGAGCAAAAACACAGCTTTGAATTCCTTGTTTTAATAAATGTTCTCCAAGTTTTTTGCTAGAAGATTCTTCGATGAATTTTTTAACATTAGAGATTGTAAATGGCTCTTTATTATTTAGAAGATTCTCAAAAGAACATCCAAAGAAAGCATTTTTACAATCGACTTCCTGATCTGTTTTTAATAAAAAACTCTGAATCTGATTATCAAATTTTATTGGTCTTATGAATTTTTCCTCTTCGGGGTTGTAAATAATAAAACCAACTTTTAAACTCGGAATTTTAAATATTGATCTAAAAATATTCTCAATAATATCATTAGAGGCAACCGTTTTGGAATCGGGTTTTAATAAATTACTTTTTAAATTTGAAATAGCACTTTCGGTAGTGGCATCAAATAAAGAAACAATTCCAAAGCCTTTTAAAATCCAGCTTCCCGGAGGGAATTTTGATTTCCAAAGATCGATATCATTGTAATTATCAAATAATAAATCAATATCGTCCTGAGTTAAAGGCACCGATTTATCTGTTGGAAGAATTTCCATGAAATCTGCATTGTACAGAATTCGATAATGTTTTTCTACACCTCCTTCATCAGGAATATCGTAGAAAAAAGGTTTATTAAAATCAATTTTTTGATTGTAATAATACGCCAATATTAAACAGCAGTTGTTTATATAAAATTGGTGATCATCAAAATCACGAATTTCCATATAAAACTCATCTCCTGCATTACGCAGAATTTTTTTGAAACGTTCTGTATAATTGAATGAAATATTCTGAAAAGGAATTGTTATAGCTTTTATTTCATTGTTTGTCAAAGCAGTAGGAAATAAATCGGCTGTAATATTTTTAATTAATGCTTCATTATCCTTAATAATACTGTAATCGCGAATTCCGGTTCTAAATTCCGGATAAGCTTCAACTTCTTTTAAAATAGCTTTGGCGTAGTTAGATCGGTAATCAACATCTGATAAAGCAATCTCTTCAAAAGATTCGATCAATTTATGAAATGAGATTATCGTTTCGAAAGGGCTTTCGCTTGGTAAAAGACGATCCATCTTGTTTTTTGTTTTTAGAAATACAAAATTAAGCATAAATTAAGAATTCGCATCATTTTACGATTTGTTTCATTTATAGTCGCATAGATATAATCCCTTATAGATTGGGGCTTTTGAAACGACTTAATTATTT
Organism: Flavobacterium defluvii; assembly: GCF_900129555.1. Lineage (GTDB taxonomy): Bacteria > Bacteroidota > Bacteroidia > Flavobacteriales > Flavobacteriaceae > Flavobacterium > Flavobacterium defluvii. The sequence goes on from NZ_FQWC01000007.1 coordinate 174,078, forward strand.
TAACTAAAAATTAACATATTAAATAACGGAACGATCGTTCCGTTATTGTATCTTTGTACCATAATAATTGAATAATCAATAACTTAAATAACAACAAAATGAAAAATTTAGAAAACAAAGTAGCAATCGTGACAGGTGGAAACAGCGGAATTGGATATGCAGCCGCAGCTGAATTAACTGCAAAAGGTGCAAAAGTAATCATAACAGGTAGAAATAAAGAAGCTTTGGCAAAAGCAGAAACAGAATTAAACGTTACCGGCATTGTTGCAGATCAATCTGATTTAAAATCGATTGACAATTTAGTAGAAGAAATAAAAGCAAAATTTGGTAAAATTGATATCGTATTCTTGAATGCAGGTGTTGCTTCTTTTGCTCCGGTAGAATTTGCTCCGGAAGATCATTACGATACCATTATGAATGTAAACACAAAAGGAGTTTATTTTACAGTTCAAAAATTGCTTCCAGTTTTAAACGATGGCGGTTCTATTATTTTTAATACTTCTGTAAATGCTCATCTTGGAATGCCAAATTCAAGTGTTTATGCAGCAAGTAAAGCAGCAGTTTTATCTTTCAATAAAGTATTTGCAGTAGAATTAGCTCCTAGAAAAATCAGAGTAAATGCGGTTTCTCCTGGTCCGGTTGAAACTCCACTTTATGGAAAATTAGGTCTTCAAAAAGAAGAAGTAGAAGGTTTTGGTGCTGTTCTTGGCGAAAAAATCTTGTTGAAACGTTTTGCGCAATCTGAAGAAATTGCAAAAACTGTTGGCTTTTTAGCTTCTGATAATTCATCATTCATAACAGGAACTGAAATTGTGGTTGATGGCGGGCTTACTGTAAATGCTGTAGTATAATTTTTTTGATTTATTCAGGAACGATTGTTCCGTTTTATTTGTATCTTTGTATAGAATTTTAATTGAAAGTCATGGCTAGAACGAAAGAATTTAATGAGGATAAGGCTTTAGATAAAGCTATTGAAATTTTTTGGCACAAAGGCTATAACGGAACATCGGCCCAGGATTTGGTAACACACTTAGGTTTAAGTCGTTCGAGTTTATATGATACTTTTGGCGATAAGCAAAAATTGTTTGCGAAAGCTTTAAAAAAATATCATGAAGAGAATTACATTAAGATTAAAGAAATTCTGGAAGCTTCTGTAAATATAAAAGAAACACTTTCAGTTATTTTTAAATTGGCCATCGTAGAAAGTCTTGAAGACCGAATTACAAAAGGCTGTTTTATGGTCAATTCTTCTGTAGAATTGGCTATGCACGATGAAGAAATTGCCAAAATTGTAACAATGAACAGTCAGCTTATGGAAGAAGTCTTTACCAATGCAGTAAAAAAAGGGCAGGAGGCAGGACATATTTCAAAAAAACTGGAAGCAAAAGTTTTGGCTCGATTTATTTTTAATAATTATTCAGGAATCAGAGTTTTAGCTCGTACAGGAGAAAGAAACAAACAAGTTTACGATGATATTGTAAAAGCGGTATTTTCAGTTTTATAAAATCGAATTTATCTTAATAAAAAATGGCAGTTACATCTTGTAACTGCCATTTTTTGTTTTAAGTAAGTAATAGAAAATGAAAACTTCTTAGCTTTTTTCTTCTTTGTTGAAATACACTAAGTAGTAATACATTTGTTTTTCTTCATCCCAGCCTTTTTCAACAAATTTTTCTGCGCTTTCAGGATTAATAAAATCCATTTTAATCTGAATGTGAGTATCCAGGTTAATCACATTTTTAATCGATTTTCTGGCGTCAGAAACTGCTGCGTTTGCAATAGGGAATGAGGTTACATCTTCGATGCTGTATTTTTCTCCTTTATCAACTTTATAGTTTTTGAATTCAGGAATTAAGTCCGGATTGTCTAATACTTCATTCAGGAAATTCTGTTCTTCAAACTGATCATTTTTAGCGAAATAATTCACAGATCGGTTCATAAACATTACTTCCTCTTTTTTGTCTTCTGCTGGCAAAACCACGTCTTTTGCGAAGTTCTGGCAGAATTTTAAATATTTTTTAGTGATGAAGTTTTCATCTTCAAAAGCGTCTACAGATAAAAAATGCTCTAGCCAGTAACGCGCGTCATAACGGTTGCTGTCTACAGTCAGGATTTTGTAGCCTTCTTCTTTTTTGTAATTGAAGATCAAACATCCTTTGTCTAATTTACTAAGATTAATACCTTGCTGCAGAATCATCTCAAGGTTACTTTCCTTTTCTTCAAACTGTAAAAAGTCAGACTGCAATTCGCTTTTAAAAATACCAATTGCATCAACGACATTATTATCAATACTTAAGTTTGTCAAGTAAGTAACATATACCTCTCCGTTTTTAATGTGCGGATGATTTGACTGCTCGAATAAATGCTTTGTGATGTTTTTCGAAATTTCATGAACATTTGACGGATTTGCAAAAATCTCAGTTGCATATTTGAACATGTCGTTGTAATCCAAGTCCACTTCGTGTGCAAACTGATAATAGTTTTCTTCTTTTTCTCTAAAAGGCTTAAAAAAGAATTCTTTAATCAAAGGAACAATCTCATCATTTAGATTAAATGGCTGCTCTGATAAAAAAATCGCTTCATTACGGCTTTTGTTTCCTACGCGGTGTATCGAAAGTGATTCGATGTGGGTGTTGAATAAGTTTATCATTTTTAAGGTGCTGAGGTTCTAAGTTGCTAAGGTACTAAGGTTTAGTTTCTATCTTTTATTTTTTTTATAAAAGAAACTAACATTCTTTCCACCTCTCGACTATCCTCGTATAGTTTGTTAAAATCTTCTTCTTTTAAATAAGATATATTTTTTGCGATCTCTAATTGCGTCTGCATTTCAAATAGAGAACCGATAGAAATACTTAAAAAGCGTAAAAGTTCTTTATCACTTTCTCTTCCATATCCTTCGGCAATATTGCTGGGAATAGAAATCGAGCTACGTCTAATTTGTGAAGTTAATCCGAAGACTTCTTCTTTGGGAAATTTGTTTGTTAAGGAATAAATTTTGGTAATCAAGGTCATTGATTTCTGCCAAACTAATAAAGTTCTAAAATTGCTCATTTCTTATTTTTATATTCGAATTAAAAATAAGAAAAATCTTTCAAAATAAAAACCTTAGTATCTTAGCATCTTAGTACCTTAGAACCTCAAAAAAAACTAATTCCAATTCTCCTCAAACCCATAATCTTCGAAGCTGTCGTCGCCGTCGAACATATCAAGGTCATCTTCGTCAAGATCATCTTCAAATTCTCCGTAGATATCGTTGTGCATATCATCGGCTTCGAAGTTTTTTTCGATGGCTTCGTCCGGCATAACTCCATGAGAAAATAAAGTTTCAGGATAAGTTGCACCAACAGTCTCTTCTTCAATTGCTGCCAATTCTACTAAGAAAGTCCACATGCTGATGAAATCATAAACGTAGATAATCTTTGTATTTTCTTTATCTAAAATACTAGATAACGGATAATCGTTCATGGTTCTTTGTTCTCCCGGAACATCGCCCGTATCAAAAAGAGGAATTTCATCTTCCTGATTCCAAGTCTCATCACAAGTATAAAATGAAGCAACTTCTGATCCGTCAAAACCAAAAGCATTGAAGATTGCATTGTGTAAATCCTCAAGTGTATCGTCTTCAAGAATTGCAATGTCTCTGAAAATATCTTCTTCGGCGTCTAGAATTACTCTAAATTTATAAACCATAATCTTTGTTTTTATTGAGAGGTCAAAGGTAAAATATAAAAAATGAAATACGAATCGTGAAATACGATTTGTTGAAAAGATTTTTTCAGTTTTTTGGTTAAGCGATGTCGATTGTCAGGCTGAGCGAAGTCGAAGCCTTACACCAATAGGAAAGCCCTTCGACTTCGCTCAGGTTGACAAACTATAGAAATAATATCTATTTGCCAGTCAGTCTCTTTCTAATTTTATGATACTGTTTGTGGTAAGTACTGTGACTTGGATAACTTCTGCTCGAAGTCATATTGTTAAAAATCAAAGCTGTAAAAAATAAAATTAAAACTCCGGTTAATACTGGAGAAAGTACATACATGTATCCTAAAGCTTTTACTTTTTCGGTACCGATAACAGCGATTAAAGCCGTTGCACCTCCCGGTGGATGAAGTGTTTTGGTAATCTGCATTAAAATTATGGCAATAGAAACGGCCAGCGGAGCTGCTATATACATAATATCCGGAACCAATTTATGAACGGTTACGCCAACAAAAGCCGAAATTACATGACCGCCTATCAGGTTTCGAGGCTGCGAAAACGGACTTTGAATAATACCGTAAACTAAAACACTCGAAGCTCCAAAAGAACCAATTAAGTAAACGGCATCATTTCCTGAAAAATGCATCGATTGAAAATAAGCTAAAATTCCAATTCCGACAAATGATCCTAAAAAAGACCAAAAATGCTCTTTATAATCGATTAGAGTTTCTTTGTAAAGTATGTAACGGGTTTTGCGATAGCTTCTTTTTATCTTTTGAGTTGGCATAATTTTAAATATTCGTTGTGGTATTAATAGTCATGAATTCACGAATTTGTATGTTCAATTAAAGAAAAATAATTCATGAATTCGTGGCAAAAAAAATTATTTCGTCAGGTTTGGAGCATAGCTGTATACTGTATAAGGATAAATTGTTTTTGCTGTATATTTTGAAATTAAACAAACAGCCAGAATTGGTAAAAACAGAGTATAATCGTTTGTTAATCCGCATACTAAAAAGATAGCTGTAAACGGAGCGTGGATACTGGCGCTTAAAACAGCAGCCATTCCGATAATTACAAAGTTAACCGGAATTACATTCACATGAAAAAAACGGTTTAAAGCCGAAGCCAATAATAATCCTAAAAAAGCACCAATAAAAAGACTCGGAGCAAAAACGCCCCCGTCACCTCCGGAAGCCAGTGTTATTGAAGTAACAATTGGTTTTAAAATTAATATTCCGATGAAAGTTAAAGCCAAAGTTACCGTTAATGTAATATCTGCCGAATTTCCGAAAATGTCTTTTATTGCGTGGTAACCTTCGCCATATAATTGCGGAAAAAAGAACAATGAAATACTCAAAACTGCAGAACCAATTATGATTTTATAATAATGTGTATCGATTTTTCCGAATTGCGATTTGAAGAATAAAACACATTTGGTTAAGTAAACTGAATTCATTCCGGCTAAAATCCCTAAAAGAATAAAATACGGAATTGCTTTAAGATGCCATGTCGTTATAGAAACGGCAAATAGAGGCTCTTCTTTTAAAATAAAAAGTAAACCAAAAGCAATCGAGACTGCAATTGCATTTGTAATAACAAATGCTCGTGTTACTTTTCTGGAAATTACTTCGAAAGCAAATAAAATTCCCGCAATCGGACTGCTGAAAAGTGCAGTAACTCCGGCTGCAACGCCAGCGCAGATTAATTCGGTTTTGTATTGACGGAAAACATTTTCTTTTTCGTGTGCTACAGAACCAATTGTAGCCGTGGCAACAACGGTAGAAACTTCGATTCCGGTTGAACCGCCAAAAACTACAGTAAGTAATCCGTTTATAAAGTGTGATGGAATTTTATATGAAGGAAGATTTTTTGTGGTTTTGGTACTTTCAAAAACTTCTTTAATTCCTTTGTTTTCTTTTTTCTTAAAAAGATATTGTCTTAGAAAATAAATTACAGATAATCCAAAAACCGGAAAAATAATATAATATATTGGGTTTACCGAAACTTCGTGAAAGAAGATTTCTTCATAATATTCGGTTATTTTTTTGAGTGAAATTCCGAGGAAAGCCGACAGGAAGCCAATTAAAATAGAAACAATAACTAATTTTCGGAATTTAATGAATTGATGATTTTTCTTGATTTGCGCCGTTTTATTCATCAGGAGAGAATTTGTATTCGCATTTTTTTATGCGGATTACAAAATTAAGGATGAAATTCGGTTTTTTATAGGAAATATTAATTTTAGTGTGTTAAAACTGGTGTAAACAGGAAAATTCTTTCAGTATGTTTTTCTTGAATATTACTGATTTAGGGCAAAGGTTCAAAGGAAAAGAGGTTCACAGTTTTGAAATATTAAATAGCATAAATTGCCTCCAGCTTTAGCTAGAGGAATGAATTAGATTAGTAAAAAGGCTTTAGCCAAACTAACGTTAGTTTGGCTAAAGCCTTTCAAGTTTGACTTTTAAATCATCCAGCTAAAGCTGGACGCAATTAAACTATTTGTTCTTTAGACAAACGAGAAATCACACAAGTGAATCGAAGAGATTGGTAATAAAAAAGTAAACCTATGTACTTCCGTTCCTTTAAACCTTTGTTTCTTAGAATTTATCTTTCATAAAACTCAATCGGTAATAAATCAGGATCTGAAATAAATGTAAAACGCTTTTCAGTCGTTTCGTCAATTCTTATAGGTTCAGATTCTATATTTTTTGAAGTTAAAAAAGCAACAGTTTCATTTAAATTAATTACTTCAAATGCCAAATGACGCAATCCAACGGCTTCTGGTCTTGAAGGTCTTTTTGGCGGATCTGGAAAAGAGAATAATTCAACCACATAAATTCCATTTAAAGCCAAATCTAATTTATAAGACTGGCGTTCTTCTCTATAGATTTCCCGAATAATTGTTAATCCTAAAATTTCGGTATAAAAAGTTTTAGATTTTTGATAATCAGAGCATAAAATGGCAATATGGTGAACTTTATTTAAGGTAAGCATTTTTTATTTTGATTCAGATTCTTGATTTAATTTTCGGATTACTTTTGCCGGATTCCCTACTGCCAATGAATTATCAGGAATATCTTTTGTAACAACCGATCCGGCACCAATAACGCAGCCTTTTCCAATCGTTACGCCTGGACAAATAACAGAATTTCCGCCAATCCAGCAATCGTCTCCAATTGTTACAGGATAAGCATTTTCGAGTGTTTTTCGTAATTCGGCGTCAAGCGGATGCGATGCTGTATAAATTTGAACATTTGGCGCAATAAACACATTCGATCCAATATTTACAGGCGCACAATCTAAAACAACACAATTTACATTGAAATAAACGTTTTCTCCACAGAAAATATTATAGCCGTAATCACAGTGAAAAGGTGGTTCGATGTAAAAACCATCTCCTGCATTGGGAATCAGTTCTTTTAAAATTTCTTTTGCTTTTTTGGTAACTCGGTATTCTTTTACATTTAAACTATGCAGAAGATTTTTTGCAGTTCGGCGGCCTTTTACTAATTCCGGATCAAAAGCGTTATAGTATTCGCCCGAAATCATTTTTTCTTTCTCTGTTTTCATTTTTTACATTTTCGTCTTGGCAATCTTATCATGTATTTTCACAGTTTCCTGCAAAGCTGCGGTACAATACCAAGGCGTTAATTCGGCTTCGAGTAAATTGGCTTTTATGGCAGGATCTGTTACTACGAGTGCTTTTGCTTCGTCTACTGTTTCAACATTAAAAATATATATACCACGATAATTTCTATCATTTTTCATAAAAGGTCCGGCAACAACCAGTTTTCCTTCTTTTGCCAGTTTATTGATATTGGCCATATGCCCTTCAAAAAGTTTTTTGGTTTCTTCTTTTGAAGCCCTTGTATTGGTTCCCGATTTCAAAAGACAGAAAACATATTTCTTCATTCCGTATTCATCGGCATTTAAAGATTTTGCCAGATTTTCATCAAATTTGATTTCAGTTTCTTGAGAAAAACCGATTACATTAATCAATAAAAAACCTAATAAAAAGAAGGATTTTTTCATGACAATGTTTTTAAAGAAGTTTTTTCAAAATTACAATTTGTCCCATATGATACACATCATGCTGAATGATCCCGTGAATATCTTCATAAAAATTATGATTGTTATTTTGATCTATTTTCTCGAAATCCTCATCATTAAAATTACTCAAACACTCATTCCATAATTCCTGAGATTTTGCCAGACTTTGCAATGATTGTTCCCAAGCTGGTTCAGATGAATCTAAAATGGGTACAAAATAATTATGATCGGGAGTTGTGATTATTTCCCCCTGAACGCGTTTTAATATGTTTCTTCGCCATTGTATTAGGTGATTGACAATTTCCCAAATTGTGTTTAAATTAGGATTGATTTTTTTATAAGCCTGAGCCGCAGTTACATCCTTTAAAGTATCTGCTAAGGTAACTTCAAGCCACGGATTTCCATTATAAATGGATTGATACAAATTCGAAACTCTTTTACTTTCTGACATAATTAATAGTTTTAGAAACACTACAGCTAAGATACAAATTAGTAATTTACAACTCATCCTTAAAATTCTACAATTCGGTTATTATATATTTTTTAACAGGAAATGTTAAAATACATTTGCTTCATCAAAAACCAATACTATGAAAACCAGAATTACTTTTATTTTATTATTACTAAGCACTTTTACTTTTGCTCAAAATATTATTTCAGGAAAAGTTTTGGACCAAAAAGGGAAACCAGTTGCCGGAGCAAACATTTATATTGATGGAACTTACGACGGAGCTACAAGTTCTGAAACAGGAGATTTTTCTTTTGAAACTTCTTCAACAGGAAATCAGTTTTTAGTTGTTAGCTTTTTGCTTTTCGAAACTTTCAAAAAAGAAATCGATGTTACGAACTTTAAAGATCAAACGGTAAAATTAAGAGAAAATGTAAATGCTCTTGATGCCGTTGTCATAACAGCCGGAACTTTAGAATCTGGAGACAAAGCGAGAGTATCGGTTTTAAAACCTTTGGATATTGTTACAACGGCAGGTTCAGCGGGAAATATTGTTGCGGCTTTACAGACTTTACCGGGAACACAAAGTGTGGGCGAAGACGGACGTTTATTCGTTCGTGGAGGTGAAGCAAGTGAAACACAAACTTTTGTAGACGGAATTCGCGTGGCACAGCCGTACGGAGCAACGACAAATAATTTACCAACAAGAAGCCGTTTTTCTCCTTTCTTATTCAGCGGAATTGCATTTTCTACAGGAGGTTATTCTGCCGAATATGGTGAGGCTCTATCAAGTGTTTTACTTTTAAATACACAGGATGAACCGGATCACAATAAAACAGATATTGGTTTAATGACAGTTGGGTTGAGTTTAGGAAATACTCAAAAATGGACAAAAAGTTCATTAAGCGTTAATATGGCTTACATTAATTTAGCGCCTTATCAGGCAGTAATTCCACAAAATGTGGATTGGAATAATCCGTATCAATCACTTGGAGGTGAAACAGTTTACCGATATAATTTTACAAACGGAATTTTCAAATTATACGCTGCCTTTGATTCTGAAAAATTCGATTTAAATCAAAAAAATATCAATTTCGAAAATCCTGTCAGAACAGATTTGAACAACAATAACTTTTATTTAAACTCTTCTTATAAAGGAACTTTTGGAACGGGATGGCAGTTAACAACCGGAATTAGCTACGGTTACAGTAAAAACAAAACAAAATACGACATTAACGATATTAATGCTGATGAAAATGCAGCACAGTTGAAATTAAAATTAGGAAAGAAATTTTCAAACTATTTCAAATTGTCTTTTGGTACAGATTATTTCATCACTAAATACAATGAAAACTTTAATGATAATATTTCTATTAATGTAGATAACGGATACGATTCTAATATTTTTGCAGCTTATACCGAAGCAGATATTTTATTCTCTAAAAAACTGGCCATGAAAGTTGGTCTAAGATATTCAAACAATAGTTTATTAGACGAAAATAATATTGCGCCAAGAGCATCATTAGCTTATAAAGTTTCAAAAAGCAGCCAGTTTTCTTTTGCTTACGGAGATTTTTCTCAAACACCTGTTGTAGATTATATTAAGTATTCAAAATACCATCAGTTTGAAAGCGAAAAAGCACAGCATTATATTTTGAATTATCAGTTTACGCAGCCGGGACAGACTTTTAGAGCTGAGGCTTATTATAAAGATTACAGCAATTTAGTGCAATATAATACAAGAGATATTCAGTACAATTCGGTTTTCAATAATAACGGAAAAGGTTATGCAAAAGGATTGGATTTATTTTGGAGAGACAGCAATTTGTATAAAAACTTAGAATATTGGATTTCCTATTCTTATATCGATTCTGAAAGACAATACAAGAATTTCCCAACCATGGCAACGCCAAGTTTTATTGCCAATCATACTTTATCTGTAGTAACAAAATATTTTATTACAGATTGGAAATCACAAATCGGATTCACAAATAGTTACAGTTCAGGTCGTCCGTACAACGATCCAAACCAAACGCAGTTCATGAACGGAAAAACTAAATCATATAATAGTTTGAGTTTTAACTGGGCGTATTTATTGACAACACAAAAAATCTTGTATTTCTCAGTTTCAAACATTTTAGGAACGCAGAATATCTTCGGATACGATTACGCAAAATTACCAGATCCAAATGGAGTTTACCAAAGACAAGCAATCACACCAACTGCCGATAGATTTTTCTTCGTAGGTTTCTTCTGGACAATCAGCCAGAATAAAAATGAGAATCAATTGAAAAATTTGTAGCCGCTAAGTTGCGAAGGTTCTGAGGTGCTAAGATTTTAAAAACTAAAAAAACTCAGAACCTCAGAACCTTCAAAAAAACAATTCATCATCAAAAATCAACAACTCAGTATCATTTAATTTTAAGAGAGTAAAATCTGATATACTTTTGAAGAGTAAATTAAAAGGAACAAAGAAATAAAGTAACAAAGTGACAAAGGTTCAAAGTTTTTTAGAATGTCAATAATCATAAAATCTAACCTTTGTCCCTTTGCCACTCTGAACCTAAAAAAAAGAGTTTTAATCATCAACAAAAAAACTTAGAATCTCAGAATCTTAGCAACTTAGAACCTTAAAAAAAAAGAACCCATGACCAAAATTATTACCATAATCACGTTATTTATTTGCAGCTTAATGTCTGCTCAAAATGTTAAATTGACTGTTTCTGTTACAGGTGTAAAAAACAATACAGGAATTGTAAAAGTAGGTCTGTATAATTCAGACGGTACTTTTCTTAAAACGACATACAAAAGCCTTTCTTCTGAAATTAAAAATAATGAGGCTGTTGTAACATTTACAGATCTTCCGGCAGGTGAATATGCAATTTCAACATATCACGATGAAAACAATAACGGAAAGCTTGATAAAAACGCAATGGGAATTCCTTCAGAAGATTATGCCACTTCAAACAATGCAAAAGGATTTATGGGGCCGCCTTCTTACAAAGATGCTAAATTTGTTATAGCAAAAGATTCTAAAATTGAAATTATATTATAAATAGTAACTAACAAACAAATCAAAATAACCATTTAATAACTTATAAAATGAAAAAAATCATCACTTTAATCGCATTATTTGTAGTAGTAATAAGTTCAGCTCAAACGCAGTTTGAACAAGGAATGACAAAGGCTTTCGGACTTTGGAAAGAAGGTAAAAATGCAGAAGCTTCGGCATTATTTGAAAGAATTGCTGCAGCTGATAAAACAAGCTGGCTTCCTAATTATTATGTAGCGATGGTAAACGCAACAGCGGTTTTTTCAGAAAAAGATAAAACAAAAATTGATGCTCTTTTAACTAAAGCTCAGGATGCATTAGATGTAGAATTTATTAAAGATCAAAATAATGCAGAATTATATGTGCTTCAGGCTCTAATTTATACAGGATATGTAGTAGCAGACCCAATGACAAACGGAATGAAATATTCTGCAAAAGTTATGGAAGCTTACGCAAAAGCAAAAGCCATTGACCCAAATAATCCAAGAGCTGTTTTTGGAGAAGCTGATTACCAGATTGGCGGCGCAAAATGGACTGGTGTTGATACAAAACCGCTTTGTGCACAAGTTGATAAAGCTATTGAACTTTTTGCTACTTTTAAACCAGAAACTCCTTTTTCTCCAAAATGGGGATTAGACAGAGCTCTTGAAGTTCAAAAAAATTGTAAATAATTTAATTTAAAATAAAAAGAATGACCTTAAAACCAAATATCTTAAAAGCACTTTTAATAGGCGGAGTAGTTTTTATATTCTCCTTTTTGATTCGCTTTGCATCATTTGGAACTGCGGTATTTACCAAAGATTTGTACATCTATTTTTTGTACTGCATGTTGTACAGCGTTGTTTTGTATGTGGTAAACGCTTCATTATTTGTGTATTTGGATAAGGTTTTTGAAGGAGCAAACAGATTTTCTGCCAGACGAATTTTTATTGGCTTTATGAGTTCATTTTTCATTTCGCTTTTCGTCATTTTTATATTGCGCATTTTTACGCAGGTTGTTATAGAGAGACGTCCTTTATTGAGCTTTTTAGCAAATGAAGATCCGGCAAATTATATAGAATCCTCGGTCATTACTTTTATCGTTTTACTGATATTTCACGCATTACATTTTTATAAATTATATCAGGAAAACAAAGTTATACAACAAAAGATTATTGCGGGAACGGCTAATGCCAAGTTCGAAAGTTTAAAAAATCAAATCGACCCACATTTTCTTTTTAACAGCTTAAACGTTCTAAGTTCTTTAATTGAAGAAAACCCGGATAATGCACAGCGATTCACCACTTCTTTGTCTAAAATTTACAGATATGTTTTGGAACAAAAAGATAAGGAACTGGTTTCTGTAGAGGATGAATTATCATTTGCAAAAACCTATATGAACCTGCTGAAAATGCGTTTCGAAAATAGTTTGTTTTACGAACTGCCTGCAGAAAACATAAATCCGGATGCCAAAGTGGTGCCGCTTTCTTTACAGCTTTTACTAGAAAATACAGTAAAACACAATGTAGTAAGCGAACAGAAACCATTACATATTAGAATTTTTATTGACAAAGATTATTTGGTTATTCAAAATGATCTTCAGAAAAAAGAAGTTCTGCAGGATAGACAAGGTGTTGGATTGCAGAATATTGTAAACCGTTACGGAATTATAACCGACAGAAAGGTGCTGATTGAACAAGATGAAAAGAATTTCTCGGTTAAGATTCCAATTTTAACAAAACAAATTACTGTTATGGACATAAGTACAGAATACAACGACGAAGCTAAAGCGTATTACAGAGCTAAAAAAAGAGTAGAAGAGTTGAAAGGATTTTATGGAAATTTAATTTCATATTGCTGCGTGATTCCGTGTTTGGTTTTTATCAATTTACAATTCTCACCTGGATTTCAATGGTTTTGGTTTTCAGCTTTAGGCTGGGGATTTGGAGTTGCCATGCATGCATTTAAGGTGTTTGGTTACAGCTCTGACTGGGAAGAAAGAAAAATTAGAGAAATTTTAGAAAAAGAGAATAATCAAAAAACCTGGAAATAATGACCGATAAAAATCATCTTGAGGGAGAACGATATTATCATGCTCAAAAAAGAGTAAAAGAACTCAGAGAATTTTACGAGCATCTAACAGTTTTTGTTCTTGTAAACCCAATTGTAATTGTTGTGAACATTATGACTTCGCCAGGATATTTATGGTTTCTGTGGTGTTTGATGGGATGGGGAATGGCAATTGTTTTACACGGATTGAAAGTTTTTAATCTTCCGCCTTTTTTTAATAAAAAATGGGAAGAAAGAAAAATCAGGGAAATTTTAGAAAAAGAAAGCAATCAAAAAAACTGGGAATAATGGAAACAAATTCTAGTAACAGTTCAGAAGAAAATGTTTTGAAAGAACTGGCCAGCAAAAAAGTAGTTAAGTTAAAATCATTTTATAAACATACATTTCTGTACCTGATTGCTTTAGCACTTTACCTTTTAAAAGAATATACAGAACTGCCGCTGCATTTCATTCCGATTAATTTTCTAAATGATGTAGTAATAATTATTTGGTCGGCCGTATATGTTGGATCTGCTATAGATATGTTTGTCTCTTTCAGAATCTTTGGACATGATTGGGAAGAACGTAAATTGAGAAGTCTTTTAGAAAAGAAAAATAAAACACAAAAATGGGAGTAATCATGGAAATGAATTTTAATGAAGACGATAAATACTTTCAGGCAAAAAAGAAAGTAGAAAGTATTAAAGGATTTTACGGAAATCTGGTTGCTTATGTATTAGTAAATGCAATTTTGATTTTTATAAACCTGTATACTTCACCAAAATATTTATGGTTTTTCTGGCCATTAATGTGGTGGGGAGTTGGAGTAGTCCTTCATGGTTTGAAAGTTTTTGAAGTATTTCCAGTTCTTGGAAAAGGCTGGGAAGAAAGAAAAATCAAAGAATTCATGGATAAGGAAAAAGAGAACAAAAACAAGTGGAAATAATTAAATAAATAATATATGGGACGTTTTAGAAGACGTATGTATGAAGCATATGCGCATGAATTCAGCACAGACGAAAGCTACAATAATGCATACAGAAAAGTAAAAAGATTAAAAGGTTTTTACTCACACTTAAGAATTTACCTAATTGTAAATGTGATAATTATTATCGCAAATTTAAACAGGGATATTTTTACTGAAAACATTCACGAAAGCGGATTAATGGACTGGCAGACGTATTCGACAGCATTTTTCTGGGGAATTGGTTTATTGGCTCATGCAATGTCTGTTTTTGGCCGTGATCTTTTCTTTAGCAACGACTGGGAGCAGAAAAAAATCCAAAAATATATGGAAAAAGAAGCCGCAAATACAAATAAATGGGAGTAACTTTGAACTAGTATTTTTCTAAATTTTGCATTATAGTAAATGATCACATTAATTATAGAAGACGAAAAACCAGCTGCAAGACTACTGCAGAGAAAACTTGAAAAATTAGATGTTACAGTAGAAACGATGCTTCACTCGGTTGAAGAATCGGTTGAATGGTTTGCAAATAATCAGCATCCTGATTTGATTTTTCTGGATATTCAATTGTCAGATGGTTTATCGTTTGAAATTTTTGAAAAAATAGATATCAAAAGTGCCATTATTTTTACAACGGCTTATGATGAATATGCTTTAAAAGCATTTAAATTAAATAGTATAGATTATCTTCTAAAACCAATTGACGAAGATGATCTCGAAGCTGCCGTTTCTAAATTCAAGTCAAGGCTTCCAAAAACAACTGCTGAAACTTCAAATATTCAGCTTGATTTTGAGCAGATTCGCCAAATGCTGTCAAACCCTTTTGAAAAAACTTATAAAAAAAGATTTACAGTTAAAATCGGCCAGCATTTAAAAGTAATTACTAAAGAAGAAATTGAATGTTTTTTTAGCGAAAACAAAGGAACGTATATTCATACCTATGACAATCGAAATTATTTAATCGATTCTACTTTAGAAATTCTTGAACAGGAACTAGACAAAAAAGATTTCTTTCGCGTAAGCAGAAAATTTATTGTTCCGCTTCAGGCTATTAAAGAAATTCAGGTTTATACCAATTCACGTTTAAAAGTAATTTTACCAACTTACAAAGAAGATGAGGTAATTGTAAGCCGGGAAAAGGTTCAGGATTTTAAATCCTGGCTGGGATAAAATTGATTTGTTTTAAATGATTATTATTTTGGATGGATTGTCTGACGGATTTAAATCCGTCCCTCAATATGAATCATTCCTTCAGAATTTTAAAATTATGCAAAAAAGAGCCAAAGACTCGGTTTATATTGTATGGCCGGATTTCATCCGGTTAACGAAACGTAAATTTTCAAACAGAAGTAACCAAACACATAAAATAAAAAAGAGCCGAAATTTTCGGCTCTTTTTTATTTTATTTAAAACATTATTTGCTCAATCGATGCAAAGTATACGTCATCGCGCTTAAAAGGAAAAACGCCATAATTTGGTGAATCAATCCTAAAGCCAAAGGAACGCTGTACAATAAAGTAAATACACCAAGAAGAAATTGTATAAAAACAAAAACAACTAAAGTGTTGATTCCATTTGCCTGTGTATTAGTAAGCGTATATTTTTTGCTTTTAAAGAAAAGAAAAAGAATAGCAGCAACCACAACATAAGCAAAAGTTCTGTGAACAAACTGAACACCACTTTTTCCTTCAATTAAATTCTTGATTAAACTTGACTGCTCAATAAAAACCGATTCGTGAATAAATTCTCCGTCGCTCATTAAAGGCCAGTGATTGTGAATTAATCCTGCGTTTAATCCTGCGACAAATCCACCGTAAATAATCTGGATTAATAATGCAGCCAAAGCATATCTTGCAATTGTGCGAAGCGGTAAAATTTTATTAATATTTCTTTCAGGATAAATCAAATCCAGCGCAACCCAAAGTGTATAAGCAAATGTTATGAAAGCAAAAGTTAAGTGAAGAGAAAGTCTAAAATGACTCACATCCGGATTATCAATTAATCCGCTTCGAACCATAAACCAGCCCAAAAATCCCTGGAAAGCTCCCATTGCCAAAAGAACAATACATTTTTTGATTGTTGGGGTATCTAATTTCTTTTTGGCTAAAAAGTAAACAAACGGCACAAAGAAAACCAATCCAATAATACGACCGATGAAACGATGAAACCATTCCCAGAAATAAATGAATTTATAATCTGCTAATTGAAAATCGTTGTGAATATTGATTTTTTGATATTCAGGAAACTTTTTATACTCGTCAAATGCAGCCTGCCATTTGGCTTCCGTTAAAGGTGGAAATGTGTCGGTTACCAAATGCCAGTCCGTCATAGATAAACCTGAATTGGTTAAACGCGTGATTCCGCCTACAACGACCATTAAAAATAATAAAACACAACCTGATAGTAACCAAATGATTACTGATTTATTCTCTTTTTTCATTCTTTTCCGATTAATTCGATTTCATTTTTTGTTTTTGAAATTCTTTTCAAGTAGAATTTCGCGAAATTATAGTTTGTAATAATAATTAAAGTGAGTGCTGTAATGGATTTTATAATTCTATTAGTATAACGATTAGTAATTTCGATCTTTAAATATTCAATTAGTATATGACGCTCAAAGGCGTAACAAAGTAAGCCAATGGCAATAATTGAAAAAAAACAGAATAAAAAAAATAGAAATATATATTTAAAACGTCTTTGATTTTTTCTTAGTCTTTTAATAAAAAGAATATTTGAGACAATTACTATTAGTATAATAATAACTAATAAAACACCACCGAGAGCATCCATATTACTTTTTAAGCGTTAGATTCAACTTCGCAGCTCTTTTAATCACAAAATCATAAGCCGCCTGATATTCATTTGGAATATCTCCTTCAAGAATTGCTTCTTTCACCGCTTCTTTCAAAATTCCGATTTCTCGTGAAGGTTTCAAATCGAACATTTCCATAATTTCTTCTCCCGTAATTGGCGGCTGAAAATTACGCACATGATCGCGTTCTTCTACTTCAACGATTTTTTTGCGAACGAGTTCGAAATTTTTATGATATTTCTTGAATTTTGACGGGTTTTTGGTTGTGATATCCGCCTCGCACAAAGTCATTAAATTTTCAACATCTTCTCCAGCATCAAAAACCAAACGACGAACCGCACTGTCAGTCACAATATCCTGAGCCAAAACAATCGGGCGCGAACTCATAATAACCATTTTCTGAACAAATTTCATTTTGTGGTTCAAAGGCATGTGTAAACGCTCGAATATTTTCTTTGCCATTTTTCCGCCCAAGAATTCATGTCCGTGAAAAGTCCATCCTTGTTTTTTTGTGAAACGTTTCGTTGGTGCTTTTCCAATATCGTGCAATAATGCCGACCAGCGTAGCCAAACATCATCTGTGTTTGGGCAAATGTTATCGACAACTTCCAACGTATGATAGAAATTGTTTTTATGCGTATGACCTTCAATTTCTTCCACCTGATTTAAAGCCGTTAATTCAGGCAAGATTAGATCTAAAAGTCCTGTTTGGTATAACAGTAAAAATCCTGTTGAAGGTTTATCGGTCATGAGAATTTTGTTTAACTCATCAACGATTCTTTCACCAGAAATTATTTTGATGCGATCTGCATTTTTTGTGATGGCATTTAATGAATTTTCTTCAATTTCGAAATTCAATTGAGTAGCAAAACGAATCGCGCGCAACATTCGCAAAGGATCATCAGAATAGGTAATATCTGGATCCAAAGGCGTTTTGATTGTTTTATTTTCTAAATCTGTTAATCCATTGAACGGATCTAAAAGATCTCCGAAATTATTTTCGTTTAATGATAGAGCCAGCGCATTGATTGTAAAATCACGACGATTTTGATCGTCTTGCAAAGTTCCATTTTCCACAATCGGATTTCGGCTGTCGCGAGTGTACGATTCTTTTCGTGCACCAACAAATTCGATATCGGTATCTTCAAAACGAAGCATCGCTGTTCCGTAAGTTTTAAAAACCTGAACTTTTGGTTTATTCGGAAGTAAACCTGAAACTTTAAGAGCCAATTCGATGCCGCTTCCAACTGCTACAACGTCAATGTCTTTTTTAGAACCTCGGTTTAAAAGCAAATCACGAACAAATCCGCCGATCACGTAAGAGTCAACTTTTAATTCCTGAGAAGCTTTCGAAATAATATCGAAGATTTTGTTTTGTAAAGCAGTTTTATAGTTTGTTTGTATCGCCACGAATTCAATTTTTGAATAAAAAAGTGCATTCCAAATTTTCAGTCGAAATAAAATGCATGCAAATTTACAACATAGAAAATGCCTATTATAATCTAGAGCTGACTTTTTTGAACAATTTCACATTTTGTAGCGTCAATTTTCATGAATTGGAAAGGTTTGCCACTAATTGCACGAATTTCCACGAATTTATTTTTTGTAAAGATTTTTTTGCCACAGATTAAAAAGATTTGCACAGATTTTTTTAATCATTTTAATCCTGTAATCTGTAGCTATAAAAAAGATAATTCGTGGAAATTCGTGGCGAAAAAAAATACAGCGATAGAACAAATCAATTGCAAACGATAAATTTTAAAATTGCAATTTGTATTTTTGATTCATATAAAAATGCACAAATGAAAATTGTTATATCGCCAGCGAAATCATTGAATTTCGAAAAAGAATTACCAACATCTCAATATACTGAGCCTTCATTTTTAAAAGAAGCAAGATTGGTTCATAAAGTAGTAAAAACCAAAAAGCCAGCTGAATTATCACAACTAATGTCGATCTCAGACAAACTAGCCGATTTAAACTGGAAACGCAATCAGGATTGGAAAACTCCATTTACAGTTGAAAATGCCCGTCCTGCAGTTTATACTTTTGATGGTGATGTTTACACTGGTTTGGATGCTTATTCTATTCCGTTAGAAAAATTAGATGTTCTTCAGGATAAACTTAGAATTTTATCTGGCCTTTACGGACTCTTGAAGCCACTTGATTTAATGCAGGCTTACCGTTTGGAAATGGGAACAAAAATGCCAGTTGGTGAATCTAAAAACTTGCACGAATTCTGGAAACCAACGGTTACTAAAGCTTTAAACAAAGAATTGAAAAAAGGTGAATTATTCGTGAATTTAGCGAGCAACGAATATTTTTCTGCTGTTGATGTAAAAGCTTTAAAAGTTCCTGTAATTACTCCGGACTTTAAAGATTATAAAGACGGAAAATTAAAAATGATCAGTTTTTTTGCTAAAAAAGCGAGAGGTATGATGGTGCGTTATATTATTGATACCAATGCTGAAACTATTGATGATTTAAAAGGTTTTAATTACGAAGGATATCAGTTTGATGCGAATCTTTCAAAAGGAAATCATTTGGTTTTTACAAGGTAACTTTTTAAGGGCCTGAGTTGCTAAGATGCTAAGGTTCTAAGATTTTTTGCTAGAGAGCCGAAGGCTCGGAACATATTGTAGGCAGGGATTTTAATCCCTGAAGAGATAGAAAAAATAAACGCCGAATTCTAAATGATGAATTCGGCGTTTCTGCGTATTATAAAATTATTATCATTAATGCATTGCGTCGGCTGCATTAATTTTGTTCTTCCCTTTTTTGATAAAGAGAATAATCGGTATGCAGCATAAAAACATAATTCCCAGATAAAGGAAAATATCCATATAAGCCATTACTGTGCTTTGTTTTAAAACAGAAAGGTCTATCGCCTGATATGCTTTTTTCAATGCAACATCTGCGCTGTAACCTTTTGCCATAAATGCGTGCTGCATTCCGGTAATACGCTGCTGCACGTCAAATCTAGCAGGATCTAAATTGTTAATTAAATCTACTCTGTGAGCCTGGCTGAAACGTGTTATAAAAGTGGTAATAATCGCAATACCAAAAGATCCTCCTAACTGACGCATCATTCCTGTAAAAGCTGCTCCTTCACCAATTTGTTTACCTTTTAATGTAGAAAGAGAAAGGGTTGTAATAGGAACGAAAAGCAATCCTAAACCAATTCCTCTTAAAATCAAAGGCCAATACATATGTTCTACACCAGTATCTGGCGTCATACGGCTGTACATCATAAAAGTAAAGAAGAAGAAGATTAAGAATCCTACTCCCACCATATATCCCTGAGGGACACCTCTCTGAATCATATTACCCACAAATGGCATCATGATTGCCGTTGTAATAGATCCGGGAATTAATAACAATCCGGCATCAGTAGCTGTCCATCCTAAAATGGATTGCGTATAAATTGGGATAATTAATGTCGATCCGTATAGACCAAAACCAAGAATAAAACACATTACGGTTCCAATTCTTAAGTTTCCATCTTTTAGAACACTTAAGTTTACAATTGGATGTTTGTAAGTCAGCTCTCTCCATATAAAAAGAACTAATCCTAAAACGGTCACAACACTTAAAGTTACAATAAGTGAATCGTTAAACCAATCGTCCTGTTGTCCGTGTTCTAAAACGAACTGCAGTGATCCGATAAAAGTACTCAACAAAATAATTCCCCACCAGTCAACCTGGTTTGCTTTTAATTTCTCACCGTATTTCGGGCTTCGTACGAAAGTTAAAGCCAAAATAGTAGCAATAATTCCTAAAGGAATATTGATGTAAAATATATAAGGCCAAGAATAATTGTCTACTAAATATCCTCCCAAAGGCGGACCAAGGGTAGGACCAACAATTACACCCATTCCGTAAATCGCCTGTGCCATTCCACGTTTTGCGACCGGATAACTTTCTGTAATAATCGTTTGGGCTGTTACTAATAATGCTCCACCGCCCATACCTTGTACAAAACGGAAAGCGACTAGTTCCCAAATATTTGTGGCATTACCACACAAAAAGGAACAGACCGTAAATATTATAATGGAAGCCACAAAATAATTACGTCTTCCAAATTGCTGCGATAGCCAGCTCGTCATCGGAATTACAATAACATTCGCAATTGCGTATGCTGTAATTACCCATGCCACATCGGTCAAGGTAGCACCAAGACTTCCGCGCATGTCTGTCAGCGCTACGTTTACAATCGTAGTATCCACGATTTCCAGCAGTGCACAAAGTACTGCCGTAATCGTAATGATAACACGTCTAAAACCGTATTCTACTAAATCGTCGTCTGCTTGTACTGTTCCTGCCATGTTTTATTTTAAATGTACATCTACATCAACATTCATTCCTGGTCTTAAAAGTTTTACTTTTTCAGGATCGTTAGATTCGTCAATACTAATTTTTACTGGTAATCTTTGAATTGTTTTTACGAAATTTCCTGTTGCGTTATCTGGCGGCAATAATGAAAAACGTGATCCTGTTGCCGGAGAAAATGAAGTTACAGTTCCTTTGAACTCATAGTTTGGATAAGCATCAACTTTTAAACTTACTTTTTGTCCCACAACCATTTTGTTCAATTGTGTTTCTTTGAAATTAGCCACAACCCAAGCTTCAGAATTATTGATGATATAAAATAATGACTGACCAGGCTGAACTAATTGTCCCGGCTGAATATCAACTTTTGAAACTTGTCCGTCGATAGCAGCTGTAACTACAGTATAGCTTAAATTTAAGTGAGCAACATCAAGCATTGTTTTTGCTTTTTTGATATTTGCTGCAGCAACTTCTGTCTGTTTGTCTGAAACTTTAGATTTTGACTGAATAACCGATTTTTGATAAGAACTAGCTTTTTGCTGTTGTTCTAAAACACGTACTTGGTTTTCAGCTTCTTCTTTTGCAGTCAAAGCTTGCTCGTATTGTTGTTTTGTAATAGTATGAGTTTTGTACAAGTTATTGTAACGGTTGTAATCGTTTGTAAGCTGTCTCAATCTAATTTTTGCACTTTCGATAGAACCTGTTGCAGATTTCATTTGAGCATCTGAAACTGAGATGCTAGCATTTGCACTTCCAATATCTGCTTTTGCAGCTTCGTATTGTCCTTCAGCTCCTAATAAAGCAGCATTTGCTTCATCAATTTTTAATTGATAATCTCTTTTATCGATAGTAAATAAAGTATCTCCTTTTTTTACATAATCATTGTCTTTCACATAAACTTTGCTGATATATCCTGATACTCTCGGGATAATTGGGTTCATTCTTTTCTCAATTTGAGCATCATCTGTTTCTTCGTGAGCCTGAGCGTGTAGATATTTAGAGATTCCGTAAGTTCCGCCTCCTAAAATCAGAACTGCAAGTATGATGATGAATTTTTTATTTGTCTTTTTCTTTTCCATGAGAGCTATCGATTATATTTTAGAAAGATTGAATGATTGTGATAATTGTCCTGATACTGAAAGTAATTCGTAATATTTTTGAATAATGGTTGCCTTTGCTACAGCTGTATTGATTTTTGCACTTAATTGTTCAACATCAGCTTCAACTAGATCGTTGGTGTCAGCGAGTCCATTGTCAAATTTGTCTTTTACAAGTCTATAGTTTTCAGCTGCTTGCTGTAAAGCTTCTTCATAAACCACACTTTGGTTGATTGCCAAGTCATAATCTTCAATAGATTTCTGAACTTCAACTTTAATGCGGTCTGTCATAATGGCTTCCGTATTTTTTACCTCAAGAGCTTTGCTTTCAGCTTGTTTTACGTGTGCGCTGTTTTTTAAGATTCCTGATAAATCATATGATAAACCTAAACCGAAATTCATTGCATATTTTACAGTAATGATGTCTTTAAGATCCAAAGCTGTATAACCTCCAAGGAGTGAAATTGTTGGGTAATATCCTGCTTTTGCAATTTTTACATTAGCTTCGGAAGCTTTTTGTTGTAAACGAATTGCTTCTAAATCTTTTCTGTTTTCAAGTGCCAAGGCATCAGATGTTGGTGCATTGGTTGTTTTTAAATTGAAGAAATCATCTTCATTAACCTGAATTTTTACAGATGGATCTAATTTAAGTAATGTCGTTAGATAAAAATTAATGTTATTGATATTATTATTAGCTTCATCAATAGATAATTGTGTTTTTGAAACCAATAATTGGGCTTTCAATAAATCATTTCTTGGGATGATTCCGTTTTTTTCTAATTCAGTGAAATCCGTAACACGCTGTTTTGCGCTTTTTTGGTTTTCGTTTAAAACATCCAAAGTTTTTTGCGCCTTGTATAAAGCTGTATAGTAAGTAATTACTCTTAAAGCAACATCTTCTTTTGTTTTAGCTGCATTAACAGTTTCTGCTTCATATAAACTTTCATAAGCATCAATACTACTTTGAATTTTAAATCCTGCAAAAAGAGGTAAACTCAAATTTGCCATTCCAAGCATTGCGCGGTCTGGAGAAGCAAGAGAAGCGCTTTCACCCTGATTTGGCATATCAATCGAAGCTTTTGTTAATCGTTGATATTGTCCGGAAATTTTTAAATCCGGATATTGGTTATTCTTAACCGTTTGTAATTCGTATTTTTTCGAGTTTACCTTAGTATTGGCAAGCGTAACTTCGTTACTCTTTTCCCAGGCCATTTTTACGGCTTCGTCTAAAGTTAAACTTGTTTTTTCTTGTGCTTCTATTGAAGATATTCCGATGAAGAAAACTCCAAAGAGCATTAATTGACTAATTTTCATAAACAAGTAGCGCTTTTATAGTTTGTTGAATGTGCTTTGTAAGATCGTTTTTAATGTAATTGTTAAACATTTCTTCTGTTTTTAAATCAAATAATTCTTCGAAGAAAGAGCGATTCATGTGAAAATGAAAAAAGGTTCCAATAATTGTTGGAGTGATGAGCTGGATATTGACATCTTTTCTAAAAACTCCCTGGGCTTGACCTTGTTTAATAATGCTTTCTACAGATTTTAAGTTTCCTTTTTTAAGTTCTGTAAAAGCCTGCAGGCTTTTTTCTCTCTTTTTATTATAAAGTTCAAAATGTAAAACCCTGTAAATCCCTTTGTTAAGGCAGATTCTATTGATGTAAATTTCGATTAATTTATTGACTTTTTCAAGAGGTTTTATGTCTTCTTGTAATAAATTTTCGAGTTGTAGTTTTAAATCAACAGTTTTGTGAAAAATAAGAGCTTCCAGAAGTCTTTCTTTTGACCCAAAATAATAAGAGACCATGGCAATGTTAATCTTGGCCTCTTTGGAGATATCCCGTATCGATGTACCTTCAAATCCTTTCTCAGAAAAAAGCTTTTCTGCTACATTAAGAATCTGAATTTTTTTATCGTTCAATTCGATGTGTGACATGGTATTGTTTCTAATCGGATGCAAAATTAAACACTTGTTTAATTTAAACACTTGTTTAATTTTGTTTTAACATAATATTAACATAATACGTTTTCGATAATTTATGTTAAATCGGCCTTAATTAATTAAAATAAAAAAGCCTGAAAACTCTATTTTCAGGCTTTTTTTCGCAATCTTGTCATTTCGACGAAGGAGAAATCTTCACAAGTAGCTCCGTAAAGTGAAATCCAATCTTTGTCGATTTTGCAACGAAGATTTCTCCTTCGTCGAAATGACAAACTAAACGTATATTATATTTTAATTAGATTTATTTATCGAATCCTTCCAACAAACTCAGCAATTTTCCCACTTCCGCTTTCGCTTAAATGTTTAATAAAAGCACTCCCGATAATAGCGCCTTTTGCATATTTAGTTGCCTGACTGAAAGTTTCTTTATTTGAAATTCCGAAACCGACAATCTGTGGATTTTTTAAATTAAGATTTGCAATTCTCTCAAAATAATTTTCCTGAACATCTCCAAAACCGCTTTGAGATCCTGTAACACTCGCAGAACTTACCATATAAATAAATCCGTTTGAAACACTGTCGATAAAACGAATGCGTTCGTCTGAAGTTTGGGGGGTAATTAAGAAAACATTGATCAATCCGTATTTTTCAAAAATAGCTTTGTATTCATCTGCATAAACATCAACAGGAAGATCTGGAATAATTAAACCATCAATTCCAATTTCTGCACATTTCTGACAGAAAGCTTCAACACCGTATTGCAGCATCGGATTAAAATATCCCATGATAATCAATGGAATTTTTACGCTTTCGCGAATGTTTTTCAGCTGATCGAAAAGAAGTTGAGTTGTCATCCCGTTATGAAGTGCCTGTGTTGAACTCGCCTGAATTGTCGGTCCGTCTGCCAAAGGATCACTAAAAGGAAGTCCGATTTCGATTAAATCAACTCCGTTTTTTTCTAAATCCTGAATAATCTGCACAGTATCGTTTAAATTCGGATATCCCGCAGAAAAATAGATCGAAAGGATCTTTTTATCTTCTTGTAATTTCTGAGTTATTCTGTTCATTTTATATCTTTTTATTTTAACAGGTTTCAAAAACCTGTTAGGTATGTTTATGTTATGCTTTAGCCAAAGATTAAAAGTTTATTTTCACGCAGATTTAAACTGATTTTTGCAGATTTTTTTTTAAAATAATTTTAATAGAATCAGCTTTAATCTGCAAAATCTGCGTGAAAAAATCTTTGAAAATCTGTATAATCTGTGGCATTATTTTTAAAATTTTAAAACCTTGCTTATCCAATCATTATTTTGTTTTTCAACCAATAATAAACCAGAATCTGAGTCATTCATTTGAGCAGCTAATTCTCCTTTGTTGTTCCAAAAAGCACTTTGACCTGCCGATGGAGATCCCCAGGATTCTCCGCTAAAATTCGACATTAAAACATTCATTGCATGTTTTTCAGCATAATGCTGTAAATCTCTGTAGGCATTTGGAATTCCGTTTGGAGAAAAGAAGATACTCGCAATATAAATATCTGCGCTATTTTTTGCTGCATTTTCAGGATGTTTTGGGTTGTCAATATCAGCACAAATTGCAAATGCAATATTTTGATTATCAATTGTAATCATCGGATTATTATCAAATGAAGACTGGAAAAACTCATCTTCACCCTCATGCAAAAACTGCTTTGTATAAATAGAAACCGAATCGTTAGGCGCAATAATATATTCGCCAATAAACAACTGATTTTCAATTAAAATTGGAGCGCCGGCAATAATGACAATATTATTATCGGTTGCCAAATCTTTCAGATGGTCTATTCTGTAATCATCTTCGGCGAAAGCCATTTCTTGAGCATTTTCTCTTTCATATCCGGTAATAGACATTTCAGGAAAAACAATTAGTTGAGCGCCATTTTGTGCCGCCAGTTCAATAAACCGATAATGATCTAATAAATTTGAGGCAATATTTCCTCGTTTTGGTTTTGTTTGTGCCGCAGCTAAAATCATTTCTTATTATTTATTTTCGGTATAAACCCAGGCAACTGTTCCTGATTTTAACTCGACCTGAACTCTTCTGTACGAATTAGATTCAAATAAATCTACTTTTGCTAAATCTGTAATGGAGACATTAAAAACGACACCATGAATGGTTTCTGATGCATTTTCACTTGGTATTGCTACCACATAATCGGCCATTCCAAATTCTTCTTCAATTTGAAGACTTTTTAGTTTATAGCCCAGTAATTGGTCTGCAGTTCCTGTTAAAACTTTATTGAAAATCTGCATTTGAATTTGCTTTGATCGTAATGTTCCGTAAGAGAATAACTTTTCCATATTTACTTTTTTCTCGTTATTTGTTTGCGTTAGGGATGGAGCGGCATTCTTTTTATTTTTTCTTTAAAAATAAAAAGATATAGCGTACAGCCTCCCGATAAATATCGGGATTGGAACGCCCAAATTACGATTTTTATTACAATTTAAAATAGTCAATATAATTATCTAAATCTTTATCGCCACGGCCAGAAAGACTGATTACTACAACATCTGTAGGTTTAAATTTCTTTTGATCTAAAACTGCAAATGCGTGAGCACTTTCGATTGCCGGAATAATTCCTTCTAGTTTTGTTAATTGCAAACCTGCATTCATTGCATCATCATCAGTAACAGAGAAAAATTCGCCGCGTCCGGTTTGTGCCAAATGTGCATGCAAAGGTCCAACTCCCGGATAATCTAATCCTGCCGAAATTGAATACGGTTCTGTAATTTGGCCATCAGGAGTTTGCATTAAAAGTGTTTTACAACCGTGAATAACACCAACTTTTCCTAATTTACTAGTTGCTGCACTATGTCCGCTGTCGACACCCTTTCCAGCAGCTTCAACCGCAATAATTCCCACTTCCGGTTCGTGCAAAAAGTGGTAGTAAGTTCCTGCAGCATTACTTCCTCCACCAATACAAGCTACAACGTAATCAGGATTTTCACGCCCTTCTTTTTCTTTTAACTGCCATTTGATTTCTTCAGAAATAATACTTTGAAAACGCGTCACCATATCTGGATAAGGATGAGGCCCAATTGCCGATCCGATAATATAATGGGTATCAACCGGATTGTTAATCCAGTCACGAATCGCTTCGTTTGTTGCATCTTTTAAAGTTCTTGATCCAGAAAGTGCGGGACGAACTTCTGCGCCTAACATTTTCATACGCGCAACGTTTGGAGCCTGACGCGCAATGTCGATTTCGCCCATATAAACGATACATTCAATTCCCATTAAAGCACATACTGTTGCAGTCGCAACACCATGCTGACCCGCTCCGGTTTCGGCAATAATTCTTTTTTTACCCAAGCGTTTCGCCAATAAAATCTGCCCGATTGTATTGTTTACTTTATGTGCTCCGGTGTGGTTTAAATCTTCTCTTTTAAGATAAATTTTTGTGTTGTATTTTTCAGATAAACGTTTTGCAAAATACAGCGGACTTGGGCGTCCTACATAATCTTTCAGTAATTGATTAAACTCAGCTTTAAAATCTGGTTCATCCATTATGCTTAGATATTTTTGACGTAATTCTTCTACGTTTGGATAGAGCATTTCCGGGATGTATGCTCCTCCAAATTCTCCGTAATATCCTTTTTCGTTGACGTTAAAACTCATTTTGTTAAAGTTTAAAAGTTGGCAACATCAAATTTGCGTTTGAAATTGCTAAATAAATTTCTGTTTTTAAGCCCTGGTTCGATTTCAAATTTACTATTTACATCGATAGCATAAATAGGTAAATTGCTTTTTGAAATTTCTTCAATGGCTTTTAATTCTTTCATTCCGATTCCGCCGCTCAAAAAGAACGGTTTCTCAGAATTGTATTTTTTTAATATTGTCCAGTCGAATGTTGTTCCGTTTCCGCCAGGAAGTTTTCCTTTTGTGTCAAAGAGAAAATAATCGCAGAATGGTTCGAAAGGTTTTATCGTTTCAAAATCGAAATTTTCATCTGCCGAAAAAGCTTTTATGATTTCAATTTTCTTTGACAATACTTTTTTTAGTTCCGATAAAAATTCAACGGATTCATTTCCATGTAACTGAACGGCTTGTAAATTGTATTTTGCGACTTTTTCCAGAATCTCTTCCTGACTTTGATCTACAAAAACACCTGTTTTTTTGATTGTTTTTATAAGTTCAGGAATTGTTCCGTTAAAATATCGCGCGGATTTTTCCCAGAAAATAAATCCCATGTAGTCAGGCAGAAGTGCGCCTACTTCGAGAATGTTTTCGGGATATTTCATACCGCATATTTTGAGTTTCATTTTGTTGTGGTTTTTTAACGCAAAGTGCGCTAAGTTTTTTTCTTTATATTATGTTTAAAATGCGAAAAAGTTCGCAAAGGTTTTCCGCCACGAATTCACGAATTAGATTCACTATCATTCGTGAATTCGTGGCTAATTTTTAAACGCTTAGATTTTTAATAAATTCCGTTGCTGCTTGTCCGGCGTTGTCGGTTTTCATGAAGTTTTCTCCAATAAGGAAACCTTTGTAGCCGTAAGGTTTTAGTTCCTGAATTGCTTCGATGGATGAAATCCCACTTTCGGAAACTTTTACAAAATCATCTGGAATTTGAGATGCTAATTCTTTGCTGAAATCCAGACTTACTTCGAAGGTTTTCAGGTTTCGGTTATTTACACCAATCATATCTAAACTTGGCATAATTGATTTTTCTAATTCTTCCTGATTGTGAACTTCCAGTAAAACTTCTAAACCTAAATTTTTAGCAAATTCAGATAATGATTTGATTTCTTCGCGTGTTAAAACAGCAGCGATTAATAAAATCAAATCTGCTCCGTGAGCTTTTGCTTCTAAAATTTGATATTCATCTACAATGAATTCTTTTCGCAAAAGCGGAATATTTACAGAAGCTCTTGCTAACAATAAATCATCTAAAGATCCACCGAAATATTTCCCGTCAGTTAAAACCGAGATTCCGCAAGCACCAGCATTTTCGTAGCCTTTTACTACTTCTTCAACTGTAAAATTATTGTTGATTATAGATTTTGACGGAGAACGACGTTTGTGCTCCGCAATAATTCCAGAATTGCTTTCTTTTAATTTCTGGCTTAGAGAAATAGTTTGTTTTCCAAAAAACACAGAAGCTTCCAATTGCGAAACCGGAATAATCGATTTCTTTAAAATTACTTCTCGTTTTTTGTCTATAATTATTTTGTCTAGGATATTCATTTTTTAAGATGCTAAGTTTCTAAGGTGCTGAGGTACTAAGTTTTTATTTTAAATAGATAGTTTTTGTAATTTTTTTAATGCCTGATGTCCTTTTCCAGATAATAAACTTTCTTTTGCTAATTCAAAACCTTCTTTTGGAGAACATTTTGTAACCGTTGCAATTGCCATTGCAGCATTAGCGCAGACCACATTATTTTGAGCTTCAGTTCCTTTTCCTGAAATAATATTGGTAAAGATTTCAGCCGATTCTTCGATAGTTTTTCCGCCTTCAATTTCTGTCTGAGATAATAAACTAACGCCAAAATCTTCTGGATTTAACATTCCTTCCATATGATTAGAAATGGTTTTTGTCGGACCAGTTAATGAAATTTCGTCATATCCGTCAAGCGAATGTAAGATGGTAAAATTTACATCTGTATTTTGATATAAATAAGCGTACATTCTCGCCAATTCTAAATTGAAAACTCCAACCAATTGATTTTTTGGGAAAGATGGATTTACCATTGGCCCCAGCATATTAAAGAAAGTTTTTACGGCCAATTCTTTTCTAATTGGTCCAACATTTTTCATTGCCGGATGAAACAGTGGAGCGTGCAAAACACAAATTCCTGCCTGATCGATACATTTTTCTAAAAATGAAGGATCGTTGCTGAATTTAATTCCCATTTTTTCCATTACGTTACTTGATCCTGAAATAGAAGAAACACCGTAATTTCCATGTTTGGCTACTTTAATTCCTGCTCCGGCCGAAACAAAAGAAGCTAAAGTTGATATATTGAAAGTATCTTTTCCGTCACCGCCCGTTCCGCATAAATCGATTGTATTGTATGCTGATAAATCAACACGAATACATAATTCTAATAATGCTTCGCGAAAGCCCGAAAGTTCATCAATCGTAATGCTTCGCATCATATAAACAGTCAAAAATGCCGAAATCTGACTCGGATTGTATTGACCTGTTGAGATATTAATCAAAACGTTTTTGGCTTCTTCTTTAGAAAGCACTTCGTGGTTGATTAATTTGTTTAATATAGTTTTCATTTTTTTTTAAGTCTTAAAGTCGAAAGTCGAAGGTCTTAAAGTCTTCACTTTTGACGTTTTTTAGAATTGATTAATTTTTAGTTTTAATGTGAAAGGTTAAGTTCTTAATATTTGACTTTATGACTTTCGACTTTTAAACTTTCGACTAACTTCTAACTCTTAATCCAATTCTCCAAAATCCTTTTTCCTTTTGGCGTAAGCACACTTTCAGGATGAAACTGAACGCCTCTTACGTCAAATTTTTTGTGTCTTAGTGACATAATTTGTCCGTTTTCGTCGATTGAAGTTGCTTCTAGAACTTCGGGTAAATTACTGTCAACAACCCACGAATGGTATCTTCCAACTTCAAATTCGTTTCCTAAACCTTCAAACAAAATCTCATCAGAAACTACCGTTTTTACGTTTGTCGAAACGCCGTGATATACTTTATCAAGGTTAGAAAGCGTTCCGCCAAAAACTTCTCCAATTGCCTGTTGTCCTAAACAAACACCAAGGATACTTTTTGTTGGGCTGTATTTTTCGATTACAGCTTTTAATAAACCTGCTTCATCAGGAATTCCTGGGCCAGGAGAAAGTAATATTTTATCAAAAGAAGCGATTTCGTCAATTTCGAATTCGTCGTTTCTATAAACCGTTACTTCACAGTTTAAATCTTCCAGATAGTGTACTAAGTTGTAAGTGAAACTATCGTAATTGTCTATAACTAATATTTTTTTCATGTCTTTTGTTTTTGTTTCAGGTTTTCTTTGTTTCAGGTTTCAAGTTGTTGGAACGCGAAACCTGAAACTTTAAACTTGAAACTATTTTTTTATTTTTCTCGAACGTATTTTTCAGTAATAATTCGGTCGATTCCTAATTTTTCTACTTTTTCTACTCCTTTTTGAGTTAAGGTGTCGTTTTTAACTTTTACAACAAACTCAAATTTTCCATTTTCCCATTGACGATTATTGAAGTACTCTAAATTTTCAGTATAAATACTATCTTTTAAAGTATATTTTCCGCCTCCGCCAAAAAACACCGCATTTGTTGAATCTTTACCATTATTTAAATCATGATTAAAAAAAGCAAAATGTGTATCGTTTATAATTTTAATCATTTTTGTTTTAGGGTTAAAAGTCGAGAAAGTTGAATCTTTTTCTGTCGTTTCAGCTGATATCAGACGCCAGGTTCCTTTAATTGGATTCTCTTTTTTTTCCGAATTACAAGCGGTTATACTAATGATTAAAACTAAAATTGAAATTGCTTTTTTCATAATTTGTGGTTTTTATAGTTTGTTGTTATTGTTTCAGGTTTCATGTTTCATGTTCTAACAACTTGAAACCTGAAATAAAAGAAAACTTATATTTTCTCAGCCATTTCCAGCGCTGTATTCAACGCTCTTAATTTATTATACACTTCCTGCATTTCGCTTTCTTCATCAGAA
This sequence comes from Flavobacterium defluvii, assembly GCF_900129555.1. Taxonomy (GTDB): domain Bacteria; phylum Bacteroidota; class Bacteroidia; order Flavobacteriales; family Flavobacteriaceae; genus Flavobacterium; species Flavobacterium defluvii. Next base: position 206,192 of record NZ_FQWC01000007.1, read on the forward strand.
CTTGCTACGATTCCCGCACCGGCCTGACAATGCAGTTGATGGTTTTTTGAAAGGAAAGTTCGTATCATAATCGCGTGATTAAAGTTTCCGTCGAAATCCATGAAACCAATTGCACCTCCATAGAAATTACGATTTGTTTTTTCGTAATCTTCAATCAACTGCATCGCTCTGTGTTTTGGAGCGCCGCTTAAAGTTCCTGCAGGAAAAGTATCGGCAACAACCTGCATTGTGGTCGCTTTGTCATGTAAATGTCCCGTAACTTTTGAAACCAAATGAATTACATGCGAGAAAAACTGAACTTCTCTGTATTTCTCCACATTCACGTCGTGACCATTTCTGCTTAAATCGTTTCTTGCCAAATCGACAAGCATTACGTGTTCGCTATTTTCTTTTTTATCTTCCGAAAGTTCTTTGGCTAAAAGTGCATCACGTTCGTCATTTCCGGTTCTTTTAAAAGTTCCGGCGATTGGATGAATTTCGGCTTTTCTGTTTTTTACGATAATTTGTGCTTCTGGCGAAGAACCAAATATTTTGAAATCTCCGTAATCAAAAAAGAATAGGTAAGGAGAAGGGTTGATGCTTCTTAAAGCTCTGTAAACATTGAATTCGTCACCTTTAAAACCTTGTGTAAAACGACGAGAAAGTACTAATTGAAAAACATCTCCGCGGAAACAGTGTTTTTTAGCTAAAGCGACGTTATGTTTGAATTCGTCATCGGTTAAGTTAGAAAAACCTTCGCCTTCTTTTGAAAATTTATAAGAGGCAATATTTCTTGACTGCAGTAATTGTTCAATTTCAGAAATATTGTTTTTCCCATCTACGCTGTGGCAGAAAATATAAGCTTCATTCTTAAAGTGATTAATTGCAATGATGTTTTGATAAACTGCATAAAAAACATCCGGAATTGAAGTGGCATTATCTTTTTTAGCTATCGAAACTTTTTCAAAATAACGAACGGCATCATAAGAAATGTATCCGAATAAACCGTTATTAATGAATTTAAAATCGTTTTTTTCTGATTGAAATTTGCTTGAAAATTCCTGAATAACTTCTGGAATGTTTGTTGAAGCATCGATTTTAGTTTGTTCCGAAGTTCCGTCAGGAAAAGTTTTAGAAATTGTTTCGTTTTCGATTTTAATCGTTGCAATCGGGTTACAGCAGATGTACGAAAAGCTATTGTCATTTCCGTGATAATCACTACTTTCCAGTAATAAACTATTAGGGAATTTGTCTCTTATTTTAAAATAAATACTAACCGGCGTAATGGTGTCTGCCAGAATTTGTTTGTAATGTGTGTTGAGTATAAACGGTTTCAAAGTATGTTGTTTTTTTAGTTTTAATATATTTTTCTACTAAAGTTTTGATCAAAAAAAAAGGCTTGTCGTGATGACAAGCCTTTTAAATTTATAGTTTTGAAAATACCATAGGAAGCTTCGTTCACGACGTTTGACGTAAATTCTTCCACCACCAAGTATTGTTCATTATTGTTCTCATTTCTTTATTTTGATGTGACAAAGATATAAATGTAATTTGAATTAGAATACATAAAATCTCAAAAAAAACTTTTCGAATTTTTAAAATTTGTTAAATTTTGAATTCTGAGTTTTTTATAAAAGCTTAATTTCCAATTGCAATAGTGTTATTTACATTAGCTCTAAAATCTGGATTTCCTTTGATATTTGGCAGTGTAAACAACTCGCTATTCTTCCATTTTGAGTATTCTATATTCGAATTTGGATTGTAATAATTTTGAATTTCGTCATTTGCGCTAGAAGATTCGCTGGTGATTCCGCCATTGCAATTGTTTACAATTATGTTTTTGAAACTCAGTTTAGCCAGATTTTCTTTCCCGCTTCCAATGTTACTTTCTAACAAAACAAAAGGCGAAAAACCAGATACAATGGCATTGCTTAAATTGAAATATGTATTTTCTCTAACAAAAACAGATTCTCGAACTAATCCCTGATTGTTTTCTTCTAAATTAACCAAAGTAATGTTGCTGGCATTAATTTTAGTCATTTTTTTGCTCATATCTGTGTTTTGAACTTTGTCGTATGAATCAACTTCGAAACATCTTGAGCCTGAAATATCTGATGAAAAAGGATGACGAATCGCAATACTATTATTGATATTGATTTGTGCGCCTTGTGTAAAATCAAAATCATCATCTGTAGTTCTATACGAAATTAAATTTGTCATATTCAAATCTCCACCGTAACATTCGAAAGAATCGTCGTTAGAAAAGCTGATTTGAATATTATTTAAAATCGTTTTTCTTCCAACACCTGCTAACGAAAGTCCGTTAAGTTCTTTTTCAGAACTTAATTTTCTGCCGGCAAATTCTACTCTGACATATTTTAAAATTCCGGAATTATCTTCGGCATCCTGACCTCCGTAATGATTTAAAATAGGATCTAAATTAAAAGGAAGTGTATGAAGTCCGCCAAGTGAGTTAATTGGTGCTTTTCCTAAAATGATGATTCCGCCCCAGTCGCCCGGGCGCCTGTCTGCAATTTCTTTGTTTGAAGTAAAAACAATTGGATCAGTTTCTAAACCTTCGGCTACAATTTTTGCTCCATTTGTAACTACAAGTGTACCGCAGGTTTTATCATCGCCTCGAATTACTGTTCCTGGCTCAATAGTTAAGATTGCATTATTGGTTACATAGACAATTCCGACTAATTGATAAGTATTTCGCTTTACCAATCTTGTGTCTTTGTCGATTGTTCCCGCAATTATATTCGTAGCTTCGCTGTATTCTTGTTTAGCAGGATTAAAATTGGTCCAGTTGTTCATCCAGTTATTAGTACCAATAATTCCTTTTGCCTGCTGCTGGGCTTGTAGAAAAAAAGTGCTTAAAAGTGTAATAATTATAACACGTATTTTTGTTTTCATAGCTATAATTTTAATGTCTAGTTTTGGATTTTTAATTCCTCAAAATTAGACCCCGAATGTTAATCAATACGGGCATAGTTATTATGAAAGCGTTATTTTACGGTTAAGAATGTTATGTTTATGAAAAGGATAATAAAAAAAAGAAACCCCAATAGAATTAACTATTGGGGTTTTTCTTTATATATGAATTAGTAAGCCTGAAATTAGAATTTTAAAGCTACAGTTAATTCAAATTCGTCATTGATAGTTTTATCTCCTAAACCTTCGAAGAAACTTCCAGAACCATATTTAATATCGTATTTAGTTCTGTCTACTTTAAAAGCAGTTGTTGCAGTGTTTCCAGCTACAGTAATATCAAAAGTTACAGGTTTAGTGATTCCTTTGATAGTTAAATCAGCAGTTACAGTATAAACGTCAGCAGATTTAGCACCAATTTTTTTGAAAACTAATTTTGAAGTTGGGAATTTTTCAGTTCCAAAGAAATCGTCAGCTTTTAAGTGACCGTTTAATTTACCTTGGTATTCTCCAGTTAAATCTGTAGAAGTTAAAGAAGTCATATCAACTGTAAAGCTTCCTCCAACTAATTTTTTTCCTTTGAAAACTACAGCACCTTCTTTAAAGTTTACTGTTCCAGAGTGCTCTCCAGTTACTTTTTTACCTACCCATTTAATAGTAGAAGCTTTTACGTCGATTTTTTTAGTTTGAGCGTTTACTGAGATACCAGCAGCTGCTACGAATAATGCAATTGCAATTGTTTTTAAATTTTTCATGTTGTTAAAATTTGAATTTGATTAATAATAATTATATAGTGATAAATAATTCCTCGTGAGATTTTCTAACTTTTTTGAAATGCTGAGCGTCATCCTCATCATGTCTGTACCCTACAGCAGCAATAACAGCAGCATTTAAGCCAAGTTTATCGAAACCTAAGATTCTGTTGAATTCTGCCGCGTTGAAACCTTCCATAGGTGTAGCATCTATTTTTAATTCAGATGCTGCAGCTAATAATGTTCCTAAAGCAATATAAGTTTGTTTTGCTGTCCAGATATTTTTAGCATCCTGTGATAAATTTGAAATCACGCCGTTCATCATATCTGCAAAGCCACCTAAAGCTTCGGTAGGAATACCTCTTGTTTCGCTAATGTTTTTGATGTAAGCGGCTACAGATTCTTCTCCGGTGTTTAAGTCATTTGCAAAAACAAAAATTTGAGAAGCATCTGTAAGTTGTGTTTGTCCGTAAGCAGCTGCTTTTAATTGTTCTCTAATTTCAGGATTTTCGACGATAACAACTTTATAAGGCTGTAATCCGTATGAAGAAGCAGCTAATCTAACAGCTTCTTTAATAGTATTTAAATCTGCAGAAGATATTTTTTTAGATGCATCATATTTTTTAGTTGCATATCTCCAATTTAAATTCTCTAATAATGTGCTCATAATATTAATTTTGTTGGGTTCGGTATTTTTCTAATAATTTATTTAATAATTCTAATTCTTCCTGACTTATATTGTCGGCAAACATACGCTCGTGCTCGTCTACCTTTGGATCTAATTCTTTTAAAACATCCAGTCCTTTTTGTGTAATTAAAACCTCGATCTTGCGGCGGTTTCCGGGACAAACATTTCTTGTCACAAATTCCTTCAATAATAATTTGTCAACTAATCGGGTAGTGTTGCTTGTTTTAGCCAGCATACGTTCTTGTATCACACACATATTAGCAGGTTTTCCTTTTTGTCCTCTTAATATACGCAGCACATTATATTGTTCTCCAGACAGATCATACGGTTTCATTATTTCGCTGAAATGATCCTGAATCACATTTTGTGTGTACATAATGTTCAGAATAACTTTTTTCGCATTATCCATCTTAACCGTACTCTTAATAACCTCTTCAATTGTCATAGTCGTAAGTGTATAATTTGTATATACAAATGTATAAACTTTAATAGTTGTATATACAAATGTTGTGTTAATTTTTTGTTAATTTGAAATATTGCTGATTCTCAATAAAATAAAACTAGAATAAAAATAGCATATTTTTAGTTTTAAAACGCTGACATAATGATATTTAACTTAAAATTAAAATGGCTTATTTCAACTTGTGCAATGTTTTGGATTCTAATGGAGTTCTTACAATTCAAAATATGCATTTTTACAAAATCAAATTCAAAATTTTAATAATAGGGGCGTGCCACCATCCCGATAAGAGGGCAAAACAACTTTGCGCTTATACGCCCTCTTATCGGGATGCTGTCGGGCTTTCGCTGCTACTTCGGTAGCTTAGCTCAATCCCTCACGCAGGCAAACGAAATAAAAACCCCGACAGGTTTTCCAGAAACCTGTCGGGGTTTAAATATATTATTTAAATAAAGAATTAAATTAGTTGTTTTTCATAAGCTCTTCTGGCACCGCCTCTAAAATAGACCTGACCACAATATGTATATTTTAATTTATCCAAAATTTTCAGCATCGGAACATTATCAAAATTGGTATCTACCTTTATGCTGTAAATATTATTTTCAAGAGCTAAACCTTCAATACTTTCAAATAGTTTTGTGGCGATCCCTTTTCCTTTTGCCAATTTTGAAACTGCTACGCGATGTACAACAGTATAATCGCCATTGCTCAGCCATTTGCCCTCGATACCTTCGTAAGCAGGTTCTTTGTCGAAAATAATAGCAGCATAACACAAAATCGATTCATTTTCTGTTAATACGTAACCGTAACCATTATCTATATCATTTTTAATAGAAAGCTCATTAGGGTAACCGTCCTGCCATTGTGTACTTCCGTCTAATCTTCTTTGTTCAATTGCATCCTGCAGTATTTTCCATATTACAGGTATTTCAGTAATAGCAGCTTTTCTTAATACTAGTTTTTCTGTAGAATCCATTTTTAGATTTAACTTTATAAGGAATTAATGAGGCAGTTTATCTTTTATCAAACCATAAAACCAGGTTCCTGCAATAGCACTTAACAATGTAACTACAATTACAGTTGCTCCAGTTCCAATTTGGGCAAAAAGCGGTCCCGGACATGCTCCGGTAATTGCCCATCCAAAACCAAATAATAATCCGCCATAAATTTGTCCTTTATTGAAAGTCTTAGGCTGAATTTCGATTTTTTCTCCATCAAGAGTTTTGACGTTGAATTTTTTAATCAGAAATACTGAAATTACGCCAACTACAACAGCGCTTCCAATTACCCCATACATATGAAATGACTGCAAATGAAACATTTCCTGAATACGGAACCAGCTGATAATTTCGGCTTTTACGAATACAATTCCGAAAAAGATTCCGACGATTAAATATTTAAGATTTGCTAATGCATTTTCGTTTTTGTGACTTGCATTAATTCCTTCGCCGTCTATATTTTTATTTTCTAAATTGCTCATTTGTCAAATTTTAAAGTGAAAGAATATAAGGTAAAATCAAAAGTGACATTACAAAACCGCCAATCATAAAACAGATGGTAGCTACCAATGATGGCCATTGTAAATTTGATAATCCCATAATAGCGTGTCCGCTCGTGCATCCGCCTGCATAACGAGTTCCAAAACCTACTAAAAATCCGCCTGCAATAATCATAATAAATCCGCGAAGCGTTACTAAACTTTCCCACGAAAATAATTGTGAAGGAACTAATCCCGTATGATCTGTAATTCCATAAGAGGCTAATTGATTTGAAAGTTCTGGCGTAATTTGAATATCATTTGGATTTGATAAAAAGTAAGCAGCAATAACGCCACCGAAAAATATTCCCAAAACGAAAAATAAGTTCCAGCTTTCTTTTTTCCAGTCGTATTTAAAAAACGAAATATTTGCGGGAATACAAGCCGCACAAATATGACGAAGGGAAGAACTAATCCCGAAAGATTTATTTCCTATAATTAATAAAATAGGAACAGTTAATCCAATTAACGGACCTGCTACATACCAAGGCCAAGGTTCTTTAATGATTTCTAGCATTTTTTTTAAGGTTATAAGGTGCTAAGATTCTAAGTTACTAAGGCTTATTTAAGATTCTGATTAATTAAGTTTAAAAGTAAAAAAAACTCAGAACCTTTGCATCTTAGCAGCTTAGCCTCTTTAAAATTATTTTAATACTTTACTCTGGCAAACGAAATCTGATTTTGGAATTTCAGTTTTTGCGATAGCTCCAAAACCACCGTCAATTTCGCTAAAATTCCTGAAACCACGCGCTTGCAAAATCGAAGCTGCTATCATACTGCGATAACCGCCGGCGCAATGCAGGTAAAAATGCTCATTCGGATTAATATCTTTTACCCAGTCATTAATATAAGCCAAGGGTTTGCTGTAAGCATCTTCAATATGCTCTGCTTCATATTCGGTTTCTTTACGAACATCAACAACTTTATCTTCTTTAAGATTAAACTTAGCAGCAAATTCTTCTGCCGAAATTCGGTTTATGGTATCAATTTCAAAACCGGCTTTTTCCCACGCTTCGAAACCGCCTTCAAGATGACCAATAATAGTATCAAAACCAACACGACTTAAACGTGTTACGGTTTCTTCTTCAAGACCCAATTCGGTTACTAGTATAATAGGTTGTTTTACATTTCCAATTAAAGTACCAACCCAAGGAGCAAAATCACCATTGATTCCAATATTAATAGATTGCGGAATAAATCCTTTGGCAAAGTCACCGCTTTTACGAGTGTCTAAAATCAAAGCTCCGGTTTCTTCGGCAACAGCCTCAAATTCTTCGGCTTTAATTTCTTTCATTCCGTTATGCAAAACAGTTTCAAAGCTTTCATAACCGCCTTTGTTCATGGCAACGTTCATGCTGAAATAGGCTGGAGGAGGAAGTAAACCGTCGGTTACTTCTTTAATAAATTCAGCTTCGGTCATATTAGCGCGCAAAGCATAATTTGTTGCTTTTTGATTTCCGATAGTCGAAACAGTTTCTTTACTCATGTTTTTTCCGCAGGCACTTCCAGCACCGTGCGCAGGATAAACAATTACGTCATCGGCTAAAGTCATAATTTTATCTCTTAAGGAATGAAATAAAATTCCGGCTAATTGATCCTGAGTCATTCCGGCAGCTTTTTGCGCCAAATCCGGACGGCCAACATCACCAATAAATAACGTATCACCAGAAAAAATGGCGTGATCTTTTCCGTCTTTGTCAATCAATAAGTAAGTGGTACTTTCCATAGTATGACCCGGAGTATGTAAAGCTTTTATCGTTACATCTCCAATTTTGAATTCCTGTCCGTCTTTTGCAGAAATGCAGTCAAATTCGCAGGCAGCATTTGGTCCGTAAACAATTGGAGCCTGAGTTTCTTTGCTTAAATCGATATGTCCCGAAACAAAATCGGCGTGAAAATGTGTTTCAAAAATGTATTTTAGTTTAACATTATCGCGTTCCAAACGATCCAGATAAGGCTGAATTTCTCTTAGCGGATCAATAATTGCCGCTTCTCCGTTTGAAGTTATATAGTATGCACCTTGTGCGAGGCATCCGGTGTAAATTTGTTCTATTTTCATGATATGAATTGAAAAATGATGGGATACAAAGATAACTTTGTTTTCTTTTAAAATAGGTGACTTATGTTACAGAAATTTGATTTTTGTGTAAAAAACATTGATTTTCTCATGAGGCGTTATATTAATTAATTTAAACTTGAGCAATTACGCCTTAAGCTTTAATTTTGCAAATGACGAATATCATTTTAAACTAAATAAAAATGAACACAGAAGATTTATTAAATCAAATTGCTTTTATAAAAGAAATTGATAAAGTAAAATATATTCAGCGAAAAACGAAGCTCTTTAATAGCGACCGATGCGAAAATGACGCAGAACACAGCTGGCATCTGGCTTTAATGGCAATTGTTCTGGCCGAGCATTCTAATGAACCTATTGATATTTTGAAAGTCGTAAAAATGGTTTTGATTCATGATATTGTAGAAATCGATGCTGGGGATGTTTTTATGTACGATACAGTAAAAAATCACGATAATACAGATGAAGAACGATTGGCGGCGAATAGAATTTTTGGTTTACTGCCCAAAAAGCAATCGGAAGATTTTATCGCTATTTGGGAAGAATTTGAAGCGGGAGAGACCAACGAAGCCAAATTTGCAAGATCTATGGACAGATTAGAACCTTTATTACAAAATACGTCTAACAATGGCGGAACATGGAAAGAGTTTAACGTAAAATATGATAAAGTTTACGAAAAGAAAAGCGTTATTAGAAATGGTTCAGAATCAATATGGAATTATGCTGAAGGTTTGATTAACGAAAGTGTAGAAAAGGGGATTTTGGAGAAATAATCAATAATAATTACTTAATCAATCAAACATAGCCTGCGGTTTCAACCGCAGGAACACAATGCATATCACAATATGTCTCCCGTGGTTGAAACCACGGGCTATGTTTAATCACGCAAACCTATACATAATATTGTCATTTCGACCGAAGGGAGAAATCACACGCGGTATTCCGCAACGTATGTCTCCAATCTTTGGAGTTTCTCGTGCGATTTCTCCCTTCGGTCGAAATGACAAACTTTGGCTTAAAACATAAGTGCAGTTTGCACATTTAAATTGTTGAAAAGTTTCACAAATATCAAGCGATAAACTTCTTTTTAACAACAACAATTCGGGTTGTAATGGTTAAATTTGTAGAACTTCATAAACAAATTACCATTATGGAAGAAATGCTCTTTTATGATCGAATGCAATTTGCCTTCACGATTACGTTTCATTATCTTTTTCCACAACTTACAATGGGTCTTTCGCTCATTATTGTTTACTTTAAGTGGAAATATCTAAAAACTAAAAACGAACAATACAATCACGCTACCCATTTCTGGATGAAAATCTTTGCCCTCAATTTTGCAATGGGCGTTGTAACAGGAATTCCGATGGAGTTTCAGTTTGGAACCAACTGGGCAAAATTCTCCGAATTGACTGGGGGAATCATAGGACAAACCCTCGCCATGGAAGGAATGTTTTCCTTTTTTCTCGAATCGTCTTTCTTAGGTTTATTTCTATTTGGAGAAAAACTTCTCGGACATAAATGGCATTTTGTAACCGGATTATTAATTATGATTGGTTCCTGGGCCAGCGGATTTTTAATCATTGCCACACATTCCTGGATGCAGAATCCGGTGGGTTATGAAATCCTTGAAAACGGAAAATTTGTGCTGAATAATTTTCAGGCTTTGTTTTTAAATCCTTGGCTTTGGCCTTCTTATCTGCACAACCAGGCTGCATCACTTGTAACAAGTTCCTTTGTTGTGGCCGGAATTGGAGCTTTTTATATTTTGAGTAAAAAGAATGTTTCTTTTGGGAAATTGTTCTTGAAAACAGGAGTTATTTTCGGATTGATTTCGAGTATTGTTGTTGCAGTTCCTACTGGAGATTTACTGGCCAAAAATGTTGTGAAATACCAACCCGTAACTTTCGCCGGAATGGAAGGAATTTTTCATACCGAGAAAAAAGGTTCTGAAATTGTTTTAATAGGTCAGCCCGATGTAAAAGATAAAAAACTCGATAATAAAATTGCTGTTCCTAATATTCTGAGTTTCCTGACTTACGGAAACTGGAATCAGGAAATTAAAGGTTTAGATCAGTTTGAAGAAGATTTGCATCCAACCAATATTTCGGGATTGTATTATGCGTATCATATTATGGTGGGACTCGGAACTGTATTTATCGGTTTAATGGTTCTTTCGCTTTTCCAATTAATTAGAGGAAAATTATTCGAAACCAAATGGATTTTATGGTCATTAATGTTCATGATGCCGTTTCCTTATATCGCCAATACAACAGGCTGGTATACTGCAGAATTAGGAAGACAGCCATGGCTGGTTTATAATTTACTGAGAACCGCATCCGGTGCATCGCCTACAGTTTCATCCGGAAATACGTTATTTACATTACTTGGTTTCATTGGTTTATACCTTTTACTGGGAATGTTGTTTTTACTTTTGATTGGAAAAATTATAAATAAAGGACCGCATCATGTGGAACTTTCAACAGAAAAAATATAAGTATGGAATTTTTTTGGTACATAGTTTTAATGGGAATTCTGGCCGTTTATCTGGTTTTAGACGGTTATGATTTTGGTGCAGGAATTATTCATTTATTTTTTGCCGATACAGAAAGAGATAAAAAAGTAATTACAAATTCGATTGGTCCGTTTTGGGATGCTAATGAAGTTTGGCTGATTGCGGCCGGAGGTGTTTTGTTTTTTGCTTTTCCAACTTTATATGCGTCATCTTTCAGCGGATTTTATCTGCCTTTGATTATGATTTTATGGCTTTTGATTTTCCGTGCAGTAGGTTTAGAAATGCGCGGACAAGTGCATCACCATATGTGGGAAAGTATCTGGGATAAAGCTTTTGGAATTGCGAGTTTACTTTTGGCACTTTTCTTCGGAATTGCCCTAGGAAATATTGTTCGCGGTGTAAATCTAGGAATGGTTCAAAATGGCGTTTCAACTCAGGAAGCGCATTATTTCTTTCTTCCTTTATGGAACCCGACTTTTAGTCCGCAGGCAAATGAATTGGGAATTATCGACTGGTTTACGCTTTTTTTGGGAATAGTAAGTGTTGTTGCATTAACGATTCACGGTGCAAACTGGATTATTTATAAAACAAATTCATCTTTAAACCCAAAACTTAAAAATGTGGTTTTTGTATTGAATATTGTTCTGCTGGTTTTAGTTTGTATATCCTTGCAGGTTTGGCATTTTATCGAGCCAAAACCGTTTCATAATTTCGTTGAAAATCCAATTCTTTGGTTTTTTCCGCTTTTGACTTTCGTTGGAATTTTGGGATTATTTAAAGTACGTTCGTTTCAAAAAGACGGTTACGGATTTATGTTTTCGACTTTCTTTTTAGTGGGTGGATTTGCTTCAACAGCCGTTTCGATTTTTCCGAATGTTCTGCCTTCGACTAATAAAGTAAATCCGTCGCTAACAATCTACAATACAGCCGCTCACGAATACGGATTGAATGCCGGATTGAGCTGGTTTTTTATCGCTTTGTTTTTGGTGATAGTTTATTTTGTTATTCAATATAGAGTTTTTAGTGGTAAAATGGATGATGTCGGGTATGGGGAGCATTGATATTTGTTTTTTAGTCACGACTCGAGCGATAGCGAACAGGCGAAGCAATTCACGAATTAATTACATCAATAGCCTCCAGTTTTAACTGGAGGTTTTTTGTTGAGATTTGAATTGGGCTTTAGCCAAACTTTGCGTTTTTTGGCTAAAGCCTTTTTTGTATACATTTGTTTACCTCCAGCTAAAGCCGGAGGCAATTCATTAATAATATTAAAACCAAAAAACGTCATTTTACCTGAGTGTGCGTTAGGGATAGAAGCGGTATCCTTTTTGTTTTTTCTTTAAAAACAAAAAGATATAGCGGATAGCCCGGCCGGAGGAAACGTCCAAATATTTCATATTAAATTTCTTTAATATAATTTTTCCAAATATTGTATTTGATTTCCTTTTTCTTAGTTTTGTTAGAAGAGAAATAATTAAAATTTTGAAAGATGTATAATTGTTTTGATATAGCGAAGTACTTCATAGAATTGGCAAAAGAAGAAGGCATGGGACTTGACCCAATGAAATTGCTAAAGCTTACTTATATTTCTGATGGATGGCATTTGGGAATCACCGGAGAGCCCCTTTTTGACAATGAAATCCAGGCATGGAAATACGGAGCGGTTATTCCGGATTTGTATTATGCCATACGAATGTTTGGGAAAGATCCTGTTGATCCGTTTTTGTTGAATATTTATGCCAAAACTCCATTAAAAGAAGAAGACAAAGAATTCCTGAAAAAAATCTGGGACAATTATAAAGGTTTATCGGGATTACAGCTCTCGGCATTGACGCATGAAGAGGGAAGTCCGTGGTCGCAGACTTGGGACGGAACGCAGGATGCTGTTATCGGAAATGATTTAATTAGAGAATATTATAAGGAAAAACTAAATAGTTAATGGAAAAAACTTTAGCAGAAAAATTACCGCAAAGCGCTTTAGGAAACGATATTATTAATGTTCCGAAAGATGTAACGAAAGAAGCTGAAAAAGAAGATCATTTAATGAGACCTTATGATCCGAAAAGTCATTCGGAATATATTGAATTGAAAAGGTTTGAAATCGAACAAGCAAATGAAAGTCTGGAGCGAAAGCTTAGACAAGAAAATGCCAAAAAAGCTTTTATTTTTTCCTCAAGATGGGCTATTTTTATTGCTCTTGTTATTTTACTGCATGGAGCGGGTGCATCTTATAAATTCTTTATTTTATCGCAAACAGAATTTTTGTTTGTGGTTGGCACTTTAACAACTTCAATTTTTACTTTTTATACTTTGGTTTTAAGATATTTATTTTACAGAAAACCAAATGCCAAAACTGCTGAAAAGAAAACGGTATAAATAGTTTTAATCTTTGTCAAAGTTTTAAACTTTGACAAAGATTGTCTACAAGTAAAACTAAAACAAAACCTCTTTAGCAATTATATAAAATCCCATTATGAGAACAAACCAGCCAAAAAGCGGTTTTAATTTTGCGCCGTTAATTTTTTTAGAAAGCTGGCTTCCAATAAGCATTCCTAAAAGAGCCATTCCCGAAACGCCTAATAAAAAAGTATAATCGATTGGAGTTCCAATATATAAATCACCTCCAAAACCTATTGAGGAATTAATTGTAATAATCAATAATGAAGTTCCAACGGCTTGTTTCATTGGTAATTTGGCAAAAAACAAAAGTGCCGGAATAATCAAAAATCCGCCGCCGGCTCCAAGAAATCCGGTTACAATTCCCACTAAAAAGCCGATGATACTTAATTGAATATAATTGGTTTCGGTACTTTTTATTTCAGGAAGGTTTTTTCGAATCATCGAAATTGCTGCGGTTATCATTAAAACCGAAAAGACAATCATTATCAGAAAATCTTTTGAAACCGTATATGAAGCAATTGAAAAAAGTGTTGCCGCAATTTGAGGAAATATTACTTCGCGGATTATCAAAATCGAAATCACAGACGGAATGGCAAAATAAAGTGCCGATTTCAATTTCAAATTCCCCATTTTATAATGGCTGTAACTTCCGAATAAAGCGGTTAATCCAACAATAAATAAAGAATAAGAAGTGGCCTGATCAGGATTTACTTTAAAAAGATAAACCAAAATAGGAATGGTCAGAATAGATCCGCCGCCGCCAATTAAGCCCAGCGAAATCCCGATTATAATCGAAGCAAAATATCCTAAATATTCCATTGCATTTATTTTTATGCAAAGTTGCTTCGGAAATTAGAAACCTACAGTAACATTTATCACAGAAAGAATTATTAAACACAAATTTCACTAATTAACACGAAGTCAGATGTCATATTGAGCGAAGTCGAAATACTTTGCGGGTTCTCTACTTCGCTCGAACTGACATTTTTCAATAATCAAATCTGTGTTAATTAGTGAAATTTGTGTTTAATAACTCAATCTGATTTCGATTAAGTTTGACCAAACCGCGTTGTTCCATTTTTTTGAGTAATCTGGAAACCACTTCACGTGAAGTGTTCAATTCAGTTGCGATTTCCTGATGTGAAAGATTAACTTCAGAGCATCCGCAGGCATCAGAATGTTTTTTTAAATAAAACTCTAAACGTTCGTCCATAGAACGGAAAGCGATATTATCGACAACTTCCAGAACTTCTTCAAAACGGCTTCTATAGGTTTCAATAACAAATTCATACCAGGAACGGTGCTCCATCATCCATTTGTCCATCATTTGTAGCGGGATCATCATTACTGAAACATCTTCGACAACTTTTGCCATAATCTGGCTTTTTTCGCTCTTTGCGGTACAAATCATAGAAATAGCGCAGGCTTGTCCCGGCTGGAGATAATACATTAAAAATTCGCCGCCATCTTCGCCTTCACGATAAATTTTGATCTTGCCTTTAGTAATCAAAACCGTGTTTTTAATGTATTGTCCGGTACGCATTAAAATAGTTCCTGCCTCAAAATCCTGATGGCTTCCGTTTTCTTCAATTGTAGCAATAAGTTCACTTGAGAAATTAGGAAAGATATTTTTTAATGAATTTTGCATTTATTGTATTTTTAAACACATAGAGACATAGGATTTTGAAACTCGATAAAGGCGTTTCACTTTCATAAATGCACATAGCTATGTGTTGATAATATATTATCTATTTTGAACTTTACTTAAAATTTAATCTATGTTTCTATGTGTTGAAATTTGTTTTTTTGACACAGATTTTACAAAATTCCAGAAATAAATTCGTGAAATTTGTGACGAATACTTTTATCAAAAAGAGATTAAAAATTATAATTTTTTACAAAGATAATAGTTTGAAATGGTAATAATTGTCAGAAAACTATATTTAAGGGTGTTTTGTGCAAATGAAAAAATCCTATTTTCTATCGATTTTGCAGACTATATTTTTAAAAATAGTAAGTAAATTTGTAATTCACTGATTATAATACTTTCTCTAAAACGTTTTCTGAGAATAATAATCGAAATCGCATTTAGAACGTTTTTAATTAATAGAAACGTCGTAATTTTACAAAAAACACATATTATGAATTTATCACAAGAAGATTGGGTTAATCAGCTGGCTGCTGACGAGAATGCAGTTATACTGGACGTAAGAACTGAAGACGAATTTAATGATGGCTATATTGAAAATGCTGTAAACATTGATATCAATAAAGGTCAGGGTTTTATTTATGAAATCGAAGAATTAGATAAAAATAAAAACTACTACGTGTATTGCCGTTCTGGAGCAAGAAGCGCTAAAGCATGTCAGATTATGAATGAGTTAGGCATAGAAAATGCCTATAATCTGCTAGGCGGAATCCTGGATTGGGAAGGCGAAACCGTACAACCATAAAAATGAAGAAGAGGCGAAAAAAAGCCTCTTTTTTCATTAAAATGCTATTAATAACCAAATAAAAATTACCAGATTATGAGTTTAATTCCTGAAGAATTTGAAATTAAAAGCCTTATAAATCAAGATACCTACCTTGTAAATGGAGAATTAAAACAATGGACAGGGCAAACCACACCTGTTTTTTCGACTATTTCTTCTACAGAAAAATACACACCTACTTTATTAGGTTCCATTCCTTTTATGGCCGAAGCCGAAGCTGCAGAAGTTGTAGAAGCTGCAAATGCTGCCTATGATAAAGGACAAGGATTATGGCCAACAATGAAAGTTGCTGATCGTATTAAATGCATGGAAAATTTTGTTACGCAGATGAAAGAAACCCGCGAAGAAGTGGTAAAACTTTTAATGTGGGAGATTGGAAAAAACCTTGGTGATTCTCAAAAAGAATTTGACAGAACTGTCGAATATATTTACGACACAATTGCCAGTTATAAAGAATTAAACGGACGCAGCGCACATTTTGAAAAAGTGCAGGGTGTAAACGCTATGATTCGCCGCGGGCCTCTTGGAGTTGTTTTGTGTCTTGGACCATACAATTATCCGTTAAATGAAACTTTCTCATTGTTAATTCCGGCTTTAATTATGGGTAACACCGTGATTTTTAAACCTGCAAAACATGGTGTTTTATGTATTTCTCCATTATTGGAGGCTTTTAGAAGCAGTTTTCCAAAAGGGGTTATCAATATCGTTTACGGTAGAGGAAGAGAAGTAGCTTCTCCAATTATGAAATCAGGAAAAATTGATGTTTTGGCATTAATTGGAAATAGTAAATCGGCGATTGCTTTACAAGATCAGCATCCAAATAAAAATAGATTACGTTTAATTTTGGGTCTTGAAGCTAAAAACCCTGCAATTATCCTTCCGGATGCCGATTTAGATTTGGCAATTCAGGAATGTATTACAGGAACTTTATCTTTTAATGGACAGCGTTGTACGGCTTTAAAAGTATTATATGTTCACGAATCTATCGCAGAAGAATTTAACAGAAGATTCTCTGAAAAAGTAGATGCATTACCATTCGGAAATCCGTGGGATAAAGGTGCGGCTTTAACACCGCTTCCGGAAACGGATAAACCAAAATACATTCAGGGATTAATTGACGATGCGACAAGCAAAGGCGCAAAAGTACTGAATGAAAAAGGAGGAAAACACACAGATAACTATATATTTCCGGCAGTTTTATATCCGGTAAACAACAAAATGCGTGTGTATCACGAAGAGCAGTTTGGTCCTGTAGTTCCAATTATTTCTTTTAAAGATATTCAGGAACCACTTGAAGATATGGCCGAATCTAACTACGGGCAGCAGGTAAGTTTGTTTGGAAAAGATATTAAAACTCTTGCACCGCTTATCGATGCTTTGGTAAATTTAGTGTGCCGTGTGAACTTAAACAGCTCTTGCCAAAGAGGTCCGGATGCTTTCCCGTTTACAGGTCGTAAAGATTCTGCTGTTGGTACTTTAAGTATTCCAGATGCTTTGCGTTCTTTCTCAATTCGTACGTTTGTCGCTTCAAAAGATATCGCTTATAACAATGAAATTTTGCAGGAATTGCTAAACAGCAAAGAATCAAATTTCATTAATACCGATTATATTTTGTAGTATCAAGGTTATATATTAATTGTAGACGCCGTCTTTTTCTTTTTGAATTAGACGGTTTTTCTTTTTTAGCTTCTAAGTTACTAAGATGCTAAGGTTCTAAGTCGCTAAGTTTTTTGATTTTATAACCTGGAAGATAAATTTTATCAATTTTGTAACTTTATTTTAAAAATACGGTCTTATTATAAAACACTTAAATTTTATAAAACCAAAAACCAGCTTATGAAAAAAAGACTATTACAATTTGCATGTATTGCATTTTTGTTTTTGGCACAAACAGGCTTTTCACAAGAGCTTTATATGCCAAGAAATATTAAAGAGGCTTATGCTAAAGGAACCCGTTCAACAGATGGAAAACCAGGAAAAAACTATTGGCAAAACCATGGTACATATACTATGGATATTACTGTAGATGCCAAAACAAAAATTGTAAGCGGAACTGAAACAATTGTTTATGAAAATAACAGCAATGACAGTTTAAGAAATTTACCAATTCGTTTTGTAAATAATCTTCACAAACCATCTGCTCCAAGAAGCGGAAATGTAAGCGATGATTTTTTAAGTAACGGATTAACCATTACTTCTTTAAAAATTGCCGGCGAAGTGTATAAAGAAGATGCCAGAGGCTGGGGAACTGTTGGAAATGTAAAGCTAAAAAAAGCCATTGCACCGCATTCTAAAATAACAATCAATATCGATTGGAATTATCCTTTATCGAAAGAAAGCGGAAGAGAAGGACAAATTGACGAAACTACTTTTTTTGTAGCTTATAGTTATCCGCGTGTAACTGTTTTTGATGACTATAACGGCTGGGACAGAATTCCGCATACTGATCGTCAGGAGTTTTACAATGACTTTAATGATTATATTTATTCTGTAAAGACACCAAAAAATTATGTGGTTTATGCAACTGGAGATTTCTTAAATCCTGATGAGGTTTTACAGCCCGAATTTGCAGCGCGTTTGAAAAAGTCGTATGTAACAGATGAAATTCTGCATATCGCAAACGAACAGGAAATGAAAAACGGTTTGGTAACAAAACAAAACGAGTGGAATGTCTGGAAATTTGAAGCCAAAAACATTTCTGATGTATGTTTTGGTTTAAGTGATCATTATTTATGGGATGCGAGCAGCGTTGTGGTTGACAAAAAAACAAATCGCCGTGCAAGTGTTCAGGCGGCTTATGATATAAAAGGAACTGATTTTGTGAATTCAGTTAAAAACAACCAATACGCTTTGGATTGGTTTTCAAACAACTGGCCGGGAATTCCTTATCCGTTTTCGAAAATGACAGCTTTTCAGGGATTTGCCGATATGGAATATCCGATGATGTGTAACGATTCTCAAATGGATGATCCAAAATTTGCACAATTAGTTCAGGATCACGAAGTAGCACACACTTATTTTCCATTTTTCATGGGAATCAACGAAACACGTTATGCTTTTATGGACGAAGGCTGGGCAACAACTTTTGAATATTTAATTGGAATTGCCGAACACGGTAAAGAAGCTGCTGATAAATTCTATAAAGAATTTCGAGTTGAGCAATATATTAACGACAAATCTACAGAAGAAGATCAGCCTATTATCTCAATGTCTACTCAGGTTTCCGGGCCGGGTTACGGAAATAACTCTTACGGAAAAGCTTCTCTTTCTTATATCGCCTTAAAAGACTTACTTGGCGATGATTTATTCAAAAAATCGCTTCATCATTATATGAATACATGGAACGGTAAACATCCAATTCCGTGGGATTATTTCAATTCGATGAATACAGGCTCAGGAAAAAATCTCAATTGGTTTTTCAATAACTGGTTTTTTACAAACAATTATATTGACCTTTCTGTGAAACAGGTTTCAAAAAATACAATTTCTGTAGAAAACAAAGGAGGTTTTGCCATTCCGTTTGATGTAAATATTATTTATGCAGACAATTCAACAGAAACAATTCATCAGACACCGGTTGTTTGGGAGAAAAACCAAAAATCGATTTCAGTAGCTTTAAACACTAAAAAACAAATTAAGAAAGTTACTCTCGATGGTGGAATTTTTATGGATGCAACACCAGATAATAATACATGGAATTCTAAATAATTATTTGACTTAACTATATTTATAACCGCTTTTCGAAGCGGTTATTTTTTTATTGTTAAAAAATAAGTAAAAACCTACATTTTTAAAAATATTCATTACGTTTGCGGTATTCAAATGCTTAAAAAACCAATGAAAAATTTTTTAATTCTTATCATTTTTTTCTGTTCAGTAACTACAAAATCTCAAAATGCTGATAAAGAGAAGTTTCAAAAAAATAAATACGAATTAGCTGTTTCTTATTTAAAGAAATCAAATTATATAAAAGCTTTGGAGCAGTTTTCTATTGCGTCAAAGATTAAACCCGAAACGGAGATAGCTATAAATTCGTTACAAGAAATAGATACTTTAAAAGATATCTTAAGAAAAGAAATTCTGGAAAAAATAAGCGGAACCTGGATAATGACCGGTAACAAGCCAATCTGGACAGTCGATTCTCATAAAGAATTCAAAGAGAAAAACAATGACGAGCTGATTGAGGTAAATCAGGACAAAATTTTATTTTATAAACAGGATCGTAAATCAAAAATAAAAACCCTAATTAAAACAGAAGATCTGGTTTATTTTAATAATGACAGGGCAGATGATTTGTATTCGGCCATTATATTATCTGACGGTAAAATTTGGGATTATTATTTGGATGAAAATAATACCGTTTTAAGGGCTATTAATATTGCAAAAAAAGGCAGAAAAGGAGTAGAAAAAATTGAGACAAATAATAAAGAAGTATATTATACAAAAGCGAAATAATTATTTAAAAAGCAGAAAAGAGAATCTAAAATTGATTCTCTTTTTTTATTCCCGGTATTTGACTTTAACTATTTTATAAAGCTTAGATTTGTATTAAAATAAATACATTCAAAATAAATTATAAATGTCTGGAGAAAAAGATTTGGAAAAACTGCTTAAAACGATGAAACCTGAACAAAAATCAGGAGATTTTGTTTTTTGCAAAGTTGATAAACTGGAAAATTTTGATTTAGAAAAAATTGAAATGTTTTTTAGAGAAGAAGAGGGCATAACTTTAATTGTAAGAGAAGAAACCGCTCAGAAGCTAAAATTAGATTATTCTGTTGTAATGGCATGGATTACGCTTACAGTGCATTCATCACTGGAAGCCGTGGGTTTAACAGCAGCATTTTCAAAAGCACTTTCGGAGAAAGGAATAAGCTGTAATGTCGTTGCTGCATTTTATCACGATCATATTTTTGTCAATAAAAATGATGCAGAAAAAGCTATGAAAATCTTAAACGCATTTTCAAACTAAAAACAGTATTGAACCAAAATGTCTTAGTTTCGCTTGTGTTTTTTTTAAAGAAAATTGTTTAATTTACGTTAAATCCTAAAAAGAAAAAAAATAATATTGGTATGTTTGAAAAGTAAAAAACAAACGCCCCAATCATGAAAAATTATTTAATTCTCATCGTTTTGCTTTTTTCAGTAAAAAGTATATCGCAAAATGACCCAAAGGAGAAATTCCAAAAGAACAAGTACGAACTGGCAGTTTCCTATTTTAAAAAATCGGACTATGTCAAAGCTCTTGACGAATTTTCTATTGCTTCAAAAATTAATCCCGAAAATGAAATTGCACAAGAGTCTTTAAAAAAAATAGACACTTTAAAAGAAGTACTTAGAAAAGATATTTTAAAAAAAATAAATGGAACATGGCTGTATACAGGCGATAAACCAAATTGGACTGTAAATGCTAAAGAAGATTTTAAAAATAAAAAAGCAGACAAACTAGTCGAAGTAAGCAATGATAAACTTTCATTTTACGAGCAGGATCGCAAAACAAAAGTGAAGAAGTTAATTAGAACTGAAAAGATTGTATATTTCAATAATGAAAGGTCAGATTCTTTATATTCTGCCATTATCTTATCTAACGGTACTATATGGGATTGTAATTTCGACGAGAGTTCTAAGGTTATAAGAGCTATTAACATTGCGAAACAAGGAGAAAACGGAGTTGAAAAAATAACAGAAAATAACAAGGAAGCTTATTTTACTAAAGCAATATAATTTTCAATTTTCAAAATTTTGAAAGGAATCTAATTTTAGATTCCTTTTTTTTTATCTGAATCTCAATTCTATTGCCTTAAATTTGTTTTACTTATAATCGATAATAAAAATGGAAATCAGAAAAATTCAGGCTTCAGAAACCTGGCAGATAAGACATGAAGTCATGTGGCCAGATAAGCCCTTTGAATTTGTACAGTTAGAAGAAGATAATTCAGGATTTCATTTTGGAGTTTTTGAAGAAGATAAATTAGTTTCTATCGTATCCTGTTTTATTGAAGAAAAAGAAATGCAGTTTCGAAAATTAGCAACTTTAGAAAAATTTCAGGGAAAGGGAATTGCATCAAAGCTTTTAGAATATATCCTGAATTTTGCAAAAGAAAAAAAGATAGAAAAAGTCTGGTGTAATGCCAGAACCAGCAAAAAGTCTTTTTATCAGAAATTCGGAATGAACGATACTTATGAAACTTTTATAAAAGCGGGTCAGGAATTTACAATAATGGAAATTAAACTTTAAAAAATAATAATCTCATAATTTATTGTAAGTTTTTATTTTACAGTTGTTTATAATTTTATTTTTTGAAAAAATAGTACTTTTCTTCATCTGTTCTTCATATAGAAAACCGATGAAAACGTTTTCGTTTTATATAACTGTTAAACGTTGTTAAAATTTCTTTTTTTGTTTTAATTCTTTTATTACTTTCGCACCCAAATGAGAAAGTTAATAGTATTTTTAGTATTCATGAATTTGCTTCTGTTAGGCGGAGGCCAATATCTTAATGCAAATACTTTTTCTCATAATCATAGTCTTGCACAAAAACACAGAGTTAAATTTACAAGTCAGGATAGAGGCTCATCGATTATAGAAGATGCTGATGTTGATCTTGAAGAAGACCTTGTGGGAAATGATGATGCTAATTTACTTACGGGTAAGTTTTTTGCTGTTTCGTACAGTTTAGTAGACACAATGTATCTAACACTTTTAGATCAGTCTGCTGCGAATGATTCAAATCGTTTAAAAATTTCTACGCCTATATTTGGGCATTCAAATCCTATCTACATTACTCTACGAGTATTAAGAATTTGATTTTACAATATACATCGGTTACCTAAGTTGTGATCTCCATATCTCGTTGATGTATATTTTTACTTCTACTTATATGAAAGTTAAGTTCTGACTGAGGCTGACTGATGCATTTATCATCTTAACAGAATCATTATTCCAAGCATTCAATCGCTTAATTTCCAAACTAAATCATGAAAAAAATTATCGTGTTCACGGGCTTGATTGCCCTAGTGTGCCTAACTAGTTGTACATCTAAAAAAGAAGAAAAAGAAGAAGTAGAAAAATTCACGGTTACAAACCCTGTTAGAATTGACACTTCATTTACCAAACAATATGTTTCGCAGATTAAATCTGTTCGAAATATCGAAATCCGTGCTCAGGAAAAAGGGTTTTTACAAAACATTTATGTTGACGAAGGTCAGTTTGTAAAAGCTGGACAATTGTTGTTCAGAATTATGCCAAACATGTATCAGGCAGAATTACTTAAAGCACAAGCAGAGCAAAAATCTACAGAAATTGAATTGCAAAATGCTAAATTACTGGCAGATAAAAATATTGTTTCTAAAAACGAATTGAGTGTTGCACAAGCAAAACTACAATCTGCAAAAGCAGAAGTAGCACTGGCAAAACTACATTTATCATTCACAGAAATCAGAGCTCCATTTGACGGAACTATCGACAGAATTCCTTTAAAATTAGGAAGTCTTATTGATGAAGGCGAATTATTAACAAGCCTTTCAGACAACAGCCAAATGTTTGCATACTTCAATGTTTCTGAGCCGGAATATCTTCAATATCAAACTGATGTAAAAGACCGAGCTGACAATAAAGTAAGCTTAGTTTTGGCAAATGGAGATACTTTTAAAGAAAAAGGAAACGTAGAAGTTATCGAAAGTGAATTTAATAATGAAACAGGAAACATTGCTTTTAGAGCAAGATTCCCAAATTCAGGAAAACTACTTAGAAATGGTGAAACCGGACAAGTCCAAATGATGGTTCCGCTTAAAAATGCTATCGTAATTCCGCAAAAAGCAACTTATGAAATTCAGGATAAAAAATATGTTTTTATAGTAGATAAAAATGATAAAGTAAGCTCAAGAGAAATCATAATTACAGGTGAAATTCCAGATTTGTATGTGATAAAAAGCGGAGTTACTGAAAATGATAAAATTTTACTTGAAGGGGTTCAGAAAGTAAAAGAAAATGATAAGATTAAATATGAATTCCAATCGCCAAAAGAGGTAATCAATCATTTGCGTGTTAAAGCAGAATAATTTCTGTCTCGATTACCAATTGATTCGCATTTATTTTAATCATAAAAAAGTATAAAAATGTTTAATAAATTTATTCAAAGACCAGTACTGTCGATAGTAATATCGCTTATCATTGTCTTTTTGGGAGTACTTTCGGTATTAAATTTACCAATTACCCAATTCCCGACAATTTCACCACCAATGGTGAATGTTACTGCAGATTATCCGGGATCAAACGGTGAGTTGATGATCAAGGCGGTTGTTATTCCCCTTGAAAGAGCTTTAAATGGTGTTCCCGGAATGAAATATATGGCTTCTGATGCCGGAAACGATGGTGAAGCAACAATTAAAGTTGTATTTAACTTAGGAACAGATCCTAATCAGGCAGCAATTAATGTTCAAAACCGTGTGGCTTCGGTTACCAATAAATTACCTCCATTAGTAATTCGAGAGGGTATTAAAATTACCCGTGAAGTACCAAGTATGCTTATGTACGTGAACCTTTATAGTACGGATAAAAATACCGACATGAAGTTCTTGTACAACTATGCTGATATCAACGTACTTTCTGAATTAAAAAGGGTAAACGGTATTGGTTCCGGAGATATCTTAGGTACACGTGAATATGCTATGCGTATCTGGCTGAAACCAGATCGTATGTTGGCTTATAAAATTTCTGCTGATGAAATAATGGAAGCATTATCAAGTCAGAGTTTGGAGGCTTCTCCGGGTAAAACAGGGGAAAGTTCCGGGAAACGTTCTCAGGCGTTTGAGTATGTATTGAAATATTCAGGACGTTTTACAACAAAAGAACAATATGAAAATATCGTAGTAAAAGCCAATCCAAACGGAGAACTTTTACGTTTAAAAGATGTTGCCAAAGTTGAATTTGGAAGCTCGATGTATGATATCTATTCTAACTTGAATGGAAGACCTTCTGCCGCTATTGTATTAAAACAATCTTTTGGTAGTAACGCGAATCAGGTTATTGAAGAGGTAAAAGCGAAATTAGAAAAAATCAAACAAAAATTTCCAAAAGGAATGGATTATGAAATCTCTTATGACGTTTCTAAATTCCTTGATGCTTCTATCGAAAAAGTAATCCATACCCTGGTTGAAGCTTTCGTTTTGGTAGGTTTGGTAGTATTCCTGTTTTTAGGAGACTGGCGCTCGACGGTTATTCCGGCAATTGCGGTACCCGTTTCGCTTGTAGGAACCTTTGTGTTCATGACATTTTTTGATATTTCATTAAACTTAATCACATTATTCGCTCTGGTTTTGGCGATCGGGGTCGTAGTCGATGACGCAATTGTAGTTATCGAAGCCGTTCACGCCAAGATGGAAGAGGAGCATCTGTCGCCATTTAAGGCAACTAAAAAAGCAATGCACGAAATTGCGGGGGCAATTATTGCGATTACTTTCCTTATGGCGGCAGTATTTATTCCGGTTGCATTTATGTCAGGTCCTGTTGGGGTATTCTACAGACAGTTCTCTGTAACTATGGCAACGGCAATTATACTTTCTGGTATTGTGGCTTTAACTTTGACACCGGCACTTTGTGCGATGATGTTAAAAAATAATCATGGTACACCTAAAAAGAAAACACCAGTAAATAGATTTATAGACTGGTTTAATGATAAATTTAATCTTGCTCAGGGCAGATATCAAAATCTGTTAGGTAAAATTATCGACAGAAGAGTAGTTACTATCGTGGCGCTTCTTGGTTTCTGTGCAGGAACATGGATAATAAGCAGTAATGTTCCTTCAGGATTTATTCCAAATGAGGATCAGGGAATGTTTTATGCCGTTATTCAAACACCTCCGGGATCATCACTAGAAAGAACTAATAATATAGCAGAGAGAGTTCAGAAAATTGCAGAAACTATCGATGGAGTAAAATCAGTTTCGTCATTAGCAGGTTATGAAATCTTATCTGAAGGTACAGGAGCAAACTCAGGAACTTGTTTAGTGAACCTTAAGGACTGGAGCGACAGAAAAGAATCTGTTCTTGAAATCATGAAAGAAATGGAGGAAAAATGTAAAGATATTGCAGGAGCAAATATCGAGTTTTTCCAGCCGCCAGCTGTACCGGGTTATGGTGCTGCCGGAGGATTTGAGCTTCGTTTGTTAGATAAAACGGGTTCTGGAGATTATAAAAGAATGGAGCAGGTAAATAACGATTTTGTTGCTGAATTAAACAGACATCCGGAATTGTCGAACGTATTTAGTTTTTACAGTTCTAGTTTCCCTCAGTATATGATGAAAGTAGACAATGATCTGGCACAGCAAAAAGGTGTTTCTATCGAAAATGCTATGAACACATTGTCAACGCTTGTGGGAAGTAACTACGAAATCAGTTTTATTAAATTTGGTATCAACTATAAAGTAATTGTTCAGGCTTCTCCTGAATACCGCGCACTGCCAGAAGATATCCTGAAATTGTATGTAAAAAACGATCGTGATGAAATGGTACCTTTTTCTGCTTTTATGAGATTAGAAAAAGTATATGGACTTTCTGAAATTACAAGACATAATATGTACACTTCTACACAAATTAGTGGTTCTGCAGCTCCGGGATATAGTTCCGGAACAGCGATTAAAGTAATTCAGGAAGTTGCAGCAAAAAAATTACCAAGAGGATATGATATTGACTGGGCAGGTATTTCTGCCGATGAGGTTGCTCAGGGTAATCAGGCAATTTGGGTATTCTTAATCTGTTTAGGATTCGTTTACTTAGTATTAGCAGCACAATACGAAAGTTTTATTCTGCCTTTGTCAGTAATTCTTTCATTGCCAGCGGGTATTTTTGGAGCTTTCCTTCTGTTAAAATTAACCGGATTAGAGAATAATATTTACGCTCAGGTTGCAATGGTAATGCTTATTGGTTTATTAGGTAAAAATGCCGTTTTGATTGTAGAGTTTGCTATTCAAAGACACGCAGCAGGATTATCAGTTTTACAAGCAGCAATGGAAGGAGCAAAAGCGAGGTTCCGTCCTATCTTGATGACTTCATTTGCTTTCATCGCCGGATTATTGCCGCTTGCTTTTGCAACTGGTCCGGGTAAAATTGGAAACAGAACAATTGGTACTGCAGCTGCGGGAGGTATGCTTGTAGGAACTATTTGCGGAGTATTTGTGATTCCGGGATTGTATTTCATATTCGCTAAAGTTGCCGAGAAGTACAAATTAGTAAAACATGAAGAAGAAAATCCACTAACAGAAGAAATTGATAACAATCATGTATAAAGTTAAAACATATCAATACAGTATTGCATTGGGCTTATGTCTTGCCGTGGCAGGATGTAAAGCTCCTGCAGCTGAAACAGCAAGTACAAGCGCTCCGGTTCCGGAAGCATTTGGAAACGTAAAATCTCAGGACACAACCAATATCTCTTCTCTAAAATGGAAAGAATTCTTTAAAGATCAAAACCTTGTAGAGTTAATTGATATTGCACTGAAAAATAATCAGGAACTAAACATGACTTTGCAGGAAATTGAAATCGCAAAGAATGATATTCGAGTTCGTAAAGGTGCCTTACTGCCAACAGTTGGAGTTCGTGCCGGAGCAGGAATCGAAAAAGTCGGCCGTTATACAAGCCAGGGTGCCGGTGATGCTACTACAGAAATTAAACCAGGAGTTGAAACACCAGATCCGTTACCGGATTATACCATTGCAGCTTATGCAAATTGGGAAGTGGATATCTGGAAAAAACTTCGTAATTCTAAAAAAGCAGCTGTAAACCGTTATTTAGCAACTGTTGAAGGTAAAAACTTTGTGGTTACAAATCTTATTGCTGAAATCGCCGATTCTTATTACGAATTATTGGCTTTAGATAGTCAGTTAGAAATTGTAAAACAAACTATTGAATTGCAGACAAACGCTTTAGAAATTGTAAAAGTACAAAAACAAGCTGCAAGAGCAACAGAACTTGGAGTTCAGAAATTTCAGGCTGAGGTTTTAACTTCAAAAAGTTTAGAGTTTGATATTCTTCAGAAAATAAAAGAAAACGAAAACAAAATCAACTTTTTGTTAGGACGTTATCCTCAGGATATCAAAAGAGATAAAACCAATTTTACAGATTTGCTTCCGGCAGCTGTAAATTCTGGAATTCCATCTCAATTGTTAACAAATCGTCCAGATGTTAAGCAGGCAGAATTAGAATTAGTTGCAGCAAAACTAGATGTAAAAGTAGCTCGCGCTGAGTTTTATCCTTCACTAGATATTTCGGCAGCTTTTGGAGTTCAGGCGTTTAAACCATCTTATTTGTTTACATTTCCTGAATCACTGCTTTATTCTTTAGCCGGAGATCTGGCTGCGCCTTTAATTAACAGAAACGCAATTAAAGCGGAATTTTCTAGTGCCAATGCAAGACAGCTTCAGGCATTGTACAATTATGATAAAACTATTCTAAATGCTTATTTAGAAGTTTCAACTCAGCTTTCTAAAATCGAAAATCTTCAAAAAGGATATGATTTAAAATCTCAGCAAGTTGACGCTTTAAATAGATCAATTGATGTTTCAAATGATTTGTTTAAATCAGCAAGAGTAGATTATTTTGAGGTTTTAATGACGCAGAGAGATGCATTAGAAGCTAAACTGGAATTAATCGATACTAAAAAAGAACAACTTAATGCTGCAGTTCATGTTTACAGAGACCTGGGCGGCGGATGGAAATAATATTGCCAATTAATTTGTAGAGAAAAAAGCCTTTCGGGAGTAAAATTCTGAAAGGCTTTTTTTGTTTTTGAGATTCATATTAAATTGATAGAAAATAATTATATTTATAAAATTATAAAGCGTATTTCCATGAAAAAGTTTCTGCTGTTATTAATCATTTTTAGTCTTTTTGGATGTAAAAAGTTTGTTGTTTCATTTGAACAGCCAACTGACAAGAAGTTGGATAATTTAAAGATGGAAGTGCTCCTGGACAAAAAGAAAGTTCAGGAAATTAATCTAAAAGCTGCAGACGGAATGCCTGGTTATGAAACGGTTTCGCTTTCAGTATCTGATGAGGGAAAACACCAGCTTCAGGTAAAAGTAAAAGACACAATATTTAATTATGAAATAAAATATCCCGAAGAAAAATATGTTTTGGTAACTGCACACTTAAAAAATAATGGAAAAGTACACGTCGGAATTTTAAAACAAGCGTACAAATACAGATTAATAAAATAAAAAAAGAGCCTTTTAGGATTTTACTCCCAAAAGGCTTTTTATTTGAATAGATAATTTAAGATAAAAAATCTTTAAACCACAATCCTGAATTTTTGATGGTTCTTTTTTGCGTTTCAAAATCAACATGAATTAATCCGAAACGAGCGTTATAACCTTCAGCCCATTCGAAGTTATCTGTTAAACTCCATACAAAATAACCTTCGACATTTAAACCTTCGTTTTTGGCTTTTAAAATTTGTTCTAAGTTATCCTGAATAAAATGAGTTCGTTTGATGTCAAATACTTTTCCGTTTGTAACTGTATCAGCGAAAGCTGCACCATTTTCGGTAATAATAATTTTTTTAATGTTTTTATATTCGTTGAATTTTTTCAAAACGTGATACAATGCAGGCGGATAAACTTCCCAGCCCATTTCGGTAGAAATTACATTTCGTTTTTCGGCACTTATTAATTCTGCGCCAATATAAGGAGTTAAAATAGAAGATTTTACAACTTCGCGTGTATAACACTGTAATCCGATGAAATCAAAATCAAAAGCAAGATTATTTAAATCATCTTTTAAAATATAATTATTAAGCTTTTTAAGAACCGGAAGATCTTTTTGCGGATAACCCAATCCTAAAATCGGTTCAATAAAAGTTCTGTTTAGTAATGTATCAACACGTTTTGCGGCTTCAAGATCCTTTGGATTATCTGTTGCGGGTTCGATATGCGTACATGAAAACGTAGTTCCGATATTAGCTTGCGGAATTCTGTTTCGCAATATTTTTGCACCTGCAGCTGTAGCCAAAGTAACGTGATGCATGGCTTTTAAATAATTGGTGATTCCTTTTTTTCCCGGTGCGTGAATACCCAGAAAATATCCAGCTCCCGTAAATACAGAAGGTTCATTGATTACTATCCAGTTTTTAACACGATCGCCAAAATATTGCGCACAAACTTCGACATATTCAGAAAACCATGTAACAGATTCTCTGCTTGTCCAGCCGCCTTTTAATTCTAATTCATGTGGTAAATCCCAATGATAAAGCGTAATCCAGGGTTCAATTCCCGAAGCCAGTAACGAATCGATAATTTTGTTATAATAATCAATTCCGGCCTGATTTACAGGATGAATTCCTGTTGGCATAATTCTGGGCCAGCTGATAGAAAATCGAAAATTAGGAATATTTAATTCCCGAATCAAATCAATATCGGTTTGATACGAGTTGTAGAAATCACAGGCGGTTAAGGCATTATGACCGTTTTTAATTTTTCCTTTTTGAGAAGTAAAAACATCCCAGATAGAAGAACCTTTTCCGTCGACATCATGTGCACCTTCAATTTGGAAAGCGGCGGTTGAAACACCCCACAAGAAATCTTCACCAAATTGGGTTTTGTTCAAAAATGAGTTTTCAATTTTATTCATTCAATAGTACTTTCCTTTATTTTAAACGATTTATTAGTGTAGGAAAGAAGATTGCATAGCTCTTAAAAAAAGCCATTCTTTGAATGATACCAGAAAATTTAGGTTAAAGAATTTCATAACGATTAGTTTTATATCAAATTAATAAAACTAATGTGAAATTATTGTAAAGCGATTATTATCAAAAGATTAAATAAAAAAAATGGAAAGATTTAATCTTCCCATCCGCAAAGAGTCAAACCCAGACCCTGGGCTTTTTTTTGTGTTGTTTTTAAAACTTCATGACTGCATGAACTTAAGCCGCGGCAGGTTTCTTTGTAATGGTATTTTTTTGCACCGGCAGAACCACAAATAAAAACGTAAGTTTCTGGTGGTCGAAATGAAGTTGAAAAAATAAAAAGTAAACGTAAAAGTAAAGTATATTTCATGAGTTATTTTATTTGACAATTAAATCGTATTGATTTCCTTTTTTATCTGTTGCTTTTAATTTACCGTATGCAATCCATTCGGTATTAATTTCGATTTCGGCAACGGTATCACTGTTTAAAATTCCGGCGCCATATTTTCCCTGAACATTTATGTTCCCAAAAACCGAATCGCCTATGGCATTTATTCCTTTTACATCGTAATTATATTCGTAATTTCCTGATGTTCCGGTTCGGTATTCGTAATGATAGGTTTTATTTACATGATACGTTTTAGCTTCTTCCGGCGTAATTGTTTTGCGATCATCGGCCGTAATTACCTCTTTATAAAATGTTTTTATTTGAGATGGAGGTGCAGAAGTTTTTTTGCAGGAATAAAATGTAAATAATAAAACTATGATGAAGTAGTTTTTCAGCATAGGCGTTTGTGGTATTTGGTTAGACTTAATTTGTTTTTGGATGTGATAAATCTAATTAGAATTATGGTTTTTAAAATGAGTATTTATACGGGATTTAATTCGGTTTCATAAAGAGATACAGTTTCTAATAATTCATTTTCATATTGGTAAATATCGTCTATTGATGCAATAGAAACTTTAGATTCTGTTTTGTTATTATTGAAAAGACTTAGGTATTTTTTACCTCCATTTAGATGAAGCCTGCACAAAGGTTTGCGATTATTATCATCTAAAAGAATTCCAAAATACGATTGCGTATCGCGATAGACAATTCGGCTAACTGGAAGTTTTCGTCGCAAAATAGCAACAACGATACGATAACCGTCAAGTTCTTCTTCTGTGGTAATAATTTTATTATCATCTTCAACGGTTATAGTTTCTTCATCCTGCTGTTTAATAGTTTCTTTTGTAAGAGCAGCATTTAGGCGATCATTAATTTTGTCATTAATAAATTGACTAACCGATTTTTGAACTAAATCTTTAAATTCGTCGACAACTTTTTCAGTCAATCTTCCCGTATATATTTTGCCTGCAAATAGTTTTGTAAAATCGTTTGACGGACTTTCTAATTCAGAACTAATCAGTTTTTTAATTTCTTTAATGTATTTTAATGAACTGGCATTGCTTACAATGTTGTCAACGTCGAAATTGGCTTTATGAAATTTGGCAATTTCGTTTATCGTATTTTCTTTTAGGTTGCAGATATCAAACTCTAAAAAAGGTTTTTCATCCATTTTATTCTGATCGTCCAAATCAGTAAAAAACTGATAATGAATTCCGTTTGTTAAAAGAGCAAATCGGGTTTTTGTAACATGAAAATAACGGAATAATTGTGAATTATGAACCGTAAGTTTTTCTTTCCAGCTTTTGCATTCGACAATAATTATAGGTTCACCGTTTTGAAAAATGGCATAATCTACCTTTTCACCTTTCTTTAAACCAAGATCTGCTGTAAATTCTGGTACTACTTCTAACGGATTAAAAGCATCGTAGCCCAAAACATGGATAAACGGCAGTACAAAAGCGTGTTTTGTAGATTCTTCGGTTTCAATTTTACTTTTCAGCTGATTTATTTTGTCAGCTAACGATTTTAGTTGAATATTCATTTCCATTGGTCTATAATTTTAAATTAATATTCAAATGTAAAACCAATAAAAATCAGTGTTTTATGGAAATCCGTAATGCGATAAAATTTTAAAAGAAGTTTTTTATGAGATAGATTTAAACAGAAAAAAGAGGACAATGAAATTCCTCTTTAAAAAAAATTAGGTTTTGCTTTTTATGCTTTTTCTAAAATAAAATCTTTGATAATTTTATCCATGTTCGAAGGCAGTTCTGCACTTTTAATTTCAAAATGACTGATTTTTATTTCCTTAAGCCATTTTGCCCAATAAGCCTTGATTACTTTTTCTTCATAAGGATTATTTTTGTCTGGATTAATGCCTAAAACCAGCACTTCAAGATTCGATAAATTAGTACCTGTTTTAACAAAACCAAAATTTTCGGTTGTAAATTTCTTTTCCCAGTCGTTTGTATTTAAACCATTTTGTTTAATTAATTGAGGCGTTAGATAGCTGGATAAATTACCATTTTTAAATTTTGTTCCGTCATAATACATATATCCGTCGGTTAAGATAACGAGGATATTTCTGAAGCCCTTCTCGACACATTGATCCTCTGCTTTGCTGTCGAAAAAATTCCAAATATCTGATCCAATATATTTATCGTCGTCAATTGCCGATTGATATATTTTTGATGTCTTCGCAGCATAAGTTTCATTTATGGAATTAAGCAATTTTTTTGACGCATTATTTTTGTCTACCGAAATTTTTAACTGATCTGCGATTGAATTAATTTCAGGGCTTTCTGGTTCAGGATTAAAAAATAACTGCATTTTATCATCAATCTGCCTCATTCTTTTTGACTTTAAATGTTGCGTAAAAGCTTCTGAAACAGATTTAATGTATCCTAAATCTCTCTGATAAAACTCCATTGTTGGGTTTGGATTTTTTTTGAGACTTATACGGTCTGATAAATCAACCAAAATACTGATATTGTAATTTTCTGAAACAGAGCTTTTAACATCAGTTTCTTTTTCTTCATTTTTAGAATCTTCTTTACATGAAAAAAATAGAATCAGCAGCAATGACAGTGAAATCTTAAGTAAAGTATTTTTCATTTTAATTAATTTTAGAATATATCAATTGTTGAAAATCAGGATCAACTAAGTTTAATCTTCCTAAATGTTCTTCGGATAAATTTTCGCAGTTTTCCAGTAATTCTACTTTTTCTTTATGAGGTAAAGCTATTTCTGTATTTATGGCCTGAAACCATCCTTCTTTATATTGGTGATGATAATGTAAATACTCTTTTACGGGAAAAACAAAACCATCAATTTTGGCTTGCAGCTCTGATATTTTCCCGTTTATAGTCACAATCTGCTCTTTAAAACCATTTATTTTATTAATGTATTCTGATTTCAATTTTTCTAAATCGATCAGGTTTTCTTTTTTACCTCTTATAAAAGCTCTGATTTTATCAATGTTTTCAAATTCTTTCATTACAAAATCAAAAACAAGTCCCCAGATAATATACACCACGAATCCGGCAAAAATTATCATCCAAAATTCAGCTTCTCCCAAAGCGATATTCAAATTGTAAGGTGCAGAATCTGTAGTTTTATTAAACTCATATATTTTTTTCTCGATTTGATAAGCCAGGAGGGCATCAAATAAAAAAGTGGTAATAAATAAAGCGGCCATTCTTAGTATATTTTTTATGCCTTTTCCTTTTTGTACCATGTGAATTACATAACCTAATCCCATAAATACAAACGGAATTGTTACAACCAAAACACCTTCGAGCCAGCTGGCTTTAAAAGAATTAGTTAAAGCGTCGGCATCAAAAATTGCAGCCGTTAAACTATCGTTTGCAAATTCCTTGAAAAAAGCAGAATACGATGCCGAAACATAAAAAACTAAAACATAAAGTGTAATAGGAAGAAGTAAAAATAAACCAATATAAAATTGGGCTTTTAAACCTTTACCATCTTCGATACCGTATTTGTCAGGATTGCGTTTTACTTCGATAATTTCGTTTTTTATCTGATCGATATTTTCATTGATATCCTGTTCTTTTTTTTCATAAATACCAATTGCTGCTTCAGATTTTTTAAGTTCAGTTCTGTTTTTTTCCTGTTCTTCGCGATACGGTTGTTTTAATCTGTCTTGCTCCATTTTTTGTTTTCGGCATTGATCTTCAAAACTCATATATAAATTCTGGAGGCAGGCTTTTAAAACAATAGGTTTTCCGGTAGCTTTTACAGAAGCAGCAAATCCGCTTTGGTAATACGTAATTCTAATTTGTTCTCTGTCTTCTTCATTTTCTTCGAAAATTTTAAAAGAAGAACCTTCAGATTTTTTTAAACTAAATAATTGGGTAAGTGTTTTCATAACTTATGCGTTTAGTTGACTAATAATTTCTTCTTTTCCGATGTTTTTTTGAACACAATCAATCAGATAATCAGATAAATCGTTGATGTTTTCTTCCAGAAAATCAAATTTTCTGCAATACTTTCTCAGCATATTTAATTCGTCATCGGTAATTTTTCCATCGGCCCAAATAATTCTCGTAAGATCGTATAGATATTCAATTTTTGTGTTTAAAGTTTCCGGAACAATAAATTCGGTATTAATTGGATTTAAGAAAAGCTTATCAAGTTCTTCTTTCGGAATTCCTCTTTCGTCTGCAAAATGATACAGCATTTGAAGTTCTAAAACATCAAACTGATCATCAGATAATGCCATTTGATATAATCTTAAAAAATGACTTTTTACTTCTAGTGTTATCATGGTTTTTGGTTATTTATTTAATTAGTCTTTCAGCAATTTCTTCTCTATCAATTATTGTTTGCGATGGAAGAATCATTTGAATTTTATTATCAATTGGATTTTGAAAAATTGAAAAATTTCCCCTGCAATTTTTATATCGAAATTGAAATGCTTTTAATCCTTTAATAAATCCTTCTTTTTGGGTTGTCTCAAAAACATAATGTGAACAGGATTTTTTAAAAATGCATTTTTTTCTTTTAGATTGAGGAATTAAAATCCAATACAATCGGATAATTAATAAGATTAAATATTTCATTTTTTCTGAAAAACAACCATTTGACTGTTTGTTGTATAACCAGGTTTTGCCCCTAGTCCAAAACATCCACTATCCGGATGAACAAATGTTGATACACTTTCTAAACGAACATATTCCCAGCCTTGATTAGTATAGTTTTTTATTAAACTCTCAAGTTGTTCAGCTACATGATTAGAAGTCCCTTTTTTAGGATCAATTGAAGCTACGAATGGTACTACTTTGTATTCCATAATTTTTCTAAGGTTTTGATTAATATTAAATTGATTTACATTTCAAAAGTAAACCCAATCAAAACCAGTATTTTACGGAAATCCATAATCCGTATTTTTTTAGGAAAAGAAATAAAAAAAAACCCTAAGGAGCTTTAAAAAATGAAGTGAAGAGAATTTAAATAATTCCCATATCTTTTGTAATCGAAACCAAATGCACTGTATTATTGGCTTTAAAAAAGTCTTTGAGTTTAGCCAATCTTTTTTCAATTATAGATAAGCTTACATATTCCCCATTTTGGTTTAGAAATTCTTTTATTTCTAATGAATTTTTTCCTTCGGCTAATAAATGAAGTATTTCGATGTCAGTTATATTATTAATACTGTCATAATTTTTAGGATCAAAAGATTCTGATATTGAAATAAGTTCTAATTCATTTTTACTTGGAATTGATTTTATTGATTCAAGATCATTAAAGTCTTTTAATGCTTCGGATAATTTATTAAAAACTTTTATTTCGATCGTAGGATTTAATTGAATTAGGTCATTTTTTAGAATAGGATTTAAATACAATACATCTTTATTTTCTGTATAATAATCTTGATCCTTTGAAATTATCCAAATGCGATTAATATTTTCAGCGATATTCAAAAGCATTTCCCAAGATAATTGATCTCCTAGAGGATCGCTTTTTTTCCCAGGTGGATTACCAATTTCTTTTCTTAGTCTTGCTTTGTTCAAATTATCAATTGAAGGTTTTCTAGATTTCTTGTATAATGACGATAATGCCTTAGATACATTATCTTCCGATGATGATACGTTTTGTAGTGTTTCATTTAAAATCTCTAGAAGCTTATTGTTAGATTCCTTAATTTGTATTTCTAACTCTTTTCTTGAATTATTCCATGAAATTAATTTTGATGAATGATCTTTATCCAGATGTTCTGGAAGTATTGTGTTAACTAGTGATACTTGTTTTGTATAATTATCAATTGACTGTTTAAAAACATTTAGTTTGTTTCTATCAATTTCATATTTGAATTGTTCAGTAAAAAAGATTTTATCTTTAACTTCTATTATTGAATTCAATAGTTTTTTAAATTCAGGACGATTTGAATTGTAAAACCCTAAAAAAATATTTGCATCAATATATAATATATTCATATGATTACATTGTTTATAATTGTGTTTTTTACGCTAAATGAAAACTTAAATAATTCCCATATCTTTTGTAATTGAAACTAAATGGATAGTATTGTTGGCTTTAAAAAAGTCTTTGAGTTTAGCCAATCTTTTTTCTACGGCGCTTTTACTGTTGGGTTTAATATCTGAGCTTTTAAAAATCTCGATAATTTCATCCTGAGAAGTTCCGGCAGATAAATATTTCAGGATTTTAATATCGACGTCGTCAATTTCGTAATTGTTTTTTTCTAGTAATGAAGGAGCAACTTCAGGGGAAATAAATTTTTGATCAGAAGTCGAAATTACATTAATCGCTTTTTTTAGTTCTACTATACTATTTCGGCTTTTTAATACAAAAGCGTCAATTTCAGCATTATCAAAAAGAGATTTAATACGAGGACTTTTGTCTTCGATAGAGTAAGCAATGATTTTAATATTGGGCTGTATTTCTCTAACTTTTTGAATCAGCTCGTCGCCATTACTAATTTTTACTTCACGATGATCTTTTTTAAACGAAAGATCACTAATTAATAAATCAAAAGGTTCATTATCCTGAATTGCTTTTCTTATTTTCAGAAAAGCATCGTCACAATATTTTGCGTGTTGAAAATTGACAATGTTGAGATCTTTTAAAGTTTGTTCGACAGCTAAATTAAATTCTTCAAAATCTTCGGCAATAATTACTTTTTTAAACATAAACTCTTATTTAGGCATTGTTATTTTAGCTTTAAAACCTTTATCAGGTTCAGTTTCAAAAGTAATAGTTCCTTTTATAGCCAAAATACGGTTTTCCATATTTTGCAAACCATTTTTTATAATTTTTGATTTATCACAGCCTTTTCCGTTATCTGAGTAGTTTATAAATAAGGCATTTGAGTTGCTTTCAAACTTTAAAACCACAACCGAAGCGTTACTATGTTTTTTCATATTAACCATTAATTCATGCAGCACTCGCTGAATGGCTATCTTTTTTAAGTCTTCAACAGAATCCCAATTTACTTTTTCGATTCTGTTAATACTAACGTTAATTTCATTACTACTATAAGCAGAAAGCATTTCTTTTAAATTATTAAAATAATTTGGTCCGGTATCAATATCATTATTTTCTCTCGAAATGCCTCTTACACGTGAATAAATATGATCTAGTTTTTGAACCAAAGTTTCCTTAGTGTTTTGAAATTCTAATGGTTGTGTCTGTGTAAAAGTTATGGTGTTAAAAACATCATTAGCCAATCCGTCATGAATATCTTTGGCAATTCTGGTTTCGGTTTCATAGGCTGTTTTTATTTCAACCAGCTTAGTTTTGTTTTTATAATGTTTTCTCAAATAAGCCAGTAAAAAGAAAAGCGATATAATCCCGATTATATAGAAAATGTTTTGAAATCGGGCTCTCTGAAGCGATAATTCATTTTCAGCTCTTTCTAATCG
Source organism: Flavobacterium defluvii (assembly GCF_900129555.1). Taxonomy (GTDB): domain Bacteria; phylum Bacteroidota; class Bacteroidia; order Flavobacteriales; family Flavobacteriaceae; genus Flavobacterium; species Flavobacterium defluvii. The sequence goes on from NZ_FQWC01000007.1 coordinate 244,493, forward strand.
AAGTTTTTGATTTTCGTCTTTTTCTTTTTTAGAATCGTATTTTATTTTGGCAAATTTGTTTTTATAGTTATTTCGAACTTTTATTATGCTGTCGTTTATCGAAATATATTTTTGTCCGTATTGTATTCCGGCATCATTAGAAATTAAAAACGATAAAGCTCTCAAACGCTCGTCTACGCTATTAAATTTAGTTGCGATTTCGTAAGCGTTCTTTGCATATTCATTTGATTTTTTAATATCGGTTTTTGCATAATATTCGGATAGATGGAAATAGCTTTCAATACTTCCGTATGAATCGTCAATTTGTTTTCTCAGCTTTAGACTTTCGGTCATTAATTGCAGTCCTTTTTCGTTTAAACCTTTTTTAAAATAAGTAAAACCAAGATTGTCCATAACCCGGTATTTGCTTTTTAAAGAAGAGGTTTTATTATCGAATATATTTTTATTTAAGATAGATTCTAATATTTCAATTGCTTTATCATATTTATTTTGTTTCATATAAACTACCGCAATATTATTTAAGGGAGATTGTCTAGAAATAGAATCACTAACATCTTTAATTGCCTGTTTATAATAGAAAATGGCATCATCGTAGATAGAAAGTTCTTTATCTGCAATTCCGAAGAAATTATTAATTGCTGCACTGTAATTAATATCGTTTTTTACATAAGGTAATGCCTCGGTAAGTGTTTCTTTACTGCCATAATAGTCACCGTTTATTTGCTGGATTTGCGCCATTTGAACAAGATTAAAAGCAATGTTTCCACTGTCTTTAAACTTTTCAAAAGCTACTTTTGATTTGTTGAAATAATAAAACGAGCTGTCGTATTTGTTTTTTTGAAAATAAGAGATAGCTTCCTTTTGTAAGCTTGAAGCATAGTTTTTTATTGGATTAACTTTATAAATAGTTGTGCTTTTTTCTTCACATGAAAGAAAAAAGAGAAGAATAAATAAAATAAAAATCGGGGATCGCAGCATGATAGTTACTTTCCCCGAATTTAGTAAATTAATAAAATTTACAAGTTTTTAATTATTATTTTTTTGGTGGATTAATCGTAATAGGATCATCACCAGGTCCTGGAGGCGGATCACTCGCTTGTGTGTCATTAGGAATTACCTCTTTTTGTATTTCAGTTTTTTTAGCATCTGTTTCGAATTCGTCAGCAGTGCAAGAAAATAATGTAGTTGACAATAGCGCGCACGCTCCCAATAAATATAGAGTTTTCATTTTTTTAATTGTTAAAAATTAGACAAAGGCGCTGCGGGCCGGAATTATTTCCGGGTTTTTGGATTTTGCAACACCCAATTTTTTTGGGAAGTGAAGTGCGTAGAACAGTAAGATTTTTATTTATACTTCCCAGATAAACTCCGTCTTACGGTTTTCCACACTTTGATTTAAACTAGTTTTGTACATTTGTTTTTGACCTGCAGATCAAAGCGCTAACTAATTTTGTTGAAGCAAAGTAACGGCGGTTTTAGAGCTGTATGGATCGAAAAGTCGGGAAAGTCGAATATGTTTTTCTAAAGTTCGAATAAGTTTTATAAAGTCATAAAAAGTCGAATAAAGTACTTTAGAAAAAGTTTTAAAAAGTTGAAAAATGCCTATGCCAAACTATACTTTTGAAGATTATAAAAATGCGATTAAAGCAAAGTACGAAGAGGAAGTAAGAGGAGGATATTCAAATAATTTGAATTCTCCAACTCCAGCAAACCTTAGAAATTTGTGTCTAAAAAGGTTTAATACAAATACTAAAAAAGAAGACTTAATTATTTTTGAATCTTTTTTTGAGTTTGCGTTTGATAAAGACAAACGAAATTTGTATGGAGATTTGGAACTAAATAAATTGACATCAGTTCAGAGGTTTCTTCTAGGTAAAACAGAAACTCCAACAGAAGATACAGTTCAATTTTCTGCAATTTTAGTTGATTTTCAACCTAGACCTTTTTTTAAATTTATGGAAGAATTTAGAGAAGAAAATAATGAAGAAGAGAAAGAAGAGGAATTGAAAAAAGAGCTAAGAGGCACTAATTTTTCTAATGATTTATCTGAAGAAAAAAAATATGTAGATGTAAAGATAGAAGAACCAAAAAATGAAGTGCAAGAGATTTTTCCCTCAATTCCAAAATTACCTATAGTAAATGTTCCAGTAAAAAAGAGAAGAACACTTTCAGAAATAATTTATAGAAGAACAAAACCAGTTATAATTATCACAACATTTATTTTTTCTTTAATAGCAGCAGTAATTTATTTTGCCTTTTTCCAAAAACACTGCATGCAATGGTCAGAAGATCATTATGAAGTAGTAGATTGTTCACCAAATGAATCAGCATTAAATGAAATAATTCCTTATGATGAGAGTCTTTTAGATTTTAAGAAGCTTAAAGCCTGCGATACGACAACTTGTTTTAGAAAAAATGGAGAAGCTTTTGTGTGGTATGGAAAAAGAGGAGATGAGGTTGATTTTTTTAATAATAATGGAAATGGAAGACATCCTGAGACTAATGGGGCTTTAAGACCAGTTACATCTTATATGTTTGGAAAATATTTAAAAGGCAAACCATGTAAATAAAATGCGATTTATGTAAAATATTCTTAAAATCATGGAAATTTCTGTAAGATTATACTTTTAATTTAGCATTATTAAATTAATTCAATAAAAAACAAATCGACATGAAAAGTAAAAACATATTATTCGTATTAGCCTTAAGCTTGGGAATGTTTGCTACGTCTTGCAGCAACGATGATAATGAAGGAGAAACAATTATTCCGTTAGCAGGAAAATATAATCTTAGCCAGACAGGAACTATTGTTAATGGACAAGAAGTATTAGTAGACGCTCCACAAAATCAAAGTGGATGCAGTAGAGATTATTTGGAATTAAAATTAAGTAACGCAGCTGTTATTGGTGATTACAATGGTGAAAGTTGTGCTTTAACACAAACAGAAGGAACTTACGTAAGATCTCATAATGATTTAACGATTACTATTGGTAATACTAGTTCAGTAAGCGATATCATGAATCTAACGAATAAAGAATTGAAACTTAAAGACAAAACTACTGGTGTTATTACAGTATATACCAGATAACTTTGTGTAAAGTACTCCTAATTCAAATGAATCAGGATGAAAACGGAAACGGCTTAGTAAAGTTGTTTCCGTTTTTTTATGAATTTATTCTGGGAAATTATTCCAGCGGAATATAAATGTCAAACGAAGCACCTTGATTTAGCTCGCCTGTAGCTCTGATAATTCCGTTATGGTTTTCAACGATTTTTTTTACAATGGCAAGACCAATTCCGGTTCCTTTATACTGATCCCTTCCATGTAAACGCTGAAAAACATCAAAGATTTTTTTACTGTATTGATGTTCAAACCCAATTCCGTTGTCAGAAATAGTAAGATGCCAATAATTAGTTTGAGGCGATAAAACTTTTTCGCCAAAGTCAGACCCTTTGGCAATTTCATTTTTTATTTTAATTATGGGCGAAATATCAGGTTTAGAAAACTTAAGCGAATTGCTGATAAGATTATAAAGCAGTTGTCTAAACTGAAACGGAATAATATTTACTTCGCCAATATCACTGCTTTCAATAATGGCATTTTTTTGTTCCAGCTCTTCTTTAAGGTCTTCTCTTACTTCATCAATAATTTTAGATAAATTCGTTTTTTCGAATATTCTTTCCTGAATATTAGTTCTCGAATACGAAAGCAAATCATTAATTAAAGTCTGCATTCGCTGTGCGGCATTTTGCATTCTTTTGAATTTGTCTTTTCCGAAATCTGATAAATTTCCAAATTCCTTGTCAATAATCTGAGATGCAAAAGTTTGAATTTTTCTAAGCGGTTCCTGTAAATCGTGGCTCGAAATATAAGCAAAAGACTGAAGCTCTTTATTCATTTGCTCCAGTTCTGCATTTTTTTGTTCGAGTTCTAATGCATTCAATTTAATTTTGTCGTCGGCTTTCTTTTTCTCTGTTAAATCGTGTGTTACTTTAGAAAAACCAATTACGTCATTATTTTTATTATGAACAGCCGTAATTACAACACTTGCCCAAAACAGGCTTCCATCTTTGCGCACACGCCAGCCTTGCTGTACGGCACGGCCTTGTTCTCTTGCTAAATTAAGAAGCGTATTAGGCAGATCATTTTTTTGATCTTCGGCGGTATAGAAAGCAGCAAAGTGTTTTCCTGTAATTTCCTGGGCTTTATAGCCTTTAATTTTTTCTGCACCAACATTCCAGTTTTCCACAATTCCGTTGTGATTTAGGTATAAAATGGAATAATCCTGAACCTCTTCAACCATTAAATGATAACGTTCTTCACTTTTCTTGAGCGATTCATACATTTGGCTGAGTTCTCTGGTTCTGGCGGTTACTTGCTGCTCTAATTCTTGGGTAAAAGCTTTTTCTGTATGAATATCTGTAAAAGAACCAACCCATTTTACAATTTTATTGTCGGCATCAAAAACAGGCTCGCCAATTACCGCGTGCCATCTGTAACTGCCATCTTTTCGTAAAATGCGAACATCAGATCTAAAAACCTGACCTGTATGCAGACTGTGGTTCCAGATTTTTATATTTTCTTTGTAATCTTCAGGATGAACCAACGACTGCCATTCAGTATCGGCAGTTGGTTTAATTCCGGTATATTCTGTCCATTTTCGCGAAGCAAACAAACCATTTCCTTTATCATCGGTTTCCCATATTAACTGCGGAATACTTTCTGTTAAAGAACGGAAACGTTTTTCACTTTCGGCAATCTTATTTCTGGCTTGAACTTTTTCTGTTACATCGATTATAGTGGCTCTGATTCCAGAAATACTATTATCTGTTTCGTACATTGGTGCATATTCAAAATCAATATAAAATAGATTTTCGCCATCATCGCCATTAATTAATATAGGCGATTCGATTTCAGAATATACTTTTCCGTTTTTGTAAACTTCTTCTAAAAGTTTAGCATATTTTTGAGTAAGGAGTTCCGGGAAAATTTCGAACAGTTTTTTACCCTGAACATCACTTTCTTTTTTCTTCCAGATATTTTTGAGTAAAGCAAGATTGGCAATTTCTACAACCATTTCAGGACCTTTTAAAATGGTTTTTGGTACAGGAGACTGCATAACCAGATTTCGAAATCTTTTTTCACTTTCTTCTAATTCCTGCTGATGATTTTTCTCGTTTGTAATATCTCTAATGGTACCTATTAATTTGTCAGGCTTATGGTTTTTATCATAAAAAACTTTTCCTTTTCCTTCAATCCAGTGAATGCTTTTATCATGCCATATTGTTCTGACTTCATAATGAAGAATCCCTGTTTTAAGTGCATTTTTAAAAGCTTTATTTCGAATATGCATATCATCAGGATGCAGGTGCTGTAGCAATTGCTCGTGTGTTAGCAAAATGTCTTCGGTGTAGCCGCCAAGGATTTCAAGATAACGTTTTGAATAATGAGGTTCTTTTGTTTTTGCATTTAGTTCCCAAGTTCCTAATTCACTTGCTTCTACGATAATACTTAAGCGTTCTTCATTTTGTTCAATTTTTTTTCGAACTTCAACTTTTTCGCTTACTTCGGTTACGGTAACAATTATACCCGTAATTTCTCCATCTTCTTCTCTTAAAGGATGATAGAGAAAGTCAAAATACCAAATTCCTAGTTTTCCATAACGGTTTAACGGAACAGGAACTTCATTTCCGTGATACGGAATTCCTGTTTCTAAAACATTTTTTAATAATGAATCGACAGTTTCTCTAACCTCAGGAAGAGAATCAAATAATGGTTTGCCTACAAAATTTTTCTCTTCTCTGTCTACTAATTTTAAATACGATTCATTTGCTGATTCGACGATGTAATCCGGGCCGCGCAAAATAGTAATTCCCAGCGGCGCTTGTTTTACCGTATCACGAAAACGTTTATCGGCAGTTTCAATTTTTTTAGATGCCAGATGTAAATCTGTAACATCAGCACCAGTATTCATTACGGCATAAACATTTCCGTTTCTGTCATACAATGGCGTAAAACTATAATTGAAATAAAAAGTTTCGAGTTTATCGTTTATCGTTATATCGATTCGGGCATTTTTATTATGAAAAGATTTTCCGGTTTTTAAAACGCTTTCAACCTGTTCAAAAACTGACTGGTTATCAAGTTCGGGGAGAATTTCGCGATACGATTTCCCGATTACATCATCACCTTTTCCCCAGACTTTTATAATGGAATCATTTGCGAGTTCAATTCGCATTTCTTCACCTATATAAACTGCAATAGGAAAAGGAGCGTTTTCGACCAGCTGTCTTATTTTTTGCTCGCTTTCCTGAAGTTTTTCGTGGGCTTCAAACTGATCTTTAACTTCTTTTTTTCTTGCTGTAGTTTCAATAACCGTAACTAAAACACCGCCAACATCTCCATTTTCTGTTTTAATAGGTGAATATGAAAAATCAAAATAACAAGTTTCTACTACGCCATTTTTGCTTAACGGAACTACAAAATCAGGAAACGAAAGTGATTTCCCCAGCATAACTTCGTCAAACATGGGACCTGTAATATTCCATATTTCGGCGAAAGTTTCCTGCGGAGAATTTCCTAAGGCTTCCGGATGTTTGTCGGGACCTATAATTTTTAAAAAAGCATCATTGTATAACTGCGTAAAATGTTTTCCCCATGCAATGTACATTCCAAACGGATTGTTAAGCATTACAGAAGTCATTGTACACAAACTTTGAGGCCAGTTTTCAGGATCACCCAGGGGAGTTTGGCTCCAGTCTTTGGAGCGTATTAATTCTCCCATTTCTCCACCATCGGATAGAAAATAATGTTCCTTATATGTGTGGCTCATTCAAAATGATTTAGGGTTGAATTATAAAATGCGCTCTTTCCGGCTGTTTAAAATTATTTTCAGAAGCTGCAATAAGTGCGTTTTCAATAACGGTTTTCAGTTTTGAAAAATCTCCGGGTTTACGAATGTAAAACGTTGCACCCATTTCGTACGTTACGTCTACAATTTTGGTGTCCAGAGAAGTAGAAAATATAATAATAGGGAAATCTTTTAAACGTTCAATCTGTCTGATTTCGGTCAAACATTCAGATCCGTTTTTTCTGGGCATATTTAAATCAAGAAAAAGAACATCTGGAAGACTTTCCTGTGATGTATCTGCTAAAAAATTCATTAAATGAACTCCGTCATTCACAGTTACAAGTGTTGTTGCAAGTGACAGTTCATCAAGAGCTTCTTCAAAGAAAGAGCAGTCATCGTCATCGTCATCGGCAAGTAAAATGTTGTAAATATGTTGGTTCATGAAGTGTAAAGTATTTTTTATATGGAAAAATGAAACAAAAATTAATTGTTTCCTGCTAAGATAAAATTAATTTTCGCAGGAAAATTATTTAAAGACCTATAAAATTAACTCATTTAAATTAAAATCTGTAAAGATTATTGCTTTATAATTCGTCTTAAAATGTTTTTGTAAGTAAAATTTTTCATTTTAGTAACACAATTAGAATTTATAAAAATAACTAAATTAGAATGCAATTTTTGACTTAATTATGCGTTTTTATATTTTACCGCACATTTTTACCATCGCAAAAATCCCTTATTTTACTGTTGTTACACACTAAAAATTGTATAAACATTCTACAAAGTGTAAAAATATTACACACATCGTTTATGTCTTGTTTTTTGTAAACTGCTAAAATTCAGTTTAAAACCTAAATGGCACGCCGCTTGCAAATTCGGAACATGTCAATCTTTAATTTTTCTGGTGTTTACTTAGAAAATAAAAAAGAGAGATCATTTGATAAAAGCCATTTTAGAGAATTAATACAAACAAAAGGACATGGAAAGCGAAACAATTATCTCAAAACAATTTTATACAGGAGGCGATATCAGCAGCGAAGTAATCAGCCCGTCTATTTTTAAAATAAACAATAACACAACCAAAACACATATAGAAAGACCAAAAAGCATCTTTGGTTTTATGATTCTTGCAGCAACATTTTTAGTATTGTTTGCCGGAGCTTTTTTAGTATTTCAATTTCAGCCTGATTTTGATCAGCTTCATTTTGAAAGATTAAATTCAACCGGCGGAATAATTTTACTTATTGTTTCTGCAGCATTATTTCTTTTTAAAGGCGGTATGTTTTTATACAATGTCGTTCTTTATTTTAAGTACAAACCAATCGAATCTGTTTCTGATGAATTGCTGCCAACTTGTACGGTAATTGTTCCGGCTTACAACGAAGGAAAACTGGTTTACGAAACATTGATGAGTTTGGCAGATAGTGATTTTCCTGCACACAAATTAGAACTTTTGGCAATAGATGATGGAAGTAAAGATGATACATGGTACTGGATTCAGCAGGCAAAATTAAAATTGGGCGATCGTGTATCGATTTTTCAACAACCGCAAAACAAAGGAAAACGTCACGCATTGTACCGCGGATTTAATTTAGGAAAAGGAGAAATCTTTGTAACTGTCGATAGCGATTCTATCGTAAAAAAAGATACTTTAAGAAATTTGGTAAGTCCGTTTATAGTTGACGAAAAATGCGGTGCCGTTGCCGGAAATGTTCAGGTATTGAACAACAAAAAAGCAATTTTGCCAAAAATGCTAAATGTAAGTTTCGTAATGAGTTTTGAATTCATGCGCTCTGCAGAAAGTGCACTAGGATCTGTACTTTGTACACCTGGAGCCTTGGCCGCTTACAAAAGAAATGCAGTTTTTGCATGTTTACCGGAATGGATCGACCAGACTTTTATGGGGAAACCATCTGACATTGGCGAAGACCGCGCAATGACCAACATGATTTTAAAACAAGGGCATCATGTTTTATTTCAGCGTAATGCGTATGTGTTGACAAACGTTCCTGAAAATTATACCGGACTATACAAAATGTTTATAAGATGGGGAAGAAGCAACGTTCGCGAAAACATAATGATGGCAAAATATGTTTGGAAAGATTTTAGAAAAGAATCAAAAGTGGGTGCAAGACTATTGTATACAGAACAGTTTATAAGAATCTTAATGACATATCCGTTCTTTATATTTATGTTTTATTTCATTGCAACCCATCCGTTATTATTTGTTAGCTCAGCACTTTTGGGCATATTATTAGTATCAAGCTTTTCAGTTTTCTTTTATGCAAAAAGATATTCTTTTGATGAAGCATTCTGGGCGTATTCTTATAGTATTCTTTATACTTTTTCACTTTTCTGGATTGCGCCTTATTCAATTATAACAGTTGGTAAAAGAGGCTGGCTCACAAGAGGTTAATAAATTCCACAGACTACTATTATATTTAATCCGAAAAACTCCTGTTCCACTAAACAGGAGTTTTTTTATGGTTTTGCTTTCGCCAAAGAAAAACAGAAAATGCATTTACAAAAGCCAGAATCCATAAAACAGGACTTGTAAAAAAGGTCTCGTAACTTCTTCCATTCGGAATTTCAACAAAAGGAACTGTAATAATTACATCCAGCAATAAAGCCGTAAGCGACATTATAATACCAAGCTGCAGGCCGCTTATCTTGTAATTTTTCAAATAATAAAACTTAGCCGAACCAATGGCAAAAAACACAATAAAAATAGTCACCATAACCGATTGCCAGAAAAAAGAATCTTTTACAAACAGAATTTGTTCCAGGAGATAAAAAGAAATACTAACAGCAATCCAAACCAAAATACCCGAAAATATTGCTCTAAAATATTTCATAACTTAATTTTCAGGATTCCAAATTCCGGTTTTGGCAGTTTCTTTTGCGTAAACGCTAAAATCTTTTGCTTTTCTGCCCAGTACTTTTTCAATATCAGAAGTAACGCTGGAGTTTCTTCCGTCCAGAACCTGTTCAAAAAGATAATTTACCAGCCAGATATGATCATCAGGAATCTGATATTCTTTTAACATCTGCACATATTCTTCTAAAGATAAACTTTGAAAAGAGATATTTCTCCCGCTTGCATTCGCAATTTCGTTTACAGCATCTTTAAAAGTCAATAATCTTGGACCAGTTAAATCGTACGTTTTTCCGTTGTGAATTTCGTCTAAAAGTGCAGCCGTAACAACATCCGCAATATCATCGGCATCGGTAAAAGGTTCAAGTGCTTCAGCTCTTGGCAGAGCAACAATTCCGTAAAGAATTGGATCTAAAAAGAAGCTTTCGCTAAAGTTTTGATTGAACCAGCTTGCGCGCACAATAGTCCAGTTTTTGGCGTTTTTCTTTACGGTTTCTTCGCAAACCTGCGCTTCTTTTTCGCCTCTTCCGGAAAGTAAAACTATTTTTTGAACTCCGGCTTTTGTAGCAAGCTGTGTAAAATTTTCTATCGCTTCTGCCGCAAAAGGAACAGCTAAATCCGGTTGAAAAGTAATATAAACCGTGTCAATATCTTTTAGAACATTTTGCCAGGTTTCTGGTTTTTCCCAATCAAACGGGATTTTTTCGTTTCGAGAACCTAAACGAAGTTTAACTTCAGTATTATTTTCTAATCTTGCAGCAACTCTGCGTCCTGTTTTTCCTGTAGAACCCAGAACTAAAATTTTCTTTTTCATATCAGTAGTTTTTTAATGATGATTACTGATACAAAGTTGCTTCGATTAATACACAATCATTTGTCGCAAAAGAATTATGATTTGTTTGAAAAGAACTGTTGTTTTACATCGTTAGGACGCATGCCGAATTTTTTATGAAAAGCATTCGAAAACGAACTCAGACTTTCATAACCAACTTCCCAAGCCGATTCCTGAACTGTTTTTTCGCTTTCGCGGAGTAACTCATACGCCTTATTTAAACGTTCTTCCTGAACATATTTAAAAACAGGAATTCCAAAAAGTTCTTTAAAATTCTTTTTTAATTTATTACTATTCAAGCCCACCATCTGCGATAATTGCGTAATCGACGGAGGAGTAGAAAAGTGCGTTGTTACAATTTCCCTGGCCTGAAAAAGTTTGTTTTTATCAATCTCTGATAAATCCGATTTTTTTTCAGAAGCCAAAAGGCCATAGAAATGTGCCAAAAGTTCATTAATCTGACTTTTTAAAAATAGAAAACGCGTATTTCCTGTATAAGTCGTATTGAATATTTTTTGAACTGCCAATTGCATTTCGAGTGTCATATAAAACGATGGACCTTTTACAAAATGCTCTTTTGGATTTAATAATTCCGGCAGATAATTTTCGAAAATCTCTCTTTCTGCCTGCGGAAGTGAATTTAGGTTTTTCAGTTTTGTAAAAATACTAATTGACTGTAAAGGTTTATCAGGCTCAATCTTATGAGAAAATTCAACTTTTTGATTTCCAAAAAAACAAATTGCCAAACCCGTTGTGTTCATCAAATATTTAGTCTGATTATTATGTTTAATTTCCAGCTCTACATTTCCCGAGCCATAAAAAGCAAAACCAACAGCATCGCCGTCAATTTCACATTTCTGCACTATAGTTTTCATAGTATTCGATTGTTCGACTAAAACAATACAATCATGTAATTCTATAATATCGGTCGTCATAATTGAAATGAGGTTGGATTAAAAAGCAGGAAAAGTTACTATTTATTTTTTAAATCGATATTTTTAACTCCATGATTTTTAAATTTTTATCAAGCGAAAACCCTTGTTTTTGCTTGATTTTTAATGATTTAAAAAAAATAAATTAAAAAATATTTGCAAATTTAGACCGATCGGTCTAAATTTGCAGTGTCAAAATGAAAAAGATCATGAGTAAAGCAGAACGAACAAAACAGTTTATTATTGAAAAATCGGCCGAGATTATCAATAAAAAAGGAATGGCAGGAACTTCTTTAAGTGATATTATGGAAGCGACAAAACTGGCAAAAGGAGGTATTTACGGAAACTTTGAAAGTAAAGAAGAAATTTGCAAAGAATCATTTTTGTATTTAAGATCGCAGTTAGCTGCCAAATTAGACAATGCGGTTTCGCAGGGAAAAACTGCAAAAGAAAAGCTTTATAAATTATTGGCGGTTTATGAAAATAAAAATAATATGACCGACGGCTGTCCCATTTTAAATTTTGGAATTGAAGCAGATGATACAAACCCAGTTATAAAAGAACAGGTAAAAAAAGCTATTGGCTCAGCGCAAAAAAGATATACGGATATAATTGAATTGGGAGTTAACAACAAAGAACTTTTGGCAGAAATCAACCCGGAAAGATTTGGAATAATGGCATTTACGATGATTGAAGGCGCCATTTTATGCCGAAAAGTTTTTGATAACAATGACCAGATGGAAGTTGTCTTAGAAATTATAAAAACCGAATTTGAAAGATATGTTATCTAACATATTTTTTTTAAAATATTTTAGACCGATTGGTCTATTTTGTAATAAATTAATTAATAATAAGAATGAGAAATTTAAAAGAGGATCATAAAGGATTCAGTACCATATTGGCTTTGGCCCTAATTCCGTTATCCGGTTTTGCGACAGATGTATATTTGCCTTCGCTTCCGGCAATGACAAAAGATTTAAACGTTTCGACATCAGCAGTTCAGCTTACATTAGTATTTTTTATGTTTAGTGTCGGCATCAGCCAGATTTTTATCGGCAGTATATTAGACAGTTTTGGCCGATTTAAAATCAGCATTGCATCGCTGGCTGTATTTTCAATAACCAGTTTTATAATTGCTTTGGTTCCGAATATTTATCTAATATATGCCATGCGTATTATTCAGGGAATTGCTATTGCCTTTATTGTAATTGCCAAACGTGCTTATTTTGTGGATTTATTTAAAGGTGAAAAATTAAAAAGCTACATTAGTTTATTTTCTATAATTTGGGCAAGCGCACCAATATTAGCCCCGTTTTTAGGTGGATATCTGGAACATAGTTTCGGCTGGAAATCTAATTTTTATTTTCTGGGCGGATTGTCTTTACTTATTTTGGTTTTAGAACTTCTTTACAGCGGAGAAAGCATCAAAGAATTTCATCCGTTTAAATTTAAAGCGATTGCCAATACCTATTCAAACATGCTGAAATCGGCTGATTTTACTTTAGGATTTATAATTCTAGGAATTACTTTTGCTATAGTTTTAATGTTCAATTTATCAAGCCCGTTTATCATTGAACGTATTTTTGGATATTCGGCAATCGAAACCGGTTACAGTGCTTTATTGTCTGGATTATCTGTTATGATTGGTGGAATTACGGCAAAATCTATGATCAAAAAACCTTTGGCAAAAAAAGTTGGAACAGCCATAACTATTCAGCTGATTTTAGCTTTACTCATGATTTTTACAAGCCAGTTTGAAAGTAATATTTATACGTTGGTTGCTTTTACAATGGGATTGAATATCTGTGGAGGTTTCATCTACAATATCGTTTTGGGTTATTGTTTAAGCCGATTTTCTAAAAATGCCGGAGTTGCAAGCGGATTAACCGGCGGTGGCGCTTATATGATAAGTGCACTTTTTAGTTATAGTTTTGTAAATATTTATGCTGTAAAAAGTCAGTTCTTATTAGGAGCAGCAAACATTTCTTTGCTCTTAATCGTGGGAGCAGTTTTTATCATTTTCAATAAATACAGATTGAAAAACTAAAATGCTGAATTTGCAAAAAATGATGTCTTTAAAACTTAGATTTTAGAGGCATTTTTTTTATTCATTAATTATTGAAAATACATCATTTTGTAGTATAATATTTATTTGTGTTCAAACACATTCAAATTCTGTACAAAAAACATTAAAATTATGTAATAAAAAACTTTCAAAATGTTTAAAATTTGTGCTCGAACACATTTTTTCTAATTATTTTCTTGCAAATTAGAATACAATATTTACTTTAGTCACAAATAAGCTTTTTTATGTCATTCAAAAAGAATAAAATAGAACATTAAAACGATGTTTTTGAGTTCGAAATTGAAGTACAGAAAAAGCATATTTTAAATAGAAAATATTGCAATATTCTATCTATAATTTTTTTTAATTGTTAACCCAAAAATATCAAAATTATGAAAGTCAAGAAAATTACATTTTTTATTTTATTCTGCTTTATACAAGGTTTTTCGCAAACTTATGTATCTACAACAGGAAACGACACAACAGGAACAGGTACTGCAGCGCTACCTTATAAAACCATCGTAAAAGGAGTTCAGGCAGCACCATCTGGAGGAACAGTTTTAGTGCTTTCGGGAACTTATCCAGTTACAGGTCCAATTTATGTTGGAAAACCTTTAACGATTCAAAAAAGCGGATCCGGCGCTGTAGTTGTAAATGCTTCGGGATGGACAAGTACAGATACTTATGTTCTTGGAATCGTAAATACTAGCAATGTTACAATAGACGGTTTGACGATTTCGAATAAAATTGGAAACGGAAGTAAAGGAATCTGGATTTTGGCCAATTCCGGTGCAACAGCCAATTTAGATAATATTACTGTTAAAAATTGTATTGTTAGAAATATTGGCTGGACCAGTAATAATCTTTCGGCAATTCCTGCAAACAGCGGTATTGTGGCCAACGCCATTAAAGTAGATGGTGGAAACGGAACTTATGCCATTACAAACGTAAAAATCGATAATAATGAAGTAAACAATTGTGCTACCGGCTGGGGAGAAGCTGTTACGGTAACAGGAAACGTAAACGGATTTTCGGTTTCAGGAAATACGGTTTATGACATTGCCAATATCGGAATTGTTGCAGCTGGAAACTATTTATCTACCGGAGCGGCAAGTAATAATCAGGCTCGAAATGGTGTAATCGCTTCAAACGAAGTTTTTAATTGTATGAGTGCGGTGGCAAACAGTGCCGGAATTTATGTTGACGGAGCTTTAAACATTACCGTACAAAGAAATGAAGTTTTTAGATGTGGAGTAGGACTTTCTGTTGGTGCAGAGCAAAATACTTCAACCGGAAACGGCGGTCTTTCTACAGGACATATTGTAAACAACAATTCCGTTTATAACAATGTAATAACCGGAGCAATTTTTGGAGGTGTTAATGGTTCTGGTTACACAACAAGCGTAGGAAATACCAAAATCTTTAATAATACTTTTTATAAAAACAGAACTGGTGCAACCATTAACGGAGTTACAACTATTCAAGGAACGTCGGTTGCTACATTAGCTGATAATTTTGGAGGTGAAGTACATTTTCAAAATAGTTCCGGAATTACTTATAAAAACAATATTATGTATGCGACAACCGATAAAAAAGCATTTTTAGCTTCGTACGGATACACAATTTCAAGTTTTGTTTCGAATTATAATTTATATTACAGAGAAGGAAATACCGATTTTATCATCGATTTGACTGGAACAAGTTTTAACGGAAGTTCGACAACCGGATCGTATAATGCGGCGCAGTTTGCCACAACAACAGGACAAGATGTTAATTCTGTAGTGGGTTTACCAGGATTTACAAACGCTGCAACTTTTAATTTTACGCTGGTTTCTGGAGCTTTTGCGACAGATAAAGGAGATCCAACTTACAATTCGACTTATTCAGGAACCTTGGATTTTGATGATGATATTAGAAAAAGAAACGGCAGAATTGATATCGGATGTTCTGAACTTCAGACAGGATCAACAGCTAAAAAAGCAAATATCGCAGTTGCCGAAGAACAAACTGCAGCGAGTTTTTCTGTTTTCCCAAATCCGGCTTCAGATGAAATCAATATTAATTTCGGAAAAAGTGTCAAATCAGCTAATGTGATTTTATTGGATTTAAATGGAAGAGAACTTCTAAAACAAGATTTCAGTTCTGTTGAATCAGCAAGAATTAATATTTCAGGTTTAAAGGTAAATTCGCAATTAATTATCCTTCAAATCAATGCCGATAACGAAATAACACACAATAAAATTTACTTAAAATAATGCAGTTCAGGAGCAGAAGATTTTTTTCTTTTGCTCCTTTTTCTTTTTAAAATTTCGTACCTTTTTAAAATGAAAAATTACAATGTAAACCGAATCGAAAAAAACATTTTGCAAATAAACGGTTTGGGAGATAATCCTTTTTGGAATCAGGCAGAAATTCTAACCGATTTTACTTCGCCCTGGAGCGATTTAGAACCTGAAAAAATAGAATTCAGATCGTTATGGGATACCGAAAATATGTATTTCTGCTACAAGGTTTATGATGATAACATACACATTGACAGACAAGACGATTCTATTGACAGTATTGGAGAATCAGACCGCGTTGAAATTTTCTTTAGAACAGATGAAAACCTGAATCCGTATTATTGTCTGGAAATTGATCCGACACCGAGAATCATGGATTTTATGGCTTCTCCTAAAAAGAAATTTGATTTTGACTGGAATTGGCCAGAAAATAATCTAACGGTAAAATCAAGTATAAAAAGCGATCATTTTATTGTAGAATTTGCAGTAAGTATTCAATCGCTGAAAAACTTTCATTTGATAAAAGAGAACATCATTGAAGCCGGGATTTTTAGAGCCAAATATATCAAACAGGAAAATAAACTATTTGAACCAACCTGGATTACATGGGTAAACCCAAATACAGAAACTCCAAATTTTCATATCGCCAGTTCTTTTGGTACGTTGACTTTAGGCTAGCTATATAAAACATAGCCAGTGGTTTCAACCACTGGGACGCAATGTGAACACAATAAATTATCATAATTCGTTTCCCACGGTTGAAACTGCGGGCTATATTTACCAATCTTTGGTAGATATTTTAAACACATAGAGACATAGCTTTTCTAAGCGTTTAAAAAAGGCGTTTCACTTGCATCAATACACATAGCTATGTGTGGAAACTAGTTTCTTTTACAATCTTTTTTTATACACATTTAAACCTATGTCTCTATGTGTTTAGAAAATACCCGCAAAGTCCTATAAAAAATAATCCTTAGCGTTTTCGGTATTTACAATATCAATAGGAAGTAATTTTTCCGGGCTGATTTCTTTTTCAAAAATAAAATGCTCAATCAAACTTGTCGTTCCCAAATAAGCCTGACGTTTCGGGTTTTGGTGAATCAAAAAGTCGATAGTTTTATTGTTTAGATATTCCAGATTATTTTCTAATAAATCATAACCTACAAGTGCGATTTTCTTTTCAGGTTTTTTGGCGATAATTTTGGCAACCTGATATGCTTTAGAAGTCGTTACAAAAAGGCCTTCAATAGCCGGATTTGATTCTAGATACTCTTTTAGAGTAGTTTTAAACTGCGGATGTTTTACTTTAAAGGTTTTAATTTCAAATTTTCCGCTTTCCAGATTTTCAAAATAATCCCTGAAACCTTTCTCTTTTTCCTGCATGTGAATGGCGTTTTCGTAATCTTCATCAATATGAACAATTGCGATTGTACCTTTTTTAATCAATAAATCTAATAAACGTGCAGCAATTCTTCCGCTTTGAAATAAATCCTGCCCAACAAAACTTTTAATGGTATTCGATTTAAGCTGGTTATTAAAAATACTAGAAATAATGCCTTTAGAATTATAGGTTTCAATAGCGTCTATCGCTTCTTTATGGAATAAAGGTACGAGCAAAACCGCATCTGGAGATGAATTTAATACCGTTTTGTTAGTTTCTACAAAAGAAGAAGTACTTGTAGGATCAAACAGGAAAATCTCCACTTTTACGTTAAAAGATTTAAACTCTTTTTTAGCTTCATTAATCCCATCAATGCAAGGCTGCCAATACGGATCGTTTGCAGAATCAGGAATTAGGACGCAGATAGAATAAATTTGTTTTTTCTTTAAGCTTCGTGCCATCAAATTAGGCTGGTAATCAATCTTGTCCAGAACTTCATTGACTTTTTTCAAAGCATCTTCAGACACTTTTCCTCTTTTATGCAAAACACGGTCAACAGTCCCTTTTGAGACTCCTGCAAGCTCTGCAATATCCTTAATTGTGTAAATCTTCTCCATATAGAAACAAATATATATAAAAATCAAATATCAGGAAATATTAAATTACATGTGTTCGAAAACATTTTTATTGTGTTCGAGCACATTTTAACATAATTTTCTTTTTTTATAAAGTATTAATATATACTTTAGCCGAATATTAATCACATTACGCATCATATTAACTATATAATTGTCAGATTAATATTTATTTTTCAATTTATAAGAGAAATTTTCAATATCTAAAAATTACAAAATAATCGCTTTTAAAAATCATTTGAAAAAATAAAAAAACGACCAAAAACTTTTAAAAATAATAACCAATTAATATTACTATTTAAATGAGCAAAAATAAACCTACTCTCGTGATCCTGGCGGCAGGTATTGGAAGTCGATATGGAGGATTAAAACAGTTAGATACATTTACGCCCGAAGGAGATACCATTATGGATTTTTCGATATATGATGCATTGCAGGCAGGTTTTGGGAAATTTGTATTTATTATAAGTAAAAACATTGAAGAAGAGTGTAAAGAAATTTTCAATAAAAAACTGGAAGGAAAAGCCGAAGTAGGATACGTTTTTCAGGAAATTGAAAATGTTCCCGCACAATATTTAAATCCAGAAAGAAAAAAACCGTGGGGAACCGGACACGCGCTTTTAATGGCGAAAGATGAGGTAACTGAAAACTTCGCGATCATAAACGCCGATGATTTTTACGGAAAAGAAGCTTTTGAAATCATGGCAAAAGCTTTAACCGAAATGGATAAAGAATCATACAATTTTAATATGATGGCTTATCTGCTCAAAAATACTGTTTCAGATCATGGCTTTGTTTCCAGAGGAGAATGTCAGGTTGATGAGAATAATTATTTAACCGATGTTACAGAGCGTACGCACATCGAAAAAATAAACGGAAAACTGATGCGTAAAGACGATAATGGAGCATTTATTCCGATTGATGAAAATACAATCGTTTCTATGAATTTCTGGGGATTTACACCAAAATGCTTTGAGTTTGGAGGCGCTCTGTTTGAGCAGTTTTTAAAAGAAAACGAGAACGATTTAAAAGCCGAATTTTTTATTACATCTGTCGTAAATGAAATTTTAAAGTCAGATAATGCATCTGTCGAAGTACTTCAGTCCAATGCAAAATGGTTTGGAGTAACGTATAAAGAGGATAAAGAAATAGTAAAAAAAGAAATTGAAAAGTTAAGAGCGCAAAAAGTTTATCCAACAAATCTTTGGTAATATGACAGCCGAACAACTAAAATTTATATTCGAACAGTTTGATCATATCGAGGTTTTTAAAACCTTCGAAGAACTGTCTTCCGGTCATATTAATGACACCTATTTGCTAACGACTCAAAGCGGTAAACAATTTATTTTACAGCGTATTAACGAAGGTGTTTTTAAGGATGTTCCGGGGTTAATAGCCAATAAAGTAAGCGTTAGTAAACATTTGCAGAAAAAATTAAAACATTTATCTGAAGCTGAATTAAAGCGCAGGGTTTTAACT
Organism: Flavobacterium defluvii; assembly: GCF_900129555.1. Classification (GTDB taxonomy): domain Bacteria; phylum Bacteroidota; class Bacteroidia; order Flavobacteriales; family Flavobacteriaceae; genus Flavobacterium; species Flavobacterium defluvii. Next base: position 263,825 of record NZ_FQWC01000007.1, read on the forward strand.
TTTATCGGAACAAAAAAAGGTATTTTTTATTATCAGGACAAAGACGGAAATTTCTGGAATGTAATGGTTTATATTGAAGGAAGCCTGACTTTTGAAACCGTTAAAAATGAAGAAATTGCATATGAAGGCGGAAAGCTTTTTGGTGAATTTTTAAATCTTACCAGCGATTTTGATGCCAGAAAATTGACAGAAGTAATTCCGAATTTCCATAATATGGCATTTCGTTATTCACAGTTTGATACGGCTTTAAAAGAAGCTTCTGGACAAAGAATCGAGCAGGCAAAAATCTTAATTCAGAATGTTAAGGATTTAAAAGAAGAAATGCATATTCTTCAAAATTTAAAAGATGCAAAAAAAATCAAGCTCAGGGTTACACATAACGATACAAAAATTTCAAACGCACTTTTTGACCAAAACAAAAAAGGACTTTGTGTGATTGATACAGACACAGTTATGCCGGGAATTATTCATTATGATTTTGGAGATGCGATCAGAACTATTTGTAACACAGCAGCCGAAGACGAAAAAAATCTGGATTTGGTAAATTTCAATCTTGAGTTTTACAAAGCGTATGTGAAAGGATTTTTAGAAAAAACAAATTCATCGCTTTCAACATTAGAAATTAAGTATTTACCTCTTGGTGCAAAAACAATGACTTTTATAATGGCACTTCGTTTTTTAACCGATTTTTTAAATGACGATGTGTATTATAAAACAGAATATCCGGAACACAATCTGGATCGTTCAAGAAACCAGTTTAAGCTGATTGAAAGTCTGTCGGAACAATTCAAAGAAATGGAAGATTATAATTTGAATTTCGTTGGATCATTAAAATAAAAAAAATGAAAAAATATGTCATTACCGGAGGTGCCGGTTTTATAGGAAGCCATATTGCAGAACATTTATCGAAAGAAGGACATCAGGTTTTGATACTTGATAGTCTTAGAACGGGATTCGAACATAACCTAAACGGATTAAATGTTGAATTTGTAAAAGGAGACATTCGCGACGAAAATTTGGTCAACAAAGTGATAAGCGGAGCAAGCGGTGTTTTTCATTTGGCAGCTTTAGTCAGCGTTCCTGAATCTCTTTTGAAAATAAAAGAATGTATCGAAATCAATACCATCGGGACAATTAATATTCTCGAAGCAGCAAAAAATAATACAGATTGTAAAGTTGTATTGTCAACATCGGCAGCGAATTACGGTAACAATCCGGTTTTACCAAAAGTAGAAACCATGTTTCCGGAACCAATGACACCGTACGCGATTACAAAATTAGACGGCGAATATTATTTAAAAATGTATTTAGATCAATATCAGGTTCCAACAGCTTCTTTAAGATATTTCAACGTTTTTGGTCCGCGCCAAAATCCAGAATCGGCTTATGCGGCGGCAGTGCCTATTTTTATCAATAAAGCACTTCAAAACGAACCGATAACTATTTATGGAGACGGTTCGCAAACCAGAGATTTTATTTATGTAAAAGATGTTGTAAAAGCGAATATTCTCGCTTCGCAAAAAGGAAGTGAAACTTATAATGTAGCTTTAGGACACAGCACATCGGTTTTAGAACTGGCTGAAAAAATTATAAAAATCACCAATTCTAAATCGCAGATTAAATTTTTAGACGAAAGACCCGGCGATATTAAACATTCTAAAGCAAATCCTGAAAAATTCAACCAATTAGGTTTTAAACCAGAATATACAATTGATCAGGCATTAGAAGAAACCATTCTTTTTTATCATCAGGAATTAGTGAGCAAATAGATTTAAATCAGAATATACAATGCATGAGAATATTTAAACACATAGAAACATAGGTTTAAATGTTTTTTAGAAAAGAATACCAAAGAAACAAGTTTCCAGACATAGCCTATGTTTGTTAATGCAAGTGAAACGCCTTTAAGCGCAACAAAAAACTATGTTTCTATGTGTTAAAATTTAATTATGAGCAAAAGACAAACTAATCAAAAACCAAAAATATGTCACAACTAGATCTTACACTAAAAAAAGAGCAAAACAGCACTTTTATTCCTATGGTTATTTTAACCTCATTGTTTTTTATTTTTGGATTCGTAACCTGGTTAAACGGACCGCTGATTCCATTTTTTAAATTAGCATGCGAACTAACCGAATCACAATCGTATTTTGTTACGTTTGCCTTTTATATTGCTTATTTTGTAATGGCGATTCCGTCTTCATTTTTAATCGAAAAATTAGGTTATAAAAACGGAATTTCAGTTGGATTATTAATAATTGCTATAGGAGCACTTCTATTTTATCCGGCTGCCGAAGCCAGAACTTTTGGACTTTTTCTTGTAGCTTTATTTGTAATGGGAACCGGTTTGGCAGTTTTGCAGACAGCAGCAAATCCGTATGTGGTTGTAATTGGCCCACGCGAAAGTGCTGCGGCAAGAATCAGCGTTTTGGGAATTGCAAATAAACTGGCAGGTTTTCTCGCTCCTTTACTATTGACCTCTTTGGTTTTATCCAATATTGGAGATTATTCTGCAGATAAAATTGCCGTTATGACTTCGGTTCAAAAAGAAACTGCTTTAGATGCATTGGCTTTGCAATTGCAGTCGCCATACATTTATATGGCAGTGATTATGCTGGTTTTGGCTGTTTTGGTAAAATTTTCTCCACTTCCGGAAATTGATTTAGATGATGAAGGACAAGTAGAAAATCTGAGTATTTTCAAACAAATAAAAGCAGCTTTCAAACATCCGCAATTGGTTTTCGGCGTAATTACCTTAATGGTTTATATCGCTGCCGAAGTTTTAGCCGGAGATTCCATCGGTGGATTCGGAAAACAATTGGGAGTTTATGGAGAAAACGGCTCTTTCTATCTAAAACTGACTTCGTTTACGATGACTTTTATGGTTATCGGTTATATTTTAGGAATTACCTTGATTCCGAAATACGTTTCTCAGGTTTCTGCTTTAAAAGTTTCTGGATTTTTAGGACTTATTTTGGTTGCTTTAATCGTAATACTTTCTCCAAAAATTATGGTTCATTTACCGGGAATTCCACAATTACCGTTGATTATTATTTTGGTTGCTTTATTAGGTTTGGCAAATGCACTTTGCTGGCCGGCGATCTGGCCAATGGCACTTCAGGATTTGGGTGGATACACAAAAATTGGCGGTGCAATTCTAATTATGGGAATTATTGGTGGAGCCGTTTTTCCTTTATTTTACGGAATGATTGCCGACTCAATTAATGCTTCTAATGTGGCAGCGGGAATTACAGAAACCGCAAAAAGTGGAAATCAATTAGCCTATTTAATATTATTACCAGCTTATTTAATGATTGTGTTTTTTGCTTTTAAAGGACATAAATACAGGAGTTGGTAATTAACCCAAAATATAGTCATTGCGAGGAACGAAGCAACTGCACTAAAAAAATCGACAAAGATAGATACGCAGAACTTTGTCAAAGTTTCAAACTTTGACAAAGTTTAGATACACGCAAACATTTTTATTTCAACATAAAAAATCAAGCACTCAAATATCACATTTGATGTGTTCCAGCTCAACTTATGCCTTTTTTTAACCAAATGGCATTAAAAAAATTAAACAAAAACATATTAAAAATATCCACAATGTTAAAAAGTAAAATAGACAAAGCAACAGGTTTCGAAAAGCGCTTCGAAAATATCAACACCGTTGTTTTTGAAAATTCAACAGAAGCTTCAAAAGCTGTTGCACAGGAAATTGCAGCTTTAATTCAATCGAAACAAAAAGAAAATAAACTTTGTATTTTAGGTCTGGCAACAGGTTCTTCTCCAAAAGGATTGTATGCAGAATTGGTAAGACTTCATAAAGAAGAAGGATTGAGTTTTAAAAACGTAATCAGCTTCAACCTTGACGAATATTACCCAATGGAACCCAACTCGATCAACAGTTACGTTCGTTTTATGAAAGAGCTTTTGTTTGACCACGTCGATATTTTACCTGAAAACTACCATATTCCCGACGGACTTTTAACCAAAGAACAAATCGCGGATTACTGCCACGAATATGAAGCAAAAATCGAAGCTTTGGGCGGGATTGATTTACAAATATTAGGAATTGGAGGAAACGGACATATTGGTTTTAATGAATCAGGTTCGCTTCAAAACTCAAAAACCAGATTAGTAGCTTTAGATCATATTACAAGAGTTGCGGCAAGCAAAGATTTCTTTGGTTTAAACAATACGCCGAGAACAGCCATCACACTTGGAGTAAAAAAAATAATGGAAGCCAAAAGAGTTATTCTATTGGCTTGGGGAGAAGGAAAAGCTAATATTGTAAAAAAATCCGTTGAAGATGAAGTTACAAACAGAGTTCCGGCTTCTTTTTTACAGGAACATGATAATGCTGTTTTTGTTTTGGATAAAGAAGCATCTTCAAAATTAACGAGAATCAATAAACCCTGGCTGGTTGAGAAAATTGTATGGACCGATAAATT
>NZ_FQWC01000009.1 GCF_900129555.1 Flavobacterium defluvii
GTCTCTTTTCTTGAATATACCATAAGGCTATTTAAAGCAAAATCTGCTCTCGCCCTTCTTCACTTAGATTATATTATACAAACATAGGAGAAGCAGTAATTGTTACTGTTTTTTCTTTAAAAAGGAACGCTTTGCAAATTGGAACCACTTTATTTTTTAGAAAAGACAGTCCGGTTTTAAATCACAGCAACGAAGTTTTAAATTTAATTTCGGATGTAAAAGAAGTATTAGAAACTAAAACATCAGTTGTAAAAAAACTTCAAAACGAGAACGACAACGAAGCTTTGATAGAATATATCAATCCGCCAATTTCGCTTGTCATTGCCGGAGCCGGAAATGATGTTCAGCCTTTGGTAAAAATGGCTTCTATTTTAGGATGGAAAATTACTATTGGCGATGGCCGCGCGACACATGCAACGGAAAAACGTTTCCCCAAAGCAGATTACCTAAAAACAGTAAAAGCTGAGGATTTTTTAGAAGATATTAAAATCGACGATCAAACCTATTTCGTTTTAATGACACACAATTACAAATACGATTTAGCCGTTTTAAAATTACTTTTAGAAACCAATTGCCAATACATTGGAATTCTCGGTCCTAAAACAAAATTAAACCGAATGCTCGACGATCTTCAAAATGAAGGAATTAATATAAGCGAAGAACAGTTAGACAGAATTTATAGTCCGATAGGTTTAGATATTGGTGCCGAAACTTCAGAAGAAATAGCATTATCAATTGTATCAGAAATTAAAGCTTTTTCGACTGGAAGAACGGGAACCTCTCTTAAATATAAAACCGGAAAAATACACGACGAAATCCAATATGGAAGATAAATTTCTACATAAAACCGGAATCGTGATTTTGGCCGCGGGAAATTCTTCGAGATTAGGACGCCCAAAACAATTGTTGGAATACAAAGAATCAACGCTTTTAAAAAATACAGTTTCAGAAGCTTTAAAAGTCCCAAATTCATTTGTTTTAGTCGTAACAGGAGCAAATAAAGTAATAATTGAAAAAGAGCTTAATTCGGCTGAAATAACTTTATGTTTTAATGCTGAGTGGGAAAACGGAATGTCGTCTTCAATTGTAAAAGGATTAAATGAATTACTGCTTTTAAATCCAGATAGTGAAGAATGTATTTTTGCAGTCTGCGATCAGCCTTTTGTTACAAGTTTAGTTTTTGAAAATTTAATCCAGGAATCTCATAAAACCGAAAAAGGAATTGCAGCTTCGGCTTATTCCGAAACTTTAGGAACTCCGGTTTTATTTCATAAAAAATATTTTAATGAATTATTGGAATTAAAAGGACAGGAAGGAGCAAAGAAAATCATTAAAAAATATTGGGATGATGTTGTTTCGGTTCCTTTCGAAAAAGGCAATATTGATATAGATACCGCAGAAGATTATGAGAAATTAATTTCTGAATAATTTGCCATGTTTTAATATCGCAAAGTCGCAAAGACGTAAAGTTTTTAAGGTTAAATTTTAATTCCCTCCAGCTTTAGCAGGAGGTTCTAAGTAAGAATAGAAAGGCTTTAGCCAAATTAGTCGAAGTTTGGCTAAAGCCTTTTAAACCTTAATCTATTGCCTCCTCCAGTTAAAACTGGAGGCAACTAATAAAAAACTTTGCGACTTTGCGAGATTAAAAAAACTAGACTTTCAATTCTTCTGCAAGAGCCAAAACCCGTTCAATAACTATATCAATTTCTTCTTCTGTAGTAAATCGTCCCAGACTAAAACGAATTGAACTCAAAGCATCTTCATCAGATAATCCCATCGCTTTTAAAACATGCGAAGGCTCAGAAGTAACAGCCGAGCAAGAAGAACCATTTGAAACCGAAATATTTCCCAGAGCCATAATTAACTTTTCTGAATTTACACCCGGAAAACAAATATTGGAAGTATTATAAATTCGGTTTTGAATATTTCCGTTTACAAAAGAACCTTTAAATTGTAATAAACCGATTTCTAGTTTGTTACGTAATTTTTCAATTCTGTTTTTATCTTCTTTTAGTTGATTTACAGCTATTTCTGCAGCTTTACCTAAACCGATAATTCCGGGAACGTTAAGAGTTCCGCTTCGTAATTTTCGCTGTTGGCCGCCGCCGGTAATTTGAGGAAGTAATTTTAATCTGGCTTTCGCCGAAATATACAAAGCGCCAACTCCTTTTGGACCATAAAATTTATGTGCAGACAAAGCCAAAAGATCAATTCCAAAAGTTTTTACATCAATGGGAATTTTTCCAACAGCCTGAGTAGCATCACACATAAACAGCACATTCTTGCTTTTTAAAATGGTAGAAATTTTGCTGACATTTTGTATGACACCCGTTTCGTTATTAGAAAGCATTCCGATGAAAACCAGTGTTTTAGCAGTAATTGTTTCATTTAAAAGATTAACATCTAAAAGACCGTCTTTATCAACTGGTAAATAGCTGATTTCGAATCCGATACTTTCCATAAAACGACAAGTTTCAAGAACCGCTTTATGCTCAGTTTGTATCGTAATGATATGTTTTCGTTCCTGATCTGCTAAACCTTTAATCGCCAGATTTATCGATTCGGTTGCACCCGATGTAAAAATAATTTCTTCCGCATCAGCATTAATCAAATCAGCAGTCTGCCAGGCCGCATTTTCAACCGCTTCATTTACGCTTAATCCTGCAATATGCTGACTTGTAGAATTGGCGTAGAAATCTGTAAAATAGGGCAGCATGGCTTCCAGAACACGCTCGTCAACACGGGTTGCAGCATTATTGTCAAGGTAAATAGGTTGCTGATTTGGCATAGTAAAAACTTAATCCCGTAAAAATACAATTTTTCAAAGTAAAACATAAATTGATATTTTTTTTAACCGCAAAGCACGCAAAGGTTTTTACGCAAAGAGCGCAAAGTTTTTTTAAAGTTAATTATCTAGATAATTGTAAAGTTCGCAAAGCTTTATCAATTCCAGCTTTGCGAACTTTGCCTTCGCTTAACACAATATGAGACAAAAAACCTTTGCGAACTTTGCGTTAAAAAACACCCCAAATATCAAATTCAACTTTGCGAACTTTGCCTTCATTTACCGCAAACTGAGATAAAAACCTTAGCGTTCTTTGCGTTAAAATCCACACCGAAATTGTAATTATTCTAAATAAGCCTAATGTTTGAATTTCATAACTTTTTGTGGATTAAGATTGTTAAATTTGTTAGAATACCTAAGAAATTTTGCTAATTTAAAGATAGATAGAATGGCTTCTAAAAAAACAGATCAGAATAAAGTAACGGAGAATGACTCAAATTCCCGCCGTGACTTTATAAAAAAATCAGGACTTTTGACCGCTCTCGCCTTTACGCCGCCTTCGCTGGTAATGGCTTCAGAGAATAAATGGGATGAGAAAATTGCTGAATATTTAGAGACAGTGCCGCTTTCTATCGAAGTAAACGGCAAAATGCACAATCTTAATATTGAGCCAAGAACAACTTTACTTGACCTTTTAAGAGAACAATTACAGCTTACCGGAACCAAAAAAGGCTGTGATCATGGTCAATGTGGTGCATGTACAGTTCACGTAAACGGTACCCGAATTTTGTCTTGCCTGACTTTGGCTACTATGCAGCAAAACGCTCAGGTTACCACAATCGAAGGACTTTCAAAAGGAAAAAAACTGCACCCAATGCAGGAAGCTTTTATCAAGCATGACGGTTTTCAGTGCGGTTATTGCACACCCGGACAAATCATGTCTGGAATCGCTTGTATTAAAGAAGGTCATGCCAATAGCAGAGAAGAAATTAGAGAATATATGAGCGGCAATATCTGCAGGTGTGGAGCGTACCACAATATCGTTGACGCCATAACCGAAGTGAAGGAAGGAGGGAAAGAGCTATGAAAAATTTCCAGATAATTAGAGCTTTATCATCAGGCTCGGCGGTAACTAATATCAGCAAAGAAAGTTCGGCAATGTTTATTGCGGGCGGAACAAATCTGGTTGATTTAATGAAAAAGAATGTTACAGCTCCAGATAAATTAATCGACATCAACGGATTAGACTTAAAGAAAATAGAATTTCTAAAAGGAAAAGTTTCGATTGGCGCTTTGGCAAAAAACAGTCAGGTAGCTGAGGATTCATCGATAAAAGAAAAACACCCTTTGCTGGCTTTGGCTTTAGCGGCCGGAGCATCTCAACAAATCAGACATATGGCAACGGTTGGTGGAAACATGTTTCAAAAAACACGCTGCTCATATTACTACAATACTGATATGCCGTGCAATAAAAGAAATCCGAAAAGCGGCTGCGGTGCGATTGGAGGCGCTAACAGAATGCACGCTATTTTTGGTGCTTCAGAAAGCTGTATTGCTGTTCATCCTAGTGATATGTGCGTGGCTTTGGCGGCTTTAGATGCTAATGTTTTAGTTGAAGGACCAAAAGGAAAACGACAAATTAAATTCACAGATTTTCATCGCCTGCCGGGAAATACGCCTGAAAAAGACACTACTTTAGAAAACAAAGAATTGATTACTTCGGTAGAAATTCCGGATAATAATTTTACTAAAAATGTACATTATCTAAAAGTGCGTGACAGAACGAGTTATGCGTTTGCACTGGTATCTGTTGCTGTGGCTTTAGATCTTAAAAATAATGTAATTAATAATGTCAGACTTGCCATGGGCGGTGTGGCACATAAACCTTGGAGATTAACCGAAGCAGAAGAATTTCTGAAAGGAAAAACGGTTTCAGAAGAAATTTTTAAACAAGCAGCGAATTTAGCAATGAAAGGAGCAAAAAGTTACGGAGACAATGATTTTAAATTGACCTTAGCACCAAATGCCATAACGGAAGCACTTACAATAGCAGCATCAAAATAATTAGAATTATGAGCAAGACAAGTAATATTAATAGAGTTGACGGATTTGCTAAAGTAACAGGATCAGCAACTTATTCTGCCGAATATAAAACGCCTGGAGTTGTGTATGCGTGCTTGGTTGGAAGCACGATTGCCAAAGGAAGAATTAAAACCATTGATACTAAAAAAGCAGAATGGGCGCCGGGAGTTCTGGCTGTTATTACGCATTTGAATGTCGATAAACCTGTTGGTTATCAAAAAGCAAAAGACAAACATAATTTTGGCCAGCCGCTGCAGATTTTCAAAGATGATTCGGTTTTGTATTACGATCAGCCAATTGCGTTGGTTATTGCGGATACTTTTGAACGTATGCAATATGCAGCAAGTTTAATTAAAGCCGATTATTTTAAAGAAGAACATTCGACAGAACTTAAAAAAGCGGCTGATAAAGAGAAAAAAGTCGATACCGATAAAGGAAATGATTATCACAGAGGTATTCAGGATGGCTATAAAAATGCAGAAGTAATTTTAGAAGCTGAATATACGATTCCAACTGAAGTTCATAACCCGATGGAATTGGCCAATATTATTGCAAAATGGGAGGGCAATAAGCCTATTTTGTACACTAAAAGTCAAGGTGTTGAAGGAACGAGAAAAAGTGTAGCCGGAGTTTTTGGAATTCAGGCAGAAGATGTAGAAGTGCATTCTGAATATCTTGGAGGTGCATTTGGAATGGGATTACACACCTGGCCGTATGAAATTGCCGCTTTAATTGGTGCGAAAAAATTAAACCGTCCGGTAAAATTAGTTTTGCATCGCGAACAGATGTTTACCAATGTGGGATTCAGACCTTATACAATTCAAAAAATGGGTTTGGGTGCAACTAAAGCAGGAAAACTTACTGGTTTAACGCACGAAGCGGTTGCAATGACGTCGAGTTATGAAGATTTCATGGAAGGAACGGTAAACATGTCGCGATTTATTTATGATTGCGAAAATGTTTCAACGCGTTACAGAATTATACCTTTAGATACTTGCACGCCAATCTGGATGCGCGGTCCGGGAGAAGCAACAGGTTCTTTTGCATTAGAATGTGCAATGGACGAAATGGCCTATAAATTAAACTTAGATCCAATTGAATTTCGTAAGCTCAATTATGCCGAAAAAGATTTGGAACAAAATAAACCATGGAGCAGTAAATATCTTCTTGAATGCTACGAAGGCGGAATGGAACGCATTGGCTGGAAAAACCGTAAAAATGAACCGGGTTCTGTAAAAGAAGGTAACTGGCTTGTGGGTTACGGAATGGGAACCGGAACTTTCGGCTGTTATAGAAGTCCAACTTCTGTAAAAGCAAAATTTTTACCAGACGGAAATCTGGTTCTGCAATGCAGCGTTAACGATATGGGACCGGGAACGGCCACTATGATGACAGCAATTGGTGCTGAAATTACCGGTTTACCTGTTGAAAATGTTATTATTGAAATGGGAAAAAGCGGTCTGCCAAAAGGCCCGACTCAAGGAGGTTCGGCAACGACTTCATCTGTTGGTTCTGCGGTGCATGATTCTTGTAATTTACTAGTTAGTAAAGCTTTGGAACTGGCTACGCAAAATCCGACTTTTAAAGGAATTGCTATTACTGATTTGACTTTTGCAAATGGTTTGATTGCTGCTAAAAATGACAATTCTAAATCTATTGCTTTGACTTCTTTACTTGCTGAAAATAAGTTAGAAGGATTAGAAGTTGAAAATTTATCAAAAGGAGCAGAAGAAGCTAAGAAATATTCTATTTATTCGTTTTCAGTACATTTTGTAAAAGTATTAGTAAATCCGAATTTGGGTAAAATACGATTGGCGCACGTGGTTTCCTGTGCTGATATTGGAACGGTTATTAACCAAAAAACGTCTGCCGGACAAATGTACGGCGGCGCAGTAGGAGGAATAGGAATGGGATTGATGGAAGCTTTAGAAATCGATCATCGTTTTGGTCGTCCAATCAACAATAATTTCGCCGATTATCATGTTCCCGTAAATGCCGATATTGAAAAACAGGAAGTTTTCTTCGTAAATAAAAAAGACCCAATCAGCAACCCAATGGGAACTAAAGGTCTTGGCGAAACGGCTTTGGTCGGAATGGCGCCTGCAATTGCAAATGCTGTTTTTAACGCAACAGGAAAACGTGTTAGAGATTTACCAATTACACTGGATAAGATTATAGAAACCGTTAAGGTTTAAAACAAAAAAAGAGTCATTGAAAAATGACTCTTTTTTTGTGCTGCTAATTTTCAAATATGGCCTTGGTTTCAACCACAGGAAACGGATTGTATTTTGATTGTGTCTTGATTGTGTCCCCGTGGTTGAAACCACGGGCTATGTTTACATTAGGATTGTACTTGCAAATGCAGAGAAAATATTAAATAAAAAATTATCTCATAAAAAAAGAGTCATTGAAAAATGACTCTTTTTTTATATCTGCAAAAGTTAAATTATTTAACCGTAATTGGCAATTCAACAGTTGTTTTATCCCATCCGATAACAAGATTAGCAACATTTCCCTGAGCTGTAAAAGCAATAGATAAAGCCTCGATTACAGTAGAAACCGGTTTTACAGGAACAGAAACTCTCACAACATCTTTGCTTTCATCATAAGGATATGCTCCCCATAAATCCAGTTCTTTGTTGATGATGATTGTCCATTTGTCTTTTTCAGGAATAGCAAATAAGCTGTAAGTTCCTGCCGGAATGTTTTTACCATCAATTGTTACAGCTTTGTAAAATTTGATTTCTGTATTTTCATTAGCACCAACTCTCCAAACTTCACCAAACTTAGTTAAATCACCAAAAATAGTTCTTCCTTTTACAGAAGGTCTAGAGTAAATAACTTTGATAACCGGATTTGGATTATCACCTTTTTTGAATTTAACAGCTTTGTTTGGGAAATAAGAAATATCAACCGGACTTGCATCAAGCGGAGCAAATTTCACTACTTCCTGCGCTTTAACTGTAAAGGCAGCAAATAAAGTAACTGCCAATAAACATAATTTTTTCATAGGTTTACAATTTTTTAGAATAACTACAAAGTAAATTAATAATGAAGAAAAATCATATAAATTGCAGTCAGTTTTTTGTTAATGAATTGGTAATGACGAATTAATTCTGATATTCCTTTTTCTTTTTAGCATACCAATCCTGCATAATATAAAACGCTTTTTTCTTTTCGCCATCATTTGAAATTAGGCCTTTACGATTGTAACCGTCCTGAATTCCCGGAAGCAGTCTTTTTGGAGATCTAAAATCGACTAAAATCCAAGGACTTGTTCCGCTTAGATGTGGAATCTTTTCAATCATTTTTAAATTCTGAATGTATAAATATTCTTGATATTCCTCTGTCCAGCGTTCGTTTTTTTCTCCGTGAAAACCAGCTTTTGCATCGCCTCCAAATTCAGAAACAACAATAGGTTTATTGTATTTAGATTTCCATGTTATTTTCTCAGCATCTTCCAAATTTCCGCCGTACCAGCCCAAATATTGATTAAAAGCCACGACATCTAAAACTTCACCAATAGGATCATCAATAGTTTCTTTTTTGGTTAATAAAGCAGCGCTGATTAATCTTGTATTGTCTAATGATCTGGTGTGTGATGCTAAATTTTTAATGAACGTATTTCTAGCATCTGAAATTGGAGTTTCATTTGCCATTGACCAAATAATAATACTCGCTCTATTTTTATCTCTTGTAATAGAAGCAGTTAATTGATCTTCGGCATTTTTATAGGTGTTTTCATTTTTAAATTCTACTGTCCAGTAAACTGGGATTTCTTCCCAAACCATTAAACCCAATTTATCAGCTTCTCTAACCATGTTTTCGTTATGCGGATAATGTGCCAGACGTACATAATTACATCCTAATTCTTTCGCCCAGTTTAATAAACGTAAAGCATCTTCTACAGAATTTGCACGCCCGCCTTTTCCATTTTCTTCGTGAATTGAAATTCCTCGCAAAAAGACTGGTTTTCCGTTCAGTAGGATTTGATCTTCTTTGGTTTCAATAGTTCTAAAACCAATCTGATCGTTTAATTTTTTTCCGTTGAAATCAACAGTAACATTATACAATTTCGGATTTTCTGGCGACCAGTATGAGATTTTTTTAGTTGGAATTTCGAAATTTAAAATTCCGCTGTTATCCGCTTTTCCTTTAAAATTGATTTTTAATTCAGGAATAGAAATCGAAATATTATTTTTTGAAGCCTCTAAATTATTGATTTTAATAAAACCAGAAATAACATTGGCATTGCCTTTTTTCAGCTGGATAATGTAATCTTCCACAAATGATGATTCTTCTTCAATTAAAGTTACATTGCGCGTGATTCCGCCATAATTCCACCAATCGGTGTTTACGGTTGGAACATCTTCTTTATGACGTGTATTGTCAACTTTAATTACTAAATAATTTCCAGTAGGTCTTACGATTGAAGTCACTTCGTAATTAAAAGGAGTAAAACCGCCTTCATGTGTGCCAAGTTTTTTTCCATTCAAATAAACATCAGCTTTATAATTGATAGCACCTAAATATAAAAACAGACGTTTATTAGCCGCTAAATTGTAATCAAAAGACTTTTTAAACCAAACATTTCCTTCATAATATTTCAGTTCTGTTACCTGCGAATTCCAATCACCAGGTATGTTGATTGCAGGCGATTTATCAAAATCATATTCAACTAATTCTTGTTTGTTTTGAGCATGGTAATTTGTGAAAAAGGCCCCTTTTGCAGGTTTTTCACTTTTGTCATATTGATCAAGGTGAAAGCTGTAAAAACCTGTTTGATAAGGATCAATAATATAATTCCAAACTCCGTTTAAAGATGTGGTATTTCTATTTGGAACATTGGAAATTAAACCTTGTGATTGTCCGGCATAAAATGTGGTTAGTAGTAGTAATGTTAGGATTTTTTTCATTCTTATTAGTTGTTTTTGTGTAATATGCAAATATGTTTTATAACCGCAAACAGCGCTATGGTTTACGCAAGGTTCGCAAAGTTTTGCGTTCTTTGCGTTTTCCTTTGCGACCTTTGCAGTTAAATGTTAAGGTTCAATTTTCAAATATTCTCCTTTAAAACTCTGATTCAAAGCTGTCATTTCAATCGGATTTCCCGAACCATCAGGAATAACTTCTATCGACGCTTTTCCGTTTGCCATTTTTATCGATTCACTTCCCGTTGGTGTTCCTTGGTTTTTCATTGTTTTTCCGCCTTTTAAACATTGAAAATAAACGCTTTCCTCATAATCCAGACAACGTAAATTATTATTGTCAATTGCAATTGCCGTAACCAGATAATTGCCATTTTTCAGTTTTTCTGAAGATAATTGCAAAGACGAAGCCGTATCATTTTTTGTGAAACGATAATTTACCTTTATAGTATCTGAAACCGTTTTTCCATCTTTAGTTTTACCAATGGCAATCAGCGTATTATCTCCTTTTTTAAAGTTAACATCCCAAGTTAATCCGTTTGCAGGATATAGCGAAAGATTTCTTTGTTTTTCTCCAAGTGATTTTCCGTCGTGAAATAGTGTAACTCGCTCACAATTACTGAAAACGTTTATTGTTCTTGGCAAATTTTCTGGTCCCTGGCGTTCTGTCCAAGTGTGCGATTCGATGTAAGCAAAAGGTGCTTTTGCCCAATAACTTTTAAAAACGTAATATGCATCTTTCGGATTTCCGTTTCGGTCAACCAAACCTTTTTGGTTCATGTACGGAATATCGTCTTCAGGACGTAACGGCGTTGCAAAATCCTTAAATGCCCATTGAACATTTCCCACAAACTCCGGGTCATTCTCGGATATATGCAAATGCCAGTCAAATAAATCAACGATATAATTTTCGCTCCAATCACCAATTTGGGCAATATTCGCAACTTTAGTCTGTACAATAGCCTCTTCCCAGCCCTCGGCTTTTATAACATTTTCACCTGTTACCGGATTTTCGCTGTGACGCCCAACGTGACTATCGCCGCCATATTCGGCATGAATGAAATGTTTGTATTCTTTTTTGTAAACGTCAATTGCTTTTTGGTAACTTTTGTAACTTCCGGAATACCAGCCAGACCAGATAGAGGGAGAGAAGACATCTACAATATGCGAACCTTCATAATATTTCCTGATTGCGGTTTTTCGGGTTGGATCCAGTTTATGCGCCATGTCATTTAATTCCGTTAAAAAGACATTGGTTTTTTCGGTATTATCTCCGTTAGGAAAATCCGGAAGCCAGTTCATTTCGTTTCCAAGCGACCAAATTATAATACTCGGATGATTGCAATTTTGATTGATGATTTCTACCAGCATATTTTTAGTATTCGTCTGCCAAAGTTCATCGCCAATTCCGCCGCGGCACCACGGCAATTCATCCCAAACCAAAAGGCCAAGTTCATCACAGGCTTTATAGATTTCAGGATCTTGAGGATAATGTGCCAAACGAACAAAATTAGCGCCCATATCTTTTATCGATTTCATATCGGCCCAATGTTGTGCATTGCTCATCGCTGCGCCAACCCCGGCTTGTTCTTCATGACGGTGTGTTCCGCGAATCAATAATCTTTTTCCATTTAAATAAAAAGGACCGTGATCTTTAAACTCAAACCATCTAAAACCTACTTTTTCAGAAACGCTGTCTCTGATTTGATTTTTTTCTGATAAAACAGCTGTTAAAGAATATAAATTCGGTTTTTCGGTATCCCAAAGTTCCGGGTTTTTGATGTTTTCGAATGTTATTGTCGAAGTTTTATCTGAAACAGAAATAGTTTTACTCATTACTTTTTTCCCTTTCGGATTTTTGAGTATTACGGTTAACGATAAATCTTTAAAATTGTCAGGATTCACAAAAGAAGAAACAATTTGTACCGAAGCTTTTTTTGCCGAAACTTCCGGCGTTGTAATCTTCAAATTATCAATATGGTTTTTGTATTTTGAAACTAACCAAACATCGCGCGTGATTCCGCCATAAATAAAGAAATCACTTTTTTGAGACGGAATAATTTCGATATCGTAACTATTGTCAACACGAACAAAAATATCGTTGTTTCCTTCTTTAATAAAATTGGTAATGTCTATAGAAAAGCCAATATAACCGCCAATGTGTCCGCCGGCTTCTTTTCCGTTTACGTACACTTTTGTGGTAATATTTGACCCTTCAAAGTATAAAGAATAGACACGGTTTTTATCAATATTCGAAATATTCAATTTCTTTTGATACCAGCTTGCATCGCGACGATAACCCGGATATAAATCTGTTGCATCTTCGGCATTCCAGGTATGAGGTAAATTTAATGAAGTCCAGTTCGTGGCTTTTTGTGCTTCATTTAGGTTTGATGTATGGTTTTCAAGATATAACCAATTGTCATTAATATTCATCTTTGTCTGAGCAAAAGAGCTGCTCAGACAAATCTGAAAAAAAACAAAAAGCGCAAAAATTGAAAAAGTTTTATTTGGTTTATTCATAGTTTTTTTTAGGTTCTGAGGTTCTAAGATTCTGAGGTTCTAAGATTCTGAGGCTAAAAATCTTAGTCCCTCAGCACCTTAGCAGCTTAGTACCTTTGTTACTTCTTTCTTAATAATGCTTCCAGAAAATAATAGTCGGCGTAAATTATTGGTTCGTCAATTTCATCGTGTTTTGGCCAGTTTCCGGTACTGTGATCAAATAGGAAAGGAGCCTTAATTTTAGAATCTAAAATATATTTTTCAGTTTGTACAGATGCCATTAGTTTATCGGCGAAAGCCAGATAACTTTTATTATTTGTATACGTGTACAATTCATATAAACCTGATGCCATAACCATTGCGGCAGAAACATCACGAGGCGAATTTGGAATGGCCGGATCTTTTAAATCCCAATACGGAATTCCGTCTTCAGGAAGGTTTTTATTGGTCATAAAAAACTTTGCTGTGGCTTCGGCTTGTTTTAAATAGGCAGGATCTTTTGTGTATCGGTATGACATTGTAAATCCGTAAACCGCCCAGCCTTGTCCGCGTGCCCAAACTGAATCGTCATTAAAACCTTGTAAAGTAGTTTTCTTTCTAACTTCGCCCGTATTCGGATTATAATCAATTACGTGATAACAAGAGTTGTCTTCTCTAAACTGATTTTTTAAAGTTGTGTTGGCGTGCTGAATCGCAATGTCGCGATATTTTGGATTTCCGGATAATTTGGATGCTTCAAAAAGCAATTCCAGATTCATCATATTGTCGATGATAACCGGATAATCCCAAATTTCTTTGTTGAAATCCCAGGAACGAATCGAACCCACTTTTGGATTAAACCTTGTGCATAAAGTTTCGGCGCCTTTAATAATTACTGCTTCGTATTCTTTCTTGTTTTCCACTTTCAGCGCTTCTCCAAAACTGCAAAACACTTTAAAACCTACGTCATGCGAATTACTGTTGACACTTTCCTTTTTGCTGAAAGGCGTCCATTTTTGAGCTTGTTCTTTGTATTTTGAATCGCCTGTAAGCTGGTATAAATGCCAAAGATTTCCGGCAAAAAAACCGCTTGTCCAGTCTCTCGACGGAACTTTGCGAATTTCATTGGTTTTGATATTCATGCTTCTTGGCATCGACATCGAATCTACCGGATAATCGAGCAGCATTTTATAACGCTCTTCGAGTAAATTATTTGATGCTGTACTTTTTGTTTGATGATTAACCCCAGATTTGCACGCTGTTACCAGCGATGCAAACCCCAGGATTAAAATGAAACTAACTTTATTCATACTACTAATTAATCAAATTTTTAGTTTCTATACTAAATTTTAGACGCGGATTTTAGCGGATTTTTTTCTCTCGCAGATTTGGCAGATTTGGCTGATTTTTCTATTTCCAGCACATTAAAAATGTTTTTTAATTCAATCTGCTTAATCTGTCAAATCTGCGAGAGACAAATTATTAGTGACATAAAAAATCCGTTCAAATCTGCGCTTTCGCAAAGCGAATCTGTAAAATCCGCGTTCAATAATAATTGTTTTAAATTAATAACCAGGATTATTTGGTTTTAAATTTGGATTTATTGCCAGTTCTGTTCCCGGAAGCGGCCACAAATAATCTTTGTCAGGATTAAAATTGGCATGTGGTTCTAATCCATTCGGACCAAATACTTCAGGACCATTTTTCAATCTTTTGATATCGTACCATCTTACATATTCAAATGCCAGTTCTAATCTTCTTTCGTCAATAACCATTTTTTTGAAATCAGCTTTTGACAAACCTGGCGTTACATTTGCCGGAAAAGAAACCTGCTTTCCTGCTTTATTTCTTGCTCTTGCACGAACTCGGTTTACATAACCATCGGCTTCTGTAGTTCCCGGATTAATTTCGTTTAAGGCTTCAGCTGCAGTCAGTAAAACTTCGGCATAACGCATTGTGATATAATTATGCTGAGAAGTTCTTCCGTTTGCACCTGCTTTTCCCGGAAAACGGAAATACTTTGCAATGTGCGGACGCGGTGCTTTTTCGTTATCACTTGAAGGATAAACCTGCAATGATCCGCCCGGACCGGTTTTCTTTCTGATAATGGTATCAAAACTTACTGCTCGTCTGTAATCTCTTTGATCCCAAGTATTAAACACTTTTAATGACGGAACTGCAACAGAAAATCCCTGCCCGTAGCTGTAACTGTCATCTTTTAACGAACCTGTAAAAAACGCGGTATAATCCTGACCGTAATTTCCTGATGTTAAGTTATTAAAATCTACTGTAAATAAAGGTTCTTTTAATGAAGCAGCTTTTGTAGCATTGAACAAATCCTGAAAATCGGCATCAAGACCTAAACCAAATTTTGTTTCATTTGTAATAACATATTTAGCTTCGTCATACGCTTTTTGATACTGACCCAAAGTTAAATAAACAGAAGCTAAATATCCTGCTGCAGTTCCTTTTCCGGGAACGGCTTTTACTTTTGGTTTATCTTCCAGCCATTGTTTTGCAAACTCAAGATCAGCAATGATTTTTAGGTAAACGTCGGCTTCTTTTGTTTTTCCGATAGAATTTACCTGAGAAACATCATTCACCACAAAATCAATGTATGGAATATCGCCAAAAAGACGAACTAAATGATAGTAAGTAAATGCTCTTGCAAAGTATGCCTGTGCTACAATTGCGTTTACTTTTGCAGGATCTCCCGGTGTCTTTTTAGCACCTTCAATCGCTTGATTTGCCGCTGTAATAATGACATACGACTGCGGCCAGAAGTTTGCCACAAGTGCATTTGTATCGTTCATCGACATGTCATTTACATCGATACGTGCCGCCTGAGTCGTTCTGTCGCCAATGTCCGCCATATCATCGCGAAGCATTAAAGCGATAGTAAATTCTCTTCCCCAATAATTATTGTGCGCGATGTTGGCAAAAGCTCCGTTTACAGCGGCCTGCAAATCATCGGTATTGTTGAAGAAGTTTTCCGGGCGAATGATTCCTACCGGTTTTTCTTCCAAATCAGAACAGCTAAAAAAGGTCAGTGTTCCTAAGAATAGAAATGCTATATATTTTTTCATAATATTTTTTTTAGGCTTGTTGGTTGTAATTAATTTAAAACACATAGAAACATAGTTTAACATTCTCAAATAAAGGTGTTTCACAAAACACACATAGAAAGCTATGTGTTAGAAACATGTTTCTTTTTATATTCTTTCGTATACATAAAATCTATGTTTCTATGTGTTAAATGATATTACACTCAGCAAAGATTAATAGATTAGAATTTTACATTAAGACCCATTGTAAACGTTCTTACGTTTGGATATCCGCCATAATCTAATCCTAAGTAAGTGTTACTTCTTGCATTAGTGTCATTTAAGTAGCTTGTTTCAGGATCTGTTCCCGGATAGTTTGTAATGGTCCAGATGTTTTGCGCACTCACATAAAAACGAACTTTACTCAATCCCATTTTCGAAACAATGTTTTCATCTAAGCTGTATCCTAAAGAGATATTTTTTAAACGAATGTAGCTTCCGTCATAAACAAATCTTGAGGTAACTCTTTTTGTTCTGGCCGCATTTTTAGGAACATTTGTATCTGTGTGTGTTGGTGTCCAGGAGTCTAAAACTTCAGTAGTAGCATTGTTGTTTCCAGATGCTAATTCCATTAAAGTATAGTTTAAGATTTCTCCTCCTTCTGAACCTTGGAAGAAAATATTCAAATCAAGATTTTTGTATGTAAAATCATTGTTTAAACCAAAGATGAAATCTGGATTCGGATTTCCGATAATTGTTTTATCCTGAGAATCTAATTTTCCGTCGCCATTATAATCTCTGAATTTTTCGCCACCCGCAGTTGTTTCGAAGTTTCCTGGCAAAACAGTTTCTCCCTGCTGAATTACACCATCATAAATAAATCCAAAGAAAGAACCAACCGGCTGTCCAACTCTTAAAATCTGTGATTCTGTTGCCAAAAAATGACCCGGAGCCGAGTTAATCAATAAATCTTTGTTATCAGCTAATTTCAATACTTTGTTTTTGTTTGAAGAAATATTGAAACTTGTATTCCATGTAAAATCCTGACCAATAAAGTTTTTAGAATTAATTCCCAATTCCCAGCCTTTATTTTCTAATTCTCCAACGTTTTGAAGCTGAGAAGCAATTCCTGAAACTCCCGGAAGCGGTCTGTTGAATAATAAATCTTTTGTGATCGTTTTATAATAATCGGCTGTAATGCTGATTCTGTTGTCAAATAAACCTAAATCAATACCATAATCCTGCTGATAAGATGTTTCCCATTTTAAGTTCGGATTATCTAATGAAGTTAACTGCACCGCATTTGTAATTACGTCACCGCTTACATAATAAATTTCAGAAAATCTCGAAAGCGTAGAGTAAGCACCAATTGATGGATTTCCGGTTGCTCCGTAACTTGCTCTTAATTTAAGATTTGAAATCGTTTTGCTGTCTTTTAAGAAGTTTTCTTTACCAATATTCCATCCAATTGCTCCAGAAGGAAAAGTTCCGTATTTGTAGTTTTTACTAAAGCTTGAAGAACCATCTCGTCTGGCCGTAAAGGTTAGTAAATATTTATCATCATAATCAAAATTCAGCCTTCCGAAAGCAGAAATCAATTCAGTTTCAGATAAATTAGAATCTGGTTTTAAAAATACTGTTCCTGCACCAAGATTTCTGTATGAATTTGTATTCGTTAAAAATCCTCTTGAAGCCGCATACGAACTTTCATTTTTGTTTTTTTGATATGAATAACCACCAAGAACCGTTAAAACTCCTTTGTCGATAATTTCACGTTTAAAAGTCAAATAATTCTCTGTTAAGAAAGAAGAAAATCTGGTGTTGTTTACAGAAGCTTCTCCTTTGATATTTTTTCCTGCTATTAAAGTGGAAGGTATAAATCTTCCTGTTTGAGAATTATTATCGGTTAAACCTAAAGTCGTTTTAAAATCTAAATCTTTTGTGATTTTGTATTGAGCAAAGAAATTATTTCTGTTGATGATTGAAACCGTTTCCAGAATGTTTTCCATTGCCGTTGCATATGGATTGTCAATATCGTCACCAATAGGCGCTGTTGTTGTATACGTTCCGTCTTCGTTATAGATTCCTTTATCCGGCATAAATCTGTAAGCCGATGCAATTACACCCGCAGCTCCCGTTCCTCCGGCACCTGTTTGGCTCACAATTCCGTCTTTGTTTTGTTTGCTTGTAAAAGTGTTTAAACCCACTTTAAATTTTGGAGATAAATCGGCTTCAAGATTAGCAACAATCGTATATCTGTCAATTCCTGAATTAATTACAACACCATTTTGGTTAAAATACGTTCCAGAAACATAATATTTCACCGTATCTGAACCTCCGGAAAATGATAATTGCGTATTCGAAATCATTCCGTCACGATAAATCAAGTCTTGCCAGTCTGTATTTGCAGGACCTTGTGTGTGCGTTGTAAAGCTTTTTCTGTACGCCGCAAACTGATCTGCATCTAATAAATCCAGTTTATTATTTACTGTTTGCACAGAAGTAGAGTTACTGAATTCAATTACTGGTTTTCCCGGTTTTCCTTTTTTAGTAGTAACCATAATAACCCCGTTTGATCCTCTTGAACCGTAAATAGCAGTCGCCGAAGCATCTTTTAAAACTTCAATAGAAGCAATATCCTGAGGTGCCGGCATCGAAACTCCCGCAAAACCGTCAACCACAACAAGTGCATCACCGCTGGCATTAATAGAAGTTCCTCCACGAACCCTGATTTTTACAGGAGCTCCCGGTTCACCACCATTATTCGTTTGTACCGAAACCCCGGCTGCACGGCCTTGTAAAGCCTGCTCTGCACTAAGAACCGGATAAGCCGTTAACTCTTTTGCCGTTACAGAAGATACAGAACCTGTAATGTCGCTTTTTTTACGGGTTCCATAACCCACAACTACCACTTCGTCAAGAGTTTTGGTATCTGGTTTTAAACTTACGTTGATTGCAGTTTTGTTTCCAACCGGAATTTCAACAGTTTGATATCCTACGAAATTAAAAACTAAAACAGCATTTTTTTCTGAAACAAAAACAGTATAATTTCCATCCATATCCGTCGTTGCCCCAACAGAAGAATTCTTGATATAGACATTGGCACCAGGAAGCCCCAGTAAATCTTCACTTGAAGTTACCTTTCCGGAAACTTTTCGTTCCTGTGCACTCATCATGATACTTGCCAGTAAAAATGTTACCAGTAAATACCAGCTAAACGATTTAATTTGTTCATCTGTAAACATTCATTTTTGGTTTAAAGGTTAATGTTAGATAAAGTAGAAAAGCAATAAACTCATTCCGATGATGATAACGACAAACAGAATTTGAAGTAAGATGAAGCTCGTTTTTTTGATTTTCATATGGCAAATGTAGAAGCCGAAAACGATATAGAAATACAAAAAAGGGTATCTAAAAATACAGATACCCTTTTTTAAGCCTTGAAAACAGTAGGTTTTTTAGATTACAATCGAAGATTTGTAAAATTTATCAGAATATTGAGACGGAGTTTCGCCGTATCTTTTTTGAAAGCATTTGCTAAAATATTTTGGATTGTTGAAACCAACTTTATAACTAATTTCTGAAACATTTAATTTGTTTTGTTCCAATAATTGAGCGGCACGTTTTAAACGTATTTCATGAATGAATTCGTTTGGTGTAAAATTCGTCCACGCTTTTACTTTCAAAAATAACATGGTACGGCTGACACCCAGTTCTGAACAGAAAAACGGAATATCAAATTGTTCGTTTGAAATATTTTCTTCCACAATTTTAAATGCTTTTTTCAATAATTCCTCATCCAGAGAAGAAACCGTAATTTCAGACGGAATAAAACTGTCTTCGCTTGAAAATTTGAGTTTTAAACGTTCGGTTGTGTTTAAAAGGTTTTTTACACGAAGTTTAAATTCCATTAAATTGAATGGTTTACTGATATAATCATCGGCACCGCTTTCTAAACCTTCAAATTTATATACTAATGATGATCTCGAAGTCAGCAAAATAACCGGAATATGACTCGTTTTGATATTTTCTTTTATTTTAGAACAAAGTTCGGTTCCCACCATTTCGGGCATAATAACATCGCTGATAATCAAATTCGGAACAAATTTTAAAGCCTTTTCCAGCGCCATTTTTCCGTTTTCGGCTTCAATAATATTATAATCTTTTTTGAGAAGATTTTTCATGAATTTTCTCAGAACCTTGTGGTCTTCGACAAGTAAGATAGTCTGCTTTTCTTCGTTTACGATTAAATCTTCAATGTCTTCATTTTCGATAGTTTCCGAAGGTTCAAGCTGTGCCGCATATTGTGCAATATCATCGCTTATTTTAAAATCAGGAATAATTTCGTTGTCTGAAAGATGTTCACGCCCAAGCGGAAGCGTCACTTTAAAAATAACTCCGCCCGTTGGTTTATTCGTTACATCAATCGAACCTTTGTGCAGTTTCACGATATTTTTTACAATCGAAAGTCCAATTCCCGTTCCTTTATTATAGTTTTTCTGAACTTGATTGTGTGTTGGAACTTCAAAAAACAAATCAAAAATTTTGTCGATATGTTCTTCCGCAATTCCAACTCCCGAATCTTCAACGGCAATAAAAAGGTTTTCGTGATCGTGGTTTATTTTAATGTTGATCGTTCCGCCTTTTGGCGTATAGCGAAATGCATTCGAAATCAGATTATAAAATACACGCTCCAGTTTATAGCGGTCAAAATAAACCGATATTTCTTCATCAGAAGTTTCAAAAGTATAATCGTAACCGCCGTCTTTGGCATATTCGATGAATGATAAATAAATTTCTCTGGTAAATTTGACAATATTTCCGTTTGCAGATTCCAGCGCAACCTGATGATTTTCAAGTTTTCTAAAATCCATTAAACGGTTAATTAAACTCAAAAGATGATTCGCGCTTCCTTCAATCACCAAAAGCTTTTTGTACATTTCGTTGGTTCCGTTATAATCAGCCAGAATTTGCTGTAAGGGCCCTAAAATCAAAGTTAAAGGCGTTCTGAATTCATGCGAAATATTCGTAAAGAAATCTAATTTTAGTTTATTGTTTTCTTCAATACGTTTCGTTTCCAGATATTCCAGTTCCAGTTTTTGTTTCAGTCTTGCTTTCGATTTCATAATCCAGATCAAGCCGTATAAACCTAAACCAATAATAATTCCATACAGCATAAATGCCCAGATACTGCGCCATGGAGCCGGATTTACTACAACGGTAAGCGTTGCCGGAGTTTTGTTCCAAACGCCGTCGTTATTTGCGCCGCGAACTTCAAAAACATAAGTACCCGGATTTTGAATAGCAAAATTAGCTTCAGCATTTTTAGTTGTTGTCCAGTTATTTTCTAAACCAATCAAACGATAACTGTATTGATTATTTTTTGATCGAATGTAATTCGGAATCGCAAAGTTTATCGAGAAATTAGCCTTATCATAATCCAGTGTTATAGTTTGGGTAAAACCGATGCTTTTTTCCAGAATTCCGTCTTCATCGTTTGCATGTACGGTTTCATTTTTGATTTTCAAATCGGTAATTAAAACCTGCGGAGCGTATTGATTTAAGGAAATTTTTGTGGCATCAAAATAAGTAGCGCCAGACGGACTTCCAAAATAAAACTGATTCGAATCTAATTTTAAAGCCGAATTATCGTTGAATTCATTACTCGCCAATCCGTCTTTTTGATCATAAATGACAATATTTTTTTTAGTTGTACTGTATTTAATAATTCCCTGATTTGTACTGATCCACAGGTTTTTATCGTCATCTTCTAAAATCGAATGAATAGAAGTTATAACTGTATTTCCTATTTTAAGATTGATATGATTGAATTTTTTGCCATCAAAATAATGAAGCCCTTTTGCTTTTGTTCCTACCCAGATTTTGTTTTGCGAATCCTGAAACAAAGTCAGAATATCATCGCCCGACAAAGCCGAATGATCGTAAAAGAAATGCTGAATGACATATTTCTGTGGATTGAAATTTTTAAGCGGAATTCGGTTCAAACCATTTTGAGTTCCTACCCAAACATAATTTTGTTTGTCAACTAAAATTGTTCGGACAATATTGTTGGTTAGAAAAACTGGTTTTGTATTGTCATTTCCAATAATTTGGAAAGTTTTATTTCCTGTATTGTAACGAATTAAACCTTTTCCGAAAGTTCCAATCCATAAAATAGAACCTTCCGTTTTTAGAGAATAAACACCGCTTTCTTTTAAAAGAGAAATCAAATCCGGAGCAATTCGATTGTCTTCAATTCTTTTTGAAATCGTATTGTAAGCCGATATACCTTTAGAAAAAGTCCCAATCCATAAAATATGATCGTCAGAAAGACACATCGATTTGATGTCGTTTTTATTCGCCTGACCGGTTTTGCTGTTAATATAACTTACGGTTTCGGTGTTTTTATTGTAAACCGTGATACCGCCGCCTTCTGTTCCAAAATAAATATTCTGATTTTTATCGGCAATAATCGAACTTACCACATCAAAACTCATCGGAATTTTTTTCGAATTCTGATTGTAATTGGAGAAATTCACATTCGATACATCCCAAAGATTCACGCCTTTATAATAACAGCCAATCCAGATTGAACCTTTTCGATCCATAAAAATCGATTTTACTTTGTCAATTCCGTTGTTGTTATTGCTATTGTTTATTTTCTGAAGACTTTTATCTTGACCCAAAATGTAAATACCGTCGTAAGCGCCAATCCATAAAGAACCTTGTTTATCAATAACTAAAGATCTTATGTCAGTATTGATTTCGCGGTATTTTTCAGCATCCAAAAAAGAAACAAAAGCTTTCTGTTTTTGATCAAATTTTAAAAGTCCTTTATTTTTTGTTCCAACCCATAAAAATCCACTTTTGTCTTCAATAACCGATTGTACAGTTAATAAATCTGTGGCATTTAGCGGATAATTTTTAAACGAAAATTTACCATTTTTTCTATTCGTTAATTGACACAAACCTTTTGTAGTTCCAATCCAGATTTCGCCTTTTTTGGTTTTTAAAATGCTCAGAATATTATTGCTTGGAAGAGTAGAAGGATCATCATCTGAATGAAAAACAGAAGTAAATAATCCCGATTTTTTGTTGTAAATCGTTAATCCTTTTGAAGTTCCAAACCACATTTCACCGTCAATTTCGTGAATGCTCCAAACAGCGTTGTTGCTAATTGTATGATTGGCTTTTGTGTGCAGATATCTTGTAAATTTATTCGAAACCGGATCGTAACAGTTTAATCCATTGTAAGTTCCCACCCAGATTTTTCCTGAATTGTCTTCTTCAATTGCCAAAATATCATTGTTGCTAATGGAAGATTTATCATTGACATCGTTCCTAAAAATAGTAAACCGGCTGCCGTCATATTTATTCAGTCCGTCGCGCGTACCAAACCACATTTGCCCAAACTTATCCTGATGAATGGCAATGACAGAACTCTGCGAAAGTCCGTCGGTTGTTGAAATATTTTTAAGGCGATATTTATTTTGGGAAAATAGATTTCCAAAAACAAAGACAAATAATAAAAGAGCTATTTTAAGTTTCATAGCGCACAGATTTATATTGTGAATTGAGTTTCTCGCAAAGTCGCAGAGTCGCAAAGTTTTCTTTTTAAGTTTCCTTTTAAATTTTTTCTTTGCGTTTTAGCGACTTTGCGAGATTAATTTATGCTGTTGCTTAATCCTTAAACACATAGAAACATAGATTTTTCTAATCAAAAAAAAACTAGTTTTTCACACATAGCTTTACGTAAAAACTATGATTATTTATGTAAGTGAAACGCCTTTTATACGTTCCTAAAAGCTATGTTCTATGTGTTTAAATTATTTTTTTAAGCGTTTGTTCAATTGATAATCGTACAAAGACGGGATTTTTTCTATAGGCGTGTTTAAAAATTCAATATAAGGATCGACGTCGTATTTGATTTCAAATTTTGCATTTCCGTGTACGCCAATGATTCTGGCAAAAGCACCATCTTTCATTCCGTATAACAAAACCGGTTTTGATGTATCCGGATTTTCAACCTGAACATTTAAATTCCAAAATGTACTGAAAGGCCCGTGAGAAGGTTTCCAATACTCAGCACCGCCGCCGCCAAATAAAAAGTAGCTGTTGTTTTTATCCGGCGTAATATGAACCGTTATATTATCAAACAAATTTTGATGATTGGCTCCCGAATGCTGATCTAAAAGCGCATCGGCAAAAATCTCACAATCCTGATACACGTTTTTTGTAGAAAAAGTATTGAAACTCAACGGATGAACCGCTTTATTGTAGATTTTAAGATTCTTGACCAAAACATTATGAACACCGCCAAGCGTTACCGTATAATGTGATAAATGCGGACCATCGGTAACAATATTCTGAACCGTAACATTTGAGATTTCTTCACCTAAAATTCCGCTGTCGGCATTTGTGATTTTGACATCATTGACCCAGCTGTTAAAGAGACGTGTCAAGAAAATGCCATTATTTCCCGGTTCAACGTGGTGCGCTACTCTTGGAATATCGGGAAAAGTAAAACGCAAATGTTCGATTCCAACTTCGGTTAAATGTTTCCATTCGACCAATTGTGCCTGATAACTTGTTTTAATTGAAATAGTTAAAGGCGTTTTTATAGTAATTTTTGAATTTGAAATCTTCACAATTTTAACCTGCTGTCTCACAATAGGAAGTTTAGGAAACTGCCAGTGATGCGAGCCCGGTTTTACTTTTGCACCTTGATATAAATCTTTAATGATTTCGCCGTTTTCGCCATCTTTATTAAACAATTGTAATTCGACAATATCACCGATTTTTAAGTTTTTTACATCAGAAACATTGATCGTAAATTCGCCCATTTTACCGGAACTGACTTTTGCCAAAACATTAGGTTCCGGTTCGTATTTATCCAAATAAGATTTTACACGTTCACCCGGAATCTGCGTCCATATAAAACCGCCGGACCACGCATATTGTGAGAAAGGCAAATCGATATTGTTTTCAGATTCTCTCTGTCTTTTATCAAAAGTGGTCAAATATTCACGAAGTTCTGCCAGAGATTCAGGATCTTTAAGATACATCATGGGTCTTGGGCAGTAAATTTCAGTTCCGTTTTCGCCAGAACCTGCACCTCGAAGTACAAAATTGCTTCTTTCGATATAGAGAATTTCACTCAGAATAATTCTTCCTTCGGGCAATTGTAAAATTACATTTCCGTCAACTGAATTTGCTGCTTTTAAAGCTTTCAATAAAGCTTTTGAATCGTCTAAATTGTCATTTGCTTTTACACCAAAATCAACAGCATTTATAATTTTTCCATTAATTTCAGGAATTTGGCTTTCGCCGAAATGATATCCTGCAAAACTAAAATCAGGAAGATAATTGGTTTTTGAAGTAATAATTTTGGGTATTTCCTGCGCCAAAATAGTGTTCATAAAAACACAGCAGGATATAAGGATGGTTTGGCGAATCATGGTTTTGTGGTTTTTGTGGTTAGTTAGTTTTGGTTTGCTGCGAAAGCAGTAAGATTTTTTCTCTCGCAGATCTCGCAGATTTTGCGGATTTTTTTTCTCATTTTTTTGTCATCCTGACGAAGGAAGGATCTTCGCAAGTTGCTCTACAAAGATTATCTATTAACCTCGCGGAGTTACTTGTGAAGATTCCTCGTTCCTCGGAATGACAAACGAAACTTATAAACCTATCTGCTTAATCAGCGAGATCTGCGAGAGAAAAAAACTTATCGCCTTCACAGCAAACTTTTATATAGATCGCTTAATCCCTAATTCAAGTCCTCGTAATTCTGCCAGACCTCTTAAACGTCCAATTGCAGAATAACCCGGATTTGTTTTCTTCTTTAAATCATCCAGCATTTGATGCCCGTGATCCGGACGCATTGGCAATTTGCTGTTGTTTCTTTTTTCGACTTCTAAAATCGCTTTTACAACTTCGTACATATCAACATCACCTTCAAGATGGTTGGCTTCATAGAAACTTCCTTCTTCGTCGCGCTGCGTACTTCTTAAGTGAATAAAATTCATTTTATCGCCGTGACGTCTTACGATTCCCGGTAAATCATTATCAGCACGAACACCGTATGAACCCGTACACATGGTAAACCCATTTGATTTAGAAGGCGCAGCGTTCATTAATTCTATTAAATCTTCTTCGGTACTTACAACTCTCGGTAAACCTAAAATCGGGTAGGGAGGATCGTCTGGGTGAATCGCCATCAAAACACCTTTACTTTCGGCAACCGGAATAATTTCTTTTAAAAAATGAAAAAGATTATTCTTTAAAGCCTGTCTGTCAATATGATTATATGCGCTTAATGTTACTAAGAAATCTTCGACTGTATACGCTTCTTCAGCACCCGGAAGTCCAGCCAGAATATTTTGCTGTAATTTGATTTTATCTTCTGAAGTCATTGCTTCAAAATAGCTTTTTGCTTTTTGTTTTTGTTCTTCAGAATATTCGTTTTCTGCGCCTGGTCTTTTCAAAATAAACAATTCAAAAGCCGCAAAAGCGTTGATGTCAAAACGTAAAGCTTTTGAACCGTCTTCAACCGTAAATGATAAATCAGTTCTTGACCAGTCTAAAACAGGCATGAAATTATAACACACACATTTGATGCCGCACAATGCCAGATTGCGAATGCTTTCTTTATAATTTTCAATGTATTGAAGATATTTTCCTGTTTGTTTTTTAATATCCTCATGAACCGGAATACTTTCTACAACCGACCAAGTCAAACCCGAAGCCCCTTTTTTGGGATCGCCGTTTTCGTGTTCGATTTCCACTTTTCGTTTGATGATTTCATCAATGCTCCAAACTTCTCCGTTCGGAATATGGTGTAGAGCAGTTACAATTCCAGTTGCTCCGGTTTGTTTAATATCTTGTAAAGAAACAGGATCATTCGGTCCGAACCATCTTAATGTTTGTTCCATTTGTTATGTGTTTTTGGTTTGTTCTCCTGCAAGGTTTTCAAAACCTTGTAGGTATTTTAATTTATATAAACGTTTAATTTAAAACTACAAGGTTTTGGAAACCTTGCAGGAGGTGAGAAATCTTAAATGCTCGTTGCGGCAAAACCTCCGTCAACTTTTAAAATTGTTCCCGTTACAAATTTTGACATATCACTGCATAAAAATAAAAGTGCGCCGTCGATATCTTCCGGAGTTCCAAATCTTCCCATTGGTGTGTGATCGATGATTTTTTCGCCTCTTAGCGTTAATTTTCCTTCCGGAGTTAATAATAAAGAACGGTTTTGTTCTCCGATAAAAAATCCTGGTGAAATCGCATTTACACGAATTCCTTCGCCATATTTTTGCGCCAATTCAACCGCCATCCATTGTGTAAAATTGTCAATTGCCGCTTTTGAAGCAGAATAACCCACAACTCTCGTTAACGGTCTTTGTGCCGATGCTGATGAAATGTTGATAATATTTCCTGATTTTTGTTTGGCAAAAAGCTCCGCAAAAACCTGAGTTGGAAGCATTGTTCCGATGATATTTAAATCGACAACTTTTTGTAAATCATCGCTTTTCATGTCATAAACGGCCTGATCTGGCTGAATCGTTGCACCCGGCATATTTCCACCTGCAGCATTTATTAAAATATCTAGACGATCGTATTTTTCTACGATAAAATCTTTAGCTTTTTCTAATTCTTCTTTATTTAAAACATTCGCCTGAACAGCAAAACCTTGTCCGCCATTACTTTCGATGTTTTTAACGGTTTTCTCTGCTTTTTCAAGTGATTGAGAAACGATTCCTACGATTGCGCCTTGCTGAGCCAAAACATTTGCAAATCTACTTCCTAGTACTCCGGCGCCGCCTGTTATAAGTGCAATTTTTCCTTTTAGATTAAATACTGAATCCATATTTATTTTTTAATATTCAATACTTTAAATTCCAAATTCTAATTTTTGAAAAGTAAAGTATGTGTATGTAATTGATTTTAATGTTTTAAGTTTTTTCTAAACACATAGAAACATAGTTTTTAGAGGCGTTAAAAGCGTTTCACTTGCATTAATAAACATAGTTCTTGCGTAAAGCTATGTGTGAAAACTTGTTTTCTTAGACAACTTTTGAGCTAAAGAAAATCTATGTTTCTATGTGTTTAATTTTAATGTTTTATTTGGAATTTGGAATTTTTCTCCGTTAGGAGATACTAACTTTAAATACCAGTTTTTTCAAAAAACCTTCGCCAATCATCGTTGCGTGAACATCTTCTGGAAATAAGATAGCAAATTGCTTTTCCTGCAATTCAAAAAACATATCCGGTTTATCGTGAAAAAAACGAACATCTCTTTCGTCGCTATAATCGCCGTTTGGGCTAACACATTTTTCTCTCGGTTTCCATGCAAAAGTTTCAGGGCCTTGTATAGAAATCTGAATGTCTATGTTTTTGTCATGACATTCAAAACCTTTAATACTTTCTTCTCTTGTATTTCCGTCACCGTGAATGACTATTAGTTTTAAGCCTTCATTAATTTCTATAGTACCAGCTTCAAGACTGGCAATATCGGTTTGGTTTACGTATTCAAAAGCTTTTTGAAAATTGGGATGCAGGCTGTAATATTTGTCAG
This sequence comes from Flavobacterium defluvii, assembly GCF_900129555.1. GTDB lineage: Bacteria > Bacteroidota > Bacteroidia > Flavobacteriales > Flavobacteriaceae > Flavobacterium > Flavobacterium defluvii. Next base: position 27,892 of record NZ_FQWC01000009.1, read on the forward strand.
CATTCTGTAATGAATCTATTATCATTTGGTAAGATTTTGTTTTTTGTTTTGAAATAAATACTATAAAAACTTGTCGTTTATATATTATGTGTATTTTTACGTGTACGCACACGGTATTTTACAAATGTATGTAAATTGTAATGTAAAACAACTTATTTTTGCTAAAAAAATAATTTTCATAAAGGAGCTTTTATTATTTTAACTAAAAAGGAATCAATATCATAACAATAAAAAAAATAGCGGAACTAGCCAATGTTTCGCCCGGAACTGTTGACAGGATTATTCACAATCGTGGTCAGGCTGCACAGGAAACTGTAGACAAAGTCAATGCTATAATTGAAGAATTTGGTTATAAACGAAATATTCTGGCAAGTAATCTGGCTTTGAATAAGAAGTTTCGTTTTGCAGTTTTTCTTCCTAAATATGAAAAATTGGAATATTGGCGCAGTCAGGTTGAAGGAATTGAAAAAGCTGGTTTGGAGTTTAGTAAATTTGGAATTGCTCTGGAATATTTCTTTTATGATTTTGATACGGCTTCTTTCAAAGAATCTGTCAAAAAAGTATTAGAGTTCGATTGTGACGGATTATTATTTGCTCCGATTTTTTACGAAGATTCGGTTCAGTTTTTAAATGAATATAAAAAGAAAAATATTCCGGTTGTCATGATCGATTCGAATATTTCTAACGAAGATGATCACGCTTATGTGGGGCAGGATGCTTTTCAGAGCGGTTATCTGGCCGGAAGATTAATCAGTTTTGCGGTTAAAAACGAAAGACATGTTTTAATTTTTAAAATTACCCGCGAAATAGAAAGTACATCAGTTTATTTACAAAGAATTGATGGTTTTTATTCTTATTTTAAAGATCACAACGAACTTACGAATTTCAGATTTTCAGAAGTTACTATCAAGGATTCAGGAATTGATCAGATGAATCTTGAAATGTTTTCCGGAATCAACAGCATTTTTGTGCCGAATTCGAGAGCTTATATTGTCGCCCGATTTTTGGAACAAAACAATATAAAAGGCATCAGAATTATTGGTTATGATTTATTAAATGAAAATATCGAATACCTAAATAAAGGTGTAATTGATTTTTTAATTAACCAAAGGCCAGAAAGTCAGGGCTATATGGGAATTAATTATTTGTATAAAAAATTGGTTCTTCAGGAAGATGCCGAACGCACACATTATATTCCCTTAGAAATTATCTTAAAGGAGAACTATTTTCCTGCGAGGAAGTGATTTTAATTGCCCACGGGTTTTACAGATTAAACGGTTTTGCACTGGTTTATTTTAAAAATAATCTGCGTCAATCCGTTTAATCTGTAAAACCCGTGGGCCAATCTTATTTCTTAACCTTCACAATCAAAGGATTATTGATTTTTTCTGCAAAAGAAGTCAAATAAGTTTCCCATTCTTGTTTGGTTTGAAACGGACTTCCTTTTTTCCATCCAAAACCAACATAATAAATTGCTTTGTTGTTTTTAACTGAGATATTTCCGTAAAGGTTACTCAAATCTTTTTCATTTGTAACATGATTATCAAAACCGGTTAATGTACCTTTTGGCGCAATTAAACCTAAACCAATTTCAGAATCATCGATTGGTTCCCAATAACTTAGCCAGCCTTCTTTAATATTAGTTCCAATAGTTCCTTTTTTCTCATGAAGCGTTATTCCGGCAGAAATGGTTTTGGTTCCTGTAATATTAATTTCAAAACGTGAAAACTGACTTCCGTAATCTAAACTGATAAGTTTTGACTCAGTTATTTTATTTCCTTTAGCATCCCAATCGGCATAGGTTAAAATAAAACTCGTTCTGATTGGTCCGGTTGTAATGGTTTTCCAGCTTACGAAGTTTTTAGAAAAATAATATTTGCCATCCACTTTAACAGCAATTCCGCCAATTCCGCGGCTGTCACCAACGTGAAAATTATCTAAACCTTCGCCAGTATCTTTGTGATACGTTCCGGTTCCGTTTGTTGCTTTTTCGTACCATTTATTAATAATCGGATAATCGACTCTTTTCAGCCACGCATCGATTCCGCTGGTTAAAGTTCCACCCGGAACATTATCTTCGACCATTTTTTGTGCCACAGGCCCGTAAGTTCTAAAAGCCACTTTATTATTTTCCCACGCATAATCGTCTGTTCGTTCAGGAACAAATCTTGAGTAGCAGCTAACAACTTTCGAAGCAGAAGGATTTGTTCCAACAAAAACTTCAAAATCCTGTTTAGACGAAGCTTTTATTTTCGGTTGAAACAGAAGAACATCCATAGTTCCGTCGCCGTCGTTGTCTAGGGTTTGAGTTTCTAAAAATGAATTATTGCTGATGTCTTTTACAGCATAATTTTCAAGTTTAGAATCTGCTGATAATCCAAGAGATTTTTTGGTTAACTCTACTGTTTCGAATTCTCGGTCAACCTTTAAATTATTGCTAATTGTTATAGTTTTATTTTGAGCCTGAATGTTGAAACTTCCAGCCAGAATTGCGGTTAATAAAAGATGTTTTTTCAAAATGAGATAGTTTTTAATTTTTGCTTTTTGTTTCTTATAAAATTACAAATCTAAAAGTATTTATAAATACATAAAAAGGGTAATAATGTACAAATAGCTGATAATGAATTTTATATAAATGTTTTTTTGAAATTAGTTAAAATCTTTTCCTACTTTTAATAATCCATTTTAATATTGTAAAAGCATGAAAAAGAAATATTTAACAATACTATTGTTTTCAATTTTTGTGAATCTACAAGGACAAATCATTAAAAATGCAGATCAGTTAAAAGAAAGACTAAAAGATATAAACAATCAAATTGCAGATTCTTTTCTGCATAATGACAGCAGCGTTATTATAAAATATTATGACGAAAAAGAACCAGTCTGCATGCCTGAATATCATAAAGCTTTATACACAAAAGAAAACATTAAATCCTATTATCAGCAATGGCTTTCTTCGTTTAAAATAAATGCTTATAAACGAGATATTTATGAAGTTCAGCTGTTGGATAATTATGCGATTGAAATTGGAACTTTCAATATTAATGCAGTTAACGAAAAAAGCCCATTAATGTATGATGGAAAATATTTGAATGTTTGGAAGATTGCAAAAGACGGAAAACTGATTTTAATTTCAGAAATATGGGGAGCCAATAAAGCAATTGACGGTGCTAATTTTTCATTTATTAAAACAAAAGAAAGCGTAATACCTAAACCTAAAGTAAATAAATCTTTAGAAAACGAAGTCAATAAACGAAATCAGCGCATTGCAGAACTTGTAACAAATAGGGAAGGCGAAAAACATGCTGATGAATTCTTTATTAAAGATGCCATTTATCTAACTTACGATTCTCCAATGTTTGTTGGAATAGAAAACATCAAACCTTATTTTGTAGAACACGAAAAGCCAAATGGCGTTTCGATCGATTCTATTTCGATTAAAGCAAGCAGAATGATTCCGATAAATAATTTTGTTATCGAATACGGCTATTATTATGTTGATGTTTCATGGGATAATAAAAAAGGAAAAGCAACTGTTACCGGAAAAAGCACGAATATCTGGAAAAGGGACGAAAACGGAACTTTAATGCTGTATCGCCAAATGGTAAATCATAATTAAATAGCTGTAATTCAAAAAGAATCACGATATTTATGTAAAACAAATTACATGAAGCAGAGTGCCGGAATATTAGCATATAAATTCGTAGACAAAACTATTTTTTTCTTTTTAGTTCATCCTGGCGGGCCGTTTTGGAAAAATAAAGATTTAGAAAGCTGGTCGATTCCAAAAGGAGAATTTACAGAAGATGAAGATCCGCTCGATGCTGCGATACGCGAGTTTAAGGAAGAAACCGGTTTTGAGGTCGACGGTGATTTTATAAAACTCGAATATGTAAAACTAAAATCAGGTAAAATTGTTCATGCCTGGGCTGTCGAGTTTGATGTTGATGAAACTTTGGTAAAAAGCAATGATTTTGAAATTGAATGGCCGCCAAAATCAGGAAAATTTCAAAAATTTCCAGAAATTGACAGAGCCGAATGGTTTCAAACAGCCGAAGCCTTAAAAAAAATAAATTCCGCACAAGCTGATTTTATTGTTCAGATGATTTCTAAAATTTCTGCTTCACTTTAAAAAGCATTACTGATTTACAAGATAATTTTCGTAATTTACATTCTTGTCGTCTGATAGTTTTTATCAGATAATTGTAAAAATGTAAATAAAAAGTATGGAAGTTAAGTGTATTATTTTTGATTGTGATGGCGTTTTAGTTGATACAGAGAAAATTGGTAACGGAATTTTGCTTGAAATGGCATCAGAACATGGTTTTGAAATGGCAATTGAAGATGCTTACCACCATTTTAATGGTCGAAATCTAAAAGATTGTTTCAGACATATTGAAGAAACAATCGATCAAAAACTTCCCGAAACTTTTGAAGCCGAATACCGCCAGAGAAGTTTTAATGCGTTTAGAACGGAAGTAAAACCGATGGAAGGCGTTGTTGCTTTTATCGAAAAATTAAAAATTCCGTATTGCGTCGCTTCGAGCGGACCGGTTGAAAAAATTCGTTTAAATCTTGAAGTTGCTGGTTTACTGAATAAATTCGAAAATAAAATATTCAGTTCCTACCAAATTAACAGCTGGAAACCTGATCCGGGCATTTTTCTGCATGCTGCCAAAGAAATGGGTTTTGAGGTAAAAGACTGCATTGTTCTTGAAGATAGTAAAGCGGGTGTAAAAGCCGGAATTCAGGGCGGATTTAAAGTATACGGTTTTGCTAATGGTTTTAATAACGAAGATTTAGAAAAAGAAGGAGCAGTTCTTTTTCATAATTACGAGGAATTGAGTAAAATGCTTGCAATTTAGTTTTTTTTTCAGCTTTAAGGTTTTTAAAATTTTATCTTACAATTGCCAATTTGTTTGATTAAAATGTGATTTGTTGCATTAAAATAAATTTTTATATATTTGAATTTCGACATTCTCTTTTTTGGTTTAATAATACTGAATAATTGTTATTGTATATTTAAAAAATGGATGTTTTTTGCCTAGAAAATGGCTTGTCCCAAAAAAGTCATTTTTTAAAATTGTGATTCTCAAAAATCACAAAATAACCTACAGAAAGAAACAAAAATGACGAAATTTATAAGAATTTTAATTTTATCGATATTACTCATTTCTCCAATTTTAACTGCGCAGATAAAAAAAATTGGTGTTCCTTTTATAACAAACTATAATCCAAAATCATATAAAGCTGCCTCAGAAAACTGGGACGTTCTTCAGGATTCTAAAGGCATGATGTTTTTTGCCAATCATTTCGGAATCATGCAGTTCGACGGCGTTCGCTGGAGCATAGTTACGCAGCCCGAAAACCGCAGTATGGTTCGCTCTCTGGCAATTGACAAAAAAGATAAAATGTATGTGGGCGCTCAGGGTGATTTTGGTTTTGTGATACAATTGCCAAACGGACAGTATCAGTATAAATCTTTGGTAAATCTAATTCCTGTTTCTGCCAGAAATTTTGGAGATGTTGTACATACTGTAATTCGAAAGGACGAAATAATTTTTTTCTCTTACGAAGCAATATTTATTTACAAAAACAATAAAATCAAGGTTTTAAAACCTAAATCTAGTTTTGATGATTTCTTAGAAGTTGATAAGGAGATTTATGTTTCGGATAATGCTAAAGGCTTATTAAAATTAAAAAATGATGCATTAACGCCTGTAATACATGGTGAGAAGCTTGCAGGAATGAAGATTAGGAAAATCTTTGAAACTCAAAACGGACTTTTGCTGCTCACACAAAAAAATGGACTTTTTAGTTTTAAAGAAAATCTTTTGAAACCATTTTTGACGGAGGCGGATAATGTTTTAAAACAAAATCAGATCTCGGTTGCCATTCAGCTTTCTGATGGATACATCGGGATTGGAACCAGACAATCGGGTTTGATAGTCATAGATAGTGCGGGACATTTGATTCAGCATATCAATAAACAAATGGGACTTCAGAATGATTATGTAACGAATCTTAAGGTTGATAAAGAAGGCAGTTTATGGGTTACGCTCAAAGAAGGCATTTCGCAAATTCAGATTTCTTCGCCTTTATCGAGAATTCTGGACACTTCAAGTTCTGAAACTAAAATATACTGCAGCCAGATTTATCAAAATAAATTATATATCGCTACAGATAATGGTTTATTCTGGATGGATTGGCTTTCTTATAAAAACGGAAAACACGAAAATGCTAATTTTCAGCACGTTTCGGGAATGTCTGAAAATGTATGGAATATTGGTGTTTTTGGAAATTCGCTTTTGGCATTTGAAAAAAACGGAATCTTTGAAGTTTCGGGTAATTCGGCAAAATTATTAGCAAAAGTTGATGGTGCGTGGAAAGGAATTCTAGTTCCTAATCATCCTGATTTATTGCTTGTTGGCGGTTATAACGGAATGTATCTTCTCAAAAAAATAAACAATTCCTGGGTTTATCAGCATAGAATAAAAGGTTTTGAAGAAAGCAGCCGCGTTATTGAAACTGATAAAAACGGCGATTTCTGGATTGCTCATGGTTATAAAGGAATATTTAAAATTAAGCTTAATAAAACTTTTGATGCTGTTGCAGATGTTCAGTTTTATAATGATAAAAATGGTTTTCCTTCGAGCTTATTTTTGAACACTTTCAAAGTTGACAATCAGATTCTTTTTGGAACAACAAAAGGTGTTTACAAACAAGATTCGCATTCGAAGAAAATGATTCCTGAACCCATTTTTAAAAAATACCTGGGGTTGGAAAGTCATATTCGATTATTAAAACCTGATAATCAGAATAATATTTGGTACGTTTCTGGAGAAAATACCGGAAAAATGACTAAAATTTCAAACGGAAGTTTTACGGTTGAAGAACTGCCTTTTAGAAAACTTCGTTATTTATATGTTCCGGGTTTTGAAAATATTCAAACCACAACCAGCGGCGATGTATTTTTTGGTACACAGGATGGCTTAATTCATTATAATGCCATTAAAAACAAGAAATATCAAACGAAATATAAAGCGTTAATTTCAGAAGTGAAATGTATTTTTCCGAAAGACAGTTTGATATTTTCAAGCCGTTACGATGTACTTCCGAATAAAACCAAAGAAGCCGGAGAAGAAATCTCCAGAGTTTTATCGTATTCAAATAACGCACTGCATTTTTCTTTTTCTTCTCTTTTTTATGATGAAGCCGATGCTACAAAATATGAATATTGGTTAGAAGGTTTTGAACCCAAATGGTCGGAGTACAGCCTTCAAACAGAAAAAGAATATACGAACCTTCCTGAAAATGAATATGTTTTTCATGTAAGGGCAAAAAATATTTATGATGTGGTAAGTGAAGAAGCTGTTTTTCGTTTTGAAATTCTTCCGCCTTGGTACAGAACTATTTGGGCTTATGTTTTGTATTTTATTCTATATAGTGTGGTGATTTATTTGATTATAAAATATCAGAAATCTGTCGCGGAACGTGATCGCCAGCAATTGATTTTAAATCAGGAAAAAGAATTGCTTCGCAGCCGTGCTGAACTAAATGAGCAAAGGCTGACTTTGGAACAGGAAAATATGGCAATTGTTCGGGAAAATCTTGAAACAACCATCAATCTCAAAAATGCTAAAGTGGCTTCGAGTACCGTAAACCTTATTCATTTAAATGAAATCCTGCTTTCTATAAAAGAATTGATTAGTCAGATTGATAAGAAAAATGATCCTAATGTGAACTTTAGTTTATTAACGAAAATAAACAAACTGATCGATCATGAATTGCAGGGCGACAAACAATGGAATGAGTTTGAAGAAATCTTTAATCAGCTTCATGATAATTTCATGCAGAGACTCAAACAAAGCTATCCGGTATTGACTCCAAGAGATATGCGTTTGTGTGCTTATCTGCGAATGAACTTTAATACAAAAGAAATTGCGCCGCTTTTAGGAATTTCTGTTCGGGGAGTTGAAGATACTCGATACAGAATTCGAAAAAAATTACAGCTTCCTTCTGACGCAAATATCACAGAATTCATTCTGAATTTCTAGATTATTTAAACACATAGAAACATAGTTTTACTTTGTCTAAAAAAGGCGTTTCATTTTTTTAAACAAACATAGCTATGTGTGAAAGCTAGCTTTTTTTATAATATTAAAATAAGAAGCAAAAAAAATCTATGTTTCTATGTATTTAAATTTTTCACACATTTTTAAATCATTGCTTTTACAAATTTCTTCTCGTCAGTAAAATCCTAAGTAGTTTTACGTCTTTTTTATGCATTTTTTTGCGACCACCGTAGTCAAACCGTACCCAAAAATGTAAGTCTAGCCTGATTTATTTGTTAATATTGTCGGATTATTATTAAAATAATAACCTGTTTACTGCAGAACAGGTTTTATTGTGGTAATAAACTTTACTAACAAAAAACTAAAAAAAATGAATCAAAATGACTCTTTTTTCGGCCGACCACCGAAAGACAATTTCTATTATTTTAAACAATTTTTGGCTGTAGCAATATTTGTGCTGCTTCCATTTTTTAAAGTTCAGGCGCAATGCAAAACATTGGTTTGGTCTGATGAATTTAATGGTACTACAGTCGACCTAACCAAATGGCAGAGTATTTCAGGAAATGGCTGTCCTTCACTTTGCGGATTCGGAAATGCTGAGGCTCAGCGTTACGATCCAAATCAGGCGACAATTGTAAAAGAAGGAACAAACAGTTACTTAAACATTGAGGCAAAATATCAGCCGAGCGGCTCATTTCCGGATCAGCCTTATGCTTCTTCAAAATTAACTACAGAAGGAAAGTATTCACTTAAATATGGTAGAGTAGAAGCCCGTATGAAATTATCAAACGGGCAGGGTGCATGGCCGGCTTTCTGGATGCTTCCCGTTAACGGAAACTGGCCTTATACAGGTGAAATCGATATTATGGAAGCCAAACACAGAAATCCACAATCTGTAGACGGAACGATCCATTATGACGGAAACGGATATCATTTTACAGGCAGAAGTTATAGCTCTCCAACCGATTTATCTTCTGATTTTCATGTTTACGCGGTAGAATGGGGACCAAATTTCATTAAATGGTATGTTGATGATGTTTTATTTCACACCGCAACTCCAAATACTACCGTAAATGGCGGATGGCCTTTTAACGATAGTCAGTTTTATATCATTTTAAATCTGGCTGTTGGTAGCGCAGGAACGCCATATACAAGTGTAAATGGAGCAGGAGTAGCACCAGTTCCGGGAGATTTTCCGGCTAAATTACAGGTAGATTACGTTCGTGTTTATGACGGAAGTTATAAATATGCTGTTGCCGGTGATACAAAAGTATATCAAAACGAAACAGGTAAAACCTATTCTATAAGCGCAATTGCAGGAGCGACTTATAACTGGACAGTTCCTTCGGGAGCGACAATTACGGCGGGACAGGGAACAAATGCTGTAACAGTAAATTGGGGAACTACAGGCGGAGATGTTTCGGTAACGGCAACAACTTCTGGCTGTACGGCAAATACTTATAAATTGGCTGTTGCAACTGAGGCTGCAATTCCGGTAGAGAAAATTCAGGAAGATTTTCAAACCAACAGAAACGTTGTTTACGGAAACAAAACAGGAGTTTTGACAGAAGCAATTGCAAATCCTTCTGCAACAGGAATTAATACTTCGGCTTTGGTTGGAAGATATGTTCGTAATTCTTCTGAATTATACGATGTTTTCAATATTAAAAATATCGTAATCAGTAATGCAAATGATTATGTGTCAGGAAGAAAAAGAATCTCTTTTGATTTATATACTTCGGCACCGGTTGGAACAAAAATTTCTATGCAGTTAGAAAATAGCAATGTTACAACGGCAACTAATTATCCGTCAGGAAGACATAGCGGTTACAAAGCGATTACAACAGTTCAAAATAAATGGGAAACGATAGAATTTGAATTTGAAAAAATTATCGATCCAAACACAAGTGCTTTGACGATTAATAATGTAGTTTTCCTTTTTGAATCAAATTCAAACTCTGGAGCAACATATTATTTTGATAATTTGTTGACAAGAGCTACTCCGGAAAAACCAATTGTTGCCACAGATGTATTGCAGAACTATGACGGCATCAATAAAATTATAAAAGGAACTACAACAGGAACTTATACTGTTGTAGCAAATCCGGGTTCAAATTCAGTTAACTCGTCTGCTAATGTGGCGAGATACGTTAGAAATGTAACCGAACAATACGACGTACTTTTCTTTAATACACAAACTTCAATCGAAGATGCTGGTTTATTTAAAAACCAAACCAATAAAATCATGATTGATGTATATACAACGGCTCCGGTTGGAACGGTTGTAAGTATGAATTTTGAAAATAGCGCAACTTCGCTTCCTGCAAATTATCCAACGGGAAGAAATAGTAATTATGTAGCGATTACAACGAAACAAAATCAATGGGAAACGCTGACATTCTACTACAATTCAAGTCCAGATGCAGGAACTTCAAACCTGGCAATTAACCAAATGGTTCTTTTGTTTAATTCTGGTTCTTACACGAGCGATACGTATTATATTGATAACATCAGAATTGGTGCCACTAAACTTCCGGATACTTACACACCTGGAGTAGTTTACGAAGATTACCAAAATACACATAATATTACATTTAGAGACGCTATCGGAACGTATACAGCAAACGTAGCAAATCCAAGTGCGACAGGAATTAATACTTCTTCAAACGTTGGAAGATACGTTCGTAAGTCAACAGAATTGTATGATAATTTCTCTTTCAATACAACTTTAACCAACATTGGAGATTTTAAAGCGGGAACTAAAAAATTCGCTATGGATGTTTATACATCAGCTCCGGTTGGATCGATCATTTCATGGCAGGCAGAAAGCAGTGCTTCAGTTCCGTCAAATTATCCTGTTGGAAGACACAGTATTTATCAGGGAGTTGTAAAACAAACGAATACTTGGCATACGGTAACATTTACATACGTAAGCACGCCAGATGCATCTACTGCAGATAACGAAGTAAACCGTTTTGTTTTCTTATACGAGCCGGGAACAAATTCTGCAAACACATATTATTTTGATAATTTAAGAGCTTTAAATTTAGTTTCTACAGAAACTCCGGCAGGATTACCTTCCCCTTGGGTGAGTACAGATTTAGGAGCGGTAACGCCAGCAGGAGAAGCTGCACATTCTAGCGGAACTTTTACTATTAAAGGTTCAGGAACTGATATTTGGGAAACAAGTGATCAGTTTCAATTTGTAAATCAATCGATTACTGGCGATGCTGAAATTATTGCCAAAGTAAATTCGCTTACAAATACTAATACGTACGCAAAAGCGGGAGTTATGTTTAGAGAAACGCTTACGCCAACTTCGAAACACGCTATGACAGATGTTACGCCAGCTGCAGGAGTTGAATTTTTATCAAGAAATACTACTTCCGGGGTAACGGTTGCAGATGTTGCTGCGGGAACTGCACCAAAATGGGTTCGTGTGGTACGTTCAGGAAATGTATTTACTTCTTATACATCTGATAATGGAACAACGTGGACACAGCTTGGAACTCCAAAAACAATTACAATGGCCAATACCATTTATGTTGGAATGGCAGTTACATCTCACGCAAACGGAACTTTAGGAACGGGAGTTTTCAGCGATGTTATTGTTAGAAATATTACACCAAATCCTAATGTGAATTTAGCTTTATCGAAAACAGCAACAGCTTCTACAGAAGAAAATGCAACGCTTTCTGCTAATAAAGCAACTGATGGAGACGGAACAGTTTCAAGATGGGCGAGTTCTTTTGCAAATGCTACAGAATGGATTTATGTTGATTTAGGAAGTAACTATAACCTTAATCGTGTAGTATTGAAATGGGAAGCGGCTTATGCAACGCAATACAAAGTACAGCTTTCTACAGATAATGTTTTCACAGAAAATGAAACTATCAACACGCAAACAGCAAGCGACGGAGGAACTGATGATTTAACCGTTAGCGGAACAGGAAGATACCTTAGAATCTTGTGTACAGCAAAAGCTTTGGCTCCTTACGGATATTCATTGTATGAAATTGAAGCTTACGGATCTGCATCTGCGGCTAAAAAAGCCAATGTTATAGTGGAAGAAAGTAAACCGGAAACTGCTGTTTTTGCAATCTATCCAAATCCGGCAAGCGACTACATTCAAGTTTCCATTCCAGAAAATTTAGACAACAAAATCATTACGATTTATGACAATTCAGGATCGTTGATTCTTCAGAATAATTTGGAAAAAGAAGCTAATGAAAGTGTAATTGATTTGAGCAGACTGAGAAAAGGAATTTACATTCTGAATTTCAAATCAGATCAAAAAAGCTGGACTAAAAAGCTAATAAAGAAATAATTAAAAATCCGTTGGGTGTAATTCGTTTTAAAAATAACCCCCTTATCAAAAAGCTGGAATTAAATTTAATAGGATAGCACCGAGAATTACGCCTGACGGATAATAAAACCATTGTTTGAAGATGACTTTGGTTTAAAATCTATTTATGTAACCCCACAATTATTTAAATATGAAAAGCAATAAACTTCAAAGATTTTCAATTTTGACAACACTTTTTCTGGTGTTTTCAACTTTAATGTATGGGCAGGGACCTGTTCCTTTTACCATTAGTAATAATTCAACTTTTGCCGACAGCGATTTATATGTTGCCATTGTTGGTATCGATTATACAACTGGAAACCATGTTTGGGTAAATGCCAAAACGAGTCAGGTTTTACCAATGAGTGCTTCTTACAACACGGTTACAGGACCAACTTACGGCGGAAATACAGGACCGGGACAAAACTCAAAATATGCGGCGTGTTTTACAAAGCTGAGCGAAATTCCAAATAAAACTTTCACTTTGCCATTAATTGCAGGATGCCGAGTTTTTATTTCTAAAGGTTCGCAGTTGTATTTTTACTTTTTTGGTGCGAGCGGCGCTCCGTCGGGATATGCATCTCCAAATCCGCAAAACGCAACCGATCCGAATCAGGGAATTTTATATGAAATGATCGAATTGACTAATAATCAATATGGTTTCTTCGGAAATCCAACACGTGTAGATTCCTATAAATATCCAATGGGATTGGAATTATTTGGAGCAAATGGTTACCAAAAAAGAGTTGGAGACTTAAAAAAACATGCTGATATCGTTGCGGCTTTTAAAGCGAATGTTCCGGCAGAATTTCAAGGTTGTGTAAACGATGCAACGGGCGAAATTACAGCTCCGTCTAAAACTCCGGCTTATGCACCAGGAGGACCATACGAAAACTACTTAAAATCATATATCGACGCGATTTGGAACAAATACAAAAATGAAGATTTAATATTTTATGCCGGAGACGCAGGCGTTTTTAAAGGAAGAGTTATTGGCGAGCAGCTAGAAATGGTTGGACAATCTGGAGGATTTGTTGGACGTACAGGAAGAGTTCAATACAGACCAAGTACTCAGGAAGCTCTTGAAGGAAAAGGTGTTCTGGACAGAAGATTGGTGGATGGAGATTTAGATCTTGTAATTCAGGCTCAATTAACAGCGGCAATTAACCGACATGTTGTAAATGTTACAACAGCAAATCCGGGACAGCAAAACTGGTACGACGCATCAAAATATTATCAGGTAAACCCAACTAACCATTATTCTAAATTCTGGCATTTACCGGGAATTAATGTTGATAATCTGGCTTACGGTTTTGCTTATGATGATGTTGCAGATCAGTCGCCATCGCTTCATTCGCCGCAGCCAACAAAAGTTATCGCTACTTTTGGAGGTTATGCAGGATTAGTTCCTTCAGTTCCGGCTTCGACAGATGTAATTACGGTTTATAAAGATTGTAACTACACAGGTTTCTCTGGCGGATTAACAATCGGAGATTACAATTTAGCGCGTTTAAATTCTTTAGGAGTTCTTAATGATGATATTTCTTCATTAAAAGTTGCGCAAGGTTATAAAGCAATTTTATACATGGATGATAATTTTACAGGAACTTCAACTGTAATTACTTCGGATACTTCTTGTTTGAATGCAACGTGGAATGACAAAGTAACTTCTATAAAAATTCTTCCTAACGGTGTTACCACTTTGGGTAACCAGACTTTCTTCCTTCAAAACAGAAACAGTAATTTGTACATGGATGTTTGGAATGCGAGCATGTCAAACGGTGCCGGAATCAATCAAGGTGCTTTAACTTCTGGAAACAACCAGAAATTTACTTTCACGCATTTAGGCGACGGAATGTACAAAATCATAGTCAACCACAGTGGTATGTCTATGGATATTAATAATTTCAATAAAGCAAATGGTGCACGTGTAGAGCAATATCCGTACAATGCGACAACCAATCAGCAGTTTATTTTGGTAGATGCAGGAAGCGGATTTTATAAAATTGTTGCCCGTCACAGCGGAAGAATTGTTGAAGTAGCAGGAGCAAGTACAGCTTCGGGAGCAATTGTGCAGCAATGGGATAACAATAATCAAACTTGCGGACAATGGAAATTAGTTCCGGCAACAACTTCTCAAACTTCAGTTTTAATTCAGGCAGAAGATTATTCAGCAATGAGCGGCATTCAGGTTGAAGCTACCACAGATACAGGCGGAGGATCAAACGTAGGTTATACAGAAACTGGTGACTGGTTAGCATACAACAGTATCAATTTCCCAACAACAGGTTCTTATTTAATTGAATACAGAGTGGCAAGTGCAGTTACTGGGGGAAGATTATCATCTGATCTAAATGCAGGAGCAATTGTTTTAGGAAATGTTGATATTCCAAACACGGGCGGATGGCAAAACTGGCAGACCGTTTCTCAAACGGTAAATGTAAATGCCGGAACATATAATTTCGGAATCTACATTCAAAATACAGGAATGAATATCAACTGGATTAAAATTACTAAAGTTGGTGCGGGTGCTGCTGCAAAAACAGCTTCAGTTCAGCCAGCAGAAGAACCAGCTGAAATTGCTTTAAATGTTTATCCAAGTCCGGTTGAAAACACACTTTATGTAACGACAGATCTTTCTGGTGGAAGCGTAAAAATTGTCGATTCACAAACAGGATCTACTGTAGCCTCTCAAAAAATCAGCAATAATAGTTTTGATGTTTCGCATTTGAGACAAGGAATCTATTTTATTGTTTTTGAAAAAGATGGCAAACAAACGATCAAGCGTTTCATAAAGAAATAATTTTAGATTTCAGATTTTAGATTTTAGATTTTAGATTAAAATGAACCATAACTTCAAGTAAATCTGCAATTTCAGGCTTTAGATTTTAGATAATAATTTAGGCAGTGTTAGTTCTGCAAAATTAGATCGCATAGACAGTCAAATCTAAAATCTAAAGTCTGAAATCTAAAGTCAAAAAAAAATATAACTCAAGAACCGTCCCCAATATTTACGAGTTTATTAATCTATTAAAACAATTATTATGAAAAACAATTACCGAAGAATGCTGCAGAAATGCATGATTATTTTAGTGTTGGGTCTTTTTAATTTTGCTGCAGCTCAGCAGAAAAAAGTGATAGCCTACATTCCAAACTGGATAGACTTGAATGCTTTTTCGAGTACCATTCAGTACAGTAAATTAACGCACATCAATATTGCGTTCGAAAATCCTGATGCCAACGGATATTTGAGTTTTAATTCCGGAAGCAATTCTATTATCAATGCTGCACACGCTCAAAACATTAAAGTTTTTGTTTCCCTTGGTGGAGGTGCGATTTCAGAAGGCGGAGCCATTCGCGACAATTATTTCAATTTAATTACCCCGGCAAACAGAACAGCTTTTATTCAAAAACTTTACGACTACGTTGTGGCTCACAATTTTGATGGAATCGACGTAGATTTAGAAGGTCCGGCAATCAATGGCGATTACGGAGGATTTGTTATTGCTCTGGCTAATAAACTGCATGCCAATGGGAAACTGATTTCAGCAGCGCTTTCAGAAGGATATGGTGGTGCAAATGTACCTTCATCTACTTTTGCGGCTTACGACTGGATCAATATCATGGCTTATGATGCAACAGGACCTTGGGCACCAAACAATCCGGGACAGCATTCTCCATACAGTATGGCTGTAAATCAATTTAATTACTGGACAGGAAGAGGTTTACCGGCAAGCAAAGCCATCATCGGATTACCTTTTTACGGATACGGTTTTGGAGCTTCAGCTAATCAGGGAATTTCGTATGCTAATATCGTAGCGCAATATCCGGGAGCAGAAAATCAGGATCAGGTTGGAAATACAATTTATTATAACGGAATTCCAACTATCAAAGCAAAAACAACTTTTGCCATTCAAAATGCAGGCGGAGTTATGATTTGGGAATTATCTCAGGATGCAACAGGTTCTAAATCATTATTAACTGCCATCAATCAGGTTATTACAGGAAGTAATCCTCCGGGAACAGGAACTCTAATTCAGGCTGAAAGTTACAACACAATGAGCGGTGTTCAGACAGAAGCGACTACTGATACAGGCGGAGGATTAAATGTTGGATATTGTGATACAGGAGACTGGATGGCGTATTACAACGTAAATTTCCCAACTTCAGGAAACTATGTTATCG
The DNA here is from genome assembly GCF_900129555.1 of Flavobacterium defluvii. Taxonomy (GTDB): domain Bacteria; phylum Bacteroidota; class Bacteroidia; order Flavobacteriales; family Flavobacteriaceae; genus Flavobacterium; species Flavobacterium defluvii. The sequence goes on from NZ_FQWC01000009.1 coordinate 44,497, forward strand.
AATATAGAGTAGCAAGTGCTGTTAACGGAGCCAGAATTTCTTCTGATTTAAATGCAGGAAGTATCCAGCTTGGCGCTATTAATGTACCGAATACAGGAGGTTGGCAAAACTGGCAGACTATTTCTCAAACCGTAAATGTGAACGCAGGAACGTATAACTTCGGAATTTACATTCAGGCTTCAGGACCAAACATTAACTGGTTTAGAATTACTAAATCGGCCTCAGGTTTAGCTGCAAAATCAGCAGCTCCGGCAGCAGAAACCCCTGCAGATATTGCAAGTGTTACTATTTACCCAAATCCAACAGAAGAAACACTTTTCTTTAGCTCAGAAGTTTCGGGAGCAAATGTAAGCGTTATCAATTCTGAAGGCGGTGCAACAGTTTCTTCTCAAACTGTAAACAACAACAGTATCGACGTTTCTAGTCTGAAAAAAGGAATTTATCTGATTTCATTAGAGAAAGATGGAATCAAAACAGTAAGACGTTTTATTAAAAAATAAGTTCTTAACCGCAAAGTTCGCAAAGAAAAATCGCAAGGTTCGCAAAAGGATAAATACCTGGAGAACTTTGCGTAAAACTTAGCGCTCTTTGCGGTTAATTTTTTATCATTATTGTAACCCTCTTTAACCCCAAATTATATGAAAAATAATTACAGATTTCGGTTAAGTTTACTCTTTATTTTGGCTTTTGGTTATTTTGCGACGGCACAGACTTCTTTAGGTTCGAGTAAAACGGTTTTGAATAAAATAAAAAGCGAATTAGCTTCTTCTGCTACAGCAAAAGGAACAGAAAAAACAATTTTACTTCAGGCAGCAAATTCCAAAAGTTTTAATGGAAAAATTAATTACAAGGAATCAAATGCATCAAGCGAATTTTTGATTGGAGAAATTAAAAATATTGCAGAATCATCTTTTTATATCAAAGTAAAAGATCAGTCGCTTGAAGGTCATATTATTTTAAAGAAAACCAGAGAAGCCTATAAATATTATTCTGATGCCAAAGGAAATGCTTTTGTTTCAAAAGTTGATATTAACAGCTTGGTTTGTATTGATTATAAAAATGTTCCTTCAAACACAAATACTGCTGGAAAAACAGCTGCTGCTGCAGAAATTGCTCCGGCACTACTGAATTTACAAAGTCTACCCGGTGCTGCGGGCTGTGTTTTATTAGATTTTGACGGATATTATATGCCTGCTGGAAATCTTTGGAACAATGGTAATGCCATTAATGCGGCTCCTTCCGGAATGAGCGATGCAGCTGTGCAACAGCATTGGGAAGTAGTCTCAGAGGATTATCGTCCGTTTAATTTAAACGTAACCACAAGCGAATCCGTTTTTAATTCTTATCCAAAAAACAGAAGAATGCGTGTTGTAGTTACACCAACTAATACTGCGGCTCCAGGTGCAGGAGGTGTTGCGTATATTGGTTCTTTTAACTGGGACAATGATGTGCCTTGCTGGGTATTTATTACTTCAGGAAAATCTGGAGGAGATGCTTCTTCTCACGAAGTTGGACATACTTTTGACCTTGGTCATGACGGACGTACAAATCCTTCAGAAGATTATTTCTTAGGTCTTGACGGAACTTCCTGGGCCCCAATTATGGGTGCGGGATATTACAGACCTGTTGTACAATGGAGTAAAGGAGAATATAATTATGCTAATAATCTTCAGGACGACGTGGCTACAATTGCCGGTTCTAAATTTGGAATTGGTTATCGCGGCGATGATTATGGAAATACTATAGCTTCTGCAGCGACTTTAGATTATAACGCAAGCGGAGCAATCAATCAAAAAAACGGAATTATTTCAAGTGAAGCTGATTATGATTTCTTCACTTTTACAACCGGAGGCGGAAATGTTGTTATTAATGCGAATACGGTTTCAAGAGATGGAAACCTGCATCTTTTAATGAGATTGTACAATTCATCTGGAACAGAAATAGGAACATATTGGAATTCTGATCCGTTTGCTTTAAATGCTACTTTGAATGTAAATCTGGCTGCAGGAAAATATTACGTGGGTGTTGACGGAACCGGAGCAGGAAATGCAGGAAGCGGTGGTTATTCTGCTTATGGCTCTATCGGAAGCTATTCTATTACAGGAACAATTCCGCCGGGAGGAAACATTAGTCCATCTACAGATGTAATTACAGTTTACAAAGATTGTAATTATACAGGTTTCTCTGGTGGATTAACTATTGGCGATTATAACTTAACGCGTTTAAATTCTTTAGGCGTTTTAAATGATGATATTTCGTCGCTTAAAATTACTCAGGGTTATCAGGCAATTTTGTATCAGGATGATAATTTTACAGGAGCTTCAACAGTAATTAATTCTGATAATTCTTGTTTAAATACAACCTGGAATGATAAAGTAAGTTCAATCAGAGTTATTGCAAATGGTGTAACAACTTTAGGAAATCAGACTTTCTTTTTGCAAAACAGAAACAGCGGTTTATATATGGACGTTTGGAATGCAAGTATGTCAAACGGAGCAGGTATAAATCAAGGTGCATTGAACTCAGGAAGTAATCAGAAATTTACGTTTACTCATTTAGGTGACGGAATGTATAAGATTATAGCAAATCATAGCGGACAGTCTATGGATGTTAATAATTTTAATAAAGCGAATGGTGCGCGTGTAGAACAATATCCGTATAATGGTACTACAAATCAACAGTTTATCTTGGTTTCTACAGGAGACGGATTCTATAAAATTGTGGCCCGTCACAGCGGAAGAATTGTTGAAGTTGCCGGAGCAAGCACAGCTACCGGAGCTATTGTACAGCAATGGGACAATAACAACCAAACTTGCGGACAATGGAAATTAATTGCAACAACAACTTCACAAACATCTACTTTAATTCAGGCAGAAGATTACTCAGCAATGAGCGGAATTCAGGTTGAAGCTACAACAGATACAGGTGGAGGTTCAAACGTGGGTTACACTGAAACGGGTGACTGGCTGGCATACAATAATATCAATTTTCTAACAACAGGTTCGTATTTAATCGAATATAGAGTTGCAAGTGCCGTTACTGGCGGAAGATTATCTTCTGATTTAAACGCAGGAGCTATTTTGTTAGGAAATGTTGATATTCCAAATACAGGAGGCTGGCAAAACTGGCAGACGGTTACACAAACGGTAAACGTAAACGCAGGAACGTATAACTTCGGAATTTATATTCAAAATACAGGAATGAACATCAACTGGATCAGAATTACAAAAGTTGGAGCAGGAGCGCCGGCTGCAGTAATTGCCGAAGAAAAAATAGAAGATTCTGTATTAAATGTGTATCCAAATCCGGTTTCAGAAACGTTGTTTTTTACAAACGATATTTCGGGCGGGAATCTTAAAGTAATAGATTCTCAAACTGGATCTGTAGTTTCATCACAAAAAATCAATGATAATAGTTTAAATGTTTCGCAATTGAGACAGGGAATTTATTTTGTTGTTTTTGAAAAAGATGGAAAACAAACAATCAAACGATTTATAAAAAAATAACCCATTTGCCATAATGGTTTTAAATACATTAAATTTTAGGTTTTAATGTAATGGAAGGCTGTCAGAAATGACAGTCTTTTTTGATATAAATTGGTTTTTGAGATTTGATTCCATTTATTATGTGTAGTCCCTACGGGACAATTTGTTGGTCATGTAAATATTATTTTCTACCGTTTTTAACGTCTAACGAGGTTATTCTGAAACATTAAATAACGAAAGTTAAAAACTCCGTTAGGAGTTTCATATCGGTAGAAAAAAATACCCGCTCCGATGCATTGTCCCGTAGGGACTATACATTTTTTTAATCAATCAAAAATCACCACAAAGCTTTGTGAACTTTAGTTTTATTCAAAACTAACTAAAAAAAACTTAGCGAACTTAGCGAAAAACCTTTGCGGACTTTGCGGTTAAAAAAAATCACAACAAAGCTTTGTGAACTTTAGTTTTATTCAAAACTTACTTAAAAAAACTTAGCGCGCTTTGCGTATCCCGATAGCTATCGGGATTGCGAACTCTGCGGTTAAAAAATAACCTCAATAAAAATATTATCATTCCATAACAATAACATAAACACATTTCATCTTTAAATCAATAAAATTGCGGTTAAATACTTTTAATAAATTCCCCATTTTGCAAAGCTTCATAACCTATGAATTTAAAATTTACTTCCCCAATAATTATACTCTTTATAATCCTTTTCAATCATACAATTTTAGCCCAGAATTCAAAGAATTTAGATGGCGTTCAGATCGCTTTTTTATCAGATGTTCACCTTCAGGATTTGTTTGGTACATTTTCTGATAATGATTTTAAAGGTGTTTTGAATACCAAAACAGGAAAATATACGTTAATAAGAACGATGGCCTCGCAGTTACATTCGACGAGAATTTTCAATGAAAATTATTTTGCCTTCATCGCCGCTCTTGAAGATATTGAAAAAAGGAAGATAAAATATGTTGCACTTCCGGGCGATTACACGGATGACGGACAGCCGATACACGTGCGCGGATTGAAGAAAATTTTAGATCAGTACCAAAAAAAATATGGTATTGAATTTTTTATAACCACCGGAAATCATGATCCGGTTGGACCATTTGCTCAGGAATCGGGAAAAGAAGATTTTTTAGGAAAAGAAGGGAAAAGCCAACCCATTTTTAGCAAAGACGGCATGTATAAGCCTAACATGAATATCGAACAGCCAGTTGTAGTAACAGCCGATATTGCTAAAATGGGTTATTTAGGCATAACAAACGATCTCCAAAATTTTGGTTTTTATCCCAATAAAAAATACAAATTCTGGTCGACTCCTTTTGCTGGTTACAATTCCCAAAATTACAATTACAAAAAAGCTGTTGAAGCTTCTCAATTAAATAAAAGAGTCTATAATGTTGCACCCGGATTTGAAGTTCCGGATGTGAGTTATGTCGTAGAGCCAATCGACGGACTTTGGCTTATGGCAATTGATGGAAACGGTTATATTCCGAAGAAAACCGATGGTGATCCAAAAGATCCTAAAAATTATTTAGAAGCAAGTACGGGATATAATAATGTACTTTCAAATAAAAAACACCTTATAAAATGGGTTCAGGATATTTCGGTGGAAGCCAAACTTCGCGGAAAAACTTTGGTTGCTTTCAGTCATTTTCCAATGATTGATTTTAATGATGACGCTTCTGCGGAAATTAAAGAATTATTAGGCCCAAATAAATGGCAGTTAAACCGAGTTCCGGTTGAAGAAGTAGCGCAGGTTTTTGCCGATGCAGGTTTGAAAATTCATTTTGGAGGGCACATGCACATTAATGATACAGGATTACGCACGACAGCAAAAGGCAATACTTTGGTTAATATTCAAACGCCGTCGCTTGCGGCTTATATTCCGGCGTATAAATTATTAACAATCAAAAAAGATAATCTGGTAGATATTCAAACTATCACAATAGATGAGGTTCCGCGATTTGATGAGCTTTTTGATTTGTATAAAATGGAATATCAGTTTTTGCAGAGTCAAAATGCAAAAGATATTTGGAATATCGATATTCTGAAAACCAAAAATTACCACGATTTTACCGATTTCCATTTGAAGGAATTAGTCCGTTTAAGATTTTTATCAGATGATTGGCCTTCTGCTTTTAAAGATTTTATTCTGAATGTTTCTGCGAATGATTTATTGGTTTTAGCAAATATAAAATCAGATAAAGATTTTGATTTTATTCTCAAAAATAAATCACAGTTTGAAAAAGAATGGAACGAAGCTGAATCAAAATCGGAACAAATTTTAACCCAAAATAATCTCAAAAAAGAAGATTTTAACTGGACAGGAAATGATCTTTTAATTGACTTTTACCGTTTTAGAAGTGCTGATGAACTGGCTCTTGCCGATGTTGGAGAAAAACGAGTTACGGCATATAAAGTGGTATCTAAATTATTTTTAGATTCTAAAGATGAAGCTTCAAAACCTTTGCAAAAACAAATGAAGTTATTTTTTATGATCTTTAATAAATTCATGCACGAAGTTCCCGCAGATCATTTTACAGTTGATTTAAAAACGGGTGAAGTTAAAAGTTTAAAGTAATTTTTAGCCGTAAAGTTAAACCCGACAGGTTTTTTAAAACCTGTCGGGTTTGCTATTGTGTGTATATTTTTTTTGCGCAAAGAGTGCAAAGTTTTTTTCGCAAAGTTTGCAAAGGTTTTTGTTAGCGTTTATTAATAAACGTAAAGTTCACAAAGCTTTATCAATACAGCTTTGTGAACTTTGATTTTTATAAAATCTTCTTTAAAAACTTCGCAAACTTTGCGAAAAAAACTTTGCGTCCTTTGCGTTAAAAAAAGTCACAGCCACAAAACCTTGAAAATAGTGACTGCAACTATAAACTAAAATCTAATTACCATTAACAGGATCAACCCTCACATAAGTTCCATCATCATATTTAATTTGATAAGCAGAATCAAAGAAAGTACTTGGCAGATAATAATCGGTAGTAATGATTTGCGCCCCAGAAGTTTTTGCAGCGTTAAAATGCGTATAATCATTGGCTCTTGCTTCTTTAGTATCGGCGTCGGCTCTGGTTCTTATGATGTAGCCTTTTTTAACTAAATCAGCAATTGTTGGATCTTCAGGATTATTTCTAAAAATAGTTGCAGCTTCCGGTTTTCCAGGCTCGGCGTTGATGAAAACAGCACGTCCTTTTAACGACGGATGATTTAAGGCATATAAATCTCTTTTTGCACCATTATTATCCAAAATAAACAAGAATTTACCTTTTGCTTTTTTCAGCGTTGGCCAGTTGTTGTTTAAAACCGCTTCTTCAAGCGTTTTGTATTTTCCGCGCACCATATCCGGAGTAATTAATTTATTTCCTAAACCTTTACGAAGTTCTTTATCTAAAGCATCAAAAAGTTCAGCTGTAAATTTTTCTGCTTTTGTGCCCAAAAAACTATCATCGTCTTTTGGCTCTAAAGTGATAAAAACCGGCACATGATCAGGATTTGCGTCAGACCATTTTTTTAATTCTGCAAGACAGTTTTGAAGTGTGTAACAAGAAGTTCTAAAATCAATATCAATCATATGAAAAACTTTAAAACCCGGTCTTTTCATTTCTCCATTCGGGTCATAAGCCTCTTTTGGTTTTACAAGATCTAAACCTTTTGGATGTGCAAATTTTCCACCTTTTGGATCGGCTTGCACATCGATTTCCAGTTGACGTAAACCTTTATTTAACTGCTCTGTAATAGAAATATGCGTGTATTGCAATCCTTTTAAAGAACGCGTAGTATCTTTTGCCTGAATGAAATTATATAAATCAGGTTCGATATTGTGTCGGTAACTATTGTGCGAACCAATAACTTGTATCTGGTTGATTTTTAAATTGTCATTTTGCGCCTGACTCAATTGTGCAGCCCCAGCAAAAAACAATGCAAACAAAATTTGTTTCATGATTTTAGATGAAATTAGAATTAAAAGTATGATGGCGCAGCAATAAAGAATTGCATTTTAGAGATTACTAAAGTAGACTTGGAATTTAATTTTTGTGTTAGGTAAACAAAAAGAAATCGCAAAACAACTGTCATTTTTGCCTGAAAATAGTAGTATTAATAAAGCAAAAACATTCTAAACTTAATTTAAAGATAACTTTCAGGCAAAAAGTATTGGTATAACATTTCCTTATTTTACATCAATTAATGTTACCAAAATTACCAATGAAGAATCCTGAAATTTTTGAAAAAACGTATACTCATTACTGGCAGAAACTCAATGCCTTTTCTTATACGATGACTCAGGATAAAGATTTGGCACAAAACATTGTTCAGGATGTTTTTATTGATTTATGGGAACGAAAAGATGATTTAAACATCAATGCGATTGAACCGTATTTATTTCGTGCTGTAAAAAATCAGATTTTTAAACATTACCAGAATAATCGTTTTGATAAGACGATTATGGAAGACAAATTTGAAGATTATATTATCGACAACTTTCAGTCGATCGATCCTGAAGTAATGGATTTACTTTATTCCTTATTAGACAAACTTCCCGAAAAAAGAAAAGAAGTTTTATTAATGTATAAATTTCAGGATATGTCAATTGAGCAAATTGCAGATGAACTTGGAATTTCGAAACAAACGGTAAAAAACCAAATTTCATCGGCATTAAAACAATTGCGCGAAGGCTTGAAAGATCTGGCCTGGCTGGCTCCAATTATCTTTTTTAAAGAAAATTTTTAAGATAACTTTCTGTTGATGTTTTCATAATATTTCCGGATAGTACGATTTTAAACTTTCGGTACTTATAGAAAACAAAACTGTTGAATGTAATTAGCAAATTTTTGTTTTAACACATAGAAACATAGATTTTTTCTTTTTTAAGAGGAAATAAAAAAAACTAGTTTTTACACATAGCTAATCGTTCAGCTATGATTGTTATTGATAGTGAAACCCCTTTTAACGTTTCAAAAACTATGTTTCTATGTGTTGAAAAATTACACAAACAGGGAGCAATAAGTATTATGAAAAAAAGAATCAAGCATAGTTTAGAATATCTTATAGATAAAAGTTCTCGAAATAAAACTTCAGAAGCAGAAGAAAATCTGCTGACTAATTTCGCTTTAAGCGAATATCAAAAATCAAATTGGGATGAAACTTCAATGGGAAATTCTGATGAAGTTTCTAAAAATATATACGATGGAATTCAGCTTCGAATGGTAAAGAAGAAAACCATCAATCCTTATATAAAATATATGGCCGCTGCCAGTATTCTTTTTCTTGCTGGTTTAGGTTTTTTCTTTAAAACTGAAATCACTGCAGAAAAACAATTAGCATTTAAAACGTCATCGATTCCCAAATCTATCCAATTAAGTGACGGCTCGAAAATTTATCTGGCAGCAAACTCATCATTTCAGTATCCTGAAAAATTTGAAGGCGGCGAAAGAAAGGTTACTTTACTGAAAGGAAATGCTTTTTTTGAAATTGCCAAAGACAAAAAACATCCTTTTATTATTACTTCAGGAGAATTAAAAACGAGAGTTGTGGGAACTTCATTTCACATTCAAATGTCAAAATCAAAATGTGAAGTCATTGTTGTTACCGGAAAAGTAAATGTCACTTCAAAAGGCCAGAGCATTGATTTGGTTCCGAATGAAGAAGCTGTTTTTGAATCGGAAAAACTTATTAGACAAATAGCCGATAAATCTTTTTTGGTCAATTGGTACAATACCGATGTTACACTGGATCAAACTACTCTTAAACAAGTTATCACGATTTTACAATATAAATACGGAGTTTCATTTCAATATAATAATGAACAGGTATTAGCAACGCCCTTAACGGTATTCATTAAAAAAGACGCAGCATTAGAGAATGTTTTAGAACAAATAAATTATATCACAAACCTAAAATTCAAAGTTTATGGCGAAATAGTAAAAGTGGATTAAAACTAAAAAGCAGTTGCTGGGAACAACTGCCAATTAATAATTAAGTATCGTAAAAAACCAATAACTTAAATCATGTATTTTAAACCTTCTTATTTAAATCTAAAGAGTTTTATCTTTTTAGTATTAGGATTACTAACCATTCAGAGTGGTTTTAGTAAAACTATTTTAAAAAAATCAAAAGTAGAAAATAAAATAGAGAAAGCAACTCTTGTTTCTATTTTTTCAAAATTAAGCCAGCAGACTGATTATAAGTTCAGTTACGGACAAGCAGTAATTGCAGATAACACAACTTATACAGTAAATTATACTGGAGAAACAGTTACATCAATTTTAAATGATCTTTCAAAAAAAGCTAATTTCAATTATAATATTAACGGAAAATTAGTTTTAATTCAAAAAACAGCTGCGCCAAAAGCAGTAAACACAAAAGCAGTAGAAAGAATTAAAGTAAAAGGAAAAATCGTTGACGAAAATAAAGTGCCTATTCCGGGAGCAACTGTAATAGAATCAGGAAGTTCTAACGCGACGGTTACAAATTTTGACGGAGAATTTGAAATTACTGTTGGAGAAGGAAAAAACATCGAAGTTTTGTACATGGGTTATAAAACCAAAATACTTGCAGCGCAAAGTGGTTTTATGACTATCCAGTTAGAGCCAAACACAGCAGAATTAAATGAGGTTCTAGTTGTAGGTTACGGAAAACAATCTAAAAAAGATGTTACAGGAGCAGTTACGCAATTAGAAGCGGCAAACTTTAAACAAGGTGTAAATATTTCTGTTGATAATTTAATTCAGGGAAAAGTTGCCGGTGTACGTGTTGTTAACACAAGTGGTGAGCCTGGAGCGGGAGTAAATGTAACAATTCGTGGAGTTGGATCTATCAGAAGCGGAAGTACACCTTTATTTGTTGTTGATGGTGTGCCATTGTCAAATGATGATGTAAGCCCTTCCGGAAGTAATGTTGGTTTTGGAAATTCATCTGCAAAAAATCCATTAAACTTTTTGAATACAAGCGATATCGAATCGATCACAGTTTTAAAAGATGCATCGGCTTCTGCGATTTACGGAGCAAGAGGATCAAACGGAGTTGTTTTGGTTACGACTAAAAAAGGTTCAAAAGGCGAAGGTACTTTAACAATGGATTCTTATATGGGAATTGCAAATGTGGCCAAAAAACTAGATGTTTTAAGTGCAAGCCAATACAAAAGCGCGATTAAAGACCCGGCTTTTGATCACGGAGGAAATACAGACTGGCAGGATGTAATTTACAGAACTGCAATTACTTCAAACAATTCTTTAGCTTTTTCTAAACAGACAGAATCTGGAAACTATTATGCTTCTTTGGCACAAATGGATCAGGAAGGTGTTGTAAACAATAGTAATTTCAAACGTATTTCTGGAAGAATTAACGCTGCTGAATCATTTTTAGACAACAAACGTTTAAAAGTAAAAATGAATCTTACTGCGAGTGAAACAAAAGATGATGGTGTTCCAACGAGTGATGACGGAGGTTCTAACGGACAATTGATCGTACATACTTTAATGGCAAATCCAACGCGTTCTGTTTTTGATGCCAACGGAAATTATACAAATTTCAATATGAACGCACACTATAATCCGGCTTATTTATTAAGTATTTATGAGGATCGTACACGCACTTTGAGAGTTTTAGGAAACTTAGAAACTTCTCTTAGAATTGTTAATGGTTTAGAGTATAAACTAAACATTGGTATCGACCGTTCTATGGCAGAAAGAAATACGACTATTTATCCAAACTTGACCGATTTGAATCCGAAAGGAAAATATGTTCAGAACAACTTAGATTCTAAAAATTCTTTGATTGAACATTATTTAACATACAATCTAAATCTTGATAAACATAAATTAGAAGCTCTTGGAGGTTTCTCTTATCAAAAATTTGAAAGATCAGGAACAAGTTTCAGTATCGACGGAATTACAAATCAGGGCGTTGGTGTAAAACCTTCTATTAATCCAGGTTTTGCAGGAACGCAGTCTGGAACAACTGGTTATGCTCAGGAAAATGAATTACAGTCTTATTTTGGAAGATTAAACTACACTTTCAATGACAGATATCTTTTAACGGCATCTATGAGAGCTGACGGATCGACCCGTTTTGGTAAAAACAACAAATACGGTTACTTCCCTTCATTTGCAATGGGATGGAACATTTCTAAAGAAAAATTCTTAGAAAATGCAGCAACTGTAAGTAATTTAAAATTAAGATTAAGCTGGGGACAAACAGGAAATCAGGAAGTTGAAAATAAAATTACACAGGCAAGTTATTCATTATCCGGAGCAGACGGATATTATTTATACAACGATTTGAATCTTGTAAACGGAGTTTCTGTAAACAGAACACCAAATCCTGATTTAAAATGGGAGGTTGTTACACAATACAATGCAGGTTTAGATTTCAGTTTTTGGAATGATAAATTGTACGGAACTTTAGATTATTTCAATAAAACGACAACCGATGCCATCTTGAATGTCCCTTCTCAGGCTTTAAGTCCTACAACTACAATCTGGACAAACATCGACGGAAAAATCATTAACAAAGGTTTTGAATTTATGTTAGGTTCAAAAATAGTAGATACAAAAGATTTTTCTTGGAATGTTGACATGAACGGTGCGACTTTGAATAACAAAATCGAAAACCTTCCGGTTTCAGAAATCTTAACGGGAACTATTTCCGGGCCTGGTCAATCCGGGGTAAATGCTAATATTTACAAAAGCGGTTACGTTGCAGGATCTTTCTACTTGTTAGAGCATATTGGTTTTGACCAAAATGGAGCAAATATCTTTAAAGATCAAAATGGAGACGGTAAAATCGATAACAGCGACAGAATCATTATAGAAGGTGCTTTACCAACTTTTTATTACGGATTGAACAGTGACATGAGATATAAAAACTTTACACTTTCATTCTCGATTATCGGACAAACTGGAGGTTATTTATTAAACAATACAGGATTAAATGCTTTGAACATAAATAACTTAGCATCAGATCGTAACGTTGCGACAGGATATTATGAGTCTGGAGCCAACCCAGCAAACTCTCCAATTTTGTCAACCCTTTTCTTAGAAAAATCTGATTTCATCCGATTAAACACAGCTCGTATCGGCTATAATTTCGACTTAAAAGGAATGAACTGGATCAACGGATTAACACTTTATGTAACAGGCCAGAACTTAATAACGATTACAAATTATACAGGTTACGATCCGTTAATCAACAGTCCAAAATCAAACGGAGGAAACCAGTCTATAGGTATCGATTACGCAAGTTATCCAACTTCTAGAACATTCAGTTTTGGAGCAACTTTAAAACTATAATTTATTATGAAGACAAATACTATTTTTAAAATAAAAGCATTAGCAATTTTTTCTTTTATATGGCTTTTTGCAAGCTGTACAAATCTTGACGAAGTTGTTCTGGATGAGGTTTTAGGAGAAAATGCTTCGAACCCGGCAGGAGCTTTAGCGGCAGCTTACGACCGTTTAGGAGACGGAACTTTTGTAGATCACGGAGGAGTTTTTTCTTTACAGGAATACACTACAGATGAGGCAATTTTACCAACTCGCGGAAGTGACTGGGGAGACGGTGGAAAATGGAGAGATATGCACGAGTTTACATGGAAATCTGACAATGCTATTGTGGGAGATAACTGGAACAAGCTGACAAATGGAATTACCCGTTCGTTAACTGCAATTCAGTCAATTGAAGAAAGTTCTATTCCGGAAAAGAAATTATTTTTAGCCGAAGCAAAAGGACTTTTAGCCTATTATTTATACACAACTCTGGATTTATACGGACAAGCGCCATATAGAGATCCAATGAATCCTAATGCGCCATTACAGATTTTAAAAGCTGATACTCAAATCGATCAGTTAATAAAAGATGTTGAAGCTTTAATTCCGGATTTGGCAAATATGGGTGAACAGCAAACACACCACGGGCGTTTTACCAAAGAAGCGGCTTATGGATTTTTAGCAACAATGTATTTAAACCGTGCTGTTTTTAAAGACCGCTTTAATGCTGCTTCAAACTTTAATTTTAATGAAGCTGCAGTAAGCGGAACAGGAACCGATATGGACCGTGTAATTTATTATACATCATTATTAATCAATTCCGGAAAATATTCTTTAGAAAGCGATTATTTCAAAAACTTTGCTAGAGATAATAACAACGGAAAAGAATTAATTTTTGCAATTTCTCAAAAGATAGATTACATCCGTAACGGTTCAAACAGTTTTGCTTACGTATGTATGGAGCGTAACCAGAGAACTTCTGCAGCAAACAGAGGAACAAACGCTGCTTGTACAACGCCTGAATTTTTTGCCACATGGGACGGAAATCATGATGATCCGAGATTTCAGCAAAAATACCAATATGCAGACGGAACATGGTTTATGAACGACGGGACTGATGTAAGTACACCAGCGACTGATATTGTACCAAAAAGTGCTAATTTACCTTGGTTTCACTTTAACAGAGGAATTCAGTACGGGCCACAATACGGACCAATATTATTGGCTTCAGGATCTCTTGAAATGACAGGAAACCGTATTAAAGTTTCTCCATTATACATGGAAAAAAGTACAACTACAAGAATGGATTTTACGCCATCTTTAACATTCAAAAATCCAGCTCAGGCAGTTTTTGCTCAAAACGAAATCAATCAGGGAGCCCGTATTTTTAAATATGAATTTGACCCGGAAGGAGGAAACGGAAACAGTAATGTTGATATTCCGTTATATCGTTTAGGCGGAATTTACACAATGAGAGCCGAAGCTTATTTCAGAAAAGGAAGTCCAGCATTGGCAATGGATGATCTTAACAAATTACGTACAAGCAGAAAAAGAGAATCTTTATACGGAAATGCACCGGGAAAAGCTTTAACTGCCATCGACCAAACGGTATTATACAATGAAATTGGTTTTGAGTTGTACTGGGAATTATACAGAAGACCACAAATGATCCGTTTTGGAAAATTTGATTTGGCAGGAACTGCAAAAGCTGCCTCTCAGCCATTTAGAAGAGTATTCCCAATTCCACAGTCAACAATCGACGTAACGAAACAGTTTACACAAAATCAGGGATACAATTAAAAATTTGTGTTAGTTTATTTTTTATTTTTTTTTGAAAAAAGCCTGTATTCGAAAGAATCAGGTTTTTTCTTTTTAGGTTCAAAGGTTCAGAGGGACAAAGGTTCAAAGGTTCATCGTAGAGACGTACAGCTGTGCGTCTACGCAAAGCATATCATGCTATTTTTAAGATTTTAAATTCTGTAATTAGAAGCACAGCAATGTGTATCTAAGCAGAGAAAAACCTTTGCACCTTTGTTCCTTTGCACCTTAAAAAACTATAATAAACATTTAAGAAAAATGTAAGATTTAACTACTGTAAAATGAGTAAATTTGAGTAACATTTTGATAATCAATATTAAAACGTAAATACTATTAATAACTCAAAAAAATGTAAAAAATCATGATACATCAAATTGACACTACCGATAATATTGTTGCCTTTAGAGCATTGGCAGAAGTTACAAAAGAAGACTTTTTAACCGCAGTTGTTCCAGCTGTAGAACATTTGGTAAAACAAACTAACGAAATCAATTTTTTATTGGTTCTGGATACTGATATAAAAAACTTTACCGCAGGAGCGTGGCTTCAGGATGCGCTTTTAGGTCTCAAACATTTAGGAAAATGGAACAGAGCTGCCATTGTAACCGACTCTGAAGATATAATTTCGTTTACAAACGGATTTAGTTATGTTGTTCCCGGAGAATTCCATGGATTTAAAAAAGAAGCATTTAATAAGGCATTAAACTGGGTGGAGGGAAATATTAATCTGCCGGCAAATTAATTCTCAATTGTCAATTTTTAGTCATCTAAGTACTCAGCAAAGTATAAAACATGACATTTATAGAATGCCCGTTAGGTTCTAAAACCAAAACGGGCATTTTCGCAATTAGCAAACGTTTTTTCTTTTATTACTTTGCTACTTTTTTGTAAACTGCGGCAGATAATAGTGGCAGTGCGAGACTTCCAACAATAGCGGCAGCTTTAGTATGTCCTGTTTTCTTTAAAACAGCTCCAATTAAAAGTGAGCCAAATCCGGCACAAGCCAGCTGTTTTACAGAAAGATTAGAAGTAGTATTTTCGATAGGTTTGATTCCGTGCAATAATGGGTCAATGAATTGTAAATTTTCCATGATTTTTATTTATTTAATTAAACGTATTTTTATTTGTTGCTATTTTTTTCGAGATCAGTTTCTGTCTCAATTTTTTGAATTTCTACTTTTTCTTTTTTTATTGCCTGACGCAAAAGTGCAAAAAGGCTCATATAGATATTTGCCATAAATACCAGCGAAAATCCGGCCAAAATATATCCGCGCCAGTCGTTTAACAAAAGTTTATAATCTGTAAAGATCAAAAACGCAATTGTGACATAATGACTAAAGCAATACTCACATGTAAGCAGATAAAAAAATTTTCGTGACAAAATATATTTGTCATTTTGAGAACGTTTGACACACCATTCGTGAGGTTCTCTAAAAATCTCTTCATGAGTAACAGTCCAGCTTATACAAGCTATCGGAACGGCCAATACAAAAAGCCAGATAATTTGAGTTGCTATAGTCATAAACTAATGAATTTTATTTATTCTCTCGGATGATTTTCAGGATAATGCTCGGCATCAAAATCATCTAGTTCCTCATCATTATCGAGATCTCCATCTTTTTCCAAATCATTTTCATAATCCAGTGCTGGATCATATTCATCATCAAGATCATTTTCTTCACCATCATTTGTAATGGCGTCATCTTCATTGATAATTCTTTCCTGATTCGGAATATTTTCTGATCTCACATTTGTGTTTTTTTCAAAATCCTGTGCAGGATGTTTTAGATCTTCAATAAATTCTTCCTGATATTGATACGGATCTTCATCTCTGGCATAATTATCATTATCAACGAGAGTATTTTGCTCTATAACATCAGGATCGCTTTCTCCAAACTCCTGATTGTTTTCTTTCTTTACATCCAGTTTATATTGATCCTCATTAGAATACGTTCCGTCAATGAGCGTATTTTGATCTATAAAATCCGGATCCGTATGACCGTAGTCATAATTATTGTGCTTTTCCATAACGTTAAAATTTAGTCGTTTAATTTTGTGTCTTCTTTACTTCAGTTTTTCACGGCGTATAAGTTTCTAAAAGTTGTGTTTTACAAATTTAATATTGAAGCACCTCGAACATCTTACAGGAAAATAAATTATAGTTGTATAATTAACAGTTACTTATAATGTAAATGTTGTAAGAAATTGTGTAAGTAAATTGTTGATTATCATTTTACATTTGATTTGTAATAATGCATAATTTAAACTGAAATTTATGGCATCTGATAAAGTAACAGAATGCTGCGAAGCATTGATAGAAAAAAACTTAACGATCACATTTGTAGAAAGCGCCTCCGCAGGAAAAATGTGTTACGAATTTTCGACAGTAATAAATTCCGGAAGAATTTTAATAGGAGGAATGGTTTGTTATCATTCGTCTATGAAAGAAGATTTATTGCATATTCCTTGGGGAACAATCGAAAAATATAGTGCTGAATCTGCAGAAGTTACCAAGTTGATGGTACAAAATTTTTACCGTTATATAAATTCAGATATCTGCGTTGCGTTAACCGGATTGACCACGCCGGGCGGAAGTGAAAGCGAATCAAAACCTGTTGGAACTATTTTTATACATATTATTTTATCTAATAAAGAAATAGCCAAACGATTTGAATTTAAAGGAAATGCAGAAAGTATAATCAATCAGGCAATTGATACAGTTGCTGAATTGATTTTGAAGGAGATCTAATAAATCTATCAAACGTCCTTACGTGCCAAAACACCAAAAAACTTTTTTTAAACAAATATATGTTCCTGACGGAACATTTTTTGTTTTAAATAATACTTCCGTAGGAACGTTTGATTGACATTTTATAAGAATATTAACTGCATGATTTACACCAGTAATACTATTTTCATATAACTTTTTTTAATTTACGCTTTAGGTTTAAATTTATAATTTTGCATAAAGTTCGATTGTATTTTAAGTCAATTAGTGTAAAAAAACATGACTACCGAAAATCAAAAGAAAAAGAAAATGAATGTTCGGCAGAAAGACTTTTCAAGCTGGAAAATGGAAATAATTGGAATTTTTTTCTGAGAAATAAGATTAAAATCGATATGTCTATTAAAAAAATAAAAACTATGAAAAAGCTGTTTTTAATTTTAGTGTTGTTATTACAAATTTCTGCTGTTTTTGCTCAAAATCAGACCGAAGAACCTTCATCAAAGAAAATTATTGGAAACTGGTATTCTGATGCTAACCGAAATATAAAATGGGTATTTAACCCAGACGGAAAAGTTTATAATTATAACAACGATGCTTTTAAAGTAATGTATCGCTACACCATTTCGCACAGCTGCCAGAATAATTCAGATGATAATGCTGAATTTATAACCTTAATGGACAAAGACGGAGATGAATTTTGTTTTAAAATAAATGCTGTAAACGAAAATAAAAGCGGAATTTTATCTTTAATTAACATGAACACCATGCAGCCTTTGTTGTTTGTAAATAACCTAAACATACAGATTCCGAAGTAGCAAGCTATAAAACCTTTGTATCTTTGTAACTCTGCGTCTTTGCATCTTAAAAAAGACCATTAAACTTTCATTAACAAAAAGTAAGATTTCATTCGTTTATATTTGTAAGGCACAAATTAATTCTAAAGCGTTGTCCTTATGAAAATCAAATCTTTTTTATATCTGTTTCTGTTTTGTGTTTTTTCAGTTTCGGCTTACAGCCAGAATGTGAAACTGTTGAATATTAATCAGCTTAATGAGAGAATTAAAAACGGAAAAGACAGTACTTATGTAGTCAATTTTTGGGCAACCTGGTGCGCGCCGTGTATAAAAGAATTACCTCATTTCGAAAAACTAAGCGCTGAACATAAATCAGAAAAACTGGCTGTTTTGTTAGTAAGTTTAGATTTTAAATCGAAACTGGCTTCGAATGTTGTTCCGTTTGTAAAAAGAAAGAATCTTAAAAATCAAGTCTTTCTTTTAAACGAAAGCAGCCCGCAGGAATTTATCGACAGAATCGATCCAAACTGGTCAGGAAGTATTCCCGCAACGCTTTTCATAAAAGACGACAAACGAAAATTTGTTGAAAGCGAATTTACTTATGAACAATTATTAACTGAATATAAAAAACTGTAAACCATGAAAAAAATAATCTTATTACTGATGCTGGCATTTTCTGCCTTTTTATCTCAGGCACAATCTGGGACAACTCTAAAAGCTGGCGACACAGCACCCGATTTTAAACTGAAAAATGTAGATAACAAAGAAGTTTCTTTTGGAAGTTTTCCAAATGCAAAAGGTTATATCGTTGTTTTTACCTGCAATACTTGTCCTTATGCAGTAGGTTATGAGCAGAGAATTATCGATTTAGATAAAAAATTCAAACCGCAGGGATATCCTGTAATTGCCATTAATCCAAATGATCCTGAAGCTTCTACAGCAGATACTTTTAATAAAATGCAGGATTTGGCAAAAGAGAAAAAATATCCTTTTCCTTATTTATTTGATGCAGGACAAAAAATTACAGATGAATACGGCGCAAAACGCACTCCGCATGTTTTCATTGTTTCTAAAACATCAAAAGGAAATGTAGTAGAATATGTTGGGGCAATCGATAACGATCCGGAAGGAAGTAAAGCTGATAAAGTGAAATATGCCGAAGATGTAATTGCTTCATTACAAAGAGGCCAGAAACCGGCTATAACACAGACTAAAGAAATTGGCTGTACAGTAAAAAGAAAAGCAAAAGCTTAATTACCAGAATTTAATTTGTTAAAAACGCCTCATATTATGAGGCGTTTTTTTATATATCTGCGTTAATTTTCTGCTCGTTAAATTCTAATTCTGCAATAATTTGTCTTTTCATTGTCGTATGAATATAATCTTTTGCTTCGGCATACGAGATATTATATTTATGTGGAATATCTTGTAAATGAACAGGAAAACCGGCCAGCAATTTATGGTAATATGTGTTTAGTTGTATTTCGTCGGGCATTTCAAATTTTAGTTTAATTTGAAATCTTCGAAGTAAAGCCGTATCGATGCTGTTGTAAAAATTAGTAGCGCAAATCAGCAGACTTTCTGTTGGGAAATAATCAATTAACTGAATAATCGTATTGACCAAACGTCGCATTTCGGCAACATCTTTATCATCACTTTCGCGGCTTTTTCCGATTTGATCAAATTCATCCAGAAATAAAACCGCTTTCTCGCGAATTGCTTTGTCGAAAATAGCTTTTACATTTTTAGAAGTTTCGCCAATTTTGGCATTGATTAAAGTACTGAGATTGATAATAACAATATTTTTATTTAAAGCCGTTGCAATCGCTTTTGCTGTTGTAGTTTTCCCGCAGCCCGAATGTCCGTGAAGCAGAATTTTATTATCAACTTTTAAATTGTACTTTTTTAATTCCTCAATGTATTTGTGCTCTTTTATGGTCTGAACCAGAGCCTTTTTATTCTCTTCGCTGAAAAGCAGATCATCCAGCGCAATTTTTTCAGTATCGGTTACAACAAGTTCGTACAAATTCATTTCAGATTTATTTGAAGCAAAATTAGGTTTTATTCTGCAATATTTTCATTCCCGGCATTTATTCTCAAAAAATGGCGCATGTAAGGCAATGCATTTTTGCTGGTTCATTTTCCAGATTTTATAGGCACAACAATAGCAGTGGCAATTTGCAGTGAAATGCTTTGTCTGATTTTTTTATCTAAATAAATTTCAACTTACAAAGTCGTATATCTGGACTATCTTATTTTGTTTAAGGAACATTTGATAGCCCAGATTTATAAATATTTATTTGATAAAATTTGAAATGGAGATTTTGAAAACCTAAATTTTATTAGCCAAAAGTTCTGTCAAAAGAATATTTATATTGATTGAAGCACAGGCAATTCCTTCATCGGCGGCACCGTAATAAATATAAAGTTCTTCGTCGTCTAAAACTGTTCCGGTTGGAAAACAAACATAATTGACATAACCTTTTAATTCCCAAGGCTGATCCGGAATAAACAAAGGATAAGGCAGTCTGGCGATTTCTTTTGTCGGATCGTCTATATCCAAAAGAGCGGCACACGCTACATACATATATCCATTTATAGTATCATGCACACCATGATAAATTAAAAGCCAGCCATGTTCGGTTTCGATTGGCGGAGCACCATTTCCTAAATAACTTAATTCGTGCGTAAATTTCGGATCGAGAACAATGTGATTTTTAAATTCAAGCATATAATTTTTCCAATATTCCTGATTTAATTCGTCAAGATTATTGACAGAAGCAATCTGAATTCCGGGACGAATTCTGTGTAGAAAATGCAATTTTCCGTTTATTTTTCGCGGAAAAAAAACCACATTTTTATCCCAAACATAACTGCTTCCGGTACTTGGCTGAAAGTATTTAATATTTAAATCCTGCTGGTGTTTTATTAATGAACGTAATTCATCGCCTGATAATTGCGGAACCACTATTCCGTGTTTGGTAAAATTTTTTAAATCGGTAGAAGTAGCGACACATCCAAATGCATTTTCGCCGTCATATCCACAATAAGACAGATAATACAAATCGTCAATTTTTACAATTCTGGGATCTTCGACTCCGTATTTTTCATTGGGAGTTTCCGGAACAATAACCGGATATTGGTATCTTTCTTCGATTGTGAGTGGGTCTGAAAGTCTGCAGTAGCCAATTGTGGAATGGTTTCCTAAAGCTACGGCTCTGTAAAAAATATGAATTTTTCCGTCTGCAGCAATCACGGCTGGATTTAGAACGCCTTCAAATTCAAAATCCAATTCGGTTTTAGTGATTATTAATCCATGTTTATGTATCATAAGGCTGTATTTTTTAGATCATTCTCATAAAATTAATAAATTGGCCATCACCTCATTTACATAACATTTTGATTTTCTTTCATAATTAAAACAAAAAAAGCTTGTAGTAAATTACAAGCTTTTTAATTTTTTCATGAAGATTGGAAACACTTCATTTAATTCATTAAACAAAGGATTATTACGATGTTTAAGCTTAATCTCGCTGAACAATTTTAAACCTATTGCAAATTGTGTGGCTTCGGATGCATTTTCAAAAATGTTTTTATCTTTTATCCTTTGAATAATTCCGAAAATTTCATCGTGATTATCAAATTCAATTCCAAGTTCTTTTGCGGGCTGCGTATCGCCGTTTGCGTATTCTTTTAAACTTAAAGTGAGATAGTATTTGTTTGATCTTTTTTCCATAATATTAAAATTTCTATTTATTTCAACCATTTGTCTACAATGGTTTTAAACGCTTCTTTGTATTGTTCGCCAACTGTAATTTCTGTTTTTCCAATGAAAATTGAATTTTTGGTAATGGCACTTATTTTATCAAGCGAAACAATAAAAGAACGGTGAATTCTCATAAATTTAGATGCCGGCATTTTTTCTTCTAAAGCTTTTAAAGAAATTAAAGAAAGAAGTGCCTTTTGCGAATCATCTAAATGAACTTTTACATAATCTTTTAAACTTTCTATGTATAAAATATCTTTGAAAGAAATTCTAACCCATTGATATTCTACTTTTAAGAAAATAAATTCTTCGTCTGCACTAACAGAATGATGGTTATTGTTTGAAGCTTCTTCCGTTAACTGCATTACTTTATTGGCGGCACGCAAAAATTCTTCGTAGCTAAAAGGTTTTAAAAGATAATCTACGGCATTAACCTTATAACCTTCAATTGCATAATGATTGTAAGCTGTTGTAAAAACAATTTTTGGAACCTGTCCGGGCTGTTCCTGCAAAAGCCTTGCAAGTTCCATTCCGGTTAAATTGGGCATATTGATATCCAGAAAAACCAAATCGGGCTGTTTTTCCCTAATTAAACTCATGGCTTCGACCGCATTATCGCAGCTTGCCGTGAGCTGTAAAAAAGGTGTCTGCTCAATAAAGGTTTCGACCAGTTTTAATGCGAGAGGTTCATCGTCTACTGCTATACATCTTAATTGTGTCATTATTCTAAGTTTATTTGCAGTTTTACATTATACATTCCGTTATCGGCAATTCCGGCTTTTAGCGAATGTTTGTTGGGATAAATTAAATGCAGTCTGCGTTTGGTATTTGTTAAGCCAATGCCGCCTTCATCTGTAGCTGATGTTTTTTCGAAATACGTATTTTCAACTTCAAATTCGAGACTGCTTCCGTCTTGTCTCAATTTAATATGAATTTCGCTTTTGTCTGTAGCATGAATTCCGTGTTTAAAAGCATTTTCTACTAAAGGTAGTAATAACATCGGAACAATTGGGTAATCGTGTATTTTTTCGGGTATGTCAGTTGTAATGGTCAGTTTTTTATTGGCACGAAGTTTCATCAAAGCGATAAAATCCCTCATAAATTCGGCTTCTTTGATTAATGTCGTTGTTTCTTCTGTGCTGTACAGTAAGTAACGCATCATTCTGCTTAGCGTATGCAGTGCATTTCTCGAATCTTCAATATTAGTGTAGGTTAAAGAATAAATACTGTTTAAAGAATTAAAGAAGAAATGCGGATTAATCTGTGCTTTCAGCATCGCTAATTCTGCAACGGTTTTATCCTGTTCCAGTTTCTGTTTGTGCTGTGCGGCTTTCTGCCAATATTGTAACATCGCCCAGCTCGTGCTGATTCCTAAAACCAGTAAAGTGAGCATTAAAACATAATTGTCAAAATACGGATTTCGGTATTTTTTAAATCCTAAAACCAAGCTGACTTTTGTATGAAGATCGGTTTGCGAAGTATAAAAATACGCAATAAGCTGCATCACAAAAGCGATTATAAATACCCAGATTAAAAACGGAGAAGTATTGTCTTTAAAGATGGTTCTTGGAACTATAATTTTAGCATTAGAATAAAAAATAATAATAAGCAGAAACAAAATAATCATCTGCCAAAGCCAAAACACGCCCGGCAGAACCACATTCCATGTTATTGGGATGTAAAACAGCATAATAAAGCCCAATAATAACCAGCTTAAAATGTGCAGTCCGGTAAATAAATAAGGTCTGTTTAGGTAAGATGCCATTGAATTTTTTAGTTTTTACAGGCAATATTACAGTTTATTTGCATGCAATTTTTAAGCAATCGCTAAAAATAGAATTACACTCCCTAAAAACCATTTTAGAACCGATGAGTGAGAAATTAAACACTTGTTTAATTTTAATAGAAAACCCGTCGTGTCTAAGATTATCTTTGTCGATTCTCTTTCGGTCTTCGTCTATTTGAAAATTTTTGCTTGCGATATTTTATTTCTTTTGTCTGCATATAATCGATAATTACATATTATTTCAAATGAATAAGCAATCATTTTTAAGCATTCTCGCAGCATCAGTTATTATCGCATCTTGCGGTAAAAATGATAAATCGGCTCAGGCCGGAGGTGCACCGCAGGTTAAAGAATATAAAACACTGACTTTACAGCCAGAATCGGCTACTTTAAACAGCGATTATCCGGCGAGTATTCAGGGACAGCAAAACATAGAAATCCGACCAAGAGTCGAAGGATATATCGATAAAATTTTTGTAGATGAAGGAGCGGTTGTAAAAGCCGGACAGCCTTTGTTTAAAATCAGCGCTCCGGAATACGAGCAGCAAGTAAGAACAGCAACAGCAAGCATTAAAAGTGCACAGGCAGATGTAAGTTCAGCAAAACTGGCAGTGAATAAAGTAAAACCTTTGGTTGAAAAAGGAATTATCAGCAAATACGATTTAGAATCGGCACAATATACTTATGAATCTGCTTTAGCTTCTCTGGCTCAGGCAAATGCAGCTTTGGTAAACGCTAAAACTAATTTGGGTTATACAACCGTTACAAGTCCGGTTAGCGGAGTTGTGGGATCGATTCCGTTTCGTTTAGGAAGTTTGGTAAGTTCGAATACAGCCGAACCTTTAACGACCGTTTCGAGCATAGGAAATGTATATGCTTATTTTGCTTTAAATGAAAAAGCACTTTTGAATTTTACAAAAGATGCTGGAGCTTCATTAAACCAAAAAGTTAAAAGTATGCCGGCAGTTTCTTTAGTACTTTCTGATGGTACAACGTATGACGAAAAAGGGCACATCGAAACCGTAAACGGATTAATTAACACTGAAACCGGTACGGTAAATGTGAGAGCCCGTTTCCCGAATTCAAAAGGAATTATTAGAAGCGGAAGCAGTACAACCGTACGTATTCCAAAAGAAGTTAAAGACGGAATAATTATTCCGCAAAGTGCCACATTCGAACTTCAGGATAAAATTTTTGCTGTAGTTGTAGGGAAAGACGGTAAAACGAAAAATGTTAACATCACAGTACTTGAAAATACTACTAATAATTTTTATGTGGTAACAAGCGGTTTAAATGCTGGAGATGAAATAGTATTAGAAGGTGTTGCTTCTTTAAAAGAAGGAAGTGAGATTAAGGCTAAAAATCAAAAAGCAGAAACTATATACGCCGATTTAAAATAAAAGCCAATGTTTAAAAAATTTATACAAAGACCCGTACTCTCAACGGTAATATCTGTTATTATCGTTATTTTAGGTGTTTTAGGCCTAATTGAGTTACCGATTTCTCAATATCCGGATATTGCGCCGCCAACGGTAAACGTTTCGGCAAGTTATACCGGAGCGAATGCCGATGTAGTACTTAAAAGTATCGTAATTCCGCTTGAAGAGCAAATTAATGGTGTAGAAAACATGACTTACATGACTTCTACAGCAACCAATGACGGAAATGCTTCAATCAAAATTTTCTTTAAAGTAGGGACAAATCCTGATTTAGCAGCGGTAAACGTTCAAAACAGAGTTTCGAGAGCAACAAGTTTACTACCGGTAGAGGTAACTCAGGCAGGGGTTACAGTTACGAAAAGCCAAAGTAGTAACCTATTGATTTTCTCTTTATATAGTGAAGATAAAGCCTACGATCAGACATTTCTTCAAAATTATGCAAAGATCAACCTTGTGCCGCAAATCCAGCGTGTAGTTGGGGTGGGAGATGTAACCGTTTTTGGTGCCAAAGATTATTCGATGAGGATCTGGCTGAAACCAGACGTAATGCAGCAATACAAACTGATTCCGAGTGATATTTCAGCAGCTTTGGCAGAACAGAATATCGAAGCTGCGCCGGGTAAATTTGGTGAAAACGGAAATCAGGCATTTCAATATGTAATTAAATACAAAGGGCGTTTAACAAGCGCTCAGGAATTTGAGAATATTGTTATAAAATCAGTTGGAAACGGGCAGATGCTTCGCCTTAAAGATGTGGCTAAAGTTGAATTAGGATCTTTAAGTTATGCTTCAACCATTAAAACAAACGGTGTAGAATCTGCAGCAATGGCGATCAGCCAGACTCCGGGATCAAATGCACGTGATGTAATTATCAATTCTAAAAAACTGGTTGAAGAAGCTGCAAAAAGTTTTCCAAAAGGAGTAAAATATACGATTCTGGTTGACGTTAACGAAAACTTAGATGCCTCAATTGAAAAAGTAATCCATACTTTGATCGAAGCTTTTATTTTGGTTTTCATCGTAGTATTTATTTTTCTTCAGGATTTTAGATCTACATTAATTCCGGCTATTGCGGTTCCGGTTGCGATTGTGGGAACATTTTTCTTCCTGAGTTTGTTCGGATTTACGATTAACTTATTGACACTTTTTGCAATGGTACTCGCCATTGGTATTGTGGTCGATGATGCGATTGTGGTTGTTGAGGCCGTTCATGCCAAACTCGATCACGGATATAAATCGGCCAAGAAAGCCACGATTCATGCCATGGATGAAATTTCGGGAGCGATTATTTCGATTACTTTGGTAATGGCCGCGGTATTTATTCCGGTAACATTTATCAACGGTTCGACTGGGGTTTTCTACAAGCAATTTGGAATTACACTCGCTGTTGCGATTATTCTTTCGGCAGTAAACGCCTTGACATTGAGTCCGGCTTTATGTGCTCTTTTATTGAAACCGCATGCAGACGATCATAAACATAAAAGTTATTTACAGCGTTTTTATACATCATTTAACGTTGCGTTTGATAATGTAACTGAAAGGTACAAACGTTCGGTTAAGTTTCTGTCTGTAAAAAAATGGATTGCTTTAGCTTCAATTATAATTGCTGGAACAGCTTTAGTTTATATGATGAAAACAACGCCTTCAGCTTTCGTACCTGCTGAAGATCAGGGAACTGTTTTTGCTAATATAAGTTTACCGCCATCAGCTTCTATGGAGCGTTCGGACGTTATTGCAAAACGAGTAGACAGTATTGCGAAAACCATTCCGGGGGTTAAAAATACACTTCGTATCGTTGGACAAAACTTTACAGCGGGTGCGGGAAGTGCGTACAGTATGGTTATTGTAAAATTAAAACCATGGGATGAACGTGATTTAAGTGTTGATGATGTAATAGGCCAGCTTTTTGCTAAAACAAGCGGCATTCGCGAAGCAAGTATTTTCTTTATTTCACCTCCAACCATTCAGGGATTTGGGCAAAGTGGTGGATTCGAATTCCAATTGCAGGATAAAGGTGGACATACAACGGCTGAATTCTATAAAGTAAATAATGAATTCCTTGCAAAACTGGCAGAACGTCCGGAAATTCAATACGCAACAACGCCGTTTAATCCCGGATTCCCTCAGTATATGATGGATATTAATTTAGCGAAAGCAAAAGATGCCGGAGTTTCTGTAAATACGATTTTATCAACAATGCAGGGATATTACGGCGGATTGTACGCATCAAATTTCAACAAATTCGGAAAACAATATCGTGTAATGGTTCAGGCTTCTCCGGAGTTTAGAGCAAATACAGAAGGATTAAATAAAATTTTCGTTCGTAATAGTGCAGGAAATATGGCACCAATTACTGAGTTTGTAAAAATGACGAGAGTTTTTGGACCAGAATCTATTTCGAGATTTAACTTATTTAGGTCAATTTCGATTACAGGAGCGCCAAAACCGGGTTATAGTTCCGGAGATGCCATTAAAGCAATTCAGGAAGTGGCAGCAGAAAATCTTCCTGCGGGTTATGGCTATGAATTTTCAGGTTTAACACGTGAGGAATTAGCTTCAGGAAGTGAGACAATTTTCATTTTCATCTTGTGTTTGGTATTCGTTTATTTCTTGTTAAGTGCGCAGTACGAAAGTTATATTTTGCCATTCGCAGTATTATTTTCAATTCCGTTTGGATTAGCCGGAGCATATTTGTTCTCGATTATTTTTAAACTGAACAGTAATATTTACCTGCAGATTTCCTTAATCATGCTTATCGGACTTTTAGCAAAGAATGGTATTTTGATTGTCGAATTTGCTTTGGACAGAAGACGAAAAGGCTTGCCGGTTGTACAAGCTGCAATTGAAGGAGCAGTAGCACGTTTACGACCAATTTTGATGACTTCGTTTGCTTTTATTCTAGGATTGGTTCCGCTGATGTTCGCGTCTGGAGCCGGTGCAGTTGGTAACAAATCGATTGGTACAGGTGCTGTAGGAGGTATGTTAATCGGAACTATTTTAGGAGTATTTGTAATTCCGGTTCTGTTTATCATCTTCCAGAATTTACAGGAAAAAATAAGCGGTCCGGCAAAAGATGGTTATAATGACGAAGATGATGATGACGAGGAAATTCAGTTAATAGAAGCTCACAAAGAGTAAATTTTAATTAAGACAGAGATGACTAATAGTTCAAATAAATATATTTTACTGGTAATGATGGCCGTACTTTTGAGTGCTTGCTCTGTTACCAAAAAATACGAACGTCCCACAACATTAAAAACAGATCAGCTGTATCGCGATCAGTCTTCGACAGATACGACTACGATTGCTGATATGCCCTGGCAGAGCGTTTTTAAAGATGAAAAGCTAAATGCATTAATTCAGAAAGGATTACAAAATAATCTTAATTTGAAAAATGCCATTGAAAATATCATACAAGCGCAAGCTTCACTTCGCCAAAGTAAATTAGCGTATTACCCAACTTTACAGCTGGATGCCAGTGCAACGCATACGAAACAATCAGAAGCGGGACTTAACTTTCCGGCAGGAATCAATATCAATACCCTAACGACTACTTATAAATTAGGTTTAAGTACTTCGTGGGAAGCGGATATCTGGGGAAAACTGAGCAGTTCTAAAAGAGCAGCTTTAGCTTCTTATTTAGCGACTGATGCTGCTAAACAAGCCATTCAGACACAATTAATTTCGGATATAGCCAATAATTATTTTGCTCTGCTGGCTTATGATAAATCTTTGCAAATCACTCAAAAAACATTAGAAAGCCGTATTAAAAATGTTGAAACAATAAAGGCTTTAAAAGAAGGCGCAATTGTAACAGGTGCAGCGGTTGTACAAAGTGAAGCCAATCAGCATGCGGCAGAAGTTTTGATTCCGGATTTAAAACAAAGCATTCGCGAAACAGAAAATGCTTTGAATATTTTATTAGGACAAGCTCCGGGGCCAATTGACAGAGGTGAATTAGGAACGCAGACTATTCCTGAAAATATTGCCGTTGGTATACCTTCGCAATTGCTTGAAAACCGTCCGGATGTTCGTCAGGCTGAATTCAATTTCAGAGTTGCTTTTGAATCTACCAATCTGGCTAAGACTTATTTTTATCCAAGTTTAACGCTTACAGCAAGCGGCGGATTTTCGAATTTAGAATTAAAAGATTTCTTTAGTAATTCTATTTTTTATTCGATTATTGGAGGATTAACACAGCCTATTTTTAATCAGGGAAAAAACAAACTTCGATTAACAACAGCGCAGTCGCAGCAATTACAGGCTTATAATAATTTTCAGCAAAGTCTTTTAACGGCGGGTCAGGAAGTTTCGAATGCTTTGTATTCGTACCAAATGGCAGTAGAAAAAGAAGATTCGAGAGCCAAACAAATTGAAGCTTTAGAAAAAGCAGTCGATTTTACTCAGCAGCTTTTAGAATACAGTTCAGCTACGAATTACACTGATGTATTAACTTCTGAGCAAAATCTTTTATCTGCACAATTAAGCGGGATTAATGATAATCTTCAAAAGCTGCAGGCTCTTGTAAATTTATACAGAGCATTAGGCGGAGGATGGAAATAAATGTTTTTCGTTCAATAATTTACGCTGGTCGTCTGAAATACGACTTTGGTCTAAAAAATGATTTAGTGTAAAAAAAAGAGTATATTTTTGATTGGTTAAAAATATTAGTACACGCCTTATAATTAAATGTAAACATGACGAAAACGCCTCAGCAATGAGGCGTTTTTTATTTCAATGTACATCGTTTAAAAAGTACTCTTTGTCGATTTTTTTTATATTTCCGTATAATGAATTCGATAAATAAAAATTTTGGCATTACTTTAGATAAATATCTATTAAATTAATATTTAAAATTAAAAATCATGAAAAAAATAATATTTGCCTCAGTACTCTTTATGAGTGTATTTTTTGCCAAAGCACAGGTTTCAGTGAATGTAAATATTGGAACGCCTCCAAGCTGGGGACCAGTAGGTTATGATAACAGCAGATATTATTATCTGCCAGATATCGATGTATACTACGATATAAATCAAAGTGTTTTTATTTATGACAACAGCGGAAAATGGGTTCGTGTTAAAAGACTTCCATCAAGATACAGACAATATGATTTATATTCAGGTTATAAGGTTGTTTTAACAGATTACAGAGGAGATGCTCCGTATGCGTATCATACTAAACACAGAGCTAATTATCCAAAAGGTTATCACGGAAAACCTCAAAAAAACAGAGGAGAAAAACCGGAAAAAAACAAAAAGCCTAAAGGGTACGATAAGCACGATAACAAAAACAAATCACATAAAGATAAAGGTCACTCTCACGATGATCGCCATTAATTAGATTAAACATGACGAAAAAACGCCTCAGAAATGAGGCGTTTTTTAATTATAAAACAAACAATAAATAATCATAAAATGCAAAAGCGAAATAATATAAATATTTGAGTTAAGCTGACCAATGCTGGTTTGCTAGCTTCAACAATTGAAGTTAAAGTGAATTAATATCGCAGAGAAGTAAAGATTTATTTTTGAAATAAAATTTTTAATTTAGTAATCTGACACTAAGTAAAATATGGAAAAAGCAAATACCACAAAAAAACAAATTTTGCCCGCTATTATTTTTGTTTTAGAATTGTATGCCCTGCCCATACAGTTTTATTTATTATTACAAGGATCTGAATTTACATTTTTTAGTGCTGCAGTCCGCTTCTTTAGTTTTTTTACGATCCTGACAAATACTATAGTTTTTCTTTGTTGTGCAGCAATTTTATTTGGAGGAAAAAACAGAGTCCATTCTTTTTTCTCAAAATCTACAACCCTTACAGCAATCACAGTTTATATTTTGATTGTTGGTATTGTTTTTAATTTGCTCTTGCGTTCTATTGTAAATCTGGAAGGTCAGCATCGTATTGTAAGCGAAATTTTTCATACCGTTGTGCCTGTTTTATTTTTTGTTTACTGGCTGTTTTTTATAAGTCCTGAAAAAATCTCTTATAAAGCGATTCTGCTTTGGCTGCTTTATCCGGTTATTTATATGATTTATACTCTATTTCATGGAGTTATGACCAATTTTTATCCATATCCTTTTATTGACGTCACAAAATTAGGTTTTCAAACAGCCATTAGAAATGGACTGTTTGTTTTAATAGCATTTGTGATTTTATCCATTATCCTGATTTTGATTTCGAAAATGAGAGTTAAAAGTCAGAATTAAAGTATTCAATAAATAAGGATTCAAAGAAATCCATTGCCTCCAGCATTAGCTGGAGACAATTAAACTTAAACTTTGCGGCTTAGCATCTATCTTTGTGAAATTAAAAACATAAAGCTTAATTCATAACTTATAACTCCTAATTACACTCACAAGTTATAAGCAAAATTCTTAGATTTAATCATTTTTCCATTATCTGTAATCATCAAACAGCTGTATTCAGGAAATTTTTGAAGTAAAAGTAGACCTTGTGTTTTACCTAAAACCATTAACGAAGTACTTAAGCCATTGGCAGTTTCGGCATTGGGACCAAAAACAGTAACGCTGCATAAACCGGTTGCAGGATATCCGGTTGCAGGATTTATAATGTGCGAATATCTTTTTCCATTAAAAACAACGAATTTTTCATAACTACCGGATGTTGTTACAGCACCTTGATTTAAAGGTACAACGGCTAAAACTTTTTCTGGCTTAAAGGGATTTGTAATTCCTATTTTCCAAGGTTGTCCGTTGGGCTGCTTTCCCCAGGTACTCATATCGCCCGATCCGTTAATAATTCCGGCTTTGATGCCCTTTGCAATCATCATGGCGCGGCATTTGTCGGTTGCGTAACCTTCGCCAAGTGCGCCAAAACCAATTTTCATTCCTTTTAATTTTAGAAAAATAGTCGATTTAACGCTATCGAGAATTATATTTTGGTAACCTACTTTTTCAACTGATTTTTTTATGGCTTCCGCCGAAGGCATTTCGGTCATCGAACCGTCGAATTTCCATATTCTGTCCATAGCCGCAAAACTCACGTCAAATCCGCCGTTTGTAATTTTTGATAATTTAATGGCTCGTTGTGTAAGTTCAAAAACTTCCCGATCAACTTTTACAGGCTCAATTCCTGCATTTTGATTTATTTGTGAAACCTGCGAATCCGGTTTCCAGTCTGAGATTAGGTTTTCAATTCGTGTAATTTCTGCAATTACTTCATCAATATTTTGTTCGGCTGTTAAAGAATCTTTTGCAGCAATACTAATATCAAAACGTCCGCCCATAAGCAAAGTCGTTCTTTTTCTTACTATTTGCGAATGTGCTGAAAAACAACAAACAAAAAGAAAAAGAGATAAAATTTTATATAAGAACAGTTGTTTTGGCATAATTATCTTTAATAACAGTCGGTTAATATCTGTCCATTATTTTTATAATCCAAAAGAGTTTTATTACCCTTTGAAAGACACAATTCATTAAAAATGGTTTCGACATCTTTTTGCATAGCAAGAGATCCGCAAATCATAATAACACCGCCATGCTGTAATAAATCTATAAAAAAGTCCGTATCTCTTTTTATTAAATCCATTACATAAATATGTTCTGCTTCGCGCGATAAAGCAATATGAAAATTGTCCAGATGTTCTTTTTGCATCATAATTCCGGCAAACTTTTTATAAGCTAAAAGCGTTGGCGTTATCATTCTAAACCCGCTGTAAAGATGTAATTCTTTCTTTGCTTTATTTTGTTCAATCATTCCTAAGAAAGGGGCAATTCCGGTTCCATTTGATATAAACGCAACTTTTGATGCTTTTTTAGGAAAATGAAATGCATGATTGTTGATAATCCTGGCTTTGATTGTATCTCCCGGTTCAAGATTATTTAAAAAAGAAGAACCTAATCCGTTTGGATGGAGTTTTACCACAAGCTGCACATTTCCCGAATGGTTTCCGATAGAGTAGAGACGTTCTCTGGAATCATTGGCCGGATAAACAGCTAGTAAATCGCCAGAGGCAAATTTGGTTCTGCTATTAGCACGTAAAGTCAATATAAAAGTATGCTCAGTATCAGAAATTGGCGTTTTATCTAAAACCATTAATTTCTGTAAACCTTTCGGTACGTGGTTGTATAATGATGGCGTTACTGCTAATGGAATGTCGGTTTTCCCGCTCCATAATTTTACCCATTCAACAAATTCCAAAGCCGATTTATCATTAACAGTCTGAACATCTAAAAAGCGTTCTGCCCAATTTTGACTGGCCAAAAGCTGATCGATTTCGAAGGCAAATCTGCAGAAATCCGGATATGATTTTGAACCAAAACCAACAACTGAAAATTTGATTTTTTGTTTTTGATTTTGTTTTTGTAAAAGTGCTTTAAATTTAGTTCCGTTAGAAGGCGCATCTCCTAAGCCATGTGTTGATGTAAAAACAATAATATGTTTTGCTTTTGGATATACCGAAAAATTATTTAATTCGGCAATAAAAGCTTTTTTTCCATAACTTATTAATTGTTTTAAAATAGCATTGGCAAATCGAAAAGAACTTCCATTCTCAGAACCAACTAAAAGAATATAACTGCTTTCGTCGGCCTTATATTTATTTTTAATTCGGCTTGATCTCCTTTTTAAAGTAATTGCAAAACCAGAGTAAATAAAGAAAAGTATATTAATACAAGCAATGGCTAAAATTACAGCCCATATTCCGTTAATTCTTCCTGTATGAATATCAAGGCTCAAAGCAGATAACTGAACGGTAAATGGCGAACGTTTTTCTGAAATTACAGTTCCATCAACCTGATTTACTTCAACTTCTCGATCTTTTAATTCAATGATATAATATTCTTCCGGATCATCTGTAAAAGGAAATTCGATTTTTTTTACATCAGAAAGAAGTGTAGTTTTAAATATAGATGTTTTTTTGGCTTCTGCCGAAAGTTCTGTTTTTATCGGTTTTGCTTTTTCTTCGCCCATAAAAAAGTTGAATCTTTCCAGCGATAAATAGGTTCCGGTAAGCGCAATAATAAATATCGGAATTAAAGCCAGACGTCCTAAAACAACGTGATAATATTGGGCAAAATATTCTTTTATAACTTTTGAAAAGAAATTACGAATGCCTCTTTGTCTTTTTAAAACAAGTGCAAAACCCGAAATAGAAATAAGCAGCAAACAAAAAGAAATTATACCCACAAAAAAGCGTCCGGTTTCATGGAGAAATAATGAACGATGAAAACCGGTAACCCAATTGATAAATTCAGTCTTTTTTTCTGGTTTTCCTAAAATTTTTCCTGTTTTTGGATCGATATAAGCATTGATGTCATTTCCATCTTTGTCAATTGCCTGAAGTGTTACAAACTGATTGTAATCGACACTTAATTCTGTGATTTCAGAATACTCTTTTTTTATTATTGGCAGTGTTTCTCCTAACGTGATTTTATCAAAACCTGGTGTTGTATACGGAAGTGTTTTTTCCTGTGCCGCATCGACTGCAAGAATAATTCCGGTAACAGAAGCAAGAATTAAAAATATCGAAGAAAATAAGGCTAAGGCCAAATGAGCGTAACGCCAGAAAGAAAGAGTCATTGATCGTATTCTAGAAATGTATTAAATGTTTAAAGCTTTGTCAAATTAAACTTTGACAAAGCCTGATTTCAAGTTTAAGCAGAAAAAATAAAATTTATGCTCATAATTAGGTTAAGAAATAATTATCAAAAATTATATCTTATTTAATCGAACATATTTAATGTAACCTTTACCATCTGTTTTATCTGCAAGGCCTTCTGTTGTAAGCGGAACTTCCAGATCGCTCACATAATATTTCTGGTCTTCAACTGCAGATTCAAAACGCAGTTTGTAACCTTTGTTTATTTTAGAATCTTCAATTTCTATTGTTGTTACACTGCGGTCGCCTCCTGTTACTGATGCTCCGGTTTTTGCGCTGATATCATCATTTTTCTGGGCATGGAATTTATTCCATTCTTTCAGCGATTTGTACCATTTTTTATCATCACCCATTACATAAAGCGTTTTTTCGTATGCACCAGCTGGGTTAATAAGCGAAACAACGATATATGCACCTTCTCCCATATAATTTGACATTTGAAGCATGCATTTGTATTTGCTCGATTGTGCGTTTACCTGAAAAGAAGCAAAAAGTATAAAAGCGATTTTGAATATTGATTTCATTTTTTATAATTGTGAATTGTGAGTTTTGGGTTATGAGTTTTTAGTTTTTAGTTTTAAGTTATGGGTTATAAATTTATTATTGATTTTTAATATAAATATGCCGTTAGGCATTCAATATCGGTAGCCAATAAATTTAGAATTCGTCAGCGTGCCGTAGGTACGCTATCTTATTTTTTGTCTGGCAAATATTTAAATTTCTGAAATAACTTTATGAGCTAAAAAAATAAAATTTGAGTAAGCCAACAACTTATAATTTATAATTCAAAACTCATAACTTTATAAAGGCTATTTTAAGAATTCGATTGATACATTGTTTTTTGTCAGCAATTCGTTCTCTTTTGCTAAAGCATAAGCACTTTCGTCAAACTCAGTGTTAATGTCTTTTTTTGCTCCGGCAGAAATAAGATATTTTAAAATTGAATCATCTTTGGCAGTCATTGCAGCTCTGTGTAAAGCGGTTAATCCGTCTTTGTTTTTAGCATTAATATCTACTTTTAAATCTGTGATTTTTTTAAGAAGTGAAACATCATTTTTTGTAATTGCTAAATGGTATAAAGTGTTTCCGTCTTTTTGTGCCGTTGCTAAATTTAATCCTTTTTCCTGAAGAAGTTTTGCTTTTGCATCAAACGGATCAGCGGCATTGTCTTTTCCGGCCGGGCGGTAAGACTGAACTAAATAAACGCCTAAATTGTTTCCGTCTTTATCTTTTACATTAACATCGGCACCTTTGTTTAAAAGTAAATTTACAGATTCCGGAGTTCCAGATTTTACCGCATACGTTAAAGCCGATTCACCTTTAGCATTTTGCACATTCATGTTTTTGGCAGCAGGAAGTAAAATTTCTAAAACTGCTGTTTCTTTTGCCGATGCTGCTGCCATCAAAGGAGTATTTCCTTCTTTATCAGCTTTATTAGCATCTGTACCTTTGCTTAAAAAGTATTTTACAATTTCTGCCTGATTTGGTTTTCCGGCTAAAATATGAAGCACGTTTTGACCCGCTTTATTCTGCGCATTAGGTTTTAGTTTAACTTCTTCGACTAAATATTTATAAGTTTCAATAGTATTGGTTTCTCTTCGGCTTCCTTGTGCCGCTGTAAAAAGGGCATTATCGTTTGGTTTAATGCCTTTTTCAAGCAGTTTTTTCAAAAAAGAAATATTTCCTGATCTTGCTGCATAAGTAAAAGCTGTATTTCCATCATTGTCAACATCTTTAAGAGACAATCCTTTTGTTGCAAAATATTCAGCAGCTTTTAAATCTTTATCTGCAGGAATTACTAAAAGTAACAGGTTGGCACCGTTTGTATATTTTTTCTTCGGATCAATACCAGCTTTAAAAAAAGCTTCATACAATGCAGGATTTACCTGTCCGTTTGACGCAGCAAAATCTGCCGGAGCAGTGCCGTGACTATCTTCAAAATTTACATCAGAACCTTTACTGATAAGATACTCTGCCAATTCGGTATTTCCTCTGTAAGCCGCCCAGTGTAAATAAATACGATTATCATGCGTTAATTTTGTAACAGAGTTACCTGGCTGATCCAGTAAAAATTTGATTGTTTCATTTGGAGCATCATTATTGATTGCCAGTGTAGTAACATCAAAAGCATTTATATTTGCTTCTGATGGATTATTTCCTTTTGCAATTTCAGCTTTTACCGTTTCTACATTTGGTGTGGTTTTCCAGAAAGAAGCTTCTAAAAGTGTATTTTTTTGCTGTGCGCTGACAAATAAAACTGCCGCTAATGCTAAAGAAGTAAAAAGATTCTTTTTCATATTTTATTATGTTGTTTATGGTAATTTCAATTTCTAAAAATGATAGAAACACAAATATCTATTTAGAATAAATCAAAATAATGGCAAATGTAGAAATTAAAATTTTTATATCAAGTTTTATTAGGTTTAAAAGTTAATTCTAAGCAAATTTTAATTTTCCTGATAACCTTTTTATACGACATATTTTTTAAAAATCATAAGACCTTAGTTTTTTTATTCTGGTTTAATAATTGTTTAACTTTTTTTATTCTTTATAAATTTAAAATGCTGATATTTAGTAATTTGATGTTTTGTTTGCTATAACATTTTGTAAGTTTTTAATTTTAGTTTTTATAAGAATAGAAACAATTTTCGGCAGAAATTTGACGTTTTTTAATGCTCATTTTTTAGTCAAAAAAATAGAAATTGAATTTTCTCTGTTAATAACTGTTTTTTTATTTCTAGTCATTTTTTCATTTTTTTTGTTGACAAATCTATTTAGATTCAGTTTAAATAACTGATAATTGGGGAAGTAAGGAAAATTATGTACCTGTTAATAAAATATTTTTTACTGCTTTTTGGCATCAATTTTTTCTGTTGATAATTGATATGATTTTTAACATCAAAACCTGGACAAAAGAAGATACGTGGGTTAATTTTGTATATAACGAAAACACAGTCCCCCACCTCAAATCCTGTTAGTTTTCAATCTTGCTTAGTCACCGTTAAATACTATATATATGTCTATATTTGATAAAAGAGTCAATTATAAACCTTTTGAATACCCGGAGGTTTTACAATTTACAGAAGCGATAAATAAAGCGTATTGGGTTCATACAGAAGTTGATTTTACTGCTGATACTCAGGATTTTCATGCTCATTTAACACTGGCGGAAAAAACAGCAGTAAAAAATAGTTTACTGGCAATTGCACAGATTGAGGTAGCTGTAAAAAGTTTTTGGGGAAATATTTACGAACATTTTCCAAAACCAGAATTTAATGGTTTGGGAACCACCTTTGCAGAATGCGAATTCAGGCATTCTGAAGCTTATTCACGTCTTCTTGAGGTATTGGGATATAACGACGAATTTGAAAAACTTCTTGATGTTCCCGTAATCCGCAGACGTGTAGATTATCTTTCGGATGTTTTAAAAGATACACGTTCACAGGATAACCGTAAATATATGGTTTCACTAATTTTATTCAGTATCCTTATAGAAAACGTTTCACTTTTCAGTCAGTTTGCTATTCTGCTTTCTTTTACAAGATTTAAAGGTTACATGAAAAATGTAAGCAACATTATTGCGTGGACTTCTATCGATGAGCAGATTCATGCTAATGGCGGAATTTACATTATCAATAAAATCAGAGAAGAATTCCCGGATTATTTTGATGCCGATACTTTAGAACTGGTTAGAGAGACGGTTAAGCATTCTATCGCTGTCGAATCTGACATATTAGACTGGATATTTGAAGAAGGTGAAATCGAAAGTATTAAAAAAGGTGATTTGGTGAATTTCATGAAATTTAGAATTGACGAAAGCCTTAAACAAATCGGTATTCCAACCATATTCAATGTTAATATTGAAGATTACAAAGCTCTGGCCTGGTTTGAAGAAGAAGTTTTTGCCAACAGTCTGGATGATTTCTTTGCAAAACGTCCTGTAGAATATACAAAACACGATAAAAGTATTACGGCAAACGATCTCTTCTAAAGCATAACAAAATGAGTACAATAGATATAAATGAAGTAAATAGTCTTCCATATAATGAAGCTGGAACCAAAATGTGGTGGAAGAACTCTGAGAGTGAACAAATTTTAAATCGCGGTTATCTTTTAAAGGGTGAAACTGTTGAAGGTGCAATTGACAGAATTTGTACGGCAGCTGCAAGAAGATTATACAAACCCGAGTTAAAAGAATCTTTTGTAGAAATGATCGAGCGCGGCTGGATGAGCATCAGTTCTCCGGTTTGGGCTAATATGGGAACCGAAAGAGGTTTACCAATTTCTTGCTTTAACGTTCACGTTCCGGATAAAATTGAAGGAATTACACATAAATTAGGCGAAGTGATTATGCAGACTAAAATAGGCGGAGGAACGTCTGGTTATTTTGGTGAACTTCGTGAACGCGGAAGCGCTGTAACCGATAACGGAAAGAGTAGTGGTGCGGTAAGTTTCATGAAACTTTTTGATACGGCTATGGATACGATTTCACAAGGTGGAGTTCGCCGTGGTGCATTTGCCGCATATTTGGATATCGATCACCCGGATATCGAAGAATTTTTGAAAATTAAAAGTATTGGAAATCCTATTCAGAATTTGTTTACCGGAATCTGTGTACCTGATTACTGGATGCAGGAAATGATTGATGGCGATATTGATAAAAGACAAATTTGGGCAAAGGTTCTGGAAAGCCGCCAGCAGAAAGGACTTCCGTATATCTTTTTCAGCGATAACGTAAACAAAAGCAAGCCACAAGTTTATAAAGATCAAAACTTAAGAATAAACGCTAGTAATTTATGTAGTGAGATTATGCTTCCGTCTAGTCAGGATGAATCGTTTATCTGCTGCTTATCGTCTATGAATCTTGAGCTTTATGATGAATGGAAAGATACAGAAGCTGTAAAACTGGCAATCTTTTTTCTTGATGCTGTTTTACAGGAATTTATTGAAAAAACAGAAGGCAACTATTATCTTTCGGCAGCGAATAAATTTGCCAAAAGACACCGTGCACTTGGACTTGGAGTTTTAGGATGGCATTCTTATCTGCAAAAAAATATGATTCCGTTTGAAGGAATGGAAGCAAAAATGAAAACCACAGAGATTTTTAAACACATAAGTGATAAAGCAGATAAAGCAACGCAGGATTTGGCGAGAATTTATGGCGAACCAGAATTGTTAAAAGGTTACGGAAGACGTAATACCACAACAATGGCAATTGCGCCAACTACTTCTTCATCGGCAATTTTAGGTCAGACTTCTCCAGGAATTGAGCCTTTTAGCAGTAATTACTATAAAGCAGGTTTGAGTAAAGGTAATTTTATGCGTAAAAATAAATACCTGACAAAGCTGCTTGAAGAAAAAGGTCTTGATAACGAAGAAGTTTGGAGAGGGATTATGCTAAATGGCGGGAGTGTTCAGCATATGTCACAGCTTTCGCAGACTGAAAAAGACGTTTTTAAAACCTTCAAAGAAATCAGCCAGCTTGAGATTGTACAGCAGGCGGCTATTCGCCAGAAGTTTGTAGATCAGGGACAGAGTTTAAATCTTAATATTCCGGCAGAACTGCCAATTAAAGAAGTAAACCGTTTAATGATCGAAGCATGGCAATTGGGTGTAAAAAGTTTGTATTACCAAAGAAGCCAAAGTGTTTCTAAAGAATTGGTTACAAGTTTAGTTACCTGCAGCAGCTGCGAATCATAATAAATTTAAAAAAAGCCGAATCATAAGATTCGGTTTTTTTATGAATTTTAAACACATAAAAGCATAAATTTATTTATTATATAGATTCAAAAAAAGCATCCTTTTATACTGTTAATATAAGCGAAACGTCTTTTTTAAGTTCGAAAACTATGTTTCTATGTGTTTAAGTTCCTGATGTATGTTACTAAAATCAATATTCTTTTTATTGACAATTTAATTTATTCTCATAAAATCTTAATTTAGTACCCAGAAATTATCATCCCAAATAAATAAATACCCGCAGTAGAATGGAAAATATCACAGTAATTATAATGTTACTTTTTGGCGTAGCTTTTCTTAGTTTAGTAAGTAAAAGATATAATTTTCCTATACCAATTGTGTTGGTAATGTGCGGTGTAATTATCAGCGTTATTCCGGGACTACCGGTTATTGCACTAAGTCCGGAAGTCGTTTTTATTATTTTCCTGCCACCGCTTTTGTATCATGCAGCGTGGCATACAAGCTGGTCTGAGTTTAAACAAACCATCCGGCCGATAACTTTGGCGGCTGTTGGTTTGGTCTTTTTTACTACCGGACTGGTTGCCGTTGTGGCACATTGGCTTATAGATGATATTTCCTGGCCGTTAGCATTTTTGCTTGGCGCAATTGTTTCGCCTCCGGATGCAGTTTCGGCAACTGCGATTACAAAAGGTTTAGGATTGCACCCAAGATTGATAGCGATACTTGAAGGAGAAAGTCTGGTGAATGATGCCAGCGGTCTTGTGGCTTATAAATATGCTTTAACGGCGATTACAGCAGGGAACTTTGTTTTGTGGCAGGCAGGGTTAAACTTTGTTTTGATGTCGGTTTTAGGTATTGCAATTGGCTTAGCTGTTGGATATATAATGTATTATATTCATAAAAGATTTGTATGCGATGATATTATTGAAGTAACTCTTACGTTATTAACGCCATTTTCATCGTATCTGATTGCAGAGCATTTTCATGGTTCAGGAGTTTTGGCAGTAGTTACTACCGGTCTTTTTCTGGCAGCGAGATCGGGAACAATTTTTTCTCATGAAAGCCGGATTATGAGTAATACAATATGGGATGTTTTAAATAATATCCTTAACGGCTTAATTTTTATTTTAATTGGATTACAGCTTAGACAGATTATTGAAGGAATCAGTAATTATTCCGGAGATTTGTTATTTATATGGGGAGCAGTGATTAGTATTGTTGTAATTATTGTTAGGTTTTTATGGGTTGTTCCGGCAACAATAATCCCTAGATTAATCAGCAAAAAAATTAGAATGAAAGAAGAATTTGATTATCGCAATATGATCATTTTCGGATGGTCGGGAATGCGTGGTGTGGTTTCTATGGCTGCAGCTTTAGCACTTCCGTTAATGTTAAATAAAACCGAAGAATTTCCGCTTCGTAACCTGATTATTTATCTTGTTTTTTGTGTTATTCTTTCTACTTTGGTTATTCAGGGACTAACGCTTCCCTGGCTGATTAAAAAGCTTAAAATTGAACGTTATTCTATTTTGGCAGAAGAATATAATATTCGTAATTTAATTGTTTCTGAAACAATTGCGCATATTGAGGATAATTTTTCATTATTAGATGATGAACTGCTTCACAACATTAAA
The DNA here is from genome assembly GCF_900129555.1 of Flavobacterium defluvii. GTDB lineage: Bacteria > Bacteroidota > Bacteroidia > Flavobacteriales > Flavobacteriaceae > Flavobacterium > Flavobacterium defluvii. The sequence continues at coordinate 86,551 of NZ_FQWC01000009.1, forward strand.
AGTAAATATGAAGTAAAATTTAATCGTTTACAAAAAACTGAACTTCCGGCTAACTTTTTTGGTAATGGAAAAGTGTTTGGAAATGAGATTTTTAATGATTTTACAAAAATTCAAATTGATCTTTTAAATGTAGAACGCAGTAAACTCGAAAATATGCACAAAGCGGGTTCAGTCAACGAAGAGATTTTTCGTAAAATAGAAAAAGAACTCGACCTTGAAGAAACCCGACTTTGGATGGAAATGTATGAAGAATAACGTTTTAAATAACCTGCAGATGTGGTCGAATCTGCATGCTTACAATATCACAGCGTTTTGGCTGTGAAAGACAGAATAATACACTCATAGCGATATCTTCTGCCTCGAGCATTTCCATTTTTTTAATTTTTTCTTCTTGTACTTCTTTTGGGTCTTTCTGCATATCGCTGGTTACTGCGCCGGGCTCAATGTGCGAAACTTTAATTCCGAGCGGATTAATTTCTTTTCTGAGTGATGTGCTAAAACCTCTTATGGCAGTTTTGGTCGCAACATAAATTACGCTTTCTTTATTTTGTGTTTCGGCACTCATTGAACCAATATTTATAATATGTCCTGATTTTTGATCTTTCATTCTTGTAACCGCTTCTTTTGCAAATGCCATATAGCCCCAAATGTTGGTATCTAAAATATATCTCCATTCGTCTGTATTGCCTTCGACAATTCCTCCTGCAGCAAGGGCAGCGTTGTTAATAAGAATATCAATTCCGCCCAGCATATTATCGATTCTTTCCCAAATCATCTGGACGTCTTCTTTTTTTGTTATATCAGCCGGAACACCATATATTTCTCCTGCCGATGCTTTTGTTTTAATATCATCCATTGCTTCATTGAAATCGTTTACGTCTCTTCCAAAAATGAATACACGTCCGCCAAGAGATACTAAAAGCTCGGCAATTGCTTTTCCAATTCCGGTTGTTCCGCCCGTAATTACGATACGTTTTTGAATGATATTTTGACCGAAGTAATTTGATAATTTTTCCATAATCGTGTTTTTATTTTTTGATTTATTTATAAAGCGGGTTCTTCAATATATTTTATAGGTTTTTTGAATTGAAATGTGGTTAAGATTGTTCGAATGTTGGTTGTTTGTGATACTAAGGCTTCATGCATAGCGAAATCCATAAATGAAGAAAAAAACTGCATTTAAAACCCTGTTTTACATTGTATTGAATTGTCAGTTTCGCTCGTGTCTGATTTATTTTGTGGCTTTTTTTAAAGATTCAGCCATTGCAGAGGCATCTTTATGATAAAATCTTTTATAATATTTTTGAAGTTGTGTTTTTGTTTTTTTCGAATCTTTTGAATGTCCTTCCCAAATAACTCCAAGAGAAGTATAAGGCGGAACGGTTACACCTATAGAACAAAAGAAATTTGCAATATTTGCGGTAATATGCTCAACACCGTCTGAATCTCCTGTAACGATTACACCTCCAATTTTTCCGTCAAGCGGAGAATCTTTTCCGGAAAGAATAATATCATATACTTCGTCCAGGCGTTCGATACAACGCTGTAATTCAGATGAATGATTGTTCCACCAAATAGGGGTTGCAAAAAGAATAATTTTGGCATCAAGGATTTTTTGGTAAATCTCCGGCCAGTCATCTTTTTCATTCATGTGTGTATAAGTTCCGGGAACAATATGCTGATTAGCAAGTTTTATAACTTCGTAATCAATTTTTTGTTCTGAAAGATATTCTCCAAAAAAATCAACAAGAGTTTCGGTATTAGAACGACCTTTGTTTTTTAAAGTCGCTAAAAGTATAATCGCTTTCATGTCGAATTATTTTACCTGAATTTTATTTAAATTTTTTTTTGCCGGACCATTTAGAACAGTTCCGTCTGTAGCAAATCTCGAACCGTGGCAAGGACAATCGAATGATTTTTCATCGGGATTCCATTGTACAATACAGCCTAAGTGCGGACAAACAGCTGAAAAAGCCTGTAGTGTATTGTCGTAATCACGGTAAACAGCGACTCTTTTTAATCCAAAAGAAAGTATTCCGCCTTCGCCTGATTTTAAATCTGCTGTATTATCTAAATCCGATGCTGTAATCCAGTCGAGATACTGTGAAGCCATATTTCCTGCTTCTTTCATAAAATCTCCCAGTGCCTTAAAAGTGATTCGTGATGGGTTGTACAAATCCTCCCATTTATTTTTTATACCTAAAATTTGATCAGTAATTATCATGGCGCCAATGGTTGCGTGTGTCATACCATTTCCTGAATCTCCTGTTATAACATAAATGTTTTTATCTCCGGGATTTTTTCCCATAAACCCTAAGGAATCAAAAGGTTCCATAACTTGTCCAGACCATTTATAACTTATTTCATCAAGCATTGGAAAAAACTTGCGAGTCCAGATTTCGAGTTTTTCATATCGCGCCATTGCTGAAACTCCTTCTTCGTCTTCTTGTCCGGTTTTATGATCTTCTCCGCCAGAAATCAATAAATCGAACTCGTCATCAAAGTTTTCTAAACGCACATAATGATAAGGCTGCGAGACCCATTTAGAGTCTGCATCTCCAGTATCCCACCACAAAGAATAGGGCAGGGTTCCTTTTGGAATTTTTCCGGCAATTACGTATGTTCTGTAAGCATGCTGTTTGGTATGCATGGTTAAAACATCATTAATAGGGGTGTTGGTTGCTACAACTATTTGCTGTGCAGAAAAATTGAAACCATTCACTGAAGCTCCTTCTTTGGAAATGTCATCTGCATGTGCTTCAGTAAAAATGGTTCCACCCAGAGCTGTAACAGCTTCGGCAAGTCCTTTTAAGTAATGTAAAATATGAAACTGAGCCTGATTTTTAAATTCAATTGATCTTTGGCTTTCAGCTTCGGCTAAATAAGGCGTATAGTTTAATAATGAAGTTTGAAGTCCGGCATCTTTAGTTGCCTGAAATTCTTTATCTAGATTTTTTTCTTTGTCGCTCGGGTGTAAAAATAAGTAACCATTAACTCTTTTAAAGGAACAGTTAATGTTTAGTGTCGTAACAATTTTTTCGATTTCATCAATTGCAGCCGAATGACTTTCGGCGGCCAAACGCGCGCTTTCTTTTCCAAATGTATTTTCAAGATAATAATATCGGTCATCAAGAGCGCAGGTTAAATGTGCTGTTGTTCTTCCTGTTTCTCCGCTTCCTATGAATCCGTCTTCAACTAGAACTACTTTTTTTCCTGCTTTTAAAAGTTTATAAGCTGTGGTTAAACCAGCAATTCCCCCGCCAATAATTAAGACTTCTGTCGAAATATCCTTATTTGGTTTTTCGAAAGATAATAGCGGGGTTGTATCAATCCAAAATGAAACATTGTCTCCAGATGTTATGCTTCCTTCGTTTATATTTTCAGCTGCATTATTCATACTTAATAATATTTAAAAAATTGACGATTGATTTCGCAAATCATTCATATCAAAGCTACTAACAACAATATCCTTTGGGTTACAACTTTAATTTTCAAACTTATAGGATTGCCAGTATTATTTTATATAAGAATGAAGCAGAATAATGTAATCTTGTTTTTGAGTTTACATGATTTTTTAAAGAATTATACTTTTATGGAGTTTCTTTGATTTTTGTAAAGGATTACTGTAATTATGTAATTGCATTAGAATTAAGTAACTTAAATTTGAAAATATTAAAATGAATACAAACAGTAAAAAATATAATTATGAAAACGATATTAAAAACCAAAATTGCATTGTTGATTCTGTTAACGGGATTGGCATTTTCATGCAAGAAGAATGATACAACTACAGAAACTCCATCTTCTATTGATTCTACAGAAGCAATTATTGATACTGTAGGGCCAGATGTAGATACAACTGTAACAGATACTGCCAGAACTATTACGACAGATACTGTTAAAAAATAAGAAATATAATTTATAAGCAAAAACCCTGTAATGATATTTATTACAGGGTTTTTTATTTAAATAAGTATGATTGTTAAATTATCGTAATGCAAATCTTAGTTTAAGACCATACGAAACAAGCCTTACATTACTGCTTACTGTAGTATTAAGTAAAGTATTATATCCTAATTCTACTGGTAATTTTGAATTGTATTGCACAAGATTCCCGTTTCCTGTTTTATCATAAATATTATTTAACCCGTACTCAAAATAAGCTCCAATATAGAGGGAATTTCGGTATCCTAATTCTTGTTTTAAACCGGTTTCAAAAGTTGCTGAATACGAAACTTCTGTATCAAGATCCTGTTCGTTGGTTTTTAAATTATTAGTGCTTGCAAAACCTGCAAAAGCCGGACTAAATAATTCTACATTGTATTGCGGGTAATAACCGCTTGTTGTTAGATTTTGAAAAGTGGTCTGATAACTTCCGCTTGAAGCGAAACCAATTTTAGCTCCGGCTGATACATAAAGCTTTGAAGTACCCCGAGTTTCAAACTGAACATTAATTGGCACATTAATATAAGCCAGTTTTTGCTCTTCTCTTACATTAGTACCTTTGTATCGAAATTGAAAATTTTCATTTTCGGCATCGGTTGCAGCGTATGAACCTGCAAATAAATTATATTTTAAATCTGAATTATAGGTTTGGTATTCGACTCCAATTCCTAAACTTAAATTTTCACATACGTAGTAAGAATAACGAAGCCCGGCACTAACACCAATTCCTGGAACAGTTTTTCCTGGCGAATCAGAATCTACATACGAAAAAGGTCCTCCCAATGAAATCGAAAATTCCTGCTTTTTATCCTGGCTGTAACCATTAATGCACGTCGCAAAAATGGCCGTAAAAATGGCAAGCGACGTAATATAGCTGTTAATATTTTTTTTCATCTTATGTTATATTATGCCAGTACTATTTTTATCTAGTACTGGCAGGTTTTATTTATTTTACAATTACTTTGAAAGATTTTTTGATGTTTGGAGTTTCCAGAACTACCAGGTACATATTGCTCTCAGTTGTTTGAGGTAATTGTATTTCGGTTTTAGCTGTAGATGACTGTACAGTTTTTACCAATTGGCCAGTTACAGAGTAAAGACTAATTTGCATTTTCTCTAATTCTTCTGTAGGGAAATCTGCTTCAACAGTAATTACTTTTCCAATTTCAATTGGGTTTGGATAAAGTTTAGCCGCAAGTGTATTTGTCAATGTGATTTTTGATGGACATGTTTGCAGTACTTTTCCGTCTCGTGTTGTCATTTTTACGCTATAATCAGCTGTTGGATCTAATAAATCAGTAATGCTGTTTCCTACAGAATAATACTGACCAGTTCCTATTGATTGTCCGTTTTTAAACCATTCATAAGAAACAAAATCGTAACCTCCATTTGTTTGTGGATTGTTGTTTACAAGAAGTACGTTATTGAATTTCTGTTTAACAATATCAAAGAAATTGAATGGTTTTTCAACTGTAATTGAATATGTTGCAGATAATGTTCCGTCTTGTGAAGTTATAGTTACATTTTGATTGTAAATTCCAGGTTTAGGAGTTTGTATTGTAAAATTAGCTGATGGTGTGATAATCGCTCCAGATTCATTTACAACAGAAACACTTGGATTTGTTTCGCCGCAAGGCAGTACATAATTAATTACTTTTCCAGGGTTTTCAAAAACTTTAGTTCCTAACACGATTCTCTTAACATCAATATTGTTGTTTAAGATTACTAGTGTCTGCGTAACATCGGCAGCAGGAAGATAATTATTGTCTCCCGCCTGATGTGCCGTAATATGCATTTCGCCCGCTCTTAACATGTTTACTGTACCACTTGCCGAAACTGTAGCCGGTGCTAATGGAGTAGTGTAAGTTGAGGTATACGTTACCGCTAAATTTGAACTTGAAGCCGCTGTTAAATTGAAGCTGTTATTTGCTCCAAGAGTTTTAACCGGAATTGCATTGAATGTAATTTGCTGTGGTGCTTTGTTAATAACAAGATTTGCTGTAAGTGTAATTCCTGCACAATGTGATCCGGCAGGAGGTGTAACTGTAGCTGTAACTACATAAGTTCCTGCATTTGTTGATGCATTGTTTGCAGAATAGGTTACACTTGCTCCGGAAGGAAGATTAGCAACTTGCAGCGAATGTGTGTTTCCATCGTATGTAAACTGAGCATCGGCAAAAGTTACAGCGTTTAATGGAGAAGCAGCCACCTTAACCGTTTGAGGTTGTGTAGTAATGTTTCCATTTCCGTCATTATAGCTCCATGTAATTACATAAGTTCCTACTGTGTTATAATTTAAAGGATCAGTTGTAGTTCCGTTTATAGTTCCCGCACAATTATCTGTTGCGGTTGGAATAGCAATTTCTGATGCTGAAACTGAGCAGTAGTTTGTAATTTCCGGCAGACTTGCTACAGTTGGTACTGGAGCTGTTACATCTGGAGTTGTTATGATATTGATTGTTTCAGTAATAAAACATCCGTTTGAATCTGTAATAGTTACTGTATAAGTATTTGGACTCAAACCTGTCGCTGTTGCCGCATTTCCTCCAGATGGAGACCAAGCATATGTATATGTTCCAGTTCCTCCAGTTACAGTTACAGATGCAGTTCCGTCATTTACGCCGCTGCATGTAACATCTGTTTTAGATGTTGTTGCAGCAAGAACAGCAGGTTCGGTAATTGTAACAGATTGAGTAGTCTGACAGTTATTAGCATCGGTTACTATAACAGTATATGTTCCCGCTGTAAGGCCGGTTGCCGTTGCCGCAGTTCCTCCAGAAGGTGACCATAAATAAGTATAAGCACCAGTTCCTCCAACAGCTGTTACAGCTGCAGTTCCGTTAGATCCTCCATTACAAGATACATTTGTGCTGGCAGTTGTTGCAGTTAGGGCATTTGGTTCAGCAATTACAATTGACTCAGTTGCGGTACAACCGTTTGCATCTGTAATTATTACAGTATAAGTTCCTGCAGTCAATCCAGTTGCTGTTGCGGCAGTTCCTCCAAACGGCGCCCAAGAATAAGTATAAGTTCCAGTTCCGCCAGTTACAGCTACTGTAGCAGTTCCGTTTGCTCCTCCATTACAAGAAACATCTAAATGAGATGCAGTTACAGAAAGAGCGATAGGCTGAGTAATGGTTACTGTTTGTGTTGTAGAACAGCTATTAGCATCAGTAACAGTAACAGTATAAGTTCCAGCACCTAATCCAGATGCAGTTGCAGCGTTTCCTCCAGCAGGAGACCAGGCATAAGTATAAGCACCGGTTCCGCCAGCTGCTGTTACAGTTGCAGTTCCATCATTTCCTCCATTACAAGAAACATTTGTTGCAGAAGTTGTTGCAGAAAGAATAACTGGTTCAGTAATAGTAACAGATTCTGTTGCTGTACAAGCATTAGCATCGGTAACAGTTACTGTGTAAGTTCCTGCAGTAAGACCTGATGCAGTCGCAGCAGTTCCACCAAATGGAGACCAAGAATATGTATAAGGCGCAGTTCCTCCAGCTGCTGTTACAGTTGCAGTTCCGTTTGCTCCTGCATTACAAGAAACATTAGTTTGAGTAGATGTTAAAGAAAGAACAGAAGGCTCTAGAATTGTATACGATTGTGTTATCTGACAGTTGTTAGCATCTGTAATTGTTACTGTGTATGTTCCAGCTGAAAGTCCAGTTGCTGTTGCAGCAGTTCCTCCAAATGGAGCCCAAGAATAAGTATAAGCAGGTGTTCCGCCAATTACTGTTACAGTAGCTGTTCCATTTGCGCCTCCATTACAAGAAACATCAGTTTGTGATGCTGTTGTAGAAAGAGCTGTTGGTTCAGTAATAATAAATGTTTCAGTAGCAATACATCCGTTTGCATCAGTGATTGTAGCAGTATAAGTTCCTGCAGTCAATCCAGTTGCTGTTGCAGAAGTTCCTCCGTATGGAGCCCAAGAATACGTATATCCAGGAGTTCCGCCAGATACAGATACCGTTGCAGTACCATTTGCCCCTGAGTTACAAGAAACATTTGTATGAGATGGAGTTACAGCAAGAGCAGATGGTTCAGTAATTGTTGTTGTTTGAGTTGTTGTACATCCATTAGCATCGGTAATTGTTGCTGTGTAAGTTCCAGGACTTAAACCTGATGCCGTTGCAGTAGTTCCGCCTGATGGAGACCAGGAATATGTGTAAGGTGCAGTGCCTCCTGAAGTAGTTACAGTCGCTGTCCCGTTATTTAATCCATTACAAGTAACATTCGTTTGCGCTACTGTTGCAGAAAGAATTGCAGGTTCAGTAATTGTAACATTAACAACTGTCTGACATGAATTAGCGTCTGTAATTGTAACTGCAAAATTTCCAGCTGCGAGACCAGTTGCAGTAGCAGCAGTTCCGCCATAAGGCGCCCATGAATACGTGTATGCACCTGTTCCTCCATTTACATTTGCAGTCGCAGTTCCGTTTGCTCCTCCATTGCATGAAACATCCGTTTGAGATGTAGTGGCAACAAGTGCATTAGGCTCTGTAATAGTAAAACTTTGTGCTTGCGTACAACCATTTGCATCTGTAACTGTTACAGTGTATGTTCCTGCAGATAAACCACTTGCAGTTGCAGCAGTTCCACCAGATGGAGACCAGGAATAAGTGTAACCTCCAGTTCCTCCAGTAACTGTAACACTAGCACTTCCGTTTGATCCTCCATAACAAGAAACATTTGTTTGAGAGTTTGGAGTAACAACAAGTGCTGATGGCTCATTAATTGTAAAGTTTTTTACAATAGAACATCCGTTAGACGCTGTAATTGTAACTGAATAATTACCAGCCGTAAGATTAGTAGCTGTATCAGCATTTCCTCCGAAAGGAGACCATACGTATGCAAATGGTCCAGGTGCACCGCTAGGAATTACGGTTGCAGATCCTGTTGTACCGCCATTACATAATACATCAGTTTGGAATGTTGAGGCAACTAAAGTATTTGTTGTTGAGATAGTAAACGTTCTGCCTAAATTACATCCATTAGCATCAGTAACTAAAACACTATTAGTTCCGGCTGCTAATCCTGTTGCTGTTGCAGTTGTAGCTCCAGATGGAGACCAAAGATATGTATAAGGAGGTGTACCACCGCTTACGTTAACTGTAGCTTGTCCACCAGTTGAGCATGTTGCATTAATCTGATTTTGTGTAGCTGTTAAAACAGTTGGCTCCAGAATTATGAAATTTTGTGTAATTGTACATCCATTAGCATCAGTAACTAAAACACTATAATTTCCTACTGTTAAACCTGTAGCTGTAGCTGCAGTTCCTCCAGATGGAGACCATAAATATGTATAACCCGGCGTTCCTCCAGAAACAGTAACCGTAGCTGTACCTGTCGCTGAACCATTACAAAGAACATCTGTATGTGATGGTGTTGCAGATAAAACTGCTGGTTCAGTAATTGTAAAACTTTGTGTAGTTTGACAAGTATTAGCATCAGAAACAGTAACCGTATATGTACCAGCTGTTAAACCAGAAGCGGTTGCCGAAGTTCCACCATACGGAGACCAAGAATAAGTGTAGGCTCCAGTACCTCCAGTTACATTTACAGTAGCAGATCCATTTGATCCTCCATTACAAGAAACATTGGTTTGAGCACCAAAACTAGCAGTAAGAGCAGTTGGTTCTGTAATAGTAAAAGTTTGAGTTGCCTGACATCCATTAGCATCAGTAACTGTAACAGTAAATGTTCCTGCTGCTAACCCAAATGCAGTTGCAGAAGTACCTCCGTAAGGAGCCCAAGAATAAGTATAACCTGGTGTACCTCCAGAAATATTTACAGTTGCAAATCCGTTAGCTCCTCCATTACAAGATGTATTGCTTTGTGCGCCTGCGGTAGCAGTAAGTGGAGCAGCAGGTTCTGTAATTGTAAAACTTTGAGTAGCCTGACAACCATTCGCATCTGTAATAGTGACTGTATATGTTCCAGCTGTTAATCCTGTTGCAGTTGCAGCTGTACCTCCGGAAGGAGCCCATGAATAGGTATATGCGCCAGTTCCGCCAGTTGCAGTTACAGTAGCAGATCCTGTATTACCACCAAAACAAGCAATATTAGTCTGTGCTACTGGTAAAGCAGTTAAAACTGTAGGTTCTGTAATGGTAAATGATTGGGTGATCTGACAGTTATTAGCGTCAGTTGCCGTTACAGTATATGTACCTGCTGCTAAACCGCTTGCAGTTGCAGCAGTTCCTCCAGATGGTGACCAGAAATAAGTATATCCTCCAGCTCCTCCGGTTATAACAACACTTGCAGATCCATTAGTTCCACCGTTACACGAAACATCAGTTTGAGAAGCTGCAGCAGAAAGTATAGTAGGTTCTGTAATTGTAAAACTTTGAGTAGTCTGGCATCCATTTGCATCGGTAACTGTAACAGTATATGTTCCTGCAGATAAACCACTTGCAGTTGCAGCTGTTCCTCCAGATGGTGACCATGAATAAGTATAACCAGGAGTTCCTCCAGTTACTGATACTGTGGCAGTTCCATTAGCTCCAGAGTTACAGCTTACATTGTTTACAGTTCCCTGAGAAGCTACTAGAACAGGTGGTTCATTTATTGTAAAATTTAATATCTTTTCACATAGAATAGCATCTTTCACACTAACAGAATAATTTCCAGGTGCTAAATTGTTAATTGAAGATGATGTAGCGTTATTTGACCATAAATAAGTATAAGATCCAATTCCTCCGGTTGGTACAACTGATAATGAGCCATTTGCATCTCCATTACAAGCAATATCTACTTTACTTGAAACAACAGAAATATTAGATACTTGCAATGTAACTGAATTTGTAACTGCAACAGGCGTGCAATTTCCAGATGCTACTAAACGATATTGATAATTATTTATAGCAGCGGTTGCTCCTGTTATAGTAAGAGTAGCTGTTGTTTCACCAGAATAGGGAGCGCCAGCTGTAATGTTATTAAAACCCGAACCTGTGTTTACCTGCCATTGGTAGCTTACAGCATTAGCTGCTGAAGCGCTAAATGTGGTACTAGAACCAGAACAAATAGAACTATCTGTTGGTTGTGCGGTAATAGATGGAGCTTGATTTACAGTAAGGAGAGCAGTATTTGAAGTTGCATCAGGAGTACATAAACCTGTTGCAACTACTCTATAAAGATATCCGCTTAATCCTGCAGTTGCTCCGGTTATAGTTAATGTAGCTGAAGTAGCACCCGAATAAACTCCTCCATTTGTAATGCTGGAAAAACCAGCACCCTGATCTACCTGCCACTGATATCCGGTAGCATTTGCTGCAGTAGCAGTGAAAGTAGTATTTGCTCCTGCACAAATTATACTAGCAGATGGCTGAGCAGTAATTGCCGGCGCCATGTTAACCGTTAAGGCAGCACTGTTTGAAGTAGCATTAGGTGTACATGAACCTGTTACAACAACTCTATATATATATCCATTTAATCCTGCAGTTGCTCCAGTTATAGTTAATGTTGCAGTATTAGCTCCAGAATATGTGGCATTGTTTGCAATATTATTGAAACCAGCACCCTGATCTACCTGCCACTGATATCCTGTAGCATTTGCAGCAGTAGCGGTGAAAATAGTATTTGCTCCTGCACAAATTGTACTTGCAGATGGCTGAGCTGTAATTGCCGGCGCCATGTTAACCGTTAAGGCAGCACTGTTTGAAGTCGCATTAGGAGTACAAGAACCTGTAGCCACAACTCTATATATATATCCATTTAATCCTGCAGTTGCGCCAGTTATAGTTAATGTTGCAGTATTAGCCCCAGAATATGTGGCATTGTTTGAAATATTATTGAAACCAGCACCTTGATCTACCTGCCATTGATATCCAGTTGCATTTGCAGCAGTAGCAGTGAAAGTAGTAGCTGCCCCTGCACAAATTGTACTTGCAGATGGCTGAGCAGTAATTGCCGGCGCCATGTTAACCGTTAAGGCAGCACTGTTTGAAGTAGCAGACGGACATGTACCTGTTGCAATAACTCTGTATATGTATCCACTTAATCCTGCAGTTGCTCCAGTTATAGTTAATGTTGCAGTATTAGCTCCAGAATATGTGGCATTGTTTGAAATATTATTGAAACCAGCGCCCTGATCTACCTGCCACTGATACCCGGTAGCATTGGAAGCTGTTGCAGAGAAAGTAGTATTGGCCCCTGCACAGATTGTACTTGCAGTAGGCTGAGCTGTTATAGCTATAGAATTCATACTTCCTGTAACCGCAACATTTTTAGTTGTTATACCTGTTGAAGAAACAGTAATATTACCAGAAGGCGTTCCAGTTGCTGAAGCTGCTAAACGAGCATATATAGTTTTAGTTGTTACAACACCGCCTACATTAGGAAAAGAAATATTGTTTGTGTAAGTACCACCAGCCGATGTAGAAATTTCAAAACCAGTTGGAGCAAATACATCTAATGATGAGGTTAAACCACCTCCACTTATTGTAAAACTTTGTTCAGTTGAAGCTCCGCCACAGCTTGTAAAAGCAGTCAATGATGTTGTTGATACAATAGATCCTGCAGGTTCTGTAATTGTTACAGTTTGAGTTTTATTACAACCACCGATACCATTTGGAGTGCTGTCTGTAATAGTTACGGTATAAGTACCAGCAGAAAGACCAGAAGCTGTAGCTGCAGTTCCTCCAGATGGAGACCAAGAATAGAAATAAGGAGTAGTTCCTCCAGAAACACTAATTGTAGCCGAACCATTGTTTGCGCCGTATGTGCTTACATTACTTTGTGATGTAATTGTACTGCCAAGTGTCGTTGGAACAGTTAATATTGCAGAATTCGAATTTACAGAAGAAGCTCCTGTAGCCACACATCGATATGTATAACCATTCATTGCAGAAGTTGCCCCGGTTATAGTTAGGGTAGTTGTAGTTACTCCTGAATATGGTGCAGTATTGGTCAGATTATTAAAACCCGCACCTTGATCTATCTGCCATTGATATCCTGTAGCATTCGTAGCCACTACTGAAAACGAAGTATTAGTACCAGAGCAGATTGTTTTGCTTGCAGGCTGTAAAGTAAAAACAGGAGGTGTTGTAGAAATACTTGGAGTAGGATAATTGGCTGCTGTAATAGCAAAGTTAGTTGGACTGCCCGTATTAGTATCTATCAACCAATTTGACGGATTATTAATAAGACCCAATAAAGTAGCAACATTGCCTGTCAAGGTTCCATTATATTTAGCATTTGGATATTCCGGACCAGGTGCAGGAAATAAAGAAATACAGTTTGTACCATTAGTTAATCCTAATGGTAATGCACTTGAGTTTCCACCTGTTGTGCCATTTAAGTTCCATTTAGTTGTAGTGTCATAGTCAGCTGAGTTATAATCTCCATGAACTCCTGCAATAAAAGTAGGAAGGTCTGGTAAAACTGGCTGAACTCCAGTTGCTGATTGGTAAGCTAACATCTGATCTCCACCACTGAGATTAAACCCCGTAGTAAAGCCAGGTGCATAACCAATACCAGTTGTGCCTGTAATTGTAAATGTATCAGCAGATGTTTCCATTACAGAAATAATAGTTCCTACTGGAGTTAAGGAAGGGACTGTCCATTGAAGATGTGGTTCAGTACTGCCTGTTACCCAAGTTGTACCATTCCATCCGCGTTCCGTAAAATAAACAATTGTTCCACTTGGTATATCTTTTAAAACAATAAAAGAAAAGCCGTCTAATGGACTGGTATTATAACCAATAAAGGCTATATCTCCCGGGCTCAGTTGAGCATTTGCTTTTTGCTGTACCAAAAAGGTGCACAAAAGCATAATAAATAAGAGTAATTTTTTTTTCATAACATACGTTTTAGTTAATGACATAGATAAGCGTTCTGCCAACCGCCAAGTTTATCAGGTTTTGTAAACGAAGTGAAAGCCTTAATAAAATTTCCGTCATTTATCAATGTCTCAATTTTTCTAAAGCTTATATTATTAAGTGAATCTAAATTTAATTCGTAGATATGATGATTAAATACTGTTCTGTTTGTTTCCTGGTCAAAGCGAATAGTTCCTCTTGGACCATCAATATTTAATTTGTTTATCTCTTCAATTAAAGAATTCAAACTAAAGTCTTTTGCGTTTAGAAGAATGTTCTTTAATATCAGTCCATTTTCATATCCTAAAATTGAAAACACAGATGGACTTTCTGAATAAGTATTTAGATATTCGGAGGTGAAATCTAATGTTTCAGTATCATTTTGCATCCATGAACTTACTACATATAGATTATGCGGATTGTTTTTGTAGTCTTCTAAAATTTTATCATTGATAAAAAATGGCGTTACATAAAAGGGATACTTCTGTGTAATTTTATTTTGACTTACAAAACTGGCATTTTCTTCGGCATATAAACCGCTGTAAAATGCAAAAACGGCATCAGGTTCCTGATTATTGATGAACTGATCCATATATAAGGCTTCATCTTCTCTCGGCACAAAAGGAGTAATATAATGTCCGGAAAAATTACTTTCTTCATTAAATGCATATTCGATAGCTTCCAGCATACCATAACCAGAATCGTAAAATGAAGTCGAAGTAGCAATTTTTTTATAATTTTTGCTTGTAAGATAATTTCCTAAATGATAACAGGATTCAGTTAATCCGAATGAATTAATATAAACTCCTTTTGGAGTTATGGTTTCATAAGGCAATGTTGCCCCTAGATCTGCAGTAAGTAATAAAATATCATTGTTTGAAGCATATTTATAAACTTCGTCTACATTATAATGACCAAAAAAACCTATAATAATAGATACATCTTCCTGAAAATTTAATTTCTGAATTTTTTCAATTATTATTTTTTCATTTGCACCAATACCTATACTTTCAACTAAAAATTTTGCTTTGAGATTGTTAAGTTTTAATCCTCGCATAAAATCTTTATCAAGAGCTTTATATTGCTGAGACTTTGGAATTAATATTCCTATCTTGATGTCGTTATCCATAAAATGAGATTAAAAAAAACAGAGGCAGAACACCTCTGTTTTTATAATTTGACATTAGTTTCGGGAAGGGTAAATTCCTTCCATAGCAATACATAAATTAATACCTAAATATGGATCTCTAATACTAAAAGCCTGAGAACCTCCTGCAATAGTTGTAGAACCAGATATACTTGAAGTTATACCTCCAATTTTAGTTGTATTTGTTGTTGGTTCACTGTAAATAGAAGGCGTAGCTCCACCAGATGCTAAAAAGTTATTACCATTGTCAGCTTCATTAGAATTTGTCCCACCAGTATAAGCAACAGCATTAGTAGCTAAATTTACCTGACCGGCACCAGTTCCAGGAATAAGCTGGTGATTGTGCTGCGGCATATTGTTTATAGTTAATGTAGTGTTTTCAGTTCCACCAACTTGTCCCCAAACAATAGGGCTTAAGCCAGGTCCCTGACCAACACCAATCATGCTTCGGCCTCTTAAATCCGGCAAAGCAAAAGTAGTTTGTCCATTTCCTCCGTAAGTAGTACCAAGTAATGAAAAAAGTGCAGTGTTTTGTGCAATTGATAAAATCTGCCCGCTGCAAGTTTGCCAGCCTCTTGGGTTAAAGTTAAATCCAAAAGCCATAATTGATCCTAAAAAAATGTCATTCATAATTTTTTAATTAATAGTTAGTATTAGTTTTTTTGATTTGTAAATAATTAGTTAGATATAATGGTTGTCTAACCTTTTTGTTGTTGTGCTAAATTACTGTAAGCAAGTATTTTAAAAACAGGTGTTTCTACCTGTTTTTTTAGTAAACATTTTAAATCGCTTTCAAATTCAATAAGTTTTAAAGCTTTAATTCTAGGTTTAAAATTAAATCTCTAGTGAGTTAACAAGGAAAAATATGTCATAGAACAGGTTTTTCTTGTCATGAAATTACTTTTATTAAAAGGCGTGTAAGGTAAATTTTATAAGGTTTTTTTGCGTAATATAAGTTAAAGCAAAATAGACGTAACGGGTATTCTTTTAGTTTCTAAGTTACTTCCTGATAGAAGATTATATTAAAGATAAATAAAAACTTACAAGTAAAAAATGTTTTTTATAGGAAAATTTTTAGTAAATAGGATACTAAGATTGAAGAGATAAAAAAATAACTGTCGAGAACTATCTCTAAGACAAGAGCAGTTTGTGACAGTTATTTTTAAATGTTATAAAGTGTATTTAGGAGTAATAATTTACAAAATAGCTTAGGATAAGTTTAAATTGAGCAGCATAAACGCTCGTCTATAATATTTTTAACACTGCGAATAAAAAGTTCAGTATCCCTTATTTCTTCTTTAATGTAGATATCATAATCGGCTAAATTAAACTGTTCCATCATATCTTTTTTTAGATATTTAATCATCGATTCAATACTTCTTGTATCGCCTTCTTTTTGTCTTTTTAACTCACGTTGTTTACTCTCCAGATATGTCAAAGTCTTTTTTAATCTTTGAATGCTTAATTTATCCAAGTTTCAAATTTTTTAAATTAATAAAAATAAATGATATCTAATTTTTCGTATTTACGATTAAATTGACAATTCAGTTTTAATAATTTTCCAGAATTTTAATGTTTTTTCTTTGAATTGGATTAACGTTTTGAAAATCTTTTGTTTACGAAAAAAATAAATGCAGATTTTTTATTTTTTATAAACTATATAGGTAAATAACTAACAAAAGAAAAATGCAGCTGAAAATAAAAATTTCAAGAGCATGAAACAGATTTAAACTTTTGCTTCTCTGTTTTTAATATGATTTCGATGAGAAATTCCCCATTTTATCATTTCAGAAATTATAGGGCCAAATGATTGGCAATATGAAGTAGATTCATAAAGAATAGGCACTTTTGCATCGCGATCTTCAGTTCTTTTTACAAGATTATTCAGTTCCATATCTTTTAATTCTTTCGATAACATTCTCGACGTTATACCCGGAATGCTATCCTTGATTTCCTTAAAACGATTATTTCCGTTGCATATAGAATTAATAATAGGCAGTTTCCATTTTCCGCCCAAAACATATATAGTATCCTGAAGTGCCTGAAATTCTTCTTTTTGATTTCTTTCCATAATATTTAAAACATATAAGAGATAGAAGAAATTTTAAGTTTTTAATTTCTTATAAATCCTGTAACATCATTTTGATTATTTGATCATGTTATAACAAAAGTATTAAAAGAAATGATAAAGTTAAATAAATGTTTTTATTTATGTATTTAACTACGTAGTTTTGTAAAATAAATTTTTAATATCTATGAAACTACTTATTAAACCTATCGAAAACCAATATTCAAATGCCATTGTTGATTTAATATTAAACATTCAGCAAAAAGAGTTTAATGTGCCAATTACAATCGAAGATCAGCCGGATTTGTTCAATATTCAAAATTTTTATTATGCAGGCGGAGGCGGATTCTGGGGAGCTTTTATTAATGATGAACTAGTAGGCACAATTGCATTAATAAAATTTGCAGATCATGCGGCCGCAATTCGAAAAATGTTTGTAAAGAAAGAATTTCGTGGAAAAGAATTTTCGGTTGCACAAAATTTATTAAACACATTAATATCGTATTGCCTAGAAAATGAAATCGATAACTTATATTTGGGAACAATTTCAAAACTAGAAGCAGCCCTGCGTTTTTATGAAAAGAATGATTTTGTCCGAATTGAAAAAGAAGAACTTCCCAAAGAATTTCCTTTAATGAAACCGGATAACACATTCTGTCATTTAACCTTAAAAAATTAAAGATGAATATTATAGACGAATCAGGAATATTAGCCATTTCGACACGATTGCAGCGATTAAGTGAGCAATTGCGAAAAGACGGTGCGTTGTTTTATAAGTCATACGGAATTGATTTTGAACCAAAATGGTTTCCGGTAATTTATACATTACATCATAAAGAAGTTTTAAGTGTTGTTGAAATTGCCAACGAAATTGGTTATACACATCCCTCAACCATAAGTCTGCTAAAAGAACTTGAAAAACAAAAACTGATTCGGTCCAAAAAAGATAAAATCGATGAGCGTAAAAGACTAATTCAGCTTACCGCAAAAGGGCAGGAATTAATCGAACAAATGAAACCCGTTTGGGACGTTATGAAAAAGGTCCTTGGCGATATAGCCGATAACCAAAATAATTTGCTTCAGGCAATTAATGAAGCCGAAAATAAAATTTTGCATCAGAGTTTTTTGCAGAGAGCATTGCAGTTGAAGAGTGAAGAAATAAAATAAAAAAGAAAAGCGATCTTATTAAGATCGCTTTTTTGTTTAAAATATTAAGTGGAACATCAAACAATATTTTAAAAATGATAAACTCAATATGCTCCAAAAACAATTACCATTTGAATTTACTCCATTCCCAAATATCATTTTAAAGATGTACGATAAATTGTATATTTTTGGTTTTGAAAAACAGATACTTTTATAAAACTTTAACACAAGGTTTGAATTTTAGCAAGTTAATCTAAACGACATTAAGCTTAGAAATATTAAAGAAATCTTAGTATCTTAGCATCTCAGTACCTTAGAAATTCACAAATGACTATTCAGCAGTTAAAATATATTGTTGCCTTAGATGATGAACGCCATTTTGCAAGAGCGGCCGAAGTCTGTATGGTAACTCAGCCCGGATTGACAATTCAGTTAAAAAATTTAGAAGAAGAAATCGGAATCAAGATTTTCGACCGAAATAAAGTGCCTTTAACACCAACAATTCTCGGAACAGAAATCATTAACAAAGCCAGAAAAATTCTTCGTGAAGCCGATGAAATTAGGGATTTTGTCGTAAATGAAAAAAATCTATTAGAAGGCGAATTGAAGTTAGGAATAATTTCAACGCTATCTCCGTATCTTATTCCGCTTTTTATCAATGCAATGAAAGAAGCTGCGCCAAATGTGCATTTCATTATTAAAGAAGGTTACACAGGGCATTTAATGCGGGATTTAGAAATTGGTGCGATTGATGTTGCCATTATGGCGACGCCAACCGGAAATCCAAATTTAATTGAGCATGTTATTTTTAAAGAACCATTTGTAGCATATTTAAATGAATCGCATCCAATGGCAAATCAGGACTTTTACGAACTTCAGCCCGGTGATAAAACCGAACTGCTGCTGCTTCATCACGAATATTGCTACAATGCACAGCTTCTCGATATTTGCGGATTAAAATCATCAGATAAAATAAAAGAACAGTTTACATATGATATAAACTCAATAGAAACCTTAAAAAACCTCGTTCGCGCGCATTTAGGGTTTGCAATAATTCCGCAGCTTTCTATTTTAAACGAAGCAAAATCAGAACTTTTTAAACCTTTTAAAGAACCAATTCCGGTAAGGGAAATAAGTTTAGTAGTTTCAGATTCTTTTTCGAAAAAACTTTTACTCGAAAAAATGAACGAAGCCATCTGGAACTGTCTTCCAGAATCACTCAAAAAAGATTTCGCATATAAAAAAATACGCTGGAACGATTCGCCGTATTTTGTCAAAGCAATTAGTAAGGTTTCTTAAAAGTATAAATTCCAAAAAAAAAATCCAAATTCCAACTCAGTAAAGACTTGGAATTTGGAATTTCAATATTGGATTTTCTTTAATTTATTTTTTCGAAGCTTCAATAATTACATCGGCAACTTTTGCAGGTTGAGAAATAAACACCACATGGCTTCCTTTTATTTCAGTAATCTTAGTATTTGAACGTTTGTACATAGCATGCTGAATACTTGGTACAATACTTTTATCTTCTGTTGCAATGATTCCATAAGAAGGTTTAGTTCTCCATGCAGCTTTAGTAATTGGTGTTCCAAAACCATTTGCATAGAAAGCACCTTGCGAAGCAAACATAAAATCAGCATCTTCTTTGCTTAAATCACCTGCAAAACCAGCATGAAATTTAGCTTTGTCATAGTATGCAATTCCTTTATCATCTGGAGGCAGTACACCATTTTCTGGAGCAGGAGGAGCAGTTTGTAACCATTGAACAGAGTTTTCGCCACTGTCAGGCTGTAAAGCTGCTACATAAACCAAAGCTGCAACTTTTGGATGATTTCCAGCTTCTGTAATTACAGTTCCACCCCATGAATGTCCCACTAAAATAGTTGGTCCGTCTTGTTTATCAAGAGCTAAGTTTGTTGCTCTAACATCATCTTCTAATGAGCTTAACGGATTTTGAACAATAGTTACATTATATCCTTTTTTAGTCAAAATCTGGTATAAACCTTTCCATCCGGAACCATCGGCAAAAGCACCGTGTACCAATACTACGTTTTTAATTTTTGGTGTAGTTTGCGCGTTTACGTTTGCAGTTGTAAATACCAAACTAAAGATTATTGCTGCGAATGCTAAATAGCTTTTAAATATTGTTTTCATTTTATATAGATTTTAGATTGTTAAAAATTGTTATTGATTTTTGTATTGAGATTAAAATTAATTCAACGTAACAGTCAAAGTAATTTCAGTATTTAATAATTTCGAAATCGGACAAATTTCTTTTGCTTTTAGAGCAGTTTTTTCAAAGTCTTCTGCTGAGATTCCAGGAACTTTTCCAGTAAGTTCTAACTGAATTAAAGTAATTGTTCCGTCTTCAAAAGTTACTTTAGCAGTTGTGTCTAAATCTTCTGGTACAAATCCTTGTTCAGAAAGTAAAAAGCTTAACTGCATTGTAAAACATCCAGAATGTGCAGCTGCGATTAATTCTTCCGGGTTTGTTCCAACACCTTGCTCAAAACGTGTTTTAAAAGATAATTGTGCATTATCTAAAGTTGTGCTTTGTGTACTAATGGTTCCTTTTCCTTCCATTCCTGTACCTTTCCAGTTTGCGTTTGCTCTTCTTGTAAATTTCATGATTTCTATTTTTTAAAGTTATTTTTTAAGATGATCAAATCATTTCTTTGATTTTGATGAGACAAAGTTATGCCGATGATGTTTATTAATCAAATTAATAATTTTTTAAGTTTATAAAAATAATTTATAATAATAGATTTTACTGGGGCTGGATGAAAACTTGAGGTTATATTTTTTTTCTTAAAAAATTTAAAGCTAAGGATAAAGGATGGTAATTAATTGTTTTTTTGGTTTCAAGTTAGAATTTGAAACCAACTAAATGATTGATTTTTAGTTTTATAATTTCTCCTAATTTAATTTTATCAGAACAATTTTACAGGAATACACCATAGTCTAAATTTTTAATGAATAATCTAACTTTTAAATTTATGAAAAAAGCCTTTCTAATAATTGTAGTTTGTTTGAGTACAGTTTTGTTCTCCTGCAAGAAAGATAAAAACACAAATCAATCCTCAAGTCCTGAAGCCGTAAAATCAGATACTGCCGATGCTGCATTTGCCGATAACGGCTGGCCTCGCGAAGCTGAAAACAACGGAACTAAACTCGTTTATTATCAGCCCCAGGTCGATGACTGGAAAGATTTTAAAGAAATCACAGCCCGACTGGCATTTTCTCTAACGCCAAAAGATGGAAAACAGGTTTTGGGTGTAGCTTCTTTAAAAGCAGAAACATTGGTAGATAAAGACAACCGAAGCGCTTTTATTAAGAATCTTCAGGTTACCGATATACGATTTCCTGCTCTCGACGAAAAGAAAGTTCCGGAAATGGAAAAGTTATTTAAAGAAACATTGCCTCAAAGTGGAGATCCTATTTCTGTAGATCGTATTCTGGCAGATTTAACCCAGACCAAAAGCCCTCCAAAAGGAATTACGGCTAAAAATGATCCTCCGGTAATTTTTTACAGCACAAATCCTGCAGTTTTATTGATAGTGCAGGGAGAACCCGTTTTAGTACCTGTAGAAAAAACCGACATACAATATGTAGTAAATACAAATTGGGATCTGTTTTTTGATAAAACATCAAAAGAGTATTATCTATTGGCAGAAAATGTCTGGCTGACTTCCAAATCCTTAGATGGAAAATGGACCAAAACTGCCAAACTGCCTTCGGGATTAATAAATCTTCCTTCGGGTCAAAATTTTGATGATGTCAAAAAAATGATTCCGCCGCCGTCAACCGGAGCAGCGCCTGAAGTTTTCTACAGTAATAAACCAGCAGAATTAATAGCCGTAAATGGAAATCCAAAATTTATTAAAATAGACGGAACCAAATTGTTATACATCGACAATACCGAAAATGATGTTTTTGCCGATGAAACCAACGGACAATATTATGTATTATTATCCGGAAGATGGTTTAGTTCTAAAGAATTAACCGGACCGTGGAAATATGCCGGAAATAGTCTTCCTGCCGATTTTGCCAAAATTCCTAAAAATTCACCGCGTGCTAATGTATTATCATCCGTACCCGGAACACAGGAAGCCAAAGATGCTGTAATGTTATCGCAGGTGCCAACAACAGCCATTTTAAAGAAATCCGATGCCGAAGCCAAAGTAAAAGTAAACTACGACGGACCACCTCAGTTTAAACCTATTGAAGGTACAAAAATGCAGTATGCAAGCAATACGCAGGAAAAGATTATAAAAGTTGGCGATTTGTATTATTTATGCTTTCAGGCTGTTTGGTTTATGTCGACTAGCCCAAATGGACCCTGGAAAACATGCGATTCCGTGCCCAAAGAAATTTATACCATTCCGCCAAGTTCTCCGGTTTATAATGTTACGTACGTTACACAAACCACAACCGATACCACTGTCGAAAGCAGTACAACAGCAGGTTATTTTGGTGCTTTTATTATTGGTGCTACGGTAGGCGCTATATTAACGTATGGTACGGGTTGGTATTACCCGCCTTATGTGTATTATGGCGGATTATATCCAATTTATCGTCCGTGGCCGTATGCATACGGAGGCGGAGCCGTTTACAATCCGTGGACGGGAGGTTATGCTGTCGGAAGACGGGTTTACGGACCTTATGGAGCTGCAGGAACATCGGCCTGGTACAATCCGGCAACAGGAAGATACGGACGTTCTGCAAGTGTACAGGGTTGGTATGGCGGTCGTACTGCCGCAAGTACTTATAATCCGTGGACAGGAAATTACGCAAGAACCAATCAAGGACATAATGCGTATGCACAATGGGGACATTCGGCTGCTACAAATGGTAATCAGTGGGTTCAGACTGGACACATAACAACCCGACGAGGAACTGCAGTTGCTTATCAAACTTCGGGAGGTAAGGAAGGTGTAATTACACATCGTCGTGGTGGAGGAACAACTATACATACCAATAATAATGTATATGCCGGACACGACGGACATGTTTATAAAAGAGACGCTAACGGAAACTGGAGTCATTATAATAATGGAAACGGCGGCTGGACTCAGGCAGGAACTTTAGGTTCGTCGAAAAAATCGGGCGAAGCCATTCAGCGTAACAAACCGAATCAGGGATTGGGTGCGAATGGAGCAGGAGAGAGGATTCAGCGAGATAACCTTCAGAAACCGGAACAAAACTTAGGCGGCGAAACGCGATTAGGCGACAGAACCCAACACGATAATTTCCCAAAAGCAGATCAAACCCTAGGACAACCGAATAAACCGCTTGGCGAAGCAGGTCGTCCTGATATTACAAACGATCTCGACCGTTCTGCTTTTTCAAGAGACAGAGGCGAAACCCAAACCCGAAACTTTCAAAACTTCCAGCATCAGGGCGGTTTTGGCGGTGGCGGCTTTAGAGGCGGCGGAGGCTTTAGAGGTAGGAGATAGATTTAGAGTAAAAGGTTGATTATAATAGGAAAATCAGGAATGGTAATGATATTGCCAGACCTGATTTTTTTATTGAAATTCCAATTAGATTATGGTGTTTATGGCGAAGTAAATTTTGGAAATATTGGGCAAGGTATATTAGGTAAATTTGAAAAGATGATGATTAGTTTTGATGGGAATTGTTTGAGGTTGGAGAATTTATTATTATAGTTTATTATCCATATATTTCTGAATATTCGTTTATATTAATTAATTCTACGTTTAGGTTTTGCATGAGATTACTCACAGATGGCAATAAAAATCCTTTTGAAATGTAGTAAACTTGCATTGGTTTATTAGAAAAGTTATAATACCTCTTTCGTTCAATTAAAAGCCATCTTAGAAACACTTCATCAATTCCATATGATAAACCAAAAATAACAATAGGTAAATTGAACCAAATGTGAAGCCATGTTTGATGTCCTGCCCAAAATTCTTGACGTTTACCATGAAACAATCTGTCTTCACCATTATGAATTAACTTTCTCGCTCTTTCACTACTTCCCATATAATCGGTCAAACCGAGACGTATGCTGTCAGTATATCTAACATCTCCATGTATTTTCCAAATTCCAAATCCTTCTGTTGGTAGTGTTAATTGATTTAGGCCATAATAAGATTTCCATGGATAAAAACGAGTAAATGTTTTAGATTCTATATGAAATAATTCTGCATTTATGGATTTTTCAAACGCTTCATCAAAATTGGTTGTTAAAACAGGAGAACCGTTTAAAATGGCTAAATTCATTAATCTTTGGTGTATGCCAATATCATAAGAGGGTTTTAATTCCAGTTTGTCTTTTATTCGATTTTTAATATTTGCAGGATCGTCAGAATTTATTTCTACCAAATCATAAACCTCTGTATTAGAAAGACCATCAACTTGAAATCTAATAGGATTGTTAGAGGCCGATTTTAATAGATCTTTCCATGATGGCATTATATTCGCTGATAAATTTGGCCCATTACCAATTAGAAAAGCAACTTTTTTATGTTTCTTTATTATATCTTCTAATACTTTCATCGAGTTATTTTCGTATCTAGTGTTGTTCAAAAACTTTTAATAAACTTTATCTTTAAGTAAAAAAAATCATTTGCCAACGAGATCATTCATCCCGCCAATAAGCCTCTAATTAATACCAAAACTCTCTGTTCAGGAGTATAACGCTGGCATTAGTAGGGGATTGAATAACTCTTTTTATCCTACTTGTGATTCTGAGTGTTGTCCTTTTATATTTGCATTAAAAAACTTTCCGATTGAAGATGCTGATCTCATTTCATAATAGGTACTTTCTAGTACTTCATAATATTGCCATATTGCTCCACTATTAAATTCAATCTCTAATGTTGAAGTGTTTGAATCATACCCTACGCTTCGGATGTTTGATGATTGTACATATTCTCTTTCCATATTTTAAAATTTTTGTTGTCTAATTCTTGTTACTATTGTTTTATAATTATCGTCATTTTCAGGATGAGCCTCTAACCATTTTTCAACTAATTTTGGATCATCACTGGTTGGTCTAGGTATATTAAGATTTAACCTTACTCTAGATGGTATTTTAATAGCTTCTCCAACTATTATAGCTTCTCCAGTTCTTAAAGATGGCAACAGGTCAATTAAACTATTTAAATTGTCGGGAGCTGAATTTTTTACAATTGATTGATCGCCAGAATTTGTTAATCTTAAAGCAATAAATGTCCCAACTTGTGCTAGTATTGTTTCTGAAATTTCTGATGGTCTTTGGGAAATAACTAATGCTCCTAAACCAAACTTTCGACCTTCTTTGAAAACTTTTTCAACTGCTTCTTTAGAATAACTATTATTATCACTTTTACTTAAATAATTATGTGCTTCTTCATACGCAAGTAATAAGGGTCTATTTTTCCCTGTATATGTTTCATGTCTACCCCAAAACATACTATCGTAAACAAAGCGAGTTATAAGTCCAACTGTAATATCTAGTACTTCAAAAGGAACACCGCTTAAATCAAGAATGGCTAATTTTTTATTACTACCTATCCAATCATTTAAAAGATTATGTAAATCTTTTGTCGAATTAGCATCTTTATAATCTCCAGGATTAAAAAGAAAGTCAAATCTAGAGTCTCTTAATCTTGACAATATTTTTTTTTCATAGGAATAAAATTCTTGATGTTTAGATTTAAACGGAGCAGTATTATTAGGTGGATATGGTATGAATTGAGCAGGTTGTAAATTTTCGGCATTACCAATATTTATAATAGATGCCGTTGCTTTAGTTTGATCATCTTTATTGCTAGTACTAAAAGTTGCATTTAGCCAGTAATTCATTTCATGCCATAATTGTCGTGCACTAAATGGAATGGGAGAATCCGCTGTAACAAAATCCGGATTAACAACACCTGACTTTAAAGTACAATTTGATTTTTTAAGATTTGTTACTAACTCTCTAAATAATCTATAATCGGGTTTTTGATCATCTGTCGGTTTTGCGCCTATTAGAAAATAAGATAGTTCATCAAAGCTCATTAGCCAAAATGGAATAAATAAGGGGTTAGCTGGTTCATTTATTTTGAGGACTTTTGCATCAGGAAATGCACTTGCATATTCACCATGTGGATCAACTAAAATAATTCTAGAACCACGATAATCGTTTAAAATTGCTTTTAAAATACTCACCGTTGTGTTAGATTTCCCACTTCCAGTAGAGCCTAATATTGCGCAATGTCTTAAGATAAGTTTATGTAAGTCAGTATAAACACTTAGATTTTCGGACGATGAATGTTTTCCAATTTCAATTGATCCGTTATCTTTTTTGCCATAAATATCCAATAAATCTTTCTCTATTACTATATGAACTTCGTCATTAATCGTTGGATAAGTTCCTACACCTTTTTCAAAATCATCATCACCGATTTTCTCTCCAACAAGTTGAATAGTTAAAAATCGAGATCCAAAAGAATATTTTAAATTATATTCGTCTGATTTACTAGGTGTATTACTGACAGATGAAACTATACCATAAATTGTAATATTACCAATTGGAATTTTTATAAATGTTCCAATTTGACCAATTTTATATAACCTCCCATTTATTATTGGTGCAGCTGATGGAATTTCATTTGAAACTTCAACCTCTACTGTGCCTGAATCTACACGAATTATGTTTCCTAGGTATGTTATTTCACTTTTCATTTTCAAACTGATTCTAGTATATCTTTTTTTCCTGAATTCGTAATGAAAAAGTTAACGAGTTGATTAAAATCACCAAGGGTAAATTTATTATCCGTCACATTCCAGTACGAATCAGTATTCTCATTAGGTTTTAAATAAGTTGGAATGTATTCCCATTCGCCAAGATTTCCGTTAATTATTGCTTTTGTTGGACCAAAAACATTAAGATTCAAATATGATGAAGTTTGTTTGTATAGATTTTCAACTTCTGCATCTTGAAAGAAAAAGACTAAGGCGGTAAGTCTATTATTTTGCCTTAAACAATTAAAAATTATTTCATTAATATGTTGATCTGAAAATGAATATCCTGTAAAAACAAATAATAATTCACCACTTAATAAATAATTTTTAAGTCTATCAAAATAAGCAATAAATGGTTGTTTTTTTGATGAATCATATTTTTCTTTTGAAGGATATATTACTAATTCATTATCTTCATCTTTTATGTTATCAATTTTCCCTATTCTAATAATTTTTTGAGATTTTGTCTTTGGGTCTTCTTTCCAGAACCAACTTAGTGACCCATGTATTTTCCATAACCTGATCCAATTCTGAGTTAGATCATTTTTTGAAACAAATTTATCAATACTTTCCTGCCAAAAGAAGGGTTCATAGGAACCTACAAATCCATCAAAATAAGGAATCTGACTAGCTTCTAATGATTTTTCAATAATTAAATCATAATTTGTTGTAAAAACTTCCTTAGAATAATCTCTATTTAATAAGCTCAACCAGGCAAAGAATTTTTTTGAATTATCAATGTTAGCAACACTTTCTTTTTCAGCAATTATATCATAGATAACAGTGCAAATTTCTTGATCCAAAAGTTTTGCATCTTCCCCGCTAACTCCTTCATAAACTTTCTTAGTTTCTCCGGTTAGCTCTCTAATCCTACGAATTTGATTTAGGATATCTTCAATATTAACTTTTCTTGTTGTTATATTTGTTTCTAAATCTGCCTTAATGAGTTTAAAATTAGCTAAGTGACTTCCGTTTAGTTTTGATTCAATACCCTTTGTTAATATTTCAACATTTGGAACTCCTAATGCACAAGATGTACCGGCTCCAAAAAAGAATCCAATATTCTTCGAATATGACAAATGTGTTTTTAATTCTCTAATTTCTCTAATTAAGTTTATCTTATCCATTGCCATTCATTTAATTTTTATTTTTTATCAAGAAGTTTATATTTTTATAATTGTTATCATCCTAGTTTAGTAGTTAAATTAGATCATCTACGATGTCCGCAAAATCAAATTCGTAAATTAACATAATAGTATGTCCTTCCTTTCTCATTGATAAAGCTTTTTCTACTTTTCTTCCATAACAAGAAAATGCCCAAGCAGGATTTCCATTATCCCCTATAATTAGATAATCTGTTTTTTCTTTTTCGTTTACATTATCATCTAAATTTATTCCAAGTAAAATACCTTTAAGTGTACTTATAGCTTTATCTGCTTGTGCTTTTGAAGTGAAAATTTTTAAAGATTGATCGTCTATGTTTATTCATAAGTTTTATTTTTTAATGATATAATATTAATTTTGAGAATTATTACTATTTCAAAGTGATTGTATTTTTAATAAGATCAAAGATTACTCTTTAATTATTCACAACTTTACGGTAAACCGTAACTAACTAAAAAATATACTTAACAAGTATATCAATAATCCAAATCCAAAACAACGCGTACTTATACGGTATTTTATACCCAATAAAAAAACAAAACCCTCAATCATAAAAAATGATCAAGGGTTTATAAAACTTTAAAAACAAAATAATTTTACTCCAAATCCAAATAAGGATTCAAAATCTCAGCAAGTTCATTCAACCAATAAAAACTATTTTCAAGTTTATCGATTTCTTGTTGGATGGTTTCGTTCTCTCTTATTAAGCTTAGCGAAAGAACAAAATTTACCTGCCTTAAGGCTTTTGCCATTTGTTCTGGCGCTACGGTTTGATTGAAGAAATTGGTAAGCCTGATTTCGGTTTCTTTAGAAAGGGTTTTGGTACTCATAATCTGTGTATTAGGAAAAAACCCGTATGGCTAAGGTGTCCTACGCCACAGAGTGCGTTACGGTTGTTTCCAATACCGTCACCATACCATACGGGCAAAAGTTTTTTTTTGATATCATTTTTCTCTGAATTTAGGACAGTAAAGATATCAAAAATGTTTTAATTGTAAGAAAAATATTTCTTTTTAGATTTTGTTTCTAAATCAAATTTCCACAAAATATTCTTATGAAAAGAAGGTATTATCTCCTAAAAAATCAAATACGAATATATGAAATGGAAGTTTAAGCTTCAAGACTATTTAATTTTTTTAAAAAGGTATACTTAATGATACCATCAAAAAACCAACCCCATTTCCAATCTAACTTTGTCCCATTAATTTAAAAACATAAAATAATGGACAATTTAAAAGATAAAGTAGCCGTAATCACAGGCGGAAACAGCGGTATAGGTTACGCAACAGCAAAACAATTAAAAGAGCAAGGCGCTCAGGTTATTATTACCGGAAGACGAAAAGAAGCAATTGAAAAAGCAGCACAAGAATTAGGCGTAACAGCCGTTACGGCAGATCAAGCGAGTGTGTCGGATATTGAGAATCTGGTTGCTAAAGTAAAAGAAGATTTCGGTGCGGTTGATATTCTTTTTATCAATGCCGGAATCGCGGGTTTGGGAACAATTGAACAAACTTCGGAGGAATTGTACGACAGCATTATGAATGTCAATTTGAAAGGCGCTTATTTTACGCTGAGCAAATTTATCCCAATTTTAAAAGATGGTGCTTCAGTAGTATTTCTTTCTTCGAATACTGCGAGTATGCCCGGGCCGGGATCTTCGGTTTATTCGGCGAGCAAAACGGCTTTGAATTCGGTTATGAAATCGGCGGCGTTGGAATTAGCGCCACGAAAAATCAGAGTGAATTCTGTTAGTCCGGGACCAACAGAAACTGAGGTTATGAAAAAAGTTGGTTTAGACGAAGCAACCGTAAATGGTATTATGGATGTTGTTGTCGAAAAAGTACCGTTAAAACAAATGGGAAAATCTGAAGACGTTGCCAAAATGGTTGCCTATGTAAGCAGCGAAGCAGCAAAATTTATCACCGGATCTGATTTTATTATGGATGGTGGAATGGTGCTTGCTTAATTGTTAATTCTGATGATAATTTAACCGCAATCCCGATAGCTATCGGGAGCTAAAGCTTACGCAAAGATTTTTTTTTAATCTCGCAAAGTCGCAAAGTTTTTTGTTTCACGCAGATTCTACAGATTTAGGCAGATTTTAATTGATTATTTATTCAAAAATTTAAAAAAATGATCTGCTCAAATCTGCGAAATCTGCGTGAAAAAATCATTTTAATCTGTGGCAAAAAAATATCACACGAAGGTCACAAAGTTATTACCCAAATAGCTTTGTGACCTTTGCATTTTTATAAAACCAAACGAGCCCAAAAACCTTAGTTCCCGATAGCTATCGAGATTGCTGTTAAATCACCAGCATTCAAAACTCATAATTCAAAATTCCTAACTTCTAACTCCTAACTCCAAGACTGTCCGTTTCACCTTAAACTTTGCCCGCTTGGGCTTTTTTTTGATTTCGTAAGAAGCGTTACCGTTCTACTTTTGATACAGAAATTAACTGAAAAACAATAATTTGAATTTAGTCGCAAAGTCTTAATGTCTAAAATTATAAAATCAATTTCAAAATAAAAAAAAACAGAAGTAGAAGACTTTAAGACTTTCGACTTTTAAACTTATAAAATTATGGAAACTAAAAAACAAAAAACATGGGTAATTATCGTGATAATCATTTTAGGTATTATCGCATTTTTAATTCCAAATCAAATCGCAGCCCAAACCGGAATCAAACGTACTGACTTACAAAAACACGATTTAAGCATTCCGGGAAGAGAAACCGTTCAGGCCAGAATCGATTTTGACGGACATACCGCTTTCGGTAAACATTCACATCCGGGTGAAGAAATCATTTACGTACTCGAAGGTTCACTTGAATATGAATATGAAGGTCAGGCGCCGATAACTTTAAAAGCCGGAGAAGTACTTTTTATTCCTGCTGGAGTTATTCACTCCGCTAAAAACAATACCAACACAAAAGCATCAGAACTGGCAACTTATATAGTAGAAAAAGGAAAACCAGTTTTGGTTATGGTGAAGTAGTTTCAGGTTTAAAGTTTCAAGTTGAAATGCGAATAGTTTAGCCGCAAAGCTTTGTGCAGATTTTAACCGCAAAGCACGCAAAGTTTTTTGTGCTCTTAGTTTCTGTTGAAAAGGCAAAGTTCGCAAAGCTTTGTGAACTTACAATCAACTCAAAAATACCTAAAAAATAACTTTGCGCACTTTGCGTAAACCCTAGCGTGCTTTGCGGTTAAATTACTCATAACTCATAATTCAAAACTCAAAACTCAACAACTGTCCGTTTCACCTTTTACTTTGTCCACTTCGGCTTTTTTCTCCTTTTAAAACGGAGATTGCCGGGATACCTTTGACGAAGAAATTAACTGATAATCAAATAATAAAAACATCAAATATTATGAAAGCACTATCAAACATCACAAACAGTATTACATCAAAATTAAGTTTAATTGTCGTTCTTTTTATGAATGCAGCTTTAACTTTTGCACAAGCTCCAAAAGAAACTATTGAAGTAAAAAACACATTAGGGACTTTAAAACAAATCAATGCAGGTTTATTAAATGTAGGCTATACAGAAGCCGGCCCATCAAACGGAACTCCGGTAATTTTGCTTCACGGATGGCCATATGATATTCACAGTTATAATGAAGTAGTGCCAATTTTAACTGCAAAAGGCTATCATGTATTTACACCTTATTTAAGAGGTTTCGGAACTACAACTTTCCTTTCAAAAGATACTTTCAGAAACGGACAGCAGGCAGCATTAGCAAGTGATATTATTGCTTTTATGGATGCTTTAAAAATCGATAAAGCTGTAATTGGCGGCTTCGATTGGGGAGCGAGAACAGCGGTGGTTACTGCTGCACTTTGGCCGGAGCGTGTAAAAGGTTTGGTTTCAGTAAGTGGTTATTTAGTTGTGAATTTGGAAGCTAATTTAAAACCATTGTCTCCAAAAGCTGAATTAGGCTGGTGGTATCAATACTACTTCGCAACCGAAAGAGGAAAATTAGGCTACAGCCAAAACACATACGATTTTAATAAACAAATCTGGCAAATCGCTTCTCCATTATGGAATTTCGACAAAGCAACTTACGACCAAACCGCTCAGTCTTTTGATAATCCGGATCACGTGGCAATTGTAATTCACAATTACAGATGGAGACAATCTCTTGAAGCGGGAGAAGCTAAATACGATAATCTTGAAAAACGTTTAGCAGCGAAACCGGAAATTAAAGTTCCAACAATCACAATAGGAAGCGATTTCGACGGCGCTTTCGCGGATGGAAAAGCATACGCTAACAAATTTACCGGAAAATACGAACACAGAATTTTAAAAGGAATCGGACACAACGTTCCGCAGGAAGATCCAAAAGCATTTGCACAAGCGATAATTGACGTAGATGGCTTTAAAAATTAAAAATTGAGAATTAAAAATCAGAAATAATCTAAAATCTAAAATCAACAATCTAAAATTAAAAATCATGAACACAAAAGTATTATACACAGGAAAAACACACACAACAGGCGGTAGAGAAGGAGCTTCTCAAAGTTCAGACGAACAATTGAATATCAAATTAAGCGCACCGGGATCATCACGTCCGGGAACAAATCCGGAGCAGTTATTCGCGGCAGGCTGGTCGGCTTGTTTTATTGGAGCTTTAGGAATCGCAGCTTCTAAATTAGGAGTTAAACTTCCGGCAGAAACTGCTGTAGACGCAGAAGTAGATTTGTGCGTAACCGAAGGAGAATATTCTTTGCAAGCACGCTTAAACATCAGTCTTCCGGGAATTGACATTCAAACAGCAGAAGCTTTAGCAGCACAGGCTCATCAAACTTGTCCTTATTCTAAAGCAACAAGAGGAAATATAAACGTTGAGATTAATATTTTGTAATTAGTAATATGTAAAAAGTGAGATGTAAATATTTTGAAGTTTAGCATCTCACTTTTCACTATTTACATTTCATATAAAAAACGATGAAAAATATAAAAATAATATGCGCTTTTACAATGTTGTTCCTTTTAGTTGGAAACACCATTTTCAGCCAAAGCAATCAGGATAAAAAAGGTTTTGCACTTCTGGAATTATACACTTCCGAAGGCTGTTCGAGCTGTCCGCCGGCAGATGAATTGCTGGGTAAAATTCAAAATGAATTAAAAGATAAAAATGTTTACGTTCTTTCATATCACGTAGATTACTGGGATAAACAAGGCTGGAAAGATATTTTTAGCAATGCCGATTTCACTAAAAGACAATATGATTATGCAAAATACATGGAGAAAGATCCAATTTACACGCCGCAGGTAATCATTAACGGAAAAATAGATTATGTGGGTTCGCAGGAAACCAGTCTTCGAAACGGAATTAAATCAGCACTTTCTAAACCAGTTTCGGCGAGTTTAAATTTAGAAACCAATCAAAATGCGAATTCTCTTGCTTTAAATTACAGTGTTGAAGGCACTTCAAAAAACAGCCGTTTATTAATAGCAGTGGTTCAAAAAGAAGCCAAAAGCAATGTAAAAAGAGGAGAGAATGCACATAGAGTTTTATCGCATTATCAAATCGTTCGCAATCTGCAGTCGGTAGATTTAAATAAAGCCAAAAAAGGAACAACATCGGTTCATCTTCCTAAAAATTATAATGCACAGGATTTTGAAATTATTGGATTTATTCAGGATATGAATTCGGGGGCAATTTTGGGTGTAAAACGAGTGTGATTTTTTTGTTTCTCGCAGATTCAGCAGATTAGCAGATTTTTTTCCTTTCTTATCTGCTGAATCTGCGGGAGAATTAAAAATATATTCACGCAGATTTTTTGCAGATTCTATTATCACACAATTGCGAATAAAAACTTTGCGACTCTGTGACTTTGCGAGATTAAAAACAAACTTAAATCTGCGTGAAATCTTTTTTCAAAATAAACCTATCTTTGACCAACAGGATAACAAAAAAACACTAGTATTATGGAAAAAGCAAAACGTTTTCAGGTTTCGCTCAAAGTAATTTGGGGAAGTTCGATTGCGCTGGCAGTTATGGCTTCAATACCTAAATTATTTGATGCCGATTCTACTCCTGGAGATCTTCTTATAAATTCTTCTATTACACTGCTGTTTTCCCTTTTTATATGGTATTACAACATTTACAGTTTGCCGAAATTTTCTTCACAACGAACTAATAAAAGTTTGTTTAACTGGAAACTTTTACTGAGTGTTGTTATGGGAATTTTACTGATGGTAATTCTTGTAATTGCGCATCAGGAACTTTTTCAGGTTTCGAAAATGGACGCGCCGATTATGTTCGAACTTCGAGGTGTTTTAATCAATCTGATTGTGTATATGTTTCTGCATTTACTTTTTCAGAATTACCAAACCCAGCAAATGGGAGTTGAACTGGAACGTACTAAAGCCGTACACTTGGGAGCACAATACGAACTTTTGAAACAGCAGGTCAATCCGCATTTTTTGTTCAACAGCTTGAATACTTTAAAATCCATGGTCGATATGCAGGATCCGCAGAGTTCTGATTTTATTCTGAAATTATCTGATTTTTATCGTTTTACTCTCGAAAGCAGAAAAATGGATTTGATTCCGCTAAAAGAAGAATTACAAATCATAGATTCATTTGTTTATTTGCTAAAAGCCCGTTTTGAAGATGGTTTTGAGTTGATAAAAGAAATTGATGAAAAACAATACGATTGCGCAATTCCGCCATTTTCTCTGCAGTTATTAATCGAAAATTGTATCAAACACAATGTAGTTTCGTTAGATAAACCTTTGAGAATTAAGTTATATACCGAAAATGATTTTCTGGTAATTGAAAATCCGATTCAGCTGAAACGAGGCACTTTGTCAACTGGAGTCGGGCTCAATAATATTAATCAACGATTTCTTCATTTAGTAAATAGAGAAATAGAAATTGACAAAACCGAAACCCATTTTAAAGTTAAAATACCACTAATTTATGACTATCATAATAATTGAAGATGAAGTAAAAACGGCCAAAGCACTTGGTCAGCTTATTTTGAGTATCAGACCCGATGCCCAAATTTTGTCGTATATACAAAGTATCGACGGCGCTGTGAGTTATCTTTTAGAAAATGATCAGCCCGATTTGATTTTTATGGATATTCAGCTGGCGGATGGTTTAAGCTTTGAAATTTTTAAAAATGTAGAGGTTTTGTCGCCTGTAATTTTCTGTACAGCTTTTGATGATTATGCGATTGAAGCTTTTAAATCAAACGGAATCGATTATGTTTTAAAACCTTTTTCAAGAGAAAGCATTTCGCAGGCGATTAAAAAAGCGGGAGAACTGAAAAACTTTTTCCAAAGAAATAAAAAAATGATGCCCGATTTCGATTATCTCTTAACAAGAACGGGAGAAAATAAAGGGAAAAGTAGTTTTTTGGTTTTCAAAAACAATAAATACCAAACGATCCAAACGGAGAATATTGCTTTTTTCTATATCAAAAATGAAACACCAACGATCGTAACTTTCGATAAAACCGAATATCAAATTACACAATCTCTGGATGAGGTTCATAAGCTTTTATCGCCAATTCAATTTTTTAGAATAAACCGACAATATTTAGTAAACTTTTCAGCCATTAGAGAAGCGGAACATTATTTTTCAAGAAAATTAATTCTGAAACTTACAATTCCAACAGAGGAGAAGTTATTGGTAGGGAAAGAGAAAGCAACGGCTTTTTTGAGCTGGTTGGAAAACCGCTGAGTTTTTTTAACCGCAAAGCACGCAAAGTTTTTTTAAACTAATTCTATAAAACCGCAAAGGTCGCAAAGCTATATAGATAAATAACTTTGCGACCTTTGCGTATACCTTTGCGATCTTTGCGGTTAAAAAAACTTGCAACCTGAAACAAAGAAAACCTGAAACTAAATTTTAGAAGGCGGCATTCCAAACTGCTTTTTAAAAGCAAATGAAAAATGTGACAAATCCTCAAAACCTACTTCTAAATAAACTTCTGAAGGCGTTTTACCTTTTTCTTTAATTTGATAATAGGCTTCCTGTAATCTTTTTTGAATGAGCCAACGACTTGGAGATATCTCAAAAATACGCTGAAAATCCCTTTTAAAAGTGGCAAGACTTCTTCCTGTTAAATAAGCAAACCGATCTAATTGTACGTTAAAATGGAAATTCTTTTTCATAAAAGCTTCCAGATCGATTTTTCCGGGTTCATTAAAATCAAATAAAATATCTTTTAATTCCGGATGGCATTGTAGTAAAATTGTAATAGCTTCATTTACTTTTAAAGCCTGAAGTTCTTCGGTTATTAGTTGATCTTCATTGATATACGGAATTAGCGAATTCATAAAGCTTTTTAATAACGGAACTTCTTTTAGCTGAAAAACCATTTCTGTTTCCGGAGTTTTAATTACACTCGTTTTCTGATTGTATTGTATAGAATAATCGCGAAGCGCTTCCTGATTCAGATAAATAGAAATAGACTGAAAAGCCGTATTGGGATCCGGTTGTTTGATGAATTTGATCAGCTGATTTCTTCTAATAAATCGAAAATCGCCCGGATTAAAAATATATTCCTTAGTTCCGTTATTAAGAGTCAATACGCCCGAAATTTGAAAACTCAAAACATGCTGAGCCGCAAATTGTTCGCCTTCTCTGTTTTGAGTATAATAACAAGAATAGGCAATAGGCGAGGTTTTCTGATTTATTTTAGAATCGTTCATATCACAAATTTATAAAAATTAAAGTTGGAGATTATTTTAAACACATAGAAACATAGATTATATTCTAAATAAAACAAGTTTAAAAAATCTAGATTTTTACACATAGCTTTGTGTTAAATTATTTCACGCAGATTTTAAATAATTTAAGCAGATAAACGCAGATTTTTAATTTTAAATCTGCATAAATCTGCCGAATCTGCGTGAAAAAACAACAGGCTATGTTTGTTCAAACAAGTGAAACGCCTTTGTAGACAAAGAAAAACTATGTTTCTATGTGTTTAAAAACTACACATTAAATGATCACATTGTCATTGATATTGCACTTTGTAATTGTTATTTTTTTCCGGCAAACCATTTTGCTTTTTCTGAATCAAGAAAACTTTCAGAATCTTCATGGTCTGTAGATAAACTTATATCCATCCATTTTTCCATTTCTTCAGTTCTGGCTTGATCTGCATTTTTTAAAATCCCAATAGCTTCACTTCCTAAAACAAGATGCATAGGAGGATTTGGGTGCGAAGCCAGATCTACCATAACTTTAGCAGCTTTTTCAGGATCCCCAACCGGAACAAAATTTCCTGCTTTAAAGAAATCAGTACGTTGTTTTACAGCGTCGTAACCTTCAATTTCTTCGGCATAAGTCATTGATGCTCCAGCCCAGTCAGTTCTAAATCCTCCTGGCTCAACGCTGGTTACTAAAATTCCAAGTGGCGCTACTTCTTTGGCTAAAGCCTCAGTAAATCCGCCAAGACCAAATTTGGCTGCCTGATACATGGTTAATCCCGGATTTCCAACACGTCCGCCTACAGAACTGATTTGTAAAATACGTCCTGATCTTTGTTTACGCATAAAAGGCAATACCGAACGTGTAACTTCAATAGGAGCCAGTAAATTTGTTTCTAACTGACTGCGAACTTGTTCTTGCGTATAAGCTTCTGCAGCGCCAATGATTCCAAATCCGGCATTATTAACTAATACATCAATACGGCCGAAATGGTCAACTGCTTTTTGAACTGCTTCATGAACCTGATCGTAATTGTTTACATCTAAAGGTAAAGGCAAAATTTGATCCTGAAATTTTTCTTTTAAATCATTTAACTGATTAATGTCTCGGGCAGTTGCGGCTACTTTGTCGCCATTGTTTAATACTGCTTCGGTAAGATTACGTCCTAATCCTCGAGAACTACCTGTGATAAACCATATTTTATTCATAATAATTGTGTGTTTTAAATTCATTACAAAGTTACGTTGAGAGTATATGTTGTTATTTTGTTGAAAAGCTCATTTTTATTTGTTTAAAGGTTCAAGGTTGCTTTACTGCGAAGGCACTAAGTTTTTATTTTATAATGAAAAAAGAATCTCGCAAAGCCGCGAAGTCGCTAAGAAAATAAAACTTAGCGCCTCAGCAACTTTGCGAGATTGTTATATACAGTAGTTAGAATCTTAATTTTCAGAAACTCTTACGGCATAATTTGCACTATATAATTTTCTAAACATTGCATAAGTAACACTTACCATTACAAAAGCAATAATAGCATCTGTTGTAGCTCCAAAACCCAGAACGGCCAGTTTAGAAAAGAAAGCGAAAATTATATCGAAAAATACTCCGGCAAATACCCATTCTTTTAATCGTAATAACTTATTCGGAATTAATAAGGTGATAACTCCTGAAATTTTAAATACTCCTAAGATGTAAATAAAATGTGCCGGATAACCTAATAGCTGCGTGATTTCCCAAACCAGTTTGTTTGTTGTAAGTTCAAAAAATCCGCTGGCACCAAACCATAAAGAAGTTAAAATAATTCCTGTCCAATAAATAATTTTTGTTGTTTTTGCATTCATGATTTTAAATTTTAAGTTGTTAAACAGGACAAAATTGCGTCAACGGCAGCCGATTTCATATTGGTATTTTGTTGAAACGGACAAATTGAAATGCGAAATAGACAATCGATAAGTTCATTTGATTTTATAACTTTACAGAAGACTTTTCAAACCCAAATAGTCACCATTTAAAATGGAAGCCAAAACACTTTTACAGGAACATATTGCCAAAACTGCTTCGCTTACACAGGAAGAATTTGATTATTTCTTTTCGCATTTTAAGCCTTTGTCTTTTAAAAAAGGACAAACGATTATCAGTGAAGGCGATAAAGTAGATTGTGAATATTTTGTGGTTTCAGGCTGTTTAAAAGCTTTCTTTATAAATGATGAAATCAAAATGTACATTCTGCAATTTGCCATGCCAACCTGGTGGACATCTGATTATAACGCTCTTTATAACCAAACTCCTGCACAAATCAATGTTGACTGTATTACAGATGCAGAAGTATTGTGTTTATCCAGTTCTGATCGCGAAAAACTCTGTGCCGAGTTTCACCAAATAGAACATTTCTTCCGATGGAGAACCAATAAAGGATATATCGCTTCTCAAAAGCGTCTTTTATCTTTCATGAATAATAATGTAAAAACTCGTTATGAAGAACTTTTAGCTTTATATCCGCAGTTATATAATTTAGTTCCGAAGCATTTAATTGCTGCTTATTTAGGTGTTTCCAGAGAAACTCTCAGCCGACTTCATAATTCTTAGTTTTTTATAGCCCACTGATTTTACGGATTGATTTTTTGTTTTGCGTTGGTTTTGTTTCCCGCAGATTTTGCTGATTTGGCAGATTATTCTATTTGATTACTGTATATAAACATAACCCGTGGTTTTAACCACGGGAATTTAGAATGTGATAATGCATTCTGTCAATATATTGTTTCACTACGGTTGAAACCGCAGACAATGTTTTAATTCTGTATCTATAAAAAACCTTAGAACCTTAGCAACTTAGCCCCTTAGAACCTCAAAAAAAAGATTGTGATCTACATCACGTAACCCATTTTCATAACCGCCGTTCCTTTGTATTGTACTTTTAAATACAATAAAAATGGAAACAATAAATTTTGAAATCGTAAGCTCAAGTAGCAGCGTAGAATGGACTGGTAGAAAAGTTACCGGTGCACATAATGGTACAATTGGTATCAAAAATGGTAATTTCATCTTTAATGATGGAAAAATAAAAGGAGGAAATATTGTAATCGATACAACCTCTATTAAAATTCTGGATGTAACAGATCCGGCAACGAACACACAATTTGCAGGACATCTTGCATCTGA
The DNA here is from genome assembly GCF_900129555.1 of Flavobacterium defluvii. GTDB lineage: Bacteria > Bacteroidota > Bacteroidia > Flavobacteriales > Flavobacteriaceae > Flavobacterium > Flavobacterium defluvii. The sequence goes on from NZ_FQWC01000009.1 coordinate 126,406, forward strand.
TGATTTTTTCTCTATTGAAAAATTCCCAACTGCTTCTTTTGATATTTTAAATGTAAAAGAAATATCAAATACAAAATATTATTTAGAAGGAAACCTGACTATAAAAGATATTACTCATCTTGTAGGTTTTGAAGCTGAAGTAAAAAACAACAACGATATAATTTCACTTTCAGGAAAATTAATTATTGATCGTACCAAATACGATATCAAATTCCGCTCAGGAAATTTCTTCAAAGATTTAGGAGACACATTAATCTACAACGACTTTGATCTTGATTTTAAAATCACTGCCGAAGCCGTTTTTTCTGGACAATCTAAAAACTAATTATCATGCCTTACGTAAAAATAGAATTGACCCGCGAAGGAGTAACTCGCGGGCAAAAACAAGAATTAATCAGCGGCATTACCAATCTGATTACAGAAGTATTAAACAAAGATCCGCATTTGACTCACGTTGTGATTCAGGAAATCGAACTCGACGATTGGGGTTATGCAGGAGAACAAGTATCAGTATTAAGAGAAAAAGGCATTACAGCCGATAAAAAATAAACATCATGAAAAAACAAACTATAATCGTAACCGGAGCAGCTTCGGGAATTGGAAAAGGAATCGCTAAATATTTTTTAGACAGAGGCGATAATGTTGTCATTAATTCGTTAACTGAAAGCGCATTAGAACAAACATTCAACGAATTTGGAGCAGGAGATAATCTGGCAAAATTTGCAGGAGACGTAAGCGATAAAAAAACCGGAGAACAACTGGTAAAAATTGCTTTAGAAAAATTTGGTTCTGTTGATGTATTAATCAATAATGCCGGAATTTTTGCCAGTAAACCATTCTTAGAAGTAGACGAAGCCTATTTAGATACATTTTTGAAAACTAATCTAAAAGGAACTTATTTCACAACACAATCTGTGGTTCCGCAAATGCTCAAACAAAATAGCGGTGTTGTTATCAACATCGGAACACCATTAGTAAATCACGGTTTAGGCGGATGGCCGGCTTCAGCTCCAATCTCAAGCAAAGGCGCCATTCATGCCTTGACAATACAATTAGCGGCAGAATTCGGAAAACAAAACATTCGTTTTAACACCGTTGCTCCGGGTGTAATTCGTACGCCAATGCACGGTGACAATGCTGATGCAAGTGCCGGTTTACATTTATTAAACAGAGTAGGAGAGATCGATGATATTTCTGAAATGGTTTACACCGTTGCCAAAAGCAATTTTATTACCGGTTCAATCATTAATGTAGACGGCGGAAAAGGTGCAGGACACAATTTAAATTAAAATGAAAACTATTTTATTAACTGCTTTTATGCTCTGGAATTTTCAGGGCATAAAAGCTCAAACTAATATTAAAATGGAAAATCAAAAGGAAATTCAGGCTATTACAGATGCTATAGAAAACTATTATTTTAAAGGCATTTATGAAGGTGATGAAATACTGTTAGGGAAAATTTTTCAGCCCGGAACATTGTTATTTGGAGATGTAAAAGGCCAGTCTTATTTCAAGACTGTGGATTTGTATTTAGACGGTGTTAAAAACCGACAAAGTCCAAAAGATTCCGGCAAACCATTCAAAGGAGAAATTCTGCATATAAGTGTTGTAAATTCTATTGCTATAGCGGAATTAAATGTTAAAATGTACGACTTTAATTATCGGGATTTTTTATCTTTCCATAAGATTAACGGCCAATGGCTGATCGTGAATAAAATGCTGACAGACACAAGCAAATAACTTAAATTTTGAAGCTATGTGGTACAATACAAAAGCTAAAGAATTATTAGGAATTGAATATCCAATTCTGCAAGGGCCTTTTGGTGGAAATCTTTCTACAGTAGAATTGGTTGCTGCGGTTTCTAACCTCGGCGGACTTGGCGGTTACGGTGCCTATACCAATAGTCCGCAGGAAATTTATGAAATTGATAAACAGATTAAAGCGGCGACCAATAAACCATATAATATAAATCTTTGGGTTTCAGATCACGATATTCCCGCGGGTGGTTTAACAGACGAACAGTTTGATAAAGCTATAGCCGCTTATAAACCATATTATGATGAAGTTGGTATTCCGCTGCCGGAAAAACCAGCACCATTTCAATCAAGATTTGAAAATCAATTAGAAGTAATTTTAGACATTCGTCCAAAGGTTTTCAGCTTCATGTTTGGCGTTCCTTCTGATGATGTTTTAGAACAATGCCGCCGATTAGGTATTATAACGGTTGGAGCGGCAACAACTCTTGATGAAGCCATTTTTCTGGATAGCAAAGGTGTTGATATGATTATTGCTTCTGGTTTTGAAGCCGGCGGACATCGTCCTTCTTTCCTAAAAGATGCCGAATCATCTGTAACCGGAACTTTTGTATTACTGCAATTGATGCGTGAAAAAATAAAAACGCCAATAATTGCCGCCGGAGGTATTGCCGATGGAAAAGGAATTGCGGCCGCTATAACTTTAGGAGCAAGTGCGGCTCAAATTGGCACGGCATTTTTAGCTACCGACGAATCGAATGCATTACCAATTCACAGAGAAATGCTTTTTTCTGAAGCTTCAAAAAACACCACACTTTCCCGCGCTTATACCGGAAGACTCGGACGCGGAATTACAAGTCGAATTGCAAAAGATATGACAGGAAAAGAAACAGATATTCTTCCGTTTCCTTTGCAGACTACTTTTATTGCACCATTGAGAAAAGCGGCAATCGAACAACAAAAATGGGATATGATTCTATTTTGGGGCGGACAGATTTCTCCAATTTTAAAACACACAAAAGCCAAAGATTTGATGCATTCTTTGATTGAAGAAACGACAGCTTATTTTGATGGTTTAAAAGCTTAACACTTTGTGATTCCAAAAAATGATATGCCGGTTTTTTATCATTCCGAGGAACGAGGAATGACAAACGGTGCGTTAACTTCATCTTTAATACAAACTCATTTCAAAACGGAATGAGTTTTTTTATGAATTTTCCTTGTAAAACCAAAAATCGATAAAATTTATTTAATAGTATAATTATTTAAATATCAATATGATATATTGTTTTTGAAAGTTTTTTTAAATTAAATTCAAAAAAAATAATTTTAAATACTACTAATTAGATAGAATTAATATATATTTGTATCGCAGAAAAATTAAAAATGATACTTATCCAGAAAGACTGAGGGAATAGGCCCATTGACGTCTTAGCAACCTGTTGCCGAATAAGGTGCTAAATCCTTCCGCTGCGTGTGGACAGATAAGAAAGATTCCTCAAAATCTGAATGAGATCATTAATTAAATAACTTTTATTTTTTTAAATGAAAACAGATACAATTTTATACGCCGGTTATGAGCTTTTAAATTCAATTTTTGAAGAAAACAGCCTTGCTTATTTCCGAATGCGAAAGCACTAATTTTTCACCCAATTTATTTTTTTAAAATATTCCTTAAGGTCAATTTTATATCGGCCTGAAAATTCTATTGTCTAATTATAAACTAAAAATCAAAATCAAATGAAAAAAATACTATTAGGAGCGGCTTTGTTTCTGGGCGTAATACAAACTCAGGCGCAGGAAAATAATTTACAGTTAAAAGGAACCGTAGCAGATACAATCGTGTCATACGTTTATCTGCAGAAATTTCATAATAAGATGTTTACCACAATCGATTCGGTAAAAGTAACAGATGGAAATTTTAGTTTCAAAACTAAAGTCAAAACTCCGGAATTATACGGATTAAGCGTAAATACACAAAGTTCTCCACTATATATTTTCCTTGAGAAAACACCAATTACAGTAAAATTAAGTCCAAAGAAATATTATAGTACTTCTGTTGTTGAAGGTTCTGTTTCTCAGGATTTATTCGAAAAATACAAAAAATCGAATGATATAGAAATCAGCAAATTCATTACCGAGAATCCAAAATCAATTGTTTCAGCTTATGTTTTATACAGAAACTGGTCATACAGATTGTCTCCGGAACAAATTAGACAAAATATTGCCTTGCTGGATAAAAGTCTTCAAAATACCACTTACGTGAAAGAACTAAAAGATCTGGCGCTTGTTTTAGATGGATTAGGAGTTGGTAAAAAAGCACCTGATTTTACAGCCAATGATCCGCAGGGAAAACCAGTTCATTTTTATGAAAATCTGAAAGGATATACTTTGGTTGATTTTTGGGCTTCATGGTGCGGGCCATGCCGAAGAGAAAATCCAAATGTCGTAGCCGCTTACAAAGAATTTCATGATAAAGGTTTCAACATTGTTGGGGTTTCTCTGGATAAAAAGAAAGAAAACTGGATTAAAGGAATTCAGGATGATAATTTAAGCTGGACACATGTTTCTGATTTGCTTTTCTGGAATAGCGCTGTTGCCAAATTATATGGCGTAAGAGCTATTCCCGGAAATTATTTAGTGGATTCAAACGGAATAATTGTCGCAAAAAATCTTCAGGGTGAAGAGTTACAAGCAACATTAAAATTGCTTTTAGATAAAAAGATTTAGTTAATTAAAATGATTAGGAAATGAATGCTATTGAATCAACATCAAAACCAACTGAAGCAGAATGTTACTTTTTTAAATTTAGAGAAAACACTGTTGGTATAAACCACACTTTTGAATCGGTATACGGAGAACAAAACCTGGTATATGCTGATTGGGTTGCCAGCGGAAGATTATATACGCCCATTGAAGATATTATGCTCAATAAAATTGGTCCTATGATTGCCAATACGCATTCACTTTCTAGCCAGACAGGAAAAACTTCAACATACGCTTATCAACATGCCAGAGACATCATAAAAAAGGCTGTTAATGCCAATGAATCAGATGTTTTGGTAACAACCGGAACCGGAATGACGGCGGCTTTATCAAAATTGCAGCGCTTTTTGGGGTTAAGAAAGTATGATGAAAATGATAAACCTGTCGTTTTTATTACCCACATGGAGCATCATTCGAATCAGGTTTCCTGGTATGAAACGAATGCTGAGGTTGTGATTCTGCCTCCAGATGAAAATAATTTAGTTGATCCCAAAATTCTTTCTGAAGAGATTAAAAAATATGCTCATCGAAGCTTAAAAATAGGTTCGTTTACCGCTTGTTCGAATGTTACAGGAATTATTACGCCTTATTATGAATTGTCCAAAATAATGCATCAAAACGGCGGACTTTGTTTTGTTGATTTTGCAGCTTCGGCGCCTTATGTAAAAATTGATATGCATCCAAAAGATCCTGAACAACAACTTGATGCTATTTTCTTTTCGCCACATAAATTCTTAGGCGGTCCCGGAACCTGCGGCGTTTTGGTTTTTAATGAAAAATTATACCAATCTGATTTTCCGGATAATCCGGGAGGCGGAAATGTAAAATGGACCAATCCCTTAGGAAAATATTGTTACAGCGATGTAATAGAAGTTCGCGAAGATGGCGGAACTCCGGGTTTTCTGCAGGTAATCAGAGCAGCTTTGGCTTTAGAATTAAAAGAGCAGATGGGAGTAGAAAATATCAAAATAAGAGAAAAAGAACTGCTGAATCTCTGTTTTTCAAGACTTCAAAAAATAAAAGGTTTATCTATTTTAGGAGATTTAACGACTGAAAGAATTGGCTGTGTATCTTTTGTAATCGAAGATATTCATTATAATCTGATCGTAAGGCTTTTAAATGACCGTTTTGGAATTCAGGTTCGCGGCGGCTGGTCGTGTGCGAGTACTTATGCGCATTATCTTTTCAACATAAATGAAAAGAAATCAGCAGAAATTACAAACGAATTATTACAGCGTAATCAAACAAATAAACCGGGCTGTGTTCGTTTATCACTGCATCCAATAATGACAAATGAAGAACTTTTTTACATCTGTAATGCTGTTGAAAAAGTAGCTTTACATTATAAAAAATGGCAGAAAGATTATCAGTATAATTCTGTTTCAAATGAATTTGAAAATCCGGAAATAAAAGATTCAATTGCAAATGAAGTGAACGAATGGTTTAAGTTAGATTAATTTTTTTTAACACATAGGAACATAGTTTTTTTTAATTAGTGTAAAGTTGATTAAAAGAAACTAGTTTCTAACACATAGCTATGTTCACTTAAATAAGTAAAATGCCTTTATTTAGAAAGAAAAACTATGTTTCTATGTGTTTAAAAATTATTTAAAACTTTATTTTTATATAATAAAGCGATAAAAAAATGAAAGCAGTAGTATTACAGCAAAATCTTGAATTTAGATTAGAAAATGTTGAAACGCCACAACCTGAGGATTCTCAAATTCAGGTCAAAATTATAGCATCGGGTTTCAATCCAATTGATTACCAAATGACAGAAAACGGATCGGAAAGAAAGCTTTTACATTCTCCTATTCTGGGACGAGAGTTTTCTGGAATTGTTTCCGCAATTGGCAAAAACGTGACCAATTTTAAAATTGGTGATGCCGTATTCTGCGGATCGGGAAGTATGGGGTCTAACGGAACTTATGCTGAATATATTTGTATTCCTGAAGCCATTGCAGAACACAAACCCGAAAACATTTCTTTTGAAGAAGCAGCAGCAATTCCGTCCGCAGGTTTAACTGCTTTGCAGGCCTTTAACAGAATGAAGGTTTCCGTAACAGATTCGATATTTATTAACGGTGCAGCTGGCGGAGTGGGAAATATTTTAATTAAGATTCTTATCGCTAAAGGTTTTACCAATTTTACGGTAACGGCTGGAAATGTAAATAGTATAAAATCTTTGATTGCAATTGGCGTAAAGCCGAAGCAAATTATCAATTATAAAAGAGAAGAAGTTTACGATACAGCATTTTCTTTAAATAAAAATAAAAAGTTTGATATAGTTGTTGATTTAGTTGGAAATGCTTCTGCTGAAACGGCAGCTAAACTATTGAAAATAAACGGATTTTATATCGATATAACTAATTTCTCAACTTCAGAATCCCGAGATATTTTATTTTCAAAAGGAGCTACTATTCACAATATTTCCAATTATGCTTACGGACTTGAAAAAAGATATGATTATTATAAAAACGGTTTGAAAGAGTTATCCAATTTATTAGAAAATAAACTTATTACACCGCCGGCAATTGCTGTAATTGGAGATTTAAATGCAGAAACTGTAAAAAATGCGCTTACAATATTGCGGGAAAATAAAACTGAGGGCAAAAAATTAATAATGCAGACAGGAGCCAAAAACTAAGGAATCGTTATAGTAATCTATTATTTTGATAGGATAATAAAAGTTTTGTGTTTTTTGCATGAAAATTAAATTTATCTGTTTAAATTTGCATTCGAAATGAGAAACAAGAACCAGATTTTGAATTATTATTATAACACCAGTATAATGTGCTGTGTTATAGTTATGGAGTTAATTGATCTGGCTTAGATATATAATACGATTTATTTAAAAAGCCTTTCATGAAGATTTGAAAGGTTTTTTTGTTTTTAACTGAATTCGAACAAATGATTGAATTAAAAAATGTTACCAAAACTTTTCATCAGAAAGACAGGATTGTTTCTGCTCTATCTGATGTTTCGCTTACAGTTCCGCCGGGAAAAATCTTTGGTGTAATAGGAACTTCGGGAGCCGGGAAAAGTACACTTATCCGTTGTGTGAATCTTTTAGAAAGACCAACTTCGGGAGAAATTATTGTTGATGGAAAAGCCTTAATGCAGCTTTCAAACGCTGAATTAGCAATTGAAAGAAGACAAATCGGAATGATTTTTCAGCATTTTAACCTGCTTTCTTCAAGAACAGTTTTTGATAATGTGGCTTTTCCGCTTGAATTGACAGGAACTCCAAAAAACGAAATTAAAACCCGCGTTTTAGAATTATTGCAATTGGTTGGTTTGTCTGAAAAAGCAAATGATTATCCTGCAAGCCTTTCGGGCGGACAGAAACAAAGAGTTGCCATTGCAAGAACTTTGGCAAATAATCCTAAAGTTTTATTATGTGATGAAGCTACAAGTGCGCTTGATCCGGCAACAACACGCTCGATTTTGAATTTGCTGAAAGATATTAACCGTCGTTTAAACATCACTGTTTTATTAATTACACACCAAATGGAAGTTGTAAAATCGATTTGTGATGAAGTTGCGGTTATCAGCCACGGAAAATTAATAGAGCAGGGAAGTGTGGGCGAAATTTTCGCTGATCCTAAACATGAACTAACCAAAGAATTTATTTCTTCGTCGCTTCATCTGGAAATTCCAGCTGTTTACGAAGAGAAATTGCAAAAAGAAGATAACGGGACTTTAAATCCATTATTGAAGCTTGAAATGACCGGAAAATCAGTAAATGAGCCTGTTATTTCAGAAGTATCAAGATTGTTTGATACCAATTTTAAAATTGTAAGCGCGCAGATGGATCAGGCCGGAGACGTGAATTTTGGCGTTATGCTGATTGAATTATCTGGTAAACGTGAAAACTACAATGCTGCAATTCAATATTTTATTTCAAAACACATTAAAACAGAAATCATAGGTTATGTCTGATTCAATTATTGACTTATTAGTAAAAGGAACATGGGAAACAATTGTTATGACATTTGTATCGGGATTTTTCGGTTTCTTAATCGGACTTCCAACGGGAGTTTTGCTTTTTCTAACCCGAAAAAATCAAATCTTAGAACAACCGGTTTTAAACAGAACTTTATCAGTAATAGTAAACGTTTTTCGTTCAATTCCATTCATTATTTTAATCGTTTGGATGATTCCGTTTACACGAGCGATTGTTGGAACTTCCATTGGCGTAAGCGCAGCTTTGGTTCCGTTAAGTATTGGTGCGGCACCATTTATTGCAAGGTTGGTTGAAAACAGTTTATTAGGTCTTCCGTCAGGATTAATTGAAGCTGCAAGGGCTTTAGGAGCAACGCCTTTGCAAATTGTATATAAAGTATTACTTCCAGAAGCTTTGCCTTCTTTAATAAATGCGGCATCAATTACTTTAATTACGCTTGTAGGTTATTCTGCAATGGGCGGAGCAGTTGGCGCGGGTGGTTTAGGTCAGGTTGGTTACCAGTACGGATATATTGGTTATGATGCCCTGACAATGAATTCAGTTTTGGCATTACTGGTAATTTTGGTGTTTGTTATTCAGTTTGCAGGAGACAGATTGTCTAAACATTTTGACCATAGATAATTATCAATTAAAAATTAGGAATTAAAAATTAAAAATAGATTATCATGAAAATAAATTTCTTGAAAACAGCCGGGATTTTGGCTTTATCATTGGTTTTGTTTAACTGCGGAAAAAGTAAAAATAATGATCCGCATTTTATAAAAGTTGGTGTAGCTTCTGGACCGGAATTAAAAGTGGCTGAAGCTGCCAAAAAAGTTGCCAAAGAGAAATTCGGACTTGAGGTTGAATTAGTTTCTTTTAATGATTATGTTATTCCAAATGAAGCTTTAAGTCAGGGTGATATCGATGCAAATGCTTTTCAGCATAAACCATATTTAGATGAGCAGTCTAAACAGCGTGGTTATAAATTAGCAATTATAGGGAATACATTCGTTTATCCGATTGCGGCTTATTCGAAAAAAATAAAAAACCTCTCAGAATTGAAAAACGAAAGCACGATTATTATTCCAAATGACCCAACAAACGGTGGACGTTCGTTATTGCTTTTGCAGAAAAATGGTTTGCTAAAATTAAAAGAAGGCGTTGGTTTGCTTCCTAAAGTGACAGATATTGTAAGTAATCCTAAAAACTTAAAAATATTAGAATTAGAAGCGCCTCAACTGCCTCGCGCCTTAGATGATGCAAATGTTTCGATTGCGATTATCAATAATACTTTTGCTTCTGCAGCCGGGTTGGTTCCGTCACGCGATGCTTTATTTATTGAAGATAAAGAATCTCCATATGTAAATCTTGTTGTAAGTCGTGAAGACAATAAAAACGAGGAAAAAGTAAAGCAGTTTTTACAGGCATTTCAGTCTCCGGAAGTTGAAGCTGCTGCTGAACGTGAATTTAAAGGCGGTGCTGTGAAAGGGTGGTAATTAACAATTAACAATTAACAATTAACAATTAACAATTAACAATTAACAATTATTGCATCTTAATAATTACAACAAAAAAAAGACCCTTTTTGGGTCTTTTTTGTTTTTAGTATTTTTTAAATAAGTCCTAATTGTCTCGCTTTGTTTATAAGCTCTGTATCGCCGCCTTTTTCTAATAACAAATGGCTTTTAATATTGGCTTTTCGTTTTTCTATTGAACTCATAGAAAGCGGAATATGATTGGGTATATTAACTGTTTTTACTCCCTGCGATAAGAGGATTAAAATCTGGCTGTCGTATTCATCCCAATTTAAATTTCTGTGTGTCAGCTTTTTTTGCGATTTAATTATTTCATCGCTGTAAATCATTTCCCCTTTTAAAATCTTTTTACAAATCGTAGGGAAAGATTCAAAATTAACTTCACTTTTTGATATAAAACCATCCGGTTTGATAGTTTTTATAATTCGGTTTACTATAAAGGCTTCTGTGTGCATTGTTAGTAATAGAATCTTGCACGAAGGATGCGTTTTTCTAATTGTTATCGCCAGATCGATTCCATCGGTAATATTAAATTCTTCATATGGCGGCAGGTTAACGTCGAGAATTGCAAAATCAAGTCTGGTGTTTTGTTTTTCGAGCACCATTATTTTTTTGTATGCAGTTTCGCAATTGTATTTTTTGAGAAATGTGGGCTCAATTGTATCAAAATCCTCATCAGACAGAAGGTTTACATAGCTGTCTACTGTCATAGGGTGGTCATCAACAATCAATATAGTAATCGACATTTTTGTAAAATTTATGCAAATTTTACAATATTACGGAAAATCCGTAAAATATGCAACTTTTTTGGATGTTTTTTTGCAAAAACATAAAAAAACACAAACCATGAAAAGTAAAGTAATTCGTATAGTATTTGCAGCAATTTTGTTGATGAATTTATCTTGTACAACTGATGATTTTGAAAATGAAGAGTTGAACGCAGCCGCAAAAAATGTAGAAAAAGTAAATTTGAGTGAAAAATCTCAGGCCGCTGCTTCTAAAATAATTGATTCTTTAAAAGTTAATGTTAATTTGAAATTGGCCGAACCAGACGGAGATCCACTAAACCCAAAAGTTAAGTAAAGAATGTTTTATCTTATTTCCTGAAAGACTATAATACTGATAACGAAGTATTATAGTCTTCTTTATTTACTTTATATTTGAAATAAATTTTATAAAGTATCATTTTGAGATTTGGACCGAAAATATATATTCCGATAATTGTATTACTATCAGTAATTTTATTGGTGTTTTATAATAGAGGAATTCATTTTAAAAACAGGAATAAATACCAAAATGCTTTTGATACAGAATACTTTAACAGGATTCCGGGGACACAGAAAGAAAAATATCTGGATTCACTTGTTAGCAGTTTAAAGAATCAAAAAAACGATTCGGTTGTTAGGAATTTGTATTTACGAGCCGGAGAAGAATATTATTACCTGAATAATATTGCAAAATCATATTTCTCAAGTTTTACAGCCTTAAAATTATCAAGAGCAGAAAATGACAGTTCAAGAATAGCAAAATCGCTTTACTTTATTGGAGACTGCTACGAAAATTCACAAAAAGACAGTGCATATTATTATTACCTTCAGGCGCAAAAAATCTATCTAAAGATTCATGATTATAATAAACTGGGGCAAATGCATTTTAATAAAGCATATGTTCTTTTTTATGATGGAAATTATGTCGAATGCGAAGTAGAACTATCAAAAGGACTCGAATATTTAAAAACTTCAAATAATATTAAACTTCTGTATTCTTGCAATACCTTGATGGGTAATTGTTTAGAGAAGTTATTTATGTACGATCAGGCTCTAAAATACCATCAGCTGGCATTGAGAAATTTGAGAGTCATGAAAAAAAATAATACAGATAGTGATGAAGTCAATAATTTCAATATATCGTCTGTAATTAATATTTGTAATTTATACGATTTAAAAGGCGATTATTCTAAATCAATTAAAGAATTGAAGCCTTTGCTCACAAAAGATTTAAGAAAAAACTGGCCTCGGTTTTATGCCATCGTTTTGTCAAATCTGGCTTATTCTAAAATGAAAAATAAAGAATATAAAAATGTTGAATCAATGTTTTTAGAGTCTTTAAAAATTGTTGACAGTCTGGGATATTACTCTGACGCGATGTATAAAAAGATCCATTTAGGAGAATTCTATCTTACTCAAAAAGATTCTGTAAAATCGCTGTCAACTTTAAAAGATGCCTATGCGGCTTCTATTAAACTAAAAAACACAAACGAAACTTTAAATACTTTAAAACTTCTTACGCGAATCGACAGTAAGAAAAGGCTGTTTTATGCAAACCGTTATATTGCAATAAGCGACAGTATTAACAGTATTCAAAGCAGAACTAAAAATAAATATGCAAGAATTGAGTACGAAACTGTTAAAGTTGAAGACGAAAACAAGGTTTTGACTAAGAAAAACTTTTATATATTAATTTTCTCCTTTGCTCTATTTTTAATCTTGTCTGCCATTTTAGTAACCATTTATTTAAAATATAAAAACAAAGAACTGCGTTTTGTAAAGCAGCAGCAAAGCGACAGCGACGAAATTTACCAGCTTTTGAGCGAACAGCAGAATAAAATTAATGCCGCCAAAGAAGAAGAAAAAAATAAAATTGCCAGAGAACTTCATGATGGCGTTATGAATAAAGTGTACGGCGTGCGAATGAATTTAGGTTTTTTTAATTCTAAAACAGACGAAAAAACAATCGAAAAAAGAAAACAGTACATTTTTGAACTTCAAAATATAGAAAACGAAATCAGATCTATTTCGCATGATTTAAATCAGGATTCGTTTTTAGAAAGTAATGACTTTAATACACTTTTATCGAATTTAATTAAAAGTCAAAATGAAATAAGCAAAACAAATTTTTATTATTTTGTTGATGAAAGATTTGATTGGGAACAGGTTGAAAACATTTATAAAATAAACTTCTATCGTATTATTCAGGAAGCACTTTTAAATATTCAAAAATATGCCAATGCATCAAAAGTCGAAGTAAAAATAGAACTGATAGATAAAGATCTTTTGCAATTGTCTATTATTGATGATGGTGTTGGTTTTGATATTAATACTGCCAAAAAAGGAATTGGTTTGTCGAATATTAGAGAAAGAACCAACTCTCTAAAAGGACAAATCGAAATCGATTCTAAAATTGGATCTGGTACAGAAATCATTGTAACTTTTAATATTTAAATTGCCGGTTTTACTTCATAAAAAAAAAAGTCTTATTGTTTTGCTTTTCAGTCTTTTAATGGCTTTCGTTTAGTTTAATGCAGACTAATTTTGCCTTGTTAATTTGATTTAAAATACAAGAAATCAGATTAGTAAAATTAGATATGTATTAAATACCACTGTTATGAAAATATTCAACTTATTTTTATTTTTTACGATTAGTTTTTTCGGAAACCCAAAAGATATTGCTACAGATATTAAACCGATAAGCCCTGAAATGGAAAGATTTAATAATCAGCTTACTGATGTTAAAGAAATGATTAAAAAGAATGCTTCTTACAATACTAAAATTGCATTTTTTATTGATATGAAAATTAAATCTGGTAAAAACAGGTTCTTTGTTTATGATTTGGAGAATGATAAAATTCTAGAAGAAGGACTTGTTGCAAACGGTTTTGGCTCTGAAACAAATGTTAGAGGAGAATTAAAATTTAGTAACGAACCTAATTCTAAATGTACATCTTTAGGAAGATATAGTATTGGAAAATCATATAAAGGTATGTTCGGAAAATCCTATAAATTATATGGTTTAGATGAAACAAACAGTAATGCTGCAAAAAGAGCAATTGTACTGCATTCATATTCAGCAGTTCCAAACGAAGAACAGGATTATTATATTTCTACCAGCCACGGCTGCCCAATGGTAAGTGAAGCTTTCTTTAAAAAATTAGAAAAAATCATCGATGGTTCTAAATCGAACATTATTTTAAATATTTATTATTAATGATAAATATTTGATACATAATTAATAACCCAAATTTGTACAAAAAAAGGCAGTTGAAAAACTGCCTTTTTTTTGTACAGAACATCTTTTTTTAACATTTAAAGACAAATTTTTTGAGAAATAAACAGTTTTTTGATTTAAGTGTTAATTTTTTTCTTTCTTTTTGTTTTAGTAATTGTTTTCCGATTTTCCGAGAAAAATTATATATTTGTTAAAGAACAAATCCAAATTAATCAAATGCAAAACAATGTACTAGGTGTCTTAAAAGAGCACGAAAACAAATTATTAACTATATGGTCTCAAATTCTTCAGGATAGCGGATCTGGTGACGGAGCTATGGAAGAAGAAGAGTCGAAAGAATTTGCTTCTCTCTTTTTGAGCGCATTAGCAAAATCGGATGAAAAAAATGAACAATCTCAGGAATTTGAAAAAGTAGAGGATCTTATAGTTGGAATCTCATCTTCGAGAGGAAAACGCGGGTTTTCGCCAAGAGAAAATGCGCAATATTTATTATCTTTTAAAGAAGCAGCTTCACAAATTCTTTCAGAATTAATAAAAGATCCTGCCCAGCTTTATGAAGCAAATCTAAAATTCAGTGCTATTTTAGATAATTTAATGATTATGACCTTCGAGTCTTTTATGAAAGGAAGAGAAGATGTTATAGCAAGGCAGGTTGATGAAATCAGCGAAATATCGACTCCGGTTATTGCCGTTTGGGAAGGAATTGTTGCATTACCGATTATTGGAACTTTAGATAGTTCGAGAACACAAACTGTAATGGAAAACCTTTTACAGCAAATCGTAGACACAGGAAGTTCTATCGCTATTTTAGATATCTCAGGAGTTCCTGCAGTAGATTCTCTTGTAGCACAGCATCTTATAAAAACTGTAAGCGCAACACGCTTGATGGGAGCCGAATGTATCATTAGCGGTATTCGTCCCGAAATTGCACAAACAGTAGTACATTTAGGAATTGATCTAACAGGCATTACTACGAAAGCATCTCTGGCAAGCGCCCTTCAAACAGCATTTGATATGCTGCAGCTTTCTGTTGTGAAAAGAAGAAAAATTGTAGATTAAGATTTTATTATTGATATGGAAAGAATTCCTATACTTAAAATGGGGGATTTTTTGCTTGTGACGATACAAGTAGATTTATACGACCAGCTTGCAGAAAACCTCGAATCAGATTTAATAAATACAATAAGTAAACATAGTTCAAAAGGAGTGTTAATAGATATTTCGGCAGTTTCTATAATAGATTCTTTTATGGGGCGTATCTTAGGAAATATTGCGGTAATGTCCAGAATACTTGATGCACAAACTGTTGTTGTAGGGATGCAGCCTGCTGTGGCGATTACTTTAGTTGAATTAGGATTATCTTTAAATGGAGTCATAAGTGCCCTGAATGTTGAAAAGGGAATGGATTTACTGCGCTCAAAAATGCACTATAGTGATAACGAAGAGCAGGAATATGACGACAACAACGAATAATAAAGAAGAGGCTCTAATCTTAAGAGAGCAGGATGTTGTACCGCTCCGCAATCGTGTTAAAGAATACGGTGTAAAGATTGGTATGAGTATTCTTAATCAAACTAAACTCATTACTGCTACAAGCGAACTTGTCCGTAATCTTCTTAAATATGGAGGAGGTGGAAAAGTCATTATAGAATCTGTCAGTAATGGCCGTGATAATGGCGTGCGTGTAACTTTTATTGATAATGGACCCGGAATTGCCGATATTGATCTGGCAATGAAAGATGGTTACAGTACAGGAAAAAGTTTAGGTTTAGGATTACCCGGAACAAAAAGACTTGTCAATGAATTTGACATTAAATCAGAACTAGGAAACGGTACCACCGTTACTATAACAAAATGGAAAAATGGATAATACGTTTTCCACTTATAAAATAGACGACCGGAGCTTAATCGCTTTTATAAAAAGAGAAATACATAATCTTGCACTTCAAATTGGTTTTACTCCTCACAGAGCTGCCGAGACTGATATAATTGTTGCCGAATTAACTTCTAATCTTATGAAATTTGCAAACGGAGGCGAACTGCTTTACCGTGCGCATTTACAAGACGATCAAAACCAAATTGAAATTTACTGTCTTGATAATGGAATTGGATTTGAAAACGTTGCAAAAATCATGAACGATGGCTATTCATCTTCTAATACACTAGGACATGGCTTGGGTTCAATAAAAAGATTAAGCAATGATTTTCAGATATATTCTATGAAAAATTGGGGCTGTGTGCAATATGTAAAAATCTGCGAAAAACCAGAATATATTGTTCCTCCTTTTCAAAGCGGACTTAATTATTCTACGATTGCGGTTAATTATCCGGGAGAAAAACTCTGCGGTGATGGTTATTATATTAAGCAGTCTAGAAAAGGTTTTCAAATATTTGTAGGTGATGGACTGGGACATGGCGAAAGCGCAAATGAAGCAGTCGAATTAGCAATTAAAATTTTTAGACAGTCTGTAGAATTTCAACCTGCAGAAATCCTCAGAGAAATACATACCAAAGTAAAAAAAACCAGAGGACTTGTTGCAACAATTGTTTCTGTAGATTATACATCTCAAGTTTGGAATATTTGTGGTATTGGCAATATTAATACCCGAATTTATACCGGTTTAGAGAATAAAACATATACTCCGTATAATGGTATTCTGGGGCATAATATTCCGCGCACTTTAAGCAGTACAATTGTTCCTTACAAAAAACATCAAATCATCATTATGCACAGTGACGGACTGCGTACAAGATGGCATCTAAATGAGTTCACGTCTATTATAAAACAAAATCCGGGTATAATTGCATCTTCTATTTTCAAACAAAATATAAGAGGAACTGATGATGCAACAATTTTTGTGGGTAAAATAATGTAATGCCATGAAAGAGATCGTACAAATAAATCTTGATAATGAAATGGACCTGATTCTGGCCCATAAACGCTGTATGAAAATTGCCGAAATGTGCGGTATGCCGTCATCTTTTCAAACCAGATTTTCGACTGCAGTTTCTGAAATTGCCAGATCTTCTATTGCAAAAGGTAAAGATTCCCTGCTTGTTCTGGGCATTAATATTATCAAATCTACTCAAAAAGAAATTGTAGCTATTATTACTGATATCGTAGATTTAAAAAGCTGCAGTCCGGAAGCTTTTAATTATGCATCGAGAATTTCGGGTAACTTTGAATATAGTTATTTTGATAATAAATCGACGACCACAATAAGTCAGCCAATTGCATCGCCGGGACTTCTTTCAGAAGCAAAAATAAATAGTCTCGTAGATTACTTTAAGTTTGAACCGCCATTATCGCCTTATGATGAAATCAGAAAGAAAAACATCGAATTAATTGCACTTTCAGAAAAACTTACAGAAAGCGAAAACAAATACAAACAATTAGCCAATACAATCCCGATATTAATTTGTGTAATCAACGAACGAAATAATGTTCTTCTTACAAATGAATCTTTAGAAAGTTATTTAGAATTACCGCTGCTTGCTTTCGACAGGAAAAACTTAAGCAATTTTGTACATCCTGAGAACATTGAAGGAATACTGGAAGGCTGGAACAGGGCAAAATCAAACCGATCTGATTTTTTAGCAGAAATTAGAATCAAAAAAGGGACAGAATATATCTGGCATGTAATTTCAATAATTCCTAACAAAGCCGAAGATGGTAAGTTTAACAGCTGGCTTGTTTATTTTGTGGATATCAATGCGCAGAAAATGATTGTCGAAACCTTAAAGGATAATACCGAATTAAAAGCCATTCAACGCGAATTAGAAAGTGCCAACTCAAAACTTGTCTTTAAAAATAAAGAGTTAGAACAGTTTGCCTACATTGCAAGTCATGATTTGCAGGAGCCTCTTCGAAAAATAATGATTATGCTTTCGCGTGCCGGAGAACATTTAAGCGAACATCAAAAGAAAGAATACTATTTTGACCGAATTACTTTAGCTGCCGGAAGATTATCAAATTTAATTACCGATGTTCTTAATTATTCTAGAGTAGATAATAGAAATCAGGTATTTAGCGAAGTCGATCTTAATGAAACCCTTTCTGAAATTTTAGGAGATTTGAGTCTTGTTATCGAAGAAAAGAATGCATTAATTGAAATAAAACCACTTCCTACTGTTTTTGGACTTGATACACAGCTTCGTCAGCTATTTTATAATTTAGTCAATAACGCACTAAAATTCAATACTTCACAGCCGTCGGTTACAATTTCAAGTACAAATATTCCGCCGGACAATAGTGTAATTTCGCCTGAAAACTATCATATCATTTCAATCGCAGATAACGGAATTGGTATGGACAGTCAATATTCAGAACGAATATTTGATATGTTTCAAAGGCTTCATGAACGCGATCAGTATGGTGGAAATGGTATTGGACTTGCCTTATGCCGACGCATTATTGAAAACCATAACGGAAGGATTAACTTTATAAGTAAACCCGGAGAAGGAACCGTTTTTTGGATTTATCTTCCAAAAGAAATAGTAAATAAAAAGGCAGTTCAATAGAACTGCCTTTTTATTTAAAACCGCATGTATTATCCGTGAGCTTCAACAGAGACATCAGCCCATTCTTCCCATGTTTTTAGTTTTTGCTCGTAAGTTTGTTTAGCAAATGGTAAAGCTACTTTTCCTAAAAATAAACGTAATGGCGGGTTTTCAGCTTCAACAAGTTTAATGATTGCCGGAACAGTTGCTTCAACTTTTCCAAAAGAATCAGGATCGTGTCCGTCTGCAATTGCTTTTTTGATTCCGTCATAAGCAGGAATACTTTCGCTGTGGAAACCATTATCCCAAATGTCAGTATAATACCCGTTTGGTTCAACCAAAGAAACATTGATTCCGAATTGTTTAACTTCAGATGCCAAAGTTTCACTTAAGCCTTCTACAGCAAATTTTGATGCATTATAAAGTCCGATAACCGGTAGAGTAGCAATTCCCAAAATAGACGAAACCTGAATAATATGACCGCTTTTTTGGTTTCTCATAATTGGTAAAACAGCTTGAGTTAACCATAAAGTTCCGAAGAAGTTTGTTTCAAATTGTGCTCTTGCTTCAGCTTCACTAGCTTCTTCAACTGCACCGTTTAATGCATAACCTGCATTATTGATTAAAATATCAATTGTTCCAAAGTGATTTTTTACTTTTTCAACAATAGCAAATGATTCTTCACGTTTGTTAACATCAAGTTTTAGAGGCAAAACAGCATCTCCGTATTTTGCTTTTAAATCGTTTAATGTTTCAATATTTCGTGCTGTTGCAGCCACTTTATACCCTTTTGCTAAAAATGCTTCAGCCCAGGCTTTTCCAAATCCTTTTGATGCTCCTGTTATTAAAATTGTTTTTGACATGATTTCTAATTATTAATTGTGAATTGTTAATTGTTAATTGTTAATGTTCTTATTTAATTGGTATTGTAATTTTTATTGAAATTGATTTTTGAAATTTAAATTGTTATTTACAAAAATGACTGATCGGTCATTTTTTTAATAAAAAAAAATTAGAGGCAGTTTTCGTCTATTAAATTTTTAAGAATCCTGCAGATAACTTCCATTTTATCATTATTTCCAGACATTCTAGACATTAAATGACCGCCTTCAAGCATTGCAAAAAGTGCTGTTGCAAAATCAGATGCAACAAACGATTTTTTAAATTCTCCGTTTGCAATTCCTTTTTCTATAATTCCTGTGAGCAAATGCTGGCCAGAACGTATAACAGCATTTACTTTCTCTTTTACAATTGGATTTGTGTCATCAGCTTCAGTTCCAAAATTTAAAAGCGGACATCCTCCATAAACCGGCGGCTGAAGCGGATCGCTAAAAAAATCGATATAGGCAAACAATTGTTCTTTTGATGTTTTGTACTGGCTTACTGCATTTTGAATTTTTGAGTTTAGCATTTTGATATTATGATCAACAGCTGCACAAGCCAGAACTTCTTTATTTTCAAAATGGACGTACATGCTTCCTTTAGACAATTTGGTTGCCTCCATAATATCGCTCATAGATGTGGCAGCAATTCCTTTTGTATTAAATATAGGAGCGGCTTTTTCTATAATAAATTGTCTGGTTTCTTCACCCTTTGCCATGATTGCTTTCATTTAACGGCACAAATATATGACCGATTGGTCATATTTACAAATAAAAATAAGTTTATTTTTTAAAAAATTTGAAAATGTGCCTGTTTATGAGGGATTAGTAAGGGCTGTGATTAACTTTTTTTGTTCCGGATATTGTGCAATAAGTGTGTCACGATCTCCCAAAAAGTAATCTTTTGGATTAAAAGGCGGTGCCATCGATACGCCCATTAAACTCCACGAATCTTTACTTTTAATTCTGGAACCAATCCAGGTTCCGCCCGGAATTACTTTCATTGGTTTTCCGCCTTTGGCAATTTCATTACTAAAAATACAAACCTCAGATTTTGGATTATGGCCTTCCGGATATAAAAGAAGCATTTCTACAGGTTTTCCCGCATAAAAATGATATAGCATATCGCCTGTAACTTTGTGCATAATAGAGCAGCGTGAATTATCCAAAAAATAATAAATGGCGCTGCAAGGCGAATTTTCTACAGGCGGAATAGGATAGGTATTTGCAAAATAACCGCCTTCGGTACTGTTTAACTGTAAATTAAGCAGTTTGATTATTTCTGATGCTGGTGACATAATTTAGATGTTTAATGGTTTGTTAGAAATAATAAATCCCCGAAGATTTATACAAAAACTTCGAGGATTTGGGTTAGTAAGGAATTAAACTCGGGTTCGGTTTATAGGACTTATATCAGTAAGTTCTTTTGTTGGATTAAAAGTAGAACCAACGCTTTGCTGGAAATTAAAATAATTGTTTGGATCAACTTTCTTTTTAATTTCTAAAAGGCGCTTGTAATTGCTTCCATAATATTGTTCCGTCCAATTGTGCTGCAGCGGATCAATATAATTTACATATGCTCCGGTAGAATTTCCTGCATCAGATAATCTTTCGAAGAATTCATACGCCCATTCTACATTTTTTAATGTATCGCCAGGTTTGTCCAAATCCCAAATTGATTTAATTTCCGGAATAAAACGGCTGTTTCTGTGTACATATGCTGTAGCGTCCGAAGCGATATTTTCGATTGCACCGCCGGCATGTGTCCAAACAGCAAAACTTTCTGGAGAAGGCGCTTTGCTCATCGACTCAACAATAACTTTTGCTACTTTATTATTCATTCCGCCTTTTGGAAGAACCGTCGAGCGGATATAGGAACTTCTTCCGGCAACTCTTGTCGTGTAACCGTTATAGAATTCCCAATCTGGAAGTGTCATGTTGAATAAATCGGCATTAATTGGTTTTAGTTTTAAAAGTCCTTGCAGCAAATCAATTCCTTCGTCGCAGTCACCATTAAAAACCGGAGTTAAACCCAGCACTTTTACATTGGTAGTTTTATCAATTAAATCTTTTTGATTTCCCATAAAACCATAAACGGCCATTGCATTCGGTACGGTTTCAACCCAGTCGTTGTAATATCCCAAAACATCTTCGGCCATTTCGAGAGGATAACGAATTTGTCCAACCAGCATTTTTTTGCTTAATGGCTTACGAACTCGCATTTCCATTTCGACTACAATACCGAAATTTCCACCGCCGCCTCCTGAACACGCCCAGAAAAGATCGATATCTTCTGCCGAAGTACTGTGAACACCAATATGGCGTAATTCTCCGTCAGGAGTAACAATCTTTAAACTTTCAAGATTATCGATACTCATTCCATACGAACGTGAAACAAAACTATAGCCGCCGCCAAGCATGAATCCCGGAGGCGCAACAGTAGGGCAGCCGCCGCCAACAGGGATTAATCCTGTGTTTGTTAACTGCATAAATTTGTAAACATCGTACCAGATTACGCCCATTTCTGCCGTAACGGTTTCTTTTTTAGGGTCGAATGTTATTTTGTTTAAATTTTTCATGGCAATAACAACGCCGCCTTCATTAAGACAATATCCAGCTGCGCTGTGTCCTCCGCCTTTTATTGAAAATTGAAGATTGTTAGTAATGGCAAATTTCAATCCCAGTCTAACATCTTCAACAACAGCCGGAAAAATGATTAATCGTGGTCTAAACTGGATTCTTCCGTTGTCAATTTTAATAACATCTTCATATTCTGAATCGCCCGGCTGAAGCACATAACCGCTCAGTTCACGAACTAATTCCTGAATTGCTGTTTCTATCATGATTTTTAGTTTTTGGGGTTAATTTTATTTTTGATGGATTATCTCGTAAGCGAATACACTTTTGACTGATATTTTAAATAAGAATCAAAAATGTACGTGTTGTCAATCATTCCGGCAGTTGCAGGGAAAAATTCGTCGTGTTTTTTGCTTTTCAGATATTCATCGTATGCTTTTTTACTTTCGTAAATAATAGAAACCGCAACGTCAAAATTTCGAACAGAAACATTTCTTTTAATATCTGTTAATCCGCCTGTTGTAAACTGTTGAATTCCCGGATGTCCTGATAAGTATTCTACACAGATATCGGTAAATTTTTTAATGTTTTCCGGAGATTTATCTTTTAGAGAGAAATACAGATTGTGAAACAAACTCTGAGGATAATTTCCATCGGCTCCAATTGTCTGCGGTTCCGAAGAATTTCCGCCAATAATAAGATTTGTAACATAAGCGTCCATAACACGTCTTGTTGTGCCCGGAACCCATCGGTTTACATCTATAACAAATTGATTGTGTGCTGAATCATTTGAGTTATAAACATTAAAAGCATCTTCATTTACAAAAAGCTGATGCATGGCAATGTCATAATTAAGATCATTTTCCGGACGAACCATATCATCGGCTCTTACACCAATCCAGAACGAAATCATTCCGACAGATTCAGAAAGATATTGTCTGGCTTCGGCCATGTAAGCTTCTACAATGCCCCGAGTATTACTTGTCCCTAAGTTAAAGTACGTGCTGTGCAGTAACATAGGGGCTTTGTTAGTATTTTCCATTTTAATTTCTTTTAAATGTTTTTAAGCTTTCTTCAGAATTTATGATTCCTGAAGACGGAGTGTTGCTACTGAAATATGCGGCCATTTAATTTCTACAACGCTTCCATCTGGGGCAAAAACGGGGAAATCAAGAATTACGGTTTGGGTATATTGCAATTGAAGGAAAGTTGAACCATCAGTATTTTGAACAGTTTCTATCCAGAAAATTGCAGAAAGACTATTAGCGTTGGCATTTACGTTTACAAACGGAATATTCGTAATACCGCCAACAGGAGCAGTCGCGCCCGGAGTTGCTACGCCGTCAATTGGATTTGCATCTAAAAAGATCACAACGGTTTTAATGATGTTTTGTCCTTTTATGGCATTTTCTAAAAGAATATTCGGATTCATGATTACTTCTTTCGGAATTCCCGGAGGCGGAACAGCGTTTACCAATTGCGATAAATAGGTTTCGCTTGTGTCGTTTACTCTTTTTCCGTTTACAATAAAAAACGGCGTAGGGTCGGCCACTTCAAATTGTGGCGGGCCATCCACTGTAAAAAAAGTTCCTTGTGCTAAAATTGAATCTCCGTGCGGAATTGAACCTAATCTGGCGATACTTGGCTGTACCGCCGGATCAGTGCCACTTGGAAGATTTAAGAATAATCCCGTTTCTAAATGAATTCCGTTTTGACCGCTCGGAAGATTAACATCGTCTACCTGCTGTAAATAGTGTAAACCCTGAAATGCGATATCAGCCTGTGCATTTCCGCGGTTGATAATATCACCTCCAATTGAAGAAAATGTAAAAGTTTCTGCGGTTGAGTTTAAGATGATTTTGAATTTATCAGCCGGAGGCGGTCCCGGTTTTGCCTGGTTCATATTTGGAACTTCAATAATATTGAATCCGGGACCAACCCAGGTTCCAACCAGCGTTTCTAATACACCAAGATTAACAGGTTCTGTTTGTACAGCTTCGGCTTTAAATTTTGATTTTAAACCTTTGTTTACTGGTTTTGCTTCTAACTTTTCTAAACCTGACAGGTTCAGGTTTGCTAACGGATTGTTTTGTTCTAATGCCATTTTATTTTTCTTTTATTTGATTGTTTTTGATGGGTTAAATTGTTTTAGGATTTAAAGTGCTTTTCGGCTAAATCCCTGAATCTGAAATAATACTTCAGTGGTCATGAAAACATTTGGCGGGCTATTAAAATCACTTAGAAATAAATCGCCGTAGTTTTTTACAAATTCGGTGAATATGGGACCGTTTACATGTTTAAAAAATGCATCTTGGTTTTCATAAACTTCCCAGAAAATTACCTGACCTTGCGGTGGAGTTGGAAGACTTTTTTGGTTGAAATCCGGAACGTGAACCATATACAATAAAGTTTCCGGTTCGTTTTCCTGAACATCTTTTGCTAGTTGAACTAAAGCAGCTTTTGCTTTGTCTTCATTTCCGGGCAGAATGGTCCATTTTGCTTCGAGTGGGTAATACATAGTTTTTTAGTTGTAATTGTTGATGGTTTATTGTTAATTGTTAATTGTTAATGGTTAATTGTTATGTGCCGTTAGGCACTTTATATCGGTAGAAAAAAAATGCGTTTAAATAATTCAAATGTGCCGTAGGTACTAAACTGCGTACCTATGGCACGCTAATGAACTTCAGATTTCTTTTTTTTCGATATTTTGTGTCTATTGACACATTCAAACTTTTAATCCATAACTCTTAACTCTTCATTTACACTTCTACATATTCAAATGTTGGTCCTGCGCATTCGCCATTATCAAACGGGATGTTTAATAATTCCAATGCTTTATATTTAAGTTCATACATTACTGTAATTCCTTTAATTAAGAGTTCAGGTTCGCCGCTTACTGCATCGTTAATTCCGTTTAGGAGCTGTACATATACTTTGTTGAAGTCTTTTGCTTTTTCCAATAATTCGGGATTGTTTTCGTAATCTTTCATTTTTGGATTGGCTTTCATATTGTAAACAGAAGACCAGCTTACAGTAAATGGTTTTCCTGTCGGGATACTTTTTACAGGCATTTGAAAATTGGTATCATTGGCGCTGTACATTCTTCCATAACAGATTTCCTGAAATTTGAAGTAATGTGCATATTCAATGTCTTCTCCAAATAAAACCTGTTCTGTAGCTATAGTTCCGTCAATTCCTTCTCCCTGACCAACAATTTCTCCAATCGCTTCTTCGGCGTCTTCATAAGTAACAACTTTGGTAATTTTACCACCGCTTCCATAATAATGTTCGGCTGTTATTTGACGTTTAGGATCTCCAATGAAAATTCCGCCCGGAGTACTTTCGTTTAAACGAAGCAAACCGTAACGAATCGCTTCATAAAATTGTCCGATACTATCAAAATGCCCTGTAATTGGCGCTTTAGGATCTGATGGTCTTTCAATTGTAGAAAACTCATCTAAAGCTTCTCTTGAGAATTTTAAAAGATGAACTTCAAACGGAGGTGAACCTTTTGGAACTTCAGGAACAATTCCGCCCGGAAGTGGAGTAGGGTAAACCGGAATAATGTCTTTTACATTAAAAAGTTTATCACCTTTTTTAATGGTTTTTGGATCTGTAATTGCGTTTAGAATATTTGATACCAAAACCATGTGCAGCATTTCTTCTACGACAACACTTCTAATAAGTGCCGCCGCTTCGACATTACTTCCTTCCTTAATGGTATAAAGTCCGCATAAATAGGGAGGAATTGTAGAAAGCTCTAATTTTAAAGCAGTTCTAAGACAATCCTGAAGATGTTTCAAGTCCTTAATGTAATTTTTTACATCTCTTTTTGACATTTTCAACGAAATCCCTTTTGCACTTTTGGCAGTTATTGCCGGCGCTGCACTAAGTTCATTATCAGCAATAAAGGTATTATCTGTACTGACAGAATAAACTTCTTCGTTAATATCCAGATCGGCAATTGGTTTAATTAGCTTTTGACGATTTGGATTGTTCTTTTGAAATAATTTATTTTCCATAATTAGTTATTGTTCAAGTTGTTGAAGGATAGCTTCTGCCGCTTTAAAAGTTAAGGCAGACATTGTTAGAGTAGGGTTTGAGGTTCCAAGAGTCGGCATATTTCCACAGCCAACCAGGTAAAGGTTTCCGTGATCCCAGGTACGCATGTTAGCATCTACAACAGAATCATCTTTGGTGAATCCCATTCTGTGTGTTCCAACAATGTGTCCGGCACCTGCAAAAGTGTATCCTTTACCTTTGTAAGTCACATAATCGGCATCTGAAGCCGGATTGTATGACGTAAAATCTTCGATACCACACTGGCTGAACATCTGCTCAGAAACAATTCCTGTTGCTTCAAAAGCTTTCAGCATGTATTCTGTTGCTTTGTAGTGAATTACAGGTCTGTAATTATCAATATTATCTTTGTATTCAGGATCGATTGTTACACGGTTATCAGGATCCGGAGCCTGTTCGCATTCAAAATGAGTAAAGAATTGTCGCGTTACGATATCTTCAATTTTTGCACGAAGTTTTTTTCCAATAATACCTTCACTTACAGCATTCACAACATCTGTTGCAGGTGATCCAGTTGGCCAAGCCCAGCCCCAGTTGTCTAATGGAAGAATCCATGCGGCATGATTTTTACGGAATTCTCCGTCTCTAAAAGTTGGAATATTCGAAGTTGAACCTGGTCCGCGATATGGGTAAATACGCTCTTTTGCTAATCCCCATCTCAAAACCGTCATGTGATCCATTAAATTTCTACCAACCTGATCGCTGCTGTTTGCTGCTCCCGAAGCCAGTAATAATTTGGCATTTTCAATTGCGCTGCAGGCCATTACATACAAAGTTCCTTTTGCCGTATGCGTTTCATATTCAGAAGAACTGCCTTTGATGTACGTTTTATATTCAACACCGCTAATCCAGTTTGAAGTTTCGTTAATTAATAATCGGGAAGCTACAGATTGTGTTTTTACAACAAGATTTCCCATATCACATTTTTTGAATGTTTTCAGGGCATTGTATTTTGCCTGAACCGGACAAATTGGTACACAGCTCGCATTTCCTTCGCAGCGCTGACCCGTATATTGATCCCAGTTTGCGCCAACAGGATCATATTCGCCAGCCTCACTTTTTATAAGATCTAATGTTTTAGTGGCACGATTCCATTCAACACCTCTAATATTGTAATCAAGATTAGGAATTGAATTTCGACCCTGCGGAGTACTGATACAGTATAATTTATACTCTTCATCATTAAGGATAATTTTACTGTTTTCATCAATTACTTTTTTCATAACACCATCAAGATAACTTGTTGGTATAGCTTTCATTGGGAAAACATAATCTTTACCGAAAATGTTTTTTTGTTCGATAGGATAATTTTGATCGTTTACGTTTCCTGAAACTCCAATTTCGTTTTCAGCCATTTGATAATAGCGGTTCATATCTTCGTATTTAATTGGCCAGTCAACGCCAACACCGTATTTAGATTTCATTACAAAATCATTTGGCAGCATTCTAAGTGTGGTTCCCAGCCAGTGCAGCGTTGTTCCGCCCGGAGCTCTTGTATTATCAGATGCAAAAGGAAGCGGTCCCATTTGTACTAAATATCCTTTTGTTGAAGGTCCGTTTTTTGGAATTTTCTGAATATCCAGGACATTGATTGAAGGTGCGTCTTTTATATTTGGGTAAGGTGCATTTGGAACTTTTGCAGAAGCGTTATAAAACGTGTTAAGATAATCCTGATAGTTTCTATAATTAGCATCCTGATCCAGTGCTATACCTGCAGAAAGACCTGCTTCGAGCATTAAAACTTTCTTACCTGCATTAGTAAGAACCTTAGCTACTATTGATCCTGCAATTCCAGAACCAACAATTACTACATCATAATTATTTTCCATTTGAATACCGTTTTGATTATGAATTTTTTACTGTAAGCGGACGTTCTGCCCATGAGCCGTAACCAGGCTGTTTTGCTCCGGGCGGATGTGTATGCGCAGCATTCCACATAAGACCCTGAATGTAAGAAGCTGATGAAATTACCTCGCTTCCCCAGTTTCCGGTATACCAAAGGATGATAATGTTTGCAGCAAGTCCATTGTAAGCAGATGCGGCCATAAATTGTGAGGCCAAAGCAGCTTCAATGTCTTTTTGTGATTTGTCGTTTAACAATACATGAACATCAAGAAAAAAGTAGTCAATGTCTTGTTTGTCTGTGTTTTTCTGGATGGTGTTGTAGTAGGTCTCCAGCATTCCGGTTGCTTTTAGTTCGGTTTTACTGAAACCGGTAAGAAGAGCCGAAACCTCTAAAAAGAGTTTAGTGTGGGAATTAGGTTCCATGGTGTTAGTTTTTTGGGAATTAAAGGGTTAAACATTGGTTTTTTGTTAATGGTTTAATGTTTAAGTCCAATATGCTAACATAGTACGTTGAGTATAGATGTGCTGATTGCTCCAGAAGTAAAGACAAGCTTACATCATTGGCTGTTTCTGCAGATTTGAAGTATAAGTATAGTAGCGTTACTTTACCTCGACACAGTAGTATTAGTTTTTATATTGAGCTTTGTTTTTCTACTAAAATTACTGGAGATATAAGGTCGAGATTGATAAATTGACACAAGAGTAAGATTTTATGTCATAAAAGGTTAGTTTTAAAGTATGAAAACTTTTATAAAAATAAATTAGTTGTTAAAAAAATGGTTTATTGATATTTGTATTTAAAACTAAAAATATTCAAAACAAGAGTTTAAACTTTTACGTCTTTTTTTTAATTTAAAATGGTTTAAATCATTTCACTTTTTTGCAAAAAAAAACTCCCAAATTGCTTTGGGAGTTTTTAGTATTTAAAAGTTTGAATTATAATTTATTTACTTTTTGATCAACAATTTTACTTACTCTGTAAACTAAGTAAATGGTAATTAACATAATTCCAGAAGCTACCATTGCGAGAATATCGTAATGCTCAAGCGGCGCATAACTGTCTTTTTGATAAATGATTAATCCGGCAATTACAGCTCCGAAACCTCCGGCCATTTGCTGTAAAGATGAATTGATACTCATAAAGGCACCGCGATCCTGCGGATCAGGAACTGCAGAGGTCAAAGTTGTCGACGGAACCATTCTGCTCATGATGGTTGCCATCATAAAGACATTTATAATCAAGACTATATAGAATGGAGTTGGTCCAAAGTGAGAATAAATATTAATTAAAATCACGGCAGATACAGTAGCAAATGCAAAGATTTTGAATTTATTTACCCTGTCGCTTAATTTACCAATAAACGGCATGGTTATAAGAGTTGCAATTCCGGTAATCATAAACAATAAAGGTAATTCTTCATTAGTTACTTTAAGGTTATTAATGGCAAAGGCGCTTCCAAAAGGCATCATCATAAATCCTCCAACAGAAAGCAGGGCAGTAGCTAAAAATCCTACCTGATAATTCTTTTTAGAAATTGTATGGAATAGGTGCAGTATTGCCGTTTTTTCTTGTTTTAATTTTAAATGTTCATTTACTGGTTTTAATCTGATGTATAAAATTACTGTAATGATTGCGGCCATTGCTGCAATCCATAAAAAAGGAACATGCCATCCCCATGCATTTGCAATGTATAAACCAATCGGAATGCCAAGAACCTGGCTTACGCCGAATCCCATCTGAATAAATCCCATTACTTTTCCTCTTTGCTGTAAGCTGAATAAATCTGCCACAATAGCAAGAGAAATAGACCCAATTACACCACCAAATAAACCGGTAAAGATACGTGCGGCAACCAATAAATAAAAGTTAGGCGCAAGGGCACAAAATAAAGTACCAATCGTAAAGCCGATGTAAAAGAAAAGCAGTAGCTTTTTACGGTCAAATTTATCTGCAAATCCAGCCGTTAGTAAACCTGAAATCCCGGCACTGAAAGCATATGCAGAAACGGCAATACCAAATTGAGATGCCGTAATTTTTAAGGTTTTCATCATAATATCTCCAAGCGGTGACATTACCATAAAATCCAGCACAACAGTAAATTGTGTCATGGCTAAAAGAAATATAACCAGTTTTTGATAGCCATTAAAACTTGGTGTCTGAGTTTGTTTTTCGTTCATAAAATTATTGTAATTCTTTGCAGTCAAAATCATGAAAATTCAATAAATCTATTATTTGGGCTGCATTTAGTTTTTCGCTTATAATTCTCAATACACAGTCTATATCTTCCTGATCAATGCTCCATTGCAGGATTGATTTATTTGCATTCAAAAATGTTGCGATTTTGTTTTTACTAGATTCAGTTTTTATATTAGTTGCAAATATTAGTACATTCATAACATAAAAAAATTAAGGTGTTAATGCTTTTATCACGAGTCTAAAAGCTTCTTGTTGAATTTCCTTTGTTAATGTAAATGGAGTGGTACCCCCAAGTCCTTTTCCTTTTTCATGAAAACGCAGCAAATTGTATAAAGGCCCGTAGGCAATGCTCCAGAATACTTCTTTAGTTACAGGTACAATTTCCTTTCTTTCAATTGCGCCGTGTAAAAATTGCATCATGATTTCTTTTAATTCCATCAAACTCTCGTTTACGATGTGTTCACCGTAATTCGAATTTTGAAGAATTTCCCAGCAGGCAATCTTATCAGTGTTTTTCAGCATAAACTCTGATCGATTTTCCCATTGCTTGGCCAGACCTACTGCAAAAGGCATATCTGGTGAGAAATCTTTAAGCGAACTTTTAAAAAAGTAAGTTCCCATTTCAGTTCCAATTTTTTTTATCAGATCCTCCTTGTCGGCATAATAAATGTAAAGTGTCGCTACAGAAATGCCGCACTCTTTGGCGAGTTTGTTCATTGTAAAGCCTTCGATACCATACTTTACAATCATTTCTATAGTTTTCTCTTTGACTAATTCTTCTTTATTAATGTCTCGGGTTCTCAAATTGAAAAGGATTTAATAGTGAATTGACTCTGCAAAGATATAATAATAAATGAATGTTTATTTAGTTATGAATATTTTTTTTCATTTTTATTAGAAAAAGTAAGAAACCGAAAATTTAGTATGCTTGTTTATTGCCATATATTTTTACTATTTTTACTTCTGACGGTTTTCATAAATAGAGAATACTCTGTAAGGCAAAACTTTAATTATTTAGTAACTTAATTATTGAAAAATGAGAAAAAACAACGATTTTGGTTTGTTAATACTTCGTATTACAATTGGACTTTTAATGCTGCTGCATGGTATTTCAAAATTTAGCGGTGGTTTAGAATTTATAAGCGGAATGCTTATTGAAAAAGGACTGCCGGGCTTTTTTGCATATGGAGTAATAATAGGAGAAGTTTTGGCTCCAATTTTAATTGTAATTGGTTTTAGAACCAGAATTGCTGCTTTGATTTATGCATTCAATTGTTTAGTTGCGGTTTTAATGGTACACAGTCAGGATATTTTTAAAATTAGTGACCACGGAGGCTGGGAATTAGAACTTCTGGGGTTATATTTCTTTACAGCAGTTGCATTATTTTTTACAGGAGGAGGAAAATTTGCAGTTTCTAAAAATAACAATTGGGACTAAAAATTTAGAATTAAAATTAAAAATATAAGCGGCCATTGGGGTCGCTTTTTTTATGATTTTATTAGTAAGAAAGTCAGTAAAATCAAGGGGAGTAAATAATTTGAATTCTAATGTTATTCTAATGTTGCGCTGAAAATTTAGTTTTAACTTGCACCCCGAAATTTATTTTTTTGCAATGCTCAACAAAATCAAAAATAGTCTTTTATGTAAATGCCTTCAGGCGTTACTAATCGGCTATTTTTTATTGAGCAGTATTAATATCTCAAGTACATTTAGCCGAATTATAAAAGAAAATACCGAAACACATTCTGTAAAAGGTATGACTTGCAGCTTTTTAAAGAAGATCTTTAAATGCGACGGAATCCCTGAAGAACTGGACGATTACGAAGCAAAAGACACTAAAACGACGAAACTTGCAAAAGGAATTCCTTTATTTGAATATATTGTTCCAATTGACGCTTCTGTACCCGGATTTTATATTCAAATTGATCTTAAAGGAAAAAATTATATAGACAACCCGATTTTCTCATTTGGGTTTCATGGTAAGATACATTTACCGCCTCCGCGATTTATAGCATAAGTATTTAATTTTGATTGGATTATGAAAATTTTTGTAATCCTGAATACGATATTTTTTCGTATATTAACATCTATTAATCTTGTATTTATATATAAATTCATGACACCTTTAAAACGTTTTTTCAACTTACTCACTCTCGATAAGCGCGACGTATATCAAATTATATTTTATGCCGCATTTGCTGGTTTGGTGAATCTTTCTCTGCCTTTAGGAATTCAGGCTATTATTAATTTTATTCAAAGCGGACAGCTTAGTGTTTCCTGGATAATTTTGGTTTTTCTGGTTACTATTGGAGTTGGTTTTGGCGGAGTTTTGACCATTTTACAATTGCGAATTGTCGAAAACCTGCAGCAGCGAATTTTTGTTCGTTCATCTTTTGAATTTGCTTACAGAATGCCTTTAATTAAATTTAAAGAACTGTATTCTGAATATGCACCGGAAAAAGCAAACCGATTTTTTGATACGCTGATGGTTCAAAAAGGAACTGCAAAATTATTACTGGATTTCTGTACAGCCTTTCTGCAGGTTGGTCTGGGAATTATTTTGCTGGTTTTGTACCATTCTTTCTTTATGGTAATCGGGCTTTTGTTTATTGCTATTTTGTACATCATTTTTAAATTTTCTTACAAAGATGGTTTAGAAACAAGTCTTAACGAATCAAAATTCAAATATAAAGTTGCGGCCTGGATTCAGGAAATTGCACGTAATCGCGATAGTTTTCGCAGAAAAGGCGGTTTCGATTATGCTTTAGACCGAAACGATGGTTATGTTAGTCATTATATAAATTACCGCGAAAAGCACTTTCAGGTAATGAAAAAACAATACATTCAGCTTACTATTTTTAAAGTAATTGTTACGGCTGCTCTTTTGTCGATTGGTGGTTTTCTGGTAATTCACCATCAAATGAACATTGGGCAGTTTGTAGCAGCTGAAATTGTTATCGTGTTACTTATCAATTCGGTTGAAAAAATAATCTTCGGATTAGAATCTTTTTATGATGTATTGACATCTGTAGAAAAAATTGGTCAGGTTACAGATATGGAAATCTCCTGTATTCCAAAAACATCTGCCATAACCGAGACAGGAATTACAATCGAAACAGAAAGTATTGCATACAATTATCCGGAACATAATAAAAAATCCCTTAAAAATATTAACCTGAAAATATCTCAGGGCGAAAAAATAATTTTAAGAGGAACAAACGGTGCCGGAAAAAGTACTTTACTGCGATTATTGGCTGGTTTATTAGAGCCGGAAAGTGGTGCCATGTATGTAACAGATAATTTTATGAATCGTCTCGACGAAGACAGTTACAGAGCTCAGGCCGGAACACTTTTGCAGGGCGATACACTTTTTGCCGGAACGATAAAAGAGAATATTCTTTTTGGAAATGAAGCCATTAACAATGATGATTTAAAATGGGCTTTAGATAATGTATGTTTAACGCCTTATATTAAAACTTTTCCAAACGGACTCGAACATCAGATTCACCCGGGCGGGCGTGAACTTTCGGCATCAGATGTTCAAAAAATTCTTTTAGCGAGAAGTATCGTAAACAAACCTAATATATTATTCCTGGAAGATCCGGTTGATAAAATGGATGAACTGACTTCGGGTAAAATTGTTGATTTTTTACTTTCAGAAGAAAATGACTGGACGGTAATTGTTACTTCTAAAAATGATATTTGGAAGAACAAATGCAGCCGTATGATAACGATCGATGATGGAAAAATTATTAACGACATAAAGCTTTAATCATGCTTAATATATCTAAAGATAATAACGTACTTATAACGCCGGGTAAATACAAATCTATTACCAGCGTTGCCAAAAGACCTCATTATAAAATTTTAAACAGAGTAATAGTAGGTTTCCTGATATTTTTAGTAGCCTGTCTTTTTCTGCCATGGACACAAAATATTTCAGGAAGCGGTTCTGTAACGACTTTAAAACCAGATCAAAGACCTCAAACTGTACATAATGCCATTGCCGGACGTATCGAAAAATGGTATGTTCAGGAAGGTGATTATGTAAAAAAAGGCGATACGATTGTTTTTATATCTGAGGTTAAAGAAGATTACCTTGACCCGAATTTGGTGAACAATACCAAGCAGCAGGTCGATGCAAAAAAAATGGCCGTAGAGTCTTATGGAGATAAAGTAAATTCTCTTGATGTTCAGGCCCAGTCGCTTAATACCGAAAGAGAACTGAAATTGCAGCAAGCTCAAAATAAAATAAAACAAGCCCAGCTGAAAATTAAAAGTGACAGCATGGATCTTGAAGCGGTTAAAACGCAATTGAGAATCGCAAAAACACAATTTGACCGCTCGACAGCACTTAACAAAGAAGGTTTAAAACCACTTACAGATGTGGAGCAGAAAAGGCTAAAACTTCAGGAATCTGAAGCTTATATTATTACACAGCAAAACAAACTGTTAAGCAGTAAAAACGAACTGATAAATGCCCGAGTTGAAATTAACCGAATCACTGCTGAGTATTCTGAAAAAATATCAAAATCCAGAAG
This sequence comes from Flavobacterium defluvii, assembly GCF_900129555.1. GTDB lineage: Bacteria > Bacteroidota > Bacteroidia > Flavobacteriales > Flavobacteriaceae > Flavobacterium > Flavobacterium defluvii. Next base: position 161,038 of record NZ_FQWC01000009.1, read on the forward strand.
TGATAAGTTTACTGCTTTAAGTACACAATACGATACAGAAGCTCAGGTTAATAAACTACAAAATCAATATACAAATTACAGATTAAGAAATGGTTTGTATTACATTACAGCGCCTCAGAGCGGTTATGTAAACCGCGCTTTGCTGGCTGGTCTTGGAGAAACGATTAAAGAAGGAACTTCAATCGTGAGCATTATGCCGGCAAGTTATGATATTGCCGTAGAAACATATGTAGATCCTATCGATTTACCTTTGGTACACCGCGGTGCAAAAGTGCGTGTTTGGTTTGACGGATGGCCAAGAATTGTTTTCTCAGGCTGGCCTGGATTGTCTTACGGAACCTACGGCGGAAAAGTAGTAGCAATAGAAAACTTTATAAGCGCCAACGGAAAATACAGAGTACTTATTTCTCCGGATGGACCTGATAATAAATGGCCTAAACAATTGAGTATAGGAGCCGGAGCGCAGAGTATTGCTTTGCTGGAAACCGTTTCTGTATGGTATGAAATATGGCGAAATTTAAACGGATTTCCGCCAAATTATTATAATTCAGATGAAAAGGAGGCAAAAAATGGAAAAGAGAAAAAATAAATTGAGATGGACTGTACTGTTTTCTGTTTTATTTTTATTCGGCTTTTCTGCAATTTACAGTCAGGATTTTAATAAAGAAGAATTAAGTTACAGCGAGTTTTTAGGATATGTAAAAAAATACCATCCGCTGGTAAAACAGGCCAATCTTGAGATTACAAATGCTCAGGCGGCATTGATGCTGGCACGAGGTGGTTTTGATCCGAAAATTGAAGTTGATTACAATAAAAAAGAGTTCAAAGGAACTGAATATTATTCGTTATTAAACAGCAGTTTTAAAATTCCAACCTGGTACGGAATTGAAATTAAAGCGGGTTTTGATGATACAGACGGGCAATATTACAATCCGCAGAATCGTACGCCTGATAACGGATTGACTTCTCTGGGAATCAGCGTTGCACTTGGACAGGGAATGTTCATCAACCAGCGTATGGCCGATGTTAGAGAAGGAAAACTGCAGTTAAAATTAAGCGATGCACAGCGAAAACTAAAAGCAATTGAAGTTTTGTATAAGGCGAGTGAAGCCTATTTTGAATGGAGAAAAAGTTACAATGAGGCCGAACTCTATAAACGATATCTTGGTTTTGCCAGCACACGTTTTCAAGGTGTTAAAAAACTAATTGAACTTGGTGATGCGCCTGCAATTGATAGTGTTGAAGCCGGAATCACCGTTAGAAATAGAGAATTAAACTTAGAAAATGGAAACCTGAAATTAGCAAAAGCCAAATTGTATTTGTCTAATTATTTGTGGATAGAAAATGTTCCGGTTGAATTGGGCGATATTGTAAAACCTGAAGAAAATCTAATTCTGACACTTGAAGAAACTTTAAGAACCGACGCCATGATGGTAAATGTTGAAACCTTAGATTCACACCCGAAAATTCAGGCGTTGGAAACAAAAATGTCGATGCTCGAAGTTAACCGACAGTTAAAGGCTAATTCCCTGCTTCCGAAATTAAATGTGGGTTATAATTATATTTCTGAGCCAAAGTATTTTGATTCTTTTAATGCTGATGATTATAAATTTAATATCGATTTTAGTATTCCGATTTTTTTACGAAAAGAAAGAGGAAGCCTGAAAATGGCTAAAATTAAAATTCAGGATTTAAAATATGATATTGAGCAGCAGCGTCTGGAACTGAAAAATAAAATTAAAGCGCAGCAAACCGAAATTGCGTCATTAAAAAGACAAAAAAACGTTATCGATAATCTGGTCAAAGATTATATGACAATGCTCAATTCTGAAGAGAAGTTGTTCTCTTTTGGCGAAAGCTCAATCTTTCTTATTAATTCGAGAGAGAACAATCTGGTAAGTGCCAAATTATCTCAAATAAGCATTGAAAATCAGTTTTATATTTCAAATGCTGAGTTATATAAAATATTGGCAAATCCGGATTAAAAATAAGTTTGTTGGTTTACTTAAATTGTTAGTTATATTAAACAAAAAACAGCAGTGAATAATTTTACTGCTGTTTTTTTTGTTTTTTTTCATAATAAAAAAAGCAAATTAATTGTTATATTTTTAAATGTGACTTATGATATGCATTTGCTGTAAAACCAGAATTTGCAGAGTTTTGGATGAAATGCTTTATCTTTATACCTTATACCACAATGATAAAAATGAATACAGATAATCCCATTCCAGAGAACGAATTACAGCGTTTAGCGGCACTAAAACGTTACAATATACTAGATACACTTCCTGATCATGCTTTTGATGATGCAACGAAACTTGTTTCCTATATCTGTGGAGTTCCTATTGCACATATTTCTTTTATCGACGAAAGCAGACAATGGTTTAAATCTGAAATTGGGATAGGCGTTTCGGAAGTTCCTCGTGAAATTAGTTTTTGCCGATATACCATTATGGAATCAAAAATGGTAGAGATAAATGATACATTTTTAAATGAACGTTTTAAGGATGATCCCAATGTAACTGGCGGTTTTAAAGTAAGATTCTACGCCGGAGTGCCGCTTACAACACCAGACGGATTCAATATTGGGACTATTTGTGCGGTCGATCACGTTGCTAAATCATTAGATGAAAATCAGCGAAATGCGCTTTCAATTGTTGCAAAGCATGTCATAAGTCAGTTAGAACTTCAGACAAAAAACATTGAACTTAATGCTCAGAAAAAGATAGCTGAACGTGCTGTCCTGGCAAAAGATAGTTTCCTTGCTAATATGAGCCACGAAATCAGAACGCCATTAAATGCCATAATTGGTTTTACTGATCTTTTGGCACAGACAAAACTCGATGAAACACAGCGCGATTATATAGAAAGTGTCCAGATTGCCGGCGAAAACCTGCTCTTGATCGTAAACGATATTCTTGATCTTTCTAAAATTGAATCCGGAAATTTAACCATAGATTCTGAGCCGTTTAATTTAAAAAAAACGCTTAAACATATTTATAATTTATTAAAAGTAAAAGCTCATAAAGAAGTAGAATTCAATCTTTTTTTAGATGCTGATATGCCGGAAACAGTCGTTGGCGATCAGGCAAGGTTAAATCAAATTTTAGTTAACCTTATAGGAAATGCACTAAAATTTACAGACGAAGGAGATGTTACGGTTTCGGTTAAAAAAATTGAAGAAACAGACGATCGTTATTCGTTGAGATTTTCGGTAAAAGATACTGGAATCGGAATTCCGGAAGATAAACTTAAATCTATTTTTGAGCGTTTTACACAAGCAGAAGAAAGTACAACCCGCAGATTTGGCGGTACCGGACTCGGGTTAAATATTGTAAAACAGTTAATAGAACTACAAAAGGCCGAAATTCATGTAAAAAGTAAAGAAGGCCGTGGTTCAGAATTTTACTTTGTTATTTCATATAAAAAAGCCGAAAATACTGTTGATGAAGTGAAGCCGATATCAAAAAACGACCTCGGACCACTAAAAATACTGCTATGTGAAGACAATGTTTTAAACCAGAAATTAGTAACAAGTGTAATTAATAATTTTGGTTTTGAACTCGATATTGCCGAAAATGGAGAAGAAGGCATTGCACTCTTATCTCAAAATAAGTATGATTTAATTTTAATGGATCTTCAAATGCCTGTAAAAGACGGCTATCAAACTACAGAATATATTAGGAACGAACTGAACCTGGATATTCCCATTATTGCAATGACAGCGCATTCTCTTGTAGGAGAACAAGAACGATGTTATAAAGTAGGAATGAATGCTTATGTACCAAAACCTTTTAAACAGGCGTCACTTTTAAAAGCTATAAAAAACGTTATGAATCAGGATGTTGTACATGAAAAAAAACGATTTATCGATTTTTCTATTTTAGATGAAATAGCCTCGGGCAATTCCGACTTTAAGAATGAAATGATTACATTATTTATTGAAAAAATTCCGCATCAGACTGAAGAGCTTGTTGCAGCATTTAAAAATGAAGAATATGATTTCGTAAAAAAAATAGCGCATAACATGAAATCCAGTCTGGATATTTTTATGCTAACCGATCTAACAAATTGCTTATCGATTATTGAAGAAGATGCTCTTCGCTGTGAATTTACATCTGATACTGCAGACAAAATTAATATTTTGAATTGCGGAATTGAAGAAACCGTTAAAATCCTCAAGGATCTTTGATAAAAAAGAAATTTACTTTAGTTTTACATATAAGAATTTCGCTTCAAAAATATAATACCAATGAGAATAATTTTAGCCGAAGATAATGATATCTTACGCAAATCATTATCATTTTTTCTGGAATCCAAAGGCTTTACTGTAGATCAGTTCTCTGATGGTAAAGATGCGCTTGATTCCATCAAAATAAACAAATACGATTTGATTTTAACCGATATAAACATGCCAGGCATCAGCGGAATGGAAATTACGCAATATGTTAGGGAAACGCTTAATTTAGATACTCCAGTTATTATACTAACTTCTTCAGGAGTCGAACAGACTGAACTGGATTCTTTCGATATTGGGGCAAACGAATTTATTGCAAAACCAATTAGCCCGGCAGTTTTGTTAGTTAGAATCAATAAGTTGTTAAAAATCAAAGCTTAATGAGGTTTTTTTATTATTTAGTCGTTTTATTGTGTATAACTTCAATGTCTTTTGCTCAGGAAGTAAATCCTGATACTGTTATGGCTCAGGCAAAACAGGAAACAGAAAAAGGCAATTTTGATAAAGCTTTATCTTTAATTGAACCTTTGCGTGCAAAATTTCCTGAGAATGAGGATATTCAGGTTTATGCTGGACGTATATACAGCTGGAAAAAAGATTACCCTTCGGCAATAAAAATAATAGCACCATTAGCAGACAAAACAAAACCAAATCCGGATGCTCTGCTGGCGATTATTAATATCTATTTCTGGTCAGAACAATATGAGAAATGTATTTGGTATTGTGATAAATACTTAGCAATAGATTCAAAATCAGTTGATGTAATAAAAATAAAAGCTTCATGTCTGGAAAAGCTAAACCGCGATCAGGAAGCATTAGACATTATAGAAAAAGCATCATTAGCAGATAATAGTACACAGCCGTTTAGAGGAATTCGCACGCTTATTGGGCGTAAAGCCAAAAATGCTGTTTCAGCCTCGTACCTTAATATTTCAACATCAAATCCCGGACAATCGCCTTTGCATTATGGTTATATCGAATACTCGCATAAATTCAGCAAATCGGCCATTGTGGGGAGAGCAAATGTAGGTCATGTTAACAATGACACCGAAATGTTATTTGAAACCGATTTTTACCAGACATTCTCCAACAAAAGCTATTTGTATGCAAACGCAGGTATTTCAACAGGAGAGGCAGTATTTCCTGTCGGAAAAGCCGGTTTGGAATATTATTTTACGCCCTATAAAAAATTTGATTTTTCATTTGGCGCAAGATTTATGCACTTTGAATCAGATGATATAACTTTGCTTACAGGACAAATTGCGTATAATACAGGCAGTTATACACTTGCATACAGACCTTATTATGATACAGGAAATGCTTTGTTTTCTCATGTTTTGAGTTTGCAGAAATCCAACGAGGAAAAAGAGCGCATCATAAGACTTGAACTTCAATACGGAACCGTTCCGTATTTATATCTTTATAATGGTTTTACCCAGCCTTTAAAAGCTTACAGAGCAGGAATACAGTATCAGCATCGTCTTGGAGATTCATTTTTTGTACGCCCCATTTTTCTATATGAATATGAAGAATATATTCCGGGCGAATATAGAAACAAATTCAATGTTCAGTTAATAGTTACAAAACGCTTTTAATTATGGAAAATGTTTGGGAACCATATGAAAAGAAAGATTGGGTTGTGCCTTTTCTCATTTTTTCGATATATCTGTTTATCGGGGGGGCTTTTGTTTTGTATCTGTCTATTGTCTGGAGCCGCAATAAAAAAATAAAGAGAGCAAAACTTGATATAAAATACACAGAAATTATTGAAAGAATGTTGTCTACAGTAGTTTTTGAAGATGTCGTTTTTTCGGATTTCCAGCAAGACAAAGACTTAATTTTGCTTTTTAAGAAAACTTTTTTTCGAGAATTAGTAATGGAAACGATCATAAATCTTCATAAAAACTATGATGGCGTGTATGCACAAAAGCTCGAACAATTTTATAAGGATTCCGGGTTAATAAAAGATTCGTTTGCGAAACTCCGAAATTTAAGATGGGAAAAAAAATGCAAAGGAATTACAGAACTTGCCGAGTTCAACATATATGATGCATTCGACAGTATTATAACATTTTCAAAAGTTAGAAAAAAGACTTTAAAAATTACAGCAATCAATGCCTGCATCAAACTAGCAGGAACAAAAGGAATTGTGCATTTGGCAGAGCATCCAAATCCTATCGACGACTGGACACAGCTTAATATTATTGGTGCTTTTAAAAAACATGATATAGGCGATACAAAAGGAGTAGAGCTTTTACTCGAATCAAAAAATACAACTGTTATTACACTGGGATTAAAACTTATAAGAGAATTAAAGCTTACGCAAAAAATTCCTTATGTGGTACAATTGGCAGATCGGGCTCCAAATGCATTGATAAAATATGAAGCGCAAAACGTCTTGCAGACTTTAACTGTTTAATTACAAGCCGATGACTTTTTTTACTAATGAATTGACATGGTTTCTGGACATATATATGGTCCTAATACTTGGTTATGCTATATTAATCATGTCTTCATATCTTATATTAGCTTATCTTTCTACAAAAGAACTCAACAGTTATCTTAAAAAGAATAGTTTTGTTGATTATGAAGTGCTTCTTACGAGTGAATTTGCGCCTAAACTTTCTTTGATTGCTCCTGCTTATAACGAAGGTTTTACAATTGAAGAAAATGTAAAATCTTTACTTTCTTTAAATTACAATAATTATCAGGTTATTGTGGTCAATGACGGCAGTAAGGATAATTCTATGGAAATTCTAATTAAGACGTATGATCTTGTTTTGACAAATTTGGATTTTCATGAACAAATTAAAACAAAAAAGCTAAAAGGAATTTACACTTCCAGAAATGCGGCATATAAGAAACTGATTGTTGCCGATAAAGAAAATGGAGGTAAAGCCGATGCCCTTAATGTGGGATTAAACATTGCCCAGAATCCTTATGTTGTATGTATTGATGTGGATTGTATCTTAGATAAAAATTCTCTTTTAAAACTGGCAAAACCATTTTTAGAATCACATAGTAAACGTATTATTGCCACAGGCGGTGTAGTGAGAATTGCAAATCAGTGTGTAATTAAAAACGGACGTTTGGTAGAGGTGAATGTTCCTGATAGTATGATCCCTAGAATTCAGGTTTTAGAATATCTTAGAGCTTTTCTTTTGGGAAGAATGGCGTGGGGAAGGCTAGACGGATTATTGCTAATTAGCGGTGCATTTGGTGCTTTTGATAAAGAAATTGCTCTGTTATCTGGTGGATACAGTACAAAGACTGTGGGCGAAGATATGGAGCTTGTCGTAAGAATGCGCCGTTATATGCTCGAAAACAAACTTCCGTATTCTGTTAGTTATATTCCTGATCCGCTTTGCTGGACAGAAGCTCCTGAAGATTTTAAAATATTTAAAAAACAGCGAAGCCGCTGGATGAGAGGAACAATTGAAACGTTGAGTTTTCATAGAAAAATGTTCATGAATCCTAAATATAAATTGTTAGGAATTGTTAGTGTCCCTTATTGGACATTATTTGAGTTTTTGGCTCCAGGAATTGAATTTATAGGGCTTGTTATTACACTTGTGTTTATAATTTTAGGTTTTCTTAACTGGCATTTTTTTATTTTGCTTATTCTTTTCGTGTATTCGTTTGCCGTTTTCTTTTCTGTTTTGGCACTTTTTAGCGAAGAACGTACTTTTCATAAATACCCGAAACATACGGATTTTTTTAAATTGCTTATAGCTGCTTTTATTGAGCCATTGTATTTTCATCCTATGACCGTATATTCGGCGTTAGTAGGGTATAAAGAAAAAATAATGGGAACGAAAGGCTGGGGAGAAATGACCCGAAAAGGGTTTACAAAAAAAGAATAAATATTTCCGTTAAAAAGCTGATATTTGAAAAGCCAATACAGCAGGAATAATTGTTGTTTAAAAAAAAATAATATCACGAAATGTTCCTGAAAGACATAAAATAAAAGGGATTGTCTTAGTTTTTGAGACAATCCCTATATTTTAAGATTAAAAGTTTGATGCAAATTCTTTAGCAAACTCCTCCAGTTTTATTTTTCCGTCAACAGACGCTTTACTTGTTGTAAAATGTTCGGCAATTTTTCCGCTTTTTAAGCCATTTCCCATTTCAACATAAAGATTAGCAATTTCTTCCGGAAGTCCGGCTTGAGTCATTCCTTCAAGTGCTTGTTCATCAGTAAACTCGATCCAAGGCAGTTCTGGTTTTGAGATTGCAGTTCCCAAAACTTTTGCCGCATCGCCCGGAGTACGAACATCGCTGATGATGTAACGAACATTTTTTCCTTGTGATGTTTGTACCAGTTCTTCGGCTGCTGCCTGAGCAATATCTTCTGGATGCACAAACGGAATTTTGATATCTGCCGGATAATTAGAGCCAATAATTCCTGCTCCTTTAATCATCGGAATATCATGATAAAAATTAGTGTAAAAAAAGCCAGCTCTTAAAAAAGTTACCGAAGTATTTAAATTCCTGTATATTTCTTCAATTTTATGAAGTCCGGCAATTGGTCCCGTTCCGTTTGGTAAATCAGCACCAATACTGCTCAACATTACGACACGTTTTAGTCCAGTTTTTTCAATTGCTTTTGCAAAAGATTTACCAGCGTTTTCAGTATTTACAATTACATTTGCTCCGCCTAAATTTGGCGGTGTCATAGCAAAAACGGCGTCGGCATTTGTCAAAGTTTCGATTAGAAAATCAGAATCACTTACTGATCCTATAGCAGCTTTTGCACCCAGATTTTCTATTGCTGTTTTTCTGTCAGCATTACTGCTTATTACCGTTACGTCGTGTCCGGCATTTATTAATTTTATAGTTAAATGTTTTCCGATGTTCCCTAAAGAACCTGATAGTATAATTTTCATATATATATAATTTTTTTTATTACAGTTACAAAGGTATCTTTGTACTTACTTTTATACAAGTACTTACCCTAAAGTATGTATTATGACAGCAATTAAAGAATCATCGACAATTCAGGAAAACAAACAGTATGCGCTGGAAAATTGTCCTGTTACATTTGTAATGGAAAAAATTGGAGGCTATTGGAAACCCATAATACTCTGGCATTTATCAAACGGAATGAAACGCTACAGCGAATTAAAAAGAGAAATTCCTGCAATTACAGAAAAAATGCTTATTCAGCATCTAAAGCAATTAGAAGCCGACGGCTTAGTTATTAGAGAAGCAAAACCAGTTGTTCCTCCTTTTGTAACGTATAGACTTAGCAATGCCGGAGAAGGTCTGCTGCCCGTTATTGAAGCAATGGCAGCATGGGCATTTAAGGTTAAGGACGGGGAGTTTTTATAAGATGCTAAGGTTTTTTTAGAGGCTCAGAGGTACAAAGGTTCAGAGGTTCAGAGTTTTTAGAAAAAATCTTAGTCCCTTAGAACCTCAGTCCCTAGAGTCTTAGTCCCTTTACACCTTAACGCACCACTGTGGCTTCCAGTTCTACTTTTAAAGTTTCAAAAAGACTTTTTACTTCTAATAAGGTTGTGGCTTGTTGTATGTTGTGTTTGGATAACCATTCTTGTATAATAGGGAAGTGCGGCCAGAGTTCATCTGTGGCAGTTGTATAAATATTTAATCTCACAATACCGCTGCATTCGTAACCAGCATCTGTAATAACAAGTTCAAGATTTTTTAAAGCGAGTTTTATTTGAGATTCCATGTTTTCATTACTGGAAATTCCGTCTGCACTTATGGCGGTTTGTCCAGAAACATATAATGTTCCTGCCGGATTTTTTACTTCAACTGCCTGATTGTAGCTTCGTTCGTTTTGCCATTTCCAGGGATTAATTACTCTTTTTTCCATTTGTTTTTCTTTTTTAGTTTGTGCCAGTAGCGGCAATGTTGTCATTAATACTAATGCTAAAATTTTTGTTGTTTTTTTCACGATTACAGTTTAAAAAATTATACTGCAAAATTGAAAAGAACTTATGGAAACAAGTCTTGACATTAATCACAAATAAAAAGTGAGATTTGTCACACTAAGAGGATAATCGGCTGAGGGTTTCGCGCGAAACTCCCAAATAAGATGCAATAAGACTTTTGGGCACACGCTGAAAAAGGGATGGATATTGTTTTAAAAGCTGTTCGTAACGTTCTTTTGGGTTTGATGTCATCGAGGAAAGAATACGGCGCTGCGATGCCAGAAAACCAAAATTTGCTTTCTCCAGAAAAAAGCGCAGCATTTTTGGAGAACCATCGCATAGTTTTTTATATTGTTCCAAAGTAAAACAAAGAACCTCTGTATCTTCAAGACATTCTAAAGACATAGTGGCTTTTGTCTGGGTAAAAAAAGCATAATAATCACTTTCCCACCAATCTTCCATGGCAAAAGAAACAATATGCTGCTTTTCAGAATCATCTGTATAAACCAATTTTAAAAGTCCCGAAATAATAAAATATGAGTATTTTACATCATCTCCTTCCTGAATGAGAAATTGATGTTTTTTGAATTTTTTAGTGATAAAATGTTCCTTAACAAATAGATATTCATCATCTGTTAACAATATTATTTTTTCTATATGTTCGCGAAGTTTGTCCTGCATTGTATGATCAAATATATTTAAATTTTTCGATGATCAAAAAGATTAAATATCGACATGACCGAATTGATATTAAACCGGATTGAAATCCGCCCTACAATATAAATCGAGCCTCTGGCTCTTTATTTTGATGCCGAAAATTATAGATCTCATTAACACCCGGAATGTAAAATTCCGAAGGAATGATTTATATTTGTAGGTCTGGATTTCAATCCAGTTCATATTGTATACCGGATTTTAATCCGGTTTCAATTTATTTTTGCGGAATATAAATATTAAAAGTTGCACCTTCCATTGGTTTTGAAGAAGCAGTAATAATCCCGTTATGATTTTCGACAATCTTTTTAACAATGGCAAGCCCAATTCCAGTTCCGTCATAAATATCTCTGCTGTGTAATCGCTGAAAAACACCGAATATTTTTTCGCTGTGTTCCTGTTCAAAACCTATTCCGTTGTCACGAAAGCTGATATGACAGTAATTTTCTGTTGGCGATAATTTATCATTTTGTAATTCTCCGCCATTTACAATTCGGCTTTTAATTTCAATTTGAAGCGGAATTTCTTTTTGTGAAAATTTTAATGCATTGTTTATCAGATTTTCTACAAGCTGAATAAATAAAAACGGAATTATATTGATTTTGCCATGCAGTTCAGTAATAATTTCAGCATTTTTTTCTCGGATATTTTCCCGAAGTGCTTCTTTTACATTATCAATAATAATATTAAGATCTGTATTCTCGTAAATACGATCTGTAATATTGGTTCGGGAAAAAGCCAAAAGATCATTGATTAATTCCCGCATTCGGTTTGTAGCATATAGAATTCGCTCAAATTTTGCCTGCCCGTCAGGACTTAAATTGGGATATTCTTTTGCCAGAATAATGTTTGTAAAAGTTTGAATTTTGCGAAGCGGTTCCTGCAAATCATGACTTGAAATATGTGTAAAAGCATCAAGTTCAGTATTTTTCTTTTTTAACTCCGTTGCATATTTCTCAATCGCAATATACTGTGCGGCCAATTCTTCGTTTGCTTTTGTAATTTTGGCATTAAGCGCACTTGCTTCTTCTTCCCGAATACGAAGTTCCCTGTTTTTCTTATACAGTTCGGTAAATACCATCACTTTTGCCTGAAGAATTTCGGCAGATAATGGTTTTATCATATAATCAACAGCACCAGACTGATATCCTTTAAAAATATAATCTGAGGTATTCATATTGGCCGTTAAAAAAATAATAGGCACATGTTTGAGTTTATCACTCTGACGGATAAGTTCAGCGGTTTCAAAACCGTCCATTAAAGGCATCTGAACGTCCATAAGTATAATGGCAAAATCCTGGTTTTTAAGCAAAATTCTGAGCGCGTCCTTACCCGAAGTCGCTTCTACAAACTCATATCCTTTATCGGCAAGAATAACCTGAAGCGAAAGCAGATTTTCCTTCTTATCGTCTACAATTAATATCTTAACCGAATGTTCTTCTATCGAATTTTGGTTTTTCATAATCAAAAATTATTTTAACCATACTCTCATTAAAGAGGATAATTGTTCAACATTAACCGGTTTTGTAATATAATCTGATGCACCAGATTCGATACAGCGCTGTCTGTCTCCTTTCATTGCTTTTGCTGTAACTGCTATTATGGTCAGGTCTTTATGTTTTATATTTTTTCTAATAATTTTCATGGTTTCATAACCGTCTAATTCCGGCATCATGATATCCATCAAAACAATATCTATTTTAATATTCTGATTTAAAATATCTATTGCTTCATGACCACTTTCTGCGCTAATAACTTCTAAACCAAATCGTTCTAAAGCGGTTGTTAGTGCGAATAAATTTCGAACATCGTCGTCAACCAAAAGCACTTTTTTATTAATTAAAACATCTTCTTTTAAATAATACGTTTCAATTCTTTCTTTCATGCTTTCAGGGAGATCTTTATGTACACGATGCATGAATAGGGCAGTCTGGTCTACTACTTCGTCAATTGAAGAAGCACTTTTTGTAATAATACTATGGGCAAATCGACCCAGTCTGCTGCGTTGTTTTTTATTTACGTCACCGGCAGAATGAATAATAATAGCCGTTTCTCCACTGATATTGTTTTCTAAATCGCCAATTAAATCAAGACCATCTGCATCCGGAAGTACTAAATCGAGTATAATACAGTCAAAAGATTTTTGTTTAATAAGTTCTACAGCATCTTTTGCAGTTAATGCCGTCGAAATTGAAATATCTTCTCCTTTTACAGCTTCATAAATTCGTTTTAAATCAGTTTTATTATCATCGACAATCAAGAGGTTTTTTTCTTTCTTGTCTTTAAAATCCTGAATATCGTTAAAAAGAGAGGTCAGTAATTCGTTTTTAACCGGTTTAACAAAGAAATTTCTCGCTCCGCGTTTCAAGCCTCTATTTCTTTCATCTTCTCCGGAAATGATGTAAACCGGAATATGACGAAGTGTAAAATCGGTTTTTAACCTGTCGAGAATTTTCCATCCGCTCGTATCCGGCATATTCAAATCCATAGTAATCGCGTGCGGCTGAAATTGATTGATATAATCTACAACGTCATTTCCGCGTGTGGTTACAATGGCTTTTATATTATGCTGATGTGCCCTCTCTAATAAAATTTTAGCAAAAGTTACATTGTCTTCTGCAATTAAAAGAATCTTGTCATCGGGCTTAATATCAGTACGATCGTCGCCAATTTCGTCTACAAAATACAAATCAATATCAGATTTATTAAAACTTGCTGACGGAAGCGATTTTAAGCGGCTTTTTCCGGCGTGAATCACATTAGTTTCTTCATTAACATTAATGTTTTCTAATTCAGGAATATGAACAAATTTTAAAGGGAGGAATAAAGTAAATTTACTTCCTATATTGGTATCACTTTCTAATTCGATGCTTCCGCCTAATAAATCAGAAAGTCCGCGGCTGATGGACAATCCTAAACCGGTTCCGCCATATTTACGGCTTGTAGATCCTTCTGCCTGCTGAAAAGCTTCAAAAATTATGTTTTGTTTTTCCTTCGAAATTCCGATTCCTGTATCTGAAATTTCAAAAGCAACTACCGCTTCGGCATTTTCCAGACTAAGATTTTTAGTTTTCCAGTTATTATCAGCTTTGTAAATGTTTAATTTCACTTCACCTTTTTCAGTAAATTTGAATGAATTCGAAAGAAGATTTTTTAGAATTTGATTCAATCTCTGCGAATCGGTTTCCATTGCTTCAGGAAGATTTTCATCCATCATAATTTCAAAATGAAGATGTTTAGCCTGCGAAATAGGGTTGAAGGTAGATTCTACAAATCGGCTGATTTCTGCAAAAGTAATCGGGTTATAATCCACAGAAATATAACCAGATTCAATTTTAGAAAGATCCAGAATGTCATTGATAAGCTGAATCAAGTCATCGCCGCATGCATTTATTGTTTTGGCAAACTGAATTTGTTTTTCGGATAAATTTCCGTCTCGGTTGGCGATTAATTCGTTTGCAAGAATCTGTAAACTGTTTAGCGGTGTTCTTAGCTCATGCGACATGTTAGCCAGGAATTCTGATTTGTATTTGGATGTTAGTGTCAGCTGATCTGCTTTTTCTTCCAGTGCTTTACGGGCAACCTCAACTTCCTGATTTTTGAGCTCAACTTCTTCTTTTTGATTAGCCAATAGAATGGCTTTTTCTTCCAGTTCTTCGTTGGTATTTTTTAATACTTCCTGCTGGCTTTTCAGCTCATTTGCCAATGATTGTGACTGAACCAGTAATTCTTCTGTTCTTGAGTTTGATTCGATTGTATTTAATACGATACCGATACTTTCTGTTAAGCCTTCAAGAAAATCTAAGTGAGTCTGACTAAAGGTGTCAAGTGAAGCTAATTCAATAACTGCTTTAAGTCTTCCTTCAAATAAAACCGGAAGAATAATTACATCTTTTGGTTTAGCATCTCCTAATCCTGAGTTAATTCGGATATAGTCTTTTGGTACGTTGCTTAAAATAATTCTTTCTTTTTCAATTGCAACCTGACCTATAAGTCCTTCACCCATTGCATATTGCGTTGGTGAATTTTTTCTTTTGATGTAAGCATAAGACGCAATTAAATTCAGTTTTGAATCCATGAATTCTTCTCCTTCTTCCAGAATATAGAATAGACCATGCTGTGCGGTAACAACCGCTGCAAGCTCAGAAAGAATTTTCATGGTAACAGATTTAAGTTCTTTCTGCCCCTGAAGCATCTGAGTAAATTTAGCCAAATTTGATTTCAGCCAGTCTTGTTCCTGATTACGTAAAGTAGTTGCTTTAAGGTTTGAAATCATTTGGTTAATAGTATCTTTAAGAGCTTCAACTTCACCTTTTGCTTCAACACCAATTGTTCGCGTTAAATCTCCCTGTGTTACTGCCGATGCCACTTCAGAAATTGCACGTACCTGAGTGGTAAGATTTGCTGCTAATTGGTTTACATTTTCGGTTAAGTTTTTCCATGTTCCGGAAGCTCCAGGAACGTTTGCCTGACCTCCCAATTTTCCTTCGGCACCTACCTCACGGGCAACCGTTGTTACCTGATCTGAGAATGTTGCCAGTGTATCAATCATCTCATTAATAGTATCGGTAAGCTGTGCTACTTCACCTTTTGCATCAATAGATAATTTTTGTTTTAAGTTTCCTTTTGCTACCGATGTTACAACTTTTGCAATACCACGAACCTGACCGGTTAAGTTGGATGCCATTACGTTAACCGAATCTGTTAAATCTTTCCATGTTCCGGCAACACCTTTTACTTCAGATTGTCCACCCAGTTTTCCTTCGGTACCAACTTCACGTGCCACACGTGTTACCTCAGAAGCGAACGAATTTAACTGTTCCACCATTGTATTGAATGTATTTTTCAAATCAAGGATTTCTCCTTTTACGTCAACGGTAATTTGTTTCGAAAGGTCACCATTTGCAACGGCTTTGGTTACATCTGCAATATTACGAACCTGACCGGTTAAGTTGGATGCCATTTGGTTAACGGAATCGGTCAAATCTTTCCATGTTCCGGCAACTCCGGGAACGAATGCTTGTCCGCCCAATTTTCCGTCGGTACCAACTTCACGAGCCACACGTGTTACCTCTGAGGCAAATGCACGAAGCTGATCTACCATCGTATTTACGGTTTCTTTTAATTGAAGAATTTCTCCACGAACGTCGGCGGTAATTTTTTTCGACATATCTCCGTTTGCAACGGCAATGGTTACCTCAGCAATATTACGTACCTGAGTTGTTAAGTTACCCGCCATTTGGTTAACGGAATCCGTCAAATCTTTCCATGTCCCGGCGACACCCGGAACATTGGCTTGTCCGCCCAGTTTTCCTTCGGTACCTACTTCACGTGCTACACGCGTTACCTCAGAGGCAAACTCACGAAGCTGATCCACCATGGTATTCAGTGTTTCTTTCAATTGCAGGATTTCTCCTCGTACATCTACGGTAATTTTTCTGGACATATCTCCATTTGCCACTGCAATTGCTACATCGGCAATATTACGTACCTGAGCGGTAAGGTTTCCGGCCATTTGGTTTACGGAATCTGTTAAATCTTTCCATGTTCCGGCAACTCCGGGAACGTTAGCTTGTCCGCCCAGTTTTCCTTCAGTTCCTACTTCTCGCGAAACCCTTGTAACCTCTGATGCAAAGCCTCGAAGCTGATCCACCATCGTATTAATGGTATTTTTTAACTCTAAAATTTCTCCTTTTACGTCAACGGTAATTTGGAGCGATAAATCTCCTTTTGCTACGGCTGTTGTTACTTCGGCGATATTACGCACTTGTCCGGTTAAGTTCGATGCCATTTGGTTTACCGAATCTGTTAAATCTTTCCAGGTTCCGCCAACACCTTCTACTTGTGCCTGTCCGCCCAGTTTTCCTTCGGTACCAACCTCACGAGCCACACGCGTTACCTCTGAAGCGAAAGAGTTAAGCTGACCCACCATGGTATTAATTGTGTTTTTTAGCTCTAAGATTTCTCCTTTGGTATCAACCGTAATTTGGCGTGATAAATCTCCTTTTGCTACTGCTGTTGTTACTTCGGCGATATTACGTACTTGTCCGGTTAAGTTGGATGCCATTTGGTTTACGGAATCTGTTAAATCTTTCCAGGTTCCGCCGACACCTTTTACTTTTGCCTGACCTCCCAGTTTTCCTTCGGTACCTACTTCAAGTGCCACACGCGTAACCTCAGAAGAGAAGGAGTTCAGCTGATCTACCATCGTATTGATGGTTTTCTTTAATTCTAAGATTTCTCCTTCGGCTACAGCCGTAATTTTTTTCGAAAGGTCACCGTTTGCTACGGCTGTTGTAACCTCGGCAATATTACGTACTTGTCCGGTTAGGTTTGATGCCATTTGGTTAACAGAATCGGTTAAATCTTTCCATGTCCCGCCAACACCTTTTACTTTTGCCTGACCTCCCAGTTTTCCTTCTGAACCAACCTCACGTGCCACACGGGTTACCTCGGCACCAAATGAGTTAAGCTGATCCACCATGGTATTGATGGTATTTTTTAATTCGAGGATTTCTCCCTCAACGTTTACAGTAATTTTTTTGGATAAATCTCCTTTTGCCACGGCTGTCGTTACCTCGGCAATATTACGCACCTGACCTGTTAAGTTTGATGCCATTTGATTTACAGAATCGGTCAAATCTTTCCAAACTCCACCGACACCTCGTACTCTGGCTTGCCCTCCCAGTTTTCCTTCAGAACCTACCTCACGCGCCACACGGGTCACCTCAGAAGAGAAAGAGTTTAGCTGATCTACCATGGTATTAATGGTGTCTTTCAATTCTAAGATTTCTCCTTTTACGTCTACGGTAATTTTTTTAGAAAGATCTCCTCTTGCTACGGCTGTTGTTACATCTGCGATATTACGTACTTGTCCTGTAAGATTCGATGCCATTTGGTTTACAGAATCGGTTAAGTCTTTCCATGTTCCGCCAACACCTTTTACCTGTGCCTGCCCGCCCAGTTTTCCTTCGGTACCAACCTCACGCGCCACACGGGTTACCTCAGAAGAGAAAGAGTTTAGCTGATCTACCATGGTATTGATGGTATTTTTTAATTCTAAGATTTCTCCTTTTACGTCTACGGTAATTTTTTTCGATAAATCTCCTTTTGCTACGGCTGTTGTTACATCGGCAATATTACGAACCTGACCGGTTAAGTTGCTGGCCATTTTATTTACAGAATCAGTCAAATCTTTCCAAACACCACCAACACCGCGAACTTTTGCCTGTCCGCCCAGTTTTCCTTCGGTACCAACCTCACGTGCCACACGTGTAACCTCCATCGAGAAAAGATTAAGCTGTTTTACCATTCCGTTTACCTCTTTTGCAATTCTGAGGAATTCTCCCTGAAGTGGATTTCCCTCAATAGATAATGGCATTTCCTGAGATAGGTTTCCTTTTGCTACAGAGGTAATTACATGGGCAATTTCAATTGTTGGATGAACCAGATCTGATATCAAAGTATTTACAGAATCGACGCAGGAACTCCACGAACCTCTTGCTCCGTCTAACACTACACGATTGGTTAATTTTCCTTGTTTACCAATACTTTTACCCACTTTTTGAAACTCAAAAACCATTCTTTCATTCAGGTCTATGATTTCGTTTAAAGTATCGCAGATTGATCTTTTTATTCCGTTTTGATCGGTTGGAAAACGCTGTGAGAAGTTTCCGTTTTTAACTTTCAGCAAAATCTTTAAAAATTCTGCATCGTTAAGTATAGATTCTTCGGTTTTGATTTTCTTTACTTTGGTTCCAGATGTTTTTTTCTCATCTGTTATGATTGGCAGTGCGATTAACACCTCGTTTTCTGGTGTTTTATCGATGTGTTTTGCTTTTTTCATAATCGGGCAGGAGTTGGTATAGGTTGTGTTTTTGGATTGGGATATTTTTAAAATTTTAGATTTTAGATTTTAGATTTTTTATTAAAATTATCATTGTCATTGTCATTGTCATTGTCATTGTCATTGTCATTTTTTAACCATTTTCTTTCAATAATATTTTTCTTAAATGAAACTGCACGAATGCATCCATAGAATCCGGTCTTTTGGTGTTGTCGTTATAATTTAAAGGTTTTATAATATACCCGGAAATACCTAATTTTTCGGCATCGGTTCTGTCGTTGCTTTCAGAAGATGTGGTCATTATAAAAACGTTTAAATGTTTTAGATTTTCATCGTCTCTAAGAATTGTAAGAAATTCAATTCCGTTCATTTTGGGCATATTAATATCGAGAAGAATAACATCCGGAATAAGCGGATTTTCTGTATCTCTTAATAACTTTAGAGCTTCAAGCCCGTTGTATGCAGTATAAAGAACGTATTGTATTTCTAATTTTTTTAAAGAACGCTCTACTGAAATTGTATCCAGTTCATCATCTTCAATTAATAAAATGTTTGGTTTTCTCATACTGTTTTATTATTTCTCCAGGTAAAAGTAAATTCGGCTCCTTCACCCAGTTTAGATTGTACATTAATGGTTTCTCCTTGTTCGTCTATTATTTTTTTTACAATAGCGAGACCAATTCCGGTACTTTCCATTTCGTTTTTTTCTCTTAATGTCTGGAAGATTTCGAATATTTTTTGATGATATTCAGGATCGATTCCAATTCCGTTGTCTTTTACCGAAAATTCATAAACGTTCATTATTTTCTCGCATTTAATTTGTATTCTCGGGTTTTCTGCTTTTGAATATTTTACGGCATTGCTAATTAAATTGGAGAATACTTGTTCGAGTTTTAAACGTTCTGTAAAAATTTCCGGAAGGTTAATCATTTCCAGTTTAAATTTTCTGGGTACAATCGATTGAGAAATTTCATCAACCATTGCGTTTGTATCGACTAATTCAGGAGTTGTTTTTCTATTTATCCGGGCATAATCTAAAAGACCATTAATAAGAGCTTCCATTCGCTGTGTTCTTTTCGGAATTATGTTGAGATAATTCTTTAAGGCTGGAGAGAGTTCGCCTGATAAATCTTCTTCTATCCAGCTTATTACATTATAAATACCCCTAAGCGGGGCTTTTAAATCATGAGAAACGACATAAGCAAATTTGTTTAATTCGGCATTTTTGTTTTCTAAATCCTGAATATTTTTTTCAAGCCTGCGTGACATTATATTTAAAGATGATGCCAAAGCACTTAGTTCATCATTTCTGTAATCTTTGACTATTGTAAATTTTCCTTTCGAAATTGTATCTGCTACACGAACCATAGAATTAATACGATTGGTAATCATAATTACGATATAACCCGTGCTGACAATGCCGACAAAAATGGTCAGTAATAAAAATATTAACGAATACGTTCTGGTTTTTTTTAAAGATTCAAGAAGCATTTCGCTATGATGTTTTCGTGTTTTGTATTCAATTTTATCAAATCGCTTAAACTTTCTTGTAATAGCATCATTAATATTTTTGCCTACATGCTTTTTTAGTTTATTATCCAAAAGATTTTGATAAACTACAGGATTATCGTTTCTGTTTTTTATTAATTCTGTTGTATATTCAAGCCAGCTGTTATGAAGCTCGCTGATAGAATCCAGAATTGAACGCTGTGTGTTATTAATGCCAATGAGTGATTTTTGTTCTTTGAGATATTCAGGCACCTGTATTATTCCATTGTAATATTCTCCTAAAAAGGTAGTGTCATTAGTTAAAAAATAACCTCGCACAGCACTTTGCATTTCAAGAATAGCTCTGTGTGTTTTATTTGAATTTCGAATGACAGCTTCTGATTTAGAAAGAAACTGAGAATTAAGACGTACTTTTTGAGACAATCTGTAATTGGTATATGAATCTGCAACAGAAAGCAAAATTATTAGCGTAAATGCAAGAAGTATTTGAGTTGATAATTTCATTGTCTTTCTGTTAAGAATACCATAGGCACTAAGGTTTAGCAATAAAAAAAGCAAAAAACGACCAATTTTCTACGTTTAGCGGCTTCATTGTAAATACAGCATATATTAAACAATATAATGGCTGAGTATTTTTTTCAATTCATTAAAATCACTGGGTTTGGATATATATTCGTTTGCTCCATACTTTCTTGCTTTTAGCTTAATTTCTTCAAATTGTGAGGTCGAAAAAACTATTATTGGAATGTTTTTTATGGCTTCCTGTTTTTTAATTTCGATTAAAAACTCAAAGCCGGACATTATAGGCATATTAAGATCAAGAAAAATTACATCAGGGTTAATTTCTTTATGGATTAATTTATTAAGTGCTTCTACAGGATTTTGCATTGCAGTATAATCTGCGGTAGAGACAGCCTGCAGAGCTTCCATAAAAAACTCGCAATCGTCAATATCATCGTCTATCTGCAATATATTTTTATAAATCATTTTATACTTTATGTTTAAATAAGATGATAACTGGCTTATAACATACTGCATGAATGTTTTTCTACTCAAATGTAAAAAAAACATTATAAAAGTAAATGCATTTTAGTTTATAAGCTGAAAGAAAATTACTAAAATTCTTAAAATATTAGTTAATCGATTTTGTTGTCTAACGTGTCAACTTTATGAAAAAAGGCTTCATTTTGATCACGTCTGTCGTTTTCATCATCGCAGGGCAGCGCCTCGCAGCTATAGCTTAATATTGAAATAATAGAAACTATTATTGAAATTGGTAAAATTATTCTCATGTGTTTATGTTTTGGAGGTGATTTATTTAATTGAAAAGTATGATTATGCAATAAAATTCATTTACATAATTTTTTATTAATGTTGTATAATTCTCATGTAAAATCACTTACATTAGACTGTAGAAATCCAAGTGCTGTAAATAGAAATTTCCAATACTATGAAACATTCAAAAAAGGGTGAATTTTACGGAGATACCAATAAGACGATTTACTTAGACGGAATTACTCTTACTGATACAGTTTACACGCATCCAAAAGTCGACTGGCATTATCACGAACATGCTTATTTTACTTTTATTCTTCAGGGAAATGTTATCGAAGGAAATAAAAAAGAGGTTTACAATTGTAAGGCGGGAAGTATGTTGTTTCATAATTGGCAGGACGCACATTATAATATAAAACCAGAAGGATTTACAAGAGGTTTTCATCTTGAAATAGAAAAGCACTGGTTTGATAATTTGAATTTGAACAGTGAAAGTCTTGAAGGAAGCAGTAAAATTTTAAACCCTGATATTAAACTATTGATGTATAAAGTTTTTCGTGCTTCAAAAGTAGAAACCAGTCCAGATCTTCCTACTCAAATTTTACTGCTTGAAATAATTTCGAAATTGCAGGATACTTTTAAATCTGTACAAGACAAAAAGCCAAAATGGGTAACAACACTCGATGAACTTCTACATGAGGAATTTGCAGAAAACCTTTCCTTAGAATATTTGTCTTCGATATTAAACATTCATCCTATACATTTATCGAGAGATTTTTCTAAATATTTTCATTGTAATCTGGGAGAATATATTAGAAAATTAAAAGTCGAAAAAGCGCTTTCGCTGATGTCTTTCTCAAAACTGTCTTTTACCGAAATTGCTTATCAATGTGGATTTTCAGATCAAAGTCATTTTAACCGATGTTTTAGAGAAATGAACGATCTGAATCCTTCAGAACATAAAAGAATACTTTTTAAGAAATAATTGCAAATGTTAATTCTGTACAATTTTTAGTGAATGGAACAATCTAGTTTTGCTTTTCAATATCATAAAAATTAAATAATGACACGATTACTATTATTTCTTGTAATATCTATCTGCAGTAAAATTACTTCTCAAAATGATTTGTATAAAACTGATACAATTGTTTATAACATTCATAAAACCAATATTGGTAAAATAACTTTCATGAACGGAAATATTCCGCTGGATCAATATAAAAATTCAGATATATTAAAATCTTTTGAACTCAAATACAAATCCGATTTGAATATCAGGGTCTTTATGGATAATTCTGTGGTAAATTATCTGCATCAGTTAGCGCCCGGGCTTCCTGCAGAAATTCTTTTAAAAAACGGAAATCTTCAATTTGCATTTTATGTTGACGGTAAATTGATTTATACAGAAAATATTCACCACGGATGCAATTTTGGATCTGGAGGAAATAAAAATACCTCAACAACTTTTAGAGTTCCGCTCACAAGCTCAAAAGGCGAAGACTGGTGGGCAATGTACATGTGGGAACGATTTAAGAATAATGGCGGAGACAAGGCTTTGACAGAAGGTGAACATCAACTAAAAATCGAAATTAGACCGTATATTAAAGAAGAAGAAAACGGAGCAGTAAAAACGGGAAAATTAATTGCCGAAGGTCAGATAAAATTAATTATAAAGCCAATCGTATTATCTAAACAACAAATTGAAGTACAAAAGATTCAGCCCGGAAGCGATTGGGAAATTTCAAATAAAACTTTTAATAAAAAGAAAATTGAACAATTGAATACGGCAATTGGTAATTATAATCTAAAAGAAATTACCAGCCTTGTCGTTATACACGATGGTAAACTGCTTCTCGAAGAATATTTTAACGACGCTGACAGAAATACGCTTCACGATACGCGGTCGGCAGCAAAATCATTTACTTCGACTCTAATGGGAATTGCTATTCAGGATAGTTTTATCAATAATGAAAACCAGACTTTGAGTACATTTTATGATTTAAAAAAGTTCAATAATTATGAACCTAAAAAAGACAGTATAAAAATAAAAGACCTTCTTACGATGAGTTCTGCTTTTGAAGGATCTGACATGAATGGAGATTCTCCTGGAAATGAGGATAACATGTATCCGACAGAAAATTGGGTAAAATTTGCTTTAGATCTTCCTATGGACAAAACAAAAACAAACGGTGGTCAATGGGATTATTTTACAGCCGGGGTTGTTGTGCTTGGAGATATTTTGAATAAATCTACTCCCGAAGGTTTGGAGAAATTTGCTCAGGAAAAACTTTTTAAGCCTTTAAATATTACCAACTATCAATGGCAGTATACGCCGCAAAAAGTGCCAAATACAGCCGGAAGTTTACAAATGACTTCTTTGGAATATGCTAAATACGCACAATTGTATAAAAATAATGGTGTATGGAATGGTAAACAGGTTTTAAATAAACAATGGATAGCTAAAACCTTTACAAGACAAATTCAAATTCCGGAAAGAAAAAATGAGTTTTACAGCTATTTGTTTTGGAATAAAACAGTTGAATTTGAAGGAAAAAAATATGAAACGTTTTATTGTGCAGGAAACGGCGGTAATCAATTTATAATTTTTAAAGAACTTCCTTTGGTTATTATCATTACTTCAAAAGCATATAATAAACCTTATGGACATCCTCAGGCAGAGAAAATTGTAAAAGAATATATTCTACCTGCTATTTTAAATTCAGGATCTTAATTTCAATTACATTTTTTAAACGTGGGAAATATGTAAATTAAAACTGTAATTATTTCGTCAAAATCTTTGTGAGCTCTGTAAATTGGGTTTTCAAATAATAATCAAGAATGATGAAAAAATTACGAATTTCAATTATAAACATACATGGACTTTTAAAGGGATCGGGACTTGAAATTGGAAGAGATGCAGATAATGGCGGACAAACGAAATATGTTTATGAACTTGCTGAATTTTTATCCCAGCATGAAGATGTAGAACATGTTCATTTGTTTACCCGATTAATTGATGACCCGGCCCTTTCTCCAGAATATGCTGTTCCGGTTGAAATTATCAATGATAAATTAGATATAAGAAGAATTCCGTTTCTTGGAAAAAAATATAAATCAAAAGAACAGCTTTGGGAAGGGCTTGACACTTTTGTAAACGGCGCTATGCAGCATATAAAAATGCATAATATTTATCCCGACTGGATTCATTCTCATTATGGCGATGCGGGTTATGCTGCAGCAGAATTATCAGCCGTTCTCAATATTCCTTTTGCTCACACAGGACATTCTTTGGGGTTTTATAAAAAGAAAAAACTTTTAGAAAATGGTGAAACCGAAGAAGAACTGGAAAAAAAATTTAAGTTTAAAGCCAGAATTGCTGCCGAAGAAAAAACACTCGAACTTTCTGAATTTATTGTTACTTCGACCGAACAGGAAATAGAAACCTATAAAGCCTATAAAAATTTCGGATTGGCAAAATACCACGCGATTTCTCCGGGAATTGATACCAGAAAGTTTGTTCCTTATTATTTTCAGGAAGCGGATAATGATAAGCATTTAGAAGAAACACAACGAAAATACTGGGTTTCTGAGACTATTTCAAAATTTCTTACCAATCCGCATAAACCATTTATTCTGGCACTTTCCAGACCAGATCGTCACAAAAACCTTCATACACTTATAGATGTTTATGGCAAAGACAAAGAATTACAAAGCATTGCCAATTTGGTGATTTTTGCAGGTATTCGTAAAGATATTGCCAAAATGCCAGAATCTGAAAAAGATGTTTTAACCGATTTGCTGTTGTTAATGGATAAATACGATTTGTACGGAAAAATGGCAATTCCGAAGAAACACGATGTCGAAAATGAAGTTTCGATTATTTATCGTTATGCGGCAGAAAAAAGAGGTGTTTTTGTAAATCTGGCCTTGCATGAAAATTTTGGTTTAACGGTTATAGAATCTGCCAGTTCAGGACTTCCTGTTGTGGTTACCAAAAATGGCGGACCATCAGAAATTATTCCTGTCTGCCAAAACGGAGAATTAGTTAATCCGCAGGATGAAAATCAAATCAAAAAAGCACTTTTACGTATTTTGACAGATGAAAATCAGTGGAAATATTATTCTAATAACGGCGCTATAAATATTCAAAAATATTACAGCTGGCTAAGCCATGTAAATCAGTATGTAGAATTGGTTAAAGAGAATTTATCACTTTCATCGGGAGCCGGAATAAAAAAACAGCATTATCCGAATATTAATATTGACCGTTTGAAAAGAAAAATTGAAAATCTTTTAGTTTCGGATATAGACGGAACCCTGATTGAACCAAAATTAGATAATCCGGGGCTGAAACAATTAAAAGAGCATTTAAGTAATCGTACTGATAAAATGGCTTTTGCCATGGCATCGGGACGTAATTTAACTTTGGTTAAAAAAGTAATTGACGAAGAACAGTTTCCGCTTCCGGATTTTATCATTTGTTCTGTCGGAACAGAGATTTATTACACAAACGGAAAAGATTATATTCTGGACAAAGGCTGGGCAAAATTCCTTTCAGGACGTTGGAAAAGAGATGATATCGCAGAACGCTTAAAAGAAATAAAATGGATGAAACTTCAGGAAGAAGAAGCTCAGAATCCTTATAAAATCTCTTATTATTACGAAAAAGAACATTACGATCACGATGAATTAATCAGGGTTTTGGGAACGGGCTGGTATAAAGTAAATATTATTCCGAGTCACGGTTTGTATCTTGATTTTATACCCAAACGGGCCTCAAAAGGCAATGCCATAAAGTTTTTGTGCCGTAAATGGAATATCTCATTATCGAATGTTATTGCCGCCGGAGATTCCGGAAATGATGTTGATATGTTTCGAGGTCCTGTAAAAGGAATTATCGTAGGAAACCGAAGCGCAGAACTTGCAGAATATGAAACAACAAAAAGCATTTATGTGGCCAAAACATCGGCTTCTGAAGGAATTTTGGAAGGATTAAAATATTATAAAATAATTAAATAAGTAATAAAATGTATTCAGGTTCAGGATTTAGCAATTGGGAAATTGGAGATGTTGATGTATTTATAGGCGAAAAAGGAATTCATCATTTATTTCATTTGATTATTCCCAATCATGATTATATTGCGCATGCGGTTTCAAAAGACGGACTTTCGTGGAAAAGGGTAAAAAATGCTCTTTTTGTTGGCGATCCCGGCGAATGGGACGATGATATGTTATGGACGATGCATGTGAGCAAAAGATCAGACAAGAAAGGTTATGAAATGTACTATACCGGATTAAAGCGTCAGGATAAAGGAATTGAACAAAAAATAGGAAGAGCAGTTTCATCCGATTTAATTCATTGGGAAAAAGAAAATTTTGAAGGTTTGCCTTTTAAAAGTGAAGCACCGCATTATGAAAGTTTTTCAAATAATCCGCGGCAATGGATAAGTTTTAGAGATCCTTTTAAATATACTTATGAAGGAGAAGATTATCTCTTAATCTGCGCGCGAAGTGCATCGGGACCTATATACAGAAGAGGCTGTATAGGTGTTGCCAAAAGAGAAAAGGAAGGTTTTGTTTTGCAAAAACCGCTTCATTTTCCATATGTTTATGATGATGTCGAATGTCCGTGTGTTATAGAAATCAAAGGAACACATTATTTACTCGGATCAATTAGGGAAGATGTTAAAGTACGTTATTGGTCTGCGTCGGAATTTCGTGGAGAATATTGTGCTTTTCATAACAATGTTTTACTTCCGCAAGGCAATTATGCCGCACGTGTGGTTAAAGATGGTAAACATTTTTTGGTTTATAACTTTTATTTTGCCGACGGAAATGTCAATACACACCGTGTTATTCCGCCGCCAAAAGAACTCGATATCGATAAAAGCGGTAGACTTTTATTAAAGACTTATTATTTCTGGGAAAAGCTCTATCAGAAAACCATTTTACAAAAAGACCTTCCGCAGCCTTTACCAGTTTTGGGAAATCCAACTGCAGAGTTTATTGAAGAAAATGAAAATAAATGGCAATTTGGCTGCCGAAGCGGTTATGAAATTTATTGTTTCGAAAAACCTTCAATGGATTTTGTATGGGAAGGAACTCTTGCAGTTGAAGGTATGGGAAAAACCGGTTTTGTAATTGAGTGTGATAAAGAAGGAACCGGATATTATATTTCTATAGATTTCATGAATGGCTTTGTACAGTTTAGAGCCTGGGGATTTAATGAAAAAGACGTTAAGAATAATTTCATTTTTGAAAATATTCAAACCAATCAATTTGAAATAGGAGAGAACAAACAAATTTATTTTAAAATTATCCGCTACGGAAATTATTATGAACTTTCGATAAATGAAATTGTAAAGCTGACATTGTTAGATTTTAGATATAATGAAGGTAAAATTGGAATTTATGTGTGCTCGGCAGTTATATCGATAAGTGATTCTAAAATCCACACAATTCCGGAACCGGAGAACGAATACGCAGCTGCAGATCCTGATAAATATTCTAAAGATTATAGCAGAATGATGCAGATAAATCCTAGTTAAATTAATTAAACGCATTAATAAAAGATAATCCCTTTTCTTTATAATAATTTTTAATTGTTGATAATATGCTGATAAACAGTTGATAACTAGTGTTCTGATTTCTGTTGTCTTAAAATTCTGAATGTTTATATTTGATAAAGAAATAGTTAAGGAATTAATTTAAATAATTAATATATGGAACGAGCTATAAAACTAAAAGTACGTAAAGAATTAGACGGACGTCAGCAGTTTAATGTAATTAAGTTAAAAGGCAGTTTAATTTCCAAAGGCTATACTGAAATAATACATATATTAGATCAGGATGATGAATATCATATCAATTCTTTTGAAACTGCAGTAGAAAGCAGAAATGAAGTCAAAGATTTTATTGTAGATTTTATTTTAAACCAAAACCTAACCGATGCGGTTACCGTTTTTAAATAAAGTAAATTCTATGGCTGGTAAAATAAAAAAGCTATCTGTTTTTTTCAGATAGCTTTTATAATTGTATAAGGTTAGAAAACTTATAACGGACGATCGATGCTCTCCAGAGAATCGTCATCATAATATTCGTTTTCGTCATCAATGTTGTCATCTAATTCTTCATCGTCCCAGGCAGTTGCATTACATTTGCCTCTGAAATACTGATTTTCCAGATCGCCGCACACAGTTATTGAATCGTATAAAGAAAAAGAATTTGATTCTTGTCTTCTAAATTTCGTTTCGTCATATTGAAAATCCTGGTCATATTGACGGTAATTTTCTCTTTCTTCAAAATTCATGTTAGTATCGTTTAGGGTTATTTTTATGCTCTCCATTTTAGATAATTCGAGATTGTAAATGTATTACTGTTATGTAGGATTAATTTACATTTAAAAGTTTTGTAATTATATAATTCACAGGTTTTTATGATTTTTGTAAAATTTTAAAGGTGTGATTTTAACACATAATTTTATAGAATAGTTTGTGAACCTTTTTTTGTTTCGTAACTTGGTTTTTATAAACCAATACCACATATATGCCCCAAAATCCATCACCAGAAAAAGTAAAGAAAATTTTTGATCGTTATTATCCTGCAGACAGCAATATTTGGAAAGGATTCTCTGAAAAGATAAAAGTCAGGGAATTTGCCAAATCTCAAATTATAAAAAAGTATAATGATATAGAAAGACATCTTAATATCATTGTAAAAGGTTCGGCGGGATTGTTTGTCTGGGATGGAAGCAGGGATATATGTATCAATCTTTTGTATGAAAATAATTTTATAAGTGATTATCTTTCTTTTCTTAATCAGCAGCCAACTGTTATAAAAGTCGAAGCATTAGAGGATATCATTTTGTGGTCGATAAGTTACGAAGACCTTAATGAACTTTACAACCGTTCAGAAACTGGTTTAAGAGTCGGAAAAGCAATTTCAGAAATGCTCTACATACGAAAGCAGCAGGAACAGATAAACCTTTTGACACTAACTCCAAAACAGCGATATCTAAAACTTCTTGAATCTAGTCCAGAAATATTACAGCGTACGTCCTTAAAAATTATTGCCTCTTATCTCGGTTTAACTGCCGAAAGTCTAAGCCGAATTAGAAGAAGAATTACAGAGAGGTAATTTCTTACCCAAAGTCAATTTTATTTTTAGTTTCAATTCCTAAGTTTGTTCAACTAATCAAACAACTTACTTATGGAACGTAAAATTAATTATTGGGCAATTGCAGTTTTTTATATCATTGCCATTATTTGCAGATATGCAGCTGTTAAAACCGATCTACTGTCTGGAATCAGCAACGGATATTTAGTAATCCTGCTTCGTGGCGTTGGCCCGGCTTTGGGTGCAATTGCAGCAGTTACAATATTTTCTCTGCCTAATAAGTTTTCATTAAAAGGAACTTATACTAATATAGTTTTGCCTTTTGCTGTTTATTGGATTTTACCAGCATTTTTAATAGCCGGAGTATATTATTTCATTGAAGGTAAATTTCCAATATTATTAATGTTTACCGTTTTAGTATACGGACTTTTAGAAGAAATTGGCTGGAGAGGCTTTTTACAGGAAGAACTAAAACCGCTTCGAACATTATATGCCAATTTAATAATCGGACTTCTTTGGTTTATCTGGCATCTTAATCTAGAAATGACCGCAAGTAATTTAATTTTCTTGGGAATTATCTTTTTTGGCACCTGGGGAATCGGAAAAATATATAACAAAACAAGCTCATTACTGGCTGTAGCCGGAGTTCATTCTTTAAATAATTTTTTTAGAAATGGTTTACATCAAACAGAACTTATATTGATAGTAGTTTTGCTGGCAATATGGATTGGGTTTATAATTTTTTACGATCGAAAAAATAAACCAAAATATGATTTAGACAGCAGTAATGCGTAGACACATAAATAATCAATTCTGTTAGAAATGTTTCATTGGTAGAAAAATAGAAATCAATCGCATTTACGGGACGTAAACAATGGTAACAATATAATTTTTCTATCGATGAAATGTTTTTACGGGACAAAATTTATATAAAATAGCGGCTGCAGAGACTTTTGTAACAGCTCTTTTTTTATATCTGAATTAGTTTTAAAACGCTTCAGATAAAAATCCAAATTAACCTCATTATCGCTATATCGCCACTAATATATTAGCTATAGCGAAATATAGTAACTAAAATAATTTTGAAAATTTAGCTAAAGTATTGGTAATACGAAGTTTGTAAATAAAGGCATCATTTTAGCCTTTTACTTTTTTATTAAAGAATCAAAATCATAAAAATTACCAACAATTAAATTTTTAAAATTATGAAACCAATTTTCTACCAGAATTCATGGGCAGTAAAAACATTTTTAGGCCTGTTAATAATCAGTTTATTTTCAATTGCTTCTTGTAATAAAAAAGAAGAACCGGCTAAAACCACCGAAGAACCTGCAGTTTCAGCAGAAACAGCTTCAGTAAAACCAGCAGATCCGCCATCAAATTTTAAACATCAAACCGCTTTAGTAAATGGAGTTAATATTCATTACGTAATTGGCGGTAAAGGCGAACCACTTGTTTTAGTTCACGGTTTTGGACAAAACTGGTATATGTGGAATCGTCTGCTTCCTGAACTTTCTAAACATTTTACTGTTATAGCGCCAGATTTACGAGGAGTAGGCGAATCTGATAAACCTGAAGGAGGTTATGACAAAAAAACAATGGCAGCGGATATTCACGAATTAGTAAAAAAACTCGGTTATAATAATATCAATCTTGCCGGACACGATATCGGGCTTATGGTGGCATACGCTTATGCGGCACAATACGGAAATGAAGTTAAAAAACTAGCCTTAATGGATGCGCTTCTTCCGGGAATAGAACCAGTTTGGTCTCAGGTTTCGGCATCAGCATGGTGGTTTGGTTTTTTTGGATGGCCAGCTTCCGGAGATATTGTTGCCGGAAAAGAAAAAGAGTTTTTGACTAATTTCTGGCCAATTGTAGGTCATGTTAAAAATCCGTTTACACAAGAAGAAACAGCAGAATTTATTAGAGCTTATGCGACTAAAGATGGCGCAAAATCAAGTTTTAAATGGTTTGCAAATTTCCCTCAGGACGGAAAAGACAATTTGGTTTTTGCCAAAACAAAACTAAAAATGCCTTTGCTGGCAATGGGGGGAGAATATTTTGCGGCAGCATTTCTTAAAGACCATTCTAAATTAGTTGCCGAAAATGTTACTGAATCTAAAATTGCTGGTTCCGGACATTGGTTAGTTCAGGAAAACACAGCTCAGGTTCAAAAAGATCTTTTAGCCTTTTTTACTTCAAAATAATTTTATTAGAAAAATTAGAAAATGAAATCTAAAAAAATAATTTCAGGATTAACAATAATAATATTGTTAGTCCTGAGTAATACAATTGCTTACGCCCAATTTCCTATGCCGGATCATGTGCCAATTTGGGATGCCAATAAAGTAACCTTAAAACTCCATAAAATATCTGAAAACATATATGTAGTTTCGCCATCAACCGTCGAAACCGAAACTACAAAAGGTATAGCACAAGCCACTTCTGCAGGATTTATTGTGGGCGAAAAAGGTGTTTTGGTAATTGAAACCTTGTTGAGTAAAAGGCTTTACGATCAGTTTTTTAAATTAATCAGAAGCGTAACAAATAAACCGATTGTTTATGCCATAAATACGAGCGATCATGGCGATCATTGTTTTGGAAATTATCTGCTTCCAAAAGAAACAATTATTATTCAAAACGAATTCTGCAAAGAAAACCTATCTAAAAATTACGAAAACATAAAACAGTTTATGATTATGCTTTTTGGTAAAGAAAGAGGAATTGAAGAAAGCGTTTATCGTCCTGCAGATATTACCATTGCAATCAATCAAAATATGAAAATTGATATGGGAAGAGGAAATATCGTTGAGGTTATAAATGTAGGAACGGCGCAGTCTCCGGCAGATCTTTTTGTGTATTTAAAATCACCCGCAGGAAATGTTCTTTGGGCAGGAAATCCTTTTATTGCCGAAAGCCCGACAATTCCGTGGCTTTTTGACGGTTATTTTCTCGAACCTGTAAATAACCTCAATAAGATTTACAATATGATTGGTGATAATGATATTGTTGTTCCCGGTCACGGCCGAATTACCAATAAAGCCGGAATAAAATATACCATTGACTATGTTGAAGCTTTAAAAGCCAATGTAGAAAATGCCGTTAAAAAGGGACTTACTTTAGAAGAAACCAAAACTGAGGTTAAAATGAAAGAGTTTGACAAAGGTTATGAACTTTTTAATTGGCTTCATTTCAATTTTAATATTCCAAATGCTTACAAAGACATTAAACAAAATAGTTCAAAATAATGTCGATTATTTGTAAATGCTTAAAAATAAGAATTATGAAAACTACAATTTTATTTTTGTTTTTGTTGATTTCAATATCTTGTTTTGGCCAGCAGTATCCGGATTTTAAATCACTTCGGTATGATGAAAATTATAGTTTCCTTAAAAATGATACTGTAAAAGACAATTGGTATAAAACAATGAAATTTTTACCGCTTTCCCATTCAAAAAAACATTATATAAGTTTTGGCGGAAGTGTGAGATTTCAATATTTCTATGCCGAAAACGAAAATTGGGGAGACGACCCGCAGGACAGTGACGGCTATATTTTATCAAGATATTTGTTTCATGCCGATTTTCATGCCGGAAGATTTTTTAGGGTTTTTGCACAAACACAAAGTAGTTTGGCAGACAGTAGAATTGATCCAAGTCCCGTAGATCAGAATCCTTTGGAAGTGCACCAGGCTTTCACCGATTTTAATTTCATAAACGAAAAAAGTAAAAAGCTTATTCTAAGAGCCGGAAGACAGGAACTTACATATGGTTCTCAGCGTTTGGTTGCCGTAAGAGACGGTCCAAACAATCGTCAGTCTTTTGATGCTGTGAAGATTATAACTTCAAAAGACAATATTTCGGGAGACTTTTTCTACAGTCATTTTGTGGTTGCTCACGATGGAATTTTTGATGATTCGTCCAATAAAGACAGACAATTTTGGGGAAGTTATTTTGTAATTAACAAAGTTCCTGTTATTAAAAATATCGATGTCTATTATTTCGGATACGAAAGAACAAAAGCAACTTTTAATGATGGTTTTGGAAAAGAAGAACGACATTCTGTTGGAACCCGTATTTGGGGAAAAACCGAAAATTGGCGTTATGATGGCGAAGCACTTTATCAGTTTGGAGATTTTATATCAAAAGACATATCGGCATGGACGGCTTCTATCAATATTGGATATCGTTTTAATTCGGTAAAATTTCATCCCGAACTGGGGTTTAAAGCCGAAGCTATAAGCGGAGACAAACAAATGGGGGATAAGCAGCTGCAAACCTTTAACCCGTTATTTCCACGCGGCGGTTATTTCGGATTAGCTTCAGTAATTGGTCCTTCAAATCTTATTGATTTTCACCCGGGAATAAGCTTACAGCTAAGTAAAAATATCGATTGGATTATTGATTACGACATGTTTTGGCGGTACAGTGCCAACGACGGAATATATGGTCCCAATACATTATTAATTTATCCGGGCGATACAACAACGAATAAGAAAATTGGAAACCAGCTGGAAACTGAGCTCATCTGGCAGCCCAATCCATTTTTGTATTTCCGTTTTGAAAGTACATGGTTTGATGCCGGAGAATACATAAAAGCATCGGGAACAGGAAAAGATACATTCTTCGCAGGAATTACCATGCAGTTGAATTTTTAAGAAAATAAAAGCCTCGAAAGATTTATTTAGAGGCTTTTTATCAATTTAATTTTATGAAAATATCTAATTTAATCTTTCAGAGCTTTCGATTCTTAAACAATGTTCTGTTCCTAAATAAAGTGGATTTCCATGTTTTTCTGACCAAAAGCCATCGAGAACATCTTTTGTAATACATCTGTAAACCGCAACACCTTTGTAAATCTTGTGATCATCGCCCTTATAACTAAAATTGATAACCAGAATATTGTCTTTAAAAAAGCCGTGGCCTTTTTGTATCTGCGAATTATTGATAATCCATTTGGCATTAATCCTGTTATTTTGGTCCAAAGATAAACTCAAAATACCTTTATATGTTATTTGGCTGCTTTCGTCCTGATTACTTCCCGAAATGGAAAAATCGCCAATTAAATCTTGTACTGTCATTTAATTTATTTTTTATTATCGTAAAGACTGATGAAAGCCTTTAATGCTGGTGAAAGCGGGACATCTTTTCTAAAAATCAAAATTGTTTTCATAAGCCCCAATTCTTTTGGAAGTGAAAATGTTTTGATATTTCTTCCGGTATAAAAAGTAGAAATAATTTCCGAAGGTAATATTCCAAATCCAATTCCAGATTCTACAAAATTAATAACACCTTCGATAGAATTCATAACCGTTTTATGATATTGAGAAATGCCTTTTGTTACCAGCCATGCATCTAATCTTGCTCTAAAAACACATCCCTGGTCAAAAACAATAGCTTTTAATGGATTTTTCTTTAATATATCATCTAAACTTTTATGGTTTGATGACGTTACGATCATAATTTCTTCATTGCCAATTTCAATTTGTCCCAATTCTGGGATATCAAGTGGTCCTGGTACAAATGCAGCATCAATTCTAAAATTCATCACATCGTTGATTAAACTTTCACGCATGGCCGATTTGAATTCTAAATCAACAAAAGGAAAATTACGTGCCAGTTCGTCTACAATTTGAGGTCCTTTGGCAGTCATCATAGTTTCAAGAAAACCAATTTTAATTTGTCCTTTTATAACGTCACTTTTACCGACAGAACGTTTTGCTTCGGTTATTAAATGATTAATTTGTTTGCTGTATTGCATTAATGTTTGTCCTGCAGCTGTTAATTCTACTTTGCGCGAAGTTCTGGAAAACAACGGAGCACCAAATTCTTCTTCCAGACTTTTTATGCGCGCCGTAACATTTGACTGAACTGTAAACATTGATTCTGCAGCTTTTGTAAAACTCCCGTGAAAAGCAACCGCTTCAAATAAATTAAGGTCATTTGTATTCATAAATCATATTTTGTGATAACTTGTATCAAAACAAATCATTTTTAGAGATCAAATGTAATCGATACTTTTGACAAAAAAAAGAAAGATGAAAAAAATTAATACCACATTTATTATTGTGATTACCTGTTTAATATCAAATGCAATTGCTATGGCACAATCAACAGTACAAATTCATTATCGTGAAATAAAGGTCAATGGCCAAAATATTTTTTATCGAGAAGCGGGACCTGCCGGCGCACCGGTTTTATTATTGCTTCATGGATATCCAACATCATCGCACATGTTTCGTGATTTAATTCCAATATTAAAGGAAAAATATCATGTCATTGCTCCAGATCTTCCTGGTTTTGGTTATTCTGATGCTCCAGACAGAACAAAATTTGCTTAT
Organism: Flavobacterium defluvii; assembly: GCF_900129555.1. GTDB lineage: Bacteria > Bacteroidota > Bacteroidia > Flavobacteriales > Flavobacteriaceae > Flavobacterium > Flavobacterium defluvii. The sequence goes on from NZ_FQWC01000009.1 coordinate 196,971, forward strand.
ACTTTTGATAATCTGGCGAAAACAATGCAGTCTTTTATTGATGAACTAAAACTTAAAAGGTTTGCCATTTATGTATTTGATTATGGAGCACCTACAGGTTTTCGTCTGGCATTGGCAAATCCGGAGAAAATAACGGGTATTATTTCTCAAAATGGAAACGCATATGTAGAAGGTTTAAGTTCGGGCTGGAATCCTATTCAGAAATATTGGCAAAATGATACGCCCGAAAACAGAAATGCTTTAAAATCATTTTTAACACTGGAAGGGACTAAATTTCAATATCTGACCGGAGTTTCAGATACGAGTTTAATTGCACCCGAATCGTATATTTTGGATCAGCATTTTCTGGATCGTCCGGAATCTACAGAGATACAATTGGATCTTCTAAAAGATTATAAAACAAACGTAGCGCTTTATCCAAAATTTCAGGAATATTTTAGAAAATACAAACCAAAATTCTTAGCTGTTTGGGGAAATAAGGATCCGTTCTTTTTGCCACCGGGAGCAGAGGCTTATAAAAGGGATATTCCGGATGCAACGATTAAATTTTATGATACTGGACATTTTGCTTTGGAAACTCATGTAAACGAAATTGGCAGTGAAATTTTGAAGTTTATGGCTTCCCTTCCAAAATAATTATATATAAAAGCAATAAAAATCCCGGCTTTAAACCGGGTTTTTTTATTTTTAAATTACAGCTTTATTAATTTTCTTTTGTTTTAAAAACTGATAAACAGAACCCAAAATAAAGAGCAGTAAAATAATAAGCAGTGTTTTCCCAATCACAGGATCTGTAATATCTTTTGCTAAAGGATGCCCAACCGGAATGCGTGTAAAAGTTTCATTTACAGTTGGAAGCATGGATAGAAAAAAACTGAATGAAAGTGCAAAGTTTTCAAAATAACGTGATTTTCTATTTCCTTTTCTTTTTAAATGAAGATAATAAGCTCCCGAAATCAGAATTATAATTAATATTGAAAAAACGTGACCCGGATTAAAACCGCCGTGCTTTGATATTCCTAAAGCTGTTAAAGAAGTGACAAGAGTAGTGTAGAAATAAATTTTTCCTGTAAGCTGGCCTAAATCAATTTTGCCATAACGAATAAATGCTATGATTGCTGCAACGATAGCGATTATTCCGATAAGTGTATGAAAAATTCCTAAAGCTGATAATCCCATAATTTTTGTTTTTTTGATAAGTACTTTTTTTAATTTTAGGTCATTAATGACAATGCAAATTTGCGGTACAAAAACAATAAGGATTTTGTCAATCAGGTCAATTATTTGTCAATTTGGTTCAGCTGGAATATCGCTTTATTATTTTTTGTTTAATCTGTAGTTTGTAGGCGAAGAGTTGTATTTGTCATGAAAACTTTTTGTGAAATTCGACAGATCGTTAAATCCGCAGTCATAAGCAATATCTGTAATACGCTGATCAGTAATTAAAAGCAGTTCGGCTGCTTTTTCAAGTCTTTTGGTTTTAATGTAACTGGCAGGAGAATCGTTATACAATTTGGTAAATTCCCTTTTAAAAGAAGAAACACTTAGATTGTTTTTCTGTGCCAGTTCTTCGATACTTACCGGCTGAAATAAATGCGCTTCTATAATCTGCCTGAAAGTATAAACTGTTGGCGAAAAAAGCTGAGATAATATAACTTGTATTGTTTCGGCACTTTGTGTTTGTGAGAGCAAAAGAATGATTTCTTTTAATTTTAAAATTAAAATTTCATCATTTACCAAAGATGGATTTTCAAAATAAAACAAAAGGCCTTCAATATACTTTTGAATCAAAAAGTCATTATTTATTTTTTCGCTCGACTGGTTGGTTATCTTATTTTTGGGCTGCTGGAGCAAAAACGGAAATTCCTTTTCATAGATTTTTTTTAAAATTTCCGGATGAAAACTAATTACTACAATTTCGTTTTTAGTGCTTAAAACTGAATTGTTTATTTTTTTTCCTGTGTTTAAACAATTTAAAAATAAGGAATAATTAGTAGGAACAACAATTTGCTGATCGTCTACATGAAATTCTATATCACCGTCAAGCGAAAATAAAAAACAAGCATAATCTGAAACTGGAAAATCAAATTCAAATGGGGAATTTAATGCTACTTTCTGCATTAAAGTTTTTCCGAATAAATCAATCTTTTTATAATCAATAACCATTTGTCTAAAATATAAATAATAATGAAAACCTCATTATAAATATTTTTTAAAAGTTTTTGCTGCGCTAAAAAAAAGTATTTGTGTTTAAATAAACGAATTCTTCTTTTTTATATTAAAAAAAATGAAAAATAAACAGTAAAAACTATTTATGTTATTATTATTTGGAATAAATATAAATAATTTGGTTTATTTGAAGACAACACATACATTTGCGTTATCAAAAATAATTCTAAATAACATGAAAGTAAAATTACTACTTCCTCTATTGAGCTTTTTTATGCTGGCAGCAGCTTCGTTTGCACAGACTGGTACAATAAAAGGAACAGTTTCGCTCTCTAATGATGAAGCTGCCGACAATATTTCAGTAACTCTTAAAGGGACAAAAATTGGAACTGTTACTGATGCTCAGGGAAACTATGAGATTAAAAACATTAAACCGGGTAATTACACATTAAGAGCTTCTGTAGTTGGTTTTTCACCAAAAGAAAAAACGATTTATGTTACAGCAGGAAATGTACTTGTAGAAAACTTTACATTGATTACTACATCTGAAGCATTAACTGAAGTATTTGTTAAAGGAAATGCAAACAAATATACAAAGGCAGAAAGCCAGTATGTTTCCCGAATGCCTGTTAAAAACCTTGAAAACTCACAAGTTTATAACGTGGTGACTAAAGAACTTATTAAAGACCAGTTGGTTACAAATCAGGATGAAGCGTTGAAAAACGTTCCTGGTTTATACCAGTTATGGGCTGCTACAAACCGTGCCGGTGACGGAGCTTCCTGGTATTCACTACGCGGGTTCACAACACAGAGTTTGGTAAGAAACGGTCTTGCCGGAAAAGTAAACAGTAATACTGATGCTGTAAACTTAGAAAGAATCGAAGTTATAAAAGGACCATCGGCTACACTTTTTGGAAACGTCGTTTCTTCTTACGGAGGTTTGATCAACCGTGTTACTAAAAAACCGTATGAAACGTTTGGCGGTGAAGTTTCATACCAAAACGGAAGTTATGGTTTTAATCGTTTAACGGCTGATATTAACACACCGGTTAATGATGACAATACCGCTTTATTCAGATTGAATGCTGCTTTTGGAAATGCAAATACTTTTCAGGATTTTGGTTCTTCAAAAAGCTTTTTTGTAGCGCCGTCTTTTTCTTATAAAGTAAACGAAAAACTTACGATTTCTATCGATGCCGAAATAGGAAATCAGGACAACTCTGGTATGCCTTTAATTTATCTTCCTTATGGTGTTTCAATTGCTCAGTTAGGAGTTGATAATGCTAAAGATCTTGATATCAATTTTAAAAGATCATTTTTAGGAGACGAATTTATTATGAATACTAAAACATTAAATGTTTTTGCACAGGCTTTATACCAAATTTCTGAAAAATGGACTTCACAATCTGTATTTAGCAGCAGTTCTAATAAAGCAACGGGTTTACAAACCTGGTTTTACCTTTTGCCAAACCAGCAATTATCAAGAAATGCATGGGATGCAAATGGTAGAGATAACGCTATCGAATTCCAACAAAACTTTAATGGTGATTTCTATTTAGGATCAATGAGAAACCGTTTTTTAGTAGGTGGTGATATCTATTATGGTTCTAATAATTTAGTATTCAAAAATCTTCCGGGTTATGCTGCCTATGATGTCGTAAATTACACAGGAACAGCTTCAAATTATTATGATTTTAATCCAACCAATGTAAGAAACGCGCTTACTGGAAATGGTAATAATCCATATACTAGCACTAGTTCTGTATCAACTTACAGTGCTTATGTTGCTGATGCACTTAATGTTACAGAAAGATTAATTCTTTCGGCTGCAGTTCGTTTTGATCATTTTGAAAATCAGGGATCATTTGATCCTGCCGCAAATACAGAGGCTGGTAAATTTTCTCAAAATGCATTTTCTCCAAAATTTGGTGCTGTTTTCCAAATCTTAAAAGATCAGTTATCTGTATTTGGTAACTACCAAAATAGTTTTAAAAACGTAGGATATGCAAGTGCAAATGTTGGAGGTAATCTTGAATTGAAACAATTTGATCCGGAAAGAGCGAACCAGTATGAATTTGGTATTAAGGCAAATGCTTTCCAAAACAAATTGAGTGCTACAGTTAGTTACTATAACATTAAAGTAAAAGATATCGTAACTGCTGACCCAAATTTCCCAAATGCAAATGTGCAAAATGGTACTCAGTTCAGTAAAGGTTTTGAACTTGAAGTTACAGCAAACCCAATTCCTGGATTAAACTTACTTGTAGGATATTCAAAAAATGATTCTGAGTTAAACGATGTAAGACCTGTAACTGCTGGACCAGAGAATTTAATTAACTACTGGTTTAGCTATAACCTTCAAACAACAAAATTAAAAGGTTTAGGTTTAGGATTTGGAGGTAACTACGGAGATGCTACATACATCTACAATGCCGGTCCGGGAGAAACTTTTGAACTTCCTTCATATTCTGTTGTAAATGCTGCTTTGTATTACGATCAGCCTAAATACAGAGTTTCATTAAAAGTAAATAACCTTACAGATGAATTGTATTTCAACGGTTATACAACAATCAACGTTCAGGCTCCTCGCACAATTATGGGAAGCGTAGCGTATAAATTCTAATTTTAGGAATATTTAGAATAGAAAAAGAGCTGTCTCAAAAAGCTGAGACAGCCCTTTTTTATGTTATTTTAATTCGTAAAAACATATAGTTGGGAGACAATTATATTATTGTCATATTTATGTTAGACATTTAATTTTTAGAGCATTTTTTTATAATCAAATATTCCTGCGGAAAAAATTAAATTAATTTGGTTTTGATTTCTTTATATTTTGAACGACCTACCGGTAATAGTTCACCATTTTTAAGAAGCATATTGTATTTTCCGCCGGCTTCTACAACAAGTTTTTCTGCTTCATTCCAGCATAAAATATAAGATTTATGTATTCGCTCGAATGATGACGGAAGCAGTTTTTCTAACGATTCAAGAGATTTATCATGTAGTTCTATACGACCGTCTGATAAGTGTAGTTCAGTATAAATTCCAGCACCTTTTATATATATTATTTCTTTTACAGGAATTAATTTAATTGATTTTGCTTTTTTTACGGCCAAAAACTGAAGTTCCTGACTGCCTTTTTTTTCGGATGTTATAAAACGCATAAAAGCTTGTACCAGTCTGTTTTCATCAAAAGGCTTTGGTACAAAATCCAACACACCGTAATTGAATGCCAAAATCGCCTTATCAGTAGAAGCCGAAATAATAATGGTTTGAAAAGATTTTGAAACAACAGTCTGCAGAACATCAAATCCGTCTTCGCCATTCAGGTTCAGGTCGAGCAGCAACAAATCGATAGAATGTTTGTCAATTGTATTTAATCCGTTTTCGATAGAATCACTAACTAAAACCTGAGTTTCTTTATCAAAAAAATCACGGGTCATTCTTTCGATTCTTTTAGCAATTCGGGCTTCGTCTTCAATAATTAGAATTTTCATTTTTTATCAAAAATTTTAATTGTTGTACACCATCCTTCTTCTACAGCAAATGAATCAAAATACCAATTGTTTCCGTAGCTTTCACTAAGTCTGGCTTTTATATATTTAAAACCAGTTCCGTTGTTGTTTTCTCTTTTTCTGATTCGGTTTTTAGCTATGGTGAGCAGTTTATATTGTTTGTATTGTTTTTCTCTTGAAAAACTTAAAACAAAAGTAATACAACCTTGTTTTGGCGGTAAACTATGCGTAATTCCGTTTTCTATAATCGTGTGAAAAAGAGCAGGCGGTACCTGTTCATTTTCATCAATGTTATTTTGTTCCCATTTATATGATACTTCTTTTCGAAAAGACATTATTTCTAAATGTTTCCTGCATAATTCAATCTCTTTCTGAATAGGTATTTGGGCTTCTTCAGAAATAGAATTCATTATATCAAATTCATCAGCCAGCGAGCGGATAAAAACTACACCTTGTTTTGGTGATTCTTCGATCCAGTCAATTAATGAAGTTAATGTATTACGAAGAAAATGCGGCTGAATGTTTTTCTTAACAAGTTCCAGCTGTAATCTTGAAGAAAGGAGAAGGGATGCGTTATGAGCTTCTTCCAGCGCTTTGGCTCGTATGGTATGCAGATAAAGCATACAGAAGACTAAAATGGTAAAAGCGATAAACAACCCGAAATCATAAAACATAAAATAATTAACTACAAAACCGGCCAGTAAACCAATTGTTACTATAAGTCCGCCTTTGGTTTTTCTATATGCGGCATCAAAAGCAATAATAGTTGAGAAAACACGGGCAGCGAGTGTAAAATAAGCAGCAGAAATATCATAATGACCATAATAATCAATGTAAATGCCGATTAGGGTTACTATTAAAAGAAATAAAAATAACCGCTTTCTTTTAAAATCAAATTGCAGCATAAAATACCACGGAACCAATATTGAAACGATAAAAGTAAGCCAGCCGATTATCTTTAATCGGGTATAAAAATGGGTATAGGGAATATCCACATAAAATTTTACATATTCTATAATGAGCAGAAAAAAGAACAGAAGACAGATTATTCCGAATAGTAAAACCGCTATTTCCTTGCGGGTACTGTTTATATATAGAAAAAAGTAATATATCGAAGCAATAAGAAAAGCCCCAGCCATGAGATTCATAAATGACATAACAACAAGCGGTGCACGATGAAGTCTTAAATAACTCTCAAGTTTTACATCAATGCTTCGGTTTGCTTCCCGAATTTTGGTTTGTGTTCCGGTAATTGTGACAACGTGCTTACCTATATAAGCCAGTTTTTCAGGGATTTGATAATAGGTCATTTCAGTTCCCGGTATTTCAGGGCGTCCTGGTTTTGCCATTTGACCATTTCTTCCCACAAAAACACCATCCCAATAAACATCAAAAGAACCAAAAGCATTAACCTGTAGTCCTAATGGTTCTAATTTGTTTTCGCGGTTCAATATTTTGGTTTCTATCTCAACTTTAAAAATAGAATTTTCGGCTTTGCCCAAATAATTGTGCGGAGGATTCTCATCATCGACATAATACGTTACATCCGATTTAACGTATTCTCTATAGTGCTTACAAGAGGTAAACAACAGTAATAATAAAATGGTAAAAAAGGCCGGTCGATACATGAGATAAAGATAAAATAAATATCGAATTGAGAAATGCATTTCGAAAGCTCTTAGAGCCGTTGACATGTTTTAAAAGGTAAGATTTTATTTTATAAACTAATCTTGTATCATAAAACCAATAAATATGAAAACCTTAATAACCAGTATTTTATTTTTTTTAATTCCGATGTTTGGTTTTGCTCAGCAAATTGCTGTTTCCGGTAAAGTCCAGGATAATGTTACTAAAGAAGCGATTCCTTATGTAACAGTATCGATACAAGATAATTCTTCAAAAGCGATAGCAGCAGGCGTAACCGACGAGCATGGTATTTTTAATTTTGAAGGCCTTTCAGCGGGTTCTGTGATACTCTCTTTTAGTTATATCGGATATCAAAATTATACTCAGAAATTAGATATTATTTCAGGAAAACCAAAAATAGAATTGGCACCTGTTAATTTACAAACCGATGCTGTACAATTAAACGCTGTAGAAGTTACAGGACAAAAAAACAGTGTGAGCTTAAAACTGGATAAAAAAGTTTTTGAGGTGGGTAAAGATGTGCTTTCGCAGAATGGTTCTGCACATGATGTTTTAAACGGGGTTCCTTCTGTAAGTGTGAGCCCAACGGGAGGGATAAGTCTTCGTGGTAACAGCAGTGTACTGGTATTGATCAATGGACGCCAATCTGGTTTAACGCAGAGTAATTCTCTCGATCAAATTGCGGCCGACCAAATTGAACGTATTGAAGTTATAACCAATCCTTCATCGAGATATGATGCTTCCGGTTCGGCGGGAATCATCAATATTATATTAAAGAAGAACAAAAAAAGCGGTTTTAGCGGTCAGGTTCGCGTAGTAGCCGGATCACCCAATGACAGCCGTCTTAATCCGAGCATTAATTTTAAATCAGATAAAATTAATATTTTTTCAAATTTCGGTATACGATCTTCGGATTATGTTGGCTTATATACAACAAACCAATCTACTGCCAATAACGGAACTACAAATTATATGAATCTTGTACAGAATGAGGATCGCCATGATGATGGTAAACTGATGTATTTTGGTGCCGATTATTATATTGATGATCATCGCACAGTTACGGCCGCCTTTTTAAAAAATGCCACTACAGATGATGATAAAACCCGTTTATTATACGATTACAGTAATGCTAACCATGAACAGGATAGTGTTTTAACAAGAGAAGGAAAATCATTAGAAAAAAGAGATTATAATCAGTTAGAATTTAATTTTACCCAGACTTTTAATGAGCCATCCAAAAAATGGACTGTCGATATTCAATACGACTGGTGGAACAGTGATAAAGATTGGAATCTATCTACTCAGCGTCTTAATCCAACATCTTTGATTTATCCCGGTATTCGAACAAATTCAATAGGAAATAGTAAGGATTTGGTTATTCAGAGTGATTTTATTAAGCCTGTAGATACGGTTTCGGTATTTGAAATGGGAGTAAAAACCGAACTTCGTAAAGTTTCAAGCCAGTATTTAGCAGAACAGCAGCAAGAAAATAACTGGGCAGTTTACCAAGGCATTGATAATGATCTTAATTATAACGAAAATATAGAAAGTGCTTATTTACAATACAGTAATAAAACATCAAAGTTTAATTATATGTTGGGTCTTCGTGCAGAATTTACCAAAATATCAATTAACGATGTTAAAAACACGTATAGTAACGACAAAAAATATAGTCGATTATTCCCAACCGTTAATTTAAGTTATAAGTTTGATAAGTCTACTTTACAGTTCAATTACAGTAAGCGCATTAACCGTCCGTCACTATATGCTTTGTATCCTTTTAACGAACTGACCGACCTTAATGCACAATACATTGGTAATCCAGATCTAAATCCTTCTTATTCGGATGTATTTGAACTGGGTTTCCTGAAATCATGGAAAAATTTTACGCTGAATCCTTCTGTTTATTATCAATGGGAGCATGATCATATTCAGGATTTTACGTATCGTGAAGATGATATATTTTTTACAACACCTATTAATATTCAGCATGAAATACGAAGCGGTATAGAACTTTCAACATTATACAATCCATTAAAATGGCTTCAGGTAAATTTAGAAATGAATTTTTATCAATTTAAACAGAAAGGAAGTTATCAGGAAGAAAACCTGGATTATGAAGGAAAAACATTTACCGGACGTTTAAGCACACAGATAAAACTGCCGTATAAATTTAGTTTTCAGGGGCGTTATAATTTTCGAGGAGCTCAGCAAAATGCGCAGACTAAAAATGATGCATTACAATCGCTCGATTTTGGTTTAAGCAAAATATTATTAAAAGACAAAGCTACTTTGGTATTTGATGTTTCAAATGCTTTTAATTTACGTCAGAATAAAAGTATTACTACAGGTACAGATTATTATATTAATCAAAACAATATTCCAAATGCCGCCCGTTACCGACTTAGTTTTGTGTATCGTTTTAATCTAACAGATTCAAAAGGGATTAGGCAGGCTAATAATGCTAATCGTAATTAACTCTGATTTTATGAAATTTTTAAATGCTTATAAATGGTAAACGTTTTCTAATAAAGATTGAAGGTTCATTCCAATAATGATGCGTATATTTGGGAATAGTAAAACAATAATGCGATTTATGAAGAAAATAGGATTTTTATCATTTGGACATTGGGCCAATCATCCTTCTTATAAAGCTCGTACAGCAAGCGATACACTTCTTCAATCTATCGATTTAGCCGTAGCTGCAGAAGAAATAGGTTTGGATGGTGCTTATTTTCGAGTGCATCATTTTGCCCAACAGCTGGCATCACCATTTCCACTGCTTTCGGCTATTGGCGCAAAAACAGAAAAAATCGAAATAGGGACGGGGGTTATCGATATGCGATATGAAAACCCTTTGTATATGGTTGAAGACGCCGGTGCTGCAGACTTAATTTCAGAAGGACGTTTACAATTAGGAATAAGCAGAGGATCGCCGGAACAGGTTATTGACGGCTGGCGTTCTTTTGGTTATGAACCTTTAGAAGGTGAGACAGATGCCGATATGGGGCGTAAAAAAGCTTTGGAATTTTTGGATAAACTTAATGGTGTTGGTTTTGCCGAACCAAATCCATATCCGATGTTTCCAAATCCTCCGGGTTTATTGCGTCTTGAACCTTATTCTGAAGGATTAAGGGAACGCATCTGGTGGGGAGCCGCATCGAATGCTACAGCTGTCTGGGCTGCCGAAAACGGAATGCACCTGCAGAGTTCTACTTTAAAGTATGATGAAAATGGTAAACCTTTTCATATTCAGCAGGCCGAACAAATTAGGATATATAAAGAAGCCTGGAAAAAAGCGGGACATGAACGTGAACCAAGGGTTTCTGTAAGCCGATCTATTTTTGCACTGGTAAACGATCAGGACAAAATTTATTTTGGAAATCAGGGCAAAGGATCAGATAGTATTGGTTACATAGAAGCTGATAAAAGAGCAATTTTTGGTAAAAGTTATGCTGCCGAACCTGATAAACTTATTGCAGAATTAGCACAGGATGAAGCGATTCAGGAAGCTGACACTCTGCTCCTGACAATTCCTAATACTTTAGGTGTTGAGTACAATGTGCATATATTATCATCGATATTAAAATATATAGCTCCAGAACTGGGCTGGCGTTAAATCTTTTAAATGTAAATACAGAAAAGCTCCCTTTTTAGGGAGCTTTTTATTTAGTTATTTATTGAGCATCCCAAGATGCGCTAGGATAGTAAATAGAACTTGTTACAGGAGCTGTCCAGTAACTTTGGCTGCCTCCACGGAAAGTGTGAAGACTTACTGCATTGACATTTCGTTTAGCATCATTAGTTACCCAGCGAATTTTTTGATTCAGTATTTCTGTACCATTTACATAGTATTTAACGTATCCATCAGTATTTGAGCCGGTATTTAACTTAACTGAGATTTGACAGTTATATGTTACACCTTCTTGTATATAGTATTTTTTTCCAAAATCATTACCATATTGTCCTGGCTGATCTTTATAATATACATAAGGCTGAAGATAAGCTCCGCTTCCTTTAGCAGTATTTGATCCATTTGGGCAGTACCACATAAATCTGGCACTACCGCCGTTTCCATCCCATCCCGGATCACCACCGGTATTTTGGTCACCAATTAAGATACCATATCCGCATTTACCGCCTCTGCTCCAATAAAATCCGGAATTAAATTTCATTTGAAACCACACCGTATAAAGACCCGTTGACCAAACGCCATAAGATGTGCACAAACCACCAGGGCAGGAGAGAGTATTGGTCTGCAATGTAATTGTTCTGGCTCCGGCACTTCCAAGCGCTTCAACATTAGGTTCTGCAGCGGCAGTGTTTGCAGAAACGTCTTTGGTAACACTTTGCTGCGTTTCTTTGTTAACAGTTTGTGGTTCAATTACATCTTGTTCCTTTTCACAGGAATTAAACACTAATGCCGTAATAAACAGCATACTTGTTAATTTTAAGAATTTTTTCATTTTTAAAATTTTAAGGTTAATAAATAATTAATGATAGTTAATAGCAATTGCGTCGTAAAGGTCAATAATATTGACTAGCAAGAGGAGTAATTAAGTACGGTTTTACGTACACAAAAATTCAGACTATGTGTTTTGTGCATATTTATTGGGTTTTAAAAATGATATTGGTAAAAAATATTATGAAAAAATATCAAAATGAAATATTGAACAAAAAACAAGATCGTAAACGACACAAAAAAAGCGAGTTAAAATATCTAACTCGCTTTTTATTTTTCGGAAATCTATAATCTCCCGATTTTTATTGTTTGATTTGAAAAAAATTAAATTTTGTTTTCATCTTCAACAGCATCCTGCCATTTGTCCCAAACTTTAACTCCCGGATTGTATCCATCATAACCAAAGTTTTGACTTAATTGACCCTTTATATTTGGTTCTATAGCAAGTCTAAAAGGAATTGGCCAGTAATTATTGCGTTTGTCCATCGAATAAAACTTTACACCCGGTTTTAAGGCAATACCTGCCGGATATTTGTTATAAAGAGTGTAATGAACAATACGCTGCCACCAATAACTGCCGCCTGATGCATCTTTTCCTGATTGTTTATCCCAGGTATCTTTATTGTAAGTATGTCCCCATTCGTCTGGTTTTCCACTGAGGGCCAGACAATGCGAAATACGTTTTAATTCTACATTTCGCCATTCTTCCATATAAAGTTCTCTTCCTCTTTCTGCACAAATATCGCCAATAGTTACGGTGCTGTACATTTGCGAGGCTTTTGCTCTTGCCCTAACAACATTAACATCCTGAGCTGCTCCGGAAACATTTCCCTGATAAAAACGAGCTTCTGCACGTAATAAATAAGTTTCGGCTAGTCGATAAATGTACATGTGTGCACTTGCTCCGGCTGTAGCACCCTGAAAATCATTTGCCGCCGGATTTGCTTCGGCTACAACATCATGATAATAGATTTTATAGTGTGGAAAATCGAACCAGTCACGTATAGAATCCTGTGCTAACAATTTGCCAGCTTCTCGCATTCTAAAATTTTGGCCAGCCCAGGCAGCACTTCCACCAGCTCCGGGAGCATATTTAAGATCTTCCATATTTACCCAGTTACCAACTGTACTGTTATGTCTAAGATCTACTTTATCTTCAACACCATTTACAACCCACATAGGATGTTGTGAATAATATGAACCGCTTATTGTACCAATACCACGTCCAATAGCTCTTTGATAATCATATTTTGCATTATAATTTGTTTTATCAGTCAGAGGAAAACGAGGCGCAGCTGTTTTGCCGTCTGGAGTAATTAAGTTGGCATCATTCCAGTTAGGCCCAAAAATTCTCATTGATGCAAATGCTAAAAATGACTGCGCTCCTCCGTTTGGTGCAACTAATATGGCTTCTGTATTTGCAGAAATCACTTTATTTTCAGGTCTGTGTAAATCCCAGATTACATTTCTTGTAATAGGCCATGCAGTTGGATTTCCTCCCGAATCAAAAATTCCTAAAGTATTTTGTACCAAAGAATAACCTGATTGATTAATTAAAATATTGGCTTGTGTTTCTGCTTCAGCAAATCTTCCTGATGCTAAATAACATTTGATTAGTAACTGACGGCATGCACCTTTACTAACCATACCTACATAACCTATTTTTGACTGTTCCGGAACCCATTCTACAGCTTTTTCCATATCTGCCGTAATCATTTCTATGATGGCTTCCTTCTTAGTAGAATAATAACTTTGTTTAGGTACTGATAAAATTTTTGTGATCAATGGAATATCCCCAAACTGATATACCAGATTAAGATAGCGATATGCTCTGTGGAAATAAGCCTGTCCAATATATTTATTTTTAACTTCTTCGGATAAACTTTTTACGTTACCAATATACGTTAATACCGTATTGGCGTTTTTAATACCTGTATATGCTTCTGTCCACATAAAGCCAAGGTAAAGAGATTCTCCACTTGGATCTCTTCTAAAATCTCCGGTAGGAACAATAGTATTAGCATAATCGGCAATGTTGCTGCCTGTATCTGTTTTTCCATATTGTGCCATGTCAGAGAAAAGATATTCTGTACCAATAGGCACGCTTACCCCAGAAAAACCATAGTGAATATAATTATTACGAAGTTGTTTATCGCATAGTGCTAAAGTTGCCTGCAAACCGGCTTCTGTAGAGAATGTAGTTTCCGGTTCATAAAACGAAAGCGGATCTGAGTCGAGAAAATCTTTTGAACAAGAACTGGCCAATATTGCCAATACTGCAAAAGGGACAAGTTTTAAAATCTTATTTTGTATATATTTTTTCATTGTTGATTAATTTTAAAGTTGGACATTAAAACCTAAATTAAACTGTCTTGTAGCCAATCCTCCTGTTTCCGGATCTCCAAAATATTTCCATTCTTTAGAAGCAGACCATGTTGCTGCGTTTTGAACTGAAGCATAAATCTTTATGGTTTTAATACGCACTCTGTCTAAAAGATCTTTAGGAAGGGTATAGGCCAATGAAATGTTGTCTAAACGAATAAAACTACGATCATACAATCTTCCAGGTGCAACCGGCGTTCCTGCAGGTCCTTTTGCATCAAGACGTGCCCATTCATTGGTTGGATTATCAAGTGTCCAATATGGATTTACATAAGGATTGAAGTTAAATTTATATAAACTCGCATCGTTGAAAGTATTCATATAATTTGAATTAAGCGATTTACCTCCCATGTTAGAATACATACTGATACCCAAATCCCAATTTTTATAAATCTTAAAATCATTGCGCAGAGACCATTGTACTGGAGAATTGTAATTTCCTAAAAACTGCTTATCTTTTTCATTATAAACCGCTTTTTTATAAGGATTTCCATTGGCATCTACTGCATCCACATCATCTGCGGTATAACTGTTGGCTACTTTTGGATCTCCGGGACGCTGTCCGTATTTTTGAGCTTCTTTCCATTCATCTTTCTGCCAGATTCCCGTTACTCTATAATCCCAGATTTGAGTGATTGGCCTGCCTATAAACCATCCATTTGCAGAATCATTTCCTTCTTTCTGGCCAATAACATTTCCATTTTCATCTTTAATATCTACCATGTTGCCATACAATGAAATGATTTTATTTTCATTATAAGATATTCCAAATGTTGTTCGCCATTCAAAATTTGGCTTTTTCATGTTAAGAGTATTAAGACTCAATTCGATACCTTGATTTTGAACTTCTCCAAGATTAGTCGCAATTGATGAAAATCCAGTAAAACCCGGAAGAGACTGACTCATAATCATATCATGAGTTGATGCTCTGTAAGCGTCTAAAGTTGCAGTAATACGATCATTTAAAAAGCCTAAGTCAAGACCAATATTTGTTGATGTAGTTTTTTCCCATTCCAGATTTGGATTTGCCATACGATCAAGAGATAAATACTTTATTTCAAGAGCTTTTCCTGAAGCATCCAAATATCCCATTGTTCCTGTATTAACCAGATTGGCCAAAGAAATGTACGGATCAGCAAGAGTTCTGTTTCCGTTTTTACCCCATGACAAACGTAATTTACCAGTACTCATCGCATCCCAGTTGAACCAATTTTCATTTTTAAAATTCCATGCAACCCCAAAAGAAGGGAAAACTGCGTAAGGATTTGAAGCTCCAAATGCCGAATATCCATCGCGACGAACTGTTGCAGTAAGCATATAACGATTATCAAACGAATAGAAAAGTCTGGCCATTAATGCATCAGCCGTTTCATGCGTATCGTTTGATCTAAGCGCGCTGTTTGCCATTGTTGCTGTATTCACAAGGTGAAATCCTAAAGCATCTGAAGGCTGAATATTATAGGCATCCATACCGTCTGACCAAAAACGACGTTCTTCAGCTTCCTGAACAAAAGTTGCAATGATGTGATGTTTTTGTGCAATTGTATAATCCCATGTTAATGTGTTGTTGAGGTTATAATCAAATCGAATAGCATTATTTCTGTTTACACCTGTAGTAGCGGCAGGCCAGTTTGGATTTTGTGTTGATCTGAAATAACGATCATGAAAAAACTGATAACGAGGCGCAATGTTAAATGCATAAGTGATGCCTAACGGTAAAGTTACTTTTGCATTGAAAATTGTATTTAATGTCGTATATCCGGTCTCTTTATCAATAAATTGGCGTTCGTAGTAATAGTTATAATTCTGACCGGAAACGTTTTTCCCCATTGGCTGTCTCTCATAATTACCATTTTCATCTCTAAAAGTTCCAAATGGACTGGTTCTCATCATATTATTATCTCCGGCATTTGTACCTAAAGAAGGCGTAATATCTCCATCTGATCGGTCCTGAAAATTAACGTTTGCCCCAAGATCAAGCCAGTCAGTAATTTTAGCATCAATTTTCATGTTAGAACGAGCAGATTTATAATCATTTCCAACAATGGCTCCTTCTGAAGTTAAATAACCAAAAGACATATAGTAATTTACCCTTTCGCCTGCACCGGAAATACTCAAATTATTATCACGGTTAATTCCTGTTCTAAAAGAGCTGTCACTCCAGTCATGTGTTTTATCTGCAAGGAAATTGGCCATTAATGAAGGATCAAAATTAAGTCCTAAGCGTGCTCCCCATACTTCTTTGGAGCTTTTTCCAGCCGTTTGGGCAGCTGGCTGATAAGCTAACCACTGGGCTTCGGTAATACCCCATTTTTCTAAATCATTTGGATTCGAAAAATATCCGGGTTTACCATTTGCAACCGTTCCTGCTATAAAAGCTTCGTATTGGCCCGTTGCTGTATTGACACCATACGTTTGAGCAGTTTCCCAGTCTTCACGATATTTTAAGTAACCTTCCGGAGAATATACACGACGATAAGCGCTCTTATTGCTAATTGTTGTGTTAGTTGTAAAACTAACCATTGGCTTACCGGTTTTTCCTTTTTTGGTAGAGATAAGAATAACCCCTGCTGCTGCTCTCGATCCGTATACAGAAGCTGCCGAAGCATCTTTTAAGATATCAAGCTGTGCAATATCATCAGGATTGATTTCTGAAAGCTCACCATAAAACTGCATTCCATCTAAAATAATAAGCGGTGAATTATGGCTTCCTCCGGTATACACAGAAGTCTGCCCGCGAATCTGTATATTTCCCCCTCCTTTTGCAGAAGGGTCATAACCAACTCTTACGCCGGGAGTACCTCTTAAGATGTCCTGAACCGTCTGCGGATTTTGGTTTGCTAATTTATCAGGAGAAACCTGAACGACTGCTCCCGTTAAATCCTTTTTCTTCATTTTACCATATCCAACCACGACAACCTCGTCTAATGATGTTGTTGCTTTTTGTAGTTGTACATTGATTGAAGTTTCGCCTTTTAATTTTATTTCTTTAGTAGTATAGCCTAAAAAAGATATTACAAGAATGGCATTATCATTCTCTACCTGTAAAGAAAATTTTCCATCAAAATCTGTTAAGGCGGCATTTTTGGTTCCTTTTTCTAAAATGGTTACCCCGGGCAGCGGCATACCGTTTTCATCATTTACCTGGCCTTTGATGTTTTTTTGTTCCAGTACATTTTTAGGGTGTGTTGTACTCTTTGTACCTATTGCGTAACTGTGAATTTGAGATAAAGAGAATAATACGCAGGCAAGCAGTATTTTCTTTTTCAAATTAAATACAGATTTGCAATCAGGACTTTTTTTAATCCTAATAAAATTTGTCATTTTTGGTTTTCATTTTTGTGGTTAATAATTAGTTAGTTTAAAAAATCACCTCAATTTGGTTAAAATTGATACCGTGATTAACCGTACAAAAATGATTATTAATGAGTTCTGCCAGGAGTAAAAAAATACGATTTAAGGTGTACAAAAGTCTTGAAAATGTGCTTTATCGTTTTTTTTATCTTAAAAAATTAAGATTATAAAAAAAATCTTAGAAAAAAATGAGAAGAATAAAATTTTCATTATCAGCCAAAAAACAAACGAGTTAAAATATTTTAATAAAATATCTTAACTCGTTTGTACTATTTTGTTTTTATCTATTTCCCGATGCAGAAATTAGCAAATATATTTCCCAGCAATTCGTCGTTTGAAACCTGACTTGTAAATTCTTATTACCATGAAAAAAAATTTCAAGCGAGACAAATTTAATAGCCCTTTTATCGTTCTTTTTGGTATCTAACCTAAATATTTAAAATAGTAATTATATTACAAATTAAATACTTAGTTTCGCACATAAAATCTAAAAAAAACTTTCAGAACTACTTGACTATTGTAAAAAAAAGAAAAAAATACATTTACATGATTTCATCAAGATGAATAAAAGATAAATCCTATTAGATTTGAAAAATTCCAAAAATATTTAAATAAAACCAACAAAATTAAATTAAAAATTATTTATGAAAATTAAATCACTATTCTTATTGTTTACTCTCTCTGTAATCTCTGTAAATGCTCAGGTCTATACTCCAAATGGTACAATTCAAGGAACATCTGCAAATAATAATGTAGGTATTGGGAATACGGCACCAGTTGCGAAGCTAGATATTCTTGGGGTTAAAACAACAACTTATACATCCAGTTTAAGTTCACCAACAAATGACTTTTTAAGGGTTTCAAATATTCACGGATCAGGAGGGGCAGATCAATATTCTGCATTGGCATTAGCGGTTACAGGAAATAACGGAAGTAATAATGCTTACGTAAATTTGGCTGTTATACAACCAGTTGCAGCAAATTCTAATAGCGAATTTGCACTTACAGTTAGAAAATCTAACGGGGTAATGAATGAAGTTTTAAGAGCTAAGTCAGATGGGAAAATAGGTATTGGAACATCTAATCCTGTAGGTGCATTACATGTTGTGGATGCATCTGGAGGCTTCTTTTTTGATGGCTCAAGTACTGGATACAATAGGATAAAATCAACAGATGTTGTTCCAACTACCCCTAAGCCATTATTAATTAGTGCACAATTATCAGGTACAACTCCAGATATCTACATTAATACTTCCGGAAATTTAGGTTTGGGGACAATGAACCCAACTTCTAAACTTACTGTTGCTGGTAATATAAATTCTAGAGAAGTTAAAGTAACGGTTGATGCTGGAGCTGATTTTGTTTTTGAGAACAATTATGATTTACTATCTCTGAGTGCTCTTGATAAATATATTAAAGAAAATAAACATTTACCTGAGATTGCTTCTGCTGATGAAATGAAAAAGGAAGGAATTAATTTATCTGAAATGAATATAAAACTTTTGCAGAAAATTGAAGAATTAACCTTATATACAATTGATCAACAGAAAAATACTGAAAAACTAACAAAAATTATTGAAACATTAACCAAAAGATTGGAAGTGGTGGAAGGGAAATAATCAATTGAAAATTATATTATTGATTTTAAATTTTGGAGAAGCAACATCTATTTTAATTACAAAAAGAGACGACTACTAAGTCGTCTCTTTAATTTTATTTATCTCCTATTTCCCGATGCAGAAATTAGCAAATATATTTCCCAGCAATTCGTCGTTTGAAACCTGACCTGTAATAAGTCCGAATTGATATAAAGCTTCACGGATATCAAGTGCAATCAAGTCGCTTGAAAGATTTGTTTCAAGACCAAATTTTACTTTTTGAATTTCATCCAAAGCTTTTAATAAAGAGTCATAATGTCTTGTATTCGTAACAATTGTTTCGTTATTTCTCAAAGCTCCGGTATTTACAAACGAAAGCAGTTCATTCTTTAATTCTTCAACACCAATTTTTTGTTTTGCAGAAATAAGAAGAAGTTTTGCATTTAAATTTTCTAGTTTACTGGTAATATTCAAAACTTCATCTTCAGACAAAATATCCTTTTTATTCACGACAATAATTAAAGGTTTTAAAGGATATTTATTTTTTATCTGTTCAATTTCTGAAACAAATTCTGAACTCGATGCTTTAAACTTCAAGCCATCAAATAAATAAATAACAACTTGTGCCTGATCGATTTTTTCGAAAGTTTTCTTGATTCCGATGCTTTCGACAACGTCTTTAGTTTCGCGAATTCCGGCCGTATCGATAAATCTAAAACCAATTCCGCCAATAACCAATTCATCTTCAATCGTATCTCTTGTTGTTCCTGCAATGTCAGAGACAATGGCGCGTTCTTCATTAAGCAAAGCATTTAATAAAGTAGATTTACCAACGTTTGGCTCGCCGACAATTGCAACCGGAATTCCGTTTTTGATAACATTTCCAACTGCAAAAGAGTCAATTAAACGTTTTAAAACAAATTCAATACGGTTTAATAATTCATGAAACTGCGTTCTGTCTGCAAATTCTACATCTTCTTCTGCAAAGTCAAGTTCTAACTCAATTAAAGAAGCAAAATTTAAAAGTTCTTCACGCAATTTGGCAATTTCATTACTAAACCCGCCGCGCATTTGCTGCATGGCAATTTGGTGAGAAGCTTCATTATCCGAAGAAATTAAATCGGCAACAGCTTCTGCCTGAGATAAATCCAGTTTTCCATTTAAAAAAGCTCTTAAAGTAAATTCACCAGCATCGGCCATACGGCAGCCTTTTCTCAACAATAACTGGATAATTTGCTGCTGAATATAAGTAGAACCGTGGCATGAAATTTCGATTGTATCTTCGCCTGTATATGAATTTGGACCTTTAAAAACAGATACCAAAACTTCATCAAGCGTTTTTCCATTATCTACAATATGGCCTAAATGCAGCGTATGTGTTTTTTGCTTCGTTAAATCTTTGTTTTTAATAGATTTAAAAACAGAATTCCCAATCGAAATAGCTTCAGCTCCGGAAATACGAATTACAGCAATAGCTCCAGCCCCAGAGGGAGTAGCCAATGCAACTATAGAATCTTGATTTATCATGCTGCAAAGGTAAGAAAAAAGCAGAAAATTATAATACCTTAATACTGACTTGAAAACGGGCATAATCATTACAATATACGGACTTTTTAAGAAATTATTAACTGTTAAATTCCTGATAATTATCAGGTTATTTTGCATTTAGAATGATTAAATTTGAGTAACAAACCTATAATCTGAAATAAAATGAAAAAGATATTATTCCCCACAGATTTTTCTGACGCTGCTACAAATGCGTTTGTACATGCTTTAGAATTTGCAAAAGTTGTAAAAGCCGAACTTATTTTATTACATACATTTGAGATTCCGGTTTACGACAGTCAGTTTTTTCCAGAAAATTATGCATCGATATACAGCTCTATAGAATTGGCAAAATTTGAAATGTTTAAGGATGAAATTCCAAAACTTAGAGCAATCGCAGCCGAAAGAAATCTCGATGATATAGTTATAAAACATCGTTTGATGGATGGAGATCTGATTTACAATTTAAGAAATGCAGTTGAAGAAGACGAAATTGATTTTGTAATTATGGGAACGACGGGCGTGTCTGACTGGACAAAGTTTTTTACAGGTTCAAACACAAATTCTGTTATTTCAGAAGTAAATGTTCCGGTTTTATGTGTGCCTATTGATTCCAAGTTCAGGAAAATCAAAACAATTGGTTTTACGACACGATATCGTGAAAAAGATAAAAGCATTTTGAAAAAAGTGCTTAAAATTGCAAAGAAAACAGATGCAAAAGTTAAAAGTTTATATGTAAAAACTTCAAGCTCTGATGTTTCTGATGCTACTATTAAAGAATGGGAAAAAGAATTTTCCGGCGAAAATGTAGAATTCCTTGTACTGCCAAGCGATGAAGTCAATGAAACAATCCTGGATTTTATACTTTATAAAGATATTGATGTATTAACCACAATTACTCATAAAAGATCTTTCCTCGAAAGTATTTTTGATACAAGTTTTAGCAAAAAAATTACAAAAGAAGTTTCTATTCCTGTTTTGATAATGCATGAAAAATAAAATTCTACTTTAGTCCAATATCTTTTGAAAGTGTAAAACCTATATTTGTATTTCATTAAATTTTAAAAATGGAAATATATTTTAATAAGGTCGATCATTATTCAAAAGTTTATAACCAAATCAGCAAAAGATACAACAGCATAAGTCTGTTAAGGCTTTTAAGCATATTTTTTTGTTTGTTTATGTTGTTTTATTACATCAAAACCAACGAAATATTCTATGCAGTAATTGCTTTTTTATCTTTTGCTGGTTTTCTTTTTTTAATGAGAATCCATTCTAAATTATCTTTTAAAAGAGAATTGACCAAAGCTATTTTAGAAATTAATGAAGATGAAATTGCTTATTTAAAAAGAGAAAAACTTCCTTTTGAAAACGGAATCGAATTCAACGATTTTCATCATCCTTATGCTTACGATTTAGACATTTTTGGAGAACATTCGTTATTTCAAAATTTAAACAGAACAGCCACTTTTATAGGTAAAAAAACATTAGCAAATAAGTTATTAAATTTATTTTCTAATGAAACAATTCTGGAAAACCAGCATGCAGTTAATGAATTAAAAACTAAAATCGACTGGCGTCAGGATTTTGAATCTCTTGCCATTGTCAGTGCTGACAGTAAAAACTCATACGAATCATTAATTCATTGGATTTCATTTAAAAATAATTCATTATCTAAAGTTTTACTTTCGCTTTCTGTCATACTCCCAACTGTATTTTTCGGTTTTATAACATCCTATTTTATTACTTCAAAAGCGATATTATTATCGTATGCCACTTATATTTTTATTTTCAATTTAATGGTTTTAGGAAGATCGCTTAAGCGAATTCAGTCCGAAATTGCAAAAGCGGATAATATTGATAAAACAATTAAACAATACAGTTTATTGGTTGAAAAAATTGAAACCGAAAAATTCGAATCTAAAAAACTGATTGAACTACAAAAACAATTAATATCTAAAAATGCAGCAGCGAGTTCTCATTTAAAACAATTGTCGGAGTTGTTTTCTAGAATGGATACAATCAACAATTTTGTTACTGCAATCGTATTTAATGGTTCTTTTTTATTTAATCTTCACGTTTTAAGGGCTCTTTTAAAATGGAAAGAAAATTATGCGCACGAACTTGAAAACTGGATCAATATTATTGGAGAATTTGAAGCTTTAAATAGTTTGGCAAATTTGTCCTATAATAATTCTGATTTCGTTTTCCCTGAAATTAATTCAGAATATAAAATTGGTTTTGAAAATTTAAGCCATCCATTATTAAATCCGGAGACGAGAGTAGGGAATAATACTCATTTTTATCCTCAATCTTTTATGATTTTAACCGGATCGAATATGTCAGGAAAAAGTACATTTTTAAGGAGTTTGGGAATTAATATGGTTTTAGGCGGAATTGGTTCAGTCGTTTGTGCTTCAAAAGCTAATATTCATCCACTTCCAGTTTTAGTTTCAATGAGATTATCGGATTCTTTGGCCGATAGCGAATCCTATTTCTTTGCAGAAATTAAACGATTAAAACAAATCATGGATGCGTTGGAAGAACGCCCGGCTTTTGTTTTACTAGACGAAATTTTAAGAGGAACAAATTCCGATGATAAGCGTAACGGAACTATCGAAGTAGTGAAAAAAGTAATTGCTAAAAAAGCAATTGGCGCCATCGCAACACACGATATTGAAGTTTGTTTGACAACAAATGAATATCCGGATATTTTAACCAATCAATGTTTTGAAGTTGAAATTGAAAACAACGAACTTCATTTTGATTATAAACTCCGCAGCGGAATCTGTAAAAACAAAAGTGCTACTTTTTTAATGCAAAAAATGGGAGTGATATAATTTTAGATTCGAAAAAAATAAATCTAATGCATTCCCGTGGATGAAACCATGAGATATATTTGATCTTTTTTAATTCAAAATCCCGGATGAATATTAAAATTCGTCCGGGATTTTGCATTACAATATCTATTACATTCCTGCTTATTTTTCAAAATTCGCTTAAAATTTAATTAAAGATTTTAAGCCTATTTTTCTATTAATGGTATTCATAAAGATTAGTTTTACCACATCAAAAACTAATCAAATTGGCATAAAAACTATTAAAACACTATTAAAAGTCAAAATGACAATAACAGAGTAAAAACCAGTATTTGCTGATTATTCTGCTTTATTTTGGCTATAAATTAACGATTTATTAAAAATAAATTTTACTAAAACGATTTTGTAAGTTTCGATTACATATATTTGCGATGTACTAAAATTTACATTAATAGTTTATACGCCCGATGAAAAAGATTACAATAAGAGATATTGCCAAGCAAGCTGAAGTATCTATTTCGACAGTTTCTTTTGTTATTAACGGAAAAGGCGAAAGAATGGCAATACGACCTGCTGTAATAAAAAAAGTTCAGGACGTTGCACAAAAGCTTCACTATAAACCAAGTATGATTGCAAGCAGTTTAAGAACTGGAAAAACACAATCAATCGGGCTTATAGTCGAAGATATATCCAATCAATTTTTTGCCGACTTGGCAAGAGTTATCGAAGATGAAGCAAAAAACATCAATTACCGGGTTTTTTACTGCAGTACCGGAGACGATAATGAGCGCTCTGAAGAATTAGTCCAAAGTCTTTTACAGGCAAATGTAGAAGGTTTTATCATTACACCAACCCGAAATTTAGAGAGAACCATCGGCATGCTTTTAAAAATGCAAAAACCGGTTGTACTAATTGACAGGTATTTCACCAATCAAAAAGTAAGTCATGTAGCAATGGATAATTACGAAGGTTCTTATTCTGCCGTTAAATATTTAATTGAAAAGGGCCGCAAAAAAATTGCTGTTGTAAATATTAAAACTGGAATGATCCAGATGAAATTAAGAGAAAAGGGATATGTAGAAGCCTTGAAGGAAAATGAAATTTATGATGAAAACCTTACCCTTCACTTAGATTACAGGATCAGTAACAAAAGCAGGATTAACGCCATTACTAATTTTCTTAAGGAAAACACTGAAATAGATGCTGTATTGTTTCTATCCAATTATTTAGGACTTGCAGGACTTCAGGCTTGTAGAAATTTAAAATATAAAATCCCTGAAGACATTTCGGTTATCAGTTTTGATGATCACGACAGTTTCGAACTGCATACTCCTATGATTACGGTTGTAGCACAGCCTATCGAAGAGATTGCTGTTAAATCTATACAATTATTAATGGACCAGATGACAAATTATGATGATTTTAAAATAGAAAAAATCCTTCAAAAGGGAAAATTAATTATAAGAGAGTCAGTTTAAAATAAAGACAAAAAAGAGTTTTTTTTACTCATTTTACTAAATCGATTTAGTTAATTCGTCCCTTGATTTTACTGACGTTCAGTCAATTTTACTAAGGGCTTTTTATATCCGGAATTGAGTTCAAAATTTTATTAATTATTAACAAACACAAACACAGACGAACAAAACAAAAATTTAAACCAAATCAAAACCAAAAAAATGCTTATGAAACGAATATTAGCAGTGTTAGGAATGGTATTGTTGAGCAGTTTAGGAGCTGCAGCACAAAACCGATTAATAACAGGCGTAGTAGCAGATGCAGAGAACAAGGGAATTGTTGCCGCATCAGTAGAGGTTCAAGGAAAACCATTTAGTGCAATTACAGATGCCGAAGGGCGATTTAGAATGAATGTTCCTCAGGGAAAAGTAATCTTAAATGTATCTTCTATCGGATTTCAGTCAAAATCTGTTGAAGTTCAGGAAAATGAAACAAGAGTTTCAGTTGTATTAACAGAAACGACACAAGAATTAAAAGATGTTGTTGTAACTTCATTTGGAGTTAAAAAACAAAGAAAAAGTTTAGGTTATGCCGTAGGTGAGTTAAAAGGTGAGGACCTGACAAAAAATAAAGAAATCAACTTAGGAAACGCACTTCAGGGTAAAATTGCCGGAGTTAACGTTTCGGCACCGGTAACAGGACCATCAGGTTCGAGCCGTGTTGTAATTCGTGGAGCAACTTCAGCATCAGGACTTAACCAGCCTTTGTATGTTGTAGACGGAATCCCGATTGATAATACACAGCAGGGAAATGCCGGAATGTGGGGAGGTGCTGATAAAGGAGATGGTATGTCGTCTTTCAACCCGGATGATATTGCTTCGATGTCAGTATTAAAAGGTAGTGCCGCTTCTGCTCTTTATGGATATAGAGGATCAAATGGTGTTATCTTAATTACAACTAAAAAAGGTAAAAACGGAACCGGAATTGGCGTTGATTTCAATACAAATTCAACTTTCAATACGCCTGCAAGTCTTTTAAACTGGCAGGATCAGTATGGTGCAGGTGCTCCAAATGCGAGCGGTGTTCCAAGTAGATT
This sequence comes from Flavobacterium defluvii, assembly GCF_900129555.1. Lineage (GTDB taxonomy): Bacteria > Bacteroidota > Bacteroidia > Flavobacteriales > Flavobacteriaceae > Flavobacterium > Flavobacterium defluvii. The sequence goes on from NZ_FQWC01000009.1 coordinate 223,016, forward strand.
TACAAATTTACAAGAACTTAGAGATTCATACTATTTTGCCTGGGGGGATAAATACGACGGAACTCCTTCTATAGCTCTTGATGGTACTACAAGACCATACAAAGCTTATGGAAAAGATAACGTTGAGAATTTCTACAGAACCGGATATTCTTTCAGTAATACTTTGGCTATTTCTGGTGGAAACGAAACAACAAATTTCAGATTATCTTTTGGAAACACTAAAGATGAGTCTATTATGCCAGGAACTACTTTTGGTAGAAACAACGTGGCTTTGAGCTTAAATTCGGCTCCAAATAAAAAGATCAACATTGAATCAAACGCGCAGTATATTTCAGAAAAAAGTCATAACAGACCTTATTTGAATGACTCGCCAAGAAACCCATCTTTTCCAACTACTTTCATGACGCCAAGTTCTGATATTAGATGGTTAAGCAATCCGTATGATGCTAACGGAGGAGAAGAAGACTTTTTGGGTGCAAACGTTTATCATACCAACCCATATTTTGCTACAAAATCTCCATTAAACGACGATTTAAGAAAGCGTTTTATTGGTTCTGCAAAAGTTACTTATAATATTACAGACAAAATTTATGCAAAAGGTGTTCTTGGTATTGATGATATTAATTATGAATATACTGAAATTGAGCCAACAGGAATCAATTACAACCCAGGAGGATCTATTGAAAACAGAATTGAAACACGTTCTGAGGTTAATGCTTCGGGTTATTTAGGATATAAAGGCAATATCGTAAAAGACCTTTCATTAGACGCATTTGTTGGAGCAAACCGCCAGCATAACCGTTATAGTGGTATTAAAATGAAAGGAAATAATTTTATCGTTCCATTTGAATATTTCTACGGAAACACACAGCCGGATAAAACAGAAAAATTATTTTCACAAAGTGAAGTGAACTCTCTTTTCTATTCTGCAGATATTGGATACAAAGATTTCTTGTACTTAAGTTTAACTGGTCGTGAAGATTGGTTTTCAACTTTAGATCCTGCAAACAACAGTACTTTTTATCCTTCTGTAAGTTCAAGTTTTATTTACTCTGAAGTAATTAAATTACCGGAATGGATTTCTTATGGTAAATTAAGAGCAGGCTGGGGTAACGTTGGAGGTGCATTGCCGGAAGCTTATGCTTTGGCATTAACTTACACAACACCAGACGGACAAACAGATTCATTAGGTCAGCCAATTTTAGGTGTAAATGGAGAAACTATTCCAAACAGAACTTTAAAACCTTATAATGTAAGTACAATAGAGTTTGGTTTTGAAAATACTTTCTTCAACAACAGAGTAAGCACAGACTTGACTTTTTACCAAAAAAGAACAACAAATGATATTACTGATGCCGATGTTTCTCTGGCTTCTGGTTACAGAACTACAAAAATCAATGTAGGTGAAATCATGAATAAAGGGGTTGAGTTTGCTGTCAATGTAAAAGCTGTCAAAACACCAAGTTTCTCTTGGAGCGTAGGTTATAATTTTGCATATAATGACAGTGAAGTAATCAGTCTTTCGGATAAAATTACAACAAAATCTTTAGAAGGAAACAGAGACGGAAGAGCTTCTGTAGTTTTAGAAAAAGGTCAGCCTTTTGGAGTTATTAAAGCTTACGATTATTTAAGAGATGCGCAGGGAAATATTGTTCTGGATACAAACGGAAAATTCATGAGAGGAAACTTAATCATTGCAGGTCAAGGTGTTGCACCAACTTCAATGGGGCTTTCAAATGATTTCTCTTATAAAAATTTCACACTTTCTGTTTTTGTTGATGCTAAATTTGGTGGAGAAATCTACTCTGCAACAAACCAGTTAGGAACTCGTTACGGATTATCTGAAATTACGCTTCCGGGACGTGAAGGCGGAGTTGCTGTAAGCGGAAGAGATGTAAACGGAAATCCGGTTAACACAACCGTTTCTGCATATGATTACTGGAGAAGTTACAGCGATGTTACATCAAACTTTGTATACGATGCTGATTTTGTAAAACTAAGAGCGATTTCATTTGCTTACAATTTCCCAAAACTGTTTTTACAAAAAACACCTTTTCAATCGGTTAGTTTAGCATTTTCTGCTCATAACTTATGGACAATTTATGACAAAGTGCCAAACATTGACCCAGAGTCAAACTATTCAAATAGTAATGCACAAGGTATGGAGAGAGCTTCAATGCCTTTGACAAGAAATTATGGTTTTTCACTTAATGTCAAATTCTAATACTTATAAAGATGAAAAATAGATATATAAAAATATTTTGTATCGCAATCGTTAGTGCTTTGACATTAGCTTCATGCGATAAAGGATTCGAAGAAATGAACAAGAATCCAAATGCTTTAACTGACCCTGCTGTAAAATCAATGTTTACACTTGCAGAGATTTATGTAGACGGGCAGGATTTTTCTAATACTCGAGGAAATAATATATATGCTGCACAAATTGTACAGCACTTTTCTTCACCTGGAGGTGCAGGTTCAAAATATACTTATTCTTCTGAGTATTCAGCAGCGCTTTTTGGAGAAACTTACGGAAAAGGATTAAATCAAATTTATCAGTTATTATCTGTAGTTGACAATACTCCGGAAAATACTAATATGATTCAGGCGTTAAGAATCATGAAAGTTTTCTTGTTTCAAAAATTGACAGATACTTATGGTGAAGTTCCTTATTTTGAAGCAGGAAAAGGATATAACGGAAATATCTTTTCTCCAAAATATGATACACAAGAGGCCATCTACAATGATCTTTTGAAAGAATTGGATGAAGCTGGAACAGCTTTAGATGCAGCAAAACCTTTTGTAGGAAGCGCTGATTTGTATTACCAAAGTGATGTTGCAAGATGGAAAAAACTAGCAAACTCTTTAATGCTTAGAGTAGCAATGCGTCTGTCTAAAGTAAATCCGGCTAAAGCAAAAGAATTTGTAGAAAAAGCGTATTCAAAAGGAGTTTTTACTTCAAATGATGACAGTTTGGTTTTAAAACATGATGCAGGCCCTGCAGGAGTTAAAACAAATCCAATCACATCTTCATGGGTTAGAAATGATTTGAACGGAGGAGAATCTAATATTAAATTCAGTAAAACGTTTATTGATTTATTGAAAAATACAAACGACCCACGTTTAAGAATTTATGCAAAACTAGAAGCAACCGGAGATAATAATCCAGCAAGTCAGCAAGGTTTGCCAAATGAAGCAAAAGATTTTCCCGGAGGAGATAAAAAACTTTTCTCAGATCCAAATACTTCAACAGTATTACGTTTAGACGCCCCAACATTGATTATGTCTTATGCAGAAGTTCAGTTTATATTGGCAGAAGCTGCAGTAAAAGGATGGAATGTTGGCGGATCTGCACAAACGTACTATGAAAACGGAGTAAAAGCTGCGATGAATATTTTAACCATTTTTGGAGATAAAGTACCTGCGGTTACAACAGCAGAATACAATACATACATCACAACATATCCGTTTAAAACTGCAGGAACAGAAGCTCAAAAAATTGAGCAGATTATTACTCAAAAATGGATTTTGTTATTATTTAATGGTTTTGAAGCTTTCTCTGAATACAGAAGAACCGGATATCCAGTTTTAGTTCCGGTAAATGATCCAACAGGAGATACACAGGGAACTATTCCTAGAAGGTTAATTTATGATCAGTCAGAATTAATAACAAATGCGGCTAATTATAAAGAAGCAATTCAACGTCAAGGTTTAGATTTAATGACCACAAGAATCTGGTGGGATAAATAATTTTTAAATTGGTTGGTTAGTTAAAATAAGTCGGGTACTGAGCATGCCCGGCTTATTTTTAAATTTCTTCATTAAAAATTTAGATGCAATCCGAAATTCTGAAAGATATAATTTAAGGACTTAAAAACCTTTTTTTTCGCAGCGGCAGAGAGCGCCTTTGCTGAAAAAGATGGCTTTACTTTCAATAAATTAAAAAAATCTCACAGTAAATAAGATGTTTTTGAATTTATTAATAAGTTGATTTAGAACAAAATACTACATCAATTACAATACACATACGGCAGTAAAAAAAGAAACTATTAATAGTTGTTTTTTTGAGTTAATAACGAAAAAATAGATTTCTGGGGAGAAGGAATAATTAGTAAGCTCTGTTCCTTCTCTAAACTGCCAAAATAATTAAATTTTTTTTCTATTTCTTCATCATTTCTTTGGTAAAATAATTAAAAAATATCAAGCAAATATCATATTGGATTAATAGAAAAACAGATAATCTCAGTATCTTAGAACTTTAGAGATCAAAAAATAAAAAAATGATTAAAAAATACAACAGAATCGTTTTTAGCGGTATTTTCACTTTAAGCATATTCTTTTCTCAACCTATTATTTCTCAGGTAAAAAAGACCAGACAAACGAATTTAAATTATACACAATTCGTAAATCCTTTAATAGGCTCAGCAGGTCACGGTCATGTATTTGTTGGAGCAAATGTTCCTTTTGGAGCGGTACAGTTAGGTCCTGTAAATGTTTTTGAAGGCTGGGATTGGTGCAGCGGTTATAATTATGCAAGCAACACGATTTTAGGTTTTACGCATACGCATTTAAGCGGAACAGGAATTGGTGATTTAAATGACATTCTTCTGCTTCCGGTTTCGGGCAAAGCGGCTCTAACAAAAGGGACAAAAGAAGATATGACAACGGGTTATGGATCTTATTTTTCTCATAATAATGAAATTGTCAAACCAGGTTATTATAGCGTTATTTTAGATAAATATAAAATCAAAGCCGAATTAACTGCCAGTGAAAGAGTGGGTTTTCATAGATACACTTTTAATTCAGCCGATGATAATCATGTTTTATTAGATTTAGCAGACGGAATAGGGTGGGACAGACCTGTAAAAACGTTTATAAAAAAAGTCAGTGAAAACAAGATCGAAGGCTATCGATATTCTTCCGGATGGGCTGCAGACCAGCGTATATATTTCGCCATGGAATTTTCTGAACCTATCACAAATATCGCTTTATACGACAGTACTGCAGTTGTAAAAGTAAATCAGGGTGAGGGATTAAAAATGAAAGCTGTTTTAGATTTTAAAACCTTAAAAAATAAACAAGTTCTGGTAAAAGTTGGGATTTCTCCGGTAAGTTCTGAAAATGCTTCTGCAAATATAAAAACTGAAATTCCGAATTGGGATTTTGAGAAAATAGTAAAAGAAGCAGATTCAAAATGGAACAAAGAACTTAGTAAAATTCAGATAAAAGCAAACGAAAAAACAATGAAAGTTTTTTACACTTCATTGTATCACACCATGTTTGCGCCTTCTATTTTTAATGATGCCAACGGAGATTATCTGGGAACAGATAAAAAAGTTTATCCAAAAGCAGATTTTACAAATTATACTACTTTTTCACTTTGGGATACGTATCGCGGTTTACATCCATTATATACAATAACACAGCCGGAAAAAATTAATGATATTGTAAAATCTTTTTTAGCAATTTATCAGCAGCAGGGCAGGTTACCGGTTTGGCATTTAATGGGTAATGAAACCAATACCATGAACGGAAATCACTCAATCGCTGTTATTGTAGATGCTTATTTAAAAGGATATCGTGATTATGATACCGAACTGGCTTACGAAGCCATCAAAAAAACAGCAATGCAAACCCGCGACGGGATGGATTATGTTCAGAAATTGGAATATATTCCTGCGGATAAAATGCTCGAATCTGTTGGAAATGCGCTTGAATATGCCATTGACGATTACTGTATTGCACAAATGGCAAAAGCATTAAATAAGACAGAAGATTATACATATTTTTCTAAAAGAGCCAATTTGTACAAACTGTATTTTGATAAAGAAACTACTTTTATGAGAGGTAAATTAACCAACGGAAATTGGCGAACACCTTTTAATCCGCTTTCATCGGCGCATCGTAAAGATGATTATGTCGAAGGAAATGCATGGCAGTATACATGGCTTGTTCCGCAAGATCCTTATGGTTTGATCGATTTGTTTGGAAGCGAAGATAAATTTTTAGCCAAACTGGATTCCTTATTTTTAATAACTGATAAAGTAGAAGGTGAAGACGTATCGCCGGATATAAGTGGTTTAATAGGCCAGTATGCTCACGGAAATGAACCAAATCATCATATTCCATATATGTATGCTTTTGCTGGACAGCCTTGGAAAACAGCAAAATTAATCCGTGAAATCGATGATAAATTCTACTCTACAAAACCAGACGGATTATGCGGCAATGAAGATTTAGGGCAAATGTCGGCCTGGTATGTTTTATCTTCAATGGGATTTTATTCTGTAAACCCTGCAAACGGAATTTACGTTTTAGGAAGTCCGTTGGTAAATACAGCTGTTATACATCATAAAAAAGGGATTTCATTTACTGTAAATGCAATGAATAACAGCGCAGCAAATATTTACATTCAAAAAGCAGAGTATAACGGAAAACCCTATACTAAATCATACATCACACAAGAAATGATTGTAAAAGGCGGAGAACTGAAATTGTATATGGGAAACAAACCGTCACCAACATTTGGAGTGAAGAAAGAAAACAGACCTAATTGATTTTAGATTTAAGAGTGTAGATTTTAGATTTTCAGCCTAAAACCTACATTTTAAAGCATATAGCAAAAAACAAAAAAACTATGAAAATAAAAAGTTTAATTTTTTTTGGATTAATACAGTATTGCATTTCAGTAAATGCACAAGTTAAAGAACCCGTAGAATATGTAAACCCGTTAATGGGAACGCAGTCGCTGCATAATCTTTCTAACGGAAATACTTATCCCGCAATCTGCAGACCTTGGGGTATGAATTTCTGGACACCGCAAACCGGAAAAATGGGCGATGGATGGGCGTATACTTATACTGCCGAAAAGATCAGGGGTTTTAAACAAACGCATCAGCCATCGCCGTGGATGAACGACTACGGTCAATTTTCGATAATGCCCGTTACGGGAAAAGTGGCTTTTGCCGAAGATGAAAGAGCAAGCTGGTTCAGTCATAAAGCAGAAGTTTCAAAACCTTATTATTACAGTGTTTATTTGGCCGATCACGACGTTACAACTGAAATCACAACGACAGAACGTGCGGCACATTTTCAAATAACATTTCCGCAAAACGAAAAATCTTCCATCGTAATCGATGCATTCGACAAGGGATCATATATCAAAATAATTCCTTCAGAAAATAAAATTATTGGTTATACAACCCGAAACAGCGGGGGAGTTCCCCAGAATTTTAAAAACTATTTTGTATTAATTTTCGACAAGCCATTTGCTGTAAATTCCACTTGGGTTGATAAAGTTCTAACCAAAGATAAATTAGAAGCAGCTGGATTTCATACAGGTGCAATCGTTGGTTTTAAAACTAAAAAAGGAGAAAAAGTCAACGTAAAAGTCGCTTCTTCATTTATAAGTGAGGAACAGGCAGAACTGACTTTAAAAAACGAATTAGGTAATGCATCTTTCGAAGAAACTTTAGCACAATCCAAAAACGAGTGGAATAAAGTTTTAGGCAAAATAAAAGTAGAAGATACAAACGAAGATCAGTTAAAAACATTTTATTCTTGTTTATACCGCACCGTTTGTTTTCCGCAAAAACAATATGAAATAGATAAAGACGGAAATATTGTGCATTACAGCCCTTATAACGGGAAAATTTTACATGGATATATGTATGCAGGAACAGGTTTCTGGGATACTTTCCGTGCTTTATACCCTTTGCTGAATTTAGTTTATCCTTCGATAAATAAAGAAATGCAGGAAGGTTTATTAAACGATTATAAAGAAGGAGGTTTTCTGCCAGAATGGTCTAGTCCGGGCTTTAGAAATGTTATGGTAGGAAATAATTCTGCTTCTGTAGTTTCTGATGCGTACATAAAAGGATTACGAGGTTATGATATCAATACTTTGTATGAAGCACTACAGCACGGAGCTAATAATGAAGGTCCGCTTGAAGCTGTAGGCAGAAAAGGAGTGCAGTATTACAATACTTTAGGTTATGTTCCTTATGATGTTCAGATTAATGAAAATGCAGCCAGAACGCTGGAATACGCCTATGATGATTTTGCAATCTGGAAATTAGCAAAAGCTTTAGATCGTCCGAAAAAAGAAATTAATCTTTTGGAAAAACGAATGATGAATTATAAAAAACTCTATAATCCATCAATCGGTTTAATGAGCGGAAGAAATAAAGACGGAAGTTTTCCACAAAATTTTAATCCGTTTAAATGGGGAGATGCTTTTACAGAAGGAAACAGCTGGCATTATAGCTGGAGTGTATTTCATGATATTCAGGGTTTAATTGATTTGATGGGCGGAGAGAAAAATTTCACAGCAAAATTAGACGCCGTATTTACAACACCTCCGGTTTTTGACGATAGTTATTACGGTTCTGTTATTCATGAAATACGCGAAATGCAGATCATGAATATGGGACAATATGCACACGGAAACCAGCCAATTCAGCACATGATTTATTTATACAATTATGCCGGTGAACCATGGAAAACACAATATTGGACAAGAGAAGTGATAAATCGTTTATACAAACCAACTCCGGATGGATATTGTGGTGATGAAGATAACGGACAAACTTCTGCATGGTATATTTTCTCAGCAATGGGATTTTATCCCGTTTGTCCAGCAACAGAAGAATATGTTTTGGGAGCACCGTTATTTAAGAAAATGACATTACAGCTTGAAAATGGAAAAGAGCTAATTATAAATGCGCCAAATAACTCAGATGTAAGCCGATATGTAAATGAATTAAAATGGGACAATTCGACTTACGATAAAAATTATATCAACCATTTTGATGTATTAAAAGGCGGAGAACTAAATTTTGATATGGTAAGTTCGCCAAATTTAAAAAGAGGTACAGCATCAGAGTCGTATCCTTATTCTTATTCAACCTCAAAATAAAATTTATGCAGTCACGTAGAAAATTTTTAAAAAATACAGGAATTTTTTCCGCAGGATTATTAGCCATGCAAACTGATGTTTTTGGATTTAATTCAGACGTTTTCCAGTTTCCTTTAAAAGAATTTGTAAGCAAAAGACCTCCGCTTGCCGAAAGAAAATTTACAAGTAAAGCCGTAGAAGCAGCGATTGTAAAAATTAAAAAGCAAATAGCAAATCCTGAACTGGCATGGATATTCGAAAACTGTTTTCCGAATACACTTGATACAACGGTCGATTTTGAAATTATCGACGGAAAACCGGATACGTATGTAATCACCGGAGATATCGATGCCATGTGGCTTAGGGATAGTACAGCACAAATTTGGCCTTATATTCCATTTGTAAAAGAAGATCCAAAACTGGCAGAACTGGTAAAAGGTGTTATCAATCGTCAGGCAAAATGTATTTTACTTGATCCGTATGCCAATGCTTTTTATAAAGATTTTACCAAAGAAAGCGAATGGAAAAACGACCTGACTAAAATGCAGCCCGGAATTCACGAAAGAAAATGGGAAATTGACAGTTTGTGTTATCCCGTTCGATTAGCTCACGGATATTGGAAAGAAACCGGAGATATCAGTTTATTTGATGCCAAATGGAAAGAGGCGATGCTTTTGATTCTGCAGACTTTTAAAGAACAGCAAAGACTAGATGGAAAAGGCGGACCATACAGTTTCCAGCGTCAGACAGCCTGGGCAACAGATGGGGTTCCGTTGGGCGGTTACGGATATCCTGTAAAACCTTGCGGGTTAATTGTTTCTACTTTTAGACCAAGTGACGACAGTACTCTGTTTGGATATTTGATTCCTAGTAATATGTTCGCGATTGAAATTTTAGGTTATTTGATCGAAATATTTTCGTTACCGGCTTTAAAAGATAATGATTTGGTTGCCAAAGCCACAGAATTAAGAGATCAGGTTCAAAAAGGGCTAAACGAACATGGAATTATTGAACATCCAAAATTCGGAAAAATTATCGCTTTTGAAGTAAACGGATACGGAAGTTTCCACATGATGGATGATGCTAATGTTCCGTCATTATTATCACTTCCTTATCTCGGTGCCATTGCTCCAAATGATCCTTTGTATTTAAACACGCGAAAAGTAGTGCTTTCAGAAAATAATCCGTTTTTCTATAAAGGAAAAGCAGGAGAAGGAATTGGCGGCCCACATACGGGAGTTGATACTATCTGGCCAATGAGTATTGTTTTAAGAGCCATTACAAGTGTCGATGAAAAAGAAATAAAAGCCTGTATTAGCAATTTAATCAAAACAAATGCCGACACAGGGTTTATGCACGAATCATTTCATAAAGACGACGTAAATAAATTTACCCGTAAATGGTTTGCCTGGGCCAATACACTATTTGGAGAAATGATTGTACACACCAGTATCCATTATCCTCAAATTTTAAAAGATAAAAATATCTAGTATTAAATAGCTAAATAATTAAAAATGAACACATCATATGCCATTGGGCTAGATATAGGAGGAACACATATTACCGCAGCTGTTATTGATAAAACAGAAATGAAAGTTATAGACTTTTCATTGCATAAAGAATCATTTGATTCTAACTTACCGGTAGATCAGGTAATGAATATCTGGAAAGATGTAATTAATACTTCAATAGAAAATTCAAAAGTAGAGAATATAAAAGGATTAGCGGTTTGTATGCCGGGACCTTTTGATTATGAAAACGGAATCTGCTGGATTAAAGATCAGTCAAAATACGAACATTTTTACGGTTCTAATGTTAGAGAACTGCTTTTGGAAAGTCTTAAATTTTCTAATGATTTTCCCGTTCTTTTTGAAAATGATGCTGTTTGTTTTGGAAAAGGAGAAGTTTTCAAACAACAGGAAAACCTTTCGAGAAAAGTAATGGCTGTTACACTAGGAACAGGATTAGGAGCTTGTTTTATTGACAAAGGAATTTCTGTAAATTCAGGCGATTCTGTGCCAAAAGACGGCGAAATATATAATCTTCCTTATAAAGAAGGAATTGCAGAAGATTATGTTTCTGCGCGAGGCCTTTTGTCACATTATAAAGCCTTAAGCAATATTGACCTTAATAATAGTTTAGAGCTTTATAATTTAGCTTTAAATGGAGATCAGCCAGCAATTCAGGTTTTTGAAAAAATGGGTGAAGATTTAGCCATTATTGTTTTGCCATGGATAAAGAATTTCTCTGCAGAGCATATTATTATTGGTGGAAAAATAGCCAATGCAAGCAGGTTGTTTATGCCTTCATTTAAAAAAGCCATTCACGAATCAGGAACCAAAATCCTTGTTTCAATTTCTAACAATAATGAAATTGCAGCCTTGTTAGGAGCAGTTAGTTTTCTTCGCGATTAGATTAAATAAAAAACGGATGATTTTACTCATCCGTTTTTTTATTGACATATTTAAAATCTTATTTTAATCCTTCTTTTATTGTCTGAACAAAAGCTTCAACAGGTTGAGCACCAGAAACCGCATACTTTCTGTCAAAAACAAAAAACGGAACTCCCTGTACACCAATTTGCTGTGCTTCATTAATATCATGCTCAACTTCTTTTAAATATAAAGTTTCGCTTTGTAAAACTTCTAAAACATCATTTCTATTTAATCCTGCTTTTTCGGCCAATTCGATTAACGTCGGGCCGTCGTTTAAATCTCGTCCTTCTGTAAAATAAGCTTTAAAGAAGATTTCTTCCATTTCATCGCCTAGCTTTTTAGTTTTTGCCAGCTGAATAATCCTATGTGCTTCTAAAGAATTTGAAATTACAGCTTTATCAAAGTTGTAATCTAAACCAACACTTTTTGCGCGATCTGCGACACCTTTATGCATTTCTTTAGATTGTTCAACAGACATGCCTTTTCTTTCCGCTAAATACGCATAAACGTCTTTATCCGGTTGTGGCGTAATAGTTGGATCGAGCTGAAAACTTTTCCACTCAATTTCAAATTCATTTTCAGGAAACTGTTTTAAAGCCGTTTCTAATTGTCTTTTTCCGATATAACAAAACGGACACATGATGTCCGACCAAATTTCTATTTTCATATTGCAAAATTACGGAAAAAAATTGTTTCAGGTTTAAAGTTTTAGGTTTCAGGTTTAAAGTTTTAGGTTGGATATACTTTATAAATAATTCAACCGCAAAGAGCGCAAAGTTTTTAATCCTTAATAAGTACAAGGTTCGCAAAGCTTTGTGTTAAAAACTTTGCGAACCTTGCGTAAACCTTAGCGCTCTTTGCGGTTAAACCTGAAACCTGAAACCAAAATAAAAAACCGCAAATCTTAAAAAAGAATTGCGGTTTCTAGGTATAAAAAATGGTTGGTTAATAGCGATATTTTTTTTTTACAATGATATGTCTTTAATTTTAAATTAAAAAAAATCCCTGTAACAAAAAGAAGTTTTGATGTTAACTATTTAACATTACGGGCATTACCAACATTGTTACTGTTTCACCTTCTTCTAAACCATCAGCAGGAGTTAAAATTCCGGCTCTGTTTGGCAATGACATTTCTAACATAATCACATCAGATTGAAGGTTTGTGAGCATTTCGATTAAGAAACGAGAGTTAAAACCAATTTGCAAATCATCTCCTTGATAATCACAAGTTAATCTTTCTTCTGCTTTGTTTGAGTAGTCAATATCTTCTGCAGAAACATTCAATTCAGCTCCTGCAATTTTTAAACGGATTTGGTGTGTAGTTTTGTTTGAGAAAATCGCAACACGACGAACAGAACTTAAAAATAAAGAACGATCGATCATCAATTTGTTTGGATTTTCTTTTGGAATTACCGCTTCGTAGTTCGGATATTTTCCGTCGATTAAACGACACATTAAGATATAATTGTCAAATGAGAAAGTCGCATTTGAATCGTTGTATTCAATTTTTACTTCGGCGTCAGAACTTCCTAAAATACTTTTTAAAATATTTAAAGGTTTCTTTGGCATAATAAAATCAGCAACCTGAGACGCTTTTACGTCAGCACGTGCATATTTTACTAATTTATGAGCATCAGTAGCAACAAAAGTTAAACCTTCCGGAGAGAACTGAAAGAAAACTCCAGACATAACCGGACGTAAATCATCGTTTCCTGCAGCAAAAATTGTTTTGCTTACAGCAGTAGCTAAAACGTCAGCAGGAACTAAAGTTATAGACGGATCTTCAAGATTTACAGATTTTGGAAATTCTTCTCCGGCAGCATATGCTAATGCATATTTACCTGAGTTAGAACTAATCTCAACGGTATTATTATCAGCAACTGTAAAAGTTAAAGGCTGCTCTGGAAATGTTTTTAAAATTTCAAGTAAAAGTTTTGCAGGTACTGCAACGCTTCCTTTACTTTTAGAATCGATTGATAATGTAGCCGACATTGTAGTTTCAAGATCTGAAGCCGAAACCGTCAACTCATTATTGTTTAGTTCAAATAAAAAGTTGTCTAAAATAGGCAACGTATTGTTACTGTTAATTACACTACCTAAAACTTGTAATTGTTTTAATAAGTACGAACTCGATACTATAAATTTCATCTCTTTTGTTTTATTTTTTGGAGTCTTCTTTAGTATTTATGCGCTAAAGATACGGATTACAAATATATCGTAAACATTCTAAGTTTCGCAATTTTTTTATTAACATCTATCGGCTGTATTTCCTTTTTCTGATAAAGGTAAATATTAACCCGAAAACCAATAAAATAAGGATTGGAAGCCCGATAGTTATGAATTGTGTTGTAGTATAATTTTCGTAAACTTTTTCTTTATCTAACAAAGGCAGTTCAACATCTTTACTTCTAATGTTAATAAGTCCTGTGTCATCAAGAAGATAATTGACACAATTCATCATAAAATCTTTGTTGTCGTAAAGATTTCCTGTTCTTTGATCGTAACCCAATTCAACAGGCAGCATATTTTTATCCAGTTGATTTCTTGCAATATCTCCGTCTGCAACAACAATCATTTTTGTTGGTTTTCCTTTCGCCTGAAAAGAATTGTCTTTAAATGGCAGAACGCGATTTTCAAAAACCGAATGAAAACTTCCTTCCAATAAAACAGAAAGGTTTAAATTTCCTTTATTAATATAATCCTGCGGCGTTGTTTTCTCTGTTACAATGTTTAGATTAACTTCAGAAGGAGTTCCTATTTTTTTAGAATATTGAGACGACTGGAGTAAAACTGTCTTTTTAATTCCGTTTTTTAAAGTATCGATCGGGCTGGCAAAATCAAATTTAATTCCGCCTAAATTTTTAACGATCGGGTGCTGGCTCGTTGGATAAACCTGAGGTGCAAATTTCCAGATAAAATCCTGATATTGAGTTGCACTTCCTTGTTCTCCAGTCGCTAGTTTTATTGGACTTCCTTGTTCATCTTTAACCAGATCAGGATTAATTCTGAATCCGTATTTGAAGAACAAATCGTTTAAATTCAAATCTCGTGGATATGCCAAAGTTGCACCCGCCTGATTGTATAAACTATCCATATCTGCTGCAACCTGATCGATTAGCCATAAAGTTTTGCCGCCGTGCATAATGAACTGATCCAGTACCTCTTTTTCTTCATCTGAAAATTTTTCAGTTGGTTTCGAAATAATAGCGAGATCGTATTTTTTAAGCTCATTTAAAGTTCCGATTGGATTCTTGGCAACAGAATCTAATGTAATCGGTGCAATGAAATAACTTTCTTTAATTTGACGTAATAATTTACCAATATGAATTTCAGACAATTCGCCGTTTCCTTTTATAATGGCAACCTTTTTTTGTCTGTCTTTGGTTACTTTATTAATAGCATCGGCAATTGAATATTCTAAGTGCTGAATTGATCCAATTACTTTTTGAGTAGTCGAAGCTCCCATAATATTTTTCAATAAAGGAATATTCACTTCTTTGTTGTTGTAAACTGCAACTGCCCACGGAAAAACCATTGCCTGAGATTGTTTTCCTTTATCGTCAACAGTTATGTTTATTGGTGTAAGTCCTTTTTGGTAAAGAGATTTTACCATTTCCATGCTTTCGTCTTCGTTTTCCAACGGATTGACGAACTCAAAAACGATATTACTGTTATAAGCCTGAAATTCTTCCAGTAATTGTTTGGTTTCCTGCTGCAAACGTCTAAAATCTGCAGGAAGATCGCCCTGCATATAAATCTTAATCGATAATGGGTTTTTAATCTGTTTTACGATTTGTAAAGAAGTTGGTGATAAAGTATACCGTTTGTCTTTGGTTAAATCAAAACGATGAAAAAATAAGTTTCCGAGAACATTTAAAACAATTAAAATAAAAATTGTAATGCCTAATGCCTTTAAATTTAATTTATTAGATGCTTTCATTACGCTTTAAATGATTTTAATTGATAAACGGTAAAAGATAAAAACAAAACGCTGATGCTCAAAAAGTAAATAACATCGCGGGTATCAATAACGCCACGGCTCATACTTTTAAAATGATCCTGCATTCCGAATGCTGAAATTATGTTTGATTCTCCCGGAACTAATGAAGCCAGACCTTCAAAACCAAAATAAAATATGAAACACAAAAACACTGAAATTATAAATGCAACGATTTGATTTTCTGATAGAGTAGAAGTGAAGATGCCAATTGCTGAATAGGAAGCTATCAGAAATAATAATCCGAAATAAGAACCAATCGTGCTTCCCATATCGATATTTCCTTCTGGTGAACCTAAACTTGAAATTACTTCTACGTAAATAAAAGTTGGAATTATAGCCAGAATAATCAGAAAAAAAGATCCTAGAAATTTTCCGTTTACAATCTGCCAGATTGATAATGGTTTAGTCAAAAGCAATTCAAGAGTTCCTTGTTTTCTTTCATCAGAAAAACTTCTCATGGTTACGGCCGGAATAAGGAAAATTAAAATCCAGGGTGTTAAAGTAAAAAACGGTGTCAAATCAGCATAACCAGTATCTAATATATTGTATTCACCTTTAAATACCCATAAAAAAAGTCCGTTGCTGATTAAGAAAATCGCAATGACCAAATAGCCAATAGGAGAGCCAAAAAAGGATTTTATTTCTCTTAAAATGATTGATTTCATTTGTGTTTTTTGTTTTTATTGTTTCATGTTTCATGTTTCAAGTTCTCCACTTAACGTGAAACTTGAAACATGAAACTAATTTAAACTAACCAATTTATCAACGCTCCACGCTTCTGGTTTTGCATTGAATAATTTTTTTGTAAAATCCCAAACGGTATTAAATAATTCAGATTGTCTGTAATTTTCTAAATCTGCTTCGGTTTCCCAATAACTATAGGTAAAGAAAATACATTTATCATTTTTATCCTGATACAATTCTAAAAAACGATTTCCATCTGCATTTCGTATTTTATCTTTCACCGATTCAAAATTCTCCAGAAAAGCCGGAATTTTTTCTTCGTGAAAACTCATTTTTACTATTCTTACGAACATGTGTTTAATTTTAGATTTTAGAATGTTGATTTTAGATTTGTTTGAAACCAAAAAGTCTTTACAGGTGCGCAAAAATACCAAAATTGATTGTTCTTTTTAAGAAAAAATAAAATAATCTAAAGACATGGTTTCTCTACAATTTCGTCATTTCAACATAAAGACAATGACAAAAATAAATTAGATTCAACTTAATAATGAATATTAAAGATAACATTGTGATTTATTCGATTTAAATTTAATCGTAATCAAAAAACAATGATTTTATTTTGATAATCGATATACAATCTATGTTATTCGTTTTCTAAATCAAATTGATTACCATGAAAATAATCGTAAGCATAAGATTCAATTTCTCCGCCAGAAATTTCATTGTCATTTTCATCTAATATTTTATACATGTGTTGTTCATCTCCAATTGATGCTGCTCCATCTAAACCCAGTAGTATTGTATAGAAGGCATCAGTAAGCAATGTTGAAATAATACGTTTTATTTTTTCATTATTGGCTGAATCTAGATTCAATTCAGTAATTAAAGTTGAAACAGAACTTTTACTGTCTTTATTGAATGCATCATTCATTAATGATTTTTTTTCTAAATAAAATCCCTTTACAAATTCTTCAGGTGTCATAATTTTAATAGTATTTAAGTTTTTGATCAAGAAAACTTAATCGTAATCACATCACGATAATTTAATCCAAGCAGGCTATTAGCAGAACCCACTTTAGAAGGATTGCTTCTAAAAATGGCGATTTCCAGAAAGCCGGCTTCATTAAAAATCGCCAGTTTTTCGCCTTCATAAGTTTTAATCGGATATTTTTCAGAAGTTGCTATAGCCGAATAATTTGGCAGAATAGTTTTAATACTTTTTGGTTTCATTTCGATTTCATAAGGACGTCCGCGTGAAACTTCCAAAAATTGTTTTTTTGAAATATTTGTCACAACGTTTCCAAAATGATCAATATAAATAACGTAACCTTTTAGCGAATTTCCATCGGCGGCGACAACCGCTTGTAATTCGGTTACTTCCTTAATGGTTTGAATTTCTTTGCCAATAACATTCAGTAAACCGCCTTTTGCAATATGGCAGGCAACTTGTATAAAGATATCAAGATCAGTATATTCGACAGGAAAACGATCATGAATGTTAATTTCGACAATTTTTTGCGGTACAATCTTTTGCGTAAGCATGCTGAGAATTCCGTTATCTGCACAAATAAAGAAATGATCGTTCCACTGCATGGCAATATGCTGGTTTTCTTTATTGCGTTCGATATCGACTCCAATTAAGTGTACAGTACCTTTTGGAAAGCTCAAATAAGATGCCCCAACAATGTAACTTGCTTCTGCTGTGTTAAATGGATCAATGTCGTGTGAAATATCAATAATTTTTGCATCTGGAAGTTCCGAAATGATTTTACCCTTCAGCGAACCCACAAAGTGGTCTTTTAAGCCGTAATCTGTAGTAAGGGTAATTATTGACATCATTTTGTTTATAACTATTGATAGTATTTAACTCTAAAATTTATTAAATTTGAGAAATGCAAATCTAGTAATAGTAAATGCAAATTGAAAGAAAGAAAAGACAATTTGCAATTTTTAAAGTAAAGTAACTGTTATAATAGTCTCAGTTATCGGTTTCAGTTTTCAGACTCTTATAAATGTATAAATATTTGCCTTAAACAACTGCCACTGTGTACTGCGACTGTCAACTCATAAAAGATACCCGACAACAATAGATTTACAAAACAAATTTATTTTTAATTTAAATTTATCTCATTTGAACGAAAGAATTATTGAGCTTATAGACATTGCTCCAAAAGACTTTTGGGGCGCACAGGATTCTCATCTTGAAATTATTAAAAAGTACTACCCAAAGCTTAAAATAGTAGCGCGAGGGACAACTTTAAAAGCTTTTGGCGAAAAAGATGTTTTAGATGAATTCGAAAAGAGATTTCAGAGGCTGATGCTTCATTTTACCAGATACAACAACATCGACGATAATGTAATTGAACGTGTAATAATGAGTGATGGTCAGGATGAAAAAAAAGCATACGATCATGACAAAATATTGGTTCACGGTGTTGGAGGTAAAATCGTAAAAGCCATGACACCAAACCAGCAGCTGCTGGTTGATACAGTCAAAAAAAACGATATGGTTTTTGCAGTCGGGCCAGCCGGAACAGGAAAAACTTACACTGGTGTTGCAATGGCTGTGAAAATGCTGAAGGATAAAGAAGTAAAAAGGATCATATTGACACGACCGGCGGTTGAAGCTGGAGAAAATTTAGGGTTTTTACCCGGCGATATGAAAGAAAAACTTGATCCGTATATGCAGCCGCTTTATGATGCATTGCGCGACATGATTCCAAACGAAAAACTTGAAGATTATATTCTGAAAGGAATTATTCAGATTGCACCTTTGGCTTTTATGCGCGGACGTACGCTTGACAATGCTTTTGTAATACTTGACGAAGCTCAAAACACCACACATTCGCAGATGAAAATGTTTTTGACCCGTATGGGAAAAAATGCCAAATTCATGATTACAGGAGATCCTGGACAGGTCGATTTACCACGCAGAACTATTTCGGGACTTAAAGAAGCACTTTTGGTTCTAAAAGATATAGAAGGCATCGGAATTATTTATCTGGATGATAAAGATATCGTACGTCACCGATTAGTGAAAAAGGTAATCGACGCTTATAAACAAATAGAAAATCACGACTAAAGTTTAATTTTTTTAGCCAAATGTTAAATGTAAATCGTAAAATGTGTTTTAGCATTTATTATATTCGTTTTATTCATGTTCTTTTTAGAAATGAGTAAAACGAATATTTTTTTAAAGATGTTTTGCCAAAACAAAATCTTTTTTTGATTTAATATTATTTAAAGAAATAAACCAACCAAATGAAGACAATAGATGATTTTTACTTAAACGTTGAAGAGCCTATTAAAGGAACATTTCTGGCATTAAAAGATATTATTTTAAAGCAAGACAAAGACATTACACATGTTTTAAAATACGGAATGCCATTTTTCTGTTATAGAGGAAAAATGTTTTGCTATTTATGGATTCATAAAAAATTTAAAAAACCTTATATAGGGATTGTAGAAGGAAAACATTTTGATGAATCTTTTTTAATTGAGGAAAGTCGTTCAAGAATGAAAATTATGTTATTTGATTCTAATGAAGATCTTCCCGTAGAACAAATTGAGTTCGTAATTCAGAAAGCAATAAATTTATATAAATCTGAGATTATTAAGGTTTAAATATTTAAAACGCAGTATTTAACCGAATAGTTAAATAAATAATAAACTTGCCTTATTTTAGGCTTTTAAGCCGTTCAAACTTTGTTCAGCTGGGCATAAAACCTTAAATTTGCTATTATAAATAGTTAATATTAATATGACAAAACTTAAAAATATAAAAGTTGTTGTAAGTGACCTTGACGGAACTTTACTCAACCCTCAACACCGAATTTCAGATTATACAAAATCCATTTTTCAGGAACTTCACAATCAAAATTATCTTATTGTTGTTGCTACAGGCCGTCATCATCTTGATGCCATGGCAATTATCGAAACACTGGAAGTTCCGGTTTATCTAGTGAGTTCTAATGGAGCGAGAATTCATTCACCAAATAAAGAACAATTGTTTTCTTTTAACTTAGACAGCGATGTTGTAAAAGCGGCTTTAAATGTAGAAATCGATCCCGAAATTACCGTAGTTTTATTTAAAGAAAACGTTTGGCAGACCAATAGAATAAGTGAAAAGCTGAATGCTTATCAATCAGAATTAAATTATCGTCCGGAATTAGTAGATTATAAAGCGCTGGAAGATTTTGGAGCCATTAAAATATTTTTTTCATGCGATAATCACGAAAAATTAGTAAAACTAAAAGATGATGTTTTAGCCAATTCTTCGGAACATTTACACCACGCTTTCAGTTTGCCAACTTGTTTGGAATTTATGGATAAATCTATAGATAAAGCAGTTGCAATTGAGCAAGTTCTGGAAAAAGAAGGTTTTACATTGGCAGAAGCAGTAGCATTTGGAGATGGGTTTAATGATGTACAAATGTTATCTGCGGCAGGAAAAGGTTTAATTATGGGAAACGCGCCTTCAATTTTAAAAGAAACACTCCCGGATCTTGAAATTATAAAAACAAATGCCGAAGATGGTGTGGCAAGATACATTGCATCTAAAATATTAGATAAAGAATTAGCAGCAGGCTGATTTTTTGGAATCAATTATAATAGAAATCCCTGAATATATTTCAGGGATTTTTTGTTTACCCATATATTAAAATTGAAATATTTCACATTTCTTACTTATCTCTTTCTTTTGATGATGAAACTCTGTGAAATAATTTTAAATTTGCATTCATAAAAAACAACACAACAAAATAATGAGTAATACAATCACAACCACAAATTTTAATTTTCCGAATCAGAAATCAGTTTACCGAGGAAAAGTTAGAGAAGTTTATAATATAAATGACGAACTTTTGGTAATGGTAGCAACCGATAGACTTTCGGCATTTGATGTGGTTTTACCAAAAGGAATTCCTTACAAAGGACAAATCTTAAACCAGATTGCAACAAAATTTATGGAATTGACAGAAGATATTGTTCCGAACTGGCTGATTGCAACTCCGGATCCAAACGTTGCTGTTGGACATTTATGCGAACCTTTTAAAGTAGAAATGGTTATAAGAGGTTATCTTTCAGGACACGCAGCACGTGAATATGCAGCTGGAAGAAAACAAATCTGCGGCGTAACTATGGCCGAAGGGTTAAAAGAAAACGATAAATTCCCTGAGCCAATTATTACGCCTACTACAAAAGCAGATAATGGTTCTCATGATGAAGATATTTCTCGTGAAGATATTCTATCAAAAGGAATTGTCTCTGAAGAAGATTATTTAGTTTTAGAAAAATATACTAGAGCATTATTTCAAAGAGGAACTGAAATTGCTGCTGCCCGCGGCTTGATTTTAGTTGATACAAAATACGAATTCGGAAAAACGAAAGACGGTGTTATCGTTTTAATTGACGAAATTCACACTCCGGATTCTTCTCGCTATTTTTATGCTGACGGATATGCAGAAAGACAAGCAAAAGGAGAGGAGCAAAAACAGCTTTCTAAAGAATTTGTTCGCCGCTGGTTAATCGAAAACGGTTTTCAGGGTCAGGAAGGACAACAGATTCCGGAAATGACAGATACTTATATTGAATCAGTTTCTGAAAGATACATTGAATTGTACGAGAATATTTTAGGAGAAAAATTTGTAAAAGCCGATATTGACAATATTGATCAACGTATTGAAAAAAACGTATTACAATACCTTGCTTCTAAATAGTAATTTCGGGTTTTAAACTAACTATTTAAAACCATGAAATTTATAACAAATAAAAAAACTGCCTTGTTATCTGTATGTATGATAACAGGGCATTTTCTTTTTTCGCAGATTGATAAAAAAGCTACTAAAGAAACCAAAATTTTATATCAAAATTTAAAAACTATTTCTAAAAATCATATTTTATTCGGACATCAGCATGCCTTAGAATACGGACACGGCTGGAAAGACGAATCCAATAAATCTGATGTGAAATTAGTTACAGGTTCGCATCCCGCAGTCGTAGGAATTGATTTTAGTGGATTTTCTGGACATTCTAAAGAAGAAATCGAAAAAAATAAAACGGTTTTAAAAAAGAATGTTATTGATACGTATGAACGCGGCGGAATTACAACCGTTTCATGGCATTTTAATAATCCGGCTTCCGGAGGCGGCTTTTATTGGAAAGATTCTGTTTCGCTCGCTGCGATGTCCTTAATCAAAAAAGATGGTTCACATCATGAACAATACAAAGAAATTTTAAAAACCATTGCTGACTTTGCTCATTCTGTAAAAGCTAAAGACGGAAAATTAGTTCCGATGATTTTCAGACCTTTTCATGAATTTGACGGTGATTGGTTTTGGTGGGGAAAGAAATATACTTCGCGTGAAGATTTTATAGAAGTATGGCAGTTTACCGTTTCCTATTTACGCGATACTTTAGGCGTTCATAATTTTATTTATGCATTTTCTCCAGACACAAGATTCAATTCAGAATCAGAATATTTAGAACGTTATCCCGGTGATAAATACGTTGATCTATTCGGAATTGATGATTATGGTGACTTCGGGCGAGATAGAAAATATGATTTGGATGCAGGAGTTAAAAGACTTAAAATAATTTCAGATTTAGCCATTAAAAAGAAAAAATTAGCCGCTTTTACAGAAACAGGTTTAGAATCTGTTCCCAATAAAACCTGGTGGACAGATATTTTATTAAAAAGTCTCAAACAAGAAAATATTCAGCTTTCTTATGTTTTAGTTTGGCGTAATGATGTACATAGTCCGACACATTTTTACGCTCCTTATCTCGGGCAGGTTAGTGCAGCCGATTTTATTGAATTCTATAATGATCCGTTTACATTGTTTGAAAATGATTTAAAGGATATTTATAAGAAAAAAATAAAGTTAAAATAAGTTTTTTAATGAAGATTTTAGCATTTAATAGCATTTTGGACTACTAAAATCACAAAACTATTTCGTTATAATTTAAGTTATTTCCTACTATTTAAATTATTTAACAAGTAACTTGATTTTAATTGAAAATTCATAAAATCTGGGTATAAATTTTAGCTTTAATGAAAAAAATCTTCCTTTTTTATACATGTAATTATTGTATAGTTAAAACTATGTACTTTTCTTCGCCATTTTTCTTAAATAAATTAGGTTTTATTTTGAAAAAAAATGTGATTTCGTGTAACATTTCTACATTTGCAGCGTCTTTTATATAGAATTTCAATTTTAGAAAGACAATATTTCGAATTCATTAATAAAACGTTAAGAATTAGTTAAAACAAAGTACTATGTAATGCATTGTAATGAAAATAGATTACATTTGTCAAGAATTAAAAATAATTCATTATCAATCAAATATTTATCAATCAATTAAACAAACCCAATCATTATGAAAAATTCAGTTATTTATTTAGGATTAGCTTTAGTAACATTTGTAAATGTAGCAACAGCTTCAAATAACACATCAGTTGTTAAAAATCAAGTTGCAGTATCAGCTGTATACGATGACGGAACACCTCTAGTAGTTGCAGTAAGTAAAGGAGATATCGATACAGTAAAGAAATTTATTGAGTACGGTGCTAATGTAAATGAAAAATCAGATGATATGTCACCATTAATGACAGCTGCTCGTTATAATAAAGTAGAAATTATCAAAGTTTTATTAGCTGCTGGAGCTCGTCCATCAGATAAAAACGAAAAAGGATACACAGCATTAAAATTTGCTCAATTATCAAATGCAACAGAAGCTATTGCACTTTTAAAAGACGCAAAATAATAGTTTAAAAAGTTTGAGTTAGTACAAACAGCCTTCTTTGAGCGGAAGGCTGTTTTTTTATTTTAATAGAAAATCAAAAAAGCACCATTAAATTTTAATGATGCTTTTTCTTTTTAAACCAAATTAATCTAACCAAATTAATTTTATCGTAAATTGAACTATTCTATTGCTTCATGTTTTTTTCGATTGAATATCCAGAACAAAATCGGGAAAACCAATAGTGTTAAAATGGTTGCAGTTACCAAACCTCCAATAATTACAATTGCAAGAGGTTTTTGAGATTCAGAGCCAATTCCGGTTGAAATTGCTGCCGGCATTAAACCTATCGATGCCATAAGCGCTGTCATGATTACGGCTCTCGTTCTGGCTTTAACTCCCATTAAAATTGATTCTTCAAGTGAGAATTTTGCCTTGAGATTATGATGGAATTCAGATATTAGAATTACACCGTTCTGAATACAAATCCCGAGCAAAGCAATAAATCCAACTCCGGCTGAAATTCCGAAATTCATTCCGGTAACATGTAAGGCGATAATTCCGCCAATTACAGCAAACGGAACATTCGCCAAAACAAGTAATGAATCTTTAATATTTCCAAACAGAATAAATAACAAAACAAATATTCCAATTAAACTGATTGGTACTACCTGAGCCAGACGAGCACTGGCACGAACCTGATTTTCAAATTCACCTGTCCATCCTGTGGTATATCCCGGAGGCATTTTTACTTCTGCTACTTTTGATTGTGCTTCGGCAATTGTACTTCCTAAATCACGGTCTCGAACAGAGAATTTTACCCCGATAAAACGTTTTGTATTATCTCGATATATAAATGCAGGCCCGGTTATCGTTTTAATATCGCAGATTTCTTTTAACGGAATTTTTGCTCCGCTGATTGTTGGAACTTTTAATTCTGCTAAATCTTCTTCGTCTTTACGGTATTCTTTAGAAAAACGAACTCGAACATCAAATTTCTTTTCATCTTCATATTTTTGAGTTGCCGTTTTTCCTCCAAAAGCTAATTCTAAAACCGCTTGGGCATCACTTAAAGTTACTCCGTAAGCTGCCATTTTTTCACGATCAAGAATTACACTTATTTCCGGCTGCCCAACATTTCGAAGAATCCCGACATCTTTGATTCCTGGAATGTTTTTAATTTTTGCCAAAACTTCATTCGATAATTCATCGAGTTTATCTAAATCATCCCCATAAATTTTAACTGCATTTGAAGCTTTAAATCCTGCTACAGATTCGGCAACGTTGTCAATTACAGGCTGAGAATAGTTATAAGTGATTCCCTGGTGAACTTTTAGCTTTTCATCCATTTCATTAATCAGTTCATCCATTGAGATTTTTCGTTTCCATTCTGCTTTTGGTTTTAAATCTACCTGTAGCTGAATAAACCCAAAACCGTTTGGATCTGTTCCGTCGTTGCTTCGTCCGGTTTGAGAAAGCACATTTTTTACTTCAGGAAAAGTTTCCAGATCTTTTCTGATCATTGCAGCTGTCTGCACACTTTCAGGAAGCGAAGTACTCATTGGTAATTCGGCCGTAACCCATAATGCTCCTTCATTCAACTGCGGTAAAAATTCTGTTCCTAAAAACGAAGCTGAGAAGAAAGTTACAGCAATTATTGACAAAGAGATAACTAACGTTTTTACTTTATGTTTGAATGTCCAGGCAAAACCTTTTGCAACATTTCTGTCCCAAAAATTCACAAACGGATTATTTTTCTCTTTTACATTTTTGTTTAATAAAATATGAGATAAAACCGGAACTAAAGTCAAAGTAAAAATTAAAGCTCCCATTAAAGCAAAACCTAATGTGTAGGCAAGAGGAGAGAACATTTTTCCTTCTACTTTTTGGAATGAAAATATTGGAAGTAAAGCTGTAATAATGATTAATTTAGAAAAGAAAATAGCTTTTCCCATTTCAGTTCCTGTTTTCTTAATCAGGCTTCCTTTGGCAATTTTATTGAATTTCTCCATTCCTAACTGATGCGCCCGATGATCGAGAACAACAAATAATCCTTCGACCATAACAACGGCTCCATCGATGATAATACCGAAATCGACCGCACCTAAACTCAGCAGGTTGGCGCTCATTCCCATCATTTTCAGACATAAAAATGCAAATAATAATGAAAGCGGAATTACAATAGAAACTGTAAAAGTGGTTCTCCAGTCGGCCATGAAAAGAAATACGACGCAGGTAACGAGAATAATTCCTTCGAATAAATTATGCATTACCGTTTCAGTAGTGAAATTCATTAAATTGTCACGATCGTAAAACGTCTCAATTTTAATGTCTTTCGGAAGTACATTTTCATTTAAGTCCTTAATTTTATCTTTAATTAAGGCTAAAGTTTCCTGAGCATTTTCACCTTTTCGCATTACAACAATACCTTCAACGGCATCGTCATTTTTACCAATTCCGGTTTGACCCACTCTTGGCATAGAGCTTTCATAAACATTAGCGACATTTTTTACCAAAATCGGATTTCCTCCGGCATCGTCAACAATAATGTTTTCAATATCCTGAATCGATTTTAAAAGACCAACTCCGCGAACGACAAAAGCCTGACCGTTTTTTTCTATAATATCACCGCCAACATTTAAGTTTCCGGCATCAATAGCATTGTAAACCTGAAGCGGCGTAATATTATATTTTGCCAGTTTTACAGGATCAACACCAACTTCATACGTTTTTGTCTGACCTCCAAATACGTTTAAATCTGCAACTCCGGGAACGGCACGTAATTGTTTGTCAATTACCCAGTTTTGATAAGTCAATAATTCACGGCTGTCACGGCTGTTACTTTTTACAATATATCTGAAAATTTCTCCAGTTGGTCCGTATGGCGGCTGAACATCTGGTTCAACATCATCTGGAAGTGTGACATTTTTAAGAAGGTTATTTACCTGAAAACGGGCAAAAGTATCGTCGACACCATCATCAAAAATAATTTTGATTACAGATAAACCAAACATGGTGATACTTCTAACGCTTGTTTTTTTCTGAACAGAGTTCATTGAGATTTCAATCGGAGTAGTAACAAAACGTTCTACTTCTTCGGCACTTTTACCGTTCCATTGTGTAATAATAATAATCTGCGTATTGGTTACATCTGGAAAAGCGTCAATTGGCATATTTTTGAAGGAAATAAATCCGGCCACGGCCAATATTCCCACCCAAAAAAATGTAAAGGCTTTATTCTTAAGCGAAAAAGCAATTATATTTCGTATGAATTTGTTCATGTCTTAATCGTTTAAAGCGCGATAAATAAATAATTGATTATTGGTAATGACTTTTTCATTTTCCTTTAAACCGCTGGAAATGTAAGTTGTATCGCCCACAACTCGGTAAACTTCAACTTGTCTTGTTTCTATGTTATGACGATCTTTAAATATCATCACGAAATTTTTACTTTTATCAAAAACAATAGCTTTGCTTGGAATTGCTATCATTGATTCGTTTTCATCGTAAGATAATTTGATATTAGCATTCATATCCGGTTTTAGTAAAAATCCGGGATTTTGAAGTTTAATTCGCGCCTGCATCGCTTTGGTTTCTGGATCAATTACATTGAAGATTTTATCGACTTTTCCTTTAAAAACTTTATCAGGATAACTTAAAGTTGTAACGCTTGCATCAATTCCGAGTTTTATTTTATTAATATCAATTTCATTAATATTAGCCATTGCCCAAACTTCGCTGATTTCGGCAATGTCAAAAATATTTTCAGAACGGTCTGAACGTAAAAGCATATCCTGATTAATACTTTTTTGAATAATAAAACCGCTTATTGGCGCTGTTACTTCATAAATAGAACCCGCTTTAATATTATAGATTTTATACGTTTCCTGAATTTTGCTTAATTGAGACTGTGCTTTATTTACTTCAGATTTTGCCTGAAGCACATCGCTTTCAGAATTTAATTTTCCGTCAAATAATTCCTGAGCGACCTTTAAATTGTTTTTGGCAACCAGTAAATCGCTTTTGGCATCGATAGACTGCTTTTCAAAATCAGCTACATCGGTACTTTTTATAGTAGCCAGAACTTGCCCTTTCTTTACATAATCTCCAAGTTCAACATTTACTTTAATTACGTTTCCACCAACTAGCGGGTAAACATCGATTAATTTATTGTTGTCAGCTGTGATTTTTCCGTAAAAACTCAGTTCATTTTTTACAGTTTGTTTTTCTGCGGTTGCAGTAGTAGTAGTTTTTAGCATACTATCGCTCAAGGCGAAAGAAGTATTTGTCTGAGGATTATCTACTTCTTTTTTGCAGCTTGTAAGTGATAAACTCACAATTGCAATTCCTATAATTAGTGTATGTTTCATTATTATTTAATTTTAAAATAAATCCTTGTTGATGGTAGTATTTAGTTCTTCGCCAGATAGAGCCAGTTTTTTCTTCAGTTCATTAACCTGAATATTAGCCTGATTATAGCTTTCCATAAAATCGGTAAATTCTAATAAGCTGATATTTCGCTTTTGAAAATTGGTTAAGATTCCATTATAAACCGCTTCAAAATCTGCATTTACAGTTGGTTTAATTACCGCATAGTTTTTACGGGATTCGTCCCATTTATTCCATGCCGATGTGATTTCAGTCTGTAATTGAAGTTCAAAATTTTGTTTTTCTACTTTGGATTGTGCGAGAACCGTTTGGGCATTTTTTATATTCCCTTTGTTTTTGTTCCAAAGCGGCAAAGGAATCCCAATAGTTACATTGGCTTCTTTATTAAAAGCGCCGCCTCGCTGATCGTAATTGGCGCCTAATGTTAAATCAGGAACAGCAAGTGATTTCTGCCATTTTACATTCAGTTCGTTTGCCTCAATTTCTTTTTGCTTTGCTAAATAATCCGGGCGATTGGCAATAGCATCATCTTCAAAAGATTTTAAATCAAAAGGAATTATTTTAAGATATTTATTAAAATCATCTTTAGAAACATCCGGAATTATGGTTTCGGTTGAGTTCAGCAGAAGTTTCAGGTTTGCCTGTTCTTCGATGCTGCTATTGACAACTTCCATTCGTTCGTTCTTAAAATTAAGATACAGAGACTGTAAACGCACAACATCTCGCAAAGGAATATTACCTTTTTGAGCCTGAATAGAGTAGGAGTTAATTAAATCTTCGATGTGAGCGAGCTGTTTATCTGTTATTTCAAGACTTTTTGTATTGTAATAAACAGTGTAAAAACTTTGACGTAATTGTAACTTTAATGTCCTTAGTAAATCATTAAATTGAAGTTCTGCCAGCTGTTCATTGGTTTGAGCCAGTTTAATTTCATTACGTTTTTTTCCTCCTAAATAAATTAGCTGCTCAACGCCAAATGACTTTTGCCCTTCTTTTCCAACATCAAATAGTTTATCGCTGTCTGGATTGTAGGCATTTAATTCTGCAGTAATCGTGGGATTATCCCATATTCGGGCCTGAATGGTCATTGCTTTTGCAGCATCAATATTATAATGAGAGGCTAACAAAAAAAGATTATTCTTAAGAAACTGGCTCTCACAATCCTGAAGTGTGATTGTTTTTTGAGCCAAAACTGCCTGATTAATTAGCACAAGCAGCAATAATGCATATACTTTTCTCATTGTATCTATTTTATTTTGTACAAATATGCTATCAGCAGACTTTAAGAGGGCTTAAAATCTACCTTAAAAATAGCTTAAAATAAAATATTAATGAAAGAATAATTGGAATAAATTTTCTTTACTGTTTGGTATGCTGTAAGTTATGTTTGCTTTATGTAGAGTCAAAATACGATTTACAATTCGTAAACCAAGGCCAAAACCAGATGTTCCCTTAGAATTTTTACCTCGCATAAAAGGCTGAAATAAATTCTTTTGTTCGCTTTCACTTAAGGTTTTTCCGCTATTTAAAACAGAAATAACGAGATGATTTTCCTGAGTGCTTATTTTTACTAAAGCTTGTTTGTTATCTGAATAAACACAGGCATTTTTTAAAACATTAATTAAAGCGATCTCCAACAGGTTTTTATTTCCTCTAATTTCTAAAGCTGTATCTAAATTATCACTTTCTTCAATTTCAAATAAAATACTAAATTCAGGAAAACTTTTCTTTAAATTTTCAATTGCCGAGAAGAGAATTTCATCCATTCTTTGAATTTCATTGTCTTCGTTGTTTCTATTATTGTCGATTTTTGACAATATTAATAGAGAGCTAATTAATTCTGTCAAATGATTGACATCAGATAAAATAGTAGTCAGGAAAGTTTTTCCTTTAACAGAAGTTGCCGGATCTGAAATCGTATTTTCTATTTGAGCTGTAATTCTCGATAAAGGCGTTCTCAGTTCGTGAGAAGCGTGAGCTGTAAACTCTTTTTGTTTTTGATAAGAAATTTCGATTCTGTCCATCATGAAATTAAATTCGCTGGCAATCAAATCGATCTCATCCTTATTGCTTTTTGATTCAATACGGGTATCGAGATTGTTTTCGTTAATGTTTTTTATTTTTTGATGAAATAAACCAAGTGGATTCATGGCCTTTCTTACCATAAAAGAAGTTAAAACCCAGCAAATACAGGTGAATAAAATATAGGATACAATTAAAGTATATCTTAAAAATAATAGTTTCCTCTTCCCGTAATCATCCGTAGCCGAAATTAAGGCATAGAAATCTTTGTCTTTTGTATCATAAAAAACACCATAAACTTCATAATCACCTTGCTGTTTAAAAAAGGTTTTATGTTTTTTAAGATATTTTAAATCTTCAACCGACCAGTTTATTTTTGCATCGTCAATGCTGCTGTAGATAAGTTTATAATGAGAATCAAAAACCAAAGTCTTTTCATCATATAATTTATTGATTGAATTTTGGTCAATCATCTTCAAAAGCTGATCGTCGACTTCTTTAACATTCACTAAAAGTTTAATGTTTGATAGCGCTTTTATCTCTAAACGATCACGAAATTCTTCTTTTCTGAAATTAGAATACAAAACAAATATCACCGTAGAAGCCAACCCAAAAAGGATTGTAAACAGTAAACTTACTAAAAGTGATATTCGGTTTTTTAAAGTCATTCTTCACTGCTTAAGTAATATCCGTAACCAATTTTGGTACGAATAAGTTTTGTTTCATGATCTTTGTCGATTTTCTTTCGAAGAAAATTAATATAAACTTCAATTGTATTTTGGTTTGTTTCGATATGGTAATCCCAAAGTTTTTCGGCAATGAATTGCTTAGACAAAACTTTTCCTTTAGCATGAGCTAAAATCAAAATAAGTTTAAACTCTTTTGGGGTAAGTTTGATTTCTTCTCCAGAACGAAAAACCTTCATTTCTTCTTCCAGAATTTCCAGATTTTCAACAATGATTTTTTTTTCTACCTGCTGCGGAATTTCTTTTCTTCTTAATAAAGATGAAATTCTTGCAAATAATTCGTCAAAATGAAAAGGTTTAACCAAATAATCATCGGCACCATTATCAAAAGAAGAAAGTTTATCTTCAATCTCGCTAAAAGCCGTCAGCATTATTATAGGAGTCTTTTTGTCAATTTCACGAATACCTTTGCAAACATCAATTCCGTTTTTTCCCGGAACATTGATATCAAGAATAATCAAGTCATATTCGTAAGGAAAGTATTTTTTTAATAATAACGAACCATCATAATAGGGTACACACTCGAATTCTTTATTTTTAAAGAACGCCGAAATCTCTTTTGATAAAGTAAAATCATCTTCGAGTAGTAAAATTTTCATGTTTTATTTTTTTATAAACCCAGTCATTAATATTGACCTGGTTTATGTTTTAATTTTTTATTTGAAATATGAAAAAGTATGATTGTTTTCAATTTTTAGCAAAGATTCATAAATAAGCTGAATCACATTTTCAACATCTTCCTTATGAACCATTTCTACAGTTGTGTGCATATAACGTAAAGGTAAAGAAATCAACGCCGATGCTACACCGCCATTGCTATAAGCAAAAGCATCAGTATCAGTTCCGGTTGCTCTCGATGTTGCATGACGCTGAAAAGGAATTTTATTTTCTTCGGCAGTTTCTACAATCAAATCACGTAATTTATTTTGAATCGCCGGCGAATAAGCAATAACTGGACCTTTTCCCATTTTTAAATCGCCTTCAACCTTTTTATCAATCATTGGAGTAGTGGTGTCGTGGCAAACATCTGTGACAATCGCAACATTAGGTTTAATAGTATGCGCAATCATTTCTGCACCGCGAAGCCCAATTTCTTCCTGAACCGAGTTAACGATATATAATCCAAACGGAAGTGATTTTTTATTTTCATATAGTAAACGAGCCACTTCGGCAATCATAAAACCACCCATTCTGTTATCAATTGCACGACATACAAATTTATTTTCGTTTAAAATCATAAATTCATCAGGATAAGTAATCACACATCCTACGTGCACTCCCATTGCTTCAACCTGTTCTTTGGTTTCGCATCCAAGGTCAATGAAAATATTGCTCAACTTCGGAATTTCCTCTTTATCTCTTAAACGTGTATGAATTGCCGGCCATCCAAAAACACCTTTTACAATTCCTTTTTTGGTATGAATATTAACGCGTTTTGAAGGCGCAATTTGATGATCAGAACCACCATTTCTAATTACATATAATAAACCATCATCAGTAATATAATTTACATACCAGGAAATTTCATCGGCATGTCCCTCTATAACAACTTTAAACGGAGCATCTGGATTAATAACACCAACAGCTGTTCCATATGTATCAGTAATAAATGTGTCAACATACGGTTTCAAATAATTCATCCAAAGTTTTTGCCCTTCACTTTCATACCCAGTCGGCGAAGCGTTATTTAAGTAGCTTTCAAGGAAAGCAATCGAAGTATCATTTAAGATAGATTTTGTACTCATAAAAAAAATTTTCGCTAATTTATAAATTTGGTATCAGAGTTGTGTATAAATATATAATTTTACATTTAAATTAAGACTCTATGAGATTTACCAGTATTTTGTTTTTACTATTGATTGCCTTTACAAGTCAGGCCCAGGTTACTCCAAAAGAAAATCAGCAAATGGGTTATATATTAACAGAGCAAGATTCAATCCTGAATGACACTATCCAGCTGCCTGAGATTATTATTTCAAAAGGAGAGAGAATGAGTGCCGAAGAAATGAAACAATTTCAAATCTTGCAGAACAGAGTTTATAAAGTATATCCATATGCTAGATTAGCGGCAGATAGATTGACGGCATTAAATAACGGA
The DNA here is from genome assembly GCF_900129555.1 of Flavobacterium defluvii. GTDB lineage: Bacteria > Bacteroidota > Bacteroidia > Flavobacteriales > Flavobacteriaceae > Flavobacterium > Flavobacterium defluvii. Next base: position 256,026 of record NZ_FQWC01000009.1, read on the forward strand.
ATGGCTAGATTGAAAACCAATCGCGAAAAAAAGAAATATTTTAAAATCGTCGAAGATTATCTTAATAATGAATTTGAAGACAGACTTAAAAAGCTTTCCAGAAAACAAGGACAGATTCTGGTAAAGTTAGTTCACCGCCAAACCGGAAAAACGACTTATGAATTAATCAAAACATTAAAAAGTGGTTTTAAAGCATTTGTATCAAATACAACAGCAAATTTATTTGATATAAGTTTAAAAGAAGAATACAAACCATACGAAGTCAACGAAGACTATTTAATAGAAACAATCCTTGTCCGAGGTTTCGAATCTGGACGCTTGCTAAATCAAACACCAGCACATCCCGTAAACTATAACAATCTTATGGAACATTGGGAAACAAAAGCAAAAGAACTTAATAAAAAATAACATACTCTATTATATGTACAACCCGATAGGTTTTAAAAACCAGTCGGGTTTGTTTTTTATAGATATATTAAGATTAGAAAAGTATACTATAATATATATGAGTAAATATTTTGTTCATCTGAGCTAAGCGAGGTCTTGATTTTTGGAATTTAGGATTTTAATTTAATATTTGAATATAATGAAGATCTTAATTTCTCTGCCGGCTTCAATTTTTTGGTTTTTAAAGAAAAAATCAAAAGATTTCCCTTTCTATCGGGGCCGGGAGATCTGTTTCGAGAAGAAAGAGAAGCATAAACTTAGTATATCAGCGGTATTTCGGAATTAAAAAAGGCAGAAAAGAAAGCTTTTTGTGTTGGTGTCTTTGCGTAAAATAACCTAAATACTATTAGAACAAAGAAAAATCGTACGTAAAGTTAAAAAAGTTTAAAATGTAAATAAGCTGTTATGAGACAGTTAAGAAATAAATCAAAAAAAGAATAAAAAAACTTGTAAAAAGTTGTTGTATAAATGGAAAAAGGTTCTACTTTTGCACCCGCAACAGCGAAAAACGCTCTTCGAAATACTGACAGGTTGTATTGAATTAGTGAAAAGAAATTTTCGAAAAAAAGATTCAAAAAAGCTTGTGAGATTTGAAAATGCTTTTTACATTTGCACCCCGCAAAACACGGAAAGCTCTTTGATA
>NZ_FQWC01000014.1 GCF_900129555.1 Flavobacterium defluvii
AAGATCTTTACGCCATCGCTCACGAAAATGGTGAATTAAACCTTCAAAGCGGTAAACAAGAATTGTTTGAAAATATTATTAACCAATATATTTAATTATATAAAAGCATAATTTCTTAAGATAAATTCGAAAAAAAACTGTGTAAATGTCTTTGACTTTGCACAGTTTTTTCTTAAAATTTCTTTTATGTATGCACAGACGCGCAAAACGGTGCGTCTAACACAACGTAACCAACGAATATCACTTTGAGCATAAAGACACACTGCTGTGATCCTCTACAGCTAAAAAATTACTTATTCATCGCAATATAATCTGAAGGCGACATTGCAAAATGTTTCTGAAAATTACGCCCAAAACTAGTCTGCGATTTATAACCCACCATTTCGGCGATTTCGTACATTTTGTAATTTTCGTTTAAAAGCAATTCAGCAGCACGTTTTAAACGAACGATATTAATCAATTCATTCGGACTTAAATTCGAAATATCTTTAATTTTTCGGTATAAAGTCGATCGGCTCATATTCATAATTTCCGCCAGAGATTCAACGCTTAAATCAGAATCTGTAATGTTTTTCAGAATTTCTTCGTCTAATTTTTTCAGGAATTTTTCGTCGGTTTTATTGTGGGCAATGCTTTTAATGTGCGAAAGCGGCGAACTTGCATAATAATTCATAATCTGCTTTCTGTTTTCAATCAGATTATTTACCTGAACTTTTAAATAATCCATCGAAAATGGTTTGGCGATATACGCATCGGCGCCAACTTCTAGTCCATCGATTTGTGATTTCAAAGAGTTTTTGGCAGTTAATAAAATAACGGGAATATGACTCGTTTCAAGATTCGTTTTAATTTCTTTGCACATTGTAATTCCATCCATAACCGGCATCGAAACATCACTTATAACCAGCTGAATATTTTCATTATGAATTATTTTTAAAGCACTTTCGCCATTATCGGCTTTTAAGATTGTGTAAAACGGAGCTAATTCTGTTGTAATAAAATTCAATAAATCTTCATTGTCTTCGACTACCAAAAGCTGGGTTTTTTCGTGTTTGTTTTCGATTTCTACGGTTTCAGATTCAGTTTCAATTTCTTCTTTTTCTGGTTCGTTATAAAACATAAATTCTTCTTCCTGACGAAGCGGAACCACAAGTTCAAAAATATTCACTTTAGAATCCGGAATCACCTGCAGGTTTCCATTATGCAATTGTGTTAACGAATGCGCCAGCGAAAGTCCAATTCCCGTTCCCGAAGTCGTATCCATATTATCAACTCTGAAAAACGGTTCAAAAATTTTATCTTTTAAATGAAACGGAATCAGGTTTCCGTCATTTTTTACAATTAGAGTCAGTTTCTTTTCATCTCTAAAAAGTGTTATTGTGGCTTTATCTTTAGAATATTTAATCGCATTACTCATTAAATTACTCAGGATTTTTTTGAAAGCTTCTTTATCTACAAAAGCAAAAATATCTTTATCGCCCAATTCGAGATCAAATTCAATTCCTCTTTCTTCAATTAATTGACTGAATCTTAAATGTAAATTCCGAACCATCGACGAAATATTCGCTTCCACGAAAGTAAGTTTTAAACCTCCAATTTCTGATTTTCTAAAATCCAGTAATTCATTTACCAGTTTTAATAAACGCGATGTGTTTTTCTTCATTATAGAAAGATTCTGGGGTACTTCGGGCAATATATGATCCATTACCAAAAGTTTTTCCAAAGGACCTTTTATCAATGTCAAAGGCGTTCTGATTTCGTGTGCGACATTCGTAAAAAAGTCAATTTTTGCCTGATAGATTTCTTTTTCTTTTTCGTCGTTGAGATGTTTTATTTTTCGATTGTGTTTAATCTGTGTTAGATTTTGCGAATAACGAATGATGTAGTAAAACGAGCCGCATATCAGCAGAAAATAGAAAAAGTAAGCATAAGAACTCGCCCAAAACGGAGGCAGAATTCTGATTTTCAGTTCGACTTCTTTACTCCAAACGCCAAAGCTATTCAATGATTTTACTTTAAAAACATAATCGCCGGGCGCTAATTCTGTAAAGAAAACTTTGTTGTTACGTTCCAGATAAACCCAGTCGTTGTTTACATTTTCCAGTTTATACCAATATTCTGTAAGTTCCGGTGCGGTATAATTTAGCGAAGCAAATTCGAGATTAAATGAGGATTGATTATTATCAAGTTCCAGCTCGTCAATATGCGAAATAGATTGTTTTATAGGCGAATCATTTCCGTTGGCATCAATATCTTTATTGTTAATCTGCAGATTGGTAATAAAAATTGAAGGCGTGTATTTGTTTTTGGTAAAATTCTTCGGGTTGAAGCTGATCATTCCATTTAAATTTCCAAAATACATATCGCCGTTTACATCTTTAAAAGCCGATGCATAATTAAACTGATCGCTCAATAAACCATTTGCAGTTGTATAAATTTTGATGTTTTTATGATCCGGTGCAAACTTCACCAAACCTTTAGAAGTTGTAAGCCATAAATTTTTGGAATCATCTTCTAAAATTGAATAAACTACATTACTGGGAAATCCGTTTTTGGTTGTAAATTTTTTAAAAGTTCTCGTTTTTTTATCAAATAAATCCAGTCCGTTTTCTGTCGCAAACCATAAATTTTTAAAACTGTCTTCAAAAATATAATTGATTGAGTTATTACTTATTCCGTTTGGGTTTTTGTAATCGTAAATAAAAACTTCTTTCTTCTTAGTTTTCGGATTATAATAAAATAAACCATCGCGATAACTTCCCGCCCAGAGATTTCCGTCGCTGTCTTCTTTATAAGTAGTATAATGTGTACTTTCGGGAAATGTTTTTATGGTTTCAAAATTGTCATTTTTTTCATTGTACACATAAAGTCCCATTGTCGTTATAACAATTAATTCGTCTTTTTTGGTTTCATAAAATGAAAAAATAAAATTACTTCGCAATCCGGAAGCTGGATTATTGGCGCTATAGTGTCGCACAACGTTACCCGAATTTCGATCTAAAACATCCAAACCATGTTCAAAAGTTCCCACCCAGATTTTATCTTTTCGGGGCATTAAAGCATGAATATTATAATAAGAAACACTGCTTTTGCTTCCGTTTGGTAAATACGAAGTAAATTGCTGCGTTCTTGGATTAAATCTATTTAAGCCGGCATCTTCCGTTCCAATCCACAAATCGCCTTTATCATCCTTATGAATTTCTCTAACGGCGCTTCCGCTAATGGAATTTTGTCCCTTTTGCGGAAAATATTTCTTGAATTGTGTGTATTGTTTTTGATGGTAATTGATGCCGCCAAAATATGTCCCAATCCAAATTCCATTTTCTTTATCAATCGTAATTGAGTATGCAGCATTATCTGAAATAGCATACGGATCATTATAATTTTTTCTGAGGTTAACACTGGATTTTGTTCTTAAATTATAAACATAAACGCCAGATTCGCTGGCAATCCACAATTCGTCGTTTCCTTTCTTTTTAAACTGACGTACATATACTGGTTTTTTTGTCGAAAATTCTAAACTCGCAGTTGTTTTGTTGTTAATATTATAAAGTAAAACACCGTCGTCTTGTGTCCCAATGACAATATTATTTTTATCTAAAACATAAATAACCGTAATCCTGAAATTAGCAGAAGCTGCAGGCGGCGTAATTGGGATATTTTCAAATGAAAGATTCTCTTCAGAATAGCGGTAAATTTTATTTAAAGAAGAAGCCCAGATCTGCCCATTTGCATCGCGCGAAATAGAAGTTGCAATAAAATATTTATTAGGATTAAAAGTTTTTGTTTCTTTTTTTGTTGTAGAATATTTATAAAGAATATTTCCTGAGATGAACCAGATATTTCCATGTTTATCGTGATTGATATCATTTATACGATCGTTAATCGCTTCGTTTAAAACCGTAAACTGATCTGTTTTTTTATCATATTGATACAAACCTTTATCGCTTCCAACCCAAATTACGTCTTTATATTCATGCAGAGACTGAATATAATTGCTTCCAAGACTGTGAATTGGATCGGCATTGCTTCTGTATGTTTTAAAACGATAACCGTCAAATCGGTTTAAACCATCTTTTGTCCCAAACCACATAAAGCCGTCTTCATCCTGTAAAGAAGTCAAAACCGTGTTGTTTGAAAGTCCTTCTTCAACCTGAAAATGTTTAAAATAATATTCTTGCGCCTGAATAAAATTTATCGAAAAAATTGAAAAAAATAATAAAAGAAAGAATTTACGCATAACTGTGTTTTTTATGATAAAATCGTGATTTGTACAAATCGTGTCAATATTCTACAAAATGTTGCAAGTCTCGATTTTTCTGGTCTTATTTATACAATTTGAATCATTTGATATAGAAATTGACACAAATGAATCATTTTATTTTGAATTAAAATCATCTACTTTGACTTTTCAAATAAATGATATTGACAATTTTTAGGCTTAAAAAATACATTGTCTATAAAATTAAGTTTGAAAAAATATTTCATCAATAATTTTGAAACAAAATGAACGAATTATTAGCACTGAGCAATATTAATTATTTTTTTGCTCGAATCAGAGATGATTAGAATTTTTAAAAAAGAAATGTAAAACCAACCAAAAAAGAAAACTATCTAAATGACAAATCAATGAAAACAAAGATCACTCAAATTTTAAAGAAGAGATATTACCTCTTGTTTTTCTTTAGTTTATTATTACAGCAAACGTATGCACAACAGCAAATAACCATAACGGGAAAAGTAGTCTCTACAACAGGAGAATCAATTCCGTTTGCTAATGTTGTCATCAAAAACACAAAAAACGGTGCCGTTACAGATTTTGACGGAACATACAAAATTACGGCAGCCGGAAATCAAACTCTTGTTTTTAGTTCACAAGGCTACAAAACAGCAGAAGTTGAAATTAATAACAAAACTTCAATCAATGTTACATTACAGGAAGATGCAATGAAACTCGATGAAATTGTAGTTGTAGGTTATGGTTCTCAGCAGAAAAAAGATCTTACAGGAGCAGTTTCGCTGGTAAAAGCAACAGAAATTCAAAAACGTCAGGTGACAACAGTTGCCGATGGATTACAGGGTTTAGTAACAGGAGTTAAAGTTCGCGGCGGGGGACGTCCGGGGCAAGAAGCTAGTGTTGAAATTCGTGGTCTTAAAAATCTTCAAAATACAAATCCATTATATGTAATTGATGGATTGGTAACATCTGCAAACAGAGATTTTAACCCAAATGATATCGAATCGATTCAGGTTTTAAAAGATGCATCTGCAGCAGCAATCTATGGTTCGAGAGCGGCAAATGGAGTTATTATCATTACAACTAAAAAAGGTAAAAAAGGACCGCTTCAGGTTGAAGTTTCTGCAAAATCAAGTTTTACGGTTATGCCGCGTTACGATTTAGCCGGAACTGAAGAGTTTGCCAAATTAAACAACATGGCGTATGATAATGCAGGAATGACAAGACAAAACCTTAATATGGCCGTTAATACAGATTGGCAGGATGCAGTTTTTAGAACAGGAATGATTCAGGATTATAATGCGAGTTTTTCTGGTGGAAATGAAAATTCTACCTTCTTTATGTCTGGAAATTATTTTGGAAATGAGGGAACTGTAATCGGAACTGATTTTGACAGAATTTCATTCCGTGTAAATTCAAGCGGAACAAAAGGAATTTTCAGCATTGGAGAAAATCTTGCAATTAGTAATTCTAAAACAGACGAAATGTCTGGAAATCCAATTATCGATGTGTATAGAATGACACCAACAATTCCACTTTACGACGCCTCTAATCCTGGAGGTTATGGTTACGGAAAACAAGGTGTTGCAGATACTTTTGGAACAAATCCTCTTGCAATTGCTGATTTCGCGAATACAACAAATGAAAATTTTAGAATTAGAGGGAATATCTGGTCTGAATTAAAATTTGCTCCATGGTTAAAATACCGTTTCAACTTTGGATATGAAACTAGTTTTGATTCCTATAAATTCATGAGAAAAGTTGGAAACTGGACATTAAATCAGCCGATTGATCCATCTCAGACAGATCAAAATAAAGGAAGATCTCAAACAACATTGTTTGAAAACACTTTGACTTTCAAAAAAGAATTTGGAAAACATGATATAACTATTTTAGTTGGTCAGACTTTTCAAAAAGACAAATACGATCAAATTTATGGTACAAAGAGAAACCTGCCGATAAACTCTGGAAACGGGCAATATTATGAAGTTTTAAACCAGGGAGATTCGCCTGTGGTTGGTGGTTTTATTAATGAAGCTGCTCTTGCATCGTATTTAGGAAGAATTGAATACAATTATGATAACCGTTATTTGTTGAATGCTGTTTTAAGACGTGACGGATCATCAAGATTTAGCGATGCAAACAAATGGGGGAATTTCCCTTCTGTTTCTGCCGGATGGAGAATTAACAACGAATCGTTTTTTAAATCAGAATTCATTAAAGATTTAAAATTAAGAGCGAGTTACGGAGAATTAGGTTCCGGAAATATCAGAGAGTACGAATACAAAAGCTTCGTTAATAATTTCGGACAAATTGTGTTAGGAAACGATCAAAATTTATACCCTTCGGCTACACAAGTAAAATTATCAAATTCGCAGCTGCGCTGGGAGAAATTAAAACAAACCAACTTCGGGTTAGATCTAGGTGTTTTAAATAATGACTTGCGTCTTACGGCAGATTATTTTATTGCCCGTACAGAAGATGTATTATTTGGTTTCCCAATTTTATTAACTACAGGGAATGATGGCGGAAACCCAATTTCTAATGCTGCAACTGTTGAGAATAAAGGTTTTGAATTAGAATTGGCTTACAGCAAAAAAATCAATGAATTCTCATTTAATGCTTCTATCAACTTTACAAAAGTTAATAACAAACTGGTTTCATTAGGAAACGGACAAAATGAAAACATTTCTGGTAATACAATTACACGCGCCGGAAATCCGGTAGGAATGTGGTATGTTTTGCAAACAGACGGATTATTCCAAAACCAACAGGAAATTGATAACTACAAAAATGCAAACGGGCAGGTAATTATGCCGAATGCTGTTCCTGGCGATATTCGTTTTAAAGATGTTAATGGAGACGGACAAATTACAAGTACAGATAAAGCTATTGTTGGAAGCCCATGGCCAGAGTTTGAAATGGGTTTAAATGCAGGAGCAGAATACAAAGGTTTCGATTTTTCGATGAACTGGATTGCTTCGCACGGAGCAACTGTTTATGATGGATTTAGAAGTGTAGTAGATCGTTTTGATGACAATAGTAATTACAGAGCCGGAATCCAGCCTTGGACACCTGAAAATCCAAATACTGATTTCCCTAGAATTACAAAAGGTTCGACTTTAAACTCAAGAGGAGACAGTGACCGTTTTTTAGAAAATGGAGATTTTATAAGGCTTAAATACATTGGATTTGGTTACAATTTACCGCAAAGTGTCTTAAAAAATTCTGGTATTTCAAGAGCAAGATTAACATTGTCAGCACAAAACATTATTACAATTACTAAATATCAAGGTTTAGATCCTGAATTTACAAACAGCAATATTTTTGAGAGAGGTGTAGATAATGGGGCTTTCCCAAATCTAAAAACGTATTCTTTTGGTGTTGAGTTTGGCTTCTAATTTTAAAAAAATAGTATAATGAAAAAAATAATCATAATAACCGCAGCTTTTCTAGGTCTTGTTTTTACTGCTTGTGAAAACGAATTAGACCTGAACAGTCCAAATGATATTACAGTAGACCAATATTGGAAAACTGAAAGTGATGCACAAGCTGGTGTAAACTCGATTTATGCCATGTTTTACAAAGATGGTCTTTGGGCAAGATGGATATATTTTCGCTTAGATCTTACTTCTGATGAAGGTTATAGCGTAAGCCCATGGACAGAATTGGCAGACTGGACCAGATTCAACTATATCAATTATAATTTTTGGGAAGGAAATGCTGTAACATGGAGAGATACCTACAAAGCCATTTTTAGATGTAATCAGGTTTTAGCAAATGTTCCAAATATCACATTTCAAAATGAAGATGATAAAAAGAAAATTATTGCTCAGGCTAAATTTTTAAGAGCCTTAAACTACTATTATGCAGCAGTAATCTGGGAAGATATTCCGTTGGTTTTAGATCCGTCTACACCTGCAGATTTGCCACAGCAAAAAAAGGTTGATGAAATCTGGGCTCAGGTTGAGAAAGATTTAAACGAGGCTTACGCAGATTTACCAGCGCAATGGACATCAGATCAAACCGGAAGACCGGATAAAGGAGCTGCAAAAGCATTTTTGGCAAAATTATACATGCAGCAGCACAAATGGCCTGAAGCAAAAACTGCTCTGGAATATCTAATCACAGGGTCTGGCGCAAGATATGGTCTGGTTACAAATTATAGAGACAATTTTACAGATGTAAATGAAAACAACAGCGAATCTGTTTTTGAGATTCAGTTTGGAGATCAAAGAAAAGGGGGAACTGGTGAAGATCCAAATGCTGCCGTTTCTAGTAACCGTTCTCAATTTTTTGCACCAAGAGGAATTGGATGGTCTGATGGACAAGCTCGTTTTTGGTTAGTAAATGCTTTTAAAGAAGAAAAAAATAAAGACGGTAATCTTGATATTCGTTTAAGATGGACTTTATACTACCCTCAATTGTTCGCAGATTTTGGAGATAAAACCTATGGAAGGGATTGGGAATGGAATAATAATGAAGCTTGGTTTAGAAAAGGAAGCCGTGATTATTATAGAAATAATGAAGATTATTACAGCCAGGTAAACTACAGATTAGTTCGTTATGCAGATATTTTACTACGTTATGCTGAAGTTTTAAACGAATTGGGAAATACAGCACAAGCTTACCAATATGTTGATTTAGTAAGAGCTCGTGTAAACATGAATAATTTGGCCGTTGCACATCCTGAAATTGGAATCGATCATGATAAATTCTTAGAGCGTTTAAAAACAGAAAGAGTTTTAGAATTAGCCGGAGAAAGCGTGCGTTGGGAAGATTTAAAACGCTGGGGAGATTTAAATACTCAGGCTTCTGTGGATAAAATTGCGCTTCGTGATCCGGACTTTAAAAACTTTAAAGTGGGTAAAAATCATAGAATGCCAATTCCACAAACGGATGTAGATAATAATCCAAATCTGGAGCAAAACTCTGGATACTAAAACTGCACATTGGGTGAAATTGAGTAAAATTTAATTTTAACACATAGAAACTAGGGTCTTATTGCCTATGCTAAGATTTATATAAAAAGCAAGCTTTAACACATAGTCTATGTTAATTATTCTAAGTGAAACGTCTTTAATAGATTCCTAGAGATTATGTTTCTATGTGTTAAAAATAATGTCACCAAATGAATTAAAACTGATTTTTTTGAGGGAATCAGCTGTATTAGTCTGATTCCCTTATCATAAAGAACGATTGTTCATAATAACAAACTGAAATGAGAAAAGTAAAATTGTGTCTGACACTTATGTTGGCAGGATTAGTATTGCTAAGCTGTAACAACAAAAAGAGTACTTCTGAAGAAAATAAAAACGAAACCACGGCGGTTGAAAAAAGAGAAATCTGGACAAAAGATCAAGCCAATAAATGGTACGCAGAACAGCCTTGGCTGGTAGGTTCAAATTATTCTCCTAGCACAGCTATAAATCAGTTAGAGATGTGGCAGGAAGATAGTTTTGATCCAAAAAGAATCGATCAGGAATTGGGCTGGGCAGAAAATTTAGGCATGAATGTGATGCGCGTATACCTTCACGATTTATTACATCAGCAAGATGCAGAGGGATTTTACAAACGTATGGACCAATTTTTACAAATTGCAGACAAACATCATATCAAAATACTTTTTGTTTTATTTGATTCCTGCTGGGATCCGTTTCCGGCTTTAGGAAAACAACGTGCTCCAAAACCGCATACACACAATTCAGGATGGGTACAAAGTCCGGGACAAAAAGTACTTCAGGATAAAACACAATATCCTCGTTTAGAGAAATATGTAAAAGAAACCGTATCTCATTTTAAAGATGACAAACGTATTTTAGGCTGGGATGTCTGGAACGAACCCGATAATATGACGGGGCCTTCTTATGAAAAAGTTGAAATCAAAAACAAAGTCGATTTAGTTCTGCCGCTTTTAAAAAATGTTTTTGCATGGGCAAGATCAAGTAATCCTTCACAGCCGTTAACTTCCGGAGTTTGGGTTGGAGACTGGAGCGACGAAGCTAAAATGCAGCCAATGCACAAAATGCAGATCGAACAATCAGATATTGTTTCTTTTCACAATTACAATACTCCTCAGGATTTCGAAAAAGTAATCAAACAATTACAGCGTTACGGAAAACCAATGATTTGTACCGAATATATGGCAAGACCAAACGGAAGTACTTTCGAAGGATTTTTACCAATTGCCAGAAAATACAATGTTGGCATGATAAACTGGGGATTTGTTGACGGAAAAACACAAACAAAATACGCTTGGGACAGCTGGACAAAAACATACACTGCAGAACCAAAATTATGGTTTCACGAAGTATTACACACAGATGGAACACCATACATAAAAGCCGAAACAGATTTAATCAAAAAACTAACATCTGAGGCTAATAAGAAGTAGAGCTTTTTTAGCCCACGGATTTTACGGATTAAACGCATTTTCACAGATTAATTTTATAACGTTTTGAAAAAAAGCAATCAGCGGAAACCCGTTTAATCTGTAAAATCCGTGGGCAATAAACTAAAAACTTAACAGCAATGAGAACACACACAATAAAACAGCTCCTTTTTCTAGCCTTAATTTTGGTTGGATTTTCTGCGAAAGCGCAACAGCCAAATCCTCCCGGACAAGTTACAGGAAACGAAAAACCTAAAAACGAAGCCTATCTTTTTGCACACATGACGCACAACGATTACGGCAGATTGTACTATTCTGTAAGTTTGGATGGTCTTCATTGGGAAAACCTCAACAACGGAAAAAGAGTTTTTGAAGAATACAAAGGTCATCCGGATATCTGCAAAGGACCGGATGGGAAATATTACATTGCCGGAAATACAGGAGACGATGCAAAGGCAATCAACATCTGGGTTTCGGATGATTTAATTACCTGGAAAAAACATTCTGATTATACGCCCGATTTAAAAAGTACGCCCGATTATTCAAACGCTTTACAGCGAATTGGAGCACCAAAATTGTATTACGACACACCTTCTGGAAAGTTTATTATGACCTGGCATACGCCGCATCTTGAAGGAACAAAAGAAGACGGAGAACGTTACTGGGCAAGTCAGCGAACATTATACGTTTTATCTAAAGATTTAAAAACTTTTGAAGGTCCGCCAAATCGTTTATTCGATTGGGATATGGGAACCATTGATGTTTTTATTCGAAAAGTCGGCGATTCTTACTATGCTATAATTAAAGACGAAACCTATCCAACATTGTACTGGACAACCGGAAAAACAATCCGAATTGCCAAATCAAAAAACCTTTTAGGACCTTATTCTTTGCCCCAGCAGTCTATCAGTCCGAACTTTAGAGAAGCGCCAATGTTAATTCCTTCTCCTGATGATAAAATATGGTACATGTATTATGAACAATATCCGGGAGTTTCATACGGATTATCAATTGCAGATAATCTAAACGGACCTTGGTTTCAAGCTTCAGGCTACACTTTTTTCTCGGATTGGGATAAGTATAGTTTCCCGGAAAAAGTACGTCACGGATGCATGATTACAATCTCTAAAAAAGAATACGACAGTTTGGTGAAGAAATTCGGTAAATAATGGTGAATTGTAAATTGTTAATTATCAATGATAGTTTTTGAGAAAAAGCTTATCACAATTAACAATTTACCATTCATAATTCACAATTAAAAATATGGTTAAGTTAAGTTAGTTTAAGTGTTTGTAATTACCAGACTTTATGTGGATATAAGTCTGGTAATTCAATTTTGATTTGAAGAAAAAATTATGACATTTTTTAATCAAAAATGTCCAAAATATATACAGCATGAAGAAAAAAAGTATCGTTTTTTTAACCTTGTTTTCAATATTTACAGCCAATGCACAATGGAAACCACAAGGAGATAAAATCAAAACAAAATGGGCAGAGCAAGTTGATCCGAATAAAACATTACCAGAATATCCCCGTCCGATTATGGAACGCAGCCAATGGAAAAATCTGAATGGTTTATGGAATTATGCCATACAGGAATTTGGCAAAACAGCGCCTTCAAAATATGACGGGCAAATTTTGGTTCCGTTTGCGGCAGAATCGAGTTTGTCTGGTGTAATGAAAGAAGTGGGATCAAAGAATGAACTTTGGTACGAAACCCATTTTTCAATTGAATCAAACTGGAACGGAAAAAATATCCTTTTGCATTTTGGTGCTGTAGACTGGAAAACAGAAGTTTTTATTAACGATATAAAAGTAGGTTCTCATACAGGAGGTTACACGCCGTTTTCATTTGATATTACGCCATTTATCCAAAAAGGAAAAAATCAAAAACTGGTTGTAAAAGTTTGGGATCCATCAAACGACGGAACTCAGCCAAGAGGAAAACAAGTCAAAAATCCGGAAGGAATTTGGTACACACCCGTTACCGGAATCTGGCAGACCGTTTGGATGGAACCTGTAAATGCTAAAAACATTTCAGAATTAAAAACTACTCCAAATATCGATCAGAATACAATCAGCATAAAAGCTGAGGTAAATGAAGCAGAAAAAGGAGATTTAGTAGAAATTTCTGTTTTCGACAACGGAAAAGAAATTGCAAAAGAAAAAGCGGTAGTTGGAGAAAGCAATGATATTGTTTTAAATACTCCAAAATTATGGTCGCCGGAAAATCCTTTTTTGTATCAGACAAAAGTCCGTTTAATTAGCAAAAATAAAGTAGTTGATGAGGTGAAAAGTTATTTCGCAATGCGAAAAATTTCATCAAAAAGAGATGAAAACGGTGTGATGAGAATGCAGTTAAATAACAAAGATTATTTCCAATTCGGACCTTTAGATCAAGGCTGGTGGCCAGAAGGTTTATATACAGCGCCAACGGACGAAGCTTTAAAATATGACATCATTAAAACAAAAGAATTAGGTTTTAACATGATTCGTAAACACGTAAAAGTTGAGCCGGAACGCTGGTACACACATTGTGATCAGTTAGGAATTCTAGTTTGGCAGGATATGCCAAGCGGTGATGAGCAACCAATCTGGCAAGATAAAAAGTATTTTGAAGGAACAGAATTACAACGTACTCCAAAATCACAAGAAATCTACAAAAAAGAATGGAAGGACATTATGGATCATTTGTATTCTTATCCAAGTATCGTGGTTTGGGTTCCTTTTAATGAAGCCTGGGGACAATTCAAAACGATAGAAATTACTGAATGGACTAAAAATCACGATCCAAGTCGTTTAATCAATTCTTCAAGCGGAGGAAATCATTTTCAAACAGGCGATATTTTAGATTTACACAAATATCCAGCTCCGGAATTGTATTTATATGATGCCAGAAGAGTAACTGTTTTAGGTGAATACGGCGGAATCGGCCTTCCTCTTGAAGGGCATTTATGGAGAGCAAATGACAACTGGGGTTACGTAAAATTTAAAAACGAAGCCGAAGTTACTGCCGAATATGTAAAGTATGCTCAAATTCTTAAAAGCTTAGTAAAAACAGGATTTTCAGCAGCAGTTTATACGCAGACAACCGATGTTGAAGGCGAAGTAAACGGTTTCATGACCTACGACAGAAAAGTAGACAAAATGGACTTTAAAGCCGTGAATAAGATTAATACAGAAGTTATTAATGCTTTGAATAAATAATTTTAAACACATAGAAACATAGGTTTTTTACTTGAAAAAAGGAAGTAAAAGAAACTAGTTTCCACACATAGTTCTCAAAGTTTGTCATCCTGAGCGAAGTCGAAGGACACGCGAGTAACTCTACAAAGATTGACGATTTACTTTGCGAACTTCGGCTTCTTTTGAAGTAACAAAATAGAGAAAAAACCTTTGCGAACTTTGCGAAAAAACCTTTGCGTCTTTGCGTTAAAAAAACCACGCCCAACAATAAAAAAACTAAAATGAAAAAATACCTAATTCTTTTTCTGTTCACAGCGATAAGTTTTGCTCAGCAAAAAACCTTCACAAACCCCATTTTGCCATCGGGAGCAGACCCTTATAGTACGTATTATAAAGGATACTATTATTATACAAATACGCTCGGAAACAAATTGGTTTTATGGAAAACAAAAGACTTATCAGATATAAAAAATGCTGAAAGCAAAGTGATTTGGACACCGCCAAAAAACACCAATTATTCGGCAGAAATCTGGGCACCGGAATTTCATATTATAAACGGAAAATGGTATTGTTATTTCGCAGCAGATAACGGCGACAACAACAATCACAGAATGTATGTTTTAGAAAATAAATCGTCAGATCCGTTTAAAGGGAAATTTGAGTTTAAAGGAAAAATTGCCGCAAAAACAGATAAATGGGCAATTGACGGTAATGTTTTCGAACATAAAAAACAGCTATATATGATTTGGGCAGGCTGGGAAGGAGACACAAACGGACAGCAGAATATTTACATCGCAAAAATGAAAAACCCGCTGCAAATCGACGGCGACCGAATTATGATTTCTTCGCCAACCAACGATTGGGAAACACACGGAGCATTGCATGATGATGTAAATCCGCCGCAGGTAAATGTAAACGAAGGGCCGCAGTTTTTAGAAAAAAATGGAAAAATATTTATAGTGTTTTCAGCAAGCGGATGCTGGACAGATTTTTATGCTTTAGGATTATTGACTTTTAATGGAAGTGATAATTTATTGGATGCTTCGGGGTGGAAAAAATCTCAGGAACCAATCTTCAAGCAATCCGATAAAAATAAAGTGTATGCACCGGGACACAATTCGTTCTTTAAATCCCCTGACGGAAAAGAAGACTGGATTTTATATCACGCCAATTCAAATCCGGGAGAAGGATGTGGCAATAAAAGATCACCAAGAATGCAAAAAATCGATTGGGATTCAAACGGATTTCCGGTTTTGGGAGAACCAGTAAGTGAAGAAACAATATTGGCAATTCCATCAAAATAAAATACTAACCAGAGGAAGAGTTTAGCTTGCGCTCAGTTCGCTGACGCTTCGAGTGTTTCGTTCCTCGCAATGACATAAAAATGAAAAATATTCAAATCGCTGCAGTTGTTTTACTGGCACTTTTTCAATTCAATTGCAAAGACAATAAAAAGGAAAATGCAGCTTCAAAAGAAACAGCTGAGGTAACTTCAGATTCAGTAAAAACAGTTTTAGAAACTAAAAATTTTGATACTATTATTGATGGTAAAAAAGTCGGTTTATATTGGATAGAAAACAAAGGAATCAAAGCCGCATTTACCAATTACGGAGGAAGATTAATTGGACTTTGGGTGAACGATAAAAACGGAAAACCAACAGATGTTGTTGTGGGAATGAACAGCGCAAAAGGTTTTAAAACCTCAACAGAACCTTATTTTGGAGCAACAATAGGAAGAGTTGGAAACAGAATTGGAAAAGGAAAATTTACATTGGATGGAAAACAATATCAAGTTCCGTTAAATAATGGAAAAAATGCTTTGCACGGCGGTATAAAAGGTTTTCAGGATGTAGTTTGGAATGCTGAAAAAACAAACGAAAATACTTTGGTTTTTACATACATTTCGCCAGATGGAGAACAAGGTTTTCCGGGGAATTTATCTGTAAAAGTAACGTACACAATTACGGATGATAATTCTGTAAAAATGGAATATGAAGCAACTACAGATAAAACAACAATTGTCAATTTAACCAATCACGCCTTTTTTAATTTAAATGGAGAAGGAAGCGGCACAATCTTAAATCACAAATTACAAATTTATGCCAATGAGTTTACTCCGGTTGACGAAGGTTTGATTCCGAGTGGAGAATTAAAATCGGTTAAAAATACCGTTTTTGATTTTACTTCAAAACATGCAATTGGTGAAAGAATCGAAGCAAAAGAGGAGCAATTGAAATTTGGAAAAGGTTACGATCACAATTACGTTTTAAACGGAACCAAGAAAAACGGACTAAATCATGCCGCAACAATCTCAGGTGATAAATCCGGAATTACAATGGATATTTTTACAGAAGAACCGGGATTACAGTTTTACAGCGGAAATTTCATGCAGTCAAAAAATACATTCAAATCTGGTGCAAAAGATGATTTCAGAACAGCGTTTGCTCTTGAAACACAACATTTTCCAGATGCACCGAATCAGCCAAAATTTGCACCAATTGTTTTGAAAGTAGGAGAAAAATATCATACGGTCTCTTATTATCAGTTTTCGACGAAATAAGTGGTGAGTTGTGAAATGACAAAAATGGCGATAAACTTTGCGCCCTTCGACTTCGCTCAGGGTGACAAAGAATGACGAAAAACTTTGTGTCCTTTGGCTTCTCAAAGAATCAGAAATAAAAAAAACTTTGCATCCTTTGCGAAAAACCTTCGCGCCCTTTGCGTTAAAAACTCTCTCCAGTAAAAAAAAATAAATCAATAAAAAATGAAAAAAATACTAACCTCAATAGCATCACTTTGTGTTTTCGCAGCCTGTTCGCAGGAAAAAGACACGACACAACCAAAACCAACACCAACAGAAGTAAAATCCAGCTCAATTTTACTAGCTGATCCAACCATTTTTTACGACAAAGGAACGTATTATTTATACGGAACTACATCTGGAGATATTCCAAATGGAGAAGGATTTCAGGTTTATACTTCGTCAGATTTAAAAGACTGGAAAGGACCAGTTGGTAAGCAGAATGGTTTGGCTTTTAAAAAAGGAGACGCTTTTGGTGACAAAGGATTTTGGGCGCCGCAGATTCTTTCGTATCAAAATAAATTTTATATGATTTATACTGCGAATGAAAATATCGCAGTTGCAACCAGCGAGAGTCCGCTTGGACCATTTAAAAACGATTCAAAAGAACCGATTATCAAAACCGGAAATCAAATCGATCCGTTTATTTTTATTGATGAAGATGGAAAAAAATACCTGTATCATGTACGTTTAACAAATGGAAACAGAATTTTCGTCGCAGAAATAAACGACGATTTTAAAAGCATAAAACCAGAAACTTTAAAAGAATGTATTTCCGGAACTATGCTTTGGGAAAATACTCAAAATGTAAGCTGGCCAGTTACAGAAGGCCCGACAGTTTTAAAACACAACGGTTTATATTACATGATTTATTCGGCAAATGATTTCAGAAATATCGATTACGCTGTAGGTTATGCCACAAGTAAAAGTCCGTTTGGACCTTGGGAAAAAGCGACAGACAGCCCAATTATCAGCAGACAAAATACCAAACAAAACGGGATTGGACACGGCGATGTATTTTGGGATCAAGACAATAAAATGCATTATGTTTTGCATACACATTACAGCGAAAGTGCTGTTTCTCCAAGAAAAGCAGGAGTTATTTCAATTGAATTTAAAGATGGAAAAATTGTCGCTGATCCTGCCAGTTTTCAGTTCTTAAATGTGAAATAAGTATTTTTTTGTTTCAGGTTTCAGGTTTCAAGTTCCGGGTTTTTAACCTGAAATTTGAAACCTGAATTTTTTTTACAGCATACACTTAACAATTCAAATTCGTTGTTGGTCGAAATAATAATATTTAGAATAGTAATTTACATTAATATTGTGTTGTTCCTATTTTATTAATACGTTATGCATCACCGTACGATGAAAAATATTTTTCTTTTCTTGTGTTCTCTATGTATCACAATTTCTGCAAACAGTCAAAATACTGTAAAAGCTCCGGAACCTTTTGGACCGCTTCCTACGCAAAAACAAATTGACTGGCAGGAAATGGAATTTTATGCTTTTGTGCATTTTTCATTAAACACATTTACCAATAAGGAATGGGGTTACGGCGACGAATCTCCGGCTTTATTTAACCCGACAAATTTAGACGTTCGCCAATGGGCGCGTATCGTGAAAGCGGCCGGAATGAAAGGAATTATTTTGGTTGCCAAACATCACGATGGGTTTTGTTTGTGGCCGTCGGCGTATACGGAACGTTCTGTGAAAAATTCTCCTTGGAAAAACGGGAAAGGTGATTTGGTTAAAGAATTGGCTGCGGCCTGTAAAGAATATAATTTAAAATTAGGATTATATCTGTCGCCTTGGGACAGAAACCGTGCGGACTACGGAAAGCCGGAATATGTTACGTATTTCAGAAATCAGCTGAGAGAATTATTAACGAATTATGGCGACGTTTTCGAAATGTGGTTTGATGGTGCAAACGGCGGCGACGGTTATTATGGCGGTGCCAATGAAACCCGAAAAATCAATACGCTTGAATATTACAATTGGGATGAAACTTATAAATTGATTTATCAGCTGGCGCCTAAAACTTTGGTTTGGGGAGTTGGCCCTTCTGAAGCGAGATGGATTGGAAATGAAGAAGGCCGAGCCGGAAAAACAAACTGGTCGCTTTTACGCCAAAAAGATGAGTTGGCCGGAAAAGTTCATTATACCGAATTTATGTCGGGGCATGAAGATGGCGAAAAATGGGTTCCGGGCGAAGCCGATGTTTCGATTAGACCGGGATGGTTTTATCATTCGGTTGAAGATGATAAAGTGCGTTCGCTGGATGAAATGGTAGATATTTATTACGAATCAATTGGACGAAATGCCACTTTATTATTAAATCTTCCGGTTGATAAAAGAGGTTTGGTTCACGAAAATGACGAAGCGAGATTAAAAGAATTAGTTGTGACCATTAAAGCCGATTTTAAAACTGAATTATTAAAAGGAACTAAAGTTTCTGCAGATAATGTTAGAGGAAATAGTTTAGAGTTTTCTGCAAAAAATGTTTCTGACGGAAATAAAAACACTTATTGGGCAACAGACGATAATGTAAAAACAGCTTCAATTACTTTCGAGTTTGAAAAACCTACAGCTATAAACCGAATTTTACTTCAGGAATATATTGCGCTTGGGCAGCGTGTAAAAGCTTTTAACGTTGAAGCTAGAGTTGATGGAAACTGGAAAACGGCTGCCAACGAAACAACTATTGGTTACAAAAGAATTTTAAGAATTGACAGAGTTAAAGCATCGGCAGTAAGAATTAATATTACCGATTCGAAAGCTAATATCGTAATTTCTAATATTGAGGCTTATAATGCGCCTACTTTTGTACGAATGCCTGAAATCAGCCGTGATAAAAATGGCGATGTAACGATAAAATCTGAAAATGGAAATCCTGTTTATTATTCGCTTGACGGAAAAAATCCAACGAAAAAAAGCACCTTATATAAAGGAGTATTTCGGGTTAATAAAGCCGTGACCATAAAAGCCATTGCAATTGATACTGCAGAAAATATTAGCAGTGCTGTAAAAACAGCAAAATATGGCGCATCAAAAGAAAACTGGAAAATAATTTCGGCTTCAAGCGGAGATTTAAAATCAGCAGACAGAGTTATCGACGGAAATCCAAATACAGACTGGAGTTTTGGTAATGACCAAAATAAACTTCCGCAGGAAATAACGATTGATATGGGAAGTTTATTAATGCTAAACGGTTTTACTTATATGCCGCAGCAAGTGGGTAATAATCTTAATTTAATTTCAAATTATGAATTTTACACAAGTGCAGATAATGTAAAATGGACATTGCAGTCTGAAGGTGAATTTTCAAATATCAAACACAACCCGATTGAGCAGTTTAAAACTTTCAAAAAAATCAAAGCCAGATATATTCGTTTCGTGGCGAAGTCAGCGGTGGCGAAGGGGCAGACCGTTTCTATTGCCGAACTTAATGTAATTTAAACTTTATAATTGCCATTTAAATTGTAATCTTTTTGCTTAAAGTTGCCAATTTTGTCCTATAGCGAAGGTAACAGGTTATTAGTCGAATTTTTGATTATTTACATTATGTAATATTTAATTTTATACTAAATAATTAGAACAACAGGCAAATGATTAAAGAAAGTATAAATTTCAAAGAAGCAGGAAAGTTCGAAGAAACGCGTTTTGAAAAGATACACAATGTAATTTTTGATTCGTCTAAAGAAGCTTCGATTTTAGTCGCTCAGGAAATAGCCAATATAATTCAGAGAAAAGAAGAGTTAAACGAACCCTGCGTTTTAGGTTTAGCAACGGGATCGTCTCCTATAAAAGTATACGAAGAATTAGTTCGTCTTCATAAAGAAGAAGGTCTGAGTTTTGCAAATGTGGTAACTTTCAACTTAGATGAGTATTATCCAATGGATAAAAACGATATTCAGAGTTACTGGTACTTTATGCATGAGCACCTTTTTAATCATGTTAATATTCCGCCTCAAAATATCAATATTCCTGACGGAAGTATCAGTAATGAAGACCTTCAGCAATACTGTATCGATTATGAAATGAAAATTAAAGCTTATGGCGGATTAGATTTTCAGCTTTTAGGAATTGGAAGAACAGGACATATCGGTTTCAACGAGCCGGGATCTCACGTAAATTCAGGAACCAGAAGCATTACATTAGATCATTTAACGCGAGTTGATGCTGCATCATCATTTTTAGGAATTGATAATGTGCCCAGAAAAGCAATAACAATGGGAATTGGCACTGTAAAAAATGCCAAAAGAATTGTACTTCTTGGATGGGGAATCAGCAAAGCAGAAATTATAAAGAAAACAATCGAAGGTGAAATTTCATCCCGGGTTCCGGCGACGTATTTACAGCAGCACAACAACACAACTTTTGTTTTAGATACCGAAGCTTCATCAGAATTAACCCGGGTAAAAACACCTTGGTTAGTAAAATCTGTAATATGGACAGATGAATTGAAACTGAAAGCGGTGGCCTGGTTAAGCGAATTAACTAAAAAACCTTTCCTGAAACTGACAGACAAAGACTATAACGATAACGGAATGTCGAGTGTTTTGACAGAAGAAGGAACTGCATATAATTTGAATATTAAAATGTTCAATAAAATGCAGCAGACAATTACCGGTTGGCCGGGTGGAAAACCAAATGCTGATGACACGTACAGACCAGAACGCGCAGCACCTGAGAAAAAGAGAATTATCATTTTTAGCCCACATCCTGATGATGATGTTATCTCAATGGGAGGAACTTTTGACAGATTGGTAGAGCAGGGGCACGATGTGCATATTGCTTATCAAACGTCTGGAAATATTGCAGTTTCGAATCAGGAGGCTTTAAAATTTGCTGAAATTACAAAAGCATTAAATGCTGATTCTGCTGTAGCCGAAAATATTATTGACTTTTTGAAAAACAAAAAAAGCAATGATATTGATTCATTAGAAGTTAGAAAACTCAAAGGTTTAATTAGACGAAGCGAATCTCTCGCGGCAACACGTTATTTAGGTTTGCCGGATTCTAATGTAAACTTCCTTGATCTTCCTTTTTATGAAACAGGGACGGTAAAGAAAAATAATCTTGGTGAGGCAGATATCGAAATTATGTGCGATATCATCGAAAGAATAAAACCGCATCAAATTTATGCAGCAGGAGATTTAGCAGATCCGCACGGAACGCACAAAGTTTGTCTTGATAGTTTATTTGAAGCTTTGAAACGATTGAAACACAAAAGTTTTATGGATGACTGCTGGGTTTGGTTATACCGAGGTGCCTGGCACGAATGGGAAACGTACCAAATTGAAATGGCGGTTCCGATGAGTCCGGATCAGGTGTTGAAAAAACGTCATGCGATTTTCTTTCACCAATCGCAAAAAGATGGTGTAATGTTTCAGGGAGATGACAGTAGAGAATTCTGGATTAGAGCAGAAGACAGAAACAGATTAACTGCAGAAAAATATCACGCTTTAGGTTTAGCAGATTACTCTGCCATTGAAGCCTTTAAAAGATATTTTTTCTAAAAAATATTTAAAATAAAATAGACTATTTCATGTGGTTTATTTGGTTAGTTACCAAGTTTTGAAATGCAGCCGTGGTTGGCTGCATTTTTTTTATGCTTGTTTTTGAGATTTAACCACAAAGTTTTTTTTACCGCAAAGAGCTGCTAAGGTTTACGCAAAGGACGCTAAGCTTTTTTGCTTGTTCTAAAAAAAGAAATAAAAAAAGTTCGCAAAGCTTTGTGAATAAACTTTGCTCCCGATAGCTATCGGGATTGCGTAAATCTTAGCGCTCTTTGCGGTTAAAAGCTATATAGAAGAATTCAAAATTCTCTGTTTTACATGATCGATGTACGATCTTCCAATAACATATCGAAGTCCTTCAATTTCAATGCTGTTTCCTTCTACAGCGTCGATTTTGTCAATTGCGATTGTGTATGAACGGTGAATTCTCAAGAAGTTTTTTTCAGGTAATAAATCTGTAAAATCAGATAAAGTACTGTGGATTATATATTTTCCAGTTGTGGTGTTTATTTTTAAATAATCTTTTAAGCTTTCGATAACCAGAATTTCATTGAAGAAAATCTTTTTCATTCTCTTTTTATCTATTTTCACAAAGATAAAAGGGCTGTCGGCTGCGTTTTCTTGTGGAGAGCTGGTTTTGTTTTCCAGTCTTTTGCTGATTTTGTTCAGCGTTTTCATTAACCTTGGGAACTCGATTGGTTTTACCAGGTAATCTAAAACGTCCAATTCATAAGTTTCAATTGCAAACTGACTGTAAGCACTTGTAATCACTAATAATGGCGGATTTTCAAGACTTTTTATAAAATTAATTCCGTCAAGAACCGGCATGTTTATATCCAGAAAAATAACATCGACCGAATTATTTTTCAAAAAATTCAAGCCTTCAATCGGATTACTGAAAGTATTTATTACCTCAAAATTTTCAAGTGGCTCTAAATAGTTTTTTATAACATTGATTGCCAATGGCTCGTCATCAATAATCAAACATTTTATTTTCATTTCTATAATCTTAGTTATTTGAGCGAAATAATTTTAGCAGGTAACATATATACGGGGAAAAGCTGTTTTAGGTTACTTTAATCACAAGCTTTACGACAAAAATATTCTTTTTATTTTTAAATGAAAGCTTATAGTCATTTTTATTATAACCTAATTCGAGTCTTTTTTTGACATTTTCGATGCCTATACCACTTGACTTGTTAAAAATGTCTTCATGATGCGTAATTTCTGGCATTGGATTCGAAATGCTAAAGTGCAGGAAATCACCTTTTACCTTAAATTTAATATCGATTTTTACTTTTCCGGTGTTTTTATTTACACCATGCTTAAAAGCATTTTCTATAAATGTCAGTAAAATCACCGGAGAAATTTCTTTGTCATGAATATCTCCCGAAACCTCCATGTTTACTTCCAGACGATCATCATTTCTGATTCTTTCCAGATCAAGATAATTCTGAATACATAGAATCTCGTTTTCCAGACTTTGTTTTTTTCCTTGCGTATCATAAAGCATATAACGCATCAATTCAGAAAGCTTTAAAACAATTTTAGGCGTTTTATTTGATTTTTCTACAGAAAGAGAATAAATATTATTTAAAGTGTTGAAGAAAAAATGCGGAGAGATTTGAGATTTAAGAAAAAGCAATTCTGTTTCCAGTTGTGATTTCTCTAAATCAGTTACTCTTTTTTGTTCTTTCAAAAAATCTAAAGTGATTTTAATTGCCGTAACAAAAGTCATTACATACAATTCGCCCATCATCATATCAATGGTATAATTAAGCGTCAGTTTATCAATTGTCTGTGGACCTTCCGGCCATACATCATGTGTAATTAAAAGGTAGGTAAGATTAAATTTTACAAGAACCATAGCAAAAATCGCTGATAATACCGCCAGTACATACAGCACATATTTTTTACGATAAACGAGATAAGGCATAAAAACCAGAATATTCAAATAACACAAAGTCATGTGAATTGGAAAACCGAGTAGATTGGTTTTAAGAGAATACAAATAATCATTAAAATAACTTCCCCATCTAAAAGTATTAAAAAGGAAATAAGTAAGCCAAAAAACCACATGATAATATAATGGTATGCGATATAATTTGTTAGAATTGAAATTCATAATATGAGTATGTTTTGTGACTTTTTTTGATGTTTATCTAAGTTTATGTGTTGTCCGTCTAAATAAGTTTTAATAAAAAGTCGGTTTATTTAAATTTAAAGTTAAATTAAGGTTGTTTTATATGAAGAAAATTCTCGTGCCTGCTTTATTTGTAATTCTGGCTACAAGTTGTAAAATAAAGTCATACAAAAATAATAATCAGGAAAATATTTTTGTAAACCACGTTGATCCTTTTATTGGGACAGGCGGACATGGCCATACGTACCCTGGAGCTACGGTTCCTTTTGGGATGTTACAAGTGAGCCCGGATAACGGAATCTCAAGCTGGGACTGGTGTTCTGGTTATCATTATTCAGATTCTATCGTTTCTGGTTTCAGTCATTTACACTTAAGCGGAACAGGAATTGGCGATTTGGCCGACATTTTATTTATGCCGACAAACAAAAAAGTCGATTTAACATTAAAAACAACTTCAAGAGATCAATTACCTTATAAATCATTTTACAGTCATGTTAACGAAAAAGCAGCACCAGGTTCTTACCAGGTTTTTCTTAAGGATCCTAAGATCAATGTAGAACTCACATCTTCACAAAGAACAGCGTATCATAAATATACGTTTACAAAAGGAGACAAACAATCTGTAGTTGTCGATTTAGGATTTGCCATAAACTGGGACAAAGCTGTAAAAACCGGAATTACAATCGAAGACAAATATACTATAAGCGGTTACCGATATAGTAAAGGCTGGGCATTAAATCAAAAAGTATTTTTTGTGGCCAAATTTTCAAAACCTATTACAGAATCAGTTTTAACAGCTGATAAACAAATTGTAAATGCTAAAAAAGCAGATGCAGAAAATACTTCGGTGCAATTGTTTTTTGATACTAAAAACTCGGATGAATTGTATGTAAAAGTTGCGCTTTCATCTGTAAGTGTGGCTAATGCCAAAGATAATCTGGATGGAGAAAAAGCAAATTTCGACACTACGAAATCAGAAGCCGCTTCGGTTTGGAATAAAGCATTAAGCAAAATTAAAGTTGAAACACCAGTAGATTCGTTAAAAACGATTTTTTATACTGCGATGTATCACGCACAAGTTGCCCCTGTAACCTATAGTGATAAAAACGGTCAATTTAGAAAAGAGGATGATCAAATTGTTACAGCAAAAGATTATACCGCCTATTCGACCTTATCACTATGGGATACTTTTAGAGCCGAAAATCCTCTGCTTACTTTACTGGCACCAGAAAAAACATCAGATATTGTAAACTCAATGTTAGCGTATTACGATACCAAAAAAATATTACCGGTCTGGACTTTATACGCCAATGAGACCAATACTATGACAGGATACCATTCCATTCCGGTAATTACTGATGCTTATTTAAAAGGTATAAAAGGTTTTGATGCCGAAAAAGCTTTTGAAGCGATGAAAGCCACGATGATGCAGGACGAGCGCGGTTTAAACTTTTACAAAAAATACGGTTATATACCTTATAATTTATTAGACGAATCGGTTACAATTACCTTAGAATATGCTTACGACGATTGGTGTGTGGCTCAAATGGCAAAAGCTTTAGGAAAAACGGCCGATTATGAATTTTTCTTAAAACGCTCTCAGGCTTATCAATATTTATTTGATCCGAAAACAGGATTCATGAGAGGAAAATCAGATGATGGAAAATCATGGAATGAACCTTTTGACCCGAAACATTCTAACCACAGAGAACACACCGATTATACCGAAGGAAATGCATGGCAGCACAGCTGGTTTGTACCTCATAATGTCGACGATTTTGTAAAACTTCACAGAGGAAATGAAGCATTTACGAAACGCTTAGAACAATTATTTACAGAGAGTTCAGAAATTACAGGAAACAATATTTCGGCAGATATTTCAGGATTAATTGGACAATATGCACACGGAAACGAGCCAAGCCATCATATTGCGTATATGTTCAACCATGCAGGTCAGCCTTGGAGAACACAATATTGGGTACGTCATATTTTAGACACACAATATAATACAACACCAAATGGATTAAGCGGAAACGAAGACTGCGGACAAATGTCGGCGTGGTATGTTTTCAGTTCAATGGGATTATACCCAATGAATCCGGCTTCGGGAGAATATGAAATTGGAAGTCCGATTTTCGAAAAAGCAACCATCAATCTTGAAGGCGGAAAAACGTTTGTTATTGAAGCAGAGAATGTTTCAGACAAAAACTTTTACATACAGTCGGCAACATTAAACGGAGTAGAATTCAATCAAACAGCAATTACACATCAACAGATTTTAAAAGGCGGGGTTTTACATTTTATAATGGGACCTCAGCCAAATAAAAACTGGGGAACAAAAAAATAAACAAAAACAAAAAACGTAACTAACCTACTAACAAATAAATTTAATGGATATTATTGACGTATCGATAATCGTAGCTTACATTCTGCTCTCAGTGAGTATCGGAATTTGGATTTCAAGAAAAGCAAAACAAGGACTGGATGATTATTTTCTTGGCGGAAAAACAATCAAATGGTATTTTTTAGGTCTAAGTAACGGATCTGGAATGTTTGATGTTTCCGGAACTTCCTGGATGATTGGGGTACTTTTTCTGTACGGAGTAAAAAGCTTTATGTTCATGTGGCTTTGGCCAATCTGGAACCAGATTTTCGTAATGATGTTCCTTGCAGTCTGGATTCGAAGATCAAAAGTAATGACAGGTTCTGAGTGGATTTTAACCCGTTTTGGAAGCGATAAAGCCGGAAAAGCATCGCATATTATTGTGGCTATTTTTGCCATTATTTCTACAATTGGTTTCATCGCTTATTTCTTCGAAGGAATCGGAAAATTTGTAACCATTATTCTTCCGTGGGATTTAACGCTTCATTACGGCGATATGATTTTATTGACATCTGAGCGTTCTTATGCCTTGTTAATCATTTTCCTAACAACTATTTATACCGTAAAAGGCGGAATGTTTTCTGTAGTTGCTACAGAAGTGGTTCAATATTTAATCATGATTGTAGCCGGAGTTTTAATTGCCGGATATGCTTTTATTAATTATACCGATATTCAGATAAATTCGATAATTACGCCGGAATGGAAAAATGTTTTCTTCGGATGGCAGTTTGAAACCCAGTGGAGTGATAAATTCCAAACCTTCAATAATTTAATTGATTCTGAAGGTTATAAAATGTTCGGCGCTTTCATCGGAATGACATTATTCAAAGGTTTCTTTGCCAGTGTGGCAGGACCAACGCCAAGTTACGATTTACAAAGAGTTCTTTCTACAAAATCAGTAAAAGAAGCAGCTTATATGAGCGGTTTCACCAATTTAATTTTGTTCATTCCGAGATATTTATTAATAACTGGAATCGTAGTAATTGCGTTGGTAAACTTAGCACCGGAATTAAATGCAAACACAGGATTAAACGGAGCCGATTTAGAATTATTAATGCCAAAAGTGGTCAATTTATACATCCCGGTTGGAATTAAAGGAATTCTTTTAGCAGGTTTATTGGCCGCTTTTATGTCTGGATTTTCCGCTTTTGTAAATGCAGGGCCAGCATATATAGTAAATGATATTTATAAAAAATACTTCAAACCAGTTGCTACAAATCAACATTATATTAAAGTAAGTCAGATTTCTTCTTTCCTTGTAGTTGGTTTAGGAGTTTTCATGGGATTTTTTGCAGATTCAATTAACTCTTTAACGCTTTGGATTACAAGTGCATTATACGGAGGTTACGTAGCAGCTAATTTCCTAAAATGGATCTGGTGGCGTTTTAATGGCTGGGGTTATTTCTGGGGAATGTTCGCCGGATTAATTATTGCTTCGTTTCAATTTATTTTAGGCATGAACAAAGGGAATTTAACCGAAGGTTCTTTTTTATATGATTTATCACAAGTTCAGGCGATTTATCTTTTCCCATTAATATTTGGATTCTCAATTTTAGGTTGTCTTTTGGGAACTTATTTAAGCGAACCGACAGAAATGGGAGTTTTAAAATCATTTTATTCAAACGTAAGACCTTGGGGATTCTGGAATCCGGTTTATAAAGAACTAAAAGCTGAAGATCAGACTTTCGAAAAAAATAATGATTTCTGGCTGGATATGATGAATTGTGCAATTGGAATTATCTGGCAGTCAAGTATGATTTTGCTTCCGATATTCTTTATTATCAGAGATTATCCAAAAGCAATTACAGCTTTGATTGTGTTTTTAGTAACGACTGCGATATTAAAATTTACCTGGTTAGATAAAGTTAGAAAATTGGCGGATTAAGATAAAAGATACAAGAAGCAAGATTTAGAGTAGAGAATTTCTCCAAAGTTTGTCAGTCTGAGCGAAGTCGATGACCACACAAGAAACTCGACAACGTTTGGCGAATTTCTAAGTGGGGAGTCACTTATGAAGATCCTTCCTTCGTCAGGATGACAAGATTAAGAAAATAAAAAACAAACAATAAAAAAATAAAAAAATGAGCAGTATTCCTTGGCAAGACAGACCCGAAAACAGTAAAGATGTAATGTGGAGATATTCTGAAAACCCGATTATCGACAGATATGCGATACCATCATCAAACAGTATTTTTAACAGTGCTGTAGTTCCTTTTGGAGATGGTTATGCGGGAGTTTTCAGATGTGATAATAAAGCGGTTCAAATGAATATTTTTGCCGGCTTTAGTAAAAACGGAATCGATTGGGAAATCAACCACGAACCAATCGTAATGCAGTCTGGTAATACAGATATGATCGAATCTGCTTATAAATACGATCCGCGTGTCGTTTTCATCGAAGATCGTTACTGGATTACATGGTGTAATGGTTACAACGGACCAACTATTGGTATTGGATATACTTTTGACTTTAAAGAGTTTTTTCAATGCGAAAATGCCTTTTTGCCATTCAACAGAAACGGGGTTTTATTTCCGCAAAAAATAAACGGAAAATACGCAATGTTAAGCCGTCCAAGTGATAACGGGCATACGCCATTTGGAGACATCTGGATCAGCTACAGCCCGGATATGAAATACTGGGGAGAACACCGTTTGGTAATGAAACCAAGTCCGTTTGAACAAAGCGCATGGCAGTGTACAAAAGTTGGAGCAGGGCCAATTCCTATTTTAACAAACGAAGGCTGGCTGATGATTTACCATGGCGTTATCAATACCTGCAACGGTTTCCGTTATGCAATGGGTTCGGCGCTTTTAGATGTTGATTCACCAGACAAAGTAAAATACAGAACGCAGCCTTATTTATTAGGGCCTGCAGAAATTTATGAAATGGTTGGAGATGTACCAAATGTAGTTTTTCCATGTGCCGCTTTACACGATACAGAGGAAGATAAACTAGCCGTATATTATGGAGCAGCAGATACTGCCGTAGCAATCGCATTTGGTAAATTAAGTGAAGTAGTTCAGTTTACAAAAGATAACAGTTTATAGAAAAAGCATGCGTTTAAAAATTCATTGGTTAACAGTTGTTTTGGTTTCTTTTTCGGCTGCGGGATTTTCTCAATCGAAAAAAAATACCACTATTCCTAAAACATACGTCGCTTCAAAAACAATAACTCCAATTACAATTGATGGAGATGAATCTGATCCTTCATGGAGTAAAGCAGAGTGGACAGATCTTTTTGAAGATATAGAAAATGGCATTAAACCCAAGTATGCAACAAAAGTTAAAATGCTGTGGGACGAAACCAATTTTTATATTTTGGCAAAAATTGATGAACCACACGTTTGGGCCAATTTAAAGCAGCGCGATACCATAATTTTTTACAACAATGACTTCGAAGTTTTTATAGATCCCGACAGCGATACTTTTAACTATTACGAATTAGAAATAAACGCCTTGAACACTGCTTGGGATCTATTTTTATCAAAACCTTACAGAGAAAATGATCTTGTGGTTTTAAACGACTGGAATCTTACAGGTTTAAAATCAGTAGTTAAAGTTCAGGGAACACTTAATAACCCGAATGATATTGATCAGGGCTGGGTTTTAGAAATGGCGATTCCGTGGGCGGCTTACAAAACCTCTTATTTCGATCAAAACGTACCTGTAGATAAATTCTGGAGAGTCAATTTTTCCAGAGTAAACTGGCAGCATTCAATTGTCGATGGAAAATACGAACGCAAAAAAGATGCTGACGGAAAATTTCTGCCGGAATACAACTGGGTTTGGTCGCCAATGGGTGTAATCAATATGCATGAACCTGAAAAATGGGGTTATGTTTATTTTTCTTCAAAAGAAGGAAAAGATACCTTTACAATTCCGCAGGACGAGAAAGTAAAATGGGAACTTTATAATTTATACAGAGCCCAAAAAGAATATTTTCAAAAGAACAAAAGCTGGGCAAAATCCTTAACAAATCTAACAAAAGATGTTATCAGCATTGATAATAAAGTTTTAAAGCCTATCTTAGAAAACCATTCCAGCGGATATAATATTTCGGTGAAAAGTCCATTTTCTAATCAAACATTTATTATAAAGCAGGACGGAAAAATAATAACAAAATAACCACTATGAAACTACCAAAAGCATTACTTTTTTTATTGGCATTCAGCATTTTTTCGTGTGCCAAAAAAGAAGAAACCACTTCATTTAAATTTGCAGTCTGGACAACCGCAGACGCAAAAAAATCAGACGCAGATTATACCAAAGAATTCAAAAAATACAAAGACGGAGGAATCGACGAAGTATTAATTAATACGACAACAGATCCAAATCTTTTAAAAAGATTAGTGCCGCTTGCCACAAAAGAAGGTTTAAAAGTTCACGCCTGGATTATGGCGATGAACCGCCCAAATGATTCAGTTGCTTTACAGCATCCAGACTGGTATCAGGTAAGCAAAGAAGGAAAATCCTGCTTCGATAATCGTCCGTATGTTGATTATTACCAATGGTTATGCCCAACCCGAAAAGAATCCAGAGAACATGTTTTACATTTAGTGGAAGAACTGGCAAAAGTTGACGGAATTGAAAGCGTTCATTTAGATTATATTCGTTTCCCGGACATCTTTTTACCAATTAGTTTACTGCCAAAATACAACTTGGTTCAGGATATAGAATTACCGCAATTTGATTTTTGTTATTGTGATGAATGTGTAAAAGCATTCGAAAAAATCCACCATAAAAATCCAAAAGAAAGCCACAACACTTCTATCGATATGGAGTGGAAAAACTTTCGTTTAAACGCCATAAAAGCCGTAGTCGATGATGCTTATAAAATTGCACACAAACATAACAAACAATTAACGGCAGCCGTATTTCCTTATCCTGAAATGGCAGATCACATGGTGCGTCAGCGTTGGGACAAATGGAATATCGATGAGGTATATCCAATGATTTACCACAGTTTTTATAATGAAGAAATTGACTGGGTTGGTTATGCTACCAAACAAGGTGTTGCCGATTTAGAAGATAAAAAAACGAAAATCAATACAGGAATTTATATTCCGGGATTGAAAAACGATAAAGAATTGAAAGAAGCTATTTTGTTAGCAAAAGAAAATGGAGCAGTAGGAGTTTCATTTTTCGACGGAAATGCATTGTCTGAAAGTAATTTAAAGACAATCAAAGAAACAAAAGCAAGTTTAAAATAATATTTTCTAAAAGTAACCAGCATGTCAAATAGAAGAGATTTTATCAAAAAAGCAGCTTTAGGCGCAGCAGCCGTAAGCTCAATTGGTTTTAACGGATTTGCAAAAGAGAAAGAAAATGAAAAAGAAGGCGCATTAGAATTTCCTTCAAAAAAAGTAAAAAAACCGGTTGTGATTTCAACATGGAATCACGGTTTGCCTGCCAATCAGGAAACCTGGAAACAGCTAAAAGCAGGAAAATCACCTTTAGAAGCAATTGAAGCCGGAATGAAAATTCCCGAAGCCGATCCAAATGTGCGAAGCGTAGGTTACGGCGGATATCCGGATCGTGAAGGAAAAGTAACGCTGGATGCTTGTATTATGGACCATAACAGTAATTGTGGTTCGGTTTGTTTTTTACAAGGAATTATGCATCCAATTTCTGTAGCAAAAAGAGTTTTAGAAAACACTCCACACGTAATGCTGGCCGGACAAGGAGCTTTACAATTTGCTTTATCAGAAGGATTTAAAGAAGAAAATCTACTAACTCCGGAATCAGAAAGAGACTGGAAAAAATGGCTGGAAGATTCAAAATACAAACCAGTTATTAATATAGAAAACCATGATACCATAAGCATGCTAATGTTAGACCAGGATGGAAACCTTTCTGGTGGCTGTACTACGAGTGGTGCTGCCTGGAAGATGCACGGCCGCGTCGGTGACTCCCCAATAATCGGCGCGGGTCTTTTCCTGGATAACGAAGTAGGAGCTGCAGCGGCAACCGGTTTGGGTGAAGCTGTAATCAGAACCGCCGGAAGTGCGATGGTGGTAGAATTAATGCGTCAGGGAAAATCGCCTTATGATGCCTGCAAAGAAATTACAGAACGTATTTACAACAAACACAAAAACCACAAAGACATGGAATATCTGCAGGTTGGTTTTATCGCTTTAAATAAAAACGGTGAACACGCAGGTTACAGTTTGAGATCTGGTTTCAACTTTGCTGTTTCCGATGACGAAAAAGGACACAGAATGGAAGACGCGAAATTTAAAATGTCGTGGGATAAATAAAAATGCTATGCGGGAACTTTGTCAAGGTTTTAAACTTTGACAAAGTTGAATCGCGAATAAATTTTAAACACATAGTAACATAGATTTTCTCTCACAATCTATCCCGATAATAATCGGGGCTATGTGTTCAAACAAAACAAAGAATGAAAAAAACAATATCCATATTATCATTACTAATTACCTCGGTTTTATCTATAAATGCTCAGGAAAAAGTTCCGTTTTGGCAGAATGAAAAAATCAATGAAGATAATAGAGAGCCAATGCACGCCGCCTATTATGTTTTTGAAAATGAAAGTTTAGCCGTTAAAAACGAATGGAGACAATCTAAAAATTATCTTGACATTAACGGAGCCTGGAAATTCAAATATGTAGAAAATCCGGATGCGCTTCCAAAAGATTTTGAGAAAACTGATTTTAATGATAAAGCTTGGGATAATTTCAAAATTCCGGCAAGCTGGGATGTAAACGGTTATGGATATCCGGTTTATGTAAATACCACTTATGACTTTGATTATTTAATGGCGCCAAATCCGCCGTTTGTGCCAACAAAATACAATCCGACAGGAGTTTACAGAAGAGAAATTACAATCGATAAATCCTGGGAAGGAAAAGATATCTTTCTTCATATCGGAACAGCAAAATCAAACTTAACCGTTTGGGTAAATGGTGTTTATGTAGGTTATGGTGAAGATGGAAAATTACCTTCTGAATTCAAATTAAACAAATACGTAAAAACCGGAAAAAATACCATTGTACTTCAGGTAATGAAATGGAATGATGGTTCGTATTTAGAATGTCAGGACATGTGGAGAATGAGCGGTATTACTCGTGATTCTTATTTAGTTGCGAGAAATAAAGCGCATTTAAACGACTTCGAAATTATTCCAGATCTTGATGCCAATTACGTAAACGGAAGTTTAAAAATATCCACTCAATTTTCTGACTTGGATAAAAAAGACAGTTATACATTAGACGTTCAGTTAAAAGACGGTGACAAAATTATAACGTCCAAAAATATTTCCGCTTTAAGCGAAAAACAAACTTTTGATTTTGCAGTAGAAAATCCGAAGAAATGGAGTGCCGAAATTCCGAATTTATATCAGGTACGTTTTATTTTAAAAGATAAAAAAGGAACTGTAATTGAAGTTATCAATCAAAATGTTGGGTTTAGAAAAGTAGAAATTAAAGGCGGACAACTTTTAGTAAATGGAAAAGCGATTTACATAAAAGGAGTCAACCGTCATGAAATTGATCCAGTTACCGGACAAACAATTTCAAGAGAAAGAATGGAAGAGGATATTAAATTGATGAAAGAATTTAATATCAATGCCGTGAGAATGTCGCATTATCCAAATGACGAATATTTCTACGAATTATGCGATAAATACGGAATTTATGTTGTGGATGAAGCCAATATAGAATCGCACGGAATGGGGTATGATATTACCAAAACTCTGGGTAATAAACCAGATTGGGAATTAGCACACATTCAGCGTATGCAGCGTATGATTGAGAGAGATAAAAACCATGCATCGGTTATTATCTGGAGTATGGGGAACGAAGCCGGAAACGGTTACAACTTTTACAGAGGATATTTGTGGATTAAAAACCGTGATAAATCAAGACCAATTCAGTACGAAAGAGCCACTGCAGGCGCTTGGGACGGAAAAGATTTAAAATTCGAATGGGATTCTGATATTATCGACCCGATGTACAGTTCTCCAAACAAAATGGAAGAATATATTCTGGCAAATCCAAATCCGTCAAGACCTTATATTCAGTGCGAATATGCGCATGCAATGGGAAATTCAATGGGAAATTTTAAAGATTATTGGGATGTCATTCGTAAATATCCAAACTTTCAGGGAGGTTTCATTTGGGATATGATCGATCAGTCGGTTTATAAAAAACTGGACAACGGAATTACGATTTTGGCTTACGGAGGAGATTTTGGACCAAAAGATGTAAAAAGCGATAATAACTTTGTAAACAACGGAGTTTTTACGGTAGACAGAAAACCAAATCCGCATGCACTTGAAGTAAAAAATGTAATGCAGAATATTTTGACTTCCTGGGAAAATCAGGAAACTGCAGCAATAAAAGTTTACAATGAATTTTCGTTTAAGGATCTAAGCAATATAACTCTGCACTGGACCTTAATTTTAGACGGAGTAAAAGAAACATCAGGTTCAATTGATTATTTAGCAATCGATCCAAGACAGTCAAAAACATATACTTTGCCAATTAAATTAGGCGATAAAAAGTTTCAGGAAGCTTTTGTAAATATATCTTATACTTTAAAAGAGGCAGAACCATTTTTACCAAAAGGTTTTGAAATCGCATATGAACAATTAGCGTATAAAGGAACTTGGAAAAATGATATAAAAATCGAAGGCACTTCAAAAATTTCTGTAGAGAAAAAAGCAAATGCAACGGTTTTTAAAAGTGATAAAGCCGAAATTACTTTCGACAAAAAAACAGGATTCATCAGCGGATATTCATTCAATAATTTACCAATTGTAAAAGATGGTTATCAATTGCGTCCAAATTTCTGGAGAGCACCAAACGACAATGATTTTGGAGCCAATTTTCAGGTAAATTTAAAAGCATGGAAAGATGCAACAGAAAATCCAACTTTGGTAAACTGGACATTTTCTCCAACAAAAAACAATACAATTTTAGTAAAAGCAACTTATAGTTTAGCTTCTGTTTCTTCTACTTTAGAATTGAATTATGAATTCAACGGAAACGGAGAATTAGTCGTAAAAGAAGTTTTAAATATTGATAAAACAAAAGAACAGCCAATTTTGCCAAGATTTGGAATGGAAATAATTGTTCCGAGAGATTTTAGCAATATGACGTATTACGGAAAAGGTCCTCACGAAAATTACATCGACAGAAATTACAGTTCAAAAGTAGGATTGTATACACAAACCGTTTCAGAACAATATTATCCATACATTCGTCCGCAAGAAACGGGAAATAAAACAGATATTCGCTTTTTAGAATTATCAGGAGATAAATTAAAGTTAACTGTAACGTCGGATGAATTATTATCCATTACAGCTTTACATTTCTTAAATGAAGATTTAGACGACGGACTGCAAAAAGACCAGAGACATGCTGCCGAATTGAAAGAAAGAGATTTAACAAGTTTAAAAATCGATTACAAACAAATGGGAGTGGGCGGAATCGACAGCTGGCAGGCATGGCCAATGGAAAAATATCTTTTGAGAGGAAAAAATTATCAGTATCAATTTAAAATAACACCATCTTTAAAATAATTAGAATATGAGAATTATAAAATCTTATTTGATAATCGGTTTTCTTGCTCTTGTAACTTCTTCGTATGCGCAGAAAGTTTATACAGAGAAAGACATTCGTATCATTCCAAAACCAACTCAGACTCTAATAAAAACCGGTGTTTTTGAATTTAATAAA
Organism: Flavobacterium defluvii; assembly: GCF_900129555.1. Classification (GTDB taxonomy): domain Bacteria; phylum Bacteroidota; class Bacteroidia; order Flavobacteriales; family Flavobacteriaceae; genus Flavobacterium; species Flavobacterium defluvii. The sequence goes on from NZ_FQWC01000014.1 coordinate 36,139, forward strand.
GATACAAAGTTTGTGACCAATACTGATTTTCAAAAAGATGCTGCCAATGCTTTGGCTTCTAAATTTGCTATTGCGGCAGGATGGAAACCAGAAACAATCACAAAAGCTCCAGCGAGTAATTTTGTTCAGTTTAAAGTTGACCCAAACTTAAAAAATGAAGCCTATATTTTAGACGTAAATTCAAACAATATTGTTATTTCTGCTAAAGGAAATGCCGGATTTTTATATGCTTTAGAAAGTATCAGACAATTACTTCCTGAAGCAATAGAAAGCCAATATGCTATTTCCTCTGCAAAATGGCAGATTCCAAGTTTAACAATTACAGATGAACCACGATTTAAATGGAGAGGTTTAATGCTCGATTTATCACGTCATTTTTTTGATAAAAATTATATTCTGGCCACAATTGACCGACTTGCAATGCACAAAATGAACGTTCTGCACTTACATTTAGTAGACGATCAGGGATGGAGAATTGAAATTAAAAAATACCCAAAACTAACTGAAGTTGGCGCCTGGAGAGTAAATCAGGAAAACGTATCATGGAATGCCAGATTAGCAACGAATCCTGATGAAAAAGGAACTTACGGAGGTTTTTTTACGCAGGAAGAATTAAAAGAAATCGTAAAATATGCAGCTTCTAAAAACATTGAAGTAATTCCGGAAATCGAAATGCCGGCGCACGTAAGCAGTGCTATTGCATCGTATCCTGAACTGGCTTGTTTTGATCAGCGTATTGGCGTTCCGTCTGGCGGAGTTTGGCCTATTACTGATATTTATTGTGCAGGAAAAGAAACGACGTTTGAATTTCTTCAAAATGTATTAGATGAAGTAATGACGATTTTTCCATCAAAATATATCCATATTGGTGGAGATGAAGCTACCAAAACCAATTGGGCAAAATGTCCGTACTGCCAAAAAAGAATCAAAGATGAGGGTTTAAAAAGTGTTGAAGAATTACAAAGTTATTTTGTAAAACGTATTGAAAAATACATCAATTCAAAAGGGAAAAAAGTAATTGGCTGGGATGAAATTCTGGAAGGCGGTTTAGCTCCGGAAGCTACGGTTATGAGCTGGAGAGGCATGAAAGGTGGAGTTGAAGCTGCAGATCAGGGACATGATGTTATTATGACTCCGGAATCTCCTTGTTATTTCAACTTTTATCAGGGACCTCAAAATGAAGAACCTTTGGCTTTTGATGCTTACAATCCGTTGAGCGAAGTGTACAAATTTGATCCTGTAGTTTCTACAATGTCACCTCAGGAAGCGGCACATGTTTTAGGAGGACAAGCGAATTTATGGGCTGAATATTTATCACTGCCAAAAGATTCTGAATATATGATTTTTCCAAGACTGGCTGCATTATCAGAAACACTATGGAGTCCGAAAGAAAAACGCAGCTGGAATGATTTTTCAACGAGATTATTTTCATTGTTCAAACGTTACGATTATTTAGGAATTAATTATGCAAAAAGTGCTTATTTGGTAACGTCTTCTTCAACTGCAGATTTACCAAATAAACAAATCAAAGTCGAACTGAAAAATGAATTTCCAAATCCGGATATCCGTTATGTTTTGGGAGACAAAAACATCGATCATCACGCTGTAAAATATACCAGTCCAATTGAATTTAAAGAAACTACAATTTTAAAAGCTTCTTTATTTCAGGACGAAAAACCAGTTGGGAAAACTTTTACCGATACTATTATTTTCCATAAAGCTTTTTCGCAAAAAGTAAAATACTTAACGCCTTATAATCAGAATTATAAAGGTGATGCCAATACAATGGTCAATACTATTAGAGGAAGTAAAAATTACCATGACGGACAATGGCAGGCGTGGCTTGTAAATGATATGGAACTGGTTATTGATTTTGAAAAACAGGAAAGTATCGAGCAGGTAATCGTAGGAACTCTTGAAAGTCAGGGAGCTGGAGTTAATTTTCCGATTGAAGTTAAAGTTTTGATTTCTAATGATGGAATTAAATACAAACAAGTTGGAAAAATTATGCGTCCTTATGCTGTTAATGCAGTTCCGGAACTGAAGGATTTTAAAATCAATTTTCAAAGACAAAACACCCGTTTTGTAAAAGTAATAGCAGGAAATTTAAAGAAAAGTCCTAAAGGAGAAAGTTCATGGCTGTTTGTTGACGAAATTCTTGTGAACTAAACATTTACAACGTTTAAATTTTACAAAGTTTAAGCGACGTCCGGACACTTTGTCTAAAAAATTTAAATGTAATTTTTACAATTAAAAAAGAAGAACAAAAACAAAAACTATAAATAGAATAAAGATGAAAAGAGGAATATTCATAATCGCGTTATTATTTTCCGTACAAATGTTTTCGCAGGCCATTTATGAAGATGAGCGTTATGTACCGGAAACAGATCCGTTAGTATTGAAAAATCTGGAACAATGGCAGGGTAAAAAATTTGGATTATTAATGCACTGGGGAACCTACAGCCAATGGGGAATTGTAGAGTCATGGTCAATTTGTCCGGAAGATTATGGATGGTGCGAACGTAAAAAAGGAAGTAATCCATCAAACTATAATCAATATGTTGCCGATTATGAAGGTTTAAAAAAGACTTTTAACCCAACAAAATTTGATCCGGTAAAATGGGCAAAAGCAGCAAAAGCAGCCGGAATGAAATACATGGTTTTTACCACCAAACACCATGACGGATTTAATATGTACGACACGAAATATTCTGATTATAAAATCACAGATAAAGACTGCCCTTTCAGCACAAATCCAAAAGCCGATGTTTTAAAAGAAGTTTTTAATGCTTTTAGAGCCGAGAATATTTCAACGGGAGCCTATTTCTCAAAACCAGACTGGCATAATGAAAATTACTGGGATCCGTATTTCCCGCCTTTCGACAGAAACGTAAATTACGACCCATCATTATATCCTGAAAAATGGCAGAAATATGTTGATTTTACACATAACCAGATTTTAGAAATTCTTACGAACTACGGAAAAGTAGATATTTTGTGGCTTGACGGAGGCTGGGTTAGAAAAAGAGATCAGGTAAACATCAAAGAAAACTACGATGAGAAATTTGCTGAAAACGAATCTAAAAACGGTTTCATCAAACACAGAGTAGTAGATCAGGATCCTAAAATGGATGAATTGGTTGCAAAAGCACGTCAGAAACAACCGGGATTAATTGTAGTAGACAGAGCAGTTCACGGTAAAAACCAAAACTATTTAACGCCTGAAGGCCGTGTTCCTGCAAAAACACTGCCTTATCCTTGGGAATCTTGTATTACTTCTGGCGGCGGATGGTCGTATACGCCAGACGCAAAATACATGACCGGAAGACAAGGTATTCACATGTTAGTTGATATTGTAGCAAAAGGCGGAAACTTATTACTGAATGTTGCGCCAAGTCCGGAAGGAGAATGGCAGCAGGGAGCTTACGATTTATTACAAGCTTACGCTGACTGGATGAAAGTAAACAGTGTAGCCATTTATGATACAAAACCAATCGAACCTTTTAAAGAAGATAATATCTGTTTTACACAAAACAAAGCCGGAAACGTATTTGCCTTTTATTTAGCAAAAGATGGAGAAGATAAAATTCCTGCAGAAGTTACTGTGAAATCGATCAGTCCTAAAAAAGGAACAAAAATTACCATGTTAGGTTCTAAAACTTCTTTAAAGTGGACAAAAGAAGGAAACGGATTTAAAGTAGTAATTCCAGAAAGTCTTAGAAATAATTTACCTGCAAAAGAAGCCTGGACTTTAAAAATTGAAGCTATTAACAGATAAAAATATGTTTTCAATACCCAAAATAATATCAAGAACAGCATGTATTTTTTATATGCTGTTTTTTAGCATCATAATTTCTGCTCAAACACCAGCCGATTTTGTGAATCCGTTTATAGGAACGTCTAATTACGGAGCGGCTTTTCCCGGACCAATTGCTCCACGCGGAATGGCAAGTATCAGTCCGTTTAATGTTGCCGGAGTAAAAAATACGCCAATGGAAAAAGATAGTCAGTGGCTTTCGAATCCTTATGTAAATGAAAATACGTTTTTGACTGGATTTTCTCAGGTGAATTTAAGCGGTGTCGGCTGTCCGGAATTAGGTGTCATCTTATTAATGCCAACAACAGGTGAAGTTCAAATCGATCATTTAAAATATGGATCGACTTATTCTAATGAAATGGCAAAAGCCGGATACTATAGTGTAGATATCAACAAGTATAAAGTAAAAGGCGAATTTACTGCTTCAAAACGAGTTGGAGTAAGCCGATTCACTTTCCCGAAAGGGCAGTCAAATATTTTATTAAATCTTGGTTTAGGATTAACAAATGAAGAAGGCGCAATGGTAAGAGTGGTTTCTTCGACAGAAATTGAAGGAATGCGTTCTGTAGGATCCTTTTGTTATAATAGTCCGGAAGATGCTTATCCGGTTTATTTCGCTGCTAAATTTTCTAAACCTGCCGATAAATTCGGAGTTTGGAAAAAACCTTCGAAATATAATGGTGTTGAAGCACAATGGATGGGATACAACGGAAAAGCGAGAATGATGGAAAATACAATCAAAACCGTTGTAGGCGATAGTATTGGAAGTTATTTTAGATATAATTTTGATAAAGAAGAAACGGTTGAAGTTAAAATTGGAATTTCGTATGTAAGCATCGAAAACGCTCACGAAAACTTAGAAAAAGAAGTTGGAAACAAATCTTTTGATGCTGTTTACAAAGAAACATATGACGAATGGAACGAAGAACTTTCTAAAATTTCAGTTGAAGGCGGTTCAAAAGATGACAAAACAATTTTCTACACAGCTTTATATCACACTTTAATTCATCCAAATATTTTAAATGATTGTAATGGCGAATACCCAGTAATTAAAAGAAGTAAAATTGGTAAAACCGATGGAACACGTTATACAGTATTCTCATTATGGGATACGTACAGAAATCTGCATCAGTTAATGTCTTTGGTTTATCCAAAACAGCAATCGGATATGGTAAAAAGTATGCTTGACATGTTTGATGAAAACAGCTGGTTACCTAAATGGGAATTGAATTCGACAGAGACTTTTACTATGGTTGGAGATCCGGCAAGTATTGTAATTACAGATACTTACTTAAAAGGGATTCATGATTTTGATGTTCAGAAAGCTTATTACGCTATGCTAAAAGGAGCAGATCAGATAGAAAATAATCCGCTTCGTCCGGGATTGAAAGATTATATCAAAAAAGGATATTTGACTACCGACAGCAAAGGTCCGGTTTCGACGACTCAGGAATACAATATTTCAGATTATTGTATTTCGCTTATGGCCAATGAATTTGGAGATAAAGCCAATGTAAAACGTTTTAAAAATCGTTCCTTATCATACAGAAAATTATTTGATAAAAAATTAAATCTGCTTCGCCCAAGAATAGCAAACGGAAATTGGTACGAACCTTTTGATCCAAATTCAGGAGCTAATTTTGAAGAAAATGTTGGTTTTATTGAAGGAAATGCATGGCAGTACGCTTTTATGGTTCCTCATGACATTAACGGATTGAAGAAATTAATGGGCGGCGATAAAGCATTTTCGGCACAATTGCAGAAAATATTCGACATAAAACAATTTGATATGGCAAACGAGCCGGATATCGCGAATCCGTATTTGTTTAATTATGTGAAAGGCGAAGAATATAAAGCTCAGGAAATGGTAAAGAAATTGGTTCGCGAATATTTCAAAAATGAACCAAAAGGACTGCCGGGAAATGACGATACAGGAACAATGTCGGCTTGGTTAGTGTATTCTATGATGGGAATTTATCCAATTTCTCCAGGCGATCCAATTTACACCATTACAACGCCAATGTTTGATAAAGTAACGATCAAATTAGATTCAAAATATTATAAAAATGAAAGTATTGTGATTGAAAAAGAAGTTAATAACGACGGAAAAATCAAAGCAATACAATTAAACGGAAAAGCACTGAACAGTTATTTTATTTCGCACGAAGATCTTGTGAATGGAAAAACGTTGAAAGTGATCCAAAATTAAACTCTCACAACTATGTTACAACTCAAAATCAAAAAAACAGCCATTATTTGTGTAATGGCTGTAGGTTTTTTTAACCTGAGCTATTCGCAGAAAAAATATCCGTATCAGGATGCAAAATTACCGGTAGAAGATAGGGTAAAAGACTTGTTAAGCCGTATGTCGCTTGAAGAAAAAGTGCGCCAGATGGATATGTACAAAGGCGAATTTTTTAAAGAAAAAGAAGATTTTTCCAAATCAAAATCTGATGCAAAAATTGGGAATTTAGGAATAGGAGCGATTCATGATATTTATCCTCGTTCGGCAAAAATGATTAATGATCTGCAAAGCGAAATCATCAAAAAAAATAAATGGGGAATTCCTGCCCTGATTATGTGCGAGATGCTGCACGGCTATTTAGATGAAGGAAGTACAGCTTTTCCAATGAATATTGGCCTTGGCGCAACCTGGGATACAAATGTAATGGACAAAGTCGGGAAAGTGATTGCGATGGAAGCAAGATCACACGGAGTTCATTTTGGTTTAGGTCCAAATTTAGATTTAGGCCGCGAACCACGCTGGGGACGTGTGGCAGAAACTTTTGGTGAAGATGCCTATCTAAACAGCGAAATTGGTTTGGCTTTTATTAAAGGAATGCAGGGAGACGATTTAAAATCAGACCGTTCGATCATTGCAGAACCTAAGCATTTTGCAGTTCACGGTATTCCACAGGCAGGAGGAAATTCTTCGCCAATTTTGGTTGGAGAACGTTCGGCGAGAGAAGACCATCTTCCATCATTTGAAAAAGCATTTAGAAAAGGAGGCGCATTGGGAACTATGTGTGCGTATTCAGAATTAGACGGAATTCCTTGTGCCGCTAATCATTGGTTATTGACCGATGTTTTGAGAAACGAATGGGGTTTTAAAGGAATTGTAGTTTCAGATTTAGGTGCTATAAAATATCTTCAGGTAACACATTATGTTACAAGTTCTCCAAAAGAAAGCATTAGAGAAGCCATTGCTGCGGGAGTTGATATGCAGTTTTATGATTTTACAAATGAGTTTTGGCAAAACACTATTATAGAATTAGTAAACGAAAAGAAACTTACAATGGAGCAGATTGACCGTGCTGCCGGAGGAGTTTTGAGATTGAAATTTTTATTAGGATTATTTGAAAATCCATACACAGATAAAAATTTAATTAAAGAGCGTTTTCATACCAAAGAAAATCAAAATGTTGCTCTGGAAGCGGCTCAAAAATCTATGGTTTTATTAAAAAATGACAACAATACACTGCCTTTAAGCAAAAACTTAAAAAATATTGCGGTTATCGGGCCAAATGCAAATGCTTCAAGATTGGGAGGATATGCTCCAAAAAACAGTATTGGAATGACGGTTTACGAAGGTATCCAGCAGTTGGTTGGCAAAACAGCCAATGTAGTTTACGAAGAAGGCGTTCCATTGATTGTAAAAGGACAAATTATTCCATCGAAATATTTATTTACTCCGGATGAATCTCAAAACGGGCTAAAAGGAGAATATTTTAATAACCGAAATGTTGAAGGAACTCCGGCATTAACACGTATTGACAGCCAATTAGAGTTTGACTGGCCTTGGTCTCCCGGCGATGGCGTTACCGATGATGATTTTTCTATTAGATGGACAGGTTACATAAAATCAGATAAATCTTTTGATGGCTGGTTAGGCTTAAGTTCTGATGATGGAATCAGAATGTGGATTGACGATCAATTGGTAATCGACAACTGGACAAAAGGAGCAACGAGCATGGTTACGACTCCAAAAAACATCGAAGCAGGAAAAAAATACAAAGTCCGCATTGAAATGTGGGAAGGCGGCTGGGGAGCCAGAGCTCATTTACGCTGGAATTTAGAAAAAGTAAACTTACAGCCTGCCATCGATGCTGCTAAGAAAGCCGATGTTGCTATTGTAGTTTTAGGAGAATCAAATGAATTGGTCGAAGAAAACCGAGATGTAGCTTCATTAGACTTATTTGGAATGCAGCAGGAACTAATTGAAGAAATTCATAAAACAGGAACTCCGGTAGTTTGTGTATTGTTAAACGGTCGCCCGCTGTCTACAAACTGGATTGCCGAAAACATCCCGGCTGTGGTTGAAGGCTGGTTTCCGGGAGAATTGGGCGGGAGAGCAGTTGCTGATGTTTTATTTGGGGATTATAATCCTGGTGGAAGAATGCCAATTACAGTTCCAAAATCTGTTGGACAGTTACCTATATATTATAACCAAAAACGATCTGCAATTCATAGATATGTCGCCGAAAGCGAACATCCGTTATATACATTTGGTTACGGATTGAGTTATACAAAGTTTGAGTATTCAAATTTAAAAATCAGTTCAAAAGAAATTAAAGCTGACGGCGAATTAAAAGTTTCTGTTGATGTTAAAAACATTGGAGACAGAGACGGAGATGAAGTTGTGCAATTATATATTAAGGATGTGTACAGCAGTACAACAACACCTGAAAAAACCTTAAAAGGATTTAAAAGATTAAATATTAAAAAAGGGGAAGTAAAAACAGTTGAGTTTACATTAACACCTGATGAGTTATCTATTTGGAACAGAGAAATGAAACGCGTTGTTGAACCTGGTGATTTTGAAGTTATGGCTGGTGGAAATTCTACGGATCTGCTTAAAACAAATTTTAAAGTTTTAAACTAATTTGATGAAAACCAATAATATGTTTAACGATTAAGATAATTAAAAAAGAATGTTGTTAAAAAAAAGATAAATCACTCAGATTAATGCGATCAAGGTGTTGAAAATAAAGAGGATAAAGCTTACAATTTAAAACGTTTTCGCGGCCTTAAATTATAAATGTATTCCCAACACCTTTTCAAAATTGTCATTTGTCGAAATTATATCCTGTTAACAAAATGTATTCTTAAGTTTAACATGTTATTAACTCAAAAAACAACTAAATATGATCAAGAACGTACTAAAATTACTGTTTGTGATATGCTTATTTGGATTTCAAAATCTGGAAGCACAAACAACAGTAAAAGGAACGATAACAGATGCTCAAAGCGGAATTCCGATCCCTGGAGCAAATGTTGTTGTTAAAGGAACGAAGACAAGTACCTCATCAGATTTTGATGGTAAGTATTCTATCAGTGTTCCAAATCAATCAGCAGTTTTGGTTTTCTCTTATGTTGGTTCTGCCCCACAAGAAATAGCAGTAGGAAGCCAAACTACGATTAATGCAGCTTTAGGTGCTGCGACACAGCAACTAGGAGAGGTAGTGGTTACAGCTCTTGGTATTAAGAGAGAGAAAAAAGCCATTACGTATTCTGCACAAAACATTGCAGTAGGAGAGCTCTCAGAAGCAAGATCATTAAACGTTGCCAACTCACTTTCGGGTAAAGTTGCGGGTCTTAACTTCTCTACAACTTCAAATGGTGTTGGTTCTTCTTCAAGAATTACATTAAGAGGTAACAGGTCTCTTAATGGTAACAACCAGCCTCTTTATGTAGTAGATGGTGTGCCAATTAGTAACGGAACTACAACAACAAACCCTGATATTGATACAGGAGGAACAACTCAGCCAGACGGTATTTCAAACATTAATCCTGAAGATATTGCTTCGATGACTGTATTGAAAGGACCATCTGCAGCCGCTCTTTATGGATCAAGAGCGAGTAACGGGGTTATTGTAATTACTACAAAATCCGGAAAGGCAGGAAAAACATCAGTTTCTTTATCATCTAATTTTATGGCATCATCTGCTTACAATTTGATGAACTTACAAAATGAGTATGGTCAGGGAACAAATGGTGCATATGTTGCGAATTCTCCTTCAAGCTGGGGAGGTAAATTAGACGGAAGCCAGGTTTCAAACTGGCAGTTAGTTCGTAACCCAAATTATGCGGGGCCGGCTACACAAAGTTATTCTCCACAACCAAACAACGTTATCGATTTTTACAAAACAGGTTATAATTTAGCCAATACATTAACTGTTACTGCAGGTAACGAAAAAGCACAAGGGTACTTCTCTTACACTAACACCCGTGCTGAAGGTATTGTTGGCGGAAACCAATTAGACAGACACAATCTTAACTTAAGATTGACTAGTAAACTTTCTGATAAATTATCTCTTGATGTAAAAACAAACTACATCGTTCAGGATATCGATAACTTATTAAGAACTGGTGAAGAATCTATCGGAACATCAGCTTATTTATTACCTCGTAGTATCGCATTCAATGATTATAAAAACTTTGAGTATTTTGATGCTGCAGGACAAAGACAATTAAACTATTTTATCGACGAAACTGGATCTCCGGGTGGAAACCCATTCTGGTCTGCTTTAAGAGACGATGCTCGTACAGATAAAAGAAACAGATTTATTGGTTTAGCTTCTCTTAAATATGAGTTCACAAAAACTTTAAGCTTACAAGGTAGAGCAGGTTTAGACCAAATGACAAACAAAAATGTTAGAAACAGATACGCTACTGCAGCTTTCAACAACAATTTAGGTTCATATAGTGAATCTTATGAAACTGTAAGTGAATTCAATGCTGACGTTTTACTTTCTTACAATGAAAAATTTGGAGATTTTTCTGTTGGACTTAATGGTGGTGCAAACGTGCTGCAGCAAAATAGTTCAGCTTTAAACTCTGGAGGTGTTTTAAGTAAAAGAAACTATTTTGCCCTAAGTAACGTTTCAACAATTACCTCTACATCAACTGCTTCAGAAAAAAGAATTAACTCTGTATATGCATTTGGACAACTTGGTTTCAGAAACTATTTATTCTTAGACTTAACAGCTAGAAATGACTGGTCTTCTACAATTCCTAAAGATTATTTTTACCCATCTGTAGGTCTTTCAGCTGTAATTTCAGATATGGCTAAATTACCAGAAGTAATCAGCTTTGCAAAAGTAAGAGCTTCTTATGCACAAGTTGGTAACGATACAGATCCTTATCAAACACAACAAAGATTCTCATATATTGGAGGAAATGGTGGTATGTTGTACGGACAAAGCACAAAAGCAAATCCAAACTTAAAACCGGAGATTTCTTCTTCTACAGAATTTGGTGCTGATGTTAGATTCTTTAATAACCGTTTAGGATTAGATTTCACATATTTCAATTCATTAACAGACAATCAAATTTTCTACATCAATACTCCTGAGTCTTCTGGATATTCAAGAGCAATTGTAAATGGTGGAGATATTCAAAATAAAGGTATCGAGCTTACACTTACTGCAACTCCTATCCAAACAGAAAACTTTAGCTGGGATATTACAGCAAACTACGCTTCTTATAAATCAAAAGTTAAATCTATTGCTGACGGAAGAGAAGAGTTAGTTTTGGGAGAAGGACGTTTAGTTAGAAGTAAAGTTGTAGTAGGCGGAGAATACGGAGATTTATACATTAAAGGTTTCCAAAGAGATCCAAACGGAAATATTATTGTAAACAGTGCAGGTATTCCATTAGCAACAAATAGTTTTGATGTTCGTGCAGGAAACTTTAATCCAGACTGGACAGGTGGTATCAAAAACAACTTTAGATACAAAGATTTCTCTTTAAGTTTCTTAGTTGATTTTAGAATTGGCGGCGAAGTTATTTCATACACTCAGGCAAGACAAGCAGGTTTAGGGGTAAGTGATATTACTTTAGCAGGAAGAGAAGGCGGAATCGTTGTTAATGGTGTTGTAGCTAATGGAAACGGAACTTATTCTCCAAATACAACAAGCATTACAGCAGAACAATACTGGACAGCAATTGGACAAAGAACACCTATCGCAGAACCTTTTATTTATGATGCAACAAACATCAGATTAAGAGAGCTTGTATTTGGTTATTCATTACCAAAACGTGTATTAGGTAATTCAGGGTTTTCAAGCATCGATTTTTCATTAGTAGGAAGAAATTTATTCTTCTTCGTGAACAAAGCGAAATATTTTGATCCGGAAGCTGGTGCAGGTACAGGAAACTTGCAAGGTATAGAATCTTTCAACATTCCTTCTACGAGAGATTATGGAGTTAATGTGAAATTTGGATTTTAATTAAATAAAGAGACATCATGAAATATAGTTTTAAAATAAAAACATTAGGAGTTGCATTAATGGCAGTTTCTATTTTATCAAGCTGTTCAAAAGACTTTGATGAAATAAACAAAGATCCTAATTCTCTTACTGAAGATCAGTTAGATGCTACACTTGCAGGCCCATCATTTGCATCGGCACTTTATGCAGGTATTCATAATGGATCTTACTCATCACCAGGAGTTGATGATCAGGGAACATGGGGTATTGCTACCGGTATTCTATCTTCTACTTTTATTCACTATTTAAACTGTGGATATGGTACAGAAAGAAATGCATTCGTAAACGGTTACGAAGGACGTGGATGGACAAGATTCTACACAGTTGCTGTTCCGGCTATAAACAATGCTATTAAAGCATCTGAAGGAAATGCTGAAGCTTTGGCAGTTCTTAAAATCTGGAAAGTTTTCATGTACAATCAAATGGTAGATGCTTACGGACCAATTCCTTATACTGAGGCTGGAAATGGTAAAGAGAAAGTACCTTACGATAGTGTAGAAGATATTTACACAGATTTCTTCAAATTGTTAGATGAGGCAAACGCAACTTTATCAAGCACTTCTTTAACAACGGTAGCTTCACTTCAGCCAAACGATCGTTTGTATGGTGGAAACGTAGCTAACTGGAGAGTATTTGGAAACAGTATGAGACTTCGTCTTGCATTAAGAATTTCTGATAAAGAACCTGCAAAAGCAAAAACTCAGGCAGAAGCAGCTGTAGCGGCAGGAGTTATGACTACTAATGCTCAAAGCGCTTTCTTTAAAGCAAGTAATATTACGCCAAACAACTTAAATATGATCGTAAACAGCTGGGGATATGTAATGACAGCTTCTATGGAAAGTATTTTGGTTGGATATAATGATCCTCGTTTAGAAAAATGGTTTGCACCTCTGGATGCTAATGCGACACCAAAAGTGTACAGAGGAAATCCGGTTGGAGGTTTAGAAGATCAGTTTGGAACAACTAAATTCTCAGCTTTTAACAATGATGTTATGGGTAACGGAGCTGCAGGAAACTTAAGCGAATCTAAAAACATCGAAGTGTTCATGGCTTCTGAGAACTATTTAAGCAGAGCAGAAGGCGCATTAAACGGATGGAATATGGGCGGAACAGCTCAAAGTTTATATGAAACGGGTATTAGATTATCTCTTGCACAATGGGGAATCACAGATGCTGCAACTGTAAATGCTTATATTTCAGGAACAACTCTGCCAACACTGCCAAATATTCTAACTGTTTATCCAGCTTTAGATTTATATGATATTCCGGTAAAATTGCCAGTAGCCTGGTCTGCAACAGAAGCAAACCAAAGAACACAAATTGCAGTTCAAAAATACTTAGCTATTTTCCCTGAATCTTGGGAAGCTTGGTCAGATTTACGAAGAAGTGATGCAAAAGTTATTTATCCGCCATTAAACACAGATAATAATGATGCAGGAGTTGGAAAAAGTTTGATGAAGAGAATTATCTATACAACAAACGAATATTCTTCAAACAAAGATGCCGTTACAGACGGTATTACAAAACTTGGCGGACCTGATACAGGTGGAACCAAACTTTGGTGGGATACAAAATAATTATTTGGTTGAGTAAAGAGGCACACAATCTTTGCTTAGAATTCAAAAGGAGAGGAAACTCTCCTTTTGTTTTATATAAAAGTTAGATTATGAATTTAAAAAAATACGGCGTAGTAGTTTTATTGGTTTCGGTTTTTTTGGGTTGTAAATCAATTCAAAACGAACCAAAAGCAGTAAATATTACCCAAAATTATGTAGCAGAAAATCCGGTTACAGCTGCAAGTCATGCATCAACATTGGTAGAATTAGAAAATAATACTCTTTTAGCAGCTTGGTTTGGTGGAAAATACGAAGGTGCAAAAGACGTAAGCATTTACATTTCTTCGTATAAAGAAAATAAATGGTCAGCACCTAAAAAAATCATTGAACCTTTAATCAAAGATGGAGATACACTGCCATGCTGGAATCCGGTTTTGTTTAAAAGCAAAAGCCAGAATTTGTATTTATTTTATAAAGTGGGAAAAAATCCGAGAGAATGGTTTGGAGCCATGATAGTTTCTAAAGATGATGGAAAAACGTGGAGTAATCCAAAATATCTTCCAAAAGGAATTTTAGGACCAATCAGAAATAAACCAATCGAAACCACTCCCGGAATTATTTTATGCGGAAGCAGTACCGAAAGTATCGACGATAACAAATGGAGAGTATTTATAGAAACTTACACAGAAGCTACAGACAGCTGGACAATTACCGATATTAATGACAAGAAAAATTTCGATATTATTCAGCCTACATTTTTAGTTCATTCTGCTAAAGAAATCCAGATTTTATCCCGAAGCCGACATAATAAATTGATTTCGAGTTGGTCTGAAGATAACGGAAAAACGTGGCAGAAAACGGATAGTATAAATGTAGTAAATTCAAACTCCGGAGTTGATGCCGTAACTTTATCGAATAAAGCATTTTTATTGGTAAACAATCCATTAAAAATGGGAAAAGATTGGTTTAACGGAAGAAATGTTCTGGATGTTGAATTTTCTAAAGATGGTGTAAACTGGACAAAATTATTTGATCTGGAAAATCAGCCGAAAGGAGAATTCAGTTATCCGGCCATAATTCAGACATCAGATAAAAAAATCCATATTTTGTATACTTACAATCGAAAGTTTATCAAGCATACAACATTCGATTTAAAATAAATTTTAAAACAGTATTATTCAAAAATACTGTCTAGCCTTAGATTTTTGAATTGTAATAAACTTTTATGGCACACAGATGACACGGATTTGCTTCGCAAAGTCGCGGATAAACACAGATCTCTTTATAAAAGCTATAATATAAAATCCGTTCTAATCAGCGTTTTCACGAAGTGAATCCGTGTCATCCGCGTGCCATTTTTTAGATTAATAACTATGAAATTGAATATTGTTTTTTGCTTCTTTTTTATGAGTATTATTTCAAATGCTCAAAAGAATACTATGGCAGAGACGTTTTACAAACACGATAAATATCTTTCTTCAGATAAATTAGAAGGTCGGTTTGTGGGAACAAAAGGAAATAACGATGCAGCTTCGTACATCAAAAAATATTTCAAAAAGTATGGATTAAAGGAATTTAATAACAACTATTATCAGTCTTTTAAAGTATTTGTAAAAGAAGGAATCAACAAAGCAAAATCCGATAGCGTTTCGACCCAAAATGTTGTAGGATATATCGAAGGATCGGACGAAAAACTCAAAAATGAATTTATTGTAATCGGCGCACATTACGATCATTGGGGCTGGGGCGGAAGCGGTTCCGGAAGTAAAAAGAAAGATACAATTGCCATTCATAACGGAGCCGATGACAATGCATCCGGAGTTTCGGCTTTGTTGTGTATTTTACAAGAAGTTTCTAAACTGAAAATAAAACC
The DNA here is from genome assembly GCF_900129555.1 of Flavobacterium defluvii. Classification (GTDB taxonomy): domain Bacteria; phylum Bacteroidota; class Bacteroidia; order Flavobacteriales; family Flavobacteriaceae; genus Flavobacterium; species Flavobacterium defluvii. The sequence goes on from NZ_FQWC01000014.1 coordinate 51,655, forward strand.
TAAAAGAAGCATCATTTTTATTTCTTTCAGTGGAGAAGAAGAAGGATTATTAGGTTCGAAATATTTCATAAATCATTTACCAGTTAAAAAAGAAGCCATAAAAGTAATGCTGAATATGGATATGGTAGGAAGATTAAATGCCGAAAAACAAATCTATATGGGCGGCGCAGGAACTTTCCCAAACGGAGTCGAACTCATGAAAAAACTAGGCCAAAACAGCGGACTTAATCCGGTTGTATTTGCTGGAGATGTTGGCGGATCTGATCATGTTTCTTTTTACAAAGCTTCAATTTCTGCCGTTGGTTTTCACACAGGCGGACATCCGCAATATCATACTCCCGAAGATGACATTGATTTAATTAATTTTGAAGGAGGGGCTTTGGTTAGTAAGTATATTTATAATGCTTTGGTAAGTATTGCGAATTATGATGAGGAGTTGGTTTTTATAAAGCGGGATTAAAGGAATAATCATTTTGCAAATTTAGGAAAACAAAAAAATATGAGCTTTTGTTAGAAGGTGATAAAGAGAAAAATTCTTATTTGAGAAAGTTGTTGAATGAGATATGATTTCTAAAAAAATAACAAAAAAAAGAGACCTAAAGTCTCTTTTTTTTGTTAAAATAAAACATATTTCTATAAATCAAGCACAAAATTTGAGAGATTTGTATTTTCTTCTAATAATTGATTATTAATTAACACATTAAATCTGCCAGCACATAAAGTGTCTATTGTTTTATCTTTATAATAGATAACTATTTTTCTTCTTACATCTACATACTTATTTTTTTTTCTTTTTTTTGTCTTTTTTAAGAGATTTTCAAGTTCTGTCAAAATTGATTTGTCTTCTATTGATTTATCTTTTACATGACTGCCAAAAGTTAGGTTGAAATCTTGACAGCTAACATCAGAACCCGTATCAATATTTAGATTTACTGAGTGTATCACTATTTTATTAATACTTGTTTCTTTTGTTTTGTTACAGGCGAAAGCGCTGAAAACTAATATTATTAATGTAAATAACTTATTCATTTCTTTATGTTTTTGCAGGCATATATAAAGGTTTGGTTACAGGGATATTTGATGTAGAACTTTTGGTTGGTACTTTAAAACCTTTATGATCAGTTCTAGTAATTCCATTTTTCTTCTTGATTTCACCTAAAGCTCTTGCAGTTCTTAATTCAGATCCAGTAATAACTCTTTCCCCGCTATTCAAAGTGTTCTTTTATCTAGTAATCACGCTGCGCAAATGTCTCAGACTTTGCGCTATTACAAACAAATATATTTAAAAAACATAGACTCCTCAAAGTCTCTGAATTTAAAATAATTTAGAAATAAGCTTAAACGTAATCTCATTAATAAGTTTATTCAAAAAAGTCAAAGACTTTGACACGCTTATAATTTCTAAGAACAAAAAAATTGCGCAAAGTCAGAGACATTTGCGCAGCTTTTCAGTTGAACACTTCGGAGAGCGAGGGTAACTTTTTCAGTTGAATTCTTCGGAGAGCAGGAGCATTATAAAATGAAAAAAACAGCCCGAAGGCTGTCTTAATTTTATGATATATTAATATAAATATTTGATTTCCTGTAAATGTTAGAGGCAATAATTAACCACCAACACATCTGATACATTACCGATCCAATTTTTTACTGATAATTATTCAATTCCAGCATGTTAGAAATATAAATTTCAATATCACTAACGTTGAAACATTACCATGCAAAATGCCACCCTTAACTTTGTCTTCATTTTAATTTTTACATCCAATCCTCACTTTTCATGATAGACTTGTAAAATTTTCCCATCGTGTTTCTGTATTTCGATGTAAGCTGCACCACCTTTCACTGAATGAACTGTACCAATTACAACCCATACATTATTTTCATTAAGTTTAGCTACATACGGTTTTTCTTCATAAATATTTTCTCCATAAATAGGAAGCCAAATTGCTTCTGCAATTTTAATCGCTGTTTCTGCATTTGGAACAACATCTTTTTTAAATGAATAAGGACTTTTCTTAGTTTTTATCTCCCTTATAAATTTTTTTTCACCTTTATTTTCTTTACTCCCTGAATTACAAGAAGTCATAAGAAAAATTAAAATAAACAATGTATAAATTTTATTTTTCATAATATTTTTTTTATAAGAACCCATATCCGGTTCGTCCATTTGGTTTTGGTTTTGGTTTTGGTTTTGGTTTTGGTTTTGGTTTTGGTGCTGGATTTGGCGTTGGCGTTGGCGTTGGCTTTGGCTTTGGTGTGTTTGGAGCAGGAAGCGGTTTTGGTGATCCCGGATCTTTAGGGTCATATGGTAAATCTTTATAAATTACAAACACAAGAGGATCAGTTTTTGGTGAATAAAACTGTAAAGTCCCATCGGGTGCCGTTAAATAACCATTTATTTTCATTTTTCTATTTCCCGCTTTGTCTGGTACAGAAAAATCGTCATTGTAATGATCTTCATCATAAGAACCATGGCTATGTACATCCGCAGTTGGAATAGTACCAGCTGGGGCAGGACTTGGAGTAACTCGATAACCTAACTTACTTATTTCAGGTGGACCATACGAATATTTTGTTTTTCCTTTAACTTTACTCTTACCAATGGTTGAACCATACTCTTTTGAGCTTTTTATCGAAGCAGCATTGTACTGTTCTCCCCAGTTTAAAGCGGCTTCTTCTTCCGTATTAAACAATTTATATGGCTCCAAACCTTCTAATTCTCTACAATCTATCACACGATTCCCGCTAAAGACGTATGGTGCCCAATCATTATAATCTTCAGTTAATGGGTCAATAGTCATAAATCTACCAATCGTATAATCGTAGTTTCTATACTTAAAACTGTCCCAGTTCAGTCCCAGCTCGTCCTGACGCTCCTGCTCTTGGAACTTATACTTATTATCAGTTCCATTAATGGTACCATTATATCCTTTCTGCATTAATCCAAAAGCATAGTAATTGTTTTCCTGTACAATTTCACTGGTGTTTACAACGCCGTTATTGTCTTTGTCCTGATAGCTTAAACGTATATTTCCTAAATGGTCTTTGTACTGGTAAATATAGCTATAAATTCCCGCATTGTAAACTATATACCCTTCAGGCTGAGAGAACTGCTTTAAAATATTGTTTTCATATATAAAACTTCCTGCATAATCGGTACTGCTTCCTGTACTTATAGTTTTACGCAGTTTTACGCCTTCAGCATCATATACATAATTTATGGTACCTCCGTTTATAACTACTGAGGTAGGAAGGTTTAAATGATTGTAACTTATGGCTGTAATTTTTTTATTGGCATCGGTCTTCATGTTACCGTTATTATCATAAGTATACTCCACAGTTGTACTGCTTCCATTATTAAATCCTTCTGTACTGCCAGAGGTATCTTCAACTTTGGTAAGTTTGTTTCCTGTATCATAGGTATAGGCCAGATTGTCCATTGTACCAAACGTTGTAGCTGTAACGTTTGTGTTTCCTAATCTAAGGATACTCATGATATTTCCGTTTTTATCATAACTTAAGCCTTCGTTGTACCTTCCTGCGTTAAGAGTTGAGTTGTCTGTAGCCTGAGTCAATCGGTTTAATTGGTCATAGGTATAGGTATAATTTTTTAAGCTGCTGTCAGTATTGGCTGTTTTCCAAAAAGTCTGACTGATATTTCCATTAAACAATGGTGTTCCGGAAGTTGGTGTATTGTAGTTAATTTGAAAAGCAAACAGTTTGCTTCCAAGTGTAGTAACATTATTGATACCTTTCAGCCAGCCTCTCACATTATAAGTATAATCGATACTCTGCAGTCGTGACTGTGAGATTTTACCTCCAACCCCTTTTGTCATTAACTGTCCTAGATTATCATAGGCATTATCAGCGATAACTTCCTGTGCCTGGCTGTTTATGGTTTGTTTTTGTGTCAATAAGCGTCCGACATGATCGTAATCAAAAACATCCACTAATGTAATCTGCGGGTCTGTTCCTTTTTGATGTGTACTGGTTGTTTCTATAGGTTTATCTGTAAAATCAAGTTTTGTTTTAACAGTAGCTGTAACTGTCAGGTAATTATTTTTGCTGTAGTTGTAAATAGGCCTTCCTTTTGCATCATAATAGTTTACATTGGTAATCCAATTGCTGGTGCCTAGAACACGTATTTTAGAGCAGGTATTTAATCCTTTTGCATTGGAAATAGGGGTAATTCCGTAAGACTGAACTGAAGTTCCTCCATCCAGATCAATACTGCTGTAATCATCATAATAAGTTATTGTGAACAAATCTAATCCTGTATTTGGAAAAGCGTTATTAGAATAATTTACCGAAGTTGTATTAATAGTCAAAGGCGTTGTAACTTTACTCTCGAATACAGCTGCCGCTGCATTGGCAAGTCCCTGAACTGCAGTTCTGCTTACTTGTGTGGCATTTACATAGTCACCCGTATAAACAGGTCTGCTAAAAGCATCGTATTTAGTAAACAGCCATTTATTGGCAATTCTTAGATTGGCATCTTGTGTCAAAATAGGCCTGTCTAATTTATCGTAAATAATATATTCCCAATCTTTACCGGGAAGTTTTTTCTCTACCAATCTGTTTTTATCATCATATTTATATTGATAACATAATTCATTTAAGACGGCTGCAGTGACTGCTCCATCGGCTTTTGGCGGAATAACATAGGTTAAATTACCATAGATATCATAAACATAATAGGTTTCATGCGATGTATTGGTTAAAACCAGATTTACCATCGAGTTTCCGTAGGTTTTTTTGAGTATGGTACGGCCTTCTTTATCTTTAAATTCCTCAGTGGTATTATTAGTTCCGGAAGTCCAGTTTTCATTTTTTATTACTGTTTTATAAAGCTGGCTGCCTCCATAATAAGTAGTTCCTGCACTATTACCTAAACTTATATCGTATACTCCCTGAGAAGCATTCCAGGTTGTTACTGCAGTAAATAGCTTAACATTATCGGCAGCTGTATTTGCTGTGTAATCTGTTTTTATTTCATGACCAGAATTAACAGCCCATGCACTTCCCGGTGCACCCTGCATTAGAGCTCGGTTTAAAGGAGAATCTTCAAACTTTGTTTGAGAAAATGGGTTAGGAGTCGTACTGTTAATATCTGCAGGATAATTTGAAACATAATAGCTGTTAGTACTTGCATCAGCTCCGGTTCTATAGGAAGCAATTGTTCCTGTCGCTGCCATGAAAGGAAGATAATTTTTATCCTGCCTTCCAAATCCGTCATAACCAATATGGGTTACAATATCCTGTTTACTTGGAGAAGCTTTTATGGCGATATTTTGTACAGGTCTTCCCAGTCCATCAAAATAAGTAATAGATTCTATAACATCTTTATTGTTTGAAATTCCCGAGGTACTAGCCATTGGGGTTTGAAATGTTCTGGTGAAAATATAATTTTCATTTGAAAAATTCAACGGAATATAAGAATCTGCATTAACTGTTGCTAAAAATGTACTGCCTGATTGTATTAAAGTTGTCGGCTGTAGCGTAATACTCTGCGTAGCAATAAGCGTTTCAGTACCTGTAACTGTATAATTGCTTTTTGTTATAGTAGCAGGTATCTGTGTTGCGACTTTAAATGATATAAAAACCAATAAAAGGCTGATATAGATATTTTTTAGGATATTTTTCATCGTGATATTAGTTTTTATAGTAGTATTGGTTTTCAGAAATCAAATTGCCTTGTGCATCTTTTACAAATTGCAGCCTTCCGGCACTGTCATAAGTATACGTTATCTTGTCTCCTTTAGGGTCTGTGATTGTGCTTACCCCAACGAGTGGCAGATAGGTATAAGTGGTTACCATCGCATTTGGCAGAGCTGTTCTTAAAGCATTAAGAGCGGTAATAAGGTCAGCTTCAGTTCCTGTATTGGAAAGGTTCTGCAGGTTGGCAGCATAAGATGAAACCTGGCTGTAATTAGCATTTTCGATTTTGGCAATAGGCTGTGATTTATTATATCCCCAGATAATTGAAACAGGTGTGCCGTTTTCAAGGGAATATTCCAGAACATTTCCATTACCTAATGTAACACTGTTGATAACATCAGTATCATAAAGCGTAAAATTTATTTTACGATTAGCATTATTAAACGGGAAGGTTTCAACAAGTCCTTTTGAAGAGTGAATTTCAGTAGGTAAAAGCAGATTGCCGGTAGCAGTAGTCTGCCCGTATTTAGTCATAGATTCTGATGTCTGTACATTATTGACAAAAGTTTCAGTTTTGATTGGTTTATCAATTTTGTTTAGGTTTATTAAGCCTTGCATCTCTGTAGTCTGTCCTGTAGAAAGTAAATCCTGAGGGTAGCTTAACTGGGTTCTTAATGTTTCATTTTTACTGTTTACGGTTTCAGTTTTGGTCAGCTGATAATGAAGCGGGTTTTCGTAGCTGTAAGTAGTTACTTTTTGGTTAGTTGGGTTTTCATTATCATCGTATTCTGTTTATGTTGTGGTCGTAATTTCTTTTTTTCCTTGTGAAGTTTGTCCAACTGCATAATAAAACATTCCTGAGCAAAAATCAGCATTTTGGTTGTATGGCAGGGCAAATGAATCTGGATAATCCTCAGGGAAAACAGGCGCTGCAAAATTACTAAAGACAACATTGTAAGCTAACGATTGTTGTTTTAAAATAATATATTGATTGACAATACTACGAATTATCTTGTATGTATTTGGTGAGGTGCCATTTTTATAAATATTTGTTTTTAATAATGATCCTTGGTTCCACATATCATTTTTGAAAAAAGTAAATGATAAATACATTAATGTAGTTTCAAATGGCTGATTATTTCCTCCAGTCTCTATTCTATATTGAGGCGATTGAAAAACTTTTGGTAGACTTCCTGCACTAAAATCGAATAAACGAGATAAAGGAATATTTTCATAAAAATATTCTGTTTTACCATTATTACTTGCGGTTATAGCATCCACATCAAATTCTGTAACTTTTCCATAGGTTATGGATGGAGAACCTCCAGTATTGTTATCAAAGATTGATGAACTTGAAAAAACTGGTAATATATCATCGGAAGTTGTGGTTTGGAAAGTACCTCTTACATAACAGCCATTACCTTCTTTAACTAATGGGTTTTCGTTTTCATATAAGTATTGCTTTATAGCAACAGGATTACTATTCTTTCCATCATAAGATTTAATAGATTTTATTCTTAATCCCCCGGTTAGTTTTACTGTAGGTGTAGTTGTGCTTCCTGAGTTTTCCTGCCAGCTTGCTGTAATAGAAGTGAATGGGCATCCATAAGCGCCAATATTTCCTGATCTGTATTCTGTCGCAGATAAAGTATGACTTGAGTTGTTAAACTCTCGAACATATGTGTATGATCCTCCCATAGTTAGGGGCGCTGGTCTTCCAAAATACTCACTATCATATTTAACATTTGTGTTACCAGCTCCAGATTCTTGCGTAGCAGCAGAGAATGAAATATTTAATTTTCCGCTTCCTAAAACATAATTAACAGGAGTAAATACTTTACTTGTTGAGCTGGGACCATAATTAGAATTACAACCAGTACCGTAAACTACTACTGTTGAGGTTTTATTTAAAATAGTGGGAGTTGTTACATTTTCAATATATCTATTAGCTTCATATTCAAAAATTGAATAACCACCTTCTGGATATATTATTTTTTGTAATATCCCAGACTTCATTAAAGTCTCATTGGCAGTTCGATCACCATTTCCAACTGTTGTATAATAATTGTTTCGTATATCACCTGATATACGATCTAATCTTGTAGGTGGAGATAAATTACCTGTATTAGCATTTATATAACCCCAAAAATCTTTTTTGGTTGTTCCTCTTGATGGAAGCGTTGTCCCTTCATATTCAAACAAATGTTTTACATTTAGCGTATTGTTTATAATTTGTGTGAGTTTTAAAGATTTATCACGACTGCTAATATTTTTTGTAGAATTATAAGAATTTGGATTACTTATCCCATCATTTGGATCTGATGTTGTTCTAAATCCTCCCGCTCGGTTATAATAGTCATAAACAAAACTATATTCATTAATTAAAGTTTTTGTAATACCTTTAAGATTATAAATACTTATCTTATCTAATTTATAATCGTCTATTAAATCTAACCTGTTTTGGTTAGAGTTAAATTCGACAATTCCGTTGTTAAAATTTATTGATGTTAAAAATTGTCTGCTTGAGTTTGTTTTATCTGGGAAAATAGATTTTAGGGTAGCTGTCTTATTAGGGGCAATCGCATTGTCAATTAACTGTTCACCAGTCACTATTTGATAATCATAAACACTTGCAAGTGATTTATATTTGAATGAAATTATATCATTTGAACTTTTGCTATTAGGTGGGATAATTTCAGTTAAAAACCATGAAGAAACATAATCTGGTTTGTAAATGTCTGATGTGTTGTGAACAGTTTCATTAGCATTGTAACCATCTAAAGATTGCCCAAATCTGTAAATTGTTCCATCTGCTTTAGTTATTTCTAATGTCTGTGTGTTAGTTAGCAACTGATTATTAAATGAAGATGTTTTTACTACTGTATTTTGAAGATCTTTAAATACAGGTTTATTATTTACAAAATAAAAAGTTCCAGATAGGCCAGGAGCATTTATTATAAATTCATCATATGCAGTATCAACAGGATTTACTCTATATGGATTATACTGTGAATACAAAAAATTATAATTTGCTTGTGTAAATGCAGCATTATTTATATCAGGAACTCCATAACCAGTATCAGGAATACCTTTTACATTTCTGACAACGGCCCCTCCCGAGTTTAAATTCCATCCTAAACCTACCCAAGAAGCAAGTTCATCTAATTGAATTCCTGTACTATTATAGTTCATATTAATAGGTACGGTTAATTCTTTAGTTTTAATAGTATAAAGCGGAATACTAATATTGATTTTTCCTGTTGAATAATCCACAGGAAACAAACCTTCTTTAGCAAATGAAGCTGCATTAGGGCTTACAGGGAAATAATTAGGAAGATCTTTGTTAGTTTGGGAGAGAATTGCATTTGGAAGAATAAATGCGATTAGCAGTAATTTTAAAAAGGTTGTTTTAGACATATTTGGCGTAAATATTAGAAATGTTAAATGCTTGTAATGCTTTTGTAAGAAAATACAAGTTTAGATTAAATTTTGTTAAAATTGAGGGTGAAGCTTTAATAAATGTTTAACAAAAAAAGCTTTATTGTTGATATGTATATGTAAGCTGGTAATTACCCAATAGCACTACTAAGCTGAAACATTGGTAAATACATACCAACCAATAAAACAGCAACTAAAACTCCAACAAAAAGAATAATAAAAGGTTCAAGAACAGTAGTCATAACTTTAGATTGCTGCACGACTTCTTGATTGTATTGTTCACTTAGTTGTTTGAAAACATATTCAGTTTGATTGGTTTCTTCAGCTACTTTTACGAGGGATATAATTCGGTTGTCGAAAAGTGGAGTATTTTTCAAACTGGAGCTCAAACTATTTCCTTTTAGGATACTGTTTTCAACTTGCTCTAAAGCTTCCTGAAGCGGTACAAAACGAATCATTTTTTTGACCATTTGAATACTGTTTAATAAAGGAACTTTTGCAGTGGTAAGCAGCGTTACAGCTTGAGTAAATTGTGCCAAATATACTTTTGTCATAAAAGGCCCTAAAACTGGAATTTTGACTAAAAAATAATGTAATGCTTTTGTGTATTTGTGATTTTCTTTAAAAAACTGAGTTGAAAAAATTAAAACGATTATTGCGAGAAAAAAGTAAAGCCCGTATGTTTTTGTCCAGATGGATAATTTTACAATTAACTGTGTCAAAAAAGGAAGTTCCATATTGTTTTGCTTGAAAATATCCTGAAACATAGGCACCACATAACTCAACATAAAAATCACAACAAGAACAGCTGTACTCAATACAATTGAAGGATAGGTGAGTGCGGCTACGATAATTCTTTTCTGTTCGTTTTTACGTTCAAAAAAACGGCCGAGTTCTTCGCAAACCTGAGCAGTTGTTCCGGTTTCTTCACCAATTTGAATAGAGTAATATTCGTATTCTGTAAATGATTTTGATTTTAATAAAGCTTCAGAAAAAGGCTTTCCGTTTACAACATCATTTAGTATTGTCTGGATTAAATCTTTATCAGCATTTTTCTTTAATGACTCAATAATCAGAGATAATCCTTCTTTAAAGCTAACACCGGCTTTTAAGAGAACTGCAAGTTCAAGATAAAATGCCTGTTTCTTTTTATTATTAAAACTGTCACCAAAAAGTGTGATTTCTTTTTTTAAGAGACTTTCAATGCTGTTTGAGTTTTGAGACTGAACAGCTTTTTTATTGGGTGCGTTTTCTATTTTAAAAGCCATCTTCCTGATTCATAAAAAAGGTTACGTCATTTTTTTTCGAAACAAAAATCTGGTAATCCGGTAATTCTGTTTCAGCAAATATAGACAAAGCATCTATTTGTCCATTACTTATTTCTTTGCCTTTGAAAAATGCTTTGTTCGGAATAATTTTGAGTTTGATCGTGTCAAGATTTCGCATACTGAACCTTTCCTGAAATGAATAGGTTACTGTATCAATTTCTGAAATCATAATTAATAACTGTTTGCGACTGTCATATATAATTGTGTGCGGTTCATTAAAATCCTGCCACAGTTTTTGTTCGAATAAAGATAAAGTACTTGTTTTTTCAAAATTGGTTTGAATAGTATTAATTTGTTTCTGCACAATTCGTAAAACACTAAATGCCATACCAACCACAATAGCAGTTATAATCATAACGACTATCATTTCTGATAATGTGAATGATTTTAATTTTCTTGCTGCCATACAACTTGTTGTTTTGTAACTTCTTTAGAAATACTATTTACTGCAGAGATTGTGAACATTCTTTTCGAAGAAGGTTCCAATTCAATATTAATATTCCAATCTTTATAATTTTCCTGATAGGGTAATTTTATGACTTTATTTTGAACTTCGTATTCCAGTTCGTTTATTCTAGTTTCAATTCCATGTGTGTTTTTAGAAAAAGTATTGAAAACTAAATTATTCAATATCAAACTTGCTACAATGAATATAATTACGACTAAAACTGTGGCTACAATAGCCTCTACTAATGTTGCCGATTTTATTTTTTTTAATACAACCATTTCAAAACAGTTTTGGGTTCTTGCTCTAAAATGATACCTCCATATATTTCCGGAACAGTTTCGTTTTCTATAGTTGCATTATAGATATGGTTCATAAAAATAGACCCAGCCTGATTGGCCACAAATTGTTTGGTATAAACAGAACCTGAAACTTTTCCTTTTATTTCAAGATTGCCATTACAATAAACTTGTCCTTTAATTCTGGAATCTTTTTCTAATACAATTTGTGTTTGAAAGTCAGATGTTTCTTTTGTCTGGATATAAGTTACACATCCTCTAAAAATGCTCCCTTCACCTACAAAAATTTGATTTTCTGATAAGGTATTTGAAGTAGTATTATCAGTAACGCTATTTTTATTGTCCTGAAATAAAAGTAAAGCAGATGGATAGCTGAAATTGCATTTTTTGCCTAGAATAATTTTTTTAGAAGCAATAGCTTGAAAATTACCAATCGTTTCATCTTCAACTTCAATGATAGGGGCAATTAGAATTATGTCATTTAATAAAGCTGTTTTCCGAATTTTAATAGCTGTTTCTGATTTAATAATAATATTTCCTGAAATGGTCTTATTTTCTAATGTAATTGCATTTTGAGAATAGAAACCTTTTGTTTTTTCTTTAAATGAGTTTGTAATTCTTGCTGCAGAATTTAAATTAATAAAATCGGTCTGATTTTCTATTTTATAATCCTTAAGATAAAAATTCACAGCATCAAGGAAATTTTTTTCAGGTTTTGGAAGCTCAGAAGTACTTTTTTCAATCTGTCCATAAATTAATTGTGTGCCGTAATAGCTGTTTCCAGCAATATAACCGGAGTTTACACCTTGCGTTGGTAAATAGGCTATCCCTTTAATTTTGGTGCTTCCTACAACTGTCAAAGCATTGTGTGTTTCTTGCAAAAATAGAGTAGGAGACTTGTCTGCTATAATAAGTGATCCTATTATGGCGGTTTTGATAAATTTCTTTTTACGGAATTGAGTTGTCACAATTCCTTTTTGAAATACTCCCCATTGTGATAAATGGGTTTTTATCATTTGATTTTCCTTTTGCAGAAAATCAATTTTAGTTGTATCAGTATTTAATTCTTTTTGTTCTAATAAGTATTGGATGCCGTTATCGGAGATTTGGATGTTTTCAATCGCACCTTTTGACTGCTCTTTCATATAAATAAAAGTATAGGCATATAAAACCAGACCAGCCAAAAGCAGAGCAATTAGTACAGCAATAAAAACCGTAAACTGTAAAGCACCGGATTTAAGTTTTAATTTCAATCCTGAAGCATTATAAGATTAAGGTTTCCTTTATACTTAACGTATACAGATTCTTTATCACCATCTTTTAAGAAAATTTCATTTTCTGTATCACCAACTTTCATATAATAGTTCTTACCATCAATAATGAGCATAAAAATTTTGCTTTTACCTTTTGTATCAGAAATCAAACCTTTGTAAATAATATTGGGCCAAACCAGTGGTTCGGCCTTTTTAATAACTTTTACAGTTTTAGCAGAAATTGTTTTTGGATGTAAAACAGTTTCCGGATTGTACATCTTTCCTAAAAAAGGATCCCTATAATTTATATTAATTGAAAAGGATTCTCTTTTATTAATTTTTAAAGGTTTAATACCGAATTCAGGATTGCTTTCAGGAATTATTTCATCAGCATTTGTAAAGGAAAATACCTGAAACAAAACAGCGCCCCAAACGAATAAAACGAGTGGTAAGAGTATATATATGTTCTTTTTGTTTTTCATTTATAAGTCTATTTTTGACTTAATTCTTTTTCGATTTTTTCAATTCGCAAAGCTAAAGCTTTTAATGTTTCAATTTCTTTTGCCTGCTCTTCAATTTTTTTATTTTGCTGAATAGAATACAAAGTCAATTCTTCAATCTTTTGCAGCAATTTAGAATTCATTTCTCCAAGATTAATTCCATTTTTAAGAACCTCTTCCTCACTTGGGATATTTTCTAAATGGCCTTTTTCATTGATGTGTTTTTCGACTTCTTGAAGAGTTGGTAAATCGTAATCTTTTTTGAAAACAAAATCAGACCAGCCAGTTAAGTCTACTTTTACTTCTTTAGAATGAATTGTTCCATTAACGTCCAATTTGTTTGTAGGGTTTGTAATTCCAATTCCAACATTTCCACCAGTAGGATTCATTATAATATTCCTCTGACCAATACCTCCCTTTATGGCTTGCAAGAATGAATATTCACCTGCAGTATTTATACCAATATTGATACCTAATCTATAAGTACCTCCATCATGTATTGAAATACCATCTACGCTTGATGTTCCTGTACTTGATGGTACTTTTACTTCAAATGTGTTTAATGGTGATGTCGAGTTAATACCGATAAGTCCAGCTGATGTTATTGTGAATCTTTCAAATGAATCACCAACACCTCCATTCATTATTCTAATTCTATTTGCTGTTGCTATTCCAATTCCTCCTAAACCTGTTGAACCAGCATTATCATAAAATAATATATTACCATAATCATTAGCGGTTCTTTTTCTTATAACTATTCCCTGTGCAGAGGAATTACTTACAAGATCTAAAGGAGAAATAGATGAGGTTACACCAATTCCGATAGTTCCATTTACAATTTGATTTCCACTAAAAGTATTTGTGGTTCTTGTGGCTAACTCTACCCAGTTCGAATTTGAAGAAGATAAATCACTGGCTATAATTTTTCTAAAAAATAAACGATCATTTACAGTAAAAGAAGAAGCAATTTGAAGTTGATAATTGTTTGTTGTACTTATATGTCTGGCAGCAAATAAATGCTGCCAGACATTACTATTATCTGGAGCCATCCCAATTGTGCTAGTATTTAAGCCATTATAAATACCAGATTTAAGAGGAGCAGAAAAATCTGAAATCGTTGCCGGAGCATAACCATCACCAATTTGCTGTGCAGAAGAAATAAATCCGAAAAAAAATAATGTTATTAGAGTTAGATAAAATTTCATATTATTTTGTTGTAGATGTTATTATATTTTTAAGTTTTTTTATTTCTTCGTTTTGTTTCTCATTTTCCTTTTTCATCTCAATCATATAAAGGGTCATTTCTTCTATTTTTTTGAGTAGATTCATATTCATTTCAGCGAGCATTAAGCCATTTTTTTCAATTTCTTGAGCAGAAGGGATTTCGGGTAAATGTTTATTTTCTTTAATATATTTTTCAACTTCTTCTAAAGTTTTTAGTTGATAATCGTTTTCAAAGACATAATCTGGAACTAAGGCTCCTAATAAATCAACTTTCACTTCTTGTGTATGAATTTTTCCTTTTACGGTTAGTTTTTCATCGGGAATAGAGGTGCCTATACCAATGTTTCCATTTTGTGTAGCTTTCATAGCAAGTGTGGCACCATTTGAAGAAAAAGAATTCCCTACATACAGATCCCAGTCTGATGTCATTGGTAGATATTTTGTTACAGTTGTATCATTTCCAGTAATATTTAAAGCAGTAAAAGAATTATTTAAATTTACTGCTGTTACCTTAATGTAAACAGTAAGATTATCTGTAGTTACTCCATAAGTATTAATTGCTCGTATTCTAAATCTTGGATTTGCGGCTTCTGTATTACAATCTATCGTAAAATTTGTAGATGTACCAACATAGGGATTATTATTTATACGGCCCGTTTCGCGCCATAAGGCTGGATTGGCATGTGATATAGCAGCAACATGAGTAGCGGCTGCAGCAATATTACCTCGTGTGTATGCAATTGAAATTTCATAATATCCGCCTGCTAATGATTTTGGACTTACTTTTAAAAATTCTATATAATCTCCAACTACAAATCCCGCAGGAAATGTAACACTAGTTTCATATTCCGCAAGATAAATGTTATTAGAAAAGGAGTTATGTAATTCTAATGATTTAGCAAAATTTTTTGATTGACAAAAAACAAATAATGCTATAAGAATAAGTAATTTTTTCATATTGTATCTTTGGTTAGTTTATTTTCTTGTAATTGATTCAATTTTCTTTTCCAATACTTCAATTTTTTTATTTTGTTCAATCATATATAATGTCATTTCTTCCATTTTTTTTAATAATGCCATATTCATTTCAGCAAGCATCAAACCATTTTTTTCAATTTCCTGAGCCGAAGGAATTTCTGGTAAATGCTTGTTTTCTTTAATATATTTTTCTACTTCTTCTAAAGTTTTAAGTTGATAATCATTCTCAAAGACATAATCAGGAACTAATGCTCCTAATAAATCAACTTTCACTTCTTGTGTATGAATTTTTCCTTTTACGGTTAGTTTTTCATCGGGAGCTGTTGTGCCAATGCCAACATTACCCATTACTAAGAAGTTACTAACAAGATGGGTTTCAGTTAGGTTTGGTACAAAATCTTGAATATTTGAAAGTACATCTGTATTTACTGAAGCTCCGTTTATTTGGTAAGCAACAGATTTCATATTTTCGCCAGTAGAAGTTGTCCAGCCACAAAATTTAAAGCCCCAATTGTGGTAAGCATTTGAATAAGGAACATCCACGGCTAAATATTTTTTCCCATTATATGTGCATGTTTTGAGAGTCCAATAACTCATATTATCGACAGACTTTACGGATGCAGTAGTACTATTGTAAGACGAAGATGAGTTTATTTCAAGTACATTTATTCTATTACCTGCTGTTGCAGCACCTCTAAAAGCTGTAATCGTACCTACGGCATTATTCATATTCAATAATGTACCATCGTACATTTCATGGAGCAAAATTAAATTTCGTGTATAATCGCCTCCACCATTTCCACCAATATCAATAATTTTGTAATTACCAGCTAAAGGTGTTGTTGTTACTTGTGCATTTATATATAATGGTAAACACAATATTATTAAATAAATAAATTTTAATCTTTTGCTCATTTCTTCTATTTTTCGTTGATTTTTTAAATTTCTATTGTGATAGAAAACAATTGTTGTTTTTGAGTTATATTGAAAGTATAAGAATTTTATAAATTTTAATTTATAGTAAAATTAAAAACTGTACTTCTGGAACTTTGATTTCCAGCTTCATCAAATGATCTCACAAACCAATAATATGTTCCGGCTGTCAGGGTTTTATTATAAGGGCTGGTCCCTTGATCTTTAAAGTTTAAGTTGGTTAAAGCACTTTCTGTATAAACATATATACTGTCTTTTTCAGTACTTCCTGAAATAGGAGTTCTGTTCCATTGAAAATTTATGCTTTTATTCGTTGTAGTACTAGCATTTATGGGACTAGATAATGTGGGAGTATTGGGTGTTTTAGTATCAATTAAAATCGATCGCGAAGTATAAAGTGTCTGTGCGGTTCCATTGCTGGCTCTTACTTTCCACGTATATTTTCCATCTTCAAAAGTAAAATTAAGAAGAGTTACCTCTGAATTTTGTTCTTTTACTAAAGTGCTGCTCTCATCAAAAATTTGAAGCTGATAGCTCGCTGCCCCAATTATAGAATTCCATGACAGTTTTTGTAAAGCTGTTTTAGTAATTAAATTATTATTTGGAGTTAGTAAAATAACAATATTGTTTTGAAAATCATCATTGCTCAAAATTTCAAAATTTCTTTTGAAATAAGCAGTTTCATATGCACTATTAACTGCTCTAACTCTCCATTCATACTTACCAATATTTAACTGTTGAGTATAAGAGTTTTTTGTAACTAAAGTGTCAACAATAATTTGCTGTGGGTTTTCAAAATTTGGGATAGCAATCTGGAGCTGGTATTTGTCGGCACTTTCAACGGTTTCCCATGAAAATGTTACTCCTGATGATGATAAAGCGGCATTGTTTGCTGGAGCAGTTAAGACTACTTCTTTTTTAGAAATGTCATCAACCATTACTATTTCTTCACAAGAAATAAAAGTTAAAAGTAATAAAGTTGGAAAATATTTAGATAAAAATTTAAACATAGTATTGAAAAATGGGCTTTATATATTGTTTGATTCAATGCTAAAAATATAGCTACATATCAAACAGATCTTTGTTGTTTTTCTTTTCGTTTATTTTACGTTTAGTAATGCCAGAACAACTATTGTTTTCGTTTACTATATCAGCAACATTCCAAGTTCCTTTAATTGATTTTACCCAGCAGAAAGAACTTATTTGATAAGCTACAATAGTTTCAGGATTTATGTCAATGTTATCTGTTTTCTTTCCTGACTTAAATAAGGCTATTGTATATTTTTTGTATTGATTATTAGTCAAATAAAAAGCATCTGATTGTCTTATTTTCGCAATTTCTTCAGCGGGAAGACTTACGGCAAGACTTGAAACTAATTGTAAGTTTTGTGTATCTGTTAAAAGCTTTAAGATATTTGCATTATAGTCAGAATTGATTTCCTGAATAAGTCCGGCAATATCCAGAATTTTTATAGTTACAAGTTCTGGTTTAATAGGTAAACTATCTATAAAAGCTACTTTTGTTTGATTTTGGTTGTATTTCGCTTTAGACTTGTAAATTTTATTGAGTTTTTTGTTATATGGAACAACACCAATTTCAACCCGAATATTATTTTCTAGTTTTGGCAGTCCTTTTGGTTCAAATGTGTTTAGATTGTATGATAATTTTGAGTTTCCAATGCTTCCTAATTCAACTACCGATGATGAAAATTTATAATTATCATTTTTGATTTTAGTTGTCTGACAAGCACTACAAATTAAGATTATCAAAACAACAATTTTTTTTAACATAAGATTTCTTTTAAAATAAAAACATGATTTTCCAGATAAAGAAATATGATTTTCAATCCTTATTTTTCTTTATTATTTTTTTAACAAATCTAATAAAATACAAATAATAGATTGTTAAAAATGAATCTTTTATTTTTAATTTTTTTCATTTGCAGCTCTCTCCAGAGAAATTATTTTTATTAGTTTCTTAATTTGAAATCCAACACTAAAGTAATGTAAATTTCTTACTAATTTAATAATTTTTATATTTTTCAATTATTAAACAATAATCTATATTTGATCATTCTTAAAATAAAACTAAATATGAAAAAATTATTACTTGTATTAGCATTTTTAATGTGTCAAATTATAAACTCTCAGACATTTTCAACCAATTTGACCCCAGTAGGATGGGAGCATAATATTTTATTTAATTCAACTACACGTTATACTGTAACTCAACAAGGACCAACCGCAAACCTACCATTGTTATTTGATGGAATTATGTATCCAAATCATATTGCAGGAGTTACACCGGAAAACCCGGTAGTTATTCTTATAGAAGGACTTCCAGGATACCACACACAAGCAGGTGCATGGATTGGTTGGACAACCCGATCTTTACCTGCAACAAGATTTAAGATCGAAGGTTATGATACCTACAATTCAGCCAATACATGGAGAGTAATTGCAGACTACTCTGCAGTTGATTATGGAGGTACTAATTTCTCATTAAAAGTACCAGTTGGTGGAACTTACACAAAGTTGAAATTTACATTTTATAATGGACCGAATGGAGTGGTAGGTCTCTCAGAATTATTCTTTATTCACCCTGAAGCTACAGTTCCTTTTGCGGGACTTTTATCGCAAATAAATACTAATTGGCAAAGTAATGGTTCTAATCTAGCTTATAATTTAGGTAATGTTGGTATTGGGATCACAAATCCAGCGAACAAACTTGATGTAAATGGAACCATACATTCTAAAGAAGTAAAAGTTGATTTGCTAAATTGGCCAGATTATGTATTTAAAAAAGAATACCAATTACCAACATTAGAAGAAGTGGAAAAACATATAGCTGAAAAAGGTCATTTAGAAAATATTCCAAGTGAGGAAGAAGCTGTTAAGAATGGGATTTATTTAGGAGAAATGAATGCGAAACTTTTGCAAAAAATTGAAGAATTAACCTTATATATTATTAAACAGAATAAAGAAATTGATTTTTTAAAAAAGCAAAATGTAAATAACAATATTATCTCTCTTCAAATTGAGGAATTACAAAATGAAATTAAAAAACTAAAAACCAAATAAAAATGCAAAAACAAAAAAAGAGAAAAATAAATCTTAAATTTTCAGGCATAATTTTTACATTATTTTTTTATTTTTCATCTTATTCTCAAACGGTAAACAATTTTGAAATTACTCTTCCTTCTCCATTATTTCCTAATGGAATTGCAAATCAGGCTGTGAATATTCAATTCCCGAATGTTCCATTATGGGGATGGTTTGAAGTTACGATTACTTCAGCATATAATAATCAAATATCCACAGGAAAGCTTACTAAAAGATATCAGATAGGTCATAATGTGGGCGGTTATTTTAATCAAGCAACTGAAATTCCTGCAGCATTTGGAGCTGTTGCAAATCAATGGTTTATAGGAGATTTTAATCATGATACAAATAGTATCCCTATTTATCATTTGGTAGGCACTGGTAACACATTGATGATTAAAATTGAAGGTGTTATGGTAATAAGTACCGCTAACCTTGATTTACTTAAAAATAATACGACAATCAGTCCTTTAGAAACAATTGCCTTTCCAGGAACTCGTCATTACATGAGTATCATGCAGGATAGGGTTGGTATTGGTACAAATACACCGGATAGTGCTTTGGCTGTAAATGGAACCATACATTCTAAAGAGGTAAAAGTTGATCTAATAAATTGGCCTGATTTTGTATTTAAAAAAGAATATAAATTACCAACACTGGAAGAAGTTGAAAAACATATAGCTGAAAAAGGTCATCTAGAAAATATTCCAAGTGAGGAAGAAGCTGTTAAGAATGGAATTAATCTAGGCGAAATAAATGCGAAACTTTTGCAAAAAATTGAAGAACTTACTCTCTATATGATTGATGTGAATAAGAAAGTAAATGTACTTCAAATTAATAATGAGAAACTTATTGAGGAGAATAAGTTGTTAAGTAAAAAGATAAAAGCTCTAGAAAAGAAATAGATTTTTAAAAGAATACTTTTAAAACTTAAAATGCACGAATGTTTTTCATTTCGTGCATTTTTTTATAGAACATATTTTAGATACCTTTCTTTGCGTTCATGAGCAAGATGCTCGCGCCAGCGTTAGAATTTCAAAATCTCATATCACTAACTTTGAAACACTACCAATTTTGAACATATAATAAAGAAGCCACTCCGTAATAGAAGTGGCTTTTTGTTTAGAATGTACAGAAGGTTATTTTAATTAGCTTTTTTCAAACTCGCCATCCTTCATCTATTTTTCAGATTCATACATTTTTTCTTGAATTAAATTTAAGAAAGATTTGGAATCCTTTTTTTTTACTCCATTAATCTTGATACCGAAATAACTTCCCATGCAAATCGTATCTGTGATTTTACCATTATGAAAAATTATTTGCATACGCACATCTATTTCACTTTGCTTTTCTTCAGTTTTTAGGTTTTCATATTCTTTTGTGAATCTTTCAATGTACTTAACATCTTCTATCCTCTTATATTTTATGTCATCTCTAAACATTTCACTTCGTATAGATTTACAATTAAGTCTAAAAGGAAAAAGTTTATTGTCTTTGAAGTAAAAAAATTCTAAATATTGATTACCAGCTTTTGAAGTTTCATTTTTTACATTACAATTTAGGACTGAAAATATAATAATTGCTAAAAATATGCTTTTCATATGTTATATCGTTTTATTTCTTTTTATATTTCTCAAAAGATGGGGTATAGAATATTCCTTGGTTAGCCATCTTCTGATTAAATTGTACGGTTTTAGATGCATTAACTTTAGTTGATGTAGGAGAGTTTGTGATGACTGGTAACCCTTGGTGATTATTTCTAGTAACTTCAGGAGATGCAACTTCTCCATTAGCCCTAGCTGTTCTTTGTTCAGAGCCAGTGATAACTCTTTTCTCTTCTTTATTATCATAATTAGCATCTTCTTTTCCAAGTCTAAGATTCATATTAACTTTTCCTTCAGCTGCATATTTACCTGCATGGTCTCCTTCATGGTCTAATAAAGTTGCTGGTGATAAAATATTTCCACTTGTTGTCTCTAGTCCCATATTTGGATTCCATTTTACTACATTATAATCACCTGAATTCGAAGCTAATGAAGGTTGGTTAGTAATGGTGACACCATCTGTTTCTTGAGGTAGCGGGGGAAACACTACCGAAATTACTTAAAAATATCAATATCTATACAATTAGTTAACTTATTCAAATCAATACTGTTTTTAACTATGATATTTTTTAATATGTGCTTCTTTTTTTCGTTAGAAAAACCCTCATAAATAATATCTCCGTTCATTAAATAAATACCAATGAATTCAGGACAATCGGAACCATTACAGTAATCAGAACCATTAACTATATAAAAATCTTGATTTGATTTTTTGGAAAGGCACGCTTTATAAATTGGTGTTCCTGTTGCACTTATAACCTTGTCTGTAATTGTCTTCTTGTTAACGTTTTTAAGAGGCAATTGATGAGTCTTAATTAATTTGTTTTTGTTGTAAAAAGATAATTTCTGAAATATTATTATTGGACTACTATATATATCCTCTTTATAGTCCACAACATTTAAAGTATCTTTGGAAAAATATGTTTCAATATTTAAAGAAAAATCTTTATTATTCAAACTGCTTATAATTTTATCTTTCGACTTCTGTGCTTTTTCTTTATTATGAGAGACACTTTTACTAATAGTTTTGTCTTGCTTGCAGGCAATGCTCATCAGTAATAAAACTACACTTGCTTTTAAAATTTGGCTTAACATATTTTAACGTCTTGTTTTTATTAGTTCTTCTACTGGAGTTGCTATAGTTGAACTTCCTTTCAACTCTTGTGCTCTATATTTGTTTATCAACTGTTGAACTCCTTCTGCTGTAAAATGTTTCAGTGAAGTCCATCTGCCTTCAGTAGTTGCTTTAAAGTCTGCTCCACTTCCAGATTTTGCTGCTGCAAAACTAGATGATGTCATATTATTAACCGCAGAAGCATCCTGACTTTTAGGACTAAAATCACTTCCCTTATAAAATCTTTCCAAAGCTTGATAAGCTCCAGCGGCAGAACCACCACCACCTTCAGTATTCATACCAGGATGTTTAGAATAATCGCTCGGTTTTTCCGAAAATGATTTTTCTGTAAAATTGTCACCCATATTCCAACTATTATAATCTAATGGTGCATTTGCACTTCCTGCTTCCGTTTGTTTCAAAGTTGAAAGCGATGCTCTCAAATTAAGTTCATCACTTGTAATATCAACTTTTTGGGTTAAACTAAAAGGATTATTTTCAGCACTTTTAATTTCTGAAACAGATTGCTTCATTGTTAATTGCTTATCACTATTTGTATACTTTAAATAAACTTTTTTATCGTCGATATTATCGCTTCCGATTTTAGTTCCTTTTAGATTAAAAATATCTCCATTTACGCTCATTCCATCTGGGTCTATGAATCTAATAGGATTATCAACGCAATAATTATATGGAGACCATTTTCTATATTGCTCAGCTAGTGGGTCAATATTCATCCATCTTCCAAGCGCAGGGGAAAACCCCGCCATTTGGCGAGGTTTTGCTTTATAATCTTTATCAAAGTTCTTTGTCTGTACGAGCAAGATGCTCGCACCAGCAAGGGGAGGAAAAAAGAATTAAGATTCACTATTAATCATTAATTCAAAATATGATTGTGTTGAAATATTGATTTTCATATTCCAATAGCATGAACCTCCATCAGCAATATCAATCATTTCATTTTGCCAATCTAATAATTCTTCTTTACCATTTTTATAGATTGTTGGTATATCACAAAATGAGTTTATATAAACTATCTTGTCCCCATCATCATTAATATAACATAAATATTGCATATATCTTTCTTTTAGTTCCAAGAGAGATTGTTTTTTAAGAAATAAAAAGCGTCTCTCATTAATAGCTTTTTCTAATACAGAATCAATTAGAATTAATTCTGATTGATTAGGATTCCATGATTTATATGATTTCTTGGTAATCCAACTAATGTTTTCAGAACTATTAATAATAGCAATTTTATTACTTGTGACGACTTTCTTTTGTTCAGAGCAGGATATAAAAGAAATAAACACAAAAAATATTATTAATTTAAGCTTCATAATTTTACAAATTTTAATTAACGATTTTAGGTTTTGTTCTAGGAGTAACTCCTTGCTCTTCTCTAATTTTGTTTTCCCTTTCCCTAACATTTATTTCATCCTGTTGAACATTAACCTTGTTTCCTGGGTATGCCCCGTCTGGATTTATTATTGTGACAGGCGTTTTGTCATAAGCTCCATCAGTTTTCGCATTTTCATCAGCATGAATTAATTCATGTGCCAATCCTATCTCTGCTGGGCGTCCTTTTGTTCCGTCTGCATTACTAATATTTTCTCCTTTTGCATCAGGGTTAAAACTAACAGATGTATCTCCATTTTTTAATCTATCAGCACGATTCTCTCCTCCTAATTTGATTGTTACTTTTTCATCTGCTCCAATTAGTCCAGTAATAAGACTTGTTCCCTCAGATAATTTTTTACTCTCATTTGTCTTTTCTCCCTTGACTTCCCTCACAAGAAATCCTCCTCGGGTTTGTGTTAATTCTAGTTTTGAATTAGTTAACTTTTGTAAATTAGTTAAAATCGTTGATCTTTGTCTTGCATTTTCACTTCCGTTAGGGTTTTTTCCCACAATATTCGGAATGAAAATTTCTTTACCATTAGGATCAATAAACATTATAGGATTATTCGCAACATAAGTGTAAGGACTGATGTTGTAATACTTATCTGCTTTTGGATCAACATTCATCCAGAGACCTATAGCCGGATCATAATTACGCGCTCCATAGTCGTAAAAGTTAAGTCCTAACTCATCTTGAAGCTCTTTGCCATTGTACTTATACTTGTAATTGGAGTTAATAACGGGAGCCCCGTATCCAATGTGTTTTAACCCAAAAGGATAATAGCTGTTTTCATCCTGTATGGC
>NZ_FQWC01000016.1 GCF_900129555.1 Flavobacterium defluvii
TGCGCAGATGGTACTGCAGTATTGTGGGAGAGTATGTCGTCGCCTTTCTTTTAAAAACCCTATCCTAATCGGATAGGGTTTTTTGTTTTTAATCTCTTTTGTCTTAAACTGTTTTACGATTTCTGGTTAATTTATTCTTCGATTTGTAAAAATTTAATCCATATACTTCTGAATTTGTATCATAAATCCTGAGTTTGAAATCGTAGATAATATTTAGCATTGAAAATTCGGAAGTTTAAAAAATGCTCTGAGAATGGTGTTTTTTGCTTTAAAAAGAAAAGAGCTGGTTAAAATCAACTCTTAAAAATGAATTTCGTAATTATTTTATTGCTACTTAAAGTTTGTAAATCAATATGTTGAGATTTAGTTCTAATTATATTTTTTTACTGTCAACATCATTGATGAATTCAATTACGCCAGTCATAAATACTTTTTGATCATCCCACATCGCTAAATGACTTCCGTTTGGACAGTACAAATAACGCCCTTTTTGCACTAATTTACTCTGTTCTTCCATTGCTTTTGGGTCCATTGTGTCATATTTAGCACCAATCATTAAGGTAGGAATTGTAATTTCGTGTAAACGGTTTTTTATGTCCCATTTTGCTAATCTTCCACTAATTCCAAACTCACTAGGACCTTGCATTAAAGTATAAATTTCTCCATTTACATGTTTACTGGCACGATTTAAACCATCCGGCCATTCTTTTAATCTGCATAAATGTTCTTTATAAAAATTAGGAATTAAAAGTTCCATATATCTTGGATTGTCGAAATCTTTTTTACTTTCTAGATCTCTAATTTCTTTAAGGACTTCAGGATTCATTTGTTTCGCTAAAACTTCATCGGCATATTTTCCATATTCTGGTGCACTTGCCATCATATTTGCCACCAATAACCCTTTCATGTTTTTCTGGTATTTTAGAGCATATTCCATAGCAAGAATTCCACCCCAAGAATTTCCTAATACATAAAAATTATTTTTATCTGCATTAATTGCTTTTCGGACTTGTTCTACTTCTTCTACAAATCTTTCAGTCGTCCATAAACTGCTGTCTTTTGGTTGATCACTATAATACGAACCCAATTGATCATATTCATAAAACTCAAATCCTTCACGTTGAAAGAACGTTTCAAAACATTCCATATATTCATGTGTCATGGCGGGACCTCCGTGCAGCAATAAAACTTTTATTTTTGGATTATTTCCAAAACGTTTAGTCCAAACTTTAAATTCTCCAACAGGTGTTTTAATTGGGATCATTTTTATACCAGCAGATTCAACAGGTTCATTATCGTAAGTAAAATAATCTGATAAGCTGTTTTTTTGCGTTTCATTTTTGCATGATACTGTTAATAAAAAGATTGCAGAAAAAAGTAAATATTTCATTTATTAGTTTTTAAGAGTTTAAACTAAATTACGAATTTTTGAATGTATAATATTTGCTATTTCGAAGAAAAATAGATACAACTTTTTTAAGTCGTATATTCCAAAATCATTATTTATAATGATGTGTGAAGTTTTTATCCAATATATTTTTGCCATTTGATTTAAGCTTAAAATATATAATTTGATGGGTAATTTAAAAAACACATTTGTAGGCATAAAAATTTCTATTATTCTTTTTTTTCTGTTTGCTGGAATAATAGTTTCTTACAGTCAGGATAAGAGTACTCCTAAGCAGGATAAAAAACAAATAACTGAAAAAGGAACAATAATCTATGTTGATAACGAAAAACAGGTTGTTAAATCTCTTAAAAAATCAAAAGATAAAAGTTATACAACATCAAAAAAAACATCAGATGTATTGCCTCCTGTAATTACCTGTCCATCTAATAAACAGCTTGCTTGTGGAAGTCTGGTGCCAAATTACTTGAATGAATTAATAGTAACTGATGATTCTGGCGGCGATATTTATTTGACGCAATCTACAGGTGGTACCAAATTTTATGACGGAATGATAATTGTATTTACGGCAACTGATGAATCAGGCAATTCAAGCAGCTGTTCAATAACTATCACTGCATTAACTCCAGACGTTACTCCTCCTAGTTTTAACTGTCCCACAAATGTTACCTTAAATTGTGGAGATGTACTTCCTAATTATGCGACTGATCCAATAATGAATCTGCAAGATGATTGTAGTATTTCAGTTTCCTGGGAGATGACTCCAGCGCCAGGAACTCCTTTTTATAATGGAATCCCTGTTCAGATTAAATATACAGATCCATCCGGAAATACTTCATTTTGTAATTTTAATATAACGCAGGCAAATACTGATATTATTCCGCCTACTTTAAGTTGTCCTGGTAATCAAATTCAAAGTTGTGGATCACTTTTGTCAGATTATAGAACTATGGTTACCGGATTTGACAATTGCTTGGGGAATTTAACCGTTTCTCAAAGTCCGCTTCCGGGTACACCCTTTATCCCGGGAATGACAGTTGTTTTAAATGTAAAAGATGTTTCAAATAATACGTCTACTTGTAGTTTTATTGTAAATGCTTCACCCGATACTGTTAGTCCGGTTTTAAGCTGTTTAGGAACTCAAACTTTATCTTGCGGATCTGTTTTACCGGATTATGCTTCTATGGTAAGTGTGACAGATAATTGCGACAGTTCATCAACAATAATTCAAAGCCCATCAGCAGGATCTGCTTTTACGCCTGGAATGACTGTAACATTAACAGCTAAAGATGCTTCAAACAATGTTTCTATTTGTAGTTTTATTGTAAATATTTCTATTGATGTTACAAGTCCGGTTATAACTAATTGCCCGGCAAGCCAGATTTTAGCTATTGGAGATATTATTCCTGATTATACCGGTTTAATAACAGTAACTGATAATTGTGATAATAATCCAGTAATAACACAGATTCCTGCCGCTGGAACATCTTTTTCATCAGGTACCAATGTCACCTTGATAGCTAAAGATGTTTCAGGAAATACACAATCATGTAGTTTTAATATAAAAGCTTCGGGAGGAGACCTTCCTCCAGTATTAAGCTGTCCGTCTGGAATGGAGCTTTATGCAAATTCAACTTTACCTAACTATGTTTCTTATCTAACAAACTTAAGTGACGATATTACAGATAATTTTGATCTTATTTTTACGCAAAACCCTCCGCAAGGCACAATATTCACTGAAGATACAAATGTTACGATAACAGCTAAGGATGCATCAGGAAATATAAATTCGTGTACTTTTTTAGTAAAATTAAAGACGATTGTTGAAGAAATCAATTGTAATACTGGAATTTTTAATGTTTCAAATTTAAATGGCATCAATGGATTTACTGTTTTTGGAGATTCTAAAACAAGAGAATCTGGATTTAGTGTAAATACAGCAGGTGACGTAAACAATGATGGAATAGATGATTTTATAATTGGAGCTCCTGGTAATTATAATCCGTGGTATGGAAAAGATAAAGTTTATAAAATTATTCATGGAGCAGCTTTTGTAGTCTTCGGAAAAACAACTGGTTTTCCTCCAAACATTGATTTAGGTTTATTGGACGGAACGAATGGTTTTGCCATTAGAAATGATACTCCTTCAAATAATTTTCCAGAAACGGGTTATGGTGTAAGCAGTGCAGGAGATTTAAACGGAGATGGTATAGATGATTTTATGATTAGTGATCCTACCAGAGAGTCTTCTTATGGATATGAGTTAGGACATGTGTATGTTATTTTTGGAAAAAATGGAGGATTTCCTGCTAATTTTAATTTATCAGCTTTAAATGGAACAAATGGTTTTACTCTTATAGGTAATGATAGTTATGGTAATTTAGGTGAAGCGATAACTTCGGTAGGAGATCTAAATGGGGATGGTTTTCAAGATATAGCAGTAATTACAAGGGGGTCTGGTGCCGGTAATGGAAAATGTATTATTATTTATGGAAAAAATGGAGGTTTTCCGGCGGTATTAAGGGGTAATGACATCAATGGTTCTAACGGTTTTGTTATTACAGGTGATGCACTAATTGGAAAAATAGGCAAAAAGGTTTCAGGTTTGGGAGATATAAACGGAGACAAAATTCCAGACATAGGAATTGGTACCAGTTATTATGATCAAACAAAACTGTTTGTAATTTTTGGACGTTCAGATAATTTTCCGGCGGAATTCAATATTTCGCAAATAAATGGAACTAACGGATTTATGGTCGAGAATTCCGTAGCTCCGGTAAATTATTATGCTGGAATTAATAAGGCAGGAGATGTTAATGGTGATGGCCTTTATGATATTTTTGTATCGGCGGAATATATATTATTTGGAAAAACTTCTTTTGCTAAAACTATTGATCTAAAAGATTTAGATGGAAGTAACGGATTTAAAGTTTCAAATTATTTTGGTTTTGAGTTCGGATATGCAGGAGACTTTAATGGCGATGGTATCGATGACTGTTTCTTTGATGATGGTATTTTGTATGGCAGAAATACCTGGAACTCAACTGTAAATTTAAATTCCATAACTAATAATGAGTTTTTAAGACTTACTATACCTAATGCTTATATTTATAAAACAGCCATAAATTTTGCAGGAGATATTAATAAAGATGGAATAAGTGATTTAATTATTGGAAGCAGTCCTGATTCTTACGGGGATAATTTAAAAGTAAACAGAAACCCTGGTTATACATATGTAATATTCGGAAAAAAAATAGTCGATATAGAAAAACCAATAATCGCTAATTGTCCGGCAAATAAAATTCTAGAAATAGGAAATTTAATTCCGGATTACACCAATAGTATTACAGTTACAGATAATTGCGACTCATTTCCTAAGATTACCCAGACGCCTGTTGCAGGTTCAGTTTATGATGGAACAAATATAGAAGTTGTATTATTAGCAACAGATGCATCTGGAAATAGCTCTGAATGTAAATTTGCCATTACAAGTGTAGCAGATACTGATCCGCCTAAAATTGCTTGTATTACAGATCAGGTAATAGCTTGCGGAACCAAATTAATTCCAAATTATCTAAATCTTATAACAGTTACAGATGCAGGAGACGCTTCACCAGTACTTACACAAACCCCAATTGCCGGAACAGTTTTTACAGATGGAATGACAATTACAATTATTGCAAAAGACGCCTCAAATAATGAATCATACTGTAGTTTTAAAGTTAACACTTCCTCAGATGAGATTAAACCAGTAATAACATGTATTGGAGATCAAACATTGTCATGTGGCAGTATAGTTCCAGATTATACGCCTTTAGTTACAGCGACTGATAATTGCGATTCTTCTCCAATTATTACTCAAAATCCAGCTGCTGGAAGTGTTTTTACAGACGGTATGATAATAACCATAACAGTAAAAGACGCCTCAAATAATGAATCATACTGTAGTTTTAAAATAAACGCTTCCGCAGATGTTACAAAACCTGTTATAACCTGCATCGGAGACCAAAATTTAAGTTATGGAGTTACGCTTCCGGATTATCGTTCTATGATTAAAGCTACTGATAATTGTGATACTAATTTGATTATTACACAAACACCAAGTTTTGGAACAGCCGTCACTGACGGAATGATTATAACAATGACGACGGCAGATAATAGTGGTAATGCTGCCTCATGTTCATTTAAAATTCATGTTGCTCAAGATACCGAAGCGCCAACTTTTGACTGCTTACCAGATCAAATGTTTGATTGCGGAATAACACTAGTTCCGGATTTTACAAAAATGATTTCTGCAGCAGACAATACAGATCCAAATCCTTTAATAGCTCAGGCTCCGTCTGCCGGAAGCCCGTATTCAGACGGAATGACAATTACAATTAAAGTTTCAGATAAAAGTAATAATACTAAAGAATGTTATTTTAAACTGTTTACATATCCTGTTTTAGTTGATGCCGGAGAAGACGTTGAAATTAACGAAGGTGAATTTGTCAAACTTTTTGCACTAGCACTGGAAAATGGAACTTATCTATGGACACCATCAACTGGATTAAGCAATGATAAAGTAGGAAATCCAATTGCAGCACCTAAAGAAACAACAACTTATAAAGTAGTTTTTAAAAATCAGGATGGCTGCGAAGCCGAAGATTACGTTACCATAACTGTTCTTCCGGTTCAAAAAGACGAAACGAAATATGGCTTTTCGCCAAATGGTGACGGCATAAATGATTTTTGGGAAATTGACAATATAACCAATTATCCAAAAAATGAAGTATTGATATACAATCGTTGGGGGGATTTAGTTTTCCAGACTGAAAATTACAATAATTCAACAAATGTATTTAACGGAATTGCAAATAAGAGCCGAAGTCTCGGAGCAAATCAATTGCCAGAAGGAACTTATTTCTTCGAAATTCGTGTAAATCAGCCTCACCATTTTAAGAAAACCAAGGGATATCTTGTTTTAAAACGTTAATTCATGAAAAGTAAAATAAATATTGTCATAGCCTTATCCATAATAGCCATTTTTTTAAATCGAATTTATGCGCAGCAGACACCCGTTTTTTCCAGTTACAATTACAATGCAGTTTTAATAAATCCCGCCCACGCAGGTTATTATTCAGATATAGATATAGCGATGACTTCCAATGGCTATTTTAATTCTATTGATGGAAGTCCAAAAAGTATTGATCTTTCTGTAAATAAACTAACATGGTCAGAAAAAATCGGATTAGCAGCCGGAATTTCTCACGATCAAATAGGCGTAACCCATACAACCAATTTTTTTACTTCCTATTCTTATAAGATTTATTATGACTCAGATTATAAATACGGAAAATGGTGGGCATACGATCCTAATATAATCTCATTTGGAGTTACAGCCGGAGCCATGATCTACGACGAAAATTTATCAGAATTAGGATTAGAAAATGACCCCGAATTTCAGCAAGACGTACACAGTTTTGCACCTGCTTTAGGAGTTGGGTTTTTATACAATTGTGATAAAATTTATTTTGGATTATCAGCACCAAATCTTTTAAACGAAGCTTTCAACTCAAAAAATAATACCAATTTAAAAAATGTGTATTACAGTTATTTTGGTTATAAGTTCTTTACCAATCGTTTCGAAGAAGTATTAGTAAATCCCAGCATATTGCTGAAATATGTAGAAGGAGCACCTCTTCAGGCCGATTTTAATCTTTTAATCAATTATAAAAATAAACTTGAGTTTGGAGGTGGTTACAGAACTTCAAACACATTAAATCTGCTGGCAGGATTTCATATTTCAGATAATTTCAGAGTTATCTGTACTTATAATAAATCCTTTGATAATGTAGTAATTCCGGATACTTTCGGACTCGTTTTAAATGTTCGATTAGGAAAAGGTTTCGAATAATTAATCAACCAAACCATTTTCAACAGCATATTTTACCAATCCCGCCGTATTTTTTGCATTTAGTTTAGACAATAAATTACGGCGGTGCGTATTTACGGTATTTAAACTTATAAATGTTTTTTCGGCAATTTCAGCCGTATTATATTCATGGGCTATCAAAACCAAAATTTCCTTTTCGCGCGAACTCAGTTCAGTTAAATTAGAAACCTGTTTTTCAATTTTTGAACTATTTGAAAGATGTTTTTCTTCTAGTTCTTCAGCAAAATAATTTTCTCCCGAAGCAATCGTATTTATCGCTTTCAAAAGTTCTTCTTTCTCAGCATTTTTCAACAAATATCCGTTTACGCCAATTCTGATTAACCTCGAAATAATCATCACATTACTGTGCGTGCTTACAATCAGTATTTTGACATTTGGATATTCCTTTTTCAGAATTTTGCTCAATTCAATCCCGTCCATTTCCGGCATGCTTACATCCAGAATAATAAAATCAACAACTCCCTTTTTTACAATTTCAAGCGCTTCATTTCCGTTAATCGCTTTGTCAACAATCGTAATATTCGGTTCTTGTTCCAATAACAACATTATGCCCTGTAAGAACATTTTATGATCATCGGCAATAAGAAGATTAATTTTTTTCATTAAACAAATATATTAGTTGCTTTTCAATTCGTCAAGCTGATTTTTCAAATCAATACCCTTTATTTTATTTTTAGATTTGGTTTCTAAAACCGGAATTTCGATATTAACAATCGTGCCGCGTTTTATTTTAGAATCAATTACAAAAGAGCCATTTAGCTTTTTAATCCGGGTTTCTAAATTTATAAAACCAATTCCTTTAGATTGTTTAGAAGTATCAAAACCAATTCCGTTATCTTCAAATAAAAGATTAACAATATTCTCAATAAAATTAAACTGAATTTCAACCTCCGAAGCCTTTGCATGTTTAATTGTATTGGTCAAAAGTTCCTGAATAATCTTAAAAGTTTCGATTTGGATATTCTCATCCAGTTCATTAATCTCTTTTTTCGGATATGGAATAAACGAAATTTTAATCTTGCTCGCATCGCCAATATTTTTAAAGTAAGATTCTATAACTTCTAAAAATTTATTTTGACTGAATTTCTTAGGAAGTAAAGTATGCGATAAACTTCGAACCTGCTGATACGTTTCGTCGAGCTGCATGCTTATTTTTTGAATATTAGAAAAATTACTGGCATCCAGGTGATTTACCTGAAGCTTTATTGCAGCCAGATTTCCGCCAATACTATCGTGCAGTTCCTGCGAAATACGCTGTCTTTCTTTGTCCTGCCCGCTGATAGAAGCCTTAATTAGTTCCAGTTCCTGATCTTTCAAAATTCCATTTATTTTTTGGGAACTGATTTCCATCTGCTTAATATTCAGTAAATGCTGTACTTTGAAACGTTTATAATATTGAAATAAAAGACCCGTAATAGGCAGCAGTAAAATCAGAAAAGCAATTATTGTAAACAATTTAGTTTTCTTTTGTTGATTGATTTCCAGTTCTTTCAACTGTTTGTCTTTCTTTAAAAGAGAAATTTCATTTCGTTTTTTATTCGAAGAATTCTGAAAAGCCAAAATCGTATTTTCATTATTTTTCTTTGAAATTTCTTCCCGAAGCAGCATGTTTTTTATTGCTTCTTCCTGATTTGCAAGAATTAATTTTTTAGCCTCATTTTCAAATTTCAAAACCTCAATTTCTTTTTGTTTTTGAGCTGTTTTGTATTTGATTTCCAATTCATTAATTTCTTTTGTTTTTTGAAGATTAGTAATCGAATCTTTTATATGGGTTGACTTTTCAAAAAACGAATAAGCGCTTTTATAATCATTTTGTTCAATCGCAATTTTTCGCAATTCATCATAAATATAACTTTGATTTTGAAGCAGTCCAAAATGAACCGATTTTTGAAGCGCCTCAGAAAATATTAATTTCGCCTCATTATATTTTTTTAGCGCAATATAAGTATCACCAATACTGCTTCGGCACACAATCGACAACTGGTTCAGTTCGCTTTTATCAGCAATTAAAAGTGCTTCCTCAAATACTTTTAAAGCTTCCTGAGGTTTGTTTTGTGATTGGTAATTTTCGCCAAGACCTAATAAAATAATTACACGTCCCTGATTGTTATTGGTTTTTTCCGAAAGAATTTTTCCCTTTTTATAAAAAATACCGGCATTCTCATAATCTTTAAGCTTCGAATAAATATCGCCAATATTGATATAACTCCCTAATATAATTTCGTTATCATCTTTATACTCAAGACATTGTTTAAATAATCTTAACGCATTAGTATAATCTCCCAATTCGCTGTACGTTTGAGCTAAGCCATGCGTATGTGTATAAAAAAGATTTTTTTCATTGTATTTTTGAGAAGCTTCTATACCCTTTAAATGCCATTTTTTGCTTTCATTCAGCAAACCCCTTTTTTGATAATTGATCGCCAGTAAATTATATCCAAGAGAAAAAAGCCGGTTTTTTAAAGAGTCGTTTACAACCGTATTGAATTTTAAAGCCTGATTTGTGTAATAAATAGAAGAATCGATAATCGCCCTTTTATTGAAATAATAGGCAAGAAGTAAATTGGTTCTGGCAATAGACCGATTTCCGGAAGAGCCTGATTTTAAAATAGAATGCGCTTTTTGATAAGCCTTTTTCTCTTCGCCCTTATTGTATAAATCATAAAGTGCAAGCGTACTTTTATCTTCTTTAATTTCTACAGAATTTCTGGAAACAAAAGTTTTCTTTTTATCCCCAATCTGTCCTTGCAGACTGAATGATAAAAAGGTGAAGATCAATAAATAAAGTCTTCCGGGCCAGATTGTCATACGTTTTTGGTTTGCGCTCTAAAACTTAACTTGAATAATTTTTAAAGCCTTGTAAATTTTGGGGTTTATAATATCTGAGCAATTTTTGACAGACAAGTAAAAATAGTACAAAACAATTAAATAGCGGTTTCGACAAATAATTTTTTTGACAAAAGTTGTGATATAATTATTTTACGAAAATGGGCTTTAAGTAATTTGTAAATCAGCTAATTATGAGATGAAAAATAACTAAAAGTTTCTTAAATAGATTTGAATGCATTTTTTCTTTGATTAAATTAGTAATACTATACTTAAACAACTGAATTATGAAAAACAGAATATTCTTAGCTATAGCATTGTTGACCATAACAATCTCGGCCAGCGCGCAAAAGAAAATTGAAGTAACAGAACTGCCAAAACCGGCACAGGAATTTTTGAAAAAGCATTTTAGCCACACAACTGTTGTAACTGCCAAAAAAGATGCAGAACACGGAGAAAAAGGTTTTGAAGTAAAGCTGCAAGACGGAACTGAAGTTGAATTCTGGAAAGACGGATCGTATCGAGAAGTTGACGGCGGTGACAAACCAATTCCAACGGCTTTTATTCCTGATAACATCAAAGCTTATGTAGCCAAAAATCATCCAAACGAAAAAATAACGCACATCGACTATGGACACAAAGATCTGGATGTTGATTTGACAAATAAAATTGATTTAGAATTTACAAAAGACGGCAAAATTCTAAAAGATAAAAAAGACAAATAAATCACACTCTGTTAAGTTGAAAATCTCTTGTATCATTTGAATTAAAAGTCAAATAAATACAGGAGATTTTCTTTTTTAATCAGCACTAATTTTAAAAGTTAACAATTTTATTATAAAAACTATTTTTTTATACAGCGCAAATAATTACTTTAGCAACCATAACAGAACGGAACAGAACGGTATGCTAAATCAAGAACAAAAGTTTGTATTTGAAATAAATCATGAAAGTGATATTCCAAAATATCAACAGTTAGTTGATGCGATAACAAATGCCATTGCCGAAAATATTTTACAAAAAGGAGATTTACTGCCTTCGGTAAACAGTATTTGTAAAACGAATCAGTTATCAAGAGATACTGTTTTTAAAGCCTATACAATTTTAAAAGACCAAAAAACCATCGATTCTGTGCCCAATAAAGGGTATTATGTTTCGGGCGAAACAAGAAAAGTGCTTTTAGTTTTAGACACCTTTAAGGCTTATAAGGAAGTTTTATACCATTCATTTGTCAATAATTTACCCGATAATGTAATTACAGATGTCCAGTTCCATCACTATAATATTGATGTTTTTAAAACTATCATTAATAACGGAATAGGGAAATATTACAAATATGTAGTGATGAATTTTGATCACAAGGATATTGCTCCGGTCTTATCGTCAATTTCAAAAGACAAACTGCTTTTAATCGACTGGAATATTCATGCCGATAAAAGCGATAATTATGTTTTTCAGGACTTTGGAAAAGCTTTTTATGAGTCTTTGACAGAAGCAGTTGATTTATTTAAAAAGTATAAAAAAATACAATTTATATATCCGGATTTTACCAGCCATCCGTGGGAAACGGTAGAATATTTTAAGAAATTCTGTGCCGATTTCAACTTTCAATATGAAATTATCACAGATCCTAAAAAGTTTAATATCGAAAAAGAAATGGCCTACATCAGCGTAAGCGACAGGATTTTGGGACACTTTTTAGAGCAGTGCAAGGAGAAAGATTTTGAACCCGGAAAAGATGTTGGTTTTTTGTCGTACAACGAAACGCCAATGAAGAAATTTATATACAAGGGAATTTCAGTTGTCTCAACTGATTTTAAAGAACTCGGTACCAAAGCTGCGGCATTTATTACGCATGAAGAAGAAACAAAGTGTTATGTACCTACAAAATTAATAATAAGAGAATCATTATAATATGTATTATATCGGATATGATATTGGAAGTTCATCTGTCAAGGCAGCCTTGGTAGAAGCTGAAAC
>NZ_FQWC01000004.1 GCF_900129555.1 Flavobacterium defluvii
TATCAAAGAGCTTTCCGTGTTTTGCGGGGTGCAAATGTAAAAAGCATTTTCAAATCTCACAAGCTTTTTTGAATCTTTTTTTCGAAAATTTCTTTTCCCTAAATCCATATAACCTGTCAGTATTTCGAAGAGCGTTTTTCGCTGTTGCGGGTGCAAAAGTAGAACCTTTTTCCATTTATACAACAACTTTTCCCAAGTTTTTTTATTCTTTTTTTGATTTATTTCTTAACTCACTGACAGCCCCATATTTACAAACTCATTTTTTTTTCACCTCGTGTCAGGCTTTTCCTTAATATAATGCAGTTTTTATATTTTATACCCCCAGGGGTAGTCTGTTTTTAAAGGATTTTTATTCTTTCATACCCTTTTTTGAAGTAAAAGCAGGTTCTTAAAATATCATTCCAGCCCATTTTAATCCCAAACAAACACCAAAGCCAGTGCTTTTTCCTATCACTAACCCTGAAAATTCTTTTCTAAAACAATCCCGGCAGGCCCGACAGCGCAAAAGTTCCCGAGAAAACTTTATTCTGGGATTCAAAACAAATGATCCAATACAAATAACAGCATTAGTCCCTGATTAAATCAAAAATCTTTAAACATTCGAACAGAAGAATGTTTGTAGTTACAGTATAAACATACCGCAGCAAGTCTCTAACAAGATTGAAATCGAATTTTATCACTATACATATATATGTATAAACAAAAACCGACTCTTTTAGAAAACTATCTGGTTCTATAGATAAAGTCACTCTTACTATACAGTATAGCTTTTACTTTAATATAATGAAGCAATCTTACATATATATATTGTATGTAGTTTTGTAATCACTTATATTTGCATTCACAAAATTATAAACAATGATCAAGATTACTTTACCCGATGGGTCAATTAGAGAGTTCGCTCAAGGCGTAACTCCAATGGAGGTCGCTAAAAACATTAGCGAAGGTTTTGCAAGAAATGTTATTTCTGCATCTTTTAATGGTATAACTATTGAAACCGAAACTCCATTAACGACCGATGGTAATCTTATATTATATACATGGAATGATGCTGAAGGCAAAAAAGCTTTCTGGCATTCGACTTCGCACGTAATGGCTCAGGTTCTTGAAGAACTATATCCTGGAATTAAACTGACTTTAGGACCTGCAATAGCTAATGGATTTTATTATGATGTAGATTTTGAAGATCAAAAAATTTCTGAAGCTGATTTTAAAAAGATCGAAGACCGTATTCTTGAAATCGCAAGAGGAAAGTTCGATTTTAAAATGCGCCCGGTAAGTAAAGCAGAAGCATTAGAAATGTACAAAGACAACGTTTACAAGACTGAATTAATTTCGAACCTTGAAGACGGAACTATCACATTCTGCGATCATTCTACTTTTACTGATTTATGCCGTGGTGGACATATTCCTAATACTGGAATTATCAAAGCGGTAAAAATCATGAGTGTTGCTGGTGCTTACTGGAGAGGTGATGAGAAAAACAAACAGTTAACTCGTGTTTACGGAACTTCTTTCCCTAAACAAAAAGATTTAACTGAATATCTTGAACTTCTTGAAGAAGCAAAACGTCGTGACCATCGTAAACTTGGAAAAGAATTAGAACTATTCGCTTTTTCACAAAAAGTGGGACAAGGTTTACCTTTATGGTTACCTAAAGGCGCTGCTCTTAGAGATCGTTTAGAGCAATTTTTAAAACGTGCTCAAAAGAAAGCAGGATACGAACAAGTTGTTAGTCCGCATATTGGTCAAAAAGAACTTTATGTTACTTCTGGTCACTATGCAAAATATGGTGCTGATAGTTTTCAACCAATTAATACTCCTGCAGAAGGTGAAGAGTTTTTATTAAAACCAATGAACTGTCCTCACCATTGTGAAATTTACAATGTAAGACCTTGGTCATATAAAGATTTACCTAAGCGTTATGCTGAATTTGGTACTGTTTACAGATACGAGCAGTCTGGTGAACTACATGGTTTAACTCGTGTTAGAGGGTTTACTCAGGATGATGCACATATTTTCTGTACTCCGGAACAATTGGATGAAGAATTCAAAAAGGTAATTGACCTTGTATTATATGTATTTGGCTCATTAGGTTTTGAAAACTTTACTGCTCAAATTTCATTGAGAGATCAGGAAAACAGAGACAAATATATAGGTACAGATGAAAACTGGGAAAAAGCTGAAAACGCTATTATAAATGCAGCAAAAGATAAAGGTCTTAATACTGTTGTTGAATATGGCGAAGCTGCTTTTTACGGTCCGAAACTTGACTTTATGGTTAAGGATGCTTTAGGAAGACAATGGCAATTAGGAACTATTCAGGTAGATTATAACTTACCTGAACGTTTTGATTTGACATACAAAGGTGCTGATAATGAATTACATCGCCCTGTTATGATTCACAGAGCTCCTTTTGGATCTATGGAACGTTTTATAGCAATTTTACTAGAACATACAGCAGGAAATTTCCCACTTTGGCTAATGCCTGAACAGGCTATTATCTTGTCTTTGAGCGAGAAATACGAAAATTATGCTAAAAAAGTTTTAGATTTGCTAGAAAATCACGAAATTCGCGCCCTAATTGATAACCGAAATGAAACAATCGGTAAGAAAATTAGAGATGCAGAAATGCAAAAAATTCCATTTATGCTTATTGTTGGTGAGGAAGAAGAGAAAAACGGTACAATCTCTATTCGTCGTCACGGACAAGAAGGAAAAGGTAATATCACAGTTTCTATCGAAGAGTTTGCTTCGATTGTAGACGAAGAAATAAAAAAGACATTAAAAGTATTTACAGTTTAACTTAAATTAGAAAGTCATAGCAATAAAAAGTAACAGAGGTTTTCAACCTCGCGTAGAAAAAAAAGACACACACAGAATAAATAATCTTATTCGTGTTCCTGAAGTACGTCTTGTAGGGGAAAACATTGAACCAGGGGTTTTTAAAATAGCTGATGCATTACGCTTAGCTGACCAGCTTGAACTGGATTTGGTGGAAATTTCGCCAAATGCCGAACCACCGGTTTGTAAAATCATGGATTACAAGAAATTTGTTTACGAACAAAAGAAACGTGATAAGGTTTTAAAAGCTAAATCATCTCAAGTTGTAGTAAAAGAAATTCGTTTTGGTCCTCAGACAGATGAGCATGATTATGAGTTTAAAAGAAAAAATGCTGAGAAGTTCCTTAAAGAAGGAGCTAAATTAAAAGCATTTGTTTTCTTTAAAGGTCGTTCTATCATCTATAAAGATCAAGGGCAGATTTTATTATTACGTCTTGCTACAGATTTAGAAGAGTTTGGTAAAGTTGAAGCTATGCCGGTTCTGGAAGGAAAGAGAATGATTATGTTCATTGCTCCAAAGAAAAAGAAATAAGTCTTTAAGTTCTAAAGTCCTAAAGTTTAAAAGTCAGTTAGTGATTTTTAAACTTTAGACTTTTTAAACTTTTTGACTCAAGATATAAGTAAGTAAGAATAAATTAAAACACTAGGAAAAATGCCTAAAATGAAAACTAAATCTAGCGCTAAGAAACGTTTTAAAGTTACTGGCTCTGGAAAGATTAAAAGAAAGCATGCTTTTAAAAGTCACATCTTGACTAAAAAATCTAAAAAACGTAAATTAGCTTTGACGCACTCAGCGCTAGTTCACAAAACTGATGAGAAAAGCATCAAACAACAATTAAGAATTATCTAATAAGCCTAAGTTGCAAAGTGATAAAGTTTAAAAGTCAATAGATGACTTTAGACATTTAACTTTAATACATTAGACTAAAGAATTCTTTAGGTTAAAAAATTATTTATATAACCTTGGAGTATGGCCATTAAGTTCCTTTGATTCAATTCAGGACGCCTGCTACAAAAAAACATTAAAATTATGCCAAGATCGGTAAATTCAGTTGCTAAAAGAGCAAGAAGAAAAAAAATAATGAAGCAAGCCAAAGGTTTCTTTGGAAGACGTAAAAACGTTTGGACAGTTGCTAAGAACGCGGTAGAGAAAGCAATGAGCTACGCTTACCGTGACAGAAAACAGAATAAAAGAAACTTCCGTTCATTATGGATTCAACGTATTAACGCTGGAGCTAGATTAGAAGGAATGTCTTATTCTCAATTCATGGGAAAAGTTAAAGCTAACGGAATCGAATTGAACCGTAAAGTTCTTGCAGATTTAGCTATGAACCACCCAGAAGCTTTCAAAGCTATTCTTAACAAAGTAAAATAAAACGTTTATAAACTCAATTTAGATTTACTTACTTATCATAAAGAAACCATCCGTTAATTCGGATGGTTTTTTGTTTTTACAACAATCTGCTTTACCTTTAAATCTATTTTAAACAATTACAAAATGTTTACACCTCTTTTTAATCATATACAAAAATTCATAGTACTTGAACCTTCAGAAATTGATATTTTAGAATCGCACCTTAGTATTTCAAAAGTTAAAAAGAAAGAGCATTTATTACAGGAAGGTCAGGTTTGTGACACATTATACTTTATATTAAAGGGCTTTGCGAGACAATATATTATCAATTCAAAAGGAAGTGAGCAAACATTGCAATTTGCTATTGAAAATTGGTGGATAACTGATTATTTAAGCTATCATAACACTACTCCTTCTCACTTCTATATCCAAACAGTTGAAAACTGCGAATTAATAGCAATTCAAAAAAGTACTTTAGAATCTTTACTTATCGAAATTCCAAAACTGGAAAGATATTTTAGAATAGTTTCTCAAAAATCTTTTGGAGCTGCACAAATGAGAATTAAATTCCTTTTTACAATGTCGGCAGAAGAACGATACAATCATTTCAAAAAACAGCAACCCGATTTTGTACAACGTGTTCCGCAATATATGCTTGCTTCTTACTTAGATTTTTCTGCTGAATTCATGAGTAAAATTAGGGCGGGAAAAGTATGATTTGAATTTCTTGAAGTAGTTCAAGTTTTTAAGAGAATACATTACTGACCTTTGTAATGAACTTTTAAAACACATAAAAATGAAATCAAGAATTGTTATCCCGAACGTTGCTCCAGAAGCTTATCAGGCTTTATTAAATTTAGAAAAATACATTTCTTCTACTTCACTAACTCCAGTCCATAAAGAATTAATTAAAATACGTGCATCTCAAATTAATGGCTGCGCTTATTGTATTAATATGCATACTGCTGACGCCAGAAAATACGGAATTTCTGAACAGAGAATATATTTAATTAGTGCCTGGCGTGAAGCAGACGTTTACACTGAAGAAGAAAAAGCAATTTTAGCTTTAACAGAGCAGGTTACTTTAATTGGAAATCATGTTTCTGATGAAGTTTATCAAAATGCCGCAAATTTATTTGATGAAAAATATTTAGCAGAAATAATTTTGGCCATTATTACCATTAACTCTTGGAATAGAATGGCAATTACAACCGGATTGAGAGCTTCTTAATTTTTACAAAAACAGATTTTACAACTTTATACCTTATAAAAACCCTCTTAGTAAGAGGGTTTTGTTGTATTTACCTTTAAATGAGAACTAATAAAACAGAATTGAGGTATTTTTACAAAAACAGGTATTTTTACTCTTTCATAAAATTTTAGACTTTATAATTTTTGCAGATTAAATTTTACATTGCGGAATTCCGTAATAAAATACTTTTAAATCGATTTATGTTTGCTTTAAAAATTGAAAATACCAGTTGAGCCCTAAACATAAATTTGATCTAACTGTAAGCATTAATCCTCCAAATAATATAATTATGAAAACAATGTTTCTTTGTTTTTTCTTATCCATAAGTTTTGCTTTCGTTTCTGAAAAAACCGGCTGGCTTGAAGTAGACTGGAAACTCATCTTTATACCGGCTCTTCTTGTTTTACAAATAATTATTATTAGAAAGGCTTTAAAAAGCAGGTATAAAAAAATATAAATATTTTCATACATTAAAAACTTTTAAAATATTATATTTGATTTTTTTAATGCCTTATGAAATCTTTTATCACCTGCATTTTTTTATTATTTGTTTCTCTTAAATCTTTTCCTCAAACCAAAATTATTTCCTGGAATTTAAAAAATTTTGGAAAATCTAAATCACAACCAACTTTAAATTTTATTGCCAATACAGTTAAAGATTATGACATTATTGCAATTCAGGAAGTTGTTGCCGGATATGGCGGTGCGCAGACAATTGCTAAGCTTGCTAATTTATTAAATGAAAAAGGGGCAAAATGGGATTACTCTATAAGTGATCCTACAAGCGGAAATAGTTACAAAAGAGAACGTTATGCTTTTATATGGAAAACAAACAGAGTAAATTTAAAAGGAAATGCGTGGCTCGAAAAAAAGTATCATTTAGAGATTGATCGCGAACCTTATTTTGGAACCTTCGAGGCTGATCGAAAAACGTTTACTCTTGTCAATTTTCATGCTATTACAAAAAGTAAACAACCAGAAACTGAAATTAAATATTTTAAATTTCTTCCTCAGGAATATCCAAATTTGAATCTGGTTTTTTTGGGCGATTTTAATTGTCCACAATCACATACGGTTTTTAATCCACTAAAAAAAATGGCTTTCGTTCCGATATTTCAAAAGCAAAAAACAACACTTAAAAAAGAATGCATCGAGAATAATTGTCTGGCTTCTGAGTTTGACAATGTCTTTTATAATTCAAATAAAATAAAATCCATTAATTCCGGCGTAATTTTGTTTTATAAAAAATTTGATTCACTTGAAGAAGCCCGAAAAGTTTCTGACCATATACCGATCTGGACTGAATTTTCTTTAAATTAAGTTTTAAGTTTTTTCTTTTTTGCGGCTGGAAACAAAACATTATTTAAAATTAAGCGATATCCCGGAGAATTTGGATGTAGGTCTAAAACAGTTGGCGGATCTCCAACCTGATGTTGAAAATCTTCAGGATCATGGCCTCCAAAAAAAGTAAACATTCCTTTTCCTTTTTCTCCATGAATGTATCTTGCTTCGCCATTAAGCTCACAAGTTCCCATAACCAAAACATTTGATTTAACCAATGTTTCATTAAAAGATGTTGTCTGCCCCATAAATCCTTTTACTAATTGTGTATGATTTTGGCATAACATGCTTGGAATTGGGTCCCATTTTGCAGAAAATTCCATTAAAGTAAAATAATCTTTTTCCATTGGAACTCTTCTTTTTCCCGTCATATCTATATCTGAAAACTCATAAACTTCTGGTCTTCTTTCTAAAATAAAATCTTTAAATGCGAAAGAATTGGAATAATTGAGTTTTGACTGATAATTAGATTCGCTTGGATCTCCATCAAACATAGTTTCACAAATGTCAACACCATCAGCGGCAAGGGCAATATCAAAGCTATCAGTTGCAGAGCACATTGCAAACATAAAGCCGCCGCCAATAACAAAATCACGTATTTTTTTTGCAACAGCGCCTTTTTCCAGAGATAC
Source organism: Flavobacterium defluvii (assembly GCF_900129555.1). Taxonomy (GTDB): domain Bacteria; phylum Bacteroidota; class Bacteroidia; order Flavobacteriales; family Flavobacteriaceae; genus Flavobacterium; species Flavobacterium defluvii. The sequence continues at coordinate 7,424 of NZ_FQWC01000004.1, forward strand.
TTTTGAATAGTCTAGTTTTGCGGCTAAAGCTTCAGCATCTTTTTTTTGTTCTATATACCAAGGTGTATTTTTGTAGGCAGCATAAAATTTTCCGTATTGTCCAGTAAAATCTTCATGATGAAGATGCAGCCAGTCGTAAAGTAAAAGTTGATCGCTCAAAACTTCTTCGTCATAAATTGGAGTAAAAGGAATTTCGGCATAAGTCAAAACCAAAGTAACGGCATCGTCCCAAGGTTGTTTTCCTTTTGGAGTATAAACTGCAATTTTTGGCGCTTTTTCAAGGATTACAGATTCCATATTTTGAGACGGACTCGAAATATCATTTAAAATTGAAGCTTCTTCACTATCTGACAGTATTTCAAAACTAACTCCACGTATTTTGCATTCTTTGCGTATTTCTTCAGCATCCGGCAATAAGAATGATCCGCCGCGATAGTTTAAGAGCCAGCTGGCTTTATAGTCCCTACTCAAACACCAATATGTTATTCCGTAAGCTTTTAAATGATTTTGCTGTGTTGTTTCATCCATTGGAAGTAAAATAAACGATGCTTTTGCACTAACACAAAACAGCAAAATAAAAATACATACTACACTTTTTTTCATCAAAAAAATATTTTAGTAAAGATATAAAGGAAGCTTTAAATAAAGCAATAGAAGCCTAGTTTTATAATGGAATAAAACTGTTAATTAACGCTATCATGAAGTAATAAAGATTGAAATTTTATAAAAAACACGTAAAAACACGTAAACTTTGAAAACTTTTTCTGTCTAAATTTGGAATCCAAAATCGACTAAATCAATCGATTAAAAACTTAAACCATGAACTATAACCCAAACAACCAACCAAAAGATTTTAGTATAATGCAAAAAATAGGCATTTGTGTCCTGGTTTTTACAATAATTGTTTACTATGTTTTATCTATTCAATTTTTAACAAGCTGACATTACAGTGTTAAAACTGCAATTTCATTTTGAATAGCATACACAACAAGACCTGCAATATTTCTTGATTCTGTTTTTAATAATAAATTATTACGATGTCCTTCTACTGTTCTGGGACTTAAAAAAAGATGTTCTGCAATTTCTGTAGTTGTTTTTTGCTGGCAAATGAGCTGTAGGATTTCGATTTCTCGGGGAGAAAGAAAGCTAGTTTCCAAACTGCCTTTAGAATTTTTTGTCGATACAATTGTTTCCTGAATTGTTTTTAAAACATTCTCATTGTAGAAAAACCCTTTTTTGTTTACTTCGTTAATCGTTCTAATCAAATCTTTTGGTGTAGTATTTTTAATTAGGTAAGCCACAGCCCCTACCTGAATCATATTTGCAATAAAAGATTTTGAGTCATAACTGGTTAAGGCAATTATCTTTATGTCAGGAAAAGATTTTCGGATAATTTTTGTTGCTTCTACGCCATTTAAAACCGGCATTTTTAAATCCATAATAATGATATCTGGCTTTACTTCATTATTATTTAATTTAGTAACAAGCTCTTCACCGTTTGAAGCTTCAAAAATAATCTCAATGTTATCTTCTCTCTGCAATAAAAAAGCTATTCCTTTTCGAAATAATACTTCGTCATCGACTAAAGCAATTTTAATAACGGCATTCATTTTGTTTGTTTTTGGTCATTTGGTTTTTCGAAATTACAAAATATGAATTAATAAAAGCTAAAGTTCCTTGCTTTATTAATATTTATTGCTAAATATTTCCTGAATTTGTCTTAAAAAGTAAAAATTACTGCAATTCCTTTATTAATTTCCGAGTCAAATTTTATAGTTCCGTTTAAAAAAGAAATTCGGCTGTCAATATTTTTCATACCAAGCCCTTTTTGATTTTCAAGATTTTTGCTGTCAAAACCAATTCCGTTATCTTCATAATAGCAGGTATTTATTCCTTCATTATTTTTAAATGCAATCCAAATTTCGGTTGCTTTTCCATGACGAAGCGAGTTATTCATTAATTCTTGTAAAATTCTAAAAACATGCAAATGACGATCGATATTATCATCAAAATCAATTTCGTTTTTATAATATGTTTTTACCGATTTACTACTTTCAAATTCTTCGCATAATTCTTCTACTCCGGCATTTAATCCAAACTTTTCAAAAACGGGCGGCAATAAATTGTGAGCAATTTTTCTCGAGTTTTCAAGAGCTTTTGTAGTGAGATTAATTATGTTTTCGGTTATTTCTTTAGTCTCTTCTTCGGTTAAATTTGGTGCAGAAAGCAAATGTGTATTCAAAGAAACAATATTAAGCTTCGAACTAATATCATCATGTAAGTCCTGAGCAATACGTTTACGTTCTTCTTCTTGTGTAATAATCACTGCATGAAGCTGCTCTTTTTGATATTGCAAGATCAAATCTTTTTTTTCAAGCTCTTTTTGGATGATCTTTTTTCTTGAAAAATAAAAGAATATTATTAATGAAACTGCTACAATTATAAAAAATAAAGAGATATATAAAATAATTGCAACCAGTTCTTTTTCAGGAATTGAATGAGTGCTCATTTTTTAGGTTTGAAATATTTATTAATACAAGAATCAAATATATTTAATTTGGCTGTAAGGTGTTAGAAAAAAATAACTATCAAAAAAATCTCTATCAGGAAATTCCTGATAGAGATTTTTTTTGGCTAATTGTTCATTCTAATTGTCAATTTTTATAAAAACTTCTTTTCCATTCGTACATAATCAATAAGTGGTAAATTATAAATAAAAATGCGTTTAGCTTCCATGAGAGATATTTCAAATTTTCACTTAATGTTAATGTCAGATTTCCAACCAAATACAAAATTGTAGAACCTAACATAAAAAGAATCACAGCTATCGTAACATAATAATATGTTTTACTTTCTGTAAGCATATTATAAAAATGTAATAACGCAAAAACCACAATCATTAGAGAAGTAACGGTAATCTCAAATAAATTAAATTTAAAAAACAGATCTGGTTCAATACAAAACTGAATTCCTAAAATTAACAGAGCAATTATAATTCCCCACTTTACAAATAACTTTTGAATTTTCAATTTTAAAATAGAATGATAAAACATTCCTAAAAAAAGCATTTGTCCAATAACAAAAATATTAACGAGGACTAAATTGCTCTTATGAAGAGAATAAACCAATTCCATTGAAAATTGCATTACAAACGAAAAAGCCAGGTAGGCAACAAAAAAAACATTAGCTTTTCCCTTTCGGAAAAAGCTAAATGCATATAATATTAGATTTATTAATAATATTAAATAACCTAAATATATTAAAAAATCATCCATTATTTTAAATACTTATTTAAAAATCAATATGGAGGACTTGGCCTTGTACCATCATATACAACATCTTCAGCACTCTCGGCTGATTTATTTTGCTGTGAAGATTGTCCGTACACGTCAATGTATTTACCCGTTTCTTTATCATATTGGGCACCAACAAAAAGTAATGTCTTTTCATTTTGGTCATTAATACCAATGTAAGCACGAACTGCTTCGGTATTAAGCTGCAAAACTTTTTCTAAACTTTCTCTTGGAATCAAATAAGATTTTACTTTGTTTTTAGAATCTTCGACCGTGGTATCATCCTGGTATCTCTTTTCCCATTCTTTAGCAATACTTAACGGAACTTGAATAGGTCCTGGAAAGGCTTCTTCACTCATAGTTTTAAAATTTTAATTAGTTAATAATTTTATAATTGTTTATGGTATTGCTAATCTACCGAATTAATTTTTATATAAGAAATATTATTTTGTGAAATTATGTGCAAAGCTGTATAATCTTTAAATGAAAAAATCTTTACAAGCACTGTGCTTATAAAGATTTTTTTTTATTTAATTATTTTATTTTTTTATTTAGAACGGAACATCGCTATCATCATCGTCATCATTTAAATTACTTCCAAAAGCTTCATTTGCCGAAGGAAGATTTTTGGTAATGAACGGATTATCGTCATGATTCATTTTTGAAGGCAAATCATCATAACCGCCGCTAAAGTCTTCAAGGTTATCAAACTTTCCTAAATGTCCTAAGAATTTTAAACGAATATTATCAAGTCCACCATTACGGTGTTTCGCTACAATAAACTCGGCCTGACCTGCTGTTGAAGACTGCTCATCATCATCCCACTCTTCAATTTTATAATATTCCGGACGATAAATAAACGATACAATATCGGCATCCTGCTCAATCGCTCCAGATTCACGAAGATCCGATAGCAGCGGACGCTTGCTGGAACCACGCGTTTCTACGGCACGCGATAACTGAGAAAGTGCAATAACGGGTACGTTTAACTCTTTTGCCAATGCTTTTAAGTTTCGGGAAATTGTCGAAATCTCCTGCTCACGATTTCCTCCGCCTTTAGCATTACCTCCCGCCGTCATTAACTGCAAGTAGTCAATAATGATCAATTTAATTCCGTGCTGAGAAGCCAAACGACGGCATTTTGCACGTAAATCGAAAATTGAAAGTGAAGGTGTATCATCAATAAACAATGGTGCTTTTTCTAAATCTTTAACTTTAGTACTCAGCTGTTCCCATTCGTGTTTTTCCAGTTTTCCAGTTCTTAACTTCTCTGAAGACAATCCTGTTTCAGATGAAATAAGTCTCGTAATCAACTGAACAGAAGCCATCTCCAGAGAAAAAACTGCAACTGCATGCCCAAACTGAATACTGATATTTCTTGCCATCGATAGTACGAAGGCGGTTTTACCCATACCCGGACGAGCAGCAATAATAATTAAATCCGAAGGCTGCCATCCTGATGTTAACTGATCTAATTTTTCAAAACCGGTTGCAATACCACTCAAACCTTCTTTACCTGCAATTTCTTCAATACGTTTTTTTGCCTGTAAAACTAAACTTTGAGCTGTTTCAGAACTACGCTTGATATTTCCCTGAGTTACTTCATATAATTTCGACTCAGCTTTGTCCAGCAAATCAAATACGTCTGTAGTTTCGTCATAAGATTCTTCAATAATTTCAGATGAAATTCTAATCAAACTTCTTTGAATAAATTTTTGAAGAATAATACGCGAGTGAAATTCGATGTGTGCAGAAGAAGCGATTTTCTGCGTAAGCTGAATTAAATAAAAATCTCCTCCTGCCAGTTCAAGCTTTCCATTTTTCTTTAACTGAGTCGAAACTGTCAATATATCAATTGGCTGAGTTTCTGTAAAAAGCTGTAAGATTGCCTCAAAAATATGTTTGTGGGCATCTTTGTAAAAAGCATCTGGCTGTAAAATATCAATTACATCATCTACCCCTTTTTTATCAATCATCATGGCGCCAAGTACGGCCTCCTCCAAATCAAGAACTTGTGGAGGAAGTTTTCCTTTTTCCAGATTAATAATAGTGGTTTTGTCTACCTTGACAGGGTTTACATTCTTGAAATTTTCCATATAGCGAAAGTAACAAAATTTGAAAAAAAATTGTTATCGAGTTATAACTATTCTGTTGTTTATAAATATGTTTATTTTGTTGATAACCAAAAAAAAATCCGAAACCGCAGGGCTTCGGATTTTTAATCATTTTATATGAATTTACTCTTTATACTCGCCCATATTGCTGTATTTGTCCATTCTTTGGGCAATAAGCTCGGCTGTTGATAAGTCTTTCAATTCGTTATATCCTTTTGTTATATATTCTGCCACTGTTTTAAACGTAGTTTCGCGATCATAGTGCGCTCCTCCTAGTGGTTCCGGTATAACATCATCTACTAATTTTTGTTTTTTCATATCTGATGAAGTCAATTTCAGAGCTTCAGCAGCACGTTCCTTGTACTCCCAGCTTTTCCATAAAATTGAAGAACATGATTCTGGAGAAATTACAGAGTACCAAGTATTTTCTAACATGTAAACACGGTCTCCAACACCTATTCCTAAAGCTCCACCAGAAGCTCCTTCTCCAACAATAATTGTAATGATTGGCACTTGCAGACGAACCATTTCAAAAATGTTTCTTGCAATAGCTTCTCCTTGTCCTCTTTCTTCGGCTTCAAGTCCCGGATATGCACCCGGAGTATCTACTAAAGTTAAAACCGGAATTCCGAATTTTTCTGCCATTTTCATTAAACGCAAAGCTTTACGGTATCCTTCAGGATTCGCCATGCCAAAGTTACGGTATTGACGTGTTTTTGTATTAAACCCTTTTTGCTGACCAATAATCATAAACGATTGTCCGTTTACTTTTCCAAGACCGCCAACCATAGCCTTATCATCTTTAAAACCTCTGTCTCCATGAAGTTCCAAAAAAGTATCGCCGCAAATTGCTTTGATATAATCTAAAGTATAAGGTCTGTTTGGGTGTCTTGACAATTGTACACGCTGCCAAGCCGTAAGGTTTTTATATATTTCTTTTTTAGTTTGTTCTAATTTCTTGTTGATTTCTTTACAAGTCGGCGTAACATCGACGTCAGATTCTTTTCCAATTATAACACACTTTTCTAACTGTTCTTCAAGTTCTTTTATTGGAAGCTCAAAATCTAAATATTCCATGGATTTTTGAATTTTGTTTTTAAATCGAACCGCAAATATAAAAATATTATACTATTCGAATTATTATTTCGTCTTTAAAATGAAAAAATGCAATTTTAACATAAGATAAATACTACACTTTATCTTTATTCTTATAATGTTTAAAAACACCATTTAAAATAACAGTAATGACAATAATTACTGCACCAATATAAAATTCTACACTCATTTTTTCTTTTCCTCCAAGAATAAAATAAGCTAAAAGAATCCCGTAAACAGGCTCTAAATTAGTGGTTAACATTACTGTATAAGGTGTCAATCTTCGCATAACTTTTACAGAAGCAGTAAAGGCATATGCTGTACAAACAGAAGCCAAAACCAATAATAGAACCCAGTTATTTAAAGACATTACAAAAAAGTCTGCATTGAATTTCCCAATTACTAAAAAATAAATAGAAATAAAGAAAACTCCGGCTCCAAATTCGTAAAATGTTATAACTGAAGGTTCGTGATCTGAGATTAATTTTCCATTCATTAAGGTAAATAAAACACCCAGAATTATTGAAATTAAGGCATAATAAACACCTGTTAAATACTTAATTTCTACTTGCAAAATCAATCCTAATCCCGCAATGATTATCAGTCCGAAGAAAACTTCGTACCATAAAACTTTTCTTCCGTAAAAAAGCGGTTCTAATAAAGAAGCAAAAAAAGCTCCTAGTGAAAAAATCGATAAGGTTATCGAAACATTAGACACATGAATGGCTTTAAAAAAGAAAATCCAATGGAGCGCAATTAACAATCCAACGAAAATTAATTTTGCTAATGATTGTGCTGATATTTTAAAAGATTCTTTTTTATAAATAATAAATCCTCCCAGAAAAATGGCCGCTATCAACATTCTAAACCATACCAGATTTTCGGCATCTATTGTAATTAAAGCACCAAGAATGGCTGTAAATCCCCAGATAAAAACAATTAAATGAAGATTTAAATAACTTTTTAAATTATCGTTTCGCATTACGTAACAGGTAAACTGCCAAAGCTCCAAAAACAATATTTGGGAACCAAACAGCTAATAAAGGTGAAAAAGTAGATTTTTCGGCAAGAGTACCAAATATTTTATCAAAGAATACAAATGAAAATGCAATTGCAATTCCAATAGCAAGGTTCATTCCCATTCCGCCACGGCGTTTCATCGAAGAAACAGATACTGCAATAATCGTTAAAATAAAAGCAGAAACCGGTATACTGTATTTTTTATAAAGAACTACCAAATAAGTATTGATGTTTCCTGAACCTCTTTTTCTTTCTTTTTCGATAAAATCATATAATTTACCTAATGTCAATGTCTCTGCAATGTAAACAACAGGCGTTAAATCAGCAAGCTCAAACTTAAACTTTACATTTTTTTCAGGTGCTTTTTCTATTATATCATTCAAATCATTAAGCGTTCGTTTTGTATAATCGTACAAGATATAAGTTTTTAACTTTGGGTCCCATTTTATACGACTTGCTGTAATCTTATACGTAAGTTTGTCTTTTTCGAAATGCTCAAGCGTAAAATTAAATGCCGTTTTCGATTCTTCGTTAAAACTGTTTACAAAGATAAAATCGTGGTCATTAATTTGTCTGTAAACATTAGTATTTTCGCCACGCATGAGTTCTTTTCCATTTCCTTTTAAATAGGTGTACCTAAAATTATTATAACCTTCACTTGCAGCAGGAACTATAAAAAATCCCATCAGCAAAACAAAAATCGAAACTATAGTTGCACCAATAATATAAGGACGAAGAAAACGCGTAAATGAAATACCGGAACTCAAAATCGCAATAATCTCAGTATTATTAGCCAGTTTTGAAGTAAACCAAATAACCGATAAAAATAAAAAAATCGGGAATAATGAGTTAATAAAATAAATTGTAAAATTGTAATAATAGAAAGCAATATCCATAAACGGGATCTTGTTTTCGAGCATCTTATTTACTTTTTCAGAAACGTCGATTACGATTCCAATAGGCGCAAACAAAAGCAGCATCACAGAAAAAGTTCCAAGATATCTTTTTAAGATGTATTTATCTATTATTGACAGCATATAGTTTTTGTTTTTGTTGTTTCAGGTTTCAGGTTTCACGTTCTGTAGAGAACCTGAAACCTGAAACCTAAAACTTGAAACTCTTTTATTAAAGTCTTTGACTCATATTTTTAACCATCATTTCTTTCCATGGTTTAAAATCGCCTGCTAAGATATGTTTTCTAGCCTCACGAACCAACCACATGTAGAAACCAAGATTATGAATAGTAGCAATTTGTTTACCTAAATATTCATTGGCCGCAAATAAATGGCGTAAATAAGCTTTTGTATATTGTACGTCAACAAAAGTGTGTCCCATTTCATCAATTGGAGAAAAATCTGCTTCCCACTTTTTATTTTTAATATTGATTGTTCCGTTTGCTGTAAACAACATTCCGTTTCTGGCATTACGGGTTGGCATTACACAATCAAACATATCAATACCTAACGCAATATTTTCTAATATATTTATAGGGGTTCCAACGCCCATTAAGTAACGAGGTTTATCTTCCGGAAGAATTTCGCAGACAACTTCTGTCATTGCGTACATTTCTTCTGCGGGCTCCCCTACAGATAAACCGCCAATTGCATTTCCTTGCTGTCCTGCATTTGCAATATATTCTGCAGACTGGCGACGTAGATCTTTATACGTACTTCCCTGAACAATTGGAAAAAAAGTTTGTTCGTAACCGTATTTATAAGGTACTTTTTCTAAATGATTAATACAGCGGTCTAACCAGCGGTGTGTCATGTGCATAGATCTTTGTGCATATCTGTAATCGCAAGGATATGGCGTACACTCGTCAAAAGCCATAATAATATCTGCACCAATTGTACGCTGAATTTCCATTACATTTTCTGGAGTAAAAACATGATAAGATCCATCAATGTGCGATTTAAACTTTACTCCTTCTTCTTTAATTTTTCTGTTTGAGGAAAGAGAATATACCTGATATCCACCAGAATCAGTCAAAATATTACGATCCCAATTCATGAATTTATGTAATCCTCCTGCTTTCTCAAGGATTTCTGTTTGCGGACGTAAATATAAATGGTAAGTGTTTCCTAGAATAATATCCGGGTTAATATCGTCTTTTAATTCTCGCTGATGCACTCCTTTTACCGAAGCCACCGTTCCAACAGGCATAAAAATAGGCGTTTCGATTACGCCGTGATCAGTAGTTATACTTCCCGCTCTTGCTTTAGACTGCGGATCTTTTTGTAATAAATCGAACTTCATTTGTTTCTTTTTTCTCCCGACCGTTCGGGACGGCAAAGATAAGCTAATTTCAGAATAATTTAATTAGATAATTGGTCAATTAGAAAATTGAATTTTATGTTTTTGGGCGTTCCCTCCGGTCGGGCTATCCACTCTATCTTTTGCTCCGGAAAATATCATTTTAATCGAGAAATGACTACTGTCGCAAAAGGATGCCGTTTCTATCCCTAACGCAGCCCTTCTAAAAGAAGATATTGCAATGTAAAAACTGCAACAATCAGAGTATTAAAATATAACGGTTTCAAGTATTGCTTTCGTAATTTTAACTCATTCAACTAAAAATCTCGAAATCATGATAAACTCTGAAGAAAAATTAGATCAAATCAAGGATGAACAAATTGAAAAAAACCTTGAAAACATGGATTATCCGGCAAACGAAGATATTTATAATCAAGATAACAAACTAGAAGACATCAATCCCGAAGAAATTTCAGGTGAACGCATTATAAATCAGGACAATCACGAATGGAAACAAAACAGCGATAAAATCGGAAATGACTTAGATGTTCCGGGTTCAGAACTTGATGACGATCAGGAAGAAATTGGTTCAGAAGATGAAGAAAATAATTTCTACAGCGAGGGCGATAATAATTAATTTATTACGTTCGATTATTCAAAAGCCCTTTTTAGGGCTTTTTTATTTAGCAATTTATTGAAAACCTTAATTTCTAAAATGTTGAATTTGAAAAATCTAAAACAAATTGCTGTTTTTTTTAAGATTAATAAAAAAAGAAACAGAATTTAACAATTGTATCAAACTAAAGCAGAAAATCATTTGTCTCCCCGCAAAATAACGACTACTTTTGCTCCAGTTTAAACTTTTACATATAAAATGAAGCCTAACACACAACAATTAAGCGATTTAACGATCCAAGTAAGAAGAGATATTCTTAGAATGGTACATGCTGTAAACTCTGGTCACCCAGGTGGATCACTAGGTTGTACTGAATTTTTGGTAACGCTATACCAAAATATTATGGACCGCAAAGAAGGTTTTGACATGAATGGAATTGGAGAAGATATCTTCTTCCTTTCAAATGGTCATATTTCTCCAGTATTTTACAGCGTTTTAGCACGCAGCGGCTATTTCCCAATTTCAGAACTAGCAACTTTTAGGTTATTAAACTCTCGTTTACAAGGGCACCCAACTACTCACGAAGGTTTACCTGGTGTACGTATGGCGTCTGGATCATTAGGACAAGGCTTATCTGTTGCTCTTGGTGCTGCACAGGCAAAAAAATTAAATGGTGATAACCATTTAATTTATACTTTACATGGAGACGGAGAATTACAGGAAGGTCAAAACTGGGAGGCTATTATGTATGCTTCTGCAAAAAAAGTAGACAACCTTATTGCAACTGTCGATGTTAACGGGAAACAAATTGACGGAACAACTGATGAAGTTTTGGCAATGGGAAGCCTTCGTGCAAAATTCGAAGCTTTTGACTGGGATGTTATAGAAATTGCAGAAGGAAATAATATAGATGCAATCATTGCTGGATTAACTGATGCAAAATCAAGAACAGGAAAAGGAAAACCAGTTTGTATTTTATTGCATACTGAAATGGGTCACGGTGTTGATTTTATGATGCACACACATGCTTGGCACGGAAAAGCGCCAAATGATGAGCAATTAGAAAAAGCATTAGCTCAAAACTATTCTAAAGACCAAGTTGATTACTAAAACAGCTTTAAGCTTTAAGCTATAAGCTCTATGCTTATTGCCTACTGCCTATTGCATACAGCAAAAATAAAATGAAAAAATACGAAAATACAGGAAGCAAAGATACTCGTTCTGGTTTTGGAGCGGGAATGACTGAATTAGGTCAAAAAAACGAAAATGTAGTAGCATTATGTGCTGATTTAATTGGATCATTAAAATTTGATGATTTCAAGAAAAATCATCCCGAGCGTTTTTTCCAAATTGGAATTGCAGAAGCTAACATGATTGGTATCGCTGCCGGTTTAACAATTGGCGGAAAAATTCCATTTACAGGAACTTTTGCTAATTTCTCAACAGGAAGAGTTTACGATCAAATTCGTCAATCTGTTGCTTATTCAGACAAAAACGTAAAAATTTGTGCTTCACACGCGGGTTTAACTTTAGGTGAAGATGGTGCAACTCACCAAATTTTAGAAGATATCGGATTAATGAAAATGCTTCCGGGAATGACTGTAATCAACACTTGCGATTACAATCAAACTAAAGCTGCAACTATTGCATTAGCAGATCATCACGGTCCGGCTTATTTACGTTTCGGACGTCCAGTTGTACCTAACTTTACTCCTGTTGACGAACCATTTGTAATTGGAAAAGCTATTTTATTAAACGAAGGAACTGATGTAACAATTGTTGCAACGGGACATTTAGTTTGGGAAGCTCTTATCGCTGCTGAAGCTCTTGAAGCAAAAGGAATTTCTGCAGAGGTAATTAACATTCACACAATTAAACCTCTTGACGAAGAAGCTATTCTTAAATCAGTTGCTAAAACAAGATGTATCGTAACTGCAGAAGAACATAACTACCTTGGAGGTCTTGGAGAAAGTGTCTCAGGAGTATTAGCTTTACACAATCCAACTCCACAAGAATTTGTAGCAGTAAAAGACAGCTTTGGAGAATCTGGTACACCAGAACAATTAATGGAAAAATACAAATTAAACAATCAGGCAATTGTTGAATCTGTAGAAAGAGTTATCAAAAGAAAATAATTTTAGTTTCTCTTACTTTATAAAACAAAAAAACCTCGAAATTACTTTCGAGGTTTTTTTATGCCTTAATAAAACTATAGTTTTTGATAAGGATATGTTTTATCTAAATGAATTCTTAATCTTACTGGAGCTGTATAATCTTCTGGTAGAAAACTTCTAGGATTATTTATCGATTCTGTGTCCCCTTCAGTTTTAAGAGGTCCAGTTGGTCTTCTTGGAATTCCTCTTGGTTCAGTTTCATCAACATTTGGAGTATTCGGATTGTCTGTAACAGGATCCCAAGGATAATAAGTACTCACTCCATTAAATACGCCGTTTACCCATCCAATTTGTTCTTTAGGTTTTGTAACTTCATAATAAGTAGAGAAACCATCACCGTCATCATCAGTATCAACAAAATCAGCAATACCATCTCCATCTGTATCATCTTTCATAGTAGCTGGCGGAGTAGGAAATCTAGAAGTATCTCTCAAATCATAGAGATATCCATCTTTGTTTATATCTTCATTAATATCTAAAACACCATCACCATCGTGATCCAATCGTTGAAGATCAAATAATTTAAAGCTAAATACCAAAGGAGAATAAGAAGGAATATTATCAGCACCTCCTCCATAATATCCAAGTCCGGAAGGCAAAAACATCACTCCTGCACCAAAATCTTTATAAGTTACTGTTCCATCAGGACCTGCTGCATTTGGAGTACCGGTTTTAAACTGCGGAAAAATTTCACCCCAACCGTCAATTACAGCCTGAGAGGAATTCATATATAATTCAAAATTTCTACCTAATCCATAAGAAGAATCAAATACGGTCCCGTTTAAAAGGCTTCCTACATAGGATGCATAAATTCGGTCAGTATTCATAGGAGATTGTCCAACTCCTTTATTTAAAGTTAAGTAATATACTTTATAATTAACATCGTGATTATAAACATCTCTTGTCTGAAGAGGGTAATCGGTTTGATACATAATAGATGTTTGTGTACCTCCTGCCGGAATCTTTTCAATCGTTATATCAAAATTAGCCGTTACTTCTTTTATATAATGAGTCTTTAAATATTTAACAATAGAGTCATTATCTGCAGCATATTGTACCTTATAATCTCTTAAAGGAACTGTTTCAGGTTCATCTTTGTCTTTATTACAAGACACTATAGCTATACTTGCAAGCAATAAAACAAAGTAATATTTAAATTTATTCATTATTGTTAATTTTTTAGGTGCGCAAGATACAATATTGATTTATTTTTGTAAAGAATTTAACTTCTATTTTAGAAAAATTATGAGAATAGATAAATACTTGTGGTGCGTTCGTTATTACAAAACCAGAAACATGGTAACAGAGGCCTGCAAAAAAAATCAGGTTACTGTAAACGGGCAGGTTGCAAAACCATCAAAAGAAGTTTTTCCTACTGATAAAATTACTTTTAGAAAAGACCAGATTACACATATAATTACTGTACTTGATATACCGGAAAATCGTGTGGGGGCAAAACTTGTTGATATATACAGAAAAAATGAAACTCCGGCCGAAGCTTATGCACATTTAGAAATGCTTAAATTATCAAAAGAGCATTACCGTAAAAGCGGCGCAGGAAGACCAACTAAAAAAGACAGAAGGGATATTGACGATTACGGAACTGATTTTATCGACGACGAAGAACACGAAGATGAAATTTAAATTCAAAAAATCTGAATTCTAAAATCTAAAATCTAAAATTCTAATCGTATTTTAGCAAAAAAATAAATCATGAGCAAAAACATCATCTTAACCCATCAGGAAATCGAGCATAAAATAAAACGTATTGCTTATCAAATTTACGAGACTTTTGTTGACGAAGAAGAAGTTGTAATTGCCGGGATTGCTTCCAGCGGTTCTGTTTTTGCCCAAAAAATCGTGAAAGTTTTAAACGACATCTCTACTCTGAATGTTTCGTTTTGCGAAGTAAAAGTAGACAAACAAAATCCGCAATCTCCTATTCAGACTTCTTTATCTCCACAAGAATACTCGAATAAAGGATTAGTTTTGGTTGATGATGTACTCAATTCAGGAACAACTTTAATATATGCCGTTCGTCATTTTCTGGACGTTCCGCTTAAAAAATTCAAAACTGCTGTACTTGTAGACCGAAATCATAAAAAGTATCCTGTAAAAGCTGATTTTAAAGGAATTTCTTTATCAACTTCTTTATTAGAACATGTTCAGGTTGTTTTTGATGAAAACGGAGACAATTATGCTTTTCTAAGCTAAGATTTCTAAAATGTCCTGAACCGTTTCGTCGACTGTTCTATTATCAACTACAACTTTGTGCTGTGCATGGTTATAATAAAAACTTCTGTCGAATAAATGTTTGGCAATAAACTCTTTCATTTCTTCCTCTTCCATATTCGCAATTAAAGGTCTTTTACTTTTATTGTGTACTAATCTATTATATAAAGTATCAATCGAAGCCTTTAAATATATAGAAGTAAGATCGTCTCTTTGTAATAATAAATGATTATTAGCATAACATGGCGTTCCCCCGCCTAAACCTATAATACTATTTTCTGAAGATTGAATTAATTCAAGAAACATTTCATGTTCTAATTTTCTAAAATAGATCTCTCCGTGTTTCTCGAAAATCTCTTTTATAGACAAATTTGTTTTTTTTTCGATACAATTATCTAAATCCAGAAACGGAATATTTGTAATTTTTGAAAGGTTTTGGGCAATAGTTGACTTTCCGCAGCCCATATATCCTAATAAGATGATTTTTTTCATTCTAATAAAACCCTATAAACTAAGGGATTGTAAATTTTGGTTAAAAAAAGACAAATTTAAAACAAAATTGCTTGCAAATAATAAAATAAACTCCTTATATTTGCACCCGCAATCAAGAAAACAAAATGACTCGATAGCTCAGTCGGTAGAGCACATCACTTTTAATGATGGGGTCCTGGGTTCGAGCCCCAGTCGGGTCACAAAATTGTGATTTACAAAATAAGTTTTCTTGAAAGCAATGACTCGATAGCTCAGTCGGTAGAGCACATCACTTTTAATGATGGGGTCCTGGGTTCGAGCCCCAGTCGGGTCACAAAAGGTCGAGTATTAATTTACTTGACCTTTTTTGCATTTAGGCCACGTGGAGAAACGGTAGACTCGCCATCTTGAGGGGGTGGTGCTCGCAAGGGCGTGTGGGTTCAAATCCCACCGTGGTCACTTTCTAATTTTAGAACTCATCATTAAATACCGAAGATGAATTCCAAAAAATGAAATACTAACAGTAAAAGAATTAAAAAAAGGATGTGTCGAATTATTTCATCACATCCTCTTTTGCGTATTATTCATGCTATAATAATTACACCCAAGTATTCTTTAAAATTGAGAGAAATTCTTTAACACTATCAAACTTAACTATTGGTTATTTATTAGCATCAAGAAGCAAATCCTGATAGAATGTAATGTTACGTACATTGACAGGATCCCAGCCTCCGTTTGAAATACGATGCAACTCGATATAATAAACTCCTTCTTCTAAATAAACATCACCTAACTGCTTGATTTTATAGTCTGCTAAATTATTATTAGCTATAAATGGATATTTAACACTTGAAACATCATTTATCACTAATTGAAATTCTCCCGAATAACCTGCCAATTCACTTTGCCAGTGATAAAAACCCGACACATTTACTCTTACTCTCCATGCAGCATACGAAGCCGGATTTGTCCATCCTCCAATGTTATAATTAGGAGCATGTTCTATAGTGATGCCGCTTCCATGCAGAATAGCATTTTTAGCAGGAAGAACAAGAGTTCTATCTTCATTTTGATTTATAATAGGAGTTTTATCGATTGGCGGATGAATGGAAATTTGACGCACATTAACAGGATCCCAGCCTCCATCAGAAACACGATGGAGCTCAATATCATACACACCAATAGGCAAATTAACCATTCCTATCGTTAAGGTTTGATAGTTTTCAAAGCCACTTGTTGTAATAGCAAAGGGATATGGACCTTGATCTATTCCTTTTATTTTCAGTATAAATTTTCCGGAATAACCTGACACAACTGCATCTAAAATAAAATTTCCGGGTTGTGTAACCTCAACGTGCCATGTAGCAAATTTAGAATCATCTGTCCATCCTCCCAGATTATAAACAGGTCCATTTTCAATAATTAATCCGGTTGTAACAGCATCTACTGCATTCAAATTAAGCATACCATCCTTGAATTGTTTAACAAAGCTGATAAGTATATCTACGATTTCTGACATTTCTAAGACAATGGTTGTACTAATATTATCAAGAGGATTAGCAGGTACCGAAATAACATATCCCGAAGCAATGTCATTTGGAACTATATCTAATGCTTTTTTTGCAGCATCAGCAAGAAAGTATGCCTTGATAACAGTTCCGTCATGTAGATCAGGTACCGCTAAACTTCCATCTTTAGGCCAATGATCTGTAAATACATGCAGAAAAAGATATTGTGTGCCGTCTACAATTTTACGGGTTACACGCCCCCAAGACAATTGTTTAGTATACGGACTTGGCTGTACTTTTTCTATAGCTGTTTGATTTACTGACATCCAAACTGCAAAGCCTTTCAGTCTGCTTATAGCTTCTGGCGGAAATGAACCATCTCCTTCAGGGCCAATATTGAGCAGAAAATTTCCTCCCTTACTTACAATATCAATCAATTTTTGAAGTAGATCTGTCTCTGTTTTCCATCGCGGGTCGTAAGCATCATATCCCCAATTATCATTCATAGTCATACACGTTTCCCAGTCTGTTCCATTTCCGTTAGGCGGCATATCAGGAATATTTTGTTCCGGAGTTCTGTAATCTCCTGTTAAACCATCCTCCATTCGGTTATTGAATATTAAGCGGTCTGATCCGGGAATGTTTTTAATAGCCTTCATCATTCGATAACGGAATTCTGGCGTACTTGCGCCTCCCATATCCCACCATATCAAGTCAATATCATAATCATTAATCATAGTTTTGATATGAGGGACCACAATTGTATCTGTATATTTTGATTTGTCCTCATAAGATGCTTCATGATTCGCTGTTGCATTTTGAGGGATCCAGCCCATTCCTCCCGGATTTAACCAATCAAGGCATTGAGAATAGTAGAATCCAATTTTCAATCCTTCCGCACGAGCTGCAGTTACCAGATTTTTCAAAATATCTTCCGAAATATTGGTCTCATCCTCAATATTGCATCCAATGTGATGTGTATGCATTAGAGCAAAACCTTCGTGGTGTTTGGCCGTAATAACAATATATTTCATGCCGGCATCTTTTGCCATTTTCACCCAGTTAATTGCACTGAAATTTTGCGCTGTAAAACCTTCCTTCAATCTTTTTTTGTATTCATCTCTGGGAATTTGGGCAGCAAACATGATCCATTCTGCATATTGGCCCGAAATGTAAGGTTCTCCTGTAGCGGGATCTATTTTAATAGTCCCATCCGGGTTAATCCATTCTGGACGATAAGCAGAATAGTAATCTTTCATCCAATAATCGGGATCAACATACGGACCTGTTTTCATTAGAGTTGGTCCTTTATAGAATCCAGCAAGTGCTGAGTAGCCGCCCCAATGCAAAAACAACCCAAAACCAGCCTCACGCCACCAAGCCATTCGTTCGTCTTTGTGTGCTTTTGTTTCCAGCGTTGCTACATAAAGATTATTGCTCAGCTTTGTATAAAGATTTTGATTATCATCTCTTCCTCTTACAGAAAAGAAGTAAATATCAAAAGGATTCAGATTATGAATCGTAATAGAATTTCTGGTAACATTTTGATGAAATACGCCTTCTTTAAAAACATCATATGAAGTGATTCCGGGAAGTTCATCCCACGATAAAGAAATCGAATTAGTCTGTATATCGGTTGTTACGAGTTCTTTAGGATTGTTGTTATAAAAAGGGTCAATATCAATTTCGGTATCGCTAAAAATCAGCTCATCAATATAAACAATATCACCTATGGCACGATTATCCGTAAAATCAGGCTGAATGCCAAACGTAGAGACATCTTTTACTTTGTTTGTTAATAAATCAAAAACAGCAACTCCCCATTCGTTTACTTTATCTAAAGGGCTTTGAGACAAAAATTCATTCGAAATACTAATCCTAATTTGAGAATTGGGATTATTGCGATAATATTTCATGTACAAATATTTATACTCAGAAAGCGGCTCTTTTAGCGTGCAGAAAAATCCTGCCCACTTAGCAGTATTGTCAATTCTTTTAAATTTTAGGACTTTATCACTTTGGTTAACTCCTGTTTTATCCGGATTATCTACCACGGTAATCTGCATATCGCCTGCCGGATTTATATTTATTTTATCTGTAAAGTTGATTTTTCCGTTTTCAAAATTATCAATCAAAAGTGGTTCTCTAATAATTGGACGCGGATAATAATCCGGTTTAAAGTTTAATTTACCTAATGCAGTCTGAATTTCAGGAGCCGACATAAAATAATCCCAAAGCAAACCGGAACGATAATTTTCGATCATACAAATAATTGGACCCTGATCGATAGCCAGATAACTGCTGTCGACCCAATTTACACTCTGATTAAAAGAGTCTACAAATCCTGCTTTTTCGTTCCAGATTTTTGTTCCTAACTCTTCATAAAAATATCTCAGCGCAGCTAATGATTCTTTGGGTGTATAAGGCATAGACGAAATAGCCGCTGTAGGAGCAATTACACCTTTGTCATTTCCGGGCGAATGGGCACTGTAATTAGTATTTCCATCAGATGCCGTTAATCCCCAGGCTTTATTTTCGCCATATCCTTTATATCCTAGCGGATTTTGTTCGCAATACGCTCTGTTTATTAAAGTATGCGCTACATTTTGCTGAAAATAATTTACGTCATTGTAAGTATCCCGCAGATTCTTTGGATTAAATCCTAAAAATGAATAATGAGCAAAAAATAAAGGACCGCCTTTTGCATTTCCATTGCCTATAGGAAGCGTAATATCGTAAAACTTTTGATTTTTGCTTTTATAAGTACCACCAGATGACCAGCCGCTTTGCCACAAACTTGGATTTATGGCATGCGTAGGCGAAGCAATAGCCAGCAAATAGGTAATCATACACTCGTTCCAGCCAATAATTGGCAATTGAATTACGTTTTGAAATTCATTATCACAATGCCAATACAACTTATCTGATCCGAATGTAAAATAATTCCAGTCGACATTATTCCAAAGTTTGTTGATCTTAACAACCAAATCTTGTTCTGTCAAAACAGGCTCATTAAAATACTGACGTGCTGTAATCAAGCCCTGCATCATAAACGAGGTTTCAACTAAATCAGCTCCATTGTCATTTTTACTAAACGGAACCGTTTCGCCTGTATCTCCATTAATCCAATGAGCAAAGGCTCCTTTATAACTAACAGCAGAATTAGTTAAGAAATCAACAATTTTTTCAATACGCTGACGTCCTTCTTCCCTGGTAACAAATCCTCTCTCGATGCCTACTAAAATAGCCATCACTCCAAATCCAGAACCGCCTGAAGTAACGACGTTTCCTGCACTTCCCGAAACAGGAATTCGCTCATGTGCCATACCAGAAAAACTTGATGCGTGGTCCCAGAAATATTTAAATGTGTATTGCTGCGTTTTAGTAAGCAGCTCTTCATCTGTAAGTGTTTGTAAGGTGGATTTTTTCATAACATTAATTAGTTTAAGATTTAAATAACATTATTGTTGATTTTTAATTCTGCCTTTAGAAGTGTAATTTGGCATGACAAAGCAGCTGTCTAGCTAATTGTTGTTCTCTAGATTCTATACATTATTCTTAATGCTTTTTATAGAATAACATATTTCAACATTCTTACTATTTGAAAAATTTATGATGCCTTTAGTTGCAGTAAATAATTACTAATGGCGGTTCATGGTTGTTGGCTAAAAACAAAAAAAAAGGCATTTAATCCATTATTAAACACTGTTAATCAGTACTTTAAAAAAGAAAACGAAGATAATTAATTATTTTATAATTTTGACACACGAAGGAATAATATTACTTTTTTTTAAAAAAAAATTCTGTTATGTGAATTAAAAATCTATAAATCTTCAACAAAAAATTCAAGATTTAAATTTTTATTTTCAGCAAAGAAAAAGCCTCTCAAAGTCATCAAACTTTGAAAGGCTCTTAAATCAGAATAAAATCTTAACCTAAATTATTCTTTAATTACCTTTTCTACAGATTTTCCTTTTTCAGAAGTTATTCTGATAAAATACAATCCGTTGGATTTGTCTGAAAGATTAATTTTAGAACTGTTTTTGTTTTCAATTACCGTTTGAAGTATTCTTCCCTGCACATCAAACAGTTCAATTAATTTTAATTCATTATCACAATTAATAAACACCTCGCCTTTTGTTGGATTCGGATAAATCTTTATGCTTTTATCAGATTCAAAATCTTTATTTCCTAATGATTTAAAAATAGTTTCGGCTGTATTGGTATCAATTGCTTCGTTGTAGTCAAAATAAATACTAGCTTCTTTTTCGACCTCATCGCCTGAATTAAGAGAAGGAAGTGTTTTTATCTTAAATAAGATATTTCCGTGTCCGCCAACCGGAGGTGTTTTAGAAACGCTCAAATTGATTTTAGCAAAAATAAACTCGGCTACATTTCCTTTTATAGCAACATTTACGGAATGCGAAGCATCTAAAAGCTGAAGTGAATTAATATCATATTTCGTTTCATCGATGACCACTTTTACCACTACATTTTCAGCTTCAGCCGTTCCTGTGTTTTCAAAATTGATTCCGTAATGCAGATAATCTCCAATTGTCGATGGCGAAACGATCTCTCCTTCTAAACAGGTAATATCATTTGGATCAAATGAACCTATTATTTCCTGATTGAAGACAAACTGGTTGTCTGCCGGAATAATATCTCCTGCGATTGGATTTATTGTTGCTGTGAAGTTTAAAACATCTCCAATATTAGCCGGAGGACTTTGAACCGGAGTATTTACATTTAATCCCACATAGATTCTTCTGCTTTCAAATGGAAGTAAATTTGAATAATTCCACCCTAAAACACCCGGCGTTTGAATATTTGGCGCCAGCGTTGCAATTCCGTAATGCAAAATATTTTGATTATATGTAAAATCAACCGTACCGTTTAGAGTTTGATTTCCTTTGTTTCGTATTAAAATCTCATACCAAGCCATAAATCCTGGTTTTGCCGGATATATGGGAGCAATTACGATTTCAGCATCGCTATTTATACCTAAGGCGCTTACGCAGAAATCTTGTGCAGCTATATTATTATTGTTGTCTGCAAATGAAACATTTGGTGCAGTTGGCGAAATAGAAAAGAATGAAGAATTTTCAACTGCAGTGAGTACATTAAAATTTCCCGCATCTGTAAAAAAAGTATATTTCCCATTCGCATCTGTAAACGTTGAACTTATCGAAACTCCATCGGTTAAATTTACTTTTACATTTGCTTGTTTAGGATCAGCTGCATCACAACCATTGTTATCTACATCAAAAGCAATTGTTCCCGTTATTGTATTGTAATTTCCACCTGGATTAAAACTGCAATATGAGTTTACAACGACGGAATTTAAACCTAAACCTGTAAAATAAGTTTTTGTTTCGGCCACATTTGCATCATCCTGACAAACAAAAATTAAACTGGTATTTCCGGTATTAAAAAACAAATCTTCGTCACGTCCGTTTTTTGCAAATACCATTTTTAAATTAGAATTATCATTTGCTGTTAAAGATTGAAAAGTTGAAAAATTCGAAACATCAATATTTTCTAATCCGGTTTTTGAAACATTTAAAATTTTTACATCTGGTGAATCTGAGAAATCAACCGCTGCTAAAGGAATATCTGAAAAAAATACATTGGTCAAAGCACTGCAGTTTGTTAAATCAATGGAATTAATATTACTATAACTGCAGTCTAAAGTATTTAATTTGCTTAGTCCCGATAAGTTCAAAGAGGTTAATGGTGCTTTTTGAACATTTGTTCCGGCAAGTGTAAGTATTTCGATTGAGCTGCAGCCCTGAACATTTATAGAATTCAATACAGTACTGGTATTACTGAGAAAAGTAAGTGAACTGCAATTTGAGAAATCACCATTTACCATCGGATTATTTTGAATAATTGCATTCTCTAAATTTGTGCATCCCGAAAGATTTAGAGTTGCGGTTGGATTATTGTCCAGCTGCAGCATTTCTAAATTGGTATTACCAGAAAGATCCAGCGAAGGAATTTGATTAGAATCCAGATAAACATTTTTTAAATTAACCGCTCCTGTAAAGTTTAAATTTGAAATAGAGTTTGTCGATGCTCTAAGATCAGTAACATTTGGAGATGCACTTAAATCTAATGCCGTAAGCTGATTATTACTGCAGTCTATTGTAGTAAGTGCCGAACATCCAGTGAGACTCAAATTCGTCAAGCTATTATTTTTTATATTTAATACCTGCAATGCGCTGCAGCCTGATAAACTTAAAGAAGTTAAGAGATTATCCGGAATTTGAAGATTTGCTAAACCTGAACAATTTGTAAAATCAGCAGTTTTTAAAGTGTGATATAAAAGAAAAGTAGATTGTGGAAAATTCAGCAGCGTGCAGCCTGAAGCATTTATGTTTTCTAAAGTTGGATTATCTGTAATTAAAAAAGTTGTCAGTTTTGTTAATCCCGAAACATTAATAGATACCAGTTTATTATTTACCGCATTAAAATATCCCAGATTTGGACAGCCTGTTAAATCTAAATCTGTTAAAACATTGTCTTCTACATACAATTGTGTTAGACCTGAAAGATTGCTGGTGCTGAAAGCTGACAAAACAGGGTTTTGCTGAGCCACAATATTAGAAAGACTGGCACAATTTGAAATATTCAAAGTAGTCAACAGCGGATTTTCCATAAAAGTAACCGTCGTTAAACCATTCATTCCAGAAATTACTGCCGTAGTTAAGGCTGGGCTTTTGATATAAATCGTTTTCAAATTCGTCATTCCGCTTAGGCTGATAGAGGTCGTATTAATTCCATTAAAACCTAATTCTGTAACGTTTGTAAAACCTTCAATACCCTGAATATTAGTCACCAAATTAGCATTGGTTCCTTCTATCCAAAGTTTATCGATCAAAGCCGCTTCCGAAACCTGAATTTGATTATCAAAATTAGTATCGATTCTCGTAACAGCAACACCGCCGGAATAAGCTGTAAAATTTGCCGCACCGCCATTTACCAGCATATTTTTTAATGTTGGATCAGCAAAAGTCAAAACCTGAGCTTTTAGCATTATGGTAAAGAGCAATAAAAATAAGGGTAATTTTTTTCTCATAATTAATTAGTATTTTGTTTTTGGGGAAATAGTTTTAAAGAGCGTTTATTAATTCCTGCAGCTTTTCTTTTTTACTCTGCGCAATCGGAATATTCGAATTATCGGCCATAATCACATATCCGCCATCAGTCTTTATATAAGATTTGAGATAAGATAAATTGATTAAATGCGACTGATGAATGCGCTCAAAACCATGTTCAGACAGTAATTCTTCGTATTCTTTAAGCGTTTTAGAAATTAATATCGGCTTGTGGTTTTTAATAAAAAACTGGGTGTAATTAATTTTTGCTTCACAGCGAATGATATCCGAAACTTCAAATAAATGAATACCGTCACTGGTAGAAAGTGCAATTCGTTTAAAATTGTCTACTTTTTTTCGGATGTTTTCCAACAGCAAATCGATGTTTTCAAAAGAATTGTTTTTCCCAACAGCTTCCTTAATCTTTGCCATTGTATCCTGCAATTCTTCCGGGTCAACAGGTTTTAGAATAAAATCAAGAGCACTAAATTTAAATGCTTTTACAGCGTATTGTTCATGCGCAGTGATAAATACGATGTGAGCATTTAATTTTCCGTTTACTTTATTTAGTCTTTCGAGAATATCAAAACCAGTTCCGTCGGTTAAATGAATATCCAGAAAAATAACCTGAGGCCTTAATTTTTCAATAACGGCAATTCCGGTTTTTACACTTTCGGCTTCGCCAATAATCAAAATATCATTTGTATAACGTTCTAAAAGCGCTTTTAGACCTGTTCGCAAATGTTTGTCGTCCTCAATTAATACTGCTGTTATCATGTATTTAAATTTAAGATATGTATTGAACAGGAAGACGTAAAACGACTTTTGTTCCTGTTTTTTTATTTTCAGATTGCAATTCTATTATTTCTATTTGTGCCGATTTAGAAGTTATCGATTCCATAATTTCCAAACGTTTTTTAGTAATTCCCAAAGCCATAGATTTATGCGCGGTAACGGAGTTTTCTTTTAAATGTTTCGATTCAGACAAACCGATTCCGTCATCTGTAATGGTACAGATTAATTTTTCATTTTCAACATCAAAATCAACCTCTATTTTTCCGGTTCCTTCTTTGGGAACAATTCCGTGAAGAATGGCATTTTCAACAAAAGGCTGAATCAGCAGCGGCGGTAGTCCCATATTAAATTCAACTCTTTCGCTGGATTTTATTTCAAATTCAAATTTGTCATGAAAACGAAGTTTTTCTAATTCCAGATAATTCTGCAGACTTTCAATTTCTTTATCAATCGGAATCAACGAACCTTTTGAATATTCAAGAGTAAGACGCATTAATTTTGAAAATTTTGAAAGATATTTCAATGCCGAATCTGTTCCGTTCTGCACTATAAAACTCGAAATCGAACTCAGACAATTAAACACAAAATGAGGGTTCATTTGCAAATGCAGCGCTTTCTGTTCATATTCGGCAACTTCTTTTTTTAATGTCAGCTGGCGTTTCACCTGCATTCGGTTATAAATTACCAATATCAAAGCAATTAAAAGCAATGCGCCTAAAATCGAGAAAATAATAAACTGAATCTGCCTTTTATTTTTTTCAGATAATAAAGCTTCTTTTTTTCTGTATTCATAATTGACTTCTGCCAAAGCAAATTTTTGGCTTGTTGTTTCATTAATAATACTATCGCGCGCCTGAACATAATTTTTATAATGCTCTAATGCTGCTTTTGGATCATTTAAAGCTTCGTATAATTCGCTCAATAATTTTTCAGAATGATACGTTTGGTCCAGCACACCAATTTCTTTTGCATAAGCCAATGATTTTACTGCAAAAGGCATTGCATCATTATATTTTTTCTGATTTTGAAGCAACCCCGCAATATTGTATAAGGAAAGTGAAGCACCAAATTTATTCTGTAATTCTTCATACAAATTCAGAGACTTTGTATAATATTCATTGGCAAGATTTATATCGTTTTCTTTCTTATAATAATCACCTAAGCAATTACAGAGCAGAGCAAATCCGCGTTTATTATCATTAGTTTCAAAAAGCTTTTTGGCTTTTTCATAATAGATCAATGCATTTTTATTTTGTTTGGTTTCAAAATAAATCGCACCAATATTGGTCAGAGTAACAGCCGCATTTTGCTCTCCTAAAGCCGTTTGAATCTTAGATGCCTTTTTGAGATATTCTAATGCTTTGGGATAATTTTGCTGAGACTTATAAATAATCCCGATATTATTTAAGATTTTGGAAACACTCGCCTGTTCATCAATTTTCTGATACAATTTTAAAGCTTCTTCGTAGTTTTTTAAAGCTAGAATCTGATTGCTTTGTTCCGAATACACAACGCCGGAACTTGCATAAGCACGCGCCAGGCCGCTTTTTACTTTTTTCCCGGAATCTTCTTCTACTATTTTTTTAAACTCAATTTGAGCTTTTTTAAAATACTGCAAAGCATTCGGGTAATTTCCTAAAATAATCGAAGCATTTCCTTTATTCACATAAGCCTCAGCAAGTCCAAAAGTAAAATCAGATTTCAAACTTAAACTGGCTGCTTTTTGGGCAAAAAATAATGTCGAATCGGGATTGATTTCCTTATATAAATTGGCAATTTTATTATACTGATTAATTTTTGAAGTATCAATTTTAGTATAATGCAGCACTCTTTTTAGGCTGTCGATCTGCACGTTTTGAGCATTCGAAATCTGCCATGTAAAAAAGAATAAAAAGAAAATTATTAGACGTAATTTTTGACTCACTATTTTTTAATTTGCTTGTTGTGAAACAAATGTATAATATGTTTTCTACTATTTTAACATCACTTATTATTTATCAGGTTTCAATTATTATTTGGTTATTTTCATTTATTTAAAAAAAGTAAATCAACTCAAAAGCCTTATAAAAAAGAACTTTCATTTTTTAAAATTGTTCTTAAAATACATTTTCATCACAAATAAACCATTTTGATGTTTTGTAACTTCAACTCATTAAAAAATCCAAAAAAAGTAGAATATATTTCACTAAATCTGCTTTCACATCCATTAATTAGCTAAATCGAATAGCTTATCGAAAACAATTCTTTCATGATCTGCATATCGGCCTTTAAAAAGGATTATCATTTGTTTTATCTAAGCTGAATTTGGGGCAAAAACATTGATACAAAAAACAATGAATTATAGAATAGAAGTCTTTCATATTTTAAATTTTGATGGATTTAATAAGCATAATAAAAAACGTCTCGACAAAACACTATAATTTCCTGTTAGTGAGAAATTTTTGGAATGAAAAAAAAATTTTTTTAAAATCGATTTCAAAACAATTAATTCTTACAAATAAAAACATAAAAAAATATCACAATTAATTAAAAATCAGTACATTTAAAAACTAATTCACTTTATTACCATTTTAAATAACATGCATTAATGTAGGATTTAAAAATCATATTAAATCCCATATTTTTTTACTAACTGCCTTTAGATTCAAATATACATAGGTTTTTATATCAGCCTTTATGCTAAAATCTAACTTTCCAATTCAGTTATTGTTATTAGTAAAAAATCCATACCTAAAAATTCTATGTGTATTTTACTGTACTACTTACTGAAAATACAATTAGTCGGATTTATTAGTTTTTATAAAACTGATTTTGTCTTATTCTGTTGATTTTAAATCTTTTTGCGGCAAAATTACATTCTATTTATAATGAATTTCGCCCACCCTTTCTAAATAGGGAATTATAACATTAAAAAACATAAAATCCGACCAGATTATTTTAAAGCCAGCTGATGGCATGCGAACGTTTGGAAATACTTGTTTAATAAAAAGACAATTTATGAAGACAAAAATTACTTTACTTATAACTTTTATTTTTGCATGTTTTATTGGCGTCAATCTACATGCACAAACTGTGAGCGGTACGTCCAGTAATACAGGATGCCAAAACAGTGGTATTATTACCTCGACCAGTACAGGCTTAGGTGCAACTCCTCAGTATCAGCTTTTAAAGGCCGGTATTGTCGTTTCTCCGGTTCCTGGAGACAATACACAATTTACAAGTAACCCTGTTTTTGAAGGATTAAGTTCCGGAACTTATGTGGTAAGAGCAAGAGCAACATCTGGTGGAACTGTTTATTCGAGTTCTAATATAAATGTTACAGATGGTTATACTGCAATGTCAGTGACAACGCCAACTAAAGTTGCCAATTGTGTTGGCGGTACAGCTCAACTAACTGCAACAGTTGCAAACGGTAAAGCTCCTTTTACTTTTACTATTGCCTCACAAACAGCACCGACAACAATTTTACAAAACAGCGGAAGTATAGCTTCTAATACCTTTACTTTTAATGCTCTTTCTGCCAATAGTTATATAGTAAGTGTTACAGATTCATGTGGACAGACAATTACAGGGGCAACTTCTATTTCTAATCCTACTGTAGGGCTTGCTAATATAAAATTAGGAAGTATTGCATATCCAAATTATACAACAACTTATAATTGTTCAACACCTCTTACGATTAACAATGAAACACTTTTTCAATATATTTCAAATAGTACAACATTATCCCCGGCTGATGCTGCAAATTTTTCTTGGAAAATTAAATATCAGGGACAATTATACGGTCAAGATATCGATGCTGACGGTTACAGTGATATTGGAGGAGCAGGATATTCACCTCTTTTACAAAGAGCGACTCTTCCAGTAATTGCAGATAGGGCTGGAGTAGAAGCAGATATTAATAATATGAAAGTAGTATTGATTGATAATTGTGGAAATCAAAAAGAATTCCAAATAACTCAAGTTACCGGTTATGTATCCATATATAATTGTGGAGGAGTAGGAATTGTCAGACTTCAAGCTAACAGATTAGCTTGTTACCCAATGAATATTACATTTACAAACATTAATAATTCTTCGGATGTTATTACAAAAACTGCAACACTTCCTGTCGATAATGTAGAAGGACTTACAACTGGAGCCACTTATAACGTTACCTATGTTGACGCGGCAGGAGTTACTACAGGAAATCTAAATCTTCCTGTCTCTCAAAATATTACTATACCCTCAGTAACCACATTGACTATTGCTCAAAGTAATTTTGGAGTACAGCAAAACCTTAATGTCTTGGGCTATGGAAGGTTGTTGATTGGGGTAACACCAGTTCAAATAGCAAATAATTTTATTAATTATACAGTTACTGCATCTAATAACCCTTTGGTTCCTGTTGGATATAGCTCAGGTACTACATTAGACGGAAGTGGAAACGCGTATCTGCCAAAAATAAATGCAATGGATCCCAATGGTTATTGGCCAAAAGGTAACTATACTCTAGATATAACTACTTCTTGCGGGACTCGAACACTAAATGTTACTGTAAAAGGTTATTTGGCAAGTCTATCCGGTAATACCACAACACCAGTCTGCGGAGGATTCAATTATGTAATGAACGGAAATTTTGATGACCCGACAGCCTATCAGGTTATTGTTGTTTCTGGTCCATCAAGTGTTGGTCAGGTTAGGGATATGGCCAGCGCAACGGCTTCGCTTCCTTTTAACGGACTTGGCTATGGAACCTATGTTTTCGGCTTACGCATTAAAGGAGGAACCACAGACGTTTTAACCCAAACAGTCACTTACGACGCCAATAATGCGATTATAGTCGACAAAACAAACACAGGCGGCTATGTGTGCGCAACTGGAGCAACAAACGGTGTTTTAACCATTACGGCAGCTTCCAATTCACCCGCACCTGGAAATGTTCTGGAATACGCTTTGAGCACAGACGGCGGATCGACTTTTGGAGCTTACCAGAGCGGCAACATTTTCAGTGGACTTACCGATGATACCTATTATTTCAGGATAAAAGACGGATGCGGGAATGTAATCACGCAATCGGCTCAGATTGGAGTGGCTGCAGCTCCAGATGCAACAGCCGACGGACACAATACACCTGCAACACTTTGTAATGCCTCATCTGGAACTATTCAACTTGATGTTGATGTTTTTGGCGCACTGTCATATCTGTGGACAGGCCCCGGAATAAATGCATCCAATCAGGATCAGAAAAACCCATTAATTAACAAGGCTGATTTGAGTGTCGGAGCAAATAATTATACCTGTACCGTTACTTTTGGAGCACCTTGCAATAGCAGCACAGTGTCCAATCTGGTTATCAATATCAATGCCCTTCCCAATATAAGAGTTACAAATCCAACTCCAGTCTGCACACCGGGAACAGTCAATCTTACTGATTCTGCCATTACAGCAGGAAGTACTTCAGGACTTTCATATACATATTTTTCAGACGAACAGGCAACGGTTCCTGTTTCGGATCCTTCAGCGGTAAATATTTCGGATACTTATTATATAAAAGGAACTGATGCCAACGGCTGCAGCAGCATAGTGCCCGTAATAGTTACAATCAACGATCTTCCGCAGGCTATCGTTTCATATTTATCGCCCTATTGCCAAACGGGAACTGCATTACCGGAACAATTGGGTGTGGCAGGGGGAACGTATAGTTCGGATGCTGGTCTTGTGATAGATTCCAATACCGGAGAGATAGATTTAACCGCTTCGTCATTAGGGCTTCATACCATCACTTATACCTTCAGTGACGGCAGCTGTTCCAATGCCGTTACAACAGATATAATAATCAATGCGCTTCCAACGGCTTCGATAAGCTATCCGAACGGTCCTTATTGCAATAGGGGAACTGCATCATCTGTAGAAACAGGCATTACCAGCGGAAAGTACAGCTCGGATGCGGGGCTTGCGATAGATGAGCTGACAGGGGATATTGACCTTGCGGCTTCTATATCAGGAAATCATACAGTAATTTACGAATTCAGCAACGGAACCTGTTCAAATGTAACAACGGCAGATATCACAATAAACCCGACGGCTCTTCCTTCTGCTTTGACAGATGTAACGGCAGAATGTACGGTCGCATCCTTAACTGCACCGACACTTACTGATCCTTGTGCGGGAACCATTACCGGAACCACAGCGGCATCCTTACCAATCACAGCGCAGGGAACAACCGTGGTCAGCTGGACTTTTGATTATGGAAACGGATACACTCAGACCGTAAACCAGAATGTAATTATAAAAGATATAACACCTCCTGTAGTTCCGGTACTGGACGATGTAACGGCAGAGTGTTCGGTCGCATCCTTAACTGCACCGACTACGACAGATGCGTGCGCGGGAACCATTACCGGAACCACGACTACTGTTTTCCCAATCACAGCACAGGGAACAACCGTGGTCAGCTGGACTTTTGATGACGGGAACGGAAACAGTTCAACAGCAAACCAGAATGTAATTATAAAAGATATAACACCTCCTGTAGTTCCGGTACTGGACGATGTAACGGCAGAGTGTTCGGTCGCATCCTTAACTGCACCGACTACGACAGATGCGTGCGCGGGAACCATTACCGGAACCACGACTACTGTTTTCCCAATCACAGCACAGGGAACAACCGTGGTCAGCTGGACTTTTGATGACGGGAACGGAAACAGTTCAACAGCAAACCAGAATGTAATTATAAAAGATATAACACCTCCTGTAGTTCCGGTACTGGACGATGTAACGGCAGAATGTTCGGTCGCATCCTTAACTGCACCGACTACGACAGATGCGTGCGCGGGAACCATTACCGGAACCACGACTACCGTTTTCCCAATCACAGCACAGGGAACAACCGTGGTCAGCTGGACTTTTGATGACGGGAACGGAAACAGTTCAACAGCAAACCAGAATGTAATTATAAAAGATATAACACCTCCTGTAGTTCCGGTACTGGCTGATATATCAGGGTGCTCGGTGACACCTCCAATTCCAACAGCAGCAGACAACTGTTCGGGAATTATTACCGGAACCACGACTACTGTTTTCCCAATCACAGCGCAGGGAACAACCGTGGTTACCTGGACGTTTGATGACGGTAATGGAAATATTACAACCGTTGATCAGAATATAATTGTCAGCTCCATTGCGTTGTCCGGAAATGAAACTGCAGCATGCCTGACCAATACAACTGGTTATATAGTAACCTTAACAGTAAACGGTCAGGCGCCTTACACGGCATCTGGTACAGGAGCGCCGGGGGTATGGGCCGCAAATGTATGGACCTCTAATACTATTGCTTCAGGTACTAATTATAATGTAAATATTCAGGATGCAAATGCATGTAATACTTTAACAGTATCAGGTTCAGCCCCAAACTGCTGTATCTTTAATGTAGTATGTCCAACCTTTACACCGGTATCTGTACAGTGCTATGATGAGCTGCCATCAGCTACCAGTTTAACCCAGGCTGAATTTGAAGCATTAGGGAATGGTGACGGGAGCATAGCGGCCACACATTGCGGTATAATTGAAATTAGTGCCGCAAACAGCCCATATCAAGGCTGTAATGCCAACATAACCAGAACCTATACCATAACGGAATATGAAGATACAAACTCAAATGGTGTACGTGATGAGGGAGAAAACACAGTCCTAAATACTTCAGTATGTACACAGATCATTACAGTACATGACACCACTGCGCCTGTTTTCGCTGAACCTCTTCCTCAGGCTGTTGTCTATGCAGACTGTCAGACAATTCCTGATCCGGTAATTTTAACCGCAGTAGACAACTGCGGCAGTGCTTCGGTTACTTATACAGAAACAAAGGCAGATGGTGACTGCAGCAGCAAGTATTCACTCATTAGAACATGGATTGCATCTGATCAGTGTGGAAACGAAAATTCTTTCGTCCAGACAGTAAATGTTTCGTGTATTCTAAATATTTATAATGCTATATCTCCTAACGCAGATGGTAAAAATGATAGTTTTAAAATTGATGGAATCGATTGTTTCCCTAATAATACTGTCAGAATTTACAATCGATATGGAGTGATAGTCTACGAGAAAAAAAGTTATGATAACGTAACTAATCCTTTTGAAGGATTCTCAGATGGACGCGCGACCCTACAAAGAAAAGACAAACTTCCAACAGGAACTTATTTTTATATTCTCGAATATGAAGATAATGGAAATCATGTCAACAAATCGGGTTACTTATATATTAACAATCAATAATAAAATAAAAGCAAGACAGCTATCCAGCAGTCTTGCTTTTGTTTTTAACACAATAAGCTACAGTTTTAAATCATACACATCTAAAATATGAGAACAAAATTATTTTTCTTCATCATTATGTCCATAACCCTTTGTGGTTATGCACAACAGGATGCACAGTATACGCAGTATATGTACAACACTATCAATATAAATCCTGCTTATGCTGGATCCCGCGGGGCGCTGAGCATTTTCGGACTCTATAGAACTCAGTGGGTCGGTTTGGACGGAGCTCCTGAAACAAGTGCCTTCTCAATTAACACCCCCATAAATAATAGCAGGATCGGGATTGGACTTTCTCTTGTAAATGATAAAATCGGACCGACAAACCAGAATGATTTATCGGCTGATCTCTCCTACACCATCCAGACATCACCCAGTTTTAAACTCTCTTTCGGAATCAAGGCAACTGCTAATTTATTTAATCTGGACATCAACAAATTAAATCCGGAAGATCAGGGAGATCCGCAGTTCCAGGACCTTGACAATAAGTTTTCTCCAAATATTGGAGCTGGTGTTTACTGGCATTCCGATAAAGCCTATATCGGATTATCAGTCCCTAATTTTATCGAAACCAATCGTTATGATGATAATGATGTGGCCATTTACAAAGACAAAATCAATTATTATTTAATAGGAGGTTATGTTTTTAATCTCGATAAATATCAATACTTTAAATTTAAACCTGCAGTGCTGACTAAAATGACCGAAGGGGCTCCTCTTCAGGTTGATATCTCTGTCAATTTTATGTTTATAGACCGATTTGTGCTGGGAGCTGCTTACAGATGGAGTGCATCTGTAAGTGCAATGGCCGGATTTCAAATCACCGACGGGCTTTATATTGGATACGGATACGATCGGGAAACTACCAGACTGAATAATTACAACTCAGGCTCCCATGAAATATTCCTGCGGTATGAGTTCTTCAAAAATAATGGCAGAATGATAACTCCTCGTTTCTTTTAAAATTAATAATCATGAAAAATTTTATACTTCATTGTTTAATAATTCTAAATGTTTTTTGTGGATACTCTCAAAAGTCTGAGCTTAACTCAGGCGGTAAAAAATATGAACAATATGCGTATGTAGATGCCATTAAAACTTATGAACGCGTGGCCGATAAAGGGTACAAATCTGAAGATTTATTAAAAAAACTGGGGAATTCCTATTACTTTAATTCTGATTTTGAAAGTGCCGCTAAATGGTATTCAGAACTTTTTGTCATGAATCCGTCGCCTGAGTCCGAATATTATTACCGGTATGCACAGTGTTTAAAATCAACCGGACAATTAGACAAGGCTGATAAAATCCTAAACGAATTCAACACTAAATACAAAAACGACTCAAGGGTAAAACTTTACAGCAATAATGTCGATTATCTTGATAAAATAAAAGCTAATTCAGGGCGTTATAAAATTGAGAATGCCGGAATTAACTCTAAATATTCAGATTACGGAAGTTTCATCTATGACAATAAAATCTATTTTGCATCAGCAAGGGATACGGGGAATTTTTCCCAGAGAAAACACAAATGGACCGGCGAATATTTTACCAATATTTATGATGCCGATATTAATTCTCAAAATGATTCTTTAGGCAGAGTCAACAAAATACGATCTGAAATAAACAAACGTTTTCATGAATCTTCTCCTGTTTTTACCAAAGACCGAAATACAGTTTATTTTACACGAAACAATTTTCTGGATGGCAAAAAAGGAAAAGACGTCAATAAAATTACATTGTTAAAAATCTACAAGGCCTCACTTGAAAACGGCAAATGGACCAACATTACCGCTCTTCCTTTTACAAGTGATAATTACAGTACAGGACACCCCGCATTGAGTCCGGATGAAAAAACAATGTATTTTGCAGCTGATATGCCAGGAACTATCGGACAGTCTGATATTTACAAAGTAAGTATTAACAGCGATGGAAGTTTTGGAACCCCGCAGAATC
Source organism: Flavobacterium defluvii (assembly GCF_900129555.1). GTDB lineage: Bacteria > Bacteroidota > Bacteroidia > Flavobacteriales > Flavobacteriaceae > Flavobacterium > Flavobacterium defluvii. Next base: position 42,343 of record NZ_FQWC01000004.1, read on the forward strand.
TTGGAAAAGAGATTAATACTGAAGGAAAAGAGACTTTTCCGTATGTAACCAGCGAAAACGAAATTTATTTTGCCTCAGACGGACATCCGGGACTAGGTGGGCTGGATGTTTTTGTGGGACACATTGAAACCGACGGAATCATAAGCGGAATCGAAAATTTAGGCGCCGATGTTAACTCTCCAAAAGATGATTTTGCTTACATAATTGATCCCGTTACAAGAAAAGGATATTTTTCCTCCAATAAAGACGGGGGACTTGGCTCTGATGATATCTACAAATTTTTAGAAACAAAACGTTTAAAATGTACTCAGGAATTAAATGGTATCATAACCGATGCCGCGACCGGTGAAATTCTTCCTGGAACTAAAGTAACTTTATACGAAAACCAAGTCATAAAAAATTCCACTATTTCCGGTTCTGACGGGTACTATAATTTTATTGTAGAATGTACAAAAACATACAATGTAAGGGCAGAAAAACCCGAATATGCAACTAAGGAAGTCAGCATAACAATTCCTCAAAAAACCGGAAAAACAGATTTACCCATGGCACTTGACAAATCGGTCTGCAAAGTTGCTATCGGGGATGATTTAGGAAAATGTTTCGGTATAAAAATGATTTATTTTGATCTTGATAAATCGAATATACGAACTGAAGCTGCATTGGATTTAGAAAAAATACTCGATGTTTTGAAACAATATCCAAATATGAAACTAGATATCCGTTCTCATACAGACAGCCGGGCTTCCTACCAATACAATCAGGTTTTATCTGATAGAAGGGCTAAATCAACCATTGACTGGCTTATTCAAAACGGCGTAGTCAAAAACCGTTTAACCGGAAGAGGTTATGGAGAAACTGAACTCTTAAACGACTGCTTTGATAATATTAACTGTACCGAAGAACAGCATCAAATGAATCGGAGAAGTGAGTTCATTATTACGGGATTGTAACATAAGTTGTTTTTATTATCAACAATTTCAAAAAACAATACTTTACAAAAACAAAACTTTCCTAAATTCGTTAGTAAATAATTAATCACTAATCCCAAATTAGTTTTATGAAAAACCTACTATTATTATCATTTATCATGATAAGCTTTTCGTCGTGGTCACAAACCGCAGAAATTTATTTTAATAAAGCTTTTAACAAAGCTGCGGCTGGAAATTACAAAAGCGCCATTGCTGATTATACAAAAGCCATTGGCAAAAATTCTAAATTTATTGAAGCTTATCAAAATCGAGGTGTTGCAAAATATAAGCTCAACGACTTAAAAGGCGCTATGGATGATTTTAACAAAACAATCGAATTAGACAACATGAATGCCGATGCCTTTACCGGGCGTGCCAATGTATACTTTATGCTTTTAAAATATAAAGAAGCGATTCAAGACTGTACATCATCACTTGGTTTAAACCCAAGAGATTACGTTGCCTACAATCTAAGAGGTTTGGCTTATAATAAAATTGGAGATAAAGCAAATTCCTGTAAAGATTTTTTGAAAGCAATCGAATTAGGAAGTCAAAGTGCCTTAAAAAATAAAAGCACTTTTTGTAAATAATAAATCAAATTTATATTAACAAAAAGTAATCTGCAATAGAATCTCTTTGCAGATTACTTTTTATATCTTATTCGTAAAAAAATTACACTCATTTTTTAATAATATGGTTATTGTTACATTTGTTACAAACTAACATAACCATGATAAAACACTACTTTTCAAAACCTTACGCCAAAACTTTTATAGTATTGATATTCTTTTTTTCAATACATATAAAAGCGCAGACTTTTACCGACAGCAATTTACCTATTGTTGTCATTAATACAGATATTGATCCGAACACAAATCAGCCTATTGAAATTCCGGACGATCCTAAAGTTCTGGCTACAATGAAAATTATTAAAAGACCAGACGGAAGCCGAAATTATCTAACTGATATTAATACAGCCGCTTATTTAAATTATAACGGAAGAATTGGTATCGAACTTCGCGGATCGACTTCGCAGTCGCTTCCTAAAAAGCCTTATGGCCTTACAACTCTAAAAGCTAATAATACCAGCAATAATAATGTAAGCTTATTAGGAATGCCGATAGAAAACGACTGGATTTTAAATTCTCTGGCCTTTGATCCGTCATGTATTCGCGACTATTTGTCTTATAATTTATCAAGACAAATTGGCGATTATGCTTCCCGAACTGTTTATTGTGAAGTTGTCGTAAATAATGAATACAAAGGATTGTATATTTTGCAGGAAAAAATAAAATCAAATGTCAACAGAGTAAATGTTATTAAAATGGCCGATACCGATAATACACTTCCAAATATGAGCGGGGGCTATATCACAAAAGCCGATAAAACAACCGGCGGCGATCCCGTTGCCTGGACAATGCCATCTTATATTGGTTCTGTTGATTTTATTCATGAATTACCTAAACCAGAGAATGTTACAGTTCAGCAAAATGATTATATAAAAGGACAATTTCAAAATCTTGCAGCTACTTCAAATGCTCATAATACAGATTTAGCAACAGGATATCCATCCGTAATTGATGTACCTTCTTTTATAGATTATATGCTTTTGGCAGAATTGGCTTCAAATGTCGACAGTTATCAATTCAGCACTTATTTCCATAAAGACAAAGAAGGAAAACTTCGGGCAGGTCCAATTTGGGATTTTAATTTAGCATACGGAAACGATTTATTTATGTGGGGCTATGACCGCAGTAAATATGATGTTTGGCAATTTTCAAACGGCGATAATGAAGGCGCTAAATTTTGGCAGGATCTTTATAATGATGCAACTTATAAATGTTACTTTTCTAAAAGATGGAACGAACTTACGCAGCCTGGACAGCCTTTAAACTATAACAGCTTAAATCAGTTTATTGACGAAACGATTACTTACATAAGCGAAGCAAAAGTTAGAGAAAATCAAAAATGGGGAACAATTCCAAACGATGCACTTGAAATCAGTAATCTAAAATCGTTTTTATCGAATAGAATATCATGGATGACAGGTCAATTAGGAAGTTTCAGCAGTTGCAGCAATGTTGAAATTCCTTCTCTGGTTATTACAAAAATAAATTACAATCCGGGAGTTTCTGCCAGTTTTCCAACGAGCAATGATCTTGAATTTATACAAATAAAAAATACCGGAACTACAACCGTAAATTTAACCGGAGTTTATTTAAGAGAATTAGGACTTTCTTACCAATTCCCGGCAAATTCAACACTTGCGGCAAATCAGGAAATCTATATTACAAGTAATAAAACCACTTTTGAATCTAAATATGGTATAACCGCTTTTGGACAGTTTTCACGAAATCTTTCAAATACATCTCAAAAAATTGTTTTAGCAGACGGATTTGGAAACACGATTGATTCTGTTGAATATTCTAACATAAGCCCATGGCCAAATGCAGACGGAAACGGAAGCTATTTACAGCTTTCGAGTACAGATTTAGACAATGCGCTGGCTTCGAGCTGGACTGCCGTATCAGACGGGAATTTATCTCTGGCTGAAAATCCTGAATTAAAAACAGCGGTTTTATATCCAAATCCGGTAAATAATTCTTTAACAATCCAGGCTGAAAAGCCAATTTTAAATTACAAAGTTTATGACGTTCTCGGGCGTTTATTATATGAATCTAAGCAAGATTCAAACACCATAAAAACAGATTGGAGTTTATATCCAAAAGGTGTATATTTCATCTCGATTTCAAATGAAAACGGATCAAGCACCAAAAAAATAATTAAACAATAATCTGCAAAAAACCTAATGTCACTATTAAGAAAAATAAGTAATCTTCAAACCGATAAAAATTCAGGATTTGGCACAAATGCCGGAAGCTACGGCGGAAGATTCGTAAACAAAAACGGAACTCCAAATATCGAAAAAAGAGGGATGAACCTGCTGCGCAGAATCAGCTGGTATCATACTATGATCGATATGCCAAACTGGAAATTCATGCTCATTTTGTTTTCTTTCTATATTGTGATCAATTTAATTTTTGCTGTTCTGTATTATGCTATTGGAATTGAACATCTGGACGGAATTTCAAAATCCAGCGATATTTTAACCCAATTCGGGCAGGCTTATTTTTTCAGTGCACAGACTTTTACAACTGTTGGTTACGGACATATTAGTCCAACCGGATTTTTAACAAGCGCTTTATCTGCCGCCGAAGCGCTGATAGGTTTACTTAGTTTTGCCATTGCAACAGGTTTATTTTTTGGAAGATTCAGCAAACCAACTGCCTTTTTAAAATTTTCACATCACGCCTTAATTTCTCCTTATGGAGAAATTAAAGGCTTAATGATACGTCTTGTGCCTTTTAAAAACACCAATTTTACAGACGCCGCAGCAAAAGTTACTTTAGGAATGAGCATTGAAGAAAACGGCCAGAGAGTAAATAAGTTTTACAATCTAAATCTCGAATTAGACCGAATTAATGCACTCTCGTTAAGCTGGACATTAGTACATCCTATTGATGAAAACAGTCCGCTGTATAATTTTACCGAAGAAGATTTCAAAAATACACACGGAGAAATTCTGGTTTTCATAACCACTTTTGATGACATGTTCAGTAACACCGTGGCAGCCAGAACTTCGTATACTTTTAGTGAAATAATTTACGGAGCAAAATTTCAAACCATGTACAACCGAAGTAAAGATGGTTCTAAAACAATTTTACATTTAGACAAATTAGATAAGTTTGATACTACAAACTTCTAATAAAACATGATTTTCAGGTAGTTTTACGGGTTTTTTGAGATTTTATTCTATTTTTGTTTACATAATCGCATCAAATGGTAAACAATATAAAAACTGTTTTCAGTATAAAAGATCTTGAGAATTTATCCGGAATAAAAGCACATACAATTCGTATTTGGGAAAAAAGATATAACATTTTAGAACCAATGCGTACTGATACCAATATAAGGCTTTATAATCTTCAAAACTTACAAAAACTACTAAACATCACATTATTACACGAATACGGTTATAAAATCTCTAAAATCGCAACCTATCCGGAAGAAAAAATTCCGCAGCTGGTTCGTGAAATCATATCAAAGAAAAACTCTCAAAATTACGCCATAACATCTTTTAAAATGGCTATGATGAATTTTGATCAGGAACTGTTTTTCAACACTTTTGACTGGCTTATTTCTGAAAAAACATTTAAGGAAGTTTTTAAAGAACATTTTTTACCTCTTTTGAAGGAATTAGGATTATTGTGGCAGTCTGAAACGATTACACCAGCAAATGAGCATTTTATGAGTCATTTGATTAAGCAGAAAATATTAATTTATACTGAAAGCCTTCAAATTCAAAAACCTACCAAAACTGACAGAATTTTTGTGCTTTCGCTTCCGCTGAATGAAATTCACCAGATTGGTCTTCTTTACCTTCAATATGAAATCCTTTCTAAAGGATACAAAACCATTTATTTAGGCGAAAGTATGCCAATTGAAAATTTACAGGATTTAACCAAACATTTTGAAAACATCACTTTTGTTTCGTTCATGACAATCCAGCCGGATCGCAACGTAATTAACCAATACGTAAAGTCTATGGGTCAAAAATTACTGCAAAAAAACAACGAAATCTGGCTTATGGGAAAAATGGTAGAACATATTGAAAGAAAAGCTTTACCCGAAAGAATCAAAATTTTTGAATCGATGGAAGAAACTATGGACATGATTTAATTGTTTTGTTTAAAGTTTTTGTATATTTGTTAAACAAATGACAAAAACAATCGCCATAATAGGATCTGGCTTTTCATCGTTAGCCGCTTCGTGTTACTTGTCTCAACAAGGAAACAAGGTCACTATTTTTGAAAAAAATCCAACAATTGGCGGCCGCGCCAGACAGTTTACAAAAGACGGTTTTACCTTCGACATGGGACCAAGCTGGTATTGGATGCCCGATGTTTTTGAACGATTTTTTCAGGACTTTGATAAAAAATCTTCAGATTATTATGAGCTTGTAAAATTAAATCCCGCCTATCGGGTTTATTTCGGCATAAATGATTTCATCAGCATTTACGATAATTTAGAAGAAATAAAATCGACATTTGAAGAAATTGAAAAAGGAAGCGCCAAAAAACTCGAAGACTTTATCAATCAGGCCAAAAGCAATTATGACATTGCCATAAAAGATTTGGTATATCGCCCCGGAATTTCTCCGCTGGAATTAATTACGAAAGAAACCGCTTTAAAACTTAATCAGTTTCTGGGAAATGTAAGTGCCGATATTCGCAGAAAATTCAAAAATGAAAAACTGATTCAGATTCTTGAATTTCCTGTTTTATTTCTCGGTGCAAAACCAACTAAAACGCCATCATTCTACAATTTCATGAATTATGCCGATTTTGGACTCGGAACCTGGCATCCAAAAACAGGAATGTTTGATGTTATTCGTGGTTTAGAAAAACTAGCTCTGGAACTTGGCGTAACCATAAAAACCAATTCGCCAATTGAAAAAATAATCGTTGAAGACAAAACTGCAAAAGGAATTATAATTAATGGCGAAATTATAAATGCCGATATTATTTTAAGCGGAGCCGATTATCAACATACCGAAACTTTACTGGAAAAAGAACACCGCGTTTATTCTGATAAATATTGGCAGAGCCGCGTTTTTGCACCTTCTTCCCTGCTCTTTTTTGTTGGTTTCAATAAAAAAATCGAAAATATTTCGCATCACGCTTTATTTTTTGATACTGATTTTAATCAGCACGCAGTTGATATTTATGATAAACCAAAATGGCCGGTGTCACCTTTATTCTATGCCAATTTCCCATCAAAAACAGATTTAACAGCTGCACCCGAAGGAATGGAAACCGGTTTTTTTCTTATTCCTCTCGCACCGGGAATTGAAGATAATGAAGAACTTCGTGAAGAATATTTCGAAAAGATAATCACTCGTTTTGAGCAGCTTACACAGCAAAAAATAAAAAATAACATTGTATTTAAAAAGTCTTTCTGTAAAAATGATTTTGTAACCGATTATAACGCCTACAAAGGAAATGCTTACGGAATGGCCAATACTTTATTGCAAACGGCTTTTCTGCGTCCAAAACTAAAAAGCAAAAAAGTTCGTAATTTATATTTTACAGGGCAATTAACTGTTCCCGGTCCAGGTGTTCCGCCTGCGTTAATTTCAGGAAAACTCGCAGCTGAATTAATTCAAAAATCTTTAAGATCTTAAAAAAATGAAATCACTATTCGACGCCGTTTCTTTCAAATGCAGCAAATTGGTTACCAAAAATTACAGCTCGTCTTTTTCGCTGGCTGTAAAAATGCTTTCTCCTAGCATTCGCGATGCTATTTACAGCATTTACGGATTCGTTCGTTTTGCTGACGAAATCGTAGACTCTTTTCATGATTATGAAAAAGCGTATTTAATAGACGATTTCGAAAAAGAATATTACAAAGCAATGGAATTAGGAATCAGCTTAAATCCTATTCTCAATTCTTTTCAGCATACTGTAAAAGAATATAATATTACCGACGATCTGATTCAGGCATTTTTAAAAAGTATGAAACTCGATCTTATAAAATCAACATACAATACCCAAACCGAATATGCTGATTATATTTACGGTTCGGCCGATGTTGTGGGATTAATGTGCCTGAAGGTTTTTGTTTCCGGCAAGGAACATAAATACGAACAATTAAAGGACGAAGCCATGCGACTGGGTTCGGCTTTTCAGAAAGTAAATTTTTTAAGGGATTTAAAAGACGACAATACGATCTTAAACCGAACATATTTTCCCGGAATTAATCTTGAAAATTTCAACGAAGATTCTAAAGCAGAAATCATTAAGGAAATTGAAGAAGATTTCCGCATTGCTTATCAGGGAATTGTAAAACTGCCAATCGAAGCCAAATTTGGGGTTTATACTGCTTATGTTTATTACAGAAAACTATTGAAAAAACTAAAAAATACACCGTCTCACAAAATTGGAAATTCGAGAATAAGGGTTTCGAATTATACAAAAGCCGGACTTTTAGCACAGTCTTTTGTGACTTATAAATTGAAGTTGGTGTAGTATTTTGTTATTTTGATTAAGCAAACAGTTTGTCATCCTGAGCGAAGTTGAAGGAACGTAAGCAGCTCGACAAAGATTGTCATCTAAGATTACGAAGTTACTTGCGACCCTTCAACTTCGCTCAGGATGAGAATAAACAAAAATCTTTAGAGTCAATCTTTTATAATCTAAAGCTAAACTCAAAAGAATTTAAATTATAATTTTAATTACAACATTTATAAAAATGATTTCTTTTTTAATCTTTTTAGGCGTTTTTCTGTTTATGGAATGTGTTACCTGGCTTACACACAAATATGTAATGCATGGTTTCATGTGGTATTTTCATGCAGATCATCATCAGCCAAAATACGAGCATCCTTTTGAGCGCAACGACATCTTTTTTGTCATTTTTGCCATTCCAAGTATTCTCTTGTTTTATTTTGGCGTACAGGGTGGTTTCAACTATTTATTTTTTGTTGCCTGCGGTATTACACTTTACGGAACCTGCTATTTTTTAATACACGATGTTTTAATTCATCAGCGTTTTAAATGGTTTAAAAATACCAAAAACAAATATCTCATCGGACTTAGAAAAGCGCATAAAATACACCATAAACACCTTAATAAAGAAAAAGGAGAATGTTTCGGAATGTTGTTTGTACCTTTTAAATATTATAAAATGTAACTTAGTAAGAAACATTAGTAACAATTAAGAAGATGAAATTATACAAAATAGCAACTGTTCAATATGTAAATGCCAGCGTAGAAGAATGCTGGGATTTTTTCTCCAGTCCAAAAAACCTTCAGACCATTACTCTCGACAATATGAATTTTGAGATTCAGGATTTTGATGAAAAGCGAATGTATCACGGTCAAATTATAACGTACACGTTACGACCACTTTTCGGGATCAAAATTTCCTGGGTAACCGAAATTACAGCCTGCAAAGAAAACCATTATTTTATCGACGTTCAACGCTTTGGACCTTATAAACTTTGGCATCACAAACACTTTTTTGAACGAACTCCGGAGGGCGGAACCAAAATGACAGATGTTGTTCATTACGCACTTCCACTAGGAATTTTTGGCCGAATCATGAATAGATTAATTGTAAAAAATAAGCTGAAAACCATTTTTGATTTCCGATACAATAAAATCGAAGAATTGTTTAATTCAAAATCGCAACCAAAAATTATAAAAATTAACGCTGAGCAAAAAAGCATTTAAATATCATTTTAAACACATAGAAACATAGCAAGAAAATAAAATCTATGTTTCTATGTGTTTAAAACTATTCACAATACAAAATATTCGTCAAGCGAAAATTAAAAAATGACAAAACAAAAAGTTTCTTTTTTCTGGTTTAGACGCGATTTACGTCTTGAAGACAATACCGGATTATTTCACGCTTTACAATCTGGTTTTCCTGTAATTCCTTTATTTATTTTTGATGATGATATTCTGGATCATCTTCCTAAAAACGATGCCAGAGTAAGTTTTATTTATGATTCGCTTCAAAAAATAAATTCAGAATTAAATACTTTCGAATCTTCAATTTTAATCAAAAAAGGAAAAACTACAGACGTTTGGAAATCACTTTTAGAAGAATTCGATATTCAAAAAGTATTCTACAATAAAGATTACGAACCTTTTGCAATTAAACGCGATACAGAAATCAGTTCTGTATTAAAAGAAAACAATGTCGAATCATTCTCTTTTAAAGATCACGTAATTTTCGAAGAAAAAGAAATCACAAAAGCAGACGGAAGTCCCTATACAGTTTATACTCCGTACAAAAATAAATGGCTTGAAAAATATCATCTTTCAGGATCGGGTCCAGAATATGATTCTGCTAAATTCAATTCTAATTTTGCAAAAACCCAATTTTCGTTTCCGGATTTAGCCACAATAGGTTTTGAAAGAAGTTCAATAAAAGTTCAGCCTCATAATTTATCTCAAATTGGTAATTATAAAGAAACACGAGATTTTCCGGCTTTAGACAGCACTTCTTATCTTTCTCCACATTTACGTTTTGGAACCGTAAGTATTCGCAAACTTGTAAACTGGGCCAACAGAAAAAACCAGACATTTTTAAGTGAATTGATTTGGAGAGAATTCTTTATTCAGATTCTATTTAGTTTTCCAAATTGTGTGAATCATAATTTTAAATCGGCTTACGACGGAATTCAGTGGCGAAATAACTCAGACGATTTTAAACGCTGGTGTTCCGGAAACACAGGTTATCCAATGGTCGATGCCGGAATGCGCCAGCTTAATGAAACGGGATACATGCACAATCGCGTACGTATGGTTGTTGCAAGTTTTTTATGCAAACATTTATTAATTAACTGGCAATGGGGCGAAGCTTATTTTGCTGAAAAATTACTGGATTTTGAATTAGCTTCAAACGTAGGAAACTGGCAATGGGCGGCAGGAACAGGCTGTGATGCTGCGCCATACTTTAGAGTTTTCAATCCTGAAATCCAACAGAAAAAATTTGACGAAAAAGGAATCTATATCCGAAAATGGATTCCTGAATTTGATTTTGGGTATGCAGAACCTATGGTTGATCATGCGATGGCGAGAGATCGTGCGATTGCGGTCTACAAAGCTGGAATTTTGAAATAAGTTATGTTTCAAGTTTCAGGCTATGCAACGTGAAACCTGAAACTTGAAACAACACTTTTAATACTTCAAATAATTCTCCACCACAATTTTCGCTTTCAAGTCAAACATTAAATTATAAAGACCGAAGAAAGTACGGTTCATATAGATAAAGTGTTTAGAACCACGATTCCCGTTCATTTTTTTCAAATTTGTATCTTCAGAAAAACGTTTACCTAATTCGGCAATTGCATTGAAGAAAGTTTCATCGGCAAAATCGAAAGTTTCGTTTTGAAACGGTTTGGTGAAAAGTGATAACAAATCATGAAACATTTCGGTAAAATATTCTACTTCTGCTGGAGAATCGTCCGGACGAAGAATTTCTAATTCGAATAATTTATTATTAAAGAGCTTTTCATCCGTAATCACATTTTTATTGATTAACTCAAAATATGGTGTATAAAATTCTTCGGGAATTTGTTTCATACAGCCAAAATCTAAAGCAATCAATTGATTTTGATCATCAACTAAGAAATTTCCGGGATGCGGATCGGCATGAACTTTTCGCAGAACATGAATTTGATACATATAAAAATCCCAAAGTGCCTGCCCTATTTTATCGCCAACTTCCTGATCTGTATTTACTGCTGTAAATTCAGAAAGATGAATTCCTGTCATCCAATCCATTGTAATGATTTTCTCTGAAGAAAACTCAGGATAATAATTTGGGAAAGTGATGTTTTCGATTTTATTACAAGCATCTACAACTTCCTGACTTTGTTTTAATTCTAACAAATAGTTAGTTTCTTCAATCAGTTTATCTTCAACTTCTTTAAAATATTTATCCGAATCTTTTCCCTGCAGATTAAACATTCTGATGGCAATTGGTTTTACCAAAGCCAAATCAGAAGAAATACTATTTGCAACGCCCGGATATTGAATTTTAACGGCTAGTTTTTTATCATTTTTCTTAGCCAGATGTACTTGGCCAATACTTGCCGCATTTACTGAATTTGGGTTGAATTCGTCAAAAATTTCATAAGGAGTTTTTCCAAAATTGTTTTTGAAGGTTTTTAAAACCAAAGGCGCAGAAAGCGGCGGAACAGAAAATTGCGAAAGCGAAAATTTCTCCACATAAGCCTGAGGCAGAAAGTTTTTATCCATGCTTAACATCTGCGCTACTTTAAGTGCGCTTCCTTTTAAGCTTTTTAGTCCGTCGTAAATATCTTCTGCGTTATTTTCGTTTAGTTTATCTCGGGTTAAATCAGGATTTACAACTTTTTCGGCGTAATGTTTAATATAGTTTACACCAATTTTTGCTCCTGTTTGAACTAGTTTTCCGGCTCTTTCTATTTTTGAGGTCGGAATATAATCGATTGTTTTCATTGTCTGCTGTATACTTTTTCTTTAAATAGAAATTTTCCAAAATCTATTAAATGATTCATTGGCGCCACATTCATTAATTCGAATGAAGCATTAACCGATTTTTCGATAAAAATATCTGTTTTTTCAAATGCTGCAGATTCGTCTTCCATCCAAAATTTAATGGTCATCATTAATTGCAGCCAGGCCGATTCCTGAATGGCTTTTTCCTGAAATTTCTGCAGCTTTTCAACTTCTAATCTGTAATCATCAGTCAGAATTTCCGAAACATAATTTTTAAAACTTTCGCGCAGCGTTGTCAGCTGAACTAAATTTTTAAGCGGGTTTCTGTCGATTTTAAGCGTTTGTAAAACGTAGCTTCTGTTTGCTGTTAGTATTTCGAAGAAAGTAAAATAGAAACTCAGCATTTTGTTCTTCATATCGTATTGCTGGTATTCTTCATTTTTGTGAAGCAGGTTAACTGTGTTTTCAAAAAACAGTCGGAATATTTCTTTTTCTAAACCTTCTAATGTTCCAAAAAAAGAATAAAACTCCGCTTCGGTAAAATCATTTTCTTTGGCAAAATGATATACTGATTTTGGTTTTTGGCCTTTTTCGAGAACTTCTTCCATATATTTTGAAATGATATCATCTTTGGTAATTACCTTTTTTTTAGCCGCCATTTTATTAAAATTTAGAATTTGCCATAAAGGTAAACATTGTTTAAGTATCTTTACTAATCCTTAAACAAGATACACTGTTAAATATATTATAAACTATTATGTCTCAAAATGTTCTATTAACCGGCGGAAGCGGATTCATTGGAAATTATTTAACCAATATTCTAATTGGTGCCGGATATTCTGTATCTGTTTTGAGCCGTTCTGATAAAGAAAATACATCAGAAATCACATATTATAAATGGGATTTAAACAAGAATTATATTGATGAAAATGCAGTTTTAAATGCTGATTTTATCATTCATCTTGCCGGCGAAGGAATTGTAGAAAAACGATGGACAGAAAAAAGAAAGAAAGCAATTTTGCAAAGCCGCACTAAACCTATTGATTTAATTTATTCTGTTTTAGAAAAACATGACAAAAAGTTAAATGGTTTTGTTTCGGCTTCGGCGGTAGGAATTTATGGTGCTGTTACGAGTCATAAAATCTGTACAGAAGAAACGCCTCCAGCAAATGATTTTTTGGGGACAACCTGCCAGATTTGGGAAAAGGCTTCAGATAAAATTGAAAATTTGGGCATTCGAACCGTAAAAATCCGAACAGCAATTGTTTTAGGAAAAGACGAAGGTTTTTTAAAAAAAATAAATCCTGGCTTTAAATCGGGATTTGGAGCGGTTTTAGGAACCGGAAAACAATATCTACCCTGGATTCATGTCGAAGACTTATGCCAAATATATTGCAAAGCCATTGCTGACAACAAAATGCATGGCCCATATAATGCGGCTGTGACAGATAACACTACAAATTCGAGGTTCTCTAAAATACTGGCTGCATTATACGGATATGCTATCTGGCTCCCTAAAATTCCGTCATTTTTGCTGAGAATTGTTTTGGGCGAAATGAGCGAAGCCATTTTAACAGGGCAAAGGGTATCATCTGAAAAAATACAAAAAACGGGATTTGAATTTCAATTTACCGATCTTGAAAAAGCGCTTATAGCAAGTATTAACTAAATTGTTTTAGAAAAGTTTATTTCAAAGTCACGTATTTCATTTCTTCACTCTGCACAACGCCTAATAAATTGGTATTGGCTGTTTTTGAAATTTTACTAGCCACCATACTTGGTATGGCAATATTAAAATCTGAAACTGAAATTGGGTAATTGCACGAAATTTGTATCCCTTCCGGCACTTTTTTTATTAAAGCTTTCATTTCGATTATTTTCGATTTTCCGTGCAGATATAGCTTTCCTATTACATCAAATTCTTTTTCAATTTCATCAATATCTTTTAAATCAAATTTTTGAATTTTGCCTTTAAAAACAGCTTTTGGATAGCGATGGCTTTCAATATAATTTTCGTTAAAATGTTCCTGCATTAAGTCCATTTTAAAGCGAAAATCTTTGATTACAACAGTACAGGTTAATGTACTGGTTTCTGGCTCAAGAACAACGGTCCCGAGTTTGTTTACTGCTTTTACTTCTTCAAAAAAAGGAACAGAAGCTTCAAAATTTACAACTGCCGTAGTGGTTTTAAATTTATCTTGGGCAAGTAATGAAAATGCAGTAAAAAATAAAATAAGCAATGTAGTTCTTTTCATAATCGTCATCAATTAAACAATTATGTCATTCTATTTTAAAGAAGAGAATTACAGTTTTAAAAAATAGAACGGCAGTATTCCGTGAAAAATTCTATAACCTAATGATTATACTTAAAGTTACGAAATTTACAAACGTAATGTTACTGAACTAATGCTAAATATTTGTGAATGTTTTTTGTTTGTGAAATGATGATTGTGAGATGTGAAATGTAAAGTCCCTACGGGACAAAATATTGATGTGCGAAATGACTTTTTCAACCGATATGTAATCTCTACGAGATTTTTTTTGGTATTGAAATATATGGGTAATGTTTCTAAGGGACAAAATGTTGATGCCCGAAATACTTTTTCACCTATATATAATCTCTACGAGATTTTTTTGGTATTGAAATATATGGGTAATTTCCTTACGGGACAAATGTTGATGCCCGAAATGACTTTTTCACCTATATGTATGTAATCTCTACAAGATTTTTTTGATAATGAAATATTATGGGTAAAAGTCCCTACGGGACAAAATATTGATGTGCGAAATGACTTTTCACCTATATGTATGTAATCTCTACGAGATTTTTTTGATAATGAAATATTATGGGTAAAAGTCCCTACGGGACAAAATATTGATGTGCGAAATGACTTTTTCAACCGATATGTAATTCTTAGCAGAATATTTTCTAAAAAATGACATTATGAAGAAATATCTCGTAGAGATTACATATCGGTAGAAAAATATTGTCAATAACGAAAATGTCCCGTAGGGACTTCATATTCATTATTATAATTCATCTATTTTATTCATGAACTGGTGTACAAATCTCCAATAAAAAACCATCGGTATCTCTAACATACGCTACAACTTGTCCCCAAGGTTTTTTCTTTGGTTCTGAAACTAAAACAGCTCCAAAAGAAGTTGCTTTTTGTACAAATTCTCCAACATCTTCGGTTATAAAACCTAATTCGATTGCAAATGGTTTGTCTTCTAAACTGCTTTCGATAAAACCTTCGCTTAAGTTTTGTGATGCCAGTTTTTTTGATGCAAACGAAAGTGTAGTTTCGCCTGTACTTAATTCTCCGTAATCATTATCAGGGCTTATAAACTTCCTTTCAAACCCAAATGCGTTTTCATAAAACTCTATTGATTTTTCTACGTCTTCGACGTATAAAATTGTATATCCAAATTTTACCATGATTTCTCTATTTAATGTGATTTAAATAAAGATAGGAAAATTTAGCTGATTTCCAGAAGCACATTGTATTTATCTAAGCTTGCCAAATCTTCGATAGAATTTACATTGGCAATTTTTTCGTGTTCTTCGACTTCTTTACGAACTTCTATGTGTTTAATTGCTTTTCTAAAACGTCGAACCTCATCTAAATTTGATAAAATTAATCCAGGGACCTGAACACTTTTTCCTTCTTTGTCTTTGGCAACCATTGTAAAATAAGACGAATTACAATGTTTGATTACTCCGGTCTGAATATTTTCTGCTTCAACGCGAATACCTACGATCATAGAACTTCTCCCTACATAATTTACCGATGCTTTCATGGTAACCAATTCTCCAACTTCAATTGGTTTAAGAAAATTTACGGTGTCAACTGAAGCTGTTACACAATAATTACCGCTAAATTTTGATGCCGAAGCAAACGCAATCTGATCAAGTAATTGTAAAATATATCCTCCGTGAATTTTACCGCTAAAATTGGTATGCGACGGAAGCATTAGTTCTGATATACTAATTTTTGAAGATGAAACGGGTTTAAAATCTGCAGTCATGTTTTTTTTTGTTTTTGGAATAATTTGGTATTTTATTTTAACTCAACAATTCGTTTTCATCAGAGTTTAAAGCTCTGTTGATTATATTTTCCGGAAGTGATTTCTTGGCCTTTGCTCCCATTTTTTTCAATCTTTCTACACTCGAAATCAGGTTTCCTTTTCCGTCAACGAGTTTGTTCATTGCGCTTTCATATTCTGTTTTGGTGTCTTTTATTTTGTTTCCAATTTTTACCAAGTCGACTACAAAACCTTCAAACTTGTCGTATAAAGCTCCGGCTTGTCTGGCAATTTCAAAAGCATTTTCCTGTTGTTTTTGATTGGCCCACATACTGTCGATAGTTCTTAAAGTTGCCAATAAAGTACTTGGCGTAACAATTACAATATTTCTGTCAAAAGCTTTATTATATAAAGTAGAATCTTCGTTTAATGCAATAGCAAATGCGGGCTCAATTGGAATAAAAAGCAGAACAAAATCCGGACTTTCTATTTGATATAAATCATGATAATTTTTGTTTCCGAGCTGTTCTACGTGACGTTTAATGGATAAAACATGTTCTTTTAACAAATCAGCTTTTAATAAATCAGTTTCTTCATTTACCCATTTTTCATAAGCAACAAGAGAAACTTTAGAGTCGACAATCATTTTTTTTCCGTCAGGCAAGTTGATGACAACATCTGGAAAAACACGATTTCCATCTGCATTGACAAAACTTTGCTGTACTTCATATTCACGGCCTTTTTCCAGACCTGATTTTTCGAGAACACGCTCTAAAACAAGTTCACCCCAATTTCCCTGCATTTTGCTGTCGCCTTTTAATGCTTTTGTAAGGTTTAAAGTTTCTTTACTCATTTGAGCGTTCATTTCGCTTAAACCAATAATCTGCTGGCGGAGTGCGGCGTGATAATTGATACTTTCTTTATGTGTCTGATCTACTTTTTGTTCAAATATGTGAATTTTATCCTGAAGCGGCAACAGGATGTTTTTCATATTTTCACTATTTTGCTCGGTGAATTTAGCCGATTTTTCTTCGAGAATTTTATTTGCCAGATTTTCAAATTCTTTGGTAAATTTTTCCTGAAGCTCATTTATTTCGCTTTTTTGTTCTTTATGGCGTTCCCATAAGTTTTCAAAATCAACTTCTTTTTTAGAAAGCTGAATAGCCAGACTGTCTTTCTCTGTTCGAATATTTTCTTTTTCGGAGTTAGATAATTGAAGCTGTTTTTGAAAAGTGATTCTTTCCATTTCAAATTGTTCTTTCTGCAGTTGCAGCTGATTTGCATTTGCATTAAGTCTTTCTTCTAAACTTACTTTTTCTGATTGAAAACGAGCAGAAAACAACATTTTTCCTAAGTATATCCCAAGAAACAAGGCAATTACAAAAGCCAATAAAAGTGGAAGAAATTCTAACATATCTAAGTTTATTTTAAGTAAAATTAGGCAATAATACGTAGTACCTGATTTTAAAATTGAAATTTCACGAATTACTATCAATTCTAAATTAAATAAACATATTTTTTGTGTTATACGCAACCATTTTAAAAGTGTGTCATCTACAAGATATAACCTATTAAAAAATAATCATGAAAAAATTAATGTTGAGTTTATTTATAGCTTTTGGATTTAGTGCCTGCTCACTTAGCAACGACGACCTGAATGTTGATTGCGGAACAAATGCAGATTTACCATTTTCTGGCGTTCCAATTTTATGTAACTATAGTGTAAAAACTTTACCAAATAATCCGAGTGCACTTATCATAAGTTCTCAGGAAAAGATGGATCTTTATTTTACTAAACATGAAAATACTTGTACAGTTGCGAGCGATCCTGTAATCGATTATAGTAAATACTATATGGTTGCACTTTTTGCCGGGGCTAAACCTACAAATGGCTATGCAATAAAAATTACATCAATTACTGAAAACAACTGCGAAATCATTATTAATTTTTATGAAAAAGGACCGCAGACAGGCGAAACTTTAACGCAGACTCCAACTTACCCAACCGATTTTATTTTGATTCCAAAAACGGCAAAAGGAATTTTGTTTAACAGAACTAACGAGAGTCCTGATAATATTGTAATTGGAAATTTTGGAACAACAAACGACTTTTTTCAGATCAATGATTACAATATTTTAAAATTCTTAGGCGTAAGTGTTAACAACTACGAATTTGAGCAGTATAAATACAATGCAAAAACGGTAAGAAGTGAATATACATTGTTCTCTAAAAATATTCCTGCAGAAATCTTAGCAATTAAAGGTCAGACTAAAACGTATGGTACGCCAAATTCTGCGGGTCAGGGTGGTGTTTATTTTGAACTTCATCAAGGTATAACAGTAACTAAAATTTACATTGACAATAATGACACCGCTGATCAAAGCAGCGAAATAAAAGCTTTCAAAATGGCTATTAAATCAAAAATTAACAATTTAAAATAAACAGTTTACTAAGCCTTTTGTTTCTTGACACCAAGTGACAAAAGGTTTGATAATCAAAAACTAACACAAAATACCGCTAGTTCTGACTCTTTACAAAAGATAGTTTTGTAAACATATAAGAACTATTTTTGCAAAACCAAATTAATCCATTTTTTGAAAGACGATTTAGATAAATATATCAAGCTGTGCATGAAAAATGACAGAGAGGGACAACTGAAAATATATCAGTTGTTCTCTCCTGTTTTATATGGTATATGCCTGAAATATATGAAAAACGAAGACGATGCTAAAGATGTCTTTCAGGAAGCATTTGTAATTGTTTTTCAAAAAATAAGCCAATATAAATTTGAAGGAAGTTTTGAAGGCTGGCTAAAACGGATTTTCATTAATAAACTGATTGAAACTTTAAATAAGAAGAAAAAAGAAAGTTTTTTTCTTGATGTTTTTGACCCCGATACCGATTTTATCGAAGAAGAAGAACTGGACGTTATACCGATAGAGCAGGAAAAACTCCTGGAATATATCCGAGATTTACCAGATCAATACCGAACGGTTTTTAACCTCTATGTTTTTGAGAAAATGAAACACAAAGAGATTGCCGAATTACTAAAAATCTCCGAAGGAACATCAAAATCAAATTTGAACAGAGCGAAACACATTTTGCAAAAAAGAATACTACAGAGTAAAAAAAATTTTAAGATAGCATGAAGAAGCAAAAAATAGAAGATATTTTTTCATCAATGGAAGACTTTACGAGTGTTCCGCCTCCTGAATTATGGGGTCAGATTGAAGAAAAACTCGACAAACCTAAAAAGAAGAAGAGAGCAATTCTTTGGTGGTCGGCGGCTGCATGCTTATTATTAGGTTTGCTCCTTCCTTCTGTTTTGCATTTTACTTCTAATGATTTGGGAGTAAAAACAATACAAAATGGTTCTGTTGAAAATAATGTGGTTCTGGATCAGAAAAATAATGAGACAGACAAAACAAGAAGTATCGAAAACAATGAAAATATTCTTGAAAAAGAATCTAATAATAATCGGGTTTCATCATCAGAAAAAACAATAAATCAATCGCAGAATAATTCATTAAATCAAAATTCAGAAACAGCCAAAAAACAATCTGATTCGCCAAAGAAAACTAACAACATTAATTTTGAATCAGGACTAAACGGACAAAAAAATAGTGAAGTCGCAGAAAAAACGTTTGTTCCAACTCAGGAAAATGGATTGAATGCCGTTTCTAAAAATCAAATTTCTACCAATAAAAAAGAAAATACAAATCGCGCTGTCGCGGAAAAAACGTTTGTTTCAGCTGGAGAAAATGGATTTAATGCGGCATCTAAAAATCAGATTTTAACCAATAAAAAAGAGAATTTAAACAAGGCTGTTGCCGAGAAACCATTTGCCCCAAACAAATCGAATTCTTTTAATTATGGTTCAAAAAATCAATCAACAGATCTTGAAAAAAGAAATGCTGATAAGATTTTAGCAGAGAAGAAGTTTGCTCCGGCAAAAACAAATAAGTTTAACGCGGCATCCGCAAATCAATTGCCAAATTCTATTTTTGAAGATCTTAAGTCTTCAAAAAACAAAAATGCGATGGCATTTAATGCTTCAAATTCGACTGCGAAGAGAAATTCAAATACGTTGAGTCCTTCAAAAGAAAATATTGAAAAAACAACTGCTGAAAAAAGTATTGCAAGTGTTCAAAAAGATTATTCTAAAAACAATGCCGCTATAACGAATGCAAATATTTTGAGTAAAAAAGATTCTGTTCAGCTCGCTGAGCTTCAAAATCTGGAAAAAGGAATTGCAGCTGCATCTGTAGAAGAGAAAAAGAAAAAAGAAGACAAACTTTTATCTAAAGCAGACAAATGGGCTTTACAGGTTTTTGCCGGAGTTGCCAATTCTGAAAATTATAAAAACAATAAAACCTTAGGAAACGTAAACGATTCTAAACAAAGTAATTCGTACGGCGTTAAAACGCAATATAAAATCAATAAAAAATGGGCTGTTGCTTCTGGTCTTAAAATTAACGAACTTGGCCAGAGTGTGGCCAATGTCTCGTACTTGAATGCAAAAAAACAAGCACTTTTTAGTTCAAGTGATTATTTTGTAAAAAATGAAACTGTTCCTCAAATTGCAAGTGATACGCGCTATGTTCTGGTTTCAAACAGCACAAAAGATGTTTTGCAAAGTGAAAATGTCGAAACCGGAAACCTGGATCAAAATTTACGATATATCGAAATGCCATTAGAAGTTTCGTATTCTATTTTTAGCAAAAAAAGAACAAACATTAATCTCAATACAGGTGGTTTTGTAGGCAGATTAATTTCAAACAGTATTGCTATTGACGGTAATTCTATGGGGGAAAATGTAAATGCAAATGATTATGTTTACGGTACAACTTTGAGCAGCACGGTACAATACAGGGTTTATAAAAAGACAAATGTTTTTGTTGAACCTGCAGTTAATTATTATGCAAATCCGCTAAACAATCAATCTTTTAATCAATTTCAATGGGGATTGAATTTTGGACTGAATGTTAACTTTTAATATCTATAGTTTATTGTTTTTAATTCCAATAGATATAACGAAAAGGCAGTTCGAATTGAACTGCTTTTTTTATTGAATTAATGTTTGATTTATTGTAATTTACAGGAAAAATAAAACAATAAATGACTTTAAAAAAGGATTGGAAAGATCTAAAATTTGTTCCTAAAAATCTCCAAATTGCAAGAGAACTAATTTACGACGTTTGCGGTTTCGAATGTTCTGAACCTCAACCCGAAAAGGAAAGTCAGGAATATGAGGCTTTCGATTTTAAAATCGGCGAAAGCCAGATTAAATTCAGATCGGCTAAAATTACGCCAACCAAAACGGGTCAGTTCGTAACTTTATGGAAACGCAACAAATCTGGAATTATCGAACCTTTTGATTATTCTGATACAATAGATTTTGTAATTGTAAATGTTCAAAAAGAAAATCTTTTGGGGCAGTTTATTTTTCCGAAAGAGATTTTGCTAAAAAAAGGAATTTTTACAACACAAACAAAAGAAGGAATTCGGGCAACACGAGTTTATCCTCCATGGGATAAAACAAACAATAAACAAGCTCAAAAAACGCAACAATGGCAATTGGATTATTTTTTGCCCATTTCTGATCGAATAGATATAAATCGGGCTAAGTTTTTACTTTCAAAATAAAAAAGCAGTTCGATCGAACTGCTTTTATTAATTATTCATCTGAAAATTATTTTTTTAAGATTTTATCTTTATAAATTACTTTATTATTTTCTGATAAAGTATAAATATAAAGTCCAGGATACAAATTACCTACAGACATTACAGTATTACTAATTTCCTGGCTGCTTTTGATTTCAATCGGATTTCCTAACAAACGTCCGTTTATGTCATAAAGCTTTAATTTAAAGTTTCTATTTTCTTTTGTTTTTACAGAAAGGTTTAAAACGTCAGCAGCAGGATTTGGATAGGCTGTTACAAAAAATCCGTTTTTAGCAAAATCAGGCGTTGCTAAAACATCTTGTTTTAACTCAAAACGCGCAATAACAGGTCCGTGATCTGAAGTTGTAGTTGTATAATTTGCAATATCATTTCGGGGATCGTAAACTGCAATTGAGTTTTCAATGTATTCATCTTCCAGTTCATTACTAATAATAATATGATCTAAAAATCCGCCTGAGCTTAAAAAGCTGTAAGCGCCTGCCTGACTGATTCCTAAAGTAAGCGCATTATAATTATTAGTGTCTGTAACAAAATTTTCGTAAGATGAAGGGTTAGGTGTTATCACAGATGCTTTTACATCATCATTGTAATCTCCCAGAATAATTAAATTAGAATTTGAATAATGAGCATCCAGACTATCTTTTAAAACCTGTGCATCGTATTTACGCATATTATATCGTGAAATATCCGTTCCGCTGTTGGCGCGTGCATGTAGATCAACAAGATTGATTTCCTTTGTAAATCCGCCAATATTGGTTTCGATTGTTACTAAATATGGCAAACGTCCAGATGAGAAAAAGCTTGAGCCGTTTCCGCCCGGATAATTGGGTAACGTTTTTGTTCCGGCACGAACTTCATCATAAAACTCTTTAAACATTACACGAGTCTTTTTTACTGTCGTATTTTGTGTATTATAAAGCACAACTAATTTCTGCGGAGGAAAATTAGGATCGGGCGTATCAAAAGAATACGACCATGATGTCGAAATTGTTTTGTCAAATGTTTTTCCGTTGATATTTATTTTCTGAATTAATGCGTCAATCGAAGGATCATCTGAAACTTCCTGCACCACATAAACGTCTGCATTTAGTTTGTTCATTACTTTAGCAACATTTTCAATTTGAAGTGCATCATCTGTCGGACCAAATTCTACTCCGTCAGTTCCTTTTACATCAGTTCCAAAAAATTCTAAGTTATAGGTTACAACATCAAATGTATCTGCTTTTGGAATTGACGAACCGGTAAATAAGCCTATTTGTTTATTTAGCGAAGTTCCGGTAACTGTTAAGGGTCCGGAAATTGTTAATTGTTTTGATGAAGGTGTAAATCTTGCATAAATTATTTTGTTGTTTGCAGCTTCTGTCGCTTCAACAATTACGCTTGACTGAAATGTAATATTATCTAATGATAATTGATAATCAGCTGGTGCTGTGATGGTAATATCTCCATAGCCTTCGGCTTTAAAAACAAAAGACTGGCTTGCCGAAATTGTATTTGGACTCACATCTCCAAAATCTAAAACAGGATTTGAAGCTACGTAACCTAATTCATTTGTAATCGCAACATCATCTAAAGACCATTCTGCAGCAAAATCAGTTCCTCCTGCAGTAGTTTCGTAAACCCATGCAACATACGTACTGCTTGTTTTAAATCCGCTTAAATCGATATATTGTGATTTTGTATACGTTCCTGTTACTGTTGGAAATTTACCGTCTAATTCTGCCCAGGTTGCTGTTTCGGGATTACTTTTTCCATCATAATCTGTAGAAACCATTAATTTTAAGCCTGGACCTGAGTAAAATTTACGTGAGTAAAAAGATAATAATGCAAATTCTCCAAAAGTGTCTAAATGTAATTTAGGAGAAATCAACCAGTCTTTGCTCGCTCCGGAATCAGAATAACCATTCATCAAAACTGCTCCCGTTCCTGAGTTTACATTTCTGGTAACTGTTGTTGGCGACCATTTATTTAAAGTTCCCCCAACATTATACTGCGTCCATCCGCTGTTAGATAAAACATTTGGATCGTTGAAACCTTGTATGTACGGATTAATTCCAACTCCAGTAAGTGTAACTATTTTAGTTGCGGCACCATTAGATTCGTGCGTTATTTCTCCTGTAAAACTATTTATTGCGTTTGGTGTAAATTTTACATAAACAGTTTGTGATGTGTTTGAAGCAAAATCTGCAGCCTCAAAAGTTAATGATGATGCAAATGTGTTGCCATCTTTAGAAATAGTAAAATTTGCTGTCGAAGTTAAAACAACCTCATCGCTAAGATTTGCACCTTGAAGCTGATACGTGAAAATATCCGAATCGAAATTGGCTTCAGAAAAACCTAAATTTAAAGAAGCCGCCGAAGTTGTTAAAGTAGGCAGAGCCACACTCGAAGTTGCGGCGTCAATCCTGTTTACTGCAGACTGTACATTTCCATAAGGATCTTCAGAAACAGAAAAAACAGAATAAGAAGTACTTAAACTCAATCCGGTAAAACTTTTAGTAAATTCCTGAGAAGCAATTGTAATATCTAAAAATCCAGATTGCAAAGCTGCAGTTCCAGCCGCATCTTGTCCGGCTTTTATTTGTGCAATTGTTGGTTCTGCACTACCGCCAGGTAATAAAACATAATACGTTTTTCCTATCTCGTCCAGTTTATTAATAAAATCAAAACTTTGAGCTAAGATATTATCTACTTTTGGATAACCTGCTGCATTAATAGGAGCCGCAACATCGCTTTTAATATCTATATTATCAATTGCAAATGATGGACGCGAACCTGCTCCTGAAACTTGTCTTGAAATCCATCGTATCTGAACCAAAGGCTGATTATCACATTCTGCTGGTAAAGTTACTTTTATGGTTTTAGTATTTTGCGGAGTCGTTACGGCCGTTGTCTGCTTTACATCATTATTTGAATAAGCTGTTGATAATAATGAAATAAACGGACTACTTGTACCTACTCTGTATTGCAGAACCATTTCGTTAATACGAGTATTAGTTGTCGCTGGCGGCACATCATACGGATTACGAATTGTCATGGCATCATACTGAACCTGAATGGCCGTTTCTCCTGTAGCATCAAAAGCAAAACCTATTGTAAGGTCTAACGAACCAGTATTTAAAAAACCAATTTTTCCGTCGTAATTATGAAAATTACCACTTGTAGTTGCGGCAGTACTGCTGGCAGTCAATGCTCTGTCTGCAACTAATACTGCATTTGTATTAAAAGCAGATCCTGGAGATGTACTTGCTGTCCAACCTTGAAAACCAGCCGGATATGCCGTTACAGTTGGCGCAATTGAAAAGTCCTGATGATAAGGCAAATCCTGCGGTGTGGGAAAGGTTTGCGCAACCAGACTTATAGAATAACAAAAAAAACTTAAAAATACCACGAGGTGGCGTATTGAGTAAATGTTTTTCATAAATAAAAAAATAGGGGTTTACAAATCAAAGTTATACTGTTTAAAGTTAAGAGAATATTGTAAAAACATAAATTTATTGTAAGTTATTTCAGAAATAAATATAAAAAATATCCTGATATTTCACCATTAAATCATCTCTATTGCTAAGAATAAAGCGTTTTAGAGGATTTTTCTTAAATTAAAATTGATTTGTATTATTAGTAAGAAAATACTTTTTATTTACTGAGAGATATAAAAAAAGCTGCTTCAAAGAAACAGCTTTAAGTAATTTTTATATTCAAAAAAGTTAAACTGCCGTATAACCTCCATCAGCAATAATATAACTTCCCGTTGTGAAAGAAGATTTTTCAGAACTTAAAAAGGTTACCAATTCGGCAATTTCCTCTGCAGTTCCTAAACGGTTCATTGGTGCTTTTGAAGCAATTGCATTCATCGCGTCATTATTCAAATTGTCTTTTAGTAATGCCGCTTCAATATAGCCGGGTCCAACGGCATTACAGCGAATATTTTTCTGAGCATATTCTGCCGCAATATTTTTAGTTAAACCTACAACTCCATGTTTAGAAGCTGTATACGCAGGACTTAAGGGCGCGGCAACCTGTCCGTGAATAGAGGCGATATTAACAATACTTCCTCCCCCATTTTTCTCCATTTGTTCCAACTGATATCGGCACGCATAAAAAACACCGCTTAAATTAAGTGCAATTACACGATCCCAGGCATCTGGTTCGTATTCTCCTGTTGGCTTTGCAGGGCCGCCCATTCCGGCATTGTTGCAGGCAATGTCCAATCGGCCGTATTTAGAAACCGTAACCTCAACCATTCGTTTATTGTCGCTTGCGCTCGACGAATCTCCTTTTACAAAAAAGGCTTCTCCACCGCTGTCTTTTATAACTTTTACGGTTTCTTCACCATGTTCAACATTAATATCCGAAATTACAACTTTTGCTCCTTCACGGGCGTAAGCTTCTGCAACAGCACGCCCAATTCCTGATCCGCCGCCAGATACAAAAGCTACTTTGTTTTCTAAAAGTGACATATTCTTAAGATTTAAATTTGTAGCTGTAATTTACGAAGATATTAACCGCTGACCATAGTAAAATGGGAGTTTACCATAAGATTAAGACTTTATCATAATCAAATGTTATTTCATACTAAAACCAGCTGAATCAGAGAAAAATTCCGTATTATTTATCTTCATCTAATTTCATATTACCGCGATCTTCATGACTTTCCGGATTTGAATTTGGATAACGATTTGATGTAATGTCTGAATTTCGGTCTTTATTTTCTACTGTTTTTTTCGCTTCTTCATCAGATGAAACACCGCGATTTGCATTTGGATTGTTAGGATCTATATTGTCTTTGATTTTGTCAATATCCTCGTTTTCATTTCGTGCTCTTTTTACAACTTCTTTATTTCCGTCAGCATCCGTTACAACTTCTTTTTTTAGATTGGCATCATCTGCTTTTCCATCGTGAGAAATATTCTTTCCTTTTGTTTCGTCTATATTTTTTTGTACTCCATTTATCTTTTTAGAGCCTAAATTATTAGCTTCCATATCATTATTATTTTAAGTTCTATATTAATATTACGAATTCTAAATTTTAAAAGAAAATGGTTTAACATTGCTTTAGTTTATTGCCTGATTATTTTTAATGAAGAAAAAACAAAGGTTATCTTTGCAAAAAATTAAAACATGCACAGACATTTCATTCTTTTTAAACCTTATGGTTATTTAAGCCAATTTATTTATGAATTAAAAAGAAAGAAAAAGCTTTTGGGCGAACTTCATGATTTTCCCGAAGGCACAATGGCAATTGGAAGACTTGACGAAGATTCTGAAGGTTTGCTTTTCCTTACTACTGACGGAAATATGAGCGAACTCGTTAGAAGTAAAAAAGTTGAAAAAGAATATTATGTACAGGTCGATGGCGTAATTACTCCCGAAGCGATACAACAATTGCAAAATGGAGTAGAAATTGGTCTTCATGGAGGCAAATACAAAACAAAGCACTGCAAAGCTTTTCTGGTAACTGAAATTCCTGATTTTGGCGCACGAGCCAAAAAAATCAGAGACGAGCGTCATGGACCAACTTCATGGGCATCGATTACCGTTAGAGAAGGAAAATTTCGTCAGGTTAGAAAAATGACTGCTGCAGTTGGTTTTCCTACTTTACGCTTGGTTCGTGTTCGAATAGGAAATGTATATTTGCAGAACCTAAAAGCCGGAGAAGTCCGCGAGGTTTCTGATTTTCAATTAGAAAATGAGTCAATTTGATAATTAGGTAATTTCAGAAATTCATAATTCATAATTCAATTCATAACTCAAAAAAAATGCTAAACGTTGTTCTTGTAGAACCAGAAATACCAAATAATACCGGAAATATTGGGAGATTATGCGTAGGTACAGAAAGCCGACTTCACTTAATTCATCCTTTTGGGTTTGTGATTAATGATAAAAACTTAAAACGTTCGGGGTTGGATTATTGGGTTCATCTTGATGTTACCGAATATCAAAACGTTGATGAATGGGTTGCACAAATTCCGGATCATTCAAGAGTATTTTTAATGAGTTCACATTCTGAAAAATCCTATTTAGAAAATGAATTTCAGGATGGTGACTGGCTGGTTTTTGGAAAAGAAAGTGTTGGTTTAAGCAAAGAATTTATGGCTCGATTTGAAAATCATTTAACGATTCCGATGTCACCGCTTATTCGGTCTTTTAATATTGCAAATTCGGTTGCGTTTGTGGTTGGTGAAGCTAAGAGACAGATGGGGTTAAAAAAGTAAGATGAGACCTCTTATTGACGAAAATAATCTTAGTTACTCCAAAGAATTCCTGATTTATTACACAAGAAGAGAAATTCTAGAACGAATAACTTATGGAATGGGAGATCTCATAGGCTCCATTTATTTATATATTCAAAATCAGCTTATCATCTTTTTAATACTATTCTGTGTTTTTATTTTCCAAATAATTCTACTTATTAAATCAATAAAAAGAATTGATGAAATTCAATTTAGAATTAATTCTAAAGGAATTCAATACAGAGATAATGTTTTAATTCCCTGGAGTAATATTGAAAATGAAAGAACCATTCGAGAATATATAAATAGTAAAAATGATAAATATTATTTTATTTATTACATTATTGAACCTGGGCAAATAATGAAATTTGATCTTAGTGAATTAAGTACAGATGCAAATGAATTAAGTATTGTTCTTACTATCCAACGAAATAGATATAAAAGAGAAAATAGTATAATTTAAGTCACAATAAACTTTCCTTTTTCGGCATCAAAAATTATATGTTCGTCTTTAAACAAAGCCGTGAAACTTCCGTTTGAGATTAAATTACAAGGTTCATCCTGAACAACATTTTCCGGAGTCATGAGAATCATTTCATCACTTAATTGTATTGCCAGATCGATGTCGTGAGTTGAAAACAAGATACATTTTTGAGTTTCCTGCGTGAGCTTTTTTAGAAGTTTAAATAGCGAAACTTTATGAAGTAAATCTAAATGCGTGGTTGGTTCATCCAGAATTATAAGTGGAGTATCTTGTGCCAAAGCTCTGGCTATTAAAACTTTTTGCAATTGTCCATCACTTATTTGATAATGTTTTTTGTTTGAAAGATGTTCAATTTGCGTTAACTGCATTGCTTGCTGAACTTTTTCGATATCTGTTTGGGTTAAAGTTCCAACCCAGTTTGTATACGGCTGACGGCCAAGCGCTACTAATTCAAAAACAGAAAGATTACTTGGCGGCAATTTTTCGGTTAAAACCAAACTTAAATTCTGCGCTAAATCCAGAGGTTGATAAGCCGAAATTTCTTTATCATTTAAATAAACATTTCCCGCCAATGGATGCTGAATTCCTGTAATGGTTCGCAATAAAGTCGATTTCCCAATTCCGTTTGCTCCAATTAAAGAAATGAGTTTTCCTGAACTTAAATTTAAATTTAAATTCTCAGCAATAGTCACAACCGTTTTCTTGGATTTATATCCAATGTTTAAATTTGTTGTTTTTAAGATACTTATCATTTTTTTTAAAGTTGCTAAGGTTCTGAGATACTAAGTTGCTAAGTTTTTTTTGCCACAGATTAAAAGGATTAAAATGATTAAAAATAATCTGCGAAAATCCGTTTAATCAGTAAAATCTGTGGCAAAATAATTTACTGAAAATTTCTTTTTCGTACTAAAAGCCAGATTACAACCGGCGCACCAATTATAGACGTTATGGCATTTATGGGAAGCGTAACATCGAATCCCGGCATTTGCGAAACAATATCACAAAACAGCATTATAATTGAGCCAAAAAACAAAGTGCTCCAAAATAAAATAGTATGATTACTAGTTTGAAAAGTCAGCTTTGCAATATGCGGAACCGCCAGTCCAACAAAAGCAATCGGGCCAGCAAAAGCAGTAATTGCTCCAGACAAAATACTCGTTGCAAATATGATAATCAGTCTTGCTTTTTTAAAATTAAGCCCCATACTTTTTGCGTAGTTTTCACCTAACAATAAAGCATTTAAAGGTTTGATACTTTTAGCGCTCAAAAGCAATCCGATTCCAACACAAACTGTCAAAATTCCAATTGTTGACCACGAAAGATTTCCGAGACTTCCCATTGACCAAAAAGTAAATTTCTGCAATTGTTCTGCCGTGCTGAAATACGTTAAAACACTCACAATTGCAGTTGTAAAACTTCCAAACATTAATCCGACAATTAAAATTGCCATTGTATCGCGCAATCTTTGCGAAACAACTAAAACCAATAATAAAACTAAAGTACTTCCAAATGTCGATGCTATTACAATTCCGTATGACGAAAGTGCAATTACACTCAAAAACGAAGGCAGAAATCCAGCCCCCAAAATCACAAAAGCAACTCCAAGACTTGCCCCGGAACTCAATCCTAAAACATAAGGTCCGGCAAGCGGATTTCGAAATAAAGTCTGCATCAAAAGTCCGCTGATAGAAAGTCCGGTTCCAACCAAAACCGCTGTAATCGCTTTTGGTAAACGATAATTTATGATGATATATTCCCACGTAGATTTTGCTGCATGTCCTCCCGTTAAACTTGCAAAAACATCTTTTAACGGAATCATAACCGATCCTAAACTAATGCTCGCAAAAAACATCAGCAAAAGACCGAGAGTTAAAACAGCAAATAAAATGGTATTTCGTTTTTTATTTGCCAATTTAATTCAGTTTTGATGCAAAAGTAAATTCGTAACCCGTAAGTAAATCAGGATGAAAAATTTTGATATAATCTTTTAAAACTAAATCCGGACGGCTTGGTGCTAATTCATAATAAACTGTTCCGCCCGTAGCTCCTAGTTTTCCTTCAAAACTATAAACATATTTATTTTTAAAAGCGTCAAATTCTCCATAATGCGGATTTGCTTTTTGCAATTCATCCAAACTTTTAAATGAGCCCGAAGCAATCCAGATATTAGCATCTTTTGCTTTATCTAAGACTTTCTCAAAAGACAATCCTTCACTTCCGGTTCCCTTTAAATCTGCCCAGACATAATTGGCTTTGGCATCTTTCATAAATTGTGCAACCCAGCTGTTTCCTTTTGCAACATACCAAACATCTTCATACATTGAACCGTATAAAACTTTAGACGTAGAAGGTTTATCAGCTACTAATTTTTGCGCTTGTTTATAACTGTCAACAATTTTATCAAAAAGCTCTTTTGCTTTATCTTCTTTTCCAAATAAAGCACCATACAATTTTATCCATTCGGCTTTACCAAGCGGAGACTGCTCCATCCAATCGCCTTGAATTAAAACATTCAAACCGCTTTTTTTCAAATTATCCAGCATCGGGTTATTGTTGTCAACTCCAAAAGTTACAATCAAATCCGGCGACAATTCTATTAATTGTTCGATATTTAATTTTTCATTTTGTCCAACGTTTTTCACAGAACCTTGATCAATTAAAGCTCTTGTTTTTTCAGAAGAAATATAATCAGTA
This sequence comes from Flavobacterium defluvii, assembly GCF_900129555.1. Classification (GTDB taxonomy): domain Bacteria; phylum Bacteroidota; class Bacteroidia; order Flavobacteriales; family Flavobacteriaceae; genus Flavobacterium; species Flavobacterium defluvii. Next base: position 73,497 of record NZ_FQWC01000004.1, read on the forward strand.
TGCGGAAAACCAACCAACTTATTCTCTACCTCAAGCATTTCTAAAAACGGAATGTTAGTCGTTGAAGTCACCACAACAGACTCTAAAGGAACCTGAATTGTGGTATAAGACTGGAGGCTGTCCGGAACTTTTGCCTCTTTTTCCTTTAAGATATATTTGAAATCTTTATTTGCGTTAGGCCATGGATTTGAAACTGTTACAACAGAATAATCATCATATTTCACAATTGAAAGTCCAGATGCGTATTCGATGGTATTTTTTGCTGGTTCGATTTTAGCTACTTCGCTCGTTTCGTTCTTCTTACATCCGAAGATGATAAAAAAAGAAGAAATAAAAATCATTTTAGGGAATAAATGTCTCATGTTTTACGTTTTCGAAAGGAACAAAGGTAAAGTATTTTCTATTTTTTTTGTTTACCTTTATTCTTACAAAATTAAACAAATTTGTATCTTTGTTTTATGAATACCACAAAAATAAAAGTTTGCTCGAGCTGTGAATCTGAATTCAGCTGTGGCGATATTTCGGTTGAAAACAAATGCTGGTGTAACGATTACCCGCCAATTTTCAACCTTTCTGAAGGAGGAGACTGCCTTTGTCCTGTTTGTTTCAAGGAAGCCTGTGAAGATAAAATCGATGCTTATATTGAAACAATTACTCCTAAAAATGCCCTTAAAAATAAAGCCATATCTTTACCCAAAACAGAAAAATTGATAGAAGGAATCGACTATTATATCGAAAATGGCAACATGGTTTTTAAAACTTGGTTTCATCTAAAAAGAGGAACTTGCTGCGGTAACAAATGTAGACATTGCCCCTACTAATTGTTAATTATAAATTGTTAGTTGTTAATTATGAAAAACAACGTTATAAAAAATAAAAGTTTTGATTTTGCAATCAGAATTGTCCGCTTATATCAATATTTAAATAATGATAAAAAAAGAATTTATACTTTCCAAACAACTTTTAAGATCTGGAACAAGCATTGGTGCCATGATTAGAGAAGCTGAACACGCTGAAAGCAAAAGCGATTTCATCCATAAATTTGCTATTGCCCAAAAAGAAGCTAATGAAAGTATTTATTGGTTAGAATTATTAAAAGCAACGGATTATTTGAATGAAAAAGAATTCGAAAATATTAATAATGATGCTATTTCTATTTTGAAATTAATAACCAGTATTCTTAAAACTTCCAAAAATCATTTAGAAACAAAAAAAGTTTCTAAATTAATTAACCATTAACCATTAACCATTAACAATTAACCATTAACAATTATAAATGATTTATCTAATAACCGGCGGCGAGCGATCAGGAAAAAGCAGTTATGCACAAAATCTGGCATTACAGCTTTCAGATTCACCAATTTATGTAGCAACAGCCAGAAAATGGGATTCTGATTTTCAAAATCGAATTGATCGTCATCAAAAAGAAAGAGACCAACGCTGGACCAATATTGAAAAAGAAAAATATTTAAGTGAAATTGACTTTTCAGGGAAAGTTGCTTTAATTGACTGCGTTACACTTTGGCTGACTAACTTTTTTGTCGATCATAAAAACGATGTTTCATTAAGTTTAGAAGAAGCAAAAAAAGAATTTCTTTTGATTGCCAATCAGGAAAATGCAACTTTAATTATTGTGACCAACGAAATCGGAATGGGTGTTCACGCTTCAACCGAAATTGGCAGAAAATTTACAGAACTACAAGGCTGGATGAATCAGTTTTTGGCATCAAATGCTGATGAAGTTGTTTTGATGGTTTCCGGAATTCCAGTTAAAATAAAAGGCTGACAATTTCAAAATCAAAAATCAATAAAACAAATTCTAAACTTTTAAATTTTAAATTCCAATATCGTGAAGTATCTTTACATAAAGAGTAAAATCAATATTGAACTTTGATATTGTCATTGAAGTTTTATCATTGATATCGATTTTTGAAATTAAAAAATTATGAGCCATTTAGACGATATATTAAAATCACGTCGTGATACCCGTCATTTTACAACCGATGAGGTTCCTGATGAAGTTATTCAAAAAGCTTTGCAGGCAGGACATTGGGCGCCTTCTGTTGGGTTAACCGATGCGACGCGATATTATATCATCAAATCGAATGAGGTTAAATGTGCTATTAAAAACTTATTTCTGGATTATAATAAAAAAGCCGAAGAACTTACTGATAATCCTGAGCAAAAAGAACTTTACAGATCTCTGAAACTGGAAGCGATTGAAGAAGCGCCAATTGGACTTATTATTGCTTATGATCGCTCCGTTTTAAATCAGTTTACAATTGGAACTATTGGCAGCAACGAAGCTGTAAAATTCAGCTCGGTCTGTGCGGCACAGAATATCTGGCTTTCCCTGACAGAACAAGGTTACGGAATGGGCTGGGTTTCGATTCTGAATTATTATCAATTTAAAAAAATTCTTGATTTACCAGAAAATATTGAACCTTTGGGCTATTTCTGCATTGGAAAACCTGCTACAAATTATGGCAACCAACCTATGTTGCAGCAATTGCACTGGAAACAAAAATCTGAAACTGCAGATTGTAAAGAAATTACAGAAATTCATAAAATCAATATTTCTAATTTTGACTCTACTTCTTCAAATAAAGTCGAAAACAAAACTGATTTCAATTCCCTTTTACAAGAAAAAATAGATTCTAAAACAAAACCCGTGGGTTCTTTGGGAACTTTAGAAACTCTGGCTTTTCAAATGGCAACCGTTTTTGAAACTTTAAACCCAAAAATCATAAAACCTAATATTGTAATTTTTGCTGCCGATCACGGAATTGCCAATCATGGTGTTAGCGATTATCCTCAGGATGTTACGCGCCAAATGGTCAATAATTTTATGGAAGGCGGTGCGGCAATAAATGTTTTCTGCAAACAAAATAATATCGAATTATCGATTGTAGATTCGGGGGTGAATTATGATTTTCCAACAAATGCAAATTTGATAAATGCTAAAATTGCAAAAGGAACACAATCTTATTTACACCTTCCCGCTATGAGCGAAACCGAATTAAATCTATGTTTTGAAAAAGGAAAATCTATCGTAGAAAATATTGTAAAAGAAGGTTCTAACTGCATTGGTTTTGGTGAAATGGGAATTGGAAATACCTCAACAGCTTCTGTTTTAATGAGTCTTTTAACGGGATTTTCAATTGATGAATGTGTTGGAAAAGGAACAGGAATTAACGACGAAAAACTCCTGAATAAGCAAAATATTCTCAAAAAAGCTTTAAAAAATTATTCCGGTCAAGCCGAATTAAAACAGCAAATCGCTTATTTTGGGGGTTTTGAAATTATTCAAATGGCCAGCGGAATGTTAACAGCTTTTGAAAACAAAATGCTGATTCTTGTTGATGGTTTTATCTGCACTGTTGCTTATTTAATTGCTTTTAAAATAAATCCTGATATAAAAAAAAACGCTGTTTTCTGTCATTGTTCTGCTGAAAAAGCACATCAAAAATTATTAAATTATCTTGATGCAAAACCAATTTTAAATTTAGATTTGCGCCTTGGCGAAGGAACCGGATGTTCAGTTGCATTTCCTGTTTTAAAATCAGCTGAGGCTTTTTTGAATGAAATGGCTAGTTTTGAAAGTGCTGGAGTTAGTAGGAAATAGTTTTCAAATTTTATTTACAATTAATAACTTTGAATTATAAATTGTAATTATTTTAAAAATTATATATGCCTTTTACTAAAGTTTACATTCATTGTGTTTGGAGTACTAAAAACAGATTTCCATTTTTAAATTCAATTGATTTACGCCAAAAAGTTTGGTATCACATAAAAGAAAATGCTTTAAAAAAAGAAATATATCTTGATTATATTAGTGGATATTCTGATCATTGCCATTGCTTGATTTCGCTAAGAAATAATCAGACAATTCAAAAAACAATACAATTATTAAAAGGCGAATCTTCTTATTGGATTAACAAAAATCAATTGACAAATAAAAAGTTTGAATGGCAGGATGAATATTTTGCAGTTTCAGTTTCAGAATCTATTGTTGATAAAGTAAGAGATTATATTAAAAATCAGGAAGAGCATCATAAAAAGAAAACATTTCAAGAAGAATATAATGAATTTATAACCAAATTTGGATTCAAAATATATTGATATAATTTGGCTAAAGCCTTTCACATATGACATTTTGATACCTCCAGATAAATCTGGAGGCAATTAATTATTTATTAATTAGCTAAGTCATTTATAATATTTTTTTTTAAGTATGCAGATAAATCCGGAGGCAATTAAATTTATAGATTAGTTTATTTTTTTGAATATTTTTTCATTTTAAGGAGAACCAAATATCTATAGAAATCAATAAAAAATAAATCCAAAATCAATTGCCAACATCTTTAGATGTTGGAATAAATATGCATGACACAAAAGGGCTTTAGCCAAATACCACAATCTAAATGAAAAAAGAATTACACATTTTTTTTACCTGTTTAATGTTTTACACCAGAATTCCATGTCCAAAAAACATCAATCATGATCCCGATTATTTAAACAAAGCAACCAGATATTTTCCTTTTATTGGCTGGATTGTTGGATCAATTTCATTTCTGGCATTTTACTTTTTTTCTCTTTTTCTTTCTACAGAAACGGCAGTAATTTTTGCCATTATTATTTCTGTTCTAACAACCGGAGCATTTCATGAAGATGGTTTTGCCGATGTCTGCGACGGATTTGGGGGCGGCTGGACCAAAGAAAAAATCCTGATGATTATGAAAGACAGTGCCATTGGAGCTTATGGAGCCATAGGGTTAGTTTTGCTTTTTCTTTCAAAATTCAAATTACTTTCAGAATCTATTTCAATTTTTACAAATAACATTTTACTGGTTTTTCTCTTATTTATTTCGGCACATTCCTTAAGCCGTTTGGCTGCGATCAGCATTATTTTCACACATGAATATTCACGTGATGACGCTTCGAGCAAAAGCAAACCAATTGCTAAAAATCATGGCTGGAAAGAAGTTTTTGGTTCCTTTTTCTTCGGATTAATTCCTTTGCTTGCACTCTCCTATTTCAATTATAAAATTCTTTTGGCTTTGATTCCGGTCTTTATAACGAGATATTTTCTGGCGAGATATTTTCAAAAATGGATTGGTGGTTATACCGGAGACTGCCTTGGTGCGACACAGCAGGTTTGTGAAGTTATTTATTATTTGAGTATTCTTTTCATATGGAAATTTATTTAGTTCGCCACACCGAAACGATTTGTGAAAAAGGAATTTGTTACGGTCAGTCTGATGTGAATATTGCAGAACCTTTTGATGAAATTTTTGACAGGATTATTTCAGAATTACCGTCAGAAGCTATTATTTTTTCGAGTCCGTTAAAGCGTTGTTCTATTTTAGCAAAACATATTAAAAAAAATATAAAAACGATTTCTTATCAGGAAGACGATCGTTTAAAAGAAATGAATTTTGGTGATTGGGAATTAAAAAACTGGAATGAAATTCCGCCTGAACAATTAAATCCGTGGATGGAAGATTTTGTCAATATTCAGGTTTCAAATGGAGAATCTTTTATTGATTTACATAAAAGAGTTAAAAGTTTTTTATCTGATCTAATTTCGCAGAAACCTCAAAAACCCATCATAATTGTAGCACATGCCGGTGTTATCAGAAGTATTTTATGTCATCATACTTCACTGCCTCTGAAAGAAGCTTTTCAAAATAAAGTTGACTTCGGACAAGTCGTAAAAATCTGATTTTAATTGAGTTTTGTTTATAATTTTATCGAAAAAGTAAAACAAATTTGAATAATGAATATTTTTAACTTTATCTTTGCAGCAAATTAAGGTTGTGTTTTTATTTCGAAAACACATTAAAAGGGAATCAAGTAAAATCTTGAGCTGTACCCGCAACTGTAAGCTTAGTTCTAGAAAAGAATGCTTGTTGTAACTGCAAAACCACTGTCACGCCGTGCGTAATGGGAAGGTAAACAACAAGACGCGAGCCAGGAGACCTGCCTTTGTAACAAATATCGAGCTCTCGGGAAAAAGAGTGTAGAAATTATGACTTTAAGAATACGTTTTGCTTTTTTACTTGTTATGTTGTGCCAGTTCATCTGGGCGCAGAGCGATTCTATTAAACTAAAAGAAGTTCTAGTTTCTGATGCAAATCTTAAAAAATATTCTAACTCGCAGTCGGTTTTAAAACTCAGCGATTCGATTATCAGCAAAAATGAAGCTTTATTAACGGATCTTCTCAATTTTAATTCTACTATTTATTTTAAAGAATATGGCCGCGGAATGCTTTCTACGGTTTCTTTTCGCGGAACAACTTCTTCGCAGACAGCCGTAATCTGGAACGGAATTAATATTAATTCGCAGATGAACGGAAGCACTGACTTCAACACCATTTCTGGTTCTGATTATAATTCTGTCAGCATAAAAGCCGGCGGCGGAAGTGTTATTTATGGAAGCGGTGCTATTGGCGGAACTGTACATTTAAATAACGATTTAGCATTTTATAATCGCTTTGAAAATACTTTAAAATTCGATTACGGAAGTTTCAACACTATTGGACTTAATTATAAAACCAATATTTCTAACGAAAAATGGAGCGCTCAAATTGGTTTTTCTAAAAACAGTTCGACAAACGATTATAAATATTTAAATCGTTACACCTGGCGTGGAGAACAGCGCTGGAACCAAAATGGTCAATATGATATTATAACGATGAGTGCAAATGCGGGTTATAAAATTGATTCAAAAAATACATTAAAGCTATATAGCCAATTTTCAAATACAGACAGAAATACTTCTCTTGTTGTCGAAACAGAAACAAAAAGCAAATACATAAATGGTTTCAACCGAAATTTGATGGAATATGACGGCGATTTTGGAAAGTTCAAAACCAATTTTAAAACCGCTTACATTTTTGAAAACTATCAATATTTTGCTGATAATTCAACTAATTTCTATTCTTACGGAAAAACAGAAAGCTTAATTACAAAACTTGATTTAGGCTATACTTTATTTAAATCAACTCAGGTAAACGGAATTTTAGATTATAACCGAACGAAAGGTTACGGAACCAGTTTTGGGAATAATGTTCGTGAAATCAGTTCTGCCGGAATATTGGTAAAACAAGATTTTTCTACGGAATGGAAAAACGAACTTGGCATCAGAAAAGAGTTTACTGATAATTATAAATCTCCTGTTTTATTCTCTTTAGGATCTTCGTATCAGTTTAGTAAATTGTATAATTTCAAACTTAATTTATCCCGAAACTACAGAATTCCAACTTATAATGATTTGTATTGGGAAGAAGGCGGAAATCCTGATTTAAAACCTGAAAGCTCCTATCAGGCAGAAATTGGCAATGTTTTTACTTTCAAAAATATTTCGCTTACGCAGAATTTCTATTACATGAAAATCAAAGATTTACTGCAATGGGTTCCGGGCAAAAATGGCATTTGGAGTCCAATAAACAAAGACAATGTTAATAGCTATGGTGCCGAAACTTTATTGAACTGGAAAAAGCAATTCGGTAAAAATAATGTAAGTGCAAATGCATCGTATGCTTACACAATATCTGAAGATCAGGAAACCAAAAAACAATTGTTTTTTGTCCCTTTTAATAAAGTAACAGCTTCTGCGGCTTATTCCCGAAACAGAATTTCAGCTTATTATCAATTTTTATATAACGGTTTTGTTTACACAAGAGCCGACAATAATCCGGACGAAATTATAAATGATTATACGGTTTCAAACGTGGGGATCGATTATGATTTTAAATTCTTAGACTCTTTTAAACTTGGTTTTCAGGTTTTAAATCTCTTCAATGAAGATTATGAAAGTCTGGAAGACAGACCAATGCCGGGTCGAAACTTTAATATGTATTTAACTCTAAAATTTTAATATTTATGAAACTTAGTAAATTACTTTTAATAGCGCTTAGCGTTTCGTTGTTCGTTTCTTGTTCGAATGATGACGATAATGATTCAAAAGGACAATATGAAAATGGATTCTTTATTTTAAATGAAGGAAGCGCCGGGCAAGGAAGTGTATCTTTTTCGAGTGATGATTTTAGTGCTTTTACAAAAGATGCGTACACTGCAGCAAATGGAACAGATTTACTTGGAAAATATGCTCAAAACATCTTTTTTGACGGAGATAAAGCTTATATTATAGCAGGAGGTTCAAATGTTATCAATGTTGTAAACAGATACACTTTTAAGTTAATCGCTAAAATCGACAGCGGACTAGCAAACCCAAGATATGGTGTTGTAAAAGATGGTAAAGCGTATGTAACAAATGCTAATACTTACTATTCTGCAAACAATCCAAACGGAAATACAGATGATTATATCGCTGTGATTAATTTGGCTACAAATACTTATGAGTCAAAAATTAATTTAAATGCAACTGCTAACAGAATTGTTGAAGAAAACGGTAAATTATATATTACTGAACCTTACAACAGCGATAAATTATTAGTAGTAAATATTGCTGCAAAAGCGTTAGAAACTCCTGTAACGATTGGCTCAAGTGCAGATACTATCGAAGAAGAAAACGGAACTTTATATATTTTAAGAGGTCCTTACGGAGACAGAAGCGAAATTGTAAAAGTAAAATTATCTGATAAATCTGTTTCTAGAATTACTTTTCCGGAATCATTAGACGGAGCCGGATTTTTAGATATATATCAAAATAAAATTTATTATACAGCAGGAAATTCTGTTTACTCTATAGCTGCCAGCGCGACTGAAGCTTCTACAACTCCAATTTTAACAGCTAATTTGGGTTATTTATACGGATTTGCTGTTAACAACAATCATATTTATTTAGCTGACAGCGGTGATTTTAAAGCTGACAGTAAAGCATACATTTATTCTTTAACCGGAAGTTTACAAAAAGAATTAACTGTTGGAGTGGGTCCAAACGGTTTTTACTTTAACGATTAATTTTTACATATTAGAATTAGTTTATTGTTTTTGGTAAAAAAGGCTTTCATTTCTGAAAGCCTTTTTTTTATTTATCTTAATGTTCTTAAAAACTCTTTTGGAGGATTTTCTAAATACATTTCGTTTCGTAATCCGTTAATTTTTTTAGAGTCGCTTATATATGGTAATACAGCTGTATGATCGTTTTGAATTTTCTTAGCTGCAGCACCCGTAATTTTTGATATTGCCAAATTTAATAATGGTTCTGATGGGTCTCCTAAAACTCCAAAACTGCTAACATATTCATACTGAACATAAGTTGGAACTAAACCTTGTGTATAATCTCCAAAATCTGCCGCATTAGAAATTTTAAATACTAAAGGCTGCATCGCATATTTGTGGTTTGGGTTTACGTTTGATTTTGTAAAAGTTGGCGAATCATAAACCGTAAATGAACCTACATTTTTACCAATCGTAGTTTCACCAATCTGAATTACATTAATATAAGGCTTTAATCCGTTTATAACCAATTCACTTGCCGATGCAGTATTAGAAGTCGTTATAATATAAACTGTAGCAAGATTTAAGCTATTTACATTGTTTCCGTCAAAATTACTAACAAATCTTTCATTCAAAAGTTCTAAGTCGTCTGATGTCATACCCGCCATTTGTTTAAAGTTATATTGTCTTTTAGAAAATATTTCTCCTTTAAACTGTCCGGTAATCATACTTGCTAAACGTGTAGAGGAACGTACAGAACCTCCTCCGTTATATCTTAAATCTAAAATAAAATCAGTAACACCCTGTGCTTTTAATTCTCCAAAAGCCTCATTTAGTTTAACATCGTAATCGCCATAAAAACCGTTATACATTAAATAACCAATTTTATGACTGCCAGAATTAATGACTTTATTAATTAAAATTGGATTTTCTTCCAGTGTTGTTTTCGTTAAAGCCACCGATTTTCCATTTAAAACAAATGAAGAACCGTTATAATCAGCAAAATTTAACGTGTAAGTATCAGGTCCTAATAATAACGATTGATAATTTGAAACTGTAAGTTTCGTTCCGTTTACGGCTGTAAACAAATCACCGCGTTTGATAGCTTTACCTGAAGCATCAGAATTTGGAATAATATAACGAACGTAACCTACTAAATCATTTGATCCTTCGGCAACTCTTGTCAATTTAAAATCTACTCCGTTATTTTTTGTAATCCCGTTAAGTTCCTGTTCCAAAACTGTATAATCGTCAACCATCCAGCTAAAACGGTCAATAGCGTTACTTGGATATTTACTTACCGGTTTATTTAATAAATCCTGAAATAAATCTTCAGGTTTTGAATATCCCGATAAAAAAGAATTTAATGCATCCTGAGAACTAAAACGATCATCGGCTAAATTAGGAACATCGGCCTGCCATAAATAAACTTCATTTAGGCCTTTCCAGATAAAATCATTCACTTGCAATTTCGCAGGAGTCCTTACATCGTCCTCATCCTCGCAAGATTGCAGGACAAAGGTCAATACAAATAAAAACAGTATCGATTTTAAAATTGGTTTCATAGAAATTAGGTTTCGGTATAGTGGTATTCTATTAACGTAAAAATACTACCTTTAGTTTTAAGTAGTGTTCTTTTTATCTAAAAAAATTTTACATTATTACTGTAACAAAAATAATTGTGACTCGTCTTGACTATATAAGCTAACGAATAACCTTTTAATTTATGAACCAAAATGTGTTTATAGAATTAGTAAATCCTTTCAAAGACAAAGTTTTTCGTCTGGCAAAACGATTGCTTACCAGTACCGAGGAAGCCGAAGATGCGACTCAGGAAGTAATGGTAAAATTATGGAACAAAAAAGAGAATCTTAACGATTATAATAATGTAGAAGCGCTGGCAATGACGATGACAAAAAATTATTGTCTGGATCAGTTAAAATCGAAAAGAGCCGGAAACCTGCAGATTGTTCACAATAATTTCACCGATCGCGAGCCGCAGTTAGACCGAAAACTTGAGGATGCTGACAGTTTAGAATGGGTTGAAAAAATTATAAACCAGCTGCCGGAACAATTACAAGTATTAATTCAGCTTCGGGATGTTGAACAATATGAATTTGAAGAAATTGCCAAAATTGTAAATATGAATGAAACGGCAATTCGGGTGGCGCTTTCGAGAGCAAGAAAAAAAATAAGAGAATCAATGGTAAATGCACACAGTTATGGAATTAGATAAAATAGAAAATATATTAGAAAAATACTTTCAGGGAGAAACTACTATTGCTGAAGAAAATCAATTAAAAGAATATTTTTCTTCATCAGATGTTGCGCAGCATTTGGAGCAGTATAAACCAATTTTTGGTTATTTCTCTCAGGTAAAACAACAAAAATCGACGCAGGAGATACCACTAAAAACTAAGAAACGAAACGTAGCGTGGCTATCGATTGCTGCATCAGTTGTTGTTTTGCTAGGAGTTGGAACCTATTTATTTGTAAGCGAAAAGAATGCAGCTCAGCCTGTAGCGCAGTCAGAACTAGGAACCTACGATGATCCGGAAGAAGCTTTAAAAGCAACTCAAAAAGCTTTGGCCTTATTATCAAACAATGTTAATGTAGGTATAGAAAGTGTGCAGTACATTAACGAATATGAACAATCAAAAAACAAAATTTTTAAACAGTAAATTAAATTTAAAAAACATGAAAAATTTCATCATAACTTTAGTATTCGCATTCGTTACACAAGCTTTTTATGCACAAAGCGCTTTTGACAAGTTTGACGGTCAGGACGATGTAACATCAGTAATTGTAAACAAAAAAATGTTCGATTTAATGAGCAAAGTAAAAGTTGATGCTTCTGATAAAGAAACACAGCAGTACATTAATCTTATCAAAAAATTAGATTATTTAAAAGTGTTTACAACTAAAAATCCTAAAATCGAAGCTGACATGAAAGCTTCTGCAGACAAATATATCAAAACTGCAGGTTTAGAGGAATTGATGCGTGTAAACGACAGCGGTAAAAATGTAAAAATAATGGTAAAATCTGGAGCTTCTGACACGCAGATTAAAGAACTACTGATGTTTGTTGACGGTGCAAAAAATGACGAAACTGTTTTATTATCTCTTACAGGAAACTTCGATTTAAACGAAATTTCTGTTCTTACAGACAAAATGCAGCTTCCTGGCGGAACTGATTTAAAAAAGGCTTCTAAAAGCAAAAGATAATCATGAAAATCAGCGTTTTTACCACAGCAATTTTAGCATTATTAACTTTTGTAAGTTGTAATTCTGAACCTTCACTGCAAAAATATTTTGTAGAACATACTGATAAAAAAGACTTTATTGCAGTTGACGTTTCGCCAAGTATTTTGAATTTAGAAAAAGTCAAATTGTCTGCAGAACAAAAAGAAGCTGTAAATTCATTTGATAAAATGAACATTCTGGCCTTTAAAGCAACAGATAAAAATCAGGCGGAATTTGAAACAGAACGAAAAAAAGTTACGGCGATTTTAAAAGATCCAAAATATCAGGAATTAATGAAAGTGGGTTCCGGTAAAGACGGTGCTTCGGTAAGCTATGTCGGCACAGATGAAAACATTACAGAATTTATCATTTTTGCCAACCGAAAAGAAAACGGTTTTGCTGTTGTCCGTGTTTTAGGAAACAATATGAATCCTAATAATATCATGACATTGATGTCGGTTCTAAAAGAATCAAAAATCGATATGGAGCAATTAAAACCTCTACAGCAGCTGGTTAAATAATCTTACTTTAAAACGAAGAAAGCTCCTTAACTGGGGCTTTTTTATTTTTAATTATATCTTTAACACATTATTTATCAAAGCCAAAACTTATTAAAAAACCAAATTTAAGCCATGAAATCAAACTCAGTTATATTAACCTTTTTACTTCTGTTTTGCTTTTCTGCAAATAGTCAAACCGAAAAAAAATTAAGCAAACCCGAAAAAGATTTCGAAACTTTCTGGGCGACTTTTAAAGACAATTATGCTTTTTTTGGACTTAAAAAAGTGAATTGGGATGAAAGCTACAAAAAATTTCGTCCTTTGATAACTAAGAAAACAAAAGAAAAAGAACTTCTCGAAACTTTTGAAGAGATGGTTGCTCCGCTAAAAGACGGGCATATTACAATTTCAAAAGATGACAAAGTGATTTACAAAGTTAAAAAACAATCTCCATTTCTGGATGAGTTTAAAGGAATCGAAAACCAATTATGGGAAACCAGTTTTTTAACATTAGAAAATAACGGTTTTTCAAAAATAAAAGCAAGCGGACCTTTGTTTAAAGGTATTCCGTTATATAATTCTGCAAGAAATGCTGCTATAGGGTACATTAGAATTTCAAGATGTTTTGGCAATGTAGAAAGTCTTTTTGACGACAAAAAAGAAAAAGAAGACATCGACTTAATGCTTACTCTTTTTGATAGTATTTTAGAATCTTTTTCGGATACTAAAGCCATTATTATTGACATGAGATCAAATGGAGGCGGTCACGGCGGCGATCTTTTAGCAGCCCGCTTTGCATCAGAAAAAAGAATAACGCATTATAAGTCAATCCGACAAAAAGGTGATTACGAAAATTTCACAACTCCAGAACCTATTTACATCACACCAAATAATGGAGTTCAATATTTAAAGCCAATTGTAATTTTGACCAATGACAGAACAGCAAGTTCAGCAGAAGATTTTACAATTTCTTTGTATCAGCAGCCAAACGTAACTACTATTGGAACTAATACTTCGGGAATGATGTCGGATATGTTTGGCGGTGATTTATCGAATAAAATTTCTTTTACGCTTTCAAATCAAAGATATTATTCAACAGATAATAAATTACTCGAAGATGCTGGAGTTCCTGTAAAAATTGAAGTTAAAAACACCAAACAAGATATAGAAAAGAAAATAGATCCAGTCATTTTAAAAGCTATTGAGGTTTTAAAATAAGATCCGGAAATTTACTCATTTCTATATACTATGCGTAGACGCATTGCTGTGCGTCTCTACGGAAAATTGGGATGAATATATATTTTATTAGACAAATAAACACAAAGCATATCGTAGAGACGCACAGCTGTGCGTCTTATGCGCAAAAACAAAAAGCTCCAATGTAAATTGGAGCTTTTCTATTATGATAAATCTGAGATTATTTACTCAAATACATTTTTCTTCTAGAGTACAATTCGTAGAATTGATCATCTTTTAAGTCGTCAATAAACAAGATGCTTTCTCCTGTTGATTTCATTTCAGGTCCTAACGCTTTGTTTACGTTCGGGAATTTACTGAAAGAGAAAACCGGTTGTTTGATTGCATAACCGTTTAATTGCGGGTTGAAATCAAAATCAGTTACTTTATTGTGGCCTAACATTACTTTCGTAGCGTAGTTTACATAAGGCTCTCCGTAAGCTTTTGCAATAAACGGAACCGTTCTTGAAGCTCTTGGATTTGCCTCGATGATGTAAACCGTATCGTCTTTAATCGCAAACTGAATATTGATTAAACCAACCGTTTTTAAAGCTCTAGCAATTTTATGCGTATGATCTTTAATTTGCTGCATTACAAATTCTCCTAAGTTGAAAGGAGGTAATGTTGCGTTACTATCTCCAGAGTGAACTCCACAAGGCTCAATGTGCTCCATAATTCCGATGATGTACACATTTCCATCAGCATCACAAATGGCATCAGCTTCTGCTTCGATTGCGCCTGCTAAATAGTGGTCTAAAAGTAATTTATTTCCCGGAATTGCTTTCAACAAATCGATAACGTGCTCTTCAAGCTCTTTTTTGTTGATTACAATTTTCATTCCCTGACCTCCTAATACATAAGAAGGACGAATTAAAAGCGGGAAATCTAAAGTATCTGCTAATTTTGAAGCTTCATCAGCCGTTTCAGCGATTCCAAATCTTGGGAAAGGAATATTTAATTCCGTTAATAAATCTGAGAATCTTCCTCTGTCTTCTGCTAAGTCAAGTGCATCAAAACTAGTTCCGATGATTTTTACACCGTATTTAGATAATTTGTCTGCTAATTTAAGAGCCGTCTGACCACCAAGCTGAACAATTACACCTTCTGGTTTTTCGTGTTGAATGATGTCATAAATATGCTCCCAGAAAACGGGTTCGAAGTATAATTTATCAGCAGTATCAAAGTCTGTAGAAACCGTTTCAGGATTACAGTTAATCATGATTGTTTCATATCCACATTCTTTCGCTGCTAAAACTCCGTGCACACAAGAATAATCAAACTCGATTCCCTGCCCGATTCTGTTTGGTCCGGAACCTAAAACAATCACTTTCTT
Organism: Flavobacterium defluvii; assembly: GCF_900129555.1. Taxonomy (GTDB): domain Bacteria; phylum Bacteroidota; class Bacteroidia; order Flavobacteriales; family Flavobacteriaceae; genus Flavobacterium; species Flavobacterium defluvii. Next base: position 88,716 of record NZ_FQWC01000004.1, read on the forward strand.
TCTGTCTGTAACGATACTTTCGTTGTCAACAAAACGCTCACCATTTGGTTTTTCAATTTCAGCTTCAAATGTTGAGTAGTAATAAGGTGTTAGCGCTTTAAACTCAGCCGCACAGGTATCAACCAGTTTAAATACACGGTTAATTTTTTGCTCCATACGCAAAGTATGTACTTCACTTTCAAGACAACTCATCATGTGAGCAATTTGTCTGTCTGCAAAACCTTTTTGTTTCGCTTCAAGCAATAATTCTTTTGGAAGATTTGAAACTTTATAGTTTGAAATTTCTTTTTCCAGAGTATAAAGCTCTTCGTATTGTTTTAAGAACCACATATCGATTCTTGTAATTTCGTGGATTGTACTCAACGGGATTCCCATTGCAATAGCATCATAAATTACGAATACACGATCCCAGCTTGCATACGTTAGTTTCTCGATAATTTGCTCGTAATTTTTGTATCCTTTTCCATCTGCACCTAAACCATTTCTCTTAATTTCTAAAGATTGTGTTGCTTTGTGAAGTGCTTCCTGGAAAGAACGTCCAATTCCCATAACTTCACCTACAGATTTCATCTGAAGTCCTAAAGTTCTGTCTGAACCTTCAAATTTATCGAAATTCCAACGTGGTATTTTTACGATTACATAATCTAAAGTTGGTTCAAAAAGAGCCGAAGTAGATTTTGTAATTTGGTTTTGTAATTCATCTAAATTGTACCCTAAAGCCAGTTTAGAAGCAATTTTAGCAATTGGATATCCAGTTGCTTTTGATGCCAAGGCAGAAGAACGAGATACACGAGGGTTAATCTCGATTGCTACAATATCTTCTTTTTCATCTGGCGAAACTGCAAATTGTACGTTACATCCTCCCGCAAAGTTTCCGATACTTCTCATCATTAAGATAGCGTAGTCACGTAATTTTTGGAAAGTAGTATCCGATAATGTCATCGCAGGCGCAACTGTAATCGAGTCTCCTGTATGGATTCCCATTGGGTCCATGTTTTCGATAGAACAGATAATTACAACGTTGTCATTTTTGTCTCTTAAAAGCTCTAACTCGTACTCTTTCCATCCCATTAAAGCCTTGTCGATCAAAACTTCGTGAATTGGCGATGCTTCAAGTCCGCGGGTTAAAAGCTCATCAAAATCTTCTTTTTTGTACACCACAGCAGCTCCGGTTCCTCCAAGTGTAAACGAAGGACGAATTACAAGCGGAAAACCAAATTCCTGAGCAATTTCTTTTCCTTCTAAGTAAGAAGTAGCTGTTTTTGCTGGCGCCGTTGGTACATTAATTTTTTCTAAAAGCTGTTTAAACTGCTCTCTGTCCTCAGTAATATTAATTGCGTTTACATCAACACCGATTAATCTTACTCCGAAATCCTGCCAGATTCCTTTTTCTTCAGCTTCCAGACACAAGTTTAAGGCTGTCTGTCCTCCCATTGTTGGTAAAACAGCATCAATTTGCGGATGTTCCTTCAGAATTTCAATAATCGATTTTGTAGTTAATGGTTTCAAATAAATATGATCGGCCATAGATGGGTCGGTCATAATCGTCGCAGGGTTTGAGTTTATAAGGATAACCTCAATTCCTTCTTCACGAATCGAACGTGCAGATTGTGATCCCGCATAATCGAATTCGCAAGCTTGACCAATAACAATAGGTCCCGAACCTATTATTAAAACTGATTTAATTGATGTGTCTTTAGGCATTTTTTTGTATTGTGTAGTTATATAAAAGTACTTTAAAAAAACATTCTTAGTGTATTAAAAACTAGAATGTTGCGAAATTTTTTACCGACAAGGTATAAAAAAAGGCGATACTAAAAAAGTAATCGCCTTATGTATGTTTATACAAACATTATTTTTTGTGTCTAGGTTCGCTAGAAACAGTTAATTTATGTCTTCCTTTTGCTCTTCTACGCGCTAGAACTTTTCTTCCATTCGCAGAAGCCATTCTGTCCATAAATCCGTGCTTATTTCTTCTTTTTCTTTTCGATGGTTGAAATGTTCTTTTGCTCATTGCTTTGTATCTTTAAAAATGGTATCTAATTAACTCTTACTTGGTTTTGGATATCGTTATTCAAAAACCGAGTGCAAATATACAAAGACTTTTTTTTCTGGCAAGCAGTTTTATAAAAATATTTTTAATTCCTTTTACTATCTTTGCAATCACAAATATACATCTATTATGTTTAATAAAATTATCAAACTTATTATTGCCGGACTTCTTATTATAGCTGGCGTTTGGCAAATTGTAGATAAAGAAACCGGTAATGGTATATTCCTTATATTATTGTCTGCAATTCCTATTTTTCTTTATTTTAAAAATGAATTTATCCTTTTAGCCTTCCTTAAATTAAGAAAACAAGACTTCGAGGGCGCTAAAAAATGGCTGGCATACATCAAAAATCCAGAATCTGCTTTAGTTAGAAAACAACAAGGTTACTTTAATTACCTCCACGGAATCATGCTTTCGCAGACTAATTTGATTCAGGCTGAAAAACATTTCAAAAAAGCTATCGAACTTGGACTATCAATGGATATGGATTTAGCTGTGGCTAAATTAAACCTTGCCGGAGTAGCAATGTCACGCAGAAGAAAACTTGAAGCAACTAATTTATTAAACGAAGCTAAAAAATTAGATAAACAAGGAATGCTGAAAGAACAGATTTCTATGATGAAAGAACAAATGAAGAAAATCTAACGATTTTCAAATTCCTAATAGTAAAAATCCCAAATTCAAATAAGAGTTTGGGATTTCTGAGTTTAGATTTCTGAGTTTAGATTTTTCAACAATACTCTAAGATTCTAATATAATTGAAGGCAGATTTTCATTAAGCCATTTATATTTATTGAGGATCATAATATGAGTACCGCCTTTTACAAGAATACAGCTGTTGATGTATTTTATAGGAAAAACTTCGTCTTTGTCTCCATGAATATGAATTACATTTTCGTCGACTTCTTTTCTATCCCATAAAATAACCGATTCTACGGCCCATTGCAAATAATTAAGATCGCGAACAGCTAAAAACTTCTCGTATAACTTAATACGTTTATTTACTTTTTCTCCAAATGAATATTTAGCCAGACTTTCGATGTTTAAAATCAGTTTCATCGGAATGAGTTTGTAAGCTTTAGTTTTCTTTCCTATTTTCATTCTTCTCGGAAACTCGACGCTGCTTCTTACACTCGAAATAATAATAACTTTTCTGGCCTGAATATGTTTTCCTATTTCCTGAACCAAAATCCCGCCAAACGAAACACCAATTAAAACAGGATTTTCATGTGTTATTTTTTTTGAGATTCGAAGCGCGTAATCTGACAAAGGTTCTTTAGGATGCGGAATTTCCCATTCTAACAAACAGGTTTCAAAAACAGATTCGTCTAGTTTGATTCTTTCAAAAATGGCCGGACTAGCAGCGAGACCGGGCATAAAATAAACAGGAATTTTACTCATTTGTCTGAAAAGGAATTATAATGATAGCGCTAATTTGAAGATAAATTTACTTTTTTTAGCAATATCCACAGCAAATCGTATGCGATAATTATAGATTAAAACAAAAAATGCAGGAAAAAAGGCTAATTTTTCAATGTATAGAGAACTTTGCAAAATAATTTCATATTGAAAATCAAATGATTAACTTTGCATACCAAATCAACCTAACTTAAAGATCTTTTTAAAAGATTTTTATTAACCACATATTACGTTCTTTTTCTAATATTTTTTATTTCACCCAAAAACATGACAAATATGGAACCTACTGCAACTATGGAAATCAAAGACAACACTTTTGCAAGACAATTTGAAACTGTAATCCCCGAGGGGATGCTAAGCGTTGAATATTCTTTTCAGGAAAAAAAGATTTTTTTGACGAAAATAAACACGCCTGAAAATTTTGAAAACCAGCCTGTAATTGATACTCTGCTTAAAAACATTATGGAATTAAGCACTGAAAAGAAATTTAGAGTTGTGCCGATTCATCCCAAAATCGCAACGTTTTTCAAAAAAAATCCAAAGTACAAAGAGTTATTGCCACCGGGTATCCGAATTTAAAAATCTCCGATTACCCAAAGCCATAATCCTCCTATTACCATATAAATAAAAAGCATTACGAGTCCGGTTATTAAACCTTTGACCCACCAGCTTTTTAAATCGACATATCCGCTCCCAAAGAAAACGGGAGCCGGACCGTGTCCGTAATGCGTTAAAGTTCCGTAAATCGAACCCATAAATCCAAGCATAAAAGCGAGAAGCAATCCCGGAATTCCAAGTGAAACTCCAACTCCTAAAAGCGCTGCATACATAGCCGCTACGTGAGCCGTGGCGCTTGCAAAAAGATAGTGGCTGAAAAAATATACTAATATTATTATCGGAAAAGCCATCTGCCAGCTTAATCCGCCTATTTGTGCTTTTACAACATTACTAAACCAGCCTATAAAACCTAATTCGTTTAGCGAACTGGCCATCATTACCAAAACCGAAAACCATACAATAGTATCCCAAGCGCTTTTTTCGGCTTTTACATCATCCCAGGTTAAAACTGAAGTTAACAGCAGAATAACTAATCCGATAAAAGCGGTTGTAGTAGCATCAATAGAGAACAAATCGCCTGTCATCCACAGAAATAATAATATAAAGAAAGTCAGGAGCATCATCCACTCGTTGCGGGTAATGGGTCCCATTTCTTTTAATTTTTGAGAAGCAATCTGCGGAGCGTCACCTGTTTTTTTTAACTCAGGCGGATATATTTTGTATAACACAAACGGAATCACAAAAAAAGCGCATAAACCCGGAACAATCGCCGCCGCAGCCCAAGACATCCAGGTTATTTTAATGCCTAAATTGAGTGCAAACTTCTGACACATTGGGTTACTGGCTGTTCCGGTAAGAAACATTGATGAGGCTATTAAATTCATATTATAACAGTTCAATGTTAAATACGACCCTAATTTGCGATGTGTTTCAGGCTGTTCGGGCAGTGAACCAAAACTCATTGACATTGATTTCATTATGGGATAAATAATTCCGCCGCCGCGTGCAGTATTACTTGGTACGGCTGGTGCCAAAACTAAATCAGCAAGACCTAAACCGTAGGCCAGACCAAGAGAGCTTTTTCCAAATATTCTAATAAACAAAAAAGCAATTCGGTTTCCTAAACCCGTTTTTATAAATCCGCGGGCTATGAAAAACGAAATTCCGATAAGCCAGATTACTTTGTCTCCAAAACCTTTTAATGCCATGGTAATTGATTTTCCGGGATCGCCCGGTGCCAGTACTTGCGTGAAAGCTGTTAAAGCAATTGCAATCATACACATAGTTCCCATTGGTGCTGCTTTTAGAATAATTCCTAAAATTGCGGCAACAAAAATGGCAAATAAATGCCACGCTTCAATGACTACTCCAGTTGGCGCAGGAATAAACCAAATTGCAATTCCAACTGCAAGTGTAATCAGGGTTTGCGGAATTTGTACTTCTTTCATAATTATAGCTTTTGAATTAAACTACAGTCTGCACTGAAACTGAATTATAAATAAATTATCACTATACGTTGATGTATCTGGGATGTTTCGATCAAAATGATCTATCTCAAATCCCATTTCTATACGACCTGTATATGCTTTTCCAAATTCTAAACTTATCATTGGCGTATAGGTTTGTCTTACGTTTGAATCTATTTTATAACTGGGATCAAATCTTTCATAACGACAGGATAATTCCAGAGAAGTCAATTTTTTATAATCGATTTGGTATCTTACATTAGGAAGAAAATAAATACCGCGCATTTGGTAATCGGCAACATCATCTGTTCTCGAGTCGACGGGTAAAGAAAAATACAAATTATGGTTTGTTCCTTGTTTGTATTCTATCTGCAAATCAAATGTAAAGCGATCTGTAAGTCTAAAATCGCTGGTAATATCGGCGCCAACGGCATATACTTTTTCTTTGGCATATTTTCCGATACCGCCATTTAATCCTAGATTAATTTTATGCTGTTTTGATAATCCAAAAACAAATCTCGAAGAATATTGTTTTCCGTTGTCATTGTCTTTTTCCTGATTTTTTCCATTTCCATTTAAAACAGAAACTGAATAATTTACAGGCATTTTTCCAATGTCAAAATTTCCGGTTGCTGAAGCTCCTATTTGAAAACTGGTCCAGCCATTTTTTCCAAATTCATAATATTGATTAGAGAAATCAAAAGATTTAATGATATCGACAGGAACTAATTCTTCTATACCAAAAGCAGGACGAAACTGTCCTCCTAAAACAGCTATGTATTTATTGAAAGTATATTTTGCGTAAGCGTTTTCAAGAACTTTCCCTTTTGTGTCTGATTTAAAATCGGCAAGATTTACCAGAATAACAACTTCTGTGGCTTCGCTAAGTTTTGTGTTTAGCCCAACACGCATTCTTTTTATATCAAATGAGCTTTGGGTAACGTCACCTGTGGAGTGATGAACTCCTAAAACATCTACATTGTCTCCAAAACTTTCCAGATATCTGGCCTGAAAAAGACCTTTAAACTGAAATTGGGGATATTTAATACTACTTTCAGAATCTACTGCTTTTTGAGTTTCGGCAGTCTGGGCATTCATAAAAAGTGGTATTAGAAAAACAAAAGCAATTCTTATTAGTAAAGGTGTATTCATACGCTCCAGAAATAAAAAATTAAACTTCGCTTTCTGTTTTTAAAAACAGCTAATGATGTTTTTGGAAAACACTATACCAAATTACTAAAAAAATCAATACTTGTAAAAATTATTGCATTAAAAATACAAAAGGCATAAGAAGTAACTTATGCCTTTTAAAATATTTTAATTATTTATCAATTTGTATATCCCAATAAATTTAGCCATAATCCTCCAACGACCAGATAAATCAGTAACATTGCCAGTCCTGTAATAAGCCCTTTTATCCACCAGTTCTTTAGATCGACATAACCGCTTCCAAAATAAACCGGTGCAGGTCCGTGTCCGTAATGTGTCAATGTTCCATACACAGAACCTACAAATCCCAACATAAAAGCCAGAAACAGTCCAGGAACTCCAAGTGAAACTCCAACGGCTAACAATGCTGCATACATTGCCGCAACATGGGCTGTTGCACTTGCGAAGATATAATGACTAAAAAAGTAGACAGAAATAATAATTACAAAAGCTATTTGCCAGCTTAGACCTGTCATTTGTGCTTTTACAATTTCGCTAAACCAGCCAATAAATCCTAATTTGTCTAATGAGCTGGCCATCATTACCAAAACTGCAAACCAAACAATTGTATCCCATGCTCCTTTTTCACCTTTGACATCTTCCCATGTCAGTACTGATGTAAGAAGTAAAACCACTAAACCAATGAATGCTGTGGTAGTTGCATCTATTGAAAACAAATCTCCGGTCATCCACAGAAATAATAAGATAACAAAGGTTAAAAGCATTAACCATTCATTTTTTGATACTGCCCCCATTTCTTTTAATTTCTGAGCAGCTACTTTTGGAGCATCGCCTGTTTTCTTTAATTCTGGCGGGTAGATTTTATATAATAAAAATGGAATTACAAAAAATGCGGTTAAGCCGGGAATTAAAGCTGCAATTGTCCATGATGTCCATGAAATATGTATGCCCAGATTTTCTGCAAATTTTTGACACATCGGATTACTTGCTGTTCCTGTTAAAAACATTGACGATGCTATAAGATTTACGTTATAACTGCTCAAAGTAAGAAAGGCTCCCAGTTTTCTTCTGGTTTCCGGTTTATCAGGATCTGAATCAAAATTCATGGACATTGATTTCATAATAGGATAAATTATCCCGCCGCCTCTGGCCGTATTACTCGGTACGACAGGTGCTAAAACTAAATCTGCCAAACCCAATCCGTATGCTAATCCTAAGGAACTTTTACCAAATATTTTTATGAATAAAAAAGCTATTCGGTTTCCTAATCCTGTCTTTATAAAACCTCGGGCAATAAAAAATGAGATCCCAATAAGCCATATTACTTTATTACCAAAACCGCTTAAAGCAAAGGTTATAGAATCTCCTGCACTTTCTGGTGCTAAAACCTGAGTAAAAGCAGTAACCCCAACTGCGATCATACACATAGTCCCCATTGATGCAGCTTTTAAAATAATTCCGAGAATTGTTGAAATAAAAATTGCGAATAAATGCCATGCTTCTGGCGTAAGACCAGATGGAGTTGGAACAAACCAGATTATCAAACCTATTACTAATGTAATAATTGATTTTTTTATGTCTATTTCTTTCATGATTAGTATTGTTAAAAATTAATTTTAGAAAAATCTCCCTTGAAATTGTATGATAAATAAGTTATTATCATATATAGAAGTGTTTGGAATATTACGCTTGTAGTTGTCAAACTGCATTCCCATTTCGATACGGCCGGTATAACCTTTTCCAAACTCCAAACTTGCCATAGGTGTATAGGTCTGTTTCGCATTTGAATCTATTTTGAAATTCCTGTCAAAATATTCATATCTGCATGAAAATTCTATTGCTGTTAATTTTCGATATTGTATCTCATATCTTAGATTAGGCAGGAAATACGCTCCTCGCATTTGATATTCGTTAAGATTTGAAGTTCTCGCATCTGGAGCTAATGAATAATATAAGTAATGATTAATTCCCTGTTTTGCTTCAAGTTGTGTTTGCAGTATAAATTTGTCTGCCAACTTAAAATCGGCAGTAAGATCAAGACCAAGTGCAAAAACTTTGTTTTTATAAACTTCACCAATACCGCCATTAAGACCAAAATTGATGTTATGCTTTTTATCCAATTCAAAACCCAGACGTGTTGAATACTGCTTTCCGTTATCCTTATCTGAAACCTGATCTTTTCCATTTCCGTTTACTGCTGAAACAGCATAAGTAACGGGCATTTTTCCTAAATTAAGACTTCCGAACATACAAGCTCCAATTTGAAAACTTGTCCATCCATTATTTCCAAATTCTGAGTATTGATTTGAGTAATCAAATGATTTAAGAATATCCGCCGGGTTTAATTCCTCGATTCCAAAAGCTGGTCTGAACTGCCCTACTAAAAAGCCAATATTTTTATTAAAAGTATATCTTGCAAACGCATTTTCGAGGACTTTGCCTTTAGGATCTGATTTGAAATCTGCAAAATTTGCCAGCACTACAACATCAAAACTTTCTCCTAATTTAGTTGTAACTCCCAACCGCATTCTTTTAACATCAAAGGTATCTTCTACCGCTTTATCATCCGAATGATGAAGTCCGCTTACTGCGTCAACTCCATTAGTAAATCCACTTAAATACCTCGCCTGAAAAAGACCCTGAAATTTGAATTGTGGATATTTTACTTCTGTCTTAGAATTAGAATCTATTGTTTGTCCATTCGATAAAAATGGAAATAATAAGCCCAATAGAAAAGCCTTAAAAACTGAAAAATTATGTATTCGATTCATAACTATAAAAATTAAATTCAATCCAAAAACAAACTTTAAATAAGTTTATTCTTACAGTAAATTTAATTTTATGTCAGTTCTAAAAACCTGATTTAAATCATCATTTTAATTATTATTAACTTTTAGCTTTTTTAATATTAGGCACAAAAAAAAGCATAAGAATTAACTTATGCTTTCTATGATTATTTGTATTTTAACTTATTTTTCAATCTCTCTCATCGAATCCATTTTTTTATGAGCAAGGAAACCTGCCACATCTTCAAAGTGTTCTTTCACTCTTTTGTTTCCAAATTCAAAAACTTTAGTTGCCAATCCGTCAAGGAAATCACGGTCGTGAGAAACCAAGATCAGAGTTCCGTCAAAATCACGTAAAGCATCTTTAATAATATCTTTGGTTTTCATGTCAAGGTGATTTGAAGGCTCATCCAGAATTAACAAGTTCACTGGCTCCAGCAACAATTTAATCATTGCCAGACGAGTTTTTTCTCCTCCAGAAAGCACTTTTACTTTTTTAGTGATATCATCTCCCTGAAACATGAAAGCTCCTAAAATATTTTTAATCTGAGTCCTGATATCTCCAACTGCAATACTATCAATTGTTTCAAAAATGGTTGCGTTTTCATCTAATAAAGCGGCTTGATTTTGAGCAAAATAGCCAATTTGTGCATTATGTCCGATTTCAACACTTCCAGAATCAACGCCAATTTCTTTCATGATTGCTTTAATCATGGTTGATTTTCCTTCTCCGTTTTTTCCAACGAAAGCTACTTTCTGCCCGCGTTCGATTACAATATTTGCATCTTTAAAAACCACATGATCGCCGTACGATTTAGACATTTCTTTTACAATAACAGGATATTGTCCGGAACGTGCTGCTGGCGGGAATTTTAATCGTAATGCTGATGTATCTACTTCATCAACCTGAACTATTTCAAGTTTTTCAAGCATTTTTACACGAGACTGAACGGCATCTGTTTTTGAGAATGTTCCTTTAAAACGCTCAATAAAAGCACGATTTTCTGCAATCATTTTTTGCTGTTCATCGTATGCTTTCTGCTGGTGAATACGGCGGTCTTTTCTTAATTCTAAGTAATGAGAATATTTTGCTTTGTAATCGTAAATTCTTCCCATTGTAACCTCGATCGTTCTATTTGTAATATTATCGACAAATGCTCTATCGTGCGAAATTACCACAACCGCTTTTGCCTGAGTCAACAAGAAATCTTCTAACCACTGAATACTTTCAATATCCATGTGGTTCGTTGGCTCATCCAGTAAAATCAAATCTGGTTTTCTCAATAAAATCTTAGCTAGTTCGATACGCATTCTCCATCCTCCAGAAAATTCAGAAGTCTGACGTGTAAAATCTTCACGTTCAAATCCAAGACCTGTTAGTACTTTCTCTACTTCAGCTTCGTAATTTACTTCTTCGATGGCATAAAATTTCTCGCTTAAGTCCGAAACTCTTTCGATTAATTTCATGTATTCATCACTTTCATAATCAGTACGAACTGTCAATTGTTCGTTGATATTGTCGATTTCAGTTTTCATTTTAAAAATTTCGCTGAAAGCTTTAGATGCTTCTTCCATAACCGTTGCTCCGTCTTCTGTAAGGAGATGCTGCGGCAGATAAGCAATTACAGCTTCTTTTGGAGCTGAAATATTTCCTGTTGAAGGTTTATTTACTCCGGCAATAATTTTTAAAAGTGTTGATTTTCCTGCACCATTTTTACCCATAAGGGCAATTTTATCATTTTCATTAATAGCAAAAGAAACATCGCTAAAAAGGGTTGTTCCGCCAAACTGAACCGAAATATCGTTAACTGTAATCATTTGTTTTTTGTGAATTTGTTTAATCGGTTAATCGTTTATCCGACTACCCATTTTTTTTGTGCTGCAAAGATAGATTAATTAGATAATTAGGCAATTACAAAATGTGGCAATTTATCAATTAGATAATTTTGAGAATGTTTTCATTCTGTTCATTAAACTGGACTGAAGTCCATCTCTACAATATAAAATGTTCCTTCGGAACAACAAAAGAGCCATCGGCTCAATATATTTTGTAGGGCTGGACTTCAGTCCAGTTAATATTATAGATATGCAAAAACAAAACCCGGCAGTTTTTAAAAAACCTGCCGGGTTTATTTGAATTTTCTAATTGCCTAATTATCTAATTAATCTTTTCTCCATTTTTTAGTTTCTTCAAAAATGTGTTCTAAGATTGCCTTTTCTGTTTCGTCGAATTCAATATTTCTTCGACTCTTAACCGGACTAAAGTCCAGCCCTACAATATAGATCGAGCCGAAGGCTCTTTCAAGTTTCGAAGGAACGAATTGTATTGTAGGGCCGGATTTTAGTCCGGTTTACCCATGCAACGACATTTATAAAAACAACAAAACCCGGCAGGTTTTTTAAAACCTGCCGGGTTTATTTGAATTTTCTAATTGCCTAATTATCTAATTAATCTTTTCTCCATTTTTTAGTTTCTTCAAAAATGTGTTCTAAGATTGCCTTTTCTGTTTCGTCGAATTCAACATTTCTTCGGCTCATAACTAATCTGGCTGTTTCAAAGGCTTTTTTAGTTACATAAGTTGTAAATCCTGCTGCACCGCCCCAAGAAAAACTCGGAACAAAATTGCGAGGAAATCCAGAACCAAAAATATTGGCACTTACTCCAACAACAGTCCCGGTGTTAAACATTGTATTTATTCCGCATTTACTGTGATCCCCCATCATTAAGCCACAAAACTGAAGTCCTGTTTTTGCAAAACCTTCTGTTTCATAACTCCATAATTTAACTTCTTCGTAGTTGTTTTTTAGGTTTGAATTATTTGAATCTGCTCCAATATTACACCATTCCCCTAAAACAGAATCTCCTAAAAATCCTTCATGCCCTTTATTTGAATTTGCAAAAAGAACTGAATTTTTAACCTCACCGCCTATTCTTGATCCCGGACCAACAGTTGTTGCCCCATAAACCTTAGCCGACATTTTTACCATTGCATTTTCGCATAAAGCAAAAGGACCTCGAATTACAGTTCCTTCCATAATTTCGGTATTTTTACCTATATATATAGGTCCGGCAGAAGCGTTTAAAGTTACAAACTCTAATTTTGCCCCTTCTTCTATAAAAATATTTTCAGGCGCAATTACATTTACACTTTTAGGAATTGGCTGCGATTTTCTATCTTCAGTTAAAAAAGCAAAATCGGCACGAATGGCAGCATCATTTTTTGAGAAAATATCCCAGGTATGTTCAACTGTTAGACATTCTTCATTATACTGAATAATTTCGTACGAATCAAAATCGACTTCTTCCTGATTTTCTGTTGTAAAAAATGCAATTACATCTTCTCCTTTAAAAATCGCCTGATTGGCTTTTAAATCAGTAATTAATTCAACGAGCGCATCATTTGGCAAATACGCTGCATTTATCATTACGTTTTCTTCCATTTCTACCATTGGGAATTTGGCAGACAAGTAATCTTCGGTAATGGTTGTTATAGTCGAACCTAAACGGGTTTCCCATTTTTGGCGAATTGTCATAATACCTATTAAAATATCAGCAACTGGTCTGGTAAAAGTAAAAGGTAATAAAGCATTCCGGACGGGACCGTCAAAAAGAACGTAATTCATAAAATTAATTTAATGTGTTAAAATTTGTTTGGTTACCAAGGCCAAAGTTACAAATATTTATGTGTTTCATTAAGTATGTTTTTTCTGATAGGATATGTTTTTTTATAACAGCCACGACTCGACCGAAGGGACAGACGAAGTAATTCACCAATTTTACTTATTGCAACTATTAAAAGAATGATAATAAAATAATTCGTGAATTACTTCGTCTGTCCCTTCGGTCGAGTCGTGGCGAACAAAAAATAAGTCCATAAAAAAAGCCTTCCAAATCTGGAAGGCTTTCTATATAATTTAAACAGCTATTATTTTTTAGCGTGTTTTGCATATTTAGTTTTGAATTTATCAATACGTCCTGCAGTATCGATAAGTTTAGATTTACCAGTATAAAAAGGGTGAGATGTTCTAGAAATCTCCATTTTTACAACTGGATACTCAACTCCGTCAACTTCAATTGTTTCTTTTGTATCTGCAGTAGATTTAGTGATAAAAACGTCATCATTTGACATGTCTTTAAATGCAACTAATCTGTAATTTTCTGGGTGAATTCCTTTTTTCATCTTTCTTTTTATTTATTGTTTGGAACATTTTCATTTTGAGGCTTTTTCATGGTTAGAAAAAGGTATAAATAAAGAATGTTCTTTTTTGTTTAAAATTTTAATTAATTTTGAGTGTGCAAATTTACAATTCTTTTTTAATAAACAAATACTTAGCTTACTTTTTTTTAGTTTATTTCGAAAAGCTTTTTTTATCTCCGATTATAGTGGGAATTACTATATTTGTGGATTAATTTTAAAACACATAGAAATATGATTAATGAAGTTATAAAAAGAAATGGTATTAATTATGGTATAATTATCGGAATTGCATCTGCATTAATTACTGCTACAATTTATGCAATCGATTTGAATTTATTTGTTTCCTGGTGGTTTGGACTGCTTGGTATTGCAATAAATGTAACAATATCAATAATTTTACTTTCTAAAACCAAAAAGGAATTAAATGGCATTTTTACTTTCAAAGATGCATTTACTACTTATTTTATAGCTGCTGTAATCGGTATTTTAATTTCTACCTTATTTAATATTGTCTTATTTAATGTTATTGATCCGGGAGCTAAAGACACTTTAAGCGAAATCATGATAAAATACACAGTCGGAATGATGCAAAAATTTGGTACTCCTGCTTCTGCAATCAACGAAACTATTGCTAAAATGAAAACAAGCAATCCTTATTCTACAGTAGAATTATTAAAAGGATCAATTTTTGCTATTGTAGTCGTTTCTATTTTCGGATTAATTTTCGCAGCATTTTTTAAAAGCAAATCTACACAAGAATAAAAATTATAAATGAATCTATCTATACTTATACCGCTTCTAAACGAGGAGGAATCGCTTAAAGAACTCTACACATGGATTATTAAAGTGATGCAGTCTAACAATTACTCTTATGAAATCATTTTTGTAGATGATGGTAGTACAGATGATTCCTGGAATATTATTGAAAGCTTTTCTAACGAAAACCCGAATGTAAAAGGAATTCGTTTTATGAAAAACTTCGGAAAATCTCAGGCATTGCATGCTGGTTTTGCAAAAGCAAAAGGCGATGTTATTATCACTATGGATGCCGATCTGCAAGACAGTCCGGATGAAATTCCTGAATTGTATGACATGATTACCAAAGAAAAATTTGATTTGGTTTCTGGCTGGAAAAAGAAACGCTATGACTCTGTTGTGGCAAAAAATTTACCTTCAAAATTATTTAACTGGGCAGCCAGAAAAACTTCGGGTGTTGAGTTAAACGATTTTAACTGCGGGTTGAAAGCATATAAAAATGTTGTGGTAAAAAACATTGAAGTTTCGGGCGAAATGCACCGTTATATTCCAGTTTTGGCTAAAAATGCCGGTTTTGCAAAAATTGGCGAAAAAGTAGTTATTCACCAGGCAAGAAAATACGGAGAAACTAAATTTGGAATGGAGCGTTTTATAAACGGCTTTCTTGACTTAATTACAATCTGGTTTTTATCACGCTTCGGTAAAAGACCAATGCACTTATTTGGCGCAATGGGTTCGATTATGTTTATAATCGGTTTTTTATCTGCCGGATATATTGGCGTTTCTAAACTATATCATATGTATAGTGGAGTTAAATATACTTTGGTAACTAATAATCCGTGGTTTTATATCGCATTAACTACGATGATTTTGGGGACACAGCTTTTCCTTGCCGGGTTTTTAGGTGAAATTATTTTAAGAACCAAAAACAACGAAGCCAGATATAAAGTAGCACGTGAAGTAAATTTTTGACACAAATCAGGAAAAAAAAATCTTTTTGAGTCAAACTAAACTTTAAAGAAAAACTATCTTTATTTAAAACATTAAAAAACATTACAATGAATATTGCACCTAATATATTAAACGCAGTAAACGAATGGCTGACGCCAACATTTGATCAGGAGACACAAGCGGCTGTTAAAGAATTAATGACAACGTCTCCAAAAGAACTTGAAGAAAGTTTTTATAAAAACCTTGAATTTGGAACCGGCGGAATGCGCGGTGTTATGGGCGTTGGAAACAACAGAATTAACAAATATACACTTGGAAAAAACACACAAGGTTTATCTGATTATCTACATCAGGTTTTCCCAAATCAGCCTT
Source organism: Flavobacterium defluvii (assembly GCF_900129555.1). Classification (GTDB taxonomy): domain Bacteria; phylum Bacteroidota; class Bacteroidia; order Flavobacteriales; family Flavobacteriaceae; genus Flavobacterium; species Flavobacterium defluvii. The sequence continues at coordinate 104,446 of NZ_FQWC01000004.1, forward strand.
TAAAGGTTGTAATTGCTTACGACTGCCGTCATAATAGTAATACTTTGGCAAAAGTTGTGGCTGATGTTTTCTCTGCAAATGGAATTCAGGTTTATTTATTCTCGGATTTAAGACCAACCCCGGAATTATCTTTTGCCCTTAAATATTTAGGATGCCAATGCGGAATTGTTCTTACAGCATCGCACAACCCGCCAGAATATAACGGATACAAAGTGTACTGGCAGGACGGCGGACAAATTGTTCCTCCGCAGGATGGCGAAATAATTAAAGTTATCGAAAGTTTAAGCTACGATAAAATCAAATTCAATACAAACGAAAGTCTAATCCAATACATTGATACTGAAATCGATAAAGCGTTTGTAAAATCATCTATCGAAAACGCAAGTTTTAATACTCCGGCTGAAGCCAAAGACAATCTTCATATTGTTTTTACTTCACTACACGGAACTTCTATCAAATCTATTCCAGACGTTTTATCGCAGGCTGGTTATAAAAATGTACACATTGTTCCTGAACAAGCCGTTCCGGATGGAGATTTCCCAACAGTAAAATCTCCAAATCCAGAAGAACCAGAAGCTTTGACAATGGCTTTGGCTTTGGCAGACAAAACAAATTCTGATATTGTAGTTGGCACAGATCCTGATTGTGACCGCTTAGGTGTTGCCGTTAGAAACAACGACGGTAAAATGATTTTGCTTAACGGAAACCAAACGATGGTTTTAATGACTTCTTTCCTTTTAAAACAATGGAAGAAAGCCGGAAAAATTAACGGAAAACAATTCGTAGGGTCAACTATAGTTTCGACTCCAATGATGATGGAACTGGCCACAAGCTACGGAGTTGAATGCAAAGTCGGTTTAACAGGATTCAAATGGATCGCTAAAATGATTAAAGATTTCCCTGAACTTCAATTTATTGGCGGTGGAGAAGAAAGCTTTGGCTTTATGGTTGGCGATGCCGTTAGAGATAAAGATGCTGTTGCTGCTACATTATTAATATGCGAAGTTGCTGCTCAGGCAAAAGCTGCAGGAAGCTCAGTTTACAAAGAACTTTTACAGCTTTATGTAGAGAACGGTTTCTACAAAGAATACTTAGTTTCTTTAACTAAAAAAGGAATGGAAGGTTTAGAAGAAATCAATCAGATGATGATCAACTTACGTCAAAACCCTCTGAAAGAAATTAACGGTCAGCGTGTAATTATGGTTGAAGATTATCAATCATCGACTGCATTGAATTTATTGACAAATGAAGAATCTACAATGGATATTCCAAAATCTAATGTTTTAATTTATTATACAGAAGATGGTTCAAAAATTTGTGCAAGACCAAGTGGAACTGAGCCTAAAATTAAATTTTATATCAGCGTAAATGCTGAATTAGAATCGGTTGCAGATTTTGATGAAGCAGAAAGTTTCTTAGATCAAAAAATACAAAATATCATTGCAGACATGCAATTGAAATAATAAAATGAGTTGCAAACTCTTTTGTACAGCTGATTAAGTTCGACATATAGAACTCTGATTTACATTTAAAACAAATGCAAATCAGAGTTTTTTAATAAAAAAAACTAAAAAAAAATTGAAAACAAACCAATTGGATTAATTTTGTGCAGTAAAAAATCCCCAAAACAAATTAATTGTAACCAAAAAATATTGCTAAATCTCGAATGAGCAATACCAAAAGCAGAAAAAATAATATTCAAAAATAAATGAGTAATTTCAAAAAAATAGTTCCTTTTATATATCCATATAAGAGATACGCATTCTTAAACATCTTTTTTAACGTATTGTATGCCCTTTTCAGCACACTTTCGTTTATGGCATTGATTCCGATGCTTCAGGTTTTATTTGGCAAAAGCAAGAAACTTACAACGATGCCAGCTTATGAAGGAATCACACATATAAAGGAATATGGAGAAAACTACCTAAATTATTATATTACAAAAAACAACGATCCAAACAATCCGGGTTTTATACTTTCGGTAATGGTTGGCATAATTATCTCTATCTTTTTATTAAAAAATTTAGCAGATTATCTGGCTATGTTTTTTATTAACTTTTTAAGAAATGGAGTTTTAAGAGATATGCGAAATGCATTATACAAAAAAACACTTGAACTGCCATTGGCATTTTATTCTGAAAAAAGAAAAGGTGACGTTATTTCAAGAATCGCCGGCGATGTAAATGAGGTGCAGACTTCTTTTCTGGCAATTTTGGAGCTTATTGTAAAAGAACCTTTAACAATTATATTTACAATAATAGCAATGTTAATCATCAGTGCGAAGCTTACATTGTTTGTTTTTATCTTTATTCCGGTTTCGGGATATATCATTTCTTTAATCGGGAAACAGCTTAAAAAACAATCTACTAAAGCACAGGAAGAACAAGGCACTTTCTTATCAACTATTGAAGAAACTATCGGTGGATTAAAAGTGGTAAAAGGATATAATGCTGAAAATTATTTCAATACCGTTTTCAGAAACTCTACAGATCGTTTTTTTAATTTATCAAACAGTATTGGAAATCGTCAAAACTTAGCCTCTCCAGCGAGTGAGTTTATGGGCATTACAGTTATTGCGATATTACTTTGGTACGGAGGACAAATGGTTTTAATTGATAAAACTTTAGAAGGCGCGTCGTTTATTGCCTATATGGGATTAGCTTATAACATCCTGACTCCGGCAAAAGCGATTTCTAAAGCTTCATATGGAGTAAAAAGAGGTAACGCCGCTGCAGAACGTGTTTTAGAGATTTTAGATCAGGAAAACACGATTGTTTCAAAAGAAAATGCAATCGAAAAAACAACTTTTGATGACAACATTAGTGTTCAGAATATCAACTTTAAATATGAAGATGAAAATGTTTTAAAAGATTTTTCTCTTCAAATCAAAAAAGGACAAACTGTAGCTCTAGTTGGGCAGTCAGGAAGTGGTAAAAGTACTATCGCCAACCTTTTAACCCGTTTTTATGATGTAAACGAAGGTACAATTTCTATTGACGGAATCAACATAAAAGACATGAATCTTCACTCTCTTCGTAGTTTGATGGGATTGGTTACTCAGGATAGTATCTTGTTTAATGACACCATTAAAGCCAATATTGCATTAGGCAAATTAGACGCTACTGATGACGAAATTATCGATGCCCTTAAGATTGCTAATGCGTATGAGTTTGTAAAAGAACTGCCTTTAGGAATTTATACCAATATTGGAGACAGCGGAAATAAATTGTCGGGAGGACAAAAACAACGTTTATCTATCGCAAGAGCGGTATTGAAAAACCCGCCAATAATGATTTTGGATGAAGCAACATCGGCATTAGATACTGAAAGCGAAAAATTTGTTCAGGTTGCGCTTGAAAACATGATGCAAAACAGAACTTCGATAGTTATTGCTCACCGTCTTTCTACTATCCAAAAAGCCGATGTGATTGTGGTGATGCAAAAAGGAAGAATTGTTGAACAAGGAAGACATGACGAATTAATTGCCCTTAACGGCACTTACAACAAACTTGTAACCATGCAGTCTTTCGAATCATAAGACACAACATATACCCAAATAATCAACACAGATTAAGGAAATATTAAAACTCAGTTTAGTTTCTTTAATCTGTGTTTTATTTTATAACTTTAGGTTAGTTAAAGATTGAATCATTAATTCTTTTCGAAAATGTATCTTAACAACCCCAACATCAAACTTCCAGCCGATCCCGATACAATTGTTTGGAAATACCTTGACTTATCTAAATTTCTTGACTTATTACTTTCGAAAAAACTATTCATGTCGCGCTCTGATAAGTTTGAAGATCAATATGAGGGTACGTTTAGCGAGCCAACTTATGAAGAGATTAAAAAGCTTGCGGTTGACAATCCTGACTTTTTAAATTACTACAAAACACATCGCGAAAAAGTAGCAATTAGCAGCTGGCATATTAACGAATATGAATCTTTTGCAATGTGGCAGATTTTCACCAAAAATAACGAAGGTTTAGCCATTCAGTCAACCATTGGAAGATTGCAGAAAGCAGTGAAACCAGAAAACAATTTTGACCAGTATATTGGCGAAGTCAATTACATTGATTACAAAAAAGAATATATTCCATTTGATGATTTGTTTTTTCCCTTTTTATTTAAGCGAAAAAGCTTTCAGTACGAACGTGAAGTACGAATTTTAACCGACACTTCAAAAAATGATATTAGACTAAACGACGGAATTAAAATTAATGTCGATATTAATCAATTAATTGAAAAAATATACATTCATCCAAAATCTGAAAACTGGTACAAAAAGCTGGTTATAGAATTAGTAGAACGATTAGGTTTTGGGTTTGAAATCGAAAAATCAGATCTTGAAAGTGATATATTGATTTGAGAGGTTCTAAGATGCTAAGATGCTAAGGTTCTGAGGTGCTAAGATTCAAGTTTTCATTTTTCGCATAAAGAGAGCCTGTTAAAAATTGTATTTTTAACAGGCTCTCTTCTATTTATCTTAAAGTTAAAAAAATCTTTTTTTAATCCTTTTAATCTGTGGCAAGAGAAAAAACTCAGAATCTTAGCATCTTAGAAACTTAGAACCTCTAAATAGGCTTATAACTCTTTACTTCCCATTTTTTAGACGTTAAGTCAATATAATTGTAGTGCAAAACATCGTTTTTATCAAACTGACCGTTTTGGTTCGTGTCTTCAATAGTTCTAAAATACAAACGGTTTTTAGATTCAATCAAATTCCAGTCTACTAATTCCTGAAGATCCGCAGAGACTTTTGTAAAATTTTCTCCGCTGATATTACTTAAATATAAAGTTTTGATATCGCTGGTATCAATTTTCCCATCTTTATTAGTATCCGAATCTGTTAAAGTATAAACCATTATTTTATTTTTGGTTTTATCGGCAACCGTTTTTAAATAGGTTGCTGTTAAAATTAAAACTGGTTTATCTGACAAAGCATGAATAGAATCTGAATCTGCTTTTTGAAATTTAAGGTTTTGAAGATATCCCGTAATTTCATATTCGCCTAAATTCGAAATTGTAAAACTCACATCGTTTACACTCGAAGAGCCATAACGTGCTTTCGAACCTTTTTCAAAAACTCTTAAATCACCGACCGGATGAATTAAATAATCCGTTCCTTCCATCTGAATTGGCAGATCTGCAACCTCAATTTGAGTTGAATCTGCTTTTGTAACGCTTACTTTGTTTGATACATCGTAACTTACTTTTGGTTTTTGAACTTCTTCTCGGCAGCTAATTAATGTTCCGACAATTGCTAAGGCTATATATTTAAAGTACTTTCTCATCGACAAATAATATTCAATTATCAAATATACTATTTTTGATTGTAATTTTGGTTTTTATTGAATTTTACTGGACAAATTCAGAAACTATAACCTCGCATTCAGTTTTATATTAAAAACTCTTGAAGTCATATAATTTGGAATCGCATATTGATTTTTAGAATATACATCACGAACCCAGGTATTCGTAATTGCATTTTGATTATTGAAAAGATTGAAAATTTCCAATCCAAGTGATAATTCCTTAAAGTTTTTTATCCAGCTTGTTTTAGAACTTTGTGTACTGGCATCAACAAACACTTTAGCAAAACCAATATCCGCTCTTCTGTAATCATTTAATCTGTTTTGGTATAAGTACGGATCAGAATAAGCTGGCGCACCGCCTGGCAAACCTGTATTGTAAACTAAATTTAAGTACACTTTTACACTCGGAATATTGGGCATATAATCCTGAAACAGCATTGCAAACTTCAAACGCTGATCGGTCGGACGAGCGATATAACCTTTATTTTCGTAGTTTTCTTCTGTTTTCAAATATCCAAAACTTACCCACGATTCTGTTCCCGGAACAAATTCACCATTCAATCTAAAATCAAGTCCCTGTGCATATGCTTTGGCATTATTATTAGCCACATATCTAATTCTGACATTGTCTATCGAATAAACATTTACATCCGAAAGTGATTTATAATAAAGTTCCGTTACCCATTTAAAAGGACGGTTCCACATTTTAAAATTATAATCGTTGCCCAAAACAACATGAACTGCTTCCTGTGCCTTTACATTCGGATTTACCACTCCATCCAGATCACGAAGTTCTCTGTAAAATGGAGGCTGATGATACAATCCGCCGGAAATCCTGAAAACCATATCACGATCCCAATCCGGTTTTATGGCAAACTGTGCACGCGGACTCACCACAACCTGGTTTTTACCTTCTTCTGCAGCTCCGGAAACCTGCCAGCTTTGAAAACGAGCTCCAATATGGTACCAAATCTGACTTGATCCAAGCATTGACTGTTTATTCCATTGTGCGTAACCCGAAAACCTGTTTATTGTATTAAAATTTGTAGCACGAATATCCTGATATGGTAAAAGAGGCCCGGTATAAGGCGTATAAGGTTGATTATTTTGTGGCAGAATTTTAATAGGTGGATTTACAGAAAACCCTGCAGAATCGATCATCTCCCACTCTACAACCCTGTCACGAATTGATTCTCGCGTGTATTTTAATGCAAATTCAAGCTGGCTTTCCTGCCATTCTTTAGAACCTTTAAGCTCAATGTTTGCTATTAAAGCATCTAAATCATTTCTGGCGTGGTTTAATTGCGAACCTATTCCGCGAGTAAAATCAATATTCGATGCATCATTTGGATTTTCAGCATCGACATTTCCTAAACGGTATTGGGCTAAAATATCAAAATGTTCTTTTTCGGTAGTATGAAATAAAGAACCAATTAATTTTAAAGTTAAGGTTGGCGAAACTTTATATGTTGTTTTTAAAGCTCCGAAATAAGTATCGTATTGATCTTTTTCCTGACCTTCATAATAAACAGCAAGTGCCATTGGCTGATCGATCGTTCCGAATTTAGTTTCGCGGGTTAATGGCTGATATAAATATTTATTCTGCGAAATATTTCCAAGAAAACTCATCTGCCATTTTTCAGAAATATCATAATTAATATTCGTTTGAATATCTGCAAATGTCGGTGTATAATTAGTCTGCGTATCCTGACTGTTTACCAATAAGCTATTATTTCGGTATCGAACTCCGGTTACGGCCGACCATTTTTTATTTTTTGAAACCAAGTCTACAGAAGCGCTTCCGCCTAAAAAACTAGCTTCAAGTGAAGCTCCAAACTGAGTAGGTTTTCTATACGTAATATCTAAAACAGATGAAAGTTTATCTCCAAATTTTGCCTGAAAACCTCCAGCCGAAAAATCAACATTCTGAACCAAATCTGTATTCGTAAAACTCAATCCTTCCTGCTGTCCGGAACGAATTAAAAACGGACGATAAACTTCGACTTCATTTACGTAGACTAAATTTTCATCATAATTTCCGCCGCGAACTGCATATTGCGTACTTAATTCATTGTTAGAATTTACACCCGGAAGGGTTTTTAAAATATTTTCGATTCCGGCATTTGCTCCCGGAATTTTTTTAATCGTTGCAGTTTCAATAGTAGCAATTCCCTGAACACGTTTTCTGTTTCTGGACGAAACAAAAACCTCTCCCATTTGTTCCTGAGAATTATTCATTACAGGATTAAAAACAAAAACTTCATTTGGTTTTAAGGAAACTGTTAGGCTGATCATTTTTAATGAAATATGCGTAAAAATGATCGATGCTTTTTTGCTTGAAATTACCTCAATTTCAAAAAAACCATTTGCATCAGATTGTGTCGAATTTTTACCCGAAGTTATATTGACATTAGAAACAGGATGATTTTCATTATCTAAAATAATACCTTTAACATGAGCATTTTGAGCAAATGAAATACAAGCAAAGCACAAGAATAGTAAAGCGAATATTAACCTGTTTTTATTCAAAGATTTGGGTTTTATTTTTGTTGACTTCTAAAAAAATGAGTTTCAAAGATAGTAGAATTTCCTACATTATCAACAACCTCAATTTTTAAAAAGTTTTCACCTTCAGTCAAATACTGATCATCAAAAGTATGAGTTATTTTTCTGTTTTTATTTTCATATTCAAACAAAACCCAGCTTCCGTTTAAATATCCGTTATAAGACTTAATTCCAGATAAGGAATCACCAATTGTAAACTCAATTTTTTTCTGATCACTAATCCATTTTCCTTCAACAGGTTTTGTGATTTTTATAACCGGAGCAATGGTATCGAGAACCAAACCATATGTTCCTAATATTTTGGCTTTAGCAGTAAAAACATCGCCTTTTCTGATGGTTCCGTTATAACTTGTTCCTTTTCCTATATAAAGTTTATCACGAAGCGATTCCGGATACAGCGTGTCTTTTATCGTAATTGTAAAATTAGAATGAACAGGAACTGTATCATCATGAATATATATTTTGTTATTTTTTACATCAAAATTCAAATTAAAATCTTCGTAAAAAGTTCCTGCCGGAAAAAATACAGACATATTATCTTTTTCAAAATTAGTGTCTTTATTATACCTAACCCAGTATTTTGAAGTAACAGGTTCCGGCTGAATAAGCGGTGTTGCAGTGTCATATTCAATTGGAACTGTAATCGAGTTTTGATTTCCAAAATAATCCGAAACTTCAATTCTATATGTAGAAGCCAAATTAGGCTCTGGTGTAATTATACCTCTCAGCGAATCTGTTTTAATAATACTCAAGGCAAAAGGTGTTTTCATAAAAAGTTTCTGAACACGCTGACTTGTTTTTTTATACCTTGGATAATCGATAAATGCATTGATATAGCGCATTTCATCAAACGAATAGGTATTAAACTGATAATTATAATTTTGATTTCCGTTTAAAAATGTGGACACATTAAAAACACCATTTTTATTAAAAGAGACATCATCTGTATCAACAGCATTGATCCCGAAACCAATTTTTCCGTTTGCTTTTACTTTTCCGGCAAGATAAGTTCCGTCTTTTTGAAGCGTCATATTAACAAGCAAAGGCTGTTTTGACTGATTTACCGTTGCATTATCTAACGGATAAACGTACAAACTAGACAAAGTAGGCTTTTTGGTATCTTTAATATTTTGATCAAAGCCAAAGAATATCGGATTGATGACAAATTCTGTTTTTGTATCACGAATTTCAAAATGAAGATGCGGCCCTTCTGAAGATCCCGTGTTTCCGGAAAGTGCAATCAATTGTCCTTTTGTAACCGGAAGTTCATCTGGTTTTGGAAACATTTCAATTTCATAAGCTTTTTGCTCATAATGTGTTTTTTTTACATAATCCTGAATAGGTCCAACTGTAGTCTGCAAATGTCCATAAACAGAAGTATACCCGTTTGGATGGGTAATATAAATACATTTTCCGTTTCCAAAAGTCGAAATTTTAATCCTTGAGACATAACCATCAGCAATCGCATACACGTTTAATCCTTCTTTTTGATTTGTTTTCAAGTCAAACCCCGCATGAAAGTGATTGGGTCTTAATTCTCCAAAATTCCCCGAAAGCTGCATTGGAATATCGAGAGGCGGGCGAAAATAATCTTTAGGATATTGTGTCTGGGCGAATAAAAAAGAGCTGAATAATAAGGCTAGTACAGTAAATTTCATAAGTAACATTTTTGCTAAGATAAAAAATTAACAGGGAAAAACCGAGGAAAAACTCACAAAAACACAATTGATTGAAATTCATTTATTTGTCTATTTTTAACGCAAAAAAATCGAGAAAAAATTGCATTAATAAAAAGGAATACTAACTTTGTATGATTAAGTAATGAATAGGATTTATAATGAGTGTAATTGCCGAAATAATTGATACTCTTGAATATAAAGTCGAAAAGCTTTTTGAAAAATCAAAAGGCCTGGAGAAAAACAATCAGGAATTACAATTAGAATTAGCCAGAGCCGTGCAAATTATCCAGAAACAATCTGAAGAAATGGAAGCTTTGAAGAAGCAGTATGAAACACTTAAGATAGCCAATTCGTTGCTCGGCAGCGACAATAACAAGAGAGAGACAAAGCTTAAAATAAATTCATTAATTCGCGAAATTGATTACTGTATAGCACAACTATCAGATTAGAAAATATGGACGGAAAGCTTAGAATTAAAATATCAATTGCCGATCGCGTTTACCCTTTAACGGTTGAACCCGCACAGGAAGAAGGCCTTAGAAGCGCCTCAAAAAAAATTGATGCTATGATTAAGCAATTCGAAGAAAGCTATGCAGTTCGCGATAAACAAGATGTATTAGCCATGTGCGCCCTGCAATTTGCATCGCAAGTGGAACAAAAACAAATTGATAACGCAATCGATGGAGAAGAAACTATCGAAAGAATTAAAAGATTAAATACGCTTTTAGATCAATATCTCGAAAATTAAACGTTCTTTACATAAACTAAGATACTGCCTACATTAGTTCACAATTGGTAAACTCAACACTAACAATTTAGAATGAGCAAATCGTCGCTACTATAGTATGCCCAGCTTTGACCGGGAAACTTGAACAGTGAGTTAGCTCAAAACTTGTCTTTACGAGTTTATTCAAGCAATTAATGTAGGCTTTTTTTATATATAAACCCTCAATAAACATGGACATCATAACGATCATTATTGGTATTGTAGGTATTGCGGCAGGATTTGCAATAGCTAAAATTATCGAGAAAAGTAATATTTCTAACCTAATCAAAAACGCTAAAAAAGAAGCAGCTTCTATTTTAAAAGATGCTAATTTAGAGGCCGAAAACATAAAAAAAGATAAAATCCTTCAGGCTAAAGAGCGTTTTATCGAATTAAAATCAGAACACGAACAAGTTATTTTGGCACGCGATAAAAAAGTAGCCGAAGTAGAAAAACGAGTACGTGATAAAGAATCTCAGGTTTCTAACGAACTTTCTAAAGCGAAAAAAGTAAATGACGATTTTGAAGCTAAAACAGCTGAGTACAACAACAAAATTGAAATTTTAGACAAAAAACAAGCTGAAGTAGACAAATTACACAAAAGTCAACTACAGCAGCTTGAAGTAATTTCCGGCCTTTCTGCAGAAGAAGCAAAAGAGCAATTGGTTGAAGGTTTAAAAGCCGAAGCTAAAAGCAAAGCAATGTCTCATATACAGGAAACTATTGAAGAGGCAAAACTTACTGCACAGCAGGAAGCTAAAAAAATTATCATCAACACCATTCAAAGAGTCGGAACAGAAGAAGCGGTAGAAAACTGCGTTTCTGTTTTCAACATCGAATCTGATGATGTAAAAGGTCGTATTATTGGTCGTGAAGGTCGTAACATTAGAGCGCTTGAAGCCGCAACCGGTGTTGAAATCATAGTTGATGATACACCAGAAGCTATTATCCTTTCTTGTTTTGATCCTGTTCGTAGAGAAATTGCCCGTTTGTCTTTACACAAATTAGTTACTGACGGACGTATTCACCCAGCTCGTATCGAAGAAGTTGTTGCCAAAACCGCTAAACAAATCGACGATGAAATTATCGAAGTTGGAAAACGTACAGTTATCGATTTAGGAATTCACGGTTTACACCCAGAGTTAATTAAAGTTGTAGGTAGAATGAAATATCGTTCTTCTTATGGACAAAACCTGCTACAGCACTCCAGAGAAGTTTCTAAACTTTGCGGTATCATGGCAGCTGAATTAGGTTTAAACGTAAAACTGGCAAAAAGAGCTGGTTTACTTCATGATATTGGAAAAGTGCCGGATACTGAAAGTGATTTACCACACGCATTATTAGGTATGCAGTGGGCTGAGAAATACGGCGAAAAAGACGAAGTATGTAATGCTATTGGAGCGCACCACGACGAGATTGAAATGAAATCTTTATTATCTCCAATCGTTCAGGTTTGTGATGCTATTTCGGGAGCAAGACCAGGAGCAAGACGTCAGGTACTTGATTCATACATTCAGCGTTTGAAAGACCTTGAAGATGTAGCTTATGGTTTTAGCGGAGTTAAAAATGCCTATGCAATTCAGGCAGGTAGAGAACTTCGTGTAATTGTAGAAAGTGAAAAAGTTTCTGATGATAATGCAGCAAACTTATCATTTGAAATTTCACAAAAAATCCAAACTGAAATGACATATCCGGGTCAGGTAAAAGTTACTGTAATCAGAGAAACAAGAGCAGTAAATATTGCAAAATAATTTCTCATTGTTATAAAAAAAAGGCTGTCAATAGACAGCTTTTTTATTGCCTTTATATTTTAGAGATCATTAAAAACGATTTTAAAACTCGTTCCCACCCCAACTTCACTTTCAACAGAAACTGTTCCTTTCATGGCTTCTATTTGATTTCTGGTAATATACAAACCTATTCCGCGCGCTTCCTGATGTTTGTGAAAAGTTTTATACATTCCAAATAATAAATCGCCATAAACTTTTAAATCGATTCCTAAACCATTATCGGTAATTTTCAAAGATTTATAACCTTCAGGTTCAATTCCAAAATCAAATACAATAACAGGATCACGATCAGGATGCGCATATTTTATGGCATTTGTTGTAAAATTCAGCAAAACACTTTCCAGATAAGCCGGATTAAAATTAATCGTCAAATACTGCGGAACGTTATTGATAATTGTAACCTTCTTTTGATTATCATATCCTTTTATAGTTGAAATTGTTTTTTCGATGTATTCATGAAGTTTTAACGGTACAACGGCAATATTAATATTGCTCTGTGTTTTTACGATCTGAGTTAAATTAGAAATTGTCTCATTTAAATCATTTGAAACTGTTCTTAGATGTTCCAGCATTTCAGCAACCGTTCCTTTATCTTTATCTTCATCGATAAAATCCAGAATTGACTTTATATTTCCGGCCTGAGTATTTAAATTATGCGAAACAATATGTGAAAAATTAAGCAGACGACTGTTTTGATCGCTGTATAATTTCATTGTTTTTAAAAGCTCTAATTCTTTTTCTTTTTGAAGAGAGATATCGGTATGAGTTCCAATTACACGCAAAGGTTTTCCGTTTTCATCACGATTAATAACCTTTCCTCTGTCGAGAATCCATTTATAATTACCGGTTGAAGTCATTACACGATGGTAATTTTCATAATACGGAATCTTATTGTCAAAATGTTCTCTGATATCTGAATAATATTTTGGAAGGTCATCAGGATGAACAATTTTATCCCATCGTTCAGGATCATCAAAAATATCGGCCGATTCCAGTTCTAAAATCTTTAGCGAAAGCGAAGAATAAAAAACATTATTGGTAACCATATCCCAATCCCAGATTCCAACAGTAGAAGCATCCAGAGCAAATTGAAAACGCTCTTCGGATATACGAAGTCTTTCTTCTTTATCTTTTAAATCGGTTATATCAGAAACATGTCCAAAAAAGCTGACTTTGCCATCTGGAGACAATTCTGTTTTGGCAGAAACTTTAAACCAGCGAAGTCCCTTTTTTGGCAAAACTGCCCTAAATTCGAGCTCCCAAGGAACTATTTCTTTACGCGATTTTATTAAAGATTTGAAAAACAACTCTCTGTCCTGCTCAAAAATTCTGTCGTAAATTATGTATTTAATATCGTCTGTAAACTCTTTTATAGAAAGCTCGAAAATTTCATCAGCAGATTTACTGACTAAGGGAAAAGTGTAACGATTATTATTATCAATAACAAACTGGAAAAGCAAATCCGGCATTTCGGCAAATAATTTTCTGTAGAAATTATTCACCACTAAGCAATCCTCATTACTATATAAATCAAAAACCATATGCCGCTGTTTAAGTAAATACTATTTTTGGATTTGTTTAAAATCCTTAAAATTCATTTAATTTACTTCCTTTGAATACAAATGTAATACCAAGTTAAACTTTTTTAACTTAATAACGTTAAGTCTTACAAAAAATTACTTCCTTGGATGATATGAGTGCATTACTTCTTTTAAAAAACTTCTGTCCAGATGCACATATATTTCGGTTGTTGTAATTGATTCGTGGCCCAGCATTAACTGAATCGATCGTAAATCGGCACCATTTTCTAATAAATGAGTTGCAAAAGAATGGCGTAAAGTGTGAGGACTAATACTTTTGTTAAGACCTATTTTTACTGCCAAATCTTTGATAATCGTAAAAATCATTGCACGCGTTAACTGATTTCCTCTTCGATTTAAGAATAAGGTATCTTCACAGCCTTTTTTTATAGTAAGGTGAACCCGAATTTCATCACGATAAATCTGAATATATTTCTGGGTTAATTTACCAATTGGCACAAAGCGCTCTTTGTTTCCTTTTCCGGTTATTTTTATAAAACCTTCATCAAAAAATAAATCAGATATTTTAAGCGAAACTAATTCTGAAACCCGCAGGCCGCAGCCGTATAATGATTCAAGAATAGCACGATTTCTTTCTCCTTCGTTACTGCTTAAATCGATTGCCGCAATAAGTGCATCGATTTCTTTTACAGATAATGTATCAGGAAGTTTCCTGCCTGTTTTAGGACTTTCGATTAATTCCAAAGGGCTGTCATTTCGATAATCTTCAAAAACTAAATAATTAAAAAAGCTTTTCAATCCGGAAATGATCCTTGCCTGCGAACGCGGATTGAGTTCTTTTGAAACAGAATATATAAACTGCTGGATCGTTTCATCTGTAATTTTAATAGGCGAAATATCAATTTGATTGGCTTCTAAAAAAAGGCATAAACGCTCAATATCAAAGCTGTAATTTTCGATCGTGTTTTTAGACAAGCCTCTTTCTATACGCAGATACGACTGATAATCTTTTATATAATTATTCCATTTCATATTTACAAAGTAAAACATTTTTGAGCATAAAAAAACCTTCCTGAAGAGGGAAGGTTTTTAGAGTATTTTAAAATTCAGATTTTAGAATCTATATGCTGCCGTCAAAGCCAAAACACTATTCTTAGGACTATCTATATAATCATCAATATTGTCTGTATCATAATCTCTAACATTTGATAAACCAACGGTATAACGAATACCTACAGAAAAATTATCTGTAAAATTATATCCTGCACCAAAATTAAAGCCTAAATCGGTAGATTTGTAAGCATCTTTTACATCATTACCATCTCTTTTAGCAGAAACTAAAAATCCAAGTTGCGGACCACCTTCAACGCTAAACTGTTTTGTGATATAAAATTTTGCCAATACTGGAATATTAATATAATTTAATCTATAATCAATATCATTATTATTTCCAATAGCATCAAACGACGCACCCTGAGCAGAAAATAAAAGTTCTGGCTGAATAGATAACCTTTCGATAACTTTTATCTCTGCAAAACCACCAACTTGAAAACCTATTAATGCATTTGAGTCATTATCTCCACTAAAATTTGTGATGTTAAGACCTCCTTTTACTCCAAATCTTGTTTGCTGTGCATTAGCAAAGCCAAATGCCAAAACGGCAATAGTTGTTAAAATAACTTTCTTCATTGTTAAATTTGTTTTGGATTAAATTTTAATAACCAAATATAAATATATTCTTCTTAAAAAATCATTTTGAATTTAACAAATAAAATAGTATTAAGCGTATAAATTGTTAAATCAACATAAATTTACCTTTAAAATACCTTATTATTAGAACAAGAATCTTTATAAAACTAACTACACCTTTTTTAAAAACATATTTACATAAGATTATACTTGTAAAAAAGAATTTTAACAAATAATTAAAATGTTAGAATAAGAAAGAAATACATTACAAATATCGAGTTGATTTTCAGTATTTTAAAACTAAAATCATTAATTTAGGCATATAAAACCTTAAAAAAGTGTGAATTTTAATAATGATTGAAAGATCGATATAAAACAATAAATTCAAATTAATGTAGTTTTGAACTATAGAATAACATTTAAATACCAAACACTAAAAAACATTTTTATGAAGAAAATACTTTTAGCAGCTGTATTGTTCATTGCAACAACAGCTACAATCCAAGCACAATTATTACAAATTGGAGTTAAGGCGGGGGTAAACTTTGCAAGTCAAACAGGAGATGCAAGTTTAAACGGCGTGGCATTCGATAAAGACGGAATCACTAGCTATCATGCAGGTCTAGTAGCTGAACTTAAATTATTGGATAAATTTTCTATTCAGCCGGAGCTTTTATACTCGACTCAAGGAGCAACTTATAAAAATGCAGTTGAAGAATTTAAAAATGAATTAGGTTATTTATCTATACCAGTAATGGCTAAAATTTATTTAAACAACAGTTTTAGTTTAGAAGTTGGGCCACAAGCTTCATTTTTATTGAGTAACAAAAAACAATTTGATGTAGAAGATCCTAATACTTTTGATTTTGCAGTTAATGCCGGTTTAGGAGTCAAATTAACTAAAAACATTTTCCTTCAGGGACGTTATAGTTTAGGATTAACAGAAGTTTCGAAAAATGCTGATGTTAAAAACTCAACTGTTCAAATTTCCGCTGGATTCCTGTTCTAAAAAATATCACATACTTTTACAAAAACCGGTCTATTAATTAGAGCGGTTTTTTTATTTTTACAGAATACAATGACAATTGCAAAAATCAACAGCAATGTCAATATTTCAATAAATAATTTTAAATATGAAAATCTGCATTATCAACGGACCCAATTTAAATCTTTTAGGAAAACGTGAGCCTGAAGTATACGGAAGCCAGACTTTTGAAGATTATTTTGAAACGTTGAAACAAAAATTTCCGAACATTGAACTTTCTTATTACCAAAGTAATATTGAAGGAGAACTGATTGGGAAAATTCAGGAAGTTGGTTTTTCATTTGATGGAATTATTTTAAATGCCGGAGCTTACACACATACTTCTATAGGTTTAGGCGACGCTATGAAAGCGGTTACAACTCCTGTAATCGAAGTGCATATTTCTAATACGTATGCCCGCGAGAGTTTCAGGCATCAATCGTATTTATCAGGAAATGCAAAAGGTGTTATATTAGGATTTGGCTTAAAAAGCTACGAATTGGCCATTCAGTCATTTTTATAAACCTTATTTAACAAATTATTAATAGGATCGTTTTTTGAGTTGTTTTATTTTTATAAGACAAATTACTCGCATGAAAAACGTTATACTGCTCGCCATTTTATTTTTTTCAATTTCCAATTTCGCCCAAATCAAAGGAACAGTAACCGATGAAAAAGGAAATCCATTGCCGTTTGTTTCTATTTTTGAAGAAGGAACTTATCGCGGTACAACTTCAAATGAGCAGGGACAATACCAGCTTCAAGTAAAAGAAATAGGTAGAAACAAAATCGTTTTTCAATATCTTGGATTTAAAACACAAAAAATAACGGTTTCTGCAGAATCAAAAACAATAATTTTGGATGTTAAAATGCAGGAAGAAAGTTTTGCATTAAATGAAGTCGTTATTGATCCAAAAAATAATCCTGCTAATGCAATTATTAAAAGTGCAATTGCAAACCGAAAAGAAAACTCTGAAAAAACGGCTCGATTTACAGCCGATTTTTATTCGAAAGGAATTCTAAAAGTAAAAGATTTACCAAAGAAAATTTTAGGTCAGAAAATTGATCTTGGCCCTGATTTATCTTCAAACTTAGATTCTACCGGAACCGGAATTTTATATTTATCCGAAACCATCTCAAAAGTTTCGTATCAAAAACCGGATAAATTAAAAGAAACTATAATCGCTTCCAAAATTTCGGGAAACAACAAAGGTTTTAGCTATAATACTGCCGCTTTATCTACTTATGATTTTTATGATAATACATTAGAATTTGATGTAAACCTTATATCTCCTATTGCCGGAAATGCTTTTAGTTATTACAAATATAAACTCGAAGGAAGTTTTTATGATGATAACAAACAGCAGATTTACAAAATTAAAGTCACTCCAAAACGAGATAAAGAACCCGTTTTTGAAGGTTACATTTATATTGTTGATGACAGTTTTGCCATTTATGCTATAGATTTTGACATAAAAGGCTACCGAATGAAAAATGAATTTACTGAGGTTATGAACTTAAAACAAAGCTTTAGTTATAATACAAAAAACAAAATCTGGTCAAAAAATGCACAGACACTTTCTTTTAGTGCCGGCGGTTTTGGAATAAAATTTTCGGGTCAGTTTAATTATGTTTATTCTAATTATGAATTCCCGGAAACTTTCGCCAAGAAAATTTTTGGAAACGAAATTGTTGCTTTTGATTTGAATGCGAATAAAAAAGATGATTCTTATTGGAATGAAATCCGCCCTATTCCATTAACGCTTGAGGAAAGTGCTGATTACACAAAAAAAGACAGTCTGCAAACGATTAGAAAATCAAAAAAATATACCGATTCGATTGATGCTAAGAACAATAAATTTAGAATAATAGACTTTTTAAGAGGTTACGATTACAAAAATACTTTTGAAAAATATTCTTTTAAATATGAAGGCTTATTGAATTTGACTTCTTTGAGTTTTAATACAGTTCAGGGTTTTAATCTGGATTCTGGTTTTTCATTTAAAAAATGGAATGAAGAAACCGGAAAAAGCACTTCGATAAGTACTACATTTAATTATGGTTTTTCAGATCAACGTTTTCGAGCTATTGGTGAATTTAGTCATCGTTTTAATGCAATAAATTATGCCACAATTTCGGCTTCGGGCGGAACAAAAACGGCTCAGTTTAACAGCACCGAACCCATTACAAAATTTGTCAATTCTATAAGTTCTTTATTTTTTAAAGATAATTATATGAAATTGTACAATCTTGAATTTGTTCAGATTAATTATGCTCAGGACATTGCAAATGGAATAAATTTAAATGCAAAAGTAGCGTATGAACAGCGAAAACCACTTTTCAATACAACTGATTATTCTTTCTTTAAAAGAGATGATATTTATTCATCCAATAATCCGCTGGCTCCTGATGATTTTAGCACTCCGGCTTTTAGTCAGCATCATTTGATGAAAGCCAATGTGAATTTCAGAATTAATTTTGGAAACAAATATATTTCAAGACCAGACGGCAGATATAATTTTAAGGATGAAAAATACCCGACTGTATTTCTGGCTTTTGAAAAAGCTTTTGCAGCAAGTGAGAAAAACTATGATTTTGAGCGCATTGGAGCCGCAGTTCAATATGACTTAAAACTAGACAACAAAGGCCTTTTGGGAATGAACTTTAAAGCAGGTAAATTCTTTAATGCCGAAAATATTTCGTTTATAGATTACAGGCATTTCAACGGAAACCAAACACACATTGGCACAACCGATCGCTATTTGAATGTTTTCAACTTAATGCCGTATTATACAAACAGTACAAATGACAGCTATTTTGAAATGCATCTGGAACATAACGATATGGGATTTGTAACGAATAAAATTCCTTTAATTAACCTTTTAAAATCAACAATGAATCTTGGATTTCATTCGCTGGCAATTCCAGACAGAAAACCTTATACAGAGTTTACAGTTGGTTTAGACAATTTAGGTTTCGGAAAATTTAAACTATTTAGAATCGATTACGTACATTCTTATCAAGGCGGAATTCAGCAGAATGGTGTTGTTTTTGGATTGAAGATTTTGAATGTGCTTAATTAAGATACTAAGGTTCTGAGGTTCTAAGATGCTAAGATTTCTCTTTGTCAAAGTTTAAACTTTGACAAAGATTTTAAATTGCTATGCTTAAATCTGCGAAAAAAATCTTAGCATCTTAGAACCTTAGCATCTTTAACAATGATAATCATCTGGTTCAATATGAATTAAAACATTTCCTAATTCAGGAATTTGTTCTTTTAAAGTATCTTGTAGTTTATGAGATAAATCATGCCCTTCTTTTACAGAAATCTTTGCCGAAACTATAGCATGAAGATCAACGTGATAACGCATTCCGGCTTTTCTTATGAAACATTTTTCGGTTCCGAGAATTCCTGGAACTGTTAATGATTTTACACGAATTTCTTCGACTAAATCATCGTTCATATTTTCATCCATGATTTCGCCAAGAGCAGGTCTGAAAATTTTATAGCAGTTGTACAAAATAAAAAACGCTGCAAAAAGTGCTGCCCAGTCATCTGCAGATTCGTAACCTTTTCCCATTATCAAAGCAATCGAAATTCCGATAAAGGCCGCAACCGAAGTTATGGCATCGCTGCGATGGTGCCATGCATCTGCTGCAAGAGATGAACTATTTGTTTCCCTGCTTCGTTTCATTACCAAACGATATGAGTATTCTTTCCAAAGAATTATAGCTCCCAAAACATATAATGTCCAGGATTTTGGTAAATCATGAGAACTTCCAATATTGGCAATACTTTCATAACCAATAATTGTTGCCGAAGTAATTAAAAAACCAACTACCAAAAAGGTAATTAAAGGTTCAGCACGCCCATGACCATAAGGATGATTTTCATCTGCAGGTTTATTTGAATATTTAATTCCAAACAAAACTAAACATGAAGAAAATATATCTGCTGTCGATTCTATTGCATCTGCAATTAAGGCGTATGAATTGCCAAAAAAACCTGCTAAACCTTTAATCAAGGCTAAGCAGGTGTTTCCGACTATACTAAAAATAGTAGCTTTTATAGCTTTTTTTTCATCTGTCATTATAGAAAATTATTTTTTCGCTGTAAATTCACGAATCTAAACCTTTGATTATCAAAATAATTCATGAATTCACAGCAAATAATTTTTATGCTCTCACAATTTTTGCTCCAATAGCTCTTAAACGCTCGTCGATACGCTCGTATCCACGGTCGATTTGTTCAATATTTTGAATTGTACTTGTTCCTTTTGCTGAAAGCGCTGCAATCAATAATGAAATTCCCGCACGAATATCAGGAGAAGACATTGTTGTTGCTTTTAATTGAGATTCAAAATTATGTCCCATAACCACAGCTCTGTGCGGATCGCATAACATAATTTTTGCGCCCATATCGATTAATTTATCCACGAAGAATAAACGGCTTTCAAACATTTTTTGGTGAATTAAAACGTCTCCTTTTGCCTGTGTTGCCACAACTAAAACAATACTTAACAAGTCAGGAGTAAAACCTGGCCATGGTGCATCGGCAATAGTTAAGATAGATCCGTCGATATCAGTTTTTACTTCATATCCGTCTTTGTGAGCCGGAATGTAAATATCGTCGTTACGTTTTTCGATTGTAATACCTAATTTTCTAAAAGTATTCGGAATTAAACCTAAATTTTCCCAGCTTACATTTTTGATCGTGATTTCGCTTTTTGTCATAGCCGCAAGACCAATCCATGAACCAATTTCGATCATATCCGGTAAAATTGTATGTTCACATCCGCCAAGGCTTTCGACACCTTCAATTGTAAGTAAGTTAGATCCAACACCTGTAATGTTAGCTCCCATAGAGTTTAACATTTTACACAACTGTTGTAAATATGGCTCACACGCAGCATTGTAAACTGTCGTTCTGCCTTTTGCTAAAACAGCAGCCATTACAATGTTTGCTGTTCCGGTTACAGAAGCTTCATCAAGCAGCATATCTGTTCCTTTAAGACCTTCTTCAGGAGTTTCTACACCATAAAAATGATCTTCTCTATTATATCTGAATTTTGCTCCAAGGTTAATAAAACCTTCAAAGTGAGTATCTAATCTACGACGGCCAATTTTGTCTCCTCCCGGTTTTGGAATATAACCTTTTCCGAAACGAGCCAAAAGCGGTCCAACAATCATAATAGAACCACGAAGCGCTCCGCCTTCTTTTTTGAAAGCTTCCGTTTCTAAATATCCAACATTAACTTCATCAGCCTGAAAAGTAATTGAACCCGGCTCGTTACGTTGAATTTTTACACCTAAATTACCCAGCAAAGTGATTAATTTATTGATGTCTATAATATCAGGAATGTTATTAATTTTTACTTTCTCTCCTGTTAGAAGCACGGCACATAAAATTTGTAACGCCTCATTTTTTGCTCCTTGTGGAGTGATTTCTCCTTTTAAAGGAGTTCCTCCTTCGATTTTAAAAATTCCCATAGATTTTTTTTAAGGTTCTAAGGTTCTGAGATTCTAAGGTTATAAGGTTGAGCTAAAATCTTAGCACCTTAGTTGCTTAGTATCTTAGCAACTTCTTCTATTTTTGATTATTGTTTTTTTGAAAATTCTTTTTTTGTCCTCCTTTATTGTTCTTATTGTTTTGTGTTTTGGCTTGTCCTGCCTGAGTAGTTTTATTTGATACACGTTTATTAGTACGCATTAAATCTGTTGTGTTCAACAATTCTTCTGTACTGTGCAGCAAATTAATTTTACCTCCCGACAATTCGTACAAATGCTCAAAAATCACATCATCTTTTACTGTGTCTTTGTTCCAGCTTAAAAAAGATTTTTTCATGTGGTTGGCAATTACCATTACCAAAGCATTTTTCATTTCGCCTTCTTCCCATTTATTGGCAACATCGATCATGTATTTGATATTGTTACCATAAAATCTGTATTTTGGAAAATTCTGCGGATATTGTAAAATTTCTGGTTTTAACTGCAAAACATCTCTTGATGGAATTGGGTAAGGAGATTCAACATTCAATTTAAAATCAGACATTATAAAAAGCTGATCCCAAAGTTTATGTTGAAAATCCGGCACGTCACGCAAGTGCGGATTTAAGCTTCCCATAACCTGGATGATATATTTTGCCGCTTTATTACGCGTTTCATCATCTTCAATTGCCGTAGCCTGATCGATCAGTTTTTGTAAATGGCGACCATACTCGGGAATAATTAATCGCTGTCTTTCAGAATTATATTCTAAATTATAAACAACGTCGCTTGCGGCTTCTCTTTTATATTTTTCGATCATAAGTTATAATGAAACTATACCTTCAATTGTAGAAACTTCTTTGTATTTACTAATCACATCGTCTGAGCTGTTCATAGTAACATCTATAGAAACACTGGTAAATTTACCTGTTTTAGATTTTGTTGTTTTAATTACCGCACCCATTCGGTCAAAAGCTTTTTCAACACGCTCAACATTATCGGCTACAGAAGGCACAATAAATTTGTATAAATATTCTGCTGGCCAAGTATTTGCGTTATCAAGCTCTAATTTTAATCTTTCGTAAAATTCGGCGGTATTTTTTTCGTTATCGTTCTCCATTCGTAATTAAAAATAAACGCAAATATACGGTTTTGATTTTAGACTTTTGATTTTAGATTTTAGATTTTTTTCAGGCTTAAAACTTTGTTTTAAAGGGACAAAGTTACAAAGGCGCAAAGGTGCAGAGAAAAAAGCAATCGAAGATTATTTCTTTGTAAATTTTACTCTTATATTTGAGAAAATAATCTGCTATAATCTATCGCAAAATTTTTATTTAGCCACAGATTTAAAAGATTAAAATGATTTAATAAAATCTGCTCAAATCTGCAAAATCTGCGTGGAACCAAAAGCTTTTTATTCCTTACGAGATTAAAACACATTATAATGAAAAAAATCCTTTTACTTTTTATTGCACTTACAATCAACCATATTCAGGCACAGGAAGTTAAAACTTTAACCTATTTCCAAAATGACACTTTAAAACTAGATTTAGATTTATATCTTCCAAAGAAAAAAGCTAACGAAAAAATCCCGTTAGTTATGTTTGCTTTTGGCGGAGGATTTTCTGGCGGAGAACGTACAAGCGAAAAAAACTTCGGTTTGTTTATGGCTCAGAATGGTTATGCGGTTGCAAGCATTTCGTATAGTTTGTATATGAAAGGAAAAGATTTTGGCTGCAAAGGAACTTTAACCGAAAAAATAAAAGCAATTCAAATTGGCGTAAGCGATATGTGGCAGGCAACGGCTTTTTTAATCGAAAATGCCGATAAATACAACCTTGATACATCAAAAATCTTTATTTCCGGAATTAGTGCCGGTGCCGAAATTGGTTTTCAGGCTTCGTTTTGGGATTATAAATTGATGAATTTATACAAAAGTAATCTCCCGGAAAACTTTAAATACAAGGGCTTTATTGGAGGTTCTGGCGCGATTCAGGATATTAATTTAATTACTAAGGAAAAAGCGATTCCGATGTTGTTGGCGCACGGAAGTAATGATGACACCGTTCCATACGCTGCGGGTTCGCATCGTTCTTGCCCGACAAATGCTTCGGGTTGGCTGATTCTTTTTGGCTCTTATGCCGTTTACAACCAAATGAGAGATTTACATAAAGATATTGAACTAATTACTTTTTGCGGTGGCGGACATGAATTCTCTGGTTATCTTTTTCATGAAGGACAACAATATGTTTTGGATTTTGTGAATGATGTTTTAAAAGGAAAGAAATTTGAATCGCATTTAATTCAGCCTTCTAAACAAGGTAAAAGTTCTGGGAAGTATTTGTTTTGTGAGTGATTAATTTTAAATAAATATGATGAAAGTTAATTATAAAAACTTTGAAATTGAATTACTTGACGATCCTAATTACAGTTTAAATTCGGCTGATAATTTTCGCCAATATAAAAAAGTTTATTTTCAAGAAAAACGTCAAGAAAATTGTTTTTATCCAGAAAGTAAACACGTTATTATTATTAAAGAATTTGGAATAGAAATCTCAAGTTCGATAATATGCGAAGTTGGATGGGCCATGAATGTAACAGAAGATTCTTTCATTATAGAAGAGGATAAAATATGGATCATTGGTTGTTCTGAAATTTATTGTTTAGAAATTCCAACATTAGAATTAATATGGCAAAAGGATTATAATTCTTTTGCATTGTTTTCTATTCACAAACTCGATGATGATTTTGTAATTCATGGAGAATTAGAAATATTAAGGATAACAAAAGAAGGAGAAATTATCTGGTCTTTTGGAGGAAGAGATATTTGGGTAACCATTGATGGTAAAAATGTATTTACTATAGAAAATAAATCTATAAGGTTATTTGATTTTGAATCGAACGAATATGTCATCGATTTTGATGGTAAACAAATAGAAGATAATCCCAGAATTATTTCACCAGAAATTAAAAATAAATGATAGCAAATATTTGGCTAAAGCGGAAATCTAAAAACATTCAAACCCGCTGGTGAAAACCAACGACAATTCAAAGAAAATCATCTATAACTTTTCGATTCTTTATTCTTGAAACTGCTCCAGCGGAGCAAAATATTTATAGCAAATTCCATTTACACCAATCAAAAGCTCCAGCGGAGCGACATATAAAACATTCAAAATATGCCGCTCCGCTGGAGCTTTTTGATAACATTCATTTTTTCTCTATAAATATGTCGCTCCTCCGGAGCTTTCCATGAATATTTTTTTCGATAAATATTTCGTCCTGCTTGGACTTTATTATTTCTAAAAAACTAATTTCCAAAATAATTCCAAAAACAAAACCATTTCTCCTATTTAGCCCTGATGGAAGCGGAAATCCTTTTGCTTTTTCCTTTAAAAAGCAAAAGATTGGAGCGGACAGCAGGAACCAATGCCTGCAAAAAAATGCCAAATCTTTCGCTTCAAGTAAAAATTCTTTTTAATTACGAATAAGTTTAGGTAAATTTGCCCTTTATTTTTAGAATAGTGCAAAAACAAATTATAGTACTCATTGGTGGTCCCGGTACGGGAAAATCTACACTTATAAACGAATTAGTCTCTCGCGGCTATTGTTGTTATCCTGAAATTTCTAGAGAAGTTACACTCGAAGCTCAAAAAAGAGGCATCGAGCAATTATTTCTGGAACAGCCTTTATTATTCAGCGAAATGCTTTTAGAAGGACGTATTCAACAATTTGAAAGTGCCAAAAATGAGCCTGATGACATCGTTTTTATAGATCGCGGAATTCCTGATGTTGTAGCTTATATGGATTATATTGGAGACGAATATCCACATCATTTTACAAAGGCGTGCGAGGACTATAAATATTCTAAAACATTTATTTTACCGCCTTGGGAAGAAATTTACCAGAGTGATACAGAACGTTACGAAAATTTTGAACAGGCATTGAGCATCCAGAAACACTTAATTGAAACGTATAAAAAATACGGTTACGATTTAATTGAGGTTCCGAAAGATACGGTTGAAAACAGAATTCTTTATATCTTAGACAAAATTTAGCAGCCGGTTTTAAAGTTGCAAAACTAGAAACTGATTTCTAAATTTTTAACTTTAAAACACAGGTCATGCAGGACGCACAGGAAATTCTTTTTAAATACTGGAAACATACCAGTTTTAGACCACTGCAAAAAGAAATCATTGATTCCGTTTTAGAAGGTCAGGATACTTTTGCACTGCTGCCAACCGGAGGCGGAAAATCAATTTGTTTTCAGGTTCCGGCCATGATGCGAGAAGGAATCTGCCTTGTAATTTCGCCTTTAATTGCTTTAATGAAAGATCAGGTGGCGAACCTGCAAAAAAGAGATATTAAAGCGATTGCGCTTACAGGCGGAATTCATACAGAAGAAATTATTGATCTTCTTGATAACTGTCAATTTGGAAACTACAAATTCCTTTATCTTTCTCCGGAGCGTTTACAATCAGACTGGATTTTAGAACGCATTAAAAATCTTCCTATAAATTTAATCGCTATCGACGAAGCGCATTGTGTTTCGCAATGGGGTCACGATTTTCGACCGGCTTATTTAAAAATTTCAGAACTTAAAAAATACTTTCCTAAAATTCCTTTTTTAGCTTTGACTGCAACAGCGACTCCAAGAGTTGTTGAAGATATTAAAACCGAACTAGGATTAAAAGATACCAAACTTTTCCAGCAGTCTTTCGAAAGAAAAAATATTGCCTACATGGTTTTTGAAGTCGAAGATAAATTGTACCGAGTTGAGCAGATTTTGAAAAAAAATCCGCAGCCGTCTATTATATATGTACGAAATAGAAAATCATGCCTTAATATATCAACGCAATTGCAATCGTTAGGATTTAGAGCAACATACTATCACGGCGGACTTTCGGCTCAGGAAAAAGATAAAAATATGCAGTTGTGGATGTCAGAACAAGCACAGGTTATAGTAGCTACAAATGCGTTTGGAATGGGAATTGACAAAGACAATGTTAAAACAGTTATTCATACGCAATTGCCCGAAAACTTAGAAAACTATTACCAGGAATCCGGGCGTGCGGGACGAAATGGTGAAAAAGCATTTTCGGTTTTATTGTATAATAATTCAGATGCAAACCAAACAGAACAGCAGTTTATAAGTGTTCTTCCTGATAAAAAGTTCCTGAAAACGATGTACGTTAAATTATGTAATTATTTTCAGATAGCTTACGGCGAAGGTATTGATGAATCGTATTCTTTTAAAATGAATCATTTTTGCAATAAATACGATTTTCCTACTTTGAAAACCTATAATGCTCTACAGTTTTTAAATCAACAGGGAATCATTACGATGTCTCAGGAATTTTCGGAAAAAGTTACGATGCAGTTTTTAATCGAATCAAAAGAAGTGATTCGATATATGAGTCTGAATCCGAATGATGAAGAAATTATTCTTGCTATTTTAAGAACATATCCCGGAGTTCACGAAATGAAAACACCGCTCAATCTTTCGCTAATAGCAAAAAAATCAAATCATACTGAAGAACAGGTTACGGCTCTTTTAGAAAAACTAAAAGAAAAAAATATTATTGAATACAAATCCAAAAACAACGACGCAACCATTTTGTTTAATGAAGTCCGCGAAGATGATTTAACCATAAACCGAGTTTCAAAATATCTCGAAAAACAAAATAAATTAAAACGCGATCAGCTTTCGTCTGTACTTTATTATATAAAAGAAGACAAAACCTGTAAAAACAGATTGGTTCTGGATTATTTTGGAGAAGAAACAAAAGAAAACTGCGGCGTTTGCTCGTATTGTATTACACAAAAAGGAAAAATCACAGAAGCCGATTCAATTGCTGATAAAATTCTGCACTTATTAAAAGCAACTGCATTAACTTCGCGTGAAATTCAAAATCAAATAAAATCAGACACAAAAGATGTACTTTCTGTTCTTCAGGAATTACTCGAAAACAATCATATTGTCATTCTGGCAAACAATAAATACGCTTTAAAATCATAATGGAAAAATTACGAATTATATTTATGGGAACTCCAGAGTTTGCCGTTGGCATTCTGGATACCATTATTAAAAACGACTACGAAGTTGTCGGTGTTATTACAGCTGCAGACAAACCAGCGGGACGCGGGCAAAAAATAAAATATTCGGCAGTAAAAGAATATGCACTTGCAAACAATCTTACATTGCTGCAGCCAACAAATTTAAAAGATGAAAGTTTTTTAGGAGAGTTGAAAGCTCTGAATGCAAATCTGCAAGTTGTCGTTGCGTTTAGAATGCTGCCAAAAGTAGTTTGGGAAATGCCTGCTTTAGGGACTTTTAACCTTCACGCTTCTCTGCTTCCAAATTACCGTGGTGCTGCTCCTATTAACTGGGCTATTATAAATGGCGAGACCAAAACCGGAGTCACTACTTTCTTTATTGATGATAAAATTGATACGGGAGCGATGATTTTAAATTCTGAAATTGCGATTGAACCAGGAGAAAATGCCGGACAATTACACGATCGTTTAATGAATTTAGGAAGTACAACGGTTATCGATACTTTAAAAGTTATCGAAGCAGGAAATGTTACTACAACAATTCAGGAAGATAATGACGATATCAAAACGGCTTACAAATTAAATAAGGAGAATTGCAAAATTGACTGGACAAAATCAGGAAATGAAATCAACAATTTAATTCGCGGTTTAAGTCCGTATCCGGCTGCATGGTGTTTTTTGAAAGATAAAAATGAAGAATTAAACATTAAAATTTACGAAGCCAAATTCATTTCAGATGCTCATTCTTATGAGGCCGGGAGTTTATTGAGTAATAAAAAAGAAATTAAAATTGCAATAAAAGACGGCTTCATACAGTTATTAAGTTTACAATTACCAGGAAAAAAGAGAATGCAGGTAGCCGAATTATTAAACGGAATAACTTTTTCTGATAGCGCAAAGGTCTATTAACGTCAGTAAAACAGGGGTTTCTACCTGTTTTTGATCGATGAATAACAAGCTTTATGAACAAAAAAAGCAAGTTATCAACAATTATTGCTAAAATTAGAGAAAACACTTGCACGCAACGGATTTCCTACTAAATTTGTGTATTAACAATTTTTTTTAACCAACAATTAATAACTAATTATTATGAACAAATCAGAATTAATCGATGCTATCGCTGCTGATGCAGGAATTACAAAAGCTGCGGCAAAATTAGCTTTAGAGTCATTTTTAGGAAATGTAGGAACTACTTTGAAAAAAGGCGGAAGAATTTCATTAGTAGGTTTCGGATCTTGGTCAGTATCTGCGAGAGCTGCTAGAGACGGTAGAAATCCTCAAACAGGAAAAACTATCAAAATTGCTGCTAAAAATGTAGTAAAATTCAAAGCTGGAGCTGAATTAGAAGGTGCAGTGAACTAAGTAAGAAAGTTCTCTAAACTAAATAATATAATTAAAACCCTCCTTATGGAGGGTTTTTTTATGCGGTTTAACGATTTTTTTTGTGATTTTAAAAATTTTATGATTAAATTTAATAAAAATTGTAGCCGTATGATTTCAGAAAAATTAAAAAAAGGACACCTGCTTATTGCCGAGCCTTCTATAATTGGGGATTTATCTTTTAACAGATCGGTAATTTTATTAGCAGACCATAACAAGGAAGGATCAATAGGTTTTATCATCAATAAGCCGTTAAAATATACAATTAATGACTTAATACCTGAAATTGATGCCAACTTCAAAATATACAACGGAGGCCCAGTTGAACAAGACAATCTGTACTTCATTCATAATATTCCAGACTTAATCCCGAATAGTGTCGAGATTTCAAACGGAATTTATTGGGGAGGAGATTTTGAATCAACCAAAGACTTAATAAACGACGGATCGATCAATAAGAACAATATTCGTTTTTTCTTAGGTTATACCGGTTGGGATGAAAACCAGCTTGAAAATGAAATGCAGGGAAACTCCTGGATCATTGCCGATAATAATTACAAAAACAAGATTATTGGAAAATCTACTACCCATTTTTGGAAAGAGCAGATTATCGAACTTGGCGGTGATTATGTCATTTGGTCAAATGCACCTGAAAACCCGTATCTGAATTAATTTTCAGGTAGGGTTTCATTTAGCTTCTGCACTAATAAATGAGCCAGATTACTTGTAAACTCTTTTTTTCGATATTTACTTATCGGCTGTATCCCTGTGATTACATTTGTAAGAAATAATTCGTCTGCTTTTTGAAGATCAAAAGGCGAAATTATCTCTTCGATTACTTCTATGCCTTCTACTTTCTTAGCTAATGCTAAAATCTGTTTGCGCATAATTCCGTTTAAACAACCTTCAGATATCGATGGCGTAATTAGTTTTTTACCCAAAACCATAAATAAATTTCCTTGCAAAGCTTCTACTACGTTTTTGGTATCATTCAATAAAATACAATTTGCAAGTCCGTTCTCGTGAGCAAAAATACTTCCCGTAATATTTATCATTTTATTTGTCGTTTTAATAGACGACAATAATTGTTTTGTTACATAAAAGTCTTTGTACAAATCAACTTCGTATTCATTCGTGTTTAAAGTGTATAAAGTATTTTCAAGTAGTGTTGCGTGAATTAAAAACGAAATATCATTTGTTTTTGGCAGATACAAACCGCCATCATTTCTATAAACGGTTATTCTGGCTCTTGCCGATTGAGCAATATTTTTTTCCTGAACAAGTTTTAAAATCTGTTCTTCGAAATATTCCATTGTAAAATTCATTGGAATTTCCATTCTAACAACTCGCATCGAAGCCATTAGTCTAAAATAATGATCTTCAAGAAACAAGACTTTATTATTAATAATTTTTACCGTTTCAAAAACGCCATCTCCGTATAAAAACGCACGATTTTGTGTGAGTAAATTTTCTTCTTGTGCAATGTTTCCGTTAAAATTGATCATAAAAAAACCCTGAATTTTGTTCAGGGCAAATATAAGGCATAAAATAGACTTTTACTAAACAGAACCTATAAGATGTTTTAGGTCTGAGATTTGATTCTCCCACAATTGTTTAGCCTCTCCTACTTCTTCTTTTTCAGCGAAATCTACTACCATTAATGATACATCTTTAGTCAATTCATCAACTAAAATATGAAGTTCAAAAAAGTATTCAGTATCCTTACTACTTTCATCAACCCATTTGAATTTTACTTTTTCGCCTGTTTTTTTTGATGCAAGACGTGCTTTTTCCTGCGAATCATTCCAGATGAAAGTAAAAAATTCACCTCTTGAATTAACATTGTCAGCAAACCATTCTGATAAACCTGACGGAGTTGATATATATTGATACAATAATTGTGGCGAAGAATTGATCGGAAACTCGATTTCGTAACGTATTTTTGAATCCATGTGCTACTTTTAATTTTTTCGAAATATAAGAATATATGTCCAAAAACAATGCGTTTTTAAAAATATTTTTTTTTCTTCAATTTATACTTGTACGCTTTAATATTATTTCTATCTTTGCACCCGCAATCAGGAATATCATGATAGCAGTCGAGGCGAGGTAGCTCAGTTGGTTAGAGCGCAGGATTCATAACCCTGAGGTCACGGGTTCAACTCCCGTCCTCGCTACAAGGTAAAAAACATCACTTCATAAAGTGATGTTTTTTTATTTATAAAAGTTTGTAATTATACAAAATTTATGGTTTACATTTTATTTAACCACCATTAAAAATAGTATCTTGCACACTAGTAATTTGTAAACAAATGGATATAGTTAAATTTAAGATCACATCAAAAACGATAAAAGTAGAAGTACGCAATTCGAACAATTATGTTTTTAATTTTAATTCAGCTTTAGACATTAAAAAAGAAGATAAAGATGTTTTATTAAAACTTTACACAGCCTTGGATCTCCTTTTTAAAAAAGAAACTGCTCCTGAAGTAAAAAACTATATTTCACCCAACCAGACTAATATATTAGACCAGATTTCAGACATTGACAATTTGGAGCAGAATAAATAAAAAGATCTTTCAAAATCTTAATATATAAGCATCACTTTTTAAGTGGTGCTTTTTTATTTCTAAAACTATTTTAGGCACAATATAAATTCGATTGATATTTTCAAAACAATAGTTTTTATCTATACCACAAGACGCATTTAATATCCGATTGAATCAGTATCTTTTTTGTTAATCCGTAAATTTGAAAGAAGCAAAATTCAAGTTTACTAATTTAAAAACCTCTACTTATGGGTAACACAAATGATGACATCAGCAAATGTCCCTTCCACAACGGCAAATTGAATAATACACCGGGAGGAGGCACAAAAAATCGTGATTGGTGGCCAAACCAGTTAAAAGTAAATATTCTAAGACAGCATTCTCCAAAATCAGATCCTATGGATAAAGATTTCAATTATGCTGAAGCTTTTAAAAGTCTGGATCTTGAAGCAGTAAAAAAAGATCTTCATGCCCTTATGACTGATTCGCAGGACTGGTGGCCAGCAGATTTTGGACATTATGGAGGATTATTTATTCGTATGGCATGGCATAGTGCCGGAACTTATCGTGTAGATGACGGACGCGGAGGCGCAGGTGCCGGACAACAGCGTTTTGCGCCGCTTAACAGCTGGCCGGACAACGTAAGTCTTGACAAAGCACGCCGATTATTATGGCCAATCAAACAAAAATATGGTAAAAAAATCTCTTGGGCAGATTTGATGATACTTACAGGAAATGTTGCTCTGGAATCTATGGGCTTTAAAACTTTTGGTTTTGCCGGAGGACGTGAAGATGTATGGGAACCAGATGAAGCTGTTTACTGGGGATCTGAAACTACATGGCTTGGCGGCGATGACCGTTATGGAAAAGGCTCTCCTGGTGTTCCTAAAGATCATGGTGTAGTTTCTTCTGATGATGATGCAGACGGAGATATTCATTCAAGAAATCTTGAAAAACCTTTAGCAGCTGTACAAATGGGACTTATTTATGTAAATCCTGAAGGTCCGGACGGTAATCCTGACCCAATAGCGGCTGCCAGAGATATTCGTGATACATTTGGACGTATGGCCATGAATGATGAAGAAACTGTAGCACTTATTGCCGGAGGGCATAC
Source organism: Flavobacterium defluvii (assembly GCF_900129555.1). Lineage (GTDB taxonomy): Bacteria > Bacteroidota > Bacteroidia > Flavobacteriales > Flavobacteriaceae > Flavobacterium > Flavobacterium defluvii. The sequence goes on from NZ_FQWC01000004.1 coordinate 137,402, forward strand.
TTTTGGAAAAACACACGGTGCTGCATCATCAGATAATGTTGGTAAAGAACCGGAAGCATCAGATTTAGAAATGCAGGGTTTTGGCTGGAATAACAAATACGGTTCAGGTAAAGGTGCAGATGCCATCACCAGCGGTCTGGAAGTTATCTGGACTAAAACACCTACACAGTGGAGCAATAATTTCTTTGAAAATCTTTTTGAATACGAATGGGAACTTACAAAAAGTCCGGCTGGTGCACATCAATGGGTAGCAAAAAATGCTGAAGCTATTATTCCGGATGCTTACGATTCTTCTAAAAAACATCTCCCAACCATGCTTACAACAGACTTATCATTACGATTAGATCCTGTTTATGAAAAAATATCACGTCGTTTTCTTGAAAATCCAGATGAATTTGCAGATGCTTTTGCACGTGCCTGGTTTAAACTGACACATCGTGACATGGGACCTCGCGCTCGTTATCTGGGAGCAGATGTACCACAGGAAGAATTATTATGGCAAGACCCAATACCAGAAGTAAATCATGCCTTAATAGATGCCAATGATGCAGCTCAGTTAAAATCAAAAATTAAAGCTTCAGGCTTAAGCGTATCTCAACTGGTTTCTACTGCCTGGGCTTCTGCTTCTACTTTTAGAGGCTCTGATAAACGAGGCGGAGCAAATGGTTCACGTATTAGATTAGCTCCTCAAAAAGACTGGGAAGTTAACAATCCTGCACAGCTTAAAGAAGTATTGGCTAAACTAGAACAAATTCAAACAGAATTTAATAATGCTAATAACGGTAAAAAAGTTTCGCTTGCCGATTTAATAGTTTTGGCGGGTTCAACAGGAATAGAAATTGCGGCAGAAAAAGCCGGAAGTTCAATTAGTGTTCCTTTTTCACCGGGGCGTATGGATGCTTCTCAGGAACAAACCGATATTGAATCTGTTGGTTATCTTGAACCAAAAGCAGACGGGTTCCGCAATTATCGCAAAACAAAATCTCCTGTTTTTACAGAAGAGCTTTTAATAGATAAAGCGCATTTGTTAACGCTTACAGCGCCAGAACTGACTGTACTTTTAGGCGGTTTAAGAGTATTAGAAATCAATACCGACGGTTCTAAAAATGGTGTATTTACCAATCGTCCTGGGCAGCTTACTAATGATTTCTTTGTAAACCTGCTTGATATGAGTACAGAGTGGAAAGCTTTATCAGATGATAAAGAACTTTATTCTGGAAGTGATCGTACAAGCGGCCAGCTTAAATGGATTGGAACTCGTGCTGATCTTGTTTTTGGTTCTAACTCTGAATTAAGAGCTATTGCCGAAGTTTACGCCAGCAGCGATGCCAAAGAAAAATTTCTGAACGATTTTGTAACTGTATGGACTAAAGTTATGAATCTGGATCGTTTTGATTTAAAATAATTTTTCAAACAAAAACAATCTGAAAAGCGTCTCTAAGGCGCTTTTTTTATTTTATATAAAATAATCCTCCCTTTGTTGTAACATTTTTTAGCTAGAGCGTCTAACGTTAAAATTAAATTACTGTACTTTGTAACTTATTACATTCAAAATTTGAAGCCCTTCATTTTTGAATACAATAATATTAGACTCAATGAGTTTTGACTAGATAAAACTAGCAGCGATATTTTTCGTTATGGACAATAAAAAGTTTATTTTAAGTTTAAAAAAAGGAAATGAAGCTGCCTTCAAAAAGGTTTACTTCACTTACTACGATAAACTGATAAATATTGCAAAACGATTTAATCTTACCGTACTTACCCCAGAAGATTTTGTTCAGGAAAGCCTTTTACGATTGTATAATAAACGTGAATTACTAAACGAAGATGTTTTGTTTGATAAGCAGTTGTTTACCATTTGCAAAAACATTCTTATCAATCACGTCAACAGAGAAAATAAAATAGTACAACTTAATCCTTCGCAGGCTGAAATCTTAGACGAAGAAACTGATTCAGGAATTTTTGAGGAAAGAAAAGAAAAGTTACAAAATTTTATTATTCAGCTTCCTGAACAGCAGCAAAAAATATTTACTTTACACAAACTGGAAAACCTTAGCTATAAGGAGATTGCAGAAATCACAGACCTTTCTGAAAAGACGATTGCCAATCACATTTATCTCGCCAGTAAATTTATTCGAAAAAAAATCGAAAACCATTAGGAACTTTTTTGTTCTCGTTTGTTATATCTAAAACAAGAACAAAAAATGCACATTGAAGCTTATAAAACGAATATCAGAACTAAAAAGGACGCAAGTTATATTGTGGCTCTTTTACAGTTTATTATTTCTGATTGTATCATAAATTTTGATTTTAAAAATCGCGAAAGAATTTTAAAAATCGAAACCAATAGAGAAATCCAGGAAATGGTTTATGGTGTTTTTAATAAACAAGGATTTTATTGTAAAAAACTTTAATACCGAAAGGTCATGGATAAAGAAAAACTGGAAGAGGAATTAAAAAAAATCTGGAATGAAACCCCACATTCGAATTCAGAGAATACAAAAGAAGCTTCGTGGGAAGAATTTCGTTCTAAAGCTTTTGCTTCCAAAAAACGAATGTTTAAACCGTGGCGTTACGCTGCCGCAGCGGCCGTTTTACTTTTTGTGCTTATCGGAACTGGAATTTATTTTAATAATGAGCCTTTATCCGAAACTCATCTTGTGGTAGCAAAAAATGTAATCGAAAACCAGACTTCAAAAATAAAATATGTTGTCTTGCCAGATAGTTCAAAAGTAGAATTGAGTCCGAATGCTAAAATTATTTACGGAGATAATTTTGCTTTAAACAGAAAAATAGAAGTCGATGGTTTGGTTTATTTTAAAGTTACAAAAGATAAACAGCATCCGTTTCAGGTTTTTTGCAACGAAACAACAACTACTGTTTTAGGAACTTCTTTTATAGTAAATGAAACTGAAGACGAAAAAGTGACAGTTGAACTTTTTGAAGGAAGTGTGCAGATGAATATAAAAGGTCAGGATCAAAAATGGGTCTTGAAACCTGGTGAAAAATTCATTTATGCAAACCAAACAGCATCTGTTGAAGAATTTAACCGATTTATAGATTTTGAAAATGAAAAACTGGCTGTTATAGGCAAATATATCGAAGAGAATTATGGCTATAAAGTAGTAATTCCACAGGATTATCTGAATCAGAAAATTACGATTCGAATCAATAAAAAAGAAGATTTAAAAACAATTGTACAATTAATATCAGAAATGTATAACCTAAACTTTGAAATAAATGAAAATTTAAAACAGATTACTTTCCAATAGGAAAAGAAAAAGGATGTAAGCCGCGAAACTCCACATCCTCCTCATATTCAGGATAACACGAGGTTATTCCATTTAATAATATTCAAAAATACAAAATTTCATGAAGCATATAATTTCGGCATGCTTTTTTTTATTCAGTTTATGTATGTCTGCCCAAAACGTTACAGTAACTGTAGATCAAAACATAACCCTAAAAGAATTCTTTAAACAAATAGAAAATCAAACTGATTTTAAATTTGCTTTTACAGATCAAATCGATACAAGCCAAAAGTATTTTACAAAGAAAAGCACCTATAAGCAAATCGAAATTGAGAAACTTATCTCTGAACTTAACAAAATTGCGCCTGTACAATTTTCTATTGCTGGCAATAATATTTTTGTGAAACAGAAATCCCAATCTTCTGCTAAAACTTCGAAAAAAAAAAGCAAGTTAACAGGACAAATTTTTGATGATACAAAACAGCCTGTTATTGGCGCCAATGTGTTTATTAAAGAACTTGAAGTTGGCGCTGTAACAGACATCAATGGAAAATTCAGCCTTGAAATCCCAAACGGAAGTTATACTGTTTTAATAAGTTATGTTGGTTTTAAAAATCAGGAAGAGCATGTTAAGATTTCTGATGATACGAGAATCAATTTCAACATGGATGCAGATAGTCAGGAATTAGAACAAGTTATTATTACCAATAATAAAACTGTTGATATTAAGGCCACTCAAATGAGTGTTAACAGGCTTACAATGCAGGAAATTAAAAGAATTCCGGTTGCGATGGGCGAGCCAGATCCTTTAAAATCAATCTTAACTTTACCCGGAGTAACCAATGCAGGAGAAGCTTCATCGGGTTTTAATGTCCGCGGAGGTGCTGCCGATCAAAATTTAATTCTTTTAGACGGCGCTCCTGTTTATGCCGATTCGCACATGTTTGGTTTTTTCTCGATTTTTAATGCTGATATCGTAAACGGTCTTGATTTATACAAAGGAGGAATTCCGTCTAAATTTGGAGGGCGTGTTTCTTCTGTTTTGGATGTTACACAGCAAACCGGAGATTTTGAAGAATATAAAGTAAATGGAGGAATCGGAATTATTTCGAGCCGTCTTCTTGTTCAGGGACCTTTGCAAAAAGAAAAGGGTTCTTTTATACTTTCTGGACGTAGTTCTTATGCACATTTATTTTTGAAACTGGCTGATAACCAAAACTCGGCTATGTTTTATGATTTGAATGCCAAATTAAATTATCGTTTTGATGCTAAAAATTCGTTGTCATTTTCAGGTTATTTCGGAAATGATGTATTTGATATCAATGATCGTTTTGCCAGTACGTATGGAAGTACAATGGGAATTTTAAGCTGGAAACATAAATTTTCAGATCGTTTAAACAGTAATTTATCTACTTTTTACAGCGAGTATAGATTTAATCTGGAAATTCCGGTTGAGAGTTTCAAATGGGACAGCAATATTCAGAGTTACGGATTGAAATACAACTGGAATTATCAGCAGTCTGAGAAGTTTAAAATCAGTCATGGAATTGATGGTTTGTATTACAATTTTAATCCGGGAGTTGTGCAGCCTACAAGTTCAGATTCTCAGTTTAATTACAAACAGCTGGATAAAAAATACGCTTTAGAGACTTCTGCTTATCTTGATTTTGAAAATCAGATTACAGAGAAACTGAATTTCCGTTACGGATTGCGTTACAGCTCATTTTATCGTTTCGGACCAGAACCAATCAATACCTACGAAAATGGTCAGGCCGTTGTATATAATCCGTTATATAAAATTTACGAAGAAGGAACTCCAAACGGAACCATAAATTACAAAAAAGGTCAGGCGATCAGTACTTTTAATAATTTTGAACCAAGAGCCGCTTTGTCTTATTCCTTTAATGATAATACTTCTGTAAAAGCAAGTTACAACAGAATGGCGCAGTACATTCATATTTTATCGAATACGCAGTCTCCGCTTCCAATGAGTATCTGGACGCCAAGCGGGCCTTTTACTAAACCTCAGCTTTTGGATCAATATGCATTGGGATATTTTAAAAATTTCAGAGACGGCGATTATTCTTTAGAAACTGAATTATTTTATAAAAATGTACAAAACCGTATCGATTATATTGACGGTGCCGATGTTTTGGCTAATAACAATATTGAGCAGGTAATTTTAAACGGTAAAGCCAGATCGTACGGAATGGAATTATTGTTTAGAAAAAATACCGGAATTTTTACCGGATGGATTTCGTATACTTTGTCTCGCGCTGAGCAAAAAACGCCGGGAAGAACCCCTGAAGAACCAGGAATTGCAAATGGTGACTGGTATTTATCAGGATATGACAAACTGCATAATTTAAGTATTGTAGGAAGTTATGAATTTAGTCCGAAATGGTCTTTTAACGGAAACTTCACTTTACAATCAGGTCATCCGGTTACGTATGCGAATGGATATTATGAAATTGGAGGCATTCATGTTCCGAATTATTCTTTAAGAAACGAAAACAGATTACCGCTTTTTCATCACTTAGATCTTGCGGCGACTTACACACCCAAACCGGATAAAAAGAAAGGATGGCAAAGCTATTGGACATTCAGTCTTTATAATGTTTACAATAGAAAAAATGCCGCCTCTATGACTTTCACAACTAATGAAGATACGGGAGCAAATGAAACCAGAAGACTTTCAATTTTTGGAATTGTACCTGGGGTTTCTTATAATTTTAAATTTTAATGCTATGAATAAATTGAAAAAAAACAGGATAATAAGCAGAGTAATGGCATTAATGAGTCTTCTTTTTGTATTTTCTTTGGTTTCGTGCGAAGATGTCGTTAACCTTGATCTGGAAACAGGAGAAACCAAATTAGTAATTGATGCCGAAATTATTTGGAAAAAAGGAACTACAGGAAATGAGCAAACTATAAAAATAAGTAAAACGGCACCTTATTACAGCGGTTCTACGCCTAAAGTTACTGGCGCACAGGTAAGAGTTGAAAACAGTAACGGAGATGTTTTTACTTTTAATGAAACCGAAGCAGGAGTTTATAAATGCACCAATTTTGTTCCTGTAATTGATATGGAGTATAAATTGTTTATTACTGCTGAAGGACAAAGTTATACCGCAGCAGAAAAATTAACTTCTGCTACTCCAATAAACAAAATTGAGCAAAAAACTGTTCCTGATTTTGGCGGAGAAGATGTGATCGAACTGACCTTTTATTATAACGATCCGGCAGATCAAAAGAATTTTTATGTGACTGATTATCAAAGTGAATTTTTAATTTATCCTGAATACGAAATTACAGATGATGAATTCTTTAACGGAAACGAAATAAGCACAAGATATTCTCACGAAGATATGAAAACCGGAAATACGGTAAAAATTACACACAGGGGTGTTTCTAAAAATTTCTTCAATTACTGGAAATTAATTCTTGACGCTTCAAGTTCAAACCCTTTCTCAATTCCTCCGGGAAACATTCGAGGAAATATTGTAAATACCAATAATGCTGACAATTACGCCTTTGGTTATTTCAGACTTTGCGAAGCAGATGAACGCTCTTATGTTGTGCAATAAAAACATTCTCAAAAAAGACAAAACCCTTAAATACTAACATTTAAGGGTTTTGTCTTTTATAAAATCAATTTAAACCTTGACGAAATTCTACAGGCGAAATTCCTGTTTTTAATTTAAATAATTTATTAAACGACTGAGGATGTTCAAAACCTAATTCGTAGCCAATTTCGGCAGCCGTTAAATTTGTTGAAGTCAGCTTTTCTTTCGCAATATCAATTAATTTTGAGTGAATGTGCTGCTGTGTATTTAATCCCGTTGCACTTCTGAGCATATCGCTGAGGTAACTCGCAGAAAGGTTTAATTTATCTGAAAAGTATTTTACTGTCGGTAATCCTTTCAATATTGATTCTTTCGAATTAAAATAATCAGCCAGAAGATTTTCAAATTTTTCGACATGTGTCGTGTTAACCACTTTTCTGGTAATGAATTGCCTTTTGTAATATCTGTTGCTGTAATTCAGTAAAACTTCAATATACGAAATAATTAAATCCTGACTAATTTCATCGATAGAGGCATTTAATTCCTGATGAATATCTTCAAAAACACTTGTAATTTTCTCTCGTTCACGATCAGACAAATGAAGTGATTCGTTTATGTTGTAAGCAAAAAAACCATATTTAGAAATACTTTTGCTTAACGGATACGATAAGAGAAAATCAGGATGAAAGAACAAACTAAACCCTTCACATTCATCACTGTCATCTACTACTGACAAAGCCTGATTGGGCGAAACAAAAATCAATCCGCCGTCATCAAAATCATAATATCCCTGACCATATTTCATTTTACCTTTCAAATTGGTTTTATATGAAACCATATAAAAATTTGCCACTAAATTTCTAACATCAGAAGCCGGTGAAATTTCACTATGATTAAAAAAAGTAATAAGCGGATGCAAGGGTTTTGACACACCCAAAGCATCTGTCAATTCTGCAATAGAATTGAAATAACGCAGCTGGTTCTTTTTTATTGATTTATCGATCATAATACTGAAAATGTAAATTTACGATAGAAGTCATTAACTTTTACCAGAAAAAATACTGTTTGTGAGAGCATTATATTCTTCTTCAGATGAACTGCGTCGAGCATCTAAAAACAGTTTAATATCATTTGTAGGTGTGTATCTAAATTGATCTGAATTATCATTTGCTGCTTCAAAAATAGAAGCCACTACTTTTTCAAGTGCATCATGATCTACATTATTTTCCAAACCGCCGTATAACTTTCCAATGTGTTCTAAAAACGGAACATAATCTTCAATAAACTGAACATTTCCGCTTTCTCCTCCTACTCGTGCCTGAAAATTAGTTTCTAAAGCCCCGCCCGGTTCAATTACTTTAACTTTAATTCCCAGCGATCCTAATTCATAACGAAGACTTTCTGAAAAACCTTCCAATGCAAATTTTGAAGCGCTGTAAAGAGACGCCATCGGAAAACCAATTGCTCCTGCTCCTGAACTCACATTTATAATAGTCCCTGATTTGTTAGTACGAAAATGCGGCAGAATCGCACGGCTGACATCCATCGCTCCAAATACATTTACATTAAACTGCGCCTGAATTGCTTCTCTTGAAGCTCCTTCAAAAATTCCGAAAAGCCCATAACCCGCATTATTAACAATAACATCAATACGCCCAAAATGTTGAATTCCCGACTCAATAGCTGAATGTATTGTAGTAATATCTTCGACATCGAGTTTTTCAACCCAAACATTTTTCTTGTTTAATAGTTTTCCTGCTTTACTTACATCTCTCATTGTGGCAATAACATTCCAATTATTTTCTGCAAAGAATTGCGCTGCAGCTAGTCCAAAACCAGAAGAAGTTCCTGTAATTAATACTGTTTTTTTCATTTTTATATCATTAAAATTATTTGATACAAAACTAGTTCGCAGGTTTTCGGGCGAATAAGTAGAAATGAGGAACAAATAAGCCAAAATGAGGATTCTGAAAATACTCCAATAAAAAAGTCAGGTTTTAATAACACAAAACCTGACTTTTTTAAAAACTTTATAATAAGATTAAACCAAAACAGTTCCGCCGTCGATCGTTATAATCTGACCTGTAGCAAATGTCTGTTTCATTAAAAAAGTAAATGTCTGAGCAATTTCTTCAGGATTACCAACTCGTTTTACCAATAATGAATCGCCAACCGATTTATAAAACCCTTCTCTTGTACTCTCGTCCATACTATTCCAAAGGTTTGTTTTGATAACACCCGGCGCAACGGCATTTACACGAATAGGAGCCAGTTCTACCGCCAAAGCTCTGCAAAGTCCATCCATTGCGCCGCAGATACTTGCCGCCAATGCCCATCCTGAACCGGGTCTCTGGCTTGCAATTCCGCTCATTAACCCAATAGAACCGCCTTCATTAATATATTTTGAAGCATATTTTACAGCCGCAAGTGCGCCCCAATAACGAATTGTGAAAAAGTTCTTTGCGTTTTCAATATCAGTACCGTCAAGCGTAGTTAGATTCAAATTCTCGCCTGCTGAGTAAACCAGATGATCAAAATTACCTATGTTTTCAAACAGGTTTTTGATGTTTTCTACTTTACTTAAATCAACCACAAATCCAGTAGATTCTGTCGATAATTGTTTAAGCGCATCATTGATTCTGTTTTGATTACTTGAAACAATAATCACATTTGCACCTTCCTGAGAAGCTTCTTTTGCGGTGGCCAATCCTAAACCAGAAGTTCCGCCCAAAATGACTACTTTTTTTCCTTTTAAGGAATTTCTATTATTTTCCATTTCTAAAATATTTGATTTATTATTGATTTGCACCGCCGTTTACAAGCAAATGCTGACCGTTTACAAAAGAAGATAAATCGCTTGCAAAAAATTCAGCAATATTAGCAACATCTTCTACCTCGGCCAATCTTCCCATTGGGCAGCTGTCGATTAATGATTTTCTCAGTTCAGGATAACTGTCTGCATCAGCAAAAATTCCGGAATGATCTACCGCAAACGGAATAATACTGTTTACCGTAATTCCTTTATGGCCGATTTCTTTAGACAAAACATCAACCATATATCTAGGCGTGCTTTTACTTCCGCCATAAATTGCCATTCCCGGAATTGGAAAAGCGGTTGTACTCGAAGCAATGTAAATGATTCTTCCGTTGTTTTCTACTTTTTTGGCCGCTTGCTGCATCGTAAAATAAGCACCTTTTGTATTGATAGAAAATAGTTTGTCAAACTGAGATTCTGTAAATTCAGTAACCGGGGTTTCTACCATTTCGATTCCGGCATTGGCCACTACGATATCAACTTTACCAAAAGCTTTAATAGCTTCTTCAAATAATCTTTCGATATCGGCAACTTTGCTAACATCGGCCTGAACGGCAATTACTTTTACTCCCATTGCCGTAATATTTGAAACTACTTCATCTGCAGAAGCTTTATCTTTTGAATAATTAATTACAATATTAGCTCCCAATGATGCATATCTTTCTGCAATAGCTTTTCCTAAACCTCTGGCAGAACCTGTTATTAATGCAACTTTATTATTTAATATTTTCATGATTTTTAAATTTTAATTATTGAATGATTTTGATACGATTTGAAGTGATGAATCATTGAACCAGGCAAATGTAAAACCCGCAATTATTGGAATCAGCAAACTTGCAACAGCCGCAAATTCAAGTTCAGGATGCACTCCGAAAATGATTATTAAGCCGATAAACCAGGCCGGAATACTTTTTAAACCTTCTATTTTGGATAAAAAAGCCAATGATCCGATGAATAAAAATACAGCCAGTTGAAAACCTGCAACTCCAATTATAGTTTCAAAAAATTTAGCTGAAACCATTATGGCAACTCCCATCAATATTCCGAAGATGATTTGCACAAAGACCGGAATTGAAGTTTTAATTGATTTTCCGAATAAATAATAACTTACCCAGGCCAGGAACATCGTCCAAGTTGGCCATTGCAGCATGAAAGAAACCGTAACGGCAACTGCGCCAAACAATCCTAATATTATAGCGTTTATGTATGTTTTCATAATTTCTACGATTAAGCCATTCCGCCGTTAACACCAATATTCTGCGCATTGATCCATTTTGCATCGTCAGAAGCAAGAAACACTGCAACATTTGCAATATCATTGGTTTCGCCAATTCTGTTAAAAGCAGATAATGATGCTAATCTTGCGATAACTTCTTCAGATTTTCCGTTTGTGAACAATTCTGTGTTTGTTGGTCCTGGCGAAACTGAGTTTACATTAATTCCTCTTGAACCAATTTCTTTAGAAAAAACTCTTGTCAATTGCTCCACAGCCGATTTTGTGGCTACATAAGTGGCGTAACCCGGAAGCATAATTCGATTTACAGAAGTTGAGAAATTGATAATACTTCCGTTATCAGCTAGTTTTTCAGCAGCTTCACGCATGGTATTAAAAGTTCCTTTTACATTAATGTTGAAGTGACGGTCAAAATCTTCATCCGTAGTATCTTTGATTAATTTGGTAATCATAATACCAGCGTTGTTAATCAAAACATCGATTTTGCCAAAATGCGCAATACTTTCGTCAAATAAAGCTTTTACTTCTGCCGAATTACTAACGTCTGCTTTGATTGCGATAGCCTGACCACCGCTGGCTTTGATTTCCTGAGCCAGTTTTTCGGCAGGTTCTTTACTTCCTGCATAATTGATAATAACTTTGGCTCCGGCCTCAGAAACTTTTTGAGCAATTGCGGCTCCAATTCCTCTTGATGAACCTGTAATTAAAACTACTTTGTCTTGTAAATTTTTCATGATTATTTGAATTTTGTATTATGTCATTATCGACAGTACAAAATTGCAAATAGAATGTAACGGGGTTGTTGCGAAGATTACAGATTGAAATGCAAAATTCAAAGCATACCCTTAATCAGCAGATTTTCTATATTCCTCAGGCGAGGTTTTGGTGTTTTTTTTGAAGTAATTACTAAAATGCGACGTTTCTATGAAACCCAATTTATACGCTATTTCTTTAATAGAAAGCGTAGAGTTTTTTAAAAGCGATTTAGCTTCTGTAATCAGTTTATCCGAAATCCAGTTACTTACTGATTTCCCCGTTTTACTTTTAATAACGTTGTTGAGGTAATTTTCATGAAGATTCTGCGCCAAAGCATAATCTTTTACCCGAAGCTGTTTATCTGTTTTTCCGTCGAGTAATTCTCGAAAATGATGTTCAAGGTTTTTCTTGAAGTTTTTTACGATTTGCGAACTTTTATTTCCTTCGTAAATTGGATTGTAATTATTCCAGAAAGCTTCTTTTATTTTTAGAAGAAGAATAAGCAGAAATCCTCCAATTATTTTATTTTTTATGGAAGATTCTGATTTGAATTCTTTTTCGATTTGAAGATAAATCGTTTCGAATTCTTTAAAAGCGGTTTCATTCAAATTTCTCGGATATACCGTTTCCGATAATAAAAAAGGAAACTCCTTAAAGATATTCGTGTGCACATTCTCTTTTAAAAAAGTCTCTGTAATAGTTATCAAATAAACATCTTTAATTTCATTCCACTCAAAAGATTTAAAGTGACCCGGATTTGTAAAATAAACCGTTCCCGGTTCTGTATTAAAAGAAACATCATCAGTCGTGTATTTCCCTTTAGCATCTTTTACAAATAAAAAAGAAAAGTAACCCGGTCTGAATCCGATGGATTTAAACGGCAGTTCCGGATGCAGGTCTTTTAAATTATTAATTGTTAAGCCATCATTGTCGGTAATTTCATTTACAGGAAGCCCCATATTTTTATAGGTTTCGTGTAAATTTTTAAATGAAACTATTTCTTTAGACATGGCTTTTTCTTTTTAATCATAGCGAATATAAGATTTTTTCAGAAAATCAATTGATTTTTCCACTTCAGGATTCTGGACCTCTCAACAAAATAACTTTGGACTTTACAACAAAATAAGTTCTTGGCTTTCTTCTGAAATTTGCCCTATAAAAATACAATCGATGATACATTCAAATCAAAAAGTATTAGTTACCGGCGGAACAGGTTTTGTTGCCATACACAGTATTTTGCAATTACTAAACCGCGGTTATCAGGTTCGAACAACCGTTCGTTCTTTAAAAAGTAAAGACAAGATTTACGAAATGCTGCAAAACGGCGGCATTACCGATTTCAGTACATTAGAATTTATTGAAACCGATTTAACAAGTGATAATAACTGGCCGGAAGCCATGACAGACTGCCAATATGTATTGCACATTGCTTCGCCTATATTTTTAAGATTACCGAAAGACGAAGACGAAATGATACGTCCTGCGGTTGACGGAACTTTACGAGTTTTAAAAGCCGCAAGAGATGCTGGCGTAAAACGTGTCGTGATGACGTCGAACTTTGGCGCTGTCGGCTACAGTCATAAGGATAAAAACTCGCTTATTACTGAGGAAAGCTGGACAGATCCTAACGAAAAAGGACTTTCGACTTACAATAAATCTAAAGTTCTGGCAGAAAAAGCGGCCTGGAATTTTATGAAAAATGAAGGCGGATCGTTGGAGCTTTCAGTAATTAACCCAATGGGAATTTTTGGACCGTCTTTAAACGAAGATTTATCAAGCGGGTTCGAATTGCTTAAAAAATTATTAGACGGTTCGATGAAAGCCATTCCGGATATCAGTTTGGGAATTGTCGACGTGAGAGACGTTGCCGAATTACACATTCTGGCAATGGAAAAACCGGAAGCAAAAGGCCAGCGATTTTTAGCTCTTTCGGGCGGAACAATGTCTTTAATGGAAATTGTAAAATTCCTAAAAGAAAAAATGCCGTATGTAACCGAAAAAGCGCCTTCAAAATCTTTGCCTACCTTTATAATACGTTTGACTGCATTATTTAATGATCAGGCAAAAGCGATTTTACCTTTAGTTGGCATTAATAGAAATGCGAGCAACAAAAAAGCAAAAACAATATTGGGCTGGACTCCGCGTACCAATGAAGAAGCGATAACCGCCACAGTAATTAGTTTAATAAAATGGAAATCTCTTAATATATAAAGATGAAAGTAATTGTAACTGGTGCCACCGGAATGGTTGGCGAAGGCGTTTTAATAGAATGCCTTGAAAACAATCAAGTAGAATCAGTTTTATATGTGGGAAGAAAACCAAGCGGAAAATCGCATCCTAAATTGACAGAATATCTGGTTTCTGATTTTCTTTCGCTGAAAAACAACGATACGAAACTTTCAGGTTATGATGCCTGTTTTTATTGTGCGGGAATCAGCAGCGTGGGACTTGACGAAGGGCAATACACTTATATTACGTACGATACAACGATTCATTTTGCAGAAGTTGTACTCAACCAAAATCCGAATTTGGTTTTCAATTTTATTTCAGGATCACATACCGATAGTTCTGAAAACGGAAAAATAATGTGGGCGCGTGTAAAAGGAAAAACCGAAAATGCTTTGCAAAAAATGCCTTTTAAAGCGCAATACAATTTCCGCCCAGGATTAATGAAACCTGATAAAACGCAAGTTCATTTAAAAGGATTTAATAAATACATTAAGTTTCTGTACCCAATTATGGGATTATTTTATACCGGCTGCGAAACCAGAGAAATTGGCCGCGCGATGATTGCGACAGCCCGTTTCGGGTTCTCTAAAAAAATATTGGAAGCCATTGACATTAAAAAAGCCGCGAACTAAAATGAAAAAGCGAATTTTAAAAATCATCAAACGAATGTTCATTGTTATCGTAATTTTAATTCTGATTTTGGGTTTGAGTACTTGGCTTTATATGCAAAAAGCAACTTTTGGAAGTTTACCATCAGAAGAAAGTATGGCACGAATTGAAAAATCATCTCATTATAAAAATGGAGAATTTCAAAATAATACTTACACGCCAACTTTTGCTCCCGGTTATACTTTTTGGGGCGTAATACGAAGCCAGATTTTTGACAAAGCCGTTTCAACAGAACCTTCAGGCAAAATTCCGTCTGTAAAAAGAGATTTGAAACATTTGCCAAAAGATCAAAACCTTTTGGTTTGGTTTGGACATTCTTCTACCCTTTTACAAATTGAGGGGAAGACATTCTTAATTGATCCGATTTTTAGTGATAATGCATCGCCGATTCCAAATAGTGTAAAAGTTTTTGCAGGAACAAATTCGTATCATGTTCAAGATTTACCCGAAATTGATTATCTGCTAATTTCTCACGATCATTACGATCATCTTGATTATGAAACTGTTTTGGGTTTAAAGAAGAAAGTTAAAACTGTCATTTGCGGTTTGGGCGTTGGTGCGCATTTTGAACGCTGGGGATATCCTAAAAATAAAATTATTGAAGAAGACTGGAACGATTCTGTAAAAGTTGGAAAAGATTTCACGATTCATACACTTCCGGCAAGACATAAATCGGGACGCGGATTTACACAAAACCAATCTTTGTGGGCTTCGTATTTAATTAGTTCGCCAACAATGAAAGTTTTCTACAGCGGCGACGGCGGTTACGATACGCATTTTGCCGAAATCGGAAAGAGATTTGGTCCAATTGATGTTGCTCTTTTGGAAAACGGACAATATAACAAAGCGTGGCATTATATACACATGCTGCCCGAAGAAACTTTGCAGGCGGCAAAAGATTTAAATGCTAAAAGTATGATTCCGGTTCATAATTCGAAATTTGCATTGGCCAAACACAGATGGAATGAACCGCTCAACGAAATTACACGTTTAAATGAAAAATATCATATTCCGTTGATTACGCCTAATATGGGAGAAATCGTTAATTTTGATAGTCATAAAGTTTTTCCCCAATGGTGGAAAAATAATGCTGAAAAACCAATTTGATTTGTCATGAAATATACAGAAATCAAAAGTTGTTATATAGGTCCCGAAATATCACCGGAACATTTTATTGCAGAACATTTCTTTTTGTATCTGGCAAAAGGCTCGATTGAAGGTTATGACGGCGTTAATAAATACAACCTAAAACCGGGCGAATACTGCATTGCCCGAAAAAATCATCTGGCGAGATACAACAAACAAAAACAAGACGGAGAGTTTGAAAAAGTTGTCGTGATTTTTGATACTGCATTTTTAAAAATTTTTGCCGAAAAACATAAAATCAAAGCTCAAAAAAGTGAAGATGACGCGGCATTTGCTGCTTTAAAGAAAACAAATCTGGTTCCTAATTTCATTCTTTCGCTGATGCCGTATTATAATGACGGAGGCGAAATCGATGAAACTTTTTCGAATATAAAACGTGAAGAACTGCTTTTGATTCTGCTAAAAGAAAATCCGCAGCTGACAGATATTTTATTTGATTTTGCACCACCTCAAAAAATCGATCTCGAAGCGTATATGAATCGAAATTATAAGTTCAACATCAGCATGGAACGTTTTGCGTATTTAACCGGAAGAAGTATTTCGGCTTTTAAACGTGATTTCGTTGCTATTTTTTCGGATACGCCAAGCCGCTGGCTCATTCAACGCAGATTGAAAGAAGGTTATTTTTTGATGGAAAAGAAAGGCAAAAAACCTTCTGATATTTACCTTGATCTTGGTTTTGAAGATCTCTCTCATTTTTCTTTTGCTTTTAAAAAGAAATATGGGTTTGCTCCTTCGGATGTTTTGAAATTGGGGAAGAAAGTGTGAAATCTCATATCTCCTTCTTACAAAATAAATCGCAAAAAATAGTTATATATTAGCAGGAGTTTAAA
The DNA here is from genome assembly GCF_900129555.1 of Flavobacterium defluvii. Lineage (GTDB taxonomy): Bacteria > Bacteroidota > Bacteroidia > Flavobacteriales > Flavobacteriaceae > Flavobacterium > Flavobacterium defluvii. The sequence continues at coordinate 153,901 of NZ_FQWC01000004.1, forward strand.
TTAAAACACCATGTCCATAACAACAGAAGCAGAATTAATCGGAATGAAAAAGGCAAGTGAAGCTGTAGCTTACACTTTAAAAGAAATGAGAAATTATGCCAAACCCGGAATTTCAACTAAAGAACTTGACGAATATGGCGGAAAAATCCTGAAAGACTTCGGAGCAAAATCGGCACCATTTGTTACGTATGGTTTTCCCGGCTGGACTTGTATCAGCGTCAATAAAGAATTTTGCCACGGAATCCCTTCTGATAAAAGAATACTTAAAGAAGGCGATTTAATCAATATTGATGTTTCGGCAGAATTAAACGGTTTCTTTTCAGATAACGGAGGTTCGTTTGTTATTGGCGAAGATATAAACCGTCATCAAAAACTGATTGAAGCTTCAAAGGAAATTCTGCGAAAAGCAATTTATAATATAAAAGGCGGTGTTCGTATTTCGGATATTGGTTTTATAATGGAAACCGAAGCCAAAAAAAGAGGTTACAAAGTCATCAAAAACTTAACTGGTCACGGAATTGGAAGAGGTCTGCATGAAGCTCCGCACGAAATTGCCAATTACAGAGATAAATTTAACTTAACCCGATTTAAGAAAAATTCTGTTGTTGCGATTGAAACTTTTATCTCAACAACTTCAACCATTGCCGAAACTCAAAAAGACGGCTGGACAATGGCAGGAAATAAAGGCGGTTTTATGGCACAGCACGAGCATACAATTATTGTTACTGATGGAAAACCAATTATTTTGACAGAAATGAATGAAATCTGGAATTAAAAAATTTCAAGGCATAAAAACTAAAAACTCCATTAGCAATAATGGAGTTTTTTATTCTTTTCAATTTTAAAAAATTAAGATTTAATCTAACCATTTTTCAAATGCTTCGCCCGCAATCGGCTTAAAAATTCAGGCGTAATTCCTAAATAAGAAGCGATATATTGCTGCGAAACTCTTTGTGAAATCATAGGATAACGCGTTACAAATTCTATATATTGATCCATTGCCGTTGCAGAAACGGTTTTAAACAATCGCTTTTGTAATTTAGACAAATGCCTCTGAATCATCAATCGGAACATTCTTTCTAACTGCGGAACTTCGTTTATCAAATTTTCTTTTGCCTGACGGGTTAAAACCAGTAATTCGCAGTCTTCAAGCGCTTCAATATACATATCACTCGGAATCTGATCTTCAAAACTTGTAATATCACTCACCCACCAATCTTCGGTAGCAAATTGCAAAGTCAGTTCAATTCCGTTGCCATCAATAAAATATTCGCGAATACAGCCTTTATTAATATAAGCTTCAAAATTGCATATTTCGCCTGCACTTAATAAAATAGTTTTTTTTGGGACCATTCTCAATTCGAGACTGTTTTCAAAAATTTTAAGTTCCTTTTCCGTAAGACGGACGGTTCTCGAAAGATATTCTCGTATTTTATCAAACATTTTAATTGATTTTCAAAATGTAAATATAAGATGATTTATTTATTAATATTTCTTGATCTAGTTTAAGAAATTAGGAAACAAAATATTTCATCTTTGAAATCCCTAACAATTTACAAATCAAAATAATGAATGATCAAATTCTACACTTAAGAATTGCTCTGGCTTTATTGGCTATTGAAGATCTGATTCCTGGCTATATGGAAATTCAGGAAGACAAAGTAATTTCAAATGGAAATGTAGCAGTATGCATTATCGACGAAGAAGGAACCGTTTACGGCCGCATGTACGGAAATGACAAAGCCAGAAAAAGACAATCGTATAAAATTGCCTGGACAAAAGCCAGTCAGGTTTGGCTTACCGGAGTAAAAACAGGCGATTATGAAAAATTGGTTTTTAATAATATTGTAGACGAAAACGCAAACGGAATCGATGCTCCGGATCTTATTGGCTGGCAGGGCGGACAACCTTTGACTTTGTCTGACGGAACAAAACTTTCTGTTGGTTTCAGCGGATTTAGAGGGGTTTCTGATTTAGAAATTGTAATAAAAGCATTCAAAAAAATATAATAACCAACTTGTTGAATATAACAAACAGATATTTTTTAACACATAGAAACATAGGTTTATAAGTATTTAAAAAAGATTTAAAAAAATAATAAATTATTCACACATAGCTTATGTTTACTAATGCAAGTGAAACGCCTTTATACACTAATAAAATCTATGTTTCTATGTGTTTAAAAATTATACTTCAAAACAATTAAAATTAAAAAATGAGCTACATACCTGATTCAAACCGATATCAAAAAATGGAATACCGTCGCTGTGGAAACAGCGGATTAATGCTTCCTGCCCTTTCTCTTGGGTTGTGGCACAACTTTGGCGCGATCGACAGTATCGAAAACGCCCGAAACATTTTACACACTGCTTTTGACAATGGCATTTGTCATTTTGATTTAGCTAATAATTATGGTCCGCCGGCGGGATCTGCAGAGCAAACTTTTGGACAATTATTCAAAGAAGATTTCAAACCTTTCCGTGATGAACTTGTTATTTCCAGCAAAGCCGGATGGCCTATGTGGGACGGGCCCTATGGTGACTGGGGATCAAAAAAACATTTAATTGCGAGTTTAGACCAAAGCCTTTCCCGTCTCGGATTAGATTATGTCGATATTTTTTATCATCATAGACCAGACCCAAATACACCATTAGAAGAAACCATGGCGACACTAGATTTAATTGTTCGTCAGGGAAAAGCACTTTATGTGGGAATTTCAAGTTACAATCCCGAAGAAACCCAAAAAGCAACTAACATTTTAAAAGAATTAGGAACACCATGCTTAATTCATCAGCCTAAATATTCTATGCTGGAACGTACTATTGAAGATGGCTTACTGGATGTTTTGGAACTTAACGGAGTTGGCAGCATCGCTTTTTCGCCTTTGGCACAAGGACTTCTTACGAATAAATATTTAAACGGAATTCCTGAAAATTCAAGAGCAAACGCACACCGCGGAAACGGAGCAATTGAACAGGATGCCATTACACCAGAAAATATTGCAAAAGTTCGTCAGCTAAATGAAATGGCTTTAGAACGCGGGCAGAGTCTGGCGCAAATGGCTTTGTCATGGGTTTTAAAAGACAATCGAATCAGTTCGGTAATCATTGGCGCAAGCAGACCAGAGCAGGTTTTAGATTCTGTTGGATGTCTTAAAAATACTGCTTTTTCTGTAGACGAACTTCAGAAAATCGATAGTATTCTAGCTTAAAAATGATATTAACTATTTAACCATAATTATGAAAATATACCAATTCAATACATGCCTGACCATCATGTTATCCGGTTTTCTGGCGGCGGGTTTATCGGCGCAGAAAAAACAGACCAAAGCGACTGATTATAAAAGTGTAACGGTTTTTGTAACGGCAAAAAACACCGATAATAAATTAACTAAAACTGAAACTTTATCGTTTTTTGACAAACCTCAGCCTACGGAAAAAGAAACTTCTGTTTTTGTTGATCCATCAAAAACCTACCAAACTTTATTGGGAATTGGCGGCGCACTTACAGATGCTTCTGCAGAAGTTTTTTATGCGCTTCCAAAAGATAAACAAGAAGAAATCCTGACCGCTTATTACGATAAAGAGAAAGGGATTGGCTATACTTTGGCCAGAACCAATATGCAAAGTTGTGATTTCTCAAGTGACATTTACAGTTATATTGCCGAAGGTGACAAAGACTTAAAAACCTTCGACATCAGCCACGACAGAAAATACAGAATTCCGTTGATTAAAGAAGCAATTGCAAAAGCCGGAGGAAAATTAACTTTATACGCTTCGCCATGGAGTCCGCCGGCATGGATGAAAACCAATAATAATGTTTTACAGGGCGGTTCTTTAAAACCAGAGTACCACCAAAGCTGGGCTAACTTTTTTGTAAAATTTATTAATGAATACGAAAAAGAAGGAATTCCTATTTGGGGTTACACCGTTCAGAACGAACCAATGGCGGTTCAAAAATGGGAATCTTGCATTTTTACAGCCGAAGAAGAACGTGACTTTATCAAAAACTTTCTTGGCCCAACGATGCAAAAAGCCGGAATGTCTAAAAAGAAACTGATTATGTGGGATCACAATCGTGATTTAATGTATCAGCGTGTCAGCACGGTTTTAGAAGATAAAGATGCTGCCAAATATGTTTGGGGAATTGGATATCACTGGTACGAAGACTGGTTGAAAAACGGAATGAACTTTGAAGGTGAACGCCGCGTTGCAGAAGCTTTTCCTTATAAACCACTTATTCTTACTGAAGGCTGCGCTGCAGATTTTGACCAAAAATTATTGACTGAATGGAGTTACGGTGAAAAATACGGAATGTCGATGATTAACGATTTTAATATCGGAACGGTTGCCTGGACAGACTGGAATATTTTGCTTGATGCAAAAGGCGGACCAAATCATGTTCAGAACTTTTGTATGTCGCCTATTCACGCTGATTTAAAAACCGGAAAACTGATTTATACAAACGGATATTATTATTTAGGACATTTTTCCAAATTTATTAAACCGGGCGCAAAACGTATCGCTTGTAATTCGAGCAGTAATAAACTTTTGTCAACAGCTTTTGTAAATCAGGATAATAATCTTGAAGTTGTGGTTATGAACCAATCTGAGAATGATGTAGAATATTTTCTATGGATAAAAGGAAAAGCTTCGAAAATAACAAGTCCGGCGCATTCTATCGCAACTTTAGAAATACGTTAATTTTAAAATTGGCTACTATGAAAAAAGTATTGTTATTTCTGAATTTGGTTGTTTTGATGAGTTGTATTTCTGCTTTTGCACAAACATCAAAATCGTATAAAAAACAGCAGATTCCCGGAAAAATAGAATGCGAGTTTTATGATTTGGGAGGTGAAGGAATTGCGTATCACGATACGGATGAGGTGAATAACGGAAGTGGGAAACTGAATCCGGTAAACGGAAATCCTTTAAACGAATTCAGAATAAAAGAAGGTGTTGATATTTCGTATACCAAAACAGATAGTATTGACGACACGCCTTATACCAAAGTTCCGATTAAAATGAAACAGCTTTATGTAGGCTGGACACAGCCAACGGAATGGATTAATTATACGGTTGAGGTTAAAAAATCCGGCACTTATAAAATTGGTGTTTTATATACCGCAAATGGTGACGGATTAATTTCGATTGCTGTAAACGGAAAAGACACCACAGGAAACATGAAAATTGTTTCTACACACGACGATAATGATCCTGTTGCCTGGAGACAATGGCATCATTGGAACAGTTTAGAAAATATTGGAACGATTACATTAGAAAAAGGAACACAATTGCTCACATTGCATATCGTAGAAAACGGTAATATGAATTTAGATTATTTGACCTTTACGCCCTATTAATAATGATTTATGATTAGTTAACTCCGAATTCTGGCCGTATAATTCAAACCAAATTGTACGGTCAGTTTTCATTTTTAATCTAATTTATTGTTTTTCAAAGTAAAGATAATTCGTGCTGGCGCTTACATCTCGAAGTCGGATTTGCGAATTATTAAATTCAAACAATTTCCAGCTGTTATTTAAATTTCCAAGTAATACCGAACCAAAAGTCAGTTTTAATTCTCTAACATTATTTTGAACCGAAGTTTCCCATTGACCAGTTTCACTAGCCGCGCCTTTTGAAGCAACGACCGTATTATCACTTTTAAATACAAATGAATATCCGCTGTAAGCTGAAGTTTTTTCAGAATCATTAAAATAATACGGAATTTCCCAGGAACCTTTTGTAATAACATTATTCAAATCCAGCGATACAATATTGTTTTCAGGGCAGTAATCGATCGCATATTTTATGGCATTTTCGAAATCTAAATTGCTTGTAACTGATTTTGTCTGCCCCTGATAATCGACAATAGAAATTGGATATTTTAAAGAAATATACTGACTCGCATTGAGATTTTTTATAAAATTAAAAAAAGCCTGATCGCTTATTATTGTCTGAGAACTTCCGGCCTGAGTGGCGCTGTTGTAGATATTTATTGTTATCGGATAATTAATATTGAGTCCGTTAATTTTAGAAAGAAGATCAGGATATTGGTTCCAATAATCGATTAAAGTATCAAAATCAGCCTGATTCGGAATTTGTTTTTGAATATAATTATAATAGATCATCGTTACCGGAAAATCTATTTTTACAATATCATCATCGTAATTGTTTGCATTGATATTGTCTATCACTTTTTGATAATCTGCAGTAGTATTTACGGCAATTTGAGTGTTGTTTACGGTAACTGTATACGGCAGTTTTATAGTACAGTAAGTCGAACCGTCGATTACATTGTCCTGCACCGTGGGCACCATGGCAACTCTTTGGAGATAAGACGTAAGAGGCGAAGCACTTGTAATTGTTCCCTGTGCAGTATTATCCTGATCGTCAGATTCATTTTGGCAGGATAACAAGACAAGTAAAACTGCTGTTATTGATAAATATTTTTTAAAAGGGAACATATTTATATTTTTACAAAGGTAATAAATTTTAAGAAACTGTTTTTTAATAAATTCGTCTTCAAAAGGTTCTGTTTCATATTCTTAATTTAAAATTATTACTCGAAATTAGTATTTCGTGTTTCTATAAAACAATCAGCTGCGCTTTTACCCTACTTAAACTAAAAACAAATACTTTTGCATCATACCAATCACAAATATAAATGCCAACTAAAAACCAATCAGACACTTGCGACGAAATAATTTTTTCGTCATTTTTTAAAAGCCATGTAAAAGCGCTTCGAAATTTTCTGCTTTATAAGTTTGGAAATGCCGAACTGGCCGAAGATGTAACGCAGGAAGCTTTTGTAAAACTTTGGCAAAACTGTGCTGCTGTGCCGCTTGAAAAAGCAAAGTCTTATGTATATACCATTGCAAACAACAGCAGTCTAAACCACATTGCACATCAAAAAGTAGTTTTAAAATACGAAAAAAACTTCACGGGTTTGGATAAAACCAATGAAAGTCCCGAATATCTTTTGGAAGAAAAACAATTTCAGACAAAACTTTTAAAAGCCATCGAAAACTTAAACGAAAAACAACGCGTTGCTTTTTTAATGCACAGAATAGATGGAAAGAAATACAGCGAAATCGCTTTAGAACTGGATATCAGCGTGAAAGCGGTAGAAAAAAGGATTCATCTCGCGTTGTTAAGTCTGCGTAAAGAAATTGATTTATAAAAAGTAGGGTAAAATAAGATCTAATTGTTTTAATTATAATAGCACAACAAAATGAAAAAAAATCGCTTACTGGCAAAATGGCTCAACGATGATTTATCTCCGGATGAACTGGCTGAATTTGAGGCAAGCCCAGATTTTGAAAAATATCAAAAAATCAAAAATTATACAGTTCATTTAGAAGTTGATAGTTTTGATGAAAATGTTATGCTGTCTAATATTCTAAGTCAGAAAAAAGCGGGTCAAAAAGTCATTCCGCTATACAAAAACTGGATATTTAGAGCGGCGGCAATATTTGTTTTGGCATTGGGAATAACCTTTGCAATGAAGTTTTTTGTGTCTGAAACCGAAACGGCAGATTTTGGAAAAAAGACCACTTTTTCATTGCCTGACAATTCTGAAGTTGTATTAAACTCGGGTTCTGAAATAAATTATAAAAAATGGGACTGGGATAATCACAGGCACCTGGATTTAAAAGGTGAAGCTTATTTTAGAGTGGCAAAAGGTAAAAAATTTGAAGTCGAAACGAATCTTGGAAAAGTAACGGTTTTAGGAACGCAGTTTAACGTAAAAGCCAGAAAAAACAGATTTGATGTCGTGTGTTACGAAGGTCGCGTAAAAGTAAATTATGCTAAAACTCAAATTTTATTAACGCACGGACAAAGCGTGAGTTTTGAAAACGGAAAACAGATTAACATTACTGTACATACAGCACAACCGGAATGGATCGAAAACCAAATAGGTTTCTATAAAGAAGATATCAAAAGTATTCTTGACGAAGTTGAAAGACAATATAACATTCAAATAGAATTAAATACAAAAGACACAACATCATTATTTACAGGGAAATTGCCCGCTAAAGATTTAAATACAGCCTTGCAGATTATTAGTACAACGTATCGCTTAGAGGCCAGACAAGTCTCAAAAAATAAAATAATTTTTGACGAAAAATAAATGTTGCTCCCCAAACAATTTCATTTTTTGTTTTTTCTTTTTTTCCTTGTCCTAAATAGTTTTGCTCAGGACAAAGGGAAACTTGTGCCTTTTAAAAAAATAATAATTGATATTGAAAAACAGCATCAGGTTAGCTTTAATTATACCGAAGATAATATTGCCGGACAGGAATTAATTCCACCAAAAAAGTCGCTTTCCTTAGAACAAAAACTTGAATATCTGGCCGAAAAAACGCATTTGTCTTTTGAAAATATTGGAAATAAATTCATCAATATATATAAAAGAGAAAATGAATCTCAAATAATCTGCGGTTATGTTTTTTCTTCTACCGATAAAAAACCTATTGAAAACGCAAATATTAATCTGTCAAATAAAAATCAGGTTACAACAAATTCAAACGGTTATTTTGAGTTTAAAGAAGAAGATGCCGAAATATTTTTCATTAGTCACGTAGGTTTTGTTACAAAAAAAATTGTAACCGTAAATCCCAATTCTAAAAACTGTCTTCAAATACTATTAGAACCTGAAATTACCGAACTCAAAGAAATTAAAACAAATGCTATACTGGCTTCGGGAATTTCGAAAAACAAAGACGGTTCTTTTGAAATCAAACCCAAGAAATTTGGTATTCTTCCGGGACTTATAGAACCCGACGCTTTGCAAACGATGCAGCAAATTCCAGGTGTAAACAGTATAGACGAAAGTGTTTCGAGTATCAATGTGCGCGGCGGCACGCACGATCAGAATTTATTTTTGTGGAATGGAATCAGAATGTTTCAAACGGGACATTTTTTTGGTTTAATATCGGCATTCAATCCTAATTTAGCACATACGATTTCGATTTATAAAAACGGAAGTTCTGCTTTTTACGGAGAAAGTGTATCGAGCGTTGTTGCGATTTCTTCTACACCAGAAACGGCTGAGAAAAACTCGTTTAGCGCAGGTATCAATATGATCAATGCTGATGTTTACGGAAAATACAATCTTTCTAAAAAAAGTTATATAGAAGTTGCTGCCCGTAAATCAATTACTGATTTTGTAGAAACTCCAACTTACAAGGAATATTTCAATAAAGTATTTCAAAACACAACCATTACTGATTTTTCAGATAAACAAAATGTCGATTATCGCAGCGACAAGAAATTTAATTTTTATGACGTTACCCTAAAATATGCGCAAAAAATAGGGATCAAAGATCAAATCATTTTAGATTTAATTACAATAAAAGACAATCTTGAGGTTTTTCAGAGTGCTACTTTTTACGATATAAACAGATCTGAAAATAATATTTTACGTCAGCAGAATTATGGCGGAAATCTAGCCTGGAAACGAAACTGGAACGATTTCAACACTACTAAAGTCAATGTTTATAATTCGGCTTACGAACTTTTGGGCAATCAGTCTAACAGCGAAGGACAAATTGTAATTCAGGAAAATACAGTAAATAATAACGGAATCAATCTTGAAAATAATCATATCATTAATTCTAAATTTACTTTTAATGACGGTTATCAGTTTAATGAAATTGGAGTTACTAATCTGGAAAACGTAACAAATCCTGATTTCTATAGAAAAGTAAAAGAAGTGCTGAGAACGCACGCTTTAATTTTGGAAGCAAAATACAACGATACCATTTCCAGAATATATTTTAAAGTGGGAACGCGAATTAATTACATCGAAAAATTTAAAAAATCGATTGTTGAGCCACGCATACAATTTGGTTACGGGATTAATAAAAATCTAAATCTGGAATTACTGGGCGAACTTAAAAGTCAAAACTCGCAGCAAATTATCGACTTGCAGAAAGATTATTTCGGAATTGAAAAAAGACGCTGGATTATTTCAAATAATTCGACAATTCCTATTCAAAAAAGCAGACAGTTATCTTTAAATTTAACTTACATAAAAAATGACTGGCTGTTTGATATCGAGAATTTTTATAAAAAAGTAAACGGAATTACCACTTCGAGCCAGGGTTTTCAAAACCAGTTAGAGTTTGTTAAAACAACCGGCGATTATGAAGTTTGGGGAACAGAAATGCTGGTTCAGAAAAGAATGAACCATTTTCTTACCTGGCTCAGCTACACGTATAATCATAATAATTATCATTTTCCAGATTATGAATACCCAATTTTTCCGAACAATTTTGAGGTAATGCACACAGCGTCGTGGGCGGGAATTTATGAGAAAAATAATTTTAAAATTGCTTTGGGCACAAAGTGGACTTCGGGCAGACCGAAAACTTCGCCTAATAATGCATTAATTGATCCTTCAAATCCTACTTTGGTTTATAATAAACCTAATAATACTAATCTGCATATTTTCTCGCAGATTAACTTTTCTACTACATACAAGTGGGAATCAGAGAATGGGATTCAGTATAAATTAGGAATTTCTATTCTAAATATTCTCAACAGAAAAAACGAAATCAGCGAATATTACAGAATAAGTTCGCTGACAAATTCTATAGAAGAAGTCGAAACTTTTTCCCTGCAAAGAACTCCTAATCTGAGTTTTAGAGTTTCATTATAATTTTCTTCGGGTTCAGATTTTAAAAATCTTACATTTTTTAGAAAAAAAATCAATTCTTTGGTAGGGTAATCTACGTCAAGGCTGTTTTACTATTGAACCTTATCAATAGAATAAAAATGACCGCCTTACAAAACTTCATAAAATATCACGAAGGCTTTTTCTTTTACGACAGTTCGTAGTAAAACGATATGTAAAAAAGAAACCGCTTCCTGATAGTAATCAAACAATACACTTTACGCCTTTGTAAAGTTCATTTTACCCCTTTGAATTAACTTAAATTAAAACACGATGAAATTAAAACAACTTAAATTCGCTGCAGCTCTTATAATCACAACATTTTTTGTAAGCTGTAGTAGTGACAATGGAGACAATGGAGATAATGGAAACAATAATCCTCCTCCAACTTCTGAAGTTAAAAAAGAAGTTACCCTTGCAACAAGCGCCACACTAGGTTCTTATCTGGTTGATAAAGACGGAAGATCTTTATACTTTTTCTCAACTGATGCAAACGGACAAGTATCTTGTACTGGCGGATGTGAAAAAGTTTGGCCTGCATTTTATGTAGATAATTTAACTGCCGAAAAATTAGGTACAGGATTAACTTTATCTGATTTTGGAACTGTAACCACTCCATCTTCTAAAAAACAATTAACTTATAAAGGATGGCCTTTATATTACTATGCTCCAAGTTCAGATGATGGCTATGGTAACGCAACCAACAAACTGGAAGAACCAGGAAAAACAACCGGAGATGGAGTTGGCGGTGTTTGGTTTATCGCAAAACCTGATTATTCGATCATGATTGTGAGAAGCCAGCTAAAAGGACATGATGGTAAAAACTACAAATCAGATTATACAGTTGGTGATGGTTTGACAACTTACTTCACAGATGGTGACGGTATCACATTGTATACTTATGTAAATGATAATTTCAAGAAAAACAATTTTACAAAAGAAGATTTTTCAAACAATGCAGTATGGCCAATATATGAAACAACAAAGATTGTAGTGCCTTCTATTCTTGATAAATCTAAATTCTCAGTAATTACTGTTTTTGGTAAATCTCAATTGGTTTATAACGGCTGGCCATTATATTATTTTGGACAAGATGCCGGAGTAATGGGTGCAAACAAAGGAATTAGTTTCCCAAGTCCAGGCATTTGGCCGGTTCCTGTAAAAGATATTCCGCTTGCGATCTAAAAAATCAAAACGTAATCTATTTCAAATTAGTTCAGTTTCTATTGGACTAATTTGAAATAATATAAAACATAATTCTGGTACACTGCCGTAAAATTTAAATTAGAAAATTGACATGAGTAAACGAAAAATCACAATTTTGGCAGTATTGCTTTTGGTAAGTTTTGGACCGTATTATATCTACCAAAATATTATTTATAAAGATGCCAGAGACATCAATAATGAAAAATCAATACTTACCATTTCTGCCCATAATTTAGAAAATCAATATGCACAAAATTCTTCGCAGGCAGACTCAAAATACTTAAATAAAACAATTGAGATTGAAGGAATAGTTACAGAAGTTACTGACTCTTCAATGGTAATTGACGGGAAAGTATTTTGTAAAATGAATCAAACAGTAAAAAAGAATTTTACGGATAAGCCCATCAATATAAAAGGAAGATGTATTGGGTTTGATGACTTGTTCGAAATCGTAAAATTGGATCAATGCAGTATACAACAACACTAAATATGAAAAAAATATTCTTAATAGCCAGCTTTTTAATCTGCTTGTATGCAAATGCACAAGATGATTTACTTTCGAGTCTGGATTCAACACAAGTTGTAGATAAAAATGCTACGGCAACTTTTAAAGGTCTGCAGATTATAACATTGCAATCGACAAAACTAGCTGCCAAAAAAGAGCTATATATTGTTATATCGCATCGATTTGGTTCTGTAAAAGGCGGAATTTCTGAGTTTTTTGGTTTTGATGATGCAACCACGAAAATTGGCGGAATTTATGGTGTAACCGATTGGCTTTCTGTAAGCGCATCTCGTCATACCCTTTTAAAAATTTATGAAACTTCGGTTAAATATAGACTGGCCAGGCAAAACGATCAATTTCCGTTTGACATTGTAGGTTATAACACTATTGATATTAACAGCGGATTAAAAAAAGATGATTATCCTAAAATTGAATTTTCGGACCGATTGACATACGTAAACCAGCTTTTGATTTCGAGAAAATTCTCTGATAAATTATCGTTGGAATTAGCCCCGTCATACATTCATAAAAACTTATACAATCCGGATAATGAAAACGATAATCAATTTACATTGAGTGCCGGCGGAAGATTAAAATTAACCAAAAGACTTTCTCTAAATCTTGAATACGGTGAAAATTTCAACAAACCTGATTTTTACAATAATCCTCTTTCTGTAGGATTAGACATTGAAACTGGCGGTCATATTTTTCAGTTAATTTTTACCAATTCGCAATCTATGACAGAAAGTGGTTATTTAACCAATGCTACGGGAGATTGGGGAAAAGGCGATTTTTTCTTTGGATTTAATTTATATAGAGTTTTTTAAAATATACAATATGAAAAAATATATTCTTTTATCAGGTCTTATTTTGTCTTTATATAGCTGTGAGTCTAATACTTACGAAAGTCTGGAAGAACCAGAGGTTATAACAGGACCGGTTACCTACACCGCAAACGTAAAATCGATTATTGATGCCAATTGTGCAGCCTGTCATAATTCTGAAGCCGAAATCATACCGCTCGAAACGTATGCTCAGGTTAAGAGCGCCGTTTTAAACACAAATTTATTAGACAGAATTCAGCGCCAAAATGGTACACCGGGACAAATGCCAAAAGCAGGAAGAATGTCTCAGGATAAAATCAATACAATTCTGCAATGGAGTACAGACGGATTGTTAGAAAATTAAATCGATAGAAAATGAAAAAACGAATTGTACTGCTGTTTTTGTTTATTGGAATATTTCATGTTTCGGCACAAAAATATGCAACAAAAACAGGGAATTTAAAATTTGAAGCTTCGGTTGAATCTTTTGAAGAAGTTGCTGCAGAAAACAAAAACACCTCTGCCATTTTAGATTCGGGAACGGGAGATATTGCTGTCTTGACATTAATGAAAGGATTTCGTTTTAAGGTAACTTTGATGGAAGAGCATTTTAACGAAAATTATGTAGAATCAGATAAATTTCCAAAAGCTTCTTTTAAAGGAAAAATTGAAGATTTTGATGTTTCCAAACTTTCAACGGCAGCTAAAACCGTTAAAATTTCCGGAGATCTGACCTTACACGGAAGAATAAAGAAAGTTACTGTAAATGCTAAAATTTCAAATGCAGATGACAAGATTACAGTAATCGGAAATTTTGAGGTAAAAGCAGAAGATTTTAATATTGAAATCCCAAAACTGGTCAGCAAAAAAGTAGCTGATAAAGTAAAAGTAAGTTTCAATCTTCCGCTTACAAAAATGTAAATTTTTAGTTCATGGTTAGTTACTTTAAAAGTGCTAAATTTTTCAATTTAGCACTTTTATATTTTTAGGATTACTTACCTGTTGTCTGTTGAATATGAGACGGATAACGATCTCCCTGAATGGCAGTCTGCGCAAAAGCATCATCAATTTTTTTAACATCTTCTGCAGATAGATTAATAGAAGCGCCGCCAATATTTTCGGTTAATCGGTTAGATTTTGTAGTTCCCGGAATTGGAGCGATCCAGGGTTTTTGTGCCAAAAGCCAGCCTAATGCGATCTGTGCAGGAGTTGCTTGTTTTTGAGAAGCAATAGCAGACAATAAATCAACTAATTTTTGATTTGCTTTTCGGTTTTCTTCACTAAATCGAGGCAGATTATTTCTAAAATCTGTTGCTTCAAAACTGGTACTTTCTGTAATTGCTCCTGTTAAAAATCCTCTTCCTAGTGGACTAAACGGGACAAAACCAATTCCTAATTCTTCTAATACCGGCAAAACTTCTAATTCTGGTTCTCTCCACCAAATAGAATATTCGCTTTGCAAGGCTGAAACAGGCAAAACGGCATTTGCTTTTCTGATTGTTGCAGCACCTGCTTCAGAAAGTCCAAAATATTTTACCTTTCCTTCTTGTATAAGATCTTTAACCGTTCCGGCAACATCTTCAATCGGTACATTTTGATCAACTCTGTGCTGGTAAAATAAATCAATAACATCTGTTTTTAAACGTCGTAAAGATTCTTCGGCAACTGCTCTGATATTTTCCGGTCGGCTGTCTTGTCCGTTAAATGCACGCCCGTCTTTAAAACCAAATTTAGTGGCAATTACTACCTCTTTTCTAAAAGGAGCCGAAGCCTCTCCTACCAATTCTTCATTTTCAATACCATAAGCTTCTGCAGTATCAAAAAAGTTAATTCCCTGTTCGTATGCTTCTCTGATTATTTTTATCCCGTGTTGTTTATCTACCGCTGTACCGTAAGCAAAACTTAATCCCATACAGCCAAGTCCTAATGCAGAAACCTCTAATCCTTGCGTTCCTAATTTTCTCTTTTCCATAATTTTATTTATATAAAAGTTTATTGTTATTTTTAACAGTACAAATTTCCTTTAATAAAACCAGCTGAATATTATACAGATTACTGCTATTATAACCATTTTTACTGATTAAGATAATCACACTAAGTTATTAATAATCTGAATAGTATATTTGTTTGGCTAATTTTATAAACAAATTATGGAACATAGTATTAAACTCGAAAAAGTTACGCAGTATAATCAGTTAAAAGGTGTAGAAACACAGCACCCTTTAATAAGCGTTTTTGATAATACAAATAGTAAAGCATTGCCCAATAATACCCGATTACATTTTAATTTTTATGCCATATTTTTAAAGGCCGGCCATTGCGGTGAATTAAAATACGGACGCAATAATTATGATTATGATGACGGCACAATGGTTTTTGTTGCACCCGGACAAATACTGGAAGTGAGCAATACAGATAATTATAAATCTACAGGTTTGACCTTACTTTTTCATCCTGATTTTATAAAAGGAACCGCGCTGGCCAAAAACATAAACCAATATTCTTTCTTTTCTTATGATTCGCACGAGGCACTTCATTTGTCTTTAAAAGAGCAGGAAATCATAAAAGACTTATTTAGTAAGCTGGATTATGAATTAAGCCAGTCAATTGACAAACACAGTAAAAACATTATAAGTAATACGATCGAATTGCTTTTAAATCACTGCGTGCGTTTTTACGACCGACAATTTATAACGCGCGAAAATATCAATTCTGATATTTTATCAAAATTTGAAAATTGGTTAAATGATTATTTCGAATCAGAAAAAGCACAAAATACAGGTTTGCCTTCTGTTGGATATTTTGCAGATCTTGTACACCTTTCGCCTAATTATTTTGGAGATTTAATTAAAAAAGAAACCGGAAGGTCGGCTCAGGAACATATTCAGCTTAAACTGATAAATCTGGCCAAAGAACGAATTTTTGATACAGAAAAATCGGTAAGCCAGATCGCTTTTGAATTAGGATTTAAATATCCGCAGCACTTTAATCGAATGTTTAAAAAGAATACCGGCTTCACGCCAATTGAATATAGAAACCTAAACTAAAAGAATGCTTGACAATTTCCCTTTTTATCTTGGTCTGTTAATTATCATTTTATTGCTGATTATGGTCGCCAATAAAATTAAAGTTGCATATCCTGTGCTTCTCGTGCTCGCAGGATTGCTAATTAGTTTTATTCCGGGTGTTCCTGCAATCAACATTGAGCCGGAACTCATCTTTTTTATTTTCCTTCCTCCGTTATTATACGAAGCGGCATGGACAATTTCATGGAAAGAATTGTGGCGCTGGCGACGCATTATTACCAGTTTTGCGTTTATTGTAGTTTTTGTTTCGGCACTTTCGGTTGCACTGGTTGCTAATTATTTTATTCCGGGGTTTTCATTAGCCTTAGGTTTTGTTTTGGGCGGTATTGTATCTCCTCCAGATGCTGTAAGTGCGGGTGCGATTTTGAAATTTGTAAAAGTTCCCAAAACAATGTCTTCAATATTAGAAGGGGAAAGTTTATTGAATGATGCATCTTCCCTGATTATTTTCAGATTTGCGATGATTGCCGTTGCCACAGAACAATTTATATTTTATAAAGCAGCAATAAGTTTCAGCTGGATGGTTTTTGGAGGTGTTGCAATAGGCTTATTAATTGGCTGGCTTTTTATGAAAGCGCACAAATATCTGCCAACCGATGCAAATGCTGATATTGTTTTGTCATTATTAACTCCATACATCATTTATCTCGCTGCCGAAGAAGCTCACAGTTCCGGAGTTTTGGCTGTTGTAAGCTGTGGATTGCTTTTATCTAATAACAGACATCGTTTTCTCAACAGTAAATCTCGTATACAAGGGATAAACGTTTGGGAAAGTTTATGTTTTATTTTAAATGGGTTGGTTTTTATGCTGATCGGGTTAGACTTACCTCAAATTACAAAGGGACTTGAAGAAACAACTCTTTTAAGCGCAATTGGTTACGGTGTATTAATTACGGCTGTTTTAATTGTAAGCCGAATGATATCTTCTTATGGCGCCGTAATTGTCACACTTATTGCCCGAAATTTTATTACAGTTGCAGACAATAGACATCCCGGTTACAAAACTCCATTTATTTTAGGATGGACCGGAATGCGCGGTGTTGTTTCATTAGCGGCAGCATTATCCATTCCCGTTTATTTGAATAACGGCAACGGATTTCCACAGCGAAACCTCATTTTATTTATCACTTTTATTGTTATTCTGCTAACTTTATTAATCCAGGGATTAACGCTTCCTTATTTTATCAGAAAAATTAAATTACCAAACATCTATGATCCCGTTCCTCATGATGAAGCATATCATCAAATAAAACAAGAACTGGCTGAATTTGCGTTGAATTACCTAAGAACCAACTATCAAGATCATGCAGAAAATAATAGTTCATTACAGCATCTTATTCAAAAATGGGAACAGCATATTAAAGGAATCGATGATGAATCAATAAGCCAGGAACTAAAACATATTTATCGTGATTTATTAGACCAGCAAAGAAAATGGCTTATAAATAGAAACAAGGAAGATAAAACTTTAGACGAAGCCATAATACGCAGACAAATGTATTATCTTGATATTGAAGAAGAAAAACTGAGATATCTTTAAGATTTTTTAGTTTCTAAAAAGCGAGCAAAACAGCTGTCTGCAAAGAATTTTAATAAAAAATTAAGTTTTTTTCTTTAACAAAATTATTAACTTGTTATAGAAATAGAAACGATACGCTGATATCGGTCTTAATTTTAAAAGGCATGTTTCTATTTTTTTCTCAGCAAATTAAAGTTTGCAACCTGTAAAATAGCCCGTTTTATTGCAATTAAAAAACCAAAACTATGCGTGTACCCGTTGTTCGAAAAAGTATAAAATTTACCCCGGATTCAAGAAGAGTTGTTGCCCGATATTTTATGAATGGTTATGAACGAACCCAGCAAATGGTGCTTCGCATAATGACCTTAGATGAAAAACAAGTTTTAGAAACCTTAGAGCAGACACTTCGTGAATTTGCCAGACGCCATAGAAATATTTCGGCTGTATTTTTTAGGCACTGCGAAAAAATAAAACCAATAATTGAAGCAATGCAGATTGATTACGAGGCTATGTCTCTCAATCGAAAAATGCTTATAGGTTCTTATTGTACAATGGAATATGCAATAGAATCTGCCGCCATTTTTAATCCGTCAATTGTAGAAGATTTTGATCAGTCGGGTTTAGAAATGGGAGAAAAACGCGTTATTATTTCTTTTCGTGCAACGGGTGAAGGCCACATTTCTTCGATTGTTTTTAGAAGAGGAATTCTTGACCGTGACAACAACCTGCAGATCATGAAAATTGGTCATCATATCGATAAGGCCGAAATCGAACACAAAACCTTATTCAATAAAGAGCGATTTTTAACTAAACTGCTCGAAATGCATACGCAGGACAAATATATTGATCAAATCATGCAGGATCTTCCTGATGAATTTGAATTTGCCGTTTTAAAAAACACTCTAAAAACGGCATTAAGCGATCCTTTGATTCGTCAGGAAAGAAGAGTTGCATTAGAAGAAATACTCTGGCTCGCTAATTCTTTTTATGATTTACAATTTAAACACGATTCTGATATTACAGAACGTGTAATTTTCCCAATATCTGATTCTGAAAGCCGCGGAATCGAAGACGCACGTTTTGTTCGTTTTACCGATGATGATAATTCTGTTCGCGTTATGGCAACATATACGGCTTATAACGGTCATGCTATTTTACCAAAACTCATTTCTACAGAAGATTTCTATTCTTTCAGAGTAATGCCTCTGCATGGTGAAGGCGCTCAAAATAAAAACCTTGCTTTGTTTCCAAGAAAAATAAAAGGAAAATATGCCATGCTTGCCCGTATCGATGGAGTAAACAATTACATCATGTATTCAAATCGCGTTACGCAATGGAATAATCCTGTTTTATTGCAACAGCCACGTTATACCTGGGAACTTACTCAAATAGGAAACTGCGGATCACCGCTATGGACCGAAGAAGGCTGGCTGGTTATTACGCACGGTGTGGGCACAATGCGTCGTTACTGCATTGGTGCATCGCTTTTTGATCTTAATGATCCTTCAAAAGAAATTGGAAGACTCAGCGAACCTTTGCTTTCACCTCTTGAAGACGAACGTGAAGGTTACGTACCAAATGTGGTGTATTCATGCGGAGCTATTATTCACAATAACAGCTTAATATTGCCGTATGCCGTTTCTGACTATTCGTCTACTTATGGTGTTGTAGATTTGGTTGAATTACTGGATGCACTGAAGAAAAGTAAATAGTAAATTTAAAGTCTTTGTGCATTTTTACGGAATAAAACTTATCTGTTTAAATCCGGAATTTTCTCTGTCAAATTTTTCCAGTAACGTTTTGGCATGTGCTGTAAGTGCAGTTTTGTATTTTTTCTCGATTCGATATTAACACTTTTAAAAAACTGTCGCCAAAGATTCTGGAAAAATTCTTCATTGTCATCACTTATCTCGGCTAAAAATTTAGATGAAGTAGAATTGGCATTAAATTCCAATTGTACAGAGGTAGTATTTTCAAGATCATAATAAATTCCGTATTTGCGTTTAGTATCATAAATTAACCAGCGTTGGTCTGCATAACGATGTTTAAAATGCTTTTCAATTAGAGGAAGTACATCACAGTCGGGCTCTACCATGGCATAATACAAATTATCTTTTGTTAATTTAAACCGCACAAAAGCTTTCATTCTGTGGCTTTCTTTTCCGGTTAAATATGCCGCTTTGCTAATTGCCAAAACTGCAGCATTAGACAAATCATCTTCTATATTTACAGTACTTGAAAAAATATACTTTACATATTGAAACAGGGTTTCGTCTATTTTATCAATGTCTGATAAAAATGCTTTATAAATATTCGCAAAACCTTGTGATGAAAGCTTTTCTTTTAATCCTTTTAAAACACGTTTTGCTTTTTGAAAATCGGTTGTTACAAAATATCTTTCAGAAAAAAGTAATGTATTAGAAACTTCGCTTTTAGCAAAAACAACATCTTCGAATTTCAGTTCGTAAATTTCAAATACAGCCGTCAGCCAGCCTTCAAAAGTACTATCGTAAATTACTTGTGTCATTTGGTTTAAAATAAAGAAAGCTGATTCGAAAAATCATTTTTGTATTTGCTATTCTGCGTATTCAAAATATGATCTTTTATTTGAATCGAAGTTAAATCCCGCTGTAATTGAAAAGGCGATGCAAAAGCCAAAAAGTATTTTGAACGACTGTAAGCGATTCCTAATTTTTGTAAATCTTCTGGCTGAAGACGTTTAAATTTTCGGGCCGCGACAATTTTTTTGGCACCCGAAACACCAATTCCGGGAATTCGCAGAATTAACTCTAAATCGGCGGTATTGATATCAACAGGAAATTTTTCCAGATTTCGCAAAGCCCAGCCTAGCTTTGGATCAATATCCAAATCAAGGTTTGGCTGATCAAAGCCTACAATTTCATTAACGTTAAATCCGTAAAAACGAATTAACCAATCGGCCTGATACAAACGGTTTTCACGAATCACAGGCACGGGCGTTCCAATTGCCGGAAGCCGATTGTCGTAACTTATGGGTACATATCCCGAATAATAAACCCGGCGCATATTCATCTTTTCGTAGAAATAATTGGCCATTCCGAGAATTTCCAGATCATTTTCTTTAGTTGCGCCAATTACCATTTGTGTACTTTGTCCTGCTGGAACAAAAAGCGGGGCTTTGTAGTTTAGCTTTTTTTCTTCTTTATAACCAACGATTTCATTTTTTAAATATTCCATTGGTTTAATCACATCAATATGATTTTTATCCGGAGCTAATAATTTAAGGCTTTGTTCTGTTGGCATTTCGACATTTACACTTAAACGATCGGCGTAAAGACCGGCTTCTTTGAGAAGTTCTGCACTCGCGCCCGGAATTGCTTTGAGATGAATGTATCCGTTGAAATTTTCTTCCAGCCGAAGTTTTTTTACGATTCTCACCAAACGTTCCATTGTATAATCGGGATTGTCAAAAATACCCGAACTCAAAAACAAGCCTTCAATATAATTTCTTCGGTAAAAACCAATCGTTAAATCTACCACTTCCTGAACCGTAAAAGCGGCACGTTTTATGTCGTTGCTTTTTCTGCTTACGCAATACGCACAATCGAAAATGCAGTGATTGGTAAGTAAAATTTTAAGCAAAGAAACACAGCGCCCGTCTTCGGTATACGCATGACAAATTCCGTTTCCGGATGCATCGCCCAAGCCTTTGTCTTTATTTTTCCGTGTGCTGTTACTTGATGAACACGAAACATCATATTTTGCCGCATCGGCCAAAATTGCCAGTTTCTCCATTACTCTTTCGTGTACCATTTTGAGTTTTATTTGTTTTCAAATGAAATTTTATTACTTCAAAATTAGGGATTTGGCATTGAGAAATATTCGAAATCACTGTTCTAAATTGTATCAAATTTTTAGACTCAAACCCAGTAATAACAAAGCTTTTCTTAATAAATAAACATCTGAAAAATAAATGCATTAAAACTCAAAAACAGGTATAAATACGTGGTGTAGATTTTTTGATTCTTTATACATTGAATGACCATTTTTTAAAGAGAAAAAATTATTAGTCCCCCTGTAATTATTTTTCAACTTTATTTGATGACTTGAGTATACTCATTAGCGAATTTATAATTAGAAAAAGCTGCAAAAATGAACTTTTTAAATGGACAAGATGTATCCTACACAACTTTAAGTGGGAGATCTTATAGGGCGACAGTAATAGAGAGAAAAATAGATTTCAAAAAAGGACTTATAAAGAAATCTGCAATCAAAGAAATGACATATCATTATTTGATTGAAATTCAAAAAAATAACTTTACGCAAAGAATTCTTTGCACAGAAAATCAAATTACGGTTTTAGAGAAAAAGGAGTGCGCGCAGAAAGCGGCTTAGTTTTTATTAAACTAAATCAAAACATCTTTACTCAAACCCAAAATTTTACCATAGGCAACTGCCGCTTTATGTACCTGAACTGTCCAGTCTTCGGCTGCGTTATCGTCTGCGCCATCAGAAACGTATTTGAGACATAAAAACGGGATATTCTCTTTCATTGCGATCATGGCCAAAGCATAGGCTTCCATGTCGACAACATTATAAGCATCTGAGCAATGCCCCATTTCAAAATTGTCGCCGGTTCCGCAGATACCTTCCTGCAGACCATCCATCGTTAAACCGTATTCCAAAATCGGCGGAAGTCCGGACAATGGTGTTTCATATTGTGCAAAACCTAAACCACGAACATCCATATCTCTCTGTACAAATTTGGTACAGCAGATAACATCTCCTTTTTGATAGCAGCTGCTTCCCGCCGATCCGAGATTTATAATTATGGAAGGCTTTTTCTTTTGTATTGCTTTTGACAATTCATAAGCAGCATTCACCTTTCCAATTCCTGTGATTAATGTCTGGCAGTTTTTAAAAACTTTAGCAGCTTCAGATTCGAGTGCAAAAGTGAATAAGATATCTTCAATAGCAAAAGACTGTTCTGCGTTAATTTGTATCATTGGTAATTTTGATTTTTCAGTCTGCAAAAATACGCTTAAAAAAGTTTTTTCCTTTAAAGTATTTCTTCTAATTCTAAAAACCACGTTAAAATCCCAATCTCATAACGGTTTTTCCATATAAAAAAATATATTTGTCAAAAGCAGTTTTTCCAAAAACCGAAATGACATTTGTATGGATAATGAAAAATTTATTTTCTGCCTTGAAGGCGTTCAGGACGTAGATACCGTTACGACTACTGATGTGGTTAAAAATCTGGAAGAAATTGCTTTTGATCAGGGTATTGCAAGTATTTATAAAACCTGTGATACTATTGAAGGTTTAGAAGAAAGTTTAAACACTTTACTTTACGATGATCATAATTTTAAAGATTATGAGATCATTTATCTTGTAATGCCGGGGCAGGAAAATAATATCTGCCTTCATGATTATTATTACAGTCTTGAAGAAATAGCCGAGCTTTTTGAAGGAAAGATGAAAGGAAAAATTATTCATTTTGCCAATAAAAAAAGACTCGACCTCAACGAAGAAGAAGCTCAATATTTTCTTGATATTACGGGTGCTCGTGCCATATCTGGTTACGGATCAACTTATAATAAAATTGCCAGCTGCAGTACGATCGACAAAGCTTTTTTTAGTTTGTATCAGGAAAACGATGATCTTACGGAAGTGGTAGAAGATTTGTTTCAAAAACATTATGCGCTTTGCAAATTACTTGATTTTAGATTGTATTATTAAGTATGGGCGCAAAGACAATCGAAAAAATAAAAACTTATAACCCATCAGGATTTAGAGAAAAGTTTTTGGGAGAAGACAATCCGATTCATTTGCTTTTCAAGTCAAATTCGGATCATTTTTTTTGTTTGGAAATTGAGGAAATCATGCAGATGCAGCATCCGGTACCGCCTTGCAAACATTCTTGCCATACTTTGATTTTTATTTCCTCCGGCCAGCATGTTATGAAGCTGGGGTATCAGGAATACATTACGACAGATAATGAAATAATTGTGATTCCGGCGGGTCAGATTTTCTCTCTTGAAAATGTCAACAATATACACAAAGGTTATATCTGCCAGTTTCATCCCGATATTTTAATTGGGAAATACGGAAGCCGTGAAATGATTAATGAATTTGATTTCATGAAAATTTCAGGAAATCCAAAAATTACTTTAGCTCACAACGACGTTCCTAATATTACGGCTATCCTGAGCCGGCTTCAAAAAGAATATTCTGAAACAACAACAGCAAACTTAAACATCGTACAATCATATCTGATTACGTTGTTTTATGAAATGAATAAAAATTCGGCTACGAATTCTAAAAGCATTTCGGCGGCTGAGGTTATTACAAATAAATTCAAAGAATTGATTCATCAGAATATTAAAACCCATCATTTGGTTCATTATTATGCTTCGCTGCTGAATGTTACACCCAATCATTTGAATAAATCGGTTCGAACCGTTACTGGAAAGTCAGCAGCAAAATGGATTGACGAGACCATACTGCTTGAAGCCAAATATTTACTTTTTCAAACAACTCTTTCTGTAAGCGAAATCGCCGTACAAGTTGGGCATGAAGACCAATCATACTTTAGTCGTTTTTTTAAAAAGCATGAAGGAATTAGTCCTATTCAATATAGAAAAATGATTGATAAATGCTAAGTATTGATTATTGAATCCTAATAAAATGCTAGTCTTTTTTCAGAAATTTGCGGCTTCAAAAATGCAAATTATGATTTATGTATTTAAAACTTCTGTTGATAGTCCGTCAAAATTTGAGTCGGCTTCTACCCTGCTTAACGCATTACTTCCCAATACGATATGGAATTTTGATCTCGAAGACTGTGATAATATTTTAAGAATCGACAGCGAACTTGATATTCCGTCTTTAATTCAAAACAATGGCATTTTTGACTGCATTGAATTAGAATAGAGATTATCATTCTCGGTTTGTGCGTTTGAATCACTGATTTTCGCAGATTTAAACGGATTTATTTTTATACAAAAAAGGAATGCGTTTTGCATCCCTTTTTTTAACTAATATAAAAATGAATTATTAATCTAACCATCGAGGATCTCCAATATGATTATCGATCAGGGTTTGATTTTTTACTGTAAAGTCCCCTCCGGCTGCATTTACAAACTGTGGGTCTGCTGTAGTTCCAGAAGCGTCAATTTTGTTTAAATTGATCGTTGCATCCATAAAACCTGGGGCACTGTAATAATAGTTTTTAGTAAATACAGGAGCTGTTGTTCCTGCCTGATTGGAATAAATTGCCGTGGTTGATACTATCAATGTATTTTTTACTGTTGATGTATTGTTTGCAAAACGAACGTATAAAATTCTTTTTGGCGCTGCAGTATTTGAAACATTATACAATGTACAATTTTCGATTAATACATTTGTTGTTAAACCAGTTCCTGAGAATCCATTTGCAGGAGCTACAGCATCTGCACGAACAAAATCACGTCCTGTTGAACAGGTATCAAATGTGCTGTTTTTAAGAACTATGTTTGCTGCATATGTATTTCTGAAATCAATAAAATCGGCACCTGCGTTTGTATTTACGTTTTTAACGACACTATTATCTACTGTAAACGAGCTTACTTTTGATCCGCTTGCATTTGCTGCGATTAATGCACGTGTATAATCGTGAATCTGACTATTACTTATTAAAATATCGCCATAAGTTGCAGCTGTTCCAGCAATTGTTATTACAGCCGCATTATCCATTCCGGTTCCATCTAGATTTAAATCGATTAACGAAAGATTTGATGTTCCTGCATTTACAGTAAATTTCACATACAATTTTGGTTTATCTGAAGTACGTAAACCTCTTATCGTAATTGATTTATTTAAAGCAATTTCTCCTTTAAACACCTGATAATCTCCCGGCATTAAGACTAATACAGAACCAGAAGCTGCTTCTGTTATTTTAGCATTTAAATCATCTTCAGGTTTAACCAAAATCCCGGTTCCAATATCAATTCCGGTTGTAAAAGTTACAATACCTCTTTTCTTCGTTCCGTTTAATAATACTGCTGTATAAGCGGTTTCTCCCGTAAGACCTGTAACAACAGCAGTTCCTGCTGTTTTTTCTGCTGGTGTTATTGTATGGGTAATTCCGCCCGGTTCAACAGAAATTTGTGTAACGGCGCTGTTTGGTGTCCATCTTAAAGTAACTTGTTTTGCTTCGATATCTGCATCCTGAACTGCTGAAAAAAGCTGTTCTGATAATGTCGCTGCTGTTGTAACTGACCATTTAGAATCTGCCAAACCTGTAGAACTAACTGCTTTTACTCGAATAGAATAAACGGTTTCTCCTTCTAGAGGAACCTGAACCGGCAACTCTGCTGCAGTTACGTTTACGGTTTTATAAATGGTTTTAAACTCAGGATCATCTGCACTAAATTCTATCACATAATGATCTGCATCTTCATCATCTTTTATAGTCCAGTTTAGTTCGACTGTTGTTTGGTTTCGCACTTTTGCTGTTAAGCCAATCGGTGAAAATTCCCTGCTTACGTCTAAGGTATCTATCACACCTTCATTATAACTCTCGCAGCCCGAAATAACAGCTGTCAAAAGTAATGAAGCTATTAATCCTTTTATTATATATTTTGTTTTCATAAACATAATGCCTTATAATTAATAATAATTGGGTGAAATTAATAACCGTAATCGTTAACCAGTTTACCGTTACTTCCGTCAATAAATACCTGCCAGATTGGCCAGAATTGTCTATTATCAGGATTTACACCAACTTTGTACAAAGAATTGATTTTTGTATCGGCAGCAGCTCCTGTCCATGTCCATGCGAATGAGGTGTAATCTGCACCCGGATTTGTAGTTTCTCCACGGTTTAATCCATAAATATCTAAGCTGACATTATCGGCTTTAAATTTATAATATAAGGTTGTTGGTACAGTTGCATATTCGCCGGAACGCTGCGATAAGTTGGTCATTTTAACTTTGGCTTCGTCTAATTTTGTTTTTAGAAGATTCCAACGAATAAGCGCTTGTTTGCGTTCCATTTCTCCTGTAAACTCAAATTTATTTTCTTCAACAAGCGCATTAAACATAGCCGTTTTGCTTGTTAAAGCATTTACGTAAGCATCTACTTTTGTAGCATGAACTGCTGTTGGGAATGCTCTTTGGCGAATTTCTTTTAAATATGGTGCTGCTGCACTTGGCCCCTCTAATTCGTTTGCTGCCTCAGCAGCGATTAAAAGAACCTCTGCATAACGCATATAAATTTTATTTACACCATCGTCGTTTGTTGACGTTACAAAACGCGTCATCCATTCGTAACGATATTTTCCAAAATACCAGGTATTTAAAGCTCCTAATTCTTGTTTCGCAATATTGTTTACTGCTGTTCCGTATTTATAAGGAACGCAGGTTACATCTCTTCTTGTATCAGCCTGATCGTAATCATAAAAAACAATTGGAAGCGGTCCTGCAGTTCCTCCACGATTTGCTCCATTGGCATGAAACTGGTCATTTGTAGTATGACGAACGGCAAACGTAAATAACATACGTCCGCGGCCTTCTGAAAATGGAAGTTCCCAAAGAGATTCTCCACCTGCAACTAAATATTCCTGATTGTATTTTTTCCAGAATGTTTCAAAAGAAGGTTCTAAATGTGCAGATCCGCTGGCAATTACTGAGCGGCATTCTGCTAAAGCCAATGCGTACATATTGGCTATAGAAAGCTGCGGATCTGTACTTCTTCTAATTCCGTCAGGATATTGCTGATAACCGCTGGCAGCCATTGCCAAACGCGCACGAAATCCTTTTACAAAAGCTTTATTGATTCTTTCTACACTGCTTGTTGCTGTTGTTTCTCCCGGCCAGGGTACTAATGTGGCAGCTTCTCCTAAATCTGCAAGAAGCTGTTTGTAGATTTCGTCACGACTCGTTTTGGGTACATAAAGATTGTTATTGTTTAAAGGTTCAAATCTATACGGAACATCTCCCCATGCTTTTATTAAATCTGCATAATAAATAGCTCTTAATGTTAAAGCTTCTCCTAGTAAATATCCTAATTGTGATCCCGGTGTTGGATTTCCATACGCACGTAAACCGCGAATGCAAATATTGGCACGCTCAATTCCTGAATACATCATGGCCCAGGCATTGTTTGCTGTATTCATTTGAGAGTTATTTGCTTTCGTATCATACGTACATAAATCTGATGCATCACTTACAGTCTGCGAAGAATTATACCATTCAACATCTGTGTTTAATCCATAAAAAGGAAGAAAACGGCCTCTGTACGAGTTAGTTTCGGCAAACGGAATTTTAATTCCGTCTATTGCTCCTGCCGCTAAATCAGGGCTGGAAAAAATAACAGATTCATCTAAGGTCGATTGTGCCGGAGCATCTAAATAATCGTCTGAACAGGAAGTAAAAATACTCGCTAAAATTAATCCTGCTATTAATATCTTATGTTTCATCTTGTGAAAGTTTTACTGAATTAAAAATTAAGGTTTAAACCAAATATTAACTGTCTGCTTCTTGGGTAAGCCGAATAATCGACTCCCGGAGTAAGCGGCGTATTTCTTCTTGTAGAAGATTCAGGATCAGGACCTGTGTATTTAGTCCATACAAAAACATTACTTGCAGTAAGATAAAATCTAAGCTTAGAAACCCCTAACGCAGACGTTAATTCATTTGGCGTAGTATATCCTAAACTCAGCGTATTAAGTCTAAGAAAAGAACCGTCCTCAACTGCCCAGTCACTAAAAACATAACGAGGCATATATGGCGACCACATTGTAGTGTTTGCATTTAATGAAGCCAATGCTGTTGGGTCTGTTACTAATTGTCCCGTATTCGGGTCAAGGTTTGTCCATCTTGTTCCATCAGCCATTTCAGAATTCAAATTTCTATATTGTCCGTTGGGAATTGAAGTCGAGAATTCAACTTTGTTTGCATTATAAACATCATTTCCAATACTATAGTTAAATGCTGCCGAAAGGTCAAATCCGTATGCATTTGCATTTAATACAAAACCTCCTGTAGTTTTTGGGTTTGCATTTCCGATAACCGTAAGATCATTTGCATCTACTTTATTATCACCTGTAATATCTTTCAATTTCATTGCTCCCGGTTTCATTGGGCCTACAATTGTTGTTGCATCTGCCACACCAGGTTTTAAAGTATACGTTCCTGCGTTATAATCAAAGTCTGAAACTTCGTAGCGTCCGTCACTTTTATATCCATACATGATACCGATTGGCTGACCAACATTTACTAAATAATCATTTCCGATAGCGGTAGAAGCCCATCCTGAACTTGCTCCAAAATTACTCATTACACCAAGAGAATTAATTCTGTTTGTGTTGAATCCTGCATTAAAAGACAAACTCACACCGTATTTCTCTCTTTCTATAAGATTAAGATTTAAAGTAGCTTCGATACCGCTGTTTTCAACTTCCCCCATATTTCTGTATTGGAAATCATATCCTCCGGAAATCGGGAAGTTGATTAATAGATCCTTAGTGACATTTTTATAAAACTCTACAGATCCTGTTACTTTGTTTTTGAATAAATCAAAGTCCAAACCTATATTTTGTGTTACTGTAGTTTCCCATTTTAAATCTGGGTTTGCCATAGTTTTTGATGCTGCCCAGTAATTATCAACACCGTTAATCCATGTAGATGTAGAAGAAATGAAACTTTGAACCATTTGTCCTGTTGGAATGTTATTGTTTCCTGCTTCACCATAACTTACTCTTAATTTAAGAAGGTTAATCCACGAAGCATTTTTCATAAATTCTTCTCCTGAGATTTTCCAGGCTGCCGCAGCTGCAGGAAAAAATCCCCATTTATTGTCACCTAAGAATTTACTAGAACCATCGGCACGGTACGTTGCTGTAAAAAGATAACGGTCTTTGTAATCATAATTTACACGACCAAAGAAAGAAAGCAGTTTATCATCCGGAAAATAGAAATTATCAACTGCAACCGGAGTTCCCTGTGTAGTTAATTTTTTAGCCTGATCTAAACCAAATGTTAACGGATAACCGTGAATTGCAGTATTTACATCATTCCTTTTATACTCAATAGATTCTTCTCCTAAAAGTAATTTTAAACTATGATTTTCTCCAACCAATTTTTTAAGATCATAGTTAAGCGTATTGGCATTTCTAAAACGAGTATCTTTTCTGTCTCCCAAAATCATGGCTGGCATTCCTTGTCTTTCTGCAGCCGGATTATTTTTTACATAGTAAGTTGAACGTCCGAAATAACGATAATCTAAATAATTGTAGTTATCTAAACCTAATTCTGTTTTAAAAACTAAATCGGAAGTAAGTTTCCAGGAAAAACTTCCCAGCATATTAAAGTTTTTTCTGAATTGCTGGCGATCAGTATCGGCAATAGCCACAAAAGGATGTGTCAAATTTTCAGAAACTGCTTCATCAGTATCATCTGTCGTTAATCCCGGAACCGGAATTGGAGCATATCCAACCACATTTTTCAAACGAGAATCTGCAGAAGAAACTTCATTTTGTTCGTTCATACCGCCACCGTTAATTTCAGTATCTGAATAACGCATTGTAAAACTTAAATCTATTTTATCAGAAGCTTTGCTGTTTAAAGCAAGAGACAAGTTATTTCTATTAAAATCTGACCCTCTCATGATTGCTTTTTCATCATAATGAGCGTAGTTGAAATTATAATTCATTTTCTCAGAACCACCTCGAATAGATAAATCACGGCTCTGAACTTCACCGGTACGTCCAAAAACCTGTCTTTGCCAATTATTTCCTTTCATGCCTTTGTACATATCATAATCCTGCCATGAACCAAAATACTTTTCATACGAACTCAGATCGGTATTATCTTTAAGCAAAGCATATTCATATTGCCATTTTACGTAATCTTCAGGCGATGTAACATCAATAGTATTGGCAATTTTTTTCATTCCGTAAAACATATTATAGTTTACAGAAATTTTACCGTCTTTACCTTTTTTAGTAGTAACAATTACAACTCCATAAGCACCTCTTGAACCATAAATTGCAGTAGATGACGCATCTTTTAATATTGTCATTGTTTCGATATCAGAAGAAGAAATGTCGTTAATATTATTTACCGGAAATCCGTCAACAATGTATAAAGGCGAAGCATCTTGTGTTAAAGATCCGTTTCCACGAATTCTAATCTGAACGTTTGAATCCGGCGATCCTTCAGAAGAAGTTACCTGAACCCCTGCAACACGTCCTGTTAAAGCTTCGGCTACGTTTGGAACCGGAATTTTTCGCATTTCATTTCCAGAAAATGTAGACACAGCACCCGTTAAATCAGATTTCTTTGATGTTCCATATCCAATTACTACAACTTCATTCAGGTTATTAGCATCTTCAGACATGACTGCATCTACTTTATTTTTTCCGGCCGCACTAACATCAATACTTTTAAAACCTATAAATGAGAAGCTTATGACAGCCTTAGGATTATTTAATTTCAATTTATAGTGACCGTCAAAATCTGTAGAAGTCCCGTTCTTTGTTCCTTTTTCCAGTACATTAACCCCCGGCAAGGAAAGTCCGGCTGCATCTTTAACGGTTCCTTCTATTGTTACTGTCTGAGCAAGCGCACGATTGCTCAACAGCAAACACAATAAAAAAACAAGAACATAGCAATGATTTGCGCCCTTGTTTAATAAATCTTTAAAAAAATTCATGGTTGATTGTTTAAGTTAGTAAATTGTTTTTTGTGGTTTGTTTTTGTGTTTGCAAATCCAGTTTTTACAATGTTTATAAAGACTGAGACTTTGCAGTATTTAAAATTTAAATATTCATTTTTACAGGAATTAAAACTTTATAATTTCACGTTTAAAAAAAGTTGTAATCGATTACACAAACATAGATATTTTTTTTATATAAAAAATTAAAATTCATAAAAATTTCATAAATTGAACTAAATATTAAAAATAAAAGCGCTTTTTTATACGACATGTATAATTTTATCGAGATATAAATATTAAATATATTATTGTTATTTGAACATTTTATATGTTTTTATCAAATAAAACAATCGATTACATGCTTCATTTAAAACATTTTTAAGTGTTGTTTTAACATTTAATTTTAGTCCAATAATTTTATATTTTATCTAATGCGGGCAATATTTAACAAGTTTTTCTTTTAAAAACATTTTCCTAACTCAAGTTTGGATTATCATTATTAACGAAAACATTTAGGCATAAAAAAAACCCTTAGAAAAACTCTAAGGGTCTAATATTATTATATTACTATAAAACTTATGCGCTTTGAAGCTGCAGATTGTTTTTGCGTATTCTTATCAATGTTAAAGTTATAATCATCCCAATAACAGACATTCCAACACCAATAAGATTTGGCGATGCGTAACTATATCCTAATGTTAAGGGTAATCCGCCAAGGAAAGCTCCCAAAGCGTTTCCGATATTAAAACTTCCCTGTAGAGAAGCTGAAGCGATCATCTCTGCTCCTTTTGCAGTTCGAATCATCAGCATTTGAATTGGTGCAATAACTGAGAAAGAAATAGCTCCGGTTAAGAAAGTTAAAAACAAAGAAACATATTGATTTGATGAAAAGAAATAAACTAAAATTAAATCAACCGCCATTACAAACAATAATGATAATGTAGTTGGTGCAGGGGAATATTTATCAGCCAGTTTTCCTCCGGCAAAATTTCCAACTACCATTCCGAGTCCGGCAAGGATTAAAATATAGGAAACATCACCTTCAGCAAATTTGGAAACATTGGTTAATAAAGGAGCAATATAACTTATCCACGCAAATAAACCTCCAAAACCAATTGCCGTTATTCCGATAATTAACCATGCTTCGGTTCTTTTAAAAAACTCTAACTGTTTTTTCATATTTACAGTTTCTCCTTTCTCTAACTGCGGCATCCACAATGAGATAAGCAAAAAAGTAAGCAGACCAACAGCCGCTATTAATACAAAAGTATATCGCCATATAAAATTATGACCTATATAAGTCCCAATAGGAACTCCAATTAAATTTGCCAGCGTTAAACCCGAAAACATAATCGCGATCGCTTGTGCTTCTTTTCCTTTATCTGCCAAACGGCTTGCAACTACAGCACCTACTCCAAAAAATGCTCCATGCGGTAATCCCGATAAAAATCGCGAAGCAAATAAAAAATTATAAGTAGGCGCTATAATTGAAAGCGCATTAAAAACCGTTAACATCAATGCCAAAATTAAAAGCATTTTTTTGGGTGGAAAATTTCTTCCAAGGATTACTAATAAAGGAGCGCCAATAACAACTCCAAGCGCATAAGAAGAAATTAAGTACCCGGCAACCGGAATACTCACTTTCATATCTGAAGCAATATCAGGAAGAAGACCCATCATTACAAATTCGGTTATACCGATTGTTAAACCTCCAAAAGAGAGTGCAATAAGACTTTTTTTCATTTTGATTTCATGAGAAAGGGAAAGACTTTCTACGTTGCAAATTTAATACCATTAGACAAGAAAAAAGTTGTACATTTACAACATAAACTTGTAATAATAAAACATGCCGAAATTAAATCAGTTTGAAACTCTTGTGATTCACGAGTTCGAAGATGAAAAATTTCATCTGCCGCCGCATACGCATACTTATTATGAAATCATTTATATAAAGAAAGGAAGCGGAGTTCATCACCTCAACAATAATCTTCTCCCATACAAATCCGGAGACTTATTTGTGATTTCTCCAGAAGACGAACATTATTTTGATATTAAAAAATCGACCCGGTTTGTTTATATTAAATTCACAGACAATTATTTCAATTCCAAACAAAATTTAACCTGCGACGAATTTCTGATTCATACACCGGAAAATTTTATGCGTGATAAATTATTAAAAGAAACCGTTTTAAAATTAGACGATCCGTGCAAAACGATTCTTAAAAACACAATCGAAAACATTACGGCTTATAATTGTAAAAGTGATATTTCGACTTCGCCAATAATCTTCTATCAGATTCTTTCTATTTTTGGTTTAATAAAGGAAACTATAAAATGTATGAATCTGCGAATGGAATCAACGCATATTGATAATGAACAAATTGCAACTTATATTCACCAGAATATTTATAATCCAAAACTGGTTCAGATAAAAGTTATTGCCAGTCATTTTAATATTGCTGAAACTTATTTCAGCGCTTATTTTAAAAGAACCTTTTCTATCAGCTATCGCGAATACATCAATAATCTGCGAACGACTTTAATCGAAAAACGTATTCATAACGACAAGCTTTCCATTAAACAAATTGCTTATGAATTTGGTTTTACAGATGAAAGTCATCTTTCGAATTACTTTAAGAAAAAGAAAAACATGAAACCGACAGACTTTAAGAAAACATAAAATTTGAAATCTTAAATAAAGAACAGCTCTTAGAAAAATTATCTAAATTTGTATTTCAAAAGCATTTTCATTGAAGAAAAAAATCCACATATTATTTTTCATTTTAACTCTTGGCTTCTTTATGATGTCCAATTCAGGTTACGCATGTGAAAAATCTGCAGAGAAAACTTCATGCGAAAAGAAAACCGTTTCTAAAAAAGAGAATTCAGATTCTTGTCAGGAAAATTGCTGCAAGAAAGGTCATGACTCTAAAGATCAGCACGGCTGCAGCGGAAAATGTGATCATTCGGGCTGTACAACAACTGCTTTACAATTTAGTTTGATAACAACAAACGAATTTGAATTCGAAAATAATCTCTTTAATTTTTCTTCAGAGAAATCTATTTCGTACTATAAAACTGCCGGTATTTCTGATGGTTTTACTTCTATTTGGTTAATTCCTAAAATAAAGTAATTCTATTTGTTACAGCCATAATTGCGTTTGGTTTAACCACAATCCCGATAGCCTTCGGGAGCAAAGATTTACGCAAATCGCATTTTTTTTTCGAAGTAAAAAAATTTAACTTAAATATAAGGATTTTTAATTCCTTTCAATAAAAACCACATAAAATGAAAAATTCAATATCAACTATAGCAGCAATAATCACATTATTATTTTCTGCAAATACTATTCAGGCAAACTCAATAAAAACTACAGAAACAGGATTTGAAATTGCTGATTCAAGTCAGTTACAAACTGTTTATGATGCCTATTTTACTGTAAAAGATGCTTTAATAAAAAGTGATGCAAAATTAACTTCGGCGAAAGCCAAGGATTTATTAGACGCAATTACTGCCGTAAAAATGGACAAACTAAAAAGCGATGAACATACTGCCTGGATGAAAGTAGTTAAAAAATTAACTGCCGATGCTAAAAGTATTTCGACTACGGCTGATCTTAAAAAGCAGCGCGAAACTTTTAAATCATTATCTAAAAATACTTACACTTTAATTAAAGTTTCAAAATCTGGCGAAACTGTTTACAAACAATATTGTCCAATGGCCGATGCCGACTGGTTAAGCAAAGAAAAAGCAGTTAAAAATCCGTATTACGGTTCTTCGATGTTAACGTGTGGAAACGTGGTTGAAACCATTAAATAACATGACGCTTTACATCAAAAATATGGTGTGCGCCCGCTGCAAAATGGTTGTGAAGTCTGAATTTGAAAAACTCGGACTTCAGACTGTTTCTGTAGAATTGGGCGAAGTTGAACTTCAGGATGAAATCAATGATGCTCAAAAAGAAATTTTACTCAAAAACCTACAGTCTTTAGGTTTTGATTTTCTGGATGACAAAA
The DNA here is from genome assembly GCF_900129555.1 of Flavobacterium defluvii. GTDB lineage: Bacteria > Bacteroidota > Bacteroidia > Flavobacteriales > Flavobacteriaceae > Flavobacterium > Flavobacterium defluvii. The sequence goes on from NZ_FQWC01000004.1 coordinate 189,422, forward strand.
AGACCAAAACAATAGAAAAGATAAAGAATCTTATTGTCGATTTGGTTCATCAAAAAAATGGAGAACTTAAAACTAATCTGTCTGATTATCTGGCAGAAAATCTAAATCAGGATTATAATTCGTTGAGCAATCTTTTTTCGGAAATTGAAAATACAACCATCGAAAAGTATTTTATAAGTCAAAAAATTGAGAAAGTAAAAGAATTATTGATTTACAATGAGCTTTCTTTAAGTGAAATTGCTGATCTTTTAAACTATAGCAACATAGCACATTTAAGCAATCAATTCAAAAAAATTACAGGCTTTACTCCTACTTCTTTCAAACAGCTGAAAGATAAAAACCGTATTGAGATAGAGAATTTGTAGTTTTTTTATTTAACCGCAAAGAGCGCAAAGGTTTACGCAAGGTTCGCAAAGATGTTTTAAGACAAAGCTTTGCGAACTTTGCGTTTTTATATAAACCCCAGCATATCAAAAATTCTTGCGTGCTTTGCGGTTAATAAAATAGTAAATCTTACAAATCATTCCCAAAATTCTACAAACCGTTGTAAATCTTACTTCGGAAATTTGCATTGTAATATCCTAAAAACTAAAACAATGACTCACCAATATATAATTTCAGGAATGTCTTGCAATGGATGCCGAACTAAAGTGGAGAAAACGTTAAATGAAATAGAAGGAATTCATGCAGAAGTAACATTAGACCCGCCATTGGCAACCATAACAATGGAAAAACATGTTCCGACAGAAAAGTTTCAGGAAGTTTTATCTGCTGCCGGAAAATATACCATTGAAATGGATTCTCGTAAAAATGAATCTGAGATAAAATCATGTTGTTCAGCTCATAAAAAAGAAGATCATTCCGGACATTTGCACAAAAAAGAAAAAGCTGCAATACCTCATAATGCAACAGGAGTTTTTTACTGCCCAATGCATTGTGAAGGCGATAAAACCTACAACAAACCAGGAGATTGTCCAGTTTGTGGAATGGATTTGGTACCGCAAATTGCCATTGGAACTCAGTATACATGCCCAATGCATCCAGAGGTTATTTCGAATGAGCCAGGGGACTGCCCAATCTGCGGAATGGATTTAGTGCCAATGCAGGCATCTGAATCTGAAGAAAATAAAACATATACCGACTTATTGAAGAAAATGAAGATTGCAACCTTGTTTACGCTTCCTGTTTTCATTATATCCATGTCGGAAATGATTCCTGATAATCCACTTTTTAAATTAATGTCAATTGAAAAATGGAACTGGGTTCAGTTTCTGTTTTCAATTCCGGTTTTGTTTTACGCCGGATGGATGTTTTTTGTACGTGCTTACAAATCAATTGTAACCTGGAATTTAAATATGTTCACTCTAATCGGAATTGGAACCAGCGTCGCTTTTCTATTCAGCATTGCAGGAATGTTTTTTCCTGATCTTTTTCCAGCTGAATTCAAATCACATCACGGAACTATTCATCTTTATTTTGAAGCTACAACCGTTATTATAACATTGGTTTTATTAGGCCAGTTATTAGAAGCCAAAGCTCATGGACAAACCAACGGCGCTATTAAAGCATTATTAAAATTAGCGCCAACCGAAGCGACTTTGGTAGAAAACGGAACTGACAGAACCATATCTATTCACGACATTAAAAAAGGCGATTTATTACGAGTAAAACCGGGAGAAAAAATTCCGGTTGACGGAAAAATAACTTCTGGCGAAAGCAGTATTGACGAAGCTATGATTACCGGGGAACCTATTCCTGTTGATAAAAAAACAGGCGATAATGTAATTTCCGGAACCATCAACGGAACCAAATCTTTTGTTATGACGGCTGAAAAAGTAGGTTCAGAAACTTTGCTTTCGCAGATTATTCAAATGGTAAATGATGCAAGCCGTTCGAGAGCGCCAATTCAAAAACTGGCAGACCGCGTTGCTAAATATTTTGTCCCAACAGTTGTTGCCATTGCTATTTTGACTTTTATTATCTGGGCAAAATTTGGCCCTGAACCTTCTTATATATACGGATTAATAAATGCGATTGCTGTTTTAATTATTGCCTGTCCTTGTGCTTTAGGATTAGCAACTCCAATGTCGGTTATGGTTGGTGTTGGAAAAGGTGCACAACACGGAATTTTGATAAAAAATGCCGAGGCACTCGAAAACATGAACAAAATCGATGTTTTAATTACCGATAAAACCGGAACAATTACAGAAGGAAAACCAACTGTCGAGAAAATTTATGCGATCGATAATAATGAAGACTTTCTACTTCAAAATATTGCTTCTCTAAATCAGCACAGCGAACATCCTTTGGCGCAAGCCGTTGTTAATTTTGCTAAAGATAAAAATCAATCTTTGCTTGAAGTTCCGGATTTTGAAGCCGTTGCCGGAAAAGGAGTTTTAGGAACCGTAAATAATTCAAAAATTGCATTAGGAAATAAAAAGCTGATGGAACAGATTAAAGCTTCGATTTCTGATGATTTTGAAAGCAAAATTACAGCCGAACAAAATCTGGGAAAAACAGTTTCGTACATCGCAGTAAATAACATCGTTTCGGGCTACGTAACTATTACAGACGCCATAAAAACAAACAGTGCCAAAGCAATCAAAGATTTAATCGATCAGGGCGTTGAAGTGATTATGCTTACGGGAGATAATAAAAACACAGCCAAAGCGGTGGCAGATCAACTTCATTTAAGTTCTTTTAAAGCCGAATGTCTTCCCGAAGACAAACTGAAAGAAATTGAACGTTTACAAACCGAAGGGAAAGTTGTAGCGATGGCGGGCGACGGAATCAACGATGCTCCGGCTTTAGCCAAAGCTGATATTGGAATTGCAATGGGAACCGGAACTGATGTTGCGATCGAAAGTGCTAAAATTACACTCGTAAAAGGAGATTTAAACGGCATTGTAAAAGCTAAAAAATTAAGTTTCTCCGTGATGAAAAACATTAAGCAAAATTTATTTTTTGCCTTTATATACAATGTTTTGGGCGTACCTGTTGCGGCAGGAATTTTATATCCTGTATTCGGGATTTTGCTTTCGCCAATGCTGGCCGCGCTGGCTATGAGTTTAAGTTCCGTTTCTGTAATTGCAAATGCTTTACGATTGCGAAATCAAAACCTTTAAAAAATCAATATGAAACTATATACTTTTCTAATAGTCTTTCTAATTGCTTTGAGTGTAAAAGCGCAAAAAGTAGTTCGTTACGATCTGCATGTTCGTGATACGATTGTCAATTTTTCGGGTAAAGAAAAACGTGCGATTGCAGTAAACGGGCAAATTCCGATGCCAACACTCACTTTTACCGAAGGCGATATTGCCGAAATTTATGTACATAACGAACTAAAAAACGAAGATACAGCGATGCATTGGCATGGATTATTTCTTCCTAATAAAGAAGACGGCGTTCCGTATTTAACGCAAATGCCCATAAAACCCGGAACAACTCATAAATATACTTTCCCAATTATCCAGAACGGAACGTATTGGTATCATAGTCATTCAGGGCTTCAGGAACAAATTGGTCTTTACGGACTTTTTATCATCAATAAGAAAAAAGACGATTCAACGATTAGAAAAGGAATTGACGATTTACCAACTGTTCCAATTATTTTAAGTGAATGGACGGATCTTAAACCTGAAAATGTGCAGCGAATGCTTCATAATGCCAACGATTGGTTTGCTATAAAAAAAGGCACAACTCAAAGTTATTTTGAAGCTCTAAAACAAGGTCAGTTTTCGACAAAAGTCACTAATGAATGGAAACGTATGAACGCCATGGATGTGAGCGATGTGTATTATGAAAAATTCTTAATTAACGGAAAAAACGAAGATCAGCTTTCGCAGTTTAAAGCCGGTGATAAAGTCAGATTGCGAATTGCAAACGGAGGTGCTTCAAGTTATTTCTGGCTAACTTACGGAGGCGGAAAAATCACAGTTGTAGCCAGCGACGGAAATGATGTAGAACCTGTAGAAGTCGATCGTTTGATTATTGCAGTTTCTGAAACTTATGATGTTGTGGTTACGATTCCGGAAGACAATAAATCCTTTGCATTTTTGGCTACAGCCGAAGACAGAACAGGATCGGCTTCTTTATTTTTAGGCGGCGGGACTAAACAATCTGTCAAACATCTTCCCAAATTAAAATATTTTGAAGGGATGAAAATGATGAACGACATGATGAAGATGAACGGCGAAATGAATGATATGGGTATGAATATGTCTTTGAATAAAATGGATATGAATGCTGTAATGTATCCTGAAATTTCCGGAGAAGAAGAATCTGAAAAAACAGAAGATCATTCGATGCATATGGAAGGTATGGAAATGTCAGATGATTCTACGAGTACTTCTGAAATTGTAACATTGAATTACGGAATGCTGAAATCTCCAACCAAAACAACATTACCAAAAGATGCTCCGGTAAAAGAATTACGCTTTGAATTATCCGGAAATATGAATCGTTATGTTTGGAGTTTAGATAATAAGGTAGTTTCTGAAACGGATAAAATTTTAATTAAAAAAGGAGAAATCGTTCGTATTACTTTGTACAACGGTTCTATGATGCGTCATCCAATGCATTTACACGGACATGATTTTAGGGTTTTAAACGAGCATGGCGAGTATTCTCCGCTAAAAAATGTTCTGGATATTATGCCAATGGAAACCGATACGATAGAATTTGCGGCTAATGCTGATGGTGACTGGTTTTTTCACTGTCATATCTTATATCATATGATGGCCGGAATGGGACGCATTTTTAGTTACGAAAATTCGGCACCAAATCCGTTGATTCATCATCCCGAAATGGCTTTTAAAATGCTAAAAATGGATGATCTCATGTTTCATTTAATGGCCGAAAATGATTTTGCCACAAACGGAAATGATGGAGAAGCGATGTACAGCAACACACGTTGGAGCATAGGCACGGAATGGCGATTGGGATACAACGACAAACATGGTTATGAAACCGAAACACATATTGGCCGTTACATTGGCAAAATGCAATGGTTTATGCCTTTCATTGGTTTTGACTGGCGATATCGAAAAATGGGAATGGATGAGCAGGAACAAAATCTTTTTGGACAAAAAAATACTAAAGACAATCGATCAGTTTTCAGCATCGGAGCCGAATATACTTTACCAATGCTTGTAAAAGCGCAGGTCGAAATGTATACGGATGGAAATGTGAGAATTCAGTTTGAACGAAAAGATATTCCGCTTTCGAGACGTTTGCGAATGAATTTAATGTGGAATACTGATAAAGAATATATGGCGGGTTTGAAATATATTGTCGCCCGAAATTTTGGAATTACAACGCATTATGACAGCGATATGGGAATTGGTTTTGGTGTTAATTTAAATTATTAAAAAAGAAATGTGTAGTCCCTACGGGACATTTTTTACGGACGCTATTTTATTTTTCTACCGATATTATACTCCTAACGGAGTATTCATTAGAAATCTATTAACAATCTGATACAAATTAAGATATTGGTAAAAACTATTTCATTTATTTTTCTACCGATATTTAATCTCTACGAGATATTTCTACTGAGGAAATATTCCTAATGAAGTATTGACTAGAAACCTATGAAGATATCTCGTAGAGATTAAATATCGGCAACAACATAATAATCGGCATTTAAAATTGTCCCGTAGGGACTATATTAACATCTCCATATTTATCTATTAACTTATCATTGACAATTTTCAAAATTAAATCCTCTTATATTTGAACCAACATCTTCAATCAAAAAAGAAAAATACCTAACAATTAAATTATATAAAAATGCAAAAATTATTTACCGTTTTAGCTATCGCTTTATTTACAATTGGATTACAGGCACAAGACACTACGCCAGCTAAAAAAGAAAATGCTAAAAAAGAATCATGCTGTAAAAAAACAGCGGATAAAAAAGACAAAAAATGCTGCGCTAAAAAATAATTAAAGCAGTATAATTTAAAAGGCCTCAAATATTTGAGGCCTTTTTTATGATATTTTTTCCGCCACGAATTCACAAATTTTTATAAATTAATTTGTGAATTCGTGGCGGAAAAACTATTTTAAAGTCGCAACATTTCCTGTTCTGGTAAGTACTCCCCAGCTTTGACTTTCTCCTTTTATGGCTCTCCTTAAAGCTCTGAATAAAATTACATACATTAATTGTCTGTATACAAACCGCTGCGGAATCAGCCATATTAGTTTCGTTAGTTTTTCTTTTTCAAAAATAAACGCAATTACACTCACCAACATATCTACCAGCATAAATGCTATGTAATAAATCATTATTTTATGAAGACTGTCCGGATCATTATAATTCCAGAATAAACTTAAAATAAGAACCAAATCGGCTAAAGGCGCAAAGATTGGCAATACAATCTGAAAGAGAAGAATATTGGGCAGTGCAACCATTCCTAAACCTTTATATCTCGGATTAAAACACGCATCTCTGTTTTTCCAAAAAGCCTGCATAATACCATAACTCCAGCGAAAACGCTGTTTCATAAATTCTTTTAAGCTTTCGGGAGCTTCTGTAACTGCAATTGCCTCTGTACAATTTGTAATATGATAACCGCTTTTCAAAATTCTAATAGTCAGATCGCAGTCTTCTGCAAGTGTATCGGTTGTAAAACCTCCTGCTTTTTCTATTGCTTCTTTTCTAAATGCGCCAATTGCTCCGGGAACAACCGTAATTCCATTGATTAAATCAAAAGCTCTTCTGTCAAAATTTTGTGCTGTTGTGTATTCAATACTCTGCCATTTGGTAAGAATTGTATTTTCATTACCAACTTTTACATTTCCTGCGACAGCTCCAATTTCTTCATTATTTTTCAATTGAACTGTAAATCTTTTCATCAATTGCGAAATGGCATCGGTTTTTAATTGTGTATCGGCATCAATACAAACAACATAATCGTTTTGGGTTAATTTTATTCCGTAGTTTAAGGCAGATGCTTTTCCTCCATTTGTTTTTGTATATATTTTTACTTTTGGATTATTGGCAAAAGCTTCATTTATCATGGCAAAAGTTTTGTCTTTAGAACCATCATCGACAAAAACCACATCAAAATCAGGATAATCCTGATTTAATAAATTTTCGATGGTTTTTACAGCATTTATTTCTTCATTATACGCAGGAACAATAATACTAACTTTTGGAAAATTCCCTTCAGGAGATTTATAAACTGGTGGATATTTATGATCCTTCCATTTTTTTATAAAGGCCATTACTGCCATTAGCGCAATTCTAAAAAAGCCAAGAAAAATAGCGACCCAAAATGTTGCGGTAATAAATTGTCCAAACCAATATCCAAAATCAAAAATTAAATTATCAACCGTAATAAAAGGTCCTTCTGCTTTTGGCATAATTTCGTCTTTAGTTTTGCCTAGCAAATGATAAACGGTTGTAAATTCAACATTTTTGCTTTTGAAATATTTAATAATTCTAGGCAAAGCGTCGACTGTCGCTTGCCTGTTTCCTCCAGCATCGTGTAGTAAAATAATTCCCTTATCAGGATTTGCTTCATATTGCTGTACAGTTCTAATGTAAACCGAATCGGCACTAACGCCTTTTTCCCAATCATTAGGATCAATACTTTCGCCCACACTATAATAATTTTGTGCTTTGCTTAGGGCAATTGGTTTCAGTTCTGCTTCTGTTGTTGGTTCTGCATCTGCATTATAAGGTGCTCTAAAGAGTACGGTACTTTTTCCGGTTATGGCTTCGATTAATAATCGTGTTGTTTCCATTTCTTTCGCAGCACGCTCCGGACTTACCAATGCAATATTAGGATGCGTAAAAGTATGATTTCCTATTTCATGTCCTTCTTTATAAATTCTTTGCAATATTGGAATATTATTTTCTGCCTGAATACCAATAACAAAAAATACAGCTGGTACTTTTTCTTTTTTTAAAATATCTAAAATCTCCGGTGTATAAACAGGATCCGGACCATCATCGAAGGTTAAAATGACTTGTTTCTTTACATTTCCAAATTTACTTATAACATATTTGGTTGGTAATTCTACATATTTCTGTTCTGTAATCGTAATTTCGTCTTTGTTTATTTCCAGTTCTATTTTTCCCGGTGCCGGACTTGCAATAACATTTAATACTTCGCCGTCTCCAATATAAGCAGGACTTTCGATTCGTGTGTTTACACTTTTCATTACATTAAAATCAAAAGGTTTTTTCGCAAGACTTTCGTTTGTTAAGCTTCGATGGTAAAAACTCCACAAACGCTGATCTTCGCTGCCCAAACGCCACAAAGCAGTTCCTGCCAAACCATATTCGTCACTAAATCTTATTGTGTTAAAATTTGTTGCTGCATCTTCAAAATTTACAATATGTTTTTTGCCATTACTGTCTTTATAGCTAAATGAGTTACTGTAGCTGTCGTTATCAAATTTTATAAACGCATTATATTGCTTTGCAATGGCAATTGCGTGATCGTAAGTTACAGTTTCTCCTTCTTGCTTTTCCTGCCAATCGTAGCCATAACCTGCAAAACAAAGTATAATTTTATCTGATGAAATTTCCTTGGCTGTTTTATCTACGATTCTTTCTATCCATTTCTGGTCGCTTATATCTCCGGGAATACTTCCGGCATAATGCTGATCATAAGCCATAAGGAACATATAATCATTGTATTTTGCTAATTCTTTTATATTAAAATCATCGTCGCCCGCCATTATATCCTGCGAAACAAGATATCCAAGCGGATGAAGTTTTTCGTATAATTCTTTTTGAAAAGCAATTATAGGTTCATCGCCTTTTTCCTTAAACTCTTCAAAATCAACATTTATTCCTTGTAAATCATATTTCTTTAAGTTTTTTACGATATCATTTATGAGTCTTTCTTTTTTGTTTTTGTCATGAAGAATACGATGAATAAGGTCACCATCAAATTCGCCTTCGCCTAAAGATTCATTGATGTTGTTGATTAATGGAAGGATTTTTACTTTTCCTTTTTTCATCACTTTTAATGCCAAGGTATCAATATCAGTTTTCAGCAAATCGGTTTTGGGATCAATAAAAAACCATTCCGGAACTACCATATTGAGCTTGTCGATATTTTTTTCGAGAGAAAATAAACTCTGCGGATCCCAATCGACATAAAATGCAGCCCGGACTTCTTCGTTTGTTTTAGGTATAGCCGGCAGCTTTTTTAGTTTGTCTATTTTTGTTTTTTCTCTCAAGAAATAATCAAAACCTTTAAATTGTTTGAGGTCTTTATCACTTAATTTACTGGGCACAAAAGGATTATCTAAACTATGTCCGGTTCGACTATGAACTGCCAAAAGCGGAAGCGGTGGTTTTAATCCTTTCTTTAAAGTGATAAAGAAAATTGGCACCATTAAAATAAGAAGAAACAAAATAAGCCGGCTTGACCATTGAAAAGTTTTCCAGCGCTTTTGGGTAACGGTCTGAAATATTTGTTTTTTATCATCCATACAATCTTACTTTTAGGCAAATTTTATTAGAAAGATAAATCGAAAAGTTAATTTCAAATCTTTAAAACCTTAACGTTCTAATAAAATTTTATTCTTAAATGAAATATTTATCTTACAAATATAATTCAATTTGAATATAAATTTATTATTATTAAATGAAGTTTGAATTAACGAATTGAGCTTCTTGGAATTGAAATTATAGAATAAATTTACGAAAGAAAAGGTTTAAAAATCAATCAACCAGAAACAAAAACAATTGAAAAACAATACATTAAGAATAAACAAAAAAAGACCTCAATAAATTGAGGTCTTTTCTATTTCTAAATCTTCCAGCCAACTTTATCAGAGTTCTTCGGCCAGAGTTCTTAATTATTTTAAAAAGAGATTATTTCAATCTAACACTCCATTCAAAATCCATTTCAGAAACCTGAACACCTTCTTCATTTGTTCCGATAGATTTCATCCAGAAAGTTTGTCCTTCACCGGTTTCGATTGTATTTTTTATAGCATCGGCAATTAAGTGGCCGTCATTGCAAACGAAAGTAATTCTTCCGGTTGCTTTTTTGGTAAAGTTTCCTTTATTATTGGCAACAAGCATAGAGATCTTTTTTCCGCTTTGCTGAATCTGCGAAATGACTAATGCTCCTGTTGTTAACTCTGCCGCCATGGCCTGAACTGCAAAATACATCGAATTAAATGGATTTTGATTTATCCAGCGATGCTTAACACTTACGACACATCTGTCTTTATCGATTGCTTTTACACGCACACCGCAAAAGTATGCCGACGGTAATTTGAATAATACAAATTTGTTGAGTTTTGATACAGATATTGCCATTTGATATATTTTTTAGGTAAAAATACAAAAAAACTATGCATGCACAATAAATTGACAATACTTTCTAAAAATGCTAGTAAATACAATACTTAGCAATGATTTTCAGCAGATTAAACTTTTAAATTCAATTTAAAATTTGTTAAATTTTTGTTAATATTTGGTACTATGTAAAACAAGATACTGTTTTTTGGACATATATTTGCATAAGAAATTACTATATGCTTTTAATCAATCAAAACCACTCATCATGGAAAAATCATCAGAAAAGAATACTTCGGCATTCGCACATTTAAGTACATTAAGTCAATACATTATTCCGTTTGGGAATTATATTTTCCCAATCATAATCTGGTCAAGCTACAAAGACAAATCAGAATTTGTAGATCATCACGGGAAACAGGCTTTGAACTTTCAATTGAGTTTATTGCTTTACACATTAATCTTAGCTTTAATCGCCATTCCGATTTTTGTTACAGTTTTTTTACAAAACCTGCCCATTGAAGCTGTTTTTAATGACAATGAAGATTTCTATATCAGAAATTTCAATTTTGAAGGAAACATTGGACTTTTAAGTATTGGAGCTACTGCGGTAGTACTTTTTGGACTTTTAAAATTTGTTGAATTCTTTTTAGTGATTTATGCTTCTATAAAAGCTTCAAACGGAGAATTATACAAATATCCAATGACGATTTCTTTTATAAAGTAATTGACAAAGGTTAAAAGTTATATGTTATACGAACGAGTTCTAACAGAATAAATTCGAAATCAATCATCAATCAATATCATCAATCAAAAAACGAATTGTTCAATCTAAAAAAAACAAAATGAAATTATGAACATTGAAAACACAAAAGCACAGATGCGCAAAGGTGTTCTTGAGTTTTGCATCTTATCAGTTCTAAAAGAAAAAGACGCATATACATCTGAAATATTAGACACTTTAAAAAACGCGAAATTACTAGTTGTTGAAGGAACAGTTTATCCGCTTTTAACTAGATTGAAAAACGACGGTTTACTTAATTATCGATGGGAAGAATCTACATCTGGACCCCCTAGAAAATACTATGGATTAACCGAAATAGGGCAAACATTTTTAAACGAACTTAGCGGTACCTGGACAGAGCTGTCAGACGCTGTAAAACTAATCACCAATCAAAATCAATAAGTCATGAACAAAACAGTAAATATTAACTTAGGCGGTATGTTTTTTCACATCGATGAAGATGCATATTTAAAATTGTCACGCTATTTTGACGCTATAAAACGATCACTTAACAACTCATCTGGACAAGATGAAATTATTAAAGATATCGAAATGCGTGTTTCTGAATTATTAACAGAAAAACAAAAAAGCGAGAAACATGTTGTTGGACTGAAAGATGTTGACGAAGTGATTGCAGTAATGGGACAACCGGAAGATTACAGAATCGAAGACGAAGAAAATACAAATCAGTCTTTTAATAATTATAGCGGAAGAAGCCACAAAAAATTATACCGTGATAAAGAAAACGGAATGATTGGCGGTGTTGCAACTGGTTTGGCTCATTATTTTGGAATCGAAGCTGTATGGGTTAAAATCGTATTCTTAATATTTGTTTTCGCAGGTTTTGGAACCGGAATTTTAGCTTACTTCGTTCTTTGGATTGTAACGCCTGAGGCAGTTACAACCTCTGAAAAACTGGAAATGACAGGAGAACCGGTTACAATTTCGAACATCGAAAAAAAAGTTCGTGAAGAAATAGAATCGTTATCTGATAAATTTAAAAATGCAGATTATGATAAAATGGGAAACCAGGTAAAATCGGGAGCTGAGAGAATAAGTAGTTCATTTGGAGACTTTATTATGACGGTTTTTAAAATCTTCGCTAAATTTTTAGGAGTAGTTTTAATCATGTCTGGAATAGCAACTTTAATCATGTTGTTAATTGGAGTTTTTACTTTAGGGACTAATGCTTTTGTTGATTTCCCTTGGCAAAACTTTATTGAAGCCGGAAATTTTACAGAATATCCTATTTGGTCTTTTGGGTTATTGATGCTTTTTGCGGTTGGAATTCCATTTTTCTTCTTAACATTATTAGGATTTAAATTGTTGTCTCCAAACTTAAAATCAATCGGTAACATTACAAAATACACCTTACTGGCAGTATGGATTATCGCTGTTGCCATTGCTATTAGTTTTGGAATTAAACAAGCTACAGAAATCTCTCGTGACAATAAAGTAGTCGAAAAGAAAATTATTACTATTACTCCAAAAGATACTTTGCATGTAAAATTTAGATACAATGATTATTACGCTAAAGATTTATACCGTCACGGAGACTTTGAATTTGTACAGGATTCAGCCGGAAATGATTTGATCTATTCAACAGATGTGCGTTTACACGTTTTACGAACTGATGAAGCTTCTCCTTATATTCAGATAGAAAAAAGTGCCAGAGGGAATTCGTTAACTAACGCCAAAAAAAGAGCAGAAAAAATCAATTTTAAATACCAGATTAACGGAAATCATTTAATTTTGGATAATTATTTTCTGACAGATGTTAAAAACAAATTCAGAGGCCAGGAAGTAGATGTATTCTTATATTTACCACAAGGTCAATTATTTAAACCAGATGCATCAATACAAGAATATGATGATACTGATGACAATTTCTTTGACTTACATTTCAGCGGAAATTACAATTATAAGGTAGAAGGTTCAAAAATTAAATGTTTAAACTGTCCTGCTGACGAAATGGACGATGAAGATCATGACGGAGATTATAATGAAGAAAACCATATTGAAAAAGATACCGTAAACGAAGTTTCTATTAAAGTAAATGGAAAAGAAATTTTAAACGGTAAAAAAACGAACGGAAAGCTAACCACTGATAAAAACGGAGTTATAATTAAAATTAACTAAGCCATGATCAAAATAATCATTCATATTACGAAATTTATTATTGCCACGCTTACTGCATTGTTGTTTGCTTCATGTAATTTTAACATGAATACAATCGAAGGAAGCGGGAATGTAACAACTGAAAAAAGAATTGTTGAGGGAGATTTTAAAAACATCGAAGTAAGCAATGCTATAGATTTAGTTATACAACAATCAGATTCTGTAGATATTACAGTCGAAGCTGATGATAATCTGCAAAAAGAAATCATTACAAAAGTTGAAAACGGAACTTTGATTATTAAATGTAAATTCTCTTCTTTCCGAAATGTAACCCAGAAAAAAGTAACGGTAAAAATGCCGCATGTTGGTAAAATTGAAGCATCGAGTGCTGCAAGTGTTGTAAGTAAAAATACAATTCAGGGAGAAAACATAGAATTAGAAACTTCAAGTGCGGCATCAATGCATGTTGATGTTGAATCTGATAATATTTCTTGTAACTCAAGCAGCGGAAGCTCAATTGATATCAAAGGAAAAGCATTAAAAATACAAACTTCTGCCTCAAGCGGCTCTTCAATTGAAGCAGGAAGTTTATTAGCAAATGATGTTGATGCCCAGGCTTCGAGCGGAGCAGTTATTAGTGTTCATCCTATTTTAAGTTTAAAAGCTCAGGCGAGCAGTGGTGGAAATATTAACTATAATAATGTTCCTAAAACAATTGATAAAACAGCAAGTTCCGGAGGAAGCATTAGTCAGAGCTAACATTTTTTAACTGTTAAATATAAAAGAAATCATCCATCTAAAGTGGATGATTTCTTTTATATTTGCCAAAATCAAATCTAAAATAAATGAAAAAAAATACAGCACTTTTCCTGTTACTTTTGGTTACAACATTAACTTTTGCTCAAAAGAGAGAAAAAGTAAAAGGGTCTAAAATTGTAACTACATCTGTTAAAGAAGTAGGAAGTTTTGATGCTCTTGAAGTCGATGATAACTTAGAAGTTTATCTTGAAAAAGGAGAAAAAAACGAAATCAAGATCGAAGCCGATGACAATCTTCACGAAATTATCGGAATGGATCTGAGAGATAAAACACTTCGTTTATATACATCCAAAGAAAGTACTATTTTCAAAAAACTTTCGGTAAAAATCACCTACACAAGTTCATTGAATAAAGTAATCAGCAAAAATGATTCTAAAATTTATGCAATTCAGGAACTTCAGTTAGACGATATTACTTTTAATAGTTTTGATTATTCTAAATTATACTTAAATGTTAATGCAAAAAAATTCAGTTTAATTGCAGATGACAAATCAAAAACAGAATTAAACTTAAAAGCTGATGATGGAAATTTACAATTAAGCAAAAACGCTTCTATCAAAACTTTAGTTTCTGCTATTAAATTTAAATGTGATTTGTACCAAAAAGCAAATGCTGCTATTGAAGGAATTGCTGAAAAAGCTACTATACGCTTAGATAATAATTCGGTTTTCACCGGAACCAAATTCACTTTGAAAGATGCAAATGTTACGGCCGAAAATTATGCTGTTGCAACTATTCTTGCCGAAACTACAGTTTCTATCGCTGTGGGAGATAAAGCTGAATTGTCTTTATTTGGAAATCCAAAAATCGAATTAACCCGTTTCTCTGAAGAGGCTAAACTGATTAAGAAGATAAAATAAGTTTCAGGTTTCAAGTTGAAATTAGAAACGTTAATCATAAAAAATAAAATCCCGTTCCAAATTATTTGGAACGGGATTTTTTATTACTGTTTTACAGATATAGGCAAACTTGAAACAAAGAAAAACCTGAAACCTGAACTAAAAAACTTATTCTTTTGAAGCTAAATATCTTTCAGCATCAAGCGCTGCCATACAACCTGTACCAGCAGCAGTAATTGCCTGACGGTAAACGTGATCTGCTGCATCTCCGGCTACGAAAACACCTTCAACATTTGTTTTAGATGTTCCTGGAGTATTTACGATATAACCAGTTTCGTCTAGTGTGATGTAATCTTTAAAAATATCTGTATTTGGTTTGTGACCAATTGCTACGAAAAATCCAGTTGCAGGAATTTCAATAGTTTCACCTGTAGTTTTATTTAATGCTTTAATGGCGTGAACTACGTTATTATCTCCCAAAACTTCAACAGTATCGTGATTCATTAAGATCTCAATATTTTCAGTTTTGCGAACGCGCTCTTCCATAATTTTTGAAGCTCTGAATTTCTCGCTTCTTACCAACATCGTTACTTTTTTACAAAGTTTAGATAAGTAATGTGCTTCTTCACAAGCAGAATCTCCTGCTCCAACAATTACTACTTCCTGATTTCTGTAAAAGAATCCGTCACACACAGCGCAGGCAGAAACTCCTCCACCCATATTTAAATAATGCTGTTCTGATGGTAATCCTAAATATTTAGCCGATGCTCCTGTAGAAATAATTACAGTTTCGCAGTGCAATTCGATTGAATCATTAATCCAAACTTTATGAATATCTCCAGAGAAATCAACCTTTGTAGCCCAGCCATCGCGAATATCCGCGCCAAAACGTTTTGCTTGTTCCTGTAACTGAACCATCATTTCTGGTCCAGTAACTCCATCAACATAACCTGGAAAATTTTCTACTTCATTAGTCGTTGTCAGTTGACCTCCAGGCTGCATTCCTTGGTATAAAACCGGATTCATGTTTGCTCTGGCGGCATAAATAGCTGCAGTATAACCTGCAGGGCCAGAACCTATAATAAGGCATTTAATTTTTTCGATTGTATCTGACATAATGTGTATTGTTTTTTTGTGATGCAAATGTAAACTTTATTATAAAAAATAAAGCCTAAAATAAATCTGAAATACCTATCTCAAAATAAGTTTTATTTATTTTCGATTTTTCCTTTTGTAAACGAAATTTATTTATATCTTTGCATCCGCTTTCGGGCAGTATACTAATACATCTTCGGGGTGTAGCGTAGCCCGGTTATCGCGCCTGCTTTGGGAGCAGGAGGCCGCAGGTTCGAATCCTGCCACCCCGACAAAAGCCGAACAGAAATGTTCGGCTTTTTTATTGTCTTTAATTTATTATTTATGTTTTTCGTTTACATTCTTTATAGTATTACAAATGAAAAGTTTTATATAGGTCAAACAAATGTATCAACGACAGACTTAAAAGACATAATAGCGGGCAGTCATTATCTACAAAGAATGGCATTACATGGAAAATTATCTATACGATTCAACTAAATTCAAGATCTGAAGCAGTAACTTTAGAAACCAAAATAAAAAAACGAGGTGCAAAAAGATATCTTCAAGATATAAGTTTTGATTGTAAATTGTAGCGAAGAACGGTGATAGCGTCCCGCCTTAAAGCGGGAAGCCCGCAGGTTCTCCCGAAATCTTTTGGGACTGCCACCCCGAAAAAAGTCTTTTCATTTTTAGAAAGACTTTTTTTTTTGCAATAAACTCAAAAACAAACTATTTAAAACATAGCCCGTGGTTTCAACCACGAGACACATTATATATTACGATATGTTTCCCGTGATTGAAACCACGGGCTATGTTAAAAAAAACCTCTAAAAATCAATTGATAATTAGAGGTTCTTAATATTAAATCCTATTTTATTTTTCCATACTAATATAAGCAGGATATGATTCTTTATTCGGTAAAGTAAATTCTTCATCAAATGGCTGAACGCCTTCTCCATTATTATATAGTTTCACCCGTTTTACACCCGTTTCTGTACTTCCGCCGGTACTATTAATAACATTTTGAATATTCCCTGAACCGGCAAAGCGAGTAGTACACATTTTTTCCAGTTTCACATTAGGGCTATTTGGTATTTCAAAACCATTTTTCTTATTTACTTTTCCATCAGTTCCAGTAAAAACTGCATAAGAACCCATTCCTATAGTATGATGCTCTTTTACAGTATTAGCAACTTTAAATGCCGCATAACCATCAACTTTTCCATTTTGGCTGCTCCATGCAGCTTGGTTTGGAGCATCATATGGCGGCTCGTTTTGGAAGAAATAAGTTCTGCCTCGTTCACCCATCCACAAAACTTCATATTCCTGAAAATGTTCAACAAAAAGAGCGTAAAGCGTAACATCATAACCCGTAACAATTAGTCCGTTTTTACATCTGTCCCTAGTCCAGCGAACATCTCCGCCTTTTTGCGAACCATGATCAGCACGCCATAACCAGAAATGATCTCCTACTACATTATTACTATTTATCTGCATTGAAGCTTGTATCTGGATATTTTTTGACTGAACTCCACCCACACGACAAGTAATATCTGCAAGCAAAATAGGATCTGCAGAATGATCAGCATGCGCTCCTTCATTCCCAATTCTAATTTGATAAGTTGTACTATTAAATGAATCCATAAGAAGTCCGGCAATAATAATTCCGTCTTTATCATCAACATAAATACATCCCCACGTATTTTTCTCCGTAGGCTCTAATGTTACCGAAGCTATACCCGCACCCAGAAGTATTGCATCTTTTCTATTCACCTGAATTGGTGCATTCAAAGAATAATGTCCTGGCGTAAAAAATATATTTTTTCCAGCTTTTAACGCATTATTAATTTCGACATCAGTATCTCCATGTTTTGCAACATACCAATCAGTAAGTAAATCCTGAACTTTTCCTTTACCCATATCAGCAGATGTCCATGAAACACCTACTCTATCCTTTTGCCAGGCCGGAACAAATACTTTATATTCGCCCTCCTTATCTATAAAAAGAAAAGGTTTTTCTCTAATAATGGGTGTAGTCGGAATTGGAGAATTGGCATCATCTTCCTGAGGAGGATTAACACAGCCCTGCCAAACCATATTATAAGAACCTCCCATAGCACCCGAACCAGAAGGAAAAATAGCATTTCGGGTATACCATTGCTGCTGACCTCCCCAGTTTGGCCTGTTTGAAGTATAATGAGTATCGGCAATAAAACCACCGCTTCCCCAAAAATTAGTATTTCCAATATCCGAAATATATTTTGAAGTACTTTCAATCAACAATCTTCTCGCACTAGTCGATTGAGAAACTGTCCATGCAAAATCCCTCATTACTTCAACATTTTCAACAGAACGCCAAAATGTACACGTAGCATTTGCTCCTCCCGAAAGATGAGGCCTCGTAAAAACAGATCCAAGTTTAACATCAGAAGGCACTTTCCCCAGACCTCCAATATGAGAATAAAATCCTAATTCTATTGAGTTTGCTTCTGCAGATGATGCCGAACCCGATCCTCCAGCATCATACGTTTGACCTTTAACATTAGCTTTTAAATAATATGCCTGACGCTTAGTGGTCCATTCGCCATTTGCACCGCCTAAACCAATAGAACTAAATTGTGAATTTATATCATTACGTGCTGTTTCTGCTTTTTCATATTTTCTGTCGTAGAAATACATATTATCACCAAAAATTTGTTTTTCTAATGAAATTATAATCGTTACATCGTTACGAGTTACTTTATAATAGTTTTCGTATTTGTCTTTATTTGGTTTATTATCTGTGAATGTTAATTTGGAAGTTGAGCCAATTAATACAAAATCTGATGCTAAACGACTACCTCCTCTCGTAATTACATAATTCCCCGAAGAGCCAAATGCCGTCCACGACAATGTTATACTGTGCTTTTTTTTGTTGTAAACAATCTTGCTCTCTGTCTTATTCTCCAGTCTTTTTTCATAAGACAAATCCGATGCTGCAAAACTGCATAGAATCAGCATAAACGTAAATGCTGTAAATGCTGAGATTACTTTTTTAATCATAAATAGTGTTTTTGGTTTAATAGTTTTTAGGGATCCTAAAATACTAATAATCCTCAACCCGCATCTTTGTTTTTGTTTCCGATTTTCTTATCAAAAACTATACAAAATGTACTAAATATACCTTTTAGTAACACAAATAAACCGTATAGAATATCTTCTTGTTCCTTTAATGATTTTTTTTGCGCGTTGATAGAATTTAGAAGATGAAAAAAATTATACTCTACATCGCTTTAGTTTTTTCCGGAGCAGCTGTGGCACAAGAAAGTTCAATTGATACAGATCCTATTATCGAAAACGAACAATGTATCTTATACAAAACAAATGTGCACGCTTCCTATTACCATGATAAATTTAATGGAAGAAAAACCGCCAGCGGCACAAGATTCAATAATAATGATTTGACAGCGGCTCATAAAAAATTTCCTT
The DNA here is from genome assembly GCF_900129555.1 of Flavobacterium defluvii. Lineage (GTDB taxonomy): Bacteria > Bacteroidota > Bacteroidia > Flavobacteriales > Flavobacteriaceae > Flavobacterium > Flavobacterium defluvii. The sequence goes on from NZ_FQWC01000004.1 coordinate 208,800, forward strand.
TTGGAACAATTTTAAAAGTCACAAATGAAACAAACAACAAATCTGTTATCGTAAAAATTACAGACAGGGGACCTTTCATTAAAGGTAGAGAAATTGACCTAAGCAAAAGAGCCTTTATGGAAATAGCTTCTAATAAAAGGAGCGGTCTAGTATATGTGACTATTGAAATTCTAAAATAAACCATTCACTCAAATTTTAGAAACAAGCAAAAGCATTTCTTAAAGCAAAATTTAATTTTATTCCTTTTTACAACAATAATGTTGAGTAAATTGATTAAATTTTAGCAGGCATTTCTACTCATAACTAAAATTATTTTGTTTCGAAGACCCATGAAACAACGAATAAGCGAGGTTTCACAAATGTTAACAAAATAGATTTTCAAAAACCATAAATAATTGTATTTTTACGGTTCAAAATTCAGAAAATAAATGGGCAAAATCATTGCTATTGCTAATCAAAAAGGAGGCGTTGGAAAGACTACTACATCAGTAAATCTTGCTGCCTCATTAGGTGTTTTAGAGAAAAAAGTATTATTGATCGACGCTGATCCTCAGGCCAATGCTACATCTGGTCTTGGAATCGACGTTGAATCTGTAGAACTTGGAACTTACCAGATCCTTGAACATACCGTAACACCAAAAGAAGCCATTTTAAAATGTACAGCTCCAAACGTTGACGTGATTCCTGCTCATATTGACCTTGTGGCGATAGAAATTGAATTGGTTGACAAAGAAAACCGTGAGTACATGCTTAAAAAAGCATTAGAAACTGCAAAAGAAGAATATGATTATATCATTATCGACTGTGCACCATCTCTTGGCTTGTTAACCCTAAATGCTTTAACAGCTGCTGATTCTGTAGTTATTCCTATTCAATGTGAATATTTTGCACTTGAAGGATTAGGAAAATTATTGAACACAATTAAAAGTATTCAAAAAATACATAACCCTGATCTTGACATCGAAGGTTTATTATTAACAATGTATGATTCAAGATTACGTTTATCTAATCAGGTTGTTGAAGAAGTTCAAAAACACTTTAACGATATGGTTTTTGATACGGTTATTCAGCGAAATGTAAAATTAAGCGAGGCACCAAGTTTTGGAGAAAGCATTATTAATTATGATGCCACAAGCAAAGGTGCTGTTAATTATATTCATTTAGCTCAAGAAATTATAAAGAAAAACAGTAAATAGTTTTTATGACAAAAGCAATTAAAAAACAAGCCTTAGGAAGAGGATTATCTGCATTATTAAAAGATCCGGAAAACGACATTAAATCAGTAGAAGACAAAAATGCTGATAAGGTTGTTGGAAATATTATTGAGCTTGAAATAAGTGCTATCGAGATAAATCCGTTTCAGCCTAGAAGCAATTTTAATGAAGAATCATTACGCGAATTAGCCACTTCTATTAAAGAACTTGGTGTAATTCAACCTATTACTGTTCGAAAATTAGATTTCAATAAATACCAGCTAATTTCCGGAGAGCGCCGTTTGCGTGCTTCAACTTTAGTTGGGTTAACTCATGTTCCGGCTTACATTCGTATTGCCAATGACAATGAGTCTCTTGTTATGGCTTTGGTTGAGAATATTCAGCGCCATGACTTAGACCCAATCGAGATTGCACTTTCTTATCAGCGTTTAATTGATGAAATTCAATTAACACAAGAACAAATGAGTGAGCGTGTTGGAAAAAAACGTTCTACGATTTCTAACTACTTACGTCTTTTAAAACTAGATCCCATTATTCAAACAGGTATTCGTGATGGTTTTATCAGCATGGGACATGGACGCGCCATCATCAATATTGAAGATTTAGATGTTCAGACCGATATTTACCAAAAAATCGTAAGTCAGAATTTATCAGTTCGCGAAACAGAAACACTAGTAAAAAATTACCACGAGAGTTTAAAACCAAAAGCAGAAGGAAAAGCCAAACCGGATTCTTCATTTTTGGTGAGAGAAACACAAAAAAATACTTTCAACGACTATTTTGGTGCGAAAGTTGATATTAAAGTCGCTGGCAACGGAAAAGGAAAAATCACAATCCCATTCAATTCTGAGGCCGACTTTAATCGAATAATAAAATTAATAAACGGATAGTGAATAAAATTGTCCCCATAAGTATATTGTTCTTTCTCATAGGAACCGTTTCTCTTTTTGCCCAGGTAAAAAAAGACACGGTTTTAGTCGTTAAAGACACTTCTGCATTACAAGAAATTGATCCGCTTACACCAGCAAAAGCAGCTTTTTATTCTGCTATTTTACCGGGTTTGGGTCAGGCATACAATAAAAAATACTGGAAAATTCCGCTTGTTTACGGAGCAATTGGTACCAGTTTATACTTTTACATCGACAACAGTAAAAAATATCATGAATATCGTGACGCCTACAAACGAAGATTAGAAGGCTATCACGATGACAAATTCCAGTATCTGGATGAAAGCCGACTTATTGCCGGACAGAAATTTTATCAGCGAAACAGAGATCTTTCTGCCCTGTTTGTTGTTGGTTTTTACGTTTTGAATATTATAGATGCCAATGTTGATGCAGCCTTGATTCAGTTTAACGTAAACGAAAGACTATCACTACGCCCGGAAATATATCCGGCAGATGTAACATTTAAACCAAATGTTGGACTAACTTTTAATTATCGTTTTTAAATAGTTCTCCTATTTAAAAATTACACAAATACATACAAAATGAAAATTGCGCTTTTAGGATACGGAAAAATGGGTAAAGTAATCGAACGAATTGCTTTAGAAAGAGGTCATGAGATTGTTTTAAAAAAAGATGAATTTAATACTTATGACGGACTTTCTTCTGCAGATGTTGCGATTGACTTTAGCGTTCCGTCTGCGGCAGTTAGCAATATCTCTGCATCTTTTAATGCTAATGTACCTGTTGTTTCAGGCACGACCGGCTGGCTTGAACATTATGATGAAATGATTGCGCTTTGCAATGAGAAAAAAGGAGGTTTTATCTCTAGTTCAAATTTTAGCTTGGGAGTAAATATTTTCTTTGGATTAAATGAATATTTAGCCAAAATTATGAGCCAATTTGATTCGTATAAAGTATCTATGGAAGAAATTCATCATATCCATAAACTTGATGCTCCAAGCGGCACGGCAATTTCTCTGGCTCAAGGCGTTATTCAAAACAGTAATTATTCTAACTGGACTTTAGAAGAAGCAAAAAATAACGAAATTCATATTGAAGCTAAAAGAATTGGAGAAGTTCCGGGAACACACACGGTAAATTACGATTCAGCAATTGACAGTATCGAAATAAAACATACTGCTCACAATCGCGAAGGATTTGCTCTTGGCGCGGTTATCGCTGCGGAATGGCTTGCAGGAAAGCAGGGAATTTTTACAATGAAAGATGTATTAAACTTACAATAAACAGAATATCATTTTGAATTACATAATTCAAAATTTGAAACTTAAAATACAATATTATGACACTTTACTCTTGGTTCGTATTTTTCTTAGCTGTTCAAATCATTCATTTTGTTGGTACATGGAAATTGTACCAGGCAGCAGGAAGAAAAAGCTGGGAAGCAGCAATTCCTGTTTATAATTCGATTGTTTTAATGAAAATTATCAGCCGCCCTACCTGGTGGACTTTATTACTTTTCATACCAATCATCAACTTGATTATGTTTCCTGTAGTATGGGTTGAAACTCTTAGAACATTTGGCAAAAAATCAACTTTAGATACAATTTTAGGGATTTTTACTCTCGGTTTTTACATCTATTATGTAAACTATACACAAAAATTAGAATACAATAAAGACCGAAAATTAACTCCTGAAAATAAAACTGCAGATACTGTAAGTTCATTACTTTTTGCTATTATCGTAGCAACTTTAGTACATACTTATGTAATTCAGCCTTATACAATCCCTACTTCTTCATTAGAAAAATCTTTATTAATTGGAGATTTCTTGTTTGTAAGTAAAGTAAATTATGGCCCTAGAGTTCCTATGACAACTGTAGCGCTGCCAATGGTTCACGACTCAATTCCGTTAACAAAAAGAAAATCATATTTAAGCTGGCCGCAATTACCATATTTTAGACTTCCGGCTTTTGAACAAATAAAAAGAAATGATATTGTTGTATTTAACTGGCCTGTAGATACAGTACATTATTTTTATGAGCCAAAAGGAAGACCCGGAGTTATAAAACCAATCGACAAGAAATCAAACTACGTAAAAAGATGCGTTGGTATTCCTGGAGATAGTTTATCAATTAAAGATGGCTTTGTTTTCATCAACGGAAAAAAATTAATTTTACCTGAAAGAGCAAAACCTCAATATTCTTATTCTGTCGCTTTAGACGGAAAAACTTCTATTGATTTTGAATCTTTATTCAAAGAATTAGATATTACTGATCCTGCAGGTTTTAGAAGTGAAAAAAGAGACACGCTTTATTTTAGGGCTTTAACAGAAGCTGGAGCTGAACGACTAAAAAATACTCCTGGCGTTACTGCTGTAAAAAGAGAAATCGATCACGGCAACGACAATGCTATTTTCCCGCATATTAACAAATGGAATCAGGATAATTTCGGGCCAATTTACATTCCGCAAGCTGGAAAAACTGTTGCGCTGACAAATACATCTTTGCCTTTCTATAAAGAAATCATTACCAATTACGAAGGAAACACTTTAGAATTAAAAGGTTCTAAGTTTATCATAAACGGTAAAGAAACTAATACTTATACCTTTAAACAAAACTACTATTGGATGATGGGAGACAACCGTCATAACTCTGAAGACAGTCGTTATTGGGGTTATGTTCCGGAGAATCATATCGTAGGAAAACCAGTTTTCATTTGGATGAGCTGGGATACAAACGGAAAAGGTATCAACAAAATTCGCTGGAGCAGGGTTTTCACAACTGTTGACGGTGAAGGACAGCCGCAATCTTATTTCAAATATTTCCTAATTGTTCTTGCTCTTTACTTTGTTGGAGAATTCTTCTGGAGAAAAAGAAAACAGAATAAAGCATAATTAAAAAAAAGTTATTTTTGTCTCAGGTTTCAAGTTTCAGGTTTTGCAAAAAAACTTGAAACTTGAAACCTGAAACTTTTAAATAAAAATATACATCATGAATTCCTTATTACTTCCTACTTATTTTCCATCAATCAGCCACTTTGCAGTTATGGCTCAATCTGAAAATATAACTTTTGAAATGGAAGATAATTTTCAAAAACAGACTAATAGAAACAGAACTTATATCTATAGTCCAAACGGAATTCAGTTATTAAATATTCCTGTTAAACATTCAAAAACAGCACATCAAAAGACAAAAGATATTTTGATAGAAAATGAATTTGACTGGCAGAAACAGCATTTTAAATCATTAGAAGCCGCTTACAGAAGTTCTCCTTTCTTCGAATATTTTGAAGATGATATTGTTCCAATTTTCGAAAAGAAACACTCATTTTTAATCGATCTTAATTTTGAAGTTTTAGACACAGTAACAAAGTGTTTAAGAATGAAATTAGAATTCGGAAAAACTGCTGAATATTTTCATGAAGTAGAAAATATTTCAGATTTTAGATATTTGGCAAACGGTAAAAAAGACCAAAATTCATTCGAAAAATACACTCAGGTTTTTGACGATAAACATGGTTTTATAAACAACTTAAGTGTTTTGGATTTACTTTTTAATGAAGGGAAATTTGCAATGGATTATTTAAAAACTCAAAAAGTAATCTAAAATTGATCGATCGAAAGTCTGGTCATAATTGGATAATGATCTGAATTTTCGAAATCAGAAAAGCTTTCAAACTGCTTTACTTTCATTTTAGTATCGGTAAAAATATAATCGATTCGGGCTGGATAATACTTAAACTTATACGTTGCACCAAAGCCTTCACCAGCTTCTTCAAAAGCGTCTTTAAGTTTTCCTTTAATATTACGGTAAACGTATGAAAACGGACTGTTATTCATGTCTCCGCAAATAATAATTGGGTATTTGCACTTTTTTATGTGCTCTTTAAAAATTTCAGCCTGTTCTTGCTGCTGCGTAAATCCTTTGCTGATTCTCGTATAAATACGCTGGGATTTCTTCTGATTAACTTTATCAATATCGTCTGAAATTTCACTTACATCTGGAGATATTTTAATTGACTGCAAATGCATATTATAAACACGAATCACATCTTTTCCTCTTTTAATATCAGCATAAACAACATTATTATCTGATTTAGGAAAAACAATATTTCCTTCGTCGATAATAGGAAATTTAGAAAAAATAGCCTGGCCCGTTTTTATCTGTTTCCCATCAATAAAGATATAGCGATGTGGATACACTTTTAAATCAATATGGGCAGAGTTAGAATATTCCTGAATACATAAAATATCCGGATCTTTTTCGTCGATAAAAGTTTTTATATTTTCTGGAATATCATCCCGATCAAGCCATTTAAACACATTAAAAAGACGTACATTGTAACTCATTATCGAGAAATCTTTTTCGTCTTTAATATATTCTTTAGCAGAGAACTTGTAAAACTTACTTATAAAAGTTATTCCGGTTAGCAAAACCAAACCAGACAAAATAAGGCGTTTTTTAAACTGAATTGCCCAGTAAACGAAGAACAATCCATTAGCAACAAAAAATGCCGGCATAAACAGCGTAAGCACCGATAAAAGGGGAAAACTTTTAGGTGCTAAAAAAGGTAAAATATAGACGCTGAATGTAAGCACAGTCAGTACTATATTCAAAAAGAACATTATTTTATTAAACCACGAAAGGTTTTTCATATTTTTTGGCTAAGGATTATTTTCCAGCTTTAAATAAAAACTCTTTTTCTTCTTTTGTCAGACAATCATAACCAGACTGGCTGATTTTATCTAAAATCTCATCAATTTGCTGCTGCGTTTTGTCTTTTGTAACAATTCTTGATGTAGCTTTTTCGGTAGGTTTTTTATAATTCTTATGAACGGTTTTAAATGGGGTCGTTGGGGATTTTCTAAAAAGATTGGCGAAGAAATCTAATGTTCTGGAAACAATATGGCTTAGATCTGTTCCGTTTTGGAGCAATTTTATGTAAACAAATCCAAAGAAAGCTCCGGCAAGATGCGAAATATGTCCGCCCATATTATCTAGACGAAATTGCATTAAATCTAAAATTAAAATTACCCCTGTAATGTGCCAAAGTTTAACATTTCCAAAAAGAAACAACCGAACATTCATTAAAGGCTGATAGGTCGTTGCCGCAACCAAAATTGCCATTATTGCAGCCGAAGCTCCAACTATAGAAGCCGACGTTCCTAAAACATAGAAACTCAGCGCAAATACAATTCCTGAAAAAATGGCACCTAAAAGATATAATCCTAAATATTGTTTTTGTGTAAAGAAGGTTAAAAATAAATTACTTGCAAAGTTTAAAACCATCATATTAAATAACAGATGCAAAAATCCGAAATGGAAAAATGCATATGTTAAAAACGTCCACGGTTTAAACATAAAAACCTGAGGATCTGAAGACAAAGCCAGCCAGCCCGGATAATCAAAACCTCCTCCTGAATAATTATAGAAAAAAATCAGCGAAATAAGAAAACAAGCGATATTCCAATAAATAACCTGCATGGCAATGCCGCCTAATTTATATTGAAGTTTTAAATCGTCAAGAATGTTCATAAAGTCTTCTTTTGGTTCTTAAATTTAATTAATTAAAGTTAAAAATTAATTCCATCGATTGTTGTTAAACTGATTTTTTTTCCAATATAACATCATTAAAAAACCAGCAACAGCACCACCAATATGTGCAAAGTGAGCAATTCCTGTTCCGCCGCTGCCAAACAAAGAACTTCCTTTTAAACCTAAAAACAAATCTATTGCCAGAAGTCCTGGAACAAAATACTTTGCTTTAATTGGAACCGGAATGAACAATAAAGCAAGCTGTGCATTAGGAAACATAAAAGCAAAAGCCGTAAGCAAACCGTAAATAGCTCCAGAAGCTCCTAATACACGAGACTGTACAATTGCGGCAGCCTGTCCTAAAACATTAAATTGTTCCTGAGTACAATGTGCATTTTTTAGAATAGCAGCAACTTCACCTTGTATAATTTCTCCAGATTCATATCTTGTATTCAAAATTAAATGTAAATCAGCTTTAGACAAATTTAAACCAGATACAGAATCAAGAAGCGAATGTAATTGCAAATAATTTATTCCGGTATGAAGTAAAGCCGCCCCAAGTCCGCAGGAAATATAGAAAAACAAGAATTTTTTGCCTCCCCAAAAATGCTCTAATGCAGATCCAAAGCTATATAATGCAAACATATTGAATAAAATATGCGCAAAATTTGGCCATGGCGCATGCATAAACATATGCGTAAAAATCTGCCATATCCTGAAATCATTGCTTTCCGGATAAAACAATGAAAAATATTCGTAGGAAATCGGCACCATTTGAGCACCAATAAAAAATATAATATTAATAATTAGCAGTTGTTTAACTACTGGAGTTATATTCATCATAAGGCAAATTTTTTATCTATATCTTCCACCCGCATGGTAATGAAAGTAGGTTTTTGAAAAGGTGAAATATTTGGATCTTTACAGGCAAACAAACCGTTTACCAAATTATCTTGTTCTTTTTCGGTTAAATAAGATCCGGTTTTAACCGCTAAACTTTTTGCCATCGATTTGGCAATGGTATCGTTTTGGCTGTAACTATTGGCAGGAATTCCGTCTTGTAAATCGCTTAATAACTGTTCGATTACAATAGAAACTTCACTTTCGGTAATATTTACCGGAATTCCGGAAATTACAATATGATCTGATTTTGCTTCTTCAAAAACAAATCCCGTTGTTTCTAATGAAGGTTTTAATTCTTCAATTAATTTCATCTCTGAAGAAGAATAAAACAAATCGAGCGGAAAAAGCAATTGCTGGCTCGAAGCCTGATTAACCGTCATATTAAGCAAAAATTGTTCGTATAAAATACGCTGGTGTGCTCGCTGCTGGTCAACGATTATCATCCCGGATTTAATTGGCGAAACAATATATTTTTTATGTATTTGATAGGTTTTCTGACTTGCCTGCTCTACTTCATCATCATTAAACAATGACGATGTTACTTCTTCATTTTCAAAGGCAAAAGGAAAACTTTCAACACTTTCAGGATTTTCGGTATCCAAACCAACATATAAACTTTCCCAGCTTGCTGTTGGTTCTACTCTTTTTGAATAACCGGAATATGAAGAACCCGATGATGATGAACCTGAACTATAACTTCCGGAACCTGATCCCGATTTTGTATAATGCTGATTGGTTTTATCATCTGTAAAGGGGTTAAATGTTCCGTCTACTTGAATTGTAGGAATCTCCGCTTCTACATCTTTATAATGATATGGCGTATCTAAATTAGCATCACGGTCAAAATCTAAAACCGGAGCCACATTAAACTGACCTAAACTATGTTTTATAGAAGCTCTTAAAATTGCATATAGAGCTTGTTCGTCATCAAACTTAATTTCTGTTTTTGTCGGATGAATATTGATATCGATTGTATTTGGCGGGACCTGCAGATATAAAAAATAACTTGGCTGACAACCATCTTTTAAAAGTCCTTCATAAGCAGCCATAACTGCATGATGCAGATAACCGCTTTTAATGAAACGATCGTTTACAAAAAAGAATTGCTCTCCCCTGTTTTTTTTGGCAAATTCGGGTTTGCATACAAATCCCTGAACATTTATAATTTCTGTATCTTCATTTACAGGAACTAACTTTTCATTGGTTTTGCCCGACATAATCCCAACAATTCGCTGACGATATCCCGAGGACGGAAGATTATACAATTCGCTTCCGTTATGATAAAAACTAAAATGAATATTGGGATGTGCCAGTGCTACACGCTGAAATTCGTCCATTACATGGCGAAATTCGACCGTATCTGATTTTAAGAAATTACGACGTGCCGGAATATTAAAAAACAAGTTTTTAACTGCAAATGAAGTTCCTTTTGGTAAAACCGCTACTTCCTGTGATACAAATTTACTTCCTTCAATAATAATATGCGTTCCCAGTTCGTCCTGCTCTTGTTTTGTTTTCATTTCCATGTGTGCAATTGCAGCGATAGAAGCCAGAGCTTCTCCACGAAAACCTTTTGTAGCAAGAGAAAATAAATCTTCGGCCTGACGGATTTTTGAAGTGGCATGACGTTCAAAACATAAGCGTGCATCGGTAACCGTCATTCCAACACCATTATCAATAACCTGAACTAATGATTTGCCGGCATCTTTTATAATCAATTTAATATCAGTTGCTTTTGCATCAACAGCATTTTCTAACAATTCTTTTACAACAGAAGCTGGTCTTTGAACCACTTCTCCTGCAGCAATTTGGTTAGCAACGTGATCAGGAAGTAATTGAATAATACTCGACATTAAGCAAAAATAGTTTTAAAGTTTAAGGTTTAAATTAGAAACCAAGAAGCACAAATTTAGTGAATTTCTCTTGGGTTTTTGAATATCGTCAATCATAAAAAAAACAAAAAACCTATACTATTATGACACAGTATAGGTTTTAATATTTTTAAAACAAATGTGTTTATTCTGTAATATAAAAGTGATTACCAAGTATATCTTTTAATCCGGCCAAAACCAACCAGATAAAGGTTGCAAAAAGCAATATTCCATATCCTGGTTTTAAACGACCAAGAGTCATATAGACAAGAAAGAGAGCAAATATGAATGAACTTACGCCAACTAAAAAAAGAAAAAATCTATTAGAGTCTTGTTCTCTAAATTCATTGATCGCAATTATTACCATACAAACTCCATAAATCCACATAAATATACTTATTGGAGAATCTGAAGACTCAGGATAACGTTCTAAGGTATTAAAAGAACTCCAAAAAATAAAAATGCTTAACAGGATTCTGGAAATTGCCCAAAAGACTCTTGTTTTACAGAAAAACTCATCCATAAATACTTATTCGTTCTCGATTTTTATTGGGGTTTCCTCTATTTGAAGTGCACCTGAAGACAATAAAGGCTGATTAAAAGGATGTGAAATAGATGCCTGCTGACGAATATAAGCCATTTTTATGGCAGCAATTGCAGCTTCGGTTCCTTTGTTTCCGTGAGCACCACCGCTTCTGTCAATTGACTGCTGCATATTATTATCTGTTAAAACGCAGAAAATAACCGGAATATCAGTTTGAACATTCAAATCTTTAATTCCTTGTGTAACGCCTTCGCATACAAAATCAAAATGTTTGGTTTCTCCCTGAATTACGCATCCAATTACAATAACCGCATCGACGTTTTGTGTTTGGAGCATTTTTTTTGCGCCGTAAATTAATTCGAAACTTCCCGGAACATTCCAGCGAATGATTTGCTGTGCAGGAACATCACAATCAATTAAGGCTTCAAAAGCGCCATTGTAAAGTCCTTCTGTTATAACATCGTTCCACTCAGAAACAACAATCCCAAATCGAAAGTCTTTCGCATTTGGGATTGTGTTTTTATCGTATTCTGATAAATTTTTATTTTCAGTAGCCATCTTTAATATTTTAGATATTGATTTTAGAATTTAGATTCTTAAATACAAATCTACAATCTTAAATCTAAAGTCTAAAATTTTTATTGCGCTAATCCAATCAAAGCATCTACAGAAGCTGCTTCCGGAGCTGCATCGAAGTTATCTTTAATATTGTTTAAGTATTTTAAAGCATCTTCTTTTTGTCCTAAAGCGATAGCAGTTTTAGCAGCTTTTAACAAGAAACGTGGCGTTGTAAAATCGTTTTTGTTAGACTCAGCAGCTTTTACATAATAATCTAAAGCTTCTTTTTGGTTATTTTTTTGAGAATAAGCATCTCCAATTGCTCCTTTTGCCAAAGCACTTAAGATTAAATCATCTGATTTAAATTCTCCTAAATACTTAATAGCATCATCAAATTTACCTGTATTTAAATATGCCATACCAGCATAGTAATTTGCTAAATTTCCAGCATCAGTTCCAGAATATTCGTCAGCAATTTTTACAAATCCGAATTTACCTTCAGATCCGTTTAATGCTAATTTGTATAATGAATCACTAGCAACACCATCAACAGCTTTTTGAAAGTTCTGTTGTGCAACAAACATTTCGTTTGCAGCTTCGTCTTGTTTAGGGTTTTCAATAAATTTTTGGTAAGCCAAATAACCAATAGTAGCAACTGCAATACCAGCAACTAAACCAATAATGATTTTTTGATTTTTAGCAACCCAATCCTCAGTTCTTGAAGCAGTTTCATCTAATTTAGAAAAAACACCAGCTGTTGTGCTGTCTTTTTCATCAATTACTACCTGTTGTTCTTCATTTACTTCTTTTACTTCCTTTTCTTTTGGTGCTTTATATCCTCTTTTATTGTAAGTAGCCATTTAAAATTAATTTAGTGAACGGCAAAAATAAAATTTTTCTTGAAACTGAGGCAAAAAAAATCAAAATTATCACTATTTTAAAAAAAATATTTTTGCCAAAGCTAAGTCCTTTCGCATCAGCGGTAAAATAAATCAACTTCAAACATTGCAAAAGCCCTTTATATCAATAAAATTAGATAATTTTACAGTCTCAATTTTACTGGTTCAAAACAGTAATTTCCTTTTAGAGTCTCTTAAAAAATGCATTTAAACAAAATTTCTTTATTCAATTATAAAAATTTCTCTGAAGCCAGTTTTGATTTCGACATCAAGATCAATTGTTTTGTTGGAAAAAACGGAATTGGAAAAACCAATGTACTGGATGCCATTTACCATCTTGCATACGGAAAAAGTTATTTTAATCCGCTTGCCGTTCAGAATATCAAACACGGAGAAGAGTTTTTTGTAATCGATGCTGAATTAGAAAAAAATGAGAGAGCGGAACAAATTGTATGCAGTTTAAAAAAAGGACAAAAGAAAGTTTTAAAAAGAAACGGAAAGCCTTATGATAAATTTTCAGATCATATAGGATTTATTCCGCTTGTAATTATTTCTCCTGCAGACCGGGATTTAATTGTTGAAGGAAGCGAAACACGCCGAAAATTCATGGACAGCGTTATTTCGCAGTTAGATTCAGCTTATCTGCATCAGCTTATTCAATATCAAAAAGTAATTGTACAGCGAAATGCCCTTTTGAAATATTTTGCTCTCAATCATATTTTCGACAACGACACCTTATCTATATATAATGAACAGTTGAATGAATATGGAAAATCGATTTTTGAAAAACGAAAAGATTTTCTGGAACAATTTATACCTATATTCAATAGACACCATCAGGCGATAACCGGCTCTGAAGAATCGGTACAATTGGTCTACGAAAGTAATTTGTTTGAAAAAGATCTTTTAACACTTTTACAGGAAAACATAAACAAAGACCGTGCATTACAATATACAACATCGGGAATTCATAAAGATGATTTGTCTTTTGAAATTGATTCTCATCCTATAAAAAAATTTGGTTCGCAAGGCCAGCAAAAATCATTTTTGATTGCTTTGAAACTAGCACAGTTTGAATTTTTAAAAAAACAAAGCGGTGTAAAACCTATTTTATTGTTTGATGATATTTTTGACAAACTCGACGAAACCCGCGTTGCTAAAATTGTCGAAATGGTAAACAGTGAAACTTTTGGACAGCTTTTTATTTCAGACACGCACCCTGAAAGAACAGAAGCTATTGTAAAATCGACGCACCAGACTTATAAGATATTTAACTTGTGATTTTTACAAATTAAAATTGATATAATTTGTACCAGCTTTTATAACTCATTAGAATCGGGAAATCATTAAATTAGCCTGAAAAACTTAAAAACAACTGCAATAAATTAAGAAATATGCTAACGAAAGAATCATTGCAATTTTTAGACGATTTAAAAAAGAACAACAATAGAGATTGGTTTCAGGACAACAAAAAACGTTATGAAATCTTCAAAAAAGATTATCATCAATTAGTAAGCGATTTTCTCGATGTAATGAAACCGCTTGATCCTTCTTTAGAATTATTAGAAGTCAAAAACTGTACTTTTAGAATTAATCGCGATATTCGATTTTCTAAAGACAAATCACCTTATAAAGCTCATTTAGGCGTTTGGATGTCGGCTGGTGCGAAAGGCGCAAATCGTTCCGGATATTATGTTCATATCGAAAAAGGAGCCAGTTTTATCGCCGGCGGGTTTTATTCGCCCGATGCTGAAGATTTAAAGAAAGTGCGTAAAGAAATTGCTTTTTTCTATGATGATTTGCAAGAAATCCTAAGCAATAAAGATTTCAAAAAAGAATTTGGAAGTCTGGATACAAACGAAAACAATTCCCTAAAAAGCATGCCCCGCGGTTACGAAAAAGATCATCCGGCTGCAGAATTCTTAAAATTGAAAAGTTTTACAGCTTCGCAAGTATATGATATTTCCGAAGTTACTCAAAAGGATTTTGTTTCAAAAATGAGTAAAAAATTAATTGCTCTAAAACCTTTAAACGAATTCATAAATCGTGCTTTAGAAACTGAAGAATAAAAAAAGACAGATCGCCACGAATTCACGAATTAATACTAATCAATTTTGCCAAAATAAATTCGTTAATTGGTGGCGAAAAAATATTTTACAATGAAAAGAAAAATACTTTTTCTTGGAGAATCGTATCGCGCTGATGCCATAACATGGATGAAAGGCTTAAAAGAATTTGGCGATTTTGAAATTATTACCTGGGAGCTTCAAACCCCAAACAACAAGAGATTCAAACGCATTTTAGAATATTTCTTCGCTCCAGTTTCTATTCGAAAAACCATCAAAAAAGAAAAACCAGACATGGTTATTGCTGAAAGAACCACAAGCTATGGTTTCTTAGCTGCATTGTCTGGTTCAAAAACCATTGCAATCGCACAACAAGGCCGAACCGATTTATGGCCGGAAACTTCCGTTTTGTATCCGTTTAAAAAGTTTATTCAGAAATATGCTTTCAAAAAAGCGCATTTAATTCATGCCTGGGGACCTGTTATGGCAATTCACATGAAAGCAGCTGGTGTTGATATGAATAAAGTTTTAGTTCTGCCAAAAGGAATTGACTTATCTCTTTTTACACCTTTTACAAATAATTCTAATAAAATTGAAGCGATTGTAACACGTTCTCTGCAGCCAGAATATCGTCATGATTCTATTTTAAAAGCTTTTGGAATTTTACATCAAAAAGGAATAGATTTTTCTTTGACGATTGTTGGCGATGGAACCCGATTACAGTTTTTAAAAGATTTAGCTACAGCACTTCAAATAGAAAATAAAGTAATTTTTACAGGAAGAATTCCGAATACTGAACTTCCTAAATTATTACAGCAATCAAATATCTATATCAGTATGCCAATAACAGAAGGCGTTTCGGCATCTCTGTTTGAAGCCATGGCTTGTAATTGTTATCCTGTAGTTTCTGATATTCCCGGAAATCAAAGCTGGATTACGCATCGTGAAAATGGTCAATTGATTACAATAGATGATATAGAAATGCTTGCAGATGAATTAATCTGGGCTTTTGAAAATCCTGAATCCCGAAATAATACAATTATCCGAAACAGAAAATTTGTTGAAGAAAATGCTAATTATGATATTAATATGAAGGTTATTTCGGAGAAATATCATGAGTTATTGGATTTAAAATAAAACAAAACCATGTCTCAACATACTTATAAATCTTCTATTGATTTTATTACTGATTTATGTTTTGAATATATTGAAACCTATTCATTTCAACGCGGGGAAGAATTTGAAAAGAACAATCAATTAAATCTAAGTGAATATGAAACATTACAACGAAGAAAACTTAGAAAAAATGATTTAACCAGCCCTCAAGAATTAAAGCTTAACGAATTAAAAAAACTTGTAGGTTTTACTCAATATATATTAAACGAAGAAGGAGAATTTCATTTTTCGAGTAAAAAAATAAACTCGTTTAAATCTACAGATAAGGAAGCAATTAATTTAAAAAACATTCTGAAAACGGAAATCAACGAAATTCCAGATTGGCTGTGTGCTCCCAAATATCGAGATGCTGTTGTATTCTATGACAAAAACAATAAAATAATTACAAGTCTAAATATTTGTTTAAGCTGCCAGTATATGGAAACAGAAATGTTTAATCATATAAATGGTGACAAATTAACTTATGATTTATTAAAACAATTCTTTATTGAGATTGGACATGATGTCGAATGACAAGCTTATTTTTAACAAAAACACATTTTAGTCAAAAGTGAACTCAAACAAATTATAATCCTTATTTTTGACCCAAGATTAAAACGCCTTTTATTTATGCAAATCCAATCCAATTTTTCTTTAAAAAAATATAATACTTTCGGCATTGAAGCCAGTGCTAAACAATTTGCCGCTGTTCATTCTATTGATGAATTGAGAACAGTTTTAGCAGAAAACAAAAACGAGAAAAAGTTTATTTTAGGAGGTGGAAGCAATATGCTTTTAACAAAAGACATTGATGCTTTGGTAATTCACATTGATTTAAAAGGCAAAGAAATCATTAAAGAAGACGATGATTTTGTCTGGGTTAAAAGTCAGGCTGGCGAAGTATGGCATGATTTTGTTCTCTGGACAATTGACAATAATTTTGGCGGACTGGAAAACATGTCTTTAATTCCCGGAAATGTCGGCACCACTCCGGTACAAAATATTGGCGCATACGGAGCCGAAATCAAAGATACTTTTGTTTCGTGCGATGCTATGAATATCGAAACTCAGGAAACAAAAACTTTTACTAATGCCGAATGTAATTTTGGATATCGTGAAAGTATTTTTAAACATGAAGTAAAAGACCAATTTATTATCACTTCGGTTATTTATAAATTGACTAAACGGAATCATAAAATCAATACATCTTACGGAGATATTTTGGCCGAGTTAGCTAAAAACAATATTTCTCAACCTACATTAAAAGATGTAAGCAACGCTGTTATTGCAATCAGACAAAGTAAGCTGCCAGATCC
This sequence comes from Flavobacterium defluvii, assembly GCF_900129555.1. Lineage (GTDB taxonomy): Bacteria > Bacteroidota > Bacteroidia > Flavobacteriales > Flavobacteriaceae > Flavobacterium > Flavobacterium defluvii. Next base: position 225,768 of record NZ_FQWC01000004.1, read on the forward strand.
AAAAGAACTGGGAAACAGCGGCAGTTTCTTTAAAAACCCAATTTTATTGAAATCTGATTTCGAAAAAATTCATCAAAAATTCCCGGAAATGAAGTTTTATGAAGTTTCTCCAACCGAAGTAAAAGTCCCTGCGGGCTGGCTGATTGAACAGGCTGGTTTTAAAGGAAAACGTTTTGGCGATGCCGGAGTTCATAAAAATCAGGCTTTGGTTTTAGTGAATTACGGAAACGCAACCGGACAGGAAATTTTAGCTGTTTCAAAACAAGTTCAAAAAACTGTTTTTGAAACTTTTGGTATACATATTGAAGCAGAAGTAAACGTGATTTAAGACACTTTTACCAGCTTACCAACTAAATTTTAATGAAAGAATTAAATATCAAAGTTATTTTACTTCAAATATCAGGACTTATTTTCCTGATTAATGGTGTTTTACAACTTAAACTGTATACTGTATCCGAAAAAATTATCTGGGCAAAAACACATACACAGTATAAAAATTCAGAATATTGGAACAAATTACTGCCTTCAAAAGAAGGTATTTTTAACTTCTGGCCCAATGTATATGTCTGGATATTTGTTGGTTCGCTAATTGGTATTTGTATTTTAGCTTTTATAAATTGGAAAAGTAAACTTTCATCTTTAAACACTATTCTGGTTGCAATAATTTTATACATTCTTTTAAGACTGAAATTTTTTAGAAAAGAAATAATATCTCAATTGTTTCGTCCTGTAAGAACCTTATGTTCTGATGATTTTGGAACACAATGCTTAATCGAAGGCATAATTTTTACTTTTATTGGAGTAACGATTTTGTATTTAAGTGTTATTCAAATCTATCTGAAATCAAAAAAACTTAGCTGAAATTAGAATAATGACAGAAAAAATTTCCATCAAAATAACAAAACCAAATGAGGAAAAAGTTTTGTCAATTATAGAAGAATTGTCTGCAAATCTTTATCTTCGTTTCGGAAGCGATGGAAAAAATTCTTTTACAGACTGGCAATATAATAATTCGCATTTTGTATTTGTAACCGCAGAAATTGACAATGAAATTGTTGGCTGCGGCACCATTCGGCCAATAGAGGAAAATACCGGAGAAGTTAAACGAATGTATTCTAAATATTCTGGAAAGAAAATTGGACAAACTATTTTAATTTTTTTAGAAAATCATGCAAAAACAATTGGTTTTAAAAAACTAGTTTTAGAAACAAGAGTTAAAAATCAGGAAGCAATTCAGTTTTATCAAAAACAAGGATACAATATCATACCCAATTACGGCAAATACAAGGATAGACCAGAAGCCGTTTGCTTTGGAAAATCTTTAAAATAAATCCTAAAAATGTATACACCAGAATTATATAAGGATGAAGACCCAGAATCTATCAGAACTTTTTTAAGAGAAAATAGTTTTGGAATTCTGATTAACCAAACCAACGGACGATTATGTGCTACACATATTCCGATAGAATTAGAAATTAATGCTAATGGAAAAGAAATGCTGCAGGGACATATTTCTAAACTGAATCCACAGGCAGAAGGCTTTAAAGAAAACGATCAGGTTTTGGCCGTATTTACCGGACCACATAGTTACATTTCTTCTTCCTGGTACGATCACGAAAATGTACCTACGTGGAACTATATAGCCGTACATGTTTATGGACGAATAAAAATTGTAGATTACTCAACTTCGGTTGAACAGTTAAAAAAACTGGTTGATAAATACGAAGCCAATTCTAAAAATCCGGTTCGCGTTGAGAATTTATCCGAAAAAACAATGCGCGAAGCAAGAGGAATATTTGGTTTTGAAATAGAAATTGACGAAATTCAGGCGACAAAAAAGCTTTCTCAAAACCGCGACGACCATAATTATAAAAACATAATTTCGGAATTAGAAAAAACAGAAAACCCTCAGTCTATTGCTGTTGCAAAAGAAATGTCGAAATACCGAAAGTAAATTGGGAATTATATATTGTAAATTAGTAATTCATAACTACATTTGTTCTCGCAAAAATTCAATATTAACAGACATTAAATTATATGCTTATAACTTTATTTTACTTCTTTATTGCTGTTGTTTTTATCCAACTTTTCTATTATTTAGGGATTTTTGGAAAATTTGCTTTTGCTAAACCTCAAGACGTTACACCAAAAAACATTCCGGTTTCTGTAATTGTCTGCGCAAAAAATGAAGAAGAAAATGTAAAGAAATTTATTCCGTTATTGGCAGAACAAAATTATCCTGATTTTGAAATTGTCTTAATTGATGATGCTTCGAGCGATGAAACTCTGGAAGTTTTTGAAGAATTTGAGCAAAAATACCCTAACATTAGACTTGTGAAAGTTGAAAATAACGAAGCTTTCTGGGGAAATAAAAAATACGCTTTAACTTTAGGTATAAAAGCTGCAAAAAAAACTTATTTATTATTTACAGATGCAGACTGTTATCCAACTTCAAAAGATTGGATTACTTCAATGACATCTCAGTTTACTCAGGAAAAAACCATTGTTTTAGGCTATGGAGGATATGAGAAAATTGAAAATTCATTATTAAATAAAATAATTCGTTTTGAAACAGTTTTAACGGCTGTTCAGTATTTTTCATGGGCAAAAGCAGGGCTTCCATATATGGGAGTTGGAAGAAATTTAGCTTATAAAAAAGAAGAATTTTTTAACGTAAACGGATTTATTGACCATATTCAGGTACGTTCCGGCGATGACGATTTGTTTATCAATCAGGCGGCTAACAAAGACAACACTACAATAGCCTATATTCCGGAAAGTTTTACGTATTCAAAGCCAAAAGAGTCTTATAAAGATTGGTTTACTCAAAAAAGAAGACATATTTCTACAGCTCAATATTATAAGTTTTTTGATAAATTTCAATTGGGACTTTTCTTTTTGTCACAATTATTTTTCTTTTTATCAGTTATAGTTTTACTGGCTTTTCAATTTCAATGGATTGCCGTTGTAGCTATTTTAGCAACACGTTATACTGTAGTTTGGACCGTAATAGGTTTTTCTGCTGGAAAACTTAAAGAAAATGACATTAAAATTTGGTTTCCGGTATTGGAAATTGTGCTTATTATTACACAAATTAATATCTTTATAACTAATATCTTTTCAAAACCTGTATATTGGAAATAAATTCTAAAATAGAAAAAGCAAAAAAAGGTGACCAGGTCGCCTTTACTTTTTTATTAGATTATTTCTGGAACGAAGTTTACAGCTTCATGCTTAAACGTACAGAAAATGAAACTACTGCAGAAGATATTACCATTGAGACTTTCTCAAAAGCTTTTGACAGAATCGCTTCTTATAATCCGGAATTTCAGTTTAATACCTGGCTTATTGCTATTGCAAAAAATGTCTATATTGATTTATTGCGTAAAAAGAAAACCAATCTTTTTATAGAGATCACTGATACAGAAGATCAGCAGGCATACAATATTGCCGACACTACTCCATCTGCAGAAGATGCATTAATTAAAGAGCAAAATCTTTCCCGCTTGCTTTTATGCATCAAAGAATTAAAACCCCACTATCAGGAAGTAATTCAGCTTCGTTATTTTCAGGAAATGTCCTATCAGGAAATTGCTGACAAGATTAATGAGCCTTTAAGCAACGTAAAGGTAAAATTACTACGTGCTAAAAAATTACTTGCAGAAATCATCGAACGTAATAGATAATTTATTATCTTTAGAAAAAGAATAAGATATAATCATATTTTTTCTTAAAAAAACTATTTATTCACACACTAAAACAACAACTCTCACGTTGTTTGCTTAAACCCAATCCTAAACGCGTATGATTTAAAGTTACTTAACCTTAAAATCCAAAAATCATGTCTAAATTAAGCATCTATGAAAACAAGTGGACCGATCTTGTTTTCGAAAACAAAAACAAAGAGTACGGAGCGTATCAATTACGTCAGGAAAATTCTAAAACAACAGTAACTGCCTTATTTATGGCATTGTTGTTATTAACAGCCTTAGGAAGTGTATCGATGCTGATTAATAAATTCAGAGGGCATGAAATCATTGAGCCTGCTCCAGCTCCTTTTGACCCGGTTATCCGTTTAACCGATGTTGATCCTATAGTAATTCCAAAAACAAAGGACCCTGTTGCTCCTCCGGTACAATCAAATCCTCCGGCAGCAAATATCGAATCAACTCAGTTGACAAATCCGGTTATTGTATCACCTGATCAGGCTACACCAGACATTGCACCAAATACAGCCAACACTCCGCATGTCGACAATACAAACGGAACATCTGGTACTGTAACAAATACATTACCTGGAAACGGAGGAGAACCAGCAATTGCTGATCCGGGTGATGGTGGCTCTACCATTGTAAATACAAGTGTTTTAGACAAATTACCAGAGTTCCCTGGAGGAATGAAAAAGTTTTATACTTATGTTGGTAATAATTTTACTAAACCAGAATTGGATGCGGAAAGAACTTTGAGAGTTTATGTTTCATTCGTAATCGAAAAAGACGGTACAATGACTGATATTGTTATAAAAAATGATCCAGGATTTGGAATGGGAAAAGAAGCTGTTAGAGTTTTAAAATCATTAAAAACAAAATGGGTTCCAGGTATATTAGAAGGAAAACCGGTTCGTACGTTGTACAATCTTCCAATAACTATAAAAACAGGAGAAACTGAATAAAAAATATAAAAACATAACTTGTAGAGAAAAGCAGAACCTAAGGTTCTGTTTTTTTTTTATGGTTTAAACATTAAATTTCTTAATAATTCGAGAACCTCTTCTATTTTCAATTTTATTACTTTTACAATTCTAAAAGCAAAGCATTTAATCTTAAAATCAAATAAAATGGGAATATTTTCAGCTCTTATGGGCAATGCAGGAACTGTAAGCCAGGAAGACTTAATTAAAAAATACGGTCAGCTTTTGACTGATAACGAAGAAATTGAAATGGGTTTTAAACTAATCCGTGACACTTTTATCTTTACGAACAAAAGATTAATTCTTGTTGACGTTCAGGGATTAACCGGAAGCAAAACCGAATATAAATCTATTGCGTACAAAAGTATTACTCGCTTTAGTGTAGAAACTGCAGGTACTTTTGATCTTGATGCCGAACTGAAAATCTGGGTTTCTAGTGAATTAAATCCAAGCATTGTAAAACAATTCAACAAATCTGTAAATGTGTATGATGTACAAAAAGTTTTAGCACATCATGTTTTAGGTTAATTATGAGATAAAAAAACGGCAGATTAAATCTGCCGTTTTTAGTTATATACCAAAGAAAAAACTATTTTTTCTTTGTTGTTTTTTTCTTTGTTGTTGCAGCTTTTTTTACCGGAACTGTATTATCAATTTTTTGCTGAACATATGGTTTATACAATCCGTCTTTTTCAGCTCTAGCTTTTGCATCATCAGCTCTTTTCTTAGAATCCGGATGAGAACTCATCATTTGATCAATAAATGAAGCTTCAGATCCTTCGCTCATTTTTGCCAAAATTCTAAAAGCAGATTCTTCAGCATTTACATTGTAACCGTTTTTCTTTAAGAAGTTATACGAATACAAATCTGCTTCTGTTTCTTGCTTGCGGCTGTGTTTACTATCAATTAAAGCACTTCCGATTTTTCCTAACTGACTGTCAGTAACTGCAGAAATTTTAGCCGATTGAGAAGAAGCTCCATCAATTAATGCTTCTTTTTGATATGCCGCACGCATTGCATCTCTTGAATCGTTATTTGCAACGTGACCAATTTCATGACCAATAACAGCAAGCAATTCATTGTCATCCATAATATCCATTAATCCTGAATATACACGAACACTTCCATCAGCAGTTGCAAACGCATTTACTTCTTTTAATTTATAAACTTTATAATTTAAAGTAAAACCGTCACCTGCTGTGTGTTTTCCAAAAACTCTGTTCAATCTCAAAGTATAACCGTCGTTTGGTCCTGCTACCTGATTTGTAGAATCTAATTTTCTAACCGCTTCTTTAGATAATGCGGCTGCATCTGCATTTGTCAGAGTAAAAGCTGTTACACCTTTTTGAACTGCTCCTATCGCTTTTTCACCAAAATTAATCTGTGCATTCATTTTTGTAAAACCAAATGCTGCAAATAGAATCCCTGCTATTATAAATCTCTTTTTCATCTTTTAAAAATTACAATTTAACAACAAATGTAAATAACAAAATGCTATTTCATTTAACACTAAGTTTATTTTTTTAACAAATAAAGATATGAATTTTAGATGAGCTGCAGCGTGATATTTTTAAGTATTGATTATCATAAAAATAAAAAAAGCCGGTAACTTTTAAAAATTACCGGCTTAAATTTTATTTAAAGATTACTTCTTTTTAGTCGTTTTCTTTTTTACTGGTGTTTTAGGAGTGGCTTTTGCTGGCGCTGTATTATCAATTTTCTGTTGTACATACTCTTTGTACAAACCATCTTTTGTTGCCCTCTTTTTAGCATCATCCGCTCTTTTTCCTGAATCAGGATGCGAACTCATCATTTTGGTAATAAAAGATGACTCTGCTCCTTCGCTTAAATTTTGTAAAATTCTAAAAGCAGATTCTACAGCGTTAACATCGTAACCATTTTTTTTCATGAAATCATATGAAAACGAATCAGCTTCAGATTCTTGTTTACGACTGTGTTTACTGTCAATCATTGCACTTCCTATTTTACCCAATTGAGATCCTGTAAGAGTTTCAATTTTTCCTGATTGAGACGAAGCTGCATCAAGTAAAGCTTCTTTTTTATAAGCTGCTTTAATAGCATCTCTGGTATCATGATTCACTACGTGTCCAATTTCATGTCCAATAACGGCTAATAACTGATTATCATCCATAATATCCATTAAACCAGCAAATACGCGAACACTTCCGTCTGCGCAGGCAAAAGCATTAATATCTTTTACTAAATACACTTTATAATTTAAGGCAACTCCATCTGTAGAAGCGTGTTTACCAAATAAACGATTTAATCGAATAGAATAACCATCTGTTGGACCTGCTACAGGATTATTGGCATCCATTTCAGCGATAGATTCTTTAGCCAGAGCTGCTGCATCTGCATCACTAAAAGTAAATCCCGATACACCTTTCCCTAAAGCACCCATCGCTTTATTTGAAAGTATTTGTGCATTCATTTTCGCAAAACCAAAAACTGCAAATAGTATCCCTAATACAATAAATTTTTTCTTCATGTTTTTTTGATATTAATTAACAACAAAAATACTACATAATTAATTTTACACAGCCCGAAGAAGTCAAATTCACAATAGATTAAGACAACATATGAAATTTTAAAAAAGTCAGCAAAACCTCAAAATATTAAACAAAACAAGAATAGATAAAACTCAAAACATCTTTTAATACAATTAATTAAGATTTATTCTTCACAATTCTAAATTATATTGCAAGATTTGAAACGCAAAGGAAAAGCAAATTAGCATCTCAAAATAAACAACATTCCGTATCTTTGTATTCAGATTTATGATATATGGAAACAGTCATTGAAAACATACCACCTGCAAAACCTAAATGGTTGAAGGTTAAATTACCTATCGGACAAAAATATACTGAACTACGTGGTTTGGTTGACAAATACAGCTTAAATACTATCTGCACCTCTGGAAGCTGCCCAAATATGGGAGAATGCTGGGGCGAAGGAACGGCAACATTTATGATTCTTGGAAACGTTTGTACACGTTCATGTGGTTTTTGCGGCGTTAAAACCGGAAGACCTGAAACTGTAGACTGGGATGAACCTGAAAAAGTAGCACGTTCTATAAAAATCATGAATATTAAACACGCTGTAATTACAAGTGTTGACAGAGATGATTTGAAAGACGGCGGGTCTATTATATGGATGGAAACTGTAAAAGCAATCAGAAGAATGAATCCGGAAACCACTCTTGAAACTTTGATTCCTGATTTTCAGGGAATTGAAAGAAACATTGACAGAATTGTGGAGGCAAACCCAGAAGTAGTTTCGCATAATATGGAAACCGTTCGTCGTTTAACACGCGAAGTTCGTATTCAGGCAAAATACGATCGCAGTCTTGAAGTTTTACGTTACTTAAAAGAAAAAGGCATTAACAGAACCAAATCCGGAATTATGCTTGGCCTTGGAGAAACAGAAGAAGAAGTTTACCAGACAATGAGAGATTTACGTAATGCAAATGTTGATGTTGTAACCATTGGCCAATATTTACAGCCAAGCAAAAAACATTTACCTGTAAAAGAATTTATTACGCCTGAATTATTTGCTAAATACGAAAAATTTGGTCTTGAATTAGGTTTCCGTCATGTAGAAAGCGGACCGCTTGTTCGTTCTTCATACAAGGCACAAAAACATATTTTATAATTTTCAGGTTAATCGTTTAACTGGTTAATCGTTTAATCGCAAGACGTTTAACGGTTTAAAACAAGTAAACGATTTCAACAATTAAACGAATAAACCAAATAATTGAAAACAAGAATTGCCATTAATGGTTTTGGAAGAATTGGTAGAAATTTATTCCGCCTTCTTATAAACCATCCTGAAATTGAAGTCGTTGCAATTAATGATATTGCAGATAACAAAACCATGTCGCATTTAATAAAATACGACAGTATTCACGGAGTTCTGCCTTTTTCTGTAAGCCATGACGAAAAAGGAATTATAGTAAACGAAAAACATTATTTATTCTTTCACGAAAAAAACATTTCAAATCTTGACTGGAAAAGTCAATCTGTTGATTTTGTAATTGAATCAACAGGAAAATACAAAACTCACGAAGAATTAAATGCACATATTGAAGCGGGAGCAAAAAAAGTAATACTTTCCGCACCATCAGAAGTTGATACTATTAAAACGGTAGTTCTTGGAGTTAATGAGAATATTTTAGACGGAACAGAAAATATTGTTTCAAATGCAAGCTGTACGACAAACAATGCCGCTCCTATGATAAAAATTATCGAAGAATTATGCGGAATTGAGCAGGCTTACATTACAACAATACATTCTTATACAACAGACCAAAGTCTTCACGACCAGCCGCATAAGGATTTACGCAGGGCACGAGGTGCAAGTCAGTCGATTGTTCCAACAACTACAGGTGCAGCTAAGGCATTAACAAAAATTTTTCCTAAATTGCATGAAAAAATCGGAGGCTGCGGCATTCGTGTTCCAGTTCCGGATGGTTCATTGACAGACATCACGTTCAATGTTAAGCGTGCTGTAACTATAGAAGAAATTAACATTGCATTTCAAAAAGCCTCAAAAACAAATTTAAAAGGAATACTAGACTATACAGAAGATCCTATCGTTTCTGTTGATATAATTGGCAATACACATTCGTGTTTGTTCGACGCACAACTAACCTCGGTTATCGACAAAATGGTAAAAGTTGTGGGCTGGTACGATAATGAAATTGGCTATTCATCAAGATTAATAGATTTGATTTTACTGCTCAGAAAAACATAAGATTCATTGTAAATGCGCTGTCATACATGAAGTACTATTTTTTATTTGTAGTTTGTTTTTTTAATTCATTTTTGTATTCTCAAATCAAACGGAATACAGACAGCATTTCCTATTACAACAAACTGGCAAATAAAAAACTTAATAGTAAAGAATACGGAAAAGCCGTTTTTTATACTCAAAAATCAATAGATTTTTGCGAAACGAATAACATTCCCGAAAATTTAGCCAATCAAACTTTTAAGCTTGGAAAAATTTATTATAATCAGCAAAAATACGATGAAGCATTAAAAAACTTCCATAAAAGTGTTGCTTCGTTTGACAGCATAAAACCGTCTTGTACTAAAGTTTTAGCTTTAAATTACATAGGCGCCGTAAATACTGTAAAAGGCGATTACCAAACTGCAAATATTTATTACGCTAAAGCACAACAACTTTTAAAAGAACTTGGTATTGTTGATAGTTCTGAAATTTTAGATTATCAAAGAGCAATTGCTTTTAAAAACAATAAAAATTTAAGCTCTGCAGCCAAAACTTTTCATAAAATAACCAAAAAACCTGACAGCCCTTCAATCTTAAGAACAAAGAGCGATTCTTATTACCAGCTCGGATTAATAGAATCTCAGCTTAAACGAAACGATTCGGCCATCGTTTATTTTGAAAAAGCTTTGGATTATACGGATAAAACAAATGATCTTTCGCAAAAATCAAAAATTACTTTAGCAATAAGTCAATATTACAAACAAAACCGGAATTTTGATTTGGCTTATTCCTATCTGGACGAACATTATCAGCTGGAAAATTATATTTTAAAATTAAAAAATGCCAAAATTGATTTTAACGAATTTCAAAAATTCAAAAAAAACCAATCTTTAAACAATACTCTTAAACGCGAAAGCGAAGAAAAAATTCAGCTTAAAACCTATCGTTATTCTAAATTAGTAAGTATTTTGGCAATCGCGCTGATTTCTATATTGTCACTTTTGAGTTTGGCCTTATACAAAAACAACATCATTAGAAACCAGAACAATTTACTTTTAAGAGAAAAAAATAAAGAACTTATCCTGGCAAAAAATAAAGCCGAAAAAGCATCAAAAGCAAGATCTGAATTTCTTTCAACTGTAAGTCACGAACTTCGAACTCCGCTTAACGCAATTAACGGAATCACACATTTACTTCTTGAAGATAATCCTAAAAAAGCACAGCTGAAATATTTAGAATCGTTAAAATTCTCCGGAAATTATTTAACAACATTTATAAACGAAATTCTGGAGATTAATAAAATTGATTCCACAAAGGTTGAAATCGAGAATATAAGTTTCAATTTAAAAGAATTGCTTTTTAACATTCAGAGTTCCTTAAAAGAATTAGCTACGGCCAATAAAAACTATTTTAACCTTGAAATTGACGATGCGATTCCTGATAATTTAATTGGAGATCCTACCAAATTATCTCAAATTATATTAAACTTAATAAACAACGCTTTAAAGTTTACCCAAAACGGACATGTTAACGTAATTGCAAAATTATTTGCTCAGGAAGATGAAAATGCAACTGTTTATTTTGAAATAGTCGATACCGGAATTGGTATTCCCGAAGATAAATTGCAAACTGTTTTTGAAAGCTTTTCTCAAGGCTCTATCGAAGTAAACCGAAAATATGGCGGAACTGGTCTTGGACTTGCTATTGTAAAAAAATTAATTGAACTTTTGGGAGGCGAAATCAAACTAAAAAGTGAAGTTGGAAAAGGGTCAACTTTTACTTTCAAATTAAATTTTAAAATTAACAACGAACCTTTGGAGGTAATTACTGAAGAAAAACCATACAACGATAAACAACTGGAACATAAATCAATTTTATTGATCGAAGACAATAAAATCAATCAGATGATTACACGCAAAATGCTTGAAAACAAAGCAATTTGCTGTGAAATTATCGATAACGGAGAAGAAGCTGTTGAACTTTTAAAAGTAAAACGTTTCGATATGATTTTAATGGATGTTCATTTGCCAGGAATTAACGGAACGACTGCAACACAGCAAATTAGAGATTTTGACAAAAAAACTCCAATTATTGCGCTGACAGCTATTTCGCTTGACGAAAACCGAGATATGCTTTTATCTTTTGGAATGAACGATGTAATTACAAAACCCTTTGTTCCAGACGAATTTTACAGTACTATTGCTAAGTTTTTTGATTGATTTTTTAGACTCTAAGTAACTGCAATTCTAATGCTCTAAGTTTTCTTTTACATACTCTAAAATCGAAATATCAAAATTTTGCTGATGATTTATAAATGTGCTTTTTATTGGCAGATAATATAACTGAGAAATCAGCTTCGAATCTTTTAAACGCACATAATCTTTCTCTGTTGAAATAATTTTTCTGCCATTTGCTTTATTCTGAATTGAATCTAAATCAGCATCCGAAAAATGATGATGATCCGGAAAAGTCAGACATTCATCATTTTGATTTTTTAAATGATCGAAAAAAGGTTTTGGTTTTGCAATTCCGGCCAAAAGTAGTTTTGACTCTAATTTAATTTCGTTAACGGCTATTTTCTCTTCTTTTCCATAAATTACTGTATCATAATCTATAAAAGTAAAAAAGATTTGCTGTGAACAATTTAGCTTTAATTTCAGTCGAATTTCGGCTTGTTTTTCTTCAGACAGATTTTTTGGGCATTTTGTAACTACTACAATATTTGCCCTATTTGCCCCGTTTCTGCTTTCTCTTAAATTTCCTGTTGGAAGCATAAAATCGTCAGCATACAAATCATCAAAAGAAGTCAGCAAAATATAAAAACCCGCCTTTACTTTTCGATGTTGATAAGCGTCATCTAATAAAATTACCTGTGGTTTTTCTTTTTGGGAAAGTAACCGTGTAATTCCGTTGGTACGATTTGCATCAACTGCAACCTGCACATTTGTAAATTTTTGATAAAACTGAAAAGGTTCGTCTCCTAAAATTTCAGCATTAGAATTTTCATCAGCCAAAACAAAACCTTCAGATTTTCTTTTGTAACCGCGGCTTAAAGTCGCGATTTTATATTTATTAGACAATAAACGAATTAAATATTCAATTTGCGGTGTTTTACCCGTTCCGCCAACACTTAGATTTCCAACAGCAATAACCGGAACATTAAATGAAGTTGATTTTAGAATTCCCTTATCAAAAAGAAAATTACGAACGCTTGCAATCAATCCGTATAGAATGGCAAAAGGGAAAAGTATTTTTCGAAGTAAGTTCATTTTACGAAAGTATAATTTTTTTCGTTAATTTGTTTTAAAGTTTTAAGTAACACAAGAACCTGACCCGAGGCTTTAGCCGAACAGACGAAGTAAACAAAAATTACATGAAAATCAAAGACATTATAACCGTACTCGAAGAAATGGCGCCTCTCGCCTATGCAGAAGATTTTGATAATGTTGGACTTTTAGTTGGAAATCCGGAAACAGAAAGCACAGGAATTTTAGTCTGCCACGACGCTCTCGAAAATGTTATTGACGAAGCAACAACAAAAAACTGCAATCTTGTAGTTTGTTTTCACCCGATTTTGTTCTCGGGAATCAAAAAGATTACAGGCAAAAATTATGTTGAGCGTGCTATTTTAAAAGCTATAAAAAATGATATTGCCATTTATGCCGTTCATACAGCATTAGATAATCATTCGCAAGGCGTGAATAAAATTTTCAGTAATGCATTAGGTTTAATAAATACCAAAATTCTGGTTCCGAAACAGCAGTTTATCCAAAAATTAGTGACTTACACCGTTCCTGATAATGCTGAAAAAGTTCGTAATGCGATGTTTGAAGCCGGAGCCGGAACAATTGGAAATTATGACAACTGTAGTTTTAATTCTGAAGGATTTTTTACTTTTAGAGGAAATGAAAAAAGCAATCCGACAATTGGAGAAAAGGGAAAACTTCATACCGGAACTGAAATAAAAATTGAAGTTATTTTTGAAAAACACCTTCAATCCCGAGTTTTAAAAGCCCTTTTGGCGAATCATATTTATGAAGAAGTGGCTTATGAAATTTATGATTTACAAAACTCACATCAAAACATCGGTTTGGGAATGATTGGCGAACTGGAAAATGAAATGGACGAAAAAGAGTTTCTTTTATATGTACAAGATATTATGATTGCCCGTGGTATTCGCCATTCTGCTTTTTTAGGAAAAAAAATAAAAAAAGTGGCTGTTTTAGGAGGTTCAGGAAGTTTTGCCATTAAAAACGCAATAAGCGCTGGAGCCGATGCTTTTTTAACAGCCGATTTAAAATATCATCAGTTTTACGAAGCAGAAAACAAGTTACTTTTGGCCGATATTGGTCATTTTGAGAGTGAACGCTATACAAAAAACTATATTGTTGATTATCTTCGAAAAAAAATTCTTAATTTTGCGATCATTTTATCGGAAGAAAATACAAATCCAGTTAAGTACTTATAGAATATGACGAATACGAAAGAATTAAGTGTTGAGGACAAGTTAAGAGCAATATATGATTTACAGCTTATTGACTCTAGAATTGACGAAATCAGAAACGTTAGAGGAGAACTTCCTTTAGAGGTTGAAGATTTAGAAGATGAAGTTGCAGGTTTGAGCACTCGTTCAGAAAAACTGAAAGGTGAACTTGAAGTGATTGAGGAGCAAATCAAAGCAAAAAAAATTGCTATTGAGGAGCATAAAGAGGTTATCAAGAAATACACTAAACAACAAGAAACAGTTCGTAACAACAGAGAATTTAATTCTTTGACAAAAGAAGTTGAATTTCAGGAATTAGAAATTCAATTAGCTGAAAAGCAAATCAAAGAAATGAAAGCTTCTATTGAGCATAAAAAAGAAGTTATTTCTAACTTAAAAGAAAAACTTGATGCTAAAAGCTCTCATTTAAAACATAAAAAATCTGAATTGGATGCAATTATGGCTGAAACTCAAAAAGAAGAAATCTTCTTAACTGAGAAATCTGCTGAATATGCTGCACAAATCGAAGACAGATTATTAGCTGCTTACAACAGAATCAGAAGCAGTGTTCGTAACGGTTTAGCTGTAGTTTCTATCGAAAGAGGAGCTTCTGCAGGATCTTTCTTTACAATTCCACCACAAACTCAGGTTGAAATCGCTTCAAGAAAGAAAATCATTACTGATGAACATTCTGGAAGAATTTTAGTTGACACGCAATTAGCAGAAGAAGAAAAAGAAAAAATGGAACAATTGTTCTCAAAATTCTAAATATCAAGTCCCGATTAAATCGGGACTTTTTTTTTGCGTTTAATTTTGCCACAGATTAAAAAGATTATAAGGATTATTATTTCGGAGTTGAATGAATTAATCTGCGTTAATCTTTTTAATCTGTGGCAAAATATTTTTAAGCAAGTTTAAAATCATATTTTTACCTTTACAAGAATAAAAATTTAAGTTTTGAAAATTAAAAAAGGAATACGCTTTATCACATTAAAATCGGTTGGCTCATATATAAACTTTCTTAGTTACGTTCGTCCGCAAAAAGCGATGGAACTTTCTTATGCACTTTTTAGCCAGCCCCGAATTGGCCGATTAAAAAAAGAAGATCTTCCAAAAGTATTACGAAATACAGAAACTGAAACTTTTCACCATAACGAACATCATTTTCAAACTTATATCTGGAAAGGAAACGAAACTAAAATCCTGCTGGTTCACGGCTGGGAAAGCAATGCTGCGCGCTGGAAAAAAACTTTACCTCATCTTCAAAAATCCGGAAGCACTATTATTGCTATTGATGCTCCTGCCCACGGACAAAGCAGCGGAAAGGAATTTAATGTTCCGCTTTATGCCGAATTTATAAATAAAGCTGTCGAAAAATATCAGCCCGAAATTATTATTGGGCATTCTATTGGCGGTGCAGCCTGTGTTTATCATCAATATTTATTTCCAAATACGAGTATAAACAAGATGGTAATTCTTGGCGCTCCTTCAGACTTAAAAACTTTGATCGACAATTACATTTCAATGTTGAGCCTGAACACCAAAATGCTGCCTCTTTTAGAAAGTAAATTTATAAATCGTTTCAATTTTAAACTCGAAGATTTTTCAGGACAAAAATTTGCGTCAGAATTTACAATTCCCGGTTTTATTGCTCACGATACTTCTGATAAAATAGTTGCTTTTGAAGAAGGAAAAAAATTAGCCAGCAATTGGAAAAACAGTCAATTTATCGAAACCAGTGGTTTAGGTCACGGAATGCACGATGACGAATTGTATGATAAAGTGATTGAGTTTCTTTTTTCTGAAGGTTCAAAGTAACAGAGGTTCAAAGTTACTGAGCCGCTAAGGTTCTGAGTTTTTTTTTCAATCTAAAATCTACAATTAAATGATAGCAGTAATTTTTGAAGTTATACCCAACGAAGGAAAAAAAGATGAATATCTGGATATTGCGGCGAGTCTGCGTCCTGAATTGAATAATATTGATGGTTTTATTTCTATAGAAAGATTTCAAAGTCTTAATGATCCCGGAAAAATTTTGTCTTTATCTTTTTGGAGAGACGAAGAAAGCATTCAGCAATGGCGAAATCTCGAAATGCACCGTCATGCACAGACAAAGGGCCGAAATGAGATTTTTAAAGATTATCATTTACGAATTGCTTCTGTAGTTCGCGACTACGGAATGTTTAAAAGAAAAGAAACTCCGGACGATAGTTCGATTTTTCATTCTTAAGCGGCTAAGATTCTAAGAGACTAAGATTCTAAGAATCTAAAATTTTAATAATCTAAAAAGTCTAAATTTTAGCTACTTTTGCAGTATGGAAGAAAATCTTAAACGTCTTAATAAATTTATTTCAGAAACGGGCTATTGTTCTCGTCGCGAAGCTGATAAATTAATTGAAGAAGGACGCGTAACAATAAACGGTATTGTGCCGGAAATGGGAACCAAAGTTTCGCCGGATGATGAAGTACGCGTAGACGGAAAATTAATCGTAGAAAAACACGAAAAAATGATTTATCTGGCTTTCAATAAACCTGTTGGAATTGAATGTACGACAAATCTTGAAGTAAAAAATAATATTGTTGATTATATCAATTACCCAAAACGCATTTTCCCGATCGGAAGGCTGGATAAAGCGAGTGAAGGTTTGATTTTTATGACGAATGACGGCGATATTGTAAACAAAATTTTACGTGCCAGAAATAATCACGAAAAAGAATATACCGTTACGGTAAATAAACCCATCACAGAACGTTTTATACAAAGAATGGGAAATGGCGTTCCGATTTTGGATACGGTTACTAAAAAATGTAAAGTTGAACAAATCAGCAAATACACCTTCAAAATTATTTTAACGCAGGGATTAAACCGTCAGATTCGAAGAATGTCTGAATATCTGGGTTATGAAGTTACTGCTCTTAAACGTATTAGAATTATAAATATTTCTTTGGATGTTCCTGTCGGTCGTTATCGTGATTTAACAGATGCCGAAATCAAAGAATTAAATAAATTAATTGAACCTTCAAGCAAAACTGAAGAAGCTAGTCTGCCTAAAGCTGAAAGCACACCTCCAAATCGAAGAAGGACGTTTATTTCTAAAAATGATCCTCGATTTAGAAAAAGAGGAGATAATAAATAGGAAAATCCCATTCATACGAATGGGATTTTTTATTATTTCTTTTCTTTATCCAAAAACTCATAATATAAAGCTTTTGACAAAAAGCCTGAGTTTTGATAATTCGAAATCAATTCTTCTCTTACGGCTTCTGCATATTTTCCATCTAGCTTATTTTGTTTAAAATATTCACGGCGAACATCGTCATTAAAATTTAAACCGCTCAAAAATACTGGGTCTACGCCCTTGTTGGCAGAAATATTGTAATTAGTAATTAGATTTCCCCAATTTACATAACTGCATAAAAGAATTGTTCCATAGAAATACCACACCATTTGGTTAAAAAGATAAGCGTTGGTTTTCTGTTTTAGGATTTTTTGAAATGAAACTATCAATCCAATAGTAGCTAAAATTAAAAAAGCATAAACTCCAAGTCGTTTATATGTTAAACCATAAAAAGAAACGTATTCTGAGTTTTTAACCATAGCACTTATAATTAAAACCACATTTAAAGCAAGCCACACTTTTGCCAGATTTTTTAATGCTTTGGCCTTTTCATCAAAATTAAATCCGCCTTTAAAGTAAAATAAGATTACGCCAACTGCCATTAATATTGAAAATATAACTGCATTAACACGTTCGTGAGTATCGGCGCTTAAATTTGTTTTTTCGACAACTTCAAAAAACTGTTCGTAATTATATGTTCCGATAAAAATTAAAAGCATAATATTTAGCATAAACAATGTGATTTCGCCGCTCTTTCTTTCAAAATCAAGATCAAGAAATGAAAATGTACTTTGATTTTTTACTTCAGAAACATTAGTGAACTCATTATTTAATTTAGAATTGTATTGATAGCAGACATCCGGGACCCAGTAATTCCAAAAGCTAAATGAAATATAAAATCCCAAAATACACATAGCAATTAATTGTGGCAGATTGATATCTAATGTATAATCTGTGAATAGTGATGAGAAATGATTACTCCCAAAAGAATAAACGATAAAAAACAAGCCGAGAAACATTACCGGAATGACAACAAATGCTACAAGTTTTTTGGCGAAATCGTTATGTATTTTTCTTTCCGGAAGCCATTGACTGAAAATGAAAACACGACCTAATGTAGTGATTCCGTTTAAAAATATTAATGGAAATATCTGTACGATTTTGAGTTCTTCATTCTGAGTTTTAAATTGTAAAAATAAGATTGACAATGCCAAAGCAAAAAACGAGGCAGCATCTCCATACCATGCAAAAGCGAAACAAGATAATATAGAGGTCATTACTAAAACTAAATGAGATCTATTAACGAACTTTTCCTGAAAGAAATAACTAATTAAAAGAGTAAGAATTACTCCAAAAATAGAAATGTTGATTCCAACAGATTCATTGTAAAAAAGCAGTATAAAAACCGCTGTACAAGCTAAAATAATTTGATGTTTTTTCATGATTTTAGTTTTTAAAAGTACTTTGTAATTCAAAGTTTTTAGGTAAAAAATTTTAGATTCTAAGATTTCATTAATTTTTCGAGGTAAGAAAGGTGCTCTTTAAACGCCGCGCGGCCAAGCGGTGTTACCTGATAAGATGTTTTAGGCTTTTTACCCACAAATTCTTTCTTAATCTCAATATATTCAGATTTCTCCAATGCAGAGGAATGACTCGCTAAATTACCATCGGTGATATTCAAAAGCGTTTTCATCTCGGTAAAATCTACCCAGTCGTTAACCATCAGAACGGACATAATACCCAGTCTGACACGGCTTTCAAAATCTTTATTTAGTTTATCGATAATTCCCATTGGGTTATTTGTATTTTTTGAACATCACTAATCCATAAACGATATGCAAGATACCAAATCCTATAATCCAAAAGATTAAACCATATCCAATGTAGAAAAGAGAAATACATCCTAACAAAAGTTCAGAAAAACCTAGATATTTTATATCTGAAAATGTATATTTTTCAGCATTTATTACTGCAAGTCCGTAAAATATTAAAGTTGAAGGTGCGATTAAACCATAATATCCATGATACATTAATGCCAGGCAAAATATCCCGCCTGCTGCAAGCGGCACTGCCAAGTTAAACAGCATATTTTTTGTTGCCGAAGTCCAAATTGGTAAATTATATTTTCGACTTTTTCTAACCGTAAAAAAAGTTCCAAATGCAAATGCGCAAATTAAAATTACAACTCCAATCCAAAATAATTCTGAAACCAAGCTGCCTTTTAATAGCAGATGTTCATCAGTAAAATATTCGATTCCATTTACTTTAAAAAGCTGATAAACATACAATCCGCCTATTAATGCCGAAAGTCCAGCGAAAACGCCCGAAAGGCCGCTTAACGATATAAATCTTGAAGAACGCTCCATCATGGAACGAATATGTGCTAAATCTTCTTGGTGCTTTTGATTCATAATTAAAGTGCTTTGCACTACAAAGTTAGTATTTATTTTGAATTGACAAATAAAAATTGAGTTTTTATTTTATAGAAGTAATTAATGAATTGCGTTCATAGGAATGAAATATATAATCCCTACGGGATTTTTTTACTGGAGACATCAATATTATGCTACCAATATTTAACTCCTAATGGAGTACTCCCTCAAAGATTAATATCAAATGTAGATGATTCTCATACGTTTTATCTACCGATATTTAACTCCTAACGGAGTATTTCCCAAAAATTAAATATTGATTATTCTCATACGTTTTATCTACCAATATATAACTCCTAACGGAGTATTTTACAAAGATTATATTAAATACTAATTATTGTTATTCATTTTTTCGATCCACATATATTTACAGTTCACAGCGAATTATCTCGGAGAGATTAAATATCGGTAGCAAGAATCATTTACAACGGATTTTTGTCCCGTAGGGACTACACATTTAATTGATCTTGAAATTATGCCTACAAGGTTTTGGAAACCTTGCAGAAACGGGATTTGATTTTACCTTACAGTTGCGTGAGGGATAGGAGCTGGCTACCGAAGTAGCGCGGATAGCCCGACACCGACCTGTTGAGAGGGCGTATAAGCGTAAAATATGTTTGCCCTCTCAACGGGTCGGGGTCACGCCCAAAGTATAAAAACGGAAAAGCTCATTCTGAACGAACAGGCTTTTTAATGTTTAGAACCATCTTCTGCGTTTGAATAAAAATACGCCGAAAGAGGATAGAATAATTGAAATTAAAAGCAGAATCCAGATTCCATATTTGCTTTCTTCTAAACCGTTTGGGACGTTCATTCCGTACAAACTGGCAATTAGGGTTGGAATCATCAAAATGATTGAAATTGATGTCATTTGCTTCATGATGTTATTCATGTTGTTTGAAATTACCGAAGCGTAAGCATCCATCATTCCGGTTAAGATGTTGTTGTAGATATTGGCTGTGTCCTGCGCCTGATTTAATTCGATTTCGACATCTTCCAGTAATTCCGGATCATAACTGGCTTTGTGTGCTTTTAGATTTTTGATTCTTTGAAACAAAACGTCATTTGCTTTTAGCGACGTGATGAAAAACACAAAACATTTTTCGATTTGAAGCAGTGCCTGTAATTCTTCGTTTTTGATGGATTTCTCTAAATTATCTTCTGCTAGTTTTATTTTCTGGTTGATTTGTTTCAGGTATTTCAAATACCATACGCTTGATGATAGAAGCAATCTTAAAACTAAATTGAAATTGTCTTCTATCTCGATGTTTTTGCGCTGTGAATAAGCCACAAAATCTTTTATGATTTCTGTTTTATAAAAACTGATTGTAACGCAGATATCGTCTTTAAAAATGATCCCGAGCGGAACGGTATGAAATGGAATTTTGACATCGCCGCTTTTAATGGGAATACGCATGATAATCAAAGTCCAGCCGTCTTCGATTTCGATACGAGGTCTTTCGTCGATATCCTCGATATCATTGTAGAAAGCTTCGGGAACCTGAAGTTCTTCTAATAAATAATTTTTATCTGATTCTGTTGGAGATTCGATGTGAATCCAGCAATTTGAAGTCCATTTTGGGATTTCTACTAATCCGTTGTTGTTTGTGTAAAAGGCTTTCATTTCAAAATACAGGTTTTTAGCGCAGCATTTTGAAATTTCAAAAGCTGCTTAATTTAATACTAACGAATAATAATAATCGTCCATTTGGAGAAGTGTTTTTTTAAGTGGTGCAAAAGTATCCTTTATTTTTAAGAACCGAAACTTTAAACTATTAATTATATATTAAAAACACAAAACCCGTTCGTTTGAACGGGTTTTGAATATTATTCAGGAAGAAATTATTGATTTCTTGCGCTTCTCATTTTTCTTGCTAAAAGTGTATTTTTAAGCAGCATTGCAATTGTCATTGGCCCTACTCCACCCGGAACTGGTGTAATGAACGATGCTTTTTTGCTTACACCATCAAAATCAACATCGCCTTTGATAACGTATCCTTTTGCGTTTGATGCATCTTCTACACGGGTAATTCCAACGTCGATAACGGTTACTCCTTCTTTTACCATATCTGCTTTTAAGAATTCTGGAACTCCTAAAGCTGTGATAATGATATCAGCATTTTTGGTGAATTCCGCTAAGTCTTTAGTTCGACTGTGCGTTAATGTAACTGTCGAGTCGCCAGGATTTCCTTTACGGCTCATTAAGATGCTCATCGGACGTCCTACAATGTGACTTCTACCAATAACAACAGTATGTTTTCCTGATGTTTCAACTTTGTAACGCTCAAGCAATTCCATAATTCCGAATGGTGTTGCTGGAATAAAACTTTCCATTTCAAGCGCCATTCTACCAAAGTTAGTCGGATGAAATCCGTCAACGTCTTTGTCTGGATCGATTGCTAATAAGATTTTTTGCTCGTCGATATGTTTTGGCAAAGGCAACTGAACGATGTATCCATCAAGGTTATCATCTTCGTTCAATTCTTTGATTTTTGCTAAAAGTTCGTCTTCTGTAATAGTTTCTGGTAAAGCAACTAAAGTTGAATCAAAACCGATTTCTTGGCATGATTTTACTTTACTTCCTACGTAAGTTAAACTTGCTCCGTTGTTTCCCACTAAAACTGCTGCTAAATGAGGTACTTTTCCTCCAGCTGCTTTTATAGATTGAACCTCGATTGCAATTTCGTTTTTAATGTCGTTAGATGTTTTTTTACCGTCTAGTAGCTGCATTTTGTTGTGTTTATTTTGTTTCAGGTTTCAAGTTTCATGTTACTGTTGAAACTTACTATTTATGTAATTAAAAAAGTTTCAAGTTTTGGCCTCTTAACTTGAAACCTTAAACTTGAAACTTTTTCTTATTTTATCTCGGCATTCCTCCTGGCATACCACCCGGCATCCCTTTCATACCTCCCATCATCTTCATCAGATTTTTTCCGCCTGGGCCTTGCATCATCTTCATCATCTTGCTCATTTGGTCAAACTGCTTCATCAGCTGATTTACCTGCTCGATTTTTGTTCCCGAACCTTTTGCGATTCTGGCTTTTCTTTTTACATCAATAATGGCTGGCTTACTTCTTTCTCCCGGAGTCATCGAATAAATGATTGCTTCGATATGTTTGAAAGCGTCGTCTTCAATTTCAACGTCTTTCATCGCTTTTGAGGCTCCTGGTATCATTCCTACCAAGTCTTTCATGTTACCCATTTTCTTTACTTGCTGAATCTGTGTTAAGAAGTCATCAAAACCAAATTCGTTTTTAGCGATTTTCTTTTGAAGTTTTCTTGCTTCTTCTTCGTCAAATTGTTCCTGAGCTCTTTCAACAAGAGACACAACGTCTCCCATTCCTAAAATACGCTCGGCCATACGTTCTGGATAGAAAACGTCAATTGCTTCCATTTTTTCTCCAGTACCAACAAATTTGATTGGTTTGTTTACAATCGATTTGATTGAAAGCGCCGCTCCACCACGAGTATCACCATCTAATTTCGTTAAGATAACTCCATCAAAATTCAAGATATCGTTGAAAGCTTTTGCTGTGTTTACAGCATCTTGTCCTGTCATAGAATCGACAACGAACAAAGTTTCTTGTGGCTGAATTGCTTTGTGTACACGTGCAATTTCGTCCATCATTTCCTGATCTACTGCCAAACGACCTGCTGTATCGACGATCACAACATTGAATCCGTTTGCTTTGGCGTGTTTGATTGCGTTTTGAGCAATTTCAACAGGATTTTTATTTTCTGGTTCTGAGTAAACCTCAACACCTATTTGATCTCCAACAACATGTAACTGATTGATCGCCGCTGGACGGTAGATATCACACGCTACAAGTAATGGTTTCTTATTTTTCTTCGTTTTTAAGAAGTTGGCTAATTTTCCTGAGAAAGTTGTTTTACCAGAACCCTGAAGTCCTGACATCAAAATAACAGTTGGATTTCCTGATAAGTTAACACCAGCAACATCTCCACCCATTAATTCTGTCAACTCATCTTTTACCAGTTTTACTAATAACTGTCCTGGCTGTAAGGTTGTAAGTACATCCTGACCAATTGCTTTTTCTTTTACTTTGGTTGTAAAATCTTTAGCAATTTTAAAGTTAACGTCGGCATCAAGTAAAGCACGACGAACTTCTTTTAAAGTATCGGCAACGTTTACTTCTGTAATTTTACCGTGTCCTTTTAATATATGGAACGCTTTATCTAACTTATCACTTAAATTATCAAACATACTATTTTCTTTATTTGAAGTGCAAAGATAATCTAATTAGATATTTCAGGCAATTTATTTTTTAAGGTTCAAAGTGACATAGGCTCATAGCAACAAAGGTTTTCAGTTTCTCGCAGATTTAACAGATTAGGCAGATTATTTTTTTAGATTATATATGATAAAATCCGCTAGATCTGCTAAATCTGCGAGAGAAAAAAAGGCGCAAAGAATAAAACCTCTGCACCTTTGTAACTTTGTCCCTTTGAACCTTAAAAACTAAAACTGGAAATAAATAAACGGCTGCGAACCTGCAACCGCAGTTGCATATACAATCCAGTAAACGAAACCTAAAATGATTGCTTTTACTAAAATTGGCGTTTTATCAAAAACAGATTTCATTCCATTTGTGAAAGTTTCTGGTAAGAAATGCCAAACATATCCGAACAACATTAATCCAAATACATTTTTATAACCAATTATAATTGCTTTCCAGTTTTCTGGTTCGAAAGTTAATTGTCCAATATTATTGATTACCTGCAATGCTGTTTCAAAATCTCTGGCGCGGAAAAAGATCCAGCAGAAAACTACAAAATGGAATGTAATTACGATTGAGAAAAATCTCCATAAGAAATTTGAACCTTCTTTTTTAGATGGAAAAAATTCCATAAATATTTTATGAACCGCTAATGCTAATCCGTGTAAAGCTCCCCAAACAATAAACTGTGCTCCTGCTCCATGCCATAATCCTCCTAAAAGCATTGTGGTGAAAAGATTAAAGTTGGTTACTAAAGTTTGTTTTCTTTTGCTTGAAAGCAAAAATGACAAACAAAATAACGCAATTGAACTAAATGCAATTATAAGTGGAATTATGCTTGTATTGTAACTCGTAATTCCCCAAAGCAATAATCCAAAAAAGAATAAACTTGGAAATAAAAATCCTGCGAACGAACCTTCCCTGTTTCCTCCAATAGAAATATACAAGAAATCTTTTAACCAGGTTGAAAGAGAAATATGCCATCTTCTCCAGAAGTCTGTTATAGAAGTTGACTTATAAGGTGTTCTAAAGTTGGCTGGTAATTTAAATCCTAACAATAAAGCGATTCCGATTGCCATATCTGAATATCCTGAAAAATCACAATAAATCTGGATTGCATATCCATAAGAAGCCATTAAGTTTTCGAATGACGTATAGTTCATTGGTGTATCAAAAACACGATCGACAAAGTTTACTGAAATGTAATTTGAGATAACCGTTTTTTTGATTAATCCACCTATAATTAAAAACAAACCGTTATTTACATCTTGTCTTGTCAGGTTTAGTTTTTGATAAATCTGTGGAAGAAAATCTTTTGCACGTACGATTGGTCCGGCAACTAATTGCGGGAAAAATGAAACGAAAAATAAATATTCGATGTAGTTTTTTGTCGGTTTAATTTCTTCTCTGTAAATCTCAATAATATAACTCATCGATTGGAACGTATAAAACGAAATCCCAACCGGAAGAAAAATATCATGAAATTTAAAATGACCATTGAACATATCGTTGTATGTTCCAATCATAAAATTCATGTATTTAAAATAACCTAATAATCCTAAATTCAGAATTACACTTATTACCAAATAGATTTTCCTTGTACTGTCTTTTGTTTCTTTATAAATAATCTGGCTTAAACCATAATCGACTACAGATGAAAGTAATAAAAGTAAAAAGTAAACTCCGCTCGATTTGTAATAAAAGAAAAGCGAGAATAGAATTACGTAGGTCAATCGTAAATAAAATGTTTTACGCAGAAAGCCATACACAAAATAAAAAACAAGAAATAATCCTAAGAATAACCCCGTGTTGAATAATAATTTTTCATCTGGATTATAAATAAACCAGCCTTTAACCTGTTCTATTGTAATTGCACCAAAATTTTGAATGAACCAATTATTGATGTTATCTAATGTTGTCAACTTAATTCTGTAATTTAAAATTATTGTATGCCTTTAAAAATGCTTCTGAGAATAAATTTCCTTGTTTTTCATATCCTTTTTTAGAATAATGAACCCAATCCGGACCAATTAATCCCGCTGATTTAAGACCTCTAATTCCTTCCATTCCGCCAAATTCATCATATAAATCCCAAACTGCAAAACCGTCTGTCTGCGCAATTTCTAAAATCTGTTTTGTGTATTCGTGAATAAAAGTATTGGGTCTTTTTCTAAGCAGCGATGGCGGCGGCGTCATTACAATTATTGGAACATTTATGTTTTGTGCTTTTACATTGCTTATAAATTCCCGTAATTGTTTGATGTAATTTGCCGATTCCAGTTTCTCGTAACTTTCGTTTGTTCCGAGTGAAAAAACCAGCATATCCGGATGCAAAGCTTTTAACTGCTCAAAAAACAAAGGATATTTATTGTAATCAGAATATTTAGCACCGTTTACTCCAATTCCGCTATAAATAAGTCCCGGAGCATCTTTCTCTAAGACAATTCCGTTTAGCTCAAATTTTGAAGCATTTTTATTCGGAATCAAATAAATTTTTTCTAAAGCTTTTTCAGAATTATAATAATGTGAATATGAATCTGACTGCAGATTTAAAGAAACAAATTCTGATGTTTTAATATTCTTTGGCTGTGTTTCGTTTGTTGGGATTTTTAATATTCTTCCTGCACGAATATTATTTGATTTTAGTGAATTTGCTCTTTTTATTTCTGCAATAGAAACGTTGTATTTATCAGCAATTACAGAGATTGCTTCTCCTTTTTTAATTTTATGTGTAATTACTTTTCGTTCTTCAGTTTCAATAAATTTGGTTTGAGATGCTGTCGACAACTCAAACATATCTTCGTTTTTAGGTGTAATTATTCGAATTGAATTAAATTTATAGGATGGATCTTTGATGTTCAATTCTAAAACAAATCCTCCGGCATCTCTCCAAAGTGCAATTCCGCTTAAACCAATAGGATAATTTCTAACAGGGTAAATATTTCGATATGTTTCCCAAACCCTATTGCAGCGAAAACGTTCGTTATAAGATCCGTTTGTTTTTGCCAATTGATAAGGAAAAACTAATCCTCGTCCTGCATTTCCAAATTTTTTCTGCAATTTTTTTCTGATTTCATTGGTCATTAAATCTCCCTGAATGTGAGAATCTCCAATATGAACGATATTTATTTTTTGATTGTTATCGCTCTCATTATCTTTTAATTTCTTAAAAAGACTTTCTAAAACTTTTGCATTATAAATGTGATTTCCTTCAGAAGATTCAGTCGCTGCCGAATCGATTTTGCTAACCATATTTTTAGTAATTGGAGGTGAAACTGGATCTTGAGGTTTATCATTTGTTGAGAAAAAAAGACAACAAAAGAAAATAATAAGTTTATTCATTTACGCTATCTTTTTTTACAGAAACAGAATCTGCTTTGGGTTTTCGAATTGCTTTTGGTTTAACGCCCGCTTCACGTTTTTCGCGTAAAACTTTATATTGTTCGTAACCTTGATTTAACTGACTGTACAATAAATTACCAATTGCCTTTGCACCTCTTTGGTTAAAGTGGGTGTAATCTTTATTGGCTTTAGCCGGAGATTCATCAACCCATTTTACCATCGATCCGTCTCCGCCCATTAAAGTGTATAAATTTACAAATCCTGATTCGGTTTCTAATGCATATTTTTTCTGCGCTTTCATTAAAGGTACAACCGCTGAATCTGTTTTCATTTCTAAATCATATTTTGTTGATTTATCAGCAGTTGAAACAATTAAAATAGAAACGCCCGGAAACGATTCTTTTATTTTATTTACTGTTTTAGTCATACCTTTTTCGTACCAAAAATAATTCTTGGTTCCGTAATTCAATACGTTTGTTCCGTAGTGAAGAATGATTAAATCATATTTCAAATTATTATTAAAAGCCTGCATTACGTTTGCATCAAACATGGAAATTGGCAGTCCGGAGTTTCCTCTTTGAGAGAAATTATCAACATGAATTCCGCTTCCATTATCAAAATTAAATCCATAAATTGGAATTGAATCTGCATGAATAAAATTAGCTTTAAAAGATTTCACACTTCCGGAAGTCACTTTTAAACTATTTACCAAGTTATTTGGAGTAAGGCTTTTATGAAGTGTATCTTTTCCGATAATAAAATCTACGTTTCCTTTTTTAGACGCTTTTCCGTAAAATAATGTTGGATTATTTAATGATGTAGAATATTTGTTCAATCCAGCTTCATATTGAACCCAAGTCGCATTTGTTTTATCATTAGCAAAAAACACATGACCATTTACTCCAAAAGGACTTATTGGTCTTTTTACATTTAAGTACGATTGTATTTTCCAGTTTTTAGAAAAAAGCGTTTTTACAGAACCTCTAGATGCCGAAGATTCTGAAATTATCGAAACAAAACCAACTCCGTTTCCGCCAAAACGTTCCTGATAATTCATACGAACATCTTGCACGATTAAATCCCCATCGGTCATAGAATCTCCATAATAAGCAATTCTAACATGATTTTGCGGGTTTTGTTCCAGTTGATATAATTTTTCGTAAAAGGAAATCAAGTACTGATATCCTTTGTAATTATCGAAAGTTTCAGATGGAAATTCGATTCCTTGAGAAGCATCGTAAACAATTTTCTGCTGGCCTAGTCTTCGTTCACTTTCTTCGATGCTGTCACTTTTTAACGACAATGAATCTTTCGCAACAGATTCCAGAAGCAGACTGTCTATAAGTACATTTTTAGAATCTACTTTACTATCTGAAAAGATTTTATTTGGTAAAACCTGTTTAAAACCAATAAACGCAAAAAAAGCTAATGCAACAATTGCAAAAGACTTGAAGAAATATGATTTTGTATTCACTTAATAATTATAAATTTAAAGAAAAGAACTACAAAAATTAAAGAATATATAAAATTCCTGTTAATTCTTAAGACATAAACACCTGCAAAGATAGAATTAAACATTCATTTTCAAGTCATTTTAACAATAAAGAAAATTAAAAAAAAGAGGTTAGATAACTCTAACCTCTAAATCAAAAAAAAATAAAAAAACAAAGCTAATGATTAACTAATTTTTTGATGACAAAGCATCATAAACCATAATGAATATCTTTATCCTTTTTAAATTTTCATTATATAATTAATTCAGGATTGCATATTCTAAAGCTGGATTTCCTCTTTCACCCGCATCGTTTGTCATAGCAAGGAATTTAACTTTATAATAGTTTCCTGCAGCATCTTTAACTACATAAAAACGGTCAGTTCTAATACTTGGTAAAGTATTTGGTCCTCCTCCACTTCTCCAGTTCGCACCAATAATTCTTTGATCTGTTACAGAGGCTTTAAAATTAGCTTCAACAACTTTAGCTTTTGTAAAATCTGCATAAGATCCACCATCAGCTACTAAAACCTGATAGGCCTGCGTACCTCCTTTTGAATTTGTAGTAATAAAATCTGAATATCCATAAGTAACTTCAGTACCTGCATTTAAATAATTAGTAAATACTGTAAAGTTTAAATCCCATTTGGCTTTTTGAGGCTCAACAGAAACTGTATTTCCTGTAGATAGACTGAAAAATGTGAAGTTAAAATCAGTGTCCTTTGATACAACTTTCTCAGTATAAGTAGCTGAAGCTAAATCTGCATATTGAATTTTATATCCATTTCCGCTTCTTAAAATTCTAACTTTTTTCCATCCTCTTGCATCTCCATCTACACTAACAGATCCTGTTGCTGGTTTAGTGGTAGAAACTGCAAATCCCAGATTTACTAAATACACTTTATTTTCAGCGTCTATAGCCGAAATTTCTGCAATTGCAGTTCCAATACCTGCTCCTGCTCCTGTTAAAACACCTGTTGGATTATCTACATAACCATTCGAAGCTGCTGTTGTCCCAGCGCCAACTGCTACATTAGAATCACTTTCTTGTGGTAATGTAATATCCGAAGTTTCTAATTTTTTTACAGCCATTTTTAGAGATCCGTTGATTACAACTCTAAATTCTGAGCCAGATGAAAATCCGAAATCCCAAGCAGCTCTATTTACTGCTTTTGCTTCTTTGGTGCTTAAGTCAAGGTAAACTTGATTTGGCTGGTTTGCCCCACCTACCGCTGGCTGTAAAGTTGCTCCAACTGTTGGAATTTCAACTTCAGGAGTATCGTCATCACTTGAACAAGCTGCAAGAGATAAAAATGCGAATGATAGTAATAATAATTTTTTCATTTTATTTCTGTATTTATATTAAAGATTAAGGTTATATGCTAATTTTAAAAAGTAAGAACGTCCATATGCAAGCATTAAATTTGATGCTGAAGCATGTCCGGCTCCTTCACTGGTTCGTGTTTGATTTACATTGGTTACATCCAAAATGTTTCTTGCTCCAATACTTACTTCAAATTTGTTTTCAAAGAAATTCTTTCTAATAGAGGTGTCCAGCCAGTTACTTGGAGCAATTTCTGATATAATATATTCTGAATTTCCTTGTATGAATTGTTGTGTTCTTCCGTTATATTTATAATATCCCGAGACTATTGTTTTCCATTTTGAAATTGTATATGAAAAACTTGCGTTTAGATTAAATGAGTATAAAAATTGATCACTTGAACTAAAAACCAGATTGTCGATTTGCTGAGAAATCCCAATCAGAGAAGCTCCTATATTAAAAGTCAAATTATTTTTACGGAACTGATTCATTGTCGAAAAATTCCACATTTTATACTTGCTTATATTTATATATTCGTATTCCGGACTTCCTGTATCAGGATTAGTACGAACAAATGCCATATCAATTCTGTCATCAACATTTAAATAACTTACAGCAATTGTATTTGACAATTGAAATCCTGATGTCAATATGGTCAATTTTTTCACACTTGCTTCATATGAGGTACTGGTTTCTGGAATTAAGTTTTCGTTTCCGGTAAAGAAATGTCCATCAAAAATTTGTTTTGAATACAATTCATCAAAGTTTGGTGTCCTAAAACCATTTCCGTAAGAACCACGAACTTCAAGTCCTTTATCAAATAAATATCTTAATCCAATAGAAGAAGCATATTGGTTTTTAAATTTTGACTGCGCAGAAAACCTTAATCCTGGTTTAATAGAAAATCTATCTGAAGCCATAATTTCTGAAGAAGCAAAGAAATCATAGTTTTCTAGTCTTTTTCGAACAGGTACAAATATATTATTGGCTTCCTGAACAAGCGAATAACCTTGATTATTTACAAATTCATATCCTAATTGAAGATCTACTGTTTTGTCTGAAAAGAAATTACTTATAGTCCCGGTAGAAGAAAGAACTTCCATAGACTGATCTTTAATCGTTATATTATTTGCCTCGGTTTTAGTATATAAATAATATCTAAAGTCTTCTACATCTCGTTGTTGTTTTTGGTGGGTAGCAGAAACATTATAATTTAATTGAGAAAACAATTTTCCTGTAACATTTAAATTATGAAAGTATCTATTGGTAAAATATCTGCTGTCTTCAGCATAACGATAAGATCCTAAAGCACTGCTAAAACCAGATTGTACGGTACTATTATAATAATCCACTTTTTCATCTAAATATTCAAACTTGTAAAAAAATCTGAAATTATCTTTATGATATGACAATAAAGCGCTTCCGTTTAATTGATCTTTTGGCAGCCACGTATAACCTCTTGAAGTATCATTTTCAAAATAATCCTTTCCATTTTTATCTCCTAAATATCCTTGAAAATCATTTCTATTTGCTCCAACACTTATAAACCAGTTTTTACTAAATGTATGTGCCACTCGTAAAGACTGTATGTGCCGCCCCTCTTTAAAAAGAGAATATTCGTTATTTACGGTTTCTTCCTGAACAGCTGCATTAATGTCCCATTTATATTTGGATGATTTTTTAGTAATTATATTAAGGACTCCACTTACTGCATTTGCTCCATAATTAACTCCCATAGATCCTTCAACAATCTCAATATGATCAACGTCGTTAAGGTTAATCTGCGATAAGTCAGTATTATTCCCTAATCCACCCTCATTTACTAAAGGTACATTATCAACTAAAATTTTAAAATATTGTGCATCTAATCCAAATAACGAAACTGTAGAGCGACCGCTTGTACTACTTGGCCTTACGGTAATATTTAAATATTGATTAAGAACGTCTGATAAATTATTCGCCGCTAAATTTTGTATATCTTGATTTGATATAACACGCACATTAAATACTGATTTCTTAATCGATTGTGGTTCAAATTGGCCGGTAACCACAACTTCAGAAAGTTTTTCTCGTGATGCAATAGTATCTTTTTGCTGAGCAAAAGAAATTTGACAAACAAACCCAGCAAAAAGGAGTAATTTTATTTTCATTATTTTTATTCAGTCTTAATAATCGAGGCAAATATATAACTATTTTTAATTATTCTAAATAAAATTTATATATTTGCCTCAAATTAAAAACAAATAATAAGTTATGATTTCAAAAAGCCTTTATTTCTCAGCCATTATGGCTTTAACATGTGGTCTTGGTTTTAGTCAGGACAAGAAACAACAAGACATAAAATCAATTAAATCTATGTGTGGTTGTTATGAAGTGAAATTTAATTTCACAGAAACATTCTCATATCCAAAGGATTCTCTTACTTATAAACCATCTGAAACTAAACATGAAACTGCTTTAGAATGGGTAGAGTTATTAGAAGATACTCCCAATAAAATCTCAATGCAGCATTTATTGATTGTAAGTGATGATATGATTATTAAACACTGGAGACAAGATTGGTTATTTGAAAACACAGACTTATACTCATTCGATAAAGGAAACTCATGGAAATATATAAAACTTGACAAAAAAGCTGTTAAGGGACAGTGGACTCAAAAGGTATATCAAGTAGATGACAGCCCACGATATGAAGGATCTTCAACTTGGGTACATGTTGATGGACAAGACTATTGGTCTAACGTTGCCGACGCACCGCTTCCTAGAAGAGAGCAGACAAAACGTAACGATTATAATGTTTTAAAAAGAAGAAATATTCACGAAATCACTGCTACAGGATGGAATCATGAGCAAGATAATGACAAACTTATTCGTGATGATGCAGGAAAAGATATTTTATTAGCACAGGAAAAAGGATTTGATGTTTATACTAAAGTTCCAGATATTAAATGTATTGCTGCTCAAAAATGGTGGAAAGAAAATAATGCTCTTTGGAAAAATGTTCGTGACAAATGGCAAACTCTCTTTGACAGACATAAAGACTTAAACTTAGAAGCTAAAGTTGACAGAAAAGCGCTTTATTCTCTTTTGTTTGATTTAAAACCAACAGCAACAAAAGCTGAATCTGATGCAATTATCGACAAATTTGTAAAATAAAAAATGTTTGTGTTAGTTGTAAAAAAGCCGGTAATTTGAAAATTACCGGCTTTTTTTTATTTTTAATTTTTTTATAGTGGATTCTGAACAATCAATGGATTAGCATCAATTTCAGCTTGTGGAATCTGAAAAATAAACCTGTTATCCGAAGCCGGTATATTAAATTTACCAAATGCTGTATGATTTGATCCGGGATAATCCCTATTTAAAGCTACTCCCAATCTCTTCATATCAAACCATGCGTAACCTTCACCCCACAATTCAATTCTTTTTTGAAGTATAATTTCATCTATTAAAGCTGTACCTGAATTAGTTGATAATACATATGCAGGATCTCTTGTTATTGTTATATCATATAAGACTTTTCTAGCTAATGATTCTTTCCCTGATCTTGCATATGCTTCTGCTTCGATATAATACATTGCAGCAGCCCTTAAATAAATATAATCTCCAGCATCAATTGTTGGATCTATAAATTTCAAATTAGCATAAGCTGGTAATGAAGGATATGTTGAATTACCACCAGGAGCCACAAATGCATTCTTTCTGAAATCAGTTCCTGAAATACTATTGTATAAATTGATATCGATATTTTTATAAATCCCAAGTCCGCCTGCATATCCTGATTCATTAGTATTATCAAAATGAGAGAAAAAATTAGCAACAAAAGAACTCTGCGCTGAAGTTATTGATGCTCCCCACATAGTATCTTTATTACTAACATCATAAAATCCTTGCATCCATTCATTTTGTGTTAACAATGGATATTTTTGTCTCGCAGCATTTGCTAGAATAGCTGCCTCAGAGTATTTACCCATTTCTAAATACACATCTGCTAAAAAAGCCTGAGCAACAGATTGATCAATTGCATTATTATTTTTACGCTTATATCCTTCTAACAAAGCAATAGACTCTGCCAAATCCTTTTCAATTATATTATATACTTCACGTACTGTAGATCTTTCTCTTCCTTCAAAAGTAATTTCAGTATAAAGAGGTACACATAATTTATTTTCATTACCTCCATATGTTGGTCCATAAATACGTGCCAGCATAAAATAAAAATAACCCCTTAGAGCCAAAGCCTGTCCTCTAATTCCTTTGAGTTTCTCATCAGTAGTTCCTTCTGGAATTCCTGCTAATACTACATTTGTGGTTTTAATTTGTGGATAATATGTACTCCATGCTAAGCGCGATCTAGTATTGGTTTGCTGTCTTCCCTGATAATTATAAAAATTACTATACCAACTAGATTTTGTCATTAACATATCATTTGACATTAAATCAGTAGCTGATAAAATAGATTTATGACCATAGTCTTCATGATTAGATATGGATAAGCCATAAGATCTTAATGCTGAATAAATCCCATTTATTATTGCTTCATTTGCTTCTGCTGAAGTAGCTAATTGCCCATCATTGATAGTGGATTGTGGCATCGTATCAAGAAAATCACTTTCGCAACTTGTAAAGATCAACAACGACAATGATAATATTATTATTTTTTTCATGTTTTTAAAAATTTACAGTTAGACCAAGTGATATAGATTTCATAACACCATACACATTTAAAGATTGACCGTTATTTGTTCTTGCTCCTAAATTATTCAATCTAGGATCCATTCCTTTTCTTTCGGACCATAAAGCTAAATTTGATCCCATCAAGCTAAACTTAGTTGATTGAACACCTAGATCTAAAAGCTGCTTATTTTTAAAGTCATATGATAAAGAAACATCTTGTAAACTGATATAGTCTGATTTTATTAAGAAAAAATCAGAAGCTGACATTTGAAGAGTAGAAATATGATCTATTCGCGGGATATTAGAATTAGGATTATCAACAGACCAGGCTTTATTCACATCTTTATGATAATTTTGTCCAATTCCATCTGATCCCGAGTACATAGCTGTTTGATAAATATTATCGTACATATATCCACCAAATTGGTATGCAAAACCGGCTTGTAATGTTAGATTTTTATATCTAACCACTGTACCAAATCCACCATATACATCAGGATTCGCATTTTTCTTACTCAAATACTGAGTTGCTTTTCCATAAACATTCGTTGGTATTTTTCCTATTACATTTCCAGAAGCATCTTTTTCATCCATATACCATAATGCATTTCCATTTGTCTTGTCTACGCCCGCAAATTCTCTCAAATAATAAGAGTATGCTGGAGTTCCAACTTCAAATCTAAAAATGCCATTTGTAAAAGGACTTGGTAATGCTGTTATTTTATTTTTGTAATGTGTTGAATTAGCCCAAATATTGAAATCGATATTTTCAGATTTTAATATGTCAAGTCCTAAATTAATTTCAATTCCTTTATTCGACATATCACCAATGTTTTCAGTAATAAATGAAACCCCAGTTGAAGGTGAATTAGGACGATTATATATCAAATCACTAACATTTCTTTCAAAATATTCAGCTTCAATATTTAATCTATTAAATAATTGTACATCAAATCCAATATTTAGATTTTTAGATTTTTCCCATTTAATTTTATCATTTCCTTGATAAACATTCAAAACACTTGCATTCCCTTCAGCATCAGGGACAATTTCATATTGAGTTTGGTATGCGTAATAGTTTCTTGAGCTTCCAAAATAAGAACGGTGAGTTATTTGTGATGTAGATGGATAATATATATTATCATTACCTTGCTCTCCGTAACTACCTTTGATTCTTAAATCGTTAACCCATTTAGTTTTAGGGAAAAATGATTCTTTTGCAACAGACCAAGCTCCTCCAAATCCATAAAAATTCCCCCATCTGTTTTCTGGTGAAAATACCGATGAGCCATCACGTCTAAAACTACCATTGACAAAATATTTATTTTTATAATTATAGTTTAATCTTGAAAAATATCCTTCTACTTTATACAAATCATTGTATCCATCAAGATAATTATAAACGGTCGCATTACTTACAACAGGTAAATCAGGTATTACAATACCACTTTTTTGTCCTGTTAGCATTTTTGATGTAAAGTCAGATGATTCATGACCAATCAGAATATCCAAATTATGATCTCCAAATGTTTTTTTCCAAGATAATAATTGCTGATTTGTTATTGTATATTCATTTTTTGTCGCTGTACCAATTCTACCATTAACTCCCATATCATCTCCACCAAGTCCTGTAGTCGAATTTAAATAATATCCAGACAACAAATCATACCCTAGATTATATCTAAAATTGAAATTTTTTAAGAAATCAATAGAAACATAGCCTCTAGCTCCAAATTTATTTTCTTCGTTTAAATTTGTATTTAATAAGGTTGTAGCATATGGATTCAGGTTTGAACCATATGGTCTATCCCCAGATTTATTAAATTCATATAACTTAGAGCCATCTTCATTAGTAATAAAATTTCCATTATTATCTCTTTGCCAAATTGTATATATAGGTGCTATACTTCTAGCCCAATTAAATAAATTACTATAAGTTGTAGATGAAACTTGTGATATTGGAGCATTTTGGTCTGAATTTGCGTAATTTAAATTTGCTCCAACTTTCACTTTACTGTTTAAAGTATAATCAACATTTGCTCTAACTGTTGCACGTTTAAAATTGGAGTTAATTGTATATCCATTATCTGAAAGATAGCCTACTGATAAATAAGTATTAAGATTTTCTGTACTCCCAGACATACTCAAAAAATGTTCTATTCTTGTAGCGTCTCTAAATAGATTTTTAGACCAATTGTCATGATACAATAATTTTGCATTTGGATTTAACTGACCTGTTTCTGGGTTTATCACCTGATCATTAGGTACATTATAATTATTATATCCTAATGAGTAAGTCTCTCCACTAATTAAATTTTGAGCAGCCGTTGCTGAGGCATTTGCAGGAGTCTGTCCTTGATAAATTAAACCATTTCTAATTCTATTATAAACAGTTTTATAATATTCTCCTGGATCGGTAATCATATCATACTCAGGAACTGCTCTTGAATTAACACCGATTTTTGTTTCATAAGTTACATTCAACTGGCCTTTTTTACCTTTTTTAGTTGTAATTATAATTACACCATTTGCTCCTCTACTTCCATATAATGCATTAGATGATGCATCTTTTAAAAAACTAACGGATTCAATATCTTGAGAAGAAATTGCATTGACATCTCCATTATAAGGTATACCATCGACAACATATAATGGTTCATTTGATGATGAAATCGATCCAATACCTCTAAATCTTACTTGTGGTTTATCTCCGGGTTGTCCCGAATTTGCAGCAATTTGAACACCAGCAACTTTACCTGTTAAAGATTGCACCGCATTTGATGATTGGGTATTTTCTAATTGCTTAGCATCAATCTTACTAACAGCACCTGTAATTTCTTGCTTTTTTTGTGTTCCAAATGCGACTTGAACTACAACTTCTTTTAATTCTTCACTGCTATCTTTCAATTTCACATTTACAGAAGATGACGCATTCACAACTGCGCTAGTATCTTCCATACCTACATAAGAAAAAACCAAAACATCTCCAGTCTTTGCTTTAATAGAATACTTCCCATCAAAATCTGTTTGTACACCATTGTTTTGACCTTTTACCACAACATTTGCACCAGGAATTGGTCCGTTTCCATCCGATACGATTCCTGAGATTGTTCTTTCTTGTGCAAAAAACAATTGCGTCATAAGAACAGAAACAAGAATCATTAGCCCTTTAATTTTTCTTTTCATTATAGTTTATTTGAATTAAGGGGCGCAACTTATAAAATTAAATTAATTTTAACAAGAATTTATTTCAATTTAACAATGTAAAATATAGTCTATTTCTTTCAAAATAATATTTTAAAATAAAAAAACCGTCTAAATATATTTAGACGGTTTACTATCCTTTATTATTTCTTACTAAAAGGGGTACTAATTCAAAATAGTTAAAAATGAATATAAGGAAGATATTTTAAAAATGCTACAATTGCAATTACATAACTCCTCAACAAAAAGAATATCAATACTTTATACAATTCAAATAAGTAATAATACAAAATAATTATTCTTTACAGAGTACAAAATTAACATGAAAAATCTTTATTTCATATTCATTAACACAATTTAACGCAAATTGTGTCTTATTATGATATTTTTTGCTTTTTAAGGGATATGTAAAAACAACAAGGCCGATAATCTTAAAACTATCGGCCTATATCGTATTTATATTTTTCTTACATTCTCTCCGGAACTTCAATTCCAAGTAAACTAAAAGCTGATTTTATAACTTCGGCAACTTTCTGCGAAAGCTGTACTCTAAAAATTTTTTTAGTTAAATCAACTTCTCCTAAAATATGAACTGATTGGTAGAAAGAATTGTACTCTTTTACTAAATCATAAGTATAATTTGCAATCAATGCCGGACTGTGATTTTGTGCTGCATTTTGAATTACTTCCGGAAAAAGTTCAATTTGTTTTACCAATTCTTTTTCTTTTTCATGAAGTTCTTCAATATTTATTTTTGCAGAAAAATCAAAATCGGCTTTACGAATAATTGACTGGATTCTTGCATAAGTATATTGGATAAACG
This sequence comes from Flavobacterium defluvii, assembly GCF_900129555.1. Lineage (GTDB taxonomy): Bacteria > Bacteroidota > Bacteroidia > Flavobacteriales > Flavobacteriaceae > Flavobacterium > Flavobacterium defluvii. Next base: position 264,344 of record NZ_FQWC01000004.1, read on the forward strand.
GTCCTGTGTTTCCAGCAAAATCTACAGATTCTTCCGGATTGAACAAAATACGTTTTTTAGGATCTACTTTTAAAATGTAATATTTTAAAGCTCCAAGACCAATTGTTTTGTACAATTTTGCTTTTTCTTCATCAGAATAGCTGTCTAATTTCCCTAAGTCTTCTGAGATTTGTTTAGCTGTATCTGTCATATCCTGCATCAAGTCATCAGCATCTACAACTGTTCCTTCACGGCTTTTCATTTTTCCTGAAGGTAAATCAACCATTCCGTATGATAAATGGTACAGACTTGAAGCCCAATCAAATCCTAATTTTTTCAGAATTAAAAACAGAACTTTAAAATGATAATCCTGTTCGTTTCCAACTGTGTAAACCATACCACCAACATCTGGCATGTCTTTTACACGCTGAATTGCTGTCCCGATATCCTGAGTCATATAAACTGCAGTTCCGTCAGAACGTAAAACAATTTTACGATCTAAACCTTCATCTGTCAAATCAATCCAAACTGAACCATCCGGGTCTTTTTCAAAAACTCCTTTATCAAGACCAACCTGAACAACATCTTTTCCTAATAAATAAGTGTTGCTTTCGTAGTAATATTTATCAAAATCAACTCCAAGGTTACTATAAGTTGTCGCAAAACCATCATAAACCCATTGGTTCATTTTTTTCCAAAGGGCAATAACATGCTCATCTCCAGCTTCCCATTTTTTAAGCATATCCTGTGCTTCAATGATAATTGGGGCTTGCTTTTTTGCTTCTTCTTCGGTTTTTCCCGCTTCGACTAATTGGTTAATTTCTGTTTTGTAGGCTTTATCAAACTCAACATAATATTTACCAACTAATTTATCGCCTTTTAAATTTGAACTTTGTGGTGTTTCTCCATTTCCAAATTTTTCCCAAGCCAGCATTGATTTACAAATATGGATTCCACGATCGTTGATGATCTGCGTTTTGTAAACTTTTTTACCGGATGCTTTTAGAATTTCTGCTACAGAATATCCTAATAAATTATTACGAACGTGACCTAAATGCAGAGGTTTATTTGTATTTGGCGAAGAATATTCGACCATAATCGCTTTTTCAGCAGGATTTGGTGTTACATATCCAAATTGTTGCTTCTCTTTTATTTCATTAAAGAAATTTAAATAGTAACTGTCTGAAATTACAATATTCAAAAAACCAGAAACTACATTAAAGCGCGCAACTTCGGAAACATTTTCAACCAGATAATTTCCAATTTTATTTCCTAACTCGGCAGGATTACTTTTAATTACTTTCAACAAAGGAAAAATTACCATAGTAATATCGCCTTCAAACTCTTTTCTGGTAGTCTGAAACTCGATTTTATCGACAGAAACGTCAAATAATGCCTGTATTGCTTTTTGTATAGAAGGTGTTAGAATTTGTGATAATGACATGTAAACTTATTTTAAAGTGAGCAAAGATACTGCTTATTCATCAATTAGAGAAAATGAAAAAGATATAAAATCACATAATAGTGTTAGAATTTCTTAAAAATTGAATTGTTTTGAATGTTAAAATTATCAAAAAATCAAAACGCTAAACTGCTCCAAAACAGAACTTCCCGAAAAAAGTAAAAGTTTTTTATGATTTTCTTGTAACATATTGGCAACAAAATAGTCTTAATAGAGACTTTAAATTTATTTGAAGCCAAAAAAATCAAAACAAAATAAAAAAACATCTCATCATCAATCAAATCAAAATAATCATTATCAAGCTATGAAATTAAAATTCTTTCTGTTTGCATTACTGGGGGTAATTGCAACAGCACAAGCCCAGAATACCGGAACGGTCTCGGGAAAAATTATTGAAAAATCAAACAACGCGCCTATTTCTTACGCTACTGTTTCTCTAAAAGAAAATGGAAAAGTAGTTTCAGGCGTAAATACAGATGATAACGGAGATTTCTCATTTAAAAATTTAGCTTTAAAAAACTATACAATCGAAATTCAGTATATTGGTTTCAGAAAATATATTGGTTCTGTTCTTTTAAATGAAAACAAAAAAACGGCAACTGTAAATGTTTCTCTTGAAGAAGAAGCTACACAATTAAAAGGTGTAAACATTGTTGCAGAACGTTCGACAATTGAACAAAAAATTGACAGAAAAGTAGTTACAGTTGGAAAAGACTTAACAACTGCCGGAGCTTCTGCATCTGATATTATGAATAATATTCCTTCTGTGAATGTTGATCAGGATGGAAAACTTTCCCTTCGCGGAAATGATAATGTTCGTGTATTAATTGATGGACGTCCATCTAACATTGATCCTGCGCAGTTATTGAAACAAATTCCATCAACTTCTATCAAAAAAATTGAGTTGATTACAAATCCGAGTGCAAAATACAATCCGGAAGGAATGTCTGGAATTATCAATATCATTTTACACAAAAATGCTAATACGGGTTTTAACGGAAGTTACAGCGGTGGTATTACTTTTGGTGAAACGGCAAAATACAATCAATCTTTAGATTTAAATTACAAAACCGGAAAAGTAAATTTCTTCGGGAATGCCGGAAATAACTTTGGAACTTATTTTAACGATGGTCATATCCAAAGATTAGATCAGGATGTATCTCAGAAATTAGAAATTTCAAATGATAACGATAATTATTTGTATAAAGTAGGTATGGATTATTTAATCAATGATCACAACACTTTATCTTTCTATACAAATCAGAATAAATCTACAGGAACAGGTATTGTAAATACTGATATTGATTACAATAACGGTGATCCTGATATTAAAAACATTTATCAAAAATCAAGATATCAGGGACCAAACGAAACTGGAACTTATAACTTAGCATACAAACACATATTTAAAAAAGAAGGACATACACTTGATTTTGAAGGAAATTATAGTAAAACTACCGAAGCTCAAAATGCGAATTTTGACACGCAGACTACAACTCCTGCAAATGCCATCAATAGTGTTGTTTACAACGATTACATTCATGACAGCAGAAAACTGGGAACTTTAAACGTTGATTATGTTAATCCGCTAAATGACAAAACAACACTTGAAGCTGGTGCAGAAGCGAGAATAACCAGAACTGAAAATATTTACAACACAAGTAATCCGACAGTTGCAACTGCAAATCAAGCTTCAAATTATACTTACGATACAGATATTTATTCTGCTTATGTAACTTTTGGGCAGAAATACAAAAAATTCAGCTATCAGTTAGGAGCCCGTTTTGAAAGTTATAAAGTAGAAGCAAATTTGAATCACGGTCAGACAAAATTTGATGATGACTACATTACATTGTATCCTTCTGCTTATTTAACATATAATTTAAATGAGAAAAACGTTTTACAATTAAGCTACAGCCGTCGTGTTGACAGGCCAAGTTTAGAGCAGACAAAACCTATTCGTGAGTTTTCTACTCCTTTAGTAACATCATACGGAAATCAGGAATTAAGACCTCAGTTTACAAATTCGGTTGAAGTAAATTATACTAAAACTCTAGAAAAAGGAAGTATTACTGCTGGAGTTTTCGTTAGAAGTATTAACGATCAAATCAGTAGAACCTTAAGCCCAGATCCAAACGATGCATCTGGCTATAAACAAATTTTGAGTTTTACAAATTTTGATCACAATAGCGCTTATGGTTTTGATATTTCGGCAAACTATAAACTTACGAAATGGTGGGATATTCAGCCGGCAATTGATTTTTCTAGCATTAAACAGCAAGGTGTAGTTTTCGAGTATGATCCTGCTACTAAAACAAGTTCTCCTTTAGAAAGAAGTGTTACAACTTCAGCATTTAATGCCCGTATGAACTCAAACTTTAAACCAACAAAACGTTTAAGCTTTTTATTATTTGGATTTTTCAGAGGTCCTGTTGATGAAATTCAGCAAAGAAGAAACGAAATGTACAAAATTGATGTTGGTTCACGCTATACTTTGTTAGACAATAAGATGAATATCAGCCTACGTTTTAATGATGTTTTCAATACAATGAAATTCTCATTTGATGGTGTTTATCCTTATCCTCAAACGGGTCAGTTTACTTGGGAAAGCCAGACCGTTTATTTAGGTTTAACTTATAACTTTGGAGGTGCTAAAATCAAAAAATTAGAGCGTAAACAAAGAGAAGACAATACTAATCAAAGTGGCGGCGGAATGTTCTAATCAACGCTTTATTAGACGATATTTTAATAATTTTGAATAATTTTCTTGTAGAAAGAAAAAGCCTGGAGTATGCCAACTTCAGGCTTTTTTATTTATTAAAGAAAATTTCGTAATTCTCTTATTTCTTCAGGATTTGCAATTTCTGAATCATTTGTAATAGCTGACGAATGATAAAAAGTTAAATCCAGTTTTTCTTGCAGTAATTTAATGTTTGAAGATCGCAAACCTCCGCCGGGCATAATTTCTATTCTGTCTTTGGCAAGTTTTTGAATTTTTTCTAAAGCTAAAATTCCTTCTTCGACATTTACGCATTGTCCAGAAGTCAGAATGGTTTTGAATCCGCAGTCAATAACATCTTCCAGAGATTTCTCAACATCTTTCACAACATCAAAAGCACGGTGAAAAGTACAGGAAAGAGGATGAGCTAAATGTACTAATTCTCTATTTTGCTTTTTATTGATACTTCCGTTTTCTTTTAAAATTCCAAAAACAAAACCATCAACTCCAAGTTTTTTATATTGCTTGATATCCTGTTTCATTTCTATAAGTTCTTCATCAGAATAAACAAAATTACCGCCGCGAGGTCTGATAATAACATGCATTTTAATATTTAGGTTTTCGCGGACTTTTACAACTAAAATAGAATTTGGCGTTGTTCCGCCAAGTTTCATGTTTTCACACAATTCTATTCTGTCTGCACCATTCTCCTGAGCAATTATGGCCGATTCGTAATTAAAGCAGGCTATTTCTAGTTGATTTTTTTTCATTGTAAATTATTTAAAAGGCTTCAACTTCGCTCAGCCCGACAAAAGGTTTTCCAGAAACCTCAACACTATTGTCATACTGAGCGAAGTCGGAGGCTAAATTACAATTATAGTTCTTTTTTATTAAAATTTTTATGATTGGATTCGTTTAAACATTCTGACAATTTTTTCAAATCTTCCCACCTGTCATTTATTATTGCTTCTTTCTTTTTCCGACTCCATCCTTTTACTTGTTTCTCAAAAGCAATAGCTTGATTTACATCATTAAATTCGGTGCAAAAAACTAATTGTAATGGTCTTTTATTAAAAGTATAACAATCTTTATTTGCTCCATAATTATGTTCATTAAACCTTCTTTCAATGTTATTAGTAAATCCTGTATAATAACTATTATCAGAACATTTTAGTATATAAACGTAATATCGTTTCATTATTCAAAATTTTTTAATTTGAAATTAAAAATAAGAAAAATACCACTTATTATACAGTTTAAAGTTACGTTTGTCAGGCTGAGCGGAGTCGAAGCCCACGCTCCAATTGGCACGCCTTTGATTTCAAAACTGATTTTAATAATTTGCATTGATTAAATAATATTGTGGTCAATCATGACGTAGGCTTCGACTCCGCTCAGCCTGACAAAGCGTATAATACTTCGACTTCACTCAATCTGACAAATGAATATAAAAAAACCTGCTCCAAAAAGAAGCAGGTTTAAAATATAATGTAAGATGAATTAATTTACCATTTGATGATTGCACTTGCCCATGTGAATCCACTTCCAAAGGCTGCCAAAACCACTGTATCACCAGATTTGATTTTACCTTCTTCCCAGGCTTCGGTTAAAGCAATCGGAATAGAAGCTGCAGTTGTATTTCCGTATTTCTGAATATTATTATGTACCTGATCGTCTGTTAGTTTAAATTTATTCAGAATGAACTGTGAAATTCTCAGGTTTGCCTGATGCGGTATCAGCATATCAATATCAGAAACCTGAAGTCCATTTGCTTCTAAACCTTCATTGATAACTTCTGCGAAACGAACAACAGCATTTTTAAATACAAACTGACCATTCATATATGGATAATAACTTTCATCATTCGGATCATTGTCAGCAATAATATCAGTAACCCAGCGTGCACCCATTCCCGGCGCCTGCAATGCCAATTCTTCCGCATGTTGTCCTTCTGAATGTAAATGTGTAGATAAAATTCCTTTTGTTAAATCTTCTTCACGGCTTAAAACCGCTGCTCCTGCTCCGTCTCCAAAAATAACGGAAACACCTCGCCCGCGTGTTGTCATGTCTAATCCAGTTGAGTGAACTTCTGAACCAATAACCAAAATATTTTTATACATTCCGGTTTTAATATATTGATCTGCTACAGAAAGAGCATAAACAAAACCAGAACATTGGTTTCTAACATCTAAAGCTCCAACTGTTTTTAATCCTAAATCACGCTGAACTAAAACTCCAGGACCTGGAAAATAATAATCCGGGCTTAATGTAGCAAAAACTACAAAATCAATATCTTCTTTAGCTACACCAGAACGTTCTATTGCAATTTTAGCTGCTTTTACTCCCATCGAAGTTGTAGTATCTTCTCCGCGAATGATGTGTCTTCTTTCCTGAATTCCTGTTCTTTCCTGAATCCACTCGTCATTGGTATCCATTATCTTAGACAAATCATCGTTTGTCACAACATTTGAAGGAACGTAATATCCTAAGCCTGCTATTTTTGAATGATACATATAGTATTGTTATTTGTTAAAAATTTAGATTGCAAATTTACGTATACTTTAAAACATAAGAGTACAAATTACTATTTTTTTCGTTATTAGCAATTTAATATACTTTAATTATCAGACTGTTTAAAAACAATTACTTTTTGAAAAAACACTTTTTAATCCAAATCATTGAAAAGAATGAAAAATAAGATTTAAGAACAAAAAGTTTACTGCAAAAAGAAACCCGACAATTTCAAAACTGCCGGGTTTAAATTTTATAGATAATTCAGACCAAGAAATATTTCCTGTTCAAGTGGTAAATCAATTTCACTTTCAAAAAATATTAATTGCCTTTTATAAACCGTTTCTACTAAATAATGTCCTCCTCTAAAATACGTTCTCCTGATTTTTACCGGAAGTTTAGACTCCGAAACCATTTTAAACTGGTGCGGATATACTAATGTTTTATGTGTTTCATCTTCGTATGGAAGCAGCAAATGTGTTGGAACTTCATTAACCTCTCCAAATAAAGAGGCTACATATTTCGTCTGCGGGTCTTCGTATATTTTGGCAGGATCACCTTTTGTTATAATTTCGCCGTGTCGCATGACAATTGCTTCATCTGCAAAAGACAAGGCGTCTGTACTATCATGCGTTGCGATTATGCAAGTAATTCCTTTTTGTTTCAAATATTTAAACAAGTTTCGACGCAAAGCATTTTTACGAAAGGCATCAATCTGGCTAAAAGGTTCATCCAGCAAAATTACTTCTGGTTCAAGTGCCAGCACTCTAACCAAAGCCACTCTCTGCTGTTGTCCTCCACTTAAAAATTTTGCTTTTACATTAGAAAACTGTTCCATCTCGACCATTTCCAGCAATTCCTGAACACGAAGTTTTTTCATGTTAGCAAAGCCATTAGAGAGAAACTTTCCAACATTTTCTGCAACAGTTTCATAAGGAGACAAATCGAAATCCTGTGCCAGATATTTCATAAATGGCATTCCGGGAACCAAATTATATTTTGGATCGAGAATAGGTTTTTCATTATAAAATATTTTTCCTTCATCTAAATCATACAAACCGTATATAAGCTTTAAGAGTGTGCTTTTTCCGCACCCGCTTTCGCCAATAATGGCAATATTTTCACCTTTGTTGATTGTGAAAGAAATATTATTGATAACTGGTTTATCAGTATACGAAAAAGATATATTTTGAATATCGAGCATGAGTTGTAATTAGAAAGGTCAAATTTACAATGTTTAATTTCTAAAGTCAAAAAAAAGCCGCTTCAATTAAGAAACAGCTTTTTTTATCTTTTATTTTATCTGAAATTATTTTCCTGCTTCAGCTTTTGCATCATTAACCATTTTGTCGTTTGCTGTAATTGAGAATTCAACACGACGGTTTTGAGCTCTTCCTTCCGGAGTATCATTTGTTGCAATAGGATCAACAATTCCTAAACCTGAAGTTTTAAAACGGCTTGATTTTAATCCTTTTGAAACTAAATAAGATTGCACAGATGCTGCTCTTTGTCCTGAAAGGGTAAGATTATATTCAGGTTTACCTGTATTATCAGTATAACCAAAAATTTGAATATCAGTATCTCCATACTCATTAAATACAGGAACTAATTTATCTAAATTTGCTTTTGCCTGAGGAGTAAGAGTTGATTTGTTTGTATCAAAACGAACTGCATTTTCATTTAAAGTTAAGTGAATTCCTTCACCTACTCTTTCTACAGAAGCGCCTGGTAAAGCCTGATCGATTTCACGGGCTTGTTTATCCATTTTATTTCCAATCAAGGCTCCGGTTCCACCACCAACAGCAGCTCCAATTGCCGCTCCCAAAGCAGCATTACCACCTTTTCCTAAATTATTTCCTAGTACAGCACCAATAACTCCACCAGCAACAGCACCAATTCCGGCACCTTTTTGTGTATTATTTGCATTTTTTACTGAATCACAGCTCGCAAATAAACTAACTAATACAAGTAAACTACTTAAACCTAAAACTGTTATCTTTTTCATTTTTTATCTTTTTAAATATTAATTAGCTCTTTGAAATTGGTAAGTCACATCTTTTACTTGTCCGCCAACATTAATGTTGTCAATTAACTGAAAAGAGCTCTCAGTCACACCTGCAACTTTAAGTAAATAACCTTCTCTTACTTTTTTAGCTTTTTCACCGGCATCAAGAATTTTAAGAATAAACATTCCCTGATTGTTGATACTCCATACAATTGGTGAAGAAAATGAAGTACAGCTTGGCGATGTTAAAGCCATATTTCCTTTATTATTATTTGAAATAAAACTCCAGGTACTACCAATAAAACATTTTGAATCGGCAAGATCAAATGAATTTACTTTAATATAATCAGAACCCGGATAAGTTACATTTGTAAGCACCCAGTTTCCTTTAATAGCAACCTGAGTTGGTCTGTCAAGCTTTTTTGAAAGCGTTGTGTCTGTTGAAGCTGTGGACGAAGCAGATTTACACGCAAAAAACATAGCGGCAATCATACATATTAAGATACTCTTCTTCATTTTATACAATTTTTTAAATTATTATTTTGCTTTTTTAACAATTATTGTACCACAAATATACGATTCATTCAGACAAGTTATGTTTTAGAATCTATTTATTTTCTTTCAAAATTAACATTTGCGACAATTTGTCACTCTTTTAAAAATGGTATTTTATTTGAAAGAATGAAAATCATCAAGTTAAATTCAAAAAATAAAAAAATATGACAACAGGTAAAATTAATGTTTCAGTAGAAAACATCTTTCCCTTAATCAAAAAGTTCTTATACAGCGATCATGAAATCTTTTTGCGCGAGCTGGTTTCAAACGGAACTGATGCTACTTTAAAGTTAAAACACCTTATTAGTATTGGTGAAGCTAAAGTTGAATATGGAAATCCTATTATTGAAGTTAAAGTTGATAAAGAAGGAAAAAAAATCCATATTATCGACCAGGGTTTAGGTATGACGGCCGATGAAGTAGAAAAATACATTAACCAGGTTGCTTTTTCCGGTGCTGAGGAGTTTTTGGACAAATACAAAGATTCTGCTAAGGATTCTGGAATTATTGGACACTTTGGTCTTGGTTTCTATTCTGCTTTTATGGTTGCAGAAAAAGTAGAAATCATTACTAAATCATACAAAGATGAACCTGCAGCTCACTGGACTTGTGACGGAAGCCCTGAATTTACTTTAGAACCGGCTGACAAAACTTCACGTGGTACAGAAATTATCCTTCATATTGCCGAGGATTCTCTTGAATTCCTGGATGATTCTAAAATCGCTGGTTTATTAAACAAATACAATAAGTTTATGCCTATTCCGATTAAATTCGGAACCAGAACAGAAACACTTCCTAAACCGGAAGATGCTCCTGAAGATTATGTTAATGAAACTGTCGAAACTGACAATATCATTAACAACCCAAATCCGGCGTGGACAAAACAGCCTTCTGAATTATCTGATGAAGATTATAAAAATTTCTACAGAGAATTGTATCCAATGCAATTCGAAGAGCCATTGTTCAACATTCACTTAAATGTAGACTATCCGTTTAACTTAACTGGTATTTTGTATTTCCCAAAACTGGGTACCGATATGCAAATCCAGAAAGATAAAATTCAATTGTATCAAAATCAGGTTTACGTTACTGATAACGTAGAAGGAATTGTACCCGAATTTTTGACAATGTTAAAAGGTGTTATCGATTCACCGGATATTCCATTAAACGTTTCTCGTTCAGGTTTACAAGCTGACGGAGCTGTTAAGAAAATTTCTAACTACATTACCCGTAAAGTAGCTGACAAATTAAAAGCTTTATTCAACGAAAACCGTGCAGATTTTGAAGCAAAATGGAACGATATTAAAATCGTCTTAGAATACGGAATGCTTTCTGAAGAGAAATTCTATGAAAAAGCGGGTGCATTTGTTTTATACCCAACTGTAGATGATACTTACTTCACTTTAGATGAATTAAAAGAAAAACTAAAAGAAAACCAAACTGACAAAGATGGTAAATTAGTTATTCTTTATGCAGGAAATAAAGATGCACAACACTCTTACATTCAGGCAGCAAAAGATAAAGGTTACGAAGTATTGCTTTTAGATTCTCCAATTATCTCACATTTAATTCAGAAAATCGAAAACGATAATAAAGATCTGACTTTTGTTCGTGTAGATTCTGATCATATTGACAATTTAATCAAAAAAGAAGAAAATGCGATTTCTAAATTATCTGAGGAAGAAAAAGCGACTTTAAAAACTTCTTTAGAAGCATACATTCCAAAAGCATATAGCGTTCAATTAGAAGCTATGGATTCTCAGGCAGCTCCGTTTATCATTACGCAGCCAGAATTTATGCGTAGAATGAAAGAAATGAGCCAGACAGGCGGAGGCGGAATGTTCGGAATGGGAAATATGCCGGAAATGTACAATTTGGTTGTAAATACAAATTCGGATTTGGCATCAAGCATTCTAAATACTGAAGATAAAACACATCAGGAACATTTAGTAAAACAAGCATTAGATTTGGCTAAATTATCTCAAAACCTACTAAAAGGAGAAGCATTAACTGCCTTTGTAAAAAGAAGTTTTGAAATGATTAAATAAAAATCTTTCATAAGAATATCTTTAAAATCCTGCAGATTAATTTCTGCAGGATTTTTTTATATTGATTTAATAAATTAAAAAGAAATTGCAAATGCAGAAATTTCAGGATTGTTTATGAATTATTTTTTTTCTTACATTTGAATGCCTTTTAATCTAATCTTAAACAAAAACCAATATGAAAAAAACTGTTATTTTAATTTCAGCAATCTGCGCTTCTGCACTTATGTATGTATCATGTTCAAGTGACGAAGTTGTTAACCAGGCAGACACAACAGCTGTTAGTGCTTCGGTTGTAATCGATGCCGTAAACGAAATGGACGTTAAAACCGGATTAACGGTAACAAACTCAAATCCTGCTGCAAAACCATCTGAAACTTCGCCTGCTGTCTGTGCCAATATTACTGTTGAAACTCCAAACGGAACTGCTTATCCAAAAGTATTTACTGTAGATTATGGTACAGGATGTGCTGTTAATCAAATTACAAGAAAAGGAAAATTAAAAATTACGCTTTCGGGCCCGGTTACTACAACTGGAAGCAAAATGACAATCGAGAGAATAGATTACTATATTAATGGCCTTAAACTGGAAGGCACTATTGAATACACAAATACTACAACTGTTGCAACTGTTCCGCAGTGGACAAGAAAAGTCACAAACGGAAAATTTACAGATTTACTTGGAAGAGTTTTCACAAACTCAGGAACAATTACAGTAAAACAAACTGCAGGTGTCGACACTCCATATGTTTTAGATGATAATATTTATGAAATGCCAGAAGGAAATCATACTGTAACTTCTGAAAAAGGCGGAAGTTTAACACTTACAATACAAGAAACTTTAGTTAAAAAATATTCTTGTGAATATATCTCTAAAGGAAAATTAAAAATTCAGGGAGGCTATTTAAACGGTGTTGTAGATTACGGAAACAACGACTGCGACACTAAATATACTTACACTCACGAAAATGGAGCAACTTACACTTTAGCTATGTAATTGATTCATTTTTAAAAAAATATATCAATCCCAATTTAGAAATAGATTGGGATTTTTATTTTTCATAAAAATTAAACAACGGCATATTTACATTCAAACTATTTTCTTTATTTTGCACCAAAATCCAATAAACTAATGAAAAAATCAATTATTGCCTTTGTTACACTTGCAGTACTTGCATCGTGCAGCAAAAAAGAATCTGCTCCAGATAACTTACACCTTACCGGAAATATAAAAGGTTTAAAAACCGGAACTTTATATATTCAAAGAATTGTTGACACATCGCTTGTAGCAATCGACAGTATTAAAATTGATGGAAATGCAGCCTTTGAAAGAGATATTAAATTAGAATCTCCGGAAATGCTTTATTTATTCCTTGATCGCGGAGTAACGAATTCTTTAGACAATAATATTTTATTTTTTGCTGAACCCGGAAACATCAATATTGAAACTAATCTTGATAATTTTATTTCAAGCGCTAAAATCACCGGATCTAAAAATCAGGAATTATACGAAGAATATAAAAAGGTAAATTCTCGTTTTATCGATGAAAACCTGTCAATGGTAGAAGCAAGATTTAAAGCTATAAAAAGACAAGACCAAAAAGCTATTGACAGCATCGATGCAAAACAACAGTCAAATATTAAAAGAAAATACCTGTACGCTACAAACTTTGCCATAAACAATAAAGATCACGAAGTATCGCCTTATATTGCTTTAGCAGAGATTTATGACATCAACATCAAATTCTTGGATACGATTCAGAAATCAATGACTCCAAAAGTAGCACAGTCTCTTTATGGAAAAAAGCTTACCAAATATGTAGCTGACATTAAAAAAGAAGAACAAAAAGCTCCAGCAGCTGCACAATAAAACTAAAAACGCCCTGAAATTTTCAGGGCGTTTTTTTTATCTTAAAACTTATTTCTATCTTCCGAAAAGAGCTCCTAAAACTCCAAAAACTATAGCAAGTCCATAAAATGCAAGCATTATAATCATCAAAATTCCGATGAATTTATAATGTGATTTTAAATAACTAAATGATGAAGTTAATGCTTCTGAATCATTTTCTCTAAATGCTTTTTTTCCGTTTGAAGCGAACTTAAATAAATAATAAACCGGGAAGAAATAAAGCCCCGCTAGTAATAAGTAAATAAAGCTAAAAATTGCCCCAACAGAGCCTCCTCCAAATCCAGGCATCGTACTTCCCATTGTAGAGAAAATTGCTCCGGCAAAAATTGCTATAAGCACTAAAAAAGCAATTCCAACAAAACCAATGATTGCAATAAAATAAGCCCATTTTACGGTTTCCTTTAAAAAGTCTTTTGCAGTTGAATCGAGATGCAGCTCAAATTTTTCAAATACTGAAGTTTCTTCCATTTTTTATGTTTTTGGTTAAGAAACAAACATAAGAATTAAAATTTTAAATTTTAAAATCCCAAGTTTGAAATTCCATTCAATCAAAATATAGCAATACATTCATTCGAAACTTGAAACCTGAAACCTGAAACTTGAAATCTGGAATTTTAAAAAAATTAGGATTTATTCCAAATAAAAAAACCACCACATTTCTGTGATGGTTTTTTGAGCCGATAGAGGGACTCGAACCCACGACCTGCTGATTACAAATCAGCTGCTCTAGCCAGCTGAGCTACATCGGCGTTATTTCGGGTGCAAAGATAAAATTGTTTTTTAATATTCCAAAAATAATTTCACACCTCTCTCTATAATTAAAAAAACCACCACATTTCTGTGATGGTTTCCGTTGAGCCGATAGAGGGACTCGAACCCACGACCTGCTGATTACAAATCAGCTGCTCTAGCCAGCTGAGCTACATCGGCGTCATTACGGGTGCAAATATAAAGCGGTTTTTCAATTTCCCAAAATAAATTTGCACTTTTTTACACTTTTTTTTGCTTAAAGCGCGTTGATTTTTTCAATCAATTGATTAGCAGTTTGTTCTAATTCAACATTGATTTGTTTGAAATGTGCTTTTTTATTTTCAACGTTTTTTGCGTTCACTTTTGTAATCAAAGTATCAAATGCAGCGATAGCTTCATCGATTAAAGCATTCGTTTCCGGAGTAGGATTTCCTGTTGTAGACATCTCAAACAAGTAAACTGCCTCAATAATATCTCCTAATACAAAATTGATGTCTTTCTTTAAATTCTTAACGTTTGCCATTTTTATTATAATTTTAATTTGCGTTTGCAAAAGTACACATAATCTTTAGATTAAGTGCTATGAAATGTAAATTTCTAAAATTGAAGCTTTTCCAGTTAAATTAAATGCATTTATCGCAGCAGGAACTAAAACTGTATCACCTTTAATGTAAGTGTGTTTGAATCCGTCATATTCGATTTCGAAGCTTCCTTCGATACACATATAAACCGTAAATGTTTCACCATTTTTCGAAACCTCAACCTTATCTTCTAACGGAATAAAATTTGTCGTAAAATAAGGACAATCTACAACTACATTTGAAGTATTGGCTTTTGAATCGTATTTTTTCTGAGTATCAACTTTATTGTAGTTTATCGCATCAAGTGCTAAATCTACATGTAATTCTCTTTTGTTTCCCTGCGCATCTACGCGATCAAAATCGTAAAGACGGTATGTAATATCAGATGTCTGCTGAATTTCGGCAACAACAAGTCCTGCTCCAATTGCATGAACGGTTCCTGTTTCTAAAAAGAAAACGTCTCCTGCTTTTGCTTTTACATCATCAAGAATAGAAACTAAAGTATTGTCATGCAAATGTTTCAAATATTCTTCTTTACTTGAATTTTCTTTAAAACCAACAATAATTCTGGAATCTGTATCGGCCTGCATTACGTACCACATTTCGGTTTTTCCGAATGAGTTATGGCGTTCTTTTGCTAATTTATCGTTTGGATGAACCTGAATCGAAAGGTCTTCTCTTGCATCAAGATATTTAAAAAGCAACGGAAATTGTTTACCGAAACGCTCGTAAACCCTTGTTCCAAGAATTTCATTTGGTGTTTCATTAATAAGATCCATTAATGATTTTCCCTTTAGTTCTCCGTTGGCAACAGTACTTACATCACCTTCTACGGTAGACAATTCCCAGCTTTCGCCGGTAATTTTAGAAGTAATTGGTTTATTTAATAATGTTTTTAGTTTTTCTCCACCCCAAATTCTTTCTTTCAGGATTGGCTCAAATTGAAGCGGATATAATTTTTCTGGTTTCATAATTTCTAAATTTCGGCTAATATCTATATTAATTAAACAATGATGTAATACTATTTTCTAAATCTACAATACTAATTCTTTTATTATTTCCAGTGCTTTCGGAATATGTTTTGCGGCATTCATACTATCAAATATATAAATAACAACTCCGTTTCTGTCAATAATATAAGTTACTCTTCCCGGTAAAAGCCCGAAAAGGTTATTTTTTACACCAAAAAGATGTCTCAATTTTTTATCCTGATCCGAAAGTAAAATGAATGGCAGTTTGTGTTTATTGGCAAATTTATGATGCGATTTTACACTATCAGCACTTACACCAATTACTTCTGCGCCTAAATCTTTAAAATCTTCATACTGATCTCTAAAACTACAGGCTTCTGTTGTGCAGCCTGGTGTATTATCTTTTGGGTAAAAATAAATCACCAGAGGTTTCCGTCCCAAAAAATTTTGGCTTTCAAAAACTTCTCCGTGATTATCTTTTGCAGTAAAATTCGGAACTATATCTCCTATTTTTAATGACATTTATTATTCTCCTTTATAAGTTACAAAATTGCGGTCTGTTTCATAAAGCACGACTTCTAAATCAAAATCGGGCTGAATTCTTTTTCTAATTTTATTCCATATCACAACAGCAATATTTTCTGCAGTTGGATTCAAATCCTGAAATTCCGGAACATCCAGATTCAGGTTTTTGTGATCAAACGGAATTTCTACTTCTTCAAGTATAATATCCGCTAATACTTTCACATCTAAAACAAAACCAGTTTCCGGGTCAATTTTTCCTGTAACACTTACTGTTAAACCATAATTATGACCATGAAAATTAGGATTGTTGCATTTTCCAAAAACGGCATTGTTTTTTTCTAATGACCAGTCCTTCCTATGCAGTCGATGTGCAGCATTAAAATGTGCTTTTCTTGATATGGTTACTCTCATCTAGGTCTTTGGTTAGTTTGGTTATAATTTATGGTCTTCGAGATAATGATCAAATTCATCAAAAATTATCTTAAACCATACGGTATAAATTTCGGGCTGTTTTTCAATATCTGCTTTAACATCTTCAATACTCATCCATTTCCAGTCTTCAACTTCGTCTGGGTTTATATTTGGTTCGCCATTATAGTAACCAATCATAACATGGTCAAGTTCATGTTCTGTTAAACCATTATCAAAAGGTGCTTTATATATAAAATGAAACAACTCTTTCAATTCAGCTTTAAATCCCATTTCCTCAAACAATCTTCGGCTTCCTGCATCGATATTAGATTCGCCTTCACGCTGATGACTGCAGCAGGTGTTTGTCCAAAGCAAAGGAGAATGGTATTTATGATGAGCACGCTGCTGCAGCATAATTTCGTTTTTATTATTTAAAATAAAAACCGAAAATGCACGATGCAAAAGTGCTTTTTCATGTGCTTCTAATTTTGGCATTAAGCCAATTTGTTCATCTTTCTGGTTGACTAATATTACGTTTTCTTCTGTCATAAGGCTTCTTAAGCAAACAAAAATACGAAAAAAGAAATGGCTTAAAAACGATGCTCAAAGATTGATAAAAGCTTAAGCAAATTGTAATTTCTATTTTTCTGATTTACAACACAATAATTTACACTAAAAATTAAAAGCTGTTAAAATTAAGACATAAAAACTAGATTGCCTTGTTTTACGTAACTAATAAAAAGTTAAAACATACTTAAATAAATCTCAATTGTAATATAGCCGACATTTTGAATATAAAACTCAACGTATCTTTGAAATACATTTAAGAATCCAAAAATTTATGAAATCTAAAAACCTCATTTTCAGTCTTTGCTTTCTGGTTCCTCTTTTTATTTTACAAGCCTGCGGGCAAAACACAAAAAAACAACCTGCAAAAATGGTTACTATGGAAAATAAAATAAGTAAACCCGGAAATCCTTATTACTCGAATACCGACACAACAAAACTTCACGTAAGCAACGCAGAATGGAAAAAAGTTCTCCCGGAAGATGTTTATGCCGTAATGCGTGAGGCAGATACCGAAAGACCTTTTACCGGAAAATATTGGAACTCTAACGAAAAAGGAACCTATTACTGCGCTTCTTGTGGTAACCTTCTTTTTAGATCGACCGCTAAATTTTCGAGCAGCTGCGGCTGGCCAAGTTTTTTTGAACAGGAAAACAAAAAAAGCATTGTTTTTAAAGAAGATAATTCACTTGGAATGGAAAGAATCGAAACACTTTGCGGACGATGCGGCGGGCATCTAGGACACATTTTTGACGACGGTCCTGAACCAACCGGAAAACGCTACTGCATGAATTCGATTGCTCTTGATTTTATTCCTGATAACAAATAATATACAAATGAAAAATATACTTTTAATCTGCGTTCTTGCTTTATCAATGAGCGGATTTTCTCAAAATAAAAAACCAGATCTTGAAACTATTACACTTGGCGGCGGCTGCTATTGGTGTGTTGAAGCTGTTTACGAAAATCTTGACGGGGTAAAATCTGTAGTCTCGGGATTTTCAGGAGGAAAAACCGTTGACCCAACTTATGAAGAAGTATGTACAGGAACAACCGGTCACGCCGAAGTAGTACAGATTACATATGATAAAAATGTAACCGACATTAATGAAATTTTTAAAGTCTTTTTTACGGTTCACGATCCAACGACTTTAAACCGTCAGGGTGCTGATGTTGGAACACAGTATCGTTCTGTAATTTTCTACAAAAATGCCGAACAGAAAAAAGCTGCAGAAAGCATTATTGCAGAATTAAATAAAGCTAAAGTTTACAACAATCCGATTGTTACAAAAGTTGAACCTTTTAGAGTTTTTTACAAAGCCGAAGATTATCATCAAAACTATTATGCAAACAACAAAAACCAGCCGTATTGCAAAATGGTAATTCAGCCGAAATTAGAAAAATTCGAAAAAGTTTTTAAAGACAAATTGAAAAAGAAATAACAAACACAAAAAAGGGAAATGAATTAACTCATTTCCCTTTTTTTATATTGGTTTGTAAAACTATTGTTTTGCAACTTTTTTAAATCTCATCATTGGCACATCGCCCTGAATTAAATTTAGTTTTCCGTCTTTATCAATAGAATAACTTGTAATTAGTTTCATTTGTTTTAAAAATTGCTGCTCTCCGCCGCCCTCGCAAAACATCATTGTTGTTGGTCCCGGTTCTCCAAAAGTCAGCGATTTTCCATTTAAAGTATAAGGCGCACTGTAACCATTGCAACCGTTATTTCCATAAACTTTTGCTTCTTTTTGGTCAAAAGTAATCTGCGGTTTTTTATTCGGATACAATCCTTCAAAAGCAATTCTTGGTCCCGAAATATATTCCAGTTCCCAAGTTGTATCATAAATATCGGCCGTGTTTTTAGTATCTTTTGATGCCATACATGACGTTATTAATAAAGTTAAAAATGAAACGACTGTAATTGTATATTTTTTCATAAAATGTACTTTTAAAATTAATATTTGTTTTTTGAAATTGTTTTACAAAACATTCTTCTCAATATTCGTGCCTGATGGCAGGTCTTTTCAAAATTTAAATTTTACAAAGAACCCGCATATTTGATTATTAATTTAAAAATTCGTGATCTCTAAGTTACATCATTTTTATTAAAAAATTAAAAACCAACCACTTAAATTAAAATACTCGATTGCATTTTTTTCGTAATTTGCAATGATCAAAAAACTAAAAATCATCAATAAAAAACCAAAAAATGAAACAGTTTCTTTTATTGTTTACTTTCTTAATTAGTACGTTCCAAATTCAGGCGCAGGAAAACCTTCCAACAGATTATCTTTCTAAAGAATTTCATCAGGGGCGTCGAGACGCTTTTAGAAATTTAATGCCGGCCAATTCGGTAGCTGTAATTTTTTCTTATCCCGAAAGAGTATTTTCAAAAGACATCAATTATAATTACCACGCAAATCCTGATATGTATTATCTGGCTGGTTACAAAGAACCAGATGCTGTTTTATTAATTTTTAAGGAACCGCAGGGAACTGAAAAATACAATGAAGTTCTTTTTGTGAGAGAACGAAATGCCACCAGAGAAATGTGGACCGGAAGACGTTTAGGGATTGAAGGCGCAAAATCGAAATTAGGATTTACAACGGCTTTCAACGGAAAAGATTTCAGCAGCTTTGCAATTGATTTTAAAAAATTCGACAAAGTTATTTACGATAAAATCCCAACAGATGTTGAAATAAATAATAATCCTGATAATCTGTATTCATTATTACAATCTTTTAAAACCAAAGCAGAAATAACAAAAGATGATGAAGGCTCAATAAATTTGTATACAAACATCACAAACTCACTTCGCGAAATAAAAACTCCGGAAGAATTAGTTTTAATGCGTAAAACCGTAAAACTTTCCTGTGTAGCACACAATGAAGTTATGAAAGCTGTTGGTCCTGAGATGAGCGAAAATGAAGCTGACGGAATTCATGCTTATATTCATAGAAAATATGGTGCAGAAGATGAAGGTTATCCGCCAATTGTGGGTGCCGGAGCAAACGGATGTATTTTGCATTACGGAGAAAACAATGCCACAAAAATCGACAATCAATTATTGCTAATGGATGTAGGTTCAGAATATCACGGTTATTCTGCAGATGTTACCAGAACAATTCCGGCAAACGGAAAATTTACAGAAGAACAAAAAGCAATTTATCAAATCGTTTACGATGCTCAGGAAGAAGTTTTTAAACTTTGTAAAGAAGGAACTCCAATTCAGGATTTAACCAAAAGATCCAGAGAAGTTGTAGCGGCAGGATTAATTAAATTAGGAATCATTACAGATCCTAAAGATGCCCGAATTTATTATCCGCACGGGTGTTCTCACTTTCTTGGTCTTGACGTTCACGACAAAGGAAATTACAGCGGAACGTTAAAAGAAAACATGATTTTGACTGTTGAACCAGGAATTTATATTCCGGCAAACAGCAAATGCGATAAAAAATGGTGGAATATAGGTGTTCGCATCGAAGACGATATTTTAATCAAAAAAGATTCCTACGAAAATCTTTCGGCAGAATCTCCAAGAAAATGGCAGGACATCGAAGCTTTAGCAAAACAAAAAAGCACATTTAACGAAATGAAATTTCCGAAAATATAGTTTATTTTTTAGCTGCAGATTAAAAGGATTTCCACAGATTAGATTTTTAGTTTTCAGCTCTTAAAAAATCTTTTTAATCCTTTTACTCTCTGGATAACAAAAAAACAATTAAAAGCCTCATTTAACTTTTTAAGTGAGGCTTATTTTTTGATTTTTCACGTACTTTGTATTCTTAAATTA
Source organism: Flavobacterium defluvii (assembly GCF_900129555.1). Classification (GTDB taxonomy): domain Bacteria; phylum Bacteroidota; class Bacteroidia; order Flavobacteriales; family Flavobacteriaceae; genus Flavobacterium; species Flavobacterium defluvii. The sequence goes on from NZ_FQWC01000004.1 coordinate 285,130, forward strand.
ATTAAAAAATGAAAGCACTTACCTTCTCTACTTTTGGAGATTCAAATGTTTTAGAATATATCGAAATCCCTAATCCACAATTAAAAAACGATGAAATTTTAGTCGAGATGAAAGCCATTGGACTAAATTTTGCAGACGTTTACCGCCGAAAAGGAAATTACCATTTAAAAGGAAATCCGCCTTTTATTGCCGGTTACGAAGGCGCCGGAATTGTTGTTGATGCTAACAATCATCCTGAATATAAAGTTGGCGACCGTGTAGCTTTTGCCGATGCCCCATTTGCCAATGCCGAATTGGTTGCCGTAAATATAAATCATGTCCTTCCTTTGCCTGAAAATATTTCGTTTGAAACTGCAGCATCCGTTTTACTACAAGGATTAACAGCACATTATCTTGCAACTGACAGTCATAAAACGCAAAAAGGCGAAACAGTTTTAATTCATGCCGTTGCTGGCGGAGTTGGGCAGATTCTAACGCAAATCAGTAAACTTTTAGGCGCAAATGTCATTGGTTTAACCTCATCTGCCGAAAAAGCAAAAGTTGGTTTTGACCAAGGCGCAGATTATGTTTTTCTGTACAATGAAGATTGGAAATCGCAGGTTTTTGAAGTTGTTTCAAAAGGAGTTGATACTGTTTATGACAGTATTGGAAGCACTTTAAAAGATAGTTTCGAAGTCACAAAAGAATGCGGACAAGTTGTTTTCTTCGGAATGGCGGGCGGCGATCCGGAACCTGTAGATCCAAGAATGTTAATGGATAGCTCTAAAACGCTAACCGGAGGCGATTTATGGAGTTACCTAAATTCTAAAGAAGAAAGAATTAAACGCGCAACGCAATTATTCAATTGGATTATCGAAGGAAGAATCAAACTTTCTGAACCAACTTCTTTTAAATTATCCGAAGGAAAACTGGCGCACGATTATTTGGAAAGCCGTAAAAGTACTGGAAAAATAATTTTGATTCCGTAATAATCTGGACGTGCCACCAATAAAAAAAGGGGCTGACTATGCAAACCGCTTAGTCGCCCCTTTTTTTATTGCTGTCGGGCTATCCGCGCTACTTCGGTAGCCTGCTTCTATCCCTCACGCAAAAATATATTGCGTACAAGTGTAGTCCCTACGGGACATTTTTCCATTTCTGATTATATAAGTTCTACCGATATTTAACTCCTAACGGAGTTATTTGAGAACAAAAATTATTTAAGAATATCTAGTAGAGATTTCATATTGATCTACTCTTCACTCAAAATATCTCGTAGAGATTTCATATCGGTAGCTCAAAAGAGAAACATAACACCAATTTGTCCCGTAGGGACTATACAGATCACAAAATTCTACAATTTATCAATTTCAATATTAGTCAATTCAGATAATTCTAAAATCCTGTCAACGTCATTTTTATTGGCCACAAAAAACAAATAATTATCTCCTTTTGTATCATAGCTCATCAACTCAAAACCTCGTTTTTCTAATGCCGATTGAATGTACGGAAACAAATCATGACTATAAGTTTCTTCTGGATATTCGAAATTAAAATCCTCACCAATCATTTCCGAAATAAAACACTCAGCATCTTCGGGATTAAATTTCCAGTCGCTGTTCCATGTATTTACACTTTCGAAGAGATCAAAATGTCCTTCAATAATTTCGTGATATTCTTTTGTTTCCTTTTGATAATTTTTTAAAAGCTTTTTTGACTGCGTCTTCAATTCCTTTTCTTCGGCATTTCCTCTGGAAACTAAATTTATAAACTCTTCAAAAGTTTTTGCAGTAACCTCTTCAGTTTCTATTAAATTTTCTAACGAAGGAAGTTCTATAGTTTCAGGAATTTCTATATTTAAATATTGACAGATACCTTGCAAAACCAATTTAAAATCTCTAATTCCGATTTCCTGACTTTCATTTTTTGGATTAGTTATATCTAAAAGTTCGCTTTCCAGAAGTCCTTTTGTGTAATCAAAAAAATATGTTCCTGAGTATAGAATTCTAAAATCATTTATTTCTAAACTATTATCCGTACAGCAAAAAAAGATAATGAAGTTTTTTATTGCGCGTTTAAAAACCTTTTTTTCGTCAGTCGTTGGCTCTGAATAAAACTGAATATGTATAAAATCATATTCTAAACCTTCCTGAATCATTTCATCAGAAAGAATACCAATATTCATTTTTTTATAAAGCTCATTTAAAACTTCGTAAGAAGTATTGAAGCCCGCTTTTTTAATTTCCGCCTGAGCTTGTTCATGATCTAAAGATCCTGGAAAATAAAATAAATTAACGAAAACATTGTCCTGAATTCCTTTTACTTTAAATTCAAGATTGGATTTCTCATTATATAAATACGAATATATGGGATCAATAATATCAAAAGATATTATTGATTTTGGATCGTTATTTTTATTAAATAAATTGGAGAAAAAGTTTTTCATTGGGCCTGTAATTATTAAAACTAAATATATTACAAATTTTAATAATCAGAAAACCAAATCAACAAATCACTTCAAAGATTCTGCAATCATTAAGGCACATTTTTCACCATCAATCGCTGCAGAAATAATTCCGCCGGCATACCCTGCGCCTTCTCCGCATGGATACAATCCTTTTATTTGCAAGTGCTCTAATGTAATTGAATCCCTCGGAATTCTAACTGGTGATGAAGTTCTGCTTTCCGGTGCGTGCAAAATAGCTTCATTGGTTAAATATCCGCGCATTGATTTTCCAAACTCCTGAAATCCCTGACGCATAATCTGCGTTAAAAAACCTGGAAAAACCTGTCCCAATTCAACCGAAGTTGTTCCCGGAACATAAGATGTTTTTGGAATATCTGCTGAAACTTTACTTTGCGTAAAATCGATCATTCTTTGTGCCGGAACTTTTTGAGTTTGTCCCGCCAAATACCACGCTTTTTGCTCGATACTTTTTTGAAATTCCATTCCGGCCAAAGCTCCGAATTTTACAAAAGGTTTGAAATCTTCTAATTTTAATTCGACAACAATTCCAGAATTTGCCGTTGCCTGATCACGTTTCGATGGTGACCAGCCGTTTGTAACCACTTCTCCCGGACTTGTCGCGCATGGTGCAATTACACCTCCCGGACACATACAGAACGAGTACATTCCGCGGCCGTTAACTTGTTTTACGATAGAATATGGCGCTGGAGGCAAATGCTCTCCACGGAAATCACAGCTGTATTGAATACTGTCAATTAATTCCTGTGAATGTTCTGCACGAACTCCCAAAGCAAAAGGTTTTGCCTCAATTAAAATTTTCTTTTTATCTAATAATTCAAAAATATCTCGAGCCGAATGTCCTGTAGCTAAGATTAATTTATTAGCATGAATTTTATCTCCATTTTGAGTTACAATTCCTTCAACTTCATTATTTTTTACTAAAATATCATCAACACGGGTTTCAAACAAAACTTGTCCGCCGAATTCTCGGATTTTATTTCTGATATCTTCAATAATTTTAGGAAGTTTATTGGTTCCGATATGCGGATGCGCTTCTACCAAAATATCTTCAGAAGCCCCAAAAGCTACTAAAAGTTCTAGAATTCGGGTTACATCTCCACGCTTTTTAGATCGGGTATATAATTTTCCGTCAGAATAGGTTCCGGCTCCGCCTTCTCCAAAACAGTAATTGGAGTCTTCGTTAACGATATGCTCTCGGTTTATCGCTTTTAAATCGCGTCGGCGCCCGCGAACATCTTTTCCGCGTTCGATTACTATTGGCTTTAAGCCTAATTCAATTAACTGCAAAGCTGCAAAAAGTCCGGCTGGACCGGCACCCACAACAATAACTTCCTGAGCAGAAGAAACGTCTTTATATAACGGAAGTTCAATTTTGGTTTGCTGAAAAGGTTCGCCTTTTAAATAAATAATAACTTTCAAATTGATTTTAATCGCTTTTTGGCGTGCATCAATCGAACGTTTTAAAATTGAAATATGCTGAATTTCCTGCGGAGAAACTTTTATTTGTTTAGACAAATGGTTTTTAAGCAGCGATTCATTTGCTGCAATTTCCGGCGTTACCTGAAGTAAAAGTTCTCTTGGCATTTTTTATTATTTATCTATTAGCTTTTCTTTCTATGAAAAGAAGTTGCAAAAGTACTATTTTGAAATGAGATTTTATCTTTGCTCTAAATTTTCACGCAAATTCACACAGATTTAAGCAGATTTATATTTTTTTTTAGCCACAGATTGTGTATTAAAAAGATTTCTTTTAAGAACTGTTGGAGTTAGACGCACTGCAGTGTGACTCTAAAGAAAAAAAACTTAGAGCCTTAGCTTCTCAGAATCTTAGAACCTTAAAAAAGACTTTGTACCTTTGTCACTTTGAACCTTTGCACCTTTTAAAAAAAATGTCTAGAAAAATAAAACTGATTTGGGATTTTCGAGGTCCTGCTTCTGCAAAAACTGCAGAGCATCACGAAATTCATCTTAAAGAATATATTGCAATTGAAAAATTGCCTTTAAATATTACAGGATTTAAAATCATAAACGAAATGCACGCCATTGCTTTTATGGTCGTTACTGACGAAAATATGATTCCGGTAAGAGATGCTTTGAAACCGCATCGAGGGGAAGTATTTGTCGAAAGTTAAAAGTCTTAAAGTCGAAAGTGCAAACACAGGACTTTAAGACTTTCGACTTTATAAACTTTAAGACTAATTAGCTACTTCACTAATAAATTTAATACGCATTAAACGCAATTCATCAATATCGTAATCGCCATCAAATTCTTTAAGTGCGTCTTCGATTTTATCAGATTCTGATTCCATGAAGTAATCGTGAATTTCTTCCTGCTGGTCGTCGTCTAAAATATCATCCAGCCAGTATTTGATATTCAGTTTTGTTCCAGAATAAACAATCTGTTCCATTTCTTTAATTAAAGCATCCATCGTTAATCCTTTTGCAGAAGCGATGTCACTTAATGGAAGTTTTCTATCAATATTCTGAATGATGTATAATTTGTTGGCAGAGTTTACTCCTGTAGATTTTACGACTAAATCATCTGGACGAATAATATCATTATCTTCAACATATCGGCTGATAAGTGCGACAAATTCGCTGCCGTACTTTTTAGCTTTTCCTTCACCAACTCCATGAATATTGTACAATTCCTGTAAAGTTATCGGATATTTAAGGGCCATATCTTCCAGAGAAGGATCCTGAAAAACAACAAACGGAGGAACTCCTAATTTTTTAGCTACTTTTTTACGAAGTTCACGCAGCATTCCTGTTAAAACTTCATCTGAAGTTCCTGAAGCTTTAGAACCCGTTACGACAGTTTCGTCATCAGCCTCCGTGTATTCATGATCTTCAGACATCATAAATGAAACCGGGTTTTTGATAAAATCTAAACCTTCCTGCGTAATTTTTATTACTCCATATGTTTCAATATCTTTAGACAATAATCCTGTTACCAAAACCTGCCTTAATAATGCCATCCAGTATTTTTCGTCATGATCCGATCCGGTACCAAAATAAGGCTGCGTATCTGTTTTGTGTGCTTTAATAACTGCATTGATACGACCTATTAAAGTAAACACAATTTCTTTTGATTTATAAATATGTTTGGTATCGCGAACAATTTCGAGAAGTTTAACGACCTGCTCTTTTGCTTCGACTTTATGTTTAGGGTTACGAACGTTGTCATCCATGTCTGCTCCTTCTCCAGTTTCGCTGTCAAATTCTTCTCCAAAATAATGAAGAAGGAATTTTCTACGTGACATTGAAGTTTCGGCGTAAGCTACAACTTCCTGTAAAAGTGCAAATCCAATTTCCTGCTCGGCAACTGGTTTTCCAGACATAAATTTCTCCAGCTTTTCTACATCTTTATAAGAATAATATGCTAAGCAATGTCCTTCTCCACCGTCACGTCCGGCACGACCTGTTTCCTGATAGTAACTTTCTAAAGATTTTGGAATATCATGGTGAATTACAAAACGAACGTCTGGTTTGTCGATTCCCATTCCAAATGCAATTGTTGCTACTACAACATCAACATCTTCCATCAAAAACATGTCCTGATGTTTGGCACGGGTTTTAGCATCCAAACCTGCGTGATAAGGAACCGCACTGATTCCGTTTACTTGCAAAACCTCAGCAATTGATTCTACTTTTTTACGGCTTAAACAGTAAATAATTCCTGATTTGCCTTTATGCTGTTTTATAAATCGAATAATATCCGATTCTATACTTTTTGTTTTTGTACGTACTTCGTAGTATAAATTTGGCCTGTTAAATGATGCTTTAAAAGTGCTGGCATCGGCCATATCCAGATTTTTAAGAATATCTTCCTGAACTTTTGGAGTTGCAGTTGCGGTAAGGCCAATAATTGGCACTTTTCCTAATTGCTTAATAATATTTCTTAGATTTCTGTATTCCGGTCTAAAATCATGTCCCCATTCAGAAATACAGTGCGCTTCGTCGATTGCTACAAAAGAAATGGGCACGCTTTGCAAAAAAGCAACATATTCTTCTTTTGTTAACGATTCTGGTGCCACGTATAAAAGTTTTGTTACACCAGATGTAATATCTTTTTTAACCTGAGCAATTTCTGTTTTGGTAAGAGAGGAATTCAACACATGTGCAATTCCGTTTTCTGATGAAAGGCTTCGAATCGCATCTACCTGGTTTTTCATCAAAGCAATTAAAGGAGAAACAACAATGGCTGTTCCGTCCTGAATTAAAGCGGGTAATTGATAACAAAGAGACTTACCGCCGCCCGTAGGCATAATTACGAAAGTATTCTTTTTATCTAAAATACTCGTAATGACTTGCTCCTGCAAGCCTTTAAATTGGCTAAAGCCGAAATACTTCTTTAATTCCTTGTGTATTTCAATTTCGTTTGAATTCATTCTTTATTTAAATGGATATTTTTGTATAAATTTGCAACACATAAAGATACAACTTTCTTTTATACATACAAATTTTAAATATTCTGTTTTGATCTCAAAAGAAAATATACTGGCTATCGCCAAAAAAACAATTCTCTCTGAAAGTGAAGCAATTACAAAGTTAATTGATTTTCTGGACGAAAATTTCTTCGAAGCAGTCCAACGTATTTACGAAACTAAAGGCCGATTAATTGTTACCGGTATCGGAAAAAGTGCCATAATTGCTCAAAAAATGGTGGCCACTTTTAATTCTACCGGAACACCGTCGATGTTCCTGCACGCTGCAGAAGCAATTCATGGTGATTTGGGAATGATACAAAATGATGACATTATTATTTGTATTTCAAAAAGCGGAAACAGTCCTGAAATAAAGGTTTTGGTTCCGTTATTAAAACGTTTCGGAAATACTTTGATTGGAATAACCGGAAACATCACTTCGTTTCTGGCAAAAGGTTCTGATTATGTTTTAAATACAACAGTAGACACAGAAGCCTGCCCTATAAATTTAGCCCCAACAAACAGTACGACAGCGCAGCTTGTAATGGGCGATGCACTAGCGGTTTGTTTAATGGAAATGCGTGATTTTAAACCCGAAGATTTTGCAGTTTATCATCCGGGAGGTGCTTTAGGGAAAAAACTTTTGCTTCGCGTAAAAGATATGATAGAGCATTCGTTAAAACCAACTGTTACGCCTGATACTTCTATCAAAAAAGCAATTTTTGAAATTTCTGAAAAAAGACTAGGCGTTACGGCAGTGGTTGAAGACAATAAAATTGTTGGAATTATTACTGACGGAGATATCCGAAGAATGCTTAACGATCGTGATTCTATAGCAGATTTAACAGCAAAAGACATTATGAGCAAAAACCCAAAATTGGTTTCATCTGAAACTATGGCGGTCGATGCCTTAAATATTTTAGAAGATTTCTCTATCACGCAATTGATTGTTGCAGATAATGGAGAATACAAAGGCGTATTACATTTACATGACATTTTAAAAGAAGGAATCGTATAATGGCAAAGAAAAACCTTGGCGAGATGTCATTTTTAGATCATCTTGAAGAACTAAGATGGTTATTAGTTAGAAGTACAATTGCAATATGCATAATGGCATTTGTTACTTATTTTGTTAGTGATTATTTATTTGATCAAATTATTTTAGGACCAACAAGACCTAGTTTTTTTACTTACGTTTGGTTTTGTGATTTATCACATCAATTAGGTTTTGCGGATAGTATTTGTATTACTGAATTAAACTTTATCATTCAGAATACCGAAATGGAAGGTCAGGTAAATATATTCGTTTGGATGTGTCTTTTGGCTGGGTTTATATTAAGTTTCCCTTATATATTATGGGAGCTTTGGAAATTTATCAGTCCGGCTCTGTATGAAAAAGAAAGAAAAAATGCTAAGGTTTTCATTTTTACTTCCTCCCTGCTTTTCTTTTTAGGAGTTATATTTGGGTACTATGTAGTTATCCCTATGTCGGTAAACTTCGTGGCTACTTTCTCTATTAGCGAAATGGTGGTCAATCAATTTACTTTAGACTCTTACATGGGAATGGTAAAAACCAGTATTTTGGCGAGCGGATTGTTTTTTGAACTGCCTATTATCATTTATTTCTTAACCAAATTAGGATTGGTAACACCTGAATTTTTGAGAAAATATTGGAAATACGCTGTTGTAATTATATTAATTATTGCTGCGATTGTAACTCCGCCAGATGTGGTGAGCCAGACTATTGTAGCTATACCAATGTTAATTATCTACGAAGTAAGTATCTTTATTTCAAAGATTGTATATAAAAATAAATTAAAGGAAAATGTCTGATTTAATTCAAGAATTTAACGACTATCGTTCTAAAATGAACGAAAAATTATTAGCTGACAATAACAAAATTGTAAAGCGAATTTTTAATCTTGACACTAATGCTTACGCAGAAGGTGCTCTGGATGTAAAAACAAAAGAACTTTTAGGTTTAGTTGCTTCTACCGTTTTGCGTTGTGACGACTGTGTAAAATACCATTTAGAAACAAGTTATAAAGAAGGCGTTTCTAAAGAAGAAATGATGGAAGCCATGGGAATCGCAACTCTTGTTGGAGGAACAATCGTAATTCCGCATTTAAGACGAGCTTACGAATTCTGGGAAGCCCTTGAAGAAGCTGGAAATAAATAATTGTTAATACGTTTAACTGTTGAATCGTTTATTCGTTAATTTGCAGCGACTAAACGATTTATCGATTAAACGATTAAACTTAAAAAATGAAATTAAGAGCCGATAATTTAATAAAAACATATAAAGGCCGAAGTGTTGTAAAAGGAATTTCTGTCGAAGTAAATCAGGGAGAAATTGTTGGACTTTTGGGGCCAAATGGTGCCGGAAAAACAACATCCTTTTATATGATCGTAGGATTGGTAAAACCAAATTCCGGAAATATTTATCTTGATGATTTGAATATTACTGATTATCCGATGTACAAACGTGCACAGCAGGGTATTGGTTATTTGGCACAAGAAGCTTCTGTTTTTAGAAAATTAAGCATTGAAGATAATATTTTGAGCGTTTTGCAACTAACTAAACTTTCGAAGGAAGCTCAAATTGCTAAAATGGAAAGTTTAATTGAAGAATTCAGCTTAGAACATATTCGTACTAACCGAGGTGATTTACTTTCTGGAGGTGAGCGTCGTCGTACCGAAATTGCCCGTGCACTGGCAACCGATCCTAAATTTATTTTATTGGATGAGCCTTTTGCAGGAGTTGACCCGGTTGCGGTTGAAGACATCCAGAGAATTGTAGCGCAGTTAAAAAATAAAAATATCGGAATTTTAATTACCGATCACAACGTTCAGGAAACTTTAGCGATTACTGACAAAACATACTTAATGTTTGAAGGAGGAATTCTAAAAGCCGGGGTTCCAGAAGAGCTAGTAGAAGACGAAATGGTTCGTAGAGTATATCTGGGACAAAACTTTGAGCTTCGTAAAAAGAAACTTGAATTTTAAGAAAGTTATATATTAATGGTAAAAAGTGAAATGTAAATTGCTTTTTACCATTTTTAATTTCACATCTCACTTTTTACATCTCACTTTTTACATCTTACTTTTCACATCTTACTCTACAGTAATAAACTGCAGCTGCTCAATATCACCATTATAGATATTCACATCAACACGATGTTTAATTCCAGGCAGAGAAGCTTTTTCTGTAAACTGCCAAAAAAGCCAATCGTCTTCAATTTTTTCGCGATAGAAATTGTAATTAGCAATCCAAAACAGATATTCCCCAAATTCTTCTTTTAAGAAATCAGAATAATATCTTTCTCCTGAATAAATAATAGGACGAACCTGATAATGTTTCTCAACTTTAGTTAACCAGCGTTTTAAACCTTTTTTCAAACTGTCTAAAGGCTGATTTTTGGGTAATTTTTCGATATCTAAAACTGGCGGAAGATCGCCTTTTTGCAACTTTACGGTTTTGATAAAAAGATTCGCCTGTTCAATAGAATTTTCGTTTGGACGATAATAATGATAAGCACCGCGCATAATTTTATTCTCTTTAGCGCCTTTCCAATTTCGTTTAAACTGACTGTCTACACGATCGTTTCCGGCAGTCGCACGAATGAAAACAAATTGTACTGGATATTTTTCATCTAGAATTTCAACTTCTTCCCAATCGACTTTTCCCTGAAATTCAGAAACATCAATTCCAACGACTTTTCCTTTATGATTTTCGAGAACGCGAATATTTCTAACATCCGAAAGATGCTTGTCTACCTCATCTTCATCCAGAACTTTTTCTGACTTAAATCCTAGATAATAAGCCAGCCCTTTACGATAGTGATAAAGAGTTCCTATAAAAAGAAGCGCGAAGAAAATCAACAAAAGAAATCGAAAAATCCTGCTTAGAAATGATCTTCCTGCCGGTTTTCTCGAATATGTTTTACGGTAAGTCGTTTTTCTTGCCATTCGAATAAATTACTTTTTTTTCAAAAACAAATTATTTACGATCGAAAGTAAAACGTAAAAAATAATAATTAAAGGAACAGCTCCGAAGTGAAATAATAAAAGTAACACAAAAGAAATAACTAAAAATACAATCTGTAACGCATTATCTTTAAAATTAAACTTTTTCACTTTTAAAGAAAACAACGGAATTTCTGCATTTAAAATATAAGCACTGCATAGCGTTATTACCAATAAAACGTATTGATTAGTCAGGATTTCCAAAAGCATTAAAGAATCTGAAAACTTTAAGACCAACGGAAGGCTTAGAATGAAAAGTGAATTTGCAGGTGTTGGCAAGCCGATAAATGAATCTGTCTGACGTGTATCAATATTAAAATTTGCCAATCGATAACAAGATCCTAAAGTCACGATAAATCCTAAAAATGGAATTGCCGGGCTTGTTCCTAATTCGTGTGCGCTGTTTGCAAACAAACTATACATTACATATCCAGGCGCAACTCCGCTCGTAACCATATCAGCCAGGGAATCTAACTGTAGACCAAGCGGACTTGAAACTTTGAATAATCGGGCAAAAAAACCATCAAAAAAATCAAAAAAGATTCCAAGACAAACCATGTAAAAAGCCATTTCGTAATTAAAAGAATCTCCAGTTTCGATTGCTTTCGAAACAAAAACTATTGCCACGCAGCCACAAAAAAGATTTATTAAGGTAATTAAATTCGGAATGTGCTTTTTGATATTCATGTTTTGGTTTGATAAAATTTGAATGACAAATTTCGCATAAATAAGCGACATTAATAGAAAAAATTTCTATTAAAATTTCTATTAGATAAAAAGCTGGCAAAGATGGATTTTATAAACTTAACTTCTATAATAATTAAATTAGATGCATAAAATATTCTATTTTTGAGGAAAATTAAAATAGACATTCGTCTGCAAAAAACTATCGATTGAAAAAACTTTTTGCATTTTTATTATTTTGGAGTTTTGCTTCGCAATATGCACAAACCGTTCGGAAATATTCGAATGAGTTTATGAATATTGGCGTTGATGCCGCAGCTCTGGGAATGTCTAGTGCTGTGACCGCTTCTACAAATGATGTAAATGCAGTTTATTGGAACCCGGCTGGTTTAGTTCATCTTGAAGATCATCAGCTTTCTTTGATGCATGCGAGCTATTTTGCCAATATTGCCCAATATGATTTTATTGGCTATGCTAGTCCAATTGACGATCGAAGTGCCTGGGGAATTTCTATGATTCGTTTTGGTGTAGATGATATAATGGACACAACCGAATTAATAGACAGTCAGGGAAATATTGATTATAATAGAATCCGTTTGTTTTCTACTGCCGATTATGGTTTTACTTTTTCTTATGCGAGAAAACTTCCTGTTGAAGGTTTTCAATATGGAGTAAACGCAAAAATTATCCGTAGAGTTATTGGTAAGTTTGCCAATTCGTGGGGTTTTGGTTTTGACGTTGGACTTCAGTTTGAGCATAACGACTGGAAATTCGGACTGATGCTTCGTGATATTACGACAACCTATAATGTTTGGAATATTGACGAAGAAGAATATGCAAAAATTGCAAATGCTATTCCGGGAGAAAACAATGAATTACCAGAAAGTACTGAAATTACTTTGCCAAAAGCACAATTAGGCGTTTCAAGAAAATTTGAATTTCATGGCGATTACAGTCTTTTGGCTGCCGGAAACTTAAATATGCGTTTTGAGCAGACTAACGATATTATTTCATCAAAAGTTGTAAGTATTGATCCCGCTCTTGGTTTTGAGTTTGGTTATACTGATATTGTTTTTTTAAGAGCCGGCGCCGGAAATTTTCAAAATGTAACGCAGTTGGACAATACCGAAAAATTAAGTTTTCAACCCAATATTGGTCTAGGTTTTAAATACAAAGGCATTCAGGTTGATTATGCATTGACTGATTTAGGAAACCAAAGCGCGGCTTTGTACTCTAATATATTTTCGATAAAAGTAGATTTAGGCATTTTTAGATAATTACAAACCTTAAACTTTTTAAAATTTTAAATCATGAAAAAAGTCCTTTTCAAAAAAACACTTTTTAGTTTACTATTGTTATTAAGTTTTACTATTGGCTTTAGCCAAAATATACCTTTATCAAAATATGCAAAAATAAGTGTAATTACCTGCGGATTAGGAAATGAAACTTATTCTTATTTTGGCCACACAGCTATACGTGTAGAAGATCCTATAAACAATCTCGATGTAGTTTACAATTACGGGGCTTTTGATTTTAGAACGCCAAATTTTGTTGCCAAATTTGCAAAAGGTGATTTACAATATTTTGTAGTAGTTCATTCATTTCCTGATTTTATAAATGATTATACTTATGAAAAAAGAAGTGTTTTTGAACAGGAATTACTTATTTCTCCAGAATTGAAACAGAAGCTTTTTGACAAACTAAACGCTGTTTTGCTGTCTGAAGAACGTTATTATACTTATAAATTTATTGATAAAAACTGCACATCGATGGTTGTGGATATTATCAATTCGACTTTGGGAGGAAATATAATTGTAAAAAAAGAGGATACTGACAAAACCTATCGTTCTGTTTTGTTTCCTTATTTTAAAGGGCATTTTTACGATCAACTAGGAACTAGCATCATTTTCGGAACTAAAGTTGACCAATTGGCTACCAGAATCTTTTTGCCTTTTGAATTAAAAAACAGTTTAGATGAAACAACTTTTCAGGGACATCTTTTGGCTGGAAAAAGTAAAACGCTTTTAAATTTTGAGAAAGAAACTCCAACGTCTTGGTGGAACAACATCTATACTTATCTTTTTATCTTAGGGTTTGTTATTGTAGTGCATAATAAAATTGTAGATAAAATTTATCTTTTGATTTTGGCCTTAATGGGAGTATTTTTTGTTTCGGTTGGATTTTATTCTTTTCACCAAGAACTGGCGATGAATTACAACGTATTGCTGTTTAGTCCGCTTTTATTGATTTTGCTTATATTTTCAATTGCAAAAAACAAAAAATGGACTTATCGATTTGCTGTTTTACATTTACTGTTTTTAATTGTTTACAGCATATTTATGATTAACAAAGCACATTTTTTAATTGTACTGCCAATGATCATTACAAGTGGTTTTGTTTTAGTGAGAGTTGCTATAAGAAACAAAAAACGTATTCCGATAATTATCTAATTATTTATTGTCCGCGGTAAAATAAAACGGTAGTAATTGTTTTGAATGTAATACTGAGATCAAGGAAAATGCTGCGGTGTTTGATGTAATAGAGATCATATTGTAGTTTTATTAAACTCTCTTCAATCGATTCGCCATAAGAATAGTTGACCTGAGCCCAACCTGTAAGTCCTGGTTTTATGACGTGGCGTGTTTCATAAAAAGGCATTACTTTGGCAATTTCATCAACAAAAAATGGTCTTTCGGGTCTTGGTCCAATTACGGCCATATCGCCTTTTAAAACATTGTAAAACTGTGGCAATTCGTCAATTCTTGATTTACGCATGAATTTTCCAAAAGGAGTTATTCTTTTATCATTAAAAACAGCGAAAACAGCACCGTGTATTTCAGAAGCCTCGATCATGGTTCTGAATTTATAAATTTTAAAAACATTTCCGTTTTTACCAACTCTATCTTGTGTGTAAAACAAACTGCCTCTGTTTGCTAAAAGATTTCCAATAAAAATAAAAGGAATAAAAATCAAACAGATTAGTAAGCCTGCAAAAGAAAACAAAAGTTCTAAAAAACGAATTAAAAACAAATATAGTTTATTGTTATTGCTTCGGCTAAAAGGAAAGAAACGATAAAAATCGCGTGAAATGTAATGTACCGGAATGCGTTGTGTTTTGCTCTCGTAAACCTGAGTATATTCTCTAATGATATTTCCAGATTCTAATAAATGAAGTAATTGTTGATATAAATCTGCTGTAATACCATCTGTTTTTTGAGAGGCGATTACAATTTCTGAAATGCTGTGATTGACAACAAAATCTTCTAATTCACTTTTATCAATTTCTTTTACATAATGAAAATCAACATTGGTTGTCGAAGTCGAATCAGAATTTACAAATCCAATTATTTTATAATGCGGATCAACGTTTTCTAATCCTAAAACTAGTTCTTCAACCTGATCCTGATCACAAATCAAAACAACATTTTGTGAAAACCGATGTGATGCCAAAAAAACTGCGTAAAAGAAACGCCATAACAAGACTGTAAACAGCAACGTAAGATAAAAAATCAATATTACTAACCGCTGTTTTGGCAGTTCTGGCGATAAAATTGGTGTAAGAAGGTATACTAAACCTGTTGTAGAAACTGAAAGAACAACGCTCTTAAGTATTTGAAACTGATTGCTTGCAACCTGTAGATTGTACATTTCGAAAATTGTTCCAAATATGTATAAATATCCAATAAGAATTAATGGTCTATAAATATTTTGTATTTCGAATGCAAAATAATGGTAATTGAAAAAAACATTTAAGAAATATAGTGCAGACAAAATAAATACTGCATCAAAAGCAAAAAGTAAAACTTTTCGTTCTGAAAATTCAAAATGCATTTTATTATTTGAACGCATGCTTATGTAGGTTTAGGGGCTTAAACTGAAAGCAAATGTATTATAAAAAACCAAACTAGAAAGGTTATGTTTCTGTTTTTTCAGTAAATTTAACTTGTACGGAAAGAAGTGTCAGAGCGTATACAAAAGCTGGGGCGGCTGTTCGCATTGCAGCATGATTTATAGTTAGTAACCAAAAAACATAAAAAGATAAAAAGTAAAGATGTTGAAGATTGTTTATGTAAGATATAAAAGGAACTAATAACAGCAGAAACAACCCGATTATACCAAATAAACCATGCTCACTAAGCATACGTGAAATTTCATTATGAGAAGCAACTTCTCCCAAATCTTCTTTTCTCAATTCCTTTCCTACACCAACTCCCACTCCTAAAATAGGGTTATCTACAAAAAGCTTCAATTCAGCATCTATAATTGCTTCTCTTCCTCCTAAACGATCTTTTTTCTCTCTTCCTCTTGCATCTTGATTAGCATATCTTTTTGTAATTAATCCATTAGTTTGCAAGGAAGTATAAGTCCAGACTCCTAGAGCAAGTCCTCCCATCAAAACAACAACCAAACCAATCTTATTTTTCCCTATTCTATTTGAAAAATAATACATTAGGCCTAACAAAAGAACTATCATTACTAATCCTGATATTACACCTCCTCTTGAAAATGTCACAATACCTCGATAACTGACAAAAATCAATAGAAAACCATTCAAAATTATTTCTTTTTTTGTTTTTGAAAATAGAACGAACTGCGAAAAAAAAATAAACATCCCCAATCCTAAGATGGTAGAAACCTGATTTGGTCCAAATCCTCCCGACGTTTCAAAATTAGATTGTGTTCCGGTTACAACATCACGAACACTCGGATTATACAAAAACAAATAGACTGTAATCGTAACTATAGGCAATCCCATTAAAAGAACTATATTTTGAAGTGTTGAAAAAGAAATTCTTCTTGCATACATATACATAGAGCAGAAGGATAAACAAACTGGTCCAGATAAATTAAACATCAAAGCTTTTTTTATATCTGTATTTAAGCTTGCCATTTCAAAAGTTACCAAAATTCCCGGTATCAATAATAGCATTAACAACAAATAGACAAGACCTTTTTTTGAAAAATTACTGTAAATCATTCCTAAGAACATAAAGAAAGTAATTAGGATTTTTACATATTCATTATTAAAATTCCCACCAGTCATTCTTAAAAAAACTTCTGCTCCGACAAGGTATGCTGCTACAAAAATAACTTCGTTGTTTCTGTTTTTATTTCGAATAACAAAGTACAAACCTACAGCAGGAATCGCAATCGAATATAGTTTTGACAAAAAAGGCAAAACAAAAACCGCAAAAGCAATTAATACATGAAATATAAGAATGTAATATGGCGAAAACTTTTTACTCATTTATTCAGTAATATTTATTTGGCAAAATTAGGCAAAGAATTCAACCATAAAATGTAATCATTTATTATTGCTTCTTCACTATAATTAAACGATACAACTTTATTAAGGTTTTGTCCTAATTCAATCCTTTTCTTTTCATTGTCGATTAAACTTTGAAGAACTTCATTAAATTGTTCAATATTGTTTGATTCAATTACAAATCCTTCTTTTTCAGAAATAATAATTTTTGAAATCTCGCCAACATTTGTTGCAATAACTGGTAATTTATACAAACCGTATTCTAATACAGCAAGTGGTAGTCCTTCAGATATAGATGGTAAAACTGCTATATCACACTGCTCTAATGCTTTCCCAACATTATTGATACTTCCGTAAAAAAAAACATGCTCTTGAAGTTTTAAATCATTTACTTTTTTATAAAGCAATTCAGAATGAGAATCCTGAAAATCTTTTCCTAATAAATGAAAACTCCAATCTGGATTTTTTGAACATATTAAATAAGCTGTATCAATTAAAAACTCATGATTTTTTTGGGGACGCAGGTTGGCTAAACAAATTATTCTTTTACCATCATTACCTTTTAAAACCATTTTTTCACTTGTACTGTACAACTCACCTATAAAATTAGGAAAAAATTCAGCATTAGGGCATGATAAATAAGATAAGGCCCAGTTTTTCAAAGAAGAGTTTACAGAAATTATTCCACTGAAGAAAAATGATCCTAGCTTTAAACTTAAATTTTTTCTTAAAGATAAATCCTGAGAAATCCCATAATGATCATGCCAAACTATTTTAATCTGTGGCAATACAAATTTTACTAAAATTGCAATAAAAAATGAAGAACTGTGGGCATGTATAACTTCAACTTTATTATTCTTCAAATACTGTCTTAATCGGGAAACAGCTTTCAGATCTATGCTTTTATTTTTTTTTAAAAACAAATATGAAACTTGTTTATCAATTTGTGATAATAGCTGACCTTCTTTTCGAGTTGCAATTAATCCTGAAAATTCTATTTTCTTGCACAAAGCATTTGCATAATTAACCGCCATTCGCTCAGCTCCTCCTGATTCTAGAGAATCTATAATTTGAACAATTCTCATACAGTCAATATTTTTTTTATTTCAGAATCAAAAAGATCAGTTGTATACTTTTGAGACCACTGCATTGTAGATTCCTTTTTAGCTTCAAGAATATTTTTATTCAGCAAAATTTTTTCTATCTGGTGAATATCTTTTTCTAAATCTTTTTCTAACATAACTCCACGATTACCATAATCTAACATAAAAGGAACACAAGAAACACTTGTTGCCAAAGGTATACATCCCCAAAACATTCCTTCTGCAATTGCTTTAGGCCAACCTTCACTCTTAGATGGTAAAATAACAAAATGACTTTTTTTATAAGCTTTTTTGAGAGTTTCTTTATCTTGATTACCTTGAAAAAAAATGAATTTGTCTAGTTTATTTTCCTTAGTATAGTTTTCTAAAGATTCTCTTTCTATTCCTTCACCATATAAACTTAATTTTACATCATTGCCTTTTTCCAACAGCGCTTCTATAAGTTTTATAGCATACAGAGGATTCTTTCCTTTAACCAAACTTCCTGTAAAAATAAAATTTATACCTGATTTTATATTTTCCTTTTCAATACTTTCTTTTTCAGATTCCGAATAAGTTGCTGTAAAAAAAGATTTTATATTTCTCGATTGATTATCCCAGTTTCCATAAACCAAAACTTGTATATTTTTAGTTAAAAAAGGATGATTTAATATCCATCTTTGTAAACGATAAGTCCATGGCTGTTTGCTTTTTGGGTCCCAATTTCCAGCATACTTGGCAGTCTTAATTTTCTTTGGGAATAAAATTTGGACAAAACAAGCAATTAATCCAACATTGCCGGGACATCGAAGATGTATATGATCGGCTTCTTTCATTACCCAAAAAATTCTCCAAAAAATAAGAGGTAACTTAAAAAGTGACCTTAAATTGTTTCTGAAACTAGTAAAATTAAAGTCTGGTATTCTTCTAAAATCTATCTTATCATGTGCATAAGGAACGTCTATTGCATTAATATTGGTCTTTTCTAATGGAGCAACGATAATTACCTCATCAACATATTTTAACCAAATATTCATTTCACGAACATATGGCGCATAACCTAAATATTCGTTTCCTTTTTTGGCATGATTTACATGAGTAATGACAGCAAATTTCATTTTATAAATTTTGGTTTATTAAATAATAAACTCCACAGACCAACAATTCTCCCTAAAGCTTCTGTAAATGCTTGTTTTTTATTTTTTTCAGTTATTACATTCGTTAAGCGGATTATCGTTAGCAAAACGGTAATAGAATTCCATTTAAATTTAGCATTAAAATTTGGAGTTGGATTTTTGATTCTCCATACATACCAACCATTTCTAACTACCATTTTTCCATATCGATATTGATTTGGCCTTCCCGACGGATTGTGAAAGTGGTATAGTCTCGCAGCAGTGTTTACATATAAATTTCCCGTTTTGGCTACCCGCAATGTAAAATCCGCATCTTCATATAAACCATAACCTTCAAAATAAGTTGAAAATGAAAAAGTTTCAAAAACTGATTTTCGGAAAGATGAAACTCCGCCCATCAATTGCTCAACATTGTAAGTTTTACCACTTGGAGGTAAAAAACTAATACTCCTCCCATGTGAGAATAAAGGCAAAAATCCAGGAGGACAATCACTATTTAATTTAAGTCTTTTTCTTAACACAAAACGGCTTCCGTCTTTGCGTTTCCATCCATCAAAACTAAACTCATTTATTAGTGGTTGATAACCCTGACTCACTTGTTCCCATTGGGTTTCATTGGTAATATACCCCCCTACGCCCAATGCAAAAGGGTATTGGTTATATGTAGCTAAAAGATTTTCAAAATAATCTGATTCTAAAACCGTATCATCATCTAAAAAACAAATGATTTCAGAATTACCATCTACTTTTGAAATTCCAAAATTACGCTGTCTGGTGAGACCGCGATCAGATTTAGAAACTAAAAAATATTTTAAATTGTGAAATTCATTTTGAGTTAAAACAATTTGTGTTGCATCATTTAATGAACCATCAACAATTATAATTTCATTGGGATAAATAGTTTGCTTTTGAACCGATTTTAATAAAACCAACAAAGGTTCCGGGCGCATATATGTACAAATAATCAACGAAAAATTCATTCTTTTTTATTTAATTCATTAGCCCAATAAATACTGCTTTTCCATTGCTTTTTGAAAGTGGAAAAATATGCAAACGGATTTTTAATAGATTGAGATTTATAGTATTTAAAAAATAAGGTCGTTTTATAACCATTAATTTGTTCTGAGGTTAAATACAATATTTTATACAACATAATAGTTGGAGAAGGTTTTGGCTGTATTAAATCTTTTTGCCAGGCTAAAACAGGTTTAATTCTGAAGCCGCCAATAGGAGCTTTAAGATGCAAAATTTCAGGTTTTGGAAAATATAGAACATCAAATCCCAAATTTCTTAATTGCATACCAAAATCAGAGTCCTCTCCAAATCCAAATTCAAATTTAGTGTTGTAAAATATCTGAGCTATGTTTTTTGACTTAACAATACTACAACCTGAACCAAAAGCATTCCACTGAAAGGTTTGGTTTATTTTTTTATTTTTTGGATAATTGGAAGTATAACAGCCAAATGTAATTTGTTCTCCACCTTGCTTTTCTATCAATAAAAAGGCTTCTTCTAAAAAATTATTCTCAATTCTTATGTCATCGTCTGCCATAAAAGTCCATTCACTATCAACTTCGGCTATAGCTAAATTTCTTGCATTACACGCTCCCATTTCATGTATAAAAATATGTTTTATTTGAAATGGCCAATTTTCATCTTTTAAATAATCAAGTTCAGAAACACTGTTTACATCAGGATTCTGTTCAACAATTATTACTTTTTTGATTAAATGTTTTTGATTCGATAAATCTTTTAAAAAATCGTATAAATATTTTTTCCTGCCAAGTGTTGGAATTATAACATCAACATTTCTAGTAGTTACAGTCTGTTTTAAAGAATGAGGTTGGATTTTATCTAACAGATCGTTTTTGGATTTCCTTTTACTATAAAAAAGACTCGAAAGTACAGGAAGAACTAATAGTTGATTTTCATAGAGAAAAATATTTAAAAATAACAAGAAAATCCAACGTGTTTTATAGTGTTGTTTTACAAATCTAAAAAGTGTAAAATTTGAAAACTTTTGCGGTATAATTAAATCGTGATTATTAAATAGTCTTGGTTCAGAATAACATAACAATCCCAAGGGCATACCTATTTTAGCAATAGAATTTAGAAAATAATCCAAATTTTTACCTGCCTTAATAGAATCTTTTATAGCTAACAATACTGAAGCATGAATAACTCCAACATCGCTATTCATTTGCCACGTGGGGAAAGTTACTTTTTTATTGACTTTTATAAATGGAGATTCTTCAACATACCCAATCATTTTACCTAAATAATTCAAATCATTTGAGCAATATGATAACATCATTTTATTGTGATGGAATATTTTTTCAATTTCTCCTAAATTCAAAAAACCCTTAAAATTAATATTACACCAAACTATTTTTGCATATGAATACTTAAAAGCTAATTCTGTCATAACAGATGCAATAGTAATGGTAGTATCAAAAGATAAAACGTCATTATTTTGAGTTATAACTTTTTGTACTTTATTTCTGTTATGATATAATATTATTATCAAAATTAAGAGATTAGCGATTTATAAAATTCAATGTTTTTCTTTGCTAAAACTTCTATGTCAAAACATTCTTCAACTTTTTTTCTTGCTGATTTTCCTGCTTCTAAACATAGTTTCTCATTATTTAGAAATTCTATTATTCTTTGAGAATACAAATTATGATCTTTCGGATTAACTAAAAATCCATTTTTGCCTTCCTCAATCATTTCATTAGCCCAGCCAATATTTGAAGCAATAATTGGTTTTTCCATAGCCATCGCCTCTAACCAGGAAACAGGAAATGCTTCGGCAAAAGATGGAAAGACACAAATTTTTGACTTTTCAATTACTTGTTTTACCTCTTCATAAGGAACACTTCCTAAATATTCTACATTTTTTAGTGCCGAATCAGAGAAAAGTGGCTGCATCATTTCCCATGTTGAAGATTTTCCAGACATGATATCCGGAACGTCTCTTCCAACTAAAATTAATTGAGCTTCTGGATTTTTCTCTATTACTTTATTAAAAATTAATGGCAACTCTAAAAGTCCTTTTTTACGAATCAAACTTCCAAAGTACAAGATGTTTTGCCCCGTGTTATTATTTGAGTTTCTATTTTGAAACAATTTAGAATCAATGGGATTTGGTATAATTGCAAATTTCTTATGTAAGTTAAAAACAGCATTAGTTTTATCAGCTGTGAACTGACTTACTGATAATAATCCATCTGCATTTTGTAAAGCTTTTTTTTCATGAAATTTGTTCTTCCACTTTACCGGGCGATCATCTAAATGACAGAAATAAGTATCAGAGCCGTTTAATCTTATTATTATAGGACATTTTTGAGGTTTTATAAAAGAAGTTATTCCTGTCCAATCTGGAGCTTCAACTACATCAATTTTATTATTAGAATGTAATTCATTAATAATTCTTTCGAGTTTTTTTCTGGTAAAAAACCAAGAAAGACCTTTAAATTTTACATTTTTAACCTGTTGAACCAAAATACCATTATCATCAAAAATGGCATCTTCTTTTTGACCATAAACAAGAATTCTTACTGAAACGCCTTGAGCCAAAAGACCCACTGCTAAATTTTTAATACTTGTACCAATACCACCTGAACTTCCCGTTCTTGAATGCGGGTATTCAGGAGTTAAAAAAGCTATTTTCATAAAATTATTTATTAAAAAAATCTTTTAGAATTCTTGCTGTAAATATTTTTGCTCCATTATCAGTCATATGGCCACAAGATGAAAAATATTTATCCTCGATAACTACGTTTTCATAATTATGAATTTCAGGATAAGCTTTTTTTACTTTCTCAAAATAATTCATCCCTTTTACATTCTCACACATAGGTGTCATAACAGCAATGAAATTTATTTTGTGTGATTTGCAGATTGCTTTAATTTCTTCGTAATATTTATTATGAGGTAATGGGTTTAAATTTACAATGTTGTTTTTCATATTGCCATTTTTATGTTTTTCTAATGGGTAATAACCCAGATTATCAAGCGTATTTGTTTTTTCTTTCACAAGGATCTTGTAAACTTCTCTAAAACCAATTTTACTATCAAATTTTATAAATCTATAAAAAGGCAAATAATACAACTCATTAAAATTATCTTGTGTTTCAAAATGTTTTTTTATCACTTTAGAACTATGAATGAACGGTAAAAATTTAGCTGAAACACCTTCGGCTTCTTTTTCATTAGAAAGATTCAAATCTGCCTCCAAAATTACATTTTTGATTTCATATTTTCTTTCTATCATTAATTTCAACATTAAGGAAGCTTCAAATAAATGTCCGCCGCTCATGCCATAATTAAAGGTTTTTAATCCTTTATCTTCAAACATTTTTGAAACAAAATGATTATTTGCCCGAGACGATCCAAGAATAACCACATCATATTTTAGGGCTTTGGAATTTACAACAGTTTCGACTTTTCCGCGGTTTTTAGATTGAAAAAAAACTACTGTATAAAAACCATCTAAAATGATTGCTATTAAAATTGCTAGTAGAAATATTTTGGCTGTATAAATTAAAAAACGCTTCATTAAAACTGAAAATATATAAATTCTTTATAATCTGAAAATGTTCCAAACGCCATGATCGCTAATATTGCTAAAGCTATTTTAAACGAACTTCTTTTTCCTGAAAGGGGTTCAATTTTAGTACGACTATTCCATTCAACCCAAACAAATGCACCTATTAAAAGAACTAATTCATAATTATATCTTTCGTTGTCTAAGTATTGGAAACTAAAATCATGGTTTAGAACTAATCGTTTTAGATATAATACTGCATCAGTTATTGTTTTTGCTCTAAAAAAAACCCAGGCAATGCAGGTTATAATAAAAGTTGAAATAATGCTAAATATTACTCTTAAAGAAGTAAAATTCCATTTTAGGCTTATAGAATCTATATTGTTTCTATTACTGTTTGATAAAAGTAATGGTAAAAAATAAACTGCATTTATAAATCCCCATACGATATATGTCCAATTAGCTCCATGCCAAAAACCGCTGACTATAAAAATGATGAATGTATTTCTAATTTTCATCCAAAGTCCGCCTTTGCTCCCTCCTAATGGGATATATAAATAATCACGAAACCAAGATGAAAGTGAGATGTGCCATCTTCGCCAAAACTCAGCAATATCTCTTGAAAAATAAGGGTAATTGAAATTTCTCAGCAAATCTATTCCAAACAATTTTGAGACTCCCAAAGCAATATCCGAATATCCTGAAAAATCACCATAAATCTGAAATGCAAAATAAACTGCTCCCATAATCAATGAGAACGAATTCATTGATGGATAATTATCAAAAATGGCATTGGCATAAACCGCACAAGTATCTGCAATAACTACTTTTTTTACTAACCCCCAAATAATTTGACATATACCATCTTTAGCATTTTGAATATTAAATTCACGCTTAACTTTTACCTGCGGAAGTAAATGTGTAGCTCTTTCGATTGGACCTGCAACCAAAAGCGGAAAGTAGCTAACAAATAGCGAATAATCGATAAAATTATACTCCGCTTTTATTCTTTTGTAATATATATCAATTACATATGATAATCCATGAAAGGTGTAAAATGAAATTCCAACCGGAAGAATAACTTTTAATAAAATCGGACTCGCCTGGAATCCCAACGCAGAAAACAAATCTGCAAAAGAAGATGCAAAGAAATTATAATATTTAAAAATCCCTAAAAACCCTAAATTGGCAGATATACTTAACCAAAACCAAAACTTTCTACTTCTTTCCGACTTTCCTTTTTCAATTTGAATTCCGGTATAATAATCTAAAAAAGTGGAAAAAACCAACAGAAACAGAAATCGCCAATCCCAACAAGAATAAAAGTAATAACTAGCAACTATTAATAAAGCATTTTGCGTGCTTTTATTTTTATTAAAGACAAACCAATAGAGCAAAAAAACGATTGGTAGAAAAATAGCAAATGCTAAAGAATTAAAAAACATAAATTAATTAAGAATTTATTGAAAATGGAAATTAGTTAATAATTGATTCTATTGCTTTCCATATTCTTAGTGAGGCCTCTTTTGGAGGATGTTGATTTATAATCTCAAACCAACTTTTAGCATATTCGATTGTTTCATCCGGTTGATATAATCCTAGTTTTATTTTATCAGCGATTTCTTCGGCAGAGTCAAGCCAAATTACTGCTTTTTTATTTGGCATTGAACGAAAATGAACGTAGTTATAGATTTTAGAAACTGACCAATCTGCATCAATTTTATTTGAAACATCATAATTAATAAACGCACAGGCTTTTTGAAAACAAGCATAATCAAAAACCATTGAAGATCCTAAATTTACTACCATTTCAGTATGAAAGATAGTGTTTGCCAAAAGTTTAATATCAGAATTAGTAGGAAGGATTGTGTTCCAGCCTTCTCCTATTTTTTTCCATAATGGATTTACAGAAACAATGATGTCTTCGTTTTTTTTTAAAACCTCATCATATCTGTTAGAAAAATCTACAGGGCAACGTCTGAATATAATTCCTAATGATTCTCCTTCGATATTTAATTTTCTAACAGCATCAGCAACATCAGATAAATATTTGGCATCATCTGGACAAGTAGTAATATCATCGCCTGAATAACAGATATATTTTTTGTTTATATCCAGTTTATGTTCTTCAAAAAAATGCTGCTTGTCAATAATTATCTCATTTTCGAAATGACTTTCGAATTGAGGTGTTCCTACAACAAAAACATCTTTTTCATTTATATAAGGATAATAATCAAGAAGTTCTTTTTTCATATGTTCGCTCCAAACGAAATAATAATCTGTTTCAACAACCATTGTTGCTTTTGGCAGATTATCCCACGAAAAAATAAAAGTGCCTGTTGGTATTTGAAGTTCCTTTGCGGCCAATAATGGTGCAATGGCTAAAACGGGACGTTGATTCGTACAGAAAACAAAATCAGGTCTTTCTTCCTGAAGAGTTCTTAAGCAATTATTATAATATGCACTTTTTTTCTCGCTATTTTTTATTTTTTTACGAACTTTTTCCAATCCTTTTTTTGAAGAATGTGTTGCTATAAAAAATCTAGATGCATAACTTTTAATAGCAGTTTTAATGTTTTTATAGGAAAATGGAAAACGGTATGTATCGTAAACTAAATCGCCTTTGTCTTTTATACTTAGATTAAGCTCGATCTGTTTTCGGGCATTTTTGTAACTATCTGTCAAAGGATTTGATTTTGCGCCTCTAATTTTGATATCGTCAAATCCTAAATCTGTTAAATTAAAAGGAGTATTATTCCAATACTTAATTTTAATTTTGAGATCTAATCCAATTTTATAAAAATTAGAAAAAGCAAAATTTCGGAGTCCAACCCCATCAGGAAATAAAATAAAAACTTTTTTCTCAGGCATTAATTATCTCTAAATTGTTTTTGATGATTCAGCTGCCAAATATCTGATTTCTGCAAACAATTAAGAAATAATTCTGCGCTATTTCCTTTGCCAAAATCATTATTTGATATTTGTACTTTATGTTTGTCAATAATCGAAAGAGCTTTACTAATCTCTTTTTCAGAATAATCAACATTTATAATATCAGCATGAATTGCTCTATTTTGCTGTCTGGTTCCAATATTTATAATTGGTATTCCGTAATATGGTGCCTCACGTATTCCTGCGCTGCTATTACCTATAATGAATTGGCTGTTTTTTAATAATGTCAAAAAATATTCAAATCGAAGAGAGGGAAAAATCCTGAACCTTTCATTCTGTTTTAATTTCTCATATGCTTTCAAAACAAATTGACTGCCAAGATCATTGTTAGGATAAATTACAACATAATTATGATTGTCTTTTAAAAGAGCTGACACAAAATTTTCTGCATATTGTTTCATTAAATTAATTTCGGTCGTTACCGGATGAAACATTACAATTGAAAAATTGTCAAATGGAATATCATAATAGCTTTTAGCTGTTTCTAAATCAGGCAGCTGATTAGAAAACATAATATCAATATCTGGAGAGCCAATCGTAAATACAGATTCTTTAATTTCCCCCATTTGAATAAGTCTTTTTGAGGCTTCTTTATTAGAAACAAAATGAATGTGACTTAATTTACTAACGCTGTGTCTTATTAATTCATCTACAGTTCCTGATATTTCTCCTCCTTCAATATGGGCTACCAGAATATTATTAAGAGATCCTACAATAGCTCCGGCAAGTGTTTCAACGCGGTCGCCATGTACAATTATCATATCAGGCTGAATCGTTTTAACATAATCTGAAAATCCTTCAATAGTTTTGGCTAAAGTCAAATCCATTGTAGTTTCGTGTGTATGGTTGACGAAAGTATAAATATTCTTAAAATTACATCTTTCAATTTCCAGTAAGGTATAACCATACTCTTCTTGTAAATGCATCCCTGTAACAAATAGAAAAACCTCAAATTCATTTTGAGTTTCTAAAATTGTTATTAATGATTTAATTTTTCCAAAATCAGCTCGGGTACCGGTTAGAAAAAGTATTTTTTTCTTTGACATATTATTGAATATCTTCCCAAATCAATTGTTCATCATTTTCAATATCTCTTGTTGCTGCTTTACCAATTATAGCATTGAAATTTTCTGCTAAGATTTTCCCCGTTCCAGGGCGTTTTACCCAAATATTTTCTTTGGTAAAAATCTCCCCTTTTTTTATTGGAGCGATTGTACACACAGTTGCGAAAGCAAAATCTATTGTTACTTGTTCTTCTTCTGCAGGTTTTTTAGATCCTCCGCGCATTTGCGCAATTTCGGCACTAGAAATTATTAATTCATGACATGCTTCTTCATCCATACTGCAAATGATATCTGGTCCTGTACGCTGCATATGATCTGTAAAATGTCTTTCTAAGATACTTGCCCCTAATGCAACTGCCCCTAAACAAGCATTATTATTTAAAGTATGATCACTTAGTCCAAAAACTTTGTCTGGAAAAGCTTCATGTAATTCTAACATTGCACCAAAACGAACTAAATGAATTGGCGTTGGATATAAATTTGTAGTATGTAATAATGCGACCGGAATATTGTGTTTATCAAAAACAGCAACTGCTTTTTGTATACTTTCAATCGTATTCATACCAGTACTCAAAATAACAGGTTTACCAAAAGAAGCTATATGTTCTAATAATGGATAATTATTACATTCTCCTGAACCGATTTTATAAGCGGGAATATCAAATTTTTTAAGTCTTTCGGCAGCTGCACGAGAAAATGGAGTAGAAATAAAAATCATGCCTTTGCTTTCAACATAATTTTTAAGCTCTAGTTCTTCAGCTTCATTTAGTGAACAGCGTTCCATGATTTCATAAATAGAAACATCTGCATTTCCCGGAATTACTTTTTTTGCGGCACCAGTCATCTCATCTTCAACAATATGAGTTTGATGTTTTACAACTTCAACTCCCGCTCTTTTTGCTGCGTCAACCATTTCTTTAGCTACTTGAAGCGAACCTTCATGATTAATTCCTATTTCGGCAATCACTAACGGAGGATAATCAGGTCCTATTTTTCGGCCCGCAATTTCTATATATGGATTCATATTAATTAAGCAATTTGATGTTTTTGGTATAAATATTCTGCGTAATCAAGGTCTTCTTGTGTATCAATATCAACATTGGCAAAAATATGATTTACTTCGAATGGTAAAGCATCATTTGAAATAATTATATTTTCTAAAATTAATTTTGATTTTGTTATATAAAGTAAACCATTTTCATAATAAAGAGGTTCAAGATCCTGGCTCCTCTGCCCTATCTCATAATTATATGGAACAAATTTATCTACATTTATTTTCCCTAGTTTTTGATAGTTTCTGGAAACAGTAAATAAGCTATTATAATTTCCCTTTTCATAAACCTGAAATGCTTCTTTTAACAAATTATCTGGACGTAAAGGATTCGTAGCCTGTAATAAAACCACATTTTCTACATCAAATTCAATTGATTCTAATACATGTTTTAATGCTGAAACTGTAGGTTCTAAATCTCCTGATAAAGATTCTGGTCTATCAATAACTTTTGCCCCAAACTTCAATGCTGTTTTTTTTATTTCTTCATCATCTGTAGAAACATAAATTTCGTCAATTATACTGCTATTTTGCTTAGCAAATAAAATACTGTGAACTAACAGTGGAATTTCTCCTAAAAGCATTACATTTTTTTTAGGTAACCTTTTAGAACCTCCTCTGGCCGGAATGACAGCAATGGTTTTCATTATTTTAAAGTCTTTTTAGCATTTTCAATAATTTTATTCATTCCTAAATTCCAGCTTTGAGCCGAATATAAATTATCTGGAATTATAGTTTCGTTTATTTCTTTTTGATTTAAAAATTCTAAAATTGCATCTTCCCATTCTTGTTGAAAATGCGGATTTTCAATTAGTTTTCCTAATTTCCCATATTGCAATACCTCGGGAACACCTCCTAATGCAGATGCAATACAATAACACCCTGAATGTAAAGCTTCGATTAAACTTAAACCAAACCCTTCATGCCAAAGTGTTGGGAACAAATAACAATCTGACATTTGGTAATATTTAGGAAGTTCATTGTTTGGAACGCTACCTAAAAAATGAACTCCTTCAATTTGAATATTTCGTTTAGCGCCTACAACCAATAAAGCTGTATTTTTATATTGTGAATATATATTCTTCCAAACTTGAAGTATAAAATCTAATCCTTTTTTCGGAAGATCTTTTGAACACCAAATGAAAACTTTTTTGTCCTTTAAATCTAATTCGTTTCTTAAATTTATTTTTTGCTCAAAAGTAGCTTTATTAAATTTTGTAGTATCGATCCCATTATGAAGTACAGAAAATTTACATGGCAAAATGGTATAACAATCCTTATGCACTTTATAACTATCATGAGTGAGTAAAACCATTTCGTCTATACTTTCAAAGAACCATCTTCCACGAAAATTTTCTAAAAAAGGAGGATATCCATGATAAAAAAACTGAATTTGAAAATTTTGTCTCAAGCCTTTTTTAACTAAAAACTCTTGTAAAGGTTTAACTATTCCAAAATTATCTACAATTTGGATAATATATTTATTATCAGGCTTTATTACTTGATTAAGCGCCTTTAAATAACCTAAATATCTTTTTTTAAAAAACTTTCTTTTTATTTTATCAATTATATCTTCAGACGCGATTTGATATTTTACATTTTCAAAAAAGGTTTCTGGTTTAGAACAAATGATATGATCTATTTGATGATCACTTGTCAAATAGTTATAATACATAGTTGTCCAGCTGCCTGTTTTAGAATAAGGAAGTGGAAATTGTGAAAAGAGTATTACTTTGACCATTTTGTTTTTTACAGATTAATAATTCTTTTTTATTTTGAAACTTATACTTTTTAAATCTGGATTAATTTTATATGTGTACGGAAATTGATGATAAAATGAAATAATATGTAAGAGTAGTTTATCATTAATTTCTTTTAAGCTATAATATTTAGGCACTTTTTTACCTATTGCTTTTTTGATTTTATATTTTAAAGATTTTTGAAAATTATCTTCGACAAAACGAACTGCTAAAATTCCATCTTTAAATTTAGGTAATTCAATAAATAAAAAATGCTCAATTATTTCCATTTTATTTATCAAAATCAATTCATTGTCAAAACTTCCCAATTCATTAAATTCTGATTCTGAAATAACTTCTCCCCAAACTTCTGAATTGATAGTTGCATTATCACTTTCATAATTATGCATCAAATGACGGTGATTTATCTCAACTGTCAATGATAACTGCAATTCTCTGTTTAAATGTAAAGTCTCTCTATTTCTATAATTTTTATGCCATTGATGAAGCATCAATACTTGCAGATCATAAAAAAACAATTCACATCCTGTTTTTTTTAGTCTGTTATGTATTTCCGTATCCTCAGCTCCCCAAAAATGAAAAAACTCATCATAACCTCGAATCATTTTGAGTTTTTGAACTGGAAAAAGTGTCATTCCTGTTGCCTCTTCGTTGCTCAAAAATTTAATTTGATAATCGTTAAAACTATCAACGTTTTTATCATTTTCTTCTTCTGCCAAAAAGCCAACCTGAAAATAAGTTGCTTTATCCAGATTACATTCTTTTTCTAAAACGGTCGTAAACTCTGGATGAAAAATCATATCTACATCAGCAGTAAAACAATATTCAGAATCTATATTTTTTAAAACATAATTAAATGCCTTACTCTTGTTCCATGGTTGGTAACAAGTATTTAAATAACAATATTGAATAAAGGAATATTCTTCTGTCAAACTTTTTATTTGACCAGCAATTGATTGTTCAGAACCATAATCGATAAAAACAACTCTAAAATTTTGTTTGTTTTGAGAAGCCAATGAATCTAAAGATTTTTTAATTCTTTTAAGATCACGATTACGATAGGCATAAAGAATTGTAATCATGATAAATAATTTTTAGATTCATTCCAGGTAAGTCCTTTAAAAAATAAAAAACATCTCAAAATTTTCTTGTTTAAGATAAACTTTCCAAAAACTTTGCTCTTAATAAAATAAGACAAGTTAGACTTAGATGTAATCTGTTTTATATTATAGTCAATATTTTTATTGCCTTGAGATAATTTAGAAACTTCGTCATGCATCCAATCTTCCATGACATTTCCCATATGATATGCGAAATTATCTATTGTAGACAATCGCCAAAAGCCTTTTTTAACTACCGGTAAATCAAACAAATCATCACTGTTTCCTCCTAGTACATAATCTGTATAACGTTTTTCTAGTTTATCAAAAATACTCGAACGATATGTTACTATAAAATGTCCTGCTCCAATTACTGCTTTGCATTTTTTACTGGTCAATGTTAAATATTTTTTTAATTGAATAGCGTTATAAAAATCGGCATTCCCTACACTGAGTCCAAATTTTTTTAAAGCTTCGGGATTTACAACATGATTGAATTGGATTTTTTTATTAAATAAATTATCCCAATAAATATTAGCAGTATGATTTCTTAAAGATCGGGAAGATGGTGTTGGACATACGGCTCCTGCTTTGGGAAAACTTTCAAATATTGTATAAGTTTCACTTTGCCAGCCATTCAAAAAAAAGACATCTGCATCAGAAGTTGTAATCAAAGAAAACTTCTGACCCGCTATTCCCTTTAACATTGCATTTATATAACCGATATTGGTAACGTGAATGATTTCTTGTATTTTATTTTGTCTATGTAATTCGTTTAAATAATCTACAACTAAATTACAGCTGCCATTATTAACAATCGTTACATATGTTTTACTATGAATGGTTGCAAACAAAGATTGCAGACATATTTTTAATATTTCAAATCCATCTTTAAAATAGCCTTCCTGATTTGGAATGTAAACAGGAATAACAATCTGATGGAAATAATCTGAGGCAATTTGAGCTTTATCTTTATGTGGATTGTGACCTATTCGCACTTTTAAAATCGATTTTTATATTCTTATTATGAATTGAAAAAATTAAGTTATTATTTCTTGTTTAACCCTAAACTTATACCTTATTTTTAGTACAAAACTCTGCTTATATTTTTAAAATTATCTTTACTACTTTGTAAAGAACTCTTAAATTGGTTCCATAATATTTAAAAAAATAAAACGGAAATGCTAAAAACTGAACTTTTAATCGTTCTTTGTGTGCATTATATTTTGTTTCTCCGTTGCTAGTCAATCCATTTAAATCATATATAGCAAATGGAATATTGAAATGAATAAAATTATTTTTCTTTTTAAATAAAGAAAAATGCATTTTCCAGTCAGAAATATATTTGATTTTTTCATCAAAAAAATTATTCTCAAAAACCGAAGCATGATATATTACCGCCTGCTGACATATTGTATTTGTAAATGCAAATTTTTCATCTACTTTTAATGGATATTCAATCTTTTTTCTAGCCCCATTATCATATTCTAAATATATGGGAGCATAATACACTGCTTTTTCATTTAAATTGAAAATAACCTTTTTAAGTATTTCCTGATCGTCTAACAATATATCGCCACTATTTAAAAACAATATATATTCTCCTTTCGCTTTTAAAATACCTTTATTCATAGCATTATAAATACCTGAATCAGGTTCACTTATCCAATAATCTAAATTTTGAGCCTGAGACTGCAGATATTCCCTACCACCATCATTAGATCCTCCATCTATTACAATATATTCAAACTCTGTGTTAATCTGATTAGCAACACTTTCAATGGTTTTTTTTAAACCTTCTCTATTATTGTAATTAATTGTAATGATTGATAATTTAGACATTAGAATCAAATTTAAATTCTTGTTTTATTCTATCAAAACTAATCACTCGAGGGCAGCTAAAATATAATTCTTTCTTTTTAGAAATCATGGCATAAAAAATCACATCTATAATTCTTTTTAAGAAACTAAAATGTATTTTTTTTACTAAATTATTATGCCTTTTTATTTTCTTTACTAAATTCCTTTCGTTTTCCGGAATATTATTTTCCACTTCCCATTTTATTTTACTTCTTGCTTCTTCTAAATATTCATTATGGAAATTTAATGACAATTGCTCTTTTGATCTCATTCTGAAACCAGCTAATAAAGCACCAGTAACAAATAATTTTTCATATCTAAAGAAACGGAGCCACAATTCTAAATCACTGGCATATTTCATATCTGTTGCCAATTTTGCACCAGAAACCTCCCATAACGAGCGTCTCCAGAAAACAGATTCCTGTTGAATCCATTTAAAATTTCCTAAATAGTAATCTAATTTAGACCATCTCTTTATTTTATTAACCGCAACTGTTCTTCCTTTTTGATCAAAAATTGACGGAATTCCCTGAAGCCAGTTTACCCCTTCAAGATTAAATATTTCAGCTACTGTAAAGAAAGCTTTTGGGTGATATAAGTCATCTGAATTTATCCAGGCCATAATTTCGCCGGAAGATTTATCAAATCCTTTTTGAATTGCATCATACAATCCTTTGTCTGGTTCACTTATCCAATACACTAATTGACTTTCATATTTTTTAATTATATCAACTGAACTGTCTGTACTCCCTCCGTCAATAATAATATATTCTAAGTTTGGATAATTTTGAGACAAAACCGATTTAATAGTTTCCTCAAGATATTCAGCCCCATTAAAATTTGGTGTTACAATTGATATTTTTGGGTAGTTCATTTTGTAATATGTAATATTGCTTTCATAAATTTTTCTCCAAACAAATGTCGTTTTTCATTATAATTAAATTCAGGTTTCTTTACAGAATTTTCGATAAAATAAATTATTCGGTTCATCAATTCATCATCGTCTTGAGGATTAAAATAATATCCTTGATTTTCTAGTTGTTCTACATGCACACTTAATGATGATGCAATAACATTTTGATTCATCGCTTTTGCATCTTCAATTACACTGCTCCAGCCTTCAAATAAAGAAGGTTGTATAACGGCTAACGCATTATTCATAAAGCATAATTGCTCGCTTCTGTCTATAAATCCTAGGAATTTGATAAATTTTTCTAATTTATTATCTATTACAAATTGCTTGATATCGTTAAAATATTCAGGATTTCTATGATCAAATTCTTTTCCTGAAAAAAGTATCTGGAAATTAAAATCATAGAGATCTCTCATTTTTTTAATCGCTTTTAAAACGACAATATGGTTTTTGTGTTTCCAAAATTGATTTGGAGAGAAAAAATAAGGGATATCATCTAATTGATATTTCTTTAAAAGATCTTCAATTTTAATATTAAAATAGTTTGGATGAAAAACACAAAAATTTACAACATATTTATTGGTCTCAGCAGCTGGGTATAATTTTTCAAAATCCATACAAGCGTCATTACTGCTAAATAAAATATGATCGTTTACAGATAGGATTTCTTGCTGCTTTTTTTTTCTAAAATCTAAATATTCTTTAGAAAAAAAATGAGGCATATAAATTTCCTGAAAATCTGGAATCCAGTATAAATGCTTTTTTATTGAATTTGGAATTTCAATTTCACTTGGATGAAATAGTACATCAATACCACAATTTATTTTTTTTGCACCTCTTTTTTTCTTTATTATTAACTCAATGAGTTTACTAAAACATCTTTCAGCGAAAGATGTTTTTTTATAAAGCACTTTATAGGTAATAAAAGGATAATCCAATTCTTTTATAGAATTAAAAGAAATGCTATTATTACTTAAAATAACCAAATGTGGTTTCTGTTCCTCTGGTAATAACTTTAGAGATTGTATAAGATTTTGATAATAATAAGTTCCTCCAATCCAGTTTTCATCGTAAGAATAAACTATTCCTATTTTAATTCTTTTGCCCACGCTGCGTATTTTTTTATACCTTGATCTAATCCTACTGATTTTTGAAAACCCATATCTATAATTTTTGAAATATCGGCTACCCAATTATTTGGGTCTCCAATTTTTACTTCTCCATTAAAAATGATTTTTTTATCTGCAGAAAATTCTTTTATAAAAATAGCAGCAGCTTCAGCGATAGTGCTTTCAACATTACTCGCAACATTATAAATAGAGCCTTTAAAAGGAGATTTATCAATCACTAATTCTATAATTTTTATTAAATCATCAATGTATATAAAATCTCTGGTTTCGCTGCCAGTTCCAAAAAGAGGAACCTCATCGCTTTTGATCGCTTTTTGATACAGATCCCAGAATAATTGTTTTTTCAATCCCGGGCCATAAGCAGAAAAAACACGTAAACTACAAGTACTTAATCCAAAAAAATTATGATATTCAGTCAATAAAAGTTCACTTTGTAATTTATGAAAACCGTATGGAGAAAGTGGTTTGCATGAACTGTTTTCTGTTATGGGCAATATCTGCGGATTACCATAAACTGCGGCGCTAGAAAAATTAATAAACTTACAATTACTATTATAATCTCTAATTGCTACTAATATTTTCTGAACATTTACAACGTTTAACTCAAAATCCTGTGAAGGTTTTTCAAAAGAAAAACCAACATGTGCAGAACCTGATGCATTGATACAAACATCAAATTGATTTTCTTGAAAAGGTTTTGAAAAATTAGAATTTTGACGGTCTAATTTGTAAAAATTCACATCTTCAGAATCATTAACATCAGCCTGAAAAATTTCATGCCCTCTTGATTTAAAATAATTTACACAGTGGCTTCCAATAAATCCATTAGAGCCTATAATTAATATTTTCATTGGTTTCTATTATATTCCGGAAGATATTTTACTACAACTGCAGGATTTCCGGCAACAACTGTCCAAGGTTCTACATTTTTTGTTACTACACTTTTTGCTCCAACTACTGCACCTTCACCTATTTTTACTCCTTTTAAAATTGTAACATCAAAACCAATCCATACTTTGGATTCAATAATTATCGGAGCATCTGCAACAATTGACCAATTCTTATTTGTGACATTATTGCCATTGCAATTTACATAATCGTCATAGCATTGATGATTATCATTTTTTCTTTCTTCCCAGTAAATACTATGTGAGTTATGGTCATAAATAGTAATTCCCCAGGCCATTGTAACATCGTCGTGTACTTCTATACGATTTCGACTAATAAAAGTAACACCTCCTAAATGAACATTATTACCTATAATTACTTCTCCTTTTTCTGATTCAAAGATAAAATTGGCATTTATAATTCCTTTTTCTCCTATCGTTATATATTTTCGGTTTTCAATTTTTCCCGGAACATCAAAACGAATATTTGAATTTTTCATAAAAGTAGAATCTTCCTTTGTGAAATAATTTTTATATTTCACAAGAGAGGTTTCTATGACTTTCTTTTTTTTTAAAATATTCAAAACTCTGCGAATCATTTAAATTTCTTTTTTAAATATCGATAAACTCTAAAGCTGAAAGCAACAATTTTATTACTTTGATATTTTTGTTCTATTTGAAAAAGGGTAAGTCTTTTGGCTTTATGTGTTT
Source organism: Flavobacterium defluvii (assembly GCF_900129555.1). Lineage (GTDB taxonomy): Bacteria > Bacteroidota > Bacteroidia > Flavobacteriales > Flavobacteriaceae > Flavobacterium > Flavobacterium defluvii. The sequence continues at coordinate 322,195 of NZ_FQWC01000004.1, forward strand.
TTTTTAAGTTTTTCCAATCTTTATATAAATCAAAATATTTTTCTGCCTGTATCTTTATATTAAATTCTTCTTCAACTTTTTGCAGGGCATTTTTACTTAAATCAAACAAAAAATCTCTGTCATTATTAAGAATTTCAATTTTGTCTGTCATGCCATTTATGTCGTGTAAATCTACTACATATCCTATCTCTGGAGTAATTACTTTTTTTATTCCTTCGCTAAAATTATAAACTATAGGAACACAGCCAACACTCATAGACTCAAGTAAGGAAACCGGAAGACCGTCGTGGGATGATGGTAAAATATAAAGATCTTGAGTTTTTAAAACTTCCAAAACATCTGCATCCGTTTTTGGGGTTTCAAAGCGAAAATTTGAAAAACTTCTTACTTCATTTTTAAAATTTTCTTTTTCTTCTCCATCTCCTAAGATAGTCCAGTTAACTTCAATATTTTTCTCTAGAAGTTTTTGATTTATAATGGGAAGATCATAAATACCTTTTAATTTCACGTGTCTGGCCAGAAATACTAAATTTAATTTTTGGCTTTTATCTTTTCTTTCTTTTTTAAATTTTTGAACTTTTACACCATGCTGAATAAAATGGATATCATTAATTCTTTTAGGAAGCATGGTTTTTATATTTTCATAGATTTCAGCATTATGAGCTATAAAAACATCTATTAGATAACTGTATTTTTCTATTAAATGCAAAAATCCTTTATCGTGACAAATAAAATAAATCGTTTTATTAGATTTATGAAAATAACTCATAGCTAGCAATTCCTGAGGCAGATTTGCAATAAGAGCTCCTTTTTTATTCGAAATATGATTATTTAATCTTTTTGCCAAATCATATTCGCGTTCATGCTCGAACTTAAAAATAAGATCATTTTCCCCTAGTGTAACATCTTCGAGCCTTTTAGCTTCCCAATGCAGAGGATCTAAGTAAATACATTTAATATCAAAATAATCATCAGGTTTATTAGCTATCATATTTCTATGAAAACTTGAACCGCCTCCCATTAAATTCTGACTAATTACAATTAATTCAGGTTTAAAATCCATTTATTTTTTTATTATAATACCCTGACCTGTAGGCAATGAAAGTATACTTTGTCCTTTTTCTAATGCAAATAAATCAAAAGCTTTCTTTTGTTCGATATGCAATGGGAATCCATAATCATCTAATATTATAACTCCTCCGGTTACTATTTTATCCCAAAAATAATTTGCTGCTGCTATCTCTGGTTCAACACAGTTCATATCTATAGAAAGATAGCTTATTTTTTCAGCATCACATTCTTTTAATGTATCAGGAACAATCCCTTTAATAATTTTAACATTGAAATTCGAAAAAGTTGTAACTACCCTATCATAAACATTTTCGTAATGGCCATTTAGATACACTTCAATTCCTGCTTGCTTTTCAGCTTCTGTGATCATTGCAGGAACTAATCCCTCATATGTATCTAACAAATAAAATTTTTTATTTGTTTTTTGAAAATCAATATATTCAATTATTGCTCTTGAATATGCTCCTGTATTTACTCCACACTCTACAAAATCACCTTCCAGATTTTTAACAAGATCTGCAAACCAACAAACAATATATGTTCGCCATTGTAGCGTAAATCCATCCCAAGGTTTTGTATCTACAGCAGTTTGATAAGCTTTGGCAAATCGAGGTTCTGTTATAAAATCACAATTATTACTTGTTGTTAAACTATCGGTATCATAAGTAATTGGACCTAAATAATGATTTGATTTTAAATCTCTTTTTAATCTTGATTCTATACTATTGATTCTATTATGATTTTTTAAAAACCATTTTAACTTATCTATTTGTCTCTTGATTTTATTTATCATTGATAGATTTTTTCCTTAAATTGAATTAATAATTTCTATTCTATTAGTTTTTGTATTATAGATTTCTTTTCCTAGCAATGTATCCATTTTCTGAAAATCTGAAAATTGTTCTCCATCAATATTTCTACTTAATGAAAACTGAGATTTGACATATCCGTCTTCACATGATATTTTCTTTAAATCTTTCATTTTATCATTTCTGATAAAATATGCATTATTTCCCTGTGAATTGCAACCAATAAAACTGTAATCTTTTTGTTCTGCTAAATCACATAAAGACTTGAGTGAAGTCCCCCAATAATAAATATTTTCTTTTTTGTCCCATACAAAATCCTCTTGATAAGGTATTGTCCATGGATTCAAACCGAATTCTGCATTATATTCTGAAATAACAATAACGGGCTTAATATCATCTAAACATTTCCATATCCAATAATCATTACCATCAATATCAATACTAAGCAATCCAAGTTCTTTATCAAAATTTCTTGATTTTATCAATTCATTAATATTATCTTTTGTAATAAAAGAGGCTATTGACTGAAGATCAAAACTTGAACTAACTACATCATTTTTTATATAAGTTATATTTCTTTGTTCACCGTCAATTACCAAACCTTTCCATTTATTATTAAATAATAAAAATCTGGTGTTTGATTCGATATATTTTTCAACTCCAAACTCGACAAATGTCTTATTCTCTATATCTAGATTATTTACCAACCATTGAATTATTCCATCATCACCAAATTGAGAAAAAACCTGAAATTCAACTTCTGTAAGGCTAGCTATTATCTTTTTTTGTGAATTAAAACTTGATTGAATTTGTCCTAAATTAACTTTAGGACTTTTGTAACTATATAAATCCTTTTCATAGTTATCTTTTATTTTTTGAACTTCAGAATAAATAGAGTTAACTTTTTGAATTGATTTTATAATCTGATAATATTTTCTTGTAATTAAATTCATGTTGTATATTTTATTATTTGCATTGGATTTCCAGCACAAACAGCATATTCTGGAACATCTTTAGTAATAATTGTATTTGCCGCAATTATTGCCCCTTTCCCAATTTTAACCCCTTTCATTATTGTAGAATTAAAACCAATCCAAACATCATCTTCTATGATTATCTCTTTTTCATTAAGGTCAGATTCCTTCTTTAAACCGAAGGCAGTGATATATTTAAAATCTTCATGACGCAATTTCGAATCCAAAGGATGGGAATTATTGTCATGTATATTTACATTATGTGATATTAATACTCTATTGCCTATACTTATTTTTTTTGCAGACCAAATTTTTGTTCTTTCTCCAATAAAAGAATAATCTCCAATAATAATCTCCCCACCATGTCCAAATATTAGAAGTTCTCCTCTAATATCACAGTTATTTCCTAAAACAATTTTAGTTCGATCTCCGAGGTTATTGTGTATACCAGCTTCATTAAATATTCTAGTATTTTCTCCTATCAAAGCATTATCATTATTAAATTTGCTTAAAAGATTCTGCTCTTTTGATTTTAGAATTGCATGATTCTTTTCATGCATTCTGAAAAAAAAATTATTTAATATTGACTTTATTTTATTCATTATCCAAGATTTTCCATTTAGAATCTAAAATAACATTTCCATAATCAATACCTTCAAATTTCGAAAACATTGTACCGGTATCATGTATTTTTATTGGACATGCATTCTCTATTATGTCATGTGTTTTTACATTATGTTCGTATAAAGCAAAAATAAAATTGTAGTGGTTCGGCGCAATAATATCATTGGGTAAAGTAACTTCAACGTTAAAATTATCTTTTGAGTTATCTGTAATAATATCACTTAAATTATTCATAAATGTACAAACTCTAACATTGAATTTGTCTTGAAGCCCAATACCTAAAACTACATTTTTGATGTCTTCCTTAATTGTGACTGTCAATCTGATTTTTATTTTTTCATTAAACCCAAAAAAATCGGTGATTTGGTTTTTAAAATTAATTGTTTCAATTTTTGTGAAGAATATTTTTTTATTCTTTAAAGATTCTATATTTGGAATATATGAATTGACTGTAGATTCATTCGTACTTGGAATCAAATATTTTTCAATAACATCTGCAACTGCACCATATTCAACAATACCGCCTTTATCCATAAGCATCCCTTTATTACATAACGTTGCTACAGATCCTAATTGATGGCTTACAAATAATATTGTTCTTCCTTCTCCTTTAGAAATATCCTGCATCTTACCAATTGCTTTTTTCTGAAAATCAGCATCGCCAACTGCCAAAACCTCATCGACAACTAATATTTCAGGTTCCAAAAAAGCAGCCACAGCAAAAGCCAATCTTACCGTCATTCCAGAACTATATCTTTTTACCGGAGTATCTATATATCGTTCGCAGCCCGAAAAATCAATAATCTCATCAAGCTTTGAGGTAATTTCTCTTTTAGTCATTCCTAAAATAGCTCCATTAAGATAAATATTTTCTCTCCCTGTCATTTCACCATTAAATCCTGTACCAACTTCTAGAAGAGATGCAATACGTCCACGTGATTTAATAGTTCCTGTAGTTGGAGCTGTTACTTTAGATAAAATTTTCAAAAGGGTTGATTTACCAGCTCCATTTTTACCAATAATTCCTAAAACTTCGCCGCGCTCAACTTCAAAATTAATATCCTGCAAAGCCCACACATAATCTGAACTCCCTTTTGTTGAACGATCGTTCGTATCACCAATTTTTAAATAGGGATTTTCCTTTCCCCTTATTTTATACCACCAACGATTTACATCATGGCTAATTGTACCGCTGCCTACTTCACCTAAACGATATTGCTTAGAAACATTTTCGGCTTTTAAAATAATATCTTTCAAACTACTACTAAGTTTAGAAAATTACAAATCATAAAGAATGTTGTTTTTTTTATTAATTTCCGGATTTTGTTGCTGAACTAAACAGTGTCTATGAAACTTTTTTCTGCGCTATTAAAAATCAGCAATCCAATAAAAAAAACTGCGATTGTTAAAATGAAAGTATACATTAAACCTGGTACAGAAATTTGCCCAAAGTTTAAAAGCATGTATCTTGAGGTTTCTATTATATATGCTAAAGGGTTATATTCTACAATCCACCCATAAGATGGGAGTTTACTTTTAATCAACTCCATTGGGTACATAACCGCCGATAAATACATCAATAATTGTATTCCGAAAGTAATCAAATAACTAAAATCCCGGTATTTTGTTACCATTGATGAAATAATCATTCCTAATCCTAATCCCAAAAGTCCCATAACAGCTATTAGCAATGGAAAAAATAAAATAGAAGGATTCAGTATCAAATTGTATCCGTTAAAATAATAAAATATATAAAATGCAATAAAAATCAAAAACTGAATTCCAAATTTCACCAAATTAGAGATGACTACAGAAAGTGGTGTAATAATTCTTGGAAAATAAACTTTCCCAAATATATTGGCATTTGTTTTAAATGTATCAGCAGTGCCGGTTAAACAAGCTGCAAAATAATTCCAAACTGTAATTCCAGCCAAATTAAATAAGAAAGAGGGAATTCCGTTTGTTTTGATTCCAGCAACGCTATTAAAGATTATTGTAAAAATTACTGAAGTAAATAAAGGCTGAATTAAGTACCAAAGTGGCCCTAGGACAGTTTGCTTATATACAGTAATGATATCTCTTTTTACAAAAAGAAATAGTAAATCTCTATACTGCCAAATTTCTTTTAAATTAAGTGAAAAAAAATTACTCTTTGGTTTTATTTCAAATAACCAGTCATTTGACGAATTAGTATTGTTCATTCTATTATTAATTAAATTTGAATTGCAAATTATTTTTATCAATTCAAAACTGCTTTAAATTTTAAATTAACAGGATTTTTACTCCTTTCCATTTTGTTTAAAATGCAAAAAAGGCGTTTAAAAAACACCTTTTTTGATATACCTTTTTTTAATTTATTTCAGAGCTATTTGTCAAGAACTTCAAACGCAGAGTTCATACTTTTAAATTCCGGAACAATTTTTTTCATTTTTGCTACTATGTCTTCATTATCATAAAAATCTGCAATACCTATTAGCTCATCGATATCGGTATGCAGGTTTTCATATTCATCTTGAATTTCCTGAGCAATCATAATCTTATTGTGATAGGTTGGCAATGTTTTAGAAGTATCATTTAATAATTCTTCATATAATTTTTCACCTGGTCTCAATCCCACAATTTTTATTTTAATTTCTTTATCTGGGATAAATCCTGCAAGTTTAATCATTTTTTTAGCTAAATCAATAATTTTTACAGGTTTACCCATATCAAAAATATAGATCTCGCCACCATTACCCATTGCTCCGGCTTCTAACACCAACTGGCAAGCCTCAGGAATAGTCATAAAATATCTTATAATATCCTGATGGGTAATTGTTACTGGTCCACCTTCGGCAATTTGTTTTGTAAATAAAGGAACAACTGAACCATTGGATCCTAAAACGTTTCCAAAACGAGTGGTGATAAACTTAGTTATTCCTAATTCGTTTTCTTTTTGATTTTTCAAAAATAATGACTGAACATATTTTTCAGCAATTCGTTTACTGGCCCCCATTACATTACTAGGGTTCACAGCTTTATCCGTAGAAACCATAACAAACTTTTTAACATGATATTTACATGATAAATCGGCTAAATTTTTAGTTCCTTTTATATTTGTTAATATAGCCTGTGATGGATTTTCTTCCATCAGAGGTACATGTTTGTATGCCGCAGCATGAAATACAACATGCGGATTATAGTTTTTAAATACTTTTTCTAATGCTTTTTTACTTTTTACATCAGCAATAACAGCCACAATTTTTGCAGTTGTGTTCATGCTTAAAGTCTCCAAACATAAATTGTGTAAAGGAGTTTCTGCATGATCAAGAATAATTACTGTCTTTGGATTAAAACCAAGAACTTGTCTCACGATTTCACTGCCAATGGAACCTGCAGCTCCAGTAATAAGAATCGTTTTATCTTTTAATTGTTTAGAAATTGATTTGCTATCTAAAACAATAGGTTTTCTTTCTAACAAATCTTCAATCTGGATATTTTTTACCTTTTGAGAAATCTCTTTTTGATTCTCCCAATCTGATATTAAAGGAACTGTATAAACCCTGTAATTGAATTCAAGACATTGATCAACAATTATTAATTGCTCATCTTTTGTCAAGCTCTTATCTGCAATAATAACACCTTCTGCAGCAACAGAACGCATCAAAGCAGGGAGTTTCTTTCTTAAAATCAAAATAGGAAGATCCAGCATTCTCTTGGATGCATTTTGATTATTTTTATCTACAAAACCAACAATTTTGAATCGAGACGGAGTTTCAAATTTTAATGCGTTTGCTACAGAAATCGCATTTGCATCTGTTCCATAGATTACTGTTCTAATAAGTTTTGAATTTGTTTTTTCTGAAAAATACAACTCAAAAGTTTGTTTAACCACTACCCTATATAGAAATAACCCACAAAATGATAAAACTAAATTGATAAATAATGCCGTATTTAAAAAAGCTTTTTGTCCTGTATATAATTCGTAAACTAAGTTTACGAACAAAAAGAATACTAAAACTGACATTTGTGAGAACAATAACTTAATCGCATCTATATATGATGAATGCCTTATAATTCCTGAATATGTTCTAAAAAGCCAGAAAAAGAAAACATTAACAACTATTAAACTCGTAACAAAATAAAAATCATGAGAAATAATGATATATCCTAATGCTGTTCCTTCAAACAGCATATAAGTAAATGTAAATGAAAAAATAAGCACCATTACATCTATGGCAACAATAATCCACCTTGGCAAGTAACTAAGGTTATTAATATGTGCTCTCAAATTCCTTGGTGAGAAAGAATTATACAATATGGATGCTATTTTGGTTGATTTATCTGTATCCAATTTGGTTTTATTTTAATTCTGCAAACTTTGTATAGTTAACAAAAATACAAATTAAAGGTTTAAAATTTTACTTATTAATTAAAATTAAACTTTAGAGCCTTTTTTCTTTTGTTCTAAAAATTCTAGTAAATATGCTCCATAACCAGATTTTACTAAAGGCAAGGCTAAATTCTCTAATTGCTCGTCATTAATAAATCCTTGTCTCCATGCTACTTCTTCAATACAGCCAACCTTTAAACCTTGTCTTTCTTCAAGTACCTGCACAAATTGACCTGCCTGCATTAAACTATTAAAAGTTCCAGTATCAAGCCAAGCGGTACCACGGCTCAAAATACCTACTTTTAGTGCTTTTCTTTCTAAATATACTTTATTAACATCAGTAATTTCATATTCTCCACGTGCACTTGGTTGAATATTTTTTGCAATTTCTACTACTGAATTATCATAAAAATATAATCCTGGAACAGCGAAATTAGATTTAGGATTCTCTGGTTTTTCTTCAATACTTATGGCATTAAAATTTTGATCAAACTCTACAACACCATAGCGTTCAGGATCTGAAACGTGATATGCAAATACAACTCCTCCTTTTGGTTTTGTATTAGACTTAAGTAATTGTTGCATATTAGCTCCAAAAAATATATTATCGCCTAAAATTAGAGCTACATCATCATTCCCAATAAATTTTTCACCAATAACAAAAGCCTGTGCCAAACCATTTGGCACTGGTTGTTCTGCATAACTAAATTTACAGCCTAAAGTTGAGCCATCACCAAGTAATTTTTTAAAATTTGGTAAATCATGCGGTGTCGATATAATTAATATTTCATTAATTCCTGACATTATCAACGTTGATAATGGATAATAAATCATTGGTTTATCGTAAACTGGCATCATCTGTTTACTCATTGCAAGTGTAAGTGGGTGTAAACGCGTGCCAGAACCTCCAGCTAAAATTATTCCTTTCATAGTATATCTTTAATTTAAGAAACTATTAATCTTGAAGTCAGTTTATATAAACATTTTTTTTAGACTTTCCTTATAATTAGGAATATGTAAATTATAAATTGATTTTATTTTTTCTTTATTTAATAACGAAAACTTCGGACGCTTTGCAAGGGTTGGGTATAATGATGCTGAAATCCCTTTAACATTGCATTTATACCTCCCAAAATTTTTTATTGTCAACGCAAATTCATACCAGCTTATTTCTCCTTCATTTGAAAAATTATAAATTCCTGGAATCCATTGTGGGGATTGTATAATTTGAATCATAGCATCTGCCAAATCAGCGGCATAGGTTGGTGAACCAACTTGATCATTCACTACACTAATTTCTTCTCTCTCTTGCATTAATCGCTGCATCGTTTTAACAAAATTGTTTCCAAATTTACTATAGACCCAAGAAGTTCTTATAATAATTGAATTCGGATTTTCTTTCAAACAAGCTATTTCACCTGCTAATTTACTTTCTCCATATACATTTATAGGATTTGTTTCTGAATCTTCATTTAAAGCTATTGAAGAAGTACCGTCAAAAACATAATCGGTGGAAATATGAATTAAATCTACTTTATTTTTCTCAGAATATTTAGCAATTACTTCTATTGCTAAATGATTTATTGTAAAAACTAATTCTTTTTCAGTTTCGGCTTTATCAACTGCTGTATAAGCTCCACAATTAAAAATTATATCTGGTTTAATTTCTGTTAACTGGTCATGAAGCAAATCCAAGTTATCTAATGTTACTTGGTCTCTATCTGCAAAAATCCATTCATATTTAGAATATTTTTTAGACAAAACCGCTATTTCAGATCCTAATTGCCCATTTGCTCCAGATACTAATATTCTTTTCATCAAAATAAACTGTTACAACTTTCAATAAAAGGAAGTGACTGATCTTTTTCAGAAATAATAGCATCTTTTAAGTCAATTCTCCAATCGATATGCAATGAGGGATCATTAAATTTTATTCCTCCTTCTGATTCTTTGTTATAAAATTGATCGCATTTGTACATTACTGACGCTGTTTCGCTAATAACCGAAAAACCATGGGCAAAACCTTGAGGAACTAATAATTGTTTTTTATTTTCTTCAGATAATAAAATAGTAAATACTTTCCCATAAGTTAAAGATTTTTTTCTTAAATCTACAACAACATCTATAATTTCTCCCTCCAACACACGAACTAGTTTCGTTTGCGCAAAAGGAGGATTTTGATAATGAAGTCCTCTTAAAGTTCCATACCTTGAGAATGATTGATTATCCTGAACAAAATCGATTTCAATTCCTGAATCTTTAAATTTTATTTTACTATAAGATTCAAAAAAATATCCTCTCTGATCTTTAAATATTGTAGGTTCAATAATTAATAAATCCTTTAGAAATGTTTCTATAATTTTCATATTGAATTGTAATTCTCTTTTTTGATCTTAATTGAAAAAACTTGTTATTACTTTTTCAATTCTATCCTTATTTTCCATCGTAAGATTCGACCCTGAAGGTAGACATAAGCCTGTTTCAAACAATTGTTCAGCTACTTTATTTCCATAGTATGGATATTTTTCAAATAAAGGTTGCAAATGCATTGGTTTCCAAAGTGGGCGACTCTCAATATTTTCTTCTTCTAATCTTAATCTAAAAGCTTCTCTTTTCTCATTTTTAGAATCTGCTCTAATCAAAATAGCATTTAGCCAATAATTGGAAAAAAAATCATCATTAGCAGCTTCAAAAAGTTCAACTTCCTTAAAAGGCTGAAGAATATTTTTATAAAATAAATGATTATCTCTTCTTTTCTCAATGTTTTTATCCAGCATTTTAATCTGTCCCAAACCAATTCCTGCACAAATGTTACTCATTCTATAGTTGTAACCTATTTCACTATGTTGATAATGTGATGCTTTATCTTTTGACTGAGTGGCATAAAAAATCGCTTTTTCTTTTAGATTAGATGAATTACAAATTAATGCTCCTCCACTTGATGTTGTTATGATTTTATTGCCATTAAATGATAAAATTCCAAAAGTCCCAAATGTACCACATTTCTTACCTTTATATTGACTCCCTAAAGCTTCGGCACTATCTTCTATAACTGGAATTTCATATTTATCAGCTATTGCATGAACTTCATCAACTTTATAAGGCATTCCATATAAATGAACTGCAATTATCGCTTTTGGTTTTTTGCCTTTTTTAATTCGATCTTTTATAGCAATTTCCATCATTTCCGGACAGATATTCCATGTTTCAGACTCACTATCAACAAAAATAGGAATAGCTCCCTGATATAAAATAGGATTTGTTGATGCTGCAAATGTCATAGATTGACATATAACCTCATCACCAGTTTTTATTCCTAATAGAATTAATGCTAAATGAATGGCCGATGTTCCAGAATTTAAAGCAGCTATAAAAGGAATGTCATTAAAATAGCTTTGAAGTTGATTTTCAAAATCATTGACATTTGGCCCGCCTGAAGTTATCCAATTTGAATCTAATGCTTTTTGAACATATTTATGCTCAAAACCACTTTGTTCTGGTAGTGATAAATAGATTTTGTCATTCATTTATATTCCAATAATCAGAAGGGTAACGTGCATCATCCTCTTTTACCTTTGTCAAAGGTAAAGTAGAAAATGAAATTAATTTTGAATTGGATTCTAACGATTGCACAGCATTTGCATAACCGGGCGGAATTTGTACAATTTTACTATCTCCCTCAGAAACTATTATCGTTTCTACCGGAAGATTCTTAGAAGGGCTTTCCCAATTATCAATTTTGACAAAATGGATTTTAAAAGATCCACTTACACAATAAAAATTTTTCGAATCTAATTTATGCCCCTGCCAGGCACGAATAGGGTTTTCTTCTGAATTAGTAATGATATAAAATCTTTCAATATCATTAAAACTAAAATCATTTACGTATGAAATAGTTCCTCTGTGATCTGAAAAATTTCCTCCCTGAATTACTTCTGGACTCATACTTGTAATTTCAAGTTGCTTTTATTTATTAAATAAAATTTTAAAGAATACACCAAAAGTAGTGGAACAATTATAATCGCAAATAATATATAATCGCTTATTTTTTGATAAAATGATATTACTAAAATAGAAATTCCAATTTGTGCCAATGCATAATATAGCGAAACTAATCTATGCTGTATTTTGTATTCATTGCTTAGAATTTGGTAGAAATGTAAACGATGCGCTTCAAATATATTTTGTTTTAAATAAAGCCTGTGTAAAATAGTACAAATAGCATCCACTCCATAAACTGCTAAAAACAAGAGCCAAATAATAGTATTTGTGCTTAAAATTAATTTTAAAACTAAATAAATAATCCAAAATGCAATTGCGATACTACCAACATCTCCTGCAAAACATTTAGCCTTTTTTCTGTAATTAAAAAACAAAAACACCAGACTTGCAATCATTCCATATTTTATGAAACTGCCATCTGTAAACAGTTGAATTTTGGTATTAACATATAATAAAGATCCAAGTACAACTAAAGTATAAAGTCCTGTTATACCATTAATACCGTCCATAAAATTATAAGCATTTATTAATCCAATGGCAAGTACGTAAGATATAACAACTCCCCAAATTGGTATAAGAGTAAACAAGTTGAGATCTAAGAAAATCAATGTAATTGCAAGAAAATGAATAGAAATTCTAATTTTATTGGAAAGACTTTGAATATCATCCCAAAAACTTACTAAACTCACTAAAGTAATTCCTGTAAAGAAAAAGTAATTAGTCTCTATATTTTGTACAAAATATAACAAAGAAGAAAACCAAAAAATAATTCCGCCACCTCGTAAAGTTATTTCTGTATGAGAGCTTCTTTGATTTGGCTTATCAATTATATTAAATCGATCTGCTACTCTAAAATAAAGTAACATCAAAACCATTAAAATTAAGCCTATTATTATGTATTGCATTTTTTATTAATCCTTTGTTTATTCCCAATTAGTATCTTTAATTTCATCATAAACTTTCTGAATTCCTTCTTCTAAAGTTATCGTTGCTTTCCAGCCAAAACTATTCAATTTAGAAACATCCATTAATTTACGCGGAGTACCATCTGGTTTCGTTGTATCAGTCAAAATTTCACCTTCAAAACCAACAATCTTTTTAACTAAAATTGCCAAATCTAAAATAGAAATATCTTCACCCACACCTATATTAACCAAACCAGAATCATTATAGTTTTCCATTAAAAATAAGCAGGCTTCTGCAAGATCATCTGCATGCAAAAATTCTCTTTTAGGACTACCTGTACCCCAAATTGTTACAGAAGCATCACTATTGCGTTTTGCTGTAATGAACTTTCTTAACATCGCTGGTAATACGTGTGAGTTTTTTAGATCATAATTATCATTTGGACCATATAAATTTGTTGGCATTACCGAGATAAAATTGCATCCAAACTGGTCTCTGTAGGCATCACACATTTTTATTCCTGCAATTTTCGCAATCGCATAAGGCTCATTTGTAGGTTCTAATTCTCCTGTTAGCATATATTCTTCTTTCAATGGCTGAGGAGCCATTTTAGGATATATACATGACGAACCTAGGAACATCAGTTTATCGACTTTATTTAAATAAGATTGATGAATAATATTATTTTGTATCATCAAATTTTCATATATAAAATCTGCTTTATAGGTGTTATTAGCAATAATTCCTCCAACTTTTGCGGCGGCTAAAAAAACATATTTAGGTTTTTCTTTCTCAAAAAAATCAGCTACCGCTTGTTGATTTCTAAGATCAAGTTCTGATGAAGTTTTTAAAATAAAATTATTAAATCCTTTGCTTTTTAATTGGCGTAAAATAGCTGAACCTACCATTCCTCGATGTCCAGCTATGTATATTTTATCATTTAAATTCATAATACTACAATCTTTATTCAAGAATAAAATTATTGATTTATATCTAACTTAATATTTAATTGTTGATCTCACTTCTTTTAACATCTTTTCTTTTTGTACATATTGAAGATCAGATACCATCATTTCTTTTACAAGTCCTCCTAAATCATATTTCGGAACCCATCCTAATTTTGTTTTTGATTTTGTTGGATCACCAATCAATAAATCTACTTCTGTAGGACGGAAATATTGTGGATCAACAGCAATAACCTGTTTTCCTATTTCAATTTGGTATGCAGGATTACTACACGAAGCAACAAATCCTTTTTCATTCACTCCTTCTCCTTTAAACTCGATGTCTATCCCAACTTCTGCAAATGACATTTTAACAAAATCACGTACATAAGTTGTTTCCCCCATGGCTATTACATAATCTTCAGCAGTGTCTTGTTGCAAAATCCTCCACATTGCTTCTACATAATCTTTGGCATGTCCCCAATCACGCTGAGCATCTAAATTTCCAAGATATAAACAATCTTGCTCACCCAAAGCAATAGCAGCAGTAGCCATGGTAATTTTACGCGTCACAAAAGTTTCCCCTCTACGTGGCGATTCATGATTAAACAAAATTCCATTACAAGCATACATATTATAAGCCTCACGATAATTTTTAGTTATCCAAAAACCATAGATTTTAGCTACTCCATAAGGCGAACGCGGATAAAATGGTGAGTTTTCATCATAAAAACCTTTTTCATTTTTATTTTCTGCCAAACCACCATATAATTCTGATGTTGATGCTTGATAAATACGTGTTTTCTTTTCTAATCCTAAAATACGTACAGCTTCTAAAATTCTTAATGTACCTATTCCATCAACATTTGCAACATATTCTGGTGAATCAAAAGAAACTTTTACATGACTCATTGCTCCTAAATTATAGATTTCATCAGGCTGTACTTCTTGAATAATTCTAATAACATTCGTAGAATCTGTTAAATCTCCATAGTGTAATTTAAAATTCACATGAGCTTCATGTTGATCCTGATAAATATGGTCAATACGTTGTGTATTAAAAGAAGAAGCTCTTCTTTTAACTCCATGAACCATATAACCTTTCTCTAATAATAATTCTGCCAAGTATGAACCATCTTGTCCTGTAATCCCTGTTATAAGAGCTATTTTCATATTCAAATTTTTAACTATTCTATTTATTTTTTATTTTTAAATGACTTAAAAGTAATTGTCAAACCTTCGCGAGTTGATACAGGTAAAGGTTTTTCAATAGCTTTTAATATTTTATTATTACTTACCACGTAATTTTCAGTCAATTTTTGAAGTCTCTCTGAATTTAGAGGTAATTTTAAAAAGTCTCCAACTCTTGAAATCCCATATACAAACGAAGTGGGAATTTTCAAAATATTTGGTTTTTTCTCTAGAGTTTCGCACAAATTTATAATTAATTGATTTGTAGAAAGAGCTAAATCATCTGCAACTTGATAAACGCCAGAAATAATCGATTCGTTTTCAATCATTTCTTTAACTACAAAACAAAGATTTTCTATACTAAGAAATGATCTTTGATTTTCAAAAGAACCAAGCGGCCACGGAATACCCTTTGAAACTATATTATATAAAAGATTTAAATTGCCTTTATTGCCAGGTCCATGAATCATGCAGGGCCTAACAATATATACTCTTTTTCCTTCTGGAAGTTCGTTACTTAAAATATATTGTTCTGCTTTGTATTTTGAAATCCCATAATGAGTTTGGGGATTAGGCGTAATTTCTTCGGTTAATATTCCGTCAACTTTATCAGAAGATGCTTTAACACTGCTCATAAAAACAAAAACACTAGCATCTGAAACTAAAAATGCATCAAATAATTGTTTCGTCAATTCAAAATTTGCCTCATAATAGTCAGATGGCTTCGAAACTTTCTTTAAATCATGTGCTTTACCCGCTAAATGAATTATTGCATCCGTTTCAAATTTGAATTTTTGATCATTTTCAAAACGTACTTTCAATGCATTTATTTCGTGATGATTTCTTAAATAACTCTGAAGGTTTAACCCAACAAAACCCGAAGCCCCTGTAATTGTTACTTTCATTTTTTTAAGAAACCTATTATTTTCCAAAAAAAACGCATTTTAATCTTAAAAGGAGAAAATTCAAGCTGATTCATTTTTAATGCTTTCTGAATTTCTTTTGTAATTAACTTATAAGATGAAGATCCTGAACTACTCAAACCTCCAACAAGCATAGCTGTTGTCGTTATATTTGAATATTTCCATGATATATTATTTTTTAAAAAAAATCTAGTGATCAGCTCGTAATCGGCACCAATTTTAAAACCAAGTTCATAATTGCCAAACTTGGAAAATAATTTTCTTTCAAAAAAAATCGAAGGGTGTGGAGGCATGAATCCTATACGCAATTTTTCAGGACTCCAAAATTTGGATGAATACATCCTCACAACTTTGCCATCTTCTTTATGTTGAATAATATTTCCAACTGAAGCGTCTATATTATTATTTTCATGAAATTTTGCAATTTCTTCTATAACATTGACAGAATAAAAAGTATCGTCAGAATTTAAAATCCCTATTAAATCTCCAGTTGCCAAAGCCAATCCTTTATTCATCGCATCATAAAGTCCTTTATCTGGTTCTGAAATCCATTTAGTTATATTATTTTCATATTTTTTGATAATATCAATTGTATTATCTTTAGAATTACCATCAACAATAATATATTCGATGTTTTGATATCTCTGACTAGCTACAGACTGAATTGTTTTTTCAATTGTTGAGGCGCTATTATAGCAAACAGTTATTATAGAAATTTTCATATTCTTCTATCAAGCATCCATTTTAAAGTTATTTTTACTCCTTCTTTCCTTGAATAAGGTAATATTGGGGCAACTTTATAAGTATTTTCTAAATTTATAATATTATTAGTTGTCATATTACGAAGACGAAATGAACTCATGGGAAAATTTATTTTCAAAAAATTCAAACCATCACCAACGAAAGCAGCAGTTTTAATGACAAAATAAGGTAGTTTTTTAATTTTTTTTCCTAACTCATCTGCAATCTCATTTCCCCATTCTTCGATATTTATTGCTGGATCATCACCTATAAAGAAAACTTTTTCTTGTTCGTTAAGTGTCTCTTTAAAAAGAATATTTTCAATTTGATAAATTGCATTACCTATAAATCCATATGTTTTAGTACAACCTCTATTACCGATGTGAAAATATTTACCTGAAATAACCATTTCAAAAAAATTCTTATATGGCGCACCAAACCATGGTCCCCAGATTGATGTTGGCCTTAAAATTGCCCAATCACAAGCAGGCTTATTATCCCAAACTATTTTTTCTGTTAGTACTTTACTTTCCCCATAAATTGTTGATGGGGTATAATCAAACTGATTTTTCGGATAATAACCTGTGTGACAAACTAACATTGAAGACGTTATTAAAATTTTTTTTAAATTCTTTAATTCATTTGCTATCTTGAGTAAATTATTAACTCCCAGAACATTTGCATTATAGTCTTCTAATTTTTTTCCATCTAAATCAGTTCTAGCAGCAAGATGAACAATATAATCCGGTTCAAACTTTAAAACGATTTCCCTAAAATAATGTAAATCATTAATATCTACTTCTTTCCAATATTTTGACAATTCATCATTTTGCGGTTGTTTAAGGTCAATATTTAAAACTTTATGACCATCGCGAATTAATTTATCTGTCAAATTTGTCCCTATAAATCCCGAACCTCCTGTTATTAATATTTTATGTTTGATAGACATTCCGTTTTAGTCTTTATTTTTTTTAATTTTCTACTCTTTCTAGATATTGTGAGAATAGTGATTTTATTCTAAAATTGAATTGTTCTGGTGAAAATTCTAATTTTGCGTGTTCAATATTGTGTTGTTGAATTTTTAAAAGTGTTTCTAAGTTTTCAAGAAAATATTTTACTGCATTATAGGTACTTTCAACATCATTTGGTTTAACCAGAATACCTTCATCTTTTGTCACAATATCAGATAGAAAATTATGATCTGTTGTAATTACTGCATTTCCTGTTCTCATAGCCTCAACATTAACCAGTCCGAATGATTCTGTTTTAAAGAAAGTCGGAAATAATAGTATATCACTGTTTAAAAATAGTTCCTTTTTATCATTTCCTTTTACTACACCATGATACTTAAATCGTTCGGGATAAATTTGTTGTAGTTTAGATAATTTATCTTCAAACAATAGTTTTACTTCTGCAGATGACATTAAATAATCAGATAAAGGTTCTCCAGCTATATGAAATACAACATTTGTATATTCTGAGGCTATTTTTTCAAATGTATCCAAGGCTACAAAAACACCTTTGCTTTTCATCAAAAAAGAAATATACAATATCTGTATTTCATCTTTTTTATTTTTATGGTTAAAATCAACATCATCTAAAATTGAATCATAACAATTTGGAATGACAATTTTTTTCATATTTGACAATGATAATGGCATCAATTCTTTTTGGCGCTCCGTTACAAAAATTGTCACATCTATTTGCTTATATGCCAAAGTAATTATTTTTGAAAAAATATCATTTTCTTCAAAGAGATCCATAATCTCATTACCATGTAAATGATTTATTACTTTAATCCCACGCAACTTACACAGAAAAAGTAGAAACACATCTTTTATAGCACCTATTTTACTTCTAGTACAAGTAAAATAAACCAAATCAACTTTACGGAAAATTAATATTAAAAAGGTCCTGAATAAAGTTATTAATGTCCCAAAATATTTACTTTTTACATTTGTATCAATTAAAAATTTAGGTTTGATTAAATTATATACAATACTTGAAATCAATGCCTGCCCTCCAATTGGTGGTGGGATTGGACAAAAAAATAAAATGTTTTTTTTCATTATATTTTTATAATTTTTCATTATTTATTAGCTGGTCTTAGCCTTTAAGATTTGTTAGAATAATGAAATAATAATTTGTAATTTTAAATTTCTGATTGATTAAAGTTTTCTTTTTGGGCCCCAGTAATTTTATATTTTAATTTATAAAATTTCACAAAAAATGAATTCGGCATTAATTTTTTAAGTGTTCCTACTAAATATAAATATGAAGTGCTTTTAAAATAGTTGAAATAGTTACTTAAAGAAGGTATTAACGTATTTTTTATTTTTAACCTCTCTTTAAAAACTTTTATTCGATTTATATCTGATAGTCCTCCATTTGAAATAGTGGCTATTTCTTCTGAAATTCTAAGAAAAACAGCTCCCTCTAAATAACTTTTTAATAAGAAATCATAATCGGCACAAATTTTATATTTTAAATTATAATAATTTTTTTGATGTATAGTTCTTTTTATAAGACAGGCCTGATGACTAAAAACCATATCTTTTTTTATATTCTCAATATCATCTGCATCACGAACAAAACTAAAATCTAAATTTTCAGACAATACGTTGTAATTTCCATAAATAATATCAACATTCTTGTTTTGTTCGATGTAACCAGAAATTTTATCTAGAATGTTTTTATCATGAAAAAAATCTCCGGAATTAAGAAAAAGAATCCAGTCTCCTGAACACAATCCAATTCCTTTATTCATAGCATCATAAATCCCGTTATCTTTTTCAGAAACAAAAACATCAATATTATTAATATATTTGTTAATGTTATCTAATGTTGTATCAGTTGATCCACCATCAATTATCAAATATTCTATATTACCATAAGATTGATTAATTACACTTTCGATGGTTCTTGATATATTAATGTGGTCGTTATAAACTACTGTAATAATGGATATTTTTGGTAACATTTTTAAAATTTAATGAAGTTAAGGTTAAGAGACATACTGTTAGATAGGTCAATATTCCTCCAATATAATCAGGTCTTTGTAATATCAAAACTAAATATATCAGACAGCATTTTTGAGGAACTGTCAGCCATCCTCTTTTTTTAAAACAAACATAGATATAATAAAATACATGTAAGGAAAATATTAATCCTC
This sequence comes from Flavobacterium defluvii, assembly GCF_900129555.1. GTDB lineage: Bacteria > Bacteroidota > Bacteroidia > Flavobacteriales > Flavobacteriaceae > Flavobacterium > Flavobacterium defluvii. The sequence goes on from NZ_FQWC01000004.1 coordinate 341,924, forward strand.
CAATTATCCCATGTATTCCAAATATTCCAAGAAAATTTGCTGACATAAAAGTCCCATAAAACTTACTATCTTCGTTTGAAGCATATGAGATTCCTTGGCCAATTATTGGGGAATCAATAATTGCTTCTTTGGCATTTGATATTAAATTTGATCTATTATCTGCTTGAAAATTGTCCGATGCAGAACCTGGATTAATTATACTCTCTAGTCTTCCTATTGATGACCCATATATAACTCCTTGATATTCGCTATCCAATTGTGAGTATAAATAAACAGAAATAAAAGAAATGAAGAAAAAAGAGATCAAAATTTTTATCAAACTTTTTTTACTTAAATATAATAATCCGTAAAGGGTAAGAATTAAATAAAATGCTACTGAGAATGTAAAAAGTCCCACTATCATTAATGTAGTTTGAATCTTTGTATTTTTTATCGTTAAATCATTTAGCAGTATTCCAACTATTAGATAAAAAGCAAGTGTTCCAGGCTCATCAAAAAAACCTGCCGGACGAATAAATTTACCAAAACCGTAATCAACATTAGTATTTGTAAATGCTATAATAAAATTAAATCCATCCCTTCCATCAGGATTTTGAAAAACTGAATAATACGGCAAATTGATTGTTAAACAAAGTATAAAACATATGGCAGATAGCACTCCCATAACTAGTGTTAACTTAATTAGCAACTTTGATAAAATTTCTATATCCAAAAATAGCAATATATACATATAAATTATGAATGGCACTAAAATTTGAAACAAGAGATTTATATAAGCCAAATCTTTATGCATAAATAAATATATAAATGATGTAAAAATTTGGAATAGAAAGATAAAAGACATAGTTGTATTTACCTTAATATCTTTCAATTTAAGCAAAAGGCCTAGCGTCAAAAGAGTAGTAAACAAAGCCATTATCATTTTTGCAGGCAAATTATAAGCTTGAGCAATCGAGAAAGGAAATGCCATAAAAATAATAATCCATATTACTGCATAACCAATTTTATTATTCTTTAAAACCATTATTGCTTAATTTTATTTGCCATCATATCCTCATACAATTTTATATACTTATCTGTTACATATGAACTGCTAAAACAATTTACAATTTTATTTCTGGAATTTATTGATAAACCAGAATGGTTATTTTCATCTAAAACCCAGTTAATCCCATCAGCTAATTCTTTATTATCAAATGGCTTTGCCAAATAACCCGTTACATTGTGTTCAATTATATCTAACAATCCAGTATGTCCAAAAGCAACAACTGGAGTACCACATGACATTGCTTCAATGGCCACTTGAGGCAATGTTTCCTGTAAACTTGGCAATACAACCACATCAACCGAATTGTATAATGAAACCAAACTAATATCATCATTAAGATGACCAAGATAATGCGTCTTAAATTTTAAAAAGTCTTTCTCTTTAGGCTCACTGCTACCAAAAATCACTAACTCAACATTCTCATTATGTAATAAGTCAAGTGCATTTTTTAATTGTTGATAACCTTTATTAATATCGCTTGTTGCTTCTATAGCTCCAAATAAAACCAATTTTTTATCTTGCGGAAATCTCCATAAATTTCTTGATAGGGTTTTATCAAAAGGGTAAAACAAGTCAGTATCTATGGGATTTGGTATATTTATAATTTTATGATTTCTAAAAAGAGTACTTTTCCTTGCACAATTAGTAATCCATTCACTTAAACCATTAATGACCATATTTGGCATTTTTTTATAAGTCTTCTCTTTTCTTTTGAAAACATCTCTACTTAAATCATTCTCTTTAGTGCTTCCAAGTCTAGGACAGGTTCCGCAATTTCCAGTGTATTTTTCACAATCCCACATAATATGACATCCACCTGTAAAAGCCCAATTGTCATGTAATGTCCAAACAATAGGAGCCTTAATTCGTGCTAAATCTTCCACTTTAAACATACCATTACAAATCCAGTGAAGGTGAACAATGTCAGGATTAGCTGAATTAATTCGATCAACAACATTGTTAAATCCTAACCAAGAAGGACTAAAAAGTATTTTTGTTTTGTTTTTATAAAACCTTAATGGAAGCTGATCTAATATATGTTTAACTTTTGCAAGTAACTCTTGGAAAAGACTAGTGGGAAAAGACTGAACAGTATAATCATCACTTAACTTACGCTGTACAATCATATTACTGTCAATTCCTTTTGATAATAATGATTTGTGCAACCTATAGGCTGCTCTAGCAGCTCCACCAACATTATCATATGAATTAACTATTATTATTTTCATTATTTATAAACCTAATATATTATTAAAGGATTAATTATTTTTTTTTAAATTATTTAATTAATATCAAATCAACAACATTAACTTAAAAAAATTAAAAATTACATTTAAATTCAATTGATTAATTTTCTTAATTCTGATGAGCTTTTTAAATAATTCAGTCCAAAAAAATCATTTACAAAGACTTTGTCTCCCTCAGTCATGTTTTCTACTGAGAAAATAGACATAAGTTTTTCTTGTATTTGATAATAACTTATCATATGATCTTCAATCTTTAAAAAATTTATTTTATTGATATGTTCCTCATTACCCTTTTCATCAGTAACTTTACTTTTTTGATTAATCAGCCTAATTTCTTTTTTTAAGCATAAACAATAAGCGATATAGCTGCCTATCTCATTTGAAAGTACAAAATCTGCCAATTCAATAATAGATCTAAGTCGATTCAAAAAAAATCTGTCATTTATGTGTCCCGCAGTGGTAACTTTGTAACCTTTCCTAATATAGTTTTCTGCCCGGCCAATCTGAATATCTTTCCAATATAAACAAACTAGAACCGTATCAAATTTATTCTTGATCTTGTAATTTTCTATTTCTTTTATAAAGGTATCTGTATCAAAACTACTTATAACGCCATCAATAGAATGAAAGGGAAAAACTAATAATATTTTACCCGTTCCTTTTTTAATTTCATCCTTTTCTTCTCTCGACAATAAAGAATCTGCATAATGAATATAAGGCCCAATTTTAACGATATTCAATTTATCGGAATATTTATTTTTCAATTGTTCTTCTCTGTAATCACTAAATGTTAAAATAATGTCGTTTTTTATATATTGATCAGAAGCAAATGTTGAAAATATAAAACCATGTTCATTTGTGACTCTGCTGTTCAAACTAGACATACCAAGGTATTTAGAAATAACATGATTAAAGCCATAAAATTGTATTTCATTTGGATAAAAAAAAGGAGCAATATTTTTGGCCAATTTATCGTATTCAAAAAGACTCATTTTTTTTCTCAAATTACATTCATTTCTCATTCTCTGAGTTCCATTGTAATTTTTCAACCTTAAAAAGGAATACAAATATTTACGAGATAATGGGTATTGCAAAAAATAATTTATAATCTTCTTTTTCATATTTTTCTTTCATGTCTGTTTTTAAAAAAAAATGTCGCTACGAATACTAATATAATACAAGTTGAAATCAGTTTTAACCTATAGTCAAGATCTACTAAAAATAAAACTATAATAAAACTAAATATTGTCATAAAAAACCAAATTAATGGCTTTAAATCTACAATTGCGCTTTCACGGTAATCTTTCAGGAAGAATACGCCATAACCCATAACTAAATAACTAAAAAAAAGCACATATACAGGAACTTTAAATCCAAGAAATGGAATCAATAAAAAATTTGCAGCAACACAAAATACTCCGGCTCCAAAAGTAACTTTCCAAAGATTACGCGTTTTTTCATTGTAAAATAAAAAGCTTCCTGAACCAAAATACATTGGTCTATAACAATGTCCCATAATAAAAACTACAGCTAGAAAGTATGTTGCTTGCAAATTTTCATTTTTAACTACTATTTGAAAAATTTCTTTCATCCACATGCACCCTAACACTACAGCAATTAAAAAAGCTCCTTGAATTGTCCAAATCAAATTACGAATGTTTAAATATTCTTTATTTCTCATCATTTGAAATAATATAGGAACCACAGCTGTATTTATTGCCCCGACAAATAATGCCATTAAGTTTCCAAAGGTAGCTGCAAAGCCATAAAATCCTATTTGCACTGTAGCCACCATGTAATACTTTAAAATTAAGCTATCGGCAGAACCAAGTAAAAAAGATCCATAGTAATGAGGGATCATTGGTAATGAAACCTTTAACCCATTTTTAATAACTATAGTTTTAAAATGATAGACAGGCTTAATCTTAAGCTTATAATGCAATGGATACCAATAAGATACATTCAAAAGTAATGTTGAAACGCAGGTTGAGAAGAACCAGCCCATATAATGTAGGTTCAATACCACTATTGTAATATAATTTAATACAATTGTAATGAATGATATAATTACTGTTCTAATAACAACTTGCTTAGGCTGTTGGGTTAGTTGATAATACAATTGGCCTAAATCAGCAGTAGGACCAAATAAAACAATAGGAATTACATTAAATACTATTATTAAAAATACATTTCCCTTAGCTTCAATTGGTACAATACAGTAAATTATTCCCGCTAATAGTATTGCATATACTATCATCCATAAATTTAAAAATCCATAAAATTGTGACCATCTTTTTTTATAATGATAATTATGTTTATAGAATGCATTAGTTAAAGGGAGATTTAATCCTAACATGGCCAACACACCAATCAATCCCATACTAGAATTCAAAAGGGATTGAACGCCATAATCTATTGGATTTAAAACTGCCGTAAAAATTGGCAGCATTAGTAAATTAATTATCTTAGGTATAAATGGGGCTAAACCATATATTAAACTATGAGAAATTACTTTTTTGAACATAAAAATGGCATTTCCACTTACAGTGAAAATATAATAGTAATAAATTTAAAACGTAAGTGTAGTTAAATCTATTCGTGAAAGATAAATTGATGTACCTGATTTATTTTCATGGCCTGAATAATAGCTGATCCATAAAATATCATTTTTGAGTACCATCCCAGGGTATGAACAGTCTCCTGCGCTTTTTAAAGTATATAATTTTTTGTATTCATTAGTCGTTAAATCGTAATATCCTAAGATGACTTTATGATTCTCCCTTCCACTTACTAGTAAGCCGTCTTTATAAAATACAAAGTCAGGTCCTCCAAAACTATAAATTGGAATTTCTCCAAACCATTCAAAAGTACTTCCAGAATTTGTTGATTTTCCAATGATTGCTCCTCCATCATCTCTTCGAGAAAGAACATAGAATACACCTTTACTATCTATTTCTAAAGTTGCCTCTGTAGGTATCCCTTTAATATTCTGATCAAAAAACATATTCTGAAAATTAAGCCCGTTTGAACTCGTATAAAAGTCAAAAAAACTATCTTTCCCATAAGCAAAAGAATATGCTTTACCTTTATACCAAGTAATTTTCCAAGGCCATGCCTGATTACCTTCGATTTTACTTGTGTAATCTTTTCTTTTATCTAAAAGAACATTTTGCAAATCATTCCAGCCCTTTTCTTTAGTGTAATCTGATTTAAAATCTTTAAACATAACTAAATTAGTACCTTCATATCGAGATCCATGTACATAAGCCATTAATTTATCACCATTAATTGCAAACATAGCATCTCGTAAATCTAAATTATCTTCTTTAAACTCTCTGATGACACTCCAGTTAATACCATCAGAACTAGTAAGTATCTTAACAATACCGTCAAGTCCTAGTGCATGTTTATCAGATTCTCTATATGAAAGAAACCATTGATTATCAAAAAAAACCAAATCAGTAAAAGCGTTATTCAACCCTTCACTTCTAGTAATTTTTTGAGTATTAATTTTAACCGAATCATCTTCATCTTGTGCAGTGCAGGAAAGACACAATACAAAAGCAAACAAAAAATTTAGTAATTTTAATTTCATATAATTATTATTATTTAATAATATAATCCCATTTTAAAGCATCACCTTTTTCTAGATTTGAATTGATTTTTTTGCCTAAAACATCTTTAAAATATTTAGGATGCATGCCAAATCCCGGTCTGATTGATCTAACATTTTCTTCTGTAATTACACCACCTGCTTTAATATCCTCAACTACATATAATGATCTGGAAAAATCTTTACCCTGCAATTGCTTTTCTGTCAATGTGTAATCTACTACTCCTATAGCACTTTCTGCTTCACGAATTGCTTTTACCATTTCTGTAAACTCAATTTCGTTCATTGAAAAAGATGCATCTGGTCCTCCTATTGATCTGTCTAAAATAAAATGTTTTTCTATGATTTTAGCACCTAATACTGTTGCTACAATTGGCACTGTTGATCCCATTGTATGGTCAGAAAGCCCCGCAATGACATCATATCTCTCAGCTAAATCTTTAACCATTGCCATATTTGCTTCTTCTATTGGTGCAGGATAACTAGTTGTACATTTTAATAAAGAAATATTATCATTCCCTAGATCCCTGCAAGCCTTTACTGCCAATTCAATATCTTCTTGTGTAGCAATTCCTGTTGAAATAATAATTGGTTTACCTTTAGATGCTGCATATTCTATTAATGGAATATCGGTAATTTCAAGAGATGCAATTTTATAAGCGGGTACGTTTAAACTCTCTAATAAATCAACCGCGGTTTTATCAAATGGAGAAGAAAAATAGGTTAACCCTTCTTCCTTAGCTACACGAAAAAGTTCTTCATGCCATTCCCATGGAGTATAAGCTTCTTGATACAACTTGTGTAAATTTTGACCTTCCCATATTGTCCCTTTTATTAGAAAATCCTCTTTATTACTATCAATAGTTATTGTATCTGCCGTGTAGGTTTGCAATTTAATACAATTGGCTCCTGCTCTTTTTGCTGCACGAATTGTTTCAATTGCAGTTTCAATACTTCCATTATGATTTGCAGATAATTCTGCAATAATAAAACATGGATATCCTTCTCCTATAAAAGTATTATCTATACAAATTTTTTTCATCTTTTTATTGAATATACTCACTAAATCCTTTATACAATTTTTTTCCAATTGAATTATCTTCGTAATTAGAAATTTCTAAATTTAATTTATCCTGTATTGACCACTCTAAATCTTTAAAACCAAGCAAATGTCTAAATCTAACTGTACTTGAGAATCGTGGATTAATCTCAAAAACAATTGGTCCTTTTGAAGTCAGTCTTAATTGTACATTAATACTCCCTACCAAATTAATTTTTTCTGCTAAGGATTTTAACAAATCACTGATCTGATTATTTTCAATTACCTCTCCATATCCAGTAAAACCACCCATCAATTCTCTTTTAAGTATAATTGAGCGTATTATTCCTGTTTTACTTCTAAAAAGGCCACAAGTATATTCACCATTATCTCCATCCAAAAATGCTTGTATAATAAAATCTGGATTATTTTTTTTAACCGAAATAAAAGTGTCGTAATCTTTAACTATATACACGCTTGAACTACCTGACCCTGTTCTTGATTTTAATATTACTGGATACTCTACTGGTTCAGCATTTGTAATGGAATTTGTAACTGGAAAAGGAAGATTATTATTTTTTAAAAAATTTGCAGTTTCTAATTTATCAAAACCTATCTCAAGAGCATTTGAAGAAGCTAAAATTAATTCTGCTTTTCCAATTTTATTTATTTTTTCTCTAGAAAAAAACCTTAATTCTGGCTCAGAAATAGGAATAACTAAATCTATGTTTTTCTCATTTACAAAGTTTTTCAGATTTTTAATATATTCATTATCAGTACATTTTAAACCTAAAAAAAAATTAGAATAAATAAATTTTGCTGCATTTTTATCTGAGATATCGCAACCATATAAATTATTTACTAAAGTATATTCGTTAAGAATTTTGCCTACACTTTGTCCTATATCTCCTCCACAACCTGTAACGAGAATATTTAATTTTTCTTTCATAATGTAAATTAGTACAACTTTTTATTTAGTTTCTATTTAAAAAATTCAAAACTACAAACGATTTTTTTAATGTTCTTTATCGCTCTAAAATTTTTGAAGAGTATCCTATTTTTGATTCTATTGATTGAATGTCCTGAATTAATTTTGCGGGACTATAAGAAGTAACTCTTATTTTATAATCTTTATTATCTGTATTTATTAATGCCCAATATGCCTTTCCTCCTTTTTCTCGTGATTGTCCGACAGATCCGCAATTTATCAAAATGCTATCAATACATTTATATGAAAATGAGTAATGAGAATGTCCTATTAATACAAAATCATGTTGTTTAGAATTACACTTTTCTAATTGAGCAATTGGGGCATCTGGATAAATATATTCATCAATACTTGAAGGACTACCGTGATTTAACTGAAAAGAAACACCATCTATAATAAGTGATTTTTGTACTGGAAGTGAGAATAACCAATCTAGCTTATCCTGAGGGATTTTTTTTAACGCATATTCATGCCCTCTGCCGTATTTTTCAACTAATATTTCAGTGCTGATTTTCTTTTCATAAAGTTCTTGGAGGATCACTTCATGATTACCTTTGATAATTTCATAATCCCATTCTGAAAGCAAATTCAAAATTTTTTCAGGATAGTAATAATACCCTACGATATCACCTAAAACCAAAATTTTATCAACTCCAATATTCCTTGCTTCGTTTAAAACTTCCTGCAAAGCATAGTGATTACCATGAATATCTGAAATGACGGCTATTTTCATGAATAAAAATTAATTTCAGTAAGTATTTTATTAGCTGCATCCTCAGCTTTCATAAGTTTGTTATCTGATTTTAATGAATTAAAATATTTTTGCTCAGGAAAATGATTTTTTCTTATATCCTCTTGCATCTTAGTATCTAAAACTCCTGGATCAATACTAAAAATTTTTAGTTTTTGATTATTTAAGTTTTCTTCTTCTAAAACTTTAAAAAACATTTTTAAATAAGCCTTTGCGGAACAATATAATGACCAATACGGTATTGAATTGTTTCCAGCTCCAGAAGTAATGTTTACTAATACAATTTTATTGTCTAAAAAATTATATAAAAGTTGATTTATTAGATTTACTGGATAATTAATATTGGTATTAATTGATAATCCAATTTCCGAAACACTAAAATTACTTATTTTATTTATGGGTAAAATTACACCAGCATTATTAAAAAAATAAATAATAGAAGTTTGGCTAATTTCTTTTTTTACTGTATCAATAACTTCCATTGAGAAGGGTTCAGACAGATCTGTTTTGATTAATAATAATTTATCTGAATTTATCCCTTTATGATCATCATGTAATGATCTGGATAAAGATATAATCTTAATCTCTTCGTCAATTAATGTTAAATCAACTAAAGCTTTACCAAGTCCTCTACTTGTTCCTGTTATTATTATAATTTTTTTCAATTTTAATCTATTTCACTATCCCTTAATATAGCGTGATGTTTTCTTTATGCTTAAATGGATTTCCTATTACAAAACTATCTTCTTTAATATCTTTTGTTAAGCAAGTCCCAATTGCTATTGTGCTATTTCTTCCTACTGTTACATTATTTGCAATTGTTGCAGCTGTACCAATAAATGAAAGCTCACCCACATTTATAAAACCACTTAAACAAACTCCTGGGGCAATATAAGTACATTTCCCTACATGAGTATCATGAGCGACAATAGATGAATTCAGTATTATAGTTCCATCCTCTATCGTTACACCTTGATCAATATTACATAAAGGATAAATAATCACTCCTTTTCCAATTTTAGCATTTCTACTGACAAAAGCTGTTGGATGTATAAATGAAAAAATATTATATTCCTTTTCAATCAAATAATTAAGAATTTCATATTTCAAATTTTTACTTAGATACCCTAATGTTGGTATAAAATGTAAATTTTTAAAAACGTCTAATTTAAAATCATTAAATCTATATCTTCTTTCTTTATCGTTTGGAGTTATATCATCAGCAAAAATATAGATGTTTTTTTCCTGATAATTATTTTCTAATAGTGTATTATATAATTGCTTACCAACACTACCGAAACCAATTAAACCAACTTTTATTTCACTACAAATCATAGAACACTTTTTTTAGATTAGCGTACTGTTGATAATTGTACACTTTTTTTTGATTTTCAATTAAAAAAGAAGATTCCATAACTTCTTTAATTTTAGTTTTAAATGAATTAAAATCAACGTTTCTATAATCTCCCACTCCAATCGCTAAATTATTATCGACAAAGTGATTATAGGGTTGAATTTGATTCTCTGCAAAATAACCGACCAAAATTTTACTTCCTACAGATGCTGTTTCATTTAAAAGGCTGCTGGCAGGTACAATACATATATCAGAGCCTGCTATTAACAAAGCAACTTCATCAGCATTTATATTTTTATGAATTTTTAAATTTTTAAACTTTTCTAAACTGGGGAAAAATTTATAAGCATCTCCAATCAATAAATTTATTTCAGAAAAAGAACCAATTTCATTTAAAAAACTTACTATTTTTTCTGAAATATTAAAAAAATCTGCCCCTCCAAATGACATAAAAACAGTATTAGGCTTTTTTTTAATTGATCTGTATTTCGAATTAAAGAATTCTTTCCTTAACAAAGCATAATTGGTTCCTAAATATAATTTTGTATAACTTCTCTTTCTAAAAGAATTATACGCAAATCCTGGTATATTATTTATTAAAGCATCACAAACATAGTCCTTATCATTATGATCATCTATGTAAATTAATTTACATCCTTTCTCTCTTATTTTAGTTTGATATTCCGAAGTAAAAAAATAATTATCTAATACAACTATGTCGCCTTCATCCAAATAATCTAAAAATTCTTGATAATGATCATCATTATCACTTAATTCTATAACTTCAGTACAAAATTTATGAATTTCATTTAATTGATATTCTGTCGGTTTTTGAGTAGCATATATACAATTAAATTCCTGATTTATTAGTTCTGCAAGTCCAAGTGTTCTAACAAAATGACCGTACCCAATTCGCGAATTGCCATCTGCTCTAAAAATTACTCTTTTATTCAAAATCATCATACCTCTACAAAAAATAACAATATTTTCTAAAAACAAAAACCATCTATTAAATTATCTTAAGCGATTGACAATAATATCTTCAATTTTTTCAAAAATCAATTGATGTCCTTTCTCATTTAAATGATGAAAATCAGAGATGATTCCATCAAGAGGAAAATCATCATTACTAATAAATTGAGTCTGCCCTTTTAATAAATCATTGTATTCTTTAGCATTTTTTTTTATTCCTGGCACTATCATTTCATATTGATCACAAATTTGTAAAATGCCTAAGGAATAAAGAGGAATATGTTCAAATGAGCTTTTAATCTGTATTAATGAATCCAAAAAAAGTTTTCTATTGGTATAAGTACAATTACGCAAACTCCTTAATTTTTTGTCAAAAAATTTTGTAATATAACGTAATCTAAATTTATCAATTAATACTTTTTCTAGTACCGTAAAAGATCTAGGGGCACAATCGACTATACCACATTGAATAAAAACAAGATCAGGCTTAAATTGTTTATAATAAAAACATTGACCAACTAAATCCGTTATTCTTGCTCCACCCATTGCAAAATCACAAATAACTAATTCTGGATATTTTTTCTTGAGCAAATGGATATAAGTATCTTCATAATTAACTTCTCCTTGATCGTATTTACGAGGCAATGATAATGAATCTGTCAAAAACAATATTCTCATTTTTTATTATTTCAGATTATAATAAAAATCTATTTGTTATAAATCAGCGCGCAATTTAACTACTATTTTTTTCACATCAGAATGACCTTTATATAAAGCCATGTGAGCAAAATTATTAGGGATAATACAGAAATATCCTTTAGGAATTATAATTTCTTTAATGGTATTAGACTTAAACAATGCGTAATCATCTGCCTCAATATATTTTTTATATTCCTCCACTTCTCTATTAACATCTGCATATGCAATAACATCGATGCCGTTTAAAGTTATATGAATATCCATCAGTTTTTTATGTGCCTCTAAAATATTTTCATCAAATGACTCAGATACCTTTTTGCTTTGTATTGGGATTAAAGTTATCTCATTACTAATCGTTTTTTCATGCAACGATTCTAAATCACTCTTTTTGAGAATATCAATTAATTCGGTAATCTCTGGGTATATAACTTTATAATTTGATAGATTTTCAATTGTATCAGTTATCATAATATTCTTTTTAAACTTTAACTACTTTTAATTTTTGTGTTAGCATTTAAAGTATCTATTAAACTTTGATCTGTCTTATATTTAAGTTTAATATGACCATTTATTTCTGGCAGTTCTGGATTTGAATCTAATAAATTAAAAATATCTTTAATAGTATAATTACCTGTTGAAGAAAGATTATCATGAATTTTATTAAACAATATTATATCCTCATCATAATCTAAAGTAAGCCTATAATCTCTAATCAAACTTTTAGGAAGATCTACTAAATTGATTTTGAAATATTCTGGATTATTAATAAAATACCAAGTCATATATTCTGAATAATCTGCAGAAGGAAAATAGCTCTTTACTTTTTCCATTGCTTGTACATTTATAATTTCAATATTTGTACCAACAGCAGCATCTTTTGCAGCAGTATAATCAGCCCCATTCTCAAAATGAGACTTTAATAAAATTTCACAAATTTCATTATCAATAAATGGGCAATCTGCCGTTACTCTAATTACAACATCAATTTTTAATTTTCTTGTAATATCTAAATATCTTTGTATAACATCTTCCGGGTCACCTTGATGAAAAACTACAGACTCATTATAAGTATAATCTTTAAGTGACAAATCTGATTCTAAATTTGAAGTAGCTAAAATTACATTACTAACATTCTCAAATTTACAAGCATTTTTAATACATAATTCAACTGAGGTAAGGTCTCCAATTTTAAGTAAAGCTTTTTCTTTTAACCTTGTAGATTTTAATCGACAAGCAATAATTACAGCAATATTTGCTTTTTTAAAATCTTCTCTCTGTAACGTTTCTCCTTTATCTTTAGAAACTGAAAGTAAATGAAATGCTGAAATTAGATCTTTAATTTGTTTCGAATTTAGTCCATTTTTACCAGATCTTTTAAACTCGAAATCTTCATTAATTGACAAATATTGTCCCTTTTCTTTTGCTTCTTTCAATAAAGGTTTCATAATAGATTTCTCTAAATACAAAAGTTCTCTATCATTAATGAATTCTGCTTTTAAAAGATCCTCATAATTATTAATTACCTCAATCATTTTAGTAAACTGAGAAAAACCAAGGCTTGAATACATATCATATTTGGTCTCAGCATTTTCCAACAATACATGTTTCTCTACAATATCAGCTCCAGATGCAATTGCTAAAGCAGGTAACCATATGGCATAATCAGATTCACGATCAACATGATCAGCAAAAACTACTTTCTTTGAAAATGTATTCTTAACTTTATTAATCTTAGAAATGCCCGAATCTTGCAACAAAGTCGGATAACCCTGAAATCCAACCTCAATTAATATTTCTTCTGGGTTAAGATTTTCTTCATATTTGTTCAAAAAATACTCTATTTCATTCAAATCAAGAGAGGCTACATTAATTATTAGCTTCTTATCAGAAAGATTGATTTTAGACAAAGCATTTAATACCGCATAATTAAACAAGACTGAAACCTGCAACTTGATTCCATAAATTTTTGAATGATTTTCTTCTAAAATCTGTACTCCATACTCATCAAATATATCCAACCAAACGTCCTTTGTTTCTTTTGCTAAATTTATTATATCATTCCATTCTGATGAATTAAATAATAATTCTTCATAAACCGAATGCCATTCAAAATCTTTTGTTGCTAATTTATCTGGATGCAATGGTTGAAATTTAATCCCAAAATTTTCCTTGAATACTGAAAATTGTGAAACTAAACTTTTAATATATTTTATATCTCCTCCATGAGTATTTGCTACTTCAATAATTGTATATGCCATGAAATCTTATAAGTTATTAGAATAAAATAAATTAATTTTGTCAATTACAAATTCTTGTTCCTCAGCTGTCAATGTAGGATACATTGGCAGGCTTATGCACTTTGAATAGTAATCTTCTGCTTTACTTAAATCAGTATCATTATTATATCCAATTTCTCTATAATAAGGCAATTGATGAACAGGTATATAATGAATTTGAGCATAAATCTTATTTTGATGTAAATAATCATAAAGCCCTTTTCTATCTTCAACTTCAATTACAAAAAGATGATGTGCATTTAAAAATTTATCCGGTAAGCTTTGAAACGTAATCTTTCCTTCAAACGCTTTTTTATACTTCTGAGCAATTTCATTTCTCTTTTCTACTCCCTTTTCATTTCTTGCAAGTTGAGAAATTCCTAGTGCTGCTTGAAAATCAGTTATTCTATAATTATATCCTAATGTCTGCATTTCATAAAACCAACCACCCTGATTTTCTGACATATTGTCTTTTGTAATTCCATGAGAACGTAAAAGCAATAATTTTTTATAAACTTCATCAGAATTGGTAGTTACCATTCCTCCTTCTCCACATGCAATATGTTTTACAGGATGGAATGAAAAAACCGCAGCATCTGCATAAACTCCATTTCCACAAAACTGTTTTTGGTTTTTAGAATCCATAAAATACCCTCCAGGGGCATGACATGCATCCTCCAAAATCCATAAGCCGTGTTCATCAGCTAATTTTCTAAAAGCTTCTAAATCTACTGGTAATCCAGCAAAATCAACAGGAATTATTCCTTTAAAAAAACCTTTTGGTTTGCTTTCTATTAATTCTTTGGTTTTTTCAAGAGACAATAAATAAGTATCTCTGTCAATATCTGCAAACCAAACTTCTGCACCTACAAATCGTGCACAATTTGCTGAAGCCGCAAAAGTTATTGGAGTAGTGATTACTCTGTCTCCTTCTTGCAACCCTAAAGCCATAACCCCAATATGAAGACCTGCAGTTGCATTGTTAACTGCTACAGCATATTTAGAATTGACAGATTTTGCAAATTTCTCTTCAAATTCTTTTATTTTAGGCCCCTGAGTTAAAAAATCTGATTTTAAAGTTTCTATTACAACTCTAACATCTTCATCTGTTATATCTTGCCTTCCATAAGGAATAATTTTATTTTCCATTATACTTCAAAATTAGCATCAACGTGTTCTGTAATCAAAGTTCGCAAAGTATCAACAGTCTCCCAGTCTTCATTTGAACCAGAGTTGTAATTAAATCCATCTTCTACTTTTTTAGCATTAAAATGACTTAAATATTCCTGCAGTTTGAAATTAGGAACAGATGGAAGAATTGTATAATATTTACCTAAATCGTACGTATAAAAGGAATCAGAAGCTGTAATCATTTCTTCATGTATTTTTTCACCTGGTCTAATCCCTACAATTTCAAGAGGGCAATCTGGTGCTATTGCTTTTGCTACATCTGTTATTCTATACGATGGTATTTTAGGTATAAAAATTTCTCCCCCCCAAGCATGTTCCATAGCATGCATAACCATATCAACTCCTCCTTGCAGAGATATATTGAATCGTGTCATAGACATATTGGTAATAGGTAGTTTTCCTTCTTTCTTTTTATTAATAAAAAACGGAATTACGGATCCATTTGATCCCATTACGTTTCCATATCTAACTACTGAAAATTTTATAGGATTAAATCCCTTTATATTGTTTGCTGCAACAAATAACTTATCAGAGGTCAATTTTGTAGCTCCATAAAGATTAATTGGCGCACAAGCTTTATCAGTTGATAAAGCGACAACATTTTTCACATTGGTTTGCATTGCTGCATGAATAACATTCTGAGCACCTCCTATATTTGTTTTTATGCATTCATCAGGATTATATTCAGCCAGATGCACATGTTTCATAGCTGCTGCATGGATCACATAATCTACTCCTTGAAAAGCTCTTACTAATCTTTGTTCATCTCTAACGTCACCCAAAAAAAATCGAATCTGAGGATAGTTGCTTAATGGATATTCCTGAGCCATTTGAAATTGTTTTTGCTCATCTCTAGAGAATATAATTACTTTTTTAACTAATGGGTAAGTACTAAAAATATGCTTTGTTAGTGCTTTACCAAGAGATCCTGTTCCTCCTGTTATTAAAATTGTTTTATTGTTCAACATATAATAGTTGTTATAAATATTAAAAAAAAGATTTAAATTAATCGTTTAACTATACGTTTAATAATTAAATAAATCAACATTAAAAAACCTCCTAAAAAACCTCCAAAGATTATACCTTTTGCTTTACCAAAGCGTTCTTTAAACAATGGCAATATAGGCTTATCTATTACTTGAATAAGGGGAGTTTCTCTACGCAAAGTAACTTTTGCTAATTCTGTTTGTTTTACCAGTTCTGTAAGGATAGCTGTATTAGCCTGAACATCTACCTGTCTTCGAACTGATGGCGCTTTCCGAACATTAAGAGCAGGATTTAAGTTAAAAGTATTATCATTAGCTACAGCAACACCCGTAATTGCCCCATTAAGCTCACTTCGAATAGAATCAGTTTGTCTTTGAAGTATATTCATGTTTAATCTGGCTTTTTTGCTTTTGGTATCTATGTAAAAATTTCCAACTTGTTGAACCAACCCTTCACAAAAATATTTTGAAAAAAGCTCATCGCTTGAAGAAACTTCAACAGTGATGATTGATATTTTTTTATCTTTTTGATCAACACTTAATCCCCCTTTTGATAATCTGTCAAAAATAATCCCTAAAATACTATCTTGAACTCGATTAAAATTTTGACGCTGTGAATTAGGTAAAAACTGAATCTTTTTTAATTTCAAATCTTTATCCCATTTTTCTCTCCAGTCATTATTTTTAATATACATCTCAGCCAAAGAAATAGTCTTACCATCTACAGTAACAGGTGATAAAAGTGTTTTTTCAACCATATATCTTGATTTAAACAGCTCAGTTAAATTACTCCCGGAAAACATTCCCCCACCACTTCCGCCTAAATCTAATCCAAGTGTACTAGCCAAGCCTAATGCTCCACCAAATCCTCCTCCAGCTTTTTCATCTTCTAGAGCAAAGGATAATTTGGCAGTATAAATTGGCTTTTTTATTAGTGAGTAACCAATTCCTAAAAATGCTCCTAATATTCCTGCCAGCATTATAATTTTCCATTTAGAAAATAGATAGGCTGTCCATTCTTTTAATTTTATAATTAATTCTTTCAATGAAATTTCATCATTTTCAAAAGCAATATTATCCATTTAATTTATTTAAAAGCTGTTACTATTAATAATGCCAGACTAGTTAATACACTTCCAATACTAACCCATTCTCCTGTACTCATTTTTTTAGTTTCAGGTTTTTCAGGAACAACAATTTGTGAATCAGGTTCGACTGAAGGATATGCTCTGAAAAATAAAAATGATTTTGTTACATCTGCCTTACCATTTGGATATATAATATATGCCTTTCTCTTCCATCCTTTATTATTAACTCCCCCTACAGCATTAATGTAATATTTAAATCCTTTTCCGCTTCTATATGGAATTTCAGATGTTAATAATACATTTCCTGTCACTTTAACACCTTCATTATATACAGCTACTTCAATCTCATCGCCTGGAAATAATGTAACATTAGAATAATGATCTTTATCTTTCTCTATTTTTTCCCAGTTAATAGGAATTGTAGAAAATTTTATATCCGCTAATTTTTCTTTTAAAGAATCATTTTTAGATAAATTTAAATCTACACTTTCTAATTTTTCTAATTCGTCTTTCTTAATAGGTCTTTTTATTTTCATTCCCTCAACATTTGATATAGTAGTTAATCCTCCAGCTCTCATAACTATATCATATACTTTCTCTTTCTTGTTTGCTAATACATATTTTCCTGGGTATGCAACTGCACCAGAAATAGTTACCATTTGAGGTTTTTCATAAACAGCTATTCTACGAATATTAATAACATCAAAAGGTTTTAAAATAAAGTTTTTCGCTTGCTCATTATTATCGGACGAAATTTCAAGCTGCAGCAATTCAATACGTTTTGGATCTTTATCATTTATCACATCTGACTTAACCATTCTAGCAACTTCTACTCGTTTAGATGCAGATCCAGTTAATCCACCTACTTGAACTATTAAATCATTTAAAGTCAGATTTTCAACATAATCATATACTCCAGGTTTTTTTACTTCTCCATCTATGGTTACTTTATATTCTTCTCTAAAATCCAAAATAGAATATACAGTAACAACATCTTCTCTCTTTAATTCAATATCCGAATTTAGATCTCCTGTTAATGCTGCATTCAAATCAACATTTACAATCTCTACTGTTAAATCTGATTTCAAGCGAATTATCCTTGCTCTTTTACTATATGCATCTTCCTTTAATCCTTCGGCTCTGGCAATAAGATCGGAAATCCTCATACCTTCTGTAAAAGAATAATAATCCGGTCTGAAAACTGCACCTTCAATTTTAATACGATTTTCAAATCTATCTAAAATTTTTGTTACCCTGAAAACATCACCTGAATGCGGAATATAGGAACTAAAATCACTTTCGTTTATATCGTGAACTTTAAATTCTTTTCCAGTTTTTTGCAATACATTTACTGATGCTGTATAAGCAAATTCGTTAAATCCTGACGCAAAGTTTAATAAATCTGAAAAAGTTTCTCCTTTTTTCATTTCAAAAACACCAGGACGCTTAACTTCCCCATCAACTTTAACTCTTTCACTATAAGCAGGGATTCTGATAACATCATTGTCTTTTAAATTAACATTATCTGATTGATCTCCTTTTACCAAAAATCTATAGATATCTATATTTTTAAAAACTTTATTATTTCGTATCAATTCTATATTTCTATAACTGCCATTTTTACCCGGTCCGCCAGCTAAGTGTAGAGCGTTATAAACTGTAGCTAAAGAAGAAATTGAATAATTTCCGGGTTGTTTTCCTCCTATTACTGTAATTTTAATAGTACGTATTTGATTAAGACTGACGCTCACTTGAGATTGTCCTGAACGTACTGTGCTGTAAACATTCGCAATTGCTGCTTTAATTTTTTGCGTGGCCGCTTCAATTGGCATTCCTGCAACAGCAATTTGTCCTACATATTGAATACTTATTCTTCCTTCTGTACTAACAGGGATACTTGCACTAAATTCTTGTACACCATATATACTTATTTGTAGCTCATCACCTGGCCCTAAAATATAATTAACTGGTGTGGCTAATTTTAAATCTGGTTCAAAATTTAAATTAGGAGTATCAAAAAGTTCCGAGCCAAAGATTAAAGCATTCGTAGAATCCTTTACTTTATTATTAACAATTTTTTCCTGAGTTCTTCCAAATTCAGCTTTAGTTTTATCTTTATCTAATGAATTGTTCTTATTTGTAGAACTATTAGACATAGCATTTAATCTTATTTTTAGCTTCTCAAATTCTTCTTGACTCATACCTTTTGATATTGCAATAGGTTCAGCTTCATCAATAGTCATATTGTTGCTTTTTAGTTGTGCACTAATTTTAGCAATATCATCTTGTGATAAATAATCTACCTTTATTGTGCTCAAGTCTTTAGATTTGAGCACATCTTGTCCATAAACATTCAAAGATGTTACTAAAACTAAAAATAGGGTAAGAACGTATGCTATTTTTTTCATGTAAATAAAATGTTTAAGAATATTGTTTTTGATAATAATCTTTGTATGATCCTGAAGTAACATTTTTCAGCCACTCTTGATTATTCAAATACCAATTTATTGTTTTTTCTAATCCTTCTTCAAAGGTTACAGATGGTTTCCATCCTAATTCCTTATTTATTTTTGATGCATCAATTGCATAACGTAAATCATGGCCTGGTCTATCTTTAACGTATGTAATTAGTTCTTGAGAAGTCCCTTCGATTCTACCTAACTTTTGATCCATTAAATTACATAATAGTTTAACTAATTCAATGTTTTTCCATTCATTAAATCCACCAATATTATAAGTTTCATGATTTTTTCCCTTGTGGAAAACTAAGTCTATTGCAACAGCATGATCTTCAACAAATAACCAGTCACGAGTGTAATTTCCATCTCCATACAAAGGCAATGGGTTATTATTTATAATATTATTAATAAATAGTGGGATCAATTTTTCAGGAAAATGATACGGTCCATAATTATTAGAACAATTTGTTAAAATATAAGGTAAGTCATATGTTTCTCCATAAGCCCTAACAAAATGATCAGAACTGGCTTTTGATGCAGAATAAGGTGAATTTGGATCATACGGAGTATCCTCTGTAAAAAGCCCTTCCGTACCAAGAGAACCATATACTTCATCTGTACTAATATGGTGAAATCTTTTTCCTTCAAAATTCCCTTTCCATTGATTTTTTGCAACATTCAATAAATTCATTGTTCCAACAACATTTGTTTTTACAAAAGCTAATGGATCTTCAATAGAACGATCAACATGCGATTCTGCAGCTAAATGCAAAATTCCATCAAAATTATGTTTTGAAAAAAGATCGTTAATAAAACTTTCATCAACAATATCTCCTTTTACAAAAGTATAATTTGGTTTATCCTGAATATCTTTTATGTTTTCCAGATTTCCTGCATAAGTTAATGCGTCCAAATTAAAAATCTGATAATTTGGGTATCTATTTACGAAACGTCTTACTACATGGGAACCAATAAATCCAGCCCCGCCAGTTATAAGAATTTTTTTCATCTTAATTAATTTAATAAATCTGAATTTTGTTTTTCCAATTCACTATAGATATCTTTCACATCTTGCGAACTTTCTTTCTGAAGAATTAAATTTGCAGTTTTAGTATGAACAAATATAGTGTTTTGTAATCCTAAGAAAGTTGTATGATCATCACAACCGATAACCATGTTGCCATTTTTATCTATAGGATGCCCTTTTGTAATCAAATATTCATAAACAGATTCAAACGATCCTAAATCTGACCATGAAAATGAAGCTGGTACAACTTTTATCTTTTTACTACGCTCCATAACTGCATAATCAATACTGATGGATGGAATTTGTAAAGATAAATCCAAGTCTAGAAATCCTTCTTTGTGAGCTTCCCAAACAGCTTTAGATGCTTCATATACATCTGGCTGAAATTGTTTCAATTCATCGAGTAATACCCCTGCTTTAAAGCAGAACATTCCACTATTCCATAAAAAATTACCTCTTGCGATAAATTCTTTTGCAGTAGTTTCGTTTGGCTTTTCTCTAAATGACAGAACTTTATCACCTTTTGATTCAATATATCCATAACCTGTTTCAGGTTTGGTTGGAATAATTCCAAATGTCACTATAAAGCCATCTTTTGCTTTGTTAATAGCTTCTTGAATTGCATTATTATAGTCATCCATTTTATCAATAATATGATCAGATGGAGTTATAATTAAAATGTCTTCGGGATTTGATGCAAATGCTGCAAATGCAATAGCAGCTGCTGTATTTCTTGGAGTAGCTTCGACAATGTTCACATAATCAGTTTTGGTTTTATCCATAACTTTTCCGCTTAAATGATGATTATCAACATTTCCAACAACCATTACTTTATCAGCAAGGTGACTATTACGTTCTACAGTCATTTCAAATAATGACTTGTTTTCAAAAATTTCCAAATATTGTTTTGGCTGGCTTTTACGAGAAAGCGGCCATAATCTACTTCCTACTCCTCCAGTTAAAATAACATGTATAATTGAGTTGTTTTTTTCCATTTTTATAAATTAAATAAGAATTAAAGTTTATAGTCTATTATCTGCTAATTCTCCTAAAACTCCTTTTACATCATATAATAGACTACTTTCTTTTTGCAATTCAGAAAAATTTAAATTTAAAAATTCATTATGTGCTACTCCTAAAACTATAGCATCAAATTTTTCTGTTGGCAAAGAATTTTTAGTATCTAATTTGTATTCTTTTTTGACTTCTTCGATACTAGCTAAAGGGTCAAAAATTGTAACTACTATTCCGTATTCTTTTAATGCTTTTATTACATCAACTATTTTAGTATTTCTTACGTCAGGACAGTTTTCTTTAAACGTAATTCCCAACATTAAAAGCTGAGCTCCATTAACAGAAACTCCTTTTTTAATCATAAGTTTTACAATTTGTGAAGCAACATATTCACCCATGCTGTCATTTAAACGTCGTCCTGCTAAAATTATTTCAGGATGGTATCCAAATTCTTGCGCTCTTTGTGCCAAATAATAGGGATCAACTCCAATACAATGACCACCTACCAAACCTGGTTTGAATGGCAAAAAATTCCACTTTGTTCCAGCTGCCTTCAATACTTCCTGAGTATCAATATTCATTAAATTGAATATTTTTGCTAATTCATTAACAAAAGCTATATTAATATCACGTTGAGAATTCTCAATTACTTTTGCGGCTTCTGCTACTTTTATAGAAGGTGCTAAATGTGTTCCTGCAATTATAACTGATTTATATAATGAATCGACTTTCTGGCCAATTTCCGGAGTTGAACCTGATGTAACCTTTAATATTTTCTCAACAGTATGTTCCTTGTCTCCCGGATTTATTCTTTCAGGCGAATAACCAACGAAGAAATCTTCATTAAATTTTAATTCTGAAATTTTCTCCAAAACCGGCACACATTGCTCTTCTGTTACTCCTGGATATACGGTTGATTCGTAAATAACAATATCTCCCTTTTTTAATACTTTTCCAACAGATTCGCTAGACTTGTATAAAGGAGTAAGATCTGGACGATTATTTTTATCTACCGGAGTTGGAACTGTTATTATAAAATAATTACAGTTTGAAATATCCTCAAGAGAACTTGTACAGTAAAGCCCAGCTTCGTTATTGATATCCTTTACCAATACTTTTTGTAGAGTTTCTTTGTCGACTTCTAATGTTGTATCGACACCTGAATTTAAGCTTTTAACTCTAGATTCATTAATATCAAAACCAACAACTGAATATTTTGTAGCAAATAATCTGGCTAACGGTAATCCAACATACCCCAAGCCAATAATAGCTATTTTTATATTTTCTTTCAATTTAATTTTTCAATTTATTAGTTTCAATTACTAAAACTCACGGCTTCGCCCTTCTGAGTCACAAACTAATGACTCAGACACCCTAAAAAACAATTTTGGCAAATATAGCATATTCATTCTGTTTAATCAATACAGTTTATGGTATAAGTAAAAAGAAATCGTATTAAATTTTTCTAAAAAACAGCAACAACCTTTCAATCAGTATGTTAAGAATTTTACTACAAAACAAAAAAGAGAGAAAATATCAACCTATTTCTCTCTTTTATATTTTACAGCCTTTATTTATATTTTATTTTTAAAACACATCCCAATGATTCAAGCACTAAAATATAATGCGTATTTGAAACTTCCTGTACGATTGCATTTTGATTATTAAACACTCCAGACTCTAGCTTTATTTTATCTCCTACCTGAAATGATGTTACAGAAATATCGGCTATATTTGGGGCTTTAAGACTGTTCTTTATAATATTTATTTCTTCATTGCGAACAATGGCTGGTTTTCCTAACCAAAACAAATACCTTACAACACCTGCAATCTGAAATACAGAATTCCTCTCATTATCCGGCAATTGCACAAAAACGTATGAATTAAAAAGCGGCGCTTCGACTTTCTTTTTCCTATCTGACCACTGCTTTATCTTTGTTATTAAAGGACAGTAGCATTCTATTCCCATTTCATTCAATCGTTCAGCTACTTTTTTTTCCCATTTTGGTTTTGTATAAATTACATACCAATCCATAATTTCTATTTTAGTATTAAAAATAAAACCCTAATCAAATCTCATTTTCTCTTTCAAATAATTCTACTTTTAATAAAATAGTCTAATTAAGAACCTATTCCATTATAAACAAAACCGATAGATTCTAATTTTTTCGCATCTAATATATTTCTTCCATCAAAAACAAATGCGGGTTTATGCATTGAATCATAAATTCTCTTCCAGTCATAAGTTGTAAACTCATCCCATTCTGTTAAAACTGCAATTGCATGAGCATTTTTACAAGCTTCGTAAGGGTCATTTAATATGGTTAAAGCCTCAAGATTTTTTTCTGCACTTCTAGTTTCTAAATAATCTAAATCGCTAAGCATTTTGTTTTTGGAAACTTTTGGATCATAAACCGAAATTTTTGCCTGCTCATTGATTAAATCATCAGCCACATATATTGCTGCTGATTCTCTCGTATCGTTTGTATCTTTCTTAAAAGCCCAGCCTAAAAAAGTAATCTTTTTATCTGCTACAGTATTATATAATGTCTGAACAATTTTACTTGAAAATCTCCTTTTTTGATGATCATTCATAATTATAACTTGCTCCCAGTAATCTGCAACTTCATTTAAGCCGTACGTTTTAGCGATATAAACCAAGTTTAAAATATCTTTTTGGAAACAAGACCCTCCAAAACCAACCGAAGCTTTTAAGAACTTTGGTCCGATTCTACTATCCATTCCAATTGCTTTGGCAACTTCATTTACATCTGCTCCCGTTTTTTCACATAATTCAGACATTGCATTAATTGAAGAAATACGCTGTGCCAAAAATGCATTTGCTGTCAATTTAGACAACTCTGAAGACCAAACGTTTGTTGTTAAAATTTTATCTTTACTTACCCAGTTTGCATAAACATTTACTAAAGCGTTTATTGCTTCTTCTCCATCTGGAGTTGTGTCACCTCCAATTAAAATTCTGTCCGGATTTAACAAATCGGTAATAGCTGTTCCTTCTGCTAAAAATTCAGGATTTGATAAAATTTGAAATTGAACACCATTTCCCGTATTGTCTAAAATACTTTTTATAGCTTCTGCAGTTCTAACCGGCAAGGTTGATTTTTCAACTACAATTTTATTTTGTTTTGCAACTTTGGCAATCTGTCTTGCACACAATTCAATATATTTTAAATCAGCCGCCATACCTTTTCCTTTACCATAAGTTTTGGTAGGGGTATTAACTGAAATAAAAATTACCTGAGCTTCATCTATAGCTTTCTCAACTTCTGTAGAAAAAAATAAATTTCTTCCTCTTGCTTCTGCTACAATTTCAGAAAGTCCTGGCTCATAAATAGGAATATTATCAGTATTTGGATCATTCCAATCTTTAATTCTTTGTTCGTTTAAATCTACAACTGTAACTTGTATATGCGGACATTTTTGCGCTATAACCGCCATTGTAGGGCCTCCAACATAACCAGCGCCTATGCAGCAAATTTTTGTAATTTCCATTTACTTAAATTATTATCTATTTTTTTATTTCAAATTATTCCAATACCAGCTTACTGCCTCTTTTAATCCTTCTTCTAAAGAATATTTTGGATTATATCCTAACAGTTTTTTAGCCTTATCAATACTTGCTAATGAATGTGGAATATCGCCTGCTCTATTTTCTCCATAAATTATTTCAACATCAGCAATTTTTGAATCCAACTCAGACAAGTATTTTTTTAAATACTTTACTAAATCATTTAATGTATTTCGATCACCAAAAGCAGTATTATATACTGTGTTAAAAGCAGATTGATTTTGCGTTGTAATTGCCAATTCATTCATTTGAATCACATTATCTATATATGTAAAATCGCGTGAATAATTTCCATCGCCATTAATTACCGGACTTTCATAATTCATTAATTGTTTAACGAATTTTGGAATTACTGCTGCATAAGCTCCATCCGGATCTTGTTTCCTCCCAAAAACATTAAAATAGCGAAGTCCAATCGTTTCCAGTCCATAAGTTTTACTGAAAATTTCAGCATATAGTTCATTTACATACTTGGTAATAGCATACGGAGAAAGAGGTTTTCCTATTACTTCTTCAACTTTTGGCAAACCTTCAGAATCTCCATAAGTTGATGAGCTTGCCGCATAAACAAAACGTTTTACTTTTGCATCTCTAGAAGCAATTAAAATATTTAGAAAACCAGAAACATTTACATCATTTGTAGTTATGGGATCATTTATAGATCTCGGAACTGATCCTAATGCGGCCTGATGTAAAACATAATCAGCATCTTCTACTGCTTTAATACAATCATCAATGTTTCGGATGTCACCTTCAATTAATTTGAATTTTGGATTATCTATAAAATCTTTTAAATTATGACGATGTCCTGTAGAAAAATTATCCAAGCAAATTACATTATGGCCTAATTTTAAAAAATGTTCGGTTAAATTTGAACCTATAAAACCTGCGCCGCCAGTAATTAATATTGTATTTTGAGCTGAATCTTTCATTATCTCAATTTATCTTTTTCTGAATTTACTTGTAATTAAATTCCAAAACCCACTTTTTCTTTCTTCTTCATGATATCCGTTTGAATAGGCTCCATAACCGTATCCATACCCATAGGTTGAACCATATTTTGCTTTGTTTTCAAAACCATTAAAAACAATACTTGCATTGCTTAATTCTCCTCTTTTAACTTTATTATTAAGCAACGTGATCATATCTTTTTTAGTATAATTCTGTCTTACTATGTATAAAGTTACATCTGCATATTGAACAAGTTCTGATGCATCAGAAACCAAACCAACTGGTGGTGTATCAAGAATTATATAATCATATTTCTGCTTTAATTCTTCTATTAATTCCTTCATTGCATCGCTCAAAATTAATTCGGATGGATTTGGAGGAATTGGCCCTGATAGTATAACATCAAGATTTGCAATTTGTGTAGAGTTTGTTATTTCTTCAAGAGTATTTTGTCTAATTAAATAATTTACTACTCCTAATTGATTACTTGTTAGACAAAATTCATCAGCTAATCTTGGTTTTCTTAAATCCAAACCTACAATAACAGTTTTCTTTTCACTTAAAGCAAAAACTGTAGCTATATTAACAGAACAAAATGTTTTTCCTTCACCACTTATAGACGAAGTAATCATCAATGTTTTTGATCCATTAACCTGTTGTTTCTTATATAAAAATTGCAATGATGAACGAATACCTCTAAAAGCTTCAGAAAGAGCCGATTTTGGCTTATCAAAAACAGCTAAACTTACCCCGTCTTTATTTAATCCTACTACGCCAATAATTGGTATTTCAGTCAATTTACTAATATCATCAGTATTTTGAATCGTATTATTTATAAAGAAAAGTATGAATACGAATATTAAAGGAATTAATATCCCTAGAAATAAGGCCAAAATATAATTTGCAGAAGTTTTAGGACCAATTAGCCCTTCGCCAATGTCTTTAGCCGGATCAATAAAATGAATATCTGACAAGTTTGAAGCCTTTACAATTTCTGCCTCATTTCTTTTTTGAAGAAATTCTGTGTAGATGTTATCATTTAAATCATATTTCCTTTTTATTTTCAAAAGTTCTTGTTGTTCTTCAGGTAATTTTCTAACAGTACTCTCTGCCTGACCAATTTTTGCGTTTACTAAAGACAGATCATACAAAAGAGATGCTTTTGCTGAAGCTATATTTTCTAACAACACACTCTTTACAGCCTGCATTTGATTATCAAAATCTTTAAAAATCTTATCGCTTTTTACAGCATAAGCCATTTCAGATCTTTGTGTAGAAAGAGCTATAAGTTTAGAAATATTTGTAACAATATTTGGATCTTCTATTCCTGCAACAGAAGGTGCCGGAAGGCGTGAATAATCAACGCTGTTATTTAAATATGATTTTAAAGAATTATAATAAGCTATTTTTCTGGTTACCTGATCCTTTTCTACATCAAAATCCATTATTTTATCTGAAAACTTTTCGCCTCCACCTTCTATTTGATAAATATTTTTATCTTTTCTGAAAGTCTTTAACTCATTTCCAGTTTGTTTAAGCTGCGCTTCCATAGCAACAAGTGTGCTGTCTATAAATCTTATAGTATTTGTTGCAAATTGATTTTTACCATCAAGCTGAATTTTGATTAACATTCTTACTGTTGCATTCAAATATTCAACTAATCTTGCCTTGTTTGTTCCCTGCATTGAAAGAGTCAATATTGACCCTCCATTTTTATCGCTGTCAATACCTATCCCTTTATAACGAGAAACAGTCCCATCAAAATCGTTAAACTTTACAAAATATTCTTTTCCTTTATAAAAACCTGGATTATCATTAATTTGTAGTTTCCAATTTAAGAAAGGTAAAGAAACTTGTTCGCCAACTTTATATTTTTTTATAAATGTTTCTGGCTGTACAGATGTAGTGCTGTATTTATTAGTAAAATATGTAATTAATGAAACAGAATTATTTTCAAATGGAATTTGAATTTGATATTCATTTTCATTTAAAAACTTAATACTTATTAAAGTATTTGCAAGCTGCCCTTTTGTTTTATCAATATCAACATAAAAAGGCACAGTTCCATAAGAATCTACTAAGTTATATTCTCCCTGCTCAAGGTAGTCAATATAATATTGAAGTTTATCAACAACTAATTCGTTATGTGATCTTGATTGTAATATTGTAGAGATTCCATTTACCTGATCTGAAATTCCTCCCCAGTTAAAAACCAAACTTGTGTTAGACGTAAAAAACGGATTACTTTCTTCTTTTATAGAAATCATGGTCTGCATTCCGTAAATTTTTTCTTTTCGAATATTTACCTGATATGCAATTGTAAAAGCAATGATTAAACTTACCAGAAACCATTTCCAATAGCTTAGGATTTTTAATAAAAACCCTTTGAAATCAAAGTTTGAATGATTCTCAAAAATGGAAAAATCTTTTATATCTAACATTTTAATAAATTATTTTTTAATTTCTGATTATCAAATAAACTGTTGTTGCCAAAGACAATAAAGTTATAACTGTTCCGATAGATTGTATACCTGTCTGACCTGTACCCCATGTTTTTTGTTTCAACGGCTTTACATATATATAATCATTTGGCTGCAGATAATAATATGGCGATTTCATTACATTAACATCAGTAAGATCAATACTATTCATTTGAACTCCCGTTGGTGTTTGACGAATTACCATTACTTCTTTTCTATTACCAACAGTTGTAATATCGCCGGCATTTGCAATCGCTTCCATTATATTTACATTATCTTTAAATAATGTTTTTGTACCAGTATTACCAACCTCACCATTTATAGTATATCTGAAACCTGCAAGTTTTACGGTAACAAAAATATTAGCTTCGCTTTTAAAATATTTTTCAAGTAATTCCTTTTCAATTTTCACACGAACTTCTTCAAGAGTATATCCTATAACGTTTATTTCACCCAAAATTGGCATTCTGATATTTCCATGATCATCGACTGTAAATCCATCAAAGTATAATGCAGATTCTGATTTTGCATCTAAATTGGTGTTTTCTTTTGGATTAAAAATAGAAACCAATTTAGGATCTATAGCTTTTATATTAATACTTAAAACATCATTTACTTGCAATCTATAAGGTTTAGATTCTACTGACGCAATATTATTTTGCTCTGATGAAGTATTTTTATCCTGCAAATACACAAGATCATTTAAGGGAATACAAGATGTAAACAAGGTACCGATGAGCAATAATATATAAAAGCTGTTTTTTGTCATTTTGAAAATTTTAACGCAAATATAGTTTTTCCTTTAATCTTCAGGAAATCTATATATCATTTGATGGCATTTAATTGCTTTTGAAAGTTTTTTCGAACGGAACCCGATGCAGAATACTTCTTCCAAGGGTAATTTCGTCTGCATATTCTAATTCGTCTCCAACCGAAATTCCTCTGGCAATCGTAGAGATAACAATTTCTGAATCGGCAATTTGTTTATAAATATAAAAATTTGTTGTATCTCCTTCCATAGTTGAACTCAAAGCAAAAATAATTTCAATTACCTTTCCCGATTTTACTTTTTCTACCAAACTGGAAATATTTAACTGACTTGGCCCAACTCCTTCTATTGGAGAAATTTTTCCTCCTAAAACATGATAAATACCTTTGTATTGCCCTGTATTTTCAATCGCCATTACATCTCGAATATCTTCGACAACACAAATAGTTTGATGATTTCTTGTACTATTTGCACAAATTTCGCAGACTTTTGTATCTGAAATGTTATGGCAGTTTTCACAAAATTTAATATCCTCACGCATATTTAATAATGCCTGCGAAAGAAATCCTGTTTGTTCTTTGGGTTGTTTTAGCAAATGAAGAACTAAACGTAATGCGGTACGTTTACCAATTCCTGGCAATTGCGACATTTCGTTTACTGCTTTTTCTATTAATTTTGATGAAAATTCCATGACAGCAAAAGTAATACTTTTAATGGTATCACTTGTTTTGATCTGTGCAAAATCAATACTTTAGAAAATAAAAAATATTTTTCTGTTCCATAAAAGAATCAACATCATTTTATAAAAATCATGAAGCTTTTAGAATCTTAAAATATATAACAGAAAAACGGAATTCAATATTGATTTGTAGCCAGCAAAACAAGAGTACAGGCAACTTCAACTTCGATATTGTTTAGTTCTAATAATTGATATAATTCCGGATTTTCAGTTCCCGGATTAAAAATTACTCTTTTCGGTTGTGACTCAACAATGTAGTTATAATAATCACGTTGGCGGGTAGGATTTAAATACAAAGTTACGGTATCTATATTTTTAACCGGAATAGCTTTCGTTTGAATTTTTACTCCGGCAACTTCTCCGGTATTTTGTCCTATTGCAATAACTGTATGTCCTTTTTGAGTAAGCATATTTATAGCTCTATAAGCATAACGGTCCGGCTTTGTAGTAGCACCAAGAAGTAAGGTTTTTTTATTTTTCATCATCTTAAAATATTCTACAAAAGTAGTCAAAAATGATTGCGTAAATTATCTTATTGATTTAGAATATTGACTCTAAAAAACAATATGATAATATTAATTTGAATACAGATATTAAAATTTACTTACTTTTACTTTATCAACCAATATTATATGGATCTATTTATTTACTTATTTGCTGCACTTTTTTCTGTACTTAACCCAATTGGAACTGTTCCAATTTTTGTTGGATTAACACAACATGATTCACAAAAAGAACGCTCGAGAATTTCTTTATGGACAGCCATAAACGTTGGCATTATTTTGTTGGTTTCTTATTTTATTGGTCAGTATGTTTTAACTTTTTTTGGAATAAGTATTGATGCACTTCGAATTGCCGGTGGAATTGTAATTGTAAATTCTGGTTTTTCATTACTTTCCGGAAAATTTAATAAAAAGCGAGGTATCAATAAAAAAATTGAAAATGAAGTACAGCAAAGAAACGACATTGCTTTAACTCCGTTGGCGATTCCGATGCTTGCTGGTCCTGGGTCAATTTCATTATTAATTGCTTTTTATCAGGAACATCACCAAATGGAAGAAATTATTTTTTCATGCCTTGCAATTTTAGCTATTGCTGTAGCCATTTTTGTTATTTTAAAAAGCGCACATTACTTAGCAAGAATTTTGGGAGCATCAGGAATTGTTGCTATTTCCAGAATTGTTGGGTTTATTGTAATCTCTATCGGAATTCAATACATCGTAAGTTCGATCGTAAATATCATTAAAGGAAATTTGATGTAAGCCTTTTCTACAAAACAGAAAAAGGGATAAAAAACTTCGTGTTTATATCCCTTTTTATTTTATATAACTAAAACCTAATTTCTCGGCAAAAATACTTCTGCCATCATACATCTGGCACTTCCGCCCCCGCAGGCTTCGATTGTATCCAAACTTGAACTTAAAATCTCAGCGTGTTTTTC
>NZ_FQWC01000005.1 GCF_900129555.1 Flavobacterium defluvii
ATACTTTCACCCAGGTGATTACTATTCAGGACACAACTGCTCCAGCCTGGACAACAACCGCAAATTCATTAAATGTAACTTTAGAATGCAGTGATGCAGCAGGGCTTGCAAATGCTCAGGCATTATTCCCAACGGCTTCCGATTCCTGCGATAGTGATGTTTCCAATATTATAAAAGTAAGCGGAGGGTTTACAGCTTCTGAAGGATGTTCAAATTCCGGAACTTATATTAATACCTGGACCGTAAAAGATGACTGCGGAAATACTTCGGATACTTTTACTCAGGTGATTACTATTCAGGACACAACTGCTCCAGCCTGGGCAACTCAGGCAGGTTCTTTAAATGTAACTTTAGAATGCAGTGATACAGCAGGACTTGCAAATGCTCAGGCATTATTCCCAACGGCTACAGATTTATGCGATAGTGATGTTTCCAATATTATAAAAGTAAGCGGAGGGTTTACAGCTTCTGAAGGATGTTCAAATTCAGGAACTTATACTAATACCTGGACCGTAAAAGACGACTGCGGAAATACTTCGGATACTTTTACCCAGGTGATTACTATTCAGGACACAACTGCTCCAGCATGGACAACTCAGGCAGGTTCTTTAAATATAACTTTAGAATGCAGTGATACAGCAGGATTAAACAATGCTCAATCTCAAGCACCAATTGCAGTAGATAATTGTAATGGATCTGTAACGTACACTAAAACAAGTGGACAATTACAACGTGGAAATTGCGGCAGTACAGGAACCTATACAAATACCTGGACCGCAAAAGATACATGCGGAAATATTTCTAATGTTTTTACGCAAGTAATTACAATTCAGGATACATCAGCGCCAGTTTGGACAACTCAGGCAGGTTCTTTAAATATAACTTTAGAATGCAGTGATTCGGCCGGTTTAGAAAATGCTCAAAATCTAGCTCCTGCTGCAGCTGCAAATTGTACTTTAATTACTTATGAAAAAACCAGCGGTCAGTTTATAGCTTCTGAAGCATGTTCAAATGCAGGTACTTATACCAACAGCTGGATTGCAAAAGATGAATGTGGAAATGTTACCGATAGTTTCGTTCAAATCATAACTATTAAAGATACAACAGTACCAGCTTTTATTGGAAATCTTCCTACGGATATTACCGTTTCCTGCGATGCAGTTCCTGAACCTGCTGATATTGAAGCTTCTGATAATTGCAGCGGAAATTTACCAATTGTATATTCTGAAACAAAAAGTGATGTTTTAAATGAATGTGGTACAGATTATACTTTAATTCGAAAATGGACTACGAGCGATTGCAGTGGAAATACAATTTCGCATACCCAAACCATAATAGTAAAAGATACCACTCCACCAACAGGAACTGTACCGGCTGATGTGGCAGATTTACAAAATATTGGCGATATTCCGGCAGCGAATCCGCAAAGTGTAATTAATCCAACAGACAATTGCAGCAGCTCAGTTAATATTACTGTCAGCGATTCCAACAACGGAGGAAGCGGCTGTAACGGAAATCCTTACATCTTAACCCGAACTTATACATTGATAGACTGTGCAGGAAATAAAACCGAATTAGTTCAAACTTTTACAGTTGAAAATAAAGTCTTTGTAACGGATGTAGTATCAAATGCAACTTGCTTTGGAAAAAATGATGGTTCAATTTTAGTAACCAGCAGTCCTAATGCAACAGTGGTTATTACAAATGATCAAAATGAAGTTGTAGGCAGCACAAATTTACCTGCCGGAACTTATACACTTACCGCGACATCTTTTGTAAATGGAGAAGGCCAGACTTGTACTGCGACCACTACAGTTGTGATTACACAACCTGAATATACTGTAAAAATATCCGGATATGTAATTAATGTGGAAACAAATACAGGAATTCCAAATGTACCTATTACTTTAATTCCGCAAGGTTCTACAACCGGTCCAATTTTGCTTCGTTTAACCGCAATGGATGGTTCATACAACTTTACAGGAATGCCGGAAGGAAGTTATCTGGTTCAGGTTCAAGATGCTAATTTGAATAATATCTATCAATTATATCCTGTTGATTCGAGCTTATTCTTTACAACGATTGAAAATTGTAGTTTCCAACAGCATAATTTCGAATATGGTTCATCTACACTTCCTGTATTAGGTGATTATGTTTGGTATGATGTAAACAGCAACGGAATTCAGGACGAATGGTATGATGCAAATAATGACGGCGTAGTTACTAAAAATGTTCCTGATGCAAATGGCGCAATAGACTACAGCCTATGGGAATGGATTGATTTTAACGGAGACGGAAGTTACAAGGGGCCTTTGAATGTGGGCGAATTAAATGCTGGCGGTTTTGGAAACGCATTATCCCCAAATATTATAATTGATGGTCCAAATGGATATCATGAAGAAGTAATAATTGGAATTCAGGGATTCTGGAGAGACAGACCAAATCAGCAAAATCCATATGGAAATTATACTATAAAATTAGTTAAAGATGCCAATCTCGATACTATGGCGGCAGCTCTTGGAGCAACCGGACTTATTAAAGTGCTTCCAAATGCGGCAGACAAAAAAATAACTGCTAAAACCGGTAAGATACAAATGCATACAGTATGCTCCACTACTACTCAAAGTGGGTATATAGTAAATGTTACGCCCGAAGATTTAGTTCATTTAGATGCTGATTTTGGCATAAGCTGCAAACAATACCTTGACATTGTCGCTAATGATGATAATGCCGGACCAATTGCCGGTGTAAACCACACAACGACAAATGTATTAAATGTGTTACTGAATGACACATTAGAAGGAAATCCTGTAACAGCATCTGATGTAATTATCACTACAGTAACACCAAACGAGTTTTTACAATTAAATCCAGATGGCTCTGTAGATGTTTTGCCAAATGCACCTGTTGGCACGCTAACATTGGTATATCAAATTTGCGAAGCAGATCAAACTTCAAACTGTGATACTGCAACGGTAACTATCACAATAGAAGCACCAGTTATGACAGTTACAGCCACAGCAATTTGTGTAAACGATGTTCCGTATATTGATTATACTGTAACTCCAACAAATTTCACTCCTGTAAATGGTGTAACAATTGCCTGGGCAAATGCACAAAATACTGTAATAGCCACAATGACTGATTTACCTTTAAGCGGACGCGTTTTATGGCCTGGTGCATTGGTTGATGAAGCAGGAAATGGTATTGACTGGCCGGGATGGATATTCCAAAATAATAAATGGATTCAGGGTGCGGACGGTTTCGAATCTTTACGTCCTGCTGTTAACTTAACCATATCAGTAAACCCAAGTGAAACCATAACTGTAAATTATCCACCAGCCGATCCTTATTGCATAGCCAGACCAGCATTTGCAATAGTAGCAAATGATGATAATCCGCCAACAATTACAGGGCCGGCGGGAGTAATAAATATTGTAAATGTATTTAACAATGATACTTTAAA
Organism: Flavobacterium defluvii; assembly: GCF_900129555.1. Classification (GTDB taxonomy): domain Bacteria; phylum Bacteroidota; class Bacteroidia; order Flavobacteriales; family Flavobacteriaceae; genus Flavobacterium; species Flavobacterium defluvii. The sequence continues at coordinate 3,467 of NZ_FQWC01000005.1, forward strand.
CAACGATCCGGTAAATCCAAATGATGTAACACTTACTCTGGTAACACCAGATCCAACAAATACATTAACCTTAAATCCAGATGGTTCTGTAGATGCTGCACCAAATACACCAGCAGGAACTTACACATTAACGTATCAAATTTGCGAAAATGCCGATGCCGGAAACTGCGACACAGCAATTGTTACAGTAATAATTGTTGATCCTGTACCGCCTACTCCGGTTATTGCTAATGATGATGTCTATGATAATATTGGCTGTAATACTTTTGGATTGGTTGGAAATGTTTTAAGTAACGATTTTAAAGGTCAGCTTCCGGCAACACTAGAATTGGTCGACTTCACATTATTAAGCGAAAATCAAAATGAGGCAAAAACAGATCCAAACATTACCATTGACATTTCAGGAAATGTAAATGTATCAGGTTTAACTCCGCCAGGAACTTATACATATATGTATCGTATTTGCGATAAATTAAGTTCCGAAAACTGCGATACGGCAACAGTAACGATAATTGTAGTTCCAAATGGAATTACTAACATAACCGGCGAAGCTTGTAATGAAGATTCTTCTTTAATAAACTTATCAAATTTACTTCCTGAAGGTACACCAATAAACGGAACCTGGATTGACACAAACAATTCTAATGCCTTACAGGGTAATATCCTGAATCCGTTTGGTCTTACTCTTGGAAATTATACTTTCGAATATAAAATAACCGATGAAAATTGTCCAAGAAGTGTCGTACTAAACATGGAAATTAATAACGACTGCCAGGTTTTAGCATGCGGAAACATTTTAGTACATAATGCTTTCTCTCCAAATGGCGACGGAATAAATGATGTCTTCGTAATTGATAATATTAGTGATTTAACCTGTTATCCTGAAAATACGGTTGAAATCTATAATCGTTGGGGAATATTAGTATTTGAAACTACAAATTACAACAATACAACCAATGCTTTTGATGGGACATCAAGAGGTAGAGTAACTGTTCATAAATCTGACAAATTACCATCGGGTACATATTTCTACATTCTTAATTACAAATCGTTAGACGGTAATAATGCAATTCAAAATAATAAGGAAGACGGATTTTTATATCTGTCTAAATAAACGTTCACTCGCTATATAAAACACTATTATATAGCTAGTTACAATAAAAATGTAAAAATTTACTTAATTTTGAATAAGGAAAAACTGACTTTTTGATTTGAAAATAATTAATACACATCTATTATGAGAACAAAATTATTTTTCTTCGTCATTATGTTTATAACCTTTTTTGGTTATGCACAGCAAGATGCACAGTATACTCAGTATATGTATAACGCAATAAACATAAATCCCGCTTATGCAGGATCAAGGGGAGTTTTAAGTATCTTTGGGCTTTACAGAACTCAATGGGTAGGTCTGGATGGAGCGCCGCAAACTGCTACTTTCTCAGCAAATACTCCCATAAACAATAGTAATGTAGGAGTTGGAGTATCGCTGGTAAATGATAAAATTGGTCCAACAAATGAGACAACTATTTCTGCAGATTTATCTTACACACTTCAAACATCACCAGATTTTAAACTTTCATTCGGTCTTAAAGGAAGTGCTAATTTATTCAACTTAGATATAACCAAACTAAATCCGGAAGATCAGGGCGACCCCCAGTTTCAGGATTTAGACAATAAATTTTCACCCAACATTGGTGCCGGTATATATTTTCATTCAGAAAAAGCTTATATCGGTTTATCAGTTCCAAATTTTATTGAGAGTAATAAATTCGATACTAATGATTATGTAATCTACAAATCAAAGATCAATTATTATTTAATGGGTGGTTATGTATTTGATCTTGACAAACTCGAATATATTAAATTCAAACCTGCCGCTTTGGTTAAAATGGTAGAAGGAGCGCCGCTTCAGGTAGACGTTTCTGCTAATTTTATGTTCTTCGAAAAATTCGTAGCGGGAGTTTCTTACAGATGGAGTGCTTCTTTAAGCGGAATTGTCGGATTTCAAATTACAGACGGTCTTTATTTAGGATATGGTTACGACCGCGAAACCACAAAACTAAATAATTATAATTCAGGGTCGCATGAAATATATCTGCGCTATGAATTCTTTAAAAACTCCAGCAAAATGACAACACCTCGTTTCTTCTAAAAAATAATGGTTATGAAAAACTATACATTTCTTTGTTTAATAATTTTGAATGTTTTTTTCAGCTATTCGCAGCAGTCGAAAATCAATTCCGGTGCGAAAAAGTATGATAGTTATGCATACGTTGATGTGATCAAAACCTATGAACGTGTAGCAAATAAAGGATATAAGTCTGAAGATTTATATAAGAAACTCGGTAACTCATATTATTTTAATTCAAATTTTGAAGGAGCAGTAAAATGGTACGATGAATTATTCTCAACAAATCCATCACCGGAAGCCGAATATTATTATCGATATGCACAATCCTTAAAATCAACCGGACAAATGAATAAAGCTGATAAAATTCTCAGCGAATTCAATGCAAAATATAAAAACGATTCAAGAGCAAAACTTTATCGAAATAATCCCAATTATCTGGATAAAATCAAAGCTAATTCAGGCCGATATAAAATTGAAGATGCCGGAATCAACTCAAAATATTCTGATTACGGAAGTTTTGTTTACAATAATAAAATCTATTTTGCATCGGCCAGAGACACAGGAAATTTTTCTAAACGAAAACACAAATGGACCGGAGAATATTTTACCAATATTTATGATGCAGATATCGATGCCCAGAGTGGCCAGCCATCCAAAGTACATAAAATAAGATCCGAAATAAACAAGCGTTTTCACGAATCAACTATTGTTTTTACGAAAGATGGAAATACGGTTTATTTTACCCGAAACAATTTTGTTGATGGTAAGAAAGGCAAAGATGCCAATAATGTTACACTGGTAAAAATTTACAAAGCCAGTCTGGAAAACGGAAAATGGACTAACATTACGGCACTTCCTTTTACAAGCGATAACTACAGCACGGGGCATCCCGCACTTAGTCCCGATGAAAAAACAATGTATTTTGCATCAGACATGCCCGGATCAATTGGCCAGTCTGATATCTATAAAATCAGCATAAACAGCGATGGAAGCTTTGGAACTCCTCAAAATCTGGGAAAAGAAATTAATACCGAAGGAAAAGAAACATTTCCTTACATAACCAGTGAAAATGAGATCTATTTCGCTTCAGATGGTCATCCTGGTCTGGGCGGACTTGATGTATTTGTAGGGCAGATTGACACTGATGGAACTATCAGTGATATCGAAAATGTAGGTGCCGATATAAATTCTCCAAAAGATGATTTTGCTTATATTATCGATCCTGTTAGCAGAATAGGGTATTTTTCATCAAATAAAGACGGCGGACTAGGTTCTGATGACATTTACAAATTCCTGGAAACCAAACGCCTAAAATGCATTCAGGAATTAAGCGGTGTTGTTACAGATGCTGCAAGCGGTGAAATACTTCCCGGAACTAAACTCACATTATACGATGGCATGCAAAAAATAAAAAATTCTGGAGTTGCAGATGCAGCAGGAAAATACAGTTTTGTTGTCGAATGTGGAAAAAATTATAGTGTAAGAGCCGAAAAACCTGATTATGCTACTAAAGAAGTTAGCGTAACAATTCCAAAAACAAGCGGAAAAACTGACCTTCCGATTGCACTTGAAAAATCGGTCTGTAAAGTCGCTGTTGGTGATGATTTAGGAAAATGTTTCGGTATAAAAAGAATTTATTTTGATCTTGATAAATCTAATATTAGAACCGAAGCTGCTTTGGATTTGGAAAAGATACTTGATGTTTTAAGCCAAAATCCAACTATGAAACTTGATATTCGTTCACATACAGACAGCAGAGCTTCTCATCAATACAATCAGGCATTATCTGACCGAAGAGCAAAAGCAACCATCGATTGGTTAATTCAAAACGGTGTAGCTAAAAACCGCTTAACAGGAAGAGGATATGGTGAAACAGAATTGGTAAACAACTGTTCTGACAATGTAGATTGTACCGAGGAACAACACCAAATGAATCGAAGAAGCGAGTTTATTATTACCGGATTATAAATATAAAAACCACTAAAAACTTAAAAAAGCTGTCTAAAATTTAGACAGCTTTTTTAATAAAACGTCGTTACAATTCAGGAAATTGCAACAACAACTAACCAACCAGTTCAAATGTTTACTTTTAGATTTTCACAAATATATTTGTGTAATATTTTTTTCCGTTAGCGTCTGTAGATACAGAAATACCAAAATGAGTATAATCGCCTTCAATATTCTCTTTATGTCCGGGACTTGCAAGCCACGCTTTTAAAACGGCTTCAGAAGTTTTGTAGTTGTAAGCCACATTTTCTCCTACTTTTTTAGCCCCCAAAACACTCATAATATTATTAGAACGAGCTGTAAAATCATTATGATTTACAACATTGTTCGCAATCATATATTGATTGTGTTCTTCGCATTTATTAGAAATATGATTGCTTTTTTGCAATGTATTTAAACCAATACTTAGTCTGTATTCGTTTATTAACTGCATGGTTTGCAGTTCGGATGTATTGTAGTTGTAGTCACTAATTAACTGTTCAGTTGTAGTACCACTTTCATTTCCCTCGACGCTATCTGCAGAGCATGAGTTCATTGTGAACAACGTCACAATGAACACCATGGCGCACATAATCTTTTTCATAATCATTAGTAGTTTAAAGCTTTAAAGTAAATGTTGGGGCAAATCCTTTAAAATTATTATGTGACAATTTCTCCTTATTTATGGATCAAACGTATTTAATAAATCGTTAAACTACAAAAATAGTCGACGAAATGCACTAAAAAAAATTAAAATACTATATAATTCTTACAAATTAAGATGACAAACGTTCTATCTTCCATGAAAAGTCAGATTGACTTGTATAGCGAATTCTGTCATGCAGCCTGTTAGGTCTTCCCTGCCAAAATTCTACCTGAAGTGGTGTTACCAAAAATCCGCCCCAATGGTCAGGTCTGGGAATTCGTTTTCCTTCAAATTCGGCTTCAAGTTTCTTTAAATTCTCTTCTAAAAAAGCTCTGGACGGAATAACTTCACTTTGATGTGATACAATTGCTCCTAGTTTACTTCCATCAGGACGCGAATCAAAATAATTATCTGAAATAATTTCAGAAGTTCGCTGTGCAATTCCTTTTATAATAACCTGACGTTCCATTTCCTGCCAGAAAAAAGACAAACAAACATTTGGGTTTGCTGTAATAGCCTTTCCTTTTTCAGAATCGTAATTCGTATAAAATATAAACCCTTCTTCAGAGAATTTTTTCAATAAAACAACACGAGATTTTGGAAATCCATCCAAACCGATTGTCGAAACTGTCATAGCATTTACTTCACCGCTTGCGCCAAAATCTTCTACTTCATGAAACCATCTGTTAAAAAGATTAATCGGATCTTCGGGAATATTGGTTTCTAATAACTCGCTTTTCTCGTAAGATTTTCTATAATTACTTAAATCACTCATGATTTATTATTTTAGATTTTAGATTGTTGATTTTAGATTTATTAAAAACTGATACTTGATTTTTGTTTCAGTTTTCAGGTTTCAAATTATTATACATTTGTCATCCTGAGCGAAGTCGAAGGACTTTTTACAACGATATCATAGATATGTAACAAAGCGTGGGCTTCGACTTCGCTCAGCATGACAAATCTGATATATTACAAACTAGCAAAAACTTAGCACCTCAGCATCTTAGAACCTCACCGCTTTTATAACTCAAAACTAAGACCGTCATCGGCTAAAAGCACATTAGAAAAAACTTCCTCAGCTTCCTTTTTAAATGGCTCCAAACCATCATAACGAGTAGAATAATGTCCTAAAATTAATTGTTTTGCATTGGCTTTTAAAGCAATAGTGGCTGCTTCTTTTGCTGTTGAATGCAGTGTCTTTTCAGCTAGTTTAGCTTCAGAATCTAAAAAAGTAGATTCATGATATAAAACATCCACATTTTCAATAATCGGAATTACTGCTTCATTATACACTGTATCAGAACAAAAAGCGTAACTTTTTGCCGGTTCAGGATCAAAAGTCAGTTTTTCATTTTCAATCACAGTTCCGTCATCCAAAGTAACATTTCCTCCGTTTTTAATCTTTTGGTAATAAGCAACATGAATATTATACTGCTGAACAGCTTCTACATTTAGTTTTCTTTCAGCAGGCTTTTCCTGAAAAAGATATCCATTCGTATAAACACGATGTTTTAGCGGAATCGTTTTGACAATAACACGATTATCTTCAAAAACAACTTCACTTTCTTTTGACTCTAATTCGTGGAAAAACAAATCATAAGTTGTCCAGGATTCAGTCAGTTTTAATTGAAGCAGAATCAGTTCTTTAATTCCTTTTGGACCATAAATATGCAAATCGGTAGTTCTTCCCAAAAGAGAAAAAGTCGAAATAGTACCGATTAATCCATACAAATGATCGCCATGAAGATGCGAAATAAAGATGTGATTAATTTTTGAAAACTTAATCTTGTTCTTTCTAAGCTGAACCTGAGTTCCTTCACCGCAGTCAATTAAAAACAAACGGTTTTTAATTTCTAAAACCTGTGAAGTGGGGTTAGTAAGCGTTCTGGGAGTTGCGGCATAACAGCCAAGTATTGTTAATTTCATTTTAGATTGTTGATTTTAGATTTTAGATTGAAGACGATTTAGACTTCAACATTCAAAATCTAAAATCTGAACTCTAAAATCTACAATTAAAACCCGAGGTCTCTTTCAATTTCTTCCATTTCGATTATATCATGTGCTTCTAAAAGTGAAGGCACAACGACCAATTTATCTGAAACGGCATTAAAATCAAGATCAGAAGCTACAATTACAAACGATTTTTTTGCTTTTCGATGTGTTTTTGAAAGCGGCAGAAAAATTTTCAAATCATTCTCCGATACTTCAGAATTTGACAACAAATCGATTATAACATTTTGTTTTTCAAAGGTTTTAAACTGCTGCGTTACTTTTTCTACAAAGCCATTAAAATCGCCCTGCGTATCTTTAATTGTAACGGTATGTCCTTTTTGATCTACTTTCATTTTATAATTTATGGGGCTAATATAAAAATTGATTTTTCAGAGTGCTAAGGTACGAAGTTTTTTTATTTGTTGTTTCAGGTTTCAGGTTTCAGGTTGTCAGGCTGAGCGAAGTTGAAGCTCTCACTTAAATGCCCTTCGACTTCGCTCAGGGTGACATTCGGATATTCAAGTTCCAACAACTTGAAACCTGAAACTTGAAACAAAACTATTGAATCTTAGAAGCCAAAAGATAAATAACCGCCATTCTAATCGCTACACCATTTTCAACCTGATTTAAAATCACAGAATGATCTGAATCAGCAACTTCTGAAGTAATCTCTACTCCTCTGTTGATTGGTCCCGGGTGCATGATTACGATTTCTTTCCCAAGAGAATCCAAAAGCGGTTTATCTACTCCGTATTGCTGTGCGTATTCACGTGTTGACGGGAAGAAATTCACATCCATACGTTCGTTTTGTACACGAAGCATATTTGCTACGTCGCACCATTCAAGAGCTTTTCTTAAATTCGGTTCAACCGTAACACCAAGCGATTCGATATATCTCGGAATCAGTGTTTTTGGACCGCAGACTTTTACTTCTGCGCCCTGCATCTGCAAAGCATATATGTTGGATAACGCAACTCTCGAATGCAGAATATCGCCTACAATAACTACTTTTTTTCCGGCAACATCGCCTAGTTTTTCTCTGATAGAATAACTATCTAACAAAGCCTGAGTTGGATGTTCGTGCGCTCCGTCTCCGGCGTTTACGATACTGGCTTTAACGTTTTTAGATAAAAAATAAGCCGCTCCGGGATTGGAGTGGCGCATTACAACCATATCCACTTTCATCGAAAGGATATTATTTACAGTATCAATCAGGGTCTCTCCTTTTTTAACCGATGACTGAGCTGCAGAAAAACTGATGACATCTGCAGATAAACGTTTCTGGGCTAATTCGAAAGAGAGTTTGGTTCTGGTACTGTTTTCGAAGAAAATATTGGCAATGGTAATATCTCGTAATGAAGGAACTTTTTTAATTGGTCGGTTAATGACTTCTTTAAAATGATCTGCCGTTTCAAAAATCAGGTTAATATCATTCTCATTGATATATTTGATTCCTAATAAATGATCTACGCTTAATTCTTTCATGTTTAATGTTTAACTGTTTATTTGTTTAATCGTTTAATCGTTTGCTTTGCGATTAAACAGTTAACCGATTTAACGGTTCAACTTTTTTAATTTCTTTAATCGTTTAATCATTGGTTTTTCCGATTAAACAATTAACCGGTTAACCGATTAAACTAATTTGTCACTAAGTGAACTACATCTTCACCATCATTTTCTTTCCAGCTCACTATTACTTTTTCGCCATTAATAGCATCTACCTGACGGCCTCTGTAATCGGGCTGAATTGGTAAATGACGGCTGAAACGTCTGTCTATTAAAACCAATAATTCAATTTCTGAAGGTCTTCCGAAAGATTGAATGGCAGTTAAGGCAGAACGAATGCTTCTTCCTGTAAACAAAACGTCATCGATAAAAATGACTTTTTTGTCTTCGACTATAAAATTGATTTGGGTTTTATTGGCTTCAAGCGGTTTATCAGTACGACGGAAATCATCTCTAAAAAAAGTGATGTCCAAATATCCTAAAGAAATTTCAGGAACCTGGTATTCGTTTTCTAATATTTGTTTTAAACGTTCAGCTAAAAAAACGCCTCTTGGCTGAATTCCAACTAAAATAGTTTCAGAGAAATCAAGATGTTTTTCGATTAACTGACAAGCCAAACGATGGAGTATGATAGTAACTTCTTTAGAATTAAGTAATACTTTTTGACTCATAAGTGAATGTAATGTTTGGTTGCGCAAATATACGGAATCTGATTTTATTTGTTGGGGTGTTGGGGTTGGAAATATTTTTTTGCTTTGGAGGGAGAATTTAATCTTTGAAAATGTGTGGATGTTAGCAATTATAATATTATTATTAAAAAATAAAATCTTATTTTTAAAAAGTATTACTAACATTAAACCAATAATAAATGGCTACATCTAGAAAAAAACCTAACCAAGTTAGCACACAAATAGCCGATGCATTAATAATTGAAAGGGCAAACTTCAAGAGTAATCTCACGGAAATATTTGAAAAAGGCAAAGAACTAAGAGATCGTTCAATTACAAATGTTCCTGAATTGGAAAAAAATCAGAAAGATTATTATAGTTGGGATGATTATAATTCTGAATACTTAAAACAAGTTTTTAATAACGAAAACAATCAATACAAAAGAGATTATGATAACACAAATAAATTTTATGGTTTATTCTCCAGTGGTAATGATTCTCCAAATCAAAAATTAAAAGAATTAAAAGATAAAATATCAAGTAAATTAACCTTCTTGGAAAGGTTAATTGAAAAAGTTGATTTATTAAAATCAAATATAGAAGAAAATCAACCAGCGGTTGGTTTATCAAAAACTGTAGACAGCTCCAATACAAACATATTTATCGTACATGGACATAATATTGCTATTCAACAAAGTGTTGCCAGAACATTAGAAAAACTAGGTCTTAATCCCATTATATTAAATGAGCGCCCAAATGCTGGAAGCACAATTATAGAAAAGTTTGAATCGAATTCAAACGTAGGATTTGCAGTAATTTTGCTAACTGATGATGATGAAGGAAAATCAAAAACTGATATAGATTTGAAAAGCAGGGCTAGACAAAACGTTATTTTAGAGCTAGGATACTTTATCGGCCAACTTGGAAGAAAAAGAGTTTTACCTTTATATAGTGAAGGCGTTGAATTACCAAGCGATATTCACGGTTTATTATTTATCCCAATTGACAAAGCTAATACCTGGAAATTTGCTTTAGTTAAAGAACTTAAAGAAGCCGGTTATAACGTAGATGCAAATTCAATTTTATAAATCTAAAAATAAATAATTTTAAAATTTCATGAATTACTCAAATCGATTAATACTTTTTGTAGATATATTAGGTTTCACCAATGAAATTTATTCTTCAATTAACGACAAATCGAAAATTAATATACTAAAAACTACTCTAGAAAATCTTGAAATTTTATTCAGAAAGAATTATTCTGGAGACTTAATGGAATTTAGTCAATTTTCAGACTCAATAGTAATATCCTTTCCAATTGATTATCCTGGCGGAATTTATTATATTGTCACAAATGCCAGTTTTGCAATGCATTCTCTTTTCTCTAATGGTTTTATATGCAAGGGAGTAATATCTGTAGGACAATTATATCATGAAGGAAATTTTTTATTTGGTCCAGAATTTCTGAATGTAATGAAGTTAGAAGCATTAGAAAATATGCCCAGAATAACAATTTCTAAAAAACTTCTGAAAATAGCAGAAGAATTTCCTGGTGAAGGAAACAAGGACTACCCGAAGGCTGAAATAGAATATATTCTTAATCATTTAGAAAAAGTATCACCAACTGTATATGAAATAGGATGGTATAAAGACTATTCATCTTTGGTGGGCGAAAGCAATGAAGACACTCAACAACATTATTTATTAATAAAAGAATTAATAGAAAAAAATCTAATTAAGTTTAAAAGTATTCGTATCCAAAAAAAATATCTTTATCTAAGAAAGAACTTATTATCTAGTCGAGAAATTTCAGATTTTAAGTATAAGCTAAATTATATGAGATATTTACAGTTATTGCCTAAACATTTAATTGAATCGACTTCCAATTTTCTAGTAAAAATGTATTGGAAAAAAAAATAAAGCTGTCACATAAAAAAACTAAATCCTAAAACATTTCCAAAAAATTCTATAACACATTTTCATGATTCCTGAAGTAATTTTAATAAACAAATTTAAAAACTCAGAGTCATGCAAAATAAAATACTAAGATTGTTAATGGTATTTGTAATACTGTTTTCATTTACAAGCTGTGAAGTTATAGGAGACATTTTTAAAGCCGGAATGGGATTCGGGATCTTTATCGTAATTTTTATTATTGCGATTATTATCTGGATTTTTGCTAAAATATTCGGAAGTAAATAAATACATAAAAAACATCCCCGTTATTTTCATAGCGGGGATTTTGTTTTTAAATACATAGAAACATAGTTTTTGAAACTGCAGAAAGGCGTTTCACTTTTTTGCAAAAAACATAGCTATGTGTTGAGAAATATATTTCTCTTTTACAGTCTTTATTAACAATACAAAACTATGTTTCTATGTGTTAAACGATTGCGCATAAATTAAAAAATCCCAAACTCCGTTTTAATTTGGAATTTGGGATTTTTAATATTGTGATTTAAAAGATTATAGATTATACATCTTCTTTCTTTGTTCCTGAATCTTTTCATCATCAAGATATTCGTCAAATGTCATGTAACGGTCGATAACTCCATTTGGAGTCAATTCTACGATTCTGTTACCGACAGTCTGCGCGAACTCGTGGTCATGCGTTGTGAAGATTACAGAACCTTTAAAGTTTTTCAATGAGTTGTTGAAAGCTGTAATAGACTCCAAATCTAAGTGATTTGTTGGCTCGTCTAGCATTAAAACGTTTGCACGCTCCATCATCATTCTAGAAAGCATACAACGAACTTTTTCTCCTCCAGATAAAACTCTAGACGTTTTAAGAGCTTCTTCTCCAGAGAAAATCATTTTTCCTAAGAAACCTCTAATAAATACCTCATCACGCTCTTCTTCTGTTTTAGCGTACTGACGTAACCAATCAACTAAAGTCAAATCGTTTTCGAAATATTTATGGTTTTCAGCTGGAAGATACGCTTGGTTGGTTGTAATTCCCCAATCGAAAGTTCCAGAATCTGCTTTTTGTTCTCCGTTTAAGATCTCGTAGAAAGCAGTTGTTGCACGTGAATCTTTAGAGAAAAGAACGATTTTATCGCCTTTTGCCATATTCAAATCAATGTCTTTGAATAAAACTTCACCGTCTACAGATGCCGCTAAGTTTTCTACATTCAAAATCTGATCTCCGGCTTCACGATCCTGATCGAAAATAATTGCAGGATAACGACGGCTAGAAGGTTTGATTTCGGCAATATTTAATTTCGAAATCATTTTTTTACGAGAAGTTGCTTGTTTCGATTTTGCCACGTTTGCACTAAAACGACGAATAAATTCTTCCAACTCTTGTTTCTTCTCTTCTGCTTTTTTGTTTTGCTGTGCACGTTGTTTTGCCGCTAATTGGCTAGACTCGTACCAGAACGTATAGTTTCCTGAGTAGTGATTGATTTTTCCAAAATCAATATCAGAAATATGTGTACAAACCGCATCCAAAAAGTGACGGTCGTGAGATACAACGATTACAGTGTTTTCGTAGTTTGCCAAGAAGTTTTCTAACCAAGCGATTGTCTCGAAATCCAAATCGTTGGTAGGCTCATCCATAATCAGCAAGTCAGGATTTCCGAAAAGTGCCTGCGCCAAAAGCACACGTACTTTCATTTTTCCTTCCATATCTGCCATCAAAGTATAATGATCTGCTTCTGTGATTCCTAAGTTAGATAACATTGCTGCGGCATCAGAATCGGCATTCCATCCGTTCATTTCTTCAAACTGAACTTGCAATTCCCCTATTCTATCTGCATTGGCATCATTATAATCTAAATAAAGTTCATCCATTTCTTTTTTAACAGCGTACAGAACTTTATTTCCCATTAAAACGGTTTCCAAAACGGTATGCTCGTCGAACATGTTGTGGTTCTGGTTTAAAACCGACATACGTTTTCCCGGCTCTAAATGAATGTGACCAGAAGTTGGATCAATATCACCCGAAATTACTTTTAAGAAAGTAGATTTTCCTGCACCATTTGCTCCAATAACGCCGTAGATATTTCCGTGAGTAAACGTAGTATTTACTTCGTCGAATAAAATTCTTTTACCAAACTGAACTGATAAATTATTGACTGTTAACATGAATGTCTTTTTAATTAATTTGGTGCAAAAGTAGTGAAAAAGGTTCTAAGTTGCAAAGATGCTAAGGTGCTAAGGTTTTTATGCTGCTGAGAGGTTCTCGCAAAGTCGCCAAGGCGCAGAGTTTTGTTTTATGCTGTTGATCGTCAAGCGATCTTGTCGTTTCGAACGAAGGAGAAATGACAAGGGCTTTAGATTTTGATTGCGCATGATGGATTAAAATCCATCCCTACAATATATTTTGTTCCTCTGGAACTTATTTATAATTTACTTTCTTTCGCCAACGCCACTTCTAAACTTTCAAAATTAGGAAGCACTTTCGAAATCATTCCTTCTTTGTTCAGAATAAAATGTGTTGGAAAAGAATTCAACTGCAAAGCTTCATTCATATAAACTTTCATGTCTGGAATTACAGAATACGAAAGTGGTTTTCTGGCTAAAAATGTTTTTAATTGCTCTGCTGAATCTTCGGCTAAACTCATAAAAACAATGTCTTTTCTGTCTTTATATTCTTCAACTAGTTTGTTAACTTGAGGAAATTCTCTAATACAAGGTGTACAGTGAATGTACCAGCATTTTATCACGATGATTTTTCCCTTCATGGATTCGTTGGTTACCAGATTTCCGTCTAAATCTTTAAATGAAAATTGCGGAAAAGCCGTTCCTTCCATTTTATAATTTTTGAAGGCATCAAAACCGATTTGATTGATTGTTGCTTTTATACTGGAATCTGATTTTGGTTGAATTTTGAATAGTTTGTAATAGTAAATTCCATCATCTGATTTTAATCGGATTGGGATGAAATTTCCATTTGCTAATTGATCTAAAAAGGCTTCTTTTGAAATTTCTTTTGAAGCAGAATCAAACGCAATAAAATCTCTCGAAAGCATTATATTCTTGCTTTGATATGCTGACCAATCGCCAAAAGTTTTTTGAATTTGAATTGGATTGACTTCGGGATTTCCGAATTTGTTTTGGCTGAAAGAAGTTGCAAAAATTAAAAAAGTGATTATTATGGTGAATGATTTTTTCATGAAGTTTTTATGCAATAATTCTAAAGTCAAAAGTAATTAAAATAGTTTGCAACTTGGGCTGAATTGTGAAGAAATGGAACGCGGATGATACGGATTCGCTAACGCGAAAACGCGGATTAAAACGGATTTTTTTATTAATGTTCTAAAAAAATTAAATGAAAAATCCGTTTTAATCCGCGTCTTTACGAAGTAAATTCGTCTGATCTGCGTTACCCATGTAACCTATTATTGAGATTAAGCCCTTAAAAAAGAATCTATAAAAAAACCCGACAATAAAATTGTCGGGTTCATAATGTGATCCTCAAGGAGAAAACCAAATAACAAATCTCCTTGATTCTCAGCATTTATTCGAAATAAAAATAGATTAAAAAATAAATAACCAAACTCAATTTTAACCGTCCCAAATTTTTTATTTCAAATTCTTCATTTCTTTATTCTAGTTTAAAAAGTTCATTACTTTAAAAGATTTTTTGTTTCCGGATTTGTCTGTTACTACAACTAAAAACAATTGTTTAGATGAGAAACTGTGGCTCTGAAGCAATACTTCTTTATTGTTTTGAACATTTCTGTGACTTACTATATTTTGTCCTAATATGTTGAATACATCAACTTGTGCAATCTCTTCGTTTTCATTTGAAACTGATAATGCATTGTTTTTGAAATATGCTATCGTCGCAGTGTTTTTTGAAGAAATATCATCAAGTGCTAATGTTTTTGCCGCTGACTGCGAAGCGAAATAAGCGGCATACGCTTTGGACAATTCAGATGAATTACCACAAGAAGAGGCATCCCAGTTTACAGACCAAGTCATTAATCCTCTTAAAGAAGGATATGGACCGCCTGGCTGCATCGTGTATGTTCTTCCTGAAAAAGTAGTTCCGGTTCTTAAATAATGCATAGCATTAATTCCTTCTTGAGGGGTTAAATAACCGCTTCCTGCTGCACTTGGACAAGCTGGTAAGGCAATCAAAACTTTTGAAGCTGGTAAACCATCAAAATGCATTCCTGTTGAAGCAATGTTATATCCTTTGATTATCATATCTGTTAGAGCAGTTACCATGTTTGATTTCTTAGCTGATCCATAATATTGACCATCTAATCCGTTTTCTCCTCCTGTATTATATAATTGTACCGCTAACAAATCTAGTTCATTACGTAAGTTTTGAATAATTGGAAGGAAAGAACCAAAAGTATCCGTATAAGTAGTATATCCACCTTGTACATATTGTGTTTCAGGAGCTGCTGTTAATAAGAATCCCGGGCCGTAGTAAGCTTTTAATTCTTTGAAAGCATCAACTACGTTTTTTAGTCTTGGATAAGCAGAAATACCCGCATAAGAGATATCTCTTAAATTTCCTGCGCTAAAATTCATCGATCCGCCTTCAAAATCAATATCAACTCCATCAAATTGATATTCATCAATAATGGCTTTTAGACCATTAACAAATATATTTTTCTGAGTAACATTCTCTAAAACAACATGACCATTTTGACCTCCAATAGAAACAATAACAGGAACGCCGCTGTCTCTTAAAGATTTAATATCATTTTTCAACAATTGTTTATTGAAAACACCATTCGTTAAATATCTATTATCGTTTGTGGTTAATATTGGCGTATAACCATCACGATTAACTGTTTCTACGAAAGCATAATCAACTACGTTAAATTTACTTCCCACCATTTGAGAGAAATATAAGAATGGAGCTCCGGCATTTTCCCAAGAATGTGCATATCCTAAAATGATCTTAGATGGAAGCGGAATGAATCTATTACCGCTTACTGTAGCAATTTTAATCGTATTGTTTAATGTAGTTACTCCAGATTGATTATCGGTTGCTTTGATTACAACTGGATAATCCTGATAAGCAGATGGTGTAAAATTATACGTATACGTATTGTTTGTACCAGCTGTCATGTTATATGTGCCACCGTTTATGGTAATCGTAACACCTGAAACCGATCCGTTGCTATCAACAGCAGTAACTGAAATTGGCACAACCTGGAAAGAGCTTTGGTATATCGTAGTATTCGATGGTGAATTCCAAGTAATTGTTGGTAATGTATTCGGACAGTTTGCACCTGAACAAGTTAATGTAAAACTATATGTTTTAGATTCTGTTGTTCCGTTTGATGCAGTAGCCGTAACAGTTAAAGTATGAGAAACTCCAAACTGATTTGCTGCTGGTGTCCAAGTCGATGTATAAGTTCCTGAAGAATTCGTAGCACTTATGGTTTGTCCATCTAAACTAAATACAACAGATGAGATTGTAGTAGCATCAGAAGCACTTAATCCAACAGTTGCAACAAAATTAATTGATGATCCTAAATTTATAGCAATCGACGAAGCTGTTGGAGCTGTAATGTTAACTACAGGTTTAGTCGTAACAACTGCTTGTCTATTAAAATTATAGATTGTTGGCGTTGTTGGAACTGCAAAGTTGGCTAAGTTATTTGGATAATACGTTACTTCGCCATTTTCCCATGAATTTAATTTCAAACTTAAAATTTGATTGTAACCCGCTACAACTGAATTATCAAAAGTATAATTTCCTGATGCATCTGTTGTTGCTAAAACACTTTTCCAGTTATGTGTGTTATCTGTCCAAGGCAGAACAATCTCAACTTTTGCACCAGCAACCGGAGTAGTGCCATTTTTAACGCTACCGCTGATTAAGTTAGCCTGAACCTGCGCTGTTTTTGCAGTAGCACTTGTATTAAAGTTATAAACTGTTGGGTTTGCAGGAACTGCGAAATTTGCTAAATTATTTGGATAATAATTTACTTCTCCGTTTTGCCATGTATTCAGTTTTAAACTTGTGATTTGTGTATAACCGTCTATAACTGAATTGTCAAAACTGTATTTTCCTTGTGCATCTGTTGTTGCTAAAACACTTTTCCAGTTGTGCGTATTGTCTGTCCAAGGTAAAACGATTTCTACTTTTGCACCAGCAACCGGAGTTGTTCCGTTTTTAACTGTACCACTGATTTTACTTGAAGTTGATACAACATCCTGAGTAAAGTTTAATGTTTTATTCGCATTTAAATTAGAATAAACTGTTGATGCCGGAGTAAAAGTTTGCCCTGTTAAGGCAGCTGTTACTGTATAATTTCCGCCAGAAGCTAATGTAAGTGTATAAGCTCCGCTTGAATTCGTTGTTGCCGAAACATTTCCTGCTGTAGAAGCTGCTGTAACCGTTACACCAGAAACCGGAGTTGTTCCGTTAAGAACTGTTCCGCTTACTGTATACGTTACAACTACTGCTCCCTGAGTAAAATTCAACGTTTTGTTTGAATCTATTGCATTGTAAACTGTAGAAGCCGGAGTATAAGAAAATCCAGTTTTTGCAGCCGTAACGGTATAATTTAATCCAGCTGTTAAACCTGCAACACTGTAAACACCGCTTGCATTTGAAACTGCTGTTAAAGTTGAACTTCCAGAAACTGCCGAAACTGTTACGCCAGAAACTGGAGTACTTCCGTTAAGAACTGTTCCGCTAACGGTGTAAGTTGGCTGCGATCCGTTGATGATAACTCCTGTTTGATTCACTACAACATTTGTTAAAGTTACCGGAGTAAACGTATAAGTCGCTTTTAATGCAGAAACTGTATAGTTTTGTCCAGAAGTTAAGTTGTTGAAAGTGAAATTTCCTGTAGCCGAAACTACGGTTTGAATTACAGCATTACTTGCATTTCGTAATTCAACTGTAACATCGGTAACTAAAGCTGATCCGTTTTTTGCAGAACCGGAAATACTTACGGTTCCAGGAACAACGCTTCCGAATGATGTATCAACCTGAGTTAATAATGAGTTTGGAATTGAACCTCTTGTATCCTGAGATAATTCCCAAATCATACCTCCGGCTAAATTTCTAGATTTTATATATTGTACTTTTAAATCCATAGACTGTTTATCTTCATAAGAGATAAACTCTTTTGTAGTAGCATTATATAAATAAGGTACTTTTGTAGTATTGTCAAAATATCTTACCCAACCTGCAGAAGCTGCACTTGCAGTAACTTGCATTGTATTTGGGTCTAAGTAAGGATGTGAATTGGTAACCGGATTTCCGACTAAGTCACAAATTTCGATACTTCCTGAACGTTCGCACGCTCCTGAACCATCCCAAGTTCCGATAGGGTTTTGAGGATTTGTACATCCTCCAACTACATCTCTTGGTGCAGAAACGAATAATCCGTTTGTTGAGTTAGCGGCAACATGATCGAATTTTTTTCCGTAAAACGGTAATCCCATGATTAATTTATTTGCCGGAAAACCAATTACGTTTAAATATTGATTTGTTAATTCATCTAATGATTCTGATTGTGTCGCACCGTATAATGGATCGTTTGGATTTCCACTTGCGTATAAAGGTGCATTGTAGCATGTTTTATCATACCAGTTTCCACCAAAATCATATCCAAAATACGTAATATAATCGCAATAAGTAGAAATGTCTTCTGTCATTCCGTATTGTGATCTGTTATTTGGACCTAAATATTGCTGAGCCACTTTTCTAACATTATTTCCGGCTGCAATTGTGATTAATTTATTTGGCATTGCCTGACGCATAGCTTTTAATAAAAGCACCAAATTTTTATTGTCATCAGGACTGTATTTTTGTGGAGGAACTGGCGAACCATTCACTATTTCTGTTCCGTCGGTTCCGCCAGAAAGAGGATATTCCCAATCGATATCGAAACCATCAATAAACGGATACGTCACAATGAAGTTTGCCATATCTGCAGCCAGAGCGGCTCTTGCTACCGGACTAGCAGCAATTGGAGAAAGATCCTGACCTTTTGTCCATCCTCCTACAGAGATTAAAACTTTTAAATGAGGATACTTTTGCTTAAGTTTCATTAAATCATAAAAGTTTCCTTTTACCGGAGCATCCCATGGGATTCCACCTTCCATATGCTCAAAATCAGCATAGGTATCCAAACATTTCAATTTTGTATTCTCCGGATGAGCCGGATCATACGTTGTGCCATAAAAAGAATAATTTAAATGCGTCAATTTACTTCCATCAATTTTCGGAACGTTGAAATCCCGGGCATAAATAGACCATTGCGCATAATACCCCACTACTTTTTTTCCGTGGGCAGGTTGGGCCAACGCAAGTAAGGGAAACAGTAACAAAAAGAGCAATCTGTAATAATGTTTCATAATTAATAAATATTGGTTAATAGAAAATAAATAATTGGGCCGAAGCAGTTTTACTGCTGGGTTTCGCTCAACACAGGTTGGAAGGCTGCGTCGATTGGAAATAACTCAAATTAAATTCTATAGATAAATATTACTATTACTGATTTTCATAATCATTAGCCAATAGTAGTGATTGATATTTATTTATAATTTTTAAAAAATTAATTTTAAATACAAATGATAAATTTGGGACTACTCATCAATCTATACTCTTTTTTTGTCATGTTTTGTGTTATTCTTTTATTTGGTTTTTTAAATGTTAATACTCCGTTATTGGTTATTTTTTTGCTTTTTATTTTATTTGGAAAGATTCAGGAAAAAATTGGTAAAGTTCAATTTTAATTAACTCTGCCAGAGGTTTCTGGCAGAGACAATCACACTTTTAAAACATAGTGGTAACTTAAACTTACTAAATACTAATTCAAACCAAACCTTTAAATTAATTTCTTTAAACTCTCATAAACTGACAATTCTACGTCAGCATGATCTTTTGTATTGCATTGTTCTATTAAACTTTTTAAATCTGCTGGTTTTAAAGTCGATTTATTATCTAAAACAAGCAGTAATTCCTGCGATGCGTCACTTAGTTTTTTTGACAAAGGCAAAATTGGCTGTACTAAAGGGGCATTGGCACTTAAATCAATTAAACCTTTATTTACGCTGATCCATTTGTTGAAAAATGATGCCACTTTTGCTTTATTATCTTCTGTTTTATTTGCCAGATATTGTGTAACTGCATCATTAAAAGCCAACGATTCTTTAGCATCAGGAGTACATGCATCTGCAAAAAGTGTAAACGGAGAATACATTTGATATTCTGTTCCGCCTTTATTTCTGGTATATCCTTTTAATGGTTCGCAAACATTAGAGAATTCATTTATCAATTCAATATTCTGATTATTAGTGATGTTTCTCAGAATAACATCTTTATTTCTAATGTGTGTTAATCCTAATTCTTCTAACCTAAACGATACATTATCCAAACGCTTACGCATACTTGCAAGATCTGTAACCGTTTCTGCAGACCAAAGTCTTTCTGCAATTGCAGCTGTTCTTGGCCAAATTCTGGAATCTATAGTTGTTGGTGTTGTAAGTTCTGTCCACATTGTTGCTTCGCCTCCTAAAATTCTTGCTTTTTCTTCTGCAGATAAATCAGCGCCTTTTGGCATTGGATCGTTTAAATAATGACTTGCAACAGGATACATTAAATCGATATAATATCCGTTTGAAAGCACTGTTTTATATCCTTTTTTTACAGCATCAACTAAAGACTGTCCAGCAGCAACACCTTCATTTGGGCCTCGCCAAGAGTGTACAATTGCTTCTTTTGAAAGATCTTTTGTTAAAATTTCTTCCCACCCCATTAATTGTTTTCCGTGTTTTTTTAGCATCGGAGCCAGCTGCATCGTAAAATACGTTTGTAATTCGTGATTCGTCTTTAAATTATGTTTCTTTTTAAACTCCTGAATCTTTGGGTTTGCATCCCAGTCTTTCCCTTCGTTCTCATCTCCCCCAATATGAAAATAATCTCCGGGAAATAATGGGCATATCTCATCAAAAAGTTCACTTAATATTTTGTATGTTTTAGGATTTGAAGGATCTAATGTTGGCGTAAAAATTCCAGCATTTCTTTCAATTCCATAGGTACTAATTGCTGTACCTTGAATATTTTTCTCAGAAGTTCCACCAGTCAGCGTGATCACTTTGCTTCCAATTTCCGGGTAAGCCGTAAGTATTGCAGATCCATGACCCGGAACATCTATCTCGGGAACAATTAAAATACCGCGCTCATCAGCATATTTTACGATATTTCTAATTTCCTCTTGTGTGTAATACAATCCATCCGAAGCTAATTCTATTAATTTTGGATGTTTTTTAGTTTCAATTCTCCAGCCTTGGTCGTCAACTAAATGCCAGTGAAAAACATTCATTTTCATAGCAGCCAATCCGTCGATATTTCTTTTAACAACATCAACCGGCTGAAAATGTCTTGACGCATCCAGCATCAAACCTCTCCAGGTAAATCTTGGAAAATCTGAGATTTGAGAAACCGGAAAGTAGAATGATTTACTGTCATTCTGTAATAATTGCAATAATGTTTCTAATGCATGCAAAGCTCCTAAATCGCTTGTTGCATGAATCGTAATTTTGTTTGCCTTAACATCTAAACTGTAACTTTCATCTTCATACAAACCTATTTTTCCGCTTTTATCACAATTAATCTGTAATTCAGCATTTGGAAATTCGTTTAGTTTTGTAATAAATCCTTGTTCGAAAAAAATACCTGTTCTACCATCAAGTCGGCGTAAAAAACGTGTTACTCCTCCAAAAATTCTCGGATTTGGATTTCCGGAAATGTTTACTTTAAAGTTTTTGGTTAAAGTAAAATTTCCATCATTAACAACAACGTTTTGAGGCCAGGGCATAAGATTCAACTGCTCTTTTTTAACCTGAGCACCAGCTGTTACACCCGCTAATAGTAGTACAAATAAATATTTCATTTTTTATTTTTTTGGTCAGATGCTTTTCTCAAACATCCATTTAAATTAGAAAAAACAAAACTCAGAAAGACTTCAGCTTACCTCACTTATTGCGTTGAGGTCTAACTGAATTTTGCAATTTGATTCGCTCTCACCCGAATCTTAAAAAAACAACTTTAATAATCAAATCGTTTAAAAGCTTCAATAGCTTCGTATTCTGCCAATCCTAATTTGTCATACAGAATAGCTGTATTTTTATTTCGATCTTCTGCTCTTACCCAGAATTCTCGAGAATCATTTCCTTGAAACATCACCCTGTCTTTTTGGGACTGGTGGTATAAAATGGCATGACGCTTCAACAATACTTCTGATGGAGAAAGCGGTACTGCCATATCAATTTCATGAATGTCCCACTCGTGCCAGGCTCCTCTGTAAAGCCATAACCAGCAGTCGTCCATGTATTTTTCTGGTTTTAATTGTTTCATCGCTGCAAAAATCGCATTAAGACAAACTTCATGCGTTCCGTGCGGATCTGCCAAATCTCCTGCGGCAAATACCTGATGTGGTTTTATTCTGGCGATAATTTCTTTTACGATAGCAATATCTTCTGGTCCTAGCGGATTCTTTTTAACTTGTCCTGTTTCGTAAAACGGAAGATCTAAAAAGTGTGTATTTTCATCTTTTAAGCCGATGTATCTTGTTGCTGCGTAAGATTCTCTTCTTCTGATTAATCCTTTTAATTTTCTAACTTCAAGAGAATCAATTTGATTTTCTGATTTGTTGTTTAAAAATTCAATTACAGATTTGAAGTTGATATCTTTTGGAAGATTTCCACCCGTAAAATCATTACAAACCTCAGCAAATTTTAGTGCTTCGTCGTCTGTAACGGCTATATTTCCAGAGGTTTGATATACAACATGTACATCATGGCCTTGTTTAATCAATTTTGAAAAAGTTCCTCCCATCGAAATCACATCATCATCTGGATGCGGACTGAAAAGGATAACTCGTTTTTTTGCAGGATTGGCTCTTTCCGGACGATGCGAATCATCGGTATTTGGTTTTCCACCCGGCCATCCTGTAATAGTGTGCTGCAATACATTAAACATATTGATGTTCAAATCGTAAGCAGAACCTTCTTGTGCTAATAAGTCAGACATTCCGTTATTATTGTAATCACGGTCTGTCAATTTTAAAATAGATTGATTTGTTTTTTGGCAAAGCCAAACAATCGCTTTACTTTTTAATTCTTGTGTCCAAATACATTCTCCAACAAGCCAAGGCGTTTTAAAACGTGTTAATTCAGATGCCGCTGATTGATCCAGTACAAATGTTGCATTTGGATGATTTTGTAAAAATGTCGCAGGAACTTCTGAACTAATATCACCCTGAACGGTTCTCTTGATGATATCGGCTTTGTTTTGTCCCCAAGCCATTAATACAATTCTTTTAGATCTCATAATAGTAGAAACTCCCATTGTGATGGCTCTTTTCGGAACGTTGTCAATTCCGTTAAAGTCAGACGAAGCATCCACTCTTGTAATGTGATCCAGTGTAATAATTCTTGTTCCGGAATTAATGTGCGAACCCGGCTCATTGAAACCAACGTGACCTGTACGTCCAATTCCTAATAACTGAAAGTCAAGTCCTCCAGCTTGTTTAATATTCATTTCATAGTCGATACAATATTGATTTAGTTCATCAATAGAAACTGTACCATCAGGAATATTAACATTTTCAGGTTTAATATCAATATGATTAAAAAGATGCTGATGCATGAAATAATGATAGCTCTGATTGTTCTCTTTGTTCATTGGATAATATTCATCCAAATTAAAAGTGATTACATTGCTAAAACTCAGTCCTTCCTCTCTGTGCATTCTCACTAATTCCTCATATACTTTTATAGGAGAAGATCCTGTTGCCAAACCAAGCACGCAAGATTTATTTTTTTCCTGCTTAGATCTAATTAACTGAGCAATTTCCTGCGCTACAATTATTGATGCTTCAGCAGAACTTTTGAAGATTTCGTTGTGAATTTTTTCAAATCGTGTTTCTTCAAATTTCCCGGCGCTTTTATAGCTGATATCAGGTTTTATTTCTAAAGCACTTTTCATTTCTTTTTCTTTTTTTGGTATGTACAATTTTGGTTTTTGAAATGGTATAAGCAATTTTCACTGCTTATACCATTTACTAACCAAACTTAAAATCTTAAATTTTTATATTTTTTTAGAAGTTAGGTGCTGCTTTATCCCACCAAACTCTTGTTCCTCCGTTGTCTAGTCCTCCAAGTTTAGCAACTCCTGTAGCAACACCACCAGAGTTTCCAGCTTTTTCTGACTGTACATAGTTGATTCTTCGTACACCTAACTCAGTTGTAATTGTTCCTCCACTATAGTTTTTAAGTACAGGGAATAATTTTGGATAACCAGTTCTTCTGTAATCAGACCAAGCTTCTTGTCCTTCTGGGAAGTTAGCAATCCATTTTTGAGTGATGATTTTTTGAAGTTTTACCTCATTTGATGCAGCAGCATCCCAAGCAATTGTAACATTATTTACAGCTGGAGAATTGTTTACAGGGAAATTAGGATCAACATACGCTTTTGGAGTTTTTGTATTATCTGCGATATATGCAGCGGCTCCAGCAGCACCACGCTGCTCAAATGAAGCTGTAATACCTGCTTCGTATAATGCTTTAGCGTCACTACCTACATTCCATCCTCTTAATGCTCCTTCTGCTCTTAAGAAATAAACTTCTGCAGTAGTCATTAAAACAACTTCTTTAGTTTTAACAACAGCTCCAATTCCAGAGAAATCCTGGTGATCAGATTTTGCTGCGATATCAATTCCTGTACGAACTCCTTTGTATTGTCCAGGGAATTGAGTTGATGGATCAAAATAAGTTTCGATTCTAGGATCTTGGTATCCACCCATAATTGACTCCATATCAGCAGACATACGAATATCTAACCAAGCACCGCTAATTGTTGAAATTGGGTTATTATATACCGGAGATACAATTTTAAATAAATCCGCATTTGTTGTAAATACTCCAAACTTTTGAGCAACAGCTTTTTCTGCCTGAGTTTTTGCTAATGCAGGGTTTATTTTCACAATACGCATTGCTAATCTTAAACGTAAACTATTTGCAAATTTAACCCATGCTTTATAGTCTCCTTTGTAGTTAGATAAATCTGTAGATTCAAAACTTGTAGCTTCACCAGCATCAACTCTTTTAGTTAATTCTGTTACAGCAAAATCTAATTCGCTGAACATTTGGTTGTAAACTTCTTCTTGTGAATCGTATTCGATTGTAGATTCAGTCGACCCAAATTTAGAATAAATAATTGGTCCAAAAGTATCTGTTAATCTGTGCATTCCTTCTACTTTCAGGATTAATGACAATGCATAAAACTGATCGTATTTTCCTTTTGATTTTTGAGCAATATCATATGCATTAAACATTACATTACTGTATGCATAATCCCATATAAATCCGTTCCAGCCATCAACTAATGCATAAGTCGTATTATTTATTCCTCCTGCAAATCCTGTAGGCGTTGCCATGTAACCAGACCAAATATCACTATTTAAGTTTTGCTGTAATTGATACACCCATTCTGGAGTGTATACGTAAATGTTATTAAACATTGGAGCAAAACCTCCTTTAATATGGTTAAAATCCTGTTCAAATAATTCTGGTGTAATACCGTTAGGATTGGTATTTATTTCTTCAAAATCTCCTGTACAACCTACTGCTGCAAGCAATGACATACAGATAGCTGCTTTTGTTATTTTATTTAGTTTCATGTTTTTAGTATTAGAAAGTTACATTTAAATTAAGACCGATACTTCTTGTAGATGGTAATCCGTAAATATCAACACCTTGTAATCCTTCGCCTGTACTTAATGCAATGTTTGGATCAAACGGAGCATCTTTATAAATAAAGAATAGGTTTCTTGCTATTAATGAAATACTAGCCGTTTGAATAAATGGTAATTTTTTAGCATTGAAATTATATCCGATAGAAATTTCTCTTACACTAACATTTGTAGCATCATAAACATATTCTCCAGTAATCCCTGCTCTACCACCAACCTGAGTATAGTATAATTGTGCATCCATTGTTGAAACCGGAGTTCCGTCGCTTGCTCTAACTGCGTTTACTTTTACACCACCAGCATTTCTTGCATCACCAGTTGCTCTAGATACACCAAATGCATCGTTTTGAGCTTGAGTTAAACTCATTACTTCACCACCAAAACGTCCGTCAATTAAAACATTTGCGAAGAATGAACCTACTTTAAATGAGTTAGAGAAACCTAACATGAAATCTGGATTAGAATTTCCAACTTCTTCAAAATCTGTTTTTTGAATAGTTCCATCATCATTTAACAACATTCTTCCCTGAGCATCTTTTTTGATGTTTATACCTTCAATAACCCCAAACGGTCTTCCTTCAATTAAAGCATATCTGTAACTGTTTACACCTGCTTCTGTTAAGTTTACTCTTCCTCCTAATTCAGTTGGAATTTCTTTTACTTTATTTTTGTTTTGTGAATAGTTTACGCTTGCATCCCAAGAGAATTTTTCTCCTCTAAAGATTCCTGCTGTAACAACTGCCTCAAAACCTTTGTTTTCAATACTACCAGCGTTAATTCCGTAGAAATCAACACCAAGTGCATTTCCTTTTGGAGCAACAACTTGTAAATATTGGTTTTTAGTTTCTGAGTTGTAGTATGATAATTCAAAATTGAATCTGTTATTGAAAAGTCTCCACTCAGTACCAAGCTCATACTCTGATTTTAATTCTGGTTTTAATGAAGTTCCTTCTTTTGGAGCCACTTTTGGTTTCGGATCCGTAACACCAGGAGTGTAGTAGTAAGTTGGAACTGTTACGAAAGGATAAATATCATTTCCTACCTCTGCATAAGTTGCACGAACTTTACCATAATTAATAAACTCAGGCATAGTAACCATTTCACTAAGAATAGCTGTTAAACCTACAGATGGATAGAAATATCCTGCATCTTTTGTATTAACTAAAGTTGATGACCAGTCATTTCTAGCAGCAAGATCTAAGAATAACATATCTCTGTACCCAAAAGTTGTAGCAGCAAATACTGATTGTACTTCTTTTTGATTATCAATTGTTTGGTAGTTTCCAGAATTGTTGTTGAAGTTTTGTAATGTAAACCAGTTAGCATATTTTAAACCTCCACCAATTCCTGAATCAAGGATGGTTTTTTGATTTCCTAAAGTATTATTAACACTTGTACCTACGTTTGCGTTAAAACTAAAGTTTTCTCCAATTTTTGTATTGATCGTTGCAATTAAATCTGCATAACGTTGTGTACTTAATGTATTTTCTACATAATATCTACCATTGATATGAGAAATTGTTCCTTGCGTAGTAGCGTAGATTTTTTTGTCGAAACCACTCTCAATTCTATTATAGCTATATCTTGCAGCAATGCTTAACCAATTGTTTGCTTTATAAGTTAAAGATAACGCTCCATTGAAAAAGTTGTTTTTATCTTCAGATTTATTTCTGTTGATTCCCCAATATGGATTTTGCATAATATCTCTATTAGTCATCCAGTTTTGAGCCATTAAGTTTCTGTTTGGATCAAAAACTTCGAAATTATTTTTATAATAATTGAAGTCATTTCCTCTTGGCATTAAATAAACTCCTGTAAGCGGGTTGAAATAGAAACCGTTAACTGGTTTATTGATGATTGTTTGAGAAGTATAATTTGCATTTGCAGCAAAAAGAAGTTTATCATCAAAGAATTTAGCAGTCTGACGAATACCAAAGTTATTTTTCTTAATACTGTTTCCTGGCATAACACCTTGTCCTGAAGTATTAGAGTAAGTAAATGCTGTAGAAGAATTTTCAGCTGCAGTAGAATAACCAACTGATGTAATTTGAGTATTTCCTGTTTCGAAGAAATCTTTTACATGATCTTTTGTTTTTTGTTTTGCTCCCCAGCTTTCGTCAGCTCCTGGTGCTGCGATATAATCACTTTGGAATTTTGGTAAATAAGCAGCACTTTCAAAAGTTGTTACCGATGAAACAGTAAGTAATGGTTTTCCAGCTTTTGCTTTTTTAGAAGATAACAAAATAACACCATTTGCTCCCTGGCTACCGTATAATACAGAAGCTGCAGCACCTTTTAAAACTGTCATTCCTTCGTAATCATCAGGATTGATAAGCGAAACAACATCCCCTCCATCACGGTTTCCAGTAGCAGTACTACCAAAACTGTCATTTGGCTGTCCTGAAGTACCATTATACAAAGGAATACCATCAATAACATATAAAGGCTGGTTATTAGAAACAGAAGAGTTACCACGAATAACTACTTTTGTAGATCCACCTGTACCACTTGAACTTTTAGTTACAGCAACACCAGCAATTTTACCTGCAATAGTATTAATAACGTTTACGTCTCTTACTCTTGTTAACTCTTCACCTTTAAGTTCCTGAGCTGCATAAGTTAACGATTTTCTTGTTTTCTTGATACCTAATGACGTTACAACAACCTCTGTAAGTGCATTTGATGCCGCTATCTGCATTTTCACATTAATTGTAGCAGCATCGCCTACAACTATACTTTGTGTTTCAAGACCAACATAGCTAAAAACTAATGTTTGTCCTTTTTGAACCTCAATTGAGTACAATCCGTCAAAATCGGTAGTAGCACCTTTTTGACCTCCTTGTACAGCAACAGATGCACCTGGTAATGGCATCCCATCAGAATCTGTAATCACACCTTTAACATTTTTTACCTGAGCAAGCGAAACCTGCGCAGTAAAAACAATCATAAAGATTAAGAAAATTTTTTTCATGTTTATTTATTTTGTTAGTTATGAGGTAAAATTATTCTTAAGGGATTGTTAAAAAAAATATATTATACAAACAGCTGCTTTTTTTAAACGAACGACATAAATCATTCAATAATCCGTTACTCGAAAACGTATTCGTTTCTATTAAAAGCACTATTTTACCCATTTACGTACATTTTATTTTAAAAAATTTACAATTCTTTAAAAAATATTTAAATACAGCAAACATTTAGGAATCTGATATTTATATAAAAAAAATCGCTTCATCTTAATTTACAATTAAAAGAAGCGAAAAAACTTATTAATTTCAAAAGCACGTAAGAGTTCTTTTTTAGTTGCCGCAGCTACCCGAAGTTTTAAATTTTAAAGCACTATATTTTTTATGAATAACATCCAGCAAAGAATATTCGCCAAAAGAGTCTTGTGCTAATTCCCAAATCATTATTCCACCGGTATTTTCAGCAGCGTATTCGACTTTTCTGGAAATTGTGGGTCTGCCATTATAGTATAGTTTTCCTATTTCATCCTGATCTGCAAATTGTGTCCCAGCTTCAACAATCTGCCCGAAAGTAGAACTTGTAACAGGTGAAAATGTAAAATTATATCCGTAAAAAGGAACTCCAAGTGTTAATTTTTCACTTGAAACATTTTGCTGTTTATGCCAAAATTCAATTCCGTTTTTTGCAAATTCGAAAGAACTGTGCTGTTCCACTTTAGTTGGACTCCACGGTCCAGTACTATCATACGCCATTACATTTATAAAATCAAAAGCGTTTAATGCTGCTGAATTTATATTTTCAAATCTGGTACTATTGGGTAAAGCTGCGGTTAGAAGTTTTTTATTTTCAACTAAAACTTTCTTTAATTCAACTACAAAACCACTATAACCAGAAGTTACAGCATCCCATTCAAGATCAACATCTACTCCATCTAAATTATGGTCCGTTACAAACTTTATAATGTTTTGAATAAATGCCGGTCGGTTTTCGGGTTTATCAATCAAAAATGACCAATTTGCTGCCTGTTCTTCAGAAATAACTCCGCCTGCGAGCGAGATACTTACAATAAGATTGGGATTAACTGATTTGGCATATTTAACTACTGCGTCAATATCTCCTTCAAAAACTATATTTCCACCTTTATCCGGATTTGCAAAAGCGATATTTAAATGTGTTAATTTACAAAACTGGATCGAAGTTATTTTACTGAAACTGTCTGTAGATAAATATCCAACTACTCTTGCTGTTTTAGTTTTTGAATCTTCTGGATCACGCTCTTTTTCGTTTGTACAGCTATATACTGAAAAAAGAGAACTTATATAAAAAAGGATGCCTAATAAGGCTTTATTTTTTATCATAATTTTAAATTTAATTAGAATGAAAATATGACCTTATTAGGCATAACTTTATATGTTTAGGATTTTATTTAGTTTGCATCCCACCAAACTTTATTCAACCAGTCATTTGTTCCTCCCATTCTTGATAATGCTTCTTTATAGTTTTTCTCGTTTTTCTGCATTTCATCATTAGGATAATACAAACGTTTTGGTGTAACTCCTCCTGTTTCAGAATCTGGATTTGTAATTGGAATTAATACAGGGAATCCAGTTCTTCTCCAGTTTGAATAAGCTTCAATACTATTAAAGATATAAGTAATCCAAAGCTGTGTAGAAATTTGTTTCATTTCTTGTCCTGCTACTAAAGGTTTTGCATTTAAATACGTATCAATAGCTGCCTGAGTTGCCGGTGTTGCTCCATAAATTTCTAATTGCTTAATACCTGCTTCAACTCCTTTTCTATAATAATCTGCCGCAGAACCTGAAACCCATCCTCTAAATGCAGCTTCAGCAAGTAATAATTGAGATTCTGAATAACTTACATGTAAGAAAGGTGTTGTTTTTTGTTTGAAATAAGACTGAATTCCAGATGTTGAACTTGCTCCCATTGGAACTTCCCATTGAAACAATCCTGGTTTTACTCCTTCATAAGGTGTTTCACCTGGCTGTAATGGCGCTCCCCAAGCAAGGCTGCTTGTTGTTTTAGGAGTTGCGTACATTGGTAATCTTGGATCTCCGTTGTCTCTCAAAAAGTCAATTACCAAAGTACTAAAGTGATCTCCGTTTTCATTTCCTACAAGTGCATATGCTAATCCATTTCCTCTAAAATCAATCGACGCTGGATCATCATTAAAAGTAGCATCTAAGTGTTTCATAATACAGTTATCAGCATTGCTTGTAAAAACTCCTGCCGCTAAAGCAGCTTTTACCTGTTTTTCTGCTTCTGCCGGTTTAACTTCAGAAATTCTCATTCCAAGACGTAATCTCAATGTATTGGCTAATTTTTTCCATTTAGAAATATCTCCACCATAGAATAAATCTCCTTTTACAGATCCGCCATTAGCATTTAATTGATTGTGAGCTTCTTCTAGATCGTGGAAGAATGAAGTATAGATTTCTTCCTGTGTATCGTATCTTGGCGTTACAATTCCTTTAGAGAAACCTAATCCAGCTTCAGAATAAGGGATATCTCCATAAATATCAGTAATACGCTGTGCTACCATTACTCTCATAATTTTAGCAACGGCATTCATATTTACAGCAGCTGGATCTCCACTTGTTTTATCCAAAATATCCACCACGTTTTTTAATTCATTTTGATAACCGTTTCTCCAAAGAGCGGTTGCGTAACCATCATCTTTTTTGAATTTACTTCCAAACTCCGTTACGTTCCATGCTCCTGCATAATGCTGCACAAAACCTCCTGAATAAATTAAATTGGTTCTCCATTGGTAGAATCCGTCACCCGACATACACAATTGGGTAAACGTAAGCTGCCCAGCCGGATTTGCTGATAACGCAACCGGATCTTTTTCCAGTTCGTCAAAATTATCGGTACAGCCTACTGCAGTAAACAATGTGAGTGCGGCTATAATTATTTGTTTAAATTTCATAATTTCTTTTTTTTAGAATGCAACTTTAATATTAAACCCGTACGATTGTCTAAATGGCAGTGAACCATATTCAAAACCTTGTCCGTTTCCAGAAGTATACATTGATTCTGGGTCAATATTTGGAAGATCTTTATTAAAAGTTAATAGGTTTCTGGCAAATGCCGAAACATAAATTGAACTAATTTTTGAATCTCCAAAAACACTTGATGGAATTGTATATCCTAAACTAATTTCTCTTAGTTTCACATAAGATGCATCATAAACGAATGGCGCCGGTGAGTTGTTGAATACTGTATTCCAGTAATCCTGAGGATTAACAGGTTTTGTGTTTTTAACATAAACCGGATTTGCTGCTGTTCCTGTATTTACAACACCTTCTGCAACATAACCTGCTGTAGGTACCCATGTAGACTGGCTAAAATTAGGATCATTTGCAATAGCTTCTTGTCTTGCATGGTTATACGCATCTCTGCCTTCTGTAGTTACATCCAAAAGTCCTTTTGTAGCGGCTAATGAATTTGTCATAGAATATACATCCATTCCAAATTTCATATCGATTAAGAACTGAAGTGTGATTCCTTTATAAGTAAATCTATTCGTTAAACCAGCAGCCCAGTCAGGAAGTCCTTTTCCTAAAGCTACTTTCTCGTCTGTAAATAAAGGTAAACCATTTGCAGCTACTACTTTGTCTCCATTTTCATTTCTTAAGAAATCTCTACCCATAATAGTTCCGTATTGTCCGCCAACTTGTGCCACAACTGCAGCTCCAGCCCAACGTGCTTCAGAAATGGTGTACGTATTAATATCTGGATGCAATGAGATAATTGAGTTTTTGTTTTTTGAGAAGTTTAAATCAATTCCCCACTCAAAGTTTGGTGTTTTAATTGGCGTACCAGATAAAAATACTTCGATACCTTCGTTACGTAATTTTCCGGCATTTACAGAAATATATTCATATCCTGATGTTGCAGATGAAGGTAAATCAAGTGTTTGATCTGATGTATCTTCACGATAAACTGTAATATCTGCTCTTAATCTGTTTTTGAAGAAAGCAGTTTCAACTCCAAACTCAATTCCAGTTTTTGACTGATACGTTAAATTAGGATTTGGTGCTGCAGTATTTTTAATATTTACAACACTCTGCCCGTCATAAGAAGAAAACGTAGTGTAGTTTAACGCATTTTTATAAGCCCCCGGTGAGTTCGAAACTTGTGCCCATGATGCTCTAAATTTACCATAAGAGAAGGTATCGTTTTGGATATTCAATGCATCTGAGAATACAAATCCTAAAGATCCTGCAGGATAAAAAGCACTTTCATCTCCGCTGTAAATTACACTGAACCAATCATTTCTTCCTGTAAACTCAGCATATAAATATCCTTTATAATCTAATTTTGCAGATCCGTAAACTGAGTTTGTTCTTGTTTTTGTTTCAACCGGAGCATTTTCTGTTTTATTTACAAAGTTACTAATGTACTCTGTTCCCGGCTCGATGATTTTTGTTCCAAATCTTGAGTTTTGCTCTCTTCTAAAATCTCTTCTTGCGGTACCTAAAATTCCAGAGAAAGTTAAATCATTTGCTAATTTGATGTTGCTTAAAGTTGCAATAATATCTGTATTCATTTCTGATACATTGATATTATTTAAACCAAGATATCCTTCGTCTCTTCCCGGCCATGTACTTCCTGCTGCCATAAAATCTTTTGAACTAAAAGCATAGGTATCAAGACCTGTTCTGAAAGTTAATGCAAGCCAGTTTTTCAATTGGTAAGTTCCAGTAACATTTCCGATAAAACGATTTTTTAAAGATGTATTATGATTTGCTTCTGTTACAAAATATGGGTTTAACAAATAAACATTGCTGTTCCATGGATAAATCTGACCTGTTTCTGCATTTTGATAATTTTTCAGCCAAGCCTGGTCAATATTCGGAGCTAAACCGCTTAATGAATACCCAACGTTATTTGGAGAATCTCCAAGAGCTGGTCTGTTATTTGTGTTTTCAGCTATATAATTCACATTAGCATCTAATGTAAATTTCTCTGATTTTAATGTAGCATTTAAAGTCGCATCGTTTCTTTCTAATCCAGAATTTGGCACTACGTCATTATTTTTCAGGTTATTAAAACCAAAACGTACAAATCCGCTGTCATTTCCTCCAGAAACCGCAATTCCGTTTGTAGTTGTAAAACCGGTTCTAAAGAAATCCTGAATATTATTGTCAACTTTAGCATAAGGTTTCATAGAACCATCAAATATTTTTACCTGCTGTCCAACAGATTCTGAAAATTTAGGTCCCCATGCATTTGTTGTATAGCCATAAATTTCTGTTGGAGCTTTTGTAGGATCTGGCAGAGCGCCATTTGAACCTGTTCCGTATTCAGACTGATAATCAGAATACTTTGCGTTCACTCTGTCAAAATTTACTCCACTAGTTAATTCTACTCGAAGTTTTCCTTTACTTCCTTTTTTAGTCGTAATTAAAATTACTCCATTCAAAGCTCTTGAACCGTATAAGGCAGCTGCAGCAGCTCCTTTAAGTACCGTTAAACTTTCAATGTTGTTTGGGTTAATACTAGAAATACCGTCTCCGTTATCACGACCATCAAACCACTTGCTTGTAGCAGCCTGATCGTTATTTAAACCAGAGTTATCAATAGGCACACCATCAACAATATAAAGCGGCTGATTACTTTCGCCTATACTTGATATACCTCTAATAATAACTCTCGTACTTCCTCCAACACCCGTAGCTGGTATAGAAACATCAACCCCCGCAACTCTTCCTGACAGAGCTGTAGTAACATTTGTTGTAATAGCTTTGTTTAACTGCTCTCCTTTTACATCCTGAACAGCATAACCCAATTCTTTCTTTTGTCTCTTAATCCCTAACGCTGTAACAACTACTTCATTTAAGTTTTGTGTGTCCTGACTTAACACCACATTTAACGTTGCAGAAGTACCAACTGTTGCAGTTTTAGTTTTAATACCTATATACGAAAATATCAAAACATCTCCTGCAGATGCCTGAATCGTATACATACCGTCAAAATCAGTTTGAGTTGCCGTTTTTGTACCTTGAATAAGAATACTTACTCCTGGCAGCGGCAATCCGTTTTGATCGCTTACCAAACCTTTGACTGTTTTTACTTGTGCAAGCGAAACCTGCGCCGTAAAGACAACCATAAGGAATAACATAATTTGTTTCATTTTTATCATGGTTTTGATTAGTTAAGCGATAAATTTATTGTTAAGGTACTGTTAAAAAAAATATTTTATACAAACGGTTTGATCTTTTCAACAAACGACATAAAACATTCAACATTATGTTTTACGAAAACGTTATCCTATTTAAATAAAATATTAATAAGCTTTTTTTATAAAATTTTATTCAAAAGAATTGCGATTTCGCCAGTAATTGTGTAAAGTTGCACAGCAATAAGAAAACTTATTTAGATAATAATAAAAAGTTAAATAAAAGTTGAACGAAATTCGAAAACTCAAATTTGATATAAAACTTCAAAATCATATATGGTTTTGGGGTTCTTATTTCACTCTCAACTTTTTACGATGGGGAGCTTACTTTAATGATTATCCCTATTCGTTTAAATCGAATTTAATTGAGTTCTCACTCCATATCCCATTAGTATATTTCAACCTTTTTGTACTGGTACCAAAATATGTACTTAAACAGAAATACATTACCTATACTCTATCTCTTCTGGTAAGCCTTTTTGCAATATATTTATTAAAAACTGCTCTTACCTATTATATAGTATCCGAAAATATTTGGCCCGAAGCTAATCGAGAATATCATCCATTTGAAATAAATCATATCGTTGCAGTTTGTATAGGAGAATTATACGTTTTGGCAATGGCATCGTCAGTTTACCTAACTTTGACCTGGCTTCGCGAAAGAGAAAGAAACAGATCTTTGAGAGAAAATCAATTTAAAATCAAACTAAAATATCTTGAAAATCAAATTCAGCCGCATTTCTTTTTTAATACTTTAAATAATCTTTACGCTTTATCTTTAGAATCCTCAGACAAAGTTCCTGATGTAATTATTAAGCTTTCTAATTTAATGGAATATGTTCTGTATGATGTAAAAGGAACCAAGTTTGTCCCATTAATAAAAGAGATTGATTATATTCAGAATTATATTGAAATTGAAAAACTTCGCTTTGAAAATGTAGATGTTACGATAAATTTAGAGTCTAATATAGAAGATGTTGTAGTTCCTCCGCTAATTTTTATTTCACTGGTTGAAAATGCATTTAAGCATGGCGGCGTCAATAATAATAACTTTAAAATTAAAATAAATTGTAAAGTTATTGACAATAAAATGTTAGACTTTGAAATCTTAAATAATTTTGTAATTTCACAAAATGTTAAGTCTAAAGGAGGCATTGGTTTAGTTAACACCAAGAAAAGACTAAAATTAATTTACAGAAATAATTATAGCTTAAAAGACAAAATAAAACTGAATTACTATATAATTCGTTTGCAAATACCTATTCATAATGAAAATTAAATGTGTATTGATTGATGATGAGCCTCTAGCAATCAAAGTGCTGCAAAATTATTTTAACAATTTTACAGATTTTGAAGTTATCGGCACATTCAATAACTCTTTAGAAGCTCTGGATTTTATAAACAGCACTTCTGTAGATGCCGTTTTTTTAGACATCAATATGCCAATGATGACCGGTTTTGAATTAATAAGTTTAATCGAAAACAAAACCAAAGTTATTATAACAACAGCATTTAGGGAATTTGCTGCCGAAAGTTACGACCTCGACGTTCTGGATTATTTAGTTAAACCCATTCCCCTGCCGAGATTTATAAAATGTATTAACAAAATTACTACAGAATACAACTTAAAAAACAATATTAAAATTGATGTCTCAAAAGGAGATTCGCATATTTTTATCAAAGTCGATAAAAAAATGATGAAAATTAATATTGAAGAAATTCTTTTTATCGAAGGAATGAAAGAATACATAAAAGTTGTAACGGCCGACAAAACTTATATTACACACAAATCTTTAACTTCATTGTCTGAAGAATTACCTGGAGACCGCTTTTTGCGTATACATAAATCTTATGTAATTGCATTAAATAAGGTAAAATCAATCGAAGGAAATCGTATTCAAATTCAGTCTTATACCATTCCTATAGGAAGAAATTACAGCAAAGACGTAAAAAACAGGATCCTCGAATAAAACTTTAACATTTCTAACTACATATAAATTAACACATTGTTGAATAAATAAGGTTGTTCGTTTAAATTTAACATTATTTTCGATCAATAATTTTTTTTTGATTCATGTAACAAATATATTTACGGTCTTCAAAAAACACAATATTAAAAAATTAACCTTATTACAATTATGAGTTCAGAAAATGTTCAAACCAAATGGGGACAGTTTATCCCACTAGTTATCGTGTTCTTCTTTTGGGGTTTTGTTGCTGCAAGTAACGATATCTTAATTCCTGTATTTAAAACGGCTTTTAATTTATCTCAAGGAGAAAGTCAATTAGTTTCTTTGGCATTCTATATTGCTTATACAGTAGGATCCTTAATATACATGGGAATTTCTGTTTTAATCAAAGAAGATTTAGTTAACAAGATTGGTTACAAAAACGGTCTGTCATTAGGGTTACTTATTTCTGCAATCGGAACATTATTATTTTATCCTGCAGCAAATACAGGTTCATTTCCTTTAATGCTTTCAGGTTTATTCATAGTAGCTTTGGGATTTTCATTACAGCAAACTGTAGCTAATCCATTAGCAATTGCTTTAGGACCAATATCTACGGGTTCTCAGCGTTTAACATTAGCAGGTGGAATCAATAACTTAGGAACTACAATTGGACCACTAATTGTAAGTTTTGCTATCTTCGGATCAAGTACAGGATCATCAACTTTAAGTATCGAAAGTGTAAAAATCCCTTATTTAATTTTAGGACTTGCTTTCTTATTAGTTGCTATATTACTTAAATTTTCATCTTTGCCTGACAAACCAGCTCTTATCGAAGAAGAAATTGCTGCTGACGGTGCTAATGCAAAAAAATCAGCTTTACAATATCCTCAATTAATAATGGGAATGATTGCAATCTTCCTTTATGTTGGTGTAGAGGTTTCTACAGCTAGTAATTTACCGGCATATATGGAAAGCAAATTAGGATTCTTAACTCAGGAAGTTGCTCCATACATCTCTTTATACTGGGCGAGTTTAATGATCGGACGTTGGACAGGTGCAATTGAAGCTTTTACAGATAAAGCAAGCTTACAGCAAATTTTACGTTTCGTAGCTCCTTATTTAGCTTTTGGTGTGTTCTTAACGGTAAATGCAATTGCAAAACACGACTTAACTCCATTTTATATTTACGGATTAATCATTTTAGTATTAATTGCTGCTGATATTGCAAGTAAAGGAAACCCTGCAAGAATGTTATTAATCTTCTCTTCTTTAGGTATTGTTGCGATCGCTATCGGAATGGCTACAACTGGAATTGTAAGTGTTTATGCTTTCACAAGTGTTGGTTTATTCTGCAGTACGCTATGGCCATGTATCTTTACACTTGCTGTAAGCGGATTAGGAAAAAACACAAGCCAGGGAAGCAGCTTCTTGATCATGATGATTATGGGTGGTGGAGTTATCAGCTGGTTACAAGGTTTTGTATCTGAATTCATAGGTATTCAGGCGAGTTATATTGTTGGTATCGTATGTTTCGCTTACCTTGCATTCTATGCTTGGAGCGTAAGCGGAATCCTTAAAAAACAAGGAATTAATTTCGACAAAAAATTATCTGGAGGTCACTAAAATTTCAGAAATACCCATATAAAAAATCCAAATTCCAATTTTAAAAACTGGAATTTGGATTTTTTTTATTTACAAAAGTTAAACTTAACTTCTTAGCATCTCAAAGCCTTAGTCGCTTTACTTAGCATTAATAATATTATTCAAATTCTTCTTAAAAATAGCTTTATTCTGGGCTGATAATTGATACACAACATCTTTATCAGCATGTACAATAACTTTATCAATATTTGCATTTAAAAGCGCCTGCGGATCTTTTATTTTCAACGTACAGGCTCCGTCAAAAAAACCATCATCCTCGATAATCTTTTTAGCTTCAATAACAGTTCCATCACTTAAAACGGCTGAAATAGTCATTTCTTTATTTAAAGTTTTCGAATAAAATCCATCCATAACCAATAGAAGTCTATAACTATTTTTTATTTCGGGACCTTTAAATTCGTGTCTGGTAATATTATACCGTAGACCTTTTGCCAAAGTTTGAAACTTGACCGAACAATCTAATTCATACGTAGCTACATCTCCGGCATCATTTACAGAAGTTATAACCTTTGCCTGTGCATTTATTGAAATGCTGGCCATAAAAAAAGATATTAAAACCATTATCACTTTCATAATCAACAATTTAAGTTTATATAAAAGTAAAAAAAATCGCCTTTTCTCGTTAGAAAAAAGACGATTTAAATTTTGTAAGTATCTAAAGATTACTTGTTTCCTTTTTCGAAGTCAGCTACAAACTGAGCTAAACCGATATCAGTTAATGGGTGTTTCAATAATCCGTAAATTGCAGAAAGTGGTCCTGTCATAACATCAGCACCAATTTTAGCACAATTTACAATATGCATTGTGTGACGTACAGAAGCAGCTAAAATTTGAGTTTCGTAACCATAGTTATCATAAACTTCTCTAATTTCCTGAATTAAGTTTAAACCATCAGTAGAAATATCATCTAAACGTCCAACAAACGGAGAAACATAAGTAGCTCCCGCTTTTGCAGCTAAAATAGCTTGTCCAACAGAGAATACAAGAGTTACGTTTGTTTTAATTCCTTTATCAGAAAAATATTTTGCAGCCATAACTCCTTCTTTAGTCATTGGCAGTTTTACAACGATTTGGTCATGCAATTCAGCTAATTCTTCACCTTCTTTAATCATTCCATCATAATCAAGAGCATTTACTTCTGCACTTACATCTCCTTCTACAAGGTTGCAAATGTCAACATAATGCTTTAGAATGTTATTTTTTCCAGTAATTCCTTCTTTAGCCATTAACGACGGATTAGTTGTTACTCCATCTAAAACACCTAAAGCTTGTGCTTCTTGAATTTGTGCCAGATTAGCTGTGTCAATAAAAAATTTCATAATTTATTTAATTAAAATTGGTTTGTTCGTATTTACATCTTTACAATTTTTTCTTCAAATATGCATTTAAAGAAAATATAGCTGCAAAATTACAAAATCAAAACCAATAACGTTTTCAAAATCAAAACCATTTTGAAATTATATGTTATAAATAAGTGTTAATTTTACATTTTATAACTTATAATGATTCATCAACATTTTTTCATATAATTTATCCGGAAGTGCACGTTTTAAAACAATTGAAAACTTCTGCATAAAAGCACCAACTTTATAATGTACGTTTGGCTTTTTAGTTTCAATAATTTTATAAACCGCTTCTGCCATTTCATTCGGATTACTTCCCGCATCAACGTGATCATTCATTGTAGCTAGAATATCGCCATACACTTTTTCATAAGCTGAATCTTTAATAACTGGCGCATGATAACGGCCTGCAGCAATGTTTGTTGCAAAATCTCCAGGTGCTACATTGGTAATTTCAACACCAAAAGATTTGACTTCCATTCTCAAAGCCTCAGTAATTAATTCAAGAGCTCCTTTTGATGCCGAATAAACACTTCTGTAAGGAAGTCCCATATACCCCGCAATGGAAGTAATATTTATAATTAAACCTGAATTTTGTTTACGCATTTGTGGTAAAACAGCTTTCATCACTTCAATTGGACCAAAGAAGTTTGTTTCAAAATTATTTCTGATTTCTTCAGTCGGAATTTCTTCCAAAGGTCCAGTAATTCCAACACCAGCATTATTTATAACGATATCTAGTCTTCCCGAAGTTGCAATAATTTTATTAACCGCAGTTTTAATGGAATCAACATTTCGAACATCTAAAGCAACTAACGGAAAAACCGAATTTAAAACTTTCTCCGGGTTACGGCTTGTTCCGTAAACAACGAAACCTTTAGCATGCAAAAATTCTCCAATTGATTTACCAATTCCTGAGGATCCTCCGGTAATTAAAACGACTTTATTCATTTGCTGGTTATAAGTTAAATATGATTATCAATAAGTAGAGTTAATGCGAACAGGAAAAACTTCTAACTTTCGAAAGGTCCAAAAATAAAAAAATCCTCCCGAAGGAAGACTACTTTTATACAAATTCTAAAAAATAAAAAGTGGCAAGCGACCTACATCGCACCGCTCAACCGCGTACCCTTGCTATGTTCCCATCCTGGGGGAGTCTGCAGGAGCTGGTCGTGTAGGACTTGCCAGTGCAAATATACAATCTTTTTATATTTTTGCAAGAGCTTTGCTGCTATAAAAATATCGTCGTATATTGGCTTATTCAAATTTTAAACTATGAAAAAATATAACTTCCTAACTGTCATTTTATTAGGAATTACATTAATTGGATGTAACGGTACAAAAAAAGGTGAAAATTCTTTATTTACTATTGATGATTCTGTTTTTCCAGCACATTTTCTTCCAAAAGAAGCAGTTTCAATTGGAATTTTAAACCCAAATTCGAAAGAAATTGACAGCATTGTTTACTTTGTTAACGACAAAAAAGTAGGAAGTACAAAAGGAGCTGAAAAATTCAAATTTGAATTAAAAGATCAAAAACTAGGCTATCAATACTTAAAAGCGACAGCATATTTTGGCGGAGATTCATCTGACGCAACAAAACGAATTGAATTAGTTTCTGATGTTCAGCCTAAATTATTAAAGTATAAAGTAATCAATACTTTTCCACACGATCCGGAAGCTTTTACTGAAGGTTTAGAATTTCACGACGGTGTTTTATTTGAAAGTACTGGTCAAAAAGAAGATTCATATTTTAGATCAGTAGATTATAAAACCGGAAAAGTGATCCAGCAGGTTGATCTTCCAAAAGAATATTTTGGGGAAGGAATTACTTTTATCAATGGAAAAATTTATCAATTAAGCTGGCAGGAAAAAACGGGTTTCATTTATGATGCAAAAACGTTGAAACTAGAAAAAACCTTTAAATATGATAAAGATATTGAAGGTTGGGGAATGACACATGACCACAAATACATTTATCACTCTGACGGAACAGAGAAAATCTGGAAAATGGATCCAAATACGCAAAAATTAATTGATTATATCAATGTTTATTCTGGTTCATCAAAAATTAAAGCTATTAACGAATTAGAATTAATCGATGGTAAGTTCTATGTAAACGTTTGGCAGAAAGACGCAATCGCAGTTGTAGATCCAAAATCAGGGGCGGTTGAAGGCATATTAGATCTTTCTGGTTTAAGAAAATTCATAAAAGCACCAAAAGCCGAAGTTTTAAACGGAATTGCTTATAACCCGCAAACCAAAACAATTTTTGTTACCGGAAAATATTGGGAGAAAATATTCGAAATTACTGTTTCTGAATAAAAACATATAAAGAATAAAAACACGAATTTCACAGATTTCACGGATTAGTTCGTGATAATTTGTGAAATTTGTGTTTTA
Source organism: Flavobacterium defluvii (assembly GCF_900129555.1). Classification (GTDB taxonomy): domain Bacteria; phylum Bacteroidota; class Bacteroidia; order Flavobacteriales; family Flavobacteriaceae; genus Flavobacterium; species Flavobacterium defluvii. The sequence goes on from NZ_FQWC01000005.1 coordinate 45,622, forward strand.
TAACAACATCCATAATGATCACATTAATAAAAAATATACAAGAACTACTGCAAGTTCGTCAATCTTCAATTAACAAAGTTTCCGGAGCCGAAATGGCTGAACTTCCTACAATAAAAAATGCTTTTTTAATTTTAGAAAATAATCTAATCGCAGATTTTGGTTCTATGGAAAATCTTCCCGAAATCAAAGCAGATAAAGTTATTAATGCATCTGGCCGCGTTGTACTTCCTTCGTGGTGCGACAGCCACACCCATATTGTATATGCAGGAAACCGCGAACAGGAATTTGTAGACCGTATCAATGGATTATCTTATGAAGAAATTGCCAATCGTGGCGGCGGAATTTTAAATTCGGCCAAAAAACTAAACGAAACTTCGGAGGAAGAAATTTACGAACAGTCAAAACTTCGATTAGAAGAAGTGATGCGTTTAGGAACAGGTGCTGTTGAAATAAAATCAGGTTATGGATTAACTGTTGAAGGCGAATTAAAAATGCTGCGCGTTATTAAAAAACTTGCCAAAAATTATCCTATTTCTATAAAAGCAACTTTTCTGGGTGCACATGCTTTTCCAACTCATTACAAGGAAAATAAAACAGGTTATATCGATGAAATTATTACCAAAATGCTTCCTGAAATTGCCATAGAGAAACTGGCTGATTATGTAGATGTTTTTTGCGAAAGCGGCTATTTTTCTGTAGAAGAAACAGAAAAAATTATGCAAGCCGGAATTGAATTTGGCTTAAAGCCAAAAATTCACGTAAATCAATTCAATTCTATTGGCGGGATTCAGGCTGGCGTTAAATTTAACGCACTTTCTGTCGATCATCTTGAAATAATGACGCCAGAAGATATTGAAGCTTTAAAAAATACCGAAACGATGCCTGTTGCATTACCTTCGTGTTCTTACTTTTTAAGTATTCCGTACACACCCGCCCGCGAAATGATTAAAGCAGGATTACCTTTAGCATTAGCAACCGACTTTAATCCAGGCTCTACTCCATCGGGAAATATGAATTTTGTAGTGGCAACGGCTTGTATTAAAATGAAAATGACTCCTGAAGAAGCCATAAATGCAGCAACAATAAACGGTGCCTATGCAATGGGAATTTCAGAAACTCATGGAAGCATTACAAAAGGTAAAAAAGCCAATTTAATTATTACAAAACCTATTTCTTCTTATTATCAAATTCCATACGCTTTTGGAAGTAATTTAATTGAAGATGTAATTATTGAGGGCGAAATTATTTAATAACAATATATTATAAAATTGACAGCAGCGGTTGAAACCGCTCCCTTTGTTAAAAGCTTACAATCATTAAATTCCTCAAGAAAAACATAGCCCGTGGTTTCAACCACGGGAAACCATTATAAAAGTTTCATTAAACAAAAAAAAGGTCTGCAAATAAATCTGCAGACCTTTTTTATGTGGTATTTATTTTGCGAGATTAAATTATCTCAAGCTGAAACTAGTTTTAGAAACTAATTCGTCATTATCAAAAACATTGATAAAGTAAGTTCCTTTTGCGAAATCTTTTCCAGGAAGATCTTCTGTAACATTTACAGTTTTGTTTTCATACTTTACAGTAGTTTTAAAACTGTAAGTTAAAGAGTTGTCTCCAAAACTTTCTGTTTTTTTCTCGCCTAAAACATTATTTTTTGAATCGATAACTTGTACATAATATGTTTTGTCACCAGATTTTGCAATTTGGTTTTCAGCAATTGTAAAACTTATTTTTAAAACATCAGCACGGCTTGCTTTATCTGTTTCAATTTGTTTTCCAGAGCTTCTTAATTTGTAAGCAGCTGTTTTAGTGTTCGTAATTGATAATTTAGAACCTCTTTCAACTGTTTTTGCAAGCTCTTCATTTTGACCTACAAGTACTTCGTTATATTTTTTAGACTCTCCTAAAACTACAATTGTACTATCTCTCTGCGTTGTTAAAACACCATTTTGTTTTTTCAACTCGTCGTTTTCAGCAACAAGAGTTTTCATTTTACCCTGCATTGCCTGAACCTGAGATCTGTATTTAGAAACATCGCCTTTTGATTTGTTTAAATCTGCCATTAAAGCGACAACTTTATCTCTTTCCTGAATTAATTCATCAGACATTGACGTGTTTTCAGCAATTGCAGCATCATACGTTGCTTTTAATTCCTGTAAATCTTTCATAACAGATTCTTTTTCTGTCATTGACGTTGTCAATTCTGTTTTAACTACTTCAGTATCAGAAGAAAGTTTAAAAATATACACTAAGCTACCAATCAGTAGGACTGCTAAAACCGCTATTACCGCTTTTAGACTTGAATTGTTGTTGTTCTTTGGGTTTTCCATATTGAATAATTTTCTTTAATAACAAATTTAAGAATTAATATATGTTAATAACGTAAGTTGTAACAATTATATTATTTTTGGAAAATAAATTTTTTTCATGGAGAAATTAGTTCCTTTTACTGTCAATGATTTGGCAAAAGTCACAAATCATCGTAGTGGTGAAATAAAATTCGGAGAAAAAATGATTGTACTTCCAAAAGGAGTTGATAAAATCAAGTTTTTGCAAGAATCGGAGGCGAAGTATGTTTTGTTGGGAATACCAGAAGATATTGGTGTGCGTGCCAATTACGGAAGACCAGGCGCAGCATCTGCTTGGGAAAATGCTATTAAAAGTATTGCAAATATTCAGCATAATCGTTTTTCGAAAGGAAGCCAGATTATTGTTTTAGGGCAATTAGATGTTGCTCAGGAAATGCGTGACGTCGAAAATCTCGATTTTAACGATATTGATGACCGTTCTAAATTAAGTCAGTTAGTAGAAAAAATTGACAAAGAAGTTTCACATATTATATTTACAATAATAAAAGCCGGAAAAACGCCAATTATTATTGGAGGCGGACACAATAATGCTTACGGAAATATTAAAGGTTCGGCTTTAGCCAAAGGAAAACCTATTAATGCAATCAATTTTGATGCACATTCAGATTTTAGAATCCTTGAAGGCCGTCATAGCGGAAATGGTTTTTCGTACGCTTATGAGGAAGGTTTCTTAAAAAAATATTTCATTTTTGGACTTCACGAAAATTATACTTCAAAAAGCGTTTTAGATATTATTAAAAAACTTGAAGACCGCGTTCGTTATAACACATATGACAGTGTAAATATTCGCAAAGAGAAAGATTTTGAAAGAGAAATGGCTCTTGCACTGGAATTTATAAAAACTGATTCATTTGGAATTGAAATTGATTTGGATGCAATTCCAAATATTGCCAGCAGTGCCATGACAATAAGCGGTTTTTCGGTAGAAGAATTAAGACGTTTTATCTCGTTTTTTGCACAGCATAAAAATGCCGCATATCTGCATATTTGCGAAGGTGCTCCAGATTTAGCCGATTCTCCAAACAATAATTTAATTGGAAAATTAATTGGCTATTTGGTAACTGATTTTATAAAAGCCAATAACGAAAAAGAAAAAACACAATGAAGAGCAAGCGGCCTAAAACCGCACATTTCCCAAATAATACAAGATTCAAATAAACGATTGACCGAATAAACCTATCTTTGCAGAGAATTTAGTACTTAAAACTAAATTCTTAATTAGTAAGATATGTTATTCGAAGATTTATCACTTTCAAAAAGTATACAAAAAGCCGTTTTTGAAGAAGGCTACCTAAATCCCACTCCAATTCAGGAAAAATCAATTCCGATTATTTTAGACGGACGGGATTTAATTGGCTGTGCACAAACTGGTACCGGAAAAACTGCTGCATTTGCAATTCCGATTATACACCAATTGCACCGAATTGTGGGTTCATCAAAAAAAGCCAAACAAATTCGTGCACTTATCGTAACGCCTACGCGTGAATTAGCCGTTCAGATTGGTCAGAGTTTTGACACTTATGCTAAATACACCAATTTAACGCAATTAACAATTTTCGGGGGAGTTTCTCAAAACCCTCAGGTTGATGCTTTAAAACAAGGTGTCGACGTTTTGGTGGCAACGCCGGGCCGATTATTAGATTTACACAAGCAGGGTTTTCTTGACTTAAATCATCTTCATACTTTAGTTCTGGATGAAGCCGATCAGATGCTGGATATGGGTTTTATAAACGATGTAAAAAAGATTGTAAAACTTACGCCAAAAAACAGACAAACATTATTGTTTTCCGCTACTATGCCTCTTGCTATTCTTGAACTTGCAGAAATGTTTTTGCAGGATCCGGAAAGAGTCGAAGTTTCTCCAGTTTCTTCAACTGCCGAAAATGTTGAACAGCGTGTTTATTTTGTTGACAAAACAGAAAAAAGAAACCTGCTTTACCGTTTAATTAAAGAAGAAAACTTATCAAATGTACTGGTTTTTTCAAGAACCAAACACGGTGCAGATAATGTTGTAAAAGCACTTCGTAAAAAAGATATTCCTGCTGAAGCTATTCACGGAGATAAATCGCAAAATGCGAGACAGCGTGTTCTGGATGCTTTTAAAAATAAAGAAGTTGGTGTGCTTGTAGCAACGGATATTGCAGCAAGAGGAATCGATATTGAACAATTACCGTATGTAATCAATTTTGATTTGCCCAATATTCCGGAAACATATGTACACCGAATTGGCCGTACGGGACGTGCAGGTAATGGCGGTATTGCTATTTCATTTTGCGGTAAAGACGAAGAACCTTACTGGAAGGATATTAAGAAATTAATAAAAGTCGATGTAAAAATTATTTCAGATCATCCGTATCCTTGGCATGCAGGAAGTCCTGAAGCAGGCGAAAAACCTAAAAATTCTAACAGAAGCGGCGGTGCTCACAAATCGAGAAAATCAAATGCTTCTAAAAAAAATAAAAAACGCTGGTACTAACCAGCGTTTTTGGCTTCATTTATCAGGTAATTTAAAATCTTAAACAGTTTAACCGGTTCAAAAGGTTTAACGATTATATCGTTCATTCCGGCTGAAATTGCTTCATCGGTAATTTCATCCTTATCAAAAGCAGTTAGTGCCACAACCGGAGTTTTTATTCCAATCTGACGAATTCTTTTTGTTGTTTCAAAACCATTCATTAATGGCATATTAATATCCATTAAAATTAAATCAAATTGTTCGGTTTCTAATATTTTTAAAGCAGCAAAACCATCGTCGACAACTTTACAGATAAAATTATTTTTCTCAATAATTTTCTTGGTTACCAATTGATTTATCTGGTTATCCTCGACAATAAGAATTTTATAAATATCGCTCGATGTTAAATCAACTTCAATATTTTCAATAATTTTTTTTGTTTTTAAAGGATCGTGTTCAAAAGGAATTATAAACGAAAAAGATGTTCCGGCACCAAGGTCACTTTCTAAAGTAATTGTGCTACCAAAAAGTCCCAGCAATCGTTTTACAATACTGAGTCCCAATCCTGTTCCCTGATAATCTTCTTCTTTTCGGCCCACCTGAACAAATTTTTCAAATATTTTATTCTGGTCAACGGCGGCGATTCCTACTCCGTTATCTTTTATTAAAAAGTCCAAATAATAGAACTTGCCTTCTACTCTGTCTAGTCTCACAATAATCTCAACTTCTCCGTCTTTAGTAAATTTTAATGCATTACTCACCAGGTTCATTAAGATTTGTGCCAGACGAAGTTTATCTCCAATTAAATATTCTGGAATATCAACATCTATGGCAACATTAATTTTATTGTTATTTTTTTGAGATAAAAATGAGAGAGAATTTTTGATTACAGTAATTTCATCAGAAATATTAAAAGTCAGGCTTTCGAGAACGACCTTGTTTTCTTCGATTTTATTGATTTGGAGAATATCATTTACCAAAGACAATAAATATCTGGCAGAGAATTTTAAGGCACTCAAATGCTGGCTTTGCGATAATTCTTTATGTTCTTCTAAAAGCATATTTGTAATTCCTACAACACCATAAAGCGGTGTACGCAATTCGTGGCTTATAGTCGAAATAAACTGAGTTTTGAGCAGAGAGGCTTCCTCTGCAATTTCTTTTGCTTTTAAGAGCTGTAAATTGTGTTTTTTCTTAAGTCCGATATTCTTAATTAAAGTGACAATTAAGAAAAGCAGAATAAACGAAATCAGAATAAATAATATTACAATAATTCTTGATTTTTTCAGACTTTGAGATTGTGACGTTTTTTCGCTTTCGATTTTTTCAATCTGTCTTTTGTATTCATCAAGTTCTAGATTCAAACCGGCAATCGAAGCTTTCTTAAGTTTCTCCTCGCTATATTGCTCACTTGTTATTTGGTTATAAATAACAAGATTATCATAAGCCTCTTTATGTCTTCCTATTTTATCCAAAAATTTTGAATATTCTAAATGGGCATAGGCAAGATCTGGCTTGTCATCTTTTGATTTAACAGAAACCGCCTTTAAAAAATACTTATCTGCATTTACAGTATCATTTATGCTGGCGTAATACATTCCGTTCAAAAAATTCAATGCAATATCATTTGATTTTCCTTTTAAATCATCCTTGTGTTTATTAATGTATTGTAAATAGGGTAAGCCTGCTTTGTAATTTTCAATTTTAAAGTATGACCAGACAATATTGAGGTTTGTTATCGCAACTTCTTTCGAATATTTTTGCTGTCTGCCAAATTTTAGAGATTCTTTGTAATATGTAATTCCGGTATTGTACATTTTTTTTTCAAAAAAATATAAATTACCCAGATTACTGGTTATCATCATTCTTAAACTAACAATATTAGATCGTTCAGCATAAAAAAGAGCTTTTTTATAAAAGAATACTGCTTTGTTAATTTCACCTAAATCATGAAAATTAATTCCAATTATATTGTAGTTTCTCGAAATCAGGGTATCATTTTTAAGATCAAATGCATATTGAAGAGCAATCCCGGATTTCTTTAAGGATTTTTCGTAATTCGTTTCGTCTAAATAGTCACAAGCTTCCTGTATTAAATTTTTAACTTTTTCAACTGATACAGTATGGTTCTGAGCCGACAACTCAAGACAGAATATATTTAGAAAAATTAAAATTAAAAGACTAAATCTGTAACGAAGCATAATTTGGAGTATGATTATTCAAATATACATCTTTATAGTAATACACAATAATAGTATTTACCTTAATAATGTAAAGATTGACCAAACACGCTTAAAATGACATAAATTATACTGCAAATATATTTTTCAATTAAATATTCAAAAATAATTGACAACGAATAAAAAATAATACTATTTTTAACATAATTAAAAAAACACAAGCCCCAAGTGTTTAAAGATTGGAGCGCTAAAAAACCAAAAACTATGCTAGATAACTTTTCAAAATTTGAAGAAACAGAAAAATTGACAAAAACACAGCAAAAAACAATTACCGGCGGCGATACACCTCCAGAGGATGAAGATGCCAGAAAAGGAAAAGTTGCCGCAAAATAATTCACTAGCTGACTTACTCGACTGGTATAAAATTAAAAAACCGTAACAGACATGTCTGTTACGGTTTTTTATATTTAAAGAAAAGTTAGATTACTTTTCTTCTATACTTAAATTCTCTTCTTTACCATTTTCCCATTGCCCAACAACTGAAGTTGCCAAAGCATTTCCTAAAACATTGGTTGCACTTCTAAACATGTCGCAAAAATGGTCAATTGGTAATATTAATGCAATCCCTTCAACCGGAATATCAAACATTCCGCAGGTTGCAGCAACTACGACTAAGCTTGCTCTTGGTACGCCGGCAATTCCTTTACTTGTGAGCATTAAAACCAAAAGCATCGCCATTTGAGTTCCCAAATCTAAATGTACATTATAGAATTGTGCAATAAAAATACTGGCAAAAGTCATATGCATCATACTTCCGTCAAGATTGAAGGAATATCCAAGCGGCAGCATAAAAGAAACAATTCTGTCCTTTACACCAAAACTTTCCAGTTCTTCTGTTAATTTAGGAAAAACAGCTTCTGAACTTGTTGTTCCAAAAGCAATTGCCAAAGGACCAATAATTCGTTTTAATAATTCGATCATTCTTCCTTTTAAAAAGATAAATCCAACTGCAATTAAAACTACCCATAAAGTTCCAATTCCTAATAAAAAAGATCCAAAAAACTTAAAATATGTAATTAATAATTCTTCGGCATCGCGAATGGCAAAAACAGCTGCAATGGCTCCAAAAACTCCTATTGGAGCAAAGTTCATTACATAATTTACCATTTTAAGTACGATGTGTGAAATTTTATCTAAAGCGCCAATTACCGGTTTAACCGTATTTCCTAAAGAAGCAGCTGCTAATCCAAAGAAAATTGAAAAAATTACTATTTGTAAAATTTCGTTTGTTGCCATTGCCTCAATAATACTTTTTGGAACAATATGCTCAACAAAATTTTCGAAAGATAAATTTTGCGTTTTTGCAGTAACCTCAGAAGCAGAAGCCATATCTACGTGTCCTAATTTTAAACCAACTCCCGGTTCTAAAATATTTACGTAAAATAAACCGATTAATAATGATATAAACGAAGCCGTAAAAAACCATCCGAGTGCTTTTCCTCCAATTCTTCCAACTGTTTTTATATCTCCTAGTTTTGCGATTCCAACAACCAAGGTTGTAAAAACCAAAGGAGAAATAATCATTTGCACTAAACGGATAAAAACAGTAGCCAGCATTTTAATTTTTGTACTAAATGACTGCGCTGCTTCTGGCGAAATATAATTATGCAGTATAATTCCGAGCGTTGCGCCAAGAAACATTGCAATTAAAATTTGCCCTGTTAATCCTCCAAGAAATGATTTTTTTTTAGTTTCTGTAATTTGCATTAATTTATTTTTTAATTATTAAAATATAAGACCCTCACTGTCTTACTTTTATTAATATGTTTTGTTGATTAAATAAAAATCAGCCAAAACAATCGCAGCCATCGCCTCAACGATTGGTACTGCACGAGGCACCACGCACGGATCATGACGTCCTTTTCCGGTCATTGGTGTGATATTTCCTTTATTATCAAGAGAATCCTGAGTCTGCATGATAGTCGCAACAGGTTTAAAAGCCACTCTGAAATAAATATCCATTCCGTTGCTTATTCCGCCCTGAATTCCTCCTGAAAGATTTGTTTTTGTAGTTCCATCAGGATTGTATAAATCATTGTGTTCGCTTCCTTTCATCTCAGAACCAGAGAAACCGCTTCCGTATTCAAAACCTTTTACTGCATTTATAGAAAGCATTGCTTTTCCTAATTCTGCATGAAGTTTATCAAAAACAGGTTCTCCTAAACCAACCGGAACGTTTTGAATAACGCAAGAAACAACACCGCCAACAGTATCTCCCTGTTTACGAATGTCGCGAATATATTCTTCCATAATTGCTGCCGATTTTTCATCCGGACAGCGAACAGGATTGCTCTCTATTTTTGAGAAATCCAATTCCTGATATGGAGTTTCTAAATGGATTGGACCAACAGAAGAAACATAAGCATTAATTTTAATTTGAGGCAGCATTTGTTTTGCAATTGCGCCTGCTACCACTCTGCTTGCTGTTTCGCGTGCAGAACTTCTTCCTCCTCCGCGGTAATCACGAAAACCATATTTTTGATCATATACATAATCAGCATGGCTTGGTCTGTAATTATCTTTTATATGCGAGTAATCGTCGGATTTTTGATTGGTATTTGGAATAATAAAACCTATGGGAGTTCCGGTAGTTTTTCCTTCAAATATCCCAGATAAAAACTGAACTGCATCTGGTTCTTTTCTTTGGGTTACGATAGCCGACTGACCTGGTTTTCTTCGAGACATTTCGACCTCAATCGCTTCAAAATCAAGTTCTATTCCTGATGGACAACCATCTATAATTCCGCCTAAAGCTTCACCATGAGATTCTCCGAATGTTGTAACTTTATATAGGGTGCCGTAGCTGTTTCCTGCCATTGTAATTTGTTTTGAGCAAATGTAAGTTTTATGAATTAAATTAAAAAATTAAAAATTGGTAATATTAATTAAAGATTAAACACTTTAAAAATCACAATTTATTAAAATTGTCTCCAAATTAGTAACCTTTTGATAAAATAAACTGAGTAGGATTTTCTTTCATTTGTGGAACTTCAAATTAAGAAAAATTGAAAAAACGAAATGTCGAATTGGTCATTATTTCTGATGTCCACTTGGGAACTTACGGAAGTCACGCAAAAGAGCTAAACAACTATTTATCAACCATTAAACCTAAAACTTTAGTCTTAAATGGTGATATTATTGATGCATGGCAATTTAGAAAATCTTATTTTCCGAAAGCACATTTAAGAGTCATTCAGCGCATAATAGGAATGGCTTCAAAAGGCACAAAAGTGTATTATATTACCGGAAATCATGATGAAATTCTTAGAAAATTTAGCGACATGAATATGGGAAATTTTTCTCTTGTTGATAAATTGGTTTTAGAATTAGACAATAAAAAAGCATGGATTTTTCACGGAGATGTTTTTGATGCTTCTGTACAGCATTCAAAATGGATTGCAAAACTGGGCGGATTAGGTTACGATTATTTAATTTTAATGAACCGATTTGCTAATTGGTGTCTTGCAAAATTAGGACGCGAACCTTACTCTTTTTCTAAAAAAATAAAAGCCAGTGTAAAAAAGGCCGTAAAATTTATTTCTGATTTTGAAACTACGGCAACTGATCTGGCTATTGAAAAAAATTATGATTATGTAATCTGCGGGCACATTCACGAACCAAAAATCCTAACTAAAGAAAACAAACACGGATCTACTTTATACTTAAATTCAGGAGATTGGGTGGAAAATTTGACTGCTCTTGAATATCATAAAAAGCGCTGGAAATTATATTCATACACCCATACTAACTTTACAGAAGAAGAAAATCTTTTTGAAATGGAGGACATTTTAACCTCACAAGTATTATCAAATATTATTTTAAAAAAATAAGCGATATGTACTTCTAAAGCCTTGTAAAGGCTTTTTTTAACTTTTGAGTGTATCAAAATTCGCAAAAATGTGAATTATGTAACAATTTCTAAAAATATTATACGTTCTTCATAAATAAGGAAATCTAAATTTGACAAAAATTAATTAACCATTTTATGAAAAAGATACTATTATCTGCCATTATGCTTTTTGGATTAGCATTTACGGCTCAATCGCAAGAAATTTCGAAGCACGCTTTAGGATTACGTTTAGGAGACAATAACGGTTTTGGAGGAGAAGTCTCATACCAATTAGGTTTAAATCAAAAAAACAGACTTGAATTTGATTTAGGCTGGAGAAACAGCCGTGATGTTGATGCTATTAAAGGTGTGGCACTTTATCAATGGGTTTGGAACATCGATGGGGGATTTAACTGGTACGCTGGTGTTGGTGGTGGTTTAGCCGCTTGGGATCACGATTATTATAACAACAATTACAGATACAATGATAGCGGAACTTATGTTTTTGCAGCTGGAGACATTGGTATCGAATATAGATTTAAGGAAGTGCCTATTACACTGTCATTAGATGCAAGACCTGAAATTGGTTCTGGATACTATGACGATGACAATTTTGGATTTGACGTTGGTCTAGGCGTTAAATTCAGATTCTAATTAAAATTAAAAAATAATTGTAAGAAGAAACCTGTCGTTTTTAATGCGACAGGTTTTTTTTATTTGTTAGTTAAAGTAATTGTCACCCTGAGCGAAGTCGAAGGACTTTCGAGGTAAAAAGAGCTTCGACTTCGCTCAGCATGATTTAACCTCTAACTTTTTACTTCTAATACTATTTGATAATAATCTCCTTTTTAGAATGCACTTTTACAACTGTATATGGATAGCTTATTACCTGCATTACCATAGCATCCGGAGCGGGATTATTTTCTTTTACCGTAATGATAATATTCTTATCTGTTTCTTCGACTTTTTCAATACCAATAGTATAGCCGCTTGTGTTTTTTTCTCCCATATTCAGAATGACATAATTTGAAGTATTAATATCATCATGTTTCATTTTAGAAGACAGAAGAGGATCATTCTGCAGCATTTTAATTTCATTAGGTTCTGTTAAAATTTCAAAGAATTTGATGTTTCCTCCGCCATCTGGCTGTTCTGTTAAAACTTCATACAAAGCTGTTGAATTTGCTGTTTTTTTTGCTCCGCAGGAAACCAAAACAAAAATTACTAAAACCGAAATTACTTTTTTCATTACGTTCAAATTTTTAAAATTAATGGTTCTTACTCTTTATAATCATCAATTGCTTTTTGGTACAAAGCTTCGTATTTAGGGAGAATGTTTTTGATGTCAAACTTTTTGGCAACTTCCAGTGCATTTGCTTTAAATTCTTTTAAAGTCACGTCATCTTTAAGGATTTTAATTGCATTTGCTGCCATTTCATCAACATTTCCAACATCGCTTAAGTAACCCGAAATTCCGTCAAAATTAACTTCAGGTAAACCTCCCGAATTACTTGAAATTACCGGAACACCACAAGCCATTGCTTCTAAAGCTGCCAAACCAAAACTCTCCGTTTCGGATGGAAGTAAAAACAAATCGGTCATGCATAAAATCTTATCTATTTCATTACTGTTTCCAAAGAAAATTACTTTATCGTAAATTCCAAGTTCCATACACAAGACTTCAGCTCTCTCCTTTTCAGGACCATCACCCACCATCATTAATTTTGCAGGCATTTCTTTTTGAATATTATAGAAAATCTTAATAATATCCGGAATACGTTTTACCTTTCTAAAGTTACTAATATGCGTAACTATTCGTTCATTCTCCTTTGCCATAACATATCTGTGGCAAGGTTCTGTTGGGTCTTTTCTAACTTTATCCAGCTCTATAAAATTTGGAATTACTTTAATCTTATTCTTAATTTTGAATAATTTCAAAGTATCATCTTTTAAACTTTGCGAAACCGAAGTCACATAATCTGATTTATTGATGCTAAAAGTTACCGCAGGTTTATAAAACGGATGATTTCCAACAAGCGTAATATCAGTTCCGTGAAGTGTTGTAATCATCGGAAGATTAATTCCTTCATTCTTCAGCATTTGTTTCGCCATATAACCTGCATAAGCATGAGGAATAGCATAATGTACATGAAGAACTTCTATTTTGTACAATTTTACCATATCAACCAATTTGCTTGACAAAGCCAATTCGTACGGCTGATAATGGAATAAAGGATATTCAGGAACGTTTACTTCGTGATAATGAACATTTGGATTTAAAAGTGCCAATCGTACTGGCTGACTGTAAGTTATAAAATGTATTTCGTGTCCGCGTCTGGCTAATTCGAGACCTAGTTCTGTAGCAACTACACCACTACCGCCAAATGTCGGATAACAAACTATTGCTATTTTCATGTATTAAATTTAATTCTACGAAAATACTCAAAAATAGCGTTTAATTGACCGTTTGATTTGTTAGATTTTTGTAAAACTTGGAGATATCAGATAATTAGACTGTTAGATTCTTTGCTATATTGTTTTCCTAGGAACGAGGAATAACAAACTTAATGAAACCTGAAACTTAAAACTTGAAACAATTAAAAAAAGGCATAAAACCTAAATTTCATGCCTTTCAAATATACTATAAATTTCTCTTAGAAAAATCTGCTGTGCCAACTGTCGGCAGCAGGAACTTCCCAAGATTCGTTGAATTCTTCAATATTGTTAACTAGATTATTGAAAACAATCGTATTCTCAGAAACCGATTTATCTTTTACCATTTTCTTGAAATCAATTAATGGTTTGTGTGCAATATGTTCTCCAAGTTTAAAAGTAACATTCATCTTGTCCAATAAATCGACATTGTACTTTTTCTCTAAGCTTTGAATAAATTCTACAGAACTATCAATAGAACAACCTGTAGCAGCTTGCACTTCCTGATTTACCGCTAATATTATAAAGCGATTATATTTTAACAGAAATGACGCTTCAAGACTTGTTCCATGAGCGGCCCATTCTTCTACAAAAGCTTTTAAATCAGTTTCAATTTCAGAAAACTCCTCCTCAGAAAATTTTCTGTTCGATTGGTAAATCCAAACTCTGGATTCACCAGGTAAATTTTCAAAAGGTATATACATTTTTTAATTTTAGATTTTAGATTGTTGATTTTAGATTTTGAAAAGTTTCAGGTTTAATGTTTCAAGTTAAAAACTTAGCAACTTAGTCCCTTAGAACCTTTACAAATCCTGTGCATTAGCAATTAACTCAGCAACATCCATTACTTTTACTTCACCTTCTTTATGTGCATGTTTAATACCGTCTGTTAACATAGTATTACAGAATGGGCATCCAGCAGCGATAATATCCGGTTTAACTTCCAAAGCATCTTCTGTACGAAGAACGTTTACTTCTTTGTTTCCAGGCTCAGCATCTTTAAACATTTGGGCTCCACCGGCACCACAGCATAAGCCATTTGCTTTAGAACGTTTCATTTCGACTAATTCAACATCTAATTTCTGAATTAAATCTCTTGGAGCTTCGTAAACTTTATTGGCTCTTCCTAAATAGCAAGGATCGTGAAAAGTAATTTTCTTTCCTTTAAACTGTCCTCCTTCAACCGTAAGCCTTCCGTCATCAATTAATGATTTTAAGAATTCTGTATGATGAATAACTTCGTATTTCCCGCCTAATTCAGGATATTCATTTTTTAATGTATTAAAACAATGCGGACATGCTGTAACGATTTTTTTTGCTTCATAAGCATTCAAAACCTCAATATTCATCATAGCCTGCATTTGAAACAAAAATTCATTTCCGGCTCTTTTTGCAGGATCACCTGTACAACTCTCTTCTGTACCTAATACTGCAAAAGATACATTGGTACGGTTTAAAATACGTACAAATGCTTTCGTAATTTTTTTTGCTCTATCATCAAAACTTCCTGCACAACCTACCCAAAACAAAACTTCTGGTTGTTTTCCTTCGGCAAGCATTTCTGCCATTGTTGGCACTACTAAACTTTCTGACATTTTCTTTTTTTGTTAAATCGGTTAATCGTTGATTTGGTTAATCGATTAAATAATTAACCATTTCTAAAAAACTCACTTTATTCTATTTATCGATTAAACAGTTAAACAATTAAACAGTTAAACCAAATCTTAATTTTCGTTTTTCCAATTTAATCGGTCCTGCTGGCTGTACTGCCAAGGTGCTGCATTATTTTCGATATTCGTCATCATGGCATTTAATGACATTGGCGCAGCACTCTGCTCCATTACTAAATAACGACGCATATCCATAATTATAGACAACGGACTGATGTTTACCGGACATTCTTCTACACAGGCATTACATGACGTACAGGCCCATAGTTCTTCTGGCGTAATATAATCGTTTAATAATGTTTTATTATCCGGAACAAAAACACCTTTATTGGCATCAATATTTTTCCCTACTTCTGTCAAACGGTCTCTCGTATCCATCATAATTTTACGTGGAGACAATTTTTTTCCTGTTTGATTTGCCGGACAAGAAGAAGTACAACGACCACATTCTGTACAGGTATAAGCATTTAAAAGCTGAACCCAGTTTAAATCCTGAACATCACTCGCTCCAAATTTAGCAGGAACTGCATTTTCATCAACCGGAGCTGCTGCAAACGGATCTGCATTTGGATCCATCATCAGCTTAACTTCTTTTGTAACTGAAGCTAAATTATCAAACTGTCCTTCTGGTTTTAAATTCGCAAAATAAGTATTTGGGAAAGCCAAAAGTATATGTAAGTGTTTTGAAAAATACAAATAGTTCATAAATATCAAAATACCCACTATATGAAGCCACCAAAATGCTTCAAATAATATTACAACCAATTCGTTTGACATTCCATTAAAAATTGGCGCAATGAACTGACTTATTGGAAAACTTCCTGCTTTATGAAAAACTCCTCCCGGAACGTTTTGCAAATGAAGGTCTGATGCATTCATCAACAAAAACAAAATCATTAAAACAGTTTCAAAATACAAAATATAATTTGCATCGCTTTTTGGGAATCCTGTTAAATCAGAATGTATAAAACGTTTCAGTCGGATAAAATTTCTTCTAAGCCAGAAAACGGTAACTGAAAAAATTACAAGTATTGCCAGTATTTCAAATGAAGCTATTAAAACATCATAAACTACACCTAAATAAGGTGCAAAAATTCTATGAGTTCCTAATAAACCATCGATTATGATTTCGAGTAATTCGATATTAATAATTATGAAACCTACATATACAAAAATATGCAGTATTCCGGCAACAGGACGTCTCACCATTTTTGACTGCCCAAGAGCAATCATTGCCATATTTTTCCAACGAGCTTTAGGATTATCTTTTCTATCTACGTCAACTCCTAAATTAATGTTGCGGATGATTTTTTTTACGCTCGCTGCAAAAAAACCAAAACCTGCTACAAGAAGTATGGCGAATAAAATGTTATCTAAATAACTCATTATAATTATTTTTTATCAGTTGAATTAGGGGTTTCTGCTGGTGCTACGTATGGTTTGTTTTTCTTTCCAAAAAGCGAAACATTTACATAACGTGTTGGATATAAACGAACATCTTGCAATAATAATTCGAGTTCCTTTGAAGTTTTTGCAAGGTTATTATAAAGAGCATCATCGTTTAATAATTTACCTGCAGTTCCTTTTCCAGAATTTAAATTTGCCATAATTCCGTCAACTTTTGCTAAAGTTTGATTTAAATTACGAACTGTTTTTCCAAGATCGGCTTTGTTTAAAGAATCGGAAATTTTATTGAAGTTGCTGGACATTTTATTAAAGTTTGTCACAACTCCGTTTATCTGGCTTTTGTTAGTATCCAAGATATTGTTGATACTTCCTGAAGCTCTGTGGAATTGTTCCATTGTCTGACTTAACTCAGCCAGAGTTTTCTTTAAATCTTCCTGTCCTTTTTTGTCTAAAACATTGTTTAATCCAGTAACCAGATTATCAATATTTACAAGCATTTTATTGAGCTTTTCTTCAATTGGTTCAATCTTTCCTCCTAAAGATTCGGTTAATCCAAGCTTTACTTCAGACTGAAGCGTTGCTCCGTCTTCTGCCGGCTCTTTATCTGCAAGATTAGGAATAATTGCAATTTGTTTTCCTCCAATTAAACTAGCAGAATACAAAGATGCTTTACTTGTTTTAGAAATAGGAAAATCTGTTTTTAATTGAAGTTCAACTAATAATTTTCCAGTTGTTTCGTTGATTGTTATTTTATTTACCTTACCAACTACAAGTCCGTTTATGGTAACAGGTGCCGATTGTGCCAGCTCTTCAACATTATCATACTCAGCATATAATGTTTTATAGTTTGTAAAAAGATCCTTGCCTTTTAAAAAACTGTAGCCCCAGATAAATAATAAAATAGATGCGATGACTAATACAGCCGTTTTAATTTCTCTTGTTAGTTTCAAAATTCTAAGTGTTTGTTACAAATTTAGTATAAATATTCGAACTTGTGACTATTATTTGATTGCGTCTTCAATACTGATTTTCTGTCCGTCTCTGTTTGCAACTAAAAAAGCAGCGCCATATCCTTTATTCTTAGCTTCTTCCAGATATTTTTTTGCAGTTTCATAATTTGGAGTTTCCTGATAGAAATATTTATAAATATTGTTTTCGTAAATCATTGTCACATTTTTTAAACCCTTAAAATTTTTAGGCTCTAATGGTGTTTTTTTAATGCTCGCGATAAGCTGTACTTTAAAGAATGTTCCTTTTGGTGCAGCTGGAGCTTCTACAACTTTAGCTTTTTTTGGTGTCGAAGTATCTTTTACCGGTTTAGCTTCAACCGCTTCGGGAGTTCCTGATCCAAAATATTCTCTTTTGTAGCTCAAAATGGCTTCTGCAATAGCTTTTGCAATATCGTCCTGTCCTTCTTCTGAATTTAAAATATTTCCTTCTGTTGGGTTAGAAACAAATCCTGTTTCAACTAAAACCCTCGGCATGTAAGCTTTGTGAAGAACCATAAACGGCGCTTGTTTTACTCCGCCTTGTCTAATTTTTTTTCCAAGTTTTTCAAAATTATCTTCAATTTTACTTGCTAACGAAATACTATTATCTAAATATTCTTCCTGCATTAAAGTCATTCCGATCATGGATTCTGGCGAATTTGGATCGAAACCTTCATACTTTCGTTTATAATCTTTCTCTAAAGTAATTACCGAGTTCTCTTTTTTTGCGGCTTCAAGATTTGATGCTACTTTACTCAAACCCATTACGTAGGTTTCGGTTCCGTCTGCAGCGGTATTTTTATTGGCATTACAGTGTATAGAAACGAATATATTTGAGTTGGCTCTGTTTGCAATATTGGCTCTTTCGACCAAATCAATAAAAACGTCTGTTTTACGAGTATAAATTACATTAACATTTGGATTAAGCTCTAAAATTTTCCCCACTTTTAAAACAATAGCCAAGGCAATATTTTTTTCAATCCGGCCGCTGTAAACTGCACCAAAGTCGTGATCTCCATGTCCGGCATCAAGTGTTACTTTAAAAACATTTGATTGACCATATGTGCAAAATGACGCTATTGTTAGAAAAAAAGTAAAGATTACCTTAATTTTGTTTAATCTATTCATAAATCTAAAAGTTAATTTTAATAAAACGCAGCTGTTATAATTTTTACAATTGATTATTTTTGCCAAAAAATTATATGTAAGTTTGACATGTCAAAAAACAAGCCATAATTTTACAAAAATAGTATTTAAACCTTTGCAGACAAACTTATTTAATATCGTTTTAATATCATTTTTCCTAACATTGGGATGTGGTAATTTATATTCGCAAGAGATAAAATCTAAAAAAAAGCCTTTACCAGCTGCAAAACAAACAGATAAGCCTCAAATAACTCAAAATGACACTATAAAACTAGACACTGTCAGGCCTACCAAGACTTTTTTAGACGGCAAGGTTCGATATAAGGCAAAAGATTATGCAAAAATCGATCAGAAGAAAAAACTGATTACTTTATATAACGAAGCAGAATTATACTATAAAGATGTTGAATTAAAATCGGGTATAATTGTTTTGAATTACGAAAAAGATGAAGTTTATGCCGGAAGAATAAAGGATTCTGCAGGAGTTTTAGTCCAGTATCCCAATTTTAAACAAGGCGCCAGCGAAGTTCAGCCGGATTCTATTCGATTTAATTTTAAAACAAAGAAAGCTTTAATTTACAATTCAAGAACCAAACAAGGCGAATTGAATATTAAGGCTGCTATTACTAAAAAAGAAAACGATTCTGTTTATTATTTAAAAGGAGCACGTATTACAACGGCACAAGATATTGATAATCCGGAATACTATTTTCAGACTAACAAAATAAAATTTGTTCCCGGAAAAAAAATCGTAACAGGCTTAACCCAAATGGTTATCGCTGATGTTCCTACTCCATTAGCACTTCCTTATGGATACTTTCCTTTAAGTCAGGAAAAAAGTGTTTCTGGGGTTATTATTCCAAGCTATAACGATTCTAACACAAGAGGTTTCTCTTTACAAAATGGTGGTTATTATTTTGCTTTAAGCGACAATTATGATTTAACTGTTTTGGGAGATTATTATACCAATGGTAGTTACGCCTTGCGGTTTGAATCGGCCTATGCTACAAGGTATAAATACCGAGGAAACGTTAATATTCGTTATGAGAATTTAATTAGCAGCGAAAGAGGTTATCCTGATTACTCAAAACAAAATATTTACAATATTCAGTGGTCACACTCAAAAGACACAAAATCTAATCCGAATTCTACTTTCTCTGCCTCTGTAAATATGGGTAGCAGTAAATACTTTAAACGGTCGATTAACCAGGCCAATATTGGTTCAAATCTAAACAATACATTAAGTTCATCAATTTCATATAACAAAACTTTTAATACTATTCCGGGTTCTCGTATTTCGTTAACAGCAACACATCAGCAAAATACGCAGACAGAACAAATCCAGATGAGTCTTCCAAATCTTCAGGGAAGCATTGATCGTGTTTATCCTTTTGTTGGAAAAGACGGGGTTAAAAAAGGTTTTATTAAAAATATTAACCTTCAATATAACGTAACGGGTAAAAACAACATCGTTACTTACGATTCATTATTCTTTAAACCACAGATGTTTAGAGATGCACAAATTGGTATGCAGCACACTATTCCAATTAGTACAAACTTTAAAATATTTAAATATTTTAGTGCCGGAGCATCAACTAACTATCAGGAAACATGGGTTACCAAAACTATTGATAGAAATTACGATGCAACACAAGGAAAAGTTATAGACAAAACTGTAAACGGATTTGATTCTTACAGAACTTATAATTTAAGTACCAATTTAGGAACCACTATTTATGGTACCTTTAATTTTGGTGAAGATAAAAAAATTCAGGCTATTCGTCACGTCATGAGACCGAGTATAACGTATTCGTATACGCCAAGTTTTGAACGATACTACGACCATTATACAGTTGACGCAGCGGGTAGAATTTCGACAGATGAATATTCCCGATTCGCAAATGGTGTTTATGGTGCACCCGGGCAAAACAATTCGAATATAGTTGGTTTTGCATTAAGCAATACTTTTGAAGCTAAAGTAAGAGACAAGGACAGCACGAAAACTGAACCGAAGAAGATAATGCTTTTAAACAACTTAAATTTCAACACTAGTTATAATTTTAGCGCTGACGGAAAAAAGACTCTGGCATGGCAGCCGGTTGTGGTAAGTGGTGGAACGCAATTTTTTGACAATAAAATGAATGTCAATTTTGGAGCTGTTTTAAATCCATACGCTATTGATAATGCAGGGAACGTTATCAACAAATACAACATTGATAACGGTGGAAGTTTATTTAGAATGACCAGCGCAAACCTTACTATGAATTACTCTTTTTCAAATAAAGGAAGCGGTAAAGAAAAAAACAACCAAAGCCAGCGTAATGGTGGTCGTAATGATGACTTATTTGGAACAAATACTGATTTAAATGACAGCCGAAATAGTCAGTTTGCCAATGAACCGGAAAGAGAAGATGATGCAGTAAGCGAATTTTTTAGTTCAAAAATCCCTTGGGATATGACAATGGCTTACTCGTTAACCTATACAAATGCTGCTCGTGAGAATAAAATTTCCGGAAATTCAATCATGATTTCTGCCAATATGGATATTACACCTAAATGGAAAGGCGGGGTTTCTACCGGTTATGATTTTGTACAAAAAGGGGTTACTTTTACTCAATTCCGTTTTGAAAGAGATTTATTAAGCTGGAGAATGGCATTTAACTGGAACCCTATGGGACCAAACGCTAACTGGAACTTTTTTATCGGAATTAAATCCGGTATGCTTAGTGATATTAAGTGGAATAAACGAAGTACTTCAAATCGATAATTCGTCGACTTAAAATAAATTTATTATGAAAA
Source organism: Flavobacterium defluvii (assembly GCF_900129555.1). GTDB lineage: Bacteria > Bacteroidota > Bacteroidia > Flavobacteriales > Flavobacteriaceae > Flavobacterium > Flavobacterium defluvii. The sequence continues at coordinate 66,962 of NZ_FQWC01000005.1, forward strand.
AAATAATCTTTACAGAAAAGGCTCCAGCACCTATTGGACCTTATAATCAGGCTGTTTTATCAGGAAATACACTTTATGCTTCGGGTCAGATTGCTATCAATCCTGCTTCGGGTGAGCTTGTTACTGATAATATTAATGACGAGACCAAACAAGTAATGGAAAATATTGCAGCAATTCTTGAAGCTGCTGATATGACTTTTGAAAATGTAGTTAAAGCTACAATTTTTATTATGGATATGAATAATTTTGGAGCTATCAACACGGTTTACGGTTCTTATTTTAACGAAAAAACCGCTCCAGCACGTGAAACGGTTCAAGTGGCATGTCTGCCAAAAAATGTAAATGTTGAAATCTCTATAATTGCAGTGCAATAGCATCTAATAATAATTGTGCCGTTGCTTCATTTGTTGCCAGCGGCACGTTATGCACATCGCAAACACGAATTAGCATATTAATATCAGCCTCATGCGGGTGGCTTGATAATGGGTCTTTAAAAAAGAAAACCATATTTGTAATTCCTTCCGCTACTCTGCCCGCTATTTGAGCATCACCTCCTAAAGGTCCTGAAAGCATTCTCTGCGTTTTAAATCCCGCTGCTTCGGCTTTTCCTCCAGTTGTTCCGGTACCAATTAGTTTGATTTTTTCATTATGAAGAACAGCTTCATTTTTAATCAAAAAATCAATCAAATCGGCTTTTTTACCGTCGTGAGCAATAATTGCAATTTCCATAAACCCGGAACTATTGATTAGCGACATGGTAAGCAATTAAACCGTCAATTGGTCTTCTTAATACATTTCCTAATTTAAGCTCGTATTTATCGAATGTTTCCTGTAATTCATCTTTTAAATAAAATGCGATAGAACCTACGAAATGCACAGGAACTTCTTTACAGTTATCAAACTGCTTAATATAGTTTTTCACAAAAGATTTCATTCCTTTGAAAATGATTTTTCTGCAGAATTCTGTGTCTTTATGTTTAATTAAAAACTTTGCAAAAGTTGCTAAATAAGCATTTGGATTTGGCTCTTTATATAATTTGTTTTTAATAAAATCAGGATCAACGTCGTATTCTTTTTCAAGTTCAACAGCCAATTCCTTAGGCATTTTATTAAAATAGTATTTTCTAATTAATTCTTTTCCAAAAACGTTTCCGCTGCAGTCATCCATTACGATGTATCCTAATGACTGAACTTTTTGATGCAATACTTTTCCATCAAAGTAACTACAGTTTGAGCCAGTACCTAAGATAGACACAATTGCTTCTTCTCCTTTTGGAGTTGTTGCATAAACAGCTGCATAAGTATCTTCCTGAACATCAACAATTGCGTTTGAAAAATACTCCTGAAAGATTTGTTTTAACCATTCTTTCATTCTGTCTGTTCCACATCCTGCTCCGTAAAAAAACAAGTGCGTTGCATTTTTTTTATTTTGTAAAATATCAAAACGGTCGTTTAAACGTGAGATAATTTCCGGACCGTCCAGAATTTCAGGATTTAATCCTAAAGTTTGTGTCGTGAATAATACTTTTCCATTATCATCAATTGCAATCCAATCGGCTTTAGTAGATCCACTATCAACTATTAATTTCATTTTTTTTTGTTTTTTGGATTAGTTTTTCTTCAATAAGTGTATTTTTTACATTAATTAAAGAGACAACAAAATAAGAAAATCCCGTTACTTTGGTGATAACGGGATTTTGTAAAAATATAAAATATTATTTTAAACCTGCGATGTGCACAGATAAATCGATCAATTTGCTTGAGTATCCGTACTCATTATCGTACCAAGATACTAATTTGAAGAAAGTAGAGTTTAATCCGATTCCTGCAGTAGCATCAACGATTGAAGTTCTTTTATCAGAAATAAAGTCCTGAGAAACAACTGCATCTTCAGTATATCCTAAGATACCTTTCAATTCATTTTCAGAAGCTTTTTTCAATACAGCCAGGATTTCTTCATATGTAGTTTCTTTAGCAACTTTTACAGTTAAATCTACAACAGAAACGTCAGCAGTAGGAACACGGAAAGACATTCCTGTTAATTTTCCATTTAAAGATGGGATAACTTTTCCAACCGCTTTTGCAGCTCCTGTTGAAGAAGGAATGATATTGATTGCTGCAGCACGTCCACCTCTCCAGTCTTTTCTAGAAGGTCCGTCAGCAGTCATTTGAGTTGAAGTAGTTGCGTGAACAGTTGTCATTAAACCTTCAACGATTTCGAAATTATCGTGGATAACTTTAGCTAAAGGAGCTAAACAGTTTGTAGTACAAGAAGCGTTAGAAACAACTAAATCAGAAGCTTTTGCAGTTTCATGGTTAACTCCCATTACAAACATTGGAGCATCAGCAGATGGAGCAGAAATGATAACTTTTTTAGCTCCTCCTTTTAAGTGCTCACTTGCAGTTTCAATAGTTGTGAAGATACCTGTACATTCTGCTACTACATCAACATCAACTTCGTTCCATTTTAAATCAGCAGGATTTCTTTCTGCAGTGATACGGATGTTTCTTCCGTTTACATAAAGTTTTCCTTCTTTAACTTCTACAGTTCCGTTGAAACGACCGTGAACTGAATCATATTTTAATAAGTAAGCTAAGTGATCTACGTCTAATAAATCATTGATCGCTACAACTTCTACATTATCTCTATTGAAAGACTCTCTAAAAACGATTCTTCCGATACGTCCAAATCCGTTTATTCCTAATTTTACTTTTGACATTTTACTAAATTTTTGCTTTTGTTTTTATTATACTAATTCAAAGTCTAATTTCCTCACAATAAACTTCTTCTCTTTTAAACTTTATTTTATATAATTATGTCGACATAATGTCTGACACTCTCAATAATTCTCTATCAATTTCAGATTTTCCTTTAATTGCCTGCTCAAGCGGAGTTAAGACAACTTTATCTTCCTTAAGACCTACCATGTAGTTTGATTTTCCTTCAAGTAAAGATTCTACAGCTTTTACACCAAGACGGCTTGCCAGAACACGGTCGAAGCAAGACGGCGAACCACCACGCTGCATATGTCCTAAAACAGAAACTCTTACGTCGTACTCAGGCAGATTTGCTTCAACGTAATCTTTTAATTCGAATACGTTTTTACCAATTTTGTCACCTTCGGCAATAACTACTATACTTGATGATTTTCCTGAAGCTTTACTTTTTTGAAGAGAGTCTAACAATCTGTCAAGACCTAAATCTTCTTCAGGAATAAGGATTTCTTCTGCACCAGCGCCAATACCGGCATTAAGTGCTATGTGACCAGCATCTCTACCCATAACTTCCACAAAGAATAAACGGTTATGTGAGCTTGCAGTATCTCTAATTTTATCAATACAGTCAACAACAGTATTTAAAGCAGTATCATAACCTAAAGTAAAGCTTGTACCGTAAATATCGTTATCAATTGTACCTGGAATTCCCATTACAGGGAAATTATATTCTGAATTAAAAACTAAACCTCCGGTAAAACTTCCGTCTCCGCCTATTACAACCAAAGCATCGATTCCGGCTTTTAAAAGATTTTCGTGAGCTTTTTTTCTACCTTCAGGGGTTCTAAAGTCAACAGAACGAGCCGATTTTAATATCGTCCCCCCTTTATTTACAATATTGTTAACGCTTCGAGGGCCCATTTCTTTAAAATCTCCTTCGATCATTCCCTGATACCCTCTATAAATTCCTATGCATTCTATATTATGATAAGCACATGTTCGAACAACAGATCGTATTGCAGCATTCATTCCCGGTGAGTCTCCTCCAGAGGTAAGAACACCTACTTTTTTTATTGTTTTTGACATTATTTAAGTATTAAAGTTGTAAAATTAGCAAACATTCACCAGTTTTCTCGTTATGTTTATTATAAATTAATAAAATCTGTTAAATTCAAACGTTTTCGTTAATAAGTTTTTTGATACCAAAAATTTCATTTAAAATAATAAATACCCCTTTTTTTAATTAATTCCTTAAAAATAACAATACCCAAATGAAGTGTTATAAAAATCTAAGATTTAGTTCATTAACCGTTTGAAACGAAAATTGCTAAATTTAAGCATAAAAAAAACCATTCGTCACATCGAATGGTTTTTTTATACTATTTTAACAATATGTTAGAAATCGTTATCCGGAATCAAACCTTCATTGTTATTTTGCGGCTTTGGCTTTTCTTCTTCCTTTTTTTCAGGTTTCTGTTTATTTTTTTCTGCTTCCTTTTTAGTATTATTAAAATTAATATAATCAGGATTTAAGTTTGAATCCTGAAATTCGTCTGAACTTTTAATGGCTCTTTCGAGTTTATGACTTTTAAAAAGTTTATTTACAAGCTCACTAAATGTATCAAAATCGACTTCATACGAGATACCTACACCTTGAGTATAGCCAATTCCTTGTCCGACATAATTAATATCATTTTCTTTATTAAATAAACGAAGGTTCATCGATCCGTCTTCGTTTACACGATATAAGATTTCTATATCTCCAACAATAGCCGATTCATTTACTCCTCCAACCGGAACTCCTACTTTTCCATTTATCGAAATTCGTTCATTAATCTGCGATGAGATATTAGCAACAAACTGTCCGTCGGCTTCCTGCCCTATCCTTCTGTCTGCTGATATAAAATTTAAATTAATATCTATAAGATCATTATCTGATTTTATAATACCTCCCAGCAAACTCGCAGCAGTTTCGGCAAAAGTTCCTGATAAATCGCTTTGGTTAAATCCATCCTGACTCATAAATGAACCTGTAGATAATAAATACAAAGCCTGTGTCTGGCGAATATCCTTATCATCCAGTTTATATTGAATTTCTGATTTTAAAACACTGCTTACCGATGGAAACTGAATATCAAAATTAGGTTCAGGACTAGTTAAATCCCCTCTCAAACCAATTACAACTTCTACAGGGACTTTTTTATTGAAAGAAGAATTATCTAATAATACGGCAGGATTTGCAGAAGTTCGATAAACAGCTTCCAGATTTAACTGTGCTTTCATTGGGTTTCCTTCCCAAATAATCGAACCTCCTTTTTTAACCGCAAATTTTTTATCGATTAAACCTCCATATTTAAAATTATATGTTCCTTCGTATGCCTGGAAATCTCCCCACATATTAAACTTACCGAGCGTATTGATTTTAAATAATAAAGATCCGTATCCTTTTCCTTTCATACCGTGACCGGAATTTCGATCCAGAATTACTTCGACTTCGGCGTCTGGCGTAATATCAAAATCAAATTCCAGTTCAAGTCCGTTATAATTTCTCGTTTTTTCAACGATACCTTTTGACAAATTGTATTTTTCCTTTGGAGTTACAAAATGAATCCAGCTGCTTTCTCCGGAATTCTGCACATTACTAATAGGGATTTTAACTTCTGTACCTTTTTCAGATTTTGCATCAACCTTGATAAATAAACTTTCTACGGGACCTTTTATACTTGCAGATCCGTTTATAAATGCTGTTCCAAAATAAGCCGCATCTTCACTATCTTTTGTATCAAGCGCCACTAATCGTTTTGACGTTATGTTTAAATCTAGTTTCCAGTCTCCAAAATTATGATGCTCAATGGTTCCGTTCAGCAATCCTTTTGTACCGTATTTTGTATCGGTTAACTGGTTATTTCTAAACAGGAATTTTTCATCTGTTAAATCAATAACGGTTCTGTCACTCAATTCATAATCGGTATTTAGGTACGGAATTGTCATTCCGGCTTTTTCAACATACAAACGTCCGTTGATTTCCGGTTTTTTCAAATTACCCACCACTGCCGCATTTCCGGAAACAGAACCTCTTACGTTTGATAAAACATCACCGCCAACAGTTCCTAAAGTTGCAAGATTAAATCCTTCAAGCTTTAAATTTAAATCTAAAAATGTTTCTTTATTTTCGACTGCAAAAGTTCCATTTGCCCTAAACGACTCTGCAAAACCATTTACAATCGAAGAATTTATAGTAAACTTTTTAAAACTCTGATCTCCCGAAATATCAAAATTTAAAGTTCCTAAATCGACTTTATTTAAATTCAAATGATCGACAACAATATTGGCAGTTGGCTGATAAACATCTTTATTCTGTTTATAATTTACGCTTCCGTTTAAATTTCCATTAAAAACAAACTTCGAATTAAAAGGTGTAATCTTATTAATATCCACATCTTCAAAATTGAGGACAACATCTTTATAATCCTTCCCTTTGATAACTCCGTTTAAATCAATTTTCTGATTTTCATGTGAAAGAACAATATTATCAATCGTGAAATTTCTAAAATATTGATCAAAAACAATCTGATTATCTTTTTTGGCATCTTCATTTAAATACCATAAATAATCTTTAAATTTCATTTCGGATTTCTTGATCCCGACTATATTATTTTTGTTTTTATCAATGGTATGAAACAAATCCAGATTAAAATAATCCTGGCCTTTATCGCCTCCTTTAAACTCCGAACGAACAAATAGTGTGTCTTTTGAAGTTACATTGATTAAATTAAAATCACGTATTTTATAATAAGGCGTTTTTATACTATCTAACTCGACAAAAGCATTATAGAGTGGGTTTTTGTTATCAATGCTGATTCGGATATTATCAAAAGTATTTTTTGCCGCGCTGATTTGTTTTGATCTAAATCCAAATTTAAATTCCTGAAGATCCGAATCTATTTTTCCACGAACTACAGTACTCGAATCAATTTGCATTTCAGGATACAACATTTCGACTACCTTATTATATACATGAAAGTTGAAACGCAGAAACTGTCCTTTTTTAACTTTAAAAGGTTTATAATTAGTGTATAAACTTCCAACGGAATTCATTACCAGTTTATCCAATTGTGCAAACTGAAATTTACCCACTATTTTCCCTTCAACAATATCTGATGAATTCATCGTAATGGTTCGAAGTCTGTCTGCATCAAAATTTGAACTTACGGTAACTTCATCAAAAGTATATGTTGCTTTTGGGTTTTGATATTCTGCATCTGTAATATAAATATTTCCCTGAAGATTTTCAATCGAATTTCCTGTAAGCTGTACAACTGCATCGCCTTTAAAATGAGAAATAGAATCGTTTATGAATTTTAGTTTTCGTAAATCTGAATTTTCTACATTAATATGAAAATCATAACGGCTTTCGCGTTTACTTAAATCAACTAAACCATCAAAGGTTAAATTCAGGTTTGGGTCGTTTACAGAAATTTGTCCTTTATAATACGGAAGTTTAAAATTACCGTTTACAACAATATTACTGTAAGTATATTTATTGTAATCTAATTTCTTAATATCACCTTTTAAAATTGTATTTAAATATTTTTCAGTAAAACCAACACCTTCAACATCAATATCTAAAGTTGTTTTACCAATATCTTTTCGTCCTAATAAAGCACCAATATTAAAATTATCCAAAACTATATTTCCGGAATAAGAAGCTTTGTCGATAAAATCCATATTATTCATATGAAGATCAACTTTTCCGTTTCCTAAATCAGTTGCCATTTTAAAATCGGTTTCTAAATCTGTAGTCGAAACTTTTGCTTTACCAACAATATTAAATTTTCCGATTCTTTTAAGTTCTTTCGGAAGTTTTTTACCTAAAACATCCGGAAGTAAAACCACCAAATTATCATAGCTGGAAATCAATTTATCAAATTTTCCGTCCATAGAAAACTTCTGTTCTTTTGTCCCCAAAAGGTTTCTAAAATTGATTGTTCCAAAAATTTTAGAACCGTTTGCATCGCTAAGTCTTAGATGATTTAAATTCAGGTTATTTAAAGTTCCTTTTATTTTAGTTTTAACTTTAAAATGCTGGTTTTTACCCAATCCGTCGTAAAAATAACGAATATCATTTGAAGCAATTGAAGAAGAATCCATTGCAACATTAAACTGAACTTTATCTGTAAATTCGAGAAAATCTCCCGGTTTATAATTTAAAATCGCTTTTCCGTAAATCGAAGATCTTTTTGTTTTGATAGCCAGATTATCAACTTTAATCTGTTTTTTAGTATAACTGAATTTCCCTGTGAAATTTGATACGTACAAACCGCGATGATCAAGAAATGAAAATCTGTGAATCGTAGTCGTTACATCCGGCCCGTATAATTTAAAATCGCTTATATAAGCATTCAGCTTTTTGAAATCTAAAAAACGAGGCGTTCTTTTATTTTCATCAACAACAGAGAAATTTCCTTTTTCGATGTAGGCATTTTTGGCCGTAAAAAGAAAATGTTTACCTGATTGTTTCTTTTCTTCTTTGGTTTCAAACAATTTAATAAACTTATTAATATTGTTTTCGTCTTCGTTTTTATAGGTTTTGATATTAAAAATCAAGCCCGTTAAACGAAGATCACCAAAAAGCAAATCGCCGTCTATAAGTCGTTTTATACTTAAAATATCAGTAGTAATAATATCCGAATAAATCATCGTTTTTTTGTGATGATCCCGAATAAGGACATTTTTAAGCTTTACACCGCCAAAAATATTAATCGCAACCTTTTCAATACTAATGTCTGTTTTAAAATCAGTATTAAGGGTTTCGGTAACATATTTTGCAATTTTTGTCTGAACGACAGGTAAAGAAAGAGTGATAGCAAGTACCAGCAAAAGTAAAATTAAGCCAATCAGGGTTCTGGATACTATTTTCTTAATTCTTTTGATAACTGCTTATTATTATTGTTTTTGTATAAATTTAATTTGAACAGACAAAGGGCGGCTGTTTTGATAAAAATTCTTTAATTTTGGGGCTCTGCTTCAAATCAAAGAAATTTAAAATTTGATTTGTCAAATATAATTCAAAATTCGTGCCTTTATATGCAAAATTCAGAGGTTTTTATTCTTGCCATCGAAAGTTCATGCGATGATACTGCTGCTGCAGTTTTACATAACGATAAAGTTCTCTCAAATGTTGTGGCTAATCAATTAATTCACAATCAATATGGCGGTGTGGTTCCTGAACTAGCTTCAAGAGCACACCAGCAAAACATAGTTCCTGTAATCGATGCAGCGCTCCGTAAAGCAAATGTACAAAAAGAACAGCTAACTGCCATTGCCTTTACACAAGGTCCTGGCTTAATGGGTTCATTACTTGTAGGAAGTTCTTTCAGTAAATCGTTATCGTTAGCATTAAATATTCCGTTAATAGCTGTAAATCATATGCATGCGCATATTTTAGCACATTTTATTGATGAAGAAGGCTACGATAAACCAGAATTTCCTTTTTTAGCTTTAACCATAAGCGGCGGACATACGCAGGTTGTAAAAGTGAACGGTTTTTTTGATATGGAAATTATTGGCGAAACTACAGATGATGCTGTTGGAGAAGCTTTTGATAAAAGCGCAAAAATTCTCGGACTTCCTTATCCGGGCGGACCTTTAATAGATAAATATGCCAAAGAAGGAAATCCAAAAGCGTTTACGTTTACAAAACCAAAAGTTCCCGGATTAGACTTTAGTTTTTCAGGATTAAAAACGGCGATTCTATATTTCATTCAAAAAAACAAACAGGAAAATCCAAATTTTGTTGAAGAAAACCTAAACGATATCTGCGCTTCAATTCAGCATACGATTATCGAAATTTTGATGGACAAGCTTAAACTGGCTGTCAAAGAAACAGGAATCAAACAAATTGCTATTGGCGGCGGGGTTTCTGCCAACTCAGGAATCAGAAATACATTAAAAGAAAGTGAAAGCAAATACGGCTGGAAAACTTTTATTCCGAAATTTGAATATACAACAGATAATGCCGCAATGATTGGAATTGTAGGTTATCAAAAATATTTATCAAAACGTTTTGAAGATTCTTCAGTAGTTTCAAAAGCACGAATTCAGTTTTAATTATGCAGTTATTTTATAATCCGAGTATAGACGAAACAACGGAAAGTTTTTCTTTTGATAAAGAAGAAAGCAAACACATCATAAAGGTTTTACGAAAAAAAGATTCAGATATACTATATGTTACAAACGGTCATGGCTTATTGTTTGAAACTGAAATTACGCTCGCTTCAGATAATAAATGTGTGGTTGATGTTCGTTCGATAAAAAAATCTCCGGAACCAAAATTTCGCCTGCATCTTGCGGTTGCACCAACCAAAATGAATGATCGTTTTGAATGGTTTTTAGAAAAAGCAACAGAAATTGGTATTCAGGAAATTACGCCCATAATCTGCGATCGTTCTGAAAGAAAAGTGATTAACCAGGAGCGTTTTGAAAAAATCATTCTTTCGGCAATGAAACAGTCAAATGAAATGTTTCTTCCGAAATTAAATGAAGCTATTTCGTTTAAAGAATTCATAAAAAAGAAAAACAGCGGTTTACAATTTATTGCGCATTGTGAGGAAACCGATAAAAAATCTTTGAAAGAAGCTTTAAAACCAAACGAAGATGTCACTTTGTTAATTGGTCCTGAAGGTGATTTTTCTGAAAAAGAAATTGCATTGGCTATCGAAAATAAATATCAGCCCGTAACTTTAGGAAATACCCGTTTACGTACAGAAACAGCGGCGGTTGTAGCCTGTCATAGTGTGGTGTTTTTTAATGAAACGCCTAATTAATCAATTCAGTATTGTCATTTCGACGAAGGAGAAATCGCACTCACTTATCAACACAGATTGTCGACAATCTTTACGGAGTTTCTAGTGTGATTTCTCCTTCGTCGAAATGACAGAAAAAATACAATTACATGAAAAAAATATTTTACCTGTTTTTCCTTTTTTCAATCTCTTCATTTTCACAAGAAATTGCATTGCTAAAATACAGCGGCGGGGGCGATTGGTATGCAAACCCAACCTCTTTGCCTAATTTAATTCGTTTTTGCAATTCGACAATTAATACCCGAATAAAAGCAAAGCCTTCGACAGTTGAACCAAGCAATCCTGACTTGCTTTCGTATCCTTTTGTGCACATGACCGGACACGGAAATGTGGTTTTTAGCGATTCTGATATTGCAAATCTTAGAAATTATTTAAACGGAGGCGGATTTCTTCACATCGATGATAATTACGGAATGGATCAATATATTCGAAAAGAAATCAAAAAGATATTTCCAAATAATAATTTAGTTGAGCTTCCGGCGAGTCATCCAATTTTTCAAAAACCTTTTCCTTTTCCGAACGGATTACCAAAGATTCATGAACATGACGGAACCCGTCCGCAGGCTTTTGGAATTTTTGTAGAAAACAAACTGGTTTTATTATACACATACGAATGTGATTTGGGTGATGGCTGGGAAGATGCTGAAGTACATAACGATCCGGCAAATGTTCGCGACAAAGCTTTAAAAATGGGCGCCAACATTATCAATTATATTTTTACAAATTAAAATTAAAAAAGTGCAGCTTACTCACGAAGAAAATCAATTTGAGCGAAAAACATTTCCAATAACTTTAGTTTGTGATCATATTTATTTCCAGCAGAATATTGGTTCACTTTTTAGAATTTCTGAAGCATTTGGCGTCGAAAATATTATTTTTCTTGGAAAAGATATTCCGCTTACACCTAGAAAAATTAACAAAACTTCCCGCAGTACACATCTTCATGTACCACATCAGATTGTCGAAGAAACTTCAGAATTAATTGATTATCTAAAACAAAACAACTTCGAAATCATTGCTTTGGAAATTACAAGCAACAGCAAACCTTTAAAAGAAGTTATAATTCCAAAAGATAAAAAAACGGCACTTTTAATAGGAAGTGAAATCGATGGCATTTCGGATGAACTTTTAAAAATCTGCGATCAAATTGTACACATCAATATGTTTGGAAAAAACAGCAGTATGAATGTGGTTCAGGCAGCCAGTATTGCGCTTTATGAGATCACTGCTTTGAGCCTTTAACACAAAAAATTGATTTTCAAAAAAAAGTAGAAATACGTAGGAAAAACGTTAAAATTAGAATAAACATTTTGCCAAAAGGTTAAATTTTGATCTAATTATAGTTTTTTTACTCCTAAAATACTCATAAATAAGAATTTACTTCATAAAAATAATTTTAACTTTTTTGTAAGAACTAGACTATATAAGGGATCGCAAAATTCTCCAAAATAATTTCATATAAAAATTTGGCTACAAAATGTTTTTGTTATAAAATTGCGATCTGGTTAACCAAAACTAATATTTTATAACAAAAAACCCCGTTAATTATGAAAAAAGTTATTATTACCGCAATTACAGCGTTGGTGCTGTTTTCTTGCCAAAATGATCAATCTGAAGGAACAAATTCAGATGCAGCTGCAAAACCAACTCTTCGTACTTGCGCTAGTCAGGACGTTTTAGAAGCTCAATTAAAAGCTGATCCTACTTTGGCTATTAGAATGAACGAAATTGAAGCTTACACAAACAAAGCGTTACTTACAGGAAAACTTGTAAATGGAAAAATCCAAATTCCTGTTGTAGTAAACGTATTGTACAGAACGACTGCAGAGAATATCTCAAACACACAAATTCAATCTCAAATTGATGTTTTAAACAAAGACTTCAATGCTTTAAACTCAGATTACAACAATGTTCCTGCTCTTTTTGCCGGTGTAAAAGCAAACGTAGGAATCTCATTTGTTTTAGATCAGGTTATTAGAAAATCTACAACTAAAACTTCTTGGGGAACAAATGATGCTATGAAAAAAACAGCTCAGGGTGGTTTAGCACCAACTTCTCCAACAACAAAACTTAACTTATGGTCTTGTACTATTGGAGGCGGAATTTTAGGTTATGCGCAATTCCCTGGAGGATCTTCTTCTACAGACGGAGTTGTAATTGATCCTAAATATTTCGGATTATCTGGTTCTGCAAATGCTCCTTATAACTTAGGAAGAACTGGTACTCACGAAGTTGGACACTGGTTGAACTTACGTCACATTTGGGGAGATGCAACTTGCGGAAGCGATTTAGTATCTGATACTCCAACTCACAACACTGCAAACTATGGTTCTCCTGCTTATCCTCACTACAGTACGTGTTCTGGTACTCCGGTAGAGATGACAATGAACTACATGGATTATACTGATGATGCTGCAATGTATATGTTCTCTACAGGACAGAAAAACAGAATTGCTGCAATTTTCGCAAGCGGTGGTCCAAGAAATTCTTTTGCACAGCCTTAATTAAAAGAAATGCATTATAGAAGCGAGATGAAAACATCTCGCTTTTTTTTGTTATCTGTAAAATTTTAAAAAGCTTTTTCCTATTTTTATAGTCTAAAATTTTAATATGATAACATCAAAAACTATTTCTAACGGGATTTTAAGAGCACTGGCTACAATCTTAATAATTGGTATTGTTTTATACTTTTTATACGAAATACAAACTGTAATTGTTTATCTGTGCATTTCGTTAATATTGTGTCTGATATCTAATCCGTTGGTTTTATTTTTAAAAAATAAATTAAAATTCAGAGATTCTTTTGCCGCTACAACTGCCATTGTAATTTTTATTTTATTATTAATTGGTTTTATCTTTTTATTTGTTCCGTTGATTATTTCGCAAGCCAATAATTTATCGCTTTTAGACACCAATCAGCTGCAGGCACAATTTATGGAAACAGAACAAAGTATTGAAACCTATTTTAATGTTCAGCACTTTGATCTTAATAAAGTTTTGAGAGATTCTAAAGTCACTTCAATGCTGAATTTCAGTTACTTTACAGGTTTCATCAATTCAATTTTAAATTTTATGGCCGATATGGGAATGGGACTCGTTTCTGTATTTTTCATTACTTTTTTCTTTATAAAAGATCAGGATGATTTTAAATCGACAGCCAGAAAATTACTTCCGGATTCAAACGAAGACAAAATTTTAAATTCTATTACCAAAATAAACCACATGTTGACCCGCTATTTTATTGGGCTTTTACTTCAGTTAACAGTTGTGTTTATTTTGTATCTTATCGTTTTGGTTATTTTTGGAAACAAAAATGCTTTTGTTATTGCGTTTTTATGTGCCGTTCTAAATATTATTCCATACATCGGTCCGATTATAGGGACCATTTTGGCTGCGCTTTTAACAATGATAAGTTTAATTGGGCAAGATTTTAGATCCGAAATTCTGCCAACCACAATTTATGTCGTAATAGGTTTTTTATTGGTTCAGGCGATTGATAATAATATAAGTCAGCCTATAATTTCATCAAAAAGTGTAAATTCGCACCCGCTGGAAATATTCCTCATTACTTTAATCAGCGGTATTCTGTTTGGAATTGTCGGAATGATTATTGCAGTACCGCTTTTTACAATGATAAAAGTAATTTTAAAAGAATTCTTTCCAGACAATAAAATCATATCTGTTTTAACCGAAAGAATTTAGCTTTGAACACTTCTATTTTAAGTAAAAACATTCAGGAATTTATTACGCAGAATAGTAGTGAATCAATAACAAAATTAGCGCTTCAAAAAAATCCGTTTCCGGAAGTGGAATGGATTTTAATTTTAAACCAAATTGAAGCAAAGGCAAAAGCCAAAGACAAATTACCAACCTGGTTTTCGACCGAAAATATTATTTATCCCAGCAAAATTTCTGTTGAGCAGACTTCTTCTGAAAAAACAGCGGCTTACAAAGCATCTTTAATTTCAGGAGAAAGTTTAATAGATCTTACCGGAGGCTTTGGGGTCGATGATTTTTATTTCTCTCAAAAATTTAAAACCATTGCACATTGCGAAATAAACGAAGATTTATCAGCGATTGTAAAACATAATTTTGAGCAGTTAAAAGTTCAAAACTGCCGTTTTTATGCTGATGATTCTGCCAGCGTTTTAAAAGAATCAGAAATAAAATGGGATTGGATTTATATTGATCCTTCGCGTCGAAATGATACAAAAGGCAAAGTTTTTATGCTGAAAGACTGTCTGCCAAATGTACCGGAATCTTTAGATTTTTATTTTGAAAAAACCGATTCTATTTTAATAAAAACAGCACCTTTACTTGATATTTCAGCAGGCTTATCAGAATTAAAATTTGTAAAAAACATTCATATTATTGCGCTTGAAAATGAAGTTAAAGAATTGCTTTTTGAAATTCACAAAGATTATTCGGGCAAAATAACTTTAAAAACAGCCAATATTTTAAAAGACAAAATTGAAACGTTTGAATTTATTTTAGACCAAACTGAATTTCCATCTTACAATTTTCCTCAAAAATATCTTTACGAACCCAATTCGGCCATAATGAAATCAGGAGGATTTGATGAAGTAAGCACTTTTTTCAAAATAAACAAACTTCATAAGCATTCGCATTTATATACTTCAGAAGATTTAATTGATTTTCCGGGACGTCGTTTTGAAATAGAAAAAGTGATTTCTTACAATAAAAATGACATGAAAAATGAGCTGCAAAATCAGCAGGCAAACGTGACAACCCGCAATTTTCCTGAAACAGTTGAGAACATTCGCAAAAAATGGAAAATAAAAAATGGAGGAAATAGATATTGTTTTTTTACAACAGATAAAAATGAAAGCAAAATAGTTTTAATTTGCAGAAAAATAAACTAAAATGAAACAACTAATTACCCTGACTCTTTTTTTATTAACCTTTACCGCATTTGCTCAAAAACCTTGTGAATACAGTGCCAACGTAACGGACTCAATTGGAACTTATAAAGTAACAAACGAATATTTAATTAGTGAAAAAAACTTTGGCGGAACTTTTAGTTATGTTTTCTTTTCGCTTGCGCAGACTGATGGTTTACCTACTTTAAACTTACAGCTTATTCAAAAAAGTAAAGACTTTTTGAAAGCAAATTGTTTTGATAAAAACTCAAAAGTGTATTTACAATTAGAAAACGGAAAAATTGTAACACTTCTTCATATTAATCAGGAAAACTGCGGAACTTTAATTCGCGACGACAAAGGTTTTGATAATCGCGTTAATACAGGAATTTTCATGTTTATGAAAGATAATTATGAAGATTTGAAAACTTCTCCTGTTTTAATTATGCGAATTAAATACCTGACTGATGTTGAAGATTATATTGTAAAAAGAGAATTAGTTTCTGAACTGAACGGAAAAACGTATCAGCCCAATACGTATTTCATGCAGAATATCAGATGCGTTGAATAATTATTCGCAATTCCATTTTTGGTTAGAAACCGTATCTTTCAATCCGGTTTTTAAATTATAATGCCACCATTCTGAATCAAACGAATTGAAACCGTTTTGGATCATTATTTTTTTAAGAAATTTTCGGTTGGCTAAAATTTGTTTAGAAAGCTTAGTATAGTTGTGGCCGGCCTCGGGACCAAAAAAGTCAAAAGCAGTTCCCATATCAACTTCTTTTCCGTTTGCATCAACTATAGAAATATCAACGGCTCCTCCTCTATTGTGGATGGAGCCTTTTTTTGGATCGGCTACATACTCAGGGTTCGATACAATTTCCCACATTTTCTTTTGGATAGACAAAGGTCTGTAGCAATCGTACAGCTTTATTTTATATCCTTTTTTCATAAAATCCTTATTGGCTTCAACCAAAGCTTTTACGGTTTTTAAACGCAGAAAACATTCTGCACAATCATATACTTTGGCTTTCAGAAAATTATCTTCCGTGGCATATTTCATATCATAAACAAAATCCTTGCTGTAATCTTTTAAGTTTACAAAAGTTGTGTCTTCAATTTTATGCTCTACAGGTTCTGCATAAGCTTCATTTTGTGCTTTCGCAGAAACTATTCCCAGAAAGAACATTAACAAAACTGAAGTTTTAATGAAATGTAACATAAAGTTATAATTTGAGTCTATAGTAAAGTAAATATATAAATTTATAATTAAATTCGCTCAACTGAAAAACTAACTGATTATGAATAACAAAGCATTATTTTTATTTCTGAGTTTATTTTTTATTGTTTGTCAAATTTCTGCACAACAAACAAAAACAGCCAAATTAGCCAATACAGAAAGTGATTACGATATTCAGGACAGTGTTTCAATAAAAACCAGAGATGGTGCCATATTATCGGCAATGGTTGCCCGAAAAAAGAATGACGAAACTCCAAAACCGGTAATTCTTCAATATACAATTTATGTTCGCGATACGGGTAGAGATCTTAAATCTATAAAAGAATCTGTAGATAAAGGCTACATTGGCGTAATAGTTTATGCAAGAGGAAAGCGTTTCAGTCCAAACGAAATTAATCCGTATGAAGATGAAGCCAATGATGTTTATGATGCCATTGACTGGATAAGCAAACAAAATTGGTGCAGCAGAAGTATCGGGATGTACGGCGGAAGTTACAACGGATTTACACAATGGGTGGCCTGTAAAAAACTGCATCCGGCACTTAAAACTATTGTTCCTGCTGTGGCTAACAGACCCGGAATGGGACTTCCGATGGAAAATAATATTTTCATAAACCCAAATTACGAATGGGCTTTTTATGTTGGAAATAATAAATATCTTGATACGGTTACCAATAATAACCGACCACGTTTTAGAGGTTTAAAATTTAGATGGTGGGAAGCCGGAACAGCCTACAAAACTTTAGACAGCATTGACGGCGAACCTAACCGATGGTTTCAAAAATGGATAAAACATCCGTCGTTTGACGCATACTGGCAAAAAATGGCACCTTATAAAAATGATTTTTCTCAGATCAATATTCCGGTTTTGGCTTTTGACGGTTATTATAATGATTCTCAAAATTCGAGTTTGTATTATTTAAAAGAACTTCAAAAATACAGTCCAAAAACGCCTTTTTATTTAATAATTGGCCCTTACGGACATTTTGGAACACAGATTGGCGGCGAAGCGGTTATAAATGATTACAAAGTCGATGCAAATGCTCTGTTTGATATTAAAAAAATTACCTATCAATGGTTTGACTATATTTTGAAAAACGGAACTAAACCTGATGTTTTAAAAGATAAAATCAACTATGAAGTTATGGGCGCCAATGAATGGAAAAGCGCACCATCATTTGAAAAAATGCACAATGATTTCCTGACTTTTTATTTGACAAATAATAAAACCGGAGATTTTTATCTGGCCGATTCTAAAAAACCAAAAAAGAAAGAATTTTTATCGCAGGAAGTTGATTTTAAAGACCGACAAAACAGCAATAATAATTACTATCCTAGTCCGATTATAAAAAAAGAAGTCAATACAAATGATGGCTATTTCTATATGAGTGAACCTTTAAAAGAACCTCTTATTGTAAATGGATCTTTTTTAGGCGAAATCAAATGCAGCATCAATAAAAAAGATATGGATTTGGGCGTTACGCTTTATGAAGTTACACCAGAAGGAGAATACTTTCATTTATCTTATTACATTGGGCGTGCGAGTTATGCAAAAGATATTGAGAAAAGGCAATTGCTGGAACCTAATACAATAGAAACAATTTCGTTTACCAACACTCATTTTGCCAGCAAACAATTAAGAAAAGGAAGCCGTTTATTAATTGCTGTTACCATCAACAAAAATCCTTTTTCGCAATTGAATTACGGAACGGGAAAAGATGTGAGTGACGAAACAATTCTGGATGCAAAAGAACCTTTGCAGATAAAATGGTACAATGATAGTTTTGTAAAAATTCCGGTTTTAAAATAGTTGTGACCCCGGAGGGATTCGAACCTCAAATCTCTCCCGTCATAAAAATATTCTCATTGACACCTTTGTTTTTCAGCATTCTAAAATGCGATCGCACGGCATGATAAAATGGATAGGAAGTATATGGAAGATCATATTCTTCGGCGTAACGAATTATGATGGGCGTTATATACGGATAATACGTATGCCCAACTCCCGGGAAAAGATGATGTGCTACGTGGTGTGTAAAACCTCCGTATAAAAAATTAGCCAGTTTACTATTGGTACTAAAATCCTTAGTGACAATCATTTGATGAACCGCCCAGGTTGCCGAAAGATTTCCTTCATCATCCGTTACGGGAAAATGTGCGTCTTCGTCAACATGTGTCGAAACAAGTGCTACGACTCCCAAAACACTTCCGCATAAATGCATTGCAAACCATCCTGCCAATACGATATACCAAGGCTGATTTAAAACAAGCATGGGTATAAAAAGTATGTAAAACAGATTTATAATTTTTGCGGCAAATAATATAAAAATTTGTTTGACAGGAATATCGTCAACAACCTTTTTGACATAATTATTTTTGGTTCCAAAAAAGTCTTTAAAATCACGTATGTACAACCAATTCAGACTATAAAGCGGATAGATAAACCACATATAAATATGCTGGTATTTATGGTAATTAAACAACGGACTGTTTGGAAAAATTCGAATGATATCGCTTTGTTTAATGTCAATATCCCAATCCGGAACGTTTGGATAAGCATGATGAAGATTGATATGTCTTCGCATCCAGAGCCAGTGGTTACTTCCAAAAAGTTCTAAAACATACAAGAACCATTCGTTATACTTTCCTTTTTTAAATAATGCTCCATGTGCAGCGTCATGAAAAGCGTTTATAAAAAGCACAATCATTGTAAAACCGGATAAAATATAAAAAAGAAAAAGTAATGATGTATTGTTACCAAAAAACAAAATACAACCATAAAATAAAAAAAACACAACCAAAAGACCTAATGACTTTACAACATTTAACAGGTATAATGATGAGTTTTGTAGAACAGTTTCGTTTACTTCTGTGCGCAGCTTCTTAAAAAAATCATCAGAACCAGCTTTTAGATAAACCGGGCGTTTTAATTTTTCCATAATCGATATTGCTAGAAATTGTAATACCAAATTTAATAAAAAAAAGTTAAAATATATGATTTTCAGATTTTTACAACAAACAAAATGTAAGTAAATTAAAATATTTTATTACTCAAATTTTAATCAATAAAAATGCTCATCTATATTATTTTTATCTTGATCAAAAAAATTGAGAGTTTTATTTTAGGCTATAAAAATTAAACTAATCAAAATCATTACTTTAGTAAAACAAAAGCAAAACGAATCTTATTAAATCTCATCATTAACTGCCTTAAACAAATGAAAAAAATAAATTTTACACTGCTTATTCTTGTATTACTTATAAGTAAATCGAACGCACAAATCCAAACCTATTATGATACATTGTCTGTTGGTAAAATAAAACAGATTATTTCTTATAAAGGAAACCAAAACAACCCTATTATTTTATTTTTACACGGAGGTCCGGGCAGTTCGAGAATGAATCAGGCTGAGACTTTTACAAATAAACTTCAGGATCATTTTTTAGTCGTGCAATGGGATCAGCGAGATTCCGGAAAAACTTTGGCTTTAAACAAATCTTCAGTTCCAATCACACTCGAATTAATGGAAAATGATACTTATGAAGTGATAAAAATTCTTCTAAAAAAATTCAATAAAAAGAAGCTTTTTCTCGCTGGAGAATCGTGGGGAACTGTATTGGGTTTTAGTATGGCCGAGAAACATCCCGAACTTTTAAATGCTTATATTTCGATTAGTTCCGTAATCGATCAAACAAAAAGTGAACAGCTGCTGCTTGATAAATTAAAAGTAGATGCTAAAGATAATCCTGCTGCTTTAGAAGAATTAAATGCAGTAAAAATTCCTTTTGAGAACTACAACCAGATATTTTATTCCAGAAAATGGATGTTTTTTTATGACGGACAGCCTATTCCCGATGAAAATCTTCCTGCTATAAAAGAGTATCTTAAAGGCTGGGGTGAAACCTGGATGCCAACGTGGAATGCCGCTGTAAAACAAAATCTTTTTACAGAACTTCCAAAAGTAAAATGTCCGGTTTATTTTTTTGTTGGAAAAAAAGATTTTCAGACTAATTATACTATTGCCGAAAAATATTTTGAATACCTAAAAGCACCGAAGAAAAAAATATATCTATATGAAGATGCGGGACATTCTGTACTGATGGAAAAACCTGAAGAAATTCAAAAAATAATTATTGAGGAAATTTCTAAAAATCAGGAATAAATCTTTTAGGCAAGACCAAAATGAGGTTTTAAATTGTACAATTTGTTGCAAAAAAGCCCATCAAATACACATCATTCTGTATACATTTTCTTTTAAATTATACATAAATAAAGGGCTTTATTAAATATTAATTAAATTGATACTGCCATTTAGAAAATAGTCTAAAAATTTTCCTTTTTGTAATTTGCTGGTAAAATCAGTAAAGTTTAACTTCAAGATTTATTACTAAATATGTCAAAATTCAGTAAAAAAATAAGATATGTCCTAATAGTACTGTTTATTTCTATTATGGCTTATAGTAAACCTATAATTTATGTAAATCAGGTTGGTTTTGATCCAAAGAGTCCAAAAATAGCCATTATTGGATATCCAACAGATCTTGGTGAAGGTAAAACTTTTGATATTATTGATACTAAAACTCAAAAAACAGTATTTACAGCTTTTGTTGGAAAAGCTCAGAATGTTGAAGACTGGAAACTTGGTGAAAAATTTTATCAAGCCGATTTTACGTCTTTTGAAAAACCGGGAAATTATAAAATCTCTTTCAAAATTGCAGATCAGATTTATACCTCAGCAAGTTTTTCTATTGAAGAAAATATATTGGCTAAACGCACTATTTCTGCCATTGTACATTATTATAATAAGCAGAGGGCCAATACTCCAGAAGAACTTGAAGCCGATAAAAACATGCTTTTATACGGAAGTGCAAAAAAAGTAGACGTGCACGGCGGCTGGTGCGATGCATCCGGAGATGTTAGTAAATATTTTTCGCATTTGGCTTACGCTAATTTTGTTTCTCCACAGCAGACACCTTTAGTTACGTGGTCACTAATCAATACATCTGAGACGCTTTCGAAACAACTTGTACAGTGGAAAATAAAAGATTCGTTAGACAGCGAAGCCTTGTGGGGAGCCGATTATATGATGCGCTGCTTATCTGATGAGGATTATTTTTACATGATTGTTTTTAGCTATTTTGATAAAAATCCTTCTGCCCGAAGAATTGTAGGCTTAAAGGCTAATAGTGTAACTACAGATGAATATCAGAGTGCTTTTCGCGAAGGCGCAGGAATGGCAATAGCTTCATTAGCCAGAATATCGCAATGGAAAAAAAGCGGCGATTTTACCTCAAAACAATATTTAGACGGAGCTAAACGTGCTTATGCGCATCTTTTAATAAACAACACAAAATATGATGATGACGGAAAAGAAAATATTATTGATGATTATTGCGCTTTAATGGCTGCAACCGAATTATGGATTGCTGCCAATGATACTTTTTATAAAGATGAAGCCAGAAAATGGGCTCACAAACTTGAAAACCGAATGACTGACAAAGGCTGGTTTGTAAGCAACGACAGCAATCGCCCGTTTTGGCATGCTGCCGATGCAGGTTTACCAATCGTGGCTTTGACTCGTTATTTGAAAAAAGAAAACGACAGCAACGAAATAAAGACGGCTAAAAATGTTATTAAAAAAGCTTTGGAATATAATTTGGCTGTTACCAATAATGTAGAAAATCCGTTTGGTTATGCACGCCAAAGTTTCCTTTTTAATAACAAAGTACAAGATGGATTTTTTATTCCGCATGATAACGAAACCGGCTGGTGGTGGCAGGGCGAAAATGCAAGATTAGCATCGCTCGCAACGGCAGCGGCAGAAGGTGCAAAAGTAATTTCTGTACAAAACAACGGTTCTAAGAAAAACCCACTTGATTTATATGCATCGCAGCAATTATCATGGATTTTAGGCTGTAATCCTTACTCTGTTTGTTTTTTATATCAGTTTGGAGAAACAAATGTGCCTTATATGCATTCTAATTATGGTCATGGTTCTGAAAAAGGCGGAATCTCAAATGGTATTACGGGTAAAGAAGGAAATGCAGACGGTTCCGGAATTGATTTTAAAATGGATGTTGAAGGTAACGACGAATGGCGCTGGACAGAACAATGGATTCCGCATTCGGCTTGGTTTTTACAAGCGATAACGGCTTTGGCATCAAAATAAAAGTTAACAATGAAAAATTTCTTAATTATAATAATGACAGTTTTCTTCTTTCAGGGAAACTGTCATGCCCAGTCTTCAAAAAAATCAAAATTTAAAGCTTTGGTTTTGTATGAAAACGGCGGGCATCATCTTGCATTTTCTCAGGCTGCAAAACCATGGCTTAATAAACTGGCTGCAGAGAGCGGTTTTACAATTGATTATATCGAAAATACGGCAAAAATTAATGATGCTTTTTTAAAACAATATAAAGTTTTCATTCAGCTGGATTATCCTCCGTATACCTGGAGCGAAGAATCTATGAAAGCTTTTGAAAAATATATCAACGACGGCAAAGGCGGATGGATTGGTCTTCATCATGCAACTTTGCTGGGCGAATTTGACGGTTACCCGATGTGGCAATGGTTTTCTGATTTTATGGGCGGAATACGATTTAAAAATTATATAGCCACTTTTGCAAATGCTAAAGTAAATATTGAAGATAAATCGCATCCCGTTACAAAAGGAATTCCGACAGATTTTTTAATTCAAAAAGAAGAATGGTATACCTATGATAAAAGCCCAAGAGGAAATGTTCATGTTTTAGCTTCGGTTGACGAATCGACTTATAAACCCAATTCTGAAATAAAAATGGGCGATCATCCTGTAGTTTGGACAAACGATCATTTTAAATCCCGAAATCTGTATATTTTCATGGGACATTCGCCTGAATTATTTGAAAATGAAGCTTACACTACTCTTTTGAAAAATGCCGTTCTTTGGGCTTCGGGTAAAAAATAATTTAAAAAATGCCCATATTTTCAGGTTTAATTGTAAAACCTAAACGTATCATGCTTTTGTGTTCCTGATAATCAATTAAACTTTCGGTGTAACCTACAAACCATTGTAGTGTGACATAATAGTTCTCATCTCTATAGGGCTTCCAGTTTAATTGTGTCTGCAAAGATCCGTAATTGATAAGACCGCTGCCTTTTCTAAAAAGAATATCGGCACTCCATCTTCCGGGTTTTATCTGGTAAGTCGCACTTGCTTCGCCATATCCAACATATTTCGTCAATCCGGGATTATCTTCTTTATCAACCAGCGGAATCCATCCTCTAATGCCAACGGTCCATCGTGGAGAAACTTGCGACTTTAATGAAAAAGCCAGCATATTCCACGTTCTGGAATATATAGAATCCCTTCCGTTTGATTCGTGTTCTAAAGAAATCGTACCATAAGTAAGTCTTCCGCCTTTTAAATAAAACGGACGAACGATAGCAATGCCGGGATTAAAATTAATTTCTGAAAATGGTTTTGAGCTTGCATAAATATCCCAAAATGCTTTTTGGGTATACATTAAATACGGAAAAAATCCACCCCATAAAGGTTTTGAGTTTAACCGAAGTTTAAAACTAACCTGATACTTTACATCGGCATTATTTCTTGTAACAGCTTCATTTAATGGCATTCCGGTTAAAAAATAATTATCACGGTGAACCGAAAAACTATGTTCTTTTAGCAGCGAATCTGCCGCACGGAAATTTTTCTTTTCTTCTACAATTTGTGAATTTGCTTTGATTGAAAATAACGCAAAGCAGATTAATAGATATTTTAAGTACATTTATATAATTTAAATTCGGGTTTTTATTACCCCTAATCGTAAATGTACAGAATTGAAATTATTGCTATTAACTCAATAAAAACAAGAATTGTGCTCAAAAAATTTACTTATTCTATTTTTAGCGCATACCAGCCAAATGCACGCAGTCTCATTTTATAAAATGAATCGGTTAATATTTCTTCTACATCTTTCCAGGCATCTTCCATTATATTTTCTGCTTCTTTGCGGCATAGAGACAGCGCATCGCATTCTTCCAGTAATTTAATAACAGAACCTATTACTGTTGTATCTTTTGGCATTGTTTGAATTGTTTTCCAGATATATTCGCGTTTGTCCAAAGGGAGTAAACCCATTGCTTTTGCAACAGGCATCGTTATTTTTCCTGCTGTAATATCTTCTCCTTTATCTTTAAGATTATTTTCGTATCCTTCTAAATTTAGTACATCGTCAACTATTTGATACGCAAGACCTATGGCTTCAAAATAATTGGCCAGCGCTTCAATTTGTTCCGGTTTTCCTCCACCAATTATTCCTCCTATTTTGGCTAAAGTACAAGCAGGCGCAGCAGTTTTTAAACGATGAATGGTATAAATTCTTTTTTCAAGTATTGAGCTGTCTCCGCTGCTAACCGCATCTGGCATAAGTAAATGAAGTCCGCTTATATCCAACCCCTGACCTGCATGTGCAGCTCTCATCATCTCAAAATAAAGCTCGTAGATTTTTAAACGAACATCATCTTGAATTAATGATTTTTTCACGACTAAATCTCCGAGAAAATAACAGGTATTTCCGGCATTAATTGCAAGAGGTTCCCCATAAAGATGATGCAGAGAGGTACCGCCTCTTCTTGTATCTGAACTATCCTGTACATCATCTACAATTAATGACCCCGAATGAATAAGTTCCGGCATGGCCAAAATATCAATAAAAGGCTGTGAGTTTCCGCCAACGGCATCAATACAAGCAAGCAGTACATACGATCTCCAGGCTTTTTTACTTCTGTCTACTATTTCTCTAATTGGTTTAATAACTGAAGTAACATATTGTTCTTTATCGACCGGACTAAAAAAATCAATTCCCACCGGACTATTAATGAGTTTATGAAACTGATCATCTGTTGGGTTTAATGGCAATAGCGATTCTACCACATTTTGGGTAATCTTTCCTACTCCTTTTAAGAAACTTTCAATACTTTCTTTTGTATTAAATCCTGTTCTTTCTGAATAACCTACACCTGTCACGCCGGCTCCCATAAATTTTCCTGAAGCTTTAATACTTCCTTCCCAAAATGCAGGCATCGAAAGAGTTGTAATAAATTCCTGTTCAGGAAAATCAACAGTAACAAACATCGAAACATTAAAACTGGGAATTTCAAGTTCCCACGAAATGGGATACGATATAAAGGTTCTCGAACTTGTCCAGTATTCTACAGGTGTATAGGAGTAATCTTCAACGCTTATTCTTTTACCTTCATTATCAATTATAATTCCGGTACCTCCGGCATATTCTCCATTTTTAGTATTATCATAAAGATCATACAGCGACATTTGAAAACCATTATCCAGTTGCAGCGATATCCAGTCCCATGACATATCATGTCTAAAATCCCTAACTGCAGTTTCATCTCCGGATTTACTAAATTCATGATCATACCAGCCGCTGCCTTCTACCTGATAAGACTTGCCGTCAATGTAAATTTCGCCGTTTACTTTGCATTTTGGAATAAAATAATAAAACATATCTTCTTTCCAGATACCATACAATTCTCCCTGATTACCGTGACGAACGGGTTCAATTAAAGGAATAAATTCGAGTTTACACTCTATTTTGTCTAATGGATTATCTAGTACTAAATGATAATTACCATTTTGATCTTTTTTAAAAGAATTTTGATCATATTCGAGGGAAAGATTGTCAAGACTTACATTTGCTTCTTCTTTAAGAAGTCTATCCGGAAACGGCACATTTCCTTTTGAATATACTTCTTTTAGTGCGCGATAAAACTGTTTATTAATGGTTTCTTCTTTCTTACTGAGAACTTTAAGAGATTCTGCAGGCATACTTGGATCGACAAGCGAGTCTGTATAATATTTTTGATTGACTTTATCAGATAAAGCCCAAATTATAAAATGGGCATATGAATAATCATCTTCGTCTTCGTCTTTTTTAGATGCTAGTCTAAAAAACGATGCAAATAGAGAAAAGCGGTCACCATCCTTAGATATTATATGACAGTTTTGATACCACCATTCGATTATAGCACCACGGTGCGGGAGATCATGAATGTTTAAATCAATTTTTCCTTCTTCAGGCCAGGTTGAAGGACGTTGATCCAGAATAACTTTTGCATTTTTTTCCTGAGGATTCATTTCATTTTTCATGGTTTCAGTCGTATTAGTTATTTTTCCAAATTCACTTATAATCGTTTATTGTAAAACTTTACTTTCTTATTATGAAAAGAACATTGATTTTTATAATAAAATTAATACAATTAAATTATAAATACTCAGGTATTTACACCTATTTTACTGACAAACAACCATTTAACATGTAGACATAAAAAAAGCCGCTCAATTTGAGCGGCTTTTTGATTCTTAATTTAAAATCACATCCTAAAAAATAAAGCTCTCTGAAGTGCTTCTAGTTGTTTTTCGGACATTTTTAGTTTTACTAATTTCTTATCTGATAATTTTGGAATTAAGTTAGAAGGTTTTTTAAAAAACATTTTCAAATCCTGAAAAATTTCAGTTTTGGTTTTTGTGGCATCTATCAGCATTAAACCTTTGATTTCTTCTATCAAAGACAAACTTGAATACAGATATTTACTAAACAAAAAAATCATGCAATGAGGACTTTTGTACTCAGATTTAAAGAAATCTATTAATTCTGAATATTCATAAATTACAAATACTGAATGGTCAAAATCATTTGATTTCTTTTCATTTTTCAACAAAAAAGAAGCATCAGAAAATTCAAATTCGTTTTTAAATTTTCTTTTAAACATTTTTAAAAAAATGCCTTTATTGTCCTTAACCAGGACTTTTTCTTTTTTAATCATCTCTTAAAAATTAGCATTTACCCGTTCTAATGAATTAAAAAAATATAAAAAGGAAAGAGCCCGATAGGATATCGAGCTCATTATTATCAAATTAAATTTCGTCTAAACCTTTGGGTACAGTCTATTTTGAAGATCTTGATAAAGAATAAAGTCGGTGTCGCTATTCAATCAAGAAAAGCAACCGGCTTATTGGATTCTTGTTCATCAATAAGCAATTGAAGGCAAATCAGCTAAAAAGCTATTTTTAAATTCCGGCATTAAGTTTTGGGGCATCAGAGGGACTTAAATTTTTTAGTTTTTTAATTTTATCATTCAATTTTAAAACCCGATCGAGCTGTTTTTGCTGAATCGTATATTTGGTATAATACTTATACCATTCTTTTCCGATAAAAAAGGTTGTCACAGATACTCCTGTGAGCAGACCAATAAGGTAATTAGTCATGTCCATGATGGTTGGTTTATTAGTTTATTTAAGTTTACATTTTGAATTATTTTTTAGTTTATGAATTAAAAAGCATTTTTATCTCCTTTTACGGTTACAATTATTGTTAATAAACAGATTTTAATGTCTGTTATTAAACTCCAGCGTTGTAAATACTGGATATCTGTAGTAACCCTACGTTTCATGTCGGCTACTCTTTTCGTTTCTCCTCTAAGTCCCGAAACCTGCGCAAGTCCTGTAATTCCGGGTTTTACAAAATGGCGGACCATAAAATTATTAATATGTCCGTTATAGTCTGATGTATGCTTAATCATATGAGGACGCGGTCCTACTACACTCATATTTCCGAGTAAAACATTAAAAAACTGCGGCATTTCGTCTAAACTTGTTTTTCGAAGAAATTTACCAATTGGCGTAATTCTCGAATCTCCTCTTTGCGCCTGCTGGCTTTCATCTCCAGAATTTATGTACATGCTTCGAAATTTATAACACCAAAAGGGTTCATTTTTTTTGCCTGTACGCATTTGTCTAAATAAAACCGGCCCTTTGCTTTGTCTTTTAATCAAAATAGCAATTAAAGGGTAAAGCCATGACATGATGAAAACAATAACCAGAATACTAAAAGTAAGATCGAATATTCTTTTAATTAATCTGTTGTAAGCATTTTGTAAAGGCTCAAAACGCGGCTTAATGACGTGAAAATTATTTAAATGGCTCGAATTAAAATGTTTTTTTGAAATAGATGAAAAGTCCGGAACAAATTTTAAACGCATGCAGTATTTATCGCCAAGCTCAAAGAAATAATTCAAATCTGAAATAAAATCAGGTTTTGAAACAATATACAATTCGTTTATTTTTTCCTTTGATGCATTATGTATGGCTTCTGACAGTGCTTCGCTGAAATCTTCATTGCTTGTATATTCTACAGATGAGTTTTCGTTGACAATTCCCAGAAAATGAATAAAAAAGGAATTGTTTTCTAAGTGCGATGCCAGTTCAATACTCGTTTTATTAAATCCCCAGATTGCTACTGTATAACGTTTAAAAACCCATCCTTTTATTTTTCCTATCACCACTGTAAACAAAATTCTGGACAGCAGGAAATAAGATAACAAAAAGCTTAACTGAATCAAATTTGCTTTGCTCCCAAAAAAATACAGCACGTTATCCTGAAAAATAAAAATGTAACTATGCCATAGAACTCTTTGGGTAAAAAAAGCTCGCCAGCTATTGCGGAAAAAATATTCTAAACTAAAAAGAACGTCTATCCTATACAACTGAAAGTAGGTAACCGAGAATAACCAGCTCAAAATTGTAATAGGAATCATTTTA
The DNA here is from genome assembly GCF_900129555.1 of Flavobacterium defluvii. Classification (GTDB taxonomy): domain Bacteria; phylum Bacteroidota; class Bacteroidia; order Flavobacteriales; family Flavobacteriaceae; genus Flavobacterium; species Flavobacterium defluvii. The sequence continues at coordinate 96,267 of NZ_FQWC01000005.1, forward strand.
TCAAGAAACAATGCGTTCCAGCCAATTTTTTCTTCATTTGCATAATTCAGAAACACTATAGTACCCAGTATCATAGCGATCATGTCTGCAATGGCACAACAGATTATGAAGGTAAATTTATGTCTGTTTCGCATTTTTTAATTCTTTTCAATAAATTGTAAAATAATCCTCCTATTATACTTCCAATAATCCCATAAAAAACATCCATTACATCAGGATTTCTTTTTTGAATTACAAATTGTCCTCCTTCGGCTATACAAACGATTATTGCAGCAATGCCAATATTTTGTATGAAACTCAAACTTTTATTTTGATTTATTTCATTTGAATTCTTATGCTGTGAATATGCTTCTAATAAGAAACCAACAGCTAAAAAAGGAACAGCGGTACGGAGATTATAATAATGATTACTCCAATTCAACAGCCATTTTGGTAAATAGCTTTCACTTCTTAAACCAGGATCTGGCAGCCAGGAAAAATAAAAAACGACACCAATAACTAAAAGCAATATCAAAAGCACTATTTTATGATACATTTTGTTTTTATTTAATTTTTGTAATGCTTTATTACTTAAGCTTCTTTTAAGCTATGTGCTTTTTTATACCATGGTTTTTTTACTTTTATTTCCTGATACTGGTAACTATAATTTTGTCCATAACCATATCCGTAGGCGGTTTTCATATTTACTGCGTTAATAAGAATACCTACATTTTTTAATTGTTCTTTTTTAATAAAATTATTTACATGAACTAAATTGCTTTTGTCTGTATAATCATATTTTACTACAAATACTGTAACATCGGCCAAATAGCTAAAATTAAGCGTATCAGATACGATTTGAACCGGAGCGGTATCTAATATTATAAAATCATAAAGTTCTTTTGCTTCTTCTATCAGCAATTCAAAATTAGAATTGGTTATTAACTGCGACGGATTTGGCGGAACTTCTCCGGCAAGCAGTATGTCGAGGTTTTGAGAATAATTATTATTTTTTTGCAGAAAGCCTTTCCAGTCGTCATTTTTATTAGACAAATAATTAGTCAGGCCGGGCACATTTTTATCGATATTAAAGTATTCGTGCAGCTGCGGATTTCTTAAATCAACACCAATAAGCAATACTTTCTTGTTTAGATTGCCTATTGTTACAGCATTATGAAAGGCACAAAAGGATTTTCCTTCTCCCTGAATTGAAGATGTAAATAATATAATGTTCCCTTTGTCTTCTTTCTTTTTATGCAGTAAATAACGAACATTTGAAACTAAAGTTCTTGTTGCTTCTGCTATTAAGGAATGAGATGTAGCTGTGTTTTCCAGTTTTTCATTGGTATCAATTTTAGGAATGTGTCCCAAAATTGGAATATTATTCATTACTTTTTGAATGTCTTCTTCATTATGCACTTTGGTATCAAGATATAAGCGAACGTAAATGATACCGAAAGGAAGTAATAAGCCAAACAAAAATGCTCCAAGCATAAAAGATCTTGGCTGCGGAAAAATAGCCGAATAATTTGTTTCGGGAGCATTTAAGGTTTTTAAATTTGATTCTAAAATGGCGCCATTTAAAACCGCTTCTTCTTTCTTTTGCAATAATGCAACATAGGTTTCTTCCTTCATACTGAGATTGCTGTTAATATTTCCCAGTATTTTATCCTGTGTTGGAATATTTTTAATTTTTGAAGCCGCAATACTCTGCTCTGATTTATTGGCAATATTATTTTGATTTAAAAAATTTAAATAACCTTCCAGAGAATTTAGAATTTCCTGTTTCTGAACTCTTAACTGCGTCATTAAAGTAATATAAGCCGGATTATTTTTTTGTGCTCTCTGCAGGATTAACTCACTGTCCATGAGCTTGGTATTATAATTTAAAAGCATCTGGTTAACGATGGATGACTCGAGATTATAATTTGTACCCAAAGTTTGCCCCGCTTCTGTTTTTTTGATATCGTTTAAGGCGTAACTGGCAAGCGCAATTTGTCTTTCGTTGAGTTGCGAACTTTCATCTTTCTGAGTTCTGTCGGCAGTTTTTTCGGCAACATAATTGTCCATTACGCCAATTTCATTGTTTTGCAGATATCTTTCTTTTACACTTTCGATAGAATCTTTTTCTCTGGCAAAACTTTTAATTCTTTTTTTCAAATAAGCAACCGTATTGGTAAACGTTTTCTGCTTGTTAACTACAATACTTTTATCCAGAAGTACGATAATTTCATTTAATATTTTTCTGGAACGTACAGGATCTGAACTAATATGATTTAATTCTATTGTTCCTTTTGATTTTTCATCAGATACAACTATAAGCGCCGTTTTGAGATTTTTAAGGGCTTCTGCTGTAGGTTCAAGATTTACTTTGTATTCGTTTTCAAAATAATTTGATGGATTTTTTTTCGCTTTTGCAGATAATTTAATTTTAAATGGTAAACCTTCTACTTCATCCTTTCCATCATAACCATTTACTCTAAATTTCTTTTCAGCAGCAGGATCGGTTATCACAAATCCGGTTTTATCAACTTTTATTTCATAACTAACTTGTGGCAAAGAATCTCTGGAAACCGTAAGATTTAAGATAAAAGGAACCTTATTGACATAATTATTTTGTGTGGTATATACTTTTTCAAAATAACTAACACCTAAATCCATATTTTTAACTACATCCATTAAAAACTCGTTTGAAGTAATTAATCTGATTTCGTCGTCTAAATTAGCCTCATTGCTTTTCTGATCCGTGCTAATGGTTATAATTTTATTTTTATCATCTTGTTTTTTATCGATAAAAATTAAAGCCGAAGTTTGATACGTTGGCGGTACTATTTTAATAAAAATAAAAGCCGCACCAACACACAAAATCAAACTAAGTAAAAACCAAGGCCAGTAACGAAGATACTTTAGAAATTCTTTTTTAAAATCCATAACTTATTTTATTAATTATGTACAATCGTATTATTTTTCCAGATTACTTTACTTAACAATCAGTAAAATAACCGCCAAAAGAGAAGCTGTTATACCCAAAACCTGTATAGGGTCTTTGATTAAGCCGCCGCTGTTTACTTTTAATTTATTTGGTTCTACAACAATAACATCGTTTTGTCTGATTCTAAAATTGGGGTTAGACATCCACGAAGCTGTGGTTAAATCAATATGATAAACAAGACGTTTTCCGTCTACTTCCCTTATTAGTTTTATGTCTTTTCGAATGGCAGAATACGTTAAATCTTTTGCCAGTCCAATCGCATCCAGTAAGCTGATGGATTCTTCACTAAAAGAAATTACCCCCGGAGCATTTACTTCTCCTAAAATTGTAAATTTATTATTGAGAACTCTAACCTGAACTGTTGGATTTATTAAATAACCTTCATTTATAAGACGTTCTTTTATTTTTATTTCGGCATTTGCCGGAGTCAAACCGCCCACTTTTACTTCATTTAAAATAGGCATCATTATATTTCCCTGCGGTGTAACCAAATAACCTGATAATTTCATCATTTCTACAGAAGTCTGTCCGTTTGTCGATGCCGGATTTACGTTAAAAGGCGCAGCCACAACCGGATTAATATCACCAATATCTATTTTTAAAATATCATTGGGTTGTATTTTAGGCGATGCATAATTTAAATTTGAATTTGAATACATGTCTAAATCCTGTAAATACAGCATTTCTTTCTTGGTTGTACAAGACTGGAGCATCAAGAGCACTAAAACTATCGGGAGTAAAATTTTCTTCATTTTCATTGTGGTATATATTAGTATTTTTAATTACTCTAAATTCTAATCTGCACTTCTCAAAAAAGAAATTAATGAACTATATACTGCCTCAAAGCGATCGATTTTTTAAGAAACACAACTGATATTGCAGCCAAACCATGAAACTTATAAATTTTATAATCTTCTTTTAAAACTTCAAAAGCGCGTTTAAAACTCGTACTCATTCCGCCCATTCTCATTCTCACTATATAAGCATCGATATAACTCATATTGATTTTATATTTATACAAATAGCGAAGCAGAAATTCAGTATCAGAAGCAATTTTAAAATCGAGATTGTACAAACCATGTTTATCAATTACTGCTTTTTTTAAATAAACCGTAGGGTGCAGCGGCAGCCAGCCTTCTTTAATTCTTTTAAGGCTGAAAATCCCTCCTATTCGGTCACGAATTAAGCGTTCGTTTTTATCATTCGAAACATAAACACCGTCGCCATAAACACCGTCGATATTAGCATCATTTTCAAAACGGGCAGCAATTCTTGAAACCGCTTTTCTGTCAAAAAACTCATCATCAGAATGCATCAAACCAATTACATCTCCGGTTGCTAGTTTTAGCCCTTTGTTGATTGCATCGTACATTCCCTTATCTGGTTCAGAAATATAATTGGAAATTTTATTGCGATATGACTCAATAATATCTTTTGTGCCGTCTGTAGAATTACCATCAATTATTATGTACTCGATATCATTATAATTTTGAGCTAATACACTTTTGATGGCTTTTTCGATCGTTTCTTTACGATTGTAACACACTGTGATTATGGTAATTCTCATAATAATTACATTTTAAAATAAAAATTTTACATAATTTCAATATAAAACTAAAACAAAAGATTTCTACTAGAAAAACTTCTCGACGAACCACCACAATTGTCGTTAAAACTCCTAAAATTCAAAGTTTTAAGTTGAAATTTTTATAGTTTATTTCCTTAATAAGGTAATTGAGAAAAAAAGAAATAAGCAGATTGATAAGGTTTTAAAAAGAAGCCACTTTTTGACTTACTAATAATTTGTCGAAATAATTAATTGTAGAAACTAAACCTTCGCGTAATTGTATTTTAGGCTCCCAGCCGTTTAGTTTATTTTTAGCCAAAGAAATATCCGGCTGTCTTTGTTTAGGATCGTCCTGTGGAAGACCAAGATGAATAATTTTAGATTTAGAATCGGTCAATTCGATAATAGCCTGTGCCAGTTCGAGCATTGTAAACTCATTTGGATTTCCCAGGTTAACCGGACCTAAAAAACCACGTTCTGAATTCATCATTCTAATCATGCCTTCTACCAAATCATCAACATACTGAAAAGAACGCGTTTGTAAACCGTCTCCAAAAATGGTAATATCTTTTCCCTGCAAAGCCTGAACAATAAAATTAGAAACCACTCTCCCGTCTGACGGATTCATGTTTGGGCCGTACGTATTAAAAATCCTGATGATTTTTATGGCAACTTTGTTCTGATTGTGATAATCCATAAACAAAGTTTCGGCGCAGCGTTTTCCTTCATCATAACAAGAACGAATACCAATTGGGTTAACGTGTCCCCAATAACTTTCGGTTTGCGGATGCACAAGCGGATCACCGTAAACTTCACTTGTACTAGCCTGCAAAACTTTTGCCTTAACTCTTTTTGCCAATCCGAGTACATTGATAGCTCCAAGCACAGAGGTTTTTATTGTTTTTATTGGATTGTACTGATAATGCACCGGAGACGCCGGACAGGCCAAATTGTAAATCTCGTCTACCTCAGCATAATATGGTTCTGTAATATCGTGACGAACCATTTCAAAATGAGGATGATCTAGTAAATCAATAATGTTCGATTTAGCTCCCGTAAAATAATTATCAAGACAAATTACTTCATTGCCTTCATTGAGCAATCTTTTGCACAAATGCGAACCTACAAATCCGGCTCCGCCTGTTATCAATATTCTTTTCATCTTGTCCTATTTATTTTTGATTAAATCAATTTTTGTCTGAATCTGAAAAAAGTAATGCGACTTAAAACGTGCCAGATAAAATCCTTCTTTTCCGTCTAAAAAACCAAGTTTTAAAAAGTAAGCTCCAAAAAAATAAACCACCGGGAGTAAACCCGTATTCAGCAATCCGTATTTTATTTTTTGATTTAAGGATAAAAGCGTGTTTTTAGATTTTTTAAGCTGTAAATATCTTTGTGCTTCCCAAGTTGAATAAGCGTTATGTTTATCTATATAATGTTCTAAGTTTTTAAAATCTTTGTGAACGACTTTGGTTTTGATAACACCAACTTTACCTTCTATAATAGGATGTTCATGTACTTCCATATCCAAATGACTCCATAAATCTTCTTCGATTTTTTCATAAGCGCCTTTGGATTTTTTAAACAATGCCGATTTTTGAAAACCATATCCATATTTAAGTTTTCTTCCCATAAAATAATTTTCAAATCTAATGGTAAAACCGTTGTAAGCAGGATCCTGAATTTTATGTTCTATTTCAGATACAAATTCATCGCTCACAAATTCGTCAGCATCGAGAAACAAAATCCATTCGTTAAGAAGATTTGCGTTTTGCAGCGTCCAATTGCGTTTTTTAGGAAATTTTCCATTCCAATGAAATTGCAATACTTCAGCGCCCATAGCTTTAGCAATAATTATAGTATCATCAGTACTTCCTGAATCAACCACAATTACTTGAGAAAATCGTTTTAATTTATCCAGACAAAAGGGTAAATTTTGAGCTTCGTTTTTGACAGAAACGATTACGGAAATTGGAATTTTATTCAAAGCTTCTAAATTTTATTAGTTTCGAAGGATTTCCTCCTACAATAGCATTTTCCTCAACATCTTTAATAACCACAGAACGCGCCGCAATAACCGAATGATTTTCTACAGAAACTCCTGGCGCAATAAAAGCATCGGCTGCAATCCAGACTCCGTTTCCAATTGTGATGGGTTTTAATATTAAAGGAAAATCTTTTTGAGTATAATCGTGGGTTGAGGCGCACAAATAGGTTTTTTGCGAAATAATGGTATTATCGCCAATACTTATTTTTCCCTGATTATAACAATCAACTTTAGGTCCTAAACTGGAATTTTTTCCAATTTCTAAATTCCACGGAGCCCATATTTTTACTGATGCATAGACATGCGTTGACCAGTCTATTTTTGCACCAAAACATTTTAGCACCAAAACTCTCCATTTTTTTAATAATCGGGAAGCAAATGGCCGGAACAAAATGAGTCTTACAAAATTCCAGATAAGTCTGGAAATTTTGTTTTTTAAACTAAAAGAATGACTGTAAGTAGATAAATCCAAAATAGATTAATTAAGTATTTTTTTATACAAATCGTTCATTTCATTCGCAACAGCTCTGATTTCATATTTTTCTGCCACGAGTTTTCTTCCGTTTCTTCCCATCGTTTCCAATTCGGCAGCAGAAGTCTGAATTACTTCTGAAATAATTTTTTCAAGATTTGAAACCGATAAACTAATCCACCATCCGCATTCGTGAATTTCCAGATCTTCCCATGGTGTACCCTGCGTTGTTATAACCGGAACTCCTAATGCCAAAGCCTCGGCAATTACAATTCCGAAATTCTCGCTGTGAGTTGGGAGAATCATAACATCGGCAGATCGCAAAAAATCCCATTTTTCTTTACCGTATTTTGCCCCAACAAAATTTACGTTTTTTAAATCCTGAGCACTTTTGCTCAAACCTGCTATGTAGCAGTCATTTCCATTTCCGGCAATTTCCAGATTCCATCCGTTTGTATTGCAATTCCGCCAGGCTTCCAGCAGTAACTCGATTCCTTTTTTGGGATGAATTCTTGACAGAAAAACTATTTTTTTTGTTCCGTAATTCTCTTTAATTCCTTTTATATCATTCAAATCAATTCCGTTTGGGATGATATGAATTGGTGTTTTATAACCTAAATATTGAATATTTAAAGCTTCCATTTCGGCAGTTGTATGCAAAAATTCAGCTTTTTGAATAGCTTTATTTTGATAAAAAAACATTCCTAATCTTTTTTTCCAGTAATTTCGGGACAATATCCAGGGTTCAAGCATACCGTGCGGCGATATAATAACTTTGATTCCTAATTCCTGTGCTATTTTTTGGAAGCCCCAGTTTTGCGGACTCCAAATGCCATTTATATGAACAATATCTGGTTTTTCTTCAAGCAGAAATTCCCGAAATTCTTTTAGCATTGAAAACCATCTTAAAGTACTGGTTTGAAAAAATTTAACCCGAACACCTTCAATATCAATAGGATTAGAAGTTTTTTTTGTTGCCACAACTATTTCCATATGTTTCTTTAAGGCCGTGCTCAATAATCTCATATATTCAGTAGTTCCGCCTCCGCCCTTATCAATCCCCGCTATAAAATGAATTACTTTCATACAACTTGATTAATTTCTTTGTAAATGATTTCGATAGCATTCAAAGAATATTCGGCAGTAAATTTTTGCGACTGATTAAAGGATCTTTCAATGGTTTCTGTATGCTGAAACCGGTTTAATTTCAAAACTTTTTCTATTGTCTTTGCGCCATCTTCTTTCCATTGCTGCCAATGTTCAGCGTTTGTTGGTTTTTTGTCAATATAAAAAGCGGCCATTCCGCCTACTTCATTCATTGGCGCTTTATTAGTCGTGATAACCGGACATCCAGAAGCCATAGCCTCAATTATCGGCCAGCCAAAACCTTCGTCTAAAGATGGAAACAATAAGCATATTGCTCCGGAATAGGCATTATTAACATGTTCGTCTGATAGATTTGTTACAAAATGAATATCTTCTTTATAAGGTGATTTTTTATACAAAAGATTTAATTCTTCAGTAGGTTTTTCGCCAATTAAAATCAAAGGAATTTTGGTGTTGTATACACTTCTCCATGTTTCATAAATTTCAAGCACGCCTTGTCGGTTTTTATAATATTGGTTCCCGCCAATGTGCATAATATAACCTTGTGACAAAAAGATATTTAGCTTTGTTTCAAGCAAATCCCTTGAAGATTGTCTTGGCAGAGAAAAAAACGGACGGCTTAATCCGTTGTAACATACTGCAGAATTTGCAATTTCGCCCAAATGCAGTTTGTGTAAATCATGCCGGGTTTTTTTTGAAATTGAAATGAAATTTTTTCCCGAAGAAAAACCTCTTTGAATATAGGATTGATATAACTTTCCGGTAAACGATGCAGGGTTTTCAGGCACCATTCCCAATGCCGATTTTAAGGCCAAAAAATCATGGCAGTGCACGACATGTTTTCTGTTTTTTACCAAAGGGACCCACGGTCCAAGCGCCTGATCTGCAAAGACAAAAAGTGTATCTTTTGATGAATTGCGCAATTTTAGTTTTACTTCTAATGGAAATACAAAATACTGATCGATATATCCCAGCCATTTTTTAAAAGACGGTATTGAAGGTATTTTGTAAAATCTGGCTTTTGGAGTCCAGACCACTACTTCATGTCCTCTTTCTTTCATTCCGTTCAGGAGCATATTGGCATAGCGCGGCATACTTTGATGACCCAAAAATGAAGGATGCGTAAAAAGCACAATTTTCATTATTCTGTATTCAATTTGATATTTAAACCAGCGATTAATAAACCTGTTGCAATTACCGCGCAGCCCAGCATACTTGGTTGTGCCCATTGTCCTTGGGTTATTAAAAACAAAGCTGTTCCGCAAAAAGTTAACGGAAGCAGTTTATAATTTCCCGGCAGTTTTATAGAACTGAAAAAAACACCAAATGCCAAAACTAATCTCAAAACAATAAGACCTCCGCCTAAAATAAGTCCCTGCTCGCCGCCAACACGATTTAATTCGCCCTCTGAAACCAGAAATTTTCTTTGTCCTGTTAACATTTGTGCTCCGGCATTGGTTCCCATTCCAAGGTTTCCTTCAAACAATGGCGCATTTAATAAGGTTGTAACAGGTTCTGTAAATCCGTTTATGGTTCTCATCACGATAGAACCTCCTTCCTGCCCTTTTGCGGTATCAACACGGCTCATAAAAACCTGAGTTCCGAGATTAAAAATGGACGTAGTTTTTTGTAAAACAGTAAATAAAATTAGAATTACAACTACTGTAGAAATTAATCTTATTATAGATTTTATACTGGTTGCCGAACCTGCAAAGGCAAAAAAGCCAACTAAGAAAACGCCTAAAACTGCAGTTCGGCTCACCGTTAAAGGCAAAGCAATTAATAAAGCAATTGTGCTGGAAATCAATAAAAGCTTTGAACAGCGCTCTTTTGAAAGCCAGAAATAAAATACAAATACTGAAGCTAAAATGTAAAAGGCAGATAATCCTGTTGTAAAGGAAAATGTTCCCGACGGACGAAAATATCCCATGGCGCCATCAAATCCTGCACTTCCTTCTCCGCCTAAACCAATATTTATATACGCCGTTTGCGGACTTGTAAACTGAAGGTAAATAATTAAAGTCATCAAGATATTGACCGCCAGCATTACACGTCCGGTTTTTAGAATATCTTCTTTTGTAAAAACAGCTCCGATTATAAAAATCAAAGGAAAATGAATAAGCATTATTCTGGCTCCGTAAAGGCCTACAAACAGATTTCCGTGACCAAAAGTAAGCGTTATGGCTAAACCTAATAAGGTAAAAATAGCGCTCAAAACTACGTAGCCGTTTATAAATTTTACTTTTAAATAAAAAGCTCTTATGATTATAAAAATTGCTATCGGGTCACGAACTATTAATAAAGGCGTAGCCAGACCTGGCAGAATCCATTTGCGGAGAGCGCCTTCAAAAACCCAAAGTAAAAAATATAACCAAATAGCTATTTTTAAAGATTTATAAGCGCGCTCCAAATCTTGTTCTTTTACTGTGTTCATTTTATTTTTTTTATAATTTTAAAGAAGCAAGTGCATCAGACATTTCTTGTCCATAAACAGACCAAGGTCTGGTTTGAGCTTTATTTTGGGCGGCAAACCCAAACTGCTCCAGAATTTCCGGTTTTTCGAATATTTTGATAAATATGTCTTTTATTGCTTTTGAAGATCCGGCCGGAACGATCCAGCCGTCTTTTTCATTTTCTATTAAATCCGGTCCGGCGGTTCGATCTGTTGTAATTACCGGAATTCCCTGCGACATAGCCTCAGTAATTACCAAACCAAAACCTTCAAAAAGTGAAGGAAAAACAAATATGTCTTGCTCGTACATACAATCTAAAACCTCGTTGTGGGATAAAGACGGGATCCATTTGTGTTTTTCTAAAGCCTGATTTAATGCTTTGCAATTTGGTACAGCTTTATGACCTACAATGGTCAATTCGATTTTGTCCTGCATTTCTTCAACTGCTTCGAATAAATAGGAAATTCCTTTTCGCTGCGACAAACCTCCAATAAATAAAACTTTAAGTTTTCGATCGATAAGAGGCTCGTAGTTTTTTTTTCTGGTTACTTGCGGAAAACCGTACGGAATTACTTTTATTTCGGGTATGTTTCCTCTATAATTTTCTAATGTTTTTTTGGTAAAACTGCTTGCCGCAAAAACGACATCGGCTAAGGCTAATTCTTCGTCTTTTTTATTTAGTTTTTTAAATGAATCATTAAAACCAATAAGTGTTTCTGACCAATCTGGATTATAGTCGAATTCTTTCTGCATTAATAAACGCGCGGTTTTCCAATATCCAATTGGTAAATCGTAAATGCAGTAAAGGCCTAATTTCTTGGCTTCTTTAAAGGTCGATAATGCTCCGTCTTCATAAGCATAAACTCCCAAAAGACCTTCTTTTTTTAATTGGGCTAAATTATCGGCAACCCATTTGTCATGTTTTTGATAGACTTTGTCGATGCAGAAAAAACCTTTTTCGTGAGTAATTAAAAAATCCAGTTTAAATTTTGAAGTCAGCAGACGTCCAAACTCAAAAAAAGAATTTGATCTTGTATAAGGCTGCCATGTTTTATCCAGATTTCTTCTTTTTAAATCTTTTAATTTTGGATAACTGCCAAGTTTAAATAACAATTGCCCGGGAAATATGGCTATAGAAGTAAACAATTTAAAAAGTTGATTATCTTTCAGTAAACCTGTTACCAGATTTTTTGAATTGGCATTTAAAGTGGGATGAGAAACCAATAATTTCATAATACAGAAATTGAACTGATAAACTGGGCCGCTATTGCATTTACATCAGAAACCTCAACATTTTGCGGGGTGATATTCAGCTTATTTTTTTCGTATTTAATAATCTGCGGAATTACATACTGCCCTTTTGTTGGCGTCCAGTTTCTTGAAACACAAATAGTATTGATTTGATGTTCTTTGTAAGCTGCAAAAACGCCGCTTTTTTCTGTTTGAAAATAAGGTGTTGTCGAAATCCCAAAATCGCTGTCTCTTAAAACCTGCGAGATTACTTTTTCTGATTGTACACCCAGAATTTCATAAGCGATATTATAATTATCTAATATAGTGGTGTAATTAATTAATTCAGGTCCATTTTTTCCAACAAAAACAAACTTTATAGGCTTTTCAAATTTATCTGAAATATTTTTCAAATCTTTAATAAAATCTTCAAACGGAGCGCCGTTATGAATGGTTCCAAACAAAACAAACTGAGCAAATTCCAGCGGCTCTTTTTTTTCTGCAGTTAAAGGAATATTGCCGCAAATAGGTAATATTTCAGCTTTGATATTTTGAGACTCAAGAAAGAACTGATACAGTTTGTTTTGAGTATTTATCGAATGTGTTTTGGTATTTTGAACTATTTTTTTGGCGATTACCTGCTGCAGTTTTCCAATACATTTATGTTTAATTGAAGATTCGCTGTCAATACCAAGCCATAATTCGTGAAACATAATATGCCATTTATGATTTCCTCTGATTTTTTTTAAATAAGATGGAAGCCAAAATGGTAATCCTTTTGGGTTGAAACTATATGGAACATATTGCAGCGAAATCCAATCGGGTTCAAAATCTCTTAAAATACTTTGCAGCCAGATTAGTCTTTGCTGATTTGGTGTCGCAATTGGAATTCGATGTACGATTACGGAAGTTTCTTCTACGACCTGACTTTCGCTTGTAAAAGAAACCGCCTGATGATCACATAAAGACAAAATCTGGGCATCATGTCCCGATTTTATAAGCTTTCCGCATAAACGACGAGTGTAATCGCCTACACCATCATTGCCAATTTCGGCAGAACCGCAAATGAAAAGTATTTCCATTTTAGTTTTTTGTTATAATGGTTTTCAAATATTTTGATGTACGGTAGGTTTTCTTGAAACTTTTGTCAATAAAATTGACAACGGGAAATAATCTTGGGTAGTGGTTCCTGACTAAATGCAGGAATTTCTCAATGCCTTTTTTTCCTCTCCAGCTTCCGTTTATTAAATGGATGGCGTATGAATGTCTGTCTAAATAAATAGAATTTCCAACCAATATATTTGCCGGCAGGATGAGCATGTTTTCTTTTAGAATCTGCTCTTTATTTTGATACGTGTAGCCATATTTTTCGGCAACGGGAGTTATAACAGAACCTATTATTACCTTTTTTAAATTCATTGTTCCGTCATCTCCAAACAACTGCAGATCTGTATATTGATCTAAACAATCTTTTACATAAGGATGATTTGGCACCGAAGCAAAAATGGCGCCCTGAACGGCAAAACCTGTAATACTTTCTCCGTTTACAGGAAGATACGATGAGTTTAACTGTTTCATTCCCCCGGCGTTTTCAAACAATCCGGGATGTATTTCGTGAGCGCTGAAAAAATCATATTCAAACCATCTTTCTTTAAAAGGTTTTAAAATTTTTACATCAGAATCGAGATACAAGCCGCCTTCTGTGTATAAGGCGTATAAACGGATATAATCAGCCGCAAAAGCCCATTTTTTTGCTTCAAAGGCTTCTTTTACAAAAGGAACCGAATCAAAATCAAAACTATCTTTATTCCATATTCGTATTTTAAAATCAGGCAGATGAACTTTCCATGTAGCCATACATTCTTTTATAAACGGAGTATATTCTTCTCCGCTAAACCAGCAAATATGAATTGTTTTGGGAATCATAATTTTTATTTTATCCGTTTAAAAAAAGTTACACTTTATAAAATCTGCCAATAACTTTGGCTAATTTGATGCCTATAATTTTTCTGTTAATTTCCCATTTAGAATGTGCGGGTATAGGATAACTGCAGTATTTCCAATAAATAACATCTGAGTTTCTTGGAATTTTTCCGGCAATTGCTCTTACTAAATGATGCGCTTTCCATGGTTTGGGACTTCCCATTCCGTGAGACATTGTTGAGTTTCCTTTAGAAAATCCCATTCCTTCTTTGCCAATGTAGCTCACAGGTCCATCATAAACTTCAATTGCGGCATTAAGCGCGTCCTGGTCGGGTTTATCAAAAATCTGAAATCCTTCTCTTTTTAAAACTGTTGAATTGTAAGACTGATTTAAAAATATAGAATTTTCTAAACCGCCAATTGCCGGCCCCATAAGTTCCTGCATCTGAACCCATAGATTTAAAAATGAAATGTTTTTTTTAAGAAGTCCCAAAAACCCGGCGTTAACATATGTTGGGTTTTTAAAATGTAAATCGATATTAAAATGTTTGTAATAGGTTTTCCAGCCCTGCCTGCGCGGATGAAATTCCTGCAAAGGCGAATTTATATCTTCGCAGAGTGCTGCGCCATAATGTACCCATTGTTCATAACAAGCCCATGAATCGTTTACGACAATATCCGGATCAAAATAAAACATTGCATCTGCCTCTTTTGCAGGACCTTCCCATAATTCCAGCATAAAATCGGGTTTGTAATTTGCCATATTATAATTGGTTACAATTGGCAGAAAAATCAGTTTTATTTCCGGAACAGGAGTTAAAATTATGGCTTCTTTCCACTTTCCAATTGTTTGCTTTTCGCCTTTTAAAATCCACTTTGGCAGAGAACCCCGGTAACCAACATAAATATTGCCGGTAAATCCGTTTTGATAGAGTGAATTAGAAAGTGCTGCTACCCCAAAATGGTAATGCCCTTCGAAAATAGTGCAAACTGCTGCATTCATAAATTTAATATGCGTTTAAGTCTTCTTTTAACTCGTTTTGATTGATTCCTGATATAGGTAATATAAAATAAATCAGAGCTTTGCACTTTATACAAACTCATCATACGTTCTTTATCGCTTTGGCTGGAATACATTAAATCGTCTATAGATTCTGCTCCCAACCGGCCCCTTCCTGAATAATGCAAATGACTGATTGGAACGTCTAAAGCCAACGATGAAGATTGTTTATCGATTTCCTTTTTGGATTCTTCTGATAATTGCGCATACCACGATTGATACGATTCTGTAATTTGTTTATATCCGCCCTGAACGGCATGAATTAAGTCTAAAGTATTTATATAATCGCCAGACCATGAACTTAGCCAGTTAAATGGCGGCTTGCATAAATTGAGTAATTTCCAGTTTCCAATTAAAGAAGCTATATGCAATAAGGATTGATCGTGTTTTTGGGGAATTTCAGGATTTTGTTTGAACCATTCTACAGCAGCGTTCATATCATCAATCAGTTTTTGGCTTTTCTTGACCAAAATATGTCCGGCTGTAATAGCAGAATTTAAACTTTCGCTTCCAAAAATTTCTTTTACTTTTTCGGGCTGCATATAATTGTGGATTCCGCAGGTTGTGTATTCTGTATCGGCATGAACTAAATCATAATCCTCGGCAAACTCAAACAAACGTTCCCAGTTCATTAAGGCTACAATATCATTATCAGTATAAATAAATTCATCCCAATCTGAAAAGAAAGCCAGGAATCGGTATAAAAATCCCATCGGACATTCTGTTAAAACGCTTCTCAGCTTCTGAATAAAATTTACGGCTTCTTCAGGAAAATCCTCGATGGTTAAAAATTCAACTTCTTTTAAAATATAGGGAGAATTGATTTTTTCTCCTCCAAAATGAATTAACCGAATAGGCAGCAGACAGCCGCTTTTTCTAATTGAATAAATTAAGTTTTCGCTGTACCACTGGCTTTTTAAATTGGCCACTAAAACAATTCCTTTTTTCATCTAATTAATTTTTATAAGCCTAAATGCCATTTATAATTTCGCTGCCACATTTTATGACGAACCGGGCCTGTATAATGTCTTACGGCCATTTGTTTTGGGCTCAGTAAATAAGAGAAATCAAATTGATCACCTAAGTCTAAAATGAAGGTTTTTGGGGTTAAAGGCATATAGGAATTGTTTTTTAGCAAATGATGATAAACCGTCTGCTCACTAAAATATTCGTAAATGAAATTGTAGGTTTTAAAAAATTCGAGGGATTCTTTTATATGTTCGAAAGCTGTATTGGCAAAAATAAAACCCGAGTTTACCTGATAAATTTGTTCTGTATTTGCGGCCTTATATCGGCTGTCGAGACATCCCCAGCTTACATCCGGCATATACCAGCCGTTTGCAGCAGGTTTTTCTGTTAAGATTAATTTTAAAACATTGGCGTGTTCATAAAATAAAATATCTGAATCGATGAACAATGTTGGTTTTTCTATTGTATGATTTAAATAATAAAAGAGTTTTTTGCCCAGCGGAAATTTTTTGGCGTAATCCATTAAATAATTTTCGTACGGTTCTAATTCTTCTTTACATAAACCTTTTAAAGATTGGATTTTTGTCCAGTCGAGTCCTTTTTCTACTTTAACAAAATCAAAACTGTTTTCCAGTTGTTCTATTTGTTCCTCATTATGTGATCCATCTGAATAAATGGTCCATTTTATAGGCCTTCCTACATAGCGAATAAAAGATAAAACAGATAAAAGCTGTTCGTGAAAATCATTGCAGGAAGAGAAACTGGCTACTTCCATTTCGATAGTCTTTCTTTTACTGACTTGCGATATCAAATGAGATAAATCTGTTGCTGCTTTTTTTGCAAACTTCCTGCGGTTTACATTTCCTTTAGCAACGGTTATTTTTTTGGTAAGACCTCCCTGACCTGGTAATTTATTCATGTTTGATTCTATTTTTTTAACATAGCCCGTGGTTTTAACCACGGGGAGCATATATTGGATGTTCTTTACATTATGTTCCCGCGGTTGAAAACCGCGGGCTATGTTTGCAAATCTTGTGTTTAGAGATAATTCTTAATCTATTTTTTTGGCAGAAATTATTACTGAAAAACTAAATATATAATTTGCTGTTAAGGATATAAATTGATTAAAAATGCTGTAATATAAAATGCCTCTAAGGGTTGTTAAATCCCAAATAAAATAAGCGAAAATAACAGTGCCTAAATTCAAGGAAATGATGAGAATTGGATTTAAAAAATGTCCTCTGCTGCCAATTAAATTTCCACTCATCGCGGCAATTAAACCAATACAATTTGAAAGCATTATTAAAAAAAGTTCGGATGATAAAGAACTATACGAAGCCCCTAAAAGCCACAACATTTGGGCAGGAAACAAAAAGACAGTCAACATAATACAGCCTGCAGCCAGAAAAAGAATTAATTGAAAAGATAAAAAATATCTTAAAAGTATTTCTCTTTCTTCTGGTAATCTAGAAAAGCGAGGCAGAAATAATGTACCTGAAATTGTTGTAAAAAAGGCCATAAGTGCCGCAAACCTGCCCAAGGCTCCTATACTAGCCAAATCAGTTGAGTTGCCAAAAACAGATAATATCCAAATTACGATTTGTCCTGATAGCGCGTAAAATACAATATTGGGCAGAATGCGGGTTACAATTTTTAAGATTTCTTTTCGGATCGCGGGATCAGGATTTTGATTGCTTTCTACAAATTTTCTGTTGATTATTTTCAATTTTGAATTCCCATACATCTGCGGAATTCCGGAAGCCAAAATAAGAACGAATGTCCATGGAAAAATAAATATCGTTAAAACAATCAAAACCAGTCTTCCGATTCCGACTCTTAATTGATTTTTTTGAAGACTTGAAATATCCTGATGCAGTTTTGGTGTTATTTCTAATAAAGAATCGGATAACGCGGCATAGAAAGCCGGAATTAAAGAAAGAAAGATTAAAACTGCTGATAACCAGCCCGAATTATTTTTTAATAATAAATAGATGATTATTGGCGTGGCAATTATTAAGGCTATGAAGGCAAATTTCTTTCTTAAATCTAAACCTGTTGCCAAGACAATTCCGAGTTTTTTTGGGTCTTTCCAGACTCTTCCACTCAGCGCCATTACACCATTTGAAATACCTGAATCTGTAAACATGACTAAAGTTCCCAACATGGTATTTGCCAGCGTATACAATGCGTATTCAGAAACAGGAAGCATTCTGACGATTAATATTCCGGAAATAAAGCCTATTAATTTTAATATGACTTCTGTACTTCCTACAATCGAAATTAACTTTATGAAATTTAAACTTTTATCAAAATGCTGATGCTGTCTTATTTTATCTAAGGACCAATTCATTTATTCCTTTTAATTTATCACTAAAACGAATGTCTTTTCCAATTCCCTTTACCTGAAAACCTATTGCCGTAAGTTTTTTAGAATCTAGAATATTACGTCCGTCAAAAACAAAAGCGGGTTTGTACATTTTGCTGTAAACAGTTTTCCAGTCATAGGTTTTAAATTCATCCCATTCTGTTAAAACTGCGACTGCATGTGCCTTATCGAGAGCCTCGACTGCAGTTTTGTAAACAAAAATCTGGTTTAATTTTGATTTGATTTTTTCCTCAGAAATTCCTTTTAATTCCCATAAATAGCGCATATCTGCTTTTATTTTTTCTTCCGAAACTTTTGGGTCATAAACATGAATTTCGGCACCGTCTTCGATTAAATGTTCTGCTACATAAATTGCTGCAGATTCTCTGGTATCGTTGGTATCTTTTTTAAAAGCCCAGCCCAAAAAGGTTATTTTTTTTCCGCTTACGGTATTAAAAAGCGTGCAGATAATATTTTTTGCAAAACGGTATTTTTGATAATCGTTGAGAATGATAATCTGTTCCCAATAACTGGCAACTTCCGGCAGATTAAAATAGCGGCATAAATAGACAAGGTTTAAAATATCTTTTTGAAAACAAGAACCGCCAAAACCAACTGAAGCTTTTAGAAATTTAGAACCAATTCTGCTATCTGTCCCAATCGCTGCAGCAACCTCATCAACATCGGCTTCTGTAACTTCGCATAAAGCTGATAATGCATTTATTGACGAAATTCGCTGTGCTAAAAATGCATTGGCAGTTAATTTTGATAATTCTGAAGACCATACATTTGTAGTTAAAATTTGCTTCGGCGAAAGCCAATGTGCATAAATATCTACCAATGCCTGAATGGCTTTTTGATCGCTTTCGGTTTGGTTGCCGCCAATTAAAACCCGGTCTGCATTTAATAAATCATTGATGGCTGTTCCTTCTGCTAAAAATTCAGGGTTGGAAAGCACTTCAAATTTTACTCCGTTTCCGGTATGGTCTAAAATAGTCTGCAAAGTTTGTGCAGTTCGAACAGGAAGCGTTGATTTTTCTACAATGATTTTATCATTTTTAGCAATTCTGGCGATTTGCCTTGCGCATAATTCTACAAATTTTAGATCGGCAGCCATTCCTTTTCCTTCGCCGTATGTTTTAGTTGGCGTGTTTACTGCGATAAAGATCATGTCTGCGGCTTCGATGGCGCTGTCAACTTCGGTCGAAAAAAATAAATTTCGGCCTCTTGCTTCGCGAACGACTTCGGCAAGTCCGGGTTCATAAACAGGAAGTTTCTCTAAATTTTCTTCATTCCATGCCAAAATGCGTTCTGTATTTAAATCGACAACGGTTACTTTAATTTCAGGACATTTTAATGCTATAACAGACATTGTGGGTCCGCCAACATAACCGGCGCCTAAACAGCAAATATTTTTGATTTTCATTTAGTTAGTTTTTACGTGAAGTGTAATTTTTTTTAAACACATAGAAACATAGTTTTTAGGAATTTTAAGACTATTAAAAGAAACTAGTTCCTATGTGTTTTAAATTAAATTGCTGGTTTATTTATGGTTTTTCGGCTTATTCAAAATAATTTAAGATGGTATATCCGTATTCTTTTAAATGCTGTTCTTTTTCCATCAGCTTTAAATCAGACTGCATCATTTCTTTTACCAATCCCGGTAAATCATAACTGCATTTCCAGCCCAGTTTGGTTCTGGCTTTTGTGGGATCACCAACTAATAAATCTACTTCTGTAGGTCTGAAATATTTAGGATCGACGGCCAAAACTTCTGTTCCTATCGGGATTTGATAATCAGGATTACTGCAATATTTTACGAGACCTTTTTCGTTTACTCCTTTTCCTTTAAATTCTAATTCGATACCAACTTCTGCAAAACTCATTTGTACAAATTCGCGGACAGTTGTGGTTTTTCCGGTTGCAATAACCCAGTCTTCCGGTTCATCAGCCTGAAGAATCATCCACATCATTTGTACATAATCTTTGGCATGTCCCCAATCGCGCTGTGCGTCGAGATTTCCAAGATATAATTTATGCTGAAGACCTAAAGCGATTCTGGCAGTGGCTCGGGTAATTTTTCGGGTCACAAATGTTTCACCGCGAATAGGCGATTCATGATTGAATAAAATTCCGTTGCAGGCGTACATTCCGTAAGCTTCTCTGTAATTTACCGTAATCCAGTATGCGTACATTTTGGCCACTGCATAAGGCGAACGCGGATAAAATGGCGTTTTTTCAGACTGCGGAACTTCCTGTACTTTGCCATACAATTCTGAAGTTGAAGCCTGATAGATACGTGTCTTTTTTTCTAACCCAAGCAAACGAACGGCATCCAGAAGTCTTAAAGTTCCCAATCCGTCTGCGTTTCCTGTATATTCCGGAGTTTCAAACGAAACGGCAACGTGGCTCATGGCAGCCAGATTGTAAATTTCATCGGGCTGAATTTCCTGAATAATACGGGTTAAATTTGTGCTGTCTGTCATATCGCCATAATGCAGAATAAAATTTCTGTTTTCTACATAAGGATCCTGATATAAATGGTCGATTCTGTCTGTATTAAATAACGAAGTACGTCTTTTTAATCCGTGTACGATATAGCCTTTTTCTAATAAAAATTCACTTAAATAGGCTCCGTCTTGTCCTGTGACTCCTGTTATAAGAGCTGTTTTTTTCAATGGATTCATAATCTAAATTATAAAGCACAGAGGCATTATGCTGCAAAGTCGCAATTTTATAAAGTTGTAATGATTTGAAGTATGGGAGTAATCTAAAAAGGTTAATAAACCTTTTGTTTGAAGTTTTCGATGTTCTCTAAAAACCAACTGTAGGTTTTATATATTCCTGCTTCGAGTTCTGTTTGATGTTTCCAGCCCATGTTGTGCATTTTAGAAACATCCATTAATTTTCTTGGCGTGCCGTCGGGTTTGGTGTCGTCCCAAAGAATGTCTCCTGTGTGCCCCACAATTTTCCGGACTGTTGATGCCAGTTCCTTAATAGTTAAATCTTTTCCGGTTCCAACATTATACAAATGATCCGGAAGCTCATTTTCTAAAGCAAAAACAACTGCTTCGGCCATATCGTCTACAAACAAAAATTCGCGCATTGGTTTTCCTGTTCCCCATAGTGTAACGACTGCATTATTGTTTTCTTTGGCTTCGTGAAATTTGCGAATCATGGCGGGTAAAACATGAGAACTTTTCAAATCAAAATTGTCATTAAAGCCGTATAAATTGGTTGGCATTAAACTCACAAAATCTTTTTGGTATTGTCTGCGGATGGCTTCGCATAATTTTACTCCTGAAATTTTTGCCAAAGCATACGATTCGTTTGTTGGTTCCAAAGGTGCTGTCAAAAGATATTCTTCTTTTAATGGCTGAGGCGCTAATTTTGGATAAATACAGGAACTTCCCAAAAAAATAAATTTATCAACCGCCAGACGATGCGCTTCGTTTATGAGATTGTTTTGAATCTGCATGTTTTCCATTAAAAAATCAAACGGAAAATCATTGTTTGCCTGGATTCCTCCCACTTTTGCGGCAGCGTCGATAATAACATCCGGTTTTGTTTTTCTGATGAAATCCCGAACGGCTTTTTGTTTTCTTAAATCGAGTTCTTTGCTCGAAGCTCCAACAAGATTATGATAACCTTTTGCAGTTAAAGTTCTCCAAATAGCGCTTCCTGCCATTCCGTTGTGTCCGGCAATGTATATTATGGAATTTTTATCGATCATAATATTCTTTTTACAATAATGGTGAAGCTATCGATTCTAACTGCTGATACACTTGTTTTACTTCCTGAGAGTTTTCTTTTTGGAGCACCATCAAAGCATCTGATGTATATATGAGAATACAGTTTTTAACCCCAATAAAGGTCGTGTGCAAAGAAGTCCCTATAACAATATTGCGATTAGCATCGATAGGATGTCCTTTTTGAACGAGATAATCATAAACCGATTCGAAAGAACCTAAATCTGACCAGTCAAAATGAGCGGGAATTACTTTTATGTCATTGCTTCGTTCCATAACGGCATAATCAATGCTGATGGAAGGAATATTGAGAGATAAATCATAATCCAGAAACCCATTTATATTGCTCTCCCAAGCTATTTTTGAAGTTTGGTAAACTTCTGGCTCCTGCTTTTCGAGTTCTGCTAAAAACTTTCCGGCTTTGAAACAAAAAAGTCCGCTATTCCAGAAATAATTTCCGCTTTCAAGATATCTTACAGCTGTTTTAAAATCGGGTTTTTCATGAAATGCAATTACATTTTCATTTTCAAATTCGATATAACCATAACCAGTTTCGGGTTTAGTGGGCTGAATGCCAAAGGTTACCAGATAATCCTGATTGGCTAATACAATGGCATGCCACAAAGCATTGTTGTACAATTCGGTACCTCCGATAATATGGTCTGATGGTGTAATCAACAAAATATCATCTGGTTTTGATGCCAATGCTGCAAATGCAATCGCTGCAGCTGTATTGCGGGGAACTGCTTCTATAATATGAGTAAAATGCTTGTTGAATTTTGACATTATAGCATTGCTCATTTTATAGTTTTCAATATTTCCAACCACTATCGTTTTTGTAGAAACATTTTCGTTTCGAAGTACTGTTTTTTCAAAAAGTGACTGTCCGTCAAAAAGTTCGAGATATTGTTTTGGAAGTGTTTTTCTGGAAAGAGGCCAAAGTCTGCTGCCAATTCCGCCGGTTAAAACTACATGAGTAATGGTAGTACTAATTGCCATTAGAATGCATTAAAATTTCTTTTTGATACACTTCATGACGAAGATTTGTACTCGAAAAACGATGATCGCGGGTATTGTAGTGCAACTCGATTCCTTTTTCTTCGCAGTAAGCTCTGCCTGTAAAATCTTTCTCTTTATATTCATCGCCTATAATACGTACATCGATAGTAAAAGATTTTAAAATATCTTCTAAATCCTGTTCTGTAGCATAAGGTACAATTTCGTCAACAAACTTACATGCCTTTAATTGTATGTAACGTTCAACAACTGTTTGAGTTGGTTTGTTTTTTGTCGGGCGGTCCAGCGTTGGGTCTGTCTGCAGGCCAACAATTAAATAATCACAATTTTGTTTTGCTTCTTCAAGCATTTTTACATGCCCCGCGTGTAACAAATCAAAAGCACTAAAGGTTATTCCAATTTTCATCTTTTTAATGTTTTAAATTAAATAATCAGTTTATGAATGGAGTAATGATCTGTGAAAAAAATTATGAACCTGTTTATTGGGGTTTAGGCGCTGTATTTTAATTTTTTGAATAAGGGTTCCCCGTGAATAGTTACATTTTTACTATCCAAAAAAGAGAAAATAATAAGGCAAAATTTGTGGCTTTCGACTGTTTATAGAGATTTAAATATGCTGTATAAAAACAAGATTTTTAAATCGACATTTACAATCCTGACATCACAATATTTTAAGATAAAATTATGATAATGAAGCTGATAAGAAATTACATTTTTGTGATTAAATGTCCTTAATAAGGAAAAATTAGCATGAAATATTTTGGTGATTTTTTTGTCTTCAAATTAAATTTACACTCTATATTTCTACTGAAATATTTCTTTTTTTTTTTAATGAATTGTGTATGCATTAAAAAACAAATACATCTTACCTATAAACTAATTTACAACCTCAAATAAATTTAAGATTATGAAATGGTACGTAGTATACACCAAACCTAAATGGGAAAAAAGAGCTGCAGAGCAATTAACAAAGTTTAATATAAATTGTTACTGTCCTTTAATTAAAAAAACACAGCAAAGATCCGATAGGAAAGTTAAGGTAGAAGTGCCATTATTTAATAATTACATATTTGTTCAATTACCTGAAAAAGACAGAAATATGGTATTTCATTCTCCGGGCGTGGTTAGGTATTTGTTTTGGCTTGGAAGACATGCCATTGTAAAAGACAATGAAATTGAAACTATAAAAGAGTGGCTTAACTGCGGCGATACTGCCAAAGAAATTTCAGTAATGCAATACCAGATTGGAGATAAAATACATTTAAATTCAGGACCTTTCTGCGATCAAAATGCGGTAATCAAAGATATTACAAAAACGCATTATGTGTTAATTTTAGAATCTTTAGGATATGTTTTAAAAGTAAAACACAAGTAATAAAATTCTGTTTTTTATTCACCTTGAATTCTTCCTGAAGAAGAATTCAAAATGATTATTATTTAAAAAGTTTAATTTGTCAACTTGAAAATTTCGCTTTTTTTAATCCCTAAAATTTTAACCAGTTTGTCTAGTTTTGACAATTTCAGATCAACCATCCCCTGTTCTATTTTTTCGTATTTCTTTACGCTCATTTCCATTTGAATGGCTACATATTCAGAAGTATGATTACTTTGCAACCGATACTCTTTTATTCTTAAGTAATAATTTTCCATAATCTTATTCTTTTAATTTGTTTGCTGGTATTTTTTTGCAGATGATTACCTGCTTGTTTCGTTAAAAAATATAGAAACATCGAATTTGAATATGAACTCAATTGAGACCTCTAAAACTTTTGAAATTTCAATTAATTTAGAAACAGTTAAATCAACATCTCCCCTTTCGATCTTGCCATAACCACTGGTGCTCATTTTAAGTTCAGCTGCTACAAACTCTCTGGTTAAATTTTTTAATTCTCTTATTTTTCTAATATTTTCGTATACACTGTATTTCATAAAATCAAAAAATATAAATAATACTTATTTTGAAATTATTACCGGATTTTGAAAATACAAAAGCGTAATAATTTGTTTACATCATACTTTATTAAAAAACCATCTTTTTTACGTAAGTGTTTAATTATTAATAAAGTTTAAAGCCAAATGAACGTTTTTATTTAGTATTCTTTTTAAATCGTGGTTAAAAATATATATTGTTTTCAGTTTATAATAATAAATCTGTTCAACGGATTTTAAAATCCGATAAAATACAATTTGAAGCCTTTTACGGCTATCAAATTACTCTTTTAAACGAAATAAAATTTGATTTGAAGTATTGAAAAATAAGGCAAAATCAACAGAAATAGCCTACAAAAATTAAATATTAAAGCAAAAAAAAAGGTTTAGATAATTTAAATCTGAACCTTTTTCTATATAAAAATATTTTTTTATTGAGTAACTAGTAATTGAGGATATGGATTTGGCGTCGAATTGATTATAACCGTCGGAACACCTACTTTTACATTTACCAATAATTTGCTTAAAGCTGGATTTGCCGATAATGTCGAGTTTACATAAATCGCTGAAGAATCGTAATATAAATTCGACGGTTTAGCGACAACTACATCTCCCGTAATACTGGAATTCAGTATGTAATGAAAAGTTGAGTTATACATTACAGGTGCAAACATTTTAGAACTATCTGAAAATTTACATCCTTCAATATAAGTAATCATAGCATTCAAAGTTGCTGTTGATGACGTATTATTATAAAAATTAGAACTGTATATCGAAATCGAGTTACTGTTTATTACGCTGCTTCCAGTATAATTACTAAAATCGCAATTGGCAATTATAGGATAATTTTGCGCTCCCATATCCAGAGCTGTTTTTCCTTTATCAAACTTACATTCGAGCCAGGCGTTTAAGTTATCCGGTCTTGTTGCCTTCATAGACATTGCGGTTTCACAATTTATAAACTGACTTCTGTAAAACATTGTTTTGTCTACGTAACTCGATGTGTTATAATCTCCTGCGTATGGTAACAGCGGTTCCTGAAAAAAGCCTTTGCTGCAATTTACAAAACTTAGATATTCTAAGTAATTATTATCAAGCCCCATAATCTGGTACAAATGAATTCCGTAAGTCTGATCTCTAAACACAACAAATTTTAAGTTTGCATAGGCAATTTGACCAATTCCCACATTGTTCTTTTTTCCTGCATATATTCCCACACTTCCGCCCTGCAGGGTTAAATTGGCCAAAACAAAATTTGTATCGGTTCCCGTATCGAGCGTAATTAAAGGAAAATCATCTGTTAAACCTACAATTACTGTTTTACCTGTTCCCTGCCCAATTATGCCATGATTTCCGTCAAGATGTACTTTTAAAGTAGATCCTATATAAAATTTTCCTTCCGGTAATTCTGCAATTCCTTTTGTATCAATAAGATTTTGAATATAAGCCGTTTGATCGGTTTTTCCCGTTCTTTCTGTTTTCCAGTTTGGTCCTAAAGGATCTGGTAATATTTCCCAGACCGGTCTTGCCCACGGAGTATATTTTGTTCCTAAAATAGTATTGGTTATAGCAGTTGTAACAGCTGAGTTGGTAATTGTACTCGTTTGTTCAGCTCCATTATATTTTACAGCGTTGGTTTTGTCAAGATTTCCAAGTAAATCAAATCCGGTAACAGTTCCGCTTCCTCTTTTATAAGTCCCTTCTCCATCGACCAAAAACATATTTGTTCTGGCTGAGATAATATCATTTGAGGTTTTAAGATATTTATTTAAGAAGAAAACATTTTGAGCGTCAATATCATACGATCCGGTTTGAACGGCTGAATAAGCATTTCCGCCGCCAAAATCGGTAATTTTTAAATTACCCATATTTTTGGCTGTAAACATTGCTTTTGTTCCTTGCCCATTCAGGTTCCATCCTTCGCTGTCAACGCCAACAAAAATAGCCGACTGTAATCCGTCAATATCTGTGGCGTCGCCCGCAGGAGTTAAATAATTAGAATGCAGGTTAACGTTACCGTAGCTCGGCGTTGTGCTGTTTCCTTTCATTACTAATTGATTAGAAATAGACTGAGCCTGGTGTTTTATGATTTTATTGTTTCTGAAATAACCCGCTGCACTGCAGTCAAATTTAATTTGTCCTCCAATATTTATCAATTCGTTATTTTCTAATTTTGCTCCAATTGCCGATACATAAACATATCGCAACGTTTTAAGAACGCAGTTTGTAATTGGGGCACCGGCTTCAAAACTAAGCGTACGATCTACAAATGAAAGCTGTTCTATATGAACATTTGTACTTCCGGCTGCAATAGTCACATTAGAGATTTTAGTTAACGTGGGATGTCCGTATAATCGCTGATTGCTTTTCATTATAAGATTAACCCCCGAATAATCTCCTCTTTCTAAACGAACTGATCCATATTTATCTAAAGCCGCCTGAAGTGTTGCTTTTTGCGCAATGGGCAATAAATAAGCTTTAAAATATTCGATTTCTTCTAACTGATTGTTTACGCCGGTGGGTTGTTCAGGAACTGTCGCAGGAACCTGTTCAATAGCATATTGATAGTTTTGCGAAAAAACTGCAGTTGAAAAGAATAAAAAAATTAGCAGCTTTTTCATTGTCCTGATATAATATAGGCGTTTGTACCTATTTTTCTAAGAAACCCAAATCGTACGTTTCCGGCAGTGCTGGTAAACTTGGCACTCCCGCCTGAATTATAATTAATTGATACTCCAGAAGATGCCTGAATTGTTAGTACTGCTCCATTATGAGCTTCTAAATTGATCGTATCGCCTGTAGCCATGCTTCCAAAATCTGAAGTTAGGGTTAAGGTTGCAGTTCCTGTACATTCTAATGTATTATTTACATCTGTGGCCGTAATATTTCTGGATGAAGTAAATGAAATTATAGCTGCTCTAGTTGCGCCGCCGGTTCCGCTTACCAGTCTTTCGGCAGTTTTAGCATGTAATGCATAAGGAACACTTAAAAGCTGGGTAGTGCCCATAATGTTGTAATTTGTTCCTCCGTTTGCGTCAACCTGTGTTTCGATAAAATACGGACCCTTGTCCCACGCAATTGCACTAAAAGTTCCTGTACTGGCCGTTCCTGTTCCTATTTCAAGAGAAACTAAACCATTATTATTTGTTGTTGGAGAATGTGTTTCCTGATAAACTGTTGTTCCGGTTGCAGTTCCCTGATGCACAATAACTCTAAGACTTATTCTTGAGTTTGCAGCCAAATCATTATTCTGATTTCTTATAATGGCCTGATAACTCATTTTTTCTGGTGCCTGTGCAAATACTTTGAACGTAAAGGTCACAAATAATAATAGTATGGTAAGCGAAAATTTCATTATGCTATGCTTTATTTTTTTAATATTTTAAATGATTTCAAAATGTGATTGTCTACATACACCACAAGGATATAAATAGAAGGACTAAGATTATTTAAGCTAACCTGGGTATCATCCTGATTAATTTTGTTTTGTTTTATTAATCTGCCCTGAATGTCGTAAAGTTTAAAGGATCGGTTTTCGCTTTCCAGTTCATATCCTTTCATGCTTACATTAACAAAATCTGCTGCCGGATTTGGAAAAACAAATATTTCTGTTTTAGGCTCTTCAACCTCTGGCGTGCCCAGATTTTTATCTGATTCCTGCTGTTGAATTCCCTGAGCAACAATATAATCTGCCTGCAATCCTATGTAAGTATAGAATACTTGTCCAATTGAGTATGTCACAGAACCTGAACTACCGCTTGCATTGCTCCCGGATGGAATTATAGTTTCCATTGTATCGTTTATCTGCGTGGTTTGGCTAATTCCTTTTAAAGGAAAAAAAGCCATCATTATTATGAGTAGATTAAAGATTTTTATATTTAAATACTTCACAGTTTTTATAAGCCTTTTTATTTATACTGCAAAAATATTTAATAGAAAAATAAAATCGATATAACGATTTTTATTTCCGATAAACTACACAAAATGTAGTATTTTAGTGACTATTTACCTACATCGAAAAAATGTTTTTTATGCATTTTAAGTCTTTAATACAACTTCGAAAATTAAATATTTTGATTACAGTATAAAACAGTTAATACTTCTATTAACGCTTATTTATTCTTCTAAATTATATCACTAAATCCTTTTTATTTAATCTTTAATTAATAGGTGCTTTCGTAAAAAATTCTGCATTAAATTAACACCTAAATTATTGATTATAAATATTTTAAATCAAACAAAGCTAATTGATTTTTTATATCAAAATAAAGTTTTTCCTTACAAGGGAAAAATTAGTCTTAATAAGGAATTATTGACTTTTAAAACACATTCCGGCAGATGAATTTGGTAATAAATTTACCTGTGAAAATGTAGAATGTTTTTGTTTAAAAAATTGACATTAAAAATCCCTCCAATTTTTGATTTTTTTGAAAAGTATAATCCAAAAAATGTCATTCATCGAGAATAATAGCTTTATACGGAAAATACAATTATGAGTGAAAAAAAAATCTTTTTTTTGAACTAACTTATTGAATACAAGGCAAAATAAAATTTTAATAGATGTTATAACAATGATTAAAAACTACTTATTATTCTTTCATTTATCTATTAACTAACAACCAGTTGTAAATGAATTGTTGGCCCCGACTTAAGTGACTTTTTTTCTAGTTTACCATGTATTATTTCGTTCAACTTTAATTTTAAGACATTAAAATGAAAAGAGCTAACAACAATAATTTAGGCAACGAGATAAGTTTGACTAAAATGGTTTACCCAAAAAATGCATTGCATGAACTTTTTGCAGAACAAGCCGAAAAATCTCCAAATGCGATAGCACTCGAATTTGAAAATGAACAGCTTACTTACAGCGAATTGGCAAAAATGACCAATCAACTGGCAAATTCATTTTCAGCTCAGGGTATATCTTCGGGACAAATTATTGCTGTATCTATGGAGCGAACTCCAAAATTAACGGCTTCGCTTTTAGCTATTTTACAATGTGGAGCTGCTTATCTGCCTTTAGATCCAAAATTTCCAACTGCACGTTTAGAATTTATGCTGGAAGATTCTGAAGCCAGTTTTCTATTAACAACAAAATCACTTTTAAGTTCGTTACCCCATTATTCAAAAACCATAGTAATTGAAGATACATTAGCTTCACTTGAACAGCATTCAACTCTACCGCTCTCTGCCGGCGTTTCTCAAAGTTTTGCTGCTTATATGATGTATACTTCTGGTTCTACAGGAAAACCTAAAGGAGTAACTGTTACGCACAAAAATTTAGTCAACTTTCTTTATAGCATGGCTATTGAGCCGGGCATAACTGCAGAAGACAAATTGCTTTCTATAACTACTATTTCTTTTGATATCGCTGGTTTAGAACTTTTTCTGCCATTAATAAAAGGCGCTTCGGTAGTTTTTGCCGATTACGAAACTACCCGCGATGGTCAGCTTTTACTTAATCTTTTACAAGAAAAGAAAATTACAATAATGCAGGCAACGCCAACAACCTGGCAGTTATTACTTGACTCCGGATGGAAAAATCCGCTCGCATTAAAAGCTCTGTGCGGCGGAGAAGCAATGCCTTTAAATCTTGGCCGTCAATTAACGGCAAAATGTGATTCACTTTGGAATATGTACGGCCCAACCGAAACTACTATTTGGTCTGCAGTAAAACAAATTCATGCTGATGATGAATTAATTACAATTGGATTACCTATTGCAAATACACAAATTTATTTATTAGATGAAGAAAGAAAAGCAGTTGCTCCGGGAATAATTGGAGAAATAGTTATTGGCGGAGACGGAGTTGCAGAAGGTTACTGGAAACGTCCGGAACTTAATGCAGAAAAATTCATTCAAAATCCGTTTTCATCCGAACCAAATTCTATTTTATACCGAACAGGAGATCTTGGAAAATTACTGCCAAACGGAGAATTTCAATGTTTAGGCCGAATCGATCATCAGGTAAAAATTAGAGGGCATCGTATTGAATTGGGCGAAATAGAAGCCACATTAAACAGTCTTTCAGGAATAAAACAATCTGCTGTTGTTGTAAGCAATTCTATTGGAAATGAAGATAAACTTATTGCTTATTTAAAATCCGGCGAACTATTGCAGGATGAAAAAACAATACAAGTAGCACTTGCTAAAATTTTACCCGAAATATTAATTCCGTCAAAATACATTTGGGTAGAAGACTTTCCGATAACCCCAAATGGAAAAATTGACAAAAAGAATCTACCTGTTCCTGAATATAACAGACCCGATTCTGCTCCGCTTTTCAAAAAACCAAACACGCCATTAGAAAAAGAAATTGCAAAAATCTGGGCAGATGAATTGAAAATATCGAATATAGGTATCGATGACGATTTTTTTGATATGGGCGGAAGCTCGGTTTTGGCACAAAAAGTAACCACAACAATGAGACAGAATTTATTAAAAGATGTTCCTGTTTCAAAAATTTATATTCACCCAACCATAAGAGAACTTGCAGCTATTTTAGAAGAAAATAACAGCGAAAACAATAGCAGAGAAGATGTATTTTCATTTAAGGAAAACAACAATAAAACAACTTCTGCAGATATTGCCGTAATTGGTATGGCCGGAAGATTTCCAGGTTCAGACACAATCGAAGAATTATGGGAAAATCTGCGAGACGGAAAAGAAACAATTTCTCTTTTTACAAAAGATGAACTCGATCCAAGTCTGCCTGAAAACCTTCGTAAAGATCCGCTTTATATAGGCGCAAGAGGAATTTTACCTATAGCCAAAACATTCGATGCCAATTTCTTCGGATTAAATCCGCAGCTTGCCGCCGCAATGGATCCGCAAATACGGGTATTTATGGAGATTTGTTTCGAAACTCTGGAGCAAGCCGGACATCTGCCAAAACATTATAAAGGCAGTATTGGTGTATACTCAGGAAGTGAAATAAACAGTTATTTTGAAAACAATATTTTTCTGAATAAAGAACTAAAAAGTTCAGTTGGCGAACTCCAGATTTATACCGTAAACGGAAAAGACTTTATTGCACCTCGTACTTCATATCATTTAAATTTAAAAGGCCCTTCTGTAAGCGTGCATTCTGCCTGTTCTACTTCTTTGCTGGCTGTAGCCGAAGCTGTAAAAGCGATAAGAGCTGGTATGTGCGATGTAGCTCTTGCAGGCGGTTCAAGCGTAACAGCTCCTATGAACAGCGGTCACCTTTTTGATGACGGATTTATAAAAAGTCCCGATGGCTCTACAAGATCTTTTGATGCTTCGGGAAAAGGAACCGTTTTTAGTGACGGTGCAGGGGTAGTTTTATTAAAAAGGCTGGAAGAAGCAGAAAAAGACGGCGATATTATTTATGGCGTAATTAAAGGCGTTGGCGTTAATAATGACGGAGGCGACAAAGGCAGTTTTATGGCGCCAAGTCCAAAAGGTCAGGCTGGAGCGATTATCAGTGCTTTTAACGATGCTAAAATATCTCCTTCGACCATAAGTTATATGGAAGCGCACGGAACAGCAACACCTATTGGCGATCCTATCGAAATAGAAGGACTTAAAATTGCATATGGCAAACAGGAAAAAAATAATTATTGTGCTTTAGGTTCTATAAAAAGTAATCTGGGACATACTACTGCTGCTGCAGGTGTTGCAGGGCTAATAAAAGTTTTGCTTGCAATGCGCCATAAAAAAATTCCGCCAATGGTAAATTTTGTGAAACCAAACCCTAATATAGATTTTTACAACAGTCCGTTTTACATTAACAATGAATTAATTGACTGGAAAAACGATAGTATACGAAGAGCAGGTGTGAGTTCTTTTGGAATTGGAAGCACAAACGTTCATGCGGTTGTAGAAGAATATGTTTCAAAACCTCAGCAATCCTCAACAGGAAGACCACTTGAAATTTTAATGTGGTCTGCCAAAAGCAAAAACAGCTTGTTAGGCTACGAAAATGCTTTGGGGCATTTTGTTGATAAAGCAAAAGAAATTCCTTTGGCAGATGTGGCTTATTCTTTGAATATGACAAGGGATGATTTCAATCACAGAAGTTTTTTAATTGCCGATTCTTCAAAAAATGCTGCTGAAAAACTGCTTTCTCTAACTGCAAAAAGTACCAAATCTTCAGTATTAAAAAGTGTCCCTGGCGAAATAGGATTTCTTTTTCCGGGACAAGGTGCACAATATTTACAAATGGGAAAAACACTTTATGATAGTGAAAAAGTGTATCGCGACGCCGTTGATAAATGTGCCGAATTACTGGTAGAAGACTTACAATTAGATATTCGCACTATACTATATCCCGAAATTAATTCTACCGAAGCCGAAGAGCGTTTAAAAGACACTCGCTTAACACAGCCAAGTTTATTTGTTACCGAATATGCTTTGTCTCAGTTATGGCTTAGCTGGGGCATTAAACCAACTTTTTTGTGCGGCCACAGCATTGGTGAATTTGCAGCAGCACATTTAGCCGGAATTATGAGTTTAAAAGATGCTTTGCGTGTAGTTGCCGTAAGAGGAAAATTAATGAGCGGACTTCCGGGCGGATCAATGTTAGCCGTAAGAGTTCCAATAGAAAAATTACAGGAATTAATTCCGGATACCCTTTCGATTGCGGCCATAAATTCAAATCAGTTTTGTGTGGTTTCGGGCACTAAAGAAGATATTGCGCTTTTTAATCAGGAACTGGATTCAAATGAAATTCCAAACAAACTGCTTCTTACAAGTCATGCATTTCATTCTTTTATGATGAATCCTATTTTGGAAAGTTTTAAAAATGAAATAGAAAAAATAAAATTAAGTATTCCGAGATTACCTATTATTTCGACAGCAACAGGAACCTGGCTCACAGACACCGAAGCCACAAATCCGGAATATTGGGTTAATCAGTTAAAAAATACCGTAAGATTTGCAGATGCAATGGATACGGCTTTTGAATTAGAAGATTTTGTTTTGTTAGAAGTTGGTCCGGGCCAAACACTTATTACTTTAGCACGCCAGCAGGCTGCAGGAAAAGTTATTGCCGCTTTTGCGAGTATCAATTTTCCTAAAGAGGAAAATGATAATGAATATGCCACTTTATTAAATGCTTTGGGCGATTTATGGTTAAGAGGAATAAATCCGGACTGGAAATCTTTTTACAGTCAGCAGCAAAGACAAAAAATTGAACTGCCGGGTTATGTTTTTGACCGAAAACCCTGCTGGATTGAACCTCTAAATACTCTTGAAAATATTGTTGTTCAAAAAACTGCTGCGGCTGATATACAAAATATTTCGTATAATGAAGAACCTTTAACAAGTACAACCAATTCAAGAAAAGATTCGATTCTTATTCAGATTTCAGAAATTATAAAAAATGCCTCAGGAATAACGTACGATTCTGATTCGGCTGAAAATACATTTTTAGAATTAGGGCTGGATTCTTTATCGTTAACCCAATTATCAGGAAAATTGAAAAAAGAATTTGATCTTCCTATTACTTTCAGACAACTTAACGAAACTTATTCAACACCGGCACTTTTAGCAGATTATATTGAACTTAATCTTCCTGAAAAAGTTAAAACCAAAGAAAACGAAATTATTATCAATCAAACTGCTGAACCTTTTATTCAGCCAAATAATACAACGGTATCAGCAAATGAAAATCAAGTTTCATTAGAAGATATTATACATCAAATTCAGCTTTTGAGCCAAAAAGTAGACCAATTACAAAACTTAAAAAACTCATCAGTAAACGGAAATACTTCATTTGTAAATTTAAAAGTAAAACATTTTGAGGCAGTTAAATTAAATAATGATGATCGTGTAACCAATGGAAATAATGGAGTCCATAAAAAAGGAAAGATTTTCGACATTTCTAAAATTACCAATCAGCCATTTTTTGAAACCAATACTGCTTCTGAAAAGAAATATACCATAATGGCAAACGAACCTCCTGTTGAAGGGAGTAAACTGGGACGTGATGAAAACGGAAATCCGGCCTGGTTTATCGAAGATCCATCTCAAAGCGGAAACTTTAAAAGGATAAATCTTAAATAATAAGTAAAAATCTCAAGGTAATTAATATTCAAAATTGTCAATTTAAAAATTGTGCAATTCGATTTAAAACATAATACCAATGGAAATCAAATCTCAAATACAAACAGAAATGGAAACTGAAACTTTAATTCGATTCAATCCATTTTCGCCTGAAATTGAACGTGTAATTCATACAACAAATGCACAACAGGAAATATGGACCGATTGTATTTTTGGAGGCAGCGATGCCAATAGAGCATATAATTTGTCTGTATCTGTCAAACTCAAAGGCAATTTGATACTAGCTGTTTTTGAGCAAGCAGTAAAAACTCTAATACATCGTCATGAAGGTTTGAGATCTGTATTTAGCCCGGACGGTCGTTTTATGTGTATTTACACCGAGGTTAATTTTGAAATTTCCCGCAATGATTTTTCTAAAATAAAAACAACAAAAAAAGAAGCTTCTATAAATGCTTTTGTCAAAGAAGAAGTGAATGCTCTTTTTGATCTCGTTAACGGACCTTTATTTAAAATTAATTTGCTTAAAATTGATGATCTTGAACATCTTGTAACTTTAACTATTCATCATATTGTTGGTGACGGATTAAGTATTGATATTATATTAGAAGAACTTGGAGCATTGTATTCTGCATATGCAGAAAGTAAAGAACCGGATTTGCCAAATCCTGAACGCTTTAGCGAATATGCGGAAAGAATTAATTCTTTTACGGAAAGTAATGAATACAAACATCTTGAAGATTTTTGGCTGAATATTTATAAAGAATCTGCTCCGGTAATCGAATTGCCTTTAGATTATCCGAGACCTTCTTTGCGCACCTACAACAGCGATCGTATTGATTTTCCACTAGATCATACACTTACCAATTCATTAAAAACTATAGGAATAAATGTTGGCTGCAGTCTGGTTACTACTTTGCTGGCAGCATTCGAAGTTTTTTTGTGCAAAATTACAGGTCAAAATGATTTGGTAGTTGGCTTTCCATCATCAGGAAATACACTTTATGACATGAAACAATTAGTTGGAGATTGTGCAAACCTGCTTCCCTTACGAAGTAAAATTAATCCCGACGCTACTTTCTTAGAATATTTAAAACAAAGAAATTCTCAGCTCTTTGATGCTTATGAACATCAACAGGTAAGTTTTGGCCATTTGCTTAAAAGTTTTGCAGTTCAAAGAGATCCATCCAGAATTCCGCTAGTTCCTGTAATATTAACAGTTGATATGAATCGTGACATCGAAAGCGAATTTTCGTTTGCAGGACTTTCTCATGAATTAAAAGTGAATCCCAGACAATTTGGAACTTTTGAAATCCAGCTTCATATTTTCAGAACCAAAAACGGCCCTATATTTCAATGGTCATACAATACAACATTGTTTACCAAAGAAAAAATAAATCAAATGATGGTTACACTTCAGGAAACCTTCAACAATTTAATTACCAATGCCGAAAAACCGTTATCTGAAATAATTGGAAGTCATTATTTAGCCGATTATAATGCCTTGAATAATACAGTAATGCCTTATCCAAATTCAGCTTTAACAGAATTACTTCAAAAACAGGCAGAAATAACACCAAACAAAACAGCTTTAGAATTTTATGACTCAAAAACTACTTATTCTCAATTATACCAAAAAGTAAATCAACTGGCAAATTATTTAAAAGCACAAGGTGTTCAGTCTGGAGATTTTATAGCAGTTTCTGTTTCGCGCAGTCCGGAACTGCTTTATACTCTGCTTGCTATAATGCAGTGCGGTGCGGCATATCTCCCGTTAGATCCAGAATATCCAAAAGAACGTTTAGAATTTATGCTGACAGATTCTGGTGCAAAAGCTTTAATCACCAGTAAAATGTTATTTGCATCGCTGCCAACATGGCCGCAAACATTTTTTATAGAAGATGCCATGGATTCTTTGAACCATTATTCGTCATCACCTATTTCTGTTGCAGTTAGTCCAGATAATAATGCTTATATACTTTACACATCCGGATCGACCGGAAATCCGAAAGGCGTTCCTATTACGCATAAAAACTTAGTTAATTTTCTTTACAGCATGGCTTTGGAACCTGGTCTTGACGAAAATGACAGGTTGCTTTCTATTACTACAATTTCTTTTGACATTGCAGGTTTAGAGCTTTATTTACCACTTATAAAAGGCGCGACATTAATTTTGGCAGATCATGAGACTACCAGAGACGGCCGGCTTTTACTTGATTTGGTAAAAAAAGAAAACATCAATTTTCTACAGGCAACACCAACAACCTGGTCAATGCTTTTAGACTCTGGCTGGACTCAAAAATTACCTCTAAAAGCTTTATGCGGAGGCGAAGCAATGCCGGCTGATCTTGCAAAAGAACTTTTGCAGAAATGTGATACACTTTGGA
Source organism: Flavobacterium defluvii (assembly GCF_900129555.1). Taxonomy (GTDB): domain Bacteria; phylum Bacteroidota; class Bacteroidia; order Flavobacteriales; family Flavobacteriaceae; genus Flavobacterium; species Flavobacterium defluvii. The sequence continues at coordinate 133,539 of NZ_FQWC01000005.1, forward strand.
ATGTTTATGGCCCAACAGAAACCACAATCTGGTCATCTGTTAAACAAATAAAAACAGAGGATAAATTAATAACGATTGGAAAACCAATTGGAAACACGCAGATTTATATCATTGATAATCAAGGTCAGCTTGTCGCACCGGGAAAAATTGGTGAAATTGCAATTGGCGGCGATGGCGTTGCAAAAGGATATTGGAACAGACCGGAATTAACATTTGAAAAATTTATTGAAAACAAATTTTCTTCCAATAAAAATAACTTGCTATATCGCACGGGCGATTTAGGGAAATTACTTCCAAATAACGAAATTGAATGTTTAGGACGTCTGGATCAACAAGTCAAAATTAGAGGACATCGTATCGAACCTGGCGAAGTAGAACAAGCTTTACTACTTCTTGATGGTATAAAATATGCTGTTGTTTTGGCAGATGAAAATTTTCTTATCGCTCATATCGTTCCTGATTCTGATCTGGAAAATGCTGAGAGTCAAATTCCTTTATGGCGTGAAGCTTTAACTTCTAAGCTTCCTGCACAGTTAATTCCGCATGACTTTAATTTATTGGAAAAAATCCCAACAACATTAAACGGAAAAATAGACCGTAAAGCATTATCGAAATATAAAACCAATAAAAAACTTCATTACACCGCACCTCGCACAGAAGAAGAAAATATTGTGGCTGCTATTTGGAAAGAAAGTCTGAATATTGAAAATATTGACATTTTCAGTGATTTTTTTGAAATGGGAGGACATTCGATCAAAGGCGTAAAAGTGATGATTGAAATCGAGAAACATACCGGAAAACGAATTCCTTTATCAGCATTGTTTAAATATTCAACCGTCGAGAAATTTGCCAAATTATTAAATACCGGAACTGAAATCTATTCAGATTGTTTGGTTCCAATAAAACCGCAGGGTAATAAAGTACCTCTTTTTATCATTCACGGTGCAGGACTTAATGTTTTAAATTTTATGAATTTAAGCAAACATTTTGATGACGATCAGCCTATTTATGGTATTCAGGGTACGAAACCAAAAGGTTTTGACGGTTGGTACGAATCAATTGAGGCCATGGCGGCGCATTATATCGATGCTATTATCAAAGTAAATCCAAAAGGTCCGTATGCTTTGGCCGGATTTTCATTTGGTGGAATTGTCGCTTTTGAGATGACCCGCCAGTTAAAAGAACAAGGAAAAATAGTGAGCCTGACTGCACTACTCGACTCTTATGTAGATTCATCTTATTATTATGGAAGTTACAGACGAAAACAACTCGTGAGATACTTTGATATTACACATCGAAGATTGGATTTTCTAAAAGAAATGCTGTTGAGCTGGAAAGCTTTTAAAATGCGTATAAACGGTAAAAAAGAATACATTTTACAAAGACATTTCGGCAAGAAAAAAGTCATGACGGAACAGGAAGCATTGGCATTGGAACAATTTATAGAAGCCGATGGTTTAGTTAGAAAAATTGTTGATCGTTACCATCTTAAACCACAAAGTTTTAACGTAGATTTATTTCGATCAAAAGATGATGATAACTATAAACTTGATCCAACACATCTTGGCTGGAAAAAAGCAGCTTTGGGAGGAGTTACAATTCATAATATTTCAGGAAATCATTTGGATATTGTAGCCCCGCCAAATGATATTGTTTTAGCCAGACTACTTCAAGATATTTTAGATGAAAAACATGAAAACATCTAAACTCTTTATTTCATTTTTGAATATAAAGAGTGATACATTAGTTTCTGGCAGGGAATATTCTTTAAGCACGGGCGATATTATCATTTACACTATTTACCTGCCTAATTTTATTGAGTTAAAATCGTATTTATCTCAGTTTCTTAATTCTCCCGAACTTAAAAAAGCAAAACGTTTTTATAAAGAAATAGACAGAAATAGATTTATAATATACCGATCGATTTTAAAACTTATTTTAGGAGCTTACACGAAATCTGACATAAAAAACATTCATCTTGATTATGATTTTAATAAAAAACCCTATTTAGCTTCACATCCGTGGCTGCATTTTAATATGTCACATTCTGAAGACTATGCAGCTATTGCAATTTCTCGCAAAATGGTAGGGCTGGATATCGAATATTTGTCAAAAGACTTTAAATTCACAAGCCTTCTTCCGGATATTTTTGACGATCATGAAAGAGCTGCAATTCAAAATGCTGATGATAAAAAAAATGCTTTTTACACGTTATGGACACGTAAAGAAGCGTTTGTAAAGGCATTAGGAAAGGGAATTGATGAAGATTTTAAGTATATTCCGTCTACAGACGGACAGCACAATCTGGACTTTAAATTGGTAAAAAATACTCAAAACTGGCAGGTGTACAGTTTTGATTTTAACGAACATTATTTAGGTGCAGTTGCTTTTGAAGGACTTCCTGCAGCCTCTAATAATTTATTATTATGCAGTATTCCAAACAGCATGGAGAATCTTTTAGAAATGACCTATAAAAAGAATTATTGATTAAGCCTTAATTACTTCGGCAGATTTATATGTTTTAAAAAAATTATACGCTCTTTTCTCTGCATAAGAATACATTGAATTTCGTAAAGGAAAAGCACAATGACCTCCATATTTTGGGGTTTCCAGATAAACGTATTGGCTTTCCTGAGCTATTTCTCTAGGATAGCATCTTTCCCCCAAAAAAGGATCATCCAAAGAATTAATAATTAAAACCGGAGTTGTGATATTTTTAAGAGAAAATTCAGGAGAAACACGCTGGTAATAATCGTCCCGGCTGGCAAAACCATGCAATGGTGCAGTAAAGTACTGATCGACTTCATCAAACGAGGAAATTTTATCAATTTGATCCCGATTTATAAAATCTGGAAATTGTGTGGCTTTGTATTTTAATTTTCTTTTAATATCAATTGTAAAATTCTTCAAATAAACTCTGTTAAAACCTTGTTTCAATATTTCGGCACTTGTAGCAATATGAGTTGGTACAGAAATAGAAACTCCGGCTTTTATGCGTTCATCAATTTTTGTCCATCCAAAATAATTCAGCAGCTGTACACCTCCCATTGAATAGCCAATCATATAAACCTCTTCAAATCCTTTTTTTAAAACAAACTGAACAACTTCATCGAGATCGTCAACTGCTCCATGATGGTATAGTCTTGGAAGACGGTTCATCTCTCCTCCGCAAGTGCGATTATTCCATGCAAAAACCGAAAATCCTTTTTCCTGAAAATAAGCCGCACAGCTATTATTATAAGTTCTGCGGGAATCGCCTTCTAAACCGTGACACAAAATCACCGCTTTTTTTGGATTATTTATAAGAAAATCGATATTGATAAAGTCTCCATCATTCAATTCGAGCTTTTCTCTTGTATACCCCGGAACTTCAAACTTTTTAAACAAAGCGGCATAAATCGTAGAAACATGTCTGTTTCTATGAATAATTGCGGGAGAATTATATCCTGATTGTTCAATTACCGGCATGATGCTGAGTTTTTTTAGTGGTTATACAAATCTAAGAAATGTATCAATATGTAACTAAAAACTGTCTTTTTTTATCTCTATTTTTTTACTTAAATTACTAAACATGTTATTTTGGTTCATAAAGCATAGCGGTGCATAAACAGTTTTTTCTTTCCTTGATCATTAATATTGGGCAGTTTACACATGTTTTACAACTTTCCCAAAACATTTCATCAGATGTAAGATCAGAAAATGTAACCGGTTCAAAACCGAGTTCATGGTTCATTTTCATTACGGCACGTCCTGAGGTTAAACTAAAAATACGGGCGTTGGGGTACATTTCGCGGCTCAATTCAAAAATTTTCTCTTTAATTCTTTTAGCAAGTCCTGTATGCCTGAACTCAGGAGCAACGATTAATCCTGAATTAGAAACATAACTGCCATTTTCCCAAGCAGAAATAAACGAAAAACCTGCCCATCTTCCATCTGATGCAAACGCAATAATAGCTTCTCCTTTTTTCATTTTTGTCTCGAGCAGTTCTGGAGAACGTCCTGATATACCCGTTCCCCGCTCTTTTGCAGAGGATAAAGTCACTTCGCAGATTTGTTTAATCCAAAAAGTATGAGCTGATCTGGCTTTTTCAATAGTAAATTCAACTGGATTTTCATTTTCTTCAACAGGTAAAATTGATTTTATATTACAAAATGAATTAGAAAAGAAACTTTTTTTAGGAGTTAAGTTTATTTTAGGATCAATTATCGGGTTTATAATTTTCATAATCTTCAATAAGTTTATTAATTATATGTGTCCTAAATTATTTGAGAGATCAGCAAAACAGCAATAAAGGAAACGATACTAAACACCATTACATTTATTATTCGATCTTTATTTTTAAGTGATTTATTAGATACATATAGTTTCGTAAGTTCTTTTTTTCTTGTTTTATTTGCTTTCATATTGTTTCTGTTTTTTCTTGTGCAAAAAACAAATCATATGCCAGAGCAAACCAAAACCATTCAAAGCACTAACTATGAACCAAATACAAAACACAGAATAGTTTTATCTGCAAAAAAAATTATCAAATTGATATGATTTACTATTCAAAATGAGAATTAGGACTTAGAATTTTTAATTCTGGAATTGGCAATTATTGTTGTAACATTAAAAAAAATATCTAGTTTTCAAATTTTGAAAGGAATGTTAAATAAAAAAGCTACTCGGTTTGAGCAGCTTTTCTTAAACTTTTTAAAATCAATACGATATTGGAAAATGTTTAGTGCGTTTTAAAATATTCAGATACATTTGGTAAGGTTGCTAAATTTAACTCTAATTCGGTTTTGCCTCTATCAGCAAATGCACCTATAGTGAAAGAACCATATGAAAAAAGACTTAGTTCAGCCTTTCCATTTTCTACAGTAAGTAAACGGAAAGGAGGATCTCCAAAAGTATTATGTAATGCTAAAAGTATTATTTCACCAGACTTTAATGGATTATCAGCATTAGTAGATTCAACTTTTATATTAATCATAAAGAAGCCTTTAGAGCGTTCGATTACTTCTGCAGATAATTGTCTTTCGTTATTTATTGCATTTCCGCCCCATTGACCATGCTGCGGATCATTTATGTTCATGCTTAATCCTTTTTCTAATTTTTTTTGTGCATTGTTAATCATATTTTTAACATACGATTTAATATTGCTCTCTGATTCATTCACATCTTCCCTATTTGCAATTTCTGCACTCTTAACTTGTATATCTTCAATAGGAATTTCTGGTTTATTAGCAATTTTTAAAAGTTCCTTTGTTACGTTGCCTTTTACATCCACTTCATCTTGTAAAACAGTAGTCACTTCTTTTAGCTTTTCATTTTCATTTTTTGTCTCTTCAAGTTTTTCATTTACTTTAACTAATTCTTTTAGCATGTTATCATCTACTGTTTTATATTTTAGTGATAACACAAGCCTCATATAATTATATCCAATATATAATCCTAAAATTGAAAAATAAACCAAAATGCACATGGCATAAATATCAACATAGCTTTGACCGTTAGAATCTTGTTTTAGAAACTGACCTAAGCTGTTAAGATATTTTGGAATTTGTTTTAGGTTTACCAAACCCAAACCCACAATAATTTTTGTAAGCCATTCCGAAATTTCAACAAGACTATTATTTAAAGTATAATCGCTTGAATCTGTTGTATTCCTTTTTGGCATCCCAAAAAGTGTTCCGGTAAAAAAACCACATCCCAAAGATGCCATACCAAGCAAAATACCAATAAAAATTAGAGAAAATCCACTCACATTGCTTGACAGGGGAAAACCAACAACACCTATTAACCCAACTGTTAAGCTTATTAAAAAAGATTTTAAAATTGAGGTTTCAGCTCCTAATATAATTTTAGTTTGATCCATCATTTCTTTTTTTACATGAAAAACCATATTGAACTTTCAAATATAAATATTAATAAAAATCAACAGCTAAGTATTTATACCTGTTTATTTTTTAACAGCTTTATTTATAGAGTATTAATGTATGGGTAAAATCTAAATAAGTATTTGAAATGTTTAGGTTTTTACTTTTATGGAAAAATACTTTTCAAGGGAAAATGTCCAAACCAAGTAGGAATGTTTTAATTCTATTAAAAAACCAATGCGATTAGAAAACAAAAAAGCTCCTCAAATTGAGGAGCTTTTCGTGAACGCAGAAGGATTCGAGTGATATTTTTATAAATCTCTTTTAGAATAGAAAGCTAAATCCTTTATTTGATTTAGAAGAAAAACTATCTTCAAACTTTTTTATTTCATTTTTAAGATATTCCTCATATTGATTTTTCATAAAGCTTCTAAAAATCTCGATATTTTCTTTTTCTCTTGTATCAATCAATGCCTGAATATATTCTTGTTTATCCTCACTATTTACAATTGCTAAAGGAAGATCATAAAAAGCCTGAATATAATTCATAATTAAACGCGAAGTTCTTCCATTTCCATCATAAAATGGATGAATACTAACAAGGTTAAAATGTGCATCAAAAGATAAATTCAATTTTTCATCTATTGATAAATCAGTATTCATTTGTGAATTAATTGATAAAACTAATTCATTCGTTAATCTTTCAACCTTATCGTAATTAGGAAAATACGACACGCCAGCAGTAACATTTCCTTTTCGAAACATTCCTTTACTAGCATCTACTTCTCCTAAAATAGTATTGTAAATTCCTCCTGTACTCTTCATCACATAAGAATTAATCTCTTTTATTAATTCTGTTGTAACAGCAGTTTTATTTCTTGCTTTGTCAATTATAAAATGTAAGGCCTTAAAATGATCAGTAACCATTAAAGTGTCGTTAACAGGCTTTCCTTTTGGAGTCAAACCATCGTCTAGGAGGATTTGAGTTTCTAATTCTGTTAAAGTAGAACCTTCAATTTTTGTAGAGTGATGACTTATGGAAATTAAATTGAATTTCTCATAATGTAATACATCAGCTATTCCTAAACTTTTATATTTTAATATAAGAGATTCCATTGGTTCAGAGTTTAATTTCTAGTATAAAAATACAATACTAAAACCAATAAAATAAATAAGTTACCGAAAAACAGAACTATTGAGTAAAATTTTTATAAAATTGACTAGATTGTAAAAAACAAAAAAGCTCCTCAAATTGAGGAGCTTTTCGTGAACGCAGAAGGATTCGAACCTTCGACCGCCTGCTTAGAAGGCAGGTGCTCTATCCAGCTGAGCTATGCGTCCATTATTTTTAAAACTTTATCGCTTAAAGTTTTTGTCGGGGTGGCAGGATTCGAACCTGCGGCCTCCTGCTCCCAAAGCAGGCGCGATAACCGGGCTACGCTACACCCCGAGGCAAAATTAAGCGGAGAGACAGGGACTCGAACCCTGGCGACGGTTACCCGTCGACAGATTAGCAATCTGCTCCATTACCGCTCTGGCACCTCTCCAAGCTCAAGGAAACGTGTCCTATTTTGCGGTTGCAAATGTAGAACAACATTCTATTTCTCGCAACTATTTTTGCGCTTTTTTTTATCTTTTTTTAAACTTTTTTTTAAAACACTTCACAATCAAACAAATAGAATTAACAAAAAATTCATCTTAAATTTAAATTCTAAACCTATTTGCCCAAAATTTGAATTTATTTAAATAAAGAGTAAATTTGCTGTACTAACTATTATTAAACAGAAGATGAACAAAAGAGTTGTTATCGTTTCTGCCGTTAGAACACCTATCGGAAGTTTCATGGGAGGGTTATCTACCGTACCCGCACCAAAATTAGGCGCTGCTGCTATAAAAGGAGCCCTTTCAAAAATTAACCTTGACCCAAAATTAGTTGATGAAGTTTTCATGGGGAATGTAATCCAGGCTGGAGTTGGACAAGCTCCTGCGCGCCAGGCTGCACTTTTTGCCGGATTATCAGAAGAAGTTGCTGCCACAACAGTAAACAAAGTCTGTGCCTCTGGAATGAAAGCTGTAATGTTTGGTGCTCAGGCAATAGCTTGCGGAGACGCTGAAATTGTAGTAGCCGGCGGTATGGAAAGCATGAGCTTAATTCCGCACTATGTACAAATGCGTGCCGGAAACAAATTTGGTCCTGCCACAATGCTCGACGGAATGCAAAAAGATGGTTTAACAGATGCTTACGACAACAACGCAATGGGAGTTTGCGCTGATTTATGTGCATCTGAATACAACATCAGCCGTGAAGAACAGGACAAATTTGCTATTCAGTCATATGAGAGAAGTGCAAAAGCCTGGGATTCCGGAAAATTCGACAACGAAGTAGTTCCTGTTGAAGTTCCGCAAAGACGTGGCGAACCTGTTATCTTCGCAAAAGACGAAGAATATACGAATGTAAAATTAGATAAAATCCCAACCCTTGCTCCTGTTTTTACAAAAGACGGAACAGTTACAGCTGCAAACGCTTCGACAATTAATGACGGTGCTGCTGCTTTAGTTTTAATGTCTGAAGAAAAAGCTGCTGAGTTAGGAATTAAGCCTTTAGCTTACATAAAAGGTTACGCCGATGCTGCGCAAGAACCAAAATGGTTTACAACTAGTCCCGCAAAAGCTTTACCAAAAGCTTTAAACAAAGCAGGAATTGCAATCAGCGATGTTGATTTCTTCGAATTTAACGAAGCCTTCTCTGTAGTAGGTTTAGCCAATTCAAAAATATTAAATTTAGATAACGATAAAGTAAACGTAAACGGTGGTGCTGTTTCATTAGGACATCCTCTTGGAGCTTCCGGAGCGCGTATCATTGTAACGTTACTAAATGTTTTAGAACAAAACAATGCTAAAACCGGAGCTGCTGCAATTTGCAACGGCGGCGGTGGCGCATCTGCTATTGTTATCGAAAGAGCTTAAAAATTATAAATCAATCAGGAGTTATTTTATAAATCAAATAACTCCTGATTTTTCAAACTAATACATATTATCTAAATGTTCGGAATCTGCAATCTTGCCATAGTACCCGTTCGATCTGAGCCTAGCGACAGAAGCGAAATTGTTACACAACTTTTATTTGGTGAACATATCCAAATATTAGAACGTCAAAATCAATGGGCCCGAATAAAAATTCAGTTTGATGATTATGAAGGCTGGGTCGATTCTAAACAATATCAGGTAATTTCTGAGGAACAATACAATCAATTAAGCAAAGAGCCTATAATTCTAAACGCTGATTTAATTGATTACATCACAGCTCCGGATAATTTATTGTTACCAATTCCACTTGGTGCTTCTTTAGCATTTTTGAATAACAGCGAAATCAATACTTCTAATTTTGATTTTGAAGGAACTAAAACCAGTGGTCTAAAACCTAAAAGCGCGTTAATAAGCACTGCATTTATGTACCTGAATGCTCCATATTTATGGGGTGGAAAAACACCTTTTGGAATCGATTGTTCTGGTTTTACCCAAATGGTTTACAAATTAAACGGATATAAAATTCATCGTGATGCATCGCAGCAGGCACTTGAAGGAGAACCTTTAAGTTTTATTGAAGAAAGTGAAGTTGGCGATTTAGCTTTTTTTGATAACGACGAAGGCAACATCATTCACGTGGGAATCATTATGGAAAACAATTACATCATTCACGCCAGCGGTAAAGTTCGTATTGACCGTTTAGACCATTTAGGAATCTACAATCCAGAACTTAAAAAACACACGCATAAATTACGTGTAATCAAGAAGATTATTTAAAAAAACACAAATTGCACAAATTAACGCAGATTAAAAATCTTTTTAATTTGTGAATCCCGATAGCTAAGTGGCAGAAAAAAATTTGTGCAAATTCGTGTAATTCGTGTTTAAGCACTAACACGAATCGTCTTTCTAAACTCAGAAGGGCTATTTCCTCTTTGCTTTTTAAAGAATTTATTAAAGTGACTTTCATCAGTAAAACCAAATTCATACGCAATTTCGTTAATACGCTTATCACTAAATTGTAAACGATGTTCAATCAGTTTTGTTTTATAATTACTAATATATTGCTGCATCGTTTCGCTGGCATGTTTCTTAAAATAACGTCCTAAATACGTATTCGAAATTCCGAAATAATCACTAATAGATTCAGCTTTAATCTTTTCAGGATAATAAATATTAGTTTGGATATATTGCAGAATATCCATTGCTCTGGCTTCGGAACCTACATTTACCTGTTCAGGTAAATACTTCGCAATATTTCTAGCCACAATAATGATCAGGGTATTAACCAATTGCTGGATCAATTCCTGATTGTAAACATCTTTATCCTGATGTTCACGGCAAATAGCTTCAATCATTACTTTTACCAAACATTTATCGGCATCATTTTTTAAAATACAACCCGGCTGATGATTGGCATTCTGAAGAATATATTCTAATCGCTGAATATTTTCATTTTGCAGACTCGAATTCTTCAAATAAATGTCGTTAAATCTCAAAAAGAAAAACTTCGTTTTGGTTTCAATTGTAAAATTATGACAATCTTCCGGCGTCAATAAAAACATATGTCCTGCATCATAATTAAAAATATTTTTATTGATACACTGTCTTCCTGTTCCGTCTAAGATATAAACCAATTCAAAGAAATTATGACGGTCGCCAACATCCGGATATTCATCCAACGTTTCAAAAGATACAGTAAACGGTTCGTATAAATTTTCTTTTTTCATAACCTGAAGAATTAATTGAAGTTGCAAATTTACATAAAAAAGACAAATATATACAAATTTACACTTGTAAAAATGGTATAATTTTGCCAAGTGAAATTTAAGACATAAAAACACAATATTATGGAATATAGAAAATTAGGCAATACCGAACTCGAATTATCAACCATTACATACGGTGCTTTTGCCATTGGCGGGAACATGTGGGGCGGAAACGAAAAGAAAGATTCAATCGATTCGATTCACGCTTCAATAGATCACGGCGTTACTACAATCGACACTGCTCCTTTTTATGGATTTGGTTTAAGCGAAGAAATGATTGGTGAAGCTTTAAAATCTCAGGATCGTTCAAAAGTACAATTGCTAACTAAATTTGGTTTGGTTTGGGACGGAAGCAATAACGGAAAAGGTGATTTCTTTTTTGATGCTGATGATAATGGCAAAAAAATACCAATTTATAAATATGCTTCAAAAAGCAACGTAATAAAAGAAGTCGAAGAAAGTTTAAAACGCCTTCAAACTGATTATATCGACTTATTACAAATTCACTGGCCAGACTCTACTACTCCAATTCAGGAAACTATGGAAGCTTTAGAAATCCTTATCCAACAAGGAAAAATAAGAGCTGCCGGAGTGAGTAATTACAGCGCAGAACAAATTAAAGAAGCACAAAAAACAATTCAGTTAGCTTCAAATCAGGTTCCATTTAGTATGCTGAATCAGAAAATTCAAACCGATTTGGTACCGCTTACGATTCAGGAAAATATTGGAATAATTGCTTACAGCCCAATGGAAAGAGGTTTATTAACCGGGAAATATTTTACAGACAGTAAACTAAAAGAAAACGATCACAGAAATGGATATTTCGGTCAGTTTGATCTTCAAAAAGTAAAAACTTTGGTAGAAGAATTAAGTTCATTAGCAAACGCAAAACATATTTCAATTTCTCAATTAGTTCTTCGCTGGACAACTTTACAAAAAGGAATTACAATCGTTTTAGCCGGAGCAAGAAATGCAGAACAAGCCATTTCAAACGCCAAAACAATGGATTTCGATTTATCAGCTTCAGAATTGGAATTTATCAATCAGGCAATTTCGAAATTAAAATAATATTTAAACACATAGAAACATAGCGTTCTTTGTCTATAAAGGTGTTTCACTTGCATTAACAAACATAGATAACAAAATCTTGTCATTCTGAGGAATAACAAACTTTGAGAACTATGTGTTAGAAACTAGTTTCTTTCAATTCTCTTTTCAAAGAAAAAAAATCTATGTCTCTATGTGTTTAAAAAACAAATCTCAAAAAATTAAATAATTAGAATTTGGGCGTGCCCCTCCGGGTCGGGCTATGCGTTTCAATCTTTTATGCCTCGTTAAAAAACGAGACACAAAAGGATTTCCACTCCTATCCCTCACGCGTCACGAATTCACTAGAAAACGTAAAATGAAAAAAATATTTATTATCAACGGAAGTCAAAACTTTGCCCATTCAGGTGGAAAATTCAATGAAACCGTTACAAATTGGACAATCGAATTTTTAAAAAGCAAAAATTACGAAATAAAAACAACCGATATTAAACAGGACTTTAACTTAGAAGAAGAAGTAGAAAAATTTGTTTGGGCAGATATTGTGGTCTATCACACACCTGTTTGGTGGTTTCAATTACCAAATCTTTTCAAAAAATACATTGACGACGTTTTTACTGCCGGACACAACAAAGGAATTTACAAAAGCGACAGAAGAAGCCGGGTAAATCCAGACATTAATTACGGAACAGGCGGACAATTGCACGGACGTAAATACATGCTCACCACAAGTTGGAATGCACCTGCAACAGCTTTTACCCTACCTGGAGAATTCTTCGAAGAAACATCTGTTGATGAAGGAGCTATGTTTGGCTTTCATAAAATGAATAAATTTGTAGGTATGGAAAAACTAAACGGTTTCCATTTTCATGACGTTGAAAAAGGTGCAACTGCAGAAAACATTGTCATCTTCAAAGAAAATTATACCAAACATTTAGAAGAAACCTTTAAAAACTTATAATTATGATCTCTATCACCGCAATTATAAAAAGTAAACAGGAAAATCTTGAAGAAGTCAAAAACTTAATTAAAAACCTGGTAACAGAAACCAGAAAAGAAGATGCCTGTATTCGTTATGATCTTCATAATACCGAAAATGTTTTCATCATTTGGGAAGAATGGAAAGATCAGCCGGGACTTGATATACATAACAATCAGCCATATTTAGTTGATTTTATCTCAAAAAGCGAAACCTTTTTATCTGCTCCAGTTCAGGTTTACAAAACGGTTCAAATTTTATAAACTTTTTTTCGCCACGAATTCACGAAATTTAATTCTCAATTCGTGGCGAAAAACTATTTAATTCCCCCAAAAGCGCCGAAACACATATTTTTATGCAAGATTTCGACTTTTGAAAAACCTATCTTTTTCATTAAATCCAATTGATAATTCATAGATCTCGGAGAATCTTCTTTTTCGATATAATCCAAAACTTTCTGGCGGTACTCTGCTCCTCCTATTTCTTCTAAATATTCACCATAACGCTGCCAGGTATATTCGTTCAATAATTCTGTATCCTGCGTAATCAAATCAGAAATCATAAGACAGCCGCCCGTTTTCAACAATTTAAATAATTTGGAAAAAGTTGTTTCCCAATCTTCATCATCCCTTAAATGATGCAAAACAGCGCCCGCCATGATAATATCAAAACTGTTTTCTTCTAAAGCTATTTCTCGAATATCGCCTTGTTTTATTTCTACTTTTCCGTTCGTTTCTGCCGAAACTCTTTGAAAAGCACGATCTAGCATTGGTAAACTCAAATCGACTAACGTACAATTCAAGTTTGGTACTTTAGATAACATTTTTAAAGTATAATTTCCAGCACCACAGCCAACATCCAAAACATTTTTAGCATTCGGAACAATACGTTTTGAAGCTTCGGTTATTAATTCTAAAGAAATAGCGGCATCGATTGTAGCGACTTGCCCCGTTTCTAAATTTGAAAATCGTTCGACATCATTGTCAAATCGTTCTTTGATTTCTTCAATAGTTGATTTTTTCATGATCTTTGTTTTTTATCACTCACAGATCAAACAGATTGAGCTAATCTTTTTGCTATTATATGATTGGAATATTATTATGATTAAGATGATTTATCTAAAATTAATAATCTGCTGTACCTGCCCAATCTGCGAGAGACTTATTTTTTGCTTTTTCAAAACTATCTTTTTCATAAATACTTTAAAAATACTATTTTTATCAATTAACAATACTTTAAAAGTATCATGGAATTACGTCACTTAAAATATTTTCTGGCTGTAGCCGAAGAACTCAATTTCACCAAAGCCTCTGAGAAACTTTTTATATCTCAGCCTCCATTAAGCCGTCAAATTGCAGAATTAGAAGAAGAACTTGAGGCAAAACTTTTTATAAGAAATAATAAAAAAGTAGAATTAACCGAAGCTGGAAAATATTTTAAAGAAGAAATAAAAGCACTTTTTCAGAATCTGGAGCATATTTCAGCGAAAACAAAAAAAATTGCCGAGAATGTTTCGGGCGAATTCAGAATCGCTTACATCAGTTCAATTTATTCTGCTGTTATTTCAGATTTAATCAAACATCTCAAAGCACAGTTTCCGTATGTCAATTTCAAGCTTTTTGAAATTTCAACTACCAAACAAATTGATGCTTTAGAATTGGGAAAAATCGAAATGGGAATTATTCGTTCGCCAATAAAATCGCCTAAAATACAATCTCATTTATGGTTTAAAGATGGATTTTCGTTGGTTTACAATAAAAAATCCGTTCAGATAAAATCAGAAAATGAGATTTTAAAACTGAAAGACGAAACTTTTGTTTTTTTCAATAAAGACTATGCGCCGCATTATCATGAAGTTTTGCTCCAGCTTTGTGCTTTTTATGGCTTTGAACCAAAAATTATTCACGAAGCAAACAACATTAATTCTATTGTACAATTGGTAAAAAACGGATTAGGAATTTCGATTGTCCCATCGAATATTGCAAAAAACAATCAGGATCCTGAGATTGGTTTTATTGAATTGAAAAAAGTAAATCTTTATACTAATGTATCAATAATAACTTCAAAAGACGATAATTCTGAAATAACGCAATCTGCTGTTGAGTTTTTGTTGCCACAAAGGAGCTAGGAGGCTAAGTTTTTTTAATCTCGCAAAGTTTTATTTACTAAATGCAAAAAATAAATTTCACGCAGATTCAGCAGATTTTAGCAGATTTATTTTTAAAAAATCATCTGCAGAATCTGCCTAAATCTTATAAAATCTGCGTGAAATAAAAACTTAGCCTCCTAGCGCTTTCGTGGCCATAACAAAAAATCGTTACAATTTAGTACAGAAATCCGCATCATAAAAAGAGAAGTTTTAAATACCTTAGCAAATTATAATTCTACACATAAAAAAAATCAATAAAATGGCTGAACAATCTTCAATTCAGTGTCCAAATTGCGGAACTCCTATCGACGTAAATGATGTTTTAAAACATCAGCTGGAAGATAGTATTCGCAAAGAATTTCAACAAAAAGCCAATATTCAAAACCGTGAGTTAGAGCTAAAAAATGAACAATTGGACAAAGCCAAAGCCGAATTTGAAGCCAAAAAGAAGCAGGAAAATGAACTTTTTGCTGAACGTTTAGAACGTGAGAAAAAAACAGCGGAAAAAGAAATTTCAGAAAAACTGAAAGCCAAACTCGAAGAAGAAAATAAAGACCGTTTGCTTTTAATGGAAAAAGAACTCTCTGAAAAATCAGAAAAAATCAGGGAATTAAATAAAATGGAAGGTGAAATCGCAAAATTACAACGCGAAAAACTTGAAATGAAAGAAGCTATTCAGGCCGAAGCCGAAAAACAATTGAATGCACAACTGGCTTTGGAACGTGAAAAAATCAGAAAACAGGAAGACGATAAAAACGAACTAAAATTCAAAGAACTTCAAAAACAGCTGGAAGAACAAAAAAAGCTGACAGAAGAAATGAAACGCAAACAGGAACAAGGTTCTATGCAGTTACAAGGCGAAGTAATGGAATTAGCGATTGAAGAATGGCTGGCAAATAATTTCCCTCTCGACAGCATCGATGAAGTTAAAAAAGGTGCAAATGGTGCCGATTGTCTTCAGATTGTAAACACGCGCGAACATCAAAATTGCGGTTCTATTTATTATGAAAGCAAAAGAACAAAAGCTTTTCAGCCTTCCTGGATCGAAAAATTCAAAAACGATATTCGTACCAAAAGGGCCAATATTGGAGTTTTAGTCACTGAAGTTATGCCGGCTGGAATGGAACGTATGGGCATGCGTGACGGAATCTGGATTTGTACATATGAAGAATTTAAAGGTTTAAGTGCCGTTTTACGGCAGTCGCTGATTCAGATAAATCAAGCCGTACAGGCGCAGGAAAACAAAGGCGATAAAATGTCGATGCTGTACGATTTTTTAACAAGCAACGAATTCCGTTTGCAAATTGAAGGAATTGTAGAAGGTTTTACTCAAATGCAAAACGACCTGGAAGCTGAGAAAAGAGCCATGCAGAGAATTTGGAAACAACGCGAAAAACAAATCGAAAAAGTAGTTCATAATACTCTGGGAATGTACGGATCTATTCGCGGAATTGCCGGAAATGCAGTTCAGAGTGTAAGAGCTTTAGAACTGGATTTTATTGAAGGTGATGATGACGAAGAACCAAAAGAATTATTGGAATAAAAATATGAGATAGTACGCGGATAATCCGTTGAACGGAAACGATTCAACACAATAAAAAAGGCTTCGAAATCAATCGAAGCCTTTAGTTTAATTAGCCCTTTTTAAAAGACATTGTCAATCCAAACTGATTAGAAAGATACAGTTTGTTATTTTCGATAGAATAACTAGAAGTCGTTCTTAACAATTGTAAAAACTCACCTTCTTTTTTAGCATCGCATTTTTTAGTTTCTGAAGTTACATTTGGAAACTTAAGTTTTCCCGCACCGTCTGATAACAAACTTCCTTTAATGCCGTTACATCCTGTTGAACCAGAAAAACTTGATGAAGCCAATTGTAATGTTGGAGAAATTGAAAAATCTTTATTAGTAATTAACTTTCCATTTAAATTCTCTAAAACCCAGGTTTGTTGTAATTTCTTTTCGATTGCGTTTTCATTTGCTGACGCTGTAGAATTTGTAGTCTTAGTTGATTTGCAGCTGCAAGCTAATGATACAGCAATAAATAACATTAAAATCTTTTTCATGTAAAATAAATATTTATAAGTTTTATTTTACAAAAATATTGCAGCACTAAGCCATCTTTATGTTACTATAAGTTATTTTTAAACCACTATAAGACATTTAAAATAAACAATTAATCCACTTTTTTGAAAACCAAAAGCTTGGCAGACGGGTTTGAAAGAGTTAATCTGTTATTTTCAATAGAATAAGTAGTGGTACTTTGCAGAGCTTTTGTAAACTCACCTTCCTTATTTCCGGGTGCACAAGCCATTAAAGTCGAAATTACTTTTGTAAAACGAAGCAGATCTTTCTCATAAAAAATAGAACCGCTAATAGCATTACATCCGCCATAACCCATAAATCTATTTTCTGCTGCATTAATTTCGATTCTTGGTAATTCTCTTTGAAAATCAGTTACAAAAACCTTAAATCCGTTTAGTTCTTCGAGAACCCAGATATCATGCAAACGATAATCTGTATTGTATTTTCCACATCCTCCAATCTTTTTGGCCTCAAGTTCAGAATTGTTTTTAATTTCTATCGAAACTTTATAAGGAGAAATTGCACCCGACATTGAATTCTGGCATTCTAACTGCTGAATTGAAATTGTCGCTGTAGAAGTTTCATTACTTACTTTATACATTTTGATATTTGCATCCATAGCTTTGATTGCTTCAACAGAGGCAAAAACGAGTTTTTCTTTTCCTGGAATTAAAGAAGTAAAAACAATATTATCATTTCCCATTTTTAATCCCCAAAACGGCTCATTTCCGGTTGCAGTAAAGTAATACTTCATTTCATCTTCCTGAGATCCATATTCTGAGGCAGTTTGTTTTATATCTGAATTTTTGCCCGCTGTTGGTTTACAACTTACTATCATTAATAGTAAAAGCAAAATCGAAATTATTTTTTTCATAATATTTTTATTTGAAGATATACCTTTCTTAAAACACATGTAAAATTCTTATGAATTTACGATATTTTTCTGAAATTGTTATTTAGAATCCATTCAAATTTTATTTTTTATACATCATCAATTCTTTCAAATCCCTTATTACATATCATATTAAGATAAAAATCCAAACGCAGTGAAAATATAATTAACAAAATCATGATTAAAGTAATAGTAATTGGAAATGGTATGGCTGGTTATAAATTTTGTGAAAAGTTTGTCGCTAAATCTGGACAGGAAAAATATCAGGTTACCGTTTTTGGTGAAGAAGCAAGATTGCACAAAGTTTTTAAATCCTGCTTCGTGCTTCTCACATTAAACTTTCGACTTTTCTGCATAATTCCATATCTTTGAAATTCTATTATACAATCAAAAAATGAGTACACCTTTTCAAAAAGCAAGCGAATGGATTGATGCTGAAAACGCTCAAGATCCTAACATCGAAACCGACCAAAACAAAGAATATCCAAAAGAATTATTGTATTCAAACAGGATGTATGAAAGATTAATGCAGTTTGAACCGAATGCGTCCGAAGAAATTCAGATTGCATCAAAAGCACAGCATATCTGCCGATGGAAAGTTGCCCGAGAATCGTACCCTATGGATCGTGTAGGGTATTTGAAATGGAGAGAAGAACTTAAAAAATTCCACTCAAAAACTACTGCCGAAATTCTAGCGAAAGCAGGTTACGATCAAACTTTTATTGATCGCGTTTCTTTTTTAATTGAGAAAAAACTACTTAAAAAAGATGCTGAAACCCAGTTGCTGGAAGACGTTATTTGTCTGGTGTTTTTAGAATATTACTTAGAACCTTTTGTTCACAAACACGATGAAGAAAAGCTAAAAAATATCATCAAAAAAACCTGGGATAAAATGTCTGACAAAGGACATCAGGAAGCCCTAAAAATTAACTATACTGAAGAAAATCTTAATCTAATAAAAGCTTCTTTAGGATTGTAAATAGACTTTATGAAAAAAAGCAATCAGGAAGAAGATAAAATTACGTTCAAAAATTTACGACGACTATATTTTTTTGCGCTTCTTACTATTGTCTTAACTATAATTGTCAGTCAGTTTTTAGTTCAGTACAATTTAAATCAGCAGTTAAACGATTCCAAAATCATCAATTATTCGGGCAGACAGAGAATGCTGAGTCAGAAAATCGTAAAAGAAGTTCTGATTTTACATTACGTTTCAGATACTGTCTCTGCAAAACAAATTTCGCATTTAAACGAAGTTTTAGCACTTTGGAAAAAGAACCAAAACACACTCGAAAATGGTAGTGAAAGTTTGGCTTTTCCAAAAGAAAAATCAGAAACACTTTCTAAATTGTATTTACAAACCAATCCGATTTTCAACAAAATTGCACAAACAACCAATTCTTTTCTGTTGAATTTAAAGCAGAAAAAACAATCATCAGAAAATCAAAAACTGGTAAAGATTATTTTAGAAAATGAAGGTTTTTTCATTTCTAAAATTAATCAGATTGTAATGCAATACGATCTCGAAACGCACAAAAAAGTAACCGAGCAACGCAAAATAGGATACTGGATTTTTGGTTTTACACTTCTTGTTCTGCTTTTAGAATTTTTCTTCATTTTCAAACCTACAAATAAAAAAATCGAAAGGCTGATTGCCAAACTTTTATCTTCAGAAAAGAAAGTTTTAAAACTCGCTTACGACACAGAAATTCTAACCGAAATCAAGGAAAATTCAGTTAAAGAATTAAAATCGCTCAATTATGCAATGGAAAATACTTTACTGTATTGTCGAATTTCACCAGACGGTTCCATCATTCATGTTGGAGAAAAATTTGCAAAACTTTTAAATTACACCAAGTTTTCATCCAACAAAAAATTCTCTGAAGTTTTAACAATTGACGAAAAAGAACAACTCAATTTTGACCGTTTGATTTTCGAAAAGCAGCGCAGCGGCTGGCAGGGCGAAATCAGTATCTTAAATAAAGAAAATCAAACCATTTGGTTCGATTTATCAATGGTTCCGGTAATGATTAAAAAAGACGAGCCGGAGCTTTTAATCGTTTGTTTCAACATTACCGAACGCAAAAAAGCACAGCGTGAAGTCGAGCGTTTAAATCTTGAAAATACAACCGAAAAAATCAACCAGCAAAAGATTATTTCGAGCAAAATTGTTGAAAATCAGGAAAACGAACAAAACCGAATCGCCAAAGAAATTCATGACGGAATTGGGCAAATGCTTACCGGATTAAAATTTAGTCTGGAAAGTATTAATTTGGATGACAGAGAAAAGTCTGAACAAAAAATTGAGTATTTAAAGAAACTTTCCCTCGACATTATAAAAGGTGTCCGCACGGCAGCTTTCAACTTAATGCCGCCAGAATTAAGCAATCACGGAATTGTTTCGTCGCTTTCAAAACTAACGCAGGAACTTTCAAAACTAACCGGAAAAGAAATCCTTTTTTACAATAAAACCAATTTTGACCAGCGTTTAGATTCCTTAATAGAAATCAATATTTATCGTCTAACACAGGAAGCGATTAACAACGCCATTAAGTACGCCGAATCGACACATATTATTGTGCAACTTTCACACAGCGAATCCCTGTTAAGCATAATTATTGATGATAACGGAAAAGGGTTCGACATCAATTCCGTAGACAAAAAACGCAGCAGCGAATCCGGAATGGGACTTCTATTTATGAAAGAAAGAATCCAGTCCATCAACGGTCGTGTTTTTATCAACTCCATTCCCGGCGAAGGAACGAGAATTACTTTTAATATTCCTATTCTTAAATGAGATAATGTGCCAATTTGATAATTAGATAATAATTACCTGAAGTATCTCAAAAAATTATCTAATTGCCCCATTTTGTAATTATCTAATTTAAAAATTACGTACATTAGCATCTTCTATTAGATGAATATACGTAAAAATTCAGGATTAAAAATTAAGTAAACTATGAGTAATATCATTCGTGTAGTATTGGCAGATGACCATGTTTTTGTTAGAGATGGAATCAAATCTTTACTTGAAAACGAAGCAAATATCGAGGTTGCAGGCGAAGCAATTGATGGTGCTGACGCACTCGAAGTTGTTGCCGAAACAAAACCCGATTTACTTATTGCTGATATTCGCATGCCAAATCTAACTGGTATTGAATTAGTAGAAAAACTTAGAAACGAAAACAATCCTATAAAAATCATCATGCTCTCGATGCACGAATCGGAAGAATACGTATTGAAATCTATAAAAGCAGGCGCCGATGGTTATTTATTAAAAGGTTCCAGCAAAGAAGAATTTTTAAAAGCACTACACAGCGTTGCAGCAGGTGGAAAATATTTCAGCGGAGACATTTCTTCTATCTTAATCAGTCAATTAACAAATCCTTCTAATTCATTAGAACCTAAACAAAACTTAGGCGACGAAATGATGATTACCAAAAGAGAAAAAGAAATCCTAACGCTTTTATTGTCAGGAAAGGGAAATAAAGAAATTGCAGAAGTACTCGAAATCAGTAAAAGAACTGCCGAAGTACACCGTTTTAATCTGATGAAAAAGCTAAAGGTAAAAAACTTAATGGAGCTTTCTAACAAAGCAGCTGAGTATTCTTTAATTTAAATACGTATAAATACGTAATTTTATCAAGCTGCGTTTTAGCATATTTAACTAAAAAAAGTATTTTTTTACATACAATATATGTTTTTTCATTTTTGACTGGAACAAGTTTCACTGTCAGAATTGGCTACTTCAATTTGGCGCTTAAAAGAATGGCAGTGATGCGAACTCAGTAAAAACATTTGAAAAGCAGCAACTTATCCCTGTCACTGATTCATTTTTAAAATAATAACATTTAGCAGTAGTAAAGTCGTATTTTCTTATAAATTTACGCCATCAAAAATTTACCAGTTTTATGAAAAAATTAAAATTAATTGTTCTATTCCTTTTATTTGCCAATGCAGCTTTATATGCACAAGAATTAGATGTAAATTTACAAGTAAGGCCTCGTTTTGAATACAGAAACGGATATAAACAGCTTCTGCAGGAAGGTCAAAAAGGGACTTCTCAAATATCACAGCGTTCTCGTTTAAATTTCAATTATAAACAAGATGAATTAGCCGTTAAATTAACCCTTCAAAATACCAGAACCTGGGGCGATGTTCCAACAAATGCAGTTGCTGATAAAAACGGAGTTGCTGTTTTTGAAGCATGGGCACAATATAATTTTACTGAAAAATGGAGCGCAAGAATGGGGCGTCAGGTACTTTCTTATGATAATCAGCGTATTTTAGGAGAACAAGACTGGGGACAACAGGCTCAAAGTCATGATGCACTTACGGTTTCATTTCATACCGAAAAACAAAAATTAGATTTTGGAGGAGCTTATAATTCTACTGCCGAAAATGTACTGCAGACTCCATATACCGTTGCCAATTATAAAGCTTTGCAATATGCATGGTACCACAACCAATTTAATGAAGCTTTTGGTTTGAGTTTTTTAGTATTAAATACTGGTTACGAATATGCACCTAATCCTAATCCTGATAATAAATTACTTGTAGATTATAAGCAGACTTTTGGACCTTACTTAGCTTATAAAACCAGTAAAATAGACGCTAATTTTTGGGCATACGGGCAAACCGGAAAAAGCACAGATCAAGAAGTTAGCGCATGGAATGCTGCTGTGAACTTTGGATATCAAATAACAGATGCTTTTAAAGCTGGGTTAGGATATGAATTTCTTTCAGGAAAAGATACTAATGATGGAAGCACTGTAATCAAATCATTCAATCCAATTTTTGGAACCAATCATGGTTTTAATGGTTATATGGATTATTTTTATGTTGGAAATCATTTAAATAATGTTGGTTTACAAGATGCTTTTATAAAATTAAATTATAATGTAAACAAATGGCAGTTTGCTCTAATTCCGCATGTGTTTTTATCTGCTGCTGATGTTGTTACGCCATTAAATGAAAAAATGGATTCGTATTTAGGAACAGAAATCGATGCTTCTTTTGGTTATAATTTCAAAAAAGACATTACAGTTACAGGAGGTTACTCTCAAATGTTTGGTTCTAAAACAATGGAATTCATTAAAAACGGAGACGCCGGCCATACCAACAATTGGGCTTGGTTAATGATTTCTGTGAATCCAAGAATTTTTAGCTGGAAGAAATAATTTTTCTTCAAAATTAACCTATAAATTTTACCCTTTTCCTATTTTCGGAAAAGGGTATTTTTTTTCTTTATAAAAAACGTATTATTTACATTAATTATTTATATTTGAATCGATTACGAACCCCAAATTCTATCCCCAAATGAAACAATTTTTAAACCTATCAATGCTTACCTTCATTGTAGCCCAGCCTGGCATTTCCCAAAAATACAATGATGCATTAATTTCAAAAAACTCAGAAATTAATTTTGCCAAAACACAAAAAAGAGGAATTAAAAAAAACAACATTGTTTATTATGTTGAAAATGATTTGCAAACCATATCAGCTTACAAAAGAAGCAAATTGAAATGGCAGACCAATGTAATTTCTGTTTGCGGAAAACCAAAAAAAGGACAACCAGAAATTAGATATGTAGGATATAATTCAGACAAGCTGCTTATCGTGATCGGAAAACATAATTTTGCAGAAATTGACGTAAATAGTGGTGAAACAAAATTTGTTGGTTAAGATTGACTAAATAAAAATATTTTTATAAAATACCCTTTTTCAGTTTTGAGAAAGGGTATTTTTATTTAATATATTTGATAAAATATTTCAATTTATTTTTTAGATTAACCAAACAGTTATTGTGAAAAGAACGACAGAAACAATTATTGTAAAATCAATTGATCAAATTCCTTCATTAGAAGAAATTAGAAAAATGCCCAGAACCAAAACCCTAAAAATTATTTTTGAAAATTCAGTTCAAAATCAAAGAGAATCTGTCGGTCAAAATTTTAAAAATCAATTACAAGGATTTCAAGTTGGAATTCATCTTTTAAATCCAGAAATTAATATTGCTAAACTAATTACAGATCAAGAAATTGAAGAACACCAACTCTTTTTTGAAAATTGTGCTAAGGATTATAGGAAATTAGGTGAAAAATTAATATTCAAACTAGCTGAACAACTTAAAGTTACAATTGATTCAGATTGTCCTTGGATAACATTTAATCAGTTTTTGAGGGACAACAAACAAACGGGAAAACTCGAAGAATGGAGATACTTTTTTCATGGTTTTCACTGTGGATTTAAAAACAAAAAAAATGGTCAAATAATTGAAGTTCCGCTTGTTTTCAGTCTTGAATTTGGAGATTTAGACCCATACTTTTTTACTAATTTTATAAAATCTACACCTTATTATAAACCTTTACCTGTAGAAATTTATGAAGATTATGCAGATGGGAAACAAATAAATGATAAAATGATCTCACTTGGGAAATTTGAACGTATAAATTCAAATTTTGAAAATCATTTTGGTATTGTAGTTAAAGATCGAGAAAAGGTAGAAATTAAAGAATATAAACCTGAAGAGCATACTACAAAAAGAAAATTTAGCTTTTGGAAATTTATAGGAATAAAATTTTAAATTCTTATATCAATGAAACTCATAGCCTGGAACTGCAACATGGCCTTCAGAAAAAAAGCAGAATTTATTCTCGCTCATAATCCTGATATTGTTGTAATTTCAGAATGTGAAAACCCGGAAAAATTAAAATTTCCGGCTAACGTTCAATTACCAAAAGACATACTTTGGTACGGAACAAATCCGCATAAAGGACTTGGTGTTTTCTCTTATAGCGATTATCGGTTTCAATTGTTGGATTGTCATAATCCTTCTTTTCAAAATATTCTGCCAATTGCTGTAACTGGTGGAAAATTCGATTTTACTTTATTTGCAATTTGGGCAAACAATCCTCAGGACAAAGACGGGCAATATGTAACTCAGGTTTGGAAAGCCATTAATTATTATGAAGATCTTATTAAAGAAACCAAAACCATTTTAATTGGAGATTTCAATAGCAATACGATTTGGGACAAACCCCGAAGAGAAGGCAACCACACAACGGTTGTAAATAAATTGGAAGACAAAAATATTTTCAGTACCTATCACAAATATTTTAATCAAATTCAGGGCAAAGAAGAGCATCCAACTTTATATCTTTATAGACACGAAAACAAGCCTTATCATCTTGATTATTGTTTTGCTTCTAATGATTTTATTGAAGCATTAGAAAGCGTTCAAATAGGAACTTATCAAGAATGGACAATGCTTAGTGATCATAAACCTATAATAATTAAATTCAATTTGTAAAATGAACAATTGGACAAAAAGATGGGATGACCGTTACAGCACCGAAGAATTTGCATATGGCGAAGAACCCAACAATTACTTAAAAGAACAACTGGGAAAATTAAATCCGGGAACGATTCTTTTTCCAGCCGAAGGCGAAGGACGAAATGCTGTTTTTGCTGCTAAACTAGGCTGGGAAGTTTCTGCTTTTGATATTAGCGAAGAAGGAAAAAACAAAGCCTTAAAACTTGCTGAAGCAAACAACGTATCAATCGATTATCAGGTTGGCGAACTGGAAACTTTAGATTTTCAGAAATCACAATTTGACTGTATTGCTTTAATTTATGCACACTTTCCCGCAGAAATTAAATCGGATATTCACAAACAGCTGGATACATTATTAAAAAAAGACGGCTTTATTATTTTTGAAGCTTTCAGTAAAAACCATTTGGAATATGTAACAAAAAACGAAAAAGTGGGCGGGCCAAAAGATATTGAATCTCTTTTTTCAATAGAAGAAATCAAAGCCGATTTTCCGAATTATGAAATCATCGAATTAGAAGAAAAAGAAATTGAACTCAGCGAAGGTTTATTCCATAACGGAACGGGTTCTGTAATTCGATTTGTTGGAAGAAAAAAATAAATTACATTCGTCGTGGAGACGCACTGCGGTGCGTCTCTACAAAAAACTCACTTTCTTATTTTTGAATAAACATACGTATTACTACGTAGTAAATCTCTGAAATATCTATATTCTTCAAATCAAAACCTTTTAACCTCAAATTAGAAATATTTATGTTCAATGATTTCAGAGCATAAACCTACAGAAAAAAGAAAAATAACAGCTCGATGTTTATCAATGTCAGGAATGTTTAACGTGGTATAAACCCGAATACGGATACGAAAGTCAGGGAATTTCAAAAGAATTTTATTTACAGATTTAGGCGAAGATTATTGCTGTTCGCTTTGCGAAGCTCCAAAAAGCAATTTCAAAATTTTGGATACGAGCGATAGTTATCTGGACAATACAAAAGGATGACTTTCAAATCAGGGCGAAGGTATTTGTTTTTCAAAAGTCATATTTAGATATATCTTTTTTCTTAAAACATAACATTAAAATAGAAAAACACCGATTTTTCATGTAGAATTGTTAAGAAATTTTGATTTTTATTTTACTCAAAAAATTAAATATTTCATTTTCAAAAACTTAACATTCTTTATTCACGAAAAACTTAACATTGAAAGACTTGTTTTATAATTATCTTTACTTAACTATAAGTTAACAATTTAGTTACATTATTGATAATAATCCTCATTAAAAGCACTAAAAATATGGAAAACAAGACCGAAGAAACGAATCCAGAGAATATCGATTCACCAAAAACAGAAGTTGTTCAGCCTGCTGCAGAACCTTCAAAAACTGAAAATACACCTGTAAAAAAAGCTCCGGTTCGTAAAGCTGCTCCAGCTAAACCGGCAGCATCATCAACAGCTAAAACTACATCTGTAAAAGCTCCCGCGGCTTCTGTAACAAAAGCGGCAGCGACAAAAACAGTAAACGCTCCTGCCAGACCAGCTATAAAGACTGCCGCAGTAACAACTCCTACGCCAGCAATAAAAAGAACTCCGGCAAAAAAAGTATTAACCCCGGCTGCAGCAACTGTAACTGAACCTAAAGAAGAAAATACAAATACTGCAAACGCAGCTCAGGAAATTTCTGAAAAACCTGCAAAATCAAAAGAAGAAAAAGAGAAGAAAAAAGAAAAAAAGAAAGCTGCAAAGAAAAAAGCTAAAGCTAAAAAAGAAAAAAAGAAAGAGAAAGCTAAAAAGGCAAAACAAAAAGCAAAAGCAAAGAAAAAAGAAAAAGCCAAGAAAGCAAAGGATAAAGCTAAAGCTAAAAAAATAGCAAAGAAAAAAGCTAAGTCTCAAAAAAAGGCAAAAGCTAAAAAGAAAAAATAATTACAGAAAGGTTTGACTTTAAAAAGTTAAACCTTTTTTTGTTTTAACGCACAGTTTTGTCATTTCGGTGAAGGAGAAATGACAAGATTATGTAAAAAAGGCTTCGACTTCGCTCAGCCTGACAATTCACAATTCATTTCTACCCTCCAATTGCAATCATGCTTCGATTATCAAAATGTTTGGCAGGATCATTCATTTCATCAATTGTTACCATTCCGGCGCGGACTTTCTTTTTACTTTGAACAGATTGCGCAATCAAATTCGAGATCGATTCACCATTTCTAAAAGGAGTCAATAAATCCGTTTCAGAATTCGAAAAAAGGCAGTTTTTAATTTTTCCATCAGCGGTTAAACGAATTCGGTTGCAGCTATCGCAAAATGGATTTGTTATGGAACTAATAATGCCAAAATTACCCTGAAAATCTTTTATTTTATAATTTCTCGAAGTGAAGTTTTTTTCATCTTCCAGTTTTTGAATTTCTTCCGATGAAAATTGTGTTTCAACTAATGATAAAATTTCTTTTTGCGAAACCATTTTACTTCTGTCCCACTCGTTTCCGGCAAAAGGCATAAACTCAATGAAACGAACAGAAATAGGCAGAAACTGTGTTAATTTGACAAAATCGGCAATTTCATTTTCATTAAAACCTTTCATCAAGACCACATTTACTTTTACCTGAAAATCATTATTTAGCAGTAAATGCAGATTATCAATAACTTTTTCAAATTGATTTCTAAGCGTTATAGAAGCGAATTTAGAAGCGACCAAAGTATCTAAACTCAAATTGATTTTTTTGACATTAAACTGTTTTAAAACTTCTATATGCCGATCGATTAAAATTCCGTTAGTAGTAATCGAAAGTGAAATATCTAGTTTTGATAATTTAGAAACAATTTCAGGAAAATCCTTTCTCAATAAAGGTTCTCCGCCGGTTAACCTGATTTTTTCAACACCATTTTGTACGAAAGTCTGAGCAATGGCAAAAATCTCATCTGCTGTCATTAAACTAGCTTTTGGAGAAAGCA
Source organism: Flavobacterium defluvii (assembly GCF_900129555.1). Classification (GTDB taxonomy): domain Bacteria; phylum Bacteroidota; class Bacteroidia; order Flavobacteriales; family Flavobacteriaceae; genus Flavobacterium; species Flavobacterium defluvii. The sequence continues at coordinate 161,625 of NZ_FQWC01000005.1, forward strand.
CGATTCCCTCAGCCGGCATGCAGTACGTACAACGCAGATTGCATTTTTCCAGCAGCGAAATGCGCAGATAATTGTGCCTGCGCCCAAAACCGTCCGTCAAAATTGTGTTAGAGGCTGTCATGGTTTTTGCCTTTTAAAATATGAAAAACATGCATTACATGTGGAAAAACAGCATCCATCGATTCTCTTACGCCATTTGTTGAACCCGGCAGAGCCAAAACTAAACTTTTACCCAAAGTTCCTGCAACACTTCTTGAAAGCATCGCATAAGGCATTCTCTGCTGTCCGTAATTACGAATCGCTTCTTCAATTCCCGGAATTCTGCTTTCCAGAATTGGTTCTAAAGCTTCAGGCGTTACATCTCGTGGAGATAACCCTGTTCCTCCGGTAAAAATTACCAGCTGATTATCTTTTGCGTAAGCTTTTGTTTTTTCCTGAATAATATCAAGTTCATCTGGAATAATCTCATAATGTGATGTTTCAACTCCATATGAATCTAATTTTTCTACAATTGTTTTTCCTGAACGATCTTCTTTATCGCCTGCAAAAATAGAATCAGAACACACAAAAACAGCCGCTTTTATTGCGTTAGGGAATTTATTTTTGAAAGATGATTTGCCGCCTTCTTTATTGATTAATTTAATTGTCGAAATTTCGATCTCTTTATCAATTGGTTTCAGCATATCATACATGGTTAAGGCAACAATCGATGCGCCATGCATGGCTTCAACCTCAACTCCTGTTTTGTAAACGGTTTTTACCTTGAAAATAATATGAATCTCTAATCCTTCGATTTGATATTCAACCGAAGTAAATTCGATAGGAAGCGGATGACAATCCGGAATTGATAGATGCGTATTTTTTACCGCAAATAATCCGGCAGTTTTTGCCATTTCAAACACGTTCCCTTTTGGCACTAAATTATTGACAACGGCATCAATTGTTTCTTGTTTGCTGACTTTTACAATTGCGGTTGCAGTTGCAACTCTTAAAGTGCTTATTTTATGCGTAATATCTACCATTTTATTTTGTTAGGTATTTTGTTTCCAGGTGAAAGTATCGTTTTCAAACATTTCTTTTCCAAAAATCGGCACATCGGTTTTAATCCAGTTTACAATAGCTTCTGTTGCTTCATAAACCTGTTTGCGTCGTGTCGCCGAAACAAATACAAACAGACAGATTTCGCCAGCTTTTACAACGCCCAGACTGTGATAAATGTGCATGCAGGTTAAGTCAAATTTGGCAAAAGCTTTTTCGCGAATCGTATACAAAGCTTCATTTGCCATGTCTTTATATGCCGAATAATCAATCGCAACGACTGTATTGTCGTGAATTACATCGGCACGAACTTGTCCTAAAAAAATATTGTGCGCGCCAATTGTATGTTTCGATTGATGTTTAGCAATCGATTCGGCGATAAACTCAGGCGAGATAGGGCCTTCTACAAATACATTTTTACTCATTATGTTATATTTTTTCGGCCACGAATTCACGAATGATCACGTAATAATTTGTATAATTCACATTTCACGAATTTATTTTTTAAAATCTATCCGCAAACTAATTGGATTAATTCGTGAATTCGTGGCTATTCTTTTTTTCTTCTAATAATTGCTTCATTGCCAAAGCTCCGCCTGCAACACTTTTTACATTTTTAAATTGATGTTTATGAAATAACTCTGCTGCAATTTTACTTCTAATTCCAGATTGACAGAAAATATAAATGGTTTGGTTTTTATCCAGTTTTTTAATTTCATTTTCTAAATGCGGTAACGGAATCTGGATTTGATTTTTTAAACTCATTTTTGGCAATTCGTCTTCATTTCTAACATCCAAAAACAAAACTTTCTCATTGTTTATTTCATCTAAAATAGATTGAAAACTTATTTCTTCAACTTCAGATTTATTATATTTTTCTTCGAATGTTTCTCTGCTTAATGACTGAAAATCACTTTTATCAAAATCATATTTTTGCTGTTCGTTATTCAAAATATTATAAACCAATATTTTTCCGCTTAGAACTTCTCCAATTCCGAGAATCATTTTTAGAACTTCATTCGCCTGAAACATTCCAATAATTCCAACCGAAATCCCAATTACTCCGGCATCATCACAATTTAATGCGTTGTTGGTTTCATCAGGATATAAACATCTGTATGTTGGCCCGTTTTGATAATTAAAAACCGAAACCTGCCCCTGAAACCTAAAAATCGATCCGTAAACCATTGGTTTACTGGTTATCATACAAGCATCATTTATTAAATATTTAATCGAAATATTATCTGTTGCATCAACAATAATATCATAATTTTGAAATAATGAGATGGCATTTTTACCTGATAATTTTTGAGAAAAAGTGCTGACTTTTATTTCTGAATTCAATTCAGAAATCATCAATTTAGCTTCTTCAACTTTTGATTTTCCAACTCCGGAACTTTTGTAAATAACCTGACGGTGTAAATTTGAAATCTCAATATTGTCATCATCTACAATTCCGATTTCACCAACTCCCGCTGCTGCTAAATAAGGCAGAATTGCTGCCCCCAAACCTCCTGCACCAATTACCAGAACTTTAGATTTCGATAATTTCTGCTGACCTTCCTCTCCTATTTCGGGAAGAATTATTTGTCGGTTATATCGGTTAGATGCACTCATAAATTAATTTTTAACCTCCGGCAAAAGGCGGTAATAAAGCTACAATATCATTGGTCTGCAAATCATATTCTGCTGCTTTTGAAACTATTTTTTGATTTACTGCAACGCTGAATGAAAGCGACTCCAATTGATATTTTTCGTTTAAATCCTGTAATAGTTTTTGCAATGACAATTCTTCAGAAAAAGATAATTTTTCGAATTCGCATTTTGTTTTCTCAGCAACAGCTCCAAAATATTTAACCTCAATCATTTTATAAATTTAAATTTTGAAAAATGAATTCATCATCAAAATGTTCCTGAAAATAGGCAATCCAGTTTGATGTATTTTTAACTACTTCGCCAATTACAATTATGGCCGGCGAAGCTATCTTTTTTTCGGAAACCAATTTAGTAATTGTACTTATAGTTCCAATCACTTTTTGCTCGGAATTTTTTGTTCCGTTTTGAATAATGGCAATTGGCAGATCATCGTTTCTGTTTTCCTGATAAATAGAAATGATTTCGTCTAATTTATGCATTCCCATCAAAATCACTACAGTCGCTGCCGATTTTGAAGCCAAGTGCACATCTTTTGATAGTTTATGATCTGAAGTTGTTCCTGTAATTACCCAGAAACTTTCGGCCGTTTTGCGCTGCGTTAAACTAATTCCGGCCGAAGCAGGAACTCCCAAGGCCGAAGAAATTCCGGGAACTACGGCAGTTTCTATGCCATATTGTTCTGCAAATTCGATTTCTTCACTTCCTCTTCCAAAAACAAACGGATCACCACCTTTTAAACGTACAACATGTCCATAATTTTTTGCCATCGAAACTATTAAGTCATTAATTTGATCTTGTGTATAAGCGTGGCAACCTAATCGTTTTCCAACAAAAACAGTTTCGGCATTTGGTGCATATTCTAATAACTCCTCGTTAACCAAAGCATCATACAAAACTACATCGGCACTTTTTAAAGCTTTTATGGCTTTCATAGTAATTAGTTCAGCGTCGCCTGGACCTGCGCCTACAACCGTTAATTTAGGTATTTTTAAGCTTTGCATAATCATTAACTTAAATTGATATTCAGGTCATTTAATTCGTCTGCCGAATTGATATTGGTTAAAGGAAAATTTTCACTTTCTTCTATTTTTATAATCTGATGCGGTACTTTGGCCAGAAGATCCATCATCTTTAGTTCATCATTTTCAATCGCAGTTTTTAAAATTGGAAGAATTTTTTTAGAATAAATTCCAATTAAGGGATGCGTTTTACTTTCTGAAGCAAATACTGTAATTCCTGCTTCTTCTGTATGTTTAGAAATTAATTCTTTTAATAATTCGGTTGAAATTAACGGAATATCACAACTCAAAATCAAATTAAATTCGGTTTCAGAATGTGTCAACGCTGTATAAATTCCGCCTATAGGACCTTTGTCTAAAACTAAATCCGGTATTTTTTCATATTCGAGATAATCATATTCCTGTGAATCTGTAATTAATTTTATTTGATCTGTAATGGGTAAAATTGCCTGAATAATATGTTCTACAAATGGTTTTTTCTGAAACAATACCAAGCCTTTCTCCGACTGCATTCGGGAGCTTTTTCCGCCACAAAGAATAAATACTGTTGTTTTCATTGTTTTTTTGTTTCAGGTTTAACGTTTCAAGTTTCAGGATGAAATGAGTTTTTACCGCAAAGTGCGTTAAATTTTTTTCTTGTTTATAACTTTTAAATTTATGTTCGCAAAACTGTATCTACACAAAGCTTTGCGTTCTTTTCCATTTTATAAACCACTTTTCAAAACCTTGCGTTCTTTGCGGTTAATTCCATTTTATAATTATCACGGAAAAATCAATTTAACGCTTGCCATTAAAATAACCGTTCCTAAAACCATTTTTAAGGTTCTGTTTGAGAAAGAGCCGCTTCCGTAAAATCCGCCTAACATTCCTCCAATTACTGCAATTGGCACTAAATAAAAACTTTCAACAGGTATTGTTTTTCCTGCTAAAAAGAAACCTAACATTCCGGCAAATGAATTCACAAAAATGAATAAACTCGAAACCGCAGCCGATTCTTTTACCGATGCCCAGCCCAGAAATAACAGAATCGGACTCAGGATAATTCCGCCGCCAATTCCCAGCATTCCAGATAATAAACCGATTGCGAAACCAATTCCCAATGCTAAAGGAAGATTTATTTTTACTTCTTCTTTTTCTTTAAAATTAAATATTCCAAACAATCTTAAAGCCGCAAAAACCAAGATAATTCCTAAAATGATTTTATAAATCGCATTATCTAAAGTGATAAATCCGCCTATAAATGCCGCTGGAATCGAGGCTATTGCAAACGGATAAAACAACTTTGGTCTGAAATAATTATTTCTGTAATAAAACAAAAACGAAATACTCGAAACAAATAAATTTAACAACAAAGCCGATGGTTTCATAATAGAAACCGGAAAAGCAAAAATGCTCATCAAAGCCAAATATCCTGAAGCCCCGCCATGTCCTACGCTTGAATATAAAAACGCAATAATGATTAATGCGAAACTGAATAATAGAATATTTTCGGAACTTAATAGGTTCATTTTTTTGTTCTTTGTTGTTTTGTTTCAGGTTTTCTTTGTTTAAAGTTTCAAGTTGCTTTGCTATATGTTTAAAATTACACACCGCTTTTCATCCTTAATCCCAAAAATCTATTTTCTATACTCTTCATTCTATTTTCTTATTCTAAAAATCTAAAATCTGAATTCTAAAATCTAAAATTTAATCAAATCGGCAGCAACGTTACTAACTGCCCTTTTTTATATTCTTTTATATTTTCAGGAACGATCAATAAACTATTAGCAACCGCAAATGTATTGAGCATTGCTGAACTTTGACCATTCAAAACTGTGACATTCGTTTCGTCGTATTTTGCTTTTAAAAACAATGTTTTTCCTGTATCATTCTTAATTTCTGAATTTAATTTTCGAACGACTTTTGTTTTATGAATTTCAGAAAATCCTATTCTGTTTTTTATTGCCGGCAAAACATAAATGTAAAAATTTGTTAATGATGAAGCCGGGTTTCCTGGTAAAGCAAAAATTAAGGTATCATTTTTAGATCCGAAGAACATAGGTTTTCCCGGTTTTTGATTGATTTTATAAAAAAGCTCTTTTACCTCATTTTGCAATAATGCCTCTTTTACAAAATCATAATCCCCAACCGAAATTCCGCCCGAAATCAAAACAATATCATATTTTTTTAGAATACCTTTTAATGCTTTTTTAGTTGCTTTAAGATTATCTTTTACTCTGTAAACTTTTGCTTTTTGTATTCCGATAGTTTGAAGGGCTGCTTCAAGCATTATCGAGTTACTTTCGAATATTTTTCCTTTTTTTAATTTTTTTCCCGGTTGTATTAATTCGTTTCCCGTAACTAAAATGGCAACTTTGGGCTTTTTGTATACCTCAACTTCTGTAATTCCTAAACTTGCCAAAAAACCAATTGCCGCAGGCGTTAGCAATGTATTGGCTTCAAAAACAATATCATCTTTAGCAATTTGTTCTCCTTTCGGACGCACATTTGACAATTTTTCGGGCATTGCTGCAATCAAAATCGAATCTTTATTTGCCATTACGTCTTCCTGCATTACGACTGTATCTGCATCATCCGGAACAAAAGCACCGGTAAAAATTCTAATTGCTTCGGTACTTTTTAATTTTATATTCGAATAATCTCCTGCTTGTGAAATTCCAACTATATCATATTGATGTCTAATACTATGCGTAAAAGCATATCCATCCATAACCGACTGACGAAACGGCGGCATGTTGATTGGCGAAATTATTTTTTCGGCCAAAACATAGCCCAATGCTTTTCTGACCGAAATTAGCTTTGTTGGCATTTTTTTGCTGTTTGCTTCAATTATTTCTATGGCTTGTTCTACTTTTATCATTAGGCTGTTTTTTTGGAGGCAAAAGAGTACTTATTACAAATACAAGTATTTACTTAATTTTATCAATTACTTACACTTTTTTAAGAATATAAATTTAGCGTAATTCTTTTAAATAGATTTATAAAAACTCAAATAGCTTTTAAAATTGAAGAGATGATCGCTATTTCATTCTCAAATTGTCTTTCATTACATAGTATATCTGTCTAATTATTAGAAGAGGAAAACTATATTACAAACATTAACCATTAAAATTTCAAGAATTTAATGTCATCACAACATTTTGCTTTCACTCCATAATGCTTTTGAAGGTGTTTTGAAGTGTTTTGTGACTTATTTAAAGCAATTTAAGATATTAATAACTAGCAAATTAACCGTAAAATACTACAATTTTTGAGTTGAAAAAAAAATATTTTTAACATATAAAAAATAAACAACAAACATAAGTAATTGATTTGCAGTAATTTAACTCTATAAATTTTAAACCTAACCATATAAAACTTATTATTTTTTTAAAAAAAGTTTACTAAACTTTTGGTTTTTATTATATTAAAATTAACTTTGTCTATAGGATTAGTAGAGTTTAAGATAATATTTCAAACTAAAAAAACTATATTGTGAAAACAACCGTAAGCATATCGTATTTCATTCTTCCTAAAAATAATACTTATAACAATTGTTGTTATATGTGCTTCTGTTGTTAATTACCAACGCAATCCGTTCGTTATTAGATTAAATACTAAATCTAAAAAAAACGAAATCTCAATTTCACCACCAGAATACTTTTATTGAATTACAATCATCTAATTGATGCAAAAGCTGCAGCAAAAGGATTTTTGAACATACCTATATTTTAAAAAGAAAATAATTAACCAACTAAAAAAACTAAAATGAAAACAATGCAAAGCTGTTGCTGTAAATAAAAAAAGCCATTTCTGCGGCAACAGAAATGGCGAGGCTTAAAGAACATTTATCACTAAATCAAGGAAACAATCAGAGTGCTGAAAATTCAGCTCTCAGGGCACCTTGTTAATTACTTAAACCATTACAAAGAAATGAAAAAAAATATAAACCTCATTTTATGGGTTACAATTTTGTTAACATCCCTGCAATTTCAGGCACAAAATACAACACCGCTTATACAATCTAAACTCGACGGAACGGTAGTCGATGACATTACAAATCAGCCAATTATAGGTGCATCTGTAACAATTAAAGGTACAACTCACGGAGTTGTGACAGATGCTGAAGGAAAATTTTATTTTCAGACAGGCCAGAAATTTCCTTACACTTTAATCGTAAGCTACATAGGATATAAAAAACTGGAAATCGTAGTAGAAAAAAATCCGGTAATAATTCACTTAAAAGAAGAAAGACAAGAACTTGACGAACTAGTTGTGGTAGGGTACGGAACTCAAAAGAGAAAAGACATTACGGGTTCTGTAGCATCTGTACCAAAAGCCAATTTATCTCAGGTAACATCATCCGCAGATAACTTATTGCGCGGCGCAGTTTCGGGTGTGGTAGTTACACAAAGTTCTGGTCGGCCGGGAGCTTCTTCAAGCGTTCGTATTCGTGGAGGAAACTCAATCACGGCAGGTAACGAACCTCTCTATGTTCTGGACGGAATTTTGATTTACAATGACAACGCAAACAGCTCTGCCGGAGTAGCGAATGCCGGAGCAAGCTTAAATGTTTTGTCTACGATAAATCCTTCTGATATTGAATCTATTGAAGTCTTAAAAGATGCATCGGCAACGGCAATTTACGGTTCTCGTGGGGCAAACGGTGTCGTTATTATTACAACTAAAAAAGGAACAAAAGGTCAGGATAATATTTCATATCAGGGATATTTTGGAGTTCAGAATATTTCGAAAAAACTTAGCGTAATGAATGCCAGCCAATGGGCAAGTTTACGAAATGATGTGCAGGCAAGTATTGGTCAGACTCCATCTTTTTCTGATGCACAGATTGAAGCTTTTAAAACTTCCGGAAGCTATGACTGGCAGTCGGCTGCATTTAAAAAAGCAACTCCGGTACAAAATCATCAATTGTCATTTTCCGGTGGAGACGAAAGATCACGATATGCTATTTCTGCCGGATATTTTGATCAGGAAGGAATTGTTTTGGGATCTGATTTTAAAAGAATTTCACTTCGTGTTAACTATGAAAAAAACTATTCTCAAAACTTTAAATTCGGCGTTAACGCTAATTACAGCAATTCCGTTTCAAATGGTATAGCTAGCAATAGTGCCGGTGGAAGAAATCCAAACCCTTTAGTGAGTGTTTTATTAACCGCTCCGGTTGTTCCTATTAGAAATGAAGACGGAACTTATAATGTAAAAAATAATATTTATGCTACTTCAGTAAATGGTTTTGTACCAAACCCAATTAACGATTTAGAAAATACTATTAACGAAACTAAAATCAACAGAATCCTTACCAGTTTATTTGGCGAATATAAAATCACTAAAAAACTAACTGCTAAAGTTGCCGTAAGCGGTGATGTAATCGATACAAAACAAAACTATTATGCTCCGGCAAATACATCAAACGGTGCAGGAACAAAAGGTTCAGCTTCTGTTGGAGACAGATTGGTAAGTTCTGTTTTAAATGAAAATACACTAAACTATAATACTAACTTCGGTGAAAACCATAAATTCTCAGCTTTGGGAGGTTACACACTTCAATACACAAAAGGTGAAGTAGTTACTGCGGGAGCTAATACTTTTGTAAATGATGCCAATACTTATAATGCTTTACAGGATGGTGTTGCCGTAAAACCATACAGCGATGCATACGAAAGTGTTTTAAAATCATGGCTGGCGAGAGTAAATTATTCTTATAGAGGAAAATATAATTTTACACTTTCTGCCCGTGCAGACGGATCTTCGAGATTTGGTGCTGAATCGCGCTGGGGTTATTTCCCTTCTGCAGGTTTCTCTTGGAATATTACCGATGAAGAATTTGCAAATAACATAAAAGGTGTAACAGAGGCAAAACTTAGAATTACTGCCGGAACAACAGGAAACCAGGAAATTGGAAACTATCTTGCCTTAGCTCAAATGGGTTCTGTAAATTATTCTTTTGGCGGAACACTATACACAGGTCTTGCTCCTACCCGATTGGCAAATCCGGATTTGAAATGGGAAAAAACAACACAATATAACGTTGGATTAGATTTATCACTTTTAGAAAGAAAAATCAATTTTGTTTTTGATGTGTATTACAAGAAAACTAACGATTTATTAATCAGTGTTCCTGTTCCGTTAACTTCTGGTTATGCGAGTGTTCTTCAAAACATTGGAGGTGTTGAAAATAAAGGTATCGAAATTGGTTTAAATACAGAAAACCTTAAAACAGAAAACTTTTCTTGGAACTCAAATCTTGTGTTTTCTGCCAACAGAAACAAAGTTGTAGAAATTGGAAATGGTGTTAATCAGTTTTTCCCTGTAGTACCAAACGGTTCTTTATTACAACAGCAGCCTGTAACAGTAAAAGTTGGACTGCCATTAGGAACTTTTTGGGGATACAGAACAAATGGAATTTTCCAGACTCAGGAAGAAGTTAACACACAGCCAAAAATCAACAGTTTGGCAAATACAAAAGTGGGAGACCGAAAATATGTTGACACTAACGGAGACGGTGTAATAACAGCACTTGATAAAGGTAATTTAGGTTCATCTCAGCCAAAATTTGTTGGAAGTTTCAGCAACACAATTTCATACAATGATTTTGATTTGAATTTCTCTTTTCAGGGTTCTTATGGCGCAAAAATCTTCAACGCTTTAAATCAGCAGTTAGAAATTTCAACCCTTGGAACAAATGCTTCAACTGCTCTGGTTGATCGCTGGACACCAACAAATCCAAGTAACGAAATTCCGAGAGCATCAAGTTCACCACTGGGAATTGTTTCTGAACGTTATGTAGAAGATGCGTCTTTCTTACGATTAAAATTAATCACACTTGGCTATACTTTACCAAAAAGTGCTTCAAAAAAACTGGGAGCAAAAAGCGTAAAATTCTATGTTTCTGCAGAAAATTTAGTGACCTGGACGAAATACTCTGGCTATGATCCTGAGGTAAGCTCATACGAACAAAACAACTTATATCCGGGAATTGATTTTGGTTCTTATCCAAACTCAAAAACATTCATCTCGGGACTGAACGTAACTTTCTAAGTAAAAAAAATATAAAATGAAAAAGATTATAATAACATTCCTATTAAGTGCCGGATTATTTGTATCGTGCACCGACCTTGAGGTAACACCAACCTCGTTTGTAACCGAAGATAATTACTTTAAAACTCAGGATGATGCCGTTGCGAGTGTAACAGCGGTTTATGCTTCTTTAAGCCTTGATCCGGGAGAACAGAGTTTATTTGGAAGAAACCTTTATTTCTTAACCGATATGGGTTCAGATTATGCAGCTGCCGGAGTTTCTGCAACAAATCCGCAGGTTAGAGCCATGAGCAGTTTAACACATGATGCAACCAATGACCGTGTACAGGTAGCGTGGAGACAAATTTATGCAGGAATTAACAGAGCAAACGTTTCTATTGATAACATTCCTCAGGTTTCAGGATCCGAAGTTGTAAAAACGAGATTAATTAACGAAGCTAAATTTATCCGCGGATTACTTTATTTTCAGGCAGTTCGTATTTGGGGAGGCGTTCCAATTGTTCTTCACGAACCAACTTCTATCCAGTTAGAAAGTTTAAAATCAAGAAGAGCAACGGTAGACGAAGTTTATGCTCAGATTATTAAAGATTTAACAGATGCTGAAAGTTTACCTGCAACTTATACTGCTGCTGATGCGGGACGTGCGACTTCCGGAGCTGCAAAAGCCATTTTAGCAAAAGTATATTTGACTAGAAAAGATTGGCCAAATGCGATTTCAAAAGCAAGAGAAGTGATTAATGGAGGTTACGGTTACGCTTTATTCGAAAACTTTCAGGACATTTTTACTAAAACAAAAAAGAACGGAAAAGAACATATTTTCTCTGTTCAGTTTGAGCCAAATCAGGCAGGAAACGGTTCCAGCGGAAGTACTTTTCAATCAACATCTTTTACCGGATTTACAGCAACTGAACCTGCTGATATTATCTCAGATGTAGCTTTGTTCTATGATATCTATCAACCGGGAGATACTCGCAGAGATGTTAGTTATGCCAAACAATTACTAAATCCAACTACTGGAACGCTTTATACTTTTCCTAAACCAATTTTCAAAAAATATCTGGATTTGACCAACTTGGCAACTCCGGCAAACGTAGCAATCAATTTTCCTATAATTCGTTATGCAGACATCTTATTGTCTTTGGCAGAAGCCATAAATGAGCAAAACGGAGCACCAACAGCAGAAGCCTACGAATTAATTAATCAGGTAAGAAGAAGAGCTTACGGAAAAACCATTACAACTCCGGATGTAACAATAGATTTAACTGGATTGGACCAAACCTCTTTTAGAGCTGCCATTCAGGAAGAGCGCAAAAAAGAATTTGTTCAGGAAGGACAGCGCTGGTTTGACTTAGTACGCTGGGGAACTTTGGTTACAGAAGTAAAAAAGGTCACGGCTAAAAACTCCGTTTCAGAAAGAAACAATTTATATCCAATTCCGCAGAGTGAAAGAAATATTGACCCGGTTGGTTTACCGCAAAATCCAGGTTATTAATTATAAACCACAACCCAAAAAACTATTAAAGATGAAAAAAATTAAAAATACCACTACAGTCAAAAGTCCTAAAAAAGGTCTTTTGATTACTGCAATGCTGCTGGCACAGTTTGGCTTTGCACAAGAGCAGCAAGAGTTTAAAGGTACAATTGGCAAAACTTTAGCTGATTCTAAAGAATACTGGCCGGATCCTGTAAAAGCCCCAAAAGGTGCACCAAACATTGTTTGGATTCTTTTGGATGATGTTGGATTTGGAGCTTCAAGCGCTTTTGGAGGATTAATCAGTACACCAACATTTGATAATTTGGCAAACAACGGTTTACGTTACACAAATTTCCATACAACTGCAATTTGTGCTCCAACGCGTGCAGCATTATTAACCGGAAGAAATTCAGGAAGAGTTCACGTAAGCGGATTTTCACACACTGTTTTATCTGCAGGTTTTCCTGGATGGGACGGAAGAATTCCTTCTGATAAAGGAACAATTGCAGAGATTTTACGTGAAAACGGATACAACACTTTTGCCGTTGGTAAATATGGTGTAACTCCAGACGAAGACGCATCAGATGCAGGACCGTTTGACAGATGGCCAACCGGAAAAGGTTTCGATCATTTCTATGGATTCTTAGGTTCGCAGACAGATCAATACAATCCGGATTTAGTAGAAGATCAGGTGCATATTAAACCAGACGGACGTCATTTAAACGAATTAATTACGGATAAAGCCATCAGTTATATTCAAAAACAACAGAAAGCGGCACCCGGAAAACCATTCTTTTTATACTATGCGCCCGGAGCAGCACATGCACCTCATCAGGTTGCTACAAAATGGAGCGATCCATATAAAGGAAAATTTGATAAAGGATGGGATGCTTACCGCGAAGAGGTTATTGCTAACCAAAAGAAATTGGGTGTAATTCCTGCTAATGCTGTTTTACCAGAGCGCAACCCGTTAATCACAGACTGGAAAAAATTAACTCCGGATCAAAAGAAAGTGTATGCAAGATTTATGGAAGTGTATGCCGGATTCTTAACTTACACTGATTATGAAGTAGGAAGAGTTGTAAATTATTTAAAAGAAAGCGGTCAGCTAGACAACACTTTAATTTTTGTTGCCATTGGAGATAATGGAGCTAGTAAAGAAGGAACTACAGAAGGAACAATCAACCAAAGTTTATTCTCTCAAGGTACATCTGATGAAGAAAATCTGAAGAAAAACTTAGCCAATATTGATGAAATCGGAACGCCAAAAGGTTTAAATACGAATTACCCTTTAGGATGGGCTCAGGCTACAAATGTACCTTTCAAAAACTGGAAACAAGATGCACATTCTGAAGGTGGAACGCACAATCCGCTGATTGTTTTTTATCCAAACGGAATTAAAGATAAAGGCGGAATCAGAAATCAATACAGCCACGTAACCGATTTACTGCCAACAACTTTGGATATCGTAGGAATCAAAGCTCCGGAATATATCAAAGGAATTAAACAAGATATTATTCAGGGTTCATCATTTCAGGCTTCTATTGATAATCCAAAAGCTGAATCTTTACACAAAGTTCAATATTACTACATTTTTGGAAACAGAGCGATTTACAAAGACGGATGGAAAGCTGCGGCGGCGCACTTACCGGATTCATTTGCTGTAAAAAAATCTTTAGGCAAAAACGAAAAACCGGCTGAAAGTAATTTTGATGCCGATGTTTGGGAATTGTACAACTTAAACGAAGATTTTAACGAGCGTAACAACCTTGCAAAAAAATACCCTGAAAAACTGGCTGAACTTCAAAAACTTTTTGATGAACAGGCAAAAGAAAACAATGTTTATCCATTGATCGACTGGCAGGATGTTTACAACAGAAGAATCCACAATACCGGTGCAGAAAAAGGTAAAACTTTGCAGGATTTAGTAAAACAAGCCTCTAAACCTGGTGAAAGCGGAAGCAGTAATTAGATTATAGAAATCTGCAGGGTTATTAAACCTTGCAGATTTTACTCGTAACTCTTTGACAGAAATGTAAATAAATAACAAAATTGGTAAAAAAAGATATATTTTAAATACTACTAATTCTATAGATATAGAAGTTTTTATTTAAATTTACAACTCAATCATAATTTACTGATTTACAACTATACATAAAATAAAATTTAGAAATCATGAAACGAATAGATTATGAAATTATAGGAAAAAAAATTGTGGTAGGCGCAATTTTGTTTTTAGTTCCGCTGGTGATACTTGCGGGAGGTTTGGCACTAATTAATCAATTTTTAAAATAAGAAGTCATGGCAATAGTTCAAAAAGAAAAATTAACACGAGACTTAACGATAAGTTTCTTCATTTATTCACTGCCAGTAGTGGCAATTTACCTTTATTTTAAATTAACGGGCGGCGCAGTAAGCGAATCTCATATTACACTGCCTTCATTTTTAGAATTTGCAAAACCAGCATTCGAAAATATCCGTACTTGGGGATTAACCGTTTTCATGGTCGTTTTGGGAATCATAGAATTTGCTGCAGGTTTGTACGATGACGAATGGACAGGCGAAGAACGTAAAATTGATATTGTTTGTTTCTTAGCTCCAAAATTACTTTTACCACCGGTAATTGCTTTTTTTAGCTTAACAGCCTTACCCTATTTACTGCCGGATTTGGCAAATTCATTATCTTGGGTTCCGTTTTGGGGAGGATTTTTCCTAATCGCAATTGCCGATGATTTAACACAATACTGGTACCATAGATTGCACCACCAGGTACCATTTTTATGGCGTTTTCACAGAACACACCACTCTGCTCCATACATGGGAATGGCAATGGCATCAAGACAAAACTTTATCTACACAGTTTTCTTTTCTCAAATTTATTTGACAGCAACTTTAACCTATTTAGGTTTAGGATTACCGGCTCTTTTCGTTTTAGTTATCAAAAGTTTCATCACTTTGGGCGCACATTCAAGTATTGCATGGGACAAACCATTTTACAAATACAAAGTTTTACACCCAATTGCATGGGTTTTAGAAAGATTGATTTCTACTCCGGCAACACACCACGCGCATCACGCAGATACCAGCGGAGATGGTGTTGGACATTTCAAAGGAAACTTCGGAAACATGTTTTTCATTTGGGATATGATTTTCGGAACAGGATTAATTACAAGAAAATTCCCTGAATCTTACGGAACAAAATCGTACAAACAAGAAGAATGGTATGCACAATTTTTATGGCCGATCTTCAAATCTAAAAAAGAAGGAAGTTCTCTTGCCGAAGGTGTTTTGGCTTTTCCGCTAAAATCTAAACCTGTAGAAAAAGTAATAGAAACTTCAGAACCAGCTCCGGTTTTAGAGCAGGTTTAATCTTAAAATGAAAATAAAAATATAAAGCGCGGCAGTGTATTCAAAATTAACCCTGAATACACTGCCAGCTTTTATCCAAACTATACCATCATGAAAAATAAAATAAAAATTACCACATTAATCCTGCTTTTTACAATTGTAGGTTTTTCGCAGAATAAAAGTTCAAACACCGTTTCATTAGATGTTTATTACAGTAAAATTCAGGCTGAGAAAAATCCGCAGATAATCGATGCCCGCGGTCCCGAAGAATTTGCATTAAATCATCTTAACGGCGCAGTAAATTTTAATTTAGAATCAAAAGATTATGCGGAACAAGTGGCAAAACTAGACAAATCAAAACCCGTTTTTACTTACTCCATTGGTGCCGGAAGAAGCGTTTGGCTTGCCGATGATTTATTGAAAAAAGGGTTTAAAGAAGCCTACAGTTTAGAAGGCGGAATCGCTAACTGGATTGGAAACGGAAAACCTTTTTATGCTAATACTAAAAGCAAACTGACTTTAACAGAATACAACAAAATCATTGCTGATAACAAAACTGTTTTGGTGGATATTGGCTCTAAATATTGTGGTGCCTGCATAAAAGTAAAACCAGTTCTGGAAACCATCAGAGCGCAATACGGTGAAAACTTAAAAATCGTAGAAATCGAGTTAGAAACCAGTCCACAGGTAATCGCCGATTTAAAAACCGTAAAAGTTTTTCCAACTTTGATTTTATATCAAAATGGTAAAATCATTTTCAAAAAAGACGGTTTAGGCGATTTAAAAAATGATGTTGATGTGGCATTAGCTTCGAAATAAAAATACCCGTGAAACTTTGATAAAGTTCACTGCAATGGTGTCAGGCTGAGCGAAGTCGAATGTCAGGCTGAGCGAAGTCGAAGCCCACATTAGAAACTCCACAAAGATTGAATTTTCGTGACGGAACTACTTGTGTGGGCTTCGACTTCGCTCAGCCTGACAAACTGTACATAAAAAATAAACAATGCAAAACCAAAATTCCAAAAATAACTAACCATAATGGCAAACTATAAAAAAATAACCGGGATCGTTCTCCCTATCGTTATAATCCTTTCGTTTATTGCGTTATTTCTTTTCTGGCCCATCAATACAGACGGAACATTAATAAAACCCGATGAAAAATTAGCTCAGGGAAAAGCAGCATTTCTGTCTCAAAAAGATACAACTTCAGAAAAAAAACCTAATATTATCATTCTCGTTGCCGATGATTTAGGCAAATATGATATTTCTCTTTATGGAGGAAAATCGACCCCAACGCCGCAAATTGATTCGCTTGCAGCATCAGGAGTTACTTTTACCGACGGATATGTTTCTGCATCCATTTGTTCGCCTTCGCGCGCGGGATTATTAACAGGTCGTTATCAGGAACGTTTCGGACATGAATATCAGCCGGGAGATCGTTATCCAAAAAACAATTTAGAATATTATGCTTTTAAATATGTAATAAATACCAACAACTGGCGAATAAATGATAAAATAAATTACCCAAATGAAGCTTCTATAGCCACACAAGGTTTACCAAAATCTGAAATTACGTTTGCTGATTTAGCCAAAAAACAAGGTTACAATACGGCAATTATCGGAAAATGGCATTTAGGACACAACAAAGGATTTTTTCCTTTAGACCGAGGTTTCGATTACCATTATGGATTTTATCAGGCTTTCTCACTTTACACGCCCGAAGATGATAATCCGGACATTATTAACCATCATCACAAAGATTTTACCGATAAAACAATTTGGGGCAACGGCCGTGTAGGAACTGGACAGATTCGCCGAGATACTACTATTATAAAAGATAAAAAGTATTTAACCGAAACATTTGCTGACGAAGCCGAAGCTTTTATAGACAAAAATAAAGACAAACCTTTTTTACTTTACGTTCCGTTTAATGCGCCGCATACACCATTTCAGGTTCGCAAAAAATATTACGAACGTTTCCCGAATGTAAAAGACGAAAACAAACGTGTTTATTTTGCGATGATCAGCGCACTTGACGACGCGGTTGGAAGAATTAGGGAAAAAGTTAAAAAAGAAGGTTTAGAAGAAAACACTTTAATCTTTTTTATAAGTGACAACGGCGGTGCCGATTATACTTTTGCAACAACGAACGCTCCTTTAAAAGGCGGTAAATTTTCTCATTTTGAAGGCGGAATAAATGTTCCTTTTGCACTTTCGTGGAAGGGAAAAATCAAGCCGCATACTGTTTATAAGACTCCGGTAAGTTCATTGGATATTTTCAGCACAATTGCAGCCGTAACACATTCTGGTTTACCAAAAGACAGAGTTTATGACGGAGTTGATTTGGTTGACGTTGTCAATAACAATAAAGAAGCGCACAAAGATCTATACTGGCGTTCCGGCGATGCAAAAGCCATTCGAAGCGGAAACTGGAAATTAATAATCAGCGGAAAAACACATGAAAAATGGCTGTATGATTTATCCAAAGACAAATCTGAAACTACAGATTTGGCTTCAAAAAATCCTGAAAAAGTAAAAGAATTACAAACTGCTTTACAAACTTGGGAAAAAGGACTTGTTAAACCGCTTTGGCCTAATCTTACTTATTATGAATTCGACTTTGGCAAACAAAAATACTTTGTTGATTTGTAAAATTAAAGCAGTCCTGCAAGGTTTTCAAAACCTTGTAGGTCTTTCATTTTAAATTCTATATTAATAACTAATACCTACAAGGTTTTGGAAACCTTGCAGGAAATTAAACAATCAATTGCCTCCAGCTTTAGCTGGAGGTTTAAAATTGAAAGTTTAGAAGGCTTTAGCCAAACTTTTAATTCGGCTAAAGCCTTTTCTATTTGCAAATCAGTTACCTCCAGCTAAAGCTGGAGGCAATTAATAGCTTTCTAATGTACACATTCTTTAAATCCAGCTAAAGCTGGAGGCAATTTAATATAAAATCTTAGAATCAATAATTCTTAGAATAATCAAATCAAAAACAAATGTCAACTCAACCCAAACAATTTAATATTCACGAAGACTGGACAGTAGTTATTCTGGGATTTATAATAATCGGTATTTCTCTTTTTATATTTCTTCCCGAAGTTCCGGTTTTCAGCTGGACAAATACTTCCGATTTATTTACGAATGTATTTGATTCTAAAAACCTTAAAATCCTTTTAATTCAATTTCTATATTTGATTTTTATCGGAACACTTGGATCTTTTTTAATTGGAAGATCCGTAAAATATTTTCTTTTTACTTTTCCGATAGTATATCTTTTAACCTTGATTGCATTGATTCTCGCCGGAAATTCAGCCATAAAATCCATCAATCTCGAAGCCGTAATTTTCAGTTTGATAATTGGTTTGGCGATTGGAAATTTCTTCAAACTTCCGGATTGGTTTCGATCATCACTTTCTACAGAAGTTTTTGTGAAAATTGGATTGGTTTTATTAGGAACCGGTGTTATTTTTTCAGATATATTAAAGGCAGGTTCATTAGGCTTAATTCAGGCATTGGTTGTTGTGATATCCGTCTGGTATTTTGCCTTTTGGCTTTGTCGAAAATTAAAAGTCGACGACGAATTAACGATGATGATTTCAAGTGCCGTTTCTATTTGCGGCGTTTCGGCGGCAATTGCAACTTCGGGCGCAATAAAAGGTGATTCTAAGAAATTATCGTATGTGATTTCAATTGTTTTGGTAACCGCAATTCCCATGATGATTTTCATGCCGATAATTGCCAAATATTTCAATTTCCCCGAAGAAGTAACCGGAGCCTGGCTTGGCGGAAGTATCGATACTTCTGGAGCTGTTGTAGCTTCTGGAACTTTGGTTGGAGAAACCGCTTTAAAAATCAGCACGATTGTAAAATTCTCCCAAAATGTTTTGTTGGGATTAGCCGCTTTTGCGATTTCGGTTTATTGGACATATTCACATAATACTTCGTCTGAAGCAATTGAATCAAAACCAACCTTAAAAGTAATTTGGGAACGTTTTCCAAAATTCGTAATCGGATTTATTGCCGCTTCTTTACTCTTCTCCTTTTTAATTTCTCCCGAAACCAGAGACAGCGTAAAAGACAGTTTGAAAAACCTGCAGGGAATTTGGTTTGCATTGGCTTTTACAAGCATTGGTTTAGAAACTAATTTTAAAGATTTACTAAGTAATAACAGCCGTAAACCATTGTATGCCTTTTTGATTGCACAATTATTCA
This sequence comes from Flavobacterium defluvii, assembly GCF_900129555.1. Taxonomy (GTDB): domain Bacteria; phylum Bacteroidota; class Bacteroidia; order Flavobacteriales; family Flavobacteriaceae; genus Flavobacterium; species Flavobacterium defluvii. The sequence continues at coordinate 181,410 of NZ_FQWC01000005.1, forward strand.
ATGTGATTGTTACTTTGATTATTGCGTTTTTGCTTTTTGGTTAATTTTTTTTCGCCACGAATTCACGAATTTGACAAATAAAATTCGTGAATTCGTGGCGAAAACATCTAGCATGTCTTTGTGTTTTTTTTAATACCTTTAAAACATTAAAAATCAACAAACTAAACCGAAATAATACACCTACACCCTATTATATCACATCTTTTTTTCAAAAAAAGTAAAGATTAATTTGGATTTTACATTTTTAAATATAATTTTGTCTATAGAATTAGTAGAGTTTAAAATTAAAAACTTACATTTTGAAAACAACAGTTAACAATACGTACCACATTCTTCGTAAAAAACATACTTATAACGCTTCTTGTTATATGTGCAGCTGTTGTTAATTCTTCCTTATACGTTCGTTTGAATCAGATTAAACTAAAATCGAAACATATGAAAACGAACTTCATTTATCCCAATTTTACTAAAATATCATTTGAACTTATGTTTCAGAAGATGTTACGCTATACTAAATCAAAAATGAAAATAGAGACGACAAACTAACATTCTTTTTGATTACCAAAGGTCATTTCTGCGGCAACAGAAATGACCTGATTTAAAGAACATTTATCACTTAAAAAAAACAACAGACAAAAAACACATTACGATGAATACAAAAATTACAAAACTTCTGTTTTCTATTCTCTTAACCGGAGCTTTTACTTCTCACGAGTCGAACGCTCAAACGCAGTCAAAACCCAATATTATTTTGATTTTGGTAGATGATATGGGTTATTCAGATTTAGGGAATTATGGTTCAGAAATTAAAACACCAAATCTCGATAAACTGGCTTCAGAAGGTTTGCGTTTACGCGAATTTTACAACAACTCGATTTGTGCGCCAACAAGAGCTTCCCTCCTAACCGGACAATATCAGCACAAAGCCGGAGTTGGATTTTTTGATGTCAATTTAGGTTTACCGGCTTATCAGGGCTATTTAAACAAAGAATCTTTGACTTTGGGAGAAGTTTTCCGTTCCGGCGGTTACAGCACACTTTTATCCGGAAAATGGCATGTAGGATCAGAAGATCAGGCGCAATGGCCAAACCAAAGAGGTTTTGATAAGTTTTACGGAATTTTAAAAGGCGCTTCAAATTATTTTGATACAAAACCTCTGCCTTTCGGGAAAACGCCGTATCCGGTAAAATTAATTCGTAATAACGAAGAACTGCATCCAAAAGATGATTCGTATTATTTTACAGATGAAATCGGAAACAATGCGGTGACTTTCCTTGACGAACAAAATAAGGAAAACAAACCTTTCTTTTTATATCTGGCTTTTACTGCGCCTCACTGGCCACTTCAGGCAAAACCTGTTGATATTGCCAAATACAGAGGGAAATTTGATGAAGGCTGGGATGTTTTAAGAGAAAAAAGAATTCAGAAACTAAAAGCCAGCGGAATTTTGCCTGCTGACCAAACTATATCGCCAAGAGATCCTGAAGTTCCGGAATGGAATAAATTGTCTTACGACGAAAAACAATTCTGGAAAGCTAAAATGGAAGTATACGCCGCTATGGTCGACAATATGGATCAAAACGTTGGCAAAGTTCTGGACAAATTAAAAGCGCTTAAAAAAGATAAAAACACGCTGATTATTTTCATTTCAGATAATGGAGCGCAAGGCGGATTCAATACGTATAATCCGTTGGGAAGAGGTTTGGTTCGAAATGACGGACCAGTTGGAACTTCGGGTTCATTTGATTATCAGGAACAAAACTGGGCATATTTATCAAATACTCCGTTGCAGCAATATAAAAATAATATGCACGAAGGCGGTTTTAGTTCCCCTTTTATCGCTTGGTTTCCATCCAAAATAAAAGCAGGAAGAATTGATAAAGGAACCGGACATATTATTGACCTAGCTCCTACTTTTTACGAATTGGCAGGAATAGAATACCCAAAAGAATATAATGGTGTGACGACAAACTCTTTGGTTGGAAAAAGTTTGTTGCCTGTTTTATTTGATAATGTTTCACAGGTCGATAGAGGCGCACCATTATTTTGGGAAAGAGCAGGAAACAGAGCCGTTCGCGACGGAAAATGGAAATTGGTTTCGATTTATCCTTCTTATGAATGGGAATTGTACGATCTTGAAAAAGATCGAGGCGAAACTACAAATGTCGCTCAGCAAAATCCGGGAATTGTAAACAAACTTTCGGCTTCTTATTTTGAATGGGCTGATAAAACCGGAGTTGTAGAATACAGTAAATTCAAACTAAAACCAGAAACAATGCCGGGCGGTGCGGCTTTGAAAAAATAAAATTAGTTAAACTCGTAAAATATTTAAACACATAGAAACATAGATTTTGTGTGTAAAAGAGGATGAAAAAGAAACTAGTTTCAAACACATAGCCTACTATGTTTGTTTAAAATAAGTGAAACGCCTTTTTTAAGTGCCGAAATTCTATGTTTCTATGTGTTTAAATTCCTGAATACATCGAAGCATAAAAATATCAAACACATGAAATATCAGAACATTTTAGAAACCATTGGCAATACGCCGCACATTAGGCTTAATAAGCTTTTTAAAACCCATGAAGTATGGATTAAATTAGAAAAAGCAAATCCGGGATCGAGTATCAAAGACAGAATTGCACTGGCTATGATTGAAGATGCGGAGAAAAAAGGAATTTTAAATCCGGATTCTATCATTATTGAACCAACATCCGGAAATACCGGAATCGGGCTTTCGCTTGTTGCAGCTGTAAAAGGTTACAAAGTAATTATTGTAATGCCGGAATCGATGAGCATCGAACGTCGAAAAATTATCGAAGCTTACGGCGCAGAATATGTTTTGACTCCGAGAGAAAAAGGAACTTCAGGAGCGGTTGAAAAAGCAAATGAACTGGCGGCCACAATTAAAAATTCTTTTCTGCCTTCGCAATTTACCAATCGTGCCAATGTTGAAGTTCACGAAAGAACAACGGCACAGGAAATTTTAGCTGATTTCCCGGACGGGATTGATTATTTAATTACCGGAGTTGGAACGGGCGGACATATTACCGGAGTTTCTAAAATTCTGAAACAGCATTTTCCAAATTTAAAAACTATTGCAGTAGAACCTGCGCTTTCGCCGGTTTTAAGCGGCGGAATTCCTGCTCCACATCCATTGCAGGGAATTGGCGCCGGGTTTATTCCTGAGGTTTTTAACAGAGAATATATCGATGAAATTGTAACTATTGAAAAAAATGACGCTTTTTCATTTGCTAAGAAATTAACGAAAGAAGAAGGAATTTTTGGTGGAATTTCAACTGGAGCGGCATTGGCTGCGGTTTCAAAAAAACTGAAAAATATTCCCGAAGATGCCGTAATTCTAACTTTCAATTATGATACTGGAGAACGCTATCTTTCTGTTGAAGAATTATTTGATTTTTTCTCATAAAAAATTAAAAACCAAAATATTACAATAAAATAAAACCCGTAATTTTAAGAATTAAATCTTAGAATTGATCAAAAATAAAATAATTAACCGAAAAACCTTAAAACTATGGCAGAATTAGAAAAACAACAGACCGCATTAGGCGATGTTGCTGCAAGACAATTAGCAATTGCAACTCGTACCGTTCCTCAAATTGGAACCGTTACTCCACGCTGGTTAACACATTTATTGCATTGGGTTCCTGTAGAATCTGGCGTATTTCGTTTGAATAAAGTAAAAAACGCCAACCATATCGAAGTAGATTGTTCGGCACGTGATGAAAGAGTTTTACCAAATACTTTCGTAGATTATATCGATAATCCAAGAGAATACAATCTGGCTGCTGTACAAACAATTGTAGATGTTCACACTCGTGTTTCTGATTTGTACAGCAAACCGTATAATCAGATTTCAGAGCAGCTTCGTCTGGCTATCGAAACAATCAAAGAACGTCAGGAAAGCGAATTAATCAATAATAAAGATTACGGATTATTGAGCAACGTTGCACCTTCTCAAATTATAAAAACAAGAACAGGTGCGCCAACTCCGGATGATCTTGATGAATTATTAACAAAAGTGTGGAAAGAACCAGGATTTTTCCTTTTGCATCCATTAGCAATTGCCGCTTTCGGACGCGAATGTACACGTCGCGGTGTTCCGCCGCCGACAACTTCTTTATTCGGATCTCAGTTTTTAACCTGGAGAGGAATTCCGCTTATTCCATCTGATAAATTACCAATCGAAAAAGGAAAATCAAAAATCATTCTTTTAAGAACCGGTGAAAGCCGTCAGGGTGTTATCGGATTAATTCAGCCGGGATTACAAGGCGAACAATCTCCTGGATTATCAGTTCGTTTTATGGGAATTAATGAAAAAGCCATTGCATCGTATTTAGTTTCACTTTATTGTTCTTTGGCTATTTTGGTAGATGATGCTATTGCTGTTTTAGAAGATGTAGAAATAGGAAAGTATCATGAGTACAAATATTAACAACAACGGTTTACTAAGTATCGACGATTTGCAAAATCTGGCAAACGAGTTGTTTAAAGCTTTACCAAATGAATTTCCAAAAGAAATTTCATTAAGTCCGGATAAGTCAGAACATCCTCGTGCGACAAAAATTGCAGAAACGATATTGCATGCCGGAAATCTTGATCAGTTTGGTCAGATTCCAGTTGTAAGCCCGTCGAGTACTTCGCCTTCTCCGCCAGCATTTAGCGGATTTGGGGCTTCTCCATCAGTAATAAATTACGGAAGTGGAACTTCAGCTTTGTACCCAAATGCCGGAGCAGGATTTAATCCGCAAAACAGGAATTCTTCTTCTGGTGTTGAAGAAAACCATGATTTAAACATCAACAATCCGCATAACGGGTTTTATGATTCTAATTTAAAAAATGGAAATGCTCCTCAATTAAATGAAGAAAGTCTTTTTTCGGGATTTTCACTGAACCATCTATATCTGCCATTTCAAACTGAGAATTCATCTTTTGAAATTGAATTACAGGCAGCTTTAGCATCTGTCGATACACAATTTAAAAAACGCGAAGATTTTCCGTTAAACGGAAATGAAACAACAAATTCATACTATTTTCTGGAGCAGAATCCTTTTGCTTTTGATAAAAGAAGTACGGATATAATTGTTGGGAATTCTTTCGTACATAAAGAAATTAATCTTTTTAAAGGTCATTCTTTTGACGCTGCTTTGGTAAAAAAGGATTTTCCGATTCTTAGAGAAACCGTAAACGGAAAACCTTTGGTTTGGTTTGATAATGCGGCAACAACTCAAAAACCACAATCGGTTATTGACAGAATTGCGTATTTCTACGAACACGAAAATTCAAATATTCACCGTGCGGCACATGAATTGGCTGCGCGTGCATCAGATGCCTATGAAGCGGCTCGTGAAAAAGTAAAAGCATTTTTAAATGCTTCTTCTGTAAACGAAATTGTTTTTGTGAGAGGCGCAACTGAAGGAATAAATCTGGTGGCTTCAACCTGGGGCGAACAGAATTTAAATTCCGGAGATGAAATCATTGTGAGTAATCTGGAGCATCATGCAAATATAGTTCCGTGGAAACGTCTTGCTGACAAAAAAGGTTTGAAATTAAGAGTAATTCCAGTTGACGATGACGGACAAATTCTGCTTGATGAATATGCAAAACTGCTGAATTCAAAAACACGTTTGGTCGCTTTCACACAAGTTTCGAATGCATTGGGAACGGTAACGCCGGCAAAAAAAATAGTTGAAATGGCACACGCAGCCGGAGCAAAAGTTTTAATCGACGGTGCACAATCGGTTTCGCACATGAAAGTTGATGTTCAGCATTTAAATCCGGATTGGCTGGTTTTCTCTGGACATAAATTATTTGGTCCAACTGGAATTGGAGCTTTATACGGAAAAGAAGATTTGCTAAACGAAATGCAGCCGTATCAATCTGGCGGAAATATGATTCAGGACGTAACTTTTGAGGAAATAAAATACCATAAAGCTCCGAATCGTTTTGAAGCTGGAACGGGAAATATTGCTGATGCCATTGGCCTTGGCGCAGCAATCGATTATGTAACCAAATTAGGAATTGAAGCTATTGGTCAATACGAGCATTATTTGTTAGAATATGCTACCAGACTTTTGAAAGAAATTCCGGGCGTTAGATTGATTGGAACTGCCAAAGATAAAGCCAGTGTATTGTCTTTCAATTTACAAGGCTATTCGAACGATCAGGTTGGGCAGGCTTTAAATAAAGAAGGCGTTGCAGTGAGAACGGGACACCATTGTGCGCAGCCTATTTTACGCAGAATGGGAGTTGAAACAACGGTTCGTCCTTCATTAGCATTTTACAATACAACTGAAGATGTCGACACTTTCATAAAAACCATCTGGGAACTTAAAAAAGTTAGATTCTAAAAATATTGAGATTTCTTCTCAAAACTGATAATTGCTTTTTTTGATATTTTAAGTAATTATACCCTGAAAAGCGATTGTTATAAAACAGTCGCTTTTTTAATAAAATCAATTATTTTCTATTAATTTTTTATGCCTGTTTTTTTAACGCAGATATTCTTCCTTACATTTTTATCAAAAAATCAAACAATTTTCATCAAAAACCAACAAACACATATACAAAAGTTATCAATATCACAAAACATGATGTTTTTGTTATTTTTAATGTTAAAAAACCATTAAAAATTAACATTAAATTAGGATATTTGAGAGACTAATTTAAACGAAATGAACATGAAAATTAAATTAAAACACTTTTTGTGGCTGTTTTTACTATTTGTACAAATAGCCGCAGCACAAGAATCTATTTCCGGAAAAGTAACAGATAAAAAAGGATTACCAATTCCCGGAGTAAATATTATTGTAAAGGGAAAAAATGTTAGTGCTCAAACTGACTTTGATGGAATTTTTAAAATAGCAGCAAAAAAAGGCGAAATACTGGTTGTAAGTTATGTAAGTTATGACACTGTCGAAGTTCCGGCTGCAAACAATATTAAAATTGAATTAATTGAAGTTCAAAACGAACTTGAAGCTGTAGTTGTTGTAGGTTACGGAACTCAATCGAAGAGAAATTTAACGGATAATATTGCTCGTGTAACGGCAAAAGATATTCAGCAGATTCCGGTTTCAAACGTTCAGAATGCTTTGGTTGGAAAATTAGCAGGTGTGCAGATTACGCAGACAAACGGTAAGGTTGACGGTGGTATTAATATTCGTGTGCGCGGTGCAGCGAGTATTAGTGCGGGAACACAGCCTTTGTATGTTTTGGACGGAATTCCGTTAATTAATGACGATGAATCCAGCAACGGAGCGCCAACAAACCCTTTATTGACTTTAAGTACAAATGAGATTGAATCTATTGACGTTTTAAAAGATGCTTCTTCGGCAGCAATTTATGGAGCGCGTGGAGCAAACGGAGTTGTTTTAATTACTACTAAAAAAGGAAGAGAAGGAAAAGGAACTTTTACCGTAAATCTTTCTCAAGGTGTAAGCGAAGCTACTCATAAAAGAAAATGGCTGAATGCAAAACAATATGTTGAATTATTGCAGGAGGCTGGAAGAAACGTAAATGACTTAGAATCTGTTGAAGATGAGTTAGAATATCTTTCTCAGGGAACCGACTGGAGAAATGGTGCAGTCGATACTGACTGGCAGGATATTGCCCTAAGAACTGGTTATACTACCGATGCTGATTTTTCTGCTTCTGGAGGAGATGAAAAAACAAAATATTTCTTTTCTGGTGCGTACAACAACACAACGGGTATTGTTGACAGCAATACTTTAGAAAGATTCACAGCAAGAACAAACGTATCGCATAAAGTTACGGATCGTTTAACATTGGGAATGAACCTTGGTTTTTCTAGATCTTTAATTCACAGGGTTCAGGATGATAACTCATTCTCTTCTCCATTGCAGTCTGTTGCGCAAGCGCCTATTTCGCCGGCAAGATTAGAAGACGGAAGCGCAAACCCAAATACAGAATACTCAAATTACCTTTTAGCAAAAGATAATACATTCTGGAAAACCATTATGCGCAGACTTACAGGTAAAGCTTTTGCAGAGTTTAGAATTCTTAATTCATTAAAATTTAATTCTGATTTCTCATATGATCTTTTATCTCAGACAGAAGATTACTGGCAAGGTAAAAATGCACCTTTTATGGCAACAGACGGAGCTGTTTTTGCTTCTTCTGTAAATACAGAAAATTATGTTTCGAGTAATTATTTCACATATGATCAGACATTTGCAGAAAAACATACTTTCAATGTTGTGGCTGGTATGGAGTTCAATAAGTACCATAGAAGATATCAGGACGTAAACAGTATTTATTTCTCAAGCGATGATTTTCAAACAGTAGACGGCGGTGCTGAGGTAAACGAAGGACACGGAAACGAAACAGATTATGCTTTTGTTTCTCAATTTGGAAGATTGAATTATTCCTACATGAACAAATATCTTTTAAAAGCAAGTATTCGTCGTGATGGTTCATCTCGTTTTGGTAAAAATGAGCGTTTTGGAGTTTTCCCTGCTTTTTCTGCAGGATGGGTTATTTCTCAGGAAGAATTCTTAAAAAACAGTAATGTTTTGACGAACTTAAAAGTTAAAGGAAGCTGGGGTAAATTAGGAAATGCCGAAATCGGGAATTTTGCTTCTCGTCAGCTTTACAGACCAAATCCTTATAACTTAAAATCTGGACTTACTTTCGATCAGCCGGGTAATGACGATTTGACTTGGGAAAAATCAGCTCAGACAGATTTTGGTATCGAAGTTGGTTTCTTAAACAGATTTACACTTGAAGCCGATTATTACCAAAAAGATACGGACGGATTATTATTTGAAGTTCCGTTGCCAATAAGTTCCGGAGCAGCTTCTATCAATAAAAATATCGGAAAAATTAGAAGTAATGGTTTTGAGGTTACCTTAAACACAAAAAATATTGATACTGAAAACTTTAAATGGAACACAAGTTTCAATATCACAACAAATGAGTCAAAAGTAAAATCGCTTCCAAATGATAACAGAGATATTATCGTTTCTTATAATATCAACAGAGTCGGAGAAAACATTTCGTCTTTCTATTTAGTTGAATATGCTGGAGTTGACCCTGATAACGGAGACGCTTTATTTTATAAAAACACTAAAAAAGCTGATGGTACACTAGATCGTACTAAAACTAGAAATTATAGTGAAGCACAACGTATTATTGCCGGAAATCCATTCCCAACTTTAATGTCTGGCTTAACCAATACTATTCTTTACAAAGGATTTGATTTTACCTTTACATTTCAGGGAGAATGGGGAGCAAGTATTTACAATTCAGCAGGAATTTACCAATCGACTGCGGCTGATTATTTTGACAACCAGACAGCAGATCAGTTAAACAGATGGCAGAAACCGGGTGATATTACAGATGTACCACAGGCAAGATTTGGAGGAGGAAACGGAACTCAGGATTCTTCACGTTATTTAGACAAAGCTGATTTTGTTCGTTTAAGAAATTTAACTTTAGGTTATACGCTTCCTAAAGACGTATTGAAAGATTTAGGAATGAGCAGTTTAAGAATTTATTTTACTGCTGTTAACCTATTAACATTTACAAATTACGAAGGTAATGATCCTGAGGCAAGAAGAGATGATACAGGAATTGGAGAAGATTTTTACTCAGCACCGCCTGCAAGAACAACTGCAATTGGTGTAAACTTTAATTTTTAAAATGAAAAAGATGAAAGCAAATAAATTAATCCTATTTATATTTTTAGCAGCTTTTTTTACAAGTTGTGAAAATGAATTAGACTTAGATCCTAAACAAAGAGAAGACGCTGATAAAACCTTAAGCACAGAAACGGGTGTAACCAATGTATTAACGGGAACTTATGCACTTGCAGCTAATGGAAACGCTTACGGCGGAAGAGTTCTCCTTTACGCAGATTTACTAGGCGTAACCGGAGTTTTAAGTACAACCGATTTAAGATGGCGCGGTACTTTTGGTGAATTAAGACAAATGTACAACAAGAACATGTTGTCTGACAATGTAATTATCGAAGGAACATACGCAAGATTATACGAAATTATAAATGCATCGAATACCGTTATCGAGAATATCTACAAGGTAAAAGATCCCGACAGACAAGCCGTTATGATTGGCGAAGCTAGTTTTTTAAGATCACTGGCTTATTTTGATTTGGTTCGATTCTTTGCAAAACCGTATGAAAGCGGCAAAACAAACAATCAATTAGGAGTTGTAATAAGACCAAATGCAATTTATGATTTCAGTGTTGATCTTTCAAAAGAAAGAAGTACTGTTGAAGAAGTTTATAAAGTTATTATAGACGGATTAAATCTTGCTTATACCAACTTACCAGAAGAAAATGGTTTTTATGCTGATAAATATGCTGCACAAGCTTTATTGGCGAGAGTGTATTTACAGCAGGGAAGATACGATTTAGCAAGGGATGCGGCAAATGACGTTATTGAAAACAGCGGACATGCATTGTCTCAAAATTATGCAGCAGCTTTTAATCATGATACCGATCAGGCAGAAGATGTTTTTGCTATTCAAATTACCAAACAAACTGGTGTAAATGATGCGGTAACTTTTTATGCTTCTGAAGGTAATGGAGGACGCGGCGGGGATTTTTCTATTCGTGATGCTTATCTAAATAAATTTAGTGATCCTGACGACAGAGCCAATTTTATATACGAAAACGAAGATAACGGAAGAATCCTGACTTCTAAATATACAGATCAGTTTGCTGATGTTGGAATTATTCGTCTGGCAGAAATGTATTTAATAAGAGCAGAAGGGAATCTTGAAGAAGGAACTGCAATTGGCAATACGCCTCTTGATGACATCAATATTATTCGTGGAAGAGCGCATGCAGATGCTTTAACTGCAGTAACAATTGATGATATTTTGTTGGAAAGAGAATTAGAATTGGGAATGGAAGGATTTTTAATTCACGACATTAAGAGAACTAAACGTTCTATTTTGACAGAAACTCCAGATGGTGATCCGCTTTTATTAACTTATGATGCTGATAAATTAGTGTTTCCAATTCCGTTAAAAGAAACTGATGCTAACAAAAAAATCACTCAAAATCCGGGTTATAGAATTTAATTTAAATATTTATAAAACTAAAAAACATCCGCTATAGCGGATGTTTTTTTATTGCTTAAGTTAAAGATATCAATCTTTGTTAAGCAAAAAAAAGCCATTCTCCCCAATGAATGGCTTTTTTAATTAACAGATTCTAAATAAGTAAAATTGAAAGGTAAAGTTTAATATCATATATATATTAAGTTATGCCTCAACAGGCATTTTCATTAATTCCTGAGCGATTGTCAAAGTAGCCTGATCTAAATCTCCCGAATAAAAAGTATCTAATAATTCCTGAAAAATTGGGTTTGCATTTTCAACCTGTGAAAATAAACTCAACGACGAACGAAGTTTACGAGCGTCTAATTCTCCCAGAATATCTTCAATAGATTTTTTCTTTTTAAAATTTAATAAAAGCTGAGCAATTTCAACCAAATGTTTTGACAAAATCGGATGATTCAAATAAGCTTGTGCTTCATCAAGATCAGCAATAGCGTAATATTTTGCAATATCACTTTTTCCTAATCCTTGTATCTGAGGAAAAATAAACCACATCCAGTGTGTTTCTTTTTTCCCTTTTTTCAATTCAGAATAAGCTGTAAGGTAAAGTTTGTTTTGAGCATCTAAAAAACGCGTTAAATCATTATTTCCGTAAGCCATCTTCGATAAATTTATAAGGTTCAACAAATCTTTTTTGTCTTAAATCAGATACCCAAAACTACTCAGGAAGTTCATCTATAAGTTATATAATTTTCATCCGTTGTTATATAATTTAGACCTCAAAAAAAAAGCCGCATATAAAATGCGGCTTTCTTAATATAATTATATCCTTTATAATTTGAATTCATTCAATGATTTCTCAATGATTTCAAGACACTCTTTAATTTGAACTTCTGTCATAACCAAAGGCGGAGCAAATCTGATTTTATTTCCGTGAGTTGGTTTTGCCAATAGTCCGTTGTCTCTGAATTTTAAACAGATTTCCCAAGCCAGATCAGAATCTTCACCACTATTAATAACTATCGCATTCAAAAGTCCTTTCCCGCGAACAAGCGTAATCAGGTCATTTTTCTCAGCAATTTTATTTAATCCTTCTCTTAAAATTACTCCTAAACGTTCTGCATTTTCAGCCAGTTTTTCTTCCTTAACAACTTCAAGAGCCGCAATGGCAACCGCAGCCGCAACAGGATTTCCTCCAAAAGTAGATCCATGCTGGCCAGGTTTTATAACGTTCATGATTTCGTCATTTGTCAAAACTGCCGAAACCGGATAAACTCCACCAGAAATCGCTTTACCAAGAATTAAAATATCCGGCTGTACATTTTCGTGGTGAACGGCTAATAATTTTCCTGTACGCGCAATTCCAGTCTGCACTTCATCAGCAATAAATAAAACATTGTGTTTTTCGCATAACGCTTTTGCTTTCGCCAAATACCCTTCTGACGGAACATAAACTCCAGCTTCTCCCTGAATTGGTTCAACCAAAAATCCAGCAATATTTTTTGATGATTCTAAAGCTTTTTCAAGCGCTTCAAGATTATCATATTCAATTTTTATAAATCCATCTGTAAACGGACCGAAGTTTTTACGAGCCGTTTCATCATTTGAAAATGAAATGATTGTAGTCGTTCTTCCGTGAAAGTTATTCTCGCAGACAATAACCTGCGCCTGATTTTCAGGAATTCCTTTTACTTCATAAGCCCATTTTCTACAGACTTTCAAAGCCGTTTCAACAGCCTCTGCACCCGTATTCATGGGCAGGACTTTATCAAAGCCAAAATACTTCGTTACGTATTCTTCGTAATTTCCTAATTTATCATTGTAAAAAGCACGAGAAGTCAGCGTTAATGTCTGAGCCTGATCTACCATTGCTTTCACAATTTTAGGATGACAATGTCCTTGATTTACTGCAGAATAAGCCGACAAGAAATCGTAATATTTTTTTCCGTCAACATCCCATACATATACACCTTCTCCTCTTTCTAAAACCACAGGAAGCGGATGATAATTATGAGCTCCGTATTTATTCTCTTTTTCAATCAAAACTTCTGATTTTGACGAAAGTGCGTTTTCTGTATGTATCATGATATTTAACTTTAAAGAAACAAAAGTAATAAATATTCTAAATTAACAAAGTAAAAAAGTAAATTTTGACTTTATTTTAATTAATTTAAAGTCAAAAAAACTATTTTTGAACACAATTAGAATCAATTTTAATTTTTAGAAATTTCAATTATATAGTCTTTTATTAAAAAAAATAGCTATTTTTATGGTTATGTAGTGTAGTCCCTACGGGACTAATTGCTGGGGCGTTATATTTAAAGCTACCGATATTTTATCTCTACGAGATACCTTTGAAATCAATGAATAACTTCGGTAGGAATTAAATATCGGCAGAAAAAATAATGATGCCACGCTAAAATGTTATAATAAGGACGATGTGCTTTGAATAAATAGCAACATAATTCCGTTTGGAATTAAATATCGGTAGAAAAAATAATGACGACGTTAAAATGTCCCTTAGGGACTATATAATAGTATACGATATTTATTTCAAACAATATTTAAAAACAAAATCAACTGCGGTAAAACTCCGTTAGGAGTTACAGATCGGTAGAAAAAAAGAATGAAATAACATTAAAATGTCCCATAGGGACTATATAATAACACGAATAATTTATTTCAAACAAATATTTGAGAAATAAAACCAATTTTAAAAAATGGATAGTTTAGACGAATTTGATATCAATATAATTAAGGAACTTGAAAAAGACGGAAGAATGGCTTTTTCTTCCATCGCGGCCAATTTGAAAATATCAAATACAATGGTGCATCAGCGTATTAACCGATTAATGGAACAAGGAATTATTGGCGGTATAAAACCCATTATTCAGGAGAAAAAAATTGGATTTGACTGGGCGTCTTTTACCGGAATTACTTTAAACAAAGATTCTGATTCTAACCGAATTATCGAAGAATTAAAAAACATTCCTGAAATTACCGAATGTTATTATGTAACGGGTTCGTTTACACTTTACATTAAAATTGTGGCAAAAAACCATGAACACATGCGAAAAATTCTTTACGAAAAAATCGATAATATTCCCGGAATTGCTAAAACCGATTCGATTATAGAATTGGGCTGTGCTTTTAAAAGAAATATCATTTTATAATCAATTTTATCTGGTGAAATATGCGTTTACGAATACTTATCTTTTTTACATTGTTCTTTTGTAAATCAATACTCTTTTCGCAAACGACGATTCCAAATCCTACGAAAAATGATTTTTCTGAAACACTAAATATTCTAGCTTCAGATTCAATGGAAGGCCGAAAACCTAATACAAGAGGAGGAAATCTAACCGCAAGCTATATATCATCTAAAATGCATTCTTATAAGCTGAAAGAATATAACAATTTTGAATATTGTTTTCAAATATTTGAAATTCGGCAACATACCGTAAAAAAAACAGCTTTAGAAATCAAAAGAAAAAATTATAGAACTATTTCACTTTCACCTGAAAAGGATTTTGAAGTTACTCCAACTGAAAATTCCATTCAAAAAAAACAAGCTGAAGTAGTTTTTGCTTCTTATGGTTTAAGTTTACCAAAAGAAGACTATGACGACTATAAAAATGTAGACATAAAAAATAAAATTGTAGTCGTTTTAAAAGGATTTCCAAACGACAAAGACAGTACTTCAGCAACTTATAAAAAATTCAAAAACATATTTCCCGAAGAAAATGATTTAGAAGAAACAAAACTAAAAACCGCCATTAATAAAGGTGCGATTGCTTTACTCATTGTTGAAAAAGAAAACTTTAAACCTGAAAACAAAGAAAATGAAGTTTTTCATTCTTTAGAAAATTCAAAATCAGAAGCAATTCCTGTTTTTAGAATTAGTAAAAAAACAGCCGAAAGTCTATTCTCTAAAACTGATATTCCATTAAAAAACAACCTTGCTTCTACTCTATCACAAAAAGTAAAAATCAATTTTTCGATAGAATTAAAACATGATATGTTAGATGCTGCAAATGTTTTGGGAATGATTCCCGGAAAAGACACAACCAAAACCATTATTGTTGGCGCACATTACGATCATTTAGGAATTAAAAATGACTCTATTTATCATGGCGCAGACGATAATGCATCAGGAACTTCGGGCATGCTGGCTTTGGCAAAAAACTGGTCAGAATCAAAAATAAAACCCCAATATAATATTCTTTTTGCCGCCTGGACTGCAGAAGAAATGGGACTTTTAGGAAGTGAATATTTTGCTCAGAATTTGAATTTAAAAAACCAAAAAATCCTTCTCTGTATCAATATGGATATGATTTCGAGAAGTGCTCCCGAAGATAAAGCTCATAGAATTTTAAGCATCGGAACTCAAAAAGAAACTGAATATTTAAAGAAAATCGCCAGCGAAAGCAACGCTAAACTTCAAAATCCATTCACTTTGGATTTATGGGAAACCAACGGACATTCGGGAAGTGATTATGCATCGTTTACTGCAAAAGGAATTCCGATTTTAACCTTTTTCAGTGGTTTTCACGAGGATTATCATACGCCTCGCGATATTGCTTCAAAAGTAGATTTAGATAAAATGCAGGATGTGTTATTTATCGTCAACAATTCTCTTTTAAAATTCATTGAAAATCAAAAAAACTAAACCCAGATAAACCATGAAAAACAACCTTCTTTTCAAATCATTTACAATATTTTTTGTACTACTAAGCACTTTTGTTCTGGCACAAAATCCCAAGGGAAAATTATTTATTATTGGCGGAGGTGATCGTTCTGATGATTTAATGAAGCAGGTTTTGGATGTCGCTGAACTAGGCAAAAAAGACTATATCGTGGTTTTACCAATGTCAAGCGAAGAACCGGACAGTTCGTTTATCTTTTTTAAAACGCAAATGGTAAAACTTACATCAAACCCAATTGTGATGCTGAACTTCAATAAAGAAACAGCGCAAAATAAAACACTTACAGATTCTGTTCAAAAAGCAAAATTAATTTTTATAAGCGGCGGCGATCAAACCCGATTTATGTCTGTTGTTCATAATACTCCAATAAAAACAGCAATTTTGAAAGCGTATGAAAACGGAAGTACCATTTCCGGAACAAGCGCCGGAGCGGCCGTAATGTCTGAAAAAATGATTACCGGAAACCAAAAATTGCAAAAAGAATATACTGGAACTTTTTCAACAATTAAATACGATAATCTCGAAACTTCAGAAGGTTTAGGCTTATTAAAATCGGTTGTAATCGATCAGCATTTTTTAAAAAGAAACCGCTATAACCGCTTACTTTCTGCATTGGTTGAGTTTCCGGATTTAACCGGAATTGGAATCGACGAGGCAACTGCAATTATTGTGAGAAACAATAAAGTTGAAGTTGCCGGAGAAAGTGAAGTGATTGTTTTCAAAAATCCAAAAGGCATTGTAAAAGTTAAAAAAGACAATCTCGTTTCGATTGAAAAATTAGAAATGAGCATCTATACAGCTGGGCAAAAATTTAATATCAAATAAGCATGTTTCAATATTCTAAAATCCTAAAAATAACTTTTTTAATCTGTTGTGGTTTTCAGCTTTCGGCACAAAAAATCAGCACAAAAGAAATTAACCGATTAGAAAAACTGGCAGAAAAAGTTACTATTATACGCGATAATTGGGGAATTCCACACATTTACGGAAAAACCGATGCCGATGCTGTTTTTGGATTATTATATGCACAATGTGAAGATGATTTTAAAAGAATCGAAATGAATTATATAGAAAAACTGGGACGCCTTTCTGAAATAAAAGGCGAATCGGTTTTATATAATGATTTAGAAATTAAACTTTTAATTGACGTTGATGAAGCAAAAGCGGATTATAAAAAAGCTCCGGACTGGCTCAAAAAACTTTTAAACAGTTATGCCGATGCGATCAACTTTTATCTTTATAAACATCCGGAAATAAAACCGGCACTTTTAACCCATTTCGAACCATGGTTTCCGCTGCTTTGGACCGACGGAAGTATTGGCGCCATTAGTACTGCAGATCTTTCAACTGGCGAATTAAAAGCTTTTTATTCTGGAAATAATGATAAAGTCGCTTATGTTGAAAGAGAAAAATATGTTCAAACGGGTTCAAATGGTTTTGCTTTTGCGCCATCTAAAACAGAAAGCGGAAATTCGATTTTATATATAAATCCGCATACCACTTTTTATTTCAGACCCGAAGTACAGATTTCAAGTGAAGAAGGTTTAAATGTTTATGGTGCCGTAACCTGGGGACAGTTTTTTATTTATCAGGGATTTAATGAAAACTGCGGCTGGATGCATACTTCTTCAAACGTTGACGTGGCGGATATGTATGCCGAAAAAATTACCAACAAAAACGGAAAGCTTTTCTATGAATTCGATTCTAAACTTTTGCCTGTTATCGAAAAAGAAATTACTGTAAAATATCTGAAAAAAGGAAAATTGATTTCAAAGAAATTCAAAACCTACGCAACGAATAATGGTCCAATTATGGCCAAACGCGACGGAAAATGGATTAGTTTAAAGTCAAATAATCGTTCGATGGCAAGTTTGATTCAGAGCTGGGTTAGAACTAAATCTACCAATTTTGACGATTACAAAAAAGCAATGGATTTAAAAGCCAATACTTCTAACAATACGGTTTATGCTGACAGTAAAGGAAATATTGCCTATTGGCATGGAAATTTTATTCCAATTCGAGACAAAAGTTTAAACTGGTCAAAAGTTATTGACGGATCAATTTCTTCAACCCAATGGAAAGGATTACACGATGTAAACGAAACCGTACATCTATATAACCCAACAAATGGATGGCTTCAAAATTGTAATTCAACTCCATTTACGGTTGCTGGAAATAATAGTCCAAAAAAGGAAAACTACATCCCTTACATGGCGCCGGATGGCGAAAATTTTAGAGGAATAAATGCCGTTAGAATTTTTAGCAAAGGCGAAAAATATACATTAGACAAAGTTATTACTGATGGATATGATACTAAATTATCCATTTTTGAAATATTAATTCCGAGTCTGATTGATGTTTTCGAAAAAAATATCAAACCAGAATCAGTTGAATATTCCGAATTGGCTGAACCTATTTCAATTCTTAAAAATTGGGATTATTATGCCAAAGAAAATTCTGTTGCGACAACTTTAGCCGTGGAATGGGCTTATAAATTAGACCCAATTATTCAAAAAGCTTATATTGATGAAGGGCAATTGGATCAGGTTGAAAACACTAAAAACTTTGCAAAAAAAGCAACAGTGCAGCAAATGATTCCGCAGCTTAAAACCGTTATAAAAGACCTTAACTCAAAATGGGGAACATGGAAAATAGCTTGGGGAGAAATTAATCGTTTTCAACGTTCAAGCGGAGATATTGATTTAAAATACGATGATTCAAAACCAAGTCTCCCAATTGGTTTTGGCCCTGGTTCATGGGGAAGTTTACCTTCTTTTAAAGCCAATTACCATAATAATTCCAAAAAACGATACGGATACAACGGAAATAGCTTTGTATGCGCAGTAGAATTTGGTTCAAAAATAAGAGCAAAATCATTATTGGCTGGTGGCAACAGCGGCGATATAAATTCGAAACATTTTTCTGATCAGGAGGAAATGTACAGAAAGGGACAATTTAAAGATGTTTTGTTTTATAAAGAAGACGTTCTTAAAAATGCCGAACGAACTTATCATCCCGGTAAATAATTTTACTCGAAGAAATGTGTTAAATAAACCTCGTGAAATAGCTCTCGAGGTTTTTTTATAACATATTATTTCTGATATTTGTTAAAAATTGTAAAAAAATGAAAAAATCAATCATACTTATTGTAGTTGCAACATTGTTTTCAACAGTTATGAATGCACAATTAAAACCTGTAAAATATGCTGAAGGAAATCAGACATTAAATGGTTTATTTATAAAATCGGCTAAAAAGAGCGCTAATAATCTCGGAATTTTGCTTCTTCCTGCCTGGTTAGGAATCGACAATGCGTCAAAAGGAATTGCCCAGGAATTATCAAAATTAGGCTATCATGTTTTTATCGCTGATATTTATGGAGAAGGAAATTATCCCACAAATACTGGTGAAGCAGGAAAACAAGCCGGTTTTTATAAAAGTAATCCTGAAGCTTATCAAAAAAGAATAAACGCAGCTTTGCAGGAATTAATAAAATCCGGAGCAAATGCAGATAATATTGTAGCTATTGGCTATTGTTTTGGAGGAACTGGAGTTCTTGAAGCTGTTCGCGGACATCTTAATGTAAAAGGAGTTGCTTCGTTTCATGGAGGTTTAGGTAAAGATGCAGCCAGAAAAACAGAACCAACTTCGGTTAAAATTTTAATTTGTCACGGAGCAGATGACCCGTTTGTTCCAAAAGAAGAAATCGCTTCTTTTCAGCAGGAAATGCGCGATGCTAAAGCAGACTGGCAAATGATTTATTATGCTAATTCGGTACACTCATTTACAAATCCGGAAGCCGGAAATGATAATTCTAAAGGTGCTGCTTACAATGCTGTTGCGGCTAAAAGATCTTTTGACCATTTACAGCTTTTTCTAAACGAGGTTCTTAAAAAATAATACTTTTTTATGGCACACAGATGACACTGATTAAACGGATTTACGCTGATTAATATATAGCACTTTGTGGCAAAAAACCAGCGCAAACCCGTTTAACCCGTTTAATTCGTGGGCTAAAACAATAACCAAAAATAAAACCAACTAAAATAACCAATGTCACATAACAAAATTAGAGAAGACAAAACCTGTTTAAACTGCAGGCATGTTGTTGAGCAAAAATTTTGTCCAAACTGCGGACAGGAAAATTCAGATTCCAGAAAAACTTTTCATCATTTATTTATTCATTTCTTTGAAGATTTAACGCATTATGAAAATGCTTTTTGGAAAACAATTAAAAACCTTCTCTTTAAACCTGCTACATTAACTAAAGAATATCTTTCGGGAAAACGTTTATCATATCTTGCTCCTGTTCGTCTTTATATTTTTATCAGTTTTATCACATTCTTTTTAATTGCTATGTTTCCAAATAAAGTAAGCGATAAACTTAATAAAGGCGAAAAAGAAATTTCTACATCGCTTGTAAATCAGGACAAAAAAGAGGAAAAATCTAAATACAAAACTCATTTTGAATTAAGACCGATGAAAGAAATCGATTCGATTCAAAAATACGGAAAGGAAGATGAAAAGCTTTCAGAGTTTGAATATTGGCTTTATGAAAAATCGGTTCACGTTACCGAACATAATACCAAAAGAGAAATTATCGAAAAATTTATCGAGTCCTTTTTCCATAATATTCCTAAAATTCTTTTTATTATAATGCCGTTTTTTGCTTTCTTTCTCTGGATTTTCCACAATAAAAAGAAATGGTATTATTTTGATCACGGAATTTTTACCCTTCATTATTTTTCATTTTTACTGCTCATTTTCCTCATAATGTTTATAATAGACAGGATTGTAGGATTCTTTGGTGAAAACAGTCCTTTAAATTTTATTTCGGGTATAACGAATTTTGTAGGCGTAATCTGGATGTGTTACTATTTTTATCCGGCACATCACCGTTTTTATGGCGAAAGCAGAATCGTATCGTTTGTTAAAAGCGTTATGTTATTCTTTATAAACTTCTTTTTTATTATATTTTTACTCACGTTCTATGTTTTATACACGTTTATCAATTTACACTAAATACACAATGAAAAAAATTGTAATTCTTTTATTAATCGCTTCGGCTTTTTCATGTAAAAATGCTCAGGTTGCTTCTAAGGATAATTCAGATCCAACCAAATATGTGAAATATATTTCTGAAAAAGACCTTAAAAAAATGCTTTACACTGTCGCTTCAGATGAAATGGAAGGCCGCGAAACTGGTTCTGCAGGGCAGAAAAAAGCGGGTCTTTACATGATCGGGCAATACAAAAAAAGCGGTATACCATTTCCAAAAGGCGCATCTGATTATTATCAGCATATTCCCGCATCATACTTAAATGCAAGACGTAACCAAAACTTACCTGATTCTGAGAATATTTGGGCTTTTATCGAAGGTTCTGAAAAACCAGACGAAATTTTGGTAATTTCTGCTCATTACGATCACGTTGGTATTAAAAATGGTGAAGTTTATAACGGCGCTGATGATGATGGTTCCGGAACTGTTGCTGTTATCGAAATGGCAAAAGCTTTTGCGAAAGCAAAAAAACAAGGTCACGGACCAAAACGTTCTATTTTATTCTTGCATGTAACCGGTGAAGAACACGGTTTACACGGTTCTCGTTTTTATTCTGAAAATCCTTTGTTTCCAATTGCTAACACGATTTCAGACATTAATATCGATATGATTGGTCGTCGTGACGTAGAACATGCTAATACGAACAATTATGTTTATGTAATTGGTGCTGACAGATTATCATCTGATTTACACAATGCGGTTGTGGCTCAGAATGAAAAATACATCAAAATGGACTTAGATTTTAAATTTAATGATCCTGCTGATCCAAATCACTTTTATGAGCGTTCTGACCACTATAACTTCGCTAAACATGGTATTCCGGCTATCTTTTTCTTCAACGGAGTTCACGAAGATTACCACGGAAAAGGCGACGAACCGCAAAAAATCGAATATGATGCTTTAACCAAAAGAACAAAACTTGCTTTTGTACTTGCCTGGGACTTAGCAAATAGAGAGAACAGACCGGTGGTTGATAAACCGATTAAATAAGGTTCTAAGATGCTAAGGTTCTAAGTTACTGAGTCTCTAAGATAGAAACAAAAAGGGATGAGTTTTATAACTCATCCCTTTTTTATATTGTAAAGTCAAAGAAGAAAAAAACTTAGCATCTTAGAACCTTAGCACCTTTTCTAGTCATTCATAGAAATCAAAAACTCTTCATTATTCTTAGTTTTCTTGAAACGATCGTTTACAAAATCCATAGATTCTACTGGGTTCATATCTGATAGATATTTGCGCATAATCCACATTCTTTGTAATGTTTTTTCGTCAAGTAATAAGTCGTCTCGGCGTGTACTTGAAGAAGTAAGATCGATTGCTGGGAAAATACGCTTGTTAGCAATTTTACGATCTAACTGAAGTTCCATGTTACCGGTTCCTTTAAACTCTTCGAAGATAACCTCATCCATTTTAGAACCCGTTTCTGTTAATGCAGTTGCGATGATACTTAATGAACCACCGTTTTCTACATTTCTTGCCGCTCCAAAGAAACGTTTTGGTTTTTGTAATGCATTTGCATCAACACCTCCACTTAATACTTTTCCAGATGCCGGCTGAACTGTATTATAAGCTCTTGCTAAACGTGTAATAGAGTCTAAAAGAATTACAACATCATGTCCGCATTCTACCAAACGTTTTGATTTCTCCAAAACGATATTAGCAATTTTCACATGTTCCTGCGGTTCTCTGTCAAAAGTTGACGCGATAACTTCACCACGAACACTTCTCTGCATGTCTGTAACCTCCTCAGGACGCTCATCAATCAAAAGAACGATTAAATAAACCTCAGGATGATTTGCTGCGATTGCGTTTGCAATGTCTTTTAAAAGCATTGTTTTACCTGTTTTTGGCTGGGCAACGATCATTCCACGCTGTCCTTTTCCGATAGGAGAAAACAAATCAATAATACGGGTTGATATAGAACTGCCTTTTTCGGCTAATTTGAATTTTTCAGAAGGAAAAACAGGAGTCAGGTGTTCAAAAGAAACCCTGTCACGAACAACCTGCGGATCATGTCCGTTAATTTTTAAAACACGAACAAGAGGAAAAAACTTCTCACCTTCTTTTGGAGGGCGAACCACACCTTTTACAGTGTCTCCGGTTTTTAAACCAAATAATCTGATTTGTGAAGTTGATAAATAAATATCATCCGGAGAAGCTAAATAATTATAATCAGAAGAACGTAAAAATCCGTAACCATCCGGCATCATTTCAAGAACACCTTCACTTTCGATAATTCCGTCAAATTCAAAATCTGAATCTCTGAAATTGTTGTTGTTCTTTTTGTTTTTATTGTTTTGGTTTTGATGATTCCCATTATTTCCGTTTCCGTTCCCGTTTTGATTTGGGTTTTGGTTTTGATTCGGATTTTGATTCTGGTTGGGATTTTGGTTTTTATTCTGATTAGGATTAATCTTTTTAACCGGAGCAGTATTTTCAGTTTTTTCAGCAACTGGAGCCGTTGGAGCATTCTCTGTTATTTCTTCTGTAGAAATCACTTCTTTAGCAACTTCTTTTTCCTTTTGTAATGCGACTTTTTTCTCATAAGCCGATTTATTAAATTTTACAGCTTTTGCTCCTTTTTTGTCTACAGTTTTATTTTCAGATGCGGGCTCAGTCTCTGTTTTTTGCTTTTCTTCTGCAGCTGCCGGAGTTATAATTTCCTTTGAAGTTTCTTCTGGCGCATCAAATTCAAGAACCGGCGTATTTTTATTTGCCGTTTTTTTAGCCGGAGCAATTCGGGCTCTTTTTGGCTTATCATTATTTGCTTCCTTTTCTGCAATAGCTTCTGCGGGCGGTGCTGATGTCGCCTCCTGATGCGCAAGTATCTGAGTAATCAGAGTATCTTTTTTAACGCCATTAATCTTTATAGTTTTAGCTAACTTAGCTATTTCTTGAAGCTCAGATAGCTTCATTTCTTTTAATGCAGAAATATCAAACATGAATGTTCTATGAATTTAATTATTTTAAAGGAAATACTGTAAAAAGAATAGGTAGATATTTTTTTTCGATTGACCGCAGTATGAAGTGCTTACGGTATTATGATGCAATAATACGAATAAAATTTAATCATACAATAGTATTTTAAAAAAAGAAAATATATTTTTGTAAAACAATTTTAGATCATGATACAACGAATTCAGACTGTATATTTAATTCTTACGTTTATAGCGACAAGTGTTTTGATGCTATTTATACCTTTATGGACATTAAAAACAGGCAAGGTATTTTATTTTAATCAGGATCCTGTATATAATATTATCGTTGGTTTAAGCACAATGCTTACTATTGTTAGTATTATATCATACAAAAAGAGACAAAATCAGTTTGTGCTAAACAGACTGAACATAATATTAAATTTAATTTTATTAGGATTATTTGTTTATCGTTCTCTAAATTTATCTGGAGAAACTGCTAACGTTGTTTCTGAGAAAGGTATTGGGATGTTTCTTCCTATTGTTGCTATCGTGTTATTAGTTCTTGCTAATAAGGCCATCAAAAAGGACGAAGATCTTGTAAAATCTGTAGACCGATTGAGATAAACCTATAAACTTAATTTTTTTGTGCGAAGAAAAACCCGAATTTATATTCGGGTTTTTTTGTGCTTTATTTTTACAAAAAAATGCGAATATTTTAAAAAACCGTTTTGTAAGATAATTTTTTCATAAATTTGCTTTTTGTTCTACAAAAATATGGCAGATAAAATAAAAATACACCTTGCTGACGATCATCAGGTTCTTATTGATGGGCTTTCAAATTTACTGGAGACGGTTCCAAATTTTGAAATTGCCGGAAGTTCTTTGAATGGTCTTACAATATATGATGATGTAGTTCAGGATAAGGCTGATATTTTGGTTTTGGATATAAGTATGCCTCAAAAAGACGGGATCGAAGTTTTAAAAGAATTCAGTCAAAAAGGATTTCCGTGTAAAGTAATTATTTTATCAAGTTATGATGATCTTAAGATCATTAAGGAAGTAATGAAATTAGGGGCAAAAGGCTATTTAACAAAGAAATGTGCCGGTGAAAATATTATTGAAGCTATTCATGCCGTTTATCAGGATCAGGAATATTATTCTGATGCTGTAAGAGAAAAAATATTTAGTATGTTTTCTCAAAATAATCCAAAACTAAACAAGAATATTTATGCCGAGAATCCTATTTTGAGTCCAAGAGAAATCGAAATCATAACTTTAATCTCTTTGGAATACAGCGGAAAAGAAATAAGTGAAAAACTTTTTATCAGCACAAATACTGTCGAAACCCATCGAAAAAATATCATGAAAAAATTAAATATTAAAAACACGATAGGTTTGGTAAAATATGCCTTGAAAAACAATTTGATAAATCCATAAATCCAAATTAAAAAGAATAATAAAATACTTTAGAATATATGTTTTTTATCAGGTTATTTATATCATTCCTAATTCTTGTCTTTAGTGGAAATAAACTTTTGCCCCAGGATAACAACTCTTTAGAAAAAGTAAAAATTTCGAATGTCGAAAATCCAAAAAAAACTCAAGATTTAAAGGAAATTACGCCCGAGCAGTTACGCAACAAAAGGCTTGTTAGCTTGTCTGTAATTTTAATCATATTATTATTTTTCCTGTTTTATTTTGTGTACCAAAACAATAAGCTAAAACAGAAAATCAAACGCAAAGATGCCAAACAAAAAATACTTTTAAACGTAATAAACGCAGGAATTGACAGTCAGGAAACTGAGCAAAAAAAGATTGCTTCTTTTTTACACGACAATATTAATTCGCTTTTGTCCTCAGCAGGATTGCATTTAAATGTGTTTACTACAAAAAATAATATTCAATCTGAAGAAATTCAAAAAGCAAAAGCTATTCTTTTAGAAGCTCATGATCTTTTACGGGATATATCACATGACCTCGTTCCTACGCTTTTGGTTCGTTTTGGATTAATTTATGCATTAGAAGATTTATGCGAAAGAAATTCTAATTCAAGCATTGAGTTTAAATTTTCAAGTTCTGTTTTAACTGAAACGAGATATTCGGAAAAATTCGAAACAAAGCTTTATTTCATTGTGTCAGAATTACTAAGCAACATAATAAAACATAGTGAAGCACAAAAAGCTCAGATTTCGTTACATGAAAATCAAAACCAGCTGATTATCATTATTCACGACAACGGAAAAGGTTTTAATGCCGAAAAACTCAACGAAATTGAAGGTTTTGGTTTAAACAGAATTAGAGTTCGTATTAAGAAACTAAAAGGAAATTTTTCGATTATTTCAAGGGCAAATGAAAATACAGGAACATCAGTTAAAATAAAGGTTCCGATTTCTTAATCTTATTTTTTTCCAATTTCGATAATTTCCAAATCCTTTATTTTATCATCATCAATAACAAAACGAAGCATCGTTCGCATTTGATGAAATCCGCTTTTTCCTGCCGCACCGGGATTCATGTGCAATAAATTGTTCTTTTTATCGAACATTACTTTCAAAATGTGTGAATGTCCGCAGATGAATAATTTTGGCGGGTTTGATACTATCTCTTCTCTAATCGCAGGATTGTATTTTCCGGGATAACCTCCGATATGTGTAATCCAAACAGAAACATTTTCACACATAAATCTATTATTCAGCGGAAATTCTAATCTTGCTTTTGCATCATCGATGTTTCCGTAAACACAGCGAAGCGGTTTTAATGCCTTTATAGCATCTGTTACATGCAAATCGCCAATATCTCCCGCATGCCAGACTTCATCTGCCTGATTGACATATTTTAAAATGACATCGTCAATATGAGAATGAGTATCGGAAAGAAGGAGGATTTTTTTCAATTTTTTTTAAGGCACTAAGGTTCTGAGAGGCAAAGGTACAAAGGTTTTTTAAAAGTTGCTATCCCGATGGCTATCGGGACTGAGAGGCAAAAGTACAAAGGTTTTTTTGCGCCAATATTATGTAGAGGCGCACAGCAGTACGTCTTTCGTCTGGTTTTCATTTCTTTTAAACAAAAAAAACCGATCTGCTGATGCAGACCGGTTTTCAGACTATGTGTTAGACGCATACTGTGCGTCTCTATGATATAAGATGTCTTTTACATTTTACATCTAACGTTTAACACTTTATAAATAATTATTATTTCTTCGGATTTTGATTTTTAACTTCTTTCAAATCTTTCGTTTCTTTTGTATCCATCATTTCCATTAGTTTTAATCCTAATAAACCGCTGATTGAACCGTCAGAACCTCCGTTTCCGGAAATTAAAACATCTGGAATTACTTTGATATTTCCTTTACCAATTTCCTCTGTTACTTTATATCTTGTAAAGTTATCACCGCCCATAGCACTAACTTGTAGTTGGTAAGCTTCTGCAGTTGATTTACCAATTGCCATAATTTTCTCGGCTTCTGCAAGACCGGTTTTCGAAATTCTTTCGGCTTCTGCGCTTGCATTTAGTTTTGTAGCTTCTGCTTGTGCTCCTGCTCTTGCTTTTGTTGCTTCAGCTTCGGCATTTGCACGCATTTTTGTAGCTTCTGCTTCTGCGTTTACATTCAGTTTTAAACTGGTTGCATCCCCTTCTGCTTTTTTAACTGTTGCATCCGCTGTACGTTGTGCAATTTCAACACTTTGCGAAGCTCGTACAATTTCTTTCTGCATATCTGCAATTGCGGTTTCTTTTTCCATTCCCTGACGCTGTTCCTGCGCCATTCTTTGAGTTTGATACGTTTTTTGTTCTTCCTCAGCCAGTTTTCTGTCAGTCAAAGTTTTCATTAATGAATCTGGCGGAACGATATCTCCAATCAAAGTATCAACAGCATTTACGTTGTATTCGTCCAGAACTAACTTAATATGGTTTTTAGCCGATTCCTGACGCTCTTTTCTGGTTGTCAAGAATGAAATTACATCACTGTCCTGAGCCGAGTTTCTGAAATAGTTACCAATTGTTGGCTCTAAAACCTGAGAAACTAAGTTGTTCATACTTCCGAAACGTGCAATTACTTTTGGAGCTTCTGCCGCCGGAACGTGAATAATTTGTGCAACGTCAAGATTGAACGGGAAACCGTCTTTTGAACGAACTGTGATAGTCGATAAGTTTTTATCTAAATCGTGTGATTCGCTTCGTGCGTTTGCCCAGTTTAAAACTAAGTTTGTTGTTGGAACTGCTTCTAATTTTGTTGTATACTTATTCAAGGCATATTTTCCAGGACCAAATGGCTCCATCCAAACACCACGCTGTCCTTTTGAAACAATGTTTCCGTGTTTAAAAGTATCTCCGGTAACGTCTTGTCCGTCTTCTCCAATATAAGAAATCACAACACCAACGTAACCAATTGGCACATCTGTCATTGGGTTTTGTTCAATTTGAATTCCCCAAGTATTGATATAGTAAGAACCTGCCAGCATAACCTGCGGCTGTAAACCACGGTTTCCGCCTTGTTCCAAAAACTTATCAAAGTCCTGAAAATTATTATGTTCTTCAACAAATTTTCCGGCGATTTGTCCTTGCGGAATTGGCTCTCCGTCAAGAGCAGTTACAATACCAATCATATTTTCAAAAATCTTGATTTGATCTGCAATCACGATCTCAAACAAAAACGTATTAATACGATACGATCCCGTTGTAATAAAAGCAGTCTGACGTCCTTTTTGTCCGCCATTGTCTAAGAAAGCTGTTGCATCCTGAAAGTTGTCGCTTTCTACTCTTCTGGCCAAAATACGCCCGGTTGGAATTTCTTTTCCGTCTTTACTTAAAACCAGTCCAATTTTTCCTTCGGGAATTAATGTAAAACTGGTCATGTCTATTGAATACTGCCAAATCCACATTCCCCAGTACAATCCAGGAGCAAGCGTTTTTGCTTGATAACCCGCTTCGCCTTTTGTTGCGATAATTCGGCCGTCGGGTAATGATTTGTCTGCGCCAAACAGAACGAATTTTTTGGTTACTAAACCAATTTTATCCTCTGGAACGATTACCATTCCGAAGAAAACACGTAAAATAAATTTGTAAAAAAGAATCGCAAATACTATTAAAAGTATCCACCAATAAGAAGTAATTTCATTCATAGTTTTTGATATTTAGTAGTGCAAACATAGGAGAAATATGAAGTGTTAAAATGAAAAATTTTCAAAATTAACATTTGGAAATTTCTTGCTAAAAATGTTAAAAAATGATTTCGATTATATCGTTGGAATTGTCAATTTCTGACACTATTTTTTGCTGAACAAACTATGACTCGCATTTTGGGTTTTAGTGGATTTTAACACAAATCTTAAGGTTCTGAGAGGCTAAGGTTCTAAATTTTGTTTTTAGATTTTATTGAAATGGGAGATTATCGATTTTAAATATTCGAAAATATTATATCTATATATAAATGTAATTTTTCAAAATATTACGTAAGACGCACTGCAGTGCGTCTCTACACATTAATTGAGGATAAAAAAAGACTTAGAATCTCAGCAACTCCGAATAACTTTAAAAAAATCTTAGAACCTTAGCATCTCAGTCCCGATAGCCATCGGGATAGCAACTTTTAAAAAAAACCTTTGTACCTTTGCACCTCAGTACCTCAGTACCTTTAAAAAAAACCTCTGTACCTCACAATGAGATATTTTATTCATTTTGCTTATAACGGAACTCATTATCATGGCTGGCAGTTTCAGCCGAATGCTTCATCAGTTCAGGAAACTTTAAATAAGGCACTTTCTGTTTTATTAAATTCGGAGATAAATGTAATGGGCGCCGGAAGAACTGATACTGGTGTTCATGCTGAGGAAATGTACGGGCATTTTGATTTAGAAAAAGCAATTGATATTCCGGTCTTGGTACATAAGCTGAATTCGTATTTACCAAAAGATATTGCGGTTTACAATTTGATTCCTGTTCACGATGATGCGCACTGTAGATTTGATGCCACAAAAAGAACGTACGAATATCATATTAACACGGTTAAAAATCCATTTTTAGAAGAATTAAGCTGGTACGTAACACAAAAACTGGATGTAGATTTAATGAATGAAGCGGCAAAAATTTTATTAAATCATACCGATTTTCAGTGTTTCTCTAAAGTGAATACCGATGTAAATACTTTTGACTGCACGATTTTTGAGGCATATTGGAAACAAGAAAACAACAAATTAGTTTTTACAATTTCGGCCAACCGTTTTTTACGAAATATGGTTCGGGCGATTGTGGGAACTTTAATTAATATAGGATTGCACAAAATCACGCTGGCAGATTTTGAAAATATTATTGCCAGCAAAAACAGAGAAAAAGCCGGTTTTTCGGTTCCGGCCCATGGTTTGTATTTAACCAAAATCTATTACGATTATTTATAGCTTTAGGCTATAAGCAGTAAGCTATAGGCTTTACACTATACGCATTACAGCTTATTGCCTAAAGCCTAAAGCCTAAAGCATCAATGAAAGCAAAAGCATTTGACACCGGTTTATTTAAACGAATTTTAAAATATACGAAACCTTATAAATGGCGTTATTACGGCGTTATTATTTTTGCGGTTTCGCTCTCTATCTTTGCAGCACTTCGACCTTATTTATTAAAGCAAACGGTCGATGGTTATATTAAAACACATGACAAAACGGGCTTACTTCTATATATTATTTTAATGGGAGGTGTTTTGCTGATGGAAGTTTTCTCTCAGTTTTATTTTGTGTACTGGGCCAACTGGCTGGGACAGGATATTGTAAAAGATATTCGAAATAAACTTTTCAAACATATTTTAAGTTTTAGAATGAAATATTTTGATTTGGTTCCGGTTGGGCAATTGGTTACCAGATCAGTTTCAGACATTGAATCGATTGCACGTATTTTCAGTCAGGGATTATTTATGATTATAAGTGATTTGATGAAAATGCTTGTAGTTTTGATTTTTATGTTTTACATGAACTGGAAACTGACATGGATTGTTGTCGTTGCAATGCCAATTCTGGTTTACATTACAAGAATATTTCAACGCAAAATGCAGGTTGCTTTTGAAGAAGTTCGTACTCAGATTGCAAACATGAATTCGTTTGTTCAGGAACGGGTTACGGGAATGAAAATCGTTCAGCTTTTTAACCGTGAAAAAATCGAAGCGGAAAATTTCAGAGTTATAAATGATAAACATAGAGTGGCCTGGATTAAAACCATTCTGTACAACTCGATCTTCTTTCCTATTGCCGATATTATTTCGTCGATTACTTTAGGAATGGTTGTTGTTTTTGGCGGATTTAAAATTTTGAATGGAGATAATTTTACTACGTTTGGAGATTTATTTTCGTATACGATGTTTATCGGAATGCTTTTTAATCCACTAAGACAAATTGCAGATAAATTCAATGAGATGCAATTGGGAATGATTGCGGCAAATCGTGTTTTTGATATTATCGACACGCAGGATCATATTCAGGATACAGGAAAAATTGAAGCTCCGGTTTTTAACGGAAGTATCGAGTTTAATCAAGTTCGTTTTAGTTATATTCCAGAAGAAGAAGTAATCAAAGGAATTGATTTATCTGTAGATTCCGGGCAAACCGTTGCAATTGTAGGTTCAACCGGAGCCGGAAAATCTACAATTATTAATTTACTGAATCGCTTTTACGAAATTAACAGCGGAACAATTTATATCGACGGGCAAAATATAGAAAACTATACTTTGGCTTCTTTAAGAAAACAAATTGCGGTTGTACTTCAAGATGTGTTTTTGTTTGCCGATACGATTTACAATAATATTACGCTTCATAATCCGGAAATTACACGCGAACAGGTTCTCGATGCTGCCAAGAAAATTGGTGTTCATGACTTTATTATGAGTCTTCCTGATAATTATGATTTTGATGTGAAGGAACGCGGTGTTATGCTTTCTTCTGGACAGCGCCAGTTAATTGCATTTTTACGTTCGTATGTAAGTAATCCGAGTATTTTGATTCTGGATGAAGCAACTTCGTCAATCGACACGTATTCTGAAGAATTGATTCAGCGTGCAACAGAAACTATTACAAAAGGAAGAACTTCGATTATTATTGCGCATCGTTTGGCAACAATTGTAAATGCTGATAAAATCGTGGTTATGGATAAAGGTTTAATTGTGGAACAAGGAACGCATCAGGAGTTATTAACAAAAACTGATGGGTATTATAAAAACTTATACGATTCTCAATTTTCGGTTGCGAATTAATTAATAGAATACTTTTTGAGATTTAGATTAAAAAAAATAACATCCCGACGTGCTTTCGTAATTTACGTTATCGTCTCTATTCTTATTATCGTTTATTCTGTTTACATGTTAAGTAATTTGATTACTGATGTTACACAAAAAGCAAATGAAAGTGAGGCGCGATTGAACTTCATTAAAAAACATGAATTAATGTCGCGGGAATTTTCGAGGTTTCTGGAACAGGAAAACAGAATCAAACATGCTTTAAAAATCAGCAGTAAATCTAATTTATCTGCTAACATAAAGGTACTGTCGTCTGTTCAGTCCATCAATTTAATGATAGTTGATAACTGGTTTCAGATTAATGATGAAAAAATAGAATTTGGAAACGATTCTGTTTCTGATGAAATAAAAAAAGACGTTGCCGAATTTATTTCTAAAAACCAAAACACTACGCGAAGCAATACTGTAATTAAACAAGGAAAAGAATGGGTTTGGAGAGTTTACTTTAAAATCATTTCCAAAAACTACACAACGGTTCGTTGCGGCTATGACATCAACTTAAAAAAATTGCATGATAATTTTGCGACTTTTGACAAAGCGGCTTCTAATTATGCTTTTGTATTTGACAACACAGGAAGATGTGTTTATCACCCTGACTCTACCTTTATAGGAAAAAATATTTATGATTTTTCGGCTATTCAGCCATCAGATACGGTTTTTACTTATAAAAAAGATCCCGCCAATACTTCGGCATCTGATTTTTTAAAATTGGATTACACTAAAAAAATTACGATGTCTGAATTTTTAAAACTGGATGTTATCAGTTTTACAACAAGGTTAGATGTTAAAAATCTGCCTTGGTATATCTGCATTAGTTTTCCGAAAATGATTGACAATGAAAATGTTTTTTTGGTTAAAAAATATTCAACCTGGATTTATTCGATCACAACGGTAATGTTATTGTTGATTTTCTATTTATTTTCTTATGCCAACAGACGCGCGTACAGAGAAAAAGGAATCGCTATTAAAGAAAAAAACCGACTTCTGGTTGAAAACGAAAAAATCGTAAAAGAAAAAGCATTAATTCAGCTGCAGCATTTAAAAGAGCAGATTAATCCGCACTTTTTGTTTAATTCGCTTAACTCCTTATATATGTTAGTAGGAAGCGATGTAAAAACGGCACAGAAATTCACATTAAATCTTTCGCGCATTTATCGCTATTTGATAGATCCGCCAGAAAAGAATATTGTTCCGTTAAAAGATGAATTATTGTTTATCGAAAAATATATCTTTTTACAGCAAACCCGTTTTAAAGAAGAATTAATTTTTTCTATAAAAATCGAAGATCAGGAAGCTTTAGAAAAGTTTATTCCATATCTGGCTTTTCAGGTAGTGGTCGAGAATGCTATTAAGCATAATATGGCAACACAGGAAAATCCGCTTACGACAGAGATTCTGATTCAAAAAGATCAGGTTATTATCAGCAATAATCTTCAAAAAAAGGCTCACAGAGAACCCAGCACTAATTTTGGTTTAAAATACCTGTCAAGCATTTATACTTTTTATTCAAGAACCAATTTACAAACTTCAGAAAAAGACGGCAATTTCGTATGTATTTTGCCTTTAATATCCATTCACTCCTAAAAAAAAGCCATTCACTCCGTTTTGTTTTTTTTCTGAACTAAATTCGAATAGTTTCGATGAAAAATTAACTTAAACTTAACACCAAAATGAGGGAAAAGGCATTCCTGCATAGTGTAAAATTACTTTGCTTACTAATTTTATTATTATTCATTCCTGTTACAGTTCTTTCGCAAAAGAAAAAGAAAAAAGAAACAGAAACTGAAGTTGTAAAAGATTCTACTGATTCCAAAAAAGGGAAAAAATATAATGACCTTGTAAAAAAAGGCACACTAAAAAAAGGACTATTTAACATCATTCAGGTTAAGACCGATGTTTATTTCGAAATTCAGGATAGTTTATTTAAAAGAGAATTTCTGATTGTAAATAAATTATCTCAGGTTCCTTTCCAGATTAACGAAGCCGGTTTAAATAAAGGAATGAATTATGAAAACAAAATCATTTCTTTTTATAAGGATACAATTGCAAAGAAAGTTTGGGTAAAAACATATGTTCCTAAAGTTTCTTCACCAAAAGAGGATGCTATTACAGCATCTGTAATTGACAATTTCTCTGAATCTGTTATTGAAGTTTTTGATATTGAAACTAAAAATAACGATTCGAGCGCTGTAGTAATTAAAGTAAATAAGATTTTTGACGGAAAACAAAAAAGCTTCAATGATGTTTTGAGCAACACTGGTATTGGAGGTTCTGTAAAATCTGATTTATCGTATATAGAAAGTTTAAAAACTTTCCCTAAAAACATTGTTGTAAAATCGCAGCTTACAACTTCTTTCAGCGATGGCACATCGTCATTACCAATTACGCTTGGTGTGACAACTAATATTATTTTATTGGATAAAACTCCAATGAAACCTCGTTTTTCTGATAACCGAATTGGTTTCTTTTCTGAAAAGCATTGGTATTTTACCGATGCACAGCAAGCAATGCTTGAAAAAGAATTGATAACGCGCTGGCGTTTAGAACCAAAGAAAGAAGATGAAGAACGATATTTGAAAGGTGAATTAGTAGAGCCGAAAAAACCAATCGTTTATTACATCGATCCGTCGACTCCAAAACAGTGGAGAAAATATATTATTGATGGGGTACTCGATTGGCAGGCAGCTTTTGAAAGAGCGGGTTTTAAAAACGCTATTATTGCAAAAGAACCTACTGAAAAAGATTTAGACTTTGACGTTGATGATGTTCGCTATTCGGTTATTACGTATGCGGCATCGCCTAAATCCAATGCTATGGGACCATCGGTTGTTGACCCAAGAAGCGGAGAAATTATTGAAGCCGACATTATTTGGTGGCACAATGTTATGACTTCGCTTCAAAGCTGGATGAGAATCCAAACAGGACCAATTGATCCAAAAGCAAGAGGGAATGTATTTAGTGAGGAACACATGGGAGAAGCGATTCGTTTTGTATCGTCTCACGAAGTTGGACACACATTTGGATTAAAACATAATATGGGCGCTTCTTTCGCTTATGATGTCGAGTCTTTACGTTCTAAAGAATTCACGGCAAAAATGGGCGGCACTGCTCCTTCTATCATGGATTATGCCCGATACAATTATGTAGCACAACCGGAAGATAACGTAACTGTAATTACTCCAAAAATTGGTGAGTACGACAAATACGCAATCGAATGGGGTTACAGATGGTACGGTCCAAACGAAAATGAAACGGCAAGGTTAAACGAAGCTATTGCAAAACATCAAAACGACCCGATTTATTTTTACGGTGAGCAAGGCTCTGATATCGATCCTCGTTCACAGTCTGAAGATTTAGGGAATGATGCCGTAAAAGCAAGCGAGTACGGATTGAAAAACCTAAAACGTGTAGTAGATAATATCTTAAACTGGTCCTACGATAAAGATCAGTCTTACTATCAAACTGGCAAACTTTATATTGGAGCTATCGGACAATGGCAAACGTACAATGGTCATGTATTAACCAATATTGGCGGTGTTTACTTAAACCCAACGGTTCATGGCGATAACAAACAAAGTTATGTTCCGGTTCCTGCAGCAATGCAAAAAAGAGCGGTAGATTATTTAGTTAAAAATGTAATTACAATTCCGCAATGGTTGTTTTTTAATGACGTTTTAGACAAAACAAACCCGCTGAAAGATTCTCCTTTTGGGCCTTATGAATACACACCATATACAATGTCAAGAGCATTACAATACGACGTTATGTATAGCTTATTCAGCGATGATCGTTTACTTCGAATGACAGAAAATGAATTATACCAGCGAAATAAAACCAATGAAAAGGTTTTTACCGTAAATGATTTATTCCAAAAATTACATCAAAGTGTATTTGCAGGAACTATTCAAAACAAATCGCTGAGCATTTTAGAACGTATGACACAAAAAAATTATGTAGATGTTTTAATTGTTTCGACAAATAAATTATTTGAAAAAACGGATGTTAAAAAAACAATCCAAATAGAAGAAACATTACAAATGCCTCATTTATGTTCTTTAAATGAAGCACATATGGCGAGAAACATTAATAATTCTTTCTTAAAAAGAGTTACAGAAGTAACATCTGATAAAAAGGGAGAATTGAGTAAAGTACTTCAGTTATTAAGAACAAAAAGAAGTACCGGAGATCAATCGACCCAAAATCATTACCGCGATTTAATACAACGAATCGACAAAGCTTTGAACAATACAACCTTTTAATACATAACCCAAACCCAAAACATGAAAAAAATTCTACATGCCCTACTGCTGTTCCTGGCCATCGCAGGTTATGCGCAGGAAACCCGAACTATTACGGGGATCATTCAAGATGAAGCTGACTTGTCGCCTATTCCAGGTGCATCGATCTTTGTTGAGAACAATTCCATCTCAAATAAAACTGCTATGGCAGGTATTATTCAGAGTGAAGGAATCGGAACTACTACAGATTTTGACGGTAAATTCTCTTTGAAAATTTCAAAAAATATTACTTCTTTGAGAGTTACTTTCATGGGATACAAATCGTATACGCTTGAACTTTCTGCTCAAAAAAATTATACAATTAACTTAACATCTGAAACTGCAAAACTTCAGGAGGTTGTAGTAACTGGTTACCAAAAAATTGAGAAAAGAAAACTTACTGCTGCAGTTTCTAAAATCGACATGGCTGCAATTCAGCAGACTGGGGTTTCCAGCATTGACCAGTTATTGGTTGGACAAATTGCCGGAGTTGCGGTGAGCACACCATCTGGAGCACCTGGAGCACCTGCAAAAATCAGAATCAGGGGTACAGCTTCTCTTAACGGTACGCAAGATCCTTTATGGGTACTTGATGGTTTACCATTAGAAGGAAATGAAGTTCCTAAAAACTTTGACAAAGAAAATATCGATGTATTAAACAACTACTCTATTGCAGGTTTAAACCCAGACGATATTAAAGATATTACGATTTTAAAAGATGCTGCTGCAACTGCTATTTACGGTGCGCGTGCTGCAAATGGTGTAATCGTGGTAACTACTAAAAAAGGTAGAGCTGGTAAAATGGTCGTAAGTTTCAACACCAACACTTTTATCACACAAAGACCTCAGTTCTCAAAATTAAACCTGATGGATTCAAATGAAAAAGTTGATTTTGAACTTGGTTTAGCAAGTCGCGCTGACTTAACGTACAGAGATACAGGTGGAGATATTTCTCGTATCTTAAACGGAGCTGGTGAATTAGACGCTTACAGAGCCGGCGGATTTTCTGCTTTAAGCCCTGCAACACAACAATCTATCAACTCTTTAAGAAGTAACAATACAAACTGGGGTAACTTATTATACCAAACTGCTATCAATACGCAGCACGGTTTAAGTTTATCTGGTGGTGGAGAAAAATCAGATTACTATTTCTCTTTAGGATACTATGATGAAAAAGGAGCAACTATTGGAACTGGTTTCAAACGTTACAACTTAACTTTGAAAAACAACTACCAAATAACAGATAAATTTAAAGTTGGTGTTGGTATTTTTGGTTCTGAAAACAAAACTACATCTTACCTTACAGATACAGATGCGTTTACAAACCCATCAAATTATTCAAGAAACGTAAATCCATATTTAACTCCATATAATGCAGATGGAAGTTATAAATATGATCCGGACATTACTGGTTATTCTGGCCGTTATGTTCCTTTTAATATTATCGAAGAAAGAAACAATACTTCTTACGATTTAAAAACAAGAGCGGTAAAAGCTTTATTAGATGCTGAATATAAACTTACAAAAGACTTAAAAGTAACGTCTCAATTAGGTCTACAGTTAGACAACACGGCTAGTGAAAAATTTGCTGGAAAAGACACTTATTATACTAGAAAGCAAAAGGAAAAATCACGTTATTTCTCTAACGGAGCATACAATTATTTCCTTCCTGAAGGTGGTATTATCCAAAACTCAAATACTGACTTTTTTCAGTATAACCTAAAAACAATGGTTAACTACAAAACTGAAATTGCTGAAAAACACGAAATCGAAGCAATGGTTGGTAATGAGTTAAGAAGAAACTACACAACATCTATTGCTACAAAAGGGTTTGGTTTTGACGAGAAAAACTTAACTACACAGCAAATTGTTTTCCCTAACGCAAGCTGGGCTAAAGAAACAGATTATAGACAATATGCTAAATCTCAAAATGAGAATGCATTTGCTTCTTTCTTCGCTACTGCAGCTTATACTTACAACAGAAAATATAGTGTGTTTGGAAGTGTGAGATATGATGGTTCAGATTTATTTGGTGTAGATCCTAAATACAAATATTTACCACTTTGGTCAACATCTGCATCTTGGGCTGTTTCTGAAGAAGATTTCTTAAAAGATAACTTAACACTTTCTAACTTAAGACTTCGTGCTTCTTACGGTTTACAAGGAAATATTGATAAAAATACTTCTCCTTATGTAATGGGAACTATTGGAACAACTATTATTTTGCCTGGACAAAACGAACAAATCATTACTGTTGACAGTCCGCCTAATCAAAAATTACGCTGGGAAAAAACAACCAATACTAACGTTGGTGCTGATATCGGTTTATTCAACAATCGTATTAGCCTTGTAACGGATTTATACGGTAGAAAAAGTTCTGACTTAATTGGTTTAAGAGCACTTCCATTAGAAAACGGTTTTGAATATACTAATATGAACTGGGCACAAGTAACTAACAAAGGTTATGAAATTACTTTGTCTACAAAAAATATTGATCATCCAAACTTTCAATGGAATACAAGCATCAACTTTTCTCATAACAAAAGTAACATAGACCGTATCGAAGTACGTGATACTGATTATTTACCAAACAGAGAAGGACGTCCTGTAAATGCCGTATTTGGATTTAAAACTAATGGAATTGACGAAAACGGATATCCATTATTCATCAACAAAAAAGGAGAAACTGTAAACTCTCAAACATTCTTTGGCTTATACGATCCATTTGCTGACTTCTTCCCTGGAGAATTAGTTCAATCAAACCTATCTGCAGCTGAGTTTAGAGATTTATTTACATACTTAGGAGACAGAGATCCTAAATTTACAGGTGGTATTACCAATACTTTTAAAGTAAGTAATTTTGATTTAACAATCGCTGCTTCTTTCAATATTAAACAAACTGTTACAAAAACTCCTCCTTACAACGGAACTTTGGTTGACAGAGGACAAAACTACAGTAGAGATATTTTAGATGCATGGTCACCAACTAATACATCTTCTAACTTACCAGGAATTAATGGTAAAGATACAGGAACAGGAGATTCTTACATGCCATATTTATGGTATTCTGGAGGAAACCAAATTCCAACTTACAATTACTTAGATACATGGGTAAGCGAAATGAGTTATATGAGATTAAGCAGTATGCGTTTAGGTTATACATTCCCTAAAGCATTTACAGATCAAATTAACATTTCAAGCATCAGACTTAATGTTGAAGCAAGAAACTTATTCGTAATCAGCTCTGATTATAAAGGTTACTTTGACCCTGAAACTTTCGGAAACATTTATGCACAACCAGTTCCTAAGTCATTCACTTTAGGATGTAATGTAACTTTCTAATAAAATTAAAGATGAAAAAATTCTCAAAATATATACTACTTTTTGCTGCAGCACTTGCAGTAACAAGCTGTGATGATTATCTGGATATTCAGCCTATTGGGCGTGTAATTCCGGAAACATTAGATCAATACCGCGCTGTTTTAACAAAAGGATATGACGTATATCCTGAACACAAATCATTAACGGCACTTCGTACAGACGAATTAACGATGAATGAATTTAGTGATGATGTAACATACTATAGAGATATTTACATTTGGAAAGATGCTAATCCGGATCGTATTACAACTACTTTCCAATATGCTGATTTATATAAGACTATTTTTTATACAAACGTAATCATCAACGAAGCGTCTAAAAAATTAGAAGTTTCTGAAGAAAGAAACCAATTAGTTGGAGAAGCTTATGCACTAAGAGCAATGGCTTACTTTGATTTGATTAACCTTTTCGGAAAACCTTATAACGCTGCAACTGCTGCATCAGACAAAGGAGTTCCTTTAGCTTTAGAAATTGATTTAGAGCAGGCTTTCGTACCACAAAGTGTAGCAGTAATTTACAATCAAATTATTTCTGACACACAGGAAGCAGAAAAATTAATCAATGTAGATTCTCAGGTAAAAGGTAAAAATTACCGTTTTTCTAAAATTGCATTATACAGTTTTGAGAGTCGCCTTTATTTATACCAACAACAGTGGCAAAAATCACTTGACGCTGCAAACAAAGCATTAGCAATTAACAGTAATCTAGTTGATTTAAAAGCTACTCCGGTTTTTGCTACAAAATATGATTCAAAAGAATCTATTTTAGCTCTTGAAGACGGTTTAATAAATGGACTAAAAGGTGCCGTTTATGCTTCACCAGATTTAATTGCTGCTTACAGCAAAACAACTGATTTGCGTTTTCCTCTTTACTTTTTAGCAAGCGGAAGCCGTTACAGAATCCAAAAAGGCGGAAATGACGATCAAAAATCTTCTTTCAGAACTTCTGAATTGTATTTAACAAAAGCTGAAACTTCATTAAAACTAAACAACATTGCTGATGCAAAAACTACTGTTTTAAGTTTCATTAAAAATAGATATACAGCTGCTGCTTATGTACAGCTTGAAATTGAAGTTAACGCAATGAATGCGGCAGATTTAACAAACTTCATTTACGCAGAAAGACAACGTGAGTTTGCTGTTGAAGGACAGCGTTGGTTTGATTTAAGAAGAACATCTCAAAAACAAATCGTTCACACTTTTGACGGTGACAATTACACATTGATACAAAACGATCCGCGATATACCATTATTTACCCGGCAGACGCGAGATTAAACAATCCCAATCTATAAGTTTTACCTATTGTTTTTTTTAAAAGGAGGTTCAGTTGCAAAACTGAGCCTCTTTTTTGCTTTTATGACATATCTAAAATATATCCATGAATCACAAATCGTTTCCTGTGGTTGAAACCACAGGCTATATTTAAAATAGAAACATTGAAATTTCATTAAACATTAAATAAACACAGCCCGTGGTTTCAACCACGGCAACACAATAAAAATAACAAATAAGATTAAATCACAACAAAACTGCAAACTCCTATAAAAACTTGTTGTAAAAAAACTATAGACAATTATATTTGCAGAATTATTTAAGAACTTCTTAAAAACTTTATCATTAAAGGAAAATGAAAATTGCCATTATCGAAGACGAATATCTTGCATCCAGTTATCTAAAATCTATTTTAGAGCAGCAGGATATTTTGCAGATTGCCGAAATTGCAGTTTTAAAATCTGTCAAAGAAGCCGTCGATTATTTTAAACAAAACAATGTCGATTTAGCTTTTATGGATATTCATTTAGGCGATGGAAAAAGTCTGGAAATTTTCGAAAAAACTACAATCTCCTGCCCCGTTATTTTTGTTACGGCTTATGATTCTTATGCTATTTCGGTATTCAAACATTTTACGATCGACTATCTTTTAAAACCTTTTGAAGAACAGGAATTATTAGAAGCCTTAAGTAAATTCAGAAAAATTAAGGAAAGCTTTAATGCCGATGCAACACTGCAGTCTTTAGTAGCAATCGAAAATCCAGAAACAAACAAAATACAGCGTCATTTTTTGGTAAACCACGGTTATAAATTAATTTCAGTAAACGACTCCGAAATCACCTATTTTGCAGCATCAGGAAAGCACTTATTTATTTATGTAAAATCAGGCAACAGTTATTTATACAACAGCACCATAACAGATATTATAAATAGTCTCGATCCGTTTGCATTTTTCAAAATAAACCGAAAATATATCGTAAATCGAAATACAATAAAAGAAGTTGTAAAACATTCACATCAAAAAATCGAATTGATTCTGAATGTACCTCCTATCGAAAATGATCCGATAATCATCAGCAAAAAAGAAATCAACAACTTTAAAAACTGGCTGGATCAATAAACCAATACGTTAATTTTCTTAAAAATTACGCATTTGCGGAAAAACAAAAAACTGCATAATTCACAATTTGCAGGTTTAAACTTGCCTAAAAACTGTCAAAATCATTTTAAAACGTTAAAATAGCGTTATAAGAATCATAAAATTGATAGTTCATAACCAGCCAAATAGCATTCTTCGTTTGGGAATTCTTTATCTTTGAGAGACAAAATTTAAATGAAAAAGAAAATGCCACATAACAGATTTTACCCTAACGAAGAATTCAAAGAAATAGAAATAAACGCATCACTGCAACTTAAATACGCAATTTCAAACAGAGGAAGATTAATAAGTTTTACCGACGAAATTGAAAACGGCCGAATCCTAAAAGGCGGATTAAGCGATGGATATCCAACTTTTAGATTTAAGGTTAAAAAAGATGATAAAATCATCAACAAATACTTATTTCTTTACAAATTAGTTGCCCAATATTTTATTCCGAAAGAATCCGAAGATCAAACTTATGTTCTTCATCTTGATTATAATAGAAGTAACGACGATGTAAGTAATCTACGCTGGGCAACCAAACAGGAAATGATGGCACACAGCCGCAAAAGTCCGCGAGTAATTCAGGCAAAGAAAAACCTGATCGAACACAACCTAAAAGCCGACGGACGAAAATTAACTACCACAAAAGTCATGTTAATCAAAAAAATACTAGCAAGGCCAGAACAAAAAACACGTTTAAAAATGATCGCTAAACAATTTGGAGTAAGCGAAATGCAGATTCGCAGAATTGCCAGCGGCGAAAACTGGGGACACGTGAAAGTTTAATTATTAATTGTAAATGGTTAATTGTTAATGGCTGAAAATGCTTAATTAATAATTAACCATTTACAATTAATAATTTTTTTGTCAGGCTGAGCGAAGTCGAAGCCCACGCAAAGTTCTTCCACATAGCTCCATGAAAACAAAATATATCGCCAAAGATTACACAGATTAAACGGATTTTTAAAAAATCTTTTTAATCCTAATAATCTGTGGCTTTTATTTTTTAATAATTTGTGTCAGGCTGAGCGAAGTCGAAGAGCTATTTTACAAATAGTAAGGCTTCGACTTCGCTTAGCCTGACAAACGGATAACATCTCAAATTTTATAAATCTTGTTTCTTGCTCTTTCATCTCACAACTAACATTTCACAACTAACATCTCACATTTTACTTTTTTACATGATACTGTTTTTAAAATAAATCATTAAATTCGCAAGCACAAATAACAAAAGAAAATCGACAAGTGAGTTTCGGAATTTATAAACCTCATTTTCGATAGTTAATACTAAAAACAAAAAAAATGAAATACGACGTTATTGTTTTAGGAAGTGGTCCTGGAGGATATGTAACAGCAATTAGAGCTTCACAATTAGGCTTTAAAACAGCTGTAGTTGAAAAAGAAAATCTTGGTGGTGTATGTTTAAACTGGGGATGTATCCCAACAAAAGCATTATTAAAATCAGCTCAGGTTTTTGATTATTTAAAACACGCTTCTGACTACGGATTAAAAGTTTCTGAATTCGACAAAGATTTTCCAGCAGTTATTCAACGCAGCCGCGGTGTTGCTGAAGGAATGAGCAAAGGAGTTCAGTTCTTAATGAAAAAAAACAAAATTGACGTTATTGAAGGTTTTGGAAAACTAAAACCGGGAAAAAAACTTGACGTTACAGACAAAGACAATAAAGTTACTGAATATAGCGCTGATCACATTATCATCGCAACTGGAGCTCGCTCTCGTGAGTTACCAAACTTACCACAAGATGGTGTAAAAGTAATTGGATATCGTCAGGCAATGACATTACCAACTCAGCCAAAATCTATGATTATCGTAGGTTCTGGAGCAATTGGAGTTGAATTTGCTCATTTCTACAATTCAATGGGAACAGATGTTACTATCGTAGAATTTATGCCAAACGTAGTTCCTGTAGAAGACGAAGATATCTCAAAACAATTTGAGCGTTCTTTGAAAAAATCAGGAATCAAAGTAATGACAAACTCTTCTGTTGAGCGTATCGATACAACAGGTGCTGGAGTTAAAGCATTCGTTAAAACTGCAAAAGGAGAAGAAGTTTTAGAAGCTGATATTGTACTTTCTGCAGTTGGAATCAAAACAAACATTGAAAATATTGGTTTAGAAGAAGTTGGAATCGCTGTTGACAGAGATAAAATCTTAGTAAACGCTTACAACGAAACTAACATTCCTGGATACTATGCCATTGGAGACGTCACTCCAGGTCAGGCTTTAGCTCACGTAGCTTCTGCTGAAGGAATCAACTGTGTTGAAAAAATCAAAGGTCTTCACGTAGACCCAATCGATTACGGAAACGTTCCTGGTTGTACCTATGCAACTCCGGAAATCGCTTCTGTAGGTTTAACAGAAAAACAAGCAAAAGAAAAAGGTTACGAATTAAAAATTGGTAAATTCCCATTCTCAGCTTCTGGAAAAGCTAAAGCTGCCGGAAATGCTGACGG
Organism: Flavobacterium defluvii; assembly: GCF_900129555.1. Lineage (GTDB taxonomy): Bacteria > Bacteroidota > Bacteroidia > Flavobacteriales > Flavobacteriaceae > Flavobacterium > Flavobacterium defluvii. The sequence continues at coordinate 225,972 of NZ_FQWC01000005.1, forward strand.
ATTCGTAAAAGTAATTTTCGACGCTAAATACGGAGAATGGTTAGGATGCCACATGATTGGTGCTGGTGTTACAGATATGATTGCTGAGGCAGTTGTAGCTCGTAAACTAGAAACTACAGGTCACGAAATCCTTAAATCTATCCACCCTCACCCAACAATGAGCGAGGCTGTTATGGAAGCTGTTGCTGATGCTTACGGCGAAGTAATTCACTTGTAAAAATATACCGTTTTACGGTTATATATAATTTTCAATTTAAATCCGATTTGTTTTCACAAATCGGATTTTTTATTTTGTTTCGATCGAAGGGAGAAATGACAATACTCAAACAAATATCTTAATCTTTAAATTTTATAAAGAAAAATTTGTTAAAAACTTCACATTAAAAAACATTGAAGTCGTCTTATAATTCTTATTTTTATTCTTTATAAATAAGATTTTATGACATTACCTTTTATAGAAATAATCGAAGCCACAACAAGTGATCCTAATTTACTAATGTGGAAATTTTATGATGAAGATAAAGAAATAAAAAACGGAGCGAAATTAACCGTGCGCGAAAGCCAGCAGGTAATGCTTTTAAACGAAGGTCAGCTTGCCGATGTTTATCAACCGGGACTTCATACATTATCTACAGAAAATATTCCGGTTTTAAGCAAGCTGAAAGGCTGGAAATACGGTTTTGAAAGTCCGTTTAAAGTCGATGTTTATTTTTTCAACACACATCAATTCATCAATAATAAATGGGGAACTCCTGCTCCTATTCTGCTAAATGATCCACAATTTGGACAAATCAGAATTCGCGCTTTCGGAAGTTTCGACATTCAAATTGTTGATGTTGCCAAATTCTTCCGTCAGTATGCCGGAACGTATCAGCAGCTTACCATTTTTGAATTGCAAAATCAATTAAGAGATTTTGTGGCTCCAAAATTTGGAGAAGTTTTAGCAAACGAAAACATAACCGTAACAGATGTAGCCGGAAATATTACCCAATTAGACAAAAAAATCGAGCCGTATCTAAAACCATATTTTCTTCAATTCGGAATTGAATTAACACAGTTTGTAATCACAAGCGTTACTCTTCCTGAAGAAGTTACGGCACATTACGACAAAATCACCAATATGAATATGGTAACCGATATGGATAAATTTACCAAATTCAATACCGCAACCGCGATTGGTGATAAAGGAACTGCACTTCATGATGCAACCCAAAATGCATTAAGTATGGGAATTCTTTTAAATCAATTACATCAAAATAAAGAAACTCCGAAAGAAGAAGTAAAAGACGATTTAACCTCTAAACTTCAAAAACTAAAATCTTTATTTGACGCAGGATTAATTGACGAAGACGAATTCAAAACAAAAAAATCCGAATTATTAAGCCAATTATAATGGAAGAGAAAAAAGTCAATTCGTTTTTAGACAGACTAAAACAAAAAGCTCAAAGCCAGACTAATTATGGCGGCGAAATGGAAATCAACGACGCAAAAATGAACGTCAGAGATTGCCCAAACTGCGGGGCAGGAAGAGCAAAGCAAGATGGCGTAACACATTGCGCTTATTGCGGATTTGAGTTCATTACCTTAAAACTTACAGACGGAGTTTATATTAAAAAAGAAGATAATTCAATTTAAAAATCATATAACGTGTTCGGACTATTTAATAAATCAAAAGATTCAGAAAAAAACCAAGCGAATAAAGAAACCTTGCCGGAATGGTACGCAGAACTTGAGGAAACACAAACAAGATGGTTTTCATTTGCAGAAAAACTTGAAGCCAAAATGGAAGAGCTGGTAACAGCCTCAGTTCCTGAATTAAAACAAGTTTTACAGGAGGATGAGGATATGTACAAAAGAACTTTTCAAAGAGTATATTCTGGCGTTAATGGTCAATTAAATAATATTAGAGACAAAGCCAGAGATACTTACGAAGAAAAAATTGACAGTATTTATTACGATCTGGATTCACAGATTTCTGTTCTGGACAAAAATCATGATTTGCTTTCAGAATTTAGAAGAGCATGTTCAGATCGTTATAACCATTTTGACGATAAATTTGATTATTGGCGAAAAGAGCTCGAAAAAACTCAGGAACGTGATCTTGAAATCGAATATCAAAAAATATTAGACGAATACGAAGCCATTAAAAATAAATTCAGCTGTACGCAGTGCGGCGGAAATATCGAAATCGAAAAAATCTTTTTGATTGAGACTTTTATTTCATGTCCGTATTGCAAAACACAAAACACATTTGCGCCAAGCACACAAGCCAGAAATTTACAAAACATTGCGCGCGGACTTGCCGAACAAAGAACAGCTCATTTATACGAAGCGTTTGAAACGGAAGATAAAAAAGAACGCGAATTATATCATCTGCGTCATGAATTAAGTTTGAGTAAAATTCACGAATCAGACAAAAAAGTATTGAGTGAAATTCAGGCAAAAATGGATGATTTGGAAGAACAAAGACAATTTGCAATTAAAAATGCTCCAAAATTATATCAAATTTATCTGCGCGCCATGTATGACGAATGGAATAAAATTACGCCAGATTTAAAAGAACACAACGAGAAAATGTATCAAAATCAAATTACACAATAATTATTAATCCTTAAAAATCAACAAATGTTTAAAAAACTTTTTGGAGCTCTGACTGGAGACAGCAAACAGGAAAATCAAAATTTCGAACAAACACAAACATCAAATGACAGTTATGACGATAATTATGCAAATGATTATCAGGAAATAGAATATGATCCGGAAACATTGCACGGAACACACTATTCTGTAGAAGATTTTGATGCCGAAGTAGCTGAAAGAGCCGAAGCATGGATTGCTGACGAACGTGCAAGCGGAGAAAACCTTGACGAAAAAGACATTCAAAACATATATTTCAATTACAGAAGAACAGTTTATACAGAATGGAACAACTGCGATTCTGACCAAATGATTCGTTTTGAGCACGCAAATTCATTAAAATACAGCGGAGTTCAAACTTCTGGTTTTGTAAAAGTAGACGAAAACAATCCGTTTCTGGAGCCGGTTCACGGAGTAGATTTAAGAACGTATACAGCAATGTGTCTTAAAATAAGTGCAGGAGTTGATTATCTTGAAGTTTGTAAAGCAATGGGATTTGAACCAGTTGTTTGGGAAGAATTAAACACAATCTGGCCACAGCGTATGGGCGAAGACACATCGTTTACCGTTACAACATTATTTGGACAATATTATGCTGAGAACGTAACAGTTCCTCAATTAGAAAACCTAAAAGCAGAGATTTCTGAAGAAGGTGCAGCAAATCTGGAAAGAATTAAAACTGACCGTTATTTCTACGAAGAATTGGCCGGAGCAAGACAAGCTGCTTACGAATACGGACTTGACGGTGCACAATGGATTTTGGAAAATTTCGGAATCAATTTGGCTGATTTTCAATCTGTAGCAATGCAGTGGATGACTGAGCAAAACCAAAACTGGAATTCTGCAGATATTACAGAATTTCATGATTACCAGCAGGCAAAACAAAAAGAATATGCTGCAAAATTTGCTGCTGAACAAGGCGGAAATATTGCAGATGATGTAAATTTCTAACATTCTTTTTATCACTATAAAATCCGGTTTGTTCCTTACAAATCGGATTTTTTTTGTTTTTACACTAACTTTACTTGGTTTTAAAAAAATTTAATTTAACAGAAAAAAGACTTCTACGGGCAAAAAAAAGATTTTGAGCCCGATAATTTTGCATTGCATTTTTTAAGCAATATTCATTTAATCAATTTTAAAAACTTGCAAAATGAAAACAAAAATTATACTTCTTTTCTTTGTTCTTCTTTCTGTATTAGGCTGTAAAAAACAAGAAGAACCAGTTACTGCTAAAAACGACAATAATAAGGCAGACCGCCTGGAACAATTATTAACAGGTAATCAAAGATTTCTTGACGGAAAATCAATTCATCCGCATCAGGATAAACAAACTGTTTTAGCGAATCAGGACGGGCAAAAACCATTTGCCGTTGTCGTAACCTGTTCAGACAGCAGGGTTTCTCCTGAAATTGTATTCGATCAGGGAATTGGCGATTTATTTGTAATTAGAAATGCCGGAAATTTAATTTCTGATATCGACATGGGAAGCATAGAATATGCCGTTGAACATCTTGATGCCAAATTAATTGTTATTTTAGGCCATACAGAGTGCGGTGCCGTTAAAGCATACATAAATGATAAAGACGGAGCATACAAAAAACATTTTAATCACATCGATAATATTGTAGAAACTATTGCTCAGGAAAATGAAGAAATTGAGGCTGATAAAATTTCTCCAAAGGCCGGAAATTATCTGGGTGCAATAGATGCAAATATTAAACATTCAGCCAAAATGGTTCAGGACAATCCTATCGTAAAAGAGCATAAAGCGACAATTGTTTCTATGCGTTATGATGTTCATACCGGAAAAGTAACCCAATTGTAGGTTTAAAAAATTGTAATTAATGAATCCGATTTGTGAAAACAGATCGGATTTTTTATTTAAATATCCTTTTTATCTTTTTTTCCTAAACTAATAAAATGGTATTTTTGCGGCACCAAATCTAATCTTCGCATGCGATGAAAAAAATATTCTTTATTATTATAATAGCCTTGTTTTCAACAGGTAAATCATTTTCTCAGACAAAAAAAGAAAATACGGTTTCAGACTCTCAAAACGTTTTTTCAAGACCTTATGATTATGTAAATGACTTCGAAAAAATATTAAATCCAAATCAAACAGCATCTTTAACAAATACATTAAAAGCATTCGAAAAACAGTTTCTTTATAAAATTACTGTTGTAACAACCTCTACAATACAGCCTTATACTTCATTTCCTGATTATGCATTAGAATTAGACAAATACCTGGCAAAAGATCCAAAACTAGACCCCACTATTTTAATTGTAGTAAGTAAAGAATTAAGACAGATTCAGGTACAAAGTATCGACTTGATTCGCTACAAATTAAGCGATAACGATACGCAGAGTATTATAACCACTTACGCTGTTCCCGAATTTAAAAAAGGGGATTATGGTAAAGGTCTGGAGCTTGCTGTAGAGCAAATTATGAGTAAATTAAAAACATATTAACATTCTTTAAAATACAAATTACAGACTTAAACAGAAATAAAATTTACAGCTTAAAATATCAAAATCCGATTTGTAAAACAGATCGGATTTTTCATTTTGGGCTGTTAAAAAACATTTGCTGCGCAATTAATTTTAATAACTTTATCGGTAAATACTAATTTTATGAAAGAAATATGCATTGTTGAATTCACTTCTAATTTAGGTTTAAAAGAACCGCAAACAGGAAAAGAACCAGGCGTAAATCGTTTGCCAGACTGGTTATGGAAACATAATTTGCATAAGTCAATCAATCCTAAAAATATTATTCGGGTAGATCCGCCAAAATATTCGAATATCAAAGATCCTGAAACTAATATTCTCAACGCAGATTCGCTCGTAACTTATTCCAGAGAACAAGCTTATTTGATCAATAATTTATTGAGTGCTAATAAATTTCCGTTTGTTTTGGGCGGAGATTGCAGTATTCTTTTAGGAGTTGCCATGGCTTTAAAACAAAAAGGCAATTATGGATTATTTTACCTAGATGGCCATACCGATTTTATGGATATTTCTTTATCTGAAACAGGCGGCGTTGGCGGAATGGCGGCTTCAATCGTAACCGGAAACGGACACGAAAAACTAACTAATATTCTCAATTTATCTCCTTATATAAAAGAAGAAAATCTTTGGTGTATTGGCAATCGCGAATATGATGATGAATACGAAAATGAAATCAGAAAATCATCTGCAACTTATATCAGCCTTCAGGAACTTCGAAAACAAGGAATTGCTAATTGCACAAAAAAATTCCTTTCAGAAATTCAAAATAAAAACTTAGACGGTTTCTGGCTGCATATTGATGTCGATGTTCTTAATGATGAAATTATGCCGTGCGTAGACAGCCGAACTCCAGATGGTTTAACGTATGACGAATTTAATGAACTTACCTCCTATTTGTTTCAAAGTCAAAAGCTAAGCGGACTTGAAATTACAATTCTAGATCCGGATTTAGATAAAACGGGGGAATACACAAAAGATTTTGTTAACAATCTTACTTCGACTTTTAATAAACACTTTAATAATTGATTTTCAAAACATTATATAATCAATAAAATTTTTAATTTTAAAGAAATTAGAACAAATATCATTTAATGAAAATAGAAGAAATTAAAACAAATGATTTCGAAACTTTAAAAATTCTATTTTTAGAAGAAAGAAAAAGAACTTTTTCCTGGCTTGACACATCAGAATTTGAATTGGATGATTTTGAAAAACAAACGCAGGGAGAATATATTTTAGTTGCACATATTGATAAAATTCCGGTTGGTTTTATTTCAATCTGGATGCCTAATAATTTTATTCATCATTTATATGTCGATCAAAAATATCAAGGCAAAAAAATTGGAACAGAACTAATAAAAGCAGCAATTCAAAAAACTAAATTTCCGATTACTTTAAAATGTTTAGAAAACAATATTAAAGCTGTTGAATTTTATAAAAGAAAAGGATTTATTGAAAAAGAAAAAGGCAGATCCGGAAACGGAACTTATATCTTGTTTGAACTTTCAGAAAATATTAATTAAAATTTAAAAAACATGAATAAGCAAATTCAGGAATATAATGATTCTCAAAATGTAGAAGACAAAAAAATATGCCGTATTCTAAGTTCTGAAATTAATGATTTCCTGAATGAAGCCGAAAGCAAAATCTGGCATGGGCATCCGGTTTGGTTTTTAGATGGAAATCCGGTTGTGGGTTACAGCAAATTAAAAGGTTCTGTAAGACTTCTTTTTTGGAGCGGGCAATCTTTTGATGAAAGTGGACTTCAAAACGAAGGAAGTTTTAAAGCTGCCGAAGCAAAATATACTTCACACGATCAAATTAATATTAAAGATTTAAAAAGATGGCTTGAAAAAGCCAGAAATATCCAGTGGGATTATAAAAATATAGTAAAGCGAAAAGGTGTTTTGATTCGGCTGAAATAACACTTTGACTATAATTTATATTTTAAATAAAAATAAATTTTAATTAAAAAATAAAAAATATTTATCGAAAAACAATAAATATTATTATATTTGCGACATACTATTTAAATCAAAATATTATGTCAACAAAATCAACTTACATTTTAAAGTTCTTAAACGTAATGTCGTGGATTGCTTTTATTGGACTTTGTATAAAAGCAGGTACACTTTTAACCTCTTACGGAATTAGTATGTTTTTCAACGAAGTTGGAGCAAAGAACCTTCAATTAGGTCTAGATCTGTCTCAATTAAAAGCGTATGATGTTGTAGATTATTCTATTATGGTTTTCTCTATAACCATAATTACAATTCTCGAAGCTTTGGTATTTTACTCGGTAATTCAGATTTTCCTTAAAATTAATTATGTTAGTCCGTTTCATGAAACCATAGGAAAACTGATTCAAAAAATGAGTGCATTTTCGTTTTTAGTGGGTATTTTCAGCAACGTAACGGCTAATTATTCTCAAAAATTTACAGCAATAGGCATTCCGCTTCCAAATCTTACCGAACATATCGGGCTTGGTGATGCTTTCTTATTTTTTGCCGGAATTTTATATTTTATCTCACAGCTTTTTGCAAAAGGAATCGAACTTCAAAAAGAAAGCGAATTAACCATATAAATTATGCCGATTATAGTAAATTTAGACGTAATGATGGCCAAGCGAAAAATGTCATTAAACGAACTTTCTGAAAAAGTTGATTTGACTCTATCCAATCTTTCGATATTAAAAACGGGCAAAGCAAAAGCGGTTCGTTTTAGTACGCTCGAAGCAATTTGTAAAGTTCTCGAATGCCAGCCGGGAGATATTTTAGAATTTGTAGAAAAATAATTGAATCGAATTTATTTGTATTTTCGTATTAAAGAGAACTTTTCGGTTCTCTTTTTTGATTTAATAATTTCTAAAATCAAACCAATGAATATCTTAATTGTTTACAGTCATCCAAGCAAAAAATCGTATACATTTCAGGTTTTAGAACAATTAAAATCTGCAATTGTAAAACAAAACTGGAATCTGGAAATTTCAGATTTATACGCTTCCAATTTCCAAAGCGATATGTCTGAAAAAGAATATGAAAGAGAAGGTTTTGCAAAACTTGATCTGCCCATTTCAGAAGATGTTTTGGCAGAACATAAAAAAATCGAAAAAGCCGATTGCATCATTTTTCTATATCCGGTTTGGTGGAGCGATTGTCCGGCAAAATTAAAAGGCTGGTTCGACCGGGTTTATTCAGTTGGATATGCTTACGGACAAACGGATAATTTCCCAAAAATGAAAATCATTCCCTTTGGACTTGTTATTTGTACCGCCGGACATCCAAATGATTTTTTAAACGAAATAGGAATGGCACAAAGCATGGAAACCATTATGCTGGAAGATCGTTTAGGAAAACGTTTCAGAAATAAAGAAATGCTGATTTTAGGCGGAACTTTAGAATTAGAAAAAGTTATGGAAAACCACTTTTTGCAGATAGAAAATATATGCACGAAAATAAAGCAGCATCTCATTTAAATCAATTATTTTAGAGTCTCAATTAAAATTAATTTAAAAAATGGCTGTTAAAAAAGGTGTATTAGAAAAGATGTCTGATGTTGAATTAGAAAAATATATTAAACCTGAAACTACATTTGTTCCTGAAGCCACTAAAATTGCTTTTGAAATACTTAAAAAAAGAGGGCGTCAATTTTCAGATGAAGAAATAGAATTGATTAATTTACTGATTAATAAAAAGGAAGAAAAAAAAATACTACCTATACATCAAAATCATATAAAATCATCAAATTTTATTTTTATTTCAGTAGCTCTAGGAATAATAAACTTAATTTTAGCTATGTATATAGACACTAAAATTGAATTTATTCCGGCTAGCATAGCTTTTACTTTTCTTGCAATTCTAGGATACTTTGTTCGACAAGGACGTGAGTTAAAGGTTCTTCTTTTAGTATTATTTTCAATTGGATTATTAGGTTCTATACATACTTTAATTTTTAATTTGACCAATTTTCCATTGAACGGAATTCTAAGTCTTTCTCAAATAATATTACAATTTTGGGCCGTAATTTTTCTATTTATGATCCCAAAGGAATTTGAAAGTATAAAAAATAACGAATTTGAATTATGGCTTTCTGGCAAAAATGAAGAAAACACTCAAAAATAACAAATGAGAAAATTAGCAGAATGAATATAATCAGGTAATAAAATAAGCCTTCTAAAAATATAAAACCAATGAAATTATTCAATTTTTCAAAAAACAAACCCGAAGATAACGAAGAAGACAGATTAGAAAATTATGCTGAAATGCTTAATTGCAAACTATTGTTTATTGGTGAACCTAAAATAGATGGCGACAAAATTTTAGACGAATTAAAAAGGCATTTTGATAATGTTGAAAATGTCAGTAAAGACAAGTCTTTTATGTTTCAGTTTCCTGATTTTCAAATTGAACTGGCAGATGCGACAATTCCGGCGCAATGTCTTATTGCAGTTCCAGATGATGGAAAATTTGAGATCGAAATTCCTGACACTGCTTTTCAGCAAAACTGGAATTGGCCTGAAGCTGAAGAAATTGTCCGAAATTGTAATTACGAAATATTAGTTACTGATTTTATGTCCAGAACTCTGCCTTACAAAGAAAGATTCAATTTGTACATGGAATTTTTAGCGGCAGTGACCAAAATGACACAGCCAAACGCTATTTATTCATTTCATGCAGAAAAAATAATAAATCCTGTTGAATTTATTGATGCCTGGGAAAGCGGACATAACTCAATTCTGGACATACTTTGCAATGTAAGATTATACAATATTTCCGATTCTGAAAATAATGAAATGATTATGGACAGCGTTGGACTTCATTCCTTTGGACTGCCCGATTTTCAAATTCAGTTCTCTGGATTTGATGCTAATGATATTGCAAACTGGATTTGGAATTATGTTTATTATGTTTTTGAAAATGGTGATATTATAGAAAACGGAAACACTTTAGAAGGAATTGAAAGCGGATCAAAATGGAAATGCGAAAGAGTACTTTCTACAATTTCTCCGGAGCGAGTAGTTATTAATGTTTTGCCCGATTGATAAAATTTGTCCGAAATTACCCCTAGAATTGTCTTATTAAAACCCAACCAATTGATTTTTAAAGAATAAATTTGATATAATTTTTAAAAATCATAAAAATGAGCGCAACAGATTTTACAACAACAATAAAAGTCGATCAGTCTCCAGAAGAAGTTTTTAGAGCTGCTACAAATGTGCGAGACTGGTGGTCTGAAGAAATTGAAGGCAATACAGCCAATTTAAATGATGAATTTGATTATCATTATGAAGATGTTCATCGCTGTAAAATCAAACTAATAGAAGTAATTCCGAATCGGAAAATTGTCTGGCTGATTGAAGAAAACTTTTTCAAATTTACCGAAGACAAAAACGAATGGACAGGCACAAAACCAACTTTTGAAATTTCTGAAAAAGATGGAAAAACAGAACTTCGATTTACACATTTTGGATTAACATCAGAGTATGAATGTTTTGAAATCTGCCGCGATGCCTGGACAAATTACATTCAAAAAAGTTTGAAAAATTTAATCGAAACCGGAAAAGGAAACCCAAACGCAAGCGGAAAACCTCAAACCGAAAACGAAAAAAAATTATCTGCAAACTAATTTTTGGCCCGCAGATTTTACAGATTAAACAGATTTTTACAGCTTATTTTAAAATTTACCACAGATTAAATGATTAAAAAAATGTGAAAAAGTAAACAGCAAAAATCCGTTTCATCCATAAAATCTGTGGGCAATGCTCAAAACCATAGCATCTTAGTAACTTAGAATCTCAGCCACTTTTAAGCTACAACAATCATAGATTTGGCTACAGCCAAAGTTTTAATGTTACGCAACTTTGTAACATCAAAATTTAAGATTTATGAAAATTACAATTACAGGTTCTTTAGGGAACATCAGCAAACCTTTGGCGAAAGAATTAATTCAAAAAGGACATTCCGTTACCGTAATTACGAGCAGTAACGAGAGAAAAAATGAAATAGAAGCATTAGGCGCAAAAGCAGCAATTGGTTCTGTACAGGATTTAAGCTTTTTAACCCAGGCTTTTACCGGGGCAGATGCCGTTTATTGTATGATTCCGCGTGCCAATTATTTTGATCCCAATCTTGACTTAGATAGTTTTACCCGAAAAACAGGAAATGTGTATGCCCAAGCCATTAAACAATCTGGCGTAAAACATGTTGTATTCCTGAGCAGTATTGGCGCACATTTAAAAGAAAAATCAGGAATCATTCAGCGTTATAATGAAATCGAGTCGGTTTTAAATCAACTCTCAGATGTTTCCATTACATTTATGCGTCCAACTTCGTTTTATTACAATCTGCTGGCTTATATTCCTGCGATTAAAAATCAAGGTTTTATTTCGGCAAATTACGGAGCACATTCTACAATTCCGTGGGTTTCTCCAAACGATATTGCCAGCGCCATTGCTGAAGAACTTACAACTTCGCTTGACGGAAAAAAAGTTCGTTATGTAGCAAGCGAAGAATTAAACGGACATGAAACTGCTAAAATCCTGGGCGAAGCCATTGGAAAACCAGATTTAGAATGGAAATTAATCAGTGATGAAGAAGTTCTAAACGGATTAATTTCTGTGGGAATGCAGCCGAAAATCGCTGCAGGTTTAGTCGAAATGTATGCCGCACTTAACAACGATACTTTAGGCGCAGATTACTATCAAAATCGTCCGGAAGTTTTAGGAAAAACAAAACTGGCAGATTATGCAAAAGAATTTGCTGCAATTTATAACCAAAAATAGGTAACTTAGGCTATGGCAAATCTACAACCACATCGAATAAAAAGTATCAGCGAATTTCATGAGTTTAGGGGTTTGCCAAAGCCAGAGCATCCGCTTGTAAGCGTTTATAATTTTAAAGATTTAAAATACCTGAACGAACAGGAACCAAAAAGCTTAATCCTTGATTTTTATTCCATTGCACTCAAAAAAAATGCCAATGCCGTAATGCGTTACGGCCAGCAGGAATATGATTTTAAAGAAGGCGTATTATTATTTATTGCACCCGGCCAGGTTTTTTCTATCGAAGGCAATTCAGAATTACAGCACACGGGATATTCTTTATTAATTCACCCTGACTTTTTATGGAATACGCCGCTTGCGCAAAAAATAAAGCAATACGAATATTTTGGATATGCGGTTCATGAAGCGCTGCATCTTTCTGATAAAGAAGAAAAAATGATTATCGATATTATGAAAAATATTCAGCAGGAATATCAATCTAATATTGATAAATTCAGCGAGGATGTAATTATTGCACAAATAGAATTATTACTCACCTATTCTGAACGTTTTTACAACAGACAGTTTATCACCAGAAAAATAAGCAATCACGAAATTTTAGCTCGTTTAGAAAAACTTCTGGAACAATATTTTACAAATGATTCTTTATCCAAAAAAGGTCTGCCGACAGTTCTGTTTATTGCCGAAAACTTAAATGTTTCTCCTAATTATTTAAGTGCCTTATTAAAACATCTTACGGGACAGAGTACGCAGCAGCACATTCACGATAAACTGATTGAAAAAGCAAAAGAAAAACTATCTACCACAAATCTTTCAGTCAGCGAAATCGCTTTTGAATTAGGTTTTGAACATCAGCAGTCTTTTAGTAAGTTATTCAAAACCAAGACCAGTGTTTCGCCCATAGAATTCAGGCAGTCTTTCAATTAAAAAAAATTAAATGTAAACACTCATAATTTTCCTATATTCGTAAGATTAAAAAATTGAAACTTATGAGTCCCTTTTTAAGGAATACTTTAGCTGTTATAGCCGGAATTGTTGTTGGGAGTTTTATTAATATGAGCATTATCGCAATAAGTGAATCCATTATCCCGCTTCCGGAAGGAGTTGATAATAAAACAATGGAAGGACTTCAAAAAACAATGCATTTGTATGAAGCAAAGCATTATATATTTCCATTTCTCGCCCATGCTGTAGGGACATTTTTCGGTGCCGTTACAACAGCTTTAATTGCCATAAAACATAAAAAGAAATTAGCTCTGGGTATTGGTGCATTTTTCCTTTTTGGAGGAATTGTAATGGTTTGTTCGCTTCCTTCTCCTATTTGGTTTACAATAGCAGATCTTGTCTTTGCTTATATCCCGATGGCGTATTTAGCGTTAAGATTTGCTTGTAGAAAACAGAAAAAAGCAAAATAATGAGCGAGAAACCTGCAAAACAAAAACCGGCAAAAATGTGTTACGAACATTTAGGTGGAAAACTGGGGCAATTACTCGCCATAAATTTTGCAGAAAAAGGCTGGATTGCAAAGAAAACTCCAACTGATAAACATTTTTACATTACAGATTTAGGCTTAAAAGAATTCGCAAAATTAGGCCTTGATATTTCTCAGATAAAATCAGAAGATTTATAAAAAATCGTTTTCATTTAATTTCAAAAACGTACCCTTAAATTCCTTACCTTAGTTTGCTTTTAATCCTTTAAATTATGACTAAGAAAGAAATTGCAGAAAACTTTTTAAAGCTTGCCGCAAGCGGACATTCACACGAAGCGTTCCGATTGTATGTGGGCAAAAATTTCAAACATCATAATGCTCATTTTAAAGGAGATGCCGATACTTTGATGCTGGCAATGGAAGAATCTTCGAGAAAAAATCCCAATAAAATTTTTAAAATTCATCATATTTTAGAAGATGAAAATCTGGTTGCGGTGCATTCGCATTTAAAACAAACACCAGCTGATATCGGTTTTGCCGTAGTTCATATTTTAAAGTTCAAATCTGATAAAATTGTAGAACTTTGGGATCTCGGGCAACCAATTCCAAAAGATACTATTAATGAAAATGGAATGTTTTGATTAATTGTTAATGGTGAATTGTTAATGGTGAATTGTTAATTATAAAATATTTCTGAAAGCTGAAAACTTAGACTGAAAATGAACATTCAATACAAAATTCCTGTTTTATTATTTTTTACTTTTCTTTTATCGTGCTGTAATTCATCTGCACAAAAAAAAGATGATTTCTCTACAAAGATTGACAGTGTTATTGAAAATAGCACTTCTCCGTTTTTTAATGGCGCCGTATTAATTTCCAAAAACGGAAAAACATTATATTCGAATGTAAAAGGTTTTGCCAATTTTGAGACCAAAAAGCCTTTAACCATAAATTCTCAGTTTGAAATTATGTCAAACAGTAAACAGGTTGCGGCAATTTTACTTTTACTGGAAGTTGAAAAAGGTAAAGTCGATTTAAACTCTCCTATTAAAAAATATCTTCCTGAATTAACGCAATCATGGGCAGATTCTGTTACGGTTCATCAGCTTTTAAATCATTCGCACGGAATTGTTGATTTGCAAAAACCTTTGGCTTTTAAACCCGGAACCAAATTTAGTTACGGAAACTTAAGTTTTGGTCTTGTGGAAAAAATTGTAGAATTCAGCACTCAGAAAAAATATTCAGAAACTGCCGATGCTCTTTTTAAAAAGCTAAAAATGAACAATACATTTTGCTATTCTAAAGACAAAACCCAAAATTTAGCGACAGGATATTACAATGCAAAAAATGTTTTAGAACCTGTTACTTCAACTCAAATCACACCCCAAAGTTTAGGTGCAGACGGAGTTGTTTCGACTGTAAATGACTTATCGATTTGGAATAATAATCTTCACAAAGGAAAAATTCTAAAACCAGAAATATACCAATTAATGCTAAAATATACTATTGCTGCACAACATGATTTTTTTGGCAAAGCTGATGAAGGTTATGGATACGGAATTAAAATTATCGAAAATGAAGTAGTTAAATATGTTGGCCATACGGGACTTGGCGACGGATTTTCTTCTGTAAACTTATACTTTCCCGAAAGCAGCGTCAGTTTAATTGTTTTAGAAAATCAAATGAATGAAAATCGCGATTTGTTTTATATTTCTGAACTTAAAATCAAAAACATTCTGTTAAAAAGCGATTTAGTTCGTCAAAAATAGTAGGCATGGCAAAAAATAAAACAGCAGAAACAGAAGGCAGCGTTATTGATTTTATAAATGCTGTAGACAGTGAAGCAAAAAGAAATGATGCTTTTGAACTGATAAGAATAATGAAATCAATTACAGGTTTTGAACCAAAAATGTGGGGACCAAGCATTATTGGTTTTGGAAGTTATCATTACAAATATGCAACAGGACATGAAGGCGACGCGCCTTTGGCAGCATTTTCTCCCAGAAAAGCAGCAACAACAATTTACTTTTATTTACCCGAAGAAAAAAGAGATGAACTTTTTGTAAATCTGGGAAAATACAAAGTCTCAAAAGCATGCATTTACATCAAAAAATTAGCAGATATTGATATCGAAATTTTAAAAAAGATAATTTTACTTTCGATTGAATACACTCAAAATTTATATCCTCAAAAATAACAATGATCACATTCTTAATTCTATTATTAGTAATAGTTCTTCTGGTTTACAATTTTTTACAACATCCAAAATTCGGAAAAAAACCTTCCGGCGAAAGATTAGCTTTAATCGAAAAGTCGCCACAATATAAAAATGGAAAATTTGAAAACCAGAGTTTCACACCAGATCTGGCCGAAGAAGAAAGTTTTATTGGCGTTTTAATAGAATTTTTATTTAAAAAAGTCGAAAGAAAAATACCGAAAGATTTGATTCCGTCTATAAAAACCAATTTACATGAGCTTTCTCCCGATCAGGATGTCTTAGTTTGGTTTGGGCATTCGTCGTACTTTATTCAGATTGAAGGAAAACGTTTTTTAATCGATCCCGTTTTCAGCGGAAACGCCTCTCCTATTTCGGGCACAACAAAATCCTTTAAAGGAAGTGATATTTATACCGTTGATGATCTTCCGGAAATTGATTATTTATTAATAACACATGACCATTATGATCATTTAGATTATAAAACGATTATCGAATTAAAACCAAAAGTCAAAAAAATAATTACAGCGCTTGGCGTTGGCTCACACTTTGAGTTTTGGGGATTTCCTACAGAAAATATTATAGAAAAAGACTGGAACGAAAAAATCGAATTAGATGAAAATCTAACGCTATATACAGCACCTGCAAGACATTTTTCCGGCAGAAGTTTTAAACGCTGCAATACACTTTGGACTTCATTTATTCTGGAAACCAAAGATTTCAGAATGTATTTGGGAGGAGACAGCGGTTATGACAAACATTTTGCTGAAATTGGCGAAAAATTCGGCTCTTTTGACATTGTTTTACTCGATAACGGGCAATATAACCCAAAATGGAAATACATTCATAACATGCCCGAAGATGTTATAAAAGCAATGAAAGATTTAAGAGCAAAACGAGTTTTTCCTGTACATTCATCAAAATTTGCATTATCACTTCATTCCTGGGATGAACCTTTAATTAGAATATCTGAATTGAATGCAAATTCCGAAAATCCTATTCCGCTAATTACACCCATGATTGGAGAATTAGTAGAACTAAAAAATAAAAATCAGGAATTTAAACAATGGTGGAAAGGGGTTAGGTAATTTTTGATTGTTAATGGTTGATGGTTGATTGTAGTTACCTTGAAATTTAAAAAAATGAAACAAAAAATAAATCTATTCATAATAGCATTTTTCCTTGTATACAATGCATTTTCGCAAAATACCTATGTCTTTTTAGGATCGTATAATCGTGATAAATCAGCAGAAGCAATTCAGGTTTTTCAATTGGATACTTTAAACGGAAAACTGACAAAAGTTACGGCGGTTAAAAATATTGTAAATCCATCTTATTTGGCAATTTCTCCTAACGGAAAATACGTTTATGCCTGCACCGATACCAAAACACCAAATGCCGGAAGTGTCAGCAGTTTTGAATTTAATCCTGAAAACAAAAGCCTTACTTTTTTAAACAGTCAGAGAAGCGGCGGCGAAAATCCGGTATATGTTTCTGTTCACAAAAGCGGAAAATGGCTTGCTAATGCTAATTATACCGAAGGAAGTGTTTCGGTTTATCCAATTCTTGAAAACGGAAAAATCGATTCGATTGCACAGAATTTTCAATATACGGAAGGAAGTACACACAAAGAAAGACAAACAAGATCACATGTTCATTCGGCCGTATTTTCGCCTCAATTCGATTATTTGTTTTTACCCGATCTAGGTGCCGATAAAATTCGCTGTTACGCATTTGATGAAAATAAAAAACAGCCTTTAACGGAAACAAAAAATCCGTTTATAAAAACTGATTTAGAAGCCGGACCGCGGCATTTTACTTTTCACCCAAATCAAAAATTTGGTTATTGCATTGAAGAAATGGCCGGACAAATCAGTGTTTATAAGTATGAAAAGGGTGTTTTAAATAAAATTCAGCGTATTGCCACACATATTGATAAAATTAAAGACGGGTTTGAAAGCTCTGATATTCATATTTCTCCAGACGGAAAATTTCTGTACGCCACAAACCGCGGCAAAGAAAACAACATTGCTATATTTTCTATAGATGAAAACGGTCTTTTGAAAAATATTGGTTATCAATCGACTTTAGGAAAACATCCAAGAGTTTTTGCGATTGATGAAAGCGGGAAATTTTTAATTGCATCAAATGTGATTACAGGAAATATTATTGTTTTTAGAAGAAATCCTAAAACCGGATTACTTAAAAAAACAGGAAAACAAATTAAAATGGAAAATGTTTCCTGTGTACAGATTAAGAAATACTAACAAAAAAATTAAAAAATGACAACACCATATTTCAATTTACAACCAGATTTTCTGGAAGATGAAATCACAAAATTAGTTCCGTTAAAAGAAAGTGATTTTGAAGAATTGTATAAAGTCGCTTCAGATCCTTTAATTTGGGAACAACATCCAATTAAAGACCGCTATAAAAGGGATGTTTTTCAATCCTTTTTTGAAACAGCCATAAATTCAAAAGGTTCATTTTTAATTCTGGATAAAAAAACCAATGAAATTATGGGAACTACACGTTATTATGATTATAATCCCGAAAAATCGAGCGTTGCGATTGGTTATACATTTATTGCCCGAAAATATTGGGGCGGTCCTTATAATAATTCTACAAAGAAACTATTGATAGATTATGCATTTCAGCATGTAGACTCGGTTTTGTTTCATATCGGCGTCGAAAACTTCCGTTCGCAAAAAGCAGTTTCAAAACTCGGAGCAGAGAAAATAAATACAATTCTTGTTACGCATAACGGCGTAAGCATTCCGCATTTTGAATATCAATTACTTAAAAAATTATGAGTATGAATGATGAGTTGTGAGTTGCTTTACCCTGTGTTTAATTAATAACTCACAACACATAACTTATAACTTATAATTTATAATTCATAACTTATAATTCATAACTTATAATTCATAACTTATAATTCATAACTAAATAAAACAATGAATAGAATAACCGTTTTTTGCGGATCAAGTTTTGGTACCGAAGAAATCTATAAAGAACAAGCCGAATTATTAGGAAAAACATTAGCAAAGCAAAATATTGGTTTGGTATACGGCGGAGCAAATGTTGGTTTAATGGGCGCCGTAGCAGATGGAGCTTTAAGCGAAAATGGAACTGTAATTGGTGTTTTGCCTAACTTTTTAAGATCAAAAGAAATTGCCCATCTTGGCTTAACCGAATTAATTTTGGTTGAAAGCATGCATGAGCGCAAAACCAAAATGAATGATTTATGTGATGGTGTAATTGCGCTTCCGGGTGGTTTTGGAACTCTGGAAGAACTTTTTGAAATGCTCACATGGGCACAATTAGGGCTTCATAAAAAACCTATCGCAATTTTAAACATTAATGGGTTTTATGACTCTCTTTTAGAATTACTTGAAACTATGACCGAAAAAGGTCTTTTGAAAGAAGTAAACAAAAATATGCTTTTGGTAAGCGATGATATTGACGATTTATTAAAGCAGATGAAAAATTATGTTCCGCCGTCGGTTGGAAAGTGGATTGATAAAGGTAAAGTCTAAAAAAATAAAACCTATATTCGCACCCAAAAATAAATCTAACTATTTAAACCAAAAATGAAAAAACCATTACTATTGCTGCTTTTCATATTAAGCATGCATTCTTATGCCCAAATTACTTTTGAAAAAGGGTATTTTATTGACAATAACGATAAAAAAACAGAATGCCTTATTAAAAATTTAGACTGGCGTAACAATCCAACTGAATTTGAATACAAATTAGACGAACAGGATCAGTCTCAAAAAATCAATATCACACAAGCTAAAGAATTTGGAATTTATAAGGTTTCAAAATACATAAGACAAACTGTAAATATTGACCGTTCAAGAACAATTTTAAGCGAGCTGGATTATGACAAAAGTCCAAAATTCAATGAAGAAAAATTATTTTTAAAAGTTTTAATCGAAGGAAAAGCTAATTTATATGAATATGAAAACTCAGATATCAGCCGTTTCTTTTTTAAGACTGAGAATACACCTATTACACAATTAATTTGCAAATCATACAAAATATCAGATACTGAAGTAGGAGAAAACAACACGTTTAGAAATCAAATCTATACCGAATTAAAATGTGAAAACATCAACATTCAAAGCATTAAATACCTCAATTATACAAAAGCTGGTTTATCTAAAATTTTTGCAAAATACAATCAATGCCAAAACTCTGAGTTTACAAATTTTGAAACGACGCAAAAGAAAGATTTATTTAATTTAACTATTAGACCTGGTATCAAAAATTCAAGTTTTTCTGCAAAAAATGCTATTTATACTAATTATAATGCTGATTTTGGATCTAAAATTGGCTTTAGACTTGGTGTTGAAGCTGAAATGATTTTGCCTTTTAATAAAAATAAATGGGCAATAATAATTGAACCAACTTACCAATCTTATAAAGCTGAGGATTCTCAACCCAATTTAACTTCAAAAATTGATTACAGTTCTATCGAATTGCCTATTGGTATTAGGCATTATTTTTTCCTGAACAATACTTCTAAAATATTTGTAAACGCTCAGTATCAAATTGATATAGCTATAAAAAATAAAGCATCTTTTAAAGTTACAAATTTAGCAGACGATTTAAATGTTGATTCATCCGGAGGCATCACATTTGGTTTGGGATATAACTACAAGAAAAAATATAGTACTGAGTTTAGAATGGGTTTGTCAAGAGATCTTTTTAGCAAATATGGCGCTTGGACGTCTGATTATAAAACCATTGCGCTTATTTTTGGATATACGATATTCTAAAAAACCATTTTTTAATATAATAAAAGCTTTACAAATTCCTGTAAAGCTTTTTTTATTTCCTAAATTAGTTACCTCAAAAAATATTACGATTAAAATTTACTTCATATATAAAAAAATGAAAACAGAAAACAACAAATATGCAAAAGCCGAAATGCTGATTAGAAAACCTGTTTCAGAAGTTTTTCAGGCTTTTATTGACCCGGAAATAACCAGTAAATTTTGGTTTACAAAAGGCTCCGGAAAATTAGTAGAAAACCAAAAAACAGAATGGACCTGGGAAATGTATGGTTTTTCTCTTTCTGTGACGACATTGGTTTTGCAGGAAAATAAAAAGATTGTCGTTGAATGGGGAAATCCTGATGAAACAACTTTAGTCGAATGGATTTTTACACCTTTAAACGAAAATGAAACTTTTGTAAGTATAACAAATTCCGGTTTAAAAGGAGATTCAGATAAAATAATCGATCAGGTTCGCAATTCTACGGAAGGCTTTACGTTAGTTTTAGCCGGAGCAAAAGCTTATCTGGAACATCAATTACAATTAAATTTAGTTTTGGACAGATTTCCAAAAGGATTAGCATAAATTTAGTTTCGGGTTTCAGGTTTTATTAGAATTTCAAGTTCCGTGCTTCAACCTGAAACTTGAAACCTGAAACCTGAAACTTTAAACAAAAAATTATGGAAACTAAGAAACCCGAAAATATCGACGAATACATCGGTGGATTTCCGAATGACGTTCAGGAAATTTTAGAAAAAGTGAGAATGACGATTCAAAAAGCGGCTCCGGAGGCAAAAGAAAAAATCAGTTATTCGATGCCGGCTTTTGAACAAAACGGAATTGTGGTCTATTTTGCTGCTTTTAAAAATCATATCGGACTTTACGCTTTTCCAAGCGGACATGAAGCTTTTAAGGAAGAACTTTCTAAATATAAATCCGGAAAAGGTTCTGTTCAGTTTCCTTTAAAAGAAAAAATGCCTTATGATTTAATTACTAAAATTGTAAAATTTAGAGTGAAAGAAAATCTGGAGAAAGCAAAAAAGAAATGAATTTAGCAGAACATTACAATCAACTTTACAAAACTTCTTCTGATACCATTTTAAATGGAAATTACGATTTAGATGCAAAAATAAATTCCGTTTCCGATTCCCGATTTGGTATTGCCCTCCTTCTGCGCCCCAGCGAAAAAATCAAAACCAACATTAAACAGTTTTTAAACGAATTAAAAGCTATCGAACCTAATCAATATTATTATCCTGATTCTGACATTCACATAACAGTAATGTCTATTATTTCATGTTACGAAGGTTTTAGTTTAGAAAAAATTGATATCAAAGACTATATCAAAATCATTCAAAAAAGTGTAAAAGAATTAAGAGAAATTAAAATCGATTTTAAAGGCGTAACAGCTTCAAATTCTGCCATAATGATTCAGGGATTTCCTTCTGACGAATCTTTAAATGATTTAAGAAATAAGCTTCGCAAGAATTTTAAAAGTTCAGCTTTAGAACAAAGTATCGACAGTCGGTATTCTATTGCTACGGCGCATTCAACCGTAATACGCTTTACAGAAAAACTTCAAAATACAAAAAAATTAATGGACGTTGTCGAGCAATTTCGTAATTATAATTTCGGAGAATTTACAGCCAATAAACTCGAATTAGTTTTTAATGATTGGTATCAGAGAAAAAAAAACACAATTGATTTAGCTGAGTTTAATTTGAGTTGAGTTTTCGCCAACAATTCACCAGTTCTCTATCGCTCGGTCGTGGCGGAAAAATTATTTTTTAAAAGTTCCAAAATGCCACAAAACCCCAGACGGATCGTGGAGAAAACATTCGCTCCCCCAATCTAAATGACGTGTTGGTGTTAGTTTTACGCCATATTTTTCAGTTAAGTTTAAGGCAAAAAGTTCGTTATAATAACGCTCAGCGTCATCAACTTCAAGGAAAATCATCGTATTTTCAATCCAGTTTTTATCATAATAATCTTGTAGATAAAAAGCCGTATCTCCTGATTTAAAAACTGAAAAATTAGATTCTAAAACTACTTCTTCAAAACCTAAATCACGATAAAAGCTTCTCGAAACTTCGAAATTTTTAGCGCCTATAAATGGTCGTATTGATTTTATGCTGTGGTTCATTTCAATTGATATTAATTATTTTTTTAAACTTGCTAACCTATCAAAAAAAATATTTTTACCCCTTCTTCAAAATACTTCCTAAACCACGTCCAATCTGCTCAATAGCTTCCAGACTTTTGGTTAATGGAGTTGCGGTAAAATCTTCATAAGCATCCATCGAACTAATTTTACGATCGTCTTGCGGATAAACCAGAATGATATTATTATCGTTGAAGAATTTTTCGAACTTTTGCGGCAGTCTGTCAAAAATAGAATGATATGAAACGGAACCTTTTCTCGATAAATTGAAAACAATTAAATCTGTTGGTTTAATTTCATCAGAAATAGCTTCAAAATCATCCCATTCTGTAACAGATTTAAAACCTAATTTAGCATTTAATCGAAGGTTATTGGCAATTTGCTGAATAGTTTGATGCGTTTTATATTCGGCATAAAGAACTATCGGAATACTTAATTCCTGTGACAATCTGCATATTTTTTGTAATAAAAGCTGAAACCCAATTCCTCTTTCTGAAAAAGGCGGACAAATAAAAACCAATCTTTTATCTTCAATAAAATTTCGCTGAAACCTGCTTATAAATAAACTTTTATCAACATTGTTTATAATCGAATCAACATTTTCTCCAAAAATTTTGTCTAAGAAACCGGTCTTTTTCGGCCAGCCCACAATCACAATATCCGACATTATTTCTTTGGAAGTTCTTGCAATTCCGCTCGCAGGATTATGGTCAATTCTAGCAATTGTATTTATTTTCACTTCAGATGCAGATCCCTGAATTACAAATTTATCAACTGCTTTTCTGTATTTTAAAATGTTTTTTTCGGCCTGATCGTTATTAGGAACAATTGTTAAAAGCGTAACCGGATTTGATGATTTTTTATCTTTTATCAAAAGTGCAAAATCAAGCAAACTGGCTGCTGCCGAAGTTTTTGCTAACGGAATTAAAATATGTTCATCTAAAATTTGATCGCTTCCTTCATTTTCATGCGAAATCTCCTCTTCGCAAATTGCAATCTTTTTAGCTGCCTTTTCGGTTGCAAAGGAGGCAACAATACAGGTTATCAGAATTAAAATAATAGTTCCGTTTAAAATATTCTCATCCAAAATTTTAGCCTTAAAACCAACTAAAATTACAGCAAGTGTTGCCGCGGCATGCGCACTGCTCAGACCAAAAATAAGCTGTCTTTCGGTTTTGCTGTATTTAAAAACGACTTGAGTAAAAAATGCTGCAATCCATTTCCCAAAAATAGCAACAACACTCAAAGTTGCGGCCACAATTAGAGCCATTGGACCACTCAAAATCACACTTACATCTACCAGCATTCCAACAGAAATAAGAAAGAAAGGAATAAACAATGAATTCCCTATAAATTCAATTCTGTTCATTAAAGCTGATGAATGCGGTATTAATGGATTTAATGCCAAACCTGCAACGAAAGCGCCAATAATTGGTTCTACTCCAGCCACTTCCGCTAAAAACGCTGCAAAGAATACGACAGACAATACAAAAATATAATGGGCGTGTTTTTCGCTTTCAAGCTTTTTAAAAAACCATTTGGCAATTCTCGGAATCAGTAAAAACATAATGGCAGAGAAAATGGCCAAAGAAACGCCTAATTTTATCCAAAAAGCCTGATTTAAGCTTCCCTGAGCGCTTCCCATAATTACGGCCAAAATTATTAAAACTGCAGTATCGGTTAAAATTGTTCCTCCAACAGTTATGGCAACGGCCTGATTTTTTGCAATTCCGAGTTTGCTCACAATTGGATAAGCTACCAAAGTGTGTGTCGCAAACATACTGGCTGTTAAAAAACTGGCATTAAAATCATATTTTAGCAAGTAAAAACAAACCGGAAAACCAATAGAAAGTGGTAAAATGAAGGTAAAAAATCCAAACAATAAACTTTTGTTTCTATTAGCTTTAAATTCGTTCATATCAAGTTCAAGACCGGCAATAAACATGATATACAAAAGTCCGATTGTCGAAAATAAATCGACTGCAGAGTTTTTAGCCAAAATATTCAATCCGTGCGGGCCAATAATAACTCCGGAAATAATCAAACCAATAATTCCGGGAATATTTATTTTTTTAAGCAAAATCGGCGACAGCAAAATAATAAAAAGTATTAATGAAAAAATCAATACCGGATTGCTTAAAGGAAGTTCAAATTCGTGTAAAAAATGCTTGAAAAATTCTATCATAATGTAATTTTATCTTTTTGTGGTATTCTAAATTTTCGTAAAAAGACATTGCTAGAATTAAAACGAAATCATCTGAAGTTTCGGTTAATTGCAATTTTTAGATAATTAAAAGAAACAGCAGATTTAGAGAGTTGCATCTTTACAAAAATACCGAAAAAAGGTTAACTTTTTACGAAAACCCCATATTACGGAATTAAATTTATTTCGTTGCCAAATTATTAAAATTTAATATCTTTTTTAACAAATACGCAAGATTAACATTCAAAATTAATACATCATTGCATTATTCAATTATCTTTGTCTTAACAAAACTTGAACAATGGAAGAATGTATCTCTGTTTTTGATATGCTTAAAATTGGCGTTGGCCCTTCAAGCTCACATACTTTAGGTCCGTGGAGAGCCGCCGAACGTTTTTTAGAAGAGTTAAAAAACGAATCGATTTTAGATCAGGTTAAACGTGTAAAAGTTGATTTATACGGTTCCCTTTCTTTGACCGGAAAAGGACATGCTACTGATTTATCTGTTATGCTTGGTTTGAGTGGACAGGATCCTGAATATATTCCGGTTGAAAATATTGCCGGAATTATTAAAACTATCGAAGACACAAACGAGATTCATCTCGCAAACGAATATAAAATTCCGTTTTATTTTCTTCAGGACATTGTTTTCAATAAAGAATTTCTTCCTTTCCATGCAAATGGATTAAAATTTACGGCCTACAAAGAAGATGATTCTGAATACGAATCTACTTTTTATTCTATCGGTGGTGGATTTGTGGTAAAAGAAGAACGCGAAAATGCCAAAATCAAAGAAGTTATAAAATGTGCTTTCCCTTTTCCGGTTCAAAATGCGGTTGAACTTTTAAACTATACTATTTCTGAAAACAAATCGATTTCTGAAATCGTATATGAAAATGAAAAATCGATGCGTTCTGAAGAGGAAATCCATTCAGAATTAATGCGTATTTGGAATACAATGCTGGAGTGCATGTACATTGGCTGTCATTCAGAAGGAATTCTTCCTGGCGGCTTACATGTTCGCAGACGCGCTTTTGATATGCATCAAAATTTAATTGGACTTTCTAATTATACAGATCCTCAATCGTGGCTTCAGGAAATTAGAAAAACCGAGGTTAAATTTCGTCAAATTTTAAAATGGGTAAGCTGTTTTGCACTGGCTGTAAACGAAGTAAATGCTTCTTTAGGCCGGGTAGTTACGGCACCAACCAACGGAAGCGCAGGCGTTATTCCAGCGGTTTTAATGTATTATATGGTTATTGAAAATCATAATGCAGGCGAAAAAGAAATCAAACAATTTTTGATGGTTGCCGGAGAAATTGGAAGTATCTTTAAGAAAGGTTCTACCATTTCTGCCGCAATGGGTGGCTGTCAGGCCGAAATTGGCGTTTCGTCATCGATGGCGGCGGCGGCACTTTGCGAATTAATGGGCGGAACTCCGGCTCAGGTTTTAATGGCGGCAGAAATTGCAATGGAACATCATCTTGGCTTAACCTGTGATCCAATTGGCGGTCTGGTTCAGATT
Organism: Flavobacterium defluvii; assembly: GCF_900129555.1. Taxonomy (GTDB): domain Bacteria; phylum Bacteroidota; class Bacteroidia; order Flavobacteriales; family Flavobacteriaceae; genus Flavobacterium; species Flavobacterium defluvii. Next base: position 252,225 of record NZ_FQWC01000005.1, read on the forward strand.
CCGTGCATTGAAAGAAATACAATGGGTGCCATAAAAGCCATTAATGCCGCCGAACTGGCTCTTGAAACCGATTCTAAAAATGCAAAAGTTCCTCTGGATAAAGTAATTGGAACAATGTGGGAAACTGCAAAAGACATGAATTCTAAATACAAAGAAACTTCAGAAGGCGGACTGGCAATTGCCGTAAATATGGCCGATTGCTAAAAAATTTATTACCACAGATTAATAAATCTGAAAAGATTTTTAATTTGTGGTAAAAAACAAAAATACTTCATGAAAAAATTCTACTTCTTACTTGCATTTTTCTGCTCAATTTTACTGCATTCACAAGAACGATATTTTATTAATTCAGATACTCGTCTATATACTTCTGCGAATACTTCTAATTTTTTAGGTTATTTTAAATACGGTGCTCAAGTACAATTATTATCAGAAAATTTAAATGGATGGTATAAAGTCCAGGCTGATAATTTAACCGAAGGATATGTTCCGGGTAAATTTATATCCAAGTCATTAAATGCAAGTGATATTAAAACCACAGATCCTGAGAATCCAATTATTTTTGGAGGCGATAATTATCACGGCAGTAATCATCTTTTTGTATTGGCCGCTGGTTTAAAAGCAAGAAGTTTACCTGATAAAAATTCAAAAATTAGAGAAATTTTATTTACAGGAGATCCTGTTACTATTGATTATCTTCCAAAAAATGAAGACGAATGGGTTAATATATCCGGAAGTTTTGATCCCGAATATGCTAGATTTACGTTAAGAAAATTTGTTGGAAAAAGACCTGACATGAAGGTTTTACTAAAAGACTTTGATAATTTAAACGTAGAAAATATAGCTGACCGAAAAACGATCAGCGAACGAATTGTTGAACTGGCATGGAATAGCGACAAAACTACTCTGCTTCCGGCGTATCAAAGATATTACGAAGTTATCAAGCAATTAAACGATCCTAAACTTCTTGCTGATACCGAATTGAATATGGCTATAGCCAGGGGTTTAATGAAATCTAAAAAGGCAGAAGAAATTTTTGCATTTACCAAAAAAGCAGAATTCAGCCTGAAAGGGACAAAAACAAGATCATTGTATTTATCTCAAACCGAATTAGTAAAAATCTTTGGAAAACCAACAAAAAAAGCAAATGTCAGCGATGAATGCGGCATTTATTTAAGTGATTTATTTTACTATTATCCTGACTTAGAAGTTTCTGTTGATGAAAAGAAAAATCAGGCCGAAATTGTAAAGGTCTTCATAAACGAAAACAACAAATTGATTATTAACGCAAACTCAATTTTAGATAATTCGATATCAGAAAAAGCTTTCATTGAAAAATATGGAACTTATATCGAAGCTTCGTTAAAATCGCCTCATAAATATTCTATTGTAATGGAAGACAGTCAGTTTAGATTAGAATTTAAAGACGGAAAACTTTTTTCTGTCGAAATATTCTTTTATTGCTGATTCCCTTTTTACAATTATTCAATACTTTTACATTATCAAAAAAAATTAAAATGTCAGTAGCAAAAAAAGATTATAAAAGAATCACAACAAAGTCATTAATTGAAATGAAAAGCAACGGAGAAAAAATCTCTATGCTTACCGCGTATGATTATACAATGGCTAAAATTGTTGATACTGCCGGAGTCGATGTGATTCTAGTAGGAGATTCTGCTTCAAACGTTATGGCGGGTCACGAAACGACTCTGCCAATTACTTTAGATCAAATGATTTATCATGCTTCCTCTGTAGTTCGTGCTGTAGAAAGAGGTTTGGTTGTTGTAGATTTACCTTTCGGAAGCTACCAGTCTGACCCTAAAGAAGCTTTGCGTTCTGCTATCAGAATTATGAAAGAAAGCGGCGGACATGCTGTTAAATTAGAAGGTGGGAAAGAAATTAAAGAATCTATCAAAAAAATATTGAATGCGGGAATTCCGGTTATGGGACATTTGGGTTTAACACCTCAATCAATCTATAAATTTGGAACATACAGCGTTCGCGCAAAAGAAGAACAAGAAGCCGAAAAACTTATCGAAGATGCTCAAATGCTTGAAAAAGTAGGATGTTTTGCAGTTGTTCTTGAAAAAATCCCTGCAGATTTGGCTGAAAAAGTTGCAAAAAGCATCTCAATCCCAGTTATCGGAATTGGTGCCGGCGGCGGCGTTGACGGTCAGGTTTTGGTCATTCACGACATGCTGGGAATGAATAATGAATTCAGTCCGCGTTTTCTTCGTCGTTATTTAAATTTATATGAGTTAATGACAAAAGCTATTGGTCAATATGCTGCTGATGTCAAGTCTAGTGATTTTCCTAATGCTGGGGAACAATATTAATTTTTTTTGAGGCTCTAAGTCGCTAAGGTTCTGAGATACTAAGGTTTTAAACTCAAAGAGACAAGGCAGCAAAGACTCAAAGGTTTACATAAATTGCCTCCAGCTTTAGCTGGAGGTTTATTTTTAATTTCTCTAATGGCTTTAGCCAAATTTTCTCCAATCTAAATTTCAATTAAAAAATGAAAATTCTTTCTAACAAAAGTAATTTACAGATACTTCATGAAGACAATCACATTATTGTGGTTAACAAACGTGTGGGTGATATTGTGCAAGGAGACAAAACTGGCGACAAACCTTTATCAGACATTGTGAAACAATATATTAAAGAGAAATACAACAAACCCGGGGATGTATTTTTAGGGGTAATTCATCGTTTGGACAGGCCCACAACGGGAATTGTTGTTTTTGCCAGAACCAGTAAAGCTTTATCACGAATGAATGAGTTGTTCAGCAATCGTGAAACTAAAAAAACATATTGGGCTGTAGTAAAGAATAAACCTGCCGAAGCATCGGCCAAATTGGTTCATTATTTAAAAAGAAACGAAAAAAACAATACTTCAAAAGCGCATTTAAAAGAAGTTCCGGATAGTAAACTGGCAAGTTTGGATTATAAAATAATCAAGGAACTTCAAAACTATACGGCTCTGGAAATTAATCTTCACACTGGGCGTCATCATCAAATCAGGGCACAATTGTCGGCAATTGGTTCTCCAATAAAAGGGGATTTAAAATATGGTTTTGACCGAAGTAACCCCGACGGCGGAATTCATCTTCATGCCAGAAAACTCGTTTTTATCCATCCGGTTTCAAAAGAAAACATCACTATTATTGCTCCGGTTCCTGATGAAACGGTTTGGAAAGCGGTATGATTTTTATGATTAAATTGTAATTTTTTTAATTTTTATCGATTAACTTGCATATCCTAAAAAACAAGCTAATCAGGAAATGGACTTCAAAAACGACATCGGATACAGAAAAGAAACGCTGAAAAAGTTATTACATAACATTAAAGAAAGCGAAGATTTAATTGTAAAAGCTTTATACGATGATTTTAAAAAACCTGAATTTGAAGCGGTTTTAACTGAAACGAATTATGTTATTTCGGAATTAAAAGATACTATTAAGAACATTAATTCCTGGGCAAAACCAAAACGTGTCTTTCCTTCTATTCTTAACTTTCCTTCTTCAGACTATATTTATAAAGAACCTTACGGAAAGGTTTTAGTAATTGCTCCGTGGAATTATCCGTTTCAACTAGCTTTATGTCCTTTAATTTCTGCTGTTGCAGCAGGAAACAGGGTCGTATTAAAACCTTCAGAACTTACTCCGCATACTTCTTCTGTCATTGCCAAAATTATTCAAAAAACATTTCATGTTAACCATGTTGAAGTTTTTGAAGGCGGTGTTGAAGTTTCAAATAAATTATTAGCCGAACGCTGGGATTATATCTTTTTTACCGGAAGTGTTTCTGTTGGAAAAATCGTTGCAAAAGCTGCAGCCGAAAATCTGACTCCAGTAACTTTAGAGTTAGGAGGAAAAAATCCTTGTGTTATCGATGAAACGGCAAATTTAAAATTAGCCGCAAAAAGAATTGTCTGGGGAAAATTTATAAATGCCGGACAAACCTGTATCGCTCCGGATTATATTTTAATCCAGAAAAACATGAAAGTCAATTTTATTTCGTTTTTAATGGAAGAAATTGTAAAAGCTTATGGAAAAAAAATAGACAAATCTCCAGATTTTGCACGAATAATAAATACTAAAAACTGGGTTCGTTTAGATCAGATGATTGAACGCGAAAAAGTAATTTTTGGAGGAGAAACCAATCACGACAAATTATATATTTCTCCAACTTTAATTGAAGAACCTAGTCTGGACAGTCCGGTTATGAAAGAAGAAATATTTGGACCAATTTTGCCAATTCTAACTTATGAAACAGAATCTGACATTCACAACGTAATTAGTAAGTACGAAAAACCTCTCGCATTTTATATTTTTAGCGAAAATAAATCATTTGCTAAAAAATTAATTGCAAATTACTCTTTTGGAGGAGGTTGCATAAACGATACAGTAGTCCATTTTTCTAATAAAAGACTGCCTTTTGGCGGTGTCGGTCATAGCGGAATTGGTGCTTATCACGGTAAATTGAGCTTTGATATTTTCTCTCATCACAAAGCGATGGTCAAAAAGGGCAACTGGCTTGATCTGCCTATGCGTTACGCACCTTACAAAGATAAACTGGCTCCAATAAAACGCATTTTAGACTGGCTTTAAATTACTAAACAATTTTAGTAATGTTTGTAGATTTTTATTCGAAATTGATTTAAAATATTATATTTACGTCAACAATTATTTAAGATTAGGAATATAATACAACTCTACTTTTTAAAATGAAATCTACACTTGAACAAATTGAGGACATCAAAAGAGATGGCTATTCAATAGATTTTTCTAATGTTTTTAATGATGCTTTTGAAAACTATAAAAAAATAGCTGTTTATTCCGGGATAGTAATGTTAGTATTAACCCTTGTTCTTTTTTTACTATTTACAGTATTAGGAACAATTTTTGGTGATTTAAAAGGCTGGTCAGAAAATTTGGTTAAAATTCTTGGAAACCAAAATACATCTTCAGTAGAATATATAATTCTGATCGCTTCAATAACATTTATAACTGCTTTATTTACTCCTTTTGGCGCTGGATTTTTAAAAATGGCACAATATGCAGATAAAGACCAGAAATTTGATTTTGCGGCCATTTTCAGTTATTATAAAGCACCTTATGTATTCCCATTAATTTCTACAGCTTTTATTTTAGGAGTTGTAAGCGGTTCGATTTCTTATTTTTTCGAAAGCGTGGGAGCTGGCTTTGCAGGCACTGCATTTTCATTGTTTATTTCCTACTTTACATTTTTTACAATTCCACTAATTGTTTTTGGAAATTTAAATGTTTTTAGCGCTATTAAATCAAGTTTAATCCTTGTAAGCAAAAACCCAATAACTATTTTTGGCCTTTTTATTATAGGTTATATTGGCTCAGTTGTAGGGGTTGTTATCTGCGTTGTCGGGGTGTTTTTTACAGCCGTATTCAATACCTCTATAACTTACGCAGCTTATTTTTCTATTTTTGATGATGAAGAAAAACGAGATCCGATTGACTCAATCGGCAGATCGGATTTAGAATAAAACAAAAATTCTAAGAATTTAAAGAGCCTGACCATCTCTTTAAATTAGAATTTTAATTGCTATTTACTAAACCAAACTTACCCCAAAATCTATGGTAGAACGCTGTAGTTTTTTCAGTTTATGGTTTTCAGGAATTGCCAGTTTTGGCAATACCCTGAAATCAATTATGACAAATTGGTACGTTTTTAATTCAGATATTATTTTTTACAATAATCCCAAATTTATTATTCTCGGTCTTTCATTACTGGGCTTTTTGGGTTTACTGGTTTATCAGTTTTTCCGCATCAAAGCAAAAATTGGAAATTTCATCGAAAAAAAGAAAGAGGCTGAAACAGCAGGGAGAGAATATCAGCTTTATATTTTGTTTTTTGGAATTGCGGTTATTGTAATCGAAATTATAAATGAAATTTTTAAAATAAGACCAAAAAGTTTATTGGTTGTAAATGTTTCAATTGGTTTCTTTGTTCTTGTAACCTATATAGTTACTGATAAAGTAAAATGGCTAAGAGACAGAATTCAGAAGATTTTTATTTTCAGCTTCTTTATTTATATCAGCTACGTTTGCTACAACATTGTTTTCCTGTATAATGATGTTGTTCCGATAATCGTTTTTTTAATCTCTTTTTTCTTTTCATACAACATTTTAAAACCAATAAAAATTTACTGGTTTTTTGTGGCAATCGTTTTTGTATTTCTTATTTCGACCGTAGTATTTCATCTTATTCCACTAAAATCCTCTATTTTATTGATAAATTTCTGCATCCTGATTTTCATTATCAATCAGGTAAAATATGCAGTTTTACAAAATAATCGAGATAATTTCAGGTTTACCAACGAAATTGTCCACAAAGGAAATTCCTTAACAATTGCGACGGATAAAAAAGGCGAAATATTATTTTGCAGCGAAACTATAACTTCAATTTTAGGTTATCAGCCGGAAGAAGTTATGGGATTAAATTTTTGGAGACTCACAAAAGGCGATGAATACCATAAGAATATCACCCCGATAAATCGTGAAGAAAACAAAATTTATACCCGAAAACTGAAGAGCAAAAATGGAGAATATAAATACATTCAATGGAAAGATAAAAAATTCTCCGATGATTTAATTATCAGTATTGGTCAGGATGTTACCGAGCAGGTTATAGTACAGGATCAATACAAAAACTTAATTCAAACCGCAACCGATATTATTTTTGAAGTTGATGCCGATGGTCATTTTACTTTTATAAATGAAATTGCCTATTCGCTGCTGGGTTATGCCGAAGATGAAATAATCCAAAAACATTACTCGAATTTTATTCATGAAAATTATTCGATGACAGCAGTTGATTTTTATGAAAATTTTGAAAATAACGGAAACAAATTCCCAATAATAGAACTTCCTATTTTAAAGAAAAACGGACAGGAATTATGGATTTCGCAAAAGATAATTATTCGTAAAAATGATTTAGATCAAACTATTGGTTTTGCGGGAATTGCACGAGATATTACCGAAATTAAAAATGCAGAAAACGAGAAAAAAAGACGTCTCGAAAAAATCGAAGCATATAATAATTCTACTAAAAAATTATCTACAACCGATTTTAGTACTTACAATAACTTAAATACTGTTATTGATTATATTATTAAAGAAGCTTCGACTGTAAGCAAATCAAATCGCGTTAGCTTTTGGAAATACTCCAGAGACCTTATTACCTGCAAAAACCTATACAGCGTTGATAATCAAAACCTGACTGATAAAAATATTCTGGACAAGGAATCGTATCCTATATATTTTGAAACCTTAAAAAACAAAGCCATAATAAACGCACCAGACGTTTTTAATAAACTGGAAACATCAGAATTTCAAACGCTTTATTTTACCAAAAACAAAATAAAATCAATGCTGGATGTTCCGATTTTTTTAAGCGGACAACTGGCTGGTGTGGTTTGTTTTGAAAGTACCGAAGAACAAAGAGATTGGGATAATGAGGATATTAATTATGCCCGAACGATTTCGGATGTTATTTCGCTTGCCATTTCGATGCAGATGCGTTTGGAAACAGAACGCCGATTAGAATTCAAAAGTCAGCTTTTATCGGCACTTTCGCTTTGTACAGAGAAATTTTTGCTGAGTAAATCTACAGAGCAAATGTTTCAGGAAACGTATGATTTAATTGGAAAAGCCTCAAAAGCAGATCATATGTTTTATTATGAACGAGACTTTACAACCAATACCGTTTCGCAAAAATACAAATGGTCCAGAAAAGGAATTCCGCATCAAATTACACCTTTGCGCCACATGAGCGAAGATAATCTGAACGAAATTTTCGAAGCTGCAAAAAATAAACGCATCGTAAACACTTTTACAAGAAAGTTAGAAGATGGATTTTTTAAGCAACTGCTAATCAATAATGAAATAAAATCAATCCTGATTCTTCCGTTGTATATCAACGATATTTTTACCGGATTCATTGGCTTTGACGACTGCACCAAAGAACGAAGATGGTCTGAAGAAGAGATATATATTTTTCAGGTTTTGGCCAATAATATTTCATCTGCATTAGAAAGAAACCGAAATGAAAGCAAGATTATTGAAAGTGAGGAAAAATTCAAATTAATTGCCAATAATATTCCGGGAACGGTTTATCTGTCTAAGTTTGATGCATTTTCGACTAAAATTTTCCTAAACGATGAAATTTATAATTTAACCGGATATTCTAAAGCAGAATTTATCGAAAACAATTTGTCGTTCTTATCACTTATTCACCATGAAGATCGGGACGAAGTTATTAATAATCAAATCGATAATCTTCAAAACGGAGTTCCTCTGCATAACGTTTACCGAATTAAACGAAAAACCGGCGAATATATCTGGGTTGAAGAATTTGGAGACGTTATTAAAAAAGGTGATGAAATTGAATTTGTAGGAGGAATTTATTTTGATATCACCAATAAAAAAGAAACCGAAGATGCGATTAAAGCCAAACAACTAGCCGAAGCTGCCAATAAATCAAAATCTGATTTTCTGGCCAATATGTCGCACGAAATCAGAACTCCTTTGAATGGAATTATTGGTTTCACTCATTTATTGATGAAAACTGAATTAGAAGAAATTCAGGAAAAATACATGACAACCATTAATCAATCGGCACATTCTTTATTGGAAATCATCAATGATATTCTCGATTTCTCTAAAATCGAAGCTGGAAAACTGGAGCTCTTTATCGACTTATATGATATTAAAAAAGTATTGGGTCAGGTTTTCGATTTAATTGTTTTCGAATCCAATCAAAAAAATCTGCAGCTGGAACTGAATGTTGATCCGGATGTCCCGAAATATATCTGGACCGATATTGTCAGAATAAAACAAATCCTGATTAATCTGCTTTCAAATGCAGTAAAATTCACCAATGAAGGTTCTATCAAATTGAATGTTTCTGTTTTGGAAAAAAACAAAAACAACAATTGCACTATTCGTTTTTCTGTAATTGATACCGGAATTGGGATTATGGAGAAAAACCAGAAAAAGATTTTTAAAGCATTCTCGCAGGCAGATAGTTCTACAACAAGAAAATTTGGCGGAACAGGTTTAGGATTAACAATTTCAAATCAGCTCTTGGCCTTAATGGAAAGCCGACTACAGCTCGAAAGTACAATTGGTGAAGGCAGTAACTTTTTCTTCGATTTAAATTTAAAAACCAGCAATCAGAGTATTAACGAAAAATATAATAACGAACTTAAAAATTTAAATGCAGCGACCGTAGAAAATCATATCGAAACCAATAACAAAAGCATACGTTTCCTAATTGTTGAAGATAATAAGGTAAATATGCTGCTGCTAAAAACGATTGTAAAAAACCTCTACAATAACGCTTTTATTTACGAATGCGAAAATGGCTATGAAGCTGTAAAACAATTCGAAAGCATAAATCCAACGCTTGTATTTATGGATATTCAAATGCCTATTATGAATGGTTATGAAACTACAAAAGCCATCAGAAATACCATTGCAGGAAAAAATATTCCAATTATTGCTGTAACAGCTGGAGCAGAAAAAGAGGAACGCAACAAATGTATTTCTGCCGGAATGGACGATTATATTTCAAAACCTATCATGAAAGGTTCAGTAGAAGAAACTTTGGTAAAATGGTTAAAATAATTAAAACTAAATGGCCTGAAATAATTAGTAATTGCTAAAAATTCTATAAATTCGTACAAGAAAAAACTTAAAAAGCTTAAATACAATTTACTATGAAATGGCAAGGCAGAAGACAAAGTGATAATGTAGAAGACCGCAGAGGAATCTCAGGAGGAAAAATTGCAGTTGGAGGCGGCGTTATTGGAATAATTATTCTGCTTCTTAATGTCTTTGGAGGTGAAAACGCAAAACTTATTACTCCTGTTTTAGAACAAATGCAGGGCGGGCAAACACAAACTGAAGCTGCTGCACCATTAAGCGAAGAAGATAAACAATTAGGAGAATTCGTAAAAGTTACTTTAGCTGATACAGAAGATATTTGGGGGAAAATATTTGCCGAAAATGGTATGACCTATAAAAACCCAAAATTAGTCCTTTTCAAAGGCTCTGTGCAAACTTCATGTGGAGGTGCTTCATCTGCATCAGGGCCATTTTATTGTCCGGCAGATCAAAAAGTGTACATGGATTTAGGATTTTTTGAAGAACTTAAGACAAGATTTGGTGCTAAAGGCGGAGATTTTGCCATTGCTTATGTTATTGCTCATGAAATTGGCCATCACGTTCAGACCTTATTAGGAACATCTGCCAAAATGCATCAGGAACAAGAAGGAAAAAGTCAGGCCGAAGCCAATAAACTTTCAGTAGCTTTAGAATTACAGGCCGATTTTTACGCTGGAGTCTGGGCGCATTATAATCAGAAAAATTTAGATGATGGTGATATAGAAGAAGCCTTAAGTGCTGCCAATGCAGTTGGAGACGATGCTATTCAAAGTAAAATGCAGGGACAAATTGTTCCGGACTCTTTTACACACGGAACATCAGAACAAAGAATGTACTGGTTTAAAAAAGGTTTTAAAACAGGCGACATTAATCAAGGTACAACCTTTGAAGAAATTCGATAATACATTAAACCAAATTATAATAACCACCAAAAGCATGATTTAACCGTCATGCTTTTTTTTTGTTTTACAGCATATAAGTGATGTAAGTTCATTTTAGATTGCTTTGTGTTTATTTCAATGCAAATTAATTATAAGTCATATTAGCAAACATAGACAGCGGTTTAAACCGCTAAGACGAAACGATAAGACAACGCATTTTATACAAAACGCACCCAAAACGTCCTCAAGGTTGAAACCGCGGACTATATTTGAAATACAAAAAAATTTAGATATAAGAATATTGAGCTATTTTCTTTTTAAACTTATTAATTACAGCATTCAAGCATAAATCTAAAATGACCTTATATAACTTATATGGTTCAAAAAAAGTTAAACGCACAAAAAAAGCCTTGAATTTCTTCAAGGCTTTAAATCTGGGTGGCTGACCGGGTTCGAACCGGCGACCCGCGGCACCACAAACCGCTACTCTAACCAGCTGAGCTACAACCACCATTTTTGCTTAGCGAGTGCAAATATATAACAAAGGTTGAGTTCTACAAAGAAAAAAATGAAAAAATTACAACAAATTTTCTAAGCTATTGACTGCCAAACACCTTTCAACAGTAAAACCTTCCGCAAAATCTTTTCCAACTAGTCTTCCTAAGTCCTGCGCACGATAATTTAAGCTTTCAAAGAAGTTTTTACTAGTAATTGGCGTAGCAGGTTCTTTTGAATCTGGATCATAAAATTGTGTTTTATAAGCCGAAATTGCTTCTACTTTCTTTTTTTCAAATCCTGTTATATCTACTACAAAGTCCGGAGTAATATTTTTCCACTGAATATAATGATAAACTACTTTTGGTCTCCAGGCTTCTTGTTTTTCTCCATCAATTGAAGTTTCGATTTTCATCAATCCAGATAAAAAGCAGGCATCAGAGACTAATTTACTTCCTTTTCCGTGATCAATATGTCGATCGTCGATTGCGTTGCACAAAACAATTTCCGGTTTGTATTTTCGGATCATTTTTATGACCTCTAATTGGTGTTTTTCATCGTTAACAAAAAAACCATCACGAAGACCTAAATTCTCACGAACAGAAACACCTAAAATCTTTGCCGCAGCTTTTGCTTCTTCATCTCTAATTTCAGCAGTTCCACGCGTTCCTAATTCGCCGCGTGTTAAATCCACAATCCCTACTTTTTTCCCTAAGGAAACTTCTTTTAAAATTGTCCCGGCACAACCTAATTCTACATCATCAGGATGTGCGCCAAAGGCTAATATGTCTAATTTCATTATTTTTTGTTTCAAGTTTCAAGTTTCAGGTTTCAAGTTGTCAACAGAACTTGAAACCTGAAACCTGAAACGATTTATAAACTATTTTTTCAAAACTCTTTTCATCGTCATTGATTTATTGACGCTTTCCTCCCACTCTTTTTCAGGAACACTTTCTTTTGTAATGCCGCAGCCCATGTATAAAATCGCAGTTTTATCCTGAATCTGCATGCTGCGCAAATTTACAAATAAATCAGAACTAGTTTTACTGCCGGCAAAACTGCTGTTTAATTCGCCCAGAAAACCCGTATAGAAAGTTCTGTCGTAATTTTCATTTTCAATAATAAATGCTTTTGCTTTTTTCTTTGGCAGTCCGCAAACGGCAGGCGTTGGATGAAGCGTATCAATTACTTCCTCTAAAGTCGAATTTTCATTTAAAACTCCCGAAATATCCGTTTTAATATGCCAGATCGATCCGGCTTTTAAGCTATATGGTTCTGTAACCACAACTGAATTGGCAACTTCACGTAAACGTTTTACAATAAAATCAGTTACGTATTGCTGTTCGTCTTTTTCTTTCTGTCCCCAGCTGATTTCGGTTTCCAGATTTGCTTTTTGCGTTCCTGCCAAAGCAGTTGTTTCAAAAACATTTCCGTTTGCTTTTAAAAGCTGCTCTGGCGTTGCTCCCATCCAAAATCCAATTTTAGGATGAAAAAAACAATAACAAAAAGTAGTTGGATATAATTGAACCAAATGCTGAAACGTTTCAGAAAAATCAAATTCAGATAAATTTACTCTTTCGCTTCGGGATAAAACTACTTTTTTGAATTCTTCATTTTTAATGGCTTCAATTCCTTTTGAAACCAAATCTTCGTATTGTTTTTTAGCTTCAGCATTAAAATTCAGATCATCAATTTCTGTTGATTCAAATGCTGTAATTTCTTTTTCAGTCGTAATAATTTCCGATTCGCTTTCAGGAATTAAAACGAGTTGTTTTTCATCAAAAGAAGCAAAAACAAATCCTTTTTCACTGTAATCAGTAATTTTATATAAAGTGTTATTTTGTTGTAAAAGGCCAAAAACACTTGTTGTATTAGGTTTAGAATACATTACAAAAGGTAAGTTTTGATTGTAATGTTGTTTTATTTTTGTGAAAAAATTATTCATGATTTAAAAGTTGAGCTTCATATTCTAAAAGCTCTTTTTTAGTTTGAAAGAATGTTTTTGATATAACAGTCTGATAATTATTCAAAGATTCAGAAAGTAATTTTAATACTTCTTCCAGATATTGATTTCCATTAAAATATTTCCAGTCTTCAGATAAATATTTATTAAAAGCAACTCTCATATCGATTGTTATAGCTTTTCTATAAATATCGTCTTCCAGCATTTTTTCTATTTCATTTTTAAATTTGTCTTCTTCTATTTTAAGCAAACGCATATTCTGTTCGATAACATCTATTGTACAGGTTCTGTAGATAAATTCAGAAGCATTCATCATTTTTATATAAAAATCGATTTTTTCATCGTAGCTTTTATCTAACAGGAAAAGATCTTTATAATGCTGCTTTAATTCTTCGGCTTTATTTTGATTATCTGCCAAAGTTAAAAAGTAGAAATAGATTTGTTTGTCGTTTTCAAGAACGTCTTCTTTAATTTTCTTCAAATCCAGTTCTAGTTCGTTTACTAATTCCTGAGCATCTTTAGAAGACATTTTATGTCCGTCGTACGAAAATGATTTTATTTTAAAATTCCCGCCTGCAATTTGTTTTAATACATTGACATCATTTTCTAATGAAATAGAATTATAAACTAAATCTACAGCCGAATTGCTGAATAATTCTTTAAGATCTTTATTTGAAGATTCTTTTCCTAATAAATCTATGTCAAAAACTTCAGGATTTTTGTTATCGTAATATTTATTGAAAATCTCATTAAATGAATTCGTAAAAAAATCTTTTTCATATTCATTAATAAAATCTTCGTTTTTATGAAAAACAACTGCGTTAGAATATTTTATTGACGAAAAGAGTTTATTGGTAAATTTACTCTGCAATGCAACTCCATCCTGAAACAATCCAATCGCTAGTGCTTTACTATCGTTTGTTACATCCAGATTTAACCTTTCTAATTCTTTAATTCGATCTTCGGTACTTGGGTGAGTTTCCCATTTATTTTCGATAACCAGTTTTGATTTATTAAATCTGTTTAAAAAATCCGGAGTTAATTGAGGTAAATCATTTTCAACGTGTAAATTGCTGTTTGTGGCAATAAAATTCATTACAAATGACTGCTGCTGATATAAGTTTTCTGTTGCAATTGAATCTGGAATTTTCTTTCCGTAATAATCTAAAACAGCATTAAAAGAATGATCTGCAAGATCTAATCTCAATAACGATGTAATCAAAGGTCTTGATCCTGTAACACTTGCCGCAACGGCATCAGCATGAAACTCCATTTGCCTTGATAATGCGCGGTAACTAATATTTACAACATTATAAACCTGCTGCAAAACCCACTGAATTCCTGTTACAATTTTAACGGCAACCATAGTAAAAAAAGCAAAATATCCGTTAACACTTCCCCAGCTTTGTGCAATAGAATTATACGAATCATTGTCGTAAAGCATGTTATGAATAATTTGATTTACATTGTAAACATAACTTCCTACTTTCATACTTTTTTGAGAAAAATGTCCAAATTCGTGTGCCAAAATAGCTTTAAGCTCAATTTCTGAAACTGAATTTACAAGTCCAACCCCAATCTGCAGATTTTTCTTGATAGGCAGAAACATGCTCCAAAAAGTAGAATCATAAAAAACACAAGCATTTACATCAGATGACAAATAAACCTTTTTAGGAAAATCGGTTTGGACTTTGTTTACAATTTCATCAATAAAAGCAAATAATCTTGGTTCTTCAGCGCGGGTAATTTCGATTAAATGAGAACGGTCTACCTTATGTTTTACAAACATAAATTTGAAAAGAAAAACCAAAACGAGTAATCCCATGCACAATAACCCTGCTCCAATCATAATGGTTACAAACATTGGTTTTATAGCTATAATTGCTATTCCGCCAATAACTGCTAAAGCGGTAATACCTATTCCGGAAAGAATTAAAAGGATATAAATTAATAAAAAGAACAAAACAGAAAGAATCGCTTTTGTGGTCATCTTTTTGAAAGTAGAAGAAACCGGAGCTTTGTAATTTTGGGTCATTAAATTTTAAATAATTAAGTGATGCAGGATTTTTAAATTTTCTTTTTCTCTAAAACAATATTAGTTAGTTTGCAAAGCGAAATCAAATTTCCTGCTTCGTCTGTAATTTTAATTTCCCAAAGATGAAGGCTTCTTCCTTTGTGAATAATTCTGGCTGTGCCAAAAACGACACCTTCTCGAATACTTTTTAAATGATTTGCAGAGATTTCGATTCCGCGGACTTCCTGTTCTTTTGGATTTATAAAAAAATGAGAAGCCGCACTTCCTACACTTTCTGCCAACGCTACAGAAGCGCCGCCATGAAGCAGTCCCATTGGCTGGTGAACACTTGGATTTACTGGCATTTTTGCCGTTAAAAAATCTTCTCCGGCGTCGATATATTCAATTTTTAGCGTTTCCATCAACGTGTTTTTAGAAAACTCATTGCAATACGCTATAATTTGTTCTTTTGTATAGTTCATTAAAATAGACTTTAAAATCGTAAAATTAAAGAAAAGATGAGATACAAATCTAAAATCATATTCTAAAATTAAAATTCAACTTCAAACATGTAAGTTTTTTGCTATTTTTACAAAAACAATCAAACATTAATCTTTGGCTTTTTTGGGCCACAGATTACACAGATTAGAAGGATTTCGAAATACTTTGCGTTGAATTTTTTCGCCGCGAATTCACGAATTCTTCTAATCTAAAAAATAAATAATTCGTGAATTCGCGGCTAAAAAAACTATTCAAATGCGTCAATACTTTGTACTTTTTATTTTCGGAATAATTCTGGCTTTTAGTTCTTGCCGAACTGATTTTGACACCGTTGCCAGTACCGGAGATTTGAAGTTTTCAAAAGACACTGTTTATTTGGATACTGTTTTTAAAAATATTGGTTCAAGTACTTATCAGTTAAAAGTTTATAACCGAAGTAAAAACGATATTTCGATTCCGATTATACAACTTAAAAAAGGATTAAACTCTAAATACAGAATGACCGTTGACGGAATGACCGGCAACAACGGAAAAATATTTAAAGATGTTACGCTTTTAGCAAAAGACAGTTTATATATTTTCATAGAAACTACTGCTGATATTACTGATGCTGACCCGACAGATTTTTTGTATACTGATGAAATTCAGTTTGACAGCGGCGCTAATCTGCAGGAAGTTGCACTGGTAACCTTGATTCAGGATGCTGTTTTTCTTTATCCAAAACAAAATGCCGACGGAACGAAAGAAAAAATCCAAATTGACGGTAAAGATGTTGACGGATTTTATCTTGACGAAAATGATTCTGAAAACGGAAACGAACTTATTTTTACCAAACAAAAACCTTATGTAATTTATGGGTATGCCGGAGTTCCGGAAAATAAAACGGTAACTTTTGAAGCCGGAGCGCGAGTTCATTTCCATTCTAATTCTGGTTTGTATGTTGGGAATAAAGCTACTCTTCAAATTAATGGAGATATTTCAACAACCGAAAAACTTGAAAAAGAAGTTATTTTTGAAGGCGATCGTTTGGAATCTCTTTATTCTGATATTCCGGGGCAATGGAAATCTGTAATTTTTGCAAGCGGAAGTACAAATCACTCGATCAATCACTTAACTTTAAAAAATGCCGTTGTTGGTTTAGATTTTAAAAATCCGCTAAACACCATTGAAATTAAAAACACACAAATTTACAATTGCGTCGAATATGGAATTCTGGCTCAAAACGCTCACATCAATGGCGAAAATATTGTAATTAATTATGCCGGAATTTCGAGTTTATCCTGCGTTTATGGCGGAAGTTACAGTTTTACACATTGTACTTTCAACAATAATTGGCAAAACAGTTCACATTTTGCGGTTAATTTAAGTAATAGTCTGGCAGGAGCAACTCCGGAAACAAATCCGTTAACACAGGCTACTTTCAATAATTGTATTATTTACGGCTCCAGCACGAATGAATTTAATTTACAAAAAAATACAAGTGCCGCTTTTGTTTACCAGTTAAATAATTGTCTTTTGAAATTTGGCAACACATCAAATGCTGATTATCAATTTAAAACTGATACGGAACATTATAACAACATCATTTTAAATGAAAATCCGAAGTTTTATAATGTTTCTAAAAATCAGTTGAATATTGATAAAACTTCTTCCGCTTTCGCGAAAGGGAATCAGGCGTATAGTATTCCGTTAGATATTTTAGGAATTACCAGAACTTCTCCTCCTGATTTGGGCGCTTATCAAAGTAAAGATTTTCCGAAGTAAAATTTTTAAACCATATAAAAAGTCCGTTGGAAAATAGTTCTTCAGTATAAATAAGTGCCGTTAGGCACTAAATATCGGTAGAAAAACATAAATGGAGAATAATTAAGCGTGCCGTAGGTACGCGATAAAATAATATTGCGTACCTACGGCACGCCAGCTAACTTTAGATCTATTGGCTACCGATTTTATGTGCCTAATGGCACAAGACCCACCAGTAAGAAAATATACCTAAAAATAAACATCGCTTAACGTTTCGTATTCATAAAAGTAATAGATTTGCTACAATACTTATTTAAAATTCTAAAAATCAGATTTTTAAAAAGTATTATAACCAAACCTAAAACCCCTATTTTTATGAAAAAAAACTACTTTTTACTGTTATTGTTGTTTTCTGCAATTGGCTTTGCTCAGATTCCATCCGGTTATTACAATACTGCAACCGGAACGGGTTACACTTTAAAAACTCAATTGTATAATATTATTAAAGGTCATACTGATAACGGATATGCAGGTTTATACACCACATATCAAACTTCTGACGTTGATAATTTTTATGAAAATGACGGAACAGTATTAGACATGTATTCTGAAAATCCATCAGGAACAGATCCATACAATTACAGCACAGGAAGTACACAACGATGCGGAAATTATTCTGCAGAAGGCGATTGCTACAACAGAGAACATATAATTCCACAATCAGTTTTTAATGAGCAGTCTCCAATGGTTGCCGATGCACATTTCATCACCCCAACCGACGGAAAAGTAAACGGAATGCGTTCTAACTATCCACACGGAACTGTTAGTACTGCAACGTATACTTCTCAAAACGGAAGTAAACTAGGGTCAAGTTCTGTTTCTGGATACTCTGGAACCGTTTTTGAACCAATCAATGCTTTCAAAGGCGATATTGCAAGAATGTATTTTTACTTTGCTACACGATATGAAAATACAGTTGCAGGATATTCTTATGCCATGTTTAATGGTTCAAACAACCAAGTTTTTACAACGGATTTCTTAAATATGCTTTTGGCGTGGCACGCGCAGGATCCTGTAAGTGCAAGGGAAATTGCAAGAAACAATGCAGTGTATGCACGTCAGGGAAATAGAAATCCATATATTGATCATCCGGAATATGTAAATCAAATTTGGGGCGGAACTCCTTCTGGAGACACTCAGGCACCAACTACTCCAACAAGTTTAGCTTCGACTTCAAAAACTGCAACTTCAATTTCACTTTCGTGGACAGCATCTACAGACAATGTAGCCGTAACGGGTTACGATGTTTATGCAAACAGCGCTTTAAAAACAACTGTTTCTGGTACAACAGCTACAATTACGGGTTTAACAGCTTCCACAGCTTATTCTATTTATGTAAAAGCAAAAGATGCGGCTGGAAATACTTCTGCATCAAGCAACACCATTTCGGTTACAACAAACAGCTCAGGCGGAACGGCTACCGATTTACTTTTCTCAGAATATATTGAAGGTTCTGGAAATAACAAAGCTTTAGAAATCGCCAACAATACCGGAAATTCTGTTAGTTTATCGGCTTATACCATTAAAAAACAAACTAATGGTTCTGGTTCGTGGAGTACAGGTTTGGCTTTGAGCGGAACTTTAGCAACCGGAAGCAAATTTGTAATTGTAAACAGTTCTATTTCTTCAACTTGCTTTTCACCAGGTTCAGCAAATATTTCAACAACAGCAACTGAATTGACTTTTAATGGAAATGATGCTGTAGGTTTATTCAAAAACGGAGTTTTAATCGATATCATTGGAACTTTTAATGGCGGAACTGCCAATTTTGCCATTGATGTAACTTTAAGAAGAAAATCTACTGTTACTTCTCCAAGTACAACTTTTAATTTAAGTGCTCAATGGGATTCGTACTCATCTGACACTTGTAATAATCTAGGAAGCAAAATAGTAAAACCTGCAGAAGAAATTGTAGAAACTTCAGATGAAATTGTAATTTATCCAAATCCTTCTGACGGAAATTTCTACGTTGGTTTAGACTGTTTAGATTCGCCTTATTCAATAGAAATTCTTTCTTTTTCAGGACAAAAAGTTTTCGAAAAACAAAATGCTGCAGATTCTGTAATATCAGTAAGTCATCTTTCGAGCGGAATTTATTTGGTTAAAATCGAAAAAGATTCAAAAACAATTATTAAAAAAATAATCATCAACTAAATATTTTTTTCACACAGATTCAGCAGATATTGCAGATCAGGAAAACTTAATAAATATTGACACAGATTTATTAATAACTCTAAACCCATTAAATCTGCACAATCTGCTTAATCTGCGTGAAACAAAAAAACTCAGTACATAAAAAAAACCTTAGATCCTTAGCATCTTATTAACTTAGCACCTCAATAAAAAACGGATAAATTCTTAATTTTTAGCCTAATTTCAGAGCAAGTTCATTTTTTTCAAAAGAGTTTGTTATCAAATTTGCGCCTGCTATTTATTTACACTAAATTTGCAGCTCAATACAACAAACTACACATCACAATGATCCATTTCTTTGAAAACCAAAGCAAAACTGTTTTTGCCGTACAAACGCAAAACGAAATTTCAGCTCAAGACATTTCAAAATTAAACTGGCTTTTTGCCGACGCGAATAAGATCGAAAAATCCGCACTGACGGATTTTTTTGTTGGTCCACGCGCCACTATGATCACTCCATGGAGTACAAATGCTGTAGAAATCACTCAAAATATGGGTATTCCCGGCATTATCAGAATTGAAGAATTTCATCCGGCAACGGAAGATTTTACCGATTTTGACCCAATGCTTTTTCAAAAATTCAATCAATTAGATCAGGAAATTTTCACTATCAACATTCAGCCGGAACCAATTCTGGAGATTGATGATATTGCTGCTTACAACAAAGTGGAAGGTTTAGCTTTAAGCGAAGAAGAAGTTGATTACCTAAACAATCTTTCAACTAAACTAGGAAGAAAATTAACCGATTCTGAGATTTTTGCTTTCTCTCAGGCAAACTCAGAGCACTGCCGTCACAAAATCTTCAACGGAACATTTGTAATCGACGGAGAAGAAAAAGAAACTTCTCTTTTTAAATTAATCAAAAAAACATCTCAGGAAAACCCAAACGATATTGTGTCTGCTTACAAAGACAACGTTGCTTTTGTAAAAGGACCAAAAGTGCAGCAATTTGCACCAAAATCGGCAGACAAACCTGATTTTTACGAAATAAAAGAATTTGATTCTGTAATCTCTTTAAAAGCAGAAACACACAATTTCCCAACAACAGTTGAGCCTTTCAATGGAGCTGCGACTGGTTCTGGAGGAGAAATTCGTGACCGTTTAGCCGGAGGACAAGGATCATTGCCATTAGCAGGAACTGCAGTTTACATGACTTCATATTCTCGTTTGAACGATGACAGAAAATGGGAAAATGCAGTTGAAGAAAGAAAATGGTTGTACCAAACACCAATGGATATTTTAATCAAAGCTTCAAACGGAGCTTCTGATTTTGGAAATAAATTCGGTCAGCCGCTTATTACAGGTTCTGTTTTAACTTTTGAACACGAAGAAGACAACCGTAAAATTGGTTACGATAAAGTAATCATGCAGGCGGGTGGAATTGGTTACGGAAAACTAGATCAATCTATCAAACACAAACCAAAAGAAGGCGATAAAATTGTAATTCTTGGTGGAGAAAATTATAGAATCGGAATGGGTGGTGCTGCGGTTTCTTCTGCAGATACAGGCGCTTTCGGTTCAGGAATCGAGTTAAATGCCATTCAGCGTTCAAATCCTGAAATGCAAAAACGTGCTGCAAACGCAATTCGTGGTTTAGTAGAAAGTGATAACAATCCAATTGTTTCGATACATGATCACGGTGCGGGTGGACACTTAAACTGTCTTTCGGAATTAGTGGAAGAAACTGGAGGTTTAATCGATTTAGATAAATTGCCAGTTGGAGACCCTACTCTTTCTGCAAAAGAAATTATCGGTAACGAATCTCAGGAAAGAATGGGATTGGTTATTGGTCAAAAAGATATCGATACATTACAAAGAATTGCTGATAGAGAGCGTTCGCCAATGTACGAAGTTGGAGATGTTACGGGAGATCACCGTTTTACTTTCCAATCGCAGTCAAACGGTTCAAAACCGATGGATTATGCTTTAGAAGATTTCTTCGGAAGTTCTCCAAAAACGGTTATGACTGATAATACCGTTGACAGAAAATATACTGACGTTGCTTATAACGCTGCAGATTTTGAATCATACTTAAAAGACGTTTTACGTTTAGAAGCTGTTGCTTCAAAAGACTGGTTAACAAACAAAGTTGACCGTTGTGTTGGAGGAAAAGTAGCAAAACAACAAAATGCAGGTCCGTTACAATTGCCATTGAATAATGTTGGAGTTATGGCTCTGGATTATTTAGGAAAAGAAGGAATTGCAACTTCTATTGGTCACGCTCCTATTGCTGCGTTGATCGATCCGGTTGCGGGAAGTAGAAATGCGATCGCAGAATCGTTATCAAATATTATCTGGGCTCCAATTAAAGATCAGTTAAAAGGAATTTCATTATCTGCAAACTGGATGTGGGCTTGTAAAAACGAAGGCGAAGATGCTCGTTTATACGAAGCTGTACAAGGTTGTTCTGATTTTGCCATCGAATTAGGAATCAATATTCCGACAGGAAAAGATTCACTTTCAATGAAACAAAAATATCCAAACGACGAAGTAATCGCACCGGGAACGGTTATTATTTCGGCTGCTGGAAACTGTACAGATATTAGAAAAGTAGTTGAACCAGTTTTACAGAAAAATGGAGATTCAATCTATTATATCAATTTGTCTCAGGATGATTTCAAACTTGGAGGTTCATCTTTTGCACAAATCAGAAACACAATCGGAAACAAAACTTCTACAATTAAAGATTCGGCTTTCTTCAAAAATGCTTTTAATACAGTTCAGGAATTAATCGGCGAAAGCCAAATTTTAGCAGGTCACGATATCGGAAGCGGTGGTTTAATCACTACTTTATTAGAAATGTGTTTTGCTGATGTGAATTTAGGAGCAAAAATTGATTTCAGCGCTTTCGCGGAAAAAGACTTATTGAAAATCCTTTTCGCAGAAAACATCGGAATTGTTTTCCAGGCAAAATCTGATGCAGCTGTTGAAGCTAAATTAAATGCAAACAACATCGAATTTTTCAAATTAGGAAAAGCGACAACTACTGAGACTTTAGACCTTGGACCTTGGACTTTAGACATAAAAGCTTACAGAGACGTTTGGTTTGAAACTTCTTATTTATTAGATCAAAAACAATCTAAAAACGGAAGAGCTCAGGCGCGTTTTGAAAACTATAAAAATCAGGTTTTAAATTATACTTTCCCTGCACATTTTACAGGAAAGAAACCAGAAATAGACAACTCTAAACCGAGACCAAAAGCGGCGATTATCCGTGAAAAAGGAAGTAATTCTGAGCGTGAAATGGCAAATGCTATGTACTTAGCAGGTTTTGACGTAAAAGACGTTCACATGACCGATTTAATTTCTGGTCGTGAAACGCTTGAAGATATTCAGTTTATTGGAGCTGTTGGAGGTTTCTCTAACTCTGACGTTTTAGGTTCTGCTAAAGGTTGGGCTGGAGCTTTCTTATACAACGAAAAAGCAAAAACAGCTTTGGATAATTTCTTCAAAAGAGAAGATACGCTTTCTGTTGGTATCTGTAACGGATGTCAGTTGTTTATGGAATTAGAAGTTATTAATCCGGAACACGAAGTTCACGGAAAAATGCTTCATAACGAAAGCCAGAAACACGAAAGTATCTTTACTTCTGTAAAAGTTCAGGAAAATAACTCAGTTATGTTATCGACTTTGGCTGGAAGTACTTTAGGAGTTTGGGTTTCTCACGGAGAAGGTAAATTCAAATTGCCGTATTCAGAAGATCAATACAACATTGTTTCTAAATATGCTTACGAAGGATATCCTGCAAACCCTAACGGTTCTGATTACAACACAGCAATGATGTGTGATAAAACAGGAAGACACTTAGTAATGATGCCTCACATTGAGCGTTCGACTTTCCAATGGAACTGGGCACATTATCCAAAAGACAGAAATGACGAGGTTTCGCCTTGGCACGAAGCTTTTGTTAATGCCAGAAAATGGATTGAGAAAAACTAAGAAATATATTTTATTAAAAACGCCCGATAAATTCGGGTGTTTTTTTTACCACATATTAAAGGGATTATCACAGATTATTTTTAAAGTTTAAAAAATCATTTAATCCCTTTAATATGTGGCTATTTTTAAAATAATAATTCGTGGCTAAAACATAAAAAAAAATGCCCCGACGCTATCCCTAAGCCGAAGCATTTTTTATTTTCAGTCTTTAAAAGCTGATGCGATTCCGGTTACAATATTGGCAGTTCCAAATGCAAATAACCCCGAAGCAATTGCATTTTGACCTGCAAAAAACTGATTTTCTGCGATTGCATTACTAAAGAATAATCCGCCGGCGGCTCCAGCCACCAATCCAATTCCAATTAATACAATCGTCCACCAGGGTTCCGGATCCGGAGGCGGCGGAGGACTTCTCCAAAAGCGATTCCACCAGCCTGGGTATTTGGTTCCGCACCAGCCCATTGCTAAATAGAAGGCAGTTTCCATATTTTTAGTTTGGTTAGTGCCTACTCTATATGCTTTTCGGCTTACGCATTTTAATCCGCGTAAAAATAGAACAAGTCAATACCATATAATCTAGGTAAACTACTGTTTTTCGAAGGGGAAAAATCCCCATTTTCTTTTTGCTTAACCTTGCTCTAATGCATACGTAAGACTAGTTTAATGATATCTTAAGACGGTTTTTTAAGCTTCATTTATGGAGATAAATATCTTTGCTTTATGAAAAAAATGATTAAAACTGCACTTATTTTTGCTATATTTTTTGCAAACCAATTTGCTTTTGGTCAGCAGAATTCTTCTTTAAACGGAAAAATTACAGACGGAAAACTTCCTGTCGAATTTGTTGATGTTGTTTTAAAAAATACTGCCGATTCTACTAAAATTGTCAATTATACTATAACTGATGTTTCTGGAAGCTTTTCTTTAGAAAACATTAATGCCGGTGAATATTTGCTTCAGTTAAAATTAATGGGTTATAAAACTGATATCCGAAAAATAAATTTTACAGGATCTCCTATTTCTATTGGAACCGTTGTCTTAAAAAATGACACCAATTTATTGAATACTGTAGTGGTTAATTCCCAAAAAAAGCAAATTCAGAAAACGGATGAAGGTTTCATTTTTAATGCTGTTTCAAACATTTCTCAATCTGGAGGAACAGCAACAGATATGCTAAAAAATATCCCTACTGTTGCAGTCGATGCAGAGGGCGGAATTACGTTAAGAGGAAAATCACCTATGATTTTAATTAATGGCAAAAATTTGGCTATTACAAATATGGATCAAATTGCGGCAAGCAGTATCGAAAGTATTGAAATTATTAATAATCCTACGGCAAAATACGATGCAAATGCAGAAAGCGGAATTATTAATATCAAACTTAAAAAAAACAACCAAAGCGGTTTGAATGGTGCAGTAGTTCTGGGAACCGGTTTTGGTGCAAAAGGAAGAATAAACAGCTCTGTTCTTTTGAATCATAAAACTGAAAAATGGAATTTTGGACTGGGTTATGATAATCGTTTTGCCGGCCGAACCAAAAAAATAAAGGCCGATCGTACTAATTATTTTATTGATGATGAACATTATATCCATCAAAACAGAAATGATGAACGCAAGGAAGGTTTACAAAATTTAAAATTCAATGTCGATTTTACTCCAAATGAAAGAAATACTTTTTCATTTGAAGCTTTAGGAAACATCGAAACTCAGGATAATGACGAAACTTTGTACACGAGTGTAAACACAAGTTCAAATCAGTTTTTCTCTGATAACAGAAGACATTCTTTAGAACTAGAACGCTCAAAAGTAGGCGAATTGGCTTTTATCTATGACCGAAAATTCTCTGACGAACGAAAAAGCCTTTCTGGTTCTATTACTTCTTCTTTCGGAAAACATAAAGAAAATACAGATATTGACACCTATAATTATGACCAATATCATCAACAAATAGGCGATGCTTTTTTACAAAGAACTCATAATTATGAAAACGAAAATATTTCTAATGCTATCGTTAATTA
Source organism: Flavobacterium defluvii (assembly GCF_900129555.1). GTDB lineage: Bacteria > Bacteroidota > Bacteroidia > Flavobacteriales > Flavobacteriaceae > Flavobacterium > Flavobacterium defluvii. Next base: position 277,736 of record NZ_FQWC01000005.1, read on the forward strand.
CACACTTCCAGTTTCAGAAAAAGCAATTGTAGAAACCGGTTATAAAGGAACATTCCGTTTTTTTAATTCTGATTTTGAAAGTGCTGATTTCGAAAATGGTAATTATGTTATAAATCCTTTAGCGAGCAATTCTTTTAAATTTAACGAACAGATTAATGCTGTTTACGGAATGCTGAATTCGTTTACCGGCGATAAGGAAAACCCAAAATGGAAATACAATTTAGGTTTGCGTGCAGAAAATGTTTCCAACACCGGAGCGACGAAAAACAATAGCGACCGTTTTAGTAATAATTATTTAAAATTGTTTCCATCGGCATCAGTTCAGCTGAATACTGCACAAAATGAATTTGTAAAATTAGGCTACAGCAAACGCATTAATCGTCCTGATTTAGATGATTTGAATCCGTTTATTGATATTACAGATGCGTTGAATCCACACGGAGGAAATCCGTATTTAAAACCCGAAATTGTTCATATTGGCGAATTGAGTTATAATAAAACCTGGACAAATTATTCTTTTTCAACTAATGTTTTTTACAGAAATGCAAAAGATGTTATCAGACAATATGCAGAACTTCAGGATAATGGCGTTGTTTTGTTACAGCCCAGAAATATAGGAAATACTGTAACCTATGGTTTAGAAACTATTTTTAGTTTAAAACCATTTCCTTTTTATGATGCCAACATTAGCATAACAGCTTTCCATCAGCATATAGATGCTTCTAACCTAACGGAAGATACTGTAAGTGATGCTTTTAACTGGTATGGAAAAATCATTAATAATTTTGTACCATGGAAAGGCGGAAAACTTCAGCTGATTGGGAATTACAATTCGGCATTGGCAACAGCTCAGGGAGAACGAATTCCGATTTACAATATTGATATGGGTTTTCAGCAAAAATTAGGAAAAGGAAATGCACGTTTGGGGCTGGTAGTAACGGATATGTTCAATACTCTCGAAAGCGGATATAAAAACACTACATTATTATTCAGTAATACAAGAATAAACAAATCAGATACCCGCGCTGTAATGCTTACTTTTGCCTATACTTTTAAATCTGATTTTAAAGAAAAACTACTCGAAAATCAGTTTTCTACAGAATAAAATTTGGCTGAAAAATATAAATTGAAAAAAATTGCATCTCTTGTTATTTAGATTCAAAATTTCTATTAAAATTTAAGTTATATTCGCTACATAAAATCTGCTGCAGATTTTATATTGATGCCCAAAAACACTTTAATCTTATATAGAAATGAAAGCCTTACATTTATTACTGATTACATTCTTTTTTATTGCCTCAAAATCATATTCTCAAGTTGAAGTAAATGTAATTACCCATAATTCTAAAGAACGTTATATTACTACAACTATTGGTTATCCTGTTCAGGGAACTTATGCTCCAATTGGTTTAAAACAACCCGTTACGGTTTTAAACCCAGACGGAACAGGTTTTATTCAGGCTGATGACTTAAGTAAACAAAAGATCAATTGGGGAATTGAATGTACCGAAGAAGGAACTCCGGTTTTTAAGGAAGGATTCAATAGTAAATCGTATACATTTTGGTACAGACCTGTTGAGGGTAATGAATGGTTTTATTCTCAATTCTCTATTCATTTTGCCAAGAAAAAAATGTTCTTAATGGGAGAAAGAGTAAAAGAATACGAAGATTATAACGTACAATAGTCCTTTAAAAACGTCCTTCAAATTAAATTTTTCTTGATTTTTGGGAATATTCGCTATAAAAAAGAAAACGTTTTCGTTGATTTTTAATAGTCTCTATAAATTTTCCCATAAAATTCCATAAAATAAAAAATCATACCTTATTTTTATTTAATTTGCAGTAAAATTCAATATATTAAACATGGTTTCAATCACACGACTTTTTGATTTTCCCTATTATCAACAAGAAACTTATAACCTTCCAGTTGCTCTTGCAACCAAAAAAAATGGAGTCTGGGAAAAAACATCTAGCGAAGAATATATTGCAAAAGCTAATGCCGTTTCGAGAGCATTATTGCGCATGGGTGTTCAAAAAGATGATAAAATCGCATTAATTACTTCAAATAACCGCACAGAATGGAATGTAATGGATATTGGTATTTTGCAGACAGGTGCGCAAAATGTTCCAATTTATCCAACGATTGCCGAAGAAGATTACGAATATATTTTAAATCACAGCGGCAGTATCTACTGCTTTGTTTCTGATGATGAAGTTTACCAAAAAGTACAAGCTATCAGGGCTAATGTGCCAACTTTAAAAGAGGTTTATTCTTTTAATGAAATCCCGGGTTGTAAGCACTGGTCAGAGCTGTTAACTTTAGGCGAAGACCAAAGCAATCAAAATGAAGTTGAAGCCAGAAAAGAAAGCATCAAAACCGATGATTTAGCCACTATTATATATACTTCAGGAACTACAGGAAAGCCTAAAGGTGTTATGCTTTCGCATAAAAACATTGTTTCGAATGTTTTAGACAGCGCACCAAGAATTCCGTTTGATCCGGGTAAAAGTTCTGCATTGAGCTTCCTGCCTATCTGCCATATTTTTGAGAGAATGATTTTATACATTTATCAATATTATGGTGTTTCGGTTTATTTTGGAGAATCTATTGATAAAATCAGTGACAATCTAAAAGAAGTTAAACCAACTGTTATTACAGCTGTACCAAGACTTTTAGAAAAAGTTTACGATAAAATTTATGCTAAAGGAACTGAATTAACAGGGATTAAGAAAAAACTGTTTTTCTGGGCTATTGATTTAGGTTTAAAATACGAACCATACGGAGCAAACGGCTTTTGGTATGAATTTCAGTTAAAAATTGCACGCAAACTTATTTTCAGCAAATGGAAAGAAGGTTTGGGCGGCAATTTAGATTTAATGGTTTCCGGAAGTGCCGCTTTACAACCTCGTTTAACAAGAGTTTTTGCTGCTGCAGAAATTCCGGTTATGGAAGGTTACGGTTTATCTGAAACTTCTCCGGTAATTGCCGTTAACGATCAAAGAAACAAAGGGTTTAAAATTGGAACTGTTGGAAAACCAATTCGCAATATTGAAGTAAAAATTGCTGAAGACGGAGAAATTCTTTGTAAAGGTCCAAACGTAATGTTAGGCTATTACAAAGATCCTGAAAAAACTGCCGAAGCTTTGCAGGATGGTTATTTCCATACTGGGGATATTGGTGAAATCGACAGCGAAGGTTTCTTAAAAATTACAGATCGTAAAAAAGAAATGTTCAAAACATCGGGAGGGAAATATATTGCGCCGCAAATGATCGAAAATGCTATGAAACAATCTCGTTTTATTGAGCAGATTATGGTTATTGGTGAAGGCGAAAAAATGCCGGCCGCTTTTATTCAGCCAAACTTTGAATTTGTAAAAGAATGGGCAAAAATCCACAAAATTACTTTAGGAAGTTCTGATAAAGAAATTAGTCAAAATCCTGATGTTATTAAACGTATTGATGAAGAAGTAGAAAGCATCAACAAAAAATTTGGACACTGGGAACAAATAAAGCGTTTTGAATTGACTCCAGATGTTTGGTCTATCGACGGCGGGCAGCTTACTCCTACTTTAAAATTAAAGCGTAAAATTATTAAAGAGATTTATAAAGATCTTTACGCTAAAATATACGGGAACAATTAATAAACCAAAATATTTTTAACCAAAGAAAAAGGCTGTCTTAATAAGACAGCCTTTTTTAATTAATTACGAAGACACCAATGTAAAATCTTAGCGATGTTTTTGGCATCGTCAATTCCGCGGTGATGTGTTCCTTCCAGCGGAATATTCAGCAATTGTAAAGCGCCGTTCATTCCGGTTGATCTCTGTAAACCAAATTTTTCGGCAAAATGCTCTTTTACATTAATGTGATCGTCTCCCATTGGGTAAGGAACTCCAAACGATTTACATTGTTTTTTAAGCATATTCAAATCGTACTGACCGTAACTTGCCCAAGTGTATAAATCGGGATTATATTCGTCGATTAATTCATTTACAGCATCTTCAAAACTAACTCCATTTTTATCCAGTAAATCCTGAGTTATGGTTGTTAATTCGGTACAAAACGTACTTACGCTAGAACGCTGCGGCTTAATTAAAATACCTTTGTTCTTGGTAATTTGTCCGGTTTCTGAATCTAAAACGGCTAATCCGATTTCGATAATTTCGTTTTGCTGACCTTTCGGGACCGCGCCCTGCCAGCATGTGGCTTCTAAATCAATGATGATAATTTTATCTGTAGTTTTCATTTTTTCTGATTTTTTGTAATTAATTAAACACATAGAATCATAGTTATTTGACGTCGCATAAAGACTTTCACTATTTTAAATTCACATAGATGCTATGTGAAAGAAATACATTTCTCTTTATTCTCTTTTTTGAAGAATAAAATCTATGTTTCTATGTGTTTATAAATCTTTTTTCTTATTTCACGAAGATTTCCTTCAATTGACCAATTACGTTTCCGCTTCCGGAAATTGTGATTTCTCCAATTTTGTCGGCGATTTTTTCTACGTATTCCATCTCTTTCAATTTCCACAACATTTCGTTTTCCTCCATCAGCTTTGCTGTGTTTAATAAACTTCTTGTTGCAGCGGTTTCTTCTCTTCTCATGATACTGTTGGCCTGTGCTTTTTTCTCGGCAACCAAAACCTGATTCATGATTTCTTTCATATCTCCTGGCAAGATTACATCACGAATTCCGGCATCAGAAATCTTCAAACCTAAGTCTTCAATTTTAGTTGTCACTTCGGCCAAAATTAATTCGGCAATAGTGTCTTTCTTCGCCAGTAATTCATCTAAAGTCAATCCCCCAACAAAAGCTCTTAAAGCCAATTGCATTGCAACATACAATTGCTTTTCAAAATCTTTGTTTTCAATCAAAGCTTTCATAATATCAACAACCTGATATCTCACAAAAAAATTGATTCTTAATCCTGCTTTATCTTTAGTTAATAATTCCTGACCAGAGATCTCAATTTGCTGTTGTCTTGTATCGATTGTTTTTACTTCAATTGTAATCGCGTTATTCCAAAAATAATGCGTTCCAGATTTTAATTCTTTAACAAAAGTTCCATTTACATACAACAACGCTTTGTCATTGCTTGCTACAATAAACTTTCTTGTAAAGTATCTTAATTGATTATGTTCTAATAAGTTTACCGGAATATTTTCTGTGATTTCAATTTTAGAAAGATCAATTTTTTTGAATTCATTTTTGACAATTCCTTTCCAGAAAGCATGTCTTCCCGGAGTTAAAACTCCTTTAAAGTTTCCGTTTACAAATTGCAAAACAATCTCATTATCGGCAATCTCAACAACTTCAAGCATTGAAGCCAAAACTTCATTCTGCAATAAAATATTTAATTCAAAAGGTGCGTGAAAAACGGCATTCATATCATAAATCATCACATTTTTATCTCCAAAAATCCAGTACAAACCTTCTTCTAATACTTTTACTAATTTTCTGTTTTCGAAAACCAAACCTACTTGGTAACCTTCGATTTTAATTCTTTTAATCATGGTATTTTTTTGTTTCAAGTTTTTCTTTGTTTCAAGTTTCAAGTTGTGAAACAGTCGAAAATCTTTGTTCTATATTTTTATTTTTTGTTTCAGGTCTTTTTTGTTTCAAGTTTCAAGTTGTAGAACGGTCGAAAATCTTTATTCTATCCTCTTTACTCTATTCTCTTGCTTCTAACTTTTTACTTCTAACATCTAACTTTTTAATAAAAAAAACCTCTTTGCCTTTCTCCTCCGAAAAAAACGGATGAAGAGTTTGTAATTTGTTTACCCGAATTGTTTTCGATTGTATTTTGCAGAGACGATCCCCAAATCATCTTCACAATCAAATCGGAAAGAAAACAAGTATTTCAAAAAACATTGCTTTTCGCACTGGCTTTATCATGAGTGTGAAATTTTAGATTCGAAAATCTTAGTTTCACTGACAAAGACAAATCAGCTTTTTTTTTTTGGTCATCTTTTTAAGAGTGATGGTCTCTTTTCAACAGGTTTTTGAGACCCGCGTGACTACCAATTGTCAAACTGAGCGTATCAGTACAGGATTCGAACCTGCAAATTTCTATTGCTCTAACCAGACTGAGCTATCGCATTGCTGCGAATGGGGGTCGAACCCATGACACATAGATCTTGGTGGAATAGTTTTTTGGAAAACCTCCCGAAAACCTCCAAACCAAGCTGCATAGAAAAACATAATTCGCTTTCGCGGAAAGTTCCCTACAATGGTGCTATACAGAAACACGCAACTGGGCTTGTTTGATATTTTTAATCAAAGCCAAAACTTTGATGCATTTCATTTTATAAAAGAACTTGTTTTAATTCCTGAACAAATATTCAAATTATACTGCGCAGTAATTTTGCGCAGTGCAAAAACTTTTAGTTAATCCATTCTATTACAGTCGATAGATAGACTTGTCTAACCTCATCAAATCGGGTTATATTGGGAATATGATTGACTTCTAATAAATATTTAGAACCGTCTTTTCCAACGATGTAATCATTTCCTATCATATCCATTTGCAAAACATTCTTGATGTAAAGCGTATCTTCTAACAAATCCTGATCGACAGGCATAAAATTGGCATTATCAGGATGGATAGATTTTAACCAATCGTCACCTTCAAGTTTTATCTGCCAATAGGTTTCGCCAATCATCATGATACGAACAGCTTCACCTTCAAAATAAGGTTCAATCGTTGCGGTAAATTCGCTTTCCCATTCTCCGGTAAAGCGATGTTTGTTTTCACCACAATGCCAGTTTCCCCATTTTGCAATCGTATCTCCTGTTGTGTTTACAGAAGCGCCTGCACTTATAAATCCGCGTGGAGCGCTGAATCTTGAAAGAGACAATGCTTTTACCAGACAAGGAATTTTAAAACGGCAGTCCAGCATTGCTGAAGCCTTTGGATAACAATCTCCATTCCAGATCGCAAGACCTGCAATAAAATCAAAATCATTATCGTAAATTCCGTAATAGACCACTTTATCTACAGGTAACATTCCAACTCCAATCGATTTTTCCATATACAAAACCTCATCTTTAACCACAATTTTTGGTATAGACTGATGCCAGATAACATGTCCTGAATACTGGGCTTTTATAATGTCGTATTCTTCCTGTTCAATTCCAACAAGGGCAATTCGGTTGTATTTTTGTTTCATCGTTTTTAATTTTAAATGTTACTTGTTTTTAAATTTAATTCTCACATAATCTATTTATTTGTACAGGAAGAGTCCCGATAGCTATCGGGACGAACTCTCAAAAAACTGATTCTAAGTCAGCCGCGTCTACAAATTGCGCCATTCCTGCATTTTTTTTCTGCCGCTAAGGCACGAAGACACAAAGGTTATTTTCTTTGCGTTTTTGCGACTTTGCAAGAAAATTGCTCGCCAGCTCTCTTTACAATACTTTGTCAATCTCTCGCAAAGTCGCAGAGTCGCAAAGTTTTTACTTCAAGTAAATCTGCTCAATTTGTGGAAATAGTAGGATTCGAACCTACTCAGTCAAAAGACAACGGTTTTACAGACCGACCTAACTCTCCAACTTTAGCGTATTTCCATTTGTCTGGGAAGCAATCACGGTAGCTATCGGATAACCACCGTTATCTTCCCAGTTTTGGGTGTTTTCGGGAATCGAACCCTGTTCTTCGGATTCACAGCCCGAGGTTTTACCTAATAAACTAAAAACACCATTTTATGTTCTGTCACAAAAATTCAAAGACATTGCGTTTATTTTTCTTTGCGTCTTTGCGACTTTGCGAGAAAACTGCTCGCCATTTAATCTTTTTACCCATACTCTGTCAATCTCTCGCAAAGTCGCAAAGACGCTAAGTTTAAATTTGATTGTGCAGATACCTTTGAACCTCTGCACCTTCCTCAGTACCTTAGTCCCTCAGAACCTCAGCACCTTTAAAAAAGCGGCCCATACGGGAGTCGAACCCGTTTCTCCCGAGAGACAGTCGGGAAGGTTAGCCAGTAACCCCAATGAGCCAGTTCCTTCTAGAGAACGAGTGATTTTGGAAGGATTCGAACCTTCGACCATCTGCTTAGAAGACAGACGCTCTATCCAGCTGAGCTACAAAATCATTAATTTTTGGGCATAAAAAAAGCACCCGGTTAAAGGTGCTTTATAAATTCAATATGATATAACTATCCTATTGCCTGTATTGATGCACCTGTGTTGTTAAACATCCAAGATCGAATCTCGGGTCTAGCAGTTGTGTGTTGTATATGTTGTTATGTAAAGCCATTTTATATGTTGTATTATATTTTGAAATTGTTGTTGATATTTGAATTTCTGTTTTCAAATTTTCTTCGGCAAAGATAAAGTCGAAAAAATCAATTATCCAAATCATTTTTAAAATTATTTTATTGGTTATCAAATAGTTATATTTAAAATTAAAACATAGAAATCCTTGTCCGCATACTGGTGCAGATTCCTTTTTGTATCAAATGACTGTCTCTCATCAGATTACTTTTCAAGATTATATTTCGCTATTTAGATTATGCATTAAACATTTGGTCAATTATTTTTTTAATTATTTTTAGTTATGGTTTATTTTTTATCATTTTTCTTGTCATTCTCGCCAACTTTTTGTCACACTGAGCGAAGTCGAAGTGCTTATTAACCAAAATCGAAATGCTTAAAAACAAAAAAAGCGTCCCGAAATAAGGACGCTTTTATATTTTATGTTGAGTTGAACTCTAAAATTTACATTTCAATTTCATAAAAATACATGATACATCCTGATATTTTAGCCGGAAGATTTCCTGCTAAGTGATCAAAATATTGTCTTACTGAAAGTATCATCTGTATTTTTTGTTTTTTTATTACGGGTGCAAATGTAGAAGTTTTTTTCTATTTATATAATTCTCTTGTTAATTTTTCTTAACACTGTTTCCTCCTTTTTACTTGCCTGACTTAACTGTTCTGCCTTTGACTATGAAGGTTTTCAATACTCTATTATTTCTTTACTTTAAAACTTAAACCCCACAATTGGTATTTGTGGGGTTTAAGTTTTTATTGGTTTCTTTTACCGATTTACATCGGCACAAGCTTCATAAATTTGTTTATCTGAAAATGGAGATAATGCTTCTGCAAAATTTCTGCTTGTTCGTAAACAACTTAGCATCTTTTGCCTTAAATCGAGATCGTTTCCATATTCTGTGCGAAGTAGAATCTCGAAGATTTCCTGCAAATACAGGGGCTGTTCTTTGTAATCTCCCTCAAACAATTCGTCTGAAAGGAAATTAATTACGGATGGCACTACATCACGATGTGTTGGTTTTTGATTTTCTTTTGTCATTTTTCTGAAAATATTAAACGCACGAAACCCTCATCTTCGGTTGTGACAAAACATTCTTATCGAATGAGATTAGGGCTATCACTAGCTCCAGCAACGTGAATGAGGGCTTCGCTTATGTTAACTTATAAAGTTTCAAAGTTCTCGATTGCCGATAAAATGTTTTGTCGAGAACAAAGATATGCTTTTATTTTAAAAAGAAAGAAATAACCTACTTTTATTTGTTTTTTTAAATTATAATGCTAAATTTATATTGAAAACAAAGATAGATATTAATTTGCGGTGTAATTGTTTTTTGTAACCTAGAAGTAAAAATTACTAAACTGGAAATAAAATTTTATGTTGGATTTATAATTTTCATAATAAAAACAAATTTCAGAAAAACATAAAAAAATCATTACTTTTGCGCGAGATGAGTCAATCCGATTACATAAAAGATATTGCTAAATATGGTCTTGAGAATGATCAGGAGAAATTATTGTCTGCTCTGAATGAATTCATTGATTATTCAAAAAAAAGTAAAAAGACAAATTTTGCAATTCAATTGCAATCTATATTAAAAGAATCTATTCGTGAACAAAAAATCAGTACTCTTACAAAAGTAGGCACCGAATCATACTTCAATAGAATAGAAGATCGTGAAACTGGCGATCTTATTTTAGAAAAACTTACCTCTGACTACAAACTTGAAAACATTATTGCAGATAATAATGTTAGTCAAAATTTAAATCATTTCATAGAGGAGCACCATAAATCAGATGTCTTAAAAAAATTCGGTTTGCCTATTGCTAATAAGTTATTATTACACGGCCCATCTGGCTGTGGGAAAACTTTAGCTTCATACGTTGTAGCTGGAGAACTTAAAAAAATGATGGTAGTTGTTAATCTTGGAGCAATTGTATCATCTAAACTTGGTGAAACTAGCAAGAATCTTTCAAAAATATTTCGAAAAGCAGCTTCTGAAGATTGTATAATTTTTATTGATGAATTTGATTCTTTAGGAAAAATTAGAGATTATAGTCAAGATCATGGAGAAATGAAAAGAGTAGTAAATACAATTCTACAATTGTTTGATTATTTACCTCAAAGTAGTATTGTCATTGCTGCAACTAATCAAAAAGAAATGCTTGATGATGCCTTATTAAGAAGATTTGACTTTTCTATTGGATTCAATTTACCAACAGAAAAAGAAATAAAACAACTAATTTCTTTAACTCTAAAAAATGGTAATTTTACTTTTGACAACAAAACAAAAGCAAATGCTCTTATAAAAAAATCGCTTGGACTTTCTTATTTCAGCATTCAAAAAACTTTAGTTACTGCAATTAAAAGAAGCCTATTTGCAATAGAAAACCCAGAACTAACATTGAATGCAAAAATTAATACTTCTATTTGGGAAAATTTAATTGAGACAGAAAAGAAATCTATGAATATTTAATAATTTTCTGCTTCAAGATCTAAATCATTAATTACATTTAAAGAATTAATAAGTTGTATTTCTTCATATAATCTATTTGAAGTTTTATTTTTGTATGGAAGCTCTTCAATTGTTGTAACCAATGAAAATTTCACTGGTGCCTTAAGCAATTTTTCTTTGTCAATTGAATCTAAAAGTTTATGTAACTTAGAGTTTATTGCAATTTTAACCTTTATATTTCCATCCTTGTCAATATTCTTTTTAAGAAATTTAAGAGTTAGTTTAAATTTAACCTTTTGTGAATTACTTAATACTTTAGGTTTATAATAATAATCCTGTGACCAAGAATTCTTTAATTTGATGTTTTCCATCTTGTTATAGTTAATACCTAAAGATTGAGCAGGAAATCCGTTTGGTTTTGTTAATATCCTACCATTTATATCTTTTTTATAATCTTCCAATGGTATATTATCAAAGAAACCAAATGCAATATGTATTGGACAATAGGTAAATTGGCTTTTATTTAAAGGCAAAAAGCTAAAACATAAAGTTGAAGTAAATTCTAATATTGATTGAGGATTCATCAAATCCAATAAGTAAGCAGGTAATTTTAGAGAAAAACTTTTAATTGTTTCTGGTACGATCTCATCTTCTAAAATAAATGTTATTCTATCTCTTGAAGAATTTATTGCAAATTCTTCATTAGGGAAACCATTTCCAATAATTGAGTTTTTTATAGTTTCTATTTCAGAATTTATTTCATCAGTTTCCGAAGAATTAATTATCAATGCTTTTATTGTTTGCATATTCTTTGATAGCTCAGGATATTTTTTAAGTATTCTAGCTGCTAAATTGGCTACAAATGGAGATGAATAACTTGTGCCTATTTCTTTACTGAAAAAAGTCCCTCTTTCTATCGTTAAAACTTTTAAACCAGTTTTATTAATATCTAACCAATTATCATAATCATCTCCATGAGAAATTACATCGGGTTTAAATAATAGTTTATTTGTTCTTTTATGATTTAAGTTCCCTTTTATATCTTTAAAAATTTTCAAATCCCAATTTATATGAAACGTTCTACTATAAATAGCAGGAACTAAACCTAATGGAGTTATTCTCTCATATTCATTTTCTTCTAAATTTGATGCATAAGCTCCAACTGTCAAATTATTCATACTTTCTGCCGGACTACAGAGATTGGTATGCTCAGACATAAAATGTAAGGGAAATAGAGATTTATTAGTATTTGCATCTAAAAAATGTTGAGAATCTCTAACGTTTGAAATTGAAATAAAAATGAGTATATTTAACTCATGTGATAATTTATCTAATGCAAATGCATAGCTAGACATGCATTCATTATGCTTTTTACAAGCATCATATCCAATTGTAAGAGTAAAAATTTGAACATTATATTCTAATTTTGCTCTTCTGATTAATTCTACAACTTCACTTTCAAATATTTCACCGGAGTTATTATCTAATGTTTTAATGCTTAAAAGCTTTGCATCAGCTTCAAAATTCCCAACATGATTTGGATATAATTTATCTCCCAATGCAGCAATTGTTGCAACAGCCGTACCATGATCAACATTATCAATAAATGACGATGTACTTGTAAGGTTAAATGAAGCATCATTAATGATTATAGAATTTAATGGAGATTTGTTTTCAATTCCTGTATCTATAATGCCAATAATAGGCAAATTAGCATCACTATTTATGATTTCAAAACCATACGATTTTTCCGCTAAATTATAAATATTAGGCCTAACAAAACCTGAGCTATAGGAATTAACAGATTGTATAACATCAAAATTATCAACTATTTCTATAACGGTATTTTCATCAACGTTAATTATCTCAATAACATTTAATTCCACATTGTTCTTGAACTCAATACGTTTTTTCTCAAGATAATTAATCAGCCTATTTTCTATCTTATTTTTAATTGAGTCAAGCTCCAATGAATCAATCAAACTTATTATCAAATGATTTTTAAAAGTTTTGCAATCAATTATTAAATCTCTAGATAAAAAGTCAAAGTTCTTAATGAATTTTACATTTAGATCGTATTCAGGATTATTATGGTCTTCTGTGTTTATGAAAATTTCTAATTGCTTTACAAAATTGTCAAATCTCTCATAATTAGAAATAGCAAAAATAGCTTTTGTATTCCAATCAAAATAAGCAATTATATCAAGTCCGAAAACTGACCTATAAATATTTTCAAATTTAGATGAATCAAAAATATCATGGAAGGTGATTGTAATTAATTCAATTACCTCAGGCACAGCAATTGTTTTTCTTATTGCTCTATCTTTTCTTTTCTTATTAAAACTCTTTAACGATCTTATAAAATCTTCTGTTTTTGGCGTATAATCTTTTTCTATCTCGAGATTTTCTTCTTCAATTTCAGTAGAATTTGGATTATAGCGAGATTTTTGTTTGAAAATGACTACGCCCTCTTGAGGGTTTTTAAAATAAAGATGCTCTTTTTTCATAAGTACTTTTTAAATCGGAAAACAAATTCAGCAAATTCATCCGCTTTTCACCTAACAAATAACTAGAATTTTTCTGACTAAATAATATTTTTACCAATATATTTTTTTATTTACAAAACTCTTTCACATTAATTTCGTTTAAATAACATTAATTTTCAAAAATGCCTAAAATTTGACAAGATATTTTACGGTTTTCCATAATCATAATAATTATTAAACTATTACTAACCCTCAAATATATACAAACAAAAAGCCTTCAAACCAAGTACAAACACCTGATTTAAAAGCCAACAAATAATCTTTAATAAAATATTCTAAACCCCAAAAAAGCCTTTAGTATTCCTCGTCGTTTCCTCCGCTACTTTATCTAAAGTAATCCCTTTAAACTGTGCAATTGTTCCGGCAACATACGGCAGAAAAGCAGGTTCGCAACGACGTTCGTGGTATTTTTTTAAGAGACTGTTCGGGACATTTTTTGGAAGCATAAATGGCGCATCGGTTTCGATCATCATTCGGTCGAGCGGTACGTACTGAATGACTTCTTTTAAATGATTGAAACGTTTGGCATCTGAAATCGCTCCCGTAAAGCCCAGATAAAATCCGTTATCGAGATAGGTTTTGGCTTCTTGCAGTGTTCCTGTAAAACAATGTACAACGGCTTTTGGCAATTGCGGTAAATAGTCTTTGGTAATATTCATAAAACTATTGAAAGCGGCTCTTTCGTGCAAAAACAAAGGTTTCTGTACTTCAATCGCCAATTCTAATTGGGCTTTATAACATTCTTCCTGTTTGTTTCGGGGCGAAAAGTCACGATCAAAATCGAGTCCGCATTCGCCAACAGAAATGACTTGTCTTTGCTTTAACAAATTCCGCAGTTTTGAAATGCTTTTTTCGTCAAAACTCTTCGCATCATGCGGATGAATTCCAGCTGTTGAATATAATATTCCCGGATATTGTTTTGCAATTTCTAATGATGCTTCGCTGTTTCGTACGCTCGTTCCCGTTAGGATCATTTGCGATACGTCGGCGTCGAGCGCGTCTTGTACAACATCGTCTATGTCGTTTTGGAATTGTTTGTTGGTCAAATTAATTCCGATATCTATATATGTTTTCATCTTTTTGTTTTTGCCACGAAGGCCCTAAGACACAAAGTTTTTTTTATTCTTTGTGTTGGTTATTATTTTATTAATCTCGCAAAGACGCAGAGTCGCTAAGTTTTTTGTTTCACGCAGATTTTAAACAGATTTAAGCAGATGCTCGCCGATTATTTAAAAAAAAATCTAATTTAATCTGCCGAAATCTGCAAAATCTGCGTGAAAAAACCTTTGCCCCTTTGTTACTTTGTCACTTTGAACCTAAAAGAAGAACTAGTCTTCCCTACTTCCATCATCCGCCATTCTAACCAGTTTCGGTGTAAACTTCGCCACAACATCTACCAAATCTTTCTGCGCTTCCATCACCTGATTGATATCTTTATACGCCATTGGGGCTTCGTCAAGACCTGCTCCGATAAGCGTCACGCCATGATCTCTCAGGATCGATTTCATTTCGGTTTGTGTAATGTTTTTTATGGCTTGGGTTCTGCTCATTTGTCTTCCTGCTCCATGCGAAGCCGAATTAATGGCGTTCTCCTCGCCTTTTCCTCTCACCAAAAATCCCGGTGCGGTCATACTTCCCGGAATGATTCCCATAACGTCTTTTCCGGCTGGAGTTGCTCCTTTTCTATGTACGATCACTTCTTCGCCGTTCCAAGTTTCTTTCCACGCAAAATTATGGTGGTTTTCGACTTTGGCTAAAATCGTCGCACCCAAAGCGCGTTCCATTTTGTTATGGATAATCTCGTGACAAGCCGATGCGTAATCTCCCGCCAAATTCATTGCCATCCAATATTCCTGACCTAATTGTGAATTCATATCCAAATACGCTAAGTTTTTGGCTACTTCTGGAAGTCTGCATTCGTCTTTGGCAATTTTAGTATAATGTCCGGCAATTGTGGCTCCCATTCCGCGTGAACCGGAATGCGTTAACAAAGCGACATATTTTCCTTTTGGGATATTCAAAACCGCATCGTCTTTCGCAAATTCCATGATTCCGAATTCCACAAAGTGATTTCCACCACCCGAAGATCCTAATTGCGACCAAGCTTTATCTTTTAAATTCTTCACAAACGGATTCATATTAAATGTATCGTTCTCCAAAACCGCATGATCTGATTTGTACTGACCGTGAAATCCGTGACCTGCTCCAAAAATAGAATTAGCAATTAATTCTCTTTTGAATTTGGCTTCGTTTTCAAAGTAAAAATCTTCCGGAATATCATAAACCGATAACGCCATTCTGCATCCAATATCAACGCCAACACCATACGGAATAATGGCATTTTTTGTGGCTAAAACTCCGCCAATCGGTAATCCGTAACCTTGGTGCGCGTCTGGCATTAAAGCTCCGGCAACCGTAACAGGCAGTTTCATGGCAACTTCCATTTGTTTTCTGGCTCCGTCTTCGATATGATCCAATCCGTAAGCCGAATATGCATTCGGATTCTGATTTAAAGCAATGAAATCTTCTGGTTTTTCATTCGATTTTTCAATTAAAGCTACAGCTAGTTTGCTGAAGATTTTATCGTCTATATAGTTTTCCGGAGTTTCTAAAACGTTTTTGAAATTTGTTGTCATTTCGTCTCTTGTGAATCCGTTTCTTTTGCTGTTTATTTTTAAGGCAATTCCGATTATTTTTCCTTCAGGGAATCCTAATTCTAATATATCTGTACCGTTTATTTGGGTTTTCATGTTTTTGTTTTTTTTAAAAGAGTATAGAAAAAAGATCATAGAAAATAGACTTTTCAAAAGCCTCAAAATCTATACTCTATTCTCTTTATTCTATTTTCTAATTTCTTTTTTTAATTAAATAATTTTAAAGAGGTAACATTTAGGAATGGTTTAATTTTCTTTGGAACGAAGGAACCATTTCCTGACGACACTCTTTTTTTAAGAGCAATATTGTATAAGTGATAATTTAGGACTCGAACCTAATAAATCAACCAACGAAGTAACACTTTATACACGGCATCTTATTTTTTGAAAAAGTAATAATTGGCAAGAGTTATTTTTGAACGAAGTAGCTCTTTACGCACGACATTTTTCATTTTTTTAAAGAAGTTACAAGCAACAAGAGAATTTGGCGGGGCTTTGTCTTTGCCAGAGTCGAACTGGATAACCTTGCTGATTTTACAACTTCGTTATTCCTCCCCTAAAATTGGAGACGAAGTATCTCTTATTTACGACATTCTTTTTATTTTATCGGGTTATGAGCGACAAGAGACTATTTATGCGTGTTACCACTTACACTATCAGATTATCTGAACAGGATTCGAACCTGTAATACAGTTCCCTCGAAGTAATTCTTATCTACGACACCAATGTTTTTTAAAACAAGGCAATATGCAATAAATGACATTACGGGCTCTGCCATCTGAGCTACACTTCCATTTTTATTTTTTTTTGCGGAAGTGACAGGGTTCGAACCTGCGACAACGTATTTAACGAAGTAACACTTATCTACGACACTTGTTTTTTTCTTTATTTTCAATGAACTTATTTCTTTACAAATATTCAAATGATACTGCGCAATTATTTTGCGCAGTATATTTAAAATTTACAATTCTATTCGGTTGATGTAATTCAACGCGCTCTTTTTATCTTCTAAAGCATTCAAAACATCAAATACTTTATCTGACCAGCCAGCTATTAAATATACATCGTTTTTTTCGATGTTTATTGGCGACTGACCGTAACCAGCCAAATCAAACAAATACAATTTTGCGTTTGGTGCGATACTTTTGTATCGGTTCCAAGAGTTTGCAAATGAGTCTTTTGTGTAAGCATTATTCCACATTTGAACATCGGTAAACAACATTACTTTATCTACAATTTCTTTTCGGCTTATTAAGTCTTCTAAAACCAAATGACCGTTTGTAGCATAACCTACTTCACCTTCACGTTTGTAATATTCGTTAACGTTGGCTAATATGCTTCGTTTTGGCATGTTGATTATTTTCCAACGGTCACCAAACATACCACTCACAACATTCTCACAGCGACTTTGCATTAACATACCCAACATCAAACCTATATCGTAAAGCAATACTTTACTTTTTGGTGAAATTGGCTGCTGCATTGAACCCGAAACGTCGCAGGCAATTACAACTGATGTGTTTACATCAAAACCTTTTATATTTTGTGAACTTGCCATAACAGCATCTTCTAAAGCATCTAAAACCATAGAAGTGAATTTGAAATTCAAATCTTTCACTTCACGATAAGCCGCTAAAAATCGGAATGGCAATTGTTTTGAGTTGGCGACTGCCTTTTCGTTAGAAACGTAATCGCATACTTTTTTCATATGAGAACCTGAAACATTGGCGCTTAAGATATTTCGTAAGTTACGTAACAAGGCCATGTAACCTATTTTACCGCTATCAATTAATTCTTCCCATTTTTGTTTGAATGCTCTTTGCTTTTCAGTTTCGTTGTAAAATTTGATTTGACCTAATTGCGACAATTCAGTTTCCCAAGTATATGGTGTTTGCAAAGTATTGTTTACCAATTTATCAAATATTGCTTGCTGTGGTTCATCTTTTGCTTTTGGGTGAACCAAGAACAAAGCGTCTTTTAATTTTACTGCACCATCACGATTGTATTTTGCGAATTGGTATTCGTCAAATTTATTGAACGAAACGGCTAAACCTTTTTGTATTTGTTTTGATAAACGGTTTAATTTCTTAACACCATTTCGTTCGTTTGCCATTTGATAGTAAGCCAATAATTCTGTTATTTCATCTGCACGCTGTATAACGTGTGTGATCATTTTACTGATTAATGAATCGCCAGAATATATTTTGGCTAATTCTACAACCAAAACTAATGGCACAGAACGCATGTGCATTTCGTTACGTGCATAAACTGCTAATTTTGCCACAAATACCGGATTGCATTTTTCAATCAAGTTTTTGATTCGCTCTAAACGAGTCGTATCTTTTTCATAAAATGATGCGCTTAAACTTGTTGTTACAATTGCTGCATATAATTCGTATTCTGATGTTAATGAAAAAGCTGGTGCATTTTCGTGATTAACTATATTGTTTTTCTCTTTTGCTAAAAAATTGAATTTCATAATTTCTGGTTTTTAAAATGAGACAATGGTTATTGTTTTATTTCTTGAGCAAAGATTTCAAAACCACTACGCAATTATTTTGCGCAGTAAAAAAAGAATTTTAAATTTGAGTAAAAAACAAGATGAATTTAAAAGAAATTTATTCTGAATTACTTTCGAATATTGGCTTTCCAGCAAATGAAATTCAGCAAAACTGGTTGGATTTAGAAAAGGCATATTCCAAAAAATCAAGGCATTATCACAATCTCACACATTTAAAAGAAATTATTGCCTGTTTTGAAACGTATCGTGATAAACTTCAAAACCCAAATGAAATATTATTTTCGATTTTCTATCATGATTTTGTGTATTCGGCTTCCAAAAAAGATAACGAACTCAAAAGTGCCGAATATGCTTTGTCTGTTTTAACTGAAAATGTCAACTTAAATAAGCAATTGGTTTTTGATGCGATTTATGCCACTCAGCAACATTTACATAATTCGATAGAAGACATTAATTGGTTAATCGATTTTGATTTGAAAATCCTTGCTAAAGATTGGAACGATTACAAAATCTATTTTGAACAAATTAGAAAAGAATACCGAATTTATCCTGATTTTCTGTACAAACCCGGACGTGCAAAAGCGTTGAAACATTTTCTGGAAAATGAATTTATTTTTCAAACCGAGGACTTTCAGAATTTGTATGAGGAGAAAGCGAGAATTAATATTGAAAAAGAGATTTCAATATTAACATAAAGTATATCTGTAGAGACGCACTGCAGTGCGTCTACGCAACGAATATCCACAATACGTTAGACACACTGCAGTACGTCTCTACAATACAAACTGAAAAAACAAACATTCTTATGTCACAAAACAAAAATGCCTTAATTCGATACAAAACCATTGACAAATGCCTTCAGAATAAATACAGGCAATGGACACTAGAAGATTTAATCGAATGCTGTTCTGAAGCTTTATTTGAATATGAAGGCCGACAAAACCCAATCAGCAAACGGACGATTCAAATGGATATCCAGCTCATGCGAAGTGAAAAACTGGGATATAATGCGCCAATCGTAGTGTACGATAAAAAGTATTATAAATATGAAGACGAAGATTTTTCGATAACCGATATTCCGCTGACGGAAACCGATATGAATGTTTTGACTGAAACCGTTTCGATGTTGAAGCAATTTAAAGATTTCTCTCTTTTTAATGATGTTTCAGATATTTTACAGCGATTGGAAGATAAAATCTACGCCGAAAAATCGCATACTAAACCCGTTATTTATCTGGATAAAAACGAAAAATTAAAAGGACTGCATTATTTAGACGAAATATATCAGGTAATTATCAAAAAGATGGTTCTCATTATTACTTATAAATCTTTTAAATCCAGAGAAGAAACAAAATTTCATTTTCATCCCTTTGTATTGAAGGAATTTAATAATCGTTGGTTTTTAATCGGAAAGAAAAAAGTCTCACAACCGATTACCAATTTGGCTTTGGACAGAATCATTTCTATTGATTATGACTTTAATCATCCATATTTAGAAGAAGATTTTGATGCTGACGTATACTATAAGGATGTAATTGGTGTAACAGTTAATTCCGGATTGAATGCAAGACGAATTGAATTATGGGTCGATGCTTCGAATGCGCCTTACGTGCTTACTAAACCTTTGCATACTTCTCAGCGCCTAATTAAAGAAAATGAAGACGGCAGTATTATTATACATATATATGTAATACCAAATTATGAAATGGAGCGTCTTCTGTTAGGTTTTGGAAGTTGTTTAGAGATTTTGAGGCCAGAAGGTCTGAGAAATCGCATGAAAAAGATACTTCAGGACGCTATTTCTCGCTACGATTCAGAAAAAGCAATTGAAAAAAATGCATAATTTTTTACAGAATACAGAATTAAATGCGCTTTAAAAACTAAAAAAGGATTTTTACAGTATTAAAAATGTTAAAATCTAAAAAAAGAATAGTATATTACACTTAAAATAAACAACCAAAACCCTCTAAATCAGGGATATTTTATAACTAACCAAAAAATTATTAAAAAATTATATGCATGCATAGTATTTTTTAATTATATTTGAAATCGATATAGTTACCTATGAAAGACAAAACGATAGATTATATTTTGAGAGCAACATGGCAAGCTGTTTCAAGAATGTATAATGAAGAAGCTGCTAAATACGATGCAACAATGGCAACAGGATTTGCTCTTTTAAGTATGGACAAGGAAGAAGGAACTCCGTCAACGGCTCTTGGCCCAAGAATGGGAATGGAAGCCACCAGCTTAACAAGAACCTTAAAATCTATGGAAGAAAAAGGTTTGATCGTTCGCAAGAAAAATCCAAGTGACGGCAGAGGTGTTCTAATCTATCTGACCGAATTTGGAAAAGAAAAAAGAGATTTATCTAAAAATACAGTTCTAAAGTTTAATGAAACGGTTAGAAAACATGTCTCAGAAGAAAAGCTGAATCATTTTATCGAAGTTTCTGAAATCATCAATGAACTGATTCACGATAAAAACATATTTAATCAAACAGAAAACACAGAAAAAGAATAACATTCTTTTCCTCCTACAAACAAATAGTAACAAATTATGAAATCGCCCACAATAAAGTTTTTTCCAATTAATAAAAAGGCGATAACATATTTGACAAATAGAAAACAAAATTAACAAATATGAAACGCACTATTAAAAAAGTTGCTGTAATTGGATCCGGAATTATGGGTTCAGGTATAGCTTGTCATTTTGCTAACATTGGTGTCGAAGTTTTACTTCTGGACATTGTACCGCGTGAACTGACCGAAGCTGAAGCTAAAAAAGGATTAACACTTGAAAGTAAAGCCGTTCGCAACCGTGTGGTAAACGAACATTTGGCGAATTCATTAAAATCAAAACCGTCTCCTATTTACAGTCAGAAATTCGCAAACCGAATTACGACTGGAAATACAACAGATGATATGGCAAAAATTGCCAATGTTGACTGGATTATCGAGGTTGTTGTTGAGCGTTTAGACATTAAGAAATTAGTTTTTGAACAAATCGACAAATTCCGTAAACCGGGAACTTTGGTTACTTCAAACACTTCTGGTATTCCGATTCATTTTATGAGTGAAGGAAGAAGCGAAGATTTCCAACAGCACTTCTGCGGAACACACTTTTTTAACCCTGCGCGTTACTTAAAATTATTTGAAATTATTCCTGGTCCAAAAACTTCAAAAGAAGTATTGGATTTCTTAAACGATTACGGATCTAAATTCTTAGGAAAAACTTCGGTTGTTGCTAAAGATACTCCGGCGTTTATTGGAAACAGAATTGGGATTTACGGAATCCAGAGTTTATTCCATTTAGTGAAAGAAATGGGATTAACGATTGAAGAAGTTGATAAATTGACAGGACCAGTAATTGGTCGTCCAAAATCGGCTACTTTCCGTACAGTTGACGTTGTTGGTTTGGATACTTTGGTACACGTTGCCAATGGTATTTACGAAAACTGCCCGAACGACGAACAACACGAATTGTTCAAACTTCCGGATTTCATCAACAAAATGATGGAAAATAACTGGTTAGGAAGCAAAACTGGACAAGGTTTCTACAAAAAAGTGGATAAAGATATTCTTTCTTTAGACTTAGATACATTAGAATATAGAGCTGCAAAAAAAGCAAATTTTGCAACTTTAGAATTAACTAAAACTATAGATAAACCAATCAATCGTTTTAAAGTTTTAGTAAAAGGAACAGACAAAGCGGGAGAATTCTACCGCAAAAGTTTCGCTGGAATGTTTGCTTACGTTTCAAACAGAGTTCCTGAAATCACAGACGAATTCTACAAAATTGACGACGCTATGAAAGCTGGTTTTGGGTGGGAAAATGGTCCATTCGAAATCTGGGATGCTATTGGTGTTGAAAAAGGAATTGAAATCATGAAAGCAGAAGGTTTAGAGCCTGCTGCATGGGTAAACGAAATGTTGGCTTCTGGAAGCAAAAGTTTCTATTCTGTAAAAGAAGGAGCAACTTATTTCTATAACATTCCAACAAAATCTCAAGTAAAAGTTCCAGGACAAGATTCATTCATTATTCTAAACAACATTCGCGAAAGCAAAAAAGTTTGGAGCAACAGCGGAGCAATTATCCAAGATTTAGGAGACGGAATCTTAAACTTAGAATTCCAATCTAAAATGAATACAATTGGTGGTGACGTTCTTTCGGCAATCAATAAAGCAATTGAATTAGCAGAAAAAGAACACCAAGGTCTTGTTATTGGAAACCAAGCAGCGAATTTCTCTGTTGGAGCTAATATCGGAATGATTTTCATGATGGCGGTTGAGCAGGAATACGACGAATTGAACATGGCAATTAAATTGTTCCAAGATACTATGATGCGTGTTCGTTATTCTTCAATTCCAGTTGTGGTTGCGCCTCACGGAATGACTTTTGGAGGTGGATGCGAAATGAGCTTACACGCTGATAAAGTAGTTGCTGCTGCCGAAACTTACATGGGATTAGTTGAATTCGGTGTTGGAGTTATCCCTGGTGGTGGTGGTTCTAAAGAAATGACTTTAAGAGCCTCAGACTTATTCCGCAAAAATGACGTGGAATTAAACGTTCTTCAAGAGTATTTTTTAACAATCGCAATGGCTAAAGTTTCGACTTCTGGTTACGAAGCTTTTGATACTGGACTTCTTCAACATGGAAAAGATATTATCGTAGTAAACAAAGATCGTCAGATTGCTGAAGCTAAGAAACATGCATTGTTAATGGCAGAAGCGGGTTATACACAACCGATAAGAAGAAATGATATTAAAGTTCTAGGAAAACAGGCTCTTGGAATGTTCTTAGTTGGAACGGATCAAATGCAGGCTGGAAAATACATTTCTGAGCACGATAAGAAAATCGCTAACAAACTGGCTTATGTAATGGCTGGTGGTGATTTATCTGAAGCGACTTTAGTATCTGAACAATATTTATTAGATATCGAACGTGAAGCTTTCTTGAGTTTATGTACAGAACGTAAGACTTTAGAGAGAATCCAATACATGTTGACTAAAGGAAAACCGCTTCGTAATTAGTACTTGAGTATTAAGATTTGAGTATTAAGTATTAAGATTAAAAAGAATTATGCATCAATTTGAAAAGTTGAAAATCTGGCAGAAAGCTATGGATATAACTGAAAATGTATATAAAGTTTGTTCAGAATTACCCTCAGAAGAGAAATTTAACTTAATAAGTCAAATAAAAAGATGTGCAGTATCTATCCCTTCAAATATAGCTGAAGGTTCTGGTAGAAATTCTAATAATGAGTTTGTTCATTTTTTAGGAATTGCAAATGGCTCAACTTATGAATTAATCACTCAATTAATGATTTCAAAACGTTTGAAATTAATAGCTGAAGAAAAAATATCAACTATAATAAATGAATTAGTAGAAGTCAGCAACATGAATTTTGCGCTTCAAAGATCTCTAAAAAAATAATAACTATATCGATTGGCAGTCTTAATACTTAATACACCAATCTTAATACATTTTATAAATGAAAACAGCATATATAGTAAAAGCATATAGAACAGCAGTTGGAAAAGCTCCAAAAGGTGTTTTTAGATTTAAAAGACCTGATGAATTAGCTGCAGAAACCATTCAGTTTATGATGGACGAGCTGCCTAATTTCGACAAAAAACGTATCGACGACGTTATGGTAGGAAATGCCAT
This sequence comes from Flavobacterium defluvii, assembly GCF_900129555.1. Classification (GTDB taxonomy): domain Bacteria; phylum Bacteroidota; class Bacteroidia; order Flavobacteriales; family Flavobacteriaceae; genus Flavobacterium; species Flavobacterium defluvii. The sequence continues at coordinate 301,861 of NZ_FQWC01000005.1, forward strand.
GCCGGAAGCTGAACAAGGTTTGAACGTTGGACGTTTGATCTCCTTGATGGGATTAAAAGTGGAAGATGTTCCTGGAGTTACAGTAAACCGTTACTGTGCATCTGGATTAGAAACTATCGGAATGGCGACTGCTAAAATCCAATCAGGAATGGCAGATTGTATCATTGCAGGTGGTGCAGAAAGTATGAGTTATATTCCGATGGGAGGTTACAAACCAACTCCGGATTATAAAGTTGCTGCTGCTGGTCACGAAGATTACTACTGGGGAATGGGTTTAACTGCTGAAGCGGTGGCTAACCAATACAAAATCTCTAGAGAAGATCAGGATGAGTTTGCTTACAACTCTCATATGAAAGCGTTGAAAGCACAGGCAGAAGGGAAATTTGATAAACAAATCGTTCCGATTACTGTTGAGCAGACTTTCATCAACGAAAATGGTAAAAAAGAAACTAAATCATACGTTGTAAATAAAGACGAAGGTCCAAGAGCTGGAACTTCTAAAGAGGCTTTAGCAGGTTTAAGACCGGTTTTTGCTGCTGACGGAAGTGTAACTGCTGGTAACTCTTCTCAAATGAGCGACGGTGCCGCTTTCGTTTTAATCATGAATGAAGAAATGGTAAAAGAATTAAATCTTGAACCAATTGCTAGATTAGTAAACTTTGCTTCTTCTGGTGTTGAGCCAAGAATTATGGGTATCGGACCTGTAAAAGCAATTCCGAAAGCCTTAAAACAAGCTGGTTTAACATTGAACGATATCGAGTTAATTGAATTAAACGAGGCTTTTGCTTCACAAGCATTAGCAGTTACTCGTGAATTAAACATTAATCCAGAAATCGTAAACGTAAACGGTGGAGCAATTTCTTTAGGACACCCTCTGGGATGTACTGGAGCTAAACTTTCTGTTCAGTTATTCGATGAAATGAAACGCAGAGGTAATAAGTACGGAATCGTTTCGATGTGTGTGGGGACTGGGCAAGGAAGCGCTGGGATTTACGAAGTATTATAAGAAAGTATTATTAAGAGTAAGGTATACGTTCAGTTTGTCATTTCGACGAAGGAGAAATCTTCGCAAGTAGCTCTGCAAAGATTATCAACTATGTGGAAAATCGTTACGAAGATTTCTCCTTCGTCGAAATGACAAGATTGTGTACAAAAACCATAAATAAAAAACATACAAAAACATTAGCAATGGCAGATACAATCGAAAAAAACGTGACTCGTGGTGGTCAGTTTTTAGTTAAAGAAACAAAATGCGAGGACATCTTCACACCAGAAGATTTCTCTGAAGAGCAGTTAATGATGCGTGACTCTGTAAAAGAGTTCGTTGATAAAGAATTATGGGCGCATAAAGATCGTTTTGAGAAAAAAGATTATGCGTATACAGAAGCTTCTATGCGTAAAGCAGGTGAACTTGGACTTCTTGGAGTTGCAGTTCCAGAAGAATATGGCGGATTAGGAATGGGATTTGTTTCTACAATGTTGGTTTGCGACTACATTTCTGGAGCAACAGGTTCTTTCTCAACTGCTTTTGGTGCTCATACTGGAATTGGAACTATGCCAATTACACTTTATGGTACTGAAGAACAAAAGAAAAAATACGTTCCGAAATTGGCTTCTGGAGAATGGTTTGGAGCTTATTGCTTAACTGAGCCAGGTGCAGGATCTGACGCTAACTCAGGAAAAACAAAAGCGGTTTTATCTGAAGACGGAACTCATTATCTAATTACAGGACAAAAAATGTGGATTTCGAATGCAGGTTTCTGCAGCTTATTCATCGTTTTTGCTCGTATTGGAGATGATAAAAATATTACAGGTTTCATTGTAGAAAACGATCCTTCAAACGGAATTTCTATGAATGAAGAAGAACATAAATTAGGAATCCGTGCTTCTTCTACTCGTCAGGTTTTCTTCAACGAAACAAAAGTTCCGGTTGAAAACATGTTATCTGAAAGAGGAAACGGTTTCAAAATTGCAATGAATGCTTTAAATGTTGGTCGTATTAAATTGGCTGCAGCTTGTTTAGATGCTCAAAGAAGAGTTACTTCTGGCGCTGTAAAATATGCTAACGAAAGAATTCAGTTCAATACTTCTATTTCATCTTTTGGAGCTATCCGTTCTAAATTAGCTGAAATGGCAACTAACGCTTACGCTGGAGAAAGTGCTTCTTACCGTGCTGCAAAAGACATCGAAGACAGAATCGCTGCTCGTGAAGCAGAAGGAACTTCTCATCAAGAAGCAGAATTGAAAGGTGTTGAAGAATATGCTATCGAGTGTTCTATCTTGAAAGTAGCGGTTTCTGAAGACGTTCAAAACTGTTCTGACGAAGGAATTCAAGTTTTCGGTGGAATGGGATTCTCTGAAGACACTCCAATGGAAAGTGCCTGGAGAGATGCTCGTATCGCTCGTATTTATGAAGGAACAAACGAAATCAACAGAATGCTTTCTGTAGGTATGCTGATCAAAAAAGCAATGAAAGGACACGTTGATTTACTTGGACCAGCAATGAAAGTTCAGGAAGAATTAATGGGAATTCCATCTTTTGATACTCCGGATTTCTCTGAATTATTCTCAGAAGAAAAAGTAATTGTGGCTAACTTGAAAAAAGTTTTCTTGATGGTTGCCGGAAGCGCAGTTCAAAAATACGGACCAGAATTAGATTCTCACCAACAGTTATTAATGGCTGCTGCTGATATCTTAATCGAAATCTATATGGCTGAAAGTACAATTCTTAGAACGGAGAAATTAGCTAAAAAAGAAGGCGAAGATAAAGTTCAGGAGCAAATTGCAATGGCAAAATTATACTTGTACAAAGCAGTAGATATCGTAAACTTAAGAGGAAAAGAAGGAATTGCTTCTTTCTCTGAAGGCGACGAACAACGTATGATGTTAATGGGACTTAAACGTTTCACTAAATATACTAACCTGCCAAACGTGGTAGCGTTAAGAGAAAAAATTGCAGAAAAATTAGTAGCAGAAAATGCATACTGCTTCTAATTTCAAAATAGTTTTTAGCTTTTAATTTGTTATAAACCCGCACAAGTCCGAAACTGTGCGGGTTTATTTTTTTTAATTTAAAACCATATAAGTGATATAAGTTCATTTAAAAAGTATGTATTCTCTCTTTTAACCAACTTTGTCAAAGTTTAAAACTTTGACAAAGTTTCTCTGGTGTTATTGAGCTTGGTCTAAATGAACTTATATCACTTATATAGCTAAACCCAATTTCACAAATCTTTATTAAAATTGAGGTTATGTTACAAGATTAATAGCAAAATTTAAATTCTAATGTTTTATATTTAGCGTTTTAAATCTTCAAAAAACATAAAATGAAACAAATTAGCCTAATTGCCTTTTTATCTATCTGCCTTTTTTCCACAAACATTTTTGCGCAGAAGAATAAAAAATTTGACATCATCGCTTATTACACTGGTGATTCTAAACTAATTGACGAGTATGAAGTCAATAAATTAAATCAGATTATTTTTAGTTTCTGTCATTTAAAAGACGGAAAACTAAGCGTAGATTCTACTAAAGATTCTCTTACTATAAAACATTTGGTTTCACTAAAAACTAAAAATCCACAATTAAAAATCGTTTTATCTCTTGGCGGATGGGGCGGATGCGAACCTTGTTCAAATGCTTTTTCGACTGCTGATGGACGTTTGAAATTTGCTAAATCGGTAAAAGAAGTAAGCGATTATTTTAAAGTTGATGGTTTAGATTTGGATTGGGAATATCCAGCAATTGAAGGTCTTCCTGGACATTTATTCCAACCTGCTGATAAACCTAATTTTACAGAATTAATTAAAATTTTACGTTCAACTTTAGGTAAAAAATACGAGTTAAGTTTTGCTGCCGGAGGTTTTCAAAAATATCTTGATGAATCTATCGACTGGAAAGCCGTTGCACCATTAGTTAATCGTATCAATATTATGAGTTATGATTTAGTAAACGGATATTCTAAAGTAACTGGACATCACACACCATTGTATAGCACAAATCCAAAAGAAGAATCTACAGACAGAGCTGTTGAATTTTTATTGAAAGCTGGAGTTCCTGCTGAAAAATTGGTAATTGGAGGCGCATTTTATACCAGACAATGGAAAAATGTAGAAAACATCAATAACGGTTTGTATCAGGCAGGTGAACATTTTCAAGGTGCTGATTTTAAAAACTATGCTACAACTTATACAGAAGCAAACGGCTGGAAATATTTTTATGATGAAAAAGCTCAAGCACCTTATTGGTATAATGAAGGAACAAAAACATTTGCAACTTCTGACGATATTAAATCTATTAAAGCAAAAACAGAATATGTAAAGTCTAAAAAACTGGGCGGAATCATGTTCTGGGAATTAACTTTGGATAGTTTCCGTGATGGAATGGTAAATGCTATTTATGAAGTTAAAACAGCTAAATAAATTCATCAAAAACAAATAAAAAAAAACGGCAGTTACTTAAAAATAACTGCCGTTTTATTTTATAAAAATCTTTCTTTAGATTTTTGACTTATCTAATTCTCCTATAAAAGGAATAATTTCTAAAATTTCTGCTCTAATTATAGTTTGCAAATACACTTCTAACTGAATAAATTTAGCCGCATTTATTGCACCAATAGCTTTTTTAGCTTTACTGTATGTTTTGCAAAACAACTTTTCGTAAGCCATATGATTTTTAAAAGTTCCTTTGGCCAGTTCATCTGCTTTTGCATCAGTAAGTGTACCGTAATTGGCCGCATAATCATTAATTAATTGAAATTTGGTTTGTCCGAGCGCTTTACGTTTTGTTTCATAATCATCGTAAACTTTATTAAAAGCCGCAGCTTGAGTATCAGACAAATTCATATACTGTTTTACTAAATCACTCTTAGTTTTTCCGTAAAGACTTTGTAAAACTTCTACATCTTCTTTAAATGTAGATTGTGCATAAGATGAAAACGTGGCAATTGCCATAATAAAAATAAGACTTAATTTTTTCATAGTTTTGATTTTTAATGTGTTTCTAAATAATTATGCATTCTAAATATTCTTGTTTAAAATGGGATTCAAAACAATTTATTCTATTTTTTATCTTCCTCAGCTTTTGGAGCACTTATTTGTCCATCATAAGAAATTGGAGCACGATTATTACTATTTACAGAAAGTGTCGCGCCTCCATCAAAAAATATGGTAAAAAACAAATCATAAACATCGTCTTTGCCTTTAACAGTAGCCCTCACTCTATAGTTTTTTGACTTCTTCTCTATCTTGATATTTTCTGGAGTTCCTTCAAATTTAATTCCGCCGTCGCTACCGTATCCCACATTATAACCACGTCCGAAAAAAGGAAGATCACATGTTGTTTTCTCAGCATTAAACTTTAAGAAATAGGTATTATAATCCAGAATAATAAGACGTCCGCCTTGTGGAGTGACTTTTTGGGCTTCAAAAACAAAATTTTTAGAATCGATCAAAGCTTCAATTTCTTTTTGTTTTTGCAATTCTCTTTCAGCTTTAAGTTCTTTTTTGCTTTTTTGCTGTGCTGAAACAGAAATATTCAAAAAGCACAATAATAGTAGTAAAATGGATAATTTCGTTTTCATGTGTATCCTATTTTAGATTATTAAAGAAATTTATTTTTTCGTAAATCGCATCATGGCAATATCTCCGGAAATTAAATTCAGCGTTTTACCATCATCCGTAATATCGTATGATGTTATTTTTTGAAGTGTACTCATATACGTTTGTTCTCCTTGCCCGTCCAGACACATCATTTTTGTCATGGCCATTGGCTGGGTAAAATCAATTTTATTTCCATCTATGACTAGTTTTCCGGTATAGTTATTACAACTGCTATTACCAGAAACCTGATTATCTTTTGTATTAAAACTTATCGTTGGTTTTTTATTTGGATATAAACCATCAAAGGTAATTCTTGGTCCGGTTATATAATTGAGTTCCCAGGTTCCGTCAAGTTTTGCAGCCGAATCAACCTTTTTACACTTACAGGAAAATAAAATCGAAGTAATTAAAACGAGGATAGAAATCTTTTTCATCATAACATTAGGTATTAAATATGAAAGAATTACAGAAGTCTGGTTTCAGAAATTATTCGTTAAAACCCTTACGAATTTACGCAATATTTTTCGGTTTTGTGCTCAATCGATATTAATTTACCAAGTATAGTTTGACTTTTTTTTAACTTTTAGAGTTAATGTATTCCGTTATTTTATGTTAAATTTACTTAATCTTTAATTTAAAATGCCCTTATATATGAAAAAACTGATCGTATCATTCGCTATAATTACAGCTTTAATTATTGGTTGTAAGACTAATACAAAATCAAGTGATGCTAAAACTTTGACTGTAGCATTAGAACCAAAAAGCAATAGTACAGTAGCCGGAACTGCTACTTTTACTGAAAAAAATGGAAAAGTAACCTTTACGGCAAAAGTTTCTGGTTTACAGCCGGGAGTTCACGCCATACATATTCATGAAAAAGCAGATTGTACTGCAGCTGATGGAAGTTCAGCTGGCGGACACTGGAATCCTACTTTTAAAAAACACGGAAAATGGGGAGTGGGAGAATATCATAAAGGTGATATCGGAAATTTTACTGCCGACGATAAAGGTAACGGAACAATTACTCTAACTACTGATGAATGGTGCATTGGCTGTGGAGATGCGACTAAAGATGTTCTTGGAAAAGGTTTAATTGTGCATCAGGGAACAGATGATTTTACTACTCAGCCAACCGGAAATGCCGGAGGAAGAGTTGCCTGCGCAGGAATTATAAAATAAGAAAACATTGATAACCACTATATTTCACAAAAATCTAGTGGTTATTTTATTTTTAATTCATGCTAAAACAAGAAAAAGATATAGCTTTGCAGCTATAAATTTAAAGCAATGATTAATCCATCAGCACACGGCTGGATAGACAAATTTTTTAGTGAGCAGAAGTTTTCAGAAGCTATTCCTTTTGAAACTACTGATTCCTTTTACTATAAAGTTAGAGAAACTGGTTTTATCTACGGTCATATTATTGCTATTGATTCTCAAATTCCAATTCCGATAAAAGGCTGGTTTAAAACCGAAATTTCTAAAGTTGCGTTACTTAATACCCTTTATCATGTTTTTTGTTTAGAAAAAAGAAATTCTGAACCCAATAACTTTATTGCCGAGGTTGTAAAATTCTACAAACAAATGAATCCTGAAGGCTTTAATTTGTTTAAAATTCTACTGCCAAAAGATACTCCTTCACATTCGTTAGAAAGTATTATCGACGAAAGAGTGCAAACCAATGACAGTATCATTAGCAAAAACTTTTCGCATTTGGTAACCAATGCGCTTTTGTTTATTGATGTTCTGGCTTTTAGGCAATATTTAGAACACGGAGTAATTCCTGAAAAATACTTAAAACGAATTGAAGAAACCGTTCTGGGAATTGTTGGTCTGGCACTAAAAACCAAAACCATCAAATCGCAGCACGACGATTTATTGATTAAACTTTTTGAAGCTTCTATTCGATATTCTAAATTTTCAAAAGTTACCGTTGATACTTTAGAGACTTTACAACTTGATTATTTTAAAAATACATTAGAACATTATTATTTAATCGACATGGCCGGAATGGCTTTGTGGAGTGACGGTGTTGTAGAAAATGAAGAAGCGTATTTCTTGTATTCTTTAGGCTCAATGATGGGCGTTTCTGATGATTTTGTAAAAACAACCATCGATACGACTCATAATTTTATAACGACCCATAAAAAGAAAATTCCGTATTTTAATTACTCAAATCCTGTAAAACATTTTTACGATCAAATGACGCACAGCGTTGTAAAACTGATTATAAGAAACAAAAACAGATTAATTAAAGAAATTGTTCAGAGTAAGGAGTTAATGGTTTTACTGGCATATTCTACAACCAGAGATTTGGATGCAAAGGAAAAGAAAAAGGTAAAAAAACAACTTTTAGACATTTGTAAAACGATTCCGTCCTTAACGATATTTTTACTTCCGGGCGGAAGTTTATTACTGCCAATATTGATTAAATTTATCCCGACAATGCTTCCATCAGCTTTTAATGAAAATCTGGATGAAAACGAATAAAAAAAATCGCCCTTTCTCAAGGGCGATTTTTTTTATTTTAATTATTAAAGATCCAATTGGTAAACTTCATCTAACTCATCATTCGAAGCAATATTTACATTTAAATCAGTTACAAAACCAGAATTTAAACCGTAAACCCATCCGTGAAGCATTAAGTCTTGCCCGTTTTTCCAAGCGTTCTGAACAATTGAAGTCTTTGCTAAGTTGTAAACTTGTTCTTTAGTATTGATTTCAACAAAAGCATTAAAACGCTCTTCTTCATTCTCAATTGAATTTAAATATTTATCATGCAGACGATATTCATCTTTAATGTGGCGTAACCAGTTATCAATAATTCCAACTGATTGATGTCCCATTGCAGCTTTAACACCACCGCATCCGTAGTGTCCACATACGATAATGTGCTTTATTTTCAAAACATTTACAGCATAATCCAGTACACTTAACATATTCATATCAGAGTGAACCACCATGTTAGCAATATTTCTGTGTACAAAAACTTCGCCAGGTTTAGCACCAACAATTTCGTTTGCCGGAACACGGCTGTCCGAACATCCAATCCATAACAATGGCGGCTGTTGTCCTTTTGCCAGATCAGCAAAATAGTTAGGATCTTTTGCTAATGAAGTTTCAACCCACTTTTTATTGTTTTCTAATAACTGCTCATAAAATTTTCTCATCTTTTTTTGTTTTTTTTTGGAATTATCAATGCTCAAGCATATCAAAAAGACTTTTGTGTAAAGTTATTTAAATTTTGATATTTCTCAAACCCGATAAATATCTTTATTTAGATAATTTGTTTTAAAACTTTTCTTTTACTTCTTCTTTTTTTACTAATGCACGTTTAGCAACGTCATAATAATGTTCAATTGTAACGTGATTGTTGTTTTCAGGAGTATTTTCTAATTCGTATGCTTCTTTAAAACCTTTCAGTTTTACTTTGATATTCTCGTCAATAGCACGTGTTTCTTTAAACTCGCGAATTAAATCCAGAACATCATGTGCAATATACTCGGTATCATGAGCATTTATAATTACTTTAGAATTTTCCGGAATTTCATTTAATGTCTGCTTTATAGCAGCTTTGTTTAAAAAAGAGACTTCCTGAGCTAAATCGATATGAATGATATCGCCATCCTCATATTCTTCTTTTTTGAAGATATATGCTCTTTTCAAATTACCTCTTAAAACAAAAATTATACTAATAATAATTCCCAGAGCAACTCCTTTAAGCAAATCTGTAGCAACAACAAAGACCAAAGTTGCAATAAAAGGGACAAACTGGTATTTTCCCTTTTTCCAGAAATGCATAAAGGTAGCTGGCTTTGCTAGTTTATAACCAACCAAAATTAAAACCGTAGCCAGTGTTGCTAATGGAATTTTATTTAAAATCATAGGAATAGTCAAAACACTTATCAGTAAAAGCACACCGTGAATTATGGTTGACATTTTGGATTTCGCCCCGGCATTATTATTTGCAGATGTTCTCACAACCACAGAAGTCATAGGTAAACCTCCCAAAAGTGAACTCACAACATTACCAATACCCTGCGCTCTAAGTTCAACATTTGTATCTGTATAGCGTTTTTGAACGTCCATTCTGTCTGAAGCTTCAATACACAAAAGCGTTTCTATAGAAGCAACAATGGCAATTGTAACCCCTACAACCCAAACCTGCGGATTTGATACTGCAGAAAAGTTTGGTAAAATTAGAATTGATTTAAAATCATCAAAAGATTTTGGAACTGGCAAAGAAACCAAATGCTCTTTTGCAATCGCCAATGAGCTTCCTGTAGATATAAAAAATTCGTTTAGTAAAACTCCTAAAATAACAGCTATAAGTGCACCCGGAACTAATTTTAATCGCTTTAAAAAAGGAACTTTATCCCATGAAATTAAGATTACAAGTGAAATTATCGAAATTACAACTGCACCTAATTGAATATGATTCAACACATCGAAAAGAAATGAAAATGAATTGCTTCCATCATTTTGAATAAAAGCCTGATCACCTTCAAAATCAGCATCGTAACCAAAGGCGTGTGGAATTTGTTTCAGAATAATAATAATTCCGATACCGGCAAGCATTCCTTCGATTACGTTAGTTGGAAAATAATTTGATATACTTCCGGCTTTTAAAAATCCTAATGCCAATTGAATTAGTCCTGCAATAAAAACAGACAGTAAAAATACATCAAAGGCACCAAAATCAGTAATAGCGGTTAGTACAATAGCTGTTAAACCAGCCGCAGGCCCCGAAACGCTAATATGTGACTGGCTTAAATAACCTACCACAATACCACCAACAACACCTGCAATAATTCCAGAAAATAACGGCGCTCCAGAGGCCATTGCAATACCTAAACACAATGGAAGAGCCACCAAAAAAACCACTAAACCTGATGCAAAATCAGACTTAAGGTTGGCAAAAAGATTGATTTTTTTTGTCATAATACAATACTAAAAATGGATACATTAAAACTTTCTGCATTTAAATTTTTAAATACAGTTGTTTTTTAAATAATCGGAAGTATTATGCCAAGTTGGGAGGTGGAGCAAATATGCTCGGAGAAATATTATCTAGTTTTACGATGTTTTCAGAAACAATCGTTTTCTTTTCAATATAAACAGGAAGCGGCACTTCATGTTCTAAAATTATTGGATGAACTACAGATTTAAGTTCTTTATGAACTTCTTCTTCAGAAAAATTAAAAGACACACAAGAGCTTCCTTTCTTAATCGCCTGAACAATTGTCGGGGTCGATAAGAAAGCAATAAATATGAATAATAATATGCGTGCCAGTATTTTCATCGAAACAAAAATAGCGTTAAACAAATTAAATCAAAGCTAGCAGCCAAAAATTTTATACAATTTTAACAAAAATATAAAAGCAGAACAATCAAACAAGACGATTCTGCTTTTTAAAATATTCATAAACAACTTATTACAAAGTTTCATCAAGCCATGCATTCATCATCCAAATGGTTTTTTCCTGCTCTGAAATAAAGTCGCTCATCATTGAATTTGTACCTTCATCGTTAATTTCTGCCGATTTATTTAAAATGTCTCTTTCGATTTTTAATAAATCAGACAATGAATTTACGATTAACTGAACCGCTTTTTCATCATTTGAAATGTTTTTTCCAACAGTTAATTTATTGTTGGCAATATAATCTTCAAAAGTATGTAATGGAGTTCCGCCAATTGTTAAAACTCGCTCGGCTATCATATCTATTTTTAATTGAGAATCTGTATATAGTTCTTCAAATTTTACATGTAGATCAAAGAAACGTTTTCCACGAATATTCCAATGAATTCCTCTCAAATTTTGATAGTAAACTTGAAAATTAGACAATAACACATTCAATTCTTTCACTAACAATTCTGATTCTTTTACAGGTAATCCTAAAATATTTGTTTTCATAATCATCATTTTTTATAACTAAGTTTACTACAAATTTAAAGGAACTTCTTTAAAAAAATTATAAAAAAAAATTATATTTACCTATTTTTGCATCAAAAATTACTATCAAGATGACTATAACTCAATTACAATATGTATTAGCTGTTGCAGAGCATAAAAACTTTACACTTGCTGCCGAAAAGTGTTTTGTTACGCAGCCAACATTAAGTATGCAGATTCAGAAAATTGAAGAAGAACTTAATATTTTAATTTTCGACAGAAGTAAAAAACCAATACAGCTTACAGACATTGGACAAAAGATTGTGAGCCAGGCAAAAAATATTGTAAACGAGGCCGACAGAATCAAAGATATTGTCGAGCAGCAAAAAGGCTTTATTGGCGGAGAATTTCGTCTAGGAATTATTCCGACTATTATGCCAACACTTTTACCAATGTTTTTAAACAATTTCATTAAGAAATATCCAAAAGTTAAGCTTTTAATTGAAGAGCTTAATACAGATGAAATTATCATAAAACTAAAAAACGGACACCTTGATGCGGCCATTGCTGCCACTCCGCTTGAAGACGAAAAGATAAAAGAGATCGTTTTGTATTTCGAGCCTTTTGTCGCTTATATTCCGGAACATCATCACAGTTTTCAAAAAGAAGAAATTGAAGTTGCCGATTTAAATATTAATGAAATCCTGCTTTTACAAGACGGACATTGTTTTAGAGACGGAATTTTAAATTTATGTAAAAATGGATCTGACATCGACCAAAACAATTTCCAGATTCAAAGCGGAAGTTTTGAAACCCTTATAAAATTAGCCGACGAAGGTTTGGGCACAACGTTACTTCCGTACTTGCACACCTTAGACTTAAAAGAATCCGATAAACTAAAGCTCCGAAACTTTAAGGAACCAAAACCTGCCCGTGAGGTAAGTTTGATTTATCCAAAAAGCGAATTAAAAATGCAAATCATCGACGCAATACGATCTACAATTGCAGGGGTTGTAAAAGGCGCAATTGTTTTTCAGAATGTTCAAATCATTAGTCCGCTGCAAAAAAAGCCAGCATAAAAAAAGGAGCCAGTTTGGCTCCTTTTCTTTTATACTTTAATTAGCTGTAGACTTGGTTTTAATTCTGGTTTTTCAATAATGAAATTTAATAACCATTCTTGCAATTGTTCCATTTCGTATGGTAACAGTGTTTTGATAGCTTTTTCTAATTCTTTGCAGAAAAGTACCGGATCGAAACTAACTCTTTCAAGTATTGATTTCGTGTAATCAAACATCATTTTTGACATAATAAAATAAGATTTTGGGGTTATCTATATTTTTAAACTCGCACCAAATGTAAACATTAATCACATATAAAGTTTCTTTTTAACTTATTTTTTTAAAAACTTTATCAACGAATACGTTTTCTTAGTACATATAAATCAATATAGAACCATTCTAAATAATTTAATCATACCTTTTTAAAGGCTCTAAACATTTCTCGTTTTCCCGGCGGGCCTGCCAATTTTTCGACTGTAAACCCAACAGCAATCATGCTTCTTTTAACCACTCCGCGAGCCGCATAAGTAACCAGAACTCCATTTGGTTTTAGACTATTGTACATTTTCTGAAAAATTTCGGTACTCCAAAGCTCCGGCTGCACGCGATATCCGAAGGCATCAAAGTAAATCAAATCAAAAATTTCAAAATCGTCTATTTCATCAAAAAATTGTTTCCTTTTGGTTAACGAGAAACGGCTGCTAATTTCTATTTTCTTATCCCATTCTGTTTTATGCATTTTTTCGAAAATGTTATCAAATTCCAATGCATTGAGTTCCGCAACATAATTCATCGCAACAACTTCTTCTGCATTGACAGGATACGCCTCTACTCCAACGTAATCGATTTCCTGCTGTTTATTTTCTGATTCTAAAAAAGTTATAAAAGCATTTAAACCAGTTCCAAAACCAATTTCCATTATGCTAACAGGATTATTTTCAAATAATGAAAGTCCGTTCTTTATAAAGACATGCTTTGCTTCCTGAATTGCACCGTGTTTTGAGTGGTAACTTTCATTCCATTCTTCTAAATGAATTGTAGTTGAACCATCTAACGTTTTAATTATTTCTCTTTTCACAATTTTCAAATTTTACAATGGCGAATTCTTGATTTTCAATCCATTTTAACAATCAAATGTAATCAAAACAAATGCGTAAAGCCTTAAAAAACGACAGTTTTTTCACAAATTCTTTATAAAACTTCGCTAAAATTTTAGGTTTATTATAAGATAAATAAATCTCAGTCAAACACAGGAATTAATGCAGTTTTACCAAGTAATTTATATATTTTTCCGTAATTTTGCATTCAGGAAAACCTATTCTTCATCAGATCATTACATTAGATTTTCATCTGAAAGAATACAAATTAGATAAAAACTTTACATAATTATGAGTACAACTCAAACTAGCAAAATTGAAATCAGAAAAGCTACTTCTTCTAAGATAAGCTCTGTAGACTTTGAAAACTTAAGTTTTGGTGCTGTATTTACAGACCATTTATTTGAATGTGATTACAAAAACGGACAATGGCAGACTCCGGTCATTAAACCTTATGCGCCGATTTTGATGGATCCTTCTTCTAAAGTCTTTCATTACGGACAAGCGATTTTTGAAGGAATGAAAGCTTACAAAGATGAAAATAATGATGTTTGGTTGTTTAGACCTGATGAAAACTACAAACGTTTCAACAATTCTGCTATACGCATGGCAATGCCGGAAGTTCCGGAAGATATTTTCATGGAAGGGTTAAATGAATTATTAAAAATTGATCAGGAATGGATTCAAAGAGGTAACGGAGCAAGTATGTATATCCGTCCTTTTATGATTGCTACGGGACCTGGAGTTATTGCAAATCCTTCTGACGAATATAAATTTATGATTTTACTTTCTCCTGCAAAAGCATATTACGGAGGTGAAGTAAAAGTTATTATTGCCGAACATTACAGTAGAGCTGCAAATGGAGGAATTGGTGCTGCAAAAGCTGCCGGAAACTATGCTGCTCAGTTTTACCCAACAAACTTAGCAAACAAAGATGGTTTCCAGCAAGTTATCTGGACTGACGACGCTACACATACAAAACTGGAAGAGGCGGGAACAATGAACGTTTTCTTCAGAATCAATGATACTTTATTAACAGCTCCAACAAGTGAAAGGATTTTAGATGGTGTTACCAGAAAAAGTTTAATTGCAATGGCAGAAAAAGAAGGATTGAATGTTGAAGTTCGTCCGGTAATTGTTTCAGAATTGGTTGAAGCTGCTAAAAACGGATCATTAAAAGAAATCTTCGGAGCTGGAACTGCTGCTGTTATCAGCGTAATCAAAGGATTCTCATATAAAGGTGAATATTTTGAAATGGCTCCAATTGAAAATTCATACGCTTCATTCTTAAAAGAAAAACTAACAAGTCTTCAAAATAAACTTTCTGAAGATACTTACGGATGGACAGTTAAAGTTCAATAATCCAAAATCAGAATAAAAACAAAACCCGACAGCATTTCGTTGTCGGGTTTTTTATTATCTGTAACTTATTTATTAAACACATGGAAACATAGATTTAATGTGTTTAATAAATAACATAAAAAGAAACATGTTTCTCACACATAGCTATGTATTAATGCAAGTGAAACACCTTTTTTTAAGAGTAAAAAACTATGTCTCTATGTGTTTAAAACATTTGCATACAGAATTTGAATTTATAATAATTTAGAGAAATCTGGTTTAAAATAATTTGGGCCTTTCATTACTTTACCGTCTTCACGATAAATTGGCTGTCCGTCTTCGCCAAGTTTACTCATATTACTACGCTGGATTTCATCAAAAACAGCTTCAATTTTATCCTGTAATCCGTGCTCAATAATAGTTCCGCACAAAATATACATCATATCTCCAAGAGCATCAGCAATTTCGACTAAATCATTATTTTTAACCGCTTCAAGATATTCTTCATTTTCTTCTTTCATTAAATTATAACGAAGCAGTTTTTTAGTTTCTCCTAAATCAGCAATTGGAGTCTGGCTGTGACCTATTTTAAAAGCAGTATGAAATTCAGTAACTGCATCAAGTTGTTTTTTCATGTTTTATTCTATTAAATGAGACGGCAAATTAGCAACAAATCGTATACAATTCTCTAAATTTGTCAAAAATAATTTTAAAGTATGTTTAGTCAAGGACAATTAATATTCGGGCTCTGTTTTTTTATTGCATTTGTAATCGTAATGATTTTCGCTTACCGTAAAGATCTTAACCTACATAAAGTATTTTACAAAGGAAATTATAAAGTATTGCTTGCTTTTTTGCTTTTTATTGCCCTTTTATTTGTTATCAAAATCTTTTTAAAAAGATAATACAATCTATTATTTTTAGTTATTAGTTTAGACTCCCAATAAAATTTATAACTTTACGAAAAACCTGCACCAATGAAGATTCTAAAATATTTATTTCTTTTACTATTATTAAGTTTAGTTGCTCTTACCGTTTTTGTTGCTACCCAAAAAGGGATTTTTTCTGTTGAAAGAAGTAAAGTAATTAATTCACCAAAAGCAACCGTTTATAATTACGTAAATGATTTTAGAAATTACGAAGATTTTGAATCATGGGCAGTTGAAGATCCAACTTTACAATTTACTTTCCCTAATAAAACCAGCGGAAACGGCGGTTCATTTTATTGGTCTGGCGAAGAAGGAGAAGGAAATGCTATTACCTTAAAAACAAAAGACGGAGAAAGCATTGAACAGAAAATGAAATACGATGGCACAGAAGCCGATGTAATCTGGACTTTTAAAGACACACTTGCAGGAAAAACAAAAGTTACCTGGAAAGCAAAAGGAACAATGAGCTTTTTGTTTAAAATTTATGCAGCTCTAAACGGAGGGTCGGATAAAGTTATTGGAACTATTTATGAAAAAAGTCTTGTAAATATTGATAAAAACCTTGATTACGAAACCAGAACTTATGCCGTACAAGTAAATGGTTTGGTTAAAAAAACCGAAACTCCATATATTAAACAAACCTTTACAAGCGAAATTTCTAAAGTGAATAAGAATGCAAGAATAGTAATTCCGAAATTAATTCATTTTAGCGAAACCAATGGTTTAAGCGCAAACGGAAAACCTTTTATTATTTATCATACATATGATACTGCAAAAGGACTTGCCAAAATTTCTATTTGTTTACCAATCAATAAAGAAATCTCAATTAGTTCCGGAAGTGATATTTTATCAGGAAAACTAAATGCCTTTGATGCCGTTAAAACTACTTTAAAAGGTGATTATTCACACACAAGCGAAGCAATTGCAAAGACGACTGCTTATATCAATAATGAAAAAATTATACCTGAATTAGGCTGGTCGCATCTTGAGATTTTAACAGCAAGCAAATTAGATGTAAAAAGTCCGTCTAAATTAATTACAGAAATCTATTTTCCAATTAAACCAAAAGTTGTTCCTGCTGCAGCTTTAACAACAACACCTGTTTATCAATCTCAAACTGAAACTGATGCAGAAACCGGCACACAACAAGCTGCTGAGACAACAAATCCAAATCCTACAACTCCAAAACCAGTTGTAAAAAAACCTGTAACCCCAAAACCTGCTGCACCAGCTCCGGCTCCGGCACAAAAAACAGAAGAGGACTCAGAGTTTTAATTTTTAAAGGTTGATTAAACCTTTTTTGTAAAATTCATTCTAACTCATTATAAGTTTGATAAATAAGAAAGTTTGATCGACGAAAAGGAATTTATACAACAATTATTAGATCCTAAAACGCAAAACACAGCGTTTCAAAAACTTATATCTGATTATCAAAAACCGCTGTATTCTCATATTCGAAACATTGTTTTGAATCATGACGATGCAGATGATGTTTTGCAGAACACTTTTGTTAAGGTGTATCAATACTTAAAAAACTTTAAAGGAGAAAGCAAACTTTTTTCCTGGATGTATCGAATCGCAACAAACGAAGCATTGACTTTTTTAAACCAAAAAGCAAAATTAAAAGGTATAACTTCAGAAGATTTACAAAATAAAACAATAGATAATTTAAAATCAGATGTTTATTTTGATGGAGACGAAATCCAGATCAAGCTTCAAAAAGCAATTGTTACCCTGCCGGAAAAACAGCAATTGGTTTTTAAGATGAAATATTTTGAAGAATTAAAATACGAAGAAATCGCAGAAATACTGGGAACATCTGTTGGTGCTTTAAAAGCATCCTATCATCATGCGGTAAAAAAAATTGAATTATATGTTACATCAAATTAAACCTTTTATAGAAAATCTTATCTTATAGACATTATGAAAGAATTTAAATTAGAAAACGGGCAAAAAATAGCATCAGGATTTAAAACTCCGGATAATTACTTTGATTCTCTTTCAGCAAAAGTTTTAGAGCAGATTGAACAAGAAAAAGAAGCAAAAGTAATTCCGCTGTACAAACGTAAAAAAGTTATTTCGATAGCTGCTGCGGCTGCCATTTTTATTGCTTTTATAATTCCAACAGCCAATCATTATTATAAAGCATCAAAAGAACTTGACGAGGCAACATTAGAAACTTATCTTGCTTATGAGTCAAATTTAAATCAATACGATTTAATTAAGGAACTGGACGCAAAAGATATTGATAAACTAAATAAAAATGTAGCCCTTGAGGAGGAAACCTTAGAAGATATTCTGGCTACCAATCCAAACATTGAAAATTTAATTTCTGAATAAAAACAAAATTATACCAATATGAAACTCAAAAATATATTAGCATTACTTCTGTTTTTAGTTACTTTTTCATTTTACGCTCAAAATGACAAACTAGATGAAAAACGTGAAAAAATTAAAGCATTTAAAGTTTCTTTCTTAACAACAGAACTAGAACTTACGACAACAGAAGCGGAGAAGTTTTGGCCAATTTATAATGCTTATGATGATAAGCAATTTGAATTACGTCATGAAAAAATGAAAACTTATCTGAAAAAATTAGATGATGACAATTTAAATTCTCTTTCAGAAAAAGAAGCAGCCGTGTTGTTATCACAAATTGAAAGTACAGATAAAGAACTATACCTTTTGCGTGAAAAATTTATGACCAATGTCAAAAAAGTTTTACCGGCAAAAAAGATATTAAAGCTTAAAAAATCTGAAGATGATTTTAACCGAAAATTATTAAAACAATATCGGGATAAGGCAGGAAAATAATTCCTTAAGAAACAACAGCGATAAGAACCCTATATAATAATACTTGCTTTATTATTTAGGGTTCTTATTATTTTATTTAAAATTCAGTCGAACTACTTTATTGTATCCTGCAGCAATTGCAGTATTTCTGTTTACAAAACGAATGGTAAAGAATTTTGTATCGGTAGACATCTGTGTCCAATTTTCTCCGCCATTTTGCGAATATTGAATTCCTTCAGATCCCACACAAACAATTTCTCTTCCATTTCCACCCGGAACGTATTGCACACATGATGCATAACCAAAGCCCATATTCTGTCCGATTAATTCCCAGGTCTTTCCACCATCTTTTGTAAAAGCCTTATTATCTGTTTTTTTGTTTGGAAGATCGTAATCACCACCGGCAATAAATCCGTGTTTAGAATCGTAAAAATCTGCCGTGTAGATTCCTGTCATTGCTTTGCCCTGAACAATTGGGGTTTCAACAACTTTCCAGGTTTTTGCTTTATCTGGCGAGTAAAAAACACGTGCTTTTTTTCCACCTGAAACTAACCATGTATCATCACCATTTACAACAATATTGGTATTACTGGCAGCAAATGCAGCTTCTCCAACAGCATTTGTAGGCAGTTTATCTGATAATATTTTAGTCCATGTTTCTCCTCCATCGCGAGTTACAATTATAGAAAAAGTATCTTCAGTGGGATCACCAATTGCGATTCCTTCTTTATCGTTCCAGAATTGCATACTGTCGTAAAAAACCTTTGGATTAACTTCTTTGTAAACTAATTTTACTTTTCGGTCTTTTTTTGAAACCGAATAAAGCAGCGCAGGATTTGCTACACTTAGTAAAAAAATATTGTTCGAAGTTTGAGCAATACTTCTAAATTCTAATTTGAGGGTGTCACGGTAAATATGTTCTTCAAATTTTTCTTTTTTATCAAGATCATAATACCCAAAGCGAGAATTATCTCCACCGTACCAAACTTTATTTTTGTCAATTAAAATTGCTCTTATACTAATTTTATCCTTAAACAATGTATCAATTTTCATTGATGTAAAACCACTGTTTGATGCTACTTTAGTTTTATCATTAAATGTACTAAAAGAAGACATCAATAAAATAAAAATACCACAAAATAAAATTAGTTTTTTCATATAAATTAAAATTTGTTAATGCTAAAATACAATTATTTATAACATATCAAATAGGTTTTGTCTTTTTTCAGAAAATAATAATTTGCAAAATTTAACTGTTTAATCAAAATAAAAAACAATTGAACAAAAACATAAAACGCTAATTAACTGAAAGTTACAACCACAGAACTAAACAAACAAAATTGTGGCACAGTAATTGAATATCCTGAAGTACAAATAATTTAATATGATTTTATCATGAAAACGAAATTACTTTTAATAGCGCTTGTAGCATTAGTTTTTGGTTCTTGTGGAGCACAAAGCCAAACTACTGTTTACGCAAAAAACTCAGATATAAGCGATAATTTAGATCTTAGAGCAGTTGCTTCGATGTTTGGTGAGTCTGCCAATCTTCAGGATTTTGAAAGAAGATTAAATGATCCTAAATATCAAATATCAAACCTTGACTTAAACGGCGACGACGAAGTTGATTATTTACGTGTAATCGAATCTGTAGAAGACAGAACCCACGTAGTTATTATTCAGGCTGTTCTTGACAGAGATGTTTACCAGGACGTTGCTACAATCGATGTTGAAAGAGATAATTACAATAAAGTAAGTGTTCAGGTTGTAGGTAATACTTATTTATACGGAGACAATTACATCTATGAGCCTGTTTACAGTGTTGTACCGGTAATTTATACTTCATTTTGGGTAACCAATTACAGACCTTATTACTCAACCTGGTATTGGGGTTATTATCCAACTTATTATACAGCATGGAGACCTTATCCTGTTTACAGATATAGAAACAACATAAATGTATGCATCAATGTACATAACAGTTACAACTACGTAAATACACGAAGAAGCTACAGAGCTCCGGCTATCTATGAAACAAGACGTGCTTATGGTTACGAAAGAATGAGACCTAATTACGGTTTTGCTCAAAGACATTCAAATGTAAGCAACAGATATGATTTAGATCAAAGAAGAATTGCCAGCAGAGATGCAAACAGAGCTTCAAACAATTACAACTATAACAGATCCAATACTGGTCGTCCAGCTTCTACAGAAAATAGAAACACAACCAGAGATTATAATAGCGGTAGAAATAACTCTGATAGAAATTACAACAACACAAATCGTGTAACTTATAATAACAGAGAAAACTCTTCTGCTTCTGACAGACCTGTAAGAACTGAAAATACGCAAAGAGGAGATTATGGAAGAAACAATCCTACTCCATCAGCTCCAAGAGGAAATTCTGAAAACAGAAATTATTCTAACAGATCATCTTCACAGGAAAGTCAGCCAAATCAGCCTCAGAGAAGTTATTCTGAAAATAGAGCAGTAAACAGAATGAGTACACCTCAATCAGCACCTGTTCAAAGATCAGAATCTCCAAGAAGTTATTCTGAAAACAGAGGAAACTACGAAAACAGATCTGCAGCATCAAGACCTCAAAGTGCTCCACAGCGTTCTGAGTCGCCACGAATGAGTCAGGAATCAAGAGGCAGCCAGCCTCAAAGAGAAAACGGCTCAGGTTCCAGAGGCGGTGAAAGAAGAGGTTAAGAATACTTCAATTTATATTTAAATTTAAAAGCACAATTTGGGGATTGTGCTTTTTTTTATCTTTTTAATTATAATTGTCGCTAATTTATTTTAAAACAGTAAATTTGCAACCGTCTTTTATTAAAAATATACATGAGCGCATCGCATAAAAACTTACATAGTAAGTTGTCTATTGGGGGTTTGTTGATAACATTAGGGATTATTTACGGAGACATCGGTACTTCTCCTTTGTATGTAATGAAAGCTATACTTGGCGATCATACCATAAATGCCGATATTGTTTTAGGAGGTATTTCCTGCGTTTTCTGGACATTAACTCTACAAACAACAATAAAATATGTTCTTATTACCTTAAGTGCTGACAATCATGGTGAAGGTGGTATTTTTGCACTTTACGCGTTAGTTAAAAAAACTAAAATTCAGTGGCTCATTGTGCCCGCCATTATTGGGGGAAGTGCACTGCTTGCTGATGGAATTATTACCCCGCCCATATCTATTTCATCTGCCGTTGAAGGAATCAGGGCATTTTATCCAACAATGGAAACCAGAACAATAATTTCTATTGTACTTACCATTTTATTTATCTTATTTACAATACAGCAATTTGGTACTAAACTAGTTGGAAAATTCTTTGCTCCAATGATGCTTATTTGGTTTGCCATGCTGGGGACTTTAGGTTTTATACAAATTATACACTTTCCTGAAGTAATTAAAGCGATAAATCCTTATTACGCTTATCACTTACTTTCAGTTCACCCTGACGGATTCTTTGTTTTAGGTTTTGTGTTTTTATGTACAACCGGAGCTGAGGCATTGTATTCAGATATGGGGCACTGTGGTAGAAAAAACATTAGAATCAGCTGGATTTTTGTAAAAGCTACTTTGGTATTAAACTACTTTGGTCAGGCTGCTTACTTAATTCACCACGAAGGAAGTACATTACAACAATTAGGTGGAGAAAATGGAAATCCGTTTTACCTTATCATGCCGCATTGGTTTTTACCATTCGGAATTGTTGTCGCAACTTTAGCAGCGGTTATAGCATCTCAGGCACTTATCAGCGGATCATTTACACTGATAAATGAGGCAATGCGTTTGAATTTCTGGCCAAAGGTAAAAATCAAATATCCTACAGAAGTTAAAGGACAATTATACATTCCGTCAATTAACTGGTTATTGTTTTTTGGTTGTGTTGGAATCGTATTACACTTCGAAAAATCAGGCAATATGGAACATGCATATGGTTTAGCAATCATTTTATGTATGATTATGACAACTATTTTGCTGAACTATTATTTAATCATGAAGCGTGTAAAACTATACTTCATGGTTCCGCTTATTACGATTTATTTATTAATCGAATTTAGTTTCTTAATCGCCAACATTACAAAATTTGCCGAAGGAGGTTATGTAACATTAATTATTGCAATACTTCTTATTTCGATAATGACAATTTGGTATCTTGCTAAGAAAATCAATAAAAGCTATACTAAAATCATCAAAATTGACGATTATAAAAAAGTATTAGTAGAATTAAGCCAGGACTTATCTATTCCTAAATACGCAACGCATTTAGTTTATATGACAAATGCAAACCGTGTTGACGAACTAGAAGAAAAAGTAATCTATTCGATTTTACAAAAACGACCAAAAAGAGCTGACATCTATTGGTTTGTACATGTAAATATTCTAACCGAGCCTTATAAAACGCAATATAAAGTTACAGAAATTGCAAAAGACGATATTTACAGAATCGACTTTAATTTAGGTTTTAGAGAACCTACTAAAATCAATTTGATGTTTAGAGAAGTAATTCGTGACATGGTAAAACGTGGTGAAGTTGATATCACAAGCCGTTACGAATCATTAAATAAAAACAATATTATTGGAGACTTTAAATTTGTATTGTCTGAAAAATTCTTATCAAACGATAATGATTTAAGATGGCACGAAAATATCATCATGAACTCGTATTTCTTCATTAAAAAACTGAGTTTATCTGAAGAAAGAGCATTTGGACTTGACAGCAGCTCTGTAAAAATAGAGAAATTCCCGATGGTGCTTCATGCTCCTGAAAATATTGGACTAACAAGAATTACAAAAGAATAATCTGCCTGCAGAAATCTTATTTAGAAAACACTCTTTTAAAAATTTATCAGAGTGTTTTTCTTTTTAAAAGAAAGCTTAAACAACAATCCTAATTAAAAATTTAACTTTCAATCAATTAATAGTACCTTTGCACCTCAAATATTAGAAATGAGATTACACAGAAATTTAGTTTATACTACCATCGATTCTTTGAATGCAATTTTCAATGAAGGCGAATATGCAGATAAAGTGGTAGCAAGAGCATTAAAAAAAGACAAACGTTGGGGAAGTTCTGACAGGAAGTTTGTTGCTGAAACAATATATGAAATTGTTCGTTGGAAACGTTTATATGCAGAAATTGCAGAAGTAAAAGAACCTTACGACAGAGACAATTTATGGAGAATGTTTGCGGTTTGGGCAGTTTTAAGAGGTTATCCAATTCCGGATTGGAGACAATTAGAAGGAACTCCTGAAAGAAAAATAAAAGGACGTTTTGACGAGCTTTCAAAAACCAGAGCCATAAAAGAATCCATTCCAGACTGGATGGATGAATTAGGCGTAAAAGAACTAGGCGAAAAAGTTTGGGCAAAAGAAATTGCTGCTCAAAATCAGCCAGCTAAAGTTATTTTACGAACTAATACACTAAAAGGAACTAAAGAAAGCCTGAGAAATACTTTAATGGATTTAAATATTGAAACAGAGTATTTAAAAGATCAGCCGGAAGCTTTGGTTTTAAAAGAAAGAGCAAATGTATTTTTAACAGATGCTTTTAAACAAGGACTTTTTGAAGTTCAGGATGCAAACTCACAACTAGTTGCAGGTTTCCTTGATGTAAAGCCTGGAATGCGAGTTGTAGATACTTGTGCAGGAGCCGGAGGAAAAACATTACACATTGCTTCTTTAATGGAAAATAAAGGACAATTGATTGCAATGGATTTGTACGAAAGCAAATTGAAACAATTGAAATTAAGAGCCAAAAGAAATGGAGCTTTTAACATAGAATACCGTATTATTGACACCACAAAAGTGATCAAAAAATTACACGAAAAAGCTGACCGTGTTTTAATTGACGCACCTTGCAGCGGGTTGGGAGTTTTAAAAAGAAATCCTGATTCTAAGTGGAAATTACAACCTGAATTTATTGATAACATTCGTAAAGTTCAGAGTGAGGTTTTAGAAAGTTATTCTAAAATTGTAAAACCTGGAGGAAAATTAGTTTATGCAACTTGTTCTGTTTTACCATCTGAAAATCAGGAACAAGTTCAAAAATTCTTAAAAACAGAAATCGGACAGCAGTTTACTTTTGTAGAAGATCGTAAATTATTGGCTTCAGAATCTGGTTTTGATGGTTTTTATATGGCACTTTTAGAAAGAAAAGTTTCCAAATAAATTAAATAAATTACAAATATTTTAAATCCCAAATTCCAATTTATAGTTGGGATTTTGGGATTTTTTTTAAAAAGTTTAGTCCCTACGGGACATTTTTTTATTGCATGTATTTTTCTACCGATATGTAATCTCTACGAGATAGTTTGGAAAAAACTTCTTTAGGAATTACATGTCGTTAGAAAACTCTTCGAGATAATCTGGAAAAACTCCGTTAGGAGTTACATATCGGTAGAAAAAAATGTTCCATCTCATCAGATGTCCCATAGGGACTAAATGAATTATATCCCCAAAACAAAAAATTCCAAATCCCAACTATAAATTGGAATTTGGAATTTAAAATATTTGGAATTTTTCTAAACCAAACTCGACTTACGCAATAACTTTCCGTTTTCGTTTTCTTTAAATTTAGGAACAAAAACAATTTCTTTCGGCTTTTCGAATTTTCCTAAAAAATCAAAAAAGTCTTCCGAAAAATCATATTTCTCTCCTTCAATTACCAAAATAAGTTTTTCACCCAAAACCGTATCCGGAACTCCGGTTACAAAAAATCGGTTATTAATTTTACCTGTTAATTTCGCTTCAATCTGTTCCGGAATAAGCTTCACTCCTCCACTATTGATTACATTATCAATTCTTCCTAAAAAAACAAACTGATTTTCATTTATCAAATCAACCAGATCATTAGTAACAATTGGTTCTTCTGAAATTGCTGCAACATAAATTACAAGGCAGCCGCGATCGTCTTTTTCAATTTTTACATTTGGCAGAATTGTAAAAGCATTTTCACTTACTCTTTTAGCAGCGATATGCGTTATTGTTTCGGTCATACCGTACGTCTCGTAAATCTCTGTTTTAAATGGTAAAAGTTTCTCTATAAGATCGCTGTCTGTTTTTGCTCCGCCAATAATTAACTTCTTTATATTGGTTAATTTTTCAAGAGAATTTTGAACCTGAAGCGGAACCATAGCACCAAAATCATACTGCTTATTATTGTATGCTAAAGGCTCGGTAGTTGGCACTACAACATCCAATTCTAAACCTAAAATTAAACTGCGAACGAGCATCATTTTTCCGGCAATAAACTGCGTTGGGAGACACAACAAAGCTTTATTACCAGGCTCTAAACCAAAGAAATCGCCAGTTGCTAATGCCGACTGAATCATCGCCTGCTTTTCTAACCTAACCAATTTAGGAAGTCCCGTTGTTCCGGAAGTTGTCATTTCGATATAATCTTTATGATCGAACCAATCCAGAAAAAACTCTCCAATGGCACGTTCATAAACATCACCTTCTTTTATAAAACTATATCCTATGCGGCATAAATCTGCTGCATTAAGATGATAGCCGTTTAATTTAAAATAATTATGTACATTTTTATGAGTTAAGTTTGGCATGGTGGTATTTAATTTAAATTTAAAAAATCGGTTACCTCATTTTCTTCTTTTGTATCAACAATTCGACCTGTTAATTTTTCCTTCCAATTGGTCCAATTGTATTTTTTACTAAAAATAAAAAGCAAAATAGGATATACAATTACAACCGGCAGAATAACATCGGCTCCGGCAGAAGGCTCAGACATATCTTTAAAAATAGAATGCGTTTGAAAAACAGTCCAGTCAGATGTTACAAGTAAAGCTCCTACAAGATTATTTGCCGCATGAAAGCCCAAGGCAAGTTCCATTCCGTCATCCATTAAAGTAATAACGCCAAGAAACAATCCTGTGCCTATGTAATAAACCATAATAATATAGCCCATTTTGGTTACTTCTGGATTAAGAATATGCATAGAACCAAATATAAGCGAAGTCATCATTAAAGGAAACCATCGGTTTCTGGCAAGATTAGCAAAACCCTGCATAAGATATCCTCTAAAAACATATTCTTCAGTACTGGTTTGAACAGGAATAAAAATCGTTCCTACAACAACTAAAATAATAAACGGTATCAATTTAAAATTCCACACAAATTTTTCAGGTGATTGAAAATAAAGCACCAAAAAACTAATTATAGAAAATATTGTCCACAACATAAATGAAAAGAAAATACGGTTCCAGTCGACTTTTTTTCGTGCTGTAGTAACCGACAAAAGCGTTTGATTATGCATATATTTTATCACAAAATATATTCCTGCAAAAGCAAAAAGAAACGAAAGCATTACTAAAAACAAAGTTAGATTGGGTTCGAACATTTTTAAAGCCAAATCACTATCAGTAGGAAAAACAGCTTTCTCTTTATAACTTTTGTAAAGAACCGCAATAGAAAAAGGAATTTGACCTATAAATGACGCTGTGATAATAAAAACTGATCCTAAAAGATATTTCCAAAAATGATTTTCAGGTTTAACTCCTTGTTCTAAAAACATATACTTAAAATTTTTAAAATGAGAATTCGGTTTAAATAGGAAATCCTATTTTTGTTGTACTAAATAAGAACTCTTTTTAGCAAATCTTATTTTAACAGACACTAAATATAACAAAATGATACAAATCTACCATAATCCACGCTGTGGAAAATCAAGAAATTGTTTGGCTTTTATTGAAAACACAAAAAAGGAATACCAAATAATTCCTTATTTAACCGAAACTCCTAGTTTTGAAGAACTAAAGGCACTTCTTAAAAAATTAGATTTACAGCCAAATGAATTGATTAGAACCAAGGAAAAAATCTGGATCGAAAATTACAAAGAAAAAAAATTAAGCGAAGATGAAACAATTCAGGCAATGGTTGATAATCCAATTTTAATCGAAAGACCAATCGTTATAAAAGACGGAAAAGCAATTATTGGAAGAGATTTAGATAAAGTAGCATCTTTTTTAGACTGATTATAAAATAATCAATTAACATTTTTTTGTGATTTTTCTCTTTAAACCAAAAGGTACATTTGCGGTCTAAGAAGAAAAAGAACCAAAAAAAATGAAACAAATCAATTTTGCTGTATTGCTTGTGCTATTTTTCACAGGGTTTTACAACTATGCACAACAAGGACCGCCTGCAAGAAATAAGGTTAAGGTTACCGGAAAAGTTTTCGAAAAAGTAAGCAAACAACCTCTAGAATATGCGACTATTTCGATCATGTCTCCAAATGATACAAAGGTAATCGCGGGCGGAATAACCAATCCAAAAGGAGAATTTGAAGTAGCCGTTGCGCCGGGAACTTACGATATAAAAGTAGAATTCATTTCGTTTAAATCTACAGAAATCAAACAAAAAAACATTCAGGAAGACACAAGTCTAGGTGTTATAAATTTATCTGAAGATGCTGCACAATTGAGTGAAGTTGTGGTTCGTGCCGATAAATCAACAGTTGAAATTAAACTGGATAAGAAAGTTTACAATGTTGGTCAGGATATGATGGTAAAAGGCGGAACTGTAAGTGACGTTTTGGATAACGTTCCTTCTGTTTCTGTTGACTCTGAAGGAAATGTTAGTTTAAGAGGGAGTGATAATATTCGTATTTTAATCGACGGACGTCCTTCAAATGCAATAAATGTTGCTGAGGCTTTGCGTCAGCTTCCTGCAGATGCCATTGATAAAGTTGAAGTTATTACAAATCCATCTGCACGTTACGATGCCGAAGGTGGATCTGGAATCATCAATATCATTCTTAAAAAAGGTAAAAACCAAGGTCTTAACGGAACTTTTATTGCTTCAACAGGTATTCCGGAAACGTATGGATTGACGGCAAACCTAAATTATAAAACAGAAAAATTAAACTATTTTACAACTTTAGGGTATAATCACAGAACTAATGAAGGTGGCGGTTTAACTAATACAGCTTACCTTAATGCTGATGGAACTCCAAAAGGTTTCTTAGATGAAGATCGCGATACTAAAAGAGAATCAGACGGATTTAACGGGAGAGCTGGTATAGAATGGACAATTGCACCAAATACCTACTGGACAAATGCCATCAATTATCAAAACAATTCAGGCAACACGACAGATTTAATTAATTATAATAATTTTGACGCTGCTCATAATTTTACAGGAGCTTCAGCACGTTTAAATAACGGAGATACAGGAAGTCAAAACGTAGAATATACTTCGAATTTCATCAAAAATTTCAATGATAAGGGTCACAAATTGACAGCGGATTTATCGATTTCAAGAAATACTGATGACAGTGACAGCCAAATTACAGCTTCTCCAAGCTTCAATAATACCTTAAACGATCAGGTACAAAAACAAGTACAGGTGCAAGCAGATTATGTATTGCCAATAGGAAAAGGAAGTCAGTTTGAGGCAGGATATAAAGGGAGTTTTGGCGACTTAAGTAACGAATATTATGTTACTGACGAAAATAATGTAAAAGATCCTAATTTATCAAATACATTAGAATACAAAGAAAACATTAATGCTCTTTATACCCAATACGGTTTCAAAATAAACAAATTCTCTTATTTATTTGGTTTACGCTGGGAAGACACTGATATTCATGTAAATTTATTAGACAACAGCAATTTCAACACTAAAAAATACAACAACTTATTTCCAAGTGCTTTTATTAGTTATGAAATTTCAGATCAAAGTAATTTCTCGGCTAGTTATAGTAAACGTTTAACAAGACCTCGCGGACGTTTTATGAACCCTGCTGTTAACTACTCAAGTAACGTTAATATTTTTCAGGGAAATCCAGACTTAGATCCGTCTTTAACAGACAAATATGATATTGGTTATATCAAACGCTGGGACAAAGTAACTTTTAATACTTCTGCTTATTTTGAAGATACAAAAGATGTTTTCAGTTTTGTAAGAACTCCAAATGGTCAATATGTAAACGGAATTCCGGTTATTTTAAGCAGACCTATTAACTTAGGACACGAGCAAAAATTTGGTTTTGAGTTTACATTTAATTATACTCCGTTCAAGTGGTGGAGATTAAACAGCAACTTTAATCTTTACAATGTAAAAACAACCGGAGAGAACACTTACATTGATACAAATGGAAATACGGTTGTTCAAAATCTTGATAATCAAGCTAACACTTGGTCTGCAAGAGCAAATTCAAAAATTACATTACCATACAAAATTGACTGGCAGTTAAACGGTACTTATAACGGTGAACAAAAAACAGCTCAGGGAAAAAATTTAGATCAGTTTTCTATGAATACTGCTTTAAGTAAAGATATCATGAAAGACAAAGCTACAATTGCTTTTAACATCAGTGATATTTTCAATTCCAGAATCATGAGATCTTATACTTATCTTACAAATGATGTAACTGGTGAAAGTCAAAAATCATACGGCGAAATGCAGTTCCGTAAACGTCAATTCAATTTATCGTTCACTTACCGTTTCAACAAACCAAAAGGTGAAAGAGACAAAAATGCACAGCCAAGAAACGAGGGCGGCGGAGACGGCGGCGGCGATTTCCCGGGATAAAAAACTTTTAAATCTCAATATTGAAATTCCAAATTCTGTTTGAGATAAATTCGAATAAAAGAAATTCCAAATTCCAACTTAATAATTGGGATTTGGAATTTCTTTTTTTAGTATTTCCGAGTAAAATTGTAATCTGGATTTTTAGTATTGAAATTTCTTTTTTAAAGCAAAAAAAAGAACCCTATTGGGTTCTTTTTTAGTGAAATCAACTTAAAATTAAATTGATTGTTCTTCTTGTCTTTTTTTAGCTCTCTTTTCTTTGAACATTTCCCAGCTAGCACCCGTAACCCAGTAAGATACGAAACCAACTAAGAAAAACATTAACCAAAACCCTATAGTTAGTATGGTTAAGAAAAGTAAAAAGCCTAAGTACTGTGAAAATTCAAACATGTTTTCCGGAATTTTTGAATGTTACGACAAATGTAGGGTATATATTTTTCCTCAGCAATAAAATCTAAATCAATTTTCGTTAAATAACATTTATACGTATATTTATACTCATTTTAAATAAGCTTTTTTTGATAAATTATTCAACTATCTAAATCAGAAGAACATGAGTATTTGAGAAGCTGGGACTAGTATTCATTTTAAAAGAAATTTAAACCGCTAAATAGAAAATCCGTTTCAATCCGAGTCTTTACAAAGTAAATCAGTGTTATCCGCGTTCCATTTACCCAAACAAAATACATTTTTACAAACAACATATTTACAACAAAATGAAATATAGAATAGAAAAAGACACCATGGGCGAAGTTCAGGTCCCTGCCGATAAGTATTGGGGTGCACAAACAGAACGTTCCAGAAATAATTTTAAAATTGGAAATTCAGGTTCGATGCCACATGAAATTATTGAAGGATTTGCGTACCTAAAAAAAGCAGCCGCTTATGCCAATTATGATTTAGGTGTTTTACCAATAGAAAAAAGAGATGCCATTGCAGCTGTCTGCGATGAAATCCTGGAAGGGAAATTAGACGATCAGTTTCCGCTTGTAATCTGGCAGACAGGTTCTGGTACACAAAGTAACATGAACGTAAATGAAGTAATTGCAAACCGTGCTCAGGTTCTTAAAGGTTTTGAAATTGGCGAAGGCGAACAATTTATAAAAGCCAACGACGACGTAAACAAATCTCAGTCATCAAATGATACTTTCCCAACCGGAATGCACATCGCCGCTTATAAGATGGTTGTAGAAACCACAATTCCTGGAGTTGAAAAGCTACACGCTACTTTAGCAAAAAAAGCAGCAGAATTTAAAGATGTCGTAAAAATTGGCCGTACGCACTTAATGGACGCAACACCTTTAACTTTAGGACAGGAAATTTCAGGATACGCGGCACAATTGGCTTTCGGATTAAAAGCTCTAAAAAACACTTTAGCCCATTTATCTGAAATCGCTCTTGGAGGAACTGCAGTTGGAACCGGATTAAATACTCCAAAAGGTTACGACGTAAAAGTGGCCGAATATATTGCAAAATTCACCAATCATCCTTTTATAACTGCCGAAAATAAATTTGAAGCTCTGGCGGCTCACGACGCCATTGTTGAAACTCACGGAGCATTAAAACAATTGGCTGTTTCGCTAAATAAAATTGCCAATGATGTTAGAATGTTAGCCTCTGGACCTCGTTCTGGAATTGGCGAAATCCATATTCCGGAAAACGAACCGGGATCTTCAATTATGCCAGGAAAAGTAAACCCGACACAATGCGAAGCTTTAACAATGGTTTGTGCTCAGGTTATTGGAAACGATATGGCTATTGCACTTGGCGGAATGCAGGGACATTATGAGCTGAATGTTTTTAAACCTGTTATGGCAGCAAACTTCCTTCAATCAGCACGTTTGCTTGGCGATGCCTGCGTTTCATTTGAAGAACACTGTGCTCAGGGAATCGAACCAAATCACAAACGTATTAAAGAATTAGTAGATAATTCTCTTATGCTTGTAACTGCTTTAAACACAAAAATTGGTTATTACAAAGCTGCCGAAATCGCTCAAACTGCACACAAAAACGGAACTACCCTTAAAGAAGAAGCCGTTCGTTTAGATTACGTTTCTGCCGAAGATTTTGATGCTTGGGTAAAACCGGAGGATATGGTTTAATTGTTAATTGTTGATGATTGATGGTTGATTAACTAGTCATTATAAAAAAAGAGCTTTCTAAAATTTAGAAAGCTCTTTTTCAATTAATAATTAACCATTCACAATTAATAATTATTTCCCGTCTACATAATCCTGCAGATAACTAAATCTTTCGGTTAATTTTCCGTTTTCGGTGATTTTAGCACGTTTTAAAATTCCGTCTTTGTCGCCGTTGAAGAAAGCCGGAATTACATGTTCCATAAACTGTTCTCCAAAACCTTCGCTCGCATCTTTCGGGATTTCGCACGGAAGATTGTCAACCGCCATAACAGTAACCGCAGCCGGATGGAAAAAATCTACTTCCCTGTCTTCTAAAGGAAAATACCCGTACAAAGGCTCTGCAATTGTCGAAGAACGAACTGTACAAGCAATTGGTCCGTTTACATCGCAGGAAATATCGGCTACAACTTTCAATTTGCAGTCACTTGCATTTAGCATTTCTTTGGTCAAAATCATTGGCGCATCACTTGCATAAAAATGACCCGCAAAATAAATATCTGAAACTTTTGTAAACTTTTCAAAGTCTGAAGTATAAGCTTCCGGATGTTCTACAAAATCTTTAAAATCCAAAACCTGACCGTCAATACGTTTATTATATTCTAAAACATCTAACTGAACATAAACTGCCTGTGAATAAGTCTTATTTAAATAATTATCAACTGTTATTTCTTTTATTTTAATAGCATCCAAAATTTCCTTGGCTCCACTCCCAACCTTTCCGGTTCCGGTAACTACAAATTTCAGAGCAGGCATTGTAATGCGTTTTAAATGCTTTATCAAGTCTTCTTTTCCTGAAAGTGTTTCCGCTTTTGGAAGTTTAAATAATTCAAATTTAATTCCGAAAGCACGAATTCCGTTATAAACACCAACCATTCCGGCATATTTTCCAAAACCAATTAATCTGCGGTCAAGAGAATCAACTATAGTTTCGTGATCATACAAATCAATATTTTTTTCTAAAATTGCCTGAAGCAGTTTTCTGTTATGCGGCTGTTTTTTAATGGTATGCGAAAAAAAGAAATACGCTTTATTTGGAATTAAATTTTCAACAGGAACTTCTTTTACACCAAATAAAACATCAGAATCTGAGACATCTTCAGTAACGGTAATTCCCATGTTTTTATATTCAGCATCCGAAAAAATTCTAATATCCGAACTTTCAACTTCTACAGAAGCTTCATGATAAAGTTGTTTCAGTCTGGCAAGTTCATTTGGAGAAAAAACAACTCTTCTGTCCGGTGGGTTTTTTCTTTCTTTTATTATTCCAAATTTCATTTAAATAAAATTAAAGCATTTATTAATATAACTTTTTACATCGTATTTGTTTCAAATATAACAAATTTAGTTAAATTTTTGTTTCTAATTTACTATTTAGAATGTTTCAAAACCGTGAGATACTGAAAAACAAAGAAATAAGAAAAACAAGTCTTAAAATTATGTTAAAACAACGTTTTGAGATCATCAAATTTTGAGAATACAACAAAATTGAATTCGATATATTTGTTTTTAAAGAACGATGCAAATGATTTTCCTTAAAAAAACAAAGATACCACAAATACTTTTCACAGTATTGGTTTTAAGCTCTTGTGGTAATGATAATAAAACAAAAACAGCTACAACTCCAATAGTCGAAGATACTTTACCTAAAATGAAGCCATTAGGGCCTGAACCAAAAATTTCGCAGGCTTATAAAAACTCGGTAGTTGGCAGAATAAATCACTTTTACAATAAAAACTGGCCTAACAACAGCATGAACGGAAGCTTTTTAGTAGCCCGAAATGGTCAGATAATTTTTGAAAGATATAATGGTTTTGCCAATAAAAATGAAGGCACAAAAATTACAGCAGATACTCCTGTACAAATTGCTTCTGTCAGCAAAGTTTTAACGGCTACAGCAGTTTTAAAACTGGTTAATGCAGGAAAAATAGATTTAGACCAAAAAGTAAATACTATTTTAAAAACGTTTCCATACGAAGAATGCACTATCAGAATGCTTTTAAATCATCGCAGCGGAATGCGTAATTATGCTTATTTTACAGATCATGACAAATCGGTTTGGGACAGACATAATCAATTGACTAATAAAGATATTTTAGACATTCTGGCAACTAAAAACGTTGGTTTAGAATCTTTAACCGGAACACGTTTTGGATATTGCAATACCAATTATGCGATGCTGGCTTTAATTATAGAAAAAATTACCGGTTTAAGTTATAAAGAAGCTATGTCTGAAATGATTTTTAAACCTTTAGGAATGACACATACCTATGTTTTTGATGATGACAAAGACAGAAAAAAAATTGTTCCGTCTTATAAAGGAAATGGTGTCGAAATTGGTTTTGACTATCTTGATAATGTTTACGGTGATAAAAATATTTTCTCAACAGTTAGAGATCTTTTAAAATTTGACCGAGCAAGACAATCGCCTGACTTTTTAAAACCTGAATTGCTAAAACAAGTGTACACAGCTTATAGTAATGAACGCAAAGGAACTAAAAATTACGGGCTAGGAATTAGAATGATTAATTGGGAAACGGGGCAGAATTTTTATTTCCACAACGGCTGGTGGCATGGTAATACTTCATCTTACATTACTTTAATGAAAGAGCATGTTACAATTATTGCCTTGTCTAACAAAATGACAAGAAACACTTATGCAGTACGAAAACTAGCTCCAATTTTTGGCGATTATCCCTTCAATTTCAAAGACGAAGAGTAAAACTAATAGTCATAAAGTCGAAAGTCAAAAGTCGTAAAGTCTTAAAATAGTTGTTAATATTGACTTTGTCCTTTTTCAAACAACCCAATTGAGGAAAATAAGAAGAAGCAATAGCTAACAAGTATTTGACTTTAAAAACTTTACAACTTTCACTTTTTGATTTTCAACTTTTGGCTTTCGACTTTCGACTTTATGACTCTTAAATTTTTCTGAAAATTTTAATAGAAAGTAATTTCAAATAGTCTAAATTTGCAGACTTATTTTTTGGGGTCGACTGGTTTTGACAGCAAGTCGAATTGAACAGTAAGCACGTCGAGCATTGAGACCTTGCTCGTAAATATAAGATCTCAAACTTTTACACGGCGAAAATAATTACGCTTTAGCTGCATAATCCGAATCATAGTACGATTGCGCCACGTCTCTACAAGGTAGGGAAGCTGGATTCTCCTGGAAAGCCTTGGTTTGTGGCGTTCCGTTCAGGGGAACCGTAAAAATAAACCTAGATATCCATGAGCTTCGGGTGGATTTCGAAAATTAAGAAGATAAGTGTTCGGTGGCTGTTTCTGGCCTAGCTTGACACCGAAAATCTAATCAGGAAATAAGCGTGTAGAAAGCTCTTTAGTTGCTTGTTTGGACCCGGGTTCGATTCCCGGCGACTCCACAAAAAAAATCGCAATATCCAATTAACGTGGAAATTGCGATTTTTTATTTTTAATCTTAGCCAACAAATGTTCTAAAATTGTTTTTCTTAAAGAATTCTATTTTGCATATAATATCTATCGAATTTATTTCTAATTTTAAAGTCAGTCATTAGCAAATTAATTATGATAAAAATCAAATGCAGATTTTACCTTCCGTCCGTTTAGCACCATATATAAAGAATTATACTATTGTTACGATTGAAAATGATCTTAACAACGAAGTATTTTATCCAAGCGGTTATGTTGATTTCATTATAAATATATCTCAAGGAGCTGCTGCTACTATTATAAATGGAAGAAAAAAAGACACTCCTGCTATAGAACTGCTTGGACATTTAACCTTGCCTACCAGACTTACAGTCAAAAAGGAAACTTCGGTACTTATTGCTCGCATTTATCCACACGCAAGTTCATTGTTTTTTTCTGATCCATTATGTGAATTTACAAATTACGCTACAGATATGTATGATGTATCAAAAAACGATAATAAAGAATTATACGAAAAAATAATGGAGGCAAAAGAACTCACCTCCAAAATCAATATTTTAGAAAATTACTTTCTTCAACAATTGAAGAAAAATGAAACCCGGTTGAAAAAAGTATCAACAGTTAAAGCCATCGGCAATATAGTTTCTCTTAATCAATCATTAGATTTACCTGCTTTAGCTCAATATTCAGGATTATCAGAAAGATATATTCAAAAACTTTACTTATCGAATATTGGTATTAGTCCATCAGCTTTTACTTCTGTATTGAGATTTAACAAAAGTCTGGATTTAGTTCTTAATACATCCGAATCATTGACAACCATAGCGTATGATTGCGGATATTATGATCAGGCACATTTTATAAAAGAGTTTAAAAAATTTACTGGCATTACTCCTTTTGCATCGAGATCTTCGCTGATAAAAAATGGAACCGATTTTCAACAAGCTGTCAATATCGGTTTTTAGCTATTTCGCCAGGTGATTGCTGCTAAACATGTCACGATGCATTTTCCAGCCTTCTTTTGTATTTTTCCAAATAACAATTACTTTTCCGTCGTCTAGTTTTTTACCTTCTAAATCAGTCATTTCATAATAACTTTCCTCAGTTACGGATGTTCTAGGATCTCCATAAAGGTTTTGAATAATAAACTTAACATGAACTTTGGGTCCGTTTTTAAAAAATGAAGCTATTTGTTCGCCTCCGCATAATGGCGAAGCATTTGGAGGAAATAAACAAGCATCATCTGTATATCTCGTAAGAATAGAACCATCATTTTTGTTTGCAAGATCTGCATAAATTTCATTACTGGCTTCTATAACCTTTCTTACGTTTTTCAAATCATTGTTTGAAGTTTGAGCGTTACACCAAAAAGTAAGCATCAATAGTCCGTTTAAAATAAATGTTTTTTTCATTGTTTAATAATTTTTAAACAAAGTAATTTATTCTTCGGGACAGGAAATTGTAAAATAACGAACAACTTAATTTTTAACCTTAAGAATAAATAAGTTTACTTTTCACACTTAAAAAAACTATCACAATAAACCCTAAAAGTGGACTATTTTACTCCTAATTTTTCATCATTTTTCTCTAACTTAGCAGTCTACATTTAAAAATGTAAGATTAAAATAAACTATGTTTTTCCGCAAAACATTGATTGAAAAAGAATTACCATACTTTCTCTTACTTTTTGCTGCAAAAAACATTCTTCTAATAATTTAGTTAATTGAAAACTATGAGCAAATTTGATTTTGGAATTGTAGGACTCGGTGTAATGGGCCGTAACCTGCTTTTAAATATTGCAAGCCATAAATTCGCGGCGGCTGGTCTAGACTTAGATACCGAAAAAGTAAACTCTCTTCAGCAAGAAGCCGATTCTGATCACACTATCGAAGCTACTACAGATGTAAAACATTTCGTTGAGCTTATTCAACAACCAAGAGCTATTATGTTATTGGTTCCTGCAGGAAAACCTGTTGACAGCGCAATCGCTAGCTTATTACCTCATTTAGATAAAGGAGATATTATTATCGACGGCGGAAATACTTTTTATACCGATACTGACAGAAGATTTTTGGAATTATCTGAAAAAGGAATTCATTTCTTCGGAATGGGAATTTCAGGCGGTGAAAAAGGCGCACGTTTCGGTCCTGCTATGATGCCAGGAGGTGATCAAAAAGCATACGAAAGACTTCGTCCTATTTTTGAAGCAATTGCAGCAAAAGTAGACGGTGAACCTTGCGTTGAATATTTAGGAAATGGTTCTGCCGGAAACTATGTAAAAATGGTTCACAACGGAATCGAATACGGAATC
The DNA here is from genome assembly GCF_900129555.1 of Flavobacterium defluvii. Classification (GTDB taxonomy): domain Bacteria; phylum Bacteroidota; class Bacteroidia; order Flavobacteriales; family Flavobacteriaceae; genus Flavobacterium; species Flavobacterium defluvii. Next base: position 340,004 of record NZ_FQWC01000005.1, read on the forward strand.
ATGCAGTTAATCTCTGAAATTTATGACCTTATGAAAAGAGGTTATAATCTGGATGACGAAACGATTCAGAAAACTTTTGAAGAATGGAACCAAACCGATGATCTTAGATCGTATTTGATTGAAATTACCGGAAAAATTCTAAAACAAAAAGATGAAGACGGAAGTCTTTTAATCAATAAAATTTCAGATTGGGCAAGATCTAAAGGTACAGGAAAATGGACTTCGCAAAACGCGATGGATTTGCAGGTTCCGGTTCCAACTATCGATGCAGCGGTTAACATGCGTGATATGTCGAAAACTAAGCCTGAAAGAATTGAAGCTGCTAAAAAATTAGTCTGGAATGCCGGCGAAACAAATGTTTCTCAAAGTGAAGCAATTGCTGCCTTAAAATCTGCATTATACCTTTCTATTGTTGTGACTTACGCACAGGGATTAGCGCAGCTTCACACAGCTTCTAAAGAATATAACTACGGATTAAACTTAGAAACTGTTGCTAAAATCTGGCGCGGAGGATGTATTATTCGTGCGACAATTTTAGAAGATTTCAGAAAAGCATTTGTTACTAAATCAGATTTACCAAATATACTTTTAGATGCTGGAATTGCTTCAAAATTAACAGAAAACCAAGCGGGAATGAGAACCGTAATTCAGTTTGCAGTTGAAAAAGGATTACCTGTTGCAGGATTGATGAATTCCTTAGCGTATTTTGATGCTTACAGATCTGCAAATCTGCCAACAAATTTAATTCAGGCACAGCGTGATTTCTTCGGGGCACATACATACGAACGTATTGACAAAGAAGGTGTTTTTCACACACAATGGTCTGAATAAAACTTAAAGCAACACAACTACACACAATGACTAAAAATAAACTTAAGAATCCAACAATCATTGTTATTTTTGGAGGAACCGGAGATTTGGCAAAGAGAAAGCTCTTTCCCGCTTTTCAAAATCTGTACCTTGACGGACGTATGTCTGAAAAATTTCAGATTATTGCTCTTGGAAGAGCAGAAAAAACCAATGAAGATTTTCGCAGCTATGTTTTAGAAAACCTGAATCTTTTTTCAAGAAAAAAAGGAATTTCAGATCCTGAAACAGAAAAATTTCTTTCGCATATAACCTATCATAGTCTTGATATTGACAAAGAAGAATCGTATATTGGATTAAACGAAAAAATCAACAATTTTGACAAGGCTTTTGGCGAACGCGCTAATCGTCTTTTCTATCTTTCAATCACGCCTTCTTTCATTTCAACGATTTCAAGCAATATTAAGAAAATCGGACTTGCGGCTAATCCGAAACAAGATCGTATTATTATTGAAAAACCTTTTGGTTACGATAAAGCCTCTGCAATCGAATTGAACGAAATGCTTTCTGAGACTTTCAAAGAAGAGCAGATTTACAGAATTGATCACTATTTAGGAAAAGAAACGGTTCAGAATATTTTGGCTTTCCGTTTTGGAAACTCAATGTTCGAACCTTTATGGAGCCGAAATTTTATTGATTTTGTTCAGATTACCGTTGCTGAAGAAGTGGGCGTTGAAGAACGTGGCGGATTTTACGAAGGTGTCGGGGCTTTAAAAGATATGATTCAGAACCATTTACTTCAGATTTTATGTATGACAGCTATGGAAGCGCCTGCTTCATTAAATGCTGATGACATTCGTAATCGTAAAGCTGATGTTTTGAAATCAATACGTCGTATTAAACCGGAAGAAGTAGATCATTATATTGTAAGAGGTCAATATGCTGCAGGTGAAATAAAAGGAACTCCGGTTCCGGGATATCGTCAGGATAAAGGAATTGCTCCAGATTCTAATACAGAAACGTATGTAGCAATGAAAATTTATCTGGACAACTGGAGATGGCAGGGAATTCCGTTTTACCTGCGTTCCGGAAAAAGAATGGAAGAAAAACAATCTTCTATTATCATTCAGTTTAAACCTGTTCCGCATTCTTCATTTTCTTATGGAAAAGAAGGTATGACACCAAACCGATTGATTATCAACATTCAGCCTTCAATGGACATTAAACTGCAGTTTATGACCAAAAAACCAGGTTTATCAATGTCTTTAAGACCTGCCGAAATGGTTTTTGATTATTTTGCCTGCTCTACAATGTCACCAGAAGCTTATGAAACGTTAATTGCAGATGCATTGTTAGGAGATCCTACTCTGTTTATGCGCTGGGATCAGGTGGAAGAAGCATGGGATGCAATTGATACGATTCAGCAAGTTTGGAAAACAACTGCCCCAAACAATTTCCCTAATTACAAAGCAGGAAGCTGGGGGCCAGAAGAAGCCGATGAATTATTGGCGCGTCAGGGACATAAATGGATTCCGAACACACAAACAAAAGAAGAACTTTTAGATGATACAGATACACAATAATACAGAAGAAATTAATAAAACAGCTGCAGATCTATTTACGGCATCAGCTCAAAAAGCAATTGCTGAAAAAGGAAAATTTACAGCCGTTCTTACAGGAGGTTCTTCTCCGGCAGGGATTTACAAATTATTAGCTTCTGATGATTATAAAAACAAAATAGACTGGAGTAAAGTGTTCATTTTCTGGGGAGACGAACGCTGGGTTCCGCTTACCGATGATTTGAGCAATGCAAAAATGTCTTATTCAACTTTATTAAGCCACGTCCCTATTCCGTCAGAAAACATTTTTGAAATGTATAAAGATGGCGTTACGCCAGAAGAATATGCGGTTACATACGAACAGTCAATCAGAAAAGTTTTAGGCGAGGAAGGAAAGTTCGATCTTATTCTCTTAGGAATGGGAGACGACGGACATACGGCTTCTCTTTTCCCTGGTGAAGCAGTTTTAGAAGAACAAACCAAATGGGTTGATGCTTATTATTTAGCTCCTCAAAAAATGTATCGTATTACACTTACTGCGCCGTTAATTAATAAAGCAGAAAAAATTGTAGTAGTAGCGTTTGGAGAGAAAAAAACGCATGCTTTAAAAGAAGTTACTGCAGGAGAATATAATCCGACACTTTATCCGATGCAGTTGATTAAACCAATTTCTGGAGAGTTGTTGTTTCTTGTAGATAAAATTGCCGCGGGAGAGAATTAAAAAACTATTTATACAAATTACAAACGTTTATGCTAAAAAGCATAAACGTTTTTTTCTAAAATATGTAAAAGAAACAAATACCAAAATTAGTATTTACTCATCGCTGCAAGTAAATATATGTTTAGAACTGTTGAGTAAATTTAAAATAGCTTCTTTTAAATCCGGTCCTAAATTGGAAGTAATTATTCGCAGAACTTCTTTTAAATCATTAAAATTGTTTGGTTTAACAAAATAACAAACAGATCCTAAACCTGAAGCGGCTTCCATATCTTTTCTATGTGAAGACGTTGAGATCATAATTACGGGAATATCCTCATATTTTTCATCTTTTTTTAATAATTTCAGGCAGTCCCATCCATTCATAATCGGCATATTAAGATCGAGGAAAATGAGTTCCGGTTTTTCATTGATTGAGTTTAGTATTTCAAACACTTCTTTGCCATTACTTGCACAATGACAAATAATATCTTCATTTATTTCTTCTAATGCTTCACAAAACATTTCAGTATCATCAATGTCGTCATCAGCCAATAAAATTACTTTCTTTTCCATATTTTTTTAAATATCATTTTCATTTTGCTTTAAAGGAAGTGTTATCATGAAAACGGCTCCTTCGGCATTGCTTTCTGCAACAATATTTCCTCCGTGCCGTTCTGCAATTTTTTTACAAAGCGAGAGTCCTAAACCTGTTCCTTCGTAACTATCTTTAGAATTAAGACGGGTAAAGGTTTCGAAGATTCTCTCAGCTTGTTCAGGCTCAAAACCAATTCCATTATCTTCTAACAAAATTACTGCAAAATTTTGGCCTTCTTCGGAAATTATTTTGGAAGATATTTTTATTTGAGGCGGTGTATCATTTTTAGCAAATTTGATAGAATTATTGATAAGGTTATAAAAAAGCTGATAAAGAAGTACTGAAGCTCCTTCTAATTTTGGAAGATTATGATAAAGAATATTTCCTCTCGTTTTTTGTAAAGCGATTTCCAGATCAATTTCAATATTCTTTATAACTTCATTAAGGTCAACCAAAGTTGGTTTTTGAAGATCTGCATTGATTTTAGAATATGCCAAAACGCCATCAATCATGTTGTACATACGATCGGCTGCAACATGGATTCTATCAATAAATTTAGCTGCAGACTGGTCAATTTTTCCATCAAGATGATCTTCCAGCCTGCTTGTAAATGTTTTAATTTTCCGCACCGGTTCTTTTAAATCATGAGAAGCAACATGAGCAAATTGCTGCAAATCTTCATTCGAACGTTTTAATTCTTTAGTGCGGTCTGCGACTAGAATTTCTAATTTTTCAGTAATTGTTTTTTGTTCGTGAATATCGGTACAGGTACCAAACCATTTGATGATAACTCCTCTCGCATCTTTAACTGGTACTGCTTTACTCAAAAACCATCTGTATTGGTTTGTTTTTGCGTTTTTTAATCGAATCTCAAGCTGGTACGGAAGTCCATTTTGTACACATTGATACCAGATTTCTACTACTTTTGATACTTCATCAGGATGAATCGTTGGAGCCCAGCTTGAATCACCAAACTGATTTTCCTGAAAACCGGTATATTCATACCAGCGTTTATTATAATAATCAATAAATCCGTTTGGCTGGCCAGTCCAGATTATTTGGGGCACAAGATCGGCAAGCTGCCTGAATTTTTCTTCACTTTCTTTAACAATCTGCTGTACTTCTTTTTGTGAGGTAATATCACTCGAAGCACCAAACCATTCAATTATATTGTTTCGATCGTCGAGTATGGGTATTACTCTCGAAAATGCCCATCCAACTGTACCGTCTTCTTTTAAAACTTTATGTTCAAGCTCAAATATCTTTTTATTTGCTATGGCTTCTTCTATAAAACTAACTGCATTTTTTCGATCATCTGGATGAATATAAGTATCTATCCAATTGAGCAGTGGTTCATTTGTGTCTGAGGAAACTTCTGCTCCTTCGAGATTACGCATTATGGTCCAGTCAGAATTCATTCGGTAAACAACATCCGAAGAAGCATTAACCAAAGCACGGAATCGATTCTCGCTCTCTTCCATTCTTTTTCTTGCTTCTACTTGCTGGGTCACATCAACTGCTACCTGAATCATTCCGGTTATTTTTCCTTCTTCTACCAAAGGTCGATAGGCAAGATTATAATAATAGTTTCGCATTACTCCGGTACGACTATGCGGAACAAGTACTTCACTTTGGTCAAAAGGAATTCCTTCGTTGTAAACTTTTTGAACCTGCGTCCAGACATATTGTCCTTTTAATTCAGGCAAAACTTCGATCAATGGCCTACCTATGATTTCTTCGCCGCGGCCAATCATAGCGAGCATGTGTTTATTAATCTGCTCTATTACCAAATTGTCGCCCATTAATACCAAAGTTGGCGATGGTGTTTGATCGATCATTGATTTTAATCTGGCTTCGCTTTCTTCAATTTTTTTTCTGGATAAAAACTGTTGTTCTTCGGCTTGTTTAATTTCGGTAATATCACGAGTTGTACCTGCTATGGCTTCTACTTCGCCTTCTTCATTTAAAACCGGAGCAAAAATGTAATCGTAAATTCTCCTTCCTAATTCTGCATGCGGAAAAGAAACTGTCCCTCTTATAGGTTTCTTTGTAGCAACTACTTCATCAATTTCTCTTTCATGCATTTCTGCATGCCAGTCTTCATAACCATTTTCTCTTAATTGTTTTCCGATAGCATCTTCGGCAGATTTTCCCCACATGGTAAGAAGGGCTTTATTAGCATAAGTAAATTTATAAGATAAATCAAAAACATATACCAAATCTGGTGTTGTACCAGTAATAGAGTCGTAAAGCCTTTTTTGTTTTTCTGCCGCGATTAAGGCATTATTCAGCGTAATTTCTGTTTTTTTTCTTTCTGTAATATCTTCTGTGGTTACAACAAGGAGTTCGTCTTGTTTTACGGCAGTAAATTTAAACCAGCGCTGAATTCCATCTCCATCGTACCAGCATTCAAAATTTGCTGTAGTTCCAGTTTCGGCTGCATTAATAAATTTTTCGAGAATTCCGTTTTCTTTTATAGTTGGAAAAACATCACTGAACCGCTTATTTTTATACTCTATGTCGCCAATCCAGTTTTTTGTGTAAGCATTAAAAAGCAGTATCGAAAAGTCTTCTAATTTATTTTTGTCGTTGTATAAAGACTGCAAAACGGCGATTCCGTTTGCAGCAGAGTTAAAAACGGTTTGAAAGAGATCATTGTATCCTGCTGCTCCCATTGTGCCTTTTATATATGTAAGAGTAATTGTTTTTCTAATGCTTATTGTACTATTTTAGTGAAAAGTAATTATTTAAACTTTTTTTATTGTTACATTTTACAAAAGAAATTTTACATAATTTACTGCTAAATTCTTGTTTTTAGATATCTTTTGGCAAATCAAAATGAGTTTTAACTTAGCTTATTTCTTTTTTTAGAAAAAGTAAGTTTCTCTATTTCTCTAAGAAACTCTGAATCAAATTCAGAATAAGCGCGTAAAGTATATTTTTCATCGCGCTCATGCATTACCAGACGAATTTTCTGAACCATAAGCCAAATTGGTTCGTAACGTTTATGTCCTAGCAAATACTGAAGTTGTAAAATAGAAAATTTTCTTTTAGAAAGTGTCATTAATTCAATGCAGATCATCCAGTATTTTATGGGCAGATTAGAATTTTCCATAACGGTTCCCGATCGAAGGCTGATTCTGTTTTTGCATTTTTTACATTGAAATTTCAAATCTACTCTTCTAAAAGAATGAGAATCGTGTCCGCACTTTTTACAAATCAAACCATTCTCTAATCGTTTGTTTTTTAGTTCCTCAATGCAGGTTTCTTCATCATTATATTTTTCGAAGTATTTCCTTAATTCCATTTATTAAATAATCTTTCAGAAATTAAATATAAAATAATCTTTTCGCTAAAAAACGATCTTAAATAAAAAAGAGGAAATTCAAATAGAAAATCCTCTTTTAAAATTATAAAAAAATACAATTACAGTTTGTGGGCTATTTCTTTTTTATACTTGTTCAAAATAGATTTTGTCATCCCTAAATTGGCTTTGGTAGAATCTACAGCTAAATAAATAAAGTATTCCTGATTGTCAGAAACGTCGATGATATGAATTTGAGAAGTAAGCGTAATCATTACGTTGTCAACAACCTGACCTTGTAATTTTAAGGCTCTAATGGCATTCATTTCAGCTTTAACGACTTCAAGATTATAGGCAGAAGCCAGTTCAGGATCAAAATCACTCAAAACAGACTGCGAGTAATATGACATTCCGCTTCTAATTTCTGCTACAGAAACTGCAATAAAACCAGGTACGTTCTTTTTGAGATCCTCTCCGAATTGTTTTAAAAAATCAGACATATGTTTTTGGTTTAATAGAATTCTAAATGTTATTTCATGTGGTACTTAACACAAATTTATAGATCTGATTTTATTTAATTATCCGTAATACGTACCTATTTTTATTTTTTTTCTTACTTTTTTACAACAGAAAAATTTATCCAAAATCAAAAAGGGGAAGATTAAAATATCTTCCCCTTTTTGATAACTAACTCTTTTATAATTTAAAAAGTAACAAATTTTGCTCCTAAACTAAACCATCTTGCAGGTAAAGGAAATGCTCCAACTTCATAATAAGTAGTGTTGAAGATATTTTGTGCATCTAAGAAAATCGTAAACTTTTTAATAGACTGACTAATTCTCGCATCATTAATCCAGTAAGAAGCTCCGGTGACTCTTTCGTTAAAACGAGTTGCCAATAAAACGGAGAAATCTTTATGCTGAAAATCTATTGTATTGGTTACCTGATGTTTTAAAGATGAAATTAAATATTTAGAATATGGTTCCGGGCGTGTATCTTTAAATTTAGAATCAAGGTAAGAATATCCTAAAGTGAAATTCATTTTTGAATCATTAGAAAAATTAACTGTATACGATCCGCGCATGTTGATTCCGTTTGTAATCAAATCTCCATAGTTTTGACTTTGCCACGGCACCGTTGTTACCATTCTGGTCCAGTCGATGTAATTGCTTATTTCTCTGTAAAAATAATTCGCATTTAAGTTTAAAGATTTTCTGTTGAATTTAAATCCGAATTCTGTTTGAAAAGCATTTTCAGAAACCAAATCAGGATTTCCTATATTTCCCGGACGCTGATTCAAGTACAAGTCTGTAAACGAAGGAATCCTTTGACTAGTCCCCACATTAGCAATAACCTTAAACTCGTTTGTCAACTCGTAACTCGCATCAAGTCCTGGATAAATCTGCCATTTATAATCTGAATTATAATTTAAATATGTCCCTAAATTCACATTCAGTTTTTCAAAAAAAGACGTTCTGTATTCTGCATAAAGTCCCACATTTTCACGATCGTGATCACCAATATTAGACGAATGAATATCTTCATTTCTAAATTCGGCACCAAAACCAATTTCTCCATTTTCAGTTTTGATTGAAGAATTCAGTTCTGCCGCAATCGAATTGGTGTAATGCTGACTTCTTCCAACATTTAAATTATTGTTTCCTAAATATCTGTAATCGTCATAATTATATCTGTACGTAACTCTTGGCATAATTTTCCAATTGTCCGTAATTGAGTGTTTTGACTGAATGTTAGCAAAAGTAGTCTGCACAATTTCAGTAGAATTTTTATCTCCTGGTGCCGCATAAAATCCGTTTGCACCAAATCCGTTTTTTACATAACCAAACGAGCCTAAAATTTCATTAGAATCATTGATTTGAACATTTCCCTGATACAAGATTTTATTGTTTTCAAATCCTGTATTATAGCGGTATCCGTTGCTTTTGTCATGCGATGCAAAAATAGAATGCTGTTGTTTTTCTTTTCCTAAAACGGCACCAGCCTGAACTCCGGTTCCGTAAAATGTATCTCCGGTATCTTGAGTATCTTTTTCAAAATTAGAACCTGCATACGTACTCAATAAAACACCAGATTTTGTTGGTTTTTTAGTAATAATATTAATCGCTCCCGTTAAACTGTTGATTCCAAAAATTCTCGCAGCCGGACCACGCAAAACTTCGATTCTTTCAATTGCTTCGACAGGAAGAGGCAGGTTAAGCATATTATGAGCCGTTTGAGAGTCAATTATTTTCGCACCATTTAACAAAACAACAGTCTGCTCAAAACTTCCTCCGTCTACGCTTATATCTGCCTGTCCTCCAAAAGGTCCTCTTTGTCTGATATCAACTCCGTTTGCATATTGCAAAACTTCCTGAAGCGTTCTTCCCGGTAATTTTTTAATCGTTTCGTTACTAATAACATAAACGTTTCTGTTTTGTTTTGAAATTGGAGTACTCAATCGGTTTTCATGAATAATAACCTCATCAATTTCTATAATAGAGTCCTTTTTCGTCTGGCCATAAAAGCTGCTACAAATTAATGCTGTAACAGCAAAATAGATTTTTTTCATTTTGGTTTAAAATTTTTGCAAAAGTAGTATCTTGCCGTACTAATAAAGTATACCAGTTTTATAATTATGAGTGGTCCGGTTCAAATTCCTTTTCAAAGTTTTATTCGGCTTAAGCCGGAAGAAAACATGGCAATCTATCTGCAGATCGTTTTTGAATTTATAAAAGCAATACAAACTGGATTTCTTCCCGAGGGAACAAAATTGCCTGGTACACGCATTTTATGTAAACTTTTGTCTGTAAACCGAAATACTTTAATTAAGGCTTTTCAGGATTTAGAATCGCAGGGCTGGATTGAAACCCTTCCGAATAAAGGAACTTTTATTCTTTCTCAGCATAAACAAAAAAATAGTACTGAATTTATAATTTCGAAACAAGAAAATCATTCTCAGATCAATACCGGTTTTGAATTCAGACGTTCAACTATTCTTGAAAATCCTACTGAAAAAAATAATCTTACTTATCAGTTTAATGACGGAATGCCGGATTTACGTTTGGTTCAAAATGATATTTTGGCGCGTCTTTATGTTTCAAAATTAAAAAGACAAAAAACTTCAAAAACATACGAACAGATTCAAATTCGGTCGCATTTGAATTTTAAAACCCATTTTTCAAATTATCTGAATCTTACACGCGGTTTGCGAATTTCTACGTCAAACTTACTCACAACGAGCAGTCACGAAATTAGTTTGTATCTGGTTACAAAAGTGTTGATTTCTTCTGGCGATAAAGTGGTTGTGGCTTCTCCGGGATATTATATTTCAAACATGACGCTGACGAATACCGGCGCGCAGATTATCACAATTCCCGTTGATCAGTACGGAATTGATACGAATCGTTTGAAAGAAATTTGCGAAGAAACCAAAATCAGGCTTTTATATCTGACTTCCAATTACAATTATCCTACAACAATTTCGTTGAGTGCCAAAAGAAGAAAAGAATTATTGGAACTCGCCAATCAATACGGATTTGTGATTCTGGAAGATGATTATGATTTTGATTTTCATTATGATAATAATCCAATTTTGCCTTTAGCGGCTTTTGATTCCAATCAAAAAGTGGTTTATATTGGTTCGTTTGGAAGATCGCTTCCGTCTGGATTTAGTTATGGTTTTGTGGCTGCGCCGCCCGAATTTATTGCTGAACTAGAAAAACATCAAAATATTCTCGAACCCGGAATTGATGTTCTCAAAGAACAGGTTTTAACGGAATGGATTAACGAAGGCGAAGTGCACAGGCTTTCGAAAAAAAATAAAAAAATCTATAAAGAACGCCGTGATTATTTTGTTTTCTTACTGAATGAAAAACTAAAAGGCAAGATTAAATTTAGAGTTCCTGCAAGAGGTTTGGCGGTTTGGATTGAATGGCTTGATAAATTCAATTTGATTACACTGCAAAAAGAATGCGCCAAAAATGATCTGTTTCTGCCCAAAACCATTTTATATCAAACTAAAGATCTGACCGCTACAAGATTGGGTTTTGGACATTTAGAAAAAGAAGAAATGGAAAAAGCTGTTTCTATTTTGTGTAAATCTATCGAGACTATTTAGTCATTTTAAAAACATAACCCGTAGTTCAACCACTGGCTATCTTTACATCACTATTATTTAATCAAGACTTGATTTTTTATACAAAAAAGCCTGTAAATTCGGGATTTACAGGCTTTTGGATAACTAACAATATTAACACTAAAAACTAAATGCTCGATTTAATAAGTTTTATTTAGAAAACTCAACTGTACTCAATTTTTTCCAGCTTCCGCGGGTAAAATCCGGAATTTCAACCGGAGCTGAATTATTATCTAAAGAGATTTCTGTTAACGGACTTAAACAAGACCATTCGGCTAAATCGTAAACGTCCATATCAAGCGGAAGTCCTTTTTGCAGACAATAAAACATTCTGTAATCCATAATAAAATCCATTCCGCCGTGACCGCCCACTTTTTTGGCCATTTCTTCTATATCTTTTACGATTGGATTTTTATATTTTTCCATTAAAATCTTTTTTACATCCTCAGATACAAATTCTTCGGCATTAAGATTTTGATAGTTTTTAGAAATTTCTGCTCCGGCTTCTTTGGCATCAATTGCGTAACCTTCTACCGGATATTTATTAGCAAAACCTTTTGTACCAGATAATTGATACATTCTGCTGTAAGGTCTTGGACTTGTAACATCATGCTGAATCTGGATTGTTTTTCCCATTTCGGTACGAATCATCGTCATTGTGTGGTCTCCATTTCTAAAATCGGTTACCACTTCTCCTGTTTTTTCTTTTATAAATGCTGGATTTCCAACTGCTTTGGTATCCATAGAAACAAGGAAATTCATTTTGTCACCTCTGTGAATATTTAAAGCTAAACAAGCTGGGCCCATTCCGTGTGTTGGGTAAATATCTCCTCTGTGTTTGCGATTGTAATCCATTCTCCAGTTATTCCAATAGTTTTGCCAATACGGCTGAAGTCCATGAATATAAGATCCTTCGGCGTGAAGAATTTCTCCAAATAAACCTTGTTGCGCCATGTTTAAAGTTGTCAATTCGAAGAAATCGTAAACACAGTTTTCCAGCATCATACAGTGTTTACGTGTTTTTTCGGCAGTATCAATAACCTCCCAAATTTCTTTCATAGTTAATGCTCCCGGAACTTCTACAGCTACGTGTTTTCCGTCTTTCATAGCCTGTACAGCAATATTCGCATGATGTTTCCAATCGGTTACGATATAAACCAGATCGACATTATCTAGTTTTGTTACTTTTTTCCAGGCGTCTTCTCCAAAAAATTCCTGCGCTTTTGGTGCTCCAAGTTTGGCTAATGTATCGTTTGCCGCTTTAGTTCTTTCTTCCAGCATATCGCATAATGCCACAATTTCTACTCCGGGAATATGCGGAATACGTTCTACTGCACCTGTGCCACGCATTCCCAGACCAATAACTGCTACACGAACATGCGGAATTGCTGGTGTTGCCAAACGTAAAACATCGGTTTGCCCTTTGTCTCTTTTTGGTGTTTTGGTTTTAATAAGCTGCGCCGATGTATCGCAGACTTTGAATAGCAAAAATGCTAGTAATAAAATTTTTAAGCTTTTCATTTTGTTTATTTTAATGATATTTTTTGTTTGAACGTTTTATTTGTAACCATTTGTTTTATTACACTTTTATATAGGTTTTGTTTTTGTGCATATACCAAAGTATGAAATAAAGAATTCCAAAACCGGCCAAGTCGCAAAATGCGTCATAATAAGCGCCTGTAAATTGCTCAAACCCGAAAAAAATCTGCTTGGCTATTAAGGAGAAATTAAAAACATGCGACCCAACATAAGCTGCAATTGCATTTAGACCAATTACTCTAAATGGATAAGCCCATTTTGTATAACCCTGAACGTCGACAAGCCAATAGAATAAAGCTAATAAAACAAAGCTGATTCCTGATGAAAAAATTACAAATGAACTTGTCCATATTTTTTTAATAATAGGATGCCAAATACCAATTATTAATGACAGAATAATTGCGGTTACTCCGATTAAGAAAAGGTAAAGTGCTATTTTTTTTCTTGAAAGAGAAGACAAAAGCAATTCTCCGGCAAACAATCCTGATAATGTTGTGGCTGTAAATCCTAAACCTGTTAAAAGCCAGGAATACTGTGTTTGATCGTAAAACGGTCCAAAAACCTGCTGATCGATAAATATTGGAAGATTTTTTTCTGGTAATAATTCGAAATTGTGACCAAAATAACTCGGAATTGATAATAAGACTGCATATAGAACGAGACAAATTATAAAGAAGATATATCTTCCTCTTTTTGATAAATTCAAATAAGCAATACACGAAAATAAATAACCTACTGCAATCGCCTGAAGTGTATTACTGAAGATGTGAAATTTTGAGATGTTTAGTTCAAGAAGATTTCCCTGCACAGTCCATCCTAATATAAACAACACTACAAATCGCTTTAAAATATGTCGATATACTGTAAAATCTGATTCTGACTGTATACTTCTTTTTCCTAATGAAAACGGAATTACAACGCCTACAACAAATAAGAATAATGGCATAATAACATCATACAAATGAAAACCAATCCATTCAGGATGTTCAAACTGATCGGCAAGTATTTTGGTTAAACTTGTATTTGCTGCTGCATTTAAATTATAGAAAAATCGGTCTGCCACTATAATCATCAAAAGATCAAATCCTCGCAGTACGTCTACAGACATTAATCGGTTATTGGCAATTGTTTTAGTCATATTCTCAATTTCTTTTTTTAATAATCCCGGATTATTTTAATCGACCGGGATTATTTTAATTATGTAAACTCGATAGCTTATGCCATTTGGCTTAAAAAAATTAATCTCCAAAAAACTCTCCGCCAAATGGCACATTTTGACCGGCTATCGATGACAAACTACAATTGAAGTGTAGAGAACTTAGGTCCTTCAGGGAAGTTGGCAACTAATCCCCAGCCTGAATTCATTTCGGTAATGGCAATACCTATTGAACTTCCTAATGTCCCTAATTGTGATTTCGGAATACTGAATTCGATCGCATTTGTGGTGTCATTTAAACTAACAATTGATGACGCTTTTAAATTTGCTCCAGAACCTGCAATTCCGGCCCAGCCCCAGCCACCGTTTGGATCGGTATGGTTGTAGAATTGTCCCCAGCCGTTGGTTACAACCGGACCTTCGAATAAAAATTCTGCTCCAGAACCTTGTGACCAATTGCTGTGTAAGAATCCCGTTTGGGTATTTCCATCGGTATTGATGTACATATCAACCAGTTCCATCAGCATTTTTTTGTTTCCTTCTAAATACACATTTACATTTGGACCTCCAGCCCAGATTTTAATTTTTTGAATGGAACCGTTTCCAGAAGTATTTTGATCGGTTACGGCAACATCATCCCAATCTGTAAATTTTCCGTCGATTTTAATATCTATAATAATAATTCTTGGGGCAGTTATGGTTTTGGTGATGAATGCTTCTTCGCCTTTATCGTTTGTTACGGTCAAAGAAACTCTAATTTCACCTCCAATTTTATAGGTATAAACTGGATCTTTTTCTCCGGATGTATAATATAAATCTCCAAAATCCCATCTGTACTTTGTTCCGTTTGTTGAAAGATTGGTAAAAGTGAACGTACTTCCATCATTTGTAAATGAAAAATCTGCGGTTGGTTTTGTCGCTGAATCGTCTGACGAACTATCGCTCGAACAAGCCGTTAGCAATAACATAGCGGCTAGTAATGTTATGTATTTGGTTAGTTTTATTTTTTTCATGGTTTTTAATTTAAATGTTTTGATAACTATTTAATGATAACCGTTTGTGATAATTTATTGAAACCTGTTGCCGTTTCCCATACTCCTGTATTGGCAAAGCGAATACAATAATCAGGTCTGTCAACTAGTTTTGTTGAGCTGTCTTCAATCTTAAGAAGCAATTCATAAGTTCCTGCCGGAATTCCGGATAAGTTCACTGATTCTTTCAAATCGTACGTTACTCTTGGCACTACTTTTCTAACATCTAAATTTAACTTTTTCTTATAAACTGTTCCGCCAGAAGTTGCTCTTAAAATTAAATAAGCATTTTTCGGATTATAAACCGGTGCAAAACCACCGTTATTTAATAATGCCTGAAACTCTAAAGTACCATTTACAGCTGCTTCTTTTTTAACACTTGACGATGCTAATGAAAGTCTGTAACCCAGCTTTCTTTCAAAGTCTGTAAAGCAGTTGTTGTTTCTCCATTCCTGCAGAACCGGACCGTAATAATCAAGATTTAGATACGTCCATTTTAAAAGAGACATTTCTTTTTCGGCAGTACTGCAGCTCGCAACCGGAACATCTGTTGGCGGACAAGTTTCTCCTCCTGTTGGTACATAAAGGGCTTCATTGCTTATATATGTTTTTTCGGAAGTAATGTCTATATATGTTCCGTAATCGTCAACACTTGCCATGAAACAGTCGTTATGAAAACCTAAACGAGCTGTATTTGAAGTTCCGTAACCAGCTGTCGCGTCCATTGCTATTGTTGTTCCAACGTAATCTTGTTTGATTTTTGGAGTTCTTAACTGAATTTTTACTTCTTTTGGAAAAGATGCTAAAAGCTTGTCTATAATCAGTTTTTTATTTGCCGGCGTTGTAAGCTGGTTTGTAGTGTAATACCATTCTCCCCAAGCTCCAACAAATCCTGCCTGAACAAAAGCAATTACATCTTTGTTTTCTTCCAAAATTGGCTTCAACTGATCTAAATGGCCTGAAATAACAGCCACAGAAGCATCAGAACCATCTTGTGAATCTGTATACGCAAAACGTAAAACACATTTTAATCCAGCTTCTCTAAGACGCGTAAAATCAGTTTTGATAAGATCTAATTCTGTCTGGCTTAAAGCCGAAGTTTTAAACTTTTCCAAATAATACAAACGCAGAATAAGACTTACGTTTTCTTTTTTCAGATTGTTTAAAGATGCAGCCGTCATTGCCGCACCTTCTGAATTTACCTGCCACGTATGCATAAATCCACGTTCCGGATTTGTAAAAACTTCGTTGGATGCAGTATACGTTACTTTTGAAGTTCCGTCTACTTCTCCTCCATCATTTTTATCACCTCCATCGCTTTGACAGCTTGACGCGACATTTAGAAAAAGGCAGATTAACATTAGTAAATTTTTCATTTTTTGTATAATTAAATTATCCTGATTTATTTTATTCCTTCACCAATTGTGATATCCGTCTTCTAATTAATTATATCCAGGATTCTGAATAAATTTACCTTTTCCTTCGCTTATTCTTTCTAAAGAAAATGGCATTAAAGCTTTGTAAGGGGCACTTTGACTTGCTGAACCGTTTAAGGCAAGAGCATGTTCTGTATATTTTCCGTGTCTGATTAAGTCTGAACGATATTGTCCGTTTTCACACCAGTATTCGTGAGATCTTTCTAAAAGAATCATATCGTTGAATTTGGCAAGCGTGTTATAATCAGCTAATTGAATTTCGCTGATCTGTGCTCTCTTTCTCACAATGTTTACCAAATCAATTGCTTCTTGTGTTGGCGTTCCGGTTTTATTTACCAATGCTTCAGCTTTTGATAAAATAACATCAGCATAACGATATACAATAATATCTACCGTTGTTAATGCTGTTGTTCTGGCTGCATCCGGATCGATTTTTAACGGAATTGGTCCTAACTGCATATAGTTTGCAGGATTTTGTCTGTTGTATGTTACGCCATCAGTTCCTGTAAACTCGGCAACAAGTGCTGTTTTACGAATATCTGTAGCTTCAAAAGAATCATAAAAAGTCCATGAGCTTTGAATAGTTCCGTAACCGCCGCGGCCCGGAAAATTATTTGGTAATGCCATTAACTGCCATTGGTTTTCGCTGGTTCCTGCATAATCTGCCGGAACTGCCCAGATTACTTCTTTACTGTCTACTGGCGCTTTTACATCCCACAAACCAACATAATTTGATTCTAATGCATAATAATTCATTGCCATGATAGCATTGGCCTGTTCCTCAACTTCTGCCCATCTTTTTTCATGAAGATATAATCGTATCAAAATCATTCTTGCCATTCCGCTGCTGAATCTTCCGTAAGCAGTCTCGGCAGGAGATTTTAAATCTGCCGCAGCGTCTTTTAAATCATTTTCAATAAAACTTACCATTTGTGCATTTGTAAGTCTTGCCAAAGGTTCTTCTTTCAAAGGATTTTTTAATACATCTAAAGGCGCTACAACAAGCGGTCCGTATAAATCAAAAAGTTCGTAAGCCAATAATCCTCTTGCGCATTTGATTTCAGCAATAGCTTGCTTTTTTATCAACTCATTTACATTTGATGACTGGATTCTGTCGATGCTCAAAGTCATACCGCTTATTTTGTTGTAAAACACATCATAAAAACGTGTAAACGCTGTCGACGTTGCTTTATAACTGTGCAGAGAAGCTTCTTGCTGTACACCGTAAGGGCCTTGCAGAATTTCTGTAGTTGCATCCAGCATAAACATTAATCCGTTTTCTGAAGTAGAGTGGATTCCGTTTCCGTATGAACCTCTTAACGGATAATAGGCAGAAGCTACTATAGCCTGAATATCAGCCTCCGAGCTTGGAAAAATACTCGGGTTAATTTCATCGTAATTGATAGACTCCAGATCTTCACTACATCCGGAAAAGGCAAGCATCAATAATACAACTATATAATTTTTTAAATTTTTCATATCTCTTTTTTATTAGAACTTAAGATCAATACCTACTGTGTATGTTTTTACATTTGGATAAGCTGCTGCATATCCATCTGTTTCAGGATCTATACCATCATATTTTGTAATGGTAAAAAGGTTTTGCCCGTCAAGTCTAATTGCTGCTCCCTGCATGTATTTTCCAAACCATTTTTTTGGAAAATTATAGCTAAGTGAAACACTTTGTAAACGAACAAATGAAGCGTCTTGCAGGAAGAAATCTCCTGAACCATATTGTGTATATCCAAAATGCGAACCCGGACGTGTATTGGTTGGATTATCCGGAGTCCATCTGTCATAAATACTTCTTATGGCATTTCTACCATTTTGTGCCACACCTACTGCAGTTACGCCATAAGCAAAATCAGTCTGATCAACAATTTTTCTTCCAAACATTCCATTAAACTGAAAGTTTAACTGAAAGTTTTTCCAGATAATTGTATTGCTTAAACCTGCTACAAAATCCGGATCTGATGAACCCAATAAAACAGTATCAGCTTCGTCAATTTTGCCGTCTGGAGCACCTGTTCTTAAGAATACTCCATTTTCATCCGTTACCGGATTTCCGTTCGCATCTCTCACAAAACCATTAAGATCTTTAATTTTAATTTGTCCCGGATATAAATCTGGCTGCGCCGGAACCACTTCTCCAATCTGCATAACACCATCAGCAATTTGGCTATATTGTGCACGAACAGGATCATTATAATTCATATAAACTGAAGGTTTCCAGTCTGGAGCACGTTCTTTCCAGTTTGTTCTAAATTGTGAATAAGTAAAAGTCGTATTCCATTTTAAATCTGGACTATCAATGTTTTTTGTAGTTAATGTAACCTCAACACCTTTACTTTGTGTGCTTCCAATATTTGCCCAAACCGTGTTGATTTCCTGATAACTATTTATTGGTTTTACGGTTAACAAGTCAGAAACTACTCTGTCATAAACCTCAACCGATCCTGAAACTCTTCTGTTTAAAATTTCAAAATCAAGACCTAAATTCTTTTCTGTTGTTGTTTCCCATTTCAAATCAGGGTTTTCAAGTCTTGAAGGGAATACGCCAATTATTATCGATTCATCTGGATTTAAATAAGCCGGCTGTGCATAGAAAGCTCCAAAAGCACTTCCTCCAATAGAAGCATTACCCGTTTGTCCGTATCCAAATCTAAGTTTAAGCTGCGATACATAATTGTTTATCTTTCTCATGAATGATTCCTGAGAAACATCCCAACCTACTGCAATTGACGGAAACAATCCATATTTATTGTTTTTTGCAAATACACTCGCTCCGTCACGACGAATTGTCGATGTAAGCATGTATTTATCCTTGTATGAATAATTGAATCTGGTAAAATAAGACACAAAATTATTTTCAGATTTTGATGATGCTGTAACTTTTGTTCCTGCACCGGCATTAATATTATTCCATAAAAAAGCATCTGTAATAAAATTGCTGTTTCCTAATGTAGCCGCTTCTGTTCTATAAGTTTGCTGCGAATAACCAACCATCAGACCAAAAGTATTGTCTTCCATTATTTTTGTTGTATAGTTTAATGTGAAGTCAAATAAATCATCGTTTTTTTCCTGAGAATTTATCGTTGCCTTACCATTTTCTAAAGCCCCATACAAAGTAGTTCTTGGCAGGTAAGTACTTCTTTTTGAATTTCCCTGATCAAAACCAGCCTGAAATCTTGCTGTAAGTCCCGCAATTGGTTTTATCTCTGCATAGAAATTTGTTAATGTACGATCGATAACACCTTCATCAGAAATGGTTAATAATGAATACGGGTTTGGTTCTAAAGCATTATCTGGGTTTATTGGATAATTTCCTAGTTCATCTATCGCTAAAATTTCCGGGCTCTGTTGTATCGCTGATCTTATGATTCCTGAATTTTCAAACTGATCGCCTCCCAATTGTGAGTTTTGATTTTTGATTCGGCTTTTGGTCATATTCATACCAAAATTGATATAATCTGTCAGTTTTTGATCAATGCTGAAATGTAAAGTGCTTCTCTTTAAACCAGAATTTTTAATAACTCCTTCCTGATTGAATAAGTTTCCTGATAAAAAGTATTTTGTAGATTTTGTTCCTCCACGCAGTGAAAGGTTATTTTGTTCGATCATTCCGTCTCTCGTTACAAGTCCAAGCCAGTCTGTTCCTCTTCCTGCGTTTCTGATTTGCTCATCAGAATAAAGTCTCTTATACGGAATTCCGTTTACCGGAGCTGCATTTGCTTCTTCCAGAGTTTTAGGAGAATATGGATATACTTTATTAATAAATTCCCAGTTTTCTTTTGCAGCTTCGTTTCTTAACTGCATCCATTCTTTTAAATCTAAAACTTCATACGCATTATTATAAGCCTGATAAGAATAAGAACCTGAATAATCCACTCTTACATCGCCTTCTTTTCCTTTTTTTGTCGTAATTAAGATTACACCATTTGCAGCTCTGGCTCCATAAATTGCTGTTGAACTCGCATCTTTTAAAACCTCAATAGATTCGATATCATTTGGGTTAAATGAATTTAAAATACTTTGCGTTCCGCCATTGTAACGATTTCCAGTTCCCGGCTGTTCTAAATTTGTAACCGGAAATCCGTCTATAACTATTAAAGGATCATTACTTGCGTTAATAGAACCTGCTCCACGAATCTGGATATTAAATCCTCCGCCTGGCTGCGCGCTGTTTTGAGAAATTTGCAAACCGGCAACTTTACCCTGAAGTGCTGTTAAAACTGAAGGTGCAGAAGATAAAGTCAGTGTTTCTCCTTTTACTGAAGAAATTGCACCTAATACATTTTTCTTCTTTTGAGTTCCGTAACCTACAATAACTACCTCATTTAAGCTTTTTGACGATGGAACTAATGAGACTTTGATTGTTGTTTGTCCGGCTATTGCAACTTCTTTTGTTTCGTAACCTACATAAGAAAACAAAAGCGCTTCTGTGGCAGCAGGAACTACGATTGTATAACTTCCGTCAAAATCTGTTGTCGTTCCTCTTGAAGATCCTTTCGGCAAAATGGTAACTCCAATCATTGGCTGCCCCAATTCATCTAAAACAATTCCTTTAATTGTAATATCTGCTTCTGATTTTTTGTTCTCTATTTTTGATTTTCCGCTGCTCTCTGTAGAGGAAGCTGCGCTTACTTTTAAAACAGAAACTATCAGGAATAAGACCGTGAGTAATGTCTTAAAATTGAATTTTATTTCCTGATAGTTACTGTATAATAACTTGTTACTTTTTTTCATATTATTCTGGTTAGTTTAATGGTTAATGTAAAAAGCAAACTTTGCGTGAGTAAAAATTGGTTAAGGCTTTTAGCAAACGCAAAGCGAAATGGGTCGGTTATGTTTTTTTTGATTTCATAATTTTTGTCTGTTTTTTGTTTTTGTTTTGTTTGGTTATTTTTTGTTTTTCTGATATTTTTTTCTTTCTCTAATCTATTTCCAATCAATTTTAAGAAAGGATATTTTTCGAAATTTTAATCTGTTTTTTTATTCGTTAAAATTGAATTTTACACCTAAAAAATGTGTCTAAAAAGTCCTCGTTTTAAACTTACTTATGGCTAAACTAAATAATATTTTTTAATAAACAATGCCAAAATCAAAAAAATGTGTTCGTGCACATAAAAAAAGTGTTTTCGAGCACATTTTTTAAAAAAAGTATTATTAAATTCTTATCATTTTTAATTATTTACATTGTAAGAATTTAAAAAATTGTGTAAAAAATTTTATTATAACCTGAAATACAAATCATTTATTTTAATATTCATTTAATTAAAAAATGCAGTTAAATGATTTTTTTATTATTTTAAAATCAGCACTTTATTGATTTAATGATAAATTTAAATTTTGTCTGTACCCATTTTTTACACCACTATTTTTACAGTAAATTTTCAATGACCGAAATAAATTTTTCCGCCAGTTCGTCGGCATTTTTTTGTGACTTACTTTCGGTATAAATTCTAATGATTGGTTCTGTGTTTGATTTTCTCAAATGAACCCACTCTTCCTCAAAATCTATTTTGACTCCATCGATGCAATTTGGCTTTTCATCTTTGAATTTTTGAGTAATTTTTTCCAAAACTTCATCAACATTGATTTCGGGAGTCAGCTCAATTTTACTTTTACTCATATAATAATCCGGATAGCTTTTGCGAAGCGTTTTGCACGATATTTTTTGATGTGCCAAATGCGATAAAAACAATGCCGTTCCCACTAACGAATCCCGTCCGTAATGTGACGCCGGATAAATAATTCCACCATTTCCTTCTCCGCCAATTATAGCTTTTGTTGTCTTCATCAATTCCACCACATTAACTTCACCAACAGCACTTGCCTGATATTTTCCGCCGTGTTTTAAAGTAATGTCCCGTAATGCTCTCGAAGATGACAAATTAGAAATCGTGTCGCCTTTTGTTTTTCCTAAAACATAATCGGCGCAGGCAACAAGCGTATATTCTTCGCCAAACATTGAACCGTCTTCGCAAATAATTGCCAGACGATCAACATCTGGATCAACCACAATTCCGAAATCGGCTTTTTCTGCTACAACCAATTCTGAAATATCAGTCAAATGTTCTTTTAAAGGTTCCGGATTATGTGGAAAGTGTCCGTTTGGTTCGCAATATAATTTCACACATTCTACTCCTAATTTTTCTAATAAACTTGGAATCGCAATTCCGCCCGTAGAATTAACGGCATCGACAACTACTTTAAAATTGGCTTTTTTAATCGCTTCAACATCAACTAAATCTAATTTTAAAACTTCGTCAATATGTTTTTCAATGTAACCTTCTTTCTTTTCGTATTTTCCTAAATCATCCACTTCTGCAAAATGAAAATTTTCATCTTCGGCGATTTTTAGGATTTTTTCTCCAGCCTCGGCATTTAAAAATTCTCCTTTATGATTTAGTAATTTCAAAGCGTTCCATTGTTTCGGATTATGACTTGCCGTAATAATGATTCCGCCATCAACTTTATCCAAAGTCACTGCAATCTCAACAGTTGGTGTTGTCGATAAACCAATATCAACCACATTAATTCCTAAACCCGTAAGCGTATTCGAAACCAGATTGCTAATCATTTCTCCCGAAATTCGGGCATCTCTCCCTATAATTACGGTTAACGATTGATTTGAGTTTTCACTTTTAAGCCACATTCCGTAAGCTGCGGCAAATTTGACAGCATTTACCGGAGTTAAATTTTCATTAACAACCCCGCCAATTGTTCCTCTTATTCCTGAAATTGATTTTATTAATGCCATTTTTGTATAATATTTATGCTGTGAAAAAATCTAACCGCAAAGCGCGCAAAGTTTTTACGCAAAGTTCACTAAGTAGTTTTTTAGTTGAATTTTCAATTCAAAGTCCGCAGAGCTTTATTTAAAAAGCTGTGTGTGATTTAAGTGCAGCTTTTAAAAATCTTTTTAATCCATTTATCCCGATAGCTATCGGGAGTGGCAAAAACTTAGTACCTCAGCAGCTTAGAACCTCAGCAGCTTAATAATGCCATCTGACAAAAGCCTCCATTGCTGCGTAGCTTGAAAGTCCCATTTGTTGGTAAACTTGTGCCGTTTCTTTATTTCGGTCTTCGGCTCTCTGCCAAAATTCTCTTGAATCAGTTCCCTGAAACACAACACCGTCTTTCTGTGATTGGTGTTTGAATATTCCGTGGCGTTTTGCCAAAACCTGATCCGGACTCATTGGCACCGCCAT
>NZ_FQWC01000003.1 GCF_900129555.1 Flavobacterium defluvii
GCCATACAGGATGAAAACAGCTATTATCCTTTTGGGTTAAAACACATTGGATACGGGGCTCCCGTTATTAACTCCAATTACAAGTATAAGTACAACGGAAAGGAGTTGCAGGATGACAACATTGGCGGGAATCAGCTGAGTTTGTATGATTATGGCGCACGTAATTATGACCCTGCAATTGGAAGATGGATGAACATTGACCCATTAGCTGAGAAAATGAGAAGACACAGCCCTTATAATTATGCTTTTGATAATCCAGTCTATTTTATTGACCCAGATGGAATGCTAGCTAAACCTACTCCCTTGGAAGCGGCTTTAATGGCTAAGCATGTATATGCTGACCCAAAGGGTAAAGTAGAATTACAAGGAGGATGGAAACCATCTAATGCAATGTCGAATCTAAATTACAATAATGAAAAAACTGGATTCAAATCTGCATTGTATGAACGAACTGTTGATGGAAAAACAGAATATACGTATGCGACAGCTGGAACAGAAGACGGAAAAGACTGGAAAAATAATGGCACTCAATTGGCTGGAGCATCTGAACAATATAATCAATCAGTAGGAAATGCAAAAGCTCTCGAAAAGGGTTTGGATGGAGAAATTACTTTTACAGGACATTCACTAGGAGGAGGGCTTGCAGAAGCAAATGCGATTGCAACCGGAGATAGTGCAATAACTTTTAACGCGGCTGGAGTGAGTTATTTTACAGGTGGTCTTTCAAAGAAATCTGATACTGATGCTTATATTATGACAACTGATCCCCTAAATGTTATTCAGCAAGGTTCAAAATTTGCTATTTCTCCATTATTAGTTCCGACAGCAGGAGGAGAAAAACATTTTTTAAGCCCTAGAAACGCAAGTGGAATATACAATGGACATAGTATTAATTCTATTATAAATTCATTATCTCAACCAACAGCGATTCAAAGTATGTGGAATACTATTAAACAAGCATTAACTCCTCCAAGCTTTCATTAATTAATATAGTAATAAAATAATAAATTGTAATGAAAAACAAAATCATACTAATAGTTTTATTTGTTGTTGTTAGCTGTAATAAAGAAGAAAAAGTAAATAAGAGAAACCTTTTAGGAAATGATTTCAGGCTATTTCAAGATACGCCAGTTTGGAATTTAGCTAAAGCCGTTGACGATGAAAATCTGTCTTTAATAAAAGAAGAAATAAATTTTAAAAAAGCAAATCCAAATTATAAAGAATCTAAATTTGGAAGTACGTTGCTAATGCTGGCAATAAAAAATAACAAGTATAAAAGTGTAAATCTTTTATTAATTTTAGGTGCAGACCCAAATTTAGAAGATTCTTATACAGGAGAAACCGCAATGATATGTGCTTCAAAAAATAAGGATATAAATTATTTAAAATTACTTTTAAAGTATAAGGGTAATCCTAATTCAAAAGAAAATGTTCAAACTAAAAAAGGTGACCAAGCAAGAAAAACAGCATTGACTTCTGCTATTTCATACTTTGATGATACTAGTCTTGAAAAAGTAAAATTGTTAATTAATGCAGGCGCAGATTTAAATTATTATAATGAAGGTCACACAGATTTGCCTCTTGGATTGTCGCTTACATTAGACAAAATGGATGTTGCTCTTTATTTAATTCAAAAAGGAGCTAATTACAATTTGCCAATGTCAAAAGACACAAAAGGTCAAAATGTTTACATTTTAAAAGCCTTACGGCAATGTGTTTTTGATTTGGAATCAACTGAATTTCAACAAAAGAAGCAAATTATAAGATATTTAAAAAGTAAAGGCCTTGATTATTCTAACGAGCCAATTCCCGAAAAAACATTGAAAAAGATTAAAAAAAAATATCCAGGTAATTGGGTGGAGTATGTAGAAAAATATTAATCTATATTTATTTTTATAAGTTAAAAATAATAGTTGTAATTGATTCACCAAAAAACATTCCTTAATGATATGTCCCAAAAGTTAGAGTCTATTTGGACATATCTGATTTAATATTTTTAAATCCCGCTCTCCGAAGAGTTCAACTGAAAAAGCTGCGCAAATGTCTCTGACTTTGCGCAATTTTTTTGTTCTTAGAAATTGTAACTATTTCAAAAGTCCCTCGCTCTGCGAATAATTCAACTGAAAAGCTGCGTAAATGTCTCTGACTTTGCGCAATTTTTTTGTTCTTAGAAATTGTAACTATTTCAAAAGTCTCAGACTTTTTTTTAGACTTCCCTCGCTGACGCGAGCATCTCGTGAACGAAAAATTTGTATGAACAACATGCCCGCTCAACAAGAAAAAAAATATTTATATAATCATTTTCATTATTTTTAACGCCGTAATTAACCAAAACAGGAAAAATGAAAAAACTAATTTTTGCATTATTTATTATTTCAGGAACAGCGTTTGCTCAGGACATGGAAGTAGTAAAAGGAAACTTTGACTTTTTAAAAGATCAAAAAGAAATTAATACCGTATTTGATTATAGTGACTTTACTATGATGAAAGAAAAAAAGTCGGAAGCGCAATATGTAAAAGAACATAAAGCCGATCTGGATGAAAAAGCAAAAGGAAACGGAAATATCTGGGAGAAAAAATGGGTTGCAGCAAAAGACCAAATCTGGACTCCAAAATTTTTAGAAATTGCAAACATTGTATTAACAAAGGAGAAAAAAGATTTAAACTTTCAGGAAGGATTAAACACTCCTTATACTTTAATAGTAAAAGCAGTATGGATTTATCCAGGCTGGGATGCTGGAATCATGAAACAGCCAGCTAAAGTTACTACAAATCTAAAGTTTGTTGAAACTGCTAATAAATCTAATGTACTATTAGAAATTACCAGCGATGAAGCTCCCGGAGATCAATGGGGAAGCAACTTTAGCAACGAAACCAGAATTGGAGAAGGATTTGCTAAAACGGCAAAATCAATGTCTAAACTTATCGTTAAAAAAACAAAATAAAAGACATTCTTTATATTTTATAATAAAAGAAGCCCTGATTATTCAGGGCTTTGTTCTTTTTGCATATTTAGTAAATACGCCATATTCGCAATTACGTGATCATGTTTTTTGACAAACGAGTTTTCTTCGTTCCAGACATATCCAGCTAAAACAGCACATATTTTTTCTTTTACTTCAGGGTTTTCAGGCTGGTGGAAAAACAATGTCTGGAGATTTCCGGTATACCATTCCTGTACATAAGTCGTAAATACACCAATACCACGTTTCATATATTGCGTAAATTCAACTTCCCAGTCAACAGGAATTCCTTGTGATTCTTTCAAATATAATTTCGCCGCCAGCATTCCAGATTCAGTTGCAAAAGCAACTCCTGATGAAAATACCGGATCAAGAAATTCAGAACTATTTCCTGTCAAGGCAAAACCATCTCCGTACATTCTTTTTACCGCTCTCGAATAATTTTCCAGTTTTACAGGCTCAAATAAAAATTCTGTCCCTTTAAATCTCTTAATATAATAATCTGATAGCTGAATAGCGTTCTTCAAAGCCTCAGCATTGTCTTTATTTTCAGAAAGTGAATTAATAAAATCTGTTGGTCCAACAACTCCTAAACTCGTATTTCCGTTAGAAAACGGAATCACCCAAAGCCAAACTTCAGTTTCTAAAATATCAAACGAAATCTGGGTTCCTTCCTCACCTTCTGGTCTGTTAATATCTTTTACATGCGTAAAAATCGAAGAATGAGGATCTAATTTAGAAGGTGTATCCAAATCTAAAAGTCTTGGCAGAACACGTCCGTATCCGCTGGAATCGACAATAAATTTGGCATGGATTTCTTTTAAGTTTCCGTCTTTATCTTTTACAATTGTTTTTGAATTTTTTCCTTCAAAAGTAACTTCAAGAACTTCCGTTTCAAATTCAAGATCAACACCTTTTCGCACAACTTCCTGCGCCATTGTATTATCAAAATCTGCTCTAGGAATCTGCCAGGTCCAATCCCAGCCTTCGCCAAATTTTTTGCTGAAATCAAAAACACAAATCTCCTCACCTCTAATAAAACGGGCTCCAAGTTTCTTTTCAAAATTCATCGAATTAAGAGCATCAAATAGTTCCGCCTCAGCAAAATGATCCATTACTCTTGGTATTAAGCTTTCGCCAACAACAAGTCTCGGGAACTTTTGTTTTTCTACGACTTTTACCTTAACATTGTTTTTATGAAGATACGATGCCGATACGCACCCGGATGGTCCGGCGCCTATTACTAAAACATCTACAAACTCCTTTGTCATAATAAAAATATTATCAATTATTAACCTACATTTGCCATCATCAAAATAACTACAATTATTTTGATAAATAAAATTAAATTAGCACAATCAAAAACGATTTAATGAGTACAATTAATGAATATTTAAGTTTAGCAGAGTTTGAAGCCATAATATTTGGAAATCAAAAAGTTACAATTAGTGATGTAGTTCTAAACCGAGTTAACGAAAGCTTCAGCTTCTTAAAAGAATTCTCTGGGAATAAAGTAATTTACGGCGTAAACACAGGCTTTGGGCCAATGGCACAATACAGAATTAAAGAGTCTGATCAAATTCAGCTTCAATATAATTTAATACGAAGCCACTCATCAGGCACCGGAAAACCGTTAAACGCAGCTTGTGCAAAAGCAGCTATTTTAGCCCGATTAAATACGCTTTCTTTAGGAAATTCTGGTGTTCATCCATCAGTAATTCATTTAATGTCTGAACTTATCAATAGAGATATTACACCATTAATTTTTGAACACGGCGGTGTTGGTGCCAGCGGAGACTTAGTACAATTATCACATTTAGCATTAGTTTTAATTGGCGAAGGTGAAGTTTTTTATAAAGGTGAAAGAAGACCAACTCCGGAAGTTTTCGAAATCGAAGGTTTAAAACCAATTCAGGTAGAAATCAGAGAAGGTCTGGCATTAATCAACGGAACTTCTGTAATGACAGGAATTGGTGTTGTAAATATTTATCATGCTAAAAAATTATTAAACTGGTCTTTAAAGGCTTCTTGTGCAATTAACGAATTAGTTCAGGCATACGACGACCATTTCTCAGCAGAATTAAACCAAACAAAACGTCATAAAGGTCAGCAGGAAATTGCTGCAAAAATGCGTCAGAATCTTGCGGACAGTACATTAATCCGTAAAAGAGAAGACCATTTATATTCTGGTGAAAATACCGAAGAAATTTTCAAAGAAAAAGTTCAGGAATATTATTCTTTAAGATGTGTACCGCAAATTCTTGGACCGGTTTTAGAAACTATAAATAATGTAGCTTCTATTTTAGAAGACGAGTTTAACTCGGCAAACGACAACCCAATTATCGACGTAAAAAACAAACACGTTTATCACGGAGGAAATTTCCACGGCGATTATATTTCGCTTGAAATGGATAAACTGAAAATTGTTATTACAAAATTAACAATGCTGGCAGAACGTCAATTGAATTATTTATTGAATTCAAAAATCAACGAATTACTGCCTCCTTTTGTAAACTTAGGAACATTAGGATTCAATTTCGGAATGCAGGGCGTTCAGTTTACCGCAACTTCAACAACTGCAGAGAGCCAAATGCTTTCAAACCCAATGTATGTACACAGTATCCCAAACAACAATGACAATCAGGACATTGTAAGTATGGGAACAAATGCTGCGGTTATTACATCTAAAGTAATCGAAAACTCATTTGAAGTATTAGCAATCGAAATGATTACTATTGTTCAGGCAATTGATTATTTAGGTCAAAAAGATAAGATTTCATCAGTAACTAAAAAATGGTATGATGATGTTCGCAATATAATTCCAACATTTAAGGAAGACCAAGTAATGTATCCTTTTGTTCAAAATGTAAAAGATTATTTGATCAACAGTTAATACAAACTGTAATCATACATTAAATAAACATGAAAAAAATATTTTTTTTATTTCTGTTTTCTATACATTTAATTAATGCTCAAGAACTTGCATTAGTTAAAAAAGACGGTAAATTTGGTCTTATTACAAAAGAAGGAACTTTTGCCGTTGAGCCAAAATTTGACAGTGCAAGAGAATTTTCAGATGGATTAGCCGCTGTTAAACAAGATGGAAAATGGGGATATATAGACAATAAAGGAACACTTGTAATTCCTGCCAGTTTTGATAATGCAAGAGATTTTAATAGTGGTATCGCTACGATTGAAAAAGATGCAAAATGGTATTATATCAATAAACAAGGTGAAATATTAAATGGAAATCCGGAATCAGATAAATTATTTGATTTCCATTATGGAGTAGCTTTTTTTAGACAAAACAATAAAGTTGGTCTTATCAATAATAAATTTGAAATTGTTCTGGCTCCCAAATATGATGTTATCAGAGCTCTTTACAAAGGTTATGGAAGAGCTGCAGTAAATGGAAAATGGGGAATTGTTGATACCTCAGGAAAAGAAGTGGTTGAAGCCGTTTATGATGAAGTCGGCGATTATTACAACAACACAACCTGGGCAAAAAAAGGAAAAGAGCACGGACTGGTTCACAACGGGCAGTTTATTCCAATAGAAGGCGTTACCGAATTTGGGCCATTTGGAACTCAAGACTTTATCGCAGCAAAAAAAGGCGGAAAATTTGGTTTTGTAAATTTTGAAGGACAATGGGTTTTAAAACCACTATTTGACAACGCAAAAGGATTTTCTAATAATCTGGCACCGGTTAAAATTCGTGAAAAATGGGGTTATACTAATTTAGAGGGAACCTGTGCTGTACAGCCAATGTATTATGATGCAGAACCTTTCAGCGAAAATGGTCTGGCCGCTGTAAAAAAAGAATACGGCTGGGGATTTATAGACCAGACAGGAAATCTGGTAATTCAGCCTAATTATGAAATTTCTGCAGCATTTGGAAGCTATGTGCGTGAGGAAAAAGGTTTTATCGGCGGATTAGCAAGAGTTAAACGAAACGGTAAATGGGCATTTCTTAAACCAAATGGAGATGTTTTGATCGAATGGTTTCAAAATGCAGAGCTTTTTCAGGAATAAAAAAGCATTTTTACATTATTAATATTGAATCTTAAAATCATGAAAAAAACACTTATTTTTTTGCTGCTAAGTTGCATTCAATTCGTTAATAGTCAAGAACTGGCATTAGTTAAAAAGAATTCAAAAATTGGATATATTTCAAAAGACGGATCTTTTAAAATTGAACCTCAATTTAAATCTGCCAAAAGCTTTTCTGAAGGTTTAGCTGCTGTTGAAAAAGACGGAAAATGGGGTTTTATCGATACAAAAGGAAACTGGGTAATTCCGGCGGATTTTAATAATGCTAAAGATTTTAACAGCGGAATCGCAGTTGTACAAAAAGATAAGGACTGGATTTATATTAATACAAAAGGAGAAATTCTAAAAGCTCCTGCAACCGAAAAAATATTTGATTTTAATGAAGGTGTTGCTTTTATAAGACAAGGAAATAAAGTTGGATTAATCAATTCGAAACTGGCCACTGTATTAGAACCAAAATACGATCAGATCAAACCTTTTGAAAATGGTTATGCAAGAGTCGAACTCAACAAAAACTGGGGAATTATAAATACTGATGGTAAAGAATTAATTGAACCGGCTTATGCAGAAATTGGAAACTATTTTAAAGGTACTGCATGGGCAAGAAAAGATAAAACTTTCGGACTTGTAAGCGGTGGAAAATTTATTCCGGTTGATGGAGCAGAAAAAATCTGGGATTTTGAAACTCAGGATTTGACATATGCTAAAAAGAACGGAAAAATAGGATACATCGATTTAAAAGGAAATTGGGTTATTCTTCCTATTTATGATAAAGGAAAAGCATTTTCAAAAAATTTAGCTCCGGTTTTAGTTGGAAAAAAATGGGGTTACATCAATTTAAAAGGAACATTTGTAATCGAACCAACCTATAGCGATGCCGAAGTTTTCAGCTCAAATGGTCTGGCTCCTGTAAAAGAAAACAACTGGGGATTTATTAATGAAAGTGGAAAACTGGTAATTCCAACTCAATACGGAATCACTTCAAATGGATTCGTAATTGCTCTTTTTGTGCAACAAGACAAAGGTTTTATTGATGGAGTAGCAAGAGTAAAAAACGAAGGAAAATGGGGATTTCTTAAACCAGACGGAACTGTTTTAAGCAATCAATGGTTTGAAAACGCTGAATTATTTTCAAAATCAGCAGAAAAACCACAAACCACATCAGCTCCGGCTGAAGCCGCAAAACAAGAAACAAAAACAACAAAAGCCGCTGCCAAACCAGCAGCTAAGAAAAAGAAATAAATTTCACTTATGAAATGTGTATTAGTAACAGGCGGTTCAAGAGGAATTGGAAGTGCTATTTGTAAAAAATTAGCCGTTGAATCTAATTATCATATTCTGATCAATTATCATTCAAACAAAATCGCTGCCGAAGAAACACTTCAGGAAATACAAAAATTAGGAGCAACAGGAGAAATTTTAGGTTTTGATGTTGCCAATTTTGAACAAGTACAAGACGTTTTAACAAAATGGCAGGAAACAAATCCTGAAGCAATTGTGGAGGCAATTGTAAACAATGCCGGGATTACAAAAGACGGTCTTTTTATGTGGATGACTCCTCAGGACTGGAATAGTGTTGTAAATACAAGTTTAAACGGATTTTTTAATGTGACGCAGTTTTTCATTCAAAAAATGCTTCGCAATAAATATGGACGAATCGTAAATATGGTTTCTGTTTCCGGAGTAAAAGGAACAGCAGGACAAACCAATTATTCGGCAGCAAAAGGAGCAATTGTTGCGGCTACAAAAGCACTGGCACAAGAAGTTGCAAAACGTAATATAACCGTAAACGCTGTTGCGCCTGGTTTTATCAGAACAGATATGACAAGCGAGCTTGACGAAAAAGAATTATTAAAACTAATTCCGGTAAATCGTTTTGGCGAAGCCGAAGAAGTAGCAGATTTGGTAAGCTTTTTGATTTCAAAAAAATCGAGTTATATTACCGGCGAGATTATTAACATTAACGGCGGAATATATTCTTAAAATATTATGTTTGCATAATAAAAAGATTAAAAAAAAATTGCCTTTGTTTAAAAATTACACTTTAAGGATAAAAAATTACTTTGAAAGACGATGAATAAGAGAGTTGTAATTACTGGAATGGGAATTTATTCTTGTATCGGAACTTCTTTAGATGAAGTAAAGGAATCATTGTATAACGGAAAATCGGGTATTCAGTTTGATGCTGAAAGAAAAGAATTTGGTTTTCAGTCAGCCTTAACCGGTATGGTTCCAAAAGCTGATTTAAAAAATCTATTGACCCGAAGACAGCGTATGAGTATTGGTGAAGAAACCGAATATGCTTATATGGCAACTATCGAAGCATTAAAAAATGCGGGCATCGACGATGCTTTTTTTGATACTCGCGAAGTGGGAATTATGTATGGAAATGACAGCGTTTCTAAAGCCATTATTGATGCTACAGATATTGTTCGCGAGAAAAAAGACACTGCTTTAATTGGGTCTGGTGCCATTTTTAAATCGATGAATTCTACAGTAACAATGAATCTTTCAACGATTTTTAAACTTCGTGGAATTAATTTAACCGTAAGTGCAGCCTGCGCCAGCGGATCTCATTCTATAGGACTGGCTTATTTTTTAATAAAAAGCGGCTTTCAGGATATCATTATAACGGGAGGAGCACAGGAAATCAACAAATATGCGATGAGCAGTTTTGACGGTTTAGGTGTTTTTTCAAACAGAGAAAACGATCCGGAAAAAGCATCAAGACCTTTTGATGCCGGACGCGACGGATTAATTCCGAGTGGCGGCGGAGCAACCTTAATTTTGGAAAGTTACGAATCTGCTATTGCTCGTGGAGCCAACATTATTGCAGAAGTTTCAGGTTACGGATTTTCATCAAACGGAGGCCATATTTCAACTCCAAACGTTGAAGGACCTGCAACTGCAATGCAGAGAGCTCTTGAAGATGCCAGACTAAAAGCAACAGATATTGAGTATATAAATGCACACGCAACCTCAACTCCGGTTGGTGATGCAAACGAAGCCAAAGCTATTTTTGAAGTTTTTGGTGAGAAAAATCCTTATGTAAGTTCAACAAAATCAATGACAGGCCACGAATGCTGGATGGCCGGAGCTAGCGAAATTATCTATTCTATCCTAATGATGCAGAACGATTTCATTGCGCCAAACATCAATTTAGAAAACCCGGATGAAGATGCTTCAAAATTAAATTTAGTTAAAACTACGTTAAACAAAAAATTTGACATATTTTTGTCCAATTCTTTCGGTTTCGGAGGAACCAACTCTGCGTTGGTGGTTAAAAAGTTTAAATTGAACGATGAATAAAGAAGATATTATAGCAAAAATTAATGGTTTTTTAGTTGATGAATTTGAAGTAGACAATGACGACATTGAACCAAATGCTAATTTGAAAGATACACTTGGGTTAGACAGTCTGGATTATGTTGATTTAGTTGTTTCAATAGAATCTAACTTTGGGGTAAAACTAGTTGAAGCAGATTTTGTTGGAATTTCTGATTTCCAAAGTTTCTATGACCTTATCGAAAATAAATTAAAAGCCAAAACAGCTTAATGAGTGAATGGGATGGCAAATCAAAAGGAACAGTTTTAGGTTATAAAATATTCGTTTTTTTGATTCAAAAAGCGGGTGTTAAATCTGCTTATGTTTTACTTTATTTTGTTGCTTCTTATTACTTTTTATTTTTAAAAAAAAGCAATCGCGCTATTTTTTATTATTTTAAAGAAAGGCTTCAATATTCCTATTTTAAATCTAAAAAAATGGTTTTCAAAAGTTATTATACTTTTGGCCAGACCATTATTGATAAAGTTTCCATTTCTGCCGGAATGCGAAACAAATTTACCTATGAGTTTGACGGAATCGAGACTTTAAAAAATCTTTTAACAGAAAAAAAAGGCGGTGTTTTAATCAGTGCACATGTCGGGAATTTTGAAATCGCCGAACATTTTTTTGGCGAAATTGATATCGATTTTCAAATTAATCTGGTTACGACAGATTTAGAGCATTCGGCTATAAAAAATTATCTCGAAAGCATTACCCAAAAACCAACCGTAAAATTCATTATTATCAAAGAAGATTTATCTCATATTTTTGAGATCAATGCCGCTTTGGCTAATAACGAATTGGTTTGCTTTACAGGCGACCGCTATTTTGAAGGCACAAAATCACTTTCTGAAAACATCCTTGGAAAGGAAGCTAATTTTCCGGCAGGACCATTTTTAATTGCATCAAGATTAAAAGTTCCCGTTGTATTTGTATATGTAATGAAAGAACCTAACCTGCATTATCATTTATATGCAAGAGAAGCCACAGTAAAACACCGAGACGAAAAAGCCCTTTTAAAAGAATACGTTACCAGTGTAGAAAGCATTGTAAAAAAATATCCTTTGCAATGGTTTAATTATTTCGATTTCTGGAACGATCTAAAAAAATAGACCACTGATTTTACGGATGAAACGGGTTTATACAGGTTTTCTTTATAAATAACTAAACAAAAATAATCCGTGTAAACCCGTTTCATTCGTTAAACCCGCGGGCCAGAAAACCTCCCAATAACCAAGAAAAATCCGTTTAAATAAATTTACTTATTTTTGTTCGCAACCAAAGCAACAAAACCTCAATGAAAAATGTTCTCGTAATTTATTATACCCAATCTGGACAATTGGAATCTATTGCAAAAAACATTGCAAAACCATTTCTAAATTCAGATCAGGTGAATCTCACTTTTCATGAAATAAAATTAGAAAAACCGTTTCCATTTCCATGGAATAAAGAATCGTTTTTTGATGCTTTCCCAGAATCTTTTTTACAGATTCCGACTGCATTAAAACCAGTTCCAGAAGAGATTTTAAATACAAAATTTGATTTGGTTTTATTTCATTACCAAGTTTGGTATTTATCGCCATCCATTCCGATAAATTCATTTTTGAAAAGTGAAGATGCTAAGAAAATTTTGAACAATACGCCAGTTATTACCATCAGCGGTTCGAGAAATATGTGGATTATGGCGCAGGAAAAAATCAAAGTTTTGTTGAAAGAAGCAAATGCACAATTAGTAGGAAATGTAGCTTTGGTAGATCGAGTTGGAAATTTAATAAGTGTTATTACAATTGTAGAATGGATGTTTTCTGGTGTTAAGAAAAAATATTTAGGTATTTTTCCATTGCCCGGAGTTTCAGAAAAAGATATAAACGAATCTCCAAAGTTCGGAGAAGTTATGCTTTCTGCCTTAAACGAGAATAATTTTGGTGATTTACAGCCTAAATTGGTTGAAATTGATGCCGTAAAGATTAGCCCGTATTTAGTAACTGTAGACAAAACAGCCAATAAAATTTTCAATAAATGGTCAAACCTCATTTATAAAAATCAAAAAAACCGAAAAACACTTCTAAAAGTATTTAATGTTTATTTATTCTTGGCAATTTGGTTAATCTCACCAATAGTGTATATATTGCACTTTATTTCCTACCCTTTTAAGTTAAAAACCATAAAAAGACAAACTCAATATTATCAAGGAGTTTAGAAGCGAATTTAGATTATGTTTGAAGTATATATCACAAAAGCTGCAAAATATTTGCCCAACGAAGCTGTTTCGAATGATGAAATGGAAGCCTATTTAGGCCTAATCAACGATACTGCCTCAAAAGCAAGACGTATTATTTTGCGCAACAACAAAATTACAAGCCGTTATTATGCTGTTGACAAAACAGGAAAAAGCACACACAGCAACGCCGAATTAACACGAAATGCTATTTTACCGTTATTCGACGAAAATTTTACGCCTCAGGATTTAGAAGTACTTTCATGCGGAACCTCAACGCCGGACATTTTTCTTCCTTCGCATGCTGCGATGGTTCATGGTTTGCTAAAAAATAAATCGGTAGAATTAAACTCTTCAACAGGAGTTTGCTGCGCCGGAATGAACTCTCTTAAATTTGGTTTTCTTTCGGTACGTTCTGGAAATTCAAATAACGCAATCTGCACAGGATCTGAAAAAGTTTCGACCTGGCTAAATGCTCAAAAATACAATCACGAAGCCGAGAATTTAAAAAATCTTGAAGAACAGCCAATTATTGCTTTCAAAAAGGATTTCTTAAGATGGATGCTTTCTGATGGTGCGGGAGCTTTCTTATTAGAAAATAAACCACGCGGACCAATCTCCCTTAAAATCGAATGGATGGAAGCTTTTTCGTATGCTTACGAATTAGAAACCTGCATGTATGCCGGTGGAGATAAACTTGAAAACGGAGAAATCAAAGGATGGAGCGATTATGCACCGGAACAATGGTTAAACGAATCTGTTTTCTCAATTAAACAAGATGTTAAACTTTTAGACGAATTTATTCTTTCTAAAGGTGCCGAAAGCATGAAAGACGCGATGGATAAAAACAACATCAAATCTGAAGATATTACTTATTTTATTCCTCACGTTTCTTCTAACTTTTTTGTCGAAGGATTAAAGAAAGGGCTAACCGAAAAAGGAATCGGAATGAGCGATGAAAAATGGTTCATGAATCTTTCCAGAGTTGGTAACGTAGGTTCTGCCTCAATTTATTTAGCACTTGAAGAATTAATGAATTCAGGAAATTTGAAAAAAGGCGATCATATTCTTTTATCAGTTCCGGAAAGCGGAAGATTCTCTTTTGCGTATGCGTATTTAACTGTTTGCTAATGGAAGTTTTACCTTTAGAAAAAGAAGCTGTCGAAAATTTACTGCCTCAAAAGTTTCCTTTTGTAATGGTAGACAGCATGCTTTCTTATAGTGAGACATCATTAGTTTCTGCTTTCAATATTAAAAGTGACAATATATTTTTTGAGAATAATACTTTTTTAGAAGCCGGTTTAATCGAACACATGGCGCAGTCTGTAGCACTGCATACCGGATATCAGTTTTTTTTAAGAAACGAAACTGCACCAACGGGTTACATTGGTTCTATTAAAGAAATTGAAATTAAAAAATTACCAAAACTAAACGACACAATACAATCTGAAGTAACGATTCTGCAGGAATTTGCCGGAATAACTTTGGTGAATATTGTAACAAAATTAAATAATGAAGAAATTGCAAACGGACAAATGAAAACCGTTTTAGCCAAATAATATATGATTTTGAATACCGGAGTTGACATACAAAATTATTTACCGCACCGAGCACCAATGCTTATGGTAGATTTGATTTTGGATATAGATGCCAGCTTCGTAGAAACCACTTTTTTGATAAAAGAAGACAATATTTTTGTTCAGAATACTATTTTTATCGAAGCTGGTTTAATTGAAAATACGGCGCAGACTTGTTCGTCGATTGTTGGAAAAAAATATTTTTTTGACGAAGACGGAACAGAAAATGAGAACGTAAATGTAATTGGATTTATTAGTGCCTTAAAAAATGTAAAAATTCATTCGCTGCCAAAAGTTGGCGATACCATAATTACCAGAGCAAATTTAGTTTCAAAATTTGCCGGCAACGATTACACTTTATGCACGATGAGCTGTCAAAGTTTTGTCGAAAATCAGATTCTTTTAGAATGCGAAATTAATTTGTTCATTCAAAAAACAGTTTCGGTTTCATAACAATTCCACTTGAAAATATAACTAGGTAATGGAAAAAGACAAAGTACCTCAGGATCAAAGCAACTTAACAAAAAACAATGTAAAAGAGCTTTTGTATGCAACTGATGAAAATGGTAATTATACCACAACATTAAGCACTGGCTGGGAACCTAAAACAATAGCACTTTCAAATTCTATTGATGAAATAAACGAGCGAATTGCCGATGCAAAACAACAGGTTTTAAATGGCGAAGCAAGTCCGATTGTATATTTTATGGAAGTCAACAAAATGGATCTTACTATTTTATCCAGTTATGTAGGATTTTGGAAATGGCGCGTAAAAAGACATTTTAAGCCAAGTGTTTTTGCAGCATTAAGCGATAAAATTCTGCAGAAATATGCCGATACATTTGAAATTTCAATCGAAGAATTAAAAAACAGCATCACCAAATAATGGAATTAACTTTCACACATCATCAGTCTGCTCATTGCGAGAATGGAGTAGCGTCGAATCTGCTAAAAAACAGCGGACTAAACATCAGCGAACCGATGGTTTTTGGTATTGGCTCTGGGTTATTTTTTGTATATCTGCCTTTTATAAAAGTCAATTATGCTCCGGCAATTAGTTACAGAACTTTGCCTGGACAGATTTTTAATAAAGTTGCCACTCGTTTAAATTTAAAAATAAAAAGACAAAAATTTTCTTCTGTTTCAAATGCTAATAAAGCTTTAGACGAAAATTTAAAAAATAATATTCCAACCGGATTACAAGTTGGCGTTTACAATTTAAGTTATTTCCCAGACGAATATCGTTTTCATTTTAACGCACATAATTTAGTTGTTTACGGAAAAACCGATAAAGATTATTTGGTAAGTGATCCTGTAATGGAAACTGTTACGACTTTAACACACGAAGAAATGGATAAAGTGCGTTTTGCCAAAGGAGCTTTTGCGCCGCGCGGACAAATGTATTATCCAATTCAGATTCCAAAAGATGTCGATTTAAAAAGCGCCATCATTAAAGGAATAAAAAATACGTGCAGAGATATGTTAGCGCCAATGCCAATTGTTGGTGTTCGCGGCATCAAATTTGTATCAAAGCAAATTAGAAAATGGCCTATAAAACACGGAACCAAAAAAGCAAATCATTACCTGGCGCAAATGGTTCGTATGCAGGAAGAAATTGGAACCGGCGGCGGTGGTTTCCGTTTTATTTATGCAGCATTTTTACAGGAGGCTTCGGTTATTTTAGGCAATGAAGAACTAAAAGAACTTTCAAAAGAAATGACAAAAATTGGCGATTCTTGGCGAGATTTTGCTGTTGAAGCTTCGCGAATTTATAAAAACAGAAGTGCCAAAGAAGATGCATACAACACGATTGCCGATGAACTTTTGGACATTGCCAACAGAGAAGAAATCTTTTTCAAAAAACTAAAAAAAGCTATCAGCTAAATATATTTTGCAGTCTATAATTAAAATAGAATCCCTTTCGAAAAAGTACAAAGAAGCAGATCAATATTCTTTGAACAATGTTTCGCTGGATATCAATGAAGGAGAAATTTTTGGTTTATTAGGACCAAATGGTGCCGGAAAAACAACTTTAATTTCAATGCTCTGCGGATTGGTAAAACCAACTTCGGGACATTTTACAATTGATGGCTTAGACTATCAGCATCATTCTTCAAAAATTAAAAAAATTATAGGCGTAGTTCCTCAGGAATATGCCTTATATCCTACTCTTACGGCAAGAGAAAACCTGCATTATTTTGGAAGTATGTACGGTTTAAAAGGTTCTGATTTAAAAGATAAAGTAATTGAAACTCTGGATCTTTTAGGACTTTTAAAATTTGCCGATAAAGCTGTTGGAACTTTTTCCGGCGGTATGAAACGTCGTGTGAATTTAATTGCCGGAATTTTGCATAACCCAAAAGTTTTATTCTTAGATGAACCAACTGTTGGTGTCGATGTACAATCTAAAAATGCTATTATAGATTATCTAAAAGTGTTGAACCAAAACGGAACCTCTATTATTTACACTTCGCATCATTTGGCCGAAGCCGAGGATTTTTGCAGCACAATTGCGATCATTGACAGAGGTCAGATTTATACGAAAGGAACACCTTCAACCTTAATTAATTCTGTTGAAGATGCCCGCAATCTCGAAGACGTTTTTATTTCATTAACCGGAAAAGATCTTAGAGATGCTATATAAAATTTGGATGTCGATCGTAAAAGAATTTTTACTGCTTAAACGCGATTTAGGCGGATTGATCATTCTTTTTATAATGCCTTTGGTTTTGGTTATTACCGTTACGTTAATTCAGGACAGCACTTTTAAAACTGTCAGCGATTCTAAAATTCCGATTTTATTGGTAGATTACGACAAAGGTTCTGTTTCGAAAACCGTTTTTGAGAATTTAGAAAAAAGTAATTTGTTCAGCGTGGTAACGCAAATCGACAATAAAACAATTACCGAAGATGTTGCCAGAGAAAATGTTTACAAAGGAAAATTTCAATTGGCCATTATAATTCCGAAAAATTTAAGTTCTGATTTGCAGGCGAAAGTAGATCAAAATGTCGAAAAAATTGTCAGCAGTTTAGGCATGACTGATAGTACGGCAGCAAGTGAACCGAAACGAATAATTAAAGAAAAAGAAGTAAAACTGTATTTTGATCCGGCGGTTCAGATGAGTTTCAAAAATGCGGTCATGAGTTCAATCGACAAAATGATTTCGCAGATCGAAACCAAATCGATTTACACTACTTTCGAAAAACAATTAGGAGAAGGAAGTACCGATTTTGAACAGAAAAGCTTTATTTCTTTTAAAGAAATAATTCCGAAAATTAACAATAAAGAAGTTCGTCCAAATTCGGTACAACATAACGTTCCTGCGTGGACACTTTTTGCGATATTTTTTATAGTAATTCCGTTGTCTATCAATATTGTAAAAGAAAAATCACAGGGAACTTTTGTTAGATTAAGAACCAATCCTGTTTCTAATCTTATTGTGATTATAGGCAAAACAATCACTTACTCGATTATTTGCATGATTCAGTTTTATATGATGGTCGCTGTTGCCGTTTTCCTATTTCCATCGATCGGATTACCGTCTTTAAATATCGAAGGACATTTAGCCTTAATGAGTGTCGTTGCCTTATTTTCAGGTTTCGCAGCCATTGGATTCGGAATTTTATTAGGAACCATTGCAAGTACTCAGGAACAATCGGCTCCGTTTGGCGCAACGAGTGTGATTATTTTAGCAGCAATTGGCGGAATCTGGGTTCCCGTTTTTGCTATGCCGAAAATCATGCAGATTATTGCCAAATCGTCTCCAATGAACTGGGGATTAGATGCTTTCTACGACGTTCTTTTAAGAAACGTTTCTTTCCTGGAAATCATCCCAAAAATAAGTTTATTATTTTTGTTTTTTATTCTTACCACAGCCATCGCATTATTTTATGATAAAAAGAAAAGAGCAGTTTAACGAAGCTACAAACCTGACCGTTACCCACGAAATCAGAATTCGTTTTAACGAAACTGATCCGCTTGGAATCGTTTGGCACGGAAACTATATTACTTATTTTGAAGATGGACGCGAAGCGTTTGGCCGTCAGCACGGACTTACGTATTTAGATATTGCCAAAACCGGCTATACAACGCCAATAGTAAAATCAACCTGCGAACATAAATTATCGTTGCGTTACGGCGATGTCGTAACAATTGAAACAACGGTCGTTGATACGCCCGCTGCCAAAATGATTTATCGTTTTAAAATTATCGATGATAAAGGCGAAATTGCGTGCACAGGCGAAACCGTTCAGGTTTTTTTAGATAAAGAAGGAAATTTAATGCTGACGAATCCTCCTTTTTATGAAGAATGGAAAAAGAAAGTTGGATTACTATTATAAAACACAAATTGCACTAATTTTCACGAATAAAGAAATAAAATACTCTGTGTAAATCCGCTTAATCTGTAAAATCTGCGGGCCATAAAAAACACACAGAAATAAAATCATAAAATGTTAAAAGAAATATACATTACAGAAACAAATTGCATTACTCCTTTAGGTTTTGATGTCGAATCAAACGTTGAAGCGATTCTTCGCGGAGATTCCGGCATTCAGCTTCATAATGACATTTCTTTAATGCCAAATTCATTTTATGCTTCGATTATTCAAGAGGAAAAAATAAATAGTGCTTTTGCAAAAATCAGCACTGAAACCAAATATTCTCGTTTAGAGAAAATGATGATTTTGGCTTTAGAGCCGATTATCAAAAATTCTGGAGTTGAATTAAATGCAAAAACAGCTTTTATACTTTCTACCACAAAAGGAAATGTAACTGCTTTAGCAAATGATTCTGACGAAAGTTTCAACAACGCACATTTAGATGTTTTAGCTAAAAACGTTGCTGATTTCTTCGGATTCCAAACACAGCCAATCGTAGTTTCAAATGCCTGTGTTTCCGGAATTTTAGCCGTTTCAATTGCTAAAAGAATGATTCAGTCCGAACTTTACGACAACATTTTTGTAGTCGCTGGCGATGAAATTTCAGAATTTGTTTTGTCTGGTTTTAATGCATTTCAGGCGATGAGTGAACTGCCTTGTAAACCGTATTCTAAAAACAGAACCGGAGTAAGTTTAGGCGAAGCTACGGCAGCAGTTTTAGTTTCGGCGGAAGCCAAAAACGCCAAAATAAAAGTGATCGGCGACAGTTCGATAAACGATGCGAATCATATTTCTGGACCGTCAAGAACGGGTGAAGGTTTGTTTAGAAGTATTCAGAATGCTTTAAAAGAAGCTCAAATCGAAGCCAACAAATTAGATTATATTTCAGCACACGGAACCGCAACTCCTTATAATGACGAAATGGAAGCCATTGCTTTAAATCGTTTAGGGCTGCAAAATGTTCCTGTAAATAGTTTAAAAGGATTTTACGGTCATACTTTAGGCGCTTCGGGATTATTGGAAACCGTAATTGCGATTGAATCTGCGAATCAAAATATGCTTTTTGAATCAAAGGGTTTTGATGAAATTGGTGTTAGTGAAACCGTAAATGTTATTGAAAAAAATCAACAAAAGAACATTGAATATTTTTTGAAAACGGCTTCTGGATTTGGAGGTTGTAATACGGCAGTGGTTTTTGAAAAGATAAAATGAGAAGTTTAAAAAACTTAAATATTAAAAAAAGTATAGAACAAAATAAATTGGTTTATTCTGAAGGTTGGTTTGATAAGTTTGACAGAATAGCTATATATATGTTTTTTAGTTGGGGATTTCTAACACCTTTTTTAGTTTATTTTAACCATCATAGGGATTATTCAAAAACTGGAATTGAATTTTATCTGCTTTTTATTTTTAGTTTCTTTTGTGCATTTACAATTTATAGGAAAGCAACTGAAAAAAAACTAACTAAAATTATCAGCAAATACAATGCAGAAGAGAATAAATTACTTATTAATGAATATTGCGAAAAAAAAGGTTTTGAAAAATATAGAAATTCTGGAAATGTGATAATTTATAATCGTCATAATTATCAAAGCATTAATCCAAGAGATCAAACAAGTAGAATATTTATTTTAAATAAAAACAATATTTATTTAACAATGATAAAAGAAAGCCATAAGTTTAATCTTCCCGTTCTTTTTTCACAAATTAGTTTAAAAAAAGATATTAAAAATTTATGCCAATAAGGTTTTTATGAAATTATCAAAATTCATATTTATAACTCTAGTTCTTCTCTCATCTTTTGCATGTAAAAAGAAAGAAGTACCTGAATCTAATTTTGAAAAAGATGTCTTGAATAGTGTCTTTGTCGAAATTGTAGATTCAATTTATATGGATAGGAGAATTGTACTTCCTCCTCCAATGCCTAAGAGAGATTTTAAAACTAATAAAGAAGACACCATTGGATATCACGCTGAACTAAAAAAATACGAGCATTTTGAAGATAGTATTAAAAAAGATACAACCAGAATTTTAATTGGTGTTTATGATTACGTTGTAAATAACAAAATTAGAAATGAGAAATTCGATTTAACGCCTTTTAAAAACAATAAAAAATTTGATTTTCAATATACCTCAAAATTTCCTGACGAATTACATTGGGAGGTACATGATTATAAAAGCGGAATGCCGGTCGGTACAATCGAAATCTCTAATATTAAATTTAATAAAAACAAAACTTTAGGCATTATTGAAGCAACTGCTTCATGTGGTGGCGGAAAATGTGGAAGAGGATTTGAAATTACAATTGAAAATAAATCCGGTAAATGGCATATTGCAAAAATTGTTCAAACCTGGGTTTCTTAAATTAATAAAATGACTCAAAACAAAACCAACATACAATCTTACATCACAATACAAAACAACGAAATTGTTTTGAACGGAACTTCTGTTTTCAAAATTGAACCGACAGATTTTGCTGATTTCTCCAAA
This sequence comes from Flavobacterium defluvii, assembly GCF_900129555.1. Lineage (GTDB taxonomy): Bacteria > Bacteroidota > Bacteroidia > Flavobacteriales > Flavobacteriaceae > Flavobacterium > Flavobacterium defluvii. The sequence continues at coordinate 21,004 of NZ_FQWC01000003.1, forward strand.
CAAGCCTATCGTAATTTTGAAATGCAGTATCCAAAGTTTTTTAAAATGGATGCTTTGAGTAAACTGGCTTTTTTAGGATCAGAATTGCTTTTGAGTCCGATAACTTCAGAAGAAAAAGAACATAATATCGCTTTGGTTTTGGCGAATAAATCGTCAAGTTTAGATACCGATGTGAAATATCAGGAATCTATTTCAGACAAAGAAAACTATTTTCCGAGTCCGGCGGTTTTCGTTTATACGCTGCCAAATATTTGTCTGGGCGAAATAAGTATCCGTCATCAGCTGAAAAGTGAAAATTCTTTCTTTATATTTGACACCTTTAACACGGAATTTATGTCGAATTATTCTAATATTCTGTTGAATACGAATAAAGCAGATATGGTTTTGTGCGGCTGGGTAGAATATTTTAACGACAATTATAAAGCTTTTCTGTGCACAATAAGCAAAGAAGAAAACACAAAATATACAAACGAAACTATCAATACATTATACAATAAATAATCATGGAAGCATTAAAAGAAGAATTGAAAAACAAAATTATCACGACTCTAAACCTTGAAGATATCGCAATCGAAGACATTGCTGATAACGATCCTTTGTTTGGAGATGGTTTAGGTTTAGACTCGATTGATGCACTTGAATTGATCGTGATTTTAGATAAAGATTATGGAATTAAATTAGTAGATCCGAAAGAAGGAAAAACAATTTTCCAATCTATCGAGACTATGGCAGCTTATATTAGCGCTAACAGAACGAAATAGATTGTAGATTTTAGACTTTAGATTTTAGATTTCCTATTGGAATCTAAAATCTGCAATGTTTTAAAAAATCTGTCAACTTTGACAAAGTTCTAGAATCTAAAATCAAAACTCTAAAATCTAAAATGGCAAAAGGTGTTGCAATAACGGGAATGGGAATTATCTCCGCGATCGGGAATTCGGTTGAGGAAAATTTTTATTCGTTAATCGAAAATAAAATCGGGATTTCCCGTATCTCCAATATTTCTACGGTTCATGCAGATGTTATCAAAGTGGGTGAAATCAAAAAGACCAACGATGAGCTTATCAGCGAACTGAAATTAAACGATGATAATAATTTTTCGAGAACCGCTATGATTGGTACTTTGGCAGCAAAACAAGCTGTTGAAAATGCAGGCATTACCAATATAAATGAATTTAGAACCGGACTTATTTCGGCTACAAGTGTGGGCGGAATGGACATGACAGAGAAACATTATTACGATTATTTCGAAAAACCGGAATTGGTAAAATATATCACTTGTCACGACGGCGGCGATGTTGCCGATAAAATTGCCGAAGAATTAGGTTTAAAAGGAATGGTTTCTACTATTAGTACGGCTTGTTCCTCTGCAGCAAATTCGATTATGCTGGGTGCAAGATTAATCAAAACCGGAAAATTGGATCGCGTAATTGTGGGCGGAGCCGATGCTTTGTCAAAATTCACCATCAACGGATTTAAGACTTTAATGATTTTATCTGATGATTATAACAAACCTTTTGATAATAATAGAAAAGGATTAAATCTTGGAGAAGCTGCTGCTTTTTTGGTTTTAGAATCGGATGAAATTGTGACCAAACAAAACAAAAAAGTCTTGGCAAGAGTTTCAGGTTACGGAAATGCAAATGATGCTTATCACCAAACGGCTTCTTCAGAAAACGGAGACGGCGCTTATCTGGCGATGAAAAAAGCTTTTCAAGTTTCTGGTCTAAAACCTTCTGAAATTGATTACATCAACGTTCACGGAACTGCAACTCCAAACAACGATTTGTCTGAAGGAAGAGCTTTGCGAAGAATTTACGAAGACGAAAAAGTTCCGGATTTTAGTTCTACAAAACCATTTACAGGACATACTTTAGCGGCAGCTGCGGCAATTGAAGCGGTTTACAGTGTTTTGGCAATTCAGAATAATATGGTTTATCCGAATTTGAATTTTGAAACACAGATGGAAGAATTCGATTTGACTCCGCAGACTACTTTAAAAAATAAAAACATCGAACATGTTTTATCTAATTCTTTTGGTTTTGGAGGAAATTGTTCAACCCTTATATTTTCAAAAAGCTAATGAAAAAAACATATATAAATGGAGTAGGCTGTATTTCGACTCAAAAAACATTTGATACTGTTTTTTTAGAAGAAGCTGTTGTCAATCATAACGAAAATGTACTGGCAATTGTTTCGCCGGCATACAAAGATTATATTTCACCGGCTGCAAGCCGCAGAATGGCAAAAGGCGTAAAAAACGGAATTGTAGCTTCGGCTTTAGCCATGAAAGATGCTAATGTTGAAAGTGTCGATGCCATTATTACCGGAACTGGTTTAGGCTGTATTGAAGATTCTGAAAAATTCCTAAAAAGCATTTTAGATAATAAAGAAGAGTTTTTAACGCCAACTTCTTTTATTCAGTCAACTCATAATACCGTTGGCGCACAAATTGCTCTTTTACAGCAATGTAAAGGTTATAATTTTACGTATGTAAATGGTGCGGTTTCTTTTGAATCGGCACTTTTAGATGCTAAAATGCAGATTGAAGAAGACGAAGCCAATTCAATATTAGTTGGTGGTGTTGACGAAAATGGCGATTACACTACTGCACTTTTCAAATTAAACGGACGTATTAAAAAAGACAATTCTGCTCCTTACGATGTTTTAACTTCTACAACAAGCGGCGCAGTTTATGGAGAAGGTGCTAGTTTTTTTGTTTTAGAAAATGAAAGAAAAGAAAATACATACGCCGAACTTCTGGATATTGCAATCGTAAACACACTGGAAGTAAACGAAGTAGAAACTGAAATAAAATCTTTTTTAAAATCAAATAATTTAGAAATTTTAGACGTTGATGCGCTTATTTTAGGTTTTGACGGAAATGCTTCTTTCGAAAATTATTATAAAAATCTTGCTGAAAATTCGTTTTCAAAAACTCCTGTTTTGTATTACAAACATTTGAGCGGCGAATATGACACGGCTTCGGCTTTTGCTTTTTGGATGGCTTCGAAGATTTTAAAAACACAGGAAATCCCAGAAATTATAAAAGTAAATTCGGTTACAAAACCAGTTTACAAAACCATTTTATTGTACAATCAATTAAACGGAAAAAATCATAGTTTTACGTTACTTTCAAAATGATAACGCATAAAAACATCTCGATATTTTTTATCTTTTTATTGCTTTTAGTCTTTCTTCTGAATCTTTATATGGCAATAAATCTGTGGTATTTTTTTGCTATAATTTTTATCTGGATCGGGATAAATGCTGTTGGTTCTTCGAGAATTTCTTCTAATTATCATGTAAAAGCTTATTGTAATAATCCACTCGAAACAGAGAAAAAAATTGCTTTAACTTTTGATGATGGTCCAAGTGAATTTACTTTGGAAGTTTTAGCACTTTTGAAAAAATATAATGCCAAAGCCACATTTTTCTGCATTGGGAAAAATATCGAAAATCATCCTGAAATCGTAAAACAAATTATTGTCGAAGGTCATTTGGTTGGAAATCATTCTTATTCTCATTCCAAATTTTTCGATTTTTATAATGAAGATAAAATAACGGATGAACTTCGTAAAACAGATAGGCTGCTAGAAAAATTCACTTCCAAAAAAATAAACTTCTTTCGTCCGCCTTACGGAGTTACGACGCCATCGATTGGAAGAGCTTTAAAAATTACCGGACACAAAACAATTGGCTGGAATATTCGTTCTCTAGACGGAGGAACAACAAATGTAGAATTGATTTTGAATCGAATTAAAAAACGAGTTTCTCCGGGCGGAATTGTACTTTTGCACGATACCGGCGAACACTCTGTTTTGGTATTGGAACAGTTTTTGCAATTTTTACAGCAAAACAATTATGAAGTGATTTCGATTGAGGAACTTTTGAATCTTAAAGCTTATGCAGACTAAAATATATCTATTCTTATTTTTAATTATCGGCGGTTTCAATTTATCGGCACAGGAACAAAAAATGACCGATGCTGAAATTGCATCTTTTAAACAAGATGTAAATGTCGTGGCAAAAAAAATCAAAACTTTAAGTACTGATTTTGTTCAGTATAAACATTTAGATTTTCTTTCTAAAGACATTGAAACTTCGGGAAAAATGGTTTTTAAAGAACCTGCTTTACTTCAATGGCAATATAAAAAACCGTACAATTACAGCATTACTTTCAAAAACGGAAAAATCCTGATTAACGATGAAGGAAAGAAAAGTGCGGTTGATATTGGCAACAGTAAAATTTTTGCACGAATTAATAAATTGATTGTTGGAAGCGTAAGCGGAAACATGTTTGACGATAAAGAATTTACGATTTCGTATTTTAAATTAAAAGGTCAAAACCTGGCGAAATTTATTCCGAAAGATGCGACGCTGAAAAAATATATCAAACAGATTGAACTGACTTTTGACAAAGAAGAAGCAACTGTGGTTCAGGTAAAATTATTAGAATCATCTGAGGATTATACCCGAATCGTACTTAAAAATAAAGTAATCAATGCAAAAATCGACGATTCAGTTTTTACTAATTAATTGCTTTCTGGCAATTGTATTGGTTTCTTGCGGCTCGGTCACAAAAAACTATACGCCGAAAAAATTAGACAAAACGTCTTATACAGTTCCTTATTTTTCTGATTCAAAAACCGATTATGTTTATAAAACTAATATATCTGTTTACGGAAACGAATTGTCGGGAATTTTTATTGCCAAAAAAATAAATGACACGACGCATAGAATTGTTTTTACAACGGAATTCGGAAATAAATTAATGGATTTTGAAATCTCTGAAAATGATTTTAAAGTTAATTCGATTGTTTCAGAATTAGATCGAAAAATTTTAATTAATACTTTAAAAGAAGATTTCCGATTACTTCTAAAAAAGGAATATTTGATTCAGAAACAATTTGAAAACGAATCAAGTGACATTTATAAATCGGCAGATGGCAAACGTGACAATTATATTTTTACATCTAAAAAAGATCAAAAATTAGAGAAGATTATTCACGCTTCTAAAACAAAAGAAAAATTTACACTGTTTTTCAATTCAGAAAACAATATTTTTGCCGAGAAGATTCAGATTATTCATCAAAATATTAAGCTTAAAATTGAGCTAAATTATTTTAAATCAGAATAAAAAATTTAAACTAACCATAAAATTAAACTAATCAAAAGATGAAAAAAATAACCTTAATTGCATTCGTTTTATGTATCGGTCTTGTAAAATCACAAGCACAGGTAAAAGTAAGTCCCGGACTAAGAGGCGGTTTAAATATCTCAACTTTAACCAATATTGATGATAATAGCTCTAAAACTGATTTTTATGTTGGAGGATTGGTAGATATTAAATTTAACCGATATTTTTCGCTTCAGCCTGAAATTACCTATTCAAGACAAGGTGATGAAGGAAGATATTTTGAAAACGGCCGCTATTATTCTGAAAAGTATGAATTAAATTACCTGACACTTGGCGCAGTTGCAAAATATCACTTTGGAGGAAAAGGTTTTCATGTTTTGGCAGGACCTTCTTTAGATATTAAAGTGGGTGATAACTATATAAACACAAATCCTGAAGGTTTTGACCTTGCCATTGTGGGAGGTGTAGGTTATACATTGCCAAATGGATTAACTTTTGAAGCCAGAATCAAACAAGGATTGATAGATATTTATGGTTATGACGGAATTGATAATAATAACGATTACTATTATGACGATGTTATCCTGAATCAGGTTTTTCAAATCGGAATCAGCTATACTTTTAAAGTAAAATAATGAAGCAAATAATTGTATTAACTTTTGTTTTATTTCTCGGAATCTTCATATCAAAAGCTCAGGCAACTTTTAACCCTGGTTTAAGAGGCGGTTTGAGCTTGTCGACTATTTCAGAAACTCATGCCAATTACAGACCGGATTTTTACATTGGTGGTTTTGGAGAAATAAACATATCGAAACGTTATTCGCTTCAGCCGGAAATAAATTATATCAGACAAGGTTCTAATAATGTTGCCCGAAACTTTATCGACCCAAATACGCAAACAGAAAGAGTTGTTTATCAGGATTTACAAATAAGTTATTTATCGATTGATTTAATTAACAAATTAAAATTTGGGCAAGGTTTAGAAGTACAGTTTGGACCGGCTCTGGATGTTCTTTTAAACGATAATTTAGCTTTTAGAAAAACTAATAATGATCTTTCGTTTATTACAGGTCTTGCTTATAAAATGCCTTCCGGACTTGGCTTTGAAATTCGATTTAAAAAAGGTCTTTTTGATGTTTTAGACAGCGATTATTATCATAATAATTCTAACGACTATTATTTTTTTGGAGACTATAATACTAATGTCAATTTTCAAATAGGAGTTACCTATTGCTTTGATGTGAAATAAATAAATTATGATTTTAAAAGACTTTTACAAAGTACTTTCGGAGGAGAAAACAGGCGATGCTAAATATAATTTTCGTATATTAGTTAATGCCAATCATGAGGTTTTTAAAGGTCATTTTCCTGGAAACCCGATAATGCCGGGCGTTTGCATGATTCAGATTATTAAGGAACTTTCTGAGTCAATCACAAAAAGTTCGTTGATTATACAAACACTTTCGAATGTAAAATTCATGGCATTAATTAATCCGGAGACAAATCCGGAACTTCGTTTAGAACTTGACATTACAACCACAGAAGATGATTTGGTAAAGGTGAAAAACACCACATATTTTAACGATATCACAGCTCTTAAATTGAGTAATGTGTATAAAAAATTATAATTATGAAATTACTATTGTCATTACTTTTATGGATAAATTTTGCCGGAATTCCAGATTTGGCTTCCATTCGCAAAATGTATACGGATGTTACAAAATCAGAAAACAATTCTAAAGAATTTATCGAAAAACTTTCCGGAGTTTCAAATAACGATGATAAAATTTTAGTGGCTTACAAAGCAGCTTCGATTTTATTAGATTCTAAATTTGAAAGTGTATTAGGAAACAAAATTTCGCGTTTTAAAGAAGGTGCAAAACTTTTGGAATCGACTATAAAAAGTGAACCTAATAATATCGAGATCCGAATGATTCGATTGAGTATTCAGGAAAATGTTCCCGGAATTACAGGTTATAGAAAAAATATTAAAGAAGATAAAAAATTCATCACAGCACATTATGCAGAGCAAAATGGCGCTTTGAAAGATTATCTAAAAGACTTTGTTTTGCAATCTAAAAGTTTCTCTGAAAAAGAGAAGCAGTTTGTAAAGTAAGCTCATGAAAAATTCTCAATGAAACCTATTTTATCAAGGCAGGAATTGCTCGATTCAACTTCTTTTTGTGTTATTGTGCCTACTTACAATAACCAGAAAACATTGAAAAAAGTGTTGGATTCTATTTTAGATTTCACTCAAAATATTATTATCGTCAACGATGGTTCGACAGACGAAACCAATGAGATTTTAAAACAATATTCGCAGCTTACTCAAATTCATCATCCTAAAAATTTAGGAAAAGGAAGAGCGCTGCGAAATGGTTTTAGAAAAGCTATCGAACTCCATTTTGAATACGCAATCACGATAGATTCTGACGGACAGCATTTTGCTTCTGATATTCCAAGTTTCATTTCAGCAATTCAGGAAGAACCCAATTCGCTTTTAATAGGAAGCCGAAACATGACGCAGGAAAATGTTCCGAAGAAAAGCAGTTTCGGAAACAAATTCTCGAATTTTTGGTTCAAATTTGAAACCGGAATTGAACTTCAGGATACACAATCTGGTTTTAGATTATATCCGCTTAAATTAATTCCGAAACGATTTTATACCAATAAATTTGAGTTTGAAATTGAAGTAATTGTTCGTTCGGCCTGGAAAGGAATTACAGTAAAAAATATTCCAATTCAGGTTTTGTATGATCCTGCAGAAAGAGTTTCACATTTTCGACCGTTCAGAGATTTTACCAGAATTAGTATTTTAAATACAGTTTTGGTAACCAATGCTTTATTGTATATTAAACCTCGCGATTTCTTTCGGCGAGCAAAAAAAAAAGGTTTTAAAAAGTTTTTTCTAGAAGATATTTTAGAAAGCAACGATTCTAATTTCACCAAATCTGCTTCGATTGCACTAGGCATTTTTATCGGAATTTCGCCTTTTTGGGGATTTCAAACCGTACTTCTTTTTACTTTTGCAGCTTTGTTCAGGCTCAATAAAGTAATCGCTTTTTTATCGTCAAATGTGAGTTTTCCGCCATTTATTCCGCTTGTAATCTACGGTTCTTTAAAAACAGGAAGCTTATTTATTTCGAGCGATGCCCCATTAATTTTAGATAGTTCGGCAACACTCGACGATATTCAAAAAAACGCTGCACAATATATCGTCGGAAGTCTTATTTTAGCAACCGTTTTAGCACTATCAGCTGGACTAATAAGTTATTTGCTTTTAAGCGCTTTTAGTTCTAAAAATAAATCGAATATTAAATAAGGTTTTGCCACAGATTATACGGATTAAAATGATTTTTACATCCAGTTGTCAGGCTGAGCGAAGTCGAAGCCCACGTCCAATTGGAACGCCCTTCGACTTCGCTCAGGGTGACAAACTAAAGCTAATTTTTTAATCTGTGACAAAAAAACAATATAAATAACCATGCATCAATACTTTTACGCCATTCATTTATTTGTAAACCGAAGAAAATCTCTGTCGGTTCTACTGGCTGTTTTGATGCTTTTAGTATTTGGATTTTTCGCTTCCCGAATCAAATTTGAGGAAGATATTACCAAACTTATTCCCACAAACGACAAAGCCGATGCCACGGCAAAAGTTTTAAAACAATTAAATTTTGCCGATAAAACAACTGTTATTTTCAAACTCGAAAAAAACGGTTCTGCCGAAGATTTAAAAGAAATGGCACAAGTCTTTTCTGACAGTGTTTCGAAATCCTGCAAACCTTATATAAGCGGAATTCAGGGCAAAATCGACGAAGAAAATATTCAGGAAACTATCGACTTTGTGTACAACAATCTGCCGCTTTTTCTGGAAAATAAAGATTATGCTTCAATTCAGGAAAAACTTCAGAAAGACAGTATTACTGCAACGGTTCAGGGAAATTATAAGTCGATTATTTCGCCTTCTGGATTTATTACCAAAGATTTTATTCTGCAGGATCCGCTTGGAATTTCTTTTATTGCTTTAAAAAAATTACAGCAATTGAATATTGGCGACGATTTTACGCTCGACAATGGATTTGTCATGACAAAGGACAAAAAGAAATTACTGCTTTTTATAACATCTGATATTGCATCGAGCGAAACCGAAAAAAACAGCATTTTTGCCGAAAAGCTAAAATCAATTCAGGAAAATTTAAATACGCGGTTTAAAGGAAAAACTTCTGTAAGTTATTTTGGTTCTGCTTTGATTGCTGCAGCGAATGCCAAACAAATCAAAAGCGACATTGTTTTGACAACGACAATTGCGATGTTTACTTTAATGCTGATTTTGATTTTGTTTTACAGAAAAATATTTATTCCGTTAATTATTTTTCTGCCAACCGTTTTCGGGGCTTTATTTGCCGTGGCATTTTTATATTTTGTAAAAGAACAAATTTCGGCTATTTCACTCGGAATTGGTTCTATTTTATTAGGAATCACGATCGATTATTCGCTTCACATTCTTACGCATTACAAACATAACAGCGACATCAAAACTTTGTACAAAGACATTACGATGCCGGTAATTATGAGCAGCTCTACAACTGCTGTTGCGTTTTTATGTCTGCTTTTTGTAAAATCTGATGCATTGAATGATCTCGGAATTTTTGCTGCTGTAATTGTTATGGCTTCGGCGATTTTCTCTCTTTTAATTGTACCGCATTTGTACAAACCAAAAGAAGACAATTTTGAACATAAGAAAAATGTAATCGACAAACTGGCTCATTTTTCATTTCATAACAATAAATTCTTAATTGGTTTTTGCGTTATCGTTACAGTAATCTGTTGTTTTACATACAACGATGTTGGTTTCAACAACGATTTGTCGCAGTTAAATTTTGTTCCAAAAGATATTAAAGCGGCCGAGAAACAACTGGAAGAAAGTACCAGCTTAACTTCAAAAACCATTTATGTTGCTTCTTACGGAAACAGCATGGAAGAAGTTTTGCAAAATAACAGCAGACTTTTTGACGATTTATCCAAAGAGAAAGAACAAAACAAAATATTGAATTTTAGTTCCGTTGGCGGAATTGTTCTTTCTGCGAAAGCGCAAAAAGAGAAAATTGCAAAATGGAAATCATTCTGGACTTCTGATAAAAAACAATTATTAAAGTCTCAATTAATTTCCGAAGGTTCAAAATTCGGCTTTAAGCCCAATACTTATTCTTTGTTTTTTGATCATTTAGATTTTGATTTCAAACCTATTTCTACAGAAGATTATTTAAAAGTTCAGGCTTTACAGCTGAAAGAATTTGTTACCGAAAAAAATGGTTTTTATACCATTTCGACTTTAGTTAAAGTTACGCCCCAGCAGCGCGATAAGTTTGTAAAATCAACTTCGGCAAAAGATAATCTGATTGCGATCGACCGCCAGCAGATGAACGAAACATTTTTCAGCACTTTAAAAACCGATTTTAATTCGCTTGTAAATTATTCTTTTATTGCCGTAATCCTGATTTTGTTTTTCTTTTTCAGAAGAATCGAATTGGTAATTATCAGCTGTATACCAATTGCTTTAACCGGAATTGTAACAGCAGGAATTATGGGTGTTTTTGGCATTCAAATGAACATTTTCAGTATGATTGTCTGCACTTTGATTTTTGGTCATGGTGTCGATTTTAGTATTTTCATGACAAGTGCTTTACAAAAAGAATATACCAACGGAAAGAACGAAATTGCAATTTACAGAACGTCGATTATTCTGGCTGTAATTACAACTATTTTAGGAATTGGCGCTATGATTTTTGCCAAACATCCGGCATTGCGTTCTATTTCTTCGGTTTCCTTAATCGGGGTTTTTGCGGCATTAATTATAACGTTCATTTTTTATCCTATTCTGTTTAAATTATTTTTATCAAACAGACCCAAAAAAGGAAATCCGCCATTTCAGTTACGCACTTTTTTATACGGTGTTATGTCATTTTTCTATTATGGTTTGGGCGGCATTTTAATGTCGATTTACAGTTTTACCATAATGCCGATTCTGCCGCTGAGTAAAAAAACAAAAATGAATGGTTTTAGATATGTGGTTTCAAAATACATGAAATCGGTTTTATATTCAAATCCTTTCATACACAAAAAAGTTGTTAATAATTTTAATGAAACGTTTGAAAAACCAGCCGTTATTATTGCCAATCATTCTTCATTTTTAGATATTTTATCGATCGGAATGCTGAGCCCGAAAATTATTTTTCTGGTAAGCGACTGGGTTTATAATTCTCCTATTTTTGGCGGTGTTGTTAGAAAAGCAGGTTTTTATCCCGTTTCTGAAGGTCTTGAAGGCGGCGTTGAACATTTGCGGAAAAAAGTAAACCAGGGTTATTCGTTAATGGTTTTTCCGGAAGGAACACGTTCTGAAAATAATGTTATTAAACGATTTCATAAAGGGGCTTTTTTCCTGGCCGAAGAATTTAAATTAGATATCGTTCCGGTTGTGATTCATGGCGCTTCGGAGTTAATTCCGAAAGGCGATTTTGTAATTCACGACGGAAATTTAACGGTTACCATTTTAGAAAGAATTACTCCGGAAAATACCTCTTTTGGAAATAATTATGCCGAGAGAACCAAGCAGATAAGTTTATTTTTTAAAAATGAATACCGCAAAATCCGTCAGAAGTTAGAAGGTCCGGATTATTTCAAAAAAATGCTTATAAACAGTTACGATTATAAAGAAATTGAAATTGGAAATTCTGTAAAAAAAGATCTAAAACAAAATTTAGAAACATATTTCAATCTGAATAAATACATTCATCCAAAATCTAAAATTTTACATCTTGGAAATGATTATGGTCAATTAGATGTTCTACTGGCTTTGCAGGAGCCTCAGCGAAAAATATTTTCATTTATAAATGATGAAGAAAATTTATTGGTTGCCAAAACAAATTATTTTCTAAAAAAGAGAAAAATATATTATCTCGATCAATTAGAATTGGCATTTGAAAATCATTACGAGGTTCTTTTAATTTCAGACGAAATTTATAAGAGTGAAATTGAGAAAATGATTTCAAATGTTTCTTCTGTGATTTTAATTAATTGTTCTTCATTAAAAAATCAAATCGTTAGTTTCGGTTTTGAAATTGTTTCAGAAGAAAATTCGATTGTCATATTAAATAAATTGTAAAATGAAAGCGCAGTACGATGTAGTTATTGCTGGCAGCGGTTTAGGCGGATTGGTTTCGTCTATAATTTTAGCTAAAGAAGGCTACAGCGTTTGTGTGCTCGAAAAGAACAATCAATACGGAGGAAATCTTCAGACTTTTGTGCGCGATAAAACCATTTTTGATACCGGAATTCACTATATCGGCGGACTGGATAAAGGTCAAAATCTGTATAAATATTTTAAATATATTGGCATTATCGATCAGCTGAATCTAAAAAAATTAGATGAAAACTGTTACGATATGATTTCTTTTGAAGACGATCAAAACGAATATCCGCATGCGCAGGGTTACGAAAATTTTGTTAGGCAATTATCTGCTTTTTTCCCTGAAGAAAAAGAAAATATCAAAAAATACTGTGCAGAACTGCAGACAACCTGCGATGCTTTTCCGCTTTATAATTTAAACTGGGAAGGAAAGTACGACAGCGAAATTCTGGCGTTAAATGCAAAAGAAAAAATTGATACGTTTACCAAAAATGAAAAACTAAAAGCCGTTTTGGCCGGGTCAAATTTCTTATATGCCGGAGTTCCGGATAAATCGCCTTTTTACGTTCATGCCCTTTCGGTAAACTCATATATGCAAAGTTCATGGCGATGTATAAATGGCGGAAGCCAGATTACCAAACAGCTTTTAAAACAGCTCAAAAAATACGGCGGCGAATTTTATAAATATAAAGAAGTCATTCGTTTTAATGTTGAAGAAAACAAAGTGATTTCAGTAGATTTAAAAGACAGAACACAAGTTTCGGGTTCTATTTTTATTTCGAATATCGAACCAAAAACTACTTTAAAATTAGCCGGAGAAGAAAATTTTAGAAAAGCATTTGTAAATAGAATTCAGGGTCTAGAAGATGTCATTTCGGCTTTTAGTTTGTATATCGTTTTTAAACCCAAAACCTTTAAATATATCAATCACAATTTTTATCATTTTAAAAAAAGTGATACTGTTTGGAACGCTCAGGAATACGATGAAAATTCCTGGCCAAAAAGTTATATGGCTTCTATGAACGCTTCTAAAAAAGAAGAAATCTGGGCCGAAGGCATGACTTTTCTAACGTATATGAAATATGAAGATGTTTTGCCCTGGGCAAATACTTTTAATACAACTGTCGAAGAAAATGACCGCGGTGAAAGTTATGAAGAATTCAAATCCAGAAAAGCGGCCAAATTTTTAGATGAAATCGAAATTAAATTTCCCGGAATCAGGGATTGTATAAAATCAATACACACTTCTACGCCGCTTTCGTATCGTGATTATATTGGTGGACATAATGGAAATATGTACGGTTATGTTAAGGATTCTAATAATCCGATGAAAACCATGATTCCCACAAAAACAAAATTGGATAATTTGTATCTTACGGGTCAAAGTATAAATATGCATGGCGTTTTGGGCGTAACAATTGGCGCCGTTTCAACTTGCTCAGAAATCGTCGGCAAAGAATATTTGATTAACAAAATCAACTCAGAATCTGAATAAAAAATCATGAAAAACCGAATTTTATTTTTTCTTTTTATCGGTTTCATAATATTGTTCGTTTCATGCGGAACATCAAAATCCATGCATCATAAGCCGAAACTTTCTGGCTATAATTCAGAGAAACCAATCGTTGTAAAAAAATCTGACTCGATTTTTGTCTCAGGAAAAAATTCTCTTTTAAAAAATAAACAAGGTCTTTGGGAATTGTATGCCGAAGGCGATCCGCTGGAAATTGGTTTAAATACAGGAGCGTTGACAGATTCGCTGCTAAAAAAACAGCAGCAGATTTTCTTCTCAAAAATAAAAGATTTTATTCCGTCTGGTTTTCAGCAGAGAATACTTCGTCAATTTTTAAAATGGTACAACCGAAAATTATATTTGAATGTACCGGAAGAATATCAAACGGAAATTTACGGCGTTTCTGAATATAGTTCTGATGAATTTAATTATATCGCACCAAAATACCAGCGTGGTTTATATCTTCATGGCGCACACGATATTGGGCACGCTTTGCAGGATTTGGCTTTGGTGGGCTGTTCGTCTTTTGCTGTTTGGAATGAAAAAACCGAAGACGGAAATTTAATTCTTGGTCGTAATTTTGATTTTTATGTAAATGACGCTTTCGCGGAAAATAAAATCATAGCGTTTATAAATCCGAAAGAAGGTTACAAATTTATGATGGTTACCTGGCCCGGAATGATTGGTGCGGTTTCCGGAATGAATCAGCAAGGATTAACGGTTACAATTAATGCATCAAAATCTAAAATTCCACTGATTGCAAAAACACCAATTTCTATTTTGACGCGTGAAATTTTACAGCACGCCAAAAATATAGACGAAGCAACTGCAATTGCAAAAAAAAGAAAAGTATTTGTTTCTGAATCTATTATGGTTGGAAGCGCCAATGATAATAAAGCTATTTTGATTGAAGTTTCGCCAAAAAAAATGGATGTTTACGATGTTTCAAATAACGATCAGTTAATTTGCTCGAATCATTTTCAGGGCGATGCTTTTAAAAATGATAAACGAAATCAGGAGCAGATTCTCAACAGTCATTCTGAATATCGTTTTGAAAGAATGGCAGAACTTTTAGCCGAAAACTCAAAAGTAAATCCAAAAATTGCTTCGCAAATTCTTCGAAATAAAAACGGGTTAAAAGATATTCCGCTTGGTTATGGTTCCGAAAAAGCCTTGAATCAGTTAATGGCACATCACGGGATTATTTTTGAGCCTAAAGAAAAATTGGTTTGGGTTTCGGCAAATCCGTATCAACTGGGCGAATTTGTCTGTTATGATTTGAATTGGATTTTTAATGAAAGAAAAAATGATTCGCTAATTTCTTTTCAAAAAGAAAATTTGAATATTGCCCAAGATCCGTTTTTAGAAACAATGGCTTTTTTAAATTATAAAAAGTTTAAAATTGAAGATCGCAAAATAGATTCATTTCTTGAAAATAAAGAAAAAATTTCTACAGAATTCATTCAAAATTATCAATCATTAAACCCTGATTATTGGGTTGTATATTATAAGGCAGGATTGTACTTTTACCAAATAAAAGATTTTCAGCAGGCAAAACTTAATTTTGAGAAAGCGTTGACGAAAGAAATTACAACATTGCCTGAAAAAGAAAAAATTGAAAAATATTTAAAAAAAATCAAAAGAAAGTTACAATGATTCCAGCAATAGAAAAAGATTCTTTAGAAGAAATTAAAATTTTTCAAGAAAAAAAACTTACTGAACTTTTAGAATATATAAGTAAAAATTCTCCTTTTTATAAAAGACTTTTTGCCGGACAAAATATTGACATTTCAAAAATTAAAACGCTTGAAGATTTACAATTTTTGCCTGTTACTACCAAAGAAGATTTACAACAATATAACGATGATTTTGTATGCGTTGCGCAAAATAAAATTATCGACTATGCCTCTACTTCCGGGACTTTAGGCGATCCGGTAACCTTTGGTTTAACTGATTCTGATCTTGACAGACTGGCTTATAACGAAGCCATTTCATTTGCCTGCGCCGGAATTGCCGACGGTGATGTTGTGCAGTTGATGACAACAATTGACAGAAAATTTATGGCTGGTCTGGCTTATTTTTTAGGTCTGAGAAAATTGAAAGTGGGGGTTATTCGTGTAGGTGCAGGAATTCCGGAAATGCAATGGGATTCGATTTTAAAATACAATCCGACTTATTTAATTACGGTTCCGTCATTCTTATTGAAGTTAATTGAATATGCTGAAATTCACGGAATCGATTATAATAATTCGAGTGTAAAAGGTGCAGTTTGCATTGGAGAATCTTTGCGCGATCAGGATTTTTCGATGAATACTTTATCTAAAAAAATTACTGATAAATGGAATATTAAGTTATTCTCGACTTATGCTTCTACTGAAATGAGTACTGCTTTTACCGAATGTGAACACGGCAACGGCGGTCATCATCATCCGGAATTAATTATAGTCGAAGTTTTGGATGAAAATAATATTCCTGTAAAAAATGGTGAATCGGGAGAACTTACTTTTACCACTTTAGGAATTGAAGCGATGCCTTTGCTTCGTTTTAAAACCGGCGATATTGTACAGCTGCATAATGAACCATGCGCGTGCGGAAGAAATACATTACGTGTCGGCCCGGTTATTGGCCGTAAAAAACAAATGATAAAATACAAAGGAACAACGCTTTATCCTCCAGCGATGAACGATGTTTTAAGCGGATTTGACAATATCGAAAACCATATTATCGAAATTTCTACAAACGAGTTGGGTACTGATGAAATCGTAATTAAAATTGCCGTTAAAAATCAAACACCAGAATTTTTACAGGAAATAAAAGACCACTTCAGAGCAAAATTACGAGTAACACCAAAAATAGAATTTGCTTCAAAAGAAGTTTTAAATCCCTTGGTTTTTAATCCAATGAGCCGAAAACCAATTCGGTTTTTTGATTATAGATCTTAGTATTAGGTACAAAGAGGCAAAGGTTCAGAGGGACAAAGGCTATGTAATTGCTTGATAAAAAAACCTTTGAACCTTTGTTGCTATGAACCTTTGAACCTCAATTTGGTACAAATTGAACTAAAAGTTGTAATTTTGCAAAAAATTACGAAGATGGTCAAGATTGGCAACATAGAATTACCAGAATTTCCTTTACTACTCGCACCGATGGAAGATGTTAGTGATCCGCCGTTTCGCAGATTATGCAAAACGCATGGTGCTGACATGATGTATTCTGAATTTATTTCTTCGGAAGGATTGATTCGTGACGCTATTAAAAGCCGCATGAAACTGGATATTTTTGATTACGAACGTCCTGTTGGAATTCAGATTTTTGGTGGTGATGAGGAAGCAATGGAAATGTCGTCTAAAATTGTTTCTACCGTAAAACCGGATTTAGTGGATATCAATTTCGGATGTCCGGTAAAAAAAGTCGTTTGCCGCGGAGCTGGAGCTGGAGTATTAAAAGATGTTGATTTGATGGTTCGCCTAACAAAAGCGGTTATCAAAGGAACTGATTTGCCTGTTACGGTAAAAACCCGTTTAGGCTGGGATGAAAATTCAATTAATATTGATGAAGTTGCTGAAAGGCTTCAAGATATTGGTGTTCAGGCTTTAACAATTCACGCTAGAACTCGTGCTCAAATGTACAAAGGCCATTCTGACTGGTCGCATATTGCACGTGTAAAAAACAACCCAAGAATTACAATGCCTATTTTCGGAAACGGCGATATCGACAGTCCGGAAAAAGCATTACATTATAAAAACGAATATGGAATTGACGGTATCATGATTGGTCGTGCTGCGATTGGGTATCCGTGGATTTTTAATGAAATCAAACACTATTTTAAAACTGGTGAGCACTTACCCGCTCCAACGGTTATTGATCGTGTTGAAGCTGCCAGAAACCACCTAAAATGGTCTATGGAATGGAAAGGCGAACGTTTAGGAATAGTAGAAATGCGTCGTCATTATACGAACTATTTCAAAGGAATTCATTCGTTTAAAGAATTCAAACAAAAACTGGTTACAACTGATGCCCCTGAAGATTTATTCGCAATTATGAAAGAGATTGAGCAGGTTTATGCAGGATATGAGTTTGTGTGATATAAAAAAACCTTCAATACTGAAGGTTTTTTTATATCCATTAATCATCATAATGAAATCGACATTGTATAATTATACATTTTTGATCGATTCCTTTTGTTCCTAATACTTTATAAACTAATCGATGTTCTCCATTAATTCTTCGAGACCAAAAACTTTTTAAATCATGTTTCAAAGGTTCTGGTTTTCCAATTCCTTTAAATGGGTTTTCTCTAATCGATTTAATTAATTCTTTTATTTTTAGTGCAGTATCTGTATCGTTTTCAATCCAATATTCAAACTCTTCCCATCCATTTTTTGTAAAACAAATATCCATATTGATTCTGTTATAATTCCTCTAAATTATAAGATGTCAATTTTCCACTTTCCATTTGTTCAATAGATTCTGAAAGTCTTTTTCTATTTGCCTTAGTGGATAATAAATGTTGCGTTTCCAATATAGAATTGTACTCTTTCATTGAAATTATTACAACAGCATCTTCTTCAGTATTTCTTGGAACAACAATTATTTCTGAGGATTCTGATACTTCATCAAAATAGTTTTTAATGTTTTTTCTTAATGTAGAGATTGTAATGGCTTTCATAATATAGTACTTTTAATTGTACATCCAAATGTACAACATTTTATTGGTTAAAAATTGTTTTGTAATTATTTAACTTTTTTATGCAAAAAAAGCCTTCGAAGGCCTTTTTGAAATATCATACTTGAACTCTTTTCCATTTTCCTCTTTTATAAAAAACAATCCCAGCGAGAGTAATTGCAGTTTCGGCAACGGGAATAGCAATAAAAACTCCTGTTGGTCCCATATTAAAATGCTTCGCTAAAACAAAAGCTAATGGAATTTGGAACAGCCAAAATCCAAAGAAATTAATTCCGGTTGGTGTCCAGGTATCTCCTGCTCCGTTGAAAGTATTGATCAAAACCATTCCGATTCCGTAGAAAATAAATCCAATACTCATGATCTGCAAAGCTTCTACTGCAATGGTTTTTACCATTTCATCGTTCGTAAAAAAGGAAATTATATATTGACCAAAACTTAATGTTATAATCATAATCGAAGCCATGAAAATTACATTGTACTTTGCTGTGGTATAAACTGATTTCTCGGCACGTTCAATTTGTTTAGCACCCAGATTTTGTCCCACTAGAGTTGCCGCAGCATTACTTAATCCCCAAGCCGGAAGTATGAAAAACATCATGATTCTCAATGCTGTCTGATAACCCGCAGAACCGTGATCACCTCCGGTTGTAGCTACTAATTGTGCTAAAAAAATCCAGCTGCAAGATGCAATTACGAATTGTAAAATTCCCGGTGCGGCAATTTTTACCAAAGCTTTTATCTGTTTAAAATCTGGAGCAAAATAGGCGATTTTGATTTTTAAAATTCCATTTCCGAAAAACAAATGATAAACCTGATATAAAAGTCCTATACTTCTTCCAAGAGTCGTTGCCAAAGCAGCACCAACTAATCCAAAAGCCGGAATTGGTCCTAGGCCATTAATTAAAATCGGACATAAAATAATATTACAAATATTGGCGATCCAAAGGCTTTTCATTGCAATTGCAGCATTTCCTGCTCCGCGGAAAATTCCGTTTATCAAAAACAAAAGCATAATGCATAAGCTGGAACCAATCATAATCTGTGTAAATCTGAAACCGTGCTCGGCAGCATTTACAGAAGCGCCCATTAAAAGCAGAATATCTTTTGCATAAATAATTCCGAAAATGCTCAATACACTATTAACTGCAAATGCTATAATGATAGCCTGCATTCCGGCTTTTGCGGCAGCGACTGGATCTTTTTCTCCAATACGTCTGGCTACGACAGCTGTTGCCGCCATGCTCATTCCTATCGCGAGAGAATATATAATGGTTAAAACTGATTCTGTTAAACCAACTGTCTGAATGGCAAAACTGCTGTGTTCTAAATGCCCAACGAAATATAAATCGACCAAAGCAAAAACTGATTCCATCATCATTTCTAAAACCATCGGAATGGCTAATAGAATTACAGCTTTTTTTATACTTCCGGCAGTATAATCAAATGATTCGTCGCCTTTTAAGGCTTGTTTTAAAGTGGTAAAAAATTTAGAAAAAAAACTTTTTTGTATAGTTGTTTCTGTCATGATATGTTAGGATAAATGATAAAATTGTCCAGTTGGAGAATCTGAACTGAAAAAATAAAAACGTAAGTATCCTAATTATTCTAAAAAATAAAATTAGGATTAGGCAGAAACAATCATATGCTGTAGATTTTCAAGGCGGTAAATATAAGTAATATTTTGAAAGAAAATATTTAATCTAACAATTTTTTACTTACACGACTGCTTGCAATTAAGGAAGCTATAAATCCAAGCGAAACAATTGTTGCCATTACAATTAAAACATTTTCGAGTGTAAAAACAACCGGATAAGCCAGGGTTGGCGTGATCATAATTAATTCGAATTGCTGCTGCAGAATTACCAGAATAATTCCTAAAGTCAAACCAATTAGACCTCCAAAAATACTTAGCAGAGTTCCCTGCAGCAAAAAGATTCTTCTAAGACTATTAATTTCTGTTCCAAGATTAAAAAGAGTTTTAAGATTTCCTTTTTTATCCAAAATCATCATAATCAAAGCACCGATTAAATTAAAAAGTGCTACAATAATCACAAGTGTAAAAATGAGATACACCGCAATATTTTCGGTATTGAGCATTTTGTATAAAGACTCGTTTAATTGTGCTCTATTCTTTAAAGTAATTTTGTTATTGAAAATTTTTTGAAGCTTTGCTTTTACTGCATTTTCATCTGTGTTGTCTTTAAGATGAAATTCAATTCCAGAAATCTGATTCGGTTTATACATCAATAATTCCTGAGTTAAACCTAAATCTGCAAATACATATTTTGAATCTAAATCTTCACTGATAGAGTAAATTCCAACTGGGAGAACATCCGTTTTATTAAATGCTTCTTCCGGATTTTCGATTGCTCCTTTTCCTGGTTTGGGAGCATATATTTGCAAAGGATTTTCAAAATCCAGAATTCCAAGAGAGAAATCCTGTGCAATCCCGTAACCAATGACAACCTGATAAGAATCTGGTCGCAGCCATTGTCCGTTGAAAAGCTTTTTTTTAATATCATTTACAACAGGATATACACTATCAACTCCTTTTAAGTACGTTACGTGCTGTTTATCTTTGAACATAAATAAAACACGTTCTTCGATAATTTTGGTGTAAGATGCAACACCTGTTATTTTTTTTATTTCCTGTTCTTGTGGCGGAGTAATAAAAAATGATTTTCCTAATGTACTGGTCATTTTTAAGTCGGGATCGATCTCGTTTGTGAACGAGAGGCTAAAAACTTTTAATCCGCTAAAAACAGATAAAACCACAAACAAAGCCATTGTTCCAACAATGATTCCCATGCTGGCAATGTAATTAATAATATTAATAGCGTTGTTTTTACTTCGGCTAAAAATATAACGTTTGGCTATGTAAAATGGGAAATTCAAATTATGATTTTCTTCTTTTTTCTAAAAGATCACGGTTTTCTATTGGGTTTTCTTTTCCTGCTAATGCATTGTCAATTTTCTCAATATAATCTAAAGAGTCATCGATAAAGAAAACTAAATTTGGCACACGGCGCAATTGCAAACGAACGCGCTGTGATAAATCATGTTTAATTAAAGTGGTATTTGATTTTATTCCTTCTAAAGTTTCTTTTGCTTTTTCTTGTGGAAAAATGCTTAAATATACTGTTGCCACAGATAAATCTGAGGTTACACTAACTTTGGATACTGAAATTACCAAATTGCTAACTCCGTTTTTTCTCACTTCACCTTGCAGAATATCAACCAGATCTTTCTGAATTACACTGCCTATTTTTTTCTGTCTATTTGTTTCCATAGTGCAAAAATACTATTTTAAATTCAATCGATGCAATTTCAAATTAAGTAACCAATTATTATTGAAACTTAACTTTTCTTTTTCAAAAAATTTATATAGCTTAAACTTTTTAATTCCTTTGAAAGCTGATAAAGATCATATTAATCATCAGAATATTTTTACACATTTGATGTAAATATAAAACTGATCTATTATGAAAAAAAGAGAACCAATTAGTCATATTATGACTAAAACTGTAGTAACTGTAAATCAAAATGATGATTTAAGAAAAGTAGTAGAAAAACTAAAATCGAATTCGATTCGACATCTTCCTGTTGTAAACGGAAAAGAGGTTGTGGGAATTATAAGCCGTACCGATATTAATCGTCTTACTTTTGGTGCTTTATTTGACGGGCAGGACGGTATGGATGAAGCAATACTGGACATGCTGACAATTCCTCAGGTTATGACATCAAAACCTAAAACCCTGCCTTCTGATACAATTATTAAAGACTTGGCATCGATATTTGTAAAAGAAGAATTCCATGCATTGCCCGTTGTGGATAATGGAGAATTGAAAGGAATTGTAACAACAACGGATGTTATTAAATATTTTTTAGAACAATATGATTAGTCCCAATCCAATATTAAAATAGTGTATCGAGACTATCCCTGTTTTTAATTATGAATACATTTGATTCATAAAAAAGGGAGCTTTTAAGCTCCCTTTTCTTTATCTATTTTGTAACCAATTTTCCGGATCGGTATTGGTTGTGTTTTGAAGAATCAAAAATTTAATAACCGTTTTTCCGGTATCACCGCTGGTTCTTACTTTTCCAATGTTTTGTTTTATCGAAACTTTTTCTCCTTTGCTTACAAATACTTTACTCAGGTTTTGATAAACACTAAAGTAGTCTCCATGTTGAATCATTACTACCGTATTCACCGGAGATAAAACCATAACACTAAAAACTTCGCCCGCAAAAACAGCTCTTGCATTTGCACCATCTTCAGTCGTAATCTCAACTCCAGAATTGTGTACCGAAATTGAAGGATATAATGGGTGAGGCTGATCTCCGTATCCTAATGAAATAAATCCTTTTTCTACAGGCCAAGGCAGTCTTCCTTTGTTTGCTTTAAAATCAGCAGCCAAAACTTTATCTTCTGGAGTCAGAACAATTTTAGAAGATGAAACCGGAGCTTTTGGAGCTGTTGATCCTGGATTTTCTTTTGCTTTTTCGGCCGCTGCTTTTCTGTTTGCTTCGGCAATTGCTTCACGAATCAAACGATCAATTTGTCTATCGATTCTTTTTGATTCGCTTTGTTTTGCTTTAATATCAGCAGCAATTCTGTTTTTATCTTTTTTAATAGAGTTAACCAGTTTTTGCTGTTCTTTTTTCTCTACTTCTAAACTTTGTTTTTCTTTTTGATTTTCGGCAATGATTTTTTTCTTAACCTGTCTTTGTCCGTCAAGTTTTGCATTAAAATCAACCAATTGTGCACTTTTTTCCTGAATTTCTAAACCTTGGTTTTTTCTAAAAGCTGTATATTGTTTTAAATATTGTGCTCTTTTATAGGCTTGTAAAAAACTTTCTGAAGACAAAATAAACATTGCCCTGCTTTGTTCTGAACGGCTTTTATATGATTTTAAGATCATTTTGGCATAATCTTCCTTTAATACGGCCAGTTCTTTTTTTAGTTTATTAACCTTCACTTGATTAATATACATATCATTGCTAAGGATTCTTTCCTGTTTTGCCGTAGTATTAATTAGTTTCTCTTTTAGCTTGATTTTATTTGCCTGAATCAAATATTCGTTTACAGCTGATTTTTCTTTTTTTCTTACAGACTGCAGCATTTTTTCATTGTCTTTAATTTCCTGAAGAATCTGCGCTTTGCGCTGTTCAAGTTTTTCTTGCTGCGAATCTTGTGCCCAGACAAAAGTCGTGGCGCAAACAAAAATTAGGCTTAGGAGAAATTTTGGCATCTTTCTATTTTTCTTTTTGCAAATTTACTTAATTAAAACTTTTTTATAACCGCTTGGCACGCTATACGGAAAAGAAAGTTCTTCGTTAAATGAGATATTGTTATAATTCAAATTAATATTGGTTTTTCCTTTTGGCTGAACGGCATTAATTATCAGCGTTGTTGGAATTGTTCCCTGATTGAACGTTTTTATATCAGAATAATTGATTTCTAAATTTATGTTTTCAGCCGGCTGAGAAATTTCTTCTTTTTGTACTAAATATTTTTCAGGATCTAAATAAAATACTTTTTGAATCTTTTGACTTTTTTGATCCTCTAAACGGAAAAGATTTTCTACAATTGTCTGCGTATATTCTCCTTTTCTTAAATCATCAAAAGCTTCTCCAATTAATAAATTCTGAACTTTATTATAATCCAATTCAGTTCCTAACCATTCGCTTAAACTGGTAAAATCTCCTTCGTAATAAGTACCTTTTATTTTCTCATAATAACTTACCGTTGTAGGAGTTATCAAAGCTTTTGCCATTGTTATTCCAAGAAATCTAACGCTTATTAAAATTTGTTTGTCTTTCTCGATTTTTATATCGGCGGTAACATTTTGACTTTGTTTTTCGTCTTCATATTTTGCGCTCGCTTTTATATTTAAGGTCGAAAAATCTAATTTATTTTCGTAATGCTTTTCAATTGCTTTGTTATCTTTTTTAGCAATAACTTCGGTAGTAGTATTGTTCTGAACTGCGACGGCTTTTGATTTACACGAAACAACAAAGGCTGATAGTAATACTATTATTATATATTTTTTCATCTTAATTTCTCCTTATTTCTTTTGTTTTAATAATTCATTTGCCTTCAAAAAGTATTCCTCTTTTTTCTTGGCGTCTCCTAACCCATTGTATGCCTCACCTAATTGAATATTAAAATTTGCTTCCAGTTTCTTATCATCAACAACATAATCAAGTCCCATTTCTAAAACGGTTTTTGCATTTTTAAATTGCTGTAACTGGTTGCTTCCTAATCCTGCATAATAATAAAACTGCGGCTGACTTGGATAAATTTCTATCATCGTCATCGCTCTTTTTGTCATTGGCGTAAATTGTTTTGCCTGAGTATAAGCTTCAAGCAAAAGCAGATTTGTTTCAAGATCAGTATCTGAATTGGTCATTAAATCTTTTTCATAATATTTAATAGCGTTTTCAAACTGATTTTTACTGTGATAAAATTTTCCTATTTCTTTTGCAACATCAACTTCTTTATCATTATCAAAATACGAAATGGCTTTTTCTAAATCCGGAGCATACTGTGGATTTTTATTTACATAAATCAGAAACTCATTTAGCGTTCTGTGCTTAATTTTCGAATCAATTTTTGAACTTGACAAAATTACATTCATCGCTTTAATTGCTTTGTCTACCTGATTTGCATCTAAATATCCTTTGAACAAACTTACCTGCGCCCATTCAGAATTTGGAATTTCTTTTGCCAGTTGTTTTGCAATATCCAGAACCTTATCTGTTTCTTCAGATTTTGAATATAAAAAAATCAGATTTACATAATTTGATTCTTCTTTTGGATTCTTTTTAATCTGATCAATCAAGTTCAAAATTTCAGCATTTTGATATTTACCCTGAGATAAAATCTGCAGTTTATATCTGTCCCGATCTTCAGATTTTCCGAATTTATCGTTCATTTCATTAATCGCAACCAATGCTTTATCGTATTGGTTTGTAAGCATGTATAAAGAAATCAAATCGTCTTTGTATTCTTCGTCAAAAACAATAATTTTCTGAATTGTTTCTATCGCCAAAGGATAATTTTTGGTTTCGTAACTTACATCATAAATGCCTAACCAATACCATTTATTTTTTGGATTTAACTCTGTGGCTTTTTCAAATGCATTTTGAGCATTTTGATATTCTTTAAGAGAAAGATAATTTTTTCCCAATTCAAAATAAGCGACTGCATCAGAAGGTTTTATCTTAATACATTTTTCTAAAGATGCTATGGCTTTATCGTAATTTTCGATTCCTTTTTGTTTTAAAGATTCATAAAAAGCATCTTGATAATCATCAGGTGCCAAAGCAATATCTTCAGGTTCTGTCTGTGCAAAAACCGAAGCTGAATTGCTAAAAAAAGCAAAAAATAAAATTATCAAAATACCTTTTTTCATCTTTTGTAGTTTCATTTATTTTAAAAATGAATCTTTTTTATTCTAAAACTGAATAATCGCCAATGCTGATACTTGTGAATTTTCCATCATAAACAACATGATTTCCAATCATAGCATTATCTAAGTTAGCGTTTTTTATTTGAGAATTTGTTTGTATTAAGCTATTTTTAATAAAACTATCCGTTACGTGACAACCTTTTCCTATCGAAACATTTGGCCCAACGGTTGTGTTTTTTAAGACTACATTTTCTCCAATATAACATGGCGGAATAATTGTTGAATTTTCCAACGTTACATTATAATCAACTAAATGTTCTCCGTCGTTATGCAAAAATCCTAACATTCTGCTGTTGGTTTCTACCGTAACATCTTTGTTTCCGCAATCCATCCATTCGTCAACACTTCCGGTTTTGAAAACTTTTCCGTTTGCCATCATAGCTTTGATTCCGTCATTGATTTGGTATTCGCCACCGTTTTGAATGTTATTATCTAAAACTCCCTGTAGCTCTTTTTTAAGATCTCTAACTTCTTTGAAATAATAAATTCCGATAACGGCTAAATCACTTACGAATTCTTTTGGTTTTTCAACCAATTCTATAATTTCATTATTCTGATTTAATTTTACAACACCAAATGCTTCTGGCTGATTTACTTGTTTTACCCAGATCACAGCATCGGCAGATGGATCAAGTTCAAAATCGGCTCTGATTAAAGTATCCGCATAAGCGATAACTGCTGGTCCAGACAAAGATTCTTTTGCACACATAATAGCATGACCAGTTCCTAATGGCTGATCTTGACGATATATTGAAGCTTTTGCTCCCAAACCTTTTGCTAAGTCCTGAAGACTTTCGACAACATCATCTCCAAAAAATGCTTCATCACCAAGAACAAAAGCAACTTCTTCAATTGGTTGTTTTAATATTTTTGCGATATCTTCTACTAAACGGTGTACAATTGATTTTCCCGCAACCGGAATTAATGGTTTTGGAACTGTTAATGTATGTGGACGAAGTCTTGATCCGCGACCCGCCATTGGAACGATTATTTTCATGTAATTCTATTTTATGTGTGAAGATTAAAAAAATCTCCTGTTTGGTTAGTTCAAGTTTTTAAATATAAAAGTAATGTAACTCTGACTGACAACTATTTTACTCCTGTACTACCAAATCCGCCGGCTCCTCTTGAAGTTTCTGTAAGTTCTTCAACCTCAATCCATTCTGCTCTTTCGTGTTTGGCAATAATCAACTGTGCAATTCTTTCTCCGTTTTCAATTATAAAATCCTCATTTGATAAATTTACCAAAATCACACCTATTTCACCTCTATAATCAGCATCGACTGTTCCAGGAGAATTTAAAACGGTAACTCCTTTTTTTGCAGCCAGTCCGCTTCTTGGTCTTACTTGTGCTTCGTAACCAATTGGCAATTCAATAAAAAGTCCCGTTTTTACAATTGTTCTTTCTAATGGTTTTAACGTAATTGGTTCAGAAATATTGGCACGCAAATCCATTCCTGCTGATGCAATAGTTTCGTAATTTGGTAAATCGTGTTGTGATTTATTAATAATTTGAATTTTCATTTTTTATTTAAAAGATTTAAAAAAAGCACATTTACTTTCTATTCATAATTCCTTTGATAGTGTCTTTTTCGTTGTAGTAAACAAAATACATAAAAGCTAATAATAATGGGATTCCAACAAAGTAATTTTCTCTAAATCCATAAAATGAAATAGCCGAAAATAAAATCGAAATTCCTAGATATGCACCAATTTTGTTCATATCATAAGGTATAGGATAAAATCTGTTTCCCATAACATATGAAATTAACATCATACTTCCGTAAGCAGAAATTGTGGCAATGGCAGACCCATAGTAACTATATTTTGGGATTAAAAAGTAATTTAAAATTAATGTTACAATTGCTCCAACTATTGAAATATAGGCTCCAATTTTTGTTTTGTCTGTTAGTTTATACCAAACCGATAAGTTATTGTAAATTCCTAAAAAGAAATTGGCCAAAATAATTAATGGTACAACTTTCATTGCTTCCCAGTAGGATTTATTATCCAGTAAGAGATATTTAAGTACATCTGCAAAAACGATTACTCCTAATAAAATCAATGAGCCAAAAATCACAAAGTATTTTGTAATTACAGCATAGGTTTGTGGTGCTTTTTCATTTTTGGCATGACTGAAAAAGAAAGGTTCAATTCCTAATCTAAAAGCAGTGGCAAACAGAACCATAAATAATCCAAGCTTGTAACACGCTGAATATGCTCCAACTTCTGACTTTGCCATATTTTCGGGCAATAAATATCCTAATAAGATTTTATCAAAATGTTCATTAACCGCAAATGCAAGTCCGGCAACTAAAATTGGCAGACCGTATTTCATCATTTTTTTCCAAAGTACAGGATCGAATTTTCTTCCCAGCGAAAGATAATTTGGAGACAATACAATAAATGTTGCTAAGCTAGCCAGTAAATTGGCAATGAAAATATAAGCAATCTGGAAGTTTTCTACGTATAAATTATCCCAAACTGAATTAGGATTTGATGCGGCCAGTTTTGGCAGATACATTAAAAAGAAGATGTTCAGTAATAAATTGATTACTACATTTCCTATTTTAATAGCTGCATAAACCATTGGTCTTTGGTTGGCTCTTAATTTAGAAAACGGAACTAAAACCAATGCATCTAAAACTAAAATCCAAACAGAATACGTAATATATTGTGCATCGACTTCGGCCCAGTTTGCAAGAGTATTTCTGAATATTAATGCCGCAAATAAAAATCCTATAGACGACCAGAATATCGATATTGTAGATGTTGCGATAACATTTTTTTTGTCTTCTTCGGCGCTGTAAAATCTAAAAAATGCAGTTTCCATTCCGTAAGAAAGTACTACGTTGAAGAAAACCATCCAAGACAAAACAATTGAAACTTCGCCATATTCGGCCGTAGGCAAAATACCCGTATATAATCTGACCAATAAAAAACTGAGCATTCGTGGTAAAACGGTTGCCAGTCCATAAATTGCAGTCTGCTTGAATAGATTTTTATATAATCCCAAAATAATTAATAATAAAGTTCGTGAAACAAAAATAACCAATTCTTTGGTTTATTAGTGAATTTGGAGGTTCAATAAAGAAACTTAGTGAGAATTTTAACGCGTAAATTTGTTTTCATCTAAAACTTTTACAAAATGAAAACCTTTTGGATTGTATCCCTGATTATAATAAAATCGATGTGCTCCAAAATTTCCTGTAAAAGCATCCAAAACAATACTGCTGCATCCTAGATCGAGAGCTTTTTGTTCTACATAATCGGTTAACATTTTTCCAATTCCCTTAGAACGATATTCTGGATTTACTACAAAATTGTCGATTTCAAGATATTTACCTGTCCATAACTTAGTTGCAGACCAACAGCCTGTTATTCCTAAACAAGTATTGCTTTCAAAAACAGCAATTTGCGTATAGTTGTGTGGCAGCATTTCAGAAAGAAATGATTTATATTTTTCTAAAGATATATTTGGATAAAGAAATCTGATGGTCTCAATTTGTGCCAGCATTTCTTCAAGTGTAGTAAGTTCTAGTGTTTTTAAAGTCATTGTAATCAAAATAGAATTCAAAAATAAGCAAACTTTTTATAGCTTATTGCATAATTTTTAAAGAGGCACATGTGAAATATATAAATTAAAGCTAAAAATTATGTAACTTTTTTTAGAACGTATTTTCTTAAATTTGTTTCACAGGGATTGAGAAAGCTAGATACAACCCTTATAAAAAAGGAAGCACTGGGACTAATAAAGCTTGTTTGTTCCCATAAAAGACAAAGCACAAGGGATTGATTCTGCTGTATTGTAACCCTAAAAAAAAACAGAGCATTGGGACTGATAAAGCTAGTTTGTTCCCATAAAAGACAAAGCACAGGGATTGATTCTGCTGAAATGTAACCCTTAAAAAAACAGAGCATTGGGATTGATAAAGCTAGTTTGTTCCCATGAAAGACAAAGCAACAGAGTGATAAAATCTGTGTCAATAATTTTATAAAATGGTATGGATTCTCAATTTTGGGTAAGTTGAGAATCACCATTTTATAAATTTTCTTGTTTATAGACATTCTTAAAAAAGAAAAACTTCCAAAAAAAAATAGCCAGCAAAATATTTGCTGGCTATTTTTTTGTATATCAATGAATTAATTATCCATTTAAAGCTTCTGCACCACCAACAATCTCTAAAATTTCGTTTGTAATAGCAGCCTGACGAGCTTTATTATAAGTTAATTTCAATTGGTTTCTTAATTCAGTAGCGTTGTCAGTTGCTTTGTGCATTGCTGTCATACGCGCTCCATGCTCTGAAGCAAATGAATCTCTAATACCTTTGTATAATTGTGTTTTTAAAGACTTTGGAATTAAAGTCAAAACAATTTCTTCTTTTGAAGGCTCGAAAATATAATCTCCAGCAGAAACTGATACATCAGATTTAATTGGTGCCAAAGGTAAAAACTGCTCAGTTTGAACAATTTGAGTTGCAGCATTTTTAAACTGATTGTAGATCAATTCAATTCTGTCATATTCTCCAGATAAAAATCTTTCTGTCAAATTATCTGCAATTCCAGCAACATTTTCAAAAGTTAAATGATCAAAAATTGCATTATGATGACCGTGTACTTTATGCGTTTTTGTTAAAGCATCATTTCCTTTTTTACCAATAGCAAAAACATCAACTTGCTTTCCTGCATAAAAATCTGTACGATTCTTAACTTCTTTAATAATATTTGAATTGAATGCTCCACATAAACCTCTGTTTGAAGTTATAGCAACAAGCAATACTTTTTTTACTTCACGTTGTGTAGTGTAATCTCCTCCCACTTCACCTTCAAGCGTAGCAGAAAGATTTTGCAATAACTCCGTCAATTTTTCGGCATAAGGGCGCATCGCAGTGATTGCATCTTGTGCTTTCTTAAGCTTTGCTGCAGAAACCATTTTCATAGCCGATGTAATCTGCATCGTCGATGAAACGGAAGTAATTCTATTACGGATTTCCTTTAAATTTGCCATCTATTAATTAGAAAATGTGACAATTTGAAAATTAGATAATTAGATTAATGTGAAAACATTCTCTAATTATCTAATTTACCAATTATCTAATTAGTTATATTTTGCTGAGATTTCTTTTGCTGCTTTTTCGATAACATCTGTAATGTTGTCATCTAACTTACCAGCTTTCAACGCGTTAAGCGTATCTTTATGTTTGCTGTTTAAGTAAGCTAAGAAATCAGCTTCAAATTCTTTTACTTTTTCTACAGGAACGTTTCTTAATAAGTTTTTAGAACCAGCGTAGATAATTGCCACTTGGTTTTCAACTGTATAAGGATCATTTAAACCTTGTTTTAAGATCTCAACGTTTCTTTTTCCTTTTTCAATTACGTTTAAAGTAACTGAATCCAGATCAGAACCAAATTTAGCGAAAGCTTCTAATTCACGGAATTGAGCCTGGTCTAATTTTAACGTTCCAGAAACTTTTTTCATTGATTTAATTTGTGCATTACCTCCAACACGAGATACAGAGATACCTACGTTAATTGCAGGACGAACCCCTGAGTTGAACAAATCTCCATCAAGGAAAATCTGACCATCTGTAATAGAAATTACGTTTGTTGGGATATATGCAGAAACGTCTCCAGCCTGAGTTTCGATAATTGGTAAAGCAGTTAAAGAACCACCACCTTTTACGATTGGCTTGATAGACTCTGGTAAATCGTTCATGTTTTTAGCAATTCCGTCATCAGCAATTACTTTACAAGCACGCTCTAATAAACGAGAGTGTAAGTAGAAAACGTCTCCAGGGTAAGCCTCACGTCCCGGTGGTCTTCTTAATAAAAGAGAAACCTCACGGTAAGCAACAGCTTGTTTAGACAAGTCATCATAAACGATAAGTGCCGGACGACCAGAATCTCTGAAATACTCTCCAATTGCAGCACCAGCGAATGGAGCGTAAACTTGCATCGGAGCTGGGTCAGAAGCATTAGCAGCAACGATAACTGTATAAGCCATTGCTCCTTTTTCTTCTAACATTTTTGCGATTCCTGCTACAGTTGAAGCTTTTTGTCCAATTGCAACATATATACAGAATACAGGTTTTCCTGCATCATAAAATTCTTTTTGATTTAAGATTGTATCGATACAAACAGTTGATTTACCTGTTTGACGGTCACCAATTACAAGCTCACGCTGTCCACGACCTACCGGGATCATAGCATCAACTGCTTTTACTCCAGTTTGTAATGGTTCAGTTACTGGCTGACGGAATACAACTCCAGGCGCTTTTCTTTCTAAAGGCATTTCATATAATTCTCCACCGATTGGGCCTTTTCCATCAATTGGAAAACCAAGAGTGTTAACTACACGTCCTACCATTTGCTCACCTACTTTAAGAGAAGCAATACGCTGAGTTCTTTTTGCAGTAGATCCTTCTTTAATTCCTGTTGATGGTCCTAAAAGTACAACCCCAACATTATCCTCTTCAAGATTCAATACGATACCTTCCATACCGTTATCAAATTCTACTAACTCACCATATTGAACATTAGACAGCCCGTAAACACGAGCAATACCATCTCCAACTTGAAGTACTGTTCCTACTTCCTCTAGCGTAGCACCAGATTCAAAACCTTCTACTTGCTTTCTTAATATTGCTGAAATTTCAGCAGGTTTGATTTCCGCCATCTTAATTTATAATTTAGACACTTTTTTATGTGTAATAAAACTAATTACTTAACTCTCTTTTTAATACTTGTAATCTGTTTGCAACAGATGCATTGTATTGATTATCACCTATTCTTAAAATAAATCCACCAATGATTGAAGGATCTACGATATTTTCAATTGTAATTTTTTTATCTGACAAAGTTGCAATTTTTGCTAAAACTTTAGCTTCTAATGCTGCATCCATTGGAATCGCTGTAGTAACTTTTGCCACTTCAATTCCGTTACTTTGATCAAATACTTTGCTGTATTCTACTGCAATAGCATCTAGAATTTCAAATCTTTTGTTTTCAAATAATAAATTAAATAACCCTTTGGTCACATTATTTACATTTGCAAAAACTTCTAAAAGAGCACTTAGTTTAACTTCAACTTTTGTTGTTGGGTTTTGAATAAAAGTACTCAATTCTGTATTTGTTTCAATTGCTGAAGCAATTGATTTCATATCGTTATTGACAGCTTCGGCAACACCTTTAGAGTTTGCTAAGTCCAGAATTGCTTTTGCATAACGAATTGCTGCTCTTGTACTTGCCATAATCTTAGTTTAACTTTACGTCACCTAACATTTTCTCAACTAATTTAGTTTGAGATTCTTTGTTAGATAATTCCTCTTTCAATAATTTTTCAGCAATACTTAATGATAAAGTTGAAACTTGTGATTTCAATTCTGCCATTGCAGCATTTTTTTCACTTTCGATAGCAGCTTTAGCCTGCTCGATCATTTTTTGACCTTGTGCCTGTGCTTCGTTTTTAGAATCAGCAATCATTTTCTCTTTCATTTCTCGAGCTTCTTTTAACATAGCATCACGCTCTGCACGGGCTTCGTTCAAAATTCTTTGATTGTCAGCTTGTAAATTTTCCATTTCTTGTCTAGCATTTTCAGCAGAAAGTAATGCATCTTTAATACCTTGCTCTCTAGTGTTTACTGCATCAAGAATTGGTTTCCAAGCAAATTTTTTCAATAAAAATATTAATCCAACAAATATTAGAACTTGCCAAAAGAACAAACCGAACTCAAACTGATTTATTAACTTTTCCATTATATATGATTATAAATTTTTTAATTATGTCTTTTTAATTGCTAAAGCAATTTTAATGTTTATTTTTAAAACAATAGTTACAACCAACCGTTGCAACTATTGTTCTTTGTGTTTTAATTAAGCAGCGAATAACGCAGCGAAACCAATACCTTCAATAAGTGCAGCAGCGATAAGCATAGCTGTTTGGATTTTTCCTGAAGCTTCTGGCTGACGAGCAATTGCGTCCATTGCTGAACCACCAATTCTACCAATACCTAATGCAGCTCCGATTACGATTAATCCAGCTCCAATGAAATTTAAACCGTTCATATTTGTATATATTAAAAATTAAACATTCAATTTTGATTTTAGATTTTTAAATATAGATTTAGGTTGATATAACTCTGAAATCTAAATTCTGAAATCTAAATTTTAATGGTGCCCCTCCTCGTGGTGGTGCTCTTCTACTGCTGAACCAAAATAAAGTGCAGACAGCATTGTGAAAATATAAGCTTGTAAAAATGCTACTAAAATTTCTAGTATAGAAAGTACAAATGATAATCCGAAAGATAATGTACTTCCAATCCAGCTTTTAAAGATAAACATTAAACCTATGATACTCATTAATACGATGTGACCTGCAAAGATATTTGCATACAAACGGATCATTAATGAAAATGGTTTGATAAAAACTCCTAACAATTCAATTGGTGCCAAAATAATTCTCATTGGTTTTGGTACACCTGGCATCCAGAAAATGTGACCCCAGTAATTTTTATTTGCAGAAAGATTTGTTATTAAGAAAGTAAGGATCGCTAAAGAGAATGTTACTGTAAAGTTTCCTGTAGCATTAATTCCTAGTGGAGTTAATCCAAAAATATTTAAAAACAATACAAAGAAAAATATTGTCAATAAATAACTCATATATCTTTTATAGTGTTTTTCTCCAATGTTAGGAATAGCAACTTCGTCACGGATAAAAATAACAAGCGGTTCAAAGAATCGACCAACTCCTGAAGCAATTCCTCCATTTTTAGCATACGATTTTGCTAAACTTGTAAACAACAAGAACATTAATAAAGCTGCAACTATTATAGAAAGTACAGTTTTTGTAATTGAAAAGTCTATTGGACGAACATTTGTTGGGTGACCTGTTTTTTCATCCTCAGTAATTGTTCCTGCTGCATCTGTTTTGTAGATCTTACCATCATGATGATTAATCACATAGTAATTTCCGTTTGATTCTGCTACTGCATGACCATGATTAAATTTTGAAGAAGAAAAAATCTGAAGACCATTATCCCAAAGAATTACTGGCAATGGAAAACCATAATATTTACCTGTCTCATCATCTTGTGTTAAAGTGAAATCATGAGAGTCCAGAACGTGATGACCAATGAAAGCCTTAATTTTAGATTTTACATCTGTTGGCTCCGCGTGATGCCCTTCAGAAGCTGCTTCATGAGCTGTTTCAGTTTGAACATGCGCCGAGTCTTTTTCTGAATTAGAAAAACTCATTAGTGGAAGACAAGCTACTAAAGCTGCAAGAATAAATCTGAGTGGTTTGTTTGAAATCACCATATCTGTGGAAATTCTTATTTTTTATGTTTCTAAAATTTGGTGCAAAGGTACATTTTTTATTAATATTCAAAAGGATATGAAAAATTATTTTTGAACCTTGTTTTAAAGAATCCTCATTTTAACGCTTTTCATTTAATAATCGGACAGTTAAAAGCGTCTGAAATAACAAAAACAGAATAAATGTTATAAAAAAACTGAATTTTTCAACACGGATGTTATGAATCTTGTCCGACAAAATCGGCCGCAAAACAAAATAGTAAACAAACATTTGAATAAAAGTACCAAGCATAAAAAACATTCCGATGCTGTCAAACTTATCTTTTTTGAATCTCACTGTGAGTACTAATAATAAGGTAGAAAAAAATAAAAAGATCAAATATAATATCTCTAAACTGTAGTAGAAATTTTGATCGTTGATTTTAAAAATAAGGAAAACTCCCTTATGTATTATATAGGAAGCAAAAGCAAGAATAAATAAATGAAGAATTAATTTGTAGTTTTTTAAAAACATCCTGAGCATTTTTTTTGCAAAGATGCAATATTTATTCAAGCTGTTTTAAAAACTTAATTTACTTTGTTTTGTTGATTTCGTTTACCTGACGAATTACATTATATAATGCAAGTGCAACACCTACCATAACTAATACCTTATTATAGTATATTTTTTCACTTGGATGGTTTTCGTCTAACCAGGTTCCTAAATAGGAAAACAAAAATATAATAACCCCCATTTGAATAGGAATGTTTATGAGGGCTATCCATTTATTATTTTGTTTTTTATTCGGGTCTTTCTCCATCTCTCAAAGTTACTTCTTTATTATGAGTAAGCATTGTACAGGTTGCTGTAAATTCTGCTCCGGGCTCTATAGATAGTTTTCCAACGGCAACTTCTCCGTGAATTTTTGCTGCCGCTTTAATATTAAGGATTTCGAGTACTTTAATTTTTCCATGAAATTCTCCTTCAATATCGGCATTGTTACAAATGATTTCGCCTTTTATAACGCCTGTTGCGCCAATGACTAATTTTCCCTGGGATGTAAAATTTCCAATCAATTCTCCATCTAATCTAAAATCAGCTTTTGAGACAATGTCTCCTACAATAGAAGTTCCTTCAACAATTCGGTTTGTTTTTCCTAAAAGTTCTGTTCCGTTTTTCTTTACTTTGTCAAACATTATATTATGGGGTTTTTGGGGCAAGGTAGGCTTCGAGGTTCTTTTTTATTTGAACCACTTTATAGTTATCTGTTGATATAATAACTGCAGGAAGTGCAATTTTATATTTGGCATCGTCTCTCAAAACTCCTGCCACGTCTCTGGCATAAGCTTCAGATTTTAAACCATGAATAGCTACAAAACTTTCTGTTCTATTGTATTTGTCAAAAGAGGTTGTCAGTCTTTCAAAATTTTCAACTAATAGAAATACTCTAATCGCTTCTTCAATTTTCTTAACTGTTTTGGTATCGGTATTAGAAACAGGATATATAATTTTCCAGTTGTTATTATCTGTTGTTGTAAAATTTAATCTTTCTAAAGCCGGAACTTGTTTTTCAAGAATTTCTCTTGCATTTTTTCCTTCTTCACTATTCGGATAATTATCTGCTACGTTTTCTAAACCTTTTTTATAAGCTTCTAGTCCGTTTACTTTTCCTAAAGTATTTGCTTTTAATAATTCAAATTTTGAAACAATATCATCTCCGGAATATTGATTAATTAAATTGTCGATATTATCTAAGACAACATCAAATTTTTCCTCCTGAAAAAGTTTATACCATTTTTGATATTCTTTATCCGGCGATTCTATATCATCTAAATTTGCATTGTTTAAAATTTGAGCATATCGAGAAGTTGGATAATTTAATGTTATGTCTGATTTAATTTTTGCTGCTTTTTCAGGATTTGTAATTTGATAGATTTTATACAAATTATATTTTGCCGGCAGAACCAATTTTTCCTCCGGATTATTTTTCAGCAGCTGCTCCAGCTTGTCGCTTGCCAAGTTATATTCTTTAAACTTCTCCTTATATATAAGACCTAATTGATAATACGCAAAATTACGTTCTATACCAATGCTGTCAATTTCCTTTTGTGTTTTTGGAAGTTGTTTTTCATAAAAAGCTGTTGTATACTTTTCTATTACAACTGTATCTTTTAATTTGTTTGCTTCGGCTTCTCTTATACTGTCATTTAGCATGGCCGCGTCATTTGCCGATTTAATTGCAGATAGTCTCCAGTTGCCGCCAAGAACCCTGTTACCCCACATTTTCTTAAATTGCAATTTTCCGTATGCAACCGTTGTTGGATTATAAAAATAAAATGTACTTGCTGTGGTCTCATTTCCAGACGGTGGCCGGATTCCGCCATCAAGATCAGCAGGTTTTCCTAATGAATTTGGGTTTACAGCTGTTGGTGCATTCGAAGCATTTGTATTTCTGTCAATATTGGCCAGTTTCTCTTTTTCTTTTTCTTCCTGAATTCGTTTTGCTTCATCTTTCTTTTTAAGTTCTGCGATATAACTTTCAAAGTAGATTTTTCTTTCAGTATCTGGCAGTCCGTAAACTTTAATAATACTGTCATTACGTTTTGCAATTGCTTCGTATTTAATTACGTTGTCCAGATTTTTTCTGTTTTTTTCGATAAAAGCAAATTCTCTTGTTTTCGGATCCAGCTTTGTCAATGTACTGTCATAATATTTGGCAGCCATTGTATAATCTGTATTTTTAAAATACATGTTACCAATGTTTCGATAAGCCGAAGCCATTAAATAGGGATCTTTAGATTTTCTTGCTAAAGATTTATTGTAGAACTTTAATGCATTTTGTTTATCTTTTCTCTTATCATAAAAAACTCCCATTTCATAAAAAAGCACATCATAATAAGGGCGGTTTTCACGATCTGCAACTAGCTTATTGTAAGTCTTTAAAAAAATAGTATCGTTGCCGTTTTCGTAATCATACATTTGTGCTTTTTTTGCATAAGCGTGCATCATGTATTTTCGGTCGGCTTTGCGGTTCATATCGATTACGCCATCATAATAATATGTAGCGCTGTCCTTGTTTCCGGCTTCCTGATACATTTGTCCCAAAATAAATTTATATCGTGCGCGGTCTTCGTTTATTCTTGAAAATTCTTCAGCAATTCTAAGTTTAGCAACTGCGCTGTCTCTTTCTTCTAAATTTAGGAAAGCCTCTGCCAATAAAGCATTTGCATCAGAAAATGTTTGTTTATTTAAGTCGGTCTTTTTTAATAACTGATTAATATTTTTAACCACAATAGCATCATTTCCTAAACGCATATTGGTTTTTTCGCGCCAGATTTTTGCTGTGTAAATATTACTGCTGTTGGGGTATTTGTAAAGAATATAATTGAATGCGTCTAATGCGGGAATAAACCTCTGATCGTAATATCTGGCTTTTCCGAGCATTAAATAAGCTTCGTCGATTTGGTAGTTTCTTTCTCTTCCTCCAATATTCATGGAGTGTTTTTGAATTGCCTTTGTAGCCTTTGTTTCGGCTTTTTCAAAATCAGGATTTTTAGCTTTTTCTCCTTCCGAAAAATTTTCATCAAACTGCATTTTTTCAATCGGAAGCAGTTTCCAGAAATTATCCTGATTGTTGGCCTGGATAGATAGTAATCCTTTTTCAAGGCCAATTCCGCCATTATACAAAATGTTATATTTTGTACTTAAGGCATGCGAATTTCTGTTCACAAAAGTATTATTCTTGGTAGAACACGCTATCAAAAAGAAAAAAAATGTGAGAAAAAAACTATATTTAAGAGTATTCTTTTTCAATAGAACTGATTTTAAAGCATTAACTTCTAAAAAGCACTTTTAGTATAATGCCTTGTAAAAATACACTTCTTTTTTGAAATTTTGGAGACTTAAACAGCAAAAAAAGATTCCAGTTCTTGTAAGGTTTCTTCTGAGGTTTGAATATCTTTTACAATTTCGCCTTTATTAAGAGCTACAATTCGATCGCAAACCTCAACAGTATGCTGTAAATCGTGGCTTGAAACCAAAACAGTTACATTTGGATTTTCGGCCAATTCCTTGATAATTTTCTTTAAACGGCTAACTGTTGTTGGGTCTAAATTTGCAAAAGGTTCATCTAAAATCACAACCTCAGGATTTCCAATAAGTGTTGCAATAATTCCAACTTTCTTTTGATTTCCTTTTGATAAATCTCTAAGATATTTTTTATTGTTTAAAATTTCTCCGTTAAAAAATTCTTCATGTTTGGCTAATAACGCATCAATATCAGCTTTATTTTGATGGCGCAGATCTCCAATAAAATAAAAATATTCTTCGGGGGTCAAATATCCAATAAGGAAACTTTCATCTAAAAAAGATCCTGTAAAAGATTTCCATTTTTCACTCGTATTTACTTGAATATCATTGCTTTTTACATATCCAGTCGAAGGCTGAATCAAATCTAAAAGCAAACTAAAAAAAGTTGTTTTTCCTGCTCCATTGTTTCCAACTAATCCAAAACTCTGTCCTTTTGGAATTTCAAGATTATTAATGTTTAAAACTATTGTATTATTGTATTTTTTCGAAAGTTGATTTACTTGTATCATGGTAATTTTAGATTTTGGATTAATTATCAAATTGTTTCATTTTCTAATTAACTTAATTAACTCTTTTGTTTATAAGCATTTATTGTGCTGTATTTTTCTATTTTATATCTTTTTTCAATTAAAGAAAAAACCTTGTCTTTAAAAACAAAACCTAAAACTCCGGCTCCGGCAACTAATGCTAAGCCAAGGTTTTTGTTGTTTAAATAAAGTCCAATTGCATAAAGCCCTAAGGGCAGTAAAATCTTTGGAAGCGTTAATAACATTGCGCTTACATTAAAAGCTTTTTTATCTCCAAATGCGCCGGCAGCGTTACTCAAATCAATTGGCGTTTTGGTAAAAGCACCGCCTAAAAGAACCAAATGTGAGTTTACTCCAATATTGTAAATCGCCCCAACAACGATTGTTAAATAAATTTCCCATCCAAAAAATAAATAAAAAGATGCCAAAATTGTCGACAAAAAAGTGGCAATAACGATCAGCCACCATTTTGAAGTTATATATCCGCGATACGGAATATTCTGTGTCATCATTAATTGATAATATGAGCTGTCCCAGCTTGGCACAAATTGTCCAAAGACAAACAGAAATCCGCCCGAAACAAATATTCCGGCAAAAATGTGCATTACGGCCGGCTGATGCGAATTTCCAAAAAACAAAAAGCCATAGAATAAAAAGAGAACGCTCATAAAAATTGTGGTCTTCGATCTTTTATTTCTTTTAATAAGCTTAATGTCATTTTTTAGAAAAGTACCTAAAGTTCCAAATTGATTGAGCCATGCAAGATTTTGTGTTTCTGCAATATCTTCTTTTACAGAAAGTCCAGCATCAAGATATAGATTGTTTTTCAAATATTTAAAAGTATAAACATACAAACCAATTAATATCAAAATCGGAATTATAAATAATCCATTTATATTATAAAGACCTTGAAAAAAGGGAGTTGTAAAAACTGTAACATCAAATAATTTATAATATTGCGCTCCTCCCAAAACAAGAATTAATACAACAAAAGCAATAAATAATTTATCGATATTACTCAAGATAATATTTAAAAAATTATTGATATAAATTAATGAAAGCATCGCCAGATTCCAGAAAATAATTCCTGAAATATTGTATCCTTCTATCGCTAAAACAACAGAAAACGGTACAAAAAATAATGCATGAACCCAATTAAAAAATGACAAAACAGTTTTGCCCAGCGAAAAATGAACTATAACTGGTTTTTTAAAAGGTAAAATTAGTAACGGCTTGATATTCAAAACCGGGATAGATTGTAGTAATAATCGAATTACTAAATCAAAAAGAAAATAATAAATTAGAAATCTATTGATGGTAGAAAACGGTTCAAGATGCATGTCTTTTAAAACATAAAATGCGCCAACACCCATTGCAATAAAAATTAATGAAAAATAGATCATTAAAAAACCTATTATAATTTTCATTGTCAGATTCTTACCAAATGATGCCGATCTGATGAAAGCTTTCCATTCGAGATAAATAAACTTTTTAATCATGGTTTATTAGTTTTGATTTTGGTAGTAAGAGATCAAATGTAGGAAAACGTTACAAAAAAAGTTAAAAAAAATATTTTAGTAAGCGTCAATTACTTATGGTTTGCTACTTTTGCAAAAAAATTAAATCATGCCTTCATTCTTAAAACTTATAATTAAAGAGGTAAAACGCGAGACTGCCGATGCTGTTTCTGTACTTTTTAATGTTCCTGAAGAACTTAAACAAGACTATAAATTTATAGCCGGACAATACATAAATTTAAAATTAACTCTTGATAATCAAGAAATTCGTCGTGCTTATTCTATTTGCTCGGCACCAGACAGCGGCGAATTACGAATTGCTGTTAAAGCTGTAAAAAATGGTTTGTTTTCGCAATTTGCCAATACAAAACTCAAAGCTGGTGATGTTCTGGAAGTGGGTCAGCCGGAAGGAAAATTTACTTTTGAACCAGATGCTGAAAGACAAAAAAACTATGTCGCTTTTGCTGCCGGAAGTGGTATTACACCTGTACTTTCTATCATAAAATCGGTTTTAAAAAATGAGCCTAAAAGTTCATTTGTTTTGGTTTACGGAAACAGAACTCCGGAACAAACTATTTTTCATCAGGAATTACACGATTTGCAATTGCAATATGTAGGTCGTTTTTTTGTACATAATATTTACAGTCAGGCAAAAGTTGAAAATGCCTTGTTCGGAAGAATAGAGAAGTCGACAGTAAATTTTGTATTAAATAACAAACACAAAGAACTTGAATTTGATAAGTTCTATTTGTGCGGACCAGAAGAAATGATCAATACGGTTTCTAACGTTTTGAAAGAGAAAAACGTAAAAGAATCTGCTATAAAATTTGAGCTTTTTACATCTTCTACAGAAGAACACGCCATTCAGGGTTCTCAGGAAGGACATACTAAAATTACCATTTTAGTTGATGATGAAGAAGCTACTTTTGAAATGTCTAAAAAACAAACCATTCTTGATGCTGCTTTAAAACATGGCGTTGACGCTCCATATTCTTGTCAGGGCGGAATTTGCAGCAGCTGTTTAGGCCGCGTTACCGCTGGTTCTGCTGAAATGACAAAAAATTCTATTTTAACAGATAGCGAAATTGCCGAAGGTTTAATTTTAACTTGTCAGGCACACCCAACATCAGATACTATTTATGTAGATTACGACGACGTATAATATTTTTGAAAATTCTAATCCCGAAACTTCGGGATAAAAATCCAAATCCTAAACTTTAATCGGGATTTGGATTTTTTTTATGACTATTCTTTTTTTCATTTTAATAAATACTTAAAAACAGATATAAAAATTTAGGTATTTTTTAAAAAATGTGCCGAAAATTTATTAAATTAGTACGGGTTGTTTTAGTCTTAAATGAAACGACTTTTGTAAGCCAATAACTAATTGTCAAAACATTTAAAAAATTAAATATCATGACAGCTCACGTACATCACTTTCATCTGTCTCTATTTGTTATGTTGGTTATAACTGCTTCTCTATGTGTTCTGGCAGTTATCATAAAAATGAAAAACAAAAAGGGTCCTAAATTACTCGAAAGAGAAAAATACAATTCGACTATAACTGAAAAAATGGTAGAAGTAAAAAAGACAGATTCGAATATTTTTAATATTTGGCCTTATGTAAGTAGACTAAAATCGGCTAAAGTTTTATCTAAAAAAATTAAAGATCACGACTTAATTTATAAAATTTACCGAGATTCGTCTGAAAAATTCGAGCATATCCTTTTGTCAACTGAAGATAAAAATAACTTTGTTACCATTATAGTAAACAAAAAAAGAAAAAAAACGATAGGATATTCTTTCCTTGATTCTAATGAAAAGTACGTTTTGAACAAAAATATTGCTTAAAATAATAAAAAAAACTTCTCTTTATCGAGAAGTTTTTTTTATTATGAAAGCTGATCTATAACTTTATCAATAACCTGCTGCGGTAAAATTGTTCTCATGGCATCCTCATATCCTTCTACAACTTTATTTCCGTAAACAGAAGTTGGCAGTTTTGGATATTGATTTCTGTCTGAAGTTAACGCATTTTCTAAACTTTGGTTAAAAGGTAAAAATCCGGCATACGGATGCGTCGCGCCCCAAAGTGTAACCACTCTTACTCCCAGCATTGCTGCGATATGTGCATTTCCAGAATCCATAGAAAGCATTACATCGAGGTTGCTTATTAATTTTAATTCCTGCTGAAACTTAATCTTTCCGGCAACATTGATTACATTTTTAAAAGGCTCTGAAAATGAATCCAAAATTTCAATTTCTTTTTTTCCGCCGCCAAAAAGTAAAATTTTATTTGCTGAATTCTCAGCCAGTTTGGTTATTACTTGTTTCATTAAGTCTAAAGGGTAAACTTTAGAATCGTATTGTGCAAAAGGAGCAATTCCTATTAGTTTTTCATAATTTTCGCCAACCAAATCTGTAATTTCTGCCCCAAAAACAGCTTTTTTAGGAAATTCAGGATTTGATAAATCTACAGGAAAACCAAGTTCTTCAAACACTTTTGCATGTCTTTCGAACATCGTTGGCAGCTGTTTAAAAATCTTGTTTTCTGCTCTTGTCAATTCTTTTTTTCCTTCTCTGCCTTTATCGACAGTAGCTCTTTTTTTTCCGCTTAAAGCGAAAAGCAAACTCACAACTTTAGATCGTAAAACATTATGAAGATCTGCAAAAGCATTTATTTTAAGTTTTTTTACGTCTGCAAATAATCGCAAAAGCCCTGGAAATCCTTTGTGTCTTTCTTTTTCATCAAAAGCAAAAAAATCAAGATTGGGAATTCCGTCAAAAAAAGGTTTAAAAAACGGACGCGAAATAACGGTTAATTTTACCGTTGGGTATTGTTTTACAAAAGCGCGTAAAACAGGAACCGTCATGGCGACATCTCCCATTGCGGATAGTCTCATGACGGCTATATGTTTAATTTTACTGGTAGACAACTCTGCCAAATTATTTTTTGTTTTGATATAAAACCGGATTTAATTCATCATCGTTGTACATTTTCATTTGTTTGTACACTTTCATGAATTTATCTCCGTTTTCGATATCTGTCAATAATTCTTCGATTGCTGTAGATAAATCTGTTCTTTGCTCTAAAAGTACGTTTAATTTTTCCTGGCATTTATCTCTGTGCTCTTGCGAAGCTTCTGCACGAGTTGCTTCTTCGTGCATGTGATAAATTTTAAGAGCCAAAATAGATAATCTGTCAAATGCCCAGGCCGGACTTTCTGAATTAATTTTTGCTCCGTCTTTTGCTTTTACATGACTGTATTTTTGCA
Source organism: Flavobacterium defluvii (assembly GCF_900129555.1). Taxonomy (GTDB): domain Bacteria; phylum Bacteroidota; class Bacteroidia; order Flavobacteriales; family Flavobacteriaceae; genus Flavobacterium; species Flavobacterium defluvii. The sequence goes on from NZ_FQWC01000003.1 coordinate 65,711, forward strand.
AAAAGTAACTGTCAATGTATTCAACCATATCAGTACGCTCCTGATTTGAAGCATCGATTCTTCTTTTTAAAGTTAAAGCCGCTACAGGATCAATCTGCGGATCACGAATAATATCTTCAAAATGCCATTGAACAGTATCAATCCAGTTTTTTAGATATAGTAAATGTTCGAATTTATCTTTTGGATATGGATTGTTTATTGGCTGGTCAACATTATCAAATTGATGATAATCTTTAATGCTTTGTTCGAAAACCGAATATGCTAATTTTGAAAACATGTCTTTATTTTTTTAGAGATACAAAGATACTTTTTATACTTTTATGCTGCGAAAAAAAGAAATTATTTTTTGTTTTTAAATAATACTTCGTTAATAAATTAAAAAAACATCATGAAAATTCATTATATATCTGAAAATAACAGCGTTCTGAATCATTTCTTAGGGCAAATCAGAAATGTAAATGTGCAAAACGACAGCATGCGTTTTAGAAGAAATATTGAACGCATTGGAGAAATTATGGCGTATGAGCTAAGTAAAGTTCTTCCTTATAAAAATGTTGAAATTCAAACGCCGCTTGGCATAAAAAAAACAACTGAAATTGAAACCGATTTGGTTTTGTGTCCCATTTTAAGAGCCGGACTGCCTCTTCATAATGGTTTTTTAAATTATTTTGACCATGCCGAAAACAGCTTCGTTTCGGCTTGCAGGTTTCATCCTAATGGTGGTGATGATTTTGAGATTTTAGTTGAATATCAGGCTATTTCAAACCTAAATAACAAAACTGTTTTACTTCTCGATCCAATGCTTGCAACTGGGCAGTCTATTGTTGCCGTACATAAAAAACTGATTGAAAATGCCGCTCCAACAGAATTTCATATTGTTGTTGTTATCGCTGCTCCGGAAGGAATTGCGCATCTTGAAAAAAACCTTCCCGAAAATTGCCATTTATGGGTGGCATCTTTAGACGAAAAACTTAATGAGAAAAACTACATTGTTCCTGGTCTTGGCGATGCCGGCGATCTTGCTTATGGCAGTAAATTATAACTGAGAGAAAAAAGTAAATAAACTGCACAAAATGAGTGCATAAAATACAATTTCGTTATTCAGTTTTTGCTGCATATATTCCACATGACTTGCCGCCATAATGGCCAAAGGGGCGATGCTAAACAATAATAAATCGTTGCTTTTGTCTGGCGAAATAAGGTATACAAAAACTGCAATAAAGAAACATGCTACTACTTTTTTATACGAAGTATGCACAATCTGCGGTCTGTTTGACAATGTCGTTAACATTGAGAAAACAAAGAATACAACAACGGCCGCATATATCGAAAGTGCTCCGTTTTCATAATTGTTTTTAAAATAGTCTATTCTAAAATCAATTACCGCTCGTTGCTGAAAAAATGTAACAACATCGATATGGAACATTAAAGAGATCATATAAAAAATTATGGCTACTGCTAAAAATGCTATAAATGGCAAAACCCAGTTTCTATAATCTCTTGAAACGTGAAAAATTATCGATATAAAAACTAAAATCACAAAGAGTATACTCCAAAATTGAAATAAAGAAGCTACAAAAATCCAGAATGAAGCATCGAATATTTTTTCTTTTGAAGATTTTAAGGATTGCAGCGAAATCAATCTTCGAAGTGCTAACAAGATAAAAAAGTTAGCATAAACAACATTCGAATTGTTTAATATCGTTGGAAAAAATAAAAGGAAAAGTAAATAGAAAAATATCGCGTATCCATTGTCTTTACTAAGCCCGTTTTTCTTGACAATAAAATTGACCATGAAAAATGAAGCACAAATGAAGCACAGTAAACTTACTTTTTGAAATATTGTAAAATAAGAATTTATCCAAGACGTTTCTCGAATTTGAAACATAAAGAAGAAAACCAGTATCAAAATTACAACCAAGGAATAATTTAATGGCGTAGATTTTTTAAAAACACTTGTTATCATAAGGATATTTTATACTTTTGTGACTGTAAATATAATACTTGTTTAAAAAGGAAAACCAACAAGTTGAAAAAAGATTCCTCATTTGAATTTTACTTCAGCTCGTTAAAAAAATAAATAACATATAATTTTATAAAATTATGAAAGCTTTTTTTGAAGGAATACAATACTTATTCGTTAACATTTTGTTTGCTCCGCTTGATTTTTTACGTCATTTAGAATTAAAAACATGGTTTGGTGCAAATACAATTAACTGGATTTTCATGATCATCTGTGCTGCTGCAATCGTATATTGGATTAAACAATTACGTATTTTTGATGATGCAGGAACAGAAAACCAAGATACAACAGCTCATTCGTTTTTAAAATAAAACCAAACCCTTAATTAAAAGGGTTGGTTTTCCAATTATTTTAAATTAAATCGAAACCGATATCTTTTCTAAAATACATCTTATCAAAGCTTAGTTTATCTATGTTTTGGTAAGATTTTTTTATGGCCTCTTGGAAATTATCTCCATATGATGTTATTGCAATTACACGTCCTCCATTAGTAACGACATTTTCGCCATCTAATTTTGTTCCCGCATGAAAAACTATCGAATCATTTATATTTTCTAAACCTGTAATTACTTTTCCTTTTTCGAAATCTTCAGGATATCCACCAGAAACCACCATTACGGTTGTAGCACTTCTTGGATCGAGTTCTAAATTGAAATCTCCTAATTTTTGATCTGCAACAGACAAAAACAATTCTACTAAATCTGATTTCAATCTCGGAACTACAACTTCTGTTTCAGGATCACCCATTCTTACGTTATATTCAATAACAATTGGTTCTCCTTTTACATTGATCAGACCTATAAATACAAAACCTTTGTATTCGATTCCGTCTTTTTGAAAACCTTCGATTGTTGGTTTTACGATACGAGTTTCAATTTTTTCCATCAAAACAGCATCTACATAAGGAACTGGAGAAACTGCTCCCATTCCGCCTGTATTTAATCCTGTATCTCCTTCTCCAATTCGTTTGTAATCTTTTGCTGTTGGAAGGATTTTATAGCTTTTTCCGTCAGTTAAAACGAAACAGCTCAATTCGATCCCGTCCAAGAATTCTTCAATAACAACTTTTGAACTTGCTGTTCCAAATTTTGCGTGAACCAACATGTTGCGTAATTCTGTTTTTGCTTCTTCAAGATCCTGAATAATTAAAACACCTTTTCCAGCTGCTAATCCGTCTGCTTTTAAAACATAAGGAGGTTGTAATGTTTCAAGAAATTTGCATCCTTCTTCAACCGTTTCGGCAGTAAAACTATCATAAGCTGCAGTTGGAATGTTATGTTTCATCAGGAATTCTTTTGCAAATTCTTTACTTCCTTCTAATTGCGCTCCTAATTTTGATGGCCCAATTACCGGAATATGTTTTAAACTTTCGTCGTTTTTAAAATAATCATAAATTCCTTTAACCAATGGATCTTCTGGTCCTACGACTACTAAACTTATATTTTCTTTAAGCACTAATGCTTTTACTGCTTCAAAATCAGTAGCAGAAATTGCAACGTTCTCTGCAATTGCTGCAGTTCCTGCATTTCCTGGTACTACAAAAAGTTTATCGCAAAGCGGACTCTGAGTCATTTTCCATGCAAAAGCATGCTCTCTTCCGCCTGATCCCAATAGTAAAATTGTCATGTGTTGTTGAATTTTAGTTGTGGTGCAAAAATACTTGCTTTTGTACGTAAAAAATAATTAAATCTCTAAAAAGTTGTTGGTTCTATACGGTTAGTAATTCCTAAACGTTATTTTTGACGAAAATTATCCTGAAAAATGATTCGCCTTTTTGATCTTTCTCTCCAATTAAATGGTTTTCCGATAAAGGAAGCAAAAACTGAATTGGATAAAATTGTTCATTTTTCTGAAGAAGAATATGTTTCATTTCTTGAAAACAAAAAAAAACAAATAGTTGATTTTCATTTAAATAATAATTCTTTTTACAGTGATTTGATTGGAAATAAAAAGATTGAAAACTGGAATGATCTTCCTATTCTCAACAAACAAAATCTGCAAAAACCTCTTGAAGAAAGACTTTCAAAAGGTTATTCTAAAAAGAATATTTACCTCAACAAAACTTCCGGATCGAGCGGAACGCCTTTTGTTTTTGCAAAAGATAAGTATTCGCATGCTTTAACCTGGGCATCTAATATTATGCGTTTTGGATGGTTTGGAATTGATTTTAATCATTCTTATCAAGCACGTTTTTACGGAATTCCGATGGATTTTCTTGGCTATCAAAAAGAACGTTTCAAAGATTTCCTTACGCACCGTTTTCGTTTTCCGGTTTTTGATTTATCTGATGAAGTTTTAGAAAAATTTCTGCAGAAATTCAAATCGAAAAAATTCGATTATATCAACGGTTATACGAGTTCGATTGTTCTTTTTGCTAAATTTTTAGAACAAAAAAATATCATTTTAAAAGAAATCTGTCCAACTTTAAAAGCTTGTTTTGTTACTTCGGAAATGCTTTTTGAAATGGATAAAATACTATTGGAAAAACAATTTGGAATTCCGATTATCAGCGAATATGGCGCTTCTGAATTGGATTTAATTGCGTTTGAAAATCTCGAAGGGGAATGGCAAGTAAACTCAGAAACACTTTTTGTCGAGATTTTAGATGAAAACAATAATCCTGTTCCACATGGAACGAAAGGAAAAATTGTGATTACCTCTTTATTCAATAAAGCAAATCCATTTATAAGATACGAAATTGGCGACATTGGAATTTTAGACGAAAAAAGCACTCCTCAGAAACCAATTCTAAAAAAACTGATTGGAAGGACTAATGATATTGCGATTCTTCCAAGCGGGAAAAAATCGCCAGGTTTGACATTTTATTATGTAACCAAAAGCATCATTGAAGACGATGGAAACGTAAAAGAATTTATCATCAAACAAACCAAATTAGATACTTTTGAAATTGAATATGTAGCTGATGCAGCATTAGTTTCAGAACAAATTCAAAAAATAAAAGAAGCAATAGATTTATATTTAGAGCCTAATTTAAATTTCACTTTTACAAAAAAAACTATTTTAGAAAGAACCAATCGCGGGAAATTAAAACAATTTAAATCTTATTTATAAATATAAATAAAATCTTACATTTGTTTTTCTAATTAAAAACCTATGGAAGATCACTCTTTGCTTTCTGAAGAAACAATTTCTAACAAAATATATTTTATCCGTGGTCAAAAAGTGATGATGGATAGTGATTTAGCTTCTCTTTATGATGTTGAAACTAAGAGACTAAATGAACAAGTAAAAAGAAATTTATCAAGATTTCCGGAAGATTTTATGTTTCAACTAACTGAAAATGAATATAATTCTTTAAGGTCGCAAATTGCGACCTTAAAGAAAGGAAGAGGAGAACATCAAAAATATCTTCCATCCGTTTTCACCGAACATGGAATTTTAATGCTATCTAGTGTACTAAAAAGTGACAAAGCCATTCAGACCAATATTCAAATTATGAGAATTTTCACGAAAGTGAGACAAATGCTTTTCGATACAACTGAAATTAAAGTTGATATTTTGCAGATTCAAAAGAAGTTAGAAAATCATGACAAAAACATTGAATTGGTATTTTCTTATTTAGATGAATTGACCGAGAAAAAAGAAAATGAGTCAGAAAGAGTAAAAATTGGATATAAAAAATAACTTGAGGTCGCAATTTGTAACCTCAAAAAACTAAACTTTCTTTATATATTTCTGTTTTATAACCAACTGCGTAAACAAAAACCGTATCATCAACAATACAGAAAACACAAAATTAAAACCATGAAAATCTCTATAAACACCAAAGTTGTGTTTAATCAGGTTGAATTTCGATGATGAAATAGAATTTTTTCTAATTCTGTAAAATGCTAAAGACTCAGGAACAGCTTCTGCACTTTTTATTTGTTTTAAAATCGTAAGCCATATTCTCCAATCCTGCCTTTTTTCAGAAGATTCTAATTTGATTTTTCCAAAATATTCAGCATCGTAAATAGCTGTTAGATTGCCTACATAATTACAAAAGAACAACTGTTTATAAGTCAATGGCTGTGGTGCTTCTACTCTTCTGTTTAAATTATTTCCTTCTTCATCAATAGAATCATAATAACTAAAAGTAAAAGTCAGATTATTTGTTTTTAAAAACTGAAGCTGTTTTTCTAATTTAGTCGAAGACCACAAATCATCGGCATCGAGATAGGCAATATATTTTCCTGAAGCTTTTTCTAAAGCTTCGTTTCTTGCAACACCATTACCTGAATTTTTGGATAATTTGAATAATTTAATTCTGGTATCATTTTGAACAAATTCTTCAATAATAGAAACCGTTTTATCTGTAGATGCATCATCAACTAAAATCATTTCCCAATTTTGATACGTCTGATTTTGAACTGATTCTATAGTGGCTCTAATGAACTTTTCAGTATTATAAGTTGGAGTTAAAATAGAGACTAAATCGTTCATTAATATGCTTTTTTATCGCCTTTAACGATATTTATTATCGTTTGCGAAATTATTTTTAAATCAAGAATTAAAGACCAGTTTTCGATATAAAAAACATCAAATTTTATTCTGTTAATCATATCTCTGTCTACTGTTATTTCTCCTCTAAAACCGCTTACTTGTGCCAATCCTGTTATACCGGGTTTCACACAATGTCTTATCATATATTTTTTTACCCGATTGCCATATTCTTTATTTTGAGACCATAAATGAGGTCTTGGACCTACGACCGACATATCTCCCAACAAAACATTTATAAATTGGGGAAGCTCATCTATACTTGTTTTTCTCATAAATTTTCCCACTTTTGTAACACGCGGGTCGTCTTTTGAGGCTTCTTTTTCTGTTGTTTTGTTAATGTACATCGAACGAAATTTATAACAGACAAATTCATTTTCTTCCATTCCAGGTCTTCCCTGCTTAAAGAATACCGGTCCTTTTGATTCTAATTTTATTAAAATCGCCAGTAATGGAATTAGCCATGACAAAAAGAAAACAATTACTAGTATGGAGAATGTAATATCAAAAAGTCTTTTTATAAATTTTATCGTCGGCTCATTAAGCATCGTTTGTTTTAACGAAAGTACCGGAAAAAAATCATAATAATCGATCTTTAAATTTTTTGAAAAAATTTCTTTTGTATCCGGAATAAATTTTATGGTTTTGTTGTTTTCGTCTGCAAAATCAATAAGATCTTTTAAGATATTATTCGAAACTTCGTTTAAGGAACAATAAATCTCATCAACTTCATTTTCAATCACAAATGGTTTTAAATCGGCTAATCTGCCTGTAATTTGCTGATTGTTTTTTTTATCTGAAAAATATCCCAGAAATCGGTATCCGTAATCTTTTCTTGTTTCAAAAAGATGTTTTAACCCGATAGCTTCTGGTGTAAAGCCAATGATAACAGCATTTCTGTAATTACTGCCTGTTATAATTCTATATTCTTTTAGATAAAAAAACAAAGCAAATTTAAAAACTGTAACCAGAACTAAAATCAAGGATATAAATATTAAAATCTTTGATTCGCTAAAAATGGCTTGTTTTGAAAATGGAAAAAAAGCAATAATTGTTAACAAAAACAACGTTGCTTGTTTTACTATTTTTGATGCAATTACTATTGGAAGCGTAAAACGATAAACATCATAAAATTTAATTGAAAACGCAACTATTCCCCACGATACAATCTGGTATAAAATTAATATCCAAATATTTGCAACCAGATTATTAAAAACAAAAAAACTCACTATCGAGATCACAAACAGGTCGATTAAAATACTTATAGGCCGAATATATTTTGAATATCTTCCTGTGTGAAATGCGCTCATATAGCTTCTGTACAATTTTCGATTGTATACAAATTATTGTTCGAAAACTAATTCCGGTTAATGTTATTTAATATAACTAGAAAAATCTTTGTGTTCCTCTTTAGAAAGTTCTTCCTTAGAAAGCGATCTAAAATAATCATATGTAATTTTCATTCCTTCTGCACGGCTTACTTTTGCTTCCCAGCCTAATAATTCTTTTGCTTTTGTAGTGTCAGGCTGACGCTGCAATGGATCATTTACAGGCAATGGATGGTATACTACTTTTTGATTTGTTCCGGTAAGTTTTATGATTTCTTCTGCAAAATCTTTTATGGTAATTTCATCTGGATTTCCAATGTTTACGGGATAGACATAATCAGAATGCAATAATCTGAAAATACCTTCGACCTGATCGTCTACATAACAAAAAGAGCGAGTTTGCATTCCATCTCCAAAAATAGTTAAATCCTCTCCGCGAAGTGCCTGCCCAATAAATGCCGGAATTACGCGTCCGTCGTTTAATCGCATTCTTGGCCCGTAAGTATTAAAAATACGCACGATTCTGGTTTCTACACCGTGAAAAGTATGATACGCCATTGTTATGGATTCCTGAAAACGTTTTGCTTCGTCATAAACACCTCTTGGTCCAATTGTATTTACGTTTCCGTAATATTCTTCTGTTTGTGGATGTACTAAAGGATCTCCATAAACTTCAGAAGTTGAAGCGATTAGAATTCTTGCCTTTTTAACTCTTGCCAAACCAAGTAAATTGTGCGTTCCTAAAGATCCTACTTTTAAAGTCTGAATTGGAATTTTTAAGTAATCTATAGGGCTTGCCGGCGAAGCAAAATGTAAAATATAATCTAAATCGCCCGGTATGTGGACAAATTTTGTAATGTCGTGATGGTAAAATTCAAAATGTTCTAACTTGAATAAATGCTCAATGTTTTTAAGATCTCCAGTAATCAAATTATCCATTCCAATAACGAAATAACCTTCCTTGATAAATCGATCGCACAAATGTGATCCTAAAAAACCCGCAGCTCCGGTAATAAGTATTCTTTTCATAATGATTTTGTTGAACCTTTTGTTTTTGGTAATCTCTGTAAATTTGCACAAATGTAATAAAATATCTTGCCTTTTAAATTGACTAGAATCTTAATCAATAGGAGAATTCTATTTTTTAATTCATTATTAAATTGGTTTATTCTATTTTTACGAATCTAAATCTTGAATGTTTTGAAAGTTGTACACATTGTGGAAGCACTAGAAGGTGGTGTTTATACTTATTTTAAGGATTTGTCTGCTTTCTTTGGTGATGAAAAAAACAGCAAATCCATTGAAACTACCATTATTTACAGCAGTAATAGAAATGGTGTTAGTGTACAAAAAGTGAACGCCGAGTTTTCAAATGGTGTTAAACTAATTAATCTCAACATGTTGAGAGAGATTTCATTATTTCAGGATTATAAAGCTGTTCTTGAACTTCGTCTTGAACTCAAAAAAATAAATCCGGACATCATTCATCTTCATTCCTCAAAGGCCGGTGTTTTAGGCAGAATCGCTGCTTTTTTATTATTCAAAAAAGTAAAGATTTTTTATACTCCGCATGGTTATGCTTTTCTTAGGACAGATATTTCAAAAACTACAAAAAAATTATATTATGCGATAGAAAAAAGTTTTCAATGGTTTTTTGGAGGAACAATTATTGCCTGTGGCGATACAGAATTTGAAATCGCAAAAAAAATTGGTCCTGCAAAACTAATTCGTAATGGTGTTAACATTTCTGATATTTATCAGCATTTTATACCTCAGCATAATACGAAACTAACAATTGGAATTTTAGGCAGAATAACCGCTGCCAGAAATCCTCAATTGTTTAATGAAATTGCTTTACGTTTTCCTCAATTTAATTTTATCTGGATTGGCGATGGCGAATTAAATCATTTAATTACAGCACCAAACGTTACCATTACTGGCTGGATTTTAGACAAAAGAGTCGTTTTTGAAAAATTAAATTCAATAGATATTTACCTTCAAACTTCTTTGTGGGAAGGTCTTCCAATCGCTGTTTTAGAAGCTATGGTTTTGGAAAAACCTGTAATTGCTACCAATATTATTGGTAATAAAGATATAGTTGTTCCAAATAAAACCGGTTTTCTTTTTAATAAAATTGATGAATTAGAAAACTATTTTGAGGTTCTAAATACCTTTGAAACACGAGTTAAATTTGGTAAAAGTGCATTAAAAAGATGCTATGATTTTTTTGACGAAAACGAAAATTTTAAAAAGCTTGCGGCTCTTTATCAAGAACAATTTTTTGCTGAAGCCAATAGCTTGAAAAAATAGAAAACCAAAATCCGCTGAAAGCAATACCATCAAATCGAAGCAGGAAATCATCAATTAAATTTGATGTAAAAAAGATAATAAAAAACGAAATTATGACGGCGTTTTTTAAATCATAACCTAAATATCCAATCGTAAAAATATAAAGAATTACTACTAGAGGTCCCAAGATTCCAAACTTCAGTAAAAAATCTAAAAACTGATTATGTGTTGGAAATTCAAACTTTGCTAAAAACTTTTGGTTTGTTTCTTTATAATATTTATTTAACTCTGGTTTTCCATCTGAAGCACCTACTCCAAAAGGAAGGTTTTTAATCGATAATTCCCATGCTGATTTCCAGATTGAAAGTCTCGTTGCCAGAGTATTAAACGCATAAATTTCAGGATGATCAATTTCATCTAATTTTCCTACTTTATCCATATAAGCAAAAGTTACAGTCGAGTATTTTTGTTTCATATAAGGATTCTTCTCAATGAAAAAGAATAAAATACTTCCTAATACAAATACAAGTCCAGCGAATGTTAATGCAATTTTCTTTAAACTAAATTTTGATTTTATTTCTATAATAAAAACAATAACAAAACCAATAAGAACATTAACTAATGCCATTCTTGTATTGACCAAAAGCACAAAGAAAAATGATAATAAAAAAGTTATAAACCGAAGGATTTTTAATCCTTTTTTTTCGTTATTCTGAAAACTGTAAAAAACAAAATAAAATGCACAAACCGAAACAAATGCTAAATGCATATTGAGAGCCGGGGCGTGAATACCAATACTGGCTGCAAATTTATAACCCATTTCAAAAAGGTCAATTCTGCTTAAATATTTGGTCAATAGATCCGGATAAATAATATAAAATCTTATGGCAAACAATACCATTAAAGTTGTTGTTATTACACAATAAGTCTGTAATACTTTAAGAAATTTTATTCGCTGATAATTCCCAATAATAAAGATTGGAAATAATATTAAAGAAGTACTCTTTTCAATTGCTTTTAATCCTTTTGAGAAAGAATCATTGTTCCAAAAAAGCAATAATTCTAATAAAACTGGTGAGGCGATACAAAGTATTAAAACCCATGATTTTTTGGTAAATTTTAATTTTCGAACAAAAATCAAATTAAAAACAGCAAACAAAATGATAAGGAATGAACATGGCTTTCTGAAAATCATTGCAATAGCAATTAAACACAAAAAAACATGAAAGATTTTATTGAAGTTTTTTTCTGAAAGATTCATAGTATAATGCAAAATAAATTAATGGAAAAACACCCATCTTATGACGTACTGCGGTGCCTAAATCGGGTTCGAAAACGCCTTGTACAATAAAAAAAGCAAAAATAATAAGCAGTACTAAAAGTTCTTTTGAATATCTTTTTCTATCTACAAGACATTTAGCAAAGCGTACTAATAAAATATAAAATAGCAGCAGCTGCCAGATTATAAAAATAATAATTTGAGGAGATAGTATATGTTTTAAACCGTTTACAGGAATATTTACAGTAAAAAATCCATAAAATATACCAATAGTTTCTCCATACCATGTATCTGTCTCTACGGGTGAAATTATTATGGAATTGGCATCTGCAGAACCAACCCTGTCGCTATTTACTACTTCGCGGCTAATTTCAGAAAGGTATTTTCCTTTTATAATTCCATGACTAAATGATAGAAAAACAGCAATCAATAAGCCGTAAAATATCGTTGTTATGGTTTTATTTTTAAAAGTTACTAAACTTATCAAATACATTCCACCGCCTATAACGGGAATCAAAAGATAATAAGGACGAAAAAACACTCCAAAAATTAATAATAAAAGTACAGAGTAAAGAATTGTTTTTTTTAAAGAAACCTCTGGATTTAAGCACATAAAAACAATTGGAGAAATATATAGAAAGGTTATAAACTCTTTTGATGGCATTGACATAAAAATGGCAATCATTAATATTCCCATATAAACCAATACATTTTTAACGTTTATCTTTTCAAATCGTTCCGGAATTCCAATTTTATATAAAATATACATTAATACAGGAAACTGAATTAAAGCAATCACTGGGAATGGTAGATAACGAAGTCCTGAAATTTTGTATAATAAAATTGAAAGAGGATAACTGCCAAAATAGCCAATTTCATTTCCTTTATCGTAAGCAATAATAGCAGCATCATAAAAAAACTTAGGTGGCAAAACAAAAAAAGCCAGCACAGCAACAATAAGATTTACCGCCGCAATAAGCAAAAATGCTGCTTTGCTTTTTTCGATTTTAGTTTTCATATTAAAGCGCTTTTAATGTAAAAAAATCAATATTTTGTCCTTTTTATAAATAACAACTGCCGAAATAAAATTCCAAAAAAAAGAACTCGAAACATATGCAATTGCAGCTCCCGTCATACCATATTGCGGAATTAGAAATCGGTTTAAAAGGAAATTAATCATAACCGCAGCAATTAATATATTCTGAAAAATATGCTGTCTTCCAGTCATATTTAAGTATACCGGAGCCGAACCAAATAAAGAACAAATTCCCTGACCAATAATTAAAATTAAGAAAGCCTGTTGAGCCGCAATATACTGATGTCCAAAAAAAGACAAAACATATTCTGAAAATACGCTGATTAAGAAAATCACTGGAAAAGTAATAAAGAAAATCAACCGGGCGCTGTTTCTCAATACCTTTTTTAATTCTGCCAGATTGCGTCCTGAAAATAATTCTGCAATTTTTGCCGATACGGTAATATTTACAGTCAAAACTATAACCGAAACTATTGTCATTACTTTTACACCAACCGAATAAAAGGCAACCGCTTCGTCGTTTCGATATTTTTTTAAAAACATAATATCAAAACACATTAATAAAAACATAGCCATTCCGCTTATCGCAATTGGATACGATTTTATAAAAATTTCTTTTTTTGAAAAAATTTCCGGAGTATTAGTTTCCGTTGTTTTATTAAAATAAATGAAAACAAAAATGGAACTCAAAATCGCTAAAACAACAAAACCAAGTAAAAAAACATCAACTAAATACGTTTCTTTATGGTAATAAAATAAGACTATTGAACCCGCAATCAGCGGAATATATTTTAAGATATTTCTAAATAATTCTGCAATGTATAATTTATCTAAAGCTCTAAAAACCTCTGTGTTAAATAGTGATAATCCGTAGAAAAATAAGGTTGCCGCGCCTTTTAAAAGTATCGTATAAACTTCATCATCTACAAAATAATTGTTTATTCTTTTTTCATCGATACATAAAATGATAATTAAAGCTAATAACGAAGCTGTAAAAAGCATTATTACCATTTTTGCATATACCTTTTTAAGCTGTTCAACTGCGTTTTGACTTGCCAAAAATCCTTTGAAATATAAAATAGACTGGTCAAAACCAAGCATACATATGCATCCTGCAGCTAATAAAAAAGATCGTATAAAATCGTATTGTCCAACTAATTTTGGAGTATAATTTTTGGTTAAAAAAACGGTAAAACCAAACAATAAAAGAACTCCAAATATTCTTAGAAACAAAGTACTTAAACTTTGTTTTAGAAATGGATTTTTTGAAATTCTTTCAAAGATTATTTTCGTTTTCAAATGAATGTTATTTAACCTGCGATTTCAAAAGCTGTCTGCGATAGAATTTTTTGAATAAATGAACCAAAACAAAAATTAAAAGAAAGAAAACCGGAAATATAAGTTTAAAGTTTCCGTTTGTAATTTTAGTATTATTGATGTTTAAAGTTGCATTAATTTCCTTTATCGCTTTATCATAATTTACCAGTTTCAATCTATTTTTTCCCTGATCTGTTATTAAATACTGCTTTGTTTTAATAATGTCATTTAACTGCGTGTTTTCATTGTAATAAACCAGCTTGTCATTTTTAGCCCCGTTTTTTACAGTATTCGAAAAACCATTTAAAACCTGATCAATTTGAGATATAATAGTATCATTTTGAACTATTTGCTGTTCCAGGTTTTTATACCCAATTTTTTGTAGTGCATTAAAATATTCTGAACTGTTTAAGTATTTCAGCAACGGTTCAACAATATCTTTTTCATCAGTAATTTTGTTTGATACAAATGTAATGGTGTGAAAAGTATAATTTTTACTCGTTACGTTATCTTCTAAAACTTTATTGACTTCGCCTACCTCAGCCATTAATTTTATAAGTTCAAAATTTTGCTCTTTGTCTTCAATAAATTTATAAACATCGGCAATTGGCTTTATTTCAATTCTTTTGATTGATTTTGGATGCTGAATGCCAACAACATTTTTTAAAAATGCAGTATCTCCGGAAATAATCTTAGCTTCAATTAAATCTATTTTAGAATACAGATAATCGACGCTTCCAAAATTTGGAGTTACAATTACCCTGTTTTGAAATGATTTTTTACTTGAATCCAAATACCATCCTAATCCAAATCCAAGAATTATTAAAATTAAAACGATAATCCAGTTTCTGATAAAAAACTGGATTGATCGAAAAATTCTGGTATTTATTCTGTCAAAAAAATTACCTACACTTTTTGAAAGCTGAAAAATATCAATTTCCTGATCTGTATTGTTTTGTGGTACGTTTGTACTCATTTTTGTTTTTATTTGATGTTGAAAATCTGTTCTAAAATCTTAATGGTAATCAAATAAGTTGGTTTTACACCCGTTGTTCCCAATCCGCCAGAAGCTAACGTACTTCCGGTTTCAAGTGGATTATCTGATGCATAATATGCATAACGAACTTTTATATCGTGCGGTACACTTTTTCTAATTTTTGATGCCGACTGAATTGCTTTTTGATAATAAGATCCTTCCATTTCAAGACCAATAACACCCCAGGTCGATTCGTGGAAAAATTTCAGTAAATCTCTGTTTTGAAGTGAAGTCCCTAAAACGGTAACCATCGCACCTTCATAAATATCGATATCATTTCCTTCAAACATGGCGCCTGTTAATTCATTTTCAAAGAAATAATTATCAGCCGTTCCTTCATTAATATGCGCAGTCGGAATCATGATATCGCCTTTTCCACCTTCCAAAATTCCGGCTTTACCCATAATCGAAACCGATTTTACATTTAGTAAAGTTTCTTTTTTAAATGGTTTTAAAAGTTCATCGATTGTTTCATAAGCCTGTTCTCCAAAAGCATAATCCATTACGATAATTACCGGTTTTTCTTCGCCTACATTCGCATGTGAAAATGCTGTTTTTGACCAGTCGATTTTGGCTGTATCAAAAATCTGAACGTCAATATTCGTTCCCGAGGTGTCAGGCAATGAAATCATTCCGTTTTTTAAAGCTAATTCTTCAACCTGACCTCTGATTTCTTTTGACCCTGAGCCGCTTAATTCTTCATAAATAAAGAAATCATTTTTGCTTTTGTATTTAGATGTTAACAAAGGCGTTGCAAAAATAGAATTCATCACACTGTGCATATTGGCACTTATTACGTGAATTGGTCGTTTTAAAAGATCGTTTGCTTTTAAAACTTCTTTGATGTTTGTTGCCCAGATTTCTCCATGAATGTGATGTCCTAAACGTTCACGCAAAACCGGACTAAAAGTGATAGTACGTTTGTTGTTTTCGACAATTTCTTCGATTGCTAATTTTCCTAACCAATAAATTACGTGCAGAAAACGATCCGGTGCATTTTCTGAACCAAAGGCATCATAAATGTCTAAAACCTCCTCAAAAGTTCTGGCTAAAATATTAGCAACGTGCGAAATTGCTTTTTCTTTTTCTATCTGCGAAAGCTTTTTTGTCTGCGTAATAGCTTGTTCCAGTTTTAACCAATCGCGAGAAACTTCTCCTCCATCGTCGATTAAAACTCTGTTTTTAATTTTATGAGATTCAATAAAAATGAAAGTCAAATGCGTCAAAATATCATAAATGTCTGAACGTCCGCGTGTGATTTCGACATTCATTTGTTCTTCGTCGATTCTATAGCAATTTCTTCTTCTTTTAGGAGGAACAATTGGCTGAAAATGTGATTTAGAATATCCTTCGTCTGAAGTTAAATTGATGAATCGACATTGTTCGATTCCTATAGGCAGACGTTCTATAACGTATAAAAGTCCGTTTAATTCTACTTTTTCCTCGGCAATATTTCCGTAGATTTCCGGGCGTAATGCTAATAATGATTCACGTAAACTGTCGCCAGAAACTCCCATTGGTTTGTAAAAACCACGGTTGAATAAATGGCGCATTGTAATGTACATTTTTTCTATAGCTGCAGATGATTCCTGCGCTCTTGATCTTGATATATGTTTGGTTTCTTTCATGCTGTTTTATTTTGTAAACTCAAATGTATGGAAATACAAGGCATGCCTTGTATCTACAATATGATTTTTTTTTTAATCATTTTGATTTATCTTCTGTTTTAAATTTATCCTTTGCCCAATTTTCCGGATTTGAAACAATGTAATCAGAAATTTTTTGATAGTCATTATTGCTTCTAATGATATTATCATAAAATAATTTTTGCCATTGATGTGGATATCCTAATCTATTTGCATGTTTGGTTACGGCAGATTTATAGGATCCAACAATTGACGAAATGGTGTTTTTTCCAATGTTTTGAAACCGTTGTGAACCCGGTTTTTGAAATGGTGACGTTGTTAGAGACAGGGCATGCCCTGTCTCTACACGCCCTGTCTGTACATTATCAATATTATTCGATTGTTTGTCAATAATCAAAATCCCGTGAATATGATTTGGCATGACCACAAAATCACCCAATTCAACGTTTTTATGGTGTATGGGAATTTGATGCCACAATAGATCTGCAATAATACCAACCTCCGACAAAACCATTTTATTATTTTGAATTTCTCCAAAATAATGTTTTCTGTCTTGTGTACAAATTGTTATAAAATAGGCACCGTTCCAACCATAATCCCACCATTGCGCTCTTATTGAAGAAATTCGATATTTATTTTGAAATTTTCCTTTATTCATAGTAACTTAATACTGCTATCTTTTTTTCACTTAAAAAGAGGCATTAACTTACAAATATAAATATTTTCCTACTTTAAATTATCTGCAATCTTTCTGTCATTCGACAATCTCGGAATTTTATTCTGTCCGCCTAATTTGCCTTGAGATTTCATATATTCCTGAAATCCATTTTTTGAAACTTTACTAATGACAACCTTTCGCAAAACATTTCCGGTGATCAAATCGTCGTAATAAATATTTTGTTTTCGCATCGAATCGTCGATCGCTTCCGCAAAAGTTTCAATGTTTTCCGGTTCTTTTTCAAATTCTATTAACCATTCATGATACGGCAATCCGCTTGACGGTGTAATTTGAGGAGCAACCGTAAATTCGTTTATCACAATATCGGTTCCGGCAGTTGCTTCTTTCATGGCGTTTTCGACTTCATTCGCAATGACGTGTTCTCCAAAAGCCGAAATATAATGTTTGATACGTCCTGAAACTATAACGCGATACGGAGCTAAAGATGTAAACTGAATAGTATCGCCAATGTTATAACCCCAAAGTCCAGCATTTGTAGAAACAATTAAAGCATAATTTACGCCCAATTCTACTTCACCAATTGTATAACGTTTTGGGTTTTCTGTAAAAAATTCATCTGCTTTAATGAATTCGTAGAAAATTCCAGAATTCAACAATAAAAGCATTCCTTTTTCTTTTTGAGAATCCTGATAAGCAAAAAATCCTTCAGAAGCAGGAAACAACTCAATACTGTCGACTTTTTTACCAATCATTTGTTCAAATTTGGCGCGGTAAGGTTCGTAATTTACACCTCCATAAATAAACAAATTGAAGTTTTTGAAAATCTCGCTGATCTTTTTTCCGCCGCTTTTTTCCTGTAAACGCTCAAAATACATTTGTACCCAGGACGGAATTCCGGAAATAACCGACATATTCTCTTTAATTGTTTCGTCTACAATCGTATTAACTTTCGTTTCCCAATCATCAATACAATTGGTTTCCCAGGATGGCATTCTGTTTCTTTGTAAATATTTCGGAACAAAATGCGCTACAATTCCGGAAAGTCTTCCAAACTTAATTCCGTGTTTTTCAGTCAAAATAGGACTTCCCTGCAGGAATATCATTTTTCCATCTACAAAATCAGCATTTCCGGTTTCGTTTATATAATGTAGAATTGCATTGCGAGCGGCATTTACATGCGATGGCATAGATTCTTTTGTAAGCGGAATATATTTCGCGCCGGAAGTTGTTCCTGAGGTTTTAGCAAAATAAATGGGTTTTCCTTTCCACAAAATGTTTTCTTCGCCAATTTTAACCTTTTCGATATATGCTTTTAAATCTTCGTAATCACGAATTGGAACATTCTTCTGAAAATCTTCAAATGTTTTTATTGAAGCAAAATTATGGTCTTTTCCAAACTCAGTTTCTTTGGCACTTTGAATCAGATTTTTAAAAACTTCTAATTGTGTTTCAATCGGTTTTTTTGACCAAGCTTGTGTTTGATTGTATATTTTGCGGGCAAATATTTTTGCTGCTATCGATTTAATTGACATTTTTTGTGGTATTATTTTTTGTCACTTTTCTTTTTCTTCGCATTACTTTCTCCTGACTCTTTTTCAATTTTAGCCACTTCTTCGCGCAGTTTTATTTCTTCTTCAGAGGCTTTCATATTTAAGTCTGAAGGTTCATCGGATTCTGCTATAATAGAATCTTTATTAAATTTTGCGTATTCTAATTGTCCGCTTAAAACTTTCTGAACTCCTTTTATGTAAGCTTCATTTTTCTTTAAGGCAGTTTCTAATGAATCCGATTTTATAGCCAGTTCCGTTGCATTTTTTTTGAGCTGAGAAGAGGAATAACCCGGAATAAATTCGCGTAAAGGAGTAAAAGCGATAATGAATGTTGTAACCAAAATAAGAAATATGCCTCCTAAAGTAAACATTACAAAGACATTCATCAAAGTTAATCTAAATGAAAAAATTTCTTCAAAAGTATCTTCATTCAAAATTACCAGTCGGTTTTTGATAAATAATTTTTTCCTGAAATTCCTTTTTTTCTTAGCCATTTTTATTCATTATACGAGCAAATATAGTAATTAATCGTCTTGATAATAACTGCGAAAAATTCCGAAAATTATTAATTTAATCATTTTATAAAATATTTAACGCAGTAATAAACAAATATTTTGATCTAAAAACTCTTGTTGTTCGTATATTCTATATACCTTTGCGGTGAAAAATAAAAAAATCAATTTGCTTCGGCATTAAATATAATTAGTCATGGGAAGATTAGGTCTTACAGAAATCCTTGTTATCGTAGGTATTGTGATATTACTTTTTGGAGGTAAAAAAATTCCAGAATTAATGAAAGGTTTAGGAAGTGGAATTAAGGAATTTAAAAACGCTGCTAAAGACGATCAACCTGCACCTGCTAAAAAACAAGAAGAAGAAACAAAATAGTAAACTTCAAACTTATTAAAAATCCCAGATTACAAATTGTAAGTCTGGGATTTTTTGTTTTTATAAAATTTATTTCTATATTTTAAAGTATCATCGTCAACTGAATTCTCTTTCTATCTTCATCAACCTCAGTTACTTTCACATCAACATGCTGATGTAATTTTACCACTTCATTTACGTCGCTTACAAAACCGGCTTTCAATTGCGAAATGTGAACCAATCCACTTTCTTTGATTCCGATGTCAACAAAACACCCAAAGTTGGTAATGTTATTAACAATTCCCGGAAGAATCATTCCGGTTTTCAAATCCTTGATCGATTTTACATTGGCATCAAATTCAAAAACCTTAGCTGACTTTCTTGGGTCTAATCCTGGTTTTTCAAGCTCTTTTATGATGTCTTTCAGTGTAAGTAAACCAATTTCTGGTGTAACATACTTTTCAGCTTTAATAAGAGATGTTTTTTCCTTATTAGCAATTAAGTCATTCAAAGAAATATTTAAATCCTTCGCCATCTTCTCCACAACCGGATACGCTTCTGGATGTACTGCCGAATTATCTAACGGATTTTTAGCATTAGTAATTCTAATAAAAGCCGCTCCCTGCTGATATGCTTTGTCTCCTAAACGCGGTACTTTTTTCAGCTCTTTTCTATCTTCAAAAGGCCCGTTTTCAGAACGGTATTGTACAATGTTTTCAGCCAGCTTCTCCCCGATTCCACTCACATAACTTAATAAGTGTTTACTTGCGGTGTTAATGTTAATTCCAACCGAGTTTACGCAGCGAATTACTGTGCTGTCCAGTTCTTCTTTTAATTTAGTTTGGTCAACATCGTGTTGATATTGCCCTACTCCAATCGCTTTTGGATCAATTTTTACCAATTCAGCCAACGGATCTGAAAGTCTTCTTCCAATAGAAACTGAACCTCGAACCGTTACATCATAATCTGGAAATTCTTCTCTCGCCGTTTTTGATGCTGAATAAACCGATGCCCCAGCCTCAGAAACCACAAAAACCTGAACGGGTTTATCGAATGCAATTTTTTTGATAAAAAATTCGGTTTCTCTTGAAGCAGTTCCGTTTCCGATAGAAATCGCATCAATATGATACGCATTTACCATCGAACGCACTTTTTTAATCGCCATTGATTCCTCATTTTGAGGTGCGTGCGGATAAATTGTTTCGTTGTATAATAAATCGCCTTTTTCGTCCAGACAAACTACTTTACAACCGCTTCTAAATCCCGGGTCGATTGCCAAAATACGTTTCTCTCCCAATGGCGGAGCCAAAAGTAACTGACTTAAATTGTTAGCAAAAACCTGAATTGAGTTAGCATCGGCCTTAGCTTTGGCTTCCTGCAAAGTTTCGTTTCCAATCGCCGGATTCAATAAACGTTTATAACTGTCTTCAATCGCAAGTTGTAAATGCGATGTCGAATTGTTTTGTTTTTTAATGATGATTTCGTCAATAACATCGTAAGCATCGTCGATATCAACATCTATTTTCATTTTAATATAACCTTCATTTTCAGCACGAAGCATTGCTAATAAACGGTGCGCCGGTGCTTTTGTCAATGGCTCTTCCCAATCAAAATACTGACTGAATTTTTGTGCACCTTCTTCTTCAGCTTTCTTTTTGACCACTTTTGTGGCAATAGTTGCTTTTCGCTGAAATAATCTTCTAAGTTGTTTACGAACATAAATATTTTCATTAATCCATTCGGCTACAATATCTCTTGCTCCCTGAATTGCCGCTTCTTCATTGATAACATTTTCATTTAGATATTGCGTCGAAATAAAATCAAAATCAACATCACTTTCAGACATCATTAATTTTGCTAAAGGCTCTAAGCCAAATTCGCGGGCAACATCGGCTTTTGTTTTTTTCTTCTTTTTGTATGGAAGGTAAAAATCTTCAATTTCCTGTAAATCAAAACTTTCTTCAATTTTTTTCTTCAATTCAGGCGTTAACGCTTTTTGTTCTTCAATAGATTTTAAAACGGCTTCTTTACGCTTTATAAGTGTATCATAATCTTTTTGAAGTTTTGCAATCTGCTCAATTACAGTTTCATCAAGGTTTCCTGTTGCGTCTTTTCGATATCGCGAAATAAACGGAATTGTACAGTCTTCCTCTAATAGTTTTACTGTGTTTTGAATACTGACAGCTGGCGCCTGAACAGACTTGGCAATGAATTGAATATTAGTCATACTTTTAATGAAATAAATTCTTAATTATAAGTTGATATAATTTACTTGTTAAAATTGTTTTGCAAATTCATCAAACATTTGGCTAAAATAATATCTTTGTTTTTAATTTTAAGCCAATGGAAATTTTTTTACTGTATTTTTTATTTATAAATATCATCGTTTTTATTCTTGCCGGTTATGATAAATACTTGGCTCGAAAAAATAAACGAAGAATACCTGAAAACACTTTATTTTTTATTGAAGCAATCGGAGGGACTCCTGGCTTATTAACAGCAATGTTTTTATTTAGACATAAAACG
The DNA here is from genome assembly GCF_900129555.1 of Flavobacterium defluvii. Lineage (GTDB taxonomy): Bacteria > Bacteroidota > Bacteroidia > Flavobacteriales > Flavobacteriaceae > Flavobacterium > Flavobacterium defluvii. Next base: position 87,787 of record NZ_FQWC01000003.1, read on the forward strand.
AGTAAAACTTCATTTATTGTCAAATTCTCGCTGATTTTTTTAATTCAGGCTGTTTTAATTTATCTCTATTTAACTAACAAAAAATAGATATTAACATTGTTGATAACCCAAAAAATCTATTTTAAAAATATATTGATTAACTGATTTTTAATATATTAAATAAAAAACCGGATAGATTTTAAAAATCCGCCCGGTGTGTTTTCTCTATATTTGGTGCGAAGCACCCGATTTTTTTGACGATTTACGAACAAGCAATCTTATTAACTCTGTTTTGGTGTCTTCCGCCTTCAAAAGCTGTATTAAGGAAAGTTTCTACAATTTCAACGGCTTGTGGAATAGAGGTAAAGCGCGCCGGAATACTTACAATATTAGCATCGTTATGTAAACGTGTTAAATAAGCGATTTCTTTTGTCCAGCACAAACCAGCTCTTACTTTCGGGTGTTTATTAACAGTCATCGCAATTCCGTTACCGCTTCCGCAGATTACGATTCCAAAATCAGCTTTTCCTTCAGATACATCATTCGCAACCGGGTGTCCAAAATCAGGATAATCAACAGAAGCATCTGTATCAGTTCCGTAATTCGTTACTTCATAGCCTTTTGCTTCAAGCATAGCAACAATTGCTTTTTTATATTCTGGGCCTGCGTGGTCGTTTCCTATCGAAATTTTCATTTTCTATACTATTTAGTTGTGTTATGCAAATTTAATTAAAGAATACGGAAGTAAATCTTTTTTAGAAAGGAAAATACAGATTTCAGCCACGAATTCACGAATAATCAATAATCTTAAAATTCTATAACTTTAACTTCGACAAATCTTTCAAAAAATTCGTGATCCCGATAGCTATCGGGATAGCTAATTGCAACTATCTTACTGTCAAAATCTTATCAGTTATTAACAATTTTAATAAGTATATAACTATCTCAAAATCAATAAAGAATAAATATAAAATTTGTTAAAATTTTGAGGTGTTAATAGCAATTCGTAATTCGTTGATATTCAATTAACTTTAAGTTAACATTATTTGTTAATAAGTTCGAAAAGAAAATTAGAAGTTTTTTTTGGTTGTTTGAAAAAAATACTTAATCCAAAACCGGAATGAAATATGCAAGAAAAGTTTCGTGAATTTTTAGAAAAGTTATCAATATCAAAAATACCATTTTCAACAACTATTAACATATCAACTTATCTACAAAATGAATCCATTTTTGGTTGTCAACCGTTGTTAATTAAAATACAAAAAGTCTTATAAATTAATCATTTAACTAAAAATAACTATGTTGATAACTCAGAATAAATAAGTAAAACGAGATTTCAATGGCTTCAGAAAAAAATTTATTCGACATATTAACACACTATAATAACCATCAAATTTTTTAAATTTTTAAAAATTCTTTTTTGTTGTATTTAATATATGTTGAAAACTAAAAAAGTTGAAAATGAAAAAATTTTTTTGAGTTTGAATTTTAGTTTGTTTTGTTTTTGTTTTTGAAGTTTTGTTTCAGACGATTTTGAGAGGATTGTTGAGATTATCGAGAATTTCCTGAACTTGTTCGAAATCGTCCGGATGAACTTTGAGTTTGATTCCGCCCAGCGCATTTGAATAAAGCGGCATTACCGAAAGCGTTATTTCGTTTTCAAAAAAATATGGAATTTCTTCCTGTTCTAGTAAGTGTTTGAGAACCACTGTTTCGTGCAGATAATTGAAGACTGCAATGGTTTGAAAGCTATCCATAAAAGGTGTTTTTGTAAATGTACGAAAAGTTATATTTTTAATAATTCTATTTGTTAAAAAGTATTATCTGATTTCTTATTTGTAATTTTAAACCTTATAAGAAAAGATATATGAGTAAGAAAATTAGAAAGCCGATAAAAAAAGAGAAAGATTTCTCTGGGAAAATCCTGAAAATTTTATCGCAAAACGCTAATAAGCCATTCAATTACAAACAAATAGGAGCAAAGTTAGAATTAGACGATACAAAAAGCAGAAATCAGATTATAAAAGATTTAAAAATTCTGGCTGCTCAAAAGAAAATTATAGAAACAGAACCTGGAAAATATTTAATTAAAGCCGTTAGCCAGGATTATTATGAAGGAACGATAGATATGACGAGCAGAAAAACGGCATATTTTATTTGTGATGAATTTGAAGAAGATGTTTTTATTCCAACCAATAATTTGAATCGTGCTTTAGACAAAGATAAAGTAAAGGTTTACGTTTATAACAGAAGAAAAGGAAAAAGACCTGAAGGTGAAGTAATTGAAGTTCTTGAAAGAGATAAAACAGAGTTTGTTGGTGTAATAGATTTACAGCCAAATTTTGCTTTTGTTTCAACCGCAAATCCTAAAATGTATACCGATATTTTTATTCCAAAAGATAAAATTGGTGAAGCAGAAAATGGAGATGTAGTTTTAGTTAAAATTGAAGATTGGCCCAAAAGAGCTGATAGTCCGTTTGGATCTGTAATTAGAGTTCTCGGAAAACCTGGAGAACACAACACAGAGATTCACGCTATTTTAGCAGAATATGGATTGCCATCGGAATTTCCGATAGAAGTAGAAGTTTTTGCACAAAAACTCGATACCTCGATTCAGGAATCTGAAATTGCAAAACGTCGTGATATGCGTGATACACTTACGTTTACGATAGATCCAAAAGATGCAAAAGATTTTGATGATGCCTTGTCTTTCAAAAAGTTAGAAAACGGAAACTTTGAAATTGGCGTTCATATTGCCGATGTTTCGTATTATTTGGAAGAAGGAACAATTCTGGATGACGAAGCATATCAAAGAGCAACTTCGGTTTATTTGGTCGATAGAGTAGTGCCAATGCTTCCTGAAGTTTTATCAAATTTTGCGTGTTCACTTCGTCCGAATGAAGAGAAATATACTTTCTCTGCGATATTTGAAGTTTCGCCAACAGCTCAGGTTATTAATCAATGGTTTGGAAGAACGGTGATTTATTCAGATCAGCGTTTTGCTTACGAAGAAGCACAATATATCATTGAAACAAAAGACAATACAATTCCGGTTGATGTTTCTATTACCGGAGAATCCTATGTTGTTTCTGATGAAATTAAAGAAGCGACTTTAAAACTAGATGAATTAGCCAAGATTTTAAGAAAGAAAAGAATGCAGCAAGGCGCTATTTCTTTTGATAAAGTAGAGGTAAAATTCAATCTTGATGAAGCGGGAGAACCAGAAGGCGTATATTTTAAAATATCAAAAGATGCTAATCATTTGATTGAAGAATTTATGCTTTTGGCCAACAGAAAAGTAGCAGAATATATTGGTAAACAAAAGAAAACCTTTGTGTACCGTATTCATGACGAACCAAATGAAGATAAACTTATTGCAATGCAAACCGTAATTGCTAAATTTGGTTATAAGATTGATTTTAGAACAAAAGGCGATATAGCCAAATCAATTAACACTTTGATGGAAGAAGTAAGTGGTAAGAAAGAACAAAATCTTATTGATACTCTTGCGATTAGAAGTATGAGTAAAGCTAAATATTCGACAGATAATATTGGTCATTATGGTTTAGCTTTTGATTATTACAGCCATTTTACATCGCCAATTCGTCGTTATCCTGACGTCATGGTACATCGTTTGTTACAATATTATCTCGATGGAGGAGCATCTGTAGACGAAGAAACCTATGAAACAAAATGTCTGCATTGTTCTAATATGGAAAGTTTAGCAACAAATGCCGAACGTGACAGTATCAAATACATGCAGGTTAAATACATGCAGGATCATCAGGATGAAGAATTCCTTGGTGTTATTTCTGGTGTTACCGAATGGGGAATTTATGTTGAAATCGTTTCTAATAAATGCGAAGGAATGGTAAGAATCAGAGAAATAAAAGATGATTATTATACTTTCGACGAAAGACAATATGCTTTGGTTGGAGCTACTTCAAACCGTTTATTGCAATTGGGAGACGAAATTTATGTGAAAGTTAAAAATGCCGATTTAGTTAAAAAACAACTTGATTTTCATTTTTTAAGAAGAGCAGAATAAGTATTAATTAAAAAAATAAAAGTATGAAAAAGCTAATTATTGGAGCAGCAATTTTATTTGTACAAATGTCTTTTGGTCAGGTTACCAAAGAATTAGGAGATTTTGATACCGTAAAAGTTTACGACAAATTAAGTGTAAAATTAATTCAGTCGTCTGAAAATAAAGTTGTTGTAAAAGGAGCGCGAGAAGCAGAACTGGAAGCTGTAAATAAAAATGGCGTTTTAAAATTAAGAATGCCTTTTCCTAAACTTCTTTCAGGAAATGATCTTGAAGTAACTTTGTATTATAAACATATTGAATTGATTGATGTTAATGAAGGAGCAGAAGTTACAAGTAAAGAAACTTTAAAAGCGACTTCATTTAAAGTTAGTGCGCAGGAAGGAGGAAAAATTAACGTAGATTTGGATGTTGATAAACTAAAAGTAAGTTCAGTTTCGGGAGGAGAAATCACTGTAACTGGTAAAGCAGATAACCTTGATGCAGGATTAGGAGCAGGCGGTTATTTCCTTGGAAGTAAATTAACCACTTCTCAGACCAAAGTAAGCGTTTCTGCGGGCGGAAAAGCTGATGTTAATGCTTCGACCCTTGTCGATGCAAAAGTTAGCGCAGGAGGCTCTATTTACATTTATGGAAAACCAAAACAAATTAATCAGAAAACAGTCTTTGGAGGTAAAATCGAAGAAGTAAAATAACAAGTCGTATTTTGATGATAAATGATATTCTGGCTGGACTGCCATGGGGACTTTTTCTAAGCTTTATGGTAGGTCCGGTATTTTTTATACTATTAGAAACCAGTATTACAAAAGGATTTAGAGCTGCTATAGTTTTTGATTTCGGAGTAGTATTAGGCGATATATTTTTTATTGCAATTGCTTATTTAGGAAGTTACAGACTGATTTCCAGTTTAAAAGATAAACCTGCACTTTTTATTTTTGGTGGAATTATAATGCTGGCTTATGGCATAATTTCTTTTGTGAGATTACGAAAAGAAGAAAAAATAAACGATGAAGAGATTGATCGCGATATTATAAAAAGAAACTATGGAAGTTTATTTGTAAAGGGCTTTTTACTTAACGTTATTAACATAGGTGTTTTAGGTTTTTGGCTTGCAGTAATTATTTCTGTTGGTCCAAAATTAGAAATGCAAAACTCCAGAATGATTACTTTTTTTACTTCAGTAATTATAACTTATTTGTTAGTTGATTGTCTTAAAATATTATTAGCCAAACAATTAAAATCCAAAATGACTCCAAACAATATCTTAAAAATAAAAAAAGGAATTAGTATTGTTTTAATGGTTTTTGGAGTTGCATTAATAACACAAGGCTGGTTTCCAAAAGAAAAAGAAATGGTTAAAAACGCTTTTGAAAAGATTGAAAATAAGTAGTTGTTAATAACTCAAAAATATAAAATTAAGCCTCTGAATTTCAGAGGTTTTTTTGTGTTTATAATCTTAGTTTAGAACTTTGTCAAAGTTTCAAACTTTGACAAAGTTGACAACAAGACATAAAAAAACCTCTAAATTACTTTAGAGGTTTTTGAGGCATCGTCCGGATTCGAACCGGAGTAGGAGCTTTTGCAGAGCCCAGCCTAGCCGCTCGGCCACGACGCCATTACTTGAATGGACGGCAAAAGTAACTAAAATCTTTAAAATTCAAAAGTTTCAAAGTAACTATTTTAAAAAATTACTCTTTTAATTACAAAAATTACTTTCTTATTTCTGTCATTTTTATAGTAACTGACTCAACATCACCACCAATAGGAGGATTTATTTTAGAAACCCAAACTGTTGTTTTTTCTACCGTTTCTATCTCTGCAAGCACTCGAATATTGATTCTTTTAGCAACATGTTCCAATAAATGCGACCGAATTGCCATTTCTTCTGTCACAATTTTGTTCAAATGAACATAGTCAACAGTATCTAAAAGATGATCTGTTTCTGCAGATTTCTGTAAATTGGTTTTTATTTTTAGATCAACAGTATAATCAGATCCAATTTTTCCTTCTTCAATTAAACATCCGTGGTAAGAAAATGTACGAATGTTTTTTAGTTTTATAACTCCCATTTTTATAGTTTTATTCTTGTAGTGTTTGGATCTTGGTAATTAGAAGTTACAGCATGAACAGCAACTATTTTGTTAATTTCATCAACTGTAAAGTGAATGGTGTAAGGGAATTTCTTTAAAGGTAAAGTTCTAATGATATTATATTTTTCCTCAAAAAATGGAAATGTATTTAAAGTATCTACATACTTTTGATACTCATTAAAGAATTTTGTTCCCAAACCATTAGAAAGTGATTCATAATATTCTGCAATTTCATCTACTTCTAATTCAGCTCGTAAGAGAATAATTATTTCAAACATTATTTTTTATTCCATTTAGCGTTGAGTCTTTTTTTAGATTCTTCCCAACTTACATAATCCTCTGGTTTAGCATTTTTTATCCTTTCTAAAACCATTTCTTGTTGCCATAACGGAATTTCATTCTCAACATTTTCATCTATAGAAACATCTGGAACATGTTTAAAAAAACTAATAAAAGTTTCGTAAAAATCGTCTGGAATTGTAACGGTTAATTGTCTCATAATTCTCAATATTTATACAAAAATAATAAATAAATAAATTGCAGCTTTTGAGTTTAACGTTTCATGTTTTGCGCGACTTAGATAACTTTAAACCTGAAACCTGAAACCTTTTTTTTATCTTTGCTAAAATTACTATAAATAATGGCATCAGAAGAGAAATCACTCAATTTTATTGAACAAATCATAGAGGAAGACGTAAAATCAGGTCTTTCAAATACTAAACTTCGCTTTCGTTTTCCACCAGAACCTAATGGGTATTTACACATTGGGCACGCGAGTTCTATTGCATTAAATTTTGGTTTAGGAATTGATTATCAATCTCCTGTGAATTTACGTTTTGATGATACAAACCCTGAAAAAGAAGAACAGGAATTTGTTGATGCTATTAAAAAAGATGTAGAATGGCTGGGTTACAAATGGGCAGAAGAACGTTATGCATCTGATTATTTTCAACAATTATACGACTGGGCAGTTTTATTAATTAAAAAAGATAAAGCTTATGTAGATAGTCAGACTTCTGAAGAAATGGCGATCCAGAAAGGAACTCCAACAACTCCAGGAACTGACAGTCCGTACAGAAATCGTTCAGTTGAAGAAAATTTAGATTTATTTGAAAGAATGAAAAACGGTGAATTTGAGGCTGGTACACATATTCTTCGTGCAAAAATTGACATGAAATCAACAAACATGTTAATGCGTGATCCTATCATGTACAGAATTTTACACAAACATCACCACAGAACTGGAGATATTTGGAAGATCTATCCAATGTACGATTGGGCACACGGACAAAGTGATTATTTAGAGCAAATTTCGCACTCATTTTGTACACTGGAATTCTTGCCTCACCGTGAATTATACGATTGGTTTTTAGATCAGATTTTTGATGACAATAAGCTTCGTCCAAAGCAAAGAGAATTTGCAAGACGTAATTTATCACACACTGTTGTTAGTAAAAGAAAATTACAGCAACTAGTTAAAGAAAAGCATGTTAACGGTTGGGATGATCCAAGAATGTCAACAATTTCCGGATTAAGAAGACGTGGTTACACAGCTGCATCTTTACGTAATTTTGCGAATACAATTGGTATTGCAAAACGTGATAATTTAATCAATGTATCGGTTTTAGAATTCTGTATTCGTGAAGATTTGAACAAAATTGCACCTCGTGTAATGGCTGTTTTAGATCCTGTAAAATTGGTAATTACAAATTATCCGGAAGGAAAAGAAGAGTGGTTGGAAGCTGAAAATAATCAGGAAGATGAAAGTGCAGGTTTCAGAAAAGTACCTTTTTCTCGTGAATTATACATTGAAAGAGAAGACTTTTTAGAAGATGCTCCGGCTAAATATTTCCGTTTGACTTTAGGAAAGGAAGTTCGCCTTAAAAATGCTTATATTATTAAAGGTGAGTCAGTTATAAAAGATTCAGAAGGGAATATTACAGAAATTCATGTAACATATGACACTGATTCTTTAAGCGGAAGCGGAACTGAAGCGAGTCAAAGAAAAGTATCGGGAACCTTACATTGGGTTTCTATCAAACATGCTTTGGAAGCTGAAGTTCGTTTGTACGATCGTTTGTTTACAGATGAAGCTCCGGACAGTTATAAAGACAAAAATTTCTTAGATTTTGTGAACCCAAATTCATTAGAAATTGTAACTGGATTTGTTGAACCAAGTTTATCAACAGCTCAAAATGAAGATAAATTTCAGTTTCAACGTTTAGGTTATTTTACTGTTGATAAAGATTCAACTCCTTCAAAATTAGTGTTTAACAAAACTGTTGGACTAAAAGATGCCTGGGAAGAAAAGGGTAAAAAAGAAGAAAACAGCATCAATAATTCTTTGAAAGATATCAACAAATATTTTAAAGTTGAATCAAAACCTGAGAGAATTGCTATTGAAAGTGCAATAGGAGAAAACATCAAAAACATCTCTAGTTTTTCACTTTTACAAAATTCTTTAAAGAAAAATATCAACAATAATAAGGCTTCGCTGTTGTTTTCTCAGTTTATTTTGAAATATTCAAATTGGAAATCTACAGATTTTGAAGAAGAAGATATTAAGAAATTATATTCAATGTCCTTAAAAAGTGAATCAACTTATGTGAGATCAAAAGCACTTTTAAATTTAAGAGATATTGAAAGTGAAAGTTTCAAAAATCAATTTGATGATGAAATTTTAAAATTATATTCAAATCCACCAAAAAATGCTTCTGAAAGAGAAAAAGAAATTCTCTCTGAAATGGTGAAGAAATAAAAATAATTAGAATCTATTAAAAGCGCTTTTTATAAGCGCTTTTTTTATTATTTGTATTTTCTATTGAGATTAAAAATTTTATAAATATTTTAAATTAAAAGTGACTTTCATAGATTAATTTTAAGACATTTTTTAATTTTATTGATCTCTTGAATTCTTTTTTAGAAATAGTTTTTTAAAACTCTTTATTTTAAGTTTTGCCTTTTTTATGCATTTTTTTAATTTTCAATCTCAAAAATAGAAATTAGCTTACTTTCAAAATATTAGATAAATTTATTTATTTTAATATTTTATTAATTTTATTTATTATTTATAAAATCTATTTAAAATAAAATATTTATAGATAATATAAATTAATTTTAGCTTTCATAAATCTATTTTAAGCTAATATTTTAATTAGGTCGATATATAACTCATTTTTTGAATTATTGTTGATTTAAACCTTTTATTTAACTTTTAGCTGTTATTTTTGTCAGTTTAACTGGTTATTAACATACAATTGTTTATAAAGTTGCTATTTTTAACTCAATACCAAAAGTCAGAGATGATTTTATAAAAATTAATATTTCCGTGTAGATTTCTAATTTGATTTTCTTTAAAATAAAAAATGACATTTTCATTTTAAGATTATTTCTAAGCTGATTTCTCGAAACAACAAATTTTATGTTCAAATTTTATTGTGATTTGATTTTGATAATATTTCGCGTAAAAGGTATTTTTCAAATTAATTCATAATCATGAAATTTCCATAGCATTAGTTTTAGGCAAAATTGTTTTTATAATTCTGTTTGACATTTTTTAATTATAAAACTTAAATCTAATTATCATGAAAATTTTATATTTTACGCTAGCAATGTTATTTGCAAATATTGCAATTTCTCAAACACATCAAATTACAAAACACAACGGAGAACAACTTGATGTTAATTTCATTAAAAATGAAAACGGTTTAATTTATTATTCGTTGAACGGAAGTTCTGAAGAAATTAAAATTAGTAAATATGCCGTTTCATCAATTACCAATAAGCAGACAAAACAAACTCAAAAAATCTCTGATAAAATAATAGTAGATTCAAAAGACGATTACAAAATGGTAACTGTTCTGCCTCAGGAAAAGACAATAGGACTGAAGCAGGCTGCAAGTTTTACCGGAGTTTCGACGAGGACAAAAGGTGAACCGCCAATTGCAAATCAAAAACAAACTGCAATGAGAATCAAAACTAAATCAGCATCAAATGGTTATCCTTTTGTAAGCATTATTGAAAAAGCTGATGGAAAATATGAAGCTGTTGCTTATGTGTATTAATTATATTGTTAAATTTTAAATTTAGCAGTTTAGCCTTTTAAAAAAGAAGTATCTTTATTAATCACTTAAAACTGTAATATCATGTCAAATAATTCAAATACAATCGCAGCAATTTTAGCCGGTGCTGCAGTAGGAGCAGCTCTTGGAATCTTGTTTGCTCCCGATAAAGGATCAAAAACCAGAGCTAAAATTAAAGAAGGAATTGATGATGCAAAACATAATTTGCAGGATTCTTTTGAAGCTAGTTCTGAAGTTCTTAAAGAAAAATTTACTAGTGCAACACAAAATCTTGACGGAACTTTAACTGATATGCTTTCAAATGTAAGTCATAAAACAGAAGAAGTAATCACTTTTTTAGAATCTAAACTGGCTGATTTAAAAGCACAAAACGCTAAACTTCAAAAATAATAATTGTTTAAGAAGCACATAATTGTCTTATTTTTATAAGATGATTTTGTGCTTTTTCATTTTAAAAATATAATTATGGCTTTTGAAGAGTTAAAAGAAAATACCGAAAAAATCCAGGAACAAACTAAAGTTTACATTGACAGTCATTTAGCTTATTATAAACTCTGGGGTTTTAAAGTAGCAATGAAATCAACGACTTTGATTTTTAAGTTTACGTTGATATTATTATGTTTTAGTATGGTTTTACTTTTCGGATCTTTTGCTGCAGCGTATGCTTTTGGAGATTTATTTGGAAGTAATGCTTTGGGATTTTTGGCAGTAGGAGGGATCTATCTTTTGTTTACAATTTTACTTTTCTTTATAAAAGATAAGATTGTTGAAGGCCCAATTTTGGAGAAATTTTCAGAAATATTTTTTAATGATTGAGATTTATGGAAAAGAAAAAATACTCATCTTATGCTGAAATTGACAGAGATTTAGAAATTCTGAAACTAGAAAAAGATATTAATTATCAAAAATTAGTGCTGAGTTTTCAGAAAACCAAAGAAAGCATTACACCGCAAAATATCGTAAACGGATTTGTTTCATCTTATACAGGATATGTTAAGAATTCATTTCCAGAAATTTTACAATCTATTATACCATTTGTAATCAACTGGTTTATAAATAAAAAAAGAGGCAGTTAAGCCTCTTTTTTATTTATGTGTTAGTTTTTTTAAGCCATTTCTGTTGGCTCAGATGTATCTGATGGATTGTAGTTTATATCCGAATTGTTTGTTTTTTTAACTTTTTTAGGTTGTCTTTTCATTTCTTCTCCGATAATATTTGAAGCTGAAAAACTAGTTACCATACTGTTTAACATATCACTTGCAGCTTGTGGAGAATTTGGTAATAATATTAAATTAGAGTTAGTATCAGCTCCAATAGCTTGTAGCGTATCATAATGTTGCGTAATTACGATTAATGCAGATGCTTCCTGTGAATTGATTCCAACCTGGTTTAAAACTTCAACACTTTCTACTAATCCGCGTGCAATTTCTCTACGTTGATCTGCAATACCCTGACCTTGAAGTTTTTTACTTTCAGCTTCGGCTTTTGCTTTAGCTACAATTCTAATACGTTGTGCTTCAGATTCAAACATCGCTGCTGTTTTTTCTCTTTCGGCTGCATTGATTCTGTTCATTGCATTTTTTACCTGAATATCCGGATCAATATCTGTTACTAATGTGTTGATAATGTCATAACCATAAGTTGTCATCGCTTCGTTCAACTCTCGTTTTACAGCAATTGCAATATCATCTTTACGAACAAAAACATCATCCAAAATTAATTTAGGAACTTCTGCACGAACAACGTCAAATACATAAGCCGTAATTTGATCATGCGGATATTCTAATTTATAAAAAGCTTCGTATACATGTTCCTGTATTACTTTAAACTGAACAGAAACTTTCATTTTGATAAACACATTGTCTTTAGTTTGTGTTTCAATAAGAACATCTAATTGTTGAATTTTTAGATTTACACGACCTGCGATTCTATCAATTATTGGAAGTTTTAATTGTAAACCAGAATTTCTAACGCTTGTAAATTTTCCGAAGCGCTCTACGATAACACTTGTTTGTTGTTTTACAGTAAAGAAAGACGACATGAAAATGAAGAATGCTAATACTAATAAGATAATAAATGCTGTACTCATGGTTATATAGTTTATATTTTTGATTTTGGTAAATTACGAAAATTCTTCTAAAAGAAAATTTTAAAACATTAAAAAAACGCTAAGAACATTTATTAGATGTTTCTTAGCGTTTCTACTTTTTAACCATTAAGACATTTAGAAAATTAAGAACAAAGCTTTGTCAAGAGAATTAAGCTGAGCCTTATGAACTTTTTAAGCTTTCTTTTTTATCATTTAGTAAAGCTTAATTATCTTAATATCGTAATGGTAAATTTTTTTATAATGTTGCTATCGCTTTCTGAATTCTAGAAATAGTTTCCTCTTTTCCAATGATTTCAACAATGTCAAATAGGTGAGGACCTTTCAGAGCTCCAACTAAACTTAAACGGAAAGGCTGCATCACTTTACCCATTCCGATTTCGTTTTTTGTTAACCAATCTTTTACAATTGCTTCAATATTTGCTGAATCAAAACCATCTATATATTCAAGAGTTGAAATCAATTCCTGCATTAAAGCCGGAGTTTCCTCTTTCCAATTTTTGCTTGCTTTTTCATCATATGATGTTGGCGCCTGGAAAAAGAAATCTGTTAAATCCCAGAAATCTGAAACGAAATTTGCTCTTTCTTTAATCAATGAAACGATTCTTGTAACATCATATTTAGAAACATCAATACCTTTTTCAATCAAAATAGGAGAGAAGCTCTTCGCTAAATCGGCATCATTTTGTTTAATTAAATATTGGTGATTGAACCATTTTGCTTTTTCAATGTCAAATCTAGCCCCTGCTTTATGTACTCTATTCAAGTCAAAAGCTTCAACTAATTCCTTTAAAGAAAATAATTCTTTTTCTGTTCCATCATTCCAACCTAACAAAGCAAGGAAGTTTATTAATGCATCTGGTAAATACCCGTCACCTTTAAATCCTTTTAGCTCTTTCCAATCTAAAGGAAATACTGGAAATCCACCGATTTCACCATCACGTTTTGATAATTTTCCTTTTCCATCAGGTTTTAGAATCAAAGGTAAGTGAGCAAATTCCGGAGCATCCCAACCAAAAGCTCTGTATAATAAAACGTGAAGTGGCATAGATGGAAGCCATTCTTCACCACGAATAACATGAGAAGTTTCCATCAAATGATCATCCACAATATTTGCTAAATGGTAGGTTGGCATTCCGTCACTTTTGAAAAGAACTTTATCATCAAGTAAACTTGTTTCAAACTTAACATCTCCACGAATGATATCTGTTAAGTGTAAAGTTTCATCAACCGGAGTTTTAAAACGAATCACATAATGTTCTCCATTTTCAATTCTTTTAGAAACTTCTTCAGCAGAAATTACTAATGAGGTATCTAATTTTTCACGATTTGTATGATTGTAAATAAATGTTTTTCGTTGTGTTTCGTGCTCTTTTCTTAATGCAGTTAAAGATTCTGGAGTATCAAAAGCATAATATGCCCATCCTGAATTGATCAATTTGTCAGCATAATTTTTATATAATTCTTTGCGTTCACTTTGTCTATAAGGACCAAATTTTTCATTTTTTCCAACGGTTTCATCAGGAGAAATTCCTAACCATTCTAGTGCTTCCATAATATAAGCTTCAGCACCTGGAACAAAACGTGTCTGATCTGTATCTTCGATTCTCAGATAAAAAACACCGTTATGTTTTTTTGCAAATAAATAATTAAATAGGGCAGTACGAACTCCGCCAATATGTAATGCTCCTGTTGGACTTGGTGCAAAACGCACACGAACTTGCTTTGACATTTGTTTAAAATTTTGTTGCAAAGATACGATATTAGTCAAAAGCCAAAAGTCGAAAGTCTGAAAGGTTTTTAGTTGTGTGCTAAACTTTTGACTTTCGACTTTTGACTTTCAGACTTATCGTTATAATTACTACTTTTATAGGTTATAATTAAAAGAGATTTTATTTTGAAAACATCATCTGCAATATATCAGAAGTTAGAAGGATTTATAAAGAAATATTACATGAACGAATTGATAAAAGGAGGACTTCTTTTTATTGGTTTCGGACTTTTGTATTTTTTATTTACACTTTTTATAGAGTATTTTCTTTGGCTGAAACCATTAGGAAGAACACTTTTATTCTGGATATTTATTGCCGTAGAAGTTTTTCTGCTGTTTCGTTTCATCTTATTTCCAATTTTTAAGCTGTTCAAACTTCAAAAAGGAATCGATTATAATCAGGCTTCGGCAATTATTGGAAATCATTTTACGGAAGTAAGTGATAAGCTAACGAATTTTTTACAGCTTTCTTCTAATGAAAATTCAGCTGAAAGTTCAGAATTAATGTTGGCTTCTATCGAACAAAAAGCAAATTCATTGCAGCCAATTCCATTTGGAAATGCCATTAATTATAAATCAAATAAAAAGTATTTGCCATTGGCTTTGATTCCGGTTTTGCTTTTTGCGGTGTTTTTTATCTCTGGAAACAGCAATATAATTTCGCAGAGTTTTAATAGAGTAGTGCATTTCAATTCTGCATTTTTGCCACCGGCTCCTTTCAAATTTGTTGTTTTGAATGACAAACTTCAAACAGAACAAAACAAAGACTTTATTGTAAAAGTAGAAACTGAAGGAAACGTTGTTCCCGAAAATGTGATGATTCATATTGGCAACGAAAGCTATTTTATGGAATCTTCTCAAACAGGAAAATTCGAATTCAAGATTGAAAAGCCAACGTCGGATATAGCATTTTCTTTTGAAGGAAATTCAGTTTCATCAAATGAATATGAATTAAAAGTTATCACTGTTCCGTCGATTGCCAACTTCGAAATGGTTCTAAATTTTCCATCATATTTGAAAAAGAAATCAGAAACTATTCAGGGAACCGGCAATGCAATTGTACCAGAAGGAACAACTGTAACCTGGAAAATGTCTACAAAGTCAACTCAGGAAATTGTTTGGAAAGACGAGAATTCTGTATTAAAATTTAATAAAGTAGATGACAATTTTAAGTTAGTAAAAAGCATTAATCAGAATACGGAATACCAAATTCTGACTTCAAACAACAAAGTTAAGAACTACGAAAAATTAGATTATCAATTGTCGGTTATTAAAGATCAGCATCCAACAATCACGGTTTCTCCAGCTCCTGATAGTTTAAAATTAGATAAGAATTATGTTTTAGGAAGACTTGGTGACGACTACGGTTTATCGAAATTGCAGATTGTTTATTACGAACATGGCAAACCACAAACGGCAAAACGCGGAACAATTCCTGTAAAGCAAACTGTATTTGATCAGTTTGTTTTTAACTTTCCGAGTAATCTTCCTGTAGAGGAAGGAGTATCTTATGAATACTATTTTGAGGTTTTTGATAACGATGCATTGCACGGATTTAAGAGTACAAAATCTTCTACATTTTCTGATAGAGTTGCTACAACAGATGAAATTCAGGATGCGGAATTACAACAGCAAAATGCCAATATTAATAGTTTATCTAAATCATTAAAGAACCAGGAAAAGCAATTTTCTGAAATGGATAAACTAAAAAATACGGGAAAAGAAAAAGATAATTTAGAGTTTAAAGATCAGCAAAAAGTAAATGATTTTATCAAACGTCAGAAGCAACAAGACGAAATGATGAAGCAGTTTGCTGAAAAAATGAATAAGAATTTAGATAAATACAATACCGATAAGAAAGATAAAACTGCCGAAGATTTACAAAAGCGTCTGGATAATGCCGAGAAAGATTTAGAGAAAAATCAGAAATTGATGGATGAGTTGAAGAACTTAAATGATAAATTAAACAGCGAAGAGTTGTTTGATAAGATGGAAAAGTTCAAACAAATCAGTAAAAACCAATCTCGTAATTTAGAACAATTAGTTGAGTTAACCAAGCGTTTCTATGTAGAAAAAAAAGCTAATCAGGTTGCCGAAAAATTAAATAAGCTTGCAGAAAAACAAGAACAGCTTTCTAATAAAGACAGTGAAAATACCAAAGAGAAGCAGGACGAAATCAATAAATCATTTGATAAAATACAGGAAGACCTTAAAGATTTGAAAGATGAAAATAATTCTTTGAAGTCACCAATGGATATTCCAAAAGATGCTTCAAAAGAAAAAGATGTCGAAAACGATTTGAATAAAGCTTCTGAAGAATTGAATAAAAAGAATACTTCATCTGCAAAGACAAAACAAAAAAGTGCTTCAAAGAAAATGAAGTCAATGGCTGAACAAATGCAGTCGAGTATGGAAGGTGGAGAGCAGGAACAATTAGAAGAAGATGTTGCAATGCTTCGTCAAATTCTGGATAATCTTTTAGCATTTTCATTATCTCAGGAAGACGTAATGAAACAATTTAAATCGATGAAATTAGGTTCTTCTGCTTATACGAAGAACATCAAAATTCAGCAAAATTTAAAACAACAATTCCGTCATGTCGATGATAGCTTGTTTGCAATGTCACTTAGAAATCCAAAAATTGCAGAAGATGTTACTAAGGAAATAGGAAATGTACAATATAATATGGATAAAGCAATTGAAGTTTTAACCGATGTTCAAATCCCAAAGGGAGTTTCGCATCAGCAATATGCTGTTTCATCTGCAAACAAATTAGCCGATTTTTTAAGTGACCTTTTAAATAATATGCAGATGCAAATGTCTAAACCGGGAGCAGGAAAACCAAAACCCGGAGACGGACAAGGAATGCAATTACCGGATATCATTCAAAAACAAAAAGGTCTTGCTGATAAAATGAAAGAAGGAATGAAGCCGGGAGATAAACCCGGAAGTGGTCAGCAAGGAAAAAGCGGTGATGGTAAACAAGGTCAGAATAGCGGACAAGGTAAAGATGGAAATGGAAAAGACGGAAAGAATGGTCAGGGCAAAAACGGACAAGGAAGCAATGGAGAAGAAAAAGGTAAAGATGGAAAAGAGGGTGATGATGGCGAAGGAGATGCTGAAAAGATAATGGAGATTTATAAAGAGCAGGTTAAACTTCGTGAAGCTTTACAAAAAGAGTTAGCCAAAAAAGGATTAGATGCACAAGGCAGACCTGTAATCGAACAGATGAAAGCTTCCGAAAAACAAATATTAAATAAAGGATTTAAAAATGAAAACCTGCAGAGAATTTTAAATATTCAGCAAGAATTACTAAAATTAAATAATGCAGTTCAGGAACAAGGTCAAGATACGAAGCGTCAATCTGAAACAAATAAAGTTGAATTTTCTAATCGATCAAATGCGTTACCAAGTTCATTAACTGAATATTTAAATAGTGTGGAAATTTTAAATAGACAATCGCTACCTTTGCGCTCGAATTTTAATCAAAAGGTTCAAGAATATTTTAATACAAAATGATAAACTTTAATTACGAAACAGAATTTTCTTTAGATAACGAACAAGTTTTTGCTGATTG
The DNA here is from genome assembly GCF_900129555.1 of Flavobacterium defluvii. Taxonomy (GTDB): domain Bacteria; phylum Bacteroidota; class Bacteroidia; order Flavobacteriales; family Flavobacteriaceae; genus Flavobacterium; species Flavobacterium defluvii. The sequence continues at coordinate 105,438 of NZ_FQWC01000003.1, forward strand.
GCTGAGTGCTGTTATTGTTTCTGAAAAGAAGAATGAAGGAGAAATAAATTATATTTTTTGTGATGATGAATATCTACATAAGATAAATGTAGAATATCTAGATCATGATACGCTAACAGATATTATCAGTTTTGATTACACAGTTGGTAACGAAATCAGCGGTGATATTTTTGTTTCTGTAGAAAGAGTAGAAGATAACGCAAAAGATTTTAATGTATCTTTTGAAGAAGAATTGAAACGTGTACTTGCTCATGGTATATTGCATTACTGCGGATACAAAGATAAAAGTGATGCAGATGCAGAATTGATGCGTTCAAAAGAAGATGAAAAGATCGCGATGTTTCACGTGGAACAGTAATTAAACATCTAAAAAAAAGAAAACATGTTTCACGTGGAACACGTTTTATAAAGTTTGAAATTTGTGTTTCACGTGAAACGTTTTTGAATTTTAAACTTAAATGTTTTCGTTCCACGTGGAACAGTTGAATATTATTTTGAAATATTTTTTTTAGGAATTTTGATTTGAAATTTTAAAATTATAAAGTGTAATAATTGTGTTCCACGTGAAACAGTTAGTGAATTTTTTTAGTTTGTAAATTGATTATTTGTTCCACGTGAAACATAATTTAAAACTTTTTAGGATTGATTTTTGAAATTTTAAAATTTGAGTTTTCTGGAAAGCGTATATAGATTTTTTGAAAATGTCTGTATTTAAAATTTGGTTCCACGTGGAACCAAATAGATTAAGAATTTTGGTTTGAATTTAATTCGAATTAAAAAGTAAAGGATATAAGATTAGAGAAGTAAAGTTTGTTCGAAAGAATGGTGAACTTGAAACTTGAAACTCCAAACCTGAAAACTTCAAAACCTGAAACAAAAAAAATAAAACCGTTCCACGTGGAACAAAGAGAAAATAAAGTTAATTCTGAGAACTGCCTTAAACGGTTTCCAGAGAATAATAAAACAAAATGTTTTTAGAAGAATACGATGTTATTGTAGTTGGTGCAGGTCATGCAGGATCTGAAGCCGCGGCAGCGGCCGCAAATTTAGGATCCAAAACTTTGTTGGTTACAATGAGTTTGCAAAACATTGCCCAGATGTCTTGCAACCCTGCAATGGGAGGAATTGCAAAAGGACAAATTGTTCGCGAAATCGACGCGCTTGGAGGTTACTCCGGAATCGTTTCAGATCGAACTGCAATTCAGTTCAAGATGCTGAACAAATCAAAAGGACCAGCAATGTGGTCGCCAAGAGTTCAAAGTGACAGAATGCGTTTTGCAGAAGAATGGAGAATGATGCTGGAGGGAACTCCAAATTTAGATTTTTACCAGGAGATGGTAAAAGGTCTGATTATCGAAGACGGAAAAATAAAAGGAATAAGAACTTCGCTCGGAGTTGAAATTCGATCCAAATCGGTTGTGTTGACAAACGGAACTTTTTTGAACGGATTAATTCATATTGGAGAAAAACAATTCGGCGGAGGTAGAGCAGGTGAAAGTGCCGCAACCGGAATTACCGAAGATTTGATTAAAGCCGGCTTCGAAGCTGGAAGAATGAAAACAGGAACGCCGCCACGAGTTGATGGTCGTTCTTTGGATTATTCGAAAATGAATGAAGAAAAAGGAGATGAGAAACCAGATAAGTTTTCATATTCTGATTTGACAAAACCTTTAACGCAACAACGTTCTTGTTACATGACATACACTTCGCTGGATGTTCATGATATTTTGAGAGAAGGTTTTGATCGTTCGCCAATGTTCAACGGAAGAATAAAAAGTTTGGGCCCGAGATATTGTCCTTCGATCGAAGATAAAATTAATCGTTTTGCAGATAAAGAACGTCACCAGCTTTTTGTTGAACCGGAAGGATGGAATACTTGTGAAGTTTATGTAAATGGGTTTTCAACTTCGCTTCCGGAAGATATTCAGTTTAAAGCATTGCGTTCTGTTGCCGGTTTTGAAAACGTGAAATTCTTCCGTCCGGGTTACGCAATTGAATATGATTATTTTCCGCCGACACAATTAAAACATACTTTGGAAACAAAGTTAGTTGAAGGATTATATTTTGCCGGACAAATTAATGGAACGACAGGATATGAAGAAGCTGCTTCGCAAGGTTTGATGGCCGGAATAAATGCGCATTTAAAAGTGCATGAAAAAGCGCCGTTAATTTTAAAACGTGATGAAGCGTATATTGGAGTTTTGATCGACGACTTAATTACGAAAGGAACAGAAGAACCTTATCGTATGTTTACGTCAAGAGCAGAATATAGAACTTTACTGCGACAAGATAATGCCGATTTCAGATTGACGCCAATGTCATACGAAATTGGTTTAGCTTCTGAAGATCGATTAAGAAGAATGGAATACAAATTGAACGAGTCTGAAAAGATGGTTTCATTCTTTAGAGAAACGAGTGTAACGGTTGCAGAAACAAATCCAATTTTGGAAGCGAAAGAATCGGCACCAATTTCTCAAGGCGATAAAATGTTTAAAGTTTTTTCACGTCCGCAGATTGATTTAGAAGATATGCTGAAATTTGAAAAAGTAGCAGCTTATGTGGAAGAAAATAAATTAGACAAAGAAGTTTTAGAGCAAGCCGAAATTCAGGTTAAATATTCTGGCTATATCGAAAAGGAAAGAAACAATGCTGATAAACTTACTCGTTTAGAAGAAGTGAAAATTCCGGACAATTTCGATTACCATAAAATCAAATCTATGTCAATTGAGGCAAAACAAAAATTAAGTAAAATTCGTCCCGTTACAATTTCGCAGGCATCAAGAATCAGCGGAGTTTCACCAAGTGATATTTCTGTGCTTTTGATTTATATGGGAAGATAATAATTTTAGATTTCTGATTTTAGATTTTAGATTGTTTTAATCTGTTTTACGTGAAACTTAAAATGTTTTATGTTAGTCCAGTTTTTTAGATTCCATCAAATAATCTAAAATCTAAAATCAGAAATCTAAAATATAAATTGTTCCACGTGAAACTATTTTTTGAAAAAATCATTTTTAGTTTCCTGTAGAATAAAAATATTCAAAATTTGTAAAGATGAACTTTGTTCATCTTTTTACGATTTGGAGAAAATAGAAAAAATAAAAATTGTTTAGATGAATGAAATTTCCATCTTTGCAAAATTCAATGCCGAAATTATATTTAAAAACTATTAATTAAAAAATGGACGTTTTAAACAAAAAACATTTTCTTACTGTAAAAGACCATTCTGTTTCGCAAGAAATTTTCGATTTGTATTATGATGAAGATCTCGATATGCTGATCACATCTCCGCAGCCGGATTTAGAAAATTTAGGAAGATATTACGAAAGCGAAGATTATATTTCGCACACAGATAATAAACGTTCGATTTTTGAAAAAGCATATCATTTTGTAAAAAGTATCGCTTTAAAAAATAAACTGAATTTAATTAATTCAGAACAATCGCAAAAAGGAAAAATTTTAGACATTGGAGCAGGAACCGGAGATTTTTTATTAACTGCAAAAAATGACGGCTGGAATGTAATTGGTATTGAACCGAGCGACCGGGCAAAAAATATTGCAAAGCAAAAAGGAATTTCATTTGTGGAAGAAACAGCTTCTTTAGAAAATAATTCTTTTGACGTAATTACAATGTGGCACGTTTTGGAACACGTTCCAAATTTAGAAAATCAAATTAACGAATTGAAGCGTTTATTAAAACCAACTGGAACATTAATTGTTGCGGTTCCAAATTTCAAATCATTCGATGCAAAACATTACGGAGAATTTTGGGCAGCATTTGATGTGCCAATTCATTTTTGGCATTTTTCGAAAAAAGCGATAAAATCACTTTTTGAAAAAGTCGACATGAAATTAGAAAAAGTACTTCCAATGAAATTTGATTCATTTTATGTGAGTCTTCTTTCTGAAAAATACAAAACCGGAAAAATGAATTTTATCAAAGCATTTTTCATCGGTTTAAAATCAAATTTAAAAGCGTCTGGTACAAAAGAGTATTCATCGCACATTTATGTGCTAAAAAACAACTAAAACGTAAAATAAGCGTATTTAAGGCGTTTTCTCAGGTAAACTGAGGGTTTGTGTTGTATTTTTTGATAAAACAGCTCTAATAAAAGCTATGAAAGTCACTTTTAATAGTGATATTTTATAGCTTTTTTTGCTTTCATAAAGAAAACTAATGACTCAAAAATTGACTTATTTTTGAATTTTTGTCTTGAATTTTTGTCTTTCAAATTCTAAATTTTAACGAACAAAAAATTTTGGTTTTTTGTTTTGTGATTTTTTTGAAAAATGAAAAATTTAGTAAAACGTCTCAAAAGAAATTTTTCACCTTAAAATTTCGAAAAAGACGAAATTTTAAATTTGAATTTTTTTTGCTTGTTCACTTTTGAAGAATTTTTGATCAAATTTTGAAATAGAAGTTTAAAAAAGTTTTCGTGAGAGATTTATCAGCTTAAAAACAGCTAAAACTCAAAATAAGCAGATTTAAGGCGTTTTCTAAGACAAAATGAGGGTTTATGTTGTGTTTTTAAAGAAGTCTTCACTAATGTAAAGTATGAAAGCCGATTTTAATAGTGATACTTTATAGGATAATTTTTAGTTATAAATAAAACCAATATCATAAATTTATAGCATTTTTTAAACTTTATGTTGATGCTATTTATTTTTTTATATTTTTGTCTTCAATACAATAAAAAATTAGAAATTTAAAAAATGAAAAAAGCATTAGTAATTACCGCACTTTCAATTTTGGTTGTTTCGTGTAATAAAGCGACAGAAGCTAAAGAAGTAAAAACAGCTTATGTAGATACTTCAGTTTTGATGAAAGAGTACACTGAAGCAAAAGATCTTGAGGCTAAATACAAAGCTCAGGCAGAAGAAAAAGGAAGACAACTACAAGCTGAAATTACTCGTTTTAAACAAGACGCTGCTAATTTTCAAAGCCAGGCACAAGCAAATGGTCAAGCTTGGGCACAACAAAGAGGAGCAGAATTGCAAAAAAGAGAGCAGCAATTAGGATATGCTCAACAAGCTTTATCACAGCAATTACAACAAGAAAGTGGTGTAGAGATGGATTCTCTTATTAGTGGAGTTAAAAAATTCATCAAAGATTACGGTAAGAAAAATGGCTATTCTTATATCTATGGAACAGGTGATGCAGCAACAGTATTATATGCTGAAGACAAGTATGACATCACAAAGGAAATAGTTAAAGCTTTGAATGATAAATACAAAGCTGGAAAAACAGAAGAAAAACCAGCTGTTAAAGAAGAAGCTAAAAAATAAAAACTACCAAACTAACTAAAACTAAAATTGAGAAACCTAAATCCACAACGGATTTAGGTTTTTTTCTTTTATAAAAATGAGATATTTTTGACATTTAATACCTGCCGAATGCAAAACGTTTCTGAAGCTGCAGCTTACACTTTACAATTCATAAATCAAACCCAAAAATCAATCTTCCTTACTGGTAAAGCCGGTACTGGAAAAACTACCTTATTGCGGGAAATTATTGCAACAACACATAAAAACACAGTAGTTGTGGCACCAACAGGAATTGCAGCTTTAAATGCAGGCGGCGTAACGATTCACTCTATGTTTCAGCTGCCGTTTTCGGCTTTTATTCCTTCATATCAGGAAAGTTCTCAGTTTACAGAAACCGTAAAGTTTGAAAACAAAGAATCGCTTCGCAGACATTTCAAAATGAATAACGTAAAGCGAAATGTAATTCGCAATATGGAACTGCTGATTATCGATGAAGTGAGTATGCTTCGCGCTGATTTACTGGATGCTATCGATTTTATGATGCAGACAGTTCGCAGAAATACCAGAGCTTTTGGCGGCGTTCAGGTGCTTTTTATTGGAGATTTATTGCAGCTTCCGCCTGTAATACGGGATGAAGAATGGCGGACTTTACGTAATTATTACAAAGGAAAATTCTTTTTTCATTCCCATGTCATCCAACAGAATCCGCCGTTATATATTGAATTATCAAAGATTTACCGTCAGAGCGATGATGTTTTCATTTCGGTTTTAAATAATCTTCGAAACAATCAGATTACAAAAGAAGATATCGAGGTTTTAAACCAATACGTAAAACCAGATTTTGATTTAAAAATGAATCCGGGATATATAACTCTTACTACTCATAATGCAAAAGCGGATGCCATTAACGAACAGGCAATTAATGATTTAGCAGGAAATGAATTTGTTTATCAGCCTTTTGTAGTAGGAGATTTTCCAGAGAAAATTTTTCCGGTAGAAGAAAATTTAAAGCTGAAAGTGGGTGCTCAGATTATGTTTGTAAAGAATGATTTATCATTTGAAAAAAGGTATTTTAACGGAAAAATGGGCATAATAAAATCACTTTCTGATCAGGAAATTTTTGTTCATTTTCCTGAAGAAAATAAAACCATTGAAGTAGAAAAATACGAATGGAAAAACATTCGATACAAAGTAAACGAACTCACCAAAGAGATCGAAGAAGAGGTTTTGGGTACCTTTGCCCATTATCCGATAAAATTAGCCTGGGCAATTACAGTTCACAAAAGCCAGGGATTAACCTTTGAAAAAGCTGCGCTCGACGTATCGCAGGTTTTTTTGCCCGGACAGGCCTATGTAGCACTTTCGCGTTTAACGTCCTTAAACGGGCTAATTTTGCTGTCTTCGATACAAATGAACGGACTTTCGAACGATCAGGATGTTATGGATTATGCTTTAAACAAAGCAACAGAAGACGATCTGAAAAATTCACTGCATTTTGAAACCAAAAATTTTATTCATAACTATTTGATAAACAGTTTCAATTGGACAGATTTAGCACAAGAATGGAGAAATCACCGTTTTAGTTATAATGAAAATGCCGTTGCCTCAGAAAAATCAAAACATTCGGTATGGGCGCATAAACGCATGGATACAATTGAAGCACTGATAGATCCATCGCAAAAATTCATTCAGCAGCTTAATAAAATCTTTAGCAAAGAAACAGTCGATTTATTGTTTGTAAAGGAAAGAGTAGAGGCCGCTTACGACTACTTTTTTAAGCCAATGGATAAATTAGTTTTAGATCTTTTAAGCAAAATGGCTGAAATACAGAAATTTAAAAAAGTAAAAGAATTTTATGAAGAATTATCTCTGCTGGACGATCTGCAGACAAAAGCGGTTTTACGTTTGATGAAAGCCAAACTGCTGGTTGAAATTGTCGTTTCTCGTGAAACAATCAGTAAAGACAGTCTTACCTCTCCGGCAATTAAAAATTATAAAATTGAAAGAATTTCTAAAATCAAAGAAGAGTTTAAAATTGCAAATACAGACATGTTTCAGGTTGATGAACCTGTAATACGTTATTCTGCAAAAAAAGTAGATAAAACTGCCGAAAATGGCCCAAAAAAGACCACAGTAGAAGAAACGTACGAACTCTGGCTTGCGAAAAACTCAATTGAAGATATAGCACGCATTAGAAAACTTACTATACAAACGGTCGAATCCCATTTAATAAAACTTATCCAGGCTAAAAAAGTTGATATTTCTGATGTGCTTCCGTATGATAAAATCCTTGCTTTACGTGATGCATTCGAATTCTATGCCGAAGAATCACTAAGTCCGTTAAAAGAAAAATACGGGGATGAATTTACATGGGATGAACTTAAGATGTTTAAAGCAAGCATAAACTGATTATAGATTTTCCACGAAGCTTCAATTTAAAATTGATTTTGTAACTTAGAGTTTAATAGTCATAAATTTTAAGTAATTTCCATAAAAACATTATGTAAAATAGAAACATGAAAAAGCTTATATACATCACATTAGTTATTTTTTCTGTCACGAATGTCACGGGTCAGGAATTGAAAAAAGAATACCAAAAGTTTATTCAAACTTTTATTGAGAACGTAAAAGGAGATAAGAAAGAAGCAATTGCTAATATGATATCTTATCCGTTAAAAAGAGAAAATCCAATTCCTTCAATTAAAAATAAAGCGGAATTTATTAAACGATATTCTGAAATTTTTGATGCCAGTTTGAAGAAAGAAATAACATCGTCAAAAACCAATAAAGACTGGTCTGAAGTAGGCTGGAGAGGAATTATGCTGAATGATGGAACACTTTGGTTTGATACTGATGGAAAATTGAAAACAATCAATTATCAGTCAAAATTTGAGAAAGATTTAAAGGCAAAGCTAATTTCTTCACAAAAGGATAAACTACATCCAAGCATAGCTAAGTTTAAAAACCCGGAATATGTTTTAGAAACATCAAAATTTAGAATTAGAATTGATGATATGGGAAATGAAAATTACAGATATGCTTCCTGGTCTGTAAAGCAAAAAATGAGTGATAAACCGGATTTAATTGTCAACAACGGAAAATGGTTTGCTGATGGCAGCGGCGGAAATCATAATTTTGAGTTTAAAAAAGGAAATTATATATACACCTGCTATATTATCGTATTAGGTGAAAAAGGTTCGCCACCGGCGCAGTTAGTCATCACACAAAACGGAAAAGAAATCCTTTCTCAGAATGCCAAAATTGTTTCACGATAAACAAAAACCCGATTCAAACGAATCGGGTTTTTATTAAAGTGTTGACATAACCTTTTCAAGCTCTTTTTGCTGCGTTATTTGCACTAATTTGAGTTTTTGAATGTTCACCTCGTTTTCTTTAGTTTTGATTCTCTGTTTTTGAATTTCTTCACCAGTAACAGAAGTTGTATTTATCTTGTTTTCTATTTTTTGATTGGCTATCTCAAGTTTGCTGATTTTCTCTTTTGTAGATTTTAAGTTATTTTCAGATTTAACGAGTGATTTCTTCTTGTTTTCAACTTCTTTCTTTTGTTTTTCAATTTCCTTTAGTTGTTTTTGCAAATCAGAAATTTTCTCGTCAAGCTTTCTGTGATTTTCTATCGAAATTTTTTTGGCTTCATTTTCTGCCTTTTGTAATTCGATTTCCTGTGTTCTTTGATCTTTTACAACTTGTTGTGCAATAAAGTATTGTGAGTTCATAAAAACTAATACTATAGCAAATGTTTTAAATATTTTATTCATCATTTTAAATTTATTTGGAACGAAATTAAATGATGAACTACTCTAAAACTGCCGTTTAAATTTTTAAAAGCAACAGAATAAGACAAAAAAAATCCTATTCGATAAGAATAGGATTTTCAAGGATTTATAAGTTTTCGACCAGAATCCAGGCATCTGGATTTTCGCCTTTTTGAATTTCTTTTTGCGCTTGTTCGGCCTCTTTCATGGTAGCGTAACTTCCATATAAAACAGGGAATAAACCGTGTTTGTTTTCGCCAAGCATTCTCGCTTTGTATCCATCTTTAATCAGCTGGTTATAAGCTTTTCTTGCATTTGCTTCACTTCTAAAAGCTCCGGCCATAATGTGATAAGGCATAACTTTTTCTTCGGCAGTTTCTACTTTTGAAGAGTCAACTAAAGTAACAGCAGGAAGCGGATTTTGAATCACGAATGTAGCTTCCTGAATTTTGTTTTGCACTTTTTTTTGTACATTACCTTCTACAACAAGAGTTTGCGCTGCAATTTGATTTTGATATAACGGATATCCGATGCTTCCGGTAACGCCAAGACCAAGAACAAAAATGGCGGCATATCTCAAATAAAATCTTGATGATCTTGGTTCCTCATCTTCATATAAAGCAACCGTTTCTCTTTCAGAAATCTGCTCGATTTTCTTTTCAAACATTTCTCTTTTTACCAATGGCGAAACAAACGGACTTAAACCAAATGAAGTCGATAAATAGTTTATTTGATCATTTGGAGTAAAAATGATATTATTTTCGGCATTTAGTCGAAGGTCGCCAATATTTTTTAGACTAATAACACCGTTTTCTTCCAGTGTTTGTTTCCATTTTTGCACCTCAAAAGCAATTGCATTTACAGCAAAACCATAAGATGTATTTTCTGCCTGAGCAGCGTGATTGGCCAACAGACCATCATTATTTTTTAGTCTACTGTTAAAGAAGACTGTCTTTTTTGGAGGAAAAAACGAATTTGTGCTTTCATTCAGCTGAGCTGATTGAATTTCGGTTAAAAAAGCACCAAATCCAGGTACCGTTACACACTGATAACGATACAATAACTGCGCGATGTAAGTTTCGATTTTCATAGTAACAAAATTAATCAACCAATATAGTTATCAAAATTTTATTCACAATTTTTATTAACAATTCTGAAATTTTTATAGACAATTCGTTTTCAGTATTTTAACACTATTGTTATGAGACTCTATTAATTTTAAATTTCAATAACATTAAAATTTAATAAGAAATAACTTTATTTTAACCATATTTGCACTATAAAATTGGTTTTGTTTTTATTTCTATTTTACATAATGTTTTAGCCAAATGTCAGATCAGGATTTGTTTTATTTATTAGCCTTAATGAAAGTGGAGGGAGTTGGTGATATAATGGCCAAAAAATTATTGAATCACTGCGGAGATGCCGAAGCGATTTTTAAATCCAAATCAAGCCAAATTGCTGTAATTGATGGAGTTGGTTCAGCTTTGCTGAAAAACATGAAAGACAAAACTATTTTTGAAAAGGCAAATCACGAACTTGAATTCATTAGAAAAAACAAAATTGATGTTTCATTTTTTCAAAGCATAACATATCCCGAACGGTTAAAACATTGTGTTGATTCTCCGGTTTTGCTTTTTTCTGGCGGAGAAATAGATTTTGCAAACAAAAAGATTATCAGTATTGTGGGAACTCGGCAGATAACTTCGTATGGAATAGAATTCTGTCGAAAACTTATTGAAGATCTTGCGCCGCTTGACCCCGTAATTGTCAGCGGTTTTGCTTATGGTGTTGATATTGTTGCTCATCAATTTGCGATGGAATATAACTTGCAGACAGTTGGTGTTTTAGCTCATGGCTTAAATCAAATTTATCCGCGAACGCACAAAAAGTACATGGCAAAAATGGAAGAAAACGGAGGATTTATTACTGAATTTTGGAGTTCATCAAATCCTGATAAAGAGAATTTTGTTCGCCGAAACCGCATTGTTGCCGGAATTAGTGAAGCAACCATTGTGATTGAATCTGCAGATAAAGGCGGCTCGCTTATAACCGCCAATCTTGCAAATGATTATAACAGAGATGTTTTTGCAGTTCCCGGAAGAATTACAGACAAGTATAGTCAGGGATGTAATGATTTAATTAAAACCCAAAAAGCAAATTTACTCACAAGCGCCGCCGATTTGATCTACGTTTTGAATTGGGATATCGAAAAGAAATCTAAAACAATTCAGAAACAATTGTTTATAGAACTTGAACCTGATGAACAAAAGATCTATGATTTTCTTTTAAAAAATGGAAAAGAACTCTTAGATATCATTGCCCTGGAATGTGGTTTACCAGTATTTAGAATTTCGGGAATTCTTTTAAATATGGAACTTAAAGGCGTGGTAAGGCCTTTGCCGGGAAAAATGTTTGAAGCAATATAACCTCAATATTTTGAAAGTTCTATCGAGAAAATAACGCTTGAAATTTACCATTAATTTTTACCGGATTTAACGGGAATCGATTTTTTAAAATCAATAAAAACCAAACAAAAAACCATTTTTACAACCGCATACAGAGAATTTGCGATTGAAGGTTTCGAACCCGAAACGGTAGATTATATCCTGAAACAAAAACCTTTGAGCGTTTTTTAAAGCATTAGAAAATAATGAGATAGTTATAGAAAGTTTTACAATTCCTGTTGGCCAAAGCTTTAAAGAAAACCACGAAAATTTAAATAACCGTTTTTAAGATAAGGTTATTTTTAACAAAAAAATTAGGTTTAATATATTAAAACTATACTTTTGTTTTAACCCAAAAACCTTAAAAATGAATATAATAGAACTATTTGAAAACGCAGGCATTTACAAAGAAAACCGCAGCGGATTCAGCATTGAAGACTCAGAAAAAGTCAGGAAGCAATTTGAAATTGAGCGATCACAAAACCCAAATGTAGATCCTGATCTGGCAGATAATTTGATTGTCGCAATTAATGAATTTCCAAAAGAACTTTTGTTTATTTCAAACAATCGAATCCTTTACAATTTCTTTGCAAGAAAAAATTACTCCCGAAACAGATTTATTACAGATTATAATGTTTCTGTTAATGATGAAAACATTAAATCATTTATAGATAGATTTTTAGCAAAAGATTTAGACAAGTTTTTCGATCAAAACATAACACAAAACCGGTTTGATAGTATTGAGGATCTTTTGAATGTAAAGGAATATCTGCCTCAAAACTCATTAGACAGTTTGAATCAAAAACTGAATGCAAAACTTGATTTTGTTGTAAATAAATTTGATGAAAATCCATCTTTATCATCTGGAGCAGATACAATTGAATTTATTAAATACAGAAGTTTTTATGCTTTACTAACATATTTTAGATCTGAAGAAATCGACAAGAAAATTAGAGCGATCTATAGTAAAATGTCAGGCTCAATTGTAAATGGAGCTGTCCGAAATGAGTTTTTAGAGCCAATGGTAACTTCAATGGTGAATTATAAACCAATCGATTATGAATTAAGCAATTCGATAAGATCTCACAAAGAAAGAATTGATGCCGCAAAAGATAGAGAATACAGCAGCAGTTCATCTTCGGGCGGAATGTCTACTTGGTCTGTTATTGTTATTATCATCGTTGTTTTACGATTGATTTTATTACTTGCCAGATTAGGAAGAGCGTAAAGATTTTATATAAAAAAAGCCTGCTAAAATCAATTAGCAGGCTTTTTTATTTTATTATTATTTAGTTTTCAAAACCAAGAACATTTCTAACTTTTTTCAAAACACCATCGGCAACAACAGAAGCTTTTGCGGCACCCTTTTTCAATAAGGCATCTACTTCTTCAAGGTTATTGATGTAGTAATTGTATTTTTCTCTTTCGGTTTTAAATTTCTCTGTTATCAATTCAAAAAGAGCTTGTTTAGCATGGCCATAACCATAATTTCCGCCAAGATAATTCGCTCTCATTTCGGCAATTTGTGTTTCATTTGCCAGAAGAGAATAAATGGCAAAAGCGTTACACGTATCTGGATTTTTTGGCGCTTCAAGCGGCGTACTGTCTGTTTCAATACTCATAACCTGCTTGCGTAAGGCTTTATCATCTAGAAAAATATTGATGATATTATTAGCAGATTTACTCATTTTTCCACCGTTAGTTCCGGGAATCAACATAATGTTTTCCTCAATTTTTGCCTCAGGAAGTACAAAAGTTTCGCCCATTTGATGATTAAAACGAGAAGCTACATCACGAGTGATTTCTAAATGCTGTAATTGGTCTTTTCCAACAGGAACAAATTCAGCATCATACAATAAAATATCGGCTGCCATTAACATCGGATAGGTAAAAAGTCCGGCATTAACATCGTCTAAACGATCGGCTTTGTCTTTGAATGAATGTGCTAAAGCCAATCTTGAATAAGGAAAAAAACAGCTTAAATACCAGGTCAATTCAGCAGTTTGAGTCACATCAGATTGTCTGTAGAAAGTCACCTTATCAGGATTTAATCCGCAGGCAAGCCAGGCCGCAGCTGTGCTGTAAGTGTTTTCTCTTAACGTTTTGCCATCTTTAATTTGTGTAATCGAATGCAAATCAGCAATAAACAAAAATGATTCATTTGCCGGATTATTCGATAATTCAATCGCCGGGATAATTGCTCCCAATAAATTGCCTAAGTGTGGCGTTCCAGTACTCTGAACACCAGTAAGTATTTTTGCCATTCTAGTTTTTTTCTTAAACGCAAAGTTCGTGAAGTTTTTTATAACCGCAAAGTTTGCAAAGGTTTTAGGGAAATTTTTGAGAATTTCGTTTGGTTTTTTTAACGCTAAGGGCGCAAAGGTTTTTCGCAAAGAACACGAAGTTTTTTAAGATTTGCTTTGCAATGAGTTCTCAAAGCTTTGGCTATCTAGGAATTAACTTTAAAAAATTTGGTTTTGACTTTATATTTAATTTATAAGAAAATATTTATAATTTTATCGTTTTTGATTATGACAGAAAACGAAATATCAAATATTATAATTGGCCTTGCTATAGAAATTCATAAAAAACTTGGACCAGGTTTATTAGAGAATGTTTACAAAGAATGTTTGTTTTATAAAATTTCGAAGCGAGGGCTATTTGTAGAAAAAGAGAAAGCGCTGCCATTAGTTTTTGAAGAAGTTAATCTTGATTGTGGATACCGAATTGATTTGCTTGTAGAAAAGAAATTCCTAGTTGAAATTAAAACGGTAGAATCCCTCTCAGTTAATCATTTAGCACAAACATTAACCTATTTAAAACTAGGGAATTATAAACTTGGCTTACTTATAAATTTCAATGAAAGTCTCCTAAAAAATGGAATAAGAAGAGTCATAAATAATTTATAGAAAAAGCTTTGAGAACTCATTGCAAAGCAACTCCTAAAATAAAATTACCTTCTTTCTTTTGCGAAAAAACTTTATAACCTTCGCGTAAAGAAGGTTAAGGGTGAGCATTAAAAAATCTTTATAAAATTCATTTGGGTTTTAGTACTTTTGAAATTATGAAAATATTTAAGATTGTTTTTTGGATTATCTGGCGCATTTGGTTTTACATTTTAATGGCAATTCCGATATTGATTATGCTGCCGTTTTTACTGATTTCTATTATCTCGGAAAGAGGATATCCCTATTTCTTTAAAATGGCCCGCATTTGGGCTAAATTTATCCTTTTTGGCATGGGTTTTTATTACAAGGTCAAGAAGGAACAAAAGCTTATCAAAAATAAAAGCTACATGATTGTTGCCAATCATACTTCAATGACAGATATTATGCTGATGCTGGCAATTATAAAAAATCCTTTTGTTTTTGTTGGGAAAAAGGAACTTGTGAAAATTCCGTTATTTGGATTTTTCTACAAAAGAACCTGTATTTTAGTTGACAGAAATTCTTCGAAAAGTAAAAATGAAGTTTTTAAAAGAGCTCAAAATCGTTTAAATCAAGGTTTAAGCATTTGTATTTTTCCTGAAGGCGGAGTTCCCGATGATGAATCGATTTTATTGGACGATTTTAAAGATGGAGCTTTTAGACTTGCCATAGACCATCAAATTCCGATTGTACCAATTGTTTTTGCTGATAATAAAGAACGTTTTTCGTATACTTTTTTTAGCGGAAGTCCCGGAAAAATGCGGGGAAAAATTCTGCCCTTTGTGGAAACAAGCGGCTTAACAAGCGATCACAGAAAAGAGCTTAGAGATAGGGTAAGAGAGTTGATTTATAACGGTTTACTCGATTTTCAAAAGAAAGATTTAAAATAAGAAATAAACTAAAATAACAAACCCGACAAGATTTTACTCTTGCCGGGTTTTCTTTTGAAATAAAAACCCCCGTTTATATTCAAAAAGCTTATCGGTGAATTATTTCTATGAAATAAAACGCAATTTTTTTAATAGATAATTTTTTCAAAATCAGTAAAAACCCGTTAGAACCATGCGAAACTAACGGACTTTTATTGAATCAACCAACCAAATTTATTATAAAAAAAATGTTGAATTAAGTATTTATGGCTAATACCAATTAAACATTATGTCTACTGTATAGATGAAATTGTTACAAAAAGGTTGCGTTATTTTTTTAATTTTTTTTCAAATAAAAAACCCGAAAGTATAAAAAACTTTCGGGTTTGTGTTATAAAGTATTGATTATAAAACTTTTAAAAAGAATTTAAGCATCAGCTAATTCTTTCATATGCGCTTTAATTTTTTCCTCTAATTCTTCGGCTAATTCAGGATTATCTTTAATTAATGCTTTTACAGCATCACGACCTTGTCCTAATTTTGTGTCTCCGTAGCTAAACCAAGATCCCGCTTTTTTAACGATATCAAACTCAACCGCTAAGTCAAGAATTTCACCGGTTTTAGAAACTCCTTCTCCGTACATAATGTCGAATTCAGCAGTTTTAAAAGGCGGCGCCACTTTATTTTTAACGATTTTTACTTTAGTTCTGTTTCCAATTACGTTTTCACCGTCTTTAATTTGAGCAGAACGACGAATATCTAAACGTACCGAAGCGTAGAATTTTAATGCGTTACCTCCGGTTGTCGTTTCAGGGTTTCCGAACATTACACCAATTTTTTCACGAAGCTGGTTAATAAAGAAAACGGTGCAATTTGTTTTACTGATTGTTCCGGTTAATTTTCTTAAAGCCTGAGACATTAAACGTGCATGAAGACCCATTTTAGAATCTCCCATTTCGCCTTCGATTTCGCTTTTTGGAGTTAAAGCCGCAACCGAGTCAATTACAACAATATCTATAGCTCCTGAACGAATTAAGTTTTCGGCAATTTCTAAGGCCTGCTCACCATTGTCCGGCTGAGAGATAATTAAGTTCTCAATATCAACATTTAATTTTTCAGCATAGTTTCTGTCAAAAGCATGCTCAGCATCGATAAATGCGGCAATACCTCCGGCTTTTTGAGCTTCGGCAATAGCATGTAGTGTCAGTGTTGTTTTACCAGAAGATTCCGGCCCGTATATTTCAATAATTCTTCCTTTTGGATAACCATTTACTCCAAGAGCTAAATCAACGCCAAGAGAACCCGAAGAAATCGTTTCTACCTCTACAATGGCTCTGTCGCCCATTTTCATTACGGTTCCTTTTCCGTAGGTTTTGTCAAGTTTATCAAGCGTTAGCTGTAACGCTTTTAATTTGGCTTCTTTGTCTGAACTCATCTTTTCTTAAATTATCTAAATTATTTTTTTAGCTTTCAAAAGAAATCAAAAGGAAACAACTTATTGATTTTTATTTGACAAACTAGAATGTGTAAAAATACTTCTTTTTTTGAAGTTTCATTGCTCTAAATTGTTTCAAATTGTAACAATTTGTATTACAAAAACAAAGCTTTTAATTCTGTAGCGTCAGAAGGTTTTAATTTTCCTGCCAGTACTAAACTTAACTGTTTACGGCGTAAAGCAGCATCAAAACGTTGTATTTCTAATTCGGTTTCAGGAACAATTGCCGGTACTTCAACGGGTCTTCCGGTATCATCTACAGCAACAAAAGTATATATAGCTTCGTTTGCTTTGGTTCTGTTTCCAGATTCGCGGTCTTCTACCCAAACGTCTATAAAAACTTCCATCGAACTTTTGAATGATCTTGAAACTTTTGCTTCGACAGTAACAACGCTTCCAAGAGAAATTGCTCTGTTGAAAGCAACGTGATTTACAGATGCCGTAACCACAATTCGGCGGGAATGTCTGCGCGCGGCGATACTTGCTGCACGATCCATTCGGGCTAATAATTCGCCGCCAAAAAGATTGTTTAAAGGATTTGTTTCGCTTGGTAAAACTAAATCAGTTAATATTGTTACGGATTCTGAAGGATGTTTTGGATTCATTTTTTTATTATAAAAATTTGTTTTTTCTGCCACTCCCGATAGCTATCGGGATCACAGATTAGAAGGATCAAAAATCTGCTTGAATATTTAAAATCAGTGGCTTATCTTAAAAAATTGAGACTGATCAATTCAGCCAGTTAACTACCATTACGGCAGGAATTAAATAAATAACAATGGTTCTTGCACCATCGTAATCTTTGGCTAATCGTTGTCCGAAAAGCATCATTAATAAGCTGATACATGAAAAAATTCCGGCATAAAAACCATAATCACGACCGCTGTTTGTTAATAACTGAATTGCTCCAACAACGCTTAAAATTCCAGAAATTAATTCTAAAATTAAGAGATGAAGTAAAGCAAGCGGAACCTGATTTTTTAGCGGTGTTTTTGCAAAATGTTCTTTGAGCCAGGTTACATTATCTTTCCAATAAAAAATTTTTTCGTAGCCTGATTGTAAAAAAGTTAAAGCTAAAAATGCTAATATTAAAATAGAGGCAACATTATTCATTTGTGGACTATTTTTTATGAATTAAACGAGTCAGTTTTATAGATAAATCGGTTAAGATTATTTTTGCATTTCCATTTCTTTCAATGTGATACATCGCATCTGAAAGTTCTTTGAAAATTTCGTGAATGTTATTTCCGTTTACAAAAGGCGCAAAATTTTCGAGTTTAAACTTGTCGACTTTTGGCTCGATGTAAACCAAACTCGGAGTTTGATAATTTAGCAAAAGAGCCTGTCTGAACATTTCGATACAAAACTGAATGAATTTTTTTTGGCTTTCGCGGCCAAGTCCTGCAATTTCTTCACTCCAGGAAATTAAATCCTGAATGGCGGCGGCATTCCCTTTTGCTCTAAAAGCGGCACGAACCCAATTGACAAACCATTGTTCAAATGGATATTCAGAGTCATCCTCTTTTAGCAAATGGAGTGCTTTATTAAAATTTCCCTGAGCCTGGTGCGCAATTTTTTTCGCCATATTAGGATCGATGTTTTCCTGAGAAACAAGAGCATCTGCAATCACCTTTTCCGGAAGTCCGTTAAAGTGAATTACCTGACAGCGGGAACGTATAGTTTGTATAATATCTTCTTCGTTTTCAGAAATGAGAATAAACATTGTTTTGTCTGAAGGTTCTTCCAACAGTTTCAAAAGTTTGTTTGAAGCTGCAATGTTCATTTTATCGGCCATCCAGATAATCATGATTTTATAACCGCCTTCGTATGATTTAAGCGAAAGCGACTTTAAAACTTCCTGCGCATCTTCGACCCTGATTTCGCCTTGTTTATTTTGAACACCCAGAATTTTATACCAGTCAAATAATCCGCCGTAGGGCATTTCCTGAATAAAGGTGCGCCAATCCTGAATGAAGTCTAAACTTTTGGGTTTGGTTTTGACATCTTCGGTTGTAACGGTTGGATAAATAAAATGCAGATCGGGATGCGAAATGTTTTGGAATTTGAGATTACAGGAATCATTTCCGTTTTCGTTTTCATTTCCGGTATTGTTGCACAAAATATACTGTGCATAAGCAATTGCTGTAGACAATGTACCGCTTCCTTCAGGCCCAATGAATAATTGCGCATGCGGAATTCGCCCGGAAGAGGCACTTTTTATTAAGTGGCTTTTGATGTAATCTTGACCTAAAATTTGAGAAAATTGCATGAAGCAAAGATAGCAGAAAATGATGTAGTCAAAAATTTTAGATTAAAGATTATTGAGGTGCATTTCATTTATGAGATTATGATTGTTTTTTGCTGAAAATTTTGCTCTCTGTTAACTAACTTTTGTTAATAAATTACTTCATGCTAGCAGATATCAAGACTTTTTTGTTAATATTTTTTTGCCAAAAACGACAAACGTAATGTTTTTTTGGCTATTTAAAGTGAAAATCAGAGTCTTTTTTATAGAAAATATCTTACGTTTGTTGTTTTAACAAATTTAACAAAAACCCCGTCAAAACGCAGATTTTCTCGACGATAAGCGAGTTTTTAAGCTTTTTTTAAGCTTTTTTTTTGAAAAAAAAATTCAATAAAGTTGCAATTTAAGTTAATTTCTATATTTTTGTTTGCATCAACAACCAATTATATACAAGAATTTATGAAAGGGAAAATTATTTTATTTAGTGCATTTTTAATCATGACAACTGCAGCTGTTTCGGCGCAGGCAAAAAATGCTCCAAGAAGTATCATTAGTACAACAGCTCTTATTCGTAAATACCATGATCAAAAAGAATTGAGTGGTATGCAGAAAGGAGAACTTTTGGAATTATACATTGAGCGAATTAAAGTATTAGTAAAAACTCTCCCTTACATTGCTTTGGTTACTAAACCGGGTGTTACGATGGCAGATTTAGGTATTCCAGATGATGGTGATCACAAGAAAATCTTAGATGCACAGGCAATCGGTACAACAACTTTCTTAGATACTACAGTTGAGTTTCAAAGAAAAATGATGCCTTACTCTGACAAAGGAAACCTTATCGCAGCAATCTTGTTTTACGAAAACACATTAAAATCTTTACACGAGTTCAACGAATTGAACGAAATGTAAAAAATTTAAAAAATATTAAAACCTTTTTTGAGGTGTTTGCGTAGATAGATGAGTTTCTGCGAACATTTCGAGAAAGAAACAAAAACAACAACTCGTTCTCGATTATTCTGAAATTATTAGAAAAATTCGAGAAGAGTTTTGTCATTTTACGCATACCCAAATTTATTATTAACCTAATACACACCTTTATCATGAAAAAAATTACTCAAATGATCTGCGTTCTTTTGACAGTAACAAGTATGAGTGCTCAACAAGAGAAAGGAATTATGGGCTACACGAACTGGTTGAATAACTGGACTGAATTTAAGCCTAACAAAGTAGAGTATGGAGAAGCTAACCAAATTTTAGCAGGAAACATTTCTGTTAATACTAAGTTGCTTAAAAGGAATATTTATGTTTTGCAAGGGAACGTTTATGTTACGAACAATGCAGTTTTAACAATTGAGCCAGGAACTTTAATTATTGGTGATTTCGAAACAAAAGGAACATTGGTAGTTACAAAAGGTGCACAGCTTATTGCAGATGGTCTTGAAACAGATCCAATTGTATTTACTTCTAACCGCAGCCAGAAAAAAGCTGGAGACTGGGGTGGAGTAGTTATTTTAGGAGATGCTCCAATCAATAAATTCGGAAATGTTGGTTCTTACAACATGGACCTTGATCCAACTTTAACTACTTACGGTGGTGATAACGCTGCTTCAAATTCTGGAATTTTAAGATATGTTAGAATCGAGTTTGCTGGTAAAAAAGTAAAAGGTGTTGATACTTTCAACGGTTTAACTCTTGCTGGTGTTGGTAACAAAACTATTCTTGAAAACATTATGGTTAGCTACGCTGGTGGTGACTCATTTGGATTCATGGGTGGAGACGTTAACGCTACAAAATTCGTTTCTTATAAATCAATCAACGACGATTACAAATTTACTCAAGGAGTTCAATGTCGTTTTTACAACTCATTAGCAGTTAGATCTTCTTACTTTTCTAGTACAAAAGACGGATCTCGTTGTATGGAGGTAAAATCTTATGAGAAGAAAAGTGAAACAGACTTTACTAAAAAACAAACTTTAGTTGTTGCTACTAATATTACAATGCTTAACGATAGTGAAAATATCAATGCTGATATTCAGGCAGGATTGGTAAAAGAAGCTGTTTACGTTGCAGAAAATGCTTCTCTTGAAATGAAAAGAAGTGTAATCTCTGGATTCAACCCAGCAGTATTATTAGACAGCAAAATAGAAATTAATGATGCCAACCTTAAAAAAATCAAATTTGAGGAAATGTATTTCAACTTATGTAAAGGAAACATCTTTACAGAATACAACTCTAACAACGAAGATTTAGAAAGCTGGTATGGAAACAGTGTTTTCTTTAATGTTTACTCTCAAAGTGATAACAAAGAAACATTCATTGATATTTTCAACCCTAAAAAGCCAGATTACAGATTACAATTAGGAAAAATTACAGCTTCTAGCGGCAATAGATAAATAGATTTCGATTTTTATTTCAAAGCGTAAATTTTATTAATAAAGTCCCCAGACACAATTTATGTATCGTCTCTAAAGGACCAAATAAAGATCAGAATAATGGCTCTATCAACGAAAAAATATTTGTTATATACAATATTTTTGGTTTCTCCTATTTCGTTAAGTCTGTATGCACAAAACTCAGCAAAACCTACGTTTTCTGCTGATTCTGACTGCAAAATAGCAACGGTAATTGAAGCAAATCAAAATAACGAATCAGCTGATAAATCTATCAGCAAATTAGATAATTCTAATCAGTTAATAGTAGGGCTGTCCACCCCCAAGGACAGCCTTACTATGGCAGCTGATAAGGATAATCAATCTACAGAATGCAACGAAACTTCATTGCTTAGTTCTACTTCGATTCTTGCAAAAGACATCATCGAGAACTACAAATATGATTTTTCGGAAACATTCATTGATATCTTGTTTTTTGAGCGTATAGACTTAGCAAGAACACGTACTATATGATTCGAAAAACTACTTTATCTTTTTTTAAAGTTTTCTTTTTATTTAGTATAATTCTCTTTACTAAATCGCATACCTATGCTCAAACAGCAGCAATTGTTGGGCAGCAGCTTCCTTTTGATAGAATTTGTGCGGGTTTAATAGTAAATGGTACGCCTTTTAATGAGTACAACGCAACATTCAGCTATTTAAATTTTCCGGCGGGAACTACTTTTGAAGTAGAACTTTCTGATGACCTCGGAAGTTTTACAACTCCAACGGCTACAACAAAACTTTCGTTTGTGGATGATCCTGCAACAGGCCAGCAGACCATTAAGTTTGCAATTCCAACAAATTTAAAAGGATCAAATACTTACAGCCTTCGTGTTAAGAGTAATACGGCAACACCCGTTTATAGCCAAAGGTTTAAAAACTTTCAAAATCAGACTTCGTTTCCTGCTTTTTACAGAATTTTTACAGACAAATTCTATATCAATAACAGAGAAGCCAATGCAACAATCTGTTCAGGCGGAAGCATAAGCTTATCCGTAGACAATCCAACGCCTTCTGATACACCTTCATCTCCTGCTAATTATCCTGGTCTAACGTATAAATGGTACAAGGATGATGTTTTAATCGCAGGACAAAGTGGTACAACGTTAGTCGCAAATGCACCTGGTGTTTACTACGCTCAGATCAATTATGGGGGCTGTGATGACGATAACTTTAGTTCGAATCGTGTCACTGTAGTTTCTTCAACTGGAGGATCGGCCGTAACGGTAGATTCTAGTTTAGGAAATCCATTTTGTTCAAACGGTACAGGAACAGTATTAACAGCGACTTCTGGTAACAGTTATGCTTGGAAAAAAGACGGTGTAGCACTTGCAGCAACAACCCGAAGCATTACTGCAACTGAATCTGGAATTTATACGGTTGAGGTTGATTTTGGTGGATGTAAAGCAACAGGAAGTATCGATTTAAAAAGCAATAGTTTCGCAGCAAGTATTGATGTTGCTGATGAATACCAACTAAAAGACGGTGAGACTCTAAACGTATCTGTAACAACTGATGCGACAACTCCAAAATTTGAGTGGTTTTTAAACGGAATCGCTATAAACGGAGCAACAACAGGAAGTTATTTGGTAGCTGTAAGAGGTCTTTATAAAGTAAAAATTTCACAGGAATCAGGTTGTATTGCTTCAAAAGAATTTACGTTCAGAATTACTTCTGAAAATGATGCAAAAACTACTGTTATTCCTAATATAGTAAAATTAAGTGGTAATTATCCTTACTGGAATATTCCTGATATATACAAAACCGCAACGACAAAGTTGATGATTTTAAGTTCAAATGGAGAGGTAATGTTTGATGATGTTGGAAGCAACTACGATCCGGAACTTAATTCATTTATTAAAGATTTTAAAAATGTAAATCCAGTTTATTACTATGTCATTCAAGCAGACACAGGTGAAAAAAAAGGATCAATTACTGTGATTAAATAATATGAAGAAAATTTTACTATTCATAACTTTATTTTACGGTTTTTCAAATGCACTCTATTCTCAAACCCAAACCGAGAATGGAGTTGTTTCGTTTTCATTACCTATCAGAAATTCATTAAAGTTTAATAGATATTTAATTAACCCTGCATTTAGTTTTGTTCGCGAAACAAACGCTTATGCAAGTTTCTATAATAAAAGACAATGGGTGCAGTTTGAAAATGCACCAAATACGTATTTAGCCAATTATTCAGGAAGATTCAGAGAAAATGAAGCTTTTGCAGTTGGTCTTTTTCAGCAAAATTATGGTTTAATGACCGTTTTTGGAGGTGTTGTCAATTTTGCACACAACATTGTTTTAGATCAGGACAGTAACTTAACTTTTGGTTTAAATGTTGGCGCTTATCAAAGTGGTTTAGACAAAGGAAAAATTATATCTGATGATCCGGATATTTTAAACGGAGATTATCCTTCAAATACAATGCTTACCGTAAACCCAGGTATTAACTACGGAACAGCATTTCTGGATTTCGGATTATCCGTAAACAATTTAATTCTTTACAACTTTGGCTCAGGTGTTGTAAAAGAAGATCCCGAAAGAGCAATCGAACTTCATGCCATGTACACTGGATATATTGACAGCTATGGATTTTTTGAAGAAAGCAAATTCTCAGGGATTGTAAAAACAGAAATTAAAAAAGACAAAACAGTTCTTTCAGGGCTTGCCATGCTTTCATTAAAACAAGGCGTTTGGGCACAGGCAGGTTACAATACTTTATACGGAGTTTCTGCAGGATTAGGAGTTAATATCTCGCCAAGTATTGCAATTGAATATAACTATGAAAGAGGAATGGGCAATTTTACAAACATGGGAGGTTCTCATGAATTTGCAATTGCTTATAAATTCAAAAACAGAAATTACTATTACGGAGATGATGAAGAAGGAGCATTAATAGACCCATCAAGAACTACATCAAAACCAGTAATAGCAAAACCAAAAACAAACGCAGCTCCGGTCACACGAGTAGATGGAGCTGAAAAAGCAAGACTGGCTGCCGAAGCAAAAGCAAAAGCTGACGCCGAAGCAAAACAAGCAAGACTTGCTGCTGCAGAGAAAGCTAAGGCAGATGCCGAAGCTGCAGAAAAAGCAAAACTAGAAGCAGACAATAAAGCTAAAGCAGATGCTGAAGCTCTTAAAATAAAATTAGCTGCAGATGCAAAAGCGAAAGCAGATGCCGCAGCTGCAGCAAGAGCACAAACAGCTAATGCAAACAGAGCCGTTGCCGCTGAACAAAAAACACAAGCACAATTAGCTGCTGATAAGGCAAGAGCCGATGCTGAAGCACGCAGAATAAAACTGGCAGCAGATAATAAAGCAAGAGTAGATGCAGCCGCCGCTGCGAGAGCACAAGCACAAGCAAACAAACAAGCTGGAGCCGTGCAAAAAACACCGGCACAATTAGCAGCAGATAAATCAAGAGCTGATGCTGAAGCATTAAGAATAAAATTAGCTGCAGATGCAAAAGCAAAAGCCGATGCAGAAGCAAAAGCAAAACAAGCAGCAGGACAAAATCCGGCTGCACCAGCTCCGCAAAAGACACAAGCACAATTAGCTGCTGAAAAAGCCAAGGCTGATGCCGAAGCTGCAGCCAAAGCAAAACTTGCGGCAGACGAAAAAGCCAAAGCTGATGCCGAGGCATTAAAAATAAAATTAGCTGCAGATGCAAAAGCCAAAGCTGATGCTGCAGAAGCCAAGCGTAAAGCCGATGCAAAAGCTAAAGCTGAAGAAGCAGATTTACAGTCAATCTTAGCTGCAGATGCAAAAGCCAAAGCAGATTCAGATGCACTTCAGGCCAGATTAGCTGCCGAAGCAAAAGCCAAAGCGGCTGCAGAAGCTAAAACTAAAGCAGCAATTGATGCTGCAAACAGAGCGAAAGCTGCTGCTGCTGCAAAAGAAAAAGCTGCTGAAGAAGCTGCATTAAAAGAAAAATTAGCTGCGGAAGCAAAAGCCAAAGCCGATGCAGAAGCTAGACAAGCAATAATTGCAGCAGAAGCAAAAGCAAAAGCCGATGCGGAAGCATTAAAAATAAAACAAGCAGCAGAAGCTAAGGCAAAAGCCGAGGCAGAAGCACAAGCGAAATTGGATGCAGAGGCAAAAGCCAAAGCAGACGCAGAAGCTTTACAAGCGAAATTAGTTGCAGATGCAAAAGCGAAAGCTGATGCCGAAGCACAAGCAAAATTGGCTGCTGAAGCAAAAGCGAAAGCTGATGCGGAAGCACTTCAGGCTAAGTTAGCTGCCGATGCAAAAGCAAAAGCCGATGCAGAGGCATTACAAGCTAAACAAGCAGCTGAGGCGAAGGCTAAAGCAGATGAAGAAGCACGACAGGCTAAATTAGCTGCAGAAGCAAAAGCAAAAGCCGATGCAGAAGCTGAACAAGCAAGATTAGCAGCAGAAGCAAAAGCCAAAGCTGATATGGAAGCTTTACAAGCTAAACTAATTGCAGATGCAAGAGTAAAAGCCGATGCTGAAGCAACTGCAAAAGCAAAAGCCGAAGCAGAAGAAAAACAATTAAGAGAAGCTGAAGAAGCACGTCAGGCTAAGTTAGCAGCTGAAGCAAAAGCTAAGGCTGACGCAGAAGCACTTCAGGCGAAACTTGCTGCAGAGGCGAAAGCAAAAGCCGATGCAGAAGCTTTACAGGCTAAATTAGCGGCTGAAGCAAAAGCTAAGGCTGACGCAGAGGCTCTTCAGGAGAAACTAGCTGCAGAAGCAAAAGCAAAAGCTGACGCAGAAGCATTACAAGCAAAACAAGCTGCAGAGGCAAAAGCGAAAGCAGATGAAGAAGCACGTCAGGCGAAGTTAGCAGCTGAAGCAAAAGCTAAGGCTGATGCAGAAGCACTTCAAGCGAAACTTGCTACAGAAGCAAAAGCAAAAGCTGACGCAGAAGCTTTACAGGCTAAATTAGCGGCTGAAGCAAAAGCTAAGGCTGATGCAGAGGCTCTTCAAGCGAAACTTGCTGCAGATGCAAAAGCCAAAGCCGATGCAGAAGCATTACAAGCAAAACAAGCTGCAGAGGCAAAAGCGAAAGCAGATGAAGAAGCACGCCAGGCTAAATTAGCGGCAGATGCAAAAGCTAAGGCTGATGCAGAGGCTCTTCAGGCTAAATTGGCGGCTGAAGCAAAAGCTAAGGCTGACGCAGAAGCTCTTCAGGCGAAACTTGCTGCTGATGCGAAAGCAAAAGCTGATGCAGAAGCATTACAAGCAAAACAAGCTGCAGAGGCAAAAGCGAAAGCAGATGAAGAAGCACGTCAGGCTAAATTAGCGGCAGAAGCAAAAGCTAAGGCTGATGCAGAGGCTCTTCAGGCGAAACTTGCAGCAGAGGCGAAAGCAAAAGCCGATGCAGAAGCTTTACAGGCAAAATTAGCAGCTGATGCAAAAGCCAAAGCGGATGCAGAAGCAAATGAAAGATTGAAAGCTGAAGAAGAAGCAAGACAATTAAAAGCTGAAGAAGAACGTCAGGCTGCATTAGCTGCTGAAAAAGCAAAAGCCGATGCAGAAGCGGCAGCAGCAAGAGCTGCAGCAGCTGCTAAAGATGAGACAGCAAAAGCAATCGAGAGCTTAACAATTTCAATCGAAACATCTGAAAAAACACAAAATGATTTATTAGATCAGTTTAAATCAACAGTTGCCAATAAACAAAAAGACTTGAATGACTTAAAAGAAGAGAATGATTTAAGTGAAAAAGGTATTTACAAAGAACCAAAACCATTCAAGAGTGTTGCTGCGGAAAACAGCCAGTTAGAAGCTTTAAAAACACAATTAGCTGATGCAAGCAGAATTCAAAAAGATGAAATTGCTAAGCTGACTAATTTATATAATGAAAGACTGAAAAAAGTTCCAAATAAAAATGATGCTTTAAACAAAGCTTATCTTGAAAAGATAAACCAATTAAAAGCAGCACAGTTAAAAATGGAACAGGATGGTGCAGCATTACTAGCCGACTTAGAGCGTATTAAAGCTGAAACTGAGATTGAGAAAAAACGTAGAATTAAACGTGCGGCATACGAAAATGATCAGGGAAGATATGCTCAGGATTTAGCAGCTCTTAAACGTATTAAGGAAACTACGAAACCGAGCAGCACACCATTGACAGCAGCAGATTTTGATTTTGGAGAAGATCAGTCGAATATGCAGATTATCAAGAATATTAAAAATACTGAAAGTGGTTATTATATGATTCTTGCGGTACACAGCAGCGTTGAAAAACGAGATGAATTCTTAACTAAAGCAGTTGCAGCGGGACGTACAGATATTAATTTCTTTTACAATATAACAACTAGTAAGTATTATATCTATTATGAGAAATTCGATGGGTTACAAGAAGCAACTAAGGCATTAGAAGCAAAAGGGAAATCGCCTTACAACGGAAAAATGGCAATCGTAAAAGTCGAAAATTAGTATTAGATATAGATGGCAACTTCTTCAATAAAAGGAAGAAGGTAAGTAAAACATAAATTTAAATTAAGATTGAATGTTGTTCTTTGAACGCCCCTTCAAAGAACAACAGTTAAACTGAAACCATAGTAACATGAAGAAACCTACTACTTTAAAATTAGTTTTAACTGTATTATTTTTTATACAGAGTTTTATTATGTTCTCTCAAAAGAATTTCACCCCTCGCTTTGACCAGAGTTTAAAAGGTGATATGCTCTTGATAGGTAATAATATTTTGAATAGAGATAACAACAGGAATGGTGAGCGGCCTAATAATGCGTTTAATGCGACGAACCAAAATAACAACGACCTTAATATGCAGTATATTGATGTCGATAATGATAATACTACTTTTAGTTCGAGTTCGGCTAATTTAACTATTCCGCAAACTAGTAGAGAATGTTACAAAATTGTATATGCAGGTCTTTATTGGGCAGGTATTTACAGCAAAGGTACAGTTGACAATGGTACGGTTAACCGAGCTAATTTAGGTTCGATTAAGATTAAACTCCCAAGCCAGACAGCTTACACAAATATTTCGGGATCATTAATTTATGATTACTATCCAACGACATCAAATGGTGATCAGATGCCTTATGCATATTATTATGATTTGACATCAATGATTCAGGGATTAGCAAATCCTGAAGGAACTTATACTGTTGCCAATATCATTTCTGGAAGAGGCGGTATAAATGGAGGTTTTTCTGCAGGTTGGAATTTATTTGTGGTTTATGAAGATCCAAAATCATCTGCAAAATATATCACTTCTTTTGATGGTCTTCGCTGGATACAGTCAGGAAGTGCACCGGTAACTTATGATTTAACAGGTTTTAAAACAATTCCAACAGGAGTAGTAAAAGCAAAATTAGCTTTCGCAGCATTAGAAGGAGACGTTAACCTTACCGGAGATAAATATTCTATCAATAACGTAGATATTTTTACTGCTGAACGTCCGGTAAATAATTTCTTTAATAGTACTATTAATGATGTCAACGGTCCTTTTACAGACCGAACCCCAAGTAGTGCTAATACTTTAGGTTTTGAGACTGGTATTATCAATCTTAATAATGCTGCAAATGCGATTATTAAAAATAATGATACTTCTGCACAATTAAAGCTTAGTACGGGTGGAGATGGTTATGGACTTTTCTTTAATGCCTTCAATGTTGAAATCATTGAGCCAAAAATTGTTTTAACCAAAATTGTAAAAGACAATGCCGGAACAAATATTGGCGGGCAGAATGTTACTTTGGGGCAGCAGTTAAACTACGAAATTGGTTTTAAAAATACAGGTAACGATAATGCGACTTCGTTTACTATTCGAGATCAGCTTCCGATTAATATTATCTTTAATTATCCGGCTGATATAGTTTCGTTACCAGCCGGTGTAACCGTTCAAAGTTATAATGCTACTACAAGAAACATTGTTTTTGCAGTAAATAATAACATTGTAAAAGTTGGAGATCCTGAAAAAATTATCAGTTTCAAGGTTAAAGTTGTTCCAGATTGTCAAAGTTTGAGCGAAGCTTGTTCTAACAGTATTGACAACTCTGCTTATGCAACTTACAAAGGTCAGCAAAACACAACATTTACGATTTCTGATGACCCAAGTGTTAATACCAATACAGGATGTATTTTAGTTCCAAAAGCGACAAACTTTTTAGTGGGAGTAGATGGATGTAAATACACAGCTAATGTTACACTTTGTGGAGAGAACATTACTCTGACAGCTGCAAACGGATATTCAGATTATACATGGTATAGTGATGAGGCCAGAACAAACCAAATAGGTAAAGGACAAACATTAGTAGTAAAAGATCCTGGAACTTATTATGTTTACAACTTGGCCGCTGCACCTTGTAGATCAATTTATCAATCTTTTGTTGTAACAAGATTTGGAAGCACAGTAGAAAATCCGGTAATTCCTTTTGCAGATCAGGTAGTGACTTGTTCTAATGATGGAAAAAAATTGCCAAACATTTTCTTGTGTGGATCTAATGCAACAAGACAAATTACTACAAGCATTTCTGATGCAACTAGTATTGTTTGGGAAAAATTAAACGAAGGAAGCTGCGCCGCTGTAACCAA
Source organism: Flavobacterium defluvii (assembly GCF_900129555.1). Lineage (GTDB taxonomy): Bacteria > Bacteroidota > Bacteroidia > Flavobacteriales > Flavobacteriaceae > Flavobacterium > Flavobacterium defluvii. Next base: position 135,423 of record NZ_FQWC01000003.1, read on the forward strand.
TCAAAATTGTGCCAACGAAAATACTGCCTGTACATGGACAAGTGTTGGAAGCGGGCAAAATTATACAGCAAATCAGGCAGGACAATTCCGTGTAACATTAAATTATGCTGGCGGATGTTTTAACCGTTTCTATTTTAATGTTTATACCAATTCATTAACTCCAACAGAAACTCATAAGGATATTATTTGTGGTGTTCCTGGAAGTATTACAATTGGAGGAGTACCTGCAGGATACGAATATGCTATCAGAACTGACCCTAGTGGAGCAATTGGAGCATATCAAACAAGCAATACTTTCAATATTACAACTGCAAACTCTTATACTGTTTATATAAGACAAGTAGGTGTAACTACTAATCCATGTATTTTTACTGTTCCTAATATTCTTATCAGAAACAGAGCTTTACAGATTACTACGGCAGTTACTCAGCCAACTTGTTATGGAGATAAAGGAAGTATAAAAGTTGGAGCTCTTAATATCGATCCGCAATATTATTATTACTTATATAATAATGCAACCAATGCTCTTGTAAATAGTGCAGGTCCTATTGCTGCTTCAGACTATACTTTCCCGAATTTAAATCCTGGAACAACTTACAGAGTAAGAGTTACAAATGCTCCGGTTGGTGGTACACCAGCTCCAACTTGTGATGTGTCTAGTGTTATTTCTATCAATAATATTGCAGCGCCTTTAGTAGCAACTGCAGCTTTGACAACTCCACTTACAGCATGTAGTGATGGAAAAGTTACTTTATCAGGTTCTGGAGGTACTGCACCCTATTTCTTCTTTGTAAATGGATCGACTACTTTCCTTACTTCAAATGAAATAACAGTAACAGCTCCGGGAACTTATAATATTCGTTTAGTTGATTCTAATAACTGTGAGGCAACCACTTCGATTACAGTTACAGGAAACCCTAAACCAGTTTATAATGTAACAAATACTGAAATTAATTGTAATGGCGGTACTGCTCAAATTAATATTAATGTTACAAACGCAAACGGATATACTTTACAATACAGTATCGATAATGGTGCAACATTTAGCAGTACTCCTGTGTTTTCTAATTTAACAGGTGGAACTTATAATGTTGTGGTTAGATACACTTTGTCTGGTGTAACTTGTACTGATCCTGCAACAGCTATTACAATTACTGCTCCTGCAAATGCATTAAGTGCTTCTGCGGGTGTTTCTGAATTAGCGGGTTGTGATCCTGCAGGTACAGGTTATGGTAAAGTACGTATTACAAACCCTCAGGGCGGAACCCCTCCTTATACATATAGTTTTAATGGTGGAACAACTTACGGAACTTCAAATGAAGCTTATGTAGCTCCGGGAACTTATACACTTTATGTGAGAGATTCTAAAGGATGTACATTTGCAATGCCGGGTGTAGTTTTAGATCCAAAACCTGCAGATCCTACAATTTCTGTTGATCCTCCTGTTTTTAACTGTAACGGTACAGCAACAAGTACAGTAACTGTAACAAATAATGGTGGAGCAAATTATAGTTATGAATATTATTTAGATAACGTATTAAATACAAATACACCTTCTAATGTTTTCTTAAATGTTCCTTCTGGATCACACACAGTAAGTGTAAAATATAATTTGGTTTCTGTACCTACTTATAGTAATTTATTAATTGAAGATTTTGGTTCTGGTGGAACCACAACAACTCCTGGTATTGCATCAGCTTACTGTTTCAATGACCAAAGGGTAAACCCGCCATATACTTGTTCTTTAAACGGAACACCAACTCGTTCTGTAGAAGATAACCAATACTCCGTTACAAGTTTCTTCTGGAGAGGTGATGATCCTAGCAGTAATAATTCTGGTGCATGGTATCATTTTAAAGATCACACGACAAATCCTAATAACTTAGCAGGAGTTGGAGATGTAAATGGAAGATATTTATTAGTAAACATTGGAGGAGCAGCTGGACCTTACGGAGTTTTATATAGTAAACCTATTATTGATGTTATTCCTAATCAGCCGGTAATGGTTTCTTTGTATGTAGGAAACTTATTAAATACAGGTGTAAACGGAGCCGCTCCAATTGTTAGATTTGAATTAGTGAATTCTGCTGGAACAGTTGTTGCTACAGAAGATACCGGAAAAATCGCAGAAGCAGCAAATGACCCTAATAGAAGAAAATGGGTTCCGATAAATATTTCTCTTAACCCTGGAAATAACACAAATCTTACTTTTAGAATTCGTTCTGGAAGTGTTGAATATGGAGGTAATGACTTAGTAATTGATGATATCTGGGTACGTCAGATTCCAAAATCGTGTATTACTCAGAAAGATTTCCCAATTGTTATTGATAGCAACAAAGCTTTTACAGCTTCTATCACCGGAGTTAAAAATGTTACTTGTAATGGTGGAAATAATGGAGAAATTACTTTAGCAGCGCAAAACTTTAACCTTCCTTACGGATTCGATTATTCTATGAATAATGGTGCTACCTGGATAAATTCTAAAGTATCTCCTGTAACCGTAACAGGTTTAACAAGTCAGACATACGCAATTCAAATTCGTTTTAACAATAGTGCTTCTACTTGTAGCTTCCCATTTTCACAACCTATTACTGCTCCTGCAGCATTGGCTGTTACAGCTCAGGTTACAGCTCAGCCTACTTGTACAAGTGGTGCTTCTATTACAGCAACAGTAACTGGTGGAACACCGGCTTATCAATATGAATTAAGACAAAATAATGGAACTACAGTTGTAGTACCATTCCAAACTTCGAATGTATTTACAAACATTCCTTCGGGAACTTACAGAATCGTAGTTAGAGATGCAAATTCTTGTACTTCTCCAGCTTCTGCAACTGTAAATATTACTTCACCAACAGCTCCAACAGCTTCTTTAGCTGCAAGTTCAGATTTATGTTATGATTCTACTAATCAGGCTACACTTGTAGTTACAGCTACTGGAGCAGGAACTCTAACGTATAGTTTAGATGGTGGAGCAGCACAAACTTCAAATACATTTACAAATGTAGGTCCTGGTACACACAATGTTGTGGTTACAGATAGTAATAACTGTACAGCTACAGTTAGCAATATTGTAATTGCACCTGAGTTGCAGGGAAGCGCAACAATCTCTAAAACACTAGATTGTACTACATCTCCAAATGCTACTATTACAGTTTCAATTACTGGAGGTACAAGTGCATTTACATACAAAGTTAAAATAGGTTCAGGATCTTTTGGATCTAGCAATAACGTAACAGGAACATCATTTGTTTACACTGCTACAACGGCTAATACGTATACATTCGAAATTACAGATTCAAAAGGATGTGTTACTACAACCAGTGCAATTGTAAATCCAATTACAAATCCAACAGTCACAGCAACTAAAGTTGATGCAACTTGTAACGGAGCTTCTACAGGTTCTGTACAATTAGTTGGAGCAGGCGGATCTGGAGGTTACACTTACAGTTTTAACGGAAGTTCAACTTTCATTGCACAATCTAATTACACAGGATTGGCAGCTGGAACTTATACTTTCCAGGTAATGGATAGTAAAGGTTGTAAATCTGCAATAGGAAATATCACTATTACGCAGCCAACAACATTAACTGCTACAGCTACAGCTACAACATTTACTTGTAATGCTTCAAATGTAAAACAAGCAGCTACAGTAACAATTGCAGTTCCAACAACTGGAACAGCTCCTTATCAATATAGTTTTGACGGAGGAACAACATTTACAAGCACACGTACATTATCTGTTACAGATAACGGTACTAACCAAACTATTTCTTATGTAGTTAGTGATGCTCAAGGTTGTAAAACTCCGGTTCAAACCATTACAATCAACAGATTAAACCCTCCAACAGATTTAGCATTTAGTAATGCAGCAGTTACTTGTACAGCTACAACAACTACTGTTACTGCTACTGCTACAAATGGAGTAGCGCCTTTAACATACGCAATTACATCTCCGGCAGCATCTGCAGCTACAAACACTACAGGTGTATTCTCTGGATTAGCTGCAGGAACTTACAACTTTAGAGTTACTGATGCTAATGGATGTTATTATGATGAAGCTTATATCATCAACGCTGTTACACCAATTTCGGTAGTTGGTAATAAAACTAACGATGCACTTTGTAAAGGTGGTGCTACTGGATCAGGAACTTTCACAGTTTCTGGTAACGCTACTGTAGGTGCTTATACTTATACAGTAAGTCCTGCCGCTGCTGCATCATTAGTAACAAAATCAGGAAATACATTAACATTAGCAAATGCTGCAGCAGGAACATACACTGTTCAGGTTAGAGATAATGCAACAGGATGTACAAATACAACAAGTATTGTTATTACTGAACCTGCAAATGCATTAACATTTACAGCAACTGCTACAAATGTAAACTGTAATAACGATAATTCTCAAATTACAGTTACAGCTGCAGGCGGAACACCAAATTATACTTACGCTTTCGCGAAAAATCCATCAACTGTTCCAACTTCAACTTATGGAAGCAGTGCTACACTTACTGTAGATACTAATTCCGGAGCTGATTTAGTTTGGGATATTTATGTGAAAGATACAAATGGCTGTATCACTAAAAATACAGTTACAGTAGCTACAGATAATTTACCAACTGTAACTGCAACAAATAATAATCAATGTACAGGTTCTGGAAATTCATTTACTATCACTGCAACAGGAACTGGATTGGCTCCTCTGCAATATAGTATTGATGGAACTTCTTTCCAGGCTTCAAATACATTTAACGTACCTGCAGGAACTTATACAGTTACTGTAAAAGATAAAAACGGATGTACTGCTACAACTGCAACGGCATTAGTTATTTATCCACAATTAACAGCTGTAGGTGCAGTTACTAAAGAATTAGATTGTACGGTTTCTCCAAATGCTACTATTACAGTAACTATTGCAGGAGGAAAAGCGCCATATACTTATACATCTAAAAAAGGATCTGGAGCAACTAGTGCGCCAAGCGCTTCTATTGCGGGTCCAACATTTACTTTCTCAGTTACTCCTGCAAATGCAGACAGTTATACATTTGTAATTACAGATGCTAATGGATGTCAGGCTACTGCAGTAACTAAAGTTGATCCTATCACAAATCCAACAGTTACAGCTGTACCAACAAGTGCAAGCTGTAATGGAGCTGCTGATGGTTCAGTTACTTTAACAGGTGCTGGAGGATCAGGCGGATTTACTTATAGTAACAATGCTACAACAGGATTTACTACTAATCCGGTATTTAACGGATTAGCAGCTGGTAACTATACTTTCTATGTAAAAGATAGCAAAGGTTGTACAGGTTCTGTGGCTGTTACTATTACTCAGCCAAGTACATTAGCTGCAACTACAACAGTAGTTCCATTCTCTTGTAATGCTTCCAACGGAAAAGTTGCAGGAACAGTTACTATTAATGTAACAGCAGGAACAGGAACTGCTCCATACGAATACAGCTTCAACGGAAGCGGATACAGCTCAAATAATGTATTAACATTAAACGACAATGGAGCTGATCAGCCATATACATACTCAGTTAGAGATGCAAAAGGATGTCCTGTAACAGGTTCAGGAACTTTATTGAGATTGAACCCTCCAACTGATTTAACTTTTGCTTCAACAGCGGTTACTTGTACAGCTACAACAGCTACAGTTACTTTAACAGCAACCAACGGTGTTGGAACTTTACAATACGAAACAATTGCTCCTTCAGTAGTAATTAGAGCAAAACAAACTTCTAACTCATTTGCAAACCTTGCTCCTGGATCTTATACTTTCAGAGTTACAGATGCAAACGGATGTTATTATACAGAACCGTATATTGTTAATCCTGTTACTCCAATTGTAGTTACAGGAAACAAAACAAGTGATGTGTTGTGTAGAGGCGGAAACACAGGATCTGGAACTTTTACAGTTTCTGGTAATGCAACAGTTGGTGCTTATACATTTACTGTAACTCCTCCAGCTGCTACAGCATTAGTAACAAAATCTGGAAATACATTAACATTAGCAAACGCAACAGCGGGTACATATACCGTTACAGTTACAGATACTGCAACAGGCTGTACAGCTAATGCTTCAATCACAATTAATCAGCCAGCAGCTGCTTTAGCGATAACAAGTGCAGTTGCTACAAACGTAAGCTGTAATAACGATAATTCTAATATTACAGTTACTGCTGCAGGTGGTACTCCAAATTATACTTACGCTTTCGCGAAAAGCCCATCAACAGTACCATCATCGACTTATGGCGCTAGTAATGTTTTAACAGTAGATACTAATTCCGGAGCTGATTTAGTTTGGGATGTTTATGTGAAAGACGCAAACGGATGTACTGCGAAATCTACTGTTACAGTTATCTTGGATTCTATGCCGGCTATAACTAATGTAACAGTTAACAATCAGTGTACAGCTTCTGGAAGCGGATTTACTATTACTGCTACAGCTACAGGTTTAGCTCCGCTAGAATACAGCATTGATGGAGTTTCTTTCCAATCTTCAAATACATTTACAGTTGCTGCGGGAACTTACACAGTTTCTGTAAAAGATAAAAACGGATGTATTGCTTCAGCTCCGGCTGCAACAGTGGTTTACCCACAATTAACAGCTGCGGGTACAGTTACAAAAGAGTTAGATTGTACAGCTACTCCAAATGCAACTATTACAGTTACAATTGGCGGTGGTAGATCTACTTATACTTATACAGTACAAAAAGGTGCTGGTGCTCCAAGTGCTGCAAGTGCTCCTATAGCAGGACCAACATTTACATATACAGTAACACCTGTAAATGCTGACACTTATACGTTTGTAATTACAGATTCTAACAGCTGTACAAGAACAGCAGTTGTTACAGTATCTCCAATTTCAAACCCAACAGTTACGGCTGCTCAGGTAAATGCAAGTTGTAACGGAGCTGCTGATGGTTCAGTTACTTTAACAGGAGCTGGAGGATCAGGCGGATTTACTTATAGCAGCAATGTTGCAGGACCATTTACTACTAATCCGGTATTCACAGGATTAGCAGCTGGTACTTATACTTTCTATGTAAGAGACAGTAAAAACTGTACTGGATCAGTGGCAGTTACTATTACTCAGCCTCTAACATTAGCAGCTACAACTACTGTAGTTCCATTCTCTTGTAATGCTTCAAATGGAAAAGTTGCAGGAACAGTTACAGTAAATGTTACAGCAGGAACAGGAACTGCTCCATACGAATACAGCTTCAACGGAAGCGGATACAGCTCAAACAACGTTTTAACATTAAACGATAATGGAGCTGACCAGCCATATACATACTCAGTTAGAGATGCGAAAGGTTGTATCGTAACAGGTTCAGGAACTTTATTGAGATTGAACCCTCCAACAGATTTAACTTTTGCTTCAACAGCAGTTACTTGTACAGCTACAACAGCTACAGTTACTTTAACAGCAACTAACGGCGTTGGAACTTTACAATACGAAACAATTGCTCCTTCAGTAGTAATCAGAGCAAAACAAACTTCTAACTCATTTGCAAACCTTGCACCTGGTTCTTATACTTTCAGAGTTACAGATGCAAATGGATGTTATTATACTGAACCGTATATTGTTAATCCGGTTATTCCAATTGTAGTTACAGGAAATAAAACAAGTGATGTTTTATGTAATGGAGGAAGCACAGGATCTGGAATTTATACAGTTTCTGGTAATGCTACTGTAGGTGCTTATACATTTACATTAACAGCAGGAACTTTAGGATCAGGAACATTAACAAAGTCTGGTAACACATTAACATTATCAAATGTTGCCGCTGGAACCTACACTGTACAAGTTACAGATACGGCAACAGGGTGTACAAATTCAGCAAGTATTGTTATTGGTCAGCCGGCTGCTGCTTTAGCCATTACTTCTGCAGTTGCTACAAACGTAAATTGTAATAACGATAATTCACAAATTACAGTTACAGCAACTGGAGGAACACCAAATTATACTTATGCTTTTGCGAAAAACCCGTCAACTGTTCCAACTTCAACTTATGGAAATAGTGCTGTTTTAACGGTAGACACTAATTCTGGAGCTGATTTAGTTTGGGATGTTTATGTAAAAGATGCTAATGGATGTATTGCTAAATCAACAGCTACAGTTATTCTGGATGCAATGCCGGCAATCACTAATGTAACAGTTAACAATCAGTGTACAGCTTCTGGAAGCGGATTTACTATTACTGCTACAGCTACAGGTTTAGCTCCGCTAAGTTATGGAATTGGAGGTCCAACAGGAACTTTCCAATCTTCAAATACATTTACAGTTGCTGCGGGAACTTACACAGTTTATGTTAAAGACAAAAACGGATGTATCGTTTCGGCACCGGCTGCAACAGTAGTTTACCCACAATTAACAGCTGCGGGTACAGTTACAAAAGAGTTAGATTGTACAGCTACTCCAAATGCAACTATTACAGTTACAATTGGCGGTGGTAGATCTACCTATACTTATACAGTACAAAAAGGTGCTGGTGCTCCAAGTGCTCCAAGTGCACCTATTGCAGGGCCAACATTTACATATACAGTGACACCTGCAAATGCAGACACTTATACATTTGTAATTACAGATTCTAACAGCTGTACAAGAACAGCAGTTGTTACAGTATCTCCAATTTCAAATCCAACAGTTACAGCTGCTCAGGTAAATGCAAGCTGTAATGCTGCTGCTGATGGTTCAGTTACTTTAACAGGAGCTGGAGGATCAGGCGGATTTACTTATAGCAGCAATGTTGCAGGACCATTTACTACTAATCCGGTATTCACAGGATTAGCAGCTGGTACTTATACTTTCTATGTAAGAGACAGTAAAAACTGTACTGGATCAGTGGCAGTTACTATTACTCAGCCTCTAACATTAGCTGCAACTACAACTGTAGTTCCATTCTCTTGTAATGCTTCAAACGGAAAAGTTGCAGGAACAGTTACAGTTAATGTAACTGCAGGAACAGGAACTGCTCCATACGAATACAGCTTCAACGGAAGCGGATACAGCTCAAACAACGTTTTAACATTAAACGACAATGGTGCTAATCAGCCATATACATATTCTGTTAGAGATGCTAAAGGTTGTATCGTAACAGGTTCAGGAACTTTATTGAGACTGAACCCTCCAACAGATTTAACTTTTGCAAATCCAGCAGTTACTTGTACGGCTACAACAACTACAGTTACTTTAACGGCAACTAACGGTGTTGGAACTTTACAATACGAAACAATTGCTCCATCTCCGGTAATCATTGCTAAACAAACATCTAATGCCTTCCCAAATCTTGCGCCAGGTACTTATATGTTTAAAGTTACAGATGCAAACGGATGTTACTATACAGAATCTTACACAGTTAGTCCTGTAACACCAATTACAGTTTTAGCTAGTAAATTAAGTGATGTATTATGTAATGGAGGAAATACAGGATCTATCAGATTAAATGTTTCTGGCTTCGGATCGACTTATTCTTATACAGTTAATGGAGGTACAGCTGTAACTGGTGTTAGTTCAGCAACAGTTACTCTTCCAAATTTAACAGCAAATACGTATGCAATCGTTGTTACTGATGAAATAACAGGATGTACTGCAAATACTTCTATAACAATAAACCAACCAGCCGCTGCTTTATCTGCAACTTATACTGCAGTAAACGCAAACTGTTTTGTTAGTACTTCGGCAGTTACTGTTACAGCAACAGGAGGAACTCCGATTTACAGATATTCATTTGTACAAGATGGTGCTGCAGTTGGAACTTATACGAATAACAATAAAGCAAACTTAGATCCGGCGGTTAACCTAAACTGGGATGTTTATGTAATTGATGCAAATGGATGTACAACTAAGGTAGATATTACAATTGCCAAAGATCCTTCTCCAACGGTTACTGCTTCCGCAGCAGGTCAGTGTTTTGGTGTAGGAAGCTATACTATTACAGCAACTCCGGGAACAGGTTTAGTGGCTCCATTAAGCTACAGTATTAATGGCGGAGCTTCTTACCAGGCTGGAAATACATTTGTTGTAACTACTCCGGGAAGTTATACTATTAAGATTAAAGATGGTAACGGATGTACTGCTGATAGTAATGTTGTTATCGTAAATAATGCATTAACATTAAATGCTGTTTTAGACAAAGATATTACATGTTCAGCACCAACAGATGCTCAGGTTACTTTAACTCCAACTGGAGGAAACGGACCATTTACATATTCAAGTTCTCCTAATACGGGAACATTTGCCGGAAATGTATTTACTACAAGTACTGCTGGTTCGTATACTTTCACAGTAACCGACTCTAGGGGATGTACGGCTACATCTTCTGCAGTTATCGTTACTACACCGGTTAATCCAGACATTACTGGAGTTATACAAACTCAGAATATAAACTGTAATGGTGATGCTACAGCAGCAATTGCTATTACTATTGATAATACAAAAGGTCAGGCACCATTTGTATATACAGTATTAAACACAACAACTGGAGTTAATTACGGTTCGCAAACTTCTGGCTTAGCAGCTGGTGATTATGTGGTTACTGTAACTGATGCAAAAGGTTGTACAGATACATTTAATATAACTATAGCTCAGCCAACGCCAATTGTTGTGAGCAGAACGATTACGCCAATTACTTGTGGAGCTGGTGGTGTTTCTTTAGGATCTATTACCATTAATTCAGTTACTGGTGGTACTCCAAACTATACTTACCACGTAACAGGAGTAAACGGTTATAATAAACAAATCACAGGTCAAACTGGATCTACAGCTGTATTTGAAGTTGTTGATTTTGGTTTATACCAAATTATTATCACTGATGCGAACGGATGTACAAATATTGAACAAAACGTATTTGTTGCTTCACCGCCAGATGATTTAGATATTACGGTTACGGCTCCGCCAGCTGACTGTTCTTCATTAGGATCAGCAGTTGTAGCTATTGGTGCTGCGTCGACTAATATTACAGGTAATGGTCCATTCCACTTCGCTGTTTATACAGGTCCAGGAATGGTTTATACAAGTCCAACTACTTTACCATGGTATGATGAAGACGTTGTAGGAGTTCCTCCAGGAGTAAATCCGGGAAGTAAAAAAACAACAATACCAAACTTATTGCCAGGTGTTAAATATACTTTTATCGTACATGATGCGGGTACAGGTTGTTACTATTATGAAACAGCTACAATGCCTATACCTACAAACTCTACTTTAACGGTTAGCGGATTAACATCTAATAACGTTACTTGTAGAGGAAGTAATAATGGTAATGTTAGTTTTACAGTAAACAGTACTTATCCAATTGCAACGCCAATTAGTTATGAAATCTATAATGCTTTCACTATGGTTAGCACCGGAATTACAGGAACAGGAACTATTCCAGCAAATGGAAATCTTGTAATCAATAACCTTGGTGCATTAGGTTTCGGAAATTACGTTGTTGTAATTAGAGAAACTGCAGGTGCTACTAATGCAGGATGTAGTATTGCAACAAATTCATTTAATATTACTGAATCGGCTATTGATTTATCAGTTACAGCTTCAGTTACTAAAAATGCAAACTGTAATCCAAATTCAGGTATAATTACTGCTATTGCAAAAGACGGAACAGGTCCATATACATATCAATTATTATTGGCTACAGATCCTGCACCTACAGCTGCTGCTGCTGGATGGGCTTCTGCTAATACATTTAACAGAGATGCAGGAAACTATATTGCATACGCAAAAGATGCTTATGGCTGTATTAAGTTTGCTCCAATAACACTAATCAAAGATGCTGATCCAACGATTACAGCACCAGCGACAATTTGTTATGATGGAAATCCATTCACAATTACAATTACTGGAACAGTAGACCCTGCTGTTGGTGGAGAAACTTATAGTGTAAATGGAAGTACTTTCCAGACAAGTCCAAACTTTACATTTAATGCTTCTGGTATTTATACATTAGTAATTAAAGATGGAAATGGCTGTACTGCTACAACTACTTATGAAGTTAAACCACAATTACAATTAATTGCTGCATTAACTAAAGAATTAGATTGTACTGCAACTCCAAACGCTGAAATTACATTAACAGCAACTGGAGGTTACAATACATCTTACACTTATGAATATTCTACTGATGGTGGTTTCTCATACACATTAATGGCATCAAATGTTCTGTCAACTAGTGTTTTAGGTAACTATATCTTTAGAGTAAGTGATGCTAAAGTGCCAGTGGCATGTCAGGCTACAACTACTTTAACATTAGATCCTATCCAGTCGACTTTATTTACAACAGTTCAAACGGATGTTAGCTGTAACGGTGGAGCAGATGGAACCATTACTGTAAATGTGACTTCAGGAGTTGGTCCTTATGAATATCAATTAGATAGTGGAGCTTTCCAAACATCAAATGTATTTACAGGATTAGCTGCAGGAAATTCATATATCATCACAGTTAGAGATGCTAAATCTTGTCTTTATCCAAGTGCAGCAATCACAATTGCACAACCTTCAGCTTTAACAGCGACTTCGACTCTTACAACAGCATTAACATGTGCTGCAGGTAACGTACCGACAAAAGCTGTTGTAACTGTAACAGGTGCAGGTGGTACATCTCCATACTTATATAGTTTTGATGGAGGAACAACTTACACTAGTACAAATACATACGAATCATTCGCTGGAACAACATTCAATGTTTTAGTTAAAGATGCTAAAGGATGTATTTTCACTTTAACAAATGGAGTTAATATTCCAGCGTTAAATCCGCCGACAATTACAAATATTACCGGAACACCAATTTATTGTGCTCCAGCGGCAAATACAACCAGTACAGTTACTATCACTACTACAAATGGTGTTGGTACTTTATCTTACGCAATTTTATCACCAGCTAGTGCAACATCAAATGTTTCTGGTGCTGCGAGCGGAATATTTACATCATTAGCTCCTGATACTTATTTATTCGAAGTAACAGACGCAAATGGATGTAAAGACCAAAAATCATATACAGTTGATCCGGTAACTAATATTACAGTTGCAGGTCAGTTAGTAAGCAATGTAATTTGTAACGGACAAGCAAATGGTGCAGTTAAATTCACAGTTGCAAACTTCGGAGGTACATATACAGCGGTATTAACTGTAGGTACAGGTACATTAGTTCAAACTGGAAATACTGTTGACGTAACAGGATTAGTACCTGGAACATACACAGTTCAGGTTACAGATAATATTACAGGATGTACGGCTACAGCTTCTGTGGTTGTTACTCAGCCAACAGCTCTAAGTCTAAACTTAGTAAGTAATGTAAATGCAAATTGTAATTCTGGTGCAAAAGTCGAAGTTATTGCTTCTGGTGCAAAACCAAACTATACATATGCTTTTGTTCAGGACGGTGCAACGCCAAATGCAGGAGATTACACAAATAGTGCAAGTGCAGTATTAGCTCCAGCAACAAACACTCAATGGGATGTTTATGCTAAGGATGCAAACGGATGTACAGTAAAACTTGATGTAACTATTGGTACAGATGCATTGCCAACAATCAATTCATCTGCGGGATTATACTGCTACACAGGAGGTCCGGTTCCAATTACAATTACAGGAACTTATGTTGGAACGCCAACATACAGCATTGGTAACGGATACCAGTCTAGCCCTAACTTTGTATTGAATGCGCCAGGAAACTACACATTCTATATTAAAGACGGTAACGGATGTATCGTTTCAGCTCCTTATACATTAAACCAAGAATTACTATTACAAGCTACTTTAACACAAGATTTAACTTGTGCAGGATCAGCTAGTATCACATTATTGGCAACTCAGGGTACTACAACTTATACAGGTTTTGAAGTTGACTTTAATGGTGGAGGATATGTTGCTGCAACGTCACCATACACGGCTACTGCTGCTGGAACTTACACTTTCAGAGTAACAGACAGTCAGGGATGTCAGGCAGTTTCTATTCCGGTAACCGTTACACCAACAACAACTCCAACAGCAACTCTTGCTCAGACAAATGTTAGCTGTATAGGAGGAAATGATGGAAGTATTACTGTTACTGCTGCTAATGGAATTACTCCATATCAGTACAGTATCAACGGTGGAGCTTTCCAGGCTTCAAATATATTCACAGGATTAACTGCGGGAACATACAACATTGTGATTCGTGATGCTAAACAATGTACTTCAGTAAGCATAACTGCTACAATTACTGAGCCTACAGCTTTAGCCGCAACTGCTACATTAACTCAAGGTTTAACTTGCGGAACAGGCAATGCTACTCAGCCGGCAGTTGTTACAATCAATGTAACTGCGGGAACAGGAACAGCGCCTTACCAGTACAGTTTCAACGGTGGAACAAACTACAGCTCAACAAACACGTTGACTACTTATAATGCAGGAACAGTTACAGCTTACGTAAAAGATGCTAATAACTGTATCATCGCGACGCCAGTTACTATCAATATCCCAGCGTTAAATGCGCCGACAAATATGGATATTAACGGAACACCAATTTATTGTGCTCCAGCGGCAAGTACAACAAGTACAGTTACAATCAGTAATGTAATCAATGGAGTAGGAACTCTTCAATATGAAATTCTTTCTCCAATTGTTGTAGCGAAACAAACATCTGCAGTATTTGCAGGATTGTCTCCTGATACTTATTTATTCCAGGTAACGGATGCTAATGGATGTACGTTCCAAAAATCATATACTGTTCTTCCGGTAACTAATATTACAGTTTCAGGTCAGTTAGTAAGTAATGTTACTTGTAACGGAAATACAAACGGAGCTGTTAAATTTACAGTTGCTAATTATGGAACATCATATACAGCGGTATTAACAGCAGGAACAGGTACATTAACTCAAACTGGTAATACAGTAAATGTTACAGGATTAGTACCTGGAACATACACAGTTCAGGTTACAGATGGAACTACAGGATGTACAGCAACAGCTTCAGTTGTAGTTACTCAGCCAACAGTTCTAGGTCTTAACTTGGTGAGCAATGTAAATGCAAATTGTAATTTTGGTGCAAAAGTTACTGTTTTAGCAAACGGTGGAACACCAAACTATACTTATGCATTTGTTCAAGACGGTGTTACACCAGTTGCTGGAGATTACACAAATAGTGCAAGTGCAGTATTAGCACCTACTGTAAACACTCAATGGGATGTTTATGCTAAAGATGCAAACGGATGTACAGTAAAACTTGATGTAACTATTGGTACAGATGCATTGCCAACAATCAATTCATCTGCTGGATTATACTGCTACACAGGAGGTCCGGTTCCAATTACAATTACTGGAACTTATGTTGGAACACCAACATACAGTATTGGTAACGGATACCAGTCTAGCCCTAACTTTGTATTGAATGCGCCAGGAAACTACACATTCTATATTAAAGATGGTAACGGATGTATCGTTTCAGCTCCTTATACATTACGTCAGGAATTGTTATTGAAAGCTACCCTAACACAAGATTTAACTTGTGCAGGATCAGCTAGTATCACATTATTGGCGACTCAAGGAACTCTTACCTACACAGGATTTGAGGTTAGCTTTAATAGTGGAGCATATGTTGCTGCAACATCACCTTACACGGCTACTGCTGCTGGAACTTACACTTTCAGAGTAACAGACAGTCAGGGATGTCAGGCAGTTTCTATTCCGGTAACCGTTACACCAACAACAACTCCAACAGCAACATTTACACAAACAAATGTTAGCTGTATAGGAGGAAATGATGGAAGTATTATTGTTACTGCTGCTAATGGAATTACTCCATATCAGTACAGTATCAACGGTGGAGCTTTCCAGGCTTCAAATATATTCACAGGATTAACTGCAGGAACTTACAACATTGTTGTTCGTGATGCTAAACAATGTACTTCAGTAAGCATAACTGCTACAATTACTGAGCCTACAGCTTTAGCCGCAACTGCTACATTAACTCAAGGTTTAACTTGCGGAACAGGCAATGCTACTCAGCCGGCAGTTGTTACAATCAATGTAACTGCGGGAACAGGAACAGCGCCTTACCAGTACAGTTTCAACGGTGGAACAAACTACAGCTCAACAAACACGTTGACTACTTATAATGCAGGAACAGTTACAGCTTACGTAAAAGATGCTAATAACTGTATCATCGCGACGCCAGTTACTATCAATATCCCAGCGTTAAATGCGCCGACAAATATGGATATTAACGGAACACCAATTTATTGTGCTCCAGCGGCAAGTACAACAAGTACAGTTACAATCAGTAATGTAATCAATGGAGTAGGAACTCTTCAATATGAAATTCTTTCTCCAATTGTTGTAGCGAAACAAACATCTGCAGTATTTGCAGGATTGTCTCCTGATACTTATTTATTCCAGGTAACGGATGCTAATGGATGTACGTTCCAAAAATCATATACTGTTCTTCCGGTAACTAATATTACAGTTTCAGGTCAGTTAGTAAGTAATGTTACTTGTAACGGAAATACAAACGGAGCTGTTAAATTTACAGTTGCTAATTATGGAACATCATATACAGCGGTATTAACAGCAGGAACAGGTACATTAACTCAAACTGGTAATACAGTAAATGTTACAGGATTAGTACCTGGAACATACACAGTTCAGGTTACAGATGGAACTACAGGATGTACAGCAACAGCTTCAGTTGTAGTTACTCAGCCAACAGTTCTAGGTCTTAACTTGGTGAGCAATGTAAATGCAAATTGTAATTTTGGTGCAAAAGTTAGTGTTTTAGCAAACGGTGGAACACCAGTTTACAAATACGTGTTCGTTCAGGATGGAGTTACTCCAAACGTATTAGACTACGATACTGTAGCAAGTGCAGTATTAGATCCAACAATAAACACTCAATGGGATGTTTACGCTATGGATGCAAACGGATGTACAACTAAGATTGACGTTACAATTGCTACAGATGCATTGCCAACAATCAATTCATCTGCTGGATTATACTGCTACACAGGAGGCCCGGTTCCGATTACAATTACTGGAACTTATGTTGGAACACCAACATACAGCATTGGTAACGGATATCAGTCTAGCCCTAACTTTGTATTGAATGCGCCAGGAAACTACACATTCTATATTAAAGATGGTAATGGTTGTATCGTATCTAGTCCATATACATTAAATCAGGAATTATTATTACAAGCTACTTTAACACAAGATTTAACTTGTGCAGGATCAGCTAGTATCACATTATTGGCAACTCAGGGAACTCATACTTATGCAGGATTTGAAGTTGACTTTAATGGTGGAGGATATTTCCCTGCAACATCACCTTACACTGCAACAGTTGCTGGAACTTACACTTTCAGAGTAACAGACAGTCAGGGATGTCAGGCAGTTTCTATTCCGGTAATAGTAACTCCAACAACAACTCCAACAGCAACATTTACACAAACAAATGTTAGTTGTGTAGGAGGAAATGATGGAAGTATTATTGTTACTGCTGCTAATGGAATCACACCATATCAGTACAGTATCAATGGAGGAGCTTATCAGGCTTCTAACATATTCACAGGATTAACTGCGGGAACTTATAACATCGTTGTTCAAGACGCTAAGCAATGTACTTCAGTTAGCATAACAGCTACAATTACAGAGCCAGCTGCTCTTGCTGCAACAGCCGTATTAACTCAAAGTTTAACTTGTGGTTCAGGTAATGCAACGCAGCCAGCTGTTGTTACAATCAATGTAACTGCAGGTACTGGAACAGCGCCTTACCAATACAGTTTCAACGGTGGAACAAATTATAGTGCAACAAATACGTATACAACTTACAATGCAGGAACAGTTACAGCTTATGTAAAAGATGCTAACAACTGTATCATTGCAGTACCAGTAAGTGTAACGATTCCGGCACTTGATCCACCAACAATTGATTCTGTAACAGGAACCGATATTTGGTGTACACCATCAGCTAACACAACAAGTACAGTTACTGTAACTGTTTCTCACGGTGTTGGCGCATTACACTACGAGATTCTTTCTCCGGCAAGCGCAGTAACAAACGTTACAGGAGCCGCAAACGGAATATTTACAGGTCTAACAGCAGATACTTACTTATTCCAGGTAACAGACGCAAACGGATGTAAAGACGATATGTACTATACAGTTGATCCTTTAGTAAACATTACAGCTGCAGGTCAGTTAATCAACGACGTAAGTTGTAATGGAGGTTCAAACGGATCAGTGAAATTTGATGTTGACAATTTTGGAGGAGCTTATACAGCTGCTCTAATTGGAGGCCCAACAACAGGAACTTTAACTCAGGTTGGAAAAGTGGTAACATTAACAAACTTACCAGTTGGTACATACACAGTTCAAGTTACTGATAACACAACAGGATGTACAGCTTCAGCTTCTGTAACAGTTGGCGAACCTGCTGTATTAACATTAGTTCAGGCAACTAATGTAAATGCTAATTGTAATTCAGGTGCTCAGGTAAGCGTAACTGCTGCAGGAGGAACACCAGATTATCAATATGCTTTCGTACCAGGTACAGGAACACCAACAGCTGCTGACTATACAAATAGTAATAACGCTGTTCTTGATCCGGCTGTCAACTTGAACTGGAGAGCTTATGTTCTGGATTCAAAAGGTTGTGAAACGTTTATTCCAATCACAATTGCAGTAGATCCATTACCAAGTGCTATTACAGCTAATGTTTCTAGCCAATGTCCAACGGCAGCAGGTGAGTATACATTTACAGTTACTGTTGGTTCAGGTGTAGCGCCTTACGAGTATAGTATTGGAGCTGGTTTCCAAACGAGCCCAACATTCACAGTAAATGCTGCTGGAACTTATGACATAACAGTTAGAGATGCAAACGCATGTACAACTACAGTAACAGCTGCAGTAACTATTACTCCGGCATTACAGTTAGAAACTACAGTAACCGCATTACCAAGCTGTACATTTAATAACGGTGTTATTACTGCAACAGCAACAGGTGGTTCAGGAACTGCTAACTACAGATATACTCTTGACGGAGGTGTAATCGTAAATACTACACCGGCTGTGTTTAATAATGTTGCTCCTGGTACACACGTGATCAGAGTAAGAGATGTATTAACTACTTGTGACTTCAGTGTTACAATTGAAATCGCTCCGGCAACAGTTATTACTGGACTTGCTTTAACAGGAACTAATGTTTCTTGTAGAGGTAACTCTGACGGATCTATCACAGCTAACATTGACCCAAGTTCTCCTGGTGTAAATGATAACCCGGTTTACACTTACACATTAACAGGAACAACGGCTTTAGGTGCAGCAGTAAACAGACCAGCTCAGACATCAAATATTTTTGATAACCTTCAGGCTGGAGATTATACAGTAACAGTAACATCAGGAAGAGGATGTGTTGATTCTGAAGATATTAGAATCAGTGAGCCAAATGTAATTACAGTAGGATTGCCAGTTATCGCACAGTACAGCTGTACAACAGGTACAAATGCACCAAACTATGCAGTTATTACAGTAAACAATGTTACTGGTGGTTCAGGAACTTATACAATTTATGAGTTCTTTAAAAACGGAGTTCAGGTTCAAAAAGGTGCCGATAATTTCTACACTGAATCTGATTTCGCAGGAGGTGATTATACTGTAAATGTTTATGATGATAAAGGATGTATGGGATCTAGTACAGGAATAATTAGAGTAAATCCATTCATTCGTTTAGATCAGATAAACGTTGCTGTAAATACTGCTGTAACATGTATTTCTAACGAAGATATTACAGTATCTGTAACATCAATTGGAGGTACACCAGCAATATTAAATTATAATGTTGCAGGAACTGATGGAAACACGTACAATCAATCAAATACAAATGGTGTTTTCACAGGATTAACTATCGGAAATTATTTAATTACCGTAACGAATCCAGCAACAGGATGTTCTATTACACAAGTTCATTATGTTAATGATCCTAACACATTCGATATTAATGTAGCTCCAGTTAACGGACAAATCTGTTACGGTACTGCAGACGGAAGTGTTGATTTAACTATAGTTGATAATCAATTAAACCCAACAGATGACGCAGGAGCATTTAACTATGTAATTACAGGACCAGTTCCAAGCAACGGAACTTCTGCAAATGCAGGACCAGTTAGAATTTCTAACTTAACTGCCGGTCAGTATACAGTTGTTGCAACGTTAGTGAACAATCCTTTCTGTACAGTTACAACATTGTTCACAATAGAACAGCCAGCAGCTGCTCTTACAGTAACAACAGCGAAGTCTGATATTACTTGTGTAACAGGAAATAATGATGGAGAAATCACTGCTTCAGCTGCAGGTGGATGGGATAATAAATACGAATATCAATTAGTATTGAATGGTACAACATTAGTTGACTATTCAGCTCAATATGTATGGTCTGGATTATCTGCAGGTAATTATACAATTAACGTTAGAGATAATGTTGGATGTATCGCTACAGCAACAGAAACATTAGTTGTTCCGGCACCAATCGTTGTTACTGCATCTGCAAGTGCTACAACATTAACATGTTTCGGTGATAAAACTGGAGTAATTACAGTTGATCCTCCAACAGGTGGACAAGGAAGTAACTACCAGTATACTTTAAATATACTTTCAGCAAATCCAGTAATTGTTTCTGGACCACAGCTTAGCCCAATTTTCAGTGGATTAGGTGCTGGAACTTATAGTATAACTGTTACTGACGGATTCAGTTGTTCTGCAACATCGGCAAACATTGTGATCAATGAACCAACAGAAGTTGTTCCAACTTTAGTTGAAGCTACATCACAAACATGTTTAACTCAGGCAACACTTACTTTAAGCGCTGTGGGCGGAACTGCTCCTTACTCTTACAGTACTGATGCTAATTTTGGAACAACTATCGGAACATTTGCTTCTTCAGTTACATTCCCAGTTGGAGTTGGTACTTACAGCTACTATGTAAGAGATGCGGCAGGATGTGTTGGTTATGTTTCTAATGAAATCGTAATTGATCCAATAGTACCGCTTGATATTGATGTTGATGTTACAAATGCAGTTGTAAAATGTACAGGTGAAGCTACAGGTGTTATCGTAGCCGAAGCCAAAGGCGGATTAGGAAACTATATTTACAGATTAGAAGATACAGCTGGAAATATTATCCAAGGTCCTAAAGACAATGGTATTTTCGAAGACTTAGTAATTGGAGATTATGTTGTTAAAGTTGAAAGTGGAGATTGTTATGATACATCAGCTGTAATTACTATCAACGAACCGCCGGTTGCTTTACAAGCACAGTTTACACCAACAAACGTTTCATGTTTCGGTGAAAACAATGGTAAAATTGTTGTTACGGCTACAGGTGGAACAGGAGTTATTAAATATGCAATTTCACCAGATCTGAATCAGTTTGATACAATCAGCGTGTTTGATAAACTTGCTCCTGGAACATATACTGTAATTGCGCAAGATGAAAACGGATGTTATGTAATGACAGATGTAATAATCACGCAGCCGGCAGCACCGCTAGTAGCTACAGTTACTCCTAACTCTATTTTAGGAGAACAATGTAAAGGAGACTTAAATGGTGAATTTACAATTGACATTGCAGGTGGAACAGCTCCTTACTCAGTAAGCTTAGATTTACCAAATGGTCCTTTTGATCCAATTACTGGAACTCAGCATACATTTGATGGTCTTGCAGGAGGAAACCATACAGCTTATGTTGTAGATGCAAACAATTGTACGTATGAAATTGAAGTTCTTGTACCATTGGCAGTTGACATGGATCCAATAGCAGAAGTTGTTTATGGTTGTGAAACTAATACAGTTACTGTAACAATCGATCCATCTGTAGATCCTGCTGATGTTGATTACGCTTTAGATTCTAATGCTGGTCCATTCCAGTTAGAAAACGAATTTAAAGATGTTGCTCCTGGTGATCACGTAATTTATGCTAGACATACTAACGGATGTATCCAGCCAACAGCAAGTTTCAACATTCAGGCATTTGATAAGTTATACATTCAATTAGCTGCAGGACAACCAGAGATGAACGTAATTTCTGTAACTGCAATTGGTGGAAGACCAGCTTACGAATACAGCTTCAATGGAGGTCCATTTACATCTGATACTAAATTCAAAATCTACAAATCTGGAGATTATGTAATTACAGTAAGAGATCAAAACGGATGTACGGATACAATTACAGTTCCAATGACTTACATTGATGTTTGTCTTGACAATTACTTTACACCAAACGGAACTCACGATGGTTGGGGACCTGGATGTACAAATATTTACACAAATCTTGAGTTTGCGATCTTCGATAGATACGGACGTCAGATAGCTAAATATCATTATGGTCAAAAATGGGATGGTAGATACAAAGGCGAGGAATTACCAACAGGTGATTACTGGTATGTTCTTAAACTAAATGACGTGAATGATTCAAGAGAATTCGTTGGACACTTCACATTATACAGATAACAAAATAATAGCCCCATGATGTTATCTAAAAAAATTATTACAATGAAAAAGTTTATTTTATCCTTAGTACTCATGGCTGTAACAACAAGTTACAGCCAAGAGTTAAACCTACCAGTTTTTACTCAGTATCTGGCTGATAACCCGTTTGTGCTTTCTCCTGCTTATGCGGGTATTGGTGACAACCTTAGAATTAGGGCCAATGGTTTAACACAATGGGTTGGAATTAAAGATGCTCCGCAAAACCAATCGCTTTATGCCGATTTTAGAATCTTAGATCGTTCAGGGGTTGGTATTTCTTTGTACAACGATAAAAATGGATATACAAGACAAACGGGTGCAAAAGTCTCTTTTGCACATCACCTTATTCTTGATTATTATTCTAAACAGTATTTATCTTTTGGTATTTCGTACAACTTCAATACATTCAGAATTGATACAGATGAATTTAATACCACAATCGAGCATCCTGTTATAGACCCAACAGTTACAGACAATCGCTACAATGCAAACAACAACTTTGACATTAGTGCCTTGTACCGAAACAAAGATTTCTATTTGAGTTTTAATGCCAATAACGTATTAAAGAAAAACACATCTAAGTATCGTGGGGTAGAACCGAACTTACTTTCAAACTATCAGGTTTATACAGGTTATATTTTTCGAGATGCAGAAAATAGCCGTATCGAATACGAACCATCAGTTTTCTTCCAGTATTTTGCAAGTGACCAGCGTTCAACAACCGATATTAACTTCAAATACAGAAGATATAACCGTTACGAAGATTATTACTGGATTGGAGTTTCATACCGTTTCTTAAACGACCAGTTTCCAAAACCATTATCAGTTGGGCCAATGGCAGGTTTTATGAAATCTAAGTTTTACTTCGGATATTCATATCAGGTTATGTTCAACGATTTAGGAAATTACAATACAGGAACGCACGTTGTAACAATCGGATTCGATTTCTTACAATCTATCAGTAACTGTCCTTGTACGCAGAGTCCAGTTCACGATTAATCGCCAATTGACGATTATTTTATAAGACTTAAAAGTCTCAATATTATAAAGCGAGTCGAAACATATAATGTTGTGACTCGCTTTTTTATTTATTTCGTATCTGCTTAATTCTATAAATACCGTTTTTCATTACCACATTTCTTTTTTTGTTAACAGAGAAGGTTTTTTGTTTCAGATGATATCAAATCGTCACGCATAATTGTTTTTAATATTTAATAAACCAATTTATTTGTGAATTTATAACGTTTTCGTTCTTTTTATTAGAGCTTTTTTAGTTTATTCGAATTTATTAGTACTTTAAAAGTCCTATATTTGTTTTTCTTTCTAAAAAACTAAAAAAAATATCAAATGAAAACTTTAAGCGATTTCGATTTTAAAAATAAAAAAGCAGTAATCCGTGTTGACTTTAATGTGCCGTTGGATGAGAATTTTAATGTAACCGATACAACACGTATTGAAGCTGCAAAACCAACTATCGATACTATTTTATCTCAAGGCGGAAGCGTAATCTTAATGTCACACTTAGGAAGACCAAAAGGAGCTGAAGAAAAGTACTCATTAAAACATATCTTAAAAACGGCTTCTGAAATTTTAGGAGTACAAGTTAAGTTTGCAGAAAACTGCGTTGGGGAACCAGCTCAAACAGCTGCTAAAAATTTACAGCCGGGAGAAGTTTTATTACTTGAAAATTTACGTTTCCACGCAGAGGAAGAAGCTGGAGATATTGCTTTCGCAAAAGAATTAGCTTCATTAGGAGACATCTATGTAAACGACGCATTCGGAACTGCACACAGAGCGCACGCTTCGACTACAATTATAGCACAATTCTTTCCAAACGATAAAACATTCGGAACATTATTAGCAAAAGAAATTGACAGCTTAAACAAAGTACTTAATAACAGCGAAAAACCAGTAACAGCAGTTTTAGGAGGTTCAAAAGTTTCTTCTAAAATTACTGTTATCGAAAATATCTTAGACAAAGTCGACCACATGATTATTGGTGGAGGTATGACTTTTACATTCATCAAAGCACAAGGTGGAAAAATTGGAGAATCAATCTGCGAAGATGATAAATTAGATTTAGCACTTGAAATCTTAAGATTAGCAAAAGAAAAAAATGTTCAGGTTCATATTCCTGTTGATGTAGTGGCTGCAGACGATTTCTCAAATTCAGCAAATACACAAATTGTAGACGTAACAGCAATTCCTGACGGATGGCAGGGTCTTGACGCAGGTCCAAAATCATTAGAAAACTTCAAAAAAGTAATTTTAGAATCAAAAACAATTCTTTGGAACGGTCCATTAGGAGTTTTTGAAATGGAAACTTTCTCAAAAGGAACTATCGCTTTAGGTGATTTTATTGCAGAAGCAACTAAAAACGGAGCATTCTCTTTAGTTGGAGGAGGAGATTCTGTTGCAGCAGTAAAACAGTTTGGTCTTGAAGAGAAAATGAGCTACGTTTCTACGGGTGGCGGGGCAATGCTTGAAATGTTAGAAGGAAGAGTTTTACCTGGAATCGCAGCGATTTTAGACTAAAAAATCACAATTAACATTTTTTTGCGTATATTTAAGCCTTAAACTTTTTAAGTTTGCAAAAATAACAGTTCTATAATTGGTTGATTTATAGAATTTTAAAAAAGTGTTATATGATTGTAAGGAAAATTTCATTAGCGGTAACCGCTTTATTCTCAGTGTCAGTGTTTGCGCAACAGTCTGCCGAACTCTCAAAAGAAATAAAGCCCGAAGTAAAGTTGTCTTATTTAGATTCTATTAAAAGCACATTCAAAAAAGATGATCTGGCTTCAAAAGTTGACAGTCTTTGGATGAATGAGTTAGTAAGTTTAGATATCTACGATGATTTGACAAAAGATATTCAGACTATTAATAAAGATGTTACTGTAGATGAAGAATTGCCAACAGAATTGCTTAAAGAGCGTTTGGCGGCAATGAATGCAAAATCACCTTTTCAGATAGAATACAATCAGGGATTAGAAAATGTAATTAAGTCATTTCTAAAAAATCGTAAAAAATCATTTTCACGATTAATGGCTTTATCAGAATATTATTTTCCAATATTTGAGGAAACATTCGCAAAAGAAAAAGTTCCATTGGAAATAAAATACTTAGCCGTTGTAGAATCTGCTTTAAATCCTAAAGCAGTTTCTAGAATGGGCGCTACCGGGCTTTGGCAGTTTATGTACGGAACCGGAAAACAATATGCTTTAAAAATTGATTCTTATATCGATGAAAGAAGCGATCCTCTTAAGGCTACGGCCGCATGTTCAGACTACCTGAGCAGAATGTTCAACATTTTTAATGACTGGGAACTAGTTCTGGCATCTTATAACTCTGGTCCAGGAAACGTAACAAAAGCAATTCGTCGTTCGGGCGGAAAAACAGGTTACTGGGACATTCGCAATTATCTTCCAAAAGAAACTCAGGGTTATGTTCCGGCATTTTATGCAACAATGTACCTTTTTGAATATCACAAAGAACACGGAATCAATCCCGAAAGAGCTGTAGTAAAAAACTTTGAGACAGATACAATAGCAATTAAAAATGAAATGTCATTTAAACAAATTGCCGATTTATTAGACATGCCTCAATCACAGCTTCAGCTTTTAAATCCGTCGTATAAACTAAATGTTGTACCAGCTTATCATGGTGAACAAAATTTTCTTCGGTTACCAAAGGATAAAATCGCAACTTTTGTTTCAAACGAAGACAAAATTTACGCTTACGTAAAATACGAATCTGAAAATAAATCAATTCCATCTCGTTTAGCAATGAAAATTGCTCCAAAAGGAAAACCGGTTAAAGAGACTAAATCTTTAGAAGTTCAAAAAGAAATTCAAAAAGATATAGAATTTTATAAAGTTAGAAAAGGAGATAACTTAGGTTCTATTGCAGATAAATACAATGTGAATATTTCTGATTTGAAAAAATGGAACAACCTTAAATCAAATGCAATTGCTTTAGGAAAAACATTAAAAATTAAATCAGATATTGATTCTTCTGCGAAAGCGGTTAAAGAGCCTAAAGCATTGCCGGTTATAGAGAAAAATACTGAAGAAGCAGTAGCTTCAGCAGAAGATAATGATAAAGTTTCAATACAAACTGTAGAGTACGTTGTAGTAGCTGGCGATAATTTAGGAAGTATTGCAAAAAAATTCGGTACGACTATTGCTGACTTAAAAGAGTTAAATGATCTTACATCTAATAATATTGGTTTAGGAAAAACATTAGTGGTTTCTAAAATAGTTACAGAGATACAAGAACCTGTTTCTACAGCAATTGCATCTAACTCTGTAGAGTCTTTCAAAAAGAAAGCACCTTCAGCAAAATCTATGAGTGAAGATTATTACGTTAAAAAAGGTGATTCTTTATACAGCATTTCTAAAAAATATCCAGGAGTAACAATTTCTGATATAAAAAAATGGAATGGTATTAAAGATGAAGATATTAAACCGGGAATGAAACTTAAAATAAACGGATAATTCAAAATCTTATTTAAATTTGGGTTTTATTTCATAAATTAAGAAAATGAATAAAACCCATTTTTTATTTATAATACTTCCGTTTATACTGATTTCTTGTTTAAAAACAGACAAACAGCAACAGCCTGTTTCTGGAAAAACAAATACAATTTCCATTATCATCGACGATCAGTTGTGGTATGGAGAAGTTGGCGACAGTATAAGAAATAAATTTGCATCGCCAGTTCTGGGCTTAACTCAGGAAGAACCACTTTTTACAATCAATCAATATCCTGCAAAACTTCTGGAAGGATTTGTAACCGACAGCCGAAGCATTATCGTTGTTAAAAAATCAGCTGTAGAAAAATTTGAAATAATCCACAATAAATCATTGCCCCACAATACTTTTCGTATTTATGGAAAATCTGTTGATGACATTATCTGCAGCATCGAGTTAAATTCGGCACAAATTATCAAAATGATTCGCGATGCCGAAATCGAAAAAGTTCAGGAAGACAATAGAAAATCACTTTTGAATCCGGCGGTAATAAAAAATAAGTTTCACATCGATATTCAAATTCCTACCGGATATGAATATATGCTTCACAAAAAAAACTTCATCTGGCTTAAGAAAGATATTATCAGCGGAAACACAAGTTTATTGATATATCAAATTCCGCTTCACAATTTCAAAACCCGTGGAAATGTTGTTGGAAATATTATTAAAATGCGCGATTCAATAGGTACTTATATAAAAGGCAGAGAACCCAAAACCAAAATGATTACGGGAGAAGCTTATGCACCATATTTTTCAAATACATCACTTGATGGAAAAGAAGCTTTTGAAACAAAAGGCAACTGGGAGCTTAAAAACGATTTCATGTCCGGGCCTTTTATAAATTATGCAATTGTAGATCCTGTTTATAATCGAATTTTGGTGATAGAAGGTTTTTGTTATTCACCCTCAAATCAGGAACGCGATTTAATGTTCGATCTCGAAGCCATTATAAAATCTGTAAAAATAGACAAACGATAAAAGTTTGTTTCAGGTTTCAGGTTTCAAAAGTTTCAGGTTTTCTTAGCCGCAAAGTTATATTTAAGAATTTGCTTAAATTATCTTATATGTTTCTATAACGTGCCTTGCGTAAACCTTAGCAAACTTTGCAGTTAAATATACCCTGCAAAAACCCGAAACCTGAAACCTGAAACAACTCCAGTTGTTATTTTTCTTACTTTTGTTTTTGTAACAAACATAAAAACAAAGGATTATGAAAAAGTTAACCACCGCATTAGTAATTATTGCACTATGTGTTATTTCGTGTAAAAAAGAAGTAAAAGCAGAAACAGAAACCACTTCAACTGTTTCAGATAGTGTTAAAACCAAAGAGTCGGCAGCAGAAGCACCAGTAGATTCTGCTACAGCAGCAAAAGCATGGCAAGCCTATGCAACGCCCGGCGAACCACACAAATTAATGACCGATGAAGTTGGAACATGGAATTGTGACATGACGTTTTGGTACGAACCAGGCAGTAAACCGGAAAAATCTACTTCGGTAGCAAACATCAAAATGATTCTTGGAGGACGCTATCAGGAAGCAAATTATCAGGGAAAAATTATGGGAGCGCCATTTGAAGGAAAAAGTACATTGGCCTACAACAACGCAAGTAAAGAATACACAACAACTTTTATTGATAACATGGGGACAGGAATGATGGTTGCAACCGGAAAATATGATGAAGGGACTAAAAGTATGGAACTAAAAGGCGAAGTTGTAAATCCTGTGGATGGAAAAAAATCGCCATACAGAGAAGTTTATACTATTGTTGATCCAACAACACGTAAAATGGAAATGTTTGATGTAAAAGACGGAAAAGAATATAAAAGCATGGAAATTGTAATGAAGAAGAAATAATAACATACAATTTTTTATAAATAACAAATCCCGATTGTAAAATGCAATCGGGATTTCTATTTGATAATATTTGACGTAATTTTGTTTTAGTATTAAATTATTAAGACAGTATACAAAAATGGAATTAAAATGGAAAATAAAGTCATTTGAGGCATTAACAGTAAATGAATTATATGACTTGCTTAAACTAAGAAGCGAAATCTTCGTTCTAGAACAAAATTGTGTTTATTTAGATCTTGACGGAAAAGACAAAAAGGCTTTACATTTAATTGGAGAATATGACGGTAAAGTTGTTGCTTATTCTCGTTTGTTTGATGCCGGAATTAGTTTTGATAATGCATCGATAGGAAGAGTAGTTGTCGATGTGAATTATCGTGATAGAAAATGGGGACACGATTTAATGCGTGAAGCAGTTGCCGCTATAAAATCAAACTTTGGTAAAGATAAAATAACAATTGGAGCACAGTTGTATTTAAAGAAATTTTACGAAAGTCATGGTTTTGTTCAGTCAAGCGAAATGTACCTTGAAGACGATATTGAACACATCGAAATGATACGAGAATAAATAAAAACATAAAAAGCAACAATGTTGCAATATTTAATTTTAAGATTTATATAGATTGTAAATAATTTAAAAACAAAAAATTAACAATATTGTTTGGAGTAATACTTTAGGTAATAAAATCTTTCTATTTAAAAATTTTCTAAATTTTGGTAATTAAAAATTCAACCCGGCGATCGTATATATCGCCTCTTTTTAGAGGGAATTTATTACCGCAGCCTTGGTAACGCATTCTGTTTTTTGAAACTTTTTTAGAGCTTAAATAATAAAAAACTGTTTTTGCGCGGTTCCAGGAAAGTTTTCTTTCTTTGGTATCTTTATCAATTGCGTCACTGTATATTTCAGGAGTACAGCAAACGTGCCCCCTAATTTCAAACTCAATGTTTTTTTGCTTTTGAAGAGTTAACACAATTTTGTCAAGTTCTTTTTTAGAATTATTAGTTAAGCGTGCACTGCCCATATCAAAAAAAATGTTTTCAAGATATATTTTATCGCCAACCTTTAGCTTGTCTTTAAAAGAAGCATAACCATCTTTCTTTAGGAAACTGTTTCGTTTTATTACTATCAAATCAACCCGCCGATTCCGCAATCGGGTTTCATAAAGATTTTCAACAGTGTCAGGCCGAACCACAACCCGGCCTTTTCCTTCTAAAATAACAATTTTGCTTTGATTAAATCCTGATAAAACCAATAGGTTTTGTATTGTATTTACGCGGTCATGCGAAAGTTTAAAATTATAATCGTCTGTGCCGCGGTCATCGCAGTAACCGTAGATTTGTATAGATTCAACTTTTGCCGTGTCTATCGATTTTATAAAATTATTTACAATTCGGGTTTGTGTTTCAGTAAGATCATACTTGTCGAAATCAAAATATACTGTTTCGATAGGTTTTTGCTGTGCCGATACATTGTAAATAATAAACAAAAACAGGACCCGGTAGAGTTTCATTTTGCTACATTTTTAAAATCGTTTTATATTCAGTTTGATTATTTAATACGCTTACTGCTCTTTTAATTTCTGAATTGTTCTTAATATAAAACTGATACAAACCTTCCTGGTATTGGTATCTCTTGATAAGCTCTTCCTGAATTAAACCTCTTATTTCTTTTTGGTTTTTATCCAGCAGAGTGTTTTCACTTCTTTCTAATGCGGCTAATAATTGTTGATATTCCGGAGCAATAGTTTCGTCAATCTTTTCGGTTTTGGCTGCAGCCAAAGTGTTTTTCAGGGCAACTTCTGTTTCAGTATCAAAACTAATTTTATTTGTTTTTAAATATTGTTTAAAGGCAGAATAATCAGCATCTGTAACAACAGGAATTTTATCTCCTAAATTTTGATTTTTATAATAGTAAGTAGTTGCGTAATCAAATATTCCGTCATTTTTCAAAAGAGCGCTCGTAATTGGGCTCATTTTGGCTTCTTCAAGTTCAATATCCGGTAAAACGCCGCCGCCATCATAAACTGTTCTTCCTTTTCTTGTTTTAAAAGCATTGAAATTTTTGGCATCTGTCTTTTGAGCAACACCATTTTTATCTTTATGTGCATAATCTAATGCCTGAATACAACGACCCGAAGGGGTATAATAACGTGAAATAGTTACTTTAAGCTGAGTTCCGTAAGTCAAATCTACTGAACGTTGTACAAGTCCTTTTCCAAAACTGCGGCTTCCTAAAATTACCGCACGGTCTAAATCCTGCAAAGCTCCCGAAACAATTTCAGATGCCGATGCACTTCTTCCGTTTACTAAAATCGCAAGCGGAATCTCAGTATCAATCGGTTCTTTGGTTGTTTTATACGTATTGTTGTGTTTTTCGATTCTCGATTTTGTGGTTACAATAACTTCATTCTTTGGAACAAATAAATTGCAGATATCAATTGCTTCATTTAAAAGTCCGCCCGGATTTCCTCTTAAGTCCAAAACAATCTGTTTTGCTCCGTCGGCTTTTAGTTTTTCTAAAGCATCTTTAACTTCTGCAGAAGCTTTTCTGCTAAAATGTGCTAAAACGATATAACCGGTTTTTTCATCGATTTTTCCATAAAACGGAACTGATTTAATATCCACTTCATCCAAAACCAATTCTGTTGTATACGTTTTTCCCTGACGAAGATATTTGATAGCGATTTTCGTGTTTTTTGTTCCCTTCAGTAATTGCGAAGCATCATCTTTAAAATCAGCAATTAAAACATCGCCAATCTGGATAATTTCATCTCCCGCTTTTAATCCGGCTTTGTCAGCAGGATAATTTTTGTACGGTTCGCGAACAATTAAACGGTCTTTTTTGCGGGCAATCATAGCGCCAATTCCGGTATATTCTCCCGTATTATTGATTTTAAAATTCACCACATCCTGTTCGTTAAAGTAAACCGTGTACGGATCTAAACTTCCCAACATGCTTTTAATGGCTTTATCCATCAAATCACCCGGATTTGTTTCGTCTACATAATTGGTATTTACAGCTTTGAATAAGGTTGTGAAGATTTCGATTTGTTTGGCAATTTCAAAAAAGTCTTCTTTGAAACTGGTTCCCACAAATAATAACCCCGCTGCAACAGTTGGTATAATGAATTTCTTTTTGAAATAACGATTCATGATTGTTGTTTTTTTCTTTTTAATCTTTTTCTAATAAAATAGGCTAATACACAAAATATAATTATAAACGGCCAAATGCTGATAATTGATATAAAGAAACTCGACAAACTAAAAAATCCCGATTTTATAGCCGTCCAGATCTTTGATCCGTAAGATAATTGCACTGCTTCCTGCTCAGGAAGGTTTTTATAAAATTCAATTTTTACGGTACTTTCAGAAACTCTGCTTTCCAAATATTTTAATTGTCCTTCTTTAGCTTCAATTTCTTCGCGGATAATCGAAATCTGTTTTTCAATTTCCAGAATTTCGCTTATTTTATTCGCTTTTTGTAAAATCTGCAAATAACGCTCTTCAAGTTTTCGTTTGTTTTTTAATCTTGTTGTGAGATCAATGTATTCTTCGGTAACATCTTCTGCAGAAATATCTTTTCTTTCGAAATAAGAAACTCCTTTTGAAATTGTATTTATAAAATTATCAAAATTCTGACTCGGAACTTTAATCGTAAGATTTCTAAAAACAGAATTATAGTCTTTTTCTTCAGAATCAATTAAAATATTTCCGTGGTTTGCTGCAACAGCAATTTTGATTTTACTGAATGTTTCTTCTAAATCATTTGTCTCAAATCGAAGTGAAGCTTCTTTGATGATTTTTTGTTCAATTTTAGGAGAAGGAACTTCCAGGTTTTTATCAGCACTTACTGATTCTGATTTATTTAATTTCGGCGGTAATTTTACAGTACTAATTGCCAGTACTTCATCTGAGCTTTCAGATTCAGCTTTGCTGCAACCCAAGAGAACACAAAAAATTACAGATAAAAAGAAAATGTATCGCATAAAATTTCAATTTAGTGCTAAAACTACAATTTTTTTATAATTTTTTATCTGATTTGGTGTGCAAAGTTGAGGTTGAAGATTTATAAATCCTTTTTGATTTCAGAATCTTGTGTTTTGTTTATCTGCTGTACAAATTTCTCAAACAGCTGAATTGTTTTGGTGTTGATTTCTTCATATGATAATCTGTCTTTTGTCTGGTAAAAAAGCATGATCGAATATGGCCTTTCTAGATTATCTAAAAGCAAATGTTTATTTAATCGGTACGTTTCTCTCAAAACTCTTTTGAAGTAATTTCTATCAACAGCTTTCTTGAAATATTTTTTAGAAACCGAAACGCCCACTTTTGTTATTTCTTCTGAATTTCCTTCCGCTTGACGGAAAACCAAACGGAGCGGATATTTAGAAACTGATTTTCCTTCAGAAAACAGTAATCCAATCGTGGTTTTGCTCTTTAAGCGTTCATTTTTAGGGTAAGTAAAGTTCATTTAATTCAGAAAAAAGTTGCAATTTTAGGGACAAAGGTACAATTAAACCATAAAAACGGTTATTGTTTTCAATTTTTCTATCGCTAAGAATATATTTACTACTTTTGACCTCAAATTTTTTCAAGCATGCAAAAGATAATCTCATATCCAATCTCCGTTATTTATTATATATTTTTTGGATTGTGTTTGGTGGTTTTTCATCCGATACAATGGATCTGCCTTAATCTTTTTGGATATCAGGCTCATAAAAAAAGTGTCGACTATTTAAACCTCTGCCTTTTAAGATGTACCAATTTAGTTGGCACAACTTATAAAGTTACTGGTGTCGAGAATATTCCCACAGGAGTTCCGATCATTTTTGTTGCCAATCACCAAAGTATGTACGATATCGTTACAATCATTTGGTACTTTAGACGTTTTCATTGTAAATTTGTAAGTAAGAAGGAGTTAGGAAGCGGAATTCCAAGTGTATCGTATAATCTGCGTCACGGAGGTTCTGTTTTAATTGACCGTAAAGACCCAAAACAAGCGATTCCGGTAATCAAAGGCTTGTCTGAATATATAGAAAAAAACACTAGATCTGCTGTAATCTTCCCGGAAGGAACCCGTAGCAAAACAGGTAAACCTAAAGAATTTGCCCAAAGCGGTTTAAAAATTCTTTGCAAATATGCGCCTTCAGCGTATGTAGTACCGGTAAGTATTAATAATTCATGGAAAATGGTTCGTTACGGTATGTTTCCGGTTGGTTTAGGAAACCGCTTAACTTTTACGGCACACAAAGCACTAGCTGTAAAAGATTATGATTTTGCCGAATTAATGGCATTAACAGAAAAAGCGGTTGTTGAAGGAGTAAACGAGTATAAACAGGTTTAAGTTTTAGTCCGAGCTAAAACATAAATCCCCAAATTAAAATAAGTAATGTCTATAAAAAACATTAGATTAGAAGTGATGCAGTTTTTAGAAAAAAACGTTGACAGCTTCGTTGAACAGTATTTAATTCCGGTGGAAAAAATTTGGCAGCCGTCAGATTTCCTGCCTAATTCTGAAGGAGATAATTTCTTTGAGGAGGTAAAGGAACTGCGTGAAATTGCTAAAGAATTACCATACGATTTCTGGGTAACGCTTGTAGGTGATACTATTACCGAAGAAGCTTTGCCTACATATGAGTCCTGGTTAATGGATGTAGAAGGAATAAATCAAATTGAAAATGGCGGAAACGGCTGGGCCAAATGGGTAAGACAATGGACCGGAGAAGAAAACCGCCACGGAGATCTTTTAAATAAATACTTGTATTTGTCTGGTCGTGTTAACATGCGTGAAATTGAAATGACAACTCAGCATTTAATCAACGACGGTTTTGATATTGGTACCGGAACTGATCCATACAAAAACTTTGTATATACCAGTTTCCAGGAATTAGCAACTTATGTTTCGCATAACAGAGTTGCACAAATGGCTAAGAAATTTGGAGACAATAAACTCTCTAAAATGTGTAAAATGATTGCTGGAGACGAAATGCGTCATCATCATGCCTACAGTGAGTTTGTAAACAGAATTTTTCAGGTTGATCCTAGCGAAATGATGCTTGCTTTTCAATATATGATGAAACAAAAAATCGTTATGCCTGCTCATTTCTTAAGAGAATCAGGGCAAAAAATCAGCGCTGCATTTGAGCAGTTTTCTGATTCTGCACAGCGTATTGGTGTTTACACGGCAAATGATTATGTTGAAATTTTGCAGAAATTAATCAACAAATGGGAAATTGACAAAATCACAAACTTAACAGATGAAGCCGAAAAAGCACGTGATTACTTAATGAAACTTCCGGCTCGTATGGCCAGAATTTCTGAGAGATTAGTAATTCCGGCTGAATCTCACATTTTTAAATGGGTAGAACCGGCTAGATTGTAAAAAATTTTAGATTTTAGAATGTAGATTTTAGATTGATATTGCAAATTGCAATTGATTTTTTGATATTGAAAATATTGTTGATTGTTAGAGTTTAAAACCTTTAACAATCAACATTTTTTATTTAAACTATAAAACTTCAGCGGAAACTCGTTTAATCCGTTAAATCTGCGTGCCATTTTCACAAAAACCAAACCACAAATATGAATAACTCTGAACTTATAAATAAAACCATTGCTTTTGTAAAAGAAAAATTAAATGATGCCGAAGGCGGGCACGACTGGTTTCATATTGAACGTGTTTACAAAAACGCGCTTTTAATCGCAAAAGATACAGATTGTGATACAACTATTGTTGAATTAGGGGCTTTACTTCATGATATTGCCGATAGTAAATTTCATGACGGAGATGAAACCATCGGTCCTAAAACAGCAAGAGCGTTTTTAGAGTCAGAAAATGTTTCTGAAGACATAATTGTTCATGTAATTAATATTATTGAAAATATTTCGTTTAAAGGCGGGAATTTTGAAAAGAAATTTGCTTCTGTAGAATTAGACATTGTTCAGGATGCTGATCGATTAGATGCAATTGGTGCAATTGGTATAGCAAGGGCTTTTAATTACGGCGGATTTAAAAACCGTGCGTTGTACAATCCGGAAATTGAGCCGATAACGAATATGACAAAAGAGGAATATAAAAAGAATAATGCACCAACGATTAATCACTTTTATGAAAAGCTTTTACTTTTAAAAGATAAAATGAATACCGAAAAGGGAAAAGAAATCGCTGCAGAGAGACATCATTTTATGGAATTATTCCTGGCTCAGTTTTATGCTGAATGGGAAGGAGTAAAATAGCATTCGATTTTATATGACTTATTAATAAAAAAACGACCTCAGATTCTGAAGTCGTTTTTTTATCATAAGAATTTAGAAACTCTGCTGTTTTTTGTTGTTTAGAATTAGGATTTTAAAGCACTCATTAATGCAAAAGCACATAAGAATCCAATCGAAAACCATAATAATCTTGCAACTCTGTTATCTCTTAAAATTTCTTCTCTTTCAAACTTAGTCATTTCTGATGAATTTTTACACTGCAAAATTAATTCTGAAATAGTTTAAGAACAGGACTTAAAAGATTTAAAAATAATAACATAAGATAGAATCTTCATCAAATAAAAATAGTAATTTTCTTAACATTTAATATATTTGTGACTTATCCTAAAACAAATTATTTAATGAAAAAACTTTACTTAATTATTGCAGTTTTATTTAGTACATTTTGTTTGGCACAAGTATCAGTTAAAGACGAAATGGTGATTACAGGTAAGGATTCTGTTCTTACCTCAAAAATTAGATTTGGAAATGATTTGGTTACAATAGAAAGTACACCTGAATGGAAATTTACTATAGTTTCTGAAGCGGCTGTAGCTGAACGAAAAGGAATAACCTTAAAAATTTCTGCCGCAAAAGACGAGATCGATTATTCTGATGCGGTTTTGGAATATTATGTCAACAACGAATGTCAGCCTTCAATAGACAAATGTTTCTATCAAAAAATCGACAACCGCACTGTACTTTTTCAAAGACGTTTTAGTGTTGATGACCCGAGATATTATTACAGAATGACTAATATTTTCTTTAAACGTGCTGTTCTTTTAGAATGGTATGCTGATATTCCGGTTGATGGAAATGAAGATGAACTGAAAAAACAACTTGATGAGTTTGCAGAGTATATGGGAATGCATAAAGTTAAAATTTCGGGTAACTTTTTCAGTAAACCAACTGTTGGTAAAACTATAAAAAAGTAAGGAAAGCATAAAAAAGAAAAAGCTTTATAAGGATTAAAAATCCCTGTAAAGCTTTTTCTTTTTTATGAAATAAGGTTTTACGAGCACCCGCAATTACCATCGCCGCAGTCTTTTTTCTTTTTTGATTTCCAAAAGAATTTTTTAATTAAAAACCCTACAGCCAAAAGTAATATTGCAAAGGCTATAATTTCTTGTACCATAACTTTTTACTTTAAAAATTGATAAGCCACAAGTGCTGTAATATAAGCCAGACCACTCATAAAGAAAAGCTGCATTACCGGCCATTTCCATGAATTGGTTTCTTTTTTAGTAATGGCCAATGTACTGGCGCACTGCATGGCAAAAGCATAAAACAACAATAACGAAATACCTGTTGCAAAGTTAAATACCTTTTCGCCTGTTTCAGGATTTACTTCTTTCTGCATTCGGCTTTTTATGGTCGATTCATTATCACTATCTCCAACGCTGTAAATTGTGGCAAGCGTTCCTACCAGAACTTCACGAGCAGCAAACGAACTGATTATCGCAATTCCGATTTTCCAGTCGTAACCAAGTGGAGAAATTACAGGTTCGATAGCTTTACCCATAATTCCGATATAGGAATTCTCTATTTTTTGAGAAGCAACTTCATTTTCAAATTGAATTTCACTCAGTTTCGTATTTGCAAATCTTTCTTTTACGATAGTTTCTGCCTCGTTAAATTCTTTTCCTGGTCCGAAAGACGCTAAAAACCACAAAATAACCGATATTGCAAGAATGATTTTACCCGCGCCTAAAACAAATGCTTTGGTTTTCTCAACTACATTGATTCCAACATTCTTAAAAAGCGGTAATTTATAACTAGGCATTTCGACAACGAAATACGTTTTTGATTCAAATTTTAAAACCTTATTTAAAATATAAGCCGATAGAATTGCCATAAAGAATCCTAGTAAATACAACAACATAAGTGATAATCCCTGAAGATTTAAAATACCTAGCACACGTTTATTTGGAATTACCAATGAAATCATAATGGCATAAACGGGTAATCTTGCAGAGCAAGTTGTGAATGGCGTTACTAAAATCGTAATAAGGCGTTCTTTCCAGTTTTCGATATTTCGTGTCGCCATAATTGCCGGAATCGCGCAGGCTGTTCCTGAAATCAACGGCACAACGCTTTTTCCCGAAAGCCCGAATTTGCGCATAATTTTATCCATCAGGAAAACAACACGGCTCATGTATCCGCTTTCTTCGAGAATTGAAATAAACAAAAACAAGAAAGCAATTTGCGGAATGAAAATAATAACCCCGCCAATTCCCGGAATAATACCCTGCGAAAGCAAATCGGTTAATATACCGCTCGGTAGTTTTTCAGCAACCCAGCTGCTTAACGAAGCAAAAGTCGCGTCTATAAAATCCATCGGAATAGTTGACCAGCTGAAAATAGACTGGAAAATGACAAATAAAATCGCAAGGAAAATGGCATATCCCCAAAATTTATGAGTCAAAATGCGATCCAGTTTAGCTCTGAAATCTGTTGCCGCTTCGGTATCGATTTTTAAACCTTCTTTTAAAACATCATTTATAAACTGATATCTTTTGATGGTTTCTTTTTGCTGCAAGCGTTTTAATTCTGAATGCGATTTGGTAAAAGTGTTTCGAATTTCATTTCTGTCCAAATTTGAAAAATTGACATCCTGCGTAATTACCAGCCACAATTTATACATTAATTGGTTTGGAAAAGCATGCTGCAATTTTTGAAAATACTCGGGGTCAATTACCGATGCATTTAAACAAGGTTCGTGTGTAACGGTTTTATAAGAAACAATAAGTTCTTTTAGTTCCTCAATTCCCAAACCTTTGCGTGAACTTACTAAAGCAATTTTGGTTTTTAGTTTTTCTTCCAGAAGCGGAATATCCAAAGAAATTCCTTTGCTCTGCATACGATCTGCCATGTTGATGACTAATATCGTTGGAATTTCAAGATCTTTTATTTGTGTGAAAATCAGTAAATTTCTTTTTAGATTTTCTACATCAGTTACCACAACGGCAACGTCAGGATAAAGTTTGTCGTTTTTGTTTAATAAAAGTTCAATTACTACACTTTCGTCCATCGAACTGGCATTCAAACTATAAGTTCCTGGCAAATCGAGAATGTTGGCTTTAACGTTTTGCGGCAGTTTGCAGAAACCCATTTTTTTCTCAACCGTAATTCCCGGATAATTTCCAACTTGTTGATTTAAACCTGTAAGCTGATTAAAAACTGAAGTTTTTCCAACATTGGGATTTCCTATAAGGGCAACATTGATATTCTGAACGCTCATTATAAATTGGTTTGTAAAAGTTCAACTTCAATTTCACGAGCCGTTTCAACACGAATAGCAACATGCGAACCGTTTATGTCTAAATATAAAGGATCTCCAAATGGAGCAATTTGAAGTAATTCGACTAAACTGCCCGGCAGACATCCCATTTCTAATAGTTTTAAAGGAACCAAATCGATATCAAAATCTTTGATAATGGCTTTATCGCCTTTTTTCAGGGTGTGAATAGTATTATGCAAAGCTTATTTAGATTGAATTTAGATTGCAAAAATAGGTAATAATTATTTATTCCAAGGTAATAATACGGTTTGAAAATGCTAAATCTTTCTAAAAGTGAGGAATTTTACTCTTTTGATAGGAAATTTATGTCTTCGATTAGTCTGGCAATTTCTTCTTTTTTGGTTCCGTCATAAAATCCGCGAACACGTCTTTTTTGATCTACCAAAACAAAATTTTCGGTATGAACCATATCATATAACTGATCTGGGCGGCCAAGTTTAACCGCTAAGTAAGATTTTCTGGCCATGGTATAAATTTCTTTTTTATCTCCCGTAACCAAATTCCACTTACTGTCTACAACACCATATTTTACCGCATAGGCTTTTAAAACCGAAACGCTGTCTACTTCTGGAAAAACGGTATGCGAAAGCAGCATTACTTTTGGATTGTTTAAAACTGCTTTTTGTACTTCAACAAGATTGGTTGACATTTTTGGGCAGATCGATCCGCAGGTTGTAAAGAAGAAATCGGCAACATAAATCTTGCCTTCGTAATTTTTTTGAGTAATTGTATCGCCATTTTGATTTACAAACGAAAAATCTGCAATCGTATGGTACTTACTTTTGTACTGAATAGTACTGTCAACTAATTCCGGGTTTACATCGGCCGGATTATAAATCGGAAGTGTTTTTTGCGGTTTTAAAGCAGAATAAAATAAAGATATAGTGACTACAGAAAAAATAATTAATACAATGAAGAATTTGCGGTATTTATAAAGAAGCGATTTCATAAAAATAATTTGGCGCAAAAATACGAAAAGAGCGTTTTAAAAGGCACAATTTTAATGGTTTTTAACAAATGACAACGAGTTTTTCGCCACGAATTCACGAATTAAAATTAATGAATTGAATAAAAAATAATTCGTGAATTCGTGGCTAACTAAATTTTAGGTTTTCGGATGGATTTATTGACCATATACAATCCGGTTAAAGTTACGACCGAACCAATAGCGATTGCCTGTGTAAGTACTTCTCCAAAAATAATCGAACCCAATACCATCGCAACAATCGGATTAATGTAAACATAAATACTGCTTATTTCTGTTGGCAGATGCTGCAGCGTATAAATAAAAGCAATAAAGGTTAAAACGGAACCAATAATTACCAAATATCCAATTGCCCACCAGGATTGTGATGGAATTTCGCTAATTGGGATATTAACCTCAGCAGCTTCTGTAATTCCGAAAATAAAAATACTCGAAATCAGCATTTGCAGTCCTAAACTAAAATACGGATTAAAACTCGCTGCTTTTTTCTTCGTGTGTAAAATTCCAAATGCCCAAGTTACAGTTGACGCTGTCATTAGAATAATTCCGAATTGAAAATCTGGATTTAAAAAATCGGCTATATAATCGATAAAAATTACACAGATACCTCCAAAAGAAATCAAAATTCCAAACAAAGCCATTTTGGCAATTCGTTCGCCATTAAAGAAATTAATGATAATAATCCAGATTGGAAAAAGCGCACTTATGATGGCGCCCAATCCGCTTGTCATATATTTTACTCCCCAGGTACTTAAGCCATTACTGCAAACAAAATTCAAAAAGCTCAAAATAATAATAGTGCGCCATTGTTTTCCTTTTGGCCACGGTTGTTTTTTCAAAATAAAATAAACCACATAAATTAATCCGCCGAAAAACTGACGAATTGTTGCCATTTGTAAAGCCGGCATATGTTTAACGCCTTCTTTTGAAGCCAGCCAGGTTGTTCCCCAAAAAAAGCTGACCCAGCATAAAGCCATAATAGGTAAACCAATCGCTTCAATTTTTCCGGAAACGGCATTCTGAATTTTTGCTTTCATTTGGACTTTAATTTGTTAAACAAATATTCCAAAAACAATTTTAATTATCAGAAAAATAAAGGTTTTTAATTCATGAAAATAATCGATGGTTTCTATTAAAATGTTATAATATATTTCTTATAGTTTATTATTGCATAAATTTTAACATACAGTTACAAATTTTAACGATATGTTTGTATACACACTCGAAACACATTTAAAAATGAAGAAACAACTTAGTAAACCTTTATTTTGTGCTTTTTCTGTAATGTTTTCATTTACAGCAATCAAAGCCCAAAATGCTCCAAAAGAGCCTGGTATTAATGTATCTTACATGAATACTAAAATTAGTCCAAGTCAGGATTTTTTTCAATATGTTAACGGAACCTGGCTGGACCAAACTGAAATCCCTAACGATCGTACAACTTGGGGAAGCTTTAATGAATTAATTAAAAAGACAGACAAAGATGTAATGTCTATTTTAAAAGATGCATCAAAAAATCCAAATTATAAATCAAATACAGATCAGGGAAAAGCTGTTAACTTATTCCTTACTGTTTTGGATACTGTTGGAAGAAACAAAGCAGGAATTACTCCTTTAAAACCGTATTTAAAAAAGATCGATGCGATTAAAAATGTTGCCGATCTTCAAAAATATCTTGTAGAAATGGAGCCGGAAGGGGGTTCAGGTTTCTTCGGAATTTATATTGGTGCCGATGATAAAAACAGTTCTAAAAACTCGGTAAGTCTAGCTGTGAGCCAATTGGGATTACCAGACAAAGACTATTATACTTCTGAAGATAAAGATTCTAAAGAAAAACGTGCAAAATATGAACTTCATGTTGCAAGAATGCTGCAGTTTATTGGCGAATCTCCGGAAAAAGCAAAACAAAGCGCTGCAGAAATCTTAGCTTTTGAAACAGAATTATCTAAACCAAGATTAAACCGCGTAGAAAGCAGAGACAGCCGTTTGCAATATAACCCAATGACAATTGCCGAACTTCAAAAATTAACTCAGGCCATAAACTGGAATGGTTATTTTACAGGAATTGGTATAACAAAATTAGATACTGTTATTGTTACAGAACCTAAGTATATGAAAACACTGCAAACGGTATTTACAGAAAATAAAGTAGCACAGTGGAAAGAATATTTGAAATGGGATTTGTTAAACACAGCATCTTCAAAATTAACAACAGATATTGAAACAGCCAGTTTTGATTTTTACAGCAAAACTCTAAGAGGAGCAATTAAACAATTGCCTCGCGAAGAAAAAGCATTGCAGGTTGTAAACAGAGGAATTGGTGAAGCACTTGGTAAGTTGTATGTAGAAAAAGTATTTCCTGCTGAAGCAAAAACCAAAGCTCTGGACATGATTCATAATGTTATTACGGCCTACCAAAACCGTATTAATAATTTAACATGGATGTCTGCAGATACCAAAACGAAAGCAATCGAGAAACTAAATAAAATTACCATTAAAGTAGGTTATCCTGATAAGTGGAAAGATTATTCTGCACTGGAAATTAAAAGTATTGCAGAAGGCGGAACTTATTTTTACAATTCTAAAAACTTATCAAAATGGAGATTTAAGAAAAGTATTGAAAAGTTAAATAAACCGGTAGATAAAACAGAATGGGGCATGTCGCCGCAAACCGTAAATGCTTATTACAATCCATCATATAATGAAATTGTTTTTCCTGCCGCAATTCTTCAGCCGCCATTTTACAATTATCAGGCTGATGAAGCTGTAAATTATGGTGGAATTGGAGCTGTAATTGGTCACGAAATCTCACACGGATTTGATGATTCCGGAGCGCGTTACAATGCCGAAGGAAATCTTGTTGACTGGTGGACACCACAGGATTTAGAGCAATTTACAAAACTGGGTTCTGAATTGGCAGATCAATACAGTGCATTAGAGCCATTGCCGGGAATTCATGTTGACGGTAAATTTACTTTAGGTGAAAATATTGGAGATTTGGGCGGAATCAATGCGGCTTATGATGGGTTGCAATTGTATTTAAAAGCACATGGAAATCCGGGTTTAATCGACGGATTTACTCCAGAGCAGCGTTTCTTTATTTCCTGGGCTACAGTTTGGAGAACAAAATCAAGAGACGAAGCGATTAAAAACCAGGTAAAAACAGATCCGCACTCACCGGGAATGTACAGAGCTTATGTTCCAATTCAAAACGTGGATGCTTTTTACGAAGCTTTCAAAATTAAAAGTGGAGACAAAATGTTTGTAAGTCCTGAAAAACGAGTTAAAATCTGGTAAACTCATAAATAAAAAACGGCGCTGATTTCAGCGCCGTTTTTTATATACTAAAACATTAAT
This sequence comes from Flavobacterium defluvii, assembly GCF_900129555.1. GTDB lineage: Bacteria > Bacteroidota > Bacteroidia > Flavobacteriales > Flavobacteriaceae > Flavobacterium > Flavobacterium defluvii. The sequence continues at coordinate 179,209 of NZ_FQWC01000003.1, forward strand.
TGCTCAAATGGCTGTAAATGTAAGTTTCAATTGCTTTTAATTCTTCATCAGACATTGCTTTTGTTATCCCGAAATTGGTCTGCATTACCGAAAACTGACTCGGATCAACAATAGGATCTGCATTTCCTTTTAAGAAAGTCGGAATATCTCCTTTTTTGTCTTTATAGATTTTGGCAATTTCCTTAATACTCGGCCCAATGATTTTTTGATCGGGCTGATGACATGATGTACAATTTCCTCTTCCTTCAAAAATTTCTTTCCCTAAAGCTTCCGGTGTTGTGGCTTTTGCCGATTCTCCTTCGGAATAAGTTTCTGTAACCGTATCTGTATTTTCTGAAACTTCTTTTTTACACGATGCAAATGCTAAAACAGCAGATAATAATAATACTTTTTTCATCCTTATTTATTTAAAAGTAATGAAGCTTCTTTTGCAAAATAAGTAGAGATAATACTCGCACCCGCACGTTTAATGCAATAAAGTTGCTCTATCATAATTTTGTCGTGATCCAGCCATCCTCTTTCGGCTGCGGCCTTTACCATTGCGTACTCACCAGATACTTGGTAAACAGCAACCGGCACATGAACGGCATTTTTTACCTCACGAACAATGTCTAAATAGGCTATTCCCGGTTTTACCATAACGATATCTGCACCTTCTTCAACGTCTAATAAAGCTTCGCGAATTCCTTCAATTCGGTTAGCATAATCCATTTGATATGTCTTTTTATCTTTTGGGATATTTTGCGAATCAACAGGAGCAGAATCTAAGGCATCGCGAAATGGTCCGTAAAATGCCGAAGCATATTTGGCACTGTAACTCATGATGCCAACATTGTGATGTCCGTTTTCTTCTAATGCTTTTCTAATCGCCAAAACACGTCCATCCATCATGTCGCTTGGTGCAACAAAATCAGCTCCCGCTTCAGCATGACTTAAACTCATTCTGGTTAAGGCGTCTACAGTTGCATCGTTAATTAATTGGCCATTTTCGATAATTCCGTCGTGACCGTAAATTGAATACGGGTCTAAAGCCACATCTGGCATTACAATCATTTCCGGAACAGCATCTTTAATCGCACGTATAGTTTGCTGCATTAAACCATCTTTGTTCCAGGCTTCAGTTCCTTTATTGTCTTTTAAATTATCGCTTACTTTTACGTAGATGTTTACCGCTTTAATTCCTAAATCCCAGGCTTCTTTTACTTCTTTTATTGTATTGTCTAATGAATGACGGTAAATTCCCGGCATTGACGGAATTGCCGATTTTACATCTTTTCCTTCGGCAACAAACATTGGAAGCATAAAATCCTGTGGACTTAAACTGGTTTCACGAACTAATGAACGTATAGATTCATTGGTTCTTAAACGGCGGTTTCTTTGTAATGGGAACATTGTTTTTGAATTTTAGATTTTAGAATGTAGATTTAGATTTTTCTACAACCCTGATTTTGATTTTTTATTAATTGATTATAATACTTTTGACTTTATGATTTTAACTTACGACTTACTTATGTAATCGAAGCCTTGTAAATAGCTTTAATTGTATTGCTTAGCGTTGTATCAAAATAAGCATCTGATTGGCCGGCACTAAGTCCTTCAGACAATGCTCTTGAAAAACTGGCGATTAATCCATGATTGTGTTCCAGTTTATCATTGGCTTCTTCTCTTGAATATCCTCCGGATAATGCCACAACCCGCACAACATGTGGATCAGAAATTAATTCGCTGTAAAAATTATTTACCGTTGGAATAGAAAGTTTCAGCATTACTTTTACATCTTTATCTAATAAATTAAGCTGTTTCTGGATTTCTTCTTTTAAAATCTGCTCTGATTTTTCTTTGTCAGGGCTGTAAATATCAACTTCAGGTTCAATAATCGGAACCAGACCTTTGGCGAATATTTGCTTTCCAACTTCAAACTGCTGTTCAACAACTTCACGAATTCCTTCCGGATTCGCTTCTTTAATCACAGAACGCATTTTGGTTCCAAATATATTTCGTTCTACAGCTCGCGTCAGCAATTCATCCAGATTTGAAATCGGCTTCATCAGCTGAACACCATTTGCAAGATCAGCTAATCCTTTGTCAACTTTTAAAAACGGAACGATATTTTTCTTTTTCCATAAATAATCTGCTGTCCATTCGCCGTCAATTTTGCGATCCATTGTGTTTTCAAACAAAATAGCTCCAAGAATATATTGGCTGTCAAAAGCAGGGCTTTTGATAATTCTGGTTCTCATTTCATGCACAAGCGTATACATTTCCTCATCATTTGTATAACTGCTCTCTTCAACGCCATATTGCGATAATGCCTTCGGAGTACTGCCGCCGCTTTGATCAAGAGCTGCTATAAATCCTTTTCCTGAATGCATACGATCTAATTGTTCATTGTTCAAATTTGCCATAATAATGAAATTTAGTTTGTATAAATCCTCGTTAATTTAAGCATTTTATTCGTAATTCATTGTTTATGAGTTCTAGTTTTTCTATAAACCAATTTTATCGTTAACCTTATCGTAGACTTCTTTTACTTTTTTCGGAGGATCGAATCGATAACCTACTGAAAGTTTTAAAGTAGCGATATTATCGTTTAGCCGCGGATCAACCTTATCATCCTGAGCAAAACTTACGGTATTAAGACTGGCAAAACCAAAGAAACGATCATTGTTATAGGTCAGTTTCAAATTAAAATCGGCTTGGTACAAAGCTGAGGTATCGCCGTCAATATCATTAATTCCTGCCCCCAAAGCAATTCCTGCCCCAATTAAAACCCGATCGCTTATTACGAAATTATAGAAATAAGATGGTGCCAATGTAAATACATACATATCTCCGGGTGACGAATCGGGAGTGTTCAAGTCCAGATTGGTGTAGTAAAAGGAGAAAGTCGGTATAAAACTTCCGGAACTTTTAGTCTGCCATTCATTTTGACTTACTAGTGTTTTAAAAGAAAATTTGTCATTAAAAATATAAGATGTAGAACCACCAATTTTCAAAGTACGCATATTGGGCAGTTGTGCAGTTACATTATTATCGTTGACATAAAATCCTTTTTGATTGATAAAAGTAAACGACTGCATCCATTTTTTGTAATAAAAACGAGTATTGAAATTAAAATGCTTCGAATGAGAGTCGCCTTTGTTTCCGCTAAGAAACTTTGGAGCGAAACCAACTGTAACATCTATAATTTTATAATTCAGATTAAAACCAATCTGTTCTCTTCGGTTTGGAATTAAATTTAAATATATTTTCGGATCCTGAATATCTGAAGCAATTTGAAAACTATTAGAAGTGTCCAGATAATAAACGCTGGCAGTAATTTTATCATTATATGATTTAAAATACGGATTTTGCAAAGTATCGTTTTGGGCAAAACACCCAAATGCACTTCCAAAAAACGTTAAATAAATCATTTTTAAATCCATTCACGCTGATTTTCCAAGACGTTTACTAATTTTTCTTCTTCGCTTCCAGGTTCGGCATGATGATCATAAACCCATTGTACATGTGGAGGTAAACTCATTAGAATACTCTCAATTCGCCCATTGGTTTTTAAACCGAATAAAGTTCCTTTGTCGTGAACGAGATTGAACTCAACATAGCGGCCACGACGGATTTCCTGCCAGTTTCTGTTTTCCGGAGTATAATCCAGATTTTTTCTTCTTTCCACAATCGGTACATACGCTTCAAGGAAACTGTTGCCAACTTCGGTTACAAAATCGTACCAGTTTTCCATCGACATTTGTTCATTTGCTTTGCAGTAATCAAAGAATAAACCCCCAATTCCGCGAGCTTCATTTCTATGTGCATTCCAAAAATACGAATCGCATTGTTTTTTATACTTCGGATAAAACTCCGAGTTATGTTTGTCGCAAGCTGTTTTACACGTTTGATGAAAGTGTTTTGCATCTTCTTCAAACAAATAATAAGGCGTTAAATCCTGTCCGCCGCCAAACCATTGTTCGATCACTTTTCCAGCTTCATCGTACATTTCAAAATATCGCCAATTGGCGTGGACAGTAGGAACCATAGGGTTTTTCGGGTGAATAACCAAACTTAATCCGCAGGCAAAGAAATCGGCTTCGCCTACGCCAAACATTTTTTGCATTGTTTCCGGAAGTTTCCCGTGAACAGCTGAAATGTTTACACCGCCTTTTTCGAAAACATTTCCGTTTTCTATAACGCGTGTTCTTCCGCCTCCGCCTTCAGAACGTTTCCATAAGTCTTCACGAAATTTTGCAGTTCCGTCAAGAGCTTCTAATCCGGCACAGATCTGGTCTTGTAAATTTTGTATGTATGCGTAAAATTTGTCTTTCATTCTCATTATTTTTTGGCTTTCGCCGAAGCAATTTTAGCATTTATTCCAAAAGAAAAAACCTTGCTTTCTTGTTGGATATATTGATAAATAGCCAAAGCTTTATCAGTAAAATTATAATTTTCTTCTTTGGAGAATTCAACCAAAATATCTCCGAATTGCTCCAAATGTTCCCAATCAAAATGAAGACGTATTAATAAAGTGATTAAATCTTCATTCGAAAAATCAATTAAACTTTCAATGTTTAACCCGAATTCTTTCAGCTGATTTTCAATATCAGTTATTTGCAAGTGACTCAAAGGATAAGGCACAAAAATAAGAGTTCGTAACGTTTTGAGGACGTTATCAATTCTTATTTTCTCTTCGTCTCTTAATCCTTTGTTGAGCATGTTTTTAAGTTGATTGTTGATGGTTTTTGGTTGATAGTTTTATTTCCAACAACCATCAACCAAAACTATCAGCTATTTATTGCCCGTATTCCTTAACTGCGTCAATAAACGCTTTTGCGTGATCTACAGGGATATTTGGTAAAATTCCGTGACCTAAATTTACAATATATTTGTCTTTTCCGAACTCATCGATCATTTCGTGAACCATTTTCTTGATAGTTGGAATAGGAGAAAGCAATCTGGAAGGATCAAAATTTCCTTGTAAAGTAATGTTTCCTCCAGATAAGTAGCGAGCATTTCTTGCTGTACAAGTCCAGTCAACTCCAAGTGCAGAAGCCCGGCTTTTACCCATTTCGCCAAGAGCAAACCAACATCCTTTTCCGAAAACAATAACTGGAGTGATATCTGCTAAAGCATCAACAATCTGGTTGATGTATTTCCATGAAAATTCCTGATAATCAGCTGGAGAAAGCATTCCTCCCCAAGAATCAAAAATCTGAACGGCATTTACTCCCGATTTTACTTTTTCTTTTAAGTATAAAATAGTTGTATCAGTGATTTTTTGCAATAAAGTATGCGCTGCAACTGGGTTTGAAAAACAGAATCCTTTTGCAGTATCAAAACTTTTAGAACCTTTTCCTTCAACTGCATAGCAGAAAATGGTCCAGGGCGAACCTGCGAAACCAATTAATGGCACTTCGTCATTCAGCATTTCTTTAGTCAATTTCACAGCGTCAAAAACGTAACCTAAAGTTTCATTTACATCTGGAACAAAAACTTGATTTACTTGTTCCATCGTACGAATTGGATTTGGAATAATTGGTCCTAAGTTGTCCTTCAATTCAACGTGAATTCCCATTGCGCGAGGCACTACTAAAATATCTGAGAATAAAATAGCAGCATCCGGAGCGATTCGGCGAATTGGCTGAACGGTAATTTCAGCAGCTAATTCTGGAGTTTCGCAACGTGTGAAAAAATCATATTTATCACGAAGCTCTCTAAATTCTGGTAAATATCTTCCTGCCTGACGCATCATCCATACCGGTGGACGCTGAACTGTTTCTCCTTTTAATGCTCTTAAAAATAGGTCGTTTTTTAACATGGTTTTTTTATGTTTAAACCTAACAGGTTTTTAAAACCTGTTAGGTTTGTTATTGTTATTTATATTCTTGAATTACATTTTCAATCACATCTTCAATCGTTGGTTGTTTTGCAACTATGATGTTTTTAGTAATTTTATGTAAAGCTTCGGCAGTGGTTTCGCCAATGCAAAAGCAAAGCTGCTTATGTATGGTGTTGTCTTTGAGGTAACTTTGAACTCCGGAAGGACTAAAAAACAAAACAGCTTCTGGATTTGCTTTTATTTTCTGAGGCAGTAGAGAAGTTTCGTAAACCTCAATTTCGTTAAATTTTATTCCGGCTTCTTTTAAAGCTTCCGGCAAAGTATCTCTTCGAAGATTACCGCTGAAAAAAGTATAACTTTCTTTGTTGTAAATCAACGATATAATTTCTGCCAAATCCGCTGCATAACCTGTGTAAGCCACAACATTGAATCCGTTTTCTGTTAAAAGACTTTTTGTTTTTAATCCAACACAATAAACGTTTTTCTTTTTTAGTTCTTCAGATTTTGGATGTGATAAAATACTGTGAACAGCGTTTTGGCTCGTGAAAATCAGACTTTCGTTAAGGTCTTTTAATTCGAAAGGTTTGTTTTCGGTTTTAATAAAATCGGCTTCTATTACTTCCAGACCAATTTTAACCAGCTCTTGTTTATGAAGAGGAGATAATACTTTAGTAGATAATATCTGAATTGAATTCGCCATTATTTTTTCAGTGATTCTTTAATCTTTTGCATCAATTCAGTTCCTCCATTATTCAAAATTTCCTGAGCAGAGTTGAAACCTAGTTTTTTCCACTCCGAAATATCAACCGTTTTATTGATTTCCAGTTTTTGTTTTCCGTCAATAGAAAGTAAAACGCCTTGAAAATGCAAAGTGTCTTCATCTTCATTATATTTTACCAAGGCTCCTATTGGGGCAGTACAGCCTCCTTCAAGAGTTCTTAAAAACTGACGTTCGATATGCGTACAGATTTCGGTTTCGATATCGTTTAGCTGCGAAAGGGCATCGAGCGTATAATTGTCGTTTTCCATTCCTACAACCAGCATTGCACCTTGTGCCGGCGCAGGAATCATCCAGTCTAAATTGATAAAATTTTCAGGTTTTAGGTTAATTCGCTCTAAACCTGCTGCGGCAAAAACAGCTCCGTCCCAATCATTATCCTGTAGTTTTTGCATGCGCGTATTTACGTTTCCTCGTAAATCAACTACGGTATGATTTGGGTATTTGTTAAACCATTGTGCCTGACGACGTAAACTTCCTGTCGCAATGGTACTTGAATTTGAAAAATCAGGATTTCCTTTGTGAACTAAAATGTCCAAAACATTGGCTCTTGGCAAAACTGCTCCCTGAACGATTCCTTTCGGTAAAGCTGTAGGAACATCTTTCATAGAATGCACCGCAATATCAATATCGCCATTAATCATGGCAATGTCAAGCGTTTTGGTAAAAATTCCTGTAATTCCCAATTCATAAAGCGGTTTATCAAGAATAATATCACCCTGAGATTTTACTGCCACAATTGAGGTTTTGTAACCTAAATCATTTAGTTTTTTCTCTACAGTGTGTGCTTGCCAAAGTGCTAATTCGCTGTCACGCGTTCCTATTCTGATTGTTTTTTCAGCCATGTTTTGTTTTTTGAACCATATAAGTTATATAAGTAAATTTAAGCAGTTTGGGTAAAACACAGTTTTTAAATGAACTTATATAACTTATATGGTTTAAATTGTATTTAAGATGCCTTTATTTTGAAGACTTTTTCGATCCATTCGATGCTTTCATCAACCATGGTATCGTCGTCTTTTAAATGATTTGCAAAATGAGTAGTGATTTTTTGAATGATTCGGTTACTGATGATTTCAGCTTGTGCTTCATTGAAATCAGCCATTTTTTTACTTTGAAAATCCAACTCTGAAGCTTTTATTGCGTTTAGTTTTTCTTTTAAAGCATTAATTGTCGGCGCAAATTTGCGGCCTTTCATCCACGCAATAAATTCTTCTTTAATTTCTTCGATGATCGCTTCAGCTGCCGGAATGTGTAATTTTCTGTTTTCCAGAGTTTCATCTGTCAACTGAGACAAATAATCCATATGAATCAAAGTTACACCTTCTAACTCCTCTACATTTTCATGAACGTTTTTTGGAATCGATAAATCCAAAATCAACAAAGGTTTTTTAAGATTCAAAATTGCTTTGTCAACTGTTGGGTTTTGTGCACCGGTTGCTACAACCACCACATCAGCTTTTTGAAGTTCTAAGTGCAATTCAGAATAATCTTTAACAATCAAATTTAGTTTTCCTGCTAGTTTCTCAGCTTTGTCTTTAGTTCGGTTGATTAAAGTAATGTGTTCGTTTTTAGTATGTTTTACTAAATTTTCACAAGTGTTTCTTCCAATTTTTCCAGTTCCGAAAAGCAAAATGTTTTTATTGCTGATATCTTCAACATTCTTTAAAATATATTGTACAGAAGCAAAAGATACGGAAGTAGCGCCAGAGCTAATTTCTGTTTCGGTTTTAATTCTTTTACTCGCCTGAATAACGGCGTTTACAAGTCTCTCCATAAAAGCATTGGCTAAGCCTAATGATTTTGAATGGGTAAAAGAAGTTTTGATTTGAGATATAATTTCGAAATCGCCAAGAATCTGACTATCTAAACCAGTTCCTACGCGAAATAAATGATTAATTGCTTCCTGATTTTTATAAACGAAACCAACTCTTTGAAAAGCATCAACAGAACCGTTGCTGTTGTCGCAGATAAGTTTGATTAATTGAAATGGATGTTCTGCAAAACCGTAAACCTCGGTTCTGTTGCAGGTCGAAGTTACTAATAAACTTTCTATCCCATCGTTTTTAGCCTGTTCAAGCAAACGCGTCTTTGCAATTGCATCCAAACTAAATTGACCTCTGACCTCAGCATCAGCTTTTTTATAACTCAGACCAACTGAGTAAAAATAAAGGTGTTTCGGTACGTTATTGTTTTCCATAAATTCACTTTCATAAAAGTGCAACAAAATTATTATTATACCGTTGATAAAAATAACGCTAAAAGTACTTTTTGTGTCGCTGTATGTTTTTTTGATTATAAACGTATCATTTTATTTAAAAATCAGCACTTTTATAGCAAAATCAAGTCGTTTGAAATGTTTTGTTTAGAGTCGTTCTAAATAAATTAAAGCAAATGGATAAAATTTGACTGTAAAAAAATATCGCTGAGGGTTCAAAAATTCAAAACCGAATTTTTTTAAATTATTTACTACCCAATTGGCGTTATTTTTTACTAAAAGTGGGATTAAATAAAAAGCGCCATCTTAAAGATTTAAAATAGCGCTTTTAGGGAAAGAAAATTATTTTTGAACGATTGGAGTTCTTAATGATTCTAAAACTGCAACGATATCTGTGTAAAGTTCTGTGTTTGAAGCAACACCATTTGCATTTGCGGCAGCACCAACATAACCTTCAAATTTTGTATAATCTGCATTGCTGGATTTAGTTCCCATTCTAGGGTTTTTTGCAGGATCGTGCGCAGCTGACATACTTAAACCTGAATATGTGTTTACAGCATTTGTTCCACCTGTATTAAAAGAAAAGAAATCAGTAAGATTATCTGATAATTTTGCAATATTAGTAGCCTGTGTATTTCCTGTTTCTGCAAGAAGAGGAGCAAAGTGTGCCTGTAAATTACCTGAAGCATTAGACTGAATATCAGCTACGATTAATCCTATGGTAGAATTTACAACTTTGCGGAAACTCAAACGGCCTTTTTCAATCATTTGTCCTGAATTATCAGGATCTGATACCATTGTAGTTCCTCCTAATCTCTCATAAATAGTTGGTTTTTCTGCCGGAGTGTTATTGTCATCGTCGTTGCTGCATGATGTTAATGATACCGCTGCAATAATCAATGCGCCAAGCGTAATTTTAGAAAAATTTTTCATAATAAATATTTAAGGGTTAATTAAAAAACTGATTGATTTTTTTTGACAATTTGTAGCTGTAACTATTTTGATCTATAGGACAAACTTCCTGGTTGGCCAGATTAGCAGGTAATATGTAACGTTTAGCATCATAATTGCCTTTGCTCATTAATTCGTCATATACTTTTTTTGAATTAGTAATCTTATTGTTATGAAAATAGACTACGACGTTTCTTTTTACGATTATCGAATCGGACGTTAATCCTTTTATGGATCTTAAATCTGCGCAAATCTTTTTCGCAGCAGCAGAATCTATGTTTTCTTTAAAATCAATCCTGCTTACCTGAAGATTTGGACTTTCATAAACTGCTGGTTTTGCTGTAATTATGTGGAATACCAAAATGGCGAAAAACAACACTCCTGTTATTAAAACCGCCCAAAGTCCTTTTTTTACTATTTTGTTAATTTTCATAAAAGCTTTTATTTAATTATTGATTTAGTTTTTTAGCATTTATTTACGTGCGGTTTTTATAATTGGTTTTATTAAAATGCAACAAATTCTTAATTTAGAACAGTTATAAATACTATAGGAAATAATTGATGTTTGTTTTTAAGAAGGATTAAGATGAAAATCAGTAAATTAACACTATCAAAACCAAGTTTGACTTCGATCGCTTTATGATAAAATTGAGCCGAAAAAGAAGGAAAAGATGTTGAAAGAATAAAGAAATTATAAATTTAGAAGCAAGTAAACGATAAACCCATCAAAATGATTTAATTTTGAAAACCAAATTATCGTTTCAGCAAAAATCAATTACAACTTGAATAAAGGAATCAAAATGGAGGAAGAAATAAAAATTGAAGACGACTTTACGCTAATCAGGTTTCAGAACGATAGTTCGGAGCCTTTTTATGCGCAGCATGAAATAGGTACGGGACTGATTCAGTTTCACTTCGGAATAAAAGGAAATGCAAAATTTTTATTCAATCAGGGCAATTATGCTTTAGAGCTGAAAGAAGAAAAATCACTCCTTTTATACAATCCGCAGAAAGAATTGCCTCTTAATTTAGAATTGGCGCCAAATTCCTGGGTTATTTCGGTAATTGTTTCTATTAAAAAATTTCACGCATTATTTTCTGCCGAAGCCGATTATATTACTTTTTTAAGCCCTGATAATAAGGACAAAAAATATTACAACGAAGGAAATATTAGTCCGTCTATGGCAATTGTGTTAAGCCAGTTGTTTCATTATAATCTTCATCCATCTATAAAAAACCTTTATTATAAAGGAAAAGGATACGAATTATTGAGTTTGTATTTCAACAGAACCGAAGATCCAAATGCAGAACAATGTCCGTTTTTGATTGATGAAGAAAATGTATTGAAAATCCGAAAAGCAAAAGAAATCGTAATTGCTAATATGGCAGAGCCGCCAGGGTTACAAGAATTAGCAGATGAAATTGGTTTGAACTTGAAAAAGCTGAAAATGGGTTTCAAACAAATTTATGGCGATACGGTTTATGGTTTCCTTTTTGATTATAAAATGGATTTCGCCAGAAAACTTTTAGATAGCGGTTCTTATAATGTAAACGAAGTCGGATTGAAAATCGGTTACAGTACAGGAAGTCATTTTATAGCAGCATTTAAAAAGAAATTCGGAACAACACCAAAAAAATATTTGATGTCAATTAATGCGAATGTTTAAGTTTTTTTTTCGCCACGACCCGAGCGATAGCGAGCTGGCTAAGCAATTCATGAATTAATCTGCTTTAATCTGTGTAATCCCGATAGCTATCGGGAGCGTGAAAAAATTTCTCGAATTAGCTAAATCAATTTTAGATATTCTATAATAATTAAAAAGTAATAAATATCATATTTCGAATAAAGTACAGCGTTTACTTTTGCCGAAATTTTAAGAACAAAATAAAAAGCTTAAAGAAAAAAGAAACAATAATGAAAGGCGTATTATTAGTAAACTTAGGTTCTCCGGACAGTCCAACTCCAAAAGATGTAAAACCGTATTTAGATGAATTTTTAATGGATAAATATGTGATCGATGTACCATATTTATTGAGAGCATTGTTAGTTCGCGGTATTATTTTAAGAAAAAGACCAGAAGAATCGGCACATGCTTATTCAAAAATCTGGTGGGAAGAAGGTTCTCCGTTAATAGTTCTTTCAGAAAGAATGCAGCAAAAAGTACAGCCTTTAGTAAATGTTCCCGTATCGCTGGCAATGCGTTACGGAAGTATGACAATCGAAAAAGGACTGCAGGAATTAAGCGATAAAGGAGTAACAGATGTACTGCTTTTTCCATTATATCCACAATATGCAATGGCTTCGACTTTGACTATTTTAGTCAAGGCAGAAGAAATTCGCAAAAATAAATTCCCTCACATGAAATTTACTGATGTTCCGTCATTTTACAATAAACCGGACTACATCAAAAACTTAGCAGATTCTATTCAGAAACACTTAGTTGGATTTGAATATGACCATTTATTGTTCTCTTATCATGGAATTCCGGAGCGCCATATCCGTAAAACCGATGTTACAAAATCGCATTGTAAAATTGACGGTTCATGCTGTAACACGCCATCACCGGCACACGAATTCTGCTACCGTCATCAATGTTATGAAACAACAAAACAAGTCGTTAAATTATTAGGTCTTCCGGAAGATAAATACAGCCTGACTTTCCAGTCTCGTTTAGCAGGTGATAAATGGCTCGAACCTTATACAGATGTTGAAATTGATAACATGCCGTCAAAAGGAATTAAAAAATTAGCAGTGGTAACACCAGCTTTCGTTTCAGATTGTTTAGAAACTTTAGAAGAAATCGCAATGCGTGCCAAAGAAGATTTTGAAGCAAATGGAGGAGAAGAATTCTTAGCTGTTCCTTGTTTGAATGACGATGACGAATGGTGCCAGACGGTTGCGAACTGGATTAATGATTGGACTAAATAATATTTGTTTCAGGTTTAAAGTTTCAAGTTTTTCCAAAGTTGATGAACTTGAAACCTGAAACCTGAAACCTGAATCAAAACAACAATGGAATACTACAACTATCTAAAATCACTGCATCTTATTTTTGTAATTACCTGGTTTGCCGGTTTATTTTATATTGTACGTTTGTTTGTGTATCAAATCGAAGCCAGTGAAAAACCTTCGCCAGAAAAAGAAATTCTTCAGGCGCAATACAAAATAATGGCCTACCGTTTGTGGTATATTATTACATGGCCATCGGCAGTTTTGGCAAGTATTTTTGCTTTTTGGATGCTGTTTTTTACTGATGCCGGGCATATTTGGCTTACACAACCCTGGATGCACGTAAAATTATGTTTCGTTTTCCTTTTATATTTATATCACGGAAAATGCCATCAGATTTTTAAACAATTACAAAGAGATGAGGTAAAATATTCCAATAATTTTATGCGTTTGTGGAATGAAGGCGCAACTATTATTCTGTTTGCTGTTGTCTTTTTAGTAGTTTTAAAAAGCGCCATCAACTGGATTTACGGCGTAATCGGAATTATTTTATTTTCGGTTTTAATTATGCTGGGATTCCGTTTTTATAAAAGAATTAGAGAGAAAAAATAGTTTTTTAGTTTCAGGTTTCAAGCTGCCAAAAGCAACGTAACTGAACTTGAAACCTGAAACCTGAAACAAATAAAACAGATGTTGAACAACTTCAAAATGTCAATGCTATCGCTTCGTACCAGGATTTTCCTGTCGATGATTGTATTGATTGTTGTGGCATCTTTTTTATTGGCATCGATTTCGATAATTCAGTTTAAAACCGAGGCAAAAGAATACCATCAGGAACGTTTAGAACGAAAAGAAAATGCGGTCAAAGAACACATCAATTATGTGCTTTCAACTACAACATATCCGCTGAAAACCCAAAATCTGGATTTGATTTTCAAAGATAAAATCCATGAACTTGCACAGATTCACAAAATCGAAATCAATATTTACAGTCTGGACGGAAAACTTTTAAAATCATCTAAAGAATCTTTTGCTGTTGATAAAATCGCACCGCCAATTCCGGAATATATTCTAAAACTGGTTCGTTCTTCCATCGAAAAACGTTTTGTAGACATTAAAACCATCGACGGAGTTAAGAACAGATCTTCATACAGTTTAATTAAAGACGAAAAATTCAAACCACTCGGAATTCTCAATCTTCCGTATTTAGAAGACGACGGTTATTATGATAACGAATTAAATACTTTCCTCATTCGTTTGAGTCAGGTTTATTCATTTATGCTGATTGTGGCTTTTGCTTTGGCATATTTCCTTTCAACATACATCACCAAATCATTAAAAACCATTTCAGATCGTTTGGAAGAAACCAATCTGGATCAGAAAAACGAGAAAATTGTTTTAGAAGCAAATAGTAAAGAAGTCAATTTCCTTATTAAAGCGTATAACGGAATGGTCGACAAACTCGAAACGAGTGCCATAAAATTAGCACAAAGCGAGCGTGAAGAGGCCTGGCGCGAAATGGCGAAACAAGTTGCACACGAAATTAAAAATCCGCTTACGCCAATGCGTTTAACGGTTCAGAGTTTTCAAAGAAAATTCGATCCAAATGATCCTGATGTTAAGCAGAAGATGAATGATTACTCCGAAACTTTAATTCAGCAGATAGATACGATGACGTCTGTGGCTTCGGCATTTTCGAACTTTGCTTCGATGCCGGCTCAGCAAAATGAAACCCTGAATGTTGTTGAAGTAGTAGAATTGGCTTTGGATATTTTTAATGAAGATTATATTTCTTTTGAAAAGGAAGAAGAAGAAATTATTTCCAAAATGGACCGTACACAGCTGATTCGTGTGATTACCAATTTGGTTAAAAATGCCACTCAGGCTATTCCCGAAAGTCAGTTTCAAAAATCGATTATTGTTACCGTAAAAAGACGAAATAATAATGTTGAAATTGCAGTAAAGGATAACGGAATTGGGATACAGAAACAAGATATAGGCCGAATTTTTGAACCAAAATTTACCACCAAAACCAGCGGAATGGGGCTTGGACTTGGAATTATCAAAAACATTATAGAAAATTACAAAGGAACAATTACCTTTGAATCAACTTACGGAAAAGGAACCACTTTTAGAGTTTCTTTACCTATTACAAACTCTTAAATTCATCGTCATGAACTACGAAAATATCTTAATTTCTATTGAGGAAAAAGCTGCTACCATAACTATAAACAGACCTTCAAAACTGAATGCTTTAAACAAAGCAACAATCAGCGATTTGAGTAATGCGCTAAACTTATTAGCTAAAAGCGATGAGGTACGTGTTATTATTTTAACAGGAAGCGGTGAAAAAGCTTTTGTAGCCGGAGCAGATATTTCGGAATTTGCAAATTACAGCGTTGTTGAAGGCGCGCAATTAGCATCTGAAGGGCAAGAAACATTATTTGATTTTATAGAAAATCTTAAAAAACCGGTTATTGCAGCAATTAATGGTTTTGCTCTTGGCGGCGGACTAGAATTAGCGATGGCATGTCATTTCAGAGTTGCTTCAGATAATGCAAAAATGGGACTGCCGGAAGTAACTTTAGGATTAATTCCGGGTTATGGAGGAACACAGCGTTTACCACAATTAGTTGGAAAAGGCCGTGCCATGGAAATGATTATGACTGCCGCGATGATTTCTGCAGATGAAGCAAAACAATACGGTCTGGTAAATCATGTTGTGCCGCAGGCAGAACTTTTATCATTTACAAATGTAATCGCTCAAAAAATTATTAAAAATGCTCCGTTTGCAATAGGTAAAGCCATAAAAGCAATCAATGCCAATTTTAAAGACGGCAAAAACGGATTTGATACAGAAATTAAATCCTTCGGAAAATGTTTCGGGACGCAGGATTTTAAAGAAGGAACAACAGCGTTTTTAGAAAAACGTAAACCAGAATTTACAGGAAAATAATTTTTTTTAACCGCAAAGTTCGCTAAGAGTTGCGCAAGGTTCGCAAAGTTTAAATTTTCCTTGTGTTCTTTGCGAAAAAACTTTGCGACCTTTGCGGTAAAATTATAGACAAAGGTTGTAAAACCTTAGTCCCGATAGCTATCGGGATAGCATCTCAAAACCTTAGAAACTTTAAAAAAAATGTACGAACCAATATTTGCCCTTTTTTGTGAACGAGTTAAAGAAAGTATTCAAGCTGGAACTTTCGCAAAACTTACTTTGGCTAAAACGATGGGCGATACCGAAATCAAAAACATTTATTTCAGATTGGTTTTAAATGAAGATAATACTTTTTCGATCTCATTAACTTCACGTTATAAGACTGAAGAAATCGAAAGCATTCATACTTTAGATGAAGCTTTACTGGTTTTGGGAACTTACATCAAAAAACCGTTTTTAACCGCACTTTTATTTACAACGAATGAAGATGTTACCTTCAAAGTAAATAAGAAGAATGCAGGAAGTATTATTGAGCAACCACCGACCTTTAAAAATGCTTCTCCGGTAATGCTGGAAATGATTGAGAAGGGGATTGTTTAGCAATCTTCTTCGTCTAAATAAAAAATTAAACCCGTAAAGACTGAATAGTTTTTACGGGTTTTTTATTGGCTTTTCTTAATACTATTCAAATGTCTACGGGTACATGAAACTAAGGAGCGGAAGTAATTTTGCAAAAATTTACAAAGTTTTTAAAATGAAAGAATATAGAATAAAAAAAAGAGTTAGACTATCAGTGTATGTTTTTGCTTCATTAGCAATAGTATTATACGGAGGTTTAACAATTGCGCTTATAATACCTCCCTTTAATACAATTACAGAAGAAATGCATCAAGCAATGCCAGGTTTATGGCTGACAGGATTGTTTCTTGCGATGGTTATTTTAATGATTGTTTCAATAATTTCTACAAAAAAAAGAAAAATCATTCTTGCGGATAAGTCTGTAATTTCAATTGGTTTATGGGGAAAAAGGGAGCTTAAATTTGCGGATATAAAAGGTTTTCGATTAGATAGAAACCCGAAATACCCTCAAATTAAGAATTTAGTTATTGAGCCTATTGAAAGAAAAATGAAAAGTATTAATATTGGTTTTTTTCTTAAAGATATGGATGATTTAAAGTCTAGTTTAGATTCTAAATTAAAAGACTTAGACGCAGACAAGAGTATAGCTTTAGAGCAAAAGTATAAGCGAGAAGAACAAGAAATACTTCAAAATAATGATTTTGGGTTTACGATTGAAGAAAGAGAAGAAAAGCTAAAAAAAGCCCATTTATTTGTAAAAGTACTAAACAGCATAACTGCTATTGTTGTTGTGTGGTTGTTTTTCTATCCAAGACCTTATAAATATGCGGTAATTGCTTGTGTTTCTTTACCATTAATAGGTTTTTTGTCGGTAAAATTTTGGAAAGGCTTAATTCAAATTGATGTTGAAAAAGGTAGTGTATATCCAACGGTAGTGTTTCCTATATTATTTCCAGGATTGATTCTTGGCTTAAGAGTCATGTTGGATTTTTCAATAGAGAATTACACTAACATTTGGATTCCGGCAATAGTAATTTCATTTATATATGCTGCACTTGTAATTATAAGCAGCAAAAAAATGTCATTTAAAAATGCCAAAGCTTATTTCTCAATATTAAGTTATGTTGTTTTTGGATTTCTTTATGGGTACAGTACTGTTGTAGCTACAAATTGCGTGTTTGATCATTCAGAGCCAAAAGTGTTTGCTTCAGAAGTTCTTAGTAAAACCATAAACGAAAGCCGTAAAAGCACAACATATTATTTGAATCTCTCTCCGTGGGGAGAAAAGACTGAGGCAGAGAAAATTTCTGTCGATAGTGATTTATATAATAACATTCAGACTGGTGATGAAGTTTCAGTATATCAATTTAAAGGGAGGTTCAATATTCCGTGGGTTGTTGTCGATTATGCGAGATAAGAGTATTATTAAAATGAAAAATCCGCTAGATTTATTAAATCTGGCAGATTTTTTTAAATTGTATTTTCACTAAACCAGCTTCACAAACAAATTAGAAGCAATTTTATTAGAAATAGACAATTCCTTTTCATTCACTTTGATTTTTACCGATAAATCGAAAGATTCTTTAGAAAGAAATTCGATTTTAGAACCCAAAGCAATTCCTTGTTTGTCCAGATATTTCAAAAAATCAGAAGAAGTATCTTTTACGCCAACGCAAACTCCGGTTTGGTTTTCCGATAATTCAGAAAGTAATTGTTTTTCAATCTTAATAATTCGGCCGTTTGCATCTGGAATTGGGTCGCCATGCGGATCTTCAGTTGGATTTCCAAGGAAATCATCTAAACGGTTAATCAATTGCTCTGATTTAATATGTTCTAACTGCTCTGCAATATCATGAACTTCGTCCCAGCTGAAATTTAACTTCTCAACCAAAAACACTTCCCATAAACGATGTTTTCTCACGATCATTTTGGCTGCCAGTTTTCCGTTTTCGGTTAAAGAAACACCTTGGTATTTTTTATAATTAACCAAATCCTTTTCTGCCAGCTTTTTAAGCATATCTGTAACCGAAGAAGCTTTTGTTTCCATTATTTCGGCAATAGCATTTGTGCTTACTTCCGTTTCCAAAGCAGCGGTTAAGTGGTATATCGATTTAAGGTAATTTTCTTCTGAAAAAGTCATTTTTTTTCTTTTGAGGTTCTAAGATTCTAAGGAGCTGAGGTTCTAAGGTTTTGTTCTAAAGCTTTCAAGAGAAACCTTAGCATCTTAGCAACTCAGTACCTTAGCACCTTTATTTAACAATCAACAAAGGTATTGAAATTTTATGTCTCAGTTTATCTACCGTTGTGCCAAAAAGAATATCTTTCAATCCAGTGTGGCCGTGGGTTCCCATTACCAAAATATCAAAAAGACCGTTGTTAATGATTTCCGGAATTATTTTGTTGGGTTTTCCAAAACCAAGTTCTGTTTCGATATTAAATCCTTTTTCCGAAAGCATTTCTTTGTATTCTAACAATAGTTTTTCATCAATCGTAGTTTCATGATCGTGAATGTGAATTCCATACATTAAAGCACCAACAGTTTCAACAATGTGTATAAGTGTGTATTTGGCTTCCATTCCGCCTAATTCGAAAGCATGGTTAAGAGCAGCTTCATCGGCATGAGAAAAATCAACAGAGACGGCAATATTTTTTACTTCCTGAGTTTTCTTTTGAGAAAAATGAAGTTTCAGGTTATGTGGAGAATGATTTATAGTTTTTGATTTGGCTTTGGCAATAAAAGGTTTAAAAATAATGTAAAGCAGTAAACCTAAAAAACCAAAGGCAAGCGGAACAACTGTAAGCCACAAAATTACAGGATGATTTGAACTTGCAAGCCAAGACGTAATTTCATCATAAACTAATTTCGCATTCAATGAAACAATTATCGAAGCAATAATCCAGGAAACAACCTGCGTAGTTCTGGAAATATGAAATCCGTTCATTTTTGATTTGTCGCTTACAAAGTGAATCAACGGAATAATCGCAAATCCTAATTGTAAACTCAAAATAACCTGACTGAGAATCAAAAGTTTTCCAGTTACGCTTTCGCCATAAATCCAAATAACGATCAAAGCCGGAACAATCGCAATCAAACGCGTAATGATTCGGCGTACCCAGGGCTGAATTCTAAGATGTAAGTAACCCTCCATAACAATTTGACCTGCAAGGGTTCCGGTAACGGTAGAACTTTGTCCTGCAGCAATTAAAGCAACGGCAAATAATACGGGTGCCCATTTGGTTCCTAAAAGCGGTTCAAGAAATTTATGGGCGTCCTGAATTTCGGCAACTTCAAACATTCCGTTTTTGTGGAAAGTAGCAGCGGCCAGAATTAATATAGCTGCATTTACAAAGAAAGCCAGATTAAGAGCAATTGTAGAATCTATAAAATTGTATTTTAAAGCTTGTTTGATTCCTGCCGGTGTTCTGTCAAATTTTCTGGTTTGTACCAAAGAAGAGTGCAGGTAAAGATTGTGTGGCATTACAGTGGCTCCAATAATACCTATTGCGATATATAAAGCAGCCGAATTTGGAATAGAAGGAACAAGTCCCGCAATGATTTTAGAAACTTCTGGTTCAGCAAAAATCATTTCAAAAATAAAAGAAAAACCAATTATCGCAACAAGAGCAATAATAAAAGCTTCCATTTTGCGAATTCCTTTGTTGATTAAGAACAAGAGAATGAAAGTATCCAAAACCGTAATCAAAACTCCTTCAAAAAGCGGAATTCCAAATAAGAGATTAATTCCAATCGCCATTCCAAGAACTTCTGCCAAATCACAGGCGGCAATGGCAATTTCAGCAAGAAAATATAAAATGTAGTTAATGAATTTTGAATAGGTTTCTCTGGATGCCTGTGCAAGATCACGCTGCGTAACAATTCCAAGTCTTGCGCTTAAACTCTGCAAAAGCAAAGCCATTAAGTTACTCATAAGTAAAACCCAGACTAAAGTATAGCCAAACTGGCTTCCACCGGCAATATCAGTTGCCCAGTTTCCGGGATCCATATAACCTACGCTAACTAAATATGCCGGACCTAAAAAGGCTAATATTTTCCTGAAACCTGTTTTTTTATGTTCTGTAGAAACTGATTCGTGTACTTCTTCTAATGATTTGGTCATTTCTAAAATATTGATTTACCAAATATATAGAAAAATTACATTCGCTCAACAATATTTTTAGACAAGTCTAAAACTTAAATGTTAGAATTTAAACATTTTGGACATAAACCTGAAAGGGTAAAATTAATCTCATTTACTTTATAATTATGAGGCATAATATAACTCGGTTTTACTGTTTCGAGACACGTTATTTCATTACAGTTTTCGCAGCTAAAATGGGCATGGTTATGAATGTGTACTTTTTGATGTGAATGATTGCATTTTGCATATTTTACTGTTCCGTCCTGATTTGATATTTTATGAATAATATCGTCGTTTAACAGACGATCCAGAATTCTATAAATGGTAACGCGGTCGCAGATATCGTTCAATTGTTTTTGAATTTCGGTGTGAGACAGTGCGGTTTTAGATTTCTCAAAAACCTCTAAAACGGCTGTCTTTGCTGTAGTGTTACGTGTAGTTTTCATTTTATTTTTGAATTAAAAAAATTAACGCAACAATGTTGCTTTTGTTTTTATTGTGTATATTTGCAACAACATTGCATTAAACAAATGTACAAGAAATGAAGAAAATAACCTCGTCCTTTTACGATATTTTAGGAATTTCAAGCGCAACGATCTGTCTGGTTCATTGTTTGATTTTTCCACTTTTAACGATTCTCCCTTTTGGCTTATCTCACAATCCAATTATCGATCTGTTATTTGCTTCAATAGGTTTATTTGCCGTTATCAAAATTACGAAAAAATCAAATCTTTTGGTTTCGTCAATTTTGATTGTTTCGATGGGTTTAATCTGGATAAGTATTTTGACAGATTTGTTTTTAGAAATTCATTTGGAGCTGATTTATTTCGGCGGAATCGGAATGATCGTTGGGCATTTAATTAATTACAAATTACACAAAAAACAAAATCATTAAAACATTCATTATGGAACAAAAGAATTTTGATGTGATTATCATTGGCGGAAGCTACAGCGGATTATCTGCAGCAATGAGTTTGGGACGTGCGCTGCGTCAGGTTTTAATTATTGACAGCGGTTTGCCTTGCAACAGACAAACGACGCATTCTCATAATTTTATTACACAGGATGGAGAAAAGCCCGCTGTTATTTCGGCGAAAGCCAAATTACAAGTCGATCTTTATAAAACAGTTCATTTTTATAGCGGACTTGCTGTAAAAGCTGTCAAAAAAGATAACGGATTTGAAATCTTAACAGAATCTGGAGAAGTTTTCAATTGCAGAAAAGTTCTGTTTGCAACCGGAGTCAAAGATTTGTTTCCGGAAATAAAAGATTTTGAAAATTGCTGGGGAATTTCTGTTCTGCATTGTCCGTATTGTCATGGTTATGAAGTTAAAAATGAAAAGACGGCGATTATTGCTAATGGCGAAATGGGATTTGAATATGCAAAACTGATTTCGAATTGGACAAAAGACTTACGATTATGTACGAATGGAAAATCGGAATTAACATTAGAACAAACTGAAACACTTAACAAACACGGTGTTCAAATTTTTGAAGAAGAAATAGATTCTTTTGAAAATCAAGATGGATATGTTCAAAATATAATCTTGAAAAATCAGGAAAAAATTACTGTAAAGGCAATTTATGCGAAACCACCTTTTGAGCAGCATTGTCCAATTCCTGAGACTTTGGGATGCGATATAAATGAACAAGGCTTATTAAAAGTTGATGCGATGCAAAAAACAAATGTTGCCGGTGTTTATGCAAGTGGTGATTGCACAACCCAAATGCGATCTGTGGCAATTGCGGTTTCTACAGGATCTTTTGCCGGAGCTGTAATCAATAAAGAACTTACTGATGAGGATTTTTGAAGTTTATAAAGTTTAAATAGCCCCTAGCTTCAGCTAGGGGAATTAGATTTGAATCGAAACGGGGCTTTAGCCTAATTGAATCAGTTTGGCTAAAGCCCTTTTGGTTTCGTTTATATTTTCATCCAGCTAAAGCTGGACGCTATTGAAAATTTTATTTGTTTTTAATCTTATAAATAGAAATATAACATATTGACATATTTTAAGTTATAAATTTCCAAATTTAAAATCATTATTTGTCAAATTTAATTTTTAGTTTTGTCTAAATTTAATTTTACCACGATGAAAAATTCAATTTGGATATTGATATTGTTTAATTTACAGTTTTGTTTTGCCCAACAGACTTCAAAAATATCAGGTTTTGTTTCAGGCAACGGACAAAAAATACAAGCCGCGAATGTTCAATTAGTAGGAACAAATCAAAAAACAGTTTCAGATAGTTTGGGTTATTATATTTTTGAAAATGTTACTGGCGAAAATGGAAAGATTCAGGTAACTTCGGCAGGATTCAAACCAGTAACTCAAAGATTTTCAATTATAAATGGACAAGATTTAAGTCTTGATTTTGATTTAGAAGACAATGAAAACCAACTTAATGAAGTTGTAGTTTCAGGAACTTTAAAACCGGTAAAACGTTTGGAAAGCGCCGTTCCGGTTGAGGTTTATTCTCCGGTTTTCTTCAAAAAAAATCCAACTCCGAGTATTTATGATGCACTGCAAAATATAAACGGCGTTCGGCCGCAGCTCAATTGTGGTGTTTGTAACACAGGAGATATTCATATAAATGGACTTGAAGGGCCATACACTTTAGTTATGATTGATGGAATGCCAATTGTAAGCAGTCTTTCGACGGTTTATGGTTTATCGGGAATTCCGAATTCATTGGTAGAAAGAATAGAAATTGTAAAAGGTCCCGCATCTTCTCTTTACGGAAGTGAAGCTGTTGGAGGATTAATCAACATTATTACCAAGAACCCTACAAATGCTCCAATGTTTTCTGCAGATTATTTTACAACGACTTATCTCGAAAACAATCTTGATTTGGGAATGAAGTTTAATGTTGGTAAAAAAACGATTTCTCTTTTAGGCGTAAATTACTTTAATTACGATCAGGTTATTGATAAAGACAAAGACAATTTTACCGATGTTACGCTTTCTGACCGTATCTCGGTTTTTAATAAATGGAATTTTCAGCGAAATGATAATCGTCTTTTTACGATTGCAGCGCGCGGAATGTATGAAGATCGCTGGGGAGGAGACGTTCGCTGGGAGAAAAAATACAGAGGAGGAGATGAAATTTATGGCGAAAGTATTTATACCAAAAGAGGAGAATTAATAGGAAGTTATCAATTGCCATTTGAAGAAAAACTAATGCTTTCTTTTTCTGGAAATGTGCATTATCAAGACAGTCGATACGGAACGACATCTTATATCGCGAATCAAAAAATCGGATTTTTGCAATTAACCTGGGACAAAAAAATAGGAAGAAATGATATATTGGCTGGAGCTGCAGCCCGATACACTTATTATAACGATAATACTACGGCAACAAAAAACCCCGAAAAAACATGGCTCCCGGGAATTTTTGTCCAGGACGAAATTACATTTTCTCCAAAAAGTCAGGTATTGCTTGGAGCGCGTTACGATTATAACTCAATTCACGGTTCTATTTTTACACCAAGATTTGCATATCGTTTCAAAGCAAATGAAAATACAATTTTCCGATTAAATGCCGGAACAGGATTTAGGGTTGTGAATTTGTTTACCGAAGATCACGCTGCTTTGACAGGTTCAAGAGATGTAATAATCAAAAACGACTTAAAACCGGAACAATCTGTAAATGTAAATTTGAATTATATTCAGAAAATAAACTTTGGAAATGGAACTTTTATGGGAATTGAAACGACGGCTTTTTATACCCGTTTCAGCAATAAAATCATTTCAGATTATGAAACAGATCCTAATAAAATTATTTATGATAATATTGATGGATATGCTTTAAGTCAGGGAATAAGTATCAATATTGATCTTAATTTTCCATCGGGTTTAAAATTTATTATTGGTGCAACGTTTTTAGACAATAAAAATGTTCAGGACGAAATTTCAGAAAGACCTTTTCTAACCGAAAATTTCACCGGGACCTGGAGCGTTTCATATAAAATTGAACCTTGGAATTTATTGTTGGATTATACCGGAAATGTTTACAGTCCGATGAAATTACCTTTGCTGAACGAATATGATCCAAGAAATCCAAATTCACCCTGGTACAGTATTCAAAATATTCAGTTTACCTATACAGGCTGGAAGAACTTTGAAATTTACGGCGGCATCAAAAATTTACTGAACTTTACTCCAAAACAGAATAATCCATTTTTGATTTCAAGAACAAACGATCCTTTCGACAAAAATGTACAATACGATTCAAATGGAAAAGTCATGGTAACACCAGATAATCCATACGGATTGACTTTTGATACTACCTATGTTTATGGGCAAAATCAAACGATTCGAGGTTTTTTGGGATTGCGATATACTTTGAAATAATGGCAAATGATAAGTAAACTGGACTGAAGTCCAGCTTTACAAAATAGTTCGTTCCGTTGGAACTTAAAGAGCCATAGGCTCGATTTAGCTTGTAGAGCTGGACTTCAGTCCAAGTTTAATGATATGAAAATTTTATATAGTCGAATCTATAATTATTTTAATCCGTGAAATCTGCGGCAAAAAAATAAAATAAAATGAAAAAGCTACTTCTACTAATCGTCTTCCTCTTAATAACTTCAACAGCATTCTGCCAATTACAAAGCAGAACTTTTGAAGAAATAGACAGCTTGCAGCAAATTCAAAGACGAAAAATCATCGTTTTTATTCATACTAATTGGTGTCAGTTTTGTCAGCGAATGAAAACTACGACTTTTAAAAATCAGGAAATCATCGAAAAACTGAACTCTAATTTTTATTTTATTGATTTTAATGCCGAAGAAAAACGAGATATTACTTTTCATAATCAGACTTTTAAATACAAACCTTCGGGAAGTAATGTCGGCGTTCACGAATTGGCTTTGCAGCTAGGAACGATCAATAATCAAATTGTATATCCGGTTTTATGTGTTTTGAATGAGCAAAACGAAATCATCTTTCAGTATTCCAACTATTTATCGCCAAAGGACTTTAAAGTGCTTTTGGAAAATTTGGAAAAATAAATTTCTTATTTTTGAGAATGAATTCTTCGCAAATTAAACATTTCGATTACATTTTTACAGGAACAGGACTAGCATCTTTGATGACAGTTTATAAAATGATTTTATCTGAGAAATTTACAGATAAGTCTATTTTGCTTTTAGATCAGGATTTAAAAAAAACAAATGACAGAACCTGGTGTTTTTGGGAAAAACAAGAATCAGCCTGGAATTCTGTTATTTTTAAAAAATGGGATTTGGCTTTATTTGCCAATCAAAATTTCAAACGCCATTTGGCGTTAAAGCCTTATAAATACAATCAAATAAATGGAATTGATTTTTATAATTTCGTTTTTACATCACTTTCCAAACATTCGAATATTACTTTTCTAAACGAAAAAGTAACCGATATCAACGAACTCGAAACTCATGTTTTTGTTGGTACAGAAGAAAATCGATACACTTGCAATTATTTATTCAATAGTATTTATACTAAGGCTTTCGCCGAAAGTCAAACCAAATATCCTGTTTTACAGCAGCACTTTATGGGCTGGTTTGTAAAAACTGAAAAAGAGGTTTTTAATCCCGAAGAAGTTACTTTCATGGATTTTTCGGTAGAACAAAAAGAAAATACAAGATTTATGTATGTTTTACCAATTTCAAAAACTGAAGCTTTGGTCGAATATACGTTGTTTTCGGAAAAACTTCTTCCAAAAACTGAATACGAAAACGAGATTCAGATTTATTTGCAACAACTTGGTGCAAATCAATTTAAAATTCTCGAAAAAGAGCAGGGAAGTATCCCGATGACAAGTTATCCGTTTTGGAAAAAAAATACCAAAAGAGTTTTAAATATTGGAACTGCCGGAGGATGGACAAAAGCAAGTACAGGTTATACTTTTAAAAACTCCGATAAAAAATCTTCACAACTCATCGAATTTCTTCAACAAGAAGACTTCAAGATGAAGGATTTTCATAAAAAAAATCGGTTTTGGTTTTACGATTTATTGCTTTTAGATATTCTTTATCATCACAATGAATTAGGAAACAGCATTTTTTCATCTTTATTTAAAAAAGGAAATCCAAATTTGATTTTCAAGTTTTTAGATGAAGAAACCAATTTGGTTGAAGATTTAAAAGTCATTTTAAAATGTCCAAAAACACCATTTTTAAAAGCGTTATTTAGAGTTGTTTTCTTTCAAAATAAATTAACTTAAAACCGACAGCAGAATACCAACGGCATATTTTTCTTTGTTTGAACCAGCATATTACTTTATAGACTTTGGTTTGTAGAGCATAGAAGATGTTTCGAAAGGGTTTTCAATCAATGAAGACGATACGATTAATGAAACCTATCTTTATCAAGTTTGGTAAATAATACTTCACTCTCAAATTTATTTTAGAAAATGTCTTATTCTTCTGTTTTAATAACTTTTTAAGGAGTTAGAAAAACGTGTTAACATTTAGATTTGCTGATTCAAAAAATCCTGTCAAATCAGGATAAGTCTAATATAATCGGTTATTCACGATAAAAAAATAATGCAAATTTATGGGCGTTGCAAAGAACTTAAAATTTGATATAGAAACAGAAGTAATAGGAAAAATATGCAAAGCACTTGGACATCCTGTCCGAATTCAGATTATGACACTCCTATGGAAAAGAGATAACAGAACGTGTGGTGAAATTGTTGAATTAATTCCGCTGGCACAATCTACAATATCAAAACATTTATTAGAGTTGAAAAAAGCAAATCTGGTCAATGTAAAATACGAAGGAAAAAAAACAATTTATTCTATAGAAGCAGATAATATAGAAATTCTTAAAAAATATGCCTCCAATTACCTTTCGACTATCAAAATTTCTGAACAGGATAAATCAACAGTTTTAACAACCCGATATAAAATAAGAGCCAGAAACAGCCATTTAAAACAATACAATTATCAATTTCCAGATAAAAAAATGAATAGGGAAGCTGTCTAGATATTTAAAAAATGTTGGATCTAAAAATTAATATTGTACTATAACAAAACTTTATACTTCAAATTAACTAGTTGCGAGTAAACTTTGTAACTTTGCAGTTCAAAAGTAAAATTTTAAAAGACAAAAATATGTATCCACTAGACATGGTAAAACCAATGGAAGCTGAATTAACAGCTGCAGGTTTTCAAGATTTACATAGTGCCGAAGCTGTTGAGAATGCTATCAAAGCTGAAGGTACCACTTTAGTTGTTGTGAACTCTGTTTGCGGGTGCGCTGCAAGAAATGCACGTCCGGGAGCAAAAATGAGTTTAGAAGGAGCTAAAAAACCAGATCACCTTATTACAGTTTTCGCTGGTGTCGACAAAGAAGCTGTTGATGCTGTAAGACAACATATGTTCCCATTTCCTCCATCTTCCCCATCTATGGCTTTATTCAAAAACGGAGAATTGGTACACATGTTAGAGCGTCACCACATCGAAGGACGTCCAGCTGAAATGATCGCTGAGAATTTGCAGGATGCGTTTAACGAGTTTTGTTAATTTTTTTTAAGGTGCTAAGGTTCTGAGTTGCTGAGGTTCTAAGGTTTTAGATACAAAGTGACAAAGGTACAGAGTTACAAAGATTAAAAAAGGGTTGTTTCATTTATGAAACAACCCTTTTTCTTTTATATAAATGTTCCGTAGGAACATCTCGTCGGTAGAAAAATTATATTGTTATATTTGTTTTACGTT
Source organism: Flavobacterium defluvii (assembly GCF_900129555.1). Taxonomy (GTDB): domain Bacteria; phylum Bacteroidota; class Bacteroidia; order Flavobacteriales; family Flavobacteriaceae; genus Flavobacterium; species Flavobacterium defluvii. The sequence goes on from NZ_FQWC01000003.1 coordinate 207,285, forward strand.
CCGTAGGAACGTTTGAGATTATTGAATTCATTAAAAAACGATGTCAAAACCAGACGTTCCTACGGAACGTAAAATGTGGACAATCGCAATTTTTTCTACCAACGAAACATTCCTACGGAATGATAGCGTTATGTATAAGTGCAAAATCGATACTTTTTTATTAAGAATTCAGAGAAACCTTTGTCCCTCTGTCCCTTTGAACCTCAAAAAAATTAATTCCATCCCCCGCCGAGTGCTTTATACAACTGAACCATAGAACTCAATTGTTTTTGGGTTAACTGCGAAAGGCTTAACTGCGCTTCAAACAAGGATCTTTGTGCGTCAAGAACTTCTAAGTACGAAACATAACCGTTGTAATATCTCGCATTCGATAAATCATAGTTTTTTTGCGCAGCAACAACTTGTCGGTTTCTGGCTGTCCATTCTTCTTTGAACATAGCTGTGTTTTGAAGAGAGTTTTCAACCTCTGCAATAGCAGTTAAATATGTTTTCTGAAAGTTGAATTTCATTTCCTCGGCTAACTTTCTGTTGTAATCTACACGGCGTTTGTTTTTTCCGAAATTGAAAATCGGTCCAGTAATGCCACCGCCAGCATTTTGTATATAAGAGCCATCATTAAACAAATCACTAATCATAATGTTGGTAAAACCAGCAATTGCAGAAATATTAAATGATGGATATCGCATCGCCTGTGCAACGCCAATTCTTTCAAAAGAAGCTCTATATAAATATTCCTGACGTTTGACATCGGGTCTGTTTTCTAATAAAGCCGATGGAACAGAAGTTGGAAACTCAGTCAAAATTAACAATTCGCTATTGGTTTTTCCTCTCGGAATCGCTTGTGGAACTTGTCCAATCAAAACTGAAATAGCATTTTCTAAAGCCGTAATTTGTCTTTTGATTAAAGGAATATTCGCTTCGGCAATAGCAACCTGCTGTTCAATCTGCACTTTATCCAATTCGGCAACATAACCGCTTATAAAACGTTCGTTGATAATATCGTAAGCCTTTTGTCTGGTTTCTAAAGTGTGAGTTGTAATTTCAAGCTGATTATCAAAATCACGCAATTCAAAATAAGAAATAGCTATTGCACTTACAATATTCGACAAAACTACTTTTCGTGCTTCATCCGAAGCTAAAAGTTCATTTTGTAAAGCTTTGGTCTGATGACGGTATTTCCCCCAAAAATCTAGTTCCCACGACATATTTGCAAAAGCCGATGAAGGCTGCATGACAGTTTCTGCACTATTAACCTGACCAGAATATTGAAATGCAGGGAATAAATCGGCTTTTGCCATTCCGAGATTGGCCTGAACTTGTTCTAAACGTGCTATTGCAATTTTAAGATCATAATTGTTCTGAATTCCGTTTTCAATCAGACTAATTAAGACATCATCGTTAAATATCGATGACCATTTTATCGTAGTTACCGATTTGGTAGTATCTGCTGGCTGACTGCTATATCGAAATGAATCTGTCTGAGGCTGTTCTGGTTTGGTATACTTTGGCCCAACCATACATCCGAAAGGAAAAACTACGATAAAAAATAATGCCAGAAGTATCTTTAGAGTTTTCATTTTTCTTCAGTTTTAGGTTCATCGGTTTCCTCGGTTTTTTTCTTTCCGAATGTTTCAATAAAAACAAACAACACAGGAATCAAACAAACTCCCAAAATGGTCGCAACGAGCATGCCACTAAAAACAGTCATTCCCATAACCTTTCTGGCCTGAGCTCCGGCTCCAGTTGCAGTTAACAACGGAACAACCCCTAAAATGAAAGCAAAAGCAGTCATCAAAATAGGACGGAAGCGCAGTTTTGCGGCGTACAAAGCAGCATCTTTTGCGGGCATTCCTTTTTCATATTCTTCTTTCGCAAATTCTACAATCAGAATCGCATTTTTGGCAGCGAGTCCAATCAACATTACGAGTCCAATTTGAGCAAAAACATTATTTACATAATCAGGACTTAGCAATCGACAAATGTATAAACCAAGAAAAGCTCCAAAAACGGCAAAAGGTGTTCCGAGTAAAACGCTGAAAGGCAGTTTCCAGCTTTCGTATTGAGCCGCAAGAATTAAAAACACGAAAAGCAATGCCATTAAGAAAACAGTATTTCCTTTTCCTTCCGCTTGTTTTTCCTGATAACTCATGTTTGCCCATTCGTAACCCATACCTGCGGGAAGTACTTTTGCAGCGGTTTCTTGTAAAGCAGTCATGGCTTGGGCCGAAGTAAATCCGGGAGCGGGAGTTCCGCCAATTTCGGCAGCACGATACAAATTGAAACGAGTTGTAAATTCAGGTCCGCTTACTTTTCTGATTGTGGCAATACTCGTAATCGGAATCATTTTGTTGTCTTTACTCCGAACAAATATTTTATTAATGTCTTCGGGATTTACAGTATAACTCGGATCGGCCTGAAGCAATACAATATATTGTCGACCAAATTTATTGAACTCGTTAATATATTGTCCTCCTAAACTGGCTCCAATGGCAAGATTTACATCAGATAATGAAAGATTAAGTTCGGTAACTTTTTCCCTATCAATGTCCAAACTAATTTGCGGGACATTCGGATTAAAAGTCGTTCGAATCGTTCCAATTTCGGGTCGCTTTTTGGCTTCTGCCATGAATTGCTGTGCATTTGCAAAAAGATACTGCGGTGTATTTCCTTCCCGATCCTGTAGCATCATAGAGAATCCCGCGGCATTTCCAATTCCAGTAATTGGAGGTGGACCAAAGGCAAAAACGGTGGCTTCGGGAATTCCGAAAACCACTTTTCCGTTGACTTCTTTTAAAATCTGAAAAACATCTTGTTCGCGTTCTTTCCATTCTTTTAAAGCGACAAAGAAAAATCCATTGTTGGTCGCCACCGAGTTTTTTATTAAACTAAATCCGGCAACCGAAGTATAATATTCAACACCTTGATTTTGAGATAAAATATGTTCTACTTTCTGAATCACTTTTCCTGTTCTTTCTAAAGAAGAAGCACCGGGAAGTTCAATGTTTACAAACATATAGCCTTGATCTTCTTCGGGTACAAAACCGCCAGGAATTTTCCCTCCCAACAGAATAATCGCTCCAACGATAATTCCGATGAAGATTAAGCTTCGGGCGGTTTTTTTAATTAGAAAACCTGAAAAGCCAGTATATCTGTTGGTGAATTTTCCAAACTTATCATTAAACCATTTAAAGAATTTTCCGAGCCAGCCTTTTGCTTCCTGATTGGGTTTTAATAAAAGAGAACATAAAGCCGGACTTAAAGTTAACGCACTTAATGCAGAGAAAATCACAGATATAGCAATTGTAATAGCAAATTGCTGATACAATCTTCCCGTAATTCCGGGCGTTAAAGCTACGGGAATAAATACGGCGGTTAATACAATCGCAATGGCAATTACAGGTCCAGAAACTTCTTTCATCGCCTGATTGGTGGCTTCTCGGGGAGACATTCCCTGTTCGATATGATGCATTACGGCTTCTACAACCACAATGGCATCGTCAACGACAATTCCAATTGCCAATACTAATCCTAAAAGGGAAAGTACATTGATGGAAAATCCGAGTAACGGAAAAAGCATAAAAACTCCGATTAGTGATACAGGAACGGTTAAAAGCGGAATTAAAGTCGCTCGCCAGTTTTGAAGGAAGATAAAAACCACGATAATTACCAGAATAATCGCTTCGACCAAAGTGTGCATGATTTCGTTGATACCTTCAGAAATGGCAAGAGTCGTATCTAAAGAAACACGGTATTTTAAATCCTGCGGAAATCTTTTGCTAAGTCTTTCAATGGTATTTTTTACATTTTCCGCCACTTCCAATGCATTCGAACCCGGCATTTGTTTGATTCCGATTGTTCCGGCAGGGTTTCCGTTTAATTTGGCAATCGAGGCATAACTTTCTGTTCCTAAAGTTACCGTTCCAACATCTTTTAAACGAACCTGCTGATTGCTGATATTCGATTTTAAAATAATATTTTCAAAATCTTCCGGATTGACCAAACGGTCTTTCAGCATAACATTATAAGTAAACTCATTATTCTCAGTTGCCGGCGGAGCACCAAATTTTCCTCCGGGCGCAATAGCATTTTGATCTTGAATGGAGCGAATGATATCAGGAACGGTTAGATTGTATTTGGCCATAATATCGGGCTTGACCCAAATTCGCATGGCATAATTACTTCCTCCGTAAAGGGTAACTTCTCCAACTCCTTTGATACGTGCCAAAGCATCTACAATGTTGATATTGGCATAATTAGTCAGGAAGTTTCCATCGAAAGTTTTGTTGGGAGAATATAAGGATAAAATCAGCATGGGCATTGAGAGCGACTTTTTGGTCGTAACTCCCGTTGTTTTTACGTCATTTGGAAGTTTATTGGTCGCTTCGTTAACTCGGTTTTGGGTCAGCATAGTGGCGTTATCCAGATCGGTTCCCATGTCGAAGGTAATGTTAAGCGTCATACTTCCATCACCTGTATTGGTAGATTGCATGTAAAGCATGTTTTCAACTCCATTTACCTTTTGCTCGATTGGTGTGGCAACTGCCTGCTCAACATTCAGGGCATTGGCACCACGATAACTCGTGGAAACTTGTACCAAAGGCGGTGCAATTTCCGGATATTGGGCAATAGGAGTCGAAAGGACAGAAAGACCTCCAATTAAAACAATGAAAATGGAGAGAACAATAGCTACTATTGGTCTGCGTACAAAGAAATTATCCATAATCTAGTTGTTTAGAGATGATGCAATCTGCTTTTTATCTTTGTCGGCAACATAAGGAACCGGAACAACGGTTGATCCGGGCTGAATAAACTGATTACCAATAATGGCTACTTTTTCGTCGGGTTTTAAACCTTTGGTAATGATCCAGTCGACACCAATTTTCTGACCGACTTCGACCATTCGGGTTTGAATGGTGTTTTTATCGTCAATTATAGAAACCTGAAAAAGTCCCTGAATTTCAGTTACGGCTTTTTGTGGAATCACTATAGCATCTTTTTGAGTGCGAATTAAAACACGGACTTTTGCAAATTGTCCTGATCGTAAAGTTCCTTCGGGATTTGGGAACTGCGCTTCAATAGTCACAGTTCCGGTTGTGGGATCTATTTTAGTGTCAGAGAAATTGAGACTTCCTTTGTATGGATGGGTACTTCCGTCTGAAAGTATTAAAGAAAGATCAGTAATACGTTCTCCGGCTTTGACCTGCTTTTGGTATCGTAAATAATCGGATTCGCTAACTGTAAACTGAACTCTTACTTTTTCTAATTTGGAAACGGTATTGAGTTTTGCATCATTTCCAATTCGGGTAATATAATCTCCTAATCGGGCATTCGAAAGTCCGATTACACCATCAATTGGAGATCTGATGTCGCAGTAGCTTCTTTCAATCTGCTGATTTCTTAAACTGGCCTGTACACTGTTGAGGTTGGATCGTGCGGCTTTGTCTTTCGCGACAGCGGCATCTAATTCACGTTTACTGACTGCATTCATATCAGCAAGCGGACGGATTCTTTTTAATTCTTCTTCGGCATTTACCAAATTACTTTGAGCGCCGGCAACTTGTCCGCGAACCTGCTCTACTTTGGTATCATATTCTAACGGGTCGATGGTATATAAAAGCTGGCCTTTTTTGACTCTCTGGCCTTCTTTAAAATGAATTCCGGTGAGAATACCATCAACTCTTGCGATTAATTCAATGTCTAAATCTCCAAAAGTCTGTCCTGCAAAATCTTTATAAATGGGGACATCTTCACTTTTGACCGTAACAAAAGGAGCCTGCATTGGAGGAGGTGCTTTGGGCTGTTCTTTTTTGCAGGAAGTAAATAAGGTTAAAAGAATGAAGAGGGGAAGGATTGGTTTTGGTAGTTTTAAAGCATTCATGATCATAAATGTTAAAATTATACCACATAAATTTAAGAAAATTTTATAACGAATTGATAAACAGTGTTTGTTTTTTGTTTTTGCAACAAAGTTGCGAATGCAATCTAAAAGAAAAGCTCTATTTAAATGAACTTGAATCTCTTATATGGTTTCAGAAATCAGCCATTTTTATTGTTTTTAAAATTGAAAAGAAAGCCTTACCTTTGCGCCCGAATTTATTCCAGTTATAGATTCCTAATTATTTATTCTTAACTTAAAACTGTTTATAGCATGCAACTGTATAACACTTTAAGCGCGGAAGAAAGAGCCATCATGATCGATGATGCCGGTAAACAACGACTAACGTTGTCTTTCTATGCGTATGCCAAAATTCAAGATCCACAAAAATTTCGTAACGATTTATTCATTGCCTGGAATGCACTAGATGCATTGGGAAGAATTTATGTTGCCCATGAAGGAATTAATGCTCAGATGAGTGTTCCTGCCGAAAATTTTGAAGCTTTTAGAGAAACTCTTGAAGCTTACGACTTCATGAAAGGCATACGATTGAATGTTGCTGTAGAACAAGACGATCATTCTTTTTTAAAATTGACCATCAAAGTGCGACACAAAATCGTTGCTGACGGTTTAAACGACGAGACTTTTGATGTTACCAATATTGGTGTTCACTTAAAAGCCAAAGAATTCAACGAAATCCTTGATGATCCAAATACTATTGTGGTAGATTTTAGAAATCACTACGAAAGTGAAGTTGGACATTTTAAAGGCGCGATTACTCCAGATGTGGAGACTTTCAGAGAGAGTTTGCCAATTATCAACGAACAGCTTAAAGATCACAAAGACGATAAAAATCTGGTAATGTATTGTACTGGAGGAATCCGTTGCGAAAAAGCTAGTGCGTATTTCAAACACCACGGTTTCAAAAATGTTTATCAATTGGAAGGCGGAATTATTAATTACGCTAAACAATTGAAAGAAGAAGGTTTAGAAAGCAAATTCATTGGTAAAAATTTCGTATTTGATAATCGTCTGGGTGAAAGAATTACAGATGATATTATTTCGCAATGCCATCAATGCGGAAAACCTTGCGACAATCATACCAACTGTGAGAATGACGGTTGTCATCTATTGTTTATTCAGTGTGACGATTGTAAAGCGGCAATGGAAAACTGCTGTTCTACAGAATGTTTAGAGATTATCCATATGCCTTTGGTAGATCAGGTTCGTTTAAGAACTGGAAAACAAGTTGGAAATAAAGTATTCAGAAAAGGAAAATCTGAAAATCTTAAATTCAAACATTCAGGTGAACTGCCAGAAACTGCTTTGGCAACAGCTCAAAAGCCAGCTGATATCCGTCAGAAAATAAAAGTAAAGAAAGTACTTCTTGGAAAAGCAGAACATTATTATGTAAAAGCACAAGTTGGACAGTTTACTATCGAAAACCAGGAGTTAAACAGTGGTGATAAAATTTTAATTTCTGGTCCAACTACTGGAGATCAGGAAATGATTTTGAATAGAATTATCGTTAATGGAGCAGAAACTCAAACTGCTAAAATTGGTGATAAGGTTACTTTTGAGGTTCCTTTTCGTATTCGTTTGTCAGATAAATTGTATAAAATTGTAAATTAGCGGTTTTTTAAAACCCTAATTTACAATGTCACATTCTTTTTCCAAATTATGGATTCACGCCATTTGGGCGACTAAAAATCGTCAGGAATTAATTGATTTTTCAATTGAGAAAAACGTGCATGATTATATTCACGATGAATTAATTGAGTTGGATTGCCCTGTTAGAATCATTAACGGAATGACTGACCACATACATGTTTTATTTTTATTAAATCCGAAAAAATCTCTATCAGATGTAATTCGTCAGGCAAAAGGAGGATCTTCTCATTGTATAAATGGAGTAAATCTAATTCCTGAAAAATTCGCGTGGCAAACTGGTTACGCAGCTTTTGCAGTAAGCGAATCTCAGCTTGATGCTGTTTATAATTATATAAAAAATCAAAAGCAGCATCACCTCAAAAAGAACGGACAACAGGAATTTGAAGAGTTTGTAAAACTACACGGGTTTGAAAATTCAACCAATATATAGACAAAAATACCACAATAAAATATAAACATAGCCCACGGTTTCAACCGTGGGTACACAATGCAAATCCTTAACGTTGCATAACAATACGTTTCCCACGGTTGAAACCGTGGGCTATGTTTGATAAAGATTGCGCAACGGTTAAAGATATTGCCCACGGTTTCAACCGTGGGTACACAATGTGAATCTACAACGTTACGTAACAATACGTTTCCCACGGTTGAAACCGTGGGCTATGTTGATCTTCGGCAAAGAATCTTTTTAATTTATAGACTATGATAAAAATCATAGAAATCTAATTTAGACCACATTATTTTTGCCAATTGTTAGATGGCTAAATCCAAAAACATGTCATCCGAATACTAAATCAAAAATGACATTTCATAAAAAAATTGAACTCATGTCTCCAGCTGGAGATTTTGAATCGCTTCAGGCTGCCTTAGATAATGGCTGTGATTCTGTATATTTTGGAGTAGAACAGCTTAATATGCGCGCGCGCTCAACGGTGAATTTTACGATTGACGATTTAAAAGAAATTGCCAATCGATGCGAGGCCAAAAACGTTCGTAGTTATTTGACTTTAAACACCATTATTTACGATCACGATTTATCAGTCGTAAAAACATTATTGACAAAAGCTAAAGAGGCAAACATTACAGCTGTCATTGCTTCAGATCAGGCTGTAATTGCTATGGCAAGATCAATTGGAATGGAAGTCCATATTTCAACCCAGTTGAATGTAACTAATATCGAAACCATAAAATTCTACAGCTTATTTGCCGATACAATGGTTTTAAGTCGTGAACTGAGTTTGCGTCAAGTAAAAAATATCACCGACCAAATTGAAAAAGAGCAAATTAAAGGACCAAACGGAAATTTAGTTGAAATCGAAATTTTTGGTCACGGAGCTTTGTGTATGGCAGTTTCGGGAAAATGTTATTTGAGTTTACATTCTCATAATTCATCTGCCAATCGTGGCGCGTGCAAACAAAACTGCCGAAAAAAATATACCGTTATCGATCAGGAAACGGGTTTCGAAATCGAATTGGATAACGAATACATGATGTCACCTAAAGACTTGTGCACACTGGATTTCTTAGATCAGGTTATCGATTCCGGAATTAAGGTTTTAAAAATAGAAGGACGTGGCCGTGCACCAGAATATGTGGCAACAGTAACTAAAACGTATCGTGAAGCGATTGATGCATATTACGAAGGAACTTTTTCAAAAGAAAAAACTTTAGTTTGGATTCAAGCGTTAGAAACCGTTTACAATCGGGGATTTTGGTCAGGATATTATCTAGGTCAGGAATTAGGCGAGTGGAGCGATATTCCAGGATCAGCCGCAACACAGAAAAAGGTTTATGTGGGTAGAGGAATACATTATTTTCCAAAAGCTGAGGTTGGACAATTTAAGATTGAAGCTTACGATATTAAAATTGGAGATAAAATTTTAGTTACAGGACCAAGTACAGGCGCTCAGGAAATGATTATCGATGAAATGTTTGTAAACGATGCTGCTGGAGAAAAAGCTACAAAAGGTGACGACTGCAGTTTCAAATTGCCTTTTAGAATCAGAATGTCGGACAAATTATATAAAATTGTCGAAGCATAATGGTTGTCGTAACTTTACAAAGAGATAAATGCATTGGCTGTAATTATTGTGTTGAGATGGATCCGGTTCATTTTCAAATGTCAAAGAAAGACGGAAAATCGGTTTTGATTCATTCTGTAAATACAAAGGGATTTTTTACACTGAAATCTCCAAATCATACAATTTTTGAGAGTTGTGAATTGGCAGCAAAGGCCTGTCCGGTTAAGATTATTACGGTTAAGGAAACTTAAAAATCATTAAATAAAAACAAAAATCCCCTTTTTGAAAAACAAAATAGGGATTTTTGCTGTTACCTCATGTAACTTAAACCTTCGGCGATTTATTCTATAGTAGAGTAACTCTTAATTTGAATGTAATCATCTTTGTTATCAGTATCTCTAAAAAGAAATACAACATAATTGCTAAAAAAATCAGAAAGATTACGATCTTCAATTATATTTAGTTCACTGTTGTAAAATCGGGATGAATGTACGAAACTTTCTAAATCAAGTATTTTTTTAGATTTAAATCTTGGTCGGGTTTGTACATCGAATTCTTCAAAGAAAAAAGTACCGGTTTTAGATTTTCCGCCATCTTTTAATAAATATCTTTTTGGTGTACAATGCTCAGGTTCGTAAATGTATTTATTGTCCAGTTTAAAAAAAAGCGTATCCTTTCTTCTGTTTTCTACAATTTTTAAATCTTTTTGAATTGGATAATAAGAAATATATTCTAAATTTTTAGACTTAATCAATTCATTACCGTTGACAAAAAAGATAACGTACTTATCAGTTAATGAGTCTTTAAGTTTCCATTTGTCGACTATTTTATTATGATTGCCGTCATAATAAAATTTCTTATTTTCAATATAATCCTTTATTGATAATATTTTCTTGGGTTTAATTTCTTTTTGAGGAAGAGAATCTGCAGTAAAATAAATGTAACCGTCTGTGTTTGTCTGTCTAAATTGCATTTTTTGAAATGCCAGCTTTTGAGTATACTTTTCGTTTGACTGTTTTAGTTCAATCGATGACGATATTGTATAATACTTATCGAGATTAAAAAAAAGAGTATCTTTTTCTTTAACTTGAGCAGTGAGAGTGAAAGATATAAGTGATGCTAAAAATACAAAAGTTCTCATTTTTAAAGATTCAATAATTTTATTTGGAAAAAAACTTGTCTTAATTTCAAGACAAGTTTAAAAACGAGCAAATATATTCTTAATATTCTTACAAAAAACACAAAATATTGTGAAAGTAAAATTAAAATGTAGCTAATAAATTTTCAAGCAAAAAATGGCAGTAAATAAATACTATATATTTCTGTTTAATTTTTTTATTAAAAAATAGCCAAAAATAATATTTGGTATCCAGCAAACCCAAGCAGTTATTCTATAGGCAATTGTAAAATCTTTGAGCGTCAAAACTAATAAAGGAAGCCAGATTCTTAATGTAATTGCGGCAGAACAAGCAGCATAACTATAAATCATCATTTTATGATGTTCATTTATTTTGCCTTTTTTAATAGTTAGATAAGCTAAAAGTGTAGATGTAAACCAAATTAAGGCAAGAGAAATAAAACCTATAGCAGACCAAATTCCTCCAGTTGCAAAAACTCCAATATAAATTCCGGACAAAGAGCTTATTAAAACAGAAGCAACATATAGTTTTCCTATGTTGCGATGCAATTTGATTTTTTTAGATCTGAGTTTAGGAATAAATTGAATCCATCCAACAAGCAAAGCTATTCCGCCTGGAATGATATGTGAATAGAAAGCGACATTCCAACAAAAATTGGATAAAAGTTCATCCGATTTTGTTTGTAAAAGACCAAATTTCCTGTCAATCAAAAAGTAAATTATAGGATACAAGCCAATAATTATTGCAAGTAAGATGAATAATTTTTTAAATAGTTTTTTCATAACCTCTAAATTATAAAAGATGAAAGACGTTTTTACTTGTAAATTTAAAGATGATTATAGTTTGAAAATGACTGTTGTAGGACGGAAAATTGTTAGGATAAGACAAACTTTAATAATGTAACTATAATCGAGATTATTGAAAAATAATATCAAGATCATTATCAATAGCATCTTTGCACAATTCGATTAGTCTATCGATTAGATTTTCTCCATCAACATCAATGAAACAATCGTAGAGATTTAGAATTTTAATTTGATATAAATCTATCAATTCTTTTTTCTGATCTATAACTTTTTTATTAGGAGCTTGTTTTTGAAACGTTTTCTTTACTTTTTTAAGTTCAAACATCATTTCTACACATTCTTTAGATTCCCATTTTCCATCGCAATCAGAATGATTCATAATTGTTGGACAAATATCTCCCCAATTAGAACTGTTTTCAATGAATTCATAAATGCAATCACGAAAAATTCCAAAATACTCGTAAGTTCCCACTTCCAAGCCATTTATTTCTTCTTCATTTTTAAAAATTGCTAAATATAAACCCATAGTAATTTAATCTAAAGTTCTTTCTACTTTTATATGCGATTTGTTCTCTTTCATTAATTGCTTTAAATCATTTTTTAAAAGACATTCTTTTTTTACTTTAATGATTAATTGACCTTTTTTCGAGATTGCATCTGACAATAATATTTTGATTTGGTACGTTGCTCTTAGTTCATAACAACATTTTATTAAATACCGTTTATTATTTGAAAAAATATCAGCCTTGGCAGTTCTGGTGACTTGATGTTTTGTGTATTTATATTCGATATTCATGTTTTTGAATTTATAATAGTAATTTTATTCTCAATTACATTTTCTCAATAACCACAGTACTTGCAACATAATCATGAAATCCTTTTCGCTTAGGAGTAAAAAGAAGAATAATATTTATTACGGGAATAAATTTTACTACAGCCCTTAAAAAGTATCTTAAAGCAGAAATAGGTTCGTTATTATCTGAAACTGAAATAACAGACATCATTTTTTTTCCAAGTGTTCCTTTAAAAAACAATTCCATTAAGAAGAAATAAAGAAACCAAATTGGCAGAAAAATAAGTGTAAATCTTGTGTTGAAATATTCGGGTAAATGTTTTGAGAAAATTGCCAACGGAATATTTAATATTACTAACAAAAAAAGATCAATTATATAAGCTCCGATTCTTTTTCCAGTTGAAGTTATTGGGAGAATATCTTCTAAGGTGTTTTGAACAGAGTCGTTGTTTAGTAATATCGAATTTGGCTCGTAGAGTGTTTTGCAAGTTGTACATTCTAAAGAATCTCCCATTTTTCCTAATGGTAGTAATGGAATAAAAAATAATGCAAAATATTTTTTAGCCTGTTTTAAAATAAAATTTCTTTGCTTGTTGCATCTTGAACAATGAAAAGTTCCTTTCTTAATTCCTATTTCAACTATTTGAGAACCAAATATTACGATCATTTTTTTTAATTTTAAAAATTGGGTGCAAAAATAATTTTGAGAGTATATTTAAATAACCTTCATAAGACATAAAATAAACATTTTAGGGTTTTTTCAAATTGTTTGAAAAATTAAATCGGAGTTGATAAAAACACATTTTTTTATTTAACAACCCTTTACAATTAATCTATAAATAGCCAAATAAAAAAAATACTATCTTTACCGATCAAACGTTTATGAACTTAAGCTGCATTTTGGCAGCACTACATATATAATTATGGCATGTACAAGTTGTTCAACCTCAGATGGCGGCGCACCAAAAGGTTGTAAAAATAATGGGACTTGCGGCACCGATAGCTGCAATAAATTGACGGTTTTTGACTGGCTTTCAAACATGAGTCCGTCCAATGGAGAGGCGATTTTTGATTGTGTTGAGGTACGTTTTAAAAACGGACGTAAGGAATTTTTTAGAAATACAGAAAAATTAAGTTTAAGTATTGGTGATATTGTAGCAACTGTTGCTTCACCTGGACATGATATTGGAATTGTGACTTTGACAGGAGAATTGGTTAAAATTCAAATGAAGAAAAAAGGAGTTAATCCGGATAGTAACGAAGTTCCAAAAATTTACAGAAAAGCATCTCAAAAAGATATCGATATCTGGTCAGCAGCACGTGAACGTGAAGAACCAATGAAGGTTCGTGCACGAGAATTGGCAATTCACCATAAGCTAGAAATGAAAATCTCTGATATTGAATTTCAGGGAGATGGATCAAAAGCAACATTTTATTATACCGCAAACGACAGAGTCGATTTTAGAATGCTGATTAAAGATTTTGCCAAAGAATTCAGCACCAGAGTCGAAATGAAACAAGTTGGTTTCCGTCAGGAAGCTGCTCGTTTGGGCGGAATTGGTTCCTGCGGCCGTGAACTTTGCTGCTCGACCTGGCTTACAGATTTTAGAAGCGTAAACACATCTGCGGCACGTTATCAGCAGTTGTCATTGAATCCTCAAAAATTAGCCGGACAATGCGGTAAACTTAAATGTTGTTTAAACTATGAGTTAGATACTTATATGGACGCATTGAAGGATTTTCCGGATTACGATACAAAGCTAATAACCGAAAAAGGAGACGCAGTCTGCCAGAAACAAGATATTTTTAAAGGATTGATGTGGTTTGCATACACAAATAACTTTGCAAACTGGCATGTTTTGAAAATTGATCAGGTAAAAGAAATTATTGCCGAAAATAAACAAAAAAACAAAGTTTCTTCTTTAGAAGATTTTGCAATTGAAGTTACTTCAGAGCCGGAAAAAGATTTTAATAACGCAATGGGTCAGGAAAGTTTAACGCGTTTTGATCAGCCAAAAAGAAAGAAAAAACCAAATCGCAAGAAAAAACAAAATGCTGAAACAGCTGTTGCTGCAGCACCAGAAAAACAAAAACAGGCACAAAATAATAAACCAGCTGGCGCAGTAAACCCGAATCAGCAGAATAAGCAAAACAACCCAAATAAACCACATCATAAGAATAAGCACAAAAATTCGAATAAATCAAACAATCCGAATCAGCAAAATTCAAATGATAACAAACCTACAGAACCTAGAAAACCTATAATTATCACAAAAAATGAGAATAAAAAATAGCGGGATTCTTCTTTTGGCAGCGATACTTCTTTTTTCGTGCGACAAAAAGAGAGTATTCGATGAGTACAAATCTGTTGGAAGTGCCTGGCACAAAGACAGCATTGTCACTTTTGACCTGCCGGTTTTGGATTCTACCAAAAAGTACAATTTGTTTGTAAATTTGAGAGATAACAACAATTATCCTTTCAATAATTTATTTTTGATTGTGGCTATGGAAACACCAAGTGGTTTTACAAAAGTTGATACTTTAGAATACCAAATGGCAAACCCTGACGGAACATTGATGGGAAATGGTTTTACTGATATAAAGGAAAGTAAACTTTTTTACAAAGAAAATGTGAAGTTTAAAGGAAAATACAAAGTACATATCAAACAAGCTGTTAGAGAATCAGGGAAAATACCTGGAGTCGAAGCTCTGGAAGGTATTACAGATGTAGGTTTTAGAATAGAACAAAAAGATTAGAAAAATAGTTATGGCTGCTAAAAAAAACAATCAAACCAACACCGTAAAGGATATTAATTACTACAAAAAGAAATTCTGGAGAATCTTTGCTTATACGCTTTTAGGTATTCTGGCTTTCTTCTTATTTGCCTCTTGGGGATTTTTCGGGTCGATGCCTTCTTTTGAAGATTTAGAAAACCCAGATTCAAATCTGGCTACCGAGATTATTTCTTCTGATGGAGTTGTTTTAGGTAAATATTTCAAGACCAACAGATCACAGCTTAAATATTCAGATTTGCCAAAAAGTTTAGTTGAAGCTTTAGTGGCAACAGAAGATGCACGTTTTTACGAACATTCAGGAATTGACGGACGCGGAACTTTAAGAGCTGTTTTTAGTTTAGGTACAAATGGTGGAGCGAGTACCTTAACACAACAGCTTGCCAAACAATTATTTCATGGTGAAGGATCTAAATTTCTTCCTTTCAGAATTGTACAAAAAATAAAAGAGTGGATTATCGCCATTCGTCTGGAACGACAATATACCAAAAATGAAATCTTGGCAATGTATTGTAACGTATACGATTTCGGTAATTATTCAGTTGGAGTAAGCTCGGCAGCACAGACGTATTTCTCCAAAGACCCAAAAGACTTAACGATGGACGAATCGGCTATTTTAGTCGGAATGTTCAAAAACTCAGGATTATACAATCCCGTTAGAAATCCCGAAGGAGTAAAAAACCGTCGTAACGTTGTTCTTGCTCAAATGGCAAAAGCAAAAATGATTACAAATGCCGAAAAAGAAAGACTTCAGGCATTACCTATCGCATTAAAATTCAAATTAGAAAGCCACCGCGAGGGAACGGCTACTTATTTTAGAGAATATCTTCGTGATTACATGAAAAAATGGGTAACCGAAAACAAAAAACCAGACGGAACGGATTATGACATATACAAAGATGGTTTAAGAATTTATACAACCATCGATTCAAGAATGCAGCAATATGCAGAAGAAGCAGTGGCAGCGCATATGAAAAACCTGCAGCAGCAGTTTTTCATTGAAATGAAAAACAATAAAAATGCACCTTTCGTAAATATTACTCAGGCTGAAACTGACAGAATCATGATGCAGGCGATGAAAAATTCTGTTCGCTGGGCACAAATGAAAGAAATGGATAAGAGCGAAGACGATATTATTGCTTCTTTCAAAGTAAAAACGAGAATGCGCGTATTTACATGGAAAGGTGAGCGTGATACCATCATGACACCGCTGGATTCTATTCGTTACTACAAGCACTTTTTACAATCTGGTTTAATGGCGATGGAACCGCAAACAGGTAATATTAAAGCCTGGGTTGGAGGAATTAATTATAAATATTTCCAATACGATCACGTAGGTCAGGGAGCGAGACAAGTAGGTTCTACATTCAAACCTTTCGTTTATGCAACAGCTATCGAAGAGTTGAATATGTCACCTTGTGATTCTATTCTTGACGGACCATTTATGATCCATAAAGGACGTCACCATGTAACAGAAGACTGGGAACCAAGAAACTCTGACAACAGATACCGCGGAATGGTAACTTTAAAACAAGGTTTGGCCAACTCTATCAACACCGTTTCTGCAAAATTAATTGACAGAACAGGTCCTGAAGCTGTTGTAGATTTGACAAGAAAATTGGGAGTAAAAACAGAAATTCCGGTTCAGCCTTCAATCGCATTAGGAGCTGTAGATATTACAGTTGAAGATATGGTTGCGGCATACAGCACATTTGCAAATCAGGGAGTTTACGTAAAACCACAGTTTTTAAGCAGAATCGAGAACAAAAGCGGTGAAGTTATTTACGAACCGATTCCGGAATCTCATGACGTTTTAAATAAAGATATTGCCTTTGCCGTAATCAAATTATTAGAAGGTGTAACCGAAACCGGATCTGGAGCACGTTTACGTACACAAGGAGGAGGAAGTGGAGATAACCGCTGGACAGGATATCCGTATATGTTCAAAAACCCAATTGCGGGTAAAACAGGAACAACACAAAACCAGTCAGATGGCTGGTTTATGGGAATGGTTCCAAATTTAGTAACAGGAGTTTGGGTTGGATGCGAAGATCGTTCGGCACGTTTCAAAAGTTTAACTTACGGACAAGGTGCAACCGCAGCCTTACCGGTTTGGGCTTATTTTATGAAACTTTGTTATAAAGATGAAAACCTTCAAATCTCAAAATCAGAATTTGAACGTCCGGCAAATCTTTCTATAAAAGTAGATTGTTACCAAAGACCTGCGGTTGTAAAAGACACAACGCAAACAGAGCAAAATACAGACGAATTCGAGTTATAATTTAAATTCGTTTTTAAATAATAAATCCTCTTATGATCTTCTGAATCTGGAAGAATATAGGAGGATTTTTTTTCGAACCATCGTTTTTATTTTAAGCCGTTATAAAGTATATTGCTTATACTCCATTAGGAGTTAAATATCGGTAGCGTAATAATGATAAAACTTCGAAGATGTCCCGTAGGGACTACACCTTTACAGGCTTTTGATTGCGTATAGTCCCTACGGGACAAAAAATACTATAGCTAATAAATTTTCTACCAATATTTAATCTCTACGAGATTTTTTCTCTATATTATAAGGTTTATAATTAATAATTGATTTCAAATTTTATTTTTTACGAAATCGATATAATTTAATCTAAAAATCTTATTTTTATCAAAAATATACGGTAATAAAGACAGTTTGTTATGATAACAAAAAAAGTTAATAATGTTCAGGACGCAATTAAAGGAATTGAAACCGGTATGACGATTATGTTTGGTGGATTTGGTTTATGCGGAATTCCTGAAAATACAATTGCAGCATTGGTAAACACTTCAATTTCAGATTTAACTTGTATTTCAAACAATGCAGGGGTTGATGATTTTGGTTTAGGTTTGCTTTTACAGAAAAAACAAATCAAAAAAATGATTTCATCTTATGTGGGAGAAAATGCCGAGTTCGAGCGTCAGATGCTTTCTGGAGAACTTGAAGTTGAGTTGACACCGCAGGGAACTTTAGCAGAAAGATGCCGTGCTGCTCAGGCAGGAATTCCTGCTTTTTTTACGCCAGCCGGTTATGGAACCGAAGTTGCTGAAGGAAAAGAAGTGCGCGAATTCAACGGTAAAATGCATATTATGGAACAAGCTTTCAAAGCTGATTTTTCGATTGTAAAGGCATGGAAAGGTGATGAAGCCGGAAATCTTATTTTTAAAGGAACTGCCAGAAACTTTAATGCCTGCATGGCTGGAGCCGGAAAAATTACAATTGCAGAGGTTGAAGAATTGGTTCCTGTGGGTACTTTGGATCCAAATCAAATTCATATTCCGGGAATTATGGTTCAACGTATCTTTCAGGGAGAAAAATTTGAAAAAAGAATCGAACAGCGAACTGTGAGAAAGAGAGCATAATTAGATAATGAGATAATTTGTCGATTAGATAATTCAATTATCTGATTATCAAATTTTCTAATTAACACATTCAAGACATGTTAACAAAAGAAGATATAGCGAAAAGAATCGCAAAAGAAGTAAAAGACAGATATTTTGTGAATCTTGGAATAGGAATTCCAACTTTGGTTGCAAATTATGTTAGGGAAGATATTGCAGTTGAGTTTCAAAGTGAAAATGGTGTTCTCGGTATGGGGCCGTTTCCTTTTGAAGGTGAAGAAGATGCAGATATTATCAACGCAGGAAAACAAACCATAACCACATTGCCGGGAGCGAGTTTTTTCGATTCGGCTTTTAGTTTTGGAATGATTAGAAGCCAAAAAGTAGATTTAACTATTCTGGGCGCAATGGAAGTTTCGGAAAACGGTGATATTGCCAATTGGAAAATTCCGGGAAAAATGGTAAAAGGAATGGGAGGTGCAATGGATTTAGTGGCTTCTGCCGAAAACATCATTGTGGCCATGATGCACGTTAATAAAGCAGGAGAATCAAAAATTCTAAAAAAATGTACTCTGCCATTAACAGGCGTAGGATGCGTAAAAAAGATTGTAACCGAGCTTGCCGTTCTCGAAGTAACCGAAAAGGGTTTTAAGCTCTTAGAAAGAGCGCCAGGCGTTTCTGTAGAACATATTATCGCTTCAACTGAAGCTGAATTGATAATTGAAGGTGAAATTCCGGAAATGGATATTTAATTATAACCATTTAACTTTAGAAAAGAGAATTTTCGGAAATGGAGATTCTCTTTTTTATTTTCAGATAATCTTTATCTACATTTGCTTGGATTAAATAAGCACATTTGGAAAAGTTTGAAATAGATTTAAAATGGGGAAGTTATTTGTTTATTGCAAATATGGTTTCTACAATTTGTATTGTGTTATTAATATTTTTAATTAACAGTTATAGCTTTATATATTTATCTGATATACTTATACCAATTTTTATAATTCAACTTATTTACTTCACTATTAAAGCTATCAGAGAAAATAGAAAATATGACTTAAGTAAAGGTTTTCGAAAGATTTTTGTTTTTACTAGACTTTTAGTTTTCTATTTCATGTTAATTTCGTTTTCAGACGGAAGAACAAATATCTGGTGTTTTTCTTTACTTCTTCCTTATAGAAAAAAAGATATTTCAGAGTTAATTCAAGATGATTCAAATGAAGAGGATGAAATTACATTGAAAGAGTTTATGGTTAGATTAAAAAGAAAATTTTCAAGACCCTAAATATTAATGCAGATATAAAATTAAAAAACCGCTTTTTTGAGCGGTTTTTTTATACTTATCCATTTATAAAAAAAGTTTTTTGTCTGTATTTCAGTACATTAAAAATAATTGATATATTAATTTTCGGACTTTTTTGCTGCTAAATTATCACGTTTTGTTATATAAAAGTTAAATTTATGTAAAAAATGTTGCATTTTATCGATTAACGGCAAATTTCATCGATTATCTAACAAAATTAAAATACTTTTATCTCAAATTTAAGTATTTACTTACTTTAATTGATTGATTTTTTTTATCATTTAACTAAACTTAAAACCCCCAATTATTATGAAAAAAAAATTACCAAAAATTATTGTGACCACAATTGTTCTTAGTTTTTCTTTTTCTGCATTTGCGCAGGTTCAAACCGACAAACGGGTAGAACAGAAAAGTGTTTCAGAAAATGGACAGCCAAATTTAATTACGTTTAATGAACTTTCGACTTATAAAAGTTCAGAATCACAAAAGGTTTTTAAAGAACAATTAGGTTTAAAAGATTCTCAATCCTTCAAAAAAATCAGAACAGAATCGGACAAACAAGGTTACACGCATGAAAAATTTCAACTGTACGAACAGGGAATTAAAGTAGAATTTGCCAATTATACTTTACATTCAAAAGATGGAAAATTAGTTTCAATGAACGGTGAATATTACAACATCGAAAACGTGAAACTTTCTCCTGCACTTTCTGCGCAAGATGCTTTTAATAAGGCATTAAGCTACACGCGCGCCACAGAATATCTTTGGGACAAACCACAAGATGCCGCCGAATTAGGATATGAAAAACCAAAAGGTGAATTGGTTTTACTTCCTGATATGGAACAGCAAGGTCAAAAAAGAGCAGGCGATAAAGTTCGTTTGGCTTATAAATTTGACATTTATGCTACAAAACCATTAAGCCGTGGTGACCTTTATATTGATGCTGAAACTGGAAAAGCATTGTTTTATAATGCTGCAATAAAACACCTGAACGATAATGTTCACGTGAGTAAAGCTTCAAATTCGGTTAAAAATGAAACAGCTTCAAAAGCAGCATTCGTAGCAGCAAACGCAGCAACTCGTTACAGCGGAACGCAGACTATTCAAACTACTTTAAGCGGATCATCTTATATTTTATCAGATACATCTCGTGGTTTGGGAATTCAAACGTATAATTCTGCAAGAACTGCGACGTATCCAACAACAAACTTTACAGATGCTGATAATAACTGGACAGCGGCCGAATACAATAACACAAACAAAGACAATGGAGCACTGGATGCACATTGGGGCGCTGAAAAAACATACGACTATTGGTCATCTGTTCACGGAAGAAACAGTTTTGATAATGCCGGAGCAAAAATTAAAAGTTATGTCCATTATAATTTAGTTGCAGCAGGATATTCTAGCAACAACAACGCCTTCTGGAACGGAAGTGTAATGACATACGGTGACGGAACAGGAACTGGTGGATTTGACATTTTAACTTCACTAGATGTTGCCGGACATGAAATTGGCCATGCGGTTTGTACTTATACAGCAAATTTAGCTTACCAAAAAGAATCTGGAGCAATGAACGAAGCTTTCTCTGATATTTGGGCAGCTTGTATTGAATATCATTCAGCGCCAACAAAATCAATCTGGCTGGTTGGTGAAGATATCGAAAGAAGAAGCGGACACGTAGCTTTACGTTCAATGAGCGATCCAAATGCTGAAGGACAACCGGACACTTACGGAGGGACATATTGGGTAAACGTAAATTGTACTCCAACAAATAGCAATGATCAATGTGGTGTACATACAAATTCTGGTGTTTTAAACCATTGGTTTTACATCTTATCAGTAGGTAAATCAGGAACTAATGATCTTGGAAATGCTTATAACGTAACAGGAATTACTATTGATAAAGCAGAAAAAATTGCTTTCCGTTTAGAAGATGCTTATTTGGGAGCAAACTCAACTTATGCAAATGCAAGAACATACGGAATACAATCGGCTATTGATTTATACGGAGCTGGTTCTGCAGAAGTTATAGCTACAACAAATGCATTTTATGCAGTAGGAGTTGGAGCGGCATATTCTGGAGGAACAGATACAACTGCGCCATCTGCACCAACAGGTTTGGCAGCTTCCGGAACTACGGGAACAACTACAAACTTAACATGGACAGCTTCTACAGATAATGTAGCGGTTACCGGTTATGATATTTACCAGGGAACAAGCTTTAAAGGTTCTTCTACTACAACTTCTTATACTGTAACTGGATTAACGCCTTCAACTGCTTATACTTTTAGCGTAAAAGCCAAAGATGCAGCGGGGAATATTTCTGCTGCTAGTAATACAGTAAACGTAACCACTACAACAACGAGTGTAACATATTGTAATTCACAAGGAAACAGCGCTGCCGACGAAAGAATTGGTAAAGTTGTTTTTGGAACTATTAATAATACTTCAACAGGAACAACTGGTTATGAAAACTATACTTCTATTTCGACAAATGCTGCCAGAGGAACGGCTTATACAATTACAATAACGCCAACCTGGACTTCAACAACGTATAACGAAGGTTATGCAGTATTCATTGATTATAACCAAGATGGAGATTTCTCTGATTCTGGAGAAACGGTTTGGACAAAAACGGCATCAAAAACTACTCCGGTAACAGGAACAATTACAATTCCGTCAACTGCAGCTTTAGGAACAACAAGGTTAAGAGTTTCTATGAAATACAATGCGGTTCCAACAGCTTGTGAAACTTTCTCTTATGGGCAAGTTGAAGATTATACTATAAACATTACAGCTTCTGGAACAATCGATGGTGAAGAAATCGCAGCAGGATTAATCGAAACTACTGCACCAGTTGGTTTTGCATTATATCCAAATCCGGTTGAAAGCGAATTGAATGTTTCTCTTTCTGAAGAAAATTATTCATATAAAATCATAAACGCATTAGGGCAGCAGCTGGGCTCAGGACAAGTTGCAGGTTCTATTGATGTAAGTAAATTAAGCACAGGAATTTATCTTATCGAATTAAATAACGGAGATAAAAAAATCGTGAAGAAATTTGCTAAAAAATAAGAGAATTGAATTAGTTAGTTAAAATAGAAAAGCCTCGCAATTTGCGGGGCTTTTTTTGTTTTTAACCACAAAATATTTTTTAACGCAAAGAGCGCTAAGATTTCTCGCAAAGTTCACCAAAGTTTTTTTAATCTCGCAAAGTCGCGGAGCCGCAAAGTTTTTATTAATTGCCTCCTGCTTTAGCTGGAGGAAGTATAATTTATACACAAAAGGGCTTTAGCCAAACGATTATGTTTGGCTAAAGCCCTTTTCCCTTTCATTACTTTTTCATCCAGCTAAAGCTGGACGTTATTGAATCTAAACAATGAACTTTGCGGCTCCGCGACTTTGCGAGATTAAATCACCCACAAAGAAAAATAACTCTGCTAACTTTGCGAGAAACCTCAGTGCCCTTTGCGGTTAAAATGCCTACAAAGAAAAACTCATTCTTCCGAAGTAATAAGCCCCCGTAGTTCCCATTTGAACCGGTGCATATTTGAATACTCCGTAATAACTGTTTTCATAGATTTGTTTATCCGGGAAAACATCAAATAAGTTATTAGCGCCTAAGGCAAACTGAACTCTAGGCGTTATTTTATAAGCAATTGTCAAATCGGTAACTACTTTTCCGTTATGTCTTTGAATGCCGCCAAAAGGGAAACCATCTCGAATAACTTCACCAAAATAAGTATTTCTCAATAAAAAGTTCCATTTATCAATACTGTAATTAACAGCAAAAGTTCCTTTGTGTTTAGGAGTATTCGATTCGATTAGACTTCTTTCCTGCGGTCCGTAATAAACATCTTCCTGACCAACAAAAATGGCCGGAATATTGTTTAACTGATTATCAACCTGATTGTTGTTGTAATTGTATAATAAAGAAAGATTCAATTTACCACGTCCGGCATTTAAATCATAATCGATAACAACGTCAAGACCATCTGTAGTAGTATTAATTGCATTAGTAAAGAAACGTCCCGTTTGAGCCCCATATTGAGCAAATAAATTACGAAGTTCAGGAACAGGATCTCCATAAGCATCGTTTCCTAAATTTCCGGTCAAAATGATTCGGTTATCAATTCGAATATGATAATAATCTGCAGTTATATGCAAATTTTTTGTTGGAGAAAAAACAACTCCAAAACTGTAATTTCTAGACGTTTCTTCTTTTAATTTCGGAATTCCGAGTTGTTTTGCTACGTCGCTGTCATTTCTAAAAATACCCGAATTCAGAAGTTCACCATCAACAACATCTGTTGCGATATTATTGAAATATTGCTGATGCAATGAAGGCGCTCTAAAACCAGAACTAATCGCGCCGCGCACAAAAAGATTATTCAGGATTTTATATCTCAAAGATAATTTCCCGTTTATAGTATTTCCAAAATCGGTATAATCTTCATAACGACCCGCAATTCCAACTAAAAACTTATCAGTAATATCCGCTTCAACATCAGCATAAACACCAACGCTGTTTCTGTCTTCATTAACTTGATTTAGAGGAGAAAATCCTGGAAAAGACTGCGCGCCGCCATCAATATAAGAAGCTTCTTCGCCGGGAACAATTTTATATTTTTCATATCGATATTCGGCACCAAAAGCAACATTCAATCCGCTGAAAATATCTTTATACAATCTTGAAATGTCAGCATTTACCGTATTTTGAAGAAAAGAATGATTTCCGGCTTTAAATTCTGTCGGACTGGCATCTCCCAGAGAAAAGTTGTTTGTGTTTGAAACATCATAAACAAATTTATTTTCTCCAATTGTATTACTCAAATCCAGTTTCCATTCGCCAAATTTGAATTTGAAACCAAATGAAGAAGAAAGATCCGTAACAACTGAATTCAATTCAGGTTGAAATCCGAAAGGAAAAATAGAAGTTACAACACTTTCTGTTTCACTTGGTAAACGTCTAAAACCGTAACCTGTTCCTTTTCTGTGGCTCACACCTCCGGAAGCATAAAATTCGATTTGTTCGTTTAACGGAATCGAAGCATTAAAGAAACCCTGAATATTCTGGATTTTTGCGTCACCAATCTGGAAATTAAAATCATCACGTTTCAAACCGTTTTGAGCCAAAAGATTATCATCAATCTGACGTGATTGCGCCGGATCATCAGCAAAATCGTAAGCAAAGAAATTGCCTTCTGCCGATTGATCAAAAATAATCAGGTTATGATTTTGAGAACGATTTGTTTTCTGACGGTCATTAAATTCTGCCGAAAGATTTATAAAGCCGCCTTTATTGCCAATTTTTGTTCCGTAATTTAAATTCAAATTTGTTGTTTGACCGTCATTTCTTGAAGTCGAACCATAAGTGGCATTTGCTTCTAAACCTGTGTTGTCTTTTAAAACCAAGTTTATAACACCAGCAATCGCATCAGATCCATATTGTGCAGCTGCACCATCGCGTAAAACTTCAATTCTTTTAATTGCCGAAGCTGGAATTGCGCTTAAATCAGTTCCAACCGAACCATTTCCAACCGTGTTTTGATAATTTACCAAAGAAGTTGTGTGTCTTCTTTTTCCGTTAATCAAAACCAAAACCTGATCCGGACCCAAACCTCTCAAAGAAGCCGGATCAATATGTTCCGTCCCGTCTGCCGAAGATTGTCGGTTTGAATTGAAAGACGGAATCAAATACGTTAAAATGTCATTTGTTGTGGTTTGCGGTGTTGTGTTTCTAATTTTAGCCAGATTTACAACATCAACAGGAACGGCGGTTTCGAGTTTAGATTTCTTTGGGTTTCGGTTTCCAACAACTACAATTTCATCTAAATTATTATTTTCTAAAATCAATTGAACATCCACAAAATGATCTTTTGCCACTATTTCTTTGGTTTGATAGCCAAATAACGATACGATAAGTGTTGGTGAATTTGTGACTGCCGAAATTTTGAATTTTCCCAAAGCATCACTTGTTGCCGTAGTTTGAGTTCCTTTTACAAGAATAGCAGCAAACTCTAACGGAATTCCGGTTTCAGTTGTGATTGTTCCGCTGATTTCGTGATTTTGGGCAAAAAACAAACTGCTCGACAAAGTGAGAACGAGTGTTATAATAAGTTTTAATTTTTTTCTCATAATAAAAATGGTTTTTTGTACTAAAAGTATTGGAGAGATTATTTTCCTATTATTTATATAGGATAAAGAATAAAATGCAAATGTAATTGTAAAAAACTAAAATCAATTTATAAAATCTTGTTTTTTGTAAATTCATTATATGATTTTTTGATTTTAATGAAATATCTTTGCATAAATTTAAAAATAGAAAAAATGAAATTAAGAGTACTACTTTTTTTGTTAGCAATTACATTTAATGGTTTTTCGCAAAATAATGTATTGGTTTTTCAATCTGATTTTGGTTTGAAAGATGGAGCGGTTTCTGCTATGAAAGGAGTTGCAATGGGTGTTTCAACCGATTTGAAAATATTTGATTTAACACACGAAATTCCGGCTTTTAATATTTGGGAAGCAGCTTATCGTTTATCACAAACGGCTCAATATTATCCAACGGGAACTGTTTTTGTTTCAGTTTGTGATCCGGGAGTAGGTACGTCAAGACATTCGGTAGTTTTATTGACAAAATCGGGTCATTATTTTGTAACGCCGGATAACGGAACTTTAACTTTAATAGCAGAACAATTAGGAATTCAGGAAGTTCGTGAAATCGATGAGGTTAAAAACCGTCGTCAAAACTCCAATGAATCGTATACGTTTCACGGACGTGATGTGTATGCTTTTACAGGCGCGCGTTTAGCATCAAAAACAATTACTTTTGAAGAAGTTGGGCCAAAACTGCCAAGTGAAGTGGTTAAAATTGATTACCAAAAACCAGTTTTTGAAAACGGAGTTATCAAAGGTGGAATTCCAATTCTGGATATTCAATACGGAAATGTTTGGACAAATATTGATAAAAAGACGTTTGCTAATCTTGGTTTAAAAGCGGGTGACTTCGTTAAAATTCAGATTTTCAACGGAACTAAAAAAGTATATGACGGAAAATTAAAACTGGTAAATACTTTTGGAGAAGTTCCTGTAGGAACGGATGTTACGTATTTCAACAGTCTTTTGAATTTTTCATTAGCCGTAAATCAGGGGAGTTTCTCAGCTAAATATAAAATTTACAGCGGTGCTGACTGGACAATTCAGTTAAGCAAATAATGTTGTTATACATAAAAAGAAAAACCGCTCAATTGAGCGGTTTTTTTATAAAACTTTGCGAGATAAATTCTCTTATAAATTAAAAGAAGCTCCTAAACTAAAAGTAGCCTGATTGTTTAAATGATCGAACATATCGTTATTGTCGCTGTATTTTGCAATAGGGAAACCAATTTCTGTAAAAACACCAAATCCGTCAGTAAAAAAGTAACGTCCTCCGATGTGTCCTCCAAAGTTTTTTAAACCTAAGCTTAAACCTGGATAAACATCTAACTGCTCAACACCAATAACACTGCTTAAATTAGCATTGATTCTTGCTTTTGCATCAAAACGATCTTTAAATTCCGGCTTGTAATCGCTGTAGTAAGTTGGGCCTCCGTGGTAGTAACCATTAAAATTGTCTACTCCAAGTAAGTAAGTAGAAACAAATCCGAAAGAGAAATTTTCTCCTAAACCAAAGTCGATAGAACCTTGAATTCCTGATCCTCCATCTTGTAGATTAGCACCTACGTTTACTTTCATATCGCCTTTTCCGCTAAAAGCTTTTTGCGCATGAATAAATCCAAACGATACTAAAAACAATAATGTGATAACTTTTTTCATAAACTTAAATATTAATTATTTTGCTGTGCAAATATTAAATTTTTATATATCAATTCCTACCTTTTTCGTTAGAATACAATTCATTTAACGGTTCGCTCTGCCAGAATTCTTTTGTATCGATGTTCATAATCGTTAGAGGGCCTTTAAAAGCAGCTCCGGTATCGACATTCCAAACGCAGGCTTTATTTATTGGCACCGTTTCTCCAATTCTGGTAACAGGCGTGTGACCAATATATATCTCTTTGTAAACCGTAAAACGTTTTGGATAATATAAATCATCAGGTTTTAAATTTGGGTCTAATGCTAATGCTGATTCCCAAAGTGTTCTGTCCCAATAGAATAATTTTGGAAAATATTCCCATACTACACCATTTAGATTCGTGAATCCCGCATGAACAAAAAGTCGGTTTTCATCATCGAGATAATAATCCTTCAGCGATTCAAAAAAAGCAATATGATCTTTTTTTCTTTCTGGTGAAATTTTAGAATATCCTTCAACAGTAGCTCTTCCGCCATGTTTGTACCACATTTCTTCATCAAAATCTTCATGTCTGTTTTCAAGCCAGTCCAACGCCAGCTGATCATGATTTCCTCTGATGAAAATACAATTTTGTGTTTTTTTAAATTCTATAAGAAAGTCTATAACTTCTGCCGACTGACTCCAGCCATCAACATAATCGCCTAAAAATATAATAGTATCTTGTGTAGTAACTTCGGCTCTTTTCAAGACTTGTTCAAGTGCGAGTAATCCTCCGTGTATGTCGCCTATAACAAATGTTCGCATTTTTAAATATTTCGGTAGTAACTACAAAAATAATTAAAATGATTTGTTTGGGATCATTTACTTGTTAATCTTTCAAAATTGATACTATTTATAACTATTTCAAGCGTTTTTTTACTGCTTTACTTTTTAAATTTGCAAAAATGTCAGATGCGCCAACATATCGCAAAATAATTCATATTGATATGGATGCTTTTTATGCTTCGGTAGAGCAGATGGATAATCCTGCTTTACGCGGAAAACCTGTTGCAGTTGGCGGATCAGAAAATAGAGGAGTAGTTTCGGCGGCAAGTTACGAGGCTAGGAAATTTGGTGTGCGAAGTGCCATAAGCGGTGTTTTGGCCAAAAAATACTGTCCTGAAATTATTTTTGTCCGGCCGAGATTTGATCGGTATAAAGAAATTTCATCCAAAATTCATAAAATCTTTCATGATTATACAGATTTGGTAGAACCGCTTTCGCTTGATGAAGCGTATCTTGATGTTACTCAAAATAAAAAAGGAAATCCAAGCGCAAGTTTATTGGCACAGGAAATTAGAAACCGTATTTTAAATGAAGTAGGACTTACGGCTTCAGCTGGAATTTCGATTAACAAATTTGTGGCCAAAATTGCCAGCGATTTCAATAAACCCAACGGGCAGAAAACCGTAAATCCTGATGAAATAGTACCTTTTCTGGAAGAACTGCCAATACGAAAGTTTTATGGGGTTGGAAAGGTCACGACCGAAAAAATGTATCAGCTGGGCATTTTTACAGGTTTAGATCTCAAAAGTAAATCATTAGAATTTCTTGAAAAGCACTTCGGTAAATCCGGGGCTTTTTACTATAAAGTTGTTCGCGGAATTCATAACAGCGAAGTAAAGCCATTCCGAATTACAAAATCTGTAGCGGCAGAACATACTTTTGATGTTAATTTATCTTCAGAGATCTTTATGCTTGAACAGCTCGAAAGAATTGCTGTATCGTTGGAAAAACGATTAAAAAAGCATAAAATTTCTGGTAAAACAGTTACACTCAAAATTAAATACAGCGATTTTACGCAGCAAACCAGAAGTAAAACCCTGCCTTATTTTATTTCAGATAAAAGCTTGATTATGGAAGTGGTAGAAGAACTGTTGTATCAGGAAAAAATGAAAGATTCTGTCCGGCTGCTCGGAATTTCACTCAATAATCTGAATAATGAAGTGAAAAAAGCCGTTGTAGTACAGTTAAAGTTTGAATTTTAATTTTAGTAAAATTTTACTAAATGAGGTTTTCCCGTAATTTATTTTGTAACTTTAATTATAACTTTGAGAGAAATGATTTCTAATATTCATTTAAAATGAAAAAGAATAGCTCTGATGAAACAGCAAATCGTACTTGGGTGCCTATATTGGCCTTAGACCTTCATTATGAGTATTTGAATGAGTTGAAGGCTGTTTTTGCCGATATGAAAAAGGTAAATAAAATCTCAAGTCAGTTTACCTGGAACGAAGAAAATCTTAAAATCGAGGAAAGAATCAAGGATGAAGTTGTCCTTATAACCGATTTAGATTTAAAAATTGTATTTGCTTCCAACAGAATTAAAAGAATGACGGGTTATTATGAGGAAGAAGTTTTGGGCAAAACGCCTAAAATGTTTCAGGGACCGGCAACTTGTAAAACCGTTTTAAACGAAATTAAAGAAGCAATAGAACTAAAAGTACCGTTTAAAAAAACAATCCAGAACTATAAAAAAGATGGAAGAACTTATACCTGCAGTGTCGATGCAACGCCAGTTTATAATTCCAAGGGAGAGATTTCGCATTTTATAGCTTTTGAAAAAGAAGATAAAAGCGCTTAGGTTTTTAGTTGCAAAGAACGCTAAGGTTTACGCAAAGTACACAAATTATATAATGAAAAACCGCCTATTTAGGCGGTTTTTGTATTTTAAAAACTTAGAATCTCAGCACCTTAGCACCTTAGATTCTAAAAAAATTATAGATTTTCAAAAAAGTCATTTCCTTTATCGTCTGTGATAATAAATGCAGGGAAATCTTTTACTGTAATTTTACGAACAGCTTCCATACCTAATTCTTCAAAATCAACAACTTCAACTTTTAAGATATTGTCTTGTGCTAAAATAGCTGCAGGGCCTCCAATAGAACCCAAATAGAATCCGCCGTATTTGTTGCAGGCATCTGTAACTTGTTTAGTACGGTTTCCTTTTGCCAGCATAATCATACTTCCGCCATGTTTTTGGAATTCATCTACATAAACATCCATACGACCGGCAGTTGTTGGCCCAAAGCTTCCCGAAGGCATTCCTTCCGGAGTTTTTGCAGGTCCGGCATAATATACCGGGTGGTTTTTAAAGTATTCCGGCATCGGTTTTCCGGCATCTAATAGTTCTTTGATTTTTGCGTGAGCGATATCTCTCGCTACAATTACAGTTCCGTTTAGTTTTAAACGTGTTTTGATAGGATATTGAGAAAGTTTAGCCAAAATATCTGCCATTGGCTGATCTAAATCAATTTCAACCGGAGCTTCTAGATGCGGAGCTGTTTCTGGTAAAAATTGCTTTGGATTTACTTCTAATTGCTCAACGAAGATTCCGTCTTTGGTAATTTTTCCTTTAATATTTCTATCTGCTGAACAAGAAACTCCTAATCCAACCGGACAAGATGCTGCGTGACGCGGTAAACGAATTACACGAACGTCGTGTGTGAAATATTTTCCTCCAAACTGAGCTCCGATTTCACTTTCCTGACAGATTTTCTGAACACGTTCTTCCCATTCTAAATCACGAAATGCCTGACCAGCCATATTTCCTGAAGTTGGCAAATGATCATAATATCCTGCAGATGCTTTTTTAACGGCACTTAAGTTCGCTTCCGCAGAAGTTCCGCCAATAACCAAAGCCAAATGGTAAGGAGGACAAGCCGAAGTTCCTAAATCTTTTATTTTGGCACGGATGAAAGTATCCATAGATTTATCATTCAATAATGATTTTGTCTGTTGATATAAATAAGTCTTGTTTGCAGATCCTCCGCCTTTTGCCATAAATAAGAACTCGTAAGAAGCTCCTTTTTTAGCATAAATATCAATTTGCGCCGGAAGATTTGAGCCTGAATTCTTTTCTTCAAACATCGAAATCGGTACAATTTGAGAATAGCGTAAATTACGTTTTTGGTATGTGTTGAAAATACCTTTGCTCAACCATTCTGCATCATCAACACCTGTAAAAATGCTTTCACCTTTTTTTGCCATTACGATGGCAGTTCCGGTATCCTGGCAGCTTGGTAATTGACCTTCGGCAGCAACCGAAGCATTTTGAAGTAAATTATAAGCTACAAAACGATCGTTGTCTGTAGCTTCCGGATCGTCAAGAATTTTTCTTAGTTTTTGCAAATGCGTTGTTCTCAGCATGAACGAAACATCTGTTAAAGCTTCTTCAGCCAATAATTCTAAACCTTTTGGATCAACGGTTAAAACTTCGCGTTCTCCAAATTTTTCAACTTTTACAAAATCAGAGGTGATTTTGCGGTACTGCGTATCATCCTTTAAAATTGGGTAAGGATCCTGGTATATAAAATCAATCATTTCTTTGTTTTTTTACAAAGTTAGAAATTATTTACCTAAGAAAGAATTTGAATTAGGGGCGTTTGTGCGTATTAATTTATTCGCGAAAATCGCATATATAGAAACTGGACTGAAGTCCAGCTCTACAAAATAAATCGTTCCTCCGGAACTTTAGCAGAGCCAAGGCTCGGCCCATATTGTAGGGCTGGACTTCAGTCCAGTTTTGATGTGGATTGTAAAACCAGATTTTAATGCGGTGTTATTATTTTGATGTAGCGCAATTATAGAATTATATTAATTTTTCAAAAATGCGTCTCTCATCAAATTTAACATCGTATTTATTTAAAAATGAAGAATATTCATCTCTGAAATTTTGTTTTTTATGATGTTCTTCCTGGTTAGCTATATATTTATAAACAGCATCAATATGGGATTTACTATATGAAAAAACACCATAACCTTCCTGCCATTCAAATTTGTATTTTGTCAATTGATAATCATTGATGTATTTTGATGATTTCCCTTTTACAACTTTCATCAAATCCGAAACAGAAACCGTTGGTTTAAGTGCCAGAAGACAATGAACATGATCTTCAGTTCCGTTCACTATTATGGTTTTACAGCCAGTTTCGTTTATTAAATTTCCTATAACGCTTAATATTTTAGATTTACAATCATTTGTAATTAATGATTCTCTGTACTTAACTGCAAAAACGGCTTGTATATAAACTTGGTGAAATGTGTTTGACATTTTTATATTTATAACGATTAATAATTTGTTATAAATATATAAATTTTCTTACAAAAATAAATCACATCATATCATTTTAAACTGGACTGAAGTCCTGCCCTACAAAATAGATCGTTCCTTCGGAACTTTAGATTGAGTACTTTTGATATTACGAAGTTAAATGAAGTTCAGCTCTACAAACAAATAATTTTTCCAAACTGGAAAAAAAGAGCCAACGGCTCGAACCATATTGTAGGCCTAGACTTCAGTCCAGTTTATATGTACAAAGATGATTTTAAAAAAACCAGGTAGCCACAAAAATCGCGGTAATCACACAAATTAAATCCACCAAAAGCATAGTACCCAAGGCATAACGGGTATTTTTGATATTCACAGAACCAAAATAAACCGCAATAACATAAAAAGTACTTTCGGCGCTGCATTGAAAAATACTACTCAATCTTGCTGTTAAAGAATCGGCACCAAAAGTATTCATTGAATCGATTAAGAAACCACGAGAACCGGCAGAACTAAACGGACGAAGCATAGCAACAGGCAGCGCATTCGTAATTTCTTTGCTAACTCCCATATTAGAGAAAACAAAAGCAATTCCGTCGCTGATGATTTCAAATAGACCACTATTTCTGAATAATGAAATCGCAACCAGCATTCCTAAAACGTAAGGAAAAATTGTGACCCCAGTTTTCACTCCGTTATTGGCACCCACAACAAAAGTTTCAAAAACTGTCGTATTGGCCTCGCTGAATTTCTTTTCATTTTTGAAAGAAAAAATCAAAGTAAAAGCAATAATGGCAATTAAAATTAATCCCGAAAGGTTAGAAGTAAAATAGTTTTTTCCAATTATATCCAAATGGTTAACATACATCAGCAAACCAACAATGGCCGCGATTAATCCCATTAAGACGATAAGAAGAGAAGCACTTTTGAAATTGATTTTTTGTTTTATACCCACAATTAAAAACGCAGCGATAGTTCCGATAAAAGAAGTAATGATGCAAGGCAGCATAACATCGGCAGGATTACTTGCATTTGCAGCGGCGCGATATCCAATAATCGAAGTTGCGATTAAAGTCAAGCCCGAAGCATGAAGACACATAAACATAATTTGAGCATCGCTGGCTTTGTCTTTATCTGGATTGATTTCCTGTAAACTTTCCATGGCTTTCAATCCAAATGGAGTTGCGGCCGAATCCAATCCGAGGAAATTAGCAGCAAAATTCAAAGTCATGTATGAGATTGATGGGTGATTTTTAGGAATACTTGGAAACACTTTTACAAAAACCGGACTCAATATTTTTGCCAGATTTCCAGAAGCCCCAGAAACAATTAAAAGTTCCATCAATCCACAAAAGAAAGCTAAATAAGCAATAAGCGGCAGAATCAAATCAACCAAAGTGCTTTTACAAGTTGGCAATAAACCATCAGATTTTTGAAGACCGCTGTAAATTTTTACCGTTTTGTTTTTATAAACATAAGTTGTATCGGCATTAAGCGTATCACGATTGATTATCATCGTTTGATCTGGTGCTTTTTTAATGCTGTCTTTAAGAAAAGCCGGAAGTTCATGAATGTATTTTTCAGAAACTAAAATAGGATCATCTTTTTTTCCATTCAAAACTGAGTCAATAGTATATGTGTTGGCAGTAAATAAACTGACTACAATAAAAACAATCGAAGAAATAAAAATAACCAACCAGAATCTGCTTAATACCATAATGAGAATTTTTTGTAAATGTAATAAATCAATTGTAATGACAATTACAAAAGTCAATTTCGTGATTTATGACAAATTATTTAGCCAGAATGTGCACAATGATTTATTGTTTCGAATTATTCGATCATAACTTTGGTTCCGAGATATTTTTCAAAAGATTTTATTCCTTCGAAAAGAATTTGTTTTTTAGAATTTTCAGTTTCATTAAAAAACTCCGTTTCAATTTTAGCATGATCTTTTTTAAAGGTTCGTTTCCATATTCCGATAACTTTTCCATCTTCCAGAATTATCGGTTTGAATATGCCATTGTTGGTAAAAACCTTTGTTTGATGATCTGTTAAAAAGGAAGCTTCTCTGGTTTTATACGAAATCAAAATCTCGTCAAAAGCTGGAAGAAAGTGAATGCTTTTCTTGAAGTTAATCTTCTCAATGTTTTGATTTACAAAGTAATAATTTTGATTTTCAATTTCAATTAATTCTAATTGCAACTTTATTGCATCAATTGTTTTTGCACAAATTGTAGGCGGAAAACCAGACCACCACGAAAAATCCACCAAAGTTGCCGGGCCGTGACTTTCAAAATATCGTAAGGCTAATTTTGCCAAAGCTTCTTCTTTTGATAATTGTATTTTTGGTTTTTCAACGCGTTCTTCAAGTAAAGCATAAGTGATTTTTTTGCCGTTCATTCTTCCGTTGCAAACCAAACCATCTTGTTCGGCATGCATCATAATCGCGGCACTTAGAAAATCTTCTTTTGAAGTTTTTTTAATGCCAAGTTCCTGCATAATTTCATCGCGTGTTAAATGATTGTTTCCAGATAATAGCTTTTCGATAGAATTATTTGTCTTCTCCAGTTTTTTAGCATCATAACCAAATTTTTTGGCTCCGGAAATTGTCATTCTTTTTACTTGAGGTCCGGCAATATCCAGCATCCAGTAAATATCATCCGGAGAAACAAAATGCCATGTTGGGCGTAAAATGTGAGTTCGAATTATTTTGCCTGAATTAATATCTTCTTCAATTTCTTTTTCAGAAGCATCACAGCGAGAACCTATTGCCCATTTTGCCATGGCATAATCCTGTGCCTGCATGGCGCCGAAATGATGTACAATTTCCTGCGGAGAACATTTATCTGTTTTGTACAGTTTCTGCGAAACAAGACGATGATATGAAATTTCAGAATGTGTCATCTTTCAAAATTTTATTAAACCATATAAGAGATATAAGTTCATTTAGTTTTGCTTCTCTGTACGTCAAATAAAACTTTACATTAAGCTATATAAGAAGCATAAGTTCATTTAATTAGAGTTTCAAAATCTTAGAATCTCAGCTCCTTAGTATCTTAGAATCTCAAAAAACTATACATGAATTATTTCTTCCTCAATCAATAAATCTTGTCTACGTAAACGAAGGAAAATCTGGGCTACGGCAATTGTATCTTTTTCGCAATACGTTATAATTCTGTCGATGTCTTTTTCGACATAATACACATGTGCTACCTGGCTACCGTCAATATCGCCTTTTGGCGATGGAATTCCGAGAATCTTGGTCAAAAGCTTTAAAGAAGTAAAATGCTTGTAATCGCCAAACTTCCATAATTCTAAAGTATCAAGATGTGCAATTTCCCAAGGTTTTTTACCAAATAAATTCAGCTTGTTGGGAATTGCTATTTGATTGATAATCATTCGTCGGGCGAGAAACGGAATGTCAAATTCCTTTGCGTTATGCCCGCATAAAAGATGCTGCGGCTGATTGAAATGATTGTTCAAAAGATTATTAAAGTCTTTTAGAATCTTTTTTTCTTCCCCAAAAAATGAAGTTACCCTAAAATTTCGAACATCACCCTTTATTGTAAAATAACCAACCGAAATACAGATAATTTTTCCAAACTCGGCCCAAATTCCGGCACGTTCATAAAATTCTTCCGGAGTAAAATCGTCTTTTCGCTGATATTGTGTTTTTAAATCCCAAAGTGACTGCATTTCCGCGTCAAGCAAATTGAAGTTTTCTTCTTCAGGAACAGTTTCTATATCAAGAAATAAAATGTTGTTGAGGTTTATTTTTTCAATCATTTTTAGACTTCTTAGATATTAGATTATTAGACTTGTATTTTTATGTTTTACAAATATGCGTAAAATTCTTACTATTTAAAAACAGTTAGAATAAACTTTGCTGTGCAGAAGGACTTTCATGCTCTAAAAGCCATTTTTTACGTGATAATCCGCCGGCGTAACCGGTTAAAGAACCATTTGTACCAATAACGCGGTGGCAGGGAACAACAATCCAAAGCGGATTTTTCCCATTTGCAGATGCCACAGCACGAATCGCTTTTACATCGCCCAGTTTTTTGGTTTGATCCATATAACTTACCGTTTTTCCGTATGGAATTTCAAGTAATGCTTTCCAGACTTTCTGCTGAAATTCAGTTCCTTGCGGATTTAGTTTTAAGTCGAAATCTTTTCTTTTGCCTTCAAAATATTCTTCAAGCTGCAAAACAGCATCTTTTAGAATTTCTGGAATTTTTTTAGAAACTTCGTTTGTGCCAACATCAGATACCGAAATTATGGAAATACCATTTTCGTCTCCAACTATTTTGGTGATTCCTAAAGGCGAATTGACGAAAACTGTTTCCATAGATTTTGAGTTAATTACAAAGATAAAAACGTTTCGCAATCCCGATAGCTATCGGGAGCAAAGTTTTTTTAAACCATATAAGTTAAGTAAGTAATTTAAGTTTTTGTTCGTTTTACTATAGTTCACAAAGTTTATTCTATTGTCACCCTGAGCGAAGTCGAAGGCTTGTGGAAACAAAAGGGTTTCGACTTAGCTCAGCCTGACATTTGAAATTCTAGTAATCTTCCAATTTAAATTGATAATTTAAAATGTTTTCGATTTTTTCGCTGGAAATAACCTTTTTGATATTTGATTTTTCAGAGCTGAATTTTGGTAAAACTAAGTTTTGTTGCTCTGCTTTTTGAGTATAATAATCCTTTCTTGTTGGATGAAAAGGCGCAACGGCGTTGAAAACTTCATTCCATTTTTGCTGGTTTATGATTTCTTCAATAATGGCAATGCAGTCTTTTTGATGAATTAAATTTATTGGAGCGTCGGTATTTTCGAGATTTTCTTTTCCGGCTAGAAATTTTACAGGATGTCGGTCTTCGCCGATTAATCCGCCGAAACGTAAAATGGTCGTTTCGAAGTTTTGATTTTTTTGAAGAATCGCTTCTGCTAAAACCAATTGCTTGCCGCTTTCGGTTTCCGGATTTAGATTTGTTTCTTCGGTAATTAATTCGTTACCATCGCCATAAACAGAAGTAGAGCTTACAAAAAGAACTTTTGTAATGCTTGATTTCTCTATAAATGAAATTAGATTTTCGATTTTCTGAACAAAAACTTTATTTGAATCTGAAGTAACAGCTCTTAATTTGGGTGGAATATCAATAATTAAAATTTCACTTTCGGCCAAAAAATCGTCAATATTTCCAGAAATACTTTCACCTTCAATATTTCCTTCGACTTCGCTCAGGATGACAAGGAAAGGATTTATTCCAGAATCTTCTAAAATAGAAAGTTTGCTTTCAGAAGTTGTAGATCCCTTTACCGAAATTCCTTTTTCGATTAGTTTTTTCGCCAAAGGCAAGCCCAGCCAGCCACAGCCTAATATGCTTATTTTTTTCATTTTTTAAGATTGCTTAAAGTAATAATCTCGCAAAGTCGCAGAGTCGCAAAGAATATTAAACTTTGCGTCTTAGCGACTTTGCGAGATTAAAAGCCACAAAGATGTTTACTCTTTTGATTTTACAAAGTTAGCGTAAATCGGACTTTATCTTTTCCTTTTGCACCAATTCTGTTATAAAATTTAATTGCTCTTGTATTAAACTCGGGAGTTTGCCATTGTATGTTTATGCAGTTATTTTGAGTTCCGATTTCTTTTAGTTTGTTAATTAAAACTTCACCAATTCCGAAACTTCGGGCTTCTTCTTCGAGAAATAAACAATCCATGTACAGGAATGCCGCAGCATCCCAGGTTGAGAAATCAAAAGTATAGGAAACATAACCCACAATTGTTTCTTTTGCAGCGACAACTAAACAAAACAGTTTTGGTTTTTCGCTGAAAATTGCTTTTTGAAGATTTTCTAGTTTTCCTTCCGGAGAAAAATCAGCTTTTTCAAATTCAGCGTGTTTTTGGCAGAGGATAACCAATTTTGGTAAATCGGTTATTTTGCAGTTTCTTATTGAATATTCCATTGCAGGTTAATTTCATTTTGTAGAAAATTAATAAAATGCTGAAAATAATCCGGATATGTTTCGTTTGCTCTTGTCGCTATGAAATGTTTTCGTTTTAAGCCATTTTTGCCCACTTTTACGGCTTTAATTGGATTATTTTTTAAATGTGGCTGTAGTGCCCATTTTGCCATCGACATAACGCCCATATCAGCTTTTACCATTTCGAGAGAAGCTTCTGTGAGTGGAAGCGGTGTTATTTTTTTCGGTGTTACTTTGGCTGGAGCCAAAACAAACTGATGAATCGTAACCGTTTCCATCGGAAGGGAATGAATTATTAAATGTTCGTTTATAAAATCTTCGGCAACGACATATTTTTTGTCTGCCCAAGGATGATTTTCTGAAACGGCCATTACAACTTCGTCCTGAAAAAGTTCGGTATATTTTATATGATTATCTTTTATCGTGTCGCTTACAATGGCAATATCGATTGTATTTTCTAAAAGTTTTTGCAACGGAATATGTGTTGCTTCGGTTATAATTTTCAGTTCGACATTTGGGTATAAAAGATGAAATTGCTTTAAAACCGGCGGCAGCCAGTGATAGCTCGAAAAACATTCTGTACTTATTCTGATTTCGCCGTATTCTCCGTAAACCATTTGTTTGATCTGAGATTGGGTTTCGGTGAGTTTGTCCAAAATTTCGTTAGCAAGTGCATAAATCTTTTCACCAGCTTTTGTGAGAACCAGTTTTTTGTTGGTTCGTAAAAAAATAGCCGTACCCAATTGATATTCTGCTTCTTTGAGCTGATGACTCAAAGCTGATTGTGTTAAATGAAGTTTGTCAATCGCTTTTGTAATGCTTCCTTCTTCAACAATTGCTTTTATCAATTTTAAGTGGCGTATTTCCATTTTTTTGAGATTTATATACAAAGGAACAAAATTTTAGACTGCCATTTGCATGAAAAAATCTAATGCGGTTCATGAATTTTTTTCGTTTTTATGGCATGAAATGTTCTTCTACTTTTGAAAAAACAAAATCAACAAAACAACATTACTATGGAAGAGCAAATTAAATTTTATGAGCATAAACTAGTATTCGAAATGGATCCGTCTGATTTATTTGATGCTTTAAACAATGGCGAAAAAGTAATTGCGATTGATGCGAGAAAAGCTTTTGGATTTGAAGCAGAACATATTCCGAATGCGATTAATATTCCGCATCGCGAAATGTCTGTAGAAACCACAAAACATTTAGATAAAGATATTTTATATGTTACGTATTGTGATGGAATTGGCTGTAATGCTTCGACTAAAGGTGCTTTGAATATGACAAAATTAGGTTTTAAAGTAAAAGAATTAATAGGAGGAATTGAGTGGTGGAAGTTTGATGGATATGCAACCGAAGGCGAAAAAGGAAATAAAGCCGGTCTAAAGTTTGAATGTGCGTGTTAAAAGTTACAAAGGTTCAGAGGTACAAAGGCTCAAAGGTTTCTCAGCATATCGATAAAAGCAAAAAGCACTATGAAAATAGTGCTTTTTTAATCTTTGTACCTCTGTTCCTTTGCTTCTTTGAACCTAACTTTAAGATTCTACTACAGCTTTTAGGGCTTGTAATATTGGATTTTCTTCTCCTTGTGGTTTTTCCTGAACTGCGCCAGGGCGATTGTCTTCCTGAATTATTTCGAGTTTTACTTTCTGATTTTCTTCAGATAAAACATAACTCATTATAAAATAATTCTCGGGTTTGTCTTCTAATGCCGGTCTTGGAAAAAACAGCGAATATTTTATTTTTTGATTTGGAGAAACTTCTAAAACTGTTCCCCATTGTTCAAAAACCTGACCTTCCCATTCATTCCTGAATCTGATTTCGTTACCGATTTTCCAATCTGTAATTAAATCACTTCCGTATTCCCATTGTTTTACCAATTCTGGTTTTGTCAATGCGTTCCAGACTTTTTCTATTGGCGCACTTAAAAATATTGTAGAAACATTTGTTGCCATAGTATTCGTTTTTAGTTTTTATTCTGGTTTTTGAACAGCTGGTTTTATTAAACTGTCTTTTGCGATTACAGTACTGTCCTGAATTGCTGCAGGCTGAATTGGCGGATTTACCGGGGATGTATATCTTTTAATTTTCTGCTGAATCATTACGGCATCATTCAAAACAAATGGCGTCGGCATCATCCAGTCGCTTCTTGGTTTAACTTTCAATTCCGGGTTTGTCATTAAGTCAAATGAACTTTCTATTAAATCCATATCAAAAATAGACGATTTATTGATGTAGAATTCCATAACAAGTGGTTCGTTTCCAACAACATAATAACATAAAATTTTGCTGTCTTCACGTTGTAAGCGATTTCCTTTTTCACCAAAAGTCGAAACACCGTTTGCCTTAAAGTTGTAAAACGTCATTTTTGGGTTGGCATAAATATCGTAACGATTTACTTTTCGGTTTGGCGTAATTTTAATTTTTAAATATCTGTTGCTGCCAATTACGCTGTCTCTTAAGAAAGCAATAGTTGGTTTTGGAACATCAATTAGAGGAGCAATCGCACTGTGCGTAAAAGTTGAGTTGTATTTACTTGAAATAGGAAAACTATTTAATCCCGGAGCTTTTTGGTTTTTTTCGCCCAAATATGATTTTGTCCAGTCATCTAAATTTACATCATAAGTTGCCCATAGAGCTGAATTGGTATTGGCGTTATAGATATACAATAAGCTGTTTGATTTTGCTTTGCCGTGTTCGTAGCCTGAATTGTATCCGGCATAAATGAAAAATCCAATCGATGCGGCAAAGAAAACCATAATCCAGGCCCCTTTTTTAACAAAAGTATTGAATATCGGCAGTAATAATCCGAAAAGAAGTACGGTTAAAATAGCACTTACGAATAGAATTTTTAATCCTAAACCAACCGGAAACATTACAATAAACGGCGCTATGATAGCTAAAGCCGGAATACTGAAAATTAAATTCATTCCTAAACTGTAATGCTGCGTAAAAACAAAAATCCCAAACAAAAGAATTCCAAAATAAACCGGAACAATTAAAAATCCTGCACCGGTTAAGCTATTAGCCAAAAATGCATTTATGATAATCCAAAGCAGTAAAGGAGCCACGAAATGGTTCATTGTAATTTTAGCATCAGAAAAATGGTGGTAAAATGCGAAACAAATAGCGATACTTAAAGTTACAAATGCGCCAATGTATGCGTGGCCGTTATATGTAAATCCGTTTAAGAAATCAGAATACTGCGGATAAATTTCTAAAATTATTTTCCAGCCTAAAAAAGTAACTAAACCGGCAATAATAAGCGATCCTAAAAGCGGAACAAATCCTTTGAATATTTCCCTCAAAGTAATCATTCTTTTGGCTTTTCCGATAAACATGAAAAGTACCAGTAATCCAAAAGCAATTAAAGTCATTGGCATTACCCATGAAAAAGGATAACTTATGAAAGAAAACGGTGCGCTGAAATAAACGTAATCTTCTGTTGAATCTGTTTGGTTTAAATCAGTATTTGCAAAGTATCTTAATAAAGGCATCAAATAAGAGCCTTGGTGTGCAAGCGTCATTTTGTTTAAATGCTGAACATCGTCTTGCTGTGTATGATAATTGTAATGTCCGTCGATAAAAGCGAAATTAAATCCCTGAATATTTGCCTGTTCTCTAAAAACGGTTAAATCTGTATCATTAGGAAGCATTTTGTAAATGCTGTACATCAAAGAGTTTGATACCGGATATGATGCTTTTGCTTTTGTAAATTCTTCTACAAGTGCTTTATTGCCTTTGTTGGTTTCCATGAGCATGTAACTCGGTCCTGAACTTCCTCTGGCTTCAAAGTTTAAAACCAAACCAACATCTTTTGCCCACGGATGTTTGTTTACAAAAAGCGCTGCGCCGTTTAAACCTAATTCTTCAGCGTCAGAAAAAAGAATAATGATGTCATTTTTCTGCGGTTCTTTAGCATATAAAAAAGCTCTGATTCCTTCAAGAATGGTGGCAACTCCTGAGGCATCGTCACTTGCGCCTTTTGAAAAAGAATGCGGCGCGCTGTCGTAATGAGAAAGTAATAAAAGGGCTTTTGAATTATTTGTTCCCTTGATTCGGGCAAGAATATTTTTAGATTTTACCAAAAGTCCTTTGTCATTGAGTGTAAAACCTTCCTGAACGCTGGTTTCTAATCCAATTCTGTTAAGCTCAAGTTTAAGATAATTAGCCACCAGTTCATGATTTGTCGAACCTACATAATGCGGTTTCTGTGCAATAATTTCAACCTGATTTAAGGCCCGTTCAGTCGAGAAATCCGCCAGAGCGTCATCATTTTTTGAAATGTACTGCGGCATCATTGCAGCATAAATGATACCTAAAATGGCTAGAATTAAGACAATTGCCAGAATCGAGGTGGGGTTTTTTCTCATGACGAATAAAACTAAATTTCTTTTTTAACAAGCATATAATAATCATTGTCCAAAGGCCTGTATCCTTGGTCATACAGGAAATAGTAGGTGTTTCCTGTTTTGGTTTGCAAGATATTAGTAAAGAAATCAAAATCAAAACCTTTATTAATCATTTTCTCCCTAGTTGCTTTTGATTTTCCATCAACATTTAGCTCTGACAAAATACGGTAATTTTTTCGTAATTTGTTGTTTACATTTCGCATGAAATTGTTGCTGTCTTTATTTATTTTATTGTTGTAGGCATTTCGGCAATTGTCTGAGCAGAACTTTTTATCTTCTCTACCCACAAGTTTCTCCGAGCATTCGAGACAGGTTCTCATTATTTTGTTTTGTTAATTTGATATAAATCGGTTCTTCGGTCTTTTAAAATTCGTACACTTCCGTGTTCATGAAGATCTTTCAACAAATCTAAATCTACATCTACAATCAGTGTCATTTCGGTATTTGGAGTCGCTTCTGCTTTGATTCCGTTACTTGGAAATGCAAAATCAGAAGGTGTAAAAACCGAAGCCTGAGCATATTGAATGTCCATATTGTTTACCTTCGGAAGATTTCCAACACAACCGGCTATGGCAACATAACATTCGTTTTCTATCGCACGTGCCTGCGAGCAGTGTTTTACTCGTGTATATGCGTTTTGTGTATCGGTTAAAAACGGAACAAAAAGAATATTCATTCCTTCATCTGCCAATAATCTTGAAAGTTCAGGGAATTCGATATCGTAGCAAATTAAAATTCCAATTTTACCGCAGTCGGTATCGTAAGTTTTAAACTCAGATCCGCCTTTCATTCCCCAATGATGGACTTCGTTTGGCGTAATATGAATTTTATAATACATCTCCGAAGTTCCGTCTCTTTTACACAAAAAGCCAACATTATATAAAACACCATTTTCAAGATGCGGCATACTTCCTGTTATAATATTGATATTATACGAAATAGCAAATTCCTGAAAACGCTTTCTTATGGGCTCTGAATGTCTGGCTAATTCACGAATTGCTTCGGCTTCAGACAAATGATTAAAATCGGCCATTAAAGGGGCTGTAAAAAGTTCCGGAAAAAGTGCAAAATCGCTTCCGTAACCAGAAACCACATCAATAAAAAACTCTGCCTGCTCAAAAAGCGCTTCAACATTATTGAGCTGACGCATCTGCCATTGAATTAATCCCAATCGAATAGTACTTTTGCCAGAATTGATTAATTGAGGACTTTCATCATAATAAACATTGTTCCATTCCAGCAAAACCGCAAATTCTTTTGATTCTTCATCTCCTTCCAAATAATTTTTGATAATACGAAGTACGTGGAAATCATTACTTAACTGAAAAGAAAGAACCGGATCATGAAGTTCTTTATCTTTTACTTTTTCAATATAAGTTCTTGGAGAAAACTTTTTAGAATATTGATTGTAATTTGGAATTCGGCCGGCAAAAACAATTGCTTTTAAGTTTAATTGTTCGCAAAGT
Source organism: Flavobacterium defluvii (assembly GCF_900129555.1). Taxonomy (GTDB): domain Bacteria; phylum Bacteroidota; class Bacteroidia; order Flavobacteriales; family Flavobacteriaceae; genus Flavobacterium; species Flavobacterium defluvii. The sequence goes on from NZ_FQWC01000003.1 coordinate 251,815, forward strand.
TCTTTTCGGGCATCATAAAGACGTCGTCCTAAACGAAGACCGCGGTAGTTCGGATGAATAAAAACGTCTATTCCATATAAAATTTCACCTTCCGGATTATGAGTAGAAAAAGTATAATCGCCTACAATTTGTCTGTAATTATGTCTTTTATCGACTAATTTTTCATCGACAATTAGCGATAATGCCGATCCTACAACGACTCCGTCAACAAGGATTACCAATTGTCCTTCGGGAAATATTGAGAGTAATTTTTTTATATCATTTGATCTCCAATAGGAGTTTGCCATTTCTGGATACGATTCAACCATCGAATTTTTCAATTGTTTGTAATCTTCAAACGCAAGGTTTCGTAACTCAACTTTTTTAATTTCTGTCTGCATATATGTACGATTTATCTCAAATATAGCAAAAATAAATTCCACTTACAAACGCTTACAAATATTTACAACCGAAAGTAAATAGTTTGCAACCGAATAATTTAGAGTGCTGAGCGCAATTTTGCATCGTTGAATTTGATCAACGAATTTTTATATGAACTTTTAAATAGTATACGCCATGAATGCAATGAAAAACAAAGTACAACTAATTGGTAACGTAGGACAAAATCCTGAAATTAAAACGTTAGAAAACGGAAGAAAACTAGCTAACCTGAGTATTGCAACAAAAGAGATTTACAGAAATGACAAAGGCGAAAAAGTTGAACAAACCGAATGGCACCGAATTACTGCCTGGGGGAAAACAGCAGAAATAATCGAAAAATTTGTAACAAAGGGAAAAGAGGTTGCAGTAGAAGGAAAGTTAACACACAGAAGCTACGATGATAGAAATGGAGAAAAGAGATATATTACCGAAGTTGTTGTAAACGAGATTTTATTGCTTAGTAAATAATCGTTGATTAATCCAGTTAAACCGGACAGGTTTTCAAAACCTGTCCGGTTTAACTTTTGGTTGAAATTTATAAAACAGAAGCTCCGTTTATATCTGTCGAAAGCACTTCGCTCATATAATCAAAAAACGGACGCATGTTTTTGAATGTTTCTAAAGCCTGCTCAAAAAAATGCGGGCTTAATACTTCATCATCTGTAAAACGTTTTATAATTAAAAACTGTTTGTAACGTAGTAAATCAATGGCTTCGTGGTCTGGATTAAAACCTTTCGGAGTTGTTTTCAGTTGTTCGCCCTGTAGTGTTCCAAAAGTTTTTTTGAAGTTTTTGGAGTTCAATATTTCTCTAAACGATTCGTGATCATGTGCAAATTCGCTTCTTATACGTTTTAAATCGGCTGCATTTGGTCCCCAAAAACCACCAATCAAAGAAGTGTTTCCTTTTTCGATATGAAAATAATAACCTCCGCGTCGTGCACTTGTTGCTCGTTTATAACTTCCGCCCCAATAGGTTTTAAATGGCGTTTTATCTTTTGAAAAGCGAATATCACGATAAATTCTGTAAACGCTTTTTTTACCGGATTGCGTTTCAAAAACATCAGTTTTTGAAAGTTCATGAAGAAGTGCGCCGGCAAAATTTTCAATATAATTGAGTTCTTTTAAATACTCTGTTTTGCGTTCTTCAAACCAGAGTTTGTTATTGTTTTCTTTTAGCTGTACTAAAAAATCCAGACTCGATTTGGGAATAAGAATTTGGTTTTCCATAATTAAATTAAACCGTTTTTAAATCAGAAGACGAATGTAGTTAAAATTAAAAACCCACCAGATGTCTTGGTGGGTTTTCTATATATGTTTAAGCAGTTTTTTTGAATAAATCAAACATAGGACAACGTGAACAACGTTTCTTTTCACTTTTCTTATATTTCTCACAACAAGAAGATTTACAGTTTTCAATCTTCTTAATTTTGTCAAGGATATCTTTATTCTTTTTTTTCTTTTTATCCTTTTTCTTGTCCTTGTCTTTTTCTTTCTTGCTCAATTTTCCTCTGAATTATTAAAAACAGAGACAAATATAAATCAAAAAAGTTATTTTTATATATTCTAAATAAACTTTAACTTTTTTATTTTGGATTGATTGCGATCGAACTTGTAACGGTTAATTGCTGAATATCACGATCAAACAAGTAAAGTCCGCCTTTGTCATCGCCAATTAAGTTGATTTTATCCAAAATAGATTTAGCTGTTGCTTCTTCCTCGATTTGTTCAGAAACATACCATTGTAAGAAATTATGTGTTGCATAATCTTTTTCTTCAAAAGTAATGTGTACCAATTCATTGATAGATTTAGAAACAAAAAGTTCATGATTATAAAGCTCTTCAAACATTTCTTTAAATGTAGAATAAGTTGTTTTTGGCGCTTTTAAATCTGTAACCTGAGCGTGTCCTCCGCGTTCGTTTACATACTTAACCAATTTAAGCATGTGTGCACGCTCTTCATCTGACTGTGTGTACATAAATTGAGCAATTCCTTCTAATCCGTGTACTTCAGCCCAACAAGCCATAGAAAGATAAGTTTGCGAAGATTCTGCTTCTATGCGGATTTGCTTGTTTAAAGCCGATTCAATATTTTTTGATAGCATAATGATGTCTTTTTTGTAAAATTAACAAAAATAATTCAAACGATTTTTTGCAAACCGCGAAAACATTATACATTTGGATTAATTCTCAATAAAATTAACGGGATTTTATAGGTTTAAAAGAAGCAGGTTTTGAGAATACAGACTTATTCATAATTGGGTTTCCATCGTCTAATCTAATAAAACCATCTGAGAATTTTCGTATTATAAATTGTTTTAAAACTGTGTCATAATAACATAAGATGTAATAGTCTTTCAGCTTTAAAATATTCTGCAGTGAGACATTTTTGTTTGTACTCAAATAATAAAAAACATTATCAATTGCCAAAGATTCTGATTTTGAAGTTGTTGTGAAATCATTATTTTCATTCATTACAGCATCAAAGAAAACCATTTTGTTTTGCGAATAATAGGAATTCCCAACATCATAAAAATCGTTTTGCCCATACTCAAAATTAGAAACAATGTATTCTACGTAACCTCCAAATGTCAGATAGCTGTTTTTTCTGTTTTCTAAGACAGAAACCCCAACGCTTAAATCGGATAATTGTTTCAGGAATTTAGCCGTAGTTTTTAATTCCTGTGGTTTGTTATTATTTGTTTGAAGGAATAAAGGAGAATTTTTAAAACGTATCGTATCATTTTTTGATACCACAATATTCTTAATCGTTTTCCCGGTCTCGAAATCTTTTATGTTAAACAAAAACTCATCGCTGTTTGCCTTGACTTGATAGAGTTTGTTTTGATTATAAAATGAATTTGAGGTTTTAGCGGTTTTGATAGAAACGGGCTGATCAAAATTTTTCTCAGTTACTTCGAGTGTTTTGATATTAAGATCAAAAACCTGTGTTTTTTTAAAACTATAATCAAATGTCAAAATAATATGGTCGTCAATAACATACATTTTGTTTATGTTTGAAGCTTTATCCAGCGAATTAAAATCATTTAATTCCATTTTTTGAATGGGATAATATCGAATGAGCGAGTTAAAAGTTAAATTTTGACCCTTTTCGGTCTGAAATTTAAAATCTGAAAAGTCGAACATTTTTATTTCGCAGTTTCCGTTTTTAAATTCATAAAGAAGTAAATGCTGCTGGCTTTTTTCTTTTGAGAGAATATAAAAATTATTGTCTTTTTGAAAACTTGTTATTATGTATTCATTGTTTTCAGGAAAATCGAAATTTAAGGTTCTGGAAGCTTTTGTTTCCAAAAAATATTTGATGATTCGAATATTTCTTGAATTTTGGGAACTCCAGTACAATATTGGATTCCCGTCTTCGCTAATGCTCTGACCAATTAGAGATCTGTTTTTTTCATTTCGTATAGAGTCGCTAAACTGAGTGGTTAAAAACATCGATTTATTATATTTTAAAATATTGATGTTTTTAGAATCTGCTGCAAAAACATAAATATCGTGTGTTTTTGCATCTTCCGTATTTAAAATCTGACCTTCTTCTAACGGATTTTCTAAGTTTAACGGAAAAGAATTTAATATTGTCTGACTTAACAATACTGATTTAGAGAGTAAAAGCAAAAAGAGCAAAAGTTTTTTCATACGTTTTCACGGGCAAATATTATTCCAAATTTAATGAATAAATCGTACGAGTTTTAACCTAAGAATAGTCTGGATTGCAAAAAACAATTTTTTTAGAATATTGAATATAAAAAAGCCCGAAAGTATTACACTTTCGGGCTTTCAATTTTATTACTTAAAAAGATTATTTTACTTTAAAAGTTACTCTTCTTGCTAATCTTCTAGCTTCATCAGAATCTTTTTGGATTGATGTATCTGAACCTGCAGCTACAACATTTAATCTTGAAGAAGCAATTCCAGCCTGCGTCAAAATCTTTTTAACATTCTCTGCTCTTGCATTTGAAAGTTTCTCATTGTATTCTGCTTTTCCAACCTGGTCAGCATATCCAATAATATCAAGAGATGCAGAAGGATTTTTTCTTAAATAAGATAATACAACATCAATTGCAGCAGTTGAATTTTCAATTGGAGTCGCTTTGTTGAAATCAAAGTATACGCTGTAATACTTATCATTAATCAACTCTTTAACAACATCTTTATCATTACTAACATTGTTTGTTACTGGTTTTTCTACGATAACTTGTTTTTGTGGCGCATTTTTGATTTGATTTTCAAGATCAGCGATCTTGTTTTCAAAAGCACTTAGATCAACATTTTCAGAAACTACAGTCCAGTCAGCATGTTTAGCATTTTTACCTAAGTAAACATTTAATCCTACTGTACCGTTGAAAAGTAATCCTGAGAATCCTCTGTTTTCAGGAAGATAAGCTCCATCAAATGAACGATCCTGAGATGCATTAAAAATCGTAGAGAAATCTCCGGTTAAAGCAATTCTGTTTGACAATTTGATTTGACCCGTAACTCCGGCAATGAAATTTGTCATTTCATCAGCCCCTTTGTAACTGTCGTTTCTCAATTGCGCATAACCAAAACCTGCATGACCTAATAAACCAATTGTATTAGTCCATGTTTCAAAATTCATGATGCGTCCTAAGTTAGCAACTGCTTGCAAATCTACTCTGTAGTATCTTGAATCGAAATCTAAAGAGTTGTTTTTGTTAGTTAAGCTGTTGTAACCAGCATCAACTTTTAAACCGAATTTGTTATTGAACATGTAACGAACTCCAAGATCAGCAACCCATGGGCTTGGCGTACTTGTAAAATAACCGTCTGAAAATGGCTTTTGTGGTTTGTTTACACCACCAGCAAATTCTATAGACCATTTATTAAAATTGTTCGAAGAATTTGTTTCTGTTTGTGCATTCATGCCAGTTAAGCCTAAAGCAAATGCCAGAATCATTACAGATTTTTTCATTGTAATTTGAGTTTTAAAATTTTTCCCAAACCAACGATTTATTACTGCTTGGCTTATCCGCTAAAAGTTATTAATGTATTAAAATAAGACAAATCGTAAGATAAAGATTATATTTTATCCATTTCTTCCTGAAAACAATCTACAAATTTTCCAACATGTAAACCATCCATCAACCCGTGATGTACATGCACAGACATTGCAATCGAACGTTTTCCATTTTCTGAAACAATCATTTTTCCAAACGAAATTTTAGGGCAGCTGTCTGGAAATGTAAAACTTCTTGCATGTGAAAGGGAAGTAAAATTCAACCACGGAATTGCAGAAAAATGGATTAAATTATCATCATCAAAAGATCTTGTGAAAAGACCAGTTGTGTTTTGAACACGTTCAATTTCAGTTAAAGCACTTTGTTTGAAGATTTCAAAATCAGGATTGTATTCGATTAAAGAAAATCCAAAAGTTCCGTCCTCGCGGCCAATTGTAGCAGATGCATCGATGCGGTCATTGCTGTATATTTTGTCTTCGGAAATTCTGTATCTAAAATTTTCGATTGAATTTACAGCGACTAGAGTTTTATACAGATAGAAAATGAAAAAAGAAACATTTAATTCTTTTGCAGTTTGATAAGCCTTTGTGCAGTCAATTTCTACGGTGGCACCAAAAAAAGGTTCTTCCATTCGGCAGAAATGTTCAAAATGCTCTTTTCTGTTCCAGTTTTCTAAGTCTAAAAGTGTTTTCATTATAATAAATTATGGACTACTTCTGTAATCTTTTCAAATGAACTAAAATGTTCATGTTCGACTTTATGATTGATTTTTTCGTGTTCCCAGGTAGTATGAAACGGAATATGAACAGCATAGCCGCCAATTCCTAAAACAGGAAGAACATCAGATTTTAATGAATTTCCGATCATTAAAAACTCATTTGCCTTGATATCTAAACGGCCCAATAATTTTTGATAATCAATTTCCTGCTTGTCTGACATTACTTCGATATGATGAAAATAATGACCTAAACCAGAACGATGCAATTTGCTGTGCTGGTCTTTTAAATCACCTTTTGTAGCCACGACCAATTTGTATTTTCCGTGTAAAGCCTGCAGTGTTTCTTCGATTCCGTCAAGGAGTTCGATTGGTTTTTCGAGCAGTTCTTTGCCGTATTGGATGATTTTTTCGATTACTTCAACCGGAATTGTATTATTCGAAATATTCATCGCCGCCTCGATCATCGAAAGAATATAACCTTTGATTCCGTAACCGTACAAAGGCAGATTGGCAATTTCAATTTTAAATAATTCCTGCGAAATGCCCTGATGTGAAAGATAATCTTCCATTAAAGCACAAAATTTATGTTCGGTTTCCTGAAAATAAGGTTCGTTTACAAATAAAGTATCATCGGCATCAAATGCGATTACTTTTAAGTTCGGTATTTTGCTTTTATGTAACATAGTGTTTTTGTTTCAGGTTTTTTTGTTTCAGGTTTCAGGTTTTTTGCCACAGATTGAAAAGATTAAAATGATTTTTATCTGCTTGATCTGCTCCCGATAGCTATCGGGACTGCGAGAAACTTTTTCAGCAGTAAATTTAAAAAATCAATCTGCGTAAACCCGTTTAATCCGTAAAATCCGTGGGCCAACTTATTTAGAAAAAAGCTTTTTCAAAGAAATATTCTTATCATAAAAAGTAATTCGGATTCCGAAAAGTAAAATTATTCCACCGAAAACCATTTGTAAAGTTATTTTTTCTTCTAAAAACAACCAAGCTAAAATAGAGGTAATTACAGCCTGACTCAATAAACTCAATGAAACTCTTGTCGCGCGCATGTGCTGCGTTGCATAACTAATCGAAAGCCATGCACACAATTGGCAGATTAACGCCTGAAGAACCAGTACAAACCAACCTGCATTTGAAAATCCTGTAAAAGGTTCATTTAATGAATAACAAAGAATTCCTAAATAAATACTTGAGGCCGATAAACTAATTGTCATGAAAGACAAAACATCTACTTGAGAAAGTACATTTTTGCTGACTAAAAGATAAATCGAATATAAGATTCCCGATAAAACGGCAAAAAGAAAAGCCTGATCGAAGTTTAAATCAATAAAAAATTCAAATCCAACCAAAGTCACCATTCCGAATAAAGATACAATTGTTCCAATCCAAAAATTAGTCGCAGGTTTTGATTTTAAAAATAAAAATGAACCAATTCCAACCCAAACCGGAGACAAATTTGTAAGCAAAGAAGCCTGCGTTGCGCTCGAATCCTGAATGGCGATATTCCAAACTGCAACATCTGATGAAAATAAAACACCGCAAAGCATTGCCAAAAGAGCAAATTTAAGACTTGGAATTTTAAAGTTTCCACTTAAAAACACGTAAGGCAAAAGTAAAGTGACAGCAAAAAACATTCGGTAAAAAGCCGAAATTAATCCTGGTGTTAGACGTAATTTAACCAATATCGGAAAAATCGAAATGCAGAGTATTCCGCAGATTAAAGCTAATCTTGGTTTGGTGAGCTTCATTTTTGATTTTATTTTAGCGAAGGTCTTATTTTTAATAATGCGAACCAAGTTAAAAAATGTGTCGTTAGGTACAAAATATCGGTAGTTCTTTCAGTTGTTTTTAATAAAGAAATAAAGTGAGTCAAGAATGAAAATGTGCCATTAGGTACAAAATATCGGTAGAAAAAACAAGTTAGCATAAATCCAGCGTGCCTTAGGTACGCAACAACATTAACAATTGCGTACCTAAGGCACGCCAACGATTGTCGAATTCAATTGTCTACCGATATTTTGTACCTAATGGCACATTTTTTATTAAACTTAAAATGAGGATTAAACTTGTTTCTGAATTTAATCAACGAATTTTCTAATGATATATTCTTTCGTTTTGTTATCGTAATATCCTAAATAATACGCTGATTCGAATTTAAATAAAGTTTTAGAAGAAACATCAGTATTATCATCAAAGAAAGTTCGGATTTTATCGAACGCCAAAGATTGTAATTCTCCTTGTACGTGATTATTGTCTTTATCAAACAAGCATTCGATTTTAACTACTTTTCGATTTGCATACGAATTAAAACTGTTCATTGTTGCGTTGTAATTGTAATAACCTGCCAAACCTCCTGCGATAGCTGAGGCTGCAATACCAGCAACTCCTGCGCCCATAAATACAGGTGAACCTATTTGTTTTATTTCAGAAACGCTTCCAAGTGTTATCAAAGTATTTTCTCCAATATGATAACATGAAATTCCTGAATTTAAATTGTTTACTTTTCTAATAAATTGTGAACTCTTTTCTAAAATTCTTTTTCCGCCAAAATCACCGCCTTCCTGATATATTACCGAATTTTTGAAATCGATTGGTGTTTCTCCAGTTATGTGGAATTCTTTTATTGAATTTCCTTCCAGATCACTTATTGTAAAGAAAAGCTCATCTGCAGAGCTTTTTATCTGATAAAATTTATTATCAAAATAAAATGAATTAGAATTTACACTCATATTGTCCATTTGAGTTAAAATGACTGGCTTTTTAATAATTTTTTCAGAAACCGTAAAGTTTTCCAAATCAATCATTAAAGCTTGTGTGTAAGATGGATTAGCATCGAGTGTTATTGTGATTTGATTATCTGAAAAATAGCATTTTCTTTTCTTAGCCCCATCAGCTATTGAGGTTAGGTTTTCGGGATGAATACTTTGTAATGAAAATGGAGCTTCAAATGGTAGTAGATTTTCTTCAAAAATTCCATAAAGATTGGTTTTCGTGTAGTCTTTTTTATAAAAACGGAAATTGCTTAAATCAATAGTTTTTGTTTCATGATCTCCGTCTTGATCAAAAACATGAAGTTTTAGAGTATTAGAATCTTTTACAACAGTTAATATATAAAACTTGTTTTTTGAACTAAAGTCTTGTAAAACTTTTTCATTTTTTACAACCAAGGTCAATTCTTGTGTTGTAATTTTTTGGGTTTTAAAATCATAAAACTGAGAAAGAATAAAGGTTCGGTCGCTGGATGACCAAAATAACCTCGCATTAGAATTAGTCGAATTATATCCGATCATTTCGTCATACTTTTTCTTATTGGGTCTTTCTGTAGACATACTGTCAATAATCTGCATTTTTTCATTTAAAAGCAACGCTTTTACTTTTACTTTGTCGCTGACAAATAAAGTGACTTCTTTATTGTCGTTGTTTATAATTTGAAAAACGTCACGATTTCTTTTTAATTCGATTGGAGTATAATTGACAAGGTCTTGCGAAAATGAGATAAAGCTATTTAAAAATAGGAAAGCAAGGAGTAATTTTTTGAACATTTTAAGCGTAAGTAATTGATATTTTATTTTTTGGCGAAGGTCTTATTTTTAATAATGCGAACCAAGTTAAAAAATGTGCCGTTAGGTACAAAATATCGGTAGAAAACATAAATCGAAAATATATTCAGCGTGCTGTAGGTACGCAACAACATTAAATATTCCGTCCCTACGGCACGCCAACGAATATTAAACCTAATGGCTGCCGATATTTTGTACCTAACGGTACATTTTTTATTTCAATTCAATTGTTTGCCAATATTTAGTGCCTAGCGGCACACTTTTATTATGCACTAAAAAAAGGATCAAATTTGTTTTTGTGTGGTATCATGCGTTCATAATTTTCCTGCAGGCATTATTGATTTCCATATCAGAAAAAGATCCTAGTGTTTCTGCAAGCATTTTACTGGTTCTAATGGAGTTTATCATTCTGATTCTTAGATCCTGATCATTGCCCATTTCAGTTAGCAGGATTGTCTCGAAAATTTCAGACAAATATTCGGGATGATCTCTAAAATCATCTACAAACCAAATCTCCGAAAGAAATTTTGCCATTGCTGTTATTACAGCTGTTTCTTTTGTTTTTTCATTTTCCTCTGTCATGATCGAAAATATTAAACGCACGAAACCCTCGCTTTAGGTGTGACAAAATATTCAAAAGAATAGATCAAGGGCAGTTTCCCGCTCCAGCACCATAACGAGGGTTCGCTTATTGTAAATTAATAAGTTTTATTTAAAGCCTCTTAAATATTTTGTCGAGACAAACTTACAATTATAAACTTATATAAAAGTAAAAAACATGAGAAATTTCTCATGTTTTTAATGTTTTGATTTTCAGAAAGAACTTAATCAACTTTGGGTCGATTATTTCACTTTTCTATTTTTAATATCTTGACGATTATCCCAAAATGATACTATTTCAATTTGACTTGCATTTATCTCATAGAATATTAAGTACACTTTCATAGAGATCACACGAGTTATTTTATTTGAAGTAAGCCTTCCAATTAATTCTGAATATGAAAGTGTTTCTAATAAATCTTCGATCTCATTTAAAAGTTTTAAACTGTAAGCAGGGCTTTCATTTCTAATGAAATAATATTCAAGAACATTTTGTAATTGCAATTTAGCCAAAGAAGACCAAACTATTTCTTTTTTAGCCATTCTCTCATTTCAGAAATTACTTCTTCATTTTTATGAAAATCCCCATTTTTAATTTCCATACGACTATTTTCAATTGCCTTTTTTTGGTCATTTGACAATGCATAAAGTTCTTGTTCAGATGAATCAAAAATAGTTTGTAGTGCATTTAGAAAATTCAAATCTTTAGAATCTTTGATTCTTGATATTAAATTCTTTTTTATTTGCGCAGTCAAGTCCATAATATTTCTTTATATACCCAAAATTAAAGATTAATTCTCAGATTATATTAATTGCTTAAGATTATTTAAGAAAGTGTTGTAAAACAAAGAAAGTTATCTGCCGAGATTTAGACCGATAACTTTCTTTTATATTATTTGAAATAAACTTATTTAGTTTACAGTCGCTCCATTCGGCGCATCAGCATCAGGATTTACAAAAACCAGTTTTCCTTCGGCATTTGTTGTCATTAAGATCATTCCCTGACTTTCAACTCCGCGTAAAGCTCTTGGAGCTAAATTAGCTAAAACAGAAACACGTTTCCCGATGATTTCTTCCGGAGAAAAACTCTCAGCAATTCCCGAAACGATTGTGCGAACGTCAATTCCGGTATCAACTTTAAGAACTAAAAGTTTGTTTGCTTTTGGCATTTTTTCAGCCTCAAGAATAGTTCCGATACGGATATCCATTTTGGCAAAATCATCAAACTGAATTATATCTTTCTGTGGTTCAGCTTGTTTGTTTTCGGCAAGGTTAGCGGTTTTTGTAGCTTCCAATTTATCTATTTGTTTTTGTATTTCTTCGTCTTCAATTTTAGCGAAAAGCAATTCTGCTTCTCCTATTTTATGTCCTGCAGCAATTAATTCGTCATTTTCAGCAACATCAGACCATTTTAGCTTCCCTTCATTTTTCAGGATTTTGGACAATTTAGCAGCTGTGAAAGGTAAAAACGGTTCAGATAAAACGCTCAATGCAGCAGCAATTTGCAATGCCACATACATTTGAGTTTTTACACGCTCCGGATTGTCTTTCATTACTTTCCAAGGCTCTTCGTCTGCCAGATATTTATTTCCTAAACGAGCGACATTCATCAATTCGCCTAAAGCTTCACGGAATCTGTAACGCTCAACCGAACTAGAAATAACAGCCGGATAAGCTTTTAATTCTGCTAAAGTTTGTTCATCAACTTCTGTAAATTCATTTGGCGTCGGAATAACGCCATCGTAATATTTGTTGGTTAAAACTACAACGCGGTTTACGAAGTTTCCAAAAATGGCAACTAATTCATTGTTATTTCTAGCCTGAAAATCTTTCCAGGTAAAATCATTATCTTTTGTTTCTGGTGCATTTGATGTTAAAGCGTAACGCAAAACATCCTGCTTATCTGGGAATTCTTCTAAATATTCGTGTAACCAAACTGCCCAGTTTTTAGAAGTTGAAAGTTTGTTTCCTTCTAAATTCAGGAACTCATTTGCCGGAACGTTATCTGGTAAGATATAACTTCCTTCGGCTTTAAGCATTGCAGGGAAAATGATACAGTGAAAAACAATATTATCTTTTCCGATAAAGTGAACCAGTTTTGTTTCTTCATCTTTCCAATACGGTTCCCAGTCTTTTCCTTCGCGTGCAGCCCATTCTTTCGTAGACGAAATATATCCGATAGGCGCATCAAACCAAACATATAATTTTTTTCCTTCGGCACCTTCAACCGGAACATCAATTCCCCAGTCAAGGTCACGCGTTACGGCACGAGGCTCTAATCCTGCGTCGATCCACGATTTTACTTGTCCGTAAACATTGGTTTTCCAGTCATTTTTGTGACCTTCCAAAATCCATTCGCGTAAAAAAGCATCGTAACGATCAAGAGGTAAAAACCAGTGTTTAGTTGATTTTAAAATTGGAGTTTCGCCTGTAATTGTCGATTTCGGATTTATTAAATCTGTTGCATTCAAAGTCGATCCGCAATTTTCGCATTGATCTCCGTAAGCTCCGTCATTACCACATCTTGGGCAAGTTCCAACAACAAAACGATCTGCAAGAAACTGATTTGCTTTTGCATCGTACAATTGCTCTGTAACTTCTTCAATAAAATCGCCTTTATCATACAAAGTTCTAAAGAATTCCGAAGCCGTATCGTGATGAATTTTTGCAGATGTTCTTGAATAATTATCAAATGAAATTCCGAAATCAGAAAATGATTTTCTGATAATTCCGTCGTATTTATCAATAACTTCTTGTGGTGTAATTCCTTCTTTTTTGGCTTTCATCGAAATTGCAACACCGTGTTCATCGCTTCCGCAGATAAATGCAACGTCTTTATTTTGCAATCTTAAATATCTCGAATATATATCTGCAGGCACGTAAACCCCCGCCAAATGTCCAATGTGGATTGGTCCGTTTGTATAAGGTAATGCTGCAGTAATAGTATATCTCTTTGGATTTTGTATCATAACTCAATTTTATTGAGTGCAAAAATAAGCAATAGAATTGAGATTTTATTATTACATGGAGATTCGCAGGCAATTTCACAGAGTTGCACGAAGAAAAAGCACAGAGATTCGCTAAGTTTTTGGTTTTTTTGAATCTCGCAAAGTCGCAGAGATGCAAAGTTTTTAAGTTATTCAATTGCCTCCAGCTTTAGCTGGAGGTTATAAGAAGTCAATTTATCTGGCTTTAGCCAAAAGACATAGTTTGGCTAAAGCCGCTCTTGAGGACAATCATAAATTTCATCCAGCTAAAGCTGGACGCAATTAAATAAAAAACGTTGTGTGTCTCTGCGGAATTAAGAATTAAAATAGAACCAGTTTAAACTAGCATTCGCATCAAAATCTTCAGAATATATTTCGCAATCTTTGCATCCGAAAAAAACAAAAAACAAGTTTATGAGCAAGACAAAACTAATCATCAATAAAAACGGATCAATCAAAATTGAAGGTGATTTTGAAATCATGGATCCGGAAGGAACTGTTTACGGATTACAAGGAAGATCTGCACTAGGACTTTGCCGTTGCGGATTATCTGCAAACAAACCATTTTGCGACGGAGGCCACAGAAACGGATTCGAACACGATTCTAAAGCGTTTGATTTACCGCCGATGAAAACGAACTAATTAGTTTTTAAAAATAAAAAAAGCAGCATTTTCTGGATGCAGCTTTTTTATTTAGAGTCATTACACTTCATTATCTCGAGAGAAAATTAATTTAGTGTCTATACTAATATTTTGTAAATCAGTTTGTAGTGTTTTAAGTCTGGATTCAGAACCACTGTCTAAACAAAAAATCTTGCTGTCTTTTATTGTTTTGAGGGTATTCAAATCTAATTTAATATGGTTTTTTAATGCTATTAGTTTTGATTTCTCAAGAAGATTACTTTCTGTCAAAAAAAAGATTCCACATTTTTTCTTTCTCCTCGTATTCATAAGCTATTTCATTGTTTCCAGAATTACAAGGTATTTGGTTTCCTGTTTGTTTGTCAACAAGTATTGGTACGTTTCCGGCGTATATATATTTGGTGTCCCGATTCTGATTATGCCAAAATTGAGAATCATAATAGAAAATCCAGCCATACGGTTTTTCAATAGTAAGATGATCTAGAATAACAAGTGAATCACCATCTAAAGATTTTGAATTCTCTACTAATCTGTCAGAAATAATTTTTCTGGCTTCTTCAAAAGTGAGCATAATTAAAGAAAGTTTTTATATATAAAGTTCCCCCTTCATCGTAATTATCGAAGAACCTCCAACCAAAATATCTTCCTCACGATTCATAACTTCAATCATTGAGGCTTGTTTTAACCTTACGCCCTGAAGAATTTTATATTCTTTGTCGGATTTAGTGAATTTCTTTTGTGTTAAAAAACCAATTAAGGGACCCGCAGCTGTTCCTGTTGCCGGATCTTCATTTATTCCGATTATCGGGTTGAAAAATCTCGTTTCAACTATATGTTCCTGATCTTCATTGGCAGGGGTAAAACAATAAAAACCTTCAAAATTATATTCTTTTGAAATTTCGATTAAGAGTTTATTGTCTGGAACAAAGCTGTTTAGTAACTCACTGTTTTTTATAGGAACCATTGTGTGTGCTACTTCTGTTTTAACTACTGTTGGCACAAAAGCGTTTACATCCAAATCTTCAATTTTTAAACCAAGAGCTACAGCAATTTTGTAAGTTGGAATTTCCTGTTTAATAACAGCCGATTTTTGATGCATTTGAACAAGAGGATAAAACGTAACCGGATCAAAAGTAACCGTTAGCGGAATTGCCGAATCTTTCATGATTACAAAAAGTTCACTTTCGTTTTGTTCGTCAAAAATTGGCATTCCTTTTAGCAAAGCACCGCAGACCGCACCTAGTAAATTGTGTCCTGCACCGTCAATCTCGATTCCGGTTGGGGTAAACGAACGTACCATGAGCGCTTTTTCTCTAGAAGAATAATAGACAAATGAGGTTTCAGAATAGCCAAATTCTTTAGAAATATCTTTATAAGTTTCCAGTTTTAAATTGCCATCTGTAAAAACCACCGAAAGTGGATTTCCTTTGTAGCTTTCGTTTGAAAACACATCTAAAACGTAATATTCTAATGCTTTTCTTCCTTCCATTCCTTTTCTTTTTTAGCTGAGATTTTTTAAACGGAATAAAATTACATTTTATAAAACATCAAAACAACAGTATTTACAACATTCGTTTTCCTTCGGCACTAAATTTTATTGCTTTTTCTAATCTCGCAATTCTGGTTTTTTCTTGCTTGGCGCTCATAATCACATGAATTATTACTTTTCTGTACGATGGCGCCTGATTACTGAAATATTCCCAGGCTGTTTTGTTGGCTTTAAATTGTTTTTCGAGTTCCGGATCGAGAACATATGCTTCATTTTCATGCGAGTAAATTTTGGATCTTTCTTCAGATCTTAATTCGTAAGCTTTTATTCCGGCTTCTTTCATCAATCCGGCTTTTGTGAGTGCTTCAACTTTTTTAATATTTATAGCGCTCCAAATGCTTGATTTTTTTCTCGGTGTAAATCGTATCGTATAACTTTCATCATCAATAGTTTTTCGAATACCGTCAATCCAGCCAAAACAAAGCGCCTGATCTACAGATTCTGACCAGGTCATAGATGGTTTTTTCGTGCTTACTTTATAGAAACCAACTACAAGTTCAGTTTCTTTTTGGTAATGCTTTTCTAACCATTCTCTGAATTTTTCTTGGGTTGCGAAAAAAGTTGGGGTCATTTGTAGTATTTAAAAGTTCTACAGATTAGCAATAAATCTAACAATCCATAAAAGTATAATAAATAACAGAAAAGAAAACTGAACCTTATTGACTTTTTCATTTCCAAACCTTTTTACCAATAATCGATCAATCAACAAAACAAGAAAAACCGGAATTAAACCCATTAAAATGTAAATCCCTAATAATCCATCTTGAGCTGAATTTCCGGTTATCAGGATTATGGCATAAATTATTCCGGCTAAAATGGAGAGAATTCCTAAGATGAAAAATAGAGTTATGTTTTTTGGGAAGTTCATATAGTGGTTTTGATTATTTTTCTTGTACGAAAGAAAATTAGAACTGAAATAGTAAAATTAGTCAAAAGTTCGATTAAAGCTTCATGGCTAACTATTTCAAAACAACCTGTTATGAAAACCAATATCGAAAAGAAAATATTAAACCAACCAAATGGTAAAAGAAAAAAAACTTTGGCAGGGTTAGATTTCCAAAATTTTAAAAATGAAAGTAAAATAATCAATATACCAAGTCCTGAACTAATCCAGCAGCTCCATAAAAAAAATCCGAACGTTTCAAATCCGTGAAACCATCCCGGATCTTCGAAGAAATAAATAAAAAATATAATGACTGACCAGATATTGGTAATTAAAAGAGATGATAATAAACTTTTGTAAATAGTGTTTTTCATGATTTTGGTGGTTTTTGGTTAATAGAATTAACACTATACATTTATCATGCCGAAGGATTTATTAATTTAATTCTGGATCATTTGATTTTTTCCCTCAACTTTGCAAAACAAATCTCAATACAAAAACCAAATGGAAGAATTCGGCAAAATATTAGTTTCAGAAACAGCAGCAAATAGCGAAAATCCGCAGGACATTATCAATTCAAATATTTCGATAATTAATTTAATGCGCGAAGAAAAAGTAAACGACGACTTCATTCACGAAGATGCTTTATTGAGTTATTATTTAGATTATTATGCTTCGCAATATTCGGCTGGCAATTTTTCGCAGTTTGTCTACAATTCAGGCTGGAATAAAGAACTGAACGAATTAATCGAAGAAGGTTTGGCTTTAATTGGTGCCGAAAAACATTTAGAATTATTTCAGGCGCAGTCAAAAAGAGTCAAACTGCTGAGTTCGGTTAAAATTGGTAAATTTTTAAAAGGAAAGCTAGAAGGTGTAAACCCGACAAGAGATTTACTTAACAATAGTGCATTTTTTGAATTGGATGAAAATCTGGTTCAGCTTAATGCCGATTTCCTAAAAAACCATCCTGATTTTGAAGCGCTTCCGGTAGAAGAGATATTTGCCGTTTTAGAAGAATTTGTTGGGCATGAAATTAAAAGGGCTTAGACTTTTAAGGTTCAAAGAAGCAGAGTAACAAATGGTCAGAGGTTTTTTGGTAAAATTTAGCTAATCTTTTCTATCTTCACACAGCATTTGCAATATCTTTATTAATTTCGCTTTGAGTGATTTATCTATTTAAAATAGCCAAAATGAGATTTAAGTACTGCCCAGTTTTGCTCGTTCTTTTTGCACAAACAGCAATTTCTCAAAACAAAATCAACCTTTTTTCAGAGATCAATTACAATTCGATTCCTGCGGTTTCTTTAACAGATTATAAATCGGTTCAGGAAAGAGATCAAAAATTTCAAAACCCAAATATTGCACTGGGAATCGGAATTTCCGGCGGAGGCTCGCGCGCGCAGTTTTTCAGCATGGGCGTTCTCCTCGGGCTCGAAGAAATCAGTGAAAACTATCTCGAACGTAATTTTTTAAATGAAATCGATTATTACTCAACCGTTTCCGGAGGCTGTTTTTCGGCGGGATATTATTTAACGGTTCTTAAAAATAAACTCCATAACGACAACTGTTCCTTTAACGAATTTTATTTTTCAAAAGCCGATGCTTACAAAGATTATGTAGATAAATCGGCCAATATTTTATCACTTTTAAATAACAGCCGAAACGAAAAAGGCGATAAAATTCCGATGACACAGCGCATCGATGCAGACATTCTGCAATACGATATCACAAATCCTGCAAACAAAGACAAATTTGATACTCAAATGCTTTTGTCCGATTTTTTTGTTTCAAAAGAAAGTAAAAAAGAACCTTCTTTGCCCATGTTTGTGGCAAACGGAACCGCTTTTAATAACGGCGAACGAATTCCGTTTATGCCTCATATCATCAAAGGGTTAGCAATTGATGAATCACTCGCTCCGAATAAAGCTGATCTCGTTTTGAACGAAAACAAAATCAACGATGGTTACAATTTTCCGGTTACATACGGTATCACGGCAAGTTCTGCTTTTCCGGGAGTTCTGCCAAAAGTGAAATTCGGAATAAAAAATCAGGATAAAATTTTATGTATTATCGATGGCGGTGCATCAGATAATATGGGTTATAAAACGCTTGTCGAATTACTTCATGCTGATACTAAAGTTGAGGACAAAAATAAAAAGGCACTTTTTATTGATTGTCTGGGTCCAGGAAAAAAAACGCCTTATATCAATGATAAAAAAATAGGACTTCTTTCGTTGTTTGAAACAGCTTCACTTTATACAGTTCAAACAAGATACATTACTTTTGATAAAGATGTCGAAAATACTTTTGAGCGCTATAAAATTCCAACAAAGAATTATCAGATTATTGGTTTTACGACCATTCGAAGCCATTTACAAAAAATGGAAAAAGACGAAAAATATGAAGAATTGTTAACAGAATTAAAAAACACCAATGACGATTCTGCCGGCTGGTTTAAATTATATACTGATTTTAAAACTGATGTCGTAAATAGATTCGGCGAAAGTGCATTCAGAAAAAATAAAGACGGAGAAATAATTGCAGCAACACTTCAAAAAGATAAATTTTCAGAATTTTCGGCTGGCGAAGTTTTGTTATTATACGAATACGCATCGCACATCGAAACAAAACTAAGAATCAGACCCGAAGAAAGAGATATGCTGCTTTTGGCCGGAAGATTTGTAGTGTTTTTAAAAACCAATGAATTAAGAGAATTATTGGTAGAATATAAATAATTTATCAATTTTATTAAATTTTTGATTTTATTTAAAAAGCTAATTAAGAATAGTTTATATTTGATAGCCCCTAATTTTAAAATCAAATCCAATGAAAATTAAAACCTACTTAATTCTCAGTGGCGCTTTTCTATTTCTATCTTGTGGAAAAAACGAAAAACAGATCATTGACGAAAACGCCCCATCGTTAGCCGTTCAGTCTGAAACCCCAAAAGCAGTCGAACAGCTGGTTTTCAAAAAAAGCGAAGACATTGTGCCTTCTGAAGAACTCGATTTGAGCCTGCTCAAAAAAACCACCGAAAATCTAAACATCGAATATTCAAACATTAAAATTGAAGATGTAAGTTCTATTCGTTATAATGACAAAACAACTTTTTTTGTTATTTGTACTACCCATAAAAGCCAGAAAGCAAAATCAAAAGAAGAAGATTTAGGCAATTTCTACGAAAGAAAATACGTTTTTGTAAATAACGAAGACGGAAAAATTCTGGCTGAAGAAACAGATAAAAATCTTGGTTACTATGAAAATGAAGGTTTACGAGCTGCAAAAACTTATATTTTAAAAGATTTATTACAGTTGAATGAAAAAACTCAGGCAATTGCTTTAAGTACAGAAGTTTATTCAAACAGCAGAGTTGTAATGTATTCTGAAGAAAAGTTTACAATCGTAACTTTTGACGGTAAAAAAATGCATAAAGTTCTCTACGAATATCCTATCCGGTTGACAAACGGAGATTCGAACGGAGCAGGAACGTATCAAATAGAGACTTTAGAAACGGGAATAAGCCTTTCGGATTCAGAAACAAATGGTTTTTATGACATATTGGTTTCAAAAATCTTTACGTATGAAGATGCTGCCGAAGAAGATCTGGAAAACGATATTCAGAAAAAAAACGATCTGAAAGTCAAAAAAGAATTTCAAAAATTGAAGTTTGACGGAAAAACGTATAATTTTAAAAAAGACGATCAGAATCGTTTTCTGTAATTTCGCATTCAATTAAATTTTAAAAATGTTTAAAAAGATACTTTTTGCTTTACTGATTTGGCCTTTTTTCTTGTTGGCTCAGGAAAAGCAAAACGAAGTGTCAGAAAATGTTACGCGCTATTTTTATGAAAATCAGGTTGTTTCTGCTGCTATTTGGTATGGCGCAGATAAAAAAACCGATAGTTCAAAAACCTATTATCCAACCGGAAATTTAAACGAAGTTTTTTATTTTGATAAAGACGGATTAAAAGACGGCGATTGTTTTCAGTATAATAATCAGGGCGAAAAACTCGTGACCTGGAATTTTGCACACGGCAAAATGACCGGAAGAACAGATCATAAACTACCGTTTGCTAAAGACCGTGAAGAATCAGTCAAAAAAGCATTAAAAATGCTAACAGATATTAATGCTAAAACTAATTTTAATCCAGCCAATATTAACGATTTATACAATCGCGGCGTTTTGGGAGTTAGTCTTGGAAATAATACTTTGGCAATAGAAGATTTAAAAAAAGTTGAATATTCGATTGACAAAGATCCAAAAAACAAAAATCTTGTTCTAGCTGATTCTGCCCAAAAGAAAACAGCCGTTTTTAGAAGCAAACTTTACGACCGAATGGCAAGCGTTTATGCTCAGCTCGAAATGGATGGTTTTGCTTTCAATTATTATTACAAAGCAATTAGGAATGCACCCGATGATTATCGCATTTTATTTAACTTTGCAACATTGTTGCAAAAAAGAAAAATAAACGATCTTGCGTACCATTATTTTGAAAAAATAATAAAAGAAAAACCAAATCAACCTCAATCATACTGGGCGATTTCCAGGTTATTGACAGAAATGGGCGAATATAAAAAAGCATTTGAAAATATCGAGAAAGCTTTTCAATATGATAAAGAAAATCCAGAAAAAAGGCCTTCGTATGGAGGTCGGGATTTAAAGTCAATTCGCGGTTTGCTTTATCATAAACTTGGAGAATCTAAAAAAGGAATTGCCGATTTAAAAGCTGCATTAGAGACAAATAAAGAAAATGCCTATGCGATGAAAAATCTCGGGATTATTTATCTTGATCAAAAGAAATATGATGAAGCCTGCCAATTGTTTCAAAAAGCAAAAGAACTCAATTATTCTCAGATTTACGATGAAAACGATTTGGATGCCCTTTTAGAAAGTGCCTGCAATAAATATCCGTTAGAAAAATCATCTAAAACTAAGCTGTTCATTTCTCCAAATCCTGCACAAACAACAATTTCTGTAGAAAATCTTAATTCTAAAAACTTCGACTTTGAGTTTTTTAATTTTGAATCAAAATCGGTTTTAAAAGGAAAAACCAGCGAAGGAACAATTAACATCATCGCACTCGAATCCGGATTTTATGTTTTAAAAGTAACTTTTGGAGATTCTGCAGAAACTTTTAAAGTCATTAAAGAATAGATCAAAAACTCTCTGTACTTCTTTGCAAAAACTTCGCGCATCTCTGTGAAATTCACGAAATAACTTTAGAATAAACTTTCTATCTAATCTTAGCAAACATTTCATTAAATTTGCTTCCGTTATTAAAAAATACAATAGTTATAAAAAACAAGCTATGTTACAAATTGCATTTATTAGAGAAAATCAGGAGAAAGTAATCAAGGCTTTAGCAAAACGAAATATCGATGCTAAAAGCGTTGTTGAAGAGGTGGTGAAATTAGACGAGAACCGTCGTGCTGCACAAGTGGAGCTGGACAATACTTTGTCTGAATCTAATAAATTATCCAAAGACATTGGCGAATTAATGAAAGCAGGAGAGAAAGCCAAAGCGGCGATCTTAAAAGAAAAAACAGCGACATTAAAAGAAAAAAGCAAAGAACTTGGCGAAAAAGCAGAAGCTTTGGCAGTTGAGTTAACGAATAAATTATACACTTTACCAAACCTTCCGGCAGATATTGTTCCCGAAGGAAAAACTCCGGATGACAATTTGAATGTTTTTCAGGAAGGCGATATTCCGGTTTTGCACGAAGGCGCTCAGCCACACTGGGAGTTGGTAAAAAAATACGATATCATCGATTTTGAACTGGGTGTAAAAATTACCGGAGCAGGTTTTCCTGTTTACAAAGGAAAAGGAGCAAAGTTACAGCGTGCTTTAATTAATTATTTTTTAGATAAAAACACAGCTGCAGGATACAATGAAGTTCAGGTACCACATTTGGTAAACGAAGCTTCAGGTTACGGAACAGGGCAATTGCCGGATAAAGAAGGACAGATGTACCACGCAGGAGTTGATGATTTATATTTAATTCCGACGGCTGAGGTTCCTGTTACGAATTTATTCCGCGATGTTATTTTAAACGAAAGCGAACTGCCGGTTTTGCAAACTGCGTATACGCCATGTTTCCGTCGTGAAGCAGGTTCGTACGGGGCGCACGTTCGCGGATTAAACCGTTTACATCAATTTGATAAAGTAGAAATTGTTCGCATCGAGCATCCTGATAAATCTTATGAAGCTCTTGACGGAATGGTGGAACACGTAAAAGGTATTTTAAAAGAATTAAAACTCCCATACAGAGTTTTACGTCTTTGCGGAGGCGATATGGGTTTCACATCGGCTTTGACTTATGATTTTGAAGTATTTTCTACAGCGCAGGATCGCTGGTTAGAAATTAGTTCTGTGTCTAACTTTGAAACTTTTCAGGCAAACCGTTTGAAATTACGTTTCAAAGACAAAGACGGAAAAAACCAATTGGCACACACATTAAATGGAAGTTCATTAGCGCTGCCTAGAGTTTTGGCCGGAATTTTAGAAAATTACCAAACACCGGAAGGAATCGTAATCCCGGAAGTTTTACGTCCTTACTGCGGATTTGATATTATAAACTAAATTTTTTGTAATTTAGAGTTAAACCTGACGGGCTTTTAAAACCCGTCAGGTTTCTTAATTGTTTAAAATACCACATTAAAAACTGAAATATGAAAAACATCTTTATCTATATCGTTTTGTTGTGGTCGGGTTTTATATTCTCGCAAAACGAACAGTTAGCCAACAATTACTACGACAAAGGTGATTTTGAAAAAGCCAAAATCATTTACGAAGACCTTTTAAGAAGTTCTCCATCCAATACCCAATATTTTTTACGAACTATAGATTGTTATCAGCAGCTGCAGCAGTTTGATCTTGCTGAAAAAACAATTTTAAGTCGTTATAATGCTTATAAACAAGGCATGTTTTTAGTTGAATTGGGATATAATTACCAATTGCAGAAAAACGAATCTAAAGCCAAAAATTACTACGAACAGGCAATTGACAGAATCAAAACCAATCCCAATGATGTTTACGGAGTTGGAAATGCTTTTGAAAAAAAGGTTTTAATAGAATATGCCTTAAAAGCGTATCAAACCGCAATGCAGGTTCAGCCAAATTATAATTTCAATTTTCAGATTGGAATGTTGTACGGTCAGTTGGGGAAAACCGATTTGATGATTGATCTTTTACTCACTGAATCATACACAAATCAGCAAAATTCTAATTTGATTCAGACTCAATTGTCACGTTTTATGAATGGCGAAACGGATAATACAGCTTTTAAAGATGCCATGCGAAAAGCTCTGATTTTACGAACACAAAAAGATCAGGACGTTTTTTGGAATCATTATTTAAGCTGGTTTTATGTTCAGCAGAAAGAATTTGCAAAGGCATTTATTCAGGAAAAAGCCATTTACAAACGCGAACCAGAATCTTTAATCAGTATTGTCAATTTAAGCCAGTTTGCTTTAAATGAAGACGACACCGAAACGGCTTCTGAAATTCTCAACTTTATTCTTCAAAATACAAAAGATCAGGATTTACTAATTCAGACCAATGCCAATTTAATGCAGATTAAAATCAATAAGGCACAGGAAAAAGATTATCCCGCAATTACTGCTGAACTGCAGCAATTACTGGTTACTTACGAAATAAATCCTTTTACCTTATCTTTGCAGTTAATTCAGGCTCATTTTTTAGCTTTTAATTTAAAAAAGACAGAAGAAGCCAAATCAGTTGTAAAAAGAGCTTTAGAATTAAATTTGAATGCTTATCAGCAGGCTGATGCAAAGATGGAGCTGGCAGATATTTTGCTTTTAGAAGAAAAATACAATCAGGCGCTTATCTATTATTCGCAGATTCAAATGGATTTAAAGAATGATGTCATGTCGCATGAAGCCAGTTTGAAAGCCGCAAAAACAAGTTATTACAAAGGCGATTTTGAATGGGCTCTAAAACAGTTTAAAGAATTAAAATCGGCAAACACACAATTAATAGCCAATGATGCTCTTGAATATTTTTTACTGATAAATGACAATACCGCTGCTGATTCGACACAAACAGCTTTGAAACAATTTGCAAAAGGCGATTTTTTACTTTATCAGAATAAAAAACCAGAAGCTATTACTCAGTTTCAGTCTGTTTTAAAGAATTTTAAAGGACAGGAAATCGAAGCTGTAACATTGTTGCGTTTAGGTAAAATATACGAAAGTCAAAAGGATTTTCCTTTGGCTTTAAGCCAATATCAGCAGATAATAGATAATCACAGCGACGGAATTTATGTAGATGAAGCGCTGTTTTTCTCGGCAGAAATTTATAACGACGAATTAAAAGATCCAGAAAAGGCAAAGCCTTTATATGAAAAGGTAATTTTTAACCATCAGGACAGTATTTACTTTGTTGATGCCAGAAAAAAATACCGAGAATTGAGAGGAGACAAGAATTTATAATTTGGTTTAATCGGTTATTTGTTTATCCGTTTATTCGGAATTATCAATTGAATTAAAAGAATTAGTAATATGAGATGTATTTTAAGATTCTAAAAAAAACTTAGAACCTTAGCGCCTTAGTATCTCAGAACCTTAAAAAAAATGATAATTTTCAACGTTACTACCAATATACACGAAAGTGCACACGATCAATGGTTAAAATGGATGCAGGAAAAGCACATACCGGAGATTTTGGCGACACAAAAATTTTCTTCAGCGCGAATTGTAAAAGTTTTAGTTGAAGAAGAAATGGGCGGAGTTACCTATTCTGTACAATACATAACCGACAGCAAGGATACTTTAGAAAAGTATTATTTAGAAGATCAGCCCAAGTTTGACAGAGAAGCATTAGAATTATTTGCAGATAAAATGCTTACTTTTAGAACGGAGCTTGAGGTTATTTCAGAACATTAATTTTATTTCTCAGTCTCGGTTTTCAGTATACAGAATTGCCCACAGATTTGACGAATTTAATGGGTTGCACGGATTATTATACTTGAAATTTGTAAAAATGAGTGTAATTCGTGGCAAAAATGAAAAATATATACTAGAGTCTTTGACCCTTCGCTTTAAAAAGAATACTTTTGCAGCCTCGTGGCAAAACAGGTAAGAAAATGGAAAAAGTAAAAGCCAAAAAACATTTAGGACAGCACTTTCTTAAGGATGAAAGCATCGCAAAAGCTATTGCCGATACTTTGAGCTTAAAAGGATACGATGAGGTTTTAGAAATAGGACCGGGGATGGGTGTGCTTACTAAATATTTACTTGACAAACCAGTTCATACCCGGGTAATTGAAATAGATACAGAATCTGTTGCTTATTTAGATGCAAATTATCCAAAATTAAAAGATAATATTATTTCAGAAGACTTTCTGAAATACAATATAAACCAGATTTACGAAAACAAGCAGTTTGCTATAATTGGTAATTTCCCGTATAACATTTCATCTCAAATTGTTTTTAGAACATTAGAATTTAGAGATCAGATTCCGGAGTTTTCAGGAATGTTTCAAAAGGAAGTTGCAGAGCGCATCTGCGAGAAAAAAGGATCAAAAACCTACGGAATCCTGTCTGTACTGGCACAGGCTTTCTATGATACTGAGTATTTGTTTACTGTAAGCGAAAATGTTTTTATTCCTCCGCCCAAGGTCAAGTCGGGTGTGATGAAAATGACCCGAAAGGAAGATTATAGTCTTCCGTGTGGCGAAAAGTTATTTTTTACGGTTGTAAAAACAGCTTTTCAGCAAAGAAGAAAAACATTACGTAACAGTTTGAAAACATTTAATTTATCAGACAAACTGAGAGAAGACACTATCTTTGATAAACGTCCCGAACAGCTAAGTGTTGAAGAATTTATTGTTTTGACTCAAAAAATAGAAGCCGATGGAGTTCAAAGTTAGCAGAGAATTTATCCACCAATTAGAGGAACTAATCGTTAAGAAAAATGACAATGAACTTGAAATTTTACTTAATGATCTTCACCACGCTGATATCGCTGAAATTCTTGAAGAATTAGATTTTGACGAGGCGACATACATTTTCAAAGTTTTAGATAGTGATAAAACCGCCGAGATTCTTCTTGAACTGGAAGAAGACCTGCGTGAAAACATCTTAAGCAGGCTTTCGCCAAAAGAGATTGCAGAAGAGCTTGATGAACTTGAAACAAATGACGCGGCCGATATTATCGCCGAGCTTTCGCAGGAAATCAAAGCGGAGGTTATCTCTGAAATGGTCGATGTGGAACACGCAAAAGACATTGTCGAGTTATTGCGCTACGACGAAAACACGGCGGGTGGTTTGATGGGGAAAGAGCTTGTGAAAGTCAACGAAAACTGGAACGTTTTGACCTGCGTGAAAGAAATGCGAATTCAGGCCGAAAATGTGTCAAGAGTACATTCGATTTATGTAGTTGATGATGAAAACCGATTAAAAGGAAGATTGTCGCTTAAAGACTTATTAACTTCTTCAACAAAAACACAAATTGGGGACGTTTATATCCGAAAATTAAACTTCGTAAGAGTCGATACAGAAGATGTAGAAGTCGCACGTATCATGCAGAAATACGACCTTGAGGCAATTCCGGTTGTGGATGAACTAGGACGTTTGGTTGGAAGAATTACAATCGACGATATCGTAGACGTAATCAAGGAAGAAGCCGATAAAGATTACCAGTTAGCAGCGGGTATTACGCAGGACGTTGAATCAAATGACAGCGTTTTAGAATTGACAAAAGCTCGTCTGCCATGGCTTTTAATCGGGATGGTGATCGAAATTGTAGCATCTTTTGTTTTAAAAGATAACGAAACTGCTTTTCAGAAATATTCAACCCTGATTATTTTTGTGCCTTTACTTTCGGCAACAGCCGGAAATATTGGAGTTCAGGCATCAGCAATCGTTGTACAGGGTCTGGCAAACGGAACTCTGAAAGAATTCAGTAAAAGTTATTTCAGTAAAGAAATTACCGTTTCGATGATTTCAGGAAGTATAATTTCTCTTCTTTTATTGGGGTATCATTCGCTAATGTACCAGCAATACATGGTAGGAATGGCGATATCTATTTCAATGATTGTAGTTATTATGTTTGCTGCGACATTAGGAACCTTAGTACCGCTTTTTCTTCATAAAAATAAAATAGACCCGGCGATTGCAACTGGACCGTTTATTACTACAACCAATGATGTTTTTGGAATTATGCTCTATTTTGGAGTTGCCAAAATGATTCTGGGATTTTAATTTTTTGCCACAAATTAATAGATCACAGTGATTTAAAATCTGTAAAATCTGCGTAATTTACACGCCGAAAATCTGCTATTCAGCAGCCAAAAATAAATTAAAACCAAGCAGGATGAAAGTACACATTATAGGGGGAGGAAACCTTGGAGTTTCTATTGCCTTGGGAATTGCAAAATTTTCTAAAAATAATCAGGTAACAGTAACCAGAAGAAACACGGCGAGTATTCAATATTTAGCTGAATATGGAATTACGGTTTCAAACGATAATAAACATAACATTCAGGAAGCTGATGTGGTTATCTTAACAATTAAGCCCTATCAGGTTGATACTGTATTGGCTGAGATTCTTCCTGTAATTCAAAATAAAACTATAGCCTCGGCTGTTAGCGGATTATCTTTAGATATGCTTCAGTCAAAGACAAACAACGAATATCCGGTTGTACGTATTATGCCAAATATAGCCGCACAGTTTGGAGAGTCGGCAACGTGTATATCTTTTCCTGAAAAAGACAGAGAAAAAGCTTTACCGATTGTAGACTTATTTCAGGATTTAGGAACTGCTCCTGTAATCGATGAAAAACTAATGGATGCAGCGACAGTTTTAGGTGCATGTGGTACTGCTTATGCATTGCGTTACATTCGTGCATCTATGCAGGCAGGAATCGAAATTGGATTCGATTCTAATACTGCTCTTGCAATTGCAGCACAAACGGTAAAAGGAGCGGCTAAAATGCTTTTAGAAGAGCGTGTTCACCCGGAACAATTAATCGACCGCGTAACGACGCCTCAGGGCTGTACAATCGTAGGATTAAATGAAATGGAACACAATGGTTTCAGTTCATCTTTAATAAAAGGAATTAAGACGTCTTTGAAACAGATTAAAGGATTGTTAAAATAAAAATCTCAATTTATAAATTCCAAATCCCAACGAACAATTGGGATTTGGAATTTTTGTTTTAAGATTTGATAATAGTTGTTTAAGCAAAAACCTCAAAGTGTTCTACTTTTTCTTCAAATTCTAGTAAGAAATCATCATCTTCAGGATAATATTTTGCTTTTTCAAAATCTTCTCCTGCAAAATTCTTTATTACTTCAAGATTTTCCCAATAAGTGATTAGCGTAAAATGAGCTTCATTGTTTTTAATATTTCTCAAAAAAGACAATTTTATAAAACCAGTTGTTTTGGAATAATCCGGAATTGCTGTCTTTTTTGTAAACTCTGTATAAGCTTCATAATCTTCAACTTTTGTTTTCCCATGCCATATTCTTGCTATCATAATATTGAGTTTTAAGATTGTTATTTTTTAATAAGTTGAATATATTTCCTGCCACATTCTGATAGCTTTGTATATGAATTCATCGCATTCCCATAGTTTTGAATGGTGAGTGTATCCTTAACATAACCAGCAGTAATTCCAACCGGAATTTCTAATTCTTTTGAACCAGAAACAGAATCATTTTCTTCGTTGCTAATATCGCCTTCGTATTCATCCCATTTTATACCTTCTAAAACCAAATATTTTTCACCGGATTCTTCTGTAATAAAGTTTGAAATTCCTTTCAACTGCCTTGTTTTCGTTTTTAAGAAATACGAATAACCATTTTTGGTTTTATTTATTTCTAATGAAATTTTGCAGTCGTCAGCATTATTATTTTCAGGTTTTGTTTCATAAATTCCTTCTATAGAATCTTCATGGCTTTTTGTTTCGATAACAATTGTGTCTGCAGGAATATTTGCTTTTGATACTGAAACAGGCTTTTTATCGTTACATGACGATAATAAAACAAGGGCTGCAAATAAAGAATAATACTTTTTCATTTATTATTAAATTAATCTGTTTATATCTGCTAAAATCTGCGTTACGATAACTAAACGTTTTCCTTTTTAGTCAGGACAAGTTTTAAATAAGCAAATCCAAGTGCTCCCGAAAGTACAGAAGCAATTAAAATCGATATCTTAGAATAAAGAATTGTTTCGGGATCTTTAAAAGCCAGAAGGGTTATGAAGATTGACATTGTAAAACCAATCCCGCCCAGCATTCCGGCACCTAAAATATGTGTCCATTTTAAATTTTTGGGTAAAGCACATAAACCTGCACTGACTCCTATAGAAGAGAAAAGAGCAATTCCTAAAGGTTTTCCAATTACTAAACCCAGAATAATTCCAAATGCGTTTGGATGATTTAAACCTGAATGCCAGTCTGAATTTATTGTGATACAAGTATTGGCAACGGCAAACAACGGCAGAATTATAAATGCAACAGGTTTATGTAGAAAATGCTGCAGTTTGTATGAAGACGTTTTTTCGCCGCCATCGCCAAACGGAATTACGAATGCCAAAATTACTCCGGTAATTGTAGCGTGAATACCTGAATTTAGCATAAAATACCACATAATTATTCCGCCAATTATATATGGAATAAGGTTATGAATTTTCATTCGGTTTAACACAAAAAGAAGACACCAAATTCCAAGTGCAATTCCAAGATTTAGAAAAGAAATTGAAGTAGTGTAAAATATTGCAATGACAATTATAGCTCCCAAATCGTCAATAACGGCAAGCGCGGTTAGAAAAACTTTTAAAGACGCCGGAACTTTGCTGCCTAAAAGCGATAGAATTCCAATTGCAAAAGCAATATCAGTTGCCATAGGGATTCCGGCACCATTTTGCGTAGGAGTTTTAAAATTTAGAGCAAGAAAAATCGCCGCAGGAATAAGCATTCCGCCGAGAGCACCCATAATAGGCAGCGAAGCATTTTTAATATTAGAAAGTTCACCATGATAAATTTCGCGTTCCAGTTCCAGACCAATCAGCAAAAAGAAAATACTCATTAGCCCGTCATTAATCCAATGTGTTATTGAATGTCCGCCCAAATCTTTTTCCCAAAAACCAATATATGCCGCAGCAAAAGAAGAATTTGCGGCATACAAAGAAAAAATCGTGACAAATAATAAGAGCAATCCTCCAGATTTTTCGTTTTCAAAAAAGGCTTTAAAAGTCTTGGTTAATTTCATTTTAGAAAGATTGTGATGATTAGAAAAGAAGAAATTCTTTGAGGTTGTCTTCAAAGTTAAAAAAAATCTGACCGATAAAAAAGTTTAGAAGCAAAGCTTCAGAGAGACAAAGTTACAAAGTACAAAGTATATGCGATTTGACAAAGATTGGAGTATTTAACGGACTCTGTTGTGCGAAAACTTTACAACTTGAAATGTTTAAAGAGAACAATTAATATTTAGCTGTATTTTTGTTTTAATAAAATACATAAAAAAATGAGCATAAAAATTCTTCATATCGATAGTAATCACCCCGTTCTTTGGAATCAATTAGAAGAAGCTGGTTTTGAAAATCACGCTGATTTTAAATCATCTAAAGATGAAATTGAAGCCAAAATTGAGGATTATAACGGAATTGTAATTCGCAGCCGATTTAAAATCGACAAAACCTTTTTAGATAAAGCCACAAATCTTGAGTTTATTGCCCGTGTTGGTGCTGGTTTGGAAAGTATAGATTGTGACTATGCCGAATCAAAAGGAATTCATTTGATTGCAGCGCCGGAAGGAAACCGAAATGCTGTTGCAGAACATTCGCTTGGCGTAATTCTGTCACTTTTTAATAATTTAAATCAGGCCGACTCCGAAGTGAAAGCCGGGCATTGGAACCGTGAAAGTAACCGTGGTCATGAATTAGACGGAAAAACGGTTGGAATTATTGGTTACGGAAACATGGGAAAAGCTTTTGCTAAAAAACTTAGAGGTTTTGATGCTGAAGTTCTTTGTTACGATATTTTGGAAAATGTTGGCGATGAAAATGCAAAACAGGTTTCTCTACAGGAATTGCAAAAGAAAACGGATGTTTTAAGCCTTCATCTTCCATGGACTCCGCAAACCGATAAAATGGTTGATTCTGCTTTTATAAATGCCTTCGAAAAACCATTTTGGATTATTAATACTTCTCGTGGAAAAAATATAGTTACGGCAGATTTGGTCGAAGCTATGAAAACGAAAAAAGTTTTAGGTGCAGGACTGGATGTTTTAGAATACGAGAAATTATCATTTGAAACTCTCTTTCAGGACAAAAACACACCTGAGGCATTTCAGTATTTACTTGAAGCAAAAAATGCGTTGTTAACGCCTCATATTGCAGGATGGACTTTTGAAAGTCACGAACGACTGGCTCAGGTTATTGTAGATAAAATTAAAAAGGTGTATTCTAAGTAATTACTAAATTCAAAATTTAATTAGAGCTTCATTTTAAGAAAAGCATTTTAGACTTTAATAACAAGGCATTTCTGTAAAAGTAACATTAGGAATTAGTTTTTAAAATAATTTTTGTTTAATATTGTTTCCGATTTTTTTAACAAAATTTTATAAAGGAGGAGCTGAAAATCCTAAAAAGAGTAGGAATAAACTAACTAATTTTTTTTAATTATGATTGAATGGTACAAAAAAGTTGTTTTTGAAAACTATGCAAATTTTAAAGGCCGCGCAAGAAGAAGTGAATATTGGTATTTTGCTCTTGCAAATGGTATAATTTCATTTTTATTAATAATTATTGGATTAATACTTGGGGCAATATTTGGAGACGCTGTTACAGGAGCAGTAATAGGTTATATTCTTTTTGCACTTTATTCTTTTGCAACAATTCTTCCAGGATTAGGAGTAATAGTTAGAAGATTACATGATGTTGGAAAAAGCGGCTGGTTTTATTTTGTTGCTTTCATTCCATTTGCTGGTCCAATCTGGATTTTGATCTTATTATGTACAGAAGGTGATAGAGGTTCAAACCAATATGGTCCGGATCCAAAAAATGAGATTGAAGAAATTAATGAAATAGGTAAAGTTGAATTGCAATAATTAACTAAATATATAAAAATGGAGACTACAAAACCAGAATCATGGAATACACCATCAGAACCAAGACAAGAAAATAAAAAAGTTGCTGCCGGAGTCCTTGGTATTTTACTAGGCGGATTTGGAATTCACAAATTCATCTTAGGATATACACAAGAAGGAATCATTCAAATAGTAATCTCTGTGGTTACTTGCGGAATTGGAAGCATAATTGGATTCATTGAAGGAATCATTTATCTGACAAAATCAGACGAAGAATTCTACCAAACTTACCAAGTAGGTAAAAAAGGATGGTTCTAAAATATACTTAATCCCATTTGTAATCTGGCAAATGGGATTTTTTTATCAATTTTAAATAATCAAAATATGGAAGGCACTCAGGAGAATAAAAAAATAACGGCAGGAATTCTGGCTATTTTATTAGGAGCATTAGGAATTCATAAGTTTTATTTAGGATATAGTAAAGAAGGAGTAATTCAGCTTCTTTTAGGCCTTTTATGCGGAATTGGGGGCTTAATTGGTTTAATTGAAGGAATTATTTATCTCACAAAATCAGACGAAGAGTTTTACCAGACCTATCAGGTTGGTCAAAAACCTTGGTTTTAAAAGTAATAAACAACCTGGTTTTTAAATAAAAATTGTAAAAAGCGAGATCCCATTCAGGAAGAATGGGATTTTTTTATACATAGATTGAATATAGTTTCTCTATTCGAAAATTGAATCATTAATGTCTTTTTTTAATACTTTAATGTCTTTTAATTGCTTAAAAGCGTCTTTAAAACAAGTATTCTTGCGACTTGTTGAAAAAAAAAGACGGAGTAACTGAAAAGCCTTAAGAGTAGGGGAATTATTAAGATTATATTATGTTAGAAATGTACAAAAAAGTAGTTCTGCAGAACTATGCAAATTTTAATGGAAGAGCAAGAAGAAGAGAATATTGGTATTTTACACTTGCTAATATTATACTTTTTATTTGTTTTTTAATAATTGGAGGGTTACTTGGAGCAATTTTTGGAGATGCTGGAAACGGAGCAGGTATAGGATATGTATGTTATATTGTGTGTTCATTGCTTACAATGTTACCAACTTTAGCTGTTACCGTTAGAAGATTACACGATACTGATAAAAGCGGTTGGTTTATACTTTTAGGTATAATTCCGCTTGCAGGAATTGTTCTTTTGGTTTTTCTTTCTACTGAAGGAACAAGAGGTCCTAATCGTTATGGAGCAGATCCAAAAAATGAATATGATGAATTAAATCAAGTTGGTGTAGAATAAATTTCAAGCTAGTTTTAAATAAAAATTGTAAACATAAAATCCCATTTGTATTAGCAAATGGGATTTTTCTATTTTGGAGTAAATCTGATTAATCTTCCTTCTCAGATAATTTCCTTTCCAACTCAATCTGAAATTCTTCAATAACAGGTTTCATAGTACTTTCTGGAATATCTGCGATTCTAATGTACATTAAACCGTCAATAGCGTTGTTGAATAAAGGATCAACATTAAATGCTACTACACGTGCATTTTGTTTGATGTATTTCTTAATTAAAACTGGCAAACGTAAGTTTCCTGGTTCTAATTCGTCAATGATTTTGTCGAATTTGTTTAAATCAGATTCTGCTTCGTCGAAGATAAAATCTTTGTCAGCGTCTTTTAATTTTACTTTATAAGCCTTTTTCGGATGAATATATTGCGCAATATAAGGGTCATAATAGTTAGACTTCATGAACTCAATCATAAGCGATTTAGAGAAATCTGAAAACTGATTACTGATACTTACACCTCCAACTAAATATTTGTGCTCTGGATGACGTAAAGTGGTGTGAATAATACCTTTCCATAACAAAAATAAAGGCATTGGTTTCTGCTGGTATTCTTTTACAATAAATGCACGACCCATTTCGATAGATTTGTGCATCATATCATGAAGTTCCGGTTCAAACCTGAAAAGATCAGTTAAATAGAAACCTTCAATTCCGTATTTCGGATAAATCTCAGAACCCAATCCCATACGATAAGCTCCGGCAATTTTTTTGGTTTCATCATCCCATAAAAACATATGGTGATAATATTGGTCGTATTCATCTAAGTCAATAGATTCGTTGGTTCCTTCGCCTACTTCACGGAAAGTAATTTCGCGAAGACGTCCTATTTCATGTAAAATATTCGGAATCGACTTTGCTCTGGCGAAGAAAACTTCATAATTTTTACTTTGTAAAAATCGGCTGTCACTATCTCTTAATGCCTGAACTTCATCAATTAATTTTGATTCATTTGCCGGCGTAACGATTTTTTTAGGCGCTTTAGGAATTTTTAAACTTGCTGTGTCTATCAATTTGGTGTCTTTCTCAAAAGGATTAGCAAGCATATAAGTTTTACGTCTTAAGAATTCTGAATATTCTTCAAACGATTCTATTTCATTTTGTTCACTTACAGAAATAGGTTTTCCAATACGAACTTTTATAACGCGGTCTTTTTGTGTAAGCAATTCAGACGGCAGTTTTGCAGTACGCAAAGTGTCATCAATTTTAGAAAGCCAATAGAATAATTTACTGTTTTTCGCGTGAAAGTAAATAGGTACAACCGGAACTTTTGCTTTTCTGATCAATTTCAGAGCGCCTTCTTCCCAAGGTTTATCTACTACTAATTTACCGTCTTTATAAGTTGAAACTTCACCAGCAGGGAAAATTCCCAACGGTTTTCCGTCGCTTAAATGGCGCAACGTTTCTTTAATTCCAATTACGCTCGATTTTGCATCCTTATGATTTTCAAAAGGATTAACCGGCATAATGTATTTTTTCATCGGAACAATTCTATGTAATAAGAAATTGGCAATGATTTTGAAATTTGGCTCTCTTTCAAGCATCAATTTCAAAAGCAAAATCCCATCAATTCCTCCAAGCGGATGATTAGAAATGGTTATATACGCACCATCTTTTGGCAGACGTTTTAAATCTTCTTCCGGAATTTCGAACTTAATTTCCATTTCATCCAAAATTCCATTCAAAAAGTCAAGGTCTTCCAAATGTTTATTGCGATCGTAAATTTTATTCAGGGTCGAGATCTTAAGAACCTTCATAAGAATCCAGCCAGAAAAAGTACCGAGAACTCCGTACTTTTCAACATTTATTGCCTTTGCAACTTCTTTCGCGGTAACTAAACCCATTTACTATTTTTAAATTATTAAGGAGCGAACAAAGATAACAAAAAACTCTACTTTTCCTTTATTCAATTATAAACTTTCCACTTTTTTATTACATTTGAAATCCTAAAAAATACAATCTGATGAAAATTATTTCTTATAATGTAAACGGAATTCGTGCTGCAATTACCAAAGGTTTTATTGAATGGCTGCAAGCGGCCAGCCCTGATGTTATCTGTCTTCAGGAAATTAAAGCGACTCAGGATCAAATTCCTGTAGAAGCAATAACGGCTGCGGGCTATCCTTACCAATATTATTATCCTGCGACAAAAAAAGGTTACAGCGGTGTAGCAATATTATCTAAAATTGAACCTAAAAAAGTAGTTTACGGAACCGGAATTCATCATATGGATTTTGAAGGACGAAACCTTCGCGCTGATTTTGATGATGTTTCTGTAATGAGTTTATATCTTCCGTCTGGAACCAATATTGAAAGATTAGATCATAAATTTATGTTTATGGATGATTTTCAGAAATATATTGACGAATTGAAACTTACAATTCCAAACTTGATTATTTGCGGAGATTATAATATCTGCCATGAAGCTATTGATATTCATGATCCGGTTCGTAACAAAACGGTTTCGGGATTTTTACCGGCAGAACGTGCGTGGCTTGATAGTTTTATGAAATCTGGTTTTATCGATAGTTTCCGTCATTTCAATAAAGATCCGCATCATTATTCGTGGTGGAGTTATCGTGCAGGAGCCAGAGGAAATAATAAAGGCTGGCGTATCGATTATAATTTAGTGAGTGAGGTAATGGGACATCGTTTAAAACGTGCTGTTATTCTTCCAGATGCTGTACATTCAGATCATTGTCCCGTTTTGGTTGAGATTGATTAAATTTTGGTATTGTTCTTGTAGAGAAAATGCCGTTCAATATTTCTATATATTCCACTAAAAACTATGAAATAATTTGGAATTTAAATTTTGAAACTCAAAAGAGTAAAAATTATTAATTGCCCCAAATAAAAAACCAAAAAGTAAAATGATTAAAAAAGCCTCCATCGGATTAGTAGTTCTGGCATTGTCTGCAACTTCATGCGTATCCAAAAAGATTTACAATGATCTTGAAACCAAATATTCAGATCTAAAAAAAGAAAATCGTTCTATTGCTGACGAAAATGAAAGTTTAAAAACAGCAAAAAATCAATTAGAATTAGATCGTGATAAACTGACTAAAGATTTAGCAAACACAAAAGACGAACTAGCTAAACAAAAAGCAGATTTAGCAGCAGAACAAAAGAAATACAAAGTTTTGCAGGATTCTTATAATGCATTAGAGAAAAATAGTAACGATGCATTAGAAAGTAACATGGCTAAAAACCGTGATTTACTGGCACAATTAGAAGCAAAATCTAAAAAACTTGCCGACGAACAAGCGCGTTTAGACAAAACAGCAAATCGTTTAAAAGAGCTTGAAGATATGATTGCTGCTAAAGAAGAATCAATGCGCAAGCTGAAAGAAACTTTATCTAAAGCTTTAAATGGTTTTGAAGGCAAAGGGTTAACAGTTGAACAGAAAAATGGAAAAGTATATGTTTCTATGGAAAATAAATTACTTTTCAATTCAGGAAGCTGGGCTGTAGGAACAGAAGGTAGAAAAGCGGTTGTAGAACTTGGAAAAGTATTAGGTGAAAATCCAGATCTTTCAGTTCTTATAGAAGGCCATACTGATGATGATCCGTATGCTGGTTCTGGACCAATTGCAAACAACTGGGATTTGTCTACAAAAAGAGCAACTGCAATTGTAGC
This sequence comes from Flavobacterium defluvii, assembly GCF_900129555.1. Classification (GTDB taxonomy): domain Bacteria; phylum Bacteroidota; class Bacteroidia; order Flavobacteriales; family Flavobacteriaceae; genus Flavobacterium; species Flavobacterium defluvii. Next base: position 289,214 of record NZ_FQWC01000003.1, read on the forward strand.
TATTTTAAGTGAAAACCCAAAAATCAACAAACAAAAATTAACAGCAGCAGGAAGAAGTGAATTTTCTCCTTTGGCAAGCAATGCTACTCCGGAAGGAAAAGCTAAAAACCGTAGAATCGAAATCATCTTAACGCCAAGATTAGATGAAATCGCTGAAATGCTTAATAGTATTAATTAAAGTTGCTAAGGTTCTGAGTGACTAAGATGCTAAGATTTTAAAAAAGGCTCAAAGTAAAACTTTGAGCCTTTTTTGTTCTTGCGAGGTTTTAAAATCTTGTAGATTTTTTAACTTTTGTCAAATTCTCATTTGAAGAATACCGTTGTATCTTTGATGCTTCAAAATAAAAACCTTAGAATCTTAGTAACTCAGCATCTTAGAACCTTAGAAAAACAATGAAATACACGACACTACCCAACACTGATATAAAAGTTAGTAAAATTAACCTCGGAACCATGACTTTCGGACAGCAGAATACCGAAGCTGAAGGACATGCTCAAATGGATTACGCGCTGGAAAGAGGAGTTAATTTTTTTGATACAGCCGAAATGTATTCAGTCCCGGCGAGTGAAGCAACTTACGGAAGTACAGAAAAAATTATAGGAACCTGGTTTAAAAAATCAGGAAACAGAGATAAAGTGGTTCTGGCATCTAAAATTGCCGGTCCAAATCCGAGTTTTGGATACATGCGTGAAAAACTGGATTTTTCTCCAGCAAGTATTAAATACGCTTTAGAAAATAGTTTAAAAAGACTTCAGACAGATTATATCGATTTGTATCAAATGCACTGGCCGGAAAGAAAAACTAATAATTTCGGACAACGTGCTTTTCACGGACACAATGATGCCTGGGAAGATAATTTCAGAGAGATATTAGAAACTTTCGATGGATTAATCAAAGAAGGGAAAATCAAACATATTGGTGTTTCTAATGAAAATGCCTGGGGAATGATGCGTCTTTTAGAAGAAAGTAAATACAACAATCTGCCGAGAATCAAAACCGTTCAAAATCCTTATTCTTTATTGAACCGTTTGTTTGAAGTAAATTCTGCCGAAGTTTCAAAATACGAAAACGTTGGTTTATTAGGATATTCACCTTTAGCTTTCGGAGTTTTGACTGGAAAATTCTTAACAGGAGAAAGTCATCCAAAAGCGAGAATTAATCTTTTTCCTCAATACAAACGTTACAATAGTGAACAATGTACGCAAGCAACAAAATTATATCAGGAAATCGCTAAAAAACATGGTTTAACGCTAACACAACTTGCTATGGGATTTGTATTGCAACAGCCATTTTTGACAAGTGCAATTATTGGTGCAACAACTTTAGATCAATTAAAAGAAAACATCGATACTATTGATGTTGTGCTTTCTAAAGAAATTTTGGCAGAAATTGACGCTGTTCAGGCAATAATTCCTGATCCGGCACCTTAATTTTTTTGTTACAAAGGCTCAAATTTTTTCAATAGCCTCCTAGCTTCAGCTAGGGGAAGAAGATTAAGAATGAAAAAGGCTTTAGCGAAACAAATAAGTTTGGCTAAAGCCTTTTTTATTGTGTTTATATTTTCATCCAGCTAAAGCTGGACGCAATTGAACTTAATAATTAAACTTTGCGAAATTAATATAAACCATCGGGCCTTAATGTCTTTGTGGCAAAGCTACAAATCAAACTCATCTCCAGTCGCCAAAGAATCAACCTGAACTGCTGTAGAATCAGGAGCTTTTATTTTTATAAGCGAACGCGCATTTCCAGAAATATAAACCGGCAATATCCCAATTGTGTCTTCGGGAACTAAAAGACCTCTACGGAACATTAAATTCTTTAAAAACTTTTGATTTTTTATCGCGTAGTCTTTTAGATTTCCTTCATCATTAAATTGATACATGAATTTTCGCGGTTTCGGAATAATCGTTGCCAGATACAAACATTCGTCAACATTTAAAGCCGAAGGACTTTTTTGGAAATAAAAATGACTCGCTTCGCCAATTCCGTAGACATTTGGTCCCCATTCAATAATGTTGAAATAAACCTCCAGCATTCTTTCTTTGCTTACAATTCGGTTATTTTCTAAAATATAAACCAACAAGATTTCTTCCAGCTTTCGCGAAAGCGTTTTTTCTCTCGTTAAGAAAACATTTTTAATCAACTGCATGCTGATTGTACTGGCGCCGCGTGAGAATTTTTTGGTTCTAATGTTTTTTAGAATCGATTGTTTGAAAGCTTCGTTTATAAATCCGCGATGCGAAAAGAAAGAAGGATCTTCAGTCGTAAGAACACATTTTCTCAAATAAGGAGAAATTTGGTCTAAAGGCGTATAGTTTGGATTTGCATTTCCAACCAAAATAGGTCTTTGTAGTACATTTTGAATAATCGCACGATAAACAAATTCGCCGTTTAGTTTATTTAAATCGGCTTCGCCATATTTTGTAATTCGTAAATCTTCTTTGTTGAGTTTACTGTCAAAAACAAGTGTATTAGGTTTGTTTTTATTGAATTTGAAATCGAGTTTATAATCGAAATTTCCTGTTGCCTGCATTCCCTGAAAATGCGTAAACAAACCATCTGGAAGCGAAACAATAAAATCCTGCGCTTTCATTTTCGGTATATCAACTTTCAAAGTATAAACGGTGTCTTTTTCAGTGTTATACGAAATATACGGACGCAATTTTATTTTGTTCAGCGTCATGGTTGAGGTACTGTCAATCGAAATAAAATCATCGCCCAATAAAAAACGATAATCAAAACGAGCGTTTTTTATGATAACATCTTTGCTGGCAATTTTTGGATGATTGATTTTTAAGTTTACGATAGAAGTGAAGCCGTCAAGATGAAATTCACTTCCACTTTTATCAATATTTTCAACATTTAAGCGAATAGAATCAAAACTTGCTTTTAGGTTATATCTTTCATCTAAATAAGGAACGCGAATGGCGCCGGTATCTAAATTGAAGAAACGAATATCTGCTTTTTGGTTTCTTGGATCGGCAAAACCTTTTAAATTCCAACGCTGATCAAAATCTTTGCTTACAACATGAATGTTTGTTTCGAGCTTTTTGTCGCTTAAAACCAATTTATTTATGGCTACAGAAGTTTTTTTGCCATTGTCGTCAATTTTGAATTGGAAATTTTCCAAATTCATGTCTGTCGGAACCAAATTGAGCAGTTTTGAAATGATACGATAAGCAAAAGTTCCGTATTTTCTTTTTTCGTTTTTTTCAAAATCCTCGTCTTTGTTTCTTTTTAAGAAAGCATCAAAATTGCGGATTTTTCCTTTTTTTACTAATTGAATATAACCTTTACTGACTTTTAAAGTTCCAACCTGAACATCTCCAATTAATAAATTACTTAAACTAACGCTGGTTTCAATATTATTTATTTTTAAAAGTGTGTCGGCATTTTTGGGAACCAAAACAACATCTGTAAGTTTAATGCTCGAAAGTCCGTTAAAAGAAGCCTCTTTAATAGAAAAATCACTGTTATAATCAACAGCCATTTTGTGGGTTACTTTTGCAATTGCCTGTTTTAGAAGCGAGTTGCGGAAAAAATATAATCCGATGCAAAGCAAAACTACTATTACAGCCAGTATTTTTAAAGCTTTATAGATTTTTTGTTTGGGAAAATTCATAGTGGTATTTTTATAAGAATCAACCAAAAAGAATGCTTGCAACATCCTCAATTTTTGCTACAAGTTCAATTTTGATTCCTGTATTTTTCAAAGCAATTTTATTGTATTTAGAAACAAAAATAGTATCGAAACCTAATTTTTCGGCTTCCTGAATGCGCTGGTCTACACGATTTACGGGACGAATTTCTCCCGAAAGTCCAACTTCGCCGGCAAAACAAAAACCTTTTCCAACCGGAATATCTTCGTTTGATGATAAAATCGCAGCAACAACGGCAAGGTCAATTGCGGGATCGTCAACAGAAATTCCTCCGGTAACGTTTAGGAAAACGTCTTTTGCGCCTAAACGGAATCCGGCTCTTTTTTCTAAAACAGCCAAAATCATGTTTAAACGCTTGGCGTTATATCCTGTTGTGCTTCTTTGTGGAGTTCCGTAAACAGCGGTACTTACAAGCGACTGAATTTCGATCATAAGCGGACGCATACCTTCAAGTGTCGTCGCAATTGCAGTTCCGGATAATTCTTCATCTTTATGCGAAATCAGAATTTCAGATGGATTGCTGACTTCTCGCAAACCGCTTCCGAGCATTTCATAAATTCCGAGTTCAGAAGTTGAACCAAAACGGTTTTTCAGCGAACGTAAAATTCTATAAATATGGTTTCTGTCGCCTTCAAACTGAAGAACAGTGTCAACCATATGTTCCAGAATTTTTGGCCCGGCGATATTTCCATCTTTGGTAATATGACCAATTAAAATAACCGGAATATTGGTTTCTTTAGCAAATTTGATCAATTCGGCAGTGGTTTCTCTAATTTGAGAAATACTTCCGGCAGTCGATTCTATATAATCAGTATGTAAAGTCTGAATCGAATCGATAATTACAATTTCAGGCACAATTGCTTCAATTTGTTTGAAGATATTTTGTGTCTTGGTTTCCGTTAGAATATAGCAGTTATCGCTATTTGGCGTTATTCTTTCGGCACGCATTTTTATTTGTTTCTGACTTTCTTCACCAGAAACGTATAAAGTTTTATAAGGTAATTTTAATGAGATTTGAAGCAAAAGTGTACTTTTCCCGATTCCCGGTTCACCGCCCAAAAGCGTTAAAGATCCCGGAACAATTCCACCTCCCAAAACACGATTCAATTCACTATCGGTAGTATCCATTCGGATTTCCTGAGCCGAATCAATTTCGGTTATTTTTAAAGGTCTTGGCGCTTTACTCGTGGAGGTTGGTTCGCTTTTCCAGGCTACTTTTTCCTGCTTCTGAATAATTTCTTCAGCAATTGTATTCCATTCTTTGCATGCGTTGCACTGTCCCTGCCATTTAGAATACTGGGTTCCGCAGTTTTGGCAAAAAAAGGAAGTTTTAATTTTTGACATTTTTACTATTTACTTTTTTTAGCAAGCGTATTCATTTCGTCAATTTTCTCATACATCAAATCTTTGTTCAAATCACCAATTGGCTCCATTTGCGAAGCGTTTTGGTATTTTTTTGAAGCATGTTTCGGATCGCCCAATTTTTCATACATCAAGCCTAATTCATATTCTCCTAACATGGCCTTTGGATAATTTACATTTCCAATTTCTGCCATTTTTCCTAATTCGTCGTAGGCATTTCTTTTTAAAATAATATTTTCGATTACTTTAAAATCACTCATTCTAACCGGAATCTGAACACCTAAAACCTCAGACATGTCATTATATTTTTTTTCTAAATAATCGGCATAACCTGTTTGAAGTACTGCAATTTTGTCGTTGTATTCTGCTGAATTAATAGGCCTGTATATTTCAAAAATCTGATATAATGCACTCGGAATTGAGTGCAGAACTTCAGTATAATGTGTTGCCCCTTTAAATACTTCGTATTTATAATTGACTAACGGATTATTTGCGATTTTAATATTACTGGCCAATTTTTCTATTGGTTCTTTAATCTTCTTAATATCGCCTTCTCCGGCAGAAAGGTAATAGAAGATTGGTTTTTGTATTTTGGCAAACTTTTCTGCAATACGAACTTCCATTTTTGGAGCAAGTTCCGGGCTTAAACAAATATAAGCATTAAAAAGAGGTTGTTCTTTATACAAATAAAAGTTAGCAAAACTAGCTGTTACATCATGGCCGGCAATAATTCTAAAAGGCGATGTACGGTATTTTTTCTCTATATACGGAATTAACTCTGAACCAATAAATTCGAAAAATTTTGCTCCTTTCTCAAAAGGTAAACCTGCATTTTGATCGATTGTTGTATCGTCATAACGTTCTTCATCTTTATTTTGATGAATACCAATGATAATCATCTCGGGAATATCATCCCAATAATTGCCATAACTTACAGCTCCGTAAAAAGGATCAAATAAATAATCGCCGTCTAATAGATATAAAACCGGATATTTTTTATCTGATTTAGCATCGTAAGAAGCAGGAAGTCCAATTGTTATTCTTCTTTCTTCTCCCAGTTTTTCAGATTGAATATTGTCAAATTTTTTCTGAGAAAATACAGAAACGGAAATTAATGTAATGAGTAGGTAAACTTTTTTCATGATTTGTGGCATTTCAGTGAATTAAAAAGTATTCAAAATAGTGTAGCAATATACTATTTTATTTGCTTTTTGTGATTTTGGGGGAATAAAAAAAGCAATGATTTCTTACGTTGTATACATTTTCAATTTAGGGAAAAGAAAATCTGTTTGTACAAAAATATTTTTGACAAAATTACAAATGTAAATAAGAAAGAAATATGTTTTATGTTAACGAGTTATCGTTTTCATTTGGGAAAATAATCCACGGTTTGAAGGTTTTAGCTTCTTCAAAATCCAGGGTTGCATACGAAATGATAATAATAATATCGTCTTTTTGAACTTTTCTGGCTGCAGGACCATTCAAAGTGATTTCACCTGAATTTTTTTCTCCTTTAATAGCGTAAGTTTCAAAACGTTCACCATTATTAATGTTAACAATAGATACTTTTTCGCCTTCAATAATGTTTGAGGCTTCCAGTAAAGTTTCATCAATAGTAATGCTGCCAATATAATTTAAATCGGCTCCGGTAACTTTTACTCGATGAATTTTTGATTTTATAACTTGAATTTGCATGCAGCAAAGGTAATTTAATTTAATGAAATGGTGTCAATCAGTCTTATAGAATTAACAAATACCGCTATAAACGCACGGTATTTTTTATCGTTTATTTTATGATCGATAGGTAATAATGTAGATTCGTCAGCAATTACGAAATATTCGAGGTCAAATTTTTCGTTATCTTTAAAAGCATTCTCTACAAACTGAATTGTTTCTGCAGGTGTGCTATTTTGGAAGATTTCCTTGGCTTCGGTTAAGGTTTTGTAAATAATTGAAGCTTCTTTCCTTTCTTCCGGAGTTAGTCTTTCATTGCGGGAACTCATTGCCAAAAGATTATCTTCTCTAAAAATTGGACAGCCAACAATATTTACGGGTAAATTATTTTTTTCTACCAGTTTTTTAACAATTTGAAGCTGCTGAAAATCTTTTTCGCCAAAATAAGCATTGGTTGGAGTAACGATTTCAAACAATCGTTTTACGATAGTTCCAACTCCGTTAAAATGCCCTGGACGGAATTTTCCTTCCATTTGATTTTCTAAACCGTCAAAGTCAAATGATTGCGAAATCGTGTTGCCTTCATAAATATCATCTACAGAAGGCGCGTATAAAATTATTTTGTCACTTAATCCTCGCATTTTTTTTACATCTTCTTCAAGAGTTCGAGGATATTTTTCAAGATCTTCGGGATTATTAAACTGCGTTGGATTCACAAAAATGCTTACTACAGTGTCGTCGTTTTCTTTAAGTGATCGCTGCATTAAAGCCAGGTGTCCTTGGTGTAAAGCTCCCATGGTTGGGACAAATCCAATGGTTGAATTTGCGGTTTTGATAGTTTTTAAATAAGCTATCAGAGCTACTTTACCGTAGAAAATATGCATGGCGGTATTATTAAAATTTAGTGCAAACATAATATATTAGTTATAAACTGCATAAAATTTTGTAATTTTGCGACGTTTTTATTACCAAAAATTAAGTAAAATACTATTATGAAAGATAAGAGGATATTATACGTATCATCTGAAGTCGTGCCTTATTTGGCTGAAAATGAAGTTTCTTTAATGTCTTATGACGTTCCAAAAATGATTAATGATCAAGGCGGACAGATAAGAATTTTCATGCCAAGATATGGAAATATCAACGAAAGAAGACATCAATTACATGAAGTGATCAGACTTTCAGGGATGAATTTGGTAGTGAATGATTTAGATATGCCGTTGATTATCAAGGTGGCTTCAATTCCTAAAGAAAGAATTCAGGTTTATTTTATTGATAATGATGAATATTTTAAACGTAAAGCAACTTTTGCCGATGAAGAAGGAGTTTTGTATCCTGATAATGATGAGCGTGCTATATTTTTCGCAAAAGGAGTTGTTGAAACTGTAAAAAAATTAAATTGGGTTCCGGATATTATTCATGTTCATGGATGGCTTGCGGCAATGCTTCCAATTTATATGAAACACTATTATAAAAACGAAGCATTATTTAACGATACCAAAATCGTTACCTCGGTTTATGGTCAGTCTTTTGATGAAAATTTAGATTTGGAAATGATCAATAAAGTTAAATTTGATGGTGTTCCGCACGAATCTGTTGCCGATCTTGAAATTCCAAATTACGAAAATATCCTTAAAGCCAGTATAATGCATTCTGATGCTGTTATTATTGCATCAGAGAATGTTTCGCCAAGTTTAACAAAATTTATAGAATCTTCAGGAAAACCTTTTTTACCTTTCGCCACGAAAGATGCATTCGCTGAAGCGTATACAAATTTCTATAAAACTATGGGTCTTTAAATTTTAACTTTATTATTAAACATGTACAATACTTCTTTTATTAAGAAAATTCTATTAGCTGCAGCCGTTGTTTTTTTATATTCTTGCGATAAAGACTTTAATGCGATTGGTGATGATTTGATTGGAGATGATCATTTTGGTCTGGAATCTGAAAAGTATGATGTTATAGCTTATAATCAAGAAGTAACGCCTATTCAATCGAATTCTTTAGTAACAAATGCTTTAGGAATTTATGATAATCCGGTTTTTGGAACAACAACAGCGAATTATAATACACAAGTAGGACTTTCTGCTTATGCTCCTTCTGTTGGCGAAGATCCAGTTATACAGAGCGTTGTGTTAAGTATACCTTATTTTAGTCATGTTAAAACTACAAACACTGATGGAACGCATGTGTATGAATTAGATTCAATTTACGGTTCTCCTAATGGTAAGCTTAAATTAAGTGTCTACGAATCCGGCTATCAAATGCGAAGCAGTTATTATGATAACGGAAGTCAATTTGCTCAATTGTATTATACAAACCAAACTGAATTTGAGGATGCTAAAAAACCATATGCTGCAACTGGTAAACCTTTAAATGATGGAAATGTACTTGAAAACAGTGAATTCTATTTTGATGCCAAAGAAATTACGGATATTACTAAAGATAAAGATGGTAAAGAAGTAAAAACTTTAGTAGCTCCGGAGATGCGTTTAAATTTAAATAAAGCTTTTTTCCAAGATAAAATTTTAAAAGCGCCAAAAGAAAAACTTTCTGCTGCAGATGTATTTCAGGACTATTTTAAAGGATTGTATTTTAAAGTTGAAAGATCAGAAGCTAGTCCTTTAAGTAATATGGCATTAATGGATTTTTCTAAAGGAAAAATTACTATCAATTATAAAGCGAAAACTGATATTACAACAGATGAACCAACTGTTACAGAAGACAGATCTATAGTTATTAATTTAACGGGAAGTAATGTCAATCTCCTTCAGGATGTTAAAGATGCAGATTATCAAAACGCAGTTGCTTCTCATAATGTAACTAATGGTGATAGAAATCTTTATTTAAAAGGAGGTCAGGGATCTCTGGCAATAATTGAGCTTAAAGATTTTGCTTCTAAGTTAGAAGAAATCAGAACCAATAAATGGCTGGTAAATGAAGCTAACCTGGTTTTTCATATTGATGCAGTCAAAATGGCTAAAAAAACGGGTGACGAACAAGCGCAGGAGCCAAAAAGAGTTTATTTATACGATTTTACAAATAGTACCGTTCTTCTAGATTATTCTGCAGATGCAAGTTCGAGTATTACATCTGATCGAAGAATGTCAAAGGTTATTTTTGGAGGTATAATTAATGTTGATGCAACAACCAAACGAGGAACTACTTATAAGATTAGAATAACGAATCATATACGTAATCTTATAAAAACGGCTACAGCGACTAATGTGAAATTAGGCTTAGTTGTAACGGATGATATTAGTATTATAACATCCAATAAATTGAAAAATAGAATTCAAATGGCAAATCCAAATGAGTATTTTTCAGAAGCACCGAGAGCTTCAGTTATGAATCCGTTAGGAACAATATTATTTGGTAATAATATACCTGCTGGTGATTCAGATTATGATAAAAGACTGAGACTTGAGGTTTACTACACGAAACCAAATAAATAAGTAATATATGTGTGGAATTGTTGGATATATCGGCCATCGAGAGGCCTATCCTATAGTTATCAAGGGCTTAAAGCGGCTTGAGTACAGAGGATACGATAGTGCCGGCGTTATGTTGTATGATGACGAATCAGGTATTAAAGTTTGTAAAACAAAAGGTAAAGTTTCGGACCTTGAAGCTAAGTCACAAGAAGGTTTTACAATTAATGGAAATATTGGAATTGGGCACACACGCTGGGCGACTCACGGTGTTCCAAATGACGTGAACTCCCATCCTCATGTTTCTAATTCTGGAGATTTAGTAATCATCCATAACGGAATCATTGAGAATTATGCTCCTCTTAAGGAAGAATTAATAAAAAGAGGATATACTTTTAAATCTGATACTGATACTGAAGTTTTAGTAAACTTGATTGAAGAGGTTCAGAAAAATGAAAAAATAAAACTTGGAAAAGCAGTTCAAATCGCTTTAAACCAAGTTGTAGGAGCTTACGCGATTGCGGTTTTTGACAAGAAAAACCCAAATGAAATTGTCGCTGCAAGATTAGGTAGTCCATTAGCGATTGGAGTTGGTGAAGGAGAATACTTCATTGCTTCTGATGCATCTCCTTTTATCGAATATACTTCGAATGCAGTATATTTAGAAGATGGCGAAATGGCTAATATCAGACTGCACAAGCCTCTAAAAATCAGAAAAATTAAAGATGACTCTTTAGTAGATCCTTATATTCAGGAACTTCAAATGAATTTGGAGCAGATTGAAAAAGGAGGTTATGACCATTTCATGCTAAAAGAAATCTACGAACAGCCAAGTGTAATTAAAGATACTTACAGAGGAAGACTTCATGCCAATGAAGGAATCGTTCAAATGGCTGGTGTTGAGGATAACTTAGAAAAATTCTTAAATGCAAAGAGAATTCTGATTGTAGCTTGCGGTACTTCATGGCATGCAGGTTTAGTAGCTGAATATATCTTTGAAGAATTTACACGTATTCCAGTTGAGGTAGAATATGCTTCTGAGTTTAGATACAGAAACCCAATCATCAATAAAGATGATGTGGTAATTGCTATTTCTCAATCTGGAGAAACTGCCGATACTATGGCGGCTATTAAATTAGCAAAAGAAAACGGAGCTTTTGTATTTGGAGTTTGTAACGTTGTAGGTTCATCTATTTCAAGAGAAAGCCATGCAGGTGCTTACACGCACGCAGGACCAGAAATTGGAGTTGCTTCGACAAAAGCATTTACAACTCAAATCACGGTTCTTACCATGATTGCGTTAAGATTAGGAAAAGCAAAAGGAACGTTGTCAAATCCTGATTTCCATGCTTACTTACAAGAATTAGAATTAGTTCCTGAGAAAGTTGCAGAAGCTTTAGAAACAAACGACAGAGCAAAAGAAATTGCTGCTAAATTTAAAGATGCTCCAAACTGTCTTTATTTGGGTAGAGGGTATAATTTCCCTGTAGCACTTGAAGGAGCTTTAAAACTTAAAGAGATCTCTTATATTCACGCAGAAGGTTATCCTGCAGCCGAAATGAAACACGGACCAATTGCGTTAATTGATGAGCAAATGCCGGTTATTGTAATTGCGCCAAAACAAGGTCATTATGATAAAATTGTAAGTAATATTCAGGAGATTAAATCAAGAAGCGGTAAAATCATTGCTGTTGTTACTAAAGGAGATATTCAGGTTCGTGAATTAGCTGATTATGTAATCGAAATTCCTGAAACTTCGGATGCATTATCTCCGCTAATTACTACAATTCCATTACAATTACTCTCATACTATATTGCAGTAATGAGAGGATGTAATGTCGATCAGCCACGTAACTTAGCAAAATCTGTTACTGTAGAATAGATATTTCAAAATATAAAAAATGTTAAAAAGCGAGATTTAGGTCTCGCTTTTTTGTATAATTTGAAAGTTTTTGATTGTTAATTGTATGTTTGTGAATTATAATATAAATTAATTAGAAAAGAATTTTAAAGATGAAAAAAGTATTGCTTATAGGGTTTAGTTTGTTTTTTCTGTGTTCAAATGCACAAAATTTAACTCCAACATCTACTATTTCGATTAGTGGAAGTGCTGATAGTTTTAAAGGAGGTTATACGTTTTCATATGCGACGGCAGGAACACCTTGGAATGGTTCACTAATCAGTTATGGTGGTTTTTATAATAATAGTTATGATACACAAATAAGTTCTGACTATGGACCAAATGGAGGAAATCATATTTCATTTAGGACTAGAAATGGAGATGCAAATATTTGGAATCCTTGGATTGAACTTGCGACAAAAGGGAATAATACATTTGTTGGTAATCAAGTTATAAATGGAAATGTGGGGATAGGTAAAACAAATCCAACAAATAAATTGGATGTGAACGGGACAATACATTCTAGGGAAGTTAAAGTTGATATGGATAATTGGTCAGATTTCGTTTTCAAAAAAGAATATCAATTGCCAACAATTCAGGAAGTAGAAAAGTATATTAAAGAAAAAGGTCATTTAGAAAATATCCCAAATGAAGAAGAAGTATTAAAGGAAGGGATCAATTTAGGAGAAATGAATGCCAAACTACTTCAAAAAATAGAAGAATTAACATTGTACGTTATTGAGCAAAATAAACAGATTACAGATTTGCAAAACCGACTGGTAAAAATTGAATCAACTTCGAATTAGTAAGAAGTGTAATGAGTATGTTAAAAAGCGAGATTTAGGTCTCGCTTTTTTTGTTTTTAGAATTTTACTTTAACATAAATTTTGTAAGATTTAAAATATAAATATATATTTGTAGGAAATATTTTAAATTTTGAATTTATGCGCCTTTCTCTACTTTTTATTTTGTTTCACTTCTTTTATTTCTCAAATGCACAAACTAAACTGACTTTTAGTTATGATGGTGCAGGAAATCAAACAAATAGAACATTATGTATTAATTGTTTATCAAAATCTGTAAAAGAAGTTAAAGAAATTGAAGCAATTGTTGAAAATGATTTAGAGAAATTCTTCTCCGAAGATGTTATTTCCTATTATCCAAATCCAGTAAAAGAAGAGCTTTATCTGCAGTGGCAGTTAGCAAACGACAATTTTGTGACTTCTGTTCATGTCTATTCTATAACAGGACAGGTTTTACGATCCTTTCAGACCAGCGATACTATAAATACCCTCAATATACCTTTTCAACAATATCCGACTGGTATGTATCTGGTGCTGCTTTCTTATAAAGACGGAGGAGAAAAATCTATTAAAATCATTAAACAATAATTGGCTATGAGGAAGTTTTATATTACTGTTTTATTTTTAGTATTTGGTCTATTTGGATTTGGACAATCTACAGAAGTGGGTGTTACAGAAGGACAATTATCTGTTTCTCTATCAGGTGCTGCAACTTATACGATTCCAATTGCGGTTCCTCCAGGAATTAATGGAGTCGTGCCTCAAATTAGTTTGTCATATAATAGTCAGTCAGGAAATGGAATGGCAGGCTACGGATGGAATATAGCCGGACTTTCAACAATTTCAAGAATTCCTGCAACTAAATTTCATGACGATGTTATTGATGCAGTTGATTTTAATGCCTTAGATCGATTTGCATTAGATGGTCAGCGGTTAATAGTCAAAAATGGAACTAATGGAGTCTACGGCGCTGATAAAACTATCTATGAAACGGAAAGTTTTTCTAATATTAAAATCACCTCTTTTGGTGTTCATCCTTCTGGAGCAAATTATGGTCCCGCTTATTTTTTAGTAGAATATCCAGATGGTTCAAAAGCTTATTATGGTAATTCAATAGGTTCTCGATCTGTAACAGATTGGGCAATTACTTATTGGGAAAATCCTCAAGGAGTAAGAATAAGCTATAATTATTCTGGTGGAGATAATAGTTTTAATAATATATTAAAGATAATATCTATAAAATATGGTAGTATTACAACTGCAACACCTATAAATGAAATTATATTTAAATATGATGATAGGAAACGTGCTGAACAGTCATACGTAGGTGGTCTAAGCATTATAAGAAATACAATTCTCAAAGAAATTAATGTTATTGGAAATGGATTAGGTTTTAGAAATTATGTTTTAGATCAAGAAACAACTTCTTTGAATTATCAACGTTTAAAATCTATTACAGAAAAAAGCGGCGATAATACTAAAAGTTATAATCCTACTAGTTTTAGCTATGATGATACTAATAGTCCTACTCCACTAAAAGCAAATGTAGAAGCAACACTAGGATGGTCAGGGATAAATAATTTGAACACTGATTATATTACTGGTGATTTTGATAATGATGGCAAAACAGATATTATTTTATATTCAAAAACGATAGGCTTAAAAAATAAATATACTTTGTTTTCAAACATTACATCAGGAAGACTTAATCCAGGCCAACAAGATAATGTAGGAACTTTTGAAAATATTTTTCCTGCTGCTTTTTTAAGTTCAGATAATAAGTTATTACCACAAGGATGGGCTGTTGTAAAAAAAACAGATCAAAATTGTGTCATTTCACTGCATGGTTCTGGTTCAACTTCAGCGACTACGAAGCATTATGAAAAGACGTACAATTTTAGTAAGACAGTAACTAAAGCATCAAATTGGTCCTATTGCGATCCTAAAGACTATAAAGGAGTGGTTTTAGAAAACATTCCTGTCGATTATTATAGTGGAGATTTTAATGGAGACGGTCTTACGGATGTCATCGCAGTTGAAAAAAGTTTCTATTATGATATGACAGTCTGTAATTTTGGAAATCATACAACAGAATATCAAAGGCCACTTTATCAGGGTGGAACTGTTCATCTTTTTAATTTAGATAGACGCCTTACTTCTGATCAACCAGATAATATTGGAAATATTACTATGAGTGTTGGTAATGATACAAAAATCTATATAGCTGATTTTAATGGTGATGGGAAATCTGATATTTATGTTTTAGAATCTGGTTTTATAAAAATATATACTTTAAATAAAGACAATAAATTAACATTATTATATAAAAATGCATCAGCAGATCCTGGAATCGCTCTTGACAAACCCATTTTAATAGGAGATTATAATGGTGATGGTAAAATTGATTTTGTAATACCTAATGAACTGAATAAAGATAGTTGGAATTTTTATATTGCTACAGGTACAGGATTTAATAAAATAAATTCTAGTATAGGAATTTTATATGAATATGGAAAGCAAACCTATTTCGAGGTAAAGGGGGAAGACGGTGTCACTAGATTTCCATATAGCTTAAAGGAAAGTACTTATATAGCTAATGATTATAACGGAGATGGTAAAACAGACATTTTATATCAACAAAATTTAACAGCAGCGCAAGATGGTTTTTTTGGAAAAACAGGATCTCCAATAGTAACAAAATTGATTTTATATGAAAATCAAATCGTTACAGATAAAGAAGTTAAATTCTCTGCAATTGGTGCTCCAGAAGAGTTTGCAGGAATAGGCAGAAACTCTATACCTGTATTTACTAATCACAATCAAGTGAATCAAAATTTAGAGTACAGTGTGATTTATGATAATATGATCAAATCTTTTAAAAGTCCAAAAGATAATCGTGAAGATGTACTCTTAAAACGAATTACAAATGGAAATGGAATAAAAGAAACCATAACTTATAAACCTTTAAAACAAGATCCATATGAACCTATTTATAGTCCAACAGCTCTAATAGAGACTTTTCCCAATACTGACATTGTAATTGCACCAGGCTTTAAGATTGTTTCAATGTTGGAAAAACAGAGAAATGGCAATGTTTATAAAAAACAACAGTACTCTTATCTAGGTGCAGTTTCTAATTTAGAAGGCCTTGGCTTTTTAGGTTTTCGATCTACATCTAAAACAAACTGGTATGAAAACGACTCTCAAATAATTTCAACGATCTCTAAAAATGATATCAGTTTGAGAGGTGTCAATATTGAAAATTATACAACACTTGGAAGACATGAACCTCTTACTGTTTCAGGGACTATTACATCTAATACAATAATTAAAGAAAAGGATTATACCGTAACCACAACAGACAACTTAGTTGCAATACAAAGTATAACCTTGAAGCCGGGAGTGTGGATCAAATCTGGCAGCACATTTACGGCAAAAATAAATGAAGAAGCAAATAAGTCATCAAACACGCCGACAAACTATATTACAAAATCAAGATTATTTTATGATGCAGAACTGTTGTCAAATAAAGTTTTTAAAGTTAAAAATAGTACAGCTAAACAATATAATGGATTAGAAAATACAAGTTCGGAGACAGTTACAGAATACGATACTTATAATAATCCGCTTAAGGCAACAACATTATTAAAAGAAGGGGGTACAACAATTCAAACTACAGTTTCGAACATGGCGTATCAAAACTCTCCAACGGCATCGCCATACATCGTGGGCAGACCAATGAATAAAAATCAAATTGTGACCGTTACGGGAGATGTCATGTCAACCGAAGAAATATATGAGTACAAAAATAACTTATTGAGTCAAGTCAAAAAGAAAGGAACAAATACAGATTATATTACGGAGGATAATGAGTATGATAGTTTTGGGAATGTTGTTAAAAAAACTATCTCAGCAACTGGTTTGACACCAAGAGTGACTAGTTATGGATATGATACATCCGGCCGATATCTAACGCTAAGTATAGATGTAGAAGGTTTGTCGACAATATTTCTTTACAATGCTGATGGGACATTACAATCAGAAAAAAATCCATACGGCCTGACTAAGTCGTATGAATATGATTCATGGTTTAAAAAAACTAAGGTAAAAGATTATTTAGGTAATACAAACAATTTTGTTTATAAACGTATTGGAAATGAAACTGTTGTAACATCAACAGCCGATGATGGAAGTTCTACACAAGAAACGTTTGATGATTTAGGCCGAAAAATAAAGTCTGGAGTAAAGGATATTAGCGGATCATTCTCATTTGTTGATTATTTATATGACATTTACGATAGAAATTATAAAGTAAGCGAACCTTATTTTGAATCATCACCAAAACAATGGAATGAAGTACTATTTGATGTTTATGGAAGAAATAAGCGGAGTATAGCTTTTACAGGAAAAACTACAGATATCACTTATTCGGGGCTGACAACCACAGTAAATGACGGAGTAAAAACAAAGATGTCAACAAAAAATGCAATCGGTAATGTGATATCTATGACAGACACTCCTGGAGGAACAGTTAAGTACATTTATTTTGCCAATGGTAATTTGAAAGAATCAGAATATAATGGAGTTAAAACCACAATATCACAAGATGGCTGGGGAAGAAAAACAAAGCTAGTAGATGCTTCTGCCGGAACCTATACTTATGAATATAATGCATTTGGTGAAAAAGTAAAAGAAACAACTCCAAACGGAACAACTATTTACATTCTTGATGATGTTGGAAAAATAAAACAAAAAACAATCTCAGGAATAAATACAAATTCTAAAACAACATATACATACGATTCATCGTCTAAGTTGCTTTTAAATTCAAAGTTTGAGGATTTTAGTAACGGAACCAATACCATTATAAATGAATATATTTATGATAGTTATAAAAGAGTTAGCAAGTCTGTTGAAACAACTCCGTTTGCAGTTTTCACAAAACAGATAAGTTATGATGCATTTGGAAGGATAGAACTGGAAACTTCAACCGCGGCTGCAGGAGGAAAATCAAGCAGTAAAACTATTAAGAATGTATATAAAAATGGGGCACACTGGCAAATATTGGATAATACTAATAGTGCTGTTTTATGGCAGGTTAATACTGTAAATGCCAGAGGACAGCTACGTACAGCTCAAAATGGACCTATTACAATTACCAATGAATATGATACTTATGGATTAGCATCCCAGTTTAAATATGATAAAACAGCAGGCTCACTAAATATTCTAACATTGAATACAGTTTTTGACGCCAAGCAAGGTAACTTAACCAGTAGAACAAACAGTTTATTTAGCAGAAACGAGAGCTTTAAATACGATTCACAAGACCGTTTAACAGAATTTACAAATGTTAAAGGAGTACAGGAAAAACAATTGTATGATGATCAGGGAAGAATAACGCAAAACGATTTAGGAACCTATGGATATACTTTAAAGGATAAGCCGTATCAAAATAACTCGATTACAGTTACACCAGAGGCATTAACCTATTATACAGCAAAGCCAACACAAATTATTAGTTATAATACTTTTAAAAGTCCTGTACAGATTGAAGAACCTGGAATTGATAAAATAAGTTTTAACTATAATGATGCAAATAGCCGTACTGCTATGTTTTATGGCGGTTTGCAAGATGATAAGCTACAAAGGCCATTACGCAAATATTATTCTGCCGATGGAACTATGGAAATAAAGCAAAATATGCTGACTGGTGCGTTTGAATTTGTAACTTACATAGGTGGTGATGGTTACAGTGCACCAATTGTAGTAAATAGCAATGGTACAACTCAGAATTATTTATATTTACAAAGAGATTATCAAGGTAGTATTTTGTCTATTACTGATGCTAACGGGACGGTACTCGAAAAACGACTGTTTGATGCCTGGGGAGCTATAGTAAGTGTGAAAGACGGAGCAGGAAATGTTCTTATGGGGCTTACAGTTTTAGATCGTGGTTACACAGGTCACGAACATTTGCAAAGTGTAGGACTTATAAATATGAACGGTCGTATATATGATCCGAAATTGCACCGTTTTTTACAGCCTGATAATTTTGTACAGGATCCGTTTAATACGCAAAACTATAATAGGTATGGGTATGTTTTAAATAATCCTTTAAAATATACTGATTATAATGGAGAAAAGTTCAAGTTAACTTTTAATGACATATTTGCCGGAATTGAAATAATTGGGGGTGTAGCATTAACGATATTTTCTTCTGGAACAGGTGTTGCTATAGGTGCTGGATTAATCTCGGCAGGTGTTGGGCATTTTGCAGCAGCTTACAATGAGTTTAAACAAACTGGTGATTGGGGAGCTGCTTCTAAAAATTCGGGTGTGTTTTTTAACATATCCTTTAAAACAGATTTTGGTTATGATGATTCTAAAGATAAACCGAATGGTATTACTCAAAACCTAACTGTTGATGATAATTACATAAATGTGACTAAAATTGATAAAAATTCAAAAGGTTTAAAAAACAATATAATTCCTTGTGTAATATGTCATCATACTTTAGATAGAGGTGAAATTTTTCAATCAGAGTTAATGGAATCACAATCAAAATTTGTGAATGGAGCGCTAAATACTACATTTGGAGTTGTTGGTACAATTGGTGCTGTAGCTGCAATTCCAGAAACTGGAGGTGCATCCGGACTTGCATTAAGTTTGACAATTGGACAAGCTTCAATTGGAATGGCTCAAATGGCTGATTCTTTTAATGATAGACCAAGTGAGATTCTTCATAGTTACTCAACAGTTCCTGGTTTAATAGCAGGTCAACGAGGTAGTAAATATGCCACTATGATAGATTTTACTTCTGCATGGGTTACTGGGAGCGTAGGGAATGCTCCTATACTTAGAGGGAATACTATAGGAGCGTGGAATAGTGCTAAGGAATTATATCGAGGGGAAAAGGTGATGTATAATGCCGTTTCAACTTACAGTACATATGGTACTTATAATAGTGGTTTTTCTTTACTATTTAATAATAAACAATAATAGAATGATATTCAAAAGAAACAAAAAATATTTACTACATCGGTTTTTAATATCCCATATATTTCTATTTTTTTTAATCTTAGGAAATAAATTAAATCTTGGAAAGATATTTATGGTTTGGATTTTAACTGTAATTATTCCTAATGTAATTTTCTCTCTTATTAAGAGTTTAAGTTCTATAGAGTTTCAAAATGATCATATTCAATTGATTTTTAATAAGTGGTTTTTTAAAAAAGATATAAAATCATATAGGTATGAGGATTTATTGTTTACTTATAAACAAGAAAATGAAGGAAAAGCTTGGGGTACACGTTTTAGAATTTATAAAAAAGGAGAAGAAAAAAGCTTATTTAGCGTAAGCGAGCTAGATGGTTGGTATGATGAAAATATTGAAGAAATTATACAAGAATTAAATAAAATAGGAATTGAGGTCAAAACGAAATGATTGCCCAGTTAACAGCACAAGGAATGCAATATTTAACTGAATTTTGATATGAATAAAACTTTTAAAATAATAATAGCAAGTGTAAGCGTGCTAGTAATTAGCTATTTATCTTATTTCTTTTATGGTGTTATAAGATACAGCCACTCTTCGGATTGGCAGACTTACAAACAATATATGTGGATTTTTAAAGACTTTGCTAAAAAAGATATTAATACTAATTTCTGCTTTAGTTATGTAAAAGAAAGGGATGTCTATAATAATTTTGATTATAAAGACATTTATAATGTGATGGTATGGGAATTTAAAGATCTGGGTAATGCTGAATTGAAAAAATCAACCATTAAACAAAATGTTAATCTTGAAGATGTGAAGTTTGAGTCTGGAGAAATATTAAATAAAGGGGGTAACTTAGAATTAACAATTAAATATGGTTTTGTTTTTAATTCTGCCATAAATGTAAACCTAGATAATTATTCAAAAATAGAGAGAACCTTTAAGGGTACTAATTATAAGGGGTTTTATGGTTCAATAAATCAAATGTCCTTCAGCAATGAAAAAGGAGAACACCAAATACTTTCAGATTTTACTAAGCGACTAACACCAGCATTATTTTTATTTTACAAGGCGCATCAGAGTTTTTATGTAATTATGATTTATTCAAAAAATCCATTTGATGAGAATATAATTAAGATATTAAACTTAGAGTAGTTGTCTCTTCTGCTGGCGCGAGCATCTTGATCGTGAACGCAAAGTGAGTTAGCCCATACCAAATAAAAAAGAATGTGTAGAAAATATAAATTTGGGAATAAAACAGGAGTTATCTTTTAATAAAATATAAATAAATTCAGATTGTGTTCATGAGCAAGATGCTTGCGCCAGAGGGGGAAGAGAAAAATTTGGATATTAAATTTACGTGTTTTTTATGGATGTTATATATTATTATTGTTACCTATTTTATAAAAAAATCTTGAAAGAAGATGAACCGCATGCACTAACTGTTTGGGCTCTAGGTATTGGAGAGGGTTTTTTTGTAAGCGTTTTTACTGATATTATTTTAATTCGGTTTTTTTGTATAAAGATGGATAAATGGTTAATGATTGGAATAGGTATTTTGTTCTTATTATTCAATTATTTTTATTTTTTTAGATCTGAACGAGGAAAAAGAATTGTAATTTCAAAATCAACATTTTTAGAAAGTAATAAAATTTCTATAATAGCTACTATTTTATTTTTTTTGATTTTAATTTCTTCATTATTTTGGGGTGCAATTTGTTCGAAATACCTATTAGAAACTTACTGTAATCAAAGTTCATTGTTTCAATAATATGAATATTTGCAATGAATATAATATATAATTTCAGATGGTTTCCCCCTGCTGGCGTGAGCATCTTGCTCGTGAACGCAAAGAGAATTAGCTCATACCAAATAAAAAAAGATGAGTAGAAAATAAATTTGGGAATAAAACAGGAGTTATCTTCTAATAAAATATAAATAGATTCAGATTGTGTTCACGAGCAAGATGCTCGCGCCAGCGGGGGGATGCAATATTTAACTGAATTTTGATATGAATAAGACTTTGAAAATGATAATAGCAAGTGTAAGCGTGCTAGTAATTAGCTATTTATCTTATTTCTTTTATGGTGTTATAAGATACAGCCACTCTTCGGATTGGCAGACTTACAAACAATATATGTGGATTTTTAAAGACTCTGCTAAAAAAGATATTAATACTAATTTTTGTTATAGTTATGTAAAAGAAAGAGATGTTTATAACAACTTTGATTATAGAGACATTTATAATATAGTAGTATGGGAATTTAAAGATCTGGGCAATGCTGAATTGAAAAAATCAACTATTAACCAAAATGTTAATCTTGAAGATGTGAAGTTTGAGTCTGGAGAAATATTAAATAAGAATAGCGACATGGAAATTACGATTAGCTATGGTTTTGTTTTTAATTCTGCCATAAATGTAAACCTAGATAATTATTCAAAAATACAGAGAACCTTTAAGGGTACTAATTATAAGGGGTTTTATGGTTCAATAAATCAAATGTCCTTCAGCAATGAAAAAGGAGAACATCAAGTACTTTCAGATTTTACTAAGGGACCAACTCCAACAGTATTTTTATTTTACAAGGGGCATCAAAGTTTTTATATAATTATGATTAATTCAAAAAATCCATTTGATGAGAATATAATTAAGATATTAAACTTAGAGTAGTTTTATTCCCGGTGCTACATATCATTTAGAGTGGTTAGACATTTGATTTGATTTTTAAGTAATTACGCATGAAAATTTGAAAGATGACATCCAATAGATAAAATAATTTTGTTTCAAAATTTTAATTAACAAGACTTAACTTATAAAAAATAAAAATTTAAATATGAAAAAAATAATGTTTTTTGCAGTAATGCTTTTTAATGCATTTATTTATTGCCAGACTTTTGATGGTAATTTAGGTTCTAACAGTTTAAGATGGAACACAGAACAAAAAGATTTTAATGCACTGCCAAGGGTTGGAATTAACTCAATGTCTATAAAACTTTGGGATAATTATGCTGGAGCTGGTGCGCCATCAACTTACGGATCTTTGTTGGAAATTTATGGAAAATATGCACACTTGGTTTCTCAACTATATTTTAAAAGTACTTGGGAAGGTGATAAAATAATGTACAGAAGTGCATTTTATAATCAAAATGCATGGTCGGAATGGAGAACCTTGTTAGATTCTAAAAGCGATGTTGAATCTTCGGGTAGTCTAAAATTACAAGGAGTTGGCAATAGTTATATTACTACTGGAAATTTTGGTATTGGAACTAAAACTCCATCGACTAGTCTTGAAGTTTTTACTCCCTCTATTGTAGGTTCTGAAGCATTATTAAAATTAAGCATAAGTGATGCCTCGCAAGATTATATAAGAATTGTAAATGCAACAGGCGATGACAATCGATTTATTCCCCTTTTACAAGGATATCATGTAACTGACAATCGAGCGGCACTTTATTTAACAGGTATGATTGAAACTGCAAATGACAGCGGTGAAAATCCTATTATGGTTTTTGATTCCAGACGTAATGGCTCAGTTGTAAGTACAAGACCTCTGTTTTCCTGGGATTCTTATGGCATAAGAAAAATGATTTTAACTTCAAATGGAAGTTTAGGTATCGGTACAAATACAACCGGAAATCATAAACTGGCTGTTGAAGGATCAATTGGAGCAAGAGAAGTAAAAGTGCAGGCAACAGGATGGGCAGATTTCGTTTTTAAAAAAGAATATCAACTGCCAACACTTGAAGAAGTAGAAAAACATATTGCTGAGAAAGGTCATTTAGAAAATATTCCAAGTGAAGAAGAGGTTTTAAAAGATGGTATTAATTTAGGAGACATGAATACTAAGTTACTCCAGAAGATTGAAGAGCTGACTCTATATATAATTAAGATGGAAAAAGAAAATAAAAAACAAACAACTGAAATTAATAACCTAAAAAAGATAGTGCTATCTAAGAAAAAATAATAATGAAAAAACTAAATTTAATTCAAAGGGTTGTGGTTGTTTTTATATTCTTTACATCAACTATTCATAGTCAGGCGACTTTGCCAATAGTTGGATTTAATGATGCTTATAATTATACAATTGGGCATTATAGTGTTACGGGATCTTCAGGTTTAGATATACACTGGTATGGAGGAATACGTTTTGGAGACTGGAGCAGTAGAAGTGTAATGCAAATTACAAATGGTAAGGTTGGAATTGGCACAACAACACCAACAGAAAGGCTTACTGTTGCAGGAAACATTAGTTCTCGTGAGGTAAAAGTAACTGTCGATGCCGGAGCAGACTTTGTATTTGAAAAAGATTATAACCTTAAGTCCTTAGAATCTTTAGATAAATTTATTAAAGAGAATAAACATCTACCAGAAATTGCATCAGCACAAGAAATGCAAAATGATGGAATCAACTTATCTAAAATGAATATTAAACTACTTCAAAAAATTGAAGAACTAACACTATACATTATTGAGCAAAATAAAAAGATAGAAGATTTGCAAAATCGACTAATAAAAATTGAATCACCTTCAAATTAGTAGGAACTATTGATGATAATGTTAAAAAAGCGAGATTTAGGTCTCGCTTTTTTTTATTGTCATATTTTTTTTCTTGTATATGTATTTTTATTAAATCCTCAGAAAAATATTAAAAATTTATATGTATGCATAGTATTGTGGTTTTTCTTTATTTAATATTTGATTTTTATCTAATAAAATCAATTACGAAATAGTTAAAATAGTTTTAAAAATTGTGCTGAATATGAATTTTTTTTAACGTTTTTTTATTAATATTAAAAATATTTGTATTTTGGCTATTAAAACTAATAACAACTAACCAAAAACTAACCCTAATGAGAGTCTACTTGCTAATTATGTTGTTTTTCAGCGGAATATCTTTTGCGCAGAATACAATTACAGGTTCAGTTACTGACAGTAACAAACAATCTATTCCCGGTGCCAATGTTGTTGTACTTGGAGGCAGCGGAGGTGTATCGACTGATTTTGACGGAACATTTAAATTGACCACAAATGAAAAACTGCCATTTTTGATAAAGGTATCTGCCGTGGGATTTGAAGCTCAAACAATCAATGTTACATCTGCAAATCAAAAAATAAACGTTACTCTAAAAGATGAAGAAACCAAACTTGATGAGATTGTGGTTTCGGCTTCCAGAACTCCTGAAAGAGTTATTGAATCACCTGTTACAATTGAAAGAATGGGTATTCAGGAAATTAAAAACACAACAGCTCCCACTTTTTATGATGGATTGGAAAATTTAAAAGAAGTGCATTTCAATACGAGCAGTATTTCTTTTAAATCAATAAATACTCGTGGTTTTGCTACTGTTGCTAATACCAGATTTATGCAATTGGTTGATGGTATGGACAACTCTTCCCCAGCTTTGAACTTTGTGTTAGGAAACTTAATTGGTGTTTCTGATATCGATGTTGCAAGCGTTGAACTTTTGCCGGGAGCATCTTCTGCTCTTTATGGTGCAAACGCTTTTAACGGAATTATGTTTATGAATAGTAAAAGTCCTTTTACAAATGAAGGAATAAGTGTTTACTATAAATATGGGCAAACGAGTCAGGACATTGCAGGAACTAATGATTATAATGATTTTGGAATTAGAGCTGCAAAAGCTTTTACAAAACATTTCGCAATGAAAGCTAACTTTACTTATATGAGAGCTACGGAGTGGATTGCTGGAGATAAAAGAAGTATGACACCTGGAGGAGACAGTCATGCAGTAAATCAAAACTATGACGGATTAAATATCTATGGTGATGAGGTTACTACTTTTATTTCAAATGTTGGACAAGTTAGTAGAACCGGTTACCGTGAGCAGGATTTGACTGATAATAAAGTTAAAAGTATGAAAGCTGATTTTAGTGCTCATATCAAGCCTTGGGCAGATGATACAGAATTTATACTTCAATATAAAATTGGTACAGGGAGCACTATTTATCAGGGAGCAAACAGATATGCTTTAAAAGATTTCTTAATGCAGCAAGGAAAATTTGAAGTAAAAGGGAAAAACTTTTTTGGTAGAATATATTTCACAAGTGAAGATGCAGGAGATTCATACGATATGAGATTTGCTGTATGGAACGTAAACAGAGCGGCAAAATCAGATACTGAATGGTTTACAAACTATGCAACTGCTTATCAATATGCGGGAGCTGTTATGGGAACAAATGCAAATGAGTCGGCGGCAATCGCAAGAAATTTTGCAGATTATAATGTTCTTCCTGCTGCGATTTCTTTTATTCCAAAACCAACTGGTTCTCCTAGATTTGAACCAGGATCTGCACAATTTAATAATGCCCTTAAAACAGTTATCTCTAATCCAGATTTAACACAAGGAGCAAAATTTATCGATCATTCAAAATTATACCATTCTGATGTGAATTATAATTTTAGAGATATTATCAAATGGGCAGAAATTCAGGTTGGAGGTTCTTGGAGAAAATATATCATGAACTCTGAAGGGACAATCTTTACAGATTATGACGGTCCAATTGATTATAAAGAATACGGAGCTTATGCACAATTACAGAAAAAATTCTTAGATGACAGATTGAAATTTACAGGATCTTTACGTTATGATAAAAGTCAAAACTTTGATGGAAATGTTTCTCCTAGAGTCTCATTTGTGTATTCTGCAGGAGAATCTAAAAGACATAACTTTAGAGTTTCTTATCAAACAGGTTTCCGCAACCCAACAACGCAAGATCAATACATTGGTTTAGACTTAGGACCATTTGCTTTAATTGGTTCTGCAGCAGAGAACTTAGATCGTTTTCAGGAAACTGTAAATGTAAGTTCTGCCGGACAAGCAATTGCCGGTCAGCCTGCGACAATTCAAATGTCAGGTCAAAACGCTTATCACAATGCATATACAGTAGCTTCAGTTCAGGCTTTTGCAGCTTCTTCAAATCCAAATGATCTTCAAGTAGCAAATATTGGTTTAGTAAAGCCGGAGCAGGTACAAGCTTTTGAAGCTGGATACCGTACAGTTGTTCAAAACGATTTGTCGATTGATATTAACGGATACTACAATATTTATAATGATTTTATGAATACGGCGAGAGTTATTTCTCCTTATTATGGAACTGTAGGAACTAATCCGGCAGATACAGAAGTACAAAAAACTTACCAGGCATTGGCTTTTGGTGATAGAAGAGTCTATCAGGTTTATACGAATACAACGGCTCAAATTTCTTCTTTAGGATTTGGTGTTGGTTTGTCTAAAAAAGTATATAAAGATTTTGAATTAGGAGTAAATTATAACTATGCTCAATTTAATTTTGATCAAAAAGATGATCCTGATTTCGTGGCAGGATTTAATACCCCAAAACACAGAATTAAAGCTTCATTAGGAAATTCTAAAGTAACTAAAAATTTAGGTTTCAATGTAAATGTAAGATGGAATACAGAATATTTATGGGAGTCTTCTTTTGGAGATGGAATGATTCCGGAAAATACTGTTCTTGATGCTCAGATAAATTATGCACTTCCAAAACTAAAATCAGTTATAAAAGTAGGTGCAACAAACCTTTTCGGGTCAGATTATCTTCAGGTAATTGGAGCAGGTATGATAGGTCAGCAATGGTTTGCTTCATGGACAATTAATCCTTAAAAGAAATAATTATTGACGTGAATATTTTTAGCTTCTTTTTGTAAAGGGGTCTGACGAAAAATGGAGAGGTAATAATTTAAAAAGTACTAACATGAAAAAAAATATAAAATGGCTATTAATGGTTTCTTTGACCTTTTTAGCAGCTTGTAATAATGATGACGACAATAATACTCCAGAAGAAGTTCCGGTGATTCCCGGTTCAGCAGTATTTACAAAATATGTTGCTCTTGGAGATTCTTTTGCGGCGGGATACAGCGACAATGCTCTTTTCAAAAGAGGACAGGAAGGTGCTTATCCTAACATTTTAGCACAGCAATTTGTGGCTGCCGGCGGCGGTGCTTTTACAACACCATTAATGAATGATAATCTTGGAGGATTGTTATTAGGAGGAAATGTTGTGGCAGGAACACGTTTGTATTTTAACGGACAAGCTCCTGTAAATGTAACAGGAAAGCCAACAACAGAAATTACTGCACATCTTACAGGGCCGTTTAACAACTTGGGAGTTCCGGGTGCAAAAAGTTTTCACTTAGTTGCAGCTGGATACGGAAATGTTGCCGGAGTAGCAACAGGAGCAGCAAATCCTTATTTTGCCAGATTCGCAAGTTCTCCTTCAACAACAGTTTTGGCAGATGCAGCAACGCAGGCACCAACATTCTTCTCCTTATTCATTGGAGGAAATGATGTTTTAAGTTATGCAACATCTGGCGGGGTTGGAAAAGATCAAAAAGGAAACTTAAATCCGGCTACTTATGGAGGTAATGATATTACAGATCCAACAGTTTTTGCAAATGTTTATACGGCATTGGCAACAACCTTAACAGCAAATGGAGCAAAAGGGGTAGTAGCAAATCTTCCATATATTACAGCTTTACCATATTTTACAACTGTTCCATATAACCCGCTTACAGCAAAATCTCTTGGAGGAAATAACGAAGCAGTAGGAAAAGCAACAATCAAAGCTTTAAACACACAATTATATGGCCCCCTAAAACAAGTTTTAACAGCATTTAATGCAGGAGACAGAATTAATTTGCTGTCTGAAACTGCAGCGAATCCTGTATTGATAAAAGATGAATCACTTACGAATTTATCAGCTCAGCTTACTGCAGCCTTTACGCCTTCATTAGGGGCTCAAACGGCAGCATTTTATGGAGCTGTTTTTGGACAGGCTAGACAAGCAAGAGCAACAGATTTAGTAGTTTTACCAACAAGAACAGATATTGGTGCCGCACCAAAAGCTTCAGATTCTGGATTGGGTATCGCACCGCCGGCACCATTGGATAAATTTGGAGTAACTTATCCTTTACAGGACAAACATGTTTTGATTCCAACTGAAATTGCAGAAATCAAAACAGCAACAGATGCATATAATACAACTATTGCAGCAGTTGCGGCAGAAAAAGGTTTGGCTTTTGTGGACACAAGAGCAATTTTAACTCAATTAGCAAGCGGCGGATATAGATTTGGAAATTACACAATGTCATCTACATACGTTACAGGTGGAGCTTTTTCGTTAGATGGAGTTCATCCAAGTGCAAGAGGGTATGGTTTAATTGCAAATATTTTTATAGATGCCATAAACGCTAAATACGGTTCAACACTTCGTCATGTTGATTTAGGATTGTATCCAATTCAATATCCGGCGTCGTTATAATATACCATTTTTTTTAATTAAGAAAGCCACTCGTTTTTGTAAAATGTAGTGGCTTTTTTATTTCGTTAAAAAATGACATAAACGACAGTTTAAAAGTCTGTTTTTATGAATCAAACAAAATCATGCTATTTTTTATGAAAAAAAAATTGATTTTATATTTTAAAAAATTATCTTTGCGCTCTGAAAAAAGAGGTATTTTCGATAAACCTAAATAGCTATTTAATAAATACATAAGTAATGTCAAAAGTAATAGGAAAAGTTGCTCAAATCATTGGACCAGTAGTAGACGTAGTTTTCAACGGTAAAGATGTTGAACTTCCAAAAATTTATGATTCACTAGAAGTCACTAAAAAAGACGGAACTTTATTAGTTCTAGAAGTACAATCACACATTGGTGAAAACACTGTTCGTACCATTTCTATGGATTCAACAGATGGTTTAAGCAGAGGATATGAAGTAGTTGGAACTGGAAATCCAATCCAAATGCCAATCGGTCCAGACGTATATGGAAGATTATTTAATGTTGTTGGAGATGCCATTGACGGTTTAGGTAATTTACCAAAAACTGGAGAAAACGGTCTGCCAATTCACAGACAAGCTCCAAAATTCGAAGATTTATCAACTTCATCTGAAGTTTTATTTACAGGTATTAAAGTAATCGATTTGATCGAGCCTTATGCAAAAGGAGGTAAAATTGGATTGTTTGGTGGTGCCGGAGTAGGTAAAACAGTATTGATTCAGGAGTTGATCAACAATATTGCAAAAGGTCACGGTGGACTTTCAGTATTCGCTGGAGTAGGTGAAAGAACACGTGAAGGAAATGACTTGCTTCGTGAGATGTTGGAGTCAGGAATTATTAAATACGGTGATGATTTCATGCACTCTATGGAAAATGGAGGATGGGATTTATCTAAAGTAGATATGCCAGGAATGAGAGAGTCTAAAGCTACTTTCGTTTTCGGACAAATGAATGAGCCACCTGGAGCTCGTGCACGTGTGGCACTTTCAGGATTATCTATCGCTGAGTACTTCCGTGATGGAGCTGGATCTGATCAAGGAAAAGACGTATTGTTCTTCGTTGATAATATCTTCCGTTTTACACAAGCAGGTTCTGAGGTATCAGCACTTTTAGGACGTATGCCATCTGCGGTAGGTTACCAGCCAACTCTTGCAACAGAGATGGGTGCAATGCAAGAGCGTATTACATCTACAAACAAAGGATCTATTACATCTGTACAAGCGGTTTACGTTCCTGCGGATGACTTAACTGACCCGGCTCCGGCTACAACTTTCGCGCACTTAGATGCAACAACTGTATTGTCTCGTAAAATTGCTGAATTAGGTATTTATCCTGCGGTTGACCCGTTAGATTCTACTTCAAGAATTTTAACTCCACATATCTTAGGAGATGAGCACTACAACTGTGCACAAAGAGTAAAAGAAATTCTTCAAAAATACAAACAACTTCAGGATATCATTGCGATCTTAGGTATGGAAGAGTTATCAGAAGAAGATAAACTTGCAGTATCAAGAGCTCGTCGTGTACAACGTTTCTTGTCTCAGCCATTCCACGTAGCAGAGCAGTTTACAGGTATTCCGGGAGTTTTAGTAGATATTAAAGATACTATCAAAGGTTTCAACATGATTATCGATGGTGAATTAGATCACCTTCCAGAAGCAGCTTTCAACTTAAAAGGTTCTATTCAGGACGCTATCGAAGCTGGAGAAAAAATGTTAGCTGAAGCATAATAATATTGGTTGTTAGTTGTTAGTTGTCAGTTGTTAGAAACAACCATCAACCATCAGCCATCAACTATTAACTAAAAAAAATATGATTTTAGAAATAGTATCACCAGAAGCAAAATTATTTTCAGGAGAAGTAACTGCAGTTACACTTCCTGGAGTTGATGGAAGCTTTCAGATTTTGAATAATCACGCTCCTATCGTTTCTATTCTAGAAAAAGGAACAATTAAAATTGCAGCGTCTAGTTTCAATTTTTCTAAAGAGGTAGCAGATAAATTTACGAAAGTGAATGACCAAACTTATACATTAGATATAACGTCAGGAACAATCGAAATGAAAGATAACAAGATAATTGTTTTAGTAGACTAAAAACAATTTTGTAAATAATTTTAAAAGCCAAACAGAAATGTTTGGCTTTTTTTATTTTTGATTTATGAAAAATCAAGAATCAGACAAATTAGTTTATATATCAGAAAGATCTTTTTGGCATTTTATCTTGGCAGCACCACTTTATTATTTTACCATTTCTATGTCGCTTAAAATGTTTGATCTTTATTACACAGGAAGGATTATGAATGGTTTAAAATTTACTGTAGCGGTTTTTTTTATGTTTGTCTGTGCTGCCGGATTAACTTTTACTAAAAAAGTTTATACAAATTCTGCGATCAAAAACGTTCGTTTCAATTTTACTTTATTTAATATTCCTTTATGCAAAGACATTCTTTTTAAGGAAATACAATATGTATCTGTATATAAAAATCATTCAGATCGAGATTTTGAAGTTCAAATCTGGTTGTCAGAAACAAAGAAAAAATCTGTCTCAGTTCATCTTAATTCTCAGTCTGCTTTTAATTTAGGGCTTAAAATAGCAAATGGATTGGAAGTTAACTTGCTAGATGCCACTGAAAGAGGAAATTTTAAATGGATAGAAAAAGAAAATTTATAATATTTTGAGAGTCAAACTTTTGTTTGACTTTTTTATTTTTTACTTTTGAAGTATTATAATCTCTTTATAAAATATTGATCGTATTGGTAAAAGCTCAGTAAGCTTTTATGTTTTCGCTTTATTAGTTTCATAAAGCACAAATTATTTATGTCAAATTTTATAAAGAATATCTATGAAAAATATATCAAAAGTCGCTGTTCTAGGCGGTGGTGGAAGAACTGGAAAATATCTTGTAAATCAGTTGTTAAAAGAAGGATTTAATTTAAAACTTTTAATTAGAAATCCTCAAAATTTCGAAATTCAAAACTCTAAAATTGAAATCATTCAAGGTGATGCACTCGATTTAGAATCCATAAAGTTATTGCTAAAAGATTGTCAGGCCGTTATAAGTACTATTGGTCAGAGAAAAGACGAGCCTCTTGTTGCAAGTGATGTAACAAAGAACGTTTTGGGAGTAATGAATGATTATAAAATCGAACGTTATGTTCTTCTTGCTGGTCTTAACATTGATACACCATTCGATAAAAAAAGCCCAAAAACAATTATGGCTACAGATTGGATGAAAGCTAATTTTCCGGTAATTCAGGAAGACCGCCAAAAAGCGTATGATCTTTTAGTTGCAAGTAATATAAACTGGACGCAGGTTCGAGTACCTTTTATTGAATTTTCGGATATTAGTTCTGAAATAGCAGTTAATGTAGAAGACTGTTTAGGGGATAAAATCAGTGCATTTGATATCGCCGTATTTATGGTGAAAGAATTGATTAAGTCAAATTACAGCAGGCAGTCGCCTTTTATAAGCGCTATTTAATAATCAATTTAAAACAGCGGGAATATCAAAACCCGCTGTTTGTTTATATCAAATTTCAATTTCATAACTTTGTTTTTATGAAATTAGCTGAAAATCTTATTCAGAAGCTTGAAAACCGAATGCAGAATAATTCACTTCGGAAACTCCCTGTGTTTAATAATCTCGTAGATTTCTCTTCTAACGATTATATTGGTTTTTCAAAATCTGAAACTATTTTTAAGCTTACGCATAGTTATTTACATGAAAATGAAATTTTTCAAAACGGAGCAACGGGTTCAAGATTAATTTCGGGGAATCATTCTTTATATCAAATTGCAGAAAATTTTATTTCGCAATTTCATGACGCAGAAGCCGCTTTAATTTTTAATTCGGGTTATGATGCCAATTTGGGATTTTTTAGCGCTGTACCGCAAAGAAATGATGTTATTTTATATGATGAGTTAAGTCATGCTTCAATTCGGGACGGAATTGTGATGTCAAATGCAAAATCATATAAGTTTAATCACAATAATTTCGAAGATTTAGAACGACTTATCTTAAAGTTTCCCACTACAAATATTTATATCGTTACAGAAACAGTTTTTTCTATGGATGGTGACAGCCCAAATCTGGAAGAATTAGTCCAGCTTTCTGAAAAATATAGTTGTTATTTAATTGTTGACGAAGCCCACACTTTTGGCGTTTTTGGGGATAAAGGCGAAGGTTTGACTCAATATTTAAATTTGCACAACAGAATTTTTGCCCGAATTATGACTTTCGGAAAAGGTTTAGGCTGTCATGGTGCAGCTGTACTTGGAAGTCCTCAACTCAAAGAATATTTAATAAACTTTGCCCGAAGTTTTATTTACACAACAGGATTATCTCCACATTCAGTTGCTACGATTTTAACAGCTTATCAGCAATTAGAAATCGAAAAAGAAGCTATTGAAAAACTGCGTCAAAATATCGTGTTCTTCAATCAGCAAAAAAACTTATTGGGATTAAAACCAATGTTTGTTCGAAGCAAATCGGCTATTCAGTCTGCTATTGTTCAGGGAAATGAAAACGTCAAGAAATTAGCCCAGCAATTACAGGATAAAGGTTTTGATGTAAAACCCATTCTGTCTCCAACAGTTCCTGAAGGTCAGGAGCGTTTGCGATTTTGTATTCACAGTTATAATTCAGAAGAAGAAATTAGTCAGGTCTTAGAATTATTAAGAAATTACGTATATTAGACCGCCGATTAAACGAATTAAACGGGTTTACACAGTTTATAATGTCTCACTTACTACACAAAGAAAAATCAAAATCTATTCTAAAAATATTTTATGATGTTTATAATCAATTAGGTTACGGATTTCTAGAAAAAGTCTATCAAAATGCAATGTATTTTGAATTACAATCGAAAGGATATAAAGTTGAAGTTCAAAAACAAATTAAGGTGTATTTTAAAAATCAATTAGTTGGTGAATACTATGCTGATATTGTAATTGATGATGTAATTATATTAGAATTAAAAGCATGTGAATATTTATTGAGTTCACATATAGCGCAATTGATGAATTATTTAAAATCGACAAAAATGGAAGTTGGTTTACTTTTGAATTTTGGAGAAAGTCCTGAATTTAAACGTTTAATTTATACAAATAACAGAAAACCAAATTTAATGCTGCGTTAATCTGTTTAATCGGTTTTATCAGTGGGCCAAATATTTCTATTTTTTTTGTAACGTTTTGATTAATCTTATACTTACAGGTAGTAATTACAAAATGAGTTTTAATCATTAACTAAACCAATCTCAAAAATGAAAAAAATAGTAAGTCTATCTATATCAGTAATACTTCTTGTTTTCGGAATAAAAACACAAGCTCAAACATCTCCTAAATTAGAAAATTCTCTTTTGTGGGAAGTTTCCGGAAACGGACTTTCAAAACCATCTTATTTGTATGGAACGATTCATATGATTTGTTCTTCGGATTATTTTTTAACAGACAAAACAAAGAAAGCTTTAGAATCTGTAGAAAAACTAGTTTTAGAAATTAATTTTTCTGATCCAAAAGAAATGTCTCAAATGCAGCAGCTGGCAATAGGAAAAGAACCTTTAAGTAAAAAATTAACTCCGGATCAATTAGCAAAATTAGATGCCATTTTGAAAAAAACTACCGGAATGGCTGTTCAGCAAGTTGACAGTTTTAGTTTACTGACGGTGATGAGTTTGATTTCTATGAAAAGCTTTGGCTGTAATGATTTAAAATTCTACGAAATGGAATTTATAGAACAGGCTAAAAAAAGAAATATTGAAATTGGCGGACTTGAGACGGTAAAAGAGCAATTTGGGATACTCGAAAATGCTTATACAAATGACGAAATGATTTCTATGCTCGAAGAATCTGCATCTGAGGAAACTGCAAAATTAGTATTGGCATACAAATCTGAAAATGTTGATGAAATGTATGATTATACAACTGATAAAAAGTATACCAGTGATAAAACAAAAAAGATTATTCTAGACCAAAGAAATCAGAATTGGGTAAAAATTATGCCCGAATTAATGAAAAAACAAAGTGTGTTTTTTGCTGTAGGTTCGGGACATTTAGCTGGAGAATTTGGAGTTATAAATTTATTAAGAAAAGCAGGTTATACAATAAAACCTATTTGGAATTAATATATTTTGAAAGAACGGGGACAAGGATTTTTGATTCGGATTGAAACTCATAAAGGAATTTTGTACAAAGTTTCTAAAATGTATATGGACACGCACGACGATCAGCAGGGTTTGTTTTTTTATTGGTATTTTTGAAGAGATTATTACACAGACATACACAAAGAAAAACACAAAATAGCGCAAAGTAAAAAGTAACTTTGTGTATCTCTGCGAAACAACGCATTTATGAAAATATTCGTAACGGGAATTTCGACAGATGTTGGTAAAACAATTGCCTCTTCTGTTATTGTAGAAGCTTTAGAAGCTGATTATTGGAAACCAGTTCAGGCTGGTGATTTAGATAATTCAGATACTGATAAAGTAAAAGCCAGAATCTCTAATAAAAAAAGCCGTTTTTTTGAGAACAGTTATAAGTTGAATACGCCGGCAAGTCCGCACTGGGCGGCTGAAATTGACGGAATCACAATTCAATTAAATGAAATACAAGAACCTAAAACAAACAATAACTTAGTTATTGAAGGTGCAGGCGGAATTTTTGTTCCATTAAATGATGAACAAACTATTATCGATTTAATAAAACCGGATTATAAAATTGTTGTTGTTTCAAGACATTATTTAGGAAGCATCAATCACACTTTATTAACGATTGAAGCGATCCAAAATAAAGGTTTTAAAGTTGCCGGAATTATCTTCAGCGGAAGCGAAAACAAATCAACAGAAAGCTTAATTCTCAATAAAACTAAAATCAAATGTATAGGGAGAATTGACGAAGAACCCTACTTTGATCAAAATGTAATTGCAGAATATGCTGATTTATTCAGAGATAATTTACTTGATTTGTAGAGTAAAGATTATAGAATAAAGAAAATAGACTTTCTTATCTTTGTGTAAACTATAGAGTTTAGTCTTTTTTCTATTCTCTTTCTTCTATTTTCTTAAAAATGACCTTAACAGAAAAAGACAGCCAATATCTTTGGCATCCTTATACACAGCATAAAACCTCACAAACACCCATTGCGATTACTCGTGCAGAAGACGCATTACTTTGGGATGAAAACAACAAAGAATATATTGATGCAATTGCTTCGTGGTGGGTAAATCCGTTTGGGCACAGTAATAAATTTATTGCCGATGCGATTTACAAACAATTGACGACCTTAGAGCATGTTTTGTTTGGAGGCTTTACGCACGAACCGGCTGTAAAAGTAGCCGAAAAGTTAATGGAAATTCTGCCGAAAAACCAACAGAAAATTTTCTTTTCAGATAATGGTTCAACAGCTGTTGAAGTAGCAATAAAAGTGGCGCTTCAGTATTTTTTCAATAAAAATGAAAAACGAACCACAATTATTGCTTTTGAGAATGCTTTTCACGGAGATACTTTTGCGGCAATGGCAGCGAGTGGAATCTCATTTTATACGCAGGCTTTTCAGGGAATGTTTATAGATGTAGTTCGAATTCCGGTTCCGGTAAAAGGACTGGAGCAGGCAAGTTTTGAAGCTTTAGAAAATGCCATAAAAAATAATAATTGTGCCGGTTTTATTTTTGAACCTTTAGTACAAGGTGCAGCCGGAATGGTAATGTACGAGCAGGAAGCTTTGGCTAAATTAATTCAGATTTGTAAAGAAAATAATGTCCTGACAATTGCAGATGAAGTAATGACGGGTTTTGGTAAAACCGGAAAAACATTTGCAATGGATTATGTTTCTGAAGAACCTGATATGATTTGTCTTTCGAAGGCTTTAACAGGGGGAACAATCCCAATGGCGATTACGACTTTTACGCAAGATATTTTTGATGCTTTTTATGATGATGATATCAATAAAGCATTGTTTCACGGCCATACTTTTACCGCAAATCCAACGGGTTGTGCGGCTGCTCTTGCAAGTATGGATTTGTTGCTGACAAATCAAATGCAGCAAAATATTCAAAGAATAAATGCAAGTCATTTAAGTTTTCAAAAGAAAATCGAAAACCATCCAAAAGTAATTACGGCCAGAACTTTGGGAGTTATTTTTGCTGTTGAAATTAAATCCAATTCAGAAGAAAGTTATTACGGATCCATGCGTACAAAACTTTACAATTTTTTTATTGAAAAAGGAGTGGTTTTGCGTCCGGTAGGTAATATCGTTTACATTTTACCACCTTATATTATGACCAATCAACAGCTTCAAAAAGTATACACAACTATTGAAGAAGCTATTGAAATGGTATAAATTTGCCCTCAGATTTTAATTTATTAAACGGATTTATACAGAGAAAATAGTATTTCTGTATAAATCTGTTTTATCCGTGTCGTTAGTGTGCCATTTTTTTACAGACATTTGTTATAAATAAACTATTGTGAATACACCAAAAATTGCCATAACAGCTTTTTCGTCTATTTCTCCGTTAGGAAATAATAACGATGAAGTCTGGAAAAAATACCTTGACAAAAAGCATTGTTTTACAAAACATTTTCTTGACGGGAAGGACACTTCGGTTGCGATGCTAGATATAGAATCGAAACAAATTGTTGATGAAATTCGTGAATCTGATAGTAAATACAAATTTCTCGATAATTCAGTTTTATTTGCTTTGGCAGCCTCACGAAAAGCAGTTCAGGATGCAGGCTGGAATTCAGATGATGTTTTCGGAATCAATATTGGTTCTTCAAGAGGTGCAACAGATTTATTCGAAAAACACTACAAGGAATATCTTGAAACAGGAAAAGCACAAACTCTTGCTTCACCAACTACAACTTTAGGAAATATCTCGTCCTGGGTTGCACATGATTTACAAAGTGAAGGTCCTGAGATTTCGCATTCTATTACTTGTTCTACAGCTTTACATGCACTTTTAAATGGAATTGCGTGGCTAAAATCCGGAATGGCTGATAAATTTTTGGCTGGTGGAAGCGAAGCGCCTTTAACTGATTTTACGATTGGACAAATGCGGGCTTTAAAAATTTATTCAAGAATAGATCAGGATATTGATTTATGGCCAAATCTTGCGTTTGATTTTGAGAAAACACAAAACACTATGATTCTGGGTGAAGGCGCGGCGGTTTGCTGTTTAGAAGCAGGAGAAAAAGAAAATGCAATCGCTTATGTTATCGGAGTGGGTTATGCAACAGAAATTTTGGAGCACAATATTTCGATTTCTGCAGAAGCAGATTGTTTTCAAAAATCGATGAAAATGGCTTTAAAAAATATAGGCATAGAAAGTGTTGATGCAATAGTAATGCATGCACCAGGAACTATAAAAGGTGACCTGACTGAATTGCGCGCTATTGAAAAAGTTTTCGGCCTAAAGCTCCCATTATTGACAACTAATAAATGGAAAATCGGACATACTTTTGGTGCTTCCGGAATGTTGAGTTTAGAACTCGCGCTTTTAATGATACAAAATGATACTTTTATTGAAACCCCATTTTCAGAACCGAAAAAGCTGGATAAATCGATTAAAAGAGTTTTGGTAAATGCAGTTGGTTTTGGAGGAAACGCCGTGAGTATTTTAATTGAAAAAGCATAAATTTACATTTATCAAAAATAAAAAAAACCATTCCGTATTTAAGGAATGGTTTTTTTTTGGAAGTAGGATTTTTTTATTTGAATATAACTTTTCTCGTTATTTCGGCTTTGTTTTCAAGAGTAACTTTTACTAATAAAACTTGTTCGGCAGCTTGCAGGCTTGAAATAGTCAATTCTAAAGCTTCAACTTTCTTTTTGTTATATAGAAGTCTTCCGTTAATATCAAAAACAGAAACTTCTTTGATGTTTTCTTTTGAAGAAAGTACGTTTATTACTTTATTCTTCTGAGAGACCAAAAGACCGTCTTTTACATTTTCGAAATCTCCTGTTCCTAATGTTTTATTAGTATATTTTAATTGGAAACGATCTGTAAATGTTCCAATTTCTGTTGTGAATTTGTAATCACCGGCTTTTAAATCATAAATGGTATTAGTCACTTTGTCTTCAAGGTAAACCTTTTGATTGTCAAATAAACCATCTGTATGATCTATAGAAATTATAAATTCTCCAGCAACTGCAGTTCTGTATCCAAGCGGAATTATTTCAGCATCATCAAAAGGAACGGCACGTCCCTGAACGGTTAATTTTTTAGCTTCACTGATGCTGTAAAAATCTACATAGGTATTCCCGTTAAGAGTTGCCGCATCATAATTTTGATCAAAACTGTTTGTTGCTCCTTCAATATAACCAATTAAAGCTTGTTTGAATGCCCCTTCGGCATTTGCAAAGTTTAACCAGAGACGATTTTTTTCGATGTCTTTTGCCTGTGCAGTTTTAAAGAACTGGCTGTTGTTTCCGGCAACCCTCATACTGTTTGTGAAGACAATATTGCTGGCTGTACTTGCTTTAAAGAAGAATCCCTGTCCTGCGGCAATTTTACCTAGCATTACTGCAGCACCGCTTGCTGTTCCTGTACTTCCTGTTAAAGTATATACGGCATAATCTGCTGCTGTATAATTGTATCTGGCATCTCCAACTACGCTTCCGTTTGGAGGTGAATTGTGTGTCCAGAAATATAATGCACCAACCCCGGTATTATTGATAAGGATA
Organism: Flavobacterium defluvii; assembly: GCF_900129555.1. Lineage (GTDB taxonomy): Bacteria > Bacteroidota > Bacteroidia > Flavobacteriales > Flavobacteriaceae > Flavobacterium > Flavobacterium defluvii. Next base: position 329,052 of record NZ_FQWC01000003.1, read on the forward strand.
TCTGCATCGATTGCTGATGGATATGGATTCCCAATTAAATTCCATTTTGTGGCAACTGGGGTAAAAGAGATATCTCCGTTGTTTGGAACTCCGGTAAAAGTTGCTGAATAAACCGCAGTAGTGTTGATATTAAAACCTTGCGGTGCCCTTACAATATATCCTTTTCCAGGTGCCATAGGTAAAGTTCCGTTGTAGTTTATTACCCATCCTGTGTTGGAATCATAGCTGTAATATTTATCAGCCAATGTTGTTGGAGATAAATCATAAAGTGTAAACGCAGGTGTAGAAGTTACAGGTGTTGACCAGTAGGTAAAATCGTAGCGGCGAACTGGCTGTGTATCTCTTTTGTAAACAATGTTTCCGCTGTTTACAGCATTTGTAGTCTGCACTAAACTCGCATTATTTTCAAAAGTTAAAGTACTTCCTGTATTAACCGTTACTGTACTTGTAATGGTTAAAGTGTTTGTACTTTGTACGGTAAGTAAACTGTTATTGTTTAGGTTAAGAGTATAACCTTGAGCAACAGTATTTGTTCCTGTTATTTGAGGTTTGTTTGTTATAGCTGTTAAATCTGGAATTGTAACACAATCTGAAGCAGTTGGTACACCACTTGGTGTCCAGTTTCCTGCTGTATTCCAGCTTGTACTTACACTACCGTTCCATGTTTTTCCTGCATAAGCATTTATAGTTACAACAGTAATTGGAGATTCGCATCCTGAACTGTTTTTAGTTGTAACATTATATGGTCCAGCTGCTAATCCTGTAAATACACCAGTTGTATTGGTAAAAGTGGTTCCGTCAACACTATATGTAATTCCAGCAGCTGGAGCAGGGCTTGAAATGGTTATAGTTCCTGTAGGTGCAGCACATGTCGGTTGAGTTGTTACAGATGCCGTTGGTGCCGCTGGTGTAGGATTTACTGTTAATAAAGCCGAATTTGATGTACTAGAACAAGTCCCTGTCGTAACAATACAACGTACATAATATCCAGAATAGGACAATGCAATGTTCGAAACACTCAATGAAGCAGTTGTATGTCCCGTTGCTCCTGGAGCCCCATTAGTATTTGTCCAAGTCGAATTATTAGGAGAATATTGCCATTGATAAGTTGGGCTTCCGGCAGATGTAGCTACAGTAAATGTATGAGTTTTGCCTTCGCAAACTGTAATCGTTTGTGGATGAGTTGTGATAACTGGTAGAGCGTTTACCGCTAACGTTACATTAGTTGTAAATGACTGACTGCAGTTAGGTGTATTGCTTGTAGTTGTAATTCCGATTATTTGTAGAGTCTGACCATTGTTTGCTGCAGTTAATGCAGGAGTGGTAAAACTTGCAGCTCCGCCTGCAGATGCAATAACACCAGTTACAGGAGTCTGTGCTACACCATTGATTGTATAAGAAACAGTAGAAGTACTGCTTGCTAATAATCCGGTTAAATTAATAGTAGCTGAAGATCCCGCACATACTGCAGCAGCTTGACTAGCTCCAGTTAAAGTTGGAGTTGGATTTACTGCTAACGTTACATTAGTTGTAAATGACTGACTGCAATTTGGGGTGCTGCTTGTTGTTGTAATTCCAGTTATCTGCAGCGTCTGACCATTATTTGCAGCAGTTAACGCAGGCGTATTAAAACTTGCAGCTCCCGATGCATTTGCCGTAACTCCAGTAATTGGAGTCTGTGCTACACCATTGATTGTATAAGAAACAGTAGAAGTGCTGCTTGCTATTAATCCGGTTAAATTTATTGTTGCAGAAGATCCCACGCATACATTCGCAGCTTGACTTGCTCCTGATAAAGTTGGAGTTGGATTTACAGCTAAAGTTACATTAGTTGTAAATGACTGACTGCAGTTAGGAGTACTACTGGTAGTAGTAATTCCGGTTATTTGTAGAATCTGTCCATTATTTGCAGCTGTTAATACTGGTGTATTGAAACTTCCTGCTCCCGATGCATTTGCTGTAACACCCGTAATTGGAGTTTGAGCGGTACCGTTAATTGTATATGAAATAGTAGAAGTACTGCTGGCTCGTAGTCCAGTTAAATTTATTGTTGCAGAAGATCCCACACATACATTCGCAGCTTGACTTGCACCCGATAAAGTTGGTGAAGGATTTACTGCTAAAGTTACATTAGTTGTAAATGACTGACTGCAGTTAGGAGTATTGCTTGTATTTGTAATTCCGGTTATTTGTAAAGTCTGACCATTATTTGCAGCTGTTAATATAGCTGAAGTAAAACTTGCAGCTCCGCCTGCAGATGCAGTAACACCTGTAATTGGAGTCTGTGCTACACCATTGATTGTATAAGAAACAGTAGAAGTACTGCTTGCTAATAATCCGGTTAAATTAATAGTAGCTGAAGATCCCGCACATACTGCAGCAGCTTGACTAGCTCCAGTTAAAGTAGGAGTTGGATTTACAGTTACAGTTACAGCATTTGATGTTACACTTGTAGAACAAGCATCACTAATCACAACTGTATAACTTCCTGCATTTGCAGCTGTAGGGTTTGTTAACGTAAGTGTGTTTGTACCTTGTCCAGAGATTACGCCTCCATTAGTGACAGCAGTTCCACCTAATCTCCATGAATAAGTTAAGCCAGAACCAGTTGCTGCAACAGAAATCGTGCGGACACCCGATCCAGAACAAACTGCTGTTGGAGTCGTTGGTTGTGTTGTAATTACTGCTGTGCTCATGTCTACTAGAACAGATGTCGTTGTTGTCGTAGTACCACAAGTAACTTGTACACGATAATATGTTTTTGCAGTTTGAGTAGTAGCAAATGTTGAATTTGAATTAACAACATCTTGGTATCTTATCAATAAATTATCAATAATATGGTTATCATTTGAACCTCCAGTTCTTGCTGCAAACTTAAATTTCCAAGCTGATTTATTAGTTGAAAGATATGCGGCTGGAAGTGATAAATCTGAAACAACTATTGAACCATTGACTCTTAAGGTTAATTTTCCTTTAGAATCTACACTTAAAACTACTGGAGTATTTCCTGTTGTTGGTCTTAAAGCGGGTACATCGATTGCAGAATTAAAAAGCACATTTCCTGCATATAATACTCTAACACGGCTTCCTGTTGCTACACCTTCGTTATCATAAGTATCAAATTGCACAATAATACCAGATCCTTGTCCGCTTTCTCCTCCTGCAGCATCGCTTGTAATGTCTCCTGCATAACTTAAACTAAAACCATCAGCTCCTGTACCTCCAGATGCTTGATAATCAAAATTTACAGTAAAGGCGTCCATATTTGTACCAGGAGTATTTTGAATTACAAATGCTCCGTTCAAACTATTAGTTGCCGGTGTTAAAAGCAATTGGTTTCCTGTTACAGAAGCACTTCCATAAACGTTTGTATTTGCTGGTAATGAATTAAAAGCTTCAAGGCCAAAGAAATTTATTGGAGCAGCAGTAGCATTTGACCAGGCTGCATTATCAGGCGAAGTCTGCCATACATAAGTAGCTCCATCTGATAATGTGCTGCTTGGCAGTGAAATTGTGAAAGGTACATTTGGACATACAGTAGACGCAGAACTTACTGGGGCTCCTGCAGTACCTGTACAACCTGATTGTACGGTTACTCTATAATCTTCCATTTGTCCGCTGCTGCTGCTTATGGCACAAGGGGTATTGTTATATCCTGACAAACGACCAATAACTCTCATTTTAATATTACCAGTAGCAACACTTGGCACTGTAATATAAACTGATGCAGCTCCTGTTGTTCCTGTTGAGTTTCTAATAGTTCCTATTTGATAATATTCACCAGCGTCATCAAAATCACCATCATTATTCCAGTCAAAAAATGCAGAATAATAAACATTTTGATCTCCTCCTGTATTTCCTCTCACTGTTAAAGAATAACCTTTTCCCTGAGTAATTGTAGTTGGAGTATCTGCTGTAAAATCTTCGTATGCAGTCGTTCCTGTACTTGTTTTTGATAATGTATTTAAACTTACATTAGTAATTTGTAACACTGTAGAGAAATTTGCACAAGTACTTGAAGATACGTTTATCTGTCCAGTTGTTGCAGCAAAATAAGTATCACTTTTATTGGTTGCTGCAGAACTTGAACTACCCCAAGAGCCCGGAAGGGATTGAGTAGATCCTAAAAATAATGTGTTCGCAGTATGAGTTTGTGTTCCTAGATTAGCAATTATACCTGAGTTTATTGTTAAAGTGTTTGAGATTGTAGTAGCCCCTGTTGAAGCAAATGTTTTTGTACCGCTTCCTGTAAGAGTAAGTGCGTAAAAATTTGGAACGTTAAAGGATTGATTTACTCCATTTAATGTCACTGTACTTGTTCCTGGAGTGAATGTGCCGCTACTTGTGAAATTTCCGCCGATTGTTAAATTATAATTATTACTGCTTGTACTTAATATTACTCCACTTACAATATTTACATCAGAGGTAATGGTTGTTGCGGCTGCTAATGTTTTTGTGTTAGAGCCTGAAAGTGTTAAATTTGAATATGTTGTAGCTTTTATTGTTTGTGCAGTTCCATTATAGTTTACTGTATTTCCTGTAACTGTAGCAGTAAGAGTTGTTATCGGATTTGTTGCCGCTGTAATGTTAAGCTGACTGGCGGCAGTAGCATTGTTAAAAGTTGAGATTGTTCCTGAACTCGCTAAATTAACAGTTCCATTATTCGTAATTCCGGCTATTGTACCCGAACCATTTAAGTTTAATGTTCCTGTATTTGTATTTACAAAATTTGCTGTTACTGTATTAATTGCTGATCCTGTATTTACGTTTGTCGTACCGGAATTTGTTATTGTATTTATTGTAGTAGTAGCAGTAGTATTTAAATTCAAGGTTGCTCCTGAATTGTTAGTTAAAGAACTAGATCCGGCAAGGGTATCAGTTATTGTGAGATTACCATTATTTGATACAGCAATATTTGCAGTTAGTTTTGGGATACTTAATGTGCCGTTTAAAGTTTGTGCATTTGTGTCAAAAGTCTGAACTCCTGTCCCAGTCGTAAATGTTCCGTTATTGGTAATACCACCTCTGTAAGTAACCCCGACACTACTAGAATTATTCCAGGTTCCTCCAGAATTAACTGTTACCAATCCTATAAAGGTCTTGGATCCAGTGTTATTGCTTAGGTTTAATGTTCCAGAAATTGTAGTTGTTCCCGTAATTGATATGTTATTATTATTAACAGTCAAAATTCCACCAGTAGCAATTTGTAAACTTCCAGTTAAACTCCACGCAGCAGTTGTTGACATAGTATATCCATTTTGGATAATAAAAATATCTCCAGCTGTTGTAAAATTTGCAGGGTTACTTCCGGTGCTATTCATATTTGTCCACCAGTTTGTTAGAGTACTTGGTGAACCACTACCGCTTGCAGGGCTATAATAAGTCGTAGCATTCGCAGTCGAAAAAACAAAAAACATCCCCAAACAAACTAATTTTAAGCTAAGAGTGAAAGACTTTTTTTCTTTAGAAGAATTAGGGGATAATAAAAATAAAGAACGGGTAAACAAAAGTAGTTTTCGAATCATAGTAGGCGCGGTATTAAATTGTTTTTGGCTTTAATTCAAATAAAAAATTCCAAATTCCGTTATGAACGAAAGACTAAATTTTGAACTTAAATTCTTATTAATAACTGTTTAATAAACAGGGCAGTTTAACAAACAGATTTTACTCACAAAATTATTATAAATCCTGATATACACAAGTGATTTTTAAAAGTCTTTTGTGAAATAAGGAATAAACAAGTAATAAATTAACATTTAAATGATTATTTTTACCATTAATAGTTAAAAAGAAAGAAAAAACTCATGAATTCGTTTTGTACTCCAAAAGAAGCTTTACAGAAATTAGAACGTTATTGTGCCTATCAGGAACGCTGTCATGACGAAGTAGTTTCTAAACTTTACAGCTTAAAAATGACTTCTGATGAAATAGATTCTATTGTCGTTCAATTAATTGAAAATAATTTTTTGAATGAAACTCGTTTTGCCTGCAGCTTTGCGAGAGGTAAACACAGAATCAAACATTGGGGCAAAATTAGAATCACAAATGAACTTAAACTCAGAAATATTTCTTCAACAAATATCAATCTCGCTTTAAAGGAAATTTCTCCAGAAGAATATTTTGAAACTTTTGAAAATCTTTCACAAAAATGCTGGGATTCGATATTAGAAATAGATACGTTAAAAAAGAGAAAAAGGTTTTGCGATTATCTTCTTCGAAGAGGTTATGAAAGTAATTTAGTTTATGAAAAAGTAAAAGAATTAGAGCAAGATTCCAGCTCATAAATTGTATTTAAAATCTTATTTTTTAATCGTTTCAAAATTTCTGAAAAGTATTAAAAACTACTTTAAATTTCTTACGGAATAAAAAATAACCATCAGTCGTAAAATATTGCTTTTCTGAGGATTTTTTACAAAACAAGACGTTTTTTCGATTATTTCCCCAAAAACACAATCTAAAATCAGATCATATTACGGATTTTTCTTATTTTTAACAAGCTTGTTTTATAAGAAATTCCATAAATTCCTTATTTTTACTATGCATTTCATCGAGTATTTTATCGTTTTATCGAGAATATGCCCATTCTAAAAACCTTCTCAAAATCAAACACGTAGATGTATCTATATTTGCGCGGGTGTAATGTTATTATGCCAGCATAACAATCTGATAGAAAACATTTAACATGATGAGAACTCTACTTTTATTTTTGTTTTTACCCTTTTTTGGAATTGCACAAAATGTTGATTTAGCTTCCTGGGCTTTAACATCAGATGGCAATATTACAACCAAACAAAGTTATGTTCAATCCGGCACTTTTACATCAGACCAAAACCCTATCTCCTACGGAAGTACAGGAGCATTAGTTACGGGATGGAATAATTCTGGGTTTGTACACTATCGCTATATTGAAGTTTCGATTGCACCTACTACAAACAATGTGATCTGGATATCAAATTTAGTTTTCCAGCAGGCAAGTATTCCAAACGGCGGAACACCGGGCCCCTCTACTTACATTGCAAAATATTATATTTCTCAAAACGGAAGTGTTCCTTCTACGGATCAATTTTTCAATACGGCGACGAATTTAGTTGCCGAAGAATCTATTTCAGGAAACCCTTCGAAGAGCATTAAAATCAATGAATCTTTAAATTCTAATCAAAGATTAATTGTTCGTCTTTACACAAAAGGGAATGATTATAATAATATAAAATGGCAGATTTTACCTAACACATTAAAGTTTACAGGTAAATTAATGGGGCCTTTGGCGGGAACTTATATCGTAGGAAGTGTTGCTGCTTCTGATTTCAATACACTTACCTCTGCTGTAAATACACTTAACAATGTTGGTGTTTCTGCGGCTGTAACATTTTTACTTGATAATACAGCATACAACGTTTCTTCTGGAGAGATTTTTCCTCTTGTTATTACTCCGTATACGGCAAATACAACTTATAAAGTAACTTTTAAGCCAAATACGAATAGGAATGTAGTTATCGAATCTAGTAATACTGCGAAAAATACAGAAGCTGTTTTTAAGCTAAACGGAGTTGATAATGTTGTTTTTGATGGAAGTAATACCACAAACGGAACGACAAAAAACTTGACTATTTACAATAACAACCAATCTAATAATGACAGGGCAGTTATTTGGATTGCGAGCCAGAATACTACAAATGGTGCAAATGGCAACGAAATTAGAAATGTAATTTTACAACAATACGCAAGAGGTACTTATGATTTCTCAATTGGTGTTTTTGGTGGAGGAACAAGCAGTGCTTCAAGTGCGGCAGAAACAGCAAACTCATCAAATATTATAAGTAACAATACTTTTACCGGAGTAGGACAAGCAGTATATTTAAATGGACTTGCAAGTTCGCTGTCAACTGGCTGGAAGATTCAAAGCAATACAATTGGCGGTACTACAAATACAAACAAACCGCATGTTGGTATCAGATTAAATAATGCTAAAGATTACGAAGTTTCACAAAATACAATTACCGGAGTTTACAAAGCAGATTCTGGCCAAAATACTACTACTCACCATGCAGGTATTTCAGTTTATGGAGCCAGTAATGGAAATATCTTTAGCAATAAAGTTAGTGATGTGTATGACGTAACAGGAAACGGTATGACTTACTGTGCAGGAATTTATGTTGATAGTGGTAATAATATTATTTACAACAATTTCATCAATAATGTTCGTAGTAGTAATACTAATGATAATAATTCTAATTTTAGTTACAAAGGCCACGGTATCTATATAAACAGCGGAGCTTCTAACAAAGTTTATTTCAATACTGTTTCGATGGATGCATCTGGAGCAGGTGGAAGATCTTCTTGTTTGTTTGTAAACGGAGGCTCAGCATTAGATGTTCGAAATAATATATTTTACAATAGCCAGACATCTGGAACACAATATGCAATTTTTACAAGAGTTGCAGCTTCAGTATTTGGTACTTTAAGTTATAATGATCATTACGTAGCAAAATATGCATCATTCTTTAATTCAAGAATTCAGGATAATGCAGATTCTACAACATTGGCAGCTTGGCAGACTGCAACTGGTAAGGAACAAAATTCTATTGTAGTTGAGCCAAAATTTATTTCAACTACAGATTTTCACTTAGTTCAAAATACAACAAACTCCGGAATACATGCAAAAGGTACTCCAATAACTGGTTTTACTACAGATATTGACAGTGAAACAAGAAGCACAACAGCACCAGATATGGGAGCAGATGAAATTATTATTTGTCAGCAGGGAGATCAAACAACTTTTGGTGTAGATTCATGGATTGGTTATGTTTACAAATGGAATACAACTACTCCAAATCCTGCATTGGCAGCTTCACCGGCATCTTCAACAAATGTTTATATTGGTAATGTAACGGAGTCAATAAATTTTGATCGAAATGTTGGAGCAGGAGCCGTTAGTGGAGCTACAACAAACATATGCGGAACTCCTCCGACTGATAACTTTTTTGTTCGCTACAAAATGAGAACAACAACTGCGGCTGGAACTTATAATATTTCTATTGGTGGAGATGATGGTGCAAGATTGTATATTGACGGAACTTTAGTCTTAACAAGATGGAATGATCATAGTTATATTTTAGACGCAACTTTATATACATTAACAGCGGGTTCTCATGATTTTGTTTTAGAATACTATGAAAATGCCGGTTCAGCGCGTACTACCTTCTCATTTGGTTTAATAAAAGGAGATAATGTCAATCTTCCATATGGAGATAATGTTTGGAATGTTTATGGTTTTACAAAAAACAATTTCGACTTAACTCAAACCGCTTATGCAGGAACTTATGTTGATTCGAATTTAAATATTAATACAACAACTGCATGGGCAGCAGACAAATCACCTTCGGCCGTAACCACATGGCAAGGTGCACCAATGCCTGTTGATTATTTTACAACAACTCATAAACGTCAGGGATTTCCTTGTGGGAATTATCAAATTCAGGTTGTAAACTGCGATGACGATATGAGAATTTATGTAAATGAAGTTCTTGAGTACACTGCGGGTCAAAATATTGGAGCGCCAGTTTTAGTAAAATCAGGACAGATTTACACATTAAATAAAAATTCAAAAATAGAAGTTCGATTAAGAGAAGATGCCGGAGATGCAAAAATGGCTTTAAATCTTATTGCAGTACCAACAATTTATGATGGGTCATCAACTCCTGCTAGTGGTTCAGCAATTACTGTAAATACAAATACAACCTTAAATTCAGATTTACAGGTTTGTTCATGTACTATTAGTCCGGGTGTTACATTAACAGTACCGGCAAATAGAACTTTAACCGTAGACGAAACTACAACTGTAGGTGCAGGAGGTAAACTTTTGATTAAAAATGGAGGTTCGTTATTGCAAAACAGCACGAGTGCAAATGCCTATCAAGGAGCATCAAACTCATTTGAAATCCAAAGAGATACTCAATTAATTCGTCGTTACGATTTTACTTATTGGTCAACGCCGGTATCAGCAACTCCTGGGGTAACGCTTCATGCTTTATCCCCAACAACATTGGCAGACAAATACTATAGTTATAACCCAACTACAGGATGGACAATAAATTATAACGGAACCTTGGTAATGACTCCTGGACAAGGATATATTGTAAGAGCTCCTCAGGAATTTGATATTAATAACACAGCTATATATCATGCATCTTTCGTTGGAGTCCCAAATAATGGTAATATTACGGTTACACCAGTAGCTACAAAATGGAATTTAATTGGAAATCCATATCCATCAGCTATTGATGCAAACACATTGATTAACAATACAGGAGTTGGAGCATTATATTTCTGGACACACAATACACCTCCAAGCGGAACTGTTGCTGGTGATGCAAAATATAACTACACAACTTCAGATTATGCTGTTTACACTTTAACAGGAAGTGTAGTTACGGCAAATGGCGCTGCGGTTCATTCAGGAAAAATTGCATCTGGACAAGGGTTTTTCTTCAAAGCGACAACTGGAAATAATATTGTTTTTACCAATAGTATGAGAATTGCAGGAAACAATAGTCAATTCTTTAAAACGTCAGAAACTGTTGCAGCAAACCGTTTGTGGTTGAATTTTGCAAATGGGGAAGGAGCTTTCAAACAAGCCTTAATTGGTTATATTGAAGGTGCAACAAACAGCTTCGACCAAAATTATGATGCGGCAACTCTTAACGGAAATACCTATGTAGATTTTTATAGTATTAACGATGCTAAGAAATTGACCGTTCAGGGACGTGCTGTTCCATTTGAAGATACTGATGTAATTCCGCTTGGATACAAAACAGCAGTTGCAGGAGAATTTACAATCTCTATCGATCACACAGATGGATTATTAAACGATCAAAAGATTTATCTTGAAGATAAAACGACCAATACAGTTTTTGATTTAAAAGCAGGTGATTATAAGTTCAAAACAGAAATAGGAACTTTTACAGATCGTTTCCAATTAAAATATACTAATAAAACATTAGGAACAGGAGATTTTGAAAATGTAAAGGACGGACTTTTAGTTTCTGTAAAAGATAAAGTGATCAAAGTAACAGCATCAAAGGAAAACATTAAAGAAGTCAATGTATATGATATTTCAGGCAGGCTTTTATATAGTAAAAATAAAATAGGAACAACAGAATTGTTAATCTCAAATCTGCAGTCTGCTAATCAGGTATTACTTGTAAAAGTTGCCCTTGAAAATGACTCGACAACAACGAGGAAAGTTATTTTCAATTAATTAAAATAAAATATAATAAAAATCCGACAGCGAAAGCTGCCGGATTTTTCCATGTAATCACAGTGCGAAATTAGAAATAAAACATATTTAAAGATTTTAAACCCACATTGCAATAAATAATTAACAAATAGCCAAATCAAACCAAAACACAAATTGTATGCCCCAAAAATTACTTTTGTTTACCCGTTCTTTATTGAAAAGAATAGTATTTGTATTCTTTTTGATTTCCTTAAAAATGTCGGCTCAGCTTACAGCAGTATCAAGAATTTATACCGATTGGAATGGATATTGGACTTCAAATTCAACTACTGGAGTTGGTAATCGCCCTGACAGAGAAAATAACTTATTAGCTTTTGCCTGGAATGGTACAACGTATTCAACAGGAGTTGATAATGCAGTACTTACTTCACACTCTGTTGCATTTAGTGCACAAAAATTTAGAGCTTTAAAAATTCAGTCGCTTGGTTCAACATCAAGCTCATATTTTTTACAAGGTTCTATGATAGATGGATCTGCGGGCACGGCAACTTTAGTTCCTGCATTAGCGGGTTCAACTGCTAGTGGTGCCGAACTTGCATCAAGATTAACAGATGGTTCAAGCGGTTTATCAATAGGTACAGGTGTCGCTAATATTAAAGCTGGTACAGCTGAATTTAAAGTGGGTACCAATAACCTGAATCTTGCCGGTATTGGTGATGGAGTTCCTGATTTAATCGTAACACAGGTTGCAGATCCTGGCGGAACACCAGATACTTTTAAATTTATTGATGCATCTGGAAATACTGTCGGAACTGAATTATCTATAAAATTTGATGCCGTAACGCCAATAGGTACTTATAGTCTTGATTTATTTAAAATGGACGGAACTATTGGATTTCCTGCTGCATCAACAAGAGATATAAGAATGCTCGCAATAGAAACCAGTCAGTTTGGAATTACATCTGCAAATGCAGCTCAGGTTGACCGATTTGTTGTAACCTTTTCAGGGAGTTCAGATTGTGCATTTATAGCTTTTAATACCAACTCATTAAAAATTGCAGAATTAAGTCTTATTAAAACAGCTTCAATGCCATCATGCGGAAAAGTTGGAGATGTCATTAATTATACTTTCAATGTAAAAAATACAGGAGAAGTTCCTATTACCGATATTCGGGTAACCGACCCAATGCCGGGTGTAACGATAACCGGAAATCCAATTGCCAGTTTGGCAGCAGGCGCAACAGCAACTTTAACAGGTACTTATACAATTACAGCTGCGGATGTAAATTTAGGGAGAGTCATTAATTCAGCTAAAGTTAGCGGTACAGATCCTTCATTAAATATTGTTGAAGATATTTCGGGACATACCTATACAGACAACATTTCAACATCTATTGATTTATTAGCACCACCAGCTATTGGTACAATATCTGACGTTTCATGTACAGCTGCAGGAAGTGTTGTATTAAATAATCTTCCAGCATCTGGAACGTGGACAATTGAAAGAACTCCCGGATCAGTAACCTATACAGGTTCTGGAACAAGTACCACTATTTCCGGATTAACAGCAAATACTTATACGTTTAGAGTAACTAATAGTACAGGCTGTAAATCGCCATCGAGTCTATCTGCAGCAATTACGGATCAGTCTTCAACAACATGGAACGGAACAGCTTGGTCAAACGGAACTCCAACAGCTACAAAAAGAGCTGTTTTTTCGGGAGCGTTTGCAATAACTTCAGACTTAAATCTTTGTTCGTGTACCATAAATAATGGTGTGAATATAACAGTTCCGTCTGGTCGAACATTAACAATCACAAATGCAGTAACGGTAAATTCCGGAGGTTCATTAACTTTTGATAATAATGCCAGTTTGGTTCAGATCAATAATGTGGCCAACAGCGGAAATATCGTTTATAAGAGAGATACACAGCCGGTTCGTCGTATGGATTTTACATATTGGTCTACACCAGTAACAGCAACCCCATCTTACACACTACATGATTTATCACCAACAACACTGGCTGATAAATATTACAGTTATGATTCTAACACAGGATGGGTAATAAATTACAACGGAACTTTACCTATGGCACCTGGAAAAGGATATATTGTAAGAGCACCACAGGGATTTGATTTGGTAACATCATCCGTTTATTCAGCAACTTTTACCGGAGTTCCAAACAACGGAGATATCTCTTTTACTCCAGTTGCCACAAAATGGAATTTAATTGGAAATCCATATCCATCAGCAATCGATGCAGATATCCTTATCAATAATACCGGAGTTGGTGCATTATATTTCTGGACACACAATTCACCTCCAAACGGAAGTGTAGTTGGAGATGCTAAATACAATTATACTACGAATGACTATGCCGTATATACTTTAACAGGAAGTACAGGAACTGCCAGTGGTGCAGCTACTCACTTAGGAAAAATTGCTGCAGGTCAGGCTTTCTTCTTTAAAGCGAGCACAGGAAATAATATTGTTTTCACAAACAGTATGAGAGTTGCCGGAAACAACAGTCAGTTCTTTAAAACTACTCAAACTAATATCGAGAAAAACCGTTTATGGCTGAATTTCTCTAATGCCGAAGGAGCATACAAACAAGCTTTGATTGGTTATATTGAAGGTGCAACAAACAGCTTCGACCAAAACTATGATGCGGCCACTCTTAACGGAAATACTTTCGTAGATTTTTACAGTATCAATGATGCTAAAAAATTAACCGTTCAGGGGCGTGCCATTCCTTTTGAGGAAGAAGACGTGATTCCGTTGGGATATAAAACAACCGCAGCAGGAGAATTTATAATCGCAATAGATCATACAGACGGATTGTTTGACGGTCAAAAAGTATATTTAGAAGATAAAGTAAATAATGTTATTCACGATTTAAAAGCCGGAGATTATAAATTTACTACCGAAATAGGAACTTTTACCGATCGTTTTAATCTTCGTTACGCAAACAAAACTTTAGGAACAGGAGATTTAGAAAATGTAAAAGACGGTCTTTTGGTTTCTGTAAAAGATAAAATCGTAAAAGTAACTTCTTCAAAAGAAAACATTAAAGAAGTAAACATATATGATATTACCGGAAAGCTTTTGTACAATAAAAAGAAAGTTGGAGCTTTAGAATTATCAATCTCAAATCTGCAGTCTTCTAATCAGGTTTTATTAGTAAAAGTTACGCTCGAAAATAATTTTACTACTACAAGAAAAATCATTATTAAATAAAAAATGATTTGATAAAAACATAAAAATCCATTTGTCTGTAAAGGCAAATGGATTTTTTTATTGCATCAAAAATCACCAAAAGTGGGTATTGTGATTTCTAATCAGGCTTTTTAATTTCGGTTAATTCTTACAAAATAATTAACAGATATTTTTTCAACTTTGATAAAAAAATTACTCTACACATTAACTTTTCTGGTTTCTTTTTATAATCAGGCGCTATTTGCCCAGCAGGGAAAAGTAGATATCACATTCAATACTATCGATGATGGACAAAAAGGCGATGGGTTTAACAGTATTGTTCGAACCCTGTTTTTACAACCTGATAATAATCTCATCGTAGGAGGTGATTATACAAGCTTAAACGGAATTCCCTGCCCGCATTTAACCCGTTTGCTGCCCGACGGAACGATAGACGAAAGTTTTAATACAGGAACAGGTTTTGTAGGTAACGTTTACTCTTCTAATGTGCAGCCAGATGGAAAAATATTAGTAGGAGGAAGCTTTACCAGTTACAACGGAACAAACGCAGGCCGAATCATTCGCTTAAATCATGACGGTACACAAGATCTCACTTTCAACACTTCGATAGGAGCTCAAACAGGGATAATCCATGACATTGCTTTACAATCTGACGGTAAAATTATTATTGTCGGAACTATTACTAAATACAACAATACAACCATAAACAGAATTGCCCGCCTTTTGCCAAACGGCTCTTTAGATTCTTCTTTTTTAATTGGAACAGGAGCTTCAGTCAGCATTACAAATGTTAAGGTTTTACCTGATGATAAAATCCTGCTTACCGGAAATTTTGAATTATTCAACAATATTCCTTCAAAAAGAATCATCCGTTTAAACGCTGATGGAAGTGTAGATTCAAGTTTTAATACAGGAACCGGTTTTGATAATAATGTAAATGCCATAGAAATACAGCCGGATGGTAAGATACTTTTAGGCGGAAGTTTTACATCTTATAATGAAGTTACGGCGAATAGAATTGTGCGTTTAAATCCTGACGGTACACGAGATTTCAGTTTTCTAGGATCAGGCTTTAGTAATAATGTAGTTCAGGTTATTAAAACAGATAGCTCAGGAAATATAATGATAGGCGGATCTTTTACAGGTAAATATGAAGGATCTGATGCTCCTAGACTCATTTTTTTAAATCCAGACGGAACTCCTAAAACTAATTTTGATTTAGATGCAGGCCCGGCAGCGACCGTTTGGGCTCTTGCTAATGATGCAGAAGGATCATGGTTTATAGGAGGAACATTTTCGGTTTTTGATGGCCAAAATCAAGGAAGACTGGCAAAAGTTAATTTTGAAGGAGAAGCAGATACAGGTTATTTAGCATCCGGAATTGGCTTTGATAATTCGGTTTTTAAAATCATTGCTTTGCAGAACAAAAAAGCAATGGTATTTGGCAGTTTTACAAAATTTAATGATAACCCGGCTTTTAGAATTGCCAGACTTTTAGAAGATGGTTCTTTTGATAATGAATTTAATTCAGGAGGAAAATCAGCAAATAACATAATCAAAACAGCAGTTTTGCAATCAGACGGCAAAATGATTTTAGGCGGGAACTTTACTTCTTATAATGAACAGTTGTATAATCGTATTGTTCGAATTTTTCCAGACGGATCGATAGACAATACCTTTAATGCAGGTTCAGGATTTAACGGTCAAATTAATTCGATGGTATTACAATCTGATGGTAAAATTATAATTGCAGGAAGCTTTACCCGCTTTAATAATGACTCTTCTGTAATAAGAATTGTGAGACTTATGCCAGACGGATCAAGAGATTTAAGTTTTAATCCGGGTACTGGAACTGAAGCTGCCATAGAAGAAATGCTGATTCAGCCCGATGGAAAAATTTTAGTAGGAGGGCGATTTACAACTTTTAACGGACGTGATTTTCTGCATTTAGTTCGTTTAAATACTGACGGAAGTATCGATACAAGTTTTAATATCAAAGAAGGATTCGATAAAAATGTCTACTCACTAGCCTTACAGTCAGACGGAAAAATAATTGTAGGAGGCTCTTTTCTAACCTATAATAAAGTCTCACAAAAGAGAATACTTCGATTAAATTCAGATGGAAGTTTAGATACAGGTTTTGACTCTGGAATTGGGTTTAATAAAGGAGAAGTTCGTTCTATTTTAGTTCAGCCCGATGATCGTCTTTTAGTGGGAGGAAGTTTTTCTGGAACATATAAAAACAAAACATCTTTAAGATTAATCAGGTTGTTAAAAACAGGAGATTATGATCCCTCTTTTGATGCAGGCCTCAACAATAAACTTTTCGCATTAAGCATTACAGCAGATCATAAACTTTTGATAGGCGGAAATTTTAATTCCGTTTCAGGAATTTCTAAACACAGAATCTGCCGTTTAAAACTCTGCTTGGAATCGACAACGTGGAATGGACTTTCATGGTCAAACGGCTATCCTTCCGGAGGAAAAGAAACCTTTTTCAAAGAAAGTTTTCCAAATTTAATTTCCTCGAATGTTTGCAGCTGCACAATTGATGAAGGAAAAAAAGTAACGCTTTTAAGCGGAAACACCTTAGGAATTGAATTTTCATATACAGGTTTAGGAACTTTAATTTTAGAAGACTCGGCAAGTTTATATCAATACGATGATGATATTGTAAACACAGGAGGTATTCAGGTAAAAAGGAAAACAAAACCGGTTTTAAAATTCGATTATACCTATTGGTCTTCTCCTGTACAAAATCAAACTCTATTTAACCTTTCGCCAAATACATTATCTGATAAATATCTTTCATACAATTCTATTAATAATGGTTGGATAATAGAAGATCCTCAAACCAATATGATTCAGGGAAAAGGATATGCTGTAAGAGCACCTCAGGAATTTTCTGCTGCTGACAGATCAGTTTACGAAACAACTTTTACAGGGATTCCAAATAACGGAAAAATCGAAATTAATTTAGAAGCTCCAAACAGACCACATTTGATTGGAAATCCATATCCGTCTGCAATCGATGCAGATGCTTTTCTCATTAAAAATGAATTTAAAACTAAAGGAGCACTTTATTTTTGGACACACAATACGCCATTAACAAATAGCCAATATACATCTGATGATTATGCAGTTTATAATTTAGTTGGCGGAGTGGGTACAAAAGCAATATCCAACGGAATAAACGAAACAATTCCAGATGGTAAAATAGCTTCCGGACAGGGATTTTTTATTAAAAGCAATCAAGTTGGGACTTTAGAATTCGACGGAAGCATGCGAATATCTAATCCAAATAATATCTTTTATAAACCTCATCAAAAAGAAAACAAAACGTTTTTAGATAAAGTCGAAAAACATCGTTTATGGTTGAATTTAAAAAATGACAAAGGTGCATTTAAACAAATTTTAATAGGATATCTTAATGGAGCTACAAATTCTTATGATTTAAATTATGATGCCGAAATTTTTAACGGAAACCAATATGTTGATTTTTATAGTATTAATGATAGCAGAAAATTAGCAATCCAAGGAAGAGCTTTACCTTTTCAGGATTCTGATCAAATTATTTTAGGGTATAAAACCGTAATTGCTGATAGTTTTACAATTTCAGTAGATCATACCGATGGGGATTTGATAAATCAAACAATTTATTTAGAAGATAAATTGCTAAACAATATTTCCGATCTCACATCTAAAGATTATAATTTTAATTCTGAAATAGGAACATTTACCGATAGGTTTGTGCTTCATTTTTCGAATAAAAACTTAACTGTAGATGATTTTCTGAAAATCAAAGAAGAAATTTTGATTTCATCAAAAAATAAAATAATCACTGTAAAATCAACAAAGCAAAACCTGAAGAATGTTTTGGTTTATGATATTAACGGAAAGCTTCTTTTGGAAAAAACAAAACTAAACACACCCGAATTTATCATATCAAACCTAACAGCCTCGCATCAAATATTATTACTAAAAATAACTTTAGAAGATGATTCTTCTGCCGCACAAAAAGTTATTTTTTAGATAAAATTTTAAAAATAAAAATCCGCTCATATAAAAAATGTGAGCGGATTTTTATTGCTTGAAAGTTTTAATATGTAAATATTTTTAAATCAATGGTTTGGGAATTTAACATAACTCTATACAATTTTTAAATTGTCAGTATAAAAGTGTTAAAGTGTGAATTTTTAACTTAAAACAGTTGTATTTGCTGTAAAAAAAATCGTACCTTGTTATAGTAGTCGTTCGACAAACATAACATAAAAGCCGTTTATATGCATTTTTGAATCTCCTTAAACAAAAATGCCGCTGTTATTTTATCTGCCAATAATATTGAATGCTTGTTTAAATACCACTAAAAAAAACAACATTATGATATTTTTTCCTTCAGATTGTTTCTGGAGTCTATGTTATTTTTTAAGGTATTTAGAAATTAAAATTAAATCAGATATTCTCTGATTACTAACCATTTCTTTTAATTAAAAAATAAGTGCGATGAAAAAAAAATTACCAATCTTTCTAATCTTACCTAAATTTTTTATTCGTTGTTTTTCTTTATCCAATGAATACCAAGAGAATGTTTCATCGAGAAAAATTCGACTCTCAATCTTATTTTCATTTATTTGTTTTTCATTGTGGGCACAGCAAACGCATACGCTTACAAGTAATGGTACAATTGTCGTCCCTGCGGGTGTAACTGTAATGGATGTACAAGCATGGGGTGCCGGAGGTGCAGGTGGAGGGGCCAGTGGTTCTGCATTATTAGAAGGAAGAAGCGGCGGCGGCGGCGGTGGCGGAGCTTATGCCAGAAGCAATATTAATGTGGTTGCAAGCAATACATTAAACGTAGTTGTTGGAGCTCAGGTAACAGGAACAATAAATAACGGGGGAAATGGGGGAAATTCTACAATTACAGGTTATGAGAGTGTAATAAATGCTGCCGGTGGAGCCGGAGGATTGGCTAATAATGCCGGCGGTTCGCCTGCAGGAGGAGCTGGCGGTTCGACAGCAGCTTCTTTTGGTACTACAAAAGCTGCCGGAGAAAATGGCGGAGTGGGAGGAACGGTGTTAGCTGCAGTTTTGTTAACTTCAGGAAAAGGAGGTAATGGGGCATCACCGGGTGGAGGAACCGGAGGAGCATCTATATCAAGTGTAGTTCTTGCATCTTCAGTAGGGAATAATGGTTCTGCGCCAGGAGGAGGAGGTAGTGGAGCAATGAGTTCTGCTCTTGCTGCAGCCCAATCTGGAGGATCGGGTGCAAATGGTCAGGTAATTGTAATTTATACCTGTCCTGCTTACAGCATTACAGGAATTTCTGCAACAAATGTCTGCAGTAATTTAGGAACGACCTCAACGGTTACTTTAACTTCATCTGCAGCGTCTCTACCAACAGGGACTTATACAGTAACTTATAATCGAAGCAGCCCAAGTGCAACAGGTCTAACTGCAGTAATGACAGTTACTACAGCTGGAACAGGAACTTTTACAGCCGTAGGTTTAAACACAGTTGGGACTAGTAATATTACAGTTACTAATTTAACATCAGGAGCTTGCTCTTCAAATATATCTGCTTCAAATGTTACAACAGTTACCATTTTTTCTCCATCTGTGGGCGGAACTGTTAGCGGAGGAACAACAATTTGTGCCGGTGCAACAAGTGCTGCTTTATCTTTATCAGGACAAACAGGTACAATTCAAAAATGGCAATATTCAATAAGTCCTTTTTCAACATGGACAGATATTGTAAATACTACAAATACATATACTTCAGGACCACTTACAGAAACAACACAATTTAGAGCAATAGTTCAAAATGGGGTTTGTACTGCGGCAAGTTCAGTCGCAACAACTGTTACAGTAAATCCATTGCCTCAGGGAAGTTTAACAGCCAACGGCCCATTTTGCGTAACAGGTTCTGGACAATTAACTTTCACAGCAACTGCCGGAACAGGACCTTATACTGTTGTGTATAAGGAAAATGGCGGAGCAAACCAAACAGCAACAGGAGTCGTAAGCGGAACTCCGTTTGCACCGTTTACATCTACAGTTACAACTACAACAGTTTATACCTTGGTTTCTGTAACAGGAGCTAATACTTGCAGTCGTAGTACTGGCTTTACAGGAAGTTCAGCAACAATAACCATAAATCCTTTACCACAAGGAAGTTTAACAGCCAATGGTCCGTTTTGTACCACAGGTTCAGGGCAGTTGACTTTTACAGCAACAGCAGGAACAGGACCTTACACTATAGTTTACAAAGAAAATGGCGGAGTAGATCAAACAGCAACAGGAGTCCTAAGCGGAACTCCATTTAATACATTTACGACACCAGTCACGACGACTACAGTTTATACATTAGTTTCGGTTACCGGAACGAATAGCTGTGTTCGCAGTACCGGATTTACAGGTGGTTCGGCCACGATAACAATAAATCCTTTACCACAAGGAAGTTTAACAGCCAATGGTTCGTTTTGCGTAACAGGTTCTGGACAATTGACTTTTACAGCAACAGCAGGAACAGGACCTTATACTGTGGTTTATAAAGAAAACGGCGGAGCAGACCGAACTGCTGTGGGAGTTGTGAGCGGAACGCCATTTAATACTTTTACTAGTCCGGTTACATCAACGACAACGTATACTTTAGTTTCGGTTACCGGAGCGAATTCTTGTGTTCGAAGTTCTGGTTTTACAGGAAGTTCAGCGACGATAGCCGTAAACCCATTACCACAGGGAAGTTTAACCGCCAACGGTCCATTTTGTGCAACTGGTTCGGGGCAATTGACTTTTACCGCATCGGCAGGAACAGGACCTTATACTGTGGTTTATAAAGAAAACGGCGGAGCAGATCAAACAGCAACCGGAGTTGTAAGCGGAACTCCGTTTAATACATTTACTACACCAGTAACTGCTACAACCGTTTATACATTAGTTTCGGTTACGGGAGCGAATAGCTGTGTTCGCAGTACCGGATTTACAGGCGGTACAGCCACGATAACAGTAAATCCATTACCACAGGGAAGTTTAACAGCCAATGGTCCGTTTTGTGCCACAGGTTCAGGGCAGTTGACTTTTACAGCAACATCCGGAACAGGGCCTTACACTATTGTTTATAAAGAAAATGGCGGGGCCGATCGCACGGCATCAGGTGTAGTAAGCGGGACACCTTTTGCAACATTTACCACACCAGTCACGACGACTACAGTTTATACATTAGTTTCGGTTACGGGAGCGAATAGCTGTATTCGCAGTACTGGTTTTACAGGCGGTTCTGCCACTATAACTATTAACCCAATTCCGGTACCAACGTTTACAACACAGCCGGCTGCTTCAGTTTGTGTGAATACAGATGTTACCTATACAACACAAGCTGGACAATCTAATTATGTTTGGAATGTTCCGGGAGTTCTTAATACCGACTATATTATTACTTCAGGAGGAATATCCGCAGCTAGTAATTCTGTAACAATACAATGGCTGACGATTGGTAATAAAACAGTGACAGTAGGTTATACTTCTACAGGATGTATTTCAAATACAAGTGCCAGTAATACGACAACAGTAACCAAGACTGAGCGCGGAGCTGTTCATGGCGGTACACATATTTGCGCCGGAGATCCAAGTCCGTTATTAACATTGACCGATTATACCGGAACAATCGTAAGATGGGAAGTTGCTGAATCTATACCATATGTTTGGCAGCCTTTTGCTAATACATCCAATACTTATCAGCCAGGAATATTGACTACAAGTACAAGCTACAGAGCGGTTGTTAAAAATGGAACCTGTCCGGAAGAATTTGCCATAGAAACAAGAATTGATGTTGAACCAAAGCCATCTACACCTATATTTGCGGTTATTACACAGCCAACTTGTGTAAATCCTACAGGAAGTGTACAGTTGAGCGGTTTGCTGGCATCACCAAATTGGACGATTACACAAAACGGAACAGTTTCACAAACGTATACTTCTTCAGGAACAACATACACGATAACAAATTTGGCTCCAGGAAATTATACTTTCACAATACACGATTTAAATATTTGTCCTTCTCTGCCTACTATTAATCTTGAAATTAAAGCACCAGTAACCAATATTTGGGACGGAACAAGCTGGTCTAAGGGAAGTCCGCCTATTGTTACAGATGCTATAAGATTTACAGGAAATTATACTACAACAGGTGATTTAAGTGGTTGTTCCTGTATTGTTGATCCCGGTGCAAATGTAACTGTAAGTTCAAACAACACATTAACCATCACAAATTCTGTAAGCAATAATGGAGGACTATTAACATTCGAAAACAATGCGAGTCTTTTGCAGGTTAATAATGTTGTAAACACGGGTAACATAGTATATAAACGAAATACAACGCCTGTTCGAAGATATGATTTTACCTATTGGTCATCTCAAATTGTGCGTACACCTGCTTTTACATTACATGACTTATCACCTAATACACTTTCAGATAAATATTATACTTATAATCCAAATACCGGATGGGCAATAAATTATAATGGAACACAGGAAATGATGCCAGGATATGGTTATATCGTAAGAGCACCTCAGGATCATGATATAAATTCTGCATCAATATATAGTTCATTTTTGGAAGGAGTTCCAAATAACGGAACAATTACTGTTCCTTTGCTTGCAGCTGAAAAAGCTCATTTATTAGGAAATCCATATCCATCAGCAATATATGCAGATCAGTTTATTTTTGATAATTCGGCTAACTTATACGGTACATTATATTTTTGGACACATAATTCTCCGCCAACTACTTCGGTTCCCGGCGATGCTCATTATAATTATAATAGTGATGATTATGCGATCTATAATTTAACAGGAAGTACAAACATTGGAAACCTTACTGGTCAGGGAGCTGGAACTCCGGGAAATCAAAATCCTCCTTTAGGATATATAGCAGCAGGTCAGGCATTCTTTGTAAAAGCAAAAAATACTACAAATGCAGTTTTTACTAATGCTATGCGTATTTCAGGTAATAATAGTCAGTTTTTTAAGACTGCAGAAACCAATAAAGCAAACGTTGAAAAACACAGAGTCTGGCTTAATATGACAAATACTCAAGGAGCTTTCAAACAATTATTGATTGGTTATATCGAAGGCGCTACTAACAGTTGGGACAACAATTACGATGGCGTTACTATAAACGGAAACATTTATTTAGATTTTTACAGCATCAATGAAGGAAGAAAACTAACTGTTCAGGGACGCGCTTTGCCTTTTACAAGTACAGATGTCGTTCCGCTGGGCTATAGATCAGCTATTGAAGGAGAATTTTCGATCGCAATTGATCATGCAGATGGTGATTTACTAAAACATGCAATTTATATAGAAGATAAAGTAACGAATACAACACATAATCTACAGCAAGGCGATTATAAGTTTACAACTTCAATAGGAACCTTTTTAGACCGGTTTATTTTGAAATATGCTTCGAACTCATTAGGGGTTGATGATTTTGAAAATCACCCAAATGCTGTTTTAGTTTCTGTAAAAAATAAAAATATAAAACTCAATTCGGCAACAGATTTTATAAAAGAAGTTTCTATTTATGATATTGCAGGAAAACTAATTTACAACAATAAGAAAATTGAAAATACTGAATTCCAGATTTCAAATCTTCAGTCGGGAAATCAGGTTTTGATTGTAAAAATAACTTTGGATAATGGAAAAACGACAACAAAGAAAATAACTTTCCATTAATTTATAAATGGGATCATAAATAAAAAACCGGCTGAAGAATTAATCCTGCAGCCGGTTTTTTATTTGTTATGCACTTTTTCTTAAATTTTGGTGTGTGTTCTGAATTGCTTTTTCGTTTTTGTAATCAATCCATTTTTGACCTTTAAACTTTCGCATCATAATATCAAAATATCGCATAATTAAAACATTATATGCTGCTTTTGATAAGTTGACAATATTTTTAGGAAAAGAGCGTAAACTCATCGAAAATCCCGGTGTCAAATATTTCATATAATGCCAATATCCTTCTGGCATATATAACATTTCTCCATGTTTAAGATTGGTAATATAACCTTCTGCATTTTTAAGCGCGGGAAATTTTTCATAATCCGGATTGTCAAAATCAATATCTTCTCTTGAAATCAAAGCGTGCGGAACCTTGTACATATATTTTGACTGGTCCGGCGGAAAAATCATACATTGTTTTTCTCCATGAAAATGAAAATGAAGAATATTTGAATAATCAATATCATAATGCATAAACACTCTTGCGTTTTCACCTCCAAAAAATAACATCGGCAGCTGTTTGACTAACTTTAATCCTATGTCAGGCCATAAAAAGTCATCTTTAAGCCTTGGCACTTCTTTCATTAAATTATAAAGAAAAATGCGGTAATTGGTTGGTTTTGATTCCAAAAGATTGATATAATCGCTCATTTTCATTGTCATGTGAGCTTCATTAAATCCTTCTTCATGATTTACAGGCCGGTCATCATATAAAGGTACAGTGAGATCACCTGCGATTTCATTCATATAAGACAGTTTCCATTTTTGATAAGCTGGCCAGTCTTCGGTCAGTTCTTCAACAACAACTGGAATCTGTTTTTTTACATATTGGGAAATAAAATCTTCTTTGGAGATTTTTTTAACCCGTTCTATTTGTTTTAATTTCATTTTATAAATAAAAAAATTGCTTATAACTCCGTGTCATAAGCAATTTAAAAATATTTATCGAGATTTTTGAACTCTTTTACTTAAATTTTTGATTTTATCGAAGCTTCAACGTTTCTTTCAATAGTATGTCCGGGTCTTGACCATTTTGGTTTTTCTCCTAATGAAGCAAATTGAGAATCAGCAGCTTCCACTGTTTTTGGCTGTGAAACTTTTATAAAAGGCTTTTGCGGAACCAATCCTAACATTTCAAACATCTTCATGTCTTCGTTAACATCAGGATTTGGAGTAGTCAATAGTTTATCACCGGCAAATATTGAATTTGCACCTGCAAAAAAGCACATCGCCTGACCTTCTCGGGTCATATTGGTTCTTCCTGCTGACAAACGAACCTGAGTTTCAGGCATTACAATTCTGGTTGTTGCAACCATACGAATCATTTCCCAGATTTCAACCGGTTTTTCTTCTTCCATTGGAGTTCCTTCAACAGCAACTAATGCATTAATTGGAACAGATTCCGGCTGCGGGTTTAAAGTCGAAAGCGCTACAAGCATTCCTGCTCTGTCTTCGATACTTTCTCCCATACCGATAATTCCACCACTGCAAACTGTAACATTGGTTTTACGAACATTTTCGATTGTTTGTAAACGATCTTCAAAACCACGGGTTGAAATCACATCTTTATAATATTCCTCAGAAGTATCTAAGTTATGATTGTAAGCATATAAACCTGCCTCAGCCAAACGCTGAGCCTGATTTTCAGTAAGCATTCCAAGAGTACAGCAGACTTCCATATCAATTTTATTGATAGTGCGTACCATTTCGAGAACCTGATCAAACTCTTCACCATCTTTTACATTTCTCCAGGCAGCTCCCATACAAACACGAGAAGATCCGCTTGCTTTAGCTCTTAATGCCTGGGCTTTTACATGACTTACCGTCATCAGGTCATTTCCTTCAACTCCGGTATTATACCTCGCAGCTTGGGGGCAATAACCACAATCTTCAGGACATCCACCTGTTTTTATTGATAATAAAGTAGAAACCTGAACGACGTTTGGATCGTGTTTTTGTCTATGAATTGTTGCCGCTTCATAAAGCAAATCCATTAGTGGTTTATTATAGATTGCAATTATTTCCTCTTTTGTCCAATTGTGTTTTGTTATGCTCATGGATACAATTTGTTTTTTTGAAGTTTAAAAGTAATTAAATTGTAGTAACCAACAACACTGATTGTTGTAATTGAATATTTGTCAGGTATTTTTAAAAAAGAGGCACTCAAAAATCATATAAATGTAGTTTTTTATGATTTTTGAGTGCCTAAATGATTGTTTTTATTCTGAATAATTAATCGGCTGCATATTTATTGTTCCAATACAGCATCGTCATTAAAGTAACAATTACTGAAGAAGCCAGTCCTTCAAAAAGCAAACAAATGCAATAAGTTGGTACAGAAGGGTTGCCTCCAAACATAAAAGTTTTTGATAAAGTTTCTACATAAGCGTCACCGCCGCGTGCATAACTGTAAACCAATAAACCAAAAACACTTAAGGCCACACCAACTACAGAAGTTGCCATTGCCGAGACAGCATTTGACACAAAACTTGTTTCACCTTCTTGCAGGTTCATCTGCATTGTTTTGTTTACACCATAAAATATAAAAAATACGTTAAGCGTACGCAGGTAAAACAAATCTGCCAGACCTAATACATTCATCAATAAAAAATAAAGGCCAATTCCGAGGAATATCAAAAAACCGTTTGTTATTTCTTTAGGTAATTTCATAGTGGTTATTTTTAAAGAAGTTAATAGTAAATGTTTGAGAAACAGAGTTCTATATCAAATTTACTAAAAAAAACAACTACGATGATCGAAAATTGATAAAATGTTATGTGTCAGCAATAATGTCTTGAAATAGGTGAAGTCCTTACAGGACATTCATGCAAGAGCGGTATTTTTTTCTACCGATATTTAACTCCTAACGGAGTATATTTCGAAGGTTTATTATTGATAGAAGTAAGATCTGTTATAGATATTAAATCCTAAAAGCATATCTCGTAGAGATTTTATATCGGTAGAATATAATTTTCAAATATGTATTTTTGTCCCGTAGGGACTATATATTTTTGTATATCAATTGAAATATAATTATTGAAGCTTACTCACAAAATCCAAAGCATCTTGTTTGTCCTGATTTAATTGAGCTTTCAGTAAATCAATTGAACCGAACTTTTGTTCTTCACGAAGATATTGCAGTAACGACACTTCGATTTTTTTGCCATAAATATCAGTATCAAAGTCAAAAAGATTTACTTCGATGGTTTGTTTTTGTCCATTTACAGTTGGATTGAATCCAATATTCATCATTCCGAAAACTTCCAAATCATCAATAATAGCTTTTACAACATAAACTCCATTTTTTGGAATTAATTTGTATTCTTCTTCAATTTGAATGTTTGCTGTAGGAAAACCTATTGTTCTTCCTAATTGTTTACCTTTTACAATTTCGCCGCTTAGGAAATAATCGTAACCCAGATATTCATTGGCCAAAGCCATATTTCCTTCGGTCAAAGCTTTTCTGATTTTAGTAGAACTTACAGAAACATCCTGAATTTCTTCGGCAGAAATTTGTTCCACTTCAAAACCATATTCGATTCCAAAAGCAATTAAATTATCAATATTAGCCGTTCTGTTTCTTCCAAAACGGTGATCATGTCCAATAATTATTTTTTGTATGTGAAACTGATCGACTAAAATGCTGCTCACAAATTCTTCGGCCGTTAATCTCGAAAAACTTTCATTGAAAGGATGTATAACTAAATTTTCAATTCCTGTTGCTTCTAATAATTTAGTTTTTTCAGAAATAGTATTAAGAAGTTTTATTTCTGATTTCTCTTGCAAAACCATTCTCGGATGCGGAAAAAAGGTAAGTACCAGACTTTCGTATTTTCCATTTTCCGTGTTTTGAGTAATTCTTTCCAGAATTTTTTTATGTCCAATATGTACGCCATCAAAAGTACCAAGAGTTAAAATTGTTTTCTTGGTCGAATGGAAATCGTTTATAGAATGAAAGAGCTTCAAAACAAATTATTTAAGATGCTGCAAATTTATACTATCTATTTTAAATTTTGTACTAAGGCTAATTGATTTTTTAGGAATATTATACTTCTTTTGTCTAAAAAATAACTGATTCGTCGACTAAAAAACGTTAAATGTCGTTTAGATGTAAGAATTTGATTTAATTCGACTAAATTTGATTCTGTAAAAAATATCACTAAGCATGAAGAAACCATTACTTTATTTCCTGATACTCTTTTCATTCCTAAAAATTCATGCCCAAAGTGACGACTTATGGCAGAAAATCAATTCAGTTTCAGCTTTAAATAAAAAAACGGCTTTATCCGATTCGGAAAAATTGTATTATAAATTGAATGCCGAATCTTTAAGTGCTAAACTAGCTACAGCTGAGAAATCCTCATTAAGCAGTACAGTAGAAATTACGATTCCTAATTCACAAGGTATTTTGGAAAGATTTAAGGTTTGGGAATCTTCAAATTTTGATCCGGAACTGCAGGCAAAATATCCTGAAATCAGAGCATATGAAGGAAGTGGTTTAGATGATAAATCGGCAAAAATTCATTTTAGTCTTTCTCCAAGAGGAATTCAGACTATGGTTTTAAGAGTAGATAAAGCCACTGAATTTATTGAAGAAAATCCAGATAACAAGAGTGAATATGTTTTGTTTTCATCAAAAGATGCGGCTTCAAAACTAAAATTAGAATGTAAAACTTTAGATGCAGTTCTAGATAATAAAACTTCGAAAACGGCTAAAACAGCTTCAAACAATAAAGTTTTTAAAACACTGCGTTTAGCATTATCCTGTACCGGAGAATACACTACTTATTTTGGTGGAACAAAAGCCGGAGCATTAGCGGGTATGAATGCTACAATGACAAGAGTAAACGGAATTTTCAATAAAGATTTGGTAATAAAATTAGTTTTAATTGCCAACAATGATGCTGTAATTTATACGGATGCTTCTACAGATCCTTATTCTAATGCTTCTGCCGGTGCAGATGGGGCCTGGAATCAGGAAGTTCAAACGGCTTTAACAACTACAATTGGTAATAACAATTATGATATTGGACACTTATTTGGAGCTTCTGGCGGAGGTGGAAACGCTGGCTGTATCGGCTGTATTTGTACAAATCCAACTACGGGAGATCCATTAGCAAAAGGAAGCGCTTACACATCTCCTTCAGATGGAAGGCCGGAGGGCGATACTTTTGATATTGATTTTGTAATACATGAATTCGGACATCAATTAGGTGCTAACCATACTTTCTCTTATGATTCAAGCGAAAGAACTTCTGTAAATGTTGAGCCGGGAAGTGGTTCTACAATTATGGGATATGCGGGAGTTACAGGTGATTATGATATACAAAATAACTCCGATGATTATTTTGCTTATGCAAGTATTCTTCAAATTCAAAATACACTTGCCGGGAAAAGCTGTCCGGTAAGTGTGGCTTTAACAAACAATCCTCCTGTAATAAATGCAGGTAGCGATTATACGATTCCAATTAGTACTCCTTTTGTTTTAAGAGGAAGCGGATCTGATCCTGAAGGAGATACGATTACATACAATTGGGAAGAATATGACAATGCTACTACAACCGCAGGAGTTAATAGTGTTGCATATGCCACAAAACCAGACGGACCTTTGTTTAGATCAGTAGCTCCGGGTAGTTCACCAATTCGATACATGCCAGATTTTAATTCGGTACTTCAAAATAAATTAACGACCACTTGGGAATCTGTTTCTTCTATTGCCAGAACATTAAATTTTACTTTAACAGGAAGAGATAATGCGGCATTGGGAACTGCACAAACAAATACCGATGCCATGGCTGTAAATGTTGTAACCACAGCCGGACCATTTACCATAACATCTCATAGTTCTAATGATGTAAGCTGGCAGCAGGGAACAGCACAAACCGTTAGCTGGAGTGTCAATAATACTAATACTCTGCAGGGTTCATCAACGGTAAATATTAAATTGTCGACGGATGGAGGTTTGACATTTCCAACGACTTTGGCGGCTAACACTGCAAATGATGGTTCAGAAGTTATTACACTTCCAGCTAGTATTGCATCATCGACAAATTGCAGGCTTCTTATTGAGCCAACGGCAAATATTTATTACGCTTTAAACAACAAACCGTTTGCAATAGGATATACATCAACAACAACTTGTAATACATACAGTTTCGGAAACGCTTTTAGTATTCCATATTCAACAAGTTATACTTCAAAAACGGTAAGCGTTCCATCTGCATCAGGTAATATTTCAGATGTAAATGTTTCTGTAAATGTTACGCATACAAGATTATCTGATTTAGAAATTCAAATTGTAAATCCGCAGGGAACAATTGTAAAATTGTATAATAAATCATGCGGCGGAACCAGTTCAACTCTGGCTCTTCAGTTTGATGATTCGGGAAGTGCCTTAGATTGTACCAAAACGACAGAACAAATCGTGATTCCGGCACAAGATTTAGTTGTCTTTAATGGCCAAAATCCGGCAGGAACATGGACTTTTAGAGTTCGTGATGCTGTTTCAGGAATGTTTGGAACTATAAATTCAGCTTCGATAAATATTTGCACTCAGGCTTTTACTTTAGGTACAGATGATTTCGAAAACATCAATTTTACCCTTTATCCAAATCCAAATAAAGGAAGTTTTACCGTTCAGTTTGCAAGCGAGTCAAATGAAGTAAAAGTATATGTACATGATGTTTTAGGTAAAAATGTGTATTCAAAAACTTTTGAAACTTCGGGAGATTTTAATCAAAATATTCAATTGCCAAATGTATCGTCAGGAATGTATTTAGTAACGGTTGTTGATGGAAACAAAAGAACCGTTAAGAAAATAATAGTGAACTAAAGATTATTAAACATCAATACACAAATTCCAAATTCCATAAGCAATTCAGTTTTGGAATTTGGAATTTCTTTTTTAATTAGAATTTTACTCTAAGAGTTTGCCATCGCCATACAAACAATGCTGATTTTTGCTCCTGGAATTTTTAATAATGCTCTTGAACATGCTTCGAGTGTAGCGCCGGTTGTTAAAACATCATCAACAATTAGAAAATGTTTGTTTTGATTTTCTTCTGTTGAGGTTACATCAAAGATATTCTCGATGTTTTCAGATCTTCCTAAAAGATTTTTTTTCGATTGTGTTTTAGAGTATTTCTTTCGGTATAAAACAGAATCATTATAAGGGATTTTTAAACCTTCAGCCAAAGCCTTTCCAAAAGTGGTAACCTGATTGTAACCACGTTCCTTAAATTTCCGAGGATGCAATGGAACCGGAATTATGGCGTCAAAAGGATTTTCAAGTTTTAATTCTTTCAAATCTTCAACATACCAATTTCCTAAAACAACTCCAATTTCTTCATGACCTTTATATTTCAGGTTATGAATGAGTTCCTGAACTATTCCTTTTTTATTGAAATAAATAAAAGCAGAAACATGTTCGGTTTCAATCTTGCCGTAAAATTTTTTAACGGCATCATTGTTTGAATCTAAATAATGTTGAGTAAGAGGTAATTCGTGACGACAATTGGTGCATAAAACAAATTCATTTGTCATCAAAACAGAACGGCATCCGGAACAGACTTTTGGAAAAAACAGATCAATTATAAAATTAAACACAAATAGAAAGAATTTAGTTACAAAAATAACCAAATTTGAACTTCAATCTTTTTTATTTTTCTTTTTTTTATAAGTACTTTTTATATTTTTGCATTACTATGGCAAAACAAGAAGATATATTTAAGAATGTGGTTTCGCACGCAAAAGAGTACGGATTTATTTTTCCGTCAAGCGAAGTTTACGACGGTTTAAGTGCAGTATATGATTATGCACAAAACGGTGTCGAATTAAAAAAGAATATCCGTGAATATTGGTGGAAATCAATGGTTCAGATGAATGAAAATATTGTCGGCCTTGATGCTGCAATATTAATGCATCCAACAACCTGGAAAGCTTCAGGCCACGTCGATGCCTTCAATGATCCGTTAATTGATAATAAAGATTCTAAAAAAAGATATAGAGCAGACGTTTTAGTTGAAGATTTTGCTGAAAAAATTCACCAAAAAGCGCAAAAAGAAATTGACAAAGCAAAAGCTCGTTTTGGTGATGCGTTCAACGAACAGGAATTTGTAACTACAAATGCCCGCGTAATTGAATATTTAGCCAGAGAAAGAGAAATCAGAGAGCGTTTAGGACGCTCTTTAGGGAATGGAGATTTAGACGATGTAAAAGCTTTAATCGAAGAGCTTGAAATTGCTGATCCTGAAACTGGGTCTAAAAACTGGACAGATGTTAAGCAGTTTAACTTAATGTTTGGAACTAAATTAGGTGCATCTGCAGAAAATGCAATGGATTTATATTTACGTCCTGAAACAGCGCAGGGTATTTTCGTAAACTTTTTAAATGTTCAGAAATCAGGTCGTATGAAAGTTCCTTTTGGAATTGCTCAAACGGGTAAAGCGTTTAGAAATGAAATCGTTGCAAGACAATTCATTTTCCGTATGCGAGAATTTGAACAAATGGAAATGCAGTTTTTTGTACGTCCGGGAGAAGAAATGAAATGGTACGAGCACTGGAAACAAACGCGTTTAAACTGGCATTTATCTTTAGGATTAGGAAAAGAAAATTACCGTTTTCACGATCACGAAAAATTAGCGCATTACGCAAACGCAGCTGCAGATATTGAATTCAACTTTCCATTCGGTTTCAAAGAATTAGAAGGAATTCACTCTCGTACAGATTTTGACTTAAAAGCGCACGAAGAATATTCAGGAAGAAAACTTCAATATTTTGATCCTGAATTAAACGAAAACTATGTGCCATACGTAGTAGAAACGTCTGTAGGTCTTGATCGTATGTTCTTAGCAGTTTTTGCAACATCATTGCAGGAAGAAACTTTAGAAGATGGTTCTGAAAGAACAGTTCTAAAACTACCGGCAGTTTTAGCACCAACAAAAGCAGCAGTTTTACCATTAGTTAAAAAAGATGGATTACCGGAAATTTCTAAAAAAATCATCGAAGATTTAAAATGGGATTTCAATGTTACTTATGATGAAAAAGATGCTGTAGGTCGTCGTTACAGAAGACAAGATGCATTAGGAACTCCGTTCTGTATTACAGTAGATCATCAAACTCTTGAAGATGAAACAGTAACTATTCGTCACAGAGATACAATGAAACAAGATCGCGTTAAGATATCTGAGTTAAGAGGTATTATTGAAAATGAAGTTTCGATGAAAAACTGGTTGATGAAAATGTAATTTTTAAAATCAACAAGATATAAATCCCAAATTCCGCTGAGGAGTTTGGGATTTTTTTAATTTAAAATAAAATGTATTTTGTCGAATATTTATGCACTTTGTCTGTATATATCAATATTCACTTTTAATATATTAACAATGAAACGTTTAGACGTTTGAATTGCGTAATTTTAATTGGGCATTTATACTTAGATAAATTTAAAAAAAAATTGATGAAGCGATAATTACCGCAAATCCGTAAAAAAACAATAAAACCAGCATTGAAAAAGTATTCGTACATTATTGTTGACAATGACGCCGAAAGTGTTTTGAAAACCAGAATCGTTGCAGAAGGGTTTTCGGAATTGACTTTTATAGCCTCGGCCACGAATTATCTTCAGGGGCTTAATTTGGTTTTAGAACATCGGCCTTCGTTTGTTTTTTTAGAAATTGATTCTGAAGAGACATCCAGCAATTTATCACTTTCATTTATTGGCGAATTATACCGTTATTTAACTGTAATTCCTAAAATCATTATAACAACAACCAGAAAAGATCTGGCTTTTGAAGCGATTCAATACAATGTTTTTGATTACATCATAAAACCTTTAACGCATGTAGATTTAGTAAAAACACTTTTAAAGTTCGAAAAGACATTTCTAGACCCAAAAGAAAAGCAATCTCCGGATATAAAGCCAGAAAATACAACAATGCCGGAAATTCCTGTTTTTAAACAAGAAAATATACCGACCGTTATATTAGATCAAAATATACAGCAGCAAATACAAAAACCGCTTATAATCTGCATAAAATCGTATGGCGATCATCGTTATTTAAACGCTGATGATATTTCGTATTTTCAGGCAGATAATAACTCGACAGATATTTATTTGAATAATGGTGATATGATAACCGCTTTTAAGACATTAAAGCATTTTGAACAGGTTTTAAGTTATCCTTTTATTCGAATTCATAACAGTTATATTATTAATCGAAACTACATTGCAAGAATTCATAACGGAAACTCAGTTTGTTACATAAAAAACTCCACAAAAAAGATTCCTTTTTCGAAAACCTATAAATCAAACGTTGACCTAATTATCGCTGATTTTTCTGCAGGAAATTACTTAGAAGTCTAGTAATTAAGCAATTACATAAATTTGGTATCCATTGACTATCAATTGGGTATGTTTCACCACGAAGCTATTTTTTCATATAGATTTTTTTAGATTAGGGTAGTAGTTTTACACCCAGATTAGCTCACAAAGCAATCAAGACCCCAAATAAAAAAATCAAAATTAAAACATTAAGTTATGAAAAAGACAGCTTTAACATTCGGATTATTTTCTTTAGTAGCAGCAGCAACTTCATTTGCAAACCCAACAACTTCAGCTACTGCTTTCAACGAAGATTCAAATATAGTAATGCCAATTGACGGAGGAGCAACAGGAGGACAAAAGAAACATGATTTTCATCAATCATTAAAAAATGACAAACAATTAGATTTTTCAAGTGTTAATCAATCTATCGGATCTGATAAAAAAGTAGACTAACTACATTTTTAATAAGCATCGAGGCTGCCAATTTTTTGGCAGCTTTTTTTTTGTGTGAATAGTTTTAGTATTTTTGATGAAAACACAAAATCGCAATTGAAAAAAAATTGTAAAATACTATTACTTCTAGTCTTTGTTTTTATGGCTTGTAACCAGAAAACAAGATTAGATAAAAATACAATTTCGTCAGTAGACAGTCTTTCTACCTATCTTTCATTAGCAAATGAAAATAATCTTCCTTTAAATATTAAACAGAAATACAATCAAAAAGCATTAAACATAATTCTAAACCAGAAAGATGATTCGCTTAATAAAGTAAATCTTTTTAGAGTCGCTAATCGTTATTATAATATGAGCGACTGGAAAGATTATTTGCAAACCACTAAGCTGATATTAGACCGGGCTCATAAATCTAAAGATTCTCTGCATATGGCCAAAGCTTATACATATTTGGGCGATTATTATGCATCTCAGTCCATTTCGGATAGTGCGTTTATGAGTTATTATAAAGCAGAAAAACTGTATTTGAAATTGAATGACCATTATAATCTGGCAAAAACATTTTTAAATAAAGCAAGTCTGCAGTATAATGAAGGCGATTTTTTTGAAAGTGAAATAGCCGTTTTTAAAGCTTTAAGCAGTTTGAAAAAACTACAAAAGGCTAATGATCTTTATTATGAAAGTTATAATTTGCTAGGAATATTATATAATGAAAGAGAAGAGTATACAAAAGCCCTCGAATTTCAAAATAAAGCCTTAAAAACGCTGGAAGACAAATCGATACCCTCGATATTTCAGTATAAAGCTGCTTCGTTGAATAATGTAGGCTTTATATATCTGAAAATGGAGAATTATAAACAGGCAAAAGATTTTTTTGAAAAAGGTTTAAAAGAAGATAATCTGTTTGAAGACAGGGCTAGTTTATATGCAATTTTGCTTGATAATCTTGGTTATGCCAAATTCAAACTAAAAGAATCAAATAAATTACCCGATTTGTTTTATGAATCTTTAAAAATACGAGACAGTCTTGATCTTACATCCGGAGTGGTTTCGAGTAAAATACATTTGTCTGAATATTTTGCATTTAAAAGAGATACTTTTAAAGCATTACAATTCTCAAAACAAGCTTTAGCTTTATCCCGAACAAGCAGTAAATTGATTAATACATTAGAAGCACTAAAACAAACCGCTATTGTCGATCCCAAAAATGCTTCTAAATATTCTAAAGAATACATTCAGCTGAATGACAAAATGTTAAAAGCAGAACGTAAAATGGGAGAAAAATTCTCTCGTATAGAATATGAAACCAATGAAATAAAAGATCAAAATTCCAGTTTACAAGAAAAGAATAAAACGCTTATTTATGTTTTTAGTATTTGTACTTTGCTGGGCTTGTTTTTCTATGTCTATAAAACACAGCAGGCAAAAAATCGCGAATTACTTTTTAAACAACAACAGCAAATTGCAAATGAAGATATTTATAATTTGATGATTTCGCAGCAAAATGAAATTGAGTCCACCCGAATCAAAGAAAAGAAAAAAGTGGCGCAGGAATTACACGACGGCGTTCTGGGAAGAATGTTCGGAATTAGAATCAGTTTGGACAGTTTGGATAAAATGGATGAAGAGCAAGCTGCTGCAAAACGAAAAAAATATCTTGCAGAATTAAAACATATCGAAGAAGATATTAGGGAAATTTCTCATGATTTAAATAGAGAAAAATCAGAATTAATAAATAACTTTGTCGTAATTTTAAAAAAACTATTTGATAATCAAAGGAATACATATCCGTCAAAACTCGTGACTTCTTTTGATTCTCATATAAAATGGGATCTTGTAAACAATATGGTCAAAATCAATTTGTACCGAATTGTTCAGGAAGCCCTTCAAAATTGTAATAAATATGCAAAAGCAGATACGATTAAAGTAGAATTTAAAAGCGAAATAGATCATTTGGTTTTGTCTATTATGGATGACGGAATAGGCTTTAATACAAAACGAGCCAAAAACGGAATTGGATTGCATAATATCGAATACAGAGCGGCAGAATGCAAAGGTACAGTTGCTATAAAATCTGC
This sequence comes from Flavobacterium defluvii, assembly GCF_900129555.1. Classification (GTDB taxonomy): domain Bacteria; phylum Bacteroidota; class Bacteroidia; order Flavobacteriales; family Flavobacteriaceae; genus Flavobacterium; species Flavobacterium defluvii. The sequence goes on from NZ_FQWC01000003.1 coordinate 366,137, forward strand.
AAAAGGAGAAGGAACACTCCTGATTGTAAAAGTTCCAATAGATCAAAAAATTAATCTACAGACAAATGATACTTAATTTCAAAGCCCCAAATTCGGAATTAATTCAGCCAAATATCTTAATCGTTGATGATCATCCTTTTATCATCGAAGGATATAAAAATGCAATAACACGTTATAATCCTAACGAATATGATTTTATAATAGCACAGGCACACGATTGTAAATCGGCTTATGATTTGCTGGAAGATGAAAATACACCTCAGTTTGAAATTGCTTTTTTGGACATCAGTATGCCGGCTTACGAAGAAAAAAATCTTTTTTCCGGCGAAGATCTGGCAAAACTAATCATGAAAAAAATGCCGTATTGTAAGATTGTATTATTGACAATGTATACAGAACTGCTCAAAATTAAAACAATCATAAGAACAATTAACCCAAACGGATTAATTATTAAAAATGATTTAACTTTTGATGAACTGCTTTTTGCCTTTGATAAAGTAATGAAAAACGAAAAATATTACAGTCAGTCTGTCGTTAAAATGTTAAACCAGTCACCTCATAATTCAATAGAAATCGATGAGTTTGATAAACAAATTTTGTTTCACTTATCAAAAGGAACAGAAGTAACCGAAATGCCTCAATATATTCCGATTTCATTAATCGAAATTGAAAAACGCAGGGGAAGCCTTAAAGAATTACTTAAAATACGTTCTGGTTCTGATGATGATTTGGTAAAAGAAGCCAAAAGCAAAGGACTTTTTTAGATGTGAAATTCCAAAATAAAAAAATTCCAAATTCCAATAACACTATTCGTTTTGGAATTTGGAATTTTTTATTTGAGTTTTTTTAAATTTATTCACTCAAGGCGTCCCATCCGCGTGATTTTAAAGCGATTTTTGTGTTCGCACGGGTTACAAGATGTATTCCTTCATTTTCTTCGGTCATATGGCCAATAATTGAAAAGTTTGGATTTCCTTTAATTTTATCAAAATCATTAATGTCAATCGTAAAAAGGAGTTCATAGTCCTCACCACCATTAATCGCAACGGTTGTACTGTCGATATTAAACTCTTCACAAGTCGAAATAAACTGCGGATCAAGCGGTAGTTTATCTTCATATAAATTACAACCCACTTTTGATTGTTTGCACAAATGAATAATTTCCGAAGATAGTCCGTCAGAAATATCAATCATCGAAGTTGGTTTTATTTCAAGAGCATGCAAAAGCGTACGTGCGTCAGTTCGGGCTTCCGGTTTCAATTGTCTTTCGACCAAATATGTATAAGGATCTAAATCTGGCTGGCTGTTAGGATTTACCTGAAAAACCTGTTTTTCGCGTTCTAAAACCTGCAATCCCATATATGCCGCTCCAATATCTCCGGTTACTACTAATAAATCAGTATGTTTTGCGCCGTTTCTATAAACGATTTCATTTTCATCAGCTTCGCCAATTGCTGTAATGCTGATAATTAACCCTTTTTGAGATGAGGTTGTATCGCCGCCAATAACATCTACTTTATATTCTTTTGCAGCATGTGTAATACCTTCAAATAATTCTTCTAATGCTTCTAACGGAAAACGATTAGAAACTGCAACAGAAACCGTAATTTGAGTTGGTTTTGCATTCATCGCGCAAATATCAGACAGGTTTACTACAACTGCTTTATAACCTAAATGTTTCAATGGCATATAAGCCAAATCAAAATGAACGCCTTCTATTAATAAATCTGTAGAAACAACTGCTTTTTTATCCTTAAAATCAAGAACAGCTGCATCGTCACCAATACTTTTTAAAGTAGATTGTTGTGTGATATTAAAATTTCGTGTTAAGTGGTCAATTAAGCCAAACTCGCCTAATTGTGCTATGCTGGTACGCTGTGGATTTTTATCTTCGATCATTTTTTTCAGTTCCAAAGTTTATGAAGGGCAAAGGTACAAAGGTTTTTTTTAAAGATGCTAAGATTCTGAGGCATGTTTATTTGTAGAGACGCACCGCAGTGCGTCTACGCAAAGAATGGTAATCGTATTGGTTTAAAAAATGGGGTTACGTTATGTGAGACGCACTGCAGTGCGTCTCTACATACGTCTCTACAGCAGGAAAAAAATATTTTTAAAAATATTTTTTTCCTGCTGACAAACTGTTGTCACCAGCCCATTTTACTTTTGAAGTATAGAAATTTTAAAACTTAAAAATCATGAAAACATTAGAAGCACAAGTAATTACTTCAGAAGATTTATTAAAACACTGGCAGGGACACAGAGCATTAACACGTCGGTTAATTGAATTGTTTCCAGAGAAAGATTTCTTCGAATTTTCGATTGGCGGAATGCGTCCTTTTGCAAAATTGATTGATGAACTTTTAGCTATCGCAGTTCCAGGTTTGAAAGGAATTGTAACTAAAGAAACCGCACCATTCTCAGAAGGAGAAGAAAAACTGATTTTTAAAGCGCAATATCTTGAAAAATGGGATGAAGCGACTGCTGAAATCAATGAATACTGGTCACAATTATCAATAGAAGATTTTAGTGAAAACTTTAATCTTTTCGGGCAGTATGAATTCCCAATCATTCAAAATATCTTATATTTTATTGATAATGAAGTACACCACCGCGGACAGGCGTATGTGTATTTAAGAGCTTTAAATATCGAACCGCCATTTTTTTGGGAAAGATAATCTGATAAAATTGTAACTTTATTGAAGAAATGTAAAATTAAGGGCTATGAGTTTAAAAAAGATAATGACCAATTATGCAGATTATAATTTATGGGTAAACCAGCAATTCGTTAATTGGCTTTCACCAAAAGCTGATGAATTACTTTATGCAGAAGTCCCTTCGAGTTTTTCAACTATTGTAAAAACTCTGGATCATATTTGGTCTACAGAAGAATATTGGTTTTCTGTTATTTCTGAAACTGAGATGTCTGAAAAAAAGCCAGAAAATGAATTGTCTAAAGAAGAAATTTTTGCAGGGTTATTAAATTCATCTACAAAATTGAAACATCTTATCAATTCATTATCCGAAGAAGATTTAGTCAAAGAAGTTAAAATCAGCAATCCGTGGTTTGAATGCGAACTGCCAATTTCTGATTATTTAATCCAGGTTATCAATCACGGGACTTATCATCGGGGCCAGATTGTAACAATGGGTCGAAATATAGGAATTACTGATGCCTCAAATACCGATTATAATTTTTACAATGTCGTAAAACAGAAATAAAAACAAAAAACTCCCAAAGATAATCTTCGAGGGAGTTTTTTTATAAAAGCCTTTGTTTGTTGATTTCCAATAATTTCAAAACGTTGGTTTTTAATATTTCAGGTTCCAGAATCTCTGCATAATCACCAAACATTAAAAACCATCGTGGAAATGCATTATTAATATCTCTTGACATAAAAGTCATTTCGATTTTTTCGTCAATTTCTATTTGAGAAATAAAACCATGATATTTTCTCTCAGTTGCTAAATATCTAGCTATTTTGCGGTCAATTAAAATACGAACTTTTGTTGTTGGGAAGGTTTCGGTTTGATTTTTAGTTAAATAGGTTTCCAGAGCATCATGTTCGATCGTAAAATCAACATCAGTTTTTTTTATTCCCTGAATTCTGTCGGTTCTAAACTGCCGATAATCTTTTCTAAGATGGCAGTATCCTAAAAAATACCAGTTATTATTATCATGAAAAACTCCTACAGGCTCGAGATTACGTTGAGTGGTTTCGTCTTTGTCAAAAGTTTTATATGTCAAAAGAATTTGTTTTTTCTCTGCAATTCCCTCAAAAAGAACAGCCAGAGTATTTGGCGAATTATCATTAAACATTGGTTCTGCATCCTGCATGACAATTCTCGATTCGATGTTCGAAAGATAATCTTTGTCGTTGCTTCTCAAAACTGCTTTCAGTTTATACATCGCCGACGCATAATGTGTTCCCAATGAAGGATCGGTAAATTTCTGCATTAGTTTTTCGGCAGCAATAAAACTGCTTACTTCTTCGCGCGTGAACATTACGGGCGGAAGTCTGTAACCTTCCATCAAAGCATAACCAACTCCGGCTTCACTGTAAATAGGAACTCCGGAAGCTTCGAGAGTTCTAATATCTCTGTAAATAGTTCGGAGACTACAGTCAAAACGATCGGCCAATTCCTGTGCTTTTACAATTTTTTTAGATTGTAATTGAATCAGAATGGCAACAATTCGGTCAAATCGTTTTGGGCTTTCGTCGAGCATTTTTTTCTTTTGAGGTTCAGAGGTTCAAAGATACAAAGGTTCAGAGTTTAAATAAATAAGAAGTTTGTTCCAAATTAGGACAGATTTATTGGTTTTTACTGTTGAAGATATACTTTGTGTAGATGTACTGTGGTGTGTCTACGTCCTGTAAATCCACAAACAAATTAAAACCTAATGTTTTTTAATTTTTAAAATATGAAAAAGGTATTTTTGAAAACTATTATAGAAATAAAATATTTATTAAGTTTTAAAAGTAATTTATATGATTGAGAACTACACTTTCAATGAATACGAAAAGAGATTTGAACCTCTTGAAAAAGAATGTACTTATTGCGGAGAAGCAAAAATGGAAAGTATGGATGACTGTTGTTTTGTAGCTCTTTATGCAACTAATGACAGAACAAATCTTATTGTTTACAGATCTGTAAAATACTCAGCAATAACAATTGGAGTACCGCGATGCTCATCTTGTAAAAAAATCCATATCTCAACACAAAGCAAAGCAAATTGGGTTAGTTTGGGAATATCTGCATCTGTTTTAATTTTTATAATTTACTTATTTTTTGGTTTTAATCCTTTCTCAATTGTTTTTGGGCTTTTTGGAATTTTTATCGGAGCGGTTTTGATTGCTCCAAAATTGACCGAAACTTACACAAACAATAATGGAATATATACAATGAAAGATGGTGCAGAAACAAATCAATTCGTTAACGATCTTGTTACGGCTGGCTGGTCTTTTACCAAACCATCAGCATAAAAACAAAAAACCCGATGACTTAATGTCATCGGGTTTTATCTGTAATTCTATTCTCTTTATTCTTTCTTCTAAAATAAAACTTAGTCGTTAAGTTTCAAAACAGCCATAAAAGCCTCTTGTGGAATCTCAACGTTTCCTACCTGACGCATACGTTTTTTACCTTTTTTCTGTTTCTCAAGAAGTTTACGCTTACGCGAAATATCTCCACCGTAACATTTTGCGGTAACGTCTTTACGAAGTGCTTTGATCGTTTCACGAGCGATAATTTTTGCCCCGATTGCAGCCTGAATCGGAATGTCGAATTGCTGTCTTGGAATCAACTCGCGTAATTTTTCAGTCATTTTTTTACCGATATTGTAAGCGTTGTCTTCGTGAATCAATGCAGAAAGTGCATCGACAGTTTGTGCATTTAAAAGAACGTCAAGTTTAACCAGTTTCGAAGTTCTCATTCCGATAGGAGAGTAATCAAAAGAAGCATAACCCTTAGAAACTGTTTTTAAACGATCGTAAAAATCGAATACAATTTCCGCCAAAGGCATATCAAAATTCAACTCAACTCTTTCAGTTGTTAAATACGTTTGATTAGTAATTAAACCACGTTTTTCGATACATAAACTCATTACGTTTCCAACGAAATCAGATTTTGTAATAATAGTAGCTTTTATAAATGGCTCTTCAACTCTGTCAAGTTTTGAAGGTTCAGGTAAATCAGATGGGTTATTTACAACGATTGGCGTTTCTGGGTGTTTCTTAGTATAAGCCAAATACGAAACGTTAGGAACCGTTGTAATTACAGTCATATCAAACTCACGCTCTAAACGTTCCTGGATAATTTCCATGTGAAGCATTCCTAAGAATCCGCAGCGGAAACCAAATCCTAATGCAGCAGAACTTTCAGGAGTAAATACTAACGAAGCGTCATTCAATTGTAATTTTTCCATTGACGAACGTAAATCTTCATAATCTTCAGTATCAACAGGATAAATTCCGGCAAATACCATTGGTTTTACGTCCTCAAAACCCGTAATCATATTCGTAGTCGGAACTTTGGCATCCGTAATTGTATCACCAACTTTTACTTCACGGGCTTCTTTAATTCCGGAAATCAAATAACCAACATCTCCGGCAGAAACCACATTTTTAGGAACCTGATTTAATTTTAAAGTTCCAATTTCATCAGCAAAATATTCATTATCTGTTGCCATGAATTTAATTTTCTGACCTTTTTTGATTTCACCATTTACAACTCTAAAAATTACCTCAATACCACGGAATGGATTATAAACCGAGTCAAAAATCAAAGCCTGTAACGGTTCTTCCGGATTTCCTTTTGGAGCTGGGATTTTTTCGATAATAGCTGCCAAAATATTTTCAACACCAAAACCTGTTTTTCCAGATGCGTGAATAATATCTTCTAATTTGCATCCTAGTAAATCAATAATATCGTCACTAACTTCCTCAGGGTTTGCACTTGGTAAATCTACTTTATTTAAAACCGGAATAATTTCAAGATCATTCTCTAAAGCTAAATACAAGTTCGAAATAGTCTGCGCCTGAATACTTTGTGCCGCATCAACAATCAAAAGCGCACCTTCGCAGGCAGCAATAGATCTCGAAACCTCGTATGAAAAGTCAACGTGACCCGGAGTATCAATTAAGTTCAGAATATATTCTTCACCTTTGTAAGTATACTCCATTTGAATGGCGTGACTTTTAATAGTAATTCCACGCTCGCGCTCCAAGTCCATGTTGTCAAGCAATTGTGCTTTTTCTTCACGTGCCGAAACAGTTTGGGTCGCGCTCAATAATCGGTCAGCCAATGTACTTTTACCGTGGTCAATGTGTGCAATAATGCAAAAATTACGAATCTTCTTCATTTTAATATATCAGTTCTCTAACGAGTTTAAGTATTTTTTGAGATGTAAATTACGCTATAACAATTGTTTCATAGCATTTATTAAGGGGCAAAGATAGCGCAAAGTTTTGGATTCTGGAATGATGTCTGGCTTATAGTTAAACAGCAGGAATCAATTTTTAGTTTAAAACTCAAAATTAAATCCTTTTTCAGTAAGTTTCTTGTAAATTTCGGCATCAAATTTATAGAGCTTTGCGGCTCTGTGCGAAACATCCTGCTGTTTTTCATCTAAAGCAGCTAATAATTTCATATGCAGAATTTTTCTGCGAAAATTTGATTTATCTAACTCAATCCCAAGGATTTCTTCATAAAGATGCATCAGCTGTAATAAAGTAAATTTTTCCGGCAGAAGATTAAAACCAATTGGCGCCTGACGTACGCGGTTTCTAAGCTGCATCAAACTAAAATCTAAAATTTCATTATGATCAAAAATGAGTTCAGGAACTTCTTTAATCTTATACCACTTCGCTTCAATTACCGAATTGCTTGCCTTAATGTTATAATCTTCCCGATTTAGTAATGTATAATATCCAATCGTTATAACTCTTTCGGTTTTTACACGATCAGGATCAGTAAATGCTTTTAGCTGTTCCAGATAAATATTATCAAGACTCGTGAGTTCATACAATATTCGAAGGGCAGCATCATCGACACTTTCTTTAAGTTGTAAATTGCCGCCGAGAAGTCCCCATTTCCCAATACTTTCTCCTTCGGCATGCTGTACTAAAAGAACTTCAAGATTTTTTTTATCAAATGAAAAAATAACACAATCGATACTTATGCCGTCTATAACTACCTTTTTATCAGCGGTTACGACGGTATCCGTTTCAGTAATATGTTTTGGAGATGGAAATGGCATTAAAATTCAAAATTAAATCCTTTTTCAGTAAGTTTCTTGTAAATTTCGGGATCGAACTTGTATAGTTTTGCAGCGCGATGCGAAACATCCTGCTGCTTTTCATCTAAAGCCACTAATAATTTCATATGCAGAATTTTTCTGCGGAAATTAGATTTATCCATTTCAACGCCAAGAATTTCCTCATAAAGTTGCATTAACTGCAATAAAGTAAATTTTTCTGGCAGAAGATTAAAACCAATTGGCGCCTGACGAACACGGTTTCTAAGATTTTTTATACTGTAAGATAAGATTTCATTATGATCGTAAATTAAATCAGGAATAGTATTGATTTTATACCACTTAGCATCAGAAGCCGTAAAACCAGCTTTAATATTATAATCTTCTCTTTTTACAAGAGCATAATATCCTATCGTAATAACGCGTCGAAGCGGAAAACGATCCGGATCTCCAAACGCTTTTAACTGCTCCAGGTATATATTATCAAGTCCCGTAAGTTCATTTAATAAACGATGCGCAGCATCATCAGTACTTTCTCTTTTATAAATCCATCCGCCGGGAAGACCCCATTTTCCTTTACTGATACCTTCTGCGTGCTGGACCAAAAGCACTTCCAGGCTTCCTTCATCAAAACCAAAAATAACGCAGTCAATCGTGATTGCATTCATTGCATTTTGTTCGCTTTTTGCTGCAGAGCCGGCATCTACTTTATTATCCATATGCGAAATAAATTTTGACAAATTAAACAAATAAAATGCATAACTGTCTTTTTGATTACTTAATATTTTTTTAACAGATCAAAAAATTGATAATCAGTCGCTTGAAATTGTGAATTAAAAATCATTTCAGAACCTAAATTCTTTAAATGGTTGATTGTCAAAAAGCTGCGGCGCTATTTTTTTGATATTTTTTATTTCGTTTTAATCTTTCTTCTTGCCAAATTGATAAAAATGAATCCTTATAAATCCGAATAGAAAAAAAATAACCTTAATATTTTGCTAAAATAGAAAAAAAGTTTTACACTTGTAGTCAAAATTACCATAAGATATTTTCAAAATGACTATAAGTTTAAAGTGATGATGTTTTGAAATAGCAGAATGAGGTAATTTTTTAAAGAAATGAAACTACACTTGATTATATAAACTACAACTAACTTAATTTAAACCAACTCTTTTACTATGAAAAGCAAATATTGGATTAAAACAACAATGCTCTCGTTTTGCACGACTATGTTGTTTGGCTTATTTATGATGCAGTCGGCTTTTGCTCAGGCACAATCCCGATCTGTGAGTGGAACTGTAACATCGGCTGTTGACGGAATGGGAGTTCCGGGCGCAACTGTTGCAGTTGAAGGAACAAAAATTGGCGCCGCAACCGATTTTGACGGGAATTATAAAATAGAAGCAAAAACCGGAGACGTTCTTGTTTTTACTTTTATCGGATTTAAAACACAGAAAGTAACAGTAGGAACTCAAAAAACAATCAATGTTACGATGCAGGAAGAAACTGCAGAGTTAAAAGAAATTGTAGTGATTGGTTACGGTACACAAAAGAAAAAAGTAAATACTGCCGCAACTTCATTAGTTTCAGGAAAAGACATTCAGCAGGTTGCGAGTCTTGATGTTGTAAATGCTTTACAAGGTCAGGCTTCGGGAGTTTCTGTAACGTCATCTTCTGGTCAGCCTGGTGCAAACATGGTAGTAAACATTCGTGGTGCGGGAACGGCCGGAAACAGTGATCCGCTTTATGTGGTTGACGGTGTTGTGGTTGATAACGGAATTGGATATCTTGATCCGTCGGTTATTGAAAGGGTGGACGTTCTTAAAGATGCTTCGGCTGCTTCTATTTACGGTGCCAGAGCAGCAAACGGAGTTATTTTGGTAACAACCAAAAAAGGAAAAGACGGAAAAATGAATGTTTCGCTTAATTCATATACAGGTTTTCAGCAGGTTGCTAAAAAACTGGATTTAATGAATACACAGGAATACACAACCATTGCAAACGAAGCACGTATAAATTCAGGTTATGCGCCATTGTATACTCAGGCTCAAATTGCTGCATTTCCTAATCACGACTGGCAGGATGATTTATTTAATGAAGGTGCGATCAAGCAAAATCATTCACTTTTGATTACAGGTGGAGATAAAAAATCGACTATTGCAACGGGATTATCATACTACGGACAAGAAGGAATGATTGGCGGTATAGCAAATCAATCACAATATGATCGTATTACTTTTAGTGTGAATTCAACTTCAGAAGTGATTGAAAATCATTTAAAAATTGGAGAAAACTTCACTTTTGCAAATGTAAAAAGCAGCGGAATTGCTGATGACGGAATTTACAGCAATGGTATTAGAAGTTTCTTAAACGCAGCTCCAATTGATGCAGCGTATGATGCCAATGGAGATTTTGCTCATTCAGTTATTTCAGCAGATATCAGCAACCCGGTTGGATCTTTATACTATAACAACTTTAATCAAACGAAGAACAATCGTTATGTAGGGAACGTTTTTGCAGAATTAAAATTCTTAAAAGATTTTACGTTCAGAACAAGTTTTGGTGTTGATATGACGGATAGTAATTATCGTTCTTTCAGACCTGTTTATTCTCTTTCTTCAAATGATAATAATACAGTTTCGAGCGTTACGCAAAGTGCTACAAAAAGTTCAGGATGGATTTTTGAAAACACACTTCAATACAAAATTACTGTTGCAAACGCTCATAATTTTGATGTCTTAGTAGGTACATCGGCAAAAAAGAATACTTCTGATTATATGGAAGGACAAGGAAGAAACTTGATTTTTGATGATTTTGCCCACGCTTATCTTGACAATGCAAAAGATCCGACATCAAATGTGGTAAAAGGAAATCGTAAAGATTATGCAATTCAGTCTTACTTCGGACGTTTATTGTACGATTACAATAATAAATATTTGTTTTCTGCAACGGTTCGTCGTGATGGTTCTTCGGAATTTGGTCCAAATAACAAATATGCAGTTTTCCCATCTTTTTCTGCAGGATGGAATGTTGACAAAGAAAATTTCCTTGGATTTTTATTCTCAGAAAAAAATGGTTTAAATACTTTAAAACTTAGAGGAAGCTGGGGACAAAACGGTAATGACCAGTTTGCAAGACGTTTTGCTTATATGTCTACAGTAAACTCAACAGATAAAACCTATCATTTCGGAACTGGAGATGAAACTTTATTAGTAGGTTCAAGCCCGGACCAGTTAGCAAACCGCAATTTAAAATGGGAAACTTCAGAACAGTTAGATTTAGGTTTTGATGCTGTGTTGTTTAACAACTTTACTTTGACATTCGATTATTACGATAAAAAAACAAAAGACTGGTTAGTTCTGGCTTCGATTCCAACTTATGCAGGAGCAACAGCACCTTATATAAATGGTGGAGATGTAAGCAATAAAGGTTTCGAGATTGCTTTAGGATATCGTAATCATATTGGCAAAGACTGGAATTTTGGTATCAATGCTAACCTTTCGCGCAACACAAACAAAGTACTTAGAATTGCCAACAACGAAGGCATTATTCACGGAGAAACAAACGTATTGTTTCAAGGTTTAGATGAGATGAACCGTGTTGAGGTTGGAAAACCGATGGGTTATTTCTATGGATTAAAAACCGATGGAATTTTCCAAAATGCGGCTGAAGTTGCAGCGGGAGTTCAGCCAAATGCACAGCCGGGAGACGTTCGTTTTGTGGATTTAAACGGCGATGGAAAAATTGATGCTAATGATAAAACACAAGTTGGTAACCCGAATCCGGATATTACGTATGGTGTAAACTTTGACATTTCATACAAAGCATTTGATTTCTCAATTAATACTTACGGTACAGCCGGAGGACAAAATGTTTTTGGTATTCATGACTACACTCGTGCGTATACAAACAATACAACAGATATTTTAAACAGATGGACAAGCGAAGGAACTTCAAACAGAACTCCTAGAGTTACTTACGGAACTGACGCTAACGGTAATTATACTAAATTCTCGGATTTATATATTCAAAATTCTGATTTCTTCAGAATCAAGAATGCTACGTTTGGATGCGACTTAACAAAGCTTACAAACAAACTTAGTTTCTTCACTAAATTCAGATTATATGTTGCCGGAAATAACATTTACACATTCACAAAATATCAGGGAATGGATCCGGAAATTGGTTTTGGAAACGTAAACCAGTCTTGGGCTAAAGGAATTGATGTTGGATATTACCCACAGCCGCGTACATACATGATGGGTCTAAATGTTAACTTTTAAATTATGAAAACAATGAAACGATATATAAAATTATTTGCCCTTTCAAGCCTTCTTGTTTTAGGTGCTTGTTCGGAGGATTTTTTAGAAAATGAACCATACACAGACAAAGTAACTGAGAATTTTTATAAAACTCCATCAGATGCTTTTGAAGGATTGGTTGCAGTTTATGATGTATTGCAGCGTGAAGCTTACGGCGGACCTTTGTTAATTAGCGAGCAGGCTTCTGATGATTGTTTTGGAGGTTACGGAATTGCCGACGGTCAGGCCGATATTGAATGGGACCGCTTTTTATATGTATCTGATAAAGACATGAATAAAGATGTTTGGTCAAATGCTTATTTAGGAATTTACAGAGCCAACATTTTATTAGAAAATCTGGATAAAGTAGAATGGGGATCAAACATTGCTTTGAAAACGCGTTATGAAGCAGAAGCTCGTTTCTTAAGAGCACACTTCCATTTTACAGTGGCAAAAATGTTTGGAGATATTATTCCGCTGGATCATACTGTAACAACGAGTGAATTTGAATTACCAAGACAATCTCCGGAAGTTACCTATGCTTTAATTGCAAGCGATTTAAAATTTGCAGCAGATAATTTAAACTCTGATAATTATTCACAATACGGAAATGCAAATTTCGGACGTATTACGAAATGGGCTGCCGAAGCTTATCTGGCAAGAACATTTTTATTCTATACCGGAGTTTATGGTAAATCAGATTTGGCTGGAGTAGTTACAAAATCTCAGGCAGTAACTTATATTAATGATGTTGTAAACAATAGCGGCCACGGATTAGTTCCTGATTTTGCGAATCTTTGGTTAGCTGCTTCTTTTGAAAATTTTGTTGGAGAAGACAATACCGAAATGGTTTGGGCTGTTCGTTTTAACGGTTCAGGAAAAGGAAACTGGGATTTACACGAAGGAAACCGTTTTCAGGTAAACATTGCACCGCGTGGAGGAGCAATCGGAAAATATGCAACAGGATGGGGAGGAGCAACCGTAAATCCAAAACTGGTTGCAGCTTACAGCGCCGCTGACACAAGAAAAGCAGCTTCATTCATTGATTATGCTGGAGAAAATCTAAATTTTGATGCACAGGCAAGAGAACAGCGTCAGTACACAGGATATTCATGGAAAAAATATTGTCCAATTACTAATGCAGCAGGAGTAAGTGTTGTAGAAGCAAATGGAGGAAATTTCCAAATTGATAATTATCAGGATTATGCCATTATTCGTTTTGCCGATGTATTATTAATGGCAGCCGAATTAAACTTAGAGTCAAACCCGGCGGTAGCACAAACAGATTTAGACAGAGTTCGTGATCGTGCTTTCAAAAACACAGCCAACAGAGTAACGGCAAATATTCCAAACATCATGAAAGAGCGCCAGTTAGAATTAGCTCTTGAAGGACTTCGTTACTTCGATTTATTGAGACAAGGCATGTCGACAATGAAACAAGCTATAGATAACAATACAGGAGACTCTCAGTTTGGCGTAACTTTTAGAACAGAAACTCAAGGCTGGTTTCCATTACCTCAGTCACAGATAATACTTTCAAACGGAACTATTACGCAAAACCCAGGCTGGAATTAACTTTAAAACAAAATAATTATGAAACGTATATTATATATAATAGTAGCTGCAGTAACTATTGGGTTAACGTTATTTTCTTGCGAACCTGTAGAAGACAGAGATAGTTTACCGGCAGTAACTCTAACACCGTCTACGCTTAAGTTTTCGGTAACACAAAATCCTTCAAACACAAATGAAGTTATATTGAATAATCCCGATCCAACGATAATTCCGTATTGGAAATATGTAGACAGCAACGGAAATGAATTAGGACATTCAAATAAAAGCGATGATAAAATCGTATTTCCTTTTGCCGGAAAATATACAGTTTATTACACAGCGTATACAAGAGGTGGTTCTGTAGACGCAGCTCCGGTTGAAGTTACAGTGACTAAAAATGACGAAGAATATTTCAGTGATCCAAGATGGAATATGCTTACTAACGGTGTAGCCGGAAAAACATGGGAATTGAACATGGCAGATCCTGTTGGATGGGCTGGTTTAGATTATCCTGCAGCTTCTGGAGACAACTGGAACTGGTTTCCGGATTATGCAAGCAACTCTTGGGTAATGCCAAATAAAAACTGGGGCGAAATGCATTTTGATCTTAACGGAGGTTACAACACAAGCGTAACACAAACCGCATTGGCAAGTGCTCAGCAAACTACAAAATCAGGCACTTACAATTTTGATATTGCAAATAACAAACTAACTTTTAACGGAGGTGTTGAAATGCTTTACGGAGGAGATTATTATGGAGACGTAAGCAACTGGTATAGTGTAAAAGTAGTTGAATTATCAGCAACATCTTTACGTTTAGCAGTTATCAGAGATAAAAGTAGAACCGGCGAAGGCGTTTGTTTAATAGTTTTTCACTATAAACCAAAGTCTTAACCCGTTATAAAAACCAAACTACCGGTAGGTAATCAATACAGATGCCTATCGGTATGTTTATATTTGTTATACAAACCACAAAACTACTATCTATGAAAACCAAAAATAAATGCCTAAAACGACTTTTTCTATTCATTTTTTCTGCTATGTTTCTATTGAATTCCTGCAGTAAAAAAGAAGATGTTTTTGCAAAAAGAAAAATCTCTTTTAATGCCGATTGGAGTTTTCATTTAAATGATAGTATAACAGATAAAGACACAATTGGTACTTCAACTAAATGGAGAAATTTAGATGTTCCGCATGATTGGAGTATAGAAGGTAAATTTGATGAGAAAAGCCCAGCAGGATATGGGGGCGGCTCGCTAAATGGGGGTTTAGCATGGTATAAAAAAATATTCAAAATAGATTCTTTAGATATAAATAAAACTATATCAATAACCTTTGACGGGGTTTATAAAAATAGTGAAGTCTGGATAAACGGACATCATTTAGGAAAACGTCCAAACGGATATATTGGCTTTCAATATGAGCTTACTCCATATTTAAATTACGGAGAAAAAAACAACGAAATCATCGTTAAGGTTGACAATTCAAAACAACCAAATTCTCGTTGGTATTCCGGATCAGGAATTTTTAGAAATGTTTGGATCGAAACTACGGATAAACTTCACGTAGGACAATGGGGAACTTATATTACAACTCCAAAAGTTACGGCCGAGAAAGCTTCTATAAGTATTGAAACAACAATCAAAAATCAATACAAAGAAAGTAAGAAAGCAACGGTAACGACCACTATTTTTAAAGAAGATAAAAAAGTAACATCGGTTACTCAAGATATAACCATCAATGCCAACGAAAATCAAATTCTGAATCAAGCGGCAGAAGTTGAAAATCCGATTTTATGGTCAGATGAAAAACCGGAATTATATACAGCAGTCACGGAGATTTCGCTTGACGATAAAGTTGTAGATCAATACAAAACCACTTTCGGAATTAGAGATTTTAAATTTGATTTGAACAAAGGTTTTATTTTAAACGGAAAACAAGTCAAAATAAAAGGAGTCTGTATGCACCATGATTTAGGGCCTTTAGGTTCTGCAATCAACAGGCGCGCCATCGAACGTCAGTTAGAAATTCTAAAAGAAATGGGCGTAAACGGAATCAGAACTTCTCACAATCCGCCCGCTCCGGAACTTCTTGACCTTTGCGATAAAATGGGTTTCATTGTCATGGATGAAGCTTTCGACATGTGGAAGCAAAACAAAACCAAATACGATTACGCAAATGATTGGGATAAATGGCATGAAAGAGATTTAGTTGATCAATTGCGCCGCGACCGAAATCATCCAAGTATTTTTATATGGAGTATTGGTAACGAAATTCCGGAACAATGGAATGAATCTGGTGTTGAAATTGCCAAAGAATTGGCAGCAATTGTTCGCCTTAATGATAAAACCCGCCCGCTTACAGCAGCAATGAATCCGCCGGTAAATATGAATATTGACGAAGTAACGCTTCAATTTGAAAAAAAGAATGTCCAGTTTAATGCCATTGCAAAATCTGGTATTTTAGATTTAATCGGATATAATTATGCACATCAAACCTATGAATATCATCAAAAGAATTTCCCAAACACACCTTTCATAGCAACCGAAACAACTTCAGGTTTAGAAACAAGAGGTTATTATGATGCGGTTTCAGATACCATAAAAAAATGGCCTGTAAGATGGGATCTTAAATTTACAGAGGGAAATCCCGGAAATACGGTTTCTGCTTACGATCAGGTTCAGGCACCGTGGGGTTCAACGCACGAAGCAACCTGGAAAGTGATTAAAAAACACGATTTCCTTTCTGGAATGTACATCTGGACAGGCTTCGATTATATTGGAGAACCAACTCCGTACGAATGGCCGTCGGTAAGTTCATATTTCGGAATTGTAGATTTAGCCGGTTTCCCGAAAGACGTTTATTATATGTACCAAAGCGAATGGACAAATAAAACAGTTCTTCACGTTTTTCCTCATTGGAATTGGAAAGTTGGACAAACGGTTGATGTTTGGGCATACTACAATAATGCAGATGAGGTGGAACTTTTCGTAAATAGAAAATCAGTTGGAAAACGAAGTAAAAAAGGAGATGATTTGCACGTAATGTGGAGAATTCCTTTTGAAGCAGGAACCTTAAAAGCCATTTCTAGTAAAAACGGAAAAGTAGTTTTAGAAAAAGAAATTACAACAGCTGGAAATCCTTCACAATTAAAACTGACAGCGGATAGAAGTACTATCAAAGCAGATAAAAACGATTTGTCATTTATCACAGTTGATATTTTAGACGATAAAGGAACAATTGCTCCAAATGCCAATAACGAAATCAATTTCTCTTTAAAAGGAAATGGAAAAATTGTAGGTGTTTGCAGCGGAGATCCGGTAAGTCACGAATCTTATAAAGGGACAAAACATACCGCTTTGGCAGGAAAATGTCTGGTTATTGTACAATCGGGAGATAAATCAGAAAGATTGGAATTGACCGCAAAAGCGAATGGACTAAAACAAGCAACAATTGTAATTACAACCGAATGATAATCATAATACGTTAAATTTTAAACACATAGAAACATAGATTTTTTGTTTGTAAAAAAGAAAATTAAAAGAAACTAGTTTCTAACACATAGCTATGTGAATTTAAACAAGTGAAACGCCTTTTAAAGACCCCGATGATCTATGATTCTATGTGTTTAAAAGATTTTAAGATATAAAAAAGTTAAACTTAGAAGGTTCAAAAATAAAATTAACTCATGAAAAACAGACAACTAACCACATTGTTCTCAGCTTTTATGCTTGGGTTTGTTTTGACGCCAAAAGCTTCAGCTCAAATCCAAAATGCAGATGTATTGAATGCTCCAATAGACATCAGTAAAGATTTTCAGAACTATCTGAATACTTTTTATTTCGCAGACGAATTAGCTTCTTTTGATCCTGCAACAGGAAAAGGAACAATTAAATATTTGAGATACAATTATAAAACACGTCAGGCTTTCAATAACATGATGATGAAACCTGATGTGGAAAAAGCAAACGAATTTCCAACAACAGAATATGAAGAATCACCTGTTTTGCCATTCGAAATTCAGTTTGTTTCAGATAGAACTATCAGAATAAAAACTACTTCAGGACCGCAATTTCATCCACAAAAAGAATCCTTAATGTTGGTTGACGGTGTTGCGCCAAATCACCCAGAATTATGGAAATATGCTAAAATCGAAGGCGGTCACAGTTATACAAGTAAACACGGAAAAGTTGAAATTTTGACAAAACCGTGGCACGTAAAAATTTACGATGAAAACGGAAAACTGTTAACAAGTACACTTCACGATACCGATTTTAAAAATTCGTATACGCCAACGCTTCCATTTTCTTACGTCCGCAGAAACAGCGATTATTCAAGAAGTATGGGCGCTGCGTTCAGTTTAGAACCAGACGAAAAGATATTTGGCTGCGGTGAATCATTCACACAATTCAACAAACGCGGTCAAAAAGTAGTTTTATGGACCGATGATGCCAACGGAATTCAGAATGAAACGATGTACAAACCAATTCCGTTTTACATGAGCAGCCGTGGTTATGGAGTTTTTATGCATCATTCAACACCAATAACTGTTGACTTTGGAAAATATTTTGGAAGTGCCAACGAAATGTACATTGGCGATGACGAAGCTGATTTGTTTTTCTTCATTGGAGAACCGAAAGACATTTTAGATCAATACACGAATTTAACTGGAAAAGCCGCCATGCCGCCGCTTTGGTCATTCGGTTTCTGGATGAGCAGAATTACTTATTTTACAGAAAAAGAAGGTCGTGATGTAGCAAGAGATTTGCGTAAATATAAAATTCCAACCGATGTAATTCACTATGATACAGGTTGGTTTGATGTAGATTGGAGAAACAATTACGAGTTTGCAAAATCTCGTTTTCCAGACGCTAAAAAAATGATGTCAGATTTAAAAGAAGATGGTTTTCATGTGTGTTTATGGCAATTACCATATTTCACACCAAAAAACACTTTGTTCCCTGAAATTATGGACAAAAATTTAGCGGTAAGAGACCGAAAAGGAAATCTTCCTTATGAAGATGCTGTTTTAGATTTCTCAAATCCGGAAACAGTTTCTTGGTACCAAGGAAAATTGAAAAAATTATTCGATGAAGGCGTTTCAGTTTTTAAAGTTGATTTTGGAGAAGCTGCTCCGCCAGACGGAATTTATCATTCTGGAAGAACAGGTTTTTACGAACATAATTTATACCCATTACGATACAATAAAGCAGTTGCCGAAATTACCCAAAAAGAAAAAGGTTATACTTTAATCTGGGCAAGAAGTACTTGGGCAGGAAGTCAGCGTTATCCTTTGCATTGGGGAGGAGACGCCGAAACTTCAAACGGGGCAATGTCGGCAGAATTACGCGGCGGACTTTCATTAGGCTTAAGCGGATTCAGTTTCTGGAGTCACGATGTTGGAGGATTTGCCACAAAATCACCAGAGAATTTATACAGAAGATGGGCGCCATTCGGAATGTTTACTTCACACGTAAGAAGCCACGGAGAGCCTCCGCGCGAACCTTGGTTATACAGCAAAGATTTCCTGGAAGGTTTCAGAAAAGCAGATAATATGCGTTACGAATTAATGCCTTATATCTACGCTCAGGCAAAAGAGAGTTCTCAAAAAGGTTTACCAATGATGCGTGCTCTTTTTGTAGAATATCCAAACGATCCGGGAGCTTGGTTAGTAGATAATGAATATTTATTCGGATCAAGCATCTTAGTTGCACCACTTTTTGAAGAAGTTACAGAAAGAGATGTTTATCTTCCAGAAGGAACATGGATTGACTATCAAACTAAAAAAGTATATCAATCAGGATGGCATAAAATCAAAGCCGGAGAAGTGCCAATCGTAGTTTTGGTAAAAGACGGAACTGCATTGCCTCACATCGGTTTAGCACAGTCTACAAAAGATATGGATTGGAGCAAATTAACATTAAAAGTATACGCAAGCGACAAAACAACTTCGGCGACAGCCAAAGTGTTTTTGCCAAATGATACGGCAGTTCAGGAAATAAAAGTGACCAAAACTGGAAACAATTTTGAAGTAACAGCAAATCCATTAAACGGAAAAACCACTTTTAAAACAGAGTGGGCAAAATAAAAAAGTTAGCCACGAATTTCACGAATTCCCACGAATTGAATTGGTGATAATTGTGAAATTCGTGGCAAAAAATAAAATATTTAAACACATAGAAACATAGATTTTTTTGTTTTGAATAAAAGAAAAAGTGGAAAGAAACTAGTTTCTCACACATAGAAACTATGTTTGTTTAAACAAGTGAAACGCCTTTTTTAAGTTTCTAATAAGCTATGATTCTATGTGTTTAAAAAATATAGCCACAGTTTTAAAATCCATATAATCTTTTTAATCTGTGGCAAAAAAATATAATTCCCAAAAACATGAAAAACTATCTAATTCTCCCAGCCGTACTGTTTTCAATAACAATTGGCTACAGCCAAAAAGTAAAAAACGCTTACGAACTAGCTTCGCCAAACGGACAAAATAAAATCAAATTTGAGCTTGTAAAAAATGCTCCAAAATACGCCGTTTCGCACGGAAAAACAGAAGTGATTTCTCCGTCTGATATGGGATTTGTATTGAAAGGAAATGAAGACTTAAGTTCAAACTTTGAAATCAAAGGCGCTAAAACTTCAACTTTTGATGAAACCTGGGAACAAGTTTGGGGAGAAAAGAAAAACATTAGAAATCACTACAATCAGCTTTCGGTAGAATTACAGCAAAAAAGCGGAAATAAGAGAAAGTTAGAAATTCAATTTCGCGCGTTTGATGACGGAGTTGCCTTTAGATATGTTTATCCAAAACAAAATGTAAAAGACAGTATTTTCATTATGGATGAAAAAACGACTTTTAATTTAAAAGAAGATGGAAAAGCATGGTGGATTCCTGCAAACAGAGAAAACCGTGACGAATATCTTTTTAAAGATTCTCCGGTAAGTACTTTGGATACAGTTTTGACTCCGCTTACAATAGAAAGCAAAAACGGATTAGCTTTGAGTTTTCACGAAGCAAATCTGGTTGATTTTGCCAGTATGACTTTGGTAAACACAAAAGGTACAGAATTAAAATCTGATTTGGTGCCGTGGACTGATGGCGTAAAAGTTCGTGTAAAAGATACTTTCACATCTTCTTGGAGAACAATTCAAATTGGTGAAAAACCAGCAGATTTAATTATGTCTTATTTGATTTTAAATCTGAACGAACCAAACAAATTAAAAAACACAAACAGCTATTTCAAACCTTATAAATATTTAGGAATTTGGTGGGGAATGCACATTGGAAAATATACTTTTTGGGAAAGCGATAAACAAGGCGCAACCACAAAACACGCCGAAGAATATATTGATTTTACAGCAAAAGAAGGTTTTAATCATTTATTAATTGAAGGCTGGAACAAAGGCTGGACACCGCAATGGTACGAAAACCACATGCACATGTTCAGTTTCACAAAAAGTGCTGACAATTTCGATTTAGAAAAAGTCGTAGAATATGGAAAGAAAAACAATGTAGAACTTATTGGTTATCATGAAACAGGTTCGAACTTAATTAATTATTTAAAAGAAGTTGATGAAGGTTTTGCTTTATACAAAAAACTCGGAATTCATACCGTAAAAATTGGTCATGTAGGTTCTAAATTGAATATGAAACAAATGCATTTTGGGCAGTTTGGAGTAAATTATTTCAGATATATTTTAGAAAAAGCTGCACAATACAATTTAGCCGTTTTATATCACGAATCAATTAAAGATACCGGAGAAAGAAGAACTTTCCCGAACATGGTTTCGAGAGAAGCAGCGCGCGGACAAGAATATAACGCTTGGAGCGAAGGAAATCCGCCAAATCATTTAAGCATAATTCCGTTTACAAGATTACTTTCTGGTCCAATGGATTTCACGCCTGGAATTTTTGATGTTGAGGTAAAACAAGGTTATCCGGGAAAAAGAATTCAGGGAACAGTTGGTCAGCAATTGGCATTGTATGTTACACTTTATTCTCCAATTCAAATGTTGGCAGATCTTCCAGAAAACTACGAAGGAAAACCTGCTTTACAATTCTTAAAAGATGTTCCAACAGATTGGGAAGACACTAAAATCTTAGAAGGAAAAATTGGTGAATACATCACAACAGCTCGTAAAGACAGAAACAGCGCTGATTGGTATTTAGGAACTTTGACCAATGAAAAACCAAGAAACGTAGAAGTTTCATTATCATTCTTAGATCCAAATGCAACTTACGAAGCACAGATTTATGTTGATGCTGAAGGAACAGATCAAACACATAATCCGGAAGCAGTGGCAATTTCGAAGAAAACCGTAAAAGCTTCAGATAAATTACAATTGAAATTAGGCGGTGCTGGCGGTGGTGCAGTGAGATTCAAAAAAATATAATTATTGGTTTTAATATCCTAACAGGTTTCCAAAACCTGTTAGGTATCAAATATCAAGTCACAATAATGAAATTATTAGATTAGGTAAATAAATACCTAACAGGTTTTGGAAACCTGTTAGGATAACCAAAAACACATTTTCAGATGAAAAGAATTTTTATACTCCTAGTTTTAATTCATTCAATCCAAATTATTGGACAAAATAACAATGCTGAAAACCGAATCATAAAAGTCGATTACAGAAAAGAAGCAGGAAAACTAAACACCATGTTTAAAGAATGCATCGGAGCCGGAAGAGCAAACGAAGGCCTTCGTGCAGATTGGCAACAACAATGGGCATTGGTGAAAAAAGAATGTGATTTTAAATACATTCGTTTTCATGGTTTATTGACCGATGATATGGGGGTTTATCGTGAAGACGAAAAAGGAAATCCCGAATACAATTATCAATATGTCGATGTTTTGTTCGATTATATTGTAAGTTTAAAAATGAAACCTTTTGTAGAATTAGGTTTTATGCCGAATGCATTAGCAAGCGGAAAAGAAACTATTTTTTGGTGGCGCGGCAATGTAACGCCTCCAAAAGATTATAAAAAATGGGAAGATTTAATTCAAAATTTAGCACAGCATTTTACAGAACGTTACGGCGCAGAAGAAGTAAAAACTTGGTATTTTGAAGTTTGGAACGAACCGAATTTATCTCCGGGTTTCTGGACAGGAACTCAGGCAGATTATTTCAAATTATATGAATACAGCGCCCGTGCAATAAAAAGTGTAAACAAAGATTACAAAGTTGGCGGTCCGGCAACAGCAGGCGCGGCGTGGGTTCCGGAAACAATAGATTTTTGTGCAAAAAATAATGTTCCGATGGACTTTGTTTCGACACATACTTACGGAGTAAAACACGGATATCTGGATGAATTCGGAACATCGGGAACAATTTTAAGTCAGGATGAATTCAGCGTAAGCGGCGATATTTTAAATTCAAGAAAACAAATTACAGCTTCGGCAAAACCAAATTTAGAATTGCATTATACAGAATGGAGTACCTCTTATACGCCAGCAGATCCAATTCACGATAGTTACCATTCGGCTGCGTATATTTTGCAGAAAATAAAACAAGTCGGCAATGCGGCAAACTCCATGTCGTATTGGGTTTTTACCGATATTTTTGAAGAAGCCGGACCAAGATTTACCCCTTTTCACGGCGGTTTCGGATTATTGAATACGCAGGGAATTAAAAAGCCAGCCTATTTCTCGTATTATTTAATGAATAAATTAGGAGAAACAGAACTTCAAAATACCGATAAAAATTCGTGGATAACCAAAAATGAAAAAGGCGATGTTCAGCTTTTATTCTGGGATTTTACGAATACACATCCGGGCGATAAAGTTTTAAATCAAACCTATTATCTTCAGGATTTACCTTCGAAATCAAAAGGAATTGTAAAAATCGAATTAGACCATTTAGCAAAAGGAAAATACGATTTAGAAATTTACAAAGTTGGTTATAAAACACAAGATGTTTATGCCGATTATCTGGCCATGAAAAGCCCGAAACAATTGAGTAAAGAACAAGTAAAACTGCTCAAAGAAAAAAATAGTAATTGTCTTCTTTCAACAGAAAAAATAAAAATCGATGCAAAAGGAACATTCAATAGAGAAATTGCAATTAACGAAAATGACGTTTATATGTTTAGATTTGTAAAACATTAAACTAACTATAAAATCTAAAAACTAAAAAAACCACAATCAATGAAAAACAAATTTATATACTTCTCGGCAGCATTAGCGGTTATGCTTTTTGTTTCGTGCAAAAATGAAGTACAAAATTCAGAATCTGAATCAGCTCAAAAAGAATATTTAGGAAAAGAAATCGGTACAGAACACGATGCCGAAATAGATAAATTAATTTCTCAAATGACACTTGAGGAAAAAGTTGGAATGCTTCATGGTAACAGTATGTTTGCCAATGCAGGCGTAAAACGTTTAGGAATTCCCGAATTAAAAATGGCCGACGGTCCGCTTGGAGTTCGCGAAGAAATCTCAAGAGACAATTGGGCTCCGGCTGGCTGGACAAACGATTTTGCCACTTATTATCCTGCAGGCGGCGCTTTGGCAGCAACGTGGAATTCTGAAATGGCGCATACTTTTGGAACTAGTTTAGGTGAAGAATTACGTGCAAGAGACAAAGACATGTTACTTTCTCCGGCAATTAATATGGTAAGAACGCCGCTTGGAGGAAGAACTTACGAATACATGTCAGAAGATCCGTTTTTGAATAAAAAAATTGCCGTGCCTTTGATCGTTGGTTTACAGGAAAAAGATGTAATGGCTTGCGTAAAACATTTCGCCGCAAACAATCAGGAAACCAATCGTGATTTTGTAGATGTGCAGATTGACGAGCGTACACTTCGCGAAATTTATCTTCCAGCTTTTGAAGCTTCTGTAAAAGAAGCAAAAGCGTACAGTATAATGGGCGCTTACAATAAATTTAGAGGAGAATATTTATGTGAAAACGATTATATGCTAAATAAAATCCTTCGTGACGAATGGGGATTTAAAGGAATTGTCGTTTCAGACTGGGCTGCGGTACATTCAACAGCAAAATCTTTGAAAAACGGTTTAGATATTGAAATGGGAACACCAAAACCTTTCAATGAATTTTTCTTAGCCGATAAATTAATCGCTGCAGTTAAATCCGGAGAAGTTTCAGAAAAAGAAATTGATCTTCATGTAAAACGTATTTTAAGAGTTTTATTCCAGGTTAAAGCAATGGGCGGCGGCGAGCGTGCAAAAGGAAGCATAGCAACCGAAGCACATTACCAAGATGCTTACAAAATTGCTGCAGAAGCCGTAGTTTTATTGAAAAATGAAAATAACGCATTGCCATTGAAACTGGACGGAGTTAAATCTATCGCCGTAATTGGAAACAACGCTACAAAGAAAAATGCACTTGGCGGATTTGGCGCAGGAGTAAAAACAAAAAGAGAAATCACACCGCTTGAAGGTTTAAAAAATAGACTTCCATCTTCCATAAAAATCAATTATGCTGAAGGATATTTAGAGCGTTACGATAAAAAGAACAGAGGAAATTTAGGAAATATTACGGCTAACGGTCCAGTTACAATTGATGAACTAGATCCGGCAAAAGTGCAGGAAGCGGTAGATGCAGCTAAAAATTCTGATGTTGCGATCATCTTTGCGGGTTCCAACCGCGATTACGAAACGGAAGCTTCAGATAGAAGAGATTTACATTTGCCTTTCGGACAAGAAGAATTAATTCAGAAAGTATTGGCAGTAAATCCAAAAACAATTGTAGTTTTTGTTGCCGGAGCACCTTTTCAAATAGAAAATATCAGCCAAAAATCGCAAGCTGTAGTTTGGTCTTGGTTTAACGGTTCTGAAGGAGGAAATGCTTTAGCCGATGTATTATTAGGAAAAGTAAATCCGTCAGGAAAATTACCTTGGACAATGCCAAAACAGTTAAAAGATTCTCCTGCACACGCTACTAACAGTTTCCCTGGAGACAAAACGGTAAATTATGCAGAAGGAATTTTAATAGGATACCGTTGGTTTGATACTAAAAATGTTGCGCCATTATATCCTTTCGGATACGGATTATCATACACGACTTTTGCTTTTGGAAATGCAAAAACAGATAAAACTTCTTATGCTCAAAACGAAACAATCTCCGTTTCTGTTGAAGTAAAAAACACAGGAAAAGTAGATGGAAAAGAGGTAGTTCAATTATATACTTCAAAATCAAATTCTAAAGTAACACGTGCAGCGCAGGAATTAAAAGGATTTACAAAAGTATTGGTTAAAGCCGGAGGAACTGAAACCGTTACGATTAAAGTTCCGGTAAAAGAATTGGCTTATTATGATGTTGCGGCCAAAAAATGGACAATTGAACCGGGAAAATACACTTTAAACGTGGGGAATTCTTCAAGAGATTTAAAATTCAAACTTGATGTCACAATTAAATAAGATGAAAAACACAATCAAAACTTATTTATTGAGTACGTTTTTATGTTTCTCTTTTTTAAGTATTTGGGCTTGCAGTTCTGATAAAGAAGAAGAAAAACAAGAAACAGTTGAAGTTGTTGGTTTATATCCAAGTTACAATACCAATCCAATTGCAGCTGATGCATCTGGAATGTCGAGTACAGCGGCTCAATTGGCAGCGAAAATAAAATTAGGTTGGAATATCGGAAACACTTTAGAAGCAACCGGAGGCGAAACTGCTTGGGGAAATCCAAAAGTGACAAAAGATTTAATAGATGCCGTTAAGGCAAATGGATTCAATGCGATAAGAATTCCGTGTTCATGGAATCAATATTTAGAAAATGCTGCAACAGCAAAAATTAAAACAGAATGGCTGGACAGAGTTAAAGAAGTCGTTCAGTATTGCGTTGATAATCATATGTACGTTGTAGTGAATATTCACTGGGACGGCGGCTGGCTGGAAAATAACATCACCGAAGCCAAAAAAGTAGAAAACAATGCCAAACAAAAAGCTTTTTGGGAACAAATCGCAACACATTTACGCGGATTTGACGAACATCTTCTTTTTGCAAGTGCGAACGAACCAGCGGTTGAAGATGCAACACAAATGGCAGTTTTAACTTCGTATCACCAAACTTTTATTGATGCTGTTCGTTCAACTGGAGGGAAAAATGCAAATCGTGTTTTAGTTATTCAGGGACCAACAACAGATATCGAAAAAACGAATAAATTAATGACCACATTACCAACAGATAAAGTGGCCAATAAAATGATGGTTGAGGTTCATTATTACGCTCCGTGGAATTTTGGCGGATTAACTAAAGATGAATCCTGGGGAAAAATGTTCTATTATTGGGGAGCAAATTATCATTCAACAACAGATACGGAACGAAATGCAACTTATGGAGAAGAAGCTGATTTGGAGAAAAATTTCAAATTAATGAAAACCCAGTTTGTCGATAAAGGAATTCCGGTTTTGCTTGGAGAATTTGGAGCAATTCGTAGAACGACTTTAACTGGAGATGCCTTAACTTTACATTTAGCTTCGAGAGCGTATTATTTAAAAACGGTCGTAAAAACGGCAAAAGCAAATGGATTATTACCTTTTTATTGGGACGAAGGAAGTATTGGAAACAACGGTTTCGGAATTTTTAACAGAACCAATAATACCGTTTTTGATACTCAGGTTTTAACAGCTCTGAAAGAAGGATTACAGTAAGAAATTTTTATAAAACCATATAAATGATATAAGATAATTTAAGTTTTTGTTTGATTCAGAACTTATTTTACTTATATCACTTATATGGTTTAAACAATTTAAATTGAGAAGAAATGAAAAAAAGTATTGTATTTATTTTTCTGATAATAAATGTTTTAGCTAATGCTAATGTCAAAATGCCTTTGCTGTTTTCTGACGGAATGGTATTGCAGCGAGACAAAAAGATTCCAGTTTGGGGTTTTGCTGATGCAGATGAAAAAATCGAGGTTCATTTTAACAAACAAATTCAAAAAACAACGGCTGATAAAAACGGGAAATGGACTTTAAATCTAAATTCTGAAAAAGCCGGCGGACCTTTCGAATTAATAATTATCGGAAAAAATAAAATCACGATCAAAAATGTTTTGGTTGGTGAAGTCTGGATTTGCAGCGGACAATCGAATATGGAATTTCAGGTTTCTAAAACGATGAATGCCGAAAAAGAAATTGCAAATTCTGATTACCCAATGATTCGTCATTTTGGAGTGGCACAAGATTTAAGCGGAAAACCAAAAGACGATTTAAAAGCTGGAAAATGGGAAGTCGCAAACAAAGAAACGGTTGGAAATTTTACAGCAGTTGGGTATTATTTCGCCAGAAAATTATATACCGAATTAAAAATTCCAATCGGGATTATCAATACTTCCTGGGGTGGCACAAATGTTGAAACCTGGACAAGCCGTGAAGCTTTTCAAAAAAGTGATGAATTTAAAAACATGATTGCTGATGTTCCGGTAATGAATGTCGATTCTATTTCAGTTTTATACGCAAAGCGAATGAAAGAAAGGGTCGAAAAAATTCAAGGGACTTCTATAGGCACAGCAAATGAAAATACATTCAAAGAACTTTCTTTTGATGATAATTCTTGGGGTGAATTAAACACACCAGGTATATGGGAAAATCAGCCGCTTGGCGATTTAGACGGTATAGTTTGGATGCGAAAAACGATTACTCTTTCGGCAGAAGACATTAAAAATAAGGTAACGTTAAGCTTAGCAAAAATAGATGATGAAGATATTACTTATGTAAACGGAATTGAAGTTGGAAAAAATACACAATATGATATAAAACGTGTTTACGAAATTCCATTAAACATTTTAAAAGAAGGAAAAAATGTAATTGCCGTTAGAGTTGTAGACAACGGCGGCGGCGGTGGAATTTATGGCGAAGCACAAGATTTAAAATTAACGGCAGGAAAGAAAGATATTCCGCTTGACGGAAAATGGAAATTTAAAGTTATTGTAGTAAAAACATCTTTATCGCCAAATAGTTATCCGTCATTATTATACAATGCAATGGTAAATCCGCTGGTTCCGTATGCTATTGAAGGCGTTTTATGGTATCAGGGCGAAGCCAATGTTTGGAGAGCGAATCAATATAAAAAAGCATTTCCGTTGATGATTACTGACTGGCGAACAAAATTCAAACAAGGAGATTTTCCTTTTTACTTCGTTCAATTGTCCACTTTTGATGAATTTGGAGGAAACAGTCAAAAAGGAAGCCGTTGGGCAGAACTTCGCGAAGCACAATCAGAAACATTGAAATTGCCAAACACCGGAATGGCAGTTACGACAGATATTGGAAACGCAAAAGATATTCACCCAATCAACAAACAAGATATTGGTTTGCGTTTGGCTGCAGTGGCTTTAAATAATATTTACGGCAAAAAGCAAGTTCACAGCGGACCAACTTATAAATCTCAGGAAATAAAAGGAAGTCAAATTATTTTGACTTTTGATAATATCGGCAGCGGATTATCAACGCCAAATAACGATGAATTAAAAGGTTTTGAAATCGCCGGATCAGACAAAGTTTTTCATTCCGCAAAAGCGATAATAAAAGACAACAAAATAATTGTTTCAAGCGATCAGGTTCAAAATCCCGTTGCAGTGCACTACGGCTGGGCAGACGACGATACCGAAATTAATCTTTTCAATAAAGAAAAATTCCCGGCATCACCATTTAGAACCGATAATTGGGAAATGATTACGGCAAATGAAGTTTATAAAGTGAGTAAGTAGCTTTCTATCCTAACAGGTTTTCAAAACCTGTTAGGTATCCACTAGATTTTTTTATTAGTTTATATAAAAAATAAATACCTAACAGGTTTTGAAAACCTGTTAGGATAAGAAAAACCAAAACATGATTAAAAAAACATTTCTCCTCTTACTTCTCACATTTTACTATACAAACATTTCGGCGCAATCCAAAAATATTTTATGGTACGATAAACCAGCCGAATTCTTTGAAGAAACCTTAGTTTTAGGAAACGGAAAAATGGGTGCAACGGTTTTTGGAGGTGCAAATGCAGATAAAATTTATTTAAATGATATTACGCTTTGGTCGGGCGAACCCGTAAATGCTAATATGAGTCCGGAAGTTTACAAAAACATTCCGGCCATTCGTGAAGCATTACAAAACGAAAACTACAAACTGGCAGAAGAACTCAATAAAAAAGTTCAGGGTAAAAATTCTGAATCTTATGCGCCTTTAGGAACATTAGAAATCAATAATTCAGAAAAGGGAAAAGCAGTAAATTATCGTCGTGAACTAGATCTTTCGAATGCGATTTCAAAAGTAAGTTACGAAATGGCTGGCATAAAATATACCCGTGAATATTTCGTATCGGCTCCGGATAAAGTTATGATTATCAAATTGACAGCCGATCAAAAAGGAGCTTTGAATTTTGATATTAATTTGAAAAGCCTTTTAAAATCAAATGTTGAAGTACGAAACAATATTTTAGTAATGACAGGTTCTGCGCCAATTCACGAAAATGCAGGATATAATGTTATTCCAAAATATCTGAATTTAAAAGAAAGAGGAACAAGATTTACAGGTTTAGTTCAAATCAAAAAAACAGATGGAAAGATCACGAGTTCAAGAGAATCGTTGACTTTAACAGATGCAACCGAAGCGATTATTTTTGTTTCTGTTGCAACAAGTTTTAATGGTTTTGATAAAAACCCAGCATCAGAAGGTTTAGATGACGTTTCAATTGCTTTGCAAAATTTGAATAATGCTTACGCAAAACCATTCGACAAGTTAAAAGAATCTCACATTGCCGATTATCAAAAATTCTTTGATCGTGTCAATTTAGATTTAGGAAAAACAACGGCACCAGATCTACCAACAGACGAACGTTTATTACGTTATGCTGAGGGAAAAGAGGATAAAAATCTCGAAATTCTATATTTCAATTTCGGACGATATTTATTAATAAGTTCTTCGAGAACTTTAGGCGTTCCAGCCAATTTGCAAGGACTTTGGAATCCGTATGTGAATCCGCCCTGGAGTAGTAATTATACAATGAATATCAATGTAGAAGAAAATTACTGGCTCGCAGAAAATACCAATCTTTCTGAAATGCATTCTTCGCTTTTGAGTTTCATTAAAAACCTTTCAGTAACAGGAAAAGTAACGGCTAAAACTTTTTACGGAGTAGATAAAGGCTGGGCGGCGGCACACAATTCTGATATTTGGGCAATGACTAATCCGGTTGGACAGTTTGGAAAAGAAGATCCAATGTGGGCTTGCTGGCCAATGGCAGAAGCTTGGCTGAGCACACATATTTGGGAACATTATACTTTTACTCAGGATAAGGATTATTTGAAAAAAGAAGGTTATCCGTTAATGAAAGGCGCGGCCGAATTTTGTCTAGGCTGGTTGGTTACCGATAAAAACGGAAATTTAATTACTTCGCCATCTACTTCGCCAGAAAATCAATATAAATTGACTGACGGATTTGTAGGCGCAACATTATATGGCGGAACTGCTGATTTGGCTATGATTCGCGAATGTTTTGACAAAACGATAAAAGCTTCAAAAGCATTAAATACAGATGCTGATTTCAGAAATAAATTAGAAACAGCACTTTCAAAACTGCATCCATATCAAATTGGTAAAAAAGGAAATTTGCAGGAATGGTATTTTGATTGGGAAGATAACGATCCTAAACATCGTCATCAATCACACTTATTCGGACTTTTCCCGGGCGATCATATTACACCTTTAAAAACTCCTGATTTAGCGGAAGCTTCTAAGAAAACATTAGAAATAAAAGGCGACGAAACCACAGGCTGGTCAAAAGGATGGAGAATCAATCTTTGGGCAAGACTTTGGGACGGAAATCGCGCTTATAAAATGTATCGTGAATTATTACGTTACGTAGATCCGGACGGAAAGAAAACAGAAAAACCAAGAAGAGGCGGAGGAACGTATCCGAATTTATTCGATGCTCATCCACCATTTCAAATTGATGGTAATTTTGGAGGTGCAGCTGCCGTTGCCGAAATGTTAGTTCAATCTGATGAAAATGAAATCCGATTACTTCCTGCTTTACCAGATGCCTGGGCAGAAGGTTCTGTAAAAGGAATTTGTGCAAGAGGAGGATTTGAAATTGAAATGAATTGGAATAATAAAAATATAACACAGGCTGTAATCTCTTCTAAAACAGGAGGAAAAACAACTTTAGTTTTTGGTGATTATAGAAAAGAGATAATTTTGAAGAAAGGAGATAGTATAGAAATCAATTGGTAAATATAAAGCCTAATTGATAGTTAAATTTTAGAAATGAATTGCGTCCAGCTTTAGCTGGATGAAAAAAAGAATAATGAAAAGGGCTTTAGCCAAACAATTGCTGTTTGGCTAAAGCCCTTTCCTATTAGCTCAAATATATCCTCCAGCTAAAGCTAGGAGGCAATTAAAAAAACAGACCCGACAGGTTTCAAAAGCCTGTCGGGTTTAATTCTAAACGATCGAGCTATTATTTCTCTGTCTGTTCTTTTTCTTCTTTTGGTTTCTCAGAATGCTCCTTTTTAAACGTCTCGTACCATTTTTCAATCGATGGATAAACAAAAGCAGCAACTTTTTTTACCGGATTATAAAAAATATAATGGTCTAAAGTTTCTTTTTTAGCGAATGTATTATTGAAATTGATTTTTTCGAATAAAGCGATAAAAATACTCAAAATGAGAATGGTTTTTAAAACCCTGAAAAAACCTCCACCTAATTTATTCATCCAGCCGAGCATTGCAAAATCGGCAATTCCCGTTAAAATTTTGGCTAAAAAATAAACGCCAATCACGACCAGAATAAAAGTTAAGATAAAAGCTGTAATTTGAATATTGGTTGGATTCCAGGAAACGTGTTTTGAAATCATTCCGGTCATTAAAGATGAAAATTTAATAGCAAGATAAATTCCTAATAACAGGGAAATAAAAGAAGCAACTTCTACAAAAAGGCCGTTTTTAATTCCTTTATACAAACTATATCCTAAAAGTGCCGCAACGATAATATCAAAAAAACTCATGATTGGGTTTGGTGTTTTATGAGGCGCAAAGATATATCTTTTTTTAGGTTCAAAGGCTCATAGTGACAAAGGTTCATAGGTTTAAAAAATGAGATAAATTTAAACACATAGAAACATAGTTTTAAAATATCATACTAAGTCGTTTCACTTGCATAAATACACATAGATCTATGTGTTAAAGCTTGCTTTTTCAGCACTCTTATTCAAGATTACAAAATCTATGTGTCTATGTGTTTAAATTTTTTAGGCACATTGAGTTTGAACTCTGTATCTTTGCAAATCAAAATTTAGAGTTAAGATTGCATTCTGCCCCCTCAGAATTGATTTTTTACATAAGCAATCTATAAATCAAAAATCAAAAATCATAAATTAAATGTCTAGAGATATACAACTAAAAGAGCGCTGGGAAAAGCTCGTCGATATACTTTCAAATCAATTTTCGCAGGGCGAAGACTTAGATTTGGATGCCATAATTTACCTTATTGGAGTTCAGGAACTCGGAAAAATACATCGTCAATTTAAGAAAGACGAAAAATTAAATCTAATGCATATTGCCATTTGCAGATTGTTAGAACCTTATGGTTATTACGAATTTGATTTTTTTGATAGCGAAGGATGGCCGCATTATAAAATAAAAGAGCAATTGCCAGCGTTAAAAGCGGGTGAACAATCGGTTTTGATGAAAGAAGCAATTGTAAATTATTTTTTAGAAAGAAAATTAATCGAGTAGTTTTTAGTTTATAGTTTCAGTCTCGGTTTCCAGTCATTGTACTGAAAACTGAAAACTGAGAACTCGACTGTATACTTTTCAACTAAAAACACTAAATTTGTACTCTCAATTATCGAAGGAAAATGATAGATAAGATAAAACAGCACATAGAGGAAGCTAAAGCCTTTAATGAGAAAAATAAAGAATCGTTAGAACAATTCCGTATTAAATATTTAGGAAGTAAAGGTTTGCTGAAAGAACTTTTTACTGAATTTAAAAATATTCCAAACGACCAGAAAAAAGATTTCGGACAAGTAATCAATACTTTAAAAGCAGTTGCTGAAGAAAAAGTAAGAGTTATTCAGGAAGAGCTTGAAAGCAAAGAAGAAACAAAAGGAATTTTTGGAGATTTGACGCGTGCCGCAGAACCGGTTCTTATTGGTTCACGTCACCCGATTTCAATTGTTAAAAATCAAATCATCGATATTTTTGCCAATATTGGATTCAACGTTTCTGAAGGTCCGGAAATCGAAGACGACTGGCATAATTTTACAGCATTGAACTTGCCAGAATACCATCCGGCACGTGATATGCAGGATACATTTTTTATCCAGACCAATCCAGATGTTTTATTGCGTACGCATACATCATCTGTTCAGGTACGTTATATGGAAAATCATAAACCGCCAATTCGTACGATTTCTCCGGGACGTGTTTTCCGTAACGAAGCGATTTCATCTCGTTCGCACTGTATTTTCCATCAAGTGGAAGGATTGTACATTGATAAAGATGTTTCTTTTGCCGATTTAAAACAAACATTACTTTACTTCACAAAAGAAATGTTTGGAAAATCTAAGATTCGTCTTCGTCCGTCATATTTTCCATTTACAGAACCAAGTGCCGAAATTGATATTTATTGGGGACTAAAAACCGAAACCGATTACAGAATTACAAAAGGTACTGGCTGGTTGGAAATTGGAGGCTGTGGAATGGTAGATCCAAACGTTTTGAAAAACTGTGATATCAATCCAGATGAATACAACGGTTTTGCTTTTGGAATGGGAGTAGAGCGTATTGCGATGCTTTTATACCAAATTGGAGATATTCGTATGTTTTATGAAAACGATGTTCGTTTCTTAGAGCAGTTTAGAGCAAGTATATAATTTAAGTCATAAAGTTGTAAAGTCGAAAGTCAAAAGTCTCAGAGTGATGGTTTTTGACTTTCGACTTTCGACTTTAAAACTTTTGACTAATATGAAAAAAGATATAGTAATTCCGGAAGTTGAAAACGTGTTTCTTGCCGCAGTGCAGGAATGGAGCGACGATTTTATGGAAAAAGTGTGGTACGCTTATTTAGTTAACGATAGTGATTTTAACTTAGACAGCGTTATGGTGGTTTCAAAAGCGTTTGGAACTATTGATGGCGAAATGAAAAAAACTTCAATCCTGCGTCATGCTTTTGTTGAGGTTCCTTCAGTTTCTGTTGTAAAGATAGAATTGATAGAAAAGAGCCTTTTGGTACTTAATAATGAGTTCATGGTAACTTTCTTCATCGGAAATACTTTGTACGATAAGAAGTTCATTTTTAAAGCCAATTCGCTTGACGAAAACAAAACGGAAGAAGTGCCGATTTTGTTTGTTGAAGGGATTATGGTGAAGTAGAGAATAAAGAATAAAGAGTATAGAAAATAGACTTTGGAAAAATAGGTAAATGAAAAGAGTCAAGACGAAATTTAAATTAGTCTTGACTCTTTTTTTTATTCTTAAAGTAGAAATCTATTTTCTTTATTCTATTTTCTATCCTCTAAAAAAGACTAATCCAAAGACTCAGTCAATTTCCTGAAAACCGTTTTGGCGTCTTTTCCTTCGTATAGAACGGCATAAACAGCATTGATAATTGGTGTTTTTGCTCCGTAGCCCTGATTTAGTTTGTAGGCAC
This sequence comes from Flavobacterium defluvii, assembly GCF_900129555.1. GTDB lineage: Bacteria > Bacteroidota > Bacteroidia > Flavobacteriales > Flavobacteriaceae > Flavobacterium > Flavobacterium defluvii. The sequence goes on from NZ_FQWC01000003.1 coordinate 401,363, forward strand.
TTTTTGTTGCGTAATAACCTTCGGCAACCATGCTCATTTCCATCATAGCACTTTTTACTGTATAACCTTTTCCAATCATATTTCCGAACATTCTGTTTCTGGAGAAAACCGAATATCCTGTAACCAATAAATCTCCTAAATAAGCAGAATCATTAATGTTACGTTTCATTTTGTGTACTTTACGAATGAATTTTTTCATTTCGCGAATAGCATTACTCATTAAAACCGACTGGAAATTATCGCCATAACCTAAACCATGGGCAATTCCGGCTGCGATTGAATAAATATTTTTTAACATCGCCGCGTATTCTGTACCAATAATATCGTCTGAAATTTTCGCTTTAATGTAATTTCCTGATAGCGATTTAGCAACCGTGCAGGCTTTTTCAGGATCTCCGCAGGCAATTGTTAAATACGAAAGTCTCTCAAGAGCAACTTCCTCGGCGTGGCAGGGACCTGTAATAACTCCGATATTGTAATATGGAATGTCATATTGAATGTGAAAGTGTTCGCCGACAATTAAACTTGTTTCAGGAACGATTCCTTTAATGGCTGAAAAAATAATTTTATCAGATAGAGAAACCGTCATGTTTTTTAATTCGGCATCTAAGAAGGCTGACGGAATCGCGAAAATAATATAATCTGCGTATTCAATCGCTTCGTTTATATTGCTTGTCAATTTAAGTTTGTTAATGTCAAATTCAACTGAACTTAAATAGTTTGGGTTGTGTTTGTATTTCTGAATATGTTCGATTGCAGATTCATTACGCATATACCACGCAATTTCTGAAAGATTAACGCATAACATTTTTGCAATTGCCGTTGCCCAGCTTCCTCCTCCAATTACTGCAAATTTTAATTTTTCGCTCATTATTTTATTAATTTGAAACAAAAGTACTTAATAATGTAATAATAACATAAAATCTAATTTAAGAAATTTGCAGAAGTCCTTTAATTGCTGTGGTTTTCAGTATGTTTCAGAATAATAAAAATATTTTTACTGCCTGTCACAATAAAATTTAATTCCTTGCGTTATAAGTGTTTAGAAATTAGAATTTTAATGAATTTATCAAAATTTGAGTTAGTTAGTTTTGTTTTAGTATTTTAAAAAGGCGTTCCTAAACTTGTTAAGAACGCCTTTTTTATTAAATTTCAATAAAAAAATCCAAATTCCTTAGATTATAGGAATTTGGATTTTTTAAAATTTAGAACTTATATTTTAGTAACTAAGCTCAACAATAGATTTTACTTTATCCAAAGTTACCAATTGGTTTTCGCCTAAACCTTTCCAGCCTCTTTCGCCAAAACGATTTACGATAAAATCTGCCGTATCGCTGTAGCTTTCTGTGTATTGAGAAAGTTTTGTGTCCATTCCCATTGTATGGAAATATTCCACAGTTTTATTAATAGCTTCTTTGGCTACTTCTTCATCAGAACCAGTAAGGTTAAAAATACGTCTTCCGTATTGTGCCAGTTTTCCCTTTTTAGTTTCAAACATTACTTTATATAAACTCGGGCCAATAATTGCCAAAGTTCTCGCATGATCGATTCCGTAAAGTGCCGTTAATTCGTGGCCAATCATGTGTGTTGCCCAGTCGCTTGGAACACCTTTTTGGATTAATCCGTTTAATGCCATTGTACAGCTCCACATAAAGTTTGAAGCCAATGCATAATCTGTTGGGTTTTCAACTACTTTTGGACCAACTTCAATTAAAGTCTGCAAAATTCCTTCGGCAATTCTGTCTTGAAGATAGCCTTCGTGCGGATAGGTTAAATATTGTTCCATAACGTGTGTAAATGCATCGACAACACCGTTTTGAATTTGTCTTTTTGGTAAAGATTCAATAACTGTAGGATCGCAAATAGAAAATTTTGGAAATAATGCGCTTCCGCCAAAAGCAAGTTTTTCCTGAGTAGATGCGATTGTAACTACAGAACCGGAATTCATTTCGCTTCCCGTTGCCGGAAGGGTTAAAACAGTTCCGAAAGGCACCGCATTTTCCTTAATCAGAATTCGTTTTTGTAAAATATCAATAGGATTTCCTTCAAAATTAACGGCTGCCGAAATAAATTTTACACCATCAATTACAGATCCTCCTCCAACAGCAAGTATGAAATTGATTTTTTCTGCTTTGATAACTTCTACAGCTTTCATTAGAGTTTCAAAATGAGGATTTGGCTCAATTCCGCCAAATTCTACAATATCAAAACCTTTTAAATTTGCAATTACCTGATCGTAAACACCATTTTTAAAAATACTTCCGCCGCCATAAGCCAAAAGGATTTTAGCATCTTTTGGAACTAAAGTCGAAAGTTTTTCAATTTGTCCTTTTCCGAAGATTAAATTCGTCGGATTGTATAATTCAAAGTTTAGCATTTTTTTTAAGGTTCTAGGATGCTAAGATGCTATGGTTCTAAGTTTTTTCTTTGAACTTTTCTGCAGCCCAGCATTGTTGTTTATTTATTTTTTATTAATTTTTTGAGCAAGGGATTGAATTTTTAAGCAATAAGGAGAACCTTAGTTCCGATTGCTATCGGAATAGCATCTCAGTCCCTTAGCCCTTTATTTATTTTAACTGATCTAATAGTTTCCCTGCGACTAATTTAGACGATGCCGGGTTTTGACCCGTAATTAAAAGTCCATCGGCAACAGCATAAGGCTGCCAGTTTTCTCCTTTAGAAAAGATTGCTCCGTTTGATGCCAGTGCGTCTTCTAATAAAAACGGAACAACTTTAGTTAAACCAACAGCTTCTTCTTCGGCATTTGTAAATCCGGTAACTTTTTTACCTTTTACCAAATATTCGCCTTTTACTTTTACGTTTTTCAAAACTGCCGGAGCGTGGCATACAAAAGCTACAGGTTTGTTATGTGTATAAAAAGATTCGATTAATGCAATTGAACTTCTGTCTTCAACTAAATCCCAAAGCGGACCATGACCTCCAGGATAAAAAACAGCATCATAATCTTTTTGATTTATAGTTGATAGTTTCAGTGTATTTTTTAATTTTTCCTGTAAAACTTTATCAGCATCAAAACGTTTTGTGTCTTCTGTAGCTGATGCCGGATCGGCACTTTTTGGATCAATTGGCGGCTGCCCTCCAAGTGGAGATGCAATCGTAATTTCGACTCCCTGATCTAATAATTCATAATAAGGTGCAGCAAATTCTTCAGACCAAAATCCGGTTTTTTCTCCAGTGTTGCCCAGCTTATCGTTGCTGGTTACAACAAATAATACTTTTTTCATACCTTTTTTATTTGATTTTTGTGCTACTGCAGAAATATTTACAGAAGCAAATGCAATTATTGCGAATAGTGCTATTTTTTTCATGAGTTTAAAATTTTTAACAAATTTACGCGGAAAGTGATATCAGTAAAAATAAAATAAACTATGTTTGTTATAAACAAATTTATATCATGGTAAATCTAGAATGGTACAGAACTTTTAAAGCAGTTTACAAAAACGGCAATTTTTCAGTTGCCGCAAAGGAATTATTTATGAGCCAGCCTGCGGTTAGTCAGCAGATTTCTATGCTCGAAGCTCATGTGGGGAATAAATTGTTTAATCGGAAATCAAAAGGTGTTGAGCCAACAGAATATGCTAAGTTACTCAATAATTTGATTATAGATGCGCTCGACAGACTCGAAAGTGTAGAAACAAGTTTTAGGGCTAAAGCAGAAGATGCCAATCGATTAATTTCTGTAGGGGTTTCAAAAAACCTTTTTGATTGTATTGGAAATCTTTTGATTTCAAAGTTTGATTTAATCGATTTTACTTTTGCAGAAAACGATGAACTTTTTGAATTAGTAAATTCTAAAAAACTCGATTTCGCCATTACGACAAAAAGGTTCGATACTTTTGATACTACTTATGAAATTGTTGGAAAAATTAAGCTGATAATGGTCGCACCAGCCAGTTTAGATATTACCGAATTCCGTCAAAGATTAAAGGCTGATAATTTTACCGAAATTGAACAATGGCTTAATACACAAAAATGGTACAGCCATGATGCAAGAATTCCGCATATAAAATTATTCTGGCTGCATGCATTCAATAAAAAAAGACCTTCAATGGTTCCTAATTACATTATTCCATCAGAATCTGAAATGCTTAGACTTTTATCTAAAAATACGGGTGTAGCAGTAACATGGAATTGTAATGCAAGAAATTATATCAAAGAAAACAAATTGCAGCTAGTTTGGAACAGTTTCCATGTTCCGGAAGAATTTGTGTATTTACTAGCGCCTAAAAACAATAATTTGAAATCATTTTTTGATATTATTGAAAAGGAACTGAAATTGTTTTTTGGAAATAGATTATAGTTTAGTTTAAAAATATATGAAAATTCTTTCTATTTTACTTTGACTTTATTTTTTAAAAGGATATTTTTGAGTGTATTAACCACTAAAATTTCCGATTATGAGAAAGATTACGGCTGTTTTAATGTTTTCCCTTGTGTTTTTTGTAATTAATTCCTGCAGCAAACATGACGATGAAGAAATAGTAGATTGTTTTGGAGATTCAATTTTTATCAAATTGACCCATTCTGTTGACGCATCGGATTCTAAGAAAATTAATTATTCTATAGAATATACTGGTTCAAGAACATTGAGTTCAGTAAAATGGACTTTTGGAGACGGAAGTACAGGTACAGGAACAAGTATTTCGCATACTTATGCCGCCGCTGGAACTTTTGAGGTTAAGGCAGATGTTACTACAAAAAACGGAAATGCAGAATGTACCAGTAGTCCTAAGAAAAGTATAACTGTGAATTAACTAGAAGATACTTTCGGATTTGCGATGAAAGCAACTTACGGAGAAGTAAACGGAGAGGGAAGAGCCATCTTCAAAGATCCAATTACAGATGACGGAACTAAAAAATCGGCTAAAGGATTAATGAAAATAGATTTAATCGACGGTAAGTATCACTTAACTGATAATGTTTCTTGGGAGGAAGAAAAACAAGGTGAATTGAAAGAAGTTTTTAGAGATGGAAAACTTTTAGTTGATCAATCACTGAACGAAATCAGAACGAGAATAAAAAGTGAAGTAAGCATAGAAGCTTAATTATAGCAAAAAGCCTGAGTTTTAAATTCAGGCTTTTTTTATATAGTATTGTCATTTCGACGAAGGAGAAATGACAAGATTATACTTAATTCTTTATTTTTTATAAAAATTATTATGATCAATATATTCCCAAACTTTAGAAGGTAATAAGGGCTGAATATTTTTCCCTTCTTTTATGCTGTTCCGAATGAAAGTTGAAGAAATCTCTACAATTGGCGCATCAATAACATGAATTTTTGGATGCGATTTTAATTCGATATTTTCAGGTTCGTCTGAAATTCGCGGATAAACATAAATATTATGATTTTCAAGAATCACTTCATAATTTCTCCATTTGTGAAGCGTTTTCAAATTGTCTTCGCCCATAATTAAAGAAAATTCATGATTTGGATATTTCTCTTGTAAATGAGCGAGTGTAATCACTGTATAGCTTGGCTGAGGCAATTTAAATTCAATATCTGAAGGTTTTATTTTCGGATAATCTTCTGTGGCCAGAAAAACCATTTGAAGTCGTTGCTGATCGTCTAATAAAGTCGCTTTCTTTTTTAACGGATTATGTGGCGTAACAACCATCCAGATCTGATCTAAATCTGCAAACTCGGCCATGTGATTCGCAATAATCAAATGACCAACATGAATAGGATTATATGTTCCGAAGTAAAGACCTATTTTCATTTTTTATAGTTTCACAGAGAGTCGCTAAGATAGCACAAAGATTCGCAAAGTTTAGAATAATACTTTTGCGAATCCCGGTGTTTTTTCTTTGTGTATCTCTGTGGAATAAAATTATTTATTTACAAACTCCTTTACAAGTTGATAAGCTTCTTCTTTAGCAGTATCTAAATCGTAGTTTTTAATAATAGTATCAAATTGAGGAGCTGTTGCCAATTCTACCGAAGCTTTTGCAATTCGCATATTGATTTTATCATCGCTTTCTGTTGAACGTTGTTTTAAGCGTCGTTTTAGTTCGTCAACACTGGGCGGTTTTACAAAAACTGCTAAAGTCTGTTCCGGGAATTTGTGTTTAATACGAAGGCCGCCGGCAACATCAATATCGAAAATTACATTTTTTCCCATAGCCCAGATTCTTTCAATTTCGGCTTTTAAAGTTCCGTAGAAATTATCGCGGTAAACTTCTTCCCATTCCAGGAATTCTTCAGCTTTAATGTGTTTTTTGAATTGTTCAAGCGAAATAAAATAATAATCTTTTCCGTGAACTTCTTCTCCGCGTGGGTCACGTGAAGCTGCTGAGATCGAAAATTCTAAGTTTAAATCTTCTTTCCCTAATAAATGTTTTACTATAGTTGTTTTCCCTGATCCCGAAGGTGCTGAAAAAACAATTAATTTTCCTTTGTTCATTCTATATGCTTTAGGCTTTAGGCAGTAAGCCTTAAGCTTTAATTTGATTTGTTATTCAGCTTATAGCATATTGCTTATAGCTTACAGCTTTTAAAGTACATTCAAAACCTGTTCTTTAATCTTCTCCAATTCATCTTTCATCATCACGACTAATTTCTGCATTTGAGCGTGATTTGATTTTGAACCCATAGTGTTGATTTCACGACCCATTTCTTGTGTAATGAAACCTAATTTTCGTCCATTAGCTTCGCTTCCGCCTAAAGTTTCAATGAAATAATCTAAGTGATTTGTTAAACGAACTTTTTCTTCAGTAATATCTAATTTTTCAAGATAATAGATTAATTCTTGTTCAAAACGATTTTCATCAACATTAACCTGTAATTCTGAAATGGCAGTCTGGAGACGGTCTTTAATTGCCTGAACACGTTCCGGATCTAATGCCAGAGTATCATTCATTAACTGACGAATATTACTAATTCTTAGATTGAATTCTTTCTCAAGAGATTCGCCTTCGTCTTTCCTGAAATTTAAAATGTTTTGTAATGCTTCGTCAATAATACTCTGAATTTGTTCCCAGTCATTTTCATCAATTTCTTCACGTTCTGTTTTTAATGTATCAGGCATACGAACCGCCATTTTCATTAATTCAGTTTCATCAGCATCAGCATAAACTTCTCTCAATTGTGCTATGTAACTTTTTACAACGGGAACGTTTACTTTAGTTGAAGTTTGTTCTGCAGTACTTTCTACATAAATTGCAAAATCAATTTTTCCTCTTTCAAGTCTGGTCGAGATTTGAGTTCTTAAACCTAATTCCATTTCACGGTAAACGGATGGCATTCTTACGTTTAAATCCAAACCTTTGCTATTTAAGGATTTTACTTCAACGGTAATTTTTTTTGTAGGCAATTGCAAAGAAGCTTTGCCAAACCCTGTCATAGATTGTATCATATAATTGAGTATAAAGGCGCAAAGATAAATAAAACTTTCTGTATTCGATTGCAAAATAGTGTTCAGTCACAGTTTTCAGTCTTACAGAAAAAAAATTAAGATTTTAGCTTAAAGCGTTTATTACTTCGGCTACATTTTTTTGGCTGTTGCCGATGTAAATTTTGCCATCAATAATAAAAACCGGACGGCTTAAAAAAGTGTAATGTTCTAATATGTATTTTTTAAAATCTGCCTCAGTCAAAGATTTATCTTTTAGACCCATTGATTTGTACAATTGTGCTTTTTTGCTGAATAATGCTTCATAGCTTCCTGAAAGTTTATACATTTCTTCCAGTTCAGTTTCGGTAATTGGATCTTGTTTAATATCGTGAAAAACCAAATTGTTTTTCGGCAGACTTTTGATGATTTTGCGACAAGTATCGCATGAAGCTAGATAATATATTTTATTCATTTTTTTCAAATTTGTTAGAATGCAAAGAAAATCCATTTGAAGCTTAAAATTGTCTAATTTTAGAAAAAAAATAAAATTATGAGTTCAGTTTTTGAAACGCAGAAAACAATTAGAGAAATCCTGGTAAAAGTCTTGGATAATAATTCATTAGAACAATTAAACAAAATCCCAAGCGGATTTAAAAATAATTTAATTTGGAATGTGGCGCATTGTATAGCTTCACAGCAGATTTTGGTCTATAAATTATCAGGTTTGCCTTTACATGTTTCGGATGAATTTATTGGCAAATATTCAAAAGGGACAAAACCTGAAGCTGATGTTACTAAAGAGGAAGTTGATGAGATTAGAAATTTGCTTATAAGTACTTTACAGCAAACAGAAGATGATTTTAAAAACAATGTTTTTACTAATTATAATCAATACAAAACAAGCATGGGTTTTGATCTCACAAATGTTCAGGAAGCGCTTGACTTTGTGAGTTATCATGAAGGAATTCATTCCGGAATTATAATGAGTATTAAAAAGTTTATTTAAAAAAATCCAGTCTTGAATTCAAGACTGGATTTTTTTATTCTATAATTGTTTCAATTGTCACTTTCATAGCACCTGCACCTTTGTGCTTTGTGATTTCCATAAAAGCCCTTTTCGAAAGATCTATTTCACGGGTTTTTACAAATGGACCACGATCTGTAATTTTTACGATTACAAATTTTCCGTTAGCTTCGTTAGTTACTTTAACTCTTGTTCCAAAAGGAAGTTTTTTGTGTGCAGCAGTGTATTTATTGTTATTAAATCTACTGCCGTCAGCAGTTTTTTTACCATTAAAACGATCAGCATAGTAGGAGGCATGAGCGTTTTTTTTATATGTTTTCAATTTTAAACCTTTATCTGTAAATACTGAGTCGGTTGGTAGTGCAATAATAGTAGGTTTTGCATTTTTTACAGTATCCTGAATAACTTTGGGTTCAGTAGTAGGTTTGGTCTGGCTTACAACATAAGTAAAACAACTTATAAAAGCTGCTGTAAGTGTTGTGATTACAATGTTTTTTTTGTTTTTCATGGGTTATTTTTTTCAGACTTGGGGAGTTTGTACAAATAATATGCCATCATAAAAAAAGTCCTAAACTCTAGGACTTCATTCGTTTAGAACCATAGGCTCCAAGGTATTCTGCTTAAAATTAGGATTAATCCTAATCCATAATAAATTGCGAAGGTTTTAAATTTAGCTTCGCTGTTAATTAGTTTTTTATGTTTTGACCATCCGATAGTTATCAAAACTATAGCTATTAAATTGATTAGCGGATGCTCTAAAGATGTTAGTCTTAATGCTGCATTAGACATTTGACCGAAAGCATCTTTCCCTAATGGAGAAACAAAATAAAGTATTAATCCGATTAGTAATTGTGTATGAGTTCCGATTAATGCAAATAAAGATATTTTACGATCTTTTGCTGTAAATTCTTTTTTAGAAGTCAGGCCGATGATTGAATTGATTACTGCGAACAGTAAAAGCAACAATGCTAAATATGCCCATCCAGAGTGTAGTTGTTTTAGAAAAGGGTACATAAACTGTATTTTTTTGTTAAAAACAAATATAACAAAATTGGTCATAAAAAAACGGCATTGAGTTTAAAAGTCAATGCCGTTTATGATATTTATTTAGATTCTAAATATTAGAAATCGTAACGTAAACTAAAGTTCCAAGTTCTACCGAAACCGAAGAATACTTGGTTAGCATTAGCTACACCGTTGTATAATCTACCATTAGATGCATAAGTTCCTAAAGCAGGATTTGTTGAACTTACGTTGTCATCTGCAAAAATGTTAGTTCTTGATTCAGCAATGTAAATTTTATCAAATAAGTTATTGATGTTTAATCTGAAATTAACAGATTTATCTTTGTTTTTACCTGTTAACATTTTATAAGAGAAACCTGCATCAAATAAGCCATAAGAAGGTAGTTCTAATGCCCCTTTGTTAGTTGGGCTAGTAAAGTTAACCGGGCTTAATCCAGCATATAATTTGTCGTTATAGTTGTAGTTAGCATCAACAGTTACTCTTGTTAAAACTTCGTAAGAAGCTCCTAGAGAAGCTGTCATTTGAGCAGCATCACCAACTTTTACTTTATCCATATACACAGTCGCTGCAGTATATCCTGTTACAGGGGTGTTATCTGCTTGGTAGTATGCATTAACAGTTGCATTTCCTTTGTATTCCCAAATTCCATAAGAGAACATAGCATTAACTTTGAATTTATCAGTAATATTTGAATAACCTTCAAACTCAATTCCAGAGTGAACCTCGTTAAGTCCTGTAAATTCAGTATAAGTTGTGTTGGCTACAATTCCTCCACCTGCTGGAAGAGCATTACCTTTTAAGTATCTGTCATTCCAATTTGTATTGTAAACGTTTACAGTAGCATTAAAGAATCTAGAACGGAAACCATATCCAGCTTCAAATCCAATAATTTTCTCATTAGTAAGATTAGGGTTTACTGTAGATCTATTGTTTGGATAAACAGAGTTAAAGAACGGTTGTCTTGAGTAGTATCCAGCATTAACGTAAACATTATGTTTCTCGTTCAAATTGTAGTTAGCACCTCCTTTTACGTTTCCACCTAAGATGTTTTCGTAATCTGTAGAAGACAATGGATCAGTTGGTAAGTATACAAAGTTATCTTCTCTTTTAAATCCTTGTTGTGAGATTGCTCCTTGTACGAAAGCAGTTAAATCATTTTTAGAGTACTCTAATTGAGTAAATGCTCCATACCATCTAACTTTTCCAGTACTGTTAAATGAAACTTTTTCATAGCTTTTTTTGTCGAAAACATTCCATTGAACATCTGTAGGGTAAGTTGTTGTAATGTGTCTTCCAGCTGGTTTTTGACTAGCAACAAAGTTGTCAAAATATTCATCACCACCTAATAAATCATTTACTACTGTAAAGTGGTATCCTGTGTAAGTTCTAGCATCAAGACCAAAATCCAATGTTAATGTGCTAGATAATTTTTTGTTTAAGTTAATTACCGCACCATACCAGTCATGAGAGTTGATTGATGAAGTTTGAGAAATACCAGAAGTATTTATAGATGTATTTGCATTATAATCAGTATTTGCTCCACTAAAGTAAGAACTGTTTTGGAAAAGCCCACCAATTCTTTGTCTTGTTTGAGGTCCAGTAAGTCCGCCAATAGTAACAGTTTGGCCAGAGTTGTAAGCTACAATTTTATCGTAATTAATCGATCCGTCAGGATTTCTGAAAGCTAAAACGTCATTATATCCTTTTCCTTTAATACCACCAGTTGCACTAGCTCCCGCACCACGTCCCATAGAAGCATAAAGAACAGAAGAAAGTTTTGTAGTTTCGTTGATTTTGTAATCCCAGTTAAACGATGCGATAGGTTTGTGATAGTAGTTTTTTCTAATGTTATACTCTTCACCATTTAAATAACCTGTATCTGCATTATAACGAATGTTTGGTCTGTCAAGAGAACCATATTGTTGGTAAACAGCAATTGTAGAAGCTGTACTTCTTTGGTTGTGCCATTGTGGAGCACCAGTTACAGTTAATTGAAAATCGTGTTTATCATTTTTAGTAGAATACCCTAAAGCAATGAAGTAGTTAGAACCATCAAATGCAGTTCCATCAACATAACCATCTCCCATTGTATGAGATAATAATACAGAAGCAGAAAGACCGTTTTCTAATTTTCCTGTGTTGTAAGAACCTTGAACTTTGAAGTTTCTTCCATTTCCAAATCCAGAAGAGAAAGATCCTCCTTCTTTTTTGTCAGAAGATTTAGTAACAATGTTGATAGTACCTCCTACAGATGGAGTAGCCAATTTAGAAGAACCTAAACCTCTTTGAACCTGCATAGCAGATGTTACATCTGATAAACCAGCCCAGTTACTCCAGTAAACAGAACCATTTTCCATGTCGTTAACTGGCATACCGTTAATCATAACAGCAATGTTGTTTTGGTTAAATCCACGGATGTTAATTCTAGAATCTCCAAATCCACCCCCTGATTTAGTAACGTAAACAGATGGAGTGTTTCTTAAAATTTCAGGAAATTCTTGAGTACCAAGTTTTTCTTGAATCTCAGCTGCTTTAATTGTAGAAACAGCAACCGGAGTTTTTCTGTCTTTAGCGATATCGACTACTGTACTTTTAACAACAATTTCACTTAATTCGTTTGAGTTTGATGTCAAAACGATAGTTCCTAAGTTAGTAGTTGCACCATTTGAAACTGAAAATTTAACAGTTTGGTTTTCGTAACCTAAGTAAGAGATAACAATTTCTCCTACGCTTGTTGTTGAATTGAGGGTAAATTTACCATCAAAATCTGTTGAAGTTGCCGTAGAAGATCCTTTGATCTGTACGTTTGCTCCTGGTAATGAACCTGTACCATCGGTAATAGTACCAGTAACTTTTCCTTGAGAAAATACGGTTGAAACTATCATAAAAAATAGTCCAGTAAGTAACCAATTTTTCATTTTCTTCATTTGTTCTTTAAGTTTATTGTTTTTGGCAAAATTATAACAATTAAATCAGATAATGTTATCAAAATGTTAAGAAAAATCAGTTTTACACTTTGTGCTGCGTATTAAAATGAATTTGTTGATTTTATTTAACTAAAATCATGTTTTATTGAATTTAGATATTTGTATTTTGTTAAAATGATAATATTTTGCACAGTGTTGTAGCGCTAAACCTTCAATAATTCTTAAAAAAGGGGATTTTTGCTGCTGTTTTATACGAAAAAACGCCTTAATTTTTGTAAATCAAGGCGTTTCATATTTTAATGGAAATTTTCTCTATTCTTATTTATTTTTCAAAAAATGGTCTAATAAAAACGAAGTTGAACTGTCATGACTTTTAACCATTTTGGAATTTATTTCGTCTAAAATTGAATTCGCCAATTGCTTTCCTAATTCAACTCCCCATTGATCAAAACTGAAAATATTCCAGATAACTCCCTGAACAAAAATCTTATGCTCATATAATGCAATCAGCGAACCTAAAGATTTTGGCGTTAATTTTTGAATAAGGATTGTATTCGTTGGTTTGTTTCCTGTGAAAACCTTAAATGGTAACAAGTAAGAAGCTTTCTCTGCAGATAAACCTTGTTTGTCAAATTCAGCCTGAACTTGAGTTTCAGTTTTTCCGTTCATTAATGCTTCGGTTTGAGCGAAGAAATTTGACATTAATTTATCATGGTGATCTTCATTTCCGTAAAGTGGTTTTACGAATCCAACAAAATCTGTTGGAATCAATTTTGTTCCCTGATGAATTAATTGAAAAAAGGCGTGCTGAGAATTTGTTCCCGGCTCTCCCCAAATAATAGTTCCAGTTTGGTAGTTAACAGGTTTTCCGTCACGACCAACACTTTTTCCGTTACTTTCCATAAATGCCTGTTGCAAGTAAGGGGCTAATTTTGATAAATATTGTGTATACGGAATCAAAGCTTCACTTTCAGCTCCAAAGAAATTGTTATACCAAATGCTTAATAAAGCTAATATTACCGGAATGTTTTCATCAAATTCTGCTGATTTAAAATGCTCATCCATTTCGTTAGCACCCTTCAATAAATCATTATAATTATCAAAACCAATAGCCAGAGCGATGCTTAAACCAACGGCACTCCATAAAGAAAATCTTCCTCCAACCCAGTCCCACATTGGGAAAACATTTTCAGGATTAATTCCAAATTCTGTTACTTTTTGAATATTAGTTGAAACCGCCACGAAGTGTTTTGCAATATCTTCCTGTTTTGCCGATTTTAAAAACCATTCTTTAATAGTTTCAGAATTTGAAAGCGTTTCCTGAGTTGTAAAAGTTTTAGAAACAATAACAAAAAGTGTTGTTTCAGGATTTAATTTTTTAATAATTTCATTTACGTGGTCACCGTCAACATTCGAAACGAAATGTGTATTCAGGTGATTTTTGTAAAATTGTAAAGCTTCAACAGCCATAACCGGACCAAGGTCAGAACCACCAATTCCAATATTTACAATATCTGTAAAAGCTTTTCCTGTAAAACCTTTTCTTTCTCCAGAAATAACTTCCTGAGTAAAGTTTTTAATTTTATTTTTTACTTCATAAACTTCCGGAATCACATTTTCTCCGTCAACTTTAATCACTGCCGATTCCGGAGCGCGCAAAGCCGTATGTAAAACAGCTCTGTTTTCAGTTTGGTTAATTAATTCTCCTCCAAAATATTGAGCAATTGCATCTTTTAATCCAATTGAATTTGCCAGTTCTAGTAAAAGAGAAATAGTTTCCTGACTAATATTGTTTTTAGAATAATCTACTAAAAAGTCATTCCATTGTAAGTGAAATTTTTCAGCACGAGCACCATCTTGCTGAAATAATTCTTGTATCGTTGTTCCGTGAATAGCGTTAAAGTGATTTTGGAGATTTTTCCACGCTTCAGTCCCGGTTGGGTTTGTTGTGTTTAAAGCCATTTGTATTTTATTATTGAGATTGTTTTTTTTAGAAACACAAAAATACTCAAATAACTTTTAAAAGGCTCACGCTTCATGATTATATAACAATTAGTTGCGAAAACGTTTTATGAAACTACATCATAATTTTTTCCAAATTACTTCGGCCGTTGCCGATTTTCCACCTTGTGTTGTATTGGTTACGATGTATTTAAGTTCGTTGTTTTTGAAAATATAAGATCGTTTTTGCATTGTGTTTTCCCAATTCGGAAAAGACGCTGTTTTTATTTTAAAAGTAATAGTGTTGTTTGTTTCGTCAATTTCATATTCTCCAAAATGCGAATTACTTCCTTTTACAATCGCTGCATTTTCTTCAGGAGTACATTTATTTTTATCACCCCAAACAATTTTTGCTCTTTCGCTTTTGTAAATCTGAATGGCGTAATTTCCTTTTTCATCAAAAAACAAAAAGCCTTTGGGATTTACATCATAAGGAAGATTTTTTGTTCCGTCCTGATTTATGTTTTCTACCGAAACCAAAGTCCATGAACCTAAAAAATCGGATTTTTTTTGTGCGTTTACTGAATTTACTATCAAAAGTAAAATCATCACAATTGTGTTTTTCATCTTTAAATAAAATTAATAGTTTACTTTAATAATCTCTCCGTTTATAATTCCTTCAACACTTTTGTTGTAAGCGTTTATTAAATCCTGAATTGGAATGTCTGAAACTTTTGCCGGACTAATGGCATTTATTCTGATTCCTCTTTCTAATTCAAGTGAAGCGGCAAGAACAAAACTGTTGATGCCGCCATTTACAATTGCTTTGCTAATATTGTTTTTTACAGGTTTGTCGGCCATTTTTCCTGAAGTCAAGGTAAATGATCCGTTGTCGTTTAAATATTTCTGACCAATTAAAACCAAATTTATCTGTCCCAATAATTTATTTTCAATGCCAATATTTAATTTTTTTTCGTCAAGCGAAAGTAAATCTCCCGTATAACAATCTCCAGCAACACAAATACAGGCATCAATGTTTTTAATTTCTTCGAATAATTTTTCTATCGAATTTGAATCTGATAAATCGATTCTGAAGTTTCCACTGGTTCTTCCGGCCGAAATTATTTCATGATTTTTTGCCAGAGCCGGTTGTAGTATTTTGCCAATTTCTCCATTTGCCCCAATTAAAAGTATTTTCATTTTGTCCATTTTTAGTTTGTTATCTGAAACAAAATTAAAAAGTTAGCTTCCGCCGAAAATTGTACTTATTGGTACTAAAATTGTATTTTAGCCTAATGACAAATACGAATTTATATCTTCCTTTTGAAGTAGATTTTAAAGAACTCGAACAGTTTCCGAAAACAATTCGGAAGAATAATTTCTTTGAACTGATTTACATCGTCGACGGAACCGGAATTCAGATTATTAATGATAATAAATTTCAGTACCGAAAAGGAAATCTCTTTTTAGTAACGCCGCAAGATGTTCATTCATTTGAAATTTTAACGCCAACGAAATTCTTTTTTCTTCGGTTTAATGAATATTATATCAAAGCAAATTCTCAAAACGCAGAATCAGAAATGATTTTGCGAATGGAATATATTCTTCAAAATGCAAGTCATCGCCCGGGATGTATTCTGAAAAATAAAATTGATAAACCTTTAATTGCGTCATTAATTGAAAATATAATCAGCGAACAAAACAATCAACAGATTTACCATCAAAAAATTATTGAGCAGTTTGTAAATACAATAATTACAATTGTAGCGAGAAATATTGCTTTAAAACTTCCGAAGAATATTAAAGAAACAACCGGAGAAATGGTTCTCGAAATCCTGCATTATATTCAGGAAAACATCTACAATCCAAAACAATTAAAAGCAGAAAAAGTAAGCAAGCATTTTAATATTTCTCTTAATTATTTAGGGAAATATTTTAAGAAACAAACTGGCGAAACACTTCAGGAATATATTGCAAACTATAAATTAAGATTAATTGAAGCCAGACTTTTAAACAGCGATATGCGTATTAACGAAATTGCAGATGAATTAAATTATTCTGACGAAAGTCATTTGAATAAAGTTTTTAGAAAACATAAAGGAATGAATCCGTCTGAGTTTAGAAAGAAATATACTAAATAAGCCGAAAACTATAATTACCAAATCTTCCACCAGGGCTTTTTATTAACTTCAATAGTTTTCTTCTCGATATTGATTTCGATTCTTTTTGGCGATTCAACTTTGATTCTTGAATCATCAAAAAACATTTCACCGTTTTCATTCATTCCAAGAGGAGATTTTGTTCTTTCTTTCCAGCTTTCCGTTTGCAATTCTGGAACTAAAGCCAAATTTATTTTGGTTTCAAATTTTTTTCTTGCTTTTTCTATAATCTCATCTTCCAGATTTGAAGATGAATTTTTTAAAAGCGTAATTGAATTGTCTGGAATGTTTAAAAGAAAAACTTGTGTTTTATTACCTATTTTCTGAATATCCAAAACTTTAAAATAAGCAATTGTGTCTAAAAGAAAATGTCCAATTTTTGCTGAATCGGGATTAAATTTCGATAAGTCTTTGGCATGAGCACTTGCAATTAGATACCTGAAATTACCAGAAAGTCCTCCACCGATAGAAGTCATATCTGTAAAGCCTTTTTCCAGAATTATTTGTCCAATTTTATAATTTGAAATTAAATTTTCAGGCAAATCAGTATCTCTGTAATATAACTTTAAACCTGAAAAAGTATCATTGTAAATTGCCTTAAGACGCGCATTTTTCATTTGATTTCAGATATTACAAATTCCCAATACTATCCAACTCTCTTTTCAAAGGTTCAATTTGCTTGAAGAAACGGGTTTTGTCATTTCCGGTTAAGGATTCTCCGGTTGGTAAATTCAATCGAAGCGCATCTACCTGAACGCCATTTTTCCAAAAGCGGTAACAAACGTGCGGGCCAGAAGCTAAACCTGTACTTCCAACCAAACCAATTGTTTGTCCTTGTGTAACGCGTTGTCCGCGGCGCACTAAAATTCTGGACATGTGTAAATATTGAGTAGAGTAGGTGCCGTTATGTTTTACTTTTACAAAGTTTCCGTTTCCTGCAGTATATCCGGTTGCTTCAACAACTCCAGATGCCGTTGTCGAAATTGGAGTTCCGGTTGGAGCTGCATAATCAGTTCCTTTGTGGGCTTTCCAGGTATGCTGAACAGGATGAAATCTGTTCATTGTAAATCGTGAAGTGATTCGGCTGAATTTAATTGGCGTTTTTAAGAAGAAGTTTTTTAGCGTTTTTCCCTCATCATCATAATATTCAATTTTTCCGGAAAGTGTATCTTTTTCGAAAGGAAAAGCATAAACGATTTTTCCTTTATATTCAAAAAATGCAGCTTCAAGATCTTCAACGCCGTCGTACGTTTTTCCGTTGATAAAACGTTCGGTAAAAATCAAGCCGTAACGATCTCCTTTTTTAAGTTTGAAGAAGTCGATTGACCACGAAAATACTTTTGTAATTCTGCTGGCAAGAGCTGTTTCTACATCTTCATCTCCTAAAGTTTCGGATAATGAAGTTTTTAAAACGCCGCCAATTATTTTTCTTTTTAAGGTAACCGGTTTTATTTTTTTATAAGCTTTTGCAATGCTGTCTCGTAAATCGATTACATAATATGTTAAAGCGTCGGGCTGATAAATAAAAACCTGAAGATTGTTTGTTTTGTTTTTTGAGCGAAGTAAAGTAAAAGGTTTGTTATAGCGAATGGTTCTTACGTCAAAACTATCTTTGACCTGCTCGACAATGTCGAATACTTTTTTGTCGCCAATATTTTGACTCTGAATTATAGATCCAAAAGAATCTCCTTTAGAAATAGTATCATTAACTACATTAAAATCAGCGTAATTAAAACCAAATTCTACTTTTTTAGTTTTTGGTTTTGTAATTTTAATCTCAACTTTTTCTTCGGTTTTATTGCATGAAAATATTGAAAATAATACTATTATAATTACGAATGCTTTTTTCAAACTCTTAAAATTTTTGAAGGAAATTAAAGTGTATTTTCATTTCCCCAATTGGACAATTCTTCTTCGGTCCACAATTTAGGAAAAAAGATGCGTCTTTGGTATTTTGGATG
The DNA here is from genome assembly GCF_900129555.1 of Flavobacterium defluvii. GTDB lineage: Bacteria > Bacteroidota > Bacteroidia > Flavobacteriales > Flavobacteriaceae > Flavobacterium > Flavobacterium defluvii. The sequence goes on from NZ_FQWC01000003.1 coordinate 419,756, forward strand.
CATATATTTTTGCCAGTCGCTTCCTCCGGTCGCTTCACCATTGCCTTTTCCGCTTTCTAAAATGTATTTTATCGCAGTATTTAAGTGCTGCATAACCCACGTAATGTTTACAGTGTGATCGTAATGACGCATTGCCTTGATCAATTCTGTATTTTGCTGGTCTTCAAGTGGTAGTTGTGTAAATTTCTGCCAAATGTTTTTCGTTTTAAACGAAGCCATTTGTCTTAAGAACTGATCTTTGTATTTCTTTTCAAACTCATTTAGCAAATAAGATTTTTCGCCAGTATGATAATCTTTTCCGGCAGCCTGCCAGTACAAATGTTCAAAACTGGTTTCAAGATCTGTATTTTCATCAAAGTTTGCTTTGTATCTTCTGTCAGTTAAATTGATAACATCTGTAGAAGCGAATTCAATCAGCCTGTATTGCGCACTTTGAAAACCGCTTGCAGGGGTTAAAGTATTTCTAAATTTCATATATTGGTCAACTTCCATTCCGTTTTCCATAATACTGAAAGAATTTGTCAGCATATCAAAATAACGGGTAATTCTTGAAAGTCTTTCGCTAAAAAAATCAACCTGAATGTTTTGCGTATCTGCAATTTGATCGATTTCCCACAAAATCATTTTAAAAATCAATTCGTTTACCTGATGATACATGATAAAAACCATTTCGTCAGGAAGCGTTGTGCGTTGTATTTGTAAATTTAAAAGAGCGTCTGTTTGTATATAATCCCAATAAGTAATTGGTTTTGACCAAAGTAATCCTTCTAACTGAACGTCAGTTTTTTGATTTATGGCTTGAAATTTTTGGTCAATTTCTTTTAAAATTGATTCTGAATGATCAGTAAGGTTCATTATTTTTTAACTTTAAACGGATTTTTTAATCCTTTATATTCATCAAGATCTGCTTTTAGAGACCCAACTGCCAAATCCGCTTTGATTCTTATCGGAACTTTGTTGTCGTCGTCTGTAATCCAGAGCGTTAAACTTTCTTTTTCTTTAAAAACTCTTCCGGTTTGTACAAGTGGTTTGAAAACCATTGTAGAAACCGTTCCAAATTTAGTTGTAATATCTTGACGGCCTACATATTTTAACTTAAATTTTGTGATTTCATCATCAAAAAACATATCAATTGTAATCGCTTCGCCAGATTTCAATTTATCAATACTCGGATGGTTTCTTAAAAAATAAAATGCCGAAACGATATCCTGCACATGGTCTGTGATTACAATTGTTTTTTCGGTTTTTCTTTTATAGTCTTTTACTAGAACTTTATTTTCACTTTGGTTAAAAAAACCTTCCTGATTTTTGGTATACCCGCCTTCATCAATTTTTCTCACGAAGCGATACGGATCACCATTTTCCTTGTCAAAATAACTTTCATATAAATCTTCAACTTTAAAGAAAAATTTTGACATTCCGGTTGTATAGCCTTTACCTACAGCATGATGCACCCTTTTATTGTTTATAATGGCATCTTTAACTTCGAGAGTTGCATATCCGGCGTTTACAATTCCGTAATGGATTCTAAATTTGAAATACTCTCCAGTGTCAAAAGCATTTTCTTTTTGTGCATCAAAACTAAATGTGGAGAGAATTAATATGATGAGGATGAACTTTTTCATAGTACATTTTTTACATTCTATTATAAAGATAGAGAAATGCAAATTTTATTCCAAATGTACGAAAACAAAAAAACTCAGCCACGAAGACTGAGTTTTTATGCTATTAACTAACCAAAAAACTATAAATTATGAAATTTATATCAATTCAGAAGGAAACCACCCCTTCTTGATTTGCGAGTGCAAAGATAGATAGAAAGTTCAAAAAATAAATAGCAAAAGTCAAGTTTAACATAACATTTGCATAAAAATCAACGATTTACAGAGAATTTTTCTGCATAATGCAAAAATATTGCGTTTTTATAGAGTTCCTCTCAATTCTTGCTCTCTCTCAATTGACTCAAAAAGAGCTTTAAAGTTCCCTGCACCGAATCCTTTTGCACCCATTCTTTGAATTATTTCGAAGAAAAGTGTAGGTCGGTCCTGTACCGGCTTTGTAAATATTTGTAAAAGATAACCATCTTCATCGGCGTCGACCATAATTGCAAGTTTTTCAATTTCGTTTAAATCTTCTTTCATCATATCCATATGAACACCCAATCTTTCCGGGATTGCTTGGTAATATGTATGAGGAGGAGCTGATAAAAATTCTACACCACGCGCTCTTAACTGCGATACGGTTTTGATAATGTCATCTGTTGCAATAGCGATATGCTGAATTCCAGGTCCGCCGTAGAAATCTAAATATTCCTCGATCTGCGATTTTTTCTTTCCTTCTGCCGGCTCGTTGATTGGGAATTTAATTCTGCCGTTTCCGTTTGACATTACTTTACTCATTAATGCTGAATATTCTGTAGTAATTTGTTTGTCGTCGAAAGAAAGGAAATTTACAAATCCCATAACTTCTTCATAGAATTTTACCCAGGTATTCATTTCGTTCCAGCCCACATTTCCAACCATGTGGTCGATGTATTTTAATCCTGTAGGTTCTGGGTTAAAGTCAGATTTCCATTCTCTGTAACCTGGAAGAAAAACTCCGTTGTAGTTTTTTCTTTCCACGAAAATGTGAACTGTTTCTCCGTAAGTATAAATTCCGGAACGAACCACTTGTCCAAATTCATCTTCTTCAACAGTTGGTTCCATAAAAGAACGTGCACCGCGTTTCATGGTTTCTTCGTAAGATTTTGTAGCATCTTCTACCCAAAGCGCAGCCACTTTTACACCGTCGCCATGTTTTTTCAAATGTTCGTTGATTGGCGAATCAGCTGTTAGAGGCGTTGTCAAAACAATTCTGATTTTATCTTGTTTTAAAACATAAGATGCTCTGTCTCTTACTCCGGTTTCTAATCCGGCGTAAGCTAATGATTGGTAACCGAAAGCAGATTTGTAATAATGTGCAGCTTGTTTAGCATTCCCTACATAAAACTCTACATAATCTGTTCCTAATAATGGAAGGAAATCCTGCGCTCCTTCAAATATTTTTTCTAATCCGTATTCTACTGATTTAACTTCTTTACTCATGATGTTTATTTGTTTAATCGGTTATTTGGAAAAACCGAAATGTTGTGTTTAATTTTTTTTAACCGCAAAGGCGCTAAGTAAATCGCAAAGCTCGCAAAGTTTATTATAGCGATCTTTGCGTAAAATCCTTGCGAACTTTGCGGTTAGATCGAAAGTGAAATTTATTCACACCAAGATTTGTAGTACTGACCATCGTCAAGCCCCATAGCTTCTTCAGTAACCATTAATGGACGGAAAGTATCTACCATAACGGCTAATTCCTGAGTTTCTTTATGACCAATACTGCGTTCCATTGCGCCAGGCGCTGGTCCGTGAGGAATTCCTTTTGGATGTAAAGTAATATGGCCTTGCTCAATATTATTACGGCTCATAAAATCGCCATCTACATAATATAGAACTTCATCAGAATCTATATTGCTGTGATTGTATGGCGCCGGAATTGCTTTTGGATGATAATCGTAAAGTCTAGGGCAGAAAGAACAAACAACAAAAGCTGCTGTTTCAAAAGTTTGGTGTACCGGAGGCGGTTGGTGAACACGTCCCGTTATAGGTTCAAAGTTGTGAATCGAAAATCCGTATGGAAAATTATATCCGTCCCAGCCCACAACATCAAAGGGATGCGTTGCATAAACCACTTCGTGAATCATGCCTTCTTTTTTGATTTTAATTAAAAAATCTCCTTTTTCGTCGTGTGTTTCCAATTCATTTGGCAGAATAAAATCACGCTCGCAAAATGGAGAATGTTCTAAATGCTGACCCGATTGGTTTTTGTATCGTTTTGGAGTATAAAATGGAGAATACGATTCTACATAAAATAGTCGATTATCTTCCGTTTCAAATTCTATCTGATAAATAATACCGCGTGGAATAATTAAATAATCACCATATTCAAACGGAATATTTCCTAACATGGTTCTTAATTTTCCTTTTCCTCTATGGATGAAAAGCATTTCATCGGCATCGGCATTTTTGTAGAAATAATTTCGAAGCGATTCTTTTGGCGCAGCCAGACCAATAATGCAGTCTTTGTTGACTAACATGGCTTTTCGGCTGTTCAGAAAATCATTTTCGGGTTTTAATTCAAAACCTTTAAAAAGAAGCGATTTTATATTTTTTCCGATTGCAATTTTTGGTTCAACAGAATAAGAGTTTAAAATTTCTTTTACCTGCGTTGGTCTGTGTACATGATACGATAGAGACGAATGTCCGTGAAAACCTTCTGTTCCAAATAACTGCTCGTAGTAAAATCCGCCGTTTGGTTTTTCGAATTGGGTGTGTCTTTTTTGAGGGAAATCCCCAAGTTTATGATATAGTGGCATGGCTTTTCAATTAGATAATTTGTAAATTAGATAATTCGAAAATGTGAATTGAAGAAGTAGACAATCAGTTCAGTCTTTTCGACTGACTAATTATCTCAATTCGATAGAGCCATTATTCCGGATTTCTCTTAATGAGGAATTGAAGATACTCTAATAAACCTGTCCAATTTGTTTTCATTATAACAAATGTCGTAAATTTTATCGACCAAAATTACATATTATATTATTTATAACATAAAATATTTCTAAAAAATCATTTTAGAAAATAAATCCAATGCTAAACCAGGTAAAACTCTTAGACATTTGCGGCGACCAGGATTGTTTAACTTCAATTGGGCCAATTATGGTTTCTAATCCGTAACCTACTGCATAACCTGAGTTTTTAGGCATTGAAATCCAGTCGACTGTTTTAAAAATATCGTCTCCAAGATTAGCAAAATTGGCTGAAAAGTTCACATGATTTTTTCTGATAAACTCGTAATCTAAAGTAATATCTGTCTTTATAAAACTATTTCCGGCAATACTTAAAAAGTCGTAACCATAGAAATAATTGAAATTATTGATTTTATTGTAACCATAACCTCCGAGTATAAAATCAAAAAATGGTACGCTGTCACTTCCAATATTAAATCCCGCATCGGCGCCAATTTTGACAGTCGCTTTTCTAAGGAAAGTTTTAACAAAGGAAACTTCTGCTTTTGCGATTGAAAAAGGCCTGAATTTATTTGTGTAATCTGATGAAGCCATATACGTTTGCACATCTGTAGAAAAATACAATCCGGAATTTGGAAAATATTTATTATCGAGCGAATCGTATTTTAAATAAGCAAAAGCACTAAAATAATTACTTTTATCTATTATATTTTCTTCATTAGAAAGTGTCGGGGAACTTATTTTTAGATACTTATATTCTAAACCGCCGCCCATTAAAAATTTCTGTACAAAAATGGTTTGAAAATAAGCCTGGTTATTTAAATCTAAAAAATCGACATTTATCAAATTTAAATTTGGATTTTCTGAAGTTAAACCACCAAGACTTGTGGTAACATTTCGATTAAACTGACTCAGTCTTGAACGAAAACCAAAACTGATGTTGAAACCATTTTCGACATAATAATTAAAATCGTATCTAAAATTATCTCCTAAAATAATGTCCAGCGAAGTAACATCATTTTTCAGAAATGTTTTTTTATGAGTAAGATTTAGCAATACAGCACTTTTATATAATCCATCGTAATGAAGACCGAGTTTTAAAAATGTCTGAGTGGGATTTTCTCTCAACACAAGATCCAAATCGTCTTTATTTCCGTCGGGCTGTAAACAATATGAAATTGTGCTAAAATTTTGTGTTGCATTCAAATTATTAATTCCGGTTTTTAGATCATCATACGTAATAGTACTTCCGGGTTTAAAACGAAGTTTTCCGCGAATGTATTCTTTAGTATAATTATCTAGTCTGTCGGTATTTATTTTTTGTATCTGAATAGTATCTGTGGCAACTTTTAATTTTGGTTTTTTATAAAAATTGTCTTCATTTACGAGGGATTTAATTTTCTCGTAAACAGCAAAAGCAGCTTCTTCACCTTTTCGGATAATTTCTTCGCCTCTGTCAAATGAAATTACACCAAAATCACGAATGTCAGGTTTTATATAAACATCTGTATCTTTTATTTTGCTTTTCATTTTATCGATAGACTGCAAATTGGTAATCTGAACGAGAATTCTGGTAGCGTTTTTTAAATTTTTTCGCTTCATCAAATCGTCCTGAACATCAACACCAATAATAATATCGGCGCCAAGATTACGAACTTCTTTTATAGGATAATTGTTTACAACTCCGCCGTCAACCAATAAATTTCCGTCGATTTCTACGGGAGTAAAAAGAGAAGGAAAGGCAGCACTCGCCATCATTGCCTGAACAAGATTTCCTTTATTCAATAAAACCTCTTCGCCGGTTTCAATATTGGTTCCTATACATAAAAAAGGAGTTGGCAGTTTATTGAAATCACGAACATGTCGAACATTACGTGTCAAACTGCTTAATAAATTATAATTATACATTCCTTTTGAAAGTGCTTCAGGAATGCCGACTCTGAATTTACTAAATGGTAAAACTATTGCATATAATTCGTCATTTTTTTTGCCGTAAAAGTTTTTTGATGAGCGCGGAATATAATCGTTTATCAATTCGTCGAAATTGGTTTTTTTGAAAATAGAATCAATTTGAGAGGCATTGTAACCAGAAGCATACAATCCGCCAATTACAGATCCCATACTGGTTCCGCCAATATAATCGATTTTGATTCCGGCTTCTTCCAAAACTTTTAAAACACCAATATGGGCAAAACCTTTGGCGCCGCCGCCGCTTAAAACCAAACCAATTTTAGGTCTTTTTACACTGTCTTTTTTTATTTCCTGCGAAAATGAATTTTTAGGAAGAAATAAAAACACAAAAAATAATAATGCTGCGCTCCAAATCTTACCGATAGTTCTCGGAACAAGAGAAAATCCTGTTGACTGAGTTTTTGAAATTAACAGTTTATTGAGGCGCATAAAAAAATGTAATTGGTTTTTGTAAAAGTCGGTAATTTTTTCGGCTTTATGCTAGATTTATCTTAATATGATTGTGTTTTTGATAGTATTAATTTTTTGTTTTTGTTATACTTCCAAACATCTGTATGATTTCTTGCGCCGCCTCTGCAGTTTGATGTAAGTGTCTTTTTGATTTTATCAATTTTCACATCACAAAACATGTCACATTTAGGGCTAAAACCCGCTGGAAAATTCAAGCGTTCAAATTGTTTTGTTTTCGGATTAAAAATAAAAATTTCATAAATCGTATAAACACCCATTCCGTCATCTGTATGAAAGGAAGCAAAATCCGTAAAACCGTCAAAATTAAAATCATTGACTTCGAGATTTGATTGTTTCCCCGTTATAGAAGCTTCAAGATTTTTTATAATCTGAACTTGTTTGGTTTTAGTATTTTTTATTTTTAATGTCTCAAAATGATCTGCAAAACTTACTTTGAATTCACTTTTGTCTTTTTGTAAAAAAGTTGTTTCATTTTGACTATACGAAATAGAAAAAGCAAATAGTAAACAAATATTTAAGAAGTGTTTTTTCAAAATAAATTAATTCTCTTTTGGATGATAAAATTCGACAATTTTTTTGGCTTTTGATATACCTACCACAGCAGATATATCTTTTTCTGATGCCAATTTCAATCTTTTAACACTTTTGAAATGTTGTATTAACGTAAGCATCGTTTTTTCGCCAATTCCCGGAATACTTTCTACCGAAGAATTAAGAGCAGCTTTGCTTCGTTTGTCCCGGTGAAATGTGATTCCAAATCTATGAGCTTCGTTTCTCAGCTGCTGAATTACTTTGAGCGTTTCTGATTTTTTATCTAAATAAAGCGGAATCGAATCGCCCGGATAAAACAACTCTTCGAGGCGTTTTGCAATTCCTATAATCGTTACTTTTCCGCGTAGACCTAATTCGTCAATACTTTTTAATGCCGAAGACAATTGACCTTTTCCACCGTCGATAATAATTAATTGGGGCAAAGGTTCGTTTTCGTCTAATAATCTTTTGTAACGACGATACACAATTTCGGTCATCGAAGCAAAATCATCAGGACCTTCAACTGTTTTTACATTAAAATGGCGATAGTCTTTTTTGCTTGGTTTTCCGTCTTTAAAAACTACGCAGGCCGCAACCGGATTTGTTCCCTGAATATTCGAGTTATCAAAACATTCAATATGACGCGGTTCAGCAGGAAGACGTAAATCTTTTTGCATCTGTGCCATAATTCTGTTTACGTGACGATCAGGATCTACAATCTGCAATTGTTTCAGTTGTTCGATTCGGTAAAATTTAGCATTTCGAATTGATAAATCCAGAATCTGTTTTTTATCGCCAAGCTGTGGAACGGTTACTTTTATTTTTTCGCCCAAATCGATTTCAAAAGGAACAATTATTTCTTTTGACATTAATTCAAAACGTTCACGAAGTTCGATAATTGCCAGTTCTAATAATTCTTCGTCGCTTTCGTCGAGCTTTTTCTTTATTTCTAAAGTATGCGAGCGAATAATCGATCCATGAGAAATCTGCAGAAAGTTGATATAAGCGGCACTTTCATCTGAAACAATCGAAAACACATCAACATTTGTAATTTTGGGATTTACTATTGTCGATCTGGATTGGTAATTTTCCAGAATTTCTATTTTTTCTTTGATTTTCTGCGCTTCCTCAAACTGTAAGTTCTGTGCATATTGATTCATCAATTTTTTAAAATCTTTCATACTTTCCTTGAAATTTCCTTTCAGAATTTCACGGATTGCGTCGACTTGTCTTTGGTAATTTTCGAGAGATTCTATTCCTTCGCACGGACCTTTGCAATTGCCAATATGATATTCAAGACAAACTTTAAATTTGCCCGATTCGATATTCGATTTGCTCAAATCATAATTGCAGGTTCTTAATGGGTACAATTCTTTTATTAAATCCAGAATGGTATAAACCATTTTAAAATTAGTATACGGACCAAAATATTCAGATCCGTCTTTTATCATTCTTCGGGTTAAAAATATTCTCGAAAAAGGTTCTTTTTTTATGCAGATCCAGGGATAACTTTTGTCATCGCGCAGCAAAACGTTATATCTTGGCTGGAGCGTTTTAATTAAATTATTTTCTAATAAAAGGGCATCGGTTTCTGTGGGAACAACAATGTGCTTTATGGTTACGATTTTTCTAACCAGAACATTTGTTTTCCTTGTATCATGAATTTTATTGAAATAGGAGGAAACTCTTTTTTTTAGATTTTTGGCTTTGCCGACATATAAAATTTTCCCGTCTTTGTCATAATATTGATACACGCCGGGATTGTCCGGCAGGGTGAGAATTTGTAAATCTAAGGACGGTTTTGACATTCTGTTTTGTTTCTGAAGATGGCTGAAAAGCAATTTCAAAAACCATTCCGATTTCTGAAAAAAGCTTAACAGTGATTTAGTTTCAAATTTACGAAATCAAAAGAATAATTTCTATATTTAGCTTTTATAATTCTACATGAAAAATAGTAAGCCTCTGGTTATTTTTGGCGAATCGATTTTGCCGGGAGAACATAAAACCATAAACGTCGAAATAGCGCGATTACACACTACAACAAAACTAAATATTCCTGTAATTGTGCGCCGCTCAAAGCTTGAAGGTCCGGTTGTTTTATTTTCGGCAGGAATTCACGGTGACGAAATTAACGGAGTTGAAGTCGTTAGGCAGATTATCAGTAAAAAAATAAACCGTCCGCAAAGAGGAACCATTATTTGTATTCCGATTATCAATATGTACGGTTTTGTCAATAAATCCCGAGAGTTTCCTGACGGCCGGGATTTAAACCGTGTTTTTCCGGGAAGCAAAAAAGGTTCTTTGGCAAGTAGATTTGCCTATCACATTGTAGAAGAAATTTTGCCTATTATAGATTATGCAGTCGATTTTCATGCCGGCGGTGCAAGCCGTTTTAATGTTCCGCAGATTCGAATTACCGAAAATAATATGGAACTGAAATTACTGGCTGATATTTTTAATGCGCCTTTTACTTTGTATTCCAGAAATATTGGCGGTTCTTTTAGAAATACTTGCGAAAAAGCCGGTATAAAAATGTTGCTTTTTGAAGGAGGAAAATCGCTGGACATAAATGACGCTGTTGCTAATGAAGGAATAAAAGGAGTAAAGCGTTTACTGGATTATTTGAATATGCTCGATCCAAAACACATTGTTGAACCTGCCATAGAATCTTCTATTTATATAAAATATTCGGTTTGGCTTCGTGCAAAATGTTCCGGTTTGCTACATGATTATAATATGGTTGGTAAATTTGTGACCAAAGGAACTATTTTGGCAATTATTACAGATCCGTTTGGGAAGTTTGAGCAGAAAGTAAAAGCACCGCACGACGGGTATGTTATTAATGCCAATCATTCGCCCATTGTTTATGAAGGCGATGCGATTTATCATATTTCTAAAAATTCTCCTGTAAATGACGACGAGTAAAAAAGAATTACGGCTGTATTATAAAAATCTTCGGGCAGCATTTTCTGAAAATGTTATCGAAGAAAAAAGCCTGGCTATTGCCAATAGTTTGATTCAATTGCCTATTTGGGATAAAACTTATTATCATGTTTTTCTGCCCATTGTAGAACAAAAAGAAATTGATACTGAATTTATTCTGCATTTACTTTCCGGAAAAGATAAAGAAATCGTAATCTCAAAAAGCGATTTTGAAACCAGAGAAATGACTCATTTTTTATTGACGGATAATACCAAAATCAAAAAAAACGAATATAACATTCCGGAACCTGTAAACGGACTTCCAGTTCCGGTAGAAAATATTGAGGTTGTTTTTGTTCCGCTTTTGGCTTTTGATGTTTTTGGAAACCGCATTGGTTACGGAAAAGGTTTTTATGATAATTTTTTAGCAAAATGCAAACCCGAAACCATAAAAATTGGCCTTTCTTTCTTCGAATCGGTAAAACAAATTGATGATGTTTTTGAATCTGATATAAAATTAGATTATTGCGTTACACCGGAGAAAATTTATACGTTTAAATAAATTTTACAATATTGTTCCGCAATCAAATCTTAGAGACCGACTGCAGTTCGTTTTTAAAATGGTGAAAATCTGGAAAAAGGAAAATCCCAAACTCCAAATAATAATTGAAGTTTGGGATTTTGTTTATTTGTGATAAAAAATTATTTTACTTCTTTAATTGTCGAAGCGTCAATCCAGCCTTCCTGACCATCAGTTAATTCTATTCTTTTCCATCCTCCTACAGTTTCCATTACGTAAACTTTTGCGCCTTCATGAAGCAGAATAATTGCTGAACCCGCTTTTTGAGGTTCACTTCTTACTTCGCTGAATTCTGAAAAAACAATTGCCGGACGATCATTATCAAAATGATCTTTTTCAGACATTCCAGCAGAAACACTTAAAATTAAAGTAACTAAAAGAATAAACATTCCGATAAAATAGATTCTTTTGGTAAGTGTAAGCTGCGAAAAATAATATCCGATAAAACTGAGCAGAAATAAAAATGAAATGGCTACAGAAATTTTCGCCCATTGATTATAATTAAAAATACCTGTAAAATTCTGAATTAGTTTTGCAAAACCTACTTTTGGAACTTCTTTAATTTCGTCAATGGTTAGTTTTTTTGCAAATTTTAGGTTGTTTAAAGTCTCAGGATCATTTGGTTTTAACACCAAAGCTTTTTCATAATTATAAATAGAAGGCGCAACTTTATTGAGTTTATAATAACTGTTTGCCAAATTAAAATATAATTCTGCAGATTGCTGTTTGTTTTCTTTAATAATATCTTCATAAACCTGAACAGCTTCCTGATATTGTCCCTTTTGGTACAATGCATTTCCTTTTTCAAAGCTGCTTTGAGCAAAGAAAACCTGTGAGATTAGTAAAAAGAGATATAGTATATTTTTCATTCTTATTTTATTAAACTTAACAGGTTTTTAAAACCTGTCAGGTTTGATTTAAGTTAAAAACTAAACGATTTGTTTTTCTAATTCTGAAATAATTAAAACAGCTTTATCATAATCCTGCTGAATCGAAGTGCTCGATGCCGGAGCATAACGCGCAAATTCACAGCTTTCAGTCAAATTAATGAAATTTTGAACCGTTTCCGGATTTGCATTTCTGGATAAAAGCAATTCGCGAATATTGTCTTTACTCATTTCGGAAGTTTCAATATGTAGTTTTGCTTTCAGGAAATTATGCATTGCTTTTTCAAGAGCGATATAAAATTCTTCTTTGTTATTAAGCTGCTTTTTTGCCTGCGATAAATATTTCTTCGCAAGTTTATTGTTCATTTTGATTCTGTTTCCGGTTATGTCGCTGTCAATTGCTTCTTTTTTCTTCTTAGCCAAAATGATAACAGGAATAATGGCAAAAGGAAGGAACACCAATGCATAATACAAATCTGAACTGTAAAAATCATCTTTAGCAATACTTACTAAAGTTGTTTTTGGCTTAATATATTTAAATTGTTCCGTTTTTGTAATTACGTTTTTAGCCGCTGTAGAAGGATTTGCTTCTGCTAAAGTTGGTCCGTCTAAAACATCAACCATAATTTCAGGAGAAGTAACCGTTTTATAAGAACCTGTGCTTAAATCAAAATACGAAAACGTCATTGGTTTAATCGCATATTTTCCTTTGTACTGCGGAATAATTGTGTATTTATCTGTGATTTTTCCGGACATCCCCGTTAATGAAGTTGTTACTTTTTCATCGTGAACAGGATCGTACATTTCTAATGCATTTGGAACAACTGGTTTTGGTAAAGTAAACAATTTCATGTTTCCTGTTCCTGCCGCGCTTACAAGTAAATCCAGACTTTCACCGCTTTTTAAAGTTGTTCTCGATGGCGTAACTCTAAAACTAAAATTTCCAACCGCTCCGGTAAAACCTTCCGGTTTACCAGTTTCAGGAAGAGGTCTCACGCTTATCGTTCTTGCACCTGTTGTAACAATTTTATTGTCTTCGGCAATGATCATCTGGCCAAACATATCACGTCGATTTGTTGGCAGTTGAACTCCAATATCTAATGAAAGCGGTTCGATCGTTAATCTGCCCGATTTTTGAGGATATAAAATAGTCTTCTTTAAAACAACATAATGACATCTTTGACCCTTAAAAGTTCCTTCTTCCATTGTCAATTGTTTGATGTCGATGTTTTGATTCCAAAAATCGTTGTATTTAGGTTTTGCAAGTTCTCTAAATCCTGTAACACCAATTTCGTTAAAGTATAATTTGTAAACAACCGTAATAGGTTCGTTTAAATAGGGTGTTGTTTTAGAAACTTCGGCAACGAGCTGCAGTAATTGATCGCCATAGTTTCCGCCTCCGCCTTGCTGTCTGGGATCACTAGGATCTCTTTCCTGAGCAACGGCATTAGTTACGGTAACTTTTATCGGAGAGGTTTTATAAATCTGTCCGTTGTATTCTATTGCAGCTTGTTTAATAACTATAGTTCCTTTTTTTTCAGGCTGTAGAATATAAGAGTATATTTTTTGAAAAGAACTGCGGCCGTTTACCCATGACTGGCTTATCTGCTGGCTTGGTCCGGCTACAAGTTTAAAACCTTCAAATCCTGGCTGATCAAAATTATCCCCATCAACATTCATGATAAAATCAATGCGGAGTCTTTCGTTAAGTCCAAGCGTGTTTTTACTGACTCTGGCTTCAAACTGAACCTGAGCCATAAGTCCTTGAAAAGCGAATAGTAATAAAATTAAATATCTTTTCATTTAACCGTTTAATCGTTTATTTGTTTTAACCATTTAATCGTTTAACTATTATTTGTTTTTAAAAAATTGAAATCAACTTAAACAAATAAACGGTTAAACGATTAAACTTATTTTACCAGTCTTTCTCTGGTTTTTTCGGGTTAGGTTTTATTTTTTGAGCGTTTACTTTATCTTGAATTTTCTTTTCTTCATTGTTTACAGCATCCAGCAAGTTCTGAACGCGTTCTTTTGAAATTCCTCCAGGCATAGGTTTCGGCTCTCCTTTATTGTCAGACTTATCATCTTTTTTTGGATCATTTTTGCCGTCTTTTTTATCCTTGTCTTTGTCGCCTTTATCGTCTTTCTTGTCCTTGTCTTTATCCTTATCTTTATTCTGGTCCTTGTTCTTATCTTTGTTTTTATCCTTGTCTTTGTCCTTATCCTTATTCTTGTCTTTGTTTTTATCGTTTTTTGGAGGATTTTCTTTTAACTTTTGTTTTGCGTACGCATAGTTGTAACGTGTTTCGTCATCTGTCGGATCGTTACGCAGCGCTTCTTTATAAGCTTCGACCGCCTGCGTATAATCTTTCTCCTTCATAAAAACGTTACCAAGATTATGATACGCTTTGTGTTTTTCAGATCTGGTTTTGGCAGCTTTAATTGCATTTGCATAAGCGTATTTAGCTTCAGAAGCCTGATCTTGTCTGTAAATCGAGTTTCCTAAATTGTATGCGCCAGCGGCACGTTTTGAAAATTTTGATGCCGAAATTCTGTAATTTGCCTCAGCATCGCTAAATTTATTCTGCTTATATTCTTCATTGGCATCAGGCAATGTCTTGTCTTTTTCCTGTGCAGCAACTGCAAAAGGAAGCGTTAGTAAAATATAAAGAAGTAAATTTTTCATTCTAATTTTTTTATTTTTTGTTCCGAATTTCGAGCGGAATCTCTATTTCTTTTCGTTAAATAAATTCAACTCTTTGATCCAGTTTGTTTTTCTTTCCAAAAGGAAAATATCTACAAATAATAATAAGAATCCAAAACCAATAAACCATTGAAACTGCGATTGGTAATCTGCCATTTGAGTTGATTCGAATTCTGTTTTCTGAATATTATTCAAAGCATTTTTCAGATATTCTAAAACCTCTTTGGTATTTCCGCCATACACGTAACCGCCTTTTGTAGCTTTTGCAATGGTTTTTAAACCTTCCTGGTTTAATTTTGTAATAACAGTCTGTCCGTTTTGATCTTTTTGATAACCTCTTACAATTCCATTTTCTCTTAACGGTATTGTACCGCCTCTTTCAGTTCCAACACCAATTGTGATGATTTTCATACCAATTTTGTTGGCTTCTTCAGCTGCGGCAGTCGCTCCTTCAGAATGGTCTTCTCCATCAGAAATTAAAATCAGAAGTTTGCTTGTTTTGCTTTTTTCGTCAAAATATGTAGATGATAATCTAATCGCTTCATCAAGAGAAGTTCCCTGAGAAGAAACCATATCCGGACTCATGCTTTGAAGAAACATTTTAGCTACGCTGTAATCAGAAGTAATTGGCAAAACCGGGAAGGCACTTCCTGCATAAGCCACAATTCCAATTCTGTCACTTCCTAACGAATTTATAATCTGCGAAACCAATTGTTTACTTTTTTCTAAACGACTCGGTGCCACATCTTCGGCAAGCATACTTTTTGAAACGTCGACAGCAAAGACGATATCAATACCTTCACGTTTTACGGTCTCCATTTTGGTTCCAATTTTTGGATTTACTAATCCAATAATTAAGCAGGCTAATGCCAAAAGCAAAATAGATAATTTTAAAACAGGTTTAAAAACAGATCTTTCAGGACTCAGTTTTTTTACCATTTCCAAATCACCAAATTCACGTTGTTTTTTTCTTTTCCAATACATATTGAAAAGGAAAACACACACCACAATTGGCAGTAAGAGTAAGAGATATAAATATTTTTTTTCGTCTAATTCCATAAATATTTTAAATTCCAATGTTGAAATTCCAAATTCCAAATCTTCTTAAATTTTCAATTTTTTAAATTCCAAATTCCAATTTTGTTATTTGGAATTTCTAAACTTGGAATTTTTAATTTTGAAAAAATTAAATGAAGCTTCTGTAAACTGTATTTCTTAAACCAACTTCAAGCAGTAGTAAAAATGCTGCGACTAAAACAAAAATTCTATATTTTTCGTCATAATCGTAGAATTTTAATTCCTGAATTTCTGTTGTTTCTAATTTGTTAATCGAATTGTATATTTCGGCTAATTTATCGTTGCTTGTTGCTCTAAAATATGTTCCATCGGTTTTGCGGGCAATGCTTTTCATTAACTGCTCATCAATTTCAACTTTTTGCATTTTAAATAAGAAGCCTCCGTTTGGTGCGTATGCGTATGGAGATTCTGCCATTCCGTTTGTTCCAAGACCAATCGTATAAACTTTAATTCCGTATTGCTTTGCAATATCTGCAGCCGTTTCCGGTTCGATAAATCCGGCGTTATTTACACCATCTGTCAATAAAATTATGACGCGGCTTTTTGCTTTACTGTCTTTTAAACGGTTTACCGCCGTTGCCAATCCCATTCCAATTCCGGTTCCATCTTGCAAAACGGTATCGTATTTGATGCCTTTTATGGCTTCGAGAATAATAGGCTTGTCGCTTGTAACAGGTGTTTTTGTATAAGCTTCTGAAGCGTATAAAACCAAACCAATTCTATCATTTGGACGTTCACCAACGAAATCTGCAGCTACTCTTTTTAAAGCCTCCATACGGTTTGGTTTTAAATCTTTTGCCAGCATACTTCCGGAAACGTCTATTGCCATTACAATATCAATTCCTTTTGTTGTTTTAGTCTGATTGCTTATGTCAACAGTTCTTGGTCTTGCCAAAGCTATAATTAAAGAACTTAACGCAATAATCCTAAAAACGTACAAAGAAGGTTTTAGCTTTGTAAGCAGCGACTGACTGTTTTTAAAACCGGCAGTTGAACTCATCTTTAAAGTTGCCGACTGCTGATTTCTTTTCCAAAAATACCAGCCAATAGCAACTGGAATTAACAGAAACAACCAAAAGAATTCCGGATTTAAAAAAGTGATCTGATTATTCATTAGTTATTTGCTTTTTTAAGTTCAACAGAATTTAAAATTCGGGTTGTAATGTCGTTTGCATACGTGTCACCTTCTTCGTGGAAAATGATAATTTGCTGTAATCCCTGATCTTGTTTAAAAAGCAGGATTTCATAATATCCTTTTAAACTTGTTTTGGTAGCAGGGTTTAAAACGGTCATTGTTCCGTAACCTTTTATTCCCTGAATACCTTGATTTGTCTGGAAATCTTCTTGTTTTACGATTATATTTTGACCGCCCTGAAGTTCGATAACTTTTAAACTTCCTTCTAATGCTTTTGATAAATCAATATCAGTAGGATTTTTAAATTTAGTTGTTGAAACAGCCACATAAAAATTGTCAATCATACTTCCATATACAAAAAGCTGCATTTCTTTAATCAGCGCCATTGTCTCTTTTGGAAGCGTTTTTAGGGCATCCATGCGTTTTAAAACTTTTGGAGTCTCAATAATTACGCCCGGATTTCCGTATTCACTTTTTACCCATTCTCCTTCTAAAAGTTCTTTAGACGGATGACCAATAATGTTGTCTTTTACGTAAGCAAAACCTTTTGTAACAATGAAAAAAGCTGTCGTTGCTACTAATAAAAACACAACAGAACCAACAGCAATTGTAATGCGTTTGTTTCTTTGTTTTTTTAGTTGAAGCTGAATTTGTTTTTGTCTTTGCGCTTCGTTTAATAATTGATCTTCTTCCTCGGTCGAAACTTCTGTTGGAATTGCATTATCAAGTGTTAAAATTACTTTTTGGATTTTATTTCGGTCTTCGGTAATTTCAAAATCAAGTGGTTTCGATTTTGCGAATTTTACTAAATCGGCCTGACGTAAAACACGCTCCAGATTTTCAACCGTTTCCGGCGTCAAAGTCATTTTCTTTTTAGTCGATGCCGTTCTAATTGCCTGAATTAATTCAGAAGTCGTGCTTTCCATTGCCGGAATATGAATCGCTTCTTCTATATAATTACGGGCAATATCGGTCAGTTCGCTATAATATTCTTTAATTTCCCCTTTTTGAACCAGCTCTTTTTGTTCGAGATTATTTAGAAGGCTTGTTGCTTTTTCGATAGGTGTTTTATAAACTTCTTCCTCGATTTTCTTTTTCTGGTGTTTTTTAACATACCAATAAATTCCTGCGCCAATTGCTAAAATAATAAGTAACGCCAAAACGTATTTCCACCAATTACCAATACCGTCTTCGGCAGCTGTAATATCTTTGATATCGTACATTTTTTGCTGTAAAGTGTCAACTTTTACATTAGCAACTTCAATGCGGATAGAATCTGACAAAAACGGTTTTTTATCGATTAAAATTTTAATAGACGGAATAGTATATTTTCCTGAATCAAATTGAGTTAAACCATATTTCTTTATCAATTCGTAAGTGTCATTTTTCTTTACTGTATCGATAGGATAAGACTGAATAACTTCTAAAGGACCAATATTTTTCAGCTTAGGAAAAACAACTTTTGAGTTTGAACTCACTACCGTTTTAAGCGTTAGTTTAAACTCGGCGCCAATTTTATTTTTTGTGGTATCAATACTGGTTTCCACTTGTTTCTGCTGAGCAAAAACAATTGTAGAAAAGAGAAATAAAAATATATAAAGTTTAAATTTCATTTGATTTGTGATTTCAGATTTTAGTCTAAAATGAATGCTTAAAAGCGGATTTTTATTTGAAAAAAAAATTAGAGCAGATAAGATTCTAAATCTGCAATCTAAAATTTATTTATCTAGATTTGAAATAGCCTAATAATTTAGTTACATAATTTTCGTCGACTCTGGTATTAACGACTCCAGCTCCTGATTTACTAAAAATGTCTTTGAAATAATTAACTCTTTCCTGATAATGCTTTTCGTAGTTCATTCTTACCGTTTTTGAGCCCGTATCTACCAGTTGAATTTTCCCGGTTTCGGCATCCAGCATGGTTACCATTCCAAGGTTTGGGATTTTTTCTTCGCGAATATCATATACTCTAACGCCCGTAATATCATGTTTTTTAGAAGCAATTTTTAAAGTCTGCTCATAATTTTCAGACATGAAATCCGAAATCACAAAAACAATGGCTTTCTTTTTTTGTGTTCCTGATAAAAACTTTAGAGCTTGTGAAATATCCGTTTTATGGCTTTTTGGTTCAAATTCGATCAATTCACGAATGATTCTCAAAACGTGCGAACGGCCTTTTTTTGGCGGAATGTATAATTCAACATTATCAGAAAATAAGATTAATCCAATCTTATCATTATTTTGTGTAGCCGAAAAAGCCATCGTTGCCGCAATTTCGGTTACGATGTCTTTTTTAAACTGACTTTTAGAACCAAAACCTTCAGAACCAGAAATATCAACCATTAAAACCATGGTTAATTCTCTCTCTTCTTCAAAAACTTTTACATGGGCTTCATTATAGCGTGCGGTTACATTCCAGTCGATGTTACGAATATCATCGCCATATTGGTATTGGCGCACCTCGCTAAAAGTCATCCCGCGCCCTTTAAATGAAGAATGGTATTCTCCCGAAAAGATATGATTGCTCAGTCTTTTGGTTTTGATTTCTATTTTCCGTACTTTTTTTAAAAGCTCTTTTGTATCCATTTGATTTGTTTAAAGTTTAAAGTTTAAAAGTTTCAAGTTTGCTTGACAAACAACTTGAAACCTGAAACTTGAAACAAATTTTTAAGGTACTTCAATCTCGTTTACGATTTTGTTGATAATGTCTACAGAAGTTATGTTTTCGGCTTCAGCCTCATATGTTATTCCAACTCTGTGACGTAATACATCATGCACAACTGCACGAACATCTTCTGGAATTACATAACCACGACGTTTGATGAAAGCGTAACATTTAGCAGCATTTGCTAAGTTGATACTTCCACGTGGAGAAGCTCCAAAACTGATTAGTGGTTTTAAATCGGCTAATTTGTATTTTTCTGGGTAACGTGTAGCAAAAATGATATCCAGGATATATTTTTCGATTTTTTCATCCATGTAAACTTCACGAACCGCTTCCTGCGCACGTAAAATTTGATCTACAGATACTACTGGATTTACTTTTTCGAAAGATCCTTTTAAGTTCTGACGAATTACAAAACGCTCTTCGTCAATTTTTGGATAATCAATAACAGTTTTTAGCATAAAACGGTCAACCTGTGCTTCAGGAAGTGCATAAGTTCCTTCCTGTTCAACAGGGTTTTGGGTTGCTAAAACCAAAAACGGACGGTCTAATTTAAAAGTTGAATCTCCAATTGTTACTTGTTTTTCCTGCATTGCCTCAAGTAAAGCAGACTGTACTTTTGCAGGCGCACGGTTAATCTCATCGGCAAGTACGAAATTGGCAAAAATCGGCCCTTTTTTAATAGAAAATTCGTTTGCTTTAATATTGTAAATCATGGTTCCGATAACATCGGCAGGAAGTAAATCCGGCGTAAACTGGATACGGCTGAAAGAACCCTGAACTGCCTGCGACAAAGTATTTATGGCTAATGTTTTTGCTAAACCCGGAACGCCTTCAAGTAAAATATGCCCCTGACCCAAAAGACCGATTAATAGACGCTCGACCATGTGTTTCTGGCCCACAATAACTTTGTTCATTTCCATTGTAAGAAGGTCTATAAAAGCACTTTCTCTCTCAATTTTTTCATTTATCGCTCTAATGTCTAAAGTCGTTGTATTTTCTTCCATATAAATATTTTTAAAACCTTGATTTTTACGCCTAATTTTTGAGAGTGCAAATTGAATATTTTTTGAGAAGTAAGATGTTAAAGAATGGTTAAAACTTCGACCAATGACCTAATTTTAAGGACGAATTGTGAATCTATTTTTATATTTTTAAGAACTTTGGTGATTATGTTTTATAAAAGCATATTTATTAGCAAAAATAACTCAAGATAACCATGAGCAAAACAGTATTATCGCCTATTATTTCGGGCACAATGAATTGGGGAATTTGGGATAAAAACCTTACACCAAAAGAAATGGAGAACATGATACAGATCTGTATCGAAAACAAAATTACAACTTTTGACCACGCCGACATTTACGGTGACTATACTACCGAAGCTGATTTTGGTAAGGCATTTAAAGCAAGTAAAATTGCGCGCGAAAAATTACAATTAATTACCAAGTGCGGAATTCAATTGGTAACAGAAAGCCGTAATAACAAAATTAAACATTACGATTATTCTAAAGATTATATTATCTGGTCTGTAGAAGAATCTTTAAAGAAACTAAAAACAGATTATGTAGATGTGTTTTTACTGCACAGACCGAGCCCGCTAATGCAGGCAGATGAAATTGCCGAAGCGGTTGAGAAATTAAAATCTGAAGGGAAAATTATTGATTTCGGACTTTCGAATTTTACAAGTTCTCAAACTGAATTAATTCGCCAGAAAACAGAAGTAAGTTATAATCAGGTGCAATTTTCGGCAACTCATTTTGAGCCGATGGTTGACGGAAGTTTAGATTATATGCAGACAAACGGAATCCGTCCGTTATCATGGAATCCGCTTGGAACTGTTTTTAGAGAAGATACTAAGAAAACACGTCGCTTGAAAAAGTTGTTCTCGACTTTATTAGAAAAATATCATCTTGGCGCAGATACACTTTTATTGGCGTGGATTTTAAAACACCCGGCAAACGTTATTCCAATTGCTGGAACTGTCAACGTTGCCAGAATTCAGTCTTTAGTAAAAGCAGTCGAATTAGAAATGGAAAAAGAAGACTGGTTTGCCATCTGGACAGAAAGTATGGGCGACGATGTTGCCTAAATAAAAATATAGCCCGCAGATTTTACAGATTAAACAGGTTTAAAAATACAGTGTAAATCTGTTTAATCTGCGAGTAAAAACAAATACTTAATAATGAAAAAAACAGTTTTAATTACCGGGGCAACAAGCGGAATTGGAAAAGCAACCGCTCAGATTCTGGCAAAAAACAATTATAAAGTTATTCTTTGCGGAAGACGTAAAGAACGTTTAGAAGAATTAGAAAAAGAACTTTCTGTTTTTACAGAAGTGCATTCACTTTCTTTTGATGTTCGTGATAAAAATGATGTTTTGGAAAAAATAGGTGCTTTACCAGCAGATTTTTCAGATGTTGATGTTTTAATCAATAATGCCGGAAATGCACATGGTTTAGATCCAATCCAAACAGGAGATTTAGACGATTGGGATGCCATGATCGATATTAATGTAAAAGGACTTTTGTATGTTTCAAAAGCGGTAATTCCGAAAATGACAGCAAAAAACTCAGGACATATAATCAATATTGGCTCAACCGCTGCAAAAGAAGTATATCCAAACGGAAATGTATATTGCGGAACGAAACATGCCGTTGATGCCATTACGGCAGGAATGCGAATCGATTTAAATCCATTCGGAATTAGAGTTGGAGCCATTCATCCCGGAATGGTTGAAACAGAATTTAGCGAAGTTCGTTTTAAAGGTGATGCCGAAAGAGCTTCAAATGTATATAAAGGATTTGATCCGCTTCAGGCAGAAGATATTGCAGATATAATTCATTTTGTAGTTTCAAGACCTTATCACGTAAATATTGCTGATTTGGTCGTGATGAGTACCGCGCAGGCATCTTCGACAATTGTAAAAAGAGACTAACTTATATTTTTTTAGACTAACTTAGACTTCTTAGATTTGAAGTTTATTATAAGTTGAAATCTAGAAGTCTAAAATCTAAGCTAGTCTAATAATCTAAAAAAGAATGATTAATAAGCGCCTTTTAATTAAGAATCTGCTTGCTCACAATGATGAGAGCAGCTTTTATGACAAAAAAAGGCAGTTAAATCTTCATTCACGCGAAGGAAAAGCCAAGTTTTTAAAACACATTTGCGCACTCTCAAATTCAAATCCGGCCAATAATTCGTATATCGTTGTTGGAGTTGAAGATCAGGATAATGAAATTGTCGGCGAC
Source organism: Flavobacterium defluvii (assembly GCF_900129555.1). GTDB lineage: Bacteria > Bacteroidota > Bacteroidia > Flavobacteriales > Flavobacteriaceae > Flavobacterium > Flavobacterium defluvii. Next base: position 442,505 of record NZ_FQWC01000003.1, read on the forward strand.
GATTTCTTCGATGACAGCCGAATTCAAAATCTGGTTAATGCTTTTTTAGAAAACCCTCCTAAAATTCAGTACGAGAACGTACCATTTCCCAATCTTCCAAAAGATAAAGTAATTGGTTTGGTAACCATTAAGCCCAAAAGCCAGATTTCTTATTTTAAAAAAGGAATTCATACAATTGCAGCCAATAGTATTTTTATGAGAAGGGGCAGCAATTCAATTCCTCTAGAAGAACATGAAGAAGTTGAAAAAAACAATCAAAATACAGAAACAGTAATCGGGATTGAAAATAATTCAAGAAACAGTATTCAATATACTCTCGATGGTGTAATCGATTTTATGAATTTCAGGCACAAAGATATGTCGCCGAAATATTATGTTTTTAAGGAATTATTTGTGATTTGCTGGGCTGGAGTTCCAAAAAAATCCCGTGACAAGACCTTTCTGTCTCGTGTAGATATTGAGTTAATTAACGAACAGGTAAAGCTTTTTTATTCGGCTCAGGATGTTGTGACTATTTTTTATGATGATAATAGTTTTACAATTACAGAATATGTCCCGCTTGGCTTAAATGATAAAACAAGTTATTATCCGCTGGAAGAACAAACCATTCATTTTTTTGATAATGGTTATTATAAAATTGACCGCCAAATGCTTTTTCAGCCGCCCGAATTCAATAAACGGATGTTGTTTCATATTTATAATGCAAATATTGCGCTTCTTCAAAAACTGCATAAAGGATTTTCTTTATCAGACCGCGAATTAAAAGATCTTGAAAATCTGCCTTCTACTTTTATGATCTGTTATTTAAATGGCTTTGACGATGCTAAACAAAAACTTATTGATGCAAAATTGCTTTTAAAACCTTTTGGTCAGGCTTATTTATCTTTTAAAGAGGCTTTACGGGTTTTGAGAAAGATGAAGTATGATGTTCAATAAAAGGTTTTAAGTTGCTGAGAAGCTGAGGTTTTCTATTTAAATCTTAAATATTTGCCCACTTTATCATAGGAGAATAAAATTTCTTTTGGGCCATCGGCATAAGATGCGGCTTCATAAGAGTTGTAATATAAAAGTAAACCTTCTGAAGTATAAAAAATATTTTGCGGCAGCTGAAAAGTATCGTTTTCAAACATTAATCCTGTTGCATTTATATTTGCTTTTTCCGGAATATGATATTTAAGCCTGAATTCTTTTTCGGCGAAAGCCTTAAATTCTTTTTCGTTTTTAAATAGATCTTCTATGAAAATCGACTTTCCTGTATTTTTATCAAATAATAAAGATCTGAAACCCTGATACCCATGCGCACCTCCGGTAAAAGTATAATGATCTATTTTGATGTTTATAATCTGCTCTGACGCAAATTCGACATCGCCTTTAATTTTTCCTTCCCAGCCAAAAGTATCTTGTGGAAATTTTTTATGCATTTCTTCATAAGAAGCAATAAAAGATTTGGCCAATGATTTGTAATCATTGACTTTCGTGGAATCTTCTCCAAAATAAACAATCTCTTTTATAACAGCGAAAACTTTTTTGTTTATGCTGTCGGCGACAATTTTTTTATTTTTAGCAACTGGTATTTCTATTGTGATATTCGGGCAGTCATTTTTGCACGGAATAGTAGATTTTTCTTCAAACGTTTCATTATCAAATGAAAGCTCTTTTTTGCAACTCGTAAAAATCAAACACAAAAAGATTATAAATATGTAATTTTTCATATCAAAAAGTGTTAATTATCTACAAAGGTAAGAAGTTGTGTCAGGATAAAATAAATATACGGTAAATTTGTAGAGAAATTAAGTACTTAAAATTTATAATTATATGAAATTCAATACAAAAGTAATACATGGTGGCCAGCATCATGATCCAAGTACAGGAGCGGTGATGCCTCCGGTATATCAAACTTCAACATTTGTTCAGTCAAGCCCGGGGAAACCTTTGGCAGATTATGAATACAGCCGGGCATCAAACCCTACGCGTACAGCTCTTGAAGAAGCTTTGGCAAGTATTGAAAATGGTACACGCGGTTTGGCTTTTTCATCTGGTTTAGCAGCGACAGATTGTATTTTACGATCGTTTAAAGCGGGTGATGAAGTTATTGCGATGGATGATTTGTATGGAGGAACGTATCGTATGTTTTCCAGAATTTATAAAGATTCAGGAATTAAATTTCATTTTGTAGACATGACTGATCTTGCCAAATTGAAATCATTAATTAACGAAAACACAAAATTGGTTTGGGTAGAAACACCAACAAACCCGTTAATGAAACTGGCTGATATTGCTGAGGTTGCAAAAATTACAAAACAACATAAAATTTGGTTTGCTGTAGACAATACTTTTGCAACACCATATTTACAAAAACCACTTGATTTAGGCGCTGATATCGTAATGCATTCAGCAACAAAATATTTGGGTGGACATTCTGATGTTATAGCCGGAGCTTTAATTGTAAAAGATGCAGCGTTAGGAGAACAATTACATTTTCAACAATTTGCGACTGGGGCAACTTTAGGACCAATGGATAGTTTCTTGGTTTTAAGAGGAATTAAAACTTTAGCGTTAAGAGTTCAGAGACATTGTGAAAATGGAGAAAAAGTCGTAGAGTACTTAAGTAAACATCCAAAAATAAATACGGTATATTATCCAGGTTTAGAAAATCATCCGTTTCACGAAATCGCTAAGAAACAAATGAAAGCTTTTGGCGGAATGGTTTCTTTTACATTCAAATCGGGTAAAAAAGAAGATTCTATCGCCTTTTTAGAAAAATTAAAAGTATTTACTCTTGCAGAATCTTTAGGAGGAGTTGAATCACTAGCCAATCATCCGGCTTTAATGACGCACGCATCAATTCCTGCAGATAAAAGAGCAGAAGTTGGTATTACTGATGATTTGGTAAGACTAAGCGTTGGTATTGAAGATGCAGAAGATTTAATTGCAGATTTAGAACAGGCTCTGGCTTAAATAAATTCTGATACAAAAAATCCCAAATTCCAATTTGATTGTTTTGGAATTTGGGATTTTTATATTTTATATAATTTATATTTTTAGAATTCTAAATAATAAATGTATCCAACATTAAACCAAACCTGCCAGTCATTTGACTTGTTTTCTTTGTACAAATCTTTGTTTGGATTCAAACCATCGATCCAGTCTGAACTAAATGCCTGAAAACGAGTTTCGAACATTACGTCGCTCATTTGAGTTAATTTAAGATGGAATCCAACACCTGCTGTAGCCGCTAAAGCCACTCCGTTTTCACTGGAAAATCCATATTGATGACCATCTGAAGGAGTTAAGTATTTAGGAAATGTTGTAGCGGGAAGCCCTAATTCACCCATTGTTGAGCTTATTTTTGTAGAATAATAAGTAGCAAGGAATCCCACACTGAAATATGGACTAAAACCGCCAGGCGTATTTTCGAAATCATGAATTTTCATAAATGGAGAAAATTCTAGCTGAGCTCCGAGATTTAATAGAGTAGATTTACCACTCATAGCTCTTAACTGAGAAATAGCAAATTTGTTTGTAGAAGTGTCAAGAAAACCTCCAAAGTGGTTTAGAGTTGTGGTGTTAAATGACAATTCAGATCTAACTTTGAAATGTTCTGTAAAGAAACTTTCTCTATTATTGTTTGCAGAAAAGTTGATAAAGTGAACAATTCCTACACCAAATCCAGTGTTTCCAACATTGGTATCGAAATTATGTCTTTGTCCAAAATCCGACTGAAAAGTTATCGGACCGAATATTATTCCTACTTCTTGTGCTAGATCTGACTGAGCATTGGCAATTGTGGTCATGCCAAATAGGGCGAAAATCGTGAAATATAGGTGTTTAAACATCTCTTGGGGCTTTCAAAATATTGGCAAATATATAAAAAACATACTCTAAACAAAATATTAAATACTTCTATTAAAAAATTAATAACAAAACACTTAATTTTCTGACTTTAACGGGTGTTAATTGATGTAAATTCGGAGGTGTAAAATCGGAATCTTATTTTTGTTTAAAAAATATATAATTCTGTTTCAAAAACGAAAAAAAATAACAAATCATCGTGATTTTGCTATATCTTTGTATGTTATAACGAAAACGTTTTCTTAAAACGTATTTTCTTATCTAACAATAAGTTTAAAACTATTATTTGAATAATTTATTTTAAAATGGAACAAAAAATAAATGAATTTATGGCTCTTGTTGAGTCAAAAAATCCAAACGAGCCAGAATTTCTTCAGGCTGTTAGAGAATTTGCAGAAACAGTAATTCCATTTATCGCGGAAAGAAAAAAATATGATGGGAAAAATTTACTTTTAAGAATTGCTGAACCGGAAAGATCAATAATCTTTAGGGTTCCGTGGGTTGATGATAAAGGTGAAATAATTGTAAACAGAGGTTTTAGAATTCAAATGAACTCTGCAATTGGTCCATACAAAGGAGGAATCAGATTTCATCACACTGTAAACCTATCAGTTTTAAAATTCCTGGCTTTCGAACAAGTTTTCAAAAATAGTTTAACGACACTTCCTATGGGTGGAGGTAAAGGAGGTTCTGATTTTGATCCTGAAGGAAAATCTGATGGAGAAATTATGCGTTTCTGTCAATCATTTATGACTGAATTATGCCGTCATATTGGTCCGGACTTAGACGTTCCTGCAGGAGATATTGGTGTTGGAGCAAGAGAAATTGGTTATTTATTTGGCCAATATAAAAGAATTAGAAATGAGTTTACAGGAGTTTTAACCGGTAAAGGACTTGCCTACGGAGGCTCTTTAATTCGTCCTGAAGCTACAGGTTATGGAGTAGTTTATTTTACAGATCAAATGCTTCGCACAATCGGGCATGAAATTAAAGGTAAAAGAGTTGCTATTTCAGGATTTGGAAACGTAGCCTGGGGAGTTGCCTTAAAAATAAATGAATTAGGAGGAAAAGTGGTTACTCTTTCTGGTCCAGACGGTTACATTTATGATGAAGAAGGAATCTCTGGAGATAAAATCGATCACATGCTTGAAATGAGAGCAAGCGGAGATAACAGAGCTGAGAGATATTTAGAGAAATATCCAAATGCTGTTTTCCATAAAGGAAAAAGCCCTTGGGAAGTAAAAGTTGATATCGCAATTCCTTGTGCTACTCAAAATGAGTTAAACGGAGAGGACGCTCAAAAACTGATTGATAATGGTGTTTTATGTGTTACTGAAGCTGCAAATATGCCTTCAACATTAGAAGCAATTAAACTTTTCTTAGATAATAAAGTACTTTTTGCTCCAGGAAAAGCTGCAAACGCTGGAGGAGTAGCTGCATCAGGATTAGAAATGACACAAAACTCTATTCGTTTAAACTGGACAAGCGAAGAGGTTGATTTAAGATTAAAAGAAATCATGGTTGGAATTCATAACCAATGTAAAAAATACGGTGCAGAAGAAGACGGATATGTTAACTACGTAAAAGGAGCTAATATTGCCGGATTTGTTAAGGTTGCCGATGCTATGCTTGCTCAGGGTGTAGTTTAAGATTAATTACAATTGAAAAATGCTCTCATTTATCTAAGATAAATCGAGAGCATTTTTTTATTTATAACAGAAGAAAAATCAAATACTTTCGTTTGTAGTATATTTGTCTAACCGATATCTATTAAAAATGAGAAGAAAATTTCTTTACGTTTTATTTTTGATGCTGTTTCAATTTAGTTTTGCTCAGGGACAATTGTCCTGGCAGGGTTATTTTTCATTTAATGAAATAAAAGATATTTCAGAATCTTCGACAATTGTTTTTGCAGCTTCAGAAAATGCATTGTTTTCTAAAAACGCCGCGACAAATGCTGTAAAAACAACAACAACTGTAGAGGGCCTTTCAGGACAGACAATTTCTGCTCTATATTATAGTGAAGCTTTCAAAAAAACAATTGTTGGTTATGAAAACGGTTTGATGATTATTGTAAACGAAACAGACGGCAGCATAATCACAAAAGTAGATATTATAAATAAACAATTATCGGCGAGTCTTAAAAAAATAAATCATTTGATGGAACATGATGGAATACTGTATGTTTCGTGTGATTTTGGAATTGTGCAGTTTAACTTGACTACATCGCAATTTGGAGACACCTATTTTATTGGAGATAACGGAGCAGAAATCAGCGTAAAACAAACCACCTTTTTTAACGGATTTATTTTTGCTGCAACTTCAACTGGAATTAGAAGGGCAGATATTGCAAACCCAAATCTAAATGATTATAGTCAATGGGCTGTTGTCAATACAGGAAGCTGGTCAGCAATTTCTACTTTAGATACACAACTTATTGCCATAAACTCGACAGGTAATATTCATAGATATAATGGGGTCAATTTTGTTGCATTTTTACAGCTTCCGCAAGCTTCTGTAGATATGCGCGCTGTAAATCATAATTTGTTTGTAACCACATCTGCTTCGGTTTGTATATATAACAATCAAATGATTTTGAATCAACAGATTGTAAATACACAACTTCCTGATATTAATTTGACTTTTTCCTGCGCAACAGCTGTTGGGGATTTATTATATATAGGTACAAAAGAAAAAGGACTATTTTCTGCTGCACTTTCCTCTGCAGGAAACTTTGAAAATATCACTCCGGCAGGTCCGGCACGAAATAATATTTTTTCAATAGATGTTTCGCCAAATGTTCTTTGGGCAGTTTATGGAGATTATGATACTTATTACAATCCTTATGATCTGGATAGTTATGGTATAAGTAAATTTAATAACTCAAAATGGTTAAATATTCCATACTCAGAGGTTTATGATGCAAAGTCAATAACACGCGTGATAATCAATCCAAAGAACGAAAAACAAGTTTATGCAAGTTCTTTTTTCTCCGGATTGCTACGAATTGAGGATGATATTCCGAATTTTTTATATAATGAAAAAAACAGCGGTTTAGAGAGTATAACATACGAAGGACCGACATATATTGATGTTCGTATTAACGGAACTGCATTTGATAAAAATGGAAATCTCTGGATAACAAATAGCAGAATCAAAAACGGATTAAAAGTTTTAAAAACAGATGGACAATGGCAAAGTTATGCCACAAGTACAATTTTAAATAACGCCGAAGCAACGAGTTATTCCAACATTGTTATCGATAAAAATAGCGTAAAATGGATTTCTACCAGTAATGATGGTGTAATTGCCTTTAGCGAAAGCGGAAATGTATTTAAAAAAATAACGACTGGAGCTGATACAGGAAATCTGCCTGTAACTGATGTCAGATCTGTTGCGCTTGATACTAAAAATCAGCTTTGGATAGGAACTACAAAAGGTTTAAGAGTTTTGTCAAACGTTGGAAATTTTCAAACCGATAGTCAGTTAAAAGCAAATCCGATTATTATAACTGAAGATAATCTGGCTCAGGAATTGATGTATGAACAATTTATTACTTCGATAGCTGTCGACGGTGCCAATAATAAATGGATTGGAACGGCAGATTCTGGTGTTTTTATGGTTTCGCAAAATGGTCAGGAGACCAGATATCATTTTACGATTAACAATTCGCCTTTACCAAGCAACACTATAAACGATATTAAAATCAATAGTACAACCGGAGAGGTTTTTATAGTGACCAATAAAGGAATGATTTCTTTTAAAGGAATTGCAACCGGAGCAAACGAAGATTTAAGCAATGTATATGTGTATCCAAATCCGGTTAGACCGACATATTCCGGAACTGTAAAAGTTGCCGGTTTAATCGACAAAGCCAATATTAAAATCACAGATATCGAAGGAAATCTAGTTTACGAAACAACTTCTGAAGGCGGAACAATTGAATGGGACACAACGGCTTTTGGGAAATATAAAGTAGCTTCTGGAGTTTATATGATTTTTATTTCTGCACAAGATGGAGGCGAAACAAAAGTCAAGAAAGTGATGATTATTCGTTAGTCTGCAAGTCGAAAGTCAAAGGTCGAAAGTCAAAAGTGAAAAAATCTAAGAAGTCTAATAATCTAAAATGCTCGTCAAAACAAAAGCCATAGTAATCTCATCTTTAAAATTTCAGGAAAAAAGTTTGATTGTAAAATGCTTTACACTTTCAAATGGACTGAAATCTTATTTTGTGCGCGATGCTTTTTCGAGTAGAAAAGCAAGCCAGAAGATTGCTTATTTTCAGCCATTATCAATTTTGGAAATCGAAGCTGTTCATAAAAATAAAGGAACTCTCGAAAATTTTAAAGAAATTAAAAACGGAATTCCTTTTCAAACCATTCATACAGATATTGTAAAAAGTACGATGGTGATGTTTCTTTCGGAAATATTGCATTATTCAATTCAGGAAGAAGAAAAAAACGAATCGCTTTTTTTGTTTTTAGAAACGGCTCTAACATGGCTTGATACTCACGATGAAATTTTTAATTTTCATTTAATTCTGCTTTTAGAAATCACAAAATATTTAGGTTTTTATCCGGATATTTCAGAAATCGATCTGCCTCATTTTGAAATGAATGATGGTATTTTTACACTTTTTAATAAAGGAAATGTATTAACGGAACACGAAACAAACTTATTCAAAAAATTAATCGATTTGAAATTCGACAATGATCAAAAAATCTTTCATGTTTTAGAAAGACAAATACTGCTAAAAATCCTAATTGACTATTATAGTTTTCATCTGGAAGGATTCAAAAAACCAAAATCATTAGAGATTTTAAAAGAAGTTTTCTCTTAAATCGACCAAAACCGTAATATTTGTTGCGGAATCTACCTGAAATTTCCTCAAATCGGTCTTTTTTCCGTTATCTTTTATCTATTTTCCTCAAAATTCCTTACTTTCGCACCTCGTTTAAGAAAAGGATAAAATGAGTACAAAATTTACTGAATACAAAGGACTTGACTTACCAACTGTAGCGTCTGAAGTTCTTGATTTTTGGAAGAAAGAAAATATATTTGAAAAGAGTGTAACAACTCGCGAAGGTGCTGAACCTTACATATTTTTTGAAGGTCCGCCTTCAGCAAACGGATTACCGGGAATTCACCACGTAATGGCGCGTGCAATTAAAGATATTTTTTGCAGATATAAAACTCAAAAAGGTTTTCAGGTAAAAAGAAAAGCCGGATGGGATACTCACGGTCTGCCTGTAGAATTAGGTACCGAAAAAGAATTAGGAATTACAAAAGAAGATATTGGTAAAACCATTTCTATCGAAGAATATAATGAAGCGTGTAAAAAAACCGTTATGCGTTATACTGACGTATGGAATGATTTGACCGAAAAAATGGGGTATTGGGTTGATATGGAAGATCCGTATGTGACTTATAAACCAAAATACATGGAATCTGTTTGGTGGCTTTTGAAACAAATCTACGATAAAGGTTTGTTGTACAAAGGATATACAATCCAGCCATATTCTCCAAAAGCAGGAACTGGATTATCTTCTCACGAAGTAAATCAGCCGGGAGCTTATCGTGATGTTACCGATACTACAATTGTAGCACAATTCAAAACTTTACCAGAAACGCTTCCAAGATTTTTACAAGGTTTTGGAGATATTCACATTTTGGCCTGGACGACAACTCCATGGACACTTCCGTCAAATACCGCTTTGACAGTGGGGCCAAAAATCGATTATGTTTTAGTTAAAACTTTCAATCAATATACTTTTGAACCGATTAATGTTATTTTAGCTAAAAACTTAGTTGGAAAACAATTCGGAAAAGGATATTTCCTAAGCGAAGATGACGCTGATTTTGACAATGTAAAAAACGGCGACAAAAAACTTCCGTACAAAATCTTAACCGAAGCAAAAGGAGCAGATTTAGTAGAAATACGTTACGAGCAATTACTGCCTTATGTACTGCCTTATGAAAATGCTGAAAATGCGTTTAGAGTAATTTCTGGTGATTTCGTTACCACAGAAGACGGAACAGGAATCGTGCATACAGCTCCGACTTTTGGTGCAGATGATGCTAAAGTAGCAAAAGAAGCAAAACCAGAAGTTCCGCCAATGTTAGTTTTAGACGAAAACGGAACTGCAGTGCCTTTAGTTGACTTACAAGGAAAATTCACCTCTCATGTTGGTGATTTGGCTGGTAAATACGTTAAAAACGAATATTACGATGCAGGACAAGCTCCGGAGAAGTCTGTAGATGTTGAAATTGCTATTCGATTAAAAGAAGAAAATAAAGCCTTTAAGGTTGAAAAATACGTACATAGTTATCCACACAGTTGGAGAACCGATGAGCCGTTATTATATTATCCACTAGATTCTTGGTTCATTAAAGTAACCGATGTAAAAGATAGAATGTTCGACCTGAACGAAACTATCAACTGGAAACCTAAATCTACTGGTGAAGGACGTTTTGGAAACTGGCTTAAAAATGCCAACGACTGGAACTTATCTCGTTCTAGATATTGGGGTATTCCTTTGCCAATCTGGAGAACAGAAGATAAAACAGAAGAAGTTATTATCGGTTCTGTTGAAGAATTGTACAATGCAATCGAAAAATCGATCGAAGCAGGTTTTCAAAAAGAAAATCCGTTTAAAGGATTTGAAATCGGAAATATGTCTGAATCAAATTATGATTTAATCGATTTGCATAAAAATGTTGTTGATGGAATTACTTTGATTTCTGCTTCTGGAAAACCAATGAAGCGCGAAAGTGATCTAATCGACGTTTGGTTCGATTCTGGAGCAATGCCTTATGCACAATGGCACTATCCTTTTGAAAACAAAGATAAAATTGACGGAAATAAAGATTTTCCAGCAAATTTCATTGCCGAAGGAGTAGATCAAACTCGTGGATGGTTCTATACCTTACATGCGATCGGAACTTTAGTTTTTGATAAAATTGCATACAAAAACGTAGTTTCAAATGGTCTTGTTTTAGATAAAAATGGAATTAAAATGTCTAAGAGTAAAGGAAATACCATAGACCCATTTAAAACCATTGCAGAAAACGGTCCTGATGCTACACGCTGGTATATGATTATGAATGCAAATCCGTGGGATAACTTGAAGTTTGACCTTGAAGGAATTGCTGAGGTTAAACGTAAATTCTTCGGAACACTTTACAATACCTATTCATTCTTCTCGTTATATGCAAACATCGACGGATTTAAATATGCAGAGGCAGAAATTCCGTTAAACGAAAGACCAGAAATCGATCAATGGATTATTTCTGAATTACATTCGTTAATAAAATTTGTTGACGAATGCTACGAAGATTATGAGCCAACAAAAGCGACAAGAGCAATTTCTGATTTCGTTCAGGAAAACTTAAGTAACTGGTACGTTCGTTTATGCCGTCGCCGTTTCTGGAAAGGAGAGTATGCAAAAGATAAAATTGCAGCTTACCAAACGCTTTATACCTGCTTACTTACAATCAGCAAATTAAGCGCTCCGGTAGCTCCATTTTTTATGGATAAATTATACAGAGATTTGACAGTTTCTACGGGAATCGAGAATTTTGCTAGTGTTCACTTGGCTGAATTTCCAAAATTTGTCGAAAACTTTGTTAATAAAACGTTGGAAAGCAAAATGCAGAAGGCGCAAACCATCTCTTCTTTAGTTTTGTCGCTGCGTAAAAAAGAGATGATAAAAGTTCGTCAGCCTCTGCAAAAGGTAATGATTCCGGTACTTGACGAGAATCAGCGTGCTGAAATCGAAGCGATTTCTGACCTGGTAAAAGCTGAAGTAAACGTGAAAGAAATAACACTTTTAGACGATGATTCAGGTATTTTGATTAAACAAATTAAGCCTAATTTTAAGGCTCTTGGACCGCGTTTTGGAAAGGATATGGGATTGATTTCTAAGGAAATACAAGCTTTTTCTGCAGATCAGATCAATCAGCTGGACAAGCAGGGAACGCTGGATATTGTTATTGCAGGAAATAGTGTAACTTTATCATTAGAAGATGTAGAAATTACATCACAAGATATCGAAGGCTGGTTAGTTGCGAATTCAAACGGAATTACAGTTGCGTTAGATATTACAATAACTGAGGAATTGAAAAACGAAGGTATCGCAAGAGAATTGGTAAATCGTATTCAGAATATCCGTAAAGATTCAGGATTTGAAGTTACTGATAAGATTAAGGTACAAATAAAAAGAAACAGCACATTAGAAGAAGCCGTTTCAAAAAATGAAGACTATATTAAGTCTGAGACATTAACAGACAATTTGGTTTTTGCTGACGCTTTAGAAAACGGCACAGAAATTGAGTTTGATGATATTAAAACAATGATATTAATTTCAAAATAATTATTAAAATGATAGATGAAATTACAAGATACTCTGATGCAGATTTGGCAGAGTTCAAAGAGATAATCCAAGCAAAAATAAAAAAAGCGCAAGAAGATCTTGATTTGATCAAAAGTGCCTACATGAATGATTTAAATAACGGAACTGACGATACTTCTCCAACTTTTAAAGCTTTTGAAGAAGGAAGTGAGACCATGTCTAAAGAAGCAAACTCTCAGTTGGCAATCAGACAAGAGAAATTCATTCGTGACTTAAAAAACGCTTTATTCCGTGTAGAAAACAAAACTTACGGTATTTGCAAAGTAACAGGTAAATTAATTAGCAAAGAAAGGCTTAAAATCGTTCCTCATGCAACAATGAGTATCGAAGCTAAAAATTTGCAGAGATAAGTATTTATATAAATATTGAATAAAAAACGCTCCTGGATAAGGGCGTTTTTTTTTGTTTAATCTTTCATGTTTCCCAATTTTACAGGGAGGATTGAGTATTGAAAGAAATTATTTATAATTAATCAAAATAATCATTTTTAAAACAACCATTTTTTGTAGGAATAAAACAAGTGTAATTACTTGAGAATTTTTAGAATAAGTTCAAAAAAAAACCGCCTTTATCAGTGCGGTTTTTTTAATGTAAAATTGTTATGCCAGATTTTTTTCTAAATCGGCTTTGTGCTTTCTTAAAACCGCTCTTGTCATTCCAAGATTAGCTTTGTTTGCATCTGCCGCAAGATAAATCATAAATTTTTTGTTTGGTGAAATGTCAATGATGTGAATTTGGTTTGAAAGTGTAATCAAAATATCTTCAATATCCTGATTCAAGCCTAAAGCTTTAACCGCATTCAGTTTTGCTTTTACAACTTCGAGATTATAAGCAGCTGCAAGTTCAGGATCAAAAGCTGAATCTACAGTTATGTTTCCAAAGCTTAATCCTGTCTCAATTTCTGTTACAGCTACAGCAATAAAGCCGTTTACGTTAGTTTTCATTTCATTCAAAAAAACGTTTAAAAAGTCGTTACTCATAGTTCTTGGGGTTTGTGGTTAATAGATGTATATTATTTTAATAGCGAATTTTTGCTTAATTCTACAGATAATTCGTCGGTAGAGTGCATTAAGATTCCAAGGTTGCTTCCTTCTCTGGAAAATGCAATGACGAAGTTTGAACCGCTGATCTTATTTCCGACGACAACCCCATCGGAACTTTTTAAGTAAAGTTGCTTTAAAGAGCCTTTCTCTAAATCGATTAGAAATTTTTCGCTCATTGATAATATTCCGGCACTCATAGCTGCAATACTGTCGCTGTAGTCAAGATTAAGAGAAGTAATTAGTTTTCCTTTTCCGTTTAAAATTAATGCCGCACTAGCTTTTGTCTCGACCAAAAAGTTGTTTAGAATAGTAGTTATTTCATTCATAATTTTGTAAGGTTTGGGGGTAATGTTAAAATTAGTTCATTTTTGGTAATGTATATAGGTTATAATTGAGATTCGTCCTAAACAATTGTTAATTATTATTAACAAATATAAATTAAATTATGTATCATTGTAGAACCAAATCGTTAAATATTTTATTTTTTTACTTAAAAAACTTACACCATGGCTAAAGTATTGAAATTCAAAGATGTAAATTCTGATGTAGAACACAGAATGAAAGAATTTGAAAAATTACGTGTCAAATTCAAAGCAGAAGTTAAAAAGGCAGAAGCGAAGAGGGCTGCGGCTGGAAAACCGAGCAAAGGTATCTTTAAATCGATCTCGGAATTCTTTTCAGACAGTCCGGCAAAAGCGACTGCAAAAAAATAAGTATAATTATAAAATTGAAGGCAATTGCTCGATTTTTATTTTATTACAAAACAATTAACGTTCCTAATGGAGCGTTTTTTTTGATTTAATTGTTACTTTTGCGCATCAAAAAATCATAAAATGTCATTAAGAAAAGCGTATTTCCTTATATTTTTAGTTTTAATTGTCGATCAGCTTTCTAAAATCTACGTAAAAACAAACTTCGTTTTAGGTGAAGAGGTAGTACTTTTTGATTGGTTTAGAATTCATTTTATTGAAAATGAAGGAATGGCTTGGGGAACAAAAATACCTGGACAATATGGAAAACTGATTTTGACAGTTTTTAGAATTTTTGCAGTATTCGGAATTGGATACTGGCTTGCAGATGCAGTTAAAAAACGTCATTCGACTTATTTGATCGTTTCAATCGCTTTAATATTTGCCGGAGCAGCGGGTAATATTATCGATTCTGTTTTTTACGGAGTAATTTTTGACGGCAGCGAGCATAACCTTGCTACGCTTTTTTCTCCACAACCATACGGAACATGGTTTCATGGTTTGGTAGTGGATATGTTTTATTTCCCTATTTGGGAAGGAGAGCTTCCAGCATGGCTTCCAGTTTTTGGAGGTAAACATTTCGCTTTTTTTAATGCTATTTTTAATGTTGCCGATATGGCAATTTCTACAGGAGTTGGAATATTATTGGTTTTCAACAAAAGAGCATTTCCTAAACACGCATAAATTAGATTAAAATATCAAAATTTCAAATTCCAAATTCCAATATCAGCTTTAGATCTTAGAATTTGGAATTTTTCATTATTGGATTTTTTCATTATTGAGGTTTAATATTATTGTACTATTTTTACAATGCTAAAACCCAAAGCTTATGCAAAGTCCGTCTTTTTCTATTTATGATGCTTCTGCAGGATCAGGAAAGACGTATACTTTGGTGAAAGAATATCTAAAAATTATTCTTTCTTCTCCAAAAAATGATGCCTATCGGAATATTTTGGCGATAACTTTTACCAACAAAGCGGTTCACGAAATGAAAAGCCGTATTGTGGGAAGTTTGTCTGAATTTGCCAAAGAAGAGCCTTCCGCGAAAGCGATAGATTTGATGGAGGATTTATCCCGCGAAACTGGACTTTCGATTATTCAGCTAAAAATAAAATCTCAAAGTATTATAAAGCACTTAATTCATAATTATGCTGCTTTTGATATTTCTACCATCGATAAATTTACACACAAAGTAATTCGGGCTTTTGCACACGATTTAAATCTTCCAATGACATTTGAAGTCACTTTGGATACAGAAAATTTGTTAATCGAAGCTGTTGATGCTATTATTGCTCAGGCTGGTCAGGACGAAACGCTGACCAAATTGCTGATCGATTTTACGATGGAAAAAACCGATGATGATAAAAGCTGGGATATTTCGCGTGAAATTCTGGAAACGGGCCGTTTGGTTCTGAATGAAAATAATCGAAATGAGATTATTCATTTTAATGACAAAACAATCGAAGAGTTTGTCGAGATTAAAAAGAAAATGCTGGCTTTGTGCAAAGAATTAGAATCAGAAAATGAACAATTTGCGATTGAAGCACTCTCTTTAATTGATAAAAACGGAATTGATTTAAAATCTTTTTCCCGCGGAACATTTCCGAATCATTTAGAAAACATTCGTGATGGAAAATACAATCCGCGAAACAAAACCTTTCATGAATTTGATGACATTGCGATTAATAAAACCGCACAAGACAAAGCATTAATCGAAAACATAATTCCGGAACTTCTTCAAATATTAGATAAGGTTTATAAAAATTTTGAAAAAAGAGATTTTTATAAAGCATTTCTAAAAAATATAACGCCGCTTTCATTATTAAACACTGTCAGCAATGAACTGGCAAAAATTCAATCTGAACAAAATGTTTTATCCATTTCAGAATTCAATGCGATTATTCATCGCGAAATTCAAAATCAGCCGGCGCCGTTTATTTATGAACGTTTAGGCGAGCGTTACCGACATTTTTTTATTGATGAGTTTCAGGATACTTCTGAGATGCAGTGGCAGAATTTGATTCCGCTTATAGATAACTCGCTTTCAGGTTTAGACGATTTAGGAAATAAAGGAACTTTAATGATCGTTGGAGATCCAAAGCAATCTATTTATAGATGGAGAGGAGGAAAAGCAGAGCAGTTTATTGAACTAAGTAAAGATGTAAATCCGTTCAATAATCCGGATAAAGCTATTAAACATTTAAATACAAATTATCGAAGTTACAGCGAAGTTGTTGAGTTTAATAATGCATTTTTTAAATTGATTTCTGCAGAATTTGCAAATGAAGATTACAAAGATTTGTATGAAAATCACAGCTTTCAGAATACAAATTCAAAAAAAGGAGGGTATGTAAATATTTCTTTTCTTCCAATAATCGAAAAAAATGATTTTGCTGATGATGAAGAAGTTGTAGAGAAGTCAGATTTGTATGTTTTAGCAACTTTAAATACAATTCAAAAAGTTGTTCGCGAAGGATTTGAATATAATGATATTGTAATTTTGACCCGAAAAAGAGATCAGGGAATTGCAATAGCAAATTATTTGACTGAACAAAACATTCCACTTTTATCTTCCGAAACTTTAATGATCGAAAACGCAACAGAAGTTCGTTTAATAATTAATCTTTTGCGTTATTTAAACAATAATGCCGATTTAGAATCAAAAGCATATTTTCTTCATTTTCTGGCAGAAAATAAAGAAATCGAAATGCCAATTCATGATTTCATTGCCCAGGGGATGCAGCAAAAAAATGAAGAAGATTTTGAAAAATGGCTTTTAGCTTTTGATGTTTCGCTTTCTTTTGAAAATGTTAGAAAAAAATCATTGTATGAAGCCGTTGAAATAATCATTTCAAAATTTGTTCTCCCTTCAGAAGGAAATGCTTACGTACAGTTTTTTCTCGATATTGTTTTAGAAAGAGATATTCGAAACCAAGCCGGAATTGCTGATTTTCTGAGCTATTGGGATAAAAATTCCGGAAAGTTCAGTATTCCTTCTCCGGAAGGAAATAATGCAGTTCGAATTATGACGATACACAAGTCTAAAGGATTGGAGTTTCCCGTTGTAATAATGCCTTTTGCCGAGGAAGATTATAATCGAAAACCAAAAGATAAATTATGGCTTGATGCAGAAGAGACAGATTTGGGGGTTCCAAAAGCTTTAATTGATAACAGCAGTGCAGTTGAAGGTTTTGGGGAAAGCGCTTCGGTAGTTTTTAATTTAAAAAAACAAGAAGAGCTGCTGGATAATATAAATGTCTTATATGTGGCGCTGACACGTGCAGAAGAGCAGCTGTATGTGATTTCTCAATCTTTAAAAGAAAGAAAAGATGGAGAATTACCCAATAACATGGCCTCCTATTTTATTAAATATTTAATGAGTAAAGGAATTTATGAGTCTGAAATAGTAGAATATGAATTTGGAAATAAAGCCCGACTTTCTAAAACTGAAGAATCAGTAGATTTAGTAAAAACTATTCCGATTGTAAAAGAAGTTTTAAATCCAAAAAATATTAAAATTGCGCAGCGTGAAGCTTTGATGTGGGGAACGCATCAGCAAGAAGCTATTTCGTATGGAAATATTGTGCATGAAATTTTGGCTTTTATTAAAGATAAATCAGATGTTGATCTTGCAGTAACAAAAGCACTTGAAAATGGTTTGATTACTATCGATCAATCTGAAATGGTTGTAAAAACACTTCATGAAATTGTAAATCATCCAGAGTTAAATATTTGTTTTGAAGGGAATTACAAGGTTTTAAACGAGCAAACGATTGTTCAAAAACAAGGAAAGATTTTAAAACCAGACCGTATTGTATTAACCGGCAATCACGAGGCTTATTTATTAGATTATAAAACTGGTGCAATAAATCCAAAATATAAACAGCAAATTCAAGAATATCAAGATGCTATTGAAGATTTAGGATACAAAGTGTTAAAAAAGGTTTTGGTATATATAGGATCGGAAATTGAAGTGGTAAATTTGTGAAAAAATTAATCAGATGTTAAAGAAATAACTACTCTTTTTACGGGTTAAGTTGTTAATTTTTAACGTTTTAAATAGATAAAAATGTACGGTAAAATTAAAGAACATCTGCAAAGTGAGCTGCAGACAATCGAAGAAAATGGAATTTTCAAAAAAGAGCGAATTATAACTTCTGCGCAAGGAGCAGAGATTACAATTTCGACAGGAGAGAAAGTTTTAAATTTTTGTGCCAATAATTATTTAGGACTTTCATCGCACCCTGAGGTAGTCCAGGCTGCAAAAGACGCAATGGATACACATGGTTTCGGAATGTCATCTGTACGTTTTATTTGCGGAACACAGGATATTCATAAAACTTTAGAAAAAAAGATTGCCGATTTTTATGGTACAGAAGATACTATATTATATGCAGCAGCTTTTGATGCAAATGGAGGAGTTTTTGAACCTTTATTAGGAGAAAACGATGCGATTATTTCAGATAGTTTAAATCATGCTTCAATTATAGATGGGGTTCGTCTTTGTAAAGCGGCTCGTTATCGTTATGACAACAGCAACATGGAAGATCTGGAACAGCAGTTAATAAAAGCAAATGAAGCAGGAGCTCGTTTTAAATTAATTGTAACGGATGGTGTTTTCTCTATGGATGGTTTAGTAGCGCCTCTGGATAAAATCTGTGATCTTGCTGATAAATACGATGCATTAGTTATGGTTGATGAATGCCATGCTGCCGGATTCATTGGTGCAACAGGAAAAGGAACGCTTGAAGCAAAAGGGGTAATGGGTCGGGTTGATATTATAACAGGTACATTAGGAAAAGCATTAGGCGGAGCAATGGGTGGTTACACAACAGCTAAAAAAGAAATTATTGAGATTTTACGTCAGCGATCAAGACCATATTTGTTTTCAAATTCATTAGCGCCGTCCATTGTAGGGGCATCTATAAAGGTTTTTGAGTTGTTAGAGAGAGACACAACGCTTAGGGATAAGTTAGAATGGAATACTAATTACTTTAAGGAAGGAATGAAAAAAGCCGGCTTTGATATAATTGACGGTGATTCTGCAATTGTGCCCGTAATGCTTTATGATGCAAAATTATCGCAGACAATGGCAAACGAACTTTTAAAACATGGTATATATGTGATTGGATTTTTCTTTCCTGTAGTCCCAAAAGACAAAGCAAGAATCAGAGTACAGCTTTCCGCTGCACATACTAAGGAACATTTAGACAAAGCTATAGAAGCATTTATATTAACAGGTAAAATGTTAAAAGTTATATAATTACCACATTGGAGTAATTTTTGTAGGTTTTTTTTAACATTTGATTTTGTATTTAAAAAATTTGGTGTTACTTTTGCTTGTAATTAACTAAATTGTAATTAAAAAAATTAAGTATGAAACATCTTAACAAACTTTTAGTTGCTGTGATGATGGCGATGGGTTTAAGTTCTCACGCGCAAGACAGTAACAATCCATGGGCGATCTCTTTTGGGGTTAATGCTGTGGATACAAGGACTAGTGCAAGTCCAGATCATGTTGACTTTTTCCCTGCACACTTTTCTCAGCCATTTGATGTAAAAGGTAACTGGAATATTCTTCCTTCTTTATCTTACATTGGTGTGTCTAGATATGTTGGTAGTGGTTTCTCTGTAGGTTTACAAGGATCTGTGAACAAAATCGACAAATATGTTGTTTTTGATCCAACTAATCCAGCTCACGATGCAAGAGGTCTAGTTGTTTACAATCCTGGTGATTTAATGTACTACGGAATTGATGCTACTATCAAATACAGCTTCCAGGAATTAATCAAATCTAAAGTGATTGATCCTTCGTTATCTGTTGGTGGAGGTTATACTTTCTTCGGAGATAGCAGCTATGGAACTGTTAACCCAGGTGCTGGTTTAACTTTCTGGTTTACTGACGCTATTGGTCTTGAGTTAGCTACAAGATACAAATGGTCTGTGAGCGGAGATAGAGAAGATGCTGCTGGTGTTCCAGACGCTCCATCTCACTTCCAACACACTGCTGGTCTTGTATTCAAATTTGGTGGAAAAGACACTGACGGTGACGGTATCTACGATAAAGATGATGCTTGTCCAGATGTTGCAGGTTTAAAACAATTCAACGGATGTCCTGATACTGACGGTGACGGAATCGTTGACGCTTCTGATGCTTGTCCAAATGAATTTGGTTTAGCTGCATTAAACGGATGTCCAGATAGAGATGGTGACGGTGTTGCTGATAAAGATGACGCTTGTCCTGATACTGCTGGTTTAGCTGCTTTAAAAGGTTGTCCTGATACTGACGGAGACGGAATCGCTGATAAAGATGATAAATGTCCTACAGTTGCAGGTCCAAAAGAAAATGGTGGTTGTCCTTTCTTAGACGCTGATAAAGATGGTGTTTTAGATAAAGATGATGACTGTCCTACAGTTGCTGGTCCAGCTAGTAACAGAGGATGTCCTGAAGTATCTTCTCAAGCTTTAGAAGATCTTAAAGTTCAAGCTAGAGCAATCTACTTCAACTCAGGAAAAGCTACTTTCAAAACTGGTGACAAAGAAACTCCAGCTAGATTAGATGCTATTAAAGAAATCCTTAAAAACTATCCAAACGCGAAATTCAGCATTGAAGGACACACAGATAACACAGGTTCTGCTAAAATCAACCAAAAATTATCTGAGGACAGAGCTAAAGCTGTATTAGATGCATTAGTTCAAAGAGGTGTTAACCCAGAGAACTTAGAAGCTAAAGGATTTGGATCTTCTCAACCAGTTGCTAGTAACAAAACTGCTGCAGGTAAAGCACAAAACAGAAGAACTGAAATTAAACACGTAGGTTCTAAATACCAAGGTAAACTATAATTTACTTTAGTAAATAAATACAGAAAAGCCATTCTTAATTGAATGGCTTTTTTTATTTTTATAAAATGATAAATACTTCTTTTCTAGAAAAAATTGCAGCTGTTGTAATTCAGGAATACTCAGACAAACTTGCTGAAACTACTATTGTTTTACCAAACAAAAGAGCTAAAGTTTTTTTAATCGAAGCGCTTAAAAAACAAACTTCTAAAACGATACTTTCTCCGGAAATTATTAGTATTGAAGATTTTGTTCAGGACGTTGCTTCAATACGATCTGTAGATTCAATTGAGTTGCTGTTTGAGTTTTATGAAGTTTATTTATCGGTTACAGAAAAACAGCATCAGCAGTCTTTTGAGCTTTTTGCTAATTGGGCAAAAACACTTCTGCAGGACTTTAACGAAATTGATCGTTATCTGTTAGATCCTAATCATGTTTTGTCTTATTTAAAAGATATTGAAGATATTAAGAAATGGGGAATAGAAGTCGAAAATAAAACCAAACTTCTGGAAAATTATATCGACTTTTGGAAGCTTCTTCCATTATACTATGATTCGCTTTATAATCATCTCTTAAATAAATCTATCGGTTATCAAGGTTTGATTTACAGAGAAGCAGTAAATAATCTAGATCATTTTTCAAATACTATTTCGAATCGCAAATTTATTTTTGCTGGTTTTAATGCTTTGAATGCTGCAGAAGAAAAGATTGTGCAGCATCTTTTGGCTCTGGATCAGGCAAAGATTTATTGGGATGTCGATCAAACATTTTTAAATGACCCTTTTCACGATGCAGGACTTTTTGTGCGCCGCTTTAAAGAGAGCTGGAAACATTATAAATTTCATCCTTTTGAATGGATTGTAGATGATTTTTCTCAAACCAAAAACATCAAAGTAATTGGAACTCCAAAAACTATAGGACAGGCTAAAATAGCGGGAAGCATTATTGAGGATTTGATAAATGAAAACCCGATGGTTTCTCTTGATAAAACAGCAATAGTTCTGGGTGAAGAAAACTTATTAATTCCGGTTTTATATTCACTTCCTTCGTCGGTTGGAGCTTTGAATATTACCATGGGATATTCGGGAAAAAATAATCCATCACAAATATTGGTGGCCAAATTTTTTAAAATGCATACCAATGCATTATCGCGAACAGGCGGCAGTTATGTTTTTTATTATAAAGATGTCCTGGATATTTTGACACATCCATTGGTTGAACCGTATGCAAAAACAAATCATATTGTTCGGGTGATCAAAGAAAATAATTATACTTTTATTACACTAAATAAGATTTTAGAACTTAATCAAAATCCTTCTGAATTGTTTTCTTTATTATTTCAAAAATGGGAAAATGGTTCAATTGCTGTTCTTGAAAATATTTCAGCAATCTTACTTCTTATAAAACAGAATTTTAATAATGATAATGAAGAAGAAAAAATAGCCAAAACTTTTGTCTATGCCGTTTTTAAAGTGATTAATAAACTCATTAATTATTATTCGCAGCATACGCATATAGATAACATCGATACACTTCATGCAATTTATAAGCAGATAATTGATGTTGCCGAGGTCTCTTTTGAAGGTGAACCGCTGCGTGGACTTCAAATTATGGGAGTCCTGGAAAGCCGTGTTCTCGATTTTGATACCGTGATTGTAACTTCTATGAATGAAGGGAAGTTTCCGGCAGGAAAATCTCAAAATTCATTTATTCCTTATGATGTAAAAAAAGAATTAGGTCTGCCTACTTTTAAAGAAAAAGATGCTATTTATACCTATCATTTTTACCATTTACTGCAAAGAGCAAAAAACATTTATTTGATTTATAATACAGAAAATGACGGATTGGACGCCGGCGAAAGGAGCCGTTTTATAACGCAGCTTGAAGTTGAGAAAAAATCGAAACATAATCTTACTTTTGATATCTATAATCCAGTTTTACCAACAACAGCTTATCAGCCAATGGTTATTCCAAAATCTGAAGCAGTTATGGAACGTTTGAGAGAAATTGCTTCTACGGGTTTTTCTCCTTCGGCTTTAACAAGTTATATTCGAAATCCTATTGAATTTTATTTCCAAAAAATTCTTCGCATTCGTGAAGTAGAAGAAGTCGAGGAAAATATTGCTTTAAATACGCTTGGAACGATTATTCACGAAACATTAAAAGCGTTGTACGAACCTTTTATTGGCAAATTTATTTCAGAATCGGATCTAGAAAATTGTTTCAAATTATTAGATAACGAAGTTTTGAAACAATTTAAACTGGTTTACAAAGAAGGTGAAATTAAAAAGGGTCGTAATCTTCTGGCTTTTGAAGTTGCAAAACGCAATGTTTCAAATTTCTTAAAAATTGAATTAGAATCAATTAGTAATGGAGATGCGATTCAGATTCTAGCTTTAGAACAAACTTTTGAACGAAATCTTGTTCATCCGGGTCTCCCGTTTCCGGTTTTAATTAAAGGAAATGTGGATAGAATTGAACTTCGCAACGGAAAAATAAGAATCATCGATTATAAGACCGGAAAAGTCGAAAAAACAAACGTTATACTTAAATCCTGGGATGGATTAACTCAGGAGCTTAAAAATGATAAAATTATTCAGGTTTTGGCTTATGCTTTTATGTTTGAAGAAAATGCAGGAAATGTTCCAATAGAAGTTGGAATTATTTCTTTTAAAAACTTAAAATCAGGATTTTTGCCTTTTGGATTTAGAGAAGATAAAGATCTGGATATAACGGTTAGCAGAGCAACTTTAAATAATTATTTAGAAGAAATTGTTTTGCTTTTGAAAGAGATTTTTGATAGCAATATTCCTTTTGAGGAAAAAGTTTAGTAGCGTTGAAATTGATTTACCTAATAGTTCTGCCGTTCCTCAGATGATCAAATTTTCTCGCGCTAAACAAAACCAGTACCTTTTTAAAGATTTATAATTTTATTCTGATAATTTTAAATCAGAACCAAAAATGGAGATTTTGAAGAAAGTTCTCTTATTTAAAATTAAAAATTATGTTTAGAGGTTTTTTAAAATTGATTGGGTTTTATGAACAATTTCCAATAGCAATTATCAGCAGACTAAATTGGCAGAAAAAAACCGAATACAAAATATAGAAAGCCAAATTAGTTTTCTATTTATAAAAATGTAATCCTTTTTAAAATTAATAAAAATTTGATGAGAAGCTAAAACTCACTAATAAAGGAAAAAGCTGCGAGTATTATTGAATAATTACCGCAGCTTTTTGTAAGTAGTTTTTAACTAAATATTTTTTTGAAGAAGCCTTTCTTTTCAGATTCTTGTGAGTTCGGATTGTTTACTGGTCCGTTTTCAAAACGAAATCTTCTAAACTTCATCAGTTTTACATTTAAATCAAAGCGTAATTCGTCTACTGTTTTCATCTGAATAATTTTTTCCAAATTTACTAAAAACTTCTATTAAACTGATTATCTGTGCATAGCAAAACTATGTTTTAAATTTTATGGATAAAAATGTTTCTTTTTTGAATAATTCCCATTTTTCTATTAAATATTTTTGAAGATTTTCTTTTAAAAATTGACTTAAATTATACTATAAATAAAAGTGAGTCAGATAGTTGTGTGTCTATGTTTTTTTAACAAGTGTTTATCGAACAATTCTCCTTATTAAAAATAACTTTGAATTTCTTAAATAATTGACAGTATTATGATCGACTTAAATACATTGGTTGAAGAGACAGGAGCAGAGTCTGGAATTAGTTTTAATATAGATGGAATTTTATTAGAATCTGTAAACTTAGAATATGATGGAAATGTGGCCGCAATGATTGGGATGATTTTAAAAATGTGTTTAGAAATGTCCGAAGATGTTAATAATGGCGACTTAAAACAAGTCATGATTAAAAATAATGATGGTATTGTAGTTGCAAATAAAAGCCAGGATGATAATTGTGTAGCATTGCTTTCTAAAGACATTAGTAAAATGGGGCTTTTACTTCGAAAAATGGATACTGTTTTTAGCAACTAATTTTAAACCAAATATTATATATACACATGTCAGATTTTTTACAAAATTTTCAAAATGATTTAAAAGAAAATGTTAGCGGATTTATAGCAGTTTCAGTAACTGAGGTTGAGACAGGAATGTCTTACTGCTCACTTTCTGTTCGACCAGATTTTGATCCGGAATTAGCATCTGCTTATAATTTAGAAGTTGTAAAAGCAAAAATAAACGCCATTAAAGCTTTAGGATTAGATCAAAAAATAAACGATATATTAATTACATTGACGGATCAAATACATATTATAGATGTTTCTGAAGACGGCCAGTATTTTATTTACTTAGCTGTTGATGCTAAAAAAGCAAATCTTGGATTAACAAGAGCTACTTTAGGGAAATTTAAGAAAGATATTATTTCAAAACTATAACTTTTGCCCCCAAAATGAAGAAAAGGCTGTTTCGTATTGTGCGAAATGGCCTTTTCTGCTTTTATAAAGTTATTTGTTTATTAGTTGAAGAAGTCTAATAAAACAGGTTTTAATTCTTCTTTGTTTTCGATGTGACTCATATGTCCGTCTTCAAACGTAACCAATTCTGCTGTTGTATCTTCTATTTGAGTGAGATTTTCTTCGTAATTTAAAACAGGATCTTTTTTTCCAAGAATCAATAACACCGGAAATCTGTTTTCCTGCAAAAGCCATTCACGGTCTTTGCGTATTTTCATTCCTTCCAGCGAAGCAACAATTCCCTGTAAAGGCGTTTTTAGAGCTTCTTCTTTTACTTTTTCAATCTCGTCGACTAAACGTATTCTGTTGTTTTCGCTGAATAAATTTGCAATCGAAAGGCTTACAAAATTCACATAGTTTTGTTTTACAGCTTTTATGGCACGTGTTCTGTTTAGCTTTTTTTCGGCGCTGTCTTCTTTTGAAGTAGAATTTAATAAAACCAATTTTTTGATTTTGGTTGGATATAATTCGGCGAAAGCCAAAGCAACATAACCGCCCATTGAATGTCCGAGAATAATAGCTTTTCCAATTTTTAAATTTTCCAAAACTTCATTTACTGCATTGGCATTATCTTCCATTTCGTGTACATAACCCAAGCAATCAGTTTCTCCGTGGCCTAATAAATCGATTGTAATAACGCGGTATTTTTTTGAAAACAATTCAACATATTCTGCCCACATTTTTTTGTTTTCTAGAAAGCCGTGAAGCAGTACAATTGTGTTTCCTTCTCCAGAATCAGTAAAAGATATTTTGGTATTTTTATATAGGATATTTTTCAAAACATTTTTTTTAAAGTATAAAACGCAAAGATAAAAAAGCTAAAGCCATATAAGAAATATAAGTTCGTTTCAGTTAAAAATAGTAAGCAATTGAGTTCAAATTAGTTAATCTAAACGGTTAAAAAAAAAGACGATTTCTATTCAAAGAAACCGTCTTTTATCTATAATCTTGATTCTAATTTCTGTTAAGAATTCATCAAACTCTCAATTTCGTCAGCTTCAACCGGAATATTGCGCATTAAATTAAAAGGTTCTCCTTTTTCCTGAACCACAACGTTATCTTCTAAACGAATTCCGAATTTTTCTGCCGGAATGTAAATTCCCGGTTCAACCGTGAATACCATATTTGGTTTCATTGGTTCGTGAAGCAATCCGTAATCGTGCGTGTCAAGTCCCATGTGGTGAGAAGTTCCGTGCATGAAATATTTTTTATAAGCTGGCCATTCAGGATTTTCGTTCTGAACATCGGCTTTGTCAATTAAGCCTAAACCAAGCAGCTCAGAAGTCATGATTTTACCCACTTCAACATGATATTGTTTCCAAAGAGTTCCCGGTGTAAGCATTTTTGTAGCTTCATTTTTAACTCTCAAAACAGCATTGTAAACCGCTTTTTGACGATCAGAAAAACGTCCCGAAACTGGAATTGTTCTCGTCATATCACTAGAATAGTTTGCATATTCTGCCGCAACGTCTAATAATAATAAATCTCCGGCTTTACATTGCTGGTTGTTTTCGATATAATGTAAAACATTTGCATTGTTTCCAGAAGCGATAATTGGCGTGTAAGCAAAACCTTTAGAACGGTTACGGATGAATTCATGAGCCAATTCGGCTTCAACTTCATATTCGGTAACATTTGGTTTTACGAATCCTAATAATCTGCGGAAACCTTTTTCTGTTATATCACAAGCGTGCTGAATCAAATCGATTTCTTCGCTTTCTTTTACAGAACGCAATCTTTGTAAAATCGGGTTGCTTTTTGCAACGTTGTGAGCCGGATAACGCTCTTTCCACCATTTTACAAAACGAGCTTCACGAGTTTCTGTTTCTACAGTTGCGCGGTAATGTTCGTTGGTGTTGATATACATTGTATCGGCATACGTCATCATTTCGTTCAAAACTTTATGAAAATCCTGTAACCAATAAACTGTTCTAATTCCCGAAACCTGAAAAGCACGTTCTTTAGTCAGTTTTTCACCTTCCCAAACTGCGATGTGGTCGTTGGTTTCTCTCAAAAAAAGAATTTCTCTTTGACTTTCGTAAGGCGCATCTGGAAACAAAAGCAAAACGCTTTCTTCCTGATCTACACCACTCAGATAAAAAATATCTCTATGTTGTGCAAATGGCAAAGTACTGTCGGCACTAATTGGATAAATGTCATTTGAGTTGAATACTGCAACAGAATTTGGTTTCATTTCAGCCATGAACTTTCTGCGGTTTTTTACAAAAAGAGCGCTGTTTATTTGATGATATTTCATAATTATTTCGTTTTTGAACTTCGAATTTCAAAATTACGTTTTTTCAGTAAACAGCACGAAATTGATTTCTTAAAGTTTTATTATTTGTTTTGGTTCTAATTGTGATGCGTTTGTTTAACCACAATGAACGCAAAGATTGAAAAATCTTAGTATTTCATAATCTCTATAGTATTATTTTAATTCTTATTTTCGATTAGAAAAACATTAAAACAAAAATGAATGTCAAAATATAAATGGACAATTAATCTGAGTATTACAACTCCAATGATTTTAATCGCATCTATAATTATTTCGGGTGGAGGTCACGGATTTGGAGATCAATTGATTGTTTTATTCCCGTGGGCATCAGTTTTTTTACAGTTTGAAATTGAGTTTCTTTTTTATTTTTTCGCTCTAATACAATTCCCTATTTATGGACTTTTGTACGATAAAGCTTTTAATAAAACTAAAACATTATTAATGATCTCAATAATTCATCTTTTAATAGCGGGATTGATTTTGTTTCTAAAACATTGATAAAATTATGAGCTCAAACATCAAAATAAGAAAATCCAAAATCAAGACTTAGACTTTGTTTACAAAGCAATCTGCGAACTGGAAAATGAAGTTTTAAATTTTGAAGTTTTCGAAATGATATTCAATGAAAATATTTCAAACCCCAAAAATCTTTATCTGATTGCCGAAAACGAAACAGAAGGTTTAGGATTTATTAGTTTTCATACTCAAAATCTTCTGCATCATTGCGGATTGGTTGGTGAAATTCAGGAATTTTTTATTCATCAAAAATATCGCGGTCAAGGTGTTGGAAGATTATTAATAAATGAGATTTTAGATTTTGCTGAGAAAAATAATTTAAAAAGCATCGAAATAACCACAAATAAAAAAAGAGTAGAAAATGTGGTGATTTATGAAAATCTTGGTTTTACTTTGAGTCATAATAAGTTTACGATTTATAAATAAGGTACATTCAATAGGCCCCAGTTTCAACTGGGGGTAAATATTTGCAACAGTTAATCGGCTTTAGCCAAAATGAGGATTTATGCTAAAGCCATTTTAGCGAAGATCTTTTTTATACCTCCAGCTAAAGCTGGAGGCAATTCATCTAAGTTGTGATCTTTGCCAAAGGTTTTAAGCAATCTTGTCATTTCGATTAAGAATCTGTATAAAACAAAAAAACCGAAGCAAATCGCTTCGGTTTTTTTAGTTGGAATTTGGTCCCGATAGCTATCGGGAGGAATTTAAAAAATTAGTCCACCCATTTATAATATCTCGCTCCAATTAAAACAGGAATTTCTTTTTCAATTCGATCTAAAACCCATTCATTTTTTGGAGTTCTCACGCTTTGTTTTTGTTCTTTTTTATGAAGACTTTCATAAGTATTAAAATCAATTTCTACGCTTTCTGCTAAATTTTCAAAAAGTTTTACATTTTCTAAAGCCGATTTCCATTCTGGCTGAATTGTTCCTTCAAAAACCTTAGACTTCGATCCGCTTCCGTAAGCTAAGAAACCGAATTTAGTTCCGGCAACTTCTTTGTTTGTATCATAGAACTGAGCCAAAGTCGACAACAATCCCATGAAAATAGAACCTGTATAAAGATTCCCTATTAAAGAAGAAGCCAATTCTGCAGGTTGTAGTTTCTCGGTTACAAAACTTCTGTAATCATCAGATTTTGTAACTTCTTTAATTTTTGTCTGATAATCTGCAGGCGCGATATCATCAGCAATAATTTTTTCGGCACTGTCTAAAGCGTAGATTTCAGACAACATTCTTCTTCCCTGGAAAGAATATGGTAAATGCATTATGATACTATGCCAGGTTTTGTATAAAGTTTCAGTAGTGTTTTTTAATTTTTTGAATGAAAAGTAAGCATTGCGCGTACGGTCCATATAACATTGATTCGAATATTGACCGTCAAAAACTGGTTGGTCTTTGTGTATTTCGATTTCGGCTTCTAAATTGTCAAACCAGGAATCGTTGTTGGTGTTTTTTGTGATTTCTTCTTTAGAGATAGTTCTGTACGGTTTAAAAAAGTCAAAAACGCCTTTTGTGCTGGTTGCCCAATTTTCATCAAAAGCAATAATTTTTGGGTTTGCAGCAATTAACATGGCAACAGCGCCAGCACCCTGCGTATATTCTCCGCCAGAGTTCAAATCATATTTTGCAAAATCTGAAGTAACTACGATTGCTTTTTTGGTTGGGTTCAGTTTTACGAAATCTAAACAGTTCTGCAAAGCGTCAACACCGCCAATACAAGCGAAAGTAAAATCTACAACATCACATTCTGCTAATGCATCTTCGCCAAATTTCTGCTCCATCAAACTAATTAAATAAGAGGCAATTGGTTTCGAGCTATCAATACCGCTTTCAGTACCAACATAAATTCTGCTGATTTCTTTTAAATCAATTTTATTCTCAATGATAAGTTTGGTTAGAGCATTTGCTCCAAAAACAACGGCGTCCTGATGAACATCCGGGAAAGTCATTTTTAGTAATCCAAGACCTTTTTCTAATTTTTCTGGTTCAATATTTCTGGCGATTGCCAAAGTTTTTATGGGTAAATGTATGTTTGCTACATCAAAAGATATAGCATCAATTCCTGTTTTCATTCTGATATTTTTTGAAGCCGATAAAGGTAAAACTATGCTGTTAGAATCAGATTGTTTTTAGTCATTAATATTTGTGTTTTAATCACTTTTGAGGAAAATAAATTAAAAAGCTGAAAAAAATATCAATTTGCTAATTTTAATAAAATGTAATTATCTGTTAAAGCGGTTTTTAAAAAAGATGAATTTTCTTATTTTTTTATATTTTGCAAAATCTGTTAACAATGCTCTTTAAAACCATTATAAATAACGACGAAATCCTTGTAGTTCTTTGTTAATTGCGTTATTTTTGTCTAATTTTTTAAAACAAACTACTTAAACACTTATGGCACAATCTGCACTATTGAATGCTTCCATCTTAAAGAAAGTAGCTATGGCTCTTTCGGGAATATTCTTAATCACGTTTTTAGCGCTGCATGTTTCCTTAAACTTTATTTCTATTTTAAGTGAAGACGTTTTCAACGAGGCTTCTCACTTTATGGGATACAATCCGCTGATACAATATGTAATGCAGCCAATTTTGGCATTCGGGGTAATTTTCCATTTCGTAATGGGATTTGTACTTACTGCCCAAAACAGCGCAGCAAGACCAATTGCATATGCTAAATACAACGGAGCTGCAAACGCTTCCTGGAGTTCTAGAAATATGATTATTTCTGGATTGGTTATTTTGGCTTTCTTAGGATTGCATTTTTATGATTTCTGGTTTCCTGAGGTTAGCTATAAATATATAGCTGGTACAGCACCAGATGCTACAAGGTATTATGGTGAGTTAGTTCACAAATTTCACGACCCAATTCGCACAGCATTATACTGTGTGTCTTTTATCCTTCTAGGATTTCACTTATGGCATGGGTTCGCATCTTCTCTTCAATCAGTGGGGATGTACAACAAATATTCTAGATTTTTAGCGAAAGTAGGTTACTGGTTTGCAGTTGTAGTTCCAGGGCTTTTCGTAATTATCGCATTATTTCATCATTTCAATAATTAATATCAATTATAATGGCATTAGATTCAAAAATTCCAAACGGTCCTATAGCGGACAAATGGACAAATTATAAAGATCATATTAATTTAGTAAACCCTGCTAACAAACGTAATCTTGATATTATCGTAGTTGGTACAGGTTTGGCCGGAGGTTCGGCTGCGGCTACTTTGGCTGAGTTAGGATATAACGTAAAAGCATTTTGTTTTCAGGATTCTCCTCGTCGCGCGCACTCTATTGCTGCGCAGGGAGGTATCAATGCAGCAAAAAATTATAAAGGAGACGGTGACTCAGTTTACAGATTATTCTACGATACTGTAAAAGGAGGTGACTACCGTGCACGTGAAGCAAACGTTCACCGTTTAGCTGAAGTTTCTGCTAATATCATTGACCAGTGTGTGGCTCAAGGAGTGCCATTGGCTCGTGAATACGGAGGACTTTTAGATAACCGTTCTTTTGGAGGAACTTTGGTTTCCCGTACATTCTACGCACAAGGACAAACAGGACAACAATTATTGTTAGGAGCTTATTCTGCAATGAACCGTCAGATTGGTCGTGGAAAAATTAAAATGTACAACCGTCACGAAATGCTTGACATTGTAATCGTTGACGGAAAAGCGAGAGGTATTATTGCTCGTAACTTAATCACCGGAGAAATAGAAAGACATTCTGCTCACGCGGTAGTAATTGGTTCTGGAGGATACGGAAACGTATTTTTCCTTTCAACGAATGCTATGGGGAGTAATGCAACAGCAGCTTGGAAAATTCATAAAAAAGGAGCGTTTTTCGCAAATCCTTGTTATACACAAATTCACCCAACATGTATTCCGGTTTCTGGAGATCACCAGTCAAAATTGACTTTGATGTCTGAATCTTTACGTAATGATGGCCGTATTTGGGTGCCGAAAAAATTAGAAGATGCACAGGCAATTCGTGAAGGAAAGAAAAAAGCAAATGACTTATCCGAAGACGAAAGAGATTACTTCTTAGAGAGAAGATATCCTGCTTTTGGTAACTTAGTTCCTCGTGACGTTGCATCTCGTGCTGCTAAAGAAAGATGTGATGCTGGTTTTGGAGTTAACAAAACGGGTGAAGCAGTTTACTTAGATTTTGCAGCGGCTATTAAACGTTACGGAACCGAAGAAGCTTATGTAAAAGGTTTAGATGCTAATGATACTGCATTAGTAACTAAATTAGGAACAGCAATTGTAAAAAGTAAATACGGAAACTTATTCCAAATGTACTTGAAAATTGTTGACGAAGATCCTTATGTAACCCCAATGATGATTTACCCGGCAGTTCACTACACAATGGGTGGAACTTGGGTTGATTATAACTTGATGACTACAATTCCTGGATGTTTCTCAATTGGAGAATCTAACTTCTCTGACCACGGTGCAAACAGACTTGGAGCTTCTGCTTTGATGCAAGGTTTAGCTGATGGATATTTCGTATTACCATACACTATCGGAGATTATTTAGCTCCGGATATTAAAATGGGACCAATTTCTACAGATTTACCAGAATTCGTTGAAGCTGAGAAAGCAGTTGTAGATCAAATCAATAAATTCATCAACAATAATGGTAAACATTCTGTAGATTATTTCCACAAAAAACTTGGAAAAATCATGTGGAATAAAGTAGGTATGGCGCGTAATGCTAAAGGTTTAACTGAGGCTATCGAGGAAATTGCTGCTTTACGTGAAGAGTTTTATAGAGATGTAAAAGTTCCAGGAGGTGCTTACGAATTTAATCAGGAATTGGAAAAAGCGACTCGTGTTGCCGATTTCTTAGAATTAGGAGAGTTGTTCGCCAAAGATGCTTTACACCGTAATGAATCTTGTGGAGGTCACTTCCGTGAGGAATACCAAACAGAAGAAGGAGAAGCACTTCGTGACGACGAAAACTTTGCATACGTTGCCGCTTGGGAATACAAAGGAAAACCAAGTGATGCAGTGTTACACAAAGAGCCGCTTAATTACGAAAACATTAAATTAGTTCAAAGAAGTTATAAATAGTAATTAGTCAAAAGACAAAAGTCTTAAAGTCAAAAGACAAAATGTGTCAAACGACTTTCGACTTTGAACTTTATGACTTTCAAACTAAAAAGGTATGAAACTTACATTAAAAATATGGCGTCAGAAAAACGCCCAAGATAAAGGAGGGATTGTAGAATATCCTATCGATGGAATCGAACCAGACATGTCTTTCCTTGAAATGTTAGACGTTCTTAACGAAGGTTTAATCAACAAAGGAGAAGAGCCTGTAGCATTTGACCATGATTGTCGTGAAGGAATCTGCGGAATGTGTTCCTTATTCATCAACGGTGAAGCGCACGGACCAGACCGAGGTGTTACAACTTGCCAATTGCACATGCGTATGTTTAAAGATGGTGATACAATTTTTATCGAGCCATTTAGAGCAAAAGCTTTCCCTGTAATTAAAGATTTAGTTGTTGACAGAAGTTCTTTTGACAGAATCCAGCATGCTGGTGGATTTATCTCAGTAAATACTTCAGGAAACACAATTGACGCTAATACTATTCCAATTCCAAAGGAAGATGCTGATAAATCATTTGATGCTGCTGCTTGTATTGGTTGCGGAGCTTGTGTTGCAACTTGTAAAAACTCTTCAGCAATGTTATTCGTTTCTGCAAAAGTTTCTCAATATGCTTTATTACCACAAGGTAAAGTTGAAGCAACGGATCGTGTATTAAACATGGTTCACCAAATGGATTTAGAAGGTTTCGGTAACTGTACCAATACAGGAGCTTGTGAAATCGAATGTCCAAAAGGAATTTCGCTTGAAAATATCGCACGTATGAACCGTGAATATTTAGCAGCAAGCTTGAAAGGTTAATCCAAAAACAATTTAGTATATTTCAAGAAACCGCATTCATTAATTTGGATGCGGTTTTTTTATTATGATCGTGGAGCTGTTTAATTTCATTAGAAATGATGATGCAGACTAAAATCAATCAGGATATATTTGATTCTGATAATAGATTTTAAAAACATAAGCAAAATGTTTACGATAAATATACCTTCTTTTACTAATGATAATTATCTGTATTATCAATTAATGTTTACTTGTATTTTGTTCTTACTATTGTTTTTTATTAGCGGTTTTTCGGAATCATTTGTAATTAAATACGGTTCTTATGTGTTTGCCGCAAATATTATTTTAAGGTTCCTGATCTCCTTTTTTACAAATCAGTATTGGCAGTTTGTATTGCATTGGTTTTTACTGTCAATAGCACAATTTATTTTCTGGGCAGTTTTGATCATTATCTGTGGGAAATATGGAAAACCTCATAACGGAGACGGCTGGATCATACTTTTACTGCCGGGTTATTTTCTTCCATTGTTAATATTCATTTCTGTATTAGTAAAAATTATTAAAATAGCAATCAGTAAATTTTAATGTTATTCATAAAATAACTGCGATTCGCTGATTTCTTGTTTTTCTTTTCCTTCCTGCTGAATAAAACAAGTTAAAGTAGTGCCTCCAATCTGATCAAAATAACTGATGTTGAGTTTATGAAATCCTTTTTCGAGTTTAACAACTCCATAAGCTTCATTAAGCCAATGAATGCCGTCATTATTCATAACAAGTTCATTATCTATAAAAAGCTTCGATCCGTCGTCTGAAAGCGTCGAAATTGTATAATTTGCTGTTTCTGGGATAAAGATGTATCCGTCAAATTTTAAACCGATATAACGCTCTAATTTTGTTTTCCATTTTTCACTGCTTATTTTGCCTTCAAAAATGCCTGAATTAACTGGTTTTGCCAATTCCAAATCCTGAACCTGCTGAAATAATGTTCCTGTATAATAATTGAATTTTAAACCTTTTTTGGTTGGTTTTACTGCTAATGCTGGTTTTAAATCCGGATTTCGAACCAATATTTTACTGATTGAACTTTTTCTACCGCTTGGACTAATTTGAACCGTTTTTATAATTCTGAATTCGCCTTTTGGAATATGTATCGTTACAGGTTTTGTGTAAAGTTCAGCCGTTTCATCTGGATTGTAACCATCAATTGTATAAAAAATCTGCCCATTTTTAATCGTTGGTTTTAAGTCTAAAATATATTTTGAAAAAATTAAAGCTGTTTCTTCTGAACCAAAAGGAATTGGAACTTTATACATTCTTTTTTGCGCTTCCAATTTCTCTAAATGATGCGGAATCTGATTTAAAATAAAACCATTGTAATTTTTATTCTGAGGTTCTGTCCACGCAATTTCTGCCAAAGCAAAAACTCTCGGGTAAATCATGTAATTTAATTTCGCCGGACTTGTCAAATATTCCGACCAAAGATTGGACTGCACGCCCATAATATATTTTTGCTCGTCAACCGTTAAACTGTCAACAGGAGTTGGATTATAATTGTATATTTTTTCAACTGTTGTTAATCGCCCAATTGTTAAAGGTTCCTGAGGAGAATAGCCTTGGTTGTAATCCAGATACAGAACTTGTTCCGGGTTCATGATTACAAAATGCTTTTGTCTTGCCGCGCTGATTCCGCCAGATTCACCTCGCCAAGACATTACCGCTGCATTTGGCGCTAATCCGCCTTCGAGCATTTCATCCCAGCCCAGAATTTGTCTTCCGTTTGCGTTTAGGAATTTTTCGATTCTTGTTGTTAAGTAACTTTGTAATTCATGTTCGTTTTTTAAGCTTAAGTCTTTAATGCGTTTTTGGCAGTTTGGACATTCTTTCCATCTTGCTTTTGGACATTCGTCTCCGCCAATATGAATATATTTACTCGGAAACAATGCCATAACTTCGGTTAGAACATCTTCTAAAAAAGTAAAAGTTTCTTCTTTTCCGGCGCAAAAAATATCTTCAAAAACACCCCAGGATTCTACCACTTTATAATTTCGATCCGGAAAGCAAGATAAATTTGGGTAAGCCGTTACCGCCGCCGTTGCATGACCAGGCATTTCGATTTCGGGAATAATATTTACGTAATGGTCTTCGGCAAATTTTACAACGTCCTTAATTTCTTCCTGAGTATAAAAACCGCCGTATGGATTTCCGTCAAAAAAATACGGGAATCTTTCAAATTTATTACCCACTAAAGTCTGTGCTCTTTTCGAACCAACTTCGGTAAGTTTCGGATACTTTTTTATTTCAATTCTCCAGCCCTGATCGTCGGTTAAATGCCAATGGAAATTATTTAATTTATAATAAGACATTTGTGCAATAAAATCTTTTATAACATCAACCGAGAAAAAATGACGGCAAACATCGAGATGAAGCCCGCGGTAGTTGTATCTGGGCTGATCTTCAATAGTAACACAAGGTAATTTTATTTCCTGATTTTTAGGTTGATTGGGCAAAAGCTGCAATAAACTCTGAACAGCATAAAATAATCCTTCTTCACTTCCGGTAACGGTTATTTTTTTAGAAGAAATATTGATTTTATACCCTTCTTTTTTTGAAGTTGCAGACGGTTTTTCAGCAATAAATAAAACTTCAATATTGCTTTTTTTATTCGATGTATTTGAGTTTACAGCCGACTCAAAAATCTGCGCTGTTTTTAATTCTTTTGCGCTGTATTTATTTTTATCAAATACAACTTTAATTTTTCCGCTTATGCGAATACTGTCTCTGTTTGTTTTATAAAAATTGGGAGCGGGAATAATCGAAATATTACCAGAAGTATTTTGCGCATTTGTAAAAGAGAAACAGAAAATCAAAAAGAAAAATATACTTTTTTGCATGGTTACTTTTTTGTTTTGTTAAACAAATTTAAGATTTGTAAATTAGTTTGCATTTTTTTTGCAAAAGGTATTTAAATGTAAATCGCTTTAAAATAGTGTGATTAACTTTTTAATTACGTTGTGTTATAATTTGTTTCGCAAGAATATTGCATTAATTGTTTACATTTGTTCAAAAAAAGAATTCGCATGAATAATGATAACGAAGTGGTTAACTACACTAAAGAAGAACGTAAAAATCTTATTTTAAAAGAGATCAACCTGCATACCCGTGTAAGTTTTGAAACCCTTTCGGCTAAATTATTTGTTTCTGAAGATACTGTAAGACGTGATATTAACGAACTTGAATCAGAATCTTTATTGATTAAAGTAAAAGGCGGTGCGATGACAAAAGCGTATCACCATACTTCATCTAATCAAACATATGCAGGCGAATCCAAACAAATTATTGCACAAAAAACGTTAGGTCTTCTTCATGACGGAATGGTTTTACTTATTGGCGGTGGAACGACAATTCGTGAATTCATTCGTTTAATTCCTAATGATTTAAATCTGACTATTTTTACGGTTACTGTTTTATCTGCAGTTGAACTTTTGGATAAACCCAACGTAAAAATTATCATGATTGGCGGCAGCATTTCATCCTACAGCCAAATGTGTGTGAGTGGCGATGTTTATAATCAGCTGGCTAATATTAAAGTTGATTTATTAATATTGGGAACCAATGCTTTAGATATCGAAGGCGGATTCTCAGATTCTGACTGGGAAACGGTTCAGGTAAAAAAAGCAATGATTCAGGCTTCAGAAAAAACAGCGATTCTTACGATTTCTGAAAAACTGGATACGGTTCTAAAAATGAAAATTGCCAATTTATCTGAGGTTGATTACGTTGTAACGGAAGTTGATCCGAGCGACGAAAAATTACAAGCATATAAGAAGGCAGTTCCAAGTTTAGTTTTTATTTAATCCCAATTCTTCATTAAAAAGTTGATCCAGTTTTGGTGAAAGATTTTGTCTAAATCTTCATCAGAATAACCATGGTTTTTAAAAATCAGAACCAGTTTTTGTAAATCGGCAATCGTATTTAAATCATACGGAGATTGTTCTGTACCAAAAGCGCCATCCAAATCTGAACCCACACCAATATGATTCGCGTTTCCGGCCAATTGGCAAATGTGGTCCATATGTTTAAAAACCGTTTCTAAATCACAATTCATTTCTAAAGGCATCGAAATACCTCTCTGCCAATTCGGAACCAGCATCCACGCATCTAAAGCGCCTCCGATTACAGCTCCTCTCGAAATTAATGCTTTAATCATTTCATCGCTGTATTGACGATTATGATCAACGAGACTTCTGCAATTGTTATGACTTGCCCAAACGGCTCCGTTAAAATTGTCTAGTGCCTGCCAAAAAGCATCGTCGCACAAATGTGTTGCATCGAGAATGATATTCAAACGTTCCATTTCTTTTAATAAATCAATTCCGTTTTGATTCATTTTTCCAGTTGCGTCTGTTCCGTTTGCGTAACGTCCCGGTCCGTAATGTGCTGGGCCAATCGCTCGCAATCCGTAATTGTATGCTTTTTCCACATACGAAACATCAATTATAGAATCAGCGCCTTCTAAACTTAAAATATAACCAATCGGCTTTTTATCGTTTGGCGTTCCATCGTTCCATAAATCAATTTGTTTTAAAAGCGATTTTTTATCTGTAATCTGCGTTATTTCTCCGGCTTCTTCCATGGCTTTGTACCACGCCAGCTGACCTTGTGTTTGTGCCCAGGCCTGTTCAGGAGAATTCCAACCCGGAATAATGCTGTCTGGTTTTACAAATCTTGCAATTTGCGTTGCCACAACAATTCCGATATTGCCGCGTCGCAAATCAGGAAATGAAACCGTCGCACGTTCACGATCCGGTTTATCGGTCATTCCTTTTTCTAAACTTCGTAAAGTAGGAACATCATTTCTTAAATCACGATTCCATTCCATCGCATTCATGCTCAGGTCTAAATGGGCGTCTATTATAAACATATTTTTTGACTTAAATTTTTATATAGTAATTTCTCTGCTTCGGGCGGCAACTTCCCATTGATCACAAATTTGATGTCCTTTATTCACTACCTGAACAGTATCATAAAGTGCACAAGTAGGGCAGACATGATATGGAAGTGCATAAACGAGATCGCCAATTTTATATTCGTTTTTTCCTCGATTTTCTAAAATCAAATGTTCTTCAGAATGTGCAGTCGGAATTAAATTTTCATCATTTAAAATCACTAATCGTTTATCGATTGGATTTTCAGATGAAACAGCTTTGTAGCCAATATCAATACAAAGTGTTTGATTTGTTGGTTTTGAAATTATAGTTCCAACGATAACTAAAGCAGGTTTAAAATTTTGTTCCGGTAAATGAATTTGATAATTAGAATCCCAAAAAACAAAGGTTCCCGGACTGCATTCTACATTTTCTTGTGCAGCATAAAACGGAAATGTATTAGAACCTCCGGCAACAATTTTTAATTCGTAACCCAGTTTTTGTTCCAACGCTTCGATTTTTTCTTTTATTTCAGAAAATGCGCTAAGAGCCGATGCTTTTCTTTCCTCAACATTTCCTTTTAAATGACCATCATAGATATGAATTCCTTCAAAATGGATGTTTTTTAATTTAATGATTTTATCTACTAAAGCCGCCCAGTTTTCAGAAATCGAAAATCCTGTTCTGTTCATTCCAGTATTTAAATCCAGATAAATATTCAGTTTTAAACTGTTTTCTTTTGCAATTTCATTTAAGGCTTTCGCCGAATCCAGATTGTCAACAATGGTCGAAAAGTAAATATCCTGATATTTTTGAATTAGAGAAATCCATCTTTCCTTTTTAATGCCAATGGTTTGATAAGCCAAAAGAACATCTGGGATTTCATGAATCGCTGCCAGTTCAGCTTCGGCAATTGTTGCGCATTTTATTTTTTTGATATTATAAATTTTGAACAATTCCAGAACCTCGCCAATTTTATGGGTTTTAATATGAGGTCTTAATTTTTGAGTGTCGCCATTTACAGAACCAATAAGACGCTCCAGATTAAACCGGACACGATCTTCGTAAACGGCTAAAAAAGGCGTATCAATTAAGATATCAGATTTAATTTTCCACCAATTTTCTTCCATAACTTAGTTTCTTGTTTTTTCTACCACTTCAATTAAATTTTGAAAAGCCTGCAATGCCTGTTCGTAATTTAAATTCAAAAGCATTTCTTTCGAAAATAAATTAGAACCAATTCCTACGCATACAACTCCCGATTTAAACCATGATTTTAAATTGCTTTCTTCGAGCGTTACGCCTCCTGTTGGCATTATTTTTAAACTTGGAAAAGGCGCTCTGATTGCTTTTACATATCCGGGACCACCGATTTTATCAGCCGGAAAAAGTTTTACAACTTCGGCACCTAATTTATTGGCGTGTAATATTTCGTTTAACGTAGCAGCCCCGGGAATCCAGTAAATATTATTTTTAAGGCAGTAAGCTCCAATTTCGGGATCAGTATGCGGACAAACGATACAATCTGCTCCTAATTGATGATAGGTTTCGGCTTCGGCCAGACTTAAAATGGAACCAACAGCAATTTTTACATCTAAATTATTTTCTTTTCTAAAGCTTATCATTTGTGTGAAAACTTCTTTTGAATCTTCTGCACGAGCTGCAAACTCGATAATTTTTATGCCAGCATCAGCCGCGGATTGCAATACGATTTGGGCTGTTTGGATATTGATTTGGGTTACTAACGGAAGTACCCCCTGCGTTTTTAAAATGCTGTACATATTCTTTTATCTATTAATTCTATTACTTGAGCCGTTTTTTATAAAATGGCTTATTTCGTCGAGACTGCTTATAGCAAAATCTCCATGTATACTTTGTTTGATAACGCCGCAGGCCGTTGCCCATTCGATACATTCCTGACCGGATAATTGGTTGGATAATCCGTATAATAATCCAGCGTTGAAGGCATCTCCTGAACCAATTTGGTCTGTCACAATATGTATTTTGTGTTCGGTCGTTTGGTAAAAATTTCCTTCGTGAATCAATAAACCTTTGTACAAATGCGCCGGACCGTCTGATTTTCTAAAACTCATGGCAAGTGTTTTTAGAAAAGGCATTTTGTTTTTTAATAATTCGAAGGTTTTTTGAAAGCGATTTTCATCAGATTCGTTTTTATTGGTTTTAATTCCGAAATAAATTTCAATCGCATCGAGATCAGCAACAGTAATATTGCTGTATTGTAATAAATCGGGCATAATTTCAGACGGATGTTTTCCGTACTGCCATAATTTGGAACGATAATTAAAATCAGAAGAAATTGGTAGGCCTTTTTTGTGAGCGGTTAGAATCGCTTCTTTACAAGCTAAACCAGCTTCGTTTGAAACTCCGGGACTTATTCCTGACCAGTGAAAGTGTGTAACATCTTTTAAAGCTTCATCCCAGTTAATTTGATCTTTTTGAATAGTTGCAAAAGAAGAATTGCTTCGGTCATAAATAACCTGCGATTGTCTGATTTGATTTCCTGATTCAACAAAATATA
Organism: Flavobacterium defluvii; assembly: GCF_900129555.1. Classification (GTDB taxonomy): domain Bacteria; phylum Bacteroidota; class Bacteroidia; order Flavobacteriales; family Flavobacteriaceae; genus Flavobacterium; species Flavobacterium defluvii. Next base: position 484,023 of record NZ_FQWC01000003.1, read on the forward strand.
AGCCCAAACGTTCTCCGCCATAAACACATTTTGAAGTATTTACTTTGTATTTCTGAAGTTCGTTTAAAGCCAATTGTGCCAAATCATTTTTAGGCAATCGACTGATATAATCGGTTTCAATTCCGAGCTGTGAAAGTAAAACACAAACATTGGCTTCGGCACCGCCCACATGAATTTTTATTTCATTAGCCTGTGTGAATCGGTTTCCATTAGCAACATTCATCCGAAGTAATAATTCTCCAAATGCTGCTATTCTTGTTTGTGAGGTAATTGTATTCATGTTTAATTTTTTTTTAGCCACGAATTCACGAAATAATTTAAGCATAATGCTTTGTAATAATTTGTGAATTCGTGGCAAATAACTTTTTTAACCACAGACTTTGGATTAAATTATTTTCCTTAACCAATTCAGATTGCTCTTTAATCTTTATCGTCTGTGGCCTATTTTTTAGAATAATTCGAAAACAGCTTCAACTTCAACAGGAATATTGTCCGGTAAAGAACCCATTCCTACGGCGCTTCTTACTCCAATTCCGTTTTCCTGTCCCCAAACTTCAGCAAACAATTCGCTGCAGCCGTTTATTACATAAGGATGTCTAAGGAAATCGCCATTGCAATTCACCATTCCAAGAACTTTAATAACTCTTTTTACTTTGTCCAGGCTTCCAAAATTGGTTACAATTGTAGAAAGCATCGTTAAGCCGACTTGTCTCGCCGCTAGTTTTCCTTCTTCGATATCCATGTCATCGCCAATTCGGCCAATGATTAAGGATTTGTCGTCTCGTACAGGACCGTGACCAGAAAGGTATAAATATTTACCATCAACTAAATAAGGTTTATAAATACCAAGAGGCTGAGGCGCCGGAGGTAAAGACAAACCAAGAGTTTCAAATTTTTCTTGAGGTAATAAATTCATGATATTAATGTATTATAGAGTTTAAAATAAAAACGAAAACAATTCCTAAAACAGATACTAAAGATTCCATGACTGTCCATGATTTGAAGGTATCTTTCAGGCTGATATTAAAATATTCTTTGAACATCCAAAAACCTGGATCGTTTACATGTGAGCACATTAAGCTTCCTGCTCCAACAGAAAGAACTAAAAGATTGGCATCGAGTCCGGTAGTTTGTAATAAAGGTAATAAAACGCTGGCTGTCATTAATCCGGCTGCGGTTGCAGAACCCACACAAACACGAATAATCGCTGCCATTATCCAGGCCAATAAATACGGATGAATGTTTATTTGGGTTAAAGCCGCCACAATACTTTCGTTTACGCCGCTTACGATCATTACTTCTTTTAAACTTCCGGCACCGCCCACAATTAAAACAATCAGAGCAACGTCTTTTATGGCAAGAGCATAGTCATCCATTATGGAAGTTATACTTCGGTTCATTCTGATTCCTAAAGTGTAGGTGCAGAATAATAAAGAAATAAGCATAATCATGCTTGGATCTCCTACTGTTTTGCAAATTTCAACCAATGTTTCATTAGTAAAAACTAAAGGCAATAATGAAGTTATGGTTAAACCAAAAACCGGAAATAAAGCCGAAAATATGCTAAGTGAAAAACTCGGAAGTTTACCTTCGTTTACAACTTCTTCGACATTTAAAATTTCATGATCTGATTCGGTTTTGATGTTTTTAAGCAAATTAGAAAATAACAAACCGGCAATAAAAATGGTAGGAATGGCAATTATAATTCCGTATACTAAAACCAATCCAATATCAGCATTTAAAATACTACTTAAAGCCATAGGAGACGGATGTGGGGGCAAAAAACCGTGTGCTACCGAAAGCGACGCCAGCATTGGGATTCCCAGGTATACTTTTGACAGTTTGAACTGATGGGCTACTGAAAAGATCAGAGGTACTAACAAAACAAATCCAACACTATAAAATAGAGGTATCCCAACAATAAATCCGGTAATCATTAATCCTAAACGTACGTATTTTTTGCCCGTCCATCCCATAACAGTTTTGGCAATAACATTGGCGGCTCCTGACGAAACGGTAAGTTTACCAATACAGGTTCCGAAAACAATAATCAGCGTGATAGATCCTAACATTTCGCCCAAACCTTTTTGAACGGTTTGTGACAAAGTGCTTATTGGCAGTCCTAAAAAAAGACCCGCTAATAAAGCTGTTAAGATAAAGGCAATAAACGGATTTATTTTAAGCCAGGCTATCTGAATGATTAAAAACGCAATGCATGCCGTAAGAATTAAAAAGCTCATTTATTTTTTATTATTAATTCCGTTGAGTAATTTTTTTTTAAACACATAGAAACATAGGTTTTTTTACTTGAATCAGGAGTTTAAAAAAGCCAGCTTTTAACACATAGTTACTATGTTTATTAATGCAAGTGAAACGCCTTTTACACATTTTTAAACTATGTTTCTATGTGTTTAAATTAATTATGTCAACGGTTATTATTTTTTATTTATCTCTAAGGATTAAAACTCTTCAATTTGTGCCGCTAGGCATTTAATATCGGTAGAAAAATAATAACCATAATATCCAGCGTGCCGTAGGTACGCAATAGTTTGTGTTTTGTTTCGTACCTACGGCACGCCAACGAATTTGAAACTAATTTTCTACCGATATTAAGTGCCTATGGCACATTTCAGTTCTCGATTCTATTATTTATCCCACCATATTCTTGTTGTAAAAGCGTCTTCGCCCTGGCGTTTAACTGCTTCTGCTAAGTTAGCTGAATTAACTGAATATTCGCTGGTTGGATATTTTAAACGTCTTGGTATTGTGCCGTTTGTAACATTTCCGGGAAAATTTACCGGAACTAAAACCGGATATCCTGTTCTTCTCCAGTTGGCATAAACTTCCTGTTCGTCTACAAATAAAGCAATATAAATCTGGGTATGAATCTGATTCATTTTTTGAGCAAAAGTTCCTGCTGCATTATATGGGTTAAGTGTTAAGTAGGCTGTAGCATCTGTAATTGCGTAAGCTGATCCGTAAATTCCCATGTTTAAGAAAGAAGCCTGAACACCTTTTTCATATAAATCTTTATCAGATGCAGCGTACCAGCCTCTTGCTGCGGCTTCGGCTAAATATAAATTAGTTTCAGCATTGCTGATTAATACAAGTGGAGCATCGTATTTAAAAACGGTACTTTGGTTTGGCTCAGAATAAGTTGCTTGTTCTGCTGGTGTTGGAGCAGTTTTAGTTCCGTTAGGAAAACCTTTTTGAACCGCAAGTGCTGTATTTTGAGTTGTTCCCTGCCAAACTCCTGCGTAAACACTAATTCTCGGATCGGCAGTTGATTGTAATAAATCGATAAATGTTTTGGCTAATTTTCCGCCTTCTACATTTTTTGTGCCATAAGAACCTGCTGTAAAATCTTGCCTTCTGGCATCAAAACCAACCGGATTTCGGTTAAAATCATTTGGCCCATCTGTATATTTCATGATCGCATTATCAGCCGAATTTAAGATTACGCCTCCCGCAATTGCTTTTGTAACCCAGGTTTGAGCCAAAGCAGCATCAACTTTTGTTAATCTTAATCCTAAACGGAGCATCAAAGAATAAGCAAACTTTTTCCATTTGACAGCATCCCCGTCATAAATAAAATCCGATTTCCCAAAGCTTGGTTTTGCCGGATCTAATGCCGTTGCTGCTTCATCCAGTTCCTTCAATAAATCTTTATAAATAAATTCCTGAGTATCGTATTTTGGAAGAAAGATTTGTGTACTGTTTGCTTTTGCTGCTTCAGAATACGGAATATCTCCATACAAATCAGTCAATTTATGGTACAAATAAGCTTTCCAGATTCGGGCAATTTGAAGTTTATTGCTTTCGTTCGGATTATTTTTTACTTCATTTATTACAATTTCAGTTTCATTTAAAGCTGTTGGATAAGCCTGATTGAAATAAGCAGAAAAATAAACTTCATTGCTTAAATATTTATCTCCCACGCCAGAAGCTTCTTTGTATGTTGCATAATGCTGTACCAATCCGCCGCATTCCAGGATATTAGTGAAAAAATAATTATTGTTTAGTCCGTCAAGCTGTGCTTTGCTGAAAATATAATTTGCAGTTGGTTTTTCAACCACATTTGGGTTCGTATTGATTTCTTCAAAACCATCGGTACAAGCTGTCATGCTTCCTAAAAAAAGCGCGCTTGTCATATATAAAAGGGTTATCTTTTTCATGTCTTTTAATTTAAAAAATTAGAAATAATGCGAGCTTAGAACTTTACATTTAAGTTTAAACCGAAACTTCTTGTTTTTGGAACTCCAAATTGTTCTACACCCTGAGCATTTCCGGCGCTAAATACAGATTCCGGATCTACGTTTGGTGTTTTCTTGTAAAGAATGAATAAGTTTCTGGCAACAAACGAAATCGAAGCGCCCTGAAGTTTTGACAATCCTTTTATTTTTTCAATTGGTAAATCGTAACCCAAAATAATTTGTCTCAGTTTGATGAAACTTGCATCATACACAAATTCAGATGAAATATTTCTTAAACCATCATAATACGTTCGAAGATTCTCAGGAGCGATAACCATATCAACCGGATTTCCGTTTGTGTCAACACCTTTAATTGGTAAACCAGTTTCACGACCTTCAAGCGTTAATTTTGTCAATCCCATTCGGGTTCCGTATAAATTTGTTCCAGAATATAAGCTTCCGCCAAATTTACCGTCGATTAAAAAGCTGAATGAAATGTTTTTGTATTTGAATTCGTTGGTAAGTCCCGCTGCCCAAGGATGAACTCCCTGACCTAATTCTTCAAGTGGTCCCTGCGCAATAGATGCAGATCCGCCGCTTACATTGTAAACCGTATTTCCGTTAGCATCTTTACGAGGTCTGTAACCTTTTATAATACTGTACGGACGGCCAACATCACTTGTTATGGTTACATATCCGTTTACAGAAGTTGCCATTGTAATTGAGTTTAACTGATCTGTAAGTGCTTCAACTTTGTTTTCGTTATAAGATCCGTTGAAACTTGCGTCCCAGGTGAATTTATCAGAATTAATGATTTTACCGCTAAGTAAAAACTCAACTCCTTTATTTCTCATTTTTCCTAAATTTAATAACGCAGTATTTGCTCCAGATGCTGTAGAAATTGTAGTTTCAACAATATCATTTGTAGTGGCACGGTTGTACCATGCAAAATCAAGATTTAAGCGATTATTAAAAAATCCTAAATCTGTTCCAACCTCGATTGTTGTAGAAGTCAACGGACTTAGAGTTGCATTTGGAACTCTTGAACTTGTTGGTCCCTGAACCTGCTGACCATTGTGTCCGCCCTGAATCATAGAATACGATTGGTTCAAAGCGTAAGGATCTGGCGTTGCGCCTCCCACTTGTGCCCAAGAACTTCTAAGTTTAGCAAACGAAACAAATTCCGGCATTTTTATAATATCTGAAAGAATTATACTTGTTCCGATTGACGGATAAAAAACCGTATTGTTGTCTTTTGAAAGGGTAGAAAACCAATCCTGACGTCCGGTTAAATTTAAAAACACAATATTTTTATAATCAAAATCAGCAGCGCCGTAAACAGAATTTGTTTTGGTTTTTCCGTAAGGATAACTATAAGTCAAAGTAGATAAATTGCTTAAAGCATAAAAATTATCCAGTACAAAATTTGAACCTTCAACTCTGGTTTCATCTCGTAAAGTGGTACGGGAGTTAACGCCAACCAAAGCATTTAAAGAGAAATCATTGTAGATGTTTTTCTTAGTATAATTTAAAATTGCCTCAGAATTTATGTTTGATAATTTCATTTTTGAACCCTGCGCATATCCAACCGGATTGTTTAAAGTTGTTTTTGGAATATATCCGAAGAAATCATAATCCGTATAATCTTGTCCAATTCTGCCTTGAAGGAATAATTCAGGAGTGAAATTAACTTTCACATTCAACATCCCGATAAAACGATTTTTAGTATCGCTGTTTTTAATTTTATTAACTACAAAATAAGGGTTTGTAGCCACCGCAACTGGGTTCCATGCTTCTTCAACTCCGTTTTCATCATAACCTGGGGCAAGATTTCGAATATCTACGGTATTGGCGATCATGTAAGTTCCCCAGTTTGGGTTGGCTTCAGCATCAGAAACAGTAACTCTATTATGTGATTTTTCTAAATTATACTGCGCCACAACATCAAATTTTAACCAATTTGTCAAGTTGACATTACTCGCAATATTGACACTTTTTCTATTAAAATCAGAATTAGGAACAACACTCTCATTATCCATGTTTGAGAACGAAAGTCGTCCTGTAGCTTTTTCATTTCCTCCTGACAAAGCCAGAGAGTTGATAAAAGTCGTTCCGGTTTCGTAGAAATTTTTAATATTATTTTTTTGAGGAACATAAGGTCTGGCAACTCCGTCAAACTGAATTACATTGCTTCCGTCCATTTTGGCACCCCAAGACCAGCGTCCTGCAGCAATAGCTTCTGCCTGAGTAGTTGGTTTTTTTCCGTTTGAACCAGAACCGTATTCATACTGCCAGTCCGGGATAATCGAAGGTGTTTCAAAAGTAAAAGATGAATTATATTCAACTCCAATTCCTTTTTGAGCGGAACCTCTTTTCGTTTGAATTAAAATAACACCATTTGCAGCATTTGCACCATAAAGTGCCGCCGCCGTTCCGCCCTTTAAAACGGTTATGGTTTTAATATCATCAGCATTAATTACAGATGTTCCGTCACCACGGTCAACATTTATTCTTGTTGATCCGGCACCGTTTCCAATTCCCGGTAAATTAAGCTGTGTATTATCAATTGGTAAATCGTTCACTACATACATTGGCTGGTTATTTCCGTTTAGTGAACCATTTCCACGAATGACAACTCGTGTCGAACCATTTGCTCCCGTTGCAGTACTGCTCACGTTTACACCGGCAATTTTTCCAACAAGAGCATTCGAAATATTGGTTTCTTTTGCTTTTGTAAATTCAGTTCCTTTAAGTTCTGTAACTGCATAAGCTACCGCTTTAGTGCTTTTTTTAACTCCAAGTGCTGTAACTAAAACTTGCTCTAAAACATTTTCAGCAGGTTTTAATCTGATGGTTAAATTTGAAGTATTAATTAAGGCAAAAGATAAAGTTTCGTAACCCATGTAGCTTACAATAATATGAACTTCATGCTCCGGAACATTTAATTTAAATCTTCCGTTCTCGTCAGATATTGTTGCGATTTTATTATTGCTTTCAGCATAAATAGTAGCTCCGGCAATTGGCATTCCGTCATCCTGACCCAATATTTGGCCTGTAATTTCAACCTGATTGCTTTGTTGTTCAAAAAGATGCTTTTTTATTGCAATCTCTTTGGCGTTTGCAGAGAAGATGATTCCTCCAATAAACACTAATGAAATAAGCTTTGTTTTCATAATAGTTTGGTTTTCATGTTTTTTTTGGTTTTTTATTGGCGAATCAAATATAGATATTTATTTTTCACTTTTGCATTTTTTTTGCAATAACTGCATTTTTTTTGCAAAAAAAATTTACAAAGTATTTTTATAATCGTAAAAAAGCTTGATTATTAAAGGTGTTATTGAGAAAAATTTGCAGAATCTGCTATTTTATGGAAAAATGAATTTTGGCTGAAAATTCGTATTTTTGAAAAATGAAAATCGCACTTATTCAATCAAATCTTATTTGGGAAAATGCTTCGGCAAACAGAAAAAATTTTGAATCGAAAATAAATCAGCTCGATTCTAATGTCAATTTGATCGTTTTGCCCGAAATGTTTTCGACGGGTTTTACTATGAATCCATCTGCAGTTGCAGAAACGATGGAAGGTGAAACACTTATATGGATGAAAGCACTCGCAAAAGAGAAAGATAGTGCGGTAACAGGAAGTGTAGTAATTACCGAAAACGGGAATTTTTATAACAGAATGTTTTTTGTTTTTCCTTCTGGAGAAGTTCAATATTACGATAAGCGTCATTTATTTACGCTAGCCGGCGAAGATAAATTTTATACAGCCGGAACAGAAAAAGTAATTGTTGATTATCTGAATTGGAAAATCTGTCTGCAGGTTTGTTATGATCTGCGTTTTCCGGTTTTTGTTCGAAATGTAGAAAATTACGATTTACTTCTGTACGTTGCCAATTGGCCAAAAGTACGCACCAACGCCTGGGACGCTTTGCTGAAAGCGCGCGCCATAGAAAATTTAAGTTATGTTGTGGGCGTAAACAGAACCGGACCTGATGCCAATAATTATGAGCATATTGGACATTCGCAAGTTGTTGATTTTTTAGGAAACTACATTCTTGAACCACAAGAAACAGAAGGTGTTTTTGTGGTTGATTTAGATAAAAATGAAATGCTCGAAACGAGAAAAAAACTGGATTTCCTGAGCGATAAAGATATTTTTGAGATTAAAATCTAGAAAGCTTTTCGCTGTTTTTCTTCTTTCTTTTTCTTTTTTGCATCTTCTTTTTTCTCTATTTCGGGACTAAACGGAATGCTTAAATCTATAGACTGATCGACATCCCAATTGGCCCTAACGTCAACTTCCTGCTGGTAATAGAAAACTTCTTCAGAATATCTTTTGTCTAAGAAACTTCCGGTATCGTACATTTTGTTTTTATTATCATCATAAATAACCCGAACCGTAAACTGAGTTGGAACCAATAAGTTGAATTCTATTTTAGTATTTCCTTCAGAATATTCGCTGGCCAATACTTCGTCGCCTTTTTTGTTTGTTATTTCAACGATGATTGGGAAACGTTTTACATTTTTTAAATTCAAAACTAAATTTCCGTAATCTGCAACTTCTTTTGTAGTCAGTTTATACGATAAAGTATCGTTTGTTTTGTCATAGAAATCAGTCAGAGCGCCCGGGAAAAACGTAAAGTTGTATTTTTCCAAAGGTTCTTTCTTAAAATCAAGATATAGTTTTTGATTAAATTCGTCATATTCTGTAGTAAAATCAACAGCTGCAGAATCTTTATTGACTAATCTAATTTTTGTTTTATCAAATTTAACCAGCGGTGTTTCGGTTTCTAAAGTAAATCTTTCTCTAAAATTAATAATTCCGTTTTGTACAGGTTTTATGCTTAAAGTGTCTTTTTTCTGGTCTTTAATTTTAATGTTAAATTTTTTGCTGTAAGTATCTCTGCTAACTTCTAGTTGCAAAGAATCTACTTTTAAAGGCTTGTACCAAACTTGCAGCGAGTCTTTTTTCGGAAACTGTGTTACAATCGATTCAAGTGTCTGCCCGTTATTTTTTAATACAATTTTTGGCGTGTTAACTTTAAAATTCTGTTTTCCTTCATAAGGAAGAAGCAGTCTGTTTCCAGATGCCTGAACTGGTTTAATTACTTTTAGCGGAAGCGTTTCCTTAAATAAATTCAACTCAAAAAGGGTGTCATTTGGTATGGTAATAAAATGTTTTATAAAACCAATTTTATCATCTTTTGGATTAAATTTGTTGTTGCTTCCTTTATCTTTTAAAGCAACTAAAAGATATTTTCCGGCTTTTAAATTCTCAAATTTAAAAGTTCTCAAACTGTCTAAAGTGTTGGTGACATAACGCGGAAATTCTTTGTAAATAACAGAATCTTTGTATTTGTCATTTGCTTCATACAGCATTACTGATACAAAATTGTCGACATATTTTGCATGTGCATCTTTTATCGATCCGCCCAGAGTCAATGAATCAATGTGAGGACCTGTAGAAAAAACATATTTAAATTGGTTTATCGCATTTCCTTCGTTGTTATCGGCAATGCTTTGTCCGAAATTAAAACTGTATGTTGTGTTTGGCTGTAAAGTATCTTTGATTTGAACTTTTATGAATTTACTAACTCCAGTTGGTGTAATCAACGGCTCATTTTTCATTGGAGGCGAAATAATAAGCTGTTTGTTGAGGTTTTTCAGTTTAATGTATTCATCAAATACAAGAATAAATTCATCTCCTTTAAAATCGGTATTGAAATTTTTAGGAGTGCTCGATACCAAAACCGGTGCCAATGTGTCTTTTAATCCGCCAGTTATGCTGCCTCTTTTGGCGCAGCTCATCATTAATAATACAAGTAAAAATGAAACGTATTTGAGTTTGCTTTTAAACATAGCGGTTTTTAAATTTGATTGCACAAAATAACAATTATATTTGCTTTAATTGAAATTTTTTGGCCATTTATTAGGATTTACAGCTTTTGCACTTTCTTCTTTTTTCCTGATTCAAATAATCAATACGTAATAATTTCTTACTTTTGGGTTCAAATGTAATTTTCCGGGTTTTGATTAAAAGTTTTTTTTTGGTTTTAATAGTTGTTCTCTTTTCTGCCTGCAGTAAAAATGACAAACCTGTAATTGCTTTTTATTATTGGAAAACCAATTTGAGGTTTTCTCAAACAGAAAAAGAAGTTTTAAAAGATAATGATGTTCGTAAACTTTACGTTCGTTATTTTGATATCGGACTTCATCCTGAAACACAATTTCCAATTCCTATAAGCCCCATTCATTTTGAAGAAAACATGCAGCAATTTCAAATTGTTCCTGTGGTTTTTATTCAGAATAAAGTAATGCTGCAGCAAAATGCCGATATCGAAGATCTGGCCAGAAAAACGATTCATTTAATTGACGAAATCAACAAGAAGAATAAAATTCATGTTTCTGAAATTCAAATCGACTGCGACTGGACATTAAATAGTAAAGACAATTATCTTCATTTTATTGAGCAGGTTAAAAAACTTTCGCAGAAAAAACTTTCGGCAACGATACGGCTTCATCAGGTAAAATATTTCAAAAGAACTAAAATTCCTAATGTAGACCATGGCGTTTTGATGTTTTATAACATGGGGACTATTGCACCAGATAGTGCAAACTCAATTTATGACAAGAAAATAGCAGCCAAATATCTTGAAAGTTTAAAAAAATATCCGCTGCATCTTGATTATGCGCTGCCAATTTATTCGTGGGCAATTCATATTAGGAATAATAAAGTTTTAGGACTTCGTTCGAAACTGAATTTTGCGGAACTCAAAAAAGATAAAAACTTCGAACAAATAACCACTATTTATTTTAAAGTAAAACAATCAAATTACAAAAATGGTGTTTATTATGAAGAAAATGATCTGCTGAAAACGGAAACAGTTTCGGCTGAAAATTTAAAAGAAATGGCTCAGGATTTAAGCGAAAATTCGACGAAAGCCCCAAAAGAAATTATATTTTACGATTTAGACGAATTCAATTTAAACAACTATGAAAAGAATATTTTTAAGCAAGTTATTTCTTGTTTCTAGTGTTACTATACTTTCGGTTTACGGAATAATTTATGCATGTGCAGGTGGAGACGACTGGGATTTTTTTGGATATAATTCAAATTTTACACCCGAAACGTTTGCTGATAAATCCTATTCTCCGTTGTTTTTGTCTGGCGATGTTTTTTATGGAATTGGATTTGATACACAGCATAATTCCCGTTTCAACGGAAATTTAAAATCAGATTGGGGAACGTATCTAAAAGGAAAAATAGATACTACAACGGTTAATTATTTTTTAATTGGAGATGAAAGACCAAGATATTATTCTGATGAAAAAAACAAGATCAGAAATAAAGAAGAAATTACAGATCTTCATGTGTATTATAAAAACAAAAAAGAAAATTCGACTTCTTTAAAATGGGGCAAAAAGATTCCGTTGAAAGATGCAAAAGTGAAAAGTTTTGTGGAATTTTTGTATTTGGCACAAAAAATAGAAACAGTTTCAATAGGCGAAGATTATTGGAGTTACGATCCGGTTGTGGCAAAAACTTTCAATGATGCCAAAATGATTCAGTCGATAGAAAACGTTTATAATACTTTATCAGATCCATTTTTGAAAAACAGATACTGGTTTTTAACCATGAAAGCTCGTTTTTATAGTAATGAAAAACAAAAAGCAATTGAGTTTTTTAATAAAACAGAAAGTTCTGTTCCTAAAAATGTATTGTATTACCGCGCGCTTTCATACGTTGCCGGAATCAATTATAAACAGAAAAAATATGCCGTTTCGAATTATTTGTATGCACAGGTTTTTGATAATTGTCCAGAATTACGGGTTGTAACGGCGTATAGTTTCAGGCCCAAAAATGAAGCCGACTGGACTAAAGCTCTTTCAATGGCTAAAAATAATAAGGAAAAAGCAGCGCTTTGGGCGGTTCATGGTTTTTATAAAGATGAAAAACAAGCGATAGAAAAAATTTACGAGTTAGATCCAAAAAGCGAACATTTGAATTATCTGGCGACAAGATTGGTAAACAAACAAGAACAGGCTATTAATAACTCATTTCAACAGAATGCGGGAGAAAACCAGCCAATGAAAAAGCAAACCGTTGCCGAAAATAAAACAGAAAATCAGCCTAAAATTGATAAAACAGCTTTTGATTTGGTGGCAAAAATTTCGGCTGCAGGAAATACAGAACGACCTTATTTATGGGATTTGTCTCTGGGTTATCTGCAGACGTTAAAAGGTGATTATACAAATGCTGATAAAAGTTTTGACAAAGCTGTAAAAACGCTTCCAAAAACTGAACTGGCAGGAATGCAGCTTCGATTGCTTCGCTTTGTAAATAATTTGAGTAAAATTGACAAACTTACAGATAAAAACGAAAAAACAATCCTGGCCGATTTAAACTGGCTCTACAATGAACTTCCAAAAACTTATAAAGGACAGGAGTTTCGCTACCAAAACGCTTCATCATGGAGCAGGAGTTATTTGTCGACTCTTTACAGAGAAAAAGGAAATCCGGTTATGAGCGAGATTTTTGGTGAATCACGATATAGTTATTGGAACGACGGAAATTCGTTTTACGATAATGAAAAGGTATTGCTGGAAATGAAATCATTTTTGGCTAAGCCAAATAAAACCGAGCTTGAGAATATTGGTGCCGGAATTTACAGTTTAAAACTAAAAGATATCAATAATTTTCAGGCGGTTCAGGCAGCTTTTAAAAATAAAATTCCGGAAGCTATTGAATTTATGAAGCAGACCGATTCTGTTCAGTATTATAAGTTTTTAGGAAATCCGTTTAATGGAAGTATAAAAGACTGTCACGACTGCGATCATGCGGCTTATCAAAAAAAGAAATATACTTTTATGGATTTTCTAACGACGATAAAAGATATGCAGGATAAACTTGAGAAAAAAGAAGATGTTTACACGAATAGTTTATTGCTTGGCAATGCCTTTTATAATATCTCGCATTTTGGAAACGGAAGAACTTTTTACGAAATCAGCATCGTAGGTTATGGGTCGAGTCCGTATTCTTTTAGAGATTCTATGAAAAAGATGATTACGGATTGCAGCGTTTCTAAAATGTATTACCAAAAAGCACTGCAGGCCGCGACAACAAAAGAACAAAAAGCAAAATGTATTTATTTGATTTCGAAATGTGAGCGAAACGAATATTACAATAATAAATATAATAACGTTAGGAACTGGTGGAGTATTGAAGATGATAAAATTAATTTTATAGCCTGGAATGGTTTTAAAACACTTCAAAAAGAATATTCAGATACGAAATATTATCAGGATGTAATTGCAGAATGTGGTTATTTTAATACATATGTTAATCAATAAATAAAATAAGATGGTAAATAAAATAGAACATATCGGGATTGCAATAAAAAACATGGATGATGCCAATATTTTGTTCGAAAAAATGCTTGGCATTCCATCTTATAAAATGGAAGCTGTAGAAAGCGAAGGTGTTCTAACTTCTTTTTTTCAGACAGGAAATAACAAGATTGAACTTTTGGCGGCGACAAACCCTGAAAGTCCGATTGCGAAATTTTTAGAGAAAAAAGGAGAAGGAATTCATCACATCGCTTTTGATGTTGAAGATATTCATGCCGAAATTTCACGTTTAAAAAATGAAGGTTTTGTGCTGATAAACGAAGCTCCAAAGAAAGGTGCCGACAATAAATTGGTGGTTTTTCTGCATCCAAAGAACACAAATGGTGTTTTGGTAGAGCTTTGTCAGGAAATAAGATAAAAAAATATTGATTCTTATGTCGAAATAAGGTGTTGAAAATCAATTCTGTTTTGAAATACGGGACATTGAAATAAAATTAAATACAAATCATGTCTTAAAATATTTGGAGTGAACGAAAAATAGTAGTAATATTGCATCCTCTAAACCGGTCCTATAGCTCAGTTGGTTAGAGCACCTGACTCATAATCAGGTGGTCCCTGGTTCGAGCCCAGGTGGGACCACATAAATAAAAGCCTTTGCAGAAATGTAGAGGCTTTTTTTGTTTTATGGTTTTTGTTCATTTTTAAAAAGAAATTAAGATTAACTTTATCTTTTAAAGACAAATTTAATCTTCATAAAATGGATAATTTAACTCCCGAACAACGGAGAAAAAACATGCAGGCTATAAAAAGCACGGCAACTACGCAAGAAGTTCGCTTAGCAAAAGCTTTGTGGGATTTAGGTTATCGCTATCGGAAAAACAATAAAAAGGTATTTGGAAAACCAGATTTGACTTTTGCAAAATATAAAATCGCCATTTTTATCGACAGTGAATTTTTTCACGGAAAAGACTGGGAAACTCAGCAATTGAGAATCAAATCCAATCGGGAATACTGGATTTCGAAAATCGAACGCAACATGAAACGTGATATTGAAGTCAACGAATATCTGATTTCAAAAAAATGGAAAGTTATTCGGTTTTGGAGTAAAGAAGTGCAGAAAGAATTGAATTCTTGCATTGAAAAAATTCAGCAAGAAATTCAGCTTTCAAAAATAAAAATAGAAGAAAAAAAGAACTAAATTTCCATTTTTACTTTCTTCTTTTCTTTTGCTTCGACTTTCTCAATTACCTTAAAAATTTCTTCGGCCAATTTTTGAATTACGGGCATGCTTACCGAATTTCCTGCTTGTTTATATAAGCTTGAATTTGAAATTTTCGGCAATAAATAATCATCTGGAAATCCCTGAAGTCTAAAACATTCTCTCGGAGTTAGTTTTCTAAATCCAAAATCGGTTGTAATGATAGGAACATTGTGTCCGCCTGTTCCCATATTGGCCGTAAGAGTAGGGCATAAGCCTGCTTTGTTTTCTCTAACATATTGTCTTCTAAATTGATAGATTCTGTTTTTGTCTATAACAGCTTCTTTCAATTTGTCGTACATATACTTGTCTTCTCCATAATAAAATTTATCAGAAACTTTTTCTGTGATAATTAAATCTTTAAGAGAGGTGGTTAGTTGTTGTTTTTCTGGAAACTGAAATTTGAATTTTTGATTGTTTATAAAGTTTTTATCAAAAGCAATCATAAAAAGTCTTTCACGATTATGTGGAGTATTTCCAAAATCTTTGGTATTTAAAATAGAACTGTCAAAAGTATAATTTCGTTTTTTTATTTCGCTTTTTATGACTTTCAGCGTATTGCCTTTGTCATGGCTTTTTAAGTTTTTGACATTTTCAAGAAATACAACTTTAGGTCTCATTTCGTCAATGAAATCAAGAATCTTAAAAAAATGATTTCCTCGGCTGTCGTCAAAACCTTTTCTGTATCCGGCAAGAGAAAATGGCTGGCATGGAAATCCTGCGGTTAAAATATCGATTTTTTCGAGAGAAGTTACATCCAGTTCCATAACATTGCCTTCAATAAGGTTGTGTTTGAAATTGTTTCTGTAAGTTACACAGGCTTTTTTATCAAGTTCGTTGGCCCATTTTAATTTAAAACCAGCTTTTTCAAAACCCAAACATATACCGCCTACGCCTGCGTACAAACTTCCAACTGTATATTTATTTTCCATTTAGTAATGCGTTTTTTAACTATAGAAAGGTTTTGATAAATTTTGGATGTAAAATTATTTGATGCAAATATATTAATTAGGTAATTTGATTGTATTTCATATTTGAAAAAGAAAGAATATCTCAAACTTCTCTTTTTTTAATTACAGTTCTTTCTGACTTATTGAATTTTAGTCAGTTTTTTTAAAAAAAATATTTTACTGTCGCTTTTCTTTGGTAAAGATGTTAAACAGTGAAAGCTTAATTAAAACAAAAAAAAATCTTTTTTTAGTAATAAATATCTGGAATACAGGGTTTAATGTGTGTTTTAGAAACTACTGAGATGCAGAAGATAAGTAGATAATTTTGTGTTTTTTACCTAAAATTTGTTATTTTTAGATCTGAATCTCTTTGTGTTTCGTATATTATTTTTGCATCACTTAATTGATTATAAAGTTGTTTTTTTGTAAAAATGGTATACTTTTGCCAAAGAATTTTCGTGTAGATAACATTTTTGTGATGTATCTCTATAAAAATATTTGCCCCTAGTATTATTTATTGAATTTCAGCACGTTTAACCTATGAAAATAATAAGGATTTTATTAGCACTTTTTTTACTTGTATCGAATGTGTCAGGTGTTATGGCCAACACGCCTCCGCCGCCAACAGCAAAAAACGCATCTGCAACTGCAGATGATGACGTACCACCTCCTCCGGGAGTACCAATAAATAATCAGTTACCATATTTAATTGGTGCGGGATTAATTTTAGGAATGACAATTATTTACCGAAATAAAATAAAAAAAGCTTCAATATAAATTGAAGCTTTTTTTATGCAGTAATTCGATAGTTATTTATTAATTGAATAAAGTCTCGAAATATATTTTCCTACAACATCAAATTCTAAATTAATTTTAGTGCCAACTTTAAAATCTTTAAAATTAGTGTTTTCAAAAGTATAAGGTATTATCGAAACACTAAATTCGTTTGTTTTAGAATTTACAACTGTAAGACTTACCCCGTTAACCGTAATCGATCCTTTTTCTATAGTAATATTATTGAGGTTTTTGTCGTATTCAAAAGTATAATTCCAGCTTCCGTTTGCTTCTTCAATTTTTGTGCATATCCCTGTTTGATCAACATGTCCCTGTACAATATGTCCGTCCAGGCGGTCGCCCAGTTTCATTCCTCTTTCAAGATTTACGATGTCATTAACTTTCCAGTCGCCAATATTGGTTTTTAAAATCGTTTCTTCGATAGCAGTAACCGTATAAAAAGAATCTTTTATAGCAACAACCGTAAGGCATATGCCGTTATGAGAAACGCTTTGGTCAATTTTTAATTCATTTGTAATAGATGATTCAACTGTAACGTGTAAGTTGTTTTTATCTTTTTGTATTTCGTGGACCCTTCCAAGGGTTTCAATAATTCCTGTAAACATTGTGGTTTTATTTTACTAAATTTGCACATCAAAATTAGTAATAAATAAGCTGAGCTCATGAATAAAAAAGCAGAAAATATAATTGTTGGAATTTCAGTTGGAGATTTAAACGGTATTGGAAGCGAAGTTATACTAAAAACATTCGAAGATTCAAGAATGTTGGAATTGTGTACACCGGTTATTTTTGCAAATGCTAAAATACTTTCTTTTGTTAAAAAAAGTTTTACTTCTACAGTACAATTTCATGGTGTAGATAAATTGGATCAGATTATTCCGGGAAAATTAAATGTGTACAACCTTTGGAGAGAAGGAGTTGATATTAATCTTGGAAAAAATGATGAAAAAATTGGCGAATATGCTATAAAATCATTTGTGGCAGCAACAAAAGCTTTAAAAGAGGGATCGATTGATGTTTTGGTTACGGCGCCAATTAATAAATATAATATTCAGTCTGAAGAATTTAAATTTCCGGGACATACCGATTATTTAGATCAGGAATTAGAAGGAAATGCTCTAATGATGATGGTTCAGGATAATTTAAGAGTAGGTTTGCTTACTGATCATGTTCCGTTAAATGAAGTTTCGTCTCATTTGACAGAAGAATTGATTACAAGAAAAATCGAAACCATAAAAAAATCTTTGATTCAGGATTTTAGTATTGTGAAACCGAAGATTGCAGTTTTAGGATTAAATCCGCATTGTGGAGACGGCGGCGTGATAGGGAAAGAAGATGATTTGATTTTAAAACCGGTTTTGAAAAAAATATTCGACAACGGAACTTTGGTTTTCGGACCATTTTCTGCCGATGGATTTTTTGGAAGCGGCCAGTATGAAAAATATGATGCTGTTGTAGCAACGTATCACGATCAGGGATTAATTCCGTTTAAGACCTTATCTTTTGGTAAAGGCGTAAATTATACCGCAGGTTTAAATAAGGTAAGAACTTCGCCAGATCATGGTACAGGTTATGATATAGCCGGAAAAGACATGGCAGATTTTAATTCGTTTAAAGAAGCTGTTTACCTTGCACTAGATATTTTTCGTTCGCGTAATCAGTATGAGGAGATTAGCGAAAAGCCTCTTAAAATAAAAGAAAAACAATTATAAACAAAAAAAGGTCAATAAGATTATTGGATTTGTAATAATTTTATATCTTTGCACCCCAATTCGGATATGTAGTTTTGTATTTGGATTGCACAAATTGATGTTGAAATGAGCAAAACAAAAGAATTTTTAATTCCTTTCGTAGGGTTAAAGCTGGGAAAACACCATTTTGAATATCAAATAGATAACACGTTCTTTAAGAACTTTGATTACGATGAGTTTCAAAGTTCAGATATTAAAGTAGATTTGGTTTTCGACAAGAAAAGCAATATGTTAGAGTTGGAATTCAAACACAAAGGAACCGTAAATGTGCCTTGTGATTTAACCGGCGAAGATTTTGATTTACCTATAAAAGGGAAAATGAAATTAATTGTTCGTTTTGGAGAAGAATTCAATGATGATAATGAAGAATTGTTGATTTTGCCGCATGGAGAGCATGAAATAGATGTAGCACAATATGTTTATGAAATGATTGCACTTTCGGTGCCTCAAAAAAGAATTCATCCCGGCGTTAAAGACGGAACATTACAAACTGAAGCTTTGACAAAACTGAATGAATTAAGTGTAAAAGAACAAAAGGAAGAGAGTAAAAAAGAAGAAGATATTGACCCGCGTTGGGAAAAATTAAAGAAACTATTAACGGATAAATAATATAGTAAAATGGCACATCCTAAGAGAAAAACCTCGAAAACAAGAAGAGATAAGAGAAGAACACATTATAAAGCTACTGTAGCTCAAATCGCTACATGTCCTATTACTGGTGAAGCACATTTATACCACAGAGCTTACTGGCACGAAGGTAAAATGTACTACAGAGGGCAAGTTGTTATCGATAAATCTGAAGCGGTTGCTTAATACGTTTTTGTAAATTATACTAGAACTCTCACATAGTGAGAGTTTTTTTTGTTGGTTATAATTTTCGTTTTTTAAGAAAATACAGGCAAATTCGTTTCAATTTTTTTTGTAATTTTCGAGTCTTTTAAAAATTTTTCAAATAATAGTATTTGAAAGGAAATAATAGAATATAATGAATACAATCACAGCCGCAATTACCGCTGTTGGAGGATACGTTCCAGACTTCGTTCTTTCAAACAAAGTGTTGGAAACAATGGTAGATACCAATGACGAATGGATTACCACTCGTACAGGAATTAAAGAAAGAAGAATTCTTAAAGATGCTGATAAAGGAACATCATACCTTGCAATAAAAGCAGCACAAGATTTAATTGCAAAAGCAAATATTGATCCGCTTGAGATCGATATGATTATAATGGCAACTGCAACACCGGATATGATGGTAGCTTCTACAGGAGTTTATGTTGCAACAGAAATTGGAGCCACAAACGCATTCGCATACGATTTGCAGGCAGCTTGTTCGAGTTTCTTATACGGAATGTCTACTGCTGCGGCTTATGTACAATCTGGAAGATACAAAAAAGTTCTTTTAATAGGTGCCGATAAAATGTCATCAATTGTAGATTATACAGACAGAGCAACTTGCATTATTTTTGGTGATGGAGCTGGAGCTGTATTGTTTGAGCCAAACTATGAAGGTTTAGGTCTGCAGGATGAATATTTAAGAAGTGATGGCGTAGGTCGCGACTTTCTTAAAATCCCGGCAGGAGGATCTTTGATCCCGCCAAGCGAAGAAACAGTAAAAAACAGACAGCATAATATTATGCAGGATGGTAAAACCGTTTTCAAATATGCTGTTACAAATATGGCAGATGCCAGCGAATTGATTTTACACAGAAACAATTTGACAAATCAGGATGTAGACTGGTTAGTACCACATCAGGCTAATAGACGTATTATTGATGCTACAGCTGGAAGATTAGAATTAGACGATTCTAAAGTATTGGTAAACATCGAAAGATATGGTAATACTACTTCTGGAACTTTACCATTAGTATTGGCAGATTTTGAAGATAAGCTTAAAAAGGGAGATAATGTTATTTTTGCTGCATTTGGTGGTGGATTCACTTGGGGATCTATCTATTTAAAATGGGCTTACGATAAGAAATAAATTAAAACTAAAAACGAATCATTATGGATTTAAAAGAAATTCAAAACCTAATCAAATTTGTAGCAAATTCGGGAGTTGCAGAAGTGAAGTTAGAAATGGATGATGTAAAAATCACTATCAGAACCACTTTAGAAACAAATGTAACAGAAGCTACTTACGTACAGCAGTTACCTGCTCAGGCTGCATTGCCACAGGCTACACCACAAGTTACAGCTCCTGTAGTTGTAAATGTACCTGCTGAAACTCAAGCTCCTGCTGCTGACAATTCTAAATATGTTACTATAAAATCTCCAATCATTGGAACATTCTATAGAAAACCATCTCCAGACAAACCAGTTTTTACAGAAGTAGGAAGCACAGTATCTAAAGGAGATGTTCTTTGCGTAATTGAAGCAATGAAATTATTCAACGAAATCGAATCAGAAGTTTCAGGTAAAATTGTAAAAATTCTTGTTGACGATATGTCTCCAGTTGAATTTGATCAGCCTTTATTCTTAGTAGATCCATCATAAATAAATTTAGATTTTAGATTTTAGATTTTAGAATGGTTCGAAAGAAAATTTTTTAATCATCTAAAATTATCTAATTATCAAATTGTCTAATTATCTAATTAAAATAAGATGTTTAAAAAAATATTAATTGCGAATAGAGGAGAAATTGCACTACGTGTAATTCGTACATGTAAGGAAATGGGAATTAAAACTGTTGCAGTTTACTCTACAGCCGACGCAGAAAGTTTACACGTTAAATTTGCTGACGAAGCGGTTTGTATTGGCCCTCCTCCAAGTAACTTATCGTATTTGAAAATGTCAAATATTATTGCAGCTGCAGAAATTACAAATGCAGATGCAATTCATCCAGGTTATGGATTTCTTTCTGAGAATGCTAAATTCTCAAAAATCTGCCAGGAGCACGGAATTAAATTTATCGGTGCAGCTCCGGAAATGATCGACCGAATGGGAGATAAAGCTACTGCAAAAGAAACAATGAAAGCTGCAGGAGTTCCTTGTGTACCAGGTTCAGACGGTTTATTAGAATCATACGAACATGCAAAAAAAGTAGCTAAGGAAATTGGCTACCCAGTAATGATGAAAGCTACTGCTGGTGGTGGTGGAAAAGGAATGCGTGCCATCTGGAAAGAAGAAGATCTTTTGAAAGCTTGGGAAAGCGCGCGTCAGGAAGCTGCTGCCGCTTTTGGAAATGACGGAATGTACATGGAAAAACTTATCGAAGAGCCACGTCATATCGAAATTCAGGTTGTTGGAGATTCTTACGGAAAGGCGTGTCACCTTTCTGAAAGAGATTGTTCTGTACAACGTCGTCACCAAAAACTTACTGAAGAAACACCTTCACCTTTCATGACTGACGAATTACGTACAAGAATGGGAGAAGCTGCTGTAAAAGCTGCTGAATTCATTAAATACGAAGGAGCAGGAACTGTAGAATTTCTTGTGGATAAACACAGAAATTTCTATTTCATGGAAATGAATACACGTATTCAGGTTGAGCACCCAATTACGGAACAGGTAATTGATTACGATTTAATTCGTGAGCAAATTATGGTTGCTGCCGGAATTCCAATTTCTGGAAAAAACTATTTACCAGAATTACATGCGATTGAAGTTCGTATTAATGCCGAGGATCCTTATAACGATTTTCGTCCTTCACCAGGAAGAATTACTACGCTTCATATGCCAGGAGGACACGGAGTTCGTTTAGATACTCACGTTTACTCAGGATACAGCATTCCGCCAAATTACGATTCTATGATTGCTAAGTTAATTACAACTGCACAATCTCGTGAAGAAGCTATCAGCAAAATGCGTAGAGCTCTTGACGAATTTGTAATTGAAGGTGTGAAAACTACAATCCCTTTCCACAGACAATTAATGGATGATCCAAAATACATTGCAGGAGATTATACAACTGCATTTATGGATACTTTCAAAATGAAACCTATTGAGGAATAATAAATACTAAAGCTGTCGATTTTTCGACAGCTTTTCTTATATCCAAATTTTAAACCCGACATGTTTTTAAAACCTGTCGGGTTTTTGTTTTATATTAAACCGGATTAATATCCGGCCCTACAATATATAGTTCGAGCCGGCTCTTCAAAGTTGTGAAGGAACATATTATATAAAGTTGGACTTCAGTCCAGTTTAAATGAATATCATTTATCTAAAACAGCTAGTATACACAATAATTGTATACTTTTTACACACTTATTCTACAAAGTATACACTTTTTTACTCTTTTTGATTTTTGGCACATTTTAAGTAATCCCTTTAAAAATAAGGGATTAATGGGTTTGTAGGTTAATATTTGTTTTTCGGCACAATAGTTTCTTTATCTAAAGTGTAAAACAAACTATTAACTATTAATATATACTCATTATGAAAAATTTATTCTTATCAGCCGCAATTGTTTTAGGAGGTTTAACATCATTTGCTTCAACTTCGCCAATAACAAATCCTATTGTAAAAGTTGTTTCTGTAGCAGATGATTACGTTGAAATTAAATTAGAAGAATTACCAGCTCCAATTACTGAGGCTTTAAAAAAAGCTTATCCTGACGCAGTAATTACTAAAGCTTACAAAAATGAAAAGTCAGAATATAAATTAGACGTTACTGTTGGCGACAAAGTAGGAAATCTTTATGCTAACGCTGACGGAACATGGATCAAAAAATAATCTTGAGTTCCCGTGAAAATTCAAATCAAGAATACCAAGATTAAATTACAAATATTAAAAAATAATTATCATGAAAAATTTATTTTTATCAGCCGCAATCGTTTTGGGAGGTTTAACATCATTTGCTTCAACTTCGCCAACAATCTCAAATACAATCGTAAAAGCAGTATCATTTCAAGATGATTATACTGAAATTAATGTGACAGAAGTTCCGGCAGCGGTAACTGATGCACTTAAAAAAGCATATCCAGACGCAGTTTTAAACAAAGCATACAAAAACAGTGCTTCTCAATATAAATTAGAAATCACTGTTGGAGACAAAGTAGGTGCTCTTTATGCTAATGCAGACGGATCCTGGATCAAAAAGTAAATAAAAACTAATCCTAAAGACTATATATTATGAAAAAGCTAATCCTATCGACAGCTATTCTTTTAGGAAGTTTGTCAATACATGCAGAAAATGTGAGCCTAACCAACTCAGTAAATTCAGTAAACTATCAGGACGATTATAAAGAAGTCGATGCCGTTCCGGCCGCGATTAAAAAATCTCTGGATGAAGCTTATCCGGGTGTAAAACTGGATAAAGCGTATGTGAATTCAAAAAAAGAATATAAAATTGAAATCACAGTTAGAGGTGAAAAATCGATTGTTTATACTGATGCTACAGGAAACATTCTAAAAAAATAACTATAAAATCTTAAGCATTATGAAAAAGTTAATCTTATCAGCAGCGATTATTTTGGGCGGACTGTCAATTCAGGCAGCAGTTCCATCACAATCAAATTCAGTAATTAAATCAGTAAACATTCAGGATGAATATACTGAAGTTGCTGTAGATGCCGTACCGGCAGGAGTAAAATCAACAGTTGAAAAATCATTTGTAGGTTCTAAACTGGAAAAAGCATGGAAAAATGCTAAAGACGAGTACAAACTTGAAATTTCAAAAGAAGGTAAAAAATATACTTTTTTTACTGATGCTTCGGGAAATATCATTAAAAAATAATTAAATCAGAGCAATATGAAAAAGTTAGCCATATCAGCAGCTATTCTTTTAGGATGCTTATCAATTCCTGCAATTGCGGAGATAACGCCAAATAAAGTAAATACAACAGTTTCTGCACAGTCAGAATATACTGAAATTAGCACAGATGTTGTTCCGGCAGCTGTAAAGACTGCTCTGCAAACAGCTTATCCAAATGCCAAACTGGTAAAAGCTTATGTTAATGATAAAAAAGAATACAAACTTGATATAGCAGTTGGTGACCAAAAGGCTACTGTGTATTCAGATGTCAATGGCAACTGGTTAAAGATATAATTAGGTGAAATTAGATTTATGTTTTTGGTGAAAAAGAGATTGCGCTATGCAATCTCTTTTTTTTTCGCATAATTTTAAGAAATTATAACTTTAATAGTATTATTTTAGCAAAAAAGTCCCTTAGAGCAAATGCCAAAGATATTAGTTATAGAAGATGATATTTCGTTTTGTAAGTTATTAGAAAAATTTTTAATAAAAAACCAATACGAAGTAAGCGTCGCATTTTCGGCTTCAGAAGCCAGATCTGCAATCAAAAATGAATCTTTCGATTTGATTTTGACAGATCTTCGTCTGCCTGATTCTGACGGAATTGTATTAATGTCTGAAATCAAAAATGCACATCCTGAAATTCCTGTAATTTTAATGACCGGATATTCGGACGTAAATACCGCTGTAAAGGCAATCAAAAACGGTGCGGCCGATTATATATCTAAGCCTTTTAATCCAGATGAGGTTTTATTAGTTATTACAAATGCACTGAAAACTTCGCAAATTGAAGAAGAACACGAAGCTCCAGTCAAACAAAAAAAGTCAGTAAAGAAAACTGCTTCGACAGAAAATGAATTCGTAAAAGGAATTTCTGTTGCTTCAAAAAAACTTTTAGATCACATTCAATTGGTGAGTCCAACCGATATGTCTGTTTTGATTATCGGCGAAAGCGGAACCGGAAAAGAAATTATTGCCAAAAGTATTCATCAGCAAAGTCAGAGAAAAAACAACAACTTTATTGCTGTCGACTGCGGGGCAATCCCAAAAGAATTGGCAGCAAGTGAATTCTTCGGACATTTAAAAGGATCTTTTACCGGAGCAATAAGCGACAAAATGGGTTATTTTGAAGCGGCAAACGGTGGAACACTTTTCCTGGATGAAATTGGAAATCTTTCTTATGAAAACCAAATTCAGCTATTGCGTGCGCTTCAGGAAAGAAAAATAAAACCTGTTGGCAGCAATAAAGAAATAAACGTCGATATACGTATTATTACTGCTACAAACGAAGATTTGCGCGAGGCAGTAAAAAACGGCGATTTTAGAGAAGATTTATACCATAGAATCAACGAATTCTCGATTCTGTCTCCATCTTTAAAAGACCGAGACGAAGATTTAATGGTTTTTGCTGATTATTTCCTCGAAAAAGCCAATCAGCAGTTAAATAAGGATGTAATAGGATTTTCTCCCGAAGTAGTTTCTATTTTTCAGAATTACAGCTGGCCGGGAAATTTACGTGAATTGCAAAACTGCGTAAAACGTGCTACACTTTTAACGCAGGGTGATTTTATTGAAAGTGATGTTTTGCCAATCGAATTTTTTCAATCTCAAAAACAAGCAGGATTCAGCGGAAGCTTTTCATTATCAGACAATGAAAAAGAAGCTATTATTCAGGCTCTAAACAGAACTCAGAATAATAAATCGGAAGCGGCTAAATTGCTTAAAATTACCAGAAAAACGCTTTATAATAAATTAAAGCAATACAATATCGATTAAACGATTTCTTGTTCTAAAGCTGTAAAAAGTTTATTTGTTTTTGCTTTAAGCGCTTCATAAATATCTTTCAAGTCGGTAATTTCAAGATTATTTTGTTCCAGTGTTTTTAATATAGTGCCAATATCCCGCGCTTCAATTTGTCTAAACATAGGAGCAATGCGATGTGCAATAGAATTTATCTCTGGAATATTTTCTTCGTTAATTGCATTTTCCAGCAATTCTAAATTCTCATTGCTGCTTATTATAAAAGCTTTCAATACATCGTTTAAAGCATTTTGATCATTTCCTAAAAACTCTTTTAAAGTTTCTAAAGTATACAATTGAGATGAAGAAACTTCTTCAGTTTCATTCATTTCAATTTGCGGAATTGTATCATTATCCAAAATATGCTGAATGGTTTCCAGTAATATTTTTGGGGAATAAGGTTTGCTTACTACTGTTGTAAAACCAACTTCGGTATAAACAGCTGCATCTAAATCTGTTCTTCCGGTTAAAGCAATAACAGGCTGATTTTTATAAATACCTTTTTTAGAATTTCGAAGATTTTTCAAAAACATAAAACCGTCCATTTCGGGCATTTGAATATCAGTAATTACAAAATCAAAATGAGTATTCTGAATAGCTTCTAATGCTTTTACTGCGCTGGTAAAAGATAAAACCTGATGCTGTTCCTGTCGCAAAACTCCGGTAGTTAAATTCAGCAGATTAATATCATCATCAATAACGATAAAAGTCTGCTTTTTGGTATTTCTTGCAATATTTCGTTTTATTTCTTCAACCGTAATTTCGCTGTGATCAAAAACCAAAGGAATTTTAATTTCGAATGTGCTTCCTTTTCCTAAAGTACTTTCGAGATTAATTCTGCCGCCCATAAACGAAATTATCTTTTGACAAATCGAAAGGCCTAAACCAGTTCCGCCATATTTCTTTTCGATATTTTCATTAGCCTGTGCAAACTCTTCAAATACTAATTTTTGATTTGCTTTTTCAATTCCAATTCCGGTGTCTTCAATCGTAATAATAAAAAAGTTTTCATTTTCAGTAACATACGAACTGATTTTGATGTGCCCTTCTTCGGTAAATTTATAAGCATTACCAATAATGTTTGTCAAAATTTGTTTCAGTCGAAACGGGTCAGCAACGATTCTCGTATTTAGTTTTTCATCAACATTAATAATTAAATTAATGTTTTTTTGTTTATAAACGGTTTGAATATTTTTGGCAGTATCTTCAATAAGTTCCGGAAGATAAAAAGGAACTTTTTCAATTGTAATTTTTCCGGCTTCAATTCGCGAAAAATCAAGTAAATCCTGAACAAGCTGCGTAATATATTCGGATGAATTTTTAATATTTTTTACAAAATAAGACTGCTTTGTATTGATGTCTGAATTTCCTAAAAGTTCAGAATAACCCACAATAGTACTCAATGGCGTTTTTAAATCGTGGCTTACCGTTGAGATTAACTGTTCGCGGCTTTTTAGTAAATTCTTGGTTTTGAAATTCGCGATTTCGAGTTGTTTTTTATACAACTGTGATTTCGAATAATCACTCACAATTAAAATCGAAAAAAAGATCGTCAATATTAAACCCGTAATGGCCGAAGCTGTTACAATTTCGTTGACTTTTTTAAGCGATTTTTCTTTTAATGAATTGTTTTTTATCGAATTGATGATAATTTCCCTTTCGATAATTCGAAGTACTTTTCGAAGCTGTTCCGAAATGGCAATTTCATTTTTCAGCAGTTTATTTTCTTCAAAATTCAGCGTTTCTTTTTTCTTTTCGGCTTTTTCTTTTACGTTGCTAAGCAGTTTTTTAGAATTGGCCAAAATCGAATCAGATGCTTTTTTGCTCAAAGTGTTTGTGCTGTCATCCGGAATGTTTGAATTTAAATAATCAACATATTTCTGCAGTACATTTCGCTGATAACTTCCCAGTTCATTGGGATTTTTGGTAAAATCCTGAAGTTCCAGTTTTCGAAGATTAAATTCCATTTTGGTAATTTCGTCAATAGCGTTATTGACCGAAACTTCGTCTTCGGCTTTATTTTTTATGGTTTTTAATTGTCTGATGTTTTCTGTTTTTTCAGACAATAAATACGTTACACTGTCCAAAAGTGTTTTTTGATATTCAGTCGTAACGATTTGTTTTAAAGTGTCAATTCTGGCTCTAAGAGAATCCGTTTCGATAAGATAGCTTTTAAAATCGCTTTCAGAATTGGTCTGAATTGTTTTTCTTGCCAAACTTTCGGTCTTGTAAACATTCGAAAACAATTTACTTACACGAAGGATTTTTGTTTTTTCCTGAGCAATTTTATCTTCAAGTTTATTATAAACCACATTTTCAGAATATAAAAACCATCCCACAGTAACTACCAAAGCAAGCAATGCAACATAGCTGAATAAAACTTTAAGTGCTGTGTAACTTTTTTTGCTTTCCATAGAGTTTGTTTGGGGTTGAGGAACTTTTCTGAATATTAGAATTTCTGCAATTTATTTAAAATTTCCATTTAACAAAAGTAAATGCAAATCAAATATTTACATCATTCAAAGGTTTTAAAAATAAAATAACCGCAGATTATATAAATAATACTGCGGTTAAGGTTATTTTAATTTTATGATTTACAGCGTTTCGTTTAGCCATTTAAAAAATTCTCCCTGCCAAACCTGAGCGTTTTGTGGTTTTAAAACCCAGTGATTTTCATCTGGAAAATACACAAAACGGCTTTTAATTCCTCTTAATTGCGCCGCCTGGAAAGCTTCTTGTCCTTGTCCGATTGGTACACGAAAATCCTTTCCACCTTGGAAAATCAAAATAGGTCTGTTCCAGTTTTGAACCAAAGTTGCAGGATTGAAAGTCGTATATGCTTTTTGAGCTACAGCGTTATCTTTTTCCCAGTAAGGTCCGCCAAAATCCCAGTTGTTAAAGAAAACTTCTTCGGTAGTTCCCAGCATAGAAACCGTATTGAAAACTCCATCATGAGCGATAAAAGTTTTGAAACGATTTTTGTGAATTCCCGCTAAATAAAATACAGAATATCCTCCGTAACTTGCACCAACGCATCCTAAACGGCTTTTGTCAACATAGCTTTCTTTTGCTACATCATCAATTGCAGAAAGGTAATCGTCCATAACTTGTCCGCCCCAGTCCTTGCTGATTTGTTCATTCCATTCAACACCGTGACCCGGCATTCCGCGACGGTTTGGTGCTACAACCACATAACCTTTTGCGGCCATTAAAGAGAAATTCCAACGGAAAGAATACGATTGTGTCAACGGACTTTGAGGTCCGCCCTGACAGAACAACAAAGTTGGATATTTTTTAGAAGCATCAAAGTTTGGAGGTAAGATTACCCAAACCAGCATCTTTTTACCATCGGTTGTTGTAACGTAACGTTTTTCGGTTTTGCTTAATGCTAAAGTTTTGTACGTTTCGGTATTGATGTTTGAAAGTTGTTTCCAGGTATTTTTCTTCAGATTGAAAGAATAAATTTCTCCAGCATGATTCATATCAGTTCTTGTAACGATGATATCATCTCCGGCAAAACCAACTAAATCATTAACGTCAAAATCTCCGTTTGTCAATTGACGAACGTTGATTGCAATTTTAGTTAATCCTGGAAAATTAACAGAGAAAAGTTGTTTTGTTCCGTCAATTGGAGCCACAAAAAATACAGTTTTTCCGTCTTTACTCCAGATAAAATTATCTACAGTTCCGTCCCAGTTTGCCGTTAAGTTTGTTTTGATTCCTTTAAACTCAACAATAATATC
The DNA here is from genome assembly GCF_900129555.1 of Flavobacterium defluvii. Lineage (GTDB taxonomy): Bacteria > Bacteroidota > Bacteroidia > Flavobacteriales > Flavobacteriaceae > Flavobacterium > Flavobacterium defluvii. The sequence continues at coordinate 513,562 of NZ_FQWC01000003.1, forward strand.
ATTTTTATCAGACTCGTAACCGTCGCGTTTCATTTGTAACCAGGATAAATTTCCAGTTGGCGAAAACTGTGGAGCTGTGTCGTAGCCCAGATTATCTTCGGTTTTATTAGTCGTTTTTTGAGTTTCTAAATTGTACTCATAAATATTAGTATTTGTAGAAATTGCATAAGCCGTTCCTGCTTTTTTCTTGCACACATAAAAAATACTTTTGCTGTCTGGCGACCAAATATAATCTTCGTCACCGCCAAAAGGTTTTTGCGGAGAATCAAAAGTTTCACCTTTCATAATGTCGATTCCTTTTGCTCCGTCTTTGTTTTCTTTATAAAAAACGTGATTAAATTTGCCTTCGTTCCACGTATCCCAATGGCGATAGTCTAATCCATCATAAATTTGAGCATCAGATTTTGTTAGAGCCGGATAAAAATCTTTCCCTAAAACTTTATCGATTTTTACTTCTTCATTGTACACAACATATTTTCCGTCTGGCGAAATATTTTTATCTGCTAAAATCTCTTTTGTGTCTTTAATTTCAACTGCATTTCCGCCGTTTACAGGAATCGTGTAAATTTTAGAAGTCGATTTATTTTCTTCTACAGAAGGTGTCGAAACTTTAAAAACCACATTTTTTGCATCTTTAGAAATTCCAAGCGGCGTGACTCTTCCTAATTTCCATAACAATTCCGGAGACATAACATTCTGCCCGATAGCGTTTAAACTCATCATTATTAAGGTTGTTAATACTACTTTTTTCATAATCAAATATTCTATTTTTTTGTGAGCTAAAAATACAACATTTAAATCCCAATCAGTTAAATTTCAAATTCCAATTTATTGTTAAAATTCTAAATATGGTATAAAAGTTTTCCGCCACGAGTTCACGAATTATTTTTTTGATAATCTTTGAAAATAATAATTCGTGAATTCGTGGCGAATAAAAAATCATTATTTTTATAAAAAAGTCTGGAAATGGAATTTAGCTATTGGGAACTAAAAAACTGGTTCACAAATATTGATTATACAATTGTAGGCAGCGGAATCGTAGGTTTGCATACAGCTTTGCGCTTACGCGAAAGATTTCCTGCAGCCAAAATTTTGGTTCTCGAAAGAGGGATGCTGCCACAAGGCGCAAGTACAAAAAATGCCGGTTTTGCCTGTTTCGGGAGCCTTTCTGAAATTATGGATGACTTAAAAACACATTCAGAAGAAGATGTTGTGGCGCTTATCGAAAAACGCTGGAAAGGTTTGCAATTGCTTAGAAAAAGACTTGGAGATCAGGCAATAGATTTTAAACCTCACGGCGGATATGAATTATTTTTGAAAGAAGATGAATTTGGATTTAATGAATGTATTTCGAAAATGCCTTTTATAAACGAAATTCTAAAACCACTTTTTAAAGCCGAAGTTTTTTCTAAAGAAACAGACAGGTTTGGATTTGGAAATATTCAGGATTACTTAATCTTTAATCCTTTTGAAGCACAAATCGATACAGGAAATATGATGCAGGAATTATTGAAACAAGCCGTTTCGGCAGATATTTTAATTCTGAATCAGCAAGCAGTAACATCTTACTCTGATGCTGGAAATCATGTTGAAGTCGTACTAAACGATTTTAGTTTTAGAACTAATAAATTGCTTTTTGCCACAAATGGTTTTGCCAGTTCTTTGACAAATGGAGCGGTCAAACCTGCACGCGCACAAGTTTTAATTACAGAACCTATTAAAAATCTGGATATAAAAGGAACATTTCATTTAGATCGTGGTTATTATTATTTCAGAAATATTGGTGACCGAATTTTATTTGGCGGAGGCCGAAATTTAGATTTTGAAACAGAAACAACGACCGAATTTGGACAAACAGAAATTATTCAAAATAAATTGGAAGATTTACTGAAAAATGTAATTTTACCAAATCAGGATTTCCAGATCGCGCATCGTTGGAGCGGGATTATGGGAGTAGGGAATAGTAAAAATCCTGTTGTCTCTCAATTGTCTGAAAACGTGTTTTGTGGAGTACGTTTAGGCGGAATGGGAGTGGCAATAGGCAGTTTAGTCGGAACAGAATTAGCAGATTTAATATAATGGCAGCAACCAAAAAACCAGCACCAAAGAAACCAGCAGCGGCAAGTAAACCAAAAGCCAAAACGTCTTCAAAGAAATCGAATCGTTCTTTTGGAGAAAAAGTAAAATGGTTTTTAATAAAAGCTATGTTGTGGTTTTTTGGACTTTCGATAGGATCGGTTATATTTTTTAAATATGTTCCCGTGCCATTTACTCCTTTAATGGTCATTCGTGCGATTGAAAATAAAATGGACGGAAAGGAAGTTTATTTTGACCATGATTGGGAACCGATAGATAAAATTTCAATGAATTTACAAAAAGCTGTTATAGCTAGTGAAGACGGAACGTTTTTAACGCATAATGGTTTTGATTTTAAAGCACTTCAAAAAGCGTATAAAAGTAACGAGCGCGGCCGTCGAATTCGCGGTGGAAGCACCATTTCGCAGCAAACGGCAAAAAATGTCTTTTTATGGCAGGGAAAAAGTTATTTCCGTAAAGGACTCGAAGCCTATTTTACAGTTTTAATCGAAATTATCTGGGGTAAAGAACGTATTATGGAAGTTTACCTAAATAGTATCGAAATGGGTGACGGGGTTTATGGTGCTTATGCAGCAACAGAACATTGGTATAGACGTGATGCTTCGAGTTTAACCCCAATGCAGGCAGCGGGAATTGCAGCGATTTTGCCAAATCCGAGAAAATTTAAAGCCACAGGATCATCAAGCTATATTAACAGAAGAAAAGAAAGAATTGTTCGCGAGATGCGTTACGTTGGAAAAATAAATTATGATGGAAAGTAAAAAAGCTCTTTTTGCTTTTCTGATTTTGACTTCGACGTTGACTTTTGGACAAGGAAAAACGAAAGAAATAGGTTTTATAACCGACAATGATTTATATACGTCATCAAAAAATGATATGTATTACACCAACGGTTTGGAAATTTTTTATCGGTTTTTATCTAAAAATGAAAATGAAAAAATCAATAAAAAAATCACCGAATTTAGAGTTGGACAATATATTTATAATCCGAGATTTATTAATGAAGCTGCTGTTGATGTAAACGACCGCCCTTTTACGGCGTATCTTTTTGCCGAAGCCGGACGGAGCTTTTTCTATCAAAGCGAATCGGTTTTAAAGACTGATTTTCAATTGGGTTTTATGGGGCCAAATGCTTTGGGAGAAGAAACGCAGGTTGGGTTTCATAATCTTATTGGTTATAAAAAAGTTTACGGCTGGGAAAATCAGCTTCACAATGCTTTTGCCGTTCAGGCACATGTTATGTATTCGAAGAAATTATTTCCATCGAAACATAACGATTTTATAGATCTTCATTTTCAGTCTGAAGCAAATCTGGGAACTATTTTTACAGGAGTTTCAACAGGATTTTTAACCCGAATTGGTTTTAAAAGACTAACTCCAATTTACGATTCCAATCTTCATGACGCTTCGGTAAGTGCAAATGCACAGCCAAACATTAGAGAGTTTTATTTCTACGCAATGACAAGCGTCAATTATCAGTTTTATGATGCCACAATCGAAGGAAGTATGTTTAATGACACAAGTCCGATAACTTTCGATTTGGTTCCGCTTCGTTTCAATGCCGAGTTTGGTTTGAAATACAGACACAACAACTTCAATATGTCGTATTCTTTTATTTACCGCGGAAAGGAATTAGAAGGCGATGTTAATGATACAAATACTGGGTATTTTTTTGGATCGATTCGTTTGGGTTTTTTGTTGAGGTGATATTTCAAAGTTCAAAAACAATATTATACTCTAGAGAATTTAAAGTCCCTACGGGACAAATGTTGGTGTGTGTAATGTTTTCTACCGATATATAACTCCTAACGGAGTATTTTAAATTGGATATTGATAAACAGAAAACATGTACAAAATTTTACTAATATTTATCTCCCAATTTATTTTCTAAGAATTCTACGAAAAACTCCGTTAGTAGTTATATATCGGTAGAAAACATATCGCTAGAATATATATAAACCACAAAAAAATATCCCGTAGGGATTATAGATTATATTTTTTGGTTTAAGAGTTTAATTGAATTTAAGAATTACGTTTGTAATTTATATTTTTCCATGTATTTATTGCCCAATCAAAATCGGTTTTCTCATCAAAATAGAAAGCTGTTTGAAGTACTTCTTTATCAATTATAGTAAAACCAAAAATCACATTATATATTTTTTCTTCGTCATTTTCTTGTATTAGGTATCCTATTCTTGAAACTCGGTTGTCTGAAAATTCAAATTGATCCAATGTTTTAGAAAGAGTTTCATCCCGATTAGCAATATTGTATTTACATTCCTCGTAAAGTTCTTCTTTACTTTTTTCGGAATTCCATATAATTAATCTAATAGATTTGTCTCCTGTTGTGTAATATAAAGTTTCGTCTTCTTCAATTGTTCTTTCAAAGAGATTATTGATTTCAATTGTCCATTCTTCAGTTAATCGATGAGTTGTCATATAATCATCCTCCAGATCAAAATCAGTTACTTTATACCAATCAGAATCCGGTTCTTTTTTTTCATAAACAGAACCTATTCCTTTCAATAAGATATCTTTTAGAGAAGGGTCAATTTTTAAAATTGTTGAAGGATTATATATCCTGATGTTGTCAGGATTATCCGTGTATTCTTCTGATTCAAATCCTGTAAAAATTCTCCAACCGCTATCTTCAGGGCGAGTTCTTTTCTCACGATACAAAAATTGAGGTTTCATATTTTTGTCTAGAACCATTTTAGAAACCATAAGTCCGCCGATTGGAGGAAAGTCCTCAAAATTATTCTCGTTTTAAATTGATTTCTTTTTGAAAAATTTCATTTGATTATGTTTCAGAAATATATAGCTTAATTTGATAACCACATTAATCCAGATTATCCAAATCCATTTCTTTAGCCAGTTGATCCCATTTTTTATTGAGAAAATCTTTCGTGCTTTCTACGAATTTAGGATCTACATCTTTTAAAGTCTGCGCTTTTGGACTCAATATCGCTTTTCCGTCTTCAAAATAGATATAAGCATGAACGGCATTGTCGCCCCAAAAGAAAGGAAAAACAATCGCCTGGTTTTCTGTACTTTCAATCACATATTTTTCCAGGCTTATAATAAAAGCAAACATAGGAATCATTTCTGTAAAATTCTGGCTGAAAAACATCATTCCCCAATGCCATTCTTCATTCGCTTCATCATAGTCTGAAAAAGCCATTGCTTCAGGATAATCGATCCAGCCTTCTATAACCTCTTCGTTGATATCGTCATTATACGTGCGCAGCAATTCCGGAGTCAGTTCCATTTTTGAATACATTTTGCGGCTGTTCCACCAATCTTGCCAGTTTTTATTTAGTTCTGGTTCTTCAAGCGAACTGTTTAAAAACTTTTCCAGCTGCGGTTTTGTGATTTTTACTTTGCAGTATAATGAACTTAATTCAGACATGGTTTAAATTTTATGTTTTTGATTCAAATTTCTGATTATTAATGTTTTGGTAATATTAAAGATAATCAAAAATGTTATTTTTAATTAAAACTAAAACTATGGAAATAAATTGGATTGTAATAGGAATTGTAGCATTTTTCGTTATTATTTTAGTTGTAATAACTATTAAGAAAAATCAAAAAGAGAAAAAAAAGCTAATAGATTTACTAAATAATGATTTTAAAAAGGCTGAAGAAAATGAAGTTAATCCTGATGATTCGGCTAATGAGAAATAAATAAGGAATAGCCAATAAAAAAAACCGTATTGCAATTAAGTAATGCGGTTTTTTTATTATTATAAAAGTATTAAAGTATGACGTTATTTTTTTGTAAAAATTCCTTTGTATGTGCCTTTGGATTCTATTTCCGTTTCTGATATTTTGATAAAATTAAATGTTCTCCTTTCAGAAGAAGAGATTTTATATTGTAAAAAATAAGAGTTTTCTGTTTGAGTTTGGGTGATCTCAGGATCTTGTTCCTGAATAATGTAATATAATGTTTCTCCTTTAGCAGAAAGCGGATTCCCCGCTGGATCACAAATTATGTCCGATTTTGTAAATACAATTTTTTTTGTTCCAGAATCTACCCATGTTCCCAAAATCCAGGTTGGGGGAGTGATTTTATATTCTTTAGGAATAGGATAATCATTGTCTATTTTCATGCCGCTATCTGTCTCTTCAGATGAACATGAATATGTTAAAATAAGGCTGAACAATACGATTAATTTTTTCATCATTTTTTTTGTAAAAATGAGAATGTAATTTTTAGTTCACCTGCTTTAAAAGATTTAAATTTAATAGTTTAAGACATTTTTCAGAAAAACGTACTACGATTAAGTAATAACGTTTATAGTGAAGAATATCTAATTCGACCTGATGTAGATATAAAATATTGAATATGTGCTAAAAAAAAAGTACCCAAGCAGAATTATAACATCTGTTTGGGTATTTTTTAAGCTATTTGTGGAGAATACCGGATTCGAACCGGTCGCCTCTACGCTGCCAGCGTAGCGCTCTAGCCAAATGAGCTAATCCCCCTCATTTTTGTTGAGAATGCAAAATTCGATCCGTCGCCTTCCCGATTTTCATCGGGACGCTCCAGCCAAATGAGCCAATCCCCCAAAGCGTTAACAAATAAAGTCAAATAATTCTCAAAAAACAAATTTCGGAACCTATCAGATAAAATATTTTTCAAAACCGTAACTTTACAATTAAAAGTATTTTTTATGAATCTAGAAAACACAAACGGGAGTTTAGAAACTTCTTTTCAAGATACGATTGCAACAATACAGTTTGGGCATCCGGCAAGTAATTCTTTTCCGCGTATATTATTAGATCAATTAACAGCTGAAATCAATGAATTAAGCCGAAATGAAAATGTTTCGGTTATTATCTTAAAAAGCCAAGGCGAGAAAGCTTTTTGTTCCGGAGCATCTTTCGATGAACTTTTACAGGTGGAAAATGAGGAACAGGGAACAGCATTTTTCTCAGGTTTTGCACATTTGTTAAATGCAATGCGCAATTGTAATAAACTTATAATTGGCCGCGTTCAGGGAAAAGCAGTTGGAGGCGGAGTTGGTATTATTGCTGCTTGCGATTATATTTTTGCAACACCGCAAAGTGATGTAAAATTATCTGAACTCGCTATCGGAATTGGACCTTTTGTAATTGAACCTGCTGTTTCTCGAAAAATTGGTAAAACTGCAATGGCCGAAATGACTTTGGCAGCTCACGAATGGAAATCGGCAGACTGGGCTTTTCAAAAAGGACTTTTTTCAGTTTTAAGTGATGCTGAAAATTTGGATAATGATGTTCAGAATTTTGCTCAAAAATTGAGTTCATACAATCCCGAAGCTCTTTTTGAAATGAAAAAGATTATTTGGGAAAATACCGAAAACTGGGAATCACTTCTTTTTGAACGTGCTGCAATTACAGGAAAACTGGTTTTGTCTGATTTTAGCAGAAACGCGTTGAGACAATTTAAAAAATGATTTCGTGGTCTCGGTTTCGTATTGCGGACCTTTGTCAAAGTTTTAAACTTTGACAAAGGTTAGACTTTAAACTAAATCATAAGCAATAAACATAATTTAAAATGAAACTTATTTCTCTATTCCAAAAAGTTGATATTGCAGAGAAAATTAAAGAGGCTCCAGACAGCGGTTATCAAATTGGTGTTTTGATAGGATCTTTTATTCCATTTCTATTTTTAGCCGGAGTTGCTTACTGGATGTATATCAAAGCCAAAAAAAGAGATAAAAACGGTTATTAATTTGTAAATTTGCAACCTTAAATTAAAAATCGATGAGTAATATCAGAATTACAAAACAATTTAGTTTCGAAACCGGGCACGCATTGTACGGTTACGACGGAAAATGCAAAAACGTTCACGGGCACAGTTATAAATTGTCGGTAACCGTTATTGGTTCGCCAATCACTGACAGGTCTAATGTGAAATTCGGAATGGTAATTGACTTTTCTGACCTAAAAAAAATTGTAAAAGAAGAAATCGTCGATCAGTTTGATCATGCTACTGTTTTCAATCAAACAACACCGCATGTTGAATTAGCAAACGAATTAAAAAACCGTGGACATCACGTAATCTTGGTAGATTATCAGCCAACAAGTGAAAACATGGTTGTCGATTTTGCAGAAAGAATTATGGCAAGACTTCCAAAAGGAATTTCTCTTTTCTCACTAAAACTTCAGGAAACAGAATCGTCATTTGCTGAATGGTATGCAAGTGATAATTTGTAAAAAAGTTAGAGGTTAAATGTTATAAGTTAGACGTGAATGTCGAAATCAATATCATACAACTTCTAAACCTAACACATAACCCTTAACTCATAACTTTCAACCTTCATCAATGAAAAAAATATATTTTGCTTCAGATCAGCATTTTGGTGCGCCAACTCCGGAATTGAGCCTTCCGCGCGAGCAAAAATTTGTAGCCTGGCTGGATAAGGTAAAAGTAGATGCCGAAGCTATTTTTTTATTAGGTGATTTATTTGATTTTTGGTTCGAATATAAAACAGTTGTTCCGAAAGGGTTTGTGCGCGTTTTAGGAAAACTGGCAGAAATTCGCGACAGCGGAATTCCGATTTATTTCTTCGTTGGAAACCATGATTTATGGATGAATGATTATTTTGAAACCGAGTTAAATATTCCGGTTTATCATGATAATAAAGAATTTACTTTTAATGGAAAAACCTTTTTAATTGGCCACGGCGACGGAAAAGGACCAGGCGACAAAGGTTATAAAAGAATGAAAAAGGTATTTACAAATCCGTTTTCAAAATGGCTTTTTCGTTGGCTTCATCCAGATGTTGGGGTGAGTTTAGCACAATATTTATCAGTTAAAAACAAATTGATTTCCGGCGACGAAGATGTAAAGTTTTTGGGCGAAGAAAACGAATGGCTGGTTTTATACGCCAAACGTAAACTGGAAACCAAACATTATAATTATTTCATTTTCGGACACCGTCATTTACCAATGATAATTCCTGTTGGTGAAGATTCAAACTATGTAAATCTGGGCGACTGGATTGGATATTTTACGTACGGCGTTTTTGACGGCGAAACTTTTGAACTTAAAAAATTCGAATCGTAATTACTTTTTATCCATTGGATAAATACCAATTTTATGCGTTCGCAAAATATATTCTGAAAGTTGTTTACTATTTGAAAGCTGAAATTTAATTGCTCCTGATGCTCTTTTCGGCATGTGGCATTCTACACAATTATTAGCCATCAATTTTTCAGGCATTATTTTTAGTGTTTTCTCATTGTGTTTTAAACCCTGATGACAGCTCATACAGATTTTAGAATACGATGCCATATTTTTTGAAGCATTTTCATGCGGATTATGACACGTAATGCAATCCATTTTTTCGCTGTTTATAAAACATTTGCTTTGCGCCATTAAACGAAACTGATTTCCGTGAACATCAAAATTAGCAGTATCAGTAACACTTCTCGTATTTCTGTAAAAATCAGATAAATTATCTCCGGGTTTAAAATCAAAACGAGATTTCATTTTCATTCCGTCATTTCCGCCGTGGCAGAGCGCACAGGCATCCAGTTTTTGCTGTCTGTTTAGATTTTTAAAACTTGTAATGCTGTTTGCAACTTTTATATTAGGATTTTTTAAATGAAATTCAACATGTTTTTTGGCCGGACCGTGGCAACGCTCACAGTCAATTCCGTAAACAATAGTTTTTTTATCGATAATATCTTCTACTTCCATAGACAGGAAGTTTTTCTCTTCAGAGCTTTGATTTACATTTCTGCTGCTGATATTTGATGCGTGACAGGAATAACAATCCTTCACAACCATTCTGTCAAAATAAGGTTTATCAGCAGGAAATCCCGGACTTGTTGCCCAGTTGTTTATAGAACTGTAATAAGAAACAGGCAATTCGTAAGTATTGTTATCTCGCCAGTAAACAGATGTTTGGGCGTGTTTAACTCCGAAAACAATTTCAAAACGATGTGCTTCGACTTCCTTACCATTTTTATACAAAACCTGATACAAACTGTCATTGCGTTTTTCCATGACTAATTTGGTGTTTTTGTCATATATAAAAGTGTGATTTTTTTCATCAAAATCACCTAAAACATTCCCTGAAATTGCCGGAGCTGTGGCTTTAAAATGAGAACTCTGTAAAGCCATGTTATATTGAACCTGATGACATTGAATACAGCTTTCAGAACCTGCGTAATCTGTACCACGCGGATCAATATATTCATCAGATTTGCTGCTGCAGTTCGTAAAGAAAACCGCTAGAACAGCCATAGTAAAAAGAATGCCGATTTTTTTCATTGTTGTAAATATACTTTATTTTGAATACAATCAAAATATATTTCAATAATGAAAAAATGGTGTTAAAACATTAAATGTTTCTAGTTTAAACCCGATCCAAAGATATATTCATCTAATTCGATTTTAAATAAAGAACCTTCAACTAAATCCTTAATAGATTTTAATTCGGTCATAGAAACGGCTAAATCTATTGATGAACAAGGTGTTTTCAATAAAAATTTATGGCAGGAATATTTCATCTCACAATTTTCACAACACGTGTTTTCGATCATGCTGTCTTCGATTAAATCACAAAAATGATTCAATTCCGGAACAGTAAAGTAAAAACCTGTTTCTTTAAAAACCAGTTGTACCTTGTCTAAAATAATTTGATTATTTTGTTTCCAGTAAAAGGCAATTCCAAAGTTGTTGTGGTATATCTGTTCTATTTCTCTCATCGCAAATCCTTTTATTTCAACAAATATAAATATTATTTATATTAATTCTAAATAAAAAAATCATAAAAAATGAAAAAATATTGAACCATATAAGTGATATAAGATAATTTAGTTTGTCTTCAGTTTTTTATTAAATGAGCTTATATCACTTATGTGGTTAAAAAACTATTTAAGCCATTTTTTTATTTGAGACAGGAATTCAACTTGTTGATCAACAAAAAGATAATGCGAGCAATTGTCTAGGTAAGCAAAATGATCTTTACCTGTTATTTCTTTAAGTGATTTAATTTGTGCTGATGAAAAAATGCCGTCATCTTTTCCGTAAATTCCAAAAATAGGAATTCCTGACGCTTTGATTATCTTTAAAATTGGACGCGTGTCAATGTTGTTTTGTTTTTCGTTTTGATAAAAAAGCAAAGGCGCATTTTTGTTGCGAATATTGTTTTTATAGAATTCACTAGCCTCATAATCGGCATATAATTTTTTTGAAGCTTTGGTTGGTTTTGGCATTTTAAAATAACCTTCATCACTTGCCAAATCAAAACAATGTTTTCTATATCCTGCAGAATGTTTATCCAATTTTTCTACGTAATCGATTTTATTGTGCGTTTTAGAATCATAATAATGGATCTTTTTTATAGAATTTAAGATATGATCGTAAGTTTCTTGTTGAGAAAATAATGCTCCAGCCAAAACCAAAGCACTTACTTTCTCAGGATATTTATTCGTGTATAGTGTCGCAACCAAACCACCAAAACTATGACCAAGTAAAATAGCTTTCTTTAAATGGTATTTTTTATAAATGGAATTCAAATCATGAAAAGCTTCTGCATACGTAAATTTTGCATCAGGATCTGTAGATCTTCCTTCGCCGCGGCGATCGTAAGCAATAACATAAAAACCCTTATCGGCCAGATTTTGAGCTGTTGTTCCTTCGAATAAAGTTGCATTACCGCTTGGACCGCCGTGAATGAAAATTATTGTTTTATTCTTTTCGCTTCCGTAAGTCTTTATATAGAGGTTTTGTCCGTTTACGAAAAAGGAAATTACGAGAAATAAAGAAATAAAAAGTGATTTCATTACTCCTGATTATGATGATCGTCCATATCTTTTTGAAGATCTAAATTTCTAAAAGTAGGAGATATAAATCCAAAACCTAAAACAGTCAAAAGCGTAACACTTCCTCCAAAAATTACAGAAGTTACAGCACCCATTAATTTGGCAGTTGCACCGCTTTCAAAAGCACCTAATTCATTTGAAGATCCAACAAAAATTGAATTTACAGCACCAACGCGTCCGCGCATGTGATCCGGAGTTTTAAGCTGTAAAATCGTTTGGCGGATAACTACAGAAATTCCGTCAGCCAATCCGCTCAGGAATAAAGCGAAAACCGAGAGCCAGAAATAAGTAGAAAAACCAAATAGAATAATCGATAATCCAAAAACGAAAATGGCTGCCAAAAGTTTTTTTCCTGCATTTTTATATAAAGGCACATAAGCAGAAACAAGCATTGTTATAAAGGAACCAACCGCTGGAGCAGCTCTCAATATTCCGAAACCTTCAGAACCTACTTTTAAAATATCCTGAGCAAAAACAGGTAATAATGCTACTGCGCCTCCAAAAAGTACAGCAATCATGTCAAGCGATAAAGCTCCTAGAACAACTTGATTTCTAAATACAAAAGTTAGACCCTCTGTAAGACTGTCTTTTATTGATTCTCCAATCTTCGGATTTATAATAGGTTTCGCGCTGATTTGTGATAAAGCAATTAGGGAAACAATAGAAAAACCGAAAACCAGACACATTGACCAGTGAACGCCGATCCAGTTAATTGAAAATCCGGCCAGAGCAGGTCCCATAACCGCTCCAATCTGCCAGACAGAACTGCTCCAGGTTGCAGCATTTGGATATACTTTTTTTGGAATAATAAGCGATAGAAGAGAGAAAATTGTTGGTCCAAGAAAAGAACGTACCAATCCGCCAAAAAACACTAAGGCGTATATTGAATATAAAATAACATGAGAAGACCAGCCGCCAACAACTTTTGGCCACGTCAATAAAAACAAGCCAAAACTAATTAGTGAAAATCCCAGAATACATTTTACCAATAATCCTTTCTTTTCACTTTGATCTACAATATGTCCTGCAAATAAAGACATACAAACGGCAGGAACAACTTCCATTAGACCAATAATTCCCAGCGAAAGCGGATCTTTTGTTAAGCTGTAAACTTCCCATTCGATTACTATAAACTGCATAGACCATGCAAAAACCATGGCAAAACGCAATAGTAAAAATACGTTGAATTCTCTGTAACGCAACGCCTGATATGGATCAGGTTTGTTTGATTTAATTTCTTCCATTTGTTCTAATGTCTTTCAGCATAAGCTGTGTTGAAATATTTCCGTTCCATTCATTTTCGGCAATTGTATACGCCAGCTGAAACGAATTTTGATTTTGTGCTATATTTAATTTTTTTCCGAGTCCAAAGCCAATTGCGGCAATTCCGTCAGAGTTGTTTTGTTTTACAAAAAGTCTCAGATGTTCTTCGTCTGCACCCAGAGTTTTGGCATAACCAGTATCTTTTACATCCGAAGTCATAAAAACCGGAGTCATATTTTGCGGTCCAAAAGGTTCAAATTGTTTTAAAATCCGAATGAGTTTTGGTGTAATATCAGAGAAATCAATTTCAGCATCGATTTCAATTTCCGGAGTTCGCATTTCGGGCTGAATGGTTTCACGTACACATTTCTCAAAAGCTTCTTTAAAAAGGTGGTAATTCTCGGCTTTTAAAGTCATTCCGGCAGCGTACATATGTCCTCCAAATTGTTCCAAATGTTCTGAACAGGCATCGAGTGCATTATAAACATCAAAACCTTTTACAGATCGGGCAGAAGCTGCATATTTGTCGCCGCTTTTAGTAAAAACCAAAGTTGGGCGGTAATAGGTTTCAATTAATCTCGAAGCTACAATTCCGATAACGCCTTTATGCCAGTCTTCCTGAAAAACTACAGTAGAAAAACGTTCTTCTTCCTGATTTTCTAAAATCTGCTGAAAAGCTTCTTTAGTAATTTTTTTATCTAAATCTTTTCGGTCTGCATTATATTGTTCAATTTCAGATGCAAATTGCTGTGCTTGTTCAAAATCAAATTCAGTTAAAAGTTCGACAGCATGATTTCCGTGTTTGATTCTTCCGGCTGCATTAATTCTTGGAGAAATAATAAAAACAACATCAGAAATATCTAAAACTTTCTTTTTTACCTGATGAACAAGGGCTTTAATTCCCGGTCTGGGGTTGCTGTTAATAACTTTTAAACCGAAATATGCCAGAACACGATTTTCTCCCGTAATCGGAACAATATCGGCTGCAATTGCCGTAGCAACCAAATCCAGATACGGAACTAAATCTTCGATTGTTTCATTTCGATTTTGGCCCAAAGCTTGAATCAGTTTAAAACCAACTCCGCAGCCGCACAATTCGTCATATGGATAATTGCAATCTTCTCTTTTCGGATCGAGAATCGCAATAGCATCTGGAAGAATTTCGCCCGGACGGTGGTGATCGCAAACAATAAAGTCTATGTTTTTGGCTTTCGCGTAAGCGATATGATCAATCGATTTGATTCCGCAGTCAAGAGCAATAATTAAGGAAATTCCATTATCGTCAGCATAATCAATTCCTTTATATGAAATTCCGTAACCTTCGTCATAACGATCAGGAATGTAAGCAGCAATGTGTGGATAATGTGATTTTAAATAAGATGAAACCAAAGAAACCGCCGTTGTTCCGTCGACATCATAATCGCCAAAAACTAGAATATTTTCCTGATTTTCGATGGCGCGTTCAATTCTGGCAACTGCTTTATCCATATCTTTCATCAAATATGGATCATGAAGATGTTCTAATGACGGACGAAAGAAATTTTTAGCGTCTTCAAAAGTTTCAATGCCACGCTGAATCAAAAGCGTTGCTACAAAATCTTCTACATTTAATGCTTTCGCTAAATGTTTGATTTTTTCCTCAGAAGGTTTTGGTTTTAATGTCCAACGCATTTTTTAATTGTAGATTTTAGATTTTAGATTTCAGATTCGTGAAATCATTTAATCTGGTAGGTGAATTTTTTTAAAAACACATAGAATCATAGCTAATTGGAAACTTTAAAAAAGGCGTTTCACTTGCATAAATTCACATAGCTCTATGTGTTAGAAACTAGTTTCTTTCTAATTTCTTTTATTAAAAAACAAAATCTATGTTTCTATGTGTTTATTTTTTTTTCTAATCAGTCTCGATGGTCATCGAAAGTGACAGAACTATTCGGTTTTTTAACTTTGTCAAAGTTTCAAACTTTGAGAAAGTTTTTTAGAATCTAGATTTCAGCAATCTAAAATTATTTAGCTTCTAAAGCTTTTCCTTCAAACTTAATTCCGTCCCAGCCTAAGTTGATGAAATTTCTAATATTTTGGTGATTTGTTCCGTTTGGATCGCCTAAAACTTCTTCAAAATAAAAAGCTCCGAAGCAAGCTAAAGTTTCTTCTTTGCTTAAGTTTTGCAATTTCGCGAAAGAAAATAATTTACAAGAGCCGGAATTTTCTCCGGCAGCATTATGCTGTGTTCCGTTTTGAAAAGCGGTAGGCGTAAAATTGTAATTTTCTTCGATTACGGCAATCGTTTCTGGAAATGTTATTTGTGTTGGAGTTTGTTTTACTTTTTCTAAAAAGGCTTGTATACTCATGATTTATTCTTTAATTATATTTTTTGGTTCATATTGTCAGTTCGAGCGTAGTCGAGAACCAAATGTGCATCTCGACTACGCTCGATGTGACAAATGGAGTTGAACTAACATTATTTTTTATTCTTCTTCTTCGTCCTTAGAATACTTACTTTTCTTAGCTTCTTTTTCTATTGTTTTTCCAGCAACCACAACCACGATTTCGCCGCGTGGCGCTGTTTTTTCAAAATGCGCGAGAACTTCTTTTGCTGTTCCACGTACATTTTCTTCGTGTAATTTTGATAATTCTCTTGAAACGCAGACTTGTCTTTCTTCTCCAAAATACTGAATAAATTCGCTAAGAGTTTTAACGAGTTTATGTGGAGAAACGTATAAAATCATCGTTCGGGTTTCTTCGGCTAAAGCCAAAAAACGAGTCTGACGTCCTTTTTTGTCAGGCAGAAAACCTTCAAAAACAAATTTATCATTTGGAAGTCCGCTGTTTACCAATGCCGGAACAAAAGCCGTGGCACCCGGAAGACATTCTACTTCAATTTTATTTTCGACACAAGCGCGGGTCAACAAAAATCCGGGATCTGAAATTGCAGGAGTTCCCGCATCTGAAATTAAAGCGATAGTTTCGCCGGCTTTCAAACGTGCAATTAAGTTTTCGGTAGTTTTATGTTCATTATGCATATGATGGCTGTGCATGTGCGTGCCAATTTCAAAATGCTTCAATAGTTTTCCGCTTGTGCGGGTGTCTTCTGCCAAAATCAAATCGACTTCTTTCAAAACCCGAATGGCTCTGAAAGTCATGTCTTCAAGATTGCCAATTGGCGTTGGAACGATATATAATTTTGACATATTTTAGTTTAATAATTTAAACACGAATTGCACTAATTAGCACAGATTTTTGATGCTTGTAAAATTGCACGAAGCAAATGAATTAGTGTTAATTCGTGTAATTTGTGTTTGTTTTTTAAGCGAATTTCTTTTCAATAATTCCAAGAAAACGTTCTGCGTAATCGTCTTTTCCTTCCCAATTATTATAGTCCGGTTTTACCATGTTTTCAATAAAATCCTTTGCTTCTGTATAAGAATCAAAAGTCATTAACTGATTTAAAACTCTGCTGTAATCTTCAGTGCTGTTTCCGAAAAGATTTTTTGTAAAGGCAATTCTATCGTTTAAATCAATATGAAAACCTTTTGCTAATTTCTCATTTAATGAAACTGATTTTGTTTCTTTTGGAGTTTCTAAAACAGGAAAATCTAAACTTTTTTTCTCTTTTAAATCATTGTTTAAAGAAGAAACAGGCTCAAAACTATCTACTTTTACAAATTGTGTGTCAGCATAATTGATTCCGAAATCTTCAAATGCAATCGGAATTGGAGTTGCTTTTGATTCTGTTTTAGGCTCTTCTTTAACTTCTGCTTTTATTTCTGTTGTATCCAATTCAAAAGCAGGTTTAAAGTTTGGAATTGGGTTTGACTCATTTATTGTTGTAAATGAAGGTTCTTCGATATTGTTTTTTGAATCTTCAGTTTTTTCAACATTTTCAATAATTTCCGGCTGAGGAATTTCTGCAATAATTGGTTCTTCTGTTTTTTCTTCAAAAGGTATTTCAACAGTTTCCAAAACAGTTTCTTTTGGTGTTTCTGCAATTACTTCTTCAATAACAGGAGTTTCAGGAGATTCTGCAGTTTTAACTTCTTCAACTGCTGGAGTTTCGGCAATTGTTTCAGATGAAACTTCTTCTTCTTTGTTGAAAATAGTTTCGATTTCAGTGCTGATTTCGCTGTGGCTGATTGTTGGTTTTACTTCGTCGAAATTTTCATCAACAAATTTTAAAATCGCTAATTTCTCGTATAATTTCTGAGTTTCAAGATATAATTGATTGATATCGGATTTGTTTTTTAGCTTTAAAATTCGATGTGCAATGCTGATTAAATCGGCTTCCAATTTTTTTTTCATAACTGTTGAAATTATAGTGAATAAGGTATTTTAGTGTATTTGATGCTTGAATGTCTTTATTCTTAAATAAATCTGAAAGATATTTTAAAGATGTTTTTTATTTCTGTTAATAAGCGTTTGCCAATCTCCGATTTGATAAAATTTTTCTACTTTTGAAAAAATGTAAAACAACACATTTTTACGTCGATTTATTACCAGTACAAAGTAATAAAAACTATTCATTTTTAAAGGCAGAAAAATACAAAATGTTTCTCGAAAATACAGTAAATCACAAAGAACAATTTGGTTGGATTGAAGTTATTTGTGGGTCAATGTTTTCGGGTAAAACCGAGGAGTTAATCCGCAGATTAAAACGCGCACAGTTTGCCAAACAAAAAGTTGAAATTTTTAAACCCGCTATTGATACCCGTTATCATGACGAATTGGTTGTGTCTCACGATGCTAATGAAATTCGCTCAACTCCTGTTCCGGCTGCAGCTAATATTGCTATTTTGGCCCAGGGCTGTGATGTTATTGGTATTGATGAAGCTCAGTTTTTTGATGATGAAATTGTTAGTGTTTGTAATGATCTTGCCAATCAGGGAATACGTGTAATAGTTGCAGGACTTGATATGGATTTTAAAGGAAATCCTTTTGGACCAATGCCCGCGCTTATGGCTACTGCCGAATATGTTACAAAAGTTCACGCTGTTTGTACCAGAACAGGAAATCTTGCCAATTACAGTTTCCGTAAAACCGATAATGATAAACTGGTAATGCTTGGTGAAACCGAAGAGTACGAGCCGCTGAGCCGTGCAGCGTATTTTAAAGCAATGAAAAAAAATCAGGGAAAATAAAGTTTAATTAATAACCAATACAAGAAAAGCAAAGTATGAGAAAACAAAATATCTTACTAGTAGTTGTCATTGGGATTGCCATAATTTTAGCTGTTTTTTTTCAATTTTTTCTTTCTGAAAAAGCTGATGAGGTAAATACAGAAATAACAGAATTGGTTGAAAAATATAATAAAAGCTGTCCGTTAAAAATTCAGGAAGGTATTCGTTTAGATAGTGTTAGTCTGCATCCTGAAAGAGTTGTTCAGTATAATTTGACATTGTTGAATGTAGAAAAAGAAACTGCTGAAATTAATATTATACAAGATGAAATCCAGAAGAGTCTTTTAAGTACTGCAAAAGCAAATCCCGGACTTCAGGTTTTTAGAGATAATGATTATACTTTAAATTATAGTTACAGCGACAAAAAGAAAGCATTTTTGTTTGATGTAAAAATATTACCTGATCAGTATAAATAATTTAGCGTTTTTAAGCGTTGCTAAACCCGACAGGTTTTTAACCTGTCGGGTTTGTTTTTATATATGTGGGATATTAAACTGGACTGAAGTCCAGCTCTACAAAATAATTCGTTCCTTCGGAAGGCTAAAGAACCTTCGGCTCGATTCATATTGTAGCGCTGGACTTCAGTCCAGCTTATGTATAAATATAAAAAAAAATAACCCGACGAGACTTAAAAGCCTTATCGGGTTATTTTTTTAAATGAACTTATATCTCTTATATGGTTTAAAAAAAACTTAGATTTTCTTTCTCATTCTCGCTACTGGAATATCCAATTGTTCACGATATTTTGCAATAGTTCTTCTCGCAATCGGATAGCCTTTTTCTTTTAAGATTTCTGCCAATTGATCGTCTGGAAGAGGTTTTCGTTTGTCTTCTTCTTCAATTGTATTCTTAAGAATTTTTTTAATTTCTAAGGTTGAAACATCTTCACCCTGATCATTTTTCATGGCTTCAGAAAAGAACTCTTTAATCAGTTTGGTTCCGTATGGCGTTTCTACATATTTACTGTTTGCCACACGCGAAATCGTAGAAATATCCAAACCAACCATATCCGCAATGTCTTTTAAGATCATTGGTTTCAATTTGGTTTCGTCACCGTCTAAGAAATATTCTTCCTGATAATGCATAATTGCATTCATCGTTACAAAAAGTGTTTCCTGACGCTGTCTGATCGCATCAATAAACCATTTTGCCGAATCCAGTTTTTGTTTGATAAACTGAACAGCATCTTTCTGCGCAGTCGATTTATCTTTAGATTCTTTGTATGTCTGCATCATTTCCTGATAATCTTTAGAAACGTGCAAAGAAGGGGCATTTCTGCCGTTTAAAGTCAATTCCAGTTCACCATCTACAATTCTGATAGCGAAATCCGGAACTACATTTTCAGTAACTTTGTTATTTCCTGCAAAAGAACCGCCCGGTTTTGGGTTTAACCTTTCGATTTCGTGAATCGCTTTTTTAAGCTGTTCGTTAGAAACGCTGTATTTTTGTAAAAGTTTATCGTAATGTTTTTTTGTAAAAGCATCAAACTGATTTTCGATAATATCAATTGCTAAATCAACATATTCAGTTGGAGTTTTATGTTTTAACTGAAGCAGTAAACATTCCTGTAAATCACGCGCGCCAACTCCTGAAGGTTCAAGCTCATGAATTACTGTTAGCATTTTTTCTACCATTGCTTCATCAGTATAAATTCCCTGAGTAAAAGCCATGTCATCTACAATATCCGGAATGCTTCTGCGGATATAACCCATATCATCAATACTTCCTACAAGAAACTCAGCAATTTCGCGTTCTTCATCGTTTAAAATAAAAGTATTAAGCTGATTGATTAGATCCTGATGAAAACTTATCGGAGCTGCAAAAGGCGTTTCGCGTTCTTCATCATCACTGTAATTATTTACCTGAGTTTTGTAATCGGGCGTATCGTCGTCGCTTAAATATTCATCAATGTTAATGTCGTCTGCTTCGATTCTGTCTGATTCTGCATCATCATAATCATCGTAGTCATCATTAGCATATTCATCAGCTTCGTATTCGTCTTCTTTACCCGCTTCAAGAGCCGGATTTTCGTTCATTTCTTCTAATAAACGCTGTTCAAAAGCTTGCGTAGGCAATTGAATTAACTTCATCAGCTGAATTTGCTGTGGAGATAATTTTTGGGATAATTTTAAATTTAAAAATTGCTTTAGCATTTGTTTTTGTTAAAAGTTTCAAGTTTCAAGTTTCAGGTTGCAGAACGTGCCACAACTTGAAACTTGAAACCTGAAACAAATATTATTATTTAGTTCAAGTTCCAACAACTTGAAACCTGAAACTTTTTAAACCTTTTTTAGAACTCAGCACTTCCAGGAGTTCTTGGGAAAGGAATTACGTCTCTAATGTTTGTCATTCCAGTTACAAACAATACCAGACGCTCAAAACCTAAACCGAAACCTGCGTGAGTTGCCGATCCAAATCTTCTGGTGTCTAAATACCAGTATAATTCTTCTTTATCAATTCCAAGTTTTTCCATTTTCTCAACAAGAACATCGTAACGCTCTTCTCTTTCAGAACCACCAACGATTTCACCAATTCCAGGGAAAAGGATATCCATTGCACGAACTGTTTCTCTTCCTGGCTCTGTGTTGTCGTTCAAACGCATGTAAAACGCTTTAATGTTTGCTGGGTAATCGTATAAAATTACTGGGCATTTAAAGTGTTTTTCTACTAAATAACGCTCGTGCTCTGATTGCAAATCAGCTCCCCATTCGTTGATTAAATATTGGAATTTCTTCTTTTTATTTGGAGTTGAATCTCTTAAAATATCAATTGCTTCAGTATAAGAAACACGTTTGAAGTTGTTTTCTAAAACAAAGTTCAGTTTCTCTAACAAACTCATTTCGCTTCTTTCCGCCTGTGGTTTAGATTTTTCTTCTTCTAAAAGTCTTCCTTCCAAGAATTTCAAATCATCCTGACAATTATCTAAAGCATATTTAATAACGTACTGAATAAAATCTTCAGCCAAATCCATGTTATCGTCAAGATCGTTGAAAGCCACTTCTGGCTCGATCATCCAGAATTCTGCCAAGTGGCGAGAAGTGTTTGAATTTTCAGCTCTAAACGTTGGTCCAAAAGTATAAATCTGACCCAAAGCCATTGCAAAAGTTTCTCCTTCTAATTGTCCAGAAACGGTTAAGTTGGTATGTTTTCCGAAGAAATCTTTTTTGAAATCAATGTTTCCTTCTTCGTTTTTAGGAAGGTTATCCAATGGCAAAGAAGTTACTTGGAACATTTCTCCAGCACCTTCAGCATCAGCTCCAGTAATAATTGGTGTGTTTACGTAAACGAAACCTTTATCCTGAAAATATTTGTGAACTGCATAAGACAATACCGAACGCACACGCATAATCGCACCAAAAGCATTTGTACGTACGCGCAAGTGAGCGTTTTCACGTAAAAATTCTAAAGAGTGTTTTTTAGGCTGCATTGGGAATTTCTCAGCATCAGAATCTCCAAGAATTTCAAGTTTGTTCACCTGAATTTCATATTTCTGACCCGCACCTTTACTTTCAACCAAAGTTCCAATTACAGAAACCGCCGCTCCAGTTGTGATTCTTTTTAAAGTCTCTTCTGGTGTATTTTCAAAATCAACAACACATTGAATATTATTAATGGTAGAACCGTCATTAAGCGCGATGAACTGATTATTTCTAAAAGTTCTCACCCATCCTTTTGCATTCACTTCCTGTAACGTCGTCGTACTGTTTAATAAGTCTTTAACCTTTGTGTGTCTCATTTTAATTTTAGATTTATAGATTGCTGGTTTTAAATTAAAATAAAACCAGTGTTTTTTTATATCGAATTGCAAATATAAACGATAATAATTAATTTTTGAAGCTGTTTTGCCTCCTTGTAAAATATCTTAAGGTTTAAGAAAATCATCAATAAATTCGTTTATTCCAGACGAACTTTCTCTTACTGCATCATATAAATCATTTAATGAATATTCATATGGAAATTCAAATGTGCAGTTGCCATCATTATCTATCAATTCAAATCTAATTCGTTCACTCCAATAATATTCATATTCATCAGTAAAATGTTTAGTATTGTATTTATATAATCTAAATGATTTTTCTTTTATGGTCGTACTATAGGCTAAATCGACTAATCTCTCAATTCCGTCAGGAAGTATTGGAGTATGAAAAGATTCTTGCCATGAAATTTGACCCTTTTTAGTCATTTTGATTAATTCAAGGATAAATAAAGATATTTTGTTTTTAGGCATCATGATATAAGTGATTTAGCGTAATCTTTTTTTAATTCTTCTAAAGAGGTTATTAGTCCAGATAGTTTTACATAATAATCATTCATTGTGTCTTCATTAAATTCTGATATATCAATGATATAATTAAGTAGCTTTTGTGTGGTATTTAAATTTGCCAGATTTTCGGGCAATTTTTCAATTTTTACAGCTTCTTTTATTAAAGATTTTGTGTTTTTTATGTCTTTTTTTGGTAATTTTTTCTTTATACTTTTTGCAACTTCTTCTGATTTTTTTACCTCTATTTTTAATTCTGTTTTTTTATTATCAAAATCAGAAATTAAATCAGAAATATTCTTTGAAATTTTTTTTAAGTCAGAAATATGTCCTTGAGATCTAGTCTGAAAAAGATGTTTTTTATTAAAATCAGATATCCTTTTATCAAGAAAAAAAACTTTAATAGCTGTAAAAATTGTTATTATAAAGCCGATTGATTCTAGCCAATTTGCTGCGCTATCTACAAAAGTTTTAATTGTTTGATACATTATAATTTAAATTTTAATAATATTTACACGGCTAGTTTTAAAGCCTACTTTTCCAAATTCTCCAATTCCTCTTTCTTAGTTTTCTTCTTCTCAAAAGTCAAAACCAGTGAAGGCAAAACAACCAAATTCGCAAACATAGCAAAAGCCAAAGTACAAGAAATTAATCCTCCCAAAGCAATTGTTCCGCTGAAGCTTGACAACGTGAAAGTCGCAAAACCTAAAATCAAAACTACAGAAGTATAAAAAGTACTAATTCCGGTTTCTCTTAAAGCACTGAAAACAGATTTCTTCACTTTTCCGCCGCTTTGAAGCAAGTCATGTCGATACTTCGCCATAAACTGAATCGCATTATCAACCGAGATTCCGAAAGCGATACTAAATACTAAAATTGTAGACGGTTTCAACGGAATTCCAAAATAGCCCATTAATCCTGATGTAATACAAAGTGGTAAAACGTTTGTAATTACCGATGCCATCACCATTTTGAAGGAACGGAATAAATACAACATTAAAACGGCAATTACTAAAATTGCAAAAATCAAGGATTCAATCAAATTGTCTACTAAGTATGAAGTTCCTTTTTGAAAAACCAATGCTTTTCCGGTAACGGTAACTTCAAAACGGTCTTTCGGGAAAATTTCATCAATTTTGGCATGTAATTTTTTTTCTACTTTTGCCATTTCATCGGTTCCAATATCTTTCATGAAAGTGGTGATTCGGGCATATTGTCCAGTCGAGTCAACGTAAGCTTTCATTAAATTTTCTTTGCTGTTTTTCGTCGCATTTTTAGCATAACTTAAAATGAAAGTCTGCTCCTGCGAAGTTGGCAGTTGATAATATTCAGGATTTCCGTTGTAGAAAGCCTGTTTAGAATATTTAACCAAATTCACGATTGAAACCGGTTTTGCCAATTCCGGGATTTCAGCAATTGTGTTTTGAAGTTCATCCATTTTACGAATTGTAGAAGCCTTCATAACACCTTTTTTCTTTTTGGTATCAATCATGATTTCCAGCGGCATAACCCCATTAAATTCTTTTTCGTAAAATAAAATGTCTTTAAAGAAAGAAGCACTTTTTGGCATTTCACCAATTAAACTTCCGGAAACTTTCATTTGCGAAACGCCAATTATGCTGAAAACCAAAAGTAAACCATAAACGATGTAAACGTATCTGCGTTTTGATTTTACCAGATTTTCAACAACATTTAATAAAGTCGAAATGTATGTTTTAGTCAAATGATATAAATGCTTTTCTTTTGGCAAAGGCATAAAGCTGTATACAATTGGCACTATAAAAAGCGTCAACAAATAAACAGAAATAACATTGATAGAAGTTACCAGACCAAACTCAAAAAGTAAATCATTTCCGGTAATCATAAATGTAGCAAAACCAATTGCAGTAGTTAAGTTTGTCATTAAAGTCGAGACTCCAATTTTTGAAATAACACGCTGTAATGCTTTTGCCTGATTGTTATGTAATTTAATTTCCTGCTGGTATTTATTAATAAGGAAAATACAGTTTGTAATTCCGATAACGATAATCAGCGGTGGAATAATTGCTGTTAAAATCGTGATTTTATAACCAAATAATCCAAGTGTTCCAAACGACCAGATTACACCAACAATTAAAATACAAATCGAAATAAATGTGGCACGGAAGGAACGGAAAAAGAAAAAGAAAATTAATGAAACGGTCAATAAAGCAGCACCAATAAAAAGGCCAATTTCGCCTTTCATATCGGCCGCATTAATCGTTCTGATGTATGGCATTCCCGAAACTTTAAGATCAATCCCCGTAGTTTTTTCGAATTTATCGATTTTCGGAACCAGATTTTCAAGAATAAATGTTTTTCTTTCGGCAGTATTTACCAGTTTTTTATTGATATAAATGGCAGAACGTACGCTTCCGCTTTCTTTATTAAACAATAAGCCTTCGTAAAAAGGGAGATTATTGAACAAGTCATGTTGAACGCTTTTTAAATAAGCCGGATCTAAAACTTTACTTTGATCGATAAAAGGGGTTAAAACAAATTTTTCATTAACGGTATCTTTTTCCAGTTTTTTTAAATCATTTAAGGAAACAACCAGATCAACTTCTTTAGATTTTTTTAAACCCGTCATTAACTCATTCCAGGCCGCATAATTTTTTGGAGTGAAAAAGTTTTTATCCTGAAAACCAATAACAACCAGATTTCCTTCTTCGCCAAATTTGTCTAAGAATTTTTGATATTCTTTGTTTGCAATATGATCTTTAGGAAGCAGGTTTGCTTCTGTATAAGTCATAGAAAGGTTTTTCCATTGGTAACCAAGGAAAATAGTTAATGCAGAAAGAATAACCAGAATTGTAATTCTGTTTTTAAGTATAATTCGGGCTAATTTCTCCCAAAATCCAACTTGAATAGCGTTTTTCATAAAATCTTTAAAAATGGTTGCAAATGTAGTGAAAACTGCTCAAAATCATAAATAATAGATTGTATTTTACTTAATGTTAACATAATTCTGAAGGTTTATTTTCTGTGATATTTTTCTTGCTTTTTGCTGTTTAATCGTTAGGTTTTCTCATATTTGCACTTAATTTAAAAATGAAAAGAAAATGAACTGGATTTTATTGATTATTGCCGGACTATTTGAAGTTGGATTTGCGTCGTGTCTAGGAAAAGCAAAGGAAACAACAGGAATCGTATCAACTTACTGGATGATTGGTTTTTTTGTTTGTCTCTCTATCAGTATGATTTTATTGTATAAAGCAACACAAATTTTGCCAATCGGAACCGCTTATGCTGTTTGGACAGGAATTGGCGCAGTTGGGACTGTTTTGGTTGGGATTTTTATTTTTAAAGAACCGGCAGCTTTTTGGAGAATATTTTTTCTTACTACATTAATTGCATCAATTATTGGATTGAAATTCGTTTCAAGTCATTAATAAAATATATGCCACAGATTACACAGATCTAAGGATTTTTTCATTAAATAATTATTTTTAATCTGTGTAATCTGTGGCAAAAAAACTTAACCATTCTAAACAATGCAGGAAAACAATACCACAACTTTTATATTTCTAGCGATTCTTTTACTATTGATTGTCATAATTTGTTTTATGATTTATCAATTAATGCAGGCCAAAAAATCAAAAGAAGATGCTGAAAAAAGCTTTTATGCACTTGAGGCAAAAGTGAATGATTTACAGTTAGAAAATTTAGAGTCAAAACTGAACCCGCATTTGTTTAAGAATATTTTAAATTCTATTCAGTCGCATGCCTACCAGACTTATTTTGCTTTAGATAAACTGGCCAATGTTCTGGATTATATTTTATACGAAAGCAAAAAGAAATTTGTCACGGCAAAAGAAGAAATCAATTTTGCACTGAATTTAATAGAAATCAATAAAATCAAGGTTAGTCCGCTTTTTGAACTCAAGATAAAGACTAATATCAATGAAGATGACAAACTGTACGAACAGCCTTTACTTGCGCCGCTGATTTCTATAGATTTAATCGAAAATGCTTTTAAACATGCCAATCTTCAAAGTGCTGATGCCTTCATTTCGGTTGTTTTTGAGTTTAAGGATAATGCTTTTTTTATGACAGTTTCGAATAAAATATCAGACAAAAAAGTGCTGAAAAAGGAACGAAGCGGTTTTGGCCATGCAACTCTCGAACATCGTTTACGTATTATTTACAAAAATAATTTTAAACTTGATAAATTTATAGAAAACGACATTTATATTGCTCATCTAAAAATAGATTTACTTGAATACAAAACTGAAATGCTTGCTACTGGACGATGAGCTTCCGGGATTAACTTATTTGAAAATGCTTTGCGAACAAATTCCCGAACTGGAAATCGTAAAGACATTTAATAATCCGCAGAAACTTTTATCGGATATACCCGAACTCGAATTTGATTTGTTAATTTCTGATATCGAAATGCCGGGAATGGACGGCTTGCATCTAGCCGAAATGCTGAGCGATAAATTAGTAATTTTCTGTACGGCATATAAAGATTATGCAGCAGATGCTTTTAATATCGATGCCGTAGATTATATTACAAAACCTGTAAAACTGGAACGTTTGCAAAAGGCTGTTTCAAAAGCTTTTGAACGTTTTGAGAAACCTGCTTCTTCTAAAAAATTTATTCAGCTAAATACAGATAAAGGAAAAACATTATTGTATTTCAATCAGATTCAATATATAAAAACAGCACCAAGCGACAGCCGCGACAAAACCGTTTTGCTTGCTGATGGAAGTTTCCTGAATTTGAAAAATGTAAAATTCGAAACCCTTTTAAATGAGTTGCCTGAAACTGATTTCTGCCGAATCAACAAAAAAGAAATCATTGCCGTTAAAGCGATAAAATTCTTTAATCATAACGAAATTGTGCTGCATCATCTTGAAGAAAACAATAAAAACACAACCTTAATTTTAAGTGAAACCTATCGTTCTGATTTTTTGAAAAAGGTGAAATTATAATATTCCTGTATCAGAGTCAAAATGCCGTTAGGCACTTAATATCGGTAGATAATACATTTAGAAATTCATTGGCGTGCCGTAGGTACGCAATAACACGACATAGCATACCTACGGCGCGCTGACTTAATTTCTGATTTTATATTATCTACCGATATTAAGTGCCTAACGGCACATATTATCTTATGATTTACTAACTTATTACAAAGTTTTTCCGACTTGTTACATAGATTGAAAATTAGCTCTGAATTTGCTTTTCTACGTAAAACCCACTTCTGATATTTGCTGCAAATAAATCAAAAGAACGAGTTATGAATAACATTAAAAACTCTTTATTCTACGTTACCATTATTGGAGGTTTTACCGCTCTTATTTACTGGGTAATTTCAAAAGGTGCTTCTCTGGAAATTGGGCGTGGTATCGTTAAGAAAAGTGTTGAAAGCAATCATTGGAATGATTTCCTTCATTCTATGGTCGAAAATTTGCAGCATCCGTTGGCTATTTTACTGGCACAAATCGTAACTATTATTTTAGTAGCCCGTTTGTTTGGATGGTTTTTTAGAAAAATCGGACAGCCATCTGTAATCGGAGAAATGATTGCAGGAATTGTTTTAGGACCATCTTTGGTAGGAATGTATTTTCCGGAATTCTCTGCTGCTTTATTTCCAAAAGAATCTTTAGGAAACTTACAATTTTTAAGTCAGATTGGTTTAATCCTTTTTATGTTTGTTATTGGGATGGAACTGGATTTAAAAGTCCTGAAAAATAAAGCGCACGATGCTGTTGTTATCAGCCACGCGAGTATTGTTATTCCGTTTGCACTGGGATTAACTTTAGCTTATTTTATTTATCAGACCTATGCCCCAACAGGAGTTGAATTTTCTTCTTTTGGATTATTTATGGGAATTGCCATGAGTATTACTGCCTTTCCTGTTTTGGCAAGAATCGTCCAGGAGCGCGGTATGCAGAAAACAAAACTCGGAACCATTGCCATAACTTGTGCCGCGGCCGATGATATTACGGCTTGGTGTATTCTTGCAGTTGTAATTGCAATTGTAAAAGCAGGATCTCTTTCAAGTTCGTTATATGTAATCGGAATGGCTATTTTGTATGTAATTATCATGCTAAAAATTGTTCGTCCGTTCTTAAAAAGAGTAGGAGATCTAAATTCTACAAGAGAAAGTCTGAATAAACCAGTCGTTGCAATTTTCTTTATAACATTATTAATCTCGGCATACGCATCAGAGTTAATAGGTATTCATGC
This sequence comes from Flavobacterium defluvii, assembly GCF_900129555.1. GTDB lineage: Bacteria > Bacteroidota > Bacteroidia > Flavobacteriales > Flavobacteriaceae > Flavobacterium > Flavobacterium defluvii. Next base: position 542,396 of record NZ_FQWC01000003.1, read on the forward strand.
ATTATTCGGAGCTTTCCTGGCTGGAGCAATAATGCCGGAAAACAATAAATTCAGAAATATATTTATTGAAAAAGTAGAAGATGTTTCTATCATTGTTTTACTCCCATTGTTTTTTGTGTTTACAGGTCTGCGTACACAAATAGGCTTGCTAAATGATCCTCAATTATGGAAAATTACAGGTCTTATTATTTTGGTTGCCGTAATTGGTAAATTTTTTGGAAGTGCTTTGGCAGCTAAATTTATGGGGCAAAACTGGAAAGATAGTTTAGCCATAGGAGCCTTAATGAACACAAGGGGTTTAATGGAACTTGTGGTTTTAAATATTGGTTACGATCTTGGAGTTTTGTCTACAGAAATTTTTACCATGATGGTCATTATGGCTTTAGTTACTACCTTTATGACCGGTCCGGCTTTAGACTTCATTGGTTATATTTTTAAAGATAAAATAACCGCGATTCCTCAGGAAATTGGAAATAAAAGCAAGTATAAAATCCTGCTTTCGTTTGCCACTCCGGAAAGAGGCAAAAAACTTTTGAAAATTGCCAATAGTTTGGTTAAAAAACAACAGGACAATTCGATCGTAACAGCAATGCATTTATCTTTAAGTACAGAGATACATTCGTTTGATGTAAAAGAACACGAACGTAAAATGCTGGTTCCGGTTATCGAAGAATCAAATAAGCTGAACCAAAATATGGTAAGTTTGTTTAAAGTTTCAAATGATATTGATACCGATATTATCGACTCGGCAAATCAGGGTGAATATGATTTATTATTGGTAGGTTTAGGACAATCGATTTTTGATGGAACATTACTTGGAAAAATTCTTGGTTTTACAACCAGAATTGTAAATCCTGATCGTTTGATTGATAAGTTTACCGGAAAAGAAGGTTTGTTTGAAAATAATCCTTTTGACGAAAGAACGCGTCATATTATTACAAAAGCCAAAATGCCGGTGGGTATTTTTATCGATAAAGATTTTGAAGATGTAGATCAGGTTTTTATGCCGGTTTTTAGTAAAGAAGATGCTTTTTTAATTGATTATGCTAAAAAATTAATTAATAATAATGGTTCGCAGATTACAGTTCTTGATGCGAGTGGTGAAGTGAAAAATACACGCGAGATTCAGGAAACTATCCGATCTATCGAGCAAATTGCTCCAAATCATATTATGATTATGCATGACAGAACAATCAAAAAAGAGTTTTTAGAAACCCAAAACTTAATGATTATTAGTTTAGACAGTTGGAAAAAACTAATCGAATCTCAGAGTACATGGTTGAATAATACGCCTTCAGTTTTGATTTTGAAGCCATAAAGGTTTTTGAAAATTACAATTTATTAAATTCCAAATTCCAATTTATGATTGGGGTTTGGGATTTTTTATTTGAGTTTTGTTCGCATTTTTGTCATTCCGAGGAACGAGGAATCTCCGCAAGTAACTCCGCAACGTAAATCCAAACTTTGTAGAGCTTCTCGTGGAGATTCCTCGTTCCTCGGAATGACAAACAGAACGTTTTTATTATTATGGATTATGTTTGTAGAATATAGGACTGTCCTTCGACTTCGCTCAGGAAGGCAAAAAATCCGGAAAGCACTTTGCGCTCTCATTAAAATTTATTTCTTAAAAAACCTTAGCGACCTTTGCGAAAAAACCTTTGCGAACTTTGCGGTTAAATTCTCAATCAAAATCTAAAGCCCCAAATCAAGGACATAAGAAATTTTAACGGCAATATTATCCTCAAACTTCATTAACTGGTTTGGTCCGTAACGATAGAATCCGCCAAGGCCAAAACCTTTGTAGATTTTATTTAATTCAATTCCCGATTCGAAGAAACCTTTATCCAGAGTTTTATAAGTTGGACCAACGTGCTGTTCAGGTTTTTCCATATTTCCCCAAGCCATTCTGGTAACTAATACTAACGAAGGGCGTACTTTTTTCATGATTTTAATTCTGTCGAAGCCATGTTTTACCTGAAAAAATACATATTCACTTGAGAAAAATTCATTAAAAAACATGGTTTCAAAACTGTTTCTTCCGGCAAAAGTAATACGCTGAATAATAGTTTCTTTGGTAAGGTTATTCGGCATTGTGTTATATAAATGCGTAATCGGAACATCGCCCATTGCATAACCACCCTGCAAAAGCAGACTTGTTTTTTGTCCGTTTAAATATTTTTTTTCATATTCGGTTTTGAAATCTATTTTTCCAAAATTAAAATCATTATCCAGAACATTTGGCAGCGACTGTGTATACTGAAAAGTAAATCTAGGAAATCTTTTATCAGATTCTGTTCTTCCGGTTGGAGTTTGCATAAAATCGCTAAATGGCGCCCACACAATAGAAACCATTGCAGTTGTCATAATGTAATTTGAGTACAATTGGTCTTTGTAATAAAAAAGATAATCGAACTTTGGTTCAACATACGTTCTGGCTAATTCTACAACAGCTTCTGTTTTTGGGATAATTTTGGTCTGCAAATTAGCTTTCCAGCTGTTATAATGATAAAATGTACTAATATTGATTGGCCTCGGATCATAAATTTTAAATACACGTTTGTCAACTGCAAAAACAGTACTAGCAATTTCCCGAAGATCATCTGTATACGATCCGTTAATCCATGTGTTTGTGTTTCTGTCTAATAGAAAACCTACGCCTAAATTGTATTTAACAACACCGTCTTTTGTTCCGTAAGCCGTATATCCTTCAATTCTAAAATTTTTAGAAAATTTATCATTTGTTATACCTCCAAGGCCTAATCGAAAACCTTCATAATTATTATAACTGATGATTTTCTTTAAATCGAGATCAACCGGACCAATCGGAATATAGCCATTAATAATTTTTCGGCCAAGTCCTAAACGCTTTTCAATTCTTCGGCTTATTGAAAGACTGTCTAATAGTTGATATGTTTTCTGGCTTTTTTGGTCTAAAGCTTCTTTTCGGTACTGATTCCAGAATTCTTGCGGTTTTTTGCCTGCATCATCTTTAATTTCAATATAAAGCGATGGATTTTTTATTGGAGTTTCGGTATTATAATGAATATCAAAATTGTTGCTTTCAGAAAGTAAATACGTAAAATCTGAAGCGGCTTTTTTCCTTGGTTCAAAATTATCTTCGACATCTCCGTCAAACTGAATCGTTCCGCCGAGAATCTTGATATCGTCGTCATTTTTACCTTTTACAATTTTAAATGTCGTATTGCTCTGAAACCAGACTTTCTCACTCGGTACATAATCAAATTCATGAATTCCGCTAATATCCAAAACGCCTTTTATGCGCATTACAGCTTTTGCAATAGCGAAATTTTGTGAATCAATATATAAAACACCTTCAAGTCCTGATGTTTTTCTTTTATGTTTATTTTTAAAATAAATCATAAAAGTTTCGCGGCCTTTTATGTTTACAGTGTCTAAAAGTTTGTAGTTATAAGTTCCCGGAGCTGTATTCGAAATTGGGTTTTCGTATTTGGTTTCAAAAAGCTCATATTTGTTATCATAAATCGAGATTGACTGCAAATTGAAAGCAATAACTTCATAAATAGGATTTTTAAAACCGGCTATTTTTGTACCCAGAACCGTTTCTTTAAGCTTATTGTTTCCAAACTGGTACTGCGAAACTTTTTCAGTTTGAAACAAATGCTGTTTGCTTATAATTTCTTTGAATTTATAATCAGAAGAATCAATGTTGATTTTCTTTTTATTAAAATCCTTATAAACGGCAGAAGAATCAATTCTTCCATCAATTGAATCCGGATTTGCCGTTACGATTAATTTATTATAGGTTTTGTATTCAAAACTCCTTAATTTTTTCTGCGGATTGTTGTTGTTCTTATTTGCAATAACTTTTTTAATAATCGTTAAAGCAGGATTTTCATTGGAAACAATAACTTCCTTTAAATCGTCTGTTTTTTCAGATAATGAAACGGTGTAAAACTTTTTATTTTCGACTAAAGCAATAATTTTTGTTTGAAAACCAATATACGAAACGGTAAAATTTCCTGATTTTGTTAGAGTTTTAAAAATGAATTTTCCGTCAACATCCGTTATTGTATTGCTATTGTCCGAAGTTGTAATAGTAGCAAAGGGAAGAGGTTTGTTGTTTGAATCGGTTACAATTCCGCTTATTTGAAATTGCGCCTGAATGTTAAGCGTAAAAAATAAAGTCAATAAACAAAATAGCCTCATAGAGAATTATATAGATTCAAAAACGGAAAGAATTTGATTTTGGTATGCAAAAATAAGAATAAAAAAAATCCGTCGGATAATTTTACCAGACGGAATTTTAGAATTTTAGCATCAAGTACTTAAACTTTCATGATTTCAGCTTCTTTAGCAGCTAATAATTCATCAATTTTTTTGATATAAGTATTGGTTAAGTTCTGAACTTCTTCTTCTGCAGATTTACAGATGTCTTCTGAAGTTCCTTCTTTTTCTAATTTTTTAATATCGGTATTTGCATCTTTACGGGAATTACGAACACCAATTTTTGCATCTTCAGCTTCAGCTTTTGCCTGTTTTGCCAAATCGCGACGACGCTCTTCTGTTAAAGGCGGTACGCTGATGATGATAACGTCTCCGTTATTCATTGGGTTAAAACCAATATTAGCAACCAGAATTGCTTTTTCAATGGCTTGTAACATGTTTTTTTCAAAAGGCTGCAAAGTAATAGTTCTTGCATCAGGAACACTGATTTTAGACACTTGAGAAAGTGGTGTAGCCGATCCGTAATAATCAACAAAAACACCTCCAAGCATTGCCGGAGAAGCTTTTCCTGCACGAATGTTTAGAAATTCTTTTTCTAAGTGTGCAATAGAACCGTTCATAGATTCTTCAGTACTTTCTAATATAAAATCGATTTCTTCAGTCATTTTTTTTAGATTTTTAGATTTTTAGAAGGTTAGATTTTTAGACTTAAAATATATTCTTCTAATTTGCTAACGATGTTATTTTGTTTTTTGAAATTGCTTTGAAAATTATCAGAATTTAGAAAATCTAATCTTCTAACAATCTAAGCAGTCTAAATATTTACTACAGTTCCGATGTTTTCTCCTTCGCAGATTTTCAAAAGGTTTCCAATTTTGTTCATATCAAAAACAACGATTGGTAATTTGTTTTCCTGGCTTAAAGTAAAAGCAGTTGTGTCCATTACATTTAATCCTTTTTTGATTACATCATCAAATGAAATAAAATCAAATTTTACAGCCGAAGCATTTTTTTCAGGATCAGAATCGTAAACACCATCAACACGAGTTCCTTTTAAGATCACATCAGCATTGATTTCGATACCTCTTAAAACCGCTGCGGTATCAGTTGTAAAATATGGATTTCCGGTACCGGCACCAAAAATTACAATTCTTCCTTTTTCTAAGTGACGATCTGCTCTTCTTTTAATATAAGGTTCTGCAATAGACTCCATTTTTAAAGCAGTCTGCAGACGTGTTTTCATTCCTTTGTCTTCAAGTGCTCCTTGTAATGCCATTCCGTTAATAACAGTAGCAAGCATTCCCATATAATCACCCTGAACTCTGTCCATTCCTGCGCTTGCACCTGCAACGCCTCTAAAAATATTTCCTCCTCCAATAACAATTGCAATTTCTACTCCCTTGTCGTGAATCTGCTTAATTTCATCTGCATATTCGCCTAATCTTTTCGGGTCAATTCCGTATTGTAAATCACCCATTAAGGCCTCGCCGCTAAGTTTTAGAAGAATTCTTTTATATTTCATATTTCCTGTTGCGTTAATTTGTGCAAATATAGACATATTCTGATTTTTAAAAATAATGTTTATAAAAAATTAATTTTAGCTGAGATTTAATTTTATAACGACTTTTTTGATTTTTTCGTTTCAAATGTGACAAAAGTCATTCGGGGATCTTCTTAAAATCCGTAATTTTATAGTAAGCAAAATAAACCTCTATGAAAAGTACTGTAGCAAAAGCATTATTCAACAGCTATTCTTATGCTGAATATCGAAAATTAGTTACTGATTTATTATCTGAAGGAAAATCAACCGGAAGCGAGCAGTCTGAAAGTTTGACAAACTATTCGAAGTTGAACGAAGCCAGAATGAACCGACTGGAAAAAACAATTAAAATTTCTGAAGATGTTATTGCAAAACTCCAGCATTTAGACAATCATTATATCTGGCTTGTTATTTCAGAAGGCTGGTGCGGAGATGCGGCGCAGATTCTTCCCATTTTGGATAAAATGGCGCATGCATCCAATAAAAAGATCGATCTAAGGATTGTACTTCGTGATGAAAACGACGAATTGATGAATCAATACTTAACAAACAATGGAAGAGCAATCCCCAAAGTAATTGTGATTTGTAAAGAAGCCGGAATTGTTCGCACACATTGGGGACCAAGACCAAAAGGCGCCACGGAATTAATGGCAAAACATAAACGGGAAGTTGGTGCCATTGATGAAAAAATTAAAACCGATTTGCAGTTATGGTACTTAGCCGATAAAGGCATCTCTGTACAGGAAGAACTGGTCGAAATCATGGAAAATATTAAATATAACAGACTTTAAGACTGATTATTTTTGTAATAAATGTCTGAATCTCTATGGTGATAAAGTGTTGATAGTAAATGTTATAATATTTTTAAATTTTTTAAAAAATAGTATTTATAATACAAAATTTTGTATCTTGCTGTCATAATCCCACTTCTATTATATATTTTTTGATTTACTCTTTTTATTGGTGTCTATTTTCTACTAACAATTAAAAATGCACTATTATGAAAAAGTTATTCGAAAGGTTTTACGATTTTTTCTCCAGGTACTTATTCGGAGCACAAAGAAATGTTCCTCACTATTGATTAGGTACAAATATGGGGTAACACTATTTTAGAAGTTGGCACATTACAGAAGTTTTTATGTAATGTGCTTCTTGTTTTTTATGAAGAAAGACTTTCTTCAAATAAAGTAATATCAATGGCATTTTTTACGTCGTAATCGCCAATTTTAGTTCGGCGTAAAACGGTTAAATGCGAACCTGAATTCATCGCTTTTCCAAAATCATAAGCAAGTGAACGAATATAAGTTCCTTTACTGCATACAACTCTAAAATCAATTTCGGGCAATGCAATTCTTGTAATTTCAAATTCGTGGATAGTAGTTTTTCTGCTTTCAATTTCTATAGATTCGCCGGCGCGTGCATGCTCGTACAAACGAACACCATCTTTTTTAATAGCCGAAAAAATTGGCGGTTTCTGATCAATTTCGCCTAAAAATTGTTTTACCGTTTCATAAATTAAAGTCTCGTCGATATGTTCAGTTGTAAAAGTCTGATCGATTTCGGTTTCTAAATCATACGATGGGGTAGTGGCTCCAATATAAAATGTTCCTGTATATTCTTTTGCCTGCCCCTGAAGTTCAGAAATTTTTTTGGTGAATTTTCCGGTACAGATTAATAAAAGTCCTGATGCAAGCGGATCTAAAGTTCCGGCGTGACCAATTTTGAACTTTTTAGGAAGTCCGACTTTATTAATTAAAAGGTATTTTAATTTGTTGACAGCTTGAAACGAACTCCATTTTAAAGGTTTGTCAATCAATAAAACTTGTCCGTTTAAATATTCTTCAGGTGTCATTATATAATGGTAAGCGGGTGAATGAAAAAATGAATCAATAGTAAAATGATTCCGGCAAGAATTCGGTAATAACCAAAAACCTTAAATCCGTTTTTAGTCAAAAATCCAATAAAGGTTTTAATGGCCAAAAGCGCCACAATAAAAGCAACAATATTTCCGATGATTAAAATATTTATCTGATCGTGAGATAATTCAAATCCGGCTTTATAATAATCATAGCATTTTTTTACAGTTGCGCCCAGCATAGTTGGGACAGCAAGGAAAAATGAAAATTCTGCAGCTGTTGTTCGTGATAATTTTTGTGACATTCCACCCACAATACTCGCACCGCTTCGGGATACTCCAGGAATCATGGCAATACATTGAAATAATCCAATTTTTACGGCCTGTAAATAGGTAATATCTTGTGTAGTTTCAGCAGCATTTGGGTAATTAAACCATTCGTCAACTTTCAATAAAATTATTCCTCCAATTAAAAGAGAAATAGCAACGGTAACGGGATTTTCTAACAAACCGTCAATAAAATCACTAAGTAATAATCCTAAAACTACTGCTGGAATAAAAGCAACTAAAAGTTTAAAATAGAAATCAAAAGTCTGAAAGAAACGTTTGAAGTATAAAACAACAACAGAAAGTATAGCACCAAGCTGAATAACAATGGTAAAAAGTTTAGTGAAATCTTCGTGTGCGATTCCAAAAAAAGAAGATGCAATAATCATGTGTCCAGTTGAAGAAACAGGTAAAAATTCTGTAATTCCTTCAATAATGGCAAGAACGATAGCTTGTAATGTATTCATTATGAATTTTAGATTTTAGATTTTAGATTTCAAACTTGTCACCGAGAGCGAAGTCAAAAGGCTTTCTAATTAGAATCTACAATCTATTTATTTAGATTTTTTGAAAATAGAATAAATCGTGATTCCAAAACCAATTAAAACTGTTGTTGGGGCCAAACGAATACGTCTAAAACTAAAAACATCTTCATTAAAAACATTTGGATTATCACTTCCTCCTCCAGACATTAAAATAAATCCTAATGTAATCACTGCAATACCAATTAATAAGATTTTATAATTGATTCCGTCAAAAAGAAATTCCTGTTTTTGAACTTGTTGTTCTTCTTTATTATTGTTGTTTTTCATTTTTATGTGTTTGTCAGCCTGAGCGAAGTCGAAGGCATTTTTTTTTAATCTAAAATCTGCAATCTAAAATCTACAATCTAAAATTAATAAAGATCGTCGGTTCTTAAATTAAGGAATCTTTGTGTTGCAAAATGTGTACTTACCCAAGTGATTAAAACACCTAATCCGAAAACGGCCAATAACACCAATCCTATTAAGGCTTTATCTTCTAAAATTCCTAAACCAGGGAAATTCGTTTCTACATAGAATAAAAGTCCAATCAAAGCAATAATAGCCAAAGCTGCACCAAGCATTCCTAATTTTACGCTGCGCGCCACAAAAGGTCTACGAATAAATGATTTTGTTGCACCCACCATCTGCATAGTTTTAATGATAAAACGATTGGAGTGAATCGACAAACGCAGTGAACTGTTAATTAATAAAACAGCAATTACAGTAAGGAAACCGCTTATAATCAAAATCCACATACTTACTTTTTTAATATTGTCGTTTACCAGATTTACCAATTGTTTGTCATAAACAATATCTTCAATCATAGTGTTTTGACGTAATGCACTTTCTATTTTCGAAATACTGTCTCTTTCAACATATTCAGCTTTTAGATGAATATCGTATGAATTCAATAATGGATTTTCTCCTAAAAATGTCAGGAAATCTTCTCCAATAATATCAGTATGTTCTTTAGCTGCTTTTTCTTTAGAAACATAAGCATACGATTTTGCAAAAGGAGCTCTTTTCAATTGTGTGTTGAATGCTTTGATAACGCTGTCATTTGCTTCATTTTTGAAGAAAACAGTCATCGCGATTTTTTCTTTAAAATCGTTTGCCAGTTTTTTAGAATTAATAATAAATAATCCCAGAACTCCCAAAAGGAACAAAACCAAGAATACACTTAATACTACCGAAAAATAAGAGGAAATTAACCTGCGTTTTTGAAATTTATCAAAGTTAGAACTCATAGATGCTTAAATTATGTGGTAAAAATAATAAAGAATTTCTTTATTTAAAGTTAATAACAAACTTTTATACTATAAATGTACGATTTGATATTGAATAAAGTTTTTATTTCTACAAAAGCTTTGCATGTAAATTTTAACCGTAAAGTTGGCAAACAATCAATATATACGTATTTATAATGAAAAAATAAGTGTTTTTACCTAATCGAAAATAAGTATTTGTTTATTTTATTTGTTTGTCAATGAAATAGCTTTGCTACAATCCGCAATAAATGTAAATTTGCGGCTTAATTAATTAGTGAAAAGCTTAGAACCTTAGTCACTTAGAATCTTAGTCACTTAGAAATGAAATACAATCCAAACGAAATTGAAGCCAAATGGCAAAAATATTGGGCAGAAAATCAAACTTTTGCAGCAAAAAATAACTCTGAAAAGCCGAAACATTATGTTCTCGACATGTTTCCTTATCCGTCTGGAGCAGGATTACACGTTGGGCACCCACTGGGCTATATTGCTTCAGATGTGTATTCTCGTTTCAAAAGACATCAGGGGTTCAATGTTTTGCATCCAATGGGATATGATAGTTTCGGATTACCGGCTGAGCAGTATGCAATTCAGACAGGTCAGCGTCCTGAAGATACAACACGAGTAAATATTGACGGTGGAGTAGACAAAGAAGGAAAACAAATTGCGGGCTACAGAAAACAATTAGATAAAATCGGATTTTCTTTTGACTGGTCTCGTGAGGTTCGTACGTCTAATCCTGATTATTATAAACATACACAATGGATTTTTATCCAATTATTTAATTCCTGGTATTGTAGAAAACAAGGAAAAGCATTTGATATTTCAGAATTAGTAACTGTTTTTGAAGAAGAAGGAAACAAACTTGTCGAGGCAGTTTGTGATGATAACGTTGCTATTTTCACAGCCGACGAATGGAATTCTTATTCTGAAGATCAAAAAGAAAAAATCCTTTTACAATACAGATTAACGTATTTGGCAGAAACCGAAGTAAACTGGTGTCCAGGCTTAGGAACTGTTTTGGCCAATGACGAAATCGTAAATGGAGTTTCGGAACGAGGAGGCTTTCCTGTTATAAGAAAAAAAATGACACAATGGAGTATGCGAATTTCTGCTTATGCCGAACGCTTGCTTGAAGGTCTAAACGATATTGATTGGAGTGATTCTATCAAAGAATCTCAAAGAAACTGGATTGGGAAATCGGTTGGTGCTTTGGTAACTTTTAATGTGAAAAATCATAATGAAGTAATCGAAGTATTTACTACTCGTCCTGATACTATTTTTGGTGTAACTTTTATGACTTTAGCTCCAGAACATGATTTGGTTGCTAAAATTACAACGCCAGAGCAAAAAGCAGAAGTTGAAGCTTATATTGAAAAAACAGCAAAACGTTCGGAACGTGAGCGTATGGCCGATGTAAAAACCATTTCAGGTGTATTTACAGGAGCGTATGCTGAACATCCTTTTACAAAAGAGCCGATTCCGGTTTGGATTGGTGATTATGTTTTGGCTGGTTACGGAACAGGTGCTGTAATGGCGGTTCCTTGCGGAGACGAAAGAGATTACGCTTTTGCTAATTTCTTTAAAGGCCAAAACGGAATGCAGGAAATCAAAAATATCTTCGCAAATGTTGATATTTCTGAAGCAGCTTACGGATCAAAAGATAACGTTGAAATCGCAGGTTCTGATTTCTTAAACGGATTAAATTATAAAGAAGCAACTGCAAAAGCGATTTTTAAATTAGAAGAAATCGGTCAAGGAAAAGGAAAAACAAATTACCGTTTGCGTGATGCAGTTTTCTCTCGTCAGCGTTATTGGGGTGAACCTTTCCCAGTTTATTACGTGAATGGATTGCCAAAAATGATTGATACACAGCATTTGCCAATTATTTTACCAGAAGTAGAGAAATATTTACCAACAGAAGACGGATTGCCGCCATTGGGAAATGCGGCAGTTTGGGCTTGGGATACAAAACAAAATAAAGTTGTTAATACAGATTTAGTTGACAATGTTTCGGTTTTTCCTTTAGAATTAAACACAATGCCAGGTTGGGCAGGAAGTTCATGGTACTGGATGCGTTATATGGATGCACACAACGAAAATGAATTTGCAAGCAGAGAAGCTTTGGCTTACTGGGAAAATGTAGATTTATACATCGGTGGAAGTGAACACGCAACAGGTCACTTATTATATTCTCGTTTCTGGAACAAATTCTTAAAAGATAAAGGTTTTGCTCCAACCGAAGAGCCATTCAAAAAACTGATTAATCAGGGAATGATTTTGGGGACTAGTGCTTTTGTTTATAGAGTAGAATATGATATAGATTTATCATGGGAAACTGATTTTCCTGCTGGCGAAGGGCAAACAATATCTTTGAAAAAGGTTTTAGTTTCTAAAGGAATCTTTGAGAAAATTGGTTTAGATGGCATTAAGCAATTAATGATTTCTAAGTTAGAAAAGGAAATTTTTGAACCAGTTAAAAATATTTTACAAAATGCTGAAATTAAGATTTTGACTAAAGCAATTAATATTTCAAGTATTACGCCAATTCACGCAGATGTTTCAATGGTGAATTCTTCTGATGAATTAAATGTAGAAAAATTCAAAGCTTGGAGAGAGGATTATGCTGATGCAGAATTCATTCTAGATGAAAACGGAAAATACATTGTAGGACGTGAAGTTGAAAAAATGTCGAAATCGAAATACAATGTTGTAACACCAGATGATATTTGTGATGAATATGGAGCAGATACATTGCGTTTATACGAAATGTTCTTAGGTCCGTTAGAGCAGGCAAAACCTTGGAATACTGCTGGAATTTCTGGTGTGTTTGGTTTCTTAAAAAAATTATGGAGATTGTATTTTGATGACAATGGTTTAATCGTAAACAACGACGAACCAACAAAAGACAACTTAAAATCATTACATAAAACAATCAAAAAAGTGGCGGAAGATATCGAGAATTTCTCTTTCAATACTTCGGTTTCTCAGTTTATGATTTGTGTAAACGAATTGTCTTCTCAAAATTGTCATTCAAGAGCGATTTTAGAGCCGTTAGCGATTTTGGTTTCGCCTTATGCGCCGCACATTGCTGAGGAATTATGGTCGCAATTAGGACACACAACTTCTATTTCTGATGTTGCGTTCCCAATTTTTGAAGAAAAACATTTGGTTGAAACCAATAAAGAATATCCAGTTTCTTTCAATGGAAAAATGCGTTTCACAATCGAATTGCCTTTGGATTTAACCGCAGCACAAATCGAAGAAATCGTTATGAAAGACGAAAGAACGCAAAAACAATTAGACGGAAGAACTCCAAATAAAGTGATTATTGTTCCTGGAAGAATCATCAATTTGGTAGGATAACCAAATTAAATTTCAATATAAAAATTCCAAATTCCAATTTTACGATTGGGGTTTGGGATTTTTTTTATTTTTCTCCGCCACGAATTCACGAATTTTTATTCTCAAAGATTGTAAAAAATAATTCGTGAATTTGTAGCGGAAAATCTTTGCGTGGTCTTCGACTCCACTCAGACTGACAATGTGTGTAGTTTCTCATTGCAAACCTTTGTGACTTAGCGCCTTTGCGAGCAAAAATCTAGCGCTCTTTGCGTAAAATCTTTGCGTTCCTTTCGGTTAAAAACCCTCATAAAAATTGGGATTTGTAATTTTTTTATTAAATTTTTCATTTCCGTTGTAACATTTTAATAGTTGCCGTATCAAAAGCATGGATCCGATTTAATTAACAATTTATTGCTATTAGAATTTTAACAACTTAAAACTATTAAAAATGAAAAAGTATATCATCTTAATTATCGCATTCTTATTCTCAGCATTATGTTTAAATGTTTTCGGGCAAACAAAATCATATCCTTTCGAAGTTCTTAAAACCGGAAAAGGAAAACAATCTATAATCTTCATTCCGGGATTTGCTTCTTCTGGCGAAGTTTGGAAAGACACTAAAATCGCATTCGAAAAAGACTTCACTTGTTATACACTTACAATGTCGGGTTTCGCTGGAATACAACCACAGCCGAATCCATCATTTGAAAATTGGAAAAACGGAATTGCGGCTTATATAAAAGATAATAAAATTGAAAAACCACTCATAATTGGTCACAGTATGGGCGGCGGACTGGCACTTGCTATTGCAGCGGATTATCCGGATTTGATTGGAAAAATTGTTGTGGTTGATGCGCTTCCATGTCTGGCTGCTTTGAGTGATCCTTCTTTTAAATCAAAAGAAAATAATGATTGTTCGGCGACTGTAAATCAAATGACGGATATGAATGAAACTCAGTTTTACGATATGCAGAAACAAATGATGCCAAGACTTTTGCAAGATTCGTCAAAACTGGAAATAGTTGTAAGCTGGAGCGTAAAATCAGACCGAACTACTTTTGGACAAATGTATTGTGATTTCTTTAATACAGATTTGAGAGATAAAATATCCACTATAAAATGTCCGTCGTTAATTTTATTAGAATCTTATTTTATAAATTTAAAACCAGCAATTGAAACACAATATGCAAATTTGAAAACAGCCGATTTTAAATATGCTAATAAAGGTCTTCATTTTATTATGTATGATGACAAAGACTGGTATTTGGCTCAATTAAACACTTTTTTAAAATCTTAAAATGGAATTCGAAGAAATCTACAAAACATATTGGGATAGAATTTTCAGACTTTGTATGGGATTTGTGAATGATTATGATGCGGCTCAGGATTTAGCTCAGGAAACATTTATAATTGTGTGGCAAAAACTGGAAACCTTTAGAAACGAATCTTCTATAGGAACATGGATTTTCAGAATCGCTTCAAATAATTGTTTAAGACAGATTGAAAAACAAAAACGGTTCCCAAAATCAGAACTTCCCGTTCATCTTTCAGAAGAAAAACAAACCTCATTAGAACCTCAGATTCAATTCTTGTACAAATGTATTGCTGAGCTTCCAGAAACAGATCGTATTATTATTTCATTAGAGTTAGAAGATATTAAACAAATTGAAATTGCTAAAATCGTCGGTCTTTCTGAAGCAAATGTGAGAGTGAAAATTCACAGAATTAAAGAAAAACTGACTCAAAAATTTAAAGAAAATGGACATCGATAACAATATAGATTTTAAAGATTTATGGAAAAAACAATCCGTAAGTCAGCCAGATATTCAGGATTTGCTGGCAAGATTAAATAAATTTAAAAAAGCAGCCATGAGAAGTTTATGGATTACAAATATGCTTCTTTTTGCTACAAGTGCTTTTATAATTTTTATCTGGATATATTATCAGCCGCAGTTTGTTTCGACTAAAATTGGAATTGTATTTACGATTCTTGCCATGGTAATTTATTTATTTGTTTACAATAAATTATTAGCAAAATATAAAAACATAGAAGCCGCACAAAGCAATCAGGAATATTTGCAAAACCTGATTTTAATTAAAAAGAAACAACAATTTCTGCAGACTAAAATGATGAGTTTTTACTTTATAGTACTTACTGTTGGAATATGTTTGTATATGTATGAATACGCAAGCAGAATGACATTTTTAGGTGCAGGCTTAACATACGGAATTACGTTGCTTTGGATGGCGTTTAACTGGTTTTACATCCGTCCCAAACAAATTAAAAAACAGCAGGAAAAAATAAACGTTTTAATAGAAAAATTTGAAGAAGTTAATAATCAGTTAGAATTATAAACAAAGAAAGCTTCGTATTACTACGAAGCTTCTTTATCCAAAAACAAAAAAAATTAAACTCTAACCTTTAAAATTTTTTACGTTATAGAGGAAATACATAAGGGGTAAGTACCGCCACAATAATTCCGTCGTTGTTTGCAGTTGCAGTTAATTCTTTAACAACATTTCCGCCAGCATAAATTTTCACAGTAATAGTTTGTCCTGCCGTTCCGCCAGTGCCTCCTACGTTAAGTGTTACACCATTTGTGCCTGCGTCTGCTGTAAATTCTTTAGTCCACGGAAGTGCGTTAATGTTTTCATTAAGTGCATTTCCGCCTTTTTCGATATAAGTTGCATCAAGCTGTCCGGCATAATTTCCCGTTACTTCGTATTTGATGTCTCTTGATGCAGCGCTCGAATCATCGTTGTCGCTGCTGCAAGAAACCGCTGTAAAAGCAAGGGTTAATACAACTGCTAAAGTTTTTAAAATAGACTTCATAAATAAGTTCTTTAATAATTAAATTTCCTTTATAACAAAACTACGGGCTTATTAAAGAGAGGGCAATACCTGATAAAAGGCATTTTGCATTACCTGATTTCAGGTAAAAGCGAAGTGATTTTTTTTTTAAAGTGTTTTAATTTAATAAATTTGGCCAAATACCACTTTATGAAGAAAATCTGCTTTTTAATCCTGTTTCTATTTTTATCCGCCGTTTCGCATTCACAGGTTATTCTTTCATTAGACGACGATTCTGTTTACATAGACAGTATTGCCAAGGTTACAAAAAGCACAAAATCAGATAGTTTAAAATCACTTTACAGTTTTCGGTTATCCAAACTGTATTTAATGGTTCAGGACGTTAAAAAATCAAAAGAATATTTAGCACAGGCAAATCGGCTCAAATCCAAATTTCCTTTTTTAAACGATATTGCAGTCTATTACAATTCTTCTTCTTTTTTAGAAAAAGGCGACGTAGAAGGTTTTGAACAAGAACTTCTTAAAGCAAACGAAAGACTCAAAAAGTATTATAATACAGATGCATACAGGCTTCGCGCCGTCATTTTGCAAAATTACGGCATTATGCAGCAGCGTAGGAATAATGAAAAAGCCTATATGAAACTTTTAATTAATGAAGCGATTCCGGTTGCCAAAAGAAGCCGTGATTACGAACTAATAAGCGGTTTGTACAAAGCGGTTGCCATTATTTTTATGAATACAGGAGAGCGCGAAAAAGCAGGAGAATATTTAAACGAAGCTCAAAAGTATATCGAAAGAGCAATTAAAAAAACACCAACGCTTGCCGAGTCCAGAATAGAAACTTATATTATTAATGCAGAAAACCTGGTCGAGTTAAAACATTATTATGATGCGGGAAAAACATTGGATAAAGCATTTTCTGTTTTAAAAGATTTTCCCGAATCGAACTTAAACGATTCTTATTTTTATTCAGAGGGATTGTATTATGCCAATTTAAATAAAAGTTCAGAAGCATTAGAAAGTTATAAAAAAGGTATACAATCTGCACAAAAACATCATAATACAATTGCTTTAAACCGATTAAAGTTTGCCGAATATGAAGTGCTTTTTAAGCTGAGAAATTATAAAAAAGCAAAAGCCAATCTGGATTATCTTTTAGAAAATACTGATATCATTGGCGATAAAAAGAATTATTATAACGAAATGGCAAAGGTTTATAATGCTACAAAAGAGTATGATAAAGCTTATTACTATTCGCATAAATACAATATTATAAACGACAGTTTAAACAATACCAAGTTTAAAACCGAAATCGTAGAGCTTGAAGCAAAATATAAAAAGGCCGAAAGCGAGAAAAAAATTACTTTGCTGCAGTCGCAAAATGAAAAAGCCGCTTTGATGGTCAACAACAACTGGCTCAATTCTGTGCTTTTTGCTGTATTGTCTTTCCTTTTATTTCTTACCGTTTTGTTTTTGTGGATTTTCAATAAAAATCAAAAAAAGCTTAGCATTCAGAAAGAAATAAATCATGAACAAGAATTAAAAGCATTTGAAAATAAACACAAATTATCGGTTTCTAAAGCGTTGATCCAGGGTGAAGAAATAGAGAGAAAAAGAATTGCCCGAGATCTTCACGACGGATTGGGAAGTATGCTTTCGAGTTTGAAAATTCATTTAAATCTTTCCAAAAAAGAAAATATTGAAACGATAAATAATGTAGATACTCTGCTGGATAAATCGATTAAGGAACTTCGGAATATTTCGCAGAATTTAATGCCCGAAACTTTATTAGAATTGAGTTTGGAACATGCTTTAAGAGATTTATGCGCTGCAAATTCTAATTCTGTTACTAAAATTGAATTCCAATATTTAATTAAAAAATCAAAATTGTCGAAAAATGACGAAATAATGATTTACAGAATTATTCAGGAACTTTTAAATAACGCTTTAAAGTATGCCAAAGCTTCGCAGGTTTTGGTTTCGTGCTCTCAAAATAAAGATGTGTTTTTTATTACGGTAGAAGATAACGGCGTTGGTTTTGATGTTGCTGAAGCAGAAAAGAAAAACGGAATGGGTCTGAAAAATATTAAAAACCGTGTAGAATTTTTGAACGGAAAATTAGAAATCGACAGTGAGATAAATCAGGGAACTTCTGCTTATATTGAATTAACTGTTATCAAAGAAAATCAGGAAAATGAGGGATAAATATAAAATGATTGTGGTTGATGATCATCCAATCGTGATTTCGGGAATTGCCGGATTGCTTTCGGATTTAGAAAATGTTCAGATTGTAGAAAAAATGCAATCGGGAGTTTCGCTTTTGGATTACATCGAAAACAACGAAGTAGATTTGATTTTGATGGATATTTTTCTGCCTGTAATTACGGGAATTGATTTGTGTAAAGCAGTGAAACAAAAATATCCGCAGGTTATTATTATCGGAATGAGCAGCCAGTCTGAACGAAGTCTTGTCATGCAGTTTATTCAAAATGGCGGAAATGGTTATATTTTAAAAAGTGCCTCTTTTGATGAATTTAAAAATTGTATCAATAAGGCAATTGATGGCGAAATTGTATTTAGCGATGATGTTAAAGCAATAGTAAGCCAGCCAATGTCAGAAGATTTAGATACAATTCCGAGTTTAAGCAGAAGAGAAAAAGATATCGCCATTTTGCTTTCAAAAGGAAAACAAACACAGGAAATTGCTGATGAACTTTTCCTGAGTTTTTTAACCGTACAAACGCACCGCAGAAATATTCTTCAAAAATATAAAACCAAAAATGTAGCCGAATTAATTACACTACTGCTCAAAAATAATCTGTTAGATTGAAAATTTGTCTCATAAAATGCCAAAATGACATTTTGTTAAAATGGTTCATAATTTGATGTTTGTTTTGTAAATTTAAAATTCAATCAAAAAAAGAGAAAATTATGGGACCTGGATATTTAATACTTGCCGGAGCTATAATGTTGTTTAGCTGGATGGTAAGTGCAAAACTTAAAAGTAAATTCGAATTATACTCTAAATTACAGTTACGAAACGGAATGAGCGGTAGAGAAATCGCTGAAAAAATGCTGGCTGATAACGGGATTACAGATGTTCGCGTTATTTCGACTCCGGGTCAGTTAACAGATCACTACAATCCATCGGACAAAACAGTTAATTTGAGTGAAGCAGTTTACAATCATCGAAATGCTGCTGCGGCCGCGGTTGCAGCGCACGAATGCGGTCACGCGGTTCAACATGCAATTGGTTACCAATGGCTGGCGATGCGATCTGCATTAGTACCGGTTGTAAGTATCGCTTCAAATTTTGTACAATGGATTTTATTAGCAGGAATCCTAATGATTAAAGTTTTTCCGGGATTATTATTAATAGGAATAGTGGTTTTTGCAGCTACAACATTATTTTCAATCATTACACTACCTGTAGAATACGATGCAAGTAACAGGGCTTTGGCGTGGCTTGAAAACAAACACATGCTTACGCAGGAAGAACAAGCCGGAGCAAAAGATGCTTTAAAATGGGCAGCAAGAACTTATCTTGTGGCAGCTTTAGGTTCTATCGCAACGCTGCTGTACTATATCTCGATTTATGCGGGAAACAGAAGGAACTAATTTTTTAATTGAGATAATTAGTCAATTAGATAATTTATGGCAAACCCGACAGGTTTTTAAAACCTGTCGGGTTTTTTTGCATATCTGTATAAATTAAACTGGACTGAAGTCCAGCTCTACAATATGGATCGAGCCAAGGCTCTTTAATTGTTCCAAAGGAACATATTATCTTGTAGGGCTGGACTTCAGTCCAGTTTAGGATAATAAATCAAATTGATACATTCTCTAATTTTACAATTGAATCTGTCTGTCAATCTGCTGATCCAGAGAAATAAAAGTTTCTGTTCTTGAAACACCTTCAATTGCCTGAATTTTGGTATTTAATAGCTGCATTAAATGTTCGTTATCACGACAGATAATTTTAATCAAAACCGACCAGTTTCCGGTTGTATAATGACATTCCAGAACTTCCGGAATTTTTCTTAATTCTTTTACGGCTTCAGAATTTCGGGAGGCTTTGTCCAGATAAACTCCAATAAAAGCCATGGTGTTGTAACCCAGAACTTTGGGATTTACAGTAAACTTGGATCCTGAAATTACACCGGATTGTTCGAGTTTTTTTAAGCGTTGATGAATCGCAGCTCCTGAAATGCCTATTTTGTTGGCGATTTGTAAAATAGGTTTTCGGGCATCGTCCATAAGATACCGAAGGATTTCTTTGTCGATTCCGTCAATTTCGATTAAAAGGGAGTTGATTTTCATAACTTATAATTTGAAACTATTTCTAGTGATTTGGTTTTGAATAGAAATCAAATGTAATTAAAATGCGCTGAAAAACTTAATATTAAAACTCAAAATTCTAATTCAAAATTAAAATAACCCAGTGGTTTCAGTCACTGAAAAAAGATAAAAAACTGAGTAAAAACAAAAAATTCCAAATCCCAGTAAATAGCTGGAATTTGGAATTTTAAAGATTTTAATATTTTGAAAGGTTATTTTCCTTTGTTTGCTTCTGCAATATATTTTTCTAGAGCCATTGTCATCGAAGGTGTTTCTGGAGTTGGAGCAAGAATATCAATTCTTAAACCGTGATCCAGAGCTTCTTTTTGAGTTGTGCTTCCAAATACAGCGATTCTGGTATTGTTTTGTTGAAAATCCGGGAAATTTTTAAATAAAGATTTAATTCCTGTTGGACTAAAAAATGCTAAAACATCATAATAAACATCTGCAAGATCAGACAAGTCACTCATTACAGTTCTGTAAAAAATAGCTTGTGCCCAGTCAACTTTTAAGCTGTTTAATGTAATAGGAGCATCGGCATTTAATTGGTCAGATGCAGGAAGTAAGAACTTCTCGTCTTTGTACTTTTTAATAAGAGGAGATAAATCTGCAAAATCTTTTGCTCCAACGTAAATTTTACGTTTTCTGTACACAACATACTTTTGAAGATAAAAAGCTACTGCTTCAGATTGACAAAAATATTTCAATCCTTCAGGAACTTTGTAACGCATTTCATCAGCCACTCTAAAAAAATGATCTACAGCATTTCGACTTGTTAAAATGATCGCAGTGTAATGATTAAGATCGATTTTTTGTAATCGAATCTCTTTTGCGCTAACCCCTTCCACATGAATAAATGGTCTGAAATCAATTTTTATTTTGTGTTTTTGTTGGAGCTCAAAGTAAGGAGAATTCTCCACTTTAGGTTCAGGCTGTGACACCAAAATTGTTTTCACTTTCATATTATAAACATTTTCTAAGCACTCCCTTTTGTTATCCAATAATAAAGAAAATAATAAGGCGCTATTTCAAGAGCGCAAAGATATAAAATAAAATAAAATAACTTACCGATTATTACGTTTTGATATGTTTTAATTGAAATAAAATAAGAGTACAGGCTGATACACAGTGAAATGCCTATCGTTACTAGCGGTACAATCGCCGGAATATTGTCATAATAGAATAAAATAGCGTTAATTGGAAGGATAAAAACGCCAATATAAGTTCTGTAAGTAACTTTTTGCAAATTAAAAAGCTCCATAAAGTCGTCGATGTTGAATGCAGCAGCGACAATTTTCTCAATTAAATATTTTGCCAGAATAAAATAAAGCAGGAAAGTTGCGATTTGAATGAACAAAATATAATCGGTTTTTGATGCCTTGTTGTAGATGTTCATTGTAAGCAAAATAAAAAATGCAAACGAAATAACCTGCACAAAAAACAAACCAACTGTAAAGCTGCTTTTCATGTGGCTGTTGTCACGATAAATTTTGGCATACTTATCTGAAAAAATAAGTTTACTAAATTCTGAAAAACGAGTTTCATAAGCCGATTTTGTCATAGCGACAACCGCAAAGGTAAGGACAAATAAAGCAGTTGCCCAGTCTTTGTTTTCAATAATTCGTGGATGAAGGTGTTCAATCATAGCGTCACAAAATTAGTAATTTTTTGCATCAATAGTTTTATTATATATTTATTATGAACCAAATGCTATAAAAAGTTTACTTTTGCGGTGAAATTACCGAGAAATAATGAGTGATAGTATTGTCATAATTCCCACATATAACGAAATTGAGAACGTAGAAAGTATAGTAAGAGCAGTACTTTCACAGCATAAATCTTTTCATCTGTTAATAATCGATGATAATTCTCCGGATCACACCGCCGATAAAGTGATTGCTTTACAGGAAGAATATCCGGGAAGATTATTCCTGGAAAAAAGAGCAAAAAAAGCAGGTTTAGGAACCGCTTATGTTCATGGTTTTAAATGGGCATTAGAACATAAATATGATTTCATTTTTGAAATGGATGCCGACTTTTCGCATAACCCAAATGATCTTGAAAAACTATACGATGCCTGCCATTTTGGTGGGGCAGATTTAGCCATCGGTTCGCGTTATGTAAAAGGTGTAAATGTAGTAAACTGGCCCTTGAGCCGTGTTTTGATGTCGTACTTTGCATCGGTTTATGTCAAATTTATCACCGGAATGAAAATTCACGATGCAACCGCAGGTTTTGTTTGTTATAAAAGAGAGGTTTTGGAGAAAATTAATCTCAATAAAATAAAATTTGTTGGATATGCGTTTCAAATCGAAATGAAGTACAGAACTTATTGTGCTAAATTTGAAATAAAAGAAGTCCCGATTATTTTTACAGACAGAACAAAAGGCGTTTCAAAAATGAGTAATGCTATTATTAAAGAAGCTATTCTGGGTGTAATTTCCCTTCGATTAAAAAAATTAGTCAATACATTATAAAAGTAGAAACATGAACAGGATTTTAATAAAAAATGCCAAAATTGTAAACGAAGGATCTATTTTTGACGGAGATGTTTTGATCGAAAATGATTTAATAGTTGAAGTTGCAGACAGTATCAGCTTAAAAACATCTGACTGTATTGTTATTGATGCCGAAGGAAATTATTTAATACCGGGTGCAATTGACGATCAGGTACATTTTAGAGAACCGGGATTAACACACAAAGGCGATATCGAATCTGAATCGAGAGCGGCAGTTGCCGGTGGAATCACTTCTTTTATCGAACAGCCAAACACAGTTCCAAATGCTGTTACTCAGGAAATATTAGAAGATAAATATCAAATAGCGTCTCAAAAATCATTTGCGAATTATTCGTTTATGATGGGCGCAACCAATGATAATCTGGAAGAAGTTTTAAAAACAAATCCAAAGAATGTTGCCGGAATCAAAATTTTCTTAGGTTCTTCAACCGGAAATATGCTGGTTGACAGAGAAGAGACTTTAGAAAAAATTTTCTCAAGCACTCCAATGTTAATTGCAGTACACTGCGAGGATGAAACTACAATTCAGAATAACTTAGCAGAATTCAAAGAAAAATATGGCGATGATGTTCCGGTAACGGCTCATAATTTAATTAGAAGTGCCGAAGCGTGTTATCTTTCGTCTTCAAAAGCGGTGGCTTTGGCAAAGAGAACAGGAGCAAGACTTCATATTTTTCATCTTTCTACTGCAAAAGAAATGGAATTGTTTACCAATAAAATTCCGTTAGAAGATAAAAAAATTACAGCTGAAGTTTGTATTCACCACCTTTGGTTTACGGATGAAGATTATAAAACAAAAGGAAATTTCATCAAATGGAATCCTGCTGTAAAAACTGCCGAAGATCGCGCTGAACTTTGGAAGGCTTTAAATGACGGACGAATCGATGTTATTGCAACAGATCACGCACCGCATACAAAAGAAGAAAAATTACAATCGTATTTAAAAGCGCCATCCGGTGGACCGCTTGTACAGCATGCAGTTGTAGCAATGTTTGAAGCGCACCAC
Source organism: Flavobacterium defluvii (assembly GCF_900129555.1). Classification (GTDB taxonomy): domain Bacteria; phylum Bacteroidota; class Bacteroidia; order Flavobacteriales; family Flavobacteriaceae; genus Flavobacterium; species Flavobacterium defluvii. The sequence continues at coordinate 566,136 of NZ_FQWC01000003.1, forward strand.
CAAGGAAAAATCAGTGTGGAAAAAATCGTAGAGAAAATGTGCCATAATCCGGCTAAGATTTTCAAAATCGAAAAAAGAGGATTTATCAAAGAAGGTTATTTTGCCGATTTAGTAATCGTAAATCCAAGTCTGCCTTGGAGTGTAAATCATGATAATATTTTATACAAATGCGGCTGGTCTCCTTTTGAAGGAACAACTTTTAAATCGAGAATTACCCATACTTTTGTAAACGGAGAATTGGTTTACAATAATTTCAAAGTAAAAGATATCCGCGCCGGGAAACGATTATTGTTTGACAGATAAAAAGCTAAAATGAAGAATTATTTACTAATACTATTGGTTTTGTTTCTTTCTGTAAGTTGTAAAAAACAGGTTGTAAAACAGCCCGCAAAACTTATTGAGAAAGATAAAATGATTGATATTATGTATGATTTGTCTCTTTTGGAAGCAATGAAATATCAGCATACAGAATTAATAGATTCTACAGAAACAGATCCAACAAAGTTTATTCTAAAAAAATATAAAGTTGACAGCCTGCAGTTTGCACAAAACAATATGTATTATGCATCTGATTATGAAAGCTACAAAGATATGTTTGATGAAGTTGATAAACGCTTGAAAAAAGTAGAAAGAGCAACAGATTCTATCGTAAAAATTGAAGAGAAAAAAGCGGCCAAAAACAAACCGAAAACGCCAAAAGATTCTATAAATAGACCTGTAAGTAAAATAAATATCGATTCGATAAGAAGACAAATGAGAACACCTGGAAAATAGGTTTTATAATTTTGAAATGTCTTTTATATATTGATGTACATCTAAAAAAACCGTTCCCAGAGCGGTTTTTATTTTTTCATTAGAATACAAATTTTTCGAATAAGAAGCTTTTGCAGTTGCTTTTGTAAGGCGTCTTTTTTGGAAAAACAAAGTCGAAAATATTCCATCGGCAATCCAAAGGAAATTCATTAAAAGCGGTTTAGCATGAAGATGCGGTCTTTTTACTTTCAAAGCATCGGCAATTGTATCCAGGATATCTTTAAAAACAATATTATCGGCAATTAAAGTAAAACGTTCGTTTTTTATATCGCTTTTCATTAATTCAAAAGCCGTTTTTACAACATCATCCACAGTAATAAAACCAGTATTTCCGAGTGTGTAAAACGAAAGTCCGTTGGCAACTCTGGTATACAGTTCATCACTGCCTTGTTTGTTGCTTTTAGTTTTTGGTATTGGGCCAAGAATTACGCCGGGATTTACAATAATAACATCTAAGCCTTCCTGATGTGCGCGCCAGACTTCCATTTCGGCACCATATTTAGAAATGGCATAATCACTGTGCGGTTTTTCCGGATTCCAGTCGGTTTCTTCGGTAATATAAGTTTCGTGTGCAGCTAAATCTCCGAGAGCGGCTATTGAACTCACAAAACAGAATTTTTTGATTTCTCTTGCAATAGAAAAATTGACCATATTGGCCGTTCCTTCGATATTAGTTTTTCGAAGTGCTTCTTCATCTTTTGGATCAAATGAAATAAAAGCGGCGCAGTGATAAACATAATCAATATCTGCAAAAGCAATTTCGAGAGAAGGGATGTCTAAAATATCGGCTTCAAGCCATTCTATTTTTTCAAACAAATCAGCTTTTTTGTACAATTTAAAAACCGATTTTGTTTTTTGAATATTGCTTTCGTTTCGGTAAATAGCCCGAACAGTTTCTCCATTTTCTATTAAATGAAGTAATAAATGTGAGCCCACTAAACCTGTTCCGCCAGTTACTAATACCATTTTGTAAAGATAAGTTTTTTGGCTTTAAGGTGCAAAGTTTCAAAGGCGCAGAGGTTCAAAGTTTTTATTGATTTTTAAATTGATATTGCTATTTGTTTTTTGCAATTGTCCTTTGACATTTACATTAATATTGTTTTTTTGACATTGCCATTGTCATTGACTATATTTGCGCAAAATATTTTAAAAATGAAGAATCTAGTTGAAGAATTAAAGTGGCGCGGTTTATACCATGATAGCATGCCAGGAACGGAAGAACAATTGCTAAAAGAGGTAACGTCGGCATATATTGGTTTCGATCCAACGGCAGATTCGCTGCATATAGGCAGTATGGTTCAGATTATTTTATTGGTTCATTTAAAGAATTTTGGTCATCAGCCAATTGCTCTTGTAGGAGGCGCGACCGGAATGATTGGTGATCCTTCCGGAAAATCTGATGAAAGAAATTTGCTGAACGAAGAAACTTTAGCTAAAAATGTTGCCGGAATCAAAAGTGTTCTGTCTCGTTTCTTAGACTTTAATTCAAAAGAACCAAATGCTCCAATTATGGTAAATAACTATGATTGGATGAAAGAATTCTCGTTTATAGATTTTGCCCGTGAAGTTGGAAAACGTATTACGGTAAATTATATGATGGCGAAGGATTCTGTTAAAAAGAGAATTAACGGAGAAGGTGAAGGAATGTCTTTCACAGAATTTACATATCAATTAATTCAGGGATACGATTTTTATCATTTATATAAAAACAATAACTGCCTTTTGCAAATGGGAGGTTCTGATCAATGGGGAAATATTACCACTGGTACAGAATTAGTGCGTAGAATGGGTGGAGAAAGTGCAAAAGCTTTTGCATTAACTACGCCATTAATTACAAAAGCAGACGGATCTAAATTCGGAAAATCTGAAGGTGGAAATGTTTGGCTTGATGCTGATAAAACTTCTGTTTACAAATTTTACCAGTTTTGGGTAAACGCTACAGATGCTGATGCTGAAAAATACATCAAAATCTTTACTTTCTTAGATAAAGAAACTATTGATGGTTTAATTGCTGAACATCAGGCTGCTCCGCATTTGAGAGTTTTACAAAAGAAACTGGCTGAAGAAATTACAATTTTTGTTCATAGTAAAGAAGAGTTGGAAAAAGCAATTCAGGCTTCGAATATTTTATTTGGAAACTCTACTGCTGAAGATTTGAAGAAATTGGATGAAAAGACTTTCTTGGAAGTTTTTGACGGTGTTCCGCAAGCTGAAATCGCAAAAGCTGATTTAGAAAACGGATTGGATATTATCTCGGTTTTAAATGAAAAAACCGGTTTCTTTAAATCAAACGGAGAAGCGAGAAGAGCTTTAACAGCAAATTCTATTTCTGTAAACAGAGAAAAAATAAAAGAAGATTTTGTTTTGACTACAAATGATTTGATTAATAATCAGTTTGTTTTATTACAAAGCGGAAAGAAAAATTACTTTGTGATTAGAGTTGTTTAACTGTTTAATCGGTTAATTGTTTAATCGAGTTTGAAGCCGATTTAACGAATAAAAAATCAACGATTAAACTATAAAACCATCAAATTACACCCACGAATATCAGAATTATCAAAACGTCCCAATACTTCAAAAGAGTTGTTGGGATTTTTTTTGCCTAAATCCTGCGTTGCGATAAATGAGCACGAATTTATGTTAGCCAAATCAATAACATTTATTCCGCCGGTTTTTCCATCTTTCACGTAAGTGAGAGCATCTTCTGGATCGCGAACTAAAATATGCATCCATGAAGGGCATTCAAAAACACCTTCACCAAGAGAATAGGCCTGCGCTAAAAGCTCCGTCATTCCGTATTCTGAATGAATAGAAGAAACGCCAAAACCTTTGCAAAGTATTTCATGCAGTTCTTCACGAATCATTTCTTTGCGTTTTCCTTTCATTCCTCCTGTTTCCATAATAATGGTATTTTGAAGGTTGAATTGATGCTTTTCGATCAAACCTAATAAAGCATACGTAACGCCAATTAAAATTACATTTTGACCCGATTCATCAAGTTCGGTTAGTTTTTTAATTAGATCATCATGATTATGCAAATAAAACCCGCTTTCGGGCTGATTGGACAGTTTTATCAAATCTTCGACCATATAAATAAGTGAAGATCCCTCGCGCTCTAAATAAGACGGCAAAAGCGCTAAAACAACATAATCTTCGATGTTGCCATAAAATTGAGAAAACCCTTTGCGGTAACTTTCCTCATATAGGGAAACATCGGTCACTAAATGTCGGCTGGTTACCATTCCTGTGGTACCGCTGCTGGTAAAAGTTACCTGAGCAGGGTTATCGTTAGAAACCACATTGTGGCTTTTAAAAAACTGAATGGGTAAAAATGGAATTTGCTGTAATGACTTTACCTGCTGTACATCAGTTTTTAAAAAATCACAGAAATCGCGATATACGGCATTATTCGCATATTGGTAACGAAACACTTTTAATGCTGTTTTTTCAAATTGTTTTTGGCTTGAAATCGTAAATATATCGCTGGCTGTAATCAAAACTTATTTTTTGTACAAAGATATTTAATTTTTAGTTTTCAGTCTCGGTTTTCAGTGGTCAGTTTTGCCGTATTGTAGAAACTGAAAATCGCAGTAGGACTAAAAACTAAAAAGCTCCTGAAAAGGAGCTTTTTAGTTTTATCTGATAATAAGTTTTCTTGTTGAAGAAGCATTTTGTTCGCTTATTTTGATGATATAAACACCTGGTACTAAATCTGAAACATTCAGTTCTCGTGAAGCTAAATGCGTTTGGAGAACTCTTTTTCCCAGAATATCAAAAACCACAACTTCTTTTTCTAAATCATTTTTAGAAGAAATATATACTCTTCCGCTGGTAACTGGGTTAGGGTACAAGCTTAGTCCCTCAATACCTGCAGCGTCCTGAGTTTTTGGTAATTGCTTACTGTCTTGTGCCGAGACACTTACAGTAAAGAAAAAAGCCAATAAGAATGTAATATAAAAGTAGTTTTTTGCCATCGCATTTATTTGTGTAAGTAAATATACAAAAAAAATTACAAAAACTACGCCAAAAAAAAACATCCTAATAATTTAGGATGTTTTTAACAATTTTATTGAGGATGCTTATTTGATTAAGCTTGCTCCATCAACTGTAGCCCAAGCTCCAGTAGTTAATGAAGCTCCAGTAGCTGTAGTACTTGTTGTGAAAGTTCCAGTTGGGAAAGAAACTGTAAATGTATCATTAGCAGCAACAGGAATTACATTTGTAGTGTTGCTAATTTTAACATTTAAAATTTTGATTTTTCCAGTGTTAACCTGGTGAGTATTTGTTGCAGCATCTAAGATACTAACTACACTACCTTTGTAAGTAGTAGTTCCAGTTGTGAAGTTTCCGTAGCCATCAACAATGATATTGCTGTATTCTCCGTTACCTTCTCTTTTGAATTGGAAAGCATCAACTTGGTTGTCTCCAACTTCAGGAACGTTTCCAGCTTCTCTTTTTAAAGTGATGTTAGTTACTTTTGGTCCGAAAGCGTTATCATTTGCAGAAGCTTCGATTTCCATTCCGTAGTTACCTTTTCCAGTTTGGTAAGCGTACCAGTTTGTGTTTGCAGTACCTTGCCATCCATCTTGCCAGTCAAATGCATCATCATAGTTACCATAAGAAATAGCGTTTGTCATACTTACAGTTCCTCCGAAGAATTCGAATCCGTCGTCAGCACCTTTGTAAGCTACTAAGTGATCTAAAGTTGTTCCAGAACCTACAGAGTAGAATGTGAAAGCATTGTTTTCTTTTTGTCCGTCAGCTAATTTAGCCCCAGCGTATTCAACTCTTACATAGTTTAATGAACCACCATTATGAGTTGCATTAGTTCCTCCGTAAGAAATATTGTTTCCATCCTCAGAAGTTGAAGAAGTTCCTCCACCAGCAACTTTTGCAGGTGCATCACCGTACATGATGATTCCTCCCCAAGAACCTGGAAGTTTAGATTTTTCTGTAAATACAACTGGTTTATCAGCAGTTCCGTTGATGATTAATTTTCCTCCGTTTAAAACAACTAAAGCATTATCTCCAGTAGCTTTGTCTATAGTAATTGTCGATCCTGCATCAAAAGTTACCGTTACACCAGAGTTGATTTTTACAATTCCTTTTAAAGTGTAGTTTCCGTAAGCATAAGTTTTGTTAGCAGTAATTGGTCCAGTAATTTCTCCAGATGCAGGTGTTGGTGCAGGTGTTGGATCATCACTACTAGAGCAAGAATTTAAAAATAAACTCGCAGCAAGTGCTAAAGCAAAAAATTTAGTTTTCATAATTTGTGTGTTGTATTATTTCGTTTTTATAGTGCCAAAATTAGGCGGTTAATCTTTTTAAGGTGTTATCTGAATATTACATTACAGTTATCAAAATTGAATTAAAATGTGAAGGGAATGTTAAGCTAATTTTAGTTTTTTGGTATAAAAAAAGCTCCGGAAATCCGGAGCCTTATTTATCAAGATATTTGGTATAAAATATTAAAATGTATATCCTAATTTTACAGAGAAACCTACACCTTTTTTATAGCTGTTAGCTAATAAAGATGGTTCGTCAACTTTTACAGTTCCGTTGTTTCCGAATTCTAATTTTCTTACTGGGTTTAATAAGTTATCTGCTGTGAACTTTACATCAAAATGTTCTGAGATTTTACTTCCCCAAACAAAGTCTAACTGTGATACAGGTAATTCATAAGTATTATCCTGACCGTTTGTACCTACTGCGTAAATTCTTTTTCCAAATACACCATAAACAAGTGACATTGTATTTGTCCAGTCTTTAGCTAAATTGAATTCATATTTTAAATCAGAATTAACTAACCAGTCTGATGCACCTTGTAATGATCTTGTCTGGTGTGTTTCGATCGAATTTTTAACCGTAACCAAACCGTCTTCGTCCTGAGATTCGTATGTTTTTGCAACATTTACTTTTGTAGACATAACAGAAGCGTTTAATCCAAAAGAGAAATGTTCTAAACTTTCGCTTATTCTGTTTAACCCTAATAAAAATTCAACTTCAGCTCCGTATAAAGTTGCGTTATCTGAATTTAAAAATGTAGTTACAGTTCCAGATGTTGCATTAGCAATAAAAGTTCTTTCGATAGGATTGTCAATATATTTTCCAAATACCCCAAAAGTCAACATTTCTTTTGCAGTTGGGAAAATTTCATATTTTAAATCAACATTGTAGTTATCACTGTTTTTCAATAATGAATTTCCTTGTGTTGAAGTATTATCTGCATTGATGTATGAAATTGGGAAAGATTCCATTACAACAGGTTTTGTATATGTCTTACTTGCTGCAAAACGAATATTAGATGTGTCGTTTAAAAGATATTTTACGTTTAACGATGGCAGAACATAAAGATTGTTGTATTTTTTTAATTTAAAAGGATCATCAAAAGAACCTAAAGTTCTGTAGTATGTTTCTTTAATAGTGCTTTCAACTCTAACACCTCCATTGATTTCAAATTTCTCTGCAAATTTCAAGAATAAGTTTGCGTATCCGGCATTTGCACTTTCATTCAATTTTACTTTGTAAGTTGTGTTTGAACTTTCATTAAAGAAAACAGCATTACTGTTAATGTCATTTGTAATTTTCGTATCAATATTGTTTATATCAGTTGATGAAAAAGTCCCGCCATTACTAGCAACAAATCGGTAAGAAGATTCCATTTTAGAAGCATTTCCGTTATAACCAACTGTCAACTTGTTTTGTTTTCCATCTTTTCCAAATTTCAAGTTGTATTCTAATAATCCAGAAACAAATACATTTCCATCTACATCTAAATACTGACGCAAGAAGTTGTTACCTCCATAAGAAGTGTTAATTTGGTTTTCACTTTCCTGAGTTCCTGAGAAAAATTTTCTATCTGGTTGTCCGTATTTTGTATTTGCATAAGATACACCACCTTTTAAAGTTTGGTTTTTATCTTCAGTCAAATTGTATTCTCCTAATAATTGAGCATTCAAATAATCTGTTTTGTCCAATTGGTTAGTACGAATAAAGTTATTTTGAACTCCGTTATTACTTAAAACTCCGTATTGATCTAAAATTGAGTTCAAAGTTGTTTTTAAATACAAAGTATTAAAAGCTAATTTAAATCTTTCTGCAGTATAATTTACTCCAACTAATGCAGAGGTACTAGTTTTTAAACGATATTCAGTATTAACAAAATCATTGTTGTATTTATCACCAAGCGTTTGAAGCGTTCTGCTCACACCTTCTCTCACAGCATAGCTATTGTCGAAATTAAGTGACAATAAGTATGAAATATTACGAGCATTACTTAAGTCAAATTTTTCTGCATGAAGGAAATTAAAACTAGAATTTAATGGGCTTTTTGTTTTACTAACATTAAAACCTTTATCACCGCTTACAGAATTCAATGCCTGATCTTGTGTAAAAGTTGTTCTGCCGGCAGTTGAACCTAAAAAGCTTGGTAATTCTCTGTCTTTTCCATTAAATCCAAAAAATCCCGCAGCAGAATCTGCATCGCCAGAAAGTAAGAAATCTTTAAAACTGTTTCCGGTAGTATATCCTGCACCAATATTTATTTTGGTAACGCTCTTAGAAACTTTTGAAGTTTGAATGTTAAAAGTTCCACCGGCAAAATCTCCATAAATGTTTGGATTGAATGTTTTGTAAACATCAATTACACCTACAATATTGGTTGGGAACAAATCTAGAGGAACAATTTTTGAGAAAGGGCTGTTTGAAGGAACAGCAAGATCGTTGATTAATAAGTTGTTGTATCTGTCTTCAAGACCACGTACAAATATACCTCTTGAACCTACTTTTGTGATTCCGGTTACTTTAGTTAAACCTTCTTCAACATCGCTTACACCTTTTCTCGACATTTCCTGTGCACCAATACTTTGTTTGATAACAACAGCATTTTTTTGGTCTAATAAAAGAGCAGTTTCTTTTTCTCTGTTTGCTGTCGATTTTACGACAACATCTTTAAGAGTATAACTTCCAGAAGAAAGTACCTGATTTATAACTACAGTTTCGCCTGCTTTTACAGTAACTGGAGCTTCTTTAGTCTCATATCCTACAAAACTAAAAATAATAGTATAGTTTCCAGGATTTACATTAAACGAATATTTTCCGTCAATGTCCGTGTTTACGCTAATATTCGTACCTTTAATTAAAACATTAGCAAAAGGTAACGCTGCATTGTTCGATTCTTTGTCAGTCAGAACTCCAGAAATCGTACCTTTGTTTTGCGCGATCGAAATCGTACAGATAAATAATGCAATAAATAGAAATCTTAAATTGAATTTCATTAGTGTGTTGTGTTTAATTTATTTTTGTGCAAAGAAAGAACCGCCCTGTAAAGTCCATGTTATGCACTTGTTATGTTTTTGTGTTGTTAAGATTATCAAATTGTTACCAGATTAAATTACCGTTAACACTAATTTTTAACCGTTCATTTGTTAGTATATTTACCCTGTGAAATAAAAAACATCGGATAAATAATTAAGAATATTTGATGTAAAAATCTCAATTTTTGCTATTTATGAAAAAAACACAAACTAAGATTTTATTAGTTGACGACGAGCCGGATATCTTAGAAATCGTTGGCTATAACCTTGCTCAGGAAGGCTACCAGATTGTTACAGCTTCTAATGGAAAAGATGCTATAGCAAAAGCTCAGAAAGAATTGCCGGAATTAATTATCATGGACGTGATGATGGCAGAGATGGACGGAATGGAAGCTTGCGAGCACATCAGAAAAATTCCTGAGTTAAATAATGTTATCATAACATTTTTAACAGCAAGAAGCGAAGATTATTCGCAAGTTGCTGGTTTTGACGCAGGTGCTGATGACTATATTACAAAGCCAATTAAACCAAAATTATTAGTGTCGAAAGTAAAGGCTTTGTTAAGAAGGTTAAAAGAACAAGAAGTCGTTACAGATACTATAAACGTTGGCGGAATAGAGATTAACCGCGAAGAATATAAAATCATAAAAGGCAATGTAGAAATTGCTTTACCAAGAAAAGAATTCGAGCTATTTTATTTATTAGCTTCAAAACCAGGAAAAGTTTTTAAAAGAGATGAAATCCTTGATAAAGTTTGGGGTAACGAAGTTGTAGTAGGAGGAAGAACAATTGATGTTCACATTCGAAAGCTGCGTGAGAAAATAGGCGAAGATCTTTTTAAAACCATAAAAGGGGTAGGCTACAAATTTGAAGTCTAAAAGTACTGCAAAAAAAAATGAACCATATAAGTGATATAAGTTCATTTAAATTATAGTATACATACTTTTGTATCAAAGTTTATCTTTGTCAAAGTTTGAAACTTTGACAAAGATTTCTTTTTTAAACAATTAGGTTATCGATAGAAATAAGTTTTACTTTTAAATGAACTTATATCACTTATATGGTAAAAAATAATAGTTGCCAATGAAAATCAATTTTAAAAAAACATACAAATTTGCCATAAAATCGGCATTATATATAAGTCTGTTTTCGACAGGTTTTGTGCTGATGCTGATGTCTTTATTTTATAAAAACCAATTAGAACATCAAATTGCGTTTGGAATAATTTTTATTATATCAATTTACATATTCTCATTTCTGGTTTTACAATATCGCGTAGAACGATTCATTTATAGGAGAGTAAAGAAAATTTACGATGAGGTTTCGTTATTAGAATCGACAACATTAATTAATCAGCCTATAACTACCGATATGGAAACGCTTTCGCGTGAAGTAAAAAAGTTCGCAACTGATAAAAAACTCGAAATCGAAATGCTCGAAATTCGTGAACAATATCGAAGAGAATTTTTAGGAAACGTTTCGCATGAATTAAAAACACCATTATTTACCGTTCAGGGTTATGTTTCGACTTTGCTAGACGGGGCAATGGACGACAAACACATCAGGAAAAAATATTTAAAACGTGCCGAAAAAGGAGTAGAACGTCTTATATATATTGTAGAAGATCTTGATATGATTACCAAATTAGAATCTGGTGATTTGGATTTGAATATGACTGATTTTGATATTGTTGAACTGATTCAGAATGTTTTTGATTTACTGGAAATGAAAGCCGATAAAAAGAAAATCAAACTTGCCTTTGAAAGCAAAAATGTTCAGTCAGTTGTAGTTCGTGGAGATCAGGACAGAATTCAGCAGGTTTTAGAAAATCTTATTGTGAATTCAATTAAATACGGAAAAGAAGGCGGATTAACCGAAGTTGGTGTTGTAAACTTAACCAAGAAAAAAGTCTTAATTCGTATAAGTGATAATGGGGAAGGTGTTGAAAAACAAAACATTCCGAGACTTTTTGAACGTTTCTATCGTGTTGACAAAAGCGGAACCCGTTCTGAAGGAGGTTCTGGTTTAGGATTAGCGATTGTAAAGCATATTATTGAAGCTCATAAAGAGAAAGTTTATGTAGAAAGTGAGTTCGGAATTGGGTCAGAATTCTCTTTTACGCTCGAAAAAGCATTCAAAGCACAAAAAAACGATGTTAAAAAATCGTAACGTCGTTTTGGCTAAAAGCCCTAAAACAAAGGTGTTTAACAATAAATAAACATTTCGTTTTAGGTCATAACATTAAATTTTTATTATAGTAACATCTGGTTAATGATTTCTTAACATAGGTGCTCCATCTTTGCATCCTGAAATTAAGGGAATTACAGAACTAATGATAAAAAGAAAAATATTAGCCGTTTTAATGCTGATTACTTGTGCTGTAAATGCACAGGACATTAACAAACAAGAAGTAAAAAATGAAGTACTTCGAATTTTAGATTCTATCAACAAAGCAAAACTTCCAGACACTAAATCCGGAGGAGGAGTTGAAGAACATTGGTATGACAAAATCTCATTACGAGGTTATGCACAAATTAGATACAATGGACTTTTCTCTACAAACGACAAAGTTTCCTGCGAACAATGCGACAAATCCTGGGGGACAACTTCAACAGCTCCAGATGCAAAAGCAAACAACGGACTTTTTATTCGCCGTGCACGTTTAGTGTTTTCAGGGCAGGTTCATCCAAATGTTTTATTTTATTTTCAGCCGGATTTTGCAAGTTCGCCAAGTACAGGAATTCAAAACTTCGTGCAGATTCGTGACTTGTATTTTGATCTTTCTTTTGATAAAAAAAGAGAATACCGGGTTCGTATCGGGCAGAGTAAAATTCCGTATGGATTCGAGAATATGCAGTCAAGTTCGCAGCGTTTAACTCTTGACCGTTCTGATGCTATAAACAGTTCTATATTAAATGAACGTGATTTAGGAATGTTTTTCTATTGGGCTCCAGCCGAAATTAGAGAACGTTTCGCCATGTTAGTAAAAGACGGATATAAAGGTTCAGGAGATTTTGGAGTATTTGCTTTTGGAGTTTATAATGGGCAAATTGCCAATAAGTTAGATGGAAACAGAGATTTAAATGTTGTTGCCAGAGTAACGTATCCATTCGTAATTGGAAATCAGATTATCGAACCTGGAATTCAGGCTTATACAGGAAAATGGGCTTTTACCGGAGAAATTTCTAATGGCGTTACCGTAAATGATCCACAATATGTAAAAGATCAAAGAGTAGGAGCGACTTTTGTTTTATATCCAAAACCATTCGGAATCCAGACAGAATATAATATAGGCAGAGGGCCTCGTTATAATACCCTAACGAATCATGTTGATGAAACAGATTTAAACGGAGGTTACGTTTTATTAAACTACAAATGGGATCTTAAAAAACAACGTATTTATCCTTTTGCCAAATTTCAATATTATGACGGAGGAAAAAAATATGAAAAAGATGCGAGAAGTTACGTCGTAAGAGATTATGAATTAGGCGTTGAATGGCAGCCAATTAAAGCTTTTGAATTAACAGCCGAATATGTAATCGCCGACAGAACTTTTGAAGACAGCGCGCTTCCAATAAACAGACAGCAAGGAAATGTATTGCGATTGCAAGCGCAGTTTAACTTTTAAAGATGATCTTCAAAAACACTAAATAATAAGTCCCAGTCTATATCATTTTCAAACTGAGACAAACCTTTATACGACTTTACTTTTGATAAATCTTCAATTGTAAAGTCGTCTTGCATTGCATACGGTACAAGATTTTCTTCCTGAAGTTTTACTGCAAGGTATTCCTGTTCATATTGTCCCGGAGTTGGAATAAAAAAAGCTTTTTTGCCCAGTTTAGCCAAATCCATAACAGTCGTATAACCAGAACGGCAGAGTACAAATTCACTTTCGTTAAAAGTTTGTTCCAATTGTTTTGAGTTCATGAAATTGTAATAGGTCACGTTTCCGGCCTGCCATTTTTCCTGTGTTTTATCTACAATTCCCTGTACAAATACAACCTTACCATTAAATTTTGCCGCTTCTTTTTGCAGTTTTTCATCGAGAAAAGTTCGTTGTGGTTCAGGGCCCGATAAAATAATCATCAAATCATAGACTATTGGAGTTTCCTTTTTCTTCATTCTGCTCAAAGGACCAATATATCTCAGGTTAAGCTCATTAGTTTTAAGATGACCTAATTCACCCGTAAGATTTATTTTCTCATCAGAATCCGGAACCCAGCATTCTGTATATTTTTTAATAATATGCTGATGACATTTACTCGTAAACCAGGTTGTGTTTCCGGTCATAACATTCAATTGATGCGTCATAAAAACCGAAGGTACTTTTTTACTGAAAACGCCCAGTCGGTTATCAGAAATAATACCATCAATGCCATGTTTTTTAATCCAGCTGTTTACCATTTTTTTCTCATCCAAAATGGCAGTAATCATTTTAGGAAGATTTTTAATCAGCTTCCATTTAAAATTTTTACCATTCTTAGCATATTCAATATGATAAGAAGGCAGTTCCAGAGTTTGAATGTATGGAAATTCCTTTCTCAATAAAGCCAGAGCAACACCGTCAGAAGCAATAATTGGAATAAAATTATTTTCTTGAAGCGCCTTAATTATCGGAATGCATCTAGTAGCATGTCCAAGCCCCCAGTTTAACGGAGCAACTAATATAGTTTTGTTAGCAGAATAATCAATACTCATAATTTTTAACGCTTTTAAAAAACGAAGATAGAGAAATATGTTTTTTATGTTATTTCGCACATATTACTAAATTATTAACTCTTATTTAAGGTTCTAAGGTGCTGAGGTTCTGAGATGCTAAGGTTTTAAGTTTTTCTAACCAAATAAAAAGCCGAACGTAAGTTCGGCTTTAGTAAATCTTAGCATCTCAGAACCTTAGTCCCTTAGAACCTTAATCCTGAATATACGTTTTATTTCCGTTTTTGTTAATGTAATATTTACCTCCTTTTGGACCAGTATACACTTTTTTACCATTGTATTCTCCAGTAACCTTATCTGGTGTTTTTGGAGCTTTTTCATTCGTTTCTTTTAAAGTCTTTGTTGCAGATTTCTTTGCTTTAACAGCATCTTTTTTTGCATCGTCAGCTTTAGCAGTTGCTTTTTTAGCATCGGCTTTTGCGTCATCTGCTTTTGCTGAAGCTTTTTTTGCTTTTGCAGAAGCATCAGTAGCTTTTTCAGCTTCTTTTTTGGCTTTTGCAGCTTCATTATCGGCAGATTTTTTAGCAGCAGTTACTGATTCTTTTTTGGCTTTTGCTGATGCATCACTGGCTTTGTCTGCTTCTTTTTTTGCTTTAGCAGATTCTTTTTTTGCATCGGCTTTTGCTTTGTCAGCATCAGCTTTTGCTTTTTTAGCTTTCGCTTCAGTTTTAGCTTTCGCGTCTTTTGTCGTTTCCTGAGCGTAGAAATTAGCAGATAGAACTACTATAAAACAAAGTAATAATAATTTTTTCATAATGGTTTAGAGTTTAAATTTTCATTTAAAATTAAACAAAAAATTCTTATGTTTTTCGTAAGGTATTAAAAATAAGCACGAAGCTGAACATTTCCGGTATGCACTGTATTACCAGTCTCACTTTTACGACCCTGATAGTTTAAATTAACATCTAAAAATGAAGTAATGTTTTTTTGTAAAAGTAATTTCCAAACTAAATTAGAACCAGCCTGAAGACCTTCAAGCATTTGAAAACCAACAGACGAGAATTCGTTTCCGGTGAATTTATTTTCATAAAAAGAAAACTCTCCATTTATCGTAACTTTCTTTTCGCCCGCAAAAGAAAATGAAGTTCCGAGTCGGTTTTGAACTAAAGTTTCCAGATTTCCAATTTGGTTTTCTTTATTCTGAAATTCATAAAAGAAATCAAGACTCGTATTTTTTGAAAACAAATAACTGATTTTTGGCGCAAGCTGATATCCTTTTATGTCATAATTTTTCTCAACAAAATCTTCCGAAATTAAATCGGTTTTTATGGTTTTGGTAAAAAAATTAAACAGCCAGCTTTTTTGGTACAAATGCGTATACTGCAATTGGTGCGAACTATTCCTGACCGTTTGTGAACCTATAGAAAGCAAGTTTTTGCCATTATTAATAAGATAAGAATACGTAACAGAATGTTTTTGCTTGCCGCGATTGTAAAACAAACTATTTCTAAAACTTGAATTCAACCCCAAAATATTTTCATCTGAAGAATAAAACGGATTGAGTTCTAAACGATCGCCGTTATTTCGAACTTTGCGGTCCATAATAAACGAAGTCTGGTTATAGAAATACGAAAGCAGTTTTTTAATTCCTTTTTCATTTTGCCATTGCAAAGGATTTAGAATAACAGACTGCGAAAATTTATTTTGATTTGTCTTTATATAAATCTGATTGGGAAGAAAAATTCTAATATATTTTGCCTGATCGGGAAAAGCTGCAATTTCAAATTCTTCCAGTTCCTGAATCCCGTTTCCATTATAGTCATTCCAGGTATAAACACCTTGTCCCGTTGGCACTTCGACATACGTAAATTCTTGTTGCGCAATGGTTCCGGAACTGGTTTCGTACGCAGTTCCAATTTGCATAAACTGATTAAAAAAGCGGTCATTATACAAAATTCTTGAATTTAGCGAAGGTTCGTTTTCTTTATTAGAATCTGTAAAATCAAGATTACGGTAGCTGGCATAAACCGCCAAATCGGTTTTCTTGTTTTGAATCAATTTTGATTTCAAATAATACGTTTGTGAATTATTTACGTGCTGTAAAAGACCATTTTGCAAACTATCGTTTCTACGCTGTAAATAACCCAATTCAACAAAAACTTTTGTGCTGTCGCCGCGGCCGATAAAAGCACCATATTCTGAAAACCTTTGGCTTAAAGCCGAAAACTGATTTGTCGTTTTATCTTTTTCCTGATTATCTTCAATTTGTAAACTTGCGCCAACCCAGTTTTTCCCAAAATGATATTTCGTTCGGGTTTGGTTTCGAATGAATTTTGAAGCTGAAGTTGTTGCATCAGAATTTAAAAAACTGCCCTGATTTTGAATTGTCCATTTCTTCAATTTAAATAAAGCCATTGTTGTATGGCGTGCACCGGAATAACTTTCGCTAAAATCTAATTTCTCAAATTGATAGGTAAACAATCCAATATTTGAAGTTTCTTTTTTGGCAAATAAATCAAAATTCACGCCCGTAACTAATAAACTTTGATTTCCTAAAAGTGTCGAATTTAAATTCCAGTCGCGGTTAAACTCAATATTGTACAAACGCTCAACCGATCTAAAATCTTTTTGTACAAACTGATAATTGGCAAAGCCGTCAAGAGTCCAGTTTCGGGTAAAAAGTCGTTTTTTAATATTGGTTTTAAAAGCAATGCCTTCATTATCAGAATCGTCAATTCCTGAAAATAAATTTTTATCGTTGTTGCTCATGGCAATTTCAAAATCAACAAGCGTTTTTTCATCAGGATTGTATTTTCCTAAAAAAGTGGCGACCTGAATTTTCATAGGTGCAACCAGTTGTACAATAGGTTCGTAATTTCCCTGCGGAATTCCGCCAATTGGCGAAACATATTCGTAAATTCTTTCAACCGAATTACTGTTTTGAATAACATAATTTCCGAGATTATTACCAACAAGGCTAAATTTTACATTATATAAAACATCTGCAGAATTATTAGAATATTCAAAAACTTCAACCGAATTTACAACCGTTTTTTTATACAAAATTTTATTCTCAGAGTATTTGTCTTCATAGGCAGAAGGTGCAGTCATTTTACTTTGATCGTCGCCAGCTTCGGCCAGAATCTGAACTTGTGCTGTAGAAAGATTTTGCTGCAAAGGCTGGTTTTTTAAATCATTTTCAGAATATAAATAACCGCCAAAACTCCAGCTTTTACTTTCGGTTGCTGCTCCGGCGTACGTAACCAATCGGTTATAATTTCTTTCAGAATATTGATATTCGATATTGATTCGCATTTCTGAAGTAATGGTAAACAGCGAGGTAAAAGTAATTTCACCTGCATTATAATCGATAACATAATCGTTGTTTTCGCCACGTTTCAGCAAAATACCATTTACATAAACACGCTCAGAACCGGAAATAACCAAAACGTACAATTCGCCATTTTGACCTTTTAATTTATAAGGTCCCTGATTGCCTTCCTGACCCGTAAAAGTACTTTTGGCATATTGTCCTTTTACAAACGAAATCGAAGCAAAAACATTAGTTTTACTTTTTTCTGTATCAAAATCAAAACTGGCAGAAAGTCCCTGAACTTTTTTATTGAAACTTAAAAACTGCGTTTTCCGGTTTTCCAGAAAAACATCTCCGGCACGAATGTTCCAGTCATCTGTAAAAAGTTCCATGAAAATATTATCAAACTGATCTAGTTTTTGAGAGTAACCGCCATCCTGAAGCGGAATGTTACTATCCTGAAGCGAAGCCCTCAGACTAACTTTGTCGGAGATTTTACCTGTAATCTGCAAATCAAGGTTAGAATTTAAAACCGTATTTTGATTATTTCCAATTGTAACGCCTCGTGTAATACTTCCCGAAGTATTTAAACCATCAAATGGCGCTGTTTTTTTAGCATTACCGTTATCAATTTTGTACAATTTATCAGTACCTACATCATTTGTTACGACCTGACTGTCTTTGTAAAGGCCATATTCTTTGGTTAGAAAATCGGGATAATTAAGATAATTGACAATTAAAGTATCAGAAACCGAAGTGAATTTTTCATTTAAAAGAAGCGTCCCTTTTTGAAAATCAATTTTATAAAAACTAGAATCAATTGGCTGGTTTTTCGAATTCAAAAGTTCAAAAAAACTAGAGTTAATGCTAAAATTTTCAAGATGAATAGTGTCTTTTACCGCAATTACTTTTTTGGTTTTATACAGCGATTCTGTATCCTGCGCATGAAGCCCGGAAAACCAAAAAAGCACCGCAAAAAACAGTAATTTTTTCACCATAAACATTTTAACTCTAAAAAATCAAAAGTAGTATTTATAATCAAGAAATTCTGGGCGTTTTGTGTATTAGTAAAACATTGATTTTGAGTTTAGATTATCATTTTAAAAAGGAGAATTAAAGATATTTTGAAATATAATTCTCATCATAAGTCAATCTTTTTTTTAGCTTTGTTCAGGATATAACGAACTTAAATTATGGATACTGGCAAAGAACTTCTATTTTTTTTTAGTGCTTTGGGGTCTTTCAACGGAATTATTCTGGGAATTTATTTTTTCTTTTTTACAAAGAAAAAATACCTGACGAATTATTTTCTTGGGGCACTTTTATTTGCTTTAAGCATCCGAATTGGGAAATCTGTTTTTGTATATTTTCACCCCGAACTCCCAAAAATGTATTTGCAGTTAGGGTTAACTGCCTGTTTTTTTATTGGCCCGTGTTTGTATTATTTTTTAAGATCGGCAGTTGAAGAAATTCATGTAATGCCCAAATTATGGAAAATGATTCTTTTGTTTTGGGCAGCGCTCATTTCAGGCGTAGGAATGATATATCCGTATGAAACTTATCCTGAATTGTGGCGTAAGTATTTTATAATTGCGATTTATTTTCAATGGTTTGTTTACATTGTGTTTTCTGGTTTTACAATCCGTGGGGTTCTAAAGAAAATTTTTAATACAAAAGAAAAAACAAGTCCATCAGAAATGTGGTTTGGAACACTCTTTTTTGGAAATTTTTTATTGTTTCTTTTTTATTTTTTGGCCATTATGGGCGCTTCGGCAGCAACCTATATAAGCGGTGCAGTTGTTTTTTCCTTTATTTTATATCTTATAATTTCGATTCTTTTGTACCGAAAAAAAACCGACGATTTGTTTCTGTTGAATTCTCAGAAAAATTCAGGTAGAAAAATCGATTCAGCAGAAGCAATTATTATTTCTGAAAAACTGGAAAGTATAATGAATGAAAGAAGTTTGTATAAAAACCCAAATTTAAACCTGCAGGATTTATCAAAAGAAATTAATATTTCGAGTCATCAGTTATCGCAGTTTTTAAATAATAATCTGGGAAAGAATTTTACCAGTTTTGTAAACGAATTTAGAATAAAGGAAGCCTGCAAAATTATTACTTCAAATGATAAGCTGACTTTAGAATCTGTAGGTTATGATGTGGGTTTTAATTCAAAATCAACTTTTTTTGCAGCTTTTAAAAAACATACAGGAACAACGCCTTTAAATTATCAGCTTCAGGCTTTACAAACATGAGTTTAGGTAAAGAAATATTATTCTTTTTTGGTGCTTTGGGCGCTTTCAACGGGTTTATTCTGAGTTTGTACTTTTTGTTTTTTACTCAAAAAAAATACCTTACGAATCTTTTTCTTGGAGCTTCATTATTAGCTTTAAGCATAAGAATTGCAGTTACTGTTTGGGTGTATTTTGCTCATAATCTGCCAAAAACTTATCTCCAAATCGGTCTTTCTTCCTGTTTATTAATAGGTCCATTTTTATATTATTCATTAAAATCAGGAATTCAAAATACTAATTCGGTTAGCTGGAAACTGCATTTAGCAATTTGGAGTTTACTTATTTTGAGTATTGGTTTTGTTTTTCCGTATGAAAATTATCCCGTTTTATGGAATAACTATTTTGTGGCTTTTATTTTCCTTCAATGGTTTTTATACTTTTTCTTTTCAGGTTTCGAAAATCGAATTTTGTTTCAAAAAGTAATGCAAAATTTCAACAATTCGAGTCCGTCAGAAAAATGGTTTGCAATGGTGTTTTTAGGAAATACTTCAATATTTCTATTTTACTTTTTAGGACTTATCAGGTTTCCGTTTATATCCTGTATTACCGGAGCGCTGGCTTTTACTTTTATTTTGTATTTAATTATTTTGATTCTTTTATACCGAAAAAGAACGGATGATTTATTTGTTTTCAACATTCAAAAAGACAAAAAACTAAATGAGGAAGAAGCTGTAATTGTTGCTCAAAAACTTGAAAAAATAATGACAGAAAAGGCATTATACAAAAATCCGAATTTGAGTTTACGAGATTTATCCGAAGAAATAAATATACCGAGTTACCAATTATCGCAGTTTTTAAATAATAATCTTAAAAAGAATTTTACAAC
Organism: Flavobacterium defluvii; assembly: GCF_900129555.1. Lineage (GTDB taxonomy): Bacteria > Bacteroidota > Bacteroidia > Flavobacteriales > Flavobacteriaceae > Flavobacterium > Flavobacterium defluvii. The sequence continues at coordinate 586,356 of NZ_FQWC01000003.1, forward strand.
TTTTGTCAACGAATTCAGAATCAATAATGCCTGCGAAATTATTACTTCAAATGATAAACTAACATTAGAATCGGTTGGTTACGATGTTGGCTTTAATTCAAAATCTACATTCTTCGCCGCATTTAAAAAACATACCGGAACTACGCCTTTAAACTACCAAATCCAGGCGTTACAGTCTTAAAACAGAGTATTGATTTATAAATCCGTACTCCTGATTTCGCTTTCGGTTACCTCATTTCGTGATTTAGAATTGACTTTTGTCTCTACAAAATGTCAAATCTTAATCCCTAAATTTTATGAAGTTTCTTATTGTTGTTGTTATTTCTATTTATTACCTGATTTTTTCATCAATTGAAGTAAAAGCACAAGCTGTAAAAAATAATCGAGATAAATCCTATGTTGAAGAGGATAAACTATTAGAAAAAACAACATTATCAGCTTCTGCTCTGGATTCTATAGTCAAGGATCAAGATAATAATCAATTAAATGAAGTTGTGGTAAAAAGCAATCCATCATTATTAAAATATGGCGCAAACGGAACAATCGATGTTAATGTAAACGGAACTGTACTAGCCACGAGCAGTTCTGTAAACGAATTATTAGGACGCGTGCCAAATGTGGTTGTTGCCGAAGGACAAATAAGCGTTCTTGGAAAAGGCGAGGCGATCATTTACCTAAACGGAATTTTGATTAATTACGAACGTTTTGCGGCGATTCCCGTTTCGCAGATTGCTAAAATTGAAGTCATTTCAAATCCGTCGTCAAAATACGATGCCGAAGGAAAAGCGGTAATCAATATTATGACCAAAAAAAGTAACGAAAGTGGTATAATGGGTTCGGCAAGTCAGCATGTTACGGTTTCAAAATTTGCCGGAACGAGCACCAATACGCTTTTTGATTTTAATTATTCAAAAGGAAAATTCTCTTTTATAAGCAATTATGGTTTGCAATTGGGCAAAGGCCGTGAATTATTGTACACTACAAGAACACGACCAAATCCTGATATTTATATGAAATCGGTTTTAACGACTGACTGGTTGAGGGAATTTAATAATTATTCTAATTTTGGAATGGGGCTTCAGTATACTTTTTCTGAAAAAAACTATATCTCAATTGCTTACAGTGGTAATATTGAAGATTTGGGAGGAACTGTAAAAAGTAGAAATTCGATCACGAATAATTCCGGAAATAGTTTTTATGCGACCGATATTGCTAAAAATGATGTTTTGCTTAATCAGTTTATTAATTTGAATTACAATGCCATAACTGATTCTAAAGGTTCATCCTTGTTTATTGGAACGCAATATTCTAATTACAACGGAACTATTCATGATTTTATAAAAGAAAATAGCGTTGTAAATGAGGCCGATGGAAAACGATATCTTAAAAATAACGTTGGAAATACCATCAATATCATTGCAGCTCAGGCTGATTATTCTAAAAAAATAAAAGAAAATACAAAACTCGAACTCGGCGCAAAATATAGTTACGCAACCATAAAATCGGGAACAAATTTTTTAATTGCCGATGCTGATGATATGAATTTTGAACCTAGTGATGATCTTTCGAGTGATTTTAAATACAATGAAAAAATTGCAGCCGTTTATGTTAATTTTGGAAGCATGCTGGGGGACAAAATCAATTATTCGGTTGGTTTCAGGGCAGAAACAACGAATTATAACTTATATACGAATGCAAACGGAATTCAGAAATTTGAAAAAAACTACGGAAACTTTTTTCCAAATATACTCTTGAATTTTGATTTTTCTGAAGACTTGAAAGGGCATTTTTCCTATGTTTCGAGAATAACAAGACCAAGGTATCAGGCTTTAAATCCGTTTGTTGTGTATCAGGATCCGTTTACAACTATCGAAGGAAATCCGAATTTGCTTCCTGAAAAAGTACATGCTTTTGAAATAGGAACGATGTACAAAAAGTTTGATTTTAAAATTGGTTACACTTTTAAGATTGACCCGATTTCGGGAGCAGCTTTGCAGGGAGATACACCAAATAGTTATATTTTAAGATCTTTAAATATTGATAAAGGGCATACTTTTTTCACTTCACTTTCGAGATCTTTTAATGTAAAGTGGTGGAATTCTACGAATACCGTCAGCATGAATTTAACCAAATCAATTGATAATTTTTATTCATTTGAAATGAGTCCGGTTAAACCGCAGTTTTATTTGTATTCGAACAATACTTTTACTATTCCTAAACTTTTTAAACTTCAGCTTTTAGCCTGGTATTTAGGAGACAGAAGCTACGGATTAGGAAGTGATAACAGCCGTTCGACTGTAACTTTGGGAATCGAAAGGAACTTTTTTAAAGAGGCGCTAAAACTCAATTTTACGGCAAATGACATCTTCCATAAGTTTATGGTTTCGGGTAATTATGAAGTAGGACAAACTCAAATTTATTATCACAGAACTTACACCACAAATTATTTTAAACTCATTGCAACATATAGTTTCGGGAATTCTAAAAAGACTACTTATAAAAAAACTGAAATTGAGCAGTCTGAAAATAATAGAGCCAGGTAAAAAGAAAACAAAAAGGCTTCACAATTAAGTGAAGCCTTTTCAAAAATATTCTGATTTTAATAATTACCTTTTATAAAGTTTTAATTTAATTCTTTAGTAACAATCTGCATCGTTTCGCGGCTTACTTGTTTCAGCAAAACTTCTTTATTGTCTTCAACCGTTTGTGCAGCTTGTTCAGTAAAGTGGCGAATTGTATAAAGTGTTACATTTTCACTGTAATCTACTTTAAACTTTTTCGAAAGAATCGCATTTAAATCATTAAAGTTTCCAAATTTATCTTCAACACAAACAGAAAAACTAATCGCAGAGTTCTGAATTAAGTTTACTTTGATTTTGAATTCGTGGAATAAACCAAAAATCTCGCTGATGTTTTCTTCCATAATAAAAGAGAAATCAATTGACGAAAGCGAAATTAAAAGCTGTTCTCTTTTTACAATAAAACATGGATATTGCGGCTCTAAATCAACACCTTTAGAAACACAAGTTCCTTTTAATAAAGGATTCACAAATGATTTTACATACAACGGAATTTCTTTTTTCTGTAACGGCTGTAAAGTTTTTGGGTGAATAACTGTTGCTCCGTAAAACGCTAATTCGATAGCTTCACGATAAGAAATTTGGTTTAATAAACTCGCATTTTCAAAATAACGCGGATCGGCATTCATAACTCCCGGAACGTCTTTCCAGATTGTTACACTTTCAGCATTTAAGCAATAAGCAAAAATTCCCGCAGTATAATCAGAACCTTCACGACCTAAAGTTGTTGTAAAGTTATTTTCATCAGCACCTAAAAATCCTTGTGTAATGTTTAATTGTTTTCTAGGAACATTTTTGCTGATATTTTGCTGCGTAGTTTCCCAGTCAACTTCTGCATCTCTGTAGTTTGCATTGGTTTTGATGAAATTACGAACATCCAGCCATTGCGTCTGAATTCCTCTGAAATTCATATAATGACTTAAAATATTAGTCGAAATCAACTCTCCAAAACTCACAACCTGATCGTAAACAAAGTTATAGTTTGGTGATTTGTTATGAGCTAAAAAATATTCAAGTTCTGCAAACTGAGCATTTACAGCCGCAAAAACTTCATGATTTTCATCTTCAAATAAGTCTAATAATATTTGATTGTGATATTTTTTTATTTCCTGTACAGATGAATTTAACTCTGCCGATTTATCAAAATAGTTTTTGATAACAACTTCAAGAGCATTTGTGGTTTTCCCCATTGCCGAAACGACCAAAATCACATCTTCATATCCCACTTTTTGTAAAACGTCGTATACGTTTTTAATTCCTTCGGCATCCTTTACCGATGCACCACCAAATTTAAATACTCTCATTATTAATTTATTAGATTTAGTCCCGATAGCTATCGGGATAGATTTCAGACTGTTGGGGCGAAATCTTAATTTTTTTGTTTTTTATAATTTTTCTAAGTACGAACTAATTCCTGCTTCATCCATTTGCACAACCTGCCAGTCATCAAGAATTCTTGCTCCGGAATTCTTATAGAAATTAACTGCCGGCGTATTCCATGCGAGAACATTCCATTCTACTCTTCGAACGTTATCTTTTTTTCCTTGTTTCATAATTTCAGAATAAAGTGCCGTGCCTAAACCAGTGCCGCGCATTTTTTCTTTTACAATTAAATCTTCAAGGTGTATGGTTTTTCCTTTCCAGGTTGAATAGCGGTAATAGTACAATGCAATTCCTACTATTTCTTTTCCTTTTTCATTTTCGGTTGAATCAATTTCGGCTACAAAAACCTGAAAAAGAGGTTTTTCTCCAAATCCGTCACGTACTAAATCTTCTTCTGTAATAACGACAGCATCAGGTTCTTTTTCGAATATTGCCAGCTCCTGTATTAATCCTAAAACTGACCTCATGTCTTCAGGATTTCCTTTTCTAATATTCATTTATTCTTATTATTAATTAACTATTAGCTAAAAAAGCATTTTATTGTTCAGTACTTTTTGCCATTAATTAGCAAATATACAATTGTAGCAAACTAACGAAATAATTTTTAAATCATTCTCACAAAATAAACGATATTTGTGACTTAAAATTAAAACTACAACGATATAGTAATGGAAGAACGCAATAAAACACTGGGAGAGTTTATTATTGAGAATCAAAAAGCATTTCAATATTCGTCGGGAGAGCTTTCCCGGATTATCAACTCAATTAGGCTGGCAGCAAAGGTTGTCAACCACAAAGTAAACCAAGCTGGATTGGTGGATATTATTGGCGCAGCAGGCGAACAGAATATTCAGGGAGAAGACCAGCAAAAATTAGATGTCTATGCAAACGAAGTATTTATCCAGACGTTAATAAACCGTGAGATTGTCTGTGGTATCGCTTCAGAAGAAAACGACGATTTTATTACAGTTAAGGGGAGCGACAACTGTCATAATAATAAGTACGTGATCTTAATGGATCCTCTTGATGGATCTTCAAACATTGATGTAAATGTTTCAGTTGGAAGTATTTTTTCTGTTTTTAGAAGAGTTACTCCAATCGGAACCCCGGTAACAAGCGAGGATTTTTTACAACCGGGAATCAATCAGGTTGCAGCAGGCTATGTAATTTATGGAACTTCGACAATGTTGGTTTATACCACAGGTTATGGTGTAAATGGGTTTACGCTGAATCCGGCAATTGGAACATTTTACCTGTCACATCCGAATATGAAATTTCCAGAAAATGGAAATATTTATTCGGTAAACGAAGGAAACTATGTTCATTTTCCGCAGGGAGTAAAAAATTACATTAAGTATTGCCAGCGCGAAGAAGAAGACAGACCTTACACGTCAAGATATATAGGAAGTTTAGTGGCCGATTTTCATCGTAATATGATTAAGGGTGGAATTTATATTTACCCAACAAGTTCAAAAGCACCAAAAGGAAAATTACGTTTATTATACGAATGTAATCCAATGGCGTTTCTTGCCGAACAAGCCGGAGGAAAAGCAACAGACGGTTTCGGAAGAATTATGGAAATCCAGCCGACTGAACTGCACCAAAGGGTTCCTTTTTTCTGTGGAAGTAAAAGTATGGTAGAAAAAGCAGAGGAATTTATGGCTGAAGCGAATTAAAGTTTTTTCGTTTCAAGTTGCGTTTGACTATAAACAAAAAACCCGACAGATTTTAAAAATCTGTCGGGTTTTTTTGAGCCATTTACAAAATTGTAAACTGAGACTGTAAATTGAAAACTTCCAAAAAAGACGCAACCATTTTTGTATTTAGTCATCTTAAATAAGAATAACCACAAATATTTATTATTCCAAAAATCAGATTATTATGAAAACAAGATTTTTATCTACCCTGTTTACTATGCTTTCCTTTTTAATAATTTCCTGTAGTAGTGATCAAAATGACGGAGGCGGCGCTATAGGAGGCGGCGGAGATCCGATTAAACTTTCTAATAAAAAAGTAACTTTTAGTTCAGAAGCAAATTCAGTTACAATTACTTCACAATCAAAATGGTGGAAGATAAGCGATATAAGAATAAATGATGAAAGGTTTGGTTTTAACAGTGAAATAGCTGCTCAACAGAGTTTTGTTTTACAATATAATGAATTCAAGATCGAAAGAAAAGAAGGAACTACTATAATAATTAATATCAATAAGAATACTACAAATCAAGACAGAAATCTTATTGTTACCCTGCAGGAAGGTAATTACTATGATAATATAAATATTATACAGTCAAAATAACTTCAATCCATAAATTATTTATCAAAACTGGACTAAAGTCCAGCTCTACAATATAATTTGTTCCTTCGGAACTATAAAAATAGCCTTAGCTCGATCTATATTGTAGGGCCGGACTTCAGTCCGGTTTATAGGTTTATAGGTTTATAGTTGATGTATAAAAGCAAACCCGACAGATTTTAAAAAATCTGTCGGGTTTATAATTTGATATAAATTTTAAGACTTCAGCACAACTGTAAACTGTGGCTGAAAACTGAAAATTATTACTTGTTCATATTTTCCATTTCGAAAAGGAAAGTATCCAAATCAACTTTTTTGTCAATTAGAGATAATGCTTTTGAAACAATATAATTTACGTTTCCGGGAGTAAATCCTAAAGCTAATCCCATACGGGTAAGCATAACTTCCTGCTGATCTCCTAAATGGTGGTCAACGTGTACCATTCTTGCCAAATCATACAAACGCTCTAAACGCTGAGTATATAAGTAAGGCGGGTTTATTGGATGTTTCCAAGGATCTTTAAGGATTTCTGTATATTCTTCTTCTGAAATTTCTAATCTTGAAGCTAATTTGTCCAAAAATTCTTTTTCTTCTGGACTTACTTTACCGTCAGCAAACGCTACACGCACAATTGCAGAGAAATGACCTCTGTTTCTTTGTTTGAATTCGTTATCAAATAATTCTGAAAATGGCATAATTAAAATGGGTTTTTATTGAACAAAGATAAATCTTATTTTAATTTAACAATTTTAAATTTCTCATAAATTTAACTTATTTTTACTTGTTGTTTTAAGAAATCGCATCGTAAAATCTTCAAAATAAATCGTAAGTTTACAACCCCTAATCATTTAATAGTATTACCTGTATGTCGCAATTTTGGATTTATTTTCAAATAGGATTAAAGCATGTTTTAGATATCAACGCTTACGATCACGTTCTTTTTTTAATCGCATTAACTGTTCCGTATTCTTTTAAAGACTGGAAACGTATTTTGCTTCTGGTTTCGGTTTTTACAATCGGCCATACATTAGCTTTAATACTTTCAGTTTTCGGAATAATTGCAATAAAAGTAAATATCGTCGAATTTTTAATTCCGATTACGATTTTGATAACGGCGCTGTATCATCTTTTTACTGCAGGAAAAGCGACCAAAAATGACGGAGTAAACGTAGTGTTTTTTGTCACTTTGTTCTTTGGAATTATCCATGGACTTGGATTCTCAAATTATTTTAAAACAATTTTAGGAGGATCGGCAAGTTCAAAATTATTGCCTTTGGGAGAATTTGCTTTAGGAATCGAAGCGGCACAACTGGTAGTGGTTTTTGTAGTTTTGGTAATCTCATATATTGTACAAACAGTATTTCGTTTCTCAAAACGCGATTGGGCACTGGTTATGTCAGCATTTATCATTGGAGTTGTAATTCCGATGATTATAGAAAGTCCAATTTGGAACAGATAAAATAAATGGAAGTAAAGAAATTAAATAAATACGATAAAGCTTATTTGCGAATCGCCAAAGAATGGAGTCTTTTATCGTACTGCAAACGTAAACAGGTCGGCGCCATTATCGTAAAAGACAGAATGATCATTTCTGACGGTTATAATGGAACACCATCCGGATTTGAAAATTGCTGTGAAGATGAAAACGGGTTAACGCGCTGGGACGTTTTGCATGCCGAAGCAAATGCAATCCTGAAAGTAGCCAGATCAACGCAGTCTTGCGAAGGCGCAACTCTTTACATCACACTTTCGCCTTGTAAAGAATGCAGCAAATTGATACATCAGTCGGGAATAAGAAGAGTGGTGTATCAGGACGGATACCGAGATGATTCCGGAATTCAGTTTTTAATAAAAGCGGGTGTCGAAGTACAACATATCCCTGTTTTAGAAGAGTAATGAAATTTAATCCAAAATATCTGCCAATTGTTATCGGGGCAACTCTAGCTCTCGGAATTGTGATGGGAAGTTTGTCAAGCGCTTCCGCAGATGATCAGCTTTTGGCTAAAAACTACTCCAAAACCAAGCTGAATAAACTGATTGATTTTATCAATACCGAATATGTTGACAGTGTCAATACCGATTCGATCGTAAATCTTACTGTCGATAATATCCTCTCAAAATTAGATCCGCATTCTGTATATATTCCGCCGAGCGAACAAGCCGAAGTTGCCGAAAGCATGAAAGGTGATTTCGTTGGAATCGGGATTAATTTTTATATGTATAAAGATTCTGTTGCGATTATAAAACCAGTCGAAAACGGACCCTCTGCGAAAGCAGGATTAAAATCCGGCGATAGAATTTTATACGCAGGAAAAACGAAATTATATGGAAGAAGATTACCTTCGGATAGTTTGTTTTCTAAATTAAAAGGAATCAAAGGTTCTGAAATTGAATTGACGGTTTTTAGAAGGTCAGAAGGAAAGAAGCTGAAATTTAAAATCAAACGTGATGTTATTCCTATAAAAAGTGTTGATGCTTCATTATTAATTGGAAACAATACGGGTTACATCAAAATAAACCGTTTTGCCGAAACGACTTTTAACGAATTCAAAACCGGATTAATGCGTTTAAAGCAAAAAGGAATTCAGTCCCTTGTAATTGATCTTCGAGATAATGGCGGAGGCTATATGGAAGAAGCTATTGCTATTGCTGATGAATTCCTGAAAGATAAACAGCTGATTGTTTTTACCAAAAATAAAAACGGAACAACCGAAAAAACATACGCTACGAAAGCAGGAAGTTTTGAAACTGGAAAAGTATACGTTTTAATTAATGAAAATAGCGCTTCTGCAAGTGAAATCCTGGCCGGAGCAATTCAGGACAGTGACCGTGGAACTATTGTTGGCCGTCGTTCTTTCGGGAAAGGTTTAGTGCAGCGCGAGATGGATTTTAACGACGGATCTGCAGTTCGTTTGACTGTTGCGAGATATTACACACCAACCGGAAGATCGATTCAAAAACCTTATAAAAAAGGAAACGAAGAATATTTTAAAGAATCAGAATCAAGAATCAATTCGGGTGAATTGTATGCAAAAGACAGCATAAAAGTAGCTGATTCCCTAAAATTTAAAACCCCAAAAGGTAAAATTGTTTACGGCGGCGGAGGAATTGTTCCGGATATTTTTGTTCCGATGGAAGCTGAGCATGGAAATGAGAATGTAGCCTATTTACTTCAAACCGGAATCGTTGGTCATTTTGTTTTTGAAGAATTAGACAAAGACCGAAATGCTTTTACAGGACTTAAATTCAATGAGTTTTTAGAAAAAATGAAAAACTCCGATGTTTATTTTAAAAAGTTTAAAAACTATATTTTAATGACAGGTTTAGATCTAAAATTAGATAAGACCAAAGCATTGGTAAATAGATATATTACTGCAGAATTTGCACGTCAGTTATATGGCGAAATGTATTATTATGATGTTATTTTAAAAGATGACGCCATGATAAAAACAGTTTTAAACCAGAAGAAATAATCTTTAAAACTCTAATTTGATGGAAAAAGATTTAGTTGTAAATGCCGAAATCGAACTTTTAACTGCGGTTAAAAATGCTGATGTTGACCTTTTGGAACAAATGCTTCATGATGATTTGCTTTTTAACATGCCAGACGGACAAACCATTACAAAGGAGTTTGATCTAAACGTTTATCGTTCCGGGATAATGAAAATTTATTCTCTTGAAGCTTCTGATCAAAATATTAATATAATTGATGATTCGGCTGTGGTTGCTGTTACCGTTTCATTAAAAGGGACTTACGACAATAATCCTGTCAGTGGCGTTTTTAAATACATCAGAGTCTGGAAGAAGTTTAATGATAATTTAAAAGTTATTGCCGGAAGCTGCATTCAGCTGGCATAAATTTTGTTTCAAAATTTAATAGTAACATAAAACAAAACTTAGCGAACTCTGCGTAATTCTTAGCGTACTTTGCGGTTAAATATTCAAAATATGAAAAATCTAAAAAAAATAAGTTTAGTTGTAGTTTTAATGACTTTTGTAATCTCTTGTACAACCATGAAAGATAATAATATTAAAACAATTTCCGGAAAAGTAGATTCTATTGAATCGGGAAAAGATGGTTACACAGCAAAAGTTAACACAGATACAAAAGAAGTATATTTTGCAACAATCAGCATTGTAAACGTTGGCGGACCTCAAAATTACAAACAATTAAAAATAGGGGATGTGGTGTCGTTAAAAGGAGAAATCTGGAAATCTGATGATGAGAACCATATTAAAGTAACGCAGATTGTTTCGGTGAAATAAAAATTTAATAATATTAGATGAAAAAACTTCTGATAGTTTTAGTCTTTTTTAGTTTTGGATGCTCTTCAAATAAAGAAGATATTAGGAGTGTTGAGTTAATTTGTTATAATTGGGATTTAAAATATCCTACAGAATCTTTTAAGGGAGAATTTTATATCCAACCAAAAATTTATTCTATTCTTAGTTTAAATGGAGAGAACCAAAGTTACATATGTGGATTTTCTCCAAATAAGAATGAGATTTATTTTAATTCGAAAATAGATGCTAGGCTAGTGACAGATTTAGTAAATTCTTTGTCGTCAATTGAAGAAAATAATACTCTTGTAGGTTTCTATAAACAGGATGGATGTATGGAAAGTTCTCCAATGTTTAGGTTGAAAGTTGTTTATGCTGATAAAAAAGAAAAGTTTTATCAATATAGTTTTCAAGAAAAGAATAAAATAGATTTGGCTATAAAGAAATTATATGTCGCTTTAAAAGTAAACCAGATTGAAGAAAATTATCAAAAGATGAAAGATACTCTCTCTTTTGCGAAAAAAAAGAAAGAATTGATACATTTTTCAATGCATGCAGATACTACGGCTTTGCCTCTGCCGGTATTACCTAGTTATAATAAAGTGCAATTTAAATAATAGATTTTATCTAATACTATCGTGTGCGTGAGTTTGTACGCCGTTATTCCATAAAGTGAGAATATCTGTGGCAACAGCGGCACCGCTTCCTGCAGCAATAGCAAGCTGACTTCTCCAACCGGCTAAAGTTCCAATCACATAAATACCTTCAGCAACTTTATGATCTTCATTTTTAAGCTGAATACGCTGTTTTTCCGGAAGTGCTTTTTTGTGTGGTTCAATATACTGCGTTAAGCCTTCAATATTAAAAGTATTGGCAGAACCAATTCCGACAACAATAATTTTTGTTTGGTAGGAGTTTTTATTTGTAGTAACAGTAAATTCAGGATAAGCTCCCTCTACTTTAATTACTTTTTCATTTTCAATTTGTTCAATATGCGGATAAGTTGCTGCTAAATCCTGAGTACTTTCTGTAAGCAATTCAGAACCCAGTTTTCCTGGTGTAATGCCATAAGCATTGTAGAAAATCGCTTCTTGTAAAGAAGAGTTTTTCTGATGTGTAAAAATTCCGATTTTTTTGTCGGTAACAAAAGCTTTGTTTTTAGCAGAACCCAGAACTAAGGCACAAGACATGCCCGATACGCCGCCGCCGATAATTAAAACGTCAAACATATATTATCTGCCGTTTGTTTTTTCTTCAATTCTTTTTGAAATTCTAAAAATCAAAAGAATCAATACCGCGCAAAACGAAGCTGCGATTCCAATAAAAGCTACCATACTATCTCCCTGAAAAGGATTTTTAAAGTCTAACAGCGTAATATTAAAAACAATTAAAGCTAATGCTAAAAGCACTAAGATTGAAGTGAAGATTTTCATATTGGTTGTTGTTTATAAAAATATCAAAGTAAAACTTTAATAAAATGTCTTAAAGTTGTATTTTATAATTTTAATGGGGGTAAAAGTATAAAAATAAATCTTAGACAAACAAACCTTTAACATTAGCGGCGAATAATTTAACAGCTATTGCTAGAAGTATTACTCCAAATGTCTTGCGGACCACGCCAAGTCCGTTTTCTCCTAGTAAATTTTCGATCTTTTTGGATGATTTCAAAACAACATATACCAATATAATATTAAGTAAAATTGCGATTATAATATTTATAGTATGAAATTGTGATCTAAGTGAAAGTAAAGTTGTCATAGTTCCCGCTCCTGCAATCAACGGAAATGCCAAAGGTACAATAGAAGCTGATCCTGGTTCTTCATCACGGTAAATACGAATTCCTAAAATCATTTCTAAAGCCAGGAAAAATAATACAAACGATCCTGCCACGGCAAATGAATGAACATCAATCCCGATTAAGTTTAGTAAACCTTCTCCAACAAAAAGAAATACAATCATAATTGCGCCGGCAACGATCGAAGCTTTTTCAGAATCGATATGTCCCACTTTTGCTCTTAAGTTTACGATAATCGGAATTGAACCTACAATGTCAATTACGGCAAAAAGTACCATACTTACTGTAATGATTTCTTTGAAGTCGATTTCTAACATATCTTTTTGATTTTAAGGGTTTAAAAACTGCTGCAAAAGTAGATAATAAAGTTAGGTGTTTTTTTGGTACAATGTATTTTTGTTATAAAAACATGGTTTAATGATTAAAAAAGTGATATTTGTAACAATTAATGTTTTTATTACAAGGTATCGCAAAGTTTCTACATAAAGATTCACAAAGTAAAAATTGTGAAAAGATTAAAAATGAAATATTCTTTGCGAATCTTTGCGGTCCCGATAGCTATCGGGATTGTGAATCTTTGTGGTAAATTTTTTATCTGCTTTGTTTGACTATCTTTGCACTTTATAAATAAGAGTATTTTAATATCATGTTTCAGTTAGGGAAAACTATTGTTTCAGAAGACATTCTGGAAAAAGAATTTGTGTGCAACTTGTCTGCCTGTAAAGGGGCTTGTTGTGTTGATGGAGATGCGGGTGCGCCTTTGAATGAGGCTGAAACTAAAATCTTAGAAGAAATTTATCCAAAAGTAAAACCTTTTTTAAGAAAAGAAGGAATTGAGGCAATCGAAGCACAAGGTGCCTGGGTAAAAGGAACGGATGGTGATCTTGAAACGCCGCTTATCGATAATAAAGATTGCGCCTATGTTATTTTTGATGGAAAAACAGCACTTTGCGGAATCGAGCAGGCTTATAATCAAGGAATCGTAGATTGGAAGAAACCAGTATCTTGTCATTTATATCCAATTCGTGTAAAAGACTTCACAGAATTTGCAGCCGTAAATTATGATCGATGGGATATTTGCGACGACGCCTGTTCTCTAGGAAAAGAATTAGAAGTTCCCGTTTACAAATTCGTAAAAGAAGCCTTGATTCGACGCTTTGGAGAAGACTGGTATCTGGAGCTTGAAAAAGTAGCCCAGGAACTTAAAAATTCGTAAGAACTTAAAGTGTAAAAAATACCTTTTTCGAAAGCTCTATTTTGCTTCAAAAAAATAAAGTTTTGACTCAAAAAAAACTTTTTAAAACTATTTAAAATTTCTTGCTTTTTATATTTAAAAGTCTATATTTTACGGGGCTTTAGAGTATAATTGAAATGTTTAATGTGTTTATTTTCAGTGAATTAATTATTGTCTGAAAAATTTTTCAATTTTTGGCCTTTGTTAAAAACTACAGCAAATTGTGAATAAGTTTGACTTTCATTTTTAGCTATAATTGACAATCTTTGTAGTCTACTGAATTAGTAAAGTTTCGGTATAAAAATTTAACAAAATTTGTCATGTCACAAGTAGAGCCAATCTTACAAGAAAATAAAAATCGTTTCGTTATTTTTCCTATCAAACACCATGATATTTGGGAATGGTATAAAAAAATGGAAGCTAGTTTCTGGACTGCTGAAGAAATCGATTTGCATCAGGACTTAACAGATTGGAATAATAAACTTAATGACGACGAAAAATATTTCATTAAACACATTTTAGCATTCTTTGCAGCTTCTGACGGAATCGTAAATGAAAACCTTGCTGAGAATTTTGTAAACGAAGTTCAGTACCCAGAAGCAAAGTTTTTCTATGGTTTCCAAATTATGATGGAGAATATTCACAGTGAGACTTATTCTTTATTAATTGATACTTATGTAAAAGATGATGCAGAAAAAGCAGAGTTGTTTAATGCTTTAGAAGTATTTCCTGCAATTGGTAAAAAAGCAGAATGGGCTTTAAAATGGATCGAGTCTGATTCATTTGCCGAAAGACTTATTGCTTTTGCTGCTGTTGAAGGAATCTTTTTTTCAGGTGCTTTCTGTTCAATTTATTGGTTAAAAAAACGTGGTTTAATGCCAGGTTTAACTTTCTCGAATGAGTTGATTTCTCGTGACGAAGGCGTACATTGTGATTTTGCGGTTCACCTGCATAATCACCATTTGGTAAACAAAGTACCAAAAGACAGAATCAAAGAAATTATTGTTGATGCATTAGATATCGAAAGACAGTTTGTGACTGAGTCTCTTCCGGTAAGTTTAATTGGTATGAACGCAGCTTTAATGACACAGTATTTAGAGTTCGTTGCCGACAGACTTTTGGTTGAATTAGGATGCGAGCGTGTATACGGATCAGCAAATCCATTCGATTTCATGGACATGATTTCTCTTCAGGGAAAAACTAATTTCTTTGAAAAACGTGTTGCCGAGTATCAAAAATCAGGTGTTATGAACACAGACAGCGATGCTCAAAAAATTTCATTTGACGCAGATTTTTAGAACAACAGCATTTTTTTAATTCGGGATAATTTTATCTAAAGCCCGAATTAATTTTTACAGAACATTTTAGGTTAAATCTCTATTACCCAAATCGGAGATTTAATAGCAATTTTAACGGCTTTTCGGTTTGATATTCAAATTGGGAAAGGACAACTATTGAGAATTCTGTAATTCTCGAAAAATAATTTAAAAACACGCAATGTTTAAGTGCTGGAATTCGTTTTCTAGTTACTTTCATTTATTCAATAACTTTAAAAAATAAGCTTATGTATGTAGTAAAAAGAGATGGACACAGAGAGCCTGTAATGTTTGACAAGATTACAGAAAGAATCAAAAAATTGTGTTACGGCCTGAATGAGCTTGTAGATCCGGTTAAGGTAGCGATGAGAGTTATCGAAGGATTGTATGATGGGGTTTCGACTTCAGAATTGGATAATCTTGCGGCAGAAACTGCTGCATCTATGACTATTGCACATCCTGATTATGCACAATTAGCGGCTCGTGTGGCGATTTCTAATTTACATTCTAATACAAAAAAATCTTTTTCAGAAACGATGAAAGATATGTATCACTACGTAAATCCAAGAAATGGTCAGGAAGCACCATTAATTGCAGATGATGTTTACAAAGTGATTCAGGAAAATGCTGCTTTTTTAGATTCTCATATTATTTATACAAGAGATTTTAATTACGATTACTTTGGGTTTAAAACTTTAGAACGTTCTTATCTTCTTAAAATAAACGGAAAAATCGTAGAGCGTCCGCAGCATATGTTAATGCGTGTTTCTGTTGGTATTCACTTAGACGATTTAAAATCGGTAATAGAAACTTACGATTTAATGTCTAAAAAGTTTTTTACGCACGCAACGCCAACATTGTTTAATGCAGGAACTCCAAAACCTCAAATGTCATCTTGTTTCCTTTTGGCAATGCAGGAAGATAGTATTGATGGTATTTATGATACATTAAAACAAACAGCTAAGATTTCTCAGTCAGCTGGAGGAATCGGACTTTCTATTCATAACGTACGTGCAACGGGATCTTATATTCGTGGTACAAACGGGACTTCAAACGGAATTGTTCCTATGTTACGTGTTTTCAATGACACCGCTCGTTACGTAGATCAGGGTGGAGGAAAACGTAAAGGAAGTTTTGCGATTTACATCGAAACCTGGCATGCTGATATTTTCGAATTCCTGGATTTAAAGAAAAATACAGGAAAAGAAGAAATGCGTGCTAGAGATTTATTCTTCGCGATGTGGACTTCAGATTTATTCATGAAACGTGTTCAGGAAGATTCAACTTGGACTTTAATGTGTCCTAACGAATGTCCTGGATTATATGATGTTTATGGAGAAGAATTCGAAGCATTGTATACGGATTATGAATTTAGAGGAAAAGGAAGAAAAACAATCCGCGCTCGTGAGTTATGGGAAAAAATCCTTGAATCTCAAATCGAAACCGGAACGCCATATATGTTGTATAAAGATGCAGCAAACCGTAAATCGAACCACAAGAATTTAGGAACAATCCGTTCTTCTAACTTGTGTACAGAGATTATGGAGTTTACATCTAAAGATGAAATTGCAGTTTGTAACTTAGCTTCTATCTCATTGCCAATGTTTATCGAAAACGGAAAATTTGATCACGAAGCACTTTACAATGTTACAAAACGTGTAACACGTAACCTTAATAAGGTAATCGACAGAAATTATTACCCAGTTCAAGAAGCCGAAAACTCAAACATGCGTCACCGTCCGGTTGGTTTAGGTGTGCAAGGTTTGGCAGATGCTTTTATTATGCTGCGTATGCCTTTTACAAGTGATGAAGCAAAACAATTAAATCAGGAGATTTTCGAAACATTATACTTCGCTGCTGTAACTGCTTCTATGGAAATGGCAAAAGAAGAAGGACCGTATTCAACTTTTGCTGGTTCGCCAATGTCACAAGGAGAATTTCAATACAATATGTGGGGATTAAAAGACGAAGAATTATCAGGACGCTGGGACTGGGCTTCTTTAAGAAAAGAAGTTATGGAACACGGAGTTCGTAACTCATTGTTAGTAGCGCCAATGCCAACGGCTTCTACTTCTCAAATCCTTGGAAACAACGAAGCTTTCGAACCGTATACATCAAACATTTACACACGTCGTGTATTGTCTGGAGAGTTCATCGTAGTAAACAAACATTTGTTAGAAGACTTAGTGAAATTAGGTTTATGGAATGAATCATTGAAACAGGAAATTATGCGTCATAACGGATCTGTTCAAAATATTGATATTATTCCGCAAGATTTAAAAGATCTTTACAAAACCGTTTGGGAAATGTCGATGAAAGATATTATCGATATGTCTCGTCAAAGAGGATATTTCATTGACCAATCTCAATCGTTGAACTTGTTCATGCAAGATGCTAACTATTCTAAACTAACGTCAATGCATTTCTACGCTTGGCAGTCTGGTTTAAAAACTGGTATGTACTACCTAAGAACAAAAGCGGCTGTAGATGCGATTAAATTCACATTAAACAACGATAAAAAACAAGAGGCGGTACCATCATTAGTTCAGGAAACTGAATCTATAAGTGTTGAGGATTACAAAGCAATGCTTTTAAAAGCACAAGCGGCAGATCCTGAAGATTGTGAAATGTGTGGAAGTTAATTTTAGAATTTAGATTTAAGATTTAAGATTTTAGAATTTTAATTATATGAAAAGCAGTTATTGTAATGATAGCTGCTTTTTTAATATAAATATTTATGGCAAAAGTAATAATGGAGAGTTGGAGAGAAGGTATTAAAATGGTATCTCTAACTAAATTACAACATGAAAAGCTTGGTTTGTCTTTGCTTGAATCTAAAACAAATGCTGATATGCTTTTAGAAGATCAGATAATAATTTTAGAAATTGAAGATGAAAGTGTGGCTCTAGAATTTCTTGAAGAAGCGGATAGATTTGGTGTAAATTGTAGACTTTTAAGTTAATTAATTTGATTAAATTTGTAACATTGATAATACTAGTAATACTGATAATATGCAAATCAAAAACCTATCTAAGTATAGTAATGCTGAAAAAATTGTTTTAGCAGAGCAGTTGTGGGACAGTGTTTCTAAAGATGATTTAGAAATTTCTGATGACGTAAAAAGGGAATTAGATATTCGTATACAAAATTTAGAAGAAGGAAAAACAGAATTATATTCTTGGGATGAGGTTAAAGCTCATTTAAAATCTTTGCGATAAGTGTATAAACTTCATTTTGTAAAAGAAGCTTTATTTGATATTGAGGATATTGTTCTTTGGTATGAAGAACAAAGAATTGGGCTTTCTTACGATTTTGAACTTTGTTTGGAAGCGGGAATTGATTCTATTTCAAGAAATCCTGATTTATTTCAAAAAAAGTATAAAAACATAAGAATGCATTTCATTTCAAGATTTCCTTATGGAATCCACTATCGAGTAGAAAAAGATCAAATAATCGTAATTGGTATTTTTCATACTTCTCGATCTCCTAAAAATTGGTCGAAAAGATTAAAGTTGTAAAAAAAACTTAGGACCTTAGTATCTCAGAATCTCAGAACCTTTCAAAAAAAACAATTATAAATATCTCATTTTAAGCCGATTTTTTTATATTATCATACAAAACCTGCTAAATTTGTTAAGAAATCCTTTTTTGTTTCATAAAATGCAATCTTTTTTTTGGTGCACTAAAAATAATTTATACATTCGCAGAGAATTTAAAACAAAACACAAACAAAATGGCAAGTAACCGTTTTTATTTTAGCAACAATTTTTATTTCTTCTTTAGTAGAAGTCAGGATTGTGCTATGGTTATTTGAGAAAAATTTTAAGACAAATAAAACTAATATACAATCCTGATGCAAATCAGGATTTTTTTTTGACTATATGACAACGAAAATTGCAATACAAGGTATAAAAGGTTCATTTCATCATCAGGTTGTGAAGGAGTATTTCTCTGAAAATGTGGATATTGATGAATGTTTGTCTTTTGAAGAATTGATCGATAGCCTTATTGCCGGAAAATCTGATCAGGCCGTTATGGCGATCGAAAATTCAATTGCAGGGCCAATTATTCCGAATTATGCTTTGATTGACAAGAATAATTTACACATTATTGGAGAGCATTATTTAAACATTCAGCAGAATTTAATGGCCCTAAGGGGTCAGAAAATTGAGGATATAAAAGAAGTTCATTCGCACCCAATGGCACTTTTGCAGTGTATGGATTTCCTGAAACAATATCCAAATATTAAATTGATTGAGGATAAAGATACAGCCGAAACAGCAAGAAGAATTCAGGAAAAACAATTAACCGGAATTGCTGCAATTGCAAGTGTAACAGCTTCTGAAATGTACGATCTTGATATTATCGCGTCATCGATTCAAACGATCAAAAACAATATGACGCGTTTCGTAATCATTAAAAAGCAAAATTCATTTTTGCCGGAAAGCGAAATCAACAGAGCGTCAATCAAATTTGAATTGGATCATAAAAGAGGAAGCTTAGCGGCGGTTTTGAATGTAATGAGCGATTGCAAACTGAATTTGACCAAAATCCAGTCGCTTCCAAAAATTGAAACACCTTGGAAATATTCATTCTTCGTAGATGTAACATTCGAGAAATACGAGGATTTTGCAAAAGCCAAAACGTTATTAAACATTATGGCAGAATATTTCAAAGTGTTGGGAGAATATAAAAATACTAGACCTTAAGTCTTAAAGTTGAAAAGTCAAAAGTCTTAAAGTCAAAAATAGAAAGTTAAAAAAGAGCCTAAGCCTAAAGCTTACGGCCTAAAGTAAATAAAAACAATGATTACAACAGCAAAACGATTAGACACAGTTGAAGAATACTACTTCTCATCAAAATTAAGAGAAGTTCGTCAGTTGATGTCTGAAGGAAAACCGATCATCAACATGGGAATTGGAAGTCCAGATTTGAGTCCGTCAAAAGCAGTAATTGAAGCAGTCGCTGCAGCAATTCAAGACGAAAACGGACATGGCTATCAAAGCTATCAGGGATTACCGGAAATGAGACAGGCGATGGCGGATTTTTATCGTGATCAGTTTGGTGTTGAAGTGAATCCGAATAATGAAATTTTACCTCTTATGGGTTCAAAAGAAGGAATTATGCACATTTCGTTAGCATTTTTAAATGAAGGCGATCACGTTTTGATTCCGAATCCGGGTTATCCAACTTATACTTCGGTAACCAATTTGGTTCAGGCAGTTCCGGTTTATTATGATCTAAAAGAAGAAAATGGATGGGAACCGGATTTTGAAGCTTTAGAAAAATTAGATCTTTCGAAAGTAAAAATTATGTGGTTGGGTTATCCGCATATGCCAACAGGAGCGAGAGGAAGTTTAGCGTTATTTGAAAAATTGGTTGCTTTTGCTAAAAAACACAATATATTATTGATCAACGACAATCCGTATAGTTTTGTTTTGAATGATAATCCGATGAGTTTATTGCAAGTTGAAGGTGCGAAAGATGTGGCTTTAGAATTGAATTCACTTAGCAAAACCTTCAACATGGCGGGCTGGAGAGTCGGAATGGTTTTAGGAAATCCTGAAATTATCGATGCAGTTCTAAAAGTAAAAAGCAACATGGACAGCGGAATGTATTACGGAATTCAAAAAGGTGCCATTGCAGCTTTGAAATGTGATAAATCCTGGTTCGAAGACCAAAACAAAATTTACAGACGCCGAAGAGAATTAACAGAGAAACTAGCAGAAAAGCTAAACTGTAAAGTATATAAAGAAGGAGTTGGGCTTTTTGTTTGGGCAAAACTTCCAGAAGGAATTGAATCAGCAGAAAAGTTCATTGACGAAATATTATATGAGAAACATATTTTCATTACACCGGGAACAATCTTCGGAAGTAATGGTGAAGGATATATCAGATTCTCATTATGTGTGAAAGAAGAAAAAGTACAAGAAGCGATAGATCGATTTTAGATTTCAGACTTGCGAACCTTGCGTAAATCCTTTGCGAACTTTGCGGTTAAATAAGGTTGGAATTTGGAATTTTAAAGTTAGAAATAAAAAGAGTATGAAAGTATACGTAATAGGAATAGGGTTAATAGGCGGTTCGATGGTGTTAGACATCAAAGGACGTTATCCTGATGCGACTATTTTAGGAATCGATAGTAAAGAACAGCATTTGCAGCAGGCAATTGATTTGGGAGTTATCGACGAAGCAGGAAGTTTTGAAGATTTACAAAAAGCCGATTTTGTAATTGTTTCGGTTCCGGTAGATGTAGCATTGACGCTTCTGCCAAAAGTTCTGGATTTAGTTGGAGATAAAACAATTGTTTTTGAAGTAGGATCTACTAAAAAACCAATTTGCGAAGCAGTAGCCAATCACCCGAAAAGAAGAAATTTTATTGCCACGCATCCAATTGCAGGAACAGAATTTTCGGGGCCATCGGCAGCAATAAGAGGTTTGTTCCAAGGAAAGACAAACATTATATGTGAAGTCGAAAAGACTGCTTTTAAATTACAGGAAAAAGCATTAAATCTTTTTACTTCAATCGGAATGAGGATTCGATATATGGACCCGACTTCTCACGATAAACACATTGCTTACGTTTCGCATTTATCGCACATTAGTTCGTTTATGCTCGGAAAAACAGTGATGAATAAAGAAAAAGACGAACAGGATATTTTTGATATGGCGGGAAGTGGATTTGAAAGTACTGTTCGTTTGGCAAAAAGTTCACCAGCGATGTGGACACCAATTTTTAAGCAGAATAAAGAACATGTTTTGGAAACTTTAGAAGCTTATATCTCAAACCTGAGTCGGTTTAGAGATTTGTTGAAAGAAGAAGATTATAATGCCATTTTTGAAGAAATGGAAAGCACAAATAAAATTAAAGAGATATTAAACGGATTAACAATTAAAAAGTAAACTATAAAACAATGGAAAATAAAAAAGAAATGAGAAAGTGGTTAGAAGATTTCAATTTAAATCACCCACTTGTGATAGCTGGACCATGTAGTGCAGAAACTGAAGATCAGGTATTGAAAATTGCTCATGAATTAAAAGATTCAAAAGTTAGTGTTTTCAGAGCAGGAATCTGGAAACCAAGAACGCGTCCGGGAGGATTTGAAGGTGTTGGTGAAATCGGATTAAAATGGTTACAAAAAGCAAAAGCTGAAACTGGTTTGTTAATGGGAACTGAAGTTGCTACTGCAGCTCACTGTAAACTGGCTTTAGAACACGATATCGACGTATTATGGGTTGGTGCACGTACAACAGCAAACCCTTTCGCAGTTCAGGAAATTGCTGATACATTAAAAGGAACTGATAAAATTGTTTTGGTAAAAAACCCAGTAAACCCGGATTTAGCTTTATGGTTAGGTGGTGTTGAGCGTTTACACATGGCTGGAATTGAGAAATTAGGTGTTATTCACAGAGGTTTTTCTACTTACGAAAAAACAAAATACAGAAACATTCCAGAATGGCAGATTGCTATCGAATTACAAAACAAATTCCCTGATTTACCATTAATCATCGATCCATCTCACATTACAGGAAACCGTAATATGATTTTTGAAGTAACTCAAGAGGCTTTAGATTTGAACTACGATGGTATGATTATCGAAACGCACTACGATCCAGACAACGCTTGGTCAGATGCTGCGCAGCAAGTAACTCCAGATTCTTTGAAACAAATCATCAAAGATTTGACAATCAGAAAAACGGATGATACTACAGATGAATACAGTCAGAAAATGAAAAAACTAAGAGCTAACATCGACGTTCTTGATGCTAACTTATTAGAACTTTTAGGAAAACGTATGAAAGTAGCTGATGAAATTGGTCAGGTGAAAAAAGATGCAAACGTTGCGATTCTTCAAAACAACCGTTGGAACGAAATCTTAGGAAAAATGATTCTTGAAGGTGAGAAAAAAGGTCTTACTGAAGAGTTCGTTTTAAGAATGTTCAAAGCTATTCACCAGGAAAGTATTGGTCACCAAGAGAAAATTTTCAACGCATAATTTTCTTTTCAAACATATAAGTGATATAAGATAATTTAAGTTTTATGAAATAGTATTTCAAAATTTTCTTATAGCATTATTTGAAAATAGATTGTTTTTTAAAAATCCCTATTACTTTGAAAGAAGCGATGGGGATTTTTGTTTTTAAAACATAGCCCAAGGTTTCAACCTTGGGAACGCAATCTCTATCCCAATCTTTATCTCTCAAGGTTGAAACCTTGGGCTATGTTTAAAATTATTCATTTATCTTTGCAGGGATTTAGGCTAAAAACTAAAATCAGAAATCTAAAATCAACAATTTGAATTGAATGACAGGAACCGTTTATAAATCTACAGGAAGCTGGTATACCGTAAAATCTGAAAAAGGCGATTTTGTGGAATGCCGTATGAAAGGGAAATTTAGAATAAAAGGGATAAAAAGTACCAACCCAATTGCTGTAGGCGATATAGTCGATTATGAATTAGACGAAACTTCAGATGCCGTTACGGGAACAATTCATAATATTCATGAACGAAAAAACTATATCGTTCGTAAATCGGTTAACTTGTCTAAACAGATTCATATTATTGCTTCCAATATTGACCAGGTTTTCTTGTTGATCACAATTGATAATCCGCCAACAACAACCAGTTTTATAGATCGTTTTCTGGTTACTGCCGAAGCATACGGAATTGAAGCGGTTTTGATTTTTAATAAAATCGACACTTTAAACGATCAAACATTAGACGATCAACTTTATCTCCAGCATATTTATACCGAAATTGGATATAAATGTCTCCGAATTTCCTCAACAGAAAACAAAGGAATTGACAAGCTGAAAGAAATGATGATTGGCAAAGTAAGCATGTTTTCCGGACATTCCGGAGTTGGAAAATCAACTTTGGTTAATGCATTAGAACCAAGCCTTCATTTGAAAACTTCCGTAATTTCAGAACAAAGCAAGCAAGGTCAGCATACAACCACTTTTGCTGAAATGTATGATTTGTCTTTTAATGCCCGAATTATAGATACACCAGGAATTAAAGGTTTTGGAATTGTAGATATGGAACCTTCAGAAATCAGTGGCTATTTTCCAGAATTTTTTAGATTAAAAGATCAATGTAAGTTTAACAATTGCTTACACAAAGAAGAACCACATTGTGCCATAAAAGCAGCTTTAGAAAAAGACGAAATTGCCTGGTCCCGTTACAATAGTTATCTTAAAATACTCGAAGGCGATGAAGAACATTACCGTACGGATATATATGGCGAAGATCGTGCAGCGAGTGATGAAACGCGCAAATAATTGTGAATTTTGAATGGTAAATTGTGAATTATGGCAGATAATATAATTAAAACAAAGTCGTTTAATTTTGCATTGCGTATAATTAAGCTTTTTCAATTTTTAAAAGAAGAAAAGAAAGAATTTGTTCTGAGCAAACAATTACTTCGAAGCGGAACAGCTATTGGTGCATTAGTAAGAGAATCAGAACAGGCAGAAAGCAAAAAAGACTTTATACATAAACTTGCAATTGCACAAAAAGAAGCAAATGAAACAGATTATTGGTTGGAACTGCTTTTTCAATCAAATTATTTAAATGAGAGTCAATATCAATCTATAAAGACTGACATTGTAGAAATAAATAAAATCTTAGCTTCAATAATTATTACTTCTAAACAAAAGCTAAGTACAATATAATTCACAATTTACCATTCACAATTCACAATTTCTATGAAAGTTGTACTTCAAAGAGTTTCTGAGGCATCTGTAACAGTTGACAATAAAAAAACAGCAGATATTCAAAAAGGTTTATTGGTTTTAGTCGGAATTGAAGATGCCGATACTCAGGAAGACATTGATTGGCTTGCTGGAAAAATTATAAAAATGAGAATTTTTGGAGACGAAAATGATGTTATGAACTGCTCGGTTCAGGATATTGATGGCGAAATTATTGTAGTTAGCCAATTTACGCTTCATGCTTCTACAAAAAAAGGAAATCGTCCTTCTTATATAAAAGCTGCCAAACCAGAATTTGCGATTCCAATGTACGAAAACTTTGTAAAAACTTTAGAAAAAGAGTTTGGTAAAAAAGTACAAACTGGAATTTTTGGCGCCGATATGAAAGTAAATCTCTTAAATGACGGTCCAGTTACGATAGTTATGGATAGTAAAAATAAAGAGTAAAAAATTAAACTCAACAAATGTTAAGAATTTCTAAAAATGATATATATTTGGCGAAATTACTAACCAATGAAATGCACCTTTTACGGGATATTTTTTTTCTTATTTTCCCTTATTTCTTCTGCTCAGAAAATAGATTATTCTGCACTTACTATTCCTGATAGTCTTAAAGAAAATGCCAATGCTGTAGTTCGATTATATCAAACAGACATCGTTATCTCGTCTCAACGAAACATGACAATTAAAACCAATAGAGTTGTAACCGTTCTAAACGAAAAAGGAGCAAGAGCGGTTAATGCTGTGGAAAATTATAGTAAAAAAACTTCTGTAAACAATATCGAAGCAACCATTTATGATGCATTTGGAAAAGAAATTAAGAAAATTAAAAGAAAAGATTTTAAAGATGTAAGTGCAGCAGATGGAGCTACTCTAGCTTCAGAAGGCAGATACATTTATTTAGAATATACGCCAATATCTTATCCATATACAATAGTCTACAATAGTGAAATTGAAACTTCAAATACTGCATTTATTCCAAGATGGATGCCTTTAAATGGGTATTATGTCAGCGTAGAAAAATCTATTTTAAATGTCACTTACCCAGAAAATTTAGGATTTAAAAAGAAAGAACTTCAGTTTTCAAATTTTAAAATAAAAAAAACAATCGATACGAATACACAGCTTTCGTATATAGCAACAAATATATTAGCTCAGAAATACGAAGATTTAAGTCCGTCTTATGTAGATCTTTTTCCAAAGGTTTTAATGGGAATGGAACTTTTTCATTTAGAAGGAGTTGATGGTACTGCTAAAGATTGGGTTGATTTTGGGAAATGGTATTCTGAAAAAATATTATCCGGAACAACTGATTTACCAGAAGAAACGAAAACCAAAATAAAATCTATTGTCGGGAATGAAAAAGATCCAATAAAGAAAGCTAAAATAGTTTATGATTTTGTACAAAAAAAATCGAGATATGTTAGTATTCAGATCGGTATTGGAGGATGGAAACCAATGCTTGCAACTGATGTAGATCGTTTAGGTTATGGGGATTGTAAGGCGTTGACTAATTATACAAAGGCACTTTTAAGCGCAGTTGATGTACCATCTTATAATACTATTTTATATGGTGATGAATATAAAATGGATATAGCATCTGATTTTGTTTCGATGCAGGGAAATCATATGATCTTATCTATTCCTAATGGTGATAACTATACATGGTTAGAATGTACAAGTCAAGATGATCCTTTTGGCTATCAGGGAACTTTTACGGATGATCGTGATGTTCTGGTTATTAAACCAGAAGGGGGAGAAATTGTTCGAACTAAAATTTACGATGATAAAGAAAATACTCAGGATAGTAAAGGAACTTATACCGTTGATGAGATTGGAAATTTTACAGGAGTATTAAAAATAGCATCACAAGGCAGTCAATATGCTTCTAAAACTCTGGTAGAAACTATGCAGCCAAATGAAAAAGAAAAACATTACAAAGAGTATTGGGATAATATAAATAATTTAAAATTAGGTAAAATAACTTTTACTAATGATAAAGAAAACATTCGTTTTGTTGAAGATGTTCAGGTTAGCGCGTCAAATTACGGTACGCTTTCAGGAAACAAAATGATTTTTGCTGTCGATGCATTTAATCAAAATTCTGAAAATGTCAAACGAATTAGAAACCGTAAAAATCCATTTCAAATTCAACGAGGATATTTAGATACAGATGAAATTGAGATAAATCTTCCTGCAGGTTTTTCAATCGAATTTCTGCCATCAAATTTTGAGGTAAAAGGAAAATTTGGAGAATATAAAACCGAAATCATTAAAAAAGACAATAACAAATTAATTTATAAGCGTTCGATGTTTTTAAACAAAGGAAAATACTCAAATAAAGAATACGATGAATACCGTTTGTTTATGGAACAAGTGTCAAGAAATGACAATGCCAAAATCATATTAAACAAAAACTAACCAAAATCAAAAATAAACTAATGAAAATTAAAATTTTTAGTCTGGCAGTTCTATTATTGTTTATCTCAAAAACAGCTGCACAGGAATTTAAACTAGGAAAAGTTACTATTGAGGAACTAAAAGAAAAAAGACATTCTATAGATACAGCAGCAGTTGCTGCAATTCTATATAAAAAAGGAAGTGCTAGATTAGACTATAATCAAAACGATGGCTTTGTTTTAACAACTGAAGTCGAAACTCGTATTAAAATATACAAAAAAGAGGGCTATACTTATGCTAATCAAACAATTGGTTATTCTGTTTTAGGAAACTCAAAAGAAAGCATTCAAATAACAGATGCCAATACTTTTAATTTAGTAAATGGAAAAATTGAAAAAACGAAGCTTAAAAGCGATGGAATATTTGACGAGTCAGTAAATAAATTTTTAGGCAGAAAAAAAATTACAATGCCTGGCATTGTTGAAGGGTCTGTGATTGAATTTAGATATGTAGTTAAATCTCCTTACGTATCATGGATGCGTGACTGGAATTTTCAATATGCGATTCCTGTAAACCATTCAGAATTTACAACTTACATACCTGAATATTACGTTTATAATGTAATGCAGAAAGGATATGTTTTTCCAAAAGTTACAAAAGACAGAAAGAGTGCTTCAATCATTTTAACGAGTAAAGAAAGACCTGATGCCCGTGGAAATGGTGGGGCAACTTCTTTTTCTCAGGATAAAATAGATTATTTTGAAGACAAAACTAATTATGTAATTGATAATGTGCCAGCAATAAAAGAGGAATCTTTTGTAAACAACATTGATAATTACAGAGCGGCGTTGTCTTACGAATTGTCAGTTGTTAAGTGGCCAAACACACCAATTAAGTCATATTCATCGGATTGGAACTCTGTTGTTAAAACAATTTATGATTATGATGATTTTGGTCAAGAGTTAAATAAAACTGGTTATTTTGAGGAAGATATAAAAGCTGTTTTAGCAGGAACAAATACATCTGATGAGAAAATATTGGCACTTTTGAACTATGTTAAATCAAGAGTAAAGTGGGACGAATATGAAAGATATACTTGTGATAAAGGTGTAAAAAAAGCATATCAGGAAAAAGTTGGTAATTGTGCAGAGATAAACCTTATGCTTACTGCCATGTTAAGATATGCAGGTTTTACAGCAAACCCGGTTTTAGTGAGTACACGTTCAAACGGAATTCCTTTATTTCCTAACAGAACGGCATTTAATTATGTAATTGCGGCGGTAGAAACTCCAAACGGAAATATTTTACTTGATGCAACAGATAAATTCTCGACACCAAATACTTTACCATTAAGAGTATTAAACTGGAATGGTCGTTTAATTAGAAAAGACGGGACTTCTGAAGAAGTAAATTTAATGCCTACAAAAATTTCTGGTGATAATGTATTTATGAATTATGCTATAGATGCAGAAGGTAAAGTTACAGGAAAAACCAGAAGACAGTATACTGATTACAATGCTATGATTACAAGAGACAATATCAGTAATTTAAAAGAAGAAGAATACCTTGAAAAATTAGAAAACAAACATAACAAAATTGAAATTAGCGATTACTCTAAAACCAACGAGAAAGATATTCTGCAGCCTATTATAGAAACATACTCTTTTGCCGGAACAAATTTATGTGAACTTATTGGCGGGAAAATTTATGTAAATCCGATGTTGTTTTTTACAGAAGACAAAAACCCGTTTACACAAGAAGTTAGAGAATATCCAGTAGATTTTAGTTATCCTTTTGCTGATAAATACAATATTACAATTCAAATTCCCGAAGGTTTTACAGTTGAAACTTTACCGGCTCCAACGGTTGTTACTATGGAAGATAATCTGGGAACTTTTAAATTTAATATCGCAGCAAATGGGAATTCTTTGCAATTGTCAGTTTTACATCAAATCAACGAAGCAATTGTATCAGCAGAAAAATACGAAATGCTAAAAGATTATTATAAGGCAATGGTGGCTAAAGAAACCGAGAAAATAGTTTTAAAAAGAATATAAGTATGAAAATTTCAAGTTCAGTAATTGTTTTGTTTTTCCTTTTTATTATCAAGGTACAATCTCAAACTTACGAATTAGGGAAAGTAACTATTGCTGAACTTGAAGAAAAAATGCATCCTCTTGATTCTGGTGCTGTCGCAGCAATTTTATTTTGCAAAGGAGTTTCTAAAATAGATGACAGCGATTCAGAAAATACGGTCCAGATGCGAATAAAAATCTACAGAAAAGAAGGTTATGACTGGGCAAATGCCCAGTTTGCGTTTCTAGCAGGAAAATTAAACACAATCAGCTTAACAGATGTCTTCACATACAATTTAATAGACGGAAAGATTGTAAAATCTAAACTCAAACCTGAAAGCGAGTTTATAGAAAAAAACAATATAATATTATTGGATAAAGAAAATTACTTTCCCAGATGTAAAAGAAGGTTCAATTATCGAATATAAGGTTAAAAGTTATGGCGGTGGTATTCGGGATTGGAGTTTCCAAAAAAGCATTCCGGTTAATTATTCAGAATTTAAAACTATAATTCCTGATGCTTTTACTTTTAAGAAAAATGTTACTGGTTTTTTTGTTCCAAAAGTAAGTACAAAGATAGCATCGAATACATATCATTATTTAGCACATGAAACAACCTATTCTCTTGAGAACCTTCCTGCAATGAGAGACGAGAGTTATGTTAATAATATAAAAAATTATTGTGCTTCTATTTCTCACGAACTTGAAACCATATCTATTCCGGGAACATTTTTTAAATCCTTTTCTACAAATTGGCCGGCTGTAGCCAAAACAATTTATGAGTATGAAGATTTTGGTCCTGAATTAAATAAAACAGGATATTTTGAAGAAGATATAAAACTTCTTTTAGAAGGAAAAATAAAGCCTGAAGATAAAATGACAGCAATTCTTAGTCATGTAAAAAACAATGTAAAATGGAATAATTACGTAGGATATGGATGTGACAAAGGTGTAAGAAAAGCTTATAAAGAAAAAATAGGAAATTGTGCTGACATTAATTTAATGCTTACTGCCATGCTCCGTTACTCAGGTTTAGAAGCAAATCCAGTTTTAATAAGCACTAGATCTAACGGTATTAATTTTTTTCCGAGTACCGAAGGTTTTAATTATGTAATAGCAGGTGTTCAAACTCCAACAGGAATAGCTTTATTAGATGCTACCGATGAATTTTCAACAATAAATGTGTTGCCATTAAGAGATTTAAACTGGATAGGAAGATTAATTCGAAATGACGGAACTTCTGAAACCGTAGATTTAATGCCTAAAAAAAACTCAAACGATCTAATTTCTATGGGTTTTGATGTTAAAGCAGATGGGAGCATAGAAGGAAAAGCTAGAAGGCAATATTAAGATTATAATGCATTTAACTTTAGACAAAAAATATCTAAAGAAAATGAAGAAACTTATATTGAAAAATTTGAGAATGAAAGTGGAAAAATCGAAATAAGTAATTATAAAAGAACTAATCAGAATGAAGTTTCAGAGCCTGTATCAGAATCATTTTCTTTTAAAGGAACAAATCTTTCTGAAATAATAGGAGATAAAATATATATAAATCCAATGCTATTTTTCTTAAACGAAAAAAATCCTTTTAAACAAGAAAAAAGAGAATATCCGGTTGATTTTGGATTTCCTTTTGCAAAGCGCTATGCTATTACTATCACACTACCAGATAATTTCGAAGTAGAAAACCTGCCTAAGTCCTTAGGTCTGATTATGGAAGATAATTTGGGAGTTTTTAAATTTGATGTTGCCGTTGTGGATAAAAAAATACAATTATCAATGATACATCAAATCAACGAAGCAATATTTCCGGTAGATAAATACGAAATGCTTAAGGAATACTATAAAACGATGATTGCAAAGCAGACTGAAAAAATAGTTTTAAAACGAATATGAAAATAAAATCTTCAAGTTTATTAATACTTCTGTTATTACTTTTATTTGTTTCCAAAACCAATTCTCAAAATTATCAATTAGGAAAAGTTACAGTTGCTGAACTTAACGAAAAAGTACATCCAACAGACAGCAGTGCTGCTGCGGCTATTTTGTTTAAAAAAGGACGAACGTATTTTAGTTATAATAAAGATGTTGGGTTCTCCGCCAATCATGTCTGCGAAGTCAAAATCAAAATTTATAAAAAAGAAGGTTTGAAATGGGCCGATCAAAAAGTTCGTTTTTACATTGGATATGACAACTTAAATGAAGATCGATTAGAGTTTTCGGATGCGGTAACTTACAATCTTGAAAATGGTGTTATTGTAAAAACAAAACTTGAAAACCAAGGCTCATTTAAGAAAAAGATAAATAAATACTGGAAGGAAAAAGCCATTACACTGCCAAATGTAAAAGTTGGTTCTGTAATTGAATATAAATATATTTTAAAGTCGGAGAATATTGTAAAGTTTCCTGACTTTGATATTCAATATGAAATCCCGGTAAATTATTTTTATTATAAAACAGAAATTCCGGAGTTTTATATTTATAAACCCATTTTAGTTGGAGGAATCCCGCTTGAAACGGAAAGTAAATTTGTTACGGGAAGTCAAACTTATGATAACCAATATAATCAGACAAATTCATTTTCATACCGACAAATCGATGCCTTTTATTCAGGAAAAAATGTTTCTGCCTTGACAGAAGAACCTTTTGTAAATAATATTGAAAATTACAGAGGACAAATTAAACATGAATTAGAAAGAGTCCGCATGCCGGAACAGCCGGTTAAAGATTACGCTCTGACTTGGGAAGGAGTTGCTAAGACCATTTTTAATGATAATAGTTTTGGAAAAGAACTTACTCAAAATAATTTTTTGATTGATGATGTAAAGCGTTTGCTTGGAAATGTCGAATCACAAAACGAACGATTAAATCTAGTTTTTACTTACGTTCAAAACAGAATGAACTGGAATGAAATCAATGATTATTATACAGACAAAGGTGTTCAAAAAGCATATGCAGATCAAACAGGTAATGTCGCTGAAATAAACTTTATTCTAATAAATATGCTAAAACTGGCTGGAATAGATGCAAATCCGGTTTTAGTAAGTACAATAGAAAATGGACTTCCGGTTTATCCAACCAGAACAGGATTTAATTATGTTATTGCTGCTGCCGAAATTGATGGAAAGCAAATTTTACTTGATGCAACACACAAATATACATCGCCAAATATTCTGCCCCTAAATGTTTTAAACTGGAAAGGGAGATTAATTAAAAAAGACGGAACTTCAATAGAAATAGATTTAGAGCCTTCATCTCCATCCAGAGAAAATTTTAATATGCTTGTAAAAATAGATAATGAAGGAAAAATGAATGGTCAGGTTAGAATTTTGCGTACAGATTATGACGCGTATAGATTTAGAGTTGAAAACAGTGGTAAAACTCAGGGTAGTTATTTAGAGAAATTTGAAGAACAATTGGGTAATTTAAATATTTCAAACTATAAAATAGAAAATCAAAAGTCGAACATCAAAGATCCAATTATTGAAACTTTTGCATTTATATCAAATAGCCAGTCGGAAATTATTGGCGGAAAAATATTTTTAAATCCGTTATTGTTTTTTACTAGAACAAAAAATCCTTTTAATCAGGAAGTAAGAACAATGCCTGTTTATTTTGGTTATAAATCTCAGGAAAAATATAATATTAATTTAGAAATTCCTGAAGGTTATACGATCGAATCAATGCCTTCGAAAATTAAAGTTGCATCAGAAAATAATGATTTGGTATATACGCTGAATTTCCTTTCAGAAGGAAACAAAATTCAAATAAACTGCACAAATGAAATTAACAATAGTATTTTTGCTGCTGAGCAATATAAAGGTTTGAAAGATGTTTTTCAAAAAATTATTGCCAGTCAAAATGAAAAAATTGTCCTTAAAAAAATATAATCATGGATTTGAAAAATGCACAACTAGATGTTGATACCTGGATAAAAGAACATGGAGTTCGTTACTTTAACGAATTAACCAATATGGCACAGCTTACAGAAGAAGTTGGGGAAGTAGCCAGAATTATTGCGCGTCGTTACGGAGAACAATCTGAAAAAGAAAGTGATAAGAACAAAGATTTAGGAGAAGAATTGGCAGACGTTGTTTTCGTAGTTCTATGTTTAGCCAATCAAACAGGAATCGATTTACAAGCCGCTTTCGACAAAAAAATGGACTTAAAATCGGTTAGAGATAAAGATCGTCACAAAAACAATGATAAATTGAAATAATTGTGAAATATTACTTATAAGTTTTGAATTATGAGTTTTGAATTTTGAATTATGAATGGGGAGTGGTAAATTGCGGGGCTGAATTATGTTTCTAATCATTCATAATTCAATTCACAACTTACAATTAAAAAAATGAATTTAAAATTAAGAACGAATCCGCAATTCACAATTGATGATTCGCAACTCAATATCACAGGTTCTAAAAGCGAAACAAACCGTTTATTATTACTAAAAGCATTATTTCCAAATATTACTTTAGCCAATACTTCAAATTCAGACGACAGCGAAGTAATGCAGAAAGCATTAATTGGTAATGACGAAATTGTTGATATTCACCACGCCGGAACTGCAATGCGTTTCCTGACTGCATATTTTGCTGTAAACGAAGGCAGAGAAGTTGTTATGACAGGTTCAAGCAGAATGCAGGAACGTCCTATAAAAATTTTAGTTGATGCTTTAAGACAATTGGGAGTTGAGATCTCTTATGAAAAAGAAGAAGGTTATCCACCAATTAGAATTAAAGGAAAAAAAGTTACAGCTTCAAAAGTAACTCTGGCGGCAAATGTGAGCAGTCAGTACATTTCGGCACTTTTATTAATAGCTTCAAAATTAGAAAATGGTTTAGAACTTACTTTAGAAGGAGAAATTACTTCTATTCCATATATCAAAATGACTTTGGCTTTGCTAAAAGATTTAGACATACAAACAAGTTTTCAAGGAAACGTAATTAAAGTTTATCCAAAACAATTTGTAGAGTCAAAAGAAATGGTGGTAGAATCAGATTGGAGTTCGGCTTCTTATTTCTTTAGTTTAGTTGCATTATCTGATACTGCAAAAATTACATTAAGCAGTTATAAAGAAAATAGTTTACAAGGAGATTCAGAATTAGTTTCACTGTATGAAAAAATGGGTGTAAAAACGACTTTCCAAAACAATAAAATGACTTTGGAAAAAGTAGCTGGATTTAATTATCAGGATGTAAATTTTGAATTGAATAATACACCAGATATCGCTCAGACTATTGTTGTTACTTGTTTAGGTTTAGGAATTGGATGTCACTTAACCGGACTTCATACTTTAAAAATTAAAGAAACAGATAGACTTGAAGCTTTAAGAATTGAATTGACAAAATTAGGAGCGAATATTTCTGTAACTAATGATAGTTTAACTTTAGAACGTTCAGAAACTATTAATCATGATGTTCATATCGCAACATACAACGATCATCGTATGGCAATGGCATTTGCACCTTTAGCAATAAAAGTTCCAATTATTATCGATGATGCCGAAGTAGTTTCAAAATCATACCCAGATTTCTGGAACGATTTAAAAGCGTTGAATTTTCAAATTTCAGAATTGTGAAATTTTTGAAACCATATAAGTGATATAAGTTCATTTAAATAAAAGCTTAACGTATAGTTTATAAAACATAGCCTCTGGTTTTAACCAGAGGTTTTTTTTATGTGTATCTAAAAGCAAACCCTACATATTTTCAAAACCTGTCGGGTTTAATATATAGAATCTGCATTTAAAAATTGCTGTTAATATGAACTTATATCACTTATATGGTTCAAAAAAAAACATTTTTAATGGTTCTCAAAACCTCACAAAATCAAGGACTTTTGAAAATAAAAGCCAAAACACTTGACAACGCCTATCTCACAATCGTATATTTGCAGGCGATTTAAAATTTTAGATAAAAAAGTCTAAGATTTATTTTTTAAAATCTAACTTCAAATATGAAATTATCACACTTCAATTTCAACTTACCGAAAGAACTTTTGGCTGAATTTCCAGCAGAAAACAGAGACGAATCTCGTTTAATGGTAATTGACCGTAAAAAAAACACAATTGAACATAAAATGTTTAAAGACGTGATCAACTATTTTGATGACGGAGACGTTTTAATTTTAAATAATACAAAAGTTTTCCCTGCACGTTTGTACGGAAACAAAGAAAAAACCGGAGCTAGAATTGAAGTTTTCTTGTTAAGAGAATTAAATTCAGAGCAGCGTTTATGGGATGTTTTAGTAGATCCTGCTAGAAAAATCCGTATTGGTAACAAACTTTATTTTGGCGATGACGATTCGTTAGTTGCTGAGGTAATTGACAATACAACATCTCGTGGAAGAACTTTACGTTTTTTATATGATGGTTCTTACGAAGAATTCAGAAACAAATTGACAGAACTTGGAGAAACTCCAATTCCTAAATACATCAACAGAGATGTAACTCCGGAAGATGCTGAAAGATACCAAACAATCTACGCAAAAGAAGAAGGAGCTGTAGCAGCGCCAACTGCTGGTTTACACTTTTCAAAACACCTTTTGAAAAAATTAGAAATCAAAGGAGTGAATTTTGCTGAGGTAACTTTACACGTAGGTTTAGGAACTTTCAATCCAGTTGAGGTTGAGGATTTATCTAAACACAAAATGGATTCTGAGGAGTTAATAATTACTCAAGCAGCTTGTGATATCGTAAACGAAGGAAAAGCAAAGAAAAAACGTATTTGTGCAGTAGGGACAACTTCTATGCGTGCAATTGAAAGTTCTGTTTCTTCTGCAAATACTTTAAATCCATACGAAGGATGGACAAATAAATTTATTTTCCCTCCTCACGATTTCAGTATTGCGAACTGTATGATTACAAACTTCCACACACCAAAATCAACATTATTAATGATGATTTCTGCTTTCTGTGGTCACGATTTAATGAAAAAAGCATACGAAGAAGCGATCAAAGAAGGATACAAATTCTATTCTTACGGAGACGCGATGTTAATTCTTTAATTGGAATTAATTTTTCAATATAAGAACCCGACAGTTTTTTAGAAGCTGTCGGGTTTTTTATTTGTTTCAAGTTTCAGGTTTCAAGTTTGACGTTCGGTGCGAAATTTAAACGCAAAGTTCGCAAGGATTTTTTGCTCAGTTCTTGTTTACCAAGGTCAAAAAAGTGCAAAGCTTTGCGAACTTAGAGTTCGTAGAGGTTAACCGAGATAAAAAAACTTGCGTGCTTTGCGGTTAAAACAACAAAGTATATCGACTTGAAACTTTAAACTTGAAACAAACCAAACAAATTTTGTTATTTTAGCAGGCAAAACAAAAAACACAATGACTTTTCAAAATACACGCGAATTTGCACGAGAGCTAGATTCGAAAGACGCATTAAAACATTATCAAGAACAATTTATTTTTCCGAAAGTAAATGATAAACGAGTAATTTATTTTACAGGAAATTCTTTAGGATTACAGCCAAAACGAACCAAAGCATATATCGACGAAGTAATGAATGACTGGGCAGAACTTGCTGTTGAAGGTCATTTTTATGCTGAAAAACCATGGTGGGATTATCAGGAAAGATTTGCAGAACCATTGAGTAAAATTGTTGGAGCGCTTCCGTCAGAAGTTACGGTGATGAATACTTTGACCGTAAATCTTCATTTGCTGATGGTTTCTTTTTATCAGCCAAAAGGCAAACGTTATAAAATTATCTGCGAAGAAAAAGCTTTTCCATCAGATCAATATATGTTTCAGAGCCAAGTAAACTTTCACGGATATAAAGCTGAAGATGCAATTGTAGAAATTAAACGCAGAGAAGGAGAACACAATATTCGTCTGGAAGATGTTTTGGCAAAAATTGAAGAAGTTGGCGATGAATTGGCTTTGGTTTTAATTGGTGGAGTAAATTATTATACGGGACAAGTTTTTGATATTAAAACCATAACTGCTGCCGGACAAAAAGCAGGAGCAAAAGTAGGTTGGGATTTGGCACACGCTGCTGGAAATATCAAATTAGAACTTCATGATTGGAATGTAGATTTTGCCGCTTGGTGCAGTTATAAATATATGAATTCAGGTCCAGGAAATGCTTCTGGATGTTTTGTTCACGAAAAACATCACAATTCAGATTTACCAAGATTTGCAGGATGGTGGGGACACAACAAAGAGCGCCGTTTTAAAATGGAACCTACTTTTGATCCCGTTCACGGAGCCGACGGATGGCAGATTAGTAATCTTCCGGTTCTTTCTTTAGCGCCTTATTTGGCTTCAGTAGAAATGTTTGCTGAGGTTGGAATGGACGCATTAATTGCAAAACGTGATCACATTACTTCATATTTGGAATTTATTCTGCACGAAATTGATAAAGAAGTAGAAAGTACTTTTGAAATTATTACACCAACAAATCCAGAAGAAAGAGCTTCACAATTATCAGTATTTTTACATGGAGAAGGAAGGGCTTTATTTGATTATTTAATGAAAAATGGAGTAATTACAGATTGGCGTGAACCAAATGTAATTCGCCTTGCGCCAGTTCCTTTATATTGTTCTTATGAAGATATGTATGATTTTGGTCAAATCCTGAAAAAAGGAATTTTAGGGAAGTAAAAAAATAATCTCGTAAGGCGCAAAGATTTATATTTGCCACAGATTAAAAGGATTAAAAAGATTTTTTGAGTTGTCTCCAGCTTTAGCTGGAGGTATTTAGGATAAAAAGTTTATAAGGCTTTAGCCAAACTATACGAGTTTGACTAAAGCCTTTTCTTTTGTTATTACCTAACATCCAGTTAAAGCTGGCGGGAATTTAGCTTTAAATTTTGCATCTCTGCGCCTTTGCGAGATTAAAACATCAAGCCAAAGCTCAAAATAATCTGCGAGAAAAGCACAATATCTTCTAATCTTATAAACTTTTTAAAAAATTCTGTAACAACCCTTATAACAGATATTCCGTATTTTGTAGTGTATAATTTTAAAAACTACAATCATGAAAGGCTTATATATATTATTAGCGGTTACAATTTTAACTTCTTGTCAACAACAAAACAAAGAAGATATAAATAAAGCCAGACAAGCCAGCATTGATTCAATGAAAGTTGAGATTAACAAACAGCGTGTTATCGATTCAATGAAGACAGAAATGGCAAAAATAAAAGAAGAGCAAAAAATTGAATCTCAAAAAGCTGAATCACAAAAAGTTGTTGTAGTACACCAAAATGACGGTACGGCAGCGTCAGTAGCTACTAAAAAGAAAGGTTGGAGCGCAACTGCCAAAGGTGCTGTAATTGGTGCCGGAGTTGGAGCTGCAACAGGAGCAATTGTCAGTAAGAAAAAAGGTGAAGGTGCCATCATTGGTGGTTTAGCAGGAGCTGCACTAGGAACAGGAACCGGAGCAGTTATTGATAGTAAAAACAAGAAAAAAGAATAGATTTTTGACTCTATACAAATAAAGAACGCCGATTTAGAATTTCTAAATCGGCGTTGTGTTTTATGCTATTTTGATTCTGGAATTTGAATCGCATTCAATTCTGATTTATAAAAATCAAATTGGTTTTTAATTTTTTCTACTTCCTTTTTAAAATAAAAAGTCGATGAAAATAAATTCTGGTAGTATTCGATTCCTTCCAAAATGTTTGTTTTGAAAGAATTCCATTTTTTTAATTGAATTGCTGTTACTTCTCCTGAAATTGTTTCGATTTCATTTCTAAAATAATCTACATACATTTTTAACTCTTTCACAAATAAATTTGGACGATCTGTTTTTAAAATAGATTTATCCTGATAAATGTGCTGAATCATTTCTTTTAAAGAAACTTCCTTATCAAAATAAGCCAGATTTGGTCCCGGACAAATTACAACACCTTGTGCCTGGCCTTTTATTTTAATATCATTTTCAAGATAAGAAGCATTGGCTAAACCAACACATAAACAGGATTTCTCCGTTATTTTGATTTTACTTTTCTTAAATTCTTCTGGAGATAAACTATCTTTTTTACTTTCTAATTCTTCTAGCTTTATATCCTGATATTTTTTAGATGCCGTACAAATTCCATGAGGATCATATTCTTTGCTCAATGCTAAGAATTTTTTAGGGCATGAACTTCCGGCTTTGTTTTCCTGAATTCTCTTTTGTTTTAAAAATTCATTAGTTGTTCCTTTTAAAGTATTAAAAGGAACTCCCAAAGGTGAAATATTACTTAGGTAAAAATCATCTTCTTTGGCATTCATCAATAAATTTCGGGTTTCCTGATCTACAGAAGTAGCTTCGGGAACTAATAAAAATGGCGATCCCCAGCCAACAGAATCAACTTTGTATTGATCTAATAAAAACTCATGTTCCTCGGCAGTTCCTACACCGCCTTGAACCGTAATTTTTAATTCTAAAGGATTTTCAGGAAAAGGTTGATTTTTTGCCTCTAAAGCTTTAATCATTAAATCATGGGCAGATTGTATCAATTGCTCTTTTTTCTGCTTGAATTCTTCTAAAATTGTACCCAATAAGAGTCCGTCAGTTGCAAAAGCATGTCCGCCGCAGTTCAGTCCCGATTCAATTCGGTATTCCGAAACCCAAAGCCCTTTTTTAGCAAGGAAATTTCCCTGAATCATTGCCGATCTAAAATCACTTACTTTTAGAATAATTTTCTTTTTAAGTACATTCTTTTCATTTGGAAAAAAATCTTTAAAATTTTCGAAGTAACCAAATAATCTCGGATTCATTCCGGCTGAAAGTACAACAGAGGATTCCAGATTACTATTGGCAAAACCTCTTAAAGCGGCATGTGCATCATTAAATTCAATCGGAAGCTGTTCGTTTTTTATAAAATTATCTTTGTCCAGTTTAGTCATAATATTTACGTCAACTTCCCCCGGAAAAAGATGTGTTTCGATATAATTC
The DNA here is from genome assembly GCF_900129555.1 of Flavobacterium defluvii. Lineage (GTDB taxonomy): Bacteria > Bacteroidota > Bacteroidia > Flavobacteriales > Flavobacteriaceae > Flavobacterium > Flavobacterium defluvii. Next base: position 626,320 of record NZ_FQWC01000003.1, read on the forward strand.
TGAATATTTTCTTTAAAAGCAATTCCATCATCTAATAAATTTTGAAATCCTTTTTTAATATCAGAAGTATTCGGAAGCATCGACATAAAATTTTCAAGAGCCGTTTTGCTTTCTGTTAATTCAGCTTTAAAACTTTCGAATTTTTCTTTTACAATTTTGTCTACTAAATTTAAATAAGAAGTAATTCTTTCTGCACGGTAATCCTGAAATTTCTGAGTAATTTCTTCGTATGGAAAATTGAATTTTGTGCTGTAAAAATTACGCATCTTTTCAATCAAATCATCATCGGCGAGAGCGATTACAGATGAGATTCCATATTGTGCCACGCGAATGGGGCTGTCAATCGTATATGCAAGACCCATTACCGGAATATGAAAGGTATGCAAAGGTATTTTTGCCATTTGTTTTCAGATTAAAATAAAGGCAAATATTGAAAAAGTGATTCTTCTAAAAGCTGATAATTGTCAGGTTTGTGGATTTTTGAGTAAACTTTTCCGCCACGAATTCACGAATTTTATTTAAAATAATTCGTGAATTCGTGGCGGAAAAAATATTATATCAAAATCTTCTTCAAAGACTCTGCAATACTTCGCCATAAAAAGTTATAGAATGATTTTTCCTGAATTCTTTCAACTTCAACATCTGCAGTTTTGGCTTTGTCTTTGGAATCATTTTTTACTAATAAATTAGCAATTGCCGATTTGAGTTTGGCTTCTTTTTCAGGATGTTTCTTTTTGTATAATTTCACTTTTAGGTCGTCATAATCTAAAGATGCATTTCCTTTTGAAACATTATCATTTCCATAAAAATTAAAACGATATTTATGAAAAGCTCCCGTAAATGTGGCATTCATATAAGGTTTGCTGAATTGCTCCATCGCCCGTACATCAAAATTCGAAATTACGCCCTGTATATGAAATCCGTCGCTTTTATCCAGAACATTAAAACTCCAGTCAACATCGAGTGGAGATGTCTTCATAAAAATGGTTTTTACTTTGATTTTCACATCATTTGTTTGTTTTAATCCAAAACCACTTCGAAGATTAGTTGCCTGTAGATTGAATTTGTCAAAGGTTAAAACTCCCGGACCTTTAGAAAAATCAATTTCTTCTTCGTAAACCAATTTTGATTTGAGAACCTGCAGCGTATCAATTTGAAGTGGAAATTTAATATTTCGCAGTAAATGATTGTAAAGGTATTTTTTGCTCAAATCGTCTTTGGGCATTTTTCCGCGGTAAATATTTGCATCAAAATGATTGATTACAACCGAATTCGCTTTAAAGAAAAAACGGGCATTTTTAAAACCCCAATTCATTTTTGCAATTTGAGCCGAATCAAATTTTAAAGTATAAATATCCTTTTCTTTATCTAAACGGTTAATAAAATCGCGTCGGTTAAATTGCGGAAGATTGGAGAAATTATTGATTTTTAGAAAGTTCTTTTCGGTACTTATTTTGCCAATGTTGATATGATAAAAAGCACTCTGGCGATAAAATAAACTATCGCATACTAAAGTATATTTTTGAAATTGAAGCGGAATTTTTTCTTTTAACGTAGCATCTGTAATTAAAATTCCTTCCAGTTTTAAAAGAACTTTTTTTATACTTAAGATTGGTTTTTGAGAATCTAAAGAAACAACATCTACTGTTCCGTCGTTTAGGTAAATATTCGAAACAGCAATAATTTTGCGAAAAGGTTCGACAATTTCATTTCGAATGCTTTTGCTGTTATTCAAAAGTTTTTCGCCTTTTTTATATAAAATTACTCTGGGTTTATTGATAATAATGCTTTCAGCCTGAATAACATCGCGAAAAGCCAGATCCCAAATATTAAAATGTTTTATCGTAATGGATTCTATTTTAGAAAAAAGTCCATTTTTGCTGTCTTTTGGCTGGTTTTTTGGATTTACTAATAAAGTCTCGGCATAAATATTTCTTGAAAAAAGTGAAACTTCAATTTTTTCATAATTGATATCATAAACCGTTTTATTCTTTTCATGAATAATAATCGGAAGCTGTTTTTTAATCCAGTAATTAAGTCCAATGTTGGCAAAAATTACGAGTAGAAAAAGACAAATTACCCCAACTGCTATTTTTTTATAGATTGACATTTATAGTATTGTTTAAATACATAAATTTAGGCTTTTAAAAAGAATCATTTTTACATTATTCTTTTTTTTGGTTACATCATTTTTCAAACTTTATGGTTATACTTTTTGTAAAATATGAAAAGATTTAAAAAATTTCTGCTGGTTTTATTGGTTTTAATTGTTGTGCTTGGAATAGGTTTGTGTGCCTATATTTTTCATTTGAAGCCTAAATATGAAGGTGAACTCAAACTGAAAAATCTCAAGAATGAAACCACAGTTTATTTTGATGAATACGGAGTTCCTCATATTTATGCCAATTCTGAAAAAGATGCTATGACGACGCTTGGATATGTTCATGCGCAGGAAAGATTATGGCAGATGGAATTGCTCCGCAGAATTGCTCCGGGAAAATTGTCTGAAATCTTTGGTTCTGTGGCGCTTAAAAATGATAAGTTTTTTATAGGGATTGGTATCGAAGAAGCTTCGGCAAAAGCCATTGCCAAATTAGATAAAAACAGCCCGAGTTACCAATTGACTCAGGCTTATCTGGACGGAATTAATCAATATTTAGAAGAAGGAGTTACACCTATTGAATTTACACTGGTTGGCGTAAAAAAAGAAAAATTTACGATAAAAGATGTGTATAATATTTTTGGATACATGTCTTTTAGTTTTGCAATGGCTCAAAAAACAGATCCTTTATTGACAGAAATTAAAAATAAATTCGGTGCTGCATATTTGAAAGATTTAGGCATTGAAGGAGAATTTAACAAAACACAAATTAAAAGTTCAAAAGAAAATATTGAAGAGTATACGGCGATTTCAAAATCGATTACTGCTTTATTAGACAAATCGCCAATTCCGCCATTTATAGGAAGTAATAGCTGGGTTGCCGGGCCACACAAAACGAAAAGCGGAAAAGTAATTTTTGCCAATGATCCTCATATTGGCTTTTCGCAGCCAGCGACTTGGTACGAAGCACATATTGTAACACCAGAGCATGAATTGTATGGCTGTTATCTGGCCGGAACTCCTTTTCCGTTATTGGCGCACAATCGTGATTATGCGTATGGATTAACAATGTTTGAAAATGATGATATTGATTTTTATCAGGAAAAAAATAAAGCTGGTGACTTAAATCAATACCAAACACCGGAAGGTTTTGCAAAATATGAAATCAGAAAAAAAACAATTAAAGTAAAAGATACCTCAGATGTAGTTCTAACGGTTAAATCAAGCCGACATGGACCTATCATGAACGATTTGCTGGAAAGATTAGATAAAAAACATCCAATTGCAATGTTGTGGACATATACGCATCAGCCCATTCTAATTCTGGATGCAGTTTACGGACTTTCTCATGCAAAAAATAAAGATGAGTTTAAAAAATCGGTTCAGCTTGTTGCCGCACCGGGTTTAAATGTTATGTATGGTGATGCAAAAGGAAATGCAGCCTGGTGGGCGACAGGGAAATTGTATAAACATAATAAAGGTGTAAACACGCATTTAATTCTGGATGGTTCGAGCGGAAAAGATGATATTGTTGAATATTTAGATTTTTCGAAAAATCCTTCGGCTGAAAATCCGGAATGGGGTTATGTATATTCTGCAAATAATCAGCCGGAAGCGATTGACGGTTTTTTATATCCGGGATATTATCTGCCTGAAGACCGTGCCAAAAGAATTTCAGGTTTAATGAATGCAAAATCTGATTGGGATAAGGATGCGATCAGCAAAATGATTTATGATAACACATCTGAAGTTGCGGTTGTAACGGTTCAAAATCTGATTTCGAATGTTGATTTAAATTCAATTTCAAAAGAAGAAAAAGAAGCAATTAATGTTTTAAAATCCTGGAAAGGAACCAATAATCTGGAAGATATTGCCCCAACGGTTTACAATAAATGGGTTTATGTGTATTTGAAAAATACTTTTGAAGACGAAATGGGTGAGGATAATTTTAATTTGTTTTTAGGAATTTCTGTTGGTAAACAAGTTATTGCAAATCAGGTTAAAAACGAAAATTCGGTTTGGTGGGATAATATCAAAACCAAAAATGTAAAAGAAACGAGAAAAGATATTATTTCAAAATCGTTTCACGAAGCGATTTCTGATCTTCAAAAACAATTAGGAAATACAATTTCTGACTGGAAATGGGGAGAAGTTCACACTGTTGAACATGAACATCCTTTAGGAAAAGTCGCCGCACTTCGCAGACTCTTTAACGTTGGACCTTTTGCTTCGCCGGGTTCTAATGAAGTAATCAATAATTTATTTTTTGGTTTAACTAATGAAGGAAAGTATTACGTAAAAGGCGGCCCTTCAACCAGACGAATTGTCGATTTCTCAGATATTGAAAACAGCTGGAGTATTCTGCCAACAGGACAATCGGGAAATCCGTTTAGTAAACATTATAGTGATCAGGCCGAAATGTACAATGCAGGAAAATTTAGAAAAATGAAACTGAATAAAGATGAGATTATAAAAACTTCGACTAAATTAATTTTTAAGCCAAAGAATTAGATTTGTTGAGATTAAAAATTGAAAAGGTTCAAAGGTTTCATTTTTTGGAACCTTTGAACCTTTTTCACTTTGCTTCTTTACTTACTTCGATATATATTTCCCAAGGACAATATCATTAGCAAAAATCTTCAGGTTATTGCTAAGTACTTTGCTTGTTGTCATAATATTTTGCGTTTGGTAAGCTGTATCTTTTTCGTATGCTTTTAGCAAAGTTTCCAGTTCAACTTCGTCATAAACAACAAAAAGATTATAAATCGCATCTCTAAAATTTTTGTAGTTGATGCTCTCTGTAATTTCCATTGCTTTTTGCTCGTTCCAGCCTTCTTTTTCAGAAGCTTCGTTTATTTTAGATACACAATAATCAATTACATAATTTTTGTAATGAGCCGCTTCGACGATTTTATCAATTATGATTTTATTTTGCTGCGAAGGCATTTTTGGAGCCTGAAAATTGGTTTGCGAAATACAAATTGCCGGAATAAAAAGACATAGCAATAAAGCGAGAAAAGCATGCTTTTTTAGATTTTTCATAGGTTATTTTATTTGTTTTGGGTACAGCTAAAATAATTCTTTTTATGATAAATCATCGATTTTGAATGTTACAAGTTATAACAAAAAACTCCGATAAACCAGCTTTAAATCTGTTCTATCGGAGTCAATTTTAAGTTTTGTTCTAAAATTATTTTGCCTTATTTTTTGAAAGTTCTTCTAACACTTTTTTACCGCCTTCGTTAGTAGGATCAAGTTCAACAGATTTTGAATAATTGGCAAAAGCCAGTTTTTTGTCGCCATCGGCCAAATAAGCTTCGCCTAAACTATCGTAAACATTTCCGGATTTTGGGAAAGCTTCAACATTAATTTTAAAAACCTCAATTGCTTCTTTCTTTTTTCCGGTTTGTAATAATTGATATCCAACGCGGTTCATATCGCCTTCCTTAATGCCATATGTTGGATCGTTTTTCAGTTTTTTATAAGTATCTAAACCGGCAGCTGTTCCTTTCTCTGAAAAAGCATCTAAAAGTTCAAGTGCCAAAGATTTTTTAGGCTGATCAAATGACTGATTGTATAAAATATTGCGAATTGAATTGTTCATTTCACCTAAAACAGTTCCTCCAGTATTATTTAATAAAACTACCAGAATTTTATCAGCCGGAATACGCGAAATAATCGTATTGAATCCATTAATACCGCCGCCATGCTCAATAATTTTCACTTTTCCTTTACCTTCAATATTTACATCTTCAAGAGACCATCCGTAACCGTAAGATTCGTCTCCCCATGCTTTTATATACGGCTTAAATAAAGATTCCATCGATTTTTCTGAAAGCAATTTATTTGTGTAAAGTGCCTGATCCCAAAGATATAAATCTTCAACAGTTGAGTAAAGAGAACCCGCTGCATACGGAATACTCATATCAATATATGATGCATTGCTGTAACGCTTTCCTTCTTTTTCATATCCTGCAGCACGATTTTTTGTAATTATTTCACTATGATCGTAACCGGAATTAACCATTTTTAGAGGTGTAAAAATAGTTTCCTGCAAATATTGCTCATAAGTTTTACCTGTAATTTTTTCGATAATATAACCCAATAAAAAATAACCCGAATTGCTGTAATTGAATTTTTCGCCAGGTTTAAAATCAAGAGGCAGTTTATCAAATGTTTTTATAAAATCTGCTGGAGAATAAGGGTTTTTGGCCTTATCTTTTAAGAAGTTTGGTGCATTTGTGTAATTCGGAATTCCAGATGTATGTGTCAGGAGATGATGAATTGTAATTCTGTCGCCATTTTCTTTTGGATAATCTGGCAAATAGGTTGTAATAGGAACGTCCAGTTTCAGTTTTCCTTCTTCAGCGAGTTTTACAATTAATAGCGCTGTAAATTGTTTGGTAATCGAGCCTAATCTAAATTTTGTATCCGGCTGGTTAGGAATATTCCATTCCATATTGGCCTGACCAAAACCTTTTTTTAAAATTACTTTTCCGTTTTCGGCCACTAAGGCAGATCCGTTAAATTGTCCGTATTCATTGTATTTTGCTAAAAGATCTTCGATTTGTTTCGCTTTGTCCTGCGCAAAAATATTTAAGCTAAAAAGCTGTAATATCACGCAGAGTACCATTAGTTTGATTGATTTTTTCATATTGATTGTATGGTTTAAGATTAATGAAATGATTCTTTTTTTGATTGATGATTGAAACTTTTAAAAACTAGATTTTCAGTATGTTGAATCGAAATTACGATTTTTTATCTGAATAAAATCCATGTTCCTAAAATGTTAGACGATTGAGTTTTGATTTGGTTTCACGATTCATCAATTTTTTTCATTTCATGTTAAAAAAATGTTTGAAGTGAACTAAATTTCCTTTTCAAAGGGTTTATGTTCATAGCTTACAATTCTTTTTAATTTCCAATCTTTTCCTTTGCGTTCCCAGATATGAATAAATTTTCCGGTTCCTTCCGGAATATCGTTATTGTAAAATGTATGTTCGCCAACCTGCACGGCACCAAAATCTCCCAATTTATCAACCGTACAGGAATTTAACCTTCGGATTAATTTTTCGGGTCTTGAATATTTTTCGACTATAACTTTGATTTTATCCCCATTTGGGATATTTAATCCATAACGGTCGTCATAAAATTCAATATCATCGCTGATTATTTTTTTAAAAAGTGCTGCGTCACATTGGTTAAAAGCTACATCAAAAAGAAGATTATCCATTTCGATAATTTCGTTTTTTAAAAGATCCATTTTTATTTTATCACTGTTTGTTTTTGAAGATGCCTGTCGGCTTAAAAACAACATGAAAAGTACTAACGTATTGATCATCGGTATCATAATAATTGCTGTTTACTATTCAATTATTTTGTTTCGATATCGATAAGTTTTTGACCTTTTTCTCCAAGGTAATGCAGGAGTAAATCGACATAGGTTTTATAGCCGTCATCAACATTGGTAAAAATAATAAGGCCTTGTTTTGTTTTTGGCAATATAAAAAACAGTGTTTGAACACCTTGATCAGCACCGCCGTGAGATAAAGCATATTCTCCATTTCCTAAATCGTAAATTTCAAAACCTAGACCAAAATATTTATTCTTTTTAGTCCCGACCTGATGCGCATTCATCTCGTCAAAAACCTTTTTACTTAAGCCATCGCTGTTTAAAACACTGCAAAGAAATTTTCCGTAATCTTCAATTGTGGTCAACAGATCGTCGGCAGCATTTGCGGTTTTATTTTTTACAGTTTCGTAGGCATTTCCTTTGTTGTCGTAATTAGCGGCATATCTCGAAAGATCGATTTTATCATTCCAGATTAATTGAGAATCGTTCATTTTTGCAGGTTCAAAGACCAATTCTGAAGCAAGTTGATCTAACGTTTTGTGGAATTTTTTCTCCAGTGCTTTTCGCAAATATTCAAATCCTTCGCCGGAATATTGATATTGAGTTCCGGGTTTAAATTTAAAATCCAGTTTTTTAGACTCATTAAAATACCTCCAGTTCGGGAAACCCGTTTGATGGCTTAGAATAATTCTTGTTGTTAGTAATTTTAAATAAGGATCTTTTGCAATATCAGGATCGGTCCAGTATTTATAAAGCGGTTCATCAAGATCCCATTTTCCTAAACTTACTAATTTTAATGTGGTAATCGCCGTTATAGGTTTTGTCAGCGATGCAACGTTCCAAATTGTGTTATACGGAGCCGTTACGCCTTTTTTAAGTTCTCCAAAAACTTTTACCTGTTTCAGTTTTCCATCTGCAATAATACCAATTCCTAAAGCTGGAACTTTATTTTCTTTCAGCCATTTTTCGGTTAAATCATCATTATCAAAAAGAGTTGATTTGTTTGGAGCAGCACTTACCGTTTGATGGTCATAACTAAGCGATCTGGACAATTTCCAAACCTTGTTTTTTAAAAGCCAGACATGAGTAAATTTTGCAGTACTTCCAAATTGTTCCGGTTTTCCAGCGGAAGTTTCATAAAAACGATGCGTTCCAATTTGTATTGCACCGTACAAAACACCTTTTTTGTAAAGTGGATAAATTTCGGTGCTTCCGTCAACTAATTCTCTTCGTGATTGATACGTTGTTGGCGAACCACATAATCCGCTTTTTAAAGTTTTTAGAAATTTTGCTTTGTCCGAAATACTGTCTTTGTCGTGAAAAAACTCAAAATCTTCGGTTAGTAAATCTTCAAACTGTTTAATGTTGCAAGTATTGAAACCAACATTAAAAAGAAGACTGTCTTTTGATAAAATGGTTTTGTACAAAGTTGAGTTTTCAGTTTCCTGAGAAAATCCAAATTGGATGTAAAAGAATACAATTCCAACCAGAAGAACTCTTAATTGGAAAAAAGAATGATTGATTTTCATTTGTGATTGATTGATGATTAATGATTCTGCAATATTACGTCAATCAATACTTGAAAAAATAGTATAAATGCGAAAACTTATCTTTTTTGAGAAAGAAAATAGGAATTGGGATCGAACATTTTTGGCGTTGTTTTCGTTACATCTTTAAATTTCTTTATAAAATGCGATTGATCGAAGTATTTATTGTAGAGCGCAACATCGGTCAATTTTAGTTTTTCTAAATCAGAGTTTACCATTTGATCGACTGATTTTCTGAATTTTAAAATCTGAATGTATTTCTTAATCGTTAATCCGGTTGCAGTTTTAAACTTAATCTGTAACAATCGCTGCGAAGTATTTAATGCAGAACTAATTTTAGAAACCGAAATTTCTTCTTCATTGTTTTTAATGAATTCGCAGATTTTTTCGATTACATTTTTCTCTGAATGAAAATCTGATAATTCTTCAAAATAAGTATTTATTGTTTTTAATAAAGTTTCAATTTGAGAATCAATATTAACTGTAAAAGGCAGTTCTTGAGAATTAATTCTAAGAATTGAATCTGAAAAATTATCCAATTCATATTTTGGAAACATCGAAAGCGTCCAGGCATGCAGCTGAATGATAATAACTTTAGTTTTCGGCCCAATATTAACCAAAACTTTATTAGTCATTTGCGAACAAAAGTAAATGCCTTTGTTCATTTCGTATTTGTTTTTACTCGTATGAACTTCTATTGCATTTCCGGTAACAATGGCCAGATTAAAACAGCCATTTGGTAAAACGAGTTTATTTTCGATCAGGCTTTCGCCGATGCTGTTATCCAAACACCAAATTTTATTGACGAACCTTTCCGTTTTTTGAGTTACATAATGTTCTGAATAGAGGTTCATTTTTTTGGTATTAAAATCTTAGACTAAAATAAGATTTTTTCTATTACCATATAATTATTCAAACTCTCCAAAATAATCTCGTTTCGTATTTTTCCATTCTTCTAGAATAATACTATAATAAACATCGTCTCTGCTATTTCCTTCAGAATCGATATAATTATTTCGGAATAAACCTTCTTTCAAAGCACCTAGTTTTTCAATTGCTCTTTGTGATCTTTCGTTTTCAAGATCAGCGCTAAATTGTATTCTCTTAAAGTGAATGTTTTCAAAACCAAATTTTAATAATTCATATTTGCAGGCTTTGTTTAAACCAGTTCCCTGAAATTCTTTTCCATACCAAGTCCAGCCAATTTCACATTTTTGGCTCACATGATTTAAATATCCGTATCGCGTACTTCCGGCAACCCGGTTTGTGGATTTATCTATAATAAGAAACGGGTAACAAATTCCGTCAGCTTTTTGTTTTAAAGTGTTTTGAATATAATTTTCAAAATCCTGATCGCTGCGAACGTACATTCCCATATATTTCCAGATTTCGTCATCAAAAATAATTTCTTTGAGCTCGATATTTCTTTCATTCTCAAAAGGAATTAATAATACCCTTTCGTTTTCTAATATAATTTCTGATTGTAAAATTTCGCTGTTCATTTGTGGTTATTTTTAAATTATAAAAGATAGATAGTTTCTGTTCAGACGAAATTACTTCTTTTGAAAATCTAAATAAATCCATAAAAAAGAGATTTTGTTATGAAAACAGGTATTGCCCGAGAGTTTATTTCAAAATAATATTGGTATTGAAGGTTAAATATTTGTTGTATTTTAAAGCTTATGTACAATTATTACTTATTTTTACGATCTTATATATTAGATTTTCCCCGATGCAAACTTCACTAAAAATTGCTGTTGTAGGTTCTGGACTTGTAGGATCGCTTTTGGCAATTTATCTTAAAAAAGCAGGTCACACGGTTCATGTTTATGATCGCAGCCCTGATATTCGAAAAATAAATTTTTCCGGCCGTTCTATTAATCTGGCAATGTCTAACCGAGGCTGGAAAGCGCTTGATGGTGTTGGAGTGGGCGATGCAGTTCGGGAAATCGCAATTCCGATGGATAAACGCGCAATTCATTTAGTCGACAAACTCAATTTTCAAAATTACGGTCAGGAAGGCGAATCTATTTATTCGATTTCCAGAGGAACGCTAAACAGAAAAATGATTGATTTGGCCGAAAATGCCGGAGCCGAATTTCATTTTGAACAAAAAATCTGGGATGTAACGCTGAGCGATGCAACTTTGCATATTGGCGAAAGCGAAAGAGGTGAGTGGGAAGAAAGAAAATACGATATGGTTTTTGGTGCCGATGGAGCATTTTCACGAATCCGTCATAGAATGCAGAGACAAAGCATGTTTAATTATTCGCAGGAATTTTTAAATATGGGATATAAAGAATTAAATATTCCGGCAAATGCAGATGGAACACACAAATTGGATAAAAACTCATTTCACATTTGGCCGAGAGGTGAGTATATGTTAATTGCACTTCCTAATCTCGACGGAAGTTTTACGTGTACTTTATTTATGCCTTTTGAAGGCGAAAATTCTTTTGAATCGCTTACAGATCGTAAAATGGTCGAGAATTTCTTCGAAAAAAATTTCCCGGATTCGATTGAAGTAATTCCGGAACTGGCAAATGATTTCTTTAAAAATCCAACAAGTACTTTGGTAACCATGAAATGTTTTCCGTGGACTTATGAAGATAAAATTGCTTTGATTGGTGATGCCTGTCATGCAATTGTTCCGTTTTACGGACAAGGTATGAATGCCGGTTTTGAAGATATTACAGTTTTAAATGAAATGATTGAGAAATTTGGAGACGACTGGAAAAAGATTTTCACCGAATATCAAGTTTCCCGTAAACCAAATGCCGATGCAATTGCAGAGCTTTCGTACCGAAATTTCATGGAAATGAGTACCAAAACGGCAGATGAAAAATTCTTATTACAAAAGAAAATAGAAAAAGTTTTCTCAGATAAACATCCTGATAAATGGATTCCACTTTACAGCCGTGTTACTTTTAGTGACCGCCCGTATGCCGAAGCTTTGGCTATTGGAGATTATCAAAACGGTATTATGGAAGAAGTTTTAAGACTGGATAACATCGAAAATATCTGGAATACACCAGAGGTTGAAAATAAAATCCTGGAGTTACTGCAAAAATGAATCAATGCCAATTACAATATCAAAAATCAATTTTAAATTGACATTGTAATTGACATTGTAATTGACATTGTAATTGATATATTTTTTATTTTTTCAAGAATTTTGAAAGTACTCCAAAAACACCTCTAATAAAGGTAGCACTTGTTACCACTTTCAAAACAGATTTTGTAACGACTTCTGTAGTACTTGGTTCTGATTTGGAAGTTTTGGAGGGAGCTTGTTCTTCTTGCTGTGCTGTAGCTTCAGTAGCGTCGGCAATTTTTTTATTTAGAATTTCAAAAGCACTTTCGCGGTCGATTTCTTCGGCATATTTTTTAACCAATTTTGATTTAGCGTTAATTTCATCTATTTCAGAAGGGGATAAAACATCCATTCGACTCTGAGGCGCGCGCATCATAGTTGCTACAAGCGGAGTAGGAACACCTTTTTCATTTAGAGCCGTAACCAATGCTTCTCCAATTCCTAAACTTGTAAGCAATTCATCTGTTTTATAATATTGAGATGTAGGGTAATTATCAGCAGTTTTTTTTATCGCCTGACGGTCGTTTGCTGTAAAAGCCCTCAATGCATGCTGAATTTTTAGTCCTAATTGTGCCAGAACACCACTCGGAACATCCATTGGGTTTTGAGTTACAAAATAAACCCCAACACCTTTTGAACGAATTAGTTTTACAATCGTTTCAATTTGTTCTAATAATGCTTTGCTGGCTTCATTAAATATCAAGTGCGCTTCGTCAATAAATATTACTAATTCTGGCTGTTCTGCATCTCCTTTTTCCGGCATTTTTTGATAAATTTCGGCTAAAAGACTTAACATGAAAGTCGAAAACAATTTTGGTTTATCCTGAATATCCGTCAGGCGGATGATATTTACGTAGCCTTTTCCGTTTTCGTCAATTCGCATTAAATCATCAGTTTCAAAAGACAATTCGCCAAAAAACAAATCTCCACCCTGTTGTTCTAATTCAATAATTTTTCTAAGAATAGTTCCGGTCGTTGCGGTTGATATTTTTCCATAGCTTGCTGCAATCTCATCTTTTCCTTCTTCAGTAATATAATTAATGACTTTTTTAATGTCCTTTAAATCCAGCAAAGGCATTTGTTTATCATCACAATATTTAAAGATAACTGCAACAACTCCGGCCTGAGTATCATTTAAATCTAATATTCTTGAAAATAAAACCGGACCAAATTCAGAAACGGTTGCACGAAGGCGAACTCCATTTTGTTTAGAGAGTGACATTAGCTCAACGGGAAATGCAGCTACATTATAAGGGACATTAATTTTAGCGTGACGTTCTGTTATAAAACCTTCTTCTTTTCCTTCTTTTGCGATACCGCTAAAATCACCTTTAATATCCATCATTAAAACCGGAATTCCGGCATTTGACAACTGTTCAGAAAAAACCTGAATTGTTTTTGTTTTTCCTGTTCCGGTTGCTCCTGCAATAAGACCATGACGGTTTAATGTTTTTAATGGAATTTTGACGTGAGCCTCAGCAAGTGCTTCTCCATCTAAAATAGCTCCGCCTAGGATAATAGAGTCCCCCTTTGCTGAGTAACCACTGTTTATCTCCTGAATGAAATTCTCTTTTTTATTCATGTTTTTATTTGTAATTTAGATGATTATAAGGGTTTTGTTTGATTTTTTAACAATTAAACTATCTTTTTTTTAGTAGGAAAATGCTTTTTTTGATTGAATTTGACATAAAAAATAAATTCTCAGCTTTTTAAGAAGATTTCAACGGAATGATTGAATATTTACTAAAACGTTGTAATTTTTTTATTAATCGCCTTTTTTTTTGTTTTATCATAAAAATGATGTCAGCAAATTAATGAGATATTTTTTAATTTGACGTTAAATTTCCTTCAATAAAATTAAAAAAAGTTTTTTTATTTAAACTAAACGTATAAATTTGCTACCCTACAAGTTAAATATAACTAAAAAATAAAAATTATTTAAAACTATTAAAATTTAAAAAAATGGCAAACGTTAAAGTTAAAAAAGAAAGCACTTCAAATGGAGGAGGGATGATTACTGGAATCATTATCGCAGCGTGTATTTTAGTTGGGGTGTTTATTTGGAAAGTAATCATGGGAGATGCTTCTAACTTCGAAGGAGGTAACCCTGAAACTGGACACCCAATCAATACATTAGGACAAGTTTATAAAGGAGGATTTATTGTACCTGTATTATTAGGTATGTTTTTAATGGTTGTTGTTTTTTCTATTGAAAGATTTATCGTTATTGGTAAAGCTGCTGGTAAAACTAACTTAGACAAATTCATGAAAAGCGTTCAAGGAAGTATTAAAGAAGGAAACATCGAAGCTGCTATCGCTTCATGCGACAAACAACAAGGTTCAGTTGCAAACGCAATTAAATCTGCTTTAATTAAATACCAAGACGTTAAAAAAGAAGGATTCAACAGCGAAGAAGCTTCAGAAGTAATCCACAAAGAAATCGAAGAGGCAACTTCATTAGAAATGCCAATGTTAGAGAAAAACATGACTATCATCTCTACTTTAGTATCTTTAGGTACGTTAGGAGGATTATTAGGAACTGTATCTGGTATGATTAAAGCGTTTGGTGCGTTAGCTTCTGCTGGTACTCCAGACCAGGCTGCTCTTGCAACAGGTATCTCTGAGGCACTTATCAACACTGCAACAGGTATCTCTACTTCTATCTTAGCAATCGTTTCTTACAACTTCTTTACTGCTAAAATTGACGATTTAACTTACTCTATCGATGAGGCTGGTACTACAATCGTGAATACTTACAGAAGATTCAGAGGAAGTTTAAAACAATAATTAATTTTTGATATAATAATATAATTAGTAATTTTAATTATATCAAAATAAAAATAAAAGATAATGGCTAAAATAAAAATGAAAAAGAAGTCAACATCGACAGATATGACTGCCATGTGTGATGTTGCGTTCCTTTTGCTTACGTTCTTTATCTTGACCGCGACTGCTAAGGTGCCTGAGGCACTTCCTGTAGATATGCCTTCATCTACTGTACAAAGTAAATTACCAGATTCTGATTTGGCAATTATTACAATAGGTAAAGGAAAAGACGGGAAAAGCAAAGTGTTTTTTGACATTAAAGGAAGAGAGATCCGTAAAAAGACTCTTGAAGGAATGGGAGCAAAATACGGTGTAACTTTTTCAGAAGATGATAAAACTAAATTTGCATTAATGGATGACTTCGGTGTACCAGTTACAAATTTAAAACAGATCATTGATATGAAATCTGCTGACAGAGTTAAAGCGGATCAACCTGGAATTCCAATCGATTCTTTGGATAATCAATTAAAAGACTGGCTTTTAGTTTCAAGAAGAGCTACAATTGATCTTGATGACAAAGAATTGAAAATTGCAATAAAAGGAGATGCTAAAGAGCAATACCCACAAATCAAAAAGATTATGGATATTTTGCAAGATCAGAAAATCAATTCCTTTAACTTAGTTACAGGAATGAGAGGAAAAGACTTTTAATTAAAAAAGATACAGTAAAATGGCTGAATTAAATACCGGCGACGGTGGCGGCGGCAAAGGCGGCAAAGTAAGAAGCAAAAAGCAGAATTCGAAGGTAGATTTAACTGCCATGGTGGATTTGGCATTCTTATTGATTACGTTCTTTATGTTGACTACATCGTTGTCAAAACCTCAATCGATGGATTTGTCATTGCCAGATAAAGACGATGATCCTACTAAAAATAAAGATATTAAAGTAGATGAGAATCGTACTATGACGGTAATATTGGGAGAAAACAATAAACTTACTTATTATATGGGATTATTATCATCTCCTATCGCAGGACCTAAAGATATTACATATGGTAAAGATGGTATTCGTAGAGAAGTTCTAAAAAGAAAAAAATCTGTTTTAGAATATTCTGCTTCATTGGGAAAACCAAAAAATGGAATTATTGTTATTATCAAACCGACAAAAAAATCAACTTATCGTAATTTAGTTGATATGTTGGATGAAATGGCGATTGCAGGAGTAGATACTTATGCAATTGTTCCTGAATTTACTCCAGAGGAGGCAAAATTGGCAGATCAAAAATAAGAGTAATCTTGTTTTTAACATCCTAATAATCAAGAAAAATGAAATTAGATATTATAAAAAATCAGTGGCTTGATATCGTATTCGAAGGTCGTAATAAGATATACGGAGCATATGAGCTGAGAAAATCGAACAGTAAGACTACGATAAAAGCACTTATCATAGGTTCGATTATTTTTAGCTTTGCTGTTGCGGCTCCTCTTATTGCAAGTTTTTTACCGGATTCTGGTGAAGAAGATGTGAATAACGATATTAAAATTGCGACAGTAAAACTTCCTCCTAAGAAGAAAGAGGAAATTAAGCCAAACCAACCACCACCACCACCGCCACCGCCAAAAGTGGATCAGGTGAAGTTCGTGAAACCTGTGGTTGCTAAAGCAAATGAAGTTACCGAAGATCCTCCAAAAATTGAGGAACTTAAAGATAAGAAAGTGGGTAATGAAACTATTAAAGGTGATCCTGATGCAGTTTTAACTGTTGATGAGCCAGTAGGAAAAGGACCAGTTTCTCAGGTAGTGGAAGAAGATAACAGTGTATATAACACAGCTGGTATCGAAGTAAAACCAGATTTCCCTGGAGGGATGGATAAATTCTACAAATTTGTAGGAAACAATTACAAGACTCCGGAAGAAGAAGGTCTAAAAGGTAAAGTTTACGTTACTTTTGTGGTTGAAAAAGACGGTTCATTAACCGACATTAAAGTTTTAAGGGATATCGGTTACGGTACAGGAGCAGAAGCAATTCGTGTTCTTAAAAAATGTCCAAAATGGACTCCCGGCGAGCAAAATGGTAAAAAAGTGAGAGTACTTTACTCTTTACCTATTACTATTCAATCTGCAGAATAATGTTAAAAGATATACTTAATAATATTCAGAAGAAATCGCTCAAAGAGCGATTTCTTCTTGTTTTAGGAATACTGTTTTTTTTAATATATCTTGTACTTGGTTTGATGATTATGTTCTGGGAAAAACTACCTTTAAATATGGAACCTAAATACAGATATGCTTTTGGTGGATTGCTTATCGTTTATTCGGCAATACGCTTTTTAAGATTAATAAATTCAAACACAGAATAATTATGCTAAAAAATAGTAGGTTTTTAGGTTTGGTCGTTTTTGTTTTTTTGTTTGCAATGTGTAACCAAAAAAGTAAAAATGAATCTGATAAAGAAACTATTCTAAAAGGTACTTTAGATATTACAGTTGATGAAACTGTAAAACCAATTGTAGAAGATCAGGTTGCAGTTTTTGAAGGAACTTACTATGATGCTAAAATTTCAATTACCCCTAAATCTGAAGCTGAGGTTATTAATGATTTGTTGAACAAAAAAGCTAAGGTAGTCGTTACTACAAGAAATTTAACCAAAGAAGAAATCAGCAGATTTGAAAAAAGTAAAATTGTTCCCCGAGTAACTCCCTTCGCAAAAGATGCAATTGCGTTAATTTCAAATAAAAGCAATAATGATACATTAATTGCGTTGAAAACTGTAATTGATTTTATACAAGGAAAGTCTGATACTGGAATTAAAGGTCTTGTTTTTGATAATCCTAACTCAAGTACAGTTCGATATATGAAAGAACTGGCAAAAGTAAAAGATCTGCCTGAACAAGGTGTGTTTTCTTTTAAAACAAACGACGAGGTGATTAAATTCGTTTCGGAGAATGATGGAATGATTGGTGTTGTTGGCGTAAATTGGTTGTCACAGCCGTCACCAAACATGGTTGATATTGTGAAGAAAATAAATGTTCTAAGTGTGAAAGGATTAAATGATACAAAATATTATAGTCCAACACAAAATGATCTTGCAGAGGTTAAATATCCTTTGGCACGTGATTTGTTTATAATTAACTGTCAGGGGTACACTGGCTTAGGAATGGGTTTTGGTTCATTCATAGCTGGAGACATCGGACAGCGAATAGTTTTAAAATCTGGTTTACTTCCGGTAAGAACTCCAGGTAGACAACTTCAAATTAGAAAAGAAATTTTAAAAGATAACGAATAAATTAATTACTATAAAGATGAATAAATTTAAAATTTTTAGTCTTGCTATCGTTGCTTCAGCTTCTGTTGCAAATGCGCAAGATATCAAAGAAGCAAAGAAGGCAATTGATGCCGAACAGTTTCAAAAAGCAAAATCATTACTTAAATCAATTATAAAAGCTAAACCTTCTGATGGAGAAGCTAACTTTGTTTTAGGTAATATTTATTTAAATCAAAGCGTTGTTGATTCTGCGAAAATCTATTATTTAAACGGAATTGAAGCTTCTGATAAGAAAAACTTAAATTATATTGGATTAGGGCAAATCGATCTTGATAATAAAAATGTAGCTTCTGCACAAGCTAACTTTGCTTTGGCAACAAAAGATATTAAGCGTAAAGATGTGGATGAATTTATCTATATTGGTAGAGCTTATATGAATTCTAATAATCCGGACTATACAAATGCGGTTGCAAGTTTAAAGAAAGCTTTGGCTATTGATCCTCAAAATGCTACTGCACTTTTGGCAATTGGAGATGCTTATTACGGAGCGAACAATCAAAATGATGCTTACAAAGCTTACCGTGATGCTTTCACAGCTGATCCAACTCTTTTAAGAGCAAAAATGCAGTTAGGAGTTTTATTAAAAGGAGCTAAATCTTATGATGAAGCTATCAAATCTTTCAATGAAGTTATCGCTATAAACCCAAATTATGGACCGGTTTATAGAGAATTAGCTGAAACATATTACAAATGGGGAAGAAACAAACCTTCTACAGCGAAAGTTAATTTGCAGAATGCAATTACTAACTATGAGAAATATTTGAGTTTAACAGATTATTCTTTAGACTCTAAAATGCGTCATGCAGATTTCTTGATTTTAGTAAAAGACTACAAAAGCTTAGAAACTGTTGCAAATAAAATGATCGCTGAGGATAAGGTAAACCCTAGAATTTTCAGATATTTAGGTTATGCTGCTTATGAAAACGGAAATGTAGATGTAGCAATTAAATCTTTGGAAGATTATATTAAAGTGCCAACTAACAAAGTAATCGGAAGTGATTATATGTATCTTGGATTGGCTAAAATTAAAAAAGGAACAAATGCGGCAGGTACTGTAGACCAGGCTTCTTTTGATGCTGGTATCGCTAATATCAAAAAAGCAATTGAATTAGAACCATTAGTAGTTGAAGAACTTGGAGATTACGGTAAAGAACTATTCGGTAAAAAACAATGGGCGCAGGCTGCGGCTATATATGAATTAAGTTCATCTAATGCGGAATCAAAAAATTATTTGACTGATAATGTTTACTATGGTATCGCTCTTTATTATGCAAACTTAGATAAAAAGGCTACATCGCCAGAAGTTGCTGCTGATTTAGCTAAAGCAGATGCTGCTTTTGACAGAGTTTTAGTAGCTTCGCCTTCTTATGATGAAGCTTATCTTTATAAAGGAAGAATAGCTAATTTATTAGAAAAAGAAGATCAAATAGTTAAAAACTACGAAACTTACGTTGCTAATATTACTGCTAAAGGGGCTGAAGAAATGTCTAAACCTGCTACAGTTAAAAAAATAGTTGAAGCTTACAATAGTATTGGCGCAAGTTATGCTAATACTGATAAAGCAAAAGCTGTTGAGTATTTTAATAAAACTTTAGTTTTAGATCCAACAAATTCTTATGCTACTCAGTCAATGAAGGCTTTGAAATAATAGAATTTTAAATATTTATGGAAACCGATAGTTCGCTTTGAACTATCGGTTTTTTTGTTCCATAATTAATTGACTATCTTTGCACATTAAATTAAAATAATGTTACCAAAAGAAATACAATTAGAAGTAAATAAAGGAGCAATGCTGCCTTTGATGGAAGAATTTTATACCATACAGGGAGAAGGGTTTCATACAGGAACTGCTGCTTACTTCATTAGAATTGGAGGCTGTGATGTAGGATGTCACTGGTGCGATGTAAAAGAAAGCTGGAATGCTGAGCTGCATCCGCCAACTAATATTGATGTGATTGTAAATAATGCTTCAAGTTATGCTAATACCGTTGTAGTAACTGGCGGTGAGCCCCTTACTTGGGATATGACTTTGCTAACTCAGCAATTGAAAGATAAAAATTTAAAGGTGCATATTGAAACTTCTGGTGCTTATCCTTTAACAGGAACATGGGATTGGATTTGTCTTTCTCCAAAAAAGAATAAACTTCCAACAAAAGATGTTTATGACAATGCAGATGAATTGAAAGTAATCATTTATAACAAGCATGATTTTATTTTTGCAGAAGAACAAGCAGAATTAGTAAATGATAATGCCATACTATTTCTTCAGCCGGAATGGAGTAAAAAAGAAGAAATGACTCCTTTGATTGTAGATTATGTTATGAATAATCCCAAATGGAGAGTCTCACTTCAAACACACAAGTATTTGAATATTCCTTAAAGTAAAAAACTCTCCAAATCCGGAGAGTTTTTTTTATATAATAAATACACATTGTGTAAAAAAGAAACATTGAAATTATTTCCAGGTTTTATATTTTTTTAAATTCATAATGTGTGCCAAATGATGATTTCCATGCCATGCATACAAACCGATAAGTTGTTTTAGCTTAATTTCTGAATTGTTTTCAGGATGAATAAAAGATTTTTCTAAATCAGTTTGGGATAAATTTTTCATAATATAAGCTAATCTAAAATGCAAGCCTTCTAATAAACTCAAAGTAGGAGCAATGGGCATTTTTAAACTATCAGGAAGTTCAGACCATAATTTTTCATCATAAGGTTTTATAATTGGATTGTTTTCGGTTAAAGTCCATTTTAATCTAATGTAACAATTCATGTGACTTTCGGCACAATGATGAATAACTTGTCGAACCGTCCAGCCGCCAGGACGATATGGAGTGTCTAATTTTTCATCGTCAAAATCAATAACCTGTTTTTTTAATCTTTCAGGGAAAGAAACGATTTCTTCAATTTTCCCTAAAACATAATCAGAAGTAAATTCTACAGATGAATCAAATTTACCAATAGGATATTTCAGTTTTTCTAAATCTATTTCGTTCATCTTTGTAAAAGTTTTAATTATATCGAAAGTTTAGCTAAATAATCATAATGATCGCCTTCAATAATTAATTCACATTTTAATCCGTTTGCAAGAGCTGCATTTTGAAGTGTATTATAATCGAGGTATAACCAGTCAAAAGATTCTTCTTTTTCGCCTTTATAAGATATCGTAAAAGTAAGCTCACCATAATAATCGGTTTCAGATGGAATCCATTTCCCGCCGTCTTCATCCTCATCAAACATATAAATAATATCAGAGCTGTCGATTAAAATTTGTCCACCCCGATTTAAAAGCGATTTTAATTTTGATAAATAAGTATTGCAGTTTTCTAATTTTCCAAAAATTCCTGTTCCGTTCATCAATAAAATGATTGTATCAAATTTTTCTCCTTCAAAATCCAAAATATTTCTCACTTGAGCATTTTTCAAACCACGAAGTTTGCATGTTTCAATTGCTTTTTCAGAAACATCTATAGAAGTAACATTTAAATTACGATCATTTTGTAAGGACAAACTGTGGCTTCCGGCTCCGCAGCCAACATCTAAAGTTTTTCCCGTAGCTAATTGCAATGCCTTTTGCTCAATTTTTGGCATTTCATCATAAGAACGAAATAAATATTCGACACTCATTTCATCTTCTTCAGAAATTGAAGTTTCGGTAATAATATCTTCGGGTGAATTATTAGTCTGGAAATCATACATCGCTTTCCCAAAAAGATCTTTCATTGTAATTTAGTTCAAAGTTTAAGGTTTCAAGTTTAAAGTTGTTTAATTTTGCAGATCAATTTTAAACAGTAAACTTGAAACAAATTTTAAATAACTTAAATAAGTTAGCCAAAGATAAGCATATCGAAAACAAAAAGTATTTTGATAAGCTGAAAAAGAAACAGCCTAAGAATTTAGATTATATTATGCAGGATTTGCATGATGCCGAATTTAAAAGAACTGACTGTTTACAATGCGCCAATTGTTGCAAAACAACCGGGCCGTTATTTACTTTGGCCGACATTGAAAGAATTTCGAAATCTTTTAGACAAAAACCACAGCAATTTATTGAACAGTATCTGCGTATTGATGAAGATAAAGATTATGTTTTGAAAAGCGTTCCATGTACTTTTCTTGACAGCGAAAATTATTGTATGATTTATGATGTAAGACCAAAGGCCTGCAGAGAATTTCCGCATACAGATCGTAAAAAGTTTTATCAAATTGCAGATTTGACTTTGAAAAATGTAGCCATTTGTCCCGCAGCATATAATATAGTAGAAGAAATGAAGAAAAAGCTTCCGCTTTAATTGAAATCAGTATTTTTGAATAATCTCTATTGAATATAAATCATAAACAAGAAACTTAAATTGAATTTAGAATACTTTATAGCAAAAAGACTTATAACTGCCAAAGATTACAAAAGCAGTATTTCGGCGCCAATTATAAAAATTGCCATATCGGCAATTGCTATTGGTATAATTATGATGATGGTTTCTGTTGCTACAGGAATTGGTTTACAACAAAAAATTCGCGAAAAAGTTTCTGCTTTCAATGGTCAGATAATTATTTCCAATTATGATAATAATAATTCAGACATAACATTGGTTCCAATTTCAAAAAAGCAGGATTTCTATCCAAATTTTAAATCAGTTCCAGAAGTAACCCATATCCAGGCAGTCGCAAGTAAAGCAGGAATAATTAGGACAGAAAATGCTTTTGAAGGGATTGTTTTCAAAGGAGTAGGGGCAGATTATAATTGGAATAATATAAAAGAATATTTAGTACAAGGTAAATTGCCCGATTTTTCTAAAGGACTAAACGAAGAAGTTATTATCTCAAGATTTCTGGCAGATCGGCTAAATCTAAAATTGGGAGACAGTTTTAATACCTTTTTTATAAAAGAAGAACAAGGTAAATTGCCAAACAGCCGCCGATTTAAGATCGTAGGAATTTTTAGTTCAGGATTTCAGGATTTTGATGCTACTTATATAATAGGAGACATTCGTCATATCCAGCGAATAAACAAATGGACTCCGGATCAGGTTGGAGCTTTTGAAGTTTTTGTAAAAGACTTTGCTGAAATCAAAGAAACGGGAAATCAGGTTTACGAGCAAATATCTTCAAATCTAGATACAAAAACAATTACAGAAAAATACAGTTATATTTTTGACTGGCTGCAGCTCTTCGATTTTAATATAGTTGTGATTCTCGGAATAATGATAATAGTAGCAACTATTAATATGGTAGTTGCCTTATTAGTGCTCATTTTAGAGCGAACCCAAATGATAGGGATTTTAAAAGCAGTAGGAGCAAATAACTGGACAGTTCGAAAAGTTTTTCTATATAATGCCTTCTACTTAATTATTCGGGGATTGTTTTGGGGAAATTTAATTGGAATTTCACTACTGCTAATTCAACAGCAATTCGGAATCATTCATCTTAATCCAGAAAACTATTACGTAAACCAGGCTCCCGTCTATCTTAATTGGGTTTATATAGTGTTATTAAATTTACTTACTATAACAGTATGTTTTTTAGTATTGTTGATTCCCTCCTATATAATAACAAAAATATCTCCTGTAAAAGCAATTCGATTTGACTAATCTAAAATAACTATGTAAACAAACCCGACACGTTTTAGAAAACTGTCGGGTTTATTTTTATACATATATATGTATAGTGATAAAATTCGATTTCAATCTTGTTAGAGACTTGCTGCGGTATGTTTATATTGTAACTACAAACATTCTTCTGTTCGAATGTTTAAAGATTTGTGATTTAATGCTTATTTGTATTGGATCATTTGTTTTGAATCCCAGAATAAAGTTTCTTGGGAACTTTTGCGCTGTCGGGTCTGCCGGGATTGTTTTAGAAAAGAATTTTCAGGGTTAATGATAGGAAAAAGCACGGGCTTTGGTGTTTGTTTGGGATTAAAAGGGGCTGGAATGATATTTTAAGAACCTGCTTTTACTTCAAAAAAGGGTATGAAAGAATAAAAATCCTTTAAAAACAGACTGCTCCTGGAATCATAAAATATAAAAATTGCATTATATTAAGGAAAAGCCTGACAAGAGGTAAAAAAAATGAGTTTGTAAATAAGCTGTTATGAGACAGTTAAGAAATAAATCAAAAAAAGAATAAAAAAACTTGAAAAAAGTTGTTGTATAAATGGAAAAAGGTTCTACTTTTGCACCCGCAACAGCGAAAAACGCTCTTCGAAATACTGACAGGTTATATTGAATTAGGGGAAAGAAATTTTCGAAAAAAAGATTCAAAAAAGCTTGTGAGATTTGAAAATGCTTTTTACATTTGCACCCCGCAAAACACGGAAAGCTCTTTGATA
>NZ_FQWC01000010.1 GCF_900129555.1 Flavobacterium defluvii
AAGATCTTTACGCCATCGCTCATGAAAATGGTGAATTAAACCTTCAAAGCGGTAAACAAGAATTGTTTGAAAATATTATTAACCAATATATTTAAATGTGATAGCTGCAGAAAGTTAAAAGCTGGAATGAATATTTCGTGTGTAATCACAAAAATGAAATTATAATATTCTTACGGCCAGTTTAGTACGTTAATTTAGCTAAATTTCAGTTTCATAAAATACTCCTTCGAATTTAATTTGAAAGGAGTTTTTTTATGTTTTGTAACAACCGATTGCTTTTAATGTTGCTTTTTTGAGGCTAAATAGCTAATAATTAAAAACAAGTACAGCAATTTGTTTTGTTTATCTGTTTATTTTAACAGTATTTTTACCTTAAAAAAGACTTGTTTTTGAGTAATGGCATGATGATTCTTACTTTTTTTATTTTTTTACTTTTTTTTAACTAAATAAAAATTATGCAGTAAAATTATCAAAATCAACAGCTGAAATAATCCTATAAATAAATATTTTACATTATTTTAGTCTTAAAATTATTTAGTATATTTTTTTAAAGCATCTTTTTTATCGAATATTTAAAAAAATAATAAACAACCGATTGTGTATTGATTGTTTTTTTATATTTTTGATACTATACTTATTAACTCAACCAATCAAATTAACTATCTAAATCAATTTTTATGACTAACTATTTTGTTACAATTAAATCAAAGCATCTAAAATGCTTTTGTTTTTTGATCTTAATGTTTGCGTTTTCACTCCATTCCGGTGCGCAGACAAAAGTTACCGGAACAGTATCAGATGCAAATGGTCCGATTCCGGGAGCTAATGTAAATTTAAAAGGCACTAAAACTGGTGTAAGTACTAGTTTTGACGGTACCTACACTATAGATGTCCCGTCCAATGGAATTCTTGTTTTCAGTTTTATAGGTTTAAGAAACAAAGAAGTAGTTGTAAACGGACAAAGCAAAATTAATGTAAGTCTTGAAGAAGATTCTGCTCAATTAAAAGAAGTAATTGTTATTGGGTACGGAACGCAAAGAAAAGAAGCTGTGACGGGATCTGTAGCTTCTATTGGAGGCAGTGAATTAAATGAAGTTCCGGCTGCCAATGTAACGCAGGCTCTGCAAGGAAGGCTTGCTGGTGTTGACTTAACACAGACTTCTACCAAACCGGGAGCGGCAATGCAGATACGCATACGTGGAACCAGATCCTTAACAGGGAGTAATGATCCTTTAATTGTTTTGGACGGAGTTCCGTTTGCAGGTTCAATAGGAGATATAAATCCAGTTGATATAAAATCTGTAGATGTTTTAAAAGATGCCTCTGCAACTGCTATTTACGGTTCACGTGGAGCAAATGGGGTTATATTAATTACAAGTAATAAGGGGCGTAAAAATCAAAAAGCTACTTTTAATTATAACGGATTTAGCGGTATCAAACAGGTTTTTGGAAAATATGATATGATGGATGCTGCTAAATTTGCAGCACTTCGTGATTACTCTACTTTATATACAGATGGTATTGATGAATCAAGAGATACCAATACAGACTGGCAGGATTTACTTTACGGAGCTGGCGAAATGATTAGTCACGATGTAAGTGTTTCCGGGGGTAGTGAGAACGGGGCTTACAATGCAGGTTTAGGATATTATAAAGAAGAATCTGTTTTACCGGGTCAAAAATACGAGCGTTTTAGCTTAAGAGGAGGTTTAGATCAGCAATTAGGAGGTGCTTTCCGCATGGGCTTTAATACCAATAGCAATTACTCTGTTACTAACGGAGATAACATTGGTACAGGTACTATTTTAGGAACTTCGCCATTGGCAAATCCGTATAATCCGGACGGATCTTTAAAAAGAACCGTGAGAATGGGTGCCGATGAAAACTGGGTTTACACCAGAGAATCTATTAATAATCTTGGTGACTCTTATGTGAATCAGACAAGAGCTTTTAGTTCGTACAATAATATTTTTGCAGAGGTAAAAATACCGGGAGTTGAAGGTTTAAAATATCGTATGAATACGGGATTAAATTTACGCTTGTCAAATAGTGGTTATTATGAAGGGCAGGGTGTTTTTGATGTAAATCCTACTACGATCTCAAATGCTTCGATTAGCAATACCTTATCAACACAATGGCTTATTGAAAATCTGATTACATACGATAAAACTTTTGCTCAAAAACATACCATAAATTTTGTAGGACTGTATTCCAACGAGCAGTTTACAGCAAATACGTCACAAATTTCAAGAAACGGGATAACTTCTGATGCATTTCAATTTTACAATCTTGGTCAGAGTGAAGAAGAAGCGGTTATCAACCCTGCAAATCAGGATTATACACAATGGGGTCTGACTTCATATATGGCAAGGGCAATGTATTCTTATGATAATAAATACTTTATTTCAGGAACAATTCGTTCAGATGGTTCATCAAGATTATCAAAAGGAAATAAATGGGTAACCTATCCGGCTGTATCAGCAGGATGGACAGTTTCTAATGAATCTTTTCTAAAAAATGTTTCATGGGTTAACTTACTTAAATTACGAGCAGGTTACGGTGAAACTTCTAATCAGGCTGTTTCCCCATACGCTACTTTAGGAGCTTTAAGTACCAGGCCTTATAATTTTGGTAATACAAATTCAACAGGCGTATATGTAACCGAACTGCCTAATCCGGATTTAGGATGGGAGTATTCTACCACATGGAATTACGGATTGGATTTTGCATTCCTTAATAATCGTTTATCAGGTACGATCGAATATTACAAAACAAATACAAAAGATTTGCTGCAAAGAGTAAACCTGCCGGCAACATCTGGCGTGAGCAGCTATGTGGCAAACGTGGGTGAAACTGAAAATAAAGGATATGAGATTGCCTTAAACGGAGTTATTCTTGATAATCCAAAAGGATTGAGCTGGACCGTTGGGGTTAATTTTTATGCCAACCAAAACAAGTTGGTTAAACTTGCTTCAGGAGCGCAAAGAGATGAAGCAAATTCATGGTTTGTTGGTTATAATATCAACTCTATTTACGATTATGAAAAAGTAGGAATCTGGCAGCAAGGTGATCCATACATGTCAATATTAGAGCCTGGACCAACTGGTGTAAACGATCAGGGAACAGTTGTAGGGTCTATAAAAGTAAAGTATACAGGAGATTTTAACCCGGATGGTTCACCAACACGTGCCATTAATACAAGCGACAGACAAATTATTGAAACTGATCCAGACTTTCAGGGAGGTTTTAATACGAGCTTAACATATAAAGGTTTTGATTTTTCTGCCGTTGGTGCTTTTAAAAGCGGCGGTGTTTTAATTAGCACACTTTATGGAGGAAATAGTTACCTGAACTTACTTAACGGAAGAAGAAGCAATGTAGATGTAGATTATTGGACACCAAATAATACAGATGCTGAATTTCCAAATCCAAGAGGAATTAGAAGCGGTGATAACCCAAAATATATTTCTACAATGGGATATTTTGATGCATCATACTTAAAAATCAGAGCATTAACTCTAGGATATACTTTAGATCAGGAATTTATGAGAAGTTTAGGTATAGAGAAGCTGAGACTTTATTTTACGGCACAAAATCCTTTTGTACTTTTTTCACCTTATCATAAACAATCTGGTATGGATCCTGAAACAAATTCTTATGGAGATGAAAATCAGGCAGTAACAACATCATACCAACGTAGGTTTTTGGTTATTGGAACAAACACTCCTTCAACTAGAAATTTTTTATTCGGACTTAATTTAACATTTTAATCAAGAACAACTATGAAACGATATATTTCTAAAAATTTAATTATAGTATTAGTAGCTTTGTTCTCCTTTACAGGCTGCTCTGATATTTTAGAAGAAAAACCACATGATTTTTATGAGCCTGGCTATTTTAAAACTGAACAGGGAGTTATACAGGGATTGACTTCGCATTACGCCCATTTAAGATGGATATATGGACAGGCTTATTATTATAATTCTGTGCAGACAGGAACAGATGAAAATACATATGGACAGCAAGCTGATGGCAATTTTAAAGATCATGACCTATCCGGAGTTGGGGTTATAAATCCTACCTCGAGCAGAGCCGATGTGGTCTGGAATAACTCTTATAATGATATCAATACAGCAAGTGGTATTATTGAGAATGGTGCCGCAGTAGGCATCGCAAGTAACTTAATTGCAGAATCTAAATTCTTTAGAGCTTTTGATTATTTTTTATTGGTACAAAATTTTGGAGGTGTGCCTTTAGATTTAGGGGCTGGTGAACTCAAATTTAACAGTAAACCATCCAGATCTTCAAAACGAAATACAGTAAGTGAGGTTTATACAAAAGCTATTTTTCCGGACCTGGTAGCAGCTGTAAATGAATTACCGGATACGCCAAGGTTAACAGGTACAGCTACCAAAACACTGGCTCGTTTAATGTTAGCAAAAGCATATCTGACATATGCATGGTGGCTGGAAAACCCAAACAATATTCCCACCTATCCAGAAACTCCAAGAACAGATCCTGACGGACATAATGCACAATGGTACTTTCAAGAGGCTTATAACATCGCTTTGGCAGGTATTAATAATCCGGGAACTTATGCATTATTGCCTTATTATTATGATGTGAACTTAGGTTCTAATGACCGCAATAAAGAAATAATGCTTTATGCAGATCATACAGAGAAAAGCGAATATTACAATGGAGCAAGTCTTACATACGGAAGCGGCGGCTCACCAGATAATTTTGCAGGCTGGATGGGAACATTTAATTATACTTCTATAAGAAGTAAAAATGCATCAGGAACTGCGGTTTCGACTGTACAAAGAGCGGCAGATCAGTTTTTAGGACGTCCTTGGGTAAGAATGGCACCACCTATAGAAGTTTTTACCAAAACTTTTGCAGATAAAACAAACGATTCAAGATACGACGGAACATTTTCGGCCGTATATCGTGGAAACTGGAATTTACTTGGAACCGGATTAACCGATGTACCAACTTTATATAATGCTAACGGATTACCGGTAAAACCAGGGGATGCTATTGTAACTTTTCTTAATGATGAACCTTCAACGGCAATTGCATACCCTGCCGGAGCGGGAGATAGCGGTATTGGTGCAGGAGTTTTACCAGGCAGGTCTGATTATGTAATTTCTCCACAAGGAATAAGCAGAATAGTATATCCTGGATTATGGAAATTAGGGCCCTACCGTACAGATAATGCCGGAGGATTAGGACAGCCAAATGCCGGAAGTACAAGACCTTATCCTGTTGCTAAATTTTCAGAACTATATTTTGTTGCGGCAGAAGCAGCAGTAAAGGGTGCAACAGGCAGCATGTCTGCCAGAGATCTTATCAATGTAATCAGAGCACGCGCAGGAAAATGGCGTTGGGACAATAATGGTAAAGTAGCAAAAACGGCTGACAATAGTGTCGTATTAACGAACGCAACCCCTGCAGTAATTGATATTAATTACATTCTGGCCGAACGTTCCCGTGAATATTATGGCGAAGGGTATCGTTGGTATGATTTAGTAAGAACTCAAAAATGGAATGAAATTGCCGGTAAATATTCAATTGGCGGATCAAATTATGGTCAGCATACACCAGAGGTTATTACCAGAAAAATAGAGCCTCATCATTATCTGCGTCCTATTCCGCAAGCGCAAATAGATGGTATGGAAATGTCTGATGCCGACAAAAAAGCTTACCAGAATCCGGGATATAATTAATTAGGGATTTAAAAACAAATAAGTTTTAAGGTAGGTTATGTTAGTTTAAGTTTAGCCGAGGAGTAATTTCTTCGGCTTTTAAATTGTGAATTCAATTTGCAAGGAGAAAACGGATGACACGGATTTAAGCTGATTGGCGCAGATTTATTTAAAATCTGGAAAATCCTATTTAAATAAAATAAGAAATCTGTTTAATCCGAATCATCAGCGTTCAAAACGTTTTCTATCTTTAATTTCAATATTGAATAAAAGCACCTTTATCAAGTACTATAAAACAAAAAAATACAAAATGAAACAGCAGTTATTAGTTCTCTTACTAGCATTATCATTTCTCTTTTCTTTTAAAGGAGTTGGCGTTAAAGATGCAATTACCGGAAAAAAAAATGTAAACCCTCCTGTTTTTTTAAATGTTGTGTATCAGGGAAATGATGATATTTATAAAAATAATCCATTAAAACCAGATGAGTTTTATTCTCCCGTTTTACAGGGATGTTATCCGGATCCGGCAATTACCAAAAAAGGCGATGATTATTTTATGGTATGTTCTTCCTTTGCTATGTTTCCGGGAGTACCCATTTTTCATTCTAAAGATTTAGTAAATTGGACAGACCTTGGAGGTGTACTAAATAAAGTATCCGAATTTAATCCGCATGATACAGGTATAAGTCAGGGTGTGTATGCGCCGGGAATAACGTATAATCCTCACAATGACACTTTTTACATGATTGTAACGGCATTTTCAGGAGGTCTGGGTAATATTATAGTAAAAACAAAAGACCCCATGAAAGGATGGGGAAACCCAATAAAATTAGGCTTTAACGGAATCGATCCTTGTATATTTTTTGATGATAACGGAAAAGGTTATATCGTTCATAATGATGCTCCCGATAAAGGAAAAGAACTGTATCAGGGACATCGTGTTATTAAAGTTTGGGAATACGATCTGGAAAAAGATCAGGTCATTCCGGGCACGGATAAAATTATTGTAGATGGCGGAGTAGATCTTTCTAAAAAGCCAATCTGGATAGAAGCGCCACATCTTTATAAAAAAGACGGTCATTATTATTTAATGTGTGCCGAAGGCGGTACAGGAGGAAATCATAGTGAAGTAATCTTTATCAGTGATAGTCCTAAAGGACCTTTTAAACCCGCATTAAACAACCCAATTCTTACCCAAAGATATTTTCCGCAAAACAGAAAAGATAAAGTAGACTGGGCAGGACATGCCGATTTAGTTCTTGGACCTGATAATAAATATTACGGGGTATTTTTAGGCATTCGCCCAAATGATAAAGACCGCGTAAATACAGGACGTGAAACCTTTATGCTTCCGGTAGACTGGTCAGGAACTTTTCCCGTTTTTGAAAACGGATTAGTGCCTTTAGAACCAAAAATTAAAATGCCAAAAGGCGTAACCGAAAACAAAACAGGCAAAGACGGATTTTTCCCAAATGGTAATTTTACGTTTACAGAAAATTTTACTTCTGATAAATTAGATTACAGATGGATCGGATTGAGAGGCCCGCGAGAAAATTTTATTTCTCTCACCAAAAAAGGACTTCAGATCAACCCTTTCGAAGTAAACATAAAAGAATTGAAACCCACTTCGACGCTTTTTTACAGACAAATGCACAACACGTTTTCGTTTGCCGCCACATTAGACTACAAACCAGAATCTGAAAAAGATCTGGCAGGAATTACATGTCTGCAAAATGAGCAATTTAATTATGTTTTTGGAATAACAAAAAAAGGAAAAGACACTTATATTTTATTAGAAAGAACAGAAAAAGGACAGTCAAAAACAATTGCAAGTGCCAAAATTGAAATCAAAAAAAACATTCGGCTTCAGGTAAAAGCGACCGGAGACAGTTATGAATTTAGTTATGCTTTAAACGGTACTGATTTTAAAAATTTAGGTGAAAGCGTTTCAGGCGATATTCTATCCACAAATATCGCCGGAGGTTTTACAGGTGCATTAATAGGATTATATGCAACGGCTGCAAATGATGCTCAGCCACTATAAAAATGAAATATGAAAAAGAAACATTTTAAACGAATATTGTTTTTGCAGATCTTCTTTTTAGTTTTGGTTTGTCAGTTCAATCAGTCATCGATAATGGCTCAGGGCAAATCAAAAACGACAGTCTGGGTGGGAAGCTGGGCTTGCGCACAAATGCTGATCGAACCAAATAATATGCCGCCTGCTCCGGGACTTTCAAGAAATACACTTCGACAAATTATCAGAGTTTCTATTGGAGGAAAACATATCAGATTGCGTTTCTCCAATATTTTCAGCGATCAGCAAACGGTTTTAAAATCGGTTAGTGTAGCCAATGTTATTGATGCGCCCGGTATAGATTCTAAAACCCAAAAAGAACTTCGTTTTAATGGAAAATCTGAGATAACAATAAATCCCGAACAAGAAATTTATTCAGATGCTTTTGATTTTAAATTAACGCCAGGACAACTTTTGGCGATTACTATTCATTACGGAAATATTTCGCAAAAAACATCAGGACATCCCGGTTCACGAACCACTTCATATATTCTTGAAGGAGATCAAATTCAAAATGCAGCTTTTGATGGCGCCATAAAAACAGATCACTGGTATTCGATTATGGGATTGGATGTAGTTGAGGATAAATCTGCAGCTGCTATCGTTTGTTTAGGAAATTCCATTACAGACGGCAGGGGCTCAGGAACCAATAAACAAAACCGTTGGACAGATATTTTATCGGCACGATTATCAGCTGATAAAAAAACGGAAAAAATAGGTGTTTTGAATTTAGGAATTGGAGGAAATTGTGTTGTTAAAGGCGGCTTAGGACCAACAGCCCTGAACCGTTTTGACAGAGATGTATTATCTCAAAAAGGTACAAAATGGCTCATAATTCTGGAAGGAATCAATGACATTGGAGGAATTGAAAATCCGGAAGACGCACCTGTAAAAGCGCAGGAACTTATAAATGCTTATAAAGTAATGATCGATAAAGCACATGCAAAAGCAATTAAAGTCTACGGCTGTACTATTTTGCCATTTGCCAAATCATTTTATGATGCGCCACATAAACAACAGGCCCGCGATATTGTAAATACCTGGATTCGCAATAGTAATGCCTTTGATGCCGTAATCGATTTTGATAAAGTAATGGTTTCAGGAGAAGATTCAAAAACCATCTTATCCAGCCTTCACGACGGAGATTTTTTGCATCCCAATGAAGCGGGCTATCTTAAGATGGGAGAAGCCGTGGATCTCAATTTATTTAAATAACAGTTTATATATTTTGAATTCTGTTAAAAATGATTTTTTGACAATAAAAATAGAGCAGCAATGAAATCAATACTTAGATTTTTCGCCTTTACGATTCTTTTTTCAATAGTACAAAAAGGGTACTCTCAAGATCCTGATTTTCATATTTATCTGGGTTTTGGTCAGTCTAATATGGAAGGATATGCCAAAATAGAACCACAGGATAAAGAGGGTGTCGATGATCGGTTTCAGGTTTTGCAGGCAGTCGATTGTCCTGAGTTGAAACGTGAAAAAGGAAATTGGTATACCGCCATACCGCCATTGTGTCGCTGCAGTACCGGACTAACACCGTTTGATTATTTTGGGCGGCATCTGGTAGCCAATCTGCCTGAAAATGTAAAAGTAGGCGTTATCAATGTAGCCGTTGGAGGATGTAAAATTGAACTTTTTGATAAAGATAAGACAGCAGAATATACAGCCACAGCGCCCGATTGGATGAAAGGCATTCTAAAAGAATATGATGGAAATCCATATGCAAGACTGGTTGAACTGGCAAAAATAGCGCAGAAAAAAGGTGTAATTAAAGGTATTTTATTACATCAGGGAGAATCTAATACAGGAGATACACTTTGGACAAAAAAGGTAAAAATTGTCTATGATAATTTGATAAAGGATTTAAATCTGGACCCGAAAAAAGTTCCTTTACTCTCAGGAGAAACTGTAAACGAAGACCAGAAAGGTAAATGTGGCAGTATGAATAAAATTATAGCAGCATTGCCAAAAACAATTCCCAATTCCTATGTGATTTCATCAAAAGGATGCACGGCAGAACCTGACTTTTTGCATTTTAATGCCGCAGGTTACAGAGATTTAGGAAGACGCTATGCTGATAAAATGCTTTCATTATTAGGTTATAAATTATCTAACGGAAAAAGGCCTTTTATAGTACAGGCTCCCCTTGGTTTTGATCAGTTAAATGCTAACATTCCGGCAGGAAAAATAGAAACGATTACTTATGAATCTAAAACGGTTGGTTCTACAAGAAAAGCAACAGTTTATACCCCTCCCGGATTCGATAAAAAGAAAAAATATCCTGTTTTGTATCTTTTACACGGAATAGGCGGCGATGAAAAAGAATGGCTCAACGGAGGAAATCCGCAAATTATATTAGATAATCTTTTTGCAGAAGGAAAAATAGAACCTATGATTGTGGTCATGCCAAACGGCAGGGCAATGAAAGACGACAGTGCGGCCGGAAATATAATGGCACCCGACAAAGTACAGGCTTTTGCTGTATTTGAAAAAGATTTATTAAACGACCTGATTCCGTTTATCGAAAAAAAATACCCAGTTCAGAAAGACAGAGATCACCGCGCTATTGCCGGATTATCAATGGGAGGCGGGCAATCTTTAAACTTTGGATTAGGGAATTTAGATAAATTTGCCTGGGTTGGCGCTTTCTCAGCAGCTCCTAATACTAAAGCACCAGCAGAATTACTTTTTGATCCGGAAACAGCAAAAAAGAAACTAAAACTACTCTGGATTTCCTGTGGAGATAACGACTGGCTTATCGAAAACAGTAAACGAACGCACGATTATTTGTATAAAAATGATGTGCCTCATATTTATTACATCGAGCCGGGAGTTCATGATTTTAAAGTATGGAAAAATGGTTTGTATATGTTTTCACAATTTTTATTTAAAACTGTCGATCAATCTAATTTTGCAGCTTATACCATTTTAGGGAGTCCTGCGCAAACCAATATTCGTAATGCAAAATATCCGCAGATATTACCGGATAACAGAGTAATTTTTAAAGTTACCGCTCCCGAAGCTTCAAAAGTACAAATCGATTTAGGTAAAAAATACGATCTGACAAGAGATTCAGAAGGATTTTGGACAGTAACTACAGATGTAATTAATAAAGGATTTAATTATTATTCCCTGCTTATTAATGGTGTTGCAGTTGCAGACCCGTCAAGTCAGACATTTTACGGTATGGGGCGTATGGCAAGCGGTATTGAAATTCCAAATAAAGAAGGAGATTTTTATGCTTTAAAAGACGTTCCGCATGGTGATATCAGAATCAAAAAATATTTTTCAAAAGAAACCAATTCATGGCGTGAAATGTATGTGTATACACCGCCTGGATATGAAAATGCTGCAGAAAAATATCCGGTTTTATATATCCTGCATGGTGGAGGTGAAGATCAGACAGGCTGGGCAGCTCAGGGAAAAGCAAATTTAATTTTAGACAATTTAATTGCCGAAAACAAAGCAAAACCAATGATTATAGCAATGCTCGATGGTAATATGGGAAATACAGGCGGCGTTGCAGGTTTTAATGAAAATGCACTAAAAGCTTTTGAAAATGAATTAAAAACCGGCGCAATTCCCTTTGTAGAAAGCAATTTTAAAGCAGCAAAGGAATCTAAAAACAGGGCTTTGGCAGGATTATCAATGGGAGGCTTGCAAACACTATATGCTGGCATTAAAAATTCTGACTTGTTTTCTTATATAGGCGTTTTTAGTTCAGGCTGGTGGGCTAATAATACAGCCTTATCTGATCCGCAATACGAGTTTATGAAAAATAATGCCGGGACAATTAATGCAAACATCAAAGAATTTTGGATTTCTATGGGAGGAAAAGAAGATATTGCTTATGAAAACTGCAAAATAATGATGAAAAAATTCGACCAGCTAGGAATCAAATATAAATACAGCGAATATCCAGGCGGACATACATGGCCAGTCTGGAGACATGATTTATTTATGTTTGCGCCATTATTGTTTCAGCACAAATAAAGATTTTAAAATAGTAATGGAATGCATAATAAATACAGCATGAATACATTTTCAAAATATATCCTCACGTTTCTTATCTTTTTTAGCTGTAGTTTTTTAAAAGCGCAGTCATTTATTACAACACAAAAAAGCGATAATGTTATAGTCTTGAAAGAGAAATCTTCACCCTTGTCCTTTCTTGTTAGTAACGGGACAGATGCCGGTATTTTGCGTGCAGTCACTAATTTACAAATTGATTTTGAAAAAGTTACAGGAGAAAAACCAGCTGTTTTTAATCAAAAAACAAATGTTTCATCACCACTAATTATTATCGGAACAATCGGTACAAATTCTTTTGTTGATGATTTGGTTAAAGTAAATAAAATCGACGGAAAACAGCTCAAAGGCAAGAACGAAAAATTTACTATTCAAAATATTAAAAATCCATTTAATGGTATAGAGGAAGCTGTCGTAGTTGCCGGAAGTGACAAACGTGGAACGATTTACGGAATTTACGAATTATCGAAACAAATTGGCGTTTCGCCTTGGTATTACTGGGCTGATGTTCCTGTGGAGAAAAAAGACAATCTGTATTTTGTAAAAGGAATATATACGGATGGCGAACCTGCGGTAAAATACAGAGGAATCTTTATCAATGACGAAGCGCCGGCATTAAGCGGTTGGTCGAAAGCAACATTTGGTGGATTTAACAGTAAGTTTTATGAAAAAGTCTTTGAATTATTACTTCGGTTAAAAGCCAATTACATCTGGCCTGCCATGTGGGGAAATGCATTTTACGATGATGATCCCGCCAGCGGACCACTAGCCAACGAAATGGGAATTATCATTGGTACATCGCATCACGAACCCATGGCTTTGGCTCAAACCGACTGGCACCGATATATT
The DNA here is from genome assembly GCF_900129555.1 of Flavobacterium defluvii. Lineage (GTDB taxonomy): Bacteria > Bacteroidota > Bacteroidia > Flavobacteriales > Flavobacteriaceae > Flavobacterium > Flavobacterium defluvii. The sequence goes on from NZ_FQWC01000010.1 coordinate 12,670, forward strand.
AAAGAAAATAATCTCCCGAATGTTTGGGATTATAATAAAAATAAAACGGTTCTGGATGAATTCTGGAAAGGCGGAATAGAGCGCAGCAAAAACTGGGAAAAGCTCATAACTGTAGGAATGCGCGGAGACGGAGACGAAGCCATGAGCGAAGGAACAAATATTGTTTTGCTGGAAAATATTGTAAAAGAACAACGTAAAATTATTGCTGACGTAACCCGAAAAAAGCCTGAAAATACACCTCAGGTTTGGGCTTTGTATAAGGAAGTTCAGGATTATTATGATCAGGGAATGCGTGTTCCGGATGATGTTATTTTGCTCTTTTGTGATGACAATTGGGGAAATGTGCGAAAGCTTCCTGACCTGACAAAACCTTTGCACAAAGGCGGTTACGGCATGTATTATCATTTTGATTATGTAGGAGCGCCACGAAATTCGAAATGGATAAATATAAGTCCCATACAAAGGGTTTGGGAACAAATGAACCTTAGCTACGAACATGGTGTGGATAAAATCTGGATTGTCAATGTTGGAGATTTAAAGCCAATGGAATTTCCGATCAGTTTCTTTTTAGATATGTCGTGGAATCCTAAAAAGTTTAATTCTCAAAATCTTTTTGAATTTACCGAGAAATGGGCTGCCGATCAGTTCGGAACAAAATATGCCAAAGAAATAGCAAGATTATTAAATACCTATCCAAAATTTAACCGGCGAGTAACGCCCGAAATGCTCGACAGTAAAACCTACAGCCTGGAAAATTACAATGAATTTGAAACGGTTGTAAATGAGTATAAAAATCTGGCACTAGATGCGTATCGAATTTACAATGAGATTCCAAAACAGTATCAGGATGCTTATTTTCAATTGGTTTTATACCCTATAGATGCCTGCAGCAATCTTTATGAAATGTATTTTGCACAAGCCAATAATAGAAAATTCGCATTAGAAAAAAACATTTTAGCCAATGCTTTTGCAGATCAGGTGAAAAGACATTTTGAAAGAGATTCTGTGCTCCAAAACAAATACAATAATGAAATTTCAGGAGGAAAATGGACACATATTATGGATCAGATGAGAATTGGATACAAAAACTGGTATGATACTCCTAAAAACATTTTGCCTGAAATCAGTTATGTTTCTGAAAAAGATCAGATAGTTTCGAACGTATTTGTACAAAAGGAATCATATGTTTCTATTGAAGCAGAACATTTTTCTAAAGTAAATAATTCAAACACTATTCATTGGGAAGTAATTCCTGATTTTGGAAAAACGAAAAGTGGTATTACAACATTTCCACAAAATAAATATTCGACTCAAAATGAGAATATTTTTGTGGAGTATGAAATTGAGTTTACTTCAATTGGAGAATTTAATGTAGAATTACTTTTGTCTCCAACGCTGAATTTTAACAGCAATAAGGGACTTCGTTATGAAGTTTCTTTTGATGAAGAAAAACCGCAAACAATAAATTTTAATGGTCATTACCGTGGCGAATTAGGCAAATGGCAGGCCGAACACTTGATTCATTCGAACACTAAACATATTATTTCAAAACCAGGAAAACATGTGTTTCGTTATCGTGTTTTAGATCCTGGTATCGTCCTGCAGAAGATTGTGATCTATACAGGAGAATTAAAACCTTCCTATCTGGGTCCGCCTGAAAGTGAAACGATCAAAAATAGAATTTAATTATTAACTAAAGTTCTCAGATATACATTCGGAAAAAGTTACAGATTTCGGTTTCTCAATTAAATAATATGATGAAAAATCTTTTTATAAAATAGAAACTTTTGTTTTTTCTGCTGGGAATAAATGATGTTAAATAAATGAAAAATAGAAGTATTTTTTTTAGTCTTGTTCTGCTTTTTACTTGGTGTGATTATGCACAAAATAAGGCTCAGAACCCGGTGATTTTTGCAGATGTTCCTGACATGTCGATTATTAGGGTCAACGATATTTATTACATGAGCAGTACGACAATGCACATGAATCCCGGTGTTCCTATTATGAAATCTGCCGATTTAGTAAATTGGAAAATTGTCAATTATGCTTATCAAACATTAGAAAATGATAATGACAAGCTAAATCTGGATAATGGAAAAAATGATTACGGAAGAGGTTCATGGGCGAGCAGTCTCAATTATCACAATGGAATTTATTATGTCAGTACTTTCTCGGGAACGACGGGCAAAACCTATATTTTTTCGACAAAAGATATAGAAAAAGGCTCTTGGAACCGGACAGTTTTGAATACTTCCTATCACGACCATTCAATTTTTTTTGATGATGACGGAAAAATTTATATGGTTTGGGGTTCAGGAAAACTGCACATTGTTGAATTAAATTCAGACTTATCAAATATAAAAAAAGAAACAGAAAAAGTGCTGATAGAAAATGCCAGTGCGCCAGCTGGTAAAAATATTATGCTGCAATCTGAAGGTTCACAGCTTTTCAAAGTAAAAGGAAAATATTATCTCTTCAATATAGTCTGGCCAAAAGACGGAATGCGAACGGTAATTATACACAGGGCAGATAAAATTTCAGGTCCCTGGGAAGGAAAAATAGGATTACAGGATTTTGGTGTTGCGCAGGGAGGACTTATTGATACACCAAAAGGAAAATGGTTTTCCTACCTTTTCAGAGATTTTGGCGGTGTGGGGCGAATTCCTTATCTGGTTCCGGTTAAATGGGAAAATGACTGGCCAATTTTAGGCGAAAATAACAAAGTACCGGAGATCCTTGATTTACCGGCAAGCAAAGGTTTAATTCCCGGAATTGTAAACTCAGATGATTTTAATCGAAAAAAAAATGATCCTGATTTGCCTTTGGTCTGGCAATGGAATCATAATCCGGACAATTCGCTTTGGTCGGTAAAAGAAAGAAAAGGTTTTTTAAGACTAAAAACCGGTAGAATCGACAGCAGTTTTGTTCAGGCAAAAAATACCTTAACACAAAGAACTTTTGGACCGGAAAGTACGGCAGCTATTTTGGTTGAGGTTTCTAAAATGAAAGACGGTGACTTTGCAGGACTTTCTTTATTGCAAAAAGAGTACGGATTAATTGGCGTAAAAGCTGAAAAAGATTCAAAAAAAATTGTAATGATTGAAGTGCTGAAAGATATTCCAACAGCAATAGAAAGTATTCCGTTAACTCAGGATAAAATTTATTTCAAGGCAAAATGCAACTTTAAAGATAGGGAAGATCAAGGCCAGTTTTTTTACAGTTTAGATGGAAAAAAATGGATTAGTATTGGAAAAAAAATAAAACTCCCTTATACACTTCCTCACTTTATGGGTTATCGATTTGGCTTGTTTAATTATGCCACAAAAAGCGTGGGAGGCTTTGTTGACTTTGATTATTTTCATATTGAAAATTAAATTTTAAAAAATAATCAGTCTGTTTAGCGTCGCAAAATATTCATCATATAATTCAGAAGATCATGAAAATTAGTTATCTGTTTATCATAAGTTTAGTTGCTGTTTTTACTGTAAACGGGCAGCAATACCGTTTTAAGGATGCATCTTTGAGTTCGAAAGAGCGAGCCCAGGATTTAATTTCAAGATTAACTCTTGAAGAAAAAGCAGCTTTAATGTGTGACCAAAGTGATCCGATACCGAGACTCGGCATTAAAAAATTCAATTGGTGGAGCGAAGCGCTGCACGGTTACGCAAATAATGATAATGTTACCGTTTTTCCGGAACCTATAGGTATGGCAGCTTCATTTGACGATCAGTTGGTGTACAAAGTTTTTAATGCAGTTTCTGATGAAGCCCGTGCAAAATACAATCAATGGATTCAGGGTGTTAACGAAAACAAACGATTCTTGAGCCTTTCAGTCTGGACACCGAATGTTAATATTTTCAGGGATCCGCGCTGGGGACGCGGGCAGGAAACGTATGGTGAAGATCCCTATTTAACTTCCCGAATGGGAATTTCAGTTGTAAAAGGATTACAAGGTCCGGCAGATGCCAAATACCGTAAACTTTTGGCCTGCGCAAAACATTTTGCCGTCCATTCCGGACCCGAATGGAGCCGACACGAACTGAATTTGAATAACATTGATCCGCGTGAATTATACGAAACTTATTTACCGGCTTTTAAAGCATTGGTACAAGACGCCGATGTGCGTCAGGTTATGTGTGCGTATCAGCGTTTGGATGATGAACCTTGCTGTAGTAACACACGTTTATTACAGCGTATTTTACGTGATGAATGGGGCTATAAATATCTGGTTGTTTCTGATTGCGGTGCCGTTACTGATTTTTATACCACGCACAAAGTTTCATCAGATGCAACGCATGCTGCATCAAAAGCTGTTTTGGCAGGAACTGACGTTGAATGTGTCTGGGAAAAGTATCCGTTTAAAAATTTGCCTGAAGCAGTTGAGAAAGATTTAATTAAAGAAGCTGATATTGATAAAAGCCTGCTTCGTGTTTTAACGGAGCGTTTTGATTTGGGAGAAATGGATGATGACGCCATCGTGCCCTGGGCACAAATTCCTGCTTCGGTACTTAATAGTAAAGAACATCAGCAATTAGCTCTCGAAATGGCGCAAAAATCAATGACCCTTTTGCAAAATAAAAACAATATTCTGCCTTTAAATAAAGCGATCGGCAAATTGGCGGTTATTGGCCCGAATGCGGATAGCGAATCAATGTTATGGGGAAATTACAACGGAACTCCGGTTAAAACAATCACAATTAAAAGCGGTATTCAGTCAAAAATTGCCGAAAATAAAATGGTGTATGACAAAGCCTCTGATTTAGTTGAAAACAAAGTAACCCAAAGTTATTTAGATCAGACTTCGATTGATGGAAAAAAAGGAATGAAAGCTACGTATTGGAACAATCCAAACAGAGAAGGCAACAGTAGTACAGTACAGCAAATTATAAATCCGATAAAAATGACAACGGCGGGACAGCATGAATTTGCTTCTGGGATTAAATTAGAAGGATTTTCGGCAAAATATGAAACAGATTTTGTGGCTAAAACCACAGATACACTTGTTTTTAAAACCGGAGCGACTGGAGCTTTTGAGTTATTGGTAAATGGCAGATCATTGGAAAAATATACCAGCTGGCGTACGCTTCCGGGCAAAATTCCATTTCCGGTTGAAGCAGGAAAAAAATATAAAATAGAAATTCTGTACGCACAATCTAACAATTGGCAGGCGAATCTTGAATTTGATTTTGGAAAAGAATACGATATTAATTTTGCAGCATTGCTTCAAAAATTAAAAGGTGTCGATACGGTGATTTTTGTCGGTGGACTTTCGACTTTACTGGAAGGAGAAGAAATGCCGGTTTCTTATCCCGGTTTTAAAGGGGGTGACCGAACCAATATCGAACTTCCTGCGGTACAAAGAAAATGTTTGCAGGAACTGAAAGCTGCGGGTAAAAAAGTAGTTTTTGTAAACTGTTCGGGTTCTGCCATTGCTTTAACGCCGGAAACAGCAAGCTGCGATGCCATTTTACAGGCTTGGTATCCTGGAGAATCCGGAGGTCAGGCTGTTGCCGATGTTCTTTTTGGAGATTATAATCCTGAGGGAAAACTTCCTGTTTCCTTTTATAAAAACTCAGAAGTTTTAGGCAATTTTGAAGATTATTCAATGAAAGGCCGAACTTACAGATATACCACAGATGTTTTGTTCCCGTTTGGTTTTGGCTTAAGTTATTCTAAATTCCAAATTGGAAAAGCAGATCTGGGCAAGACAAAAATAAAAGCAAATGAAAGTACACAATTAAATTTTTCAATAAAAAATACCAGTAAACGAGAAGGAACAGAGGTGGTTCAGGTTTATGTTCGAAAACTTAATGATCCCGATGGTCCCTTGAAAACACTTAAAGGTTTTAAACGAATTACATTAAAAGCCGGTGAAAGTCAAAATGTAACGATCGATTTACCACCTGCTTCATTTGAATTTTATGATGCAAAAAGCATCGGAATGAATACAACTCCCGGAGAATATGAAGTGTTTTACGGAACGAGTTCAGATGCTAAAGATTTAAAAATGACTAAATTGTCAATTCAATAAGCTGCTTATTCTGTTATCAGTAAAAATAAAGTAATTAATTAAAAGTGCGTTATGAATTTTAAGTATTTTTTATGTGTATGTCTGTTTAGTTTTTTAAAATTAAATGCACAATCAGTTGTAAAAAGTCCGGATGGAAAACTTAAATTATCGGTTTCGATTTTAAAGGAAATCCCTTTTTATAGTATTTCTTATAATGATAAAACATTTTTAGAAAATTCTCCGCTTGGTTTAAAAACAAATGTGGGGGATTTTACAACGGGATTAAATTTAAAATCGGAAATCATTCAAAATAAAGTTGATGAAACGTATCAATTGTCTAATATTAAGCAGAGTAAGGTGCATTATGAAGCTAATGAAGCCGTATTTTCTTTCACTAAAGAAAATAAACCTGCGATTGATGTAATTTTCAGGGTTAGCAATAATGATGTGGCTTTTAAGTATAAGATACATTCGCAGAAAGAAGCGCGTGCCTGTGTGGTGGAGGAAGAAGCTTCTGGTTTTCTTCTGCCACAGGGAACGACTACATTTCTTTGTCCGCAAAGTAAACCCATGACAGGATATGCCAGAACAGCACCAAGTTATGAAACATCGTATGCATTAGATGATGCAATGGGTAAAAACGGCATTGGCGAAGGCTATACATTTCCGTGTCTTTTTAAAGTAAATAATAACGGCTGGGTTTTAATATCTGAAACAGGCGTTGACGGGAATTACTGTGGGAGCAGACTAATTGGCCATGAAAAAGGACTGTACACAATTGGTTTTCCAATGGCAGGGGAAAACAATGGAAACGGAACTACAGCACCTGGAATTGCGCTTCCCGGAGAAACTCCGTGGCGGACTATTACAATAGGCGAAACGCTCGGTCCTATTGTAACCACAACGATTCCGTTTGATTTGGTTAAACCAAAATATAATGCCTCAAAAGAATATCAATATACAAAAGGCACTTGGAGCTGGATTATGAAAATGGACAACAACACAACTTTTCCCGTTCAAAAACAATACATTGATTTTAGTAATGCTTTGGGATATGAAACCATACTTATTGATGCACTTTGGGATACACAGATCGGAAAAGATAAAATTACCGAATTAGCGGAATACGGACGAACAAAAAACGTGGGGTTGTATTTATGGTATAACTCAAATGGGTACTGGAACGATGCGCCACAGGGACCAAGAGGCATGATGGATAATGCAGCAGTTCGTCGTCAGGAAATGGCGTGGATGAAAAGTATTGGCGTAAAAGGAATTAAAGTAGATTTTTTCGGCGGAGACAAACAAGTTACAATGAAGTTATACGAAGATATCCTGACAGATGCGAATGAATTTGGTATTATGGTTATTTTTCATGGTTGTACATTACCGAGAGGCTGGGAGCGTATGTATCCTAATTATGCGGCAAGCGAGGCGGTTTTGGCGAGTGAAAATCTGCATTTTGGGCAGTTAAGCTGTGATAATGAAGCTGCAAACGCGGCAACACATACTTTTATTCGAAATACAGTTGGCAGTATGGATTTTGGTGGGAGTGCCTTAAATAAATTTTACAACAGTGATAATATTCCTAATAAAGGTACAAAACGAATTACTTCGGATGTATTTGCTTTGGCTACTGCCGTACTTTTTCAAAGCGGCGTGCAGCATTTTGCATTGGCACCAAACAATTTGACCGATGCTCCGCAGTGGGCTGTTAATTTTATAAAAGGAGTTCCAACCACCTGGGATGAGATTCGTTTTCTGGAAGGATATCCCGGTAAATATGTCATTATTGCCCGCCGAAAAGGAATTAAGTGGTATATCGCGGGTATAAATGCGCAGAAAGAAACACTGAAAATTAAATTAAAACTGCCTATGATTGCTTCGGGAACAACTTTACAATATTATTCAGATGATGCGCAATTGAATGGAAAAAAAGAAACAGTAAAACTTAAAAAAAATCAGGAGGCTGAAATTAAAATTCCCTGCAATGGGGGAGTACTTCTGTTGAATTAATTGGAGATAGTCTGCTAAAAGAATAAGAATAGATAGGTTTTAATTTTTTACACCTGCAGTACCGCGATTTTAGTGTAAAATATAAAAAAAATCAATCTTTTTTTAAACGGAAAAATTCTAAAAAGACTTAATTTTTGTGACAAAGGAAGGAATCTTCTCCAAAATCCCCATATTATAATACTTGTATATTGTTTCATATTTTTAATTTAAAAATTTACTCAACCCTTTCGGCTATAATCTGGTAGTTTCCGCTAAGATGCATTAAACTGAAGAGATACATTAATCCATCATAATATGGGTCAAAGTAACCATCTTCATAAGGTTCAAGTTTGGCATTCCATAATGAATGAACAAAATCCATACTTGCTTTGTCTTTATTTACCAACGATGCTGTGGCAGCAGTTCCTACTAACCCAATCGAATGTCTAAGTTTTTTGACTGGACCAGCCTGAAGAATAAACTCTGGAGTAGAACCATCCAGATTAAACTGATCTTGATATGTATTTAATCCTTTCGATCTAAGGAAATTTTGAAATCGTTTAGCATAATCTTCCTGCCATTCTTTATCTTTTCCGTACCAGGTATAATCCATTGCAATATTCATAGGAACACGCCAGGAGTCATAGCGAAATCCCGGAGGCATCCAGGGTGTTGGATGTGGTTCACCGTTAAATTCAGTATAATCTGAATTTAACCCGGTCACGGGATGGCAGGCATTATGTAAAAAATTACGCGAAATATCAGCGCATTCTTTATAAAACTTCTCATGACCGTCTTTGGCATACAATGCCCATATTTCATAAAATGCAGGAACATGATAAGAAGGATCTGTCCAATTGTAACCTCCTCCTTCCGGCACAAATGTAATCTGCTTATGCTCTGTGTTTATAATATTATATACATTTCCAGTGCCGTCTTTTTTCCACATGGCATCTAGAATTCTTCGTGCCTCTTTATAGTAGTTTATTCCTGTATCATTACCCCATTTATTAGAGGCAAAAAGCAGACTGGTAATATAATACAATTCACCGTCTGAGGCAGAACCGGGAGAGTTTTGTTTTTTGGTCTCAGGATTTACACTCCACGCAAAGTAGCCTCCTCTTGTTCCTTCCTGATGCTGCATGTATTTTACTGACCATCTCCAGAGACGATCAAAAACATCTTTTTTATTGAGCTGAACTGCGACCATCATTCCGTATGACATTCCTTCGGTACGGGCATCTTTATTTTTTACGTCAGAAACGTATCCTAATGAATCACCCTCTTCAAAATAAACTTTATCAGGTCCTTCAAAAACATCGTAATAGGCTTTGGCTAATTTCTTATCTATTTCGACCTGACTGTACCCTGCTTCTTTAAAAAGATTTCGGTATTGAGGTCTTTTGGGTTCTGATTTATCTGTATTCTTTTTATGCTGCGCTATTATTAAACTAGGAGCAGTCAACATAAATATCATTATTAAAACTGAAATTTTACTTAAACTCAAACTTTGATTTTTTTTATCTGTATTTTTCATTTTTTGACTTAATTAAAAAATTTGAAAATCCAATTCGTTTTTATTCAGTTACATTTCTGTAAACAAATAAACAGCGCAGTGAGATGCGCTGTTTATCAAACTAACTTAACTTGAACCGACCAAAAATTTAAATTATCTTAATAACCAGGATTATTATCTGTTGGTTTTATTTTAGGATTAGAAGATGTTTCCCTGTTCGGTATTGGCCATAATTCGCTTTTCCCGGCAGTAAAACCAGTTCCTTGTAATACTGTACTTGCGATGCCCCATCTTATAAGATCATCAAAACGAGACTGTTCTCCCGCAAACTCTACTTGACGTTCGTGAACAATTGCTGCAAACACCGCCTCTTTGGTTGGTGTAATAGCAGTTGTCAGGTTTGCTCTGTCTCGAACTTCTTTAATGTACGCTATAGCTGCTGTCTGCGAACCTCCATCTCTTTGGTTTTCACATTCTGCCTTCATAAGCAATACATCTGCATAACGCATTACTTTAAAGTTAATGCTTGAACGTGTTGCCTCATCTTCTCTATTATAATAGTTTTGATATTTTTTCCAACCCGCTCTTCTAATACCTGCTGAGGTAGTGAAGTTGCTCGCCACCATTACCTTAGTTCCTTTTAAATAAGATGAACCAGGCACATAAAAAGTATCTCCAAAACGGTTATCTCCTGCTTCATATGCATCTAAAAGTTCATCTGACGGATAGACATTGTACCAGCTAAGATTTCCGTATTCCTGACCTCTTAGTGTTGACTCCTCAAAACCAGTTCCCTGGCTATCACCAACAGCACCCCATTGATCTCCAGTTCCATTTTTTTCATCAAATTCTATTTCAAAAATCGACTCTTTGCCATGTTCAGTTTCTTCCATAAAGTTGTTATAAAAATTCCCTTTATCTTCAAGACTGTAACCTGTCACATTGTTAAGCGCAGCTAAAGCTTCATTATATTTCTTTTGATATAATAATACCTTACCCAATTGAGCATAAGCAGCTTCTTTATTAGCTCTTCCTGCTGATTCTGATGCCTTTGACAAAAGATTTTGTGATGCAAATACAAGATCTTCTTCAATCAGTGCATATACCTCTGCTTTAGGGCTTCGTGCATTTCCGACAATAGTACCTGTTTTATAAATTGGCAAATCACCAAAACGTTTTACTAATAGGAAATAATAATACGCTCTTAAAAAATGAGCTTCTCCTAGATATTTGTTCTTTTTTTCCTGAGATAAAACTGCATTTGGAAGAGCATTTATTTTCTGCTCATTATCCAATACAAAATTTGCTCTTGAGATTCCTATATAGCAAGATTCCCAATAATATTGAATAATATCATTTCCTGCATTAAAAGAAAAATCCTGAAAAGGCTTCTTGTTGCCTTCTAACTGCGGATTTCCTAAAGCATCGTGCCCCATTAGATCCATGGCAAAGAAAAGATTTCTTCCATAAAGTCCTCTTGTCTGAAGATTTGCATATGAAGCGTTTACTGCAGACTGCACTTGTGCTTCTGTTTTAAAGAAAGTTTCAGGCGATAAAGTATTAGGATTAGTCAATTCTAATTCGCTACTGTCACATGAAGTCATGGTTAAAGCTCCAGACAGTACTATAAGTATATATTTAATTTTTTTCATCGTCTCTAAATATTAAAATGTAACATCAATTCCAAAAATCACCGATTTTGGCTGTGGATACCTTCCTAAGTCAATACCTGCTGAATTTGCATTGGCATCTGCACGCGCAATTTCTGGATCTAAACCAGAGTAATTTGTAATTGTTATAAGGTTTTGTCCGCTTACATAAAATCTTGCTTTTGAAAAATAGGGTTTAAAAGCATCTCCTGATAATGTATATCCCAGAGCGATGTTTTTTAATCTTGTGAACGAACCATCTTCAATATAGCGCTGATTTGCTGAAGACCAGTTAATATCAGCTCCCTGAGCTCTTGGTAAGGTAGCATTAGGATTCGTTACAACTCCGTTTTGAACAATTGCTCTGTCTAGAACATCTGTACTTGCATTAAATAAACGGTTCATTCCTTTTAGATCAAAAGTATTTGCATTATAAATGTCGTTGCCCGCAACTCCAGTTATAAAGCAATTAAAATCAAAGTTTTTGTATGCAGCGCTTAAGTTTAATCCGTAAGTGAAATCAGGATATGGATTTCCAATATTTGTTTTATCCTCAGAATTAATTACTTTATTGCCATCACGGTCAACAATTTTAATATCACCAGGTTTTATAGCAGTTTGACCTGGTCCAAAAACAGCATCAACTTCTGCTTGATTTTGGTAAATTCCGTTAGTCTGATATCCATAAAAATAGAATAATGGCTGACCCACTTCTAATCTGGAGAAGTTTTCAAGCCCTGCTCTTGGTGCTGGGCCACCTAATACACTAGTTACGCCAGGCGCTAGACTCGTTACCTCATTTTTACTTGTTCCTAAATTTGCCACTGCAGACCATGTAAAGTCCCCTTTTCTGTCATTGTAGCCAAGCGAAACTTCAAAACCGCTTACTTTTACGTCTGCAATATTTTGAATTTGAGTTCCACCACCTGCAGATCCAACAGAAGCAGCAAGAGGAACAGCAAAAAGAATGTCACTACTCTTATTGTTAAAATATTCAAACGAACCTGTCAGTTTATCATCAAATAAACCAAAATCAACCCCTATATTTCTATCTAATTTTGACTCCCATTTCAAGTCTGGATTAGCTGCAACACCTAAAGAAACCCCTGGCGCATTTGCTCCTCCAATTGGATAATTATAATTTGCCAATAAAGTAGCGCTGTATTGATAATTGTCTATTCTATCATTTCCTGTAGTTCCTGTACTAGCTCTAAGTTTTAATGTGCTGAAAATAGAATTATTCATAAAACTTTCTTTAGCTATATTCCATCCTACAGCAACAGAATAGAAATTCCCCCAGCGATTATTTGCCCCAAAACGAGAAGATGCATCTCTACGTCCTGAAAGAGCTAAAAGATATTTACCATCATAGTCATAGTTGATACGGGCAATATATCCTAAGTTTTTCTCTTCATAATTTGCAGATCCTAAACTTCCTTCGTTATAACGCAGCTGATCAATTTCGTTTGAAATATAGTAACGGCTTCCTGCAGCCAGGCTTTGCGATTTTCCGTCAATTTTTGTAATAACTCCTAATACTTCAAGGTTGTGTTTTTGAGCAATAGTCGTTTTATACGTTAAGCTATTATCAAAAACGATAGTTTGTCCTTGTGAATTTGTTTCGTTTGTTGAAGAAAATGCCTGTTTGTGATAAGAACCATCCTGAAAACCAGGAATAAAAGTATGATCTTTACTCGTATAGTAATCTAACGAAACTTGTGATCTGAATTTCAAACCTTTATAAATTTCCAATTCAGCATAAATATTTCCGATAATAGATAAATTATTAATTTTCTGATATCCTAAATTAGCCACACGCACTGGGTTTTCTGCATCGTTTCCATCAATAGCGCTTGGTCCCTGATATCCTCCGATATTATCTTCATTGTAAATGGGCAGATAAGGAGCCATTTTAATCGCATGCTCTAATAATGTTCTTCCGCCTGAGCTGCGTTCTGGATTAATAGTGCTGAAAGAAACTCCTATGTTGCTTCCTATTTTTAGTTTGCCAATATCTTGAGTATTATTAGCTCTAAAAGAATAACGTTCGAAACCTGTATTTATAATAGCTCCGTCCTGTTTCATATATTCCGCAGAATAACGTCCTGTAGAAGTTTCTGTACCATTTGAAAAGCTTAGGTTGTAATCCTGCATAACTCCAGTTTGAAAGATTTGGTCTTGCCAGTTGGTATTGATATTTGCAAACTCAGCTGCTCTTGCTGTTAAATCGCTTCCTAAATCTTTAGCGTACTGAAGATATTGTTGCGTATTTAAAACATTGTATCTTTTTGTCACTTCCTGTCCTCCAACATAAGTGCTAAAGCTTAACTGTCCAGGTCCTTTTTTACCCTTTTTGGTAGTAACCATAATTACGCCGTTGAAAGCTTTAGAACCATATAAAGCTGTAGTAGAGGCATCTTTCAAAACAGAAATACTCTCAATATCATTTGGACTTAAACCAGAAAGGTTTCCAGTTAACACTCCGTCAATTACATATAAAGGAGCACTGTTTCCCATTGTAGCCAGACCACGAATACTAACGGTAGGATTCGAGCCAGGTGCACCATTTACAACTGTAACCCCAGCAGCACGCCCTTGTAAAGCTGATTCAGCATTAGTAATAGGCACCGCAGCAATATCCTTTGAACTTACAGTAGAAATTGCTCCTGTAATCTTGGTTCTTTTTTGAGTACCATAGGCTATAACTACTTCATTTAAATTTTGTGTGGATTGAATAAGAGTAACATTAATTGAGTTTCTTTCACCTACGGTGATAGTTTGTGAGATTAAGCCAACATAGGAGTACGTTATTTTATCGGTAGGGCTAACTCCTTTTAAAGAGTATTTACCGTCAAAATCTGTTGATGTGCTATTCTGCGTTCCTTCAACATTAATACTGGCACCCGGTAATGGAAACCCAGAAGGGTCTGTAATCACGCCAGAAATGGTTTTTGATTGTGCCATTATACTATGACTGCCCAAGATCAACAGTCCGATTAGTGCAATTTTGAGTTTTACATTCATTGTTAATAGTTTTTTGTTTGGTTTAAATAGTTAAATGGTTGTATTCTAAATTGTATTAATTCATGTGATATTATTTATTTGGTTCTGTTTTGATTTTTTAGAAAATGATTCATTATGAATCTGTATAATGTAGGTATATCATTAACAAATATATAAAAACAATTAATAAAACAATCGGTTGTTTTGTGTTTTTTTTAAATTATAAGTAAAAAATAGTAAAAATAAAAACATTAAAAATATTTTTTAGCTAATAAAAATAAAAATAATATAATGCTAAAATGAAATTAAAAATAAAAACTAATAATTAATTAGTGAACTGACTGATTTTATAAAAAAAATATAAATATTAAAAAAAATATTAAATTTCAATAAAATCGGATAATACATAAGTAAATAGCTGTTAAATTACAATAAAATGCATCTTTTGAAATTTATCTAAAGAAAAACGGGTCTTAAAAGCAAAGACCAATAAGAAAAAAACAATCGGTTTCTTAAAATAATGTTCTTTTAAGATATTGTATGAATATTAAAAAAACAATGCAATACCTGATAATATGCACCATACCACAATGAAATAAAAATTCTATCTCTAAAAAAGATCATCCATAGTTTAAAACTGCGCTGTCTCGATTTTGCACAGAAGTTCATCATGATTGCAAAAAGTTTCTTTTTATGAATGCTATAATTTGTTCTATTTTCAGTAAAGAATCATTTAAAAACTTTAGAGATCATGTTACCGATTTCAACAAAGTCGGACTGTATAATTTTTAAAAGTACCGATCGGATTGGCTGCATGATAAACAAGAATATTACTTTGTTTCTTCTGGAGATAACCTTTATACAAGTTGTAAATAAAAGAGGCTGAAAAAGCTTTATCATTTTCTTTATTCTAAAGTGTAACGTTTTTAATTCTCTTAGAGTCTTTATTGATAAACATAGAAATATATATGAAAAAAGTATTCTTGCTTCTAGCTTTTCTTGCGTATGCGTTAATTTGCTCTGCTCAAATAGATAAAACGAAAATACCCACAGATAACAAATTGAAAACTAAATTAGATTCATTAGTTGATCGGTCAGTTTTTACATTTATGAATAATAATTCCAGGGTAGGCATCTCTATAGGTATTATAAAAAATGGAAAGCAATTTATTTATAATTATGGCTCAACTCAAAGAGAAAAACAGGAATTACCAACTGGCAGTACAGTATATGAGCTTGCATCTATTTCAAAAACATTTGCCTCAACTTTGCTTGCCAGAGCTGTTCTGGAAGGTAAAGTAAATCTCAATGATGATATACGTAAGTATCTTAAGGAAGAATATCCCAATTTGGAGAGTAATGGGAGGCCTATAACTTTGCTAAATCTGGCTAATCTCACATCTGGATTGCCCAATTGGATGCCAGATAAAGACCTCTTTGGAAAAGCAAATCCTGATGACATTCCTTATATTTTAGATTCTGTTCACAAAAAATACAGCAGGCAGGATTTTTACCGTGATCTGCATAATGTAAAATTACAGGCAATACCCGGAACTGTTTCACGGCATTGTAATACAGCTGCTCAATTGCTTGGGTATATTATGGAAAGTGTTTATAATGATACCTATGAAAACCTTTTGAAGATGTATTTTGTATATCCGCTCAAAATGAAAAATACGTCTTTACTTAAGTCTGGAAAAATACCAACAAAAATGGCCAAAGGTTATGATGCTAAGGGACGAATTATGCCTATTATTGATTGGGAAGATTTACAAGTAGCAGCAAGTGTAGTATCTTCGATATCAGACATGCTAAAGTACATGGCATTTCAACTTAACGAAAAAGATGCAGCTGTAAAACTAAGCCACGAGCCGACTTTTGGAAAGGCTGAAGATAATGCAATTGCACTTAACTGGAAACTGAAAAAAACTAATAATATCATGAGCATCTCACATACAGGCGGCAGCTTAGGATTTAGCAGTTATATGATATTTTATCCAGATTTAAATTCGGGTATTGTTTTACTTTCAAATGAAGCCGATCAAAACACGCAAAACGAACTGATTGCTTTGTCTGATGTAATTTTAAAACCTTAAATAAGCTGAATAAAGATAAAAGATTTTAATTTGTTTTATTTATTGATGTTTGAATTTTAAGTACATCTACACCCCTTAAAAAGAAAAAACTGCCTCCTTTATTTTTAGCAATAGCATTATTTTGCAATGCATTTGATTGATTTTTTTTCATAGGTTTATTGAAATTAAATTACTCGGGCGTTTATTCTATTTTGTTTATGAAAAACATCAAAAACTACATTTTAAGTTTTATTCTATTTTTTGCAGCAACAGTCAGTTCATTTGCTCAAAGTTCCGATTTGTACTTTGACCATATTAACTATGATACCAGTTTTTCGCAGAGTATGATTTCGAGTATTCATCAGACCCAAAAAGGTTTTATCTGGATTGGAACGGCGAATGGTTTAATTAGTTATGACGGATATGATTTCCTGCGATATGTTTACAATAAAGATATTCTGAACAGCATCAGCAACAATCATATAAATGTAATTCTGGAAGATAACGAAAGACAGCTTTGGATTGGAACCAATAACGGATTGAATCTTTTTAATAAAAATGAAAAAAACTTTTTGCGCGTTGATGTTCAGAAGATAAAAGGCGGAAGAAACTATATTTCATCCATAATTCAAGACGATCAAAACCGAATTTGGATTGGAACTTTTGGCGGAATCAAACGCCTGAACAGACAGAAATATCTGTTGGAAGAAATCTCAAACGATCATAATTCGCCATTCAGAAAAAGCAGGGTTTTGTCTTTGTTTTACGATCGAACTTACGGAGTTTTAGTGGGAACATCCAAAGGTTTGGAATGTTTTGATCCTAAAAACGGTTCGAAAAAAACGCTTCCAAAAGTTTTAGCAGAAAATGAAGCTTTATTAAAATCTAAAATCTGGAAAATTATTAAAGAAAAAAATGGCGATTTATGGTTTGCTACCGAAGCAAATGGTGTTTTTCGTTTTGAGGTCAGCAAAAATTCTGTGACCAATTTTCTTCTAAATGCAAATAACAGAAAAAGTTTGTCTTCCAATTGGGTAAATGACATCGTTTCTATTGATGACAATACGATCTGGTTTGCCACAAAAAATGGTTTATGCGTTTATAAAAAAGACAGAAATGAGTTTATAAAATATGGGCATAATCCGTTACAGAATTACAGTCTTTCTGATGATGATGTCAAATGTTTTCTAAAAGATCGTCACAATGATATTTGGATAGGTACGAATGGAGGAGGAGTTAATTTTTTCCAGAAAACGAATACAAATTTCACAAATATTAGAGAAGTCATAAAACCAAATTTCGGACTGAATACAGCCTTTGTTAATGCTGTTATAAAAGAAAATGATGGATCTGTTTGGGCTGGTACCAATGGCGGAGGCTTAAATTATCTTGATTTTAGAAATAATAAAAATGCTTCTTATCAAATTGAAGCTCATGATTTTGACAAAAGCGTGAACATGATAACAGTTTTAGCGAATCAAAACGAACAAAATTTATTTTGCGGAACTTTCAACGGGTTATTTAAATTCAATAAAAACACTAAAACATTTCAGTTTATATCGCTTTCGCGAAAGGATTCCAAAGAAAGAGAACGTCCGATTACCTCTTTATTGATGGATAACGGAGATCTCTGGGTGGGAACAAATGGTAACGGATTGAAAAAAGTAATGCCAGATGGAACGGTCGAAATTTATATGGCCGATGGTTCTGCCAATTCACTCAGTGATAATTTCATTACAGATATTGCAAATAGAAAGGACGGACTTTGGATTGCCACACAATACGGTTTAAATTATTTCGATAAAAAGTTGAAACAAGTTACCCGAGTTTTCAAAGCAGGTCCTAAAAGTGGTTTGTCAAATAATAGTCTTACGGTCATGTTTACTGATTCTAAAAACCGATTTTGGATTGGTGCAGAAAGTGGAGGCGTAAATATTTTTGACGAAAAAAAAGGCCGTTTCTTCGAAATCAACCGTTCGATGGGTTTTACAGATGAAACCATCAAAAGTATTTCAGAAGATGCCGAAGGAAATATCTGGATTAGTGACAATAATTTGCTTTATAAAATCAAAACCAAAAATGTAAAACCTGTTCCTAGTATTAAAGATTTTGAAATCACTTCTTTTTCTTCGAATGATGGTTTGAAAGTAAAACAATTCTCAAACAATTGCAGCATAAAACTAAATGAAAAAGAACTGGTTTTTGGATGTTCAAATGGTTTAATCATTTTTAATCCTTCCAAATTAATTAAAACAAAAGATAAATCACCAATTGTTTTAACCAAGCTAATTGTTAATAATGAGGAAATTAAACCTGGAAATAAAGAGGTTTTTTTAGAAAAAAGGATAAGCGAAACTTCAGAAATCACTTTAAAGCACGATCAAGGATACATCGGATTAGAGTTTAGTGCGATGAATTTTATTTCGCCGGAAAAAAATGAATACGCGTATAAATTGGAAAGCTCTTTTAATAAAGACGAATGGCATGTGATAGGCTCACAGCATTATATTAACCTGATCAATTTGAATTCAGGAACTTATATGCTGAAAATTAAAACGTCGAATGGAGGAGGAGAATGGAATCCGACAATTAAAACTTTAAAAATTATCATGTTACCGCCCTGGTGGAGGACTTGGTGGGCTTATTTGTTTTATATCGCACTATTGGCAGGCGCCTCGGTTTTATTGTTCCGTTTTTTAAGAAATCGAGAATTATTAAAACAAGCTTATTATTTGGAACAAGTTGAAAAAGAAAGACAGGAAGAGTTGTATAAAATGAAACTGGATTTCTTTACCAATGTTTCTCACGAAATTAGAACGCCTTTGACATTAATTAGCGGACCAGTTGAAGAACTTCTTAGCGGTGCCGAAAAAGGTTCAAATCTTGAGCATAAACTGAAAACCATTAAAAGCAATTCTGATCGATTGTTAAAATTGGTCAATGAATTAATGGATTTTAGAAAAGCTGAAAAAGGAAGCATGAAAATCTATTGCGAACAACAGGATATTGTTTCATTTTGTTTTGATATTTACGAGTCGTTCCGCGGAATTGCAGTCGAGAAAAAAATCGATTATAAGTTTGTGCTGAATATCAATACGGCTCTGATTTATTTCGACAAAAACCAAATGGAGAAAGTAATCTACAATCTGCTTTCGAATGCGTTTAAATTTACCAGTAAAAATGGCCGAATCACTCTTGCAGTAGAACAAAAGGAAGGTGAAGATTATATCGAAATTAAAGTCAAAGACAACGGAATTGGGATTCCAGAAAACAGAAAGAAAAAAATCTTCAAGAACTTTTTCCAGTTGGACGAACGAGGAAGCGCCAATTTAGGAAGCGGAATTGGTTTGGCTTTAAGCAAAAGCATTGTAGAACTGCATCATGGCGAAATAAAAGTGCAGACAGAAGCCGATGCTAATTTCAATACCATATTTACAATCAAATTGAAGAAAGGAAAAGAGCATTTTAAAAAATCGCAGATTGTTGAAAATTCAGTTAAGATCGAAGAAAATGCAAATCCGATTTCGGATGTTAAAACTGAAATTGATCTTTATGAACCAGAATATTTGGATGATGCGGAAAACACTTTTAAAAAGACCGTTCTGGTAATTGAAGACAATGAAGAAGTGCTCTCTTTTGTGTATGACATTTTATATACCGATTATAAAGTCCTGAAATTTACAAATGGAGTACAGGCGCTGGAATACATGGAAAAGGAAATTCCAGATTTAATAGTAACCGATGTGATGATGCCAGAAATGGATGGTTTTGAATTGTGTACGATTTTAAAAACAAGTCAAAATACCAATCATATTCCGGTTATTTTATTGACGGCAAAATCTTCGACTTTAAATAGAATCGAAGGTCTTTCGACTGGTGCCGATGCTTATATTTCGAAACCTTTCAGTATTGAAGAATTAAAACTGACAATAGCCAATTTATTGTCGGCCAAAGAAATAATGCGCCAGAAATACAGTGAAAGATTTATTTCTGATACAGAACTAGAAAATGTAAATACGCCTGAAGGTTTATTTGTGAAAAAACTAACCCAAATAGTCGAAGACAATATTGATAATACAGATTTTGATGTAAATGATTTGGTTCGCG
Source organism: Flavobacterium defluvii (assembly GCF_900129555.1). GTDB lineage: Bacteria > Bacteroidota > Bacteroidia > Flavobacteriales > Flavobacteriaceae > Flavobacterium > Flavobacterium defluvii. The sequence continues at coordinate 33,025 of NZ_FQWC01000010.1, forward strand.
AAATAGGAATGAGCAGAACTGTGCTTTATAAAAAAGTGCAAACCCTGACCAATTATTCTGTCGCAGGATTTATAAAAAATATGCGATTAAAAAAAGCAGCAAGTTTATTAATCAGTACTAGTTATTCGGTATCTGAGGTAACCTATAAAGTTGGTTTCAATGACCGAAAGCATTTTAGCAAAGAATTTAAAAAGTTTTATAGTTTATCGCCTAGTGAGTATAAAGGAGCTCAGGTAAAAAAATAACCTCATATTGAACCGCAATCCCGATAAACTATCGGGAGAGAAGGTTTACGCAAAGTCCGCAAAGTTGAAATATTAAAACTTTGCGGACTTTGCGCTTTTATTCCTTGGGAGCATTGCGCTTAAATAATCAAAAAAATAACCACCTCACAATTTTTTAAGGTTTATATTACGAATAATGCTTTTTAAAGGCGCTAAAATGCAAATAAACACATTGACGCCCCTAAATTGGAATATTTTCCTCCCCTCAAACCGTCATTTATTAATCACATTTGCAATGAGATCATGACTGATTTCTATCTAACTAACCAAAAAAATAACTTATGAAAAAAAGCAAACGTGTCAAGATGTTTTGCCGTGAAGGAAAATATCTAAAACTAGTTTTATTACTGTTTATGTGTATTTTTTCGACCACAATTAATGCACAGGAAAGTCCGATTTCTGGAAAAGTAGTCGATAATGCAGGATTGCCTCTTCCGGGTGTAAACGTCCATGTAAAAGGAAGCACAAAAGGAACCCAAACCGATTTTGACGGTAATTTCACGATTAGTACTGCCCCAAAAAGTACGCTTGTATTCTCTTTCATCGGAATGGATGAGGTTTCGGTGGAAACCGAAAACAAGAAAAACTTAAAAGTAGTTTTAAAACCAAGTTCGCAGGCTTTAGACGAAATCATTGTTGTAGGTTATGGCACCAAAAAGAAAAGTGACGTAATCAGTTCTGTGGCTTCGGTAAAACCTGGAGACATGACTAAAGTGGCAACTTCTGATGTTGGAGAAATGCTTCGCGGTAAAGCAGCCGGAGTACAGGTAAGTTTAAATGATGGCGGACCGGGAAGTTCTTCTTCAATCCAAATTAGAGGGAAAAAATCGATTAACGGAAGTAACGAACCAATCGTTATTGCTGATGGAATTGTAATCGGAAACATTAACGATATTAATGCCAACGATATTGCTTCTTTGGAAATCTTAAAAGATGCCGCTGCACAATCTATTTACGGAGCAAGGGCTTCAAATGGTGTAATCTTAATTACGACCAAAAGAGGAAAAACAGGAAAAGCAAAAATCTCGTACAACGGTTTTTCTGGAATTCAAACTATCAACAGAAATTTTGATGTTTACAGCGGAGAAGAATTTGCGCAGTTAAAAAGAGAAGCATATAGAACAAGCAATGGTGGAGTTTACAGACCAGATAATCAGGTTTTCTCGAACCTTGAATTAGAATCGGTTCAATCAGGAAAATATATCGATTGGGAAAAACATGCTCTAAGAACAGGTACAACCAATAACCACAGTTTAAGCATTTCGTCAGGAACAGATAAAACCAGTATCTTTTCAAGCATCAACTACATTAATACAACAGGAGTAATCCCAAATTCTGATTTCGAGAAAGTGGCCATGAGGGTCAATGTAGATCAGCGAGTAGCAGATTGGCTAAAAATAGGAATGAATGTTTCGCTTCAATTCTCGGAAACAAACAGACCAAACGTAGGTAATGTTTTAAATAATGCCATTACAACATCTCCATTAGGAAAAATTTACAATGATGATGGATCATTCCGTTATCTGCCGGGAGGAATTCAGGAAACACCAAATCCGCTTATTGATATTTACGAGACTACAACAAATGAGTTGAATCGAAATGATATCATGAATATATTTTTGGATATTAATTTAGCAAAAGGTTTTACGTATAAATTAAATGCCAGCCGAAGATCTTGGAATTACAAAGCCATGTCTTTCAATACTTCAAAATCACTTTCAGGAATTGCAAACTCAGGACAAGGAAGCGGTTATATTCGTTTTCAGGATAATGTAGAGTATCAATTGAGTAATATTTTGCATTATAATTTAAATGTAGCCGAAAAAAATCATTTTAACGTAACGGGAGTTTATGAACTTACCTCATCAGAATACAATGATTTTAGAAACTCAGCAAGCAGAATTCCGAGTGATATTCTTGGGATTTATGGTTTAGAAAGCGCGTTCTTAAATACGCCTGAAATTGGAGGAAATGAAAGATCGCTGATTTCTTTTGCAGGAAAATTAGAGTATGATTTTGACAGCAAATATTATTTTACAGTTTCAGGAAGAGCCGATGGATCTTCAGTATTTGGAGCGAATAATAAATGGGGATTCTTTCCGGCTGTCAATGCCGCATGGAATGTTTCAAACGAAAACTTCATGAAAGAACATGTTCCGGTTATTAGTAATTTAAAATTAAGAGCCAGTTATGGTAAAGTAGGAAACCAGCCAAAAGACCCATATCAAAGTATGGCGGTTGCAGATCAGAGAGATTATATCATAAACGGAATAAAAGTATCAGGATACGTTCCCGGAACACAATTGTCTAATCCGGATTTGCGCTGGGAAACTTCTACGCAGTTAAACCTTGCGGCAGATTTTGGATTATTTAAAAACCGATTAACAGGAACTGTTGAGGTTTACGATACAGATACTTCAGATTTATTGATTTATGAAACCCTAAATGCAAATACAGGTTATACCAGAAAACTTTCAAATATTGGTAAAGTAAACAACAAAGGTTTAGAAATTACCTTAAATGGTGATTTAATCAAAAAGAAAGATTTTAGGCTGAATGTTGGTGCTACTTTCACTAAAAACAAAAACAGCATAGTAAGTATTTATGGTAAAGATGCCAACGGAGACGGAAAAGAAGATGATGATGTTGGAAACTTATGGTTTATAGGAAAACCAATTGATGTGTATTACCAATACAAAGCTGTTGGAATTTATCAGGAAGGAGAAACCATTCCAATTGTTACAGGAACAACTTTATATCCGGGAGACATAAAATTATACGATGCTAATCCTTCAAACGGAGCCAATCCAAACCCGAATGAAGACCGTGTCATTACATCAAAACTGCCAGATTGGTTTGGAACTTTTTCATTGGCTTTAGAATACAAACAATTCGATTTCTCGGCAGATATTTATACGGTTCAGGGTATTACAAGAGACAACCCGTTTTTATACGATTATGTAAAAGGAGGTTCTTTGAGAGGAGTTAAAAACGGTATCAAACAAGATTACTGGACACCTGAAAATCCGGGAGGAAACTGGCCGAGACCAAGAGACGGAAACGATCCGCCATATATCAATACTTTAGGATTACAAGATGCCTCTTACATTCGTTTGCAAAACGTTTCTGTTGGATTTAAATTTCCAGAAAGCACACTTAAACCATTAGGATTAAGTAATATGAGATTGTATGTAACCGGAAGCAATTTGGTTACCCTTACAGATTATCAGTCTTACAGTCCAGAGAAAGAAGTATACGATTATCCGGAACCTGTTACTTGTGTTATAGGCTTACAAGTAGGTTTTTAATAACATAGTTTAAGACATTCAATAAAATAAAAATAACAAGATCATGAAAAATATAAATTTTCTATTTGTTTTGATATTTGTACTTTCTTTAGGACTTACTTCATGTGAAGATTTTCTGGAAGAAAACGTAAAAGATCAGGTTTCTGTAGATTATATCTACAATTCTCCAGCTGGTTTAGAAGTAGGAGTTAATGCACTTTACAACCAGATGCGTTATTACAATCTGCCATCTGGGGACAACAGCGATTTATGGGCCAATGTATTCTTTATGGCAGCAACCGATTTAGGTTTGCATAGAACCTGGAATACACCTTACGGAACAGGGCACAATCCACAATCGTTTACAGGCTCAAAATGGATTCAGGGCTATAAAATTATTGACAGATGTTCGGCAATTATTACATCGGCACGAACTATAAAAATGGATGAAAATGCCAAAAAAAGATTAGTAGCGCAGGCACGCGTTATTAGAGGCGAATTGTATCTGGATTTAAAACAAATGTATGGAGGTATTTTAATTGATACTATTCCAACAACTCCTGAAAACATCAATGATCCGGTAGAATATAAAGTAGCCAGCGATGCTGATGTATATCGATTAATCGATGCCGATTTAGACTATGCAATTGCCAATCTTCCTTTTAAAGTAGATCCGGGCCGTTATGGTCAGGGAGTTGCGAGACACATTCGCGGAAAAAGCGCATTATGGCAGGAAGACTGGACAGAAGCTGCAGCGCAATTTGACGCCATTATTAACGACGGAACACATGGTTTAGTAGCTCTTGCCGATGTCTGGGGTCAAAATGCCAATCATAAAGAATCTCTTTTTACTTATCAAAAAGACTTTTTATTAGGCCCGGCAGATGGGTTAGCTGGAGGCGGTGGTTCGTGGTTAAGCAGCGTTTTTACACAAAGAACTTACGAATTAAATCCAAACGAACTAATTCAGGATGTGGCTTATGGAGGTCAGGCTTTAGGATGGTTTTATCCAAATAATTATCTGAAATCTCTTTACGATCAGGCAAACGATCTCCGATTCAAAACTTATTATTATTCAGATAATTATCAAGATTATAAAATCAATGTTCCCGGAAATCCAAAATTCGGACAGCCCATTACCAATCCGGCTATTGCTGCGCCAAATGGAAATTACAGAGCATGGCATTGGAGTTTGAAAAAATATCATGATACCGAAAAACTGCCAATGACTTCAAACAGCTACAAAGATTATATGTATTACAGATTGGCAGAAACGTATCTGCTGGCATCAGAAGCACATCATAATTTAGGCAACGATACAAAAGCATTAGCTTATCTAAACAAAGTAAGAAGAAGAGGTTATACAGGAAATCCTGAAAGTACCGTAACCACTTACGATTTGACAGCCTGGACTTTAAACAATTATTTAGACGAATCGGCAAGAGAATTGGCTTTTGAAAACAACAGATGGTTCTTGTTAAAAAGATTAGGGCTTTTAGTAGAAAGACAAAATCTCTATTTCCGTTCAAGTCCTTCCGGAACTATTTCTGGAGAAGTACCTTTAAAAATGACTCCGGCAATGGTAAATATGCCAATTCCACAGAGCCAGATTGATTTGATGGGAAAACCAGAAGGATTTAATGTTGGATACAACTAAGTTTAAAGTTTGATTTATAGATAAATAGAAACATATTTCTTTTAAAAAGTTAAAGCTATGTGCATTTAAACAAGTGAAAAGCCTTTATGTTCAAAACAAATCTATGTTTCTATGTGTTTAAAAAATTAAACCCAAAAAAGTTAAGGTTAAAGTTAGTAATAACCCATCCGGAAGTTAGAATATTCCTGATCCGACTTCCGGATTTAAAAAGAAAACACATGAAAAGTAAACAATATATTTTAGTAACATTAACTGCTTTGCTGTTTGCCTCTTGCAGCAACGATGAAAAAGTAGTTTTGAAATATGCAGATGAAGGCGATTCGGGAAATCCAAATCCGATTACGCAGACCTTAAAAGAAAAAGCAAAGTTTAAAATTGGAGCTGCTGTAAAAATGAAAGATCTGCAAAACGAAGCCAATTATAAAAATGCTGTTTTAAAACATTACAATCAAATTACAGCCGAATTTGAAATGAAAATGGCGAGTATCTGGACTTCTTCAACAGCATATAATTACACAGCCGCTGATTATTTAGTAGGTTTTGCCCAAGACAATAAGTTAGAAGTTCACGGGCATACTTTGGTTTGGTACGATTCATTTCCGGAATGGTTTAAAAAGGCCCAATACGATTCGATCGCTTTTGAAGCCAAAGTAAAAATCTACATTACTGATGTTGTAGGACGTTACAAAGGAAGAGTAAAAAGCTGGGATGTTGTTAATGAAGTTTTTGCTGACGGCGGCGCCATGCGAAACGAAACGGTAATCAATTCATTATTTAAAGATCCAATCGGATTTTACGGAAGATGTTTCCGATATGCAAAAGCAGCCGATCCAGATGCAAAATTATTTTATAATGATTACAGCGTAGTTTTAGATGGAGGAAAAAGAGCTTCCATCAAAAAAATGGTAACCAGATTTAAAGCTAACGGAGTGCCGATTGATGGGATAGGAGATCAGTTTCACTACGCAACAGATACCAACAGACAAACCATGAAAACTGGTTTTACAGATCTTGCTTCAACAGGATTGTTAATTCATATTTCAGAATTGGATATTAAAGTCAATACCGGAAAATCAGATTCGTATGTTTTTAATGATGTTGAAAATCAGAAACAGGCAGAAACCTATAAATACATTACCGCTATGTATGAAGAGCTGCCTCAAACCCAAAAGTTTGCCATTTCAACCTGGGGAGTAACAGATAAATATACTTGGCTGACAAGTTTCTGGCACTCAAAAGAATATCCATTGCTTTTAGATGCTGATTACAATAAAAAACCAGCTTATCAGGGATTCTTAGACGGATTGAAATAATGCAGAATATAGAATATAGAGAATAGAATATAGAGAATAGAATATAGAAAGGAAGAGAAGAAATAAGATTTGATGAGAGGTCTTTTCTCTATAATCTCTGTTCTATTTTCTATAAAATAATAACCAAAAAACCGAAATCATGAAAATAAAACTAACCCATATACCCAAATTAAAATATTTCCTTTTAATGCTTTTTATAGGTTTGCTTTCCTGCGAAGACGATGTACGCGAAGTATATCTTTATAAAAAAGGAGAATTAAATGCGACTTCAACAAATACCGCTATTAAAGGAGGAGAAACAGTAACTTATACCGATTCGTCAACAAAAGTACGTGCCATAAAATGGACTTTTCCAGGCGGTTCGCCGGGAGCTTCAATTGAGCCTAATATTGAAGTAAAATATACCAAAGCGGGAACTTTTACGACTACTTTAGAAATCACTTTTGTAGATAATACCATTCAAAAGAAAACATTTACAGTTGAGGTCGAAGCACCGCCAACTCCGCCAATTGTTATTCCGGCAGATGCACTTAAAATCTACTCTGAAAATCCTGATTTCACAAAAACAGCTCCGGTTTTAAACTGGGTTTCAAGCAATCAGTTTGTGATAAAAGAAGTGGCAGCTGATGGATATGAAGGGGCTTATAGAAATTTCTCTCTTCCTGCAACACCGCCTGCTGCAGAAGCGAAATGGGCAATGGCAATTTTACAGTTTGTGAATGTTACCGATATTTCATCTTACACTTATATCAATATGGCAGTAAGAACTACAAGTACCGGAAAAATCAGATTTAGAATGAAAGATGCTTCTAATACGGGTTATGTTGAATTTGATGCCACAAGTAATTTATACGGACTAAAAAGAGACGGAAGCTGGAACATGGTTAAAATTCCAATTGCCGATTACAAAAAACAAAACCCTGCATTAGATTTAACCAAAATCAAAGATATTCTAGTATTAAGAAGCGTTGATCCGGAAGATGTAAGAGCTTTAAACAACTACACTTTCGATTTCGATCACATTTATTTATCGAAATAAATTTTAAACACATAGAAACATAGATTTTTTTTGACTTGGAAAGGATATAGAAAGAAACTAGTTTCTAACACATAGCTAAAATTTGTGAATCTAAACATTTAAAAATCTGCACAATCTGCGAGAGAAATTTCAACTCGCAGAGCAGCGGATAAAATTTAGCTATGTTCATTTTATGCAAGTGAAACGTCTTTTACACTCAAAGAAAATCTATCCCGATAGCTATCGGGACTATGTGTTAAAAAATTGTGACGGTATTTACTCTAAAAAAATAATTAAAAATGAATTTAAAGAAACATTCCATTTGCGTATTATTCTGTTTTACAAGTTTAATATCGTTGAATGCTCAGAATAAAATTACTTATCAAAAAGTCGAAGCCAGACAAAATGCTTTAGATCCAAAATGGGTTGCTTATGATGCAAAAACTATTGATAAACTGCCTGGATTTAAAATAAAAAAGCAATTGCCAGGTTCGATTTACGGCGGTTCTAAAATGTGGCAGAAAGAAGCAACAGGATTTTTTAGAACAGAAAAAATAGACAACAGATGGTGGATTATCGATCCGGAGGGATATCCGTATATTTTTAAGGGTGTTGCCGTTTTCAATGCGGGGCGTTCAGTAAATCAGCAGAAAGCATTTGATAAAAAGTTCGGAAGCAAGGAAAATTGGGTAAACCAAGAATCAAAATTACTTCGAGATAACGGATTTAATGGCGTAGGAGCGTGGTCAAATGTTGATTTGGTTAAAAATGCCGAAAATCCGTTGGTGTATACCGTGATTATTTCGCCAATGGGAATGTATCATGCTGATCATATTAAAAAATATGGAGGAAAATATAAAGAAGCGAGCTGGCAAAATTACCGCTTTGATTTGGTTATGGTTTTTGATAAAGAATTTGATGCCTACATCGAAAAATCGGTAAAAGAGATTTCTCAGTACAAAAATGATAAGTATTTGATGGGTTATTTTACAGATAATGAACTGCCTTGGTATAACGATGCATTAGATAAACATTTAACTTTATTGGCTAAAGATGAGCAGGGCTATATTGCTGCAAAAGAATGGCTGGATAAAAGAAAAGGTTTTAATGCTTCGGCATCTGATATCACTCAGGAAGACCGAATGGCATTTACGGCTTTTTATTTTGAAACGTATATGAAAAAAGTAACTGATGCGCTTCGAAAAGCAGACCCAAACCATATGTATTTAGGATGTCGTTTCAATCAGGATAAAGATCAGGAACTAACCAATCCGGAGATTTTTAAAGTGGCAGGAAAGTATATGGATATCATTTCGATCAATCATTACAGAAAATGGGAACCAAGTCAGGATTTAATGAACAATTGGGGCGAATGGTCGGGAAAACCGTTTCTGATTACAGAATGGTACACTAAAGGAGAAGATTCAGGTTTGCCCAATAATACAGGCGCAGGATGGCTGGTTCGAACACAAAAAGAAAGAGGACTTTTTTACCAGAATTTCACTTTAGAACTTCTGAAAAATAAAAATTCAGTAGGCTGGCATTGGTTCAAATATATGGATAATGATCCGCAGGATTTAAGTACAGATTACTCAAATCGAGATTCCAACAAAGGAATTGTGAACAGTAATTTTGAACCGTATTTGCCTCTATTAAAAGAGATGAAAGTGATTAACGATAACGCTTATGAGCTGACGCGTTATTTTGATAAAATGTAATTTTTTTAAACACATAGAAACATAGATTTTTTAGACTTAATAAAGGATACTAAAAGAAACTAGTTTCTAACACATAGCTAAACTTTGTTAGTAAAATCCGGCTATGTGTATTTATAAAAGTGAAACGTCTTTTTCTACACAAAGAAAATCTATGTTTCTATATGTTTAAATTAATTAGATCCATATAATTAAAAATAAAAACTATGAAAAAAATTGTAATGCTGTGCTGTAGTTTTCTCCTTATGGGAAAAGCCATTGCACAGGAAATTCCGTTAGTTTCCAATATTGCAGCCCGAAACAATATTACCTTAAACGGAAAATGGAGTTATATTGTAGATCCGCTTGAAAACGGATATTACGATTACCGATTAATGCCTTTTAAAAACAACGGATTTTTCGAGAATAAAAAATGGAATACCACAGACTTAACCGAATATAATTTTGCGACTTCTGCCACAATGGATATTCCGTCAGATTGGAACAGCAAAGACGAAAGATTGTTTTTTTACGAAGGAACGGTTTGGTTCCAGAAAGACTTTAATTATAAAAAAGATGCAAAAACCAAAGGGATTCTTCATTTCGGAGCTGTCAATTACGATGCGAAAGTTTATGTAAACGGAAAACTGGCAGGAACACACGTTGGCGGTTACACACCTTTTAATTTTGATGTAACCGATTTATTGGTTGATGGGAATAATTTCGTAGTGGTAAAAGCTGATAATAAACGCCACAAAGATAATGTGCCAACCGTAAATATGGATTGGTGGAATTATGGCGGAATCACAAGAGATGTGACTTTGGCTCAGGTTCCGAATACTTATATTGAAGATTATTTGGTTCAATTGGATAAAAAAGAAAAAGGGAAAATTTCTGGCTGGATAAAACTAAATAGTGAAATAGCAAACCAATCTGTTTCGGTTTCTATTCCTGAATTGAAAATTAAAAAGAACATTACGACAGATGCAAAAGGAATAGCATATTTTGAAATAAAAGCCAATCCAATTTTATGGACGCCAGAAAAACCAAAATTATATGAGGTAACCATTTCTAAAGCCGATGAAAATATTGCAGATCAAATTGGTTTTAGAACTATTGAAACTAAAGGCAAAGAAATTCTTTTAAACGGAAAAAAAGTCTTTTTACGCGGCATTAGTATTCACGAAGAAGCACCTTTCAGATCTGGAAGAGCTTGGTCTGAAGACGATGCAATTACTTTGTTGAATTGGGCAAAAGAATTAGGCTGTAATTATGTTCGTCTGGCGCATTATCCGCACAACGAAAACATGGTAAAACAAGCAGAAAAAATGGGGTTAATGATTTGGTCTGAGGTTCCGGTTTATTGGACAATTTCATGGACAAATCCAGATACTTATGCCAATGCAGAACAACAATTGCACGATATGATTTATCGTGATAAAAACCGTTGTGGAATTGTAATTTGGTCGATTGCCAATGAAACACCGCATGGAGATGATCGAGATATTTTCTTAAGTAAGCTGGCAAAATATGCACGCACGCAGGACAATTCTCGTTTAATCAGTATGGCAATGGAAGTGACCAAAAGTCCAAATAACGTAAATACACTTCATGATAATATGAACGAGTTTGTAGACATTGTAAGTTTTAATCAATATTTGGGCTGGTATAGAGGAACAAACGAATCTTGCAAAGACATGCAATGGGTAATTCCCTACAACAAACCGGTTATTATCAGCGAATTCGGAGGCGAAGCTTTACAAGGTCGTCATGGAGATAAAAAAGAACGTTGGAACGAAGAATATCAGGAAGAATTATATATTCAAAACACACAAATGTTCAATCGCATTGAAGGCTTGGCAGGAGTTTCTCCATGGATTTTAGTTGACTTTAGATCTCCAAGAAGACAGTTGCCAAATATTCAGGATTTCTTCAACCGTAAAGGATTAATTTCTGATCAAGGAATTAAAAAGAAAGCTTTTTATGTAATGAAAGATTGGTACGAGCAAAAAGAAAAAGAATATAAATAATAAAATGTTTTAGATAAATTTGATTGAAAATTCCAAAATCATTTATGGTTTTGGAGTTTTTTATTTTAAATTATCTTTGATTTGAGTTATTTTTCTGGATATGTCTCTCTAATATTCATTGAGTTTATATTTTCACAAATTTAAAACTCTTTCCAAGGGTTTGAGTCTTTCTTTTTTTTGCAAAAAACTAAAAGTTACAATACAAAAAACTGAGAATGATGAACATCATAAAAAACAAATTAGCTTTTTGTGTCAAAATTAAAGGCAACTTCAAATTTAGATGGGCATTAGATTTAAATGTATCAAATAAACATTTTTTTTCTGCGTTAATTAATATAAATCCATTTAAATAAAATATGAAAAACAATATGATATTATTGATCTCCTTTTTTTCGGTATTATTATCATGTCAGAAAGATGATATTTCTTATTCAGATGCAAGAGATTATAAAGAGGAAATGCGGAAATTTGTAATAGGAATAAGTCAATATGCAAAGTCTAAAAATCCAGCTTTCAACATCATTCCTCAAAACGGCATTGAGTTGGTTTCAAGCAATGGAGATGCATCTGGAAATCCGCACATATCTTACCTTAACGCTATTGATGCCAACGGTCAGGAAGACTTATTTTTCGGATACGACGAGGACAATGTTGCTACAGACAATAAGCATAACTCTTATCTGCGGGAATTACTCAACATATCCAAAAAAGCAGGGAATGTGATTTTGGTAACAGATTATTGTTCAGATCCGTCTAAGATGGAGAACTCATATCTTCAAAATCGAAATTCCGGATACGTTTCGTTTGCCGCTAATGAAAGAGAACTAAATAATATTCCGGCTTTTCCAAATCCAATTTACCAAGAAAATGCAAATACAGTCACTGAGATTTCTCAGGCAAAGAATTTTCTTTATCTCATCAATCCATCCAAATTTAATAGTAAAAGTGAATTCATCAAAGCAGTAACTTCTAAAAATTATGATCTTTTGATAATGGATTTATTTTTTACAGACGGAATGGCTTTTTCAAAAACTGAAATAAACCAGTTAAAAAACAAGGCTAATGGAGGGAAAAGACTTGTAATTTCTTATATGTCTATTGGTGAAGCAGAGAATTACAGGTATTACTGGAAAGAAAACTGGAGCAGCACCCGTCCCGAATGGCTGGACGCTGAAAATCCTAATTGGAAAGGGAATTTTAAAGTAAAATATTGGAATGCTGATTGGCAAAATATCATATATGGTAATGATAATTCATATCTCAAAAAAATAATCGATGCGAATTTTGATGGTGTTTATTTGGATATAATTGATGCTTTTGAGTTTTATGAAAATTAAATTATTGTTGGATTCATATCATTTGAATCCGATTCGCTGAAACTTGTTATTTAATTGGGGATATACTGATAAACTAAAATTATAGTATAATTTCAAATTAAAAATATTAATTGGATACAGTCAGCTGAATTGCACGACTGGTTTCCTATGCATCAGGCAGCAATCTGGCTGCGATGAGCTTCTTAGATGATACAGATATAGAAAAAGGCAAGGACTTTTTCACTATTCGTTTTTGGGGTGCATTTAATCCAATTATAGTAACATAGTCAAGACATTTGGGCTTGTATGTTTTTTTTAAATAGGTTTGCCTTCAATCTTGTTGTCAAATACTTAAGCTTAAGGCTTTTTCTTAAAAAATTATAATTACATTTTGCGGCACTTTAATTTGGAGCTCTTTTGTATTTTTAATTTGAATTCGTCATATTCTGTTAAGTTAATTTCTGGAACTGAAAACAACAAGAATAAAAGCTGTATTGTAATGAATCGTCTTTAATTAAGTTATAATGATAATTTATTTGCTGGATAAATGGCTAATCATTCCAAAAATTTTCTTGTTTTTTGGCTTCTGTTTTTTTAGATTTCTCTGTATCATTGCTTTTGCCAGTTTCCCAAAAATCATTTGTGTTTACTGTCTTGAAACTTTTTTTCATAGATTCATCACCATAACTAAATTGATTAATCTGCAAACTGCTTTTTGATGCTAGTTCAATAAATGAGCTCTGCATTTTTTCAGCATCAGTTTGATTTAAATAATAGCCTACAATGCTGACTTTGCCAACACCGAATTTCTTAAGATTATTTGCAAATGCAGATTTATAAGGGAAACTTCCATCGTCTAGTTTTTCAACCGCTATGACATTGCTAATGGCTATGGAACCCATTTCTTGTGTCAAGAGAGCATTTTTATCGGCTATGAAGGCAAATACATATACTTGGTTTTGTTTTACATTATTTGATTCCAAAGGCAATCTGCCTTCTGGAAAAAGTTCAAGCATTTTTTGTCTGATACCAAACAAGGCCGCTTTTCTTTTACTTTCCAGTAAAGCCAGTTGGGCTTCTCTTTCTTCGCGTAGACGCTCTTTGTTTTCTCTCTCTATTTTATCAGCCTTGATTTGGCTTAAAAGGCCTCCAAGTGCCTTCATGCTTCCGTTTATGGCAGCATCATATTGAGAACCGCTGTTTGATGTAGCATCTAAGTAACTGGAGACTGAAGCGGCTTTAGCGGCTGCATAATTATTGGATTCCTGCTCTATAATCTGCATCTGCCTGCTATATTCTTGATTGATCTCATCAATTGAATTGAAAATTTTATCTGCCAAACCAGCCTCTCTAATTGCTTCTGCTGAATTGGATGCCGCATTTCCCTGACTGAAAGATTGGGATAAATTACTGGCCTTGCTTACAAAATCGGCTTCTAATAGCTTTGCAGCTTCCTGTTTCTGTCGAATGTCGGCCATCTGAGCATTTACTTTTGCCTGGATTTCCTGATTTTTTGCCTGCTTGATTTCTTCAGGTGTTTGTTGGCGAGGTGTTTTAACTACAGGGCGTACGGCTTCTGGATTGTTAGAGCTTTCAACAGTAGTTTCTTCATTTTTGACTGTATCTTCCTTTTTCTGTTTTTCGGCTAGAACACGTTCTATTTTAGCCAGCTGTGCAGCAGGATAACTTTCTTTTGGCAATAATCTGAGAGCCTGCCCATATAAATTCTTAGCTTCCTCAAGATTGTTTCTGCTAAATGCATTATCAGCTTGCCGTATTACATTTTTGTAGTCTTCTTTATTTTGCTGTAACTTTATTAGATTACGGATTCTGGCTTCTAAGTCTGATGAATTGTTCCAGTTAAGATTGGTAATAAACGAGCCTGCCCACATTAAATCAAGATGATCTAGATTTGTTTCTTTAGAAATTTCAGCAGCATGATTAACGCTGTTTGTTTCGCCTATTATTGCTCCTATTGAAATAAAAGGATTTGAACCTCCCAAATTGGCTTGTGCAGCAAGTACCTGAATCTGCATATTTATTGAAGTTACCGCTAGTTTGTCAAAACCTGAAGCGCCGAGACCATCTATTGCATCCATTGCATTGGCCAGATATGCTATACCGTTATATTTGTATGCCGGAATTCCGTTGCCAAGAAAGCTCATTTTTGTAAATGAAATATGCAGATTGGCGTAGTGCTTTGGACCAATTGTTTCCCTTTCAAAATAATAGCTTCCGCCAATACCAATTCGCATAGGTCCTCGGTCCATAGCTGTTGGCAAAGTTAATTCCCAAAGAAAATTCTTTGCTGCCGATTTGTTTTGTGCTGATAAATTTAATACCAGGCATAACAGAAAAACTATGTGCAATTTGATTGGCGGAAGTGTTTTCATGATTCAAACAGTATTGATTTTTAAGAATTCTATTAGATTCTCTTTTTGAATAGTATATAACCGACTGATAATCCAAAATTTGAATTTTTTATGTGGCTATCATCAACACCAGTTGGATAATTCATAATATTAGCAAGACCTTGTGAATAGGTTAGACGCAATGTGATGCCGTTTCCAAAAAAGTATCCAGCTCCTACATTAACACCATAATCACTTCTTTTGTATGAATAATCACCATCGTTTATCTTTAACTCTCCATATTGCGTTTCAGCTGAAGTAAGGTAGCCATAGTAACCGCCTCCAGAGAAAAAGAAAGTGCTTCCGATCGGCTTGATTTTGTACACAAAATCAACAGGAACGCTTACATATCCGAGTGTTACAGTAGTATCATCATTTGAGTCCTTAAATTTCGTTCCCATGTTTCCATAAGTTATTCCTGGATTGATTGAAAATCTTGCGTCTTCAAAAGGTATCCAGAATGTAAACCCAAGTTTACCTGATAATGTGCCTTTGTGGTCCTCAAATTTCTGTCCGTTGTCTTTTTCGCTGAATTTAGTCATTCCGATGGTGCCAAAAAGTTCTCCTTGTGAAAATGCAAATGTCGAAACCGTCAACATAGCGGCTAAAAGTAGTTTTTTCATCATAATCATAATTGTTTTTAAATTTATTTATAGTCTTTGAATACTCTCAGTGTAAGGGAGCTCTTCCATCTTTTTTGGTTTTTTTCGTCTACGTAATTGTCACTGTACAAATGGACTCCTTTAGTATCTGAAATAGCCCAGCTCCATTGATTTTGGTAATCATAATAAGGTATTGCATCGGTTGATTTGTTGCCATATGATTCAAAATCAGCCTTGAATTTTTCTACGTATTTGGTGACCTCCGCAGTAGCTTCTGAGAAAGTTAAGGTACCTTGCCCTTTGCTGTTGTAGTAAAAAATCGTTTTCTGAAATCCAACAACTCTGCCGTTTTTCACTAGTACTAAATGAATAGTGGTGTCATAGATAGGAGCACCTGTAGAAGAATTGTAAGGCAATAGAAAATTTTCTTTGTTCTCAAAACCAATGCTTTTAGAATGACAGGCATAGATAAGATCAGCCTCAGTGCCTGATTCCCATTTTGTCTTTGACATTTTGTAATTCTCAGGCAGAATATTTGGATATTGCTTTTGAAACTCTTCTATTGTTTGCCCCATAGGAAGATCGTCTATTGTAAACCTTTCAAAATTTGCTTTCCCTTTTTTAATATTGTCTTCAAGTTCTTGTTTTTGCGCTGCGAGTTTCTGTTCCTCAAGCATCATATCATTTAATTTCTCTTTTAGCAGGATCTTATTTTTGGCAACTGCCATTTTCTTATCCTGCGAGTAGCTATCGATTCCAGATGATTTTTCAAAAGCCTCTATTTTTTTTAAAATATGTTTAACCCGGTCTGAGCTGCTAAATCCCTTGTCCATTTCCACCATAATTTCTAAATATAACAATTTAGGCTTGCTGCCAATAATGGTCTTGGCTTGTTCCAAATAAGCAAGAGCTTTGTCGTATTCGTTGTTGCTATAGGCCTCTTCACCTAATTGATATTTAGCAATAGCCTCCATTTCATTCTCTGTTTGAGAAAAAGAAAGAAGATTTTGAAAAAATAAAACGATTAAAAATATAATTTTGAGAAATTTCATACTATTTATTTGATTAATCATGACATAAAAAAATGTTAAATTTTTTGTCGCTAAACTAAAAAAAATTAGCAAATTAACAATATGATTTCTTTATATAAATTGAAAAAAGTCCCAATAGAAATGATTGCAGCAGGATTTTAGATAAAAAAAAGAGAAAGTTTTAAATATTGTTGCAGTCAATTAATCAAGTCATTGTAAATATTTCAAACAGAAATCCTCACTGGGACCGCAGTTAATAGTAGTATCCGAATGTGGTTTTGAAAAAAATGAACATGAGAAAATAAAAATAAGAGCTTCAAATATTAAGCTCCATTAGTGCATCGCCTGTAATGTGCTGGGAGTTGTTTTTTTAATCGGTGTCGCTTTTAGACAATAATTGAACTCGAGCGACCGCTCTTTCGAACCTTTGATCCCATCGCGTATTATCCCATCTTCTCTTAGTTGAACTTTCCCTGCGGATACCGTCAACTGTTATTCTGAAATACACAATCCATTCTCTACTTTCTATTCTGGGTCTTTTTAAAAAGAATCCCAAAACTGCTTTCCAACATAATCCTACTTTTTAAATTAATAAATGTAGAATAATATCACTGCCAAATCCAGTCGTTAATCTCGTTAACCCCTATAATATGAGGGATTTTTGCTGTTTCTGGTGCACTTTTCTATGCGCCGGAAAGTGCACCGATTTTGCACCTTTAATTTTGTGTGGTTTTAAAAAATATGAAAAGCAGGATTAAAAAAAACCTGCAAATCCTAGGATTTGCAGGTTTTACCACATTTGTTTTGGGCTTTTTAAAAGAATGAAAAAACTTTTGTTTTTTGTTCTTTAACCCTCTGTGGGGAGAGCAGGATTCGAACCTGCGAAGTTTTCACAGCAGATTTACAGTCTGCCCTCGTTGGCCGCTTGAGTATCTCCCCAGATCTCAGCGTTGTTGCGCTTTGTTGTTCTAAGCGGTTGCAAAGATAGCAACGTTTTCTACATTTGCAAACAAAAAAAGAACTTAATTTTAAGTTATTTTAAAGTTATTTTTTAATCCATTGGAATTGAATAAAATAAAAAATCTCCACTAGGGAGATTTTTTTAACTTATTTTAAAATGTAGGATTATTTTGCTAGCAGTTCAATAATTTTTGCTCTCAATTCCGGACCTCTTAAGTCTTGTGCTACCACTTTTCCTGAAGCATCAAGAATAAAAGTTGCAGGAATAGATTCAACATTATATTGTTTTGCAATTGGCTCATCCCAGAATTTTAGGTTTGAAACATGTGTCCAGGTTAAACCGTCTGCAGCGATAGCTTCTTTCCAGTGTTCGGCATCTTTATCCAAAGACACTCCAACAATATTTAATCCTTTTGAATGTAACTCTTTATAGATAGCTACCACATTTGGATTTTCTTTTCGGCATGGTCCGCACCATGAAGCCCAGAAATCAACGATAGTAACTTTACCTAAACTTTCTTTAAGCGAAACTACTTTTCCCTGCGGGTTTGGGGCAGAGAAATCTGCTCTTCATTTAGCGCTGCCAACAGGAGGAGCTGATGCACCAACCGCAGGCATTTTTGCTTGACCTAGTCTGTTTTTGATTTCTTTACCAGGAGTTGTATTTTTTAAAGACTCATCTAAAGAGTTGAATATACTTTCTGTCTTTTTAATATCATTGCTTGGGTCATTAATCATACCTTGAATAATTAATACAGAGATATAAGATTTTGGATGACTTTCAGCATAAGCTAAATATTTCTTTTTGCTGTTAGCTTGTACTTCTGTTTGAATTTCCATGTATTGTTTCATCAAACCATTGATAGTTGCAGTATCTTGTGCTTTTTGAGCTTCCTGCATCTTTGTAGTATTCTTTTTCTGGAAATCAACTAAGCTTTTTTGAGTTTTTGTGATATCTTCATTGAATTTTGAATACTCATCATTATTGTAAGTTCCGGAAACTTTAGATTTGTGGATACTGTCTTTGTCAATTTCGATATTAATTTCTCCCGTTTCTAATATAAAAGGGAATGGTTGGTTTGCACCCTGAAGGATTAATGTATGAAAAGCTGGTTCAGTAACTTTTCCTTTTATTTCAAATTTTCCATTTTCAACTTTTACTGTATCAAGCGCAACAGCCATTCTTGTAGTTGGATCCTGACCTTGAAGAATGATCGTTTTTCCGTTTTCAATTCCTTTTGCAGTACCTGTAATTAGGTATTCTCCGTCTTTAACTTTGCTGCAAGAAATGATAGCTGCAGAAGCTGTAAGTAAAAAAAGTATTTTTTTCATTATAAAAAATTAATTAGTTAATTGATTTGTGCAACAAAAGTATCTAAAATTATAGAACATATAGAATTTTGTAACCTAAAATTTTGTTATAGTTTTTTTATGTCTAATAGCCCAGTAATCAAGTGTTTTGAAGCATTAATTTGATTTAAAACTCTTATTATCTTTTTGTTTATAAAGCTAATATAGAACTTTTTTAATAGTAAGACATAAAAAAAGCACTCTGTAATAAGAGTGCTTTTGAAATATTTTTTGAACAAATTTATTCTTGATTTGTTTTCTTTCTCCAGGTAAAAGAGTTTAAAATGTGTCTTTTTGCAAATCTTCCAGGAGAATCTGCATTTACCATTTTCACGTAAGTCGCTTTAGGAACGCTAATGTATTCGTAAACACTTCCGTTAGAAAAATCAATAATCAAACGACCATCTACAAATTTATAGTCTGTAATAGTACAAGTTGTTATTGTTTCTGTGTATTCAGGTAAATTAAGTTTGATAGTATCAGGGTGAATGCTTACTAAAAAGTGGTAAGCCTCAATGATCGTTTTACTTTTTTCTTCTGCAGCTTTTAGACCAGCTTCATCTCCTACGAATTTATCTGGATGAGATTCTTTCATCGCATTACGATAAATTGTTTTTAAATCTTTTAACTCTGCAGTTTTGTCTACGTTTAGTAATTTACGGTATTCAACTATTTTTTTCATAAATAAAAGGTAACTACTTGTCTATTAGTTTGAAATGGCACTTTTTTAGTTCAAATCGACAAATTTTTTGCAAAGGTACACTTTTTTTTAACTTTTTACTTTTGATCGAAAAAATAATTAGAATTATGAATTATTGCTAATTAACCGCAAAGTACGCTAAGAGTTGTTTAATCAAATTGTGTTATAAAACGCAAAGTTCGCAGGCTGTATCGCTGCAAGCTTTGCGAACTTTAGATATATTTATAAAAACCATCCAATACTGAGATAAATCTTAGCGTACTTTGCGGTTAATTATCCATATTTAAACTTGAAACATTAAACCTGAAACAAAAATTATTCAGGTTTGCGATTCGCTTTATCAAAATTTTTGGATTTCTTTGGATATTTATCGTAACTCATATCACTTGGGTTTTCAATTACAGATTTAATTGTAATCCAGTCACCAATATTAAAATTTGTATGAGCGATTTTATAATCTAAAAGATATTCACCACAGAAATAATTGTTGTTTTCATCTTTTTCGATAATTCCCGTGTAAACTCCTTTTTGGGGCATTTTTCCTTGTGAATCTTTAGACATAATTTTTTGTTTTAAATTGAAGCAGCAAAGTTAATCAATTTAGGTTTGTTTTGGGGAGTTCGCGACAATCTGAGTATATTTGCAGTATGCAGAAAAATTTTAAGCCACATCCAAATTCTTTCAAGAATACCTTTTGTGTTTTTAATGAAGTACTTCCAAATGAAATTGAAGGTTTAAAAAAACAATTCGAAAGCAAAGCAGGAAGTTCTTATTATTATACTGAAACCGGAATGTACCGCGTATCGAACCATTGGGGACGACTGGCAAATAGTAAATGGCGCTTAATTGCGCGTGAACCTGAAACAGAATCAAAAACAAAAATTGGTTTTGCAGCCTGGAATGAATTTTATCCTGATAATGCCGAAGAAAAACTTTATTATATCGAAGCCGATTTCGAAAAAAATCTTGCCAATTATCAGCATAAAAATAATCCCAATTATGACGGAAAAGCGATTTTAAGAACCAGTTTTGAAACCACGAAGCGCTTAAAACAAGTTCGAAATTTGCAGCAATTAACTTCCTGGGCAAAATATTTTGATTATGATGATATTGCAGATTTAAGAAAGCAGATTATCAACGAATTGATTTTTACCGAGAAAAGTTTAGAAGAAATTAAAAGAGAAATATAATGGGACGCAATAACGAAAAAAACATTAAAATTCACAATGACAAATTGCACAAAGCCCAGGCCAAGAAAAAGCAAGCAGAAGTTTCACGGAAAGAAAAGCTGAAAGAAATTGTGAAGAAATTCAACGAAAATAAAGAGTAATAAAAATATAGTTTCAAGTTTTATGTTTTAAGTTTCAAGTTATTGGAACGAAACCTGAAACCTGAAACCTGAAACCTGAAACTTGAAACTTGAAACTTGAAACAAAAAAAACAATGAATAGTAAATTTGAAACTTTAAAAGCCAGTGTTCAGGAAATCATTGATTTGATCGCTGCAAAAAATGATAGACAAGCCAATAATAAATTACTTGAAGTAAGCGAAACTTTAGATGAAATGCTAGACTTTGCTGAAGAAGATGAAGAGTTGAGAGAAATAAGCAGATATCAGGTTTTACTAAATCAGTTTCATGTAAAAATTAATGGTGAGGAACAAGTAGATGGCGACGCATAAATGTTTTTGCGATACAGGATTATTATTTGATAATTGCTGCGGATTGTATCTCGAAAAAAGACAAAAAGCGCCGTCAGCTTTAGCTCTAATGCGTTCGA
Source organism: Flavobacterium defluvii (assembly GCF_900129555.1). GTDB lineage: Bacteria > Bacteroidota > Bacteroidia > Flavobacteriales > Flavobacteriaceae > Flavobacterium > Flavobacterium defluvii. Next base: position 54,456 of record NZ_FQWC01000010.1, read on the forward strand.
GATATTCGGCTTATGCGACTCATAATGTTGATTATCTTTTAGAAACGACTTATATTTCAGAAAGAAAGTATTACTCAAAAGCTGAAATTCTAAAATGGGCAGCGGCAAATAAATGGCAGAAATTAGAAATTTTAAGCTTTACAGAAAACTCCGTTGAGTTTAAAGCGTATTTTTTAGATTCTAACCAAAAACCGCAGGTACATTACGAATTTTCGACTTTTAAATTTGAAAATAATGCATGGTTTTATGTCGATGGAAAGTTTGAATAATTATTATATCTAACACTGTTAGTTGTGAATTTTGGTTAAATATTTTAACTAAAAATTAATAAACGTTTCTATTTTCATAATTCTAAAAAATCTTAATTTTAAAATTATGAAAAACGAATTTAAAAAAGGTTTTTATTTTAAGTCGTACGAAGCTCCTTTTCAGTCTCCGTTTGAAAAACTTTTTGGTATTTTCAAAGAGTTAATCACCCATACTTCGGGCGATTTTGATGAAGCGATAAGCTGGCTTAGAGAGTTAGATGTAGAATATAAACTGACCGATGAGAACTACACAATCGATGATTTTATCGAAGATTTAAAAAAGAAAGGTTATATAAAAGACGAAGTCAAAGAAGACGGAACGAACGGTTTTGGAATTACAGCTAAAACAGAACGTGCGATTCGTCAGCAGGCTTTAGATCAGATTTTTGGAAATTTAAAACGTTCCGCAAACGGAAATCACAAAACAAAACATGCCGGAAATGGAGACGAACATACAGGAGAATTTCGCGAGTTTAATTTTGGTGATGGTTTAGAACGTATTTCACTGACCGAAAGTCTCCGAAATGCTCAAATTAATAACGGTGTTGAGAGTTTCATGCTGACTGAAAATGATTTAATTGTCGAAGAAACGCAGTACAAAGCACAAATGAGTACCGTTTTGATGATCGACATTAGCCACAGTATGATTTTGTATGGAGAAGACCGAATCACGCCTGCTAAAAAAGTGGCAATGGCTTTGGCTGAATTAATCACAACCCGCTATCCAAAAGATACGCTCGATATTTTGGTTTTCGGAAATGATGCCTGGACAATCCCAATTAAAGATCTGCCGTATCTGCAAGTTGGTCCATATCACACTAATACAGTTGCAGGACTACAATTGGCGATGGATATTTTACGCCGAAAACGAAATACGAACAAACAGATTTTCATGATTACCGACGGAAAACCAAGCTGTGTGCGTGAGCGTGATGGTTCGTACTATATGAACAGTAATGGTCTCGACGAATATATTGTAGATAAATGCTATACACAGGCACAACAAGCCAGAAAATTACACATTCCCATTACGACTTTTATGATTGCAAACGATCCGTATTTGCAGCGTTTTGTGAATCATTTTACAGAAGCCAATCAGGGAAAAGCATTTTATACCGGATTAAAAGGCCTTGGCGAAATGATTTTTGAAGATTATGAAACGAATAGGAAGAAAAGGGTTCGTTAATTTTTAGGTTCAAAGTGGCAAAGGTTCAAAGGGACAAAGATTTTTAATAGATAATTTACACACAACGCATATCGTAGAGACACACCGCAGTGCGTCTACACACAGCAATGACACAATATTTGTCATTAAAAAACAATAATAAAATCGATATTTCAATAAAAATGGAAATAAACAATATAAAAACATTAGGGCAGTTAAAAGCTGCAGGATATAAGAGCATAAGTATTAAGGACGAATTGCGTAACAATCTTCGTGAGAAAATAAAATCAGGAAAACCGGTTTTTGAAGGTGTTCACGGATTCGAAAATACGGTAATTCCAGAACTGGAACGTGCAATTCTTTCTCGTCATAATATCAATTTATTAGGTCTTCGCGGACAGGCAAAAACACGTTTGGCGCGCAAAATGGTAGAATTGTTAGACGAATATATTCCGTTTGTAGCGGGTTCAGAAATTAATGATGATCCGTTAAATCCAATTTCACGTTTTGCAAAAGATTTAATCGAAGAAAAAGGCGATGAAACTCAAATTTCATGGTTACACAGAAACGAACGTTTCTTCGAAAAATTAGCAACACCAGATGTAACCGTAGCCGATTTAATTGGAGATGTTGACCCAATTAAAGCTGCAAATTTAAAATTATCGTATGCTGATGACCGCGTGATTCATTTTGGAATGATTCCGAGAGCGAACAGAAGTATTTTTGTAATTAACGAATTACCAGATTTACAGGCCAGAATTCAGGTTGCTTTATTTAATATTCTGCAGGAAGGCGACATTCAAATTCGCGGATTCAAATTGAGAATGCCGCTTGATATGCAGTTTATTTTTACTGCAAATCCGGAAGATTATACAAACAGAGGAAGTATAGTAACACCTCTAAAAGACAGAATTGGTTCGCAGATTTTAACACATTATCCTGAAACAGTTGAAATTGCAAGAACCATTACACAGCAGGAAGCAAAACTGGACGAAAACCAAAGTGATGTCGTTTATGTACCAAGTCTAGCCAGAGATATTTTAGAGCAAATTAGTTTTGAAGCTCGCGAAAGCGAATACATAGATAACAAAAGTGGGGTAAGTGCCAGAATGAGTATTACGGCTTTTGAGAATTTAATAAGTTCTGCAGAACGTCGTGCTTTAAAATCCGGAGTTGACAAAACAAATCTTCGTTTATCTGATTTTATGGGAATTATTCCGGCCATTACAGGAAAAGTAGAATTAGTTTATGAAGGAGAGCAGGAGGGAGCAGCTGTTGTGGCACAGCATTTAATAGGTTCAGCTATCAGGACTTTGTTTCCAAACTATTTTCCTAAGATTGAAAAATTAGAAAAACCAGGAGAAAAAACGCCTTATTCTGATTTGATCGAATGGTTTTTTGCAGAAAGCGGCTTTGAATTATTAGACGATGCCACTGATGCAGAGTATCAGGCTATTTTAGACGAAGTAACGCCTTTGGATATTTTAGTAAAAAAATACCAGCCGCAATTAGACAAAAAGGATCAATATTTTGTAAAAGAGTTTGTACTGTGGGCTTTGGTTGAATATAAAAAACTAAGCAAAGACCGTTTTGCACAGGGACATCAGTTCAAGGATATGTACGGAAGTTATATTAGTAAATTGTAAATTCTTAATGATTATAAAGAAACCCGACAGGTTTTAAAAACCTGTCGGGTTTCTTTATAATCATTGTTTGTCGATCTTTGTCAAAGTTTAAAACTTTGACAAAGATTTATAGCAAACCAGATATTATAAAAAACTAATTTTGTAAACAAAATTTAATTCTATGTTATTTCTTATTCTAAGCATTTTGTGCAGTGTTACGGTTGGTGTAATCTTCAAAATAACCCGTAAATACAATGCAAATCCAATTCAGATTATAGCTTTTAATTATATAATGGCAATATTACTTTGCTATTTTACCTTTAGCCCGGATTTAAATGTAGTTCATGCCGATGCGCCCTGGAATATTTATACTGCAGTTGGTATTTTACTGCCAATCGTTTTTCTGTTTTTATTTACTTCAATAAAACACATGGGAATTGTAAAAACAGATGCTGCACAGCGTTTGTCTCTGTTTATTCCGATAATTGCAGCTTGGCTGATTTTCAAAGAAGAATTCAATTCATATAAAGTTATCGGATTGATAATAGGATTTATAGCACTTTTATTCATCTTAAAAAAACAATCAGGAAACGATCAAAACAAATGGATGTATCCCGCAGCAGTTTTTTTAGGTTTCGGGATTATCGATATTCTTTTTAAGCAAATTGCACTTTTTACTGCTTTGCCTTATACAACTTCTTTGTTTATCGTTTTTGATATTTCATTGGCAGTTTCTTTGCTTATTGTGGTTTATGATGCTGCCATTAAAAAAGTCCAACTCAATTATAAAAATATCCTTTTTGGAGGTTTAGTCGGGATTTTCAACTTCGGAAATATATTATTTTATTTAAAGGCACATAAGGCTTTCGCCGAAAATCCATCAACTGTTTTTGCAGGAATGAACATGGGTGTGATTGTTTTAGGAAGTCTTGTTGGACTACTTTTCTTCAAAGAAAAACTATCTAAAATTAATATTTTAGGACTGATTTTAGCTCTAATCGCTATTGTTTTTATCGTAAAATCACAATTTTAGTGTTTTTTTTAATCTCTTAAATCATTAATTTACAATGGATTTAATGTTAATTTTATATTTTTATAAAATAAACTCGACTAATTCTATAGAATTTATAAATAATATTTTATAGATTTGCAATAACAATGAAAAACTATGTCCAAAATATCATCCCGTTTATGTGCAGTTTGACGATGTGCTGCATGTCGACCCGTGCGATGAAATGGCGTTAATAGAGAAAGTACTTGTTAGTTATTTTTTTTTAGCCTTTCATGCACCATGAAAGGCTTTTTTTAGGAACCATTAAAATAAAAATAAAATGAGATCAAATAGAAACATACATACGATGATGCATTGCTGCCAGACCAAAATTCCGTGTTGCATGTGCTGCTGTTGATTTTATTTAGAACAAAACATTTTATTAAACCCAAATTGATAATCCAAAAAATTAAAAATAAATACTATGAGTGCAGAAATTATAAAACAGAATCCCTTTCAATCTATGATTGACAGGTTTAATATAGCAGCCGATATTTTAAAATTAGATGAGTCTATTAGACAAAAGCTGCAGCGTCCGGAAAAACAAATTGTGGTAAATTTTTCTATAACATTAGATAATGGAAGCGAGCAGAATTTTGAAGGATACAGAGTAATTCACAATACGGCTTTAGGTCCGTCAAAAGGAGGAATTCGTTATGACAATGCCGTTAATCTCGATGAGGTAAAAGCACTGGCAGCCTGGATGACATGGAAATCTGCCGTAACAGGAATTCCGTTTGGAGGTGCAAAGGGCGGCATTATTTGCGATCCAAAAACGCTTTCTAAAACAGAATTAGAAAGAATTACAAGAGCATATACAAAAGCTTTAGCCGATATTTTTGGTCCGGAAAAAGATGTTCCCGCTCCGGATATGGGAACTGGACCAGACGAAATGGGCTGGCTGATGGATGAATTTTCATTAGTTCACGGAAAAACAATTCACGCCGTAGTAACCGGAAAACATTTGCATTCCGGAGGTTCGCTTGGAAGAGTAGAAGCAACCGGAAGAGGTGTAAGCATTATTACTTTGCTGGCGCTTGAAAAATTAAAAATCAGACCGGCAAGATCAACTGCTGCGATTCAGGGATTTGGAAATGTTGGTTTGCATTCGGCTTTGTTTTTATATGAAAAAGGAGTTAAGATAGTTGCGGTAAGTGATGTTTCGGAAGCGTTTTTCAATCCGGATGGAATCAATATTCCGGAATTGATATTATATTATAATCTTAATAATAAAACGATAAAAGGATATCCAAATTCAGTAGCTATAAAACATGAAGAATTATTGTTTTTAGATGTTGATGTTTTGATTCCGGCTGCAAAAGAAGATGTTATTACAAAGAAAAATGCAAATGATGTTCGTGCTAAAATAATCATTGAAGCGGCAAACGGACCTGTTTCTTCTGATGCTGATGAAATTTTGCAAGGTAAAAATGTATTAGTGGTTCCGGATATTTTAGCAAATGCCGGCGGAGTTACGGTTTCTTATTTTGAATGGCTTCAAAATTCACTTTTGGAATCCTGGAGAATTCATCAAATAAATAAACGTTTAGAAGACATTTTAGAAAAAGGTTTTGAAACGGTATTTAGAGTTTCAGCAAAATACGACGTAAGTCCGAGAATTGCGGCTTACATAATTGCGCTGAAAAAAGTAGCTGAAACACAATCTGTTAAAGAAGTAGCTTTAGAGGCTCCAAAATTTAAGCAGAATTAAATTTTTTAAAATAAAAATCAGATAATTTTCATCAGTTAAATACGTTTTTTGACTGATGAAAATGTCTTTTTTTTAGTTCATATCAATATTAAAGTAATTTTTAAAAATGAAAAACATTAATTTTCTTGCCTTTGCAATGCCCGCTTTCTTCCTGTTTTTATTTCTGGAATATAAGCTTGCACAACGAAAAAAGAGACCTGAAATTTTTAATTATGAAAGTTCTGTATCGAATATCAGTATTGGAATTGCAGAACGGTTGATTAATTTGTTTGTTGCCGCAAGCTTCTATCAATTGTATTATTTGATTTATGACGATTACAGGATTTTTGAAATTCCGAGTAATTTTTTAGTCTGGATTGCCTTAATTCTTGCCACAGATTTTGTCTGGTATTGGTATCACAGATTAGGGCACGAAGTCAATTTTTTCTGGGCAGCACATATTGTACATCATCATAGTGAAGAATTTAATTTTACGGCCGCTGCCAGGATTACCACTTTTCAGGCCATAATCCGAACGGGATTTTGGTGTGTGCTTCCGTTCGTTGGTTTTCATCCCACAATGGTAATTACGATGCTCATTGTTCACGGTGCTTATTCTTTCTTTACCCATACACAGCTAGTTGGTAAAATAAAATGGCTCGAATATGTTTTTGTAACACCTTCTGTTCATGGAGTTCATCATGCTTCTGATGAAAAATACCTTGATAAAAATTACGGCGATATGTTTACTTTTTGGGATCGTCTTTTTGGAACTTTCCAGACAGAAGAAGAAAAACCAAAATACGGATTAACTCATCCGCTAAAAAGTTATAGCTTCCTTTGGCAGCATTTTCATTATTATTTTGAAATATATGAATTATGGCGACGTTCAAAAGGTTTTAAAGCCAGATGGAAAGCCGTTTTTGGAAGTCCCGCCCACATGGATCAGGATATTCGTCCAACATTAGAAAAACGTTTTCTACAAGATAAAAGCAATCCGCATCAAAGACTTCGATTTAGAAATTACCTTTATATTCAATTGGGAGTCTGCACTTTATTGCTGACTGTTTTTACGTATTATTTTGATGTTTTAGAAGCGTATGATAAGATTTTTGTATTGTCGATTGTTATTATCACTTTAATAAACTGCGGAGCCATATTAGAACAAAGAAAATGGATTTATTACCTTGAATACACTCGAATTTTTATGATTACCACGTATTTTTTATACGAAAGAGATCTAACCATTTTTTTCTTCATTCCGCTGGCCATTATGATATTTGCAGAGCAATTGTTTTCACTAAGTAGATATTACCAAAATATGATATTGCAGTTAGAATCTGCTGAGTAAATAAAATAAAACGGCCACGAATTCACGAATTTGTATTTAAATAATTCGTGAATTCGTGGCCGTTTTTAATTTAAAATTTTAGTTAGAGTTTGTCATTTCTACTTCGTCGAAATGACAAGATTGTGTAAAAAAAACTTAGTTCCTTAGAACCTTAGCATCTCAAAACCTTAAATAGTCTTTATCGCCATAATCTTCTCTTCAAAAGTATCTTTAAAGTCCGATTTACTTTTAATTCTGGTTTTATACGTATAAATGGTAGCTACAGAAAGTTCCAGAAATTCAGCCATTTGACTGCTGTCTTGTATTCCTAATCGGTATAAGGCAAAAATGCGAAGTTCCGTGTTTAAAAGTTCGCCTTTCTTTACAATACATTTATGATCATTAGGAAATAAATTATTAAAATCGGTCACAAAAGTTGGAAATAATTTCAGGAAGATTTCATCAAATTGATGGAAAAGATTTTCTCTTTCTTCTTTTACATTATAACGTTTTAAACTCGCAATAACTTCATCGGTTTTCTTTGTAATGATTTTATGCAGCGTACTTTTCTGAATATGATCAATCTTATTGATGAAAGCAGAAGTTGCCTTAATAAAATACGTAATATATTCCTCTTTAATTGCATTTGCCTCACTCAGACTTATATTCATTTCCTGAAGCTGGGCATATGATGAAGCCATTATTTTTCTCGCTTTATTTTTTTCTTTTAATTGCTTGAAAATAATTATTGAAAACAAAACGATTATCAGTGTTAAAATCGTCAAAAGAATAATAATCCTTTCTAATTTGTCATTTTTATCTTTTACGTTGTTTAACTGCGCTTTTTCAATAATAGGCAATATCGACGAGATTTCAATTTTACGATGTCTGGCGTTGTAAAAAGTAGCGTCATCCATTGCAATATTAATATATTCGTTCGCTTTGTCCAGATAACCCATTTTAAAGAGTTCATTGGCCAGATTTCGAAGCGCAACCGTTTCTTTAGTCGCGTTTTTAACATCGGCAATGGCGGCGAGTGCGAGATAATGAATTGCTTTTTTTGTATAACCTCTTTCTGAATAAATATAACCAAGACTTGAGGTTGCAATTCCGTAATAATCCGGAGGTAAATCGTAATTGTTAATCCAGTAACTAAAAGCAAATTCAGCGCCTCGCCAGTCTTGCTGCTTTAAACGTTTAAGACTTTCGGCAGCCCAATATTCATTAGAATTGGTTCCAATTAATTCCAGAGCCTTTTTCAGAAAATGATTTCCCTGCTGTACATAATGAATATTAAAACGCTGATCGCGATTATAATCGGCTAGATCATAATAAGCGCGGGCTTTAATATTATAGTATTCAAATTTGTTTTTTTGATCGAGTTTTTGATCGTCGATTACATTTAGTGTATCAATGGCTTCTTTAAACAATCCTGATGAAAGTAAAACGAAACCTTCTTTAATTCGGCTTTTTGCCAAATATTTAGGATCTTTTAAAACCTTGGCTTTGATTTTTGCTTCTTCTAAATAATAATAGGCAGAGTCGTATTTGAATGATTTGTATTCTTCAAACAACGACATATAAGTATTGTAAAGGTCTTCATTATTTTGACTTACAGTAAATTTTGAAACATTTCTTTTTAACGCTTCAATTTTGCGATATTTCTGTTTTAAGTAAACTTCTTTTTTGAGCAGTACATTATCTAATTCTTCAAGAATTGGATTTGTCTCTTTCGCAGTTAGAGAAAAACCCGCAATGAAAAAATACAGTACAAATATTTTTTGCATGGTTTGGTTGTGGTTTTAGGGTAAGATAATTTATGGTTGAGTTAATTCGTTTAAAGCAAAATTAATTAAAAACTGATGATTAGCAGTTTTAGAAAATCGTGAGCAGCTTTTTTAATGATTTTCTTCTAAAGCACTGCAATATAAGTCTCTGAGTGGGTCTTAAAATGTTAAAAGTACTCTAATAATTTGCAATTATACAATAAAAAGCAATTATATATATGTATACTGAAAAAATATTCACATAAAATTTTCATATTGTCATATTTACCATTATTTACACAACGTTTTTCATCTAAACAAGACCTTGATTTTTATGTTTTTTACTAAAATTTAAACTATTGATAATCAATATTTTAATTACGAAAACGTTTGAAATTCATCTTGATTTTTTACAGATATTTTTTTTTAGATTTATTTAACATCTAGCTTCGTACTGTCCTTTTTAAGGGATGAAAAACTAACAAAAACCAAAAATTTATGAGAAGTAAAAGTTATTATTGGTTAGCTCTGTTTATGTGTTTTTTCGCAATTGGCTGCGACAATACAGAAGATGGAAGCTACGTTGATCCGATTACGATTTATGAAAAAGTAAATGGAAATTGGGGATTAACAAATCTGAAAATGGTTGATGAATTTGCAAAGGCAAATAAGATCGAACCAAGTGAAGAAAACTTGAGTACTTTTTTTAACTACGAAGATTTTAAAATTAATTTTAGCGTAGACGAAAAAAACAGACCAACAAGTTATGAAGTAACAGGCAATGTTCCGCCTTTATTTGCACCAAAAGGGTATTGGGCATTAAGCTCAGATTTTCAGCAAACCAATGCAAGCGCAGTAAAAATCTACTTGTACAGCGACGCTGCAAAAACTCAAAAAACAGACGAACTTAGAGTAACATCAGTTCCTGGAAGCAATGACGAAATGGAATTTCAGTTAGTGCATTCTTCAGGAGGAACTCCGTTTGTGACTTATGTATTCAAATTAAATGCTATTAACTAAGAAGTAATATGAAAAAAATTCTATATACAATTTTACTTGCCCTTTTGATGGCTCCTAATTTTACTAAGGCACAAGAAGCCGCAGGAGCTGTTGGACCGATGTCATCTTTTCCGGTTGTGTACAAATATGATGAGCAGGTTACATGGTACTTTGACCTTTCTGGAACTACGTTTTTAGAAAATGAAGATTTATATATCTGGATTTGGTCTCCATCTGAACCGGATGCAGGAAACTGGGAAAACTCATCTGATTTTGCAAAACTGCACTATGAAGGAAATAAAATGTGGAGTTTTACTCTTACGCCAACTTTATATTTTTCTAAAACTCCTGAAGAGATTGCAGCAAGTGCAGGATTTTGGTTTCGTTTAAAAAACAAAAACGGATCTAAACAAAGTGACGTGGCCAATATGCCATATACTGATTTTTCATCTTTTTACACTGCAAATGAGTTAATCAGAGCTTATCCAACAAAACCAACTTTGGATAAAGGTGTAAGTATTTTATTTAATGCCAATTTAGCACCCGGATTTGCTGATGCTACAAGCGTTCACTTTCATAGTGGATTAAACAATTGGGATATTAAACAAGAATATCAGGCATGGTTACCGGACATTGTTGAAAAAACCAAACTAAAAGACTTAGGAAACGGATTCTACAAAATGGATTTAGTTCCAAAAACATACTACAATGCACCAGATGGTTACGTAATGGAAAATTTAGTTTTCCTTATGGTAAAAGACAACTGGGCAGGAACAATTCCGGATCAGGTTTTATATGCAGGAGCTTATGTACCGCCACCGCCGCCGGTATTTGGATTTTTCCCTTTACAAATCAGCCAGAAAGATTTCTTAGGAATCTACAGAAAAAACAACGAGCCGGGTGTAAACAAATTAATTTATACTATTACAGCTGGTGCAAAAACAATTTCTGGTGAGTTTAGCGGAGGTACTGCAGAGATAAAAGGATTTGTCAATTTGGTTTCAGAACTTAAGGATTCTCCTGTTTTAAGTGAAATTCATGTTTTAGTTAAAGACAACAAAGACAAAACAATTTCAGACACAACGATTCCGCTTAAAACCTTAGACAAATAATTCACTATCAAATTAAAACATCATTCTAATGAATAGTAAAAATAAAAGAATAGTCCTGCATCAAATGTGGACTACTAAATCGCTGGTATTCATGATTTTCATGCTTTTTATTTCGGCAGGAATGTTTGCTCAGGGAAAAAAGCTGGTAACGGGTACCGTTTATGACAATACAGGTACTGTATTGCCGGGCGCATCGGTAATAGAGTCTGGAACTAGAAATGCAACGACTACAGATTTTGACGGGAAATTTAGTCTTGAGGTAGCCGTAGGAGGTACAATCGAAGTTTCATTCATCGGTTCAACCACTCAAAAAGTGCAGATCACAGCAGCTTCATCAAAATTAGAAGTTCGTTTACAAAATGACGGTTATCAATTGGCCGAAGTTCAGGTGGTTTCTGTTGGATACGGAACACAAAAGAAATCTGATTTAACGGGAGCAATTTCTACAGTAACATCTGATAATTTAGTAAAAGGAACCATTTCTTCTACAGAGCAGGTTTTACAGGGAAAAGTGGCCGGATTAAATATCATTCGTCCTTCTGGAGATCCTGCTGCAGGTTCAACAATTCGTTTACGTGGAGGAACTTCATTAACAGCAAGCAACAGTCCGCTTATTGTAGTTGACGGAATTGCCGGTGTTGATATCAATGTAGTTCAGCCTTCAGATATTAAATCGGTTGACGTTCTTAAAGATGCTTCTGCAACCGCTATTTATGGTTCAAGAGGAGCAAACGGGGTTATTATTATTACAACAAAATCAGGAACAAAAGGTGTTTCTGTAGTATATAACGGTTCATCAAGTATTGGTTATGTTAATGATAATTTAGATCTTTTATCTGCCAATCAATGGAGAGGTTATGTTCGCCAAACAGGAAACATGGACGCTGTTGATTATGGTGGAAATACAAACTGGCAAAAAGCTATCGAGCAGACTGCAGTTTCTCAATCTCATACTTTAAGTATCAATTCGGGAAAAGCTGACAGCGGTTTTAGAACTTCTATCGGATATTTAAATAACGAAGGAGTTATTAAAAAATCTGGTTTAGAAAGAATCAGCGGAAACGTAAGTGCTTACCAATTTCTTGGAGACAATAAAGATGTAAAATTTGATGTTGGTTTATTTGCCAATATCGACAAATGGCACCCAATCGATTACAGAATTTTTGAGCGTGCTTACAACTTAAACCCAACAATTCCGGTTTATGATGCTAATGGAAACTTTACATCTGTAGGAGGAAATATCTACGAAAATCCGGTTGAAATTTTAACAAACAGAACAGTTGATAACGAAAGACACAGACTTTTAGGTTATTTTAAAACTGAAGTTAAATTCTTAAACGATTTTCAGGCAGTTGCTAATATTTCGTTAGAACACAATGCAGTAGCAGGCGGAACTTACAAACCAACATACGCTATTATGGAAGGTAGAACTGAAGCTGGTTATGCACAAAGAACTTACGCTGAATATACAAACGCACAAGGTGAACTGTATGTAAACTATTCAAAAGTTATCGATAAACATAATATCAGCGCATTGGCAGGTTATTCTTATCTTGAAAATATTTACCAAGGTTTTGGAGCACAGCGTTCAGGTTTCGTAACAGATGCTTTTAGCTACAATAATTTAGGTGCAGGTTACAACTATCGTTTAGGAGATGTTTATTCTTATAAAGGAAAATCAAACCTTGTTTCATTCTACGCTCGTGCAAATTACAATTACGACGGAAAATATCTGCTTACTGCAACAGTAAGACGTGATGGATCAAGCCGTTTTGGAGAAAACAATAAATGGGGAACTTTCCCATCTGCATCTGCAGCATGGAAAATTTCTAACGAAGATTTTATGAGCGGTACAAAAGACTGGTTAGGATCTTTAAAATTAAGAGTAGGTTATGGAGTTACAGGTAACCAGGACGGAATTGGTGAATACAAATCACTTTCAATCTTAGGAGTTGGAAATGACAGTTACTATGATCCGGTTACAGGAACATGGAGCTTAGCTTATTCTCCTAAACAAAACCCAAATCCTGATTTGAAATGGGAATCTACAAGACAAATAAACGTGGGTATCGATTTTGGTCTTTTTGACAGAATCACAGGATCATTTGAATGGTACCAAAAAAACACTCACGATTTATTATACACTTACGAAGTGCCTCAGCCTCCATATTTAGTGGGAACAATGCTGGCAAACGTGGGTGAAATGTCTAACAAAGGAGTTGAGCTTACTTTGAATGCTGATATCGTAAGAGGAGATAAATTTACATGGAATGCTAATTTAACATTGGGACACAACGTTCAAAAAATCGAAAAATTATCAAATCCAACGTATAAAACTGATGTTATTTACAGCGGTTCATTACACGGTTTAGCAGGTATGTCTGGTCAGTATTCTCAAATTATTGCAGAAGGATATCCAGTTGGAACTTTCTGGGGATTCAGAAATGCCGGTCTTGATGCAAACGGAAAAATTCAGTACTACAATGCAGCAGGAAATGTTGTGGCAGAAAGTGCTTTAGTTGATGCTGATAAAACAGATTTAGGAAATATTCAGCCAGATTTAACTATGGGTATCGGAATGAATTTTACTTACGGAAATTTTGATCTTGGTGTTACAGGTTACGGAATGTTTGGACAAAAAGCTTTAAACGCTACAAACATGATGCTGAACGATCCAACAAGATTACCATCTTACAATGTACCGGATGATTTCTTAGGAAGCGGCATTACTTCTTCTCCTAAATATTCTGATTACTGGATCGAAGATGCTTCTTTCTTTAGATTACAGACACTTTCTCTTGGATACACAATGCCGTTAGGTTTCAAAAATTCAAAATTAAGAATGTACATCATGGGAGAAAATTTGTTTGTAATTACAGGTTACAAAGGTGTAGATCCGGAGATTGGTTTAAATGCTCAGGATGGTGTTGACCAAACAGGATTAGCAGCGCCTGGTATCGATAAATACAACAATTATCCAAGACCAACTACAATTTCTGTTGGATTAAATTTCACGCTGAATAACTAAGCGATTAACTCAAAAATATAAAAAATGAAAATCAAAATAACAGCAGCAATATTAGTAAGCATGCTTTTTACGATATCATCTTGTACGGATTTGGACGAACAGTTATATGATAGAGTAGAAGATGGAAATTTTGGAAATACGCCAAAAGAAATTGATGCATTGGTTGGAGGAGCATATTCTTCTTTAAGAGGTTTCGCTGATGGAATTTCAAACAATTACCCAACCTGCGAATACGTATTCTTTTTGAATGAAACCGTTTCTGATGAAGCTACAATCCCTACCAGAGGAACAAACTGGTACGATGGCGGACAATATCAGGATGCGCAGAGACATACCTGGAAAGCAGACAACCGTATGATTCTTTCGGCCTGGCGTTACAACTACACCGGAATTGCAAAAATCAACTCTATCATTTATCAAATCGATAAATCGTCATTGACAGATAATGCAAAAGCACCAATTTATGCTGAATTAAAAGCTTTGAGAGCTTATTACTATTACAATCTTTTAGATCTATTCGGAAATGTGCCAATCGTAGTAAACTTTGCAGACACAGCTTTGCCTTCAAACTCTACAAGAAAACAAGTTTATGATTTTGTTGAAAAAGAATTAACAGACGCAATCCCGCATTTAACTGGAAATGTAGTGTATTCTAAAATGACAAAAAATGTGGCGTATGCACTTTTAGCAAGATTATATCTTAACTCAAAAGCTTTCATAGGGGTAGAGCGCTGGCAGGATTGTATCGACATGTGCCAAAAAATTTCAGGTTATACACTGGCTCCGGATTTCTTTGCCAATTTTGCAACACAAAATGAGAAATCTCCTGAAATTATTTTCGCAATTCCTTACGATTCAAAAGCAGGAACTGTTGGAAACTACATGAACTCAATGTCATGTCACTACCTTCATAAATTGACAATTTCTCCAGTTGGAGATTATCCTTGGAGTGCCAACGGAATGTGCGCACAGCCGGGAGTTTATTCAGCTTTTGCCGATACAGACAAAAGAAAGAAATGTATGATCGCAGGAGATCAGATCAATTTAGCAACAGGAACTGTAATAACAATGGATAATGGAGAACCATTAACCTATACAGAAGAAGTTACAAGTATTACTGATGCTAAAGAAAACGAAGGTGTTCGTTTAGGAAAATATGAAATGAAAGCCGGAGAAACATGGGAACGCGATCACGATTTAGTAGTAATTCGTTATGCCGAAATTTTAATGATGCAGGCAGAATGTTACGTTCGTTTAGGCTCTCCGGATTTAGCAAAACCTTTTGTACAACAAGTTACAGCCCGTGCCGGAGAAGAAATGCCGGCAACAATCGATCTTAACTTTATAGATCAGGAATTGCTTAAAGAATTCACTTTTGAAGGAAGAAGAAGAACCGATAATATTCGTTTTGGAACTTTCTTCCAGCCATGGTGGGAAAAAGGAACAACGCCTGCTTACAGAGCAATTTTCCCAATTCCGAGTACAGTTTTAACAACAAATAAAAACCTGGTACAAAATCCTGGGTACCCGGTAAATTAGAACTGAATGTCAGTCTTCCATGTTGGTTAGTCGTGGAAGGCTGACATATTTATAGCATAGAAACTTTTTTAATTGCTATAATCTGCAGCAAAAAATAAAATAACAAACATCAATATGAAAAGATATATCACATTATTGTTTTTTGGGATAATGAATCTTGTAGTCGTTTCCGGATGCAGCAGCGATGACAAAAGTCCCGAAGAACCAGTAAAACCAGAAGTGCTTAAACCGGTTGCAATTGAAAAAACAAACAGCACCAAAATTTATGTACACTATATGCCCTGGTTTGAAACCAATGAAAGCAGTGCCGATAAAAAATGGGGATACCACTGGACAATGGCAAACAAAAATCCAAATACTATAGGTGCAAATAATCGCAGAGAAATAGCCTCTTATTATTATCCGCTTATCGGGCCATATCATTCGGGAGACAAAAATGTGATTGAAAATCATTTATTATTGATGAAATATTCAGGAATTGATGGTGTTTTAATCGATTGGTACGGAACTTATGACGTTAACGATTACCGCATGGTAAAAGAAAATACAGAGCAGCTTATTGCCATGCTGGATAAAGTTGGTTTAGAATATGCCATTGTTTACGAAGACAGAGTTACAACAAATGTTGTCAATGCGGGAAAAGCAATTTCTGTAACCAGTGCAGCAAAAACAGATTTGGCTTATATGGAGAAAAATTATTTTGATGATGCAAACTACATCAAAGTAAACGGAAAACCATTGTTGTTGAATTTTGGACCAATTGTATTGCAAACGCCTGCCGAATGGACAAACGTTTTCAATAGTATAACTACTAAACCTACCTTTTTAACCCTTTGGGACCAATCTGTAGAAGCCGGAGCAAATGCATCTGGAGAATATGCGTGGGTTTATAAAAACAGTACATATCTAACAAATTTTTATACCAATACAAAACCAAAACTTTCTGTAGCAATAGGAAGTGCTTATCCTGGGTTTAAAGATTTTTATGCCGAAGGCGGAGGCGGAGCAGCGATTGGATGGACAATTGACCACAACAACGGGGCAACGCTCGACGAAACACTTTCTCTGGCTAAAAATGCCAATTTAAACTACCTGCAGTTAATTACCTGGAATGACTTTGGAGAAGGAACTATGTTCGAACCAACAGTAGAATTTGGTTACACATACATCGAAAAAGTAAAAGCATTTGCCGGAGTTAAAAACACCGAATCTGTGTTTCCGGATATAAGCAAAATGTATAATCTGCGCGTAGAAAAGAAAGGTAATACCGAAGCTCAGAATAAACTGGATCAGGCTTTTAATTATTTTGTTTCTATGCAGCCAGCAAAAGCAAAACAGTTAATAAACGAAATAAAATAAGAGTTGTAATTAATACAATTAAATAATGAAAAACATAAGATATAGATACTGTATAATTGCTTTAGCGTCAATATTAATTTACGCCTGCAGTGCTGGTACTAAAAAAACATACAAAATCAATTCGCCTGGAAAAGTAACGGAACTCACCTTTGAATTAACGCAGTCCGGGCAGCCTCAATACAGTTTTACAAGCAGCGGAAAATCTGTTATAGAACCTTCATTGTTAGGATTTGAATTTCAGGGAATTCAAAAAATGACAGATGGTTTTGAAGTGGTTTCTACCGAAGAAAAATCTGCTGATGAAACCTGGGAACAGCCTTGGGGAGAATTCAAAAAAGTTCGTGATCACCATAACGAATTGATTGTTCACTTAAAAGAAGCAAAAGGAGAAGAGCGTTTAGTTGATATTATTTTCAGGGTTTTTGATGACGGAGTAGGATTTAGATATGAATTTCCAAAACAGCCGAATTTAGGAAAAGTGAAAATTTCAAACGAAATCACACAATTCACTTTCAAATCAAATAATGACGTTTGGTGGATTCCGGTACACCGCGAAAACAGTTATTACGAAAGTGAATACCGCAAAACACCAATCAGCAAAACAGATACCATAAATACTCCGGCAACTTTTGAAACAAAAGAGAATTTATACGTGGCGATTCACGAAGCCAACTTAACAGATTTTGCTTCGATGACACTTTTAAAAACAAGTGATAAACAATACAAAAGTGATTTAGTGCCGTGGGCAGATGGTGTAAAAGTATACGCTGAAACACCTTTTAAAACACCTTGGAGAACCGTTGTTGTGGGTAAAACTCCGGGAGAAGTTGCGACTTCAACAATTATGCTGAATTTAAACGAACCTTCAAAAATTGAAGATCTTTCGTGGATTACACCATCTAAATACATTGGAATCTGGTGGGGAATGCACTTAGAAAAATTCACCTGGGGGCAAGGACCCAAACACGGTGCTACAACAAAAAATACAAAAGAATATATTGATTTTGCTGCGAAAAACAATTTTGACGGCGTTCTGGTAGAAGGCTGGAACGAGGGCTGGGATGGCGACTGGACTGCCGATGGCAAAGCATTTAGTTTTGTAAAAGCTTATCCAGATTTTAATTTGGAAGAAATCACAAAATATGCTGCCATAAAAAATGTTCGATTAATAGGTCATCATGAAACAGCTGGCGCTTCTAAACATTATGAAAGCCAGCTGGAAGATGCCTTTAAATTGTATCAAAAAATGGGTGTGAATTCTGTCAAAACAGGTTATGTAAACAAATATCTGGACAAAAAAGAATGGCACGACAGCCAGTATGCGTCTCGTCATTACAGAAAAGTAATCGAAACGGCAGCCAAATATCACATCATGATCGACAATCACGAGCCGATAAAAGGAACCGGAATTCAGCGTACGTATCCAAACTTTATGTCTCAGGAAGGCGGAAGAGGTCAGGAATACAATGCGTGGTCTGTTGACGGTGGAAATACGCCTCAGCATTTAACAACTTTACCGTTTACAAGAATGCTTTCGGGACCGTTTGATTACACACCGGGGAATTTTAATTTTGATTATAAAACACCTTCCGGAGCAAGAGTACAAACAACTTTAGCAAATCAGTTAGCATTGTATGTAATCATTTTCAGTCCGTTGCAAATGGCATCAGATTTACCTGAAAATTATGTTGATAAACCTGAATTTCAATTCATAAAAGATGTTCCATGCACTTGGTCAGATACAAAAGTTCTGGATTCTAAAATTGGAGAATACACCACAATCGTTCGTAAAGACTGGGACGAGAAAAACTGGTATTTAGGTTCTATTACAAACAAAGATGCGAGAGATCTAAAAGTAACGTTATCTTTCTTAGACAAAGGAAAAGAATACGAAGCAGAAATCTATGCAGATGGAGCAGGAGCAAACTATAAAACAAATCCTTATCCTGTTACCATTTCAAAACAAAAGGTAAATAACCAAACCGTTTTAAATATCAAATTGGCAGCTGGTGGAGGAACAGCTATAAAATTTACTCCAATCGATAAATAAGTTAGTTTAGTTTATTTTTGAGTTAAGTTTGAGTGGATGAACCCGATATCTTGAAAAAGGTATCGGGTTTGTTTTTTTTCTTAAACCATATAAGTTATATAAGTTCATTTAAATGTATGCGCATGATTTTTTTAACGCAAAGCACGCAAAGATTTTTTTATATGTAAGGTTTTATAAAACGGCAAAGTTCGCAAAGCTTTGTGTTGCTAAAGCTTTGCGAGCTTTAGCATTGTAAATGCAGCTTATCAACAAACCTTAGCGTGCTTTGCATTAAAAACTTAGCGAACTTTGCGGTTAAACTTTTAGATCCCTATAGGAACCTGAAACCTGAAACTTTAAACCTGTAACAAAAACTCAATGTTTGTAGAATTTTACATGGTTTCCAAAACTATACGTTGCGGCTAAAGTAGGACCGTTGTAACCCCATTTAAAGAAACCATCAATTTTGGGTCTTGTTACATCGACTCTAATGTTTAAACCTGTATAACCCGCCGTTAGGCTAAAATTTTTATAGACATTATACAAAACAGATAAATTGTAGCTTATAATGCGGCCGTCGATATCATCAATTTTGAGAGCAAAATAATTCACATTAGCATAAAGACCGACTTTTTTTCCAAGCACAAATTCACCCCAGATTCCAATATCGGGTAGTGGAGCCGTAAAATTAACAGCATCGCGATATTCTAACTCCTGGGTGTTTGCTTGTAATTGTATACCAACATCGGCAAGCATAATATGAGCACCAATTAATAAACCAAGTTCATATTTGGGCTTAGAAATAATAGCATATCCATAAGCAAATCGTATCATTTCGTTATCCATAAATGCAGAAATACGCGCATCGACCGGATAAGTATGATCTTTAAATTCAATTGTTTTTTCAAGCGTTTTTTCTGAAGATCTTTTTAGATAAAAATATTCCAGATTAAAACGTGATCTTCGCGAAGCACGCCACTCAAAAGTTCCAAAAAAAGAAACCGTATTATTTTGGAAACCTAAATCCCGTTCAAAATCAATATCAGTTCCAATTTTCCCATTTGTTCCGTTCACTTCAACTTCGGTATTATTTATAGGGAAAAATCCTCCTGCTGTAACTTTAAAACGCCGTCCGTGCCAGGGCAGGTCTTCGGCACTGTAATCCTGGAGTTCATCAGAATTATTTTGTTTTATAGTTAAGATATTATCTTCTGTTATTTCGGCTGTTGTTTGCGCGTTGATCGAAAAATAGGAAAGTGGAATAATCAAAAAATAAACTAATTTTTTCATAAGATTGATTTTTAGGTTTATTAATGAAATTTTAACAATTAAAGGTAGGAAAAAATAACGTTTAATTTACTGTTTATTTAGTTTATTATTTTGATTTTCAAATATGTATGGTTTTTATTTTTGTAAGAATGATACAAATGTTAATATAATGGCAAAAACATTAGCAATATCAAATAGCAATGATTTAAATTTAAAATTGAATTTTGCCATTGCCATTAAATTTTGTCATTGAAATTGTCATTGAAATTGTCATTGAAATTGAATTTTGTTATTGTCATTGCTATTGTTTATATTTGAGTATAAACCATTTGATATGAACAAAACCTTAAAACAATACTTCATTAAGTCTTTTATAATTTTAGCAGTAATTCATTTAGCCTATTTTTTATACGGCTATTTTACGTTTGAAGGAATTAAGAAAATAGATATTTATTCGGAGTTTTACAGGTTTAAGTTTTATGATGATATTTCTATTTCGCATTTTTTCGTGACCTGTATCTTTTTGTTTTTCTTTTTGATTTTTTTACTTAATAATCATGCAAGGCAGCAGTATTCTTTTGCGAAAATGCTTCAGATTGGTTTTGTTCTTTTGCTTATATCTTTTGCATCTGTAACATTTTTTATCAGTTTTAGTTTTGGCCAAAATGCAAAATTAAAAAGTGAATTACCGGAAAAAAGTTATAATAAAGACAAAGAATTACTAAATGTTTTACATCCGTTCTTATACAATTACACGTCTTATTATTCTGAGAAATTATTTAATTTCGAAAATATATTATATCCAAAACCTTATCCGGTTATAAAAGAAGAAAAGCAAGTATTGCTATATCACGACCAATTTGGTTCTGAAACAACTTATTACAGCATAGATACACTAAAAGTACTTACAGAAACATTTAATAAAGTTTCTGAAAAAACAGATTCTGTTTTTAATTTTACAGGGCTTGATATCAATATTGTAAAAGAGAGAATTATCAAAAAAAAGGTTATTGGCGACAGTACACAAATTATTTTTAAAGGCGTAGAAGTAAATCCGGAATACGACGATAAAATTTGTATTTTCCTTGAAAATAAATCACTTTACAAACCAATAAATGATTTGCCAATCGATAAACAGCAATATGATGCGGCAGTAAAGCGATATAATTTGTTGTATAAATTTAAGCAGGATTCGCTAAAAAATCACTTTCAAAAACTGGATAGTTTATTTAAAAAATATAATATCGAATCTAGTATTGATCCGAAGAGATTGACTTTGCAGGTTTTTGAATATGCTAAAAATAAGGAAAGACGTTTAAACGGAATCGAAAATAATTTTGATAGAAAAGTTTTAAACGAAAAATTCCAAACGCTTGATCGTTATTTCTATCATCCCAATTACCTGCATCCGAATATTATAGACATATTTTTTATTGTCTTAGCAATTGTATGGTTAGATTTATTTTTGTTCTACATTTTGTTTAACTATAAAAAGCCAAAAGAAGAATCTAAAATCTAAATTCCCTAAACTCTATTATAATCTGCGCGCCAGTGAACGATTGCTTTTTTTATAGCATCTCCGCTGAGATTGTTTTTTAATGCATCTTCAAGAAGCGGAAGAATTTCATCATCGGGTGCAAATCTAAGCGCAAATATCTGATCGTCGGTTAATTTATGTTCAAATTCTTCCAGTCTTTTTCCGGTAAGGGTAAAATAACGATAACGAACTTCCAGACGTACAATGCGGTTTTGTAATGTAAGCGCATAATGCTGTCTAAGCATAAAAGCAAGAAAGAATAGAAACACAAAAACAACGCTTATAAATGACCAGATAAGACAATCATTTGTCGTAAAGGCAAAATAAATACTAAAGGCCAAAAACACCGTTAAAACCGGGTAATACACAAAATGGTGCGGAGTATAAAATCGGATATGATTGTAGTAAGTTTGAATTTTCATAATTGGAATATTTGTATTAAAAGTAAAAAAAGAAAGCTACCCTAAAAATTTAGAATAGCTTTTTTCTCAAAAATAAACTAACATAACCAATGTTCTCTTTATAATCTAAACTTGTAATAAGTTTGTCTTAGTAATATCTATAATTTTTTTAAAAAGCCTCAAATCTCATTAATCTTTCTAAACTATGGCTTTGATTTCTTGATTGTAAAATTATAGCATGTTGAGAAATTTCGTGTTATATTTTAAAGTTCAAAAGTTATATTATTTCAATATTTAGATTTTTTTATAGTCACGAATTCATGATTTTTTCGTTAAGTTCTCAATAATTCGTGAATCTGCGGTTATTTTTATCTATAAAGAGCTGATAATATTCCATTCATCTAATTTTGACTGAAAAGATTTACCCGCATTTGCCGGACTTGTCGATGGAAGTGTAATAAGTCTGTAGTCTTTTTTTAAATGAACATACTTTTTAAAGAAAGCTGCCGCTTTTTGTCCGTTAAATAATATGGTATGTATTTTAGGATGCTGTTTTAAAAACGTTTCAAAATCATTGGCGATTTCGTTTTTTATGGCGCTGTCTAAACTTCCCACTCTGTCACAATATTGTAAAACATCCCAAAGAGCAATTTTGTTTTTTAATAAAAGTGCTTTTTTAGTTTCATAATCGGCAGAGAAATCTTCATTAAAAATAGCAAATAGAAATTTCCAGAAATTATTCTGGCTGTGTCCATAATATTGATTGAGTTCTAAAGATTTTGTTCCTGGCATTGTGCCTAAAATCAATATGTTAGAATCTTTTGAACTTATGGGAGAGAAAGAGTAGCTTTTCATTTATTGAATTAAGAAATATTTCGTTTGAGTTAAAATTATCATTGATAAGTAATTATAAAACAATTGAAGAAAATTATATAACATTTTTGGTTTACGATTGAGCGAACTTTGAAATTGCTTTATAAACGTAATAAGACGGATTTTAAAATCTTATTTAAAGTTACAGAATTTAAATCGAAAACAAATGAAAATAGTTACTATACATACAGAGAAAATTCAAAACATATTTGAAGAATTGAATGCAAACTTCGGCGGAAATGTAACTTTTGACGTTGATGATTATACATTAGAAGTAAATAACAATTTTGCAAAAGGTTTTATAAGCGGAGCCTCTTTTAACGACAATATTTCTTATGTTCAGTTTGATATGACTTTTTCGGTAGATTTAAAACTGAATGTAATAAACGGAATTTCTTCACCATTGTATTTTGCATATTGTTCTAAAGGAAATCTTTCACATAGTTTTGGAATACATGGCGAAGAACATAAGCTAAAAACATTTCAGACTGCGATTGTAACTTCAAAGTTAAATCAGGATAATGTTTTGTATTTTGAAAAAGACAAAAAGACAAAATTTACTTTGATAATTGTTGGTAACCAGCCAGAACCAACTCAGGCAAATTCTTTGAACCAAATGGTTAGAGAAACATTTTTTCAGGAAAACCTTAATGAAGAATTCTTTTATGCCGGTTCGTACAATTTAAAAATTAGTGAAAAAATTGAGCAGTTAAATGCCGTAACACAAACCGGAATTGTTGGAAATTTATTAAAAGAAGGAATTTTGAGAATTATTCTGGCAATGGAAATTCAGCAGCATACTGATGATTTAAATGCTTTTTCAAAAGAAACAAACTGTTTGACTTTAAGAGAAATGGAAGAAATAAAAGAGCTTTCGGAGATTATAAAAGCAAACCCGGAAGAAGCTTTTACCATAAAATCATTAAGCAAAAAATCAGGGCTTTCGCCAAATAAACTTCAGGAAGGTTTTAAAATGATCCATAACCGAACTGTGAATGATTATATTACACACATGCGTGTTTTAAAAGCCGAAATTTTAATCAGAACTTCGGATTTAAATATTTCTGAAATTGTATACTGTATTGGTTTTACCAGCAGAAGCTATTTTTCTAAAATCTTTAAACAAAAATTCAATTGCAGCCCAAAAGAATATAAATTTAATTTGAATCCGCTGGCTATTACAGCTTGATTTGAGTTACAAAGGTTCAAAGGTTTTATAAATGAATTAGAAAGGTTAAAAGAAGTAAATCATAAAGATTGAAAACCCTTGGTTCCTTTATACTTCTCCACCTTTGACCCTTCAAAAAAATAATGTCGCTAGCTATTAAGCAAGATATATACTAAAATACTAAGGTTCTGAGTTGCTGAGGTTCTAAATAAAATTAGAGGCTCCAAACTTAGAGTCTTAGTTTTTTTATTTAAAGTTACAAAGGTACAAAGGTGCAAAGTTTATTAATTTATACCTCTGCACCTTTGTACCTTTGAACCTTTGTTTCACCTCAAAAAATCTTATACATAAAAGATTTTTTTATACATTTGCATAACTAGTTATATAATTAATTATAATATGGAATTTTTTGATAAAGTAGGCAAAGCAGCTTTAGGAAGTCGTTTACGTTTAATGACGGCATTTATTACAGATGATGCTTCTAAGATTTATGAGTTGTATGGAGCAGATTTTGTTCCGAAATGGTTCCCAGTCTTTTATACACTTTCAGAAGAAAGAGAACTGACTATTACAGAGATTGCAAATGAAATTGGGCATTCGCAGCCTTCGGTAAGCAAGATTATTCAGGAGATGACTATTGCTGGATTAGTACAGGAAAGTCTGAAAACAGATGACAAACGAAAAAACAATGTTGTTTTAACCGACAAGGGACTTCAATTTGCAAAAAACATGCAGCAACAGTTAAAAGATATTGATGTTGCCATAGACGGTTTAATTGCTGAATCTAAACACAATCTTTGGGCTGCACTTGAAGAATGGGAATTTTTGCTCGAACAAAAATCAATGTTTAAAAGAGTAAGCGAACAGAAAAAATTCCGCGAAAGCAAAGATGTTAAAATTGTAGAATATAAACCTCAATATCAGGAAGCATTCAGAGCCTTAAATGTAGAATGGATTTCGACTTATTTTGAAATGGAAGAAGCTGATTACAAAGCACTGGATAATCCAAATGAATATATTTTAAAGAAAGGAGGCAAAATCCTGGTTGCTTTATATAAGGACGAACCAGTTGGCGTTTGCGCTTTGATTAAAATGAACAACCCGGAATATGATTTTGAAATGGCAAAAATGGCCGTTTCTCCAAAAGCACAAGGAAAAAATATTGGCTGGTTGTTAGGACAGGCGATTGTAAAAACTGCCAAAGAACTCGGCGCAAAAAAGATTTATTTAGAAAGTAATACAATCTTAAAACCTGCTATAAATTTATATTACAAACTGGGTTTCGAAAAAGTATTTGGCTTAGAAACACCTTATAAACGCTGTAATATTCAGATGGAGCTTGTTGTTTAAGGTACTAAGATACTAAGGTTCTAAGATTCTAAGGTTCTAGATTCTTTTAATTTAATGCTAAAAACTTAGAACCTTAGTATCTTAGTAGCTCAGAACCTCAGAACCTCAGAACCTTTTCTCAACGCCCAAACCTATAATACTCCAAATCCGGATTTTTTTTGTTTCTTATAGAATCAACGATTGAGTTCATGCCAATTACGCTGAAGGTAATTCCGTTTCCACCGAAACCTAAAACATAATGAATATTTTTCTTAGGGTTTGGTTTTCCAAAATAAGGAAGCCCGTCTTTCGTTTCTCCAAAAGTTCCGGCCCATGAATAATCTAATTTGAAATCTACATTTGGAAAACGTCTTTTGAACTGACGAACCAAAGAAGATTCTTTTTTTGGAATCAGCTTGTCACGTTTTTTTGCATCTCTAAATTCTTCATCACCGCCGCCCATAATAATTCTATTGTCTACAGTTGCGCGATAATAGTGATATGGAGAGGCAGTATCCCAGATTACTGCATTTTTTAAAATGGGAGGCAGTTCTGGAACAACTTCAGAGGCAAGTGCATAAGTGCTTTTTAAATCTACAATTTTTTCTTCGACAGTTTCTGTACTTTCATAACCGCTGCAATACACAACATGATCTGCAGTTATGGTAAATTTATTTTCGGTGTGGGCAATGCATTTCCCTTTTGGTGTCTGGATAGAAGTAATATTGGTTCTGTCATAAACTTTCATTCCGTTTTGATGGCAGTAAGAAATTAAGTCGTTTGCGAGCTTAAACGGGTCCATTACAGCCGCTGTTTTTGATTCTATTGCAGCGAGAGCATTTAATCCCATTTTTTCAAGCTCATATTTATTGAGCCAGCTTACATCAAAACCAAAATTTTTACGAGTTTTAAATTCATTTTTTAAAAACGGAATATCTTTTTTGTATGAGGTAAAATAAATACTTTTTTTAAACTCAAATCCGCAGTCACTTTCTACCGTGTCAATTATATTACGGAGATCAAAAATGGCTTTTTTACCGTTTCTGTAACTTTCTACAGCACATTTTTCGTCTCTTAGTTTTATTAATTCGTGCAGCGGAACATCAATTTCATATTGCAGCAAAGCCGTGCTTCCGGCTGTACTTCCGTTTGCTATATCGCGGCGGTCAACCAGTACAATTTTTTTTCCTTGAGTAATTAATTTATAAGCCATTAAAGCGCCTGTTATTCCTCCGCCAATTATTAGAATTTCGGTATTAATATCTGAATCAATCGAAGGATAACTATGGTCCATGGCACTTATTAGAGGCCAGAAGGTTTCTGTAGAGCGTAATTTCATTTTTTAGTTGTATTTCGTGCAGTACGGTTTTTGGTTCTGTTTTTATCTTTGTATTCATGCTGCGAATGTGCTTCGGCAACAGAATGAGAAGTTCGTACACTTTCTTCTTTTTTAGCTAGCTCGGCTAGGCGGTGATAATATTTTTGAATAATTATCATTTCTTCTTCGGTCATGTTTTCAATATCAACCAGACTGTTGCTCGAAAGTTCATTTGAAGCAACCAGCTCATTTAGTTTTAACTGAATCGCCAGCGAATCTTTGTTTTGGGCTTTCTGGATTAAAAAAACCATCAAAAAAGTAATGATTGTGGTTCCGGTATTAATAACTAACTGCCAGGTTTCAGAATAATTGAATATTGGTCCTGAAACTGCCCATGCTGCAACAATTACAAAAGCCCCAATAAAAGCTGGTGTGCTTCCTGCTGCTTTTGATACTTTTGAAGCAAATCTTTCAAATGCACTTCCGCCATTTTGTTTTTTCTTTTTCATTGCACTATAATTAGGATTTCTTCTTACTTGCTTTTTCTTTTTTTATCACTTTATTATTCTTTTCGTCATAAACAGCTCCAATGATTTTTTGTCCTGTTTTACTAAAAATTTTAATTTTTGGATTTTCATGCGTTCCTGTAATTACAATAGGAAAACCAATAATACCTCCAGGAGGAAGTCCCAGACGCATTCTTAAATCAAGAAGACCGTCAAAACTTGTAGTTCCTTTAATTGTTGGTCGAAAACTGGCTACACTAAATGTAAAAGGCTCTATAGAAATAAGATTGTTATCAATATTTGATTTGATTTCAATTCCTTCCATTTTCGGATCGTCCAGGCTTTTTTGTCCGGTGTGAGAACTTACGCTTTCGAATAATTTCAAACCTTTAATTTTTACATCACGCAGATTAATAGTTCCGCCTCCTTCGAGTGACTCATAAATAGGTCCCATATTTCCGTTTAAATCCCCTTTTATTTTATAATCGACAGATATTATTCCCTGCGCTTTTTCGGCAGCAGTAACCATATCATGAAACATCGGGATTTCTTTATAAGCGCGCTGAACGCTAAAATCTTTGGCTGTAAAATGAGCATCAAAGTGTGCAGAAGTAGGAGACTCGTCTTTATATGTCGCATTGACTCCAAGAATACAGTCTATGATATTAAAAGCTGCATTTTCTAAATAAAAACTTCCTTTTGCTATTCCTGCTTTTCCTGTAAGTTTGTTTAAGTTCAGTCCATTATATTCTACTTTGTCTGCATTTGCCATTAGCGAAACATTTAAATTTTGTGGAACCATGACGACACCACTCATTTTTGGATGATCTTCCTGGGCATATTCTACTTCAAGTTTTCGGTCTTTATTTTCACCTTTTTTTAGTGCCATAAATTCATCAACATTAATCAGTTTCGATTTCATGTTGAAGTTACCGCTCAAAGTTCCGTGTGATTCCAAAAAATAATTTATTGTATTTAAAAGATAACCGTTAATATCAAAATCAGATTTTCCGTAAGAAGCATTGAATTTTTCAAACCACATTTTTTCATTTTGAAAACGGAAATTACCCTGTTTGATAAAAAATGATTTAGGAAATAATTCTGAAGTAGCTTTTATGTTTTTCAGCAAAATTGTTCCGCGATTATCCAGTTTGCTGTATTGTCCTGTTGTGGCATAGCTTTGTTTTCCTTTAAGAGACAAATCGGCTTTTGCATATCCGGTTACATCAAGTCCTTTTTGAGAAAACACCTTATAAATTCTGCTAATATTCAGTTCGCCTTTAATTTTAGCATTATATGCTAAATCACTAAAGTCTGATAAAGTGGCGTTTACATACATCGGGTTTCCTTCAAAAACAAATGAAGCAGGTGCAACGGCCACAATTAAATCTTCATAAGTTCCGGCTTTGTTTAAAACATTGGCTACAAATGTTATATCTGTAATTGGGTTAGGATAGGAGTCTGTTTTTAACCATCCGTTTCTAAGCGAAATTCCGCCAATAGTTTTTGGAAATAATTTTTTTGAAGTGCTGAAAAGTCCGCGTGCCTGAATATTGGTTTTTAAAATTCCTTTTAAATCAATTGTGTTTAAACCTAAAGCAGCATCGACAACGGCAAGGTCAAGAGCACCTTTTACGCTGGCATTAATGTTCATTTCGCTTAGACCTTTGCTGTGTAAATAGGCATTGAAATAATCTTTTTCGCCTACTTTAAATCGTAAAGTTCGCAGATTGACCAATAATTGTTCCTGATCCAGCGAAGGCAGAATAGCATTCAAATCCATTTGAAAATCCTTTAACGGAACTGGAGCATCCTTATAATTTACCGCTCCGTCTTTTATTTTTAAATTAAAAGCTAAATTTGGTTTTTGTTTTTTTGGAACATTATAATCACCTTTAAATGAAACTACAAGATCGCTTCGTCCGGAAATTTCGGTTTTATCAAGCCAGGTTAGATATTCTGGCGGCATAACAGAAAGCAAATCTTTTACAGTTGTATTTTCTGAAGCGGCTTTTATATTGATTTTATACCCGTCTCTAAGAATAGTAAATAAACCGGTAAATTTTAGCGGCAATTTATTAATTTGTAATTCGTTTTTTTGAAGTATAAACGAAAGCGCATGTGTATTGATTCTGGTAATTAGATCGGCACGTACGGCTTTTTTTCTAAGATATGCAGTTCTATTATAATAAAAATCCAAAGTATCGATTTTAGCATCAGTATTAAGATCAAAAATATCATCGCTTAGATTTCCTTTTCCGATGTAATTAAAACCTTTTGCATCGACTAAAACTTTGGCAGAACGGTCATTGTATTTTACATGACAATTTTCGAGATCAATTCTTTCAAGTTTTATGGCTGTTCCTTCTTCTGGTGCATTGGGATCTTCTTTTTCGTTTTTTCGATCTTCTGGTGCGACATAAATATTATAATTGGCCTGACCTTTTTCATTTACCATTACATTTATTAAAGCATCAGAAACATATAATTTGTTTATTTTTACTTCACTGTCGAAGATTAATCTTTTAAGATTTATTCCAAAAGCAACCTGATCTGCTTTTAATAAAGTATCATTACTAAAAGGTGCAGAACCAGTCATTGATAAATCATCTAATGAAACTGTAAGCGAAGGGAAATGGGTAAAAAATGAAAGTTTGGATTTAGAAAATTCTAATTTGGTGTCTAAACGTTCGTTTGCAATTTTTTTAACTTCTGAGGCAATTTTTCCGGGAAATAATATTGGAAGCAAAAAAAGTAAAAGCAGGATCCCTGCAATTACTATTCCTGTCCATTTGAGAATTTTGAGGCTTATATTTTTAAATGAAGTATTCATGGCGCAGATTTTTATTATTTCTTTTCAGCATCTTTTTTTGCGTCTTCGGCTTTTTGTTTTTCCTGCTTTTCTTTTTCTTCTTTGGCTTTTTCCTGTTTCTCTTTTTCTTCTTTGGCTTTGGCTTCTTTTTCTTTAGCCGCTTTTTCCTGCTGTTCTTCTTTTTTCTCTTTTAGTTCTTCCTGTTTTTTCTCTTTCTCTTTTTCTTTTTTCTTGAAGTAACCTCTAAACAGGAAATTGCTTTTTGCGGCTTCCATATTTTCGCTGAAACCTTTTGTTCCGCTTTCAAGGTTCGAAAGCGTATTCGAAACGCTGTTGGCCATTTTATCATCTCGTACCAATCTTGCCAAAGCACCGTTTCCGTTATTCATACTATGGCTGAAAATCGCAAGCTCATCAGAAATGACACCAATATTGTCAACACTTTTCTTAACGCTTTTCATCAGGTCTGCCATTTCAACTCCGTCTATAGAAGCAATTGCCCCGTTGTTTTCAACTGACTTTTGAGATTTCATTCCCGGAGAAATAGTAAGTACTTTATCACCCATTA
Source organism: Flavobacterium defluvii (assembly GCF_900129555.1). Taxonomy (GTDB): domain Bacteria; phylum Bacteroidota; class Bacteroidia; order Flavobacteriales; family Flavobacteriaceae; genus Flavobacterium; species Flavobacterium defluvii. The sequence continues at coordinate 85,238 of NZ_FQWC01000010.1, forward strand.
ACCCGTCAGAACCAATGCTGGCACGGGCATCGGTTTTTATAAATTCACGTACTTCATCCTTGATAACCATCGAAACAACTACCGAAGAGTCGTTTATTAATCTGATTTCTTCGACTGTACCAATATTGATACCTGAAAAACGTACATTGTTTCCTACTTCGAGACCGCTGACCGTTTTAAATTGTGATGTTATATTGAATGTTGAACCAAATAAGTTTTTTTGTTTTCCAATAAAATAAATGGCCATTATAAAAAGTAACAATCCAATTGTTACAAACATTCCTAATTTCCAAGTATATCCAGATTGCTTCTCCATGATTTCTACTATTTTATTTTGCTTTTTTATTCAAAAAATGAGCGTACCCATTCGTCTTCGTTTTTTTCTAATTCTTCGTAAGTTCCTTCGGCATGAATAACACCGTCTTTTAGGACCATAATTCTATCAGCCGTCATTTTAGCGCACGCCATATCGTGTGTAATAATGATTGATGAGGTTTTTTGCTTGTGTTTGATATCCAGAATTAATTCGCTTATTTCTTTTGAAGTAATGGTGTCTAATCCTGTTGTTGGCTCATCATACAATATGATTTCCGGTTTTAGTATCAGTGTTCTTGCCAAGCCTATTCTTTTTCGCATTCCGCCGGATAATTCCGAAGGCATTTTGTCAATAGCATCGGCCAGACCAACACTTTCCAGAGCATCTGCGACTTCATTTTCTACTTCTTCATCGTTTAAATCTCTTCTGTGTGCACGTAATGTAAAAGCAAGATTTTCTCTTACCGACATTGAATCGTATAAGGCGCCGCTTTGAAATAAAAAGCCAATTTTAACTCTTATTTTATTTAACTCTTCTTTCGAAAGATTAAGCACATTTTCTCCAAAAACAGATATTTCGCCCTGATCGGGTTCAATTAATCCCACGATGCATTTTATAGTTACCGATTTTCCGGAGCCAGAGCGTCCCAAAATGACCAAATCTTCGCCTTTGTTTACAGTTAGGTTTACGCCTTTTAAAATCGTATTATCTTTGCCAAAAGTTTTGTGCAAATCCTTAATCTCAATGATTGGAGTTTGTTTTTTATCTTTTGATTTTGTTTGAGTATTTTTTTCTTCCTTAATCATCTTTAAAAAAATAAATCGGTTATTTGTACGGCAACCATATCGATAATAAATATGCTTAAAGAGGCTGTAACTACGGCTGAGTTTGCAGCGCGGCCCACACTTTCTGTTCCGTTTGAGGCATTAAATCCTTTGTAACACCCAATCATTCCTATAAAATAGCCAAAGAAGAAAGTTTTTATCGTTGCCGGAATTACATCTAAAAATTCCAGTGACTGAATAATCTGTGTTAAATAGCGGTAGAAATTGACATCGCCATGAATGTTAATTCCAACATATCCACCAATAATTCCTATTGCATCTGCAAAAAACACAAGGATTGGAACCATTAATGTACAGGCTAAAATTCTCGTTACTACCAAATAATTATAGGGATTAATAGCAGAAACTTCCATGGCATCTATTTGTTCGGTTACTTTCATCGAACCGAGTTCGGCTCCAATTCCGGAGGAAATTTTTCCGGCACATATTAAGGCTGTAATTACAGGAGCTATTTCTCTAATTAAGGAAAGTGCCACCATACCCGGAAGCCAGCTTTCGGCTCCAAATTTTACCAATGTTGGTCTTGACTGAAGTGTAAGTACCAAACCCATAATAAAACCTGTAATGGCAACAAGAGGCAATGATTTATATCCAATATAATAGCATTGTTTCAAAAACTCTTTTACCTCATAGGGAGGGATAAAGACTTCCTTAAAAAACCTCTTGGCAAACACCGTTGCGTTTCCAATTTGTTCGAATGTATTTTTTAAGCTGAGAATCAAAATGTTTTGTTTTTAAGTTAGGTGTAATTTGAAAATCAATTATTTAACAGTTTTTGTAGCTTTTTAATTCATATATGAAAGTTACTACTGTACTTGTTAAAATACTTTACAAAACTTTTTTTGACCCTTATATAATTTTCATTAAATCACAATATTTGCACTAATACTGCGTTGTGAGAATTTTTAAAATAAAAAAAGCTGCTCCAACTTGTGAGACAGCTTTTTTAAAAATTAAATATGTTATAATCGTTATTCTGTAAATTTTTTAAATATAGAGCTTGCCACATGCCCGCCAAAACCAAATGTATTACTCATGGCATAATTAACTTCTCTTGATTGTGCTTTTCCGAGTGTGAGGTTAAATTTGTCTGCAAATTCTGGTTCTACATTTTGTGTATTTATCGTGGGCGGAACTATATTTTCCTGAACGGCTTTTATACACGCAATGGCTTCAATTGCTCCGGCACCGCCAAGTAAATGTCCTGTCATTGATTTTGTGGCGCTGATATTGGCATTCGGATTTATTCCGAAAACTTTTTCTACAGCTTTCAGTTCACTCATATCTCCGGTTGGAGTAGAAGTAGCATGTGCATTAATATAATCAATTTCGTTTGGAGAAATTCCGGCTTCTTCAAGAGCAAGTTCCATTCCTATAACAGCTCCTTCACCTTCTGGATGTGTTCCTGTTAAATGATAAGCATCTGCTGCTAAACCTCCGCCTACAATTTCGGCTAGAATTACAGCATTTCTTTTTTTGGCATGTTCATAGCTTTCTAATATTACAACGCCGGCGCCTTCACCCAAAACAAATCCATCTCGGGTAACATCAAAAGGACGAGAAGCTTTTGTATAATCATCATTTAATGTAGACAATGCTTTTGAGGCATTAAAACCGCCAATTGATGATTCTGAAACAGAAGCTTCAGAACCTCCGCTGATAATCATGTCGGCTTTTCCCCAGCGAATATAATTAAACGCATCGATAATGGCCGTATTACTGGCTGAACAAGCCGCAGCAGTTGTGTAATTAATACCACGAAGTCCGTATTTGATAGAAATAGCGCCCGAAGCAATATTGACAATTCTTTTCGGAATAAAAAACGGACTAAATCTTGGTGCTCCGTTTCCTTTTATATATTCTCCAATTTGTTCTTCAAATGTAGAAATACCTCCGTCACCGCAGCCCCAGATAACGCCAATTCGGTTTTTATTTAAAGAATCAAAATCAATATTGGCATTTTTGACAGCTTCATGAGCCGCATATAAAGCGTATTGTGTAAAAAGATCATATTTTCTAATTTCATTTTTCTCAAAAATAGGCGAAGCATCAAAATTTTTAACTTCGCAGGCAAATTTGGTTTTAAATTGTGTCGTGTCAAATCTTGTTATGGCAGCCGCACCGCTAATTCCGTTAATCAAAGAATTCCAGTATTCCTGAACATTATTCCCAATAGGAGTTACTGCTCCTAATCCTGTTATTACTACTCTTTTCATTATTTTTTAGGTCTTAATTCTGTTAATATCGTTTCTCTTACCAAATCAAAATCATCATCGCTGGTAAGTCTTGAAAGCTGTACAATGGCCACCATATTGGTTATAATCATTATGGCTTTTGTTCTTGGCTGCATTTCAAAATCAAATAATTTGAGTTCCTTTCCTTCGGTTAAAATCTCCGTAATCCAGTTAATTACAATTTGAGCAAATTTTTGAAGTTCAGCTTTTATAGATTCATCAAGAGTATTTAAATCTGTAGCTAATGAGCCTACGATACAAACTTTATTTTCTCTTTTTATCTGTGCCTGTACGTCTATAAAAGCCTCAAGTTTTACTAATGGAGATTCATTTGCAACTCTTTCTTTCAGAGCCTCACAACGGGCGATATGTTCTTTGATTGTTGCTACGCCAAGATCTGATTTGGTTGGAAAGTGATAATGTATAGATGCTGTTTTTATGCCTATATCATTTGAAATATCTTTAAAACTAAAAGCATTATACCCTTTGTTTCTAATATATTGATCTGCTTTGTCTACAATTACTTCGCGTGTTGTCATAGTTGTATATTTTTAATACAAATATACTACCTATTAGTAGATAGGCAAATTTATTTATTTTTATTTTAAGAAAAATTATGGCTGTAAAACAAAAAATCCCTCTCATTAAGAAAGGGATTTTCCGGGTTTAATAGAATTTTGGTCAGTCTATTGCTTTTATAAATTCCAAATTTTGAATGCCTAAATTTGAAATTCCAAATTCAAATTCGGATTTGGAATTTCTTTGATTGGATTTTATTTATAAGTTGATTGCTACTCCGGTTCTGGATTTTATTAAGGGAATAACTTTTGACTCTGAAAGTGCAAATTTTTCCATTAATAATCTTGCCGTTAAGTAGCACACAGTAGATTCTGCGCCTTGATTTAAGTTTACATTATCTTTTTCAAGACCATCATAACCACCTCCGCTTACCGGATTGTACATAATTTGATTTAAATGATTTTTACCTAAAAACCAGTTAAATGCAGTTTTCATTTTGTGTTTATATTCTGGAGTTTTAAAAGCATTGTAAAATGCATTTAAAGTCTGAATTGTGTATGTAACATCAATCGGCTGCTCTCCATATTGTTGCGGCTCTGAACCTTTGTGATACCAGCTTTGGTTTGAAATAGCTTTGAAATTTCCGTCAATGAATGTTTTAGACATTAGGAAATCTAACGAATCTAAAGCAACTTTTTTGTAAACGGCTTTGTTTGTAATTAAATAAGCGTACAACATTGATTCCGGCAGAATTCCGTTTCCATATGTTAAATAATTTTCAAACCACTGCCAGTCTTCTGTAGCTGTATCTTCGTAATTTGCTAATAGTTTTGCATTTAATTTATTGATAATTGCGGCAACATATAAATTAGGTATGGCATTGTGATATAAAAATAACCCTTTTGTAGCAAAGCCAATTGCTCTTGGTGATTGAATATTTTCTGCCCATTTTAAAGAATCCAGTAAGCATTTTGTTGCTTTTTTTGAGATGTTTTCCGGAAGAATATCAGCATTAGAAACTACAGTTCCAAGCGCCCAGATTGCTCTTGCGTTAGAATCTTCCAGATTAACTTCGGCATTTTGTTCAACATGCTCACGATTTTCTTTATCAACATAATTGATAAAATCTCCTTTTGGTCTCTGGCATCTTTCGATGAAATCCAGGTAAATTAAAATATAAGGAAGATCATCTTTGTCTCTTGTTAGTTTATAGTGCATACAAAATGCAATCAGCGCACGTGCATTATCATCTAGAGTATAACCTGATTCAAGATCCGGAATCGAAATTTTGCTAAACTGAATAATTCCCAGATCAGTAGTTAATCTTTTGATATGTCTTAATTGAATATCCGGATAACTGTATTTAATATCTGATGGATTTTCAATTAGTTTTTTATACGTATTCATGTGTGTTAATCCTGCATTTTCCCAAGACGAAGCTCTCATTTTAGTAAATGCATTAATTCCCATTTCATGTCTTAGATTCTCATCTGCGATTAATTTTAATGTTTCTTCTGCAAATTGATCTACGTTTCCTATATCAACGAGAATACCACAGTCTGAAGTTAGAACTTCTCTTGTATGCGGGATTTTTGATGCCACCATCGGACATGCACAGCTCATGGCATAGGCAAAAGTACCGCTAACGGCCTGGTTTGGATCTTTTGATGTAAATAAGTAAATATCAGTTGCTTTTAAATATTCTAACAGTTCTTCGGTATCTAAATATTGGTTAATGAAACGAACATTGTTGCGTAAATTTAATTCATCAACAAGTGCTTCCAGTTTATCACGATAAGCGTCGACGCCATCTTTAATCAAATTTGGATGCGTTTTTCCAATAATTAAATACAATACATCCGGTTCTTTTTCGACAATTTTGGCCAAAGCCTGTAAACCGGTTTCGATATTTTTTCCCTCTCCCAAAAGTCCGAAAGTAGAAAGAACGATTTTATTTTGTATACCGAATTTTTCTTTTGCCTGTTCCGGAGTTTCATAAATTACTATATGCGTTCCGTGTGGTACGGTTGTAATGATATCAGCATCAACATCATAATCCTTAATCAAAATTTCTTTTGACTGATTTGTCATTACAAAAACAGAGTTACTGTAGCTTAAAAGTAATTTTACAAATGTTTTTAATTCGTTATTCGGGTTTGGAATAACACTGTGAAAAGTATAAGTTACCGGTTTTTTAACTGCATTTAAAAAATCAAGTAAATGATCGCCGTAGTTACCGCCAAATAAACCAAATTCATGCTGAATGTGAATTAACTTTACATTTTCATCTTCATTAATTTGCTGCGCAACTTTAGCATATTCAGCTTTTTCTTTTGTGTTTAAAGTATAGGCTTGTGTAGGGTTCGTTTTTGGCTTATCGACCAGTTCGCAAATTTCACAAGTTATCGATTTACCAAAAACATCGGTAATTCCTTTAATTGTATCTTGAGTATAAGTTGCGATTCCACATTGAGTTGGAGGAAATGTAGAAAGAAAAACTATTTTTGATTTATTCGATATCGTCTTCATTGGGATTCTGTTTTAGCTCGGTTAATAAGTCGTTAAGGTTCAAAGTAGCCACCGCAATCTTGTCATCGGCGGCACCGTAATAAATATATAATTGGTCATCAAAAATGGCTGTTCCTGTTGGGAAAACAACATAATTTACATAACCATGTCTTTCATAATATTCAGATGGCGTAATAATTGGACTTGGTAATCTGCCTATTACTCTGCTCGGATCATTTCGATCTAATAATGCGGCACAGGCATGATAAACAAGACCTTTTTCGCGTTTTTCGGCAGCGTGATAAATTAAGAGCCATCCATCTTTAGTTTCAATTGGCGGAGCGCCCGGACCAATATGACTTGTTTCGTGATCATATTTGGGTTCCATCATAATGTGTTCGGGCAGATTTTTCAAATAACTTTTCCAAAAATCTACAGTCAGATCTTTTTTCTTTTCAAATGAAACTATCTGAATTGAAGGAAACAATCGGTGTAATGCCACAAATTTTCCGTTTATTTTTTTCGGAAAAAGAACTACGTTTTTATCCCAAACCAATAAATTTTCTTTTATGGTTTCGCTTAAAGGATAATTTCTAGCGGTATTAAAAGCCAATATTCTTGCAATACCTGGATTTTGCAAATGATTGCGAATTAGGTTTTTAAATTCATGTAAAATAAATTTTGGAGTAATAATCCCTTTCTTTTTAAAAGAAACCAAATCTTTGGATACTGCAACAGCTCCGCAGGCATTAATACCATCATATGTTACATAAGTCAGATAAAACTTGTCGTCGATTTTTGTAATTCGCGGATCTTCTACACCGTGAATTTCATAAATATATTCAGGTACAAAAAATGGTTCTGTATGACGTTCTGCTAAAGTTGTCGGACCTTCAAAACGGCAATATCCAATTGTCGAGAAGTTTCCTCTTTTTGCAGCTCTGTAAAACATATGAACATTATTTCCATCTTGATATATGGCAGGATTCAATACACCCATTTCTTCAAAGGGCCTATCTGTTTTCTCTAAAATGACACCAAGTTTTGTTGCTAAAGTGTTTTGAGTAGTTACTGCTTCCATATCTAAATTTCTATAGGTTAAAATTACCTTGGGAACAAAGCGAGGATTAACTCAATCGATCAAAAAATTAACTCAAAAGCATTTAGGTGGGAATTGTATAAGGTTGAAATTGAAATTCTAAAAGCGATCGATAAAATTATGATTTTTAATTGATTGCGATAAAAATTGCAACCTTTTGAGTTAATGGTTTTTGTAAGTAAAATAGAACTTTGATATACAAACAAATCAGACTTGCAGAAAAGTCATATTTATAATTTAAAATTAAATATTATGTTACGTTGGACAGTTACATTTATAATTCTAGCTATAGTAGCCGGAATTTTTGGTTTTGGGGGAATTGCCGCCGGAGCCGCCAGTATAGCAAAAATTTTATTCTTTATATTCTTAGTATTGTTTATTATTTCATTAATAAGCGGAAGAACAAGAGTTTAGAATTTTAGTTTATTAAATAAAAAAGCGAAATCAGCTACTGTGTTGATTTCGCTTTTTTGTTTCAGGTTTAACGTTTCATGTTTTAATCATAGTATTAACGCAAAGCACGCTAAGATTTTCAATAAGTTAGGGTTTTATCAAACCACGAAGTTTGCAAGCTATGTCAATGTCGATCAAGCTTTTCGAACTTTAACATTAAAAACGCAGCCTGTAAAAAAACTCAGCGTTAAAATTACGGTTATAATCAAACAACTCACAATTCACAACTCATAACCCTTCTTAGTTATAAAAGCAATTGGTATGCCGATACAAAATATCAGGATTAAAACTGAAATCAATAATGGGAGATCGAATTCTTTTGATGGAAGTTTTGGAAATACTGCAGGCAGAACAATCAGGTTCATTACAATCCAAACGAAAATTCCATATACAGATCCCGACAAAAATATATTTTTTCGCAAAAGCGGTACATGAGGATATATTTTATAATAAAAATAAGCAAAAGCCAGAGCAATAAAATAGTGTAGGAGCAAACCATAAACCATCATTTGTGCGCCGCTGGTGTAAGCGTGTTGTTTAAAAACGCCGCTGGCAATCGACAGCAGAATTTTTTCGGCTGTTGTTTTATGTAAGATAACAGAATAAATTAAAATTGCGGCCAGAATATCCAAAGTGCCTGCCAATAAACCAGAAATTAAAATAGTATTAGATTTTGATCTCATTCAATTAGAGTTTAGTTAGGTACTGAAAAATAGTATTCAATTGGTGTGTATGTCTTTGTGTATGTACGAGTGCAAAATCAATCCATTCATACATTGTAAATTTATCAAAACCCGGTACCTGAAAGTCCAGACAGGTTAGTGTCAAATCATATTTTTCGGCACAATCCAGTAATTCAGATTCTATTCTTAGTAATTCCAGACTAAGTTCATTTTTACTGTATTCTTTTTTTTCAGGTATAAGAAAAACCGGTGAATCCATTTTTATGCTAAAGTTTAAAAACAGTCCTTCTATATCTTTTATTTTTTCGTCTGGTTTTCTGGTTGTTTTTTCTGTTTTTCCTCCAAATAATTTAGGATAACCTGAACATGCCAAAATAATGTGCTGTACAACTTGGCCAGGTGTCCAGCTTCCCTGAAAAGGAATTTGATTTATTTCGTTTTCAGAAAATTTAGAGAATATCTCATTTAATTTTTTGAATGTTTCAACAATATTTTTTTGAACATCTGTATTCATATTATTGATTTTTTAGATTTAATTTACAGAGGTAATCCACCAGACATTGCCAAACGGATCTGTAACACCGCAGGTTCTTCCGTAATCCTGATCGCTTAATCCCATTAACGAAACGGCACCGTTTTCTAATGCTTTTATATACGTTTTATCGGCATTAAGAACATATACAAATAAGTTAGCTGTTTGTTTAGACCAGTCTTTAGTTTCGTCGGTTACCATAATAGTGCTTCCATTTAAGGTAATTTCGGCATGCATTATGGTTCCGTCTTCGCGAAGTGCTTTCGAATTTGTTTCCGAAGCCCCGAAAACTTTTTTTGTAAAATCAATAAATTGCGATGCCCCGTTAAGAATCAAATAAGGCATTATGGTTTGGTGTTCTGCTGGTAAATTCATTTTTTTGTGTTTTAGATGTTAGTATCTCAAAAATACGATTTTTATTGCAATATTATGTAAATCAATAAATTGTGATTTTAGGGAAGTACTTCGCAATGAAAACCATGCGAATTAAGGACTTCGATTATTTTATGATTTGAAATTGCCGAACCATGAACACGTAAAATTTTATCGCAGTCCTCGAGATCAAAATTGATAGCGCTGTTTGGAAAATGTTCAAGAAGTTTCCCCACAATCATAATCGATTGTTCGACTTCCTGAACATTTGTTTTGAAAACTTCTATCATCGTTTCCGGATTTTATAAGTTTACAGGGCGATATTTTTAAGTCGCTCTATTTTATGATAATAGATATAAGAAATAGCCAAAATAACTAAAAAGATTAATGGGAAGAAAGACTGAAAATTAATACCATCAACTGCAAAATGGCTGATTGAAGCAAATATAAAATCGAAACCAAATCCGGCATAAGCCCATTCTTTTACATTTTTAGGAACAGATGGAATTACTAAAATCAAAACCCCCAGAATTTTGAACACAACCAGTGCATTTCCAAAATATTCAGGGTAGCCCAAATGTCTGATTCCTTCTTTTGCTAATTCTGTCTGCGAAGTCAATGCTGGCATAACGCCTTCAAATAGAAAAATAATAGTGGTTGTAATCCAAAAAATAATCTTTGCTTTTTTCATGTGGTTTATTTTTAAATAGTTATTAGTTAATGTATTACAAATGTACTATTCTTATTTTCTCATGAAATACTTATTTGCGACTATTTTAGGGGCATTTTGGACAAGATTTTTGATTTTTGATTTTAGAGTGTAGATTTTAGATTTAACACAAAGCATGTCATTGCGAGGAACGAAGCAATCTCATAAGCTAAATTAAATAGTGCATATAATTAGTGCGGTTGTTTCGTTCCTCGCAATGACAAATTAGAATCTAAATTTTAAAATTTCAAATTTACATCAGTTGATAATTCGTAATCAAAAACAAATCCTCAAAACCTAATCTGGTGTAAATACCTTTTCCTAAAGCTGAAGCTTGTAATTGTGCATAATTACAATTGGCATCAATGGCTTCGTTTATGGCAAATTTCATAATTTCTTCTGCAAAACCTTTTTTACGCATTTCGGAAATAACGCCAACGCCGTGTATTCCCATAATATTTCCGGTTTGAAAAAGAGTTAATGTTCCAATTGCTTTTTCTTCAAAATGAACTAAATAAAACTTGGCATTTTCATAATTATGAACCAGAGTTTCTTTGCTGATTACATAACTAAAAGACAACGGATAAATATCTGACCAGGTTTTGGCATCTTCTTCATTTAAAACTCTTTTAAATGTGAGATTGTTTTGAAGTGGAAATTTTTCGCCCAGTTTTAAAGCCATGGCCATCAATTCAATTCTGATTTTAAAGCCGTTTTTTTCAAAAAGATCTTTAGAATCACTTCCAAAAATATCCCAATAGGGAATTACTAAACCCGGATTTTTCTCCATGATTTCCATAATCTGAATAAAATCTTTTTCGGTAATATCTTCTCTAAACCATAAGCGGTTTGGCCAGCCCGAGTTTTTAATTTGAGAAAATTCTAAAAAACCGGCAGTATGATACGAAAGGAGAGGAGCTGCAACGGTTTTCCAAAGAGTTGTGAGATTATCAATATTGTCTTTGATAAGATTTATATTGTTCATTGTAAATAACGAGTTTGAATTATAAAACAAAGATAAACTGAGTTTTTCAGGAAAGCCTTTACATATGTTGATTTACAAATCTTTTTCCAGACTTTTTCTGATTCGGCTTAACTGCGTTGGCGTAATGCCTAAATGCGATGCAATATGCAGTAACGGAACCCGATCTGCAATACTTGGATGTTTTTCCAATAGTTTTCCATATCGTTCTGTAGCATTTTGCATTACCAAAGCAACTTCTCTTTCTTCTTTATCAATAATCCAGTTTTTTTCTAAATGAGCAATATAAAAGTTTTTGAGATCGTCATTTTCATTAATCAGTGAAATATATTCTTTATAATTCAGATTGATGATAACAGAGTCTTCAAGTGCTTCTATCGTAAAATTAGAAGGCAGTTGCAGCATTAAGGAAACTTTAGAATCGGCAAAATAATTTTCCATAAAGAGATTTTTATTGTAGAAATTTCCGTGCTGATCGGTTATAAAAGCTCTCAGAATTCCTTTTGCAATAAAATGAAGGTTTTTGGCGATTTCTCCGCTTTCTAATACTGTTTCTCCTTTTTTAAGAGTTTGAAATTCTGTTATGTTTTCAATCAATTTCCATGATTCTTCAGAAATAGGATAGTAATTTTCAATGGTTTGTTTTAATTGATTGAGGTATTTCTGTTGGTCAGATGTCATTTTGTTTTTGCTTTTGCGAAAGACTAAAATTAGATAAGTTTTTTGTTTGATGCAAACTGAATAATGGCTCTCGCAAAGTTGCAGAGGCGCACTTTAAAAAATAAATCTGCGTGAAAAACAAATCTTTGCGACTTCGCGTCTTTGCGGGAAATTCAAAAAAACTTTGCGTTCTTCGCGTAAAACCTTGCGTTCTTTGCGGTTAATTTCAAATAAAAAAACGCCATGAAACCGAAGTCTCACAGCGCTTTTCCTCTCAAAAAATAAATAATTAACGGGTAATTGGGTATATTATTTCCAGCCACCGCCCAGAGCACGGTACAATTCTGTATTGGCTGTAAGCTGTTGTCTTTTAATATCAGCAAGTTCCAGTTCGCTTTGCAATAAATTTGCCTGCGCGGTTAAAACTTCAAGATATTCTGCCATACCGTTTTTGAATAAAAGGTTGGCATTTTTAATTGCCTGCTGTAATGTTTTTACTTTTTCTTTAAGGAAAGTTTCCTGTTGCTGCAATTTCTCTACTTTAACCAAAGCATCCGAAACTTCGCTAACGGCAACCAAAACAGATTGTCTAAAAGCTAAAACCGCTTTTTCTCTTTCTGCGACAGCGATATTATACTGCGTTCTCAATCTTTTGTTGTTGAAAATGGGCTGGGTTAAACCACCGGCAACAGTTCCGAATAAAGAAGCCGGAATGTTGAACCAGTTGCTGGTTTCAAAAGAGTTTACGCCGCCTTGAGCCGTAATTCTGAGAGCTGGGTATAAATCCGCTTTCGTGATACCGACATTTGCGTTGGCAGCTTTAAGAGCCAATTCGGCACTTTTTACATCAGGTCTTCTGCTTACTAATGAAGAAGGAACTCCTATTGCTGTATTGTGTTTTACTTCAATAGCACTTAACTTAACTGATCTTTCTTTTGCATTTGGAAAAGAACCGGTTAAAACGCTTAACGCATTTTCCTGGATCGCAATGTTTTGCTCCAATAAAGGAATTAACTGCGCTGAGTTTAATTTTTGTGCTTCAGACTGCTGAATCGCTAAAGTTGTAACCTGACCCGCATCGTATTTTAATTTGATAATATTGGTAGTACTATCATTTAATTTTAGATTTTGTCTGGCAATATCCAATTGCGCATCAAGCATTAAAAGATTGTAATATCCTCTGGAAACATTAGCAACAATATTCGTCTGTAATGCTTTTTTAACTTCTTCAGACTGAAGATATCCTGCGTAAGCTCCTTTCTTTTGGTTTCTAATTTTCCCCCAAATATCAGCTTCCCACGAAAGTGAAGCTCCTGCAGAATAATCATCAATATGTTTGGCGCCAATGGCCTGATTTAAGTTCAATCCTGTAAAACTATTGTCAGACGGATTGCTTGTGCTTGCGTTTACAAACAAATTAACCTGAGGGACATTACCCCATTTAGATTGTGTAAAACGATATTGTGCAATTTCGATGTTTTTTTCGGCAATCTGCAAATCGTTGTTTCTTGCAACGGCGCTGTCGATTAACTTGATAATATCTTTTTCTGTAAAGAAGTTTTTCCACTCCACATCAGCAATACTTGATGTATCACTCGAAGTTGATGCATTCCTGAAATTTTCAGGAAATGCATCTTTTGGAGTTTCAATATCCTTCGAAACTTTACAGGATATTAAGGTCGTGATCAGAATGGCGAAGGTCACGATTTTGGTTATATGATTTTTCATTAGTCTTTTTATTAAATTTCTACCCGTTGGGTTTATTCTTTTAAACACATAGAGACATAGTTTTTTGAGGCTCTAGAAAGGCGTTTCACTTGTTTTAAATGCACATAGTTTTGCTATGTGTTGAAACTAGTTTCTTCTAATCTCTCTTTTAGACATACAATTCTATGTCTCTATGTGTTAAAATATATTTTTTTAAATCTCACTAGCAGATTAAATTTCTGTACAAGTATCTTTTCTAGTTTCAAGATCTCTTGAGATTCTGTACGATATATATCCGATGCCAAATATGATGGCGACAAGTATGGTTGTGATATAGTTTTCCATTTATTAGTTTTCTTCGTTATGAATTACGGCAACTGGTTTTCCAGAAACCTTTTCTTGTAAATGCTGGAAGATGATGAATAAAACAGGAATGATAAACAAACCTAGAATTACTCCTGAAAGCATACCTCCGGCTGCCCCAATACTGATGGAATGGTTACCTTGTGCTGATGGACCTTTGGCACTCATCATTGGTATTAAACCAACCACAAAAGCAAGAGACGTCATGATAATTGGTCGCAGACGTAATTTTGCTGCGGTGATAGAAGCTGCAATTAATCCTTGTCCTGATCTTCTTCGCTGTGCCGCAAATTCCACAATCAGGATGGCATTTTTAGCGAGAAGCCCGATCAGCATGACAAGCGCAACTTGTACGTAAATGTTGTTTTCGATTCCAGTTAATCCAATAGCAGCGAATACTCCAAAAATACCTGCAGGGATTGACAAGATTACGGCCAATGGCAAAATGTAACTTTCGTACTGTGCAGCAAGTAAGAAATAAACGAATATCAAACACAGTAAGAATATTGTTGCCGATTGCCCTCCTGACGAAATCTCCTCACGAGTCTGACCCGAGAATTCAAACCCGTAACCTGCAGGCAATTGTTGTGCTGCTACTTCTTCAATTGCTTTAATAGCATCTCCGGAACTAAACCCAGGTTTCGGAATGGCATTAATAGAAATTGAATTGAATAAATTGTATCGTGATGCGGTTTCAGAACCATAAATACGGGTTAGTTTTACTAAAGTATTTATTGGTACCATTTCGCCTGTTTTGTTTTTTACAAAAACTCTGTCAATTGCTGTTGGATCAGCTCTGTCCTGAATATCGGCCTGAACAACCACACGGTAATATTTACCAAATCTGTTGAAATCAGATGCCTGAGCACTACCAAAATATGCCTGCATGGTTTGTAAAATGTCTTTTACATTTACACCTAACTGATTTGCTTTTTCATCGTTGATTTCCAATTGTAATTGAGGATAATCAGCTTTAAAAGATGTAAAGGCAACAGCAATTTCAGGACGTTTCATTAATGCTCCGATAAATTCCTGAGAAATACCACTGAATTTATCCAGTTTTCCTCCAGTTTTATCCTGAAGAACCAAATCTAAAGCCTCAACGTTACTAAATCCGGGTACAGTTGGGAAACTGAATACGAAGAAACTTCCGCCAGAAATAGCGCCCAGTTTACCACGAACCTGATTCATGATTTCGTCAATGTTTTTTACTTCGCCGCGTTCTTCGTTTGGTTTAAGCAATACGAATACAACTGCCGAAGACGGGCTTGTAGAATTTGTCAATAAGTTGAAACCAGAAATTGCGGTTACAAATCGTGAAGCGTCTAATGCTTTTAAAGTATTTTCAGCTTCAGTCATCACTTTTTGAGTTCCGTCTAAAGATGTTCCAGATGGTGTATTTACCGCAATTGCAATAAATCCCTGATCTTCTGTTGGAATAAACCCTGCAGGAGTTGTTTTTACCATTACAATCGTAGCAACAACAATTAAAGCAAGTCCGCCCATGCTTAACCATTTTCTTCTGATTAAGAATTTAATTCCGCCTACGTAACGATTAGTCAAAGATTCAAAACTGCTGTTGAAAGCACTGAAGAATTTTTCTTTAAATCCTTTTTTCTCATAAGGCGCATCGTGATCGTGTGCTCCGTGATTATCTTTTAAGAATAATGCAGCAAGCGCCGGACTCAATGTTAAGGCATTTACAGCCGAAATTACAATTGCAATTGCCATAGTAAAGGCAAACTGACGGTAGAAAACTCCTGTTGAGCCTTCCATAAAACCAACCGGCAGGAATACAGCAGCCATTACCAGCGTAATCGAGATAATAGCACCCGTTATTTCGTGCATTGCTTCATGGGTTGCGATTTTTGGAGACAAACGTTTATGCTCCATTTTCGCATGCACCGCTTCGACTACCACAATGGCATCATCGACCACAATACCAATCGCCAGAATTAATGCGAAAAGCGTTAATAAGTTGATCGAAAATCCGAATAACTGCATGAAGAAGAACGTTCCTAAAATTGCTACAGGTACAGCAATAGCCGGGATTAATGTTGATCTAAAATCTTGCAAGAAGATAAATACCACAATAAATACAAGTATAAAAGCTTCTAGTAATGTATGCTCAACCTGTTCGATTGATTGGTCTAAAGATACTTTTGTACTATAGAAAATGTTGTGTTTGATGCCTGTTGGAAAATCTTTAGAAGCTTTTTCCATCATTTTGTTAATGGCAATCTGAATATCATTTGAGTTTGATCCAGCTAACTGGATAACCCCAATTACGATTCCTTTTTTACCATTTAAACGAGTTAAACTGTTATAAGAATATGCTCCAAGTTCAACTCTCGCAACATCTTTTAAGCGAAGTACTGAACCATCTGCATTAGAACGTATAGCAATATTTTCATAATCCTCAGGTTTAGTTAATTTCCCTTTATATTTAATAACGTATTCAAAAACTTCTTTGCTTCGTTCTCCAAATTTTCCCGGAGCCGCTTCCAGACTTTTGTCCTGAATGGCAGCCATAACTTCATTTGGAGTCACTTTATAAGTTGACATTTGTGTAGGATTCAACCAAACACGCATTGAGTAATCTTTTACACCCCCAAAAATACTGGCAGAACCTACACCCGGAATACGTTTTAACTCCGGAATAATATTAATCTGAGCATAGTTGGCAACAAAAGTCTGATCGTATTTAGCTTCATCATCGGTATACATACCAATTGCCATGATAAAACTGTTTTGTTGTTTTGCGGTGATAATACCTTGCTGAACAACCTCGGCTGGCAATTGGCTTGTTGCCTGAGCAACACGATTTTGTACGTTTACCGCAGCCTGATCGGCATCTGTTCCAAGTTTAAAGAAAACAGTAATTGCCAAAGTACCGTCGTTGCTGGCAGTAGAACTCATATACGTCATGTTTTCTACACCATTTATAGATTCTTCGAGAGAAGGTGCTACAGAACGTAAAACCGTTTCTGCGTTGGCTCCCGGATATACCGCTGTTACCAAAACCGATGGAGGCGCAATATCAGGAAACTGTTGTAAAGGCAGTTTAGTTAAACCCAATACTCCCAGAATAACCAATAAAATGGAAATTACGGTTGCCAGTACAGGTCTTTGTATAAATATTTTGAACATTGTGTTTTAGAATTATTTTTTGTTAGTTACTTCGGCAACTTTAGTTGATTTCTCAGGCTGAATCGCTTGTCCGTCCTGAAGTTTGTCGATACCGCTCAACACGATTTGGTCACCGGTTTTTACACCTTCTTTAATTAAATAATTAGTTCCGCTTTTACCTACAACTGTTATAGGCATTTTAGTTACTTTGTTGTCTTTCCCTACAGTGAAAACAAATACTTTGTCCTGCATTTCTACTGTAGCCGACTGTGGAACTAAAATTGCATCGTCGTGCTGTAATCCTAAACGGATTTTTCCTGTGTTTCCAGAACGAAGTGTTCCGTTTGCATTTGGGAAAGTTGCTCTAATCGTGATTGCTCCGGTTGTTTTATCAAACTGACCGTCAACCATATCGATTTTTCCAGTTTGAGGATACGCATTATTGTCTGCTAAAATCAAAGTAACCGGAGGTAATTTTTTGATTTTATCGCCAAGTGAGCTTCCTTTATACTGCTCTTTAAAGTTGATGAAATCAGTTTCACCCAAAGAGAAATAAGCAAATACTTCGTGAACGTCTGATAAAGTTGTAAGTGGCTCAACATCAGAAGCAGAAACTAAACTTCCTTGTTTTTTAGGTAATCTTCCAATGTACCCGCTAACTGGAGCCGTTACGTTTGTATAACCTAAATTGATTTTAGCAGAACCTACCATTGCTTTTGCCTGTTCGATATTGGCAGCAGCGATTTTTTGAGAAGCTTTAGCTGTTTTTAACTGATAATCAGAAACTACTTTGTTCTGTACCAGCGGAGTCAATTTGTCAACTTCTAAATTGGCATTGATTAAAGCTGCTTCTGCAGCATGAAGACTTGCCAAAGCATTGTTTAACTGCTCACGAAATGGACGCTCATTGATTTTAAATAATGTTTGTCCTTTGCTTACATAAGCTCCTTCGTCAACAAAAATTCTGTCAAGGTTTCCGCTCACTTGCGGACGAATTTCAACATCAACAGTTCCTTGTATAGAAGCAGGATATTCAGAGTCAGTTGTAGTGTTTGCACTTGTAATAGCCAACACTGGTAAAACCGGTGGAGGTGGAGCAGTAGGTGCCTGATTTTTATCGGCACAGCTGCTTAAAACTAAGGCCAGAATAAAACTGGTTATAATTACATTTTTCATTTTCATAGTGGTTTTAATTGGTTGAACATTTTCTCGGATTAAATTCTTTGGTATTCTGGCATTCTCGGGATTCATATTTAATAAAATTAAATTATCTAACATTGTTAAGTAAATGAGCGCAAATTTCCATACAGTGAGTCTTTTTAATTCTACTTTAATCAGTATTAAATTATCTAACGTTGTTAAGTAAAAATCTAAAAAAAGAGTTTTAATTATCTTTATTAAATTTTCTAACAGTGTTAAGTTATCGTTATAAAAAAAAGGATTTTACATTATCCCGTTTAAATTATTTTACACTGTTAAGTAAAATTGAAAATTTTTTATTGTATAGATTTGATGATACCACCAATGGCATCTTTCAAAATCTGTGCATTTATTGTTTCTAAAATATCACTTTTGTTAATGATGTTGATGGCAATTAAGCCATGAATTACAGAAAAGAAAGTAAAATATTTTTGTTTTATGATATCTTCACTCGGGTTGCTGTCTTTCATAACTTCAGCAATAACCTGAGTAAATAGTTTGTAAGGTCCCTCCTGAGCCGAACATCGCTGTGCACAGCATGTCATTTGAACACCAAACATGAGTTGATACATTTCAGTATTAGTAAAAGCAAAGTCCCAGTAAGTCATCCACATGGCTTCTAATTGATCTTCGGGTTTTTCAAACTTATCTATTGCAGTTTGTAACTCTTTAGTTAGTTTAATAAAACCTTTACCAGTCAGCTCTTGTAAAATTGCTTCTTTATTTGAGAAATATTCATAAATAATAGGAGCAGTATATTCGATTCTGTCGGCAATTTTACGCATACTCAAACCATTCCAGCCTTCATCTTTTACGATATCATAAGCAGCGCCAAGAATATTATTTCTTGTCTCTTCTTTTTGTCTTAAAATTCGATCTTTGCTAGCCATTATATTCGAGTATTAAATTGTTTAACACTGTTAGGCAAATGTATGGCGGATTTTCGAATTTCAAAATATTTTTATCATAATATTTTCTTATCGTGCGATAAGAGTTTTTAAAATTTCTTGTGAAGCCTTTATTTTATTGAGATTTTATCAGTATTATTTTTTTAAGGAGCAGAACATTTTTGTTTTTTCAAGACCATTTGTCCCGTCGATACTGTATTTTTTGTGGTCTAGTTTCTTTAACGAGACCGCAAAAGGATACTGTTTTTCCGATAGCTGTCGGAAAGATTGATAAGATTTTGTCATTTTCATAATTTTTATGCAGCAAAACAAAATAAAAAAATTCTATGCTTAACTGGACTGAAGTCCAGTTCTACAATATAGGACATTCCTCCGGAATTTTTCTTGTTATTATCAAAAAAAAGAGCCAGTGGCTCTACCAATATTGTAGGGCTGGACTTCAGTCCAGTCTAAAAAAAAATAAATGAAATTTCTATCCAAATCGGGCAAGTATTAGAAATAAACAACAACAATAAGAAGATTATTTATCAATTATTTCATTCCCCGAACGTTCATTTCTATCGTATAAACACTTTTACTGGCAGTGATGAATAATGTTTTAAATTTTTTTCCTCCAAAACAAACATTAGCTGTCCAAGGTTCAGGAACATCAATATGAGCTATTTTTTCTCCTTGTGGATTGAATATGGTAACTCCTTTTCCGCATAAGTAAATATTCCCGAACTCATCTATTGTCATTCCGTCAGAACCTGATTCAGTAAAGAGCGTTTTTTTGCCTAAAGAACCGTTACTTTCGATTGTATAAGAGTACGTTTTATTTGCTGCTATATCTGCTACGTATAAAGTTTTCCCATCCGAAGTTCCAATAATGCCATTAGGTTTTACAAGGTCATTCGCAACGTTGATAATTTTGGATTTATCCGAAGATAAATAGTAAACAGATTCTTTCTCTATTTCTTTAGAGGTATGTGTCCAGTAATCTCTTTGGTAAAAAGGATCTGTAAAATAGATACCGCCTTTTGGATCAACCCAAAGATCATTGGGACCATTCAGCCTTTTTCCTTCGAAGTTGTTTAGTATTACAGTATAATTTTTATTCTTGTCAATTTTCCAAAGCTCATTTTTTTCATCGGCGCAAGCCAAAAGATTGCCTTTGTGATCAAAATACAAACCGTTAGCTCTTCCTGCATTTTCCATAAAAACAGAAAGTTCGCCCTTAACCGACCATTTCATGATTCTATTATTAGGCTGATCTGTAAAATAAATATTTCCTTTCTTATCCGAAGCAGGTCCTTCTGTAAAACTGAATTGATCTGATAATTTTGTGAGAACTGCCTCTTTTGCTATTATGGAATGGCTTTTTTCTTTTGATGTCTGGGCGGATATAAAATTTGTAAAAGCTAAAGTAATAACAAACGTAAGGAGTAATTTTATTTTAAGTGGGAGCATTATAGAAAGGTTTAAAAAGTTGCTTTTGAAGCGTTTTTAAAAGTAGTTTTTATTTCTGATATTCTGCAAAGTTGAGTTAAGATTTTTTTAGGAGCAGAAATTCCGTTTTCAAAAGAACGTTTAGTCCGGCTCTCCACTATAATCTTTTTTATAATTTTCCTAAGCAGCTTTAATAAATTTATTTAACATATAAAATTTTAAATGCCGACTTTTCAATTTAGAAAGTAATATTTTTACGAGACAAATTCAAAAATGCTTAAGAAACAATTATAGGAGTAATGGGATTAATTGGTGTATTACTTTTAAATTTATGGATCAAATAAATAACATGGAAGCATTGTATATTGGCATTGACATAGGAACAACAGCTACAAAAGCCGTTTGTTTTGATAAACAGGGAAATGTGCTTCGACAAATTGATAAGTCGTACGAAATGTATCATCCCAAGCCGGAATGGAGCGTTCAAAAACCATACGAAATTTTGCAAGCCGTAAAGGAATGTATTAACGAGATTACAAACGGAATTCAGCCTCAGTTTATCAGTTTTAGTTCGGCAATGCAAAGTGTCATTGCTATTGATGAAAATGGAAAACCACTTACAGATGCTATTTTATGGGCAGATAACAGAGCTGCGGGAATTGCCGAAAAACTTAAAAATTCAGATCAGGGGAAACACTTTTATCAAAAAACCGGAATACCAATTCATCCTTTTTCTCCCTTTGCAAAAATTGCCTGGTTTAAAGAATTTGATTCTGAACTTTTTTCCAAAACTTATAAATTCATCAGTATAAAAGAATATATATGGCATCATTTGACCAATGAATATTATGCAGATACTTCCATGGCTTCCGGAACCGGATTGTTAAACATTCATACTTTAGATTGGGATGAGGAAATTTTAGATTTCTTAAACATAAAGTCTCATCAACTGTCTACAGTTTGCGAGGTCACCCACCAATGCAAAGGAATTTCTGATGATTTTCTTTATATAATTGGTGGTGGCGACGGTGCGCTGGCCAATCTTGGAACAGGCGCCATGAACAAAAATTGTATTGCTTTAACTATTGGTACAAGCGGAGCAGTGCGGCTTCCTATTGACAAACCGTATCTTGACGACCAAATGCGCACACAGTGTTATCATTTGACAGATAATCAGTATCTTGTTTTAGGCGCTGTTAGTAATGGTGCGATAATTTTACAATGGCTAAAAGAAAGTCTGCTAAAAACGGATCAACCTTTAGAAGTTCTTATTGAAGAAGCCGCAAAAATTCCCGCAGGTTCTCATGGACTACTTTTTGTGCCTTATTTATTGGGAGAGCGTGCGCCAATTTGGGATGCTTCGGCTCAGGGAACACTTTTAGGAATGCAGATTACCCACACACAAGCACATTTGGTACGAGCCACTTTAGAAGGAATTTTATTTGGATTGTTCCAAATCACAGAAATTTTAATTCCGGATGCCGAACATAGAAAAGAAACAAAAATTATGGCCAGCGGCGGATTTGGCAAAAGCGAACTGTGGCTCCAAATGGTTGCTGATATTTTTCAGATGCAGGTTGAAACTTCGCAAACTATCGAAGGATCTTCCTGGGGAGCTGTTCTGATAGGATTAAAATCAATTGGCGAGGAGATTGCAAATGATAACAAAACGGGACAAACCTATTTTCCTAATACTGAAAATAAAAGTGTATATGAAACTGCATTCAGCAAGTTTAAAAAAGTATATCCTTTACTGAAGGATTTTTAAGAGCCAATGTGATTTTTTTTAGAGAATTACGGCGGAATGATTCGATTATTAAACTGGACTGAAGTCCAGCTCTACAAAATAGATCGAGCCTTTGGCTCTTTTTTTAAGGCGGAATAAAATTCCGAAGGAATGATTTATATTGTAGGGCTGGACTTCAGTCCAGTTTAAACAAAAGAGATTTTTTCGTAACATAACAATAAAAAAATGAAACCAACAACCATAATAAAAACCACAATTGCAGTTTTATTTCTCCAGCAAACCTATTCTCAGGAAACCAAAAAAGAAACCGCACAACCAAAATACACAATCGAAAAGTGTGTCAATCATTTTGAGTTAGACAAAGCCACGAAAACAAAAGTGGGATATCAATATTGGTTTGCCGATAAAGATTTTACTCTGGAAAACACCCTTAAAATGAGTATTGTCGAACCCGGAAAATCAACACACGCACCTCACAAACACATCGAAGAAGAACTTTTCTATATTCTGGAAGGCACCGCCGAATTCTATCTCGACGGAAAAACAATAGCTGTCGGACCAAACACCAGTCTTTACTGTCCGTCAAACGTAGAACACGGAATCAAAAATGCTGGAAATACCGATTTGAAATATTTGGTAATTAAGAAAGATTTGAGGTAGAAAATCAATCAAAAAAATAGTCAATTACTGTTTTATCTTCATCTACAATATGATCTGTGATATGAAAAACTTCATCAATCCATGGATGTTCTAATGCTTCTTTTCGGTCTAAAATAGAACCCAATATTTCTTGTTTCCAAGGAGATTCTTCTTTGTCAATTAAACCAACTTGATAATCATTTTCATCAGTCCAAAGTCTAAAAGGAAAAGCGAATCTATTTTTTGGTTCATCATTTGTTCCCCAATCACCAATACTAATTATTCCGGTAACAACTTTTTCATCATGTCCTTTAGTGAATTTTAAAAAATAAATAGCAAATGCATCTTCGTCTTTGTACACAAATCGGGTTAACTTAATAATTTCATTATTACAGCAATTGCAAATTTCTACATTAGGTTCTTCAAATTCAATTCTGATCATTTGCTTTGGGATTTCTATTACTTTTTCGTTCTATCTTTAGCCAAATGACTTTTACCTTTTGTATATCCAGTTTCTTCGACATTAAAAGACTCGATAATTTTGTTCATTCTGTCGGTGTATTCTTTTTCTTGTCTAGCACTGGTCCAGGACATGATTTGATAATAGCGTTCTTTACCTTCAACAATTGCATATCTGTAGAAAACAGTATTATTATCGATATTTCCTGTCATTGAAAATACAATAGCTTTTGCAGAGTTTATTCTCTTTTTTTGAATATCATATACTTTAAAATCTTTTTCGGTTACTTGTTTAAAATGATCAGAAATGATATTAAAATATCCGTCAAGATCCGGAGTTGTGTTTAATACTTTATTTTCGACAATGCTCAAAAAATCTTTTCTGGATTCGTCTATAACAATTACATAAAAATCTTCCATTTGGTTTTGCAGCTGAAGTGATGCAACATCATTTAATTCTGTTGTTACACCCATGCTTTCGGGAACAGATAAGGAATATTTATTTTCGACTGTTTTCTTTTCAAATTTTTCATTCGAATGATTCTGATCGCATGAAGAAAGAACTACAAGAAATAGTAAAGCAATAATTTTTTTCATAAGTTATTTTCTGGTTTTTAGCTGATGTAATATTAAGACAAAATTGAATATTTTATTACATATAATAAAGAACAAAAAAAAAGTTTTATAACTGCAATTCCAATTTTAGTCGAATTTAATTTTGCAAATATTACAAAGGCACAAAAGTATGATTGCATCGTATAAAATAATAAAACGAACT
The DNA here is from genome assembly GCF_900129555.1 of Flavobacterium defluvii. GTDB lineage: Bacteria > Bacteroidota > Bacteroidia > Flavobacteriales > Flavobacteriaceae > Flavobacterium > Flavobacterium defluvii. The sequence continues at coordinate 109,508 of NZ_FQWC01000010.1, forward strand.
GATCTCAATCTTATATAATTTCAATTTAATTTTTAATAATAAATTGAAATTCAATTAATTAACTTTTATTAAAGAAAGGTTTAACATCGTCTGTTTTCGCTGGCTGGCTGAAATAACTAATTTTAACTTAAATCGAATTAATAATGTTTTAATATTTAAAATTATGAAAAAGAATATAGCCATATTAGCCACAAACGGTTTTGAAGAATCAGAATTAGCATCGCCTAAAGCCTATCTGGAAGAGCAGGGGTGGAATGCAGATATCATTAGTTTAAAATCTGGAACTATCAAAGCATGGAAAGACGGAAATTGGAGCAACGAATATGATGTTGACGTCGTATTAGATCAGGCAAATGAAGCAGATTACGATGCTTTGGTGCTGCCTGGAGGAGTAATAAATCCTGATTTATTAAGAAGGGAAGAAGCTGCAGTAAATTTTGTACGTTCGTTTTTTGAAAGTAAAAAGCCAGTTGCCGCTATTTGTCATGGACCTCAAATTCTGGTAGATGCCGATGTTTTAGAAGGTCGAAAAGTAACATCGTTCTTTTCTGTTAAAAACGATTTGAAAAATGCCGGAGCTCAATGGGAAGACTCAGAAGTTGTCGTAGACAATGGATTAGTAACCAGCCGAAACCCGAATGATTTACCCGCTTTTAATAAAAAAATGGTGGAAGAAATTAAAGAAGGAATACACGAGCGTCAGAGAGCGTAAAAAGTTGTTTTCTTTTGATTTATCAAATTATTAAAAATGCAGGATCAATTTTGGTCTTGCATTTTTTTTCTTGATAAATATTGCGGGCTTCGACTTTGCTCGACCTGAAATGTATTTGGTCTTTTTTACTTCCAGTTTGTCATTTCGACGTGAGGAGAAATCTTAGCAAGTAGCTCTATTAAGATTGGCGATTTAGAATGCGGGAATCCGATTTCTCTCAGCCTGAAAAATGATTGTCTTTTCCGTCCAGTTTGTCATTTCGAGGAACGAGAAATCTCCACAAGCAGCTCGACAAAGATTATCGATTTAGATTACAGAGTTTCTTGTGGAGATTTCTCGTTCCTCGAAATGACAAAAATGCGATAAATACTTGTCGAAAATAGATTTCTTATATTTGATAGTAATAATATATAATTTGAAAGAAAAATCTTTCTTTTTAAACAGTTTTCGTATATTTGGGTTTCCTAAATATTACGACTTTGAAATTAAAAAAGATTTGCCCTTGCATAATGTGTGCGGTATCGGAAACGACCGTAAATACTGTCGTAAGTATTAGGAACACTAAAATGCAAGGGTTTTTATATTCCTAATTTTACGACAATTATGAAAACAAACACACTTTCCAAAGAAGCCGAAACAAGGCTGCTTGATTTTTTTAACCATATTATAGATCCCGAAGATATGGCTAAAGTATTAAGACAAGTAAACTGCATTTTAGCTTTAGCCGTAATGCGACAACACGAAACCCTCCAAATCGGACTAAACAATTTTGAAGACAATTATTATTGGCTTAATGAATTGGCGGAGATTTTGAATCCTTATTTGTGTGAGGAGTAAGATTTTTAAAATGTAAAACCTCGATTTTTTTAAGGTCGAGGTTTTTTTACATTGAAATATTTTTTATATCCTTTTCTGAATATTCAAAACGATCAATTTTATTATTTCTATGAATTATTTTTACAATAATTTTGTTATAACTAAACGGGTTGTTTGTTCTTTTTAATAAATTGTAATAATTAATTGTGATTTTTTTTGAATGATTTTTTATGTTTTCTAGGTCTTTATCTAATAAGTCACTATTAGTTAAGGTATATTGATAATTACTTTTTCCATTACTTAGTTTAATTTTTTCCTGTTGCATAATTTCTGGTCTAAATAAGCTGCCAATTTCTTGAATTTCATCATCAGGTTTTTCATAGCTAATCTCTGTTGAGTTGTTTTTTTCTAATTCTAATTTTTCCTTTTTTGTCTTGTCTTTGGCAAGAAGACTTTTATTTATAGAAGAATTAGTTTCTTCAACACTAAAAGATTCAATGATTTTATTCATTCTTTCAGTATATTTTTTTTCTTGCGGAATATTGGTCCAAGACATGATTTGGTAGTATCGTTGATCACCTTCAATAATTGCATATCTATAAAATGCAGGATAATTATCGCTCATTCCCGACATTGAAAATACAATTGCATTTGAAGAATTGATTTTCTTTTTTTCTATGGCGTATACTTTAAAATCTTTTTGGGTTATTTTTTTAAAATGACTAACAATAACATTATAATATCCTTCTAAATCAGGACTAATACTTGTTGGATTATTTTTAACAGCATTCGCAAAACTTTCTTTTGTTTCGTCTAGAACAATAACATAAAAGTCTTCACTTAAATTTTGAAATTGTATTGAAGCTATATTATTTAATTCAGCTGTTGCTCCTAGACTTTCTGGAATGAATATTGAATATTTATTTTCGACTATTTTCTTTTCATACTTTTCATCTGAATGATTTTTATTGCAAGATGTGAGTATTAGAAGAAATAGTAAAGGGATAAAGGTTTTCATAAAAATGTTTGTTAACTCGTGTAATATTAAATTAAAATTAAGCAATGAGCAACTTTTTGACATTATTCATTTTTGAAAAAAAAGGAGATAGGACTAAAATCTTAAGACAAGTAAATTGCATTTTAGCGCTCGCCGTAATGCGACAACACGACACCCTCCAAATTTGACTAACCAATTTTGAAGACAATTATTATTGGCTCAATCAATTGGCGGAAATTTTGAATCCTTATTTGAGTGAGGAGTAGAGTTTGTGAAATGTAAAAACCTCGATTTATAAAAGTCGAGGTTTTTAGTTATGAAAGATAAAATATGTTTCTCGCTTTGCAGGCACGGATTACAAATCCGCGCTATCGTTTCGGAGATATATCTGCGCGATCGTTTAGCAGATTTAATTTAGATTATCACTTTTTATTTCTGTAAGGCTTGTTTCTTTTTTTGCTAGTGAAGGTTTGTTTGATATTGGTTTTTTAACAGTTTTTTTGGGAATAGTTTTTTTGTTAGAACCTGAATTTGTAACATTGCTTTTAGCAGTCTTGCTTTTAATAGCCTTTTTTAAAAGGTTAGGATTATTTTCTATTACTTCTCCAATTAATTCTTGAATTGGACGTTTTGGTACTTCAAGAACAGTGTAGTCTTCTTCAAAAATTTCTTTGAAAGTCTCTTTGAATTTTTCTTCTTGTCTTAACTTATAAAATAATGGCCAAATTTTATAATGATCTTTATTGACTTCTCCATTTTTACCAATTTTTTTCATAAGTAAATAAGAATCATCAAATTTTTCCATTATAATTAAATGAGCAAGTTTAAAATTATCACTACTTGCACTCCAATCTTTGCTTTCAATTATTTCTTTTGCTATATCTGTCTTTCCTTGTAAATTCTTTGAAAGTGCTTTATTAACTATATAATAATTTTTTGCAGAATCATTATAAAATTTTGTTTGTTTACAAGCAAAATCCAAAAGTATATCTGCAAGACTATATTGACCATTTGTAATTAAATTATAGCAAATTTCATTTAATTGTTCGTCAGCAAATTCAATATCTTCTTTAATTAATTTTCTCCATATTGTATGAGTTAGCTTAGTTGATAATTCATAAAGACATTTATATGCTTTGTTGAAATACTCGCTAGAAATGTTTAATCTTTTGTTTAATTCTATTCCTGTTAGATCACATTTATTTTCTTTACAAACTTTTAAATATTGATTAGAAACTATACCATCACAATGGACAAATAAATTTCTTCTTTCGGTAATCTCAATGAAAGTTTGCCATATTGGTAAATCCTTACGAAGTGTAATAGCCAATTTATTTTCTAAATAATCAAAGTGCTCACTATGGCTTTTACGAAGAATAGTTTCTACTTCTTTTTCAACAACATACTCTCTTGCTTTTTCGATTGAATCAAATTCATTCAATTGAGAAAACGAAAGTTCTCTTTCGGAATTATTTATATATTCTGGTCTAATTTTAAATAATGTTTTTAATAGCTGATTTAAAAAAGCATCATATTGTGATATTAATGAAACAAATAGACTTTCAGGTATTATTTTCATGGCCAAATTTGAAATTTCAGAATTTTTAGCCAATTGATCAAAAATGCGAGATTGTTCAAATTCTAATGATAGAGATTTATTTCCATTTTCATCTTCTATTTCTTCAGCATTTTTTTCAATAAATTCTTTAAACTTTGTATTTGCTTTTTTGTTATGAGGTTCTAAAAGTAAAATACTCATTGGTAATGTATCTTTAATTGAGTCTAAATGTCTCAAAAGTCTATGCAAATTTATATCTAATTCTTCACCTGTCATACTTGTTGATTTCTATTAAATGTTATTTTAGTTAAGTAATTTTTACTGTATTTTTCGTGCTATTTCCTGTAACTTTTATATACTCGTTACAAAGTAGCGAATGTTTATTTCGTATTATTCTTTATCAAAAATATCAATTTACAAATCTCAACAACCAAGTACTTTTACCTGATTTTATTAAAACAAAAAAAGGACAGTCCCTCCAATTAAAGAAGAACTGCCCTTCAAGGCAAATTTTAGATTTTGCATTTTAAAACCAGTAACTATTTTAAAATGCCGCATTAAGCGTACAGTAATTGGTAATCACTAAAATGAAGGCTAAACGCAGGTTATTCGTTTATGACATCGCCTTCCTTAGTTTCTTCGCTGGCAATTTTAACCAATTTGTCTTTTGGGTTTAAGTCGCCAAATATTTCGATTTTGTCGTCGATTTCTCTACCTTTTTTAATATCAACTCTTGTTGCTTTGTGGTTTACCACTTTAATTACAAATAAACCTTCTGCAGAACTCACCACTGCTGATTTCGGAACTACAAATGTGCTGTCTTTTGCGTTAAGCGGTAATAAAACTTCGGCTACCATTCCAGGTAATAAATTTCCTTTTGTATTATGAACGTCCATTTCGACTCTTTCAGAACGCAGTTTTAAGTCTAAAGCGCCAGACATTCTGGTAATGGTAGCTTTAAAAGTTTCCGGTAACGATTTTACGTTAAAACTCATTTCGTCGCCTTGGTGTAAATATCCTGTGTACAATTCCGGAACCGAAACCGCTAAACGTAATTTACTCTGTTCCTGAATCGTTAATAAAGGCAAATCAGATCCTTTTCCTGCCGGACCAACAAATGTTCCTAAGTTTACGTTTCTTGCTGCTACAACCCCGTCAAAAGGCGCACGAATCTCTAAATATCCTCTTATAATCGAAACTTCTTTATGAGCTGCAATTGCCGCCTGATATTGTGCGTAATCAGAATTCTTTTTACCACTTGCCATTTCTAAATCGTTTTTAGAAATCGTCCCTTCCACTTTGCTCGTTTCATACAAACGGTTGTAAGTACTTTTGCTGGTTGCATAAATCGCTTCCATAGATTTTAGTCTCGATTCGGCTGCAGCTAATTGTGAAGTGATTTCAGGCGCTTCTAAAACAATTAAAAGCTGTCCTTTTTTTACTTTAGAACCAATATCTACTTTTAATGTTTTTACGAAGCTGCTCACTTTTGCATACAAGTCTACTTGTTGAAAACCGGTTAATTCGGCTGGCAAACGCAATTCTGTGCTCAGTTTTTCTTTTTCTAAAAGAAACGTTTCTGTTTTAGGTTCGATTTCTGCCACAACCGGTTCTTCTTTTTTAGAATTACAGCTGTTCAGGAAAAATAATGCTGCGAAAAACAGCGCGCTATATTGTATTTTATTTTTCATTTTTTGGTTTTATATAATGAATATGTTTTAACTCTTTGTGTGTAATTTTTTTAACACATAGAATCATAGCTTTTCTTTGCGTGTATAAGGCATTTCACTTTTAATAAAAAACATAGCTATGTGTGAAAACTAGTTTTTTCTTTTACCTTTTTTAATTTAAAACTAAAATCTATGTTTCTATGTGTTAAAATAATTGTACCCAACGTGTTATGACTTTCGACTTTACGACTTTCCAACTTTCGACTTACTTATTGATGAAATATAATGGATGCTTTCTTCGTCTTCAGGATCTAAAGAAACAGATTGTGTCGTTGTTTTTTCTTGTGCCCACGCAAATATCTGTGGAAGGATTAATAATACGGCAAAAGTAGAAAATAATAATCCACCAATAACCGCTCTTCCTAACGGAGAAACCTGATCGCCTCCTTCGCCGTGACCAATTGCCATTGGCAACATACCCATAATCATAGCAACAGAAGTCATAATAATCGGACGAAGACGCAGCGCTGCCGCTTCTCTCGCAGATTCTAAAGCATTTCCGTTTATTTTTCGAAGCTGTTCGGCATTCGTGACTAATAAAACGGCATTGGCAATCGAAACCCCAACCGACATGATGATTCCCATATACGATTGTAAGTTAAGCGTAGAACCTGTAATAGTCAGCATTAATAAAGCTCCTAAAACTACGGCCGGAACAGTTGTTAAAATTACCAGCGAAACTTTGAACGACTGGAAATTAGCGGCCAACATTAAGAAGATTACAAATACGGCAACCAATAATCCTGATTGTAAACTGCTTAATGTTTCTGTCAATACAGTACTTAATCCAATTGGCGTTATGAACAAACCACGCGGCAATTCGCCTAATGAACTAATTGTTTTGCTTACATCATTTGTAGCCGTTCCTAAATCGGTCTGGTTGATGTTGGCAGTAACAGTAATGTACGGCATGGCCCCTAAATTGTCATTTTCTCCACTTACTACAGTTGGTGTAATTTTAGCAACGTCACTTAAAACCGGACGAAGCGAGTTCTTTAATACCGGAATTTCTCCAATATCAGTTTTGCTTTTCATTTTATTCAAAGGAACCTGAACCTGAACGTTGTATGATAATCCCGCTCTTTCGTCAACCCATGTATTTTTTTCCGTATATCGTGATGATGAGGTAGAAGCTACAAGCGAACGTGAAATATCGTTCATATCAACTCCTAATTCGGCAGCACGGGTTCTGTCAATATCAATATTCATTGCCGGATAGTGAATTGGCTGACCAATCTGCACGTCTCTGAAATATGATATTGCTTTTAGTTTATCTACGATTTGATTGGCATACAATTCATTTCGTTTTTTGTCTTTCCCCGCAATACGAATTTCGATTGGAGTAGGAGAACCCTGGCTTAAAACTTTATCCGTTAATTCGATTGGTTCAAAAGATACTTTAGTATTAGGCAGTACTTTTTTAAGTCTGGCTCTAAATTCGTCTTTAAACTCATCCATGTCAGCCTCATAATCTTTCAAACTCACTTGGAAAACAGCTTCGTGAGAACCCGCCATGAAAAGGTAAATCGGGTTAATTGAGAATAAAGACGGGTGTTGTCCAACATAAACAGAAGAAATTCCGATATGTTCTTTACCCACCATTTTTTTCAATTCTTTCAAAACAATGATGGCTTGTTCTTCTGTTCTTTCCAAACGTGTTCCGTCGGGAGCGCGCATTCTAAGCTGAAACTGACTTGAATTGGTTTTTGGGAATACATCTTTACCAATAAAAGTAATCAATGTAACCGCTAGTAATATAGCAGAAACCAGATAAACAACCGTTGTTATTTTTTTATGTACAAATAAGCGGTCGAGAGTTCTCATAAAACGAATTTTAAAACGCTCAAAAAGACTTATTTTTCCATTGTTATTGGTGTCTTCTCTTTCTACATACCCCTTTTTCTGAGTAATCAGATTTTGTTCAGATTCCGGAGTTAAACCGCAATCATTAAATTCAGCTTCGTCATCAGTAATTTCCGGTCCATGTGCGTGTTTTTCATGTCCTTTCATTAACCAGTTGGCCATTACAGGAACAAATGTCTGCGAAAGCAGGAATGAAATAACCATCGAGAATCCAATTGCTAAAGCCAAAGGTAAAAACAATGCTCCCGGAATACCAACCATTGTAAAGGCCGGCGCAAATACCGCCAAAATACATAGTAAGATCAATAATTTAGGCAAAGCGATTTCCTGACAGGCATCCCAAATTGCGAGTGCTTTTGGTTTTCCCATGTCGAGATGCTGGTGAATATTCTCAATCGTAACCGTACTTTCGTCCACCAAAATACCAATAGCAAGAGCCAATCCTGATAAAGACATTAAGTTGATTGTCTGTCCAAATAGTTTTAGGAATAAAACTCCCGAAATAACCGAAATCGGAATCGTCATAATTACGATTAAAGCGGCACGTCTATCTCCTAAGAATAATAAAACCATTAATCCCGTTAAAACCGCTCCGATAATACCTTCGGTAATCAAACTTTTAACCGAGTTGATTACATAAACCGACTGGTCAAATTCATACGATAATTGTACATCTTCCGGTAAAGTACTCTGAATTTTAGGAAGTTCTTTTTTCAATTTCTGAACTACATCCCAAGTCGAAGCATCTCCGGCTTTTGCAATACTAATATATACCGAACGTTTTCCGTTTACTAAAGCATAACCCGCTGTAATGTCGGCACCGTCTTTTACCGTTGCCACATCACCTAATTTTAAGTTTTGAACACTTCCTTTGAATAACGGAATCTGTTCGAAATCTTTAACTTCTTTAATCGTATTGTTGGTTGGCGTAATATAGTTTTTATCGCCCATACGCACGTTTCCTGATGGAGCCGTCTGGTTGTTTACACGAATTGCTTCTACAATTTGATCTGGTGTCATATTGTGCGAACGCAATAAATCCGGATCTACGTTTACTTCAATAGTTCTTGGGCTTCCGCCGAAGGGAGCCGGAGATAATAAACCGGGAATAGAAGTAAAGGAAGCACGAACGTAAACGTTGGCTAAATCCTGTAATTCGTTGTTTGAACGTATTTTACTGCTCAAAACCAGTTGCCCAATTGGCAATGAAGAAGCATCAAAACGAATGATAAACGGAGGCTGTGTTCCCGGAGGAAAAGCCGCCTGAATACGGTTTGAAAGCGCACTTAACTCGGCAGCAGCCTGAGCCATGTTGGTTCCTTCATAATAGGTTAATTTCATGATCATTAACCCCTGAATATTTTTGGTTTCTACGGATTTGATACCGTTAGAAAATGGTAAAACGTTTACGTAGTTTTTGGCAAAATAAGCCTCCATCTGGTCTGGTGTGTAACCTCCAAACGGGTGCGCAATATAGATAACCGGCAAATTCATTTTTGGCAGAATATCTACCTTAATGTCTTTGATGGCACCAATTCCGAAGAAAAATAGACCCGCAACCAATACTAATATGGAAATGGGTTTGCGGAGTGCAAAGCGTATTAAATTCATTGAGATCTATAATTAAAATTCATTTATAAATAAGTCAAAATTGCCCGTTGCAGCAACTTTCAGCAAGAACGACTGCCATACATTATTATTGACAATATCACGATCGATTTCAGCACGGTTTAAAGTGTAAATCGTTTGTGTCAAATCAGTTAAATCGGTTAAACCGTTTTTATATAAAGTCGATTTCTGAATGTAAGCTCTTTTTGCGGCATCAACCTGAATTGGCGCTTCGGCATAATTTTCAAGCGTAATTTTGATTTTATCTTCAGCAAAAGTCAATTGCGATTTCAGTTCTCTGTCGGCCTGATTATATTCTTCCTGTAAAGCCTGAGAAACAAATTTCTGAGCACTTACTTGTTTGCTGGATCTAAAAGGGGTTGTTAAATTCCATGTAATTCCAACTCCAACCAAATAATTGGTACGATCCGGATTTACGCCATCCCAGTAATTTCTGCTAAAAGCATGCTGGTCTGTCGCATAACTATTTTTAAATCCCGAAGCTCTGGTTTGTAGAACACCAAAAGCACTCATCGTTGGATAATAAAAACGTTTGTACAATTTAACTTGTTGATTGCTGTAATCAATTTTTGTTTTATAGTATTGTAATAATGGATGCAGACTGTCTGTTGCTGCATTTTCCTTAATTAATTCTTTCGGAATCTGCGTTACAAAAAGTGTATCGGCAACAAAATCCTGTGGTGCAACGCCCATTAAATCAACCAGTTTATTGTTTTGTTCTTTTACGAAGTTACGAGCAAGGTTTAAAGCTATTTTAGCTTTTGAAACTTCGGCTGTAGCCAATGTAGAATCTACTCCGGCCAATAATCCGTTTTTAACTCTCGCAACCGCTGTCTTTTTGAAAACTTCGGCACGATCCAGGTTTTTCTGCTGCGAAATCAACAATCTCTGGCTCGCTAATAAATTCAAATAAGCAGCAGAAATTTTGATTTCCTGCTGGAATTTTTCCTGCTGTAAATCTTTTTCTTTAGCCTGAACATCAATTTTAGACAAATTGATTTTTTCCTGAGTTTTTCCAAAAGTGAAAAAATCCCAGTTCATGTTAACCAGATAAAGTGCGCCAAAAGCCGAATTCCAGTTTTGTTCAGGTAGCGGAAGTCCTGATGAAGCCACTCCTAAACCACCAAATCCGTATAATGGTCCATTTTGTCCGTTTACGGTTCCGTAATCCTGCTGTGCCGATAAATTAAGATTCGGCAGGTAATCACGGCGAGTTTGTTTTAAGAGTTCTTTTGAAGCATTGGTGTAATTGCTTTTTGCTTTGACCGACCCGTAATTTTCAAGCCCTGTTTTTATTGCTTCTTTTAAAGACAAGGTTTGAGAATAACCGATTGAGGCAAAAATCAAGAAAAATAATAAGGTAATTTTTTTGAAATACATAAACTCAAGTGTGAAATTATGCGACAAATTTATTTCTCTTATGCTGATAAAAGTCAGGTTTAGTGATGTACTGCAATTAAAAATGACCAATTCAATTGGTCATTTTTTAGAAATAATAATTAAATATTTGTCCGTACTTTGTGAACTATTTAAGTTGAAAAAATGAGCATAAAATTTGATAATATTCTGGATAACAAGTGGTGGCAGGAAATTGCCGTCGTCGCGTTTTCCTTCACCATATATACCCTAAAAAACGACTGGATGTTATTTAGTTCTTTGACATCTGTATTAATGGGCATTTTCTTTTACTGTATTTTGTATATGCACGCCCAGTTCAATCGTTTCTTTCTTTTTCCAATACTATTCAAAACCCGTCGTCCCTTTACTTATCTGCTTTTAACGCTTTTTGGCGTTCTTGTTTTCTCGATAGTTTTGTATGAGATTACCATGCTGGATATGTTTAAAAATCTTTATTTTTATCAAAACTCGCATCAAAGAAGTTATTTGTACCAACTGGCGAGCGTTTTGGGAACTTTGGTTTGTATTTTAAGTCCAATTATTGTTTTTAAATTTTACAGAATCCACAGAAAACGTACAGAAGAAGCATTGCTTTTCAACCAAATGCAGTTGAATTCTTTAAAAGGACAATTAAATCCGCACTTTTTATTTAATACTTTTAATACGCTTTACGGAATCAGCTTAGAATTTCCGGACAGAACACCGGATTTAATCATGAAGGTTTCACAATTAATGCGTTATCAATTAGAAAGTAACAGTAAACAATGCGTATCTTTAGAAGACGAATTAGAGTTTATAAACAGTTATGTTCAGCTTGAAAAAGAACGTGTTGGCTATCGCTGTGATATTACTTTAGATTCTAAAGTCGACAACGAAAATGCCTATAAAATTTCGCCAATGCTTTTAATTGCATTTATTGAAAATGCTTTTAAACACGGAACCTGTGCGATTGAAAAATGCTTCGTTCAAATTTTTATTACTGTTGAAGACGGACAGCTTCATCTTCATGTTGTAAATTCAATTCCGACAAAACAAACGGATGTTGTTTCTACCAAAATTGGATTAAAAAATACGATCGAAAGACTGAATTTAATTTTTGGTAAAAATTATACACTCGATATTCAGGAAAACAAAAAAACTTATATTGTTGATTTAAAACTGCAGTTGAAAAGATTTGGTAATGAGAGATCCTAAAAAATGCATTATTGTTGATGATGAGCCGGCAGCGCATTATGTTTTAGCCAATTATATAAAACAAAATCCGCAGTTAGAATTGGTTTTTCAGGGATATAACGGCATTGAAGCAATGGATTATCTGAGAGAAAATAAAGTTGATTTGATGTTTTTGGATATTAATATGCCGGAAATTTCAGGTATGGAATTATTGAAAATTATTCCCAATCATCCTAAAACTATTTTAACCACAGCTTATTCTGAATTTGCACTTGAAAGTTACGATTACGGAGTGATTGATTATTTGCTGAAACCTATTTATTTTCCAAGATTTTTGAAAGCTGTTGACCGCTTTTTTTCAACAGAAAATGTAAAAGCAAAGGAAGAAGAAGCTATAGTAAATTCTATTTCTGTAAAAATTGACGGTTATTTTATCGACATCGAACTAGATCAGCTTTTGTACGCACAGAGTTTTGGAAACTATGTAAAACTTCATACTACAAAACGAACTTATCTCGCTTCGATTACTACAACCGAGCTTGAAAAATGTCTTCCGGAGAAAAATTTTATGCGTATACATAAATCTTATATTGTGGCTTTGGACAAAATTGACACTACTGAAAAAGATTTTGTTAGTATTAAAAATGAAAAATTACCTATTGGAATAACCTACAAAAGGGAATTGACCGACAGACTGAAAAAGTAATATTCTTTTTATTAAAAAATATTTGGAAATTATTTTAAAAGTAATAATTTTATTACGTTGTTTTGATGTTTAATTTAATACTCAAATCATGAAAAACATACTTTTACTAATAATTTTATTCTGCAGTGGTTTGTTGAGTGCTCAAAATGAAGTAGTAACGCCGCCGGAAAAAGTAAAATTTACTTTTGAAAAAGAATATCCAAACAAGGTGCCGGTTTGGTCAATTGATTATGTAGGTGATGATAATGATGAAATTAGATACGAAGCAAAATTCAATACAGATAAAAATACCAAAGCACTTGCGGTCTATGACAATTTAGGTGTTTTAAAGGCTTTTGAGCAGCAAATTCCGTTAAGCCAGCTGCCACAAAAAGCACAGAATTATTTAAAGAAAAATTACTCACAAAAAGCAATAAAAGAAATTGCAGTTGTTGTAAATGATAAAAATAAAACAACTTATGAAGTGGGCATAGAAAAAGATTCTAAATTCTATGATGTTGTCTTCGATCAAAATGGTGGTTTCGATGTCATTATCGAAAAAAATTAAGAACACTTACTAATTCAATTATATTTAAAACGGCAAACCCGATAAGATTTTATTTCTTATCGGGTTTTGTTTTTTTATTCTAAATTTTTATTTTATTGTAGTAAAAGTATTACTTTTACACTGGATAATTTTATGAAATGTAGATATGAAAAAAGTTTTTTTAATGATGATTTATTTGTGTTGTAGTTTTCTATCAGCACAAACGAGTATGCTGCAGCCCTCAGAAACAATAAAGGCTGCGTTTACAAAACAATATCCCAAAAAAAATCCTTACTGGACAATGGAAATGGGTAAAAATGACAGCGATATCAGGTTTGTTGCAAAATTTATTACTAATGCCAAAACACAAGCCTATGCTGTTTATGATAGTGATGGAAATCTTAAAGCTTATAAAGAGAGTATTTCAAGCGCAAAACTACCAAAAAACATACAAGTTTATTTAAATGCTAATTATTTAGAACAACCAAAACCAGTTTCGAATACTAAATCAAAATCAAAAGCTAAGATTAAAGCTAAAGTCGTAAATGTGCCTATAAAAGAAGCATATTCTGTTGTTGACGATAAAAACAACAAAACTTATGAAGTAAAAGCCAAAAAAGAAGGAAAGAATTTTAATCTTGTTTTTGATGCAGAAGGAAATTTGATTAGAACCATTCAGCTAGCACAAAAGTAGTAACAAATTTACTTTAAAAAGAAACCCGACAAATAACTTGTCGGGTTTAAATATTGTATCTATTACAGCATCATTCCGCCAGAAGCTTCAATTCTTTGAGCATTTATCCAGCGAGCATCTTCAGTACATAAAAAGGCAACAACACCCCCAATATCATCTGGTAAACCAACTCTTCCTAAAGCTGTTACTGATGCAATCTGCTGGTTTAATTGCTCATTATCACGAACAGCTCCGCCTCCAAAATCAGTTTCAATTGCACCCGGAGCTACCACATTGGCTCTGATTTTTCTTGCGCCTAATTCCTTTGCCTGATATTTTGTTAAGGTTTCAATTGCGCCTTTCATAGAAGCATAAGCTGCATAACCGGGAAATGAAAATCTTGCCAAACCAGTCGAAATGTTTACAATCCCGCCGCCGTCATTCATTACATTTAGTCCTTTTTGCGTTAAGAAAAATGGGCCTTTAAACTGAATATTACTCAATTGATCAAATTCAGCTTCCGTAGTTCCAATGAAAGAATTATGAATTCCGATTCCGGCATTGTTTACCAAAAAATCGAATTTATCGGTTTTAAATGTGTTTTTTAAAGTTGTTTTAACTGCTTCAAAAAAAGCATCAAAAGTTCCCGATTCGGCTACATTTAACTGAAGTGCCGCCGCTTTCTGTCCTAATTTTTCGATTTCTTTTACAACAGTATCAGCTTCTTCTTTTTTACTGTTGTACGTTATAATTACATCAAGTCCCTTTTTAGCAATTGCAATTGCCATATTTTTTCCTAAACCTCTGCTGCCTCCGGTAACCAGAGCTATTTTTGTATTTACTGCCATTTTTATATTGTTAATTGTTAATGGTTGATTGTTAAATGTTAATTGTTAATGGTTGATAGTTTGTTGTTTGTTGTCTTGTCAGTCTGAGCGAAGTCGAAGACCTCGCACAATGTGATTTTTTTTAAACACATAGAAACATAGAAATTATTTGATTTAAAAAGATTAGAAAAAGAAACAGTTTCTAACACATAGCGGTTTGTAATTAAGATAAATGAAGTTTCTTTTAGTCGCATTTCTATGTTTGTTTAAATAAATGAAATGCCTTTTATGCGTTTACAATAACTATGTCTCTATGTGTTTAATAAAATTAATTAGGAATGCATTGCATTAAAATGATTTCTTAATTCTTCTGCGCTTGCATTTAATCTTGTTTCGCTGGTTCCGAAAGTCAATTCCTGTCTTCCTTCTTTTAACTGCTCAAAAATAGACTCTATAAAACTGCTTACGCTTGGATGTGCATCGTGCAATCCAATTCCGCCTAAATCAGTATTTAAGGCTGGTGGAATAATTTCGATTACTTCGATGTTTTTTGCTTTTAGCAAATGACGAAGTGAAAGTGTAAACGATCTAAAAAATGCTTTTGTAGCCGAATAAACCGGAACTTTTGCAAAAGGAGAAAATGCCAGCCCAGAGGTTACATTCATTACTGTTGTCAAAGATTTTAACTCAATAAATAAGGAAGTTAAATGTAATGGAGCTTCAATATTAGTACTGATTTCCGCTTTCATACTTTCGTAGAAATCAGTATCAGTTATCGACATCCATTTTTGAATTCCTGCATTATTAATTAATACATTTAAATCAGGATGATTTTCTGTGATCCATTTATAAAGCTCGATTCTTTCTTCTTCTAAAGACAAGTCACAAACTTTTGTAATTACTGAAGGAAATTTTGCTTTTACCTCGTTTAAAACCGATTCTCTTCTTCCACAGATAATTACGGTATTGTTTTCCTGAATAAATCGTTCGGTAAGCCCAAGCCCGATTCCGCTTGCACCTCCTGTTATTAAAATTTTATTGTTTGATAAATTCATCTTTTTTATCTTTTAAATTGATAAGACAAAGGTAGGAGCAAAGCAGATGTGGGGAATTGTAAATATCAAACCGATGTTTGCAAAATTCAAATCAGGGGAATGAAAATTAAAAATTAAAAATTGATAATTAAAAATTTAAATTCTCATTTTATGTCTTCCTGAGCGAAGTCGAAGGACACGCACCGTAGAACATACTGCATGGATTTAGCATGCGATCCCTCGACTCCGCTCAGGAGGACAAGCTTTGCGGTAATCTACAATCTACAATCTAAAATCAGCAATCTAAAATTAACTCCTAAAAGCAATCGGTGTTAAAGAAGTTTGCTTTTTGAAAAAGTTAGAAAAATGCGCTAATTCTTCAAAACCAAGTGAATAAGCAATTTCAGAAATATTCCAGTCGGTTTGTTTTAAAAGGATTTTCGCCTCGTTTGTTAATCTCGTGCTTATTAATTCTGTTGTTGTTTTTCCGGTATTTTCCTTTAAGACTTTATTTAAATGATTGACATGTACCGACAATCTGGCGGCAAAATCTTTGGCAGTTCTAAGTTCCAATCGCTGTCGCGGAGATTCTATAGGAAATTGTCTTTCTAATAATTCAGCAAATAAAGACGAAACCCGTGCCGCCGAATTGTGTTTAGAATAAAGTGCTGTAATGGGCTGTAATTTTTGTCCAAAGTGAATCAGTTCAGCCACATAATTTCTGATTAAATCGTATTTATAAATATAATCAGAATTAATTTCTTTTTGTATTTTGTTGAAAATCAAAGCGACTTCCTGAACCTCTTCATCTGATAACTGAAAAATAGGATAACCATCTGAAGCAAAAATAGGAAGTTCGTCCAGATCAATTCCGCTTTTACTTTTCGATAAAAATTCACTTGTAAATACACAAAACTGTCCGCCCTGATTAGTATCCTGCGGGACATAATTGTACGGAATTTTTGGCGTTGCAAATAATAATCCTTGCTTTTCTATTTCGATTACTTTATCAGCATATTCCGCTCTATTGTGGCCTTTTATTAAACTTATTTTGTAATAAGCTCTTCTGTCATAAGGCATTGGAGATTTTCCTTGTAAACGTTCTAAAAGTTCTTTTATATCAAAAACATTAAAGTGGCCAATTTCTTTTTGAATATCATTTGGCAGTAATGAATTAAGTTCAACAGTTGATCCTTCGGTAATATCCTGATAAAATGAATTTAGGGATTTCATATTTGTGAATTGTAAAATTCAAATATACGAAAAAAATTTGGCTCAAGGATTTTACATATAGAACAGATTCGCACAGATTGAAATTATTGAGAGAAACAAAGCAATTTTATTTACTAAATCAATGTTTAGTGATACTGCTTTGTTCTTCGTAAGGGCAAAAATTATTAGGTATACCTTTATTAAAAGAAAATAACATCGATAAAATCCTATAAACAAAAACGGAAATATGACTTTTATATAGTGATTTTTGTAAAATACTACCAAATTAGCTTATAATTGTATTTTTTACAAGTATTTTAAAAATTACACTTTGAAGCATTTTGTTTTATATCTTTTCCTGTTTGGATTTTCTTTTTTGGGATATTCGCAAGATTATCCGGTTAAGTTTCTGGATATATCAGACGGATTATCAAATAATTCCATAACAACGATATTTCAGGACAGCGAAGGTTTTATGTGGTTTGGAACATACGATGGTTTAAACCGATATGACGGCTATAGTTTTAAAGTTTTTAGAAACCGGATAAACGATCCAAAATCATTGTTGTTTAATGCGATTTATAATATCGAAGGTGATTCGAGAAATAATATTTGGGTTGGAGGAAATAACGGAGTCTGCATTTACAACAAAACTTCGGCAACATTTCACGCAGTCGAATATTCTTCTCCAGATAGAAAAACAAAAACCTTAAAAGATATTGTGCATCAGATGCGCTCGGTTTCTGATAAATTATTTTTAATTGCTTCTCAAAACTTAGGATTAGTCGCTTTCGAAAATGGTTCATTTGTAGGGAAACCAATTCCGCTTACGGTTTTAGGAAATCAAATAAACGTTAATAATTACGATGCGATAGCCATTCAGGAAAATAAAAATAAATCGGGCAGCTGGGTTTATATTCGAAATGTCGGGCTTTGTAATTACACTTATAATTCACAAAAGCTGCAAGTTGTTTTTCCGCTTTCTATTGGCTTAAAAGCGATGAAACTTTCTTCAGAAGGAAATCTTTGGTTTGGAACCGACGAGGGACTTTTTCTGTTTAATACCAAAACCGGAACTCTTTCTCAAAATTATTTTTCAAACAAATGTAGTGTTACCGATATTCTCGTAGATAAAAAAGGAGAAATCTGGCTAACAACAGATGGCTGCGGAATTTTTCAGGTTATTGGAAACAATAAAAAAGCGGTGCCATATAATTCGGTTAAAAATAATCAACTGGCAAAAAGTAATTCGGTTTGGAGTTTGTACGAAGATAAATCAGGTAATAAATGGTTTGGTTCTTTACGAGGCGGAATTAGTATGCTCAGCAATACGCCAAAATATTTTAAGAGTATTCGATACAATGCAAATGATCCAGCCGAAAATTTTATTTTATCTTTTTGCGAAGATGAAAAAAAGAATTTATGGGTTGGTACAGACGGTGCCGGTTTAAAATATTGGGATCGAAAAAATAACACTTATATAAACTACAGCAATGCACTTTCAAGCAGTTTTATTACGGGAATAATACGAGATACTAATAATGATATCTGGCTTTCTACATGGGCTGGCGGTGTAAATCGAATCAATAAACAAAGTAATTCGGTAACGAAATTCTCTTGTTATAATCCATATACTAAACAAGTTGAGAAAAACATTTGGTTTGTTTTTAAAGATTCGAAAGCTAATATTTGGGCAAGCGCGACTAACGAAGGCGCTTTGTATCTTTTTGACAGAACGCAAAACAATTTTGTGCTTTTTGATAAAAATATTACCAATCTGCAATCCATCACAGAAACGAGTGACGGAAAACTTTGGGGCGGAAATTACACTTCGTTATTTTCAATCGAAAAAAATACTAAAAAGATAACTAAAACTTTAATTGGAAATCCTGTTCGTTGTATTCATGAAGATAAAGACAAAAATCTTTGGCTGGGAACGCAGGAAGGCGGTTTACTTTTGTTTGACAGAAAAACGAATAAATTTAAAAGGTTTACAACAGATGATGGGCTTCCATCCAATACTATTTTAAGATTACTGGAAGATAAAGAAGAAAATCTTTGGATGAGTACCTATAATGGCGTTTGTCGATTTGATAAAAAAAGAAAAACCTTTCGTAATTTTTCTGTAAACGACGGACTTCAAAGTAATCAGTTTAGTTTTAATGCCGGACTTCAGTTGTCAACCGGAGAATTTCTTTTTGGCGGCATAAACGGTTTCAACATCTTTTTTCCCCAAGCGATAAAAGGATTCAACCAGAGAAACAATGTTTTACTGACTGATTTTTATGTCAACAATCAGCCAATTGAAGAGAGTAAAGTCGAAGTTACAACAGATGCTGAAAAGGGTAAAGAAGTTGAACTGGCATATGATCAAACCGCATTATCGTTAGAATTTGTGGCTCTGGATTATAATAATGCCGATAAAATAAATTATGCTTATTTTTTAGACGGCTGGGACGAACAATGGAATTATGTGGGGCAGGCCCGAAAAGCAAATTACTCAAGACTTCCCGAAGGGAAATATACTTTTAAAGTAAAAACAACCAATTTTAAAGGCGGCTGGAATAATGAAGTCAGCCTCGTTTCGATTCAGGTTTTGCCGCCGTGGTACAGAACCTGGTGGGCTTACACGCTTTATTTAGCTGCAATTGGAGGAATTCTTTTTCTTTATCTGGATTATCATAAAAACAAAGAGAGATTAAAGTATAAAGTAAAAATTGCCGAACTGGAAAGCAAGAAAGAAAAAGAAATCGCCGAAAAGCAATCGTCAATGTTTACTTATATTTCGCATGAATTTAGAACGCCGCTTTCGCTGATAATAAATCCGCTGAAAAAAGCGGTTCAGAAAGAAAATGTTCAAAATGGTTCTTCGGGTAGTGATTTGGCTATTGCACACCGTAATGCCAGAAGACTTTTAAGTTTGGTAGATCAGCTTTTACTTTTTAGAAAAGCAGAAAATGATGCCGATTCGCTTCGTTTATCTCCAATAAATGTAAATAGCCTTTGTAACGAAGTTTTTCAATGTTTTGTAAATCAGGCAAAAGATAAAAATATCGATTATAATTTTACAATTCCGGACCACGAAATTGTGATTATAGGCGATTATGAAAAAATTGAGATTTCGTTATTCAATTTAATGTCAAATGCTTTTAAATATACGCCAGTTGGCGGCGAAATAAATCTTATAGTAACAGAAAATGATAATGAAGTTTTCCTTGAAATCGCTGATAATGGTGACGGAATCGAGAAAAAAGATATTGAAGTTATTTTCGAAAAATTCAAACAAATCAATTCAAAAGTTTCAATAGGCACTGGTTTCGGTATAGGACTTTTTATTGTCAAATATTTCGTAGACAAACACAAAGGAAAAGTAAGCTGCGAAAGTGAAATTGGAAAGGGAAGCATCTTTAAATTGACTTTTCTCAAAGGAAACTCTCATTTTGAAAATGTTGAAATTACAAACGAAGCGCCAAAAAGAAGCCAGTTATTTGATGAATTAATAATTGATGATGCCGAAGAAAATAATGCATCTGCAAATATTGTAGTTTCAGAAAGTGATTTCCAAAAAATCATGCTTACTGAAAAACGGACGGTTTTAATTATTGATGATAATGCCGAAATCCGGGCTTATCTAATAAAATTATTCTCTGAAAACTATATCGTTTACAGTGCCGAAAATGGAGAAGAAGGTTTAAAATTAACTAAAAAACACATGCCGGATCTTGTAATCAGCGATATTACGATGGAAGAAATGGACGGTTTGGAATTGTGCCGAAAAATTAAAGAAAGCAATGACTTGTCTCATATACCGGTAATTTTACTTACGGCTTCAAAAAATCCTGAAACACATTTACAGGGAATAAACGACGGTGCCGATGATTATATTATGAAAC
Source organism: Flavobacterium defluvii (assembly GCF_900129555.1). Taxonomy (GTDB): domain Bacteria; phylum Bacteroidota; class Bacteroidia; order Flavobacteriales; family Flavobacteriaceae; genus Flavobacterium; species Flavobacterium defluvii. Next base: position 130,255 of record NZ_FQWC01000010.1, read on the forward strand.
CTTTTGATGATGATATTCTCAAAGCACGTGTTGAATCTTTATTGCGAAACCGAAGCAACTTGCGAACATACTTTTTAGATAGTATTACATTAAAAGAAAACACGCAGAAAGTTCCCGTAGAATATCAGGAAATGCTAAAAAAATGTATTGAGATTGTCGAAGCCAATATTCATAAAAGAGATTTTACAATTAAAAACTTTGCGCTCGAAATGGGAATGAGCCACAGAACACTTTACACCAAGATCAAAATTATTTCGGGTCAGACTTTAAATGCTTTTATACGTTCGGTTCGTATTCGAAGAGCAGCTATGTTAATGCTTACCGAAGATATGAATATTACGCAGGCCAGTGCCGAAGTTGGTTTTGAAGACCCAAAATATTTCAGGCAGCAGTTTGTAAAACTCTTTGGAATGACGCCATCAGAATACATAAAAAAATACAAGAGTTCTTTTAACTCAGATCTTAATATTATCAAATAAATTATCCGCCAAATGTCAATCTTTACTCATTGTCTTTACTCTTTTGTAACAGATACAGTATTTTCTTTGTATAAATTCAAACGTTTTAGTTACAAAAGCGGTTAAAAATAATAATTATGTAATGTTTAAAATTATGCAGGTATTTTTTTGTAGTTCGTAATTTTTAACCCTGAATAATGGTTAATTGCAATTTTGACCTCCTTTTTTTTCCATTTTACCCCTCCTTAAAAGTGTTAATTAAACATTTCTTTGCAGTAATAGTAATGAGTTAGTCACATTACTATTAAATAAGTGTTTGTTTCGATAAGTTTTTTTATCAGTTTAAAAAATTGAGCCTTTTTTAAACTTAAAGTAAGAGTTGGTTTTTTACAATATTACTTATCATACCCGCGGCGTAAAAAACTGCGGGTTAAATAACAAACAGGAAAACTTATTAAGAAGAAAGATTATAGAAGAAAAAAAAGAGAAAAAATATACTAACAATTAACCAAACTCAACTTAACATGAAAATAACCAGATAATCATTTGCTGTAAGTTTTGCCTCAAAAACAGATAACAAAACTTCAAAAAATAACCTACGCGTTTTAAACCACTTTTGCTTTTAGCAAAGACAAACTAACTAAACCTAAACCTTAAAAATTAAGAAAATGAAAAAAAATCTATTTTTATTTTTTCTTGCCTTTTTTGCCATTCTTACCGGTTGTCAGAATAATGAATCAGAATTTCCAAGTTCTGATGATCCTACGGTGGTTGTATCAACAAAAGAAATTTATGGTGCACCAAGCCGAAAATTTGAAATCAAAGCCGCTCTGGCTGACGACTTAGGATTAAAAAGTGTCGAAATTCAAATTCCGGAATTATCTCTTGATAAAGTAATTTCGTTTGCAACAGACCCGCTTTTAAAATCATACGATTTGAGTTATTTCTTCGAAGTTCCGGCAAACAGAGGAACTTCAGAATCTTTCAAAATAAAATTAACTATTACAGACGTTTCCGGAAATGAAGTAAATGAAGAAATTAATTTACGTCTTGACGGAGAATTTGCTGCACCATCTATCACAATGATTACGCCAAAAGAAGGAGCTGTAATCCTGCTTTCAACAAGCAACGAAATGCCTGTAATTTTTGTGGTAAACGACGATTCAGGAATCGATTATGTTCAGGTAAAATGTGATGCTCTTGGTATCGACGAAACTGTTCAGTTAACCGGTTCACCGCAATCGTATACATTCAATAAAACGTATACGCTGCCAGTAACGGCTGCCGATTATGTATTGACAATTACAGCAAAAGACAAATTTGCAATTCCGAACACAGGAAGTTTAAGCGTAAATATTGTTGCTACAAACGAATATCCGGCAATTTATCTATGCGATCAACCAAAAGGAACAAATCTTACGACAGATGCAGTTGGAGTACCGATGTATTTTCATGAGAAAAACGGACAGGATTTTGAATTCAAATATTATGCAGATTCAGACAATAAAGAAATTTATTTCTTAGGTCAGGAATCAGATTTTGCACCGCATTGTTTTGGTTTAAATACTTCCGGTGAATTGGCAGATGATGTTAATTCATCACCAATTATTCTGCCAACAAAAGGATATTATGTTATCAAAGTAAATCCAAATACTTTAAAATATACGGCCACAAAATACACGCCTTCAAGCAAAGTCTGGGCAAATATAGCTAACGGACTATGGCATGATGATGAAGCTTTAAGACGACCTTTTGTGAGTGTTTGCGGCGGAGGAATTCAGGGTGCAGATTGGGATACATGGACCGCTTGGGTTCAAACAGGATTGCATTTGGCAAATAATCCAAATAACCCTTATCAATTAGTGGGAGAATATACCTTAACAGGAACTATGGAAGCGACTTTTACAGGTCAATGGTGGAATCCGTCTTGGAGATTAATTAAAAATGGTATTTGCACCATGTCACCGGGCGAAAACGGAAATGCTAAATATCCTGCTGCTGCCGGAGTCTATAAAGTAGTTCTTGATACAGAGTTAGAGAGAGTTTTTATAACAAAAAAATAATTTGTTATCACACTTTCACAACATTAATGAATAAAACATCTTAATATGAAATTTAAATATATATGGTTTTTTATTGCCCTTTTGTGTACTGCTGTATCATTTGGACAAATAAAAATAAAAGGAACCGTTAAGGATAAAGCCAATGTGCCAATTCCGGGTGTAAATGTAATTGTAAAAGGAACTTCGACATCGACAGCAACAGATTTCGACGGAAACTATGTGATCAATGTTCCTAACAAAAGTTCGCAGATCGAGTTTTCATTTGTTGGATTTACTTCTCAGACAGTATCAATTGCTGAGAAAACAGAAATAAATATTGTACTTCAGGAATCAAGTCAGGCCCTGGACGAGATTGTTGTTGTAGGTTATGCCGCTGTAAAAAAGAGCGATGTAACAAGTTCAATTTCTTCTATAAAAGGAAAAGAATTACAAACGATGACAGTTGGCAATGTAACAGAATCTTTGCAGGGAAAAGTTTCCGGAGTTCAGGTTACAGGTCAAGGTGGTCCGGGCGCGCAGCCAAGAGTTTTAATTCGTGGAATTTCTACAGTAAACTTAAGTACAGATCCGCTATATGTTGTGGACGGAATTCCGATGGGAACGAGCATCAATTTCTTGAGCAATAATGAGATTGAATCGATGGAAGTTTTAAAAGATGCTTCGGCAAGTGCAATTTACGGTTCACGTGCCTCAAACGGAGTTATTTTGATTACGACTAAAAAAGGAAAAGTTGGAAAAGCAAGATTCAATTTTGACTTAAGTTCAGGTATGCAGATCATGAATAATCCCTATAATATGGCCGACGCCGAAAGTTATGCGACAATCATGAATACAGCTTACAACAATTCCGGATATTCAGATTATCTGCCAAATCCTTCTCAATACAAAGGAAAAACAACAGACTGGTGGAGAGCAGGAATTAGAACCGGAACGCCTGTTACAAATGCTTCTTTTGGCGTAAGCGGAGGATCAGACAAACACACTTATGCAGCAAGCATAAATTATTACAATTCAGATTCTATGTACGGCGTAGGCGGCTGGGAAAGAGTAACGATGAGAATTGCCAATGATTTTAAATTTACAGATAAATTCTCTGCAGGAATTACTTTAAACCCGCGTTACGAAACTTGGGGAGCTCCGGGCAACTGGGCAGATTTTGACAAAATTGATCCTATTACGCCAATTTACAAACCTGCCGATCAGTTAACAGGATTAGAAAACGAATACAGTATTTATGCACGTTCACCATCGTATATATGGAATCCTGTTGCAGCCGTAAAACGTTATGATGATTATACAGATCAATATAATTTAAACACAAACGGATATTTACAATACGAACCCATAAAAGGTTTAGTAATTCGTACACAGGCTTCTGTAGAGGTTGGAGATAAAATCTGGAGCAAATTTACCCCAGATTTCGTAATCGACGCCGCACACGAAAAAGCAGAAATAAATACGATCGAAAGAAGAGCAACAAATAATGTAGACTGGACCTGGCAGAATACAGCAACATACACTAAAACATTTGCCGAAAAACACAACGCCTCTTTAATGATTGGTAATACAATGGAAGAATACAACGGAAACGATGTTTGGGGTTATGGAGAAGGTGTGCCTAACAACTCTGAATCGATGAGAGAACTAAACGCTGCAACCAAAAACAGAAACAGCGGCGGAAACAGCTGGTCAAGTTCATTAATGTCTTATATCTCTCGTTTTTCTTATAACTACGACGGAAAATATTATTTCACCGGAACATTCAGACGTGACGGATCTTCAAAATTCATGGCCAATAATAAATGGGCAAATTTCCCTTCGGCATCAGTTTCCTGGAGAATTTTAAACGAAGGTTTTATGGAGAAAACAAAAGATGTTTTAAGCGATTTAAGATTTAGAGCGGGATGGGGAAAAGTAGGAAACCAAAATTTACCAAGTGCGGTTTATCAGTCTAATATTGGGCAGGGATTTTATGTAATAGACGGACAGGTTGTCGATACTTCTTATCCTTCTTCAATGGCAAATAAAGATATTAAATGGGAAACGGTAGAAGATGTGAGTTTTGGGATTGATTTCGGATTATGGAAAAACAAACTTTCAGGATCGTTAGAATACTATCAAAAGAAAACACACGATATGTTATTCTTAAAACAATTTCCTACTTACAGCGGATTTCCCGGATATTCTACCATGTGGACAAACGTGGGCTCAATGCAGTCAAGCGGTATCGATTTATTGATTTCGTATAAAGATAAAAAAGGCGATTTCTCGTATGGAGCAGATTTAACTTTTACAACTGTAAATGTAGAAATGCTGTCTTTATCTTCTGATGGAGAAAAACTATACGGCGCAAGCAACAGAACTTTAACAGTAAAAGGCGAAGAACCGGGATATTTCTACGGATATGTTGCGGATGGTTTATTCCAAAATCAAACAGAATTAAATTCTCATACTGATGAACACGGAACAAAATTACAGCCTTATGCAAAGCTTGGAGATATTCGTTTTAAAGATGTAAACGGCGATGGAAAACTGGATGATAAAGACAGAACAAAAATTGGTTCTCCATGGGCAGATTATACAATAGGTTTGAATTTGAATTTTGGTTACAAAAACTTTGATTTAATAGCAAACTTTTACTCAAGTATTGGAAATGATATTGTAAACCAAAATATTTCAGATTTATACAACGGTGCAAGTTTAACCAACAAAGTAAGCGGATTAGAACAAATGGCATGGCACGGAGAAGGAACTTCAAACTATGTTCCGCGTTTATCAAAAGACGATAACAACGAGAACTTTACGAAATTCTCATCTCTTTATGTAGAAGACGGTTCTTTCGTACGCATGAAAAACCTTCAGTTAGGTTATTCATTTTACAACAAATTTGGTTTAGATAAACTGAGAATATCATTATCAGGACAAAATTTATGGACATGGACAAACTATACAGGAGTTGATCCTGAAGTTGCCGGAGGAGATCCTAATACGGGAGACAGAGTAAAAGGATCAGGTTTTGGAGGATGGAATTATCCGGTACAGCCAACAATTCTGATGGGTCTTAATGTTGCATTTTAATACAAAACGATCATGAAAAAAATACTAGTATCTATAATAGCTTTAGCGGCATTTACAGTTTCTTGTGACGATTTTATCGAAAAAGAAGAAAGAGGAACGCAGACTTTAGAAAACTATTTTCAAACTGCGCAGGAATGCGAAAATTATGCTAATGAATTAACTCAGCGTTTATTATTAGCAAAAGACTGGTGGACATTAACAGCGCCGAGAGTTACCAACGAAATGGCAACAGATGATGCCTGGATGGGAAACACAGGACAGGATAATTCTGCACACAGACCTTGTTCGCAATATATCATTACGCCAGATAATATGGGAGATATGAACAGCATTTATACGGCTCATTTTTACACTATTCAGTCAGCAAATATTGGTTTAGAGAAAATGGCAAATTCGCCTATTACCGAAGCACAGCGAAATCAATACATGGGAGAATCATTATTCGTTCGTGCTTACTGTTATTACGAATTAGTCAATCTTTTTGGCGGAGTTCCGTTGTACACAAAATCTTTAGGAACAGGCGATTTGACGTTACAGCGCAGTTCTGCGGCAGAAGTTTATGCTCAAATCGAAGCCGATTTAAAAGAAGCTGCATCAAGATTAGAAAGCGCACCGGTAAAAAAAGACGGAAGAATAAACAAATGGGCTGCTTACGCCTTATTGGCCCGTGTAACTTTATTTCAGGAAAAATGGGCCGATGCCAAATTATATTCAAATAAAGTAATTACAGAAGGACCTTTTCAATTAGAAGCTAACTTCTTAAATATCTGGAATGTAAATAACCACAACGGAGTAGAATCAATTCTTGAAGCACAATCTTCATCTGTACAAGATAAATCGTTAGGAGCCGCTTTACCAACTTTGGCAGGTGCAAGAGGCGAAGACAAAAAATATTTCCCGAGTAATGACGCTCAGGACGTATTAGACGGTTGGGGATGGTGTATGCCAACCAGCGATTTAGAAAACGCTTATTTATCTGAAAATGATGAAATTCGCCGCAAAAGCACCATCACAAAATGGGGAGAAGCCGCTTATGGAGATGAGGTTTTAAACCCAACACACAAATTCAGTTTAAATGATAATAAATCAGGACGTATCTGCCGCAAATATTATATTCCGATTGCTACACGTCGTGCTTTAGACAAAAAAGACGGACACTTACCATTAAACATTCCGTTGATTCGTCTGGCAGAAATGTATTTAACAAGGGCAGAAGCCAATTATCATACAGGCGGCGATGCTTTGGCAGATATTAATATCATTAGAGCTCGTGTTCAGTTAGCACCAAAAACAGGAATTTCAGGGCCAACTCTTTTAAGACAAATTTACAAAGAGCGCCGTTTAGAATTAGCTTTTGAAGGATTACGTTTATTTGATATTCGTCGTGAAAAAGATCCAACAACAGGAAGACCGGTAATCGAATCTTTAATGGGACCAAACGGAACTTTTGTACAATACAATCTGAATTCTACAGATCCGTATGAAACTACAAATACAAGAGAATCTCAGGATAAAGGAATCAATTTTGATCCGGCGAAACATTTATTGTGGCCAATTCCGCAATTAGAAATCGACTTAAGCAACGGTTTAATCAAACAAAATCCTGGTTATTAAGATGAAGTTTAAAACACAAAATAAGGTAAGTCTGCTGTGTGCAGGCTTGCTTTTCGCAAACACTTTTTTCGTTAGCTGTGATTCTGAAAATAATGGAAATTCAAATTCAGAAGCTGCAGTTACGGAATTAAAAATTAATCTGGACGCCAATCTCCAAACAATGGAAAGTTTCGGAGCTTCAGATGCGTGGCAGTGTAATTTTATTGGGAAAAACTGGCCTTCAGATAAAAGAAATAAAATAGCCGATTTATTGTTCAGTAAAGATTTTGATGCCGATGGAAACCCAAAAGGAATCGGATTATCATTATGGCGTTTTAATCTTGGCGCTGGAAGTGCAGAACAAGGTGATGCCAGCGATATTACCGATGAATGGAGACGTACAGAATGTTTTACAACAGATGGTGTAAATTATAACATGAACAAACAAGCCGGACAGGTTTGGTTTATGAAAGCGGCCAAAGAACGCGGCGTAGAAAAATTATTGGCTTTCGCCAACAGTGCTCCGGTGTATTTAACTCAAAACGGAAAAGCACACGCGACCATCAAAGAATTTTACAATTTAAAAGATGGAAAAATGCCTGATCTGGCTGATTTCTGGGTAAACTCTTTAGATAAATTAAAAACTGAACAAGGCTTAACAATCGATTATGTCAGTCCGTTTAATGAGCCGCAATACGAATGGGACGGAACAAATCAGGAAGGTTCTCCGGCAACGAATGCTAATATTTACAGTTTTGTAAATACATTATCTCCAAAATTGCAGTCAAAAGGATTAGAAGCTCAGATTGTGGTTGGAGAAGCTGGAGCTTATGAACCGCTATATAAAACCGTTTCAGGAAAAGAAAGCAGATCCAACCAGGTTGATTATTTCTTTGGAGCCAATTCAGCCAAAAAAATCAGCGGATTAAGCAATGTAAAGAAAACCATTTCTGCACACAGTTACTGGCAGGCATGGCCGTTAAACGAAATGGTTTCTTCAAGACAATTAGCTGCTTCGAGAGTTCAGGCTGCAGGAAATATCAGCCTTTGGTCATCAGAATATTGTGTTCTTGAAAGTCCCGGAACTGCGGAATTACCAGGCGGAGCAGGAGCTGGAAGAGATTTAGGAATGTCTCTGGCACTTTGGACAGCAAGAATTATAAATACAGATATTGCAGTTGGCGGCGTTACTTCATGGCAATGGTGGACAGCCATTAGCCGCGGCGATTACAAAGACGGATTAATTCACGTAGATGATGGTGCCAGTAACGGAGCAGGAAATGCAGATTATTGTAAAAACGATGGTTATATAAGAGATTCAAAAACGCTTTGGGCTTTAGGAAATTTTTCATTTTTCGTAAAACCTGGAATGGTTAGAGTGCAAATTCCGAGTGTAGATAATGCCACTTCCGTGAATGATGTAATGGTAACCGCATATAAAGATGCAGCAAATAAAAAACTAGTTGTAGTTGCAGTTAACATCAGCAAATCGGCGAAAGCCTATAAATTAAATCTTGGCGGAGGAGCTTTAGTTGATGGTAAATTAACACCTTATACAACTTCTGAAACTTTGAGTCTGAAAAAAGGAACTGCAGTTGATGCGGCGGGATTTGAAATTCCGGCAAGGGCAGTTGTGACTTATGTAGGGACGTATAAATAAAGGTTCAAAGAGATAAAGTAACAAAGGTTTACTACAATCTTGTCATCCCGAGGAACGAGGGATCTCCGCGAGTAGCTCGCCAAAGATTGGAGATTTAGATTACGGAGTTACTTGCGTAGATTTCTCCTTCGTCGAAATGACAAGTTTGAGAATAATTGAAAACAAAAATATAAATGAGAAAAATATATATCTCGCTTTTATTGATAACAAGTTCGCTGTCATTTGCACAGCGAACCGTTACCATCAGCACAGATAATGTTGTACAAACCATGGACGGTTTTGGAGGTTCAGATGCCTGGAGAACTCAGTTTGTGGGGAAAAATTGGCCAGAGCAAAAAAAGAATGCCATTGCCGATTTACTTTTCAGTAAAGAAATCGATGCTGAAGGAAATCCAAAAGGAATTGGACTTTCGATCTGGAGATTTAATCTTGGCGCAGGAAGTGCAGAACAAGGCGAAAACAGTAAAGTTTCTGACGAATGGAGAAGAAGTGAATGTTTTTTGAATGCCGATGGAACTTACGATTTTTCCAAACAAGAAGGGCAAAGATGGTTTTTACAAGCCGCAAAGAAAAGAGGAGTTGAAAAGTTCCTGATTTTTACAAATAGTCCGCCGGTTTCTATGACCAATAACGGATTATCTTTTGCCTCTCAAAAGAATAAACTGAATCTAAAAGATGGTGCAATTCCAAAATTTGCCGATTTCTTAGTTCAAAGTATTCAGGGATTGGAAAAAAAAGAAGGAATCAAATTCGATTATGTAAGTCCGATAAACGAGCCGCAATGGGAATGGATGTCGAATAACGGAACTACAAACAGTCAGGAAGGAACACCAGCAACAAACGACGAAATCTATGCTTTAACAAAATCACTTTCGGAAAAGCTCAAAGCCAATAAAATGAGCACCGAAATTGTAATTGCAGAAGCTGGACAAATCAACTATTTATATGAAAATGTAAATGCCGAAAAACGAGACAATCAAATCGATTATTTCTTCGGAAAAACAAAGACCAACATTTCAAAATTTCCCAATGTAAAAAATGTCATTTTGGGTCACAGCTATTTTACAACTTGGCCAATCGACAAACAGGTTTTGAGCCGAAAATTAATAGCAGCAAGCATCAAACAAAATCCGGGATTAAAATATTGGCAGTCTGAATACTGTATTTTAGAAAATCCGGGAGAAAATGAAATCCCGGGCGGTTCGGGCGGAGGAAGAGATTTAGGAATGCAGACTGCTTTATTTGTTGCACGTTTAATTCACAACGATATTGCTGTTGCCAACGCCGCTTCATGGCAATGGTGGACATCTATAACGCGAGTAGATTACAAAGACGGTTTAATTTATTTGGATGATGGAAAAAGTAACGGAGGAACTGAACCTAATTATGTTAGAAACGACGGAGAATTTCACGATTCAAAACTGCTTTGGGCTTTAGGAAATTATTCTCTTTTTGTACGTCCCGGAATGCAGAGAATTGATATTCCAAACCAAAATGAACAAGATGCAGCAAACGATGTAATGCTGACGGCTTACAAAGATGTTCAAAATAAAAAACTAATTGTAGTGGCCGTAAACTGCGGAAAATCTGCTCAAAAATACAAGTTCGAATTATCAAAAGGAACGTTAAAAAACAATGAATTAACGCCTTACGTAACATCTGAAAATTCAAACTTAAAAAGAAATAATGTTCAGAAAATAGATAATCTTGAGATTCCGGCAAGATCAGTAGTGACTTTCGTTGGAGAACTTCAATATTAGAGTTTCGGATTTGTATAACGAAGCTTCGACTTCGCTCAGCCTGACAAACGAATGTCATCCTGAGCGAAGTCGAAGGAACGTTCCAATTTTCAAGTTCAGCTTAAAACCTGAAACCTGAAACAAAAAACTTAGAACCTTAGCATCTCAGCACCATAGCACCTTTAAAAAAATGTTTAGAAAAAAAATCATATTACCCGTATTTCTCTTCTCATGTATATCGGCATTCAGCCAAATATCATTTGGAGATTCACAAAAAATAAACGACAACTGGAAATTCAATCTTCAGGAAACTCCAGATGCAAAAAATACAAGTTTTGACGACAGCAAATGGCAGTCAGTAAACGTTCCGCACGACTGGAGCGTAAAAGGACAATTAAGCCCAACGCTGGCAAGCTGTCAAGGATACTTACCGGGTGGAATTGCTTGGTACAGAAAATCAATCAATATTCCGCAGAGCAAAAGCGGCGAAAAAGTCTATTTATACTTTGAAGGCGTTTACAACAGAAGTGAAGTTTTTATCAACGGACATTCTTTAGGAAAACGTCCAAATGGTTATATTTCATTTGCTTATGATGCTACACAATATGTAAAATTTGGAGGAGAAAATACCATTTCTGTTCGCGTAGATCACAGTCAAAGTGCCGATTCACGCTGGTACACTGGTTCAGGAATTTACAGAAATGTCTGGCTGGTATACGCAAATCCGGTTCATATCGGACAATGGGGCGTTTATGCTTATCCAGAAGTGAAAAACGGAACGGGAACTTTAAATGTTGAGGTTGATGTAGAAAACGGTTCAGCTTCAAAATCAAGTCTTACGGTTGTAAATGAATTGATTTCGAAAGATGGAAAATCGGTTGCAAAATCTTCTTCAAAAGTTGAGGTTGCAGCAAATCAAAACGGAAAAATTTCGACCAAATTAAACGTGAAAAATCCACAAATCTGGGATTTGGAAAACCCGAATTTATATCAGCTTAAAACAACGGTTTTAAAAGATGGAAAACAAATCGATCAAACCGTAACCAAAACAGGCTTTAGAACTTTTACTTTCGATCCCAATAATGGTTTTGCGTTGAATGGAAAATGGATGAAAATGAAAGGCGTTTGTCTGCATCACGATGCCGGAGTTTTAGGTTCGGCAGTACCTCGTGAAGTTTGGGAAACCAGATTAAAAACATTAAAAGAAATTGGCGTAAATGCCATTCGTACAAGTCATAATCCGCAAGCTCCGGTTTTCTATGAACTTTGTGATGAATTAGGCTTATTAGTTTTAAATGAGGCTTATGACGAATGGGAATTTCCAAAACGAAAATGGCTTGAAGGCTGGAATTACGGAACTCCGGGCTTCGAAGGTTCATTTGATATTTTTGCAGAATATGCAGAAAAAGATTTAGAAGATTTTGTTCGTCGTGACCGCAATCATTTATCTGTTTTTGGATGGAGTATTGGTAACGAAGTTGATTATCCAAACGATCCGTATTCGCATCCGGTTTTAGATAAAGGAAAAGACGGTTTTGGACAAGCAGCTTATGGAGGTTACAAAAAAGATGCTCCGGATGCCATGCGTCTTGGAGCCATTGCAAAACGTTTAGTTGCCGCAGTAAAAAAATACGATAAATCACGACCAACAACGGCTGGTTTAGCAGGAGTTGCCATGTCTAACGAAACCGAATATCCGGGCGCTTTAGACATTACAGGATACAATTATACAGAAAGTAAATACCAAAGCGATCACGAGAAATATCCTAAAAGAGTAATTTACGGTAGTGAAAATGTTCATGATATGGAACCCTGGCTTGCTGTAAAAAACAACAAACATATTTTCGGACAGTTTTTATGGACAGGAATTGATTATTTAGGAGAATCGGGAAGATGGCCTTCAAGAGGATTTTATTCTGGTTTAGTTGATTTTGCAGGCGTTATCAAGCCGAGAGGATATTTCCGTCAGTCACTTTGGTCAGATAAACCAATGGCTTATATTGGAACTTATCCGTTAACAAATGAAAAAGATATTTCTAAAGATGCGTGGGCAATCTGGAACTACAAAGACGGAGAAAAAATACGCGTAGTTTGTTATACAAACGCTGCAAAAGCTCGTTTAGAATTAAACGGAAAAGTAGTGGGCGAAACGAAACCTTACGACGAAAAAACCGGAATTATTTATTGGGATATTCCTTTTGCTTCAGGAAAATTAGAAGTAATTGGCTTAAGCAAAGATGATAAAGAAGTTAGTAGATTCAACATAACATCAACGCAGCAACCAGTTGAATTAACGATTGCTGATAAAAATATAACAATCTCAAAAGACAAAGGCGTTGCTAAAATAATGGTTCAGGTAAAAGATCAAAACGGACTTCCGGTAATGCTTTCAGATAACGAAGTAACCTGCACGATAAACGGCCCGGGAATTTTATTAGGACTTGAAGCCGGAAACAACAGCGACATGACAGACTATACAGATAATGTTCAGCGTGTATTTCACGGACATATTGCGGCATACGTTCAATCTACTGGAGAAGCCCAGCCTATTAAAGTTACGTTTACTAGTCAATGGTTAAAACCGGTTGAAGTTGCGATTAACGTTAAGTAGAAAATTTAAACACATAGAAACATTGATTTTGAGAATAAAAAATTAGGTATTTCACTTATTTCAAAAAAACATAGTAAGCTATGTGTTAGAAACTGGTTTCTTTCTGTAGACTTTGATAAGCAATGAAATCTATGTTTCTATGTGTTTAAAAATAATTCATTACATTTAAAATGTGTAATCTACATTTATTAAATATGAAGATAAAAAATATAGCTGCTTTGTTTGCAGGAGTTGTTTTAATTACCACTTCAGCCAATGCACAAAAGAAAACCTTCCAAAAAGACGAATTCAAACAATGGGCACAAACTCCGCCAATGGGCTGGAACAGCTGGGATTGTTACGGGCCAACTGTTGAAGAACACGAAGTAAAAGCCAACGCCGATTATATGGCAAAGAACCTAAAACAATTTGGCTGGGAATACGTCGTTGTAGATATTCGTTGGTTTGTAGAAAACGACAAAGCAGGAGGTTACAACCAAACAGATCCACGTTATGTAATCGATCAATACGGAAGATATTTGCCGGCTGTAAACCGTTTTCCATCAGCAAAAAATGGACAGGGATTTAAACCTTTGGCAGATTATATTCATAAAAAAGGATTAAAATTCGGAATTCATATTATGCGCGGAATTCCAAAAAAAGCCGTTGAAGACAAACTGCCTATAAAAGGCACAAACGGAATTACGGCAGATCAGGTTTATTCAACAGCTTTGCAATGCGAATGGCTGAAAGATAATTATACGGTTGTAGCAGACAAACCGGGAGCGCAGGAATATTATAATTCTATTTTTGAATTGTACGCACAATGGGGCGTAGATTTTATTAAAATTGATGATTTGTCAAGACCGTATCACGAAGGCGAAATCAACTTAATCAGAAATGCGATCGACAACTGCGGACGTAAAATTGTTTTAAGCACTTCGCCTGGAGAAACGCCAATTGAAGCCGCGCCACACGTAACCACACACGCTAATATGTGGCGTATGGTAGACGACGTTTGGGACACTTGGCCGCATATTACACATTTAATGGATGTTGCACAAAAGTGGTATCCGTATATCGCACCGGGAACATGGCCGGACTGTGATATGATTCCGCTTGGCCGAATTTCGATAAGAGGAGAAAGAGGTGAAGACCGAATGACACGTTTAACCAAAGACGAGCAATATACGCTGATTACGTTTTTCAATATTTTTAAATCACCGTTGTTTTTTGGCGGAGATTTACCAAGCAACGACGCTTTTACATTATCATTATTGACGAATAAAAATGTCGTAAAAATGCATAACGAAAGCACAGACGTAAAACAGCTTTTCCAAAAAGACGGGCAAATTGCCGTGACTTCAAAAAATGCAAAAGACGGAAGTATTTATCTGGCTTTGTTTAATATTTCAGATTCAGTGTCTCAGAATGTTTCAGTAAATCTTTCTGATCTTGGAATTTCAGGTTCTGCTGAAGTTTTAAATATGTGGACAAACGAAAAATCCAAAACAACATCAACAACAATTACAGCCGATTTAAAACCGCACAGTTCCGTTTTATATCAAATAAAAAGTAAAAAATAATGAAGAAAGCACAGTTTAGCCTTGTATTATTTTTATCGATTTTTAATTTTTTACAAGCCCAGAATACAAAAGGAATTCCGCCCGCAATTGCCGAGAAAGATTTAACAGCCTATTTATTTGTTTATTTCACAGGAAATTCTGTTGAAGAAGAAGCAGTTCGTTTCGCCGTAAGTGCAGATGGTTATCATTATTATCATCTTAATGATAACAAACCGGTTTTAGACAGCAAAACAATCAGTTCAACCGGAGGCGTTCGCGATCCGCATATTTTGCGCGGCGAAGACGGAAAAACCTTTTATATGGTGTTAACCGATATGACTTCTTCAAAAGGCTGGGATAGCAATCGTGCGATGGTTTTGCTAAAAAGCACCGATTTAGTAAACTGGAAAAGCAGCGTAGTGAATATTCAAACTACTTTTCCCGGAAATGAAAACCTAAAACGTGTTTGGGCACCGCAGACAATTTATGACACCAAAGCCGGAAAGTATTTAATTTATTTTAGTCTGCAGTATGCCGGAGGTCCTGATAAAATTTATTACGCTTACGCGAATAAGGATTTCACAGGTTTAGAAAGTGCTCCGAAATTATTATTTGTTCCAAAATCAGAAAGAGCCTGTATCGACGGAGATATAATTGAAAAAGACGGAGTTTACCATCTTTTCTATAAAACAGAAACCGAAACGGCAGGAATAAAAGTGGCCACAACAACCGATTTAACTTCAGGAAAATGGACTGAAAATGATAATTATCTGCAGCAGACAAAACACGGTGTCGAAGGTTCGAGCGTTTTCAAACTCAACAATTCAGATGAATATATTCTGATGTATGATGTTTACACAAAAGGAAGATATCAGTTTACAAAAACTACCGATTTAGAAAATTTCAAGGTTATTGATAATGATATTTCTATGGATTTTAATCCGCGTCACGGAACGATTTTACCGATTACACGCTCTGAATTAAAAAGAATTACTAATAAATGGGGATTACCTGCGAAATTTCCAAAAATCAATAATAATCCAGTTCTCGAAGGTTATTATGCCGATCCTGAAATTCTGTATTCAAACAAAACAAAAAAATATTATATCTATCCAACAAGCGACGGATTTGACGGCTGGTCGGGCAATTATTTTAAAACCTTTTCATCCGATAATTTGACTGATTGGAAAGACGAAGGAATCATTCTCGATCTTAGAAAAGATGTAAGCTGGGCAAACCGAAATGCGTGGGCGCCGTGTATTGTAGAGAAAAAAATAAAAGGCAAATACCAGTATTTTTATTATTTCACAGCGGCACAAAAAATAGGTGTGGCCGTTTCAGACAATCCAACCGGACCATTTAAAGACAGCGGAAAAGCATTAATTGCTGCAAGACCGGCAGGAGTTAACGGAGGTCAGGAAATTGACCCGGATGTTTTTACAGATCCTAAAACTGGGAAAAGTTATTTGTATTGGGGAAATGGTTATATGGCTGTCGCCGAATTAAATCCAGATATGATTTCGATAAAACCGGAAAGCACAAAAGTAATTACGGTTGATGACACATTTCGCGAAGGAACGTATGTAATTTACAGAAAAGGAATTTATTATTTCTTGTGGAGTGAAGACGATACGAGAAGTCCAAATTATAAAGTGAGATACGGAACTTCAAAATCGCCTTTGGGACCAATCGAAATTCCCAAAAATAACATTGTCATTCAGGGAAAACCAGAAGCTGGGATTCATGCAACAGGACATAATTCGGTATTGCAGATTCCAAACAAAGAAGAATGGTTTATAACATATCATCGTTTTTCATATCCAACAGGAATAAAAATGGGAGACGCCGGAGGATTTCATCGTGAAGTGTGTATTGATAAATTAGATTTTAATCCGGATGGAACAATAAAACAAGTTATTCCAACTCATAACGGAGTCGAAGGTTTAAAATAATTTTTTGCTTTTTTTCTAAAGCCATTCCGTAAAAGGAGTGGCTTTTTTGCATGGTTTTTAATGTAAGTAAAACGTTATAATGGTTAATTAAAATATAAGTAAAAATTTATAATTAGATTGAATTACAACCTCTGGTTATATTCTATAAGCTGGTTTGTAAGAAAAAAAAGGTGATTATGCGTAATATTGCGAAAGGATGTGCTGCTGACCACTGCAGCATTTCTTAATACATTCATTTAAGCCGAAAACAATTTTAAAGAAACTCTCTCACCAAGCTTTCTTTAAAAAGATTTAATTTTTATTTATTATGTTCATTTTCCTCACCCAGGACCAGGTACAGTTTCAGTACGGGTCAAAACAATGGCAGTACAGTTTTAATGAAATTGTAGAACTCGGACTGCTCAAAAAAAAGAAATCCTATCTTTTTGAAAACAGCTCTTTTATCGCAGTTACAGCTTCAGCTTATTACTGCATGATTTTTACCAAATTAACAGAGTTGTATTATGTAATTCCAGCTTTACTCTGCTACACTTTTCTCATTATTTTACGGTTTCATAATAAAACCGAATTTGATTATTTTGTCATTGTAAAAGACATTTACAAAAAAGAAACTAAAGTAAAAATCAATGCTTTAGACCGACCAATAATCGGAAAACAAATCGATCAGTATTTACATTTTGAATACGAACGAATTTTAAAAAATCCCCAAAACTAAATATCAGAATGAATCAGCTATTGAATGAAATCTCAGAAAACGATTTAATTTTTATGGTTGTTGCTCTGATTTATGGTTTTATAATTATAATTAGAAAAAAATAAAAAACCTGGCTTATCAACCTACGATAAAACAGATTTTTTGATTCCAAATAAAAGATATAGCTGCAATGCCCCCCTAAGTTTAGTTGCGGCTGTTTCAGCTATACACGCCCCTCCCCAAATCAAACTTATGGCAACTTCAATAAAAAATAAAATAAAAAGCATTAGAGAGTTAAAAAATTATACTCAGGAATATATGGCAGATCAACTCGGTGTCACACAGGCAGGTTATAGCAAAATTGAAAAAGGAAGAACAATTTTATCCTACGTTAAATTAGTAGAAATAGCCCGAATTTTAGAAGTCAGCGTCGAGGATATAATTAGTTTTGACAGTCAAAGATATTTCAACAACATTAATACCGTAAAAGGAAACAGTAATAACGGAAGCATATTAATAAATTCAAACAACGATGAAGCTTTAAAAGAGCTTTATGAAGATAAAATAAAGCTTCTCGAAAAACTTTTAAATAAAACAGAAGAAGAACTAAACCTATACAAAAAAAAGTTTGGTCACTTATAAAAAAAACGAGGTCTTAAGGACCTCGTTTTTAATTATATGTAATTTGTAATTAAGATGTCTGATCATCAGTATCAGCATCAGGAGCATTCTTTTTAACAGATTCGATTCCATTATCTCTTGCCGAAGTACTTTCATACATTTCGCTTGAACCAATAATTTGGCCATTTCCAGCTTTTAAAGTAAAGTATGGTTTTCCGCTTGCAGATTCTTTTCTGTCATAACGACTGTCTTCCTGCGAGTTTGTTTTTACAGATTCAATTCCGTTTAAAGCCGCAGCTTTTGTTGTGTAGCCTTCGCTGGTTAAAATGGTCTGGCCGTTACCGGCTTTCAAATTAAATTGAAACTCACCATTGGCTCTCGTAGTAATTACAAATTTTCCCATCTAGTCTTTTTATTTTAGTTAAATACAATATTTTGCTATTGATAAAAATACAAAACTTCATAATACAAAAAGTACTACAGTAAGAAATAATCGTTTAGAGTTTGTTAAGTATTAATTTTAAAAAGGGTCTTTTTATAATGTAAGAAAATTTGGTATATTTGAAAAAGCAATAAATTAATGATTATGAAAAACCTATTCGTTTTATTAGCAATAGCAATTCAATTTGCATCTTGCAATTCAAAGAAAAACCAAGACGAAACAAAGTCTTCCTCAGTAGACTCTACAGCTGTAAAAACAGAAAAAACTACAAGCGGAAATGTTTTGGTTTATGAAGGTTTACTGCCTTGTGCAGATTGCAGCGGAATACAAACTGTTCTTAAAATTTACCAGGGAAACGGAACTATGGAACAACAAAAGTTTGAAGTTTCTAGTATTTATAAAGGAAAATCGCCTGAAAAAGAATTTATTGAAACGGGAAATTTTAATACCGAAAGAGGTTTGGAAAACGATCCAAACGGAACCATTTTTATTTTAAATTGGGATAAACCTTTAGAAAAACAATTGTATTATGGTTACCTTAGCTCAGATACTACAAAAATTTATATGCTCGACAGAGATAAAAAAATAATTAAATCAAAACTGAATTATACTTTAGATTTAAAAAAATAAAATCAGTTTTAGAATTTAAAAAATACTCGAATCAAAACCAAAATATTCCAAACTTAAATGAGCTAAATCCATTTAAGTTTAGAATATTTTTTATTTTTAGACTATCGAAACATCAATTCAAAATTTATTGATGTCTATTTATTTTATGAAGGAAATCAGCGAAATTTTAAAGGCATATTCTAAAGCAGAATCTACAGGGAAAAAAGCAGCTTTGGCAACCGTTGTTAAAGTAGAAGGCTCATCATATCGTCAGCCCGGAGCGAGAATGCTTGTTACAGAAGATGGCGAACTCACGGGCGCTATAAGCGGAGGATGTCTGGAAGGCGATGCTTTGCGAAAAGCACTGCTTGCCATTCATCAAAAACAAAACAAATTAATTACCTACAATACTAATAATGAAGATGATATTGAGCTTGGCTTACAGCTTGGCTGCAACGGAATTGTTCATATTTTATTTGAATTTATTGATGAACAACTGTCAAACAATCCAATTCAAATTTTAAAGCAATTAGAATTAGAAAGAAAAGATTCTGTGTTGTAAAACAAATTTTTTTAGTTTTATTTAGTGATAAATTGTGTAAAATGACTTTAAATTGTACTTTTGCGTAACTCA
>NZ_FQWC01000021.1 GCF_900129555.1 Flavobacterium defluvii
GGCAAAAATACTTCTGCCATCATACATCTGGCACTTCCGCCCCCGCAGGCTTCGATTGTATCCAAACTTGAACTTAAAATCTCAGCGTGTTTTTCCAATTGCTCAATTTGTTTTGGAGTCAGACTTTGATGTGCTGAAGCACTCATAACAATATATCTCTTATCGTTTGTACCTCTCACTTCCAGCATATTTCCGGCAAAATTATTTACCTGATCTTCCGTTATCAAAATGATTTCTTTTTTGTCTTCTTTTAAATTATCCAAAACCATTTTGCGCTCTTTTTTATCATCGATACAATCTGCACAGATAACAGCAAATGTTTCGCCTAAACACATCATTACATTGGTATGATAGATTAGTTTTCGCTCTCCGTTAACGGTTTGAAAGGCTTCAAAAATTACAGGGACATAATCAAAATCTTCGCAAAACTCTATAAATAATTCTTCGTCTGCTCTTGGTGATAAAGCACAATATGCTTTCCCGTTTGCACGATCTAAAAGCAGACTCCCGGTCCCTTCCAGAAAATAACCGTCTTCTTCTGCAGATGTGTAATCCATTATATTAGAAATCTCGAATCCTTTTTCTTCAAGGGTGTCTAAAATATCCTCACGGCGTTCCTGACGGCGGTTTTCTGCAAACATGGGATAAAGCGCCACATCGCCATTTTCATGAAATGAAACCCAGTTGTTTGGAAAAATACTATCCGGAGTATCGGTATCCAGGGTATCTTCAATTACGGTAACGTCCACACCAACTGCTCTTAATTTCTCAACAAAAGCATCAAATTCCTGCTGTGCTTTTGCGTTTACTGTATCCGGCAGTAATCCGTCTAATACTTTTTGGTAATAATTATTTACGGCTGTCTGTTCATTCATTCTGAAAGCTGCCGGCCGGATCATTACGATTGCATTTGTAGTTTGTTTCATTTTTTATGTTTTTCGTTTCAGGTTTCAAGTTTCAGGTTCCTATAACCTGAAACTTGAAACCTGAAACTATTTTTAATCTCTAATTAATGGTAATGTTGAGCATCTTAATAACCCTTCCTGTTTTGCAATTTCAGCATACGGAATTTCTTCTACAATAAAACCATTTGCGCGAAGCCAGTTATTCAGGCGCGTAAAGTTCTTTTCTGAAACCACAACATTTGTATCAATTGAAAAAACATTTGAAAACATATGGTACATTTCTTCTCTTTCAATATGGAATAAATTTTCTTTCCCGAAAAGGTTTACCAAATACAAATAATCTGCTTCTTCACGAAAACCCCTTTTGTAGATAATGCCTTTGTCTTTTCCTACAGGCTGAAAACAGCAGTCTAAGTGCAGTGCATTGTCGCGAGCCTCTAGTTTTGATTTTACCAGATCAAACTCTTTGACAATTTTATTTGGAAATAATTCTTTGATATAGTTTACGCCATGCATATTGGTTCTGGCCGTGATATAATCTTTGTAATCACTTCCTTTATAGGTCCCAATAAAAATATGGTCATTCCAAAGCATAACATCACCGCCTTCAATATGAACTTCTTCCGGCGGACGCACCACTTTTATCGGATCGATTTGATCAATCATGTACTGAATTGCATCTAATTCACGTTCGCGGTCAGGCAGAATATTCGATTTTATAAAAACATCATCAATTACAAATCCAATATCTCTTGCAAAAATCTGATTGTAATTCTCGATTATTTCCGGACGATAAACTTTAACTTCATATTTTTTAAAAACAGCATTAAAAGCATCCATTTCAGCAACCATATCTTTTTCGACTGGATATGTCCCTGCTTTAATATGTTCCAATGATTTAGGATCATAGGCTTCATCAATTGTAGGAGTTGGCCCATTATGAACGGCTGAACCCAAAACTACTGCACGAAGTCTTGACGTTTCGTTCTTAACATTTAATT
>NZ_FQWC01000008.1 GCF_900129555.1 Flavobacterium defluvii
TGAGTTACGCAAAAGTACAATTTAAAGTCATTTTACACAATTTATCACTAAATAAAACTAAAAAAATTTGTTTTACAACACAGAATCTTTTCTTTGGACGCCGGAGCGGAAAGAAAAGAAGCCCGCAACACAGTATAAGGGATAGGGAATCCCTTGTGAAAGCTTCATGCATCGCTTAGGGTAAAACGGCGCTCTGTGCCTTTTTGGCATCAGGGATGCACCGCCAAAACGCAAAAAGGCACCCGACCGGAGGAAGGGAGCCCTTTTTGCCGCCCGCATCTGCGGGTCATCACACCTTAAGTGGATTGGACTGGAAGTTCTTGAGGTTCAGGAAGAATCCCCTGTTTTCGGTCATCCCGAAACGGAACAGATTCCAAAGGAGAGAGCATCCCAACTGCGCAAGGGAGGAATTGATGAACAGATCCTGCTTTTCAAGGCTTTCGGCAAGCGAACAGCTTGGTGTGCCGTCAAGCGCTTCGGAGATTTTGAGCAGTTCCCCGAATTCGTCGGTCACAAAGGGCAGGACAGGGACGGTCTGATAGATTTGGGAATCGGGCTGTCTGATTTCCGAAATGGTGGAAAGCACTACCTGACCTGTATGCTGGCTGTTGCCGAAATCCAACCAGTATTTTGGAGTGTCCCTCTGCGGAATGTTTCGTTGAAGCGAGGCGAGGATTTCCGCAACCTTGAAGCGGGACTGCACGCTGTCCGTGCAGGTAATGTACAAATTTGCCCGCGCATTTTTTGGCAGCCTTCCAAGCGCATCCTTTTCAAATTTAACGCTTTCGGCTTTCCAGTCCGTACCCATGAAGCGGTTGGCACGGTTGATAAGGGCAGCGGATTTATACAGTCCTGTTTCGCAGGGTGCGAAGCGCTGTCTCCCGATATTGGCGTCGCTTATCAGGTCGTCATCCCAAAGACGGACACAAAGACCTGCATGACCGAGCGACACTAGGCTGTGGTTCATTTCCATAAGGGCGGTGAGCACTTTCGAGCCTGTACCACCTGCGCCTATAAGGTTTACGGTCAGCGGGTTTGTGGGGCTGATGAGATAGGGGTCGGCAAAATGCATTTTTGTTTTAACGGTTTTCATGACAATAGGCTTTTAAGTGTTCTGCTGTTTTTTTTCAGTACTTCGGTGGGGAAAGGTCTTCCTGATTCAATCAGGTCTTTCCACAGGCTTACGCAGCTGCCTTTTACGGGACTGCTGCTGCCTATAAGGTGGCTGAAGTAGCTGTTGAAGAAATAATCCTCCCAAGCGCCTGTAAATTCTTCAAGCGAGGCGGATGTTTTGATGCTGACGCTGACCGACCCCATGCACACCCTGCCGTCCTCGTAGATGTTCAGCAGAGGTGCATGGCATAGCGGTGTCTTCTCTGTAGGTCTTCTGTTTCCGACAACCGCAAAGACCCTGAGGCTGTTTCTTGTCGCCTTCCATATCATGGCGGGCAGGCAAGCCCTGCCGTCTGCAATGCCGAGGCTTTCTATGAAATGCAGGGTTCTTTGTTGGGGTTTGGTGTACCAAAGCACAGAGCCCCTGTCAAGGCTTGGAATGATGTGCAGTATGTTTGCGGGCAGGATGCCTTCGGATTTAAGAAAGGCGGTCTGATTCTGCTTTTCAGATACCAGTGCCTTGGCTAACGCCTGCGCCTCACGCTCGGTCAGCGGGTGTGCATTGACTGGCGTTCCGTCCCCGTCCATATCGTAATGCTCCACATATACCGCCCTTTCCGCAGATTGGCTCTGATAGAATACAAGTGCGGAGGTGGGATGGTAAAGCACGCCCAACTGGCTGGTAATGTCTTTTGTCTTATTCATCGTCGTCTGATTTATAGTCATACAGCAGTTCGCACAGGTCGTCCAAAAGGGAAAAGAACCTGCGTTCGAAATCCAGGCTTTGGTGCATGTCGGCATTATCGTCGAATCTTTTGAAGATGGTCGGCTCGTGCATCTGGCTGTATTCGTTGAACTCATTGTTGATGCTCTGTTCAAGGGTTTCATAGAGCCATCCTTTGGTGTGCGAAATAAAGGAAATGTATTTGTGCATCGGGATGCTTTCGCTTTCTTCGTCGTTCTGCCCGTCCTCAGAGCAGGCGGGTGCGTTTCGGAAAATTCGTTCGTTTGGATAGTCGCTGAACAGCCTGTGCGCTTTTTGTGCAGCCGAAAGGCATTCCTTGTCGAATGCATCACGGCATTTGAAGGCGAGCAGGCGGTGTTCAAAAAACGTCAGGTTGAGGGGATTGTATATCTTTTTTTCTATATAGTCCCCTATAAGCTCCGCCTTGTCAAATTCAGAAACTAGACGTTCGGTCTGCTCGCCTTCGTCGTCCTGCTCCGTCCATTCCCTATGCATTTCATACATCCAGTACAGGTAGCTGTCCTGCTGTCTGTAGTAGGGGACGTCGGTGATATGGTAGAGGTAGGAAAACACGCTATAAAGCAGTTTTGCATTTTTTGTGTACCACGCATCGTGGCTCATCCAATACAGCGGTTCGACGGGTATGTAATACAGGGTCGTGCCTGTATCGTGGGTCTCCTCACTGACAAGATAGGTTTTCGTACCGTCCTGCATCAGACTGATTTGGGGGCAATCCGCGTACTGCTTTTTCAGCATTCGCTCCGCATCCCACATGGACAGCGCTAAGTTGTAAGGGTATCCAAAGCAGTCGGCCTGCATGGGAGTGATGCCGTAGTGAGCCGTCAGAAGCGAAAGGGATTTGTAGAACTGCGGCTGCATTTTGCTGAGTTTCCTGCGGGGCTGTACAGTTTTGGTTTGCTCCAGTTTGGGCAGGAATGTAACTCTCAGAAAATTATCGGAAGCATTCCGACAGGGACTGATTTTGCTCTGTCTTTCTGAATTTCCCCTGCGTCTTTGGGTCTGTGCATCCAAGCCATGAAATTTCCCAGCTGGTCGTGCAGCTGTCTTTGTCTTTTCCGTGGAAGGCTTATTGTACCTGCTATCGTTTTTTTCTGCATGGTTCATTGCTTTTAAATTTGGTTATCCTTTTGTTCCCATTACGGTTTCGAATCTGTATTCCACCGCATCGTCCCTGATGACTGGCGCTGAAATTGTGGAGGTCGTCAGGATGGGGTAGGTCGGGGCGTAGAAATTCAGCACCGCCTCGACGCTCCATCTAGGTTCGGGGTCGCTCAGCCTTATCTGCTGACCCTTTTCAATGATTATGAAAACCCGTTGTAGGTGTGTTGCTAGTAACATATCGCTGTATTTTAATATTCATATTCCTCTTGGTCTTCTTCTTCCTCTTCATATTCCTGCTCCTCAAAGGACATTTCCTCATCGGGCTGAATCTCGGCATGTTCGGGATAGAGCGCCTCTTTGGGCGATTCGGGCTTTTCCTGCTCTGAACCGAAAAGGCTGGGAGCGGAGAACCTGTCCGACAGGGAGGTTCTCTTTCTGCGTATCTCGTCGGCTTTGTCGGGAAACTCCGCCACTTCGGGAACTTTCATCCATGCCTCACGGAATCTGCCCTGTTTTTCCAGTTCCTCCGCCTTTGCCATTGCGTCGCTGAATCTTTTGTCCTTGGCTTCATGCTGTTTCCTCTGCGTGTCGGCTTTTTCTTTTTCCTTTGCCGACTGCATTTTTGCTATCTCCAACTGCTTCATGAAAGTTTCCATGTCTGCCATCAGTCCCGATGCGCTCTGCATCGGGGCGGTAATGGTCTGAAAGAATCCGTTGTCGAGTTCCTCTGCAGTTCCCCTCAGGTTGAGCGGGGGTATGATGTTTTTGGCATTGTCCCCGCAGGCTTCATTTTTAAGCATGACCGATACGACAAGGATGCCCTCGGTCGATTTTGCGATGGTCAGGTGCAGATCCCCTGCAATGTCCATCTGTGTTATCTGATTGAAAAAATTGCTGTTCATAGCTGTAGATTTTAATGTCTGTCTTTTATCGGCTGGACATACTGAGAAGCTGTAAGTCGCCCGCTTTGCAGGCAGTCGCCCGTCTTTTTTTAATTCAGCATCAGCGCCTTATTGCCGTCCACGGCAAAAGAGGTGCATAGTTCGAAGGCTTTCTGCGATTTCAGCTGTGCCGTTCCTCCCATCACGATGGACTGAAGTTTGGCTTCATCGTCCTTGTAGGTGCGCACGTTCTGATAATATCCCGTCACGGCATTGTAAGCGCCGTAGAGCGTGCCTTTTGTGGTTTCCATCTGCTGGGTGTCGCTTGCCATGGCATAGGCAAAAGCATCTTCCACCGTGTTTCTGAAAATGGCAGACACGGCATCATGTGCGCCAGTTTTAAGCATTTCCAGAGTTTCCCTGTTTGGGCATAATGCCAACTGAATCAATTTCTTGACCTCGGCATCCGTAACTTTTACTTTAGCCCAATTGTTGAAGATGTCCTCCAACTGACTGCTCAGCGTGTTTGCCAGTCCCATGACCTTGTGCGCATCATCAAGGCGCTGTTTTGCTCCCGAAGTATGTCGGATGCGCACCACGTTGCTCATGTTGCGGAGCGAGGCGTTAAGGGTGTTTTGGCATACGATTCGGATGGGAGTGAAGGCTGCTGTAATGCTTCCGCTTCCATCGTGGGAGGTGGTCAGGAAAATATACTTTTCAGTCACATCATCTCCGCTGCCGACCCTGATGTAGTCGGGAAGCTTGGCTGTAATGAAGATACGTTCCCCGTTTCCCAAAGCCCCTGCGGTTTCATACAGGATGCCTTCGCTGCCGCCGACTATGGCGTCAAAAAAGCTGAACGCCTCACGGTTCTGTACTATATGGTAGTCTTTGCCGACTACACCCAAAACCGTATTGCTGTCGGTCCGGATGGTGGAGAAATAATCGGGAACATGCAGTTCTGCACCTGACACCGCAGTACCGTCCTGCATTTCGTCTTTTGGCAAGGCTTTGGCGTATAAAGGGGTTTTGGCGACCTCGTAATCCAATTGCGCATGCCTGATAGCTTCTGCACTTGTAGGATAGTCCTGCACCGTCTGCCCGAGATTGTGCCACGCTTTCTCCTTTACGCTGAAAAATGAATAATTTCCTGTGATGCTGTTGTAATTGATATTGTGTGCCATGATTAATATGTTTAAATGTTTATAGCTAAATAATAATGCCTTTGCAAGCCTTAAAACGGCAGGTCTTCCTCAGGCTCCTGCACAACAGGTATACTGCTTTTGGTTTTCGTTGCTGTAACTTCGCCCTGTGCCTTTTTTACGCCTCCGTGCAGTTTAATCTGCGAGGTATTGAAGTTCAGCCCTGCGTGCAGTTCTCCGTCGCTTCCTTTCCACGCTCTTGCGCTTACCCTGCCAGAGAGTTCCACAAGCGTGCCTTTGGTCAGGATGTCCGCAACCTTCGGGCTAATCCAGTAGGCACAGTCAAAGTAGGTGGTCTGTTCCACTCTTTCGCCCTCCTTGCTTCTGTAGCTCTCGTTGGTTGCTATTGAAAAATTCACGACCTGTCTGTTTCCTGACAAGGTGCGCACCTCTGCGTCTTTTGTTACTCTTCCGATGATGTTCATGATTTCTAATTTTTAAGGATTATTTTTTTTAAATTTTATTTATTCGGCAATGACGAGGTGGAGCTGTTTTGTTTCATTTTCCGCTTTCAATATTTTATTTCTCATTGCTGACATTTTTTTTATTCGTTTAAAGAGCCGGTGTATGCTATGTTTTGTTTCATGAGCAAAAAAAGGTTAGTGTTTAGCAGGAGCAAGGCTTTGATGGAAAATACTACCCGAATGGGTGGAGATTTTATAGCAAATCCGCAGGACTCGGCCTTGCTGCTGGGTTAAGAACACGTAGGTACCTTTGCTCCTGAAATAAGACAGAAGCATACGGGCTTTTTGATAAAACTTGATCGGGAAGCCATGAGGATTAATTGTTGCAGGGGGAACTTAAGGCGGTTTAATGTTATAATTAAATTATGTGCGGTATCGTTTTGTAAAACAGGTATTTATACTTGGTGTAAAAGGTCAATTATTTCTAAATTTATATCCATTAATAAAGGCAGGGAAAAAAGTTTTTGATGCGGCTTTTATTGGCCTGCTCCGTGATGAAAAACATGGTGATCTTTACGCAACGGTGATTCTGAAGGAACTAAGCATTGAACTGTTTTGTACTGATGGTTACCTTTTTTATGTACAGATTCGGTTTTTATTTGAAAGTATAGTTCTTTTTTAAACCATATTTATAATCTTCAGCTATGATCGTAAAAATACCTTGTAAGTTATGGACCTTGATTCTCTCCACGCTTATCTGCGCAGGAGTTTGTGCACAAGACAAGTTTGAAAAACTGTCTGATACGCAATTTAAAGCAATTGTCAACCAGGAATTTGGAACCTTGATGGCTTCACAGTCCAGAAGCGATATTGGGAATTTTGCAGGTCTGGATATAAAGGAGGCCGAAGCATCTTTTGCGGGAAGTATAGTTTTTAAAAATGCTGCTATTCTGGGGATTAAACTTGATGGAGGATCTGCCGATGGGATTCTTCCCATTTTTACAAGTACCGAACTCAATTCAAAAATCGGTCTGCAATTACAGTACAGCTTTCTGGTTAGGAGGAAAGAACTTAAATACGAAAGTTTATCCTTTGAAGATGTCGAAATGAAAAAGAAGGAACTTCTGAGGCAGTTTAAGTTGGATTCGCTTTTAGCGGAACGCAAAGTCGAACTGGTGGAACAGCAGGTTGCGGAGGCAAAGAAGAAAATATTAGCAGCTGATAGTTTGATAAATCTCTATCGTAGTGAACATTATATTAACCTTCAGAATGCACTACTGCGGCAAGCTACGGGAAAACGTGATTCATTAAGTGGCGAGTTGGAAAATGCCAGGTCTGAAAAAGAGAAAAATCAACTGATGCAAATGTTGTATAAACAGGATGCTGTAATAGCCGGCATAAAAACGGATATCAAAACAAAAAGTGAAATAATTAAAATGGAATATGACCGTGATAAAGTGAAAATGGAAATGTCATTTCTTTTAAGTGACTTGCAAGAACTAAAAAAAACGGATAATGATGTTTTTATAAGATTAGGGACCCTGAAAGAACGATATGACATAGAGGCACGACAGCTTGAGAATAATGAAGGAGATAAGAAAATAATTGTGGCAGGTTACAAACTGCAGTGGTTAAGTTTAGGGTACAATGTGAAAAATACGTCTTTCAAATTGTTTAATCCTTTGAATAGCTTTGATGATCAAATATTGAAGGATCATTTTGTTTCGCATGGGCTAGGTCTGACATATTCATTCTATAATCTTTCAGATAAGGAATGGAAGTCCCGTTTTATCTCATTCAGTATTGAGGGAGCTCTAGAGGATAATTTTTCTAGCCTTACTAAAGTAACTATAAATGAAAAAGATAGCTTTAATAACGCCGATGACACGCGATATGGAACTGAGCAGTATATAGCATATACTGGAAGTTATAGGGACAATCTTGAAACGGTGCGGTTGAATTTCGATTATTATCAATTTTTCTTAAAGAATAATTTTGGTGCTATTCACTTATTTCCACAATATGCCATTAAAGAAAAGCTTAAGCCACAGATGAATTTTGGACTCGGTATAGTCTTTAGTTTTAAAGATAAAGATAATACTTCGAGCACCGTCAATGCCGAACTCTATTATAAAAGTACCGATTTGGCAAATGTCTCTGGCTCCGATAAGGAATTCTTTAAGAGAGGAGATCTCGGCATAAGGCTTTCTTTTCCGATAAAGTTTAACACAAAATAATATAGATATGGCTGATCAAGAGGGGTATATTGCAGTTTGTAATGACTGTAGATTTAAGGGAGAAATTACAAGTAAATACAAGGCTTATAAAGACAGACAAGATCACATGAATAAAAAGCCATCGCACCTTGTTCGCGTGAAGATAGTTGAAAACAGGCCTTAAGTTTCCTGCAGATGAATCTGGCTTGAATTTTCTTCTGGTTTGCAATTCTGAATGCACAATGTTTTAAAGTCGATCGTATCTGATATGCAATACAAGCAGCACTAATGATTACTGAATTTTATCAAGGTCTGTTTCGTTTTAGTTTTTCTTCTAATAAAAAGTAAAATCGAATTGATAAGAGGTCTCTGTTCTTGTCAATTGTATTAGGCATTGTTTTTTTTCGGCTTGATCAATTATGTAAGCAAAATATGCAATAGGCAAGTTGGCTTTGTGTTTGTCAATTTCGATTTTTTTAGAATCTGGAGCTGTAACTAAATATTTGTCGAATTGAATCTGGTAATTCGAAAGTTCTGCCATTACATTTAAATTGTTGATAGTCGTTGCAGATAAATTTATATAAAAGTTATTTTTGTACTGGATGTCTACCAAAAAAAGCGTCCATAAGCCAAATTGTTTTTCCGTTAGAAATCCGTCCTGTTGTCCACTCATTTTTTTTCTGCAAAAATAGGAAATAGACGATTCATAAAAAAGTCAAGAAATGGGCGCTAATTTTCAATTGCACGATAAGGAGTGTAGTTTTAATCAGAATAAGTGAATAATTAGATGTAATATTAGGCTATATCCTACGTAGCATCGTTGTGGATTGAATTATTATTTAACTACCGTCAGAATACTTAATGTAAGCTTCAACTTCTTGATGTAGCCGAATTATGTCTGCAATGAATTTGGATGCTGTTGAATTCCGCTTTCCAATCAGGGATCTGGCTATTGAACCCTTCTCACCGCCTGATGCTCCTTGTCCGCTGTAAAGCAGATTCTGTTTTATCTTATTTTTCAAGGGCATTAGTTCATCAGGAACAGGAGCGCGCAATGCGGATCTTATCTCAAGTTCGGATTCAATCAATCTTTCCTTTGCGTTGCCTTTTCCGATGCATAGTTTATAGATTGCTGCGGAACTTTTACCGATAAAATAATGAAAACTTGAATTCATAATTATGTGAAATTATCATAAGACGAAGTTTGAATCCTTATTGAAAAAATCCTCGCACCTTTTTTTTACCATTTTATGGCTGCTGTCACCAAAATAGTATTTTTTTAAGCATTCTATCATAGTACGGTATCCGCTTTTGTCATAAGCAGCAATGGATCTGGCCACAGTTAGATCTATATTTTCGGTTCTGAAAGCAGGACTTCCTCCTCTGTGTAGGGGTGTAGTTTTAAGCACCAGTTCAAAATAACCGAATTTGCCAGTAGGCGCATGAATCAGGTATTCCACTTCGTATTCTTCAGAGTTTTGTTTTGGGATTTTTATGTTCTTTATCCTTTTAAATATGTACTGTGCTTCCTGCTTAAGCGGCGGATTTTTGAAAACATTATCCTCATATGCCCAAATGAAATAATCTAAATCTGAGAAGACAATCTGCGGCAGCGTCTTGCCTGAATGCTTTTTTAAGTTAACTGCTGTAAATACCATAGCTATTTCATTTTTTAAATTAAATTGCTGATTATTGGCGGAATTCTAATGTAAATATACTTTTTAAAAATAACTAAACAGCTATCTCTAATTGATAGACATGTGCTTCCACTTTATGCCAGTGAAAGCCGATTTATATATCATCACATTTAATTAAAATAAATTTCTATCTAGTTTAATTATAATCTAAAATGGATAAGGAG
This sequence comes from Flavobacterium defluvii, assembly GCF_900129555.1. Lineage (GTDB taxonomy): Bacteria > Bacteroidota > Bacteroidia > Flavobacteriales > Flavobacteriaceae > Flavobacterium > Flavobacterium defluvii. The sequence goes on from NZ_FQWC01000008.1 coordinate 9,545, forward strand.
ATGGAAAACGAGACAGGTTACAATGAGTCGAAGATTACAACTGAAAAAGCGCTGCAGATGCTTAAATCTGAAGGCTTGGAGGTGACTTTTGAACAGGCGGAGGAAATCTTGTATTTCTTGAGAAAAATTGCTAATATCGCGGTGTTGAAACATTTAAATAAAACAGAATGAGTAAGATAGCAGATTTGTATATCAGGGTAAGCACTGATGAGCAGGCTGAGAAAGGCTTTTCCCAGCGCAATCAGGAAGAGATGCTGAGAAAGTACTGTGGCATCAACAGAATTCAGATACGCAATGTGATTTACGAAGACCATTCCGCAAAAACTTTCAACAGGCCGCAATGGAAAAAATTTCTTGCCGACATCAAAAAGCACAAAAACAAAATAAGTCTGGTTCTTTTTATGAAGTGGGACAGGTTCAGCCGAAACGCGGGCGATGCCTATCAGATGATAAATCAATTAAGGGTTTTGGGAGTCGAACCGCAGGCAATTGAACAGCCGTTAGATTTAAGCGTTCCGGAGAACAAAATGATGCTCGCATTTTATCTCGCTGCGCCCGAGGTCGAAAATGACCGCAGGGCCCTAAATACGTTTCAGGGCCTCAGAAGGGGCAAAAAAGAGGGCAGGCATATGGGAATGGCTCCGTATGGCTATGCTAACAAAGTTACCGAAGATGGAAAAAAGTATATTGCAATTGTACCGGATAAGGCTGCAAACGTTGTTTGGGTATATGAACAGATTGCAAAAAATATTTTCAGTACCGAATCAATATATCAGACAGCCAAAGAAAAGGGCATGGGGATTTCCAAGAACAACATGTGGCTGATTATAAGAAATCCATTATACTGCGGAATGATAGTAGTTCCAAAGTATCGAGATGAGGAAGAAAGGCTTGTAAAGGGGCAGCATGATCCAATAATCAGCCAAGATCTTTTCTATAAAGTTCAGGATATACTGAACAGTAAAGCAAGGACCTACAGACCAAAAATCAAAACAATTGAGAATTTTCCCCTCAGGGGCTTTTTTGTCTGTCCTGAATGCGGACAGAAATTGGGAGGCAGCAAGTGCAGGGGCAGAAGCAGAGACTACTACTATTACCACTGCGATAAAGTATGCAAGTGGAGGGTAAATTCCGAAATGGCCAATAGCGTATTTAGAGGGCATTTAAATAAGTTCAAGCCTTTGGCTGAAGTAAGAAAATTATACAGTGCAGTTCTGCTTGAAGCATACAGGGAACATACAGGATTGGTTATAAATGAGAAAAAGAAATCCCTGGAACAGATTGGGGTTTACGAAAAAAAACTGGCTGTTGCCAGAAACCTCCTGGTTACCGAGAAGATAGATGCCGATGACTATCATTTAATGAAGACAGAATACAATGCTGAGATCAGCAGGCTTGAAAATGAGATTGGAAATGTGGATGAAGACCGAGCCAATATTGAATCTTTAATGAACACAGGACTGCAAAACCTAATAAAGCTCGGCGAGGCCTTTGGTGACGGGTCTTTAGTCGACTCCAGAGAGATAATCGGTTTAATTTTTCCCGAAAATTTCACATTTCAAAACAATAAAATCCAAACCGCTAGGGTCAACGAAATGTTCAAGTGCATCTATCTGGTAAACAATAGATTACGGGCAAAAAAAAACGGGACAAAAGATGATATTTTTCTTTTGTCCCGAGTAGTGACCTCGACAGGATTCAAACCTGTAACCTTCTGAGCCGTAATCAGATGCGCTATTCAGTTGCGCCACGAGGCCTTTTTGTTTCATTAAGCTAATTTTCGTAGCTTTGTTGAACGCTGTTTGCGGGTGCAAATATAGAGATAAATACGAGATAAACAAGCGAAAAATTACAGAAAAATAAAAAAAAATGAAGATTGAAAATTATATACGTGATATTCAGGGTTTTCCTAAAGAAGGAATTTTATTTAAAGATATCACGCCGCTCTTAAATAACGTTGAAGCAAGACAAGAATGCCTGTCTATTTTGGTAAATTCTTTAAAAGGGCAAAAAATTGACAAGGTGGTAGGAGCAGAAAGCCGCGGTTTTTTCTTCGGAATGTTATTGGCACAAGAATTAAAAGCAGGATTTATTCCGGTTAGAAAACCCAAAAAACTACCATACGAAACTATTTCAGCTTCATACGAATTAGAATATGGTACAGACAGGCTTGAAATGCATACAGATGCAATCCAAAAAGGAGACCGCATTTTAATTCATGACGATGTTCTTGCAACGGGTGGAACTGCAAAAGCCGTTTGCGAATTGGTCGAAAAACTAGGAGGCGAAATTGTACAATGCAATTTTTTAATGGAACTTTCTTTTTTAAACGGAAGAGAAAAAATCAAAGAATTTCCGGTTTTTGCTGCGCTGACTTATTAAACAAATACGATTTTATGTTTAACAGCGTACAAAACTAAACCTATTCTCGTTTTTATCTCTAATTTATCAAACAAACTTTCTCTGTAACCATCAATGGTTTTGGGACTTAGGCACATTTCTGATGCGATTTCCTTATAAGTCATTTCTGTACAGGCATGTTTTATAAAAACCAGTTCTTTTTCTTTTAAGTTTATTTTTTTATTGTCGCTGTTAACTTTATTTACAAGCATTCCGGATACTAATTCAGTAAAATAAAATCCTTTTTCCACTACTGATTCTATAGCATCTTTAAAAATCTCCGGAGAAGTATCTTTTAATAAATAACCTTTTGCTCCGTTTGTAATCATTTTAATAATTATTTCTTCGTCGTCATTTACAGAAAGAGCAATTACTTTCAAGTTAGGTCTGTTCTCATTAAGCCATTTCATAGTGCTTAAGCCATCTAAAACGGGCATATTAACATCCAGTAATACTAAATCAATATGGGTATCGGGATTTTCCTGAAGATATGATATAAATACTTTTCCGTTTTCAAATCGCTGGATCACTTCATAATCTCCAAAACTTTTAATTAGAAGTTCTAATGATTGAGAAAAAAGCTGGTGATCGTCGACAATAATAAGTTTACTTTTAATATTCGGTTTCATTGGTTGTTGTTAAAGGGTATTCTAAAGTTACAGTTGTTCCTGATGAATCTGATTCCATAATTAATTGTGCTCCAATTAATTTGGCACGCGATTTCATGTTGGTTAATCCTAATCCGGAATTTGCTTGTTGTGAATTATAGCCAATTCCAAAATCTTTTAATTTCAACTGAAAAAGATCTTCGGTTGTTACAATATCAACTTCATATAAATCGCTGTGTGAGTGTTTTAAACTATTGTGCAAAGCTTCCTGAAAAATGCGGTAAATGAACAAATCGTGCTCCATACTGATTTTTGGAATTTCTCCTTTCAAATTATAGCGATACTGAATTTTTTTAAGCTTTTTTACGCGTTCTAAATCTTGTTTTATAGCTTCTATAAAGTTGCTTTGCAGTAAATTATCTTTGTTAATGATACGCGATAAAATTCTGAGTTCGTCTAGTGCTTTTGCCAGCACATCTTTAAGATCTTTTAATTCTTTTACTTCAATACTTTTGCTGCTTATAGACATATTGAGCTGCATAATTCCAACCGAAATAATCTGACCAATATTATCGTGAAGTTCTTTACTGATTTCAGAAAGTGTCTGGTCTTTAATTTCGATTCGGGTTTTTACTAATTCGGATTGAAAATACATCTCAGATTCCATTTTTTCGACCAGATAATTATTCTTCTTTTTTAAAAAATAAAAGAAAAGAACAAGTACAATGACCAGTAAAGTAAAAAATACAATACCTAATGAAATAACTAATAATTGTATTTCTTTTCGCTCCATAAAAAACCAGTTATATAACAGCCATGTGCTAAAAAATTTAAGATAAACAATACTAAACTAAATACTGATTCGTCTTGTTTGATAAGAAACCAGTTGATAGCCAGCATAAATGGGGTAAAAGGAACATGAAAAACCAATATTCCTAAAACATACCAGAAAAAAACAGATCGTTTAAAATTTAAAATTTTGTCTGAATTAAAAATCTCTACCAAATATAAACAGGATAATATTAAAACCAACACAACTCCTATAGCGAAACTATACGTAAACGAACGATTTGTGTCTTCCTTAAAATAAATGCTGTTTAAAATAAAGGAAATCACAAATAATACTAAAAAGAAAACTGCAGTCATTCTATAATTAATTTTTAGCAGAAGACTTCGCAGCAGCAATATAAAGGCGGAGAAACTAACGAACATATAAAAATTATAGACATAATAATTTAATAAGCCCGTCCAATAAGTGAAATAATATCCGATAAATTCTATTAGAACAGAAAACCAGATTAAAATTACTAAAAATTTAGCTTTCTTACCAGGTAATTTATGCATTGAAATTAATCCGATGCTTCCTGATAATAAAGCTAAATAAATGATATACGATCTTAAAAATTCAAACATAATTTATTAGTATACTAAACTTGGCGGTCTACCGATATTTCCGTAATTCATTGGATCAAGGCTTTGAATATCAGCCGGCATTGATTCCTGAACTAATGCAAAACTTTGAACTTTCGCAGTATTATTTTCGATTTTTGTTCCGGTAGGCACCAAGAATAAAGTTGTTAATCCGGCTTTTTCACCATGTTTTTCGTCATCTGGATAGACACCAAAATAAAAACGTATGCCATCTACGTTGTATCCATCTTGTGCTCCATGGGTTTTAATATAGTGTATATAACTTTCTAATGCTTCTAGCGAATACCAAATAGCATTTGCATCTTCTTTTTTTGCTTTTTTTCCAGTTAATGAAGCAGCTTTTTTAGTATTGTAATTAATATTTAACTGCTTTGCAAACTCTTTAGTTATTAACTGACTTGGTTTTGCGGGTGGATTTTTCATGATTTTGTAAAATTTAATTGGTTAATGGTTTAGTTACATTTTGATTCTTGCAGATTCCAAAATTATTTGAAACATAAAATCGTGTCAAGGGGAAAAATACCCTTTTTTATACAGGTAAAATTATTTAAAAAAACGGGTTAAAGTACTGTTTCATAATAAATTATAATTAAATAATTTTACATCATCAATTTAAGCACTAAATCTGGAATCTGAATATGTTATATAAACTATGTGAAAATCAAGAGCTTGATAAATAATAAAACTTAAATTTTACAGCTCTTAATCTAAAAGCCTCAACGAATTTTAGCAAAAAATAATTCTAAATAGAAAGGCATGAGAACTATTAAATTAGGAGTTAAATCCAATGAAGTTTATTATTTAAACGAACTTCTGGTAAAATTAGGGTACAATGTAGTGGTTTCAGATAATTTTGGAACAGCGACAGACAAGGCAGTCAAAGATTTTCAGTTAAAAAACAATTTGGTTGTAGATGGTGTAGTAGGTTTAAAAAGCTGGACGACACTTTTAGAAAAAACAAAAAATATTGCGTCATCAAATTCAAAACTGCTTTCAGAGCAAAACCTTATAGATTTTGCAAAACAGTTTAATCTTGAACTTGCGGTGGTAAAAGCAGTAAACGAAGTCGAGAGTAACGGAAAAGGATTTTTGGTTGACGGAAGGCCAAAGATTTTATTTGAAGGCCATATTTTTTGGAAAGAATTAAAGAAAAGAAATATTGATCCGAAAAAATATGCGAATAGTTCCAATCAGAATGTTTTGTTTGAAAACTATAATAAAAAATATTATGTAGGTGGAGCAGAGGAATACAATCGTTTAGAAAAAGCGGCTAGTTTAAGTAATGATAAAAATTTTCGTGATGCTGCAAATTCATCGGCATCATGGGGGCTTTTTCAAATTATGGGTTTTAATGCCGTGTCAATTGGTTATACAAACATTGATGAATTTGTAACTAAAATGGGGGAGAATGAAGGCGAACACTTAAAAGCTTTTGGATTATTTCTTAAAAAGAACAATTTAATTCAAACGCTGCGCGACAAAAACTGGGTGAAATTTGCCTTAGGATATAACGGAACAGCTTATAAAACAAATAAATACGACGAAAAATTAAAACGTGCGTATCTAAAATATTCTAAATAATGATTACTACTTAAAATAATCATTATTTATCGGCTAGGTTTTGCGTTAGTATTTTTTGAAATTTTAATTAACCGCAAAATCCGCAAAGGATTACGTAAAGAAAAAAACTTTGATGATGTGGGTCTCAAAGTTTAGAAAGCTTTGTGAAATTCTTTGCGAGTTTTACGGGGAAAAATTAAGTTTTAAAAAAAAGAAACTTAAAAAAATAAACCCGACAGGTTTTAGACTTGTCGGGTTTGTTATTTAATGACTTTAATATTTATCTCAAGCTTGCGCCAAGTTCAGTTTCAAAAGTCTGCTGTAGTTTCGACATGATTTTATCGATTTGAGCATCAGTAAGTGTTTTTGTATTATCCTGGATTGTAAAGCTTAAAGCATAAGATTTTTTACCTGCAGGAAGTTTATCACCCTGATAAACATCAAATAAATTAATGTCTTTTAAAAGTGCTTTTTCAGTTTGTCTTGCCAGATTAAAAATACTTTCATAAGTAGTTTTCTCGTCAATTAGCAAAGCCAAATCTCTACGAACTTCCGGATATTTAGGTATTTCAGTATATTTAATTTTTCCGGTAATGATTTTTAAAATCAAATCCCAGTTAAAATCAGCATAATAAACATCTTGTTTAATTCCGAAATGTTTTAAAATAGATTTTTTTACTACTCCCATTTCTACTAATGTATCATTGTTGTAGCAAATAGAAGTCCCTTCTGAGAAAACATCAGACTGTACAGGAGCATTCGAAATTTTCTCAATTCCTAAACGTGCCAAAACACCTTTTGCATAACCTTTTAATAAAAAGAAATCAGTTCCTTTTTGTGGTGTTGTCCAGCTTTCTTTATTTCTGTTTCCTGAGATTGACAGAGTTAAATGTTTGTGCTCTTCGTAACCGTTAAGATATTTATGATATGATTTACCAAACTCAAATAATTTTAAATCTGAATTTTTTCTGTTAATGTTATACGAAATCGCTTCTAAAGCAGAAAACAACAATGATTGACGCATTGTCGCTAAATCACTGCTTAAAGGATTTAGCATTGTAACATTGTGTTCTTCTTTTAAAACAGTCGATAATTTTGCGTAAGCAGCTGTTGTCAAAGAATTTGCCATCATTTCATGAAAACCTTGCGAGTTTAATTGAGATGCGATAACATTTTGAACTTTATAATCTTCTGTTCTTGGAGAATTGGCTACCGTTGCATTGAATTTTTTAGAAAACTCAATATTGTTATAGCCGTAAACTCTTAGAATTTCTTCAATAACGTCGATTTCGCGCTGTACATCAACACGGTATGCAGGAATTGTTAATCCTAAACCTGTATCAGAAACACTGTTTACTTTAATGTCTAAAGAAACTAATATTTTTTTGATAGTATCTTTTGGGATTTCCTGTCCAATGATTTTCGAAACGTGGCTGAAATTTAATAAAACCGAAAAATCTTCTACTTTTTTAGGATATACTTCCACAACATCAGATGTGATTTTCCCGCCCGCAACTTCCTGAATCAAAATTGCAGCACGTTTTAAAGCATATTCTGTTATAGTTGGATCAATTCCTCTCTCAAATCTAAAAGATGCATCTGTATTTAATTGATGTCTTTTTGCGGTTTTACGAACGCTAACGGCATCAAAATAAGCGCTTTCTAAGAAAATAGAAGTTGTTCCGTCGGTAACTCCGGATTTTTTTCCTCCAAAAACACCTGCAATACATAGAGGTCCTTTTTCGTCGCAAATCATTAAATCCTCAGCATGTAATGTTCTTTCAACATCATCCAGCGTTGTAAATTTAGTACCTTCCGGTAAGGTTTTGACGATTACTTTTCCGGTAATTTTTGCAGCATCAAAGGCATGCAGCGGTTGTCCTAATTCGTGCAAAACGTAATTAGTAACATCGACAATATTATTTTTTGGAGTTAAACCAATTGCTTTCAAACGGTCTTGTAACCATTTTGGAGATTCGTGAACTGTAATTCCGGAAATCGTTACACCACAATATCTTGGTGCTAAAGCTGGTTCTTCAACATTAACATCAATTTTAAGCGTACGCATATCTACTCTAAAGTTGCTTACAGAAGGCGTAATCAATTCTACGTTAACACCTCTTTGAAGCATTCCCGCTCTTAAATCACGCGCAGTACCAAAGTGGCTCATTGCATCGGCACGATTTGGTGTTAAACCAATTTCAAAAACTTCATCATCAGCTATTTGAAAAACTTCCGAAGCTTTAGTTCCCGGAACCAGATTTTCATCCAGAACCATGATTCCGTCATGACTTGATCCAAGACCTAATTCATCTTCGGCGCAAATCATTCCGTGGCTTTCCTGTCCGCGAATTTTACCTTTTTTAATAGTAAACTCAGCGCCTTCTTTATCATATAAAACAGTTCCAATTGTAGCAACCGGAACTTTTTGCCCTGCAGCAACATTTGCAGCTCCGCATACAATTTGTACAGGAGCTTCTAAACCAATATTTACAGTTGTAACTTTTAATCTGTCAGCATCAGGATGTTTTTCGCAGGTAAGTACGTGTCCTACAACAACACCCTCTAATCCGCCTTTAATTGACTGGTATTTCTCAACAACTTCAACCTCAAGGCCTAAGTCTGTCAATAGTTCAGAAGTTTGCTCAGAAGTCCAATCAGTTTTAATGAATTGTTTTAACCAGTTGTAAGATATTTTCATGTTAGTTTTATTCTTTTATCAGGATACAAATATAAGGATTGAGAATTGTAGTAAGAAAGAAATTATTTTGTTTTTTCTCACTAGAAACGTTTCTACGGCTTAAAATACTACGGTTGTAGCTTTTGGGTTTAGTTTCTTAAATCAATTCTTCGATATGTTTTTTAATATTTTCAGAAATCTTTTTGGTAGGAAGATCATTTTCATCATCTCCAAACGGATCTTCGATTTCTTCGGCAATAAGTTCTAAACTGGCCAAAACGTAAAATATAAAAACAACAACTGGTGCAACCAAATATCCTAAACTTACAGAGTAACCAAAAGGAAGCGTCATTGTATAAAAGAAAATAAATTTCTTGATAAATGCACTGTAAGAGTAGGGAATAGGCGTGTTTTTAATGCGTTCGCAGGCACCACAAATATCTGTAAAAGCGGTTAGTTCTTCATTTATGGTAATGAGCTGTTCGCCGGATATTTTTTTAGCATCATATAAATCATTGATTTTATGATACATTATTCGTTTTAACTGATTGGGTTTGTGTTTATGATGATCGATTTCTAAATCAACATCTTCAAAAAGCTGTTTACTTGTATCGGCATCTTTTAAATGTTTGTGCAGAATATCAGCATAGAGCGGAATGTATTTTCTAAAAAAACTTCTGTCGTTTTCGTCTTTTAAAATAGCAGAAAGTTTTATTGCTAAATTTCGGCTGCTATTTACCAGACTTCCCCAAAGTTTACGGCCTTCCCACCATCTATCGTATGCCGTATTGGTTCTAAAAACAAGTAATAATGAAATTACAAAACCAAGCATCCCGTGCATAATTGGAATGTTGTGAATGTAATCATTTTTACTAATTTTAAAATATTCAACTTCAAGATAGCCTACAGTTGCTGAATAGATACCTATAGCAATCATTATAGGAAATAATTTTCTAACAGTATCTGATTTATGAAAATGGAATATAAATGTAAACCAGTCTTTGGTATTATACGAGATCATCTAGGTTTGTTTTAAAACAAATTTAGTTTAAAAATTAATATTTCCAGCTAATTCTTTTAAGGCAATTTCAGATAATTTTGCTTCGTACTGCGCATTGCTGTAACGAACTTTTGCATTTACATAATTCAACTGAGCTGTTCTAAAATCAAGAGTTGTAATAGTTCCAATTCTGAATTTATCTAAGGTAATATCTAAATTTTGTTTTGCAATTGCTTCGTTGTTTTCTTCTAAATCAATTAATTCTAAATTGGTTAAATAGGTTTGAAAAGCAGTGCTCAGCTGCGTATTTAAAATTGAGCTTTGCTGTTCAATCGCAATTTGAGAATTTTCGATTTGAAGTTTGGCTACTTTTTCATTTCTATGCTGATTAAAACCGTCAAAAATGTTCATAGAGGCATTAAAACCATAACTTAAACCTCTTGAAGATGTTTCGCTTGTAAAACCTAAACTTGACTGGCTTTCGGCAAAATTATATCCTGATGTTAATCGTAAAGTTGGGTAACGATCTGCTTTTACCTGTTTAAGTTGTAATTCGGCGATTCGTTTATTGATGATCTGCGATTCTAAAGCAGGATTTTGTTTTTGAGCCAATTCTAATAAATCTGCCAAAACTAATTTATCATCAACCGTAACGACATCGGTTACAGTAAAATCAATTTTAGGATCGCGTGCTAAATATTGATTCAATAAAATTTTAGCATTGGCATAGGATTCTTTTTGTCTTAATAAAGCAACCTGATCTGTATTTAGATCGACCTGTGCATTTAAAACTTCTAATTTGGAAGCTTTACCAATACTGAAACGGTTTTGTGCCAATTCTACTCTTTGTTTAGAAATTACAATTGTAGTATCTAAAGCTGCTAATTGATGCTGCTGTTGAACTAAATCATAATAAGCTGAATTTACCTGGCCAATTTTGACCAAAATAGTTCTTTTTAATTCAGAATCTCCTAATTTTTGAAGCTCTTTTAGCTGATCTAATCTGGCAAACATTTTCATTCCGTCAAAGACAGTCCAGCCTAAACTCACACCATAATTTAAACTGTTGTTTTTGGCATTATTTAATGTAGTAGAAGTTCCATCCTGACGCACCTGAGTTGAATTTGTAACACTGTTATTATCAGTGATAGAAGCTGTTGCAGTTGGCAGCATTCCCGCATTTCCTATAGTAACGTTGGTTTCGCTTATTGCAGAATTATTTTTAGCAATTTTAATCTCAAAATTATTTTCTAAAGCGATTTTCATTGCCTGTTCAATAGTCAAAACTTCCTGTGCATTTGTTTTGATAATGCAGAAGAACAAAACTATTAAAGTGAAGTATATATTTTTAATATTCATCTTATTTATCTTTTGCCGTGAATTCAAGAATTGTTTAATAAAATTCGTGAATTCGTGGCTAATATTATTTACTTTCTTTTTCGTATTCGTCGATACGGTCAAATTCCGGATAATGTTTTCTGGCTTTAGACCACATAAAATAAATTGCCGGAATAACAAAAAGTGTCAAAGCAAGTGAGAAAATAGTTCCTCCAACAATTACAACTCCCATACCAATTCTACTGGTTGACGCAGCACCAAGTGACAATGCAATAGGAAGTGCTCCTAAAGCAATCGCTAAACTGGTCATTAAAATTGGACGTAAACGTGCTTCTGATGCTTCAAGAATGGCTTCCATTTTTGGCTTGCCTTGTTCTCGTAACTGATTGGCAAATTCCACAATCAAGATACCATTTTTCGTAACCAGTCCAATAAGCATTACAGTTCCAATCTGGCTGAAAATGTTCCAGGTTTGATTGAACAGCCAAAGTGAAAATAAAGCTCCGGCAACCGCCATCGGAACAGTTAAAATAATAATAAACGGATCTATAAAACTTTCAAATTGCGCGGCAAGAATCAGGAAGATTAATAATAATGCCAATCCAAAAGCGAAAGAAGTATTAGAACTGCTTTCTACGAAATCTCGTGATTCTCCGCTTAAATCGGTTGTAAAACTTTCGTTTAAAACTTTTGCTTTAATCCTGTCCATTTCCTGAATACCGTCGCTGATACTTTTTCCCGGAGCTAAACCTGCAGAAACTGTAGCCGACATATAACGGTTGTTATGATACAATTGCGGCGGATTACTTTGCTCGGCAACATTTACAACGTTGTCCATTTGAATTAATTGCCCGCTTTTGTTTTTCACAAACATTGAAGTTAAATCTAAAGGTTTCGATCTGTCTTTTTGATCAAACTGACCAATTACCTGATATTGTTTTCCGTTTTTAATGAAATATCCAAAACGCTGTCCGCTTAACGAAAGCTGTAAAGTTTGTGCAATATCGATAATAGAGATTCCTAAACTTTCTGCTTTTGCACGGTCAATACTTACATTGATTTCAGGTTTATTGAATTTAAGGTTAACATCTGTAGTTGAGAAAACATCACTTTTTCCCACTTCATCCATAAAAAAAGGGATTTTTTCTTTTAATTTCTCAAAATTTGGAGCCTGAATAATATATTGAATCGGCAGACCTCCACGTCTGTTTACAGCAATTGTTGGCTGTTGTGTTACAGATGTTTTTGCATTCGGATATTGTTTTGTCCATTTGGTTAATTCGTCTGCAATATCTTTTTGGGATTTTTCTCTTTCATCTACTTCTTTTAATGTAAGTCTTACCAATCCGCTGTTTACAGAGTTTGAGCTGAATCCCGGCGAGGTAATAACCAAACTTACTTTTTTCTCCGGAATCGAATCATCAATTAATTTTGAGATTTCCTGCATAAAACGATCTGTATATTCGTATGAAGATCCTTCTGGAGTTGTCATACGCATGGTTACAGCACTTCTGTCATCATAAGGAGCAGTTTCTTTTGGCAGGATTGTAAAGAATAAATAAATCAATCCAAAACAAACAATCAAAATAGGGAAACTAATCCATTTTCTCTCCATGAATTTCGTTAAAGCTTCTGCATAACTGCTGTTCATTTTTTCGAAAAAAGGCTCGGTTTTAATGTAGAATTTAGATTTTTTCTGTTCGCCGCCTTTCATTAAATAAGCGTTTAGCATTGGCGTTAAAGTCAACGATACAAAAGCAGAAATTAATACGGCGGCACCAATTACAACTCCAAATTCTCTAAAGAGCCTACCTACGAAACCTTCTAAGAAAATTACCGGTAAAAATACCGCAGCCAATGTTACCGAAATCGAAATCACGGCATAGAAAATTTCGTTAGAACCTTTAATTGCAGCTTCAATTGGCGACATTCCTTCTTCGACTTTTTTGAAGATATTTTCGGTAACCACAATTCCGTCATCAACAACTAAACCTGTAGCCAAAACAATCGCCAATAAAGTCAATACGTTGATAGAGAATCCAAAAAGCCACATAATGAAGAAAGTGGCAATAAGCGAAACCGGAATATCAATTAAAGGTCTGAACGCAATTGCCCAGTCTCTAAAGAATAAATAAATAATAATGATTACCAGAATGATCGAAATCCCTAATGTTTCTGCAACTTCAAGAACTGATTTCTTTACGAAAACTGTATTATCAAGGGCAATATTCAGTTTAATATCTTTTGGAAGATCTTTTTTTAGGGCTTCGTATTTTTTGTAGAATTCTTTCGAAATATCTAAATAATTAGCTCCCGGCATTGGCACAATTGCTAAACCAATTAGTGGAAGTCCGGACTGACTTAATTTGGTTTCCAGATTTTCAGGGCCTAATTCTGCACCACCGACATCACTTAAACGAACGATTTTATCTCCATCGGTACGAATAATAATATTGTTAAATTCTTCTGGTTTAGATAAATTACCAATTGTTTTTACGGTCAATTCGGTATTATTTCCCGTTAATTTTCCCGATGGCAATTCGACATTTTGTGCGTTTAAAGCATCTCGAACTTCGGCAACTGTACAGCCATAAGCTGTTAATTTTACAGGGTCAATCCATAAACGCATTGCGTACCGTTTTTGCCCCCAAATCTGAACGGTACTTACGCCGGGAATTGTTTCTAATCGTTGTGAAATAACATTTTCGGCATAATCACTTAATTCTAAAGAACTTCTGGTGTCGCTTTGAACTGTCATCGAAATAATCGCGTCACTATCGGCATCAGCTTTTGAAACAACAGGAGCTGCATCGATATCCTGTGGTAAACTTCTAATAGCTTGCGAAACCTTGTCACGAACGTCGTTTGCGGCTTCTTCTAAATCTTTGTCAAGGTTAAACTCTATGGTAATATTACTGCTTCCCTGATTACTTGAAGAGGTAATGTTTCTAATTCCGTCAATAGCATTTACGGCTTTTTCAAGAGGTTCTGTAATCTGCGATTCAATAATGTCTGCATTGGCTCCGGTATAACTGGTTCTTATGGAAACCTGCGCCGGATCGATAGAAGGGAATTCTCGAACACCTAAAAATGTATAACCAATAAAACCGAATAATATGATTAATAAATTCAGTACAATGGTTAAAACAGGTCTTCTTATACTTGTGGTTGATAAACTCATTTGTGATTTTAGATTTTAGATTGTTGATTTTAGATTTCAGATTTATTACTAAATCTTACGGCTATCTTTAAATCTATATTAAAGCCATTTTAGATCTTAGATTGTTGATTTTAGATTTGTTGTAAATCTTACTGTTATCTTTAAATCTATATTCAAGTCTTTGTGACTTTAGACTTTCGGCTTTATGACTATTTTACTTTAACTTTTATAGGTGCTTCGTTTTTTAATGACATAACACCACTTGTTATTAAAGTATCTCCGGCTTTTAATCCTGATAAAATCAAAATCGAAGCATCTGTTCTTGTTGTTGCATCAACCATAACTTCTTTGGCTTTGCCCATATCTGCAATAAAAACTTTTTTACCATCTTGTACAGGTATGATAGCCTGAGAAGGTACAACTATGGCATCTTTAATTATATTTAAAGGTAGTTTTACATCGGCAAAAGTTCCCGGGAAAAGTTTTCCATCTGTATTATCTGCAATAGCACGAATTTGTAAAGTACGTGTTGCCACTGCTATTTCTGGCTCGATTGCATAAATTTTGGCATTATAAGTTTTGTCAGATCCTGAAACTGTAAAATCAATGGTAGATCCTGATTTTACCTGCGCTGCATATTTTTCAGGAATTGAAAATGTAATTTTTAGTTTTCCGGTATTAACTAATTTAGCGACTACAACTGTTGGTGTAATATATGTTCCCGGTGAAATAGAGCGTAAACCAACTTTTCCTGAAAATGGTGCTTTTACTGAAGTTTTAGAGATTTGTGCTCGAATTAACTGGCTTTGTGCCTGTGCCGAAGCGTAATCTGCTTTTGCAACATCAGCTTCTTCCTGACTTATAGCTTCTTTCTGGAGTAAAAGTTTCGCTCTTCTTTCGTTTTCTGCAGCTAAATTTTCTTTAGTAACAGCCTGCCTTAATTGTGCTTTTAATTCAATATCATTTACTTTAAAAAGTATCTGACCTTTATTCACATAACTTCCTTCATTAAAATAAATTCCTTCTACGATTCCGGAAACTTCACTATGTATTTCAATTTGTTCATTTGCTTCGATAGAACCAGATAAAGATAAATTATTATCAAAAGTCGAAGTTTTTACTACAAGTCCGGTTACTGTTGTTGGTTTGTCTTTGTCGCCAAATTTTTTAGAATCGTCGTTTTTGCTTTTATTGGATATTATTCTGTAGGTAATAAATCCGCCTAAAACGATGATTATTAAGGCGTAGATTAGATGTTTTAATTTCATAAAATTTAGGTGAATATGTTTTTTGGTGTATGTTTTTGCAACTAGCAAATTTAACTTTTTGTATCGAAACCAAAAGACGTTAGCTTTTATTTAACACTTGGTTTATGATAATTTCAAATCAAATTTTTGAAGCTGTAGCCGCAAAAAGTTTGCGGTTAGATATTGGTTTTGAAAAAAGGTTTAAAACGAAACACATTTTTTTTTTTAAACAACAAGTTTTAGTTTTATTTTATTGATAATCATTGCATTGTTGTTGTTGAATTGAATGAAAATAATTCTATATGCATTTTTGATATTTCTGTTTCAACCTCAATGATTGCTAAGTTTATGGATTTTTTTTTCTCTTTTGTCCGATTTTTTTTGCACTTTATCTAATTTATTTGTAACATTACTATGTTAAACAAAAAGTCAATTATACTAGTGTTTATTATGAAATACTGTAAGATTAATTGTTAAAAATATCGGGTTAGTTTTAATTTTTTAGGTTTTTTGCAGAAATTAATTAATAATTATATTAACAAGTGTTTATTTTTTTTGTTCTTAATTATTAAAAAAATATTATATGAAGAAAAAAATACTCTTATCCGTTTGGTTTACATTATTACTTTTTTCAATAGGATTTCTTTTTTGGCAGAATGAGTTCAAATATAGCCTGCCAACACCAATTCCGAAAAATTATCATGTTATAGCAATGGGGGCAAAAATTGATTTGTCTCAATGTTGTGCATATGATAATAAGCCTGTTTTTTTTCATTTTTTTAATCCGGATTGTCCGTGTTCAAGGTTCAACATTCCGCATGTGAGTAGTTTAATAAAACAATATGGAGACAGAGTCAATTTTAAGATTGTTGTATTAAACAAAAAAAAGACTTTTTCTATAGAGGAAATTCAGGAAAAATTTGGAGCAAAAGTTCCGGTTTATTTTGATGAAGGAATTGCTGAAAAATGCGGTGTAATTTCGACCCCGCAGGCTGTTCTTTTAGATGCTGATCATAATTTATATTATCGTGGTAATTATAATAAAACAAGATATTGTACAGATACTAAAAGTAATTACGCCCAAATGGCAATTGATTCGCTGTTGAAACAAAATTTTTCGCCCTCATTTAATGCTTTAGCTCTTCGAGCTTATGGATGTTCGTTACCAAATTGCACTAAATAAAATCTATCTCTAACTTAAATTTTATAACCTATGAAAACAAAAGCCAGTTTAAATGAGCAAGATTATCTGCATAGTTTTATGTCGACTATGACTCAAAAATCAGATACAATTATTAATTACGTTCTTGTGGTTTATTTTCTTCTCGGAATCGGATTATCGTTTAAATATGATACTTTCGAAATAGGAGTAGGAGTAGGAACCTTAAACCTTTTGGCCTATTATTCTGCTAAGTTTTTTATTAAAAATTCAAAATTTTATCAATACGTTTTATCTGTGATACTGGCTATATTTATGGCGCAGTATATTTACCAGATGCATGGTTTATTCGAAATGCATTTTACTGTTTTTATTGCCAGTACAATTTTAATTATTTACCAAAACTGGAAACTGCAGATTCCGCTAACGCTTTTAGTTATTCTGCATCACGCTGGGCTGGCTTATCTTCAAAATTTTGTTTATAATGATGCAAACGGACTTCAGGTTTATTTTTCTCAGGTAAATTTTGATTTAGAAACGCTTATTATCCACACGGTTTTGGCGGCAGTTGTATTCTTTATGAACGGCTATTGGGCGTATTATTTTAAAGAACACAGCCACAACCATATCTCTAAAATTTCTGATGAATATGAGCTGGAAAATATGAAACTGGCTTCTGCCAAATACAGCTCAATGTCGGCAACAAAAGAATACAATGACTTTGTACACAGAACGACTTTAGATTTAAAACTTCCGGTAAATTCTGTTTTAAAATTAATTGATGTTTCAAAAGGACATACGGATAATGATAAGCTTTTGACTTATCTGGACATGATGCGCGAAAGTGCTAAAAAAATAGACGATCTGGTGAATGATATTCATGTAAAATCTACTAACTCCAGACACTAAAAGAGAATACTGCCAACTTCCAAAAACAAATTTACCCGCACATTTACCATTGTTTAATTATTTGTAGAAATATATGGATACGAGATTTACCCGCCCAACACCTTCAGACCGCGAAGTCGATTGGAATAAAAATAAAGTATTACTCAGTAAAACAGATAAAAACGGAACAATTCTGTATGCCAATGAAGATTTTATAGATGTCTCAGGATATGATGAATTTGAACTTGTAGGCCAGCCTCACAATATTGTAAGGCATCCTGATATGCCAAAAGTGATTTTTAAATTCTTATGGGACAGTATTAAATCAAGTGAAAATATCCACGTGATTATAAAAAACATGGCAAAAACCGGCCGTTATTACTGGGTTGTAACCGATTTTAAAATTATTGCCGATGAAAATGGCGATATTGTGGGGTACTTTGGAACCAGGAAATCTGTTCCGGAGCCTATTATTACAAAATTCATAGAGCCGTTATACAGAAAACTTTTGCAGATAGAAGAAACCAGCGGCATAATTGCTTCTGAAGAATATTTAGTCGGATTTTTAGAAGAGCGAAAAAAATCATACATGGAATATGTAGATCATTTAATCGCAACGGGAAAAGACGATAAAAATAAAATAAGCAAAGGATTATTCAGCGGTTTATTTGATAAAAGCCCTCCAAAAAAATAATTAAGAAAAAAAATATGTACTTCATTGCATCACTATATTCGATAAAAACATTTGCCCCCCAACAAATCTAGTCACCTGAATATTCATAACTTTTTAAGAGTTAGATGCAGTGGAGTATATTTTTTTTAAAAGATTCTAAGGTTCTGAGGTTCTAAGATGCTAAGGTTTTATGCTATGTGAACCTTGGCTTCGCTCAGGATAATAGTTCAAACAAACTTTGCTCCTATGGGCTTGTCGATTTGAACCCAAAAGAAAAAAGCTTAGCATCTTAGAACCTTAGCATCTTAGCAACTTTTAAGAAATATAATTCCAAATATTCTTTTTCTTAGTCAGTTCGATAAAAACAGCTTTTAGAATTGCGTGTTCGGGTTTTTGAAGAGGAGCGTCTTCTTTAAGGACTTTCATAGCGTAGTTTCGTGCCAGAGACAAAATATCACGATCGCGAACAATATCAGCAATTTGAAGATTCAAAACACCGCTTTGCTGGGTTCCCATTAAATCTCCCGGACCACGGAGTTTTAGGTCGACTTCGGCGATTTCAAAACCATCGTTGGTCTGTACCATTGTTTCCATTCTCGTTTTACTGTCAGAACTCAATTTGTGTCCTGTCATTAAAATGCAATAACTCTGTTCGGCGCCTCGGCCTACACGTCCGCGTAACTGATGCAGTTGAGACAAACCAAAACGTTCGGCACTTTCGATAATCATAACGCTGGCATTGGGTACATTTACCCCAACTTCAATTACAGTTGTTGCTACCATGATATTGGTCTTTCCTTCAGAAAAGCGTTTCATTTCTGCATCTTTATCAGCCGGTTTCATTTTTCCGTGAACAATTGAAATTGAATATTGCGGAAGTGGAAAATCTCTCGAAATACTTTCGTAACCGTCCATCAAATCTTTATAATCCATTTTTTCAGATTCCTGAATTAACGGATATACGATATAAATTTGTCTTCCTTTAGCGATTTCATCACGCAGAAACTTCCAGACTTTTAAGCGGTTGGTGTCGAATCGATGTACGGTTTGAATAGGCTTTCGTCCCGGCGGCAATTCATCAATAACCGAAACATCCAAATCACCATACAAACTCATCGCCAGAGTTCGCGGAATTGGCGTTGCCGTCATAACCAAGACGTGCGGCGGAATATCATTTTTTTTCCACAATTTTGATCTTTGTTCAACTCCAAAACGATGCTGTTCATCAATAATTGCTAAGCCTAGATTTTGGAATTTTACTTTATCTTCGAGCAATGCATGTGTTCCTATTAAAATCTGCAGATTCCCGTTTTCAAGATCTTCATGAATAATTTTTCTTTCAGAAGTTTTAGTAGAACCGGTTAATATTTTTATACTTATATTTAAAGTCTTGGCAAATTCAGATAAACCAAGAAAATGCTGATTAGCCAAAATTTCCGTCGGCGCCATTAAACAAGCCTGAAAACCATTGTCTATGGCCAAAAGCATACTCATAAAACCCACAATGGTTTTTCCCGAACCTACATCTCCTTGTAATAATCGGTTCATTTGGGCATTGCTTCCCATATCTGAACGAATTTCTTTTATTACCCTTTTTTGGGCATTTGTCAAATCAAAAGGAAGATGATTTTGATAAAATTCATTAAAAAGTTTTCCAACTTTGGTAAAAGGATGACCTTTTATTTTATGTTTCCGAATTAAGTTTTTTGTAATTAACTGAAGCTGAATAAAGAATAATTCTTCAAATTTTAATCGGAATTGGGCTTTCGCCAAAGCGTCGCTGCTTTTCGGAAAATGTATGTTGAATAAAGCCGCTCTTTTAGAAATCAGTTTTAATTCTTCGATTAAATAAGGCGGAAAAGTTTCTGTAAACAAAGCCTGAGTTTCTATAAACAATTGTTCCATCATTTTGTTGATGGTTCTGTTTGAAATTCCGCGGTTTGTCAACGTTTCTGTAGAAGGATAAACAGGCTGCATCGCCGAACGAAGACTTCTTTCGTGCTCGCTCAATAATTCAATTTCGGGGTGCGCCATGCTAAACTGGCTTCCATACAGAGAACATTTTCCAAAAATAACCAACTGTTCATTAAGCTTTAAACTCTCCCGAATCCATTTATGACCCTGAAACCAGTTCAGTTCAATCATTCCGGTTTCATCAACAAAACTGGCGACTAAACGCTTTTTGTTCTTAGCAAATTCAACTGTTTTTATGTTGATGATTTTGCCGATAATCTGAACCTCGGTTCCGGTATTTTGTAATTCGTTGATTTTATAATAACGTGTCCTGTCAATATATCGATTTGGGTAAAAATTGACTAAATCTCCATATTTATGAATTCCTAATTCCTTACGAAGTAATTGACCACGACTCGGGCCAACACCTTTTAAGTATTCGATAGGAGTTTCAAGAAGATTATTAGACATGAAGGGAGTTGGGATTTTAGATTTTAGATTGTTGATTTTAGATTTTTAGAGAAAAGAGTAAAGAAGAAGAAAAATAGACTATGATTATCTCTATTCTCTTTATTCTTTAATCTATTTTCTTTCTTCTTTACTCTTTGTTCTATTAAAAAAGCGAAGATAAATTTTAATTGGGAAATTTGAAAGCGCGATAGTCCTGAAAATTTTTATTACTCAGATAAGCAACCTTTTAAGAAAAAACTTATCTATTTAATTAGATAAACCTTAAAATAAACCAAAATGAAAAAAATTACCGCAGTTTTTATATTAATGTTTAGTATTCTTTCCTGTTCAAACGATGATTCCGATTCCAGAAATTATTCTGCTTATTACGGAAAATGGAAATTAACGAGTATTACAGGTTCTTTTATTCAGGCTATTTATATCGTTGGCGAACCGCAATATCAAGAGTTTTATGATTTTAAAAGAGATAATACTTTTGTAAAAACCAGAACGCAAAATGGTGTAACGACTACAGCATCAGGAACTTTTTCGATTGTAGAAATTCAGAAGAAACCTCATTTTCAGTTAACGTATGCCAGTACAAGTACCATTATTGGCAGCTGTACCGGAAATTTGAGTGAAGAATTATTTATCAACGACGCCGGTGATCTAACCAGTACATGGCGAAACTGCGACGGTCCTGACTTGGTTTATGAAAAAACGAAATAATTTTTTGAATTCGCTAAACTATAAATACTTTAAAAACTCTGTTGAATTTTCGGCAGAGTTTTTTTAGTTATTTACAGTCAGAAATATTTTAATAAATAAACATAATTATTAGATTTGTTGAAATATATGCCACTAAAAAAATGAGTAAAATAGAAAAAGTTCCTTTTGAAACCCTTGAGTTTTCAGGTATTATCTTTAAAGTTATAAATCGTCACGCCGCTCACGAAATAATTGGTGAACTTACCAATTTTGACAATCAAAAAATCTACAATGTTTTTGAAGATACCTGGCGTTTTCCGGATTATGAAGAAAATCCAATTTTTCTTTTAGCAGAAGATGATGTTGAAATGGATTTATTTGAGATGGATTTCAGTACAGAAGAACATCAGGATATTTTCATTCTCGGATTTATTTTTAAAGGAAATCTTCATGTAAAAAAACTAATAAGTTCTTACGATACAGATAATTCTCCTGCTTTAATAGTTTTAGGAGAAACATCCGCAATCAACATACATTTGTTTGGAAGTGTACATTACTTAGGCGGCGGTTTAAAATGCGATACTATTGTTGGTGAATACAATCACGGAGAACTTTTCGTAAAAGGCGATGTTGTTTCGAGATTAATTTACAGCGATGATATGCCGATGCATTTTGAACGTTTTACAGATATTCAGGCGATCATTAATGTAAACAGACCAGATGTGATGATTTGCAGTAACGTTAGTGATGCCGACGGAAATCTTTTAACTTTTGAAAATTACTTTCCTTCAACCAATAATTTATCTGATATTGTTGATGATTCGTTTATTGAATATACAAAGTATGGCACTGAAATATTAGGAAATGATTATCTGGATGCTTTCAAAAAAGGACTTTCTATTCTTGATCACGATAAAAAAGATAAATATATGTATGCTGATTTTCGAAATCAGTTTATAAATATGATTGAAGAATTGTCTAAAAATGAAGAATTTTTAAGCGAAGGAAAAATCATCAGAAATATTGGAAATACATTATACCAATTTCTTCCTTTTGAATATGAAGGCAAAAAATACAGTCAGATTTCAGAAGAAATAGGAAATGGTTTCAATATCAGAATGCGTGCTTTATGGTGTCATGATGATGAAGAAATCACACTTGTTCTGGAATACCTTTATGATGACGGAAATCCAAAATTTCAGTGGGCAAATAATGAAACCGCACCAGGAATTGAGATGTTCTGCGTAAAATGTACAGCAGTAAATGCCTTTGAAATGCTTACGGCAGAAGTTGTTGAAGAAGACGAAGAAGAAGATGAAAGAGAGTATCAGGAATATAGCAACACTTTTTCTTTAGAAGAATATTCGGTTCAGTTTGGCGGTTATGCTTTACCGGAAGATTTGGTGAAATTATATGAATTTGATCAAAAATACGGATCAGATACATATTCAGAATGTTTTGGATTATTGGTGTGGAATGATAAAACAGGTATAAAAACCTGGTCTGAAAAAGAAGAGTTTTATAATAGTTTTATTGAATTTGCCGGAGCAAATGGTTCAGGAAGTTCGTATGCTTACTGGCTTATTGATAAAGATTTGAATAACTGCCCGATAGTTGTTTTTGGAGATGAAGGCGGAATTCATGTTGTGGCAGAAAATACCCGAAAACTAATTCATTTATTGACTTTTGATACAGAAATTTCAGTTGATTTCGATAAAGCATATTTCTATAAAGATGAAGAATATTATTCTGAAAGCGAAAATAAAGAAGAGTTTCAGGAATGGGTTAAAAATGAATTCAATTTAAACGCAATAGAATCTGATGAAGAAGCTGACGAAATTGTAGACGAAGCAAAAGCAAAGTATAAAAAACAGCTTAATGATTTCCTGACCAGGTTTGATATTGAAATTGGTGAAGATGATGAATAGTTTTTAAAACTATACTTAGCTATCTTTGAATAAAATTAAAAAAATGGCAACACATTTAGCACTTTTACGCGGAATTAACGTTTCCGGACACAACATGATTAAAATGGAAGCTTTGAAAGCAATGCTGGAAAATCTTGGTTTTAAAAATGTTCGAACCTATCTGCAATCAGGAAATGTTTTTGTAGACAGTGAAGATGATGCTGCTAAAGTTGGTTTTGTAATTAAACAGGAAATTTTTAAGGTTTTTGGACATGAAGTTCCTGCAATTGTTATTTCAAAAAAAGATTTAGAATTAAGCCTTTCCAACAATCCTTTTTTAAAAGAAAAAGATATTGACATTAAAAAACTATATGTAGTTTTTATGGCTATGGCTTTGAAAAAAGAAAGTATTCATGATCTCAAAATCAGTCAGTTTAAACCAGATGAAGCTGTTATAGACGAAAACAGGATTTTTATAAAATATGCTGTTGGTGCAGGAAAAACCAGACTTGAACTTAAATATATCGAGAAAAAACTCAATGCGATTGGAACAATGCGAAACCTGAATACGGTTACAAATTTGTTGAAAATGTATGAAGAATAACTAATCCCGAAGCCATTTTTGCATTGCTGGAAAAGCGGCTTTTCCTTCTTTTTCGGCACGTTCATTTCCAAGACATAAGCCCATCCATTCCAAAAGCGGCAATCCCAAATAATTTTGACTGCTAAAATTCGAAATCAACCATTCTGAATCGTTTTTATAACCATTAGGATGAAATACAAATTCTAGAGGCAGTTCTAAATGATTTGCAGCGGCAAATGACCATAAAATAGCTG
Source organism: Flavobacterium defluvii (assembly GCF_900129555.1). Taxonomy (GTDB): domain Bacteria; phylum Bacteroidota; class Bacteroidia; order Flavobacteriales; family Flavobacteriaceae; genus Flavobacterium; species Flavobacterium defluvii. The sequence continues at coordinate 33,544 of NZ_FQWC01000008.1, forward strand.
CGATTTCTTCTCCCTGAGTAGGCCATTCAGGCGATATTTTATCAGTACCTACTAATTTTCTTTCTGCAGAAGTAGTAACAGCCAGATGCCCAGCTTCATGAAGTATATCACCAGGATAGAGTAATTTATCATAATCGATATAAATACAATTAGAACCCAAGTCTAATCCGGGTAAAAAAGTGTCGCCCAATTCTTTTTCAATAACTGTAATACCTATTTCATCTAAAAAGCGAAGAACTAGTTTTACATCTGTAGTTTCTTTTAATGACATGTTTTTATTTTATAATCAGTAAATTAAACAAGATCACAATACCAAAATCCATAATCAAAAGCATCAGAAGAATTTGTGTCACAAGCAGTATTTGACGAATTTTGATTTGTTGGTTTTTCATATTTGCGATACACAATTTCGCCAATTTCAAAATTTATTGGTTTAGAGAATATCGGCCCGTCAAAAGTAAAAGTATGAAATTCGCCGTTTTCACCGCAGACATCTACATTTTCAGGCAAATCATCTATAAAATTTTGATCGATAATTCGCCCTACAAAACTTTTATCCAAATATCTTTCGTTTACACAAACCACTATGGTTTTAAAACCAAGTGAAATAAATTCCTGAATTAAATCCAGAGATGGAATTTTCCAAATTGGAAAAACACCTTCAAAACCTATTTTTGCCAATTGTTCTTCGCGATATTTACGCAAATCTTCCAGAAAAATATCTCCAAAAACAGAATATTTAATTCCTTGTTCTTTCAGTTCAGTCAAGGTCTCCATCATTACATTTTCATAAACTTCCATGGTTGGCATTTCCGGAACCTGCATAATTTTTAAAGGAATTCCAATGTTTTCTGCTTGTGCCTTAAGTAATTCAACACGAACACCATGCATAGAAATTCTTTGATATTGCTGGTTTACGCTTGTAAGCAGGCATTCAATTTTATAATCTGGATTTTGTAGTATTTTGTATAAGGTTAAAGCAGAATCTTTTCCGCTGCTCCAGTTAAATAAGGCTTTTTTTGGTGTAGACACGTTTATTTATTTTTGTGTGGTAAACTTACAAATTTCATTCGATTTGTTGTTGAAACCTTTGTAACTTTGGATTCTTATACGCCAGATAATGACTTTATATAAAGATAAATTTAAAATAGATTCAAGCCGATTGAAAAATTGGGATTATTCCAGCGAAGGGGTTTATTTTATAACAATAGTTACAAAAAACAGAGAATGTATTTTTGGAACCATAGAAGACGAAAAAATGATTTTAAATGAAAATGGAAAGATTGTTGAGAATGAACTTTTAAAATCGATAAATATTCGGAAAAATTGGTTTTTTCATAATTGGATTGTTATGCCAAATCATATTCATTTATTAATTGAAATTCAAGAAGATAATATTAAAGAAGTTAACACAAAGCATATCGTAGAGACGCACCGCTGTGCGTCTACGTCTAGTATATCCACAACGAACAACAAATCGCAATGCATGTCGATAAACGTTGTGGAGACGCACAACAGTGCGCCTCTACAAAACCAATCGTTGTCGAGAAAACCAAATTCGATTTCATCATTTGTAGCAATATTTAAATCTATAACAACCAGACAAATAAATGGTTCCGAATCAATTTGGCAGCAAAATTATCACGACCATATTGTTAGAAATTACAAAAGATTTGAAACGATTTATAATTACATAAAAAATAATCCGCTAACTTGGGAGACAGATTCTATAAACTCTAATTTTCAATGAAATATATTCTTCTTTTTGCATCAACTTTTATTTTTGCTCAGCAAACTCAATATGTTGATTTTAAATCTGTTTCAGGACAATTAAACATCGTTGATTCTCAAAAAATAGTTTACGGAAAGGTGGATTACGATTTTGAAGTTTTGCAGCCTATTGATACCATAAAAATTGACGCAAAAAACATGCAGTTTTCAGACGTTAGAATAGACGGAAAAGAGGCTGTTTTTGTGAATACAGGAAAAGAACTTCAAATAATCAATCACTTTCAAAAAGGGAATAATCATTTGACATTCAGCTACAATGCAAAACCCAAACAAGCGTTGTATTTTGTAAACATAGAAAATGATGATATTCAAATCTGGACACAGGGGCAGGGAAGATATACAAGTAACTGGTTTCCGAGTTTTGATGATGTTAATGAAAAAGTAATTTTTAATCTCGGAGTCACTTATAAAAAAGAGTATCAGGTTGTTTCAAATGGAATTTTGAAAAAGAAAACCGAAAATGGAGATCAGGTTCATTGGCAATATGAAATGGAAAACCCAATGAGTTCTTATTTATTAGTTCTTTCGATAGGAAAATTTGATAAAAAAGACTTTAAATCGAAATCAAAAATTCCGCTGGAGTATTATATTGAAAATAAAGATTTAGCCAGTTTTGAACCAACTTATCGTTATTCAAAGCGAATATTTGATTTTCTTGAAAAAGAAATTGGAGTTAAATATCCGTGGAAAATTTTCAGACAAATTCCAGTTCGTGATTTTTTATACGGCGGAATGGAAAATACTACAACAACACTTTTTACAACCCGTTATGTTGTTGATAATATTGGTTTTCCCGATCGAAATTATACCAACGTAGATGCTCACGAATTGGCGCATCATTGGTTTGGAGATTTAATTACTGCCGAAAGCAGTACACATCATTGGCTTCAGGAAGGTTTTGCAACATATTATGCATTACTAGCCGAAAGAGAAATTTTTGGTGATGATTATTTTTATGCCAAATTATACAATACAGCACAGCAGATAAAATTTGCTTCAAGAACCGACACAATTCCGGTTTTAAATGCAAAAGCAAGTTCGCTTACATTTTATGAAAAAGGGGCTTGGGCACTTTTTGTTTTACATGAATCCATTGGCGATAAAGCTTTTAAAAAGGCAATTAAAAGTTATTTAAATAAATATGCTTTTAAAAACGTAAACACACAGAATTTTTTTGATGAAATAAAAAAAGTTTCTGATTTTGATTTGGTTCAGTTTCAAAAAACCTGGCTTGAGTCAACCGCTTTTGATACACCTGCTGCAAATGCTATTTTAAGTAAAAATAAAGCAATCAAAGTGCGTTTAGAAATTGATAAATTAAAAAAAACACCTTTAAACGAAAAGCTGGATTTTTTTACCAAAACTATGGATTCAGATATTCATTATTCCGTAAAAGAGGCTATTGTTTCTCAATTGGAAACAGAAAAATATGAAAATAAAAAAGAATTACTTCTGAAAGCGATGCATCAAAATAATGTGCAGCTTCGTCAGACTTTAGCCGAAACATTATCCAAAATTCCGGAAGATTTTAGAACTGAATATGAAACTTTATTAGACGATAGATCTTATCAAACGCAGGAAATTGCTTTGTTTTATTTATGGAAAAATTTCCCTGAGCACAGGACAGAATATCTGGATAAATCAAAATCATGGATAGGTTTTAACGATTATAACCTGAGAACTTTATGGCTGTCTTTGGCATTATCAACCCCCAATTACAGCAGTAATCCCGAAGAACTTGTTAATGAATTGGTTTCTTTTTCTACAACAAAATACGAAGCAACAACACGTCAGAATGCTTTAGAAAAACTTATTGTATTTAAATTTATAAATGATGATGTTTTAACCAGTTTGGTTAACGCTACAACGCACCATATGTGGCAGTTTTCAAAATTTGGAAGAGACTCTATTAGAAGTTTACTGAAAAATTCAGAAATACGTGCCTCATTTAATAGAATTTTACCTAATTTGAACCCCGATGAACAATTTCAATTGAATCGTTTGTTGAAAGAGTAGAATATAGAAAATAGAGTAAAGAAAATAGAGTAAAGAAAATAGAGTAAAGAAAATAGAGTAAAGAAAATAGAGTAAAGAAAATAGAGTAAAGAAAATAGAGTAAAGAAAATAGAGTAAAGAAAATAGAGTAAAGAAAATAGAGTAAAGAAAATAGAGTAAAGATAATAGAGTAAAGAAAATAGAGTGATAGAAGTCTTTATTCTATTTTCTATATTCTTTTATCTCAAATTGAAATCCAAAAAAAACAAAACCTACTATACTATTTATGAGAGCATTAGTTATTTCTGGCGGCGGAAGTAAAGGCGCATTTGCCGGTGGTGTGGCGCAGTATTTAATAGAAGAAAAAAAGCATGAATATGATTTATTTCTAGGAACTTCGACAGGAAGTTTACTTATTCCGCATTTAGCTCTCGGACATATCAAAAAAATACATTCAGTTTATACAAATGTTACAATGTCAAGTATTTTTAATATTTGCCCGTTTGTGGTAAAAGTTAAAGAAGGAATTGATATTGTAACCATTAATCACTTTAATGTTATGCGCCAGTTTTTTAAAGGAAAAAGAACTTTTGGCGAAAGTAAAGGGTTAAAGAAATACATTCAGAATAACTTCTCTCTTTCTGATTTCAATAAACTGAAAAAAATGAATAATGATGTAATTATTACAGTTACAAATTTCACTAAGAATGAATCAGAATATAAATCTGTAAAAGATTGTACTTACGAAGAGTTTTGCGAATGGTCATGGATTTCCAGTAATTATGTTCCGTTTATGAGTTTGGTAACCAAAAATAATTATGAATATGGCGATGGCGGATTTTCGAGTTTGGTTCCAATTCGCGAAGCCATCACTCGCGGTGCAACAGAAATCGATGTTATTATTCTGGAAACAGAAGTCAATACAAGCAAAATGGTAATTGGTAAAAATCCGTTTTCATTAATGATAGATTTGTTCCGAATCGCATTAGATCAAGTTGAAAAACACGATATTGCCATAGGAAAACTTATGGCAAACAGTAAAAATGTAAAACTTAATTTATATTACACTCCAACAAAATTAACAGATAACGCCTTGATTTTTAATAAAGAAATTATGAAAGAATGGTGGAAACAAGGTTATGAATACGCTCAGAATAAATCTGAAGTTATGAGTGATAACAGGATTATTTAATAAAGAAATTTATAAGAATGAATCAATTTAGATACAGTATTTGTGAACCTGCAAATCCAGACATTATTGAAAAAGGAAAAATAGACTCTTCAGAAATAATTAAAAATATTTGAAAATTTTCCATGGAAATCTTATTTACAGGAAATGGAAAATTTAAAGGATGTTTTTTATTCACCTTCATTGGAGTTTGAAAATTTAGATAATAAAACTGGATTGTCAGTTTCAGCTGTGGGAAATCCTGATAAATATGAGTTTTATGTTTTTTTCAAAAGACCAAAAATGCAGAAAAGATGGTTTGGTTTAAGTGAAAAACTCAATAATAATTTTACTACCGATTTGTTAGATCAAAATAAAGATAAAACAATCGAATTACTAAAAGCTTTTGTAGATAATAATTTAAACTTTTTAGAGCTTAAATTTTAAGAATATAGATTTTAGATTGTTTGTTCATAATCTGAACTCAACAATCTAAAATCTAAAATTTTCATTTTACCAAAGCTCAGCAACTTCGTTTTTAATATAACTTAAAGCAACACTGCTAGGAGATTGTTTCTCTAATAAATCATTTAAAATAACTTCTCGAAGTTTATCTGCACTATCAACACGATCGCTCATTGCAGTTTTACGAATCATCTGAATTGTTGAATTTTTTGCAGTTGTAATTATAGTCCAGCATTCTTCAGACATATAAATCTGCTGCGTTAAATTATGCTCAAATTCCTGTTCGATTTGGTCAATTAAGAAATTTTCGTAATCGTGTTTATGGTTAGAAATAGGAGCAATTCTAATCAGCAATTTTGTCAAATTGATACGCTCTAAAAACAAAGTCATACGTTCGTAAGCTTGTAAACGAATTGGAAGCGATTCCTTATGTGCTTGTCTGTTTAACAAAAAAGCACGTTTTTTATCATTATTTTTAATGTGCAGTTCAAAAAAACTGTAAGCTACAAATCCGGTAACAATTGCAGGTAAAGTATAACTGGCTAATTCTATAATTCTTGTAAAATCCATTTGGGTAATTTTTTTAGCAAAAATATACTTTTTGATGAGAAATCCATTTTAAATTTATTCGAATAACCAAATTAGAAACTTTAATTTTACAATTTGTTTTTATAACTACCAGTAATATTCTTTTAATGGATTCATACATTATACTTTTTCTTTGTCTTGCTGCCTTTGCAGCAGGATTTATTGATGCAATTGTTGGCGGCGGCGGATTAATACAAACACCAATGGGATTAATTTTATTACCAAATCTTCCAGTTTCAACAGTGATTGGAACTTTAAAAATTCCAGCTTTCAGCGGAACTGCTTTTGCCGCTTTTCAATATCTTAAAAAAGTGGTAATTCAATGGAAACTGCTTTTAATAATGATGTGCCTGGCGGTTCCGTCGGCATTTTTAGGATCTACTATTTTGACTTTGGTAAGCAACGATTTTATGAAACCGCTGTTGCTTGTCATTTTATCATTATTGTTTATATATACATACGCAAAGAAAAACTTCGGACAGCATGCTGCTAAAGATCATTCAGAAGCAACTCAAATTATTTATGCTGTTATAATTAGTGTAATTGTTGGTTTTTATGACGGATTTATTGGTCCGGGAACTGGAAGCTTTTTTGTTGTTGCTTTTATTGCTCTTTTGGGCTTTGATTTTTTGCACGCTTCCGCAAATGCTAAAATGGTAAATCTGGCCACTAATTTTGGTTCGATTTGTCTGTTTATGATAAAAGGAAAAATTATCTGGACAATTGCAATTCCTATGGCCATAAGTAACGGACTTGGCGGCTGGCTTGGTGCAAAACTGGCCATTAATAAAGGAAATGGTTTTATTCGAATTTTCTTTTTGGTTGTGGTAGTTGGTACCTTGATTAGATTTGCATACGACGTATTTTACAAATAACCTTTTAATGCTATCATAAATAAAAATGTAAAATTTGTGCCGTTAGGCACTAAATATCGGTAGCTAAATAGATTTAATTTCATTGGCATGCCAGCAGGCACGTAATAACAATGATATTGCGTACCTACGGCACGCTAAATCTATTCTCAATATATTAATTTCTACCGATATTAAGTGCCTAACGGCACAAAATATTTATAGAAGTGCAATTGCCTGAATTTAGCCCCGATAGAAGTGGAGACATAAAGCTAAAAGCAGGAAGCCATGTCTGAAATATTGCCTTTTGCCTGGCTCAAAAAAAGAAAAAACTTAGCCGCTTAGAACCTCAGAATCTTAGTAGCTATTTAGAGTATTAATTCTTATTTTTGCATAAAAGGAGAAAATTTACATGCAGAAATATATTGACCAGCTCAACGAAGCACAAAGACAACCTGTTTTGCAAAAAGACGGGCCAATGATTATTATTGCTGGTGCAGGTTCGGGAAAAACACGTGTTTTAACTATTAGAATTGCTTATTTGATGGCTCAGGGTGTTGATGCATTCAACATTTTGTCGCTGACTTTTACCAATAAAGCTGCCCGTGAAATGAAGCATAGAATCTCAGATATTGTGGGAGCATCTGAAGCAAAAAATCTTTGGATGGGAACTTTTCACTCTATTTTTGCTCGTATACTTCGTTCTGAAGCAGATCATTTAGGATATCCTTCAAATTTTACGATCTATGATTCTCAGGATTCTGCCAGATTAATTTCTGCCATTATTAAGGAAATGCAGCTAGATCGGGATATTTACAAACCAAAACAAATTTTAGGTCGTATATCTAGTTATAAAAACAGTTTGATTACTGTAAAAGCATATTTTAATAATCCCGAATTAATCGAAGCTGATGCTATGGCAAAAAGGCCAAGACTGGGCGAGATTTACCAGCAGTATGTTGAGCGCTGTTTTAAAGCGGGAGCAATGGATTTTGATGATTTGTTATTGAAAACCAACGAATTATTAACTCGTTTTCCGGAAGTTTTGGCAAAGTATCAGGATCGTTTTCGTTATATTCTAGTTGATGAGTACCAAGATACAAATCATTCTCAATATCTGATTGTTAGGGCTTTATCAGACAGATTCCAGAATATTTGCGTAGTGGGAGATGATGCGCAGAGTATTTATGCATTTAGAGGAGCAAACATTAATAATATTTTGAATTTTCAAAAAGATTATGAAGGTGTAAAAATGTTTCGTTTAGAGCAGAATTACCGTTCGACCAGAAACATAGTTGAGGCGGCCAATACTGTTATGGAGCATAACAAAACCAAACTTGATAAAGTAGTCTGGACAGCGAATGAATTTGGGCCAAAAATTAAAGTCCACAGAAGTTTGACAGATGCTGAAGAAGGACGTTTTGTAGCCAGTACCATTTTTGAACAGAAAATGCAGAATCAGCTTCACAACGGTGCTTTTGCAATTTTATATCGTACGAATGCCCAGTCGCGTGCAATGGAAGATGCGTTGAGAAAAAGAGATATTCCCTATAGAATTTATGGAGGGCTGTCATTTTATCAACGTAAAGAAATTAAAGATGTTTTGTGTTATTTACGTTTAGTAATTAATCCAAAAGACGAAGAGGCCTTGATTCGCGTAATTAATTATCCGGCGCGTGGAATTGGAGATACAACGGTAGAAAAACTAACTATTGCAGCAAATCATTATAAGCGTTCGATTTGGGAAGTAATGGTTAACATTGATAAAATCGATTTAAAATTAACCTCTGGTACAAAAAATAAACTGAAAGATTTTGTTACCATGATTCAGAGTTTTCAGGTTATTGATCAAAATCAGGATGCTTTTTATGTAACAGATCATGTGGCCAAAAAAACAGGTTTAGTTCAGGAATTGAAAAAAGATGCAACTCCGGAAGGAATGGCAAAAATTCAAAACATTGAAGAACTTTTAAACGGGATTAAAGATTTTACAGAAGGACAAAAAGAAATTGACGGTGCAAGAGGTGCATTATCTGAATTTATGGAAGATGTAGCCCTGGCAACGGATTTAGATAAAGATACAACAGATGAAGATCGTGTGGCCTTGATGACCATTCACTTGGCAAAAGGATTAGAGTTTCCTCATGTTTTTGTGGTTGGTATGGAAGAAGATTTGTTTCCGAGTGCTATGAGTATGAGTACCCGAAGTGAATTGGAAGAAGAACGTCGTTTATTTTATGTAGCATTAACCCGTGCAGAACATCAGGCTTATTTGACCTATGCACAATCCCGTTACCGCTGGGGAAAATTAACGGATAGTGAGCCTTCGCGTTTTATTGAAGAAATTGACGGACAATATTTAGAATATCTAACTCCGGCTGAAAGTAATTATCGTTATAAATCACCAATTGACGGCGATATTTTTGGAGATATTGATAAATCTAAACTGCGTTTATCAAAACCCGTAGGAGGAACACCTCCAAAACATATTACAGATAACAGTCCGAAACCGGATTTAAATATTCGTAAATTAAAACCAGTTTCAGGAAATGCTCCGGCAAGTTCAAACACAAATTTGTTCGATAATAAATTAACTGTCGGAAATGTTGTCATGCACGAACGTTTTGGAAAAGGAGAAGTGATTAATTTAGAAGGAGTTGGAGCTGATAAAAAAGCCGAAATTAAATTTGAAGTAGGAGGAATTAAAAAACTTCTCTTAAGATTTGCTAAATTAGATGTTGTAGGATAGAAAAATGTTTCAAGTTTTAAGTTTCAGGTTTCAAGTTACTGTACAACGACTTGAAACTTGAAACCTGAAACAAATAAAAACTTTAAACAAAAAACAAAATGGCCGAATTCATAAAAATATACCCGGACAAACCTAGTGAAGCTGCTATTGCAAAAGTTGTAAAAGTGCTTCAGAATGGTGGTTTAGTAATTTATCCAACTGATACCGTTTATGGCTTGGGCTGTGATATTACCAATTCTAGAGCTTTAGAAAAAATAGCTAAAATTAAAGGAGTGAAATTAGAGAAAGCAAATTTCTCATTTATCTGCCACGATTTAAGTAATTTATCAGATTACGTTCGCCAGATTGATACATCGACTTTTAAAATTTTAAAAAGAGCATTACCAGGACCTTATACTTTTATTTTACCTGGAAATAACAATTTACCAAAGGAGTTTAAAAAGAAAACCACAGTTGGTATTCGTGTTCCTGATAATAATATAATTTTAGAAATTGTACGTCAGTTAGGAAATCCTGTGGTTTCGACTTCAATTCGCGACGAAGATGATGTTATTGAATATACAACAGATCCGGAATTAATTTTTGAAAAATGGCAAAACCTTGTTGATGTAGTGATTGACGGTGGTTATGGAGATAATATAGGATCAACCATAATCGATTTATCCGAACATGAACCAATAGTCGTAAGAGAAGGAAAAGGGGATATTGATATTTTGTAAATAAATACTTAAATTGTATAAAAGTTCAAAAAATTATAACTAACTTTAGTATAGTTAAAATTTAGTTAGTTAATAAAAATAATGTTATTCTTGATTAATTGGTCATTTAAGAATTAAGAATACAAAAAAAGCAGGTCAACCGACCTGCTTTTTCTTTATAATAAAGTAACTACTTTAAATTATTTAGCCTGTTTTTTCATTTCTTTTTCGATCATATCGTAGAATTGATCAATTTTAGGCATAACAACGATACGAGTTCTTCTGTTACGTGCTTTATTTTCTGGAGAATCATTTGCAACTAAAGGCACATATGAACTTCTACCAGCAGCAATTAATTTTGCAGGGTTAACACTTAAGTCATTTGTTAAGACACGTACGATAGAAGTAGAACGTTTAACACTTAAATCCCAGTTGTCTAACAAAACTCCGTTGCTTTTGTATGGAACATCATCAGTATGACCTTCAACCATACATTCAAAATCAGGTTTGTCATTTACAACTTTAGCAACTTTTGCTAACACAGATTTAGCTTTGTCGCTAACTTCGTAGCTTCCGCTTTTAAATAATAATTTATCAGCGATAGAAATAAATACAACTCCTTTTTCAACATTCACTTCGATATCCGGATCGTTGATTCCAACAGCTCCTTTTAAACTTGTAACTAATGCTAAAGTTACACTGTCTTTTTTAGTAAGAGCGTCTTGAAGTCTAGAAATTTTCAAATCTTTTTCTTTTAAACTTTCCAGAGATTTTTCAAGATTTTCAGCTCCTTTAGTAGTTAAAACTGTTAAATCTTTAGAGCTGTTAATTAAGTCTTGATTGTGTTGTTTATAGCTTTCAGCTGTTGCTGCTAATCCTGCTTTTTCTTCCAGACAAGAATTTAATTTAACTGTGCAAGAGTTTAATAAATCTTGTGTCTCTTTTTGCTTAGCTTCTAATGCAGCATATTGCTTTTTCGATACACACGAAGTTAAGGCCATTAATACTGATAGTGCGATAACTATTTTTCTCATAGGTATTATATTTAATTAAACGTTGATTACAAATTTAGTTTTTAATATTTTGATTACTGTTAAAGATTTCTTTAAAAACCAGTAATTTCTTTATGTAATACAGGAAAACGATACTTTTTACAGTATAGTATTGCTGTATTTGAAAATCTTTTCTTTTTTTATGATACTTTAAAGATAGAGAATAAAATGAAAAATGTGCTTTTAAAATGGCAAAAGTATGTCCAAATTTTCCCTGCGTAAGAAAACGTATACCTGCAATTCCATCCAAAATCATTCTGAAGAAAATCACAAAAAACAATCCTTTTTCAGGAAGATTTTTAACAAGCATCAATAATGAATTTCTAAAGTTTAAATACGTCTTTTTAGGATTTCCTTGCTGCAAAGTTGCACCTCCAACATGATAAACAATTGATTGTGAATTGTATTTTATTACGTGTCCTTCATTTTTAGCTCGCCAGCATAAATCAATTTCTTCCTGATGTGCAAAGAAACCTTCATCAAAACCCTTTAATTGATGATAGACTTCTTTTCTGATAAAGAAACAAGCTCCTGAAGCCCAGAATAATTCGCAGTTATCATTATATTGTCCGTTATCTTTTTCAATGGTATCAAATATTCGGCCTCTGCAAAACGGAAAACCGTATTTATCAATAAAACCTCCGGCACCTCCCGCATATTCGAAAAATTCTTTGTTTTTAAAATCAAGAATTTTTGGCTGAATAATAGCAGTTTGTTTTTCTTTATCAAAAGTTTCGATTATTGGTTTAAGCCAGTTTTCTGTTACTTCAATATCAGAATTAACCAAGGCGTAAATTTCTGCATTTACATGTGAAAGTGCATCATTATAGCCTTTTGCAAAACCATGATTTCCGGTATTTTGAATGATTTTTACAGAAGGAAAATTTTCTTTTACGAAATTTACAGAATTATCAGTTGATGCATTGTCTGCAACGTAAATCACAGCTTCTTCTGAATATTGTAAAACAGACGGCAAAAATTGCTCTAATAATTTAACTCCGTTCCAATTTAAAATGACAACTGCTATTTTATCCAAAAGTGCTTAATTTATTTAATATTATTATAATCGGGTAAGTTTTGTAAAAACTGATATTTTTCATTTTCAAAATCCATTTGGCAATAAAAATGATTTAGCCCGTTTGTGACATTCAAAAACCGTGCCTGCATTGTCATATTGTAACGGGCAATTTGGTCAAAAGTTGCCTGGGAAATTTTTACATCAGGCGCTTTGCATTCTACTAATATATGTATAGAACCATCAGAATTAAAAACCACAACGTCGTACCTTTTTCGTAATCCATTGACAGTTAAAACTTTCTCTACATTGATTAACGATTTGGGATATTTTTTTTCATGAATTAAATAATGAACTACATGCTGGCGAACCCATTCTTCTGGAGTAAGAATGATAAATTTTTTCCTGATTTCATCAAAAATAGACACTTTATTTTCGCTATTTTTGAATCGGAAAGTATAAGTAGGGAAATTTAGTTTTAACATATAACAAAAATATAAAATAGTTTGAGGTTTCAGGTTTAAAGTTTCAAGTTTTGGAACTCAAACCTGAAACCTCAAACTTGAAACAAAATATTTGAATGGACGAAGTTGTAAAGATTGTTAACGATATCAAAGCAGGAAATATAAAACCTATCTATTTTTTAATGGGAGAAGAACCTTATTATATAGATAAACTTTCTGAATATATAGAACAAAATGTACTGGCTGAAGAAGAGAAAGGATTTAACCAAACTGTTCTTTATGGAAGAGATGTTTCTATTGATGATATTGTCTCAACTGCGAAGCGTTATCCAATGATGGCTGATCGCCAGGTCGTTATTGTAAAAGAAGCACAGGATTTATCCAGAACCATTGATAAAATTGAATCTTATGTCGAAAATCCGCTTGATACAACTGTTTTAGTTTTTTGCTATAAATATAAAACGCTGGATAAGCGTAAAAAAGTAACAAAACTTCTGGCACAAAAAGGGGTTGTATATGAAAGTAAAAAATTATACGAAAATCAGGTTGGAGACTGGATTAAACGTGTATTGTCAGGAAAAAAATATACAATCGATCCCAAAGCAAATGCGATGCTTGTGGAATTTCTTGGGACAGATTTGAGTAAAATTAATAATGAATTAGAAAAACTGCAAATTATTTTACCTCAGGGAACTATGATTACAGCAGAACATATTGAAGAAAATATTGGTTTTAGTAAAGATTACAATGTATTCGAACTTAGAAAAGCAATTGGAGAACGTAATCAATTGAAAGCCTATAAAATAGCTGAGAATTTTGCTCATAATCCAAAAGAATATCCACTGGTAATGACAACCGGTTTGGTTTTCGGTTTTTTTGTTCAGCTTTTAAAATACCACGGATTAAAAGATAAAAACCCGAAAAATGTGGCTTCAGCAATTGGAGTAAATCCCTATTTTTTAAAGGAATATGATTTAGCAGTAAAAAATTATCCAATGCGAAAAGTAAGTCAGATTGTGGCAGCTTTGCGCGATATTGATATAAAAAGTAAAGGTGTAGGTGCCAATGCTTTATCACAATCAGATTTACTAAAAGAAATGCTGTATAAAATATTTAATTAAGCCATTAAAATTCACGATATTTGCCTTTCTAAAAAAATTACTACTTAAAAAATAATAATTACACAATTATGGGAATGAATAAAAATACCGTTTTAGGATGGGCTACTTTTATAATGGTACTTATGGGATTGTTGCTTATAGGTCTTGGTGCTTTTAGATACAGAGATGTTTCGGGCTGGGGATTTGCTGCGGCAGGTGTTGGTTTTTTTGCTAATGCCTGGGTTTTTAATGCTTTAAAAGGTAGAGTTTAAGTTTTATAATTTGTGGTTTGTTGTTTGTTGTTATGGCGAGGATAGATAAATTTGAAGATTTAGAAATTTGGAAAAAAGCAAGAGAATTATGTCAATATGTAGAGTTATTAATTCAAACAACAACTTTAAAAACAAATTATTCATTAAAAGACCAAATTGACAGAAGTTCAGGCTCTGTGATGGATAATATTGCAGAAGGTTTTGAAAGAAATGGAAATAGAGAATTTATACAATTTTTGAGTGTTGCAAAAGGTTCAGTAGGAGAAGTAAAATCACAATCTTACAGAGCTTTTGATAAAAAACTAATTTCAGAAGAACAGCATTTAAAATTAAATGAAATGGCTGAAATTGAAAAAAATAGAATAGGAGCAATGATGAATTATTTAAGGAATTGCGAAATCAAAGGACTTAAATTTAAGTAATTCAACAATATTACAATAAGAATAAACAATAAACTAAAAACAATAAACATAATATGTCAGACGATAAGAAAGTAATTTTCTCAATGCAAAAATTGAGTAAAACCTATCAGGGAGCAGACAAGCCGGTTCTTAAAAATATTTATTTAAGTTTCTTTTACGGAGCAAAAATTGGTATTTTAGGTCTTAACGGTTCTGGAAAATCTTCACTTTTAAAAATTATTGCAGGAGTTGATAAAAATTATCAGGGAGATGTTGTTTTTCAGCCAGGTTATACTGTAGGATATTTAGAGCAGGAGCCAATTCTTGATGATTCTAAAACTGTAATCGAAGTTGTTCGTGAAGGTGCTGCAGAAACGATGGCAGTTCTTGAAGAATATAATCAAATCAATGATTTGTTTGGTCTTCCGGAATATTACGAAGATCAGGATAAAATGGATAAATTGATGGATCGTCAGGCGGCATTACAAGATAAAATTGATGCACTTGGAGCTTGGGAAATTGATACCAAATTAGAAATCGCAATGGATGCGCTTCGTACTCCGGATGGAGATACACCTATCAAAAACCTTTCAGGAGGAGAGCGTCGTCGTGTAGCTTTATGTCGTTTATTATTACAACAGCCAGATGTATTACTTCTGGATGAGCCTACCAACCACCTTGATGCTGAGTCAGTTCTTTGGTTAGAGCAGCACTTGGCACAATATGCAGGAACAGTTATTGCTGTAACGCACGACCGTTATTTCCTTGATAATGTGGCTGGCTGGATTCTGGAGTTGGATAGAGGAGAAGGTATTCCATGGAAAGGAAACTATTCTTCTTGGTTAGATCAAAAATCAAACCGTATGGCTCAGGAAGAAAAAGTGGCTTCTAAACGTAGAAAAACTTTAGAGCGTGAGTTAGAATGGGTTCGTCAGGGAGCAAAAGGTCGTCAGACAAAACAAAAAGCTCGTTTACAGAATTACGACAAATTATTAAATGAAGACCAAAAACAACTAGATGAAAATCTGGAAATTTATATTCCGAATGGTCCGCGTTTAGGAACAAATGTTATCGAAGCAAAAAATGTTGCCAAAGCTTTTGGAGACAAATTATTATATGATAATTTAAACTTTACGCTGCCACAAGCCGGTATTGTTGGAATTATCGGGCCAAATGGTGCCGGTAAATCTACTATTTTCAAAATGATTATGGGAGAACAGGCTACTGACAGCGGGGAATTTACTGTTGGAGAAACTGTAAAAATCGCTTACGTAGATCAGTCGCATTCAAATATCGACCCAAATAAATCTATCTGGGAAAACTTTGCTGATGGTCAGGAATTGATTATGATGGGAGGAAAGCAGGTGAACTCAAGAGCTTATTTATCTCGTTTCAACTTTGGTGGTGGTGAGCAAAATAAAAAAGTATCCATGTTGTCTGGTGGTGAGCGTAACCGTTTGCACTTAGCAATGACTTTAAAAGAAGAAGGAAACGTACTTTTACTGGATGAGCCTACGAACGACCTGGATGTTAATACACTTCGTGCACTTGAAGAAGGTTTGGAGAATTTTGCTGGTTGTGCCGTAATTATTTCTCACGACAGATGGTTCTTAGACAGAATTTGTACACACATCTTAGCTTTTGAAGGAGACTCTGAAGTTTATTTCTTCGAAGGAAGTTTCTCTGATTATGAAGAAAACAAAAAGAAACGTCTTGGTGGTGATTTAACTCCAAAACGTATTAAGTATAGAAAATTGATTAGATAATAAGATCTGATAATTTTCAATAAAAAAATCCCAAATTCCAATTTATGTGAATTTGGGATTTTTGTTTTATTGGATTTTCTCTTTGTTTGTCATTTCGGCGAAGGAGAATCTCCGTGAAAAGCTCGACAAAGATTGGGTTTTCGTTATGGAGTTACTTGCAAAGATTTCTCCTTCGTCTAAATGACAATATTGTCGAAAAAATTGGAATTTAAAGAAATTTAGCCTTTAATTCTGGAGTAGGAATCATGCAGCTTTCCTTTTTGCCATACCATTTGTAACGGTTTTTGGCGATATAATCGTAAACGTAATTTCGAAGTTTTTCAGGAAAAATTTTAAAAATAGAAAGTAAACTGTAAATTCCTCCAAGGTCACTGGCAATTTCAATTACTGCAGAAGATTTGTAATAATAGGCAACTCCCGAATTAAACAAAATTATACTGTCAATTTTTGTTTGATCAACTCCTATGTAATTACAAATCTCTTTTCCTAAATCCGACTGCAAAGCCACAAAACGAAAAACATCTTTTTTATCATGTTTGATAATAAAATGGACAGCACCGTTGCATAAATTGCAGGCACCATCAAAGAGAATTATTTTTTTATTATTTGGAAGATGTTGCATGTCAGTTATTTACGAGGTAAAACTATGTCAAAGTTTTAAACTTTGACATAGTTGAGTGATACTATTAATAGTTTTGTTATTATTAATAACTATTATAAAACAAAAATCAATAATTTTTACAAATCAAAATTGGCTTTAATAAATTGTTTTTAAACGATTTTTGATTTTTTTACATCTTTGCAGTTGTAATTTTAAAAATTACCTCTTAAATCGCTTTATTTTAATTTAAGCTAAAAAACACTGTTTTTTAAGACTGAAAACTGCGACTGAGACTGAAAACTTATTTCTTAACTGCTTCTACCAATTCCAATTCGTCCAAACTTACTTTCGAAGTAAAAATTCCGTAATTAACAGTTGCTTTATTTTTTTCAATTAAATCAATACTACCAACAGATCTTCCGTCGAGCATTCTTACGCGGTCTCCAACTTTTAAGATTGGTTTCGGTTTTTCAACAACAGGTTTGAGTTTTTTTTCTTTTTTCTCTTTTCGTATTTCTTCTACTTTTACCTTTACTTCAGCAATAATCTCTTTTTGTTTTTCAACTTTTGCTTTTACTTCTTTTGGAGTTGCTTTTTTGCGTTTGGAATTTTCAATTTCAACAATTTTCAAAAATTCGCCAATAAGCTCTTTTTTGTTTTTGTTGTTAAAATATTTCTCGGCAATATCATCGATTTTTTGACCTATATATATGATTTTCTGGTTGCTATCGTATAATTCCTGATAACTTTCCAGTTTTTGCTGAATCTTAGTATTGATGGTTTCCATCTTTTTGCTTTCTTCACGCGCACGAGTTTCTTCTTCTTTTAAATTCAAAGAAGTTTTTTCAAGTTTAGATCTTTCTTTTTGAAGATTAGCAATAGTTTTATCAAAGCGTACTTTTCCAACTTCAATTTTCTTTTTTGCACGATTAATTAAACCAAAAGGAATTCCATTTTTTTGGGCAACTTCAAATGTAAACGAACTTCCTGCCTGACCCAATGCTAATTTATACATAGGTTCAAGGGTTTTTTCGTCAAACATCATATTGGCATTTGTTGCGTAAGGCAGCTCATTTGCCAGGATTTTTAAGTTAGCATAATGCGTTGTTATAATTCCAAAAGCTTCACGATGGTAAAATTCTTCTAAGAAAATTTCTGCCAAAGCTCCGCCCAATTCAGGATCAGAACCAGTACCAAACTCATCAATTAAAAACATAGTTTTCTTGTTGCATTTCTTCAGGAAATAATTCATGTTTTTTAATCGATAACTATATGTACTCAAATGATTTTCAATAGATTGATTGTCTCCAATATCTGTTAAAATTCTATCAAACAAAAAAGTTTCACTTCGCTCATGAACAGGAATTAAAATTCCGGACTGCAGCATTAATTGTAATAAACCAACTGTTTTTAACGAAATGGTTTTACCTCCGGCATTTGGTCCGGAAATTACAATAATTCTGTTTTCTTGTTTTAACTCAATGGTCTGAGGATGTGTAACTTCTTGTTTCTGTTTATTATTCAAATACAAAATTGGATGATACGCTTCTCTGAAAAATAATCTTCTTTCTTCGGTAATTGCCGGTAAAATTCCGTTTATGCGATTTGCGTATTTTGCTTTTCCGGCTACGACATCAATATCACTTAAAAAATCCTGATATTCAATTAACAAAGGCAGAAATGGCCGGATTGCATTTGATAATTGCTTTAAAATTCTCATGATTTCTTCCTTTTCTTCGTATTCAAGATTTGCTAATTCTCTCGAATATTTTAAAGTTGCCTCAGGTTCGATGTAAGCAATACTTCCGGTTTTTGAGCTTCCTAAAATAGAGCCTTTTACTTTACGACGGTACATTGCCAGAACTGCCAGAACACGGCGGTTTTGAACGAAGCTTTCTTTAATATCATCTAAATAGCCTAGGCTATTGTACTGTGTAAGAGCAACTCCAAAACTTTGATTAACTTTTCCGCGCACCAAATTCATGTTTTGGCGAATGCTCAAAAGAGCTGGTGAGGCATTGTCTTTAATCTCACCATATTTGTCTACGATGGCATCAATTAATGTCACAATTTCTTTTGTGTATTCTACTCTTGAAGCTCTTGCATTTAGATTAGGATAATAATCATCAAATTTTTTAAGGAAGGTCAATAAGACATTTGTTGTAGAAGAAAGTGTTGCTATTTTTCTAAAACTTCCTACTTCAAGAAAACTGTCTTCAATCGCCAAAAACTTGATTTCATGCGAAATAGCATCAAATCCGTGATTGGGAATTGCGTTATTATTTTGGAAAGACGAAACATATTCTGATGTCTGCATCAAAGCGGACATTAATTCTTCTTTTTCTCTAAATGGTTTTATTTGTAAAGCCTTTTCTTTTCCAATATCGGTGTTGCATCCATCTGAGATGGTTTCTAGAACGGTTGGAAATTGTAAGTCTTGTAATGTTTTTTCTGTAATACTAATCATTTAATTTCGTTAAGAAAGTACAGGCAAAAATACGAAAATTGTAGTATTGAATACTGTAAACTTTTTGTGTTATTTTATTGTTTGTTTAAATATGATTTTACTTAAAAAATCCTGAAATTCGCATAAAAAAATTATGGACGTAAAAATGCATTCTTCTTGGAAACCAGTTTTGAACGAAGAATTTGAAAAACCATATTTCAACGAGTTAATTAATTTCGTAAAATCTGAATACGCAACAAAAGTCTGTTATCCAAAAGGAAGCCAGATTTTTTCTGCTTTTGATCATTGTCATTTCGATCAGGTAAAAGTTGTTATCATTGGACAGGATCCCTACCACGGGCCAAATCAGGCAAATGGCTTGTGTTTTTCTGTAAATGACGGAATTCCGTTTCCTCCATCTTTATATAATATTTTTAGAGAAATTGAAACTGATCTTGGTAAACCAATGCCAAAAACAGGAAATCTGGAACGCTGGGCAGATCAGGGAGTTTTTCTTTTAAACGCAACTTTAACGGTTAGACAATCAGAAGCTGGAAGCCACCAAGGTAAAGGCTGGGAAAAATTTACCGATGCTGTTATCAAGCAAATATCTGCCGAAAAAGAAAACGTTGTGTTTTTACTTTGGGGCGGTTTTGCTCAAAAGAAAGCTGCTTTGATCGACGCTTCAAAACATCATATTCTAAAATCAGGTCATCCTTCTCCTTTAAGTGCCAATAGAGGTTTTTGGTTTGGAAATAGACATTTTAGCCAAACGAATGCTTTTTTTAAAACAAAAGAACTTCAGGAAATTGAATGGTAAAATAAAGTTGGGGTTCTGATTTTTAATAATTTAGAACCTCAAATTTTTCACCAGATACTTTAAAGATAGTTGTATCTACTGTACAATCTTGCAGGATTTTCCAGTTTTCTTCTTCACTAAGGCCATAACAAAAATGTATTCCGTCAAACTTTACTTTGCTGATGCTGGCTTCAAAAGAATGTTTGAATTCGTAATCACCATAACACGTTCGGGCAATTTTGCCAGTCCAGGAAATTTCAAAAGTATTATCAGCATTTCTGGTTAAAACAATTTTATGATCACAGCAGCTGTCATGTCCTAATAAATAGATATAAAAAGATAAATCCTCAAAATCAAAATTATCTTCTAAAGGTAATTTATCGGCAGTAAAGATTTCATGACTGAATTTAGAAAAATCAAATTTACTTTCAGGAGTTCAAACTACAATTCCCCCAGAATGCCATTCAGTTGAAGATAAGATACAATTATGATAATTTTCCCAACCTGTTTTAGATTTCCAGTCAGATTCTACATCTTCGTCCTCAGAGTTATCTTCTTAATAATAAAAATCTGTAACTAAGTGAAAGTCAAATAGTAATCCTCTTTCTGGATCGACTCTTGCACTCCAAACAAATTCTGCTAAAGTATGACCCAAAGGATATGGATTATCATAGAAGAAAATCCTATTGGTTTTGTTCATGAATCAAAAAAAATAAATAGCAGCTATTTTTTAATAATTTCTTCTAAAACGGCTCTGTTTTCGTAATTAACTATTTTTAGTATAATTTCTTGATTTTTAACTGTTTTTCCTTCTATTATATACAGCTTTCCTTTTTTATAAGGAACGTTGCTTTGATCAAAATCAACATCGCCATACGTTAGTGTATTGATTATGTCTTGTTTATTTACCCAGTTTTCAGTTAATGTTTTTTTTACCTTATCAGAATATTCAAAGGAAGCTTTTGTTTTAATATTGTTTAGAACTCTTGCATTTGGAAAATAGTTGCAGCGTGTATCTTTACCACTAAATACAAGGGCTACAAAAAAGCATCCCATAACTAATCCAATCAAATAATATGCAAAACGGTGTACGAACTTCATGAAATAAAATTTTTGCAAAGGTACATTAAAGTTCCTTTAAAATACAAGTAAATTAATATCGTTGTCTGGCAGGTCGAACCAGTCGCCAATAGCTTTATTTGTTAGAATTCCATGATATAAATAAATTCCGTTTTTAAGTCCTTTATTGCAGCGAATTGCACTTTCTAAACCACCATCTTCGGCTATCTGATGCAGATAAGGTGTTAAGATGTTACTTATTGATAATGAGGCAGTTTTAGAGTATCTTGATGGGATATTGGGTACACAATAGTGTAAAACATTGTTTTTAATGAAAGTCGGTTTTTCATGAGTAGTAACTTCAGAACTTTCAAAACATCCGCCTGTATCAATACTTACGTCAACAATTACAGCCCCTTTTTTCATGTGTTCAACCATAGTTTCAGTAACTACAATTGGGCAGCGTTCTTTTCCGCGCATTGCACCAATCGCGACATCGCAACGACGCAAAGCTTTTAATAAGGCTTTTTGCTGAATGGTTGAAGTAAAAATTCTTTGGCTTAAATTATTCTGCAAACGACGTAATTTGGTAATCGAATTATCAAAAACTTTTACGTTTGCACCCAGACCAATTGCAGTTTTAGCGGCAAATTCGCCAACTGTTCCGGCTCCAAGAATTACAACTTCTGTTGGGGGAACTCCGGTAATGTTTCCAAATAAAAGTCCTTTTCCAAATTCATCAGTGATCATTAATTCTGCTGCAATAAGTATAGAAGCTGTTCCGGCAATTTCGCTTAAAGATTTTACGGCAGGGTAAGAACCGTCTTCATCTTTTATATATTCAAAAGCTAAAGCTGTAATTTTTTTTTGCGCCAAAGCTTCGAAGTATTCTTTCTTTTTGGTTTTTAGCTGAATAGCAGAAATAATAACCGTTTCTGGATTTATCATTTCAATTTCGGCTAATGTCGGCGGTTCTACTTTCAATAAAAACGGACAGCCAAAAACTCTTTTTGTGTCTTTTGTAATTTCTGCACCTGCATCTGCATATTCCTTATCTGTATAACTCGAACTTTCTCCGGCTCCAGATTCGATCATTACACGATGACCTTCATATGTTAAAGAATTTACAGCATCGGGAGTTAGACAGATACGACGTTCCTGGTAGCTTGTTTCTTTAGGAATCCCTATGAAAAGTTCGCTTTTAAAACGACCAACCTCAAGTTTTTCTTCCTGCGGTATTAATTGTTGTTTTGTAAATGGAGTTAAGGTAATTGACATGGATTGTGCAAAAAATTAAGAGTACAAATTACGTAAAAAGTTTTAAAATTAGTGCAAAAATTCTGCTAATACTAATCTCTATGGTAAAGTTATTTTTTGCCGAAAGGCTGGCCAAGTTTTACGTTAACGTTAATTCTCTTTTTCCGTCTGCTAATAATACGATTGTAATGTTTGAAGTTTCTTCTGGAAGCAGACTTGCAATTTTTTCAGACCATTCGATAAAACACCAGTTTCCAGAATACAAATAATCGTCAACACCCATATCGAGAGCTTCGGTTTCTTTGTTTAACCTGTAAAAATCAAAATGATAAACAGTTTGATTGTTTGAAGTATGATATTCATTTACCAAAGAAAAAGTCGGGCTGCTTGTTGCATCTTCGACCCCTAAACTTTTGCATAACTGCTTGATTAAAGTAGTTTTTCCAACGCCCATTTCGCCGTTAAAAAGAATAATTTTTTTAGGATTTGAATCTAAAATCTGCTGGGCAGTTTGCTGAATTTGATCTAATGAAAAAACGATATTCATTTTATGTTTATTTATGTATAAGTTTCAGTCTCAGTTTACAGTCTCAGTCTGAAAACTGTAAACTGAAACTGTAAACTTTATTTAGGGTTAAATACCAAGAACGGAATAATCATTTCTTCTAACGAGATTCCGCCATGCTGATATGTGTTTTTGTAATAACTTACATAATGATTATAGTTGTTTACGTAAGCCAGAAAAAAATCATTTTTGGCAAAAATAAACGAACTGCTCATATTTATTGCCGGCAAACCTATTGTTTTAGGTTCTTTAACTACATAAACATCTTTTTGTTCGTATGTTAAACTACGTCCGGTTTTATAACGCAAATTTAGACTTGTATTTTTATCTCCCACAACTTTCGACGGATTTTTTACATTAATTGTTCCGTGATCTGTGGTTAAAATCAATTTGAACCCCAATAGCTGTGCTTGTTGAATGATTTCTAATAAAGGTGAATTTTTAAACCAGCTTAAAGTAAGCGAACGATATGCTTTATCATCAGAAGCTAGTTCTTTTACGACTTCCATTTCGGTTTTGGCGTGCGAAAGCATGTCAACAAAATTGTAAACTACTGTTACTAAATCATTGCCTTTTAATGCTTTAAAATTTTCTGCAAGTTTTTTACCACCGGCATAATTGGTGATTTTAAAATAGTCTTCTTTAATATTAAGTCCCAATCTTTTGATTTGTGCCGATAGAAATTCTGCTTCATAAAGATTTTTTCCTCCATCTTCAACATCGTTTTTCCAGTATTGCGGAAACTGTTTTTCCATTTCTAAAGGCATTAAGCCTGAGAATATTGAGTTTCTCGCATATTGTGTAGCCGTTGGAAGGATTGAGAAGTATGGAACTTCTTTTTCAAGTTTATAATAATTCGCGATTACGGTTTCAAAAGATTTCCATTGGTCGTAACGAAGATTGTCAATTACAACAAATAAAATGGGTTTGTCTTTCTTTTTAATTTCCGGAACCACTAATTCTTTAAAAAGTGTGTTAGACTGAATTGGTTTATCTGCTTTAGGAGCAAACCAGTCTTCGTAATTTCTTTCAATATATTTCCCGAATTGCGAATTGGCTTCAACTTTTTGAGATTCAAGAATTTCGATCATAGCCTGATCGTTTATGTCTTCTAGTTTTAATTCCCAAAAAAGCAGTTTTTTGTACAATTCAACCCAGTCTTCATAAGAATTAACCATCGCTAATTCCATCGAAATTTTACGAAATTCTTTCTGATAATCTAATGTCGTTTTTTCTGTAATTAATCTCGAATCATCCAGATTTTTCTTTAGACTCAGCAAAATCTGATTCGGATTTACGGGTTTTATCAAATAGTCGGCGATTTTAGATCCAATCGCTTCTTCCATAATATATTCTTCCTCACTTTTGGTAATCATAATCATAGGAATGGCAGATTTTTTTTCTTTCATTTCAGAAAGTGTTTCCAAACCGCTCATTCCCGGCATATTTTCATCCAAAAAAACAATATCAAAATTTTCCTCTTCAAACAAGGCGATAGCATCAAGACCATTGTTGCTGGTTGTAACTTCGTAATTCTTTTTTTCGAGAAACAATATATGTGGCTTTAAAAGATCAATTTCATCATCGACCCAAAGTATTTTAATCTTATCCATAAACAATTTTAATTTTAATGCAATTTAAAAGTATAGAACTTAAAAAGTATTAAAAATAGTATAAAATTAAGGATAAGGAATTGAAATAAATTCGAAATTAATTTTTGGGTCTTTTTAATGTTTCAGAAAATACTGATATTAAATATCAACTTTTTAAGTTAAAAACTGAAATGGTTTTATACTTATTTACTTATATTTGTTGACCAAAAAATAACCAGACTAGTGACTCAAATTAATAAGTTAAAAATATTTAATGACCCAATTTACGGGTTTATATCCATCCCGAACGAGCTTATCTACGATTTAATTCAGCACCCATATTTTCAGCGTTTGCGTCGTATTTCGCAAATGGGATTATCGTATTTGGTTTATCCGGGTGCTAACCATACGCGTTTTCATCACGCATTAGGATGCATGCATTTAATGCAGAAAGCTGTTGAAACACTTCGTTTTAAAGGTGTTGCGATCTCAAATGAGGAAGAATGTGCTCTTTTAATTGCTATTTTACTTCACGATATTGGGCACGGGCCATTTTCCCATGCTATGGAAAAAAGTATTGTTGAAGATGTAAATCACGAAGCCATTTCATTATTATTCATGAACAGGCTGAATGATGAATTTGACGGAAAATTAAGTTTGGCGATTCAGGTTTTTAAAGGCGAATATCACAGAAAATTCATGCTGCAATTGATTTCAAGTCAATTAGATATGGATAGGATGGATTATTTAAAAAGAGATAGTTTTTATACCGGAGTTGCCGAAGGAAATGTAAACTCTGAACGTTTGATTCAGATGATGAATGTTGAAAATGATGTTTTAGTTATCGAAGAAAAAGGAATTTATTCTGTAGAAAAATTTCTGCTTTCAAGAAGATTAATGTACTGGCAGGCATATTTGCATAAAACGAGTTTAGTTGCCGAATTAATTTTGATGAAAGTTCTAAAAAGAGCAAAAGAATTGACTTTAAAAGGAATAAAACTTCCTTGCAGCGAGCCGCTTTTGTATTTTATGCAAAACAAAATTACGCTTGAAGATTTTGATGCCGAAAAACTGGATTTATTTTCTCAATTAGATGATTTTGATATTATCAGCGCTTTAAAAGCCTGGCAGAAGCATAATGATTTTATACTTTCTACATTAAGTAAAATGATCATTAACAGAGATTTATTGAAGATTAAACTCAGCGCAGATAAAATCCCGATGGAAGAATCGCAGTCTTTAAAAGAAGAATTTGCCGAAGCACATAATATTTCGGCAGTAGATGCGGGATATTTTATTTTTAGAGGGAAAATTAAGAATCAGGCCTATAGTAAAGAAGCCGAACCGATACGAATTTTGAAAAAAGATAAAACAATTGAAGATGTTGTTGAAGCTTCTGATCAGTTGAATCTGAAATCGTTATCTAAATTGGTGACAAAATATTACATCTGTTTTCCAAAACAACTTATCTAAAATTAACATTTAAAATCTATTTTTTATATTTTTGTCGCGATGAAATTTACAGCAGAACAAATAGCAGGAATTTTAGAAGGTGAAGTTGTTGGTAATCCCAATGCAGAAGTTTCTAGGCTTTCTAAAATAGAAGAAGGTGAGGAGGGATCTCTTACTTTTTTGGCTAACCCGAAGTATATCAACTATATATATACCACAAAAGCGACGGTTACAATTGTTAACGACAGCTTTATACCTGAACAGGAAATCACTACTACATTAATTAAGGTTGAAGATGCTTATGCTTCTTTTTCTAAATTATTACACTTTTACAATCAGGTAAAATTGAATAAAAACGGGATTGAACCACAATCTTTCATGTCTGAAGGCACTAAATATGGAGAAAATCTCTATTTAGGAAGCTTTAGTTATATAGGACAAAATGTAGTTTTGGGAAATAATGTAAAAATTTATCCAAACAGTTTTATTGGCGATAATGTTGTTGTTGGTGATAATGTGTTTATTTTTGCCGGTGCAAAAATTTATTCAGAAACTGTAATTGGCAATAATTGTACAATTCACTCTGGTACTATTATAGGTGCAGATGGTTTTGGTTTTGTGCCAAATGAAGAAGGAGTTTATAGTAAAGTACCACAGATTGGTAATGTAATTATCGAAGATAACGTCGATATAGGTGCCAATACTACAATAGACAGAGCAACTCTTGGTTCTACAATTATTAGACAAGGAGTTAAATTAGACAATCAAATTCAGATTGCTCATAATGTCGAAATTGGTAAAAATACTGTAATTGCTGCACAAAGCGGTGTTGCAGGCTCTACTAAAATCGGCGAGAACTGTATGATTGGCGGGCAGGTAGGTATCGCAGGCCACTTAACAATAGGAAACAATGTAAGGCTTCAGGCTCAGTCTGGAGTTGCCAGAAACATTAAGGATGATGAGACCTTACAAGGAACTCCATCACTTGGATATACGGATTTTAACAAGTCATATGTTCATTTCAAAAATCTTCCTAAAATAGTTGCCGAAGTTGAAGAAATAAAAAAACAAATAATAAACCCAAAAAATGGAAATAATGGTTAAACAGAAGACCATCAAAAATGAAATTTCACTAACAGGAGTTGGATTACATACTGGAAAAGAAGTTACAATGACTTTTAAACCAGCTCCAATCAATAATGGTTTCACTTTTGTCAGAGTAGATTTGCAAGGTCAGCCAGTCATTGAGGCTGATGCTAATTATGTTGTTAATACGCAAAGAGGTACCAATTTAGAAAAATTAGGTGTTAAAATACAAACTCCAGAGCACGTTTTGGCTGCAGTAGTAGGCTGTGATTTGGATAATATCATTATTGAATTGAATGCTTCTGAACTTCCAATTATGGATGGTTCTTCAAAATATTTTGTTGAAGCTATTGAAAAAGCAGGTATCGAAGAACAAGATGCAAGCCGTAATGTTTATGTAGTAAAAGAAGTTATTTCATTTACAGATGAAGCTACCGGAAGCGAAATTCTTGTTATGCCAAGCGACGAATATCAGGTAACTACAATGGTAGATTTTGGTACAAAAGTTTTGGGTACTCAAAATGCTACACTTAAAAGTATTGCTGACTTTAAACAAGAAATTGCAAGTTCAAGAACTTTTAGCTTTTTGCACGAATTAGAATCATTATTAGAAAATGGTTTAATTAAAGGTGGTGATTTAAATAATGCAATTGTTTATGTAGATAAAGAAATCTCTGAGTCTACAATGGAAAATTTAAAGAAAGCTTTTGGTAAAGATGAAATTTCTGTAAAACCAAACGGTGTTTTAGATAACCTTACTCTGCATTATCCAAACGAAGCAGCAAGACACAAATTACTTGATGTAATTGGAGATTTGTCTCTTATTGGAGTTCGTATTCAGGGAAAAATCATTGCAAACAAACCAGGTCATTTTGTAAATACTCAGTTTGCTAAAAAACTGGCTAAAATCATTAAAATAGAACAGAGAAATCATGTACCTGTTTATGATTTAAATCAGGAGCCATTGATGGATATTCACAAAATCATGTCAATGCTTCCTCACAGACCACCATTCTTATTGATTGACAGAATTATCGAAATGTCTGATCGTCATGTAGTTGGTTTGAAAAATGTTACTATGAACGAAAATTTCTTCGTAGGACATTTTCCTGAGGCACCAGTAATGCCGGGCGTTTTAATTGTAGAAGCAATGGCACAAACGGGAGGAATTTTAGTTTTAAGTACAGTTCCTGATCCTGAAAATTATTTAACATACTTCATGAAAATTGATAATGTTAAATTCAAACACAAAGTATTGCCGGGTGATACATTAATTTTCAAATGTGAGTTGATTTCTCCAATCAGAAGAGGAATCTGTCACATGCAGGCAAACGCTTACGCAAATGGAAAATTAGTAACCGAGGCAGAATTAATGGCACAAATCGCAAGAAAACAATAATTAATCAAATTTATTGTTTAGGTTTGTTGCCCTAAAATTAGATTATTTTAATTAAATATAAAACATAGATGAATCAACCATTAGCATATGTTCATCCTGGCGCGAAAATCGCTAAAAATGTTGTAATTGAGCCTTTTACAACAATTCACAATAATGTTGTTATTGGTGATGGTACTTGGATTGGTTCAAATGTGACCATTATGGAAGGTGCCCGAATTGGAAAAAACTGCAATATTTTTCCCGGGGCAGTAATTTCTGCAGTGCCGCAAGATTTGAAATTTGGCGGAGAAGATTCTTTAGCAATAATTGGAGACAATTGTACTATTAGAGAATGTGTTACTATTAACAGAGGTACAATTGCTTCCGGACAGACTATTCTTGGTAACAATTGTTTAGTTATGGCTTATGCACACATTGCACACGATTGTGAAATAGGTAATAACGCAATTATTGTAAACGGAGTCGCATTAGCGGGTCACGTAGTTGTTGGAAATCATGCAGTTATTGGTGGTTTAGCAGCAATTCATCAATTTATTCATATTGGAGATCACGCTATGATTTCTGGTGGATCTTTGGTAAGAAAAGACGTTCCGCCTTATACAAAAGCTGCAAAAGAACCATTGTCGTATGTTGGTATTAATTCAGTTGGTTTAAGAAGAAGAGGATTTAGTACTGAAAAAATTAGAGAAATTCAGGAAATTTACAGAATTTTATATCAAAAGAACTATAACACAACACAAGCTTTAAGTATTATTGAAGCTGAAATGGAAGCAACTCCTGAGAGAGATGAAATTCTTGATTTTATCAGAAATTCATCACGAGGAATTATGAAAGGTTATTCGGGTAACTATTAATTTTAGAGTTTAGATTTCTGATTTTAGATTTCTAAACTTCATTATAAAATTAAAAAGATTAAAACATTATAAAAACATGTAGATCGGTTTTCAAAATCTAAAATCTACATTCAAAAATCTAAAATTAAAAAACAAATGGCATCTACAGCAGATATTAGAAACGGATTGTGTATTAAATTTAATCACGATATCTATAAAATTATTGAGTTCCTTCACGTAAAACCTGGAAAAGGTCCGGCTTTCGTAAGAACTAAATTAAAAAGTTTAACTTCTGGAAAGGTATTAGATAATACTTTTTCTGCAGGTCATAAAATTGACGTTATTCGTGTTGAAACACATACATTCCAGTTTTTATATCCAGAAGGTGATGAATTTCACTTTATGAATGCTGAAACATTTGAGCAAATTTCTTTAAACAAAAACATCTTAGATGCTCCGGAATTATTGAAAGAAGGAACAAATGTAATGGTTCAGATCAATACTGAAACTGATTTGCCATTATCAGTAGATATGCCGGCATCTGTAATTCTTGAAGTTACTTACGCTGAGCCGGGAGTAAAAGGAAATACTGCTACAAATGCTACAAAAAATGCAACGGTAGAAACTGGTGCATCTGTAAACGTTCCGTTGTTTATCAACGAAGGTGATAAAATTAAAATCGATACAGCTACAGGTTCATACATGGAGCGTGTAAAAGAGTAGTTTATTAATTAAGATAATTTGTCAATGAGTCAATTAGATAATTTTTGAATCAAACTATTTTGAACATTCATTTCTAACTGACTCATTTTCTAATTGACACATTTTCTAATTGACAAATTTTCTAATTATAAAATATGAAATTTCCAAAAGTTTACTCTTTAGAAGAAATTGCAAATTTGC
This sequence comes from Flavobacterium defluvii, assembly GCF_900129555.1. Lineage (GTDB taxonomy): Bacteria > Bacteroidota > Bacteroidia > Flavobacteriales > Flavobacteriaceae > Flavobacterium > Flavobacterium defluvii. Next base: position 63,911 of record NZ_FQWC01000008.1, read on the forward strand.
TGAACTGCGAATTTATTGGTGACAAAAACTTTGAGGTTTTAGGCATGAACGAAATTCATGTAGTTGAACCAGGTGATATTGTTTTTGTTGATCATCCAAAATATTATGACAAAGCTTTACAATCTGCAGCAACAATTGTTTTGATTAACAAAAAAGTTGATTGTCCGGAAGGTAAAGCTCTTTTAATTTCTGATGATCCTTTCAGAGATTTTAATACTTTAACCAGACATTTTAAACCTTTTCAATTTGCAAATGTTGCGATTGCATCTACTGCCGAAATTGGTGAAGGAACTGTAATTCAGCCAAATAGTTTTGTTGGAAATTATGTAAAAATAGGAAAGAACTGTTTGATTCATTCAAATGTTTCTATTTATGATCATACCATAATTGGCGACAATGTAATTATTCATGCCGGAAGTATATTAGGAGCTGATGCTTTTTATTACAAAAAACGTCCGGAAGGTTTTGATCAGTTAATTTCTGGTGGTAGAGTAGTTATAGAAGATAATGTTGGGATTGGTGCACTTTGTACGATTGACAAAGGCGTTACCGGTGATACAACAATTAAAGAAGGCACCAAGCTTGATAATCAGGTTCATGTGGGACATGATACAGTTATCGGAAAAAAATGTTTAATTGCATCACAAACTGGTATTGCAGGCTGTGTGGTAATTGAAGATGAAGTTACGCTTTGGGGCCAGGTAGGAACAACGAGTGGTATAACCATTGGAGCGAAAGCTGTTGTTCAGGGCCAGACAGGAGTTACGAAATCACTCGAAGGAGGAAAATCTTATTTTGGAACTCCAGTTGAAGAATCAAGAGAAAAATTAAAGCAATTTGCTAATATCAAAAAGATTCCTGAAATTCTAAATAAATTGAAGTAATATGTCTATAAAAGAGTTTGTTCAAAAATTTTATAAGTCGGATGCCTTGATTGATAGTGAAGTCCTGAAAACCTATTTGCATCCTGATGTTATCATTGAGTGGAATAGCAGTAAAGGATTCATTGAAATGAATTACAATTCGATAATAGAAATGGCGAACGAGCTTAGCAGGGCTTATGTACGTTCTAAGGTAAGAATTAGCCATATTATTGCCGAAGATGATTTAGTGTCAGTGCGTTATTCGCATTATGTAAAAACGATTGAGAATCCGCGTGAAGAGATGTTATTAGCACATTTTGCAACAATTTGGCAGATAAAAGATGACAAACTTTACAGAGGTTATCAAATGAGTCAATTTTCTTAATATTTTTTTGATAATAAAAGAAGCAAAATACATTACAAAACCTTATTTTTGCAACACAATTTTAAAAACTACATAAAATATATATCATGAGTGTTTTAGTTAATAAAGATTCCAAGATAATTGTTCAGGGATTTACAGGAAGTGAAGGAACTTTCCACGCTTCTCAAATGATTGAGTACGGTACTAATGTTGTTGGTGGTGTTACTCCGGGAAAAGGAGGGACTAGCCATTTAGACCGTCCGGTTTTTAATACAGTAAAAGATGCTGTTGATCAAGCTGGAGCTGATACTTCTATCATTTTTGTTCCGCCAGCTTTTGCTGCTGATGCAATTATGGAAGCTGCTGATGCCGGAATTAAAGTAATTATCGCTATTACAGAAGGTATTCCTGTAGCAGATATGATTAAAGCAAATAATTATGTTAAAGAAAGAAATTCTAGATTAATTGGACCAAACTGTCCGGGTGTTATTACTCCGGGTGAAGCTAAAGTTGGAATTATGCCAGGTTTTGTTTTCAAAAAAGGAACTGTTGGTATTGTTTCTAAATCTGGAACTTTAACTTACGAAGCTGCTGACCAGGTTGTAAAACAAGGTTTAGGAATCACTACAGCTATCGGTATTGGTGGAGATCCAATCATTGGGACTACTACTAAAGAGGCTGTTGAATTATTAATGAACGATCCAGAAACTGAAGCAATCATTATGATTGGTGAAATTGGAGGACAGCTTGAAGCTGATGCTGCAAGATGGGTAAAAGCTGATGGTAACCGTAAACCAGTTATTGGTTTTATCGCTGGAGAAACTGCTCCTGCTGGTAGAACAATGGGTCACGCAGGTGCTATCGTTGGAGGTTCTGATGATACAGCTGCTGCTAAAAAACAAATTATGAGAGACAACGGAATTCACGTTGTTGATTCACCAGCTGAAATTGGTAAAAAAGTAAAAGAAGTACTTGGATAATCCTCAAGTCTCAAAATAATAAATTCCAAAAAAGTCTCAATATTTTGTTGAGACTTTTTTACATTTTAAAGACTGAGGCGAAAATGAAAAAAAACTTAGCATCTCAGAACCTCAGTATCTTAGGAGCTTAAAAAAGAAATATGTACAAAGAATTAGAAAAATTTAAATCAAGTAATAGTTTTACTTTTACTGTAAATGATAGTTTAGAAGAAGTTTGCAACGCTCCGGAAGGAAGTGCAGGAATTTTTGTGGTTTATGAAATCGACGGAGATTCAAAAGAATTAATTATGGTTGGTTCTACAGGAACTGTACAAAATGACGGGACTTTGAAAACAAAAAACGGCGGCCTATATGATAAAATCGTAAACGGACATCAATTTGCAAAAACAGGAAGAAAATATTCCTGGCCGGCACAAATGAAATTAGAAAATATCTCTGTTCTTGAAGTAGTTTGGTACGAAACTTTTAATGGAGATACAAAAGCAATTCCAACTGCTGTTGAAGGGCAGGTTTTGCAAAATTTCTTAGATGAAAATGCAAAATTACCAAAATGGAATGTCGCTTTTTAGTAAGCATTTTAATAATTATGACACACAAAGCCCTGCTCAATTTTAAGCAGGGCTTTTTTCATTAAGGATAGTTTTGTATTTAAGTTTGATATGTTTAATAGAGTATTATCTTATTAATTATAGGGCGTTTTTAAAGTGATTTATAATTTTAACATTTCCTTAAGACCCCAGCAATAGCAGTCAAAAGAGACATTTTGATGTATTAGGAAACCGTCCCTTTTGTGTAAAATAATTGGTTATAAGTTTTTGCTTTTATATATTTATCGCACAAAAGAAAAGGATAATGTTAAAATATTGTATTCTTAATATTATGATTTCATCTTTTTATCCAGAATTATAAGCCCCCAAGAACTATGAAAACCCGAACCCTGCCAATCCATTCAATTGATGATAATACACTTTGGAATAATTTAAAAATGGGTGATGAAAAATCATTTTCCCTTTTATTCGAAAGATATTACAGTGATCTTGTTAGTTATGGAAATTCTCTTTCTCCTTATGCCGAAAAAGTTCAGGATTGCGTTCAGGATGTTTTTACCGATATTTGGGTTTATCGTAATTCACTGCAGGAGTCTGTAGTAGTTAAAGCTTATTTGTTATCAAGCGTAAGAAAAAGAATTGCCCGTTTGTATGAACGAGATCATATATTTAGAAAAACAGCAAGTACTGATACAATTGCCTTTCTTTTAGAGTTTTCGGTAGAGAATGAACTTTTAGATGATGATTATGCTACCAAAGAAAAAGTAATGTATTTGAATAAATTGCTTAATGAATTACCTCCACGACAAAAAGAAGCCCTTTATTTACGTTATCACCAAGGATTATCTGTAGAACAGATTGCCGAAATGCTGGATGTTAATTATCAGTCAGCAAGCAATTTATTGCACCGCGGATTATTAGCTCTTCGCAAAGAATGGAAAGGTAGTTTTGCCTTTATTACACTACTATTTTCAAGTACTCTTTAAAAAAGGTTAAAAAAACTTAAAAAAAATCTTAATTTGGTGAGTATATATTAAGAGAACTGTCCTCTATGTTTTTGTAACCTTATTTTTTAGATGCAAAAACGTAATAAATATACCGAAATAGAAGATTTTCTATCTGACGAATCATTCCAATCATGGATTTTAAATAAGATCGATGAAGATGGGTGGGAAGAGTGGACTCTTGAAAGCCGTCAGCGTGCTAAACTTGTTCAAGATGCACGATTACTACTTCTAGCTATGAAAGTTCCTGAACATGAACTCTCAAACTCTGATATTCACAGAGCGTTACATCAAACCTGGATTAAAATTCGCGACAAAGAAAATCAACAGACTTTAAAAAGTTTAAAAGTTAGATTTTTAAGAAAACAATTTTTGTCCGGTGTTGCTGCAACATTATTTTTAGGATTAATGTCAGCCTGGTTCTATAACAATTATTATGAAACAGACAGCAAAGTCGTTACCTACAAAGAACTTATTGAAGAAAATAGTGAAGGTTTAGTTGAGCAGACAAATAATTCTGATAAACCACAAATTATAACATTATCAGACGGCAGTTCTGTTTTATTACAGCCTAATAGTAAATTAAGTTATCCTAAAATCTTTACCGGAAACGAAAGAAAGGTATACTTATCCGGCGAAGGCTTCTTTGAAATTAGTAAAAACCCCCAAAAGCCTTTTTTCGTTTATGCAAATGAAATCGTAACAAAGGTTGTCGGAACTAGTTTTAGAGTTAAAGCTTATTCTGACCAGCCTGATGTTGAAGTTCTTGTTCGCACCGGTAAAGTTAAGGTAAAGTCAAATGATCTTGTTTCTAAATCAGATAAAGAAGAAATTGTACTGCTTCCTAATCAGGCGCTGCGATTTTTAAGAACAGATTTAAAATTCAATAAAATAACCAATATTACACAAGATGCTGTTCTTACTCAAAGCGTTGGGAATATCGAACAATTAAGTTTTGAATTTAATGATATTCCGGTATCGCAGATTTTTGAAACCATCGAACAGGCGTATTTAGTAAATATAGATTATCCGAAAAATAAATTAATCGATTGTCATTTAACAACATCTTTGAGTGATCAGCCTTTAACAGAAAAGTTGAAAATTGTCTGTAAAAGCATTGGTAACAATACCAGTTTTGAAATGAACGGAAACCAGATCATAATAACCTCAGACGGTTGTAATTAATTTCTTTTAGTGTAACTGTAATTGCACAGAAAGAATTCTTGTTTTCAATATATAATTTTTCAAAGTAAAGCCTTTCATTTTTTAACAAAAATGTAAACTATTTCATTAAATAAAATAACCAAAAACTAAACTCAACCAGAAAATAATTAAATGCCTATGTAAAAATGAATACCATAAAAAAAGTGCCGAAATGCTGTAACATTATCGACACTTATAAAGTTGAATTTCTCGCTGTAACGAGGAGTTCATCGTTTCTTAAAATACACTCGAATCAGTATTAATCAAAACAAATCAAAATTATGAAAAAACCAGTTGTTAAACAACGATTACTCCATAGAATCATGAAAATAACACTATTTCAGTTTGTCTTGGCACTTGTGTTTTCAAGCTTTGCTGTGGCAAACAATGTAAATGGGCAAAAAAAATTAGATACCAAAGTTACAATTACAGTTGAAAATTTGACTCTTGATAATGCTTTGTCTAAAATTGAAAAGTCTGCGCATGTAAAATTTTCGTATAACTCAAGACTTCCTCAGTTGAGTAATAAAGTAAGTATTGAGGCAAATCAGGAAACGCTTTCAAGCATTTTGAGCCGAATCCTGCTTCCGTTTAATATTACTTTTTCTGAAGTAAGCAATCAAATTGTTCTGCAAAAAACTAAAACAGATCCTTTTGCAAGTGCTGATAGTCATGATTCACTTTTTGAAGTATTAACTGCAGGTCCAATTATCAAAGGTAAAGTTACGGATCAGTCAGGAAGTCCGCTTCCGGGTGCTACAGTTATGGCAAAAGGCACTAAAGTGGCTGTATTAACAGACTTTGATGGTAATTTCGTTATCGAAATGCCGGCAAATTCAACAGGACTTATTATTTCATACGTAGGTATGGATACAAAAGAAATTGGTATTGAAAACACTACACCAACAATTGTTCTTAGCGAACTAGGACAAAACTTAAAAGAAGTTGTAGTAACTACAGGTTACGAAAAAACATCTAAAAGAACTTTTACAGGAGCAATCAGCAAAATTTCTGGTGCCGAATTAAAAGTTGACGGAGTTGTAGACGTGAGCAGAATGATCGAAGGTAAAGCAGCTGGGGTTACTGTACAAAACGTTACAGGAACTTTTGGTGCGGCTCCTAAAATTACTGTTCGTGGTTCATCTTCAATTTTTGGAGATACAAAACCTTTATGGGTAATTGATGGTGTTGTTCAGGAAGATATCATCAACATGTCATTTGCAGATTTAGCATCTGGAAACTCAGAAACATTATTAAGTTCATCTGTTGCGGGTTTAAATGCAAATGATATTCAAAGTATTGAAATCCTTAAAGATGCATCGGCTACTTCTATCTACGGTTCAAGATCATTAAACGGAGTTGTGGTTGTTACAACAAAACAAGGGCGTAGAGATGCACCTTTGAAAATTACTTACGGTTTAGAGCAGACAGTTAGAGCAGTTCCTAACTACGGACAATATGATATTCTAAATTCTCAGGAATCTATGAGTATTTTAAAAGAAATGGAACAAAAAGGATATTTAGATTTGCCTTCTACAGTAAATGGAAGATATGGTGGAGCATACAACATTTTAGGAAGAGCAATCAATACTTATGTGCCAGAAACTGGAGGATATTTAGTTAATAACGATCCTGTTAGCCGTAATAACTTTTTAAGAAAATACGAATTGGCAAATACAGACTGGTTCAACGTATTGTTTAGACCATCTATTACTCAAAACCACTCGTTAAGCTTTTCTGGTGGAGGTAAAAACAATACATTTTATGCGTCTTTAGGATATTATACAGATCCGGGATGGACTATTGCTGATAATGTAAAACAAATTTCAAGTAACATCAAAGGAACATTTTACGTAAATGACAAATTGAATATTACATTATCTACATTGGCATCTGTGCGTGATCAGGGTGCTCCTGGAAGTTACGAGAGCGAAAAAGACGTAGTTTTTGGAAAAGTAACCCGTGATTTTGATATCAACCCATTCAACTATGTATTAAATACTAGTAGAACGTTAAGACCATACGACGATAATGGCAATTTAGAGTACTACAGAAATAACTGGGCTAAAATGAACATCATCAACGAGTTGAAAAACAACTTTATGGAAATCGAAGTAAAAGATATCCGTTTTCAATTAGACCTTGATTACAAAATTACGCCACATTTAACGTATAATTTAACAGGTTCTGCTCGTTATGCAAATACTAGCCGTGAGCACAAAATTTTAGAAAACTCAAACGTAGTTGGTGCTTATAAAGCCGGAACTCCAGATGGAGAAGACGGAGTAAATACATTAGTTAGAGATCAAAATATCTTTTTATATCAGGATCCAAACGATTTAACAGCTCCAAAGGTTTCTGTTTTACCAAACGGAGGTTTCTTAAGAAAATTTACAAATGACATGACATCTTACAACTTAAGAAATAGTGTTAATTACAGAAATGTTTTTGCAGATAAACACGAAGTAGAAGGTTTATTCGGAACCGAGATGAGAGTTGTAGACAGAACAAGTGATCAGTTTACAGCAGCGGGTTTACAGTACGACAGAGGTTTAACTGCTTTTACAGATCCTAGAATTATTGAAAAAATCATTAATGGAGGAGATTCTTACTACGGATTTAATGAAGAAAAAGAAAGAACTGTAGGTTTCTTCGGAAAAGTAGGTTATACATACGATCGTCGTTATACAGCTTCTGTTACAGGTCGTTATGATGGTTCTAACAGACAAGGAAACAGCGATTCTTCAAGATGGTTACCAACGTACACTTTTAGTGGAAAATGGAATGTTGCCGAAGAAAAATTCATGAAAAATGTTGAATCAATAAACACTTTGGCACTTAGAGCTTCTTACGGTTTAACAGCAACAGCCGGACCTGCAACAAACTCTTTAGCAATTTACAAAAGTTATGTTACAGACCGTTTCAATCTTGATAACAGAGAAACTGCAATTAGAATTGATGAATTACAAAACAGTGATTTAACTTGGGAAAAACAATTCGAGACCAATATTGGACTTGATCTTGGAATGTTTAACAACAGAGTACAATTAACGACAGATGTTTACCGTCGTAAAGCATTTGACTTAGTTGATTATGTAATCACTTCAGGAATTGGAGGTCAAAGAGTTAGACAAGGAAACAATGCCGATATGGAGACAAAAGGTCTTGAGGTTGGTATTACAACTAAAAACTTTGATGGTAAAGATTTTAAATGGTCTACAACGCTTAACTTATCAGTTTACCACCAGGAAATTACGAAGTTACAAAACACACCAACAGCGTTTGACTTAGTAGATTCTAATGGAGGAAATACAGTTGGGCATCCAAGAAACTCGATTTATTCTTACCAGTTTACAGGTTTAAATAATCAGGGTTTACCAACATTTATTTTACAGCCTGGTGCAGAAAATAATATTACAGATGCAAACTTTCAGGATAATTTAGATGTTACTAAATATTTAAAATATGAAGGATCAATCGAACCAAACAAATCTATCGGTTTAGCAAATACATTTACATACAAAAACTGGTCATTATATGTATTTTTTGTAGGTTCAGGCGGAAACAAAGTTCGTTTAAATCCGGTTTACGACAGTACTTACGATGATTTAACTGTATTTACAAAAGATTTCACAAACCGTTGGATCAATCCTGGAGACGAAAACTTTACAAATGTTCCGGTTATTGCAGACAGACGTTTAAATGCTAATTATGGTGGAGAACGTACACTAGCAAGAGCTTACAATACTTACAACTATTCAGATGCTCGTATTGCTGATGGAGATTTCGTTCGTTTGAAAAACATTTCATTAAGCTGGGAATTCCCTAAAGATTTCAAGAAAAAATTAGGGTTAAGTACATTTACATTAAAAGGTTCTGCAGTTAACCCATGGTTAATTTATTCAGATAAGAGATTAAACGGTCAGGATCCTGAGTTTCGTAATTCCGGAGGAGTTGCTTTACCAGTAACATCTCAATACACTTTTACTTTAAACCTTTCATTATAATAGTCAGAAACATGAAAAACTTAAAAATAGCATTATCCCTTTTAATACTTATAAGTATTACTAGCTGTGATGATTTCCTTTCGGAAAAACCAGATAACAGAACAGAAATTGACACTCCTGAAAAAATCTCAGAATTGTTAGTTGAAGCTTATCCGCAAATGAGTTATTTTGATATTGCAGAAACAATGTCGGATAATGTTTTTGACAGCGGAATGGTACAGACTTTAATAAAAAATGAGCAGAACTATAACTGGGAAATACAAACTGAAACTACAGATATAGATACGCAGGCTTACTATTGGGATGCATGTTACAGAGCTATTGCACATGCAAACAAAGCCTTAGAAGCTATTGAAGACTTAGGAAGCCCTGCTAGTTTAAATCCTCAAAAAGGAGAAGCATTAATGGCAAGAGCATATTCTCATTTTATGCTGGTTTCATTTTGGTCAAAACGTTACAATCCTGCAACAGCGGCTACAGATTTAGGAATTCCTTACGTTACAAAACCTGAAACAGAATTAGTAACAAAATACAAAAGAAATTCAGTAAGAGAAGTTTTTGATTTTATCGAAAAAGATATCGAAGACGGTTTAAAACTGGTAACAAATAATTACAAGCAGCCAAAATTCCACTTCAATGTAAACGCATCAAAAGCTTTTGCAAGTAGATTCTATTTAGTAAAAGGAGATTGGGACAGAGTACTCGAATTATCAAGCGATTTAGGTTCTAAGCCAGTAGGCAAATTAAGAGATTTTCCATCTTATGATTTATTAAGTGCTGTTGATCAGAGATTAGCTTATGCAGATAGCGATGCCGAAACAAATTTATTAATCGTTTCTGCAAACTCAATCGTAAGCAGATCGTACTATTCAAACCGTTTTTACCTTTCAGGAGCAAGATATCCGGAAATTTTTGGTACTGCAACTAGCCCTTACCTTAAACCTTGGTATTATAATTTCTACTCATCAAACAGTAGTATAACGGTATTTATGCCTAAATTTTATGAATATTTTAAATATTCGAATGTAACTGCCGGAATTGGAGATCCTTATGTTGCAGAAGTTTTATTAAGCAATGATGAGTTTTTCTTAAACAGAATTGAAGCTCACGTAATGAAAGGAGATATCGCATTAGCAAATGATGAATTAGATTATTTCCTGTCAACAAGAACTGTAGGTTATGTTGCCTCAGACAAATTAACAGAAGCAAAAATCGTTGCAAAATATCCTGTAATAGCAGATGAATATACGCCATTCTATACAATGACGCCTGTACAAACATCTTATATTAAAGCAATTGCAGAAACAAGAAGAAGAGATTTTGTACACGAAGGAATAAGATGGTTTGACGTAAAACGTTTCAACATAGTTGTAAACCACGAAACAGCAAACAAACCAACTAATGTTTTGGTAAAAGATGACAACAGAAGAGCGCTTCAAATCCCACTTCATGCATCAAATACCGGAGTTGAATTAAATCCTAGATAATCTTTAAAATTAAAAACTTATGAAACTATTCAAATACAATAAATTTGCTTTTATGGCTATGGTTTCTGCAGCTCTAATTTCATGTGCAAGCGATGATCAGCCTGGAGAAAGTCAGCTAGATTACACACAGCCAACAAAAACGGCATTAGATAAATGGATTGCAACTACATATTTAAATCCTTTTAATATTAATGTACAATACAAATGGAACCAAAATACTGTTGATAACAGCCGTTATTTATTTCCGCCAACAATAGATAAAGTAAAACCAGCTCTGGAAATCGTTGAAGAAATCTGGCTTAAAAGTTACTCAACAATTGGAGGAGCAGATTTCGTGAAAAAAATCGCGCCAAGAGAAATTGTTTTAGTTGGAGGTGTAAACTTAAACAGCGTAGGAACAAGAACGTTAGGTTTAGCCGAAGGTGGACAAAGAGTAACATTATTTGAAACAGATTATATCGATCAGTCAGATCGTGCAAACGTTTCAGAATTTATTCATACCATCCAGCACGAGTACATTCACATTTTAAATCAAAATAAACCTTTTGACGAAAAAGCGTGGGCAGCAGTAACTCCTGTAGGATATACTGCAGACTGGTATAACTATGATATTCCGGAATCAAACGAAATAGGATTTATTACAAGTTATGCAAGATCAAATATTAATGAAGACTTTGCAGAAACTGCTTCAATGATCTTGATTTTTACAAAAGCCGAATATGAGGCATTCCTTGACGGAATCGAAAGTCCATTCGCTTATCAGGCATTAAAAACAAAAGAAGCTCTTGTAGTAAAATATTTCAAAGAAGCATTCAACATGGATTTTTATGCTTTAAGAGACGAAGCTGAGAAAAACACAACAGGTGTAATAAACAACTAAAAACAAGTATCATGAAAATAAAAAACATATATAAGTATTTATTTGCAGCAATTTTGATACTGCATTTAAGCGCCTGTAACAACAATACCGACGCTGAGCAATTATTTAATCAAACTCCAACGGAACGTTTAAACGCTCAAAAATCTGAACTTAGCGAAGCATTACTTGCCTCACAGTTTGGCTGGAAAGCAGTATATTTTACAGACAATACCGTTTTAGGCGGTTACACGCATTTGTTTAAGTTTGCCCAGGATGGAACTGTAGAAATGGCCTCAGATTTTGACGCCGATACTGATGTGTATAAAAGTGAATATGAAATTCAGTTAGGAAGTACTGTAAGTTTAACATTTACAACAAAAAACAGAATTCACCTTTTATCAGAATCAGATAATTATCCAATACCGGCTTTAAGAGCAAAAGGATATTTAGGGGATTTTCAGTTTTTATACTACGGACAAGAAAACGGAGAAATAATTTTTAAAGCAAACAGAAACGGTACAGAAATCCGTTTTGTAAAAGCAACTGCAGATGATTGGGCAAATTTGTCAAAAAATCTGGTAATGGAACAAAACGTTATTGGAAGCGACGAAAGACCGCTTTTCAGATTATTGGAGACAACTGACGGAACTACAACACATAAATTTGATTTCGCTTTTAGTGAAGTGACTCGTTTTGCAGAATCAAATTCTATCGAAAGTGGTTATTCAATCAGCTACAACATGGGTGTTGGATATACTCCAACCGGGATTGTAGTAAGCCCTGCAGTAGAAGTTGGAGGTCAAAAATTGACAAACTTTGTATACAATGATGCCGATGGAAGTTTTACAGCAACAGGAACTGGTGGAGTTAAGGCAACAATTAAATATTCTAACAAGCCATTAATACTTACAGATGACTATAAGAATTTCTTAGATGCTAAACCACAGATGGTTTTAGGTTACATTGCCGCAAACCTTTACACAGCACCAACAACTTCAACATTAGCAAAATCATTGATAGATGAAGTAAATGCAACATTACCGGCAAATCAAAAAATAAGCAGAGTTCAGATTTATTTTAACTCACCTTACGGAAATTATGTTGAGTATCGTTTCTCTGGAGGAAAACCAAGTTTGTACCACAACTTTACAACAAGTGCCGATGATACAAACAAAACAATTTTGTTTACTCACGATTCATGGGATAATGGAGCTGCGTATATTCCGGCACCGGCATTCCTGAAAAAATTAGACGACGAATTCTTCAATCCATCAGGACTTTACATCAAAAAAGAAGCATTCAAAATTACGTATTCAAATACCATTTATACAATTACTAGTTCAACAAGTAATTTTAGAATAACAACATATCAATTATAGTAATTTTTAGTTTTAATTTTTATTTTGAAGGAAGCAGCTCAATTTATTGAGCTGTTTTTGTCTTCTTAAAGTCTAAAAAATGAAAATTAACAGGACAGCCAATTTTAAATCATCCGTTTATAGAATGTTATCTATGGCATTAGTTCTCATTGCAGCATTTTTTATTACAAAAGAAAACCACATATGAAAATTTTAGTTTTATTTATTTTGGAAAAAGCAGTTCAATTTATTGGGCTGTTTTTTTGTTTTAGAACAAAAGAAAATTCTCAGTCTTTTTTACAATTCAAATTTTATTAAACGCCCAAATAATCTATATTTGTAATTCAAAAAATAAAAACGAATACCTCAATATGAAATTACTAGAAGGAAAAGTAGCAATCATTACTGGCGCCAGCCGCGGAATTGGTAAAGGAATTGCAGAAGTTTTTGCTAAACACGGAGCAAACGTAGCATTTACATATAGTTCATCTGCTGCATCTGCAGAAGCACTTGAAGCAGAATTAAATGCTTTAGGAGTAAAAGCAAAAGGTTACCAATCTAACGCAGCTGATTTTAATGAAGCACAGACTTTTGTTGACGCTGTTTTAGCTGATTTTGGAACAGTTGATATTTTGATTAACAATGCCGGAATCACAAAAGACAACTTATTAATGCGTATGTCTGAAGCTGATTTTGACCAGGTTATTGATGTTAACTTGAAATCAGTTTTCAATATGACAAAAGCAATCCAAAAAACTTTCTTAAAACAGCGTGCAGGTTCTATTATCAATATTAGTTCTGTAGTTGGAGTTTCTGGAAATGCAGGTCAGACAAACTACGCAGCTTCAAAAGCAGGAGCAATTGGTTTTACAAAATCGGTAGCTCTTGAATTAGGTTCTCGTAATATTCGCTGCAACGCAATCGCACCAGGTTTCATCGAAACAGAAATGACAGCAAAATTATCTGAAGACGTAGTAAAAGGATGGAGAGAAGGTATTCCGTTGAAACGCGGCGGAAGCCCGGAAGATGTAGCAAATGCTTGTCTTTTCTTGGCTTCAGACCTAAGTTCATACGTTACAGGACAAGTACTTAATGTTTGTGGAGGAATGCTTACCTAATAAGTTGATTGTTGATGGTTTTTGTTTATAGTTAACAACCATAAACCATAAACTAACAACCAAAAACTAAAAAATAAATATGACTACAAACACAATTTTATTATTATTACTTTCTTTAGTAATAGCAGGTGGTTTGTCGTACTTTCAATATTTTTATAAAGCCAAAAACAAATCAAATCTGATTTGGTTTTTGGCTTTTTTACGTTTTCTGGCCATCTTTGGATTATTGGTTTTATTGATAAATCCGATAATTTCTAAAAGTTCACTTGAAATTACCAAAACGCCATTAGCAATTGCAGTAGATAATTCAAGTTCGATAACAGCTTTAAAATCAGATAAAAAAGCAGTTGAGTTATATCAAAAACTGGTTTCAAATCCGGCATTAAAAGAAAAATTCGAAATTCAGTCTTATCAATTTGATGACGAATTTAAAACTTCAGACAAATTTGATTTTAAAGGAAAACAAACAAATCTCGATGAAGTTGCCAGAAATTTAAAAAGCATCAACAAAAACCTGACTTTCCCAACCGTAATTATTACCGACGGAAATCAAACGACAGGAAACGACTACGTATACAGATTCGATCCTGCGAATAAAGTTTATCCTTTGGTTGTGGGAGATACAACCACGTTTTTTGATTTAAAAATAAATCAGCTTAACGTAAACAAATACGCATTTCATAAAAATAAATTTCCCGTAGAAGTTTTTCTGCAATACGCCGGAGACAAACCAACAACTGCTGATTTTACAATTTCGCAGGGAAATTCAGTTGTAGCCAAAGAAAAAGTTTCTTTTTCGCCATCAAAAAAAACAGCCGCTCTAAATTTACTTTTACCAGCTGATAAAGTAGGACTGCAGATTTTTAGAGCCAATATTTCATCTGGAGCAAAAGAAAAAAACAGCTACAATAATATCAAGAATTTTGCTGTAGAAATTATTGATCAAAAGTCAACAATTGCAATAATTTCATCAATAAATCATCCTGATATTGCTGCATTAAAACGTTCAATCGAAGTTAATGCACAACGTAAAGTGATTTTAGTTAAACCAAATGATATTAACCAGTTACAAGAAGCATCGGTTTTGGTTTTATATCAGCCAAATTCATCTTTCAAACCAATTTTTGACAATAACAAAGCTGCCGGAAGAAACACATTTATCATAACCGGAAACAGTACCGATTTTAATTTTTTAAATCAGCAGCAAAGCAATTTAATCTTCAAAATGAGCGGACAAGTTGAAGATTATTTATCAGAATTTCAACCGCAGTTTAATCTGTTTGCAATAGATAATATTGGTTTTGAAAATTTCCCGCCATTACAAAATGCATTCGGAACCATTTCTACAAACGGAAATGTATCCGTTTTACTTTCTTCAAAAATTAGAAACGTTTCCACAAATGCACCTTTATTGGCTTTCGCCGAAAATCAAGGCAAAAGAACTGCTTTTCTATTAGGAGAAAATAGCTGGAAATGGCGTCTGCAAAGTCATATTGATAATCAGTCATTTGAAAAATATGATGTTTTTGTAGATAAAATAATTCAGTATCTAGCAACATCGGCTTCAAAAAAATCTTTAGTTGTAACACACGAAAGTTTTTATAATTCTGGAGAAGAAATTGTGATAAACGCACAATACTTTAATAAAAACTACGAGTTTGACGAAAAAGCAAGACTAACAATTACGGTTACAAATGCAGAAACCAAACAAGTTAAAAATTACGATTTATTAAAAGGAAACAATTCTTTTTCTGTAAACTTAGAAGGGCTAACAGCCGGAAAATATAATTTCACAGTAAAAGAGTTAAATTCAAATACATCATATTCAAGTCATTTCGAAATTTTAGATTTTGATATCGAAAAACAATTTGTAAACCCGGATGTTTTAAAATTGAAGCAATTGGCATTACAAACCAACGGAAAAGCCTATTTTGAAAATCAGGCAGATGATTTGATTAATACACTTTTAGAAAACAAAGAATACAAATCAATTGAGAAAAACGTTTCTACAAAAACGCCAATAATTGACTGGGTTTGGTTATTGATCTTAATTGCGGTTTTATTGACAACGGAATGGTTTGTTAGGAAGTATAACGGGCTTTTGTAGTTTTTATCATATAGCGTAAAGTCCCTACGGACAAAATTGAGTTTAAAATACTGGTTTTGCTACCGATATTTAATCTCTACGAGATTTTTTTCGTTATATGTTTTGCTATTTTTTTCGTTAAATAGAATTCTATAAAAGGGTTTATACATAGAAAAAACTCCGTTAGGAGTTTTGCTAACGATATTTAATCTCTACGATATTTACTTCGTTAATTTTATTTGCTATATTTTTATTAAATAAAATTTAATTAAATGAATCAATTTAATAAAAAAACTCCGTTAGGAGTTTCATATCGGTAGAAAAAAAAATGACCACCAAATAAATTTGTCCCGTAGGGACTACACTCAATTTAATTTCGTGTAAATTCGTAAAATCAGTGTTTCACATTAAATAACAATATGGATTTCAGGCTAAAAGTATTTTACACCGTTGCCCTTCGTCTTAATTTTACTAAGGCCGCAAGTGAATTGTATATTACACAGCCTGCAGTTTCAAAACACATTCAGGAACTCGAAGAAACCTATAAAACCAAACTCTTTGAACGAAACGGTTCTAAAATCGCTCTAACTCCAGCCGGAGAAATTCTGCTAAAACATACAAAAGAAATCTTCGAAATTTACCGGGAAATAGATTTTGAAATGAGTTCGTTTATCAGTGAACGTCAAGGTTTACTGCGGTTAGGCGCAAGTACCACAATTTCCCAATATATCATTTCTCCCGTTTTGGCACGTTTTCATCAAAAACAAAAAGACATAAAAGTCAATTTATTAAACGGAAATACAGAACAAATCGAAAATGCTTTAATTAATAAAGAAATCGAAATTGGAATTGTCGAAGGTCAGTCAAAAAATCAATCCATAAAATACATTCCTTTTTTAAAGGACGAACTGGTTTTGGTCTGCAATAGTAATAATCCTTTTGTAAAGCAAAACGAGATTTCAGTAAACGATTTAAAATCAATGAAATTCATAACGCGCGAGCGCGGTTCCGGAACACTTGAAGTTATAGAATTTGCATTGAAAAACGCAGGATTAAAATTTTCAGATTTACAAATCGAAATGCAGTTAGGAAGCACGGAAAGTATAAAATCCTACTTGCTCAATTCAGATTGTTTTGCTTTTATGTCGATTCATGCTGTGAATAAAGAATTGAAAAACAAGGAATTGATTGTTTTAGATGTCGAAAAATTATCTGTAGAGAGATACTTTTACATCATTACTTTATTAGGGAAATCAGATCCTTTGTCAGAATTGTTTATTCAAAATATCGCGAATCATTATAACTTGAAGTTATAGTCGATTGTATTTTACGATTGGCGAAATTCATTTAATCGACGCAACTTTGCAGAGTAAATATCAATTACTCTATTTTGAAAACAAAACAACATTCCGCGTCACAGTTATTTGAAATTAATCATTTCTTGCAACAGCTAATTTTTGCCGTAATAATATTATTGTGTTTATTTTCGATAATTTCTCCACCAATTGCATTATTACTAGGCATTATAGTAGTGAATGTTTTCGGAAATCCTTTTGTAGAATTCAACAGTAAAGCGATAACATTTTTACTGCAGTTTTCAGTAGTAGGTTTAGGCTTTGGAATGAACGCATCAAGCGCATTTTCTGCAGGAAAAGAAGGTTTTGCTTTAACTGTTTTTTCAATTTTTAGCACAATAACTTTCGGTTTTCTTTTAGGAAAATGGTTAAAAACCGAGAGAAAAACATCGTACTTAATCTCATGCGGAACAGCTATTTGTGGAGGAAGTGCAATTGCTGCCATTTCACCCGTAATAAAATCAAATGAAAATAAGACTTCAATTGCTTTGGGTGTTATTTTTATATTGAATTCAATCGCGTTATTTGTTTTTCCGTTGATCGGACATCAACTTGATTTATCTCAAAAAGAATTTGGATTATGGTGTGCTATTGCTATTCATGATACAAGTTCTGTCGTTGGTGCGGCCAATAAATACGGAGCAGAAGCTTTGCAGATTGCTGCAACAGTTAAATTAGCGAGAGCTTTGTGGATTATTCCAATTTCACTTCTAACAGCAGTTATTTTTAAAAATAAAAACTCAAAAATCAAGATTCCTTATTTTATAGGTTTATTTATTTTGGCAATGCTTTTAAATTCTTATGTTCCGCAAATAGCAATTTTTACACCGCATATTGTAAATATTGCCAAAATAGGATTAACGATAACTTTATTTCTAATTGGCGCGACTTTAAATTTAAGTACTTTAAAAACAGTAGGAGTGAAGCCTTTGCTTCAGGGAGTTTTTCTTTGGATATTTATTGCTGTTTTAAGCTTAGTATCAATTATTTATTTAGGTTAAATTATTTTACATTCGAAAATTTTACAGCAGGTTTGCCGATCATTTTATATGATTTCCCTTTAAACGAAAAACGTCTTTCAATTTCAAAATTAAATAATTTTTTATTTTTCGCCATTGCTGCAATTTCTTCAGGAAGATCAACCTCAAATTCATCTTCAGCTTTTGCGGCTTTATTAAATGATCCTGTAGTTTTTATAATAATATCTCTAAAATGTTTTTTGGTATTATCATTTACAACAGTGTAAGAACCAGACCATTTAACACTTTCAATATTTGTTAACTGATATTTTGGCACTTCCATAATTGGCTGATATTTTCCATCAAAGCCAGCAACTAAGTATAGCCAGCCTTCAAAAGGCCCGCCTGCACCGCCATTAACATGCAGCAAAGTAAAAGCAAATTGATCCTCACCAATTTGTAAAAGTTTAGGAGTTGGACATTGAGAAAAAGCACCAAATGCGGCTACTGCAGGCTGAAAAGATCTCATTTCCCAAATTGTTCCATTTTTTGCAAATTTAGCAATACCTATTAATCCACCAGAAAAACGACCTGTTTGCAAACCATCAGTATCGTAAACTGAATGATTAAATGCTAATATTTTGAATTGATTTCCTTTAGAATCAGAATAATCTATATTGGTAATAAGTCTTGTGGCAACGCCTTCGCTGTAAGGAAATAGCTGGTCGCCTTCAACACCATTAACATCAATAAAAGGTGCGGGTTTGCAGGATTTACAGTCCCAGCTTATAAAAGTATTGTGATCTGAAAGATGATATAATTTTCCAGGAAACAGCTTTTGCATTGTTTTGATTCCATCAAACGAATCAGAAATTTTAAGTACTCTTTTTGGATTTAAGATGGTGTCGCTAACATTTTTTAATTGAACTTCAGCTTCTTGCGCGAAACCTATTGCAGTAAAAAAATAGATAAAAAATAAATAAAAACGGCGCATATTTATAAAGTTTAATACTACAACAAACATACAAAGAAAATTTACCAATATGAACTTCTATCACTTATATGGATTAAAAATTTCAAAAAGTTAAAATAACATAATCTTGAATAGTATTCTTTTGAATTATCTTTAAATAAAGGTAACTTTGCCCTCCAAATACAAAAACAAAATGAAAAATTTCAGAATGAGACCAAAGTTAATCGCATTCTTCGCATTAATTATTGGTTTTTTTACCTTATCATGGGGAATTGTAGGCCATGAAAGAATCAACAAAGCGGCTGTAATGGCTTTACCACAACAACTTCAGGTATTTTTTTACAATCACATCGATTTTATTACACAGGAAGCTTCGGTACCAGATATTCGTAAATATGCTTTAAATTATAAAGACGAAAATCCGAGGCATTATTTTGATATGGAAAATTTTGGTTCTGTAGACAGCATACCGCAGACGATGGAAGCCGCAAAGAAAAAATATGATGCTAAATTCCTAAACGATAACGGAATCCTGCCATGGTACATTGAAGATATGATGGCAAAATTGACCAAAGCTTTTAAAGATAAAAACAGAGCAGAAATCTTATTTCTTGCAGCAGATTTGGGTCATTATGTTGGAGATGCGCACATGCCTTTGCACACGTCTGCAAATCACGACGGACAGTTAAGCGATCAAAAAGGGATTCACTCTCTTTGGGAAAGCAGACTTCCTGAATTATTTGCTAAAAATTACAAATTAAATGTTCCTCAGGCTCATTATTATGAAGACGTTCATAAAGCAGTTTGGGATATGATAAACGACACACACAGTCTGGCGCAGCCTTTACTGGATATTGATAAAAAATTAAGAACAGCAACCCCGGAAAATCAGGTTTTTAAAATGGATACTGATGGTAAAGTTTTGAAAAGCAAGTACAATACAGCTGTTTTCTCTGAGGATTATGCTAAAAAACTTCACGAGCAGTTAAACGGAATGGTTGAAAGCCAGATGAAAAAAGCAATTGAAGCAACTGCTAGTTTTTGGTATACTGCATGGGTAAATGCCGGTAAACCGGATTTAAGCGATTTAGATGCACCATCTGTAACACAAAGAAATAATCAGGCTTTAAAAGACGATTTATTATTATTTAAAAAAGGAGATTTATTCGGATTGAAAAATCAAAATGATTAAGTTTTCTCAAACTATAAAGATCAGGTTTGTTCTTCTGAACATATAGATTAAAAAAAGCCTCAAATTTAAATAATTTGAGGCTTTTTTGTTTGGGCTTTTTTTAAGGAATCTTTGCGTATAATATTTTATTTTTCCCTGTTAAATGCATATTTTCAAATTGATATTGTTTTTTCTTCAATACATAAGAAGCAGATTGATAATAAGATATAGTTTCATTTATCAATTCTTTGTTTTTGTTTTTTAAAGGAATTTCATCGTAATGAATTTGATATTCTGCTGCGATATCTGTCTTTTTAAGTTTCAATTGAAATTGTTTTACTTCTTGTTTTGGTGATAAAATAGTCAAAACATTATCTTTTATTAAGCCTAAATCCTGATAAGTAGCTATAAATGCTCTTGGTTTATAAGAAGGTTTAAAAACATCCTGCCCAAAAAACTTACTATTATAATCAAAATTTAATAATCCGAAAAGTGTAGGCATCAAGTCAATCTGCGACATTAGTTTGTTGCATTTTTCAGGCTTTTGGTTCGGAATATAAATAAAAGCGGGAATTCTGTATTTATCAAGCGGAAGTTCTGTTTTTCCGGCGCTCGAAGCACAATGATCGGCCACAATTACAAAAACTGTATTATTAAACCAAGGCTGTTTTTGAGCCATATGAAAGAATTTCCCCAACGCATAATCCGTATATTTTACACCACCATCACGGGATTTAATATCGCCTGGAATATCGATTTTATTATTTGGGTAAGTAAAAGGTCTATGATTACTTACTGTCATAATATGATTAAAAAATGGCTTATTCAGCTTTGCTTCGCCATTCATTATTTTAATCGCTTTATTGTACATGTCTTCATCGCAAACGCCCCAAACATTCGAAAATGTAATTTCTTCAGGAGAAAAGCTGGATTTGTCTACAATTTCATATCCGTTTCCTGAATAGAAATCCTGCATATTGTCAAAAAAAGCATCACCGCCGTACATAAATTTTACATTATAGCCCTTTTGCTTAAACACAGCTCCGGTTGAAAACTTATTTTTATTATCCTCACGTTTTACGACACTTTCACCTGCAGTTGGCGGAAGACATAAAGTAACCGCTTCAAGTCCGCGTACAGTTCGGTTTCCAGCCGCATACAAATTAGTAAAATGCAAACTTTTTTGAGATAAGCTATCTAAAAAAGGAGTGATATTTCCTTGATTTCCATACGTTTTCATAAAGTCGGCACTTAAACTTTCAATGGTAATCAACACGACATTTTTACGTTTTTCTAATGAATCATTAGTTATTTTTTGAAATGTGTTCTCTCCGGAAATATTAGGAAACTGTTTTTTTAAAATAGCAAATGCTTCCTGGTTTGGCAGTGTTTTGTAAAATTTGAAATAATCTAATTTACTGTTCTGAAAAGCAAGGTAAAATTTATATAAACCATTCGATTGTAATTCATTTACAAATACATTTTTAGAATTTTCAGTTTTTGCCAAAGCCGGAATTGCTAAAAGAGAAATAGCTGCCAAAGTTAGGTAAACGGCAGATATTTTTATTTTTTCATTAAAATTTGGAATCTCATTAATATAATTCTTAGAATTTTTTACGATGAAATAAGTAACAATACCACTAGCTATGAATAATCCTGAAAACAAAGGAATTACAGGGTAAGACTGCATAATATTCCCTATAACTTCATTAGTATAAATAAGATAATTAACCGCTATGAAATTGTATTTTACTCCAAATTCGTTCCAAAAGAAATATTCGCTTAATCCATTCTGAAGAATTAAAACTACATATAAAAATATAACAAAAGAATACAGCCAGAAACGAAGCTTAATTCTCCATTTTGGAAGAAAAAGAAAAAGTGCAAACAAAATAGCTTTTAATGCAATAAAAATCATAACGATTCTGGGCAAAGCTCCGCCATACTCATCAAAAATACTTTTTCCAGAGGCAGTATAAATAAGTAATGCAATAAAAAAAGTTAAAATAATATAACCCGAAGGCATTGAATATTTTGATTCTGAAAGAAAAATGAGGTACAACCAGAGAAAAAGACCTGCAATTACAAAAACAAAAAAATCTGAAATTAATCCCAAAGCAAAAATTTTAAAACTCTCAAGAAATGTAAATGAACTTTGAGTTATAGGATGAAAAATCAAGACAATTCTCAATATAAAACTTACAGAAAAATAGAAAATCGCCAGATTATAAAACGGAGAAAATTTTTTGGAAAAACTCATGGTATTTTATTTTCAGCAAAATTAAATCTGATTAATTAACATCAGATGAAGTTATGCTTTAACCTTACTTAGCTTAAACTTAATATTTGCTTAAGATTATTTGTTTTGTTCTATTATGATGATTTTAAGCGGTTTCTCCATCTTAAATATCTATCTTTGACATTACTTAACATAGGTTAATATTGAAATAAATCACCCAATATGCATATTTTAATTGTCGAAGATGAACTAGGAATTGTTCAGTTTTTGGAACAGGGATTAAGAGAAGAAGGATATAAAATTACTACAGCAAATGATGGTGCGAAAGCATTTGAATTAACACAAAGCCATAAGTTTGATTTGATTTTACTCGACTGGATGATTCCTAAAATTAATGGTTTGGAATTGTGTAAAGCGATAAGAATCAAAGATCAAAAAACTCCAATTATATTTTTAACCGCAAAAGATACGGTTCAAGAAACTATTGAAGGTCTTAAAGCAGGGGCAAACGATTATATTAAAAAACCATTTAGTTTTGAAGAATTGGTCGAAAGAATTAAAATTCATTTTAGAAATCGCAGCGGGAACGAAACGCTTTCATTGGGGACCATAAAAATCGATTTGTCAAAACATATTGTTTTAAAAAACGACGAAGAAATTGCTTTAACGCAGAGAGAGTTTGAATTATTGGTTTATTTAATTAGAAACAAAGGAAGAGTCTGTACCCGAAATCAGATCTTAAAAGATGTCTGGGACATTAATTTTGAATACGATACCGGAGTAATTGATGTCTTTATGAACGCAATTCGTAAAAAACTAAACTTAAAAATTGAAGAAGACTACATAAAAACCATACGAAGTGTAGGATATATTGCTAATGAACTATGATGAAGGAGCTTTCTTTTAAAACCAGAATTGCATTAAATTACATAACCACAACAGGATTGCTTATTCTGGCTGCTTTTTCGGCAATTTACTTCATTGTCAGGCTCACGGTTTACAATCATATAGATGAAAACTTATTGATAGAAGTCCGCGACCATCTTAGTGAAATTAAATTTGAAAAGAAAGTTGTAGTTTTTATGGATACCGAAGAATGGGAGGAAAGAGAACATAATTCTGTTGATGTAAACCCGGTTTTTGTTCAGTTTTTGGATTTGAATAAAAAGATAATAGAAAAATCGCCTAACCTTAAAAATGAAAAACTGGTTTTTCACGAAAACAAATCTGGTTTTGAATTTTTTGATACTCATTTATTAGATAATAAAATCAGACAAATTCAGGTTCCGCTTCATATTAAAAACAAAAAAATAGGGTATCTGATTATTGCCATGTCCCTTTCAGATTCTACGAAGGTTTTACAAAACCTTTCTGATACACTTTTAATAGCATTTCCGGTAATTATTCTATTGTTGTTTTTTATCGCCCGTTTTTTGGCAGGAAGAAGTATAAGTCCGATAAATGCTATTATCAATACTTCGAAAATTATCACAAAAGATAACCTGAAATCCCGAATTCCATTACCAAAAAGCAGAGATGAATTGTATACGCTTTCGACAACTATAAACAGTTTACTGTATCGAATTGAAGAAGCAATTGAACGCGAAAAACAATTCACTTCTGATGCTTCTCACGAATTGCGAACACCTTTAACTGTAATTAAAGGAACACTTGAAGTACTTATTCGTAAACCCAGAAACAGCAAGGAATACGAGGATAAAATAAACTATTGTATAAACGAAGTAGATCATTTAAATATGTTAGTAGATCAGCTTTTAACAATGGCAAGATTCGATAATCAAAAACAACAGATTAATACTGAAAAAGTTTATCTGAATGCCATAATTTTAGATGTCCTAACATTGAATTCAGAGAAAATAAACAGCAAAAAACTCAATGTAAAATTTGATGCCAAAACAGATTTTTATATTCAGTCAGACACTTTTTTAATAATAACTATTCTTAGAAACATTATTTCAAACGCTTTAAAATATACAAAAAACGAAGGCGAAGTTTCTATTTTACTTTTTAAGGAAGACAGTAAAATAATCTGTAAAATTTCGGATAACGGAATTGGAATTAAAAAGAGTGATTTAGAAATGATTTATAATCCTTTTTTTAGGTCAAATTACACCGATCATCCTGAAATTAAAGGCGTTGGTTTAGGATTGTCTATCGTAAAAAGAATTACAGAACTACTCCATATTACATTTAAAATCGAAAGTGAAATAGAAGTTGGGACTATCGTAACTTTAAATTTTGAAGAGGATTTGAAAACGTTATCGTAAATTGAAAATTTGCAATAAAAACTCAGGCTGAGATTTTTTTTAACAATAATCTATCGTTAAGTTATATTAAAAATTGTTTTTTTATGAAATTAACTAGTATATTTGCAACCGAATCAAAGAATTATAAAACACACCAAACAATGATTTCAAATCAATTACATCATCATCATTTACATTATTGCTCTCAAGCGATGTGTTAATGGTATGTGTGTAAATCATCATATTTTAAAAACCCGTTTGAGTACATCAAACGGGTTTTTTTATACCAATTCTTTGTACTCAAACTATTAATCAAACAACAAGTAAAAAAATGAGTACTTTAAAAATTGCAATTCAAAAATCAGGTCGTTTAAACGAAGACAGCATTCAGATCTTAAAAGACTGCGGTATTTCGATCAACAACGGAATTGATCAGTTAAAAGCCGAAGCTTCAAACTTTCCTCTTGAAGTTTTATATCTTAGAAATTCAGATATTCCGCAGTATTTAATTGACGGCGTCGTAGATTTAGCGATCGTTGGCGATAATCTTTTAGTAGAAAAAGGAAAAAACATTGAAGTTGTACAGCGCTTAGGATTTTCAAAATGCAAAGTTTCTGTAGCCGTTCCTAAAACTTTTGAGTACAATTCTATTCAGGATTTGTCAGGATTACGAATAGCCACTTCTTATCCAAACACCGTTACCGAATATTTTAGTTCTTTCGGATTATCAGTCGATATTCACCAAATTTCTGGTTCTGTAGAAATAGCACCAAATATTGGTCTTGCAGATGCGATTGTAGATATCGTTTCAAGCGGAAGTACTTTATTCAAAAATAACCTGAAAGAAGTTGAAGTTATCTTAAAAAGCGAAGCTGTTTTGGCAGTTTCTCCAAAAGTTTCTCCGGAAATTCAAAAACACATCGATACATTAAAATTCAGAATACAATCGGTTTTAAGAGCCAGAAATTCAAAATATATTTTAATGAATATTCCAAACGACAAAATCGATGCTGTTGGAAAAATTCTTCCGGTTTTAAGGAGTTTAACAGTTCTTCCGCTTGCACAGGAAGGTTGGAGCAGTGTACACTCTGTAATTGATAAAGACACTTTTTGGGATGTAATCGACCAGTTAAAAGAAGTAGGAGCAGAAGGAATTTTAGTTTGCCCAATTGAGAAAATGGTATTGTAAAAGGAAATTCCAATTTTTAAATCCCAAATTCCAATTCTCGACAACAGCTTGCGAACTTAACGTTTTCTAAGCCAAAAAGAATATAAAAAAACCTTGCGGACTTTGTGTTAAAAAAACACAACGATAATAAAGCTTATAGCCTGCAGCTTATAGTCTAAAGCAAAAAAAAGCATAAAAATATGAATAAAATAAGCAATCCAAAACCAGATACATGGTCTGAAATATTAAAAAGACCAACCCAGACAATTGATGATATTGAAGTTACTGTAAAAGAAATCTTTAAAGAAGTTCAGAAAAAAGGAGATGAAGCAGTGGCAAAATATACTTCAATTTTTGACGGAATAACTTTAGAAAACTACGAAGTTTCTAAAGCAGAAATTAACGAAGCAATCGCTTTGATTCCGAATGAATTAAAAGAAGCTATTCAATTAGCAAAAGACAATATTTATAAATTTCACCGAGCTCAAAAAACAGAAAGAGTTGAAATAGCAACAATCGAAGGCGTAAATTGCTGGCAGGAAAAAAGACCAATTCAAAAAATCGGATTGTATATTCCCGGCGGAACAGCACCTTTATTTTCAACTGTTTTAATGCTGGCAGTTCCGGCAGAAATTGCGGGCTGCAAAGAAATCGTATTGTGTTCTCCTCCAGATAAAACAGGGAAGATAAATCCGGCCATTTTGTATGCTGCAAATTTATGCGGTGTAACCAAAATTATAAAAGTTGGCGGAATTCAGGCAATTGCCGGAATGACATTCGGTACTAAATCTATTCCTAAAGTGTATAAAATCTTTGGTCCGGGAAATCAATTTGTAACTGTAGCAAAACAACTGGCAACGCAATTTGGAGTTGCAATTGATATGCCGGCGGGTCCATCAGAATTATTAATTGTGGCCGATGATACCGCAGTTCCCGCTTTTGTAGCTTCAGATTTATTATCGCAGGCAGAACACGGAACAGATAGTCAGGTGATTTTGGTTTCGACTTCAAAAAAACTGATTGACGAAGTAGAAAAAGAAGTGCAGTCACAACTGGAATTATTGCCAAGAAAAGCAATTGCAGAGAAAGCAATCGAAAATTCGAAATTGATTTATGTTGAAAATGATCAGATCGCATTGGATTTAATCAACGAATATGGCCCTGAACACTTTATAATCTGCTCAGAATATGATGATTTCTATTGCAACGGAATTGTAAATGCAGGTTCTGTCTTCATCGGAAATTATACGCCGGAAAGCGCCGGAGATTACGCCTCTGGAACCAATCATACTCTGCCAACGAATGGTTACGCGAAGAATTACAGCGGAGTAAACTTAGATAGTTTCATGAAATCAATGACGTTTCAGAAAATTTCTAAAGAAGGAATTCAAAACATTGGAAAAGCAATTGAATTGATGGCTGATGCCGAAGGATTGCAAGCGCATAAGAATGCTGTGACGCTGAGATTAAAGGGTTTGCAATAAATTAAAGAGAAAAGAATATAGAACAAAGAATATAGAAATTTTACGGATCAGATGAGGGTCTATTCTCTTTATTCTATCTTCTATATTCTAAAAATTAAGATAATGAAATTCGATATAAATAAAATAACAAGAGAAAACGTAAAATCTTTAAAACCGTATTCTTCTGCGAGAGATGAGTTTGAGGATTTTGATACCGCCGATATGATTTTTCTGGACGCTAATGAAAATCCATATCAAAATGGCGTAAATCGTTATCCGGATCCGCAGCAGAATTCAGTTAAAGCTATTTTAGCCAAAAACAATAATACGAAACAAAGCCAGATTTTATTAGGAAACGGAAGCGATGAAGTTTTAGATTTACTTTTCAGGGCTTTCTGCGAACCTAAAAAAGACAATATTATTTCGCTGCCGCCTACCTATGGAATGTACGGCGTTTTAGCAAATATTAATGCTGTTGAAAACAGAGAAGTTTTACTGACAAACGATTTTCAGCCTCAAGTTGAGAAGATTCTGGAAGCGGTTGACGAGAATACAAAAATCATTTTTTTATGCTCGCCAAATAATCCAACAGGAAATTCTTTCTCAGATGAAAGCGTAGTGAAACTGCTTCAAAACTTTAAAGGTTTAGTTGTAATTGATGAAGCATATATTGATTTTTCGGATAAAGAAAGCTGGCTTACAGAAATCGATGAATATCCGAATTTGGTCATTACGCAGACGCTTTCAAAAGCCTACGGTTTAGCCGGAATTCGTTTAGGAATTTGCTATGCTTCTGAAGAAGTTATTTCAATTCTAAATAAAATCAAACCACCTTACAATGTAAACGAATTAACGCAGCAAAGAGCTAAAGAACGTTTAAAAGATTTAGACAAAATTAAACAAGAAATAGCTTCTATTATTGAGCAAAGAGAAGAACTGCTTAAAGTGTTACTTGAAGTAAATTTTGTTGAGAAAGTGTATCCAACAGAAGCTAATTTTATCTTGGCAAAAGTAGATGATGCTAATAAAAGATACGACCAGTTAATCGAAAAAGGAATCGTTATTCGTAACAGAACTACTCAGCCTTTATGCGAAAATTGCCTTCGTTTTACGATTGGAACAAAAGAAGAAAACGCGATTGTTATTAAGGAATTAAAATTGTTAAACTAAAAATTATTAGCCACAGATTAGAAAGATTAAAATGATTTCTTTCTGTGCGTGATTTTTAGCAACGAATTAAATTAGAGAAATTCGTGAATTTTGTGGCTAAAAAAAATCATATTAATCTGTGAAATCTGTGGCAAAACAAAAAAATATGAAAAAAGTACTTTTTATCGATCGTGACGGAACGATTGTTTTAGAACCGGAAAATTACCAATTAGACAGTTTAGATAAACTGGAATTTTATCCGAAAGTTTTTCAATATTTGGCTAAAATTGCTAATGAATTAGATTACGAATTAGCAATGGTAACCAATCAGGACGGACTTGGAACAGATAGTTTTCCTGAAGATACGTTTTGGCCAACGCAAAATTTTATTCTAAAAGCTTTTGAAAACGAAGGAGTTGTTTTTGATGAAATCTTCGTAGACAGAACTTTTCCGGAAGAAAATGCGCCTACACGCAAGCCAAGAACCGGAATGCTGACTAAATATTTGAATAATCCAGATTATGATTTGGCAAATTCTTTTGTTTTAGGAGATCGTTTAACAGATGTTGAACTGGCTAAAAATTTGGGTGCAAAAGCTATTTTCATGAACAATACGGATGGAATTGGAAGCAATGAAATTTCATCAAAACGTGAAGAATTAAACGAGACAATCGTTTTACAAACAATGGATTGGAAGAAAATCTATGAGTTTTTAAAATTAGAAGCGCGTTCAGCCTCAATTACAAGAAAAACGAATGAAACGGATATTTATATTAACTTAAATCTTGACGGTACAGGAAAAAGCAAAATCGATACCGGAATTGCATTTTTCGACCACATGTTAGACCAAATCTCACGTCATGGTCAAATGGACTTAGAAATCACTGTAAAAGGTGATTTAGAAGTAGATGAGCATCATACAATTGAAGATACAGCAATTGCTTTGGGAGAAGTTTTCGCGAAAGCGTTAGGAAACAAATTAGGAATCGAGCGTTACGGTTTTTGCCTTCCAATGGACGATTGTTTAGCGCAAGCAGCAATTGATTTCGGTGGAAGAAACTGGCTGATTTGGGAAACTGAATTCAAACGTGAAATGGTGGGTAAAATGCCAACAGAAATGTTTTATCACTTCTTTAAATCATTTACAGACGGAGCAAAAGCCAACTTAAATATCAAAGCAGAAGGCATCAATGAACATCACAAAATCGAAGCTATCTTTAAAGCTTTCGCGAAAGCCATAAAAGTAGCCGTAAAGAGAGATACCGAAAAAATGATTTTGCCTTCAACGAAAGGAATGCTTTAATTAAGTCAAAAGTTGAAAGTCATAAAGTCGAAAGTTTCCCAAAATTATGGATATTAAAAATCGGCTTTAAGACTTTCGACCTTCGACTTTAAGACTAATAAAGAATGAAAATAGTAATTATAAATTACGGAGCAGGAAATATTCAGAGTATTATGTTTGCTATTGAAAGATTGGGTTTTAAAGCTGTTCTGAGTAATAATCCGGACGAAATTAAATCGGCTGATAAAGTTATTTTTCCTGGCGTGGGCGAGGCAAGTTCGGCTATGAAAAAACTTCGTGAAAGCGGTTTGGATAGTTTGATTCCGGAATTGAAACAGCCTGTTTTAGGAATTTGTCTCGGAATGCAGTTAATGTGTAACAAAACAGAAGAAGGAAATACAAAAGGTTTAGGGATTTTTGATGTTGATGTTTTGAAATTTTCAAACAACGTAAAAGTGCCACAAATGGGCTGGAATCAGATTTATGATTTAAAAACGGATTTGTTTAAAGATATTTCTGAAAATGAATTTATGTATTTGGTTCATAGTTTTTATGCTCCAAATTGCCCAGAATCGATTGCAACAACTAATTACGATGTTGAATACGCTTCGGCTTTGCAAAAAAACAATTTCTACGGAACTCAATTTCACCCGGAAAAAAGCGGTGATGTAGGAGAAAAGATTTTAGGGAATTTCTTAAAAATGTAAATATTTCAATATCAATCAAAATATCAAAAATTAATTTCAATTTTAGAATCTAAAATCTGAACTCTAAAATCTAAAATAATAAAAAATGAGAATAATACCAGCCATAGATATCATTGAAGGAAAATGCGTTCGTTTGTCCAAAGGTGATTATGATACCAAGATAATTTACAACGAGAATCCACTTGAAGTGGCAAAATCATTTGAAGCACACGGAATTGAATATCTGCATTTAGTAGATCTGGATGGCGCAAAATCGAGTAAAATTGTCAATTATAAAATATTGGAGCAAATTGCAACGCAAACCAGTTTAAAAATTGATTTTGGAGGCGGATTAAAATCAGATGATGATTTGAGAATTGCTTTTGAAAGCGGTGCCAACCAAATTACCGGCGGAAGTATTGCCGTAAAAAACAGAGCCATTTTTGAAAAATGGATTTCAGAATATGGTTCGGAAAAAATCATTTTAGGCGCTGATGCTAAAGATGAAAAAATTGCGGTTTCGGGTTGGCTAGAAGATTCAAATGAAGATTTAGTGCCTTTTATTCAGGATTATCAATCAAAAGGTATTCACTATGTTATCTGTACAGATATTGCCAAAGACGGAATGCTGCAAGGACCAAGTTTTGATTTGTACAGTAAAATTTTAGAAGAAGCAAAAGGCGTAAAACTAATCGCTTCTGGCGGAATTTCAACTTTTGATGAATTACCAAAATTAGCAGAATTAGGCTGTGAAGGAACTATTATCGGAAAAGCAATTTACGAAGGAAGAATTACATTAAAGCAACTTGAAAACTATATTTTAAATAAATAGATATTCCGCAAAGTTGCACAAAGCAAAACGCAAAGATTCACAAAATTTTGCGTAGCTCTGAGAATCTTTGCGAATCTCTGTGAAACAACAAATAAAAATGCTTGCAAAAAGAATCATACCTTGTTTAGATATAAAAAACGGAAGAACCGTAAAAGGCGTTAATTTCGTTGACTTGCGCGATGCCGGCGATCCAGTAGAATTGGCTGCAATTTATTCAGCTGAAGGCGCAGATGAATTGGTTTTCTTGGATATTTCGGCAACAGAAGAAAGACGTAAAACACTTGTAAATATGGTGCGAAGCGTGGCGGAAAAAATCAATATTCCGTTTACTGTTGGCGGCGGAATTTCATCCGTGGAAGATGTTGATATTCTGCTGAATAACGGAGCAGATAAAGTTTCTATCAATTCATCGGCAGTTAAAAATCCGCAATTGATTAATGATTTAGCACAGAAATTTGGAAGCCAATGCGTTGTAGTTGCAATTGATGCGAAACAAATCGACGGACAATGGATTGTGCATTTAGTCGGCGGAAAAGTACCAACAGAATTAAACTTATTTGATTGGGCTGTTGAAGTCGCAGAACGTGGTGCAGGAGAAATTCTTTTCACTTCAATGGATAACGACGGAACTAAAAACGGTTTTGCAAACGAAGCTTTGGCAAAACTTTCAGAATTAGTAAATATACCAATTATTGCTTCTGGAGGCGCAGGAAATATTCAGCATTTTGTAGATTCGTTTCAAAAAGGAAAAGCTGATGCGGCTTTGGCAGCGAGTGTTTTTCACTTTAAAGAAATAGAGATAAAAGTTTTGAAACAGGAACTTAAGAACAATGGAATTGAAGTGAGACTTTAATTGAAGCAAGAGACAAAAAGAAAGAAAAGATTTAATCTAAAATAACAAGAATTCAGAGAATCTAAAATCTGGACTCTAAAATCTAAAATTAAAATGGAAATCGATATCAAAAGCGCACACGGATTAATTCCGGCTATAATTCAGGATTCAGAAACTAAAAATGTTTTGATGCTGGGTTATATGAACGAAGAATCGCTTCAAAAAACAATAGAAACGCAAAAAGTAACTTTTTTTAGTCGTTCAAAGCAAAGACTTTGGACTAAAGGCGAGGAGAGTGGAAACTTTTTAAACTTGGTAAGTATAAAAAATGACTGCGACGGCGATACGCTTTTAATTCAGGCAAAACCTGTTGGGCCAACATGCCACACAGGTGCAGATACTTGCTGGCAGGAACCAAATGATGCAAATTATGGTTTTATTTCTCAATTAGAAAATACAATCAAAACCCGTAGAGAAAATGCTGATTCTGAACAGAGTTACGTAGCTTCTTTGTTTGCAAAAGGAATCAATAAAATTGCTCAAAAAGTGGGTGAAGAAGCAGTAGAAGTAGTTATCGAAGCAAAAGATGATAACGACGATTTATTCCTTAGCGAAAGCGCTGATTTACTTTTTCATTATTTGATTTTATTACAGGCAAAAGGATATCAGCTGAATGATGTTGTTGAAGTTTTGAAGAAACGTCAGAAGTAACACAAATTTTGTTTTAAACCAATCTTGTCAGACTGAGCGAAGTCGAAGTCCCGTTTGCTAAATTACTTTGCGGGACTTCGACTTCGCTCAGTCTGACAAAAATTACTGTCAACATAAAGGGAATAAAAATCCGTATAAATCAGCGCTTTCGCATAGCAAATCCGTGTCATCCGTGTGCCATTCGCAATGACTTACTCCACAAATTCAAAAACTGCAAATTCTTCCGGATGATGGAATCCAAATTTTTGGCTTTTATAATCCTGTAATGCAAGATATTCGGTCGTATTACCGTAATCTATTCTAAAAGTATTGGCTTTCCATTTGGTGCCAGTTTTTGGTTTTGCAAAACCGCCATTTTTAATCTTTTCGAGACTTGAAAAAGGAACTTTTATTTCGGTATCAAAACCTTCAGGAGTTATTTTGCTAATAGCTTCGAATCCATCAATATTAAAATCCATTGCAGTTTTCCAGCCGCCGCATTCGGGCGAAATGCATTTTAAAAGCATATCATAATTGGCAGAATAGGCATTTACCCCAATTTCTATATAGTTTTTTCCATCTCCATCCGGATCAATAAAAACTTCGACTAAATCATCACTTTCATAGATTTTAGAATCTTTCTTTTGAGGTTTTCCAACTATTTTAGTATCTACAGAGCGATAAGCTATATAAAGGTTTTCGTCATTCCACGAAAGTGAAACCATTGTGTTTTGTGTTGCTTTTTCTCCTGAATTATGAATTACAAACGGACCTAAAAATGGCGTTTTCCAATCACTTAAATCACCGTCGATAATTAATTTTTCAGAAGTTTTTGGAATAGGGAAAGTCTGGGAATAATTATGAATTGAAGATAGGAAAGTAAAAAGGTATATAAACGTGCTAAATTTCATAAAACAGGAAAATTTTAGCTAAAATAGAAAACAATACTATATAAGAATACAAATATTGTAACAAAAAATAAAAATATATACTAATATTATAACTAATTCAAAACTTAATTTATAAATAATGAAAAAATACTTTGGGAGTGTTATAACAGCTGTTTTTATTGGTTTTACTGCCAATGCTCAGGGACTTATGAATAAGTCAGAAACCGTTTTTACACATCAGGATACTTTACGCGGAAGCATTACAAAAGAAAGAGTCTGGTGGGATTTGAAATATTATCATTTGGATGTAAAAGTAAATCCAAAAGAAAAATTTATATCTGGTTCAAATACGGTGCGTTATAATGTTTTGGCAGAAAACAATAAAATGCAGATTGATTTGCAGGAACCGATGAATATTACAAAAGTGACGCAAAACGGAAAAGACTTAAAGTTTGAAAGAGACGGAAATGCGTTTTTTATCACTTTAACTGAAAATCAAAAAGTTGGCGATACTAAAGAAATTATAGTTTATTATGAAGGAAAACCGAAAGAAGCGGTAAGAGCGCCTTGGGATGGTGGATTTTCCTGGAAAAAAGACAAAAACGGAAAAGATTTTATTGCAACATCATGTCAGGGCTTAGGCGCGAGCGTTTGGTGGCCGTGTAAAGATCATATGTATGATGAAGTTGAAAATATGTTAATCAGCGTGAATGTTCCGGGAGATTTAATGGATGTTTCAAACGGAAGATTACAAAGTGTTAAAAAAGAAAAAGACGGAACTAAAACCTTCAACTGGTACGTTTCGAACCCAATTAATAATTATGGCGTAAATATCAACATTGGGGATTACGTTAATTTCTCTGAAAAATTTAAAGGAGAAAAAGGCGATTTAGACTGCAGTTATTATGTTTTGAGAGATAATCTTGAAATTGCTAAAAAACATTTTCAGGATGCTCCAAAAATGCTGAAAGCTTTTGAAAGCTGGTTCGGGCCTTATCCGTTTTATGAAGACAGTTACAAACTGGTTGAAGTTCCGTATTTAGGAATGGAGCACCAAAGTTCTGTTACTTACGGAAATGACTTTCAAAATGGTTATAGAGGAAATGATATGAGCGGAACCGGCTGGGGATTAAAATTCGATTATATTATTATTCACGAGTCTGGACACGAATGGTTTGCAAATAATATTACCTATAAAGACATTGCTGATATGTGGATTCACGAGAGTTTTACAACTTATTCTGAATCGCTTTTTATCGAATATTATTACGGAAAAGAGGCTGCAAATGAATATATAAGAGGAATTAGAAAAGTGATTACCAATAAAAAACCGATTATTGGTTATTATGATGTAAATGTTGAAGGATCAGGAGATATGTATCCAAAAGGAGCGAATATAATTCATACGATTCGTCAGGTTATAAATGATGATGCCAAATTCAAATCAATTTTGAGAGGAATGAACAAAACGTTTTATCATCAAACGGTTACTACAAAACAAATTGAAGATTTTATATGTAAAGAATCGGGAATAGATTTTAGTCCGGTTTTTAATCAGTATTTGAGAACAACGCAGGTTCCTACCTTCGAATATTATTTTAAAAACCAGAAATTGATCTATCACTGGATTAATTGTGTGGAGAATTTTGATCTGCCTTTAAAAGTTACTTTAAATGGAGTTGAAACGTGGTTAAAACCAACAACAGACTGGAAAGCTGAAAATGTAAAAGATGATAAATCAACTTTAATTGTAGACAAAAACTTTTATGTAACGGAATTTAATATCACAAATTAAACTTCGGAAATAATTAAAAATTGAAACCCAATAAATTTCTTATTTATTGGGTTTGTTTTTTTAGGAAGAAATCATAAAATTTTAGAAATCTTGATTCGAATGTTTACATTTGTTGCAGATTGATTTCAAAATAATACCATTTTACTAATGAAAAATTACTTCGGAAGCATTTTTACTGCTTTTTTAATTGGTTTTACTGCCAATGCCCAAGGACTTCTTAATAAAGGAGAAACAGTTTTTACACATCAGGATACTTTACGCGGAAGCATTACAAAAGAAAGAGCCTGGTGGGATTTAAAATACTATCATCTTGATGTAAAAGTTAATCCAAAAGAAAAAGCGATTTCGGGTTCAAATACTGTGCGTTATACTGTTTTAACAGAAAATAACAAAATGCAGATCGATTTGCAGGAGCCAATGAAAATTACCAAAGTAACGCAGAATGGTAAAGAATTAAAATTTGAAAGAGACGGTAATGCATTCTTTATTACTTTAACTGAAAAACAGAAAGTTGGGGACACAAAAGAAGTCATAGTGTATTATGAAGGAAAACCAAAAGAAGCAGTAAGAGCGCCGTGGGATGGAGGGTTTTCCTGGAAAAAAGATAAAAATGGAAAAGATTTTATCGCTACATCATGTCAGGGTTTAGGTGCGAGCGTTTGGTGGCCGTGTAAAGATCACATGTATGATGAAGTTGAAAATATGTTGATCAGCGTAAATGTTCCGGGAGACTTGACAGAAGTTTCTAATGGAAGATTACAAAGCGTTAAGAAAGAAAAAGACGGAACTAAAACTTTCAATTGGTATGTTTCGAATCCAATCAATAATTACGGTGTAAATATCAATATTGGAGATTACGTTAATTTTTCTGAAGTATTTAAAGGAGAAAAAGGAAATTTAGATTGTAATTACTATGTTTTAAGAGACAATTTAGCTGCAGCAAAAGAACAGTTTAAAGATGCTCCAAAAATGCTGAAAGCTTTTGAAAACTGGTTCGGGCCTTATCCGTTCTACGAAGACAGCTATAAACTGGTTGAAGTTCCGTATTTAGGAATGGAGCACCAAAGTTCTGTTACTTACGGAAACCAATATAAAAATGGTTATTTAGGACGTGATTTAAGCGGAACTGGCTGGGGATTAAAATTTGATTTTATCATCATTCATGAATCTGGGCACGAATGGTATGCAAACAATATCACCTATAAAGATATTGCTGATATGTGGGTGCATGAGAGTTTCACTAATTATTCTGAAAGCTTATTTTTAGAATATTACTATGGAAAAGATGCCGCTGCTGAATATATTATTGGATGCAGAAAAAACATTCAGAATGATACACCGATTATTGGGCATTATGATGTAAATAATGAAGGATCTGGAGATATGTATCCAAAAGGAGCTTCGATGCTGCATATGATTCGTCAGGTAATTAATGACGATGCTAAATGGAAATCGATTTTAAGAGGAATGAATAAAACTTTCTATCACCAAACGGTTACTGGAAAACAAATTCAGGATTATATCAACGAACAATCTGGAATTAATTTCAACAGAGTTTATGCACAATATTTAACGACAACACAAATTCCGGTTTTTGAATATATGTTTAAAAACGGAACTTTCGGATATCACTGGACAAACTGTGTTGCGAAATTTGATATGCCGGTTAGAGTAAAATTAAATGGTGTTGAAACCTGGTTAAAACCTACTACAGAATGGCAGTCTGAAAAAACAACTAATGAAGATAGAAAAGTAGAAGTTGATAAAGATTTTTATGTAACGACTTCGAATATTGTAGAATAAAGTTTTTAAAATTTCAAAATAAAAAATCCCAAATTCCAATTTTAGGAGTTTGGGATTTTTTATTTTTCAGTAACCCCGACAGGTTTTTAAAACCTGTCGGGGTTGTTGTATATGCGCAAAACCTTTGTCAAAGTTTTAAACTTTGACAAAGGTGATTGAGTATGTAGTTGGAATTTGGAATTTAAAAAATTGGAATTTTTAAATCAACGGCTGTTAAGTTTCGCCTTTTCTTTAATAATATCCGCAATTTTTCTATTCTCGATTTTACTTTCAAGCCAGGAAATAATATCCAGATACAAGAAAGCTCTTTTTTCGTAAGTATTCTTTTCAAGTTCAACAAAACGTGCATGCATTTTTTTGAATTCCTTCTTGATATCTGCAGGATAAAAGTTATTCAGGTTTCTTAAAAACTTAATGATTTCTTTTTGAACTTCATGTAAATCATTCATTTTCAATAAGAATTTATACGTGTTTTTAAGATGATTTTCCAAATAATAATCTTTTCCTAACTCATAATGTGCAATTAAAGATAAAAGTCTCGCAAAGCACATCAAATCTTCGCGCATTGTCAAGTTCTTATTATTGATGATTTTATCCAGGTAATTGATGCATTCGTTGTATTTTTCATTTCCGAAATATATAGAAGCAATTTTATAGAAAAACAACATTTCGTGATGTTCATCAAGATGATCGCTGTGTTGTTTCAGTTTTTCTAAAATTTCAGGAATCAAATATTCACTTTCAGCAAAAGTACCTTCAAGAATATGCAGGTTCAGTTTGTTGTTATATAAGTATAAAAATGACAAAGAAGCAAGATTATCATTTACAGGAAATCTCGGATCTTCAATCGTTTCTTCAAGCAGCGAAAGGTATTTTTTGAAATTTGAAGTATATTTCAGCATATACAGCGATTCCAGGAAATAATGATTTCCTTTTAGAAAAAATACCGGATTCAGATAAATCATATTCGGATTATCATAAAAAAGCTGAACCCATTTGTAAGCAAATTTATAACTCGCTAAAAAGTCCTGAACCAGAAAGCTTCGCCATAAATTGGCATTGTAAAACCAATATTTTTCGCGGAAACCAAACTTAGTTTCGTCTAGTTTAGAAATATGTTTGTTGAAATAATCATCAATGTATCTGTACTCTTCATCATTTTTTACGTAACCGGTTTTCAGCATGATTCCGTATAATTGAAGCGAAAGATTTGATAATTTGCTCGAAATAGTATTTCTGTAATTTAATTCTTTGGCCTGAACAACCAATTCATCGGCGCGGCCCTGAATACTTCGGGTAATATATTGTGATTCTATTAGTTTTTCAAACTCGACAATTTCATACGCCATATATTTTTCGTCATTCTCTAAAGCCTGCTGTTTTGTTTTGTCGAGAATCTTTAAACTCTGTTTATAAAGACCTTTATTATATAGTATAACGGCAAAATCGATTTGTTCGCGCAATTGATAACGAATATTCTGGCTCGGAATATTCAAACGAATACTTACCAGAATTTGTTTATACAAGTATGATTTTAAGTTAGATAGCTGTACCTTTTTGATACTTCCGCTTTTTAAAATAAGCTTTTCATCGTAGGTTTCAGATTTATCTAAAATATTGAATAATTCAATGAATTTAGTATTCGAACTTGTTTCTAATCGGCTTGCAAAAATTTTAAACTGCCTTTTTTCAGATTTGGAAAGTGATTTAATCAGAACAAATAAGAAATCTTTTTGATGGTTAGCCATTGTAAAAAATAATAATATAACTTATTGGTTATTAAATATTTAACTCGTTATAAATTGTGTTATGCACAGTATAATTTCATTAAAATGAATTTCGTACTGATAAAGTACAATATATATTTGTTATCAAGATGTGAAATTACATTAAATAAATGAATATGAATAGAGAGAAAGTTCAAATTTTTGACACCACTTTACGCGACGGTGAACAAGTTCCAGGATGTAAGTTAGATACTAAGCAAAAATTAGTTATCGCAGAGCGACTAGACAAAATGGGAGTTGATATTATCGAAGCAGGTTTTCCTGTGTCAAGTCCGGGCGATTTTTTATCGGTCTCTGAGATTTGTAAAATTGTAGAAAATGCAACCGTCTGCGGACTAACAAGAGCCGTAAAAAACGACATTGATGTTGCTGCAGCTGCTTTAAAGCACGCTAAGAAACCTAGAATCCATACCGGAATCGGAACTTCAGAATCTCATATCCTCCACAAATTAAATACCACCCCGGAAGATATTATTGCAAGAGCAAAATTTGCAGTAGCTCACGCAAAAACGTATGTAGAAGATGTTGAATTCTATGCCGAAGATGCTGGTAGAACAGACAATGCTTTCCTTGCAAAAGTTTGCGAAGAAGTTATCAAATCTGGTGCAACGGTATTAAACATTCCTGATACAACAGGATATTGCCTGCCGGAAGAATACGGAGCAAAAATTAAATATTTAAAAGAAAACGTAAAAGGAATCGAAAACGTAATCCTTTCATGTCACTGTCATAATGATTTAGGAATGGCAACTGCAAACTCAATCGCAGGAGCTATAAATGGAGCAAGACAAATTGAATGTACTATTAATGGTATTGGAGAAAGAGCAGGAAATACAGCACTTGAAGAAGTGGTTATGATTTTCAAACAACATCCGTACTTAAATTTAGATACAAACATTAATACGAGAGAATTAAACGAAATGAGCCGTTTAGTTTCTGAAAGTATGGGAATGATTGTACAGCCAAATAAAGCTATCGTAGGAGCAAATGCTTTTGCACACAGTTCTGGAATTCATCAGGATGGTGTTATCAAAAACAGAGCAACTTACGAAATTATGGATCCGCTTGATGTTGGTGTAAACGAATCTTCAATCATTTTAACAGCAAGAAGCGGTAGAGCAGCATTAGCATATCGTGCTAAAAAAGTAGGGTACGAATTGACAAAAACACAATTAGACACTGTATATATTGAGTTCTTAAAATTTGCCGATATTAAAAAAGAAGTAGTAGATGCTGATATTCATCAGATTATCGAAGCTTCTAAAATTGAAGGCGAATTAATCAGAAGCTAGTTAAAAAAGAGAATAGAAGAAAGAATATAGAACAAAGAGAAAAATAAAGATTTAAATCATAAAGAACGAGACGTTATGAATTTGAAAATAGCAGTTTTACCAGGAGACGGAATTGGACCAGAGGTTATTGCACAGGCCAAAAAAGCATTATATGCTATTGGCGAAGTATACAATCATGAATTTGTTTTTGAAGAAGCTCTCATGGGGGCTGTTGCCATTGACAAAACCGGAAACCCTCTTCCTGAACAGACTTTAAATCTTTGTTTAAATACTGATGCTGTTTTATTTGGTGCCATTGGCGATCCTAAATACGATAATAATCCAAACGCAAAAGTTCGTCCGGAGCAGGGATTATTGAAACTTCGTAAAGAATTAGGATTGTTTGCCAACATTCGCCCAATAAAACCTTATAAAGCATTGGTAGAAGCATCTCCTCTAAAAAGAGAAATTATTGAAGGTGCAGATTTTACTATTTTCAGAGAACTAACAGGCGGAGCTTATTTTGGAGCTAAAACTTTGAATGAAGAAGGAACACATGCTTCGGATTTATGTGAATATTCAGAAGAAGAAATCACCAGAATTGCACACTTAGCTTTTAAATCGGCACAAAACCGACGCAAAAAGTTAACTATGGTTGACAAAGCGAATGTTTTGGAAACTTCCAGATTATGGAGAAAAGTAGTTCAAAAAGTTGGCGAAAGTTATCCTGATGTTCTTTTAGACTTTTTATTTGTAGATAACGCAGCAATGCAAATCATCTTAAATCCAAAACAATTTGATGTGATTTTGACAGAAAATTTATTTGGAGACATTTTATCAGATGAAGCCAGTGTGATTACAGGTTCAATTGGTTTATTGGCTTCGGCATCTTTAGGAGAAAAAAATGCACTTTTTGAGCCAATCCACGGATCTTATCCTCAGGCAAAAGGAAAAAATATTGCTAACCCAATTGCTTCTATTTTATCAGCAGCAATGTTATTAGAACATTTCGGATTATTTACAGAGGCCAATATGATTTACAAAGCTATTGAAAAAGCAATTGAATATAAAGTAGTTACAGTTGATTTAAAACCAGATTCAAAATTCGGTACAAATGAAGTAGGGGAGTTTGTTTCAAATGTGATTTTCAGCAAAGATGACCTGTTATATTTCAGAAATGACAATGTTCATATCGGGCAATCGACAATAGTTTAAAATTTCTATTAAAATTATGAATTAAATAACAAGAAGTATTGAAAATGTTGAGATTTTATTTTTTTAGTTCTTAAAGTTTCCGTACTTTTGTAACACTAAAAAAATAAAGATGCAAATCTCAATTATTATTACTTCTGTCGTTGTTGTCAATGTGTTTAGCACATCTGCATCGGGAATGGTATAAATATAATTGAAAGACTATATTATAAACCTTCCAAATACTGGAAGGTTTTTTTTTGAATAAAAATTAAAACAAAACAAGCAATAATGGAATTAAATAAGTACAGCAAAACCATCACTCAAGATCAAACTCAGCCAGCGGCTCAAGCGATGTTGTATGGTATTGGTTTAACTGAAGAAGATTTGAAAAAAGCACAAGTAGGTATTGTGAGCATGGGTTACGATGGTAACACTTGCAACATGCACCTGAATGATTTAGCAAAAGATGTTAAAAAAGGTGTTTGGGATGCAGATCTGGTCGGACTTATTTTTAATACCATTGGTGTAAGTGACGGAATTTCAAACGGAACAGAAGGAATGCGTTATTCATTGGTTTCTCGTGACGTTATTGCAGATTCTATCGAAACAGTCGTTGGAGCGCAGTGGTACGACGGTGTAATTGCAATTCCGGGCTGTGATAAAAACATGC
Organism: Flavobacterium defluvii; assembly: GCF_900129555.1. Lineage (GTDB taxonomy): Bacteria > Bacteroidota > Bacteroidia > Flavobacteriales > Flavobacteriaceae > Flavobacterium > Flavobacterium defluvii. The sequence continues at coordinate 106,264 of NZ_FQWC01000008.1, forward strand.
CGGGAGCATTAATTGCAATGGGAAGATTAAACCGCCCTTCGATGATGGTTTACGGAGGTTCAATTCACTCAGGAAAATGGAAAGGTGAATCTCTAAATATTGTTTCTGCTTTTGAAGCTTTAGGAAAAAAAGTAAAAGGCGAAATTACTCCGGAAGATTTTAAAGGAGTAATTCAAAATGCATGTCCGGGTGCTGGTGCCTGTGGTGGTATGTATACAGCAAACACAATGTCTTCTGCAATTGAAGCATTAGGAATGAGTTTACCATACAGTTCTTCAAACCCAGCATTAAGTAAGGAAAAAAGAGAAGAATGTGTTGCTGCCGGAGCTGCAATGAAAATTTTATTAGAAAAAGATATTAAGCCAAGAGATATCATGACTCGCAAAGCTTTTGAAAATGCTATTACAATCGTAGCAGTTTTAGGAGGTTCTACAAATGCAGTTATGCACTTAATTGCAATGGCTCACTCTGTTGGTATCACAATTACTTTGGATGATTTTCAGGCTATTAACGACAGAACTCCTGTGCTTGCCGACATGAAACCAAGTGGTAAATATATGATGGAAGATATTCACGAAGTTGGAGGAATTCCTTCTGTAATGAAATATTTATTGAAAGTTGGATTGATTCACGGAGATTGTTTAACTGTAACAGGAAAAACAGTTGCTGAGAATTTAGCTTCAACTCCGGATTTACAAGACGGACAAGAAGTAATTCATGAAATTCAAAAAGCCTTAAAGCCAACAGGAAATATTCAGGTTTTATACGGAAACCTTGCTTCTGAAGGTGCTGTGGCAAAAATCAGCGGAAAAGAAGGAGAATATTTTGAAGGACCAGCTGTAGTTTTTGAAGGAGAATTTGAAGTAATTCCAGGATTACAGGCCGGAAAAATTAAACCGGGTAATGTAGTCGTCATCAGGGGTTGTGGACCAAAAGGTGGTCCGGGAATGCCTGAGATGCTAAAACCTACATCGGCAATTATTGGTGCCGGATTAGGAAGCACCTGTGCTCTTATCACAGATGGTAGATTCTCCGGAGGTTCACACGGATTCGTGGTAGGACACGTTACACCAGAAGCATATGACGGAGGTGGTATTGCACTAGTAAAAGATGGAGATATAATTGCCATCGATGCTGTAAAAAATACGATCGACCTGAAAATATCTGACGAAGAATTTGCAGCTCGTAAAGCGGCTTGGGTTCAACCAGCGCTAAAAGTTGACAGAGGAGTTTTACTTAAATACGCAAGATCGGTTTCTAGTGCTTCAACAGGCTGTGTTACCGATAAATAATCGACTAAAAAAGAATTCAAAAAGTAGCTTTTGGAATTCTAAACAATAAAATTACCAAATGGGAACAATTAGAATATCAGGCGCCGAAGCCGTTATAAGATGTTTATTAGAAGAAGGAGTAGACTTAATTTATGGTTATCCGGGAGGAGCTATAATGCCGGTTTACGATGAATTATATAAATTTCAGGATCAGCTGCACCACGTTTTAGTTCGTCATGAACAAGGTGCAACTCATGCTGCTCAGGGTTATGCAAGAGCAACAGGAAAAGTAGGAGTGGCTATCGCTACTTCTGGACCGGGAGCAACAAACTTAGTTACCGGAATTGCCGATGCTCAGATCGATTCAACTCCAATGGTTTGTATTACAGGACAAGTTGGAAGACATTTATTAGGATCTGATGCTTTTCAGGAAACGGATATTATCGGAATTTCGACTCCGGTAACAAAATGGAATTTTCAGGTAACAGAGGCTTCTCAAATTCCGGAAATCATTGCAAAAGCATTTTATATTGCTCGTTCCGGACGTCCGGGACCTGTATTGATCGATATTACTAAAAACGCTCAGTTTGATGAGTTAGATTTTAGTTATGAAAAATGTACAGGAATCAGAAGTTACAATCCGGTACCAAAATTAAATTTAGATAAAGTTGCCGAAGCCGCAGCATTAATCAATAGCGCTAAAAAACCACTCATCGTTTTCGGACAAGGAATTATTTTAGGTCAGGCTGAAACCGAATTTAAAGCAGTTCTTGAAAAATCAGGAATTCCGGCTGCCTGGACAATTTTAGGACTATCGGCTTTGCCAACAGATCACCCTTTAAATGTGGGAATGTTAGGAATGCACGGAAATTATGCGCCAAACTTGCTAACAAATGAATGTGATGTTTTAATTGCCTTCGGAATGCGTTTTGACGACCGTGTTACAGGTAAATTAAGCACTTATGCAAAACAGGCAAAAGTTATTCACTTCGAAATTGATCCTGCGGAAATTGATAAAAACGTTAAAACAGAAATTGCTGTTTTAGGAGACGTAAAAGAATCTTTAGCGGCTTTATTACCATTATTGGATGCAAAATCTCATGATTTATGGCACAATGAGTTCAAAGAATTAGCCAAAGTAGAATATGAATCAGTAATTAAAGACGAATTAAATCCATCAACGGCTGGACTTTCAATGGGTGAAACTATTGAAATGATCAACAAACATTCAAAGGGAGATGCGATTATCGTTTCAGATGTTGGTCAGCACCAAATGTTTGCGTGCCGTTATGCTAAATTCAATTCGACAAAAAGTAATATTACTTCCGGCGGATTAGGAACAATGGGATTTGCACTTCCGGCAGCCATTGGGGCTAAAATGGGAAAACCAGACCGAGAAGTGGTAGCCATTATTGGTGATGGAGGATTCCAGATGACCATTCAGGAATTAGGAACTATTTTCCAGACACAAGTTCCTGTAAAAATTGTTATTCTAAACAATGAGTTTTTAGGAATGGTACGTCAATGGCAGGAATTATTCTTTGATAACAGATATGCATCAACAAAAATGATTAATCCAAATTTTGTTGCCATTGCCGAAGGATATCATATTAAATCTAAAAAAGTAACACAGCGTGAAGATCTTGATGCTGCTGTTGCAGAAATGCTGGCTTCAAAAGAATCTTACTTCTTAGAAGTCATGGTGGAAAAAGAAAACAATGTTTTCCCAATGATTCCGACCGGAGCATGCGTTTCAGAAATTAGATTAAGCTAAAAATGAAGTTTCAAGTTTCAGGTTAAAAGTTTCAAGTTAGATTGGAACGTTAAACCTGAAACAAAATAAACTTTAAACAAAAATTACATGGAAGATAAAACATTTACCATATCGGTATACTCAGAAAATAACGTGGGTTTATTAAATAGAATATCAGGGATATTCTTAAAGCGTCACATTAATATATTAAGTTTAAATGTTTCAGAATCAGAAATAGAAAATGTTTCAAGATTTATCATTGTTGTAAATACGACAGAAAAATGGGTTCAGAACATTGTTGGACAGATTGAAAAACAAATCGAAGTTATAAAAGCTTTTTATCACACAGATGAAGAGACAATCTTTTTAGAAAATGCACTTTTTAAAATTGCTTCAAGTTTGTTATTTGATGAAAAACAAATTCAGAATATCATCAAAGAAAGTCAATCAACGATTGTAACAGTTTCAAGAGATTTCTTTGTGATTTCAAAATCAGGAAGACGTTCAGAAATTGAAGATTTATACGAAAAATTCAAACCATACGGCATTATGCAGTTTGTACGTTCGGGAAGAATTTCAGTTTCTAAAGAAAAAATGGAGATTTCATCATTGTTAGAAACCTTCAAATAAACAATTAATATGTGATATTACATCATCACAATCAATTATAAATAAATTAATTACTAAATTTCATTTCATTAAATATTTTAAAACAAAATGGCAAATTATTTCAACACATTACCACTTAGATTACAATTAGAGCAACTTGGAGTTTGCGAATTTATGGAGCAGTCAGAGTTTGCAGACGGAATTTCAGCATTAGCAGGAAAAAAAGTTGTCATTGTAGGCTGTGGTGCACAAGGTTTGAATCAAGGTTTAAACATGAGAGATTCAGGTTTAGATATTTCTTATGCATTGCGTGCAGATGCAATTGCTGAAAAGAGAGCTTCATATAAAAATGCAACTGAAAATGGATTTAAAGTAGGTACTTATGAAGAGTTGATTCCAACAGCTGATTTAGTTTGTAATCTTACTCCGGATAAACAACATACATCTGTTGTTAACGCGATTATGCCATTAATGAAACAAGGTTCGACTTTAGCATATTCTCACGGATTTAATATTGTTGAAGAAGGAATGCAGATTCGTAAAGATATCACAGTTATTATGTGTGCTCCTAAATGTCCAGGTTCTGAGGTTCGTGAAGAATATAAAAGAGGTTTTGGTGTACCAACACTTATTGCAGTTCACCCTGAAAACGATCCAAACGGATTTGGTTTAGATCAGGCAAAAGCTTACGCTGTAGCAACTGGAGGACACAAAGCAGGAGTTTTAAGATCATCTTTTGTAGCTGAAGTTAAATCAGATTTAATGGGTGAGCAGACAATTCTTTGCGGATTGCTTCAAACTGGATCTATTTTATGTTTTGATAAAATGGTTGAAAAAGGAATCGATCCTGCATATGCCTCAAAATTAATTCAATACGGATGGGAAACTATCACAGAAGCTTTAAAACACGGTGGAATTACAAACATGATGGATCGTTTAAATAACCCTTCTAAAATTGAAGCTTACGAATTGGCAGAAGAATTAAAAGATATCATGCGTCCGTTATTCCAAAAGCATCAGGATGATATTATTTCTGGAGAATTCTCTAGAACTATGATGATTGACTGGGCAAATGATGATGTTAATTTATTGAAATGGAGAGCTGCAACTGGAGAAACTAACTTCGAAAAAACAGCTCCACAGGAAGCTCCAATCTCTGAGCAGGAATATTTTGATAATGGAGTATTGATGATTGCTATGGTAAAAGCTGGTGTTGAGTTAGCTTTTGAAACAATGACAGAGGCAGGAATCATCGAAGAATCAGCTTATTATGAGTCATTACACGAATTACCATTAATTGCAAACACAATCGCAAGAAAGAAATTATTCGAAATGAACCGCGTAATTTCTGATACTGCAGAATATGGTTGTTATTTATTCGATCATGCATGTAAACCATTGTTGGCTGAATTCATGAAAAAAGTAGAAACAAATATTATTGGTAAACCATTTTCAACATCAAATGGAGTAGATAATAATGTTTTAATTGCAGTTAACAAAGAAATTCGTCAGCATCCAATCGAGGAAGTAGGGGCTTGGTTAAGAGAGTCTATGACGGCGATGAAAAAAATTGTATAATAAATTTGGGAATTTCCACGCATTCCGAATGTAGTGGAATTTGCTCTGTATCAATGTTTTAAATTAATATTTTGAATTAGTAAGCACTTATTAAGAAAAATAGATATAGATGCATACTGCATTCACTTAACTTCGGTGAGATAAGTAAGTTAAGTGAAGCTGATCCCTTAAATTGGGGTATATTTTTAATCAAAAATGTACTTGTTGAAAATTTCTATTTTAATTAATAAAGATGCTGCTATTTTCAAAATAGGTAAAGTATTGTAATGCAGAAATTACAAAATTAATTGTTATTGAAATTTGTTAAATAAAAAGGTATGATAATTTCTTTGTCATACCTTTTTTGCGATTTAGATTTTTTTCTAAAACGTCTTTTTTTAGAATAACTTTAAAAAAAACGTATATTTTATTTATTATATGTTTTTTTTATACAAAATTTATGAATTAAATAATTTTAAGAATAGAAGCAGATTTAATACATTTATAAAAAAAATTCCACAAAACTATGAGTTATTATAAAATTGAAAATTTAGAACAATATTTTAAACATTACAATAAGTCAATAAGAGAGCCAAGAAAATTTTGGGGAAAAATTGCCGAAGAAAACTTTACTTGGTATCAACAGTGGGAAAAAGTTGTTGATTTTAATATGGCCGATGCCGAAGTAAAATGGTTCACTGACGCAAAGGTTAACATAACCAAAAACTGTATCGATAGACACTTAAGCAAAAGAGGAGAAAAAACGGCTATTATTTTTGAACCGAATGATCCATCTGAAAGCGCCTTACATATAAGTTATAACGAATTATACGAACGAGTATCTAAAATGGCGAACGTACTGCGTGAGCAGGGAGTTCGTAAAGGCGACCGCGTTTGTATTTATTTACCAATGATTCCGGAATTGGCTGTTTCTGTTTTGGCATGTGCCAGAATTGGAGCAATTCACTCAGTAGTATTTGCAGGATTTTCTTCCTCTGCAGTTTCTGCCAGAATTAATGACTGCGAATGCAAAATGGTAATCACATCTGATGGCGGTTACAGAGGAAACAAAACAATTGACTTAAAAGGAATTGTAGATGAAGCTCTGGATACTTGTCCTTCGGTTTCTAAAGTTTTAGTGGTAAAAAGAACAAAAACAGAAGTTGCCATGAAGGAAGGCCGTGACATTTGGTTACAGCCATTATTAGATGCAGCTCTTGATAATAGTGTAGCAGAAATTATGGATGCCGAAGATCCGTTGTTTATTTTATATACTTCAGGATCAACAGGAAAACCAAAAGGGATGGTACACACAACGGCTGGTTACATGGTATATACAGCATATACGTTCAAAAATGTTTTCAGTTATGAAGAAAATGATATTTTTTGGTGTACAGCAGATATCGGATGGATTACCGGACACTCATATATTTTATACGGACCATTATTAAATGGTGCTACAACCGTAATTTTTGAAGGGGTTCCTTCATATCCTGATTTTAGCCGTTTCTGGGATATTATCGAAAAACATAAAATCACACAATTTTATACAGCACCAACAGCAATTCGTTCATTAGCAAAAGAAAGTTTAGATTATATTCAAAAATATCCACTAAAATCTCTTAAAGTTATTGGATCAGTTGGAGAGCCAATCAATGAAGAAGCTTGGCACTGGTTCAACGACCACGTTGGAGATAAGAGATGTCCGGTTGTAGATACTTGGTGGCAGACAGAAACTGGAGGAATTATGATTTCGCCAATTGCTTTCGTAACGCCAACAAAACCAACATACGCAACTTTACCATTGCCGGGAATTCAGCCGGTTTTAATGGATGAAAAACGTAATGAAATTGAAGGAAATCAAGTAGTTGGAAGTTTATGTATTAAATTCCCATGGCCTGGAATTGCGAGAACTATCTGGAATGATCACAATCGTTATAAAGAAACATATTTCTCTGCTTTTCCTGGAAAATACTTTACAGGAGACGGCGCATTAAGAGATGAAGTTGGTTATTATAGAATTACGGGTAGAGTAGATGATGTTGTCATTGTTTCCGGACATAATTTAGGAACGGCTCCAATCGAAGATGCTATTAACGAACATCCGGCGGTTGCTGAATCTGCCATTGTTGGATTCCCACACGATATTAAAGGAAACGCTTTATATGGTTATGTTATTTTAAAAGAAACCGGAGAAGTTAGAAATAAAGAAAACTTATCAAAAGAGATCAATCAATATATTGCTGACCACATTGGACCAATTGCAAAATTAGATAAAATTCAATTCGTATCTGGTTTACCAAAAACACGTTCAGGAAAAATTATGCGTAGAATTTTGCGTAAAATCGCAGAAGGAGATTTCTCTAACTTTGGAGATACTACAACTTTGTTAAATCCGGAAATTGTGGATGAAATTAGTAAAGACAGAATTGCTTAATTCTTAAATTATAAAACGAAAAAGCCTCTTGATTCAAGAGGCTTTTTCGTTTTTAATATTCAAATTTCATCTGTCAGACTGAGCGAAGTCGAAGTCACTTATGCTGTATCACTTTGCGGGCTTCGACTTCGCTCAGCCTGACAACCATGTCTATAGTTATCTTTGTCAAAGTTCAAAACTTTGACAAAGATTTTTATTTAATTCCCAAACGAGATTTCAATTTCAAAAACAAAAGTCCAATTTTATAAGCATCTTCTGCTGAAGAATTTCTGTCACTTTTCGGGATTTTGTAAATTTCGCATAAATCGTTTAGCGAAAACTGTTTGTCATTAATATCAGTTAATTTTCTATACATAACATCAATATCCAAAGCTTCATTTTTCAATCGGCCGCAATCCAGTCTTTCAAGGGCAGCATTCAGCATTTCGATATCAAAATTAATATGATGGCCAACTAAAACAGCATTTCCAATAAAATTTATAAAAGCCTCCATCGCCTCAGGTTCAGGCATTTTGGTCATTTTACTTTCAATAATAAATTCATTAGAGATTCCATGTTCTTCTAAAAATTTATACTGAAGTAAAACAGCTTCAAAATTCTCCTTAATAATAATACTGTCATCAATAACCGAAAAAGCGCCCAAAGACAAAATAACATCTTTATTAGGATTCAAACCAGAAGTTTCGGTAGACAAAACCACAAATTTATTGGGTTTTGCTTCTAATTTTGTTAAGTAATCTTTCCAGAATTCCGGATATTCCTTATTAATATTTTTAATCCAGTCTAGCATATTTACGAGAATTGTGTAAGTTGAAATTTACTCTTTATAAGTTCCTCAAGGTCTTTCATCGGGGTTAAAGCATTTTTTAACTTCTCTTTGTCTGTTTTAGACATTTCTCTTAAATTAATATATTGTCCGGAATCGTCATTTTTTAAACCTTCAACAGTTCTAAATTTTGAAAGTGTCAAAAATGCTTCGGCACAACTTAAATATATTTCGGCATTCTTAGAATCGGTGATTGCTAATTGCTTGAATCTTAAATATGTATTTTTAATTCCTTTAATGTTAGCGCTCAAAATTAATAAACGTGCACTGTCTATAAGAGGCATTAAAGCACGGGTTTTTATATCAAATTTTCCTTTATGAGGGCCTTCTTCTTCAACAATGAATTTTTTGAAAAAGCTTAAAGGAGAATTTCTCTTTAAAGCATCATTTCCTAAAAAGTCAAAGAATAAAGTATTGTTTACAGCATTTTTGAAAACAACATTTTCAATAACTTCTTCGATTTTTGGCTCTCCAATTACAATTTCATAATCAAAGAAAATACTGCTCAAATCGTTGCTGTTTTCACCTGGAGTATTCATCCAGCTGTTGTATTGTTTTGTCCAGTCACTCAATGATTTACACCACAACATGTTGCTTCCCATGTGACCATTTGGACAATACTCGTAACCTACTTTTTCGAGAATAGCAGTTGTTCTTTTTGCCAGTCTTAAAAAATAATCTTTTACTTCTCTGTATTTTTCAGGAGCCACATCTTCAAAAATCAAAATACTATCCTGATCTGTCAATAAAAGCTGTTCTTTACGCCCTTGACTACCAATGCTTAGCCATGCAAATCTGGCAGGAGGAGAGCCTAGATCTAAAATTGACAATTCTACGGCACGTTTTATAATAGCCAGATTAATTTCGCTGGCAATATTACTAACATGAGAAATTGGTATGTTTTTTTGAATCGAATTCTGAATCAAATCTGATAAACGATCGCGAATTTGTTTTAAATCTTTCGGAAGCTGAGAACGCTTAATTTCTTTAATTAAGACACCAGGGTTACTGGCTTGAGCTACAATAAGATCGTGTTCAGATATAATTCCTTTTACAGAAGATTTACTGGTTCCGTCTTTGGTTACGCACAAATGCGAAACATTATGTTTCAGCATAAGAAGCTGGGCTTCGGCTAAAGAAACATTTTCAATAACTGTTACAACCGGCGAAGACATAATTTTGTCTATCGTTTCAGTAATAGGATAGCGCCCGGTCGCAATTTTTGAAGATAAATCGGCGTGCGTAACAATTCCAATCGGATTATTTTTTTCACAGATAACAATATTATCAACCATCGATTCTGTCATCAAAATCGCAACATCTTTTACAATATGATGGGATTCAGTTGTTAATGGTGAATTGTTATAAGATAAAGACTGAATGTATTGCATTTCAGACTGTTGATCGATAAAATTACTGTCAGGGTCTAATTTTGCACTAGAACGTGAATTATCTCTCGTATGTCTTGAATTTACAGCAAAACTTTCTAATAAAAAGTTTAAAACATCTGAATTATTTGCTACAAATGGGCGGAATACAGCAATTGGAATAGCGTAAATAATGCTTTCTTCCCGTGCTTTTGCTGTCATCATATAGTTATTTTTGGCAAAAAACGGGCGTAAACCAAAAATATCACCTTCGTGGCATTTATTAATAATAGTTTCCTCAGCATCGGCAATTGTTGTCAAATTAATAACACCAGAAGCCACAACATAAAAACTGTCATGCAGCGGATCGTTGTTTTGAAACAATACTGCATGTTTTTCTAAATTGATAACACGAATATTTGTAGCAATATCTGATAATTCCTGAAAAGTCAAATTATCAAACGGCGGGTATTCTTTTAAAAAATCTGCAATATGCTCAGCAATTGTATTCATATATGGGAGAATATTTTTTGAAATATCAAATGTAAAAATAATAAAATAAACTCTTACAATGAAAGCATCTTAAGGAGAATCTGGATATTTTAAAGAAATGTTAAGAATTAATGAATACAAGGCTTTAAAATGCTTTTTTATGAATTCAATTTAAATAATTAAGTGATATTCATTGTTTTAAATTAAATGAATTAATTGTTTGAAATGCATCGTATTAAAAATGTTCTGTTTGAAGTGAGTGGCAGAATGTTATATTATAATAATCTAAAAGAGGAATTGGAAATGTATTCAGTATTTCATAATTTTCTATTTTACATAATATAAATTATAGTTCAAAATGAATAACCCTTAAAAAGGGCTTTATTCGTATAATTTCTTTAAAATTAGTTCTTTCGGCACCAAATCATTGCCACCGCGTTTTGTAAATTGTAATACTCCATCTTCGAATATTAAATATGCTCCAAAACTTGATCCGTCTTTTTCTATTAGTTTTATTTGTGCTCTGTCGCTTAATGAATAAACATATCCGGTTACATCTAAAACTCCAGAATTTAATTCTTTATCATTGCTTGTAACTTCTGCAGTTCCTGTAATCATATAATTTGACTGTGCAATTGTAATTCTAAAAAAATAATCTTTTTTGCAGCCTTTACATTTTTCTGCACCCCAGGTTCCGGTAAAATTATTGATTTGCGAATAAGATTGAAAATTTACAAAAATCAGAAATAAAAGGATTTTTTTCATAGAATTAAAAATGTGCAAAACTATGATTCAAATATAAACGAAAAAAAGCATCACAGAATTGCGATGCTTTATATTTCTCGTATTTGAAAAAATTATTTTATTGTTGTCAAATAAACCGATTTTCCGTTTAGTGAAACTTCGATTTGATTTGTTTTTTCTGAGAATGTTGTTCTTAAAACATTTCCTTTAAAAATCGAAACGTCACCATAAACTTTTCCGGTTTCATCAGAAACATATTCAAATAATAATTTTTTATTATCAGGTTCAATTCCTAATTTATAACTTGAAAATTTAGTCCCTTTTAAATCAAATTGCTGCTGCGAATCGATAATTTTTCCGTCGGCATAAAAATTTGTAATTGTTTTATTAAGCGTAATGTCCGGATAATACTGGTTAACTTTTGTTAGCAGCGCATATTGCTCAACATTTGCATCTTCTTGTTTAGAAGTAATGTTTTGTGCAAAAGAAACTGTTGTAAAAATTAGGGCTAATACTGATAGATACTTTCTCATATTTTTAATTTTTAAATTATAAATGTTACGTTTTTGATATTAAATTCGTTTCATATCTACTACAAGGTATGAAATCTTTACCTTTGCAAAAAATTATAAGCCTTTTTTTAAGAAAATGACAACAAAAAAATATATACAACTTATTCTCATATTAGGTTCTTTAACAGCACTTGGCCCTTTCTCAATCGACATGTATCTGCCTGGTTTTTCAGATATTGCAAAGGATTTGAACACATCTGTTGCTAAGGTCTCGATGAGTTTATCAAGCTATTTTATCGGAATTTCTGCCGGGCAATTGCTTTACGGACCATTATTAGATCGTTTCGGACGTAAAAAACCTTTATTTATTGGTTTGATGGTTTACATTTTAGCTTCGTTAGGCTGCGTATATGTTGCTGATATTGATATTTTTATATTCTTGCGTTTTATTCAGGCAATCGGAAGCTGTGCTGCAACTGTTGCTTCTGTTGCGATGGTTCGTGATTTATTTCCTGTAAAAGATATTCCAAAAGTTTTTTCTCTTTTGATGCTTGTTTTAGGACTTTCTCCGATGCTGGCACCCACAATTGGCGGTTACGTAACTCAGGATTTTGGCTGGCACATTGTGTTTCTTATACTATTTTGTATGGGGATTGCTATATTAATTGCATCACAGCTTGGTCTGCCAAATAGCTATAAACCAGACACTTCAATTTCGTTAAAGCCCAAACCTATTATTTCTAACTTTTTAAAAGTTATAAAAGAACCGCAATTTTATACTTACGCATTTACAGGTGCAATCGCATTCTCTGGATTGTTTACTTATGTTGCGGCATCACCTATCATTTTTATGGACATTTACCATGTAGATGCCAAAACATATGGATGGATTTTTGCCTTTATGTCGGTTAGTTTTATTGGTTCGAGTCAGTTAAATTCGGTTTTGTTAAAGAAATTTTCGAGTGAACAAATGATTTTTACAGCTTTAATTCTACAGTCAATCATTAGTATTACGTTTTTAATATTGTCGGTAAATAATCTGTTAGGGTTATATACAACAATTGTTATGCTTTTTCTGTTTTTAGGATGTTTAGGAATTTCAAACCCCAATACAGCTGGGTTAACGATGGCACCTTTTGCTAAAAATGCCGGAAGCGCATCTGCTTTAATGGGCGCAATTCAATTAGGTTTAGGAGCTTTGGCTTCATTTGCTGTTGGCGTTTTTGTGAAAGAATCTGTAGCACCTATGGTACTTATTATGACTGTAACAACCATTATTGCTTTTATAGTTCTAAATATAGGTAAACGCTTTATCAAAAATAAAGCTGAAATATCTGAAAATGATGATGTTATTGCTGGACATTAAGCAATAATTCCATTTTTTAATATTTTAAATTTTTGCTTTACATAATATTTTTATTTAAAAAGACATAAAAAAGCCAGAATCATTAGATTCTGGCTTTTTTAATATTCTGATAAATTCGAAATTTAAAACTTAAGATCTCTTATCAGGTCTAATTATCATTCTAAGAGACTGATCTCTTGCGAAATATGCAACCATCCAATTCCAAAATGTATTTAACCTGTTTCGATATGTAATTAATGAGATTAAGTGAATAAACAACCAAATAATCCAGGCGAAAAATCCTTTAAAGTGCCATTTTGGACTTGGCAAATCTACCACTGCTTTTGCTTTTCCAATAATAGCCATAGAACCTTTGTCTTTGTACATGAAAGGTTTAAGCTGTTTATTTTTAGCCATTGCTTTAAAGTTTTTTGCCAGATTTAATCCTTGCTGAATAGCAACCTGCGCTACCTGTGGATGTCCGTCTGGAAAATTTTTATCTCCGGCTAAAATCGCGGTATCACCAATCGCATATACATTATTTAATCCGTTTACTTTATTAAACTGATCTGTGGCCATTCTTCTTCCGCGTCCGTAGCTTTCTTTCGGAATTCCATCAAAAAGCTTTGCCGAAACTCCGGCTGCCCAAATTAGGTTTTTGGTTTTTATAGTTTCGCCGTTTTCAAAAAATACAGTATCATCTACATAATCAACGACTTTAGTATTTAATTTTACAACAACGCCTAGTTTTGTTAAAGCTTCTAAAGTATCTTTTTGAGATTCCTTGCTCATTGGAGATAAAAGTGCATCGCCGCCATCGACTAAATAAACATTACTTGCAGATGTATCTAATTCAGGGTATTCCTTTAAAAGAATACTTTTTCGCATTTCGGCAAACATTCCCGAAACTTCCACTCCGGTTGGTCCACCTCCGGCAACCACAATCGTTAATAATTTGCGGCGTTTGCGCATTTCTTTGCAAATTGCTGCTTTTTCAAGATTTTTAAGCAGTGTATTTCTCATTTCGATAGCATCGTTTAGAGTTTTCATCGGAATGGCGTTTTTCATAACATTTTCCATTCCAAAATAACTCGTTTCTGCACCCGTTGCAAAAACCAAATGATCGTATGATAATTCGCCGTTACTTAAAATAATTTTATTTTCGGCCGGAACAACAGAAAGTAGTTCGCCTAAACGAAACTGCAGGTTTTTTTTGCCTGCAAAGAATTTTCTAAAAGGATAACTGATGCTTGACGGCTCTAAAAAAGCGGTGGCAACCTGATATATAAGCGGAGGAAAAAAATTATAATTGTTTTTATCGACAAGGGTTACTTGTATATCTGGGTGGTTTACGAGTTCTTTTGCAAGGTTAATTCCTGCAAAACCACCTCCTATTATGACTATGTTCATATATATTGTGTGTTTAAGTGGTATTTATGAGTAAAAACTCTCTGTATAAATTTAACATTATAATTCCAAATAAAAAATCCATTTAGGGTTTTCTTTTGATTATTACTTAATTAATTTATAAGCTTAAGTTTCATCATAATATCGGTCTGTTCATCATTTCCTAACCTAAAAATATGTTTGTCAAATTCGACAAATCCATTCTTTTTATAAAAGCTTAAAGCTCTGTGGTTTTCTTCCCAGACACCTAACCAAACATAGTCTGTGTTTTTTTCTTTTGCTATTTGAATTGCCTTTTCATAAAGCAATTGCCCTACTTTTTTTCCATGAAATTCTTTTGCAACATAAATACGCTCAATTTCAAGAGATTTTTTATCCTGCAATTCGGTCTGCGATTCTCCGAAGTTTATTTTTAAATAGCCAATTGCTTTATTTTCAAGATTTGCAAAATAGAATTCAGAATTTTTATTAGTTAATTCGTCAGTTAATTTTTCTGTCGAAAAACTTTTTTCCAAATACTCTTTCATATTTTCTTCAGAATTAAATTCTGAAAAAGTTTCCTGAAAAGTCTGTCGGCCAATTCTTTGTAATTGTTCTATTTCGGTCAGTGAAATTTTCTTTATCTGAATATCTTCCATTATAATTTATTGCTGTATTTGGGATTAAAATTCCTTATAAAAATACAACATAAACCACCAATTTCATTAGCCTTAAGTACTACTTTTTGAATTTTTTAACAGGCTTTTCTGTTACTTCAATTTTGTTTTGCAAAACATAATTAGCCAGCAATTTTTCAATCAGTTCGTCTTTTGTAAGATGATGAAAGACGGTTTTTACTTTTGTTTTTAAATCAGCTGAAATGTCATGATTGGGTTTGGTTTTGAAGATTTGTTTTGCCCACAAAAGTGTGTTATTTTCTTCGATGCTCAAAGCAGATGGTTTTTGGAATTTCGTAAATGTAAGACCTAACTCCCTTTCAAAATCGGCAATTTCAAAAACCTCTTCTTCTTGTAAAACAGTCAAAGAAAGCCCCTTTGCCCCTGCTCTGGCTGTTCTTCCGCTTCGGTGAACATACGTTTCATAAGTATCTGGTAAATGATAATTTACAACATAAGAGATTTCTTTTACATCGATTCCTCTAGCTGCTAAATCGGTGGCAACCAAAATATTAATATGACCTTCGCGAAATTGTTCCATAATTCTGTCACGAATTCCCTGAGTTAAACTTCCGTGAATTGCTCCGGAAGAAAAACGATTTATAGCCAGATTTTTAGCCAGTTTATTAACAGCTGCTTTAGTTTTACAGAAAATAATACCACGTTCTCCATCTTTTGAGTTTAAAAAATGCATTAAAACATCTAGTTTTTCAATGGGGTCAACTACAATATATTCGTGATCAATTCCTTTGTTTCCGGTTATCTCCATGCTGGCACTTACCTGAACTGCATTTTTGTTTAGGTAATTTTGAACTAATTGCTTAATTGTTCCCGGTAAAGTTGCTGAGAATAATAAAGTGCGGTGTTTTTTTGGAATTTCAGCCAGAATTTCATCAAGGCTTTCTTTTAAAATCGAAACCATTTCATCGGCTTCATCTAAAACTAAATATTGAGTTTGTTTTAAATCAACTGTATTTCTCTGAATCAAATCGACCAAACGTCCAGGAGTGGCGACAATAATGTGTGTTGGAGCTGTAAGGCGCTCAATTTGAGGTTTTATTGGAATTCCTCCACAAGTTGATGCAATCGAAATATTAGGAATATATTTTGAAAAATCTTCCAGATTTCTAAAAATCTGATGTCCTAATTCTCTTGTTGGGACTAAAATAACCGCCTGAACATAATCTAGTTTAGTGTCAATTAATTGCAATAATGGCAATCCGAAAGCCGCTGTTTTTCCTGTTCCGGTTTTGGCTAAACCAACAACATCGTGATTTTCAGATAATAAAAGCGGAATTGTTTTTTGTTGAATTTCAGTTGGTTCAAGAATATTTAATTCGCTTAAAGCTTTTAAAATTGGTTCTGAAAGTCCTAATGTTGAGAATTGTTTAGACATATTTTTATTTTTTTGTTTCAGGTTTCATGTTTCAAGTTGCACAGAAACCCGATAAGTTTGACAAAAGGAGAAACTACATTAAAAATGCTATTTCTCCTTTTTAAATTTATTAATACTATTTTAGGTTCCAACAACTTGAAACATGAAACCTGAAACCTGAAACAAATAAAACCTTTAATTATCAATCCGGTTCGTTCATGATTTTTTCGCGGTATTTTTTACCTATTAATAAGGTCAGTCTTTGCTTGTAATCCTCAAGAAGCCATTCACGGTAATTTTTACTGCATTGGCTTAAGCATTTTGCAAAACGTTTTATACGATCTTCAATATCGTCTTCCAACTCTTTTGAAAGAGCCTTTGCTTCCGGTAGTAACTCAGTATTATCTACACACATTGCTGCGTGTTGTTCCAGTGATTTATCCAGTACGATTTTCGAACGTAAGTTTTGTTTAATCGCTTGTTTGTGTTCTTCATCTACATCAAAAGTAACATCAGCTGTTTTACTGAATTTTGCTCGTAATTCAGGCGGCATGCTGTACTTGAAATACATTTCGATTTCGGTATCATCTCTTAAATTTTCAAGATAAAACTCCGGAGATTTAAAAATGTGCTGCCAGTTTACAGGATCGCTCCATAAACCAAAACGAGCGGCATTATTACCTAAATCGATAACCGTAAACTCATCTTTTCCAGGTAATTTACGAGACCCGCGGCCAATCATCTGGAAATATAAAGTTAATGATTTTGTAGCTCTGTTTAAGATAATGGTTTCAACAGTCGGCTCATCAAAACCGGTTGTTAAGATTCCAACAGAAGTCAAAATCGCATCCGGTGTTTTCTTAAACCATTGTAAAATATCTTTACGTTCTTCAGAACTGCTTGTGTTATCAAGGTGTCTGATGTCGTAACCTGCTTCTCTAAAAGTATCATAAACATACAATGAAGTATGGATACCGTTATTGAAAATCAAAGTCTTTTTACCCAAAGAACGTTCTGTATAGGCATGAAGCAGCTTTTCCTGCATCATAGAATTGGTATACAAATCATCAGATGATTTTACGGTATAATCTCCGTTGATACCTACTTTTAATGAAGTCAAACCAACATCGTAACTGTACGTTGTTGCTCTGGCAAGGAATCCTTTGTCAATCAATGAACCAATAGTGTCTCCTACGATAAGCTCGTCGTAACTTTGGTGCATTGGTAATTTTATATTTGAACTCAAAGGCGTTGCCGTTACTCCAAGAATAAAAGCATTTTTAAACGAGTTCAATAATTTTCTGAATGAATTATAATGTGCCTCGTCGATAATAACCAAACCAATATTATCAAGGTGTAACTTTTCGTCGTTGATACGGTTTTTTAAAGTTTCAACCATGGCAACGAAACATGAATAATCATTTTGGTCTGGTAACTCTTTTACCTTACTGTTGATTATTTTATTGCTTACGCCAAAACCCTTCAGCATTTTTGAAGTTTGTTTGCAAAGCTCGATACGGTGTGTTAATACCACCACTTTTTTGTCATTATTAGATAAATAACGACGTACAATTTCTGAGAATATCACTGTTTTCCCGCCTCCAGTGGGCAATTGATATAACAAATGATGTTTTGGAGGAGCATTATCTAAGCGGTCAAAAATGGCATCAATATCGCCTTTTTGGTATGCATAAAGTTCTTTTTTCTCTTCTCTTTCTATTTCTAAAGTGTTTTGAGACATTGTTTATTTTTGGATTTTTGCAAAAATACATCGAAAAAACAGTTATTCATCTTATTTTAACCTAAAATAAATGTTTTTTTATAAATAAGATTTTTTATAGGAAATGTTTTTAAATATCAATTTTATCCAGAATTGCTTCAAAATCATACCTGTTTTTCCATTTTTGCTGCAAAGTCTGTTGGTAAACTGCCTCAATTCTTGCTTTAAATTCAGCGAAAATTCCATTAGAAATAACAAAATTTACTGCCTGTTCAAATGAATTAAATATACTTTTGTAAAACAATTCCTGCTTAATATAATTGTTTGCCGAATATGTTTGCGCAATTTCGATGTTGTAAAACATCAAATCGGCAATAATAAATGGGTCAACCCCCAGCATTATAAAATGTTTTATAATTTTTTGAGCAACAGAACGGCGCATTTTTGCTCTCGGACGCCATTTTGCATTCGGTTTTTTTACCGGAAAATATTCATGCGAAATTTTAACCTTAGATTCCTGTAAAAGTTTGTCTTCTTTCGGATTAAAAACAAAATCATAATATACTTTTACAGGGCTGAACTTTTCGTAAAGTTCGATTAGTTGTTCTTCGAGTTGTCCCTTAGTTAATTCTGTTAAATATTTTTTTAGATCGCGTTTGCTCATTATCAAAGTTTAAGAATACAAAAGTAAATTACTTTCCTGAGACATAACTTAAAAACCAATCCTAATACTTAATTTTGCTTATAATCTCAAAAAAATACATACATGCTCAAAATTTTTAAAGTTACTGCTATTTTAGAAGGAATCTCATATTTAGTTTTATTTGCCAATATGCTTATTATCAAAACTAATAATCCTGAACTTTATCATACATTACTGAGACCGTTAGGGATGACACACGGTGTTTTATTTATTGGTTATATCGTTTTGGCTTTCTTATTAAAAAAATCTCAAAACTGGGATTTAAAAACTTTTGCTATTATACTAATCGCTTCTCTTATTCCGTTTGGAACGTTTTATGTAGAGAAAAAATATTTAGAAAATAAAGCAAATGCTTAACCTTTTGGATAAAATATTCAATTTTTTATACCCACTTTTCAGACATTGGGGAATGAATCGCAATTTTGCGTCTTATATCAGTCTGATTTTTAATATAGCCATTATGGTGGCGATGGCGTATGCCATTTATTATATCGCAAAATTTGTTTTAGTTACGCTTACGGCGATTTTTGCACAGCGAACAAAAACTAAGTTCGACGATTATTTAATTCACAACAAAACCACAAAATATACTGCGTATTTAATTCCGTTTTTCTTTATTTATAAAGCGGTTCCTATTATCCTGGACAAGTACGAATATTGGGAGTTACTTTTCGGAAAAATCGTTGGTATTTATATCGTTCTTATTAGTTTATGGATTATTAGAACCATTTTTAATGCTTTACGGGATTATCTAAAGCAAAAACCGGAATATAGCGACAAACCAATCGACAGTTTCGTTCAGGTTATTATGATTGTGCTTTGGATTTTTGGGGTTGCGATGATTATTTCGACTTTATTCGGAATAAAGCAAAGTGAATTATTAACTATTTTAGGAACACTTTCTGCGATTATCATCTTGATTTTCAGAGATACTATTCTTGGATTTGTTTCGAGTGTTCAGGTTGCCATAAATGATATGGTTCGAATTGGCGACTGGATTACGATGGATAAATTTGGTGCCGATGGTGATGTTATCGAAATTAATTTAACGACGGTAAAAGTTCGAAATTTTGATAATACCATTACGACAATTCCAACCTATGCTTTGAGTTCAGATTCTTTTCAGAACTGGCGCGGGATGCAGAAGTCTGACGGAAGACGTATTAAAAGGCACGTTTTAATAAAAAGCAGTAGTATTCGTTTTCTTAACAATGACGATTTGAATCATATGAAAGGAATTCAGCTTATTACTTCTTATATAGAAACGCGTCAGGCCGAAATTGAAAAGTACAACAGCCTTAGAGGAATTGATAAATCACTTTTGCTTAACGGACGTAATATGACCAACTTAGGTTTGTTTCGAAAGTATATTATGCAGTATTTATTAGATCATCCAGGGTTAAATAAAAATATGCACATTATGTGCCGTCAGCTGCAGTCTACTGCACACGGAGTTCCTTTAGAAATTTATGTTTTTTCGAGCGATAAGCGCTGGGCAAATTACGAATATATAATGTCTGATATTTTTGATCATATTATGGCCTCGGTAATATATTTTGATCTCGAAATTTTTGAACTTCCTTCGCAGATTGGAAGATTGGATAGATAATTTTTGTTTCAGGTTTAAAGTTTTAAGTTATTGAAACGTGTTTAACCGCAAAGAGCGCTAAGGTTTACGCAAGGTTCGCAAAGTTTTTTTACAAAGCTTTGCGAACTTTGCATTTTATATTAAACCTCACAAATAAAACATTTTAGTGTTCTTTGCGTAAACCTTAGCGCTCTTTGCGGTTTAAATTAAGCGTAACGCAAATAAAAACTATTTCTTCACTTTTACAAAAACAAACTTCGGATCTTTATAATTCAATGTTCCCTGAATAAAACATGGCAGACTCATATAAGTGCCAATTACGCCGTTTCCTAAAATGAGTTTGTTATCTTTTTTAAGCAAAGCTAAAGGGATTCTTTTCCAGCTCCCTCCATTTGAGATAAAATGAAAATCGCCTCTAAAAGTGTCTTTCTTTATATCCCCTCTTACATCACCTGAATCTTTTCCAACTCCATAATACGAAATTTCATAACGTCCATAGAAACGTTTGTCGTTTATGTTGATGTCTAAAATTGCCGTGTCTTTATTATTTACGGCGCGATATAAAATGCGATTGTATTTGTCTTTTTCTTCTTTAGAATTACAGGAAACAACTACAGTTAAAATTAAAAAAGAGAAAAGAATAGATTTTAAGTTCATTTAAAATGTATATAGATATTTTTTACTGTTTAGTTTTTATCAGCAGAAATATTTGAACCAAGAGAACGCCAAACAGCACACCAATAGCAAAAATAGAAAGGAAATCGACATTGCGAATATTTGCTGCGGAATTGTTTCTAAAATAATTTCCCGAAGCAATAATCAAAAGAATAACAGTGAGTATAATTGATTTGTTTTTCATAATGTTGATTTTTAGTGAATTAAATTTTAATAAATGTATAAAAATTATTAAAAGATTTTTTCTAAATTTAAAGAAAAAACATGGCAGATAGAGACACTTTTTTAAGAGAATTCAGAGGCGAAACTTTAGGAACCGTAAGTGCTCAATCTTCTTCAGATGAGATCTTTCAAAACCAGACGATTAGACCTATTTTAAAACTTCAAAACGATTTGTTTATAGCGGTTTTTATAAACTATGTAAATAAAAATAAGCCCGATTTTTTCTCTTATTCAGTTGAGAAGAAATTATTGGCTATTGAAAATTCCATTCAAAAAGATATTAAATTCAGAAATTCATTAAAAGGAATTGTAATGGCGCTTTTTACACTTGAAGAATACGAAACTTATATTCAGAATTCATCAAGCTTAAACAAACGAATGATGAATTTATTGATTGAAAGATTGAAAAGTCAGGTACAGTTGTTTGAGGTTGAGTCAGATTCGAAGTAATTTTAAGGAAAAATAAATGGATAATAACTTTAGTAAAGTAATGTCTGTTAAAACAGACGAAGAATTAATTAAGATTGTAACTATAAATAGAAGCAAATATCAACAATTAGCCATTGAAGCTGCAGATCAAGAAATTGAAAGTAGAAAAATTGATATTTCAAGATTTGAAGAAGTAAGAACCAAATTTGAGGAAGAAAAAGAGTTGACTAAAAAAATCGAGAACAACTCAGTTCGTTCCAGAATAAGATTTATAAATTTTGTAATTGATTTTACGGTAATTTTTATTCTTTTTTTCTTACTTGTTCCAGTAGTTGAACAGTTTTTACCACTTGTAAACAGAATACAATTTTCAATTTACAGAATTGGTTCTTTATTATCTTTTATTGCTTTTTATTATATTCTTTTAGAATATAAAACTCAAAAAACTCTTGGAAAAATTATAACCAAAACTAAGGTTGTTAATTTTGAAGGAAACAAACCTGATCTTACAGATATAATAAGCAGGACTTTTTGCAGATTAATTCCTTTTGATCGTTTTTCATTTTTATTTTCTAGAAATGGATTTCATGATGCTATTTCGCGTACCAAAGTAATCAAAGATGTTTAATCAACTTCGAAATAAATTCCCTTTAACTGACGAAAAATGGAACGAATATACCAGTTATTTCAATCGTATTGAAGTTCCGTCTAAAACCGTTTTGATTGAAGAAGGTGAAGTTTCTAAAAAGCTTTTTGTAATCGAAAAAGGCTGTATCAGGGTTTGGTTTAATAATAATGGAAAAGATTTGACTTCGCAGTTTTTCTTCGAAAACCAAAGTGTGGCTTCTATAGAAAGTTTTATGAAAAAATTTCCCAGTCCGGTCGTGGTTGAAACAATCGAACCTTCTGTTTTATGGTGGATTTCTAAAAAAGATATCGACAAAATTCTGGAAGAAATAAAGGAAATCCCGGAGCTTCGGGATCGATTAATCAATATGCTTTTTCAGAGGACATTTGATTATATGAAACATTTTTTCTCTTTTATAAAAGACTCTCCTACTCAGCGTTATCTTAATTTAATTGAAGAAAAACCTCAAATTGTTCAGCGTGTTCCTCAACATTATATTGCTTCTTATCTTGGCGTAAGCACAGTTCATTTAAGCCGAATAAAAAGTAAATTATTGCACGAAAAATAATTAAAATTTCACCATATAAGTCATATAACAAATTATAAGCTAGGCTTAAATTAACTTATATGACTTATATGGTTTAAAAAAATCTTTAAAAACTTAATAATTGTTTCTTATTTCATTTGATAACAAATGTTATCGTATGCCCATAAGCGGCGCTCTAATTTTGCTTCATAAAATTTAATATTTATAAAAATTATGAAAGCAGCAGTAGTTTATAAAAAAGGTGAATCACCAAAATATGCAGAATTTCAAGAACCAATTTCTACTAATGAAAATGAAGTTTTAATTTCGGTTCAGGCCGTTGCCATTACCAATCTAGATAAAGGAATTGCAAGCGGAGATCATTATTCTTCTGAAAATGAAAATCAAAACGGATTTATTGTAGGCAGCGATGCAGTTGGATCACTTGAAGATGGAACGTTAGTCTATGCTCGTGGTATTTCGGGAACAATTGCAGAAAAAGCAATAGTTGAGAAAAACAGAATGGTAAAATTGCCGGTTGGTATTGACAGCGCTGTGGCGGCCGCATTGCCTAATGCTGTCGCAGGGTCTGCAATGGCACTTCGTTTTAGAGCCGGAATACAACCCGGAGAAACTGTTTTAATAAATGGTGCAACAGGATTTACAGGACAAATGGCCATTCAGATTGCTAAGCATTACGGAGCAAAGAAAATAATTGTTACAGGAAGAAATGTAAAAACGCTTCAAAGTCTTCTTGAATTAGGTGCTGACGAAATTGTTTCTTTAAAACAAAATGATGAATCGTTCATTTCCCAATTAAAAGAAATTCACCAAAATACACCTATTGATATTGTAATAGATTATTTATGGGGACATTCTGCAGAGTTGATTCTTTCGGTTTTAAAAGGTAACGGAAATTTTACGCCTAAAACGCGTTATGTTTCTGTTGGTTCGATGTCTGGAGATACAATTCAATTATCAGCACAAATTTTGAGAAGCGTTGATTTACAATTATCAGGTTCTGGTTTAGGAAGCTGGACAAAAGACGAAGTGAAATTGTTATTTTCTGAAATACTTCCAGAAATGTTTCTTTTGGTTTCTCAAAACAAATTAAAAGTAAATATCGAAAAAGTAAATTTAATCGATATTGAAAAAATGTGGAATGCAGAAGTTCCAGACGGGAAACGATTAGTTGCGATAATTTAATTGTTTTAAACACATAGAAGCATAGATATATTTCTATATATAAGAATACTAAAAGAAACTAGTTTCTAACACATAGCTATGGGTGTTTATAAAAAGTGAAACGCCTTTTACGGTTTCTAAAAACTATGTTTCTATGTGTTTAAATATTATTTATTTTGTATTAATATTTCAATAATTCAAGTAACGATTCCTCGAAACGATCTTTCGCTAAAAACTGATCTTCAAGAGCTTTTGTGAAAGGAATTGGCGAATCTAAACTTGCAACTCTTTTTACAGGAGCATCCAGATATTCAAAACAGTTTTCCATAATCAAAGCCGAAATATCACTTGCGATTCCACCAAATAGTGTGTCTTCCTGATAGATAATAGCTTTTCCTGTCTTTTTAACCGAAGCAAAAATGGTTTCGGTATCAAGAGGCTGCAGTGTTCTTAAATCAATTAAATCAGCTTCAATTTCCGGATGTTTTGCTAATGTTTCTAAAGCCCAGTGAACCGGAGCTCCAAAAGAGATAATCGTAACGGCATTTCCTTCTTTAATTAAAGAAGCTTTTCCAAATTGAATCGTGTAATAATCAGTTGGAACTTCCTGATAAACACTTCTGTATAATTGTTTATGTTCAAAAAATAATACCGGATTCGGATCGTTGATTGACGTATTTAATAAACCTTTTGCATCATACGGAAATGCCGGATAAACCACTTTTAAACCCGGAGTTTTGGTAAACCACGCTTCATTTGTCTGCGAATGGAACGGTCCAGCCTGAGTTCCGCCACCGCAAGGCATACGCACCACAACATCCGCTTTTTCGCCCCAGCGGTAATGCGATTTAGCTAATAAATTTACGATTGGATTAAAACCTGTTGAAACGAAATCAGCAAACTGCATTTCTACAATTGCTTTATATCCATTTATAGATAGTCCCATTCCAGTAGAAACAACAGCACTTTCACAGATTGGTGTATTTCGTATTCTGCCTTTTCCAAAAGCGTCAACAAAACCATCAGTGATTTTAAAAGCGCCGCCATATTCTGCAATGTCCTGCCCCATGATAACCAGGTTTTTATGACGCCACATAGATTGCTCTAAACTGTTGCGAATGGCATCAATAAATCGGATATTGGTTGTTTCAGAATTATGTGTATATTCATCATATTGAAATGGTTTATAAACATCATCTAATTCTCCGCTGTAAGTAGGCTCTATCTCTGGTTCGGCATTTGCCATTGCCCAGTTTTCATCAATTTCCTGTTTTATTTCACTGCGTAATTTTTCGTCAAGTTCATCAGTAAGAATACCAAGTTCAGTTAGGTATTTTTTATAATTATTTACAGGATCTTTGGCTTCCCATTCATCCATTAATTCCTGCGGAACATATTTTGTACCACTCGCCTCTTCGTGACCGCGCATTCTAAAAGTTTTAAATTCTAATAAAACAGGATGCGGATCAGCAATCATTTCTTCTTTTAAACGCGAAAGTTTGTTGTATACTTCAACAATATTATTTCCGTCGATAATCCAGCTTTCAATGCCGTAACCAATTCCTTTATCGGCTAGGTTTTCGCATAAATACTGCTCATTTGTAGGTGTAGAAAGTCCATAACCGTTATTTTCAATAATAAACATAACCGGAAGTTTCCAGACTGCGGCAATGTTTAAAGCTTCATGAAAATCGCCTTCACTTGTTGCGCCTTCTCCGGTAAAAACAGCGGTAATTTTTTTATTATCCTGAAGTTTATCAGCCAATGCAATTCCGTCTGCAATTCCTAACTGCGGACCTAAATGCGAAATCATTCCTATAATATTATATTCCTGAGTTCCGAAATGAAAACTTCTGTCGCGCCCTTTAGTAAAACCATTCGCTTTTCCCTGCCATTGCGAAAAAAGTCTGTGAAGCGGAATATTTCTTGTGGTAAAGACACCAAGATTTCTGTGCATTGGCAGCACATATTCTGATTTGTCCAAAACAGACGTTACTCCTACGGCAATAGCTTCCTGCCCTATTCCTGAGAACCATTTTGAAACTTTTCCTTGACGGATTAAAATGAGCATTTTTTCCTCGATTAAACGAGGTTTCAGAATTTTTTTATATAAATCTAATAATTTTTCGTCGCTAAGGTTTTGTCTATAGAAGATCATTGAAATATAATTTTTTATTCAAATATATAAAAATATAACAATTTTAACAGTATTTGTTAAATTATTAAAATTAAGATTGCATTAATAGATTCATAAAAATAGAAAAATAATTACATCATTTTATTTTTTAAAAAATCGAAAGCAAATATAACATCAAATATTGATCTATCTTTAAATATTTGTATTATTTTAGCTACAAAAATAAATATAATGATTTTTGAATATTTAAAAATTAATCTTCATTTTTTGTATTAAAAATTGCGTATACGCTAAATTATTTATCAAAACATTAAATTCAAATCTAAAATATTATCTACCTTTGTTATTGAAAGGTTTAGTGCCTTTTATTCTTATAATAAAAATGTAAAGTATGCAAAACATTCCTAGTGTAGACTTACGTGATTTCCTTTCGGACGACCCGAAACGTAAACAAAAATTTGTAAATGAAATCGGCAGTGCATTTGAAAACATTGGCTTCGTTGCCTTAAAAGGTCATTTCTTAGATGACAAATTGGTAGACGAACTTTATGGTGAAATTAGAAAATTTTTCGCCTTGCCAGTAGAAACTAAGCATAATTATGAAATTCCCGGAATTGGAGGACAAAGAGGTTATGTTTCTTTTGGAAAAGAACATGCTAAAGGACGCAAAGAAGGAGATTTAAAAGAATTTTGGCATTTTGGCCAGTATGTTGACAAAGATTCAAGATGGGCATCGGAATATCCTGACAATGTACAAGTTAAGGAACTGCCTCGTTTTAATGAAGTAGGAAAAGAAGCTTACCAAATGCTTGAAAAAACAGGTGTTTATGTTTTAAGAGCTTTGGCTCTGCACCTTGGTTTAGATGAGTTTTATTTTGATAAATATGCAAAAGAAGGAAACTCAATTTTAAGACCAATTCATTATCCTCCAATTACTTCTGAACCGGAAAATGCAATTCGTGCAGCGGCTCACGGAGATATCAATTTGATTACTTTATTAATGGGAGCGCAAGGAAAAGGGCTTCAGGTTCAAAACCACAACGGCGACTGGATTGATGCCATTGCTGAAGATGATGAATTAGTAATTAATGTTGGAGATATGTTGTCCAGACATACAAATAACAAATTAAAATCTACAATTCATCAGGTTGTAAACCCTCCAAGAGAATTATGGGGAACTTCTCGCTACTCTGTTCCATTTTTTATGCATCCGGTAAGCGATATGCGCCTGGATTGTTTAGAAAATTGTATAGATGAAGAAAACCCTAAAAAATATGAAGATATTACAGCGGGAGAATTTTTACACGAACGTTTAGTAGAATTAGGTTTAATCAAGAAATAACCTTTTTTACTTCAATATTATAAATTCCAAATTCCAAAACTATTTTTTTGGAATTTGGAATTTAATTTTTATGTATTTTTAAATATTGGAATTTAATAAAAATATGGACTTAAAAGATCAATTAAAAAACTTATTTCCTGATCATGTAGAATCAAACGAGTCTGAGGAAGTTCAGGAACAGGATCACGTTCTGTATGTACAGAAAGAACCAATGATCTGCAAATTTGAAAAGCGAAAAGGAAAACCTACAACCATTATTGAAGGTTACGAAGGAAGTGACGAAGATTTTAAAATACTGGCAAAAGAAATAAAAACAAAACTAAGCGTTGGCGGTACTTTTAAAGATGATTCGATCATTATACAAGGCGATTATCGCGACAAAATTATGACTATTTTAAAAGAAAAAGGATTTAAAACTAAAAGAGTTGGCGGGTAAAATAGTTTAAAGTTTCAGGTTTAAAGTTTCAAGTTACACAACATGAAACGTGAAACGTGAAACAAAAAAACTCAGAACCTCAGTATCTCAGAACCTTAGCAGCTTAAAAAAAATGATAAAAGAATCAGAATTAATACTTAACCCAGACGGAAGTGTTTACCACTTAAACCTTCGTCCTGAACATATTGCCAACGATATTATTTTTGTTGGAGACCAAAATCGAGTTGAAAAAATCACACAGTTTTTTGATTCAATAGAATATTCAACACAAAAAAGAGAGTTTAAAACCCAAACCGGAATTTATAAAGGAAAAAGAATTTCTGTAATGTCAACCGGAATTGGTCCTGACAACATTGATATTGTTTTAAACGAACTGGATGCACTTGTAAATATTGATTTAAAAACACGTAAGCCAAAAGAAAATTTAACGTCTTTAAATATTATCCGAATCGGAACTTCAGGGTCTTTACAGGAAGATATTCCGGTAGACAGTTTTGTAATGTCTAAATTCGGGCTTGGATTGGATAATATGCTTCGCTCCTATTTAATTGATGAAGTTTCGAATACAGCTCTCGAAGACGCTTTTGTTACACACACAAACTGGGATATTCGTAAAGGAAGACCTTATGCAATCCCTTGTTCTGAAAAACTGGAAAAAATTATAGAATCAGATAAAATATTCAAAGGAATTACGGCAACTGCAGGAGGTTTTTATGGACCACAAGGACGTGTTTTACGTTTGAATATCCAGGATGAAGAATTAAACAATAAAATGGATAATTTTGATTTTAATGAAAGCCGAATCACAAATTTAGAGATGGAAACTGCAGCAATCTACGGACTTTCTTCGCTTTTAGGGCATAATGCATTATCTTTAAATGCAATTATTGCCAATCGTGCATCTGGAACTTTTAGTGAAGATCCTTATAAAGCCGTAGATGCATTAATTACGTATACTTTAAATAAACTGGCTGGTGCTAAATAATGAAAACGGCTATTCTTAAATTTGAAAAATTACTGAGTGAAAACGTCGACTTATTTTCAAAAATAAATAGTGATGTTTTTACAGCGAAAGTTTCTGACAAGTGGTCTAAAAAAGAAATACTGGGTCATTTGACAGATTCAGCAATTCATAATTTAGTTCGTTTTACAGAAATTAATTATGTTGAAAAACCATATCATCACAGGCCATATAATCAAATAGATTTAGTAAATTTAAATCAATATCAGGAAATGGATATTGGCGAATTAATACAACTATGGTTTGTTATTAATAAACAGATCGTTAGAGTCATGAAATCTGTTGATGAAAAAGCTTTAGATTATAAAATAATTTTGAGTGATCAGTCTGAAATTGATTTAAGATTTCTCATGACTGATTATGTCGAACATTTAGAACACCATATTAACCAAATAAAGTCTTAAATTATGTTTTTAAGGGTTGCGAGACACACAAATGATTTAAAGAAAATCGAAGATTTTTATGTTGATATTCTTGGTTTTGAGCAATTGGGAGGTTTTGAAAAACATAATAACTACGATGGCATTTTTATTGGAAAATCAGGTTTAGACTGGCATTTTGAATTTACAAAATCAGATACAGAAGCCAGTCATTCATTTGATGAAGACGATGTAATTGTACTTTACCCTAAAACAATTTCAGATTATAACGAATTAATAAATAAGCTTATACTCCATAATATTGCAACAATAACTGCAGCTAATCCTTTTTGGAATGAAAACGGAAAAATGATTCAGGATCCAGACGGTTATCGTATTGTAATATCGCCTCTAAAAGCCATAATAAACGAAATAGAATAATGCAGGAAACACATAAAAAAATATTATTTAAATATTATAGCGATTATTTAGAAGAAACAGTTTCAGAAACCATGTGGGCCGAAATTGTAGATCTTGAAAAAGGGCTTTTTAAATTAGATAATATTCCATTTTTTGGACCTTTGATTGCTACAGATGATTTATTTTACGCCGAATTTGATGAAGCCGAAGGACGTTTGGTTTACAAAGAAACAATAGAAAATTCAGGTAATTCAATTGTTCAGGTTATCATATTAGAAAAAGAATTTGATAAAGAAATTATCAGAGAAAAATTAAAAGCAATAAACTGTTTATCAGAAGGCTTAAACGATAATTTTGTTTCTGTTGAAGTAGTTCGTGATGTGGATTATTCTATTGTGAGAAGCGTTTTAAACGAGTACGAATCTCAGGAAATAATTCAATATGCTGAACCTTGTCTTTCAGACAAACACAGGGCAGATTTATTAAAAAACTAAAACTTACAAACTTAAGAATACGCATACCAAACTTAACTTAAACTTAAACTATAATGAAAACTGTAAAAATTGCGGGTGTTCCTGAACACTTCAATTTGCCATGGCATTTATGCATTGAAAATGGCGAATTTGAAGCAGAAAATATTGATTTGCAATGGAAAAATATTCCTGAAGGTACCGGAAAAATGTGTCAGATGCTGCGTGATGGCGAAACTGATATGGCCGTAATCCTTACAGAAGGAATTGTAAAAGATATTACCGCAGGAAACCCAAGTAAAATTGTTCAGATTTATGTTCAGTCACCTTTAATTTGGGGAATTCACGTGGCTGCAAAATCAAATTTTGAAACGGTAAAAGATTTAGAAAATAAAAAAGCAGCTATATCAAGAATTGGTTCGGGGTCGCAATTAATGGCTTATGTAAATGCAAACGAACAAGGCTGGAACAGTGATACTCTACAATTTGAAATTATAAACACAATCGATGGTGCGGTCGAAGCACTTACAAACGGAACTGCAGATTATTTTATGTGGGAACGATTTATGACAAAACCCCTTGTAGATCAGGGAATTTTCAGGCGTGTTGGCGACTGCCCTACTCCATGGCCATCATTTGTCATTACAGTTCGCGATGAATTCCTGAAAAAAAATCCAAAAGTAGTCGAAAAAGTGTTGGGAATTATCAATAAAACCACACACGATTTTGCGCAGATTCCTGATATTGACAAAACTTTGGCTGATTTATTTAATCAAAAAGTTGAAGATATCCAGGAATGGCTTAAACTGACTCAGTGGTCTCAAAAACATTTAAGTGAAAAAGCATTTATCAAAATTCAGAATCAATTATTTGATCTGGGAATTATTGATAAAAAAAGTACTTTTGTTGAAACGGTAAAAGCGCTGTAAAAATACTGCTTTTTGATTCTTATGATAAATTTTCCTAAAATTGACCTTCCGCAATTAAAATCCAAATTACAGGTGAAATCACCTTGGGATAGGATTATTATTTCGCTGTTGAGTCTGTTGATAACGATTCCGATATTTATCATTTTGCATCAAAACCTGATAGATTTAGAATGGGCTTTTAACCTTGACAGGGTTTTTATATTCATTTTTGTATTTTCTGCGATTTTCTTCTTGCTAATGTATCTGCGAACCATAATTATTTTATGTGTTGCAGTATATTTATTGGTTTTATTTTATGGATCAGTAATAGGAAATTATGGTTTCAGCGAAATTTCCGAAGATTATAATTCGATGATTTATACCATGTCGGACAATCCGTATCCGCAGGATATAGTGGTTGCAAAACTGCTTCCGTTTCCAAATAAATCAAAAATTATAAGTGCGATTGAATATCAAAACCCGAAAGTGCGCAATTTTGCTATTATGGCAACAACAAAGCATTTTAAGGGAATAAAAGGCTACTCAAACTACAGAACCATTATTCAGTGTTTTGCTGTTTTTAAAGAAATAAACGGCCGCTGGAATTATGTAAACGACCCCAAAGACGGTGACTACATTGCCACTGCCAGCGAATCTCTTGAATATTTTTCGGGAGACTGCGACGATCATTCTATCTTGATGGCGGCAGCAATTCGTTCTATTGGCGGAACTCCAAGACTTATTCATACAAAAGGCCATATTTATCCGGAAATATTAATTGGTTCAATGATAGATCTTGAAAAAGTAAATTATCTCATCAAAAATGTACTTTTTATAAGAGAAAGTTATGGTAAAAAACTTCATTACCATATAGATGAGCGTGGTCAGGTCTGGATGAATCTTGATTACACAGCTACTTATCCGGGCGGACCCTTTATGTATGAGGAAATTCTTGGAGCATTAACTTTGAATTAATTTGTCAGAGTATTTTATTTGATATTTTGTTTAAAATATTAGAAATCAGTTACATTAAATTAACTTTCTGTGGCTATAATGTAAGAGTAATACTTTTTTTTTGTATCTTTTCCTATCTAATTTTTAATCACATAACCATGAAAAATTCTAAATTACTTATCTTCGGGCTTGCGTTGGCAGCAGTTTTAATGATTTCATGTTCTAAGGGTAGAAATAAATTGGTAAACTCTTGGAAAATAACAGCGGTAGAACCGAAAATTCCCATGTCGGATTCTCTAAAAACCGTTATTTTAACCGATGGAACTCTTACGTTTACAAAAGACGGACATGTTACCGGATATTTGACAAGAGAGATAACAAATGGGACTTATGCATTGACAAAAGGTGGAAAAAGTTTGGTGATTAAAGATGAAGTTGGAACTCCTTATCCTTGCGAAAGTACTATTACAAGCGATCAGTTAATTCTGGATAGTAAAGAATTAAAATTGACACTCAAGAAAATAGAATAACACAAAAATTTAGATCAAAAGCCGTTTTTTTTAAGTAAAAAAACGGCTTTTTTTGGCTCAACATACTTGAAACAATCAAGTTTTTAAATTTTAATATACCAATTATGAAATTGAAAAATAAATTATCAGCAGCTTTGGCTTTTTTGTGTATTTTACTTTTTTCTGAAAAGGTAAATCCATGTACACGAATAGTTTACGAAGGTTTGAACGGTACAATTATTACAGCGCGTTCTATGGACTGGCGAGGTGAAATTCCGGCAAATTTGTGGCTTTTTCCCAGAGGGATTGAACGATTTGGAGAAGCCGGAAATAATTCTGTAAAATGGAAGTCAAAATACGGAAGCGTTATAACCAGTTCATGGGATATAGCTTCATCTGACGGAATGAACGAAAAAGGACTTGTTGGAAATCTTTTATGGCTGGTAGAATCTACATATCCTAAGTTTGTAAAAGACAGTCAGCAAAAAGGACTCGCGGTTTCATTATGGCTGCAATATGTTTTAGATAATTTTTCAACTGTTTCTGAGGCTGTAAGCGCTTTAGAGAAAAAGGATTTTGTAGTAGCATCATCTCATATTCCGGGAACAGATATTTTTGCAACCGTTCATTTATCATTATCAGATGCTTCGGGCGATAATGCTATTTTTGAATATATCAACGGAAATCTCGTTATTCACCATGACAGAAAATATGTAGCCATGACCAACTCTCCTATTTTTGAGCATCAGCTGGCGATAAATACATATTGGCAGAGTATTCCGGGAACTATTATGCTTCCTGGTACAAATCGCGCGGCAGACCGTTTTGTAAGAGCTTCATATTATATAGATGCAATTCCAAAAACAGATAATATAAGAACGGCACTTTCCAGTGTTTTTGGTGTAATTAGAAATTGCTCTGTTCCGCTTGGTATTTCTTCTGAAACTGAACCTAATATTTCATCAACTCGCTGGAGAACCGTTGCAGACCAAAAAAATCTGGTTTATTATTTTGATAATGTTTTAAATCCAAATGTGGTTTGGGTAGAATTTAGTAAACTGGATTTTAGTGAAAAAGGTAAAGTGAAAAAACTGAGTCTGGCAAACAACGAAAATTATTCCGGAGAATCTTCTATGAATTTTAAACCTACGCCGCCATTTAAATTTGCAGGTTTAGATTAAATCTCAAAACAATAAAAAACAAACCCTCAAAAATTTCATTTGAGGGTTTGTTTTTATTCTCTTAAAATCTTTTCCATTTTTTTCCCTTTTGCCAATTCATCAACAAGTTTGTCCATATAGCGAATTTTTTGCATCAGCGGATCTTCTATATCTTCTATTCTGTATCCGCAGATTACTCCCGTAATTTTAGAAGCATTCGGATTTAGTTTTGGTGCTTCGGCAAAAAAAGTTTGTAAATCAGCTTTCTTTTCTATTTGATTTCTAAATTCTTTATCTGTATAACCTGTAAGCCAGAGAATCACTGTATCTACTTCTTCTGCAGTACGGCCTTTTTTTTCTGCTTTTTCCTTATATAATCGATAAATACTCGCAAATGAGTATTCAAAAACCTTCGTATTATTCATCTTCACTTTGATTTATATAGATTTAAAATTATAAAAAATAACCTGTATTTTCTAAGGATTTAAAAAAATATAAAATAATTCGTAAAAAATATTGCGCAGTCAAATAACTGCATTATATTTGCAGTCAAATAACTGCACAATGGAAATACGTAGAGATGTTTTTCAGGCAATTGCCGATCCAACGCGAAGAGCGATTTTAAATTTAGTTGCAATTCAGGCTATGACACCTGGTACAATAGCCGACAATTTTGATTCGTCGAGACAAACTATTTCAAAACATATTAAAATTCTGACCGAATGCGAACTACTTGACCAGCAGCAAAATGGCAGAGAGATTTATTATTATATAAATCCAAAAAAAATTAAAGAAGTGGCTGATTTTATTGAACCGTTCCGACAAATGTGGGAAGAACGTTTTAATAAATTAGAAAGTATAATGAAGAACTATAAACCAAAAAAATAATGGAAAAGAAAACTAAAATTAGTGCCCAGGAGGGCCAGCAGGAAATTCTGATTACAAGAGAATTTGATCTTCCGCTGGAATTACTTTTTAAGGCTTACGCCGAAGCCGAAATTGTAGAACAATGGATGGGAACGAAAGTTTTGAAATTAGAAAACAAAAAATCTGGCAGCTGGCAGTTTGAAACCAAAGATCAAAACGGAAATATCATATTTAGTGCCAATGGTGTTATTCATGATTTTGTTCCCGAAAAAAGAATTGTGAGAACATTTGAAATGGACAATGTCAATTTTGCACCTCAATTAGAGTTTTTAGAATTCGAAAAACTGACTGATGATAAGAGCAAATTAACCATTCAAACCATCTATAAATCGGTTGAACATCGAGATTTTCAGCTAAAATTACCATTTGCACAAGGTCTGAATATGGCGCACAACCGCTTAGAAGAAATCGTAAAACAATTAAAATAAATTATCATGAGCAAAAGAAACAAAATTATCTACTGGATTGCGACGCTTTGGCTTGCATTAGGAATGACTTCAACAGGAATAGTACAGGTTTTAAAAATCAAAGAAGAAGCCGATATGATGACACATTTAGGTTATCCGCTTTACTTTTTAACTATTCTGGGCGTTTGGAAAATATTAGGCGTAATCGCTATTTTAATTCCGAAATTTCCTTTATTGAAAGAATGGACTTATGCGGGTTTCTTTTTTGCTATGAGCGGTGCTATTTTTTCTCATTTTGCAGTTGGAGATTCAGGAATCGAGTATTTTGGCCCATCATTATTGTTGGTTTTAACAATACTCTCATGGTATTTTAGACCTGCTGAAAGAAAATTTTAGTTTATAGTCGCAGTCTCAGTTTGCAGTTTTTTTAAGACTGAAAACTGAGACTGAATGCTGAGACTGAATGCTGCGACTGAATAATTCAATTTAAATAACTTCTTTAAAAAAATCCAATAAAAGTTTTAAATTATTTTCATCATGCATTGCTTCGGTTTGCTGAAGTGTAATTTCTGTAATTTCAGAAGTTCTGGCGCACATTTTTTTCTCGAAGAAACCTATTGCATCTTCCATGTTTGCAAATAAATCAGAAGTTAGTATTTCGTATAATTCCAGCGCGTCTGCCAAAGCCTGATTTGCTCCTTCTCCTGTGTACGGCGGCATACGATGTGCTGCATCACCAATCATTGTTAAATTTGATAAAGGCTTCCAGTATTGGTCTAATGGAAAATGATACATTGGACGCGGAATTATGGAAATTTCATTTGACTGAAAAAGTTCTTCGTATTTGGAACTCCAGTTTTTAAATTCTTCTTTGAACCATTCAGAAACAGATGTTTTATTTTTAAAATCAATTCCTGAATTTTTAACCCAGTTTTGTTCAGTTTTCATTCCAATTAAAACTGTAAGTGTGCCATCCCCTTTTGTACTAAATAAAATTGTTTTTCCGTGTTCCAAAGCAAAAACTTTTCCGTCATTTACCAATTTCCATAAATTTGACGCATTCTTTTCAGCATTATAAATATTAATTTCAATTGCTGTAACACCTGAAAATATGGGCTCAATATCTGTAATATATTTTCTAATTTTTGAATTTGCTCCATCAGAAGCAATTACAAAATCAGCATAAGCAGTTGTACCATTTTCAAAAAAAATTTCCCAGCCCTTTCCAGAAGATTTCATTTCTGTAAATTTTGAATTCCAAACCACATTATCTTCTTTTAGTGAAGCAATCAATAAATCGCGTAAAGGGCCTCGATCTATTTCCGGACGAAAATGTTCATTTCCAAAATCTTCTTGAGGTTTTTCAGTGTGATCGTTAAATACAACATTCAAATTACGATCTACTATTTTCATTTTGTCTGCACCGGGACGATAATATTTTTTAAATTCATCCATTAAACCGGCTTCCTGCATCGCTTTTAAACCCGTATCTTCATGTAAATCAAGTGTTGAACCCTGCTGACGAATGTTTTTATTCTCGTCTCTTTCATATACTTTTACATCTACACCTTTTTCCTGTAATAATCTGGCAAGAGTTAATCCGCCAGGACCGCCACCTATAATGGCTATTTTTTTATTATCTAATAACATAATTTTTTCTTTTTTTGTTTGTTTAAATTTTCATTACAAAATTATATTTACCTTTATAGATAAAATACCCATTTTTGATATTAAAATAGTCGTAAATGAAAATTGAAGTTGTAGATAAAAACGGTTCAGGAATACTTCAAAAATTTGCAGATGCAATTGGAGCTTCTGTTCGGGGGCGTTTTATTGACATTCCAAAAAATCTTGGCGAAGGCTATATGACCGGTTTTACCTGGGGAAATGATTTGCGTATGATGATTCGGAATTATTATTTGAAAGAAGAAATTGTTCTCGAACGCAAAAATGAAATCCCTGAAGGTCAGGAAAATGTAATCTTTTTTCTCAGCGGAATCTTCGATTCTGCAGCGAAACAAAATGAAACCCTAAAAGCAGAACAACCAAATGTTTTTATTGCCATGCAGTCAGTTTCATCTGTAATTGCAATGCAGCAGAATACTTTTTTTAGAAGTATAACTATTTCAGCATCAAGAGAATATTTAAAGCATACATTTGGAGAGTTAAAACATTCAATAGTTTCAAATATACTTTCTTCAAAAGATACTTTTGTTTACGAAATAGGAATTTCTCAGGCAATGATCACAGCAGCGAGCGAAATGATTCATCAATCTGTTCCCGAAGGTTTAGATAATCATTTTCATAAATTAAAATGCGAGGAATTGTTGTGTCATATTTTTGCTTTGCTTTTGCAGCGCGAAGAAAGTCCGGCGAGCGGTATTCACATTAATGATATTAAAGCTTTGTATGCCATAAAATATCATTTACAGTCTAATCTTGATAAAGCTCCGGATATTGCTACACTGGCCAAAAAAGCCGGAATGAGTGAACCCAAACTTAGAAAATTATTCAGGCAGACTTTTGGAAAAGGCGTTTTTGAATATTATCAATCTATGCGAATGCAGGAAGCTGCCAGACTTTTAAGAGAAAGCCATTTATCAGTTTCAGAAGTGGGTTATCAACTTGGATTTTCTAATTTAAGCCATTTTTCAAGGGTTTTTGAACAATATATTGGTTTGAAACCAAAGAAATATTCTGTTCTCTAATAGTAATATTCACGTTTATAAAACAATTTCTGAAAGAAGTAAAATCTAATCTAAATTCTATGTTTCTATGTGTTTAAAATTAATTTTACAGAAATATTCTAGAAAATGAGCTTAATAATTCAATCAGCCTTACCTGATGATTCGATTTCGCATTTTGTGCACAGCTTTTGGATGCTTGAAAACAATACCGGAAAAGATATTCTGTCGACTATTTTACCAAACGGAATGGTCGATTTGGCTGTAATGAAAATTGATTCAGATAATTGGACAAAAACAATCAGAGGTTTAGATACAATTCCGAGTCAGATTACTATTCCTGCTGGAACCAAGATGTTTTCTATTGGTTTTAAATTGCTTGCCGTTGAATATTTATTTGGAGATTCTATAAAAGACGTTTTAAATACCGGAAAGGTTATTTCTGATGAAATCTGGTATTTTGAAAAAACTGATTTAAGGACTTTTGAGAATTTTTGCAAAAGAGCTTTTCAAATCATAAGAGGTATTTCTATTGAAAATATTGACAGCCGGAAAAAGAAATTATTTGATCTTGTTTATTCTTTCGAAGGTTCGATCACAGTAAAACAACTCTCTGAAAATGTGTTTTGGAGCAGCCGCCAAATCAATCGTTACTTTAATCAGCAATTTGGTATTTCGTTAAAAACATATTGTAATATTCTGCGTTTTGGCTCATCTTTCAAACATATAAGCGAAGGAAATCTTTTTCCGGAGCAAAACTTCACAGACCAAAACCATTTTATTAAAGAAATTAAAAAATATTCGGGCGTAACGCCAAAAGAATTAAGTAAAAATAAAGACAATCGTTTTATGGATATTGCAGCTATTAAAAAAAGTAATCCAAAAAACGACTGATTTTTACTATTCTGCATTCCCGCTGTTTTCCAATTTTGTAACATAATTTAAAGAATAAATATATGTTACTTACAAATAAAAAAACAGCCATTATAGGCGCCGGTCCAGTTGGTTTAACGATGGCAAAATTATTACAGCAAAAAGGCGTTGATGTCACTGTTTATGAGAGAGACAAAGATCCTCAAGCCAGAATTTGGGGCGGAACACTTGACTTGCATAAAGGTTCCGGCCAGGATGCTATGCAAAAAGCAGGATTACTGGAAAAATATTATGAAAAGGCTATCCCGATGGGAAGAATTATGACCGATTATCTTGGAAATGTTTTATTTAGTAAAGAAACTTCTGTGGAAGAGCAATATGATGCTCCTGAAATTAATAGAAATGATTTAAGAACATTATTAATCAATAGCTTAGAAAAAGATACAATTGTCTGGAACAGAAAACTGAACGAGATAAAAGAACAAAATGGAAAATGGATTTTATATTTTGAAAATGAAAGTATCGAAAAAGCTGATTTTGTTATTGGTGCAAATGGCGGAATGACTTCGATTAGAAAATATATTACACATTCAGCAGTAGAACTTACAGGAACATATATAATTCAGGGAGAAGTTTCTGAACCTGAAATAAAATGCCCTGATTTCCTAAAGTTGTGTGATGAAAAAATACTTATGACTTCAAATAATGGAAATTTATTGGTTTCAAATCCTAAAAACACTAATGTTTTAAGTTATAATGTGATTTTTAAAATGCCTGAAAATCTGGAATTAGATTTTAAAGATGCAGAAAATATTATTGATTTTTTGATGAATAAATTTTCAGATTGGGCCGAGTCCTATAAACAATTATTTCGTGCAACATCTTTCTTTACAGGATTGCCAGCTAAAAAAATAGCTGTTGATAAACCGTGGAAAAATGATCGTCCCTTACCTCTTACACTTATTGGCGATGCAGCGCATTTAATGCCTCCTTTTGCCGGACAAGGTGCAAATATCGGACTTCTGGATGCTTTAATTTTATCTGAAAATCTATTAAACGGAGATTTTGAAACCATAGAATCAGCAATTTTTGATTATGAAAAACAAATGTTGATTTATGCTCAGGAAGCGCAGAAACAAACGAGAGAAAATGAAATAGAAATGCTTAAACCAGATTTTTCTTTTTTACGATTTGTTGATTAATTTTTACTGTTTTGTGAGGAAAATAATTCTATCTTAGTAACAAAAAAAGAACCCGATTATTTATATCAAAATATGGAAAACTCACAAAATCAATCAGATGATTCAATTCCGAAAGTGACAGGAATTGGCGGTATTTTCTTTTTTCTTGAAAATCCGAAGGAAACTAAAGAATGGTATGCCAGGAATTTAGGATTAGAAATTAACGAATGGGGTTCTGCAAGTTTTGAATCTAGAAATCTTGACAAACCAGACCAGATAGAATCTACGCAATGGTGTCCTTTTAAGAAAGGAGATGAATATTTTTCGCCCTCAAAAAAAGATTTTATGGTCAATTATCGTGTTCAGAATATAGAAGCTCTTTTAGAAAAACTGCGAGCAAACGGAGTTACGATTCTTGATGATATTGAAACATATGAATACGGAAAATTTGTTCATATTATGGATACCGAAGGCAATAAAATAGAGCTTTGGGAACCTGTTTACTAACGATAATTAATAAATTAAATGAAAACAAAAGTTCAAATATTGAGAGAAGAAAAACATCTTACTCAGACTGAACTTGCCGAAAAATCGGGACTTTCATTACGAACTATACAAAGAATTGAAGCAGGAAATATTCCGAAAGGTTTTACGCTTAAAGCTTTGGCTAAATCATTTGAAGTTGAACCTGAAAATTTAATTTTAAATTCAGAAATCGATCCTGAAATTAAACGTGCCAAACTGATTAATTTTTCTGCTTTGTCTTCTCTCATTATTCCTTTCGGCAATATAATTTTCCCTTCTATACTTACTTATAAATCAACAGAACCAAAAGCAAAAGAATTAGGTAAAAGTATCTTGACAGTCCAGATTATTTACACTTTTGTTTTAGGAATATTGATGATAATAAGTCCGTTTATTCAGAAAGCATTTGCTATAAAATTCCCTTTATTTATTATCTTTTTAGTATTGCTAAAGATTATAAATATCTTCATAATCTTTAAAAATGCATTTAACTTAACTCACAAATCAGATTTATATATAAAACTGAAATACAGTATTTTATAAGCTTTGTCATCATATTGACGTAAAAATGTCATATCGTTTTTAAAGCCAGAATGCATAACAATTCTCAATATTGCACAAAAAAATTGTAATGAGAATAATTAAAAAAATTGTATTGGCTTTTTTAGCAGTTATTGTGCTGTCTTTAGCGGGAGGTTATTTTTATTTTGATAAGAATTTTTCGCCTCCAAAAAACTATCTTACAGTAAAAGGAAACGTTGATAATGTTTCTATAAAATGGATTTCGGATGGAGGAAATCCTTATTCAGCTCTGCTTCTGCCTATTCAGATTCAGGGAATTGAAAAAACATTTTATATGCAGCTGGATTTTGGTTCTCCTGTAACGGTTTTCTATAAAAATTCACTTGAATCTTTTGGCGGATTTTTTTTAAA
Source organism: Flavobacterium defluvii (assembly GCF_900129555.1). GTDB lineage: Bacteria > Bacteroidota > Bacteroidia > Flavobacteriales > Flavobacteriaceae > Flavobacterium > Flavobacterium defluvii. Next base: position 147,537 of record NZ_FQWC01000008.1, read on the forward strand.
ACAAATTCAATTTGATACAAAAGATGAAAATGTTTCATTAGACTTCAAAATTGAAAATTTAAATATTTCTTCAAAGAATTTTCAATTATTAAATTATGGGAAGAAAGTTGATTTTGAAAATCCGGATTCTGTGGATATTATTGGAACAATTGGAACCGATTTGCTTGAAAAAAGAACTGTTTTTCTGGATTTTAAAAATAATACAGTTTCATTTACTGAAAATGAAATTGGCAGCAGATTTCAAAAATTTGAATTCAAAAAACGAAAACTTTTATTTACGGCAAAAGTTGACAAACAGACTTTAAAATTGCTTTATGATTCGGGTACAAGCGGTTATGAACTGATTGTCAATGAAGAAGAATGGCAAAAATATAGAATCAAAAACAGTAAAATTAAAACCGAAAAAGGAAATTCCTGGGGAAATGTTCTAAAAGTAATTTCGGCACCAGCCAATACAAAAATGAAATTTGGAAATTCAGAGCTTAAAATTTCTGAAATAACCTATATAGAAGGAATTTCAAAAATGCAGGTTTTCCTCATGAAACGCTCTGGAATGCAGGGAATGATTGGAAATAAAATATTTTTAAATCATAAACTGATTATTGATTGTAAAAATGAGAGGTTCAAGGTGGAATAAATATTTCTATCTTAGCTGTAAAATCAATCAAAAAAACAAAGATGGCAAATCAATACGAAGATTTAATTCATAAAGCTTATTCTGCTTTTAATGAAAGAAATATTGATAAGGCATTATCAACAATGCAAAAAGATGTTCAATGGTCTAAAGCCTGGGAAGGCGGATATATAATTGGACACGATGAAATTAAACAATACTGGACAAGACAATGGACAGAAATAAATCCGAAAGTTGAGCCGGTTGGTTTTGAAAAAAGAGAAAACGGAAGTCTTGAAGTTAAAGTGCATCAAAATGTAAAAGATTTGCAAGGCGGTTTAATTTTTGACGGTTTGGTAAAACATGTTTATACTTTTGAAGATGGTTTAATAAAAACTATGGATATTGAATTGATTGAGAATTAAGGAATCAGAAAAATAAAATGAATAATAAAATAATTCATAAAAAAAGCTCTATTATTTCTATAGAGCTTTTTTTTACATTCCCGGCCAATATAAAAAATTGAATTTATGTCCGTCTGGATCGGCAAAACCAAAAGTATAGCCTTTTTCAAAATTTTCAGGTTCAGAAAAAATAGTACCGCCGGCTTTTTTAACCTTTTCAAGCCAAAGATCTACTTCTTCCCTACTGTCTGCAGATAAAGAAAAGATAGATTCGTTTTCGGTTTTCGTATTCGCCAGTTTTCCTCTCATAGCATTTTCAAATCTTTTGGCAGTAAAAAAATTGATTATAAAATGATTTTCTGCAAAAATGAAACTTACCAGTTCATCTGTTTCTTTTCCATTTTGCTTAAAACCTAAATCGGTATAAAATTGTATTGTTTTTTGTATATCGTGTGTGACGAGGTTTCCCCATATTAATCTAGTTTTCATAACTTTAATTTTTGAATTAACTAAAGTTAATGAATTAATTTTTGTTTTTTAGTTCTCAGTTTTTAAATCGACAAATTTAAAATAGCAAAAAAAAGCTGTTTCAATCCTGAAACAGCTTCTTCTTTATCGTATAATTTTAAGATATGCACTATAAACGTTATCCTTAATCGAAGTTCGCATATAGTATAAATCTTCATCTTTAGTGCTTAAATCAAATTTAATTAAACCGGCATCGCAGTAATAGAAAATAGTATCATCAACAGGAAATTCAATATTCGAAATAGGCTGTGTGGTTAGTTTTATTTCCATTGCAATTTCACCATTGTTTATATCAATTTGAAAAAGTTTTGCTTTACGTGTATATCCCCAAATATTGTCATCAGCTTCGGTAATGTATTCGATATTATCGCCGCCGCTAAAATCTCTTTTCCAAAGCTGAGTTCCTGTTTTTGAATCAACTGCATATAAAGATGAAACGGCATCTCCTTGTGCTGCAAAATATATTTTTTTGTCTTTGGTAAATATGCGTTCTTTAATATTATATTGATTTTCGTCTAATTTAAATTGCCATACAATATCCAGTTTGTCAGGAGTTAAGGCAAAAAGTATGTCTTTTTCGCTGGCAATAAATACATTTTCGCCATCAGTTACAGGCTTTGTCTGCATGTTTTGCTCAAACGTCTTTTGGCTCAGAACTTTTCCTGTATTGGCATCAAAGCTGTAAAAACTGGATGCACTAGGAACAAAAATTTTGTTATTAAAATAAAGAGGCTGAATATCATTATTTACAGAATCAAGTTTATAATTCCATGCTAAACTGCCATCTTTTGTATCAAGTGCATAAATATTACTATTCCCATTTTGATTTTGAGCAATTATATACAGCTTTCCATTGTTTACAACAGGAACCTGATCTTTTAAAACAATTTGATCTGTAATATTCCCCAATCTTGATTTCCAAAAAACATCACCGCTTTGGTTATCGACTGCAATAATTTCACCATTTACAAACGGAATATATACTACTCCATTGTTTATTGTTACTTTATTTGCGCACATTTCAGTTTTAGGGTCAGCAGCTTTTACAGTCCACCCAATTGTTTCCGATTCTAAATCATAAGAAAAAAGAGCGCCGTCATAATCATAAATTAAGATAGATGCTTCATCTAACGGAATTTTTTTAAGCGCACTTACCACTTTATTAGTCACCATTTCGCTTGGCGGTAAAGCTTTGTTGTTTGAATTGGCAGTAGTAGGTTTGGGTGTTACCGGCGCTTGTCCAAACATATTTATAATGGCAGATATAAATAAAAGGGTTAATAATTTTGTTTTCATTTTTGAGATTTGGGTTTAAATAAATGAATTTATCGCTGCAAATGAGGATATTTAAGCAGGTAATAAAGATAAACGTTTATTTGATATTAGAAATAGACAATTTTAAATCAATAAAGATTAAACATTTTATCTATTTATTAAAACTTAAAAGTCAGCAAAAAATTATTTTTCAATGATTTTTTTTCGATGCTCAATCCCCCACTCAGTCAAATTATTTATAATAGTTTGTAATGTTTTGCCGTGGTCAGTAAGAGTATAATGAACTGTTACAGGCTGTGTATCAATAACAGATCTTTTAATGAGCTTATTTATCTCCAATTCTTTCAGTTCTTTACTGAGCATTTTGTTTGAAATACCAACTACATCATTCAAAATATCAGAAAATCGTCTTTGGTTATAATAGCAGATAGATGACAGAATAGAAATTTTCCATTTTCCGCTCAATACGTCCATAGAATCCTGTACTGCCATCATATTTTTTTTGCGCTGTTCTTTTTCAAAAGGAGTACATTCCATAAGGTTACTTTGTTACTTGAAGATTACTGTTACTTTTAGTTACAAAGTTACTAAAATAAATAAAACCATCATAAATTTGCTGTTCTAACAAATTAAAAAATATAGAAAAATGAGTAAACTAAATAATAAAGTTGCAATCGTTACAGGAGCTTCAAAAGGAATTGGCGCTTCTATAGCTGTTTTTTTTGCTGCAGAAGGCGCAAAAGTGGTCGTTAATTATGCATCAAGCAAAGAGGACGCTGATAAAGTTGTAAAAACTATAACAAATAAAGGCGGAACAGCAATTGCGGTACAAGGTGATGTTTCAAAAAAATCAGATGTAATCAGACTTTTTGAAGAAACAAAAAAAGCATATGGAACATTAGATGTTTTGGTAAACAATGCCGGGATTTATCAGTATTCCCCAATTGAAGAATTAACAGAAGAATCTTTTCATTCTCAATTTAATATTAATGTTTTAGGTTCTTTATTTTCTATTCAGGAAGCCTTAAAATTGTTTGATAAAAAAGGCGGTAACATTATCAATATAAGCTCCGGAGCAAGTAATACGCCACTGCCGACAGGATCTGTATATTCCTCAACAAAAGCAGCTCTTGATGCTATTACAATTGCACTTTCAAAAGAATTCAGCGGAAGAAATATTAGAATCAATTCTATTTTACCTGGAGTTGTTGAAACTGAAGGTTCGCATAGTGCAGGATTTATCGGTAGTGAATTCGAAGCAAAACTAGTTCAAACTACACCACTTGGGCGTACTGGACAGCCTGAAGATATTGCCAAAGTAGCAGTTTTTCTTGCCTCTGAAGATGGAGGATGGATAAATGGAGAGAAAATAACTGTATCAGGTGGTATTTATGGTATATAATTGTATGAGTATTTTTTAACTTGACAATTTTGTAAATTAAAAATAAACAATAGTAATTTTCTAATAAAAAAACTCCAAAATCAAGTGATTTTGGAGTTTTTGGATTTGTGGGCGATGAGGGGTTCGAATCCCCGACCACTTCCGATGGAATCGGAATGCTCTGAACCAGCAGAGCCTAACTTTTGCTTTTGATTAATTCTTGTATTTTAATCCGGCTTTTCCAAGATTTGATTTGCAGTTCTCTATGATGTGCAAGTTCCTTTGTCTCATATTTCTCGGTATATACAACTTTCCAATCACTGACATTTCCTGTAAAACCTTTACTTTTTTGATTATGACGAATTAATCTCTCTTCTAAGTTAGAAGTAAACCCGATGTAGAATTTGTTTTTGCTTTCGCTGAATAGAATGTAAACAATGTAATTCATAAATGTTTAAAAACAAAAAACTCCAAAATCAATTGACTTTGGAGTTTTTGGATTTTTGTGGGCGATGAGGGGTTCGAACCCCCGACCACTTCCGATGGAATCGGAATGCTCTGAACCAACTGAGCCTAACTTTTGCTTTTGATTAATTCTTGTATTTTAATCCGGCTTTTCCAAGATTTTATTTGCAGTTCTCTTTGATGTGCAAGTTCCTTTGTCTCGTATTTCTCGGTATATACAACTTTCCAGTCACTGACATTTCCTGTAAAACCTTTACTTTTTTGATTATGACGAATTAATCTCTCTTCTAAGTTAGAAGTAAACCCGATGTAGAATTTGTTTTTGCTTTCGCTGAATAGAATGTAAACAATGTAATTCATAAATGTTTAAAAACAAAAAAACTCCAAAATCAAGTGACTTTGGAGTTTTTGGATTTGTGGGCGATGAGGGGTTCGAACCCCCGACCCCCTCGGTGTAAACGAGGTGCTCTGAACCAGCTGAGCTAATCGCCCTATTTTTTTGCTATCATTTCGTGATTGCGAGTGCAAATATACAGCTAGAATTTGGAATTGCAAGTATATTTTAAAAAAAATCAAATATTTTTTTCGGGCTTTTATTTAGCAACCTATTTTTCAGCTTTTTAAAAAATAAATATTTTTTATTGTTTTCTTATAATTTAGTTAAAAAATAAAATCTGAGTGTGTAATTCTTAATATTCCTTTGTATTCATTTGCTATAGTTATACATTTGCATACCTAAAAACAGTATATTCTAATGGCTAGATATAAAGAAAACGATTTACCAAAATCAAAAATAACTGCTACTTCATTAAATAAGGCAAAAACAATATTTACATACGCAGGAAATCACAAATGGAAATTTTTTATTGGATTAATTTTTCTGCTTTTAACAGGTGCTACTGCCCTTGCCTTTCCGAAATTAATGGGAATGCTGGTAGACTGTGTAAAAAACAAGGATTTTAGCGAAGCAAATACGATTGCTTTGGGATTAATTGCAATTTTGTTTTTGCAATCTTTCTTTTCATTTTTCAGGTTATCATTATTCGTAAATTTTACCGAAAACACCTTAGCTAATCTTCGTTTAGCTTTGTACACAAATTTAGTAAAATTGCCAATGACATTCTTTTCCCAAAAAAGAGTTGGAGAATTAAACAGCCGTATTAGCGCAGACATTACGCAGATTCAGGATACATTAACTACTACAATTGCTGAATTTTTACGTCAGTTTATACTAATTGTTGGAGGCGTAATTTTATTGGCTACAGAAAGTTTTAAATTAACTTTGTTAATGCTTTCAGTAGTTCCTTTGGTTGCTGTTGCTGCAGTAGTTTTTGGAAGATTTATTAGAAAATATTCAAAAAAAGTACAAGATCAGGTTGCCGAAAGCCAGGTTATTGTAGAAGAAACCATGCAGGGAATTAGTATTGTAAAAGCTTTTGCAAACGAATGGTATGAGATTGCACGCTACAAAGGAAAAATTAATGAGGTTGTAAAACTGGCAATTAAAGGCGGTCAATACCGTGGTTATTTTGCTTCATTTATTATATTTTGTTTATTTGGAGCCATTGTAGCTGTGGTTTGGTTTGGTGTTCGTTTGAGTATTGCCGGTGAAATGAGCGTTGGGCAGTTAATTTCGTTTGTGTTGTATTCAACTTTTGTTGGTGCTTCTTTTGGAGGAATTGCCGAATTATATGCGCAAATTCAAAAAGCTATTGGAGCAACTGAAAGAGTTTTTGAATTACTTGACGAAAGTCCGGAGAAAATCAATTCAGATTCAAATAAAATCCACGAGAAAATAAAAGGAAATGTAACATTTAATAATGTTGCTTTTAGTTACCCTACCCGTCAGGAAATTGAAGTTTTAAAAGATGTGAACTTCTCGGCAGAATTTGGTCAAAAAATAGCGATTGTAGGTCCGAGTGGTGCTGGAAAATCTACTATTTCGTCACTTCTGTTACGTTTTTACGATATTACTTCGGGAGAAATTACAGTTGATGGAAAAAATATTTACGACTATGATTTAGAAGATCTTCGCGGGAATATGAGTATTGTTCCTCAGGATGTTATTCTTTTTGGAGGAACAATTAGAGAAAACATTGCTTACGGAAAGCCAGATGCAACTGATGAAGAAATTATACAAGCAGCAAAACAAGCAAATGCCTTTAATTTTGTAGATGGTTTTCCTGAAAAATTCGAAACTTTGGTTGGAGAACGTGGTGTGAAATTATCTGGCGGACAGCGTCAGCGTATTGCCATTGCAAGAGCGCTGCTTAAAAATCCAAGTATATTGATATTAGACGAAGCTACTTCGTCTTTAGACAGTGAAAGCGAAAAACTGGTTCAGGAAGCTCTGGAAGTTTTAATGGAAGGAAGAACAAGCATAATTATTGCTCACCGCCTTTCTACGATTAGAAATGCAGATAAAATTTTAGTTCTGGATAACGGAAAAATTTCAGAAGAGGGAACACATCAGGAATTGATAAACTTAGAGAACGGAATTTATAAAAACTTAAGCAACCTGCAGTTTAGTAATTCTTAAATAAATCTCAATTTTATAAATTCCAAATTCCAATAAAAAAGTCCATTGCTTTGCAAATGGGCTTTTTTGGTAAATCAAAATCTATTTAAACTGGACTGAAGTCCAGCTCTACAATATAATTTGTTCCTTCGGAACGAAAAAGAGCCAGAGGCTCGATACATATTGTAGGGCTGGACTTCAGTCCCGTTTATAATAAACAAAAAAAAGCTCCAATTTTTAATTGAAGCTTTATATATATCTGTAAACTGAGACAGAAAACTGAAAAATTATTTCCCTTTTCTACGTTTACGTTCAGCTTTAATCATTGATAGTTCACGGCTTGTTTGTCCGGCAACTGAAGTATTTTCTTCAGCACGACGAATCAGGTACGGCATAACATCTTTAACAGGTCCAAAAGGAAGATATTTTGCAACATTATAACCATTTTCTGCCAGGTTATAGCTAATGTTATCGCTCATACCGTATAATTGCCCAAACCAAATTCTTTTATCATTTTTTGCAATTCCTTTTTGAGCCATCATTTCCATTAATTTATAAGAACTTAATTCGTTATGAGTTCCCGCAAAAATGGCCATCGTTTCTAAATGTTCTAACATATAATGAACGGCTGCGTCATAATTTTCATCGGTTGCCTGTTTAGAAACACAAATTGGAGAAACATATCCTTTTTCTTCTGCACGTTTGTTTTCTTTTTCCATGTAAGCACCACGAACCAATTTCATTCCAATAAAGAAACCTTCTTTTTTAGCGATTTCGTGAAGATTTTTAAGATAATCCAAACGATCCCAGCGGTACATTTGTAATGTATTGAAGATAATTGCTTTTTCTTTATTGTATTTACGCATCATGTCAGTAACTAAGTCATCAGCAGCATCCTGCATCCAGCTTTCTTCACCATCAATCAATAATGCAACATCTTTTTTATAAGCTTCACTGCAAACCTGATCAAAACGAGCTACTACTCTATTCCATTCTTCTTGTTCAGATGGAGTCAACGTCTGTTTTTCTCCTAATTTTTCATACAATTCAAAACGCCCTAAACCAGTTGGTTTAAATACCGCAAACGGAATTGCTAAACGTTCTTTTGCAAATTCAATAGTCTTTAATGTCATTTCTAAAGCTGCATCAAACTGCTCTTCTTCTTCTTTTCCTTCTACAGAATAATCCAAAACAGATGAAACACCTTTGGTAAACATTTTATCTACTACAGTTAAACAGTCATTTTCGTTTACTCCACCACAAAAATGATCAAAAACTGTGGCACGAATCAAACCTTCAACCGGAAGATGCGCTTTAATTGCAAAATTGGTAACAGCAGTTCCAATACGTACTAAAGGCTCACTATCAATCATTTTAAAAAGAAAGTAAGCTCTGTCAAGTTCAGTATCGCTCTTTAGCGAAAATGCAACTTGAGTATTATCGAATATTTTTTCCATTAAGTTTAGTTTTTGTGCAAAGATAGAGACTGTTTTGAATATTATTTACGAAATTGTGTGATTTTTTTTGAAATTATCAACGTGATTGTTGCTATAATTATTTTTAAAGAGTAAAATTTTACGTCGTTTTAAAAAATTGAATTTAAAATCAAAAAAGATTAATTTAGAATGATTCGTTTTTAAACAAATTAGGGCTAAAATTTGAATATATTTTACTTAAAAATGCCTTATTTTGCGGTTTCAATTAACCGAAGAATTATGCAATCTATTCAAGCAAACAATTATTTCGTACATTTTAACCAGAATGCCTACGAAGCTTTAAATAAACATTTAAAAGAAAATAAATATTCTAATATTTTTATAATTGTTGATACTCAGACTAATGAATATTGTCTTCCAAAACTTTTACCAATAATTGAAACGGATTTAAACATTGAAATTATTGAATTTGAAGCTGGAGAAGAAAATAAAAACATTGATACCTGTATACAAATCTGGCATGTGTTAACAGAACTTGGTGCCGATAGAAAATCGCTTATTATTAACCTTGGAGGAGGTGTTGTTACTGATCTTGGTGGATTTGTAGCTTCGACTTTTAAAAGAGGCGTTGACTTTATCAATATTCCAACAACCTTATTATCAATGGTCGATGCTTCTGTTGGAGGAAAAACCGGTGTTGATTTAGGAAATCTGAAAAATCAGATAGGTGTAATTAATGTGCCGCAAATGGTTTTAATTGATACTCAATATCTTGAAACTTTATCACAAAGCGAAATGCGATCAGGACTGGCAGAGATGTTAAAGCATGGCTTAATATACGATGCAGCATACTGGAGAGAATTCCTTGATATTTCATCTATAGATTATAATTGTCTTGATGAATTAATTTATCGTTCGGTTGAGATTAAGAATGAAATAGTAATGCAGGATCCAACAGAAAAAAGTATTCGTAAAGCACTTAATTTCGGACATACTTTAGGTCATGCAATTGAAAGTTATTTTCTGGAAAGCGAAGATAAACAGACATTATTACACGGTGAGGCAATTGCTGTTGGAATGATTCTGGAAAGTTATATTTCACTTCATAAAAATTTAATTTCCAAAGAAGAATATATCGAAATCAAAACAGCAATTCAATCTATTTACGATCATGTAAATTTTGAGGAAAATGACATAAATCCTATTTTGGAATTGCTTATTCATGACAAAAAAAATGAATACGGTTTAATTCAATTTGCTTTGATTGAAGGAATCGGAAAAATAAAAATTAACCAATCTGTTGAAAATAAATTGATTCTGGAAGCGTTTCAAGATTATAAATCTTAAATATTTTTTAATCAAAAGCATTGCTTTTGGTATATATTATTTTTTACATTTGCCACGATGAAAACAAACAGTAAACAAAGACAATTCAGCTCTTACAGAAACCGTCTCAACAGTTCTTTATTAAGAATGTTGAATCGTTTTTATAATAGCAAAAGTCCATTTTGTTTTGATGTTTTCCAATGCTCAAAAGCAGAACACGAAAAACTGCCAATTATATTCGCCAATATTAGAGTTTGAATTTTAAATTTAGCATAAAATCACTAAATTTAATAACAACTTAAAATATTGAAATATAAATGAATACAAAATATTCTGATCTAATTAATCAAACATATTACTTTCCACAGGAAGAATTTAAACTAAATAAAGACAACCTTCAGTTTCATAATATCGATTTAATGAAACTTGTAGAACAATATGGTACACCATTAAAGTTTACTTACCTGCCTCAAATTTCTGAAAACATTAATAAGGCTAAGGCCTGGTTCAGAAAAGCAATGGAAAAAAACAAATACGAAGCCAAGTATTATTATTGTTATTGCACAAAAAGCTCTCATTTTGAATACATTATGAATGAAGCTTTTAAAAATAACATTCATATCGAAACATCATCTGCTTTTGATATCAATATTGTTGAAAATTTACTAGAAAACGGTAAAATTAACAAAAGTACTTACGTAATATGTAATGGTTTTAAAAGAGACGAATATATTACAAACATTGCAAGGTTAATCAACAATGGGCACAAAAACACTATTCCTATTATTGATAACTACGAAGAACTTGATTTACTTCAGGGAGAAATTAAAGGTAAATTCAAAATTGGTATTCGTATTGCAGCAGAAGAAGAACCTAAATTCGAGTTTTATACTTCAAGATTAGGAATTGGGTATAAAAACATCGTTTCTTTTTATAAAAAACAAATTCAGGAAAATGATAAACTAGAGCTTAAAATGCTTCACTTTTTTATCAATACCGGAATTAACGATACGTCATACTATTGGAATGAGCTTGTAAAATGTATAAAAGTATACATCGCACTTAAAAGAGAATGCCCTACCCTTGATGGTTTGAACATTGGCGGCGGTTTCCCGATTAAAAATTCGCTTGCATTCGAATATGATTATCAATACATGATTGATGAAATTATCAATCAGATTAAAATTGCCTGTGATGAAGCTGAAGTTGACGTGCCAAACATTTTTACAGAATTTGGTTCGTTTACTGTAGGTGAAAGTGGTGGTGCAATTTATCAGATTTTGTATCAAAAACAGCAAAACGACAGAGAAAAATGGAATATGATCGACTCATCTTTCATTACAACTCTGCCAGATACATGGGCAATAAACAAACGTTTTATTATGCTAGCCATAAATCGCTGGAATGATACTTATGAACGAGTTCTGTTAGGAGGATTAACTTGTGATAGTGATGATTATTACAACTCCGAACAAAATATGAATGCTATTTATCTGCCTAAATATAATAAAGAAAAACCACTGTATATTGGTTTCTTTAATACAGGAGCATATCAGGAAACTATTGGAGGATATGGAGGTTTACACCACTGTTTAATTCCACAGCCAAAACATATTTTAATAGATCGTGATGAAAATGGAATACTGGCAACAGAGGTTTTCTCTGAACAGCAGACTTCTGAGGATGTATTAAAGATTTTAGGATACAAGAAAAAATTGTAAAAAAAAACTGTAAATTAATTAAGGTTGATAATTATAAAATTATTAATTTGCATATAAACAAAAGGTTAAAAACTTTTAATTCAAAAAAAACAAAAAAACAAAAAACAAATGAAAGGACCAATCAGTCAGTTTATTCAAAAACATTATTTACACTTTAATTCTGCTTCTCTTGTTGATGCTGCTAAAGAATATGAACAACAATTAGCAAATGGTGCTAAAATGTTAGTAAGTATGGCTGGAGCTATGAGTACAGCTGAAATAGGTAAAATTTTTGCTGAAGTAATTAGACAAGATAAAGTACAAATTATTTCATGTACTGGAGCCAATCTAGAAGAAGACATCATGAATTTAGTAGCACACTCTCACTACGAAAGAGTTCCTAACTATCGTGATTTGACACCAGAAGACGAATGGGCTTTACTTGAAAGAGGACTAAATCGTGTTACAGATACTTGTATTCCAGAACACGAAGCTTTTAGACGTTTACAAAAACATATCTATAAAATCTGGAAAGATGCTGATGATAAGGGAGAACGTTATTTTCCACATGAATTCATGTATAAAATGTTATTATCAGGCGTTTTAGAAGAATATTATGAAATTGATTTAAAAGACAGCTGGATGTATGCTGCTGCTGAGAAAAATTTACCAATTATTGTTCCTGGATGGGAAGATAGTACAATGGGTAACATTTTTGCATCTTATGTTATTAAAGGTGAATTGAAAGCATCAACAATGAAATCTGGTATTGAATACATGACTTTCCTTGCCGACTGGTACACAAAAAACAGCCAAAACGGTATTGGATTTTTTCAAATTGGCGGTGGTATCGCAGGGGACTTCCCTATTTGTGTTGTGCCAATGCTTTATCAGGATATGGAAATGCATGATGTTCCGTTCTGGAGCTATTTCTGCCAAATTTCAGATTCTACAACAAGTTACGGTTCTTACTCTGGAGCTGTTCCTAATGAGAAAATCACTTGGGGTAAATTGGATATCAAAACTCCAAAATTCATTATTGAGTCGGATGCCACAATTGTTGCTCCATTAATTTTTGCATATTTATTAGATTTATAGGATATTTTTATGAAAAGAGTTATAGTAGACTACGCCAAACTGACAAATGAAATTTTAAACCTTTTGGTTGAAAAATTTCCTGATGGTTATGATGATTCGGATGTTATCCGTTTTAGAAACGCTAAAAACGAATTAGTAGAAGCTGTTGAAGTTCGTACAGAAGACACTATTTATTTAGTAAAAATTAGTACTAAACTTGCTGACAGAATCGAAAATTATGAAGATGATGACGATATAGATCTTGATGTTGATACAATCGAACCAGTAAAAGGTCTTGATCTTGATGATGAAGCAGCAGACGATGATGACGATGACGACAATCAGGATAAACCAGATAATGATGGAGGTGATGACGATGATGAGGATGATGACGATGACAGAGATATCGCTGACGATGATGATGATGAAGACGACGAAGATTAATCATTTTCTTAAAAAAAAATAAAGCATAAGGAACTCTAAACTGAGTTCCTTTTTTATTACCATCTTCAAATTAAATAATAAGAAAAATACTATATTTATTATTTTAAAGCATAATTTTTAAAGCAATAAATATCCGCCAATATGACATCAGAATTACTACACGCCAAACTGAAAGAAAATTTCGGATTTGAAAAATTCAGGCCCAATCAGGAAACAATTATAAAAACAGTTTTATCAGGACAGGACACATTCGCAATTATGCCTACAGGAGGAGGAAAATCGATATGTTTTCAATTACCTGCATTAGTACTGCCAGGAATTACGATAGTTATTTCGCCTTTGATAGCTCTGATGAAAGATCAGGTTGATAGTTTAAAAACAAACGGAATTTCAGCTTGTTATATAAACAGCAGTCAATCATCAGAAGAACAGCAATTTTATATAGATAATTTAAAATCGAATAATTTTAAACTCGTTTATATTGCTCCCGAAAGTTTATCATATTTAGATAATATTTTTAATGAACTGACAATCAGTTTAATTACAATTGACGAAGCACATTGTATTTCGTCTTGGGGACATGACTTTAGACCTGCATATACAAATTTAGGATATTTAAAAAACCGCTTTCCCTCTACTCCTGTTCTTGCTTTGACAGCAACGGCTGATAAAGCTACTCGTGTAGATATAGCAAAACAGCTCAATTTAAAAAATCCTAAAACTTTTGTAGCTTCTTTTGATAGAAAAAATTTAAGTCTTGAAGTCCGTCCGGCATTAGATCGTGTCAAACAAATTATAGATTTTATAGAAAATAAACCCAATGAATCTGGTATAATTTATTGTTTAAGCCGCAAAACTACCGAAGAACTTGCTGAAAAATTAATTAAAAATGGAATTTCTGCAAAGGCTTACCATGCGGGTTTAGACAACATAACCCGTGCAAAAACGCAAGATGAGTTCATTAACGATGATTGTCAGGTTGTATGTGCAACCATAGCATTTGGAATGGGAATTGACAAATCGAATGTTCGCTGGGTTATACACTACAATTTACCTAAAAATATTGAAGGCTATTATCAGGAAATCGGACGTGCCGGGCGCGACGGACTGCCGGCAGAAACTGTTTTGTTTGAAAGCTACGCTGATGTAATACAACTTCAGAAATTTGCTTCTGAAGGTTTGAATTCAGATGTACAGCTGGCAAAATTAGAAAGAATGAAACAATACGCCGATGCAGTAAGCTGCAGGAGAAAAATTCTTCTTTCTTATTTTGGTGAATTGGTTACTGAAAATTGTGGAAACTGTGATATTTGTAAAAATCCGCCAACATTTTTTGATGGGACGATTCTGGCTCAAAAAGCGCTTTCGGCAATTACAAGATTACAACAATCCGAACCTTTGGCTGTTATTGTTGATTTTCTAAGAGGTTCGAGAAACGCATATATCTACGAAAAAAATTATCAGGAGCTAAAAACGTATGGAATTGGCGCTGACATTTCGTGGTACGACTGGAACCAATATTTAATTCAGCTAATTAATTTGGGATATTGCGAAATTGCATTTCATCAGCATAATAAAATTTTGCTCACGCCTTTTGCCAAAAAAGTTTTATTTGAAGGTGAAAAAGTAAAATTAACAACAGTAGTCAAAAAAACAATTGATAAAAATGAAGTAAAACAGGAAAAAGCAAAAACTACCAAAAATTCTCTGTTTGAAACTCTAAGGAAATTACGTTACGAAATTGCTAAGGAAGAAGAAGTTCCGGCCTATGTGATTTTTAGTGATGCAGCCTTAAGGCAAATGGAAATTTTAAGACCAATGAGTGATGAAGAATTTCTTGCTGTAGAAGGTGTTGGAAAAGCAAAACTTGAAAAATACGGTTCAGATTTTATTAATACCATTATAGAATTTGAAAGAAATAAATCAGTTGTCAAAAAAGAGAAAAAAGATAATACGTATAAAAAAACGCTTGAATTATTTGAAGCCGGAATTTCTATAAAGGAAATTGCAGAAAGAAGAAGTTTAAGTGAAACTACTATAATTTCTCATTTGGCAAAATTATATGTCGATGGACATGATTTGGATTTAAGTCAATTTGTGAGTGATTCAGAAATAATTGAAATTGAAAAAGCACAAAAAGAACTAGAATATCCAAATGCTTTAAAACCTTATTTTGATTACTTCGAAGAAAAGATGTCTTATGATAAAATTAGATTTGGATTAGCTTACCTAGAACGAAAATTAGTAACCAACAAATAAAATCATATCGAAACAAAAAAATCCTGTGAAAGAATTCACAGGATTTTTGTTTTCATTTTCAATTTTACAAATATCTTTCCTGAAAAACTTTTTGATGATGCTTTTGATGCCCAATCATAACAAAACCTAAAGCGCGAACAGAAATTTGATTGCCCGAAGCAGTTCCAATTCGTTTGAGCTGTTCTTCAGATAAGCTTTTATAAAATAATAAAGTTGAATGTCTTACGGCAGAAAACTCAGTTAATAAATCCTGAATACTTCTACTTCCTGCATCGGTATTTTTTGCATAATCCTCTTCTTCGAAATTTGGCAGAGGAGTTTGATCATTTCTTGAAAATCTCAAAGCACGATAAGCAAATATTCTTTCAGTATCAATAACATGCTGAATAATATCTTTAATTGTCCACTTCCCTTCTGCATAACGATAATCGAATTTATCCATTGGAATATCCTGAACAAATCGAATAAATGCATGAAGAGAAATTTCTAATTCTTCAATTAATTGTCCATCTCCGGCTTCTTTAATATAAGTACCGAAATGACCTGAATATTCGTTTTCTAATAACTGACTTGCAATCATTTTTTACAATTTTAAAGTTTACAAATAAAATTATGCTGAATTTCTACTTGCATTTGTGTTTCCAAAAAGAGATCTTGTTACAATTTTTTCATATACTTTGATAAGATCTTCGTTAGGAGAATTTTCTTTGTTTAATTCATTGATTTTTAATAATGCATATTGCTGAATTGTTAACAATGGCAATACGATTCGTTCTCTTATTTGAATAGAAGCTATACCATCAGGGTAATTTTCCATCAGAGTTTTGTGTCCGGCAATTTTTAATAAAAGACGTTTTGTTTCAGAGAATTCATCGTAGATAATCTGCCAGAATTCACCAAACTCAGGATCTTTTCTCATGTATGCTGTTAATGGTAAAAATGATTTTGCCAATGACATCATACTGTTCTCCAACAATGTTTTGAAAAATAACGAGTTGTGATATAGATCCTGTACTCTGTCCCACTGTCCGCTTTCTTCAAAATGTTTTAAAGCAGTTCCTACTCCAAAAAATCCCGGTACGTTTTGCTTTAACTGGCTCCACGAACCTACAAACGGAATTGCTCTTAAATCTGCAAAATCTAATGATTCAGATTTGCTTCTTTTTGAAGGACGACTTCCAATATTTGTTTTAGAGTAATATTTCAGTGTACTCATTTTTTCCAAATATGGAATAAACTTTGGATGATTTTTAAAGCTTAAATATTTATCGTAACCCAGATTTGCCAGTTGTGTCAAAATTTGAGTTTCTTCTTCAGTTAATTCGTTTTTTTCTTTACCAAAAACCTGATTAGTAATTCCGGCACTTAATAAGTTTTCAATATTATAACGGCAAGAATCCAAAGTTCCGAAATTAGAACTAATTGTTTGGCCCTGAACAGTTATCTGTATTTCCTGATTTTCAATTTTTGGTCCTAAAGAGGCATAGAATTTATGCGTTTTTCCACCACCACGTGCAGGTGGTCCGCCGCGTCCATCAAAGAAAATAGCTTTAATTCCGTATTTTCTTGAGATTTCAGTCAACGAAACTTTAGCCTGATAAATACTCCAGTTTGCCATTAAATATCCGCCATCTTTTGTTCCGTCAGAGAAACCAAGCATGATAGTCTGCTCATTTCCTCTGGACTTTAAATGCTTAGAATATTCTGGGTTTGTATACAACTGCTCCATAATTTGATGCGCATTTTGTAAATCGTCAACAGATTCAAAAAGCGGAATAATATCTACTGTTGGATTTTCCCAATTATTCAAACGAATCATGGCAAAAGTTTCCATTACATTTAATGCGCTTTCGTTATTACTTATAATATAACGATTAGCTCCTTCTTCACCATTATTTTTCTGAATCGTTTTAATAGCCTGAACAGATTCTAAAGTCGATCTTGTAATTTCGTTTTCAAAATCGGCAGGATTTAAATCTCCTTTAATTTTTGATAAAACATCGATTTTTTGATCTTCTGTCAATTCATAATAATTTTTAGGAAAAATATCAGAACCGGAATTCAAATAATAATTCACTACATCTTTAAATACCGCATTATGAATCTTGCTGTTTTGACGAATATCTAAAGTTGCAAAATGGAATCCGAATAGATTTATTTTTACTAAAAGAGCTTCTAAATCGTCAAGATATAAAGACTGATGTTTTTCTATAATTATAGTTCTGATTTTGTTTAACTGCTCTAATAATTCCTCCAAAGTGATGAAAATTTCACCTTTAGAATAAAAAACAGAACGGTAAAGTTTATGTTCAAGATCAGCTACCAAAGTATCTACACCTGAGAAAGTTAGCTTTCTTTTTAAATTTCTCATTTCAACATAATAACACTTTAAAATCGAAGTTCTTAAACGATCTGCAACTTTAAGCGTAATTTCTGTAGTAACAAATGGATTTCCATCACGGTCACCTCCCGGCCAGAAACCTAATTTTATTAATTGATTCTTTATTGGATTTCCTTCATGAAGATTTTTTTGAAGGTAATGCACAATTTCTCCGGCAGTAGCATAAAATACATTTTCAAGATACCAGATCAAGCTTACTGCTTCATCATAAGGATTTGGTTTTTCATGCTGAATAAAAGGCGTTTTCCCTAACTGAGCCAGTAATTGCTTGATTTGTAACAAATCGTTTTGACGAATTGCTTCAGTCAAATCGTTTATAATTCCTAAAACCGGACCAGGATAAAACTGTGTTGGATGCGCAGTTAAAACCGTACGAACATTAAAATTTTCGAGAAAATGAACAAGTTCATCATCTTTTTCCTTTGCATCTGATTTTTCTTTAATATCTCTTAAAGATCCACGTCCTTCCATATTGTTAACTTCCGGAAAAGCAGCATCTTCAATCGCATCAAATAATACAATTTGACGTTCTATATATTGAATAAATCGAAACATAAGATCGATTTTCTCAGTTTCTGAAGCATTGTTTAGAAACTTATTCGAAAAGAAATCAAAAATTTCTTTTGGAGTTTCCTGTTTTTTAAATCCCGTTTCGCATGTTTCTGTAAATAATGGCAGTAAAACTCCCGTATTATCTATAGAATCAAATGGTAATGTTATGAAAACACTATTGTAAATGTGGTATTTAGAGAGAACGTCTTTGTTAAAACGTTCTATTTTTGGCAACGTGTACATAAATTCTTTATAGTTGGTTGGTTAATTGGTCATAAAAAAACCCCAAGAATAAACTTGAGGTATATTTTAATATAGCATTCAAGAAGAGTTATTACATATTTTTGAAAATAGTATGCATCAAACGCTTCTTATCGTTAATACTTTCTTCTAATGAAATCATTGTTTCAGTTCTGTAAACACCATCGATATCATCAATCATGAAAATAACTTCTTTTGCATGTTTTGTATCTTTTGCTCTGATTTTGCAAAAGATATTAAATTTTCCTGTCGTTACAGAAGCTACTGTTACGAATGGAATTTGATTGATACGCTCTAGTACAAATTTAGTTTGAGATGTATTATTAAGAAACACCCCAACATAAGCAATAAATGAATAACCTAATTTATCGTAATCCAAGGCTAATGAAGACCCCATGATGATACCGGCATCCTCCATCTTTTTTACTCTAACGTGTACTGTACCAGCAGAAATCAATAGTTTTTTTGCAATGTCAGTAAACGGTACTCTCGTATTGTCTATTAACATATCTAAAATCTGGTGATCTACTTCATCTAAACGAAATTTACTCATAATTCTTTAATTAATATTACTAATTGCTATTACAAAGTATAAAAATATATATAAAAAATAACAAATTCACATAAAAATTAACTTTTTATCAACCCGTTAACAAATTTAATGTTTTTATTTAAATAAAAATTTGCTTTTTGGTTCATTTTCGGAATATTAGAATAATCATCAGAATAAACAGCTTCTTTTCCGTCATATTCGTAATGACCAAAATAATTTTCCAATTCGCCAGCTTCTACTATATAAGCATTAAAATGAATCTTATTTTCAATCAATTCTTCTTTGTATTGTGCGACAAAATTCGTAATAATTTCGATACCATCATAATTTATTTTGATATTTTTATACATAAAATCATAAAAAACCACTTTATTTTGTGAAATATTCAAATAATCAGAATTTCTATTGACAACTAAATCGTTTTCGTTTATGAGTTTAAACGCCGAAATTAGTGAGAAAAATATGTATTTTCGGGTAACTTCTCTATCGTAATCATTTGGAAAATGTCCGGCTTCAAACAAAATAGTAGGAACTCCTAAAAACTGAAAAGTATCTCCTATACAGTTTATATTAAATGAATCATCAAATCGCCCAACTTGTCCGGGAATATATTTCTGTAAAACATCATTAATTCCTGTAATCAAATTAATTGCTTTTTGTCTGTTTTCATTCACTTCTCTTTCTTCATTATAAGATGGAGCCAGAAAAGAAACCGTTGCAGGCTTTCCTGTATCTCCTGCGCCAAAAATTGTACGTTGATCGTGAAGATTAAAACAAAAATGAGGTTTAAAATCCTCAAAAACGGCTCTTAAAACATTACTTTCTGGTTGAGTAAGGTTTTGAGAGTCACGATTTAAGTCAATTTTATTGGCATTTTCGCGCGTATATAGTCTTGCTCCATCCGGATTTAAAATCGGAATCATATAAAAGGTAAACGCAGAAAGCATTTCCTGTGCAAAATCAGATTTGCTGTTTAAGACGTTTATGAAATCAAAAAGTGCTTTTGTAGTGGTGCTTTCGTTTCCGTGCATTTGCGACCATAAATAAATGCGTGTTTTTCCCGTACCAATTTCGTAACTATATATAGGTTCTCCTAAAACAGATTTTCCAATAATCTTAACCTGATTATTAGTATTTAACTTATCTAATAAAGGTTGGATATGATCTAAATTGAGATAACGGCCTTCAATTGACTGCTCTTTGTTTTGGTTAAATAATTCTTCTAAATTCATTGCGTTTTGATTAGTTTACAAAAGTAAACATCTTTATTTTTACAATTGTAAACTTTTAAAATAACTTCTAATTGATATTTGTAAACAGTAATTTGTATAGTTTAAGGCCATATTTTACAAATTAAATTAACATATGTAATTACTTTATATATAAATGAGTAAAATGCTTGTTTTCAATAAATTAAAATATATTATATAAAGTTATAATTGGGTATATTATGTGATAAATAGTGTAATTATTAAACTAGAATTGGTTTATCGAATCTTTTTAGTTACATTTGTAAACATGTCTAATTTGAATTAAAATTTACAATGGTAAACATAGATGATTTTGTAAAAAGATTAGAAATAATACTCGATTATTATGGACTAAATGCTTCTTCGTTTGCAGACAAAATTGGAGTACAGCGTTCGAGTATGTCGCACCTTCTCTCTGGCAGAAACAAACCAAGTCTTGATTTTGTAATGAAAATTCTAGATGTTTTTCCAGAAGTCGATTTATACTGGATTTTAATTGGCAAAGGCAATTTTCCAAAATTAGAAAACGAAAAGATTTCTGATTTTAAAATTTCTGACTCTCCTATTCTATCAAAAGAAAATTATTCTGGTGATAATTTATTTTCTCAATTAAACGATCATGCAGAAAAAACAATAAAAAATTTAAAAGAAACAAAAAGCTCCAATTTTGGTTCTGAAGAAGACGAAATTGAAAAAATTGTAATTTTCTATAAAAACGGAACTTTTAAAGCGTATGTACCATAGCTCAAAAATTTCGCGTATTTGAAAATTTTTAAAAATATTTTTCATTTAAGCGATTCTCACGAATCGAAAAAAATATCGAAAATTTAGACTTGAATTCCGTTTTCAGGAATTTTTCCCAAAACACCTTTATAATGTTGTTTTAAAATTTCCCAGTCAGCCTCATAATTTCCTGTTGGATAAAATGGCTTACCTAAATTAACTTCTTTTTTACCCCAGTCAAAAGCTACTGGAACAATTGGCACATTTGCTTTAAGCGCGATATAATAAAAACCGGTTTTAATTTCTTTTACCTCTTTTCGCGTTCCTTCTGGAGCAACTGCCAAACGAAAAACTTCTTTACGATCAAAAATGGCTGCGATAGAATCTACTTTATTTAACCTGCTGGAACGATCTATTGGTTCGCCGCCTACATTTCTGAAATAATAACCAAACGGAAATCTAAACAATTCCTTTTTTCCAACCCAATTCATTTGCAAGCCAGAAATTCCGCGTGTCAACAATCCAATATAAAAATCATGATTGCTCGTATGAGGCATTACCATTAATATACATTTTTTCACTTCAGCGTTCTCTATTCCCACTATTTTCCAGCCCATTAGCTTAAAAAAGATGAATTTGTATAATATTTTCTTCATTAAAATTTGATATTTCTTGCAAAATAAAAGATTTAAAATGGTATTTTTGAGTAAAAGCACTACAAAAATGATTCAAAAATTGTTCAGTTATCTTTACCCAATTAAAATCTTCAAAAAAAAATCGGCCCGAAGCAAAGTCATCGAAGTTACCTGGGCAAATGGAGAGCTGGTCTTAGATTCTGAAAACACAAATTACTCATACGGAAGCTTACAGCGTATATTAAGGTATGGTCTTCGAAATATTGGCTATGATAAAGTTTTAGAAATGAATCATATTCTGGTTCTTGGAGTTGCCGGCGGAAGTGTCATCAAAACCTTAGTTGACGAAATTGATTATAAAGGTAAAATTACCGGAGTAGAAATTGATCCGGATATGATTCAAATTGCCAATCAATATTTTAACCTCAATAAAATAAAACAACTTGATATCGTTATTGATGATGCTTTTGAATTTGTTTTAAAAACAAAAGATTGCTATGATTTAATAATTATTGATATTTTTGAAGATACCAATATGCCAAACTTTTTATTTGAAAAGTTTTTTAGCGAACGAGTTTGTTACCTTTTAAAAGAGCATGGCTTCATTTTATTTAATACCATGATTCTTGATGAAGCACATAATGTTCGAAACAGAAAATATATAACCGAAATAAATCCAAAATTATTTACTTCAAAAATGCTTCCGCGTATTGAAGTTCATAATGAATTAATAATAATCGAAAAAGTAGCCTAAACTGTAATTTATGAAATCCCTTATATCAATATTAAAAGCCTTACCACCTACTAAAATTATCGATTCCTCAATTGATTTTTCAAAATACCTTCCTTTAGATTTATCTATTACCAATGCAGAATTAGTTGAAAGTAAACCCGAAACATCTGATGAATTTGAGCGTTTTATTTTTGGCTATTTAGCAAATAACAATGCAGAAGTTGCTTATGGCGGTTATATAGAAGGGCGTAACTTATATAAAAGGAGTACAATTTTTAAAAACGATTCTGTTCCCGAAAGGAATATCCATATTGGTCTGGATTTATGGGCAAAAGCCGGAACTGCTGTTTTAGCACCTTTGGATGGAAAAGTTCACAGTTTTCAAAATAATGAAGGTCTTGGAGATTATGGTCCTACTATAATATTAGAACATGAAGCCGAAAATGAAAAATTTTATACTTTATACGGACATTTATCGTTAGAAAGTATAGAGAACCTTAGTGTAGGAGCAGTTTTTAAAAAAGGAGAACAAATTGCAACCCTTGGAAATTCAGAGGTTAACGGAGATTATGCACCGCATGTTCACTTTCAGATTATAAAAAATATGGAAGACAAATGGGGAGATTATCCCGGAGTCTGCAACACAAATGATTTGAATTTTTATATAGAAAACTGCCCCGACCCAAACTTATTATTAAAAATAACTTAAATGATTATGAAGAAAGCGGGATTGATTATATGTTTGTTGTTATTAATTGGATGTAAATCGAAAACTGTAAGCAGAGATACAGAAGATTTAAAAATAAAGAAAGTTTCTAGTACCGATGTTAATTCTGAACAGCAGCGAAAAGCTTATGAATTAGGTAAAAGAGTTTTAGAAACCTGTAATACGTCAAAATTTAAACCTTTTAATGAAACCGAAGTTACTCAGTCTGTTAGAGAAAATACAACCGAAGAACGATTGACTAAAACCTGTACAAGATTTAGACAATATTATGGAAGTTTCATAGATTTGAAATTAGATGGAGTTTATAAAACCAAAAATGAAGTTATTTACCGCTATCATGCTTTGTACAGCAAAAAAATAGCAAACAAAGAACTTCGTGTTTTTGTAAACGAAGAAAATTTAATATCTGCCATTAAGTCAATGGATTGGGATGAAAAATTTGATGCAAAATTAGCCGACCAATAAAGTAAACTATATGAAATTAAAATTGCCGCTGTTTTTATTACTGTTTATTTCGACTTTTACAAATGCTCAGGAAAAAATGAGTGTAAAAGGTTCTCAGCCATTTCCGGCAACACAGAACTATACTTTTATCTGCGAAAAATATGCTTATACTGGTGAAACCGAAATTCAGATTGCAAAAACAGATAAAGGCGGCATTTTAAAAATTTCAATAGCAACTTCAAACGATCAGGCCAGAATTGCGGGCGGACTCTATGTAGACCTTGCAAATGCTGATGTAATCGCGTGTGTAGATAAAAATGTAAAAGAATCTGGTAACGGAAAAACAACTTCGTACTATTATTTTACTCCTGCAGAATTTGCTAAACTTAAAAAAACAGATATTTATGCCATAAGATTTATCATAAACGGCGGAGCAAATACTTTTGGAAACCAAACCGGTTATTTTACGACTTACAACAAAAAGAATTATTTTTCAACAGCTTACGATAATTCAAAAAAGAGTTACGATACTGCAAAAGAAATTAGTGTTTTGTAAATAAATTATTTATAAAAATAAATCTTATATTTATAATCTAATTTCAAATTTATGACTCCCAACGAAGCTTTAATTACAAAGTTCTATACTGCTTTTGCCAATTCTGATTTTAAAACAATGGCTGAATGTTATCATCCAAAAATACATTTTATCGATCCGGCTTTTGGTTTATTAAAAGAAGAACAAGTTTCTAAAATGTGGGAAATGCTTTTGTCAAGAAGTAAAGGAAATATCAAGATTGAATTCTTTGATGTAAAAGCCGACGAATTTACAGGCTCGGCAAAATGGGTAGCTACCTATAATTTCAGCAAAACAAATCGTAACGTTGTAAACCGAATTTCTGCCGAATTTGTTTTTCAGGATGGACTAATCATCAAGCATACTGATAATTTTGATGTTTGGAAATGGTCAAAACAAGCTTTTGGTCCAACCGGATATTTATTAGGCTGGACAGGGTTTTTCCATAAAAAAATTCAGGAACAAGCATTATTATCCCTAAAGAAATTTCAGGAATCAAAATAAACTTAAAATCTTATTGTTTTTAACGCTAAGTTCACCAAGGATTTTTCGCAAAGCACGCTAAGTGTTGTTTGAGAATATCAATTATAAAAACAAACCCGACAGGTTTTTAAAACCTGTCGGGTTTTCTATAGATAAAGCTTTGTGAAACTTAAAAAACTTGCTTTTCAAGCTAAATTCTTCGCGTGCTTTGCGAAAAATTCTTGGTGAACTTTGCGGTTAAATCAAAAATATTAAGATTTAAACCAACTCTCTACCAGTTGGTCTTCAAATGAATTAGCATTTTTATGAATAAATTCATTTGTGTTTTTATTATAAGAATAATCTAAAGCCCAAGTTTTGTGGTTTTTAGCTAAATCTTTAATACTATTACAAACAAATGCAATTTCTTCGTCAGTTGTGGTTGGATGAATCGACATTCTAATCCATCCCGGTTTTTTTATCAAATCGCCAATCGTAATTTCATTAACCAGTTTATTAGAAGTTTCCTGATCCACGTGCAATAAATAATGTCCGTAAGTTCCTGCACAGCTGCATCCGCCGCGAGTCTGAATCCCAAATCGGTCATTCAATAATTTTACACCTAAATTAAAATGCAGATCTTCAATAAAAAATGAAATTACACCCAAACGATTTTTATGTTGTCCGGCAAGAATTTTAATATTTTCAACAGGATCTAATTCATTGAAAACAAAATCAACAATTTCGTGCTCGCGCTGCAAAATGTTTTCAATTCCCATTTCTTCCTTAAGTTCAATTGCCAGCGCTGTTTTTATAACCTGGAGAAATCCCGGAGTTCCACCATCTTCCCGATCTTCTATATTATCAATATATTTATGTTCGCCCCAGGGATTTGTCCAGCTAACTGTACCTCCACCCGGACAATCAGGGATCATATTATTGTATAATTTTTTATTGAAAATCAAAACACCAGATGTTCCTGGACCGCCAAGAAATTTGTGCGGCGAAAAGAAAATCGCATCCAGATAGGCTTCAGAATCTACAGGATGCATATCGATTTCAACATAAGGGCCTGAGCAGGCAAAATCTACAAAGCAAACTCCATTATATTGGTGCATTAATTTTGCTGCTTCATGAAAAGGAGTTTTAATACCCGTAACATTTGAACAAGAAGTAATCGATGCAATTTTTATAGTTCTGTCGCTGTATTTTTGCAACAGCAATTCCAGATTATCTAAACAAAATAAACCTTTTTCGCATGACGGAATAATTTCAACATCGGCAATTGTTTCTAACCATGATGTTTGATTAGAATGGTGCTCCATGTGAGAAATAAAAACAATAGGTTTTTTCTCTGCAGGAACAGTGGTGAAATTTTTAAGATTTTCAGGAATTTTTAAACCAAGAATACGCTGAAATTTATTGATAACTCCAGTCATTCCGGTTCCGTCTGTAATTAAAACATCATCTTCATTTGCATTTGTATGACGTTTAATAATATGTCTGGCATGATGATATGCTTTTGTCATGGCAGTACCTGACACAGTAGTTTCTGTATGTGTATTGGCAACAAATGGTCCAAATTGGTTCAAAAGTTTCTCCTCAATTGGTCTGTAAAGCCTTCCGCTGGCAGTCCAATCCGTGTAAACAATGTTTTTTTTGCCAAAAGGTGACATAAATTCCTGATCTATGCCAACAATATGCTGTCTAAAATCCTGAAAATAAGTTTCTAGACTGATGGTACTATTTTTGGTATTCATTTGTTGTGCCTGTGTTTGACTGCAAATATATTGCTTTTTTATAGAATTGAGAATTTATCAATTATAAACTTTAAATACTGAATAAAATTTAGTTTAAAGTATATTTTTTAGATAAATTATCATAATACTCTATCGAATTAATAGGGCATATAAACTTAAACAAATACATTTATGGGAAATTTATCAACAGCCACTTTTGGTGGTGGATGTTTTTGGTGTGTAGAAGCTGTAATTCAGCGTTTAAAAGGAGTTGAAACAATAAAATCTGGTTATTCAGATGGTTTTATAAAAAATCCGGCATACCGTGAAGTATGCACGGGACGTACAGGTCATGCAGAAGTTGTTCAGGTTACATTTGACTCTGACATAATTTCATATCATGATTTATTAACTATTTTCATGACCAGTCATGATCCAACAACATTAAACCGTCAGGGCGGTGACAGCGGAACACAATACCGTTCTATTATTTTATATCATGACGAAACGCAAAAAGAAATTGCGGAGCAGGTTTTTACAGAAGTTCAGCCTGTTTATGCAGATCCAATTGTAACTCAGTTAAAACCTTTTGAGGTATTTTACGAAGCCGAAGATTATCATCAAAATTATTACAACGATAATCAGGAAGCAGGATACTGTCAGTTCGTAATTGACCCAAAAGTTAACAAGCTAAAAAAAATGTATGCTGATAAATTAATTGGCTAATATTTTTTAAGCCACAGATCATCTGGATTAAAAGATTTTTTTTAATCTACGAAATCTGTGGCTATTTATAATTCTCTTATGAAAAATTTAAAAATAAATAATCGATTTACTGCCGAATTACCTGCAGATCCAGATTTGACAAATGAAACTCGTCAGGTTAAAAATACAGCTTTCTCGTATGTAAATCCAACAAAACCTTCAAATCCAGAATTAATTCACGTTTCTGAAGAGGTCGCAGAATTAGTCGGGATTTCTAAAGATGAAATTCAATCAGAAGAATTTTTAAATGTTTTTTCAGGAAAAGAAATTCTTCCTGAAACACAACCTTACGCCATGTGTTATGCCGGGCATCAATTCGGAAACTGGGCCGGACAACTGGGCGACGGACGTGCTATCAATTTAACTGAGATTGAAAATAACAATCAGTTTTTTACGCTTCAATTAAAAGGTGCCGGAAAAACTCCTTATTCAAGAACTGCCGATGGTTTGGCTGTTTTACGCTCTTCAATACGAGAATATTTATGCGCTGAAGCCATGTATCATTTGGGCGTACCTACTACCCGATCACTTTCGTTGATTCTTTCCGGAGATCAGGTTTTGCGTGATATTTTGTACAATGGAAACCCAGCTTACGAAAAAGGCGCTATAGTTTGCCGCGTTGCCCCTTCTTTTATTCGTTTTGGAAGTTTCGAAATGCTGGCTGCACGCAATGAGCTAAAAAATCTCAAACAGTTTGTCGAATATACTATCAAACATTATTTTCCAGAAATTACAGGCGAGCCCAAAGAGCAATATTTGCAATTCTTTAAAAAAGTAGCCGACACGACACGCGAAATGATTTTGCATTGGCAGCGAGTTGGTTTTGTTCATGGTGTAATGAATACCGATAATATGTCCGTTCACGGAATTACAATTGATTATGGTCCCTATGGCTGGCTTGAAAACTACGATCCAAACTGGACACCAAATACTACAGACAGCCAAAATAGAAGATATCGTTTTGAAAATCAACCACAAGTTGCTCATTGGAATTTATACCAATTAGCCAATGCAATTTATCCATTAATTAATGAAACTGAGGGATTAGAAAAAATCTTAGAATCGTTTATGGATAATTTTATTGAAGATTATAATCAAATGTTTTTAAGTAAGTTAGGGATATTTACTTCAAGAGAAGCTGATAATAATTTAATAGACAATTTAGAAGCTATTTTGCAATTAACAGAAACCGATATGACAATCTTTTTTAGAAATTTAAGCTCTGTCAAAAAAGCGGATTCTGTAGAAAAAGCAATTGAGAAAGTTCAATTTGCATTTTATAAAATCGAAGAAGTTTCAGGAGATATTTTGGATGCGTGGAAAAAATGGTTCACTGTTTATTTACAAAGATTAAATGCTGAAAAATTATCAGACGAAGAACGTTCACAAAAAATGAACTTAATAAATCCAAAATATGTACTTCGAAATTATATGGCGCAATTAGCGATCGATGCAGCTGACAAAGGCGATTATTCATTGGTAGATGAGTTGTATAAGCTTTTACAAAAGCCATATGATGAACAGCCTGAAAACGAAAAATGGTTCGCAAAACGTCCGGATTGGGCACGAACTAAAGTTGGCTGTTCAATGCTTTCTTGCAGCTCTTAATTTTTTCAGCCGCGAATTCACGAATTAATATTTTGTCAGTTTGAGCGAAGTCGAAAACACACGCGCATCTCGACTTCGCTCGATGTGACAACTTACAAAAGAGATTATAATCTATTAGTGAAAATTCGTGAATTCGTGGCGAAAAAAACTATTTCGAAGTAATATAATCCACAATCATATTAGCATGGATTCTTGAATTTTCGATAAACCATTTATGTGTCTGCATTCCTCCGCACACAACGCCTGCCAGGAATAATCCTTCAACATTTGTCTCCATAGTTTCCGGATTATAAGTTGGAATTTTTAATTCATCATTTGAAAGATGAATTCCAATATTTTCAAGAAAGTTCAGATCTGGTTTATAACCTGTTAAAGCTAAGACAAAATCGTTATCAATTGTGATTTTTCCGTTTCGAGTTTCAATTTCAACTTCATTTTCGCGTATTTCAGTAATATTAGATTCAAAATACGCTTTTATGCTTCCCTCTGCAATTCGGTTTTTAATATCGGGTTTAACCCAATATTTTACTCTGCTGTTAATTTCATTTTTGCGAATAACCATCGTTACATTGGCCCCTTTTCTCCAACATTCTAAAGCTGCATCGACAGAAGAATTATTGGCACCAACCACCAAAACATTTCTAAAAGCATATTCGTGTGCTTCTTTATAATAATGACGAACTTTTGGCAGTTCCTCACCTTTTACATTCATTAAGATCGGAATATCATAAAAACCCGTTGCAATAATCACATTTTTGGATTTGTATAAACTTTTATCTGTAGCAATTTTAAAAATTGAAGTTTCAGTTTTTTTAATTTCTAATACTCTTTCAAATAAATTGATGTTGAAATTAAAATATCTGTGAATGTTTCGGTAATATTCTAAAGCTTCCTGACGCCCGGGTTTTGGCGCTAAGCAATTAAAGGGAATATCTCCAATTTCAAGTCTCTCGGCAGTAGAGAAAAAGGTCATATACAAAGGATAATTAAAAATACTATTTACAATTGCACCTTTTTCTATTATTAAATATTTTAAGTTTTTCTTTTGAGCTTCAATTGCGCAAGCCAATCCTATTGGACCGCCACCCACAATAATTAAATCATATTGATTAGTCATAAATTATTCTTTTCCCCAGTTTTTAAAAGGATTTTTGCTCAAATAAGCGTTGTAGTATCTTTCGTCATTTGTAACTTCTTCTCCAAGCCAATCTGGTTTTTCAAAGCTTTCTGTTTCAGACTGCAGTTCGATTTCTGCCATAATCAATCCTTCATTTTCTCCGTAAAATTCATCTACTTCATAAACATGATTTCCAGATTTAATTTCATAACGGGTTTTCTCGATTTTGCCTTTCTCACATAATTTCAATAGTTCTTCAGCTTCGTCAAGCGGAATTTGATTTTCCCATTCAAAACGCGACATCCCTCCTTGTTGTCCAATCCCTTTTATGGTTAAAAAAGCTTTATCACCTTTTATTCTCACACGAACAGTTCGTTCCGGAATTGAACTCAAATATCCCTGAGCAATTTTATTTTGTGTAAATGCCTGTTCTTTAAAATCATTCGATTTTACAAGAAACTTTCTTTCTATTTCGAGCATTTTTAGTCTAAATTTATTTTACTGCAAGTTACTCAATTTAATTCAGTCACGGAATTCACTTTTTAAAATTCTAACGATAAAAGGCTTTTTATTTTAAAACTTTACTGGTCTAAAATGCAACCAATTTGATTGATTATTAATATGTTACAAATTTTAATTTTCGCTAAATTTGATTGAACCTTAATTTTCTACTTATGTCTAAAAAAGCACTTTATCTATTAGGCATTTTGCTAACAATAATTTTAGGTACTTTTTTGTATGTAAAATTTTGTTGTAACTGCAGTATGTCAGAAACCAGGGCCAATACAGAAAAAGTAACGCCAGCGGCAGTTAAGAGCGATAATTTTGTCCCTTTTGTACTAAATGGTTCCGAATTTGAATTTAAAACAAATGAAAATTTTAAATTTCTTAAAAATAATGCTGCGATAATTCAGCCAATCAGTGACTCCATCTCAATTGGAATCGAAAAACTAAATACTTTTTTAGTTTCAAATCCAAAGCAAAAAATTATAATAACCGGTTATGCGGCTTCAGAAGAAAAGAATACAACACAATTTGAAAATCTTGGTTTGGCAAGGGCAAATGAAGTTAAAAATTTCTTTGTTGCTAAAGGTTTAGCGGCATCTCAATTTGAGGTTAAAGGAGAAATTGTGAGTAGTTGGAAAACAATTTCAGACACACTTATTGGTCTGGTAGAATATAAATTTGAGATTCTCCATGCAGTTTCTACAGCAAATGGCGACTGGAGTGTATTAAAAGATAAAATCAACACTAATCCTTTAATTCTGCATTTTAATACAAATAAATCGAACTTTAATTTAAACAATGAAGAAGACCAGAAACTGTCCGATATTATTAAATATTTAGAAAATATAAAAAATGCTTCTGTTTTGATTGTTGGTCATAGTGATAACGTTGGAAACAGAGAAATGAATATAGCTCTGGCGCAAAAAAGAGCTGAATTTTCTAAAAGCTATTTAATTAAAAATGGAATTGGGGCTGCCAGAATTGATATAGAATCAAAAGGCCCAGATGAACCCGTTGGAGATAATGCTACTACCGAAGGAAGAGCGAGTAACAGACGTACAGTAATTACAATCAAATAATTAAAAATATACTACTATGAACTTACCATGTATCTTAATACCAATTATAGTGGGAATAATCTGTGGGATTTTAGGTTATCTTTTAGGTAAATTAAATTCAAAAGGAGATGATTCACTTTTGGCGTCATTACAGGCAGATTTAGATGCCTGCAAAGCAAACACAAAGAATTTAAATACTAAAATTTCTTCATTAGAAGCAGATTTGGCCGCAGCTCACGCAAAAGTTTCTTCATCTGTGCCAAAATCTTTTGCAGCAACTGCAGCAACAGTTGTTTTTGACAGCGATTTAGCGACAAACGTTTTAGGTAAAAAAATTAAACAAGACGATTTGAAAATTGTAGAGGGGATTGGGCCAAAAATTGAAGCATTATTTAACGAAGCCGGAATTAAAACCTGGTATGATCTTTCGCAATCTTCGACAGAGAAACTTCAGTCGATTTTAGATGCAGGAGGCGAAAATTATGCAATTCATAACCCAAGCACGTGGGCGAAACAAGCTTTATTTGCTTATGAAGGAAAATGGAAGGAATTAAAAGAATGGCAGGAAAGTATGCTTGGAGGGAAAGAGTGAAAAATAAATATAAAAGGTGCAGATTAACAAAGGGACAAAGTTTTTTTGCTTTTGAAACTTTGTCACTTTGAACCTATGTCACTTTGAACCTTAAAAAAATCCCATTTTAGAGATGTATTATACCATAATTTACCTTTTGAAACTTCTAATGGTGAATCAAAATTATTAGTATAAAGTGCTCCGGTTCCTAATCCCTGAGGCATATTTGAATTTAATGTAAATGTCCATTGTGCAATGGCATTTAAACCAATATTACTTTCTAATGCAGAGGTAATCCACCAGCCGATATTGTATTTTTCGGCCAATGTAATCCATTCTTGCGTTCCTCTAAAACCGCCAATAAAACTGGGTTTCAAAATAATATACTGTGGTTTAATTTCACGCAGCAGTTTTTCTTTTTCTTCAAATGAGAAAATGCCAATTAATTCTTCGTCTAATGCGATTGGAAAAGGTGTAATTTTGCACAAATCGCGCATAGCCATAATATTTCCTTTTTTAATTGGCTGTTCGATGCTATGCAGCTGAAATTTATGTAATTGATTAAGTTTATTTAAAGCTTCATCTAAAGTAAATGCGCCATTTGCATCGACCCGAATTTCAATTTCTTCTGCAGAAAAATGATTTCGGATGAACTCTAATAATTCAAGTTCTTTTTGAAAATCTATTGCTCCAATTTTTAGCTTAATGCAGTTAAAACCATCGGCTAATTTTTCTTCTATTTGTTGTTTCATGAATGCCGGCTCCCCCATCCAAACCAAACCATTTATCTCAATTGATTCAGAATTATTGGTGAAATTAGATGGAAAAAGTAAATACGGGGTTTCACTTTTTAGGGATAAAAAAGCCATTTCAATTCCAAATTGTATTGAAGGAAATTCCAGCAAAGATTCCCAAAGTACTTTTTCACCTAAATCAATATTTTCGCAGGCCCACTTTAGTTTTTCTTCGTAATCATGACGATCATCGGCACTTAAACCACGAAGAATACCACACTCACCTATTCCGATTTTACCATTTTCTTCAAGAATAATAAACCAGGTTTCTTTTTCAATCATAATACCACGCGACGTCCCAGACGGACGCTTAAACTCGAGCATGTATTTGTGATAAGTCGCTTTCATTTTTTAAGGCACTGATATGCTGGTGTTTAAGATTATAAGATATTTAGAACTTAGCACCTTAGTTAAATAATTTTAAAACTTTTTCGAAATCTTTTGAAGGTAAACCCGCTTTTTCAAAAATGGCAAAATCAGCTTTTGTTTTGTCTTTCCAGCTTATAGTGTCAGTAACATTTTGATCTTTGTATTTTTTATAGATTGCTTTTGCATCACTGTAATTGTTACTAACCAAATAAACGTGGGCCAAATTTAATTTTACCAATAATTCAGTGTCATCAAGTTTTTCGCCTTCCTGCAAAAACTTCAATGCTTTTGCATATTGTTTTGTCAAAATATAAGAATAACCAATAGAACTGTAATCTAATGCCGTTGCTTTTCCGTCATTAATTATAGTGTTTAATTTCTGAATCGCTTCATTATATTTTTGCTGCTTTATTAAAGATGCTGCCTGATTTCTTAAATCATTATAGATATTTTTAGAAATATCGGCATCTTTATAGCATGCATTTCCAAAATCTTTATAAACTTTCGTTTTTTCTACTGCAAGCAGTTTTTGAAATTCTGAATAACGATATTGTTTCATTATCTTGTCAAGAATGCAAACGCAAAAATCATCAGAATTGGCCATTTTTTGAGCCATTGTAGATGTTTTACAAAGACTTATAATTTCATTTTTGTTATCCTGATTCCATCCGCGGTTTAATTTGGTATCGACCCACGGCACAACTTCTAAAACAATTTTTTGGCTCAAAAACCAATTTTTACTTTCAAAACCAAACCAGATTGTTGTTGTGTTTTCTTTTAAACAAGAGTTTTTGTCTAAAGAAATTCGTTTGGCATCTTTACTTACTGGTTCGGATTGCGAATAACATGCCGTATCTATTTTTCCATCGCTAATATATTTTTTGGCATTTTCATTTGAAGTAAAAAGGGAATACGTGCATTGATCGTCTCCCGAAATTTTAGACATTAAAAAAACGGCTCCTGCCGATCCCTGTCCAATTCCGTAAGGATCTGGAATAGCTTTTAGTAAAGAAACCAAGCTATTTGCCATTTGCTGATTTTTGTCGAGAAGTGTAATACGATAAACAATTTCAGTTGTGCCAACTGGTAAATCTTCTGTTTTTACAACAATGCGTTCTCCGGCAGAAACCAAAACTTCTTTTGTTGTAGCTCGTTCTTTATCCCAATAACCGTCTTTTTGAGCAAAAACTTTATAAGTTAAGGTGATTAAAAGGATTAAAAATATTCTTTTAAAATTCATATTTCTAAATGATGATTTTATTTTTTGTCATTTTGACGAAGGAGAAATTGCACTTTGAAATTCTACAAAAAAGTTATTCTTTGTTGATTAAACGTGTGCAATTTCTCCTTCTTCAAGATGACATATATTATGCCAAAACAAAATTCTTATAATTCTATAGATTCTCCAACGGCAAGCAGCATTAAATCTTTTCCTTTATCAAAGAATTTGCGAATTGATTCTTCGTGGTTGATTTCGATATAACCGAAAGTATCAAAGTGATATCCCAGAATTTTATCGCATTCAACAAAATCAGAAGCGATGATAGCATCTTCAACGTCCATTGTAAAATTATTTCCGATTGGAAGAATTGCCAAATCTAATTTTGTTCTCAACGGAATTAACTTCATATCGTAAGTAAGTGCTGTATCTCCTGCTATATAAATGTTTTTATGTTCGCCTTCGATTACAAATCCGCCAGGATTTCCGCCATAAGTACCATCCGGAAAAGAACTTGAGTGAATGGCGTTTACATATTTTACTTTTCCAAAATCAAATTTCCAGCTTCCGCCATGATTCATTGGATGTGCGTTGAAACCTTTTTTAGCATAATAACTCGTAATTTCGGCATTTGAAACTATAACCGCATTAGTGTTTTTTGCAATAGTTTCAACATCTAAAACATGGTCGCTATGCGCATGAGTAAGTAAAATATAATCAGCCTTTAATGTGTTTATGTCTATAGCGGCAGCCTGCGGATTTCCCGAAATAAACGGATCAACAATAATATGTTTTCCTCCAACTTCGATACCTAAAGATGCGTGTCCGTAAAATGTAATTTTCATTTTTTAATATTTAAAGTTTAACTTCAATTATCTTCCTCCTAAAAATAGATTCACAATTATGTCTGATATCAACGAAATCATACAAACTGTTAATAGTATTGATAACAGGAATGTACTTAGTGCCAGTTTTTTTAATTCAGGATCTAAAAGCTTAGGGTTTTGGTTTTTATAGACCGTAATTAAATGTTTAGTTAAAGGAATATAGGCCAGTAAAAATAAATATTGATCGAAACGATAATCGCTTAAAGCAGCAAAAATGATTACTAAAAGCATAGCGGTAATAATCAAAAAGTAATGGTATTTTTTTGCTTTTGCTCCGCCCATTTGCACTACAATTGTATTTTTTCCTGATTTTCTGTCTGATTCTTCATCGCGCATATTGTTTAGGTTTAAAACTCCAACACTTAATAAACCAATTGAAACCGCGGGAAGAATTAGAAGCGGATCTACTTCTTTTGAATATAAAAAGTTAACACCTAAAGTGCTTACAAGTCCGAAGAAAATAAAAACAAATAAATCGCCAAATCCTTTATATCCGTAAGCTGAATTTCCTACAGTATAACGAATTGCCGAAATAATGGCTGCAATACCCAGTAACAAGAAAAAAATCGAATAACCAAAATTGTCTTTTCCAAAAGCAAAATAAATAAGAATTATTGCTGATAATAAAGTCAATATTGATGTGATTATAATCGCCTTTTTCATTGCCTGCGGCGTTATAATTCCGCTTTGAATGGCACGCTGCGGGCCAACTCTGTCAACATTGTCTGTTCCTTTTACCCCATCACCATAATCGTTAGCAAAATTGGACAAAACCTGCAAACCAAGCGTTGTTAAAAGTGCGAAACCAAAAATCTTCCAGCTAAAAACTTCTGTTGGAGTATTGATAGTTTCTGTTGGGTTTGAAAGTGCATAAATACTTCCAACTATAATTCCGGAAACTGATAAAGGTAATGTACGCAGTCTTGCGGCTTCAATCCAGTGTTTCATTTATATTTTTGTTTATTTGGTTTTAAGTTTCAAGTTTCGAGTTATTCACTTAACGTGCAACTTGAAACCTGAAACCTTAGACAATTTATTAATTTACGGTATCCATTTGTTTTCGCCAAAGTTTGGTTTTCTTTTTTCCAAAAAGGCATTTCTTCCTTCTTTTGCTTCTTCTGTCATGTATGCTAAACGTGTAGCTTCTCCGGCAAAAACCTGCTGTCCTACCATTCCGTCATCAGTCAGGTTCATGGCAAATTTTAGCATTTTGATCGAAGTTGGTGATTTTTGAAGAATTTCCTGAGCCCATTCATAAGCCGTTGCTTCTAATTGGTCATGAGGAATTACAGCATTTACCATTCCCATTTCAAAAGCTTCCTGAGCAGAATAATTTCTACCTAGAAAGAAAATCTCACGGGCTTTTTTCTGTCCCACCATTTTAGCAAGATATGCAGATCCGTAACCACCGTCAAAACTAGTTACATCAGCATCAGTTTGTTTAAAAATAGCGTGTTCTTTACTTGCCAGAGTCATATCACAAACAACATGTAAACTATGTCCTCCGCCAACAGCCCAGCCCGGAACTACAGCAATAACAACTTTTGGCATAAAACGAATTAATCTTTGAACTTCTAATATATTCAAACGATGCTGTCCGTCATCACCAACATATCCCTGATGTCCACGCGCATTTTGATCGCCTCCGCTGCAAAAAGAGTAAATACCGTCTTTTGTCGATGGTCCTTCTGCAGAAAGCAAAACCACTCCAATTGAAGTATCTTCTTGTGCGTCGTAAAAAGCCTGGTATAATTCTGAAGTTGTTTTTGGTCTGAAAGCATTTCTAACATTGGGTCTGTTAAAAGCAATTCTGGCAACTCCGTTACATTTTTTATAGGTTATATCTTCAAATTCTCTGGCTGTGATCCAATCCATTTCTATTTGTTTTGTTTTAAAATTATAGTGTAAAAATAAAGCATTTTTTACATTTTCTCCTATTGAATTTTGTTTAACTCACAGCTAATTTTTGTTTCAATGTTAACAATTAAGGTAAGCGTACAAAAAATAACACTTTTTAACATTAGTTTTAAAAAATAATAAGTAATTTTACACCCTAGAAATCAATGAGATACAAGTTATTTTATTGATATAAGATTGATTTTCTTTCACTGATTTATTAACCTAAAAAATGATTTTTTTGAGAAAATTTAAAAAATTTGTCGCTCAGTTTTTTATGGTTTTGATAAATAAACCTGCAAAGAACGAGCAAATGATTTATTCGTTTGTCAAAATTTCAAAAAGGAGATAGTAACACCTAAGGTTAAACGCTAGAATTGTTTTGTAATTAGTATAAAATTGATTACGAAAAGAGGAAAAAATGCTAACTAAAACTTTCTATAAGTTATTTTATTAAACCAAATGGATTAGCCGTGAAATTAAATTTTTGCTTTTTAAGATAAACGCATCAATTGTTTAAAGACATACCATTAAGAAGGTAATTTCTAAAATTCGTAAAGCTATTACTTTCGAGATGAATTCGAATTATTTTATTTCTGTTTTTTTTTAATTACAATTTTTTTTAAAACTAGAATAAAAAGGGAAAGGCTGCTTGTAATGAGCGGCCTTTTCTGTTATAAAAATATTAAAATTTAATTTTCCTTTACCAGATAAATCCCGTCTTCTTTAATTTCGATAAGTTTGTCTTTGTATAAAGCACCAACAGCTTTTTTGAAAGTTTTTTTACTCATTTTCAAAACTGTTTTAATATCTTCTGGATGCGAATTATCATTTAAACGCAAAAATCCGCGGTTGGCTCTCAATTCACTTAAAATCTTTTCTGCATTAGGCTCAATACTTTGATAACCTTGTATTTGTAAAGCTACATCTATTTTATGATCAGGACGGATATTTTTAATATAACCGCGCATTCTGTCTCCGGTTCTTATCGAATCATCATAAACTTCATCTTTATACAAAAGGCCTTTATGTTTCTCATTAATAATTACATTAATACCAATTTCTGTAATATGCGAAACAATTAAATCTACTTCTTCTCCTTTTTCTACCGTTAAATGATCATTGCTCAAAAACTGATTTGTTTTACTTGATGCGACTAAACGGTTTGTTTTTTTATCCAGATATAAATACACCAAATAGCGTTTGCCCTTTTCCATTGGCCGTGCCTGTTCCTTAAACGGTACCAAAATATCTTTTTCCATTCCCCAGTCCATAAACGCACCAACATTATTGATGTAATTTACTCTTAAAAGAGCAAATTCATTCAGTAAAATATAAGGTTCAAGTGTGGTTGCAACGGGACGTTGTTCGTGATCCAAATAAACGAAAACAACAAGTTCTTCACCTATTTCAAATTCATTTGGGACATATTTGTTTGGTAATAAAACGTCGTGAACCCCGTCTGGATCTTTTTCAGGATTTCCTAAAAAGAGCCCTACTTTTGTATCACGTAATATAGTAAGTGTATTGTATTTTCCTATTTCCAGCATTTTTCTTAAGATTCTAATTTGAAAAGCTTCTGAGCTTTTAAAGTGCAAATGTACGAACTTTGAAAATGGTAAACCTAAAAATGTTTTGGATTGAAGCTATAAAAAGAAAAAGCGTCCTATTCTGACGCTTTTCCTGTTTCAATTTTACTTATAAACACTTTCTTTTTTAAAGTGAACTGTTAATAAATAATATACAACAGCTCTGTATTTATGTTTGTTAAATTTTCCGTATTTTTCTAATACTGCATGTATTGCTCCAAATAATTCAGGACTGTCTGGTAAACCTAATTTTTTTACTAAAAAGTTCTTTTTTACTGTTTCCAGTTCTGATTCCTGAGTACCCGCTACAACTGATGCATCATCATTATATATTGCTGGTCCGCAGCCAATTGTAACTTTCGTTAATAAATCCATATTTGGAGTTACTCCACATTTCTCTTTCAAATCAGCCGCATACTTCTTGATTAGTTCATCTCTTTTGCTCATAATATATTTAATATTGGTTATTATTTATGCAACCAAATCTAAATAATATTAAAAAGCAAAGCAAAAATTTAACACAATTTAACCTACAAAATATTATACTAATTCTTTAAAGTATTGTTTTAGAATAACATCATTTTCAACTGTTGGCGTAAAAACTTCTAATATTGAAGGTGCATCATTAGAATCATACAATTTTACCAGATTCACATTAAGTTCATCCAAATCATTAGCTTTAAAGTAATTACATTGATACATTCTCGCTAAATGTTCAGCAGTTAATTGATGTGAAGTTTCAAAATAAGTATTAAAAACCGGTTTTTCCTGATGTCCCGGCAAAATTCTAAAAATACCTCCTCCTCCATTATTAATTAAAATAATTTTGAAATTTTTAGGTATATAAGAATTCCATAAAGCATTACTATCGTACAAAAAACTAATGTCGCCAGTAATAAAAACGGTTTGTTTATAGCTCGCAACAGCCGCACCAACTGCTGTAGAAGTACTTCCGTCAATTCCGCTTGTTCCTCTGTTGCAGAAAACTTCTATTGAAGGATCAATTTCTATTAATTGTGCATAACGAATGGCTGAACTATTACTTATTTGAAGCTGACTGTTTTTAGGAAGCGATTCAATAACTTTTTCGAATACTTTAAAATCTGAAAATGGGATTTTCTTTAGATATTCCTGTTTTCTGATATTTCTTAGGGCGTAAATTGAATCAATTTTAGCAAAATAATCACTTGCTGTAAATTCTGTTTTTGGAAGCAGATCTTTAAAGAAATCATTAGGTTCCATCACAAAATGTTTACTTAAAGCATTAAATGTATCATAAGCTCGTAAAGTGTCTATGTGCCAGTGATGTGCAGGTTTATATTTTCTTAAAAATGCTTTGATACGCTTTGATACGATCATTCCGCCAAAAGTAATTAAAACTTCGGGCTCTAAATCCTGAAAATCAGCATCATCAAAAGGGGTAATTAAAGAATCAATGCTATTGATAAAACTCGGATGATGTAAGTTTGATGTCGTTTCTGTAAGCACAACAATTGATGGATCGCCGGCAAAATTTTCCAAGATTTCCTTATCAATTGAATTCACTTCGTTTATTCCGCCAATAAGAATTAATTTTCGTTTAGCCGAATTCCAGATCGAAACAAATTCTGCGCTATTTTCAATAATTTTAGCTGGAATTATTTCTTCTGCATGTGTAATTTTTGGCTCCACAGTAAGCTCTGAAACTGTTTCATATAAAGGCTCTTCAAAAGGTGCATTAATATGTACCGGCCCTTTTTGAGAAATAGCAGTTTCTATGGCTTTATTGATTTTCAAATCATTTTCTGCAGAAGCTTCTTCGGTTAAATT
Organism: Flavobacterium defluvii; assembly: GCF_900129555.1. Taxonomy (GTDB): domain Bacteria; phylum Bacteroidota; class Bacteroidia; order Flavobacteriales; family Flavobacteriaceae; genus Flavobacterium; species Flavobacterium defluvii. Next base: position 188,206 of record NZ_FQWC01000008.1, read on the forward strand.
TGCATTGTAAACCGAGTGATTTAAAAATACATTTTCCTGTCGAATGGTTTGTCCGTCGCCAATATCGATTTTATTTTGCGGACGATCGGCCGAAATTACAATTAATGGAATCTGGCTGTAAAATGCCTCGGCAACTGCCGGATAATAATTCAACAAAGCTGATCCTGATGTACATACAACAGCAGTTGGTTTTTGGGTCTGCTGAGCAATTCCCAATGCAAAAAATGCCGCACAGCGTTCATCGGCAATACTGTAACATTTAAAATTTGGATTTTGGGCGAAACCAATCGTTAAAGGTGCATTTCGCGAACCCGGAGAAATTATTATATTGTGAATTCCTTTTGCTGAACAAATCTCGATAATGCTTTGTGCAAGCGCTATTTTGGGGTAAATCATTCTAAAACGGTGTATATTTTTTGAAGAAAATTGTCACTTAAAATTTTCTTTTGCGAATACAAAGTTACAAACTTCGCGCTTGATTTAACTTATATATTAGGAAGATATTAAGACTGTTTTTAGAAAAAGGGAATATATTTGTAAAACGGAATTTTCTTTCATTAAAATAAACTCTTTATGCGTTTCTTACATTTGCTTTTGCTATTTGTTTTTTTACAAACAGCAAGATCTCAAAATCAATTTACTACAGACGGAATATCATACAAAACTGCATTAGAAAATGCTAAAACCGATAATAAACCTGTTTTTGTAATGCTTTACGCAGACTGGTGTCCGCATTGTAATTTGATGAAAAAAGAAGTTTTCAGCGATCCGAAAGTAATGGATTTTTTGAATAAAAATTATGTATGCGTTTGGAAAAATGTTGAAAAAGAAGAAGGTATTGCGCTTAAAAATAAATTTAAAACTACTTCTCTCCCTGCTTTTTTATTTCTGGATTCAAATGAAACGCTTTTATATGCTTTAAAAGGTGAAATGAAAACCGCTGATTTTTTAGCCGAAGCCAATTATGCTTTAAATCCAAAATTTCAGCTTCCGTATTTACAAAAACAATTTTTAGCAGATCCGGGTAATTCTGATACGTTTTTTGCATATTTAAACACATTAAAAAAAGGAAAAGACAGAACCGAATTGTCGATTCCTACTCATATTTATCTACAAACGCAATCTGATGCTCAATTGATAAGCGAAACAAACTGGCGCGTTATTGCGAATGGCGTTACGGATATTAATTCACGGGAATTTCAATTTGTTTTAAAACATCAAAAAGAATTTGCAGCTGTGGCTTCTCAAAATCGTGTTGATCGAAAAATCGAAAATATTGTAAATGAATTACTTCGCCCGCTTGTTGATAATCTGGATACAGTAAATTATTATAAGCAGAGAGAAGTTGCAAAATCAATCCGATTACAAAAAACAGATTCTCTAGTTTTTAAATTTGATCTAACGCTTGCTGAACGAACCGAAAAATGGGATTTTTATAAAAAAGTTACGCTTGAAGATACTGAAAAACTGGTTTGGAATGATGCCAGCTTTTTAAAAGACATCGGACAAACTTATTTAAAACATATTAATGATCCTGAAAGCCTTAAAAAATCAATTTTGTGGGTTAAGCATTCTTTAGAAATTAGTGATTCATATGACGGAAACTTACTTATTTCAAGGCTTTATAATAAATTAAAAGACAAAAAATCGGCTTTAAAATATGCTAAAGACGCTAAAGCGATTGGTAAAGAAATGGGCTGGAATACCAAAGATGTTGATACTTTGCTCGCTGAATTAAATTCTAAATAAACTTAAAAATTATTATTGGCCACGAATTCACAAATTATTCTAATTAAAATTCGTGAATTTGCGGCAAAAAACAACAAAACCATGAACCTAAAACTTAGACCGGCAACTACAAAGGATTTAGAAAAAATTCTTGAAATTGTAAATCATTCTATTTTAAATACAACTGCAAATTATAGTTATGATATTCAAACTCTTGAAGTGCAAACAAAATGGTTTGAAGATAAAAAAGCTAAAAACCTGCCTATTGTAGTTGCCGATTTAGACGGCGAAGTTGTAGGTTTTGGAAGTTACGGTCAGTTTCGGGAAAAGATTGGATATCAATATACTGTAGAACATTCTGTTTATGTAGTAGATCATGTTATTGGAAAAGGTATTGGATCAAAATTATTAACAGAACTGATTCGTTTAGCAAAAGAACAAGGTTATCACGTTATGATTGGTGCAATTGATGCTGATAATGCCGGAAGCATTGCCTTTCATGAAAAATTTGGTTTTGTATCAACCGGAACAATACGTGAAGTTGGTTATAAATTTGACCACTGGCTCGATTTAGTATTTATGCAGTTGATATTGGTATAGATAGCACGTGGATTTTGCGGATTGGCTATTGCATAAGCATGGATTATTACAGATTCTATATTTGTTTTGTTATTATTTCGCCGAAGGCAAAATGACAGGACTTTGAGAAAAACCTTTATTACTCTGTAACTTTGTCTTTTTGTACCTTAAAAAAATCCCCAAATTTGAAATAATCAAATTTGGGGATTTTTTTTACTAAAATAACTAATTAGCTTTTAATCCAGTTAATTACCTCAGGATCTGTTGGCAGCGTTCTTGGTTTAATCACTTTTACCAATTCACCTTTTTCATTAATTAGATATTTTTGAAAATTCCACTCAACTTCAGAATCTTGTAAACCATTTCTCGATTTCTCGGTAAGGAACTTATACACTTCGCACATATCACTCCCTTTTACAGAAACTTTGTTCATCATTGGAAAAGTTACACCGTAATTCTGCTGGCAGAAAGTTTCTATTTCTTTATTTGTTCCAGGTTCCTGAGAAGCAAAATTATTTGCAGGGAAACCAACAATTACAAATCCTTTGTCTTTATATTCTTTGTAAATAGCTTCAAGATCTTTGTATTGAGGCGTCAATCCGCATTTTGATGCTGTGTTTACAATCATGATTTTTTTACCTTTTAAAGATGCAAAATCAAAAGTATCTCCTGATAAATCTTCAACCTTAAACTGATAAATTGTTTCTTTTGCCATAGCTTTATCTGATTTAGATAATTTATTAGTGCTTTTTTGAGCCTGAGTCTGCGTGCTTAAAAAAAATATGGCACTGCAAGCTATAAATAGTATTTTTTTCATTGTATATTTTTTTATAAAATTAATTAAAATCTGTTTTGCAGAATGTTTTTGTGTGCTTTATTTTTATTAAATATAAGTTAAATAAAAAATGAAGCCCGGCGTTAATCAGGCGCCGGGCTTCCCCCCATACAAACAAATCAAACCATGAATTAATTGTTTCTCTTATATATTTTAAATTATAGTTGATGCCCCGGTTATATTGAAAATCTTTTTTAATATTAATCTCACTAATTCAGTTATCAATGGCTTTTAGTAAGTGGAAATTTCAGTTCGTAAATGTTAGATTACCATTAATTTTAAAATTTTCGACTGGAAGTCCGAAGACATCAACTATTCAATATCTTATCCGTTTTTTATTTTAATTTCAATTCAAATTTATTTTGAACAATTTCTTTTTTAAAATCATTATTGCTAAAATGTATCAGCGATAAAACAGTTGTTAAACCCACAATTAATATTTTAATTTTATTTATCCACATCATATTTTATAACTTTAAAACTTCAGTTTATGAACCCTGAAAAAGTTTTTAATTTCCGTTTTCATTTCTTATAGGCATATACGTAACAGGTTTGCTTTTGGATTTAAAAAAAGTAAAAAAAATTGCACTTTTTTTCTTAATTGTGGTTAAAACCCTTATTTTTCTAAGGTTAAGACTACTAAAAAAAATATTATTTTTCACAAAAAAATGAATTATCTTTATCTCAGGTTATAAAAAAAAGTATTTATAAATTTGTCTAAGCTTTAAAAATCCTAAATCTATGAGTCAAGAAGAATTGTTAGTTTTAATTTACAAAAAAGACGAAAGGGCTTTTACATATTTGTATGATATGTACTCAAAAAGTTTGTTTTCTGTCATTAATGTTTTAATCAAAAATCGTGAAGAAGCCGAAGACGTTTTGCAGGAAGTTTTTGTAAAAATCTGGAAAAATGTCGATTCTTATAACGAAAGTAAAGGCCGTTTTTATACCTGGATCCTTAATATTGCAAGGAATACTTCGATTGACAAACTGAGATCTAAAAATTATAATAACAGTCAAAAAAACCTTTCTTCAGATAATTTCGTAAATCTGTTAGATGACAGTAATAAATTAACTAATCGAATAGATACAATTGGTATTCAGGAATTCGTTAAAAAACTGAAACCAAAATGTATAGAGATTATAGATTTATTATTTTTCAAAGGATATACCCAGCAGGAAGCTTCGGAAGAATTAGCGCTGCCATTGGGGACCATCAAAACACAAAACAGAAACTGTATTAACGATTTAAGAAATTATTTAAAAATATAATGGAAGCACAAGAATACATAGAATCAGGAATTCTGGAACTTTATGTTTACGGCTTATTGACCGAAAAAGAGAATCTGGAAATTGCCGAACTGGCAAAAAATAACAAAGAAGTTGACGACGAAATTATTGCTATAGAAAGAGCAATTGTGGCTTTATCATCTAGTTTTGCTCCATTTCACTCTGTAGAAAACTTCGAAAAAATTAAAGCTCGTCTAGAACTTAAACATGGCAAAGTAGTCGATTTAAAACCTGCATCAAACTGGACACAGTATGTTGGATGGGCAGCTGCTGTATTATTGTTGCTAGGTTTTGGATATCAAACATTAGAATTAACTAAAACAAAAGAAGTAATCTCTAATGTTGGTAATGAAAAGAATAAAATCGAAAGAGAATATGCATTCTTAGATCAACAAAATAAACAAACGGAGAAAAACTTGAGCATTGTTAGAGATATTAAAAACACCGGAGTAACACTTGGCGGTCAGGCAGTTTCTCCTACTTCTTTTGCAAAAGTGTACTGGAATAAAGAAACAAAAACTACTTATATAGATGCTGCAGGTTTACCAGCACCACCAAAAGGAAAAGTGTATCAGGTTTGGTCTTTAAAATTAAGCCCGGTTCTTACGCCTACAAGTATAGGTTTACTGGATAATTTTGAAGCAAATAAGCAAAAAATCTTTGCTGTAAGTCAGACAGATTCTGCAGAAGCATTTGGAATTACTCTTGAGCCAGCCGGAGGAAGCCCAACACCTACAATGGAACAATTATATACTTTAGGAAAAGTGTAAAAACTAAAAAATTTATAAATAGAAGCGCATATTAATTACTTTTAATATGCGCTTTTTTATTTTACTAAAAATCAACATTATAGATTATGAACGGTATTTTACTTTTGAGAATTGCTACAGCAATTATTTTACTTACCCATTCTGTTTTTGGCATGTTTAATAACGGAATAAACGATTTTGGAAATTTGTATTTAAATCAAATTGGCTTCGCTCCTTTTGGCGTTTTCCTGGCATGGTCCATTAAGATTTCGCATGTGGTTGCGGCTATATTATTGCTTTTAAATAAATATGTAAAACCCGCAGGCTTTGTAACTATTTTTATTTTAGTAATGGGTATTGTCCTGGTTCATTTTCAGGAAGGCTGGTTTGTTGTAGGAGGCGGCAGAAACGGTGTCGAATATAACTTTTTGTTGATTTGTGTTCTTCTGGCAATTATGTACCCAAATGGTTTCAAAATTGGATCTTCAGCATAAAAAAAGGTTCAGCTTAACTACTGAACCTTTTCTTATATCTTAAAAAATTACTTTTTAGTTTTATAGAATTTTCTGTAACTCGGATATGTTATAGCACCAATTACAGCAATTGTTCCCATAGAATAGTAAATCCAGTTTAATGAATGTGCTTCTCCGGTTGCGTATGAATGCAGACCAACTAAGTGGAAATTTACTCCATAATAAGTAAACAAAATAGAAATAAAAGCAAACATACTCATTAAGTTAAAGAACCATTTTCCGCGTAAAGCTGGTACAAAGCGAGCGTGAATTACAAATGCGTAAACCATAATCGAAATTAAAGCCCATGTTTCTTTTGGATCCCAGCCCCAGTAACGTCCCCAGCTTTCATTTGCCCATTGTCCTCCAAGGAAGTTACCAATAGTAAGCATAATTAAACCAATTGTTAAGGCCATTTCGTTGATATAGGTAATTTCTTTTACGTTAAGGCTCATTTTGGCTTTGTTACTTTCATTTGTAAAGAAAATCAAAATCAAGGCAACGAAACCTAAAATCATTCCCAATGCAAAAGGTCCATAACTTGCTACAATTACAGCAACGTGAATCATTAACCAATATGAATTAAGAACAGGTTGTAAGTTTGCAATTTCCGGATCGATCCAGTTCATGTATGCTGCCATTAAAATCATTGCTGTTACAAAGGCAGAAGAAGCTACTGTAAGTTTTGATTTTCTGTCGAATGCCAAACCAAAAAACATCGTTGCCCACGCCACATAAACAATCGATTCGTAAGCATTACTCCACGGAGCATGTCCGGAAATATACCAGCGTGCAACTAATCCTAATGTGTGAAGCGCAAACAATAATCCGACAATAATATGGAAACCGTTTATAGTTATACGCAGCCATTTTTTCTCAAAAAAGATATTTACGATCGTAAAAATCAACATTAAAATAGAAGCTGTTATATACCAATAAGGCAATACTTTAAAGACGTCATATTTGTTATAAGCGATTTCAGCATCAATTTTTTGTTCACTAGGACGAACTTTTGCTCCAAATTTCTTCTGGAAACCATTTATACTTTCGACCAATTGATCTGCTGTATCCCAGTTTTTAGAAATAGAACCATTATTTAAGGCGCTGAAATATAATGGAAGAATTTGATTTACATATGTAGAATCCATTCCTTTAAAACCTTTGTCATTACGCTCTAAATAGGAAACCCATTTATGGTTTGGATCGTTTGGAACTGGAAAAATTTTCAAAATACTTCCGCTTAAAGCAGATTCCATTAAGTTTACCTTTTTATCTGTTTCGATAAAATCTTTTTCAAACTGATTTGGATTTCCGGCTTTATAAGCAGCATCCAAATAAGGAGAAAGTTTATAGTTTCCGTTTTCATCAAAGAAATTAACAAAAGGGGCAAATTTTGCTTCTTTGTCAACGCCAATAATTTTACGAATACTATCATTTCCTGATTTTATGTAAATAAGCGGAACCTGAATCCAAACCTGGGCATATTGCGTCATTGACAAAAATACCTGATCAGAATTCATTCCGTTATAAGTGTCAGCGTGACTTACTTTTCGAAGTAATTCAGATGAGAATGTATTAATAGGTTTCATGCGTCCTCCGGCATCCTGAATAATCAAACGTCCAAATTTTGCAGCATGCGCTTCAGGAGCTTTATAGATAGTTAATAACGAATCTAATTGTTTTTTGCTTGGCGGCGCTGTAACATGATTAGCGTGATCATTTGGATCTGCTGTATGATTATGATCGTGATCGTGAGAATGTACATGAGGATTTTGTTGTGCGAAACCACTCAAACCAATCATTAAAACCAAAATCGTAATTAGTTTTTCTTTTTTCTTTTTAACGCCTTCTAATTTGCGCTTTAAATCTCCAAATCGAGAATGTTTTGTAAACATAATTGCCATTAAACCAAAGAACAGCATAAAATATCCTAAATATGTGATTGAAGTTCCCCAAAAATCGTGGTTTACAGATAGAACTGTTCCTTTTTCATCTGGGTCAAATGATGACTGAAAGAAACGATATCCTTTATGATCCAAAACGTGATTCATATAAATATCAGCGTCAAAAGTTTCTGCAGAATCTAAAACGGTTACTTTACTTTCAAATGCAGAATAACTTTTTTCTGTTCCTGGATATTTTGTTGCTATAAAATCATTCAATTTAATTCTAAAAGGCAAAACATACGCTTTACTTCCGTAAAATAGAGAATATTCTTTATTGCCAATTTTTACAGTTTTTGGTTCCCCTACACTACCTTTGGACCCCATAACCATAACCTCTTTTTCCTGTCCTTCGGCCTTTACTTTTACAACTAAAGCATCTGTATGAGATTTTGCTTTAAAATCATTATTAGATTCATAATCTATTTTTCCTTTCATTGCAGGTTCTGGAAAAACGATTCTGATATCGCCAATACTGTATAAAGAACGCATCATCAAAGGCTGAACGTTATCTTTTGTAACTTTTCCTTTTAGCTGATCTGCCATTCGCATAAATTCTCCTTCAAATGGAGTCTGAATAGTATATTTTTCTCCTTTAGTATTAATATTAATAGCACCTTCTGTAGGTTTATTTAAAGCAAATAATACGTTGTGAATGTTTTGAACTTCACCTTCCTTAAGGTAATGTTCTTCACGTCCGCCTGCTCCGGCTTCAACCAATTTAATGTATAAAGTTCCGTTTGGGTCTGGTTTAACAACTTCCTTAGCTCCCATTATATATTTAGAATAGGTAACTTCAAATGGAGTTTCATCAAATTTTCCTGAAATCGTAAAATCATTATTGGTTACCGGAGAAAGCAAAAGGCTTTTTTCAAAAACCCTGCGTTTCATTTCACCTTTATATTCTCCGTCAACAAAAACAGTTAAAAATGTTTTGTCTGAATAAAGCTGATTTTCTGTTGCGCCTTCGCGAATCGGCATCATTCCTTCATAACTAATATAACGTGTAATAAAAGCTCCTAAAATGATAAAAACAAAAGCAATGTGAAGTAAAAACGTTGCCCATTTTTCTTTTTTAAGCAACTGATAACGTTTGATATTTCCGAAGAAATTAATCATAAAAATGAACATTATCGCTTCAAACCACCAGGTATTGTATATTAAAATTCTGGCCGTATCAGTATTGTATTTACTTTCTATAAAAGTTCCAACACCCATTGCAATTGCGAATGTTAAAAAAAGAACGGCCATTAATCGTGTAGAAAACAAAAAAGAGAATATTTTTTTATCCATTTCTTAGGGATTACATTGTATAAAAGTGCGACAAAAGTACTTAAAAATGTTGATTAGCCGTTAGGATAATTTGTTAATAAAAACCAAATAATCGGATTGAGTTTTGGGCCACAGATTTCACAGATTAAACGGATTATTTTTTAAATCTTTTTATTTTTTTATGGTAAACAAAAACATAAATCCTTATAAATTAGTTTAATCAGTATAATCTGTGGGCAAACTTTCCTCCACGATATTTTCTTTAGAAAAAATAATGTTAATTTTGCGGGTATGATTCGACTCACAATAATTGGTTCCGGAAATGTCGCACAGCATTTAATAAAAGCATTTTCTGCAAGTTCATTTGTAGAAATGGTTCAGGTATTTTCGAGAAAAAAAGAAGCTTTGAGTCATCTTCTGGATTCAGAGAAAATTGTAACCGAATTTTCAGCTTTAAAAAAAGCCGATTTATACATTATTTCAGTTTCTGATAATGCAATTGCCGAAGTTTCGAGTCAATTACCTTTTGAAAATCAATTAGTTGTTCATACTTCAGGAACGACTTCTATCGACATTTTAGATTCAAAAAACAAAAAAGGCGTTTTTTATCCGTTACAGACATTTTCTAAAGCTAAGGAAATTGATTTTTCAATAATTCCAATTTGCTTAGAAGCTGAAAATCAAAATGATTACACAATTTTGGAAACTGCAGCTAAAAGTATTTCGAATGCTGTTTTTGCCATAAGTTCTGATCAAAGAAAAGCATTGCATGTTGCAGCAGTTTTTGTGAATAATTTTACGAATCATTTATATCAGATTGGTCAGGAAATATGTGAAGAACATCAGGTTCCTTTTGAAGTTTTAAAACCTTTAATTCAGGAAACTGCCGAAAAAATCAAAACATTAGATCCAATTGATGCCCAGACTGGTCCAGCAAAACGCCACGATTCGGTTACAATAGATGCGCATCTGGAATATATTACAAACGAAAATCAAAAAAACATTTATAAAATACTAACACAATCTATACAGCATAATGGCAAAAAGTTATAAAGAAATGATGAACGACATTACAACATTTATTTTTGATGTTGATGGCGTACTTACAGACAGTTCGGTTTTTGTAACCACAGAAGGAGAAATTCTTCGTACGATGAATATTCGTGATGGTTATGCGATGAAAGCAGCTGTAGAAAGCGGTTATCATGTCTGCATTATTTCTGGCGGAAGCAATGAAGGTGTTCGTGTAAGGCTTAAGAATTTAGGAATTAAAGATATTCATTTGGGAACGCCTGATAAAGTAAAAACATTCAAAGAATATACAGAAACCTATAACATTAAACCAGAACAGGTTTTGTATATGGGAGACGATATTCCGGATTATCATGTAATGAAATTAGTAGGTTTACCGGCATGTCCGCAGGATGCAAGTCCAGAAATTAAAAATATCTGCCGCTACATTTCGCACGTAAAAGGCGGAAGAGGCGCAGCAAGAGACGTAATCGAACAAGTTATGAAAGTACAGGGAAAATGGATGGAACATTTTAACGGACAACACGATTAAAGCAATTGTTAATGGTTAATTGTTAATGGTTAATTGTTAATGGTTAATTGTCAATTATAAAGCCTTTGTAACTCTGCACCTTTGCCCCTAAAAACTCAGAATCTTAGCACCTTAAGAACCTTAGCAACTTAAAAAAATGAAATACCTAAAACTAATTCGATATAAAAATCTATTAATGCTTGCTTTTATGCAGGTTTTATTTCGTTATGCTTTTTTAAAACAACAGGATATACCATTGGCATTGGCCGACTGGCAATATGGACTTTTGGTTTTAAGCACGGTATTATTAGCAGCAGCAGGATATGTTATCAATAATATTTACGACGTTGCTACCGATACGATCAACAAACCGCAAGATGTGGTTGTAGGTAAAGGAATTTCAGAAACTGCAGCATTTAATATTTATATCGGTCTAAATATTACCGGAGTTGCGCTTGGATTTGTTTTGGCAAATATTATTTTAAGACCAACATTTGCTTCGCTTTTTATTTTAATTGCTTCGCTTCTTTATTTTTATGCAACAACTTTAAAATCGATTATGATTTTAGGGAATTTTGTTGTGGCTGCCTTGCTTTCAGTAAGTGTTTTAATAATTGGAGTTTTTGATCTTTTTCCGGCTACGACAATCGAAAATAAAGCCCAAATGGCGAGCTTCTTTTCTATTTTAACAGATTATGCACTTTTTGCTTTTATGATCAATTTTGTTCGCGAAATAGTTAAAGACATTGAAGACATGGATGGCGATTATAATCAAGGAATGAACACTTTACCAATTGCTATTGGTAAAAATCGTGCAGCAAAAATTGCATTGGGGTTTGCTATAATTCCGTTTATTTTATGTTTGCTTTACATCAATAAATATTTCTTTGAAAATAATCTTCTAGTAGTAACGTTTTATACATTCGTTTTTGTTTTAGCGCCTTTGTTATATTTTATTGTAAAAATTTTTAGCGCTAAAACAAAAAAAGATTTCCATCATTTAAGTACGATTTTAAAATTGATTTTATTCTTTGGAATCTTATCCATTTTAGTCATTAGCTTAAACCATCAATACCTTTTAACTCATGCTTAAAGAAAAACTTAAAAAATATAAAATCATATTGGCTTCGGGTTCTCCGCGAAGACAGCAGTTTTTTAAAGATTTAGATCTTGACTTTGAAATTCGTTTAAAAGACGTTGAAGAAATCTACCCTCCTGAATTAAAGGCAGTAGAAATCACTGATTTTCTGGCACAGTTAAAGGCAGATGCTTTTAAAAACGAATTAAAAGAAAATGAAATTTTAGTTACAAGCGACACCATTGTCTGGCATCAAAATAAAGCTTTAGGAAAACCAAAAAATGCCCAGGATGCTTTTGAAATGATAAAATCGATGTCAAACGCAACCCATGAAGTAATTACATCTGTTTGCTTTCAAACCAATACAACTTCTACTCTCTTACATGATATTACAAAAGTTACTTTTAAAGATTTATCAGATGAAAGTATTTTGTATTATATCGAAAATTACAAACCTTATGACAAAGCCGGTGCATACGGAATTCAGGAATGGTTTGGTTTTATGGCGGTTACAAAAGTTGAAGGTTCGTATACCAATGTTATGGGACTTCCTACGGCTAAAGTTTATGATTATTTGAGTACTTTAGTGTAAAAATTTATTTATGTTTTCTTTTAAAGAATATACTCAGGAAATATTTGCTACCATTATTCTTCTTTTAGTTTTAATTACTTTAAGAATGGTTGTCGCTAAATTAATCCGTCGCTTTGCTGCTACAAGTCATTTATTAGAACATCGTACAAATTTGGTTATCAAATACATTAATATTTTAATGAATATTTTGGTTGCCATAAGTTTAATCGTGATCTGGGGTGTAGATACCAAAGATATATTCATAACCGTTTCTTCAATTGCAACCGTTATTGGCGTTGCCATGTTTGCACAATGGTCAATTCTGAGCAATATAACTTCGGGAATGATCTTATTCTTTTCATTTCCTTTTAGAATTGGGGATACCATAAAAATTCACGATAAAGATTTTCCTATCGAAGCTGAAATCGAAGATATTAATACCTTTCACGTAAGCCTGCGAACTAAAGAAGGCGAAAAAATAATTTTCCCTAATAATCTGCTTTTGCAAAAGGGAATTTCAATCATGCCTTCTCATTATGAAGAGAAAGAATTTTTTGATTAATTTTTGAATGGGAATTTTATAAAGTATAATTAAAAAGCTAAAACGTTATAATTTAAAGAAATTATAATATTTGCTTAACCAAATTATACATTTTTCTAAAATTTCATTTAAATGATTCAAACAATTAAGTTACCGTTTTATGCAAAACTTGCCTGTATCTTAGTAAGCTTAATTTCATTTGCTTATATTTTTTGTATTACCAAAGATATCCTTACACCAGTTTTACTAGCATTTTTATTTGCGGTTTTACTATTGCCGATTTTTACTTTTCTGCATACAAAAGTTAAGTTTCCAAGGCATCTTGCAGCAATAGTCTGCATGATAATTTTCATATCCTTTATTGTTGGTATTTTAGTTTTTATATCTTATCAGGTTACCTACATGGCAAATGATTTTGGTACAATAAAGAAAAACGCAAATTCCTTTATTATTGAAATTCATAAGTTTATCAGAGAAAATTTTGAGATAAGTATTGGCGAACAAAAAAAATATCTTGATTCTGTTACGAAAGATTCAGTTAAAAATGGTCAGGCAAAATTAGGTTCGGCGATTATATCTATAAGCGATGTTCTTTTAGACAGTACTATTATGATTATTTATACGTTTCTGTTTTTAATATACAAAGAACACTTCAAATTGTTTTTGGCCAAATTAATAAACAAAGAAAATCATTCGGTATTAAAAGATATACTGTCGCAGATAAAAGTTTCAATCAATAATTATATTGTAAGTCTGATTATTGAAATGATTGTCGTTTCAATATTAACAAGTTTAGGACTTTGGATTATTGGTATCAAATATTTTATTTTATTAGGTTTAATAACCGGAATTCTAAATTTGGTACCTTATATCGGGATTTTGATTGCTGGAATAATTACTGTTTTTGCTTCTCTCACAGGTTCTGGCGAGACCTCAGTAATATTAGGCATTTTGATTGTAAATGTAATCGTTCAGTTAATTGATAATAACATTCTTGTGCCTTTAATAATTAATTCAAAAGTAGAAATAAACGCTTTTGTTTCGATTATGGGAATTATAGTGGGCGGTGCTGCAGCCGGAATTTCCGGAATGTTTTTGGCCATACCGCTTCTGGCAATTTTAAAAATTATTTTTGACAGAATTGAATCACTCGAACCCTGGGGATATTTAATGGGAAATCATGTTCCGAGAAAATTTACCTGGAGAGTCCGCAGAAGAAAAATCGAAGAGTAAAATTGTCTACCGGTTTTAAAAATAATCGTGTTATTTATCTTAAATTCATAGAATAATCAGCCTTTAAATAGTTTAAACTTATCTGAATGTTACTCAATAAAAAAATAGTTGTTTTTATTTCCTTATGCTTTTGTTTACAAAGCATTTGTGCACAAACAGATAAAACAAAAAAGGACAATCCTCCTAAAAAAGACAGTACAGAGATTTACACTAAAATTAAAAATTATTCAAAGAAAAATAAGTTTACCCAAACACTTCACAAGCTTCTTTTTAGAACCAAAAAGCCTAAAAAAAGAGAAGTAATCGAACCAAGTGATTCAGAACAATACGAAGGTAAAATTATTCGAAAAATAAATATTATAACTTTAGATCCTTTTGGTTATTCGCTAACGGATACAACAGCTGGTCCAAAAAACTGGGGAGAACGAACAGGAAACAGCCTGCATTTAAAAACTAAAAAAATAGCAATTTACAATCTTCTTTTATTTAGAAGAAATGCACCCTACGATCCTTATAAAGTTCAGGAATCCGAACGTTTGATTCGTGCGCAGCGATATGTTACTGCGGTAAGGATTACTAATGAATTAGCAAGTCCCGCCTCAGATTCTGTTGATGTAACAATTCGGGTTTTGGATTCGTGGAGTACAATTCCGAGATTTTCAATTTCCAGCAACAGAATTGGTGTAGGATTTAAAGAAAAAGATTTTTTCGGTACAGGCCAGCAGCTCGAATATCGTTTTACCAATCGATTTAATGATGGTGCAAATGGTAACGAAGTTACTTATACTGTTCCTAATATAAAAAACACTTATATAGGAACTACACTTCATTACAATATGGATTTAGACAATAATTATACTAAAAGTATTAATATTGAACGAGATTTCTATTCACCTTTAACCAAATGGGCGGGCGGAGTTTTTGTTGGGCAAAACTATAGAAGAGATACATTGCAGGCGCCAGATCTGAGTTATGCTTTTCAGTCTTTTAAAAATAATTTTCAAGATTTATGGGTTGGTAAAGCCACAAAAGTCTATGAAGATGATAATGAGGCCATAACTAATTTAATTACATCAGCCCGATTTTTGAATGTAAATTACAGTCAATCTCCTGATTCATTGTATGATCCGACAAATTTTTATTCAGATGAGAAACTGCTCTTAATGGGAGTTGGATTAAACAGACGTAAATTTATAAAGGATAATTATATTTTTAGAAATGGCCAGACCGAAGACGTTCCGATAGGAAGAATTTACGGAATCACATTTGGTTATCAATACAAAAATACTATGTGGCGGCCTTATGCCGGAGCTCAGTTTTCTTTTGGAAATTATTACCGTTTAGGCTTTCTAAGTATGAATTTTGAAGCCGGAACATATTTTCATCAATCTAAAACTTATCAAACGGCTTATTTATTTGAAGCTAATTATTTCACCAAACTTTTTAATCTTGGTACCTGGAAATTAAGACAATTCGTGAATCCTAGAGTTGTAGTTGGTGCTAACAGGGAAGAAATTATTGGAGATGAACTGAATATAAACGAACAAAATGGTTTAGCGGGGTTTAACAGTGCTTTATACGGAACCAGTAAAACGCTTCTGTCTTTGCAAACGCAGACCTACTCGCCGTATGCACTTTGGGGATTTCGTTTAAATCCGTTTTTTAATTATACAATTGCGTTTTTAGGAAGCCCAAAAAATGCAATGTTTGACAGCAAATCATATTCAAAAATAACATTAGGTTTATTAATTAGTAATGACTACTTAGTTTTTAGTAATTTCCAGCTTTCGTTATCCTATTATCCAAGTATTCCGCTTCAGGGAGATAATGTTTTCAAAACCAATACCTTCGAAACAACAGATTATGGTTTGCAGAGTTTTGAGCTGGCAAAACCAAGAATTGTAGATTATCGATGATATAAAATAGGTAAAAAAAATATTTTTTTATTTATTTAAAAAAGCCTATAAATCAATATTTTACAACAAAATAGCTCAAAAAAATCGGTGAAACGCATAATTTATCCGATGAAATACAATTGTTTTTATATTTTTGGCACGGTATATGAAAATCCCTAAGTAACATTAACATTAAAAGTCTAGAAAAGATGAAAACAATTAAAATAGCAATCGCCGGATTATTCCTTTTGATTGCAAATGCCACACAAGCTCAGGTATCAATTAACGTTAATATAGGGACGCCACCAGCTTGGGGACCTGCCGGATATTCTGAAATGGAATATTACTATCTTCCAGATATTGAAGCTTATTACGATGTACGTGCATCACAGTTCATCTATTTTGGAGGAGGAAGATGGGTTAGAACAACTTATTTACCAAGACAATACAGAAACTATGATTTATACGGAGGTTATAAAGTAGTTTTAACAGATTACCACGGAAGAACTCCTTATGTGTATTTTGACCGTCACAGAGTAAAATACTATAAAGGGTATCACGGTGCACCACAAAGACCATATAGACCAAGAGAAGTATATGGATATGATGACAGACGTTATGATAAACATTACAAGCATGATAAACATGACAAACACCATGGACACGACAGACATGATGATGACCATCATCACCATGGCGGACCTGGAAGAAGATAATATTAAAAATATTGATTTTAATGACAAGAGAGTATCGGTAATTCGGTACTCTCTTTTTTTTAAAACTATTTTTTTTTATAACTTTAGTTAAAACAGTGCATTATGTATATAAATACCCTAACACAATGATTTAAAGCTATTTATTAACAAAATAAACTTGTTTTATTAGATTTATAACATACATTTGCAGCGAATTTTAAAATCCAGAAAAACAATTATGAAAAAGAATCTCTATTTATTTTCATTTTTAGCTCTTTCATTATTAATTTCTTGCGACGATAATAATGATGACAAAAACAACCAATTGTTAGAAACTATTACCATTACCGCAGATCAAAACACTTTAAATAAAAGACTTGATTACACCAATGCTGGGGTAATTTCGATCGAAAATGGTTCTTTAACCGGTAAAAGTGCCGATAATACTGTTACATCTTTTCCTTTAGTTCAAATAGCCGAAATAAAACCGCCGGTAGATGCTAATGGTAAAACATTACAGGCAAGCCATGTAGCCGTAAACGGAAACTATGCTTATGTTTCTTATATCACTAGAGGCGATGTATACTCTGGAGCAATAGATGTTATAGATGTTTCAGATCCTTATAAACCAAAACTGGTTACTTCTGCATTAATTCCCAATACAGATATTACTTCACTTACCTACTCTAATGGAAACCTTATTATTGGTGCCGCAAAAGATGTAGATAAAGATCCTTTGCTTGGTAGCAATCCGGCAATTGTATTTAATATGACATTAAACTCAGGACTACTTACTAATCAACTCACAACAAATTACTTAGAAAGCAGAGTTACAACAGATGTGGCTTCTAATCCTACAAATTATTTTGCTGTAACCGGAGATAACGGAAGCTTATTTAAAATAAGTAATTCTACAAAAGCAGTTACCGGAAAAACTGCAATGGCTGATTTACGTTCGATTGCTTTAACAACAGATAAGGTTGTTACTCTAAGCGGAACGAAAGGTGTAAACATTTACAATCAATCGACACTCACTTTGCAAAAAAGCTTTACAACTTCTACAGATGTTAGCGGTGCAAAAAGAACAATGGATATTGACGGAACAAAACTTTTAGTTTCTGAAGGTGCAAATGGTCTTGGCGTTTACGACATTAACAGCGGTTCTAAATTACAAACTATAGCAATTTCTGCTTCTGGCGAGGATAATGTTACCAATGCCGTTTCTGTAAACGATGGTTATGCATTTCTTGCAAATGGTGCTTTAGGCCTTAATGTTTACCAATCCGGAACACAGCTTAGTTTATTAGGATCAGTAGGAATTGCAGGTTCATCAAACTATGTTAAATCAAGCGGTAACTATATTTATGTTGCCAGCGGAACAGGCGGTTTAAAAATCATTAAGATGGAAAAACCAAGTACAACATTTGCAAGCTGTTCATCGTATGGTTTATACAATCAGGGTAGGGATTTAATCCTGAACTCTAATGAAACCAAATCATATCAGGGAGCTACTTCTATAAATTCTGCAATTGTAAATTCTGGCGCTGTATTAACCCATTGTGGCGCTATCTCTGTATTAAATAATTTGACTTTAAACAGCAATGGTACTTTTAATATGAGAGGAAGTTTATCTCATGGAAAATACCAGCAGTCAAGCCCAACAGAACTTATTATTAACGATAAAGCATTATTACAAATTGAAGGTTCTGTAGTAATTTGGGGAGATTTAAGATTAAACAGCGGTGCCAAAATTAATTTTATAGGCAATGATTCTTCTATAACTATTTATGGAAAAGTAATTAAAGGAAGCAACGTAACCATCACCGGAACTTATAGAGACACCGAAAATAAACTGAAATAAAGTCGAGAGCGCTTAACGCTTTTTCACTTAAACTATAAAGGCTGTCAGATTTATTCTGGCAGCTTTTTTATTTTATTCCTAAAATTGAGGTATAATTATTGTGCATTAACATTTCATTTAAATAATCTTCCATAAAATAATTAGTATTTTTGGGACAATTTCAAAAACCATCTAACTACACCATGCGAAAAATACAAGTTCAAATACTTCTTTTATTTTTTATAAGTTTTCAAATTTCATTTGCACAACAGCCGCAAAAACCAAATGCTGTAGAAATTTACAATCAAATCAAAAAATTAAACTTTTTAGGTTCTGTATTATATGTTGCAGCACATCCAGATGACGAAAATACACGAATGATTTCGTATTTGGCTAATGAAATGAATGCCAGAACTGGTTATTTATCTTTAACTCGCGGTGATGGAGGTCAAAATTTAATTGGACCACAATTGCGTGAATTACTTGGTGTAATAAGAACGCAGGAATTAATAGAAGCACGAAAAATTGACGGCGGAGAACAGTTTTTTTCGAGAGCAAATGATTTTGGTTTTTCTAAAAACCCGGACGAAACCTTGCAAATTTGGGATAAAGACAAAGTACTTGCCGATGTTGTCTGGACAATTAGAAATTTTCAACCGGATATTATTATAAACAGATTCGATCACCGCTCGCCTGGAACAACTCATGGTCATCATACTTCATCTGCAATGCTTAGTGTAGAAAGTTTCAAATTGACAAATGATCCAAAAGTATATCCTGAACAATTAAAATACGTTTCACCGTGGCAGGTAAAACGCCAGTTTTTTAATCCATCGTGGTGGTTTTATGGAAGTCAGGAGAAATTCGATGCAGCAAATAAATCAAAATTTACAAAATTAGAAACAGGAGTTTACTATACCGGAATTGGAAAATCAAATCAGGAAATTGCTGCTTTAAGCAGAAGCCGCCATCAATCGCAAGGATTTGGAAGTACTGGTGTTCGTGGTTTAGAAACAGAATATTTAGAACTTATTAATGGTGAAACCCCAAAAGACCGCGACAATTTATTTGACGGAATCGACACAACCTGGAACCGCGTTAAAAACGGAAAACCAATTGGAGATTTGATCTCGAGAATTATTGATAAATACAATTTCAGCAATCCATCAGCAAGTATTCCTGATTTAGTAAAAGCTTACACTATGATTCAGGCTTTAGACGATACACATTGGAAAAATCTAAAATCTAATGCAATAAAAAATATCATTGCATCGTGTTCAGGTCTATATCTTGAAGCTGTTTCAAGTGAGCAGGAAGCAACGCCTGGAAGCCGAATTAATTTAAGCTTAGAAGCAATTAACAGATGTTCTGTTGAAATGCAATTAACAAGCGTTACAACGCTGCCAGACAATAAAACGACAGCTCAAAACAGTATTTTAAAAGATAACAACGATCAGAAAATCAATTTGCAGTTACAGCTTCCTAACAATATTGAATACACACAGCCATATTGGCTAAAAGAAAAAGCAACAGTTGGAATGTACACAGTTTCTAATCAGCAAAACATTGGAATTCCGGATATTATTAGAGAAGTAAAAGTTATATTCAATATAAAAATCAAAGATGTTGAAATTCCGTTTGAACGTACAGTTGTTTACAAATATAATGACGGGGTAAAAGGCGAAATGTATAATTTCCTTGATATTGTTCCCGAAGTTACTACGTCAATTTTAGAAAAAGTTTTGGTTTTTAGAGATACCAAAAGTAAAATGGTTCCGGTAAAAGTTCGCGCCGGAAAAGATAATGTAAATGGAAATTTACAACTAGATTTACCAAAAAGCTGGAATGTTTCTCCAAAACAAATTCCGTTTACTTTAGATAAAAAAGGAAACGAACAAATTTTCTATTTTGAAGTTACACCGCCTGTAAATCCTGAAGAAGTTGTCGCAAAAAGCATTGCAATTGCTGATAACAAGCGTTTTGACAGAGATCAGACTATTATCGATTTTAATCACATAACAAAACAAATGGTTTTAAAACCAGCTGAATCAAAATGTATCAGAATTGATTTAAAAACTTCAGGAGATGCGATTGCATATATTATGGGCGCAGGAGATGAAGTTCCGGAAAGTTTAACCCAGATGGGATACAAGGTTACGATTTTAAAACCAGAAGAAATTACACCAGAAAAACTAGATTCATTTTCAACTGTTATTACAGGAATTAGAGCTTACAATACCGTAAATGCTTTAGCCAATAAACAAAATATCTTATTCAATTTTGTAAAAAGTGGTAAAAACATGATCGTGCAGTATAACACAAACGGAAAATTAGTAACCGATAAAATTGCTCCTTATCCGTTAAAATTGTCAAACGATCGAGTTACTGAAGAAAATGCAAAAATCACATTTTTAGCACCAAATCATCCTGTTTTAAATACGCCAAACAAAATCACTGCAAAAGATTTTGAAGGCTGGACACAAGAACAAGGTTTATATTATCCGGACGAATACGATGCAGCCTTTACTCCTATTATATCGTCTCATGACAAAGGAGAATCAGCTAAAAAAGGAGCTTTATTAGTCGCTCCATATGGAAAAGGATATTACATATATACCGGTTTAAGCTTTTTTAGAGAACTGCCTGAAGGCGTTACAGGTGCTTACAGATTGCTATCGAATATTATCTCGTTAAAACAGCCTGTCGAAGCTCCAAAACAAGATATCAAACAATAACTTCAGAATATGGAAGCAAAAAAAACAAAAAAATGGAAAAAAAGTTACACCTATGTTTTGGTTGCTAACCTAATTTATATTGTGATTTTTTTCTTAATCATGCAATTTTATTCATAACCTATGCAGCTATTTGACTGGATTGTACTTATTGTAACTCTTTTATTCATTGTTGGTTACGGTTCCTGGAAAACCAGAGGAAGTAAAAACGTTGAAGATTTTATTTTAGGAAACAACGAAACACCTTGGTATACTGTAGGCCTTTCTGTAATGGCAACTCAGGCCAGCGCCATTACCTTTTTATCTACACCGGGACAAGCTTATCATGACGGAATGGGTTTTGTGCAGTTCTATTTTGGACTGCCCATTGCAATGGTTGTTATTTGTTTGACATTTATTCCGCTTTATCATAAATATAAAGTTTTCACCGCTTACGAATTTCTTGAAAAAAGATTCGACGTTCAGACCCGTTCACTTGCTGCCATTTTATTTTTAATTCAAAGAGGATTAGGTACCGGACTTACAATTTATGCCCCGGCGATTATTTTATCGGCGCTTTTGGGCTGGAACTTAACCATAATGAATATTATAATAGGAGTTTTGGTTATCATTTATACTTTTTCCGGAGGAACAAAAGCTGTAAACGTGACGCAGAAACAGCAGATGTTTGTTATTATGTCCGGAATGTTTATCACATTTTTTCTCATTTTACATTACCTGCCAAACGATATGACTTTTACAAGCGCATTGCATATTGCAGGTGCCAATGATAAGATGAATATTGTTGATTTTTCTTTTGATCCTGAAGAAAAGTATACCATTTGGAGCGGAATTACAGGTGGATTTTTCTTAGCCCTCGCCTATTTCGGTACAGATCAATCTCAGGTTGGAAGATATTTATCCGGAAAATCAGTTACCGAAAGTCAGATGGGATTAATCATGAATGGTCTTTTAAAAGTTCCAATGCAGTTTTTTATTCTATTGACAGGAGTTATGGTTTTTGTTTTTTTCCAGTTCAATCCGGTTCCTTTAAATTTTAATCCGAATAATAAAATTGTAATCGAAAAATCGGCTTATAAAGAAGAATACCGAACTTTAGAAAAAAAGCTTGAAAAACTTTCTGAAGATAAAAAAGTAATCAATTTATTGTATATCGATCAGCTTAATCAGGATTACGACAATCCTATTCTGCGAAAAGAATTAGTCAATTTATCCAATAAAGAAAAAGATCTACGCGATCGAGCCAAAGAAATTATCGAAAAAGCCGACAGCAATAGCGAAACCAACGATAAAGATTACGTATTTTTCCATTTTATCCTGCATTATTTACCAAAAGGTTTAATTGGTTTATTACTTGCCGTTATTCTTTCGGCTGCGATGTCATCTACCGCTTCGGGCTTAAACGCGCTGGCTTCAACAACAGCGATTGATATTTACAAAAGAAATCTCAAAACCGAAAAATCAGAGAAACATTATCTAAACGCAACAAAGTTTTTTACTCTGTTTTGGGGAGTTGTAGCCATACTTTTTGCCTGCGTAGGAACTTTGTTTGAAAATTTAATTCAGCTTGTAAATATAATTGGTTCTATTTTTTATGGAACAGTTCTTGGAATCTTTTTAGTTGGATTTTATCTTAAAAGAGTTCAGGCAAAGCCAATGTTTATTAGTGCCATTATAAGTCAGTTTGTAATTATAATTATTTATTATTTTATGGTTTACAAACAAGAAAAATTAGGTTATTTATGGCTTAATTTTATTGGGGCTATTTTGACTATTGCTTTGTCATTGATTTTTCAGTTTTTATTTTTTAAAGGAGATAAAAAAGAGAACAACGATTTAATTTTAGAGGAATAGATAAAGTAAGTGGATTTTAAACGTTATTCTGTCAGTAGTTTTTCAAACTAAAAAACAATAGAAAATCTAAACAAATCTCTATCTTTGAGTTAATCACTTCATCATACAGCATTATGAAAGAACACAAAAAATACAGCAATAAAACCAAAGCCGCTTTTATTCTGTTGATTGTAATGCTAATCATTTTGCTTGGAAATTTCAATACGCTTCAAAACTCGAAAAAAGTAAATGAAAATATTAATGCAATCTATAAAGACCGATTAGTTGTAGCGCATTATATTTTTCAATATTCAAAACAACTTCATTTTATAAAAAGTGAAGCCGAAAAGCTCAATTTAAGCGATAATATTAAAAAAGACGAAATCGTTCATACTTTAAATATCATTCACAATATTGACGATTTGTACGCCAAAACTGTTCTCACAAATAACGAAAAACAACATTTTGATATCTTTTTGGCTTCTTGTAAAGAAATCAACAAACAAGTCGAAAATAAAAACTGGTATAAAATTGCAAAATCGAGCGAATTTGCTTTAAAAACTTTAGAATCCTTATCAGAAATTCAAATTAAAGAAGGAAAAGCCAAGTTGTCAAGCGCAAATGCGATGTACAATAAAAACAATAGTTTAGGTCAGCTTCAGATTGGTTTACTAATAATTTTGGGCGGAATTACTTTTTATCTTTTGATTGTAAAGAAAATTAAACGAAAAGTAAAAATTCCTGAACCGCCCAGTATGAATTAGTTTATTTAAATTTTCTGTCTTCTTCTTTTATTTGAAGATCATTTATACTAGCAAATCTTTTCTGCATTAAACCGTTTTCGTCAAATTCCCAGTTTTCATTTCCGTAAGCTCTAAACCAGTTGCCATTAATATCTTGATATTCATACTCAAATCTCACAGCAATTCTGTTTTCAGTATGAGCCCAATATTCTTTTTTAAGTTTATAGTTTTTCTCTTTCTTCCATTTTTCAGTTAAAAACTGAACAATTTCCTCACGTCCGTTTACAAATTTATCTCTGTTTCGCCATTCGCTGTCAATTGTATAAGCTTTTGAAACTCTTTCCGGATTCTGACTATTCCAGGCATCTTCTGCCAGCTGAATTTTTTCTTTTGCCGTTTCTAATGTGAAAGGCGGCAATGGTAATTTCTGTTCCATTACTTTAAAATTAGGGTTTGAATTATTTTTTTTGATTGTTCTATTAACTCGTTTGATTTAAACATTTGACTTTCAACAATGCAGCTTTCAAATAATAAATACAAATGATCTGAAAGCAATTCATCTTTTAAAATTTCTTTGAAATAATTACGCAAATCATTTTTATGACTTTGAATAACGTTAAGGATTTTGATATTATCAGACGGAATTTCCGAAAGTATATTTAAAAAGCTGCAGCCTCTAAAATTTTCTTTTTGATTCATATAAATTAAAAAGTCAAATGATGCTAAAACTTTAGAATTTGAACTTTCTGTTTTTGATGTGAATTTTAATAATTCGCTGAACCAAAAATCATGACGCTGATTTAAAAAAGCGACACACAAATCTTCTTTGGATTTAAAGTGCTGATAAAAGCTTGCTTTTGCCACTTTCGATTCTTCAATAATTTGATTAATTCCTGTAGAATTATAACCTTGTTTATGGAATAAACTAAAAGTCTTTTCTAAAATTCTTTCTTTTGGCTGCATCTTCAATTAATTTACTCTGCAAATATAAATATTTTTTATCAAATACAGACAAGTCTGTCTATATTTATTTAAAAAAAAATTCCAAAACTCATAAAGCTTTGGAATATATTTTTTTATACTAAAATTGAAATGTTATCTGCTCCACTCAGCGATACTATCTTTATTCATTTTTACATAATCCTGATTGTTTGCGGCCTCGGCAGCGGCAAGAGATGCTTTTGCTGTTTCAATCGCTCCCTTTTTATCTCCTTGTTTTGCCTGAATTAATGATTTTAATCTTGAAACATAATAAGGTTTATCTGAGCTCATATCTAAAGCTTTATCAACATAGATTTTAGCAGTATCTAAATTTCCATTTGCCGAAAATAAATATTGAGAAGCTGCATAATAATCATTCCACGTTGGTCCTGCCAAAGTTTTTTCAATACTTGCAATTGCAGTTTTAGCCGTTGGAACTTCAAATTTTAAAGCAACATGAGAGTTTTCCCAAGCCATTTCTAAATAACCAAAATTTTGATCTAAACTATTAATTCCAATTGTAAAAGTTTCTACAGGAGTTGGCAATGCATTTTCTTTAACTGTAGTTCTCAGAACAACATATGCATCGTTCCAGTTTTCAGGTAATCCCCAGTTATCAGTAGACAGATAAAAAATAACTTCCCAGCTTTCTATTTTTGGAATGGTATAGATTGCATACTTCCCTTTTTTAAGCGTTTTGCCATCAATAATTACATCGTCACTAAAATTAATAACTGTGTTTTCATTGGCTCCAGTTCTCCAAAGTTTACCAAACGGAACTAAATTTCCAAAAACCGCTCTGCCCTTAGCACTTGGTCTTGAATAAGTAACTTCGACATCAGTTAAACCAACTGTTTGTTTAATATATCCTTTTGGGCTTGCTTGTGGCGTTTTAACTTGTGCTTCTGAAGCAAAAGGTGCCAAAATTATGGCTAATGCAATAAGTAGTTTTTTCATTATTAAGTGTTTGTTTGTTTTTCCTCAAATTTACAAATTCAATTTCCTAACAAATGTTAAATTTTATATAATTCAAGACTTGAGCTGTGATATTTTTTGTGCATTTAACTCATTAAAATGATTGATAACAATATCGGCTTGTTCGAGATTTTGCATGTTCGAATGTTCGCTTACATAGCCTACACAAAAAATTCCGGCAGCTTTTGCCGCTTTTACACCATTTGTACTGTCTTCAATAATAATACATTCCTCTTTTGGGGCGATCGATAACGAAGCAGCATGAATAAAAATTGCAGGATTTGGTTTTGACTGTGGAAAATCTTCTCCGCTTACGATATGTGAAAAATACTGGTGAAGATTAAATCTTGTAAAAACACGTTCGATAGTAACTTTTGATGCCGATGAAGCCAAAATTAACTGAATTCCATTTGCATATAAATCTTTAATTAAATCCTCGACACCATCTAATAAATACAAATCTTCTTTGGTATCAAAAGCATCATTAAAAAGATTTCTTTTTCTTTGGATCAAATCTTCAACCTCATGCTCAATTGCAGGAAAAAATCCTTTTAAACTCTGAAATGTATTTCGGGTAGAAAATCCCGTAAATGAGGTGTACATTTCCTCAGGAACTTCAATGTTTAATTCTGAAAATTGTTTGTAATATGCATAACGATGAACGGGTTCTGTATCGACAATAACGCCGTCCATATCAAAAATTACTGTTTTAATCATTTTTTTTTAGGTACTAAGGTTCTGAGATGCTAAGATTCTAAGCTTTGTTTCAGGTTTTTCTTTGTTTCATGTTTCAAGTTACTAGATTGGGAAACTTCGACAAAGTGTACTCCGGTTAGAACGTGAAACCTGAAACTTTAAACTTGAAACAAAATCTTCTACTCTTTTTTAAGTAAATAACGAATCACGGTTTCTGCCGCGTGAAGCCCGAATAATCCCGGCATGTAGCTGTTTGTTCCGTAAAAAGATTTTTTGAAGTTTTTTCCATCCGTTAGTTTTAAGCTTTTTTCATTTTGAATTTCAGATGAAAAAACAACTTTTAATTTATTGATATTTACAGCTTTCAAACGTTTACGAATAGTTTTTGAAAAATAACAGTTGATGGTTTTAGAAATATCTGCCACTTTTACTTTAGAAGCCAGCATCTTTCCTCCTGCTCCCATGCTGCTAATGATTTTTACTCTTTTGCGTTTTGCGGCAATAATTAAATTTAGTTTTGGAGTAATACTGTCGATACAATCCATAACGTAATCAAAATCTGAGGTAACGATTTCAAAAGCGCGTTCCGGAGATAAAAATTCCTGAACACGAGTTAATTTCAATTCTGGATTGATATCCATTAAACGATCGCCGACAATTTTAATTTTTGGTTCTCCAACTGTAGAATGTAAAGCCGGTAATTGTCTGTTAATGTTTGTAATATCGACAACATCACCATCAACAATAGTCATATTTCCTACTCCTGCCCTTGCTAAAAATTCAGCTGCAAAAGATCCAACGCCGCCTAAGCCAACTACTAAAACATTTGCATTTCGCAAGTTTTCCAATCCTTCTTTTGTAAATAAAAGCTCGGCTCTTTCTGTCCACTCTGCCATATTATATTTTTTGTTTTTTTATTTGTTTCAGGTTTCAGGTTTCAAGTTTTAGGTTTCACCGTTTGTCAGGCTGAACGAAGTCGAAGCCTAGTGTCCAATTGATACGCCCTTCGATTTCGCTCAGGGTGACAAACTCATTTCACTTTTCACTAATTATTTTCACCAAAAACTTGTTTAAAATTACTTGAGATAATATCCTGTAAATCTTTCAAATTGAGATTTTTATATTCTGATGCTAAACTGTAAACCTGCTCGATGTTTTCTTCAATTGTATCGGTTTCCAAAAAGAAACGATCATTTGGAATATCCTGAAAAACAGTTTTCAAATCCGGATTTCTTAAAAGATATTTTCCAAATGAAATATAAAATCCGTCTTTAATTAACTGTTCAGCAAGTTGCTTGTTTTTTGAAAAACCGTGAATAATCATCGGAACAGAAATTTTCAGTTTCTTTTTAATTGCTGTAACTTCCTGAAAAGCCGCAACACAATGAATTACAACTGGTTTTTTATATTTTTCAGCTAAAGCCAATTGTTTTTCAAAAACTGTAATCTGAAGTTCTAGCGGAATTTCGATTCGTTTATCTAAACCACATTCGCCAATCGCCAGACAATTTTTAGTCTGGAGTTTTTCTTCAATAATTTTCAATTCTAAATCAATTCCACTTTCCTTAATATGCCAGGGATGAATTCCGATGGAATAAAACGGAATTGTCGCATCAAATTCCAGCGGATATTGATTGACCAATTCTAATACATTAGAACGATTTGTAAATTGATGTGTATGAAAATTAAAGAATTCCATTAATGAAATGTTTTCACTCCGGCTTTAATTTCTACTTTTAGATCATTTTCCAATGGAACAAGCGGACATGAATACTTATGATTATAAGCACAATACGGATTATAGGCCTGATTAAAATCAACAGCAATTGTATTTCCTTTTGGGATTTTTAAGTCGATGTATCTTCCGCCGATATAGCTTTCTTTTCCACAGGTTAAATCAGAAAACGGAAGGAATAAATGGTCTTTATATTCTTTTTGTTTAGAAAGTTCAATGTTTCTGTAAACATTCAACTGCATATCGACACCATTTAAAGTAAAAAACAGAGTTCCGTATTTAATATATTTTGGAGTCCTTGTTCCCGTAGTTTTCATTTCGAAAACTTTTTCATTCTTTGCTTTTTCAAATCTTGCATTCACAAAATATTTTGCATCGATTGGATAAAAATCTAAACTTTTAAAATTCTTTAAATCTTCCTCCATCAACGGACTTGTCTTAGCATCAGCATATTCTGAATTAATTTGCTTTTGAAATTTTTCAGCTTCGCTCAGACTAAATTTACTTTGGCAAAAACCAAAATGAAATGCTAATAACAAAATTAGGATTATACGGTTTCTCATCTTTGAAATTTTATGCAAAAATAGTTTAAAATTAACAAAGCACCAACCGTTAAATGTGGCAAAGTTTTCTAGCTTTGTGACAAAAAAATCATCAATAATGCTCAAAACTGCAGCAAACCATTACGTCAATAATTTTAGAGGATTTACAAAAGAAATTTGGATACTTACTTTAATTACTTTCATAAATCGTGCGGGTACAATGGTTCTGCCTTTTTTATCAAAATATTTAAATGAAGATTTACAGTTTTCGTTAGATCAGGTAAGCTGGATTATGGTTTCATTTGGTTTGGGTTCTATGCTGGGTTCCTGGCTTGGAGGAAAACTTTCTGATAAAATTGGCTTTTACAAAATCATGATTTTTAGTTTGTTTACCAGCGGAGTATCACTTTTCTTTGTTCAATATATTACCTCTTTTTGGGGTCTTTGCATTGCGATGTTTATATTAATGACTATTGCTGATATGTTTCGCCCTGCGATGTTTGTCTCGCTGGGAGCATATGCAAAACCCGAAAACAGAACGCGTGCTTTAACACTTGTTCGTCTAGCAGTAAATTTAGGTTTTGCAGCCGGGCCGGCTCTAGGAGGTTTGATTATTATGGGAATGGGATATTCTGGTTTGTTTTGGGTTGATGGTGCTTCGTGTATTCTTTCAATATCAATTTTTGCTCTATTGGTTAAAGAAAAGAAAAAAGTTGATCATGGTGACAAATCAGAAAGTGTAACAAATGTAAAATCAGTATTTCACGATAAAATATTCTGGGTTTTCTTATTTGTGAGTTTTATAACGGCAATGATATTCTTTCAGCTTTTTACCACTTTACCTTTATATCATCATAAACAATATGGTTTAAACGAATTTCAAACCGGACTTTTAATGACTTTAAACGGGCTTTTAATTTTTGCTTTAGAAATGCCAACCGTAGGTTTTATGGAAAGAAAAGGAATTCCTAAAATTAAAATTATAATTGTCGGATCATTTGTAATGGCACTAAGTTTCTTTTTGCTATTAATTAATGTTTGGGCCGGAATACTGGTAATCAGCATGATTTGTATTTCAATTGGTGAAATCTTAACTTTTCCATTTTCAAATGCTTTTGCTCTGAGCCGTGCACCTCGTGGTCAGGAAGGCCGTTATATGGCTTTGTACACCATGAGTTTTAGTCTGGCTCATATATTTAGTACTAAACTTGGTTTTGGAATTGCTGACCATTTTGGTTATCAAAGGAACTGGCTTTTTATGGCTTCTATTGGAATCATAGCTACTCTTTGCTGTATTTGGATTCGAAATGCCTTACTTCTGGAGAAAAAGAAATAAATTTAACTTTTTCACATAATTTACTATAATTCAAATCATTAACTTTGATTTTGAATAACTTTTCTATGCTTTTTATTAAGCCAAAAACGAAAAATTTAGTTAAATAACTATATTTATAGTTGTGTAACTAAAAAAATAGTTGTAGGTTTGAATTAAAATTAAAAGACATGCAAAAGTTAACCAATAAAGAAGAAGAGATAATGCACATTTTATGGAAGCTTAAAAAAGCATTCGTAAAAGAAATTCAGGCAGAAATTACTGAAGACCAGCCGCATTATAATACGCTTTCGACAATTGTTCGAAATCTGGAGGAAAAAGGTTTTGTGGCGCATAATGCCTTTGGAAATACACATCAGTATTATCCAATTGTAACCCTTGAAGCGTATAGTAAAAAATATATGAAAACGGCTATTGATAACTATTTCAACAGCTCTTATAAAAATATGGTTTCGTTTTTTGCCAAAGAAGAAAAAATTTCTGCAGATGAATTACGCGAAATTCTGGCCATGATCGAAAATCCAAATAAAGAGAAATAAGAAAAAATAATAGTTATGGAAGCAATATTGGTTTACATCGCAAAATCGGCCGGCTTAATTGCCTTGTTTTATTGTGCCTATTATTTTTTACTTCGAAAAGAAACTTTCTTTAATAGTAATAGATGGTTTTTGCTTACTGGTTTAATTACATCTGTACTATTACCATTTATTGTGTATACAAAAGTTATCTGGGTAAACCCTGCTCCTATTTCAAATTTTAATTTAGCAAATGTAAATTTCATTCAAAAGACTGAAAGCAAAACTTTTGAAATTAACTGGTTTTATTTACTGCTTGCAGTGTACTGTATCGGATTTTTAATTCTTCTTATAAAATTTGCTATAGATTATTACAGTTTAAATTCTGTTTTAAAAGGCAAAAAAGTGCATCAGCAGGCAGATTTTAAATTTATTGACACCGAAGAAAAAATTGCTCCTTTTTCCTATTTTGAATATATCGTTTACAACTCATCAATGTATACGCCGTCAGAACTGGAAAATATTATTGAGCATGAAAAAGTGCACAGCGATCAAAATCATACTATCGACGTATTGATATCCAGAGCTTTTTGTATGATCTTTTGGTTCAATCCTGTAATATGGTTTTATAAAAAAGCAATTGTTCAGAATTTAGAATTTATTGCAGACAAAGAAGCTGCTAAAAAACTTTCAGACAAAAAAGCGTATCAATACACGCTTTTAAAAATAACAACACATGAAAGCTGTGTTGCAATCACCAATCATTTTTATCAATCATTAATCAAAAAACGAATAGTCATGTTAAACAAAAATCAATCAAAAAGGAGAAATTCCTGGAAGTATTATGTTGTAATTCCTGCGCTTGCTGCTTTTGTTCTGCTATTTCAAATTAAAGTTGTGGCAAAAGAAAAACAACAGACTTTAAAAGAAATTCCAGAAAAAATTAAATCTGTAGATGTTTACAAAGTCAAGAAAAGCTCAACAGATGCCGAATTAGAAAAAATTAAAGAAAATTTAAAAAAATACCACAATGTAGATTTTGAAGTTTCTGATGTAAAAAGAAATTCAGATAACAATTTAACTTCTATTAAAGTAAATATTAAAAATGGTAAACAGCAGACACAATCTATTCAGGTTGGCGGAGATAAAGCCATCAAAGATTTTGGCGTAGTTGTTATTACAGATGAAAAAGGCAATAAAAAAATCGGTATTCAAACAGATGATCAAAATGATGCTAAAATTGCTGTAAGCAAAAAAATCACTTCTGTGAATACAAACCAAGCCGATAATTCTGAAAAAGCTTCGGATTCAAAAACTATAATTACCAAAAAACTAACCACAAAAACCGACATCAATGTTAACACTGATTCTGATACTAGTACAAAAAATAATAGTAATACTGACACAAATATTAGTACTGTTGTAACAATCAACAAAGACAATAATACTAATACTAAAACAATTACGACTACTAAGGGCTCGACTATTGCAATTTCAAATTCTACAAAAGCAAATGTTCAACAAGGACATCAGCTTATCATTATTGACGGACAGGAAATGCCTGATAATTTTGATTATAATAATATTGATGCAAAACATATTAAATCTGTAAATATTTATAAAGGCACTAATGCAGTGGCTAAATATGGAGACAAAGGCGCAGATGGCGTAATTGAAATCGAAACAAAACATTAAAGTTTAAAAATCTGAAAATGCAAAAACTAACCAATAAAGAAGAAGAAATAATGCACATTTTATGGAAGCTTAAAAAAGCTTTTGTAAAAGAGATTCAGGCTGAAATTACTGAAGACCAGCCGCATTATAATACGCTTTCGACAATAGTTCGCAATCTGGAGGAAAAAGGTTTTGTAGCGCATAATGCCTTTGGCAATACACATCAGTATTATCCAATTGTAACCCTTGAAGCGTATAGTAAAAAATACATGAAAACGGCTATTGATAACTATTTCAACAGCTCTTATAAAAATATGGTTTCGTTTTTTGCCAAAGAAGAAAAAATCTCTGCAGATGAATTACGCGAAATCCTGGCTATGATCGAAAACCCGCAGGATAAAAAATAAACGAAGAAAATAATCATTATGGAAGCACTTTTCATTTTTATAGTCAAATCAAGTGGTTTAATCGCTTTGTTTTATTTCGCTTACTTTTTTTTACTGCGAAAAGAGACTTTCTTCAACAGCAGCAGATGGTTTTTACTCGCTGGATTAATAACATCAGTAGTTTTGCCATTTGTAGTTTATACAAAAGTAGTTTGGATAGATCCAGTTCCGGAACCTGTTGATTATGCACCAATTGCTAATTATCACCATTATACTTCAGGTTACGGTTCGCAGATTGTTGAAGAAGAATCTTTTGAAATAAACTGGAATCTCGTTTCTCTTGTTGTTTACACTATTGGGTTTGCTGCTTTTATGATAAAATTCGGAATAGATTTCTATAGCCTGAATTCGGTTTTAAAAGGAAAAAAAGTAGAACAGCAGGCCGATTTTAAATTTGTAGATATTGAAGAAAACATAGCGCCATTTTCTTATTTTGATTATATCGTGTACAACTCATCAATGTACAGCGCATCAGAATTAGAAAGTATTCTGGAACATGAAAAAGTGCACAGTGACCAGCATCATACAATTGATGTTATCATTTCGAGGATTTTCTGCATTCTGTTTTGGTTCAACCCAATTATGTGGCTTTATAAAAAAGCAATTCTTCAAAATCTGGAATTTATTGCTGATAATGTAGCAGCCAAAAAAATATCAGACAAAAAAGCGTATCAATACACGCTTTTAAAAATTACAACACACGATACTTGTGTTGCCATCACCAATCATTTTTATCAATCATTAATCAAAAAACGAATTGTTATGTTAAACAAAAGTCAATCAAAAAAATGGAATTACTGGAAATATTCTGCAGTAATTCCGGCACTTGGAGCATTTGTGTTATTGTTCCAGATTAAAACAATTGCACAAGAGAAAAAAGAACTGAAAGAAAAAACAGAAAAAGCGGCTTTGGCATCTAAAAAACAAGATGGAGAAGTTTATAAAATCACAAAATCAACAACAGATCAGGAATTAAAAGATTTAAGCGCAAAACTAAAATCTGAACATAATGTTGATTTACAAGTTTCTAATATTAAAAGAAACAGCGATAATGAACTTATCAGCATAAAACTTAAAGTTGTTAAAGAAAACGGCAAAGTTCAAATTATTGAAATGAACAGTACAAAAGCTTTAAAAGACTGCAGTATTGTAATCGGCAAAGATGAAGACGGTACCAAAGCAGTAAGCTTAATTACTGATGACCAGATTGATCATCCGGTTTTAATTCAAACTCGTGACGTTATTGTAAAAGACAATGAATCTGATGTTGTTGTTGAAGATCGCGCTGCACCGGTTCCTCCTGTAGTTCCAGTTGCTCCGGCTGCCCCTGTTTTTCCTGCAAGTCCAATGCCTCCGATGCCAGCAATTGATATGTCTAAAATGCCAAAACCTCCAGTTCCTCCAAAGAATTCAAATGATAAAGTGGGCTGGGCTAAATTTGAAAAAGATATGGCCGATTTTGAAATGAGAATGGAAGCCTTTCAACCGGATCTTGCCAATTACGAAAAACAAATTGAGGATATTATGGCTCAAAGAGAAGCTATTTTTCAAAAACAAATGGAGAAATATGAAGTTGCCATGGATAAATTCAACTTTGATATGGATAAATTTAATCAGGATATTCAAATTAAATATGGCAGAGATTCTAAGGAATACGAAAAAAACATGAAGCAATATGAGTATGATATGAGACAGCACGAGCTTAACATGAAACAACATGAAAAAGATATGAAGCAGTTTGAGAAAGACATGAAACAGCGTGAAAAGGAATTAAAAAAGTGGGAAAAAGAAAATAATAAAAGATCTTAATCTCTCTTTCTATCAATAAAAAAAAGACTTTGTGAGTAACAAAGTCTTTTTTTATATCTTTGAAAAAACAAATCTGCCATGTATAAATTTTTAGCCAAACTAAATAAACTTCTTCTTCCGAGTTTTACTAAACAAGGTTTAGATATTTCGAAAGCCAAAAAATGGCAGCTGGCTATTATTGGCTATCGCGCCTACGTTACTAAACGAGCTTTAGGATAATCAATCAAAAATACTTTTGTTTTTAGCAGAAAGTAATTGATTTATTTTCTGCAATATTATATTTATGAAAAATAAAAAATTTAGTTTACCTCCTGTTCCGGCTGTATTATTAGCAATTATTAGTGTACAGTGTGGAGCAGCAATAGCAAAAACACTTTTTCCGGCGATTGGAGCTGCAGGAACTGCATCTATACGTATAGGAGTTTCGGCATTAATTTTATTATTGGCATACAGACCTAATTTAAAAGCCATAACGCCGGCTCAATGGAAAATCGTAATTCCTTACGGTTTGTCTTTGGGTGCGATGAACTTGATTTTTTATTTTGCTATAGAAAGAATTCCGATTGGTCTTGCTGTAACTTTAGAATTTGTCGGACCTTTATTATTGGCTATTGTAGGCTCAAAACGTCTGGTAGATTATTGCTGGGTTTTACTGGCTGCAATAGGAATTTTGTTAATTGCTCCGTGGACAAACGAGCGAATTGACTCTCTGGGAGTTGTTTTTGCGCTTTTAGCGGGTGGACTTTGGGCAGCATATATTGTATTTGGCGGTAAAATTTCAAAAATTATGAATGATGGTGATGCCGTTTCAACCGGAATGTTGTTTGCTGCAATCCTGGTTTTACCTTTCGGATTTCTCGAAAACGGATTAGCCAATCTTACACCAAAACTTTTCGGAATGGGTATTGCGCTTGCACTTTTATCAAGTGCTATTCCGTTTACTTTAGAAATGAAAGCTTTAGGTCAGCTTCCTCCTCGTACATTTAGTATTTTAATGAGTTTAGAACCATCTGCTGCTTCTATTTGTGCCTTTATTTTTCTTCAGGAAAATCTAAGTTTTTATGAAATTTTAGCCGTTGTTTGTGTTGTGATAGCTTCGGCAGGTTCAACATTAACAGCCAAGAAATAAAAAAGCCCTGCATTGCAGCAAGGCTTCTTCGTTGTAGGCATTCTGTTTGGAGATCTTAATTATTTTTTTGGAAGCAATACTGCGTTAACAACATGAATCACACCATTTGATTGATTAACGTCAGCAATTGTTACCTTAGATTTATTACCGTTTTCGTCAGTAATATATAAATCTTTTCCTTTCATCCAAGCTGTAAGAGTTCCACCGCTTACAGTTTTAAGCGTTGCTTTTCCATTACCAGCTTTTATCGCTTCTGCAATATCTGATGCATTCATTTTTCCTGCAACCACATGATAGGTTAAGATCGTTTGAAGCTGTTTTTTGTTTTCAGGTTTCAGTAATGTTTCCACTGTACCTTTTGGAAGTTTATCAAAAGCAGCATTTGTTGGAGCAAAAACCGTAAATGGGCCTGCACCTTGCAAAGTTTCTACTAATCCTGCAGCTTTTACAGCAGCAACAAGGGTTGTATGATCTTTTGAATTAACGGCATTTTCAATAATATTTTTATTTGGATACATTGCTGCACCTCCTACCATTACTGATTTTTGGGCAAATGATGTAAATCCGAAAGTTAATGCTAAAATTGCTGTGGCTAAAAATTTTCTAGTTTTCATAATTAATATTTTAAGTTATAAAACCATTTACGACGTTATAATCGTTTTGGTTTTAACAAAAAATAAAAAACCGAAATCTTATTCTTTAAAATCATTAAAACATATGATAAAATATGGGCTTCGCAAGAAATTAAAATTTTAAAATTAAATTATCATTTACAGAATTTATAAAATTTAATTCTTTTAAAAATGTAACTCTGATACATCGTGTATGGAATGATAACCTAATTTGCGATAACTTTCAAACTGTGCTTCATCAAAAAATTGGTCTGCTGTAGACTGTTGTGGAAAATCAGGATTGGCCAAAGCATATTCTCGTATGTCAATTGGTTCATCGCCGGTTAAAGTTGCTTTTATATAAATTAATGTGCCTCTGGTTTTTGTTCCGGGATAAATAATATCACCTTTAATGATATGTTTCTTTTTCGATTTTTCGGCGAGCTTGGTAATATCTTCAAAATTATGAAAGACGATTTCAACACCAAAATCAATTCGGCATCTTCTTATTGCATTTGCCAGTCCTTCACAAGCAACATCCTGATCTTGTTCGCCATCTCCTAATATAATGTAGTTACAGCGTCTTCTAATGAGTTCATACAATCCCATATTATCAAAATGTCCTCCATCAGAAAGACAAACATAATCTTTATTGATATCTGATTTACCAATCAAATCGCGAATAAGATAAACCAAACCAAATCTCGGGTCTGAATCTTTCCATCTGTCACGTCTTGTATTGCCTATCCACCATCCAAGCCTAACATTAAAAATAGTCAAGAGAAAAGCCATAGGAGCTGAAGAATGATAACCCCAATTAGGATTTACTGCCGCTCCGGATATTGCCATTGCTGTTCCTATAGTTGGACCTCCGTTTTTGTTAGAAAATTTATTTGTTGGTCGATAGCCATATTCATAAACATTATCAACATCCCAGGTTGAAGCTCGTGTAGGGCTAAAATCATATCCGCAATACAAAGGTGTAAAAACAAATGATTCTGCTTTGCGGTCTTGTCGATCAAGTGCCGAAACTACTGTTGCATTTAAAGCTGTATTAAGAATAGGAAACGGTCCTGAATAGCCGTCTTCAACCAGCATTGAAGACAATAATATATCATCATCGGTATCAAATCCAGTAAATGCATTTGCGGTTTTAATTCGGTCTTCCCTGCTTCGTGTTGCGCCCATAAAAGCTCTTATCAGTCGGTTACGATAGAAATGATGAAGAGAAAATTCATTAACACCAACTCTCCAGCTTAAAAAAAGTGTAAGTAAGAACAATACAACTGTTATTATAAGATTTTGAAAAGTATCCGGCTTAAATCGTATTTGATTTATAATACCAGAACCTATCAAAATTACACCAATCATGAAAATGAAGGGAACAATTTTGACAACTGTATTCATAATGCTTTTGGTATTCCCGGGCTCTGAATTGTCTTTGGAAGAAAATGCTTTTTTTACTCCCCAGGCAACTATTCCAGCCCAGGTAGGTAAAGCAATAAAAGCTCCTTCTTTAAAAAACCGCCATAAATCGGGCATAATAAATACACCAAAACAAATAAGCATCCAGAAAAGTATAAACCTATTTACATACCCTCCTGTTCTTCCCCACCATTCCCGGCGGTAATCCGGAAACATTCTGCCCATTATTGCCATTCTTGTTATAATAGCGAGAGAAAAAATTTGTAAAACTATTGGAAGACCAATTAACAGCATTACTTTGTCGGGATCTATTTTTACCTTGTCGTTAAAATTCGTAAGAGAAGGCAATATGAGACTATAATAATTCCAGAATAAGTACAATAATAAGCTTAAAACGATCGATGCAAAAGTTGATGATATGATCAATATTGTTAAAAACCAAATATATCGTTTTACACCAATTTTCTTTTTTTCACTTTTTTGTTTTTCAGACATTTTTTCCTTTACAACGGTTGCCTTACCCAACAAAATAAGATCATGTCTTTTATCATAATTACCAACCATCCCCACAAAAACCAATGCAAAAAGTGATGGAAAAGCTACATTATTTCTAAACCATATAAATATGCCTTCATGTCTGGTACAAATTTCATCCAGTCCGATATTATACATAAATGTACTTATAAGAAATGCACAAAAAATTGTCCATATTATAAGAGCTGTAGGCAGATAACTGGTTAAACTTGTAAGTCTGGCAATGTTAATATCAAAAACATTCCATATTTTTGGGTCGCTTACTACTTTTCTTTTTTGCTTTATTTTATAATAAGACCGCATGGCAAAAGCAGCAATTAAAGCCCCTAAAGACAACATTATACTATTCCACAAAAGAAATCGTATTTCGTCTTTGGCTTTTAATTCTTTAAATATTTTTCCAAGAAATTCCCAAAAATTGTACAGATCTAAAATCATGGAAAAAACCGTAAGCAGTACCAGTAATAATAATACCTGATTGACAAGCGTG
Source organism: Flavobacterium defluvii (assembly GCF_900129555.1). Lineage (GTDB taxonomy): Bacteria > Bacteroidota > Bacteroidia > Flavobacteriales > Flavobacteriaceae > Flavobacterium > Flavobacterium defluvii. The sequence goes on from NZ_FQWC01000008.1 coordinate 226,713, forward strand.
TTTCTTAACCAGGTCATTCCTGACGTCCATGCATCTGGAGACATTAACCCTACATTTGGAGAAAGATAATTACTGAACATCCTTAACCAGCGTATGGGACGAACTTCATCTGCAAATGGATCTGATGATTTTTCGGGACATAACTGATCTGTAACTTTGCTCGATGTCCCAGAACGTTTAATCCACGAGGTATACCAAGTTCCAATATAACCGCCTCCGGATACTGTAGATATATAATCCATTTTTCCTAAAACACCCAGACCTGCCAGTCGCTGTAATATTCCAAGATTGAATGTAGCAGAACGAATACCACCGCCAGAAAAAGCAAGTCCATAAAGTTTCATATCCAATGCTCTTACCATCGGATCACCATTATTTTCATTATCAGACAATTTTATATCAAAATCGTCTTTATTTTCTTTTTCTGATATTTTTACTGAATTATTATCCGTGTACTCATTCTTCGAAGCCTGCCATTCTTTCTTTCTCTTCTCACGTGCCTTTACAATTTCATTGAGCTCGTCGTTAAACAGTGTTTCAAACGGAAGTGTAAATTCTCTTTTTATTTTACTCTTAACATTATCATTTAATAATTCCCGAAGTAATAAATTATCATTTGTAAGATACTCCTCCGCAGTTTCTTTATTTTTATCCCACCATATTTTATGATTTTTAAAATCAGTATCGCTGAGTAACTTGTTGTAGTCATCTTCACTTTTTCGGGGAACATAAAACTGATAAAGTCTAACTTCGTATGGCGATTTATTCCGACCAGCAATAGCTTGTATAACCTGCACAGGCATGTATTCTAATATTGCTGCTAATTTTTTACGCTCTTCCAGCTGTCCTTTATAAAGTGCCGCACGTATTTGCTGCCTCCAAAAAAAGGGCACTCTAAACAGTAAAAGTTCTCTGCTTTCTGGTCTGTCAATGTACCTTTTGTCTATATTGGCTCCAAGCCAGTCCAAAAGATTGTAAATAATATCTAAATACACTTCCGTCAAATTTTTGGTATCCAGCTTATCCGGACTATGCCAGACTAGATCTGTTATTTCATCAATTTGCGCCGGAGTTAATTCTTTTTTTAAGTGATAATCATTGGTACTTTTCTTTTTAAGATTTTTCCATGAATATCTGTCAACAAATTCTTTAGGGAAATTGTTTTGAGAATTGTTTTTTAAAATATCCTGAAAAAGAGTTAAATACGAAATTGCTTCAGCTGTCAGATCAGTTACAATATCCATAGTAAATAGGATTAAATGATTACTATATTTAGGAATGCAGTAAAAAAATCAATTTAGAGCTACATGAGTATGGCAGGAATGGATATCTTTTAAATCGTGCTCTTTGTGGAATAAGTATTCAGAATTTTAAATATATGACTAAATTACATTAAAAATCATTTCAAAACAAAAGTATAATTACCTGTTTTTAAACAAGTTATAGCAATATTTAACACAAAAAGAACCAAAACTAAAAAAAATGTTAAATCATTAAATATATTTTACTATTTTAGCAATAAACTTGTCGATTATGAAAAATATACCTCAAAAAGTTAGAAGTAAAAAAATAAGTTCAAGAGTAGATTTAACTGCAATGGTTAGCGTTTCTTTTTTGTTGATTATATTTTTTATGCTGGTTGGTGAATTGGCTAAACCTAAGGTTATGGATTTGAGTTTACCTGCTAAAGATTACAATAATGAATCACATATTATAGGCTGTTACCTTCATCACGATGAAAATCGCATTTTAACGCTTTTACTTGATGATAAGAATAAGATAATTACATATTCTGGATTATTATATAATCCAAAAAACGGCCCCAAAGAAATATTATATGGCAAAAACGGAATTAGGAAAGAATTATTCGTAAGGAACAAAAAAACTTTAGAATATTCAGCTCAAAGAGGAAAACCAGGAAGAGGAATTACAGTAATTATCAAACCAAGTAAAAAATCTAATTTCAAAAATTTAGTTGACATTTTAGATGAAATGGCGATTGCTAAAATTGATACTTATGCAATTGTAAATGATTTTTCTCCGGAAGAATCAGAATTATTGGCTTCAAAATAACTCTTTCTGTATTAAAAATAAAACTTATGAAAAATCTGCCTCAAAAAGTTAGAAGTAAAAAATTAATCTCCAAAGTTGATTTAACTGCTATGGTTAGTATATCTTTTTTGCTAATTATATTTTTTATGGTTGTTGGGGAATTATCGAAACCAAAACTTATGGAACTATATTCTGGAAGAGGAGGTTGCGGTCCTGAGCCTGAATGTAATAAACCTGATGAAAATATTGTTTTAACTTTATTACTTGATAAAAACGACAAAATAATAACCTACCATGGCTTACTAGCATTTCCTATACAAGCCCCTAAAGAAGTTAACTATCAGAAAAATGGAATACGAAAAGAGCTAATAGAGAAAAATAAAATGGTTTTAGAATATTCGGCAAGACTTGGCAAACCAGGAAGAGGAGTTACAGTGATTATAAAACCAACAGAAAAATCTAATTATGGAAATCTTGTTGATATATTAGATGAGATAAAAATAGCTAATATAACCTCTTATGCAATTGTCCCTCAGTTTACACCCGAAGAATCCAAATTATTAGCTTCGAATTAAAAAATTTTCAGAATTCTTTCAGCTCACAAACTTGAAAATTGAAACAAAGAAGAACCTGAAACAAAAAAACATAAAAAAAGTCCCACATTTCTGTGGGACTTTCTATTTATAAAAACTTAAGAATTTTTTCTCAGTGACAAACTTTAAATTTAAAATTTTAATAAGGAATTCAATTCTCCTTTTCTTTTTTAAATTCTATACTATTTGGAATTTACTATAATTAATTATTTATCTAATAATGTTTCTAATCGTTTTAATCTAGTTTCTAAATCACTGATTTTTTTATATTGATCTTCAATAATATCTTGTTGTTCTTGAACTGCTTTTACTAGGGGTACAACAAAAGCTGCATAATTTAAGCTATAAAAATCTCCTGTATTAGCTGGTTTAGAAACACCACTAAATTCATAATTTAAACTATTTGCCACAGCTTCAACTTCCTGAGCAATAAAACCAGATTTCAGATCTGTAGTTTCATTCTTCATGTAATAGGTCACTGGACGTAATTTGGTTATAAAATTTAAACCGAAAGGGCTATTGTTTATATCTTTCTTAAGACGTTTGTCTGAGCTAGTCAAAAATGCACTAGCTGTCATAGAGCCACTTGTATATACACCAGTTACTTGATTATTTCCTAACTGAATAGTATTACTGCCTTTACCCACCGCATTATTTCCTATCACAATTTGATTAGTATCACCAAGTGCAGCTGTTCTTGTATCGACACCAATAAAAATAGAATTATCTACCAAAGATGCAAGAGCGCCACCAGATGCTCCAACGTGTGTTCCGCTATCTGTACCGATTGCAATATTATTATTTCCAACATCAGAAAATCTTAATGCATTAGTTCCAAATGCAATGTTACCGCTGCCGGTTCTGTTTGTATTTGTTGCATAATTTCCAACTCCTATATTGTCATTTCCAGAAACATTACTATTCATTGTATTTATACCAATGCCAATATTTGCAGAACCTGAACCATTATTAAATAAAACTTTTGTTCCTATTGCTGTATTTTGCTGTCCATTTGTATTAAAAGCCAGAGCTCCATAACCAATTGCTGTATTCCATTGTCCAGTAGTATTACTCTTAAGCGCATCTGCCCCAACAGCAGTATTTAATGAGCCAGTAGTATTAACTCTCAAAGCATTAGAACCAAATGCCGCATTATTAATACCTGTAGATGATGGATTTAAGGCATTAACTCCAAACGAATTATTATCTACACTCAATAAACCACTTCGAACATTATAACGTTTAAAAACTAAATCATTATCATCTCGAGTTCCAATGAAATTTATGCTTGCATTTGTACCTAAATTACCTCTAATATCCCATTTTTGCTTTAATTCAGTAGCTAAATCTTCAATAGCCCCTTGCACATTTGTAGAAGGTACGGCAATTGTTGTTGCAGAAGCTACAATAGGCACACTAGGTGTCAATAATGCAGTTTCAACTGGGGAGTTTATAACATATGGAGTTCCCGTTTTTCCATTACCAGTTACTGTAACATTCGTTCCAGCGGTTACCAAAGATTTTAGTTCAGTTAAATCAAGAGGAGTGGTAGTTCCATTTTCGCTACTATAACTTAATGTGCTAGTTTTTGGTTCGTAAGACAGAGATGTTAAAGTTTCCTGAATGTCAACTGAATTTCCTGCTTCATTAGAATACCTTGCTATTACATTTCCAGTCGAAACAAGAGGAGTAATTGTTGTAGCAGTCTCTCTTATATCTACTGGTGTGTCTCCAGTTTCATTAGCATACTGTGCTATAATATTTCCAGTAGTAACAACAGGAGTAATTGTCGTAACGGTTTCATTTGCTGTAATTGCTGCTTTATCAATAAAACTTCCGCCGTCGGTTCCCACTGCAATTAAATTCCCAGCATTAGAGCTTATAACTTTTGAAGACGAAACTGTTCCTGCTTCATTTGTATAAGTGATGTCTCCTGTAGCTGGATTTTGAGAGTGTGTCGTTATTGTTTCCTGAATGTCAACTGAATTTCCTGCTTCATTAGAATAGCTTGCGATTACATTTCCGGTCGCAACAAGAGGAGTAATTGTTGTAGCAGTCTCTCTTATATCTACTGGTGTGTCTCCAGTTTCATTAGCATACTGTGCTATAATATTTCCAGTAGTAACAACAGGAGTAATTGTTGTAACGGTTTCATTTGCTGTAATTGCTGCTTTATCAATAAAACTTCCGCCGTCGGTTCCCACTGCAATTAAATTCCCAGCATTAGAGCTTATAACTTTTGAAGACGAAACTGTTCCTGCTTCATTTGTATAAGTGATATCTCCTGTAGCTGGATTTTGAGAGTGTGTCGTTATTGTTTCCTGAATGTCAACTGAATTTCCTGCTTCATTAGAATACCTTGCGATTACATTTCCGGTCGCAACAACAGGAGTAATTGTTGTAGCAGTCTCTCTTATATCTACTGGTGTGTCTCCAGTTTCATTAGCATACTTTGCTATTACATTTCCAGTAGTAACAACAGGAGTAATTGTCGTAACGGTTTCATTTGCTGTAATTGCTGCTTTATCAATAAAACTTCCGCCGTCGGTTCCCACTGCAATTAAATTCCCAGCATTAGCGCTTATAACTTTTGAAGACGAAACTGTTCCTGCTTCATTTGTATAAGTGATATCTCCTGTAGCTGGATTTTGAGAGTGTGTCGTTATTGTTTCCTGAATGTCAACTGAATTTCCTGCTTCATTAGAATAGTTTGCTATTACATTTCCAGTAGTAACAACAGGAGTAATTGTCGTAACGGTTTCATTTGCTGTAATTGCCGCTTTATCAATAAAACTTCCGCCGTCGGTTCCCACTGCAATTAAATTCCCAGCATTAGAGCTTATAACTTTTGAAGACGTAACTGTTCCTGCTTCATTTGTATAAGTGATATCTCCTGTAGCTGGATTTTGAGAGTGTGTCGTTATTGTTTCCTGAATGTCAACTGAATTTCCTGCTTCATTAGAATAGTTTGCGATTACATTTCCAGTGGTTACAGCAGGAGTAATTGTTGTAATCGTTTCTAAACCTTTTACTAGATTAGACAAATTAATTACAGTCGAAACTCTATTTTCTGGATTATAAGTAAGCGTTTGAGCTACAGAATCGTATATCAAGCTAGTCTGCGTCTCAGTTCCCTGAACTAAATTTAATAAGTTCACAACAGTCGGAACTCCGTTTTCTGGAGTATATGTAAGTGTATTTCCCGCAGCATCATAAACCAGACTGGTCAAGGTCTCTTTATTTTTGATGATGTTTGTCAGCTCGGTTACAACTGCTGGATTATTAAATATAGCAGGGGCATTATTTGTTACATCGCCCACTACGTCGATTACCGTTGCAGTATTGTTTTCACTGGTGTAGGTATGTTTACCATCGGCAGCGTTAACCAAAGTCGTAATGGTCTCATTATTTTTTACTAAATCCTTGAAATTAATTATTTGCTGATTTCCGTTTTGATCGATATACGAAAATGTGTTTGAAACAGGATTAAATATAACTGTTCCTTCAGCAATTGAGGCATCAGAAGAAATTAATATTCTGTTCCATTTATTATTTAACCAATAATAATAACCAGGTTTAAGATCGATAGAAGTTGCTGTATTAAATACAAACAAACTGTTTACATTCCCCCCTACAATTGTTCTTGCGTCTGTCAAACTTGTTAATGCAACTCTTGGAAACAAAACTCCTTTATCAGCTGCATAAATCTCTAATTGCGTTGAAGGATTAGCCTCTTTTTTCCCTATAACCACTTGTGAATAAGCTGAATAAAAACCTAAAACAAAAAGTATTGGAAGAAATTTATTTTTCATTTTTCATTTTAATTAACATTAATAAAAATCAGGATGTTTTTACAAATAATCATTTTTACTTGATTCATTAATTATTTTAAGATTTATAATTAATAAATTATGAATACAAATTTCCTTCTAATTAAATATTGTTATAACTCATAAAAGTTTTTATTTTAACATTCTAGGACATGTAGAAGTAATTCTTCTTATAAAAATATCCAAGTTTAAAAAGTAATATTTCAAAATAAATATCTGAATTCAATGAGTTTAACAATCCAAAATACTTTTTGTTATTTAGCTTTTTTTGCTAAATCCAAATTAACTACCTATTTGATTTACATAAAAAAATCTTACTATAAGAGAAGCTTAAATTTAACTTCTTAAATTCTTGTGTGTAATAAGTTTGTATTTTGCCAATACCCAGAACTTTAAGATCAGGTACAAACAAAAAAAATCCCACATTTCTGTGGGACTTTCTATTTATAAAAAATCTAAGAATTATTTTTTCTCAGTTTTTTCCATTTTAGCTTTAAGAGCAGCTAATACATCATTGTTGTCACCTAAAGTCGCAGCTGGTGCGTTTGTAGATGCAGATGCAGTAGTTTCAGCAGCAGCTTTCACGTTTTTCTCTTCTTCTTCACGGAAGATAGCAGTGTGAGAAGCAACTACTCTTTTGAATTCTTTGTTGAATTCAATTACTTTGAAATCAGCTGTATCACCTTTTTTCAATTTCTTTCCGTCTTCTTTTTCAAGGTGACGAGTAGGAATGAAAGCAACGATATCATCTCCGAATTCTACAGTAGCTCCTTTGTCAACGATTTCAGAAATTTCACCATTGTGGATAGTTCCTACAGCGAAAGAATCTTCGTATTGATCCCAAGGATTAGCAGTAGTTTGTTTGTGGCCTAAAGATAATTTACGTCCTTCAACATCTAATTCTAATACAACAACATCAAGTTTTTCACCAACGTTTACAAATTCAGATGGGTGTTTAATTTTCTTAGTCCAAGAAAGGTCAGAAATGTAGATTAATCCATCAATTCCTTCTTCTAATTCTACGAAAATACCAAAGTTTGTAAAGTTTCTAACGATACCTGTATGTTTAGAACCTACTGGGTATTTAGCTGTAATGTCAGTCCATGGATCTTGAGTTAATTGTTTGATACCTAACGACATCTTACGATCATCTCTGTCAAGAGTTAAGATAACTGCTTCAACAACATCTCCAACTTTCACGAAGTCCTGAGCAGAACGTAAGTGAGTTGACCATGACATTTCAGAAACGTGGATCAAACCTTCAACACCTTCAGCAACTTCGATAAATGCACCGTAATCAGCGATTACAACTACTTTACCTTTTACTTTATCACCAATTGTTAAGTTAGCATCTAAAGCATCCCATGGGTGAGCGTTTAATTGTTTTAATCCTAATTGAATTCTTGTTTTCTCATCATCGAAATCAAGGATTACAACGTTTAATTTTTGGTCTAATTCAAGAACTTCACTTGGGTGGTTGATTCTGCTCCAAGAAAGGTCAGTAATGTGAATTAATCCGTCTACACCACCTAAGTCAATGAACACACCATAAGAAGTAATGTTTTTAACAACACCTTCTAATACTTGTCCTTTTTGTAATTGACCGATGATTTCTTTTTTCTGTACTTCAATATCAGCCTCGATAAGCGCTTTATGAGATACAACTACGTTTTTGAATTCGTGGTTGATTTTTACCACTTTGAATTCCATCATTTTGTTTACATATACATCGTAGTCTCTAATTGGCTTAACGTCAATTTGAGATCCTGGTAAGAACGCCTCGATACCGAATACGTCAACAATCATACCTCCTTTAGTTCTACATTTAACAAAACCGTTAACGATTTCTCCAGTTTCATTAGCTGCAATAACTCTATCCCAAGATTTGATAGTACGTGCTTTTCTGTGAGATAATACTAATTGACCTGTTTTATCCTCACGGATGTCGATTAATACTTCTACTTTGTCACCTACTTTTAAATTTGGGTTGTAACGAAATTCGTTTAAAGAAATAACACCTTCAGATTTAGCATTGATATCAACGATAACGTCTCTATCTGTAATTCTAACTACAACTCCTTCAACTACTTCTTCTTGATCTGTAGCAATGAAAGTTTTTGATACTAGTTCTTCAAACTCTTGTAAGTTTTTTTCATCTACTGCATCGATTCCTTCTTGGAAGTTGTGCCAGTTAAAATTTGCTAAAAACTCTTCTTGTGATTTTGTTTGTTCAGACATGCTGATAAAAAAATTTGTATTCTGTTTTTCTCGAGTTTCTCTATGCGATAGAAAATACAGAAGTTGTTTTACATAAATGGTTGATACCTAAAGGAAACTCTTCTCTGCCAAAAGGTCTGCAAAATTACTACAAATATTTGGATTTACAAAATATTTCCAGATTGATTATCAGTTGATTATTAAGAAGCAGAAAAAATTATGGTTTTTAAGACGTTTAGTCCCGCTATCCGTTGCAATCTTTTGTACCGAACCCCGGTACAAAAGGATTTTCACTTCTATCGGGGCTAGATTAGAAAGTTTTGTTTTCATAAGAACCTTGAAAAGCGAAATCCAACAGGATTTAAAAACCCGTCGGGTTTACTATGTAGAAATTATTACAACAACTTCTTTTTTAGAATTAATCTGTTTTTTTTACAATTTCATTATAAGCAGCATAAGCATTCTTAAATAACTGAAAATACGGAAAAATAATATTATGATTATCTTTTTCTTTTTCCAATTCACTAGATTGATAAATTTTTTGCATATAACCAACAATTCCATATGAATGATTATACCACTCTGTCTTGTATTCAATCGTATAATCAAGAACAATATATTTGTAATTTTCCGAATCATTCGATGATACTAAAAGTTGTGTTTGTGAATATCCAGCAAGCATAGCTAAATTTCCAATTGTAGCTGAACTATAATTATTATACTTTTCTAAGTAAATCAATGGAAACTTGTCAATTGCTTTATCAATTGCTTTTATGAAATTAATTTTACTACCGAAAAACTGCTCCAAAACACCTAATATAAATAAAATTGGAGTAGATGAAGAATAAACACGTCCAATTCCTAATTTGACAGATTGCAATGAATATGACTGCAGTACAATCTCTTTTTGTATAAAGGATATTAAATTTCTAAGGCTTACCGAACCACTATCTATAAAAAAAGAAAATAAAAATTGTAATTCAGTGTGAATATAAGTTCCTTGAGAAGAAATTTGTGTAGCAAAATTGGTTTGATTACATCTTATTTTAGTTAAAATAATTTTCAAATTATTTTTAATAACCTCTTCTATTTTATAATAATAAATTTCTTTAGAATAAAATTTATCTATGTAACCTGAAAAATCAATTTCAGCACCATATTTATTATGGAAAATACCTCTTATATTTTCAATATCACATATTAAAATGACTTTGTCAAATCCAAATTTATTTACACCAACAAGTTCTTGAAAATCAAAATGAGCTGAGAAAACATTTAAAAGCCTGAATATATGTTCTGGATCAATTCTATCTAAATCATCAATAACTAAAACGATATCTTTTTTTACTTCATTTTGTTTCAAAGAATAAATCAATGTAGTTAGCAGCTCAGAAATATTATTTTCTTCTCTAATTGTTCCTTTCTGATCTTTAAAAAAATTTAAAAACTCTTTTAAGTCCTTTTCTTCATCAACATTTATACTTTCTGTATATTCTTTAATCTTTTTCCCTAGTTCTACAGCTGGCTCCAAAATAGAATTTACCTGATGATCCAATTTTGATAAATTCATTATCAGGTCACCAATTATGTTTTTATAATTTTCCAAAACATAAAATTGGCCAGCAAAAACTTTATCAAAATTAGTTTTTTGAAAATCTGGATTAAGAGCTAATAACTGAAAAGCAATATCAAATTTTATCAATTCAAAAATATCTTGATTGGCACTAACGGCATAATTAACTGGACTTAGCTTAATTGAAATATAATCTTCTCGACTTTCAAAAAACTTTTCTATAAAATATGTTTTTCCAATTCCGAAAATTCCTGAAAATAAAATCCTATTATTATCCTCTTTACTCAAATGTTCAGCAAAGCGTGTTATTTCAGAGTCAATTGACAAAGTAGCAAATCCCATCTAAATTTTATTTAATAATTATTTCATAAAAATAATAAACCCGATAACTTTTAAAAAGTTATCGGGTAGAATTATCTAAGTTTTATTTTTTTTAATGACTCAAATTCTCAATCTCCTTCGGATCATGTTTATGCTTAAACAACACAGCAAAGGCAACAGCAATTACCAAAGCATAAAGCGCAAACGACAACCATATAGTATGCCAGTCTTTCATTAATACCGGATTTGAAAAAGCTCCGTCTGCAGAAATTGAGTTTCCTTGACCTTTTACAAATTCAACCATTTTAGAATTCGTTGCATCTGTTTGTAAAAATCCTGCCAATTCAGTTGTATTTGCAAATGACTTTGTAAAAAAACGATCAATAGCCCAGCCAGAAGTCAAACTTCCTAAAACCGCTCCTACTCCATTTGTCATCATCATAAACAAACCTTGTGCAGAAGAACGAATTTTAGAATCAGTATTACTTTCTACGAATAATGAACCTGAAATATTAAAGAAATCAAACGCCATTCCGTATACAATACAAGAAAGAATAATCATCCATAAACCATTTACAGGGTCTCCAAAAGCAAATAATCCGAAACGTAAAACCCATGCCAGCATACTAATTAACATAACTTGTTTGATTCCGAAACGTCTTAAGAAAAATGGAATAGCCAAAATAAATAAAGTTTCAGAAACCTGAGAAATTGACATAATAATAGTCGAATACTTTATTACGAAAGAATCTGCATATTTTGGAAAATGTTTAAATTCATCCAAAAACACGTCACCGTAAGCATTTGTTAATTGTAGTGCTCCTCCCAAAAACATAGAAAAAACAAAAAACAAAGCCATTTTATAATTTCCAAATAGCTTAAAAGATTCTAAACCAAAAGTTTCAGTCCACGAAGCATTTTCTTTAATTAAACGCTGCGGCTCACATTTTGGAAGTGTAAAAGCATAAATTCCAAGAATTAAAGCACCTACACCAGCGATATAAAACTGATATTCAGTCGCTTTACTTCCGCTTAGATTTGTAATCCACATGGCAACAATAAAACCAATTGTTCCCCATACGCGAATTGGCGGAAAATCTTTTACGATATTTTTATTATTCAACTTTAACGAAGTATAAGAAATAGAGTTACTTAAAGCAATTGTCGGCATATAACAGCACATTGCCAAAAGCATAACAAGAATAAAATTATCTGGAGTTGTTACATGCGCAATTCCAAACAAAATGGCTGCATAAGCAATATGCAAAATTCCATATAATTTTTCAGCGTTAACCCATCTGTCGGCAATAATTCCGGTTAATGTAGGCATGAATAAAGAAGCAATTCCCATGGTCCCAAATACTAAACCAAATTGTGTTCCTTCCCAATTTTTGGTTCCAAACCAATAATTTCCAATTGTGATAAGCCAGGCTCCCCAAACAAAAAATTGAAGAAAGCTCATAAAGATTAACCTGTTTTTAATTCCCATATATGAAATTGTCTTTTTAGTAAAAATGAAGTCGTAAAACTACCATTAAAAATAATATCTACAAAAAATTAATCTATTTTAACAACATCATTTACTAATTCTAAAACTGCTGCAAACTGCTCCTCTTTATTTAAGTAAGAATTATCAATCTCAATCGCATCATCTGCAATTACCAGAGGAGAATCTTCGCGATGTGTATCTATATAATCTCTTTCGACAACATTTTTTAATACTTCTTCATAAGAAACATTATCTCCTTTTTGCTGTAATTCATCAAAACGTCTTTGTGCACGAGTTTCGGCACTGGCAGTCATAAATATTTTAAGCTCGGCATTAGGAAAAACAACTGTCCCAATGTCTCTGCCGTCCATAACAATTGCTTTATTTGTTCCCATTTCCTGCTGCTGTTCTACCAATTTGGCACGAACTTCAGATACTTCGGCAACTTTACTAACAAAACTGGATACTTCGATTGTTCTGATTTGTTTTTCAACATTCTCACCGTTTAAATACATTTCGGCAAAACCTAAATCTCCATTAAATCTAAATTCAAGCTGAATTTTTGGTAAAGCTTCGATTAAGGATTTCTTGTCAAAAAAATCAGTCCCGATTAACTTCTTCTGCATTGCAAAATAGGCTACAGCTCGATACATTGCCCCTGTATCGACATAAACATATTCAAGCTCTTTTGCCAGTTGTTTTGCCAAAGTGCTTTTTCCTGTTGATGAAAAACCGTCGATTGCAATTGTAATTTTTTTCAATTTTGTATGTTTTAAATATATTTTCTTTTTACTTTTTGTGACTATATAATAGCCAAAATTTACTGCAAATGTAACATCTTTATCTTACACAGAACTTGCATAAAAAACTTTAATTACAAAAGATCCTAATTACTGCAAATTTAAAATAAGTCCGAACAGACTTGTATTTGCAGCCAGTGTATACCTTGAATAAGAATAATTAAACTTTAACTTATTCATCTTTAAGCCAAATCCCAAGGAAACTCCCGAAAAATTACGCTGTTCTTCAACCCGTAATTCTTCTCCTCTTCTAAAATTATATCCCAAACGAATATTAAAAGCTCTTTTAGGAAAAAGCTCGACGCCTATTATTACATGCCGCAAAGCATTATTCACAAACGAAACTTTCTCCTGGCTGGTTGAGCCATCAATATTAGTTTCTCCACGAACAGGATTTGAAAAAGATATATTCCATTGCTGCAGATTCTCTAAAGTAAGATGCCAGCGAATAGGAACATGTTCGAGTTCTTGTGAGATTCCAGCAGTAATTTCAAAAGGAAGATTTTCTTTTATTCCTGAATATGTTTTAAATTGAGTACCTATATTTCTAAATACCAGCGCATAATTTAAATCATTTCTTTCGTCAATATACAACAAACCTACATCAACTGCACCGCCAATAGAGTTATAACTTTCGAGTGTTGATGTTATCAGCTTACCATTTACACCTATATGAAGATCTGTTAAAGGTACATTATATGAATAACCTAATGTGAGTGCGCCTTCACTTCCCGTAAAATCAGATGTTGCCTGACCATTTTCATCATATCCTTCAAATGATCCGTAGTTTATATAATTTACTCCGGCGTAGAAAGTCTGCAAATGACGATCATAAGTATAGGCGTACGAAGCAGTTCCATAGGAAGCTTCTCCATAATAATTCCCATAATTCAACGCTAGGTGATTATCCATATCCTCGTTTAAAACGGCTGGATTTGACATCGCCTGATTGACATCTTCATCATAAATTGTAATTACTTTTCCGCCCAATGCAGCCTGACGTGGAGATGCGGTAAGATTAAGAAATTGATAGGTGTAGCGCCCTCCAACCTGTCCGAATGAAACCGAACAAAGTAGTAACATTAAAAATAAAACATATTGTTTTAGCATTTGTTTTATGGCGATCCTATGTGGGAATAACGCAGTTACAAATATAAAATTATATACTGCCAAAAATAAAATTAAAATCTAAATAAATTCAGCAGGTTAGAAATTCCAATAAAAAAATTCCAAACTCCAAACTTTTATAAAGCTTGAAATTTGGAATTAAATACCTTAATGAAATTATTTTAATGTTTTTGCATTCTTTACGTTTTGGTCTGTCAATGCAATTGCTAATACTTCGCTCATTTCTTTTACATAATGAAAAGTAAGACCTTCTAAGTATTCGGCTTTAATTTCATCAATGTCACTTTTGTTTTCATGACAAAGAATAATTTCTTTAATACCTGCTCTTTTTGCAGCAAGAATTTTTTCTTTGATTCCGCCAACAGGTAAAACTTTTCCACGCAGAGTGATTTCTCCAGTCATTGCTAAGCTTTTCTTTACTTTCTTTTGAGTCAATAATGAAACTAAAGATGTAAGCATTGCGATTCCGGCACTTGGGCCGTCTTTTGGAGTTGCTCCTTCCGGAACGTGTAAGTGAATGTTATATTTTTGGAATAATTCAATTCCTAAACCTAGCTTTTTAGCATTTGCTTTAATATATTCTAAAGCAATTGTTGCCGATTCTTTCATTACATTTCCAAGGTTTCCGGTAATAGTAAGAGAACCTTTTCCTTCCGAAATTAATGATTCTATAAATAAAATATCTCCGCCAACACTTGTCCAGGCTAATCCTGTCACTACTCCGGCAACATCGTTATTTTCGTATTTATCGCGCTCAAGTCTCGGAACTCCTAATACTTTTACAATATCTTCGTCTGTAACTTTTTTATTGTACTCCTCTTCCATCGCAACGGCTTTTGCGGCATTACGAATTACCTGAGCGATTTTAGTTTCAAGATTACGAACTCCGGATTCTCTAGTATATCCTTCAACAATTTTTTCTAATTGTTTTTTACCAATAGTCAGATCTTTAGCCGTTAATCCGTGTGCTTCTAATTGTTTTGGAAAAAGGTGTCTTTTTGCAATTTCTACTTTTTCTTCAATTGTATAACCTGACATTTTGATTACTTCCATTCTGTCACGCAAAGCAGGCTGAATTGCCGCCATATTATTCGAAGTAGCAATAAACATTACTTTAGATAAATCATATCCCATTTCAAGGAAATTGTCATAAAAAGCATTGTTTTGTTCAGGATCTAAAACTTCTAATAATGCAGAAGACGGGTCACCGCTGTTTCCGTTTGAAAGTTTATCAATCTCATCTAAAATAAAAACCGGGTTTGAAGTTCCTGCTTTTTTCAAACTTTGAATAATTCTTCCCGGCATTGCCCCAATATAGGTTTTTCTATGCCCGCGAATTTCTGCTTCATCGCGTAAGCCGCCTAATGAAATACGTACATATTCACGTCCTAAAGCTTCGGCAACAGAACGTCCTATAGAAGTTTTACCAACTCCCGGAGGCCCTGTTAAACAGATTATTGGTGACTTCATGTCATTTCGCAATTTTAAAACTGCCAAATGTTCAATCATTCTTTTCTTTACTTCATCAAGACCAAAATGATCTTTATCTAAAACTTTCTGAGCATGTTTTAAATCAAATTTATCTGTAGAATATTCGCCCCAAGGCAATTCTAAAAACAATTCTAAATAATTACGCTGAATTCCAAAATCTGGCGATTGCGGATTCATTCTACGCATTTTAGATAATTCTTTTTCGAAATGTTTTTGCGTTTTTTCGTCCCATTTTTTGGTTTTCGCTTTCTGCCCCATTTCGTCCATTTCTTCTTCCTGCGAAACGCCTCCCAATTCTTCCTGAATGGTTTTCATTTGCTGATGAAGGAAATATTCTCTTTGCTGCTGATCTAAATCAAAACGAACTTTTGACTGAATGTCATTCTTCAATTCTAATTTTTGAAGTTCAACATTCATGTAACGTAACGTTTCTAAAGCACGTTCTTTTAAACCATTTATCGATAAAAGTCCTTGTTTTTCTTTTACAGATAAATTCATATTTGAAGAAACAAAATTGATTAGAAACGATTGGCTTTCAATGTTTTTAATTGCAAATGTAGCTTCAGATGGAATATTAGGGCTTTCTTTAATAATTTGGATTGCCAATTCTTTTACAGAATCTAAAATGGCGGTAAACTCGCTGTCATTCTCATCGGGACGTTCTTCTGAAACTTCCTTAATTGTGGCCGTCATATAAGGTTCTTCAGAAACAACTTCGTTTATTTCAAAACGTTTTTTTCCTTGCAAAATAACAGTTACATTTCCGTCAGGCATTTTTAAAACACGCAAAATACGTGCAACAGTTCCTATTTTATGAATATCGTCTTTTGACGGATCTTCGTCTTCTTCATTAATTTGAGAAACTACGCCAATGATTTTTCCGCCTGCATTAGCATCATTGATTAATTTTATTGATTTGTCTCTTCCTGCAGAAATTGGAATAACAACTCCGGGAAACAATACGGTATTTCTCAAAGGCAAAATTGGCAGAGAAACAGGAAGTTCCTCATTGTTCATTTCCTCTTCGTCTTCTGGAGTTAATAATGGAATTAATTCTGCTTCTGAATCAAATTCCTGAAGTGACAGATTGTCAATAGTGAGTATTTTATGATTTGACATAATAATATATAAGTCGTTTTGTCATTAAAAGTTTAATACTATTTGTAAAAACTGCCTTAAAAGCTATTCTTTATAAGAAGTGTTTTATTTACAAGATAGGGCATAAAAATAGACAATCATTATGCCAAATGCAAAATAGTCAGGTTTGAAATTTAGTT
This sequence comes from Flavobacterium defluvii, assembly GCF_900129555.1. Classification (GTDB taxonomy): domain Bacteria; phylum Bacteroidota; class Bacteroidia; order Flavobacteriales; family Flavobacteriaceae; genus Flavobacterium; species Flavobacterium defluvii. The sequence goes on from NZ_FQWC01000008.1 coordinate 243,484, forward strand.
TTTTACCTCTGAATTCAATTATTTGTAAAAAAAATAAAATTAATTTTATAAAAACTGTAACAAACCAAAAAAAGCTAAGTCATTATAAAAAACTAGCAGCCATTACTTGAGTATAACTAATCAAAATATCGAAGAATTAATCGCGCTTTGTAAAAACAATAATCAAAAAGCTCAATTCGAAGTTTACAATCGTTATTGTAAAGCTATGTATAACGTGGCTTACAGGATTGTAAAAGACGAGCATTTTGCACAAGACGTCATGCAGGAAGGTTTTTTGAAAGCTTTTACAAAAATTAACGATTATAGACAGGAAGTTGCGTTTGGTGCGTGGCTTAAAAGAATCATTATTAATTATAGTATTGATTTTTACAAAAAAAATAATGCTTTCCAGATGGAAGACCTGAATAAATCGCTTTTTAAAATTGAAGAAAACGATTCAGTCTTATCTGATAGTATCGATTTGAATTCACTAAAAGTGAAACAGGTTTTGGATACAATTTCAGGTTTAAAAGACAATTACAGAATGGTTTTGACACTTTTTTACATTGAAGGTTACGATCAGGAAGAAATTTGTGAAATATTAAATATTAGCTATGCAAACTGCAGAACAACGCTGAGCAGAGCTAAAGAAAGTTTACGAAAAAAATTAGAGGACTTATGAAAAAGGAAAATGACGATTTAGGTCAATTATTTGACAAATTTGAAAATCAATGGGATATTCATGAAATGAATCCGGATCATCAAATTGATTTCTTAAACAAATTAAATAACAAACCGCAAAAGAAAAAAAATTATGCCGGCTGGGCCATAGCTGCGTCGATTGCTATACTCTTGAGTATATCTGTTTTTTATAATAATACCGAAAAACCGAAAGAACTCAAGTTTGCATCGAAAGAAACCAAACGCACCGACTCTATCTTTACTATTTTGATCGAAAATGAGCTAGTTAAACTAAAAGAAAAAAAATCTCCCGAAAATGAGCAGATCATTAATGATGCCTTAAAACAAATGAAAGTATTTGACGCCGATTATGAAAAAATCATTAAAGAGGTTCAGAAAAATGGAGAAAACAAACAGATCATCTATGCTATGATAAGCAATCTGCAAACGAGAATTTCTTTTTTGCAGACAGTTTTACAGCGAATTGAAGAAAACGAAAACTTAAAAAACACATCTAATGAAAAAACATTATAATTTATTAATCCTTTTGCTTTTGATTCCTTTTTTAGGATTTTCGAATGATGATACTTATATCACAAAGCAAAAAAGTATTCAAAAAACGTATATCGTAAATTCAAACGCAGGAATTGATATCGATAATAAATACGGCAACATCTCAGTATCTACATGGGATGAGGACAAAATTGATCTTGACATAACTATTAAAGTTAATGGTGCCAATGAAAACTGGGTAAATGAACGATTAAACAGCATTGATGTCGATATTACGGCACTCAAAAGTTTAGTTTCGGCAGTAACCAATATTGGAAATTCGGCCTTAAAAAGCAAAGGAAGCAATAATAGTTTTGAAATTAATTACGTCATCAAAATTCCTAAAAATGGCTCTGTAAAACTCGTTAACAAATATGGAAATATTTCGACACTGAATCTGGAAGGAACTGCCGATATAAATTGTAAGTACGGAAAAACTACACTAGGCAGATTAAACGGTTCAAACAATCGAATTGAAATTGCATACTGTCAAAATTCAAGTATAGATTACATAAAAAACGGAACAATTGACGCAAGGTATTCAGGCTTAAAAATTAATGATTCCGGAAATCTTAATTTGGGTGCTAATTATACAGATATCACTTTAAATGACGGTCAAAATATTAAATATGACTGCAATTACGGAACATTTAAATTTCAAAAAATTAATTCATTAACTGGATCTGGAAATTATCTGACAATTTCAATTGGCGAAATTTCAAGCAGTTTTACTTTTGATACTAATTATAGTAGAATCAATGTTGGAAATATTAACGAAAAAGCAGGAAATGTCAGCCTTAATTCAGGATATACAGATGTGACTTTAGGATTTGATGCCAACTATGCTTTTGATTTTGATATTTCAGGAAGATATACAGGCATAAAACATGATAACAGTTTAGATATAACAACCAGCGAAGTCAAAAGTAATACAAAAAGAATAAGCGGTTTTTACAAAAAGAAAGGCCAAAACAAAATCAATATTACTTCTAATTACGGAAATGTATCATTAATCAAAAAATAACAATCTAAAAATCAAAAACGATGAAAAAATCAATTCTACTTTTAATCTGTGCAGTATTTCTTTTAAGTTATACAACCGAAGCACAGCCATATGAAAAAATTAAAGGAAACGGAAAAGTTGTTACCGAAACAAGAACTACCGGAGATTATGACTCTATTAAAATTTCAGGCTTTTTTGATGTAAATCTTGTAGCAGGAAAAGAAGGTAAAATCACTATTAAGGGTGAAGAAAATTTATTGTCATACATTAAAGTTGAAGTTGAAGACAATACACTAAAAATTCATATCGAAAAATTCACAAACATTCGCCCTACGAAATCTGTTGAAATTGTAGTTCCTTTTGAGAAAATTTCTGAATTAAGCCTTTCAGGATCAGGAAATGTTGCTTCAAAAGATGTTATCAAAAATGATAAACTAGCAGTAAAACTTTCCGGATCTGGTGATTTTAATCTTCCTGTTGATGCAGATAATTTAGAACTAAATGTAAGCGGTTCAGGCAATATTAATTTAAAAGGTACTGCAGATAATTTTACCACAAAACTTTCAGGTTCCGGTGATATTGATGCTTCAAACCTAAAATCTAAAAATGTTATTGCAAATGTCTCTGGCTCAGGAAATACAAAAGTTAGTTCTAATGAAAGTTTAATAGCGAGAGTAGCTGGTTCCGGAAATATTAAATATACTGGAAATCCTGAAAAACGCGATGTAAAGGTTTCAGGTTCTGGAAATATTACTAAAGGTTAATTTATTAGTAAAAAAAAATCACGAATTTCAAAATCATCATCAATCAAATAATCCTGCAATTCGTGATATTGATATCAAAGAGGTTTCAATTAATTTGAAACCTCTTTTTTATGAACTCTTCTTAGTAAGAAAATGGATGTCACAAAGAATATCGCCAAAATCACAATCGCCGCACGCGGACTGCCTGTAATCTGATCGATAATTCCATAAACACACATTCCAATTACAATTCCTATTTTTTCGGCAACGTCATAAAAACTAAAGAATGACGCAGTATCTTCTGTTTCAGGCAATAATTTCGAATAAGTTGAACGTGACAAAGCTTGTATTCCTCCCATTACAAATCCCACAATTGTTGCCATTATATAAAAATGAATTGGCAATGTCATAAAATAAGCCATAGCACAAAATACCGCCCAAATACCATTAATAAAAATTAAAGTGGAAACATTTCCCCATTTTGCTGAAGCTCTTGAAGTAAGAAGAGCGCCAAAAACAGCTACTATCTGAATTAATAAAATACAAAATATTAAACCAATCGTACTTTCTTCTTTTGATGACCATTGAATTTCCTGTGCTCCAAAATAAGTAGCAACCAACATAACTGTTTGTACTGCCATGCTGGAAACAAAAAATCCTCCTAAATATCTTCTTAAAGGCACATTTTCATTCAATAAACCCCAAACCTTTTTTAATTCTTTGAAACCGTTAAAAACAACGTCTTTTGTTAATTTCTGACTCTTTTCTGAACTTCCTTTTGGCAAATAATAATAAGTATATTGACTGAATAAAATCCACCATACTCCTACCATCACAAAAGAATAACGCATCGCTTCCATTCTTGCAGTATCATTTTCAGCTCCCATTATCATCCATAAATTGATACCTAACAAAAGAACACTTCCAATATATCCCATTGAATATCCTTTTGCGCTTATTCTATCCTGCTGATCTTCAAAAGCAATGTCCGGAAGATAAGAATTATAAAAAACTAAACTTCCCCAATATCCTAATAATCCAAGAAAATAAAAAGCTAATCCAACGTAAATATTTTTGAGATCAAACCAATACAATCCCATACAAGACAATGCTCCCATGTAACAGAAAAATTTCATGAAGGATTTTTTATTCCCCACATAATCTGCAATTCCAGATAATAATGGTGAAATAAAAGAAACAACTAAAAATGCTGCAGCTGTAGTAAAACTAATTAAAGCCGAATTTTTTAAATGAAGACCAAAAACATCAATATAATGATTGTCTTTTGGGAAAAGCGCGTCATAAAAAATTGGAAATACTGCAGAGGCAATAGTAAGTGTATAAACTGAATTTGCCCAATCATAAAATGCCCAGGCATTTAATAATTTCTTGTCTCCTTTTTGTAGGTTTTTCATAGAAATGGTTTTGTTAATGCGCTACGAATTTATCTAATTTTTATTATAATCAAATATAAAATATCTAAATCATGTATTAATAAATTATAAAGAATCTGACGCAAAAAAAGCTATTCAAAAAGAATAGCTTTTCTAAATTTTAAAAAATTGTATTTTATTTTATTGTACCTACTTTAAGTGCAATTGCTTTAGCTTCTGGAATTAAAGCTTTTATGTTGGCAATTCTCGTTGCATCAGACGGGTGCGTACTCATAAATTCTGGTGTTGATGAACCTCCAGATTTAGCCGACATTCTGCTCCAAAAAGCAACAGCATCATCTGGGTTATATCCTGCAATGGCCATTAAAGTTAAACCAATTTTATCAGCTTCACTTTCATTACTTCTGCTAAATGGAAGCATTACTCCTACTTCAGAACCAATTCCGTAAGCTTGCGCAAAAATTTGTTGTGTTGCTTCAGATTTTCCGCTTGTTGCAGCTCCTAATGCAACACCTCCTATTTGCTGCAATTGTGCTGCAGACATTCTTTGTGCACCATGATTGGCTAATGCATGCGAAACCTCATGTCCCATTACGGTTGCCAAACCAGATTCATTTTGGGTTATCGGTAAAATTCCTGAATAAACAACAATTTTTCCTCCTGGCAAACACCATGCATTAACTTCTTTATTATCAACAAGTTTATATTCCCAGCGATAATCTTTTAAATACTGTGTCTGACCTAGATAATTTAAATATTTTTCGGCCGCAGCCTTAATTTTATATCCAACAGTTTCAACAAGTTTTGCATCTGATGTTCCGGTTATAACTTTATTTTCAGACAAAAACTGACTGTATTGTTGAAATGAAGATGGAAATAATTCACTATTTGAAACAAAATTTAAATTTTGTTTTCCTGTAATTGGGTTTGTTGCACATGCCGCTACAAGTGCTCCAAAAATTCCTAAAAACAAATATTTTTTCATAATTCACGCTATTTTTCATACAAAAATACAATTATTACGAATTAATACTTTATACAATACGCTAAAAAAATATCAGAATTTTTACTTATTCACCAATAATATGAAGCTCATTAAATTCTTTGTCAACAATAAGCAAATGGCTTGCTTCAAAACTAATTTGATCAAATTCGATTTTTTCATTGTCGATTTCGATTTCAGCAACTTTAAATGGAAGTCCAATTAAATTAATTTTGTATTTATTATAAGGCGTGTCGTATTTACCTTCTTTATGAAGTTGAATAATTAATTCTTTTTCTTTACCAATAGTCCTAAAAGATAAAAAGCTGTAACGTCCTTTTTTATAATCGTATCCATCTTGGGCATCTTCGTACACAACTGATTTTTCTTTTCCGTTTTTAAAATAAACATCAAGTGTTAACTCATCAAATTCAAGTTCGCCAACGTATTGCTGAACCGGATATTTCGGAATAATTGCTCCGGCTTTTACAAAAACCGGAATCTCATCAAATTTAGTATCAACCCAGATTTCTCTTCCTCCAATAAAAAGCTCATTTGTCCAATAGTTATACCACTCGCCACGTGGAATATACATACGTCTGCCTACAGCATTAGGTTCAAGAATTGGACATACTAAAATTTGATTTCCGAAGATGAATTCGTCGTTACGATAATGCGTTTGTGTATCATCCTGATCATAATAAACTAAAGGTTTTAACATCGGAACTCCTTCTTCAATGTACTGCCAAAACATGGTATACAAATAAGGAAGTAACTGATAGCGTAGGCTGACAAATTTTCTAGTAATATTAATAACTTCTTCGTCAAAAGCCCAGGGTTCCTGATTTCCGTGATCGCCGGAAGAATGCGTTCTGCAAAACGGATGAAAAACACCAAGCTGAATCCAGCGTGCATACAACTCGCCTGTTGGCTGTTCTGCAAACCCACCAATATCAGAACCTGTAAATCCCATTCCCGAAATTGACATCCTTTGAACCTGAATATTTGCTACCCATAAATGTTCCCACGTTGCTACATTATCTCCCGTCCACGAAGATGTATAACGCTGTGCGCCGGAATAAGCCGATCTTGTAATCACAAAAGGACGTTTTGGATAAGCAAAACGTTTTACGCCATGATAAGTTGCTCTTGCCATTTGTGTTCCGTAAATATTATGTGCTTTTCTATGGCTGCAAGGATTTCCGTCGTAAAAGTGGCGAACATCCATCGGGAAAGTTTTATTAGGAACTTCCATTACCGCAGGTTCGTTCATATCATTCCAAACTCCTTTTACACCAATTTCTGAAACTAATTCTTTAAATAAACCAGCCCACCATTCTCTAACAGCGGGATTTGTGTAATCCGGAAAATTACATTCACCCGGCCAGACTTTTCCTTTCATATAAGGTCCATCAGCTCTTTTACAGAAATAATCTTTTTCTAAAGCTTCTTTGTAAACCCAGTAATCTTTATCTATTTTAATTCCCGGATCGATGATTACAACAGTTTTAAATCCATCTTCTGCTAATTCAGCGACCATTCTTTTTGGGTCTGGAAAATAATTTTTATTCCATGTAAAACATCGAAATCCTTCCATATAATCTATATCCAGATAAATGGCGTCGCAAGGGATTTTAAGCTCCCTGAATTTTGATGTGATTTCTTTTACTTTGCTTTCAGGATAATAACTCCATTTACATTGATGATACCCTAAAACCCAAAGTGGTGGTAATTCTGGTTTTCCTGTTAAATCAGTATAAGTTGTCACAACATCCTGCATCTGTGGGCCGTAAATGAAATAATAATTCATTTCTCCACCTTCTGCCCAAAAGCTTGTAACGTTTCTTCTTTCTTGACAAAAATCAAAGAAAGTCCTAAAAGTATTGTCGAAGAAAATACCGTATGATTGTTTGTTATGTAAACCAATATAAAACGGAACTACTTTATATAAAGGGTCCTGATCTTTTTGATAAGCATATTGATCTGTAGCAAAATTTTCAACTCTTTTACCTTTAAGGTTCATTTGAGTAGCTTTATCTCCCAGACCGTAATAACATTCTCCGTCTTTAGAAAATTTACTCATTTTTACGATATTTCCGCCATACTCGTAGCTTTCTTCCCAATGAAAACCCAGTTCATCTTCAAGAATTAAAAAATCATTTAAATCATAAATAGAAAGACGTAAATCTGCTTTTTGAATTTTACATTTTACTTTGCTGGTTCTTATTTCAAAATAAGTTTCTTCTTCTGTAAGTTCCAGAAAATTATAACCGTGAAGCTGTGTTTTATCTATGGCATACGAAAAATCATTGCTGAAATAACCTTTTGTAGTAAATCGAAATCGAATTAAGCTGTCCCTGAGAATAGTGACTTTTAAGATTACTTTGTTATCTGTATTGAAAAAAATCGAATCGCCTTCATGTTCATAAGAAACGATTTTTGATGGATATAAATCTCCTTTGTATTCTAATGATGTATTTGTAATCATATCGCCAATGAATTAATTATAACAATAATCTCTATTTCAAACATACGAAAAAAGTTAGTAAAGGGCTATGAATAAAAGGTTTATTCACGAAAACGTTTTTTCTGATTGAGAATCAAATTAGAGATCAAAAAATCGAAAAATCGATAATTTAAGAACGATAAAATGACAAAAAAGTACTGTTGAAAATATTTGTCAGATTTTATTTAAATGAAAGAATATACAGTTACACTCAAAGGAGGCAAAATTAATTCAACAGAAAATTCTCTTCCATCATAAGTAATAGATTCTATTTTTAATGATTTTTGATTTCCAACGCCGCTTCCTCCATAGATTGAGGCATCGGTGTTAAAAATTTCTTGCAATTGGCCATTTTTAGAAATTCCAATCCTATAATTTTCTCTCACAACCTGAGTAAAATTACAAACCACAATTACATTTTCATCTGGGTTATTTCCTTTTCGGATAAATGATAAAACAGCATTTTGATGATCTGAATAATTTATCCATTCAAAACCATCCCCTATAAATTGTTTTTCATACAAAGCCGGATGTGATTTATATAATTGATTTAAATCTGTGATTAATCTCTTTATCCCCGAATGAAAATCATATTGCAGCAAATGCCAGTCTAAACTTTGTTCGAAATTCCATTCGCCAGTTTGGCCAAATTCAGCTCCCTGAAACAATAATTTTGTTCCGGGATGCGTAAACATATAACCGTATAATAATCTCAAATTGGCAAAACGTTGCCATTCGTCACCCGGCATTTTATAAATTAGGGACTGTTTTCCGTAAACAACTTCATCGTGAGAAAACGGAAGCATAAAGTTTTCGGTAAAGGCATAGGTCATCGAAAATGTCAAATCGTTTTGATGGTATTTTCTATAAACTGTTTCTTTTTGAAAATATTTTAAAGTATCATGCATCCAGCCCATCATCCATTTCATACCAAATCCTAAACCTCCCGTAAATGTTGGTCTGGAAACCATTGGAAAAGAAGTACTTTCTTCTGCAATAGTCTGAACTCCATTAAATTTAGCATATATAACTTCATTAAATTCTTTAAGAAAACTAATTGAGTCAAGATTTTCTCTTCCGCCATATATATTAGCTTCCCATTCACCATCTTTTCTTGAATAATCCAGATATAACATTGAAGCAACGGCATCGACACGTAATCCATCCACATGATAATTTTGAAGCCAGAAAACAGCATTGCTGATTAAAAAGGCACGAACCTCATTTCTTCCATAATTAAAAACCAAACTTTTCCAATCGGGATGATACCCTTTTCTTCGATCGGGATGTTCATATAAATGCGAGCCGTCAAAAAAACCTAATCCATGAGAATCATCCGGAAAATGAGATGGAACCCAATCTAAAATTACTCCAATTCCTTCCTGGTGCAATCGATCGACTAATACCATAAAATCCTGTGGTTTACCAAAACGAGAAGTTGGTGCAAAATATCCTGTTAACTGATAACCCCATGAAGGATCGTAAGGATATTCCATAATTGGCATAAATTCAACATGTGTGAAACCAGTTTCTTTTACATATTTTACTAAATCATCTGCGAGTTCTAAATAACTTAAAAACCGGTTGTGATCTGCACGTTTCCATGAACCTAAATGTACTTCGTAAACTGAATATGGCTTGTCTAAAGCATTATGCTGCTGACGATTCTGCATCCAGTTTTCATCTTTCCAATTATAATCTAAATCCCAAACCACAGAAGCCGTGTGCGGCGGTTTTTCACAATAAAGAGCAAACGGATCGGCTTTTTCTGTAATTACGCCATTTATGTTTGATTGAATTTTATATTTGTAAAGCGTACCTTTTGAAATTTCCGGAATAAATCCTTCCCAAATTCCCGACGAATCCCAGCGAACATTTAAGTTATGCTCTCCCTGAGTCCAATAATTAAAATCTCCTACAACCGAAACCGACTGCGCTGTTGGGGCCCAAACTGCAAAATAAACGCCTTTTACTCCATTTACTTCAATTAAATGTGCTCCTAATTTTTCATATAATTTGAAGTGTTTTCCGGCTTTGAATAAATCTATATCAAAATCGGTAAAAAGAGAATGGGCGATAACTTTTGTCATATTGGGGTTTTAAGGAAAAAATTGATATTGATATTGATATTGATATTGATATTGATATTGATATTGATATTGATATTGATATTGATATTGATAAATTATTCAATTCTAAAATTATCTGAAAGCGTAACTCCTTTTTTAATTACAACTATTCCGTCTTTTATACTATATAATTCATTCGTAAAATTGTCCAGATGTTTTCCTCCACTAATGTGAACATTATTTCCAATACGCACATTTTTATCGATTAAAGCATTTTTTATAAAACAATTTTCACCAATACCAACATGAGTTTTATTAATACTGCTGTCATGGTTCATTTCATCAAGATCCTGATAAAAATCATTTCCCATAACATAGCAATTTTCAAGAACAGTTCCTTCGCCAATTCTTGAACGAATACCAATTACAGAACTTTTTATTTCTTTTGCATTAATAATACAGCCTTCAGAAATTAAAGATTGATTGATAATTGAATTTCTAAATTTGGATGGCGGTAATAATCTTGGTCTTGTGAAAATTTTATTTTCATTATCGAATAAATTAAACTCCGGAATATCTGCGGTCAAACCAATATTAGCTTCAAAAAAAGATTCAATATTTCCAATATCAGTCCAATATCCTTCATATTGATAACTTAATATTTTATGTTTTCCAACAGCCTGCGGAATAATTTCTTTACCAAAATCTTTCGTTTCCTGATTGGCCATTAATTCTTCAAGCAAAGATTTATTGAAAATATAAATTCCCATAGAGGCAAGATATTTTTTTCCTTTTTCCTGCATATGTTCACTTACTTCAGATTCCCATTCTGGCAGCAAAGATGCATGTGGTTTTTCAATAAAAGCATGAATATTGTTTTCATGATCAGTTTTCAGAATCCCAAATTCTGGCGCATCTTTAGCATTAACAGGCAGAGTTGCAATAGAAATTTCAGCATCAGCAGCAATATGAGCTTCCAGCATTTCGTTAAAATCCATTTGATACAATTGATCTCCAGAAAGAATTAAGGCATGATCGAAATCGTGTTTTAAGAAATGTGACATACACTGTCTTACAGCATCTGCCGTTCCCTGAAACCAGGTTGGGTTATCTGGAGTTTGTTCTGCTGCCAAAATATCGACAAAAGACTGGCTGAAAATACTAAAATTAAAAGTGTTTTTTATATGTGCATTTAATGATGCCGAATTAAATTGTGTCAAAACAAATATTTTAAAAATATCCGAATTGATACAATTTGAAATAGGAATATCTACCAAGCGATATTTACCTCCAATCGGAACAGCAGGTTTTGATCTTGTTTCTGTTAATGGGAACAAGCGAGATCCTTGTCCGCCCCCTAAAATAATGGCAACTACATTTTTCTTTTTAAATTTCATTTTGCTGAATTATTAAGTTGTATATTTCTATGTATTCTTGGCACACACTTTCCCAGGAATGATCTGCTGACATTCCTTTTTTTAAAACTTTATTAAAATTTAATTTGTCCTCATACAACCTAACAGCACGATTTATCGAATAACATATATCTGCCACAGAAGCCTGATCATGGCAAATTCCGTTTCCATCGTCTCCAAAATCAATAACCGTATCTCGTAATCCTCCCGTTCTCCTGACAATTGGAATTGTTCCATATCTCATAGCATACATTTGATTCAAACCGCATGGTTCAACTCTCGAAGGCATCAAAATATAATCTGAACCTGCGTAAATCAAATGTGCTAAATCTTCATTATAACCTATAAAAACATTATAATTTCCTTTATAATCATTGCGAAGCTGAATCAAATGCGATTCTATTTCTGAATTTCCCGACCCTAAAATTAAAATATTAATATCTTCAAAATGTTCTGATAATGCTAATGCCGAAGCCTGCGGAAGTAAATCTCCTCCCTTTTCTTCAAACAAACGACCGATAAAACTAAACAATGGTTTTGCAGGATCGAGATCAAACTGTTCACACAATTTTTCTTTATTTTTTTGTTTTCCAATTTCGAAATTTTCTATTGAATAATTTGCAGCAATCATCGGATCTTTTAAAGGATTCCAAATTTCAATATCGATTCCATTTAAAATCCCTTTCGATTTATTACGAACAGTATTAAACAAAGATTCTAAACCATTTGCATTATAATTAATCTCATCCAAATAACTAGGAGAAACTGTTGTTACAGCGTTTGCACATTTTACGCCAACCGCAAGCGAATTAATAGAATTATTCCACTCTAAAAATCCCACATGTTTCAAATCAAATTCTGGCAGATAATACAGCTTATCAAAACCAAACCATCCCTGATATAAACCATTATGAATCGTTATAGCAGTTTTTACATCTTTTAAATTTTCATATTTATAAGCAAATTTCAATAAAAACGGAATTAAACCAGTATGATGATCATGACAGTTTATAATATCAGGTACCTTATTTCGAGCAATAATCCAGTCTAATGCAGCAATTTGAAATGATAGAAATCGTTCTATATCATCTTCATAACCATAAATATTAGGACGATTAAACAATTCATTGATTTCAATAAGATATAATTCATATCCTAATTTATCCGTACATTCTTTTAAAACACTGAACGGAAAATTGAAATTTCCTAATTTAACCGTTCCCCAGTGTACACATTCAAAATCATTTTCTTTTCTAAATTTTGTATCATAAGCCGGAACAACTACACGAACCTCATTTCCGGCATTTTTTTGATATTTGGGTAAAGCACCAACCACATCGGCCAAACCACCAACTTTTGCCATTGGATAACATTCTGCACTAATATGAAATATTTCCATTCAGAATTAATTTGTGATTATTTTTAAGAAACAATTAATATGCTACTTTTATGTTTTCTAAATTTAGCAAAAAAATAAGCAAGGTTAAGCTTCTAAATAAGTTTTATTGAAATGGCAAAAAAGGCAATTAATCCTACTAAATCATTAAAAATTCCACAGATAATTATACTATCTGCCAAATTTTGCGCATTTGTGTCAACAAAATTGGCTACAAAATTTGCAGCGAGAATATTTACAACACCTATAAAACATAAAGTTCCCAAACGTGAGTTTGAAATGGATCGCAAAAGCATTAAAAAAAATGTTTATGTTTCTGCTATCGACAAAAACATCGTGACTTATCATTATGGAGAAAGTCAGCGTAAAGTATTGTTAGTTCATGGATGGTCAGGAAGAGGAACTCAATTGTTTAAAATTGCCGATGAGCTTTTACAAAATGGTTATTCTACTGTAAGCTTTGATGCACCTGCACATGGAAAATCACAAGGGAAAACCACGATTATGTCTGAGTTCATAGCTTCTATTTTAGAAATTGAAAAACAGTTTGGACCTTTTGAATTTGCAATTGGTCACTCGCTGGGCGGAATGTCTGTTTTAAATGCTATAAAAGATGGTTTACAAGTAAATAAAGCTATAATAATTGGTAGTGGAGATATCGTTCAGGATATTTTAGACGAGTTCATTTTTAAATTAAAACTAAAAAATAAATTTAGTGAAAGGCTTAAGATATTTTTTGAAGATAAATATCAATTGAAAATGGATGATTTTTCAGCATATAAAGCTGCGCAGAAAGTTAAAATTCCTGTATTAGTAATCCATGATAATGATGATCCGGAAGTTTCCGTAAAAGCAGGAATTCACATCCAAGAAAATCTGGAAAATGGATCCTTATTTTTAACCGATGGATTAGGTCATAGAAAAATCCTTGGAAATCAAAATGTTATTAAAAAAATTCTGGAATTCATTAAAATCAGCTAATTTTATATATAACAAATTCAATATCGTTTTAAAAAAGTAAAAGATGAATTTATTTGGAGAAACAGAAAATTGGGAAACTAAACTAAAACCCATTTTAAAAGAATATAAAGGCAGAAAACATCCTTTACATTATCAAAATATATATCAGCTTTTGGTTATGGTGATTTTGTCTGCACAAGATTCAGATGCAAATATCAATAATATTGCTCCCGCTTTATTTGAAAAATTTCCAACACTTATGAACTTGTCAAAAACAGATTTTGAAACTTTAATTCCGTATATAAGTAAGGTAAGAAATCATGCAACAAAAGCAAACTGGCTTTTAGAAATTGCGAAGACAATCAAAAATGATAAAGATATACCTCTTACAATGACTGAATTAACAGCCTTAAAAGGAATTGGCAGAAAATCAGCAAATGTTATTTTAAGAGAAGCCAACAAACCTGCAGAAGGCATAATTGCCGATTTACATGTAATTCGTGTAGCTCCTAGAATTGGAATAATCACGGAATCTAAAGATGGAAATAAAGTTGAAAAAGAATTAATGCAGGCTTTACCAAAAAATATCTGGTCAGAAATAGGAATGGCGATTTCATTTTTAGGTCGTGAAATCTGCAGGCCCAAACCAAAATGTGAAGAATGTCTTTTAACCGATATCTGCCTGTATTACAATACTGTAGTTCTAAAAAATTAGATTATTTCCTGCGTGTATCAATAAGATATATAATTTTCCAGGAATCTTTTTCTTTAAATAATGTAAAAGTATTTACACCTGTATGACTTAATTTATCGTTTAAATAAAACTCATAAGGAGCCCAAAAATGAGCCATCGACCCATCTATTTGAATATTATAACTCAGTATTTTCTCCTGAAATTTGATATTTGGAGAAATAGTCGCAATAGATTTATAAAATTCTTTTGCTGTTTCATCTGATAATTTATTTCCCTTTGAATAACTCTCACTTATAGACTGCAAAATCATTTTATCGGCACAAACTGTCTTAATTTTTATAGTATCCTTTTGATGAAAACCTTCAAAAAAAATTTCAATACTTTTTTGAACTTCCTGCTTCTGAGCATTAGAACATAATCCTAAAAAAGAAAAAAATAGAATAAAATAAACTCTCATATACCAAATAAAATTAAACGCCAAACTGTGATAAGTGATGATCTAAATGTTTGGCAAACATGTTATTCCATTCTTTGGAATTCAATTTACCTAAAGAAAGAGATTCCTTTCCCTGAAATTCATTTTCTCCCAATTCCTGTGTTTTTAGAATATAGGATATTAATCTATTTTTTTCCTTTTCAAAATTGCGATTTCCGGCAATAATAAATTGAGGAGCAGTATTAATATTTCTTGAGTATGGAGTTTCATTTACTATAGCTTTTTTAGCTAATAGCTTCAAAATTAATCTTATAAAAATATTCGGCTTAGAGTGGATATTATCATAAACCATTTCATAAGTCACATTGCAATGCGCCAGCATCTTATCAACAGACATTTTACCCCAAAGAGGTTGTGAGTCTGCCTTAAGATTATTAATTCGATTTATAAATTGATCACAATCTTGTTTTAGGAAAATATTTTGCATAGATTAAAATCTCATATAATACTTCCTGTAAAAATATAAAATTTATCTTAATAAATACTTTCAAAATAATTCAAATTGAAGCTAATTTAAAAAATGAGATAAAAAAAAACTTCAATTAGCAAAAAGCTAATTGAAGTTTTTAGTACTCAGAGCGGGACTTGAACCCGCACGAACATTGCTGTTCACTGGATTTTAAGTCCAGCGTGTCTACCAATTTCACCATCCGAGCATTATGTGGTACCTCCAGGGATCGAACCAGGGACACATGGATTTTCAGTCCATTGCTCTACCATCTGAGCTAAGGTACCTTTATTACTTAAATAATTAAGTAAAAGTTTGAATAAAAAACCCCGTTTCTTGGAAACAGGGTTTTTAAAAGAAAGGCGACGACATACTCTCCCACAATACTGCAGTACCATCTGCGCAGGCGGGCTTAACTTCTCTGTTCGGGATGGGAAGA
>NZ_FQWC01000006.1 GCF_900129555.1 Flavobacterium defluvii
AATTTATCGGTCCATACAATTTTCTCAACCAGCCAGGGTTTATTGATTCTCGTTAATTTTGAAGATGCTTCTTTATCCAAAACAAAAACAGCATTGTCATGTTCCTGTAAAAAAGAAGCCGGAACTCGGTTGGTTACTTCGTCTTCGACTGATTTTTTTACAATATTGGCTTTTCCTTCTCCCCAAGCCAATAGAATAACTCTTTTGGCTTCCATAATTTTCTTTACTCCAAGCGTAATAGCCGTTCTTGGCGTATTATTCAAACCAAAGAAATCTTTGCTTGCCGCAACTCTTGTAATATGATCTAAAGCTACTAATCTGGTTTTTGAGTTTTGAAGTGAACCTGATTCATTAAAACCAATATGTCCGTTTCCGCCGATTCCCAGAATCTGAAGATCGATTCCGCCCAAAGCTTCGATTTTTGCTTCATATTCGTGGCAGTAATCCGCGATTTGTTCTTTGGTTAAAAGTCCGTCGGGAATATGGTAGTTTTCAGGTAAAATATCGACGTGGTCAAACAAAAGTTCTTTCATAAAACGAACGTAACTGTTGATTGAGTTGGGTTCCATTGGGTAATATTCGTCAAGGTTGAAGCTGATTACGTTTTTAAAACTCAATCCTTCTTCTTTATGAAGTCTTACCAATTCCGCATACAATCCTTTGGGAGATGAACCTGTTGCCAGACCTAAAATACAAGGGTTGTTTTCGTTTTGTTTCGATTGAATTAAAGCTGCAATTTCCTGTGCAACGGCTTTTGAAGCTTCTGTTGAATTTTCAAAAACAACAGTATTGATGTTTTCGAATCGCTTTTCGAAACCTGTTGCTTTGTCTATTTTACTTTTTAACATGATATAGTTTTTTTTTATTTTTCAGAATTACAAAATCGGCTAAAAAGCCAAAAAAAGTTTATTTTTTTGTCGCAAAAAAGCAGGTCAAAACCCAGCTAAAACAATAGCAGTCAATACCATATAAAGATAAAACCTTTATAAATGGAATACAATAAAATTTAAATTATTGATTTGGAGCAGATTTGGAATATTGTTTTGCCTCACGTAGAAAATTCCAAATATTGAAAAGTGAATCTCGTTTCACTTAAAATTGATTGCATTATTTTTGCATAAAAATGCGTATTTTTTGCAAGACAAAGATACTTCATTATATGCTGAAGAACCAAAAAATGATATGAATATTTTGTTAATTTTTTAAATTCTAACGAATCCATAAAAAAAGCCGCCAACACTGGCAGCTTTTAGATATATCGTAAAAAAAATTATTTCCAATTAAAGGTTACATTTTTTTCAATTTCGGAACTTAAGCTTAAAAACACAGGACAAGTCATTGCAGCTCGTTCTAGTATGGTTTTACTTTTTTCATCGGCATTACTTTTTAGTTCAAAAACCACTTCGATTGTGCCAATTCTGCGCGGTTCAGCATGCATGATTTTTGTTACTTCTGCAGTCGAACCTACTAAATCTACGTTTAAATCACGGGCTTTTATTCCCATAATGGTAAACATACAGCTTGCTAAAGCATTGGCAACGGTATCGGTTGGAGAAAAAGCTTCGCCTTTTCCGTTATTATCAAGCGGTGCATCAGATATGATTTCACTTCCTGATTGTATATGTATTGAACTAGTTCTTAAATCCCCTAAGTATGTTACTTTTGATGTCATTAATTTGCTTCTTTTAAAGTTAAGTCTGAATCGTAATATAAAATGTAGACACCTTTGTTTGCGTGTCCGCCATCTTCTTTTTTATAAAACTGAAATTTATTATCAACTTGCTGCGTTGTCATTAAATCAGCTGTTTCCTGATATGTTTTTCCCTGAACCAAACGCATCATAGTATCAAAAGTAACGTCAAACCCTCGTGTTGCATAGGTATTTGGATAAGCTTTGTTTTTCAATTTATATTCTTTTTTGAAAATCGAAACGTTTTGGTCGTCACTATCACGCGTAACTGAAGGGTACATTAATTTTAGCTGTACTAAATTATCAAAATTAATCTCATCGGTATCAAGTGTGCTGTTTGGCTCTAAAATTACCAGCTGTACCTGACATGTTTTTTGAGAATCAATCAAGGCTTTAATTACGGTTTTAATCATTGCTGTATTTCCCGTTTCCATGACAACATAATTTAAGCGTGTAGGCAATAATAAGCTTTTTAAATTAGCGACATCTAAACCGCCCGCCTCTGTTAAGCCGGCAAAAACAACTCCTTTTTGGTTTTGTTTAATATAGTTGATAACCGATTCTTTTTTCTTGTCTACAACAGCCACAATATTTCCGTTTTTGGCTCTCATATAATCAAAAATTGCATTTCGAACCACATCGTTTGATGGTATGGTCTGATATAAATTATCGATAGGATTTGCCACATCTTTTGACAATGGCGAGATTACCGGAACATTGTACAAACGAAGTGAATTTGCTGTAGACTCGGCATTGTTTTGGTAAAACGGCCCTACAACTGCATCTGCTTCCTGCAATTTATTTTGTGCAATTAAACTTGAAATATTTGATGTTGTTTTTGTTTCCTGTGAGTCATAAATCGAAACATCAATTGGTAATTTTAATGTTTTAGCCGAATCAATCGCCATCATAGCACCTGAATAAAAATCCAGCGTCATGTTTAAAAATTTATCCGTTTTTAAACGTGCAGCCATGCCGGTTGTGTCGCTTTGCAACTTTGCTAAGTTAAAAGGAAGCAATAAAACTACTTTTTTACGTTCGTTTTGACCTCTTTTCTTAGTTAGTTCTACAACTTCAGGATCTGCAGAAACAGTTTCAGATTTTACCTTATCCACAATCTTAATTCCTCCGCCGCTGCTTTCAACAGTTTTTTCAGCCGGTTTTTCTACAGAAGTCTGCACCGCTTTCTCTGCAGGCTGAGATTGTGCTACAATTGGAGCAGGAGCTACATATCCCGTAGGAACTTTTAAAACCATTCCTTCTTTTACACCTTCTGAAAGTGATGGATTTAATTCAACTAATTCTTCCTGAGTTAAATGAAAAACCCTTCCTAAACTATAAAAAGTTTCTTTTGGTTTTACCTGATAATCCATATAAGTAACTGCCTTTTTAAATTCAGCAGGTTTTTTAGTTTCCTCAGGTTTTGAGACAGCAGCTGATGTTGTTGTTTCAATTTTAGGTGCAGTTCCTTTTATTGTTAATCGATATCCAACTGGCAAATTGGCAACAATATCAGGGTTTCTCTTTTCCAATTCTTCAATTGAAATTCCGTATTGTTTCGCAATACCAAATTTAGTTTCCTTTGGCTGAACGTCATGGTAAACGTATTTTTCGGCTCCTTTTTGTTTCTTCTCAGCAGCTGCGGCTTTTGGTGCAGAACCTTTTGCCGGAATTGTCAATGTTTGTCCTGGCTGTAAACCGTCTGTAACCAAAAAAGGATTTGCTGCTTTTAAAGCTTCATCACTAATATCATATTTTTTTTCAATGCCATACAAAGTTTCTTTTGGCTGTACTTCGTGCGTAACTACTTTTGAATTACCTGATTTTGCAGCAGTTTCTTTTTTATCTGTATTTTTTCCTGTCGGGATCAGCAAAACGGTATTTGGTTTTACGCCATTTCTTGCGTCCGGATTTAATTCGTAGATATCAAAAGGCGTTACCTTAAATTTTTGAGCAATCTGGTTAACCGTTTCTCCGCTTGAAACCGTATATTTTACTACTTTTCCTTGCGAAAAAGCAGAGCAGGTCACAAAAAAAACAAGTAAAAATAATGTTGAATAATATTTCATAAATAAGACTTAAACAATTTTAATTTTAATTCAAAAATAAGATACTAATTTCTCTCATACAAGATTCACGCCATTTGCCAATTCATCTAAAAAAATTATCGAAGATCAACTTCTAATTTCGCAATTATGATGTTCTTATATAACTCATCTTCTTCTTTTTTCTTGCATTGATACATAACTTCTTCCATATTTTGGAATCTATCTGAATAAACGTAATAAGAAAGACTATTTACATTAAAGAAAAAACTAGCGTTAAAATCCCCTGAATCAATTAGTTTCATAATCAGCTTATCTCTTGGCGCTGCGTCTGTAAATATACCTAAAACTAAGTAATAGCCATTTGAAACTTCTTTAAGATTATCATAAACTTCTATGTTTATATTTTTTTCATTTTTAAATGGGTTTTCCCTAAGCTCTCGGCGCATTTCTTCTAATGAAATTGTTTTTGAGTTTTCTGCAGAACCTGATTTTTTAATAGCTTCATCCTGATACTTTTTCAATTTAACCAAAGCCAGTTTATCATCAAATTTTCTGGCTTCCATACTATAATAAGAAGCTTTACTAATGTGACGTTTTACCTCAATTTGTTTTTGAGTGTCAAGCGAATCTATCTTAGCAATTAAGGATTGATTTTTGGCATCGCTTTCTTCCTGCTCTATTTTGTAACGTTTAATTTCTTCTAAAGAAAGTCTTTGCTGAATCGAAGTAACGTTATTATTTTTTTCGCTTTCGCGGATTTTCTTCTTGTATTCCTGATTTTCCTCAACGGCAATTTTTTCAACTTTATTCATCAATCCCGCGTAGGCTTTACGATTTTCTGCAAGCTCTTTTTTCAATTGAGAAGATAATTCGCTTGTTTTTCCAATACTTTCGTACGATTGTTTTTCCAAACGTTTTGACTCTTCAACATTCAAAACATCCATTCGTTTTAACTCAACTAAATCATCATTCATTGTATTTACTAATGAATCCAGTTTTGCCATTAAAATATCCTGAACATTTTTATTAGCTTCTAAAACCAATCGAAGCTTTTCTACCGAATTCTCTTTTGAACCGTTCATCTCATTTAAATTAACTTTCAAATCATTAATTTTTATGATTTTCTGATTCATTTCTTTTTGAATAACCAATCTGTCCTTTAAATCTTCAATTTCAACCGTTTTGGCTTTTGTTTTTTCGACAACAACTTGTTTTTCGGCAAGAGCCAGCATTAATTCTTCGCTTTCGTTAGCTGGTTTTATTTCTTTTGTATTGATTGCTAGTTTATTACCAACTATTAATCCGTTTACAATTTCCGGATTTTGAGATTCCAGCTGCTCGATTGTGATGCCGTATTTTTTAGAAATCGAAAATTTAGTTTCTTTTGGCTCAACTACATGAAAAACAGTTTCCTGATTAATAACGCGAATTCTTCCGTCCAGCGTTTTTCTTTTATTTGGAATTGAAATGGTCTGGCCAATCTGCAAACCGTTAATCAAAATATCTTTGTTGAGATTTTCTAAATCCTGAACCGAAACATTGTATTGTCTGGCAATACTAAACAAAGATTCTTTGGCAGCAACTAAATGGGTTGTTTTTGAAGAAGATGTATTTTCTGTTTTCGGAAGATTTAAAACCTGCGGAATAATTAACTCCTGACCAACCTGAAGTCCGTTTGCCAGAATTGGGTTTGCATTTTGAAGAACTTCAACCGTAACATTATATTTTTTTGATAAACCGTATAATGTTTCTTTTTCAGCAACAATGTGAATATTTTGCTGATCCTGATTTATTTTTTGTGGAGAATGAACCGGAATCTTAATAATTTGGTTGTCTTTGATTCCGTTTTGCGATTCGGGGTTGAGTTTGTAGATTTCATCTACAGAAACCTTATACTTTTGGGCTATAAAATAAGCTGTTTCCCCTTTTTGAATTTTATGCTCAATAATTGAATCTTGTGCAGTTATTTTGTTAAAAGACAAAACAAACACAAGAGAAATCGTTAAAAGTTCTCTCATAAATAGTAGGTTATAAAAAATTAAGGCCTTACAAATGTAAGACCTTAATTTTAAATTATGCTACTATTCCCACTCAATTGTTGCAGGTGGTTTTGAACTAATATCGTAAACTACACGATTCACGCCTTTTACCTTATTGATAATATCGTTTGAAACTTTCATCAGGAAGTCGTAAGGTAAGTGAACCCAGTCAGCAGTCATACCATCTGTTGATTCTACCGCTCTAAGCGCTACTACTTTTTCGTACGTACGCTCATCGCCCATAACACCAACGCTGTTTACCGGAAGCAAAATTGCTCCAGCCTGCCAAACTTTATCATATAATCCCCAAGATTTTAATCCTTCGATAAAAACAGAATCAACGTCTTGTAAAATTCTAACTTTCTCTGGAGTAATGTCTCCTAAAATTCTAATTGATAATCCTGGTCCCGGGAAAGGGTGTCTTCCTAATAATTCAGGATCTATTCCTAAAGTAGCACCTACTCGTCGCACTTCGTCTTTGAAAAGCATTCTAAGCGGTTCTACAATTTTTAATTTCATATAATCTGGCAATCCACCAACGTTATGGTGCGATTTAATAGTTGCCGATGGTCCTTTTACAGATACAGACTCGATTACGTCTGGGTAAATAGTTCCTTGTGCCAGCCATTTTACGTCTTCTAATAAATGTGATTCATCATCAAAAACTTCGATAAATACACGACCAATTGTTTTACGTTTTGTTTCTGGATCGCTAATTCCTGCTAATTCGCCAAGGAAACGATCTCCTGCATCTACTCCTTTTACGTTTAATCCCATCCCTTTGTATTGGTTCAATACATTTTCGAATTCGTTTTTACGTAAAAGCCCGTTGTTAACGAAGATACAGTATAAGTTTTGTCCGATTGCTTTGTTTAATAAAACTGCTGCTACTGTAGAATCTACTCCTCCAGATAAACCAAGAACTACTTTATCGTTTCCTAGTTTTTCTTTTAATTCAGCCACCATTTCGTCAACGAAAGCATTTGGTGTAAAGTTTTGAGGAACTTCGGCAATTTTTACTAAGAAATTCTCTAACATTTTTTTTCCATCTGTTGAATGGTAAACCTCTGGATGATATTGAATTGCATAAGTAGTTTCGCCTTCAATTTTGTAAGCTGCGTATTCTACATCATGTGTGCTTGCTAATTTTACAGCATTTGTTGGAAGCGCTTTGATACTATCGCTATGGCTCATCCAAACCTGACTGTTTTCTGAAACTCCTTCAAAGAAAGTTTCTCCTTCTTTAATATAAGACAAGTTGGCTCTTCCGTATTCTCTGGTATTTGAAGCTGCTACTTCACCTCCGCTGAAATGCGCTAAATACTGCGCTCCGTAACAAACGGCAAGCAAAGGCATTTTACCTCTAATTTGTGATAAATCAGGATGCGGTGCATCTTCTCCTCTTACTGAAAAAGGGCTTCCTCCTAAAATTACGGCTTTATAACTTGATAAATCACTTGGAATGTGATTGTAAGGAAAAATTTCGCAGAATATATTTAATTCGCGAACTCTACGCGCAATAAGTTGTGTATATTGCGATCCAAAATCTAAAATAAGTACGTTGTGTTGCATGCGCAAAAATACTTTTTATATTCGAAATTGAAAAATCGGAACAATGAAAAAAATATTTTTTTTTCATTGTTCCGATTTTTAGGTTCAAAGGTTCTGAGTTACAAAGCCTCAAAGTTTTTTTTCTTTGTGCCTTCAAACCTTTTAACTTTGACTAAAAAAAACAAATCCAAAAACTGAAAAATTTCGTATTTAACGAAAACACCAATTCAAAATTTAACTATGAAACTAAAATTTATTGCCCTGACTGCTTTTTTGTCAATCCTTTTGACTTCTTGTGATGCAGTAGATGATTTATTAACTTTTAATATTTCAAACGAAGCTTCAATTAAAATCAAAAGCACATCACCGCTTAACCTACCTACGGAAATAATCACTCCGGAAGTTACAACCAATTCCTCGGCTGAGTTTGAAAACAATAAAACTAAAGCTAGTTTGGTAAAAGATGTAAAAATCAGATCGCTAAAAATATCTATTTCTGATCCTTCTGATAAAACTTTTACATTTTTAAAATCGATACACTTGTTTATTTCTACAACAGATTCTGATGAAATTGAATTAGCGTATCAGGATAACATTAATACATCAAGCAATATGATTGATTTGGTTTGCACCGATAAAAAACTAGACCAATATATTAAAGCTGATAAATATAAAATCAGAACTCAGGTTACGCTTAAAGAAACGCTTACGCAAGATGTAACGGTAAAAGCAGATATGAAGTTTAAGGTCACAGCGGATCCTTTTTAATCTGAGGTTCTAAGGTGCTGAGTTGCTAAGGTTCTAAGTTTTTTTAGAATCTTAATTTAAAATGATAAGGTTCTAAGAGGCTGAGTAAAAACTTAGCATCTTAGAACCTTAGTATCTTAGTACCTCTAAAAAAAATTACTCTTTCGTAACAATAATTGTCGCTCTAAATCCTGCGGCAAGATTGTTCCAATAATCATTTGTAACTAATTGTCCTTTATCGTCATAAACTCTGATTTCGGCAGTATTTCCGCCTAAAGCGCCAATATTGAGAGCTTCAAAATCTAATTTATTAAACCCCTGAGTCAGGTTTATTTTTACATCTTTATAACTGGCATCTAACAGAATTCGTTCCTGAATTACAACATCATTTGATGAAACTTTTACCAAGTCGCCATCGATTGCTCCAAAATCGCGGAATTTTACAATAAAATATTCTGATTTGGTTTTAAAATCTCCCAGCGAAATATTTGATTTTACTAAGGTTCCTCTTCCTTCTTTTAAACCGGCATCTTTTAAAGCTTTATCCAGATCCTTTTCCATTTTATCCACATATTGATCGCCCGGATTGGCAAAATCGTTTTGCTGATACATAGAAAATTTACTTTTTTCTTGTCCTATCTGAAATTGTGATTTTGGAGTTATTGTCGTATTATCAAAAACATTTGGCGTTTTAATACTTGGAATATCAGCAGTTTCAGCTGCGGGATCTTTAACTTGTGGAATTGGTGTCTTTTTTTTCGTGCTAAACTTAGGTGCCGGAATTGGTTTGAATTTTGTTCCAAATTCAGTTTGTGCTGAAACACTTACAGCGGCAAAAAACAGTATGAAAAATAAAATATGCTTCATTGAAAAGTTATTATCGAATCGGCTTAAAAATCTTTATAGAACTCAGGTTAGCATCACAAAAATAGGATAAATAAGTTTGGCTCGGCAACTTTAAGAGTATTATAACAATATATTAGGCTAATTTTTGCAAATCAAAAAACCTGCCAATTATTCCTTATATAAATAAAATAATTTGTGAATTTAAAATTCCTAAATCCAGAATCAATAAAAAAACAGATGCGATTTTTTATTTAAAACTAACTCAGCATTTTGATTCTTAACAACTTATTCTTAACTTCAAGATCTAAATTTATTTATCTTAAAATTTATTAAAGATGGATTACATTGATTATTATAAAATATTAGATGTTACGAAATCGGCTACCGAGGCCGAGATTAAAAAAGCATATAGAAAACTCGCCAGAAAATATCATCCCGATTTGAATCCGAATGATAAAGAAGCTGAGAAAAAATTCAAGGAAATTAACGAAGCAAATGAGGTTTTAAGCAATGCCGAAAATCGTAAAAAATACGACAAATACGGGAAAGACTGGAAACATGCCGATGAATTTGAAAAAGCAGGTTACGATCCTAATCAGCAACAATATTCAAGACAGCAAAGCAGCAGCCAGGATTTTTCTGGTTTTGGCGGCGATTTCTCAGGAAGCGATTTTTCTGATTTTTTCAATTCAATGTACGGTTCAGGGCGAAGCAGCCGAAGCCAGGCTAAATACAGAGGACAGGATTTTAATGCTGAACTTCAATTAGATCTAACTTCGGCATATACTACTCACAAACAGAATTTAACCGTAAATGGTAAAAATATCCGAATTACAATTCCGGCGGGGGTCGAAAACGGTCAGGTTATTAAAATTTCCGGACATGGCGGCGCGGGTGTAAACGGCGGACCAAACGGTGATTTGTATATTACTTTTATTATTGAAAACAATTCTGATTTTAAAAGAGAAGGCAATAATTTATACTCAAATGTTGATCTTGATCTTTATACCGCGGTTTTGGGCGGAGAAATCAGCATTAAAACATTTGACGGAAAGGTAAAAATTAAGGTTCCTGCCGAAACGCAAACCGGAACAAAAGTTAAACTGAAAGGAAAAGGTTTTCCTGTTTATAAAAAAGAAAATCAGTTTGGTGATTTGTATGTAACGTACAATCTTAAAATACCAACTAAATTATCTCAAAAAGAAAAAGAATTGTTTGCAGAATTATCTAAACTTAGAAATCATGAGTAGCAAAAACTTAATCCAAATAAAACAGTTTTGTTTGTATCACGAAATTGAAAATACTTTTATAACGGAACTTAATAATTATGGTTTAGTAGAAATTATTGTTGAAAAAAATGATGAATATCTGCAGCCGGAACAATTACCTTTAATAGAGAAAATGATTCGAATGCATTATGATCTCAATATCAATATGGAAGGAATTGATGCGATTTATCATTTGCTGAATAAAATTGAAGTTTTACAGCAGCATTTAACAAACACACAAAACAAACTCCGAATTTACGAGGAAAACAAAACAGAATAAGATTACAATCTTCTTTTAAAATATCACAAAAAAGAGAGATTTTCGGCGTGATTTCAACGTATTAAAATTCTTTTTACCAGGCTTATTTCATAAATTGCAGCGCATTAATTAACCCGAATTGTTTAAAAATTCTGCAGAAACAATTCAAAAAAAAACTCCAAAAAATGAAAAGAGAAAATATCTTAACAGGATCGCCGTGGGAAGACAAAATGGGATACTGCCGCGCTGTAAGAATTGGTAATATCATTGAAGTTTCGGGGACTGTGGCAATTGTTGACGGCGATAAAGTAAAAGCCGATGATGCTTATGCACAGACCTATAATATTATTGAACGTGTTGAAAAAGTGCTGGAAGATTTAAACGTTGGAATAAAAGACGTTATCAGAACCCGTATTTTTACAACCGATGTTTCTACATTCGAAGAAGTTGCAAGAGCCCATTCGGCATTTTTTAAAGATGTAAAACCAACAACAGGTTTCTACGAAATCAGCAAATTGGTTGCTCCTGAATATTTGGTAGAAATTGAATTTACAGCTGTTGTACAATAATTTTTCCAGTCACGAATTCACGAATTTAATTTTAGAATACAATGTAAAAAGATTGTATTGTTTAAATTTGTGAATTCGCGTCCAAAAAAACAGCTTCGTAAAAACACAAAATGAGTTTTCAAAACACAAAAAAAATCTTCTTTTCCATTCCGAAATGGATTATTATCTGTGCTTTAACAGGCATTCTTGCAGGATCAGCATCCGCTTTATTTCTTGTTTCTTTAGAATGGGTTACACAATTTAGAATTCAGCACGATTATATTATTTGGTTTTTGCCTTTCGGAGGATTTTTGGTTGGTGCGGGATATTACTATTGGGGAGAATCTGTCGTAAAAGGCAATAATTTACTACTCGAAGAATACGAAAAACCCAAAAAAATCATTCCTTTTAAAATGGCACCTTTGGTCCTTTTAGGAACATTATTAACGCATTTATTTGGAGGTTCTGCAGGACGCGAAGGCACAGCTGTACAAATGGGAGGCGCGATTGCCGATCAATTCACCAAGATTTTCAAATTAGATAATTTTGAGCGTAGAATTTTAATTATTTTAGGAATAAGCGCAGGTTTTGCTTCCGTTTTTGGAACTCCTTTAGCCGGTGCAATTTTTGCTTTAGAAGTTTTGTATTTCAGTAAAATCAGTTTCAAAAGCATTATACTTTCTTTTTTAGCAGCTTATGCCGCTTATTTTACTGTTGAATTTTGGCAGATAAAACATACGCATTACAGTGTTCCAGTTGTTCCGGAAATCAATTTCAACAACATTTTTTATACTTTATTAGTAGGGATTTTATCTGGATTTGCTGCTTTACTTTTTTCAAGAAGTACACATTTTTGGAGTTCATTTTTTTCAAAAAACATTAAATATCCCCCGCTCCGTCCAGTTATTGGCGGAATTGCTTTAGCCATTGCTATTGCAGGTTTCGGATTTACAAAATTCTCCGGATTAGGCGTTGCTGTTATTGTAGATTCTTTTTCAAATCCTTGTCAATGGTATGATTTTCTGCTTAAAATCTTATTTACAGGATTTACTTTAGGAGCCGGTTTTAAAGGCGGCGAAGTAACACCTTTATTTTTTGTCGGCGCTACTTTAGGAAGCGCTTTATCAATGTTTATTCCAATGCCCATTGCACTTTTAGCCGGAATTGGTTTTGTTGCTGTTTTTTCGGGGGCAACCCACACTCCTATCGCCTGCACAATTATGGGAATGGAATTATTCGGCATTCAGCCTGGAATTTTTATTGCCCTTGGATGTACAATTGCTTATTTTTCATCTGGTTCTGTTGGCATTTATAAATCACAGATTGTAAAAGGTGCTAAATATAAATTGTACCAAAAATTTCAGAAAAAAGAACTGGAACATTTGTAAAAAAAGCTAAGTTTAAAATTCTAAAATAAAAATCCGTTTAAATCAGCGCTTTCGCGAAAGCGAATCCGTATCATCCGTGTGCCAATCTCAAAGACTAAAAATATTTTCAGCATTACATTAAAAAAATGTAAATTCGCACACTATGAAAATACAAGATATTCAGGCAATTCAATTATTGCTTGCTGCTCCAAAGAAAATCGTAATAATTCCGCACAGAGGACCAGATGGTGACGCTATGGGTTCTACTCTAGCTTTATACCATTTTTTACTAAAAAACAATCATCAGCCAACGGTGATTGCACCAAATGATTTTCCTGATTTTCTGGCCTGGCTTCCAGGTTCAGAAACAGTAAAAATCTTCGAAAAAGACACCGAAAACTGCACTAAAATATTAGAAGATGCCGAGCTGATTTTTACACTCGACTTTAATGCATTTCATCGTACAGGTGAAATGGAGCATACTTTAGCAAAATTGACAGTTCCGTTTATAATGATCGATCATCATGAAAAACCGCATGATTATGCGGCCTATATGTATTCTGATACTTCATACGGATCGACTTGCGAAATGGTCTACAACTTTATTACTTTTTTAAATAAAAAAGAAGATATTGACAAAACCATTGCGACTTGTATTTACACAGGAATTTTAACCGATTCTGGTTCCTTTCGTTTTCCGGGAACTACAGGAAACACACATAGAATTATTGCCGAATTGATTGATTTAGGAGTTGAGAATACTCAAATTCCGGTTTTACTATACGATAATAGTTCTTTTAGTCGTTTGCAATTATTAGGACGTGCGCTTCAGAATATGAAAATTTTCGAAGAGCATAAGACTTCATATACTACTCTTACACAGGAAGAATTAGATTCGTTTAATTACGTAAAAGGCGATACCGAAGGAATTGTTAATTATGGTTTGAGTATAAGAGGAATTAATTTTACTGCTATCTTTATCGAAAATAAAGAAGAAAAAATCATTAAAATTTCTTTCCGTTCGCAAGGGGGATTTGATGTAAACCAATTTGCACGAGATCATTTTAACGGAGGCGGACATATAAACGCAGCCGGCGGAAGATCTGAAACTTCGATGGAAGAAACTGTTAAAAAGTTTGAAGATTTAGTAACTAAACTAAAATTATAGACCAATATGAACTACTTAAAACTTAGCATTTATTCACTGCTTTTTGCAGTTATATTGGCTGGCTGTAAACAGCACGAAGATATTAGAATGCCTATTTCCAGAGCATCGGGTACTTTTATGAAAAAATCGGCTGACAGAAACAAAAAGTTAGTTGCAAATGAAGAAGATGTTATCAAGAAAATCATCAAAAGTAATCCGAAAGTGAAATACTATGCTACTAAAAAGGGCTATTGGTTTACGTATGATGAAAAAAGCACAACAGAAACAGCAACTCCAAAAAAAGGAGATATTGCTTACTTCAATTTAGAAGTTAAAAGTATTGACGGAACTATCATTTATTCTGAATCTGATCTAGGACCTCAAACTTATTATGTAGACAAACAAGATATTATGATGGGATTGCGTGACGGAATCAAATACATGAAAAAAAATGAAACCGTGACTTTCTTGTTTCCATCTCATATAGCATATGGCTATCATGGAGATAACAAAAAAATTGGACCAAATCAATCGTTAATCTGTACGGTTACGCTTCGTAATTTTGTTCCGGATCCGGCACAAACTGCAACGGCTCCTGCAGCAGCACCCCAAACTGCAAAGCCTGCAGCTGTAAAACCTGTCGCTCAAACTAAAAAAGATACAATAAACCCATAAAAAACATTTCAAAAAATGAAAAAGAGTATTTTATTATTACTACTAGCCGTAAGTTCATTTTATTCATGTAAAGACGACCACAGTAATTTGCCTGATGGATTATATGCTGATATCGAAACTAATAAAGGACATATTATTGTTGAATTAGATTATAAAAAAGCTCCTGTAACTGTTGCAAACTTTGTGACCTTAGCAGAAGGAAAAAACGAATTTGTTGCGGATGAAAACTTAAAGAAAAAACCTTTTTATGATGGTTTAAAATTTCACAGAGTTATTGCAGATTTTATGATTCAGTCCGGAGATCCGCTTGGAACTGGTTCCGGAGATACTGGTTATAAATTTAAAGATGAATTTTCAGATTTAAAATTCGACAAAGCCGGTGTTTTGGCAATGGCAAATAACGGGCCCGGAACAAACAGCAGCCAATTTTTTATTACTCACGTAGAAACTCCTTGGTTAGATAATAAACATACCATTTTTGGGCACGTTGTTGAGAAAGGACAAGAAGTTGTAAATAAAGTAGTTCAGGGCGATAATATTATTACAGTTACTATTATCAGAAACGGTGAAGCTGCTAAAAAGTTTGATGCAGTAAAAGTATTCCATGATTATTTTGCAGATATCGCCAAAGAAAAAAGTAAATATGCAGGAGCTCAAAAAGAAAAAGTAGATTTCTACGCTTCTATTAGACCAAAAGCTACCAAAACTTCAACTGGTTTAGAATATGTTATTACAGAAAAAGGTTCTGGAAAAAAGCCTGCAACTGGAGCTCAGGTTTATATTCACTATGCTGGTTTCTTAGAAGACGGAACCTTATTTGATTCAAGCATTGAAGAAGTAAATAAAACTTTTGGAAAATTTGATGCTGCAAGAGCAGAACAGCATGGATATCAGCCAATTCCTTTTCAGGCTGGCCGTAAAGATGGTTTAATTCCCGGATTTATTGAAGGAATCGAAAAACTTTCGTTTGGAGACAAAGCAGTTCTTTTTATTCCATCACATTTAGCATATGGAGCAACTGGAGCCGGTGGAGTTATTCCGCCAAATGCAAACATTATTTTTGAAGTTCAGTTGTTAGAGAAACCATAATTATTTTTATAATTAAATTCTTATAATTAGTTTTACAGACTTAAACTCAAAACACAATGAAATTCAAATTTCTATTATTATTCTGTCTGGCTGTATTAAACATTCAGGCACAAACAAAAAAAACTGCTGCAAAGCCAGCAACTGCAAAAACTGCTGTTGCAGCAAAAGCAGTAAATCCGGCTGAAGGTATTTTTGCTACTATTTCGACAACAAAAGGAGACATAGTTGTTTCTTTAGAATATGTAAAAGCACCTGTAACAGTTGCGAATTTTATTACTTTGGCAGAAGGAAAAAATCCTTATGTAAAAGTAGAAAGACTTAAAGGTAAGCCATTTTATGATGGTTTAAAATTTCACAGAGTTATCAATGATTTTATGATTCAGGGCGGCGATCCTGACGGAAATGGTTCCGGAGGTCCAGGATATTCGTTTAAAGATGAGTTTGTTGAAGAATTAAAGTTTGAAAAAGGCGGCGTTTTGGCAATGGCAAATTCAGGTCCTGCAACAAACGGAAGCCAGTTTTTCATTACACATAAAGATACACCCTGGTTAAACGGAAAACATACAATCTTTGGTCATGTAGTTTCTGGAATGGACAATGTAAATAAAATTGTTCAGGATGATATTATGACAAAAATCACCATTACCCGTAAAGGCGCGGCTGCTAAAAAATTTGATGCTGTAAAAGTATTTAGCGATGAATTAAAAAAACTAGAAGCTAAAAAAGAAGAAGCTAAAAAGGTGGCAACTGAAAAAGCAGCTTATTTTACAGCAACTAAAGCAAAAGCTACAACAACTGCATCTGGTTTAAAGTATGTTATTACTAAAAACGGAAGCGGTGTAAAAGGTGCTGATGGTTCTACAATTTATTTTCATTACGCAGGATATTTTGAAGACGGAAACCTTTTTGACAGCAGTATTCCAGATGTAGCAAAAGCATACGGAAAATATGATGCAAACAGAGATGCGCAAGGCGGTTACAAAGCTTTTCCTTTTACTGTTGGTAAAAAAGACGGTATGATTCCCGGCTTTATCGAAGCACTTGATATGATGACTGACGGTGAAAAAGCAATTTTCTTTCTTCCTTCAAATTTAGCTTACGGGCCGCAAGGTGCGGGAGGAGTTATTCCGCCAAACGCTACTTTGATTTTTGAAATTGAAACCTATCAAAATCAACCTAAATAATAAATTAAGTTTCTGAAAAAATAAAAAAAAGCCATCAATTGATGGCTTTTTTTTATGCTTCATATTATTAAATTATCAAATATCTGTATTGTTAAAAACCTCAAATAGCTATAATGACAACGTTTGTGTTTGTTTTCTATTAATTCTTAAACAAAATAGCTTACCTTTGCCGGCTTAATTTTTTTAAAATATACAATCAAAATGTCACAAAATAACGTATTAAAAGGAGTGTTTTTAGTTGCTTTAGGAGCTACAACTTACGGAATGTTAGCTACTTTCGTAAAAATGGCATATGCAGAAGGGTACACTACGGCAGAAGTAACAACATCTCAGTTTGTACTAGGAATTATTGGTGTTTTGATTATAAATGCTTTTCAAAAAATAAAAAATAAAGATAAGGTAGTAAAAGCTTCTTCAAAAAATATTGCCAGTTTAATGCTTGCCGGAACTTCATTAGGAATGACCAGCTTATTTTATTATCTGGCGGTAAAATTTATTCCTGTTTCTATTGGAATTGTTTTATTAATGCAGACGGTTTGGATGGGTGTTTTGCTCGAAATGATTTTAGAGAAAAAACTGCCGTCAAAACAGAAGGTAATAGCTGTTTTTATTGTTCTTTTTGGAACTGTTTTAGCTACAAATATTATTAATTATGATATTGTATTAGACTGGAGAGGAATTGTTTGGGGAATTCTGGCTGCTGCTTCATTTACAACCACAATGTTTACTGCCAATCGTGTAGCTGTTGGAATTTCTTCAGCTCAGCGCAGCTTATACATGCTTTTAGGAGGTGCTGTAATTGTTTTTACTTTCGGATTTTTTACACAGGTAACGCCTTTCAATTTGGCTATTTTCCTTAAATGGGGAATTGTTTTATCATTATTCGGAACTATAATCCCTCCTATCCTTATGAATTTAGGTTTTCCGTTAACTGGTATTGGTTTAGGAAGTATCGTTTCTGCCCTGGAGCTTCCGGTTTCTGTAATGATGGCTTTTGTACTTTTGAATGAAACAGTGATACTTTCTCAATGGATTGGAATTGTTCTTATCATTCTGGCAATCATTATTATGAATGTAAATTTTAAACGTAAAATTTAAGATTTTTTGCGTGTTATTAAAAAAACATGCCTTGTAATGCAATAAGTGTTAATTTTTTTATAATTTCGTTATAAATAATTAATTATCATGAACTTACCCTGGCATTTATATTTAATGGCAATCCTGTATATACTTGCCGGATTCAATCATTTTCGTAAACCCGGAATGTATATCAAAATCATTCCTCCATTTTTTAAAAATCCCAAAATTATAAATATACTAAGCGGAATTGCCGAAATCGTATTAGGCATTCTGCTAATGTTTACCCTTACAACACAATATGCCGCATGGGGAATTATTGCTTTGTTAATTGCAATATTTCCTGCCAATTTATATATGTTTCAAAATAAAAAAGCGAGTTTTGGTTTACCAAAATGGATTTTATTTGTACGTTTGCCCTTACAAATTGTTTTGATTTTTTGGGCATACCAATATACCCTTTAACAATCAAATCTATTAATCTAAATTTATTTTATTATGAAAAAATTGTTTGCAGAGTTCTTCGGAACTTATTGGCTGGTTTTTGGTGGTTGTGGAAGCGCAATTTTTGCTGCAGCTTATCCTGAATTAGGGATTGGTTTTGCTGGTGTCGCTTTAGCATTTGGTTTAACTGTTTTAACAATGGCTTATGCTGTTGGACATATTTCGGGCGGGCATTTTAATCCGGCTGTTTCTTTTGGTTTATGGGCTGGCGGAAGATTTCCTGCCAAAGATCTTATTCCGTATATCATTGCACAATGTATAGGAGCAATAGCGGCTGCAGGGACTTTATATACTATAGCATCAGGAAAAGCTGGTTTTGTAATTGATAATACAAAAGCCGGGGCATTTGCATCTAATGGCTTTGGTGCTTTTTCTCCTGATGGTTATTCATTACAGGCAGCTTTTATTGCTGAAGTTGTACTTACTTTGTTTTTCTTATTAATCATTTTAGGAAGTACAGATAAATGTGCAAACACTAATTTCTGCGGCATTGCAATTGGTTTAGGATTAACTTTAATTCACTTAATAAGTATTCCAATTACAAATACATCTGTAAATCCTGCACGATCATTATCTCAGGCAATTTTTGCAGGCGGAGAACCGCTTTCACAGGTTTGGCTGTTTTGGGTTGCGCCAATTTTAGGTGCTGTTGCAGCTGGATTTATTTATAAAACCCTTTTACAAAAAAACGAAGACGAGTCTGCTAACTAATTAATTCATAACATATGAGCTTTATATATTTTTTACTTATTGGTGCAATTTCCGGCTGGCTTGCCGGTCAAATCTGGAAAGGTGCAGGTTTTGGATTAATTGGTAACATTATCGTTGGAATTCTTGGCGGTATCTTTGGCGGATGGTTAGCCGCTAAATTAGGAATTGGCGGCGGCGGACTTTTATGGCAGATCATTATTGCCGTAGGAGGTGCATGGATTTTATTATTCCTTATTAGTTTGATTAAGAAAGCATAAAAATATTTTGCCAATTTTAAAATTTAAAGAGAAAATCAAATATATTTATATTTAGGTTTTCTCTTTTTCTTTAGATAAAATCGAAAAAAGAGAATTCATTTCAACTCAAATCTAATAGATTATGAACGAAATTATTTCTTACTTCAGTACGATTCCGTCTTCTCACCGGAGTTTAATTTTAGTGGGAGGAATTACTCTTTTCTGGGTAATCGAGAATACTTTCCCTCTATTTCAAATGCAGTATCGAAAATGGCATCACGCCGGAATCAATATTTTCTTTACCATTACGACCATTATTGTCAATTTTATTCTGGCTTTTATTTTGATAAAAACTGCGAGCTGGACAACTGAAAATAATTTCGGAATCCTGCAGTGGCTTCCGGAGATTCCAGTTTGGCTTTACACCATCATCGGATTACTTTTACTCGATTTAATTGGTGCTTATTTAGTTCATTTTGTAGAACATAAAGTAAAGTTTTTGTGGCGTTTTCACATTATTCACCATACCGATACATGGATTGATACGACAACGGCAAACAGGCATCATCCGGGCGAAAGTGTAATTAGGTTTATATTTACAACACTTGGCGTTTTGATAGTAGGAAGCCCTATGTGGATGGTTTTTCTATATCAATCGCTATCTGTGATTTTTTCACAATTTAATCACGCAAATATTTCCCTACCAAATAAACTAGATGTATTGCTAAGTTATTTTATTGTTTCTCCAAACATGCACAAGGTACATCATCATTATGTACTTCCATATACAGACAGCAATTATGGTAATATATTTTCTGTTTGGGATCGCATTTTTGGAACTTTTACTTCGCTGCCAAAAGATCAGCTGATTTATGGCGTAGATACACATATGCTTCCCGAAGAAAACAATAAATTAAAAAATTTGCTGCAAATTCCGTTTCAAAAATCAAGATCTGCAAAAAACACCAAAAATCAATAAAAAAAATATAGCCAGACAGAACAACTAATTATTTTTTTTATTAATATTGATATATAAAATGAAAATCAATCTATTAATCATTAACCCTCTATTTTGAATTAATTTTCACGAGATGAAAAAGAGTAACCGCAAAGAGTTGAATTGGGAACAAACGGAAAGACTAGTTTCGTTAGCCTTAGAAGAAAGAAATCCATTTGAAATTATAAAAAAAGAATTTGGATTGGCAGAAAAAGAAGTTCTTGAAATCATGAAAAAGAAAATGCCTCTTGAAAAATTTGAGATGTGGAAAAAGAAGGCTATTGCAAATAAACCTAAACCTAAACCAATTAAAATTGATGATTTTGACGAAGACCTTGATGGAAAATATTATATAAAAAATAAATTAGACTAAGATCGAGACTCCTGATTTTCAGGAGTTTTTTTTATATTTTTAAATTATTGTAACTTTTTTGTGATTTTTAAGTCAAATACATATAACTAAACAATATCAAATGAAAAAAATACTTTACACCTTAGCTCTTGCAGTTACGTTTTGGAGCTGTAAAACGGGTAGTTCTTCAGTTTCTGAAAAAAATGTCGTAGACGTTAACATTAATCTTGTTGATGTAAAAGACGATAAGGTCCTGGTTACAGTAACACCTCCGCCAATTAAAACAGATGAAATCATCTACAGTATTCCAAAAACGGTTCCCGGAACATATTCTACTGATAACTACGGAAAATATTCGGAGGATTTTAAAGCTTATGATGCTAAAGGAAATGCTTTAACTGTAAACAGACTTGGCGATAATTCATGGTCAATTTCTAATGCTAAAGCGTTAAAAAAGATCACTTATTTAGTTAATGATACTTTTGACACTGAAAAAGGAACTGGTTTTGGTAATGATGATGTTTTCTCACCTGCAGGAACAAATATTAAAGCCGGAGAAAATTTCCTTGTAAATACACATGGTTTTGTTGGGTATTTTCAGGACAAATTAGAAGTTCCATACAAAGTTACGATTACACATCCTGAAACACTTTGGGGAGCAACTTCTATGACAGACGAAGACGCAAGCAAAACAAGCGATGTTTTTACAACGTCTCGTTACGCTGTTTTAGTTGAAAACCCAATTATGTATTCTAAACCGGATTATACTACTTTCAACGTAAACGGAATGGATATTTTAATTGCTGTTTATTCTCCAACAGGAAAATTTACTGCAGAAAGCATTACGCCGGAAATGAAAACAATGATGACGGCTCAAAAAAACTTTTTAGGCAAAGTAAATTCTAATAAAAAATATACTGTTTTATTGTACTTGTCAAGCATGGCAAAAGACGATGCACACGGATTTGGAGCTCTTGAACACCCAACTGCTACAACAGTTGTTCTTCCGGAATCTATGCCAAAAGAAAGACTGGTAGAATCAATGAAAGATGTTGTTTCTCATGAGTTTTTTCACATTGTAACGCCATTGACAGTTCACTCAAAAGAAATTCAGTATTTTGATTACAATGCGCCATTGATGTCTGAACATTTATGGATGTACGAAGGTGTAACTGAATACTTTGCTAATCTTTTCCAGATTAACCAAGGTTTAATTAACGAAGAAGAATTTTATACCCGTATTGCTGAAAAAATTGAACAGTCTAAAAAATTAGACGATACAATGTCATTTACTGTAATGAGTAAAAATGTATTGGAGCAGCCTTATAAAGATCAATACTTAAATGTATACCAAAAAGGTGCTTTAATTGGAATGTGTGTTGATATTATCATTAGAGAAAAAAGCAACGGAGAGAGAGGAATTCTTGATTTAATGCACAAATTATCATTAGAATATGGTGTTGAAAAACCATTTAACGATAATGAATTATTTGCTAAAATTACGCAATTAACGTATCCGGAAGTTGGAGATTTCTTAAACAAATATGTAGCAGGAACAACTCCAATTCCTTACGATTTTTATTTAGCTAAAGTGGGTGTTACAAAATCTACTGAAAAGAAAGCGGGTGCAGTTTTCATTAAAGGACAAACGCCTTACATTAAAGTTGATAAACAAACCAAAGAAATTTCTGTTCGCCCTGAGATTGAATTAAACGATTTCTTCAAAAACTTAAATTTAAAAGCAGGCGATATCATTGTATCTGTTAACGATAAAGCCTATTCTTTAGATAACATTTATGAGCTTATTGGTCAAAGTGAAAACTGGAAAGAAAATGATCCAATTACTTTAAAAATAAAACGTGACGGTAAAGAACAAACTATCAAAGGAACTGTAAAATTACCATTTGAAGAAACTGAAACTTTTAAAGCTACTGACGCTTCAAAAGAAAAACTTAGAAATGCATGGTTAAAAGGATAATCTTTTAATTATAATCATAAAAAAAACCGACAAGTGATTGTCGGTTTTTTTATTCTTTATGTTTGTCAGGCTGAGCGAAGTCGAAGTCCACTCAAGTCAAATCGACAATGCTAAGGGCTTCGACTTAGCGCAGCCTGCAATATTGTGTTTAAGATTCTAGTCCTTATTTCTTAACCGGAAACTTCCAGTCAAACTCATCTTTATTATTAATAATCGCTCCGATTTCGAATTTTACAACCTCATCAAATTCAGTTTGAAGGATAAACCAATTATCTTCGTTGAAGTAATTTTCAAAAGTATCAAAAGTTTCCTGATTGTATTTTGTAATTCCCTTTGCAGCAAAATCTTTCTTTACATCAGCAATTTTTCTTCCGATTATTTTGAAACCAAAAACTTCTAAATCAGCACTAGAAGCTACTAGATAACCCAATTTTAAATCTTCTTCTTCATAAAAAGTCAATCTGATTTTGTGTTTATTATAAACAAAAATCACATTATCATCTTCGTCTTTATAGTTTTTATCAGGTTTCCCAAAAACAGCTGTAACATCGTTCTGCTTCATTCCGAAAAGCAGTTTATCAATTCCTGATTTTAAATTTATTTTCATATTTGATTTTCTTTATTTGAAGTGCAAATTTCGGGAAGTTTTTTATTGTTCCGCCACGAATTCACGAATTTTCTCAAATTTAATTTTTTTCTTTTGTTCGGCTAAATTACCCTTTCTGTCAGGCTGAGCGAAGTCGAAGCTCTTTTCTTCGTAAAAGCCCTTCGACTTCGCTCAGGGTGACATTAGATTAACAAAAACCAGTGTAAGCCCACTTCACCAGTAAAATCCGTGGTTCATCTTAATTTTGATAATTCTTTTTATTCGGTTTTGCGCACATGTAAAAAGTAATTTTTCCTCCATTTATAACATCAGCATGTTTTAAGAAAGGTTTGGTAAGTTCTTTTCCATTCAATAAAACCTTACTCACAAATACATTTTTATCTGATTGATTTACAGTTTCAACTTCGAAGATTTTTCCATTTTCTAAATTGAAAATTCCTTTTTTAACCAATGGACTTCCTAATGCATATTCATCAGACCCCGGCGCAACGGGATAAAATCCTAAACTGCTAAAAATATACCAGGCACTCATTTGTCCGAAATCGTCATTTCCTCCTAAACCGTCTGCCCCATTTCGATACATTTTTTTAAGAATCATTCGGATTTTATCCTGTGATTTCCATGGTGAATCTGTCCAGTTATACAAATACACAACATGATGAGAAGGTTCGTTTCCGTGAACATAATTTCCGATAATTCCGTCTCTAGTAATATCTTCTGTGTTTTCGAAGTATTTATCCGGCAAGTGCATGTTGAATAACGAATCTAAACGAATTTTAAATTTCTCGTTTCCGCCCATCATTTTAATCATATCGGCAGGATCTTGCGGAACGTACAAACTATAGTTCCAAGAATTTCCTTCGATAAATCCTTGTCCGTGTGTATCAAGCGGATCGAACTCTTTTTTGAAAGTTCCGTCGTTTAATTTCGGACGCATAAATCCTGTTTTCTCGTCGTAAACATTTTTATAATTCTTCGATCTTTCAATGAATTCATTATAAATATCTGTTTTACCTAATTTCTTAGCCGCCTGTGCAATCGCCCAGTCATCATAAGCATATTCTAAAGTTTTAGAAACCGACGAACCGTTTTTATCTTCGGGAACATATCCTTTTTTCATATAATATTCCAATCCGTCGAAATAGGGAACTTTTGCCGTATTTACACAAGCCTGAAGTGCTTTTTCAGCATCAAAATTTACATTTCCTTTTACAATCGCATCGGCAATTACAGAAACAGAATGATACCCA
This sequence comes from Flavobacterium defluvii, assembly GCF_900129555.1. Classification (GTDB taxonomy): domain Bacteria; phylum Bacteroidota; class Bacteroidia; order Flavobacteriales; family Flavobacteriaceae; genus Flavobacterium; species Flavobacterium defluvii. The sequence goes on from NZ_FQWC01000006.1 coordinate 24,171, forward strand.
ATCATACACCAATTTTCATTCGCATAATGCGACCAGATTGGCAGCATTTTATGAACGCTTTGATCAGAATGTGCCAGCATTGAGCTTATCATATCGGCATTTCGGGAAGGCTGTACAATGTTGAATAACGGATGTAAGGCTCTATAAGTATCCCAAAGTGAATAACTTGTGTAATTTTTAAAACTTTCGGCTTTGTGAACGTTCATATCCAGCCCTTTATAATTTCCATCAAGATCCATATATTCGGTAGGTCCTAAAAAGGCATGGTACATTGCGGTATAAAAGTTAACTAAATCTTCTTTTTGAATGGTTTCAATCTGAATTTTATTCAGTTCTTTATTCCAAACTTCCTGACTTTGTTTTTTTACGCGTTCAAAATCCCAATCCGGAATTTCTTTTTTCATATTTTCTAAAGCTCCTGCTGAACTTACAGGAGAAAGAGCCATTTTTATTTTGATTTTTTCACCTTCGTTTGTATCAAAATCAAAAAACAATTTTAGGTTTTGTCCTGCCATTTCAGGAAAATTTTTCGTTTGATCAAATCTTCCCCAAAAACCTCTGTAAACACTTTTTTCAAGTGCCGCTTGTCCGTAACTTTTTATTGGTTTACTAAAAGACATTGCAAAATAAACGGTTCTGGTTCTTGCCCAGCCGTTTGTCTGGCGATAACCTGTTACTAGAGTATCGTTTTCTACTCTTACAAAAGTCCAGACATTTTTTTTATCGTAATTGTAAATTCCTGAAGTTAAATCGAGAATAATATGTGCTTCATCTGATTTTGGAAAAGTATATTGATGCATTCCTACTCTGGTGGTTGCGGTCAATTCTGCTTTAATATTATGATCTTCAAGTAGTACGCTGTAATAAGCAGGTTCTGCTTTTTCCGTCGAATGCGAAAATGCCGACCTGTAACCTGATAATGGTTTTGAAGCAACTCCGGGATTTAACTGCAGTTTTCCCGTTGTAGGCATAATTAGAAAATCTCCTAAATCAGAATGTCCAGTTCCGCTAAAATGTGTGTGACTGAAACCTACAATTGTTTTATCTTCATATTGATATCCTGCACAATATTTATAAACTTCGCCATTGTATTTTCCGTTTAAACCGTATGCAATGGTATCAGTTTCCGGACTTAATTGCACGCTTCCAAATGGCACTGTTGCTCCCGGATAAGTGTGTCCCATTTTTGCTGTTCCAATCATTGGATCAACATATTGGATTAGATTTTTAAAATTATTTTCTTTTTTCTGGGCATTTATCTTTGCTGTAAAAGCAAACATCAAAACTCCTAAAGCTGTAATTAATGTAGGTTTTTGTAAAATATTCATCAGGTATTTTTCTGTAATTGTTTCGCTCAGAAAATTACGATAAAATATAATTTTAAACTAATACCAACCGGATTAAAATCCGTCCTACAATATGGATTTTAAACAGGATTGGATCTTACGGCTCTTTTTTAAAGTTTTTGCTTTAGATTTTCTTTTACTTCTTCAAACCATTCGTTTTGTAAGATACTTAAAACGATAGAATCTCTACGAACATTTTCGTTACGTGTTGGCATGTTACTTCTCAAAACACCTTCGACTTTGCAGCCAATGCTTTTCATTGCCGCGATACTTCTTTCGTTATTATTATCGGCACCAAATTCTACACGTTCCATTCCAAGGCTTTCAAAAGCAAATTGAAGTAATAAAAATTTGCAATGTTTGTTTAATCCTGTTCCTCTAAAAGCAGATCCGTACCAAGTATAACCTAATTGCAATGTTTTAAAATCAAGATTGATGTCGTAAAAACGGGTTGAACCAGCGTATTTTTGAGATTTTTTGTCGAAAACAATAAATGGAAATTCTTTTTGTTTATCTCTTTCTTTTATTGCCAGTTGAATATAGTTGATCAAATTGTCTTTTCCTTCTGCTCCAACCAAAGAATATTTCCAGGTTTCTGGTTCGTTGATCGAAATTTCCAATAAATTTTCTACATCTGATTCCTGAAGTGGACGTAATAAAACGAAATCGTCTTCTAAAATTATGTTATCTGTGAAACTGAAATTTGATATTTGGTTCATGTTTTTTTGGTTTTGATTAATTAAAATATCCCAGATAGTATATCGATATAGTCCCTACGGGACAAATAACAAACCTCAATATTTTTTTTCTACCGATATTTAATCTCTACGAGATATTTAATTTGAGTATATTATTCCGTTAGAAGTAAAACATCGGTAACAAAAAATAAACCTCAATAAAACTTTTTCTACCAATGTTTAATCTCTACCAAATATTTGATTTTGAATATCTTACTCCATCAGGAGTAAAATATCGGTAGCAAAAAAAATAATACGACAAAAAAAATGTCCCGTAGGGACTATATTTTTCGCAAAATTTTACAAAATCACTCACTCATTTCATCATAACGTTCCGGAACTTGCGGATCGTAAAGCGGACATTTGAATTCTTCCATTATGTCTACTAATTTATTCATGGTTTTTCCTTCTGTTCCGTAGCAGTCAATTTTTATACTTTGCGAAGTCGTAATTACCTGAAATGCTCCTTTTCCTTTTGGATTCTTCCAGCTATTTTCATCGACTCTTTCCCAGTCAGAAAAAACAGAATTAATTCTGTTTACGATTACTTCTATTTGAAGAACAGCCAAACCTTCTACTTCTTGTTTTTCTACAAGCGCTTCATAAACTTCCTGATTGTTCAGGTAAATTTCGTCCAGATATCTCCAAAAAAGTAATTCGTACATACTTAAATATTTTTAAACTATATAAGTAATATAAGAAAATATAAATTCTTTCTAATCGAAAGCTGCCATCAAAAAAGGCTTCGACTTCGCTCAGCCTGACAATCTAAATTAAAATGAACTTATATCCCTTATATGGTTATTTTTTTTAATAGTTGAATGTTCCGTATTCGCTTGAAATAGTAAGTTTTTTAGAATCAGAAGCTTCTACTCTACCTACGATTTGCGCATCAACATTGAATGATTTTGAAATTTCAATAATATCCTGTGCAATGTTTTCAGGAACGTATAATTCCATTCTGTGACCGCAGTTGAAAACCTGATACATTTCTTTCCAGTCTGTTTTTGATTGCTCCTGAATTAACTTGAACAATGGCGGAACCGGAAATAAATTATCTTTTATAACGTGTAAATCTTTTATGAAATGTAGAATTTTAGTTTGCGCGCCGCCGCTGCAGTGAACCATTCCGTGAATATCGTTTGGTGTGTATTTATCTAAAATTTTCTTGATAATTGGTGCGTAAGTTCTTGTTGGAGAAAGTACTAATTGTCCGGCGTTTATCGGACTATTTTCAACTTCATCCGTTAAATTAACCTGACCAGAATAAATCAATTCTTCCGGAACGGCTGCATCGTAGCTTTCTGGATATTTTTTAGCTAAATATTTACCGAAAACATCATGACGTGCAGAAGTAAGTCCGTTACTTCCCATTCCACCATTATAACCTTTTTCGTAAGTTGCTTGTCCAAAAGAAGCCAAACCAACAATTACGTCTCCAGCTTTTATGTTTGCATTATCAACAACATCAGCACGTTTGATACGCGCTGTTACTGTAGAATCTACAATGATTGTACGAACCACATCTCCAACGTCTGCAGTTTCTCCTCCAGTTGAATGAATGGTTACGCCAAAAGATTTTAATTCATTGATTAACTCTTCTGTTCCGTTGATGATTGCTGAAATAACTTCGGCTGGAATTAGATTTTTATTTCTTCCAATAGTAGAAGAAAGCAAAATATTATCAGTTGCTCCAACACATAACAAGTCGTCAATATTCATGATTAATGCATCTTGAGCGATTCCTTTCCAAACCGAAAGATCTCCGGTTTCTTTCCAATACATATAAGCCAAAGATGATTTTGTACCCGCTCCGTCAGCATGCATAATTAAGCAGTGATCGTTGTCCTGAGTTAAATAATCGGGAACAATTTTACAGAATGCCTGTGGAAATAAACCTTTGTCAATATTTTTGATAGCGTTATGTACGTCTTCTTTTGATGCCGAAACACCTCTTTGTGCATATCTTTTGCTAGAATCTGAACTCATGAAAATTAGTTTGTGTTGATGTGGTGCAAAGATAATCCCTTTTTTTAATTCTTTGGCTTATTCAAATATAGGTTTCGAAAAAAATCAAATATTTTGGGATAAAAAAACCTGTCTTATAAAAGACAGGTTTATAAATTGGGTTTCAGAAAACTATTATTTAGTAAATAATAATTCTCTGTATTTAGTTAAAGTCCAGCTTTCGTCATCAACTAAAAGTTCTAGCTTATCGCAGTGATTACGAATATCTTCAAAATATGGTTTTACATTATTGCAATACGCTTCGGCCATTTTTTGAGCATCAGTTAACTGATTTGCTTTTTTTCTTTCGTTGGTCATAGCCAATACTTTAGAATTAATTCCTTCAATATGACCTGAAATTTCTTTAATTAAAACAATCTGTTCTCTTGCAATAGTTTCAAATTCTTTTCCGAAGATTTCTTTTAATCCTTTTACATTTTCGATTAACGTATTTTGATAACGAATTGCTGTTGGAATTACGTGATTTCTCGAAATATCTCCTAAAACTCTTCCTTCAATCTGGATTTTTTTAGTGTATTCTTCCAATTCAATTTCGTAACGCGCTTCGGCTTCAACATGGTTAAAAATCCCTAATTCAGCAAATAAGTCTAAAGCTTGTTTCGAAACTTTAGCTTTAATAGCTTCCGGAGTTGTTTTAAAATTGCTTAAACCTCTTTTCACCGCTTCTTTTTCCCAGGCTTCACTGTAACCATCGCCTTCAAAAAGGATTTTTTTAGATTGTTTGATGTATTCTCTTAAAACATTAAAAATGGCATCATCCTTTTTCATGTCTTTCGACTCAATTAGGTTTTCTACTTCATTTTTAAAATCTTTTAATTGTTTTGCCACAATCGCATTCAAAGTTGTCATTGCGTTTGAACAGTTTGAATTTGATCCAACAGCTCTAAACTCAAATTTATTTCCTGTAAAGGCAAAAGGCGAAGTTCTGTTACGATCTGTATTGTCTAATAATACGTCTGGAATTTTACCAACTACATTTAATTTAAGATCTGTTTTTTCTTCTGGAGAAAGTTTTCCTGTTGTAACGCTTTCTAACTCAGATAAAACTTTTGTCAATTGCGCTCCAATAAATACAGACATAATCGCAGGCGGTGCTTCGTTTGCTCCTAACCTGTGATCGTTACTTGCCGTTGCGATTGAAGCTCTTAATAAAGTTTCGTTATCGTTTACCGCTTTAATCGTATTAATAAAGAATGTCAAAAACTGTAAATTGCTCATTGGCGTTTTACTCGGACTTAATAAGTTAACTCCTGTGTCTGTCGCCAATGACCAGTTGTTGTGTTTTCCTGATCCGTTTACTCCTTTGAATGGTTTTTCGTGAAATAATACTTTAAAATCGTGACGTTCTGCCACTCTCTGCATTACATCCATTAATAAAGAGTTGTGGTCTACGGCTAAATTTGTTTCTTCGAAAATCGGTGCAAGCTCAAACTGATTTGGTGCCACTTCGTTATGACGCGTTTTTACCGGAATTCCTAATAACATACATTCCTGCTCTAAATCTCTCATATAAGTAAGAGCACGGGTTGGAATTGATCCAAAATAATGATCGTCTAACTGTTGTCCTTTTGCTGAAGTATGTCCTAATAAGGTTCTACCGGTCATCATTAAGTCTGGGCGTGAATTTGCCAAAGCTTTATCAATGAGGAAATATTCCTGCTCCCATCCTAAAGTTGCGGTTACTTTTTTTACGTTTTTATCAAAATATTTACAAACTTCTGTCGCCGCTTCGTCAATTGCCGATAATGCTCTTAATAAAGGTATTTTATTATCTAAAGCTTCACCTGTATAAGCAATAAAAACTGTTGGAATACATAAAGTTGTACCATATATAAATGCCGGAGAAGTCGGATCCCAGGCTGTATAACCTCTTGCTTCAAATGTATTTCTGATTCCGCCGTTCGGGAAACTAGATGCATCCGGTTCCTGCTGTACCAATTGCGCGCCACCAAATTTTTCTACAGGATCACTGCCATCATAAGACGTTTCAAAAAAGGCATCGTGCTTTTCTGCAGTCGTTCCGGTCAGTGGCTGAAACCAGTGTGTATAATGTGTTACGCCTTTTGACAATGCCCATTCTTTCATTCCCATGGCGATATAATCTGCCAATTTTCGTTCTATTTTCGTTCCGTGTTGAATGGCATCTCTCACTCCTTTTAAAGCATCCGAAGTTAAATATTGCTTCATGGCTTTCTCATTAAACACATTTGATCCAAAAAGATTCGATTTCTTATCAATTTCTTCAAAGTGTACCGGCTTTCTTGTAGAAGCTTCTTTTAAAGCTTGGAAACGTAATGTTGACATGTATATAATTTTAAAAATTCGTAATAATTTTCATTAAAAAATGAGCAACAAATATAAACAATAAAAGTCCCTTTTTTATACTTAAAACTGAGAATTTCACAAGAGGATTTATCAACAGATGGAGCCTTTTTTAAAGAATAGTAATTACGTTATAAAGAAATATAACAAAAAACCTCAGTATTATTCATTAAATAAACATTTTTTCATAATTCCTTAACCTTAAAATTCAAAAACTTACCTTTATTTTTACGAATTTATTTTTTTAAGGCGTTAAAAATTATTTTTTTTAGAATATACCCCTATCAAAATTGTGCTTCTCAAAAAAATTACACTTCACTAAACAAAATAGCCCCCTAATTTTTAGGACTAAAAAAATAAATCTATATTTGACCCAGCGAAAAAACAAAAAAAATAAATTTATATTATTATGGCTAAAATTAAGTTAGAGTACATTTGGTTAGACGGATACGAACCAACTCAAAATCTTAGAAGTAAAACTAAAGTTGAAGAGCACGAAAATTTCAAAGGAACATTAGAAGAACTTGGAAATTGGTCATTTGATGGTTCGTCAACTAAACAAGCTGAAGGTGGTTCTTCTGACTGTCTTTTAGTTCCTGTTGCAATTTATCCAGATCCAACTCGTATCAACGGATGGTTAGTAATGTCTGAAGTTATGTACGCAGACGGAACACCACACCCTTCTAACGGAAGAGCTACAATTGATGATGAAGATGATGATTTCTGGTTTGGTTTCGAACAAGAGTATTTCATCATGGATACAAAAACTCAACTTCCACTTGGTTTCCCAGTTGGTGGATACCCTGCTCCACAAGGGATGTACTACTGTTCAGTAGGTGGAAAAAACACTCACGGTAGAAAATTAGTTGAAGAACACGCTGATTTATGTATCGCTGCTGGAATTAACTTTGAAGGAATCAACCAAGAGGTTGCTTGTGGACAATGGGAATTCCAATTATTCGCTAAAGGAGCTAAAAAAGCCGGAGATGAAATCTGGGTTGCTCGTTACTTATTAGACCGTTTAACTGAGAAATATGGTTACTATATTGAATATCACCCAAAACCTCTAGGAGATACAGACTGGAATGGTTCTGGAATGCACGCTAACTTCTCTAACTCTGTTCTTAGAACATGTGGTTCTCAAGAAACTTATGAGAAAATCTGTGAAGCTTTCCGTCCTGTTACTAAAGAACACATTGCAGTTTACGGAGCTTACAACGAGCAGCGTTTAACTGGTAAACACGAAACTGCTTCTATCAACGATTTCTCTTATGGAGTTTCAGACAGAGGATGTTCTATCAGAATTCCTTTGATGACAGTTCAAAGAGGTTGGAAAGGTTGGTTAGAAGACAGAAGACCAGCTTCAAACGGAGACCCTTACAAAATTGCTGCTAGAATTATCAAAACTGTTAAATCAGCGCTATAATTCAAAGCTTAAAATATATCCTAAAAGTGCCAGTATTTATTTACTGGCACTTTTTTTATACTTTAAACCCGACAGGTTTAAAAAAGATGTCTGGTTTACTATTTCTAACTTTGAGAAAGTTCCACCTCCTCAACTCAAAACTCAAAACTCAAAACTTAAAACTCATAATTCAAAATTCATAACTTTTAAGAATACCTTTCTTATAAATAATTTTTAATTTAAACTTCAAAACTTATCTTTGTAATTCATTTAAAAAAATCATCATGATAGTCTGGACTTTGTTTTTACTGGCCGTAGTTTTTATTCTTGCTTTAGATTTAGGTGTATTCAATAAAACACCACATATTATTAGTACTAAAGAAGCCAGCAAATGGACATTGATTTGGGTAACGTTATCTTTTCTTTTTTCCGGAGTAATTTATTGGCTTTACACTACAGATTATATTGCAAATCCTGACGGCCTGAAACCTGCCGTGGCTTCAATGAAGTTTATCACAGGTTATTTAATCGAATTATCCTTAAGTGTAGATAATATTTTTGTGATTGCGATAATTTTTGCATCTTTTAAAATTCCGCAAAAATACCAGCACCGTGTTTTATTCTGGGGAATTCTGGGAGCAATTGTTTTCCGCGGATTAATGATTTTCTTTGGTGTTATGCTGATAAATAAATTTAGCTGGACAACTTATCTTTTTGGAGCATTCTTAGTATTTACTGCTATCAAAATGTTGTTTTCCGGAGAAGATGAAGATTTTAATCCAAAGGATTCTTTTGTATACAAAACATTAGGAAAAGTAATTCCGATTACGTCTCACATGGAGCATGAGAAATTTTTCATTTTAACCGAAAAAGGGAAAAAAGCAGCAACTCCGCTTTTCGTTGCTTTGATCGTAATTGAAGTTATGGACGTTTTATTTGCCGTTGACAGTGTTCCGGCGATTCTGGCCATTACTTCAGATCCGTTTTTAGTATTTAGTTCTAATATTTTTGCCATTCTTGGATTACGTTCTATGTATTTCTTCCTGGCAAATATGCTGGCAAAATTCAGTTTCTTAGAATACAGCCTAGTTGCTATTTTAGCTTTTGTTGGATTAAAAATGCTTCTTCACGAATGGATTCACGTTCCAGAATGGGCTTCTCTTGGATTTATTGCTCTTTCACTTGTAGTTGGAATTTTGGTTTCTCTTAAATTTGGAAAAGAAAAAGAACTTACTGATTCTGATTTATAATCGTTTTAAAAATATATTGACATAAAAAAAGGAAATCTTTCGATTTCCTTTTTTTATAAAATAAAACTAAATTATAGTTTTATCTTTTTTATGTTGTTATCATTAATATTATATCTTTTGATAACTTCATTATAATTTGAATAATCAGGTTTATTAACAGATTTTCCAGTCAAGTATCCAGGAACAATTACAATTCTAATTACTTGATTCAACCTAAAAGAACTCACAACTCCTCCTAAATCGTTTCCTATCATATAAATACTAACATCAGATATTGTAAAATCATAATCAAATCCAAAATCTAATGTTCCATCTGCTAAATAATAATTTTCCGGAAGTAATTTCCAAACATCTCTTCCATTATCAACCCCTGATAATCTGTATACCAAAACCATATCAGAAGGTAAAATAGCAGGACTTAATGCGATTACAGGATTATAATTATTTGTATTTGTAAAATTAACATTACTAACTTCATAAACCTCAGCTGGTATTGACCCATCTTGTCCCGGAGGCCCCTCTGGCCCTTCACAACTAGTAAATGCCATTAACCCGACTACAGCGAATAACGTAAGTATCTTTTTCATAATATATTTTTTTTAAGTTTATAAAAGCATTCCAAAAACCAAACCAAAAATTTTGTTAAACGGGTTTTGAAATAAAATTTCTAATTATTTTTTTGCAACAACCTGATTCTTAAATAGGATTTTGCTAAAAAATAATACATGGTAAGGTAGTGAATTTTCCCAATATTCCCAAGTGTGCGCTCCCGGACGTTCAGTATAATCGTGTTCTACCTTATTATATACTAAGCGACGGTGCAATTCTCTGTTTGGTTCAATTAAAAAATCATCGACTCCGCAATCAATAATTAAAGGCAGTTTGTTGGCTTTTATTTTATCCAGCATTCCCATAACGGCGTGCTGTGCGTATAATTCAGAATTATCGCTTCGGTCTCCAAAAACAGGCTGCATTAATTTTATTACTTGTGCCGACGATTCGCGATTAAGCATTGTACTCATATCTACTGCTCCGCTCATGCTTCCGGCAGCGCAGAATAAATCCGGATGGCGGGTTAATAAATATAAAGCACCGTGTCCGCCCATAGAAAGCCCTGTGATTACCCTTCCTGATTTATTAGCAATCGTTCTATACGTTTTATCAACTTTTTGCACTACTTCCTGTGTAATGAAAGTTTCAAACTGACTTTCTTTATTTACCGGACTGTCCAGATAAAAACTAAATGTTTCGCCTTCTGGCATTACAATAATTAAATTATATTGATCGGATAAACTCTGAACTAATTTTTTATTTGGAGTATTTTTTAACCAGTCACTAAAATGTCCGTAAGCACCATGTAATAAATACATTACCGGAAACGCCGATTTACTTTTTGCATATGAGTTTGGCAAGACAACAGCCGCTTTGTAGGTTTTATTCATGGCTGAACTTGCAATTTGTAAAGTATCAACTTTTGCTGCGTATGACATTGACGAAACACACAGAAAAACAAAGAATACTAAAATTTTAAGGTTTTTCATTTTGATAGTTTTTTTTCGATTAAAGGAATGTAAATATACCTTTTTTCCGAATAAAAAAATTAGCCGCGAATTCACGAATTTTTATATAATTCAATTCGTGAATTTGCGGCTATTAAAATTTAACCTTCAAAAATACTAACTAATAATAATCTTATGCTCGTGACGGTACTGCGATGCGCTCTTACCTGTATATTGTTTAAACGATTTACTAAAATGACTGAAATTATTAAAACCGCTTTCGTAGCATACTTCATTAATACTTATTGGCTTTTCGGCCAAAAGTTTTGAGGCGTGAACCAGCCTGTATTCGTTTACAAACTCAGTAAATGTTTTATTTGAAATCTTTTTAAAATATCTGCAAAACGAAGGCGTTGTCATGCTCACTAAATTCGACACCTCATCGATAGCGATTGACTGCTGAAAATTATCTTTTACATAATTAAAAACTACATTCATACGATCATTATCCTGTGTCTGCAGTTCCATTGCAAAACCGTCTGCGTTGAGCAGTGTATATTCTTCAGATGAATCTAACTCATCAAGAATACTCAAAAGGGTTAAAAGACGCTGAAACGGAAGCTGATCTTCCATTGCTTCTATTTTCTTTCCAATATGTTTTTTAGTTTCACCGCCAAAAGCAATTCCACCTTTGGACTGACTTAAAACATTTTGGATTTTTTTCATTTCCGGTACTCCAAAAAACTCATTCCCTAAAAACTCAGGTTTAATATGAATAACCGTTTCGTTTACATTTCCCGTTTTTTCATTTGTAAAACCGCAATGCGGTAAATTAGAGCCTATTAAGATCAAACTACCATTTGTGTAATAGGAAACATGGCTTCCTATTTGTCTTTTTCCAGCCCCGCCATTAATATAAACCAACTCAATCTCTGGATGATAATGCCATAAATGAGCTTTGCTATTGGTCTTTTCGGCGTGTTTAGTGTAGGTAAAAGAACTTCCGTATGAGTTAGTTATCACTTCAAGAGCTGGGGCAATTGTCTTCATGATAATTTCTTTAGAAAATAATAGCAAATTTAACAAAATCATCTAATAAAATTTAAAAATTAACCTATAACGGTTTCGTAAATGAGAATTTTTTATCAAAACCATCAAAATTCAAATTAACAAATTGCCTTCAAAACGTTATTTTTTAAACAACTGATATTTTTATTCAGGATTTTTTTAATATATCATATTTATTCGACCATTTAAATAGACAATTACTATTTCTGTAAGAAAACCAGAAGTTTTAAAATTTGTTAACATTTTAAAAACATTAAAAAATATCGAGTGAATTAACTAAAACACCTAAAAAAATTCAAATTTTAACCTATAACGGTTTCGTAAATGAGAATATAGCACATAAATTGGAAAATAGAGTTGATATTATTTTCGCATAGCCAATGTAATTTTACATCAGAGAATTAGAGATAAAAAATTAAAAACAAATACATATGAAAAAGATTGTAAAATTAAGTTTAGTATGTGCTGCTCTTTTTGCAGGTGTAAGCACTTATGCGATTGATGGAAATGAGGACTTTAATCTTCATGTATTGAAAAACGGAAAAATGATCACTTTCGGTCTTAACCAGACTCAAAAAGCGAAATTGGCTATATATGATAAAGAAGGAACTTTATTCTATTCTGAAAACGCATCTGGAAAAGACGGAATTTTAAGAACTTTCAGCTTACAGGATTTCCCTGATGGAACATACTTCTTAGAAGTTGAAGACAATACAAAAAAAGTTAGATATGAGATTACAGTAAATAACGAAATCGCTACTTTATCTTCAAAAGCAATTTCTTCTGTTTACAAAACAGTTTCAGACAAAAATACTAGCGTAGCAGTACGCTAAAAAACTTATACTTCTCATAAGTATAAACTAAGGTTAGATAGTTAGTAAAGTTAAAAACGTAAGTTTTAAAAACAGCTCTTTGTGGTTATTGGGCTGTTTTTTTTTGCTCTAAACTTTCGATTTTAGATTGCAGATTTTAGATTTTAGATTTTTTGCACAAGTTTAAAAAATCTCAGTCCCGATGGCTATCGGGATAGCATCATAGAATCTCAGTAACTTTTCGAAAATCTTTAAAAAATAACACATGAATTAACTAAAACGATAGAGATAATTCAAATTTTAACCTATAACGGTTTCGTAAATGAGAATATAGCATCGAAATAGGAAAATAGAGTTGATGTTATTTTCAGATAGCTAAAGTAATTTTACATCAGAGAATTAGAGATAATAACATCAAAAACAAATAGTATGAAAAAGAATTTAAAATTGAGTTTAGTATGTGCTGTACTTTTATCAGGATTAAGTACTTATGCAATTGACGGAAACAACGCTTTCAATCTTCATGTTTTAAGAAACAACGGAAAACTAATAACTTTTGCTTTAAACCAAACTCAAAAAGCAACTATTAGTATATACGATAAAAACAATAATTTAATTTATACTGAAAATGCTTCTGGTAAAGACGGAATTTTAAGAACTTTTAGTTTGGAAGAATTTCCAACCGGAACTTATTTTTTAGAAATCGAAGATAACTTCAAAAAAGCAAGACACGAAATAAAAGTAACAATTGAAGCTACTGTTTTGTCTTCAAAAGCAATTAATTAAGCAGAACTGCAAAAAAATATAAGTGTTGCCCCAATAACACTGAAAAATTTATACTCGCATACAGTATAAGAATGAGGTTAGATAGTTAGTAAAGTTTAAAAACGCAAGTTTTAAAAACAGCTCTTTGTGGTTATTGAGCTGTTTTTTTTGTTCTTTACTTTTTGATAAAACCCAGTTTACACAACAAACAGATTTTGAATTTAAGCATTACGAAAATGTAAGAAAAAGGTAAATTCAAGGTTTTGCAAAATCATTGAAAAATAATAATCGAATTAACAAAAACAATAAAAATAATTCAAACTTTAACCTATAACGGTTTCGTAAATGAGAATACAGCATCGAAATTGGAAAATAGAGTTGTTAAAAAAAGGACACTCTTGTAGTAATTTTACATCAGAGAATTAAACTAATAATTTAAAACTAACAGTTATGAAAAAGATTTTAAAATTGAGTTTAGTATGTGCAGTACTTTTTACAGGAAGTATATATGCAATTGATGGCAATGGAGATTTTAATCTTCATGTAATTAAAGCAAACGGAAAGCTTATCACATTTGCGATCAACAGAGTGCAAAAAGCAACCCTTGCTATTTACGACAAAGACGGAAATCTAATTTACTCTGAAACTGCTTCAGGTAAAGATGGAATATTAAGAACTTTCAGCTTAGAAGAATTTCCGGAAGGAACTTATTTCTTAGAAGCAGAAGACAGTGTAAAAAAAGTGAGACACGAAATTACAATTACAGATAGTACAACTGTATTATCTCAAAAAGCGGTATCATCTGTTTACAAAACAACAGCTGATAAAAATACAAGCGTAGCAGTGCGCTAAAAATCTTATACTTTTTTATAAAGTATAATACTAAGGTTAGATAGTTAGTAAAGTTAAAACGTGATTGTTTGAAACAGCTCTTTGTGGTTATTGAGCTGTTTTTTTTATGTTAAATTTTTTGGTTTTTGAAAAAATTAAAAAAATTTGGAAAATTATTCTTAATAATTGTATCTATCTGGTTTCTATAGCATTAAAAAAAACAATTTTTTTTAAAACCGTAAGCCCCGTATTTACGTACATTGCGTAGACAAAACACAGAAATAGTTTTAATTCAGCATTTTAAGTATCAAAAAATACGATTTTTTTGCGGAAAATTAAATTTGTATTTGTAGTTTTGAACGTTCCACATTTAGTAATAAAACTTTAAAAAAACATGACAAAATTTACCAAAACGGGGTTAGTTGCAGCCTTCCTTTTTGCAACACTATTTTCTTTTGCCATTGATGGAAAAGGTGATTATATTTTAAACATTCAAACTGGAAATGGAAAAGTAGTTAGCTTTACCTTAAACACAGTTGAAAATTCATCTTTTTCTATCTACGACGAAAATCACAATTTACTTTATGCGGGAGAATCTGCAGCAAACAAATTGGAAGTTTCTAAAACAATAAGTCTTGAAGGTTTCCCTGCAGGAACTTATGTTTTAGAAGTTAAAGCAAACGACAAAGTTGCTAAGCACGAAATTAAAGTTGCTGCCAAAAAGGTAAAAACTGTTAAGTTAGACGAATCTGTAAACCATAGTCCAGGATTCCGTCGTTAAAACCACTTTTTTTGCCCTAAAAAAAATGAAAGCAGTTCTGTTACCAGAAGAACTGCTTTTTTTATTTAAAATCAATTTTAATTTTTTCCTGTAATGGAAGACTGCCATCATTCCATTCTATACTTATAAATTTTGATGCATGCTCTCTCAGATTATCAAAAGCAGTTAATAAAATTGCTGAACCTCCATTCTTTGCTTCCTCATCTACTAATTTAAAGGTTAATTCAGTTCCTTGGCAATCTAAACCTGCAACATCAAATATTATATCTTTTGTTTTATAAAGTACTGCATATAAAGCTAAAAGTTTCCGTGGAGTTCCCGGTACTTTATTCATTGGTGTTTTCTTTGTAAAATATTTATTTTCAAATACTTTTGCCAAAAAAGGATTAGCAAAGTCTGAGTCTTTTTTAAGATATCTGCTAATTCTAGGAGTAAAGAAGACATCTTTTAGATTTGATTTTTTAAAATGATCAACAAAAGTCATTTTTTTATGAATAATAACATTTTCATGTTTTCTTTTACCACAAAAAATATCTTTAAGATACATTTCTGTATCATAAAAATGTGTTCCATTATACAAATACAAAACAATTATTTCACCTTCATACAAAGTAAAAGGCGGTATATAATAAGTATCTGTTTTAATACCTTTATTTTCTAATACTATTTTCAATAATTGGAAAGTTTTAAAATGAGAAAAGCACCCGCTGTGGCAGATGCTTTTTATTTCTATTCAATTACTATTTCTGATTTAGCAATTTCTCTAAATATTCTATTTTTTCTTTTTCCGACTGAAGTAAACGCTCGTAAAGCTTTTTATTTTCTTCTACCGTTTCCATTAATTTATCTAATGGATTGAAAGTGCAATTATTAAGTCCGAAATAATTATTTGGACTTTCATTAAAAGTATTGAAGTAATTAATCACGCCTTCTTCTGAAAAATTCTTAATGGCTTCAACTGTTACACCAAGCGCTTTTGCCACCTCAACAAGTTTTTCGTCATCAATGGTTTCGCTGTTTTCCATAGCCGAAATCGCCTGCTGATTTGTTCCTAATGCCTGCGCCAAAGCTTCCTGTTTCATATCTCGAAGTTCACGAATACGGCTTATTTTTCGCCCTATATGATTTGGTTTTGTTAGTGTGCTCATAATTCAAAGATAATGATTTAGTGTAAGAATCTGCGAGATGTAAAAAACATATTTAATCGTGTACCAAACACAAAAAATTGATAGGACACATAAAAATCTATTTCTTCCTTCGCCGAATCAAACAAAAGTACAATTTTTCTTATAATAATTTTATAGAAGTCAAATTGCTAACCATTTAAAAATATACGCCTTATGGAAAAGAACGAAACAGAAAAACTACAAAAACTGCAAAAATTAATCGCTCAGTATTTTACAACGCTAAAACCAACCAATGAAGCCAATTCGTATACCGCACAATTTAAAGTGGTCAATTATTTAGAACTCGGCTGCCTTATTACCGATTTGCTAAAATTATCCATTCTATCACTTGATAACGACATGCATAATTTTTCTAAAAAAGATAAAAGTGCAACTATTAATGTGAGTCTGATTTTGGAAACGGTTCTGCATTTGTTTCCTATGGATGAAATGGAGTTTTTGGGGTTTGTTGGGGAGGTTATTGATTAACTATATTTCAACCCAACAAGCACACGATCTTGTCATTTCGACGTAAGGAGAAATCTCCGCGAGAAACTCTACAAATGTTGGCGACATTCTACACGGAGATACTTGTGGAGATTTCTCCTCCGTCGAAATGACAAACTGGAGAGGATAAACTTTGTGTTCACCAGCGAAACGCTAGAATTAATAAGGGTAAAAATACTTTAAAAAACATTAAATTATATCCAAAACTTCTCTGATTTTAGCACTTACAGCCCTTAAGTTATGTAAATAAACATTAATTACATCGAAATGTATTTTAGTTACATATTCCATATCATTGAACGCCGAAATAACGTCATTTCCAATATTATTTACTTCTATTGCATCTAAATCTTCTGGTACGTATTGGTAAGCTATCGCAGTTAGAGGAATAACAAATTCATTATTTAATTTAGCCCTATCTTGTAGGCCTACTATCGAATCGTCAGTTAAAATCTTATCTACTAATTCTGAGTATCTTATAATAAACTTATCATGAACTCTAAATTTCCACTTTTTTGTATTGCCATCTCCAGAAAGCTCAACCTCAGCTCTGTTATGACAGATTGAAAAATATTTAGTATAAAGAAGTTGACGATATTGATTAAATTTACTTTCGTGATAATTATATTTTTTAATATAGGTTCTAAATTCATCTGTCAAGGATTCTCTAAAATCATAAAGAGCATAAAGCATTGCCATTAAATCATTTATCTTTTTAATAGCTTCAGTATTTGAAAAACCTATTCTTCTATACAGGTATTTTATATCTATAAATTGTAAAAAATCTACCTTAATATCAACATGAAGAAATAATTTGAAATCCCTATTACTATCATATTTTTGTAAATTGATTATTTGTTTTTCTATAGAATCATTTAATTCAATTAGACTGCTTTTAAAAATTTGTATCTCAGAATTTTGAATTTCTAAATCCTCTAAAACTTTATCAGATTTTTCTTTTTGATAAACTTTTTCAGCAAGTTTAAAAGCAAAAAAAATGCTTGCACCGCTAACTAATAAGGAACTTATTAATGAAAACCAATCAAACCAATTAGGGGCAGTTTGACTAAGGTTTTCAGATTGTAAAATAAAAAGGTAGTTCATAACTATTATTTATAGATGTAGATTTGACTTTCCTAATATATTCAAATTCAGTTATCTAAATATAAATTCATAATACTTTAATCAAATTTATTAAAAGCATGA
This sequence comes from Flavobacterium defluvii, assembly GCF_900129555.1. Classification (GTDB taxonomy): domain Bacteria; phylum Bacteroidota; class Bacteroidia; order Flavobacteriales; family Flavobacteriaceae; genus Flavobacterium; species Flavobacterium defluvii. Next base: position 41,894 of record NZ_FQWC01000006.1, read on the forward strand.
TAATCTTGCAAAACAAAAAAACCTCTAATTCACATGAGAGGTTTTTCCATAAATCTATTAAGTAAAAAAATTACATATTCCTTCTATACTGTCCACCAACCTCAAACAGCGCCGAAGTAATCTGACCTAAAGAACAAACCTTTGTAGCTTCCATTAAATGGTCGAATAAGTTTTCGTTTTTAATAGCCGCTTGCTGTAAGGTATTTAAATGCTCGTTTACTTTTGCTTCGTGGAAATTATGCAGGTTATCTAGCATTGTAATTTGATATTGCTTTTCTTCTTCGGTAGCACGAATAACTTCTGCCGGAATTACCGTTGGCGAACCTTTTGAACTTAGGAACGTATTTACACCCACAATTGGGAAATCTCCGTTGTGTTTTAAGGTTTCGTAATACAAACTCTCTTCCTGAATTTTAGATCTTTGGTACATCGTTTCCATTGCACCAAGAACTCCTCCTCTTTCTGTAATTCTGTCGAATTCTTGAAGAACGGCTTCTTCTACTAAATCGGTTAATTCTTCGATGATGAACGAACCTTGAATTGGATTTTCATTTTTCGCTAAACCTAATTCTTTATTGATAATCAACTGAATTGCCATAGCACGACGTACAGATTCCTCTGTTGGTGTTGTAATCGCTTCGTCGTAAGCGTTGGTGTGCAATGAATTACAGTTGTCGTAAATTGCATATAAAGCTTGTAAAGTCGTTCTAATATCATTGAAATCAATTTCCTGCGCATGCAACGAACGTCCAGAAGTCTGAATATGATATTTCAGCATTTGTGCTCTTTCGTTGGCTCCGTATTTGTTTTTCATGGCTTTTGCCCAAATTTTACGCGCCACACGACCAATTACTGAATATTCCGGATCTACTCCGTTTGAAAAGAAGAACGATAAGTTTGGACCAAAATCATTGATGTTCATTCCGCGGCTCAAATAATATTCCACGTAAGTGAAACCATTTGAAAGCGTAAATGCCAATTGCGTAATTGGGTTTGCTCCTGCCTCTGCAATATGATATCCTGAAATCGAAACCGAATAGAAATTACGAACATTTTTAGTAATGAAATATTCCTGAACATCTCCCATTAATCGAAGCGCAAATTCGGTTGAGAAAATACAAGTATTCTGCGCCTGATCTTCTTTTAAAATATCGGCCTGAACTGTTCCACGAACTTGTGATAACGTTTTGGCTTTTATTTCGTTATAAACTTCCTGAGGTAAAACCTGATCTCCCGTAACACCCAAAAGCATTAGTCCCAAACCGTTGTTTCCAGCTGGAAGTTCGCCTTGGTATTTCGGCCTTTCGATTCCTTTTTCTTTATAAAGTTTGTTGATTTTTGCCTCAACTTCTTTTTCTAAATCATTTGCTTTGATATAAATCTCACATTGCTGATCGATTGCCGCATTCATAAAGAAACCTAACAACATTGGCGCAGGCCCGTTAATGGTCATACTTACCGAAGTCAAAGCATGAACTAAATCGAAACCTGAATACAGTTTTTTAGCATCGTCCAAACAGCAGATTGAAACTCCTGCATTTCCAATTTTCCCATAAATATCCGGACGCAAATCTGGATCGTTTCCGTATAAAGTAACGCTATCAAAAGCGGTAGAAAGGCGTTTTGCTGGCATTCCTGCACTCACATAATGAAAACGTTTGTTGGTTCTTTCTGGTCCGCCCTCGCCCGCAAACATTCTCGACGGATCTTCGCCTTCACGCTTAAACGGATATAATCCCGAAGCAAACGGAAATTCGCCAGGAACATTTTCCTGTAAATTCCAACGCAGGATATCGCCCCAGCCTTCATATTTAGGTAAAGCAATTTTCGGAATCTGTAAATGTGATAAACTTTCAGAATGCGTTGCAATCTTAATTTCTTTATCACGAACTTTAAATGAGTAAACTGGATTTTTATATTTCGCTACTTTTTCATCCCAATTCAGGATAATTTCCCAGTTGTACGGATCTAAATCCATTTTTACTTTATCGAATTGATTCAGTAAAAGATTTAAAAAGATTCTGTTTTCGTCGTGTTCTGCAATTCCACTTGGCAAAATTGTAGAATCATCGATTCCTGCTTTTGTAATTTGAGGAACTTTCCCAGAAACCGATTCTATGGTTTTGAAAATTCCGTATAATTTCTGTGCTACTTTTTGCTGTGCAATTGCCGTTTCATCATAAGATCTGTTATTCTCGGCAATTTCAGATAAATAACGTGTTCTTCCCGGCGGAATCACGAATATTTTCTCGCTCATTTCTTTCGTGATTTCAAAAGTCGATTTCAAATCTGAAGCCGTTTTTTCAACCACTTTATCCATAATCGCTTTGTAAAGCGTGTTCATTCCCGGATCGTTAAACTGCGAAGCAATCGTTCCGAAAACGGGCATTTCGTCAGGATTTTTATCCCAAAGATTATGGTTTCTTTGATATTGTTTTTTTACATCACGCAAAGCGTCAAGTGCGCCACGTTTATCAAATTTATTTAAAGCCACTAAATCGGCAAAATCAAGCATGTCGATTTTCTCCAATTGTGTTGCCGCTCCAAACTCTGGCGTCATTACATATAAAGAAACGTCTGAATGATCCATAATCTCCGTATCAGACTGACCAATTCCTGAAGTTTCCAAAATAATCAAATCGTATTTTGCCGCTTTCAAAACCTGAATCGCTTCGGCTACATATTTAGACAATGCCAAATTCGACTGACGTGTCGCCAGCGAACGCATATATACACGAGGATTATTGATAGCATTCATACGGATTCTGTCTCCTAAAAGAGCTCCTCCAGTTTTTCTTTTCGAAGGATCGACAGAAATTAATCCAATAGTTTTTTCTGGGAAATCTATTAGAAAACGACGAACTAATTCATCAACCAATGATGATTTTCCGGCTCCACCCGTTCCGGTGATTCCTAAAACCGGAATTTTAGAATCGGTATTATTTTCGTGAATTTTATCAAAAACTGGTTTTGCAATTTCTGGAAAGTTTTCTGCTGCAGAAATCAAACGCGCAATTGCCGTTGGCGTTTTATTTTCGATATGATCGATTTCTCCGTTTAGTTTATCTCCAATAGGGAAATCGGCACGCTGAACCAAATCATTAATCATTCCCTGAAGTCCTAAAGAACGTCCGTCATCTGGAGAATAAATTCTTGTAATACCATATTCATGCAATTCTTCGATTTCGCTTGGCAGGATTACACCGCCTCCGCCTCCGAAAATTTTAATGTGTCCCGCTCCTTTTTCGTGAAGCAGATCATACATATATTTAAAGTATTCGTTGTGTCCGCCTTGGTAAGAAGTCATGGCTATTGCATTGGCATCTTCCTGAATGGCGGTATTTACTACTTCTTCAACACTTCGGTCGTGTCCAAGGTGAATTACCTCTACTCCCGTAGACTGAATAATACGACGCATGATATTGATTGCTGCATCATGTCCGTCAAAAAGCGAAGCAGCGGTTACAATTCTTACTTTATTTTTAGGAATATATGGTATTTGTTGTTCCATTTTATGAATATGATAATTTTAAGGGAGCAATTTACAAAATATTTTAATATTTGTTGATGGTTATGGTCTTATGTTTTTCTTAATATAACGTTTTCGTTAGTTAAAAAGGTAACATTTTAGCTAACTTATTGATTTATAATACACAACCTACAATGTGGCAATTTTGAAAGATCTATATTAAATATAGGAACACATTAGGATCACTCTTGTAGTAATTTAGCAATGTAGAAAAGGCCCCGAATTTTTACCAGAACTTGAAGTCTAAGTAGTAACGTAAAAATTTAAATGAAAATGAAAACAACATATCCACTAAGCATAATTTTAGCTCTTAGTTTTACTCTATTATCTTATGGAAAATATAATAATAGTAACACAAGAGAAAACATAAGTGTAAATAAATCTTATCTAAATAACGATTCAGATATTAAAGTAGACAATGAAGTTTTAACCGATTTTTTTAAAAGATATTCTGATCTGAAAAAATATCAAAACGAGGTTGTATCATTGTATAAAACAAGATCTTACGGACCAATTTGGTTTGAAGATGATAAAATCAATGATTTCGGGAAAACCTTGTATGAAAAACTGAACGATACATATGATGAAGGTCTTGTATTTGAACTTCCTTATAAATATGAAATCGATCAGATTTTTAAAAAGAAATCTAAAGATAAACCATCAAAAGCCGATGCCGATATGCTTTTAAGCTCTGCATACATCATATATATGAATCGTGTGTATGTAGGTTTAGATGCCGAAACTGCTAAAAAAACCGGCTGGTTACTGCCAAAAAAAGAAATATCTTATGATACTTTGTTAGATTCTCTAATAACCGAACCTACTTTATTAGAGAAAAATGACGAACTTCTTTTTAATCAATACTATAAATTACAAGACGCTCTTAAAAAATACAGAGAAATAGAAAAAGCTAACGTATGGAAACCTATCGTTGCCGAAAAACCCTATAAGGATCTTCGACCTGATGCCACTTCACCTACTATTGGCCAGGTTAGAACACGATTATTTATTTTGGGAGATTTAGCACGCGACTCAAAAAGCGATTTCTATGATCAGGAATTAATGGAAGGTGTGATGAAATACAAAGTAAGAAACGGTTTTAAACCAAATTACATCCTTTCTGAAGATCATATCAAAGAAATGAACATTCCATTAAAAGATAAAATCAATACTTTGATGGTTAATATGGAAAGATGCCGCTGGATTTCGCCAAAAATTCTAAAAGACAAAGAATATATTATTGTAAATATTCCTTCTTTTGAATTGGTGTATGTAAAAAACGGAAAACCGGAACTTACTTCTAAAGTTTTTGTGGGATCATCATTGACCAAAACAACCATTTTTAACGGAAACATTGATAAAATTGTTTTCAGCCCTTATTGGACTGTGCCGCAAAGTATTGTTGAAAATGAATTAAAATTGAAAATGGCTGCCGATCCTAACTATCTGGCAGATCATAATATGGAAATGGTGAATGGTCAGGTAAGACAAAAACCAGGTCCAAATAACTCTCTTGGATTAGTGAAATTTATTTTCCCAAATCCTGAAGATATATACATGCACGATACTCCTGCAAAATCATTATTTGATTTTGAAAGAAGAACTTTCAGCCACGGTTGTATTAACGTAAACAAAGCAAAAGAATTAGCCATTGCAATGCTTAAAGATTATCCGGAATGGACAACTGAAAAAATAAACAAAGCAATGGACGGAAAAGCCGAAAGCACATTTAAACTGCCAAATAAAGTGCCTATTTACATTACGTATTTTACATCATGGGTTCATGATTCCGGAGAAATTAGTTTTTACCAGGATGTTTATGAAAAAGATACAGAATTAAATAATTTCTTATTTCCAGTTGATGGTGTAGCTTCAAACTAATATATAATAAATCATAAATTGTTTAAAATCGGGAATTCGGTAAAATGAATTTCCGATTTTATGTTTTCAACAAAAACCTAACTTATTAGTTTTAAAACTTTTAAGTCTTAAATTATTTTCACTTCTGTCGCAACTTTGCAGTGTAATACTACCACTAATATTAATTGCAAAACAATGGATCATGAAGACAGAAAATATAGAAGGATTAACACTTTTTGAAATAAATCAGTTAATACAACAAGGCGGAAAATTTGTAATGTTTCCAAACCTGATGACAAAAATTAAAAGCAATACCATATATTTTATCCGCCCGGAAGAAAAAACATTTAAATACGCCCTAAAACATTTTTTAAAAAATATATTACAAGGCTGGCGTTCAATTCCGTTACGACCATTTTATGTTTCAAAATCTTTATTTTATTTAGCTATTGGCGGTAAAGACTATACACAATATGCTAGCCAATTTAAATCAAATTAATCCAGTTTACAATCCCAATTTGTACTGTTTACAATACGTTTAAACACCTTTTTTGCACCCAAAAATCTTAGTTATATAATTTGTAAAAAGTAAACAGCAATTCATAAGAATATCAGAAATCCTACCTACAATCTGAGAATAATACGCTTTGAGTAAGCTGTTTATCTTAATATCAAATTGAAAATCACCTTGTAAATTAAGCAAGGTGATTTTTTTATTTAGCCTAAAAAAACTTTTGGCTTAAAATACTGTTTTAAAATCCTCTAAGGGATGAAACTGAATGAGATTGAATAGAGATTTGCAGATTCTTATCAATGAATTCACAAATGAAAAAATCCTTTTTAATTTTTAATTTTTCCATATCAATTTTACTTGCTTCATGTAATAATTTTAAAACAGAGAACATAACATATAATGGAATCAGCCATCCTAAACCACCTAAGGCTATAGGGCCTCCACGTATATTATTTATCGGAAATAGCCATATTGAATATTTTGTAAGTACACCTACTCTTTTTCAAGAATTATGTAATGCTAATAATAAAAATATAAATGTGCAGCAACTAACAACATTAGGAGTTTCACTTGATAAAGTTTATTATACTAATAAAACTGAAGCTAACCATTTTTTTTCCAGCATAGACAAGGATGGAAATTATTATGATTATGTTGTACTTCAGGAATCGACACCAATTGCATTATCAGATATTCAAAAATACAGATCTAATTTAAAATTAATAGTAGAAAAGATTCAGATAAACAGCCCTAATGCTGCGATCTATGTATATCAAAATATGTCTCCATTACCTTATACCAATTCACATTATAATGAATATTATAAAGAATTACAAAAAAATGCCACTTTGGCCGCGGCTTTTATTAAAAATGCAGGGGTATTAAAGGTCGGTGATGCTGTTAAGGATGCATATGACGGAAAAAGCAGCTATAACTATTTAAAAAATAATAAAGATAATCTTCGTTATGGTAACGACATACTTTACTTTATAAATGATGGTGCATTTCTGCAGACAGTTTTACTATACTCTACAATATTTAATGAAAAACCTATTATTCCTAAAAAGCTTATTTTAAGCACCGGAACCGGAGACAATGATACTATGAGAAAACAAGAAGTAAATAAGGCTGTCAGTAATCCAAAAGCCTTGGAAGAAATAGCTTTTAATAATCGTTAAATTCCTAAAATAAAAATCATCTTATCTTATAAGGTGATTTTTTTTATGAAAATTTCAAATGGTTTTCTTTTGATTTAAAAATTAATATCTTTCAGAAAATTAACCAAATCAAAAAAATAATCTTTTATTATGAACGATAATGATTTTCAACCTAGAAAAAATTGGTGGGACAGAAACTGGAAATGGTTTGTTCCAACAGGATGTTTAAGCCTTATTGTACTTTTTGCTTTATTTATTGGAGGAATAGTTTTAGGCGTTACCTCAATGATGAAAGACTCAGACGCTTTTAAAGAATCAATAGCGGCCGCTCAGCATAACAAAATTGTAGTTGAAAAATTAGGAAACCCTGTTGAAACGGACGGAATGATTTCGGGCAGTATCAACTTACATAATAATTCCGGCGATTGCGATTTACAAATTCCGTTAAAAGGCCCAAAAGGAAAAGGAACTTTATTTGTTGTTGCTACAAAAAGAGGAAAATGGAACTATGAACAAATGTCTGTTTATATTGAAAAAACTAAGGAAGAAATAGATTTATTGCAGAAATAGATTTTTTTAAAGATATTAAGACACTAAGCTTCTAAGGAAACAAGTTTTTTTTCTATCATTTGTTTTCTCATTAAGTTTATTGATTTGCCATTGTTACTGATATTGATATTGATATTGTTATTGCCATTGTTATTGTTATTGTCATTGTCATTGTCATTGTCATTGTCATTGTTAATTCTAAAACAAATTACCATATCTTTTCGAATAAAATTGTGGCCTTATTTTTGAATATGTAGTATTTTTGAAACTTAAATAAACCCCAATAAATGAAAAAGATTTTATTATTAGCCCTTACCTTTTCTCTTACGTCCTGCGCAGAGATGCAGCAGACTCTAAATCAATTACCTCAAATGTCTCAGGGAATTGGCGGAGTTGATATTGCTTCGGGATTACGAGAAGCACTTAACAAAGGAATAACAGTACAAGTAAGTAAATTAACCGCAGTAGATGGTTTTTATAAAAATGAAGCTGTAAAAATTTTAATGCCCGAAGAATTACAAAAAGTTGATGCGACTTTAAGAAAAGTAGGTCTAAGCTCTCTTGCCGATGAAGGAATTAAAATGCTAAACCGCGCCGCAGAAGATGCTGTAAAAGAAGCAACGCCAATATTTGTTTCGGCAGTAAAAAATATGTCGTTTACAGATGCTAAAAATATTTTACTTGGAAACGACAGCGCCGCAACAACTTATTTACAAGGAAGTACAACGACTGCATTATACGGAAAATTTAATCCGGTAATTAAAAATTCTTTTGCAAAAGTAGGTGCCGATGTTGTATGGACAAAAATTATCAATAAATACAATACAATTCCGCTTGTAAAAAAAGTAAATCCGGATTTGACTGATTATACAACAAATCAGGCACTAGCTGGAGTTTTTAAAATGATTGCTGTAGAAGAAAAAGAAATTCGTAATAATATAAGCGCCAGAACAACGCCTTTATTAAAAAGCGTTTTTGCGCTTCAGGACGGAAAATAAGTTTTCTATAGGTTCAAAGGCACAAAGCTGCAAAGGTACAGGAGTAGCCTTTGCAACTTTGAACCTTTGCAGCTTTGTCACTAACCAAAACCAAAAGACCAAAATGCAAAAAATAACCATTCTGATTCACTGCAAGGATCAAAAAAACATTATTGCTTCAGTGACTACTTTTATCGCTAAAGTAGAAGGAAATATTACCTACATCGACCAGCATGTTGATGTAGAGCAAAATGTATTTTTTATGCGATTGGAATGTGAATTTACCAATCCGAAAATTACTATTGAAACCTTAAAAGAAGAATTCAATAAAACACTTGCTGTCGATTTTAATATGTCTTGGGAATTGTACAATCAGGAACAAAAACCTAAAATGGCATTATTTATTTCGAAATACGATCATTGTTTGTTTGATATATTAGGAAGATACAGCGCAGGAGAATTAAATATTGAAATTCCGGTTATCATAAGCAACCATAATGATTTACGATCTGTAGCAGAGCGTTTTGATATTCCGTTTCATTGTGTTCCTTTTACAAAAGATAATAAAGAGGAAGGCGAAGCGAAACAAATCGAATTATTAAAAAGATATGATATTGATTTTATCGTTTTAGCGCGCTACATGCAGATCATCACGCCAAATTTAATTTCGCTTTATGAAAACAGGATCATTAATATTCATCATTCGTTTTTACCTGCATTTCCGGGAGCAAAACCTTATCATTCGGCATTTAAACGTGGTGTAAAAATTATTGGCGCAACAAGCCATTATGTTACCGAAGAATTAGACGAAGGTCCAATTATTGAACAGGATATCGCGAGAGTTTCACATATTCATTCTGTAGAAGATTTTATAATGAAGGGACGTGATTTGGAAAGAATAGTTTTAGCAAGAGCCATAAAACTGCATTCTGAACGTAAAACAATGGTTTATAGCAATAAAACGGTGGTTTTTTCTTAAAATATTAAGGTTCTTAACTGCTGAGATTCTAATTTTTTTTCATTTTATATGTAGATTTTGCCCACGGATTTAAACGGGTGAAAGAGGTTTCTGCAGGTTTATTTTTATTAACCTTAACCTAAAAAAGAACCCGATGGAATTTTAAAATCCCATCGGGTTCTTTTGTACATATGAAACTGGACTGAAGTCCAGCCCTACAATATAATTGTTCCTTTGGAACTATAAAAGAGCCTTCGGCTCGATCCATATTATAGAGCTGAACTTCAGTCCAGTTTAAATTCATATTTATAGCAATAATAAACCCGACAGGTTTTAAAAACCTGTCGGGTTTATATTATTCTAATCCGGGTTGTGTAAATCTTGTAATAAAACGTGCCCTCTTGGACCTGCAGTTTGAATATTTTGATTGTCTGGAATGGGAGTTCCTGTAGCAGTTGTTAATTTTTTATTTGTTTCCATTTCGCTGATTTTTAATGTTTTATTAAAAACACGAACTAATTACTACGGTATCCATAAACAAAATTGATTGTTATTATATTTTAATAATCAAAAATTATTTTACGCTGCAAAAAGCTTAAAAAAACGATTTTACAAATCTTAACTTATGGTCAACAAAGTAATAACAAAACCTTAACAGCAAAAGATTGATATATGTCGGACATTTGTAATGTAATAAACTGGTTATTTATTATTTTGGTTTTGGTTAGTTAAATGATGCCGGCGTCTTCGAGATGCCGGCATTCTTTTTTTATAATAACCTAGCTTATTTTGTTTCAAGTTTCAGGTTTTCTTGTTTCAAGTTGGCTGTACGATCCGCTTAATTTTAACGCAAAGAGCGCAAATATTTTTTTATTAAAGAAGTTTTTAAAGTTTGCAAGTTTTCTAAAAAAAATCTTATGTGCTTTACGGTCAATCACGCCATCCAAAAAACCTGAAACTTCAAACCTGATACCTTAAACAAAAAAAATAGACATTAACTTATATCCAACAAAGTAATAACAAGATCTTAACAGCACAACATCGATATATGTCAGATCTTTGTAATGTAATAAACTGGTTATTTATTATTTTGGTTTTGGTTAGTTAAATAATGCCGGCGTCTTCGAGATGTCGGCATTCTTTTTTTTTAAAATATTTTGTTTAAGGTTTCTTTTCTGTGAACATTATTTTAACCGCAAATCACGCAAAAGATTTTCTTGTTTGTGAGTATTTATATAAACGAAAAGTTCGCAAAGCTTTGTGTAAAAAACTTTGCGAACTTTGCCTAAACCTTAGCGCTCTTTGCGGTTACAAATACGCACTCCGATAACTTTAAACCTGAAACAAAAAAACTAATTCTTCAATCTTTCGTGAAGTAATTTAAAATAAGAGAAAGCTTTTAATAATCGGCTGCCGTGCCAGGAGAACATTTCACCGTCGACAAAAATAGTTTTGGCATGATGTGTAAATCTTCCAATTTCAAAAGCATCTTCTTCCTTAAAAGGATAAGGTTCTGAAGAAAGGAAAACGATATCAGGATCGCCTTCTATGCGCATTTTCTTTAATTCGATTTCAGGATAACGACCTTTATCTTCATAAATATTTTTAAAATGGTTCAGCTTTAATAATTCATTTATATATGTATCGTTTCCGGCAGTCATATATGGATTTTTCCAGATGAAATATGCTGCCTTTTTTTCTTCTACATCCTGAATATATTTTTTAAAATCGCTCAGGGCAAAAGCCAGTTTGTCGTTCCACTTTTGAGATTCGGTCCTGCAGTTAAACAATTTTCCAAAATCAGAAATCATTTGAAAATTATCTTCAACAGAAATAATATTCGTAACCCAAACCGGACAAATTTCTTTTAACTGATTTACGATTTCTTGTGTGTTTTCTTCTTTATTACAAATGATTATATCAGGCTGCAGCAGTTTTATTTTTTCGAAATGAATTTTCTTCGTTCCGCCAACAATCTTTTTAGTCGATTTAAAATGAAACGGATGAACACAGAACTTCGTTATTCCGATGATTTTTTCTTCTAAACCTAAATCATACAATAATTCCGTTTGCGAAGGAACGAGCGAAATAATTCGTTTTGGAGCTGTCTCAAAAGAATGCACGGTGCCTATTTGGTCAGTAAACTGTTTCATTTATTTAAATTGTCTTTTTTAACCGCAAAGTTCGCAAAGATTTTTCGCAAGGTTCACAAAGAAAATAACTTTGTGGTCTTAGCGTAAATCTTTGCGAACTTTGCGGTTAATCTATTTATAAAGTTATTTAAAACTTAGCATTAATAATCTCTTCCATTTCTTTTTGGACTTTTAGAGCCTCTTCCCTTGCCTTTTCAGCAAAGTCTGTTCCTTTTGAAGCGTAAATAATAGCTCTTGCAGAATTTACTAAAAGCCCAATTTTATCATTCATTCCGTATTTGCAAACTTCTGATAAACTTCCTCCCTGAGCGCCAATTCCGGGAACTAATAAAAAACTATCCGGAACAATTTTTCTAATATCTGCAAAATATTCGGCTTTTGTAGCACCAACAACATACATTAAGTTCTGGCTGTTTTTCCAAGTTTTGGAAGTTTCTAGAACTTGTTTGTAAAGTTCTGTTCCGTTTGTATTTAAAGTCTGAAAATCAAATGCGCCTTCGTTTGAAGTTAAGGCTAACATTATAGTATGTTTATTGTCGAAGGCCAAAAAAGGTTCTACAGAATCTTTTCCCATATATGGAGCCACAGTTACACTATCAAAATTCAAATCTTCAAAAAAAGCTTTAGCATACATACTCGAAGTATTTCCGATATCGCCGCGTTTAGCATCAGCAATTGTAAAAATATCGGGATGATTTTCGTTGATATAATTGATTGTTTTTTGCAAAGACATCCAACCTTTTATTCCATATGCTTCAAAAAAAGCAGTGTTAGGTTTGTAACCAACAGTTAAATCGTGTGTTGCATCGATTATAGCTTTATTAAATTCGAAGATTGGATCTTCAGTTTCTAATAAATGTGCCGGAATTTTGGTTAAATCAGGATCTAATCCAACGCATAAAAATGATTTTTTTTGAAGAATTTGTTCGTGTAGTTGTTGTGTTGTCATATTGTTTTTTACTAGTGCGGCAAAATTACAAATTATAATGGTTAATGGGTAAATTGTTAATCGTAAATTGTTGATGGTTGATGGCTGGTTTGGGTTTTGAGTTAATCGCATTAAGCAAAGCCGAAGCCGTTTCAATTGATATAGAATTATTTTTAATTCAAAATTTTTAATTAACTGTCAACATTGGATTCCTATAACATATTGGAAAAATTATGTAAAGAAAAAAACTTGCTGTCTTTTTACTTTTGAATTAAACCCTTAATCAGACAATTATGGCAACTCCACATATCGGAATATCAAATGCAAATTTAAAAAAGAGCTCAAGTATACTAGCTACAATTTTATCAAACGAAATGACACTTTATGTAAAAACCAGAAAGTTTCACTGGAATATCTCAGGAAACAGCTTTATGGAATTACATAAATTGTTTGAAGAACAATATCGAATTCTTGAAGCTCAAATTGATGAAGTTGCCGAAAGAATCAGTCAGCTTGGCGAAAAGACAATCGGAACAATGAAAGAATTCATCGAAAATTCTACCCTTAAAGAGTCTCCAAAAGAATACGCTTCGCAAAAACATATGCTTGAAGAGCTTTTAGAAAACCACGAGCAGCTTGTTACTGAATTTAGAAATTATATTCCGGTTTTTGAAAATGAAACTAACGATGCCGGTTCTGCCGATTTTGTAACCGGATTATTGCAGGAACACGAAAAAATGGCATGGGTTTTACGTCGTTATCAGGCTTAAAATAAAAATCAAAATGTGAATTATGCAACGATCATAAAAATTCCTGTAACACAAATTTTGTTGAAAAATTGCAATTTTACATTTACAAACAACAAAACAGACAAATCATGAATACTACAGAAATAAAAGGGAACTGGAATGAGTTAAAAGGTAAACTAAAGCAAAAATATGCTGAACTTACAGATGATGATTTAATGTTTGCTGAAGGAAAAGAAGACGAAATGTACGGAAGACTACAGCAAAAATTAGGTAAAACTAAAGAAGAATTTCATCAAATTCTGTCAGATTTGTAAACCTTTGGGTTCAATCAGGAAATACCGTCTAGTAATATAAAGTATTAGACGGTATTTTTTTGAGTGTTTTATTGATTTCTATAATTGTTTATAGATTTTAAAAAAACTTTAAACGCGGTAACCACAAATAATTTAATTATCTTTAACCAAATTTTTTACAAAAATGAAGCTATTTATAAAGTTCGACATTAATACCATCTGTTCACTTTATCTCAAACAAAACCTGGAGCAAAATAATATAAGTTTTACCAGTTTAGGATTTGGAGAAATCGAAATTGATGATAATCTTGATGCTGATGCACTCGAAACTTTAAAAAATAATTTAACTCCACACGGTTTTGAAGTTGTTGAAAATCAGAAAAGTGTTTTAGTTCAAAAAATTAAAGACGCTATCATCGAACTTGTCTTTATGGAAGACAGTAACAATTACAAAAGTTCTGTATTTTTGGCAGAAAAACTCAACCATAGTTATGGTTATCTATCCAACGTTTTTTCGGAAGTTACCTATTCGTCTATCGAAAACTTCATCATTTTACAAAAAATTGAAAGAGCAAAACAATTAATTATTATCAACGAAATGAGTTTGACAGAAATTGCTTTTTTACTAAATTACTCAAGTGTTGCGCATTTAAGTACACAGTTTAAAAACACGACTGGAATTACACCGTCGGCATTTCAGAGAATAATTAAGAAACGAAGAGAAAATTTAAAATAAAAACCTAAATACCACACTAAAATGCAAAAAAACGCATTAAATATTTTACTGGCGGATGATGATGAAGACGATCGTCTTTTTTTTAAGGATGCTTTTGAAGAAATCAAAATTCAAACTAACGTAGAATTTGTTCATGACGGAATGCAGTTAATGGATCATTTATTGAATTCTGACAATAAACTTCCGGATATCTTGTTTCTGGATTTGAACATGCCAAAGAAAACCGGTAAAGAATGTTTGATCGAGATTAAAAAAACAGAACATCTTAAAAATATAATTATTGCCATCTATTCTACTTCATCTTCTGAAGAAGATATTGAAGACACTTTTATTCAGGGTGCCAATATTTATATAAAAAAGCCAAGCGATTTTAATACGCTGAAAAAAATAATTAATGAAGTCGTGACCGTAAACTGGCACTATCATACCTCTGGGTTAAATCGTGATAATTTCTTACTGCGACTAAAATAAAAGTATACCAATAATGAAATGGATACCAAATTTTAATTCTTCAAACTCTTTGAGAGTTATTTTTGTAATCGCAGTTTTCATTCTGTTATTTCTTTCTTCTATTGCTTATAAACATAATCAGGACTTGAACGAATCGAGTAAACTGGTTATGCATACGTACGAAATAAACATTCAGTTAGAGAGATTAATGTCGGCAATTAAGGACGCCGAAACCGGTCAGCGAGGTTATATTATTACCCGAAATGCCCGTTTTTTAACTCCTTATATATACTCGCGAGACAAGGTAAACACTTCTTTTATTACTTTAAAAAAATTAACTGCTGATAACCCAAAACAGCAGGAAAATCTTCGAAGATTATTTAAGCTGATAATTCAGCGATTTGTTTCTTTCGAAAATTGTTTAAAATACAGTGATCCCAAAACATATGATAAACGAAGACTCGACAATCATATGTTTGGGGGAAGAATCCTGATGGAAAACATTCGTTTTAAGGTTGACGAAATGAACGACATCGAGAAAACGTATTTAAAAAACAGACTTAAAATTTATGACGACGAAATTTCTTTAAGTCCTCTCTTTTCTATTTCCTTATTTTTAACGGCTTTATTTTTTATTCTGTTAGCTTACAGACAAATCAGTAAAGATTTTCAAAGATTAAAAGTTTTCAATAAAAAGCTTTTAATTTCAAATGGTTTAATTGCAGAATCTGAAACGATTGGTAAATTTAGTACCTGGCAATGGGATCTGGATTCTAATAAAATCGATTATTCGGACAATCAATATCGCTTACTGGGTTACGAACCCGGATCTTTTGTTCCTGTAAAAGAAACTTTTCTTGATTTTGTACATCCTGATGATAAAGAAAATGTTTCAAACTCTATTGAAGGAATTATCAAAAACAGACAATTGCCTTTTGTTTATTATAAGGTATTGCTTCCAAGTCACGAAGTAAGATATTTTAAATCTACCGGAAAATTATTAACAGATCAGCAGGGCAGTAAAATTTTACTTGGAATTAATTTCGATATTACTGATGAGCATTTGCTAAACATCGAATTGCAGGAACGTAATAAAGAACTTGAAAAAAGTAATAAGGAACTTGCTTCTTTTAATCACGTTGCCAGCCATGATTTGCAGGAACCGCTCAGAAAAATTCAAACTTTTATTTCAAGAGTATCAGATGCTGATAAGGCTGTTATGTCGCAAAGCGCCAGAGATTATCTTGCAAAAATTGAAGTATCGGCAAAAAGAATGCGTGTTTTAATTGATGACTTACTTCTGTTTTCAAGAACTAATACAACCAAAAAGGAATTCATTAAAACAAATTTGGAAGAATTACTTGCCAATGCAGAATCTGAATTAACAGAAGTTATTGAAGAAAAAAGTGCCATTATTGTAGCAAACAAACTTCCAAAACTTGCTGTTATTCCGTATCAGATTGAGCAGCTTTTTATTAACCTTATTGGAAATTCTTTAAAATACAGCAAACCAAATACTATCCCGTCTATTACTATTGAAAGTACAAAAGTTAATGCTGAAGATTATCCTGAAATTTTAGATCAAAATGTTAAGAAGTTCCACAAAATAACTTTCACGGATAACGGAATGGGATTTGATCCTCAATTTAAAGAAACCATTTTTATTTTGTTTCAGCGACTGCACTCCAAAACAGATTATCCCGGAACCGGAATTGGACTTGCAATTTGTAAGAAAATCGTAGATAACCACAAAGGCTATATTATGGCCGACAGTGAGCCGGATAAAGGTTCTGTTTTTACCATCTTTTTACCTGATTAAACTTCGGCATCGCCTTAAAATACTAATACTGCAAACGTTATATAAATTCTTTATGGGAATTATATAACGTTTCTTTTTTATGCTGTAAAGCAAATCAATGTATTCGTTAGCATCTTTGTAATGTAATACTTTATGAAGTAATAATGAAAACAATACCTGTATTAAAAGTGACAATTTTTAAAGTACTTTTTTTATCTGTTACAATTGGAATTTCATCCTGCAACAGAAATAATACATTAGAAAGTGCAATAAAGAAAAGTGAAACTTTTGCTAAAAATGAGCCCGAAGAAACTGAAGCTTTTTTCCTGATCGAAACAGCAAATACCGGAAAAACAATTATTTCAAAAAGTCAAATTGCACAACAAAAAAGTTCAGACAATTCAATAGTGATTTTAGGTAAAAAGATTGAAAGATATCAAAATAAATTACTGCAGGAAATAACAGAATTAGCTAATACGAAACTTATTATAATTTCTGAAATAAATGCAGCACACAGAAGAGATACTTATGATCTGATTACAGCAAATCCTTCTGATTTCGACAGAGTCTATTTGAATTCTACGAAAGAATGCCTGGAACAGCAGATTAGTTTATTAGAAACCGTTTCGAAAGAAACCAATGATAAAATAATTTTAAAATTAGTATTAAAATATTTGCCTGAACAATTTGATTTACTGAGAGAAACAGAAGAAAAAATCAAAGAAAAAAATTAAAAAAAGAATTATTTAAAAGCCCGGATTACTAACTAAATTATTTAATTATGAAAATGCAAACAAATTTTTTATGCGCCTTAACACTTTTTATTTCAGCTTCATTTGGAATGCTGCACGCTCAGGACAATAATGTAAACACAGAGTTTGGTGTAAAAGGAGGATTTAACATGTCGAATTTAATATCTGATGGTGATAACGAACCTAATGATGAAAATATTCTATACGGTTTTAATGCCGGTGTTTATGCCACACTACCTATTTCAGATTTTGTAGCAATTCAGCCAGAGATTTTATTTACAACAAAAGGATCTGAATTAGAATACAACAATGCCTTTGCATCAGGAAATGCTAAATTCCGATTAAATTATATCGAAGTTCCTCTTTTAGTAAGAGTTAACATTACTAAAAACTTTAATGTTCATGCCGGTGGTTATGCATCATATCTGGTAAGTTCTAAAGTTACAGGAGACGGAACTTTTAATTTTAATGAAGACATCGACACTGACGATTTAAACAAATTTGATGCAGGTGTTTCTGCTGGTGTTGGAGTAGATTTTAACCCAATAAGCATCGGATTACGTTACAATTACGGTCTTACAACTGTTGGAAAAGAAAGAACTGTTGCGGGAACAACATATACGTTTCCAGACGCAAAAAACAGCAATTTGACATTATACCTTTCGTATAAGTTAAATTAAAACAATTAATTAACCCATAAATAATAAAAACCATGTCAAATTTATTATACACCGTCGCAGTAATATTAGTTATTCTGTGGGCTCTTGGGTTCTTTGTATACAGTTTCGGAAGTATCATCCATATTTTATTAGTAATCGCCATCATTGCAATTTTACTGAGACTCATCAAAGGACGAGAGGTTTAAAAATTAATCAACATTAAATAAATATATTAATCTATTAAAAATCAAATATTATGAAAGCAACTAGCACAGTTTTAGGAATTGCAGCAGCGGCTGCAGCAGGAGCATTATTAGGAGTATTATTCGCACCGGATAAAGGTTCAAACACAAGAAAAAAAATCAAAGATAAATCGAAAGATTACAGCGATAATTTAAAAACAAAATTTGATGGTATTGTTAATACAATCACTTCAAACGGTAAAGATATCATCGAAGAAGGAAAAGCAAAATTCAATCAGGTAAAAGATGATTTCAATACAGTTAAAGACGAAGCTAAAACTGTAAAATCGAACTACTAATATAAAGTGATTTTTTCAAACCATAAATACCAATATCATGGAAACAAATGCAACAACAAACGAGAATTTAAATCTTTATGAAAAAGCTGAAAACTATACAAAAACAAGTTTAGAATTATTAAAACTAAAAACAGTATGTTCAGTAGCCGATGGTGTTTCATCATTAGCTTCTAAGATAGCAGTCGGCGTTGTTGTTGCATTTTTTACCTTATTCCTTAATGTTGGATTGAGTTTATGGATTGGCAAAGAATTGGGAGAATACTATTTCGGCTTTTTTATCATGGCGCTTTTCTATTTAATCGTTGCCATTGTACTGCACAAAACGCATCACAGACTGATAAAAACTCCAATTGGTAACTCGATCGTTTCGAGTATTTTAAAAGAGAAATAAAACTGATTTAATAATTAATAACTAAACAAGACTAAATATGGAGCCTATTTACACTATTGATGAATTAAATCAGAGAATTAAATTATTAGAAGGTCGTCAGGATGCAGAATGGTGCGCGATTAAAGATCATATTGATGACATTAAAGAGAATTTAAAACCTCTTAACCTGATTCGAAATACGGTTGAAGAAATAAACGAAACTGTTGGTTTTAAAAGTCATTTGGCACAATCTGCTATAAGTATTGGAATTGGATATCTGGCCAAAAGATTTATTGTTGGAAAAAGCGATTCTATGTTTAAAGGTATTTTAGGATCAATCGTTCAGCTTATCGTAACCAATCTGGTTTCTAAACCAGGCGAATCTTCAAATGAAACTTCTGAAGAAGAAGAATCACAATACGAACCATCATAAGAGTAATTGTTAACTTAAATTTTAAAACATTATGGAAAAGTTAAGCCACATAGTATTAAAAAATGGTGTATACATGTACTCTAATCTATATAAATGTTTTGAATACACTAGAGTATTTTTCGGTATCTAACACGCTTATACGTTTCTGCTAAATAAACGGTTAAACGGTTAATACTTCACTATATTTTTAAGGTTCTGAGGCGCTAAGCTTCTAAGATACTAAGGTTTTCAGACTTTTAGATTCTGAGAATTTAGTCTCTGAATAAAAAAGCTAAAGCTTTCTCAAACCAAAAAAGAGATTGTTTCACACAGGTGAAACAATCTCTTTTTCATTTAAAAAAAACAAAAAACTTAGAAGCTCAGCATCTCAGAACCTTAGCATCTTAATTATAATTTTGATAAATAGGCAGTTTCAATCCAACATACACATTTGCGCCTTTAGAATTATTTGAAAACAAATTTGAGATAAGCGATCCGGAACCAATAAAGAGAGGTCCGGCCCTAAATCCTGTTCCAATTTGTGTTCCGCTGTATTGCATCCAGGTTAAAGGAATATAAAAGCTAAATTGTCTGGTTTCGTATCTTGGTGTAAAACTTACCGAATTAGCAATTGCAGTTCCGTTGATTTTTTTGGCATCTGTCAAACTAAAATCGGTACTCAAATTCAAATAAAACTTATTATCAATATTCCAGTCGAAGTTGGTGTGCAGAGCCGTTGGCAAATTTGCTTTTACACTTTTCCTAGTTGCAATTTTAGTATAATTAGCATCAAAAAATTCAAAAATATCATCAGCGTTATCAATGTCATCCTGAGTAACACTTCCCGTTAAATTATACGTATTTTCGATAGCATTTTTATAATTTAATTTTCCAATGTCGGTCACGGCAACAGCTGCTTTTAGTTTATATCGGTTTCCAATGCAAGTATGGCAATTGGTGCGATATTCATAAGTAAACCCCAAATCGACGCCTACTCCGGCCGAAGTCATATCAAACTCCGGGTCTTTTCCGTTTTGATAATCATAACTTGCAGAAGTTCTCAAAGTTCCTGTAGAATTATAAGTACTCAAAGAAGGATTTGCATCATTTTTAATAAAAGCAACACTCAAATCACTTCCGTTGATATACCCGTTTACTCCTGCCATTAAATATTTAATCGTGATTCCACCTTTTAAAAAATGGACATCATGATCTAATAAAACAGTACCGTAACTCGCTCCTATTTCTGCCCAGGAATTTGTAACTCCGTTTGGATTTCCGCCGTTGAATAAAAAACTATTCGAAGCGTCGATATCTTTGTTTACCTCATCAATTAGCTGACCGTTTACATCAACTGCATTTGTAATACTGCGAACGCGTGTAAAAAGACCAATACTATTTTGCGGATTAATATTCATCATAAATGACGGACCAAGAATGTCGATATTAAAATTTCCTCTGTTATTTGATTTGAAATTTTTCTTTGCATCAGTATCCAAATCATAACCGCCGTCGAATATTTGGGCAAAATTGACACCGTACAAATCATTTTGTGCTGTTGCACTAACCGAACCAATAGTAACATCGGCTCTGTACTTAGAATCTACAATTGCAGACGGATTAAATAATACACTCTGAATTCCGGCATAATTGTCATCACGAAATCCGAAATAAGATTGACTCCGGACATAAAAAAAGCTTCCAAAGAAGCAAAATAAAAGTAAAATTCTCTTCATAAATTGGCTTTAATTGGTTGATTAGTAAAGCAAATATGAAACAAAAAATGACAATAAAAAAGGGTATAATCCCCTAAATTACTGAGAATGTGAGTTCTTAAGAAAAACTTTATAATTGAGAAATGAATGATCGTAAAAAAGATACTTTTTTTGAGATGCTAAGATACTAAGGTTCTAAGATGCTAAGGTTTTGAGTTTTTTTCTGAAAAACTTTGTTTTCGTTTTGGACAATAAAAAAGCCGAACATAAGTTCGGCTTTTTTATTATATAATCTAAGGAAAACCTTAGAAACTTAGTATCTTAGAACCTTAGCACCTTAGTAAACTTCTGACGCTTCTTTCAATTTCTCCATATTGTTAACCAACTGAAGTTCAGAAACGATTTTCTGAATATCACCATTCATGATATTTCCTAAATCGTAAAGCGTTAAACCAACACGGTGATCGGTTACACGGCCTTGTGCATAGTTGTATGTACGAATTTTAGCCGAACGGTCACCAGAACTTACCTGAGAACTACGTTTTTTAGCGTCTTCTTCCTGCTTTTTGGCTAATTCCATTTCGTATAAACGAGAACGTAATACCATTAAAGCTTTATCTTTATTCTTGTGCTGTGATTTCTCATCCTGACACTGCGCTACTAATCCGGTTGGAATGTGCGTTAAACGTACTGCCGATTTCGTAGTATTTACAGATTGTCCTCCAGGTCCAGACGAACAGAAGAAATCCACACGAACATCGTTCATATCCACCTGAACATCAAACTCTTCTGCTTCCGGTAAAACCATAACAGTCGCTGCTGATGTATGTACACGTCCTTGTGTTTCTGTCTGCGGAACACGCTGTACACGGTGAACACCCGCTTCAAACTTTAAAGTTCCGTACACATCTTCTCCCGTTACTTCAAAAATTACCTCTTTGAAACCTCCCGAAGTTCCTTCGTTCATATCTACAACAGAAGTTCTCCATCCCATTGTTTCGCAGTATTTGGTATACATTCTGAACAAGTCACCTGCAAAAATACTCGCTTCGTCCCCACCCGTTCCGGCGCGGATCTCCACCATTACGTTTTTAGCATCTTCCGGATCTTTAGGAATCAGCATAAATTTGATTTCCTCCTCTAATTGCGGCAGACGTTCTTTTGCTTCATCCAACTGCATTTTGGCCATTTCAACCATTTCAGCATCACTTCCGTCAGCAATGATTTCGTTAGCCTCGTCTATATTTGCTAAAACTATAATGTATTCTTCTCTCTTTTCAACAAGCGCTTTTATCCCTTTATATTCCTGGTTAAGCGACTTATAACGTTTTTGATCAGAAATAACATCCGGCTGAATAATCAAATCCGAAATCTCATCAAAACGCTGCTTTACATATTGAAGTCTATCTAACATTTTCTAATTCCTTTTATTGGACTGCAAAATTACAAAATTTTTATCGAAAATTCTAGTGTTCATTTTTTGAGGAATTTGAGATGAATTTTGATGATTTTGCTTTTTGCAAATCAGGGGTTTTTACTTATTGATAAATTTAAATTAAATACGATGTTTGTTTTTTAGGTTTACATTATAGTTTTGTCTAAAAATAACACCCACTATTATTAAACCTTTTGCATTTCTCAAATTAAGCAAATCGGAATAATAGATTTACTTTATTACAAACTTGCAAAAGTAAGAGAACGTTAAACACTAGGATTTAAAAAATCATAGAAATAATAAAATGAATAGAATTATACTTATCGGAAATGGTTTTGATTTAGCACATGGGATGAAAACCAGTTATAATCACTTCATAATTGACTATTGGGAGAAAATAATTTCTAAGTTAAAAAATGAAGTTTCTAGTAATATCACAACTTATAAAAATGTATTTGAAACTGATGAAGTTAAAATAGAAGATGTACCTGGACCATGGCTTAAAGGAAACTGGGTTAATGGAAACACGTTTGAAGATTTGATAACACTTTTGGATTCTCAAAATCTTGAACTTATTTTTAAAAATAAGTTTTTGGAAATTCTTTCGAAAAAGCATAAAGAACAAAATTGGGTAGATATAGAAAATGAATATTATCTCTTATTAAAAGATTCATTTAAAAATAAAAATTGCTCTTATAAAATAGAGCAATTAAATAATGATCTAAATCAAATACGCAAGTTACTTGAATTATATTTAAGAGAAGTTGAAAACAAATTCGTCGAAAATTTTGGTAACAACCCAATTGATGCTAAATTGAAAAGCAATATTGGATATAAAATTTATTCTCCATTTAAATTAAAAGATTTTACAGAAACCTCCATTAATAAAAAAGCAGAAATTGAATTTCAAAAAATACAAAAAGATATAAAAGCACTAAAAGAGGATTCAATCACAAGTTCTGAATTGAGTGAAGACAATCAAAAAATAATTTCAAGAATTGGTATAAATGGAACAATTAAAGAAATAAGAAAATTACTTATTTCAGATAGTGCCATAAACTATTTTGATCTAATGCCTGAAGAAATATTATTTCTAAGCTTTAATTATACTTTTACTGAAAAAATTTATTCTGACCATACTCTGTTTGATTCATTTAATTCGACGCATAATTTTAAAAAAAGCAATATTCATATTCACGGAACTACAGAGCAGTTTGATGGTAATGATGTTATATTTGGCTTTGGAGATGAAATTGATGAAGACTACAAATCAATTGAAAATTTAAATGATAACCTTTATCTTGAAAACATTAAATCAATCAAATATTTAGAAACTGATAATTATAAGCAATTATTAGAATTTCTAAATAGTGGTGATTATCAAATTTTCATTTTTGGGCATTCTTGTGGCATTTCTGACAGAACATTGCTAAATACTCTTTTCGAACATAAAAATTGCTCATCCATAAAATCATTTTATCACAAAAAGGGTTCTGAAACAGATAATTATAGCGACATAGTTAGAAATATTTCCAGAAATTTTAATAGCAAAATAAGCATGAGAGATAAGGTTGTTAATAAAGAATACTGCGAACCATTGTCATAATTCCCCTTGCTGGCGCGAGCGTCTCGCTCGTGAACACAATCCAAGTAAAAGCTAAAAACAGTCACAAGCGGGACGCTCGCGCCAGCCACAAAAATTTTATATTGTATCAGACTGTAAATAAATATTATACAAATCATCCAACAATAACATTTCTTCTTCCGGCAGAAGCTGCAATGCAATTTCTAGTAAAGTCAATACATTAATATCGGTATCTTTATGAAAAACGGCTAAACTTCGGGCTTCTTTATTCATTAGAACAATACTGGCTTTAAACAAATCTGAAACCATTAGATTTAATTCGTTGTATGAAGAAACTTTTAATGGTATTATAAATGAATTTCCTGTTTCATCATCTGGTTTTAGTTTAGTGAAATACTTTCTTTCATTCATCAATTCTAACAATTCTTCGGCTCTTTCTTCATTTTGTTTTTCCATGATTTTTAGTTGTTTTTCTTTGAAACGAAATTAGAAATAACAGATTATTTTTAAGTGATTGTAAACAATCGAGTGTATACGACCGATATAATTATTATTTACTGCTAGCACACAAAACAATAAGAATTATCATATATTTGGCTGGGTCAAAATTTGAAAAACATACTTTTCATCTTAATACAAATGATATATTTATCTAAGCAACTACAAACATCAAATGAAAAAGAAATTATACTTATTTATTGGAATTTTTACGTTTTTTTTATCTAGTTACGCTCAACTTAAAAAGCCTGAAGCAATTATTACAAATCCAAAAATTGTTTTACCTGAAGAATCTATTGATTGTTCTAAATTATCTGGAAAAAATTTGAAAAGAAAAACAATTATTTCTAAGGAAGGAAATGGAATGTCTAATAAAGAGACAACAACAGATTTTGATAAAAACGGAAATATTCTCAACGAAACAAGATTAGAGTCGCCATATCTTTATGCCTCTTTATATACATATAAAAAAAACAATTTAGTTGAGAAAAAGACAATCGTCACATCTGATTTAGATTTTATTAAACGCTTCAATCAAGATTCTGAAGCAAGCAACAGGGCTTCGAACAAAAATAATGAAACGAGCATATGGGCATCATTCGATGAAAAAAATAGCACTGATTTATACCAAGCTAATTTTGACCAAAATAATCGTATTACATCTTACCATACTGAAGAAACTTCAAAAAATAGCGCCACAAACGAATTAAAAAAGAACACAACTGAATACAATATTATCTACGATAAAGATAAAATCAGTGAAATTAAATCTTCTGACGGTGGTGTTAATCGTTACTTTTATGAAAAAAATCTTTTAGTAAAAAAAACCTTTGAAAGCGTTACTCCTAAATATCAAAGAACCATAAATGAGAATTACTCATATGACAAAAACAACAATTTAATTTCTGTAAAGATTAATAGTCTGTTCCGTTCTAATGACAAAATTCTTGAAAACATTAATAAAGTAAAAGATTCAGCTGTTTACAATAGTACAAACAAAATCATTTGGCTAAAAAATGAGGAATATATTAAAACTTTTAAGTACAATAGCAATAATCTAATTGAAGAAATTTCAACATTTTATAAAACTACGCCTGTTTCAAAGCAAGAGTATTTTTATGATAATTTGTTACTAATAAAAACCACAAGTACCGATTTTAATCGCAAAAAAAATGTAACAAAAGTTTACAATTACAATAACGGAATTTTAAAAGAATATGAAACTATAGATTATTATACGAATCAAGATTTTAGATCTATTTCTAAAAATCTCTACGATTACGATCAAAATAATCAAATCAAAAAAATAACTTCCTTAAAAAAGTTATTACCGAAAGAAGGTGTAGAAATGAATTTCACGGTAGAAAATGAAACTAATTTTAATTATACCCAAAATTCAATCATTGTCACACAAAAAAATGGAAGTTCAGAAAAGTATGAATTCTATTAATCCCCTTGCTAGCGCGAGCGTCCCGCTCGTGAACACATTCTACGTAGAAAGTCTATTCTCTCATTCTATCTACTTCTAGTTTTGTCATTTCGAGGAACGAGAAATCTTCGCTAGTAACTCTACAAAGATTGGCAAGTATGCTTTGCGGAGTTTCTAGTGTGATTTCTCGTTCCTCGAAATGACAATATTTTGTAGAAAACCTTTGTGGAGCTACTTGCGAAGATTTCTCCTTGCGTCGAAATGACAATATTGTGCAGATAAACTGTCGAGAGACAAACTAAACAAAAAAACCACCCCTCATTAAATCAGTATTTTAGTAAGAAATTTATATATTTGGTTATACCAAAAACAAATTTACTATCTAAAACCACTATTAATGGAAGGACTTATTAAACTCGGCCGTTTATTTTACGGTATTGGCATCGTTGCTCTGGGAGTACATCAGCTTATTATCAAAGATTTTCGATCTGAAATTTTGTCTCCTTTTCCTGCTTGGGCACATCAATATCCTGTTTTTTCTATCCTTACCAGTATCGTTTTAATATTGGCAGGAATTATTATTTCGGGGATCGTTACCATTAAATTCATCGATACCAAAAAAGTGTGTCTATATTTAGGTTTTGGTTTTCTCGCTGCTTTTATTGTTTCTCATCTTCCGTTTATTTTCATTTTTAATACCGATAAAACCAACGCCACACAAATCTGGATCAATGCTATTGAAGAACTAACGTATAGTGGCGGAGCGTTTGTGCTAGCGGGTTCTTATAGTATGAACAAAAGCGAAAGCAAATTCGATGCATTTCTAGAAAAACTTATTCCGGTTGGGCGAATTTTTTATTCGCTTTTAATGCTTTTGTTTGGTGTAAGTCATTTTCTTTTTGCCGAGTTTGTTTCTACAATGGTTCCGAAATGGCTGCCAGGAACTATGTTCTGGACGTATTTTGTAGGCGTTGCACTTATTTGTTCGGGCATTTCGATTATTTTCAAGCTTTGGATAAAACCTATTTCGCTACTTTTGGCTTTAATGCTTCTGCTTTTTGTACTTTTCTTCCATATTCAAGATGCTATTGCAAACCCGACTGTAGGTGGCGGAAATGAAATTGTACGCGGACTTATTGCTTTACTTTTCTGCGGAATCGCATTGGTAATAGCCTTAACAAATGATTCTAAAAAGAAACTTTTAACAGAAACAATTTAAATCACGCCGCAACACATTCCATATTCTTCGCTTCCATAATCTGCATATCGATTATTTTTTGTGCAACAGTTCCTCTTTCAAATAAGCGAATGAATTTAAAAACGGCACTCACAAAATAGCCCGGATTCGAAACCAATCGGGCGATTTCTGTAATTCTTTTATCCCTAATCCGGGTGCAGGCTTCTCTTTCATTTTCGGGAATGGCTACAAATTCGTTAGCAAATTTCCAGGCGCCTTTTCTTGCTTCTTCCATGCTGAAATCAATACAAAGAGTATCAATTTTTCCTGTACATTTGAGTATCAATGCAAGCGTAGGCCAAATTTTGATTAAACATTTTTCGACACCAGCTACGAGACTGCTAAGAATGGAATTTATTTTGTCAAAATCGGCTTTTAAATCTTCGATATCTTCTACAGTACTAATTTCTGCGGAAGCTATTCCTAAATCAAGATTAATATGCGCATTGATTCCGAGAAGTAAATGCTGTAAAACTATCGGCCAGAATTTTTCGGCCTGTTCAAAGGCAAATCCCCAGCATTCTGATGGTTTTTCTTTGGCCTGATATTGATAGTAAGCTTTTAGGTATCGATTGGCAAAAATGACATCGAGTTTTTCCATACGTTCGCCATTTTGAAAAGAACCGTTCTGGATACCTTCTTTTACCTTTACAGTAACCTCACGATACAGGATAGCAAACAAACCTAAATTGCTTTGGTCAATTTTTGATTTTTCTATTATTTCATCCAGAAACTGGATTACTTCGTTTATAGTATTTGCTTGTTTCAAAGTATTTTACAGTTGGTTATGGTTAAATTGAGAAGAACGAATTTAATTATTTTAATCTTTTGATTGTATTCTCCAAGCAATTATTTTGTTATTTTTTTTTAAGAAAATATTTACGGTTTATCCGTAATGTAATTGTTTTTAAAGAAGGTATTTTTGAGAAACTGGTTTATTATTTATAATTAAATTTTGAAAGAACCCCCACTATATTTTCAACTAAATTAACAGATTATGAAAAAAACCAAAAACAAATACTACGGTAAACCATTGCTTTTTGCCTTTGAATTTCTGGATTGTTTTTATTTCAAAATTACTCAGACGAAGCACAAGATTCCGGCATTAGTAATAACAGAGTAAAAGAAAGGGTATCCAAAGACAATAAAACGTCAAAACTACTGCTACACTTAATTTGCACTTTTTCTGTGTTTTACATCTTCATTATAAATAAAAGTCTTTAAATAAACTTTGGCTCTACATTTTTATTGATACACATTTTATGGGTTTTATACCCAAATATAGCGCACTTATGACATTTTTTATGTAGCCGCTTTCTTATTTATCTACTTTCAGGTATTCAAAAGAATAAATTCCAAAAATTAACTAAAGCCCTATGTTATGAAAACTACAAAAATGGTATTACTTTGTATACTGCTAACCTCGTTTTTTGCCTGTAAAAAGGACTATAAAGAAGAAAAAGAAAATTATACAACTGTAAACAAAAGCAGCGCGAGTTCTGAATGTTTAGCACCTGCGAATTGGTTTACAATCGTAAACAACACCCGCCAGACTCCTCCGCCAAATGAAGGACCTACAAGCGTTTTTGCCAACAATGCAACAGTAACAAATTGTGACTTTCACCAGTGGTCATGGCAAAAATTTCTTTGGCTGACTAATGAAGTTAATGGAAAACCACAATTTATAAATAATCTTATTCAGGTAAATGCCGCCGGTCAGAGATTAGATCCGAGCAATGGCATAGTTTTAACCGATACCGCCCAGGCAAGTGGCAGCACTGACATTTTAAAAACGCCAACTTATACATCGGGTGTTCCAAAATCTGCTACAGTTTATTATTCTATATTTATGGACAAACTCCTTTACGCAACAATGCTAAAATATGGTCCAATAGCAAAAAAAGATCCTTCTCAGGTAAAAGGAATCACTTTTCCGGTAGGCGCATTAGAACTTAAAACTTCTTGGATTGATGCAAGCGCTCTTAAAGATCCTTCTACTTATTTTGTTACGCAGGGAGTAATAAATGGTGTAAAAACAAAAGTGGCGCTTTTGGGAATGCACGTAGTTGGCATTGTAGAGAATCATCCTGAATTTGTATGGGCTACTTTTGAACATGAAAATCTTGCACCTGCTTACGATTGGTCAAAAGCTACACCAACAACAGATGCACCAGTAACCAGTACAGTTGATTATCCTTTCTTTAACAAAACCAGTACTGCAACGGTTACTAATATAACTTCAGGAAATGGAATTTATACTGATGTTTTTTCTGTGTATAAATATGGTGTTCCTGTAGAAAAAGCAATGAAAGGTTCGCATAATGTTCAGCTTTTTATGCAGACAAGCCAAAATGGTTCAGAGAACTTAAATAATATTCGTACTATAAACGAAAGCGTTAAAAAACAGCTTACAGGTATCTGGAACAATTATTTTTACAACGGTTCTCTATGGATAAATACTGCAGGATACAATGGAACTCCGGCACAAGCTGCTTTATTAGACTCTTTGAGTTATGATCTTTCAAATTCTGCTCCCGGCAAATTAACCAGAGGTTCTACTTCTGCCTATAATATTACTATGGAAACGTATGTTCAGGTAGGTTTTAGTCCATCATCAATACACGGAAATTCAGTCAGCAATCTTGTAAATTGTTTCTCCTGCCACAATACATCCGATAATAACAGTAATTCGCCTCTTTTTATAAGCCACGTATTTACCGGATATGTTCAAAATCTGCAGGGTTTAAACAGAACACAAATCAAAGACAAACATGTTAAGGAAATTGTTAAACAGTTTAATCTGCGTGCAAAATTAAGAGCCAAAAAATAAGCTTCTTACTTTAAATTTATAACTATAAAAACCACAAGCTTTTGTTTG
This sequence comes from Flavobacterium defluvii, assembly GCF_900129555.1. GTDB lineage: Bacteria > Bacteroidota > Bacteroidia > Flavobacteriales > Flavobacteriaceae > Flavobacterium > Flavobacterium defluvii. Next base: position 72,056 of record NZ_FQWC01000006.1, read on the forward strand.
TGTTTTTTTTATGCATCTTTAAATCTATTCATAGGCTTAAAAAAAATACTGTGCACACAGATTTACTCAAATCTCTTTTAAATCTGAGTAAAACAAAAAACTTAGGTTCTTAGTATCCCGGAAACTTAGCAACTTTTTAATAAAATGCCTAATTTCGCCTATCAATAAGAAAAGGAGAAAATGAAGGTATGTATTGCTGAGAAACCAAGTGTAGCACGCGAAATTGCAGCCGTTTTGGGCGCCAACACCAAACACGACGGATATTACGAAGGAAACGGTTATGCCGTAACCTACACTTTTGGGCATTTATGTACCTTAAAAGAACCCAATGATTATAAACCGCACTGGAAAAGCTGGGACTTGAACAATCTGCCGATGCTGCCTGAAAAATTTGAAACCAAAGTTGTTCAGAATTCGGGAATCGAAAAACAGTTTAAAATTATTAAAAGTCTTTTTGACAAAGCCGAAGTAGTCATAAACTGCGGGGATGCCGGGCAGGAAGGAGAATTAATCCAGCGCTGGGTGATGAATGAGGCAAACTACAAAGGCGAAATAAAACGCCTATGGATTTCGTCCTTAACAACCGAGGCTATAAAAGAAGGATTTGAAAACTTAAAACCTTCTGAAAACTACGATAATTTATTCTATGCCGGATTTTCGAGAGCAATTGGCGACTGGCTTCTCGGAATGAATGCTACGCGTTTGTATACGGTAAAACATGGCGGTTACAAACAAGTTTTGTCTATCGGCCGTGTGCAGACACCGACTTTGGCAATGGTTGTCGACCGATTTAAAGAGATCGAAAATTTTAAACCACAGCCATATTGGGAATTGCAGACTTTATACAGGGAAACACTTTTTAGTTATGAAGAAGGCCGTTTCCTGAAAAAAGAAGACGGGGAAATTCTGGCCGAAAAAGTCAAAGAAAGTGATTTTGAAATTGTTTCTGTTGATAAAAAAAACGGAAATGAATATGCTCCTAAACTATTTGATTTAACTGGTTTACAGGTATATTGCAACCAAAAATTCGGATTTTCGGCAGAAGATACGCTTAAAATTGCACAAACTTTATACGAACAAAAAGCAATTACATATCCCAGAGTTGATACAACTTTCCTTCCGGGCGATATTTACCCAAAAGTGCCGGGAATTCTGCAAAAACTTACAAGTTATGCTCATTTAACAGAACCGCTTTTAGGAAAAAAAATCAAAAAGTCGCCAAAGGTTTTTAACGATAAAAAAGTAACCGATCACCATGCGATTATTCCAACAGGAATCGAAATCAATCTTCCGTACAATCAGCAGCAGGTTTATGATATAATTGTAAAACGTTTTATTGCGGTTTTTTACGATGATTGTTTGGTTGCCAATACAACAGTTATAGGAAAAGCGGCCGATGTAACTTTTAAAGCCACCGGAAAAGAAATCCTCAAAAAAGGTTTTCGAGTAGTTTTTGAAGATCCGAATGCCAAAGAAAAAGAATCCGATTTATTACCGAGTTTTGTTGTGGACGAAAAAGGTCCGCATGAACCTTCTTTCCTTCAAAAAGAAACCAAACCGCCAAATCATTTTACCGAAGCGACTTTACTACGTGCAATGGAAACGGCAGGAAAGCAAGTCGACGACGAAGATTTACGCGAACTGATGAAAGAAAACGGGATCGGGCGCCCGTCTACACGTGCAAATATTATCGAAACACTTTTTAAACGTCAGTATATCGTTCGAAATAAAAAACAAGTTTTGCCTACCCTAACGGGAATTCAGCTGATAGATACTATTCAAAATGAATTAATAAAATCGGCTGAACTTACTGGTTCCTGGGAAAAACAGTTAAAAGATATCGAAAAAGGAACCTTTACTGCATCTGCTTTTATCAGAAACATGAAACGTATGGTTGAAGCTTTGGTTACCGAAGTTAGAAGCGAAACAAGACATGCTAATATTTCGCATGCTGCAACGATTCAGAAACCCGTTTTGAAAGCAGAGAAAAAGAAAACTGAAGGAATTTCGGCAGAAACCTGCCCAAAATGTCAAAAAGGAAATCTGATAAAAGGAAAATCGGCTTTTGGATGCAGCGAATATAAATCAGGCTGTGATTTTGTACTGCCTTTTATTTTTCATGATAAAAAAATTACAGAAAGTCAATATTTACGATTAATTCAAAAAGGTTCAACCGTAAATATAAAAGGCTTTAAAACCGAATCCGGAACTGTTGAAGGTTTAATACGTTTTGAAGAAAATTACAAACTGAAACTTGAACCTAAAAAAACCGAAATAAAAAAAACATCACAGGAAAAAACATCATCAGATATTTTATCTTGTCCGAAATGTAAAAAAGGAAATATCTTAAAAGGAAAAACCGCTTACGGATGCTCTGAATATAAATCAGGCTGCGATTTTAAAGTTACTTTTGATGAAGTTCGTAATCAGCTAAAAGATCAAAAACCTACTAAAGAACTAGTTTACGAAATTTTAGAAAAAAACGTTTAAATTATTTCATGCAGATTTAAAAAAATTTAGGCAGATAAACGCAGATTTTATTTAATTAAATCGCCAGAATCTGCGTAAAAAATCATTTGAATCTTGTTAATCTGTGGCTAACATTTTTTTCATACTTTAGTGCAACCAAAACTATAAAATTATGTTTCAAAAAATTACTCTTTTAGCAGTTGTATTAGCAGTTGTTTCTTGTCAAAAAAAGGAATCAGTAGAAAAAGATAAAATCAAAATTGCTGACTGGCTTATCGGAAACTGGAAAAACGAATCTCCAGACGGTCTTTTGACAGAAAACTGGGAAAAACTAAACGACAGTACTTTCAATGCTTATTCTTATTTTATAAAAGGAAAAGATACACTGCATTTTGAAACTATCGTTTTGGCTCAAAAAGGAGAAACCTTAACTTATTTCGCAACCGTAAAAGGACAAAACGAAGACAAAGCCGTTGCATTTCCATCAACCGCAGAATCTGACAAACAATTGGTTTTTGAAAACCCAAAACACGATTATCCTCAAAAAATTACTTATACGAAAGGTGCCAATAATACTTTGACTGCTGAGATTTCAGGAAAACTGAATGGGAAACAGAGTTCTGAGAAGTTTGTAATGACGAAGAAGTAATTTTAGATTAAAATAATGACTAACTTCATTTATATTGAAAAAATTTCTTCGATAAGAACTATTATTGGGAATTTATTATTCATTCCAAGCTTTTTAGCTTTAATTTTAATCAATATAAAAAATGGACCTGTTTTTTTTATAGTTTATTTTATAATAGCGTATTGGGGAGTTTTTCTGATTTCAACAGAAGGAATAGAACTTGATTTTCAAAATAACAAATTCAGGAAATTATTTTCTATTTATGGTATCAATATTGGTTTAACATGGAACCATTTTCCAAAAATTAAATATGTAGCCTTAATCAAAACTTTAGTTAAACAAACTTTTGGAGGAAGAGGATTTAGAACTGGTGCAACCACAACAATAACCGAAAAAACAGTTAAAATAAATTTGTTTGATGATAATGAAAAATATATCACTTTATATTTTGCAAATAATCAAATTGAAGCTTTAAAAATTGCTGAAGAAATTAAAAAAGCTTATAAAATTGAGGTTTTAACAAACTTCTAATCAAATATTTATTCTATATTTGATTTCATTAATATCCTTATAATAAACTAATTATGAAATCAAAAAGCATTTTATTTTCTGTAATTTTGGTTTTAGCAATTTTATCATCTTGTAAAAAAGAAACCAAGCCCGAAACTGCTAAAAAAAATTATTCAAATCTTGCGAAAGCGGAATGGTTTATTGGCGAATGGGGAAATAAATCTGCAGAAGGCGAACTAACAGAACGCTGGAAAAAAGAAAATGATTCAGTTTATTTAGGAGAGTCTTATTTTGTTGTGGGACAAAATGATACCGTTTTTGCAGAACATGTTCGACTTGAGGAGGCAAACGGAAAATTAGCTTATATAGTAACAGTTCCGGGGCAGAATCAAGAATTGCCAGTAAGTTTTGAAATGACCTCGGCTTCAGATAATCAAATTGTTTTTGAAAACCCAAAACACGATTATCCAAATAAAATTATTTATAATCTGGTTGAGAAAGATTCGCTAATAGCAGAAATTTCAGGTTTGAAAAAAGGCAAGCCTTATACCGAGAAATTTATTATGAAAAAGCTATAAGATAGATTTACAAGCAAAAAAACTTAGAATCTCAGAACCTCAGCAACTTAGGATCTTAAAAAAATCACTCATTCTCCCCGATTTTATTCACCATGAAAATCATCAAAATGCCCAAAAGCGCCATAATTAAAAACGCCCATTTCATACTGAGATATTCTGAGATAAAACCAACCATTGGCGGAACCAATAAAAATCCCAGATAACCAATTGTAGAAATAGAAGTTAAAGCAGAACCGCTGCTTAATTTTGAAGATCTTCCGGCAATACTAAACACAAGCGGAACAACACAGGAAACTCCAAATCCGATTAAAACATATCCAAAAATTGTTGGATAAGCATAAGGCAGAATAAAACACAACCCAAATCCTGATGTGATCAATATTCCGCTGTAAAGCAGGATTTTTTTAGTTCCAAATTTCATTACACCATAATCGCCGAAAATACGTCCTAAAGTCACTGCCGTTGCAAAAAAAACAAATGCAGCACTCGTTAATTTTGGAGAAGCTTTTAGTATGTTTTCAAAATAAATTCCGCTCCAGTCGTACATTGTATTTTCGCAAGCCATTGATACAAAACAAATCAGGGCAAACTTTACAAGATTTTTTTCCGGCATAGAAAAGAATTTCTTTTTAACCGGAACTGGCTCATTATGAATACTCAACGGATAAAAACAAGCCGTAAGAGCCAGCATAAAAACGCTTACGCCTAATAAATGATGCGCCGGAGCAATATGCTGAGTAACCATTACATACCCCAAACCTGCTCCAGAAAAAACAGCGATACTCCAAACCGCATGAAAACGAGTAATGATCGATTTTGGATATAATTTCTGCACTTCAAGAGACTGCGCATTTATAGACAAATTGAAAATATTACGCGAAGCCCCAAAAATTAAAAGTATGATAACAAGCTGCCAGACAAATGCAGCCAAACCCGGCAAAGACAAAACAATATTAAACATAATAGCCCCTAGAAGCATAATGTAACGGCTGCTGTATTTATTCAATAACTTTCCTGTAAATGGCATTGTGAGCATTAAACCAATTGGAAATGCAAATAAAACAGCTCCAAATTCGGCTTCAGATAAATGCAATTGGGCTTGTATATGCGGAATTCGCGAAACCCAGGAAGAATATCCGAATCCCGAAAGGAAGAAAAATACAGTATTGGCTATACGAAATCCTCTTGGTGTATTTTGAATCTTTTTGAAGATGGGTAAAATCATGAAGTTGTTTTTTCAGATTGCAAAAATATAGCTTTTAAAAGGAATTATTTTTCTTTTTACATTTAATAAAAAAAACATTCAATTTCAATTTTTCTTTCTCAAATCCTATTATCACAAAATGATTGCAAATGAGCTTAAATAATCTTTGCTGTCGAAATTATAATTTTTACATTTGTTTTATTTTTACTCATTCTAAATAACCAATATATCCAAAAAAGAAACCCCATGAATTATTCACATGCGAGCTTTAAACAAGTCCTTACCAAAATTTGTTTATTGTTATTATTAAGCTGTAATGTCTTTGCACAGCAAAACTTAGGTAAAATAAAAGGAGTAATTACTACATCTGACGGAGAATTAGCCGTTGGAGTTAACATCATCCTTAAAAATTCAAAATACGGCACAATCACTAACGAAGACGGAGCTTTTGAATTTAACCGAATAAAACCAAATATTTACACGCTGCAAGTTTCGTTAACCGGATATGAAACATTAGAAAAACAAATAAATGTAACTGCTAATGAAACAACTTCCCTAAATCTTAAATTGACCGTTTCGAACAAACAATTAAAAGAAGTTATCATTACGGGCAGCAGAGGAAAAGATTTTCCAAAACAAAGTACATATGTATCTAAACTTCCACTTAAAAACATTGAAAATCCACAAGTTTACAACATAGTTTCATCAGAATTGATGAAAGAGCAAGCCATTACCAATTATGAAGATGCTTTGAAAAATGTTCCCGGGATTCAGAAATTATGGGAATCTACAGGACGCGGCGGCGATGGAGGTTCTTATTATTCGCTTCGTGGTTTTGAAGTTCAGGCAAATATCGTAAACGGACTACCGGGTTTAACAAACGGAACATTAGATCCTGTAAATATCGAGCGTATTGAAGTTATAAAAGGACCATCCGGAACTTTATTTGGAAGCAGTCTGGTTAGTTACGGAGGACTAATTAATACGGTTACCAAAAAACCTTACGAAGGGTTTGGAGGTGAGATTTCTTATCTTACCGGAAGCTTTGGTCTTAACAGGGCTACGGCTGATATCAATACACCTCTGGATGATAATAAAAACATTTTATTTAGGGTTAATTCGTCTTTTCAAACTGAGAACAGTTTTCAGGATGCCGGTTTTCGAACTTCTTATTTTATAGCTCCAACTCTTTCTTATAAAGTAAATGAGAGACTTTCTTTTTTACTTAATACAGAATTTATGCAGGAAGAAAAAACAACACCTTCAATGTTGTTTTTAGGAAGAGATACACCTTTGCAATATGCTAATTTGGCGGAGTTAAATTACAATACCAATTTATCATTTTACAGTAATGACTTATCGATAAAAAATCCACGGTTCAATTTACAGGCACATATGAATTATAAGATTTCATCAAATTGGAATTCACAAACTGTGTTTTTAAGAGGAACTTCTAAATCAAACGGTTATTACTCTTATATTTATGATAATGAAGATGGAAACAAGGATTTTGGATTTTGGATTACCAAAGAAAAATCCCAGACTGCCACTACAGATATTCAGCAGAATTTTACCGGCGATTTTAAAATTGGTCGTATGAGAAATCGTATTGTAATTGGTTTTGATTATTTTAAAAGAGATGTAACTTTTGGAGGTACCGGTTATGCAAAAATTTATAATATTACCGCACAAGGAGAAATCAGACAATTTGATGATCTTAATCCAAATTATTTAACGGTAAAATCTGTAGATATGGCTCTTGCTGCAGAACCCGGACCTGATTATCATTCTAAAGATGCGACTTACAGTGCTTATGCCTCAGATGTATTGAATATCACTCGTTCTTTATTAGCGATGGCTAGCTTAAGAGTTGATTATTTTGATACCGAAGGAAATATTAAAACTGCTGATGATAATTATAACCAAACGGCTTTATCACCAAAATTTGGACTTGTTTATCAGCCTGTTAAAGATCATTTATCTGTTTTTGCAAATTATATGAACGGATTTAGAAATATTGCCCCTTCGGCTATATACGATGATGATGGCAATTTTATCAAATCTCAAACTTTTAAACCTGAGCACGCTAATCAGTTAGAAACTGGAATCAAAACTGATTTATTTTCAGATAAATTAACAGCTACAGCAAGTGTTTATATTATTAATGTAGCCAATTTAGTGACAAGCAACCCAATGTACAGTGCACAAGGCGGCGAAGCGAGAAGCAAAGGTTTTGAATTTGATTTGAATACTGCGCCTGTAAAAGGCTTAAGTATTATTGCCGGATACAGTTACAATGACAGTAAAATTACAAAAGGAGATCAGGGAAATGTTTGGTTAGATCAAGGACAAAGACCTTTCTGGGCCGGGCCAAAAAACTTAGTAAACCTTTGGTCAAGTTATAAATTCAGCGAAGGAGTTTTGGAAAATTTCGGTCTTGGTTTTGGAGGAAATTATGCCAGCGACAATGCTATTTTGGATAGTTCTGTAACCGGAAAATTTATTCTTCCGGCATATACTGTAATCAATGGTTCGATTTTTTATAATTCAAATAAGTTTCGTGCAGCTGTAAATGTAAACAATATCGCAAACAAAGATTATTTTAATGGAGGATGGTCTACAATTAATCCGCAGAAACCAAGAAATGTATTATTGCGTTTTTCTTATAAATTCTATTGATAACTGACAAAAAACAAATCACATTAAATTTACAAGCCCCGTTCATAAATGACAGGGCTTTTTTTATTTATAAAATACGACTTTATAATATTTTAAAATTTATTATCAATAATTAATCTAAATAAGCATTGTGTAACAAATTTTAAACATTACATTTGCTTTACAAAAAAACTATTCATTAAAATTCTGCGTTTTATCAGGATTTTTTCAATATTAATCTTAAATCTCATCATCATCATGAAATCAAAAACTTTCAAATTAATAACGTTTGCTTTTTTAATGTTTTTTGCTGCACCTCAGCTTTTTGCACACGCTCTCTGGATTGAAACTAAAGCAGTTGGAACAAAAGGTAAAGCACAGGAAATTTCAGTTTATTTTGGAGAATTTTCAGAAAACGATATTACAAAAGCTGATAAATGGTTTTCAGATTTAAAAGATTTCTCATTGGTAGTAATTTCTCCTTCAAAAAAAGAAACAAAACTTACTTCTAAAGCTTTAGAAAATAAATATCAGGCATTTTTTACTCCAGATGAAGACGGTGTTTACACAATTGTAATGCAGCATACGGTAAAAGATGTTTACGGAACTATGAAATTAGATTACAACTCAAGTGCAACTGTAGTTGTAGGAAATAAAAATGCTGGAAACAGTATTGCAGCGAATACAAATAAAATTGCTGTTTTCTCAGAAAATGCAGATGCTGCCAAAAAAGACTCTAAAATTACAGGAGTTGCCTCTTATGAAGGTGCTATTGCCAAAGAAACTAAAATTAAAGTAATTGCTCCAAACGGATGGGAAAAAGAATTGTGGACAAATGAAAAAGGTGAATTTTCTTTTACTCCAATCTGGTCCGGAAATTATATGGTAGAATATGCTCATACTGATAAATCGTCTGGTGAACACAACGGAAAAAAATATGACGAAATCTGGAAAATGGCTACTTATCAAATTGTAGTAAAATAATTTTTATCTTTTTCTTTATAAAAACCCTGTTCAATAGAGCAGGGTTTTTTATTTATACATAAAATAAATGTTACAAATTACATCTTAAGCTAATCTTAAGAAAAAATTAATCAAATTTTAAAAAATAAAAACGCCTCATAATTTTATGTTAAGGTTTCTGTATTTATATTTGCACTCAAATAATTTTTATTGAATCTAAATAAATACCATGAAGTATAATTTACTATTTGCACTAGGACTATTAAGTTTTGCCTCTTATAGCCAAAGTTATCCAAATTCAGAATCAGCATCTGCTGTTAGTGATACCGTAAAAAATAAAAAGGGAGAAATTCTTAATGAGGTTTTAATTACAGCAAATAAGCCTAAAAAACCAATTGAAGCTGCGCGTTCGGGAATTAAAGTAATGGACTTACCTCAAAGTGTTCAAATCATTGGAAGTGAAATAATAGAACAGCAGCAAGCAATCAGATTAAGCGAAGTAGTAAAAAATTTAAATGGTGTTTATGTAGGATCTGCCCGTGGTGGTGCCCAGGAATCTTTCTTTTCGAGAGGTTATGATATGAGTGCCAATAATATGTTTAAAAATGGATTTCGCTACAATGCGGGTTCTATACCTGAAGTTTCTTCTTTAGAAAAAGTGGAATTCCTAAAAGGAGGTTCAGCTCTATTATATGGAAATGTTGCTCCAGGAGGAATTATGAATTTAGTTACCAAAACACCTAAATTTACACACGGTGGTGAAGTATCTATGCAAATGGGAAGTTATTCTTATTACAAACCTTCTATTGACTTTTACGGTCCTTTAAATAAATCTATTGCATACCGCTTTACAGGATCTTATGAAAACTCTGAAAGTTTTAGGGATTTTGTAAAAAACGAACGTATTTATGTTAATCCTTCGTTTTTATTTCATCTGTCAGATAAAACTCAAATTACATTACAAGGAGATTATTTAAGCGCCGACTGGACTCCGGATTTTGGTACCGGAATCTACGGAAAAACAATTTTAGATCTTCCTCGCAACGAGTTCTTCGGAGCACTTTGGTCGACTGCAAATACTAAATCTTCCAGCGCTTCTATGTTATTTAACCATGACTTCAATAAAAACTGGAAATTAAATTTCAATTCTTCTTACCAATATTATAGAAGAACACAAACCTCAACTGCACAATTAAGTACAATTGATGCTAATGGAAACTGGAAACGCGGTTTAACCAGATCGGATGCTGCTGAAAATATTTTTGGCGACCAGTTAAGTTTACAGGGAACTTTTAATACCGGAACGATAAAACACCAGATATTTACCGGAGTTGATTATGAGAACTCTATTGCCCCTATTTATACTTTTGGATTTTATGCTCCCGGAAAACCTGCTGACCTTTTAACAACAGAGGCTACCGCTATAAACTTATATACTTACGACTATAGTACACAAAGTACTGTTATTCCTTACCCAACAAGAATTACTCAGTTAGCAAATACAGAAACACAACGTTTTGGAGCCTATTTTCAAGATTTAGTTTCAATAAATAAATATATAAAAGTTCTGGCGGGATTACGCTGGTCATGGCAAGAAAGCGAAGCTACCACTACAAAAGAAGTTATAGAAAAAAAGAATAATGTAAATGTCATAACTACTGCTTACGAAAATGCAATACCGGTAACCGGACCTAAAGCCATTAACAAAGCTTTTTCGCCTAAGGCTGGATTGGTAGTGCAGCCGACTAAAGATTTATCTTTGTTTGCAAGTTATTCTAACTCTTTTACTCCAAATACAGGAACAACTGTCGATTCAAAACCTTTAGATCCGTCTATTATTGATCAATATGAAGTTGGTGTTAAAAAAGATTTCTGGAGAGGTCTTTTGAGTACAAACGTAACTGTATATCAAATTACAAATAACAATCTGGCACAAACTGCCCAATACTTAGCAGACGGTGTAACACAAAATGCCAACACTTCGATTAAAGAATTAGTTGGAGCTACAAAAGGAAAAGGAATTGAAATTGATATTACAGCAAACCCTCTGGAAGGATTAAACATTATGGCTGGTTATAGTTTTAACGAAACTAAAGTATCAAAATCATCAGGAACTAATGGAAGTCTTGTTGTTGGAGATGTTTTAGCAAGAACACCAAGAAATACTGCCAACTTAAGCTTTTTCTACAAATTGCCTAATGGCTTATTTAAAGGAGTAACTTTTGGAGCTATTGGAAATTATATTGGTAATCGTACCGGAGGATGGAACGATGATTATGTCTGGACAGCAGTTACTCCAACCCCAACTAATCCTAAGCCAGATCCAGCTTATACTATAACTATTAGAGATCGTGATATTCCATTAGAAGGATACGTTACAGTGGATGCTTCTCTTGGTTATGAATGGAAAAAAATCTCCATCTTATGCCGATTATCTAACATTACAAACGAATTAAATTATACGGTACACGAAAATTACAGCGTAAACCCAATTGCACCACGTCAGGTAATGGCAACTTTACGTTACAGATTATAAATTTTGAATTAGATTTTCTTTTCGGGGTTTTCTGGAATTCAGAATTAAAATACTTTCGAAAATTAAAACCTCATCTTGCAAAAGGTGAGGTTTTATTATTTTATCAAAATGTTATGCTTTAATAAGTACTTTTGTCTTCACACAACTTTTAACCATAAATCCCAAATATGTCTGATTCCGCCAAAAACCAATTAAAGAAAAGTTTAGGTCTAAGTTTTAATATTGCCGTACTAATTGGCGGAACCATCGGTGTTGGTATTTTACGCACCCCGGGAAACATTGCCGAAATGCTAAACAATTACTGGCTTATTCTAGCATCATGGATTTTTGGCGGCTTGTATGTGTTGCTTGGCGCAAATTCGTATTCAGAATTGGCAACAATGCTCCCAAAAGCCGGAGGATCGTATAATTATATCAAAAGAGCATTTGGCGAATATGCCGGCTTTCTTTCGGGCTGGTTTGATTACATTACAAATGCTATTCCGCCCGCTTTTTACTGCATAGTAATCAGCGAATACATGATTATTTTATTTCCTGCACTGGCAAATTATTCAACTGTGATGGCAGTTTCATTATTGGCTGCTTTTGTTTTACTGCATTTGAGTGGTGTAAAAAATGGAAGTGTGATTCAGCAGATTACCAGTTTATTAAAAGTAATTTGTTTTGTGGCTTTAGTTGTAGCGTGCTTTATGTATACTGGCGTAAAAGTTCCTGCAGTTAAAACAGACAATTCTGTTTTTCAAATAGGTTTAGTATTCGGATTTTTTAAATCATTGCAGTTAATCATCGGAACTTATAATGGCTGGAACGCTGTTTGTTTTTTTGCCGAAGAAAATGAAAACCCAAACAAAAACATTCCGAAATCTTTATACAGTGGTGTTCTCCTTGTAGTGGCTATTTATGTTTTGGTAAATGCTGCTTTTTTTCATGTTCTGCCAATCGAAACTTTAGCAAAATCTAATTTAGCTGCCGCAGATGTTGCCAAGGTTTTATTCGGAGAAAACGGTGCTGTAATTGTTACTGTAATTTCGATTTTTTCTTTAATCAGTATTCTAAACGCATTTATGATGATTCCGCCAAGAATTCTTTACGGATTAAGCCGTGACGGATTTTTTATAAAAGAAGGAACTCAAGTAAATAAAGGCGGAACTCCAATTGTGGCACTTTTGGTTTCGTCACTTTTCAGCCTGCTTTTAATAATCTTCGTTGGTTCTTTTGAAGCTTTATTTTCTTTTGCTGCTTTTATCTCCATTATTGTTTGGGGACTCGCCTATTTTTCGCTTTTAAAACTGAGAAATACTGAACCGAATTTACCAAGACCTTATCGTTCTTTTTGGTATCCGTGGACCACTATAATTGCCATTATTGCTTCTATAGCTTTATTTATTGGATTTATTTTCAGTGACCAAACCAGTTTTATAATTATTATTGGAATTACTGTTGTTTCTTATCCTTTATTTTGGATTTTGAAGAAGAGAAGATAGTATTTTTTGTCATTCCGAGGAACGAGGAATCAGAAGAGTCCTAAAACATAAAAACCCGACAGGTTTTGAAACCTATCGGGTTTAATTTTATAGATTAATCAAAAATCTGATTCCTATTTCAAACCAGCCAAACTCTGCTCAATTGTAGCAATTTTTGCCAAAGCATCAGCTTGTTTTTGTTTTTCTATATTTAAAACTTTTTCCGGAGCTCCGTTTACGAATTTCTCGTTCGAAAGTTTTGCTTCAACAGATTTCAGAAATCCTTTTGTATAATTTAATTCTTCTGTCAGTTTTGCAATTTCTGCTTCAACATCGATATTTCCTGAAATCGGAATAAAATATTCATTTGATTTTACACGGAAAGATAATGCGCCGTCTACTTTTGCTGAAACATACTCAAAAGCTGAAACGTTTCCTAATTTCGTTACGATTGAATCGAAATAAGTTGTTAAGTTTTCGCTGTTGATTGCTTTTAATTCTATAGCATCTTTAAACGGAATATTTTTATCTTTTCTAATTGTTCTAATTCCGGAAATTACTTCTGTAATATTATCAAAATCAGTAATTAAATCTGCATTGAATGGTTTTAATTCCGGCCAGGTTGAAACAATTAAAGCTTCTTCCGGCGTTCTCTCCGTAATTAACTGCCAGATTTCCTCTGTTAAGAAAGGCATAAACGGATGCAATAATTTCAGGTTACTTTCTAACATTTCGATCGCTTTCGCAAAAGTTACGCTGTCAATTGGCTGTTGGTAAGCTGGTTTGATCATTTCTAAGAACCAAGAACAGAAATCATCCCAAACCAATTTATAAATAGCCATTAATGAATCTGAAATTCTGTATTTCTCAAAATTATCTTCAATGTCAACTAAAGTCTGCTGTAATTTCGCTTCGTACCATTCGATTGCCACTTTTGATGATTCTGGCTGAGCGATAGTTTCTGAAACTTCCCACCCTTTAATTAATTTGAATGCATTCCAGATTTTGTTTGAAAATGCTTTTCCCTGACTGCATAATTCTTCATCAAACATAATATCGTTTCCTGCAGAAGCGCTTAAAAGCAATCCTACACGAACGCCATCTGCACTAAATTTATCAATCAAATCTAAAGGATCAGGAGAATTTCCTAATGATTTAGACATTTTACGACGTTGTTTATCACGAACTAAACCTGTTAAATATACATTTGTAAATGGTTTTTCGCCTGCATATTCATAACCCGCAATGATCATTCTCGCAACCCAGAAAAACAAAATATCCGGACCTGTAACCAAATCGTTTGTTGGATAATAATATTTAAAATCCGGGCTTTCCGGATCCATGATGCCGCCAAAAACAGACATTGGCCATAACCAAGATGAGAACCAAGTATCTAAAGCGTCAACATCCTGTTTAAGGTCGTTTGTTGTTAATTGTTTATTGTTTGTTGCTTCCTGTGCTAATTTTAGCGCCTCTTCAATATTTTCAGCAACTACAAAATCTTCTTTTCCGTCTCCGTAATAATATGCCGGAATTTGTTGCCCCCACCATAATTGGCGAGAAATATTCCAATCGCGAATGTTATTTAACCAGTGTGCATACGTGTTTTCGAAACGTTTTGGGTGTAATTTAATATCTCCTGTTTCTAAAACTGATTTAATAGCCGGTTTTACCAATTCTTCCATTTTCAGGAACCATTGGTCAGATAATCTAGGTTCGATTACCGCTTTTGTTCTTTCAGAAGTTCCAACTTTATTTAAGTGAACTTCTGTTTTTGCTAAAGCACCAATTTCTTCCAGTTCTTTTGCAATTTCTTTACGAACAACAAAACGATCTTTTCCTTGGTAGTGTAATCCGAAACTGTTTAATGTAGCATCTTCATTAAAAATATCAACGATTTCGAGATTGTGTTTTTCACCCAAAGTTTTATCGTTCATATCGTGCGCAGGCGTTACTTTCAAACATCCTGTTCCGAATTCTACATCTACATATTCGTCTTCGATAATTGGAATTACTCTACCGCAAATAGGAACGATTGCTTTTTTACCTTTTAAATGCGTAAAACGATCATCGTTTGGATTGATACAGATAGCAGTATCTCCAAAAATAGTTTCCGGACGCGTTGTGGCAATGGTCAAAAATTCCTCAGTTCCCTCGATTTTATATTTTAAGAAAAATAATTTTCCTTGCTGTTCTTCGTAAATTACTTCTTCGTCAGAAAGCGTAGTTTTTGCTTCCGGATCCCAGTTCACCATACGATATCCTCTGTAAATTAATCCTTTGTTATATAAATCTACAAACGATTTAATTACAGATGCAGACATATCTGGATCCATTGTAAACTTTGTACGTTCCCAATCGCAAGAAGCACCTAATTTCTTAAGTTGTTCCAGGATTGTTCCTCCATATTTATCTGTCCATTCCCAAGCATGTTTTAGGAATTCTTCGCGGGTCAAATCGTTTTTATTGATTCCTTCTGCTTTTAATTTTGCTACAACTTTTGCTTCTGTAGCAATAGAAGCGTGGTCTGTTCCCGGTACCCAGCAAGCGTTGAATCCTTTAAGACGTGCTCTTCTAATTAAAACATCCTGAATTGTATTATTCAACATATGTCCCATGTGAAGGACTCCAGTGACGTTTGGCGGCGGGATTACAATTGTATAAGGTGTTCTGTGATCAGGTTCTGAATGAAAATAATTGTTTTTCATCCAGTAATCATACCATTTGTTCTCAATCGCTTTAGCGTCAAATTGTGCTGGAATTGTCATTTACTAGGGTTGTTTAATCGTTTATTTTTTGTTGATTCGTTTAATCGTTAAATTGTTTAATCGTTTGTTTATTTTGTGAAGTCCATCTAGGTAAATCGATTAACCGATTAAACAGTTAAACAAATAAACGAAACTTTGGTTCAATTTTTGTAATTATAATTAACAGCAAAAGTAAATAATTAAGTACACTATAAAAAACGAATTAATAATTTGTGTGTTAATTAAAACAATGTATATTTACTTACAACTTAAAAACAATTTCAAAATGAAAAATGTTGCCTCTTTTATTGCAGTCGTATTGTTTAGCGCGATAGGTTATGCACAAAATGGCCCAAAAATTGAATTTGCAGCCGCGGACAATACTATCGATTATGGAAAAATTTCTAAGACTGATAACGGAGTCCGCTCCTTTGAGTTTACTAACACAGGAGATGCACCGCTTTTAATTATTGGTGCCGAATCTACAGTTAGTTCTATTATTGTTACAAAACCTGCTGCAGCAGTTATGCCAGGAAAAAAAGGAAAAATTGATGTGAAATACAACATGGCAGCTGGTCCAATTCGTAAAACAATTACTGTTGAAACCAATGCTGTGAATTATCCTGATGGCCGGGTTGCCCTTAAAATTAAGGGAGAAGTTTTATAAAAAATAAATTCTTAAAATAGCAAAAGCCGTTTCTTAATCGAAACGGCTTTTTATTTTATCAAAATCTTACTTTTTACTTTTTATTTAGCTGCACATTCTGCAGCATCAAATTTATATTTTACACGATCAAAATCGATTGGTTTGTCTTTTACCAAATACGTTACTCCCATTGTTGTCTGCATGGTTCCGTTTCCTAAAATAAGCTGTTTGTCTTTCTTTAAAAATGCCATTGGGTTTTTGAATGTTTTGTCCTTTTGTGCTAAATCCTTAAAAGTATAATCGGCAAATAAAGTATCTCCATGAAATTCACCCGCAATTTCGCCGGTTCTTACTGTTGAAGGCGCTACTTTCATAATCATATTTCCAGATAATTTTCCATTTTTTAAAGTATTTAATTTTAGCTGGATTGTATCTTTTTCATATACTGCCTGATAACATTCTGTTTTTGTAACAGTTTCAGCATCAGCTTTTGCTGCTACAGCTTCTTTTTGTTTTTCTTCATTTTTACAGCTTTGAAATCCAATACAGATAACAAGCAGACAAGGCAAAATTAGATTTTTCATATTTCTATATTTTTAATTCTGTGGTTATTTTATAAAATTAAATAAAAAAGAAGCCAAAATAAAGGCTTAATGATTTTTAATTTTTATAGCATTTATAAATTCTTAATTACAAATTCAGATCTTCTATTGAGCTCGTGATCTTCCTCTGAACACGCCTCGTCGGTTTTACATTTAATAATTGGCACTGATTCTCCATAACCTTTTGCAGAAACTCTTTTGGCATCAATTCCGGATTGAATTAGGAATTCTCTGGTTGAATTGGCTCTTTTTTGAGATAATTGTTCATTGAATTTTGCGTTTCCTCGTGAATCTGTATGCGAACCAATTTCGATTACCATTCCCGGATATTTCTTCATTAATTCGACAACTCTGCCCAAAACAACTTTAGATTCTTTACGAATGTACCACATGTTATAATCAAAATAAATAGGGTCTGTTTTGATAATTAAACGATCTTTATCTCTTACAACGTCTTTTTCTTTCTCTAAAATTTCTTTTACTTTTTCGTTCTTTTTAATTTCTGCGGCAGCTATTTCAGCTTCTTTTGCTTTCTTCTCTTTTTGTTTTAACTCAATTGCCGCAAGCGCTTCTTTCTTTTTATTTTCTTCTTCGATAATAATTTCCTGCTGCCTTTTCTTTTCGGCATTTTCTTTTTCTTCAAGTTTGATTTTTTCCAAAGATTTTAATGCTAAAGAAGCGTCGTTTTCTTTATCTCTTATATTATCTAAAGATAAAGTTTTAGACTCATTTGTGTATTTTTCTTTGAAGGCAGAAACTTTATACGAAGCTTCGCAGGGAACTCTAAAACTAAATTTTCCGTCAGCAAGAGTTGTTGCTGTATTTAAAGTTTTATTTTCCGAGTCCTGCAATATTACAGTTGCATTTTCTAAAACCAGTTTAGTATCAATATCTGTAATAGTTCCTGCAATTAACTGATGACAATCTTCTACAATTAAATCTTTAATTTCTTTAAATTGATAAATATCGTCGCCGCCTTTTCCACCTTCTCTATTGGATGCAAAATATCCTTCTTTGGTTTCTGAATTAATATTGAAGGCAAAATCGTCTAAATTTGAATTTAAAGGAAGTCCGATATTTATTGGTTTTGAATATTCATTTCCATTTATTTCTGAAACAAAAACGTCCAGAGATCCGTATCCTAAATGTCCATCCGAAGAAAAATAAAGTTTATTATCTCCTGAAGCAAAAGGAAACTGCTCTCTTTTATTGGTATTAATTTCCGGTCCTAAATTCTTTGGGGTATCAAATGCGCCTTTGTTTATATTAACCGAATAAATATCAAAAGATCCCACTGATCCCGGCATATCTGACGCAAAATACAATACTTTTTCATCGGCACTCAGTGCAGGATGCTCTACTGAATAATTTGGGCTATTGAAAGGAAGTGACGTAATATTAGTCCATTTTCCATCAACTAATTCGGCTCTGAAAATCTGAAGATTAGAAATTTTCTTGTCGTCTCTTTTTTTCTTTCCGTTTTTAGAATTGTTTCTGGTAAAATAAATTGTTTTACCATCTTTTGTAAAAACGGCATTTGATTCGTGCATTCCGGTTTTTAATTCTTTAGCAAAATAGTGCGTGATAGAATCGGCTGCATTAATATTTTTTAACGGAATTGTAACGAGATTTAAATAAGTTTCTCCATCCCATTTAAATTTTTTATCGAATATTCCGGGTTTTAGTTTAACTCCTGCAAATACTAAATTTCCTTTGTACTCAACGGCTCCAAACTCTGAATTTGGCGTATTTATTGGTAAATTTTTAATATCAAATCGTTTTCCAATCGCCGAAACATTTTCTAAGGTTTTTATATTTTTTTCAAAATTTATAATATCCTCAGGATTTGATGATTTCGAATAATATTCTTTTAATGCAGCATTTGCTTCATCGTAATTATTTGTTGCTTTTAAAGTTTGAGCATATCTAAAATGATATTCTCTGTCTAAATTGTCATTATAGTTTTTAAATAATAAACGATAATAACGCTGCGCTTTTACTAGGTCGTTTGTATAATAATAAGAATCCGCAAGGTTTTTAATTACTTCTTGTGACGGTTTTTCTTCAGCCAGTTTTTCGTATAAAACAATAGCTTCGCTGTAATAAGTTCTGTCAAAAAATTTCTTTGCCCTAACCAATTCCTGATCCTGAGCAATTATAAACTGTATTGAAAATACGAATATAATAACGAGTAGTTTTTTCATATTTTTCATTTTAGAAGAATCTAGGTGATTTATCAAATCCTTTACCTAATAAATCCAAATCAAAAAGCAGCATGATTTCGTGTGTTCCCGAATTGAACTGACCTAAATTCGTAAGTGTATAATCGTAAGCGTAACCAACTCTAAGTGTAGGCGTTACATTAAAATTAAACAATGCACTTACAGAATCGTCTATTCTATAAGCGGCACCAAGTTCAAACTTTTCGTTGTATAAAACATTGGCCGTTAAATCTATTGAAATAGGTGCTCCTTTTACAAATTTTGTCATAAATGCAGGTTTTACTTTCCACATATCATTGACCTGAAAAACATATCCTGCAGTAAGGAAAGTATGTATGTTTTCTGATCCAAAAGCATTTACACCTGATTTTTCTTCAATATATTTTGATTTCAACAAATTAGGAACCGAAAGCCCAACGTATAAATTATCTCTAAAATAATAAGCCCCTATTCCTATATTTGGTTTTGTGGCATTTATATTTTCGGCGAAAGCCATATCTGTTGCCGGATCATTGAACTTAAATCCATTAAAATTGGTTTGCATTGATGATATTCCTGCTTTAAGTCCAAGTGAAAGTTTGTTTTTTCCGCCTAGATTTAAAACATAAGCAAAATCAGCGTAGATATTATTTTCTTTTTTAGCGCCGTCACCAATATCGTCTGATATAAAAGACAAACCTGCTTCTGCCTTATCAGAAATTGCGGTATGTCCAAAAAAGGTAAAAGTTTTTGGAGCACCAACTGCACCAACCCATTGCGATCTGTACAATCCTCCAAAATTCATCATAGCAGGAACTCCGGTTGCATACGCGGGATTTACTACACTCATATTATACATATAATGTGTGTATTCCGGATCCTGCTGCGCCGAAACCGATGTTAAGTAAAAAAAGAAAGTTATGTAGAGTAATATTTTTTTCATTTGAATTTATATTAAGAAATTATCGATTTAAATAAAGACGTCCTTGTTGAGGCGGTCTGTTGTCTTTATTAAAATAGAGAATGTAAAAATATACTCCGTTTGGTGCTATTCCGCTTCCAATTCCACTTTGTTCATAATTTATTCCGTCCCAGGCTGGCTTATTTTTAAAGCCTTTATACATTCCGTTTCCATATCTATTGAAAATTTCAAGTTTATAATCCGGATATAAAAAGTCAATATCAGGAATTGTAAAAGTATCGTTTATTCCATCTCCGTTTGGAGAAAAACCATCGGGAACAAAAAACGTGTATTGCGGAGAATCACAAACTGTAAGCGAAACAGTTACAGCCAGATTTTCTTCTGAAAAACAATTTGTAACTGTTGAAAGATCAAAACCATAATACGTTGCTTTATCAACTAAAAGAGTTGAGGATGAAAGTAAATTACCGTTATTTGGCGCATCATACCAAACTACTGTTGAAGGTGATCCTGTATTATTTGATAAATCAAGAATCGTAGGATTGTCTAAACCACAAAAATTTTGTCCATCCAGATTTAATGTTGGAGGTGGTGTATCATTAATTGTTACCGTGACTTTGGATGGCTGCGAAACACAGCCCGCTCCTGAAGTTTCTTTCACAAAATAATCTTCAGATTTTAATACATATGTATTAGGAAGCGGAGTTGTTTCCGTAGCAGAGATGTACCATTTATATTGAGTTCCTTGCGGCTGTAAATCAGCAACAGTTGATTGGTCTGTTTTACAAAATGCCTGATCTGTTACTATTGGTGAAGATGGTATGGAATTTAGAATAAAAGTGGCTGATATTCCGCTTACATCACTTTCGCATCCTGTAATATTATTTTTTAATTTCACAATTGTAATTGTTGTTGAACCAGAATTCACAAGTAAATTAGCAGGAAGAACAAAAATAGAACTCCCATCGATAGCGGTTAATGGTATATTCTCTACTCCTGAAGTATTACTTCCAGAAAGCACGTACGATAATGTAACATCTGTCAGAGTTTGTAAACCAGAAACATTAACTTTTACTTCTTCACCAAAACATACATTTTGTATTTGCAATCTTAAAAGTGAACCGTTTGGCAAAGGGTTCGTTTGTATTTCGCCTTTTAAATTAGCCGAATTAACACATTGAGAAACAACATGTGTTATCGCTGTGATAGTTACGGTAGAAAATCCACTTCTTGAATTAAAAATCTCTGGTATAACAAATGTTCCATTTCCACCAGAAACTGTAATTCTCGTCACTTGAGAAGGTACTGTATTTGCACCTGATAAATTATAAACAATATCATAATCACCATCTGCCAGTTTTGCCGCATTCGTTATTTGAATTATGCCCTCCTGATTTTGACAAGTAACAGCAGGAGTAATTAACGCTCCATTCAAATCCGGAATAGGATAGATTATTAATTCATCATATAAATCATTGATAATATTTTGACATGTTAATGCACTGGTTGTAGAGGCAATGTTCAATACCGTAATTTTAAATTTTCCAGCTTTTTGAAAAAAAACAGAATTTAAAGGAAATGATGCAACCCCATTATTAAAGTTAGCCACAACGCTCTGCGTAAATCCAGCTATATCATAGGTTACATAATAAGTCCCATTAGGAATATTCGACGGACCTCTTGTAATCGTTAACCTATATGTTGCAGTAGGAATCTCACTTTCGCAGATATCTGAGTCAACTTCTACAACTGCTCCTGTAAAATCCAGACTTTTTTCAAGTCTTACCCTTACAGTTGTTTGATCAGCAGGACATATAGGGTGCGTTGACGGCACTGTATAATTGAAATTATAATATCCTTCTCCATAAGTATTATAAATTCTTTCAATATTTATATTATGATCTCCAATGAAAGTCAATTCGCCAGTTCCGTTACTTTCGGTCCAGGTTCCTCCAGCATCATATCCTGAAATTGAAGTAAAAAGATCATAATTTTGATATGCAGTCAAACCATCACTACCACACAAGTTTAAAGGAACAGAATTTCCAGAATTAGGCGCCCTAAAAATAGTTATAACTGCAGTAGATGACATTGCCGGGCAAGTACCAATAGCTGGCATTGTGTATGTGAAATAAAATGTTCCTTCCATATTCTCAACATTAATAGAAGAATTAACATCTTGATTAGTAGTATCATTATGCCATTGACCATTAAATTGAGGACTAACATCTACTCCATTAAACGCCTGAAAAAGATTAAAATTAACTACTGAACTACAAACAGAAACGTTTGGAGATGTTACACCAGAATAACCTCCTATTGTAACAGTAACTGTTGCTGAATTATCGACACAGCCAGCATTTCCTGTAACTGTATAAGTATAACGATAGATCCCACTTGCTCTGATTACCTGAGCATTTAAAATTCCGGTTGTTAAATTTAAACCACCTGATGAATTATCATCTGTCCAAACTCCTCCTGAAACAGGAGATCCACCAAGTAAAGAAAATAAATCAATTGTTTTACTACTTACATTAGGAATATCACAAACTTCAAAACTCGCATCATCACCAGCACATTGGGCATTTATTGTTTGAGGTAAAAATGATAAAAAAACAAAAAATAAAATTACACGTAAGAAATCATTGTATTTTTTGGTCATAAACTGCATTTTTTTGATAAACTTAATAAATTATTGATGTTGCTTAGACAAAAAAGTAATTTTAACACTTAATTTTTCACAAAACTCAAACAATTATAAATTTCATTACTAAAACAAAATATTTTATAACAAAAAATTAATTAATCATAATCGACATTTATAGTTCATCCTCGAGCTTAAATCTAAACTTCAAAAGTAGACTGTTTCTTTCGACTTCTAAACTTATCCATTTATCTTCTTCGGATTTCAAAAGCTGATTGATTTGCTGTAAAGAATATTTATATGGCATTTCACCATTAATAGAAGTAATAATATCTCCTTTTTGTAATCCGCATTTTTCGGCTGCTGATTTTTTTCTGATATTAACAATTTCATATATGGGTTTCAAAGAAAATTTATATCTAAAATTGCCTCCACTATTATTATTCTGGTTTGTTTCTCCTTCGTTTAAGGATACAGCAACTTTTACAGTTTCTAAATGTACAGTTTCCTGAACCCATTGTAATCCATTATGTTGAATTGTAATTCCGCTTTTATTATATGTAAACGGTTCTTTAAATTTATTGTTCTTCTTTAAAAACATTTTTTTATCTGCATAATCTAAAACCACTGTAAATCTTTTTAGAATTTCTCCTCCTACCGAGCCTATACGATCCGGAACCATTTTAACATTTCGAATAGAACTAGAATCCGGAAAGGCAACAATTGGTTTTTTAAACTCAAATTCATCAATTATAAATTTTTGAATTCTGGCGCGATGCCCTTCGATGTCACCGCTAAACCCTTTTCCCAGAAAATCGGGGAAATTCTTTTTTGGAAGTTTGATTTTATTATTTTCAAAAACCCAAAACGCATCGCTATTACCTATATCAATTAGCAATTTTGCCGGAATTTCTTCGTTGTCTACAACTGCAGTTGTTTCAATATAAGGTTTTGATTTTTCGATAGTAATGGGTATACTTTTAAAGTTTCTGTCCAATTTTTTCCGAAACGATTCATTATTTGTATGTACAATGACTTTTTTCTTTTCATAATTAACTTCTACCAAATTATTTTTAAAAAACTTATGTCCAATGATACCATTTACAGGAATACCTATATGTGATGATAAATTAAAACTTTGATCGAGAATCACAAATAACATATGATTATCAGATCGCAATCCGTGTGTTTCAAAAGTATTCTTTGTCGATTTCAAACCTTCAATTTCACTTTCAGAACCTAAACCTCTAAGTCTGATTTTCTCAACATTATTAAATTTTACTTCCTGCATTTCATCCATACTGAACAAAATGGTTTCTTCGACACCAGAATCTAATAGAAAATTCAGTTCGACACCATTTACTTTAATCGGAATAAAAATGAGATTATTTATCAATTTAAAAGGGATTACCGCCTTTTGTTTATTATTTTGAATAATAAAACTATCTTGAGATTTAACACAAAAAGGTAAGAATAACCCAAAAAACAACACAATATATTTTTTCATTGACAATATTTTATTATAAAATTAGTAAATATATTTATTATTGTTAGATTTTTATAAGATAGTATATTCTTTAAATTAAATTCGAAAAAAAAGCGCAAATTTGCACTTCAATAATTTATACTCATGCCTACAATTTCACACAAGGGAAGAAACATGCCCGAATCTCCGATACGCAAGCTGGCTCCTTTTGCAGATTTAGCAAAGCAAAAAGGACACAAGGTGTATCACTTAAACATTGGTCAACCGGATATCAAGACACCGGAAGTGGCCATCGAGGCGGTAAAAAATATTGATTTGAGTATTATAGAATACAGTCCGTCTGCCGGATATGAAAGCTATAGAAAAAAATTAGCTCATTTTTACCAGCGCCAAAATGTAAACGTTAACACAGAAGACATCATTGTAACTACTGGTGGCTCTGAAGCCTTACTTTTTGCACTGGCCACAATTACTGATCCGGGAGATGAAATCATTATTCCTGAACCTTTTTATGCTAATTACCATGCATTTGCATCTTCTACAAGCGCAACTGTAGTACCGCTCGTTTCGACTATCGAAACCGGATTTGCCCTGCCAAGTATTGAAGAAGTTGAAAAATTAATTACACCAAAAACAAAAGCCATTCTGATTTGCAATCCTGGAAATCCGACTGGATATTTATACTCTGAAGCCGAAATTAAGCAACTGGCTCATTTAATTAAAAAACACGATTTATACTTAATCGCAGATGAAGTTTATCGTGAGTTTTTATACGATGGAGATGATGTACATTTTTCAGTAATGAATTTAGAAGATGTTCAGCAAAACGTCATTATGGTCGATTCTGTTTCAAAGCGTTACAGTATGTGCGGAGCAAGAATTGGATGTTTGGTTACTAAAAACAAACAAGTTCTGGCAACTGTAATGAAATTTGCTCAGGCACGTTTGAGTCCGCCAACCATTGAGCAAATTGCCTGCGAAGCTGCAATTGACACACCTCAAAGTTATTTTGATGAAGTAATTGGTGAATATAAAGAGCGTCGTAATACTTTAATTTCAGAATTGAATAAAATCGAAGGTGTAATTGTAACAAAACCTAAAGGAGCCTTTTACTGCATTGCCGAATTACCAATTAAGGATTCTGATGATTTTGCGCAATGGTTATTAGAAAGTTACAATTTAAATGGCGAAACGGTTATGATTGCTCCTGCAAAAGGATTTTATTCAACTCCGGGAATGGGATTAAATCAGGTGCGAATTGCATACGTTTTAAACAAAAAAGATCTTATTACAGCAGTAAATATCTTAAAAGAGGCTTTACTAGTGTACAACAATAGATAAAACAAACTAAACTTAAACTTTCAAAAGACAATAACTAATCCTGTTATTGTCTTTTGTTTTTGGATCAATTTTAAATTATATCTAAAAAGGATCGATTAAATAATAAAAACCATAGAAAAGGTTTCCTATTTATTAATTATCTTTACCGCCTTAAAAAGATATACCCATTATAATAGTAGTTTTTAATGATAAATAACGAAGATTTTTTAGACGAAATAGGTGACAGTCATTTCAGCAGTAATGCAAAAAACCCTCTAAGAGCGGATGCTTTTGATATAACTGATGAAGAAAAAATAGAAAAAATTAAAAAAGATGTTGAAAACATTCTGCAAACTTTAGGAATGGATTTGACTGATGACAGCATAAAAGGTACTCCAAACCGAGTAGCTAAAATGTTTGTAAAAGAAATTTTTGGAGGTCTTAACCCTGCAAAACAACCAAAAGCTTCAACTTTTGATAATAATTACAAATACGGTGAAATGTTAGTTGAGAAAAACATTACCGTTTATTCTACCTGCGAACACCACTTACTGCCAATTATTGGGCGTGCTCACGTTGCTTATATTTCAAGCGGAAGAGTTATTGGTTTATCAAAAATGAACCGTATTGTTGAATATTATGCAAAAAGACCTCAGGTTCAGGAGCGTTTAACTATGCAGATTGTTCAGGAACTTCAAAAAGCTTTAGGTACAGAAGATGTTGCCTGCGTTATCGATGCAAAACACCTTTGTGTTAACTCAAGAGGTATCAAAGATATCGAAAGCAGTACAGTAACTTCTGAATTCGGAGGAAAATTCAAAGAACCTCAAACAAAAAGAGAGTTTCTTGATTATATTAAACTAGATACACACTTTTAAAAAAGTTTATTGTTTTTAGTTAATAGTTTGTTGTTATGGCGAAAATTGAAAAATTTGAAGATCTGGAAATCTGGAGACTTGCTCGAGAAATTTGTCAGCAAATTGAATTTCTAATTCAAAATACGAATCTAAAAACAAACTATTCTCTTAAAGATCAAATTGACAGAAGTTCTGGTTCAGTTATGGATAATATAGCCGAAGGATTTGAACGAAATGGAAATAGAGAATTCATTAATTTTCTAAGTATTGCGAAAGGATCTATTGGAGAAGTAAAATCACAATCATACAGAGCATTTGATAAAAAATTGATCAGCGAAGAACAACATTTAAAATTAAATGAAATGGCTGAGCTTGTAAAAAACAAAATTGGAGCAATGATGAACTATTTAAACAAATGTGAAATCAAGGGGCTAAAATTCAAATAAAATTTGCCTCCAAAACAATAAACAATAAACCACGAACAACAAACAATTAAGTAAAAATATGCCACTATACAGCAGTCAACCCCTAAAAATATACAACTCACTTTCGGGTGAAAAAGAAAATTTCAAACCAATCCATGAAGGAAATGTTGGAATGTATGTTTGTGGACCAACAGTTTATAGTAATGTGCATTTAGGAAACGTAAGGACTTTTATGTCTTTTGACGTAATTTTCAGATACTTTTTACATCTTGATTACAAAGTTCGCTATGTGCGTAATATTACCGATGTTGGACATATTGTAGATGATGTTGATGAAGGTGAAGATAAAATTGCTAAAAAAGCACGTTTAGAGCAATTAGAACCTATGGAAGTTGTACAGCGCTATACTGTTGATTTTCATGATATTCTAAAAGCTTTCAATTTTTTACCTCCAAGTATTGAGCCAACTGCAACGGGTCATATTATTGAACAAATCGAAATCATCAAAAAAATCATTGATACCGGTATTGGTTACGTTGCTAACGGATCTGTTTATTTTGATGTTGTAAAATATAACGAAACCAACAATTACGGTGTTCTAAGCGGGCGAAATATCGAAGATATGCTTGCGAATACCCGTGACCTTGACGGACAATCTGATAAAAGAAATCCGCAGGATTTTGCGCTTTGGAAAAGAGCTGAGCCAGAACATATCATGAGATGGCCATCTCCTTGGAGCGATGGTTTCCCGGGATGGCACTTAGAATGTACTGCAATGAGTACTAAGTATCTAGGAAACCATTTTGATATTCACGGAGGTGGAATGGATTTAAAATTCCCTCACCACGAATGCGAAATTGCGCAAAACGAAGCATGCACTGGGCAATCGCCTGTAAATTACTGGATGCATGCCAATATGCTTACCTTAAACGGAAAGAAAATGGCAAAATCAACCGGAAACAATATTTTACCGGGAGAAATTTTAAGTGGAGACAATACAATCTTAAGTAAAGCCTTTTCTGCATCAGTAACTAGATTTTTCATGTTACAAGCGCATTACAGAAGTATTTTAGATTTTTCAGATGATGCGATTACTGCAGCCGAAAAAGGATACAAAAGATTAATGGAAGCTCTAGATGCATTACCATCTATAAATGCTGGTTCTACAAGCTCTGTTGATTTTTCAGCATGGAAACAAGCTTGTTACGATGCGATGAATGACGATTTTAACACACCAATTTTAATTGCTCAATTGTTTGAAGCTGTTCGTTATATCAATTTATTAAAAGAAGGTAAAGAAACTATTTCTCCAGAAGATTTAAAAACATTCTCAGCAGCTTTAAATGCTTTTGTTTTTGATGTTTTAGGATTAAGTGACGAAAAAGCTGCTGACAGCAATAATGATAAATTAGAAGGTGTTGTAAATATGCTTATCGGAATGAGAAATCAGGCAAGAGCAGATAAAAACTTCGCACTTTCTGATCAAATCCGCGATCAGTTAATTGCTTTAGGAATTCAGTTGAAAGACGGAAAAGAAGGAACAAGTTTCTCAATCTAAAAAAGAAAAAATCTAATAAATCATGAAAGTTATTACGCCATTTGTTTTATTAGTACGCTTTTATCAAACTGCGATTTCACCTTTTACGCCCGCTTCATGCCGATTTGAACCAACGTGTTCAACATACATGATTCAGGCTTTACAAACTCACGGATTATTTTACGGAGGGTATTTAGGAATAAAGAGAATTTTAAGCTGTCATCCATGGGGAAGGTCAGGTTACGATCCCGTTCCAGAAAAGAAATGTTCACACAAACATTAACTTTTTATAAAGATTTGATCCGTATTTAATAGCTATTTTTACAAAACACAATAAAAACATATACTCTATGACACAACCTTTAAACATCGTTTGGAATCCTTCTGAAGGAATTGATTTAGGATTTTTTATGATTCGCTATTACAGTTTAATGTTCGTAATTGCTTTTGGTTTAGGCTGGTTCCTAATGAAAAAGATTTTCGAGCGCGAAAATGAATCTTTAGACAAATTAGATTCTTTATTTGTTTGGACAGTTTTAGCAACGTTAATTGGAGCTCGTTTAGGACATGTTTTCTTTTATGACTGGGAATATTTCAGAAATCATTTACTGGAAATCTTTTTACCATTTAAATTCGAGCCAAAATTTGAATTTACAGGATTTCAGGGTTTAGCAAGCCACGGAGCAGCAATTGCAATTATTGTGGCAATGTATTATTATAGCAAAGTAATCTTAAAACGTCCATTATTATGGATTTTAGACCGTGTGGTAATTCCTGTTGCAAGTGGTGCCATCTTTGTACGTTTAGGAAATTTCTTCAATTCTGAAATTATCGGTCACGAAACAACATCTGCATTTGGAATTCGTTTTCTACATGACAAATTCAGCAAAGCAGACACAGTAAACGCTACAAAAATTGCTAATCCAAAAGAAGCTTATAATGCCATAGCCACAGACCCTAAATTTGCAAATTTACTAGCAGAAGTACCAGCAAAGCACCCAACACAATTGTACGAGGCATTTTGTTATATTTTCGTATTTGCTGCTTTATATTTCTTATATTGGAAAACTAATGCAAGACTTAAATCAGGATATCTTTTTGGATTGTTTTTAGTGCTTTTATTTGTAGTACGCTTTATTGTAGAATTTGTAAAAGAAAGCCAAGGCGGTATTGAAAAAGAATTAGGTTTGTTCTCAACCGGACAATGGCTAAGTATTCCATTCATTATTATTGGTCTTTTCTTTATCATTAGAGCGCAAAGAAATCCTTTAGCAGCTTCTTAATCAGGAATTCAAAAAATATAAAACTCCAGTATTTCGACATACTGGAGTTTTTTTTATAATGGATAGGAAATACCAAATTCAATGTTTTTAGTATTATAACCTGCATTTGTACTTCCTAAACCTGCATTAGAAACATGCCTGACTTCTGGTCTAATATCAAATTGTATTTTCTTCCATTTTAAAGAAAAACCAACCGCTAAAACATCTGCGAAAGCAAAACCACCAGACATTCTTTCAGTTTCAGTATCTGTAATCATCGGGCCAACACTTCCTAAAAGATAAACCGAAATGTTTTTACTAACAGGTTTTCGAATCAAAAAACCTAAATTCAGAACATATTCATGAATATCTTTTAGCTTGGTATATTCTTCTCTTTTTTGTTCGAAATCAGGAGTTTCTGGTTTTACAAAATAAAAATTCAGTAATTGGTGTTTTGCAAAATTAATCTCCGGCTGAACTAAAATCTCATACTGAAAATGTTTTGTTTCTTTCAATTTATAATACAATTGTGCTTTATAAAAATGATTTACAAAAGTGTAATCTTTATTATTGAATTCACTTCCGAAACCATAATTAAAACCAAGCAAGAGTCTTGAATCATTATTTTGTGCATGTATTTTCAATACGATAAAAAGCAATAAATACAGAAGTATTCTTATAATCATAGGCAATTTTAAAATTCATTTAAATATAGTACAAAAAAAGATCCGGCTTTCACCGGATCTTTTTTATTATAATTTAAGCAGTAATTATGCTTTGTTATGCTTGTCTTCGATTGTATGTTTATCATCAGCAGAAATCGAGTCAACCAATACTGGAGTCGCGATGAATAATGATGAATAAGTACCTACAATAATACCAATTAACATGGCAAAGATAAATCCTCTGATTGATTCTCCGCCGAAGATAAACATTGTTAATAATACAATGATCATCATTAATGAAGTATTCAATGTTCTAGATAATGTAGTATTAATAGAAGCATTTACGATATCTTCGAAAGTTCCTTTACGGTTTCCGATGATGAACTCTCTAATTCTATCGAATACAATTACAGTATCGTTCATAGAATAACCAATTACAGTAAGAATCGCTGCGATAAAGTGCTGATCCATTTCCATGTGGAATGGCATGAATTTGTAGCATAAAGAGTAGATTCCTAATACGAAGATTACGTCGTGTGCAACAGCCGCGATCGCACCTAATGAATACTGCCATTTACGGAATGAAATCATTAAGTATAAGAAAATAACTGCCATTGCCCCAAGAACTGCCCAGTAAGAGTTAGTTTTGATATCTTCAGAGATAGAAGCTCCAACTTTAGAAGCTTGTAAAACACCGACTCTTTTACCATCAAAAGAATTAGTAAATTTATCATAACTAGTATTAGGGAAATATTTCGCTAATCCTTTGTATAATATTTGGTTCACTTCTTCATCAACAGCAACACCATCTTCTTTAATTTTATATTTAGTTGTGATTTTCAACTGATCATCATCACCTAAAATTTTAGCTTCAACAGGAGTTCCAAAAGCAGCTGATAATTCATCAGAAACTACAGTTGCATCAACT
This sequence comes from Flavobacterium defluvii, assembly GCF_900129555.1. GTDB lineage: Bacteria > Bacteroidota > Bacteroidia > Flavobacteriales > Flavobacteriaceae > Flavobacterium > Flavobacterium defluvii. The sequence goes on from NZ_FQWC01000006.1 coordinate 103,307, forward strand.
GGTTTTTCAAATTTAACCTGGAAAGTTCTACCTCCAACAAAATCAACACCTTCATCTAATCCGTTAACGAAGAAGATAGAAATTAAACTCACAACAACTACGATTGAAGAGAAGATATAAGTGAATTTTTTGATTTTAATAAAGTCAAAGTGGAAATTAGTAAACCAGTTTTTAGTAATGTTTGTAGAGAAAGTTAAATCACCTTTTCCAGCAATATTTCTGTCGATAAAAATTCTAGCAATGAAAATAGAAGTAAACAATGAAGTTACGATACCAATTAATAAAGTTAATGCGAAACCTTTAATTGGTCCTGTACCAAAAATAAATAAGATAGCTCCAGTTAAAACGTGCGTTACGTTTGCGTCAATAATAGAACGCATTGCACCATGCCATCCGTAAGAAGCTGTTACTGCTTCAGATAATGATTTACCTTCACGTAATTCTTCTTTTGCTCTTTCATATATAATAATGTTCGCATCTACCGCAGTACCTAATGTTAATACGATACCTGCAATACCTGGCAACGTTAATACGAAACCAAAACTTGCCATAATTCCGAATAAGAATAGTAAGTTTAATAATAAAGCAAGGTTTGCATACCATCCAGCTTTACCATAATAGAATACCATCCAAACACAAACTAATAAGAATCCTAATACAGATGAAATTGTACCTGCATCAATTGCAGCCTGACCTAAAGATGGTCCTACAACTGTAGATTGAATAATATCTGCAGAAGCCGGTAATTTACCTGCATTTAATACGTTTGCTAAATCTTTAGTCTCAGCAACATCAAACGAACCTGTAATTTCAGATCTTCCTCCGGCAATTGGACCACTAGTAACACCTGGCGCAGAATATACGATGTTATCTAATACAATAGCTATATAGCCTTTTTGAGAGAAAGCTCTTCCTGTTAATTCTTCCCAAACTTTAGCTCCCTGACTGTTCATTTGCATAGAAACAGCTGGTTTACCCATTTGGTCAAAAGTATCTTTTGCGTCAGTTACTACACCACCGCTCATAGCAGGAATGTTGTCTCTGTTTCCTTTTAAAGCATATAATTCAACAGCTTCGATATCAGCAGCATTTTTTGGATCTTTTGCTTTTGGATCTTTTATAGTTGTTGGCTTACTCCATACAAATTTTGCATAGTGCTGGTCTGCAGCCAATAACACTCTAATCTCTGGTCTTTTGAAATAGTCATTAATAACTGCAGTATCTTTCACTGCAAAGTATCCTAAAACAGGACCACCTCCGTTACCAATTATTTTATCAAATAAAGGATTGTTTCCTTTTTTAGCATCTAGAGAATCTTTAGAATTATCTGTTAATAAAGCATTTAATGAATCTTTAGCAACAGTTTTAGTTTCAGTTTTCTTAACTTCAGTTTTCTTTAAAGCTTCGTTAGCAGAAACTAGGAAATTACCAATTTCTTCCATTTTATAAGTTTCCCAAAACTCTAATTGAGCTTTTCCACCTAATAACTTCTTAATTCTGTCAACATCTTTAGCACCTGGAAGCTCAACCAAGATTCTTCCTGTTTCTCCTAATTTTTGAATGTTTGGCTGTGTCACACCAAATTTGTCGATACGCTCTCTTAATACTTTGTAAGCACTTTCGATAGACTCATCAACTTTTCTTTTGATTACTTTTTGAGCCTGAGCATCTGTCATTTGGAAATCAATTCCACCCTCACCTTGTAAACTTCTGTTTGCAAAGATATCTGGCGAAGCTAATTTTGTAGTTCCGTTTGAGTTAGCTTCAAAAGCTTCAAAAAATTTATTTAAATAGGTCTTATTTCCTTCTAAATTTGCAGTTGCATCAGCTAATGATTTATTAAATACCGGATTTTTAGAATTGTTTGCTAATCCTTTTAAAACATCTTTAACTGAGATTTGAAGAATTACGTTGATTCCTCCTTCTAAGTCAAGACCTTTATTTAATTGTTTGTTTTTTACTTCATTATAAGTGAAGTCTGTAAAACCAAGATTAAACACTTTTTCTTTTCCAATAGAATCTAAATATTTTAGCTCTTTATCAGGATTGTCTCCTGCAAAAGCTTTAGCTTCACTTTTGACGTTATTTGCCACAAAAGTGAAAGAAAGTTGGTAAATACTTACCAATGCAAATAGAATTGCGAAAAATTTAATAAGTCCTTTATTCTGCATTATTACTAAAAATTAATTATGTTTTATGTTTGTTTTTGGTTTTAAATTCCCTAAAAATAAGCCCTGACATGAGTTTTTAAAACTAAAAAATCGAGATCACGAATTACTACATTTTTTTTAAATCGAGCAAATATATAATTAACGAAAAGATTAACCAATTTATTTATTAATTAATCTCAAAAAAAAGACTGCAAAAGTGCAGCCTTTTCCTTTTTTTAGTGTTTTTATTATACTAAAATCGATTTTAGAGCATCATTCATGCCGCGAACTGCATCTGCACTTTTTGCAAATAAAGCCTTTTCCTGATCGTTTAAATGAATATTTATAATCTCTTCGACTCCATTTTTACCAATTATACATGGCACTCCTATACATATATCATTTTGACCGTACTCGCCTTCTACAAAAACAGAGCATGCAATCATTTTCTTTTGATCGTTTAGAATACTGTCTACCAAATAAGCAACGGAAGCTCCCGGAGCGTACCAGGCAGAAGTTCCTAAAAGTCCTGTAAGTGTTGCACCTCCTACCATTGTATCTGCAGCAACTTTTTGCAATACTTCTTCTGAAAGGAATTGTGATACCGGAATTCCGTTGTAAGACGCTAAACGAGTTAACGGAATCATAGTTGTATCTCCATGACCTCCAATTACCATCGCTGAAATATCATTTGCAGGTTTGTCTAAAGCAAGAGAAAGATAAGTTCTAAAACGAGAACTATCTAAAGCTCCTCCCATACCTATAATTCTGTTTTTTGGTAATCCTGTAGCTTTCAAAGCTAGATACGTCATAGTATCCATTGGATTTGACACTACAACTATTATCGTATCTGGAGAATATTTTAACACATTTTCAGCAACTGTTTTTACAATTCCTGCATTTATACCTATTAATTCTTCTCTTGTCATTCCTGGTTTTCTCGGAATTCCCGATGTAATAACCACTACATCACTTCCGGCAGTTTTAGAATAATCATTGGTTACTCCGGATACTTTGGTATTAAAACCCGTATTTGTAGCACATTGTGTAATATCCAACGCCTTCCCTTCGGCAAAACCTTCCTTAATATCCAACAACACTACTTCACTTGCAATTCCTCTATAAGAAATAACATCTGCACAAGTAGCTCCAACATTTCCTGCTCCTACAATGGTAACTTTCATATTTTTTACTTTATCGGTTATTAATAATTTGTTTGTTCTATAAATTGACAATTCGTTTAATCGTTTAAGTAAATTTAAACAATTAAACGAATTGAAAGTTATTTTTTATTAGGCATCGATATTTGCGTAAACAGCATTTTTCTCGATAAATTCTCTACGAGGCGGTACCTCATCTCCCATTAACATAGAAAAAACCTGATCTGCTTCTGCAAGACTATCGATAGTTACCTGACGCAATGTTCTGAAATTTGGATCCATTGTAGTTTCCCACAATTGTTCTGCATTCATCTCTCCAAGACCTTTATAACGCTGAATAGATGCACTTCCTCCCATTCTTTCATTTGCCTGATCACGCTGAACATCGTTCCACGCATATTCTTTTTTGTTTCCTTTTTTAACTAAATATAAAGGTGGTGCTGCAATGTATACGTGTCCTTCTTCGATAAGTTCTTTCATGAAACGGAAGAAGAACGTTAATATTAAGGTAGAAATATGACTACCATCGACGTCGGCATCACACATGATAATTACTTTATGATATCTTAGTTTTTCAAGATTTAATGCTTTACTGTCTTCTGCCGTACCAACAGTAACTCCTAAAGCAGTAAAAATGTTACGAATCTCTTCGTTTTCGAATACTTTATGATGCATCGCTTTTTCGACATTCAAAATCTTACCACGTAATGGTAAAATCGCCTGAAAGTTACGGTCACGTCCTTGTTTTGCTGTTCCACCAGCCGAATCTCCCTCGACTAAGTAAACTTCGCATCTTGCCGGATCTTGTTCAGAACAGTCTGATAATTTCCCTGGCAATCCGCCACCGCCCATAACGGTTTTACGCTGTACCATTTCACGTGCTTTTTTTGCAGCGTGACGAGCCTGCGCAGCTAAAATTACTTTCTGGATAATTACTTTTGCATCATTTGGATTTTCTTCCAAATAATTTTCAAGCATTTCTCCAACTGCCTGAGATACTGGAGAAACCACTTCCCTGTTTCCAAGTTTAGTTTTAGTTTGTCCTTCGAATTGAGGCTCTGCAACTTTTACCGAAATAATAGCTGTTAAACCTTCACGGAAATCATCTCCAGAAATTTCGAATTTCAATTTATCTAACAATCCTGAAGCATCTGCATATTTTTTAAGTGTTCTTGTTAAACCACTTCTAAAACCTTGCAGGTGTGTACCTCCTTCATGTGTGTTAATGTTATTTACATAAGAGAAAATATTCTCAGAATAACTTGTATTATAGATTAAAGCAACTTCAACCGGAATCTCACCTTTTTCGTGATCCATGCTGATTACGTGAGATATAATTGGCTCACGATTTCCGTCTAAATAACGAATATATTCTTTAAGTCCTTCATCAGAATGGAAAACTTCGCTTTTGAATTCGCCTTTTTCATCGACTTCTCTTTTATCTGTAAAAGTAATTGTGATTCCTTTATTTAAGAAAGAAAGCTCACGCATACGAGCTGATAAAGTATCATAAGAAAACTCCGTTGTCTGCTGAAAAATAGCATCATCAGGGAAGAATGTCTGGCGTGTACCTCTTTTATCTGTTTCTCCTATTTGTTTTACAGGATATAATGCTTTTCCTCTTTCATATTCCTGCTCGTAGATTTTTCCTTCTCTAAATACAGTCGATTTCATGTGAATCGAAAGTGCATTTACTACAGAAACCCCAACTCCGTGAAGTCCTCCCGAAACTTTATAAGAGTCTTTATCGAATTTACCTCCGGCACCAATTTTAGTCATTACAACCTCAAGTGCAGAAACTCCTTCTTTTTTATGTAAATCAACCGGAATACCACGACCGTTATCCTCTACTGTAACCGAGCCGTCTTCGTTTATTGTAACACCAATAGTATCGCAATGTCCTCCCATCGCCTCATCAATGGAGTTATCAACAACCTCATAAACCAAATGATGAAGCCCTCGAACTCCTACATCTCCAATATACATCGATGGACGCATTCTTACGTGCTCCATTCCTTCTAATGCCTGAATACTATCTGCTGAATAATTGTTCTTCTTGATTTCTTCGCTCATATAATTTATTCTAAAAAATGTATTTACTGTCTAACACGCAAATATATAAAAACGCAGGGTATATACCCATAAAATTCCGACTTAAAGCACTTAAGTTATTAACACAATTGTCTGAAAAACCAAAAAATAATTCTAAAAGTCAATTTTAAATTTCAAATTCATAAATTCCAAATTCTAAAAATGGGAATAACATAAAAAAAATTGAAATCTCAAATTCCAAACTTTATCAACTGCATAAAAAAACCGAAATGCATTTTATGCATTTCGGTTTTGATATAAAATTTTCCTATTTAGAATTTTATCGCTTATTGTTTCTTATTAAAATCTCCTGCATAAACAGAACTCATTTTATCAAGAGAAAGATATTTTTTCAAAACACTATTTACTTCTTCAACTTTTAGTGCTTTAACTTTAGTTTCAAGCTGATCATAATCTTCTAAAGGAATTCCGTATTGAAGATATGTATTTGCAAGCTCCATTAATGTATTATCAACTCCTAATCTTGTTTTTCTTTCGTTTTGCCAGCTAATCATGTTTGACTTTAATTCTTCTGCAGTAAATCCGTCTTTTATTGCTTTTGCAATTTCTTCTTTTGCAGCATTTTCAACTGCATTCTTTTTTGTTGGATTTAAGAAAGCGTAATAACTCCATGCAGCTACATCATTTGTAATTGGCACATCAACAAAAGAACCCGCACCATAACTTATTCCTTCTTTTTCTCTTAATCGCATCGGAATTCTGGCACTTAAGAAACCTCCGCTTCCTAAAATTTCATTTGCCATAACAAATGCCGGATAATCAGGATTTTTTCTATCCATTTTAAAACTTATTCTTCCTAATGCAACAGCATTTTCTTTGTCTGGGGTAATAATATCTTTATCAAGTTTTTGTGTTTCAAAATATGTTGGCAATGCAAGTTGGTATTTTGCTTTAGAATTCCATTTTCCAAATGTGCTTTCTAAAATCTCACCTGTCGTTTTTGCGTCTAAATCTCCAACAACACTCCCTACACCATTATTTCCGCCTAAAACATTCGTATAAAAATCAACGATTTCCGATTGCTTTATTTTTTTAAAAGCATCTATTTGGTCCTGAATAGTCGGCGTATAAAAGATACTCCCTTTTTCATATTTTGTAGTAATTCTTGAAATCTCGGTAAATGCAACTGCCTGCGGATCGTTTAAACTAGACTCTAAATAAGTATTGTACTCGCTTATTGTTTTTGTTAATTCATTTTCAGGAAAAGTAGAATTAGCCAGTAAATCTGCCAAAATTCCCATTACTTCTTTAAAATTCTCTTTGTAAGTACTTATGCTGACAGATAATGTTTGTCTTGAAAAATTAAAATTGATTGATGATTTTAATACATCTAATCGATCCTGAATTTGTTCTTTGGTCTGCGTTTTAGTCCCTGTTTTTAATAGTTGCGCCAAAATTCCGGCAACATCACTTTTACCTGTTAAATCTTTTTCGTTACTAACAGGAAATTTAAAACTAGCCTGAACTTTTCCTCCTTTTATTTCTTTTTTGATTAAGCCGTATTTAATTCCATTTGATAGTTTTCCTTCAACAAAATTTTGTTTTAAGTTTTTAATCGAAGCTTCAAATGGAGCTGCTTCTTTTTCTAAAGCCTTTCCTTTATAATCTTTTGTAAATGCTAATAATTCTTCGTCTGTATATTCATTTGGCTTAACTCTTACTTCATCTTTAGAAGGGATAAATACACCAATTGTTCTGTTATTGGCTTTAAAATATTTCTCAGCAACTCTTTGAATATCTTCTTTAGTTAATTTCTCAACAGCATCTCTGTATAAAAATCCAAGTCTGTAATCGCCGGCACCAATAATTTCAGTAAGGTTAATGGCATACGAAATGGTATTATTTTTTACAGTTTCGATTTGTTTGATAATTTTTGCTTTTGCCCTGTTTACATCCTGATCAGTGTATTTTGTAGCAGCAATTTTATCAAGCTCGGTTCTAACTATTTCTTTTGTAGCATTTACATCTTTATCATTAGGAACTGCAACTCCAAAATAAATAAAACTCGCATCTCTTACCGTAGGCTGCCAAAAATAAACATTGGATGCTTTTTGTGTTTCAATCAATGATTTATATAAGTATCCTGATGGATCTGCAGTTAAAATTTCTCCCAATGCATCGATCGCCGCATAATCTTTATCAACAAAAGATACTGTATGATATAAAGCTCCAACATTTTTACTGTCGCCTGCTCTTTTAAGTTCTACATATTTTTCTCCATCCTGAGCCGGCTCGATTGTATACGTTTTGTCTAAAACTCTTTTTGGTCTTGGAATTGCTCCAAAATACTGCCCAACATATTCTAATGCTTTTTTCTCATCAAATTTACCTGCAATAATTAGAGTTGCATTATCAGGCTGATAGTATTTTTCATAAAAAACACGAAGCGTATTGGCTTTTACTCTTTCAATATCTTCTTTACTACCAATGGTGCTGTTTCCGTAATTGTGCCATAAATAAGCTGCTGAAAGGATTCTTTCCTGCAAAACTCCGTCCGGATTATTTTCGCCTATTTCAAACTCATTTCTAACTACAGAAAACTCTTTGTCAAGATCAGTTTGCAGAATCGTAGAATTAATCATTCTGTCGGCTTCCATTTCGATACTCCATTTCAGGTTTTCATCGCTCGATGGAAACACTTCATAATAATTTGTTCTGTCAAACCAGGTCGTTCCGTTTGCATTTCCACCTTTATCAGAAAGCATTTTTTTAATATCTCCTAGATTTTTTGTGCTTTTAAAAAGCATGTGTTCCAGTAAATGCGCCATTCCTTTTTCGCCATAGCCTTCATTTCTCGAACCAACATTATATACAATGTTGACTACCATATTACTTTGTGAAGCATCTGGAATTAAAAGAACTCTTAATCCATTATTTAAAGAATATTCTTTGACACCTTCAACGTTTGTAATGTACTTGGGCGTCTCTACTTTTTTTTGTGCACAAACCGGGTTCAATGAAACTAATGCACAGCATAAAATCCCACTTAGTAATAGGTTTTTCATAGGTTATTTTTGATTGATTATTAATTTGTTAATGACAATCAAATATAATATTTTTCTTAACTAAAAATTTATATTAACGAAGATTTAGGAATTTGAAAATTAAAATCATAAACCATAAAAAAACCGAAACAAGATTAATACCTGTTTCGGTTTGTATGTTTTTAGAATTTACAATTTGTAATTTTAAGTGTTGTTTTTAAACTGCAATTCCAGATTTTACATTTTCAAAATTTCCCTGTAAATGAGCTGCATTGGCTCTTCCACTAGGATCAAGGTTTTCCTGCCATTTCGGAATCCATTTACGAACCGTTTGTGCCGCACTTACTTGTGGATAATATTTATGGAAAATTGATCTGTAATAATACGCTTCTTTTGTTGTTGGCGTGTTATATGGAAATTCTGCACTTGCGCCAGCTAGTTGCTCATCGGTAACCTGAGATTCACAATATTCAATTAATGCGTCTACCCAGTTATACCCAACTCCATCAGAAAATTGCTCCTTTTGTCTCCATAAAACTTCTTTTGGTAAATATGGATCTTCAGGTGTGTCAAAAGCTTTTCTAAGAATATATTTTTCAATTCCGTCGTAAGTCTTCGGCTGTTTTTCTTCTGTTTTAATTCGAATTGTAGCATCCAGAAATTCTTTATCTAAAAACGGAACCCTGGCTTCAATTCCGTTTGCCATTGTTGTTTTATCAACTCGAAGCAAATCGGCAGTAAATAACTTCTGAACTCTTTCTATAGTTTCATCCTGAAATTCTTCTGCCGAAGGCGCATTTCTAAAATACAAATGACCTCCAAAAATTTCATCTGCACCTTCTCCTGAAAGAATTACTTTTACTCCTTTGTCAATTATTGCTTTAGATAATAAATACATTGGAACTCCCGAACGAACCGAAATAATATCGTAAGTCTCAATATGAGAAATAACTTTTTCTAAAATTGCCACACCCTCTTCTACCGTAAAATGTACTTCATGGTGATCTGTTCCTAAAAATTCTGCTGCTTTTCTTGCCGAAACATTGTCCGGAGCATCAGCATCTAATCCGATAGAAAAAGATGGTAATTTTTTACCGCTGTCTTTTAATAGTCTTGAAGCAATCGAAGAAACTAAAGAGGTATCTAAACCTCCTGATAAAATAACCCCAACCGGAACTTCGCTCATTAAACGTTTACGGGTTGCGTCGATTAATTTTTCTCGGATTAGGCTAAAATCAAGCGGTTGAGTTGCATTTTTATGATCTTCGTATTCCGGGTGATAATATTTTACAAAACCGCTTTTTGCCGTATAGTAATGTCCCGGAGGAAAAGTTGAAAACGATTTGCATTGATCTGCAATTGATTTCATTTCCGAAGAAAAATAAATTCTTCCTCTTTCATCTAAACCATAATACAACGGTTTCACCCCAATTGGGTCTCTTCCTGCAATATATTTATCTCCGTCGATAATTACAAAAGCAAAATCACCATCAAGTTTATTACAAAAATCATATCCAAATTCTTCGTACAAATGCACGATTACTTCCGAATCAGAATTGGTTCTGAAAGTATGATCTTTCAAAACTGTATTTTTTAATTCCTGATAATTATAAATTTCGCCATCGTGAACCATCCACGCTTTATCTGTTCCCTGAATAGGCTGTTTTCCCGATTGCAGATCGATAATGGATAAACTTTCATGACAAAGAATACTTCCATTTTCCATAATATGCAAATCACTTTCATCCGGGCCGCGATGCGCCATTCTTCCTGAAAGTTCTTTTACAAGCTGCGGGTCTTTTCCTTTACCAATAACGGCCAATAATCCAGACATACTATTCTATTTTTTATTTTTATTCTTCAGTATCAGCTCAAAATAAGCTGAACATTAAAAAATCATTAAAATTATTTGGTTGAAAACAAAACTAAATATTATTTTTTGCTTTCTTACATTTTCAATAATAAAATCTTAGGTATTTAACTTTTTGGGGAATGCCAAATATAAAAAAAGTAAGCTAAATAATTACTGAAAAATTATTATAAAGAGCTGAAATATAGAATTTAACAATTTTAGACAAGAAAGACGTTCTCAATAAAGAACGTCTTTCCCGCAATATATACTAATTCTAATAATTAAACTTGTTTATGCTTTAACGTAGGCATCGTCGTGAACACTTGCTACAGCTCTACCAGATGGATCGTTTAAGTTTTTGAAAGCCTCATCCCACTCTAAAGCGATTTTTGTACTACAAGCCACACTTGCTTCCTGAGGAACGCATAATGCTGCTGCATCGCTTGGGAAATGCTCTGAAAAGATTGAACGATAGTAATATTCTTCTTTTGAAGTTGGAGTCTGTAATGGAAATTTATATTTCGCATTTGCCAATTGCTCATCCGAAACTTCTCTCGCTACAACTTCTTTCAAAGTATCAATCCAGCTGTATCCTACCCCATCAGAGAATTGTTCTTTTTGTCTCCATGCCACACTTTCAGGAAGCATGTCTTCAAAAGCTTTACGAACTACCCATTTTTCCATCGGGTGTTCTTTGTTGATCATTTTATCCTGCGGGTTAATGCGCATTGCAACATCCATAAACTCTTTATCTAAGAATGGCACACGACCTTCAATTCCCCAAGCCGCTAAACTTTTGTTGGCACGCAAACAATCGTACATGTGAAGTTTTCCTAATTTACGAACGTTTTCTTCGTGAAATTCTCTAGCGTTTGGCGCTTTGTGGAAATATAAATATCCTCCAAAAAGCTCATCTGCTCCTTCGCCTGAAAGAACCATTTTGATTCCCATAGATTTAATCACTCTCGCCATTAACCACATTGGAGTCGAAGCTCTAACTGTAGTTACATCATACGTTTCAAGGTTATAAATTACATCACGAACTGCATCTAATCCTTCCTGAATTGTAAATTTAATTTCGTGGTGAATAGTTCCAATATGATCTGCTACTTTTCTCGCTGCAGCTAAATCCGGAGAACCTTCTAATCCAACTGAGAAAGAGTGTAATTGCGGATACCAGGCATCCGTAGTATCATCGGACTCAATTCTTTTTTGAGCAAATTTCTTAGCTACAGCCGAAGTAATAGACGAATCTAAACCTCCAGAAAGTAAAACTCCGTAAGGAACATCACTCATTAATTGTCTGTGAACCGCTGCTTCAAGTGCTTTTCTGATTTCTGGAATACTTGTTTCGTTGTCTTTTACAGCCTCATATTCTGTCCAGTCTCTTTTGTACCATTGTACAAATTCACCGTCTTTACTTGATAAATAATGCCCCGGAGGGAATAATTCGATTTTTGTACAGTATCCTTCAAGAGCTTTTAACTCAGAAGCTACGTAAAAAGTTCCGTGCTGATCCCAACCGATATATAATGGAATAATTCCCATGTGGTCACGAGCAACAAAATACTCATCTTTATCAACGTCATAAATCGCAAATCCGAAAATTCCGTTTAATTCATCAACAAAACTTACACCTTTTTCTCTGTATAATGCTAAGATAACTTCGCAGTCACTTTCTGTTTGAAAGTTATATTTTCCGTCAAATTGTTTACGTAAATCTCTGTGATTGTAAATTTCACCATTTGCAGCCAAAACCAATTTTTTATCTTCTGTAAATAAAGGTTGTTTTCCTGAAGCTGGATCTACAATTGCTAAACGCTCATGAGAAAGAATTGCTTTATCATTGCTGTAAATTCCGCTCCAGTCTGGTCCGCGGTGACGAATGATTTTAGACATTTCTAATACTTGAGGTCTCAAAGCTTCGGCTTTTTGCTTTAGATCAAAGGCACATACAATTCCACACATAATTTTATATTTTTAAACTTTTAAATTTTAATTTGATAAGGCAAAGATGAAGTATTAGTTATAATTGAAAAACACAAATAGTTGTTTTAGTTTCAATTTAAAAGTAAAAAATATTTTTTACATATAAAATGTAAAATTTTAGCATTAAAAAAAGCTTGAAACTTAAAAATTTTAATTTGGAACAGAAAACTGGTTTAAAATTGAAAGTTTAGAATGATTTTTTGAATTAAATTTTGAGTTATTTCATTATTGATAAAAAATCCATAAAGATCGAAGAGAAAATTGTTCAAATATTGCTCTTTGCTCAATCTTGTCATTTCGACGAAGGAAAAATCTTCGTAAGAAGCTCGCCAAAGATGGGATTCTCGTTACGGAGTTAATTGTGAAGATTTCTCGTTTCTCGAAATGACAAACTTTACAGCCAACTTTTGTGTAATCCCTACGGGACAATCGTATTGGTGAATATGTTTCTACCGATATTTAACTCCTAACTGAGTATGTAACTCGTAAATGTTCTATTAATAAAAAACTGGCTATTTTAATCTTAAAGAAACATATCTCGTAGAGATTAAATATTGGTAGAAAAAATATTATGTATTAAAAATTGTCCCGTAGGGCACTACACGAAACGAATTCATCATTCAATGCTTTCAGTCGTATAATGCGTCTTATTATTAACTCCTAACGGAGTATGTAACTCGTAAATGTTCTATTAATAAAAAACTGGATATTTTAATCTTAAAGAAACATATCTCGTAGAGATTAAATATTGGTAGAAAAAATATATGTATTAAAAATTGTCCCGTAGGGACTACACGAAACGAATTCATCATTCAACACTTTCAATCGTATAATGCGTCTTATTGTTAACTCCTACGGAGTACGTAAATCGTAAATGTTCTATTAATAAAAAACTGGATATTTTAATCTTAAAGAAACATATCTCGTAGAGATTAAATATTGGTAGAAAAAATATTATGTATTAAAAATTGTCCCGTAGAGACTACACGAAACGAATTCATCATTCAACACTTTCAATCGTATAATGCGTCTTATTGATCTCGAATTGAAATCCAACTTTGTTTCCCATTAAATGATTTCCCAAAGGAGATTGTGGAGAAAGTGCAATAACATTGATTCCATCAATTGCAATTTTAGGAAGCGCAACACTTACATATAAAAAAATTCCGTTTGCTTTTACCAAACTTCCTGAAATGATATTTTCGGTATTTTTTGAAGCATCGATTTTATCTAAAATTGCTTTTTGAGCAATCGCTTCTTTTAATTTATTGGTCAGTTTTTCCTGTTCGATGTGCATCATCGACAAAGCGGTTTCATGTTTATCTCCGGCAGAACCTTTTGCATCGTTTTTAGAATCTTCTGTCAATCCCGAAATCATATCTTTAAAAACGTCAACTCGGTCCTGAACCATTTGTGAGTAGTGAGAATGTATTTTTTGTTTAAAAGTCATTTTTTTGAAAGTACTGAGGTTCTGAGATGCAAAGATGCTAAGGTTTTTTATTCTTTGACCAAATTTAATTAAAAAAAACAGCCACGAATTCACGAATCTACTCCAAAAAATTCATGAGTTCACGGCTGAAAAAAGGCACTTTTTATATTGTAAATAAATTATTCCTTTATGCTTTTAGAATGAAAAATTTAAAAATCGAACTTATAATTTCCTCCTACTAAAACCTGAAATCCCTGAACAGGATAATTCAGCCATTTTTGGTAAGCCTGATTTCCGATATTGTTTAATTTTAAGAAGAAAGTCAAACGGTCGTTGTATTTATATCCTAAATGTGCATTGGCATCAAAATAGCTCTTTAAAGTTGTAATGACCGGATCAACTCCAGAATTTAAATTAGACTGCATGTCTTTACGTTCTCCCACATAAAAAACGTTCAATCCTGCATACCATTGTTTTGTAATATTAACGTCAAGATTTGAACTTAATTTCATCGAAGGCAAGTTCCAGGCTTCCAATCCGTCAATCTTATAACTATTGAAAGTTCCGTTGATTCCAAAAGAAACATTCTGCGAAAAATCAGCTTTTAATTCTCCATAGAAACGGAAAGTTCGAACATCGTCATAAACTACACCAAACGAATTTCCGAATGCATAATTTTGATTTGAAAAATCTTCTGTATAATCATTACTTTTAAACAGCGCTTTATCTTTTTCATTTAAATAAGAACCTGTTAAATTATAGCTCACATTATTTGCCAGTTTTCCTTTTAATCCTGCAAAAACATTATATTGTGTACTACTTGGCCTCATATTTAAAGTTGGAGAAAGAAACGGATTTTCATTCACAAAATCAGCATATGAATTTTGATTTAAGCTTCCGTTTACTCCGGTATAGAAAATCATTAAATCACCAACTAATTTATAAGAAGCATTTACTTTTGGATAAATATAAAATTTGTTTCCGCTGTTTTCAGAATCCAAAGCATAAAATAAACCAGCGCCTAATTCTAAAGTCCAGTCATTTTCATGAACCACAAAACTCGGTTCGATTCCAAAATTAGTCAGACTATATTTTAATGGCTCAACATTATCTCTTGTATAATTATGCTCAAACGAACCACTAACATGATCTATAATGACATTAGTGTTAATTGCCTGATCCATCACATCAACTTTAAAAGTTGGTTTTAGATAGAAACGATTTTCTGAAGAAGAAAAACTATCTGAAAAATGTGTAAATCTTGTCGAAATTTTGCTAAAAACACTTTCAGTAAATTCAGCATTTCCGCCTACAGAAATCGTGTTATAAGAATGATTCGGATTAATTCCTCTTATTAAATCTTCCTGAGCTCCCGGCACTAAAGTCATTCCAAAATCAGCAGGCAGACCATACCAATTATATATTTGATTTTGATATCCTAAATCAACGCCCCAGGACATATCGCGATTATTTTGTCCATAACCAATATTTAAACCTGTATCGTAAAATTCATCGTTTAGATTTACATCTTTAATTCCGCCCTGAGATGAATGATGACGCAGCATTCCGGCCAAATAATCATTATTTCCTAAATCCTGCGTTACGAATAATTCTGCATTTAGCGTACCGTAATTTCCAACACCGAGTGTTGCATAATTATTAAACAATCTTTCTTTTTTAGATTTATCAACAGCCTGAGCATTTCCTTTTGAAGGCGTAAAAGTCGAAGCCACCGGAACAGACAAAATACTATATTTAATAATTTCTTTTGGCTGATTTCCCGCATCGTCAAGCGAAGGCGTTTCTTTCACTTTAAAAGCGTCTGATATTGTTGGCGAATAAGGTTTTACTACGTTTACCGTTTCAGTTCCAATACTTTCATTCTTCTTAACTTGCGAAAACGAAAGCTGGGCAGCAAATAACACGAGCAAAACGGTAATTTTATTTCGGCAGTTTAATTTCATACTTATATTTTTTAAGAGTATAGAGAAAAGAGTATAGAAAATAGACTTATACTATTCCTTAATTCTTAGCTCAATCTCTTGTTTTGTTTCTATATTCTAAAATTTATATTCTTTGTTCTTTATTCTATTTTCTAAAATTCAAGCTTCCCAATCTCCTTTAGCAACAAATTGTGCTTTTCCTCCAATTTTAATATCAAACTCTTCATTAACCAGTTTTCCTTTAAAATAAATTTGAGACGGACGGCCAATATAATCTCCCTGATAATTGATTAATTCAAATTCAGGTTTGTGATATTTTAATAAAAAAGCCTGCAGACAAGTACTTGCGCTTCCTGTTGCTGCATCTTCAACCAATTGATTATGTTCAACACACAGCATTCTGCTAAAGATTTTATCATCTTCTAAATAATAAAAATATAAGCCTCTATGCTCTGTTTTACAGTTGTTTTTTAACCATTGATCGGTTTTATCTTTATCCAAAACTAAATTTTCAAGCGCTCTTTTACTACTTAGCCCAACCATAACAAAGGCACTTCCTGTAGTCACTTCCTGAATAGGAAATTGATTTTCGAAATCACTCACCTGAAGATTGCTGAAAAATGTAAAATCTATTTTCGAAAAAACATCCCAAAATTTAGGCTGAGCAGCTTTTAGCCAGATCAAATCTTCTGTCTTATGAATCTGAATGGGTCCAATGGGAACATTTAATGTTATAGTTTCAGGCGAATTCTCAAATATTTTATTAATTAAAACCCACGAAGTTCCAATTATTGGATGTCCTGCAAACTGCATTTCATGAGCCGGAGTAAATATTCTGATCTCGGCTTTATTATTTTCTCTATCAAGTTTGGTCACAAATGTGCTTTCTGCGAAATTAATCTCACGCGCCATTTGCTGCATTTCTTCAGAACTTAAATTTCCTGCATCCAAAAAAACCGCCAGCTGATTTCCGGCATATTTCTTATCAGCAAAAACATCAACTATATAAAAAGGTAAACTCATTTCTTTCTTTTTTTTGAGAAAATAGAAGAAAGAATAAAGAAAATAGACTTCAAATCTTTGTTTTCAATCTATTTTCTATTCTCTATATTCTATACTCTTTTTTTCTTATCTATTAATCGACGAATTTGTTTTTGACTCTTCCGCCTTAATTGCGTTTAATTCTTTTTTAGCTTCTTCTACAACATCCGGATAATCTGTAAAATTGTTGATTACGTTATCCAAAATGTATGTTGCCTGATAGCTGTCTTTTAATCCGTAGAAATTTTTAGCCATTAAAACCAAACCTTTTGCTCCGTAATATTTGTAAGCCGAATAGTTTTTTGCCAGTTTTTGAATTGCTGTGTTCGACGCTTCAAATTTCCCTTCTTTGGTTTTAAAATAAGCATCATAATACAATGCTTCGGCTGCTAATTCTCCTTTTGAAGTCGTAGACAATTTTGCATATGCAGTTTTTGCTTTATCTTCATCACCTGTTTGAATTGCTGCGCGTGCGACAACAATCTGCGCATCTGCTTTTACATTGGTATCGGCTTTAGGATTCGCTAATACTTTTTCTGCAGCAATAACTGAGTTGTCATAATCTTTTTTGTCGTAATAACATTTCATCAAATTGGCCTGCGCAAAGTTTTTATTCTGAGGATAATCGGCTTCGCTTTCTAAACGAACTAAAACCGGAATTGCTTTGTCACAATCTTTAGCTTTTAAGTAAATCTGAGCCAGTCTGTTTAAAGCCTGCTCCGTAAATTCACTTCTCGGCTGATCGATAACATATTGATAATTCGAAATTGATCTGGTTTCAGAACCTTCAGCATAATATAATTGTGCCAAATAAAAATTTGCTTCTAAAGCATGCAGTCCAGAAGGGAATTTGCTCACATAACCTGCAAATCCTGTAATCGCCGTTTTGCTGTTATTCTGGCTGTATTGTTTGAAAGCGGCATCGTAAGTATCATTATCCAGTTCTGCATCTGTAACCGAAACGAAATCTAAAGTTCTAACCCAGGTTGCATATTCATCCACTTTTCCAGAATCAACATAAATTAATCTGGCTGTTGAAACAGCTTCCAGAGCTTCCGGTGTTTTTGGGAATTCTGCTGCAACTTTCTTGAATTTTGTCAATGCTTGTTCGTCACGATCTGAATTGTAATAAATTAAACCTTGTTTCAAAATTGCTTTTGAAGTAAAGGAACCGTTTTTGTATTCTGAAATTAACTGATCGTAGGTTTTAATTGCCAAATCATTCTTTTTGTCAGCTACATACGTATTTCCTAACTCAAACAAAACATCATCACGATATTCTGATTTTTTATACATTTTTAAGAAGTTGTTCAGTTCGTTGATTTTCTGATCGTTTTTAGACATAAAACCATACGAAAGTGCTTTTTGAAACTGTGCATAATCGGCATCAACACCCCTTGCGTCAATTGCTTTTCCGTAAGCTTCGTTTGCCTGAGCATATTTTGAATTCACAAAACGAGAATCCCCTAAACGCAGATACGAATCATTCAAACGAACTTTATCTTCTTTATTATTATCAATCTGCGCCTGAAATGAATTCGCAGCCTGATCGTATTCTTTTAGTTTAAAATAGGTGTAACCAATATTATAATTGATGTTTTTGTATTCGTCTGTAGATTTTGCGGCAGGAAGTCCGGCAAATTGTTTGTACGTTAATAATGCATTCTGCATATCATCTGAAACATATTCAGTTTCAGCTTTCCAAAACGTTGCGCGCGCTGTAAATTCAGGTGTTTTTTGTTCGTTAGCAGCACTTTTAAACATTTTTCCTGCTTCGGCATAATTTGATTCATTGTACAACTCAACTCCTCTGTAAAAAAGCACTTTTTGGTACGCCGCTTTATTTTCTGGTGTTCTGTTTTTTTCTAATAAAGCCAAAGCTTCTTTATAGTTTTTAGTCGAAATATAAGAATCAACCAAAAGTTTTTCTACTTCTGCCCTGCTCGAATTGTTTGGATATTTTTTTAAGAAATCAAGTAAAATTCCCGGAACGGTTTGATAAGCGTTTCCAATATCATAACTTACTTTAGCATAATTCAAAGCTGCATCTTCCTGAATCTGCGCATTGAAATCCATTTCCGAAGCATTTTTGAACGCATTCAAAGCTTCTTGTTTTTTACCGGTATTTAAATAACTTAAACCTAAATGGTAATATGCATTTTGTGCAACGAAATCTTTTCCTTCAATTATTTTATTAAATTGAGAAATTGCTTTTTCGTAATTTTTCTGCTCGTAATATGCGTAACCTAACTGGTAGAAATCGGTGTTGTTCCATTTTCCTTTTTTCCCTGCATATTGTTCTAAATACGGAATCGCTTTATCGTATTGTTTTAAGTTGAAATAACTTTCGCCGATAATTTTATTCAATTCTGATTTTTCCATATCATTTGATTTAGCCATTGCTTTTTGGCCCAAATCAATTGCTTTTTGGAAATTTCCTAATTTAAAATTCATATCAGCCTGATAATACGAAAGTTTCTCTTTGTATTTTTCTTCACCCGAAACTTCGTCAAAATATTTCGTTGCTTCTTTGTAATCGTCACCTTCATAAGCCATAAATCCTAAATAATATTTGGCCTGCGAACCAAATTCAGGAGAGTTTACAACCTTATTAAAATACGCTGCAGCTTCTTTTTTATTTTTAGCATTAAAATAGCTGTAGCCTTTCTGGAAATTAAATTTATCCGAATCTTTTTTGCTCATGTAACTTTCGTCGACTTTGTCAAACCACTGCAAAGCTTTCGGATAATTTCCCTGTTCGAAAAAATATTGCGCAACCTCAATATAAGCCTGATTTTGTTTGGTACTTGTAGGGTAATCTTCAACGAATTTTTCCATCAAAGCATCGGCATTGGCCTGATTGGTTCTAATAGCACAATTGGCGATATAGTAAGCACAATCTGATTTTACTTCTTCTGTTGGTGCGGTATTGTTTTTTACATATTCAAAAATATGCTGAGCCGAAGCGTATTGTTTGTCGTTATATAAAGCCAGCGCTTTGTCAAAATCCTTTAAATCGTAAGTATATATTGCCGATTTTTGTGCCGAAACTGCAGTCGAAATAAGGATAATTTGGAATAAAAAGAACCTGGAAATTTTACGCATTTTAGTTATATTTAGTATTCAAATTTATCATTTTATACCGTTTATAACGAAACGTTTCTTCGATTTATTATGAACAAATGTCAGAATCGCATTTATTAAACAAGATATTAAAGGTCAAAAGATTGGTTTTCAAACTTTCAAAAACAATTTATTTTTTAGCGTTTTTATTCAGAAATCATTGAAATTTATTTTGAATCCAATCGTTATCTTATTACTTTTACAATTCAAATCAATTTTATTATGTCACAAACCGTACTATCTCTTAAAGAAGTCACTATATATCAAGAAGGAAGAAAAATTATTTCTCATATTAATTTAGATGTTCAGCATGGTGAATTTATTTACATCATTGGAAAAACGGGTTCCGGAAAAAGCAGCTTCTTAAAAACATTGTACGCAGATTTGCCTTTAACTGAAGGTGAAGCACATATTGTCGACTTTGATTTGGCTACTTTAAAAGAAAAAGATATTCCGTATTTGAGACGTAAAATCGGAATTGTTTTCCAGGATTTTAAACTACTACCGGACCGTTCGATTAAAGATAATATGCTTTTTGTTCTAAAAGCAACTGGCTGGACAGAAAAAGAAGCTATGGAATACAAAATCGATGAAGTTCTCGATAAAGTTGGAATGAAAGATTTCCTTAATAAAATGCCGCACCAGCTTTCTGGCGGTGAGCAGCAGCGTGTTGCCATTGCAAGAGCTTTGCTTAACGATCCTGAATTTATCCTTGCCGATGAACCAACAGGAAACCTTGATCCACAGACAAGTTCTGAGGTTTTAGAAGTTTTAAAAACCATCAATGCAAACGGAAAAACGGTTATTATGGCCACTCACGATTATGCATTGTTGATGAAATTCCCTTCTAAAACATTGAAATGCGAAGATGAAAGAATCTTCGAAGTGGTGCAAAGAACAGTGTAATGCTTTCTGTTTTAATTCCGGTTTATAATTATAATGTTTTAGAACTCGTAACCGAACTTGTAAAACAATGTAATTTATGTGGAATTAATTTTGAAATTCTCTGTCAGGACGACGCTTCAAACTCTAAAGAAAATATTCAAAATCAAGAAATTAATTCCTTTTCTAATGGTTCTTTTTTTGTTAATGATACCAATTTAGGAAGAGGAAAAAACATCAATTCTTTAGCCCGAAAAGCAAAATATAACTGGCTTTTAATATTAGATTGCGATACTTTTCCGTCGGATAATAATTTTATTCAAAACTATATTTCTGCACTTTCTGAAAGTGTAAATATTATTTTTGGCGGAATTATTTATGAGGATAAAAAACCGCAAAATGAAAAACTTTTGCGCTGGATTTATGGAAAAGAAAGAGAAACTTCTGCCCTTTTATCTTCTAATTTACTAATCAAAAAAGATATTTTTCTGCAATATCCTTTTGATGAATCGATTACGAAATACGGTTACGAAGATTTGGTTTTTTTCGCTGTTTTGAAGAAAAACAATTTTAACATAAATCAAATTGAAAACCCAACTTTTCATTTAAATCTGGAAACTTCAGAAGCATTTTTAGCCAAAACAAAAACGGCTTTAGAAAATTTGGTTTTACTTTATAATTCGGGAAAAATTTCTTCAGAAGAAAGTAAAATTATTAAAGTTTTTGAACTTCTTAAAAAAGTAAAATTGATTCGTTTTGCAAGTTATGTTTTCAAAAAGAATCAAATAAAAATCGAAAGAAATTTGATTTCTGAAAAACCATCTTTATTCCTTTTTGATATTTATAAACTGGGATATTTTTGTTTTTTGCATTCCAGCAAGATTCTCAATAGTTATTGAGTCTAATTGTTATAATTCTTCTAAAAATGATCTCCACTTCTCCATTATTTTCTCTACAGAATAATTCTCAGAAGAGTGCTTGGCGTTCTTTCCAAACTCCAATCTTAAATCTTCATTTTCAATTAAGGCAGAAAGTTTTTCAATAAACAATAAATCATCATTATCCGGAATCAGAAATCCATTTTTGTTATTTTTAATTATTGCTCTGGGTCCCGTTGGACAATCGAAAGCAATACAAGGTAAACCGGAAGCCATTGCTTCTAATAAAACCATAGGAAAACCTTCAGTTCTGGAAGTCATCACATAAATCGAAGATTCAAGATATTTTTCTTCGATATTTTTCACGAAACTGAAAATATGTATGTTTAAAGTCATTCCTAAATCAACAACAATAGTATTTAAAGAATCAACTTCATCAGTATAAATTTCCAAAGTCCAATCCGGATGTATATCGATTACTTTTTCCCAAATTACTATTAATCGGTCTAATCCTTTTTCATAAGAATTTCGGGCAACGCAAATAACCTTTTTGTTTTTTAAATCTGAAACTAGTTTAGTTTGAATCCAAGATGGATTCGGAATTACAATTCCGTTTTTAACGTTCCATTCTTCTAAATTTTCTTCCGATAAAGCCACAATTTTGGTAAACTTTCGAACACCAAAATCTTTAAATCGATATTTTATTTTTGAAATAAACTTCGATATAAAATCAGATTTTAAAGGATTTTCTTCAATAAATTTAGAACCGTGAATTTCAAAAACAATCGGAATTTTGGTTTTAATTACGAAAGGAAAAATAAAAGCTTTTAAACCATTGTCAGCAACCAAAATTACATGTGGATTAATTTCTTTTACTTTTTGATTTATCTGCTTTTTATAGGCTTTTAAAAACTGAAAAGGATTTCCGTTTAAAATAATATTATGAAAGATAACTTTAGAATTAAAGTCATAAAAAGGCAAATCTTCTGTTTCATTTTGAGATAAAATATGCACTTCATAATTAAAATGTTCTGTAAAATAATTGGCTTTAAGTGATAGAACTCGAGCCACGCCGCCGGCATTTTTTATTTTGGGAACAATGTAAAGGAGTTTCATCTTTTGGAACTCAAAAAGGTTTCATAATCACGAATATAGTCGGTTTCTTCAAAAACATCCGAAGCCAAAACAAGACAGATTGCACCAGAAGAAAAATTCTCTAATTCTCTCCAAATTCCTTTTGGCAAATGAAGGCCAACGTTTGGCTTATTCAAAAGAAAACTCTTTTTGTCTTTTCCGTCATTAACCGTTACTTCAAAACTTCCGCTTAAAGCGATCAAAACTTCATGCTGTTCGATATGCGAATGTCCGCCGCGAAAAGCACTGCTTGGAACATCAAAAAGATAATAAACCCTTTTAAATTCAAACGGTAAAACACCATTTTGAATAAAAGCTAAATTTCCGCTTAAGTCTTCAACAACCGGAATTTTAAGTAATTCTATATCGTGAATTGTTGTCATAATTCGTTTTTCTGCAATAAATTTAACCATTGCTGCCCAATTTTTTCAAGTAAAAAAGGTGCAATGCTGTTCAATGTATTTTCTTCACATTTTTGATATAAGTCTTTATCTGAAACTAATAAATTAATTGCTTCGGTTAGTTTCTCCCAATTTTGATTTTCGACTAAAATACCATTTTCAAAGGAAGAAATCATATCCCTTGGACCAAAATCACAATCAAAAGATACAACGGGAATTTCGCAGCCTAAAGCTTCTAAAATACTATTTGGAAAGCCTTCATTTTTGCTGCTTAAAACTAGAAATTGAGCTTTTTTAAGATACTTAAAAGGATTATTTTGATAACCAATAAGATGTACAAATTGTTCGGTTTTAGATTCTAAAATTGCTTTTTTAAGTTTTGATTCATCTCCATTCCCAACAATTACCAAATGAATTTGTTTTTGCGGTAAATCAGATTTTGCATAACTGGAAATCAGTTTATCAAATTGTTTTATTTCGTTTTCATATTGTCCGACTGCAATTATAAAATCAAAATTGAGATCGATTTCTTCGTTTTGTTTTTCTTTAATTTCTTCAAGATTTAACGGATTATGAATCGTTACAACATTCTTTAAATGATGTTTATTTTCAATCAACGTTTTCATTTCATCGGTAATCGCGACATTGGCCAAACAATGATTGTACATCAATCTTGTTAAAAACGAATTGTTGGGCATGTAATGATCGATCAAAAAACTATGAACCGTAAAAATGGTTTTGGCATTATAAATAAATCGGGCCAAAATTAGTTCCTGAATAATCTTTGTTCTAAAACGAAAATCAATAATAAAATCGAATTTATTTTTATTCAAATACGTTCTCAAAGCTTTTAATCGCTTAATTTTATTGAAAATACCATTACTTTTATTTTTCAATAAACCAAGATTTACCAATTTTCCCGAATACGGAAAACTCACTTCATCGAGAACAATTATAATATCAACCTCAAAACCCTGACGTTCAAAAAAAATAGACAAATTTGCCATTACTTTATCGCTTCCGCCTCCGCTGAGACGATAACCTATTAAAGCAATTTTCTTTTTTTTGTGAGACAATATCATCGACGTTTTCTTATTTTCGTATCAAATATAACTCTTTAAAACAAAATGCAGGATAAATCATTGGTAACCATTATTTGCTTGTGCTACAATCATGAAAATTTTGTTGTAGAAAGTTTAATATCGGCATTAAATCAGGATTATCCTTTTATTGAAGTTATTATTGTTGATGATTTTAGCACCGATAATTCCAGAGAAGTTATTAGAAATTGGCTGACAGATTATCCGCAGATTCAGTTTATTGAAAGCGAAACCAATTTAGGAAGCACAAAATCGTTTAATAAAGCGCTGAAACTGGCTAAAGGTGAATATATTATCGATTTGGCCTGCGATGATATTTTACTGCCAAATTGTGTTTTACTCCAAATAAAAGCTTTTCAGGAAAGCCAATTTAAAAATCTTGGTGCAGTTTACGGAAATGCCGAATTAATTACTGAAAATGGTCAGCACGATTCTTACTATTTTAGTGTAAATGAAGCAAAAAAAACAATTGAAAAACGACAAACCGGAGATATTTATTTAAGCGTAATTTCTGGCGGAAACAGTATTTGTTCGGTCTCTTCGATGGTTAAAAAATCTGTTTTTGATGATTTAAAAGGTTATGATGAAAATCTTGCTTATGAAGATCTGGACTTTTGGATTCGTGCGTCACGCAAATATAATTTTGATTTTATTGATGAAATCCTGATTCAGAAAAGAATATCTACAGCTTCTTTTGGAACTCATTTTTATCTTAAAAACGATTCAAGATCTAAAAAGATAAATTATTCTACTTATTTGATTATCAAAAAAGCAATCAAATTAAACAGAACAAAACAAGAACATAAAGCTATTTTAAAACGAATGCATTTTGAACTTATTCTGGCTTTTAAAACTTCGAATTTTAAATTGTTTTTTAAATATATTGTATTAGAGTTTAAACAAAGAATTAAAATAATTTAAAAATAAAAAAATCCGTTTAATCCGTGTTTTCGCGATAGCGAATCTGTTAAATCCGTGTTCCATTTTGTACGCAGAAAAAACGGATTTACTTCGTAAAAACACGGATTTAAACGGTTTTAATGTTTTTCTTTAAATCGTTAGAAAATCATCTAATTGCTGTTTTTCTCCCTGCCAGTCTCTCGAAATATTATTTCTAATTAATTTGGCAGGAACGCCGCCTATCAGAATATTTTCGCCAAGCGAAGTATAATCCTTTGTTGCTAAACTATTGGATGCAATTGTACAAAAATCAGGTGTTTTTGTTCCTTTCATTATAGAAACTCTGTTACTCATAAAATTATAATTTCCGATAAAAATTGGCGCTGACTTTGGCAGTTTGTCTCCAGTTTGCGTATCAATTAAATCGTGAAAATTAGTGTCAATAATTTGGCATTCAGATCCAAAACGGGCATAATCTCCCAAAACGATTTTTTCACTACAAATTAATTTTCCGGCGGAAGCCATCGAAGCCATATTTCCTAATGCGCAAACGGCATTTTCTCCAACAAAAACAAAGCAATCTTTACCAAATTGAAATTTTCCTTTGAATATTAATTTTCCTAAAATATTAATTTCTGCAATTCCTTTGTGTGCTTTATTTAGTTCGTAAGGCTGACCAAAACCAATCATTCCTTTTTGAATTTTTCCGTCGATTTGAATATCACCTTTTATGGAACTAAATTTTACTTTTCCGTAAAAGAAAACAGGAAGTTTTTTGGCAGTTTGAAAAGGCAGTTTTTTAAAATTAAAATACAACGTTTTTGTCCAGTTTACTTTGCAGTAAAACCGGAATTTATGATAAAATGAACGGCATTTTCTATAACTATTCTGAATCATTTTTATCTTTTTTTCGCTGAACAAATGACGTAAATATTTCGCTTAAATTGATCTTTTTATGAATTTGGCTAATGCTGAAAAGAATTGAAATTAAAACTACAACAATCATTAATCCAAATTTTAAAACCGGATTTGTAATGTACTGAATCAAAAATGCTGAAGCAGAAATTGCAATGCAAATTGAATATATTTTATAAAACTGATTTTCAAAATAAAAGCTATATCGCTTTTTGGTTATCATTTTTAGTCCAATAAAATGTATCAAAAAATACAAACTGAAACTAATTCCCAAACCTTCTAAACTGTAAAAATAATATCCTAAAATATTTAACATCAAAAACAAAACATTAAAACCAATGGCAGTTTTAACGAACATTTTCGAGTCGCCTTTGGCAATTAAAATAAATCCCATTGACCAGGAAACGGCTCGAAACAACATTCCTATAATCCCAATACTTACCATTGGGATTATTTCGTAAAATTTTGAAGTATAGATAATTTTTACAATCAAAGGACTGAATGCCAGAAACAAAACAATAATGGGCATTATAATTAAAACAGAAACATAAGCCTGTTGTTCGACACTTTCTCTAATTTTTTCATTATCAGAATTAATCGCAGAAAGTTTCGGAAAATAATCGGTACTCATTACCGTAAAAATAATTCCGACATACGAGTTTAATAATGTAAAACCGGCATTGTAAAAACCAACTTGTTCAAAACCTCCTGTTTTTCCAACATAAATTTGAACTAAATAAGTCGACAACAATGTTAAAACACTGCTTATTGTGAGCATAAAACCCAATTTTACGATCAGTTTTCCTTCTAATAAAAGTGCTGAATTTGGTATTTTTTCTTTTTCAATTTTAATTTTATTCGAATAATAAAAGGAAAAAATCAAGGATGAAAAAGAAGTAATAATTATGGTGGGAAGTATGGCATCAATTTTCAAAAAATAATATAACGGAATTGAAAAAAGAAGTCCGAAAAGATTTCCGTATAAATTGGCCTTTGCTAAAAAACGAAAAGATCGTAAACCTTGTAAAACTGCCAATTGACCTGAACTTAATAATTTAAACAAAACAGTAACCGAAAGAATTGCAAAAGAAAAAGTTTGATCAGGATTTCCAAACGTGATGATACTTAAAGCTTTTGAAAAAACAAAAGTTAAAACCATTCCTAAAATCCCGGTAAAAAAAACAATCTTTTTTACGGTTTGAATCGTTTTTGAAACCGTTTTTAAATCTTCATTTTTATAATTTTCAGAAATGTTTTTTACAGCGCTGGTTTCAATTCCCAAACCAGAAATACTGCTTAAAACTCCCAAAGTAGAATTTAATAAAGCTATAATTCCCATTCCGGCCGGGCCTATAAAAACAGCTATTAATTTGGTACGGATAATGGATATTAAAATCGAAAAAAACTGAACTCCGCCAAAAAGCGAAGTTGTTTTTAAAATTTGCTGATATGATTTTTTATCAGACACGAATTAATATTTGTTTAAAATTTCGATAATAAAATCAACTTCCGTTTCGGTTAAAACCGGACTTATTGGTAAACTTAAAACTTCGTTATGAATTTTCTCTGTTACAGGAAATGACAAATTATTCCAGTCAGGAAATGCTTTTTGTTTGTGTGGTGGTACCGGATAATGAATAACAGTCTGAATATTATTTTGGGTTAAATAATCTTGCAGATTTTCTCTGTTTTCTGTTCGGATAACAAATAAATGAAAAACATGATTATCTGAATAATCCCAAAATGGTAGTATTATTTTATTGTTTTTAATTTCAGATAAATATCGTTTGGCAATTGCTTTTCGTTTGGTATTGTCTGTATCTAAATTGGGTAATTTCAAATTTAAAAATGCGGCCTGCAATTCATCTAATCTTGAATTCACACCAACAAAATCGTTATAATATTTTTTCTCTGAACCATAATTTCGAAGTGAAAAAAGCACTTTTGCCAACTCAGAATCGTTTGTTGTTATTGCTCCGCCATCGCCTAAACAACCAAGATTGCTTCCCGGATAAAAACTAAATGCACAAGCACTTTGTAGCTCTTCGACTTCGCTCAGAGTGACATGTGTATTAATTGGAATTTGGTTTTTAAAATTTTGGAATTTTAAAACTCCATGAGATTGTGCACAATCTTCAACTACAATTAGATTATTTTCTATTGCAATTTCATTTATTTTATCCATTTCAGCCAATTGTCCGTACAAATGAACGGCTAAAATTGCCTTTGTTTTTGAGGTTATTTTTTCCTGAATTAAATCGGGATTTATGTTGTAGGTTTCTAATTTTGGTTCAACTAAAACAGGAACTAAATCTGCCTGCAAAATGGCTAAAATACTGGCAATGTAGGTATTTGCGGGAACAATTATTTCGTCGCCTTTTTTGAGTTTTCCTAATTGTATATAACCTTTAAAAATCAATACTAAAGCATCGAAACCATTTCCAACTCCTATGCAGTATTTGGTTTGGCAGTATTCGGCGAAAGCCTTTTCAAATATTTCTGTTTCTTTTCCTAAAATGTACCAGCCGCTTTCTAAAACTGATTTCAGTTTTTCCTGAAAAGCAGTTTCATACGGTTCGTTTATCTTTTTTAGGTCCAGAAATGATATCATTTTATAGCAATTTTATAAAAATCCTGATTGTAAACAGCGCAGCCAAGTTCTTCTTTTTGTTTCAAAAGTCCTGAACTATAACCTGATTCGTTTTCTTCATTTACAATTCCCATATCAAAAAATTGTTTTCCTTTTCGTTTGTATTTGTGAATCAGATTAATGAATAAAAAATCGAGCGCCCTGAATTCTTCACCAATTTTTGAAGTTGCGCCATATTGTGATTTTACTACATTTTCTGTTTCAAAAATGGTAATTCCGGCAATAATTTCTTCATTTTTGTAAACTGAAAATTGTTTGATATTTTGAGGGAAATTTTGCTTTAAAAGTGTTATTTCTTCTTTGGTATGAACTGGTTTTGCATTGAATTTTTCCAACAATCTTGGTTCTAAAATCTCGTTCCAAAATGGTTTAAAATCTTGTTCTTCAACAACATCCAAATCGAGATTTTCAATTCTTCTGAAATGTTTTAATTTACTTTTAGAAATTTGAAGAGGCGATTGTAAATTAACAGCCAGATTCATTTCTTTTCGTTCTGAAATGGCATTTCTTTTAAAAAGGAAAAAATCCATTTCCCGGTTTCCTTTCGGGAAATAAAAATCCGGAATAGGTTTGTAATAAAAAGTTTCTATTTTATTTTCTTTTAAAAAATATAAAACAGAATCTAAAATGGCTTCAACTTTTTCAGCATTTAATTTTGAAAGGTAAACCAAACCTCCATAAGTAAGTCCCTGATGCGAGTGAATTTCGTTTCCTTTTTTATTTGCAGGAAGAACAGCTCGTAATTTTTCTTCTTCAAAAATTAAAAGCGAAAAATCTTCAAAACGATCTTTATGATATTCCATAAAATCACGATGAAACAAAAATGTTGCATTTTTGGCCTGACTGATAAAATCATTCCAAATTTGATAGTCATTTTGATCGTATTTTTTTACGGTGTATTTCATATTATTTATGCTCGAAAGCACGCAGATACCATTTGTATTTTACGGCCAATAAGCGAATAGAAATTATTACTACAGAGGTTACAAGATACAAAACATCATCTTCTAAATTTAATTTTCGAAGTCCGAAGAACACAATTCCTCCAAAAATACAGATTGTAGCATAAATCTCTTTTCTAAAAACAGTTGGGATTTCGTTACACAAAATGTCTCTGATTACTCCGCCAAAACAAGCTGTCATCGTACCTAATGCAACACAAATTACGGGATGTAAACCCGTTGTAATTCCTTTTTCGAGACCTATTAAAGTAAAAACGCCTAAACCAATTGTATCAAACAAAAAGAGAGAAGTTCTCAATTTATCAAACTTTTTCCTGAAAATAATTGCCAGAAAAAAACCTAAAATAATAACATAAACATATTGAAGATTCATCATCCAGCCAACCGGAGTTCTTCCAATTAAAACGTCGCGAAGCGTTCCGCCGCCAACAGCGGTTACAAAGGCAATGATAAAAACTCCAAACGGATCGAGTCTTTTATGCATTGCTGTTAATGCGCCTGACATTGCAAATGCCATCGTTCCGATAATATCTAATAAGTGAAACATTTTTTTAAGGTTCTAAGCAAATAAGATTCTAATTTGCAAAGGTTTAATTTAGTTCTAAGAAAATTTACATGTGTTGTGTGTAAAAATTGTAATCTTTTAAGATTACTCTAATAAAATCACTGTTATTTCCGGATTGATTTTTAATTCCGATTACGCTTTCGATTTTGGCAACCAGTTTATAAATAATTTCATGGTCATTTTTTGCCAAAGCATTTTGATATGTCTCTTTAATAATTCTCATATCATTATCTGATAATTTAATTACCAAAGGATAAGTTGGCACATAAGCTTCGCCAATATCTTCAAGAATTGTATGACTAATGTTGATTTTATTTTTTAACGTAATAACGGCTGTTCCGGCGGCCATATCGCCTAATCGCTGTGATTTTTTGCTGGACGAAACCGAAATTAAAGCTACAAGACCGTTGAAAATACTGAAATCAATTATTCTAAAAAACCATCGAATTAAATAATCACCAAAACCAGCCTGATAACCATCAATTTTTACCACTTTTATTTTGACTATTTTTTTTCCGAATGACTGTCCTTCAAAAATGCTTTCTAAAGTTATCGAGTAAATAATTAGCGGAAAAAATAATATTAAAAAAATTGCGCCTCTTGACCATGTATCTAAACCATCCATCCATCTCTCTATGTTCAGCCATGAAAAAAACACCCAAATAATGAGAAAAATATACGCGATTTTAATACCAGCATCTATCAAATAAGCTCCTAATCGCTCGCCCACAGAAGCAGCAATAAAATTTATTTTAACATTTTGTGTTGTGTTAATAGATAATTCTGACATATTTTATATTTTAGCCCTCAATGAGAGAAATTGCATTTATAAAACAAAATAAAGAAAAATGGCTGGAATTTGAGCTAGCTATTTTTGGTAAAGCTAAGAAAAATCCTGACGAATTAGCAAATTTGTACATTCAATTAATGAATGACCTTTCTTATGCGCAAACTTATTACCCTAAAAGTAAGACAGTTGTCTATTTAAATCATTTGGCTTCGCAGATTTATCAAAAAATCTATAAAACGAAACGAACGGAAAAAAACAGAATTGTTGAGTTTTTTAAAATCGAAGTTCCGCTTTTGCTGTTTGAATACAAAAGATATCTTATGTATGCTTTTATACTCTTTTTTGCCACTGTTGCAATGGGTGTAGTTTCAGCACGTTATGATCAAAATTTTGTGCGATTGATTTTGGGCGACGATTATGTAAATATGACTTTGGAAAACATTAAAAAAGGAAATCCGGTAGCCGTTTACCAATCTGGATCAAACTGGGGAAGTTTTATTGGCATTACGATGAACAATCTTTACGTAGGCGCAAGATGTTATATGTACGGGATTTTTGCGGGAGTTGGAACTTTTTATGTATTTCTTCAAAACTCTTTAATGCTGGGATCTTTCCAATATTTTTTTTACGAACAAAATGTATTCTGGGAAAGTGTACGCGGTATCTGGATTCATGGTGCAATGGAAATTTTTGGCATTGTAATCGAATCGGCGGCAGGATTTATTCTGGGTGCTTCTATTTTGTTTCCAAAGACATTTTCGAGAATGAATTCTTTTAAAATTGGTTTTAAAAACAGTTTTAAAATATTCCTGAGTACTTTTCCTTTTACAATCGGTGCCGGATTTCTTGAGGGTTTTATTACCCGATATTCGATTGATATGCCAATTTGGTTAAGCAGTTTTATAATATTATTTACTTTAGGAATAATTTCATTTTATTACTTGGTTTATCCTTCAATTGTTTACAAAAAAGTACATAAATTACCAGCCAAACAGAATTAATTAAACCAGTAATGAATAAAATTTTATTTATTTTATCTTTTTTCCTTTTCTGCACAATTTCGAATGCGCAGGATTCTCTGATTACAGAAGATCCTCCGAAAATAGCTTCTGTAAAATATACCGAAAAAGATATTCATATTGATTCGGACACAATTAAAGCAAAAACTTTTTCAAAAAATTACAAAAAGAAATATACCGGTTCTGAGTTTGTTTACGAATACAAAGCGCCTGAAAAAGGACTTTGGGAACGTTTTAAAGACTGGCTGGCAAGTATTTTTAGAGGTTTGTTTTCAATGAGTTCAACCGAGGCTTCTTTAAACTTTGTTTCTATCTTAATTAGAATCATTGCCGTTTTAGGTATTATTTTATTGATTTACTTAATTGTTAAGGCAATAATTAACAAAGAAGGACAATGGATTTTTGGCAAAAACTCACAAAAAAGAACAGTCTATTATTCTGATATTGAAAAAAACATCCATCTCCTGGATTTTGAAAAAGTAATAAAAGAAAGTCTTGAAGCCGGAGAAAAACGAGCGGCGATTCGTTACTATTATCTTTGGCTGTTAAAAATAATGGCTCAGAATAATTATATCGAATGGGATATCGAAAAAACAAATTCTGATTATTTATACGAACTTCAAAATCCAAAACACAGAGACGAATTTACTTATTTATCATATCTGTATAATTACATTTGGTATGGTGAATTTGAAATTGATGAAATCACTTTCAACAAAGCACAAAACAGATTTAAGAATGCAATAAAAACCTTTAGTTAATGAGTAAAAGTATTAAAATATACATTTCTGTTCTGGTTCTTATTTTTATCTTAATTCTAGTTTCAGATTATAATAAACCAAAACCAATTGATTGGCGCCCAACTTATTCTGTCAACGACAAAATACCTTTTGGGTTATATGTTTTTGATAAAGAAATTGGCGGTATTTTTAAGAAACAAAAAATTCAAAGAATCTCGAATGTAACACCTTATGAGTTCTTAGATTCAAAATACGATGAAGATTCATTGGTAGAAACTTACACTGTGAAAGGAACTTTTGTGAATGTTTCTGCACAGAATAATATTGACGATCAGTCGATGAAAGAAATTATGTACTTCGTTTCACACGGAAATAATGCTTTCCTGAGTATGGTCAATTTTCCACAGCCTTTATTAGACAGCTTAAAAATAGCATACACATCAAATTTTCATCCAATGGACAGCTCTTATGTCTGGATGGCAAATAAAAACCTGAGCAAAAAAGCCTATAAATCGACAAGTGAAATTGTAGATTATTTTACAAAATTTGATACATTAAACACAACAGTTTTAGGATATCACGGAAATCCAAAAAAGAAGAAAAACGTTAATTTTATAAAAGTACCTTACAAAAACGGAAATTTCTTTCTGCACATACATCCTGTGGCTTTTACGAATTATAATATGCTGAAAAAAGACCGTTACGAATATGCCGAAAATGTACTTTCATATATTCCAAAAGGAGATATTTTTTGGTATACTAAATTGGAGACAGATGAAAATGTTTCGAGATCACCGCTTCGCTATATCATGAGCCAGCCGGCATTAAAATGGGCATGGTATTTATTTATCATCGGAATGCTTATTTTTATGATTTTTAATGCTAAAAGAAAGCAGCGAATAGTTCCAATTTTAGAGCCATTACCTAATTTAACAGTCGATTTTACCAAAACAATCGGAAATTTGTATTATCAGGAAGGCGATCATACCAACATAATTGATAAAAAAATCATTTATTTCCTAGAGAAAATTAGAACCGAATATTTAATCGATACCACAAAACTGGATGATGTTTTTGTGACCAAACTGCATCACAAAACAGGAAAAAATGAAAAAGATATTCAGGAATTGATATTCTTAATTAATGAACACAGAAACAGTTACCACGATAGTATCGAAGAGGATTTAATTCGAATTAATAATGCAATAGAAAAAATTTTACACTAAAAAAATAAAACTCAATCAGATAAAATATACCAAACATGGACGATATTAATACACCAGAAACAGAAATCACAAACGAAAATGTGAATTTTGAAACCAGAATAAATTTGACACCGCTTTTAGATCACGTAAATGCGATTAAAAAAGAAATCGAAACTGTAATTGTAGGGCAGCATAAAATGGTCGATCAGCTTTTGGTTGCCATTTTATCAAACGGACACGTTTTACTGGAAGGTGTTCCCGGAGTTGCCAAAACTATTACGGCAAAATTACTGGCAAAAACATTAAATATTGGCTTTAGCAGAATTCAGTTTACACCAGATTTAATGCCTTCTGATATTTTAGGAACATCTGTTTTCAACCTAAAAAGTTCAGAATTTGAATTTAAAAAAGGTCCAATCTTTTCTAATTTAATTTTAATTGATGAGATAAACCGTGCGCCAGCAAAAACACAGGCTGCACTTTTTGAAGTTATGGAAGAACGCCAGATTACGATTGATGGTTCTGGATATAAATTAGAAACCCCTTTTCTTGTAATTGCAACGCAAAATCCAATTGAGCAGGAAGGAACTTACCGTTTGCCGGAAGCACAATTAGACCGTTTTTTATTCAAAATCACAATTGATTATCCAAAATTAAACGAAGAAATCCTGATTATTCAGAGAGAACATTTATTGCAGGATCATGGAAAATTAGAAGCCATTCAAACACTTCTTTCTTCTGCAGAAATAAATCAATATCAGGCTCTTGTAAAACAAATTAGAGTTGAACAAAACTTATTAGAATACATTGCCCGAATTGTTGTAAACACGCGCGAAAACGCATTTTTGTATTTAGGAGCTTCGCCTCGTGCTTCGATTGCTATTTTGAATGCAGCAAAAGGCTTTGCAGCAATCCGCGGACGCGATTTTGTTACGCCTGAAGATATTAAAGAAGCCGCAATTCCGGTTTTACAACACCGTGTTATTGTAACTCCAGAGCGAGAAATGGAAGGAATTACAAGTTCTGAAATTATTAAACAAATTATCGAAACTGTAGAGATTCCTAGATAATAAAAAAGTTATGAGTTATGATTTTTGGGTTATAAGTTAACCTGAAACCTGAAACCTGAAACCTGAAACTTGAAACTTGAAACCTGAAACTATAAAAAACAGTGAAATTCATAAAAAGCCTTTACCTCAACAACTTTTTCTTCTATGTGCTTTTGGGCATTATAGCATTATTTATCTGTGCTTTTATTTTTCCGAATTTGTACAATGCAGTTTGGTTTATTGTATTGGTTTTATTCACTTTTTTAGGGTTGGATATTTTACTTTTATACCTTGCCAGAACAGGAATTGAAGCCGAAAGAATTGCACCCGAAAAGCTTTCAAACGGAGATTTAAATGCGATAAATATCCAAATAAAAAACCATTATACTTTTCCAATTTTGGTAAAGATAATTGATGAAATTCCGTTTCAATTTCAGATTCGCGATTTTAAACTTGTAAAAAAATTAAAAGCATCTGAAGAAAAAGAATTTGGATATGAACTTCGCCCAACAGAACGCGGCGAATACCATTTTGGTTATTTAAATGTGTATGTTTCTTCTCCATTACGATTAATTTCGAGAAGATTTTCTTTTGCAAAAGATCAAATGGTACCGACTTATCCGTCGTATATTCAATTAAGAAAATACGATTTACTGGCTTTTTCTAACAATTTATACCAATACGGAATTAAGAAAATCCGCCGAATTGGTCATACCATGGAATTTGAACAAATTAAAGAATATGTTCAGGGCGACGATCTTAGAACTTTAAACTGGAAAGCCACAGCAAAAAAAAATGCGTTGATGGTAAATCAGTTTCAGGACGAAAAATCGCAGTCTGTTTATTTAGCAATCGATAAAGGCCGTGTAATGCAAATGCCTTTTGACGGTTTAAGTCTATTAGATTATGCGATAAATTCGACCTTGGTTTTAGCAAATGTAATTCTGAAAAAACAAGATAAAGCCGGAATTTTTGCTTTTTCTAAAAAAGTAGAAAACAGAGTTTTTGCAGAAAGAAGAGGTTCACAAATGCAAAAAATTCTTGAAACTTTATACAACATCAAAACAGACTTTTTCGAAAGCGATTACAGCCGATTATATGTTGACATCAAAAAAAATATCAATCAGAGAAGTTTAATTATTCTGTATACCAATTTTGAAACAATGGACGGTTTAAATCGTCAGCTTCCTTATTTAAAAGGAATTGCTAAAAGTCATTTACTTGTTGTTGTCTTTTTCCAAAACACAGAATTAAATGCAATCATCAATAAAAAAACCGACACTATTCAGGAAGTTTACGATAAAGTAATTGCCGAAAAATTCATGTTTGAAAAACGTCTTATTGCAAACGAACTTAAAAAATACGGAATCCATTCGGTTTTAACTCAGCCTGAGAATTTGACTTTAGATGCTATTAATAAGTATTTGGAGATTAAAGCGAGAGGGATTTTGTAGTTTTTATTGCTTGTTAAGTAATGGTTATATTTAAAAATAGAAAATAAGTTCATTTAAATTATTGATTAGTTTTGAATATCAAATAACTTCAAAATCTTTAAAAAATGAAAAAATTACTTCTTATTTTATTCATTTTAACCAGCTTATTTTCTTCTGCACAAAAAACAGAAAACATCATTATCATTACTACAGATGGTTTTAGATGGCAGGAAGTTTTTAAAGGATTAGACACAGCAATTGCCAACGATAAAAAATTCAATCAGGGAGACAGTACATATATTTATAAAAAATATTCAGGCGAAGATTTTGGTTCATCACGTAAAAAACTCATGCCTTTTTTGTGGTCTGAAATTGTTTCAAAAGGACAAATTTATGGCAATCGAGATCTTGGAAACAAAGTAGATGTTGCAAATCCATATTGGTTTAGTTATCCGGGATATAGTGAAATCATGACCGGAAATGTTGATGTTCAGATAAATTCTAATGGTTATAAACCTAATCCAAACATAAATGTTTTAGAATTTCTGAATAAGCAGCCAAAACTAAAAGGTAAAGTTGCGGCCTTTGGTGCATGGGACGCTTTCGATAGAATTTTAAATGAAGAAAGAAGCGGTTTTCCGGTAATTTCTGCTTTTGACAATGTGGGCGGAAACAAACCTACAATGACTCAAAAGCTTCTAAATGAAATGCGTAATAATTCATTTAAGCCTTTTTATGAAGATGAATGTCTGGATGTTTTTACCCATTATGAAGCATTAGACGAACTTAAAACCAAGAAACCAAAAGTATTATATATTTCTTACGGAGAAACCGACGAATGGGCACATCATGGCCATTACAGATCCTATCTTGACGCCGTAAATCAGGTTGATAAATGGATTAAAGAAATCTGGGATTTTGTACAAAATGATCCTCAATATAAAAACAAAACTACTTTATTTATTACTGTAGATCACGGCCGCGGCGACAAAGTAAAATCGCAATGGACAGATCACGGAGCTGATATTGCCGGTGCGTCGCAAATTTGGTTTGCCGTAATGGGACCTGAAATAGCTTCAAAAGGCGAAATCAAAACAGATTCTCAAATTTATCAAAAACAATTTGCCCAGACTATTGCAAAAATTATGGGTTACAATTTCACAACAGATCATCCTGTTAAAAATGAAGTAAAAGAAGTTTTTGAGAAATAGTTTTTTTTGCCACGAACTCACGAATTATTTAATTTTGAAATCAATCTAAAATTCGAGAATTCGTGGCGAAAAAATTTTACAGCTAAACCCACAAGGTTTTAAAAACCTTGCAGGAAGAAAAAATCTCAGTACCTTAGCGCCTTAGAATCTTAGTAGCTAAAAAAAAATGAAACAAATAACTTCAGTTCAAAATCCGTTTATAAAATCACTTGTTTTACTGCAGGAAAAAGCAAAAGCAAGAAAACAAACCGGAACATTTTTAATTGAAGGACAACGCGAAATCTCTTTAGCTGTAAAAGGAGGTTACGAAATTGAAACCGTTTTATTTTTACCGGAATTAGTTACTGAAAATCAGATAAAAAACCTTGTTTCTTCATCAGTTCAGCTAATCGAAATTAACAAAGAAGTTTATCAAAAACTCGCATATCGCGACACTACAGAAGGCATTTTGGCTGTAGCCAAAACCAAATCTCTTAAATTATCTGATTTAAAATTATCTGAAAATCCCTTAATTTTAGTGGCCGAATCTCTTGAAAAACCAGGAAACATTGGTGCCGTTTTACGCACTGCCGATGCTGCAAATCTCGATGCAGTTTTAATTGCAGATCCAAAAAGCGATTTATACAATCCGAATATTGTGCGTTCCAGTGTTGGCTGCTTATTTACCAATCAAATCGCAACCGGAACATCTGAAGAAATTATTGCTTTTTTAAAAGAAAAAAAGATTAGTTTCTACAGCGCTACTTTACAAAATTCAACTTCATATCATACACAAAATTTCACAACTCCAACTGCTTTAGTAGTGGGTACAGAAGCTACAGGATTAACGCAGAAATGGCGTGATGAAGCAACACAAAACATCATTATCCCAATGCAGGGAGAAATTGACAGTATGAATGTTTCGGTCGCTGCAGCTATTTTAATTTTTGAAGCAAAAAGACAGAGAGGGTTTTGATTTTTGAGTGCAGATTTTTGAGTGCAGATTTTAGATTTTCTGTAAATCGCTGCGCTCTTTTTTGGAATTTGGGATTTAAAAAATTGGAATTTATTTTCAATGATCTTTTTTGTCAGGCTGAGCGAAGTCGAAGCCTTTTTATACAAGGAAAAAATCTAAAATTATACCTTCAAAAATCTACAATTTAAAATCTAAAATCTACAATAGTAAAACCTTGTGTATGTTCGAACTTATTCTTATTTTTAGTACTTGAATATGCCGTTATGACAGAAATAGATATAGAAAAAGAAAACAAAGCAATTGCGCACGAATACAAGGAATTATTACGAATTAGTTACCAGACTTTAACTCCAGCCGATAAAAAATTAATTCGGAAAGCTTTTGATGTTGCCGTTGATGCTCACAAAGAACAAAGACGTAAATCTGGCGAGGCGTATAT
This sequence comes from Flavobacterium defluvii, assembly GCF_900129555.1. Lineage (GTDB taxonomy): Bacteria > Bacteroidota > Bacteroidia > Flavobacteriales > Flavobacteriaceae > Flavobacterium > Flavobacterium defluvii. Next base: position 142,318 of record NZ_FQWC01000006.1, read on the forward strand.
CTTTCATCCTATTGCAGTTGCAAAAATTGTTGCCTCAGAAATTGGTCTGGGTGCGACCTCTATCGCCGCGGCTTTACTTCACGATGTTGTCGAAGATACTCCTATTACGGTAGAAGATATTGAGCGTTTGTTCAATCCAAAAGTAGCTCAATTAGTCGAAGGTTTAACTAAAATTTCATTAGTTCAAAAAGATTTAAATGCATCGATGCAGGCAGAGAATTTCAGAAAAATGATTCTAACCCTCAACGATGATGTACGCGTAATTTTGATAAAACTTGCCGATCGTCTTCACAATATGCAGACAATGGATTCGATGGCGGAATACAAACAGACTAAAATCGCATCTGAAACACTTTATATCTACGCTCCTCTAGCCCATCGTTTGGGACTTTATAATATCAAAACTAAACTTGAAGATTTAGGTTTAAAATATACTGAACCAGCTGTTTATGATGATATTGTAAGCAAAATTAGAGAAACAAAAGAAGAACAGGATGCTTACATAAAAGACATTTCGGATGTTTTAAAGAAATCCCTTGATGCTGAAAATATAGATTATATTATAAAAGGGCGTCCAAAATCAATTTATTCAATTCGTCGTAAAATGCGTGCACAAAACGTAACTTTCGACGAAGTCTATGATAAATTCGCGCTTAGAATTGTTTATAAATCAGATCCGCATGATGAAAAATTCATCGCCTGGAAAATATATTCTATCGTAACCGATCATTACAGACCGAGTCCCAGCCGTTTGCGTGACTGGATTTCATCTCCAAAATCTACTGGTTATGAAGCACTTCACATAACAGTAATGGGTCCAAAAGGACGTTGGGTCGAAGTTCAGGTTCGAAGCGAACGTATGGATGAAATTGCAGAAAAAGGTTACGCAGCACATTACAAATATAAAAATGGAGCAAGTGAAGAAAGTGGTCTTGATACATGGCTGAACCTTCTTCGTGAAGCGCTGGAAAACCCGGAAACCAATGCCGTAGATTTTGTTGAAGATTTCAAAATGAATTTATATTCAAAAGAAATCTTTGTGTTTACGCCAAAAGGTGAAATCAAATCACTTCCAAAAGGTGCAACATCACTGGATTTTGCTTTCAGTATTCACTCTGAAATTGGAATTAAAACCAGAGGAACCCGTGTCAATGGGCGTCTTGTTCCTTTAAATCACGAATTAAAAAGCGGTGACCAGGTTGAAGTCATTACATCAGCAAACCAAAAACCTACGGTAAACTGGCTGGAATATGTAACGACTTCAAGAGCTAAAAATAAAATTAAAAATGTTCTTAACGAGAACACCAAAAAAATTGGCGAGGAAGGGAAAGAATTACTTACCCGAAAACTTAAACATTTAAAAATTACACTTAACGAACAAGTTACAAACGAATTAGTTAACTTTTTCAAACTAAAAACCAGTTTAGATTTATTTTACAGAGTTGGAATTGGTGCGATTGAAAATCAGCAGTTAAAGGATTACGCAGCTCAAAAAGGAAATACGTTTATCAATTTCTTTAAAAATAAAATTAAAAGAAACAAAGATACAACCGCTGCCGAGGACATTCACAAACCAGTCATTAGTAGTAATTACGACATGCTGGTTTTTGGTACTGAACATGACAAGCTCGATTATAAACTTTCGCAATGCTGTAATCCAATTCCGGGCGATGATGTGTTTGGTTTTGTAACTATCAACGAAGGAATAAAAGTTCATAAAAAAGACTGTCCAAACGCTATTGGAATGCAGTCAAATTACGCATACAGAATCATGAGCGCCAAATGGATTGATTCTTCTCAGGAAGAATTTAAAGCCATTATTAATATTACCGGAATGGACGTTTTAGGACTTACCAATCAGTTGACCCGTGTAATTTCGAATAATATGAGCGTTAATATTCAAAGTATTTCATTGAGTACAGATGCGGGAATTTTTCACGGACAGATTGCCGTTATTGTTCAAAACAACACTATTTTAAAGAAAATGATCAATGCCATTAAAAAAATTGACGGTGTTGATAAGGTTACGAGAGAGTACAGAACCTAACTTTTTAGGGAAACTATAAGAATTTTGTAACTAAACTTTAAACCCGAAACTTTTATTCATTAAAAATAAAAAATTATCTTTGCCGGATATGACACTTATTTCAACTGACAACACTAAGAATCAAGAAATTGTAAAAAATGTTTTTACAATGTATCTTGAACAAAAAGGGCATCGCAAAACTCCTGAGCGTTATGCTATACTTCAGGAAATTTACGATAGCGAGGAGCATTTTGATATAGAAAACCTATACATCAAAATGAAAAACAAAAACTACCGTGTGAGCAGGGCTACGCTTTACAACACGATCGAGTTATTGTTAGACTGCGCTTTGGTTAGAAAACATCAATTTGGACAAAATCAGGCTTACTACGAAAAATCATATTTTGATAAACAGCACGATCACATCATTATGACTGATTCGGGTGAAGTAATTGAATTTTGCGATCCAAGAATTCAAACCATCAAAAAAACTATCGAAGAGATATTTGATATTGAAATTACAAATCATTCGCTTTATTTCTACGGAAACAAAAAGCAGAACTCATAGTCTAAAAAAGACTTTTTCAAAAAATTAAAAAAAAAAGAAAATTAACTACATAATCAGTAGGGCAGCCTCGATTGTCCTAACGCAAATTAAAACAGAATGACCGTAGATTTATTACTAGGATTACAATGGGGAGATGAAGGTAAAGGAAAAATTGTTGACGTTCTTACCTCAAATTATGATATTATTGCACGTTTTCAGGGAGGACCAAATGCAGGACATACATTAGAATTTGACGGAATTAAGCACGTACTTAGAACTATTCCTTCTGGAATTTTCCATAAAAATTCAGTAAATATTATCGGGAATGGAGTTGTGATTGATCCGGTAGTTTTCCAAAAAGAAATCGAAGGTTTAGAAAAATTCAACCTTGACATTAAAAGTAAACTAATCATTTCTAGAAAAGCACACTTAATTTTACCAACTCACCGTTTACTTGATGCTGCATCTGAAGCATCAAAAGGAAAAGCTAAAATTGGTTCTACTCTTAAAGGAATTGGACCAACTTATATGGACAAAACGGGTAGAAACGGTTTACGTGTGGGTGATATTGAATTAGAAGATTTTAAAGATCGTTACAGAGCTTTGGCTGATAAACACGAAGCAATGATCGCTTTTTATGATGTTAACATTCAATATAATTTAGCAGAACTTGAAAAAGAATTTTTCGAAGCTATCGAAGAATTAAAAAAATTAGATTTTATTGATAGTGAAGAATACATGCACCAGGCTCAAAAAGCAGGAAAATCAATTCTTTGCGAAGGAGCTCAGGGATCATTATTAGATGTTGATTTCGGAACTTATCCTTTTGTAACTTCATCAAACACAACTGCTGCCGGAGCTTGTACTGGTTTAGGAATTGCGCCTAACAAAATCAAAGAAGTTTACGGAATTTTTAAAGCTTATGTTACCCGTGTAGGAAGCGGACCTTTCCCAACTGAACTTTTTGACGAAGTTGGTGCTACAATGGCAAGAGTTGGAAACGAATTTGGATCTGTAACAGGAAGACAAAGACGTTGCGGATGGTTAGACCTTGTAGCTTTAAAATATGCTGTTCAGGTAAATGGAGTTACGCAGTTAATGATGATGAAAGGTGATGTTCTTTCTGGATTTGAAACTTTAAAAGTTTGTACTGAGTACAACTACAAAGGGCAAAATATTTCTCACTTTCCATACAACATTGAACCAGAAAATGTTACTCCGGTTTACAAAGAATTTAAAGGATGGAAACAAGATTTAACTGGCTTGACAACTTATGATGAATTGCCAATTGAGCTAAAAGAATATATTGAGTTTATTGAGAAAGAAATCGAAGTGCCAATCAAAATTGTATCGGTTGGGCCAGACAGAAAGCAGACAATAACAAAATAATACACTTAAACGCTCTGATAATCAGAGCGTTTTTTTATGCAAATTTTTTCCTTATGAAAAATCCAGAAGTTCAAATTAAAGAAACTAAATTACTATCAGACAATTGGTATATCCTGAACAGAGTTACTTTTGATTATAAAAAAGAAAACGGAATAACTGAAGTTCATACTCGTGAAGTTTATGACCGTGGAAATGGCGCCGGAATCTTATTGTATAATTCAGCTAAAAAGACTGTTATTTTAACGCGTCAGTTTCGTCTTCCGACTTTCCTAAACGGAAATAAATCCGGGATGATGATAGAAGTCTGCGCCGGACTTTTAGACAAAGATAATCCTGAAACTGCTATTATTCGCGAAACCGAAGAAGAAACTGGTTACCGCATAAAAAAAGTGCAAAAAGTGGTAGAAACGTATATGTCTCCGGGTGCCGTAACTGAAATTTTATACCTTTTTGTTGGAGAATATGACGAAAGCATGAAAGTAAGCGAAGGCGGCGGACTCGATGCTGAACAGGAGAATATTGAAGTTCTGGAATATACTTTTGATCAGGCTTATGCCATGATTGAATCTGGCGAGATTACCGATGCAAAAACAATTTTGTTACTACAGCATGCAAAAATTAAAGGTTTGATATAGTTTTTTGAGTATTTTTAGGTTCTAAAAACTTAAAAATGCTCAAATCTATACTATTATTTTTTTTGTTTTTTCCGTTGCTTTTAATTTCTCAAAATGAAAAATTATCGGTTGAAAAACTACAACAAGATCTTTTTGTTTTTAAAGAAATTAGAGAAAAAGCGAACTCGGGAATTTATAAATACCGAACCAAACCACAAATAGACAGTATTTATTCCTGGGCATTTTCGCAGATAAAACAACCCAAAACTCTACTTGATTTCTATAAAATCATTTTAAAAATTACTGATTTTGAAGGAAGCCTGCACAATGATACAACGCTGCCTGATGATTTTCAAACAAAATATTCATCAGGAAATGTTTTCTTTCCTTATCCTGTAAAACTTATTGAAAATAAATTAGTTATTAATTTTCAGAATAGCGAAATTCCGCTGGGTTCTCAAATTCTCAGTATAAACAAAATCGAAACTTACAAGCTATTAAAAGACTTTGAGAAATATTACACAACCGACGGTTATAACATTACCGGAAAATCAATTGGAATTGGAAGTTCTTTTGCTAAATATTTTGAAATGGAATATGGACCGCAAAATAAATTTACGATAGAATATTTCCTTCCAAATAAAACTAAAAAACTAAAAAAAACTATTGCAGCAGTTTCTAATGAAATTAGAAAACAGAATTTTAAAAACAGACATTCACTTTCTCTAGACAGCTTACAATACAGCAGAGCAAAAAATAAATATTCATTCAGAATTATTTCAAAAAATACGGCTTTACTTTCTGTTCATACTTTTGTAATTGGACGAAATGCAAAAGACAAAGAACACCTTGTATACAAAAAATATCTCGACAGCTGTTTTGACTATCTTTCTAAAAATAATGAAATAAAGAACTTAATAGTTGATGTAAGAAACAATGGCGGGGGTACCGATCCAAACGACATTGTTACTTTTTCTTATCTCGCACAAAAACCATATCGTGAAAATGCTTTTGCTTATGTCAATTTTCAGGAAATTCCTTTTGCTGAATATTTAGTTTATGAAGAAACTGAACTGCAGAAAAAACAGGAAGAGAAAAAAGATTTTGAAGACGAATTGAAAGAAGAGTTTCCAAAACAGGAAAAAGGAAAATATATTCAGGATGAAAAATTTAATCAGTTATTACAGCCAGATAAAAACAATTTTAAAGGACAAGTCTATTTATTAATAAGTCCGCGAATAGCTTCTGCCGGATCTCTTTTTGCGTCTTTAGTTACCGGAAACACAAATGCAATTGTTATTGGAGAAGAAACAATGGGCGGTTATTTTGGACATAACGGCCACACTCCTATCGAATACGAATTGCCAAACACAAAAATAAAGACACAGTTTTCTATCGTAAATCTTGAGCAAGATGTTCCGAAAAAAACCAATCAGATTTTTGGAAGAGGAATTATTCCGGATCATGAAGTTAAACAGACTTTTGAAGATTTCATGCAAAATAGAGACATACAAATGGAATATACTTTGAAATTAATTGAGTAGAAATAAAATGAATATTTTGGTGAAAAATTCATTTTAAAAATTAAAACCAAACTATTGCATATCATAAAAATCTAATTTAGAATTATTATTCTTAAAAACAAAATACACTGATTATCAGTATACTAATTTGAATAAAATCAGAATTTTAATTAATTTTAGAGGATAAATAATAACCAAAAAACAAAAATTATGTCTGATGAAATACAATTAGTTCCGAATGATTCGCTGATTACCAATACTCCCGAAGAAGGTCGTCAGCTTGCTGTAAAAATGGCACGTTTAATTATAAAAATCACTCAGCCTGATGCTGCAATAAGAGAAAGGCTGCGACCAATTTATGCAGAAGATCCGGCAATGCTTATTGCCGTAGGACAAACTGTAGCAACTGAATTTGCAACTATTGCTGCTGCCAATAACTACTGGAAAAAATAAGAGTGCATTTGTTTTGAGATAGCAGAAGCCTTTATTGATCACGACTTCTGTTATCTTAAAAACAATTCTATTAAAATTATAAAATGAAAATCCAGCAAACAATTCAAAAAATTATGTAACCCTTTTCAGCTATCATATTTATAACTTTATTTTCATAAAAATACGACCTTATGAAAAAGTTATATTATACAGCAAACGCACTATTAATAGTAATGTTAGTTTTAATGGTTTCATGCAAAAAAAGTGACACCATAAATCTTACAGACAATACAGCAGATAAAAAACCAAAAAAAACAATAGAATATAAGAAACCGGAATCAACCGTTTCTTATCAATTTACAAATGCTAAAGAATGGCTGAAAACTAACGAAGCCGACAGCAGTAAAATGAATATTGTTTATGCTATAAACAGAACAGATAAAGCGAATCTTAAAAAACTGGATTCGGTTGTAATTCCAGCAGATTTTAGTGGAGATTTGGTTTATTATCTTCCTTTTCCTTTACATGTTTCTGCTTTAGAAGATATATCTAAAATTATTATATTTTCTTATCCAACTCAGACTTTTGCCGCTTATGAAAACGGTGAACTGGTTCGCACCGGACCAACTAATATGGGAAGAAAAAAAGATCCTACACCAATCGGTTTGTTTTTTACCAATTGGAAAGCAGAAAAAACTACCAGTACTTTTAATGACGAATGGGAATTAAAATGGAATTTTAATATTGAAAATAAACTTGGCGTTGGTTTTCATCAATATGAATTACCGGGTTACCCTGCTTCGCATTCTTGTTTGAGATTATTAGAAAAAGATGCTAAATTCCTTTACACATTTGCCGATGAATGGATTTTGAAAGACAAAGAAAATGTAAAAGTAAAAGGTACCCCAGTTGTAGTTTTTGGAAGTTATAATTTTGACGGTCCAAAACCCTGGCTTCAATTGGCATCAGACCCAAAAGCTTTAAATATATCTGAATCTGAAATTGAAAAAGAAGTGAAACCTTTTATTCAGAAGATTTTAGATAATCAAAAATTAAGAGAAGCTGAGCCTTCTGGTTCGCTTTAAAAACTAAAAAGGCATAAGAAAATAAATCTTATGCCTTTTTTAATATTTGAAAAACTAAAAATTATCTAGAATAATTTGGAGCCTCTTTTGTAATAGTTACGTTATGTGGGTGACTTTCAGTGATTCCACTTGATGTGATTCTAACGAAACGTCCAGATTCCTGCAAAGTTGGAATATCTTTTGAACCGCAGTATCCCATTCCGGCACGAAGACCTCCAATAAACTGAAGCATACTTTCGTTTAATTCACCTTTATAAGGAACACGACCCACAATTCCTTCCGGAACTAATTTTTTAACGTCGTCTTCAACATCCTGAAAATAACGATCTTTAGATCCTGTCTGCATAGCTTCAACAGATCCCATTCCGCGGTATGATTTGAATTTTCTTCCTTCAAAAATGATTGTTTCTCCCGGAGATTCTTTTGTTCCTGCTAATAATGACCCTAACATTACACAATCTGCTCCAGCAGCGATTGCTTTAGGAATATCTCCTGTATAACGAATTCCTCCGTCGGCAATAACCGGAACTCCTGTTCCTTTAATTGCAGCTGCAACTTCAAGAACTGCTGAGAATTGAGGAAAACCAACACCCGCAACGATACGTGTAGTACAGATCGAACCAGGTCCAATTCCTACTTTTACACCATCTGCACCATTTTCTACTAAATATTTAGCAGCTTCCGGAGTTGCGATGTTTCCAACAATTACATCAATTTGAGGGAATTTTGATTTTACTTCTTTTAAAGTATTTACTACACCCTCAGTATGTCCGTGTGCTGTATCAATAATGATTGCGTCTACGCCTGCATTTACCAAAGCTTCTGCTCTTAAAACTGCATCTCCGGTAACACCAATTGCAGCTGCAACTCTCAAACGTCCGAATGAATCTTTGTTTGCGATTGGTTTTTGAGTCAGTTTTGTAATATCTCTAAACGTAATTAAACCAACTAATTCATTTTTAGCATTTACAACTGGTAATTTTTCGATTTTATGACCTTGTAAAACTACTTCTGCTTGTTCTAGTGAAGTTCCTTCGGCAACAGTAACAAGATTTGAACTTGTCATTACTTCAGCGATTGGTCTTGAACCGTTTTTTTCGAAACGTAAGTCACGATTGGTAACGATTCCTTTAAGAATTTTGTTTTCGTCAACGATTGGAATACCGCCAATTCCAAATTCTTTCATGGCGTTTTTAGCGTCTGCAATAGTCGAAGTTTCTGGTAATGTTACCGGATCGATAATCATTCCGGCTTCTGCACGCTTCACTTTTCTAACCTTCGCCGCTTGCTGCTCGATGGTCATGTTTTTATGTAAAACTCCAATTCCGCCTTCTTGTGCCATAGCGATTGCCATTGCACTTTCGGTTACTGTATCCATAGCAGCAGATACGATTGGAACATTTAAAGTTATGTTTTTTGAAAATCTTGATTTGATACTCACTTCGCGAGGAAGCACATTCGAGTAGTTAGGTACTAATAATACATCGTCGTAAGTTAAACCTTCGCCGATAATCTTGGAGTTGTGTGCTATCATGGTGCAATTTCTAGTTGAATTGCGTGCAAATATAGTGAATAAATTGCTAACTTGAATACTAACTTATTCATAAAATTAACTTTACAAGAAAGTTCTGACGAATTAAATTGCGAATAATAAAGTGCCAAATTCCTATCGAAAACGATATAAGAGTCGTCTTTTTGCAATTTGAAATTTAAAATTTGAGCTTTAAAAAATTATTTTTTTGGATCCTGAAAAATGAAGTTGAAACCAAACTGAAAAGCAAGACTATTGGCTTTTGTTATATCTCTGTACTCAAAAACATTATCGACCAAAGCATAAATATTAAATTTTCCGAGTGTTCCTGAAATTCCTAAACCAATATTAGTATACGAATAAGGATCGATTGTATATGTAACTTTCGCATCCAGTTTTTCAAAAATACTTCTTTTATAAAAAGCGGTCAAAGCCACATATGGGGTTTCGGGCATTGTCATCATAAACAACTGACCACCTACTGCATTTAAATATCTTCTTTCAACTGAACCGTTACAATTACATTCGCCGTCATATCTCGATTCTCCAAATGAATATTGAATAGACGAATTGAATTTTATAGGGCGCCAGGTTGTATATTTATCATAAAGTGTATCGCGCGGAATTGCTTCATCAAACTCATCAAAAATATTTTTTGGTTCGTTTACAGCATCAAATTTTGGATTTACTCCGTCGTATTTATAACTTCCTTTATAAGTTAAAGTTTCAATATCTTTGGTATGTTTTATAAATCCAACATCGAGTATACTGGCTGTAAATTGCAGATTATCTTTAATATAATAGGTAATTCCTGCATCAAAGCCTAAACCTAAACTTCCGTTTAAAAAAGTATTATGGGCGATATCATTGGGAATACTTCCTTCGTATTCATCTTTTGTAAATTTTCCAATTCCAGAAGTTTTAAGTTCCAGATTTGATTCAATTGTTTGCGTATATAAATTCGTTCCTGTTCCTTGTCCTGTATAAATATATCCTGAATTTTTAGTCGAAGTTGCGTTAGCTCCGCTTGAATAAATTTTTGCGCGGCCGCCTAAAACTAGTTTTTTATTAAGCTTTTTGTGAAATCCGACATGAAAAACTGAAAGCACTTCGGCACGAAGATTTACATCTCCTAAATTGAATGATTTTCCTATATGATTTTGATTTCCGTCTACAGCCAGAATTGCAATATCTTTTGGAAAATACATTAAAAAATCAAATTCCTGATAAGCTCCAAAGGTAATGTATGATTGATTTTCTTCTCCTCCAACTCTAAAACCACCGGAAAAAATTTCAAGCTGCTGGTTTACCTGCGTTTTGTCATTTGAAGATGATTTGTTGATAATGTTTCGCACTTTATCGTTAAAATCAACTCCGTTATTGGCGAATAAATCATAAGCCGAAAAACTGCTGGAACCTATATTTACAGAAACTCCGGACAAAAGCGGAACTCCAAAATAATATTTATACGAAACGTCTGCACCTGGATTTACAAGTGATGACTGCGGAATTGACGTAAAGTTGTACAGTATTTGTTTATTTTGAGCAAAAGAAGAAAGCTGCAAAGTCAACATCAAAATTAAAATTGCTTTTTTCATTCTATTCTCATATAAGCTGTTGCACCCGATTTAAACTTTAAATTTCCTGTAAGCGCATCGGATCCTGAGCCTGTTACGGTTCTTACAACAAAACCAATTTTCATGGTTCTTTTTAATAAATTTAAGCGTTCTCCTTCAAAAACCTCAGCAGGATATTTTATAATATTTGAGCCTCCTGTATATTTTGGTACATTTAAACTAATGGTTTCTAATGGCTGATTATTTACATCAATCAATATCAGTTCAATTTCGAAAGCTCGGTTTACCGTATTTTCAATTTCAAAATTAAGTTCGGCTTTAACCAGATGATCTGTGAAGAATTTCTTTTTAAAAACATCAAATTCTTCAACATCAGGAGGTATCTGCTGCCCTGCTCCATTATCTTCAATTTGATCTGCAGAAACATTAAAGTAAGCTAGATTTGCAACAAAAACAGGTTCAATTTTAAAATCATTAATTTGATCAAAATCTAAATCACTCGAACAAGAGAGAAATAATACTGAAGAAAAAAGTAATATAGAGATTTTATATATGAGGCTTCTCATCATCTTAATTTTATTATTACAAATAAAACGCTTTTTTATGTAAGATATTACTTATTTTACAGTTATTTTCAATGAAACTTCCCAAATAATTTAGAAGCTTCATTATAAGCACTTTCAAAACTTAAAGAATTAAGTCCCGTTATTTTTTTATTTGCTGTAAAATAAGAAATCAGTTTTTCTGTCGGCATATTTCCCGTCAATTTATCCGTTGCCATTGGGCAGCCTCCAAATCCCTGAATTGCTCCATCAAAACGTACGCATCCGGCTTTTGAAGCTGCGTCAATTTTTTCAAACCAGGTATTAGGAGTTGTATGCAGATGTGCTCCAAACTCAATTTCTGGATATTTCGGAATCAAATTCGAAAACAAATAGGTAATAACTTCCGGCGTAGAAGTTCCAACGGTATCAGAAAGCGATAAAATTTTAACGCCCATTCCGGCAAGTTTTTCTGTCCATTCGGCAACAATTTCAACATTCCACGGATCTCCGTATGGATTTCCAAATCCCATCGAAAGATAAGTTACGACTTCTTTATTTTTTTTATCAGCAATTTCAAGAATTTCTTCAAGGGTAATTAACGATTCGGCAATAGTTTTATGTGTATTACGCATCTGAAAATTTTCAGATATTGAAAAAGGAAATCCTAAATATTGAATGGCTTCATGTTCTGAAGCTAATGCTGCGCCCTGTGTATTAGCAATTATCGAAAGTAATTTACTACTGGTTTGAGATAAATCTAATTGTGCCAAAACCTCAGCCGTATCCTGCATTTGCGGAATTGCCTTTGGAGAAACAAAACTCCCAAAATCGATTGTATCAAACCCAACTCGAAGCAAAGCCTGTATATAGGTAACTTTATTTTTGGTTGGAATAAAAGTTTTGATACCCTGCATGGCATCTCTTGGGCATTCGATAATTTTGATCTCTTTATTCAAAGCTTATTCTTTTGTAATAGCTAAGTTAGTTTCTTTTTTAAAGAAATAAAAATTAAGTCGCCTTTCTGTTTTTTAAATACGTATAATTTGTAGAAATGTACTGCAGTGCATCTAACGCATTGTGTTTCCAATAGTATGAATTCTCTTTGGTAGATGTACTGCAATGCGTCTCTACAATACTCCACTGTAATTATTACTTAATATCGTAATAGAACAAAATATTACATAAAAACGTAATATTTTTAAATATTACCAAAAAATGTAATAATAAAAAATATTACTTATATTTGTAATAGAAATTGTATAATATTTTAATTATATTTGAAGTTATGACTAGTGTAATTACAGGAGACATAATTGGTTCAAGACAACAGGAATCGCAGCATTGGGTCGAAGATTTAAAAAAAATCCTTGCTCCGCTTGGCGAAACTCCAAATGAATGGGAAGTTTATCGAGGAGACGAATTTCAAATTGAAGTTAAGAATCCTGAAAATGCTTTTATAACAGCTGTTTTAATAAAAGCGCGTTTAAGAGCTATAAAATCAGATGCCAGAATGAGTATTGGTTTTGGAGATAAAACACACAATTCCAACAAAATATCCGAAAGCAACGGAACTGCTTTTATTAATTCCGGAGAACTGTTTGAAACTTTAAAAAAGCAAAAAGTGACTTTAGCATTGCGAACGGGAGATTCTGATTTTGATGAAAAACTAAATTTGATGATTCAGCTGGCTCTAACTTTTATGGATACCTGGCTTGTACAGTCGGCAGAATTTGTTGCAAAAGCCATAGAAAATCCTACACTTTCACAGGAAGAATTAGGACAAAAATTAGGTATTAATCAAGCAGCCGTAAGCCGAAGACAAAAACGTGCCCAGTTTGATTTGGTTATGAATTTAGATCGTTATTTTAGAACACATATAAAACAACTTGCCCCATGATTTTATTTATAAAACTGTTTTTAGCGCATTTATTAGGCGATTTTATCTGGCAGCCAAATTCGTGGGTTGCCGATAAAGAAATAAAAAAACACAAAAGCATTTACTTGTATTTTCATGTTTTGCTTCACGGAGTTTTAGCAGCAATTTTGGCTGGCGAAATCAGTTTTATTCCTTATGCGGTTTTAATTGCAATTCTACACGGAATCATTGATTTAATTAAACTTAATTTTCAGAAAGACAAAACAAAACGTACTTGGTTTGTTGTGGACCAAATTACACATATTTTGGTTTTAATTGGCATTGTTCTTTTATACCAAAACAAAACTGTAATCTATTTTTGGCAGGATAATGAATTCTGGATTTTAATAACCGGAATTTTACTGCTCACAAAACCTGCTTCTATTTTCATCAAAACTATTATTTCGATCTGGGCGCCCGAAAATGAAAACAGCCATCAGGATAACTCGCTGATAGCTGCCGGAAATTATATTGGTATTTTAGAACGCTTATTTGTTTTCGGATTTATCTTAACCGGACATTTTGAAGCGATTGGTTTTTTATTGGCTGCTAAATCTATTTTTAGATTTGGTGATTTAAAAGAAGCTAAAGACCGAAAACTAACCGAATATGTTTTAATTGGAACATTAATCAGTTTTGGAATTGCAATTCTCGCCGGAATACTTGTTCAGGCACTTCTTTTACAACTGCCTTAAAACTTTTTTATTGATAGCTTTTATCAAAGCCGGACCTTCGTAAATAAATCCAGTGTACAACTGTACTAAACTTGCTCCAGCGTTTAATTTTTCGATGGCATCATCAGCAGAATGAATTCCTCCTACTCCAATAATTGGGAATGCTTTATTGCTTTTTTCCGAAAGAAAACGAATAACTTCTGTAGAACGCTTTGTTAATGGTTTTCCGGATAATCCTCCCATTTCAGATTGGTTTGCAGATTGTAATCCGTCTCTTGAAATCGTAGTATTTGTTGCAATTACACCCGCAATCTGAGTTGTTTTTACAATATCAATAATATCTAATAATTGCTCATCTGTTAGATCGGGAGCTATTTTTAAAAGAATTGGTTTTATTTTTTGAGTACTTGTTTTCTGCTTTTCGATATTTCTGTCTTGCAAAGTCTGCAATAAAGCCGTTAAAGGTTCTTTGTCTTGAAGAGCTCTTAAGTTTGGTGTATTTGGTGAACTTACATTTACTACAAAATAATCTACGTGATCGAAAAGTGCATCAAAACAAATGATATAATCTTTAACCGCATCTTCATTGTCGGTTACTTTATTTTTACCGATGTTTCCGCCAATTAAAACTCCTGAATTTTTCTTTAAACGTTCAACAGCTTCGAGAACGCCACCATTATTAAATCCCATTCGGTTAATAATTGCCTGATCTTCTTTTAAACGGAATAAACGTTTTTTAGGATTTCCTTCCTGACCAACCGGGGTTACGGTTCCAATTTCGATAAAACCAAAACCAAAATCAGAAAGTTCTTTGTACAACTTCGCATCTTTATCAAATCCTGCTGCAAGTCCAACCGGATTTTTGAATTTAATTCCGAAAACTTCTCTTTCTAATCGAGTATCTTTTACTTCAAAAATTGATCTTATAATTGATGAAACTCCCGGAATTTTTGAAATGAATTTTACAAATGAAAAAGTAAAATAATGCACTTCTTCTGGATCAAACCAAAAAAGTATCGGACGAATTATCAATTTATACATAAGAATTGTGTGTTGTTATTTTGGCTGCAAATTTAAATATTATAGTTTAAAAAGGTGCTTTTTTATAAAAACAAATTAATAAAGGTTGCAAGTTATAAAATGAAACAAGTTCAAGGGTTACAATAACTGCCTACGGATTATTTATTGCTTAATTTTGAAACAGTTTGAATAACACTTAGTAATGTCATCCTGATTGAAGTCGAAGAGGACAAAGGACTTCGACTTCACTGGTTCTTTAAAAGGACACAAAAACAAACTAACTTCAGAATTTAGTTATTTCAGTTTTCAGGACAAAACACTTCCGCTTGAAACCGGATGGAGGTTTAGAATAGAATGGGATATTTCATTATAAAATTCTTACTTTCTTTTTTTAATACAAACACTTTTTTTAATAACTTTATCTGAACTAAAACCTTGAAAATGAAAAACATAAACAAAACAATAAGAAAAACAGCTGTAATATGTCTGTGCGGATCGTTTTTTTTGATTTCTATTGACAGTTTAGCACAACGACGAGTGGGCGGCGGAGGCGGTATTCACAGAGCTGGTGGAGGCGTTCAAAACAGGCAATCACGTCCTGCCGTAACAAGGCCGTCAACAAACAGACCGGAAGTAACAAGACCTGGCTCAAATGGATCCGGAACAAAAATTACAAGACCGTCAAATAATTCTAAAATTGGTGACAGAAATACGGTCAATAACAGAAATTCAAATAACAGAACAGGAAACAGAAACACTAATATTAGCGGTAACACTATAAATAGAAACGGAAACAATGTAAACATTAACGTAAATAACAGTGTACACGTTCGCAATAATCGTAACACAATTGTTAGACCAGGACCCAGACCTTATGTACGTCCTCCTTATATATATGGCGGTTATAGATATAATTGTTATCACCCCTATTATCCACGCCCTTATGTACCATTCTATTGGGGACCAGTTTGGCATCCATGGGGATTTTTTGTGGCAACTTTAGCCGTTACAGCAATTGTTGTTAGTGTAGAAAGTACGCAATATCATTACGATCAGGGTGTTTGGTACACGTCAACCAACGGAGGTTATACAGCTGTTCCTGCTCCTGTTGGAGGAACTGTAAATAATATTCCCAGCGGTGCAGAAACGGTTTATACAGGAACCGTAAACAATTATTATTACGGAGGTACTTACTATGAAAAAGATGGTGGAAAATACACGGTAGTTGCACCAACAGCCGGAACTATAGTCGAAAATTTACCCGAAGGCGGCGAAGAAGTTACTATTGGCGATGCAAAATATGTGAAATTTGGCGAAACTTATTACCAGCCAGTGCAAATTGACGGTAAAAATAAATACGAAGTTGTTCAGGTTGAAAAAGAATAGTTTATTAATCCTATAAAATTACTATACTATTAAAATTTATTTTTATATTTTTGCCTTACTATTACAACCAATACCAGCTAAAAACCATTACAATGAAAAATAAAACCTTTTGGATTTTCGCAATACTTACGATCTGCATTATTTCAATTACTTATGGTGTTACAAAATTAATTTCGCCCAAAGAAAAAGTAAAAGAAACCGCTGCGGAATGTCATGAAATTCCAAATACCTCAGAAGCATCTGCATTTAAACCTACTATCGAAAATAAAAAGAAACCATCAGGAAAGGCTCCAGAGGGAATGGTTTGGATTCCCGGCGGCGAATTCTCTATGGGAAGTAATGTCGAAGATGAAAGTTTATGCAGCCTAAAAGGCGTTACAAAAGATGCCGCTCCTATACATCGCGTATACGTTGATGGCTATTATATGGATGAAACTGAAGTAACGAATGCAGAATTTGAAAAGTTTGTAAAAGCGACCGGATATATTACTGTTGCAGAGCAAAAACCAACTAAAGAAGAATTTCCAACAGCTTCTGAAGAAGATTTAATTACTGGATCTGTAATATTTACCCCTACTCCTTCAGCGGTAAACTTAAATAACTTTTTGCAATGGTGGTCGTATGTTGGCGGAGCAGACTGGAAACACCCACTTGGACCGCAAAGTACTATAAAAGGTAAAGAAAATTATCCCGTTGTACATGTTACTTATGAAGATGCCGCTGCTTACGCAAAATGGGCTGGAAAAAGACTTCCGACCGAAGCAGAATGGGAATTTGCAGCAAGAGGCGGAAAAACCGGAGAAATTTATGCCTGGGGAAATGTTTTAAAACCAAACGGAAAATTTCAGGCAAATATTTATCAGGGACATTTTCCAATTAAAGATGGTGACACCGGTGAGGATGGTTTTAAAGGAATTGCTCCCGTAAAACAATATGCACCAAATGCTTACGGACTTTATGATGTTGCCGGAAATGTTTGGGAATGGACAAACGATTGGTACAGTGTTGATTACTATAAAACTTTGGCAGAAAACGGCAAAGTAGCCAAAAATCCGCAAGGACCTGATGCGTATAATGATCCTAACGATCCTACACAAATAAAACGCGTACACCGCGGTGGATCGTTTTTATGTACAGACCAATATTGCACAAGATACATGGTTGGAACCAGAGGAAAAGGCGAAGTTAGATCTGCCGCTAATCATCTTGGTTTTAGATGTGTAAAAAGTATTTAAAATATAAATTATTATCACAAAAAGGATTCTACAAAACAGAATCCTTTTTTTATTTTTTGAAGACAAATCTCAAAATATGCCTGCTAAAAAAAATGTCTATATTTGCTAAAAATAAAAAGAAATGCAACATATCATAGATCGTTTTATCAGTTATGTAACAATTGATACAGAATCAGATCCGAATTCAACAACAACACCGAGTACAGAAAAACAATGGAATCTTGCCAATAAATTAGTTGAAGAGCTAAAGCAAATTGGCCTGCAGGATGTTACGATAGACGACAAAGCCTACATTATGGCAACGCTGCCAAGCAATGTTAATCATGAAGTACCAACGATTGGATTTATTTCGCATTTTGATACTTCTCCGGACTTTAGCGGAGCAAATGTAAAACCACAAATCGTTGAGAATTACGACGGAAAAGATATTGTTTTAAATGCTGAAAAAAACATCATTCTTTCTCCAAATTATTTTAAAGATTTACTTTTATATAAAGGGCAAACGATCATCACAACAGACGGAACAACTTTGCTTGGTGCCGATGATAAAGCCGGAATTACAGAGATTGTTTCGGCAATGGAATATTTAATTCAGCATCCGGAAATTAAACACGGAAAAATCAGAATTGGTTTTACTCCGGATGAAGAAATCGGACGAGGTGCACATCATTTTGATGTTGAAAAATTTGGTGCTCAATGGGCTTATACCATGGATGGAAGCCAGATTGGCGAATTAGAATATGAAAATTTTAATGCTGCCGGAGCAAAGATTACTTTTAAAGGAAAAAGCGTTCATCCTGGTTATGCAAAAGGAAAAATGATAAATTCTGTTCTGCTGGCTCACGAATTCATAAACGAACTTCCAAAAGGCGAAACGCCTCAGGAAACAAGAGGTTACGAAGGTTTCTTTCATGTTCATCATATTAAAGGAAGCATCGAAGAAACAGTTCTTGAGCTGATTATTCGTGATCATAACAAAAAGAAATTTGAGAAACGAAAAGAACTAATTACTAAAATTGCAAAAAAGTTCAACAAAAAATACATCAATAAATTTGGTGAAGATATTGTAATTGCTGAAGTAAAAGATCAATATTACAATATGAAGGAAAAAGTACTTCCGGTAAAACATATTGTAGATATTGCCGAAAAAGCAATGCGAGAATTAAACATAAAACCAATCATAAAACCAATTCGCGGCGGAACTGACGGCTCGCAATTATCATATATGGGATTACCTTGTCCGAACATTTTTGCCGGAGGACATAATTTCCATGGAAAATACGAATATGTTCCTGCAGAAAGTATTCAAAAAGCTACAGATGTAATTGTAAAAATTGCAGAATTAACAGCTAATCCGGGCATTTTTGATGTAAAAGAAAAACCTAAAAGAACAAGATAATTGGAATCAACTTCTGAAAATAAAGGAATTTGGAAATACAGCAGCCAATGGGAAGAAGAATTACTTCTCCTCAAAACCATTATTGACAAAACCCAACTTACTGAAACTACCAAATGGGGCGGTCCTGTTTATGTTTATGAAAAGAAAAATATAATTGGTCTTGGAGGTTTTAAAGATTATTTTGCTATTTGGTTTTTTAATGGTGTTTTTCTAAAAGACGAAAAAAAGAAACTCATTAATGCACAGGAAGATGTGACAAAATCTTTGCGCCAATGGCGTTTTACTTCTAAAGATGAAATAAACGAAAAGGAAATTTTAGAATATATCTTTGAAGCGATTGAAAATGAAAAACAGGGAAAGGTCATTAAACCTTCCAAAAAAGAAGCAATAGTTTCAGAACTTCTGAATGCAGAAATGACTAAAAACCCAGATTTGAAATCAGCTTTTGAAAAATTCTCTCCATATAAACAATATGAGTTTTTAGAATATATTGAAACTGCCAAACAAGAAAAAACAAAACTTTCGAGAATTGAAAAAGTGGTTCCGATGATTTTAGCGAATGTTGGGTTGAATGATAAATACAGATAAATAAATTTCAATGTAGAAAATTCCAAATTCCAAACGCTTTGTCCCTCTGAGCGAAGTCGAAGAGCCAAACTATAAGATAACCTTTGTCAAAGTTTTAAACTTTGACAAAGGTTTTTTTTGTTCTACAGGTCATTGCGAGGAACGAAGCAATCTCATGAGGTTTATCACGAATCAATTACTCATGATAGTGAGATTGCTTCGTTCCTCGCAATGACAAAAAAAATCCCAAACTCCATTTGAAATTTGGGATTTAAATATTGTGATTTAAAAAACTTATGCTTTTTTAGCATTTAAAGCTGAGCTTAATTCTAAAGAAATAGCCGAACGCTCTAATTTTAATTTTCCTGACATAGTTTCGATAACAACTGTAGTTTCTGCTAATTCAGCAATTTTACCGTGAAAACCACTTTTTGTAACTATTTTATCACCTACTTTTAGGTTGCTTTCAAATTCTTTTTCGTTTTTTACTCTTTTTTGTTGTGGTCTAATCATAAAGAAATAGATTACTACAAACATTAAAAGGAATGGCGCAAATTGACCTAATTGTCCCATAATTAAATTCTGTTTTTGATTTATATTAATATTTTCTTTTGTGGCTGACACTTCGGCTTTGCTCAAAGTGACAAATCAAAAATTATTTTTTATTCATTTTTACATCAAACCTCTACCCACTTTTACCATTTTTTTGCTGGCTTCAAGTTCTTTAACAAGGTTATCTAAAATTCCATTGATAAAAATACTACTTTTTGGTGTAGAATACTCTTTTGCAATTTCTAAATATTCGTTAAGAGTTACTTTTACCGGAATTGAAGGGAATTTTAAAAATTCGCAGATTGCCATTTTTAAGATAATTGTGTCAATCTCGGCAATACGTTCGCTGTCCCAGTTTGGTGTTTTATCGTCGTATTCTTTTGCTAAAACGGCTTCATTTAAAACCGTTCTTCTGAATAAATCTTTTGCAAAATCTTTATCTTCAATATCCTTATACAATTTCGGAACTCTAAAATCATCTGGATCTTCTGTTTTTATTGCTTTCAACTGCTTGATAATATGTGTATTTACAACAGGAATATCATCAACCCAGGTCAATTTATCATCTTCAAGATACTCGTATAATTTTTCATTCGGAACAATAACATTTTCAAACAAATCAACAATAAATTGTTTGTCTTCTTCAAATTTGTTCACATTATTGCTCATGTATTTTTTATAAATATCACTAGCTTTAATATCATTTAAAAGCAAAATAATATAATCGTCGTTTAATGACCAATTATTAATTTTACGGTTTTCTAAAGCGATACTAAGGGAATTACTTTCGGCAAGAAGCTGAAAAATTTTGTTTTTGATGAACTTCTCGTTCGGGTTACGTTCTGCTGCAGTAGCAAGATGTTTTTTGCTTGACAAATGCAAGAATACTGATTCTTTTTTGCAAATTTCAATCAATGAAGAAAGCATTATAAGATATAAGTCCTGAATATTGTCTATACTGTAAAAAAGAAATTTCTCTTCTTTTTCCAAATTGTCAGAACCGCTTTGGTGCATTGCATAAATGGATTGCATTACTTTAACGCGTATGTGTCTTCTATTTACCACCTTGTAAGAACATTTTAAAATTAGTTTGCAAAAGTAAAACTTTTGAAGCGTATTTTAAAATTAATTCGTGAAAAAGTCGCGGTTTTTAGTCACAGTTTTCAGCTGCACTCGCATTTTTCATCAATATATTAGGGATTATACAAAAAGTATCAATTTACAGTTTTGTCTTTGTAAAAATAAAAAGTCTCAGTTTACAGATAAAACCGTAAACCGAGACTGTAAATTTGTAAACTATAAAAAATTACTTCTTAGCAGCGTTTTCAATTTTTCTCGCATCGATACGATTTTGAGCAATTGTAAGCGCAGCTTTATGAGTTGTAATATTATTTTTGGCAGCAAAGTCTATAATTTCCAAGGTTGTATTATAGATATTTTCAGTTTTACTCATGATTTCTGCTTTACCGTAGTTTGCTAATTCAGCATAAACATTAATAATTCCACCAGCATTGATCAGGAAATCCGGAGCGTATAAAATTCCTCTTTCCTGTAATCTTGCACCGTGAACATTTTCATCTGCTAATTGATTGTTGGCAGCTCCGGCAATAACTTTAGCTTTAATTTTGTCTACTGTATTATCATTAATTGTTGCTCCCATTGCACATGGTGCATAGATATCAACATCTGCAGTATATAAATCTTCTCCAGTATAAATTGCTGCATTGTATTTTGAAGCAACCTGATATAATTTTTCTTCGTTGATATCAGTAATTGTAACCTTTGCCCCTTCTTTAGTTAAATATTCAACCAGAGTTTCACCTACGTGACCAATACCCTGCACTAAAACTTTTTTACCATCAAGAACATCAGAACCAAACTGACTTTTAGCAGCGGCTTTCATTCCTAAATAAACTCCGTAAGCAGTTACAGGCGATGGATTTCCAGATCCGCCTCTTTCTTCAGAAATTCCGGTAACATAAGGTGTAACATCTCTTACAGTGTCCATGTCTTTCGTTTCCATTCCAACATCTTCAGCTGTAATATATCTTCCGCTTAAGGAATGTACAAACTCACCAAATTTACGCATTAATTCTGGCGTTTTCTGCGTTTTTGCATCACCAATAATAACAGCTTTACCTCCACCAATATTAAGTCCGGTAATAGCAGATTTAAATGTCATACCTCTTGAAAGACGCAAAACATCGTTTAATGCTTCCCACTCGGTATTGTAATTCCACATTCTAGTACCTCCTAAAGCTGGCCCCATAACCGAATTATGAATACCAATAATTGCTTTTAAACCTGTATCTTTGTCATTGCAAAATACAATTTGTTCGTGATCGTCAAAAGATAATTGACCAAAAACAGGATCCATTTTTTGAAGTTCCTTTCCAGTTGCGAAAGTTGCATCCATAGCGTTATTATTTAGTTGTTTAAAATTATGAATTTGTCAAAAAGACAACTCAAACATAAACAAAAAATATACATGTGCTAATTTTTTATCTTTAAAATAACAATTATACAAAATATTTATTTTGATAAGATTGCATTTTATTATATTTTTATTTAAGAATATTTCATAAAATTAAATCAAGTCAACATAGAATCTCTTAAAAAAATGAAAGAATTAAGCTATTTAAACAAATATTTCATTAAATATAAATTCAGTTTTTCCTTCGGAATTTTAATCACCATAATCGCACAAATATTTTTCTTATTCACTCCAAAGCTTGTCAGCCATTCTTTTGATATTATAGAAAAATTTCTAAAACTATCCGATGCTGATAGAAAATCTTCTATAATAATAGATTTTTATGAGCGGGATTTAATACATAACGTGCTATTAATCACGGGAAGTGCAATTGTTGGAGGATTTCTGACTTTTTTAATGCGCCAGACCTTAATTGTGATGTCGCGCCATATTGAGTTTGATTTAAAAAATGAAGTTTTTAAGCAATACGAAAGACTTTCTCAAAACTTCTACAAACAAAACCGTACCGGAGATTTAATGAACCGAATCAGCGAAGACGTTTCAAAAGTTCGAATGTATGTTGGACCTGCCGTAATGTATACAATTAATACTTTTATCCGTTTTGCGATCGTACTTATATATATGTATAATGTTTCGCCTTTGCTTACATTGTACACGATTCTTCCACTGCCAATTTTATCGTATTGTATTTTTAAACTTAGTTCAGAAATCAATAAAAGAAGCACAACATTTCAGCAGTATTTATCAAAAGTTTCAAGTTTTACCCAGGAGATTTTCTCAGGAATACGAGTTATAAAAGCATATTCTTTAGAAAATCAGCATCAAAACAACATGGTAAATCTTTCGGAAGAAAGTAAACGTAAAAGTCTGGAACTGGCAAAAGTACAATCGCTTTTTGGACCTTTGATGATTGCACTTATTGGAATTAGTAATCTGGTTGTCATTTATTTTGGAGGAATGATGTACATCAACGGAGCGATTCAGAATATTGGAACCATTGCTGAATTTATTTTATACGTAAATATGTTAACCTGGCCGGTTGCTTCTCTTGGATGGGTTTCTTCGATGGTTCAGGAAGCCGAAGCTTCTCAAAAACGTTTAAATGAATTTTTGAAAATTGAACCGGAAATTAAAAATAAGAATCAGAATTCATCAGAAATTCAGGGTTCTATTGCTTTCGAAAATGTAAGTTACACTTATGAAGACACTAATATCGAAGCTTTAAAAAACATTTCTTTTACCGTAAAAAATGGCGAAACGCTGGCAATTTTAGGAAAGACAGGTTCCGGAAAATCAACCATTTTATCTTTAATTTCCCGTTTGTATGATGTCACTGACGGAAGAATCACAATTGATGGAAACGAAATCAGCACTTTAAACTTAAATGATCTTCGAAACAGCATCGGAATTGTACCTCAGGACGCCTTCTTATTTTCGGATACCATCCAAAACAATATCAAATTTGGAAATGAAAATGCAACTAACGAAGAAGTTATAGAAGCTGCCAAAAATGCTGTAGTTCACGATAATATCATTGCATTTAACAAACAATACGATACCATTTTAGGAGAAAGAGGAATTACACTTTCGGGCGGACAAAAGCAGCGTGTATCTATTGCAAGGGCTTTAATTAAAAATCCGGCAATTTTGCTTTTTGATGATTGTTTGTCTGCAGTTGACACTGAAACAGAGGAAACTATCCTACATAATTTATTTGAATTTTGTAAAAATAAAACTACAATAATTGTCAGTCATCGGGTTTCTTCAGCGAAAAATGCCGACAAAATCATCATTTTAGAAGATGGTAAAATTATCCAACAAGGCTCTCATAATCAATTAATAAATGAAGAAGGCTATTATGCATCGTTATATTTAAAACAACTTTCGGAAAAAGAATTACTTTAATTGTTGCGTAATCGATAATTTTTTATGATTTTTGATTACTATTAATTCCAAAAATGATAGAACGTATTATGAGAGAAAATGACATGTTAGAAAAAGAAGAGATTTTTTCTAAAGTATTACGAGCAGGAAGAAGAACTTATTTCTTTGATGTGAGAGCTACTAAGGCTGACGATTATTATATCACGATTACCGAAAGCAAAAAATTTACCGAAGAAGATGGTTCTTTTCACTTTAAAAAACACAAAATTTATTTATACAAAGAAGATTTTAGTGCTTTTGCCGAAATATTAGAAGAAATGACTTCATACGTTTTGAACCACAAAGGCGAAGAAGTAATCTCTGAAAGACATCAAAAAGATTTTAAAAAAGAATACGGTTCTGATAAAGCAGAAACACAAAGATCAAGCTTTACTGATATTGATTTCGACGATATTTAATCTACATAACTTTTCTAAAAGTACAAGTCCAATATGTATAACATTTTTGGACTTTTTTTATACACGTAAATTATTGATTTTAGATTTTAGATTTTTGGAATTTGGAATTTAATCTCTGACATTAAATTATTATAAAATGAAAAAATTACTTTTTTTACTTAGCTTTTTATTTTTGGGGATTTATTCATTTGCCCAAAAAACAGAATATGAAACAAAATCAAATATTCAATATTATGCCGCAGCAGTAAATAAATCAGACAGTTATATCAACGAAAGATGTGTTCTGGATATTTATTATCCAAAAAACGCTAAAGGTTTTGCAACGATTGTCTGGTTTCATGGCGGCGGGCTAACCGGTGGAAATAAAGAAATTCCGGAAGCTTTAAAAAATAAAGGTTATGCTATTATTGGCGTAAACTACAGATTATCTCCAAAAGCAAAAGCAGAAAGAGCAATTGATGATGCAGCAGCAGCTGTAGCATGGGCTTTTAATAATATTGCTAATTACGGAGGTGATCCTTCTTTAATATTTGTATCGGGACATTCTGCCGGAGGATATTTAGGAATGATGATTGGGTTGGATAAAAAATATCTTCAAAAAGAAGGAATTGATGCTAATAAAATTGCTGGACTTATTCCGTTTAGCGGGCAATGTATTACGCATTTTGAAATAAGAAGAGAAAACGGAATTCCTGAAAAACAGCCTACAATCGACACTTTTGCTCCTTTATATCACGTTCGCGCCGATGCACCATCTCTTTTATTAATTACCGGCGACCGAGAACTTGAAATGCTGGGTCGATATGAAGAAAATGCATATATGGCAAGAATGATGAAACTGGTAGGCCATACACAAACTAAACTCTATGAATTAGACGGTTACGGGCATGGAATGACAGAACCTGGTTTTCCGCTTTTGGTTAATGAAGTAAACCGAATTTTAAAAGAACGTAAAAAATAATCACTAAATAAAAATTCCACGGCAATGGAGACACAACTATTAATTATACCAGGACTTGGAGATTCTGGAGAAAAACACTGGCAGACTTTTTGGCATAAAAAATTCGAAAACTCAATTCGTGTTGTACAAGACAATTGGGATGAACCAATTCGCGAAGAATGGCTTGAAAGATTAAACGAAAACATCTTAAAACTTGACAAACCCACTGTTTTAGTTGCACATAGTCTGGCTGTTTCGTTGGTTTTGCATTGGGCAGAAAAATATAATAATCCAAATATTATTGGCGCTTTTTTAGTCGCTCCTGCTGATGTAGATTCACCTCAACACACACCAGAATGCATAAGAAATTTTTCACCAATGCCGCTTTATAAATTGCCTTTTCCCTCTGTAGTCGTTGCGAGTGAAAATGATCCTTATGCTTCTTTTGAAAGAAAAAAACTCTTCGCCGAAAAATGGGGAAGTGATTTTGTAAATATCGGTCAGCAGGGACACATTAATTCCGATTCTGATTTAAAATATTGGGAAGAAGGTCAAGGAATTTTACAAAAGTTAATTGAAAAGATGAACCTTTAATTTAACCGCAAAGTTCGCAAAGCTTTGCATTATTAACTTTGCGAACCTCGCGTAAACCTTTGCGAACTTTACGATTAAAATTAAGAACAAAAACTATCCAATTCTTAATCCATTAGGAATTTTAAAATCCGGAGCCAATAAAATAACATCTCCCTCCTCGCCTACAGCGCCAAGCACCAGACATTCGCTCATAAATTTTCCGATTTGCTTTTTCGGGAAATTTACAACTGCAACAATTTGTCGGTTTACCAAATCATCTTTTTGATATCGTTTTGTAATTTGTGCCGATGATTTTCTGATACCAATTTCGGCACCGAAATCTATTGTAAGTTGAAAAGCAGGTTTTCTGGCTTCTGGAAAATCATTTACTTCGATGATAGTTCCTACGCGCATATCTGTTCTCTCAAATTCATTCCAGGTTAAATCCATTTTTAAATCGTTTATTTACAAACCTATAAATTTTGTAATTAATAGTACTAATTCTATAACCTATTTTTTTACTCTGCAATTAATTTTACTACTCATGTTTAGTAAATAATTTGTAAAATATATAAAAATGGAAAATAGCGTAATAAATGCCAGTCCATCTCTAAGAGATTTAGATTTCGATATTCATCAATTAAATACCGATAAATATATCGAAACTGCCAAAAACGTAAAACTATATGTAAAGGATTACGGAAAAGGGAAACCAGTAATTTTAATACACGGATGGCCTCTTTCTAACGAAATGTGGGAGTATCAGGTTGAGTTTTTGGTAAAAAATAATTATAGAGTAATTGCGTACGATCGTCGTGGTTTTGGTAAATCATCACAACCCTGGGAAGGATATGATTATGACACTTTAACAGATGATTTGAACGAAATTATTGAACAGTTAGAATTAGAAAACGTAACTCTGGTTGGTTTTTCAATGGGTGGCGGCGAAGTCGTTCGTTATTTTAGCAGATATCACGGAAAAGGAGTTTCAAAAGCAGCCTTAATTTCATCTATAATTCCATTTCTCTTAAAAACAGAAAATAATCCTGATGGTCAGCCAAGAGAAAAAAGTGAAACAACTGCAGAAGCTATTAAGGAAGACAGAATTGGTTTTGTGGATAATTTTGGAAAAACCTTTTTTGGAGTAAATATTATCAATAAACCGTTAAGTACAGCTTTATTAGAATATTACAGAACACTTTGCTCGTTTGCTTCTCCACATGCTACTTTAAAATGTGCCGAATCATTTTCGTATACCGATTTTAGAGACGAATTAAGTTCTGTTAATGTTCCAACCCTTATTATTCATGGAAATGATGATAAAATTGTTCCTATTGATTTAACGTCTAAAAAGGCTTCAGAAGCAATTGCAAATAATACATACATCGTTTATGAAGGTGCGCCTCATGGTTTATTCTACACCGATAGAGATAAATTAAATGATGATTTGCTTGAATTTTTAAATTCATAAAAAAAATTATACAGCCCGCAGATTTAACGGATTTTAAAAATTATTGAAATCCGTTAAATCTGCGGGCTAAACTATTATTCTTATCTCTTTTTTATTTACAGAATTTTAAATAAAATTGAAAAACCAATTATTGGCTGCAATATAAAATGGAAGTAAAAATTTGTAAGTATTAGAAAAACTTTACTTATATTTGCCAATCAAACAAAAAACACTCATTTTGAGCACTATAACAATATTTACAGTTTTTACTTTGCTGCTTTCTCTTACAAGAAGGCCGCTTTCTGCTGTATTTATTTCACATAGTAAGGCCTTTATTAATTAGGCCTCCGTCTATTCCAATTCTTCTTTCAGGCGGAGGATTTACATCAATTTAAATATTTACTTATTTGACAAAAATCAAATTTTGGTCAGATAATTTTTTGTTTTTCAAATTAAAAAATCCACATCCATGTCTCGTTTAGAACGAGTTGTAAAATAACTCGTTTTTAATTGCGTAAAAGAAGAAAAATCATTCAAAAACATTAATAATAAATTCAATATAGATATGAAACCAACACCCACTTTCTGTAAATCAGATTATCAATTTTTAAGAGAATTGATTTTAAAAAGTAAAAACTCAACAAATACTAAAGAAGCTAATCAGCTTTCGCAGGAATTAGACCGTGCTGTAATAAGTAAAGAAAGCGAACTTGATAGCTCTGTAATCAGGATAAATTCTGTTGTAACAATTGAAGATGTAAAGGCAAAAAAACAAATGAAAATTCAAATTGTTCTACCTTCATCTGCAGATGTAAAACAATCTAAAATTTCAATTCTGGCACCTTTAAGTGTTGCGATTATCGGTTTTAAAGAAAATGACGAAGTCGACTGGGAATTGCCGGCCGGAATCAAAACTTTAAAAATAGTTGCAGTAGATAATTCGGCTGTACATCATTCTTAACTTTTTAAACACCTCATTTTGTGACGGTGTTTTTTTATATCTATTTGAAAACTAAAAAACCGATTCAAAAATTGAATCGGTTTTTTTAATGTCTTTATTTTTAACTCAAATTATAACTGTGAGTGAATATAACTTGTTATCAAAGCCATATTAGCATCATCGAGCTTAGCTTTCTTTTGCATACGAACTAAAATTGGCTGCCATTTTTCTTTATCAAATTTTGTAGGCTCATATAATTTATGGCATTTTGTGCAATTGTTTTCATATAGCTTTTTGCCTTCGGCCTGCTCTAAAGATAATTCTCGGGGCGGCATAGTATCTATTGTTTCAGGAGCTGTTGCAACTGCTGTCTTTTTTGTACCGCAAGAAGTTATAAGCAGCATTATGGCTGCCAGGGTTAAGATCTTTGATTTCATTTTGCTTTGTTTTGTTTTTTATAAAGTAAATATAAAAAAAATCCCATTCGGCTTACCGAACGGGACTCTATTTAAAACAAATTTAAACTTTGTTTATGTCTTATTTTACGTCCATTAATTCAACGTCAAAAATCAAAGTTGCGTGTGGCGGGATAACTCCTCCA
Organism: Flavobacterium defluvii; assembly: GCF_900129555.1. Taxonomy (GTDB): domain Bacteria; phylum Bacteroidota; class Bacteroidia; order Flavobacteriales; family Flavobacteriaceae; genus Flavobacterium; species Flavobacterium defluvii. The sequence goes on from NZ_FQWC01000006.1 coordinate 171,675, forward strand.
GCTCCAGATGGTCCGTAAGCCAAATCAGATGGAATTACAAAACGAGCTTTGTCTCCAACTTGTAATAAAGCAATACCTTCGTCCCATCCTTCGATAACTTGTCCAATTCCTAATTTGAATTCGATTGGTTTTTTTCTTGGGTAAGATGAATCAAAAACTTTTCCGTTTTCTAAAGAACCTTCGTAGTGAACAGAAACTGTTTTCCCTGCTTCAGCTTTTTTACCTTCACCTTTTTGAATCATTTTATAACGTAAACCACTTTCAGTTTTATCAAAACCAGCAGCTAATTGTTCCATTTTTGCTTCAGATTCTGCTTTTAAAGCTGCCTCACGTTTTAAGCGAGCACCTTTTAAACTAATGAAAGCTTCAATAGCATTCCATTTTTGAGCTTCTTCACCAACTCTGATAATTTCTACAGACTCTAATGCATCACCTTGAGCAACAGCATCAACAATATTTTGTCCTTCTACTACGTGACCAAAAACTGTATGTTTTCCGTCTAACCAAGGAGTTGGAACGTGAGTAATGAAAAATTGAGAACCGTTTGTTCCAGGTCCTGAATTTGCCATAGATAAAACTCCCGGACGATCGTGTTTTAAACTTGGTACAAATTCGTCATCAAATTTATATCCCGGATCTCCAGTTCCAGTTCCTTTTGGACATCCACCCTGAATCATGAAATCAGCAATAACTCTGTGAAAGTTTAATCCGTCGTAGAATTTTTGCCCTTGAGGTTTTACTTTATTTTCCATATTTCCTTCTGCAAGAGCAACAAAGTTTCCTACAGTTCCAGGCGTTAAATCGTGTGTAAGTTTTACTAAAATCGAACCTTTGCTAGTGTTGAATTTAGCGTATATTCCGTTTTCCATGTTGTTATTTTTTAATTGAACGCAAATTTACAAATTAATTTTTTAATCAATTTGCGCTTTCTATTTTTTAGATTTTGATTTATAAGTAAGTCCGTAAACGGTTAATGATAATAAAGATAAAACCATACAGCCAATAGTTACAGCGTGCCATCCGCCCAGTTTCCACAACAATAATCCGTATGCAGATCCCGCGGCAGTTCCTAAAAAGCTAAACGACATAAATACAGTATTTAATCTGTTTCTGGCTTCTGGCAAAAGTGAATAAACTCTGGTTTGATTTGAAATATGAACTCCCTGAATTCCAATATCAATAAATACAATTCCAATCGCAACTCCAATTACACTTTCGATAGAAAAATAAAAAATCAGAAAGCTTATTAAAATTAATAAACAACCATAACCAACTGCAATTCTTGAATTTCCTTTATCTCCGATTTTACCAACCAAAGGCGCTGCCAAAGCTCCGGAAGCACCAACAATTCCGAACAAACCAATTGTAGCACTATTAAAATGAAAAGGTTCTCCGGAAAGCAGTAAAACCATTGTGGTCCAGAAAGCTCCAAACTGAGCGAAGCTGAAAACATTGATTGCCGTGGCTTCGCGTAAAACAGGCTGTGTTTTTATAAGAGTAAAAAGAGATTGAATTAACTGTCCGTAAGTTCCCTGAAATTGAGGTTTATTTACGGGGAATTTACTCTGAATTACAAAAAAGATTAAAAGACAAATCCCGGCAGCGATATAAAACATTGATCTCCAGCCAAGAACTTCTCCAATAAATCCGCTTAAAGTTCGCGAAAGCAAAATTCCAACTAAAAGACCACTCATAATAGTTCCTACAACTTTTCCGCGTTGTTCAGGCGCGCTCAACGAAGCAGCCAAAGGCAGAATAAGCTGCGGAACAATCGAAGTAACTCCAATAAGCAGTGAAGCAATTTGTAAAACAAGAAAACTTTTTGCTGTAGCTGCAATTAACAATGCAATTACTGTAGCAAAAGTGGTCATTAAAATTTGTTTTTTTCGCTCTATTTTATCGCCAAGCGGCACCATAAAAAACAATCCGATTGCATAACCGGCCTGAGTTAAGTATGTTATGGTTCCGGCGCTAGCTTCGGGAATTTTAAATTCGTTGGCAATTAAAACAATCAAAGGCTGGCAGTAATAAAGATTTGCAACTATAAGACCAGTGCAAACTGCCATAAACAGGACGTTGGTTTTAGATAAATTCATTTTGCAAAAATACCATCAATATTTAATCTAAACTTATAATTTAAGTAATTTTTTCAATGAAATCCGTATAAATCCGCGTCTTCGCAATAGCGAATCCGTTTAATCAGCGTCAATTTTAGAACGCGGGTGACGCAGATTCGCTATTGCGAAGACGCGGATATTTACTGATTTTATTTATTTTAAGAAATCTTCTCTTGCCGGACTAAAAACATCTGTCAGCATACCCTCTTCTAAACAGACAACACCATGAATGGCGTGAGGCGGAATGTAAAAACTATCGCCTTCTTTTAAAGTTTGCGTAACACCGCTTATCGTTACATCAAATTTTCCGCTTGCAATATACGTTACCTGAGAATGATAATGTTCGTGTAAAACGCCAATTCCCCCTTTTTCAAAATAAACATTTACAAGCATGATTTTATCATCAAAGGCAAGGATTTTTCGTTTAATTCCTTCTCCAACAATTTCCCATTCGATTTCGTTTCCTTTAATAAATTCTTTACTTGTTTTAATATTCTGCATGACTTTAAAATTGATTTTTACAAAAATAAGATATTATGATGATTCTGTTTTAGATCAGGTTTTTTGAAATAAAATCAGCACTTGTTTTTATGGATTCAAAAGAATTTCCAGCATAATTATTTTCCTGTTCTACAAAAAAGTGAACCATTCCCGATTGTTTAATTTCTTTGAAAAAAGGCTTAAAATCAATTAATCCTGCACCTATTTCTGTATTTAAAGCCTGATTTGATTTGTCCATATCTTTTACGTGCCACATTTTAAAACGCCCCGGATTTTCTTTAAATAATTTTAGCGGATCATTTCCTGAACGTACAACCCAGTATAAATCTAATTCAAAATAAACGAGATTTTTATCGGTTTCATTTAATAAAATTTCATAACCGGTAATTCCCTCCTGGTTTTTAAATTCGAAATCGTGATTATGATAAGCCAGTTTTAATCCCGCTTCTTTGCACATTTTTGCTGCCTGATTTAATCGAGAAGCAATCACTTTAAAATTTTCGATACTTCTAAAAGGTTCATCGACCCACGGAACTGTTAAAAATTCATGTTTTAGAATCTTTGCTGCTTCAATTGCCGCAATAAGTTCAACAGTGTTTCCGTCATATAAAAAGCTCCCTAAATTATAATGTCCGCTTACCGCTTTTAAATTGTTTTCGTCTAAAATCTTTTTCAATTGAACCGGAGACAATCCCCAAAACTGATCTTTTATAGAAAAACCATACGTCTCAACATTTGTATATCCTGATGCAGCAACTTTTTCTAAAGTCTGTTTTACATTTTTCGGAAGTTCCTCGCGTAATGTATACAACTGCAAACCTATTTCTTTTTTATTCATAGAAAATGCTAATGATGGTAAAGCCAAAACAGCCGTCGCCACCAGACTTGTGTTTATAATAAAGTTTCTTCTTGTAACCATTTGATCTGAATTTTAGAAAAGTAAATCTACTATAAAAATTGATCCTCAAAATTATTAATGAAATTTTGAAGCGCAATTTCTGTTTCTTCGTTTATAATATTTCCGTCAGCATCTATTTTTCCGCGAATACCCTGAATTAAAAGCTGTGTATTATCGTCAAACTTTGCTTCAAGGGTTTTCATAATCAGCAAAAGCTGCTCGTGTCCCATTTCTCCAGAAGCCGAAGCAGTAATTAATCCAGTTTTTTTATTTGAAAATATTGTTGTTGAAACGCACCATTCTAAAGCATTTTTCAAACTTCCCGGCAGGCTGAAAACATATTCCGGCGTACAGATTATAATTCCGTCGGCTTCTATTATTTTATTTCTGAATAAAGTTATTTCTTTCGGAGGATTTTCTGTGTCTAAATCAGGATTAAAATGTGGAATTTTATCTAAATCTTCAAAAATTTCAACTTCAAAATCCGATTTTATATATTGTGAAATATGTTTCAGAATCTTAAAATTACTCGATTTTTTTCTTGTACTGCCTGTTATGGCAAATATTTTTATCGCTTTCATTTTATTGAATAACTGAAATATCTTTTTTCATTGAATCAAATTCTTCGATTAGGTTATTTCTTTTAAAAAAATTCTCTAAATCTGTCAATCTCTTTTTATTATCATATTGTATGCAGGAATTTAATTTTCTTTGGCATACAGAACATAATCTTATTGTACTTCTATCCGTTTCAGATAAACTGTTGGTTCCATTCATTACACAATCAGCGTTAATACAATGATGCAGACCAAACATGTGCCCAATTTCGTGAGAACTTGTTTTAAGCAATCTGGATAAACATAAATTGAAATTTTCGGCAGTTAGTTCACCATCCTGAAATCTGTAAATTGAACTTACTCCTACTTTATCTCTATAAGATGCTAAACCAAAAACATAATTCCATTCTGGTTTAGGATATAAATCCAATTCAGAAAGTCCCATTAAAGCAATTCTGTTTTGAGGATTTTCTTCTTTCAAAACATCGTTTAAAAGATATCCGGCTAATAATTGTTCATGTCCTTCTGTAGACATTCTTCTTGCTGAATTTGGCACTATATCATTAGAAATAGGTTCCAATGTTTTTGTTTTTAATTGGAAAAAGAGCTCTAAATATTCATTAACAAGCTGAATTTGTTTCTTTTGAAGAGCATTAAAATTTCCAATTGGTTTTATGTAAATAATATTCTCCTCTTTAGTCGGAACAATGTGTTTAGATCTATAATATTGTTCAAAAGTCTGCTCGTTTTCTTTATGCGAAAACAACCAATCTCCATACGTTGGCTCTCCTAATTTTGCATCATTAATTTTAATTTGCTTAAAATAGGATGCTTCTTCTGGAATTGTTTTTGGTGGTTCTTTCGTTTTTTCTTTGTTACAGGAACAGAATAATATAAGGATTAGAATCGTGGTTATTTTTTTCATTTATTTTTGGAAGTACAATAGTTAAATTAATTCCTTAAAAATAAACTTTTCATCATAATCAACTTCAAATTTTTCGAGAAAGTTGATATATTCTTCTTTAAAGGTTTTCTTTTTATGATGTTCTTCCTGATTATCTATATAACCAGCAACTGCGCTTAATTGAGATTTACTGTATGAAAATGCACCATATCCTTCCTGCCATTCAAAATGAATTTTAGTTAACTTATTTTCGTTTATCCATTTCGATGAATTTTGCTTTATACTTTTCATCAATTCAGATATTGATTGTACGGGTCTTATTCCAATCAAAATATGAACGTGGTCAGAAACACCGTTGATCGCTAAAACCTTATGATTATTGTTTTTGATAATTCCGGAGATGTATTTATATAAATCATTTTTCCAGTTTGTGTCTATAGATGCTTGTCTATATTTTACTGCAAAAACAAAATGTATATGAATTTGCGTGTAGGTGTTTGCCATGATTGTATGTAGTCCCTACGGGACATTTTTTCTTGAATATTAATTTATTTTTCTATCGATATTTTATTCCTAACGGAATATCTTTTGATCGTTTTCAAATATATCAAAAAGAAAGAATATTCTTTCTTTTTTTTAAATAGAATTGTATAGTCCCTAACGGGACATTATGAACGTTGATCTACTTTTTTCTACCGATATATTATCCCTAACGGGATATTATCTTATTGATTTTAATTGGAATTTATTAAAATGGAATCACGGCAGAAAGTTCCGTTAGGGAACATAATATCGGTAGCAATATTTTATTCAAACACATTATTTGTCCGCTAGGGACTATACTATAGATTTGAAATAAAAATTTCGATTTACAATTTTACCAAATCAAAAAATTGTTCCGCTAGGAACAAAATATCGGTAGAAAAGATTTCTGACCAAATTTATTTGTCCCATAGGGACTACAATAACAAAAAATGCATTTCACGATTCATCAAAACAAAAAGTTCCGCAGGAACAAAATATCGGTAGAAAAATTTTGACCAAATTTATTTGTCCCGTAGGGGCTACAATAACAAAAAATGCATTTCACGATTCATCAAAACAAAAAGTTCCGCTAGGAACAAAATATCGGTAGAAAAATTTTGACCGCGCAGATTTTTTGTCCCGTAGGGACTATACATTTTACATCTTCATTTTTAACTTTGTATCTTTGCACCAAATTATTGAAGAAAAAATGCGAATTGACATTATTACACTTTTACCGGAATTACTAAGAAGCCCTTTTGAAGCATCAATTATGAAACGTGCCATTGACAAAGGATTAGTAGAAGTACATTTTCATAACCTGCGTGATTATAGCACAAACAGACAAAAAAGTGTAGATGATTATCCGTTTGGCGGCGGCGCCGGAATGGTGATGACAATTCAGCCTATTGATGATTGTATTACGCACTTAAAAAGTCAGCGTGAATATGACGAAATCATATATATGTCTCCTGACGGTGAAACTTTAAACCAAAAAATGGCCAACAAAATGTCGATGTATGAAAACATTATTATTTTATGCGGACATTATAAAGGTGTTGATCAGCGTGTGAGAGATCATTTTATTACTAAAGAAATTTCGATTGGCGATTATGTTTTATCAGGAGGAGAATTAGGCGCTTTAGTGCTATCTGATGCTTTAATTCGTTTAATTCCTGGTGTTTTAAGTGACGAGACCTCAGCATTAACCGATAGTTTTCAGGACAATTTACTTTCAGGACCTATATATACAAGACCTGCAGACTACAAAGGATGGAAAGTTCCCGAAGTTTTAACCAGCGGACACGCTGCCAAAATTGATAAATGGCGTGAGGATGCCGCATACGAACATACAAAAAACAGACGTCCGGATTTACTGGAAGGACAATAAAATTTTGTTTCAAGTTTAAAGTTATTTTTGTTTCAAGTTAAAACTCTCGATAGCAACAACTTTAAACCTGAAACTTGAAACAAAACAAACCAAAAATAATTTTCAATTTATAATTCATAATTTATAATTATTTTTTACATTTGCACCCGAATTAGACCAACCTCTGGCGAAATACGTGAATGTTGCTCTAAATAAACTATAATCATAAAATTATCATGGCAGATTTATTAAAGTTCGTTCAAAACGAATTCGTTGCTAAAAAAGATTTCCCAGATTTCGGAGCTGGAGACACTATCACGGTTTTCTACGAAATTAAAGAGGGTGAAAAAACAAGAACTCAGTTCTTTAAAGGAGTTGTTATCCAAAGAAGAGGTTCTGGAACAACAGAAACTTTCACAATTCGTAAAATGTCTGGAGCAGTTGGTGTAGAGCGTATCTTCCCAGTTAACTTACCAGCTTTACAAAAAATTGAAATCAATAAGAAAGGTGCTGTACGTAGAGCTAGAATTTTCTACTTCAGAGAACTTACTGGTAAAAAAGCTAAGATTAAAGATAAAAGAAGATAATCATTTATCTAATTGTTACAAAAAACTCGTTTCATACCATTTGAAACGAGTTTTTTTTATGCCTTTTTTGTTCAGAGTATTAAAACTGTAATTTTTTAATAGCAAAATCATCGATTTGACAATTTAAAGAGCACGAAATAACAATCTGATAATTCATTCATTTAAAAGTAAAACTACACCGTTTTCGGACTGTTTTTATTATATTTGCTCCGCTCTTTTTTTGAGCTCACAAATACCTTTTACATCGCCATTCTTGTGACGACACGATTATAAAAAAAAAGAAAAAATGACACAGAATTCAAAAATTTTTTACACCTTAACTGATGAGGCGCCATTATTAGCGACTTATTCTCTATTACCTATTGTTCAAGCTTTTACTTCTACAGCTGGTATTGCTATCGAAACCAGAGACATCTCTTTAGCAGGAAGAATTTTATCTAACTTTCCTGAGTCTTTAACAGATGCTCAAAAAACAGGCGATGCTTTGGCAGAACTTGGTCAATTAGCAACTCAGCCAGAAGCTAACATTATCAAATTACCAAACATTTCAGCATCTGTACCGCAATTAAAAGCTGCTATTGCTGAATTACAATCTCATGGTTATAATGTTCCAAATTATCCTGAAGATCCGCAAAACGATGTTGAAAAGGAAATTAAAGCAAAATATGCAAAAGTATTAGGTTCTGCTGTAAACCCGGTTTTACGTGAAGGAAACTCTGACCGTAGAGCGCCAAGGGCTGTTAAAAACTTTGCAAAAGCTAATCCACACTCAATGGGTGCATGGTCTGCTGACTCAAAAACTAAGGTGGCTTCTATGTCAGGCGGTGATTTCTACGGAAGTGAAAAATCACTTACTGTTGCTGAAGCAAATGATGTAAAAATTGAATTCGTTGCTAAAGACGGAACTACAACTGTCTTAAAAGCAAGTACTCCGCTTAAAGCAGGCGAAATTATCGATAGTTCTGTTTTAAGTGTAAATAAATTAAAAGCTTTCGCTGCTGATGTTATTGCAGAAGCTAAAGCTGCAGGAGTTTTACTTTCTGTACACTTAAAAGCTACAATGATGAAAGTTTCTGATCCAATTATCTTTGGCGCTATCGTTGAAGTATACTTTGCAGATGTTTTCAAAAAATACGCATCTTTATTCGCTGAATTAAACGTTGATACCAGAAACGGTTTAGGCGATATCTACGCTAAAATTGCCGGAAGACCTGAGCAGGCAGAAGTTGAAGCTGCTATCGATCAGGCAATCGCAAACGGACCAGCTTTGGCAATGGTTAATTCTGATAAGGGAATTACAAACTTACACGTTCCTTCAGACGTAATTGTTGATGCTTCTATGCCGGCAATGATTCGTACTTCTGGTCAAATGTGGAACAAAGAAGGAAAAGCTCAAGATACATTCGCAGTTATTCCAGATAGATCTTATGCCGGAGTTTATACAGCAACTATCGATTTCTGTAAAAAACACGGTGCTTTTGATCCTAAAACAATGGGAAGTGTTCCTAACGTTGGATTAATGGCTCAAAAAGCAGAAGAATACGGATCTCACGACAAAACTTTCCAAATGAAAGCTGACGGAGTTGTTCGTGTTGTTGATACAAACGGAAATGTTTTAATGGAACAAAACGTTGAAGCAAACGATATTTTCAGAATGTGTCAGGCAAAAGACGCTCCTATTCAGGACTGGGTTAAACTAGCTGTAAACAGAGCTCGTTTATCTGATACTCCTGCAGTTTTCTGGTTAGACGAAAACAGAGCGCACGACAGAGAATTGATCGTAAAAGTTCAAAAATACCTTAAAGACTACGATACTACAAACTTAGATATCCGCATCTTAAATCCAATTGCTGCAACTGAATTTACTTTAGACAGAATTATCAAAGGTTTAGATACTATCTCTGTAACTGGAAACGTTTTACGTGATTACTTAACAGATTTATTCCCAATTTTAGAGTTAGGAACTTCTGCAAAAATGTTATCTATCGTTCCGTTAATGAACGGTGGTGGATTGTTCGAAACTGGTGCTGGAGGTTCTGCTCCTAAACACGTTGAGCAATTTACAGAAGAAGGTTATTTACGTTGGGATTCATTAGGAGAATTTTTAGCTCTTGGTGCTTCATTAGAACATTTAGGACAAACTTTAAACAACTCTAAAGCAATTGTTTTATCTGAGACTTTAGATCAGGCAAACGATAAATTCTTAGCAAACGATAAATCTCCTGCTCGTAAAGTGGGTCAAATTGACAACCGTGGATCTCATTTCTATTTAGCTTTCTATTGGGCTCAGGCTCTTGCTGCTCAAACTAAAGATGCTGAATTAAAAGCGATCTTTACTCCAATAGCTGCAGAGTTTGAAGCAAACGAAGCTAAAATCGATGCTGAATTAATTGGTGCGCAAGGAAAAGCTCAAAACATTGGCGGATACTATCAGCCAACACCAGAGCTAGTAAGCAAAGCAATGCGTCCTAGTGAAACATTTAATTCTATTATTGCTAAAATCAAATAACGCATAGCGTTTTTATAAATATGAAAAGGACAACTCACAAGGTTGTCCTTTTTTTATTCTTAACTTATGTTTAACAAAAGTTCGCCCGTAATATTTAGCAAGAATTAGTATCTATGTATATCAAAACCAGCACGATGATTCTAAAAAAAATCAGTTTTTTTCTAATTATTATCTTTACGACTTTAAATTCTTTTTCTCAGGAAAAATTTACGCTAAGCGGTACCATAAAAGATTCTAAAAATAATGAAACCTTAATTGGTGTCAACATTTATATGCCGACATTAAAAATCGGAACTACAACAAACGAATACGGTTTTTATTCTATTACGCTTCCAAAAGGCGAACATCAAATTGAAATCAGTTATGTTGGTTATCAAACTATTCAGCAAACTATTTTTTTAAATCAAAACACCAAGAATAATTTTTCTATCAGCGAAAGCGGTGAAGAACTTCAGGAAGTTGTGATTACAGATAATAAAGGAAAAATAAATATCAAATCGCCCGAAATGAGCGTGAACAAACTCTCTATTTCAACCATTAAAAAAATGCCCGTAGTTTTAGGTGAAGTCGATGTTTTAAAATCAATATTATTACTTCCGGGAGTTACGAATGCTGGCGAAGGCGCATCGGGATTTAATGTTCGCGGCGGCGGCGCAGACCAAAATTTAATTTTGTTAGACGAAGCAACAATTTTTAATTCATCGCACGTTTTTGGTTTTTTCTCGGTTTTTAACCCGGATGCCATCAAAGATTTAAAATTGTATAAAGGCGGAATTCCGGCACGTTTTGGAGGAAGGGCATCTTCGGTTTTGGATATTTACCAAAAAGACGGAAGCAGTAAAGATTTTCATGTAAACGGTGGAATTGGTTTGGTTTCGAGCCGACTTTTGATTGAAGGTCCAATTGTAAAAGACAAAGGTTCTTTTTTAATTGGTGGAAGAGGATCTTATGCCCATTTATTTTTAAAACTATCCGAAAAAAACAAAGATAACTCGGCGTATTTCTATGATTTGAACGCAAAATTGAGTTATAAATTAAATGACAATAACAATTTGTATTTATCGGGATATTTTGGCCGTGACGTTTTTAGCTTAAATAAAAGTTTTACCAATATTTACGGAAATTCCACTTTAAACCTGCGTTGGAATCACCTGTATTCTGATAAACTTTTCTCCAATTTATCTCTGATTTACAGCGATTATTATTATGGCCTCGACTTGGATTATGTTGGTTTTAAATGGGATTCGGGAATTCAAAACTATAATATCAAATACGATTTCAAACATTATATTTCAGATAAATTTAAACTTAATTATGGTGTAAACGGAATATACTACGATTTTAATCCGGGAACCATTATACCTAGTAATAATGAATCAGGAATTAATCCGGATCAATTAGACAAAAAATACGCATTTGAACCTTCAGTTTATTTAGATGCCGAAAATCAGCTTTCGAAAAGAATAACACTCGCTTATGGATTACGATACAGTTTATTTTATCGTTTAGGTTCTTCGACCATAAATTATTACGACAATAATAGTCCGGTTATTTTTAATACCGATATGCAGATTTATGAAAAAGGAACACCAACTTCAACAAAATATTTTGGCAAAAACAAAGTAATTCAGGATTATAATAATCTCGAACCCAGACTTTCTGTTTCTTACCAATTAAATAACGATCAGTCTATAAAAGCGAGTTATAATCGAATGGCGCAGTATCTGCAGTTAATTTCAAACACCTCATCTCCTACTCCGCTTGATGTCTGGATGCCGAGTGATAATTACATTAAACCACAAATTGCAGATCAGGTGGCGCTGGGATATTTCAGAAATATTAAAGATGGTGCCTATTCTCTTGAAGTTGAAAGTTTTTACAAAAAAATTCAAAACAGACTCGATTATATTGACGGGGCTGATTTAATTGCCAATAATGCCATCGAACAAGTTATTTTAAACGGAAGAATGCGCGCTTATGGTTTAGAAATTATGCTTAAGAAAAACGAAGGCAAATTTAACGGCTGGGTTTCATACACGTTATCAAAATCGGAACAGCAGACTCCGGGAAGAACTCCTGAAGAAACCGGAATCAACAACGGAGAATGGTACAGTTCTGCTTACGACAAAACACATAATTTAGCCATAACATCGGCTTATAATTTAAACGAAAAATGGTCTTTTGGAGCTAACTTCGCTTTGCAGTCAGGTCAGCCGGTTACATATCCAAACGGACAATATGAGTATTTAGGAATCACGGTTCCGAGTTATGGTCTGCGAAATGAAAATCGTCTTCCTGCTTATCATCATTTAGATGTTTCTGCAACTTTAACACCAAGAAATAATAAAGACCGAAAGTGGAAAGCTGAATGGGTTTTTAGTATTTACAATTTATACAACCGCAGCAATGCAGCCTCAATTAATTTTAGACAAAATGCTGATACAGGATTAAATGAAGCCGTTCGATTATCAATCTTCGGAATCGTGCCTGCCGTTAGTTATAATTTCAAATTTTAAAATTCATTTCTGTAAAGAAAATAAAAAGATATATCATGAAAAAAGCAATCGCATTAATGGTTTTATTTATATCGGTTTTCTCCACAAGTTGTGAAGATGTTGTTGATGTTGATTTGGATACTGCTCCTCCAAAATTGGTTATAGAAGCAGCTATAAGCTGGCAAAAAGGTACTACCGGAAAACAGCAATCTATAAAGTTAACTACCACAACAGGTTATTTTCAGGAAAAAATTCCAACTGTTTCCGGAGCTGTAATATATATTCGAAATAGCGAAAACCAACAATTTAATTTTACCGAAGTTCAAAAAACAGGACGCTACATCTGCAATAATTTTGTACCAAAAATTGACGAAACCTACACTTTAACAGTAGTGAGCGGCGGAAATACTTATACAGCAGTCGAAACTTTAAAATCTGTTGCACCGATTACACGAATTGAACAAAATAACGAAGGTGGATTTACCGGAGAAGATATAGAAGTAAGGGCTTATTATAATGATCCAGCCGATGCAGATAATTACTATTTGTATAAATATGTTTACTCAAATAAAGTAACATCAAATTTTTATGCCGATGAAGATAAGTTTTTCCAGGGAAATGAATTCTTTAGTGTTTCTGACGATGATGAATTGAAACCCGGAGATGAAATAGAAATAACACATTATGGAATTTCAAAACAATACTACAACTATATGAATATTTTAGTAAGTATTGCCGGAAGTAATGTTGGCGGACCTTTTCAATCGCCGCCGGCAACTGTAAGAGGAAATATCATCAATACAACTGATAAAGCAAATTATCCGCTTGGTTATTTTTCGCTTAGCGAAAGTGTGACTCAAAAATTTAAAATTCAATAAATTAAAAAAATGGAAGCCAGAATTGAAACTTTAGCAGAGAAAAAACTAATAGGAAAATATATTGAAATGTCTTTTACAGAAAACAAAACATTTCAGCTATGGAGCGGTTTTATGCCAAAACGCAAAGTGATTCGAAATACAGTTAATGATAATTTGTATTCGCTGGAAGTTTTCTCTAATGGGCATTTTGATAATTTCGATCCAAATAAAACATTTCAAAAATGGGCTGCTGTAGAAGTGCAGAATTACGAAGATGTGCCAGATGAAATGGAAACTTTACTTATTCCTGATGGTTTATATGCAGTTTTTATACATTACGGCCCTGCATCAGAAGGACATAAAACCTATCATACAATTTTTGCAGAATGGCTTCCTAATTCGAAATATACTGTTGATGACAGGCCGCATTTTGCGGTAATGGATCATAAATATAAAAAAGACGATCCTGATTCTGAAGAAGAAATCTGGATTCCGATAAAAAATAGAGATTAATTCCCTCCCGCGCAATATTCTTCTTAACTTACAGCTAAAAAAACAATGGTAATCGAAACCTTAAAAACGCTTTTAAACAGGGATTTAAATAAACTTAAATTTGAAATCGAATCATACGAATTTGAAAAACAAATTTGGGCAGTTGATAAAAACATTTCAAATTCTGCAGGAAACCTCTGTCTTCATTTAATTGGAAATCTGAATACTTATATTGGCGCAGAAATTGGAAAAACAGGATATATCCGAAATCGTCCTTTAGAATTTTCTCTAAAAGATATTTCAAAATCAGAATTAATCGAGAAGATTGAAAACACCATTATTGTTGTAAATAATGCACTTAACACTTTAAAAGAAGAAGATCTTAATGCTATATATCCGCAAATTGTTTTCGAAAAAGAAATGACAACTGGATTTTTCTTAATTCATCTTTCTACTCATTTAGCTTATCATCTAGGACAAATCAATTATCATAGAAGACTATTAGATTTTTAGTTTAAAGATTCCCAAAAAATCTAAAATCAGAAATCTAAAATCTAAAATCTACAATGGTAAACCGTACCTTTGCACAACATTCAAAAAAACTCACATGTCATCACACCATATAGTTCGCGACGATCAGGAACCCGCTTTAATAATTGCAAACGGAGCAGCTTGTGATCCTGAATTATTAGGACAGTTATTAGAATGGTCGCCGCTGGTAATTGTATTAGATTCGGCTATAGAAAGAGTTATTGAACTGGGTATTAAAGTCGATGTTTTATTAGGAGATTTTGACAGAGGTTTTGATCCCGAAATCTATAAAACTTCACAATATCCTCTAGAAATTGTTCACACACCAGATCAGGACAAAACTGATTTAGAAAAAGCTTTTGATTATTTAGTCGATAGAAAAATTCCTGCCGTAAACGTAGTTTGGGCAACCGGAAAACGTGCCGATCATACGATTACCAATCTTACCAATATTGTTCGTTACCGCGATTTACTTAAAATTGTAATTCTCGACGATCATTCAAAAATATTTTTACTGCCAACGAAATTCGAAAAATGGTATACGGCAAAAACGCCAATTTCTTTAATTCCAATTGGTGTTGTAAACGGAATTTATTCTACCAATTTAAAATATCCTTTGCAAAATGATACCTTAACAATGGGCTACAGAACCGGAAGTAGTAATTCTGTAGAAAATGATGGTTTGGTAACCATTAACCATAGAAACGGTGATTTGTTATTAATGGAATGTTTTGATTAAAGAGCTATAAGCTTGGTTTATATTGTAGAACCGGATTTCAATCCGGTTTACGCAAAGATTTATTTCCAAAAATGGAATAACTATCTTTGCACAGAAATTAATAAAAATGAAAGCAGAAAACAATTCCCAAAAAGACAATTTACATCCAAGAAATCTTCATCGTTCCCGATATGATTTTGAACTTCTTATATCAAATTGTCCAGATTTAAAAGCTTTTATTTCCATCAATAAATACGGAGTCGAAACCATTGATTTCAGTAATCCGCTTGCTGTAAAAACTTTAAACAAAGCTTTATTGCAGACTTATTACGACATTCAAAACTGGGATATTCCCAAAAATTATCTTTGTCCGCCAATTCCAGGACGTGCAGATTATATCCATTATATAGCTGATTTATTAGCAGAAACAAACAACAATCAAATTCCGAAAGGAAATTCTGTTATGGGATTAGATATCGGAACAGGTTCAAATTTGATTTATCCGATATTAGGAAATTCAATTTATAAATGGACTTTTGTTGGAACTGATATTGACAAAAAAGCAATTGAAAACTGCAGCAAAATTATTGAAGCCAATTCGAAATTAACCGATGCAATCAGTTTACAACAACAGACAGAACCTCGTTTTATTTTCAAAAACATCATAATTCCTGAAGACCGATTTGCATTTACAATATGTAATCCGCCTTTTCATGCATTGGCAGAAGAAGCTAATAAAGGCACTTCCAGAAAAGTTTCGAATTTAAATCCAAAGGAAAAGAAAACTTCAAATCCGGTTTTAAACTTTGGAGGACAAAATACTGAATTGTGGTGCAATGGCGGTGAAATTGGCTTCATTACACAAATGATTTACGAAAGTGTAAAATATGCTTCACAGGTTTTGTGGTTTACAACTTTAGTTTCTAAAAAAGAAAATCTTTCTTCGATTTATAAAACATTGAAAAAAGTAAATGCTGTTGAAGTTAAAACAATAGAAATGTCACAAGGACAGAAAAACAGCCGTATTGTGGCGTGGAGTTTTTTAGATAAAGTGCAGCAAAAATCTTTTAAAATTTAATAATAATCTTACAAAATTAAATTTATTAATTTTTATTCTTATATTTGCACCATTAGATAGGTAATTCCTGAGTCAACGTGGCGGTGAAACATCTACCATAAATGTATTTTGAATACATCGTTTTTAGGGGCTATTTTTAAAATACCAAAGGGCTTCTTAGCCCTTTTTTTTATGGCATGAAAATATATATTGATGAAAGTGGTGATTTAGGCTGGAAGCTAGATAAACCAAACAGACATGGCGGCTCAAGTAAATTTATCACTATTACAGCTCTCATTATCTCTAATGAAGATGAAAAATATATTTCTCGCTTTCTCTCTGATATTTACAAAAAATATAATCTGACTCCCAATATTGAAAAAAAAGGAGCAAACTTTATTCCTGAACATTGTGCCTTTATTACTTCGCAAATAACGAATAAGATAATTTCAAAGAGTAATTCCTTTAAAATAATTTCAATTACAGTAAATAAATTAAAAGTTTTTGATTCGTTAAGAAAGGATAAAAATATCTTTTACAATTATGTCCTTGGATTGCTGCTTAAGCCTGAAATTATTCAATATGATAATGTAGAAATTGTTTTAGATAAAAGAACTATAAAGGTTAGTCATGGCCACAGTTTCCCAGATTACATAAAAACAGAAATCTGGGGAAGTGGAATAAATATAGATATTTCGTGTGAATTTGTAGAAAGTACACATAATAAAATGATATGGTTTGCTGATTGGTATGCAAATTTTATATGGAGACATCATGAAGACAATGAATCCAGTGCTTATGATATTCTGATAAATTTTGCGAAAGAGAGATTTTTAGAAAAGAAATTATATTTCTAAAGAACATTTATCATTTTCTACAAAAAAAAGAAATCAAGGCAATCCATATCACTGATTTTCTTTACAGTTCTTGATTTTATTATCTCGTTTTGCTACATTTAATATAAACTATTAAATATCAAGATCATGGCAGAATATATTGGTTATCTCGCATCTGTTTTTATTGTTGGAGGTTTTTTGTTGAAAGACCTTAAAACAATACGACTCATAAACTTATTCGGCTGCGTTTGTTTTGTAGTTTACGGCATCTTTTTGAAAGATTACAGAGATTTCAATCAATGGCTTTTACCGATTATAATTCCAAATGCAATTTTGTCTTTTGTTCAGATCTATCATTTGACTTCAAAAAAACCATAATATTATAATTATGATATTTTAAACCAAAATTTTGATAATTACTTGATTTACTATAATCGTAACTTTAAGCTTCAAAATTAGATTACGATGTTAAAATTATACTCCAGATTAGTTATTATTTTGTTCTTAGCTGCAAGCTGCTCTTCAACCAAAAAAGTGAAATTTGAAGATTATGTTTTTAAAACCAAAACTGAAGAACAAAAATATCAAACCGCTTACAACAAAGCTTTAAAACTTTGGGATATTCCTTATACCGAGGAAAATGTAAAAACAAGCTTCGGAACTGCGCATGTTATTATTGCCGGGCCAAAAAACGGAAAAGATTTAGTTTTACTGCACGGAATGGACGCCAGTTCTACAATGTGGTATCCCAATATAAAAACCTTAGCAAAAAATCATCGTATTTATGCCATTGATTTTATAATGGAACCCAACAAATCTAACTTAACAGCAAAACCACTTTCGTCTGAGGAAATTGTGGTTTGGTACAACGAAATTTTCGATCATTATAAATTAAAGAAATTCGATATAATTGGCGCTTCCCGCGGGGGCTGGATTGCAACATTATTGGCGACGCAAAAATCAAATCCTATTGATAAAATGGTTTTATTAAGTCCGGCGCAGACATTTAAATTTATTGATAAACCCAGAAAAACATCAGCTGCTTTAATGTTAAAACTTTTTCCTAGCGAAAAGAAATTCAGCAAAACATTAAAAGCATTTTCTACGCATCCGGAAAAAATAAGTCCTGTCTATAACAGACAATTTTATTTGGCTAATAAATATGCTAAATCAAATTCGAGTATGCTAAAAATGACGCCTTTTTCAGATAAAGAATTAGAATCTATAAAAAATCCCGTTTTGGTTTTAATTGGAGATAAAGATGTTATTAATTCAGAAGAAAGTTTAGAACGGGCAAAAAAACATTTAGCAAACAGCAAAACCCAAATCGTAAAAGATGCAGGGCATTTTTTAACCATCGATCAGCCAAAAATCACGAATGACGCTGTTATTAATTTTTTAGAATAACAGGAATGTATAGTCCCTACGGGACAATTTTAAAATATAACAACAATTGTTTTCTACCAATATTTAATCTCTACGAGATAACTTTCTTTAAGGAATAGCCAATGACTAGAAATATCTCGTAGAGATTAAATATTGGTAGAAAACAAAATATCGTCGCCTACAAATTGTCCCGTAGGGACTATACAAATCAACGTCTATTTTATCTTTTTTATAGCACTCAAACTTTGTATCTTTACAAAACCAACTTTTCATCAGTAAAAAATGAATTTCCAAGTAGCCTCAGAATATAGTCCAAAAGGAGACCAGCCGCAAGCCATACAAAAACTCGCACAAGGTGTAGTCGACGGAGAAAAATATCAAACATTATTAGGAGTTA
This sequence comes from Flavobacterium defluvii, assembly GCF_900129555.1. Classification (GTDB taxonomy): domain Bacteria; phylum Bacteroidota; class Bacteroidia; order Flavobacteriales; family Flavobacteriaceae; genus Flavobacterium; species Flavobacterium defluvii. The sequence goes on from NZ_FQWC01000006.1 coordinate 190,411, forward strand.
CAGGATCTGGAAAAACATTTACTGTCGCCAATGTAATTCAGGAAGTACAGCGCCCTACTTTGGTTTTGGCACATAACAAAACGCTGGCAGCTCAGTTGTATTCAGAATTCAAACAGTTTTTCCCAAACAATGCAGTTGAATATTTCGTTTCTTACTACGACTATTATCAGCCGGAAGCTTTTATGCCTGTAACAGGGGTTTTTATCGAAAAAGATTTATCTATCAATGAAGAGCTTGAAAAGATGCGTTTAAGCACTACTTCTTCCCTTCTTTCCGGGCGTCGTGATGTTTTGGTTGTAGCATCAGTTTCCTGCTTATACGGTATTGGAAACCCTGTAGAATTCAAAAAGAACGTAATTGAAGTAACCCGGGATCAGGTTATTTCGAGAACAAAACTTCTTCATAGTCTGGTGCAGAGTTTATATGCGAGAACAGAAGCCGATTTTAATCCGGGAACATTCAGGATTAAAGGCGATACGGTTGAAGTATATCCGAGTTATGCTGACGATGCGTACAGAATACATTTTTTTGGAGATGAAATAGAAGAAATAGAATCTTTTGATGCTAAGACCTCTCAAGTCATTGAAAAATTTAAAAGATTAACAATTTATCCGGCCAATATGTTTGTGACTTCTCCCGAAGTTTTACAAGGCGCAATTTGGGAAATCCAGCAGGATTTGGTTAAACAAGTTGATTATTTTAAAGAAATAGGCAAACATTTAGAAGCCAAACGTTTGGAAGAAAGAACCAATTTCGATTTAGAAATGATTCGCGAATTGGGTTATTGCTCTGGAATTGAAAATTATTCACGTTATCTCGACGGAAGACAAGCCGGAACTAGACCTTTCTGTTTATTGGATTATTTCCCAAGTGATTATTTAATGGTTGTAGATGAAAGCCACGTAACAGTTTCTCAGGTTCACGCTATGTACGGAGGCGACCGCAGCCGTAAAGAAAATCTGGTTGAATATGGCTTCAGATTACCAGCTGCAATGGATAACCGACCTTTGAAATTTGAAGAGTTTGAAGCTTTGCAAAATCAGGTTATTTATGTTTCGGCAACTCCGGCTGATTATGAATTACAGAAATCGGATGGAATTTATGTCGAACAGATTATTCGTCCAACAGGATTATTAGATCCAGTTATTGAAGTACGCCAAAGTTTAAATCAGATTGATGATTTAATCGAAGAAATTCAGGTTCGATGCGAATTAGACGAAAGAGTTTTAGTAACAACTTTGACCAAAAGAATGGCCGAAGAATTAGCCAAATATTTAACCAAAGTAAGTATTCGATGCCGTTATATTCACTCTGAAGTAGATACTCTGGAACGTATCGAAATTATGCAGGATTTACGAAAAGGTATTTTTGATGTTTTAATTGGAGTAAACTTACTTCGTGAAGGTTTAGATTTACCCGAAGTTTCTCTTGTTGCTATTTTGGATGCAGATAAAGAAGGTTTTTTAAGAAATCATCGTTCTTTAACTCAAACTATCGGGCGTGCCGCGAGAAATTTAAACGGAAAAGCCATTATGTATGCTGACAAAATTACGGCAAGTATGCAGCGTACAATCGACGAAACCAATTATCGAAGAACAAAGCAAATCAATTTTAACGTTGAAAATAATATAACCCCACAGGCATTAAACAAAAAAATAGAAAGTGCCTTTACTAAAAATCCGTTGGTAGAATACGAGTTAGGACATACTATACCTGCAGCAGCAGAACCGGAAACGGCTTATATGTCAAAAACTGAAGTGGAAAAATTGATTAAAGAAAAACGAAAATCAATGGAAAAAGCGGCAAAAGAACTTGATTTTATGCAGGCTGCAAAACTTCGTGATGATATTAAAAAACTACAGGAACAATTACCTTAGTTATGTTGTTCCTGAAAAACTCTTAATAAAACTTTAGGTTCAATCATTGCATTTGGTGCTTTTTTCATTAAATCCAAAATGCGTTTTACTGCACTCGGGTTTAAACCCATTTCAATAGCAATCTGCTGGATAGCTTTTGATTCTTTTTCGTGCAAAATTCCGTCGCAATGCATAATTAAAGCCAATCTGTAAAATTGCTGGATACGTTGAAACTCTGATTTAATAATTACAGGTTTGGTTTCCTGATGAAATAAATCGCGAAAAGTATCCAAATCAATATTTAATTCTTGTGCTACATACCACAAAAAATCATACTCTCTTTTATGCAATTGCCCATCAACTGTAGAAAAGGCAATCAATTCTAAAAGTAAACTTTTCTTTTGTGCTTCGGTATTCATCAATTTGTTATTTTTAGCTAAAATATTGCTTTAAACTTAAAACACAAAATCAATGATTCGGGGATTTTTCATAATTATATTTCTTTGGATGATTTCCGGAAATGCACAAAGTACGGCTTCAAAAAACGTTTCAACTTTTATAATTGAGGCACCTCAGCTTAAAACCACAAAAAAAATCTGGATTTATGTTCCTGAAAATTATTCGGTCTCGACCAAAAAATACAGCGTGATTTATATGCACGATGCTCAAAATTTGTTTGATTCTAAAACTTCTTTTGTAGGCGAATGGAATGTCGACGAAAAACTGGATAGTTTAAAAGCGCAGGTAATTGTTGTTGGAATCGAACATGGAAATGAAAAACGTATTGAAGAATTAACTCCTTTTAAAAACGAAAAATACGGCGGAGGAAATGCCGACAATTATTTAGAATTTATCGTAAAAACGCTTAAACCTCATATCGATAAAAATTACAGAACGAAACCAAAAGCAAAAAATACCATTATTTTCGGAAGTTCGCTAGGAGGTTTAGTTTCTTATTACGGCGCTCTAAAATATCCTGAAGTTTTTGGAAAAGCCGGAGTTTTTTCGCCTTCATTTTGGTACACAAAAGACATTTATACTTTTACCGAACAGAAGCCTAAAATTAAAACCAAATTTTACTTTTTATGCGGAGATAAAGAAGATGATGAAATGGTGAAAGATATGACCAGAATGGAAAAACTTTTAGACACAAAACGCTGTTACTGCCTTCATCTCACAAAATCTAAAATTGTAAAAGGAGGCGAACACAATGAAAAATTATGGCGCGATAATTTTGTCGAAGCTGTAAAATGGCTGGGTTATTAATTCTATTTAATTTTATGAAACTTACTTTAAGAGCTTACGATTTAAAACTCAAACATACGTTTCGCATTTCAAGAAAAACGATCGATTTTCAGCCTTCTTTAATTGTAGAATTAGAAGAAAATGGAATTTCTGGATATGGAGAAGCAACTTCAAATCCATATTATAATATTACAATTGAAATTCTACAAAATGATATTGAACAAATCCGAGCGTTGATTGAAGAAACATCAAATGAAACCCCAGAAGAATTTTGGTCGAAAATTGCTCCGTTTTTAAAAAATAATCCTTTCGCTTTATGTGCGCTCGATAACGCTTATAATGACTTATACGCTCGTAAAAAAGGTAAAAAATTATATGAATTATGGAATTACGATATTAGCCATAATCCGTTGACAAATTACACTATCGGAATTGACACGATTGAAAATATGGTCAAAAAAATGGAAGAACTTCCGTGGCCGATTTATAAAATCAAACTCGGAACTCCAAATGATATTGCTATTGTAACCGAATTACGAAAACATACAAATGCTATTTTTAGAGTTGATGCCAATTGCGCCTGGACGGTTGAAGAAACTCTTGAAAATGCAAAAGCGTTTAAAAATTTGAACGTTGAGTTTATTGAACAACCCTTAAAAGCTGATAATTGGAAAGGTCATCGCGAAGTTTATCAAAATTCCGTTTTGCCTATAATTGCCGATGAAAGCTGTATTAAAGAAGAAGATGTTGCAAAATGTTACAATCATTTTCATGGTGTAAATATTAAATTGATGAAATGCGGCGGCATAACTCCGGGAAGAAGAATGATTGCCGAAGCTAAAAAACTGGAGTTAAAAACAATGGTGGGCTGTATGACAGAATCATCGGTTGGAATTTCTGCCATTGCACATTTACTTCCTGAACTGGATTATATTGATATGGATGGTGCATTGCTTTTGGCAGAAGATATTGCAAGCGGTGTTACAATTAAATATGGAGAAACTATTTATCCTGAAAGAACCGGAATTGGAGTAATTTTATTCTAAAATTTCCTTTTAAAATAACGTACCTTTGTAAAAAATAAAGAAATGACAAACAACGATATATTAAAGAAACTTCGCGTAGCATTAATGCTCCGTGACGACCAAATAGTTGAAATTTTAGAATTGGTAGATTTTAGAATTTCAAAATCAGAATTGGGAGCTTTTTTCAGAGCCGAAGATCATCCTAATTATATGGAATGCGGCGATCAGGTTTTGAGAAACTTCTTAAACGGATTGGTTATTCACTTAAGAGGAACTAAAGAAAATCCTAAAAATCCAAATGACGTCTTAGCAAAACATAAAGCAGAAATTCCGAAGAAAGAAACTTCTAAAGAAAGACCAGAATTTAAAGCTGCTCCAAAGGATTCAGAAAAATACAGAGGCGATAAAAGTCCTTCAAAATCAGGTTCAGCAGCTGGAAAACCTAAAAAGAAATCATTCCCAAAAGGAAATGGAAAACCGGCTGTTGTAGAAAAAGTAGTTTTCAAAAACGGAAAGAATAAGAAGTAATTTATTTAACCGCAAAGAGCGCTAAGAATTACACAAGGTTCGCAAAGTTTTTTTAGCCACGAATTCACGAATTTTATTATCAAAATAATTCGTGAATTCGTGGCTATTATTTTTCGCTATAAAACATCTTAATTATAATCCAATTTTCAAATATAGCCCGTGGTTGAAACCACCGGCTATGCTGAAATAAAACTCGTAAAAATTTATTGATTTAGCTTTGCGAACTTTGCGTTTGTATTCACAATCCTTAGCAAAAAAAACTTTGCGTCCTTTGCGGTTAAATCACAAAAAAAATCCACTCCTTTCGGAATGGATTTTCTATATAAATTGATTTCTTATTGTAATTAAGAAAGAGCAGCTTTAACTTGGTCAGCAGCTTCCTGGAATTGAACTGCAGATAAAATTGGCATACCAGAGTTGTCAATTAATTCTTTTGCAATTTCAGCATTTGTTCCTTGCAAACGAACGATAATTGGCACTTTAATAGCATCACCCATATTTTTGTAAGCATCAACAACACCTTGAGCAACACGGTCACAACGAACGATTCCTCCAAAGATGTTAATTAAGATAGCTTTTACGTTTGGATCTTTCAAGATAATTCTGAAAGCTGTTTCAACACGTTTTGCATCAGCAGTTCCTCCTACGTCAAGGAAGTTAGCAGGCTCAAAACCAGCGTATTTAATTAAATCCATAGTTGCCATTGCAAGACCAGCTCCGTTTACCATACATCCTACAGTACCGTCAAGGTCAACATAGTTAAGACCAACTTCTTTAGCTTCAACTTCGATTGGATTCTCCTCACGGATATCTCTCATTTCAGCATATTTAGGTTGTCTGTATAAAGCGTTATCGTCGATGTTAACTTTAGCGTCAACAGCTAAGATTTTGTTATCAGAAGTTTTAAGAACTGGGTTGATTTCAAACATAGAAGCATCAGAACCAATGTAAGCATTGTAAAGTGCATCGATGAATTTCACCATTTCTTTGAAAGCGTTTCCAGAAAGACCTAAATTGAAAGCAATTCTTCTAGCCTGGAAACCTTGTAATCCTACAGAAGGATCAATTTCTTCAGTAAAGATTAAGTGTGGAGTGTGCTCAGCAACTTCTTCAATATCCATTCCACCTTCAGTAGAATACATAATCATGTTGCGTCCTGTACCTCTATTCAATAAAACAGAAACATAAAATTCAGAAGTTTCGCTTTCACCTGGATAGTAAACGTCTTCTGCAACTAAAACTTTGTTAACTTTTTTACCTTCAGCCGGAGTCTGAGGCGTAATTAACTGCATTCCGATGATTTGTTCTGCTAACTCTTCAACTTGCTGTAAGTTTTTTGCCAGCTTAACTCCACCACCTTTTCCACGACCACCTGCGTGAATTTGTGCTTTTATTACGTGCCATCCTGTACCAGTTTCGGCAGTTAATTGTTTTGCAGCAGCTACAGCTTCAACCGCATTGTTAGCCACAATTCCGCGTTGTACGCGTACTCCGTAACTCGCTAAAATTTCTTTTCCTTGATATTCGTGTATGTTCATAATATTGAATTTGTCTGGTTCTGAATTTATTTCAGAATAAAAGTGCGACAAAAGTAACAAAATACAACTTAATAGTAAAATCTTTTTCTATTAAAAAACGACACTTACAGCTATTAACCGTTTATTATTTTTCAATGCAAAGAAATAGTTAACGAAACGATTTGCAAATATTAACTCAAAACCGCTAAAACGTTTGATATTTAACAAAAACTTCATTGGTTTTATTAGCCTTGCGACGATTTTTCTTAATATATTTTAATTCAGATTATCATTTTATCATTTCGCAATGCTTAATATAATATTATTATCAATTAAGAAGCCTTTTTCTAATATTACGACAAAAATGTAAGCGAAATTACATTTTCAATACATTATGTTTAACGAAATCTTTATTTTTGTAAAAAAAATATCAAGAATGAAAGTTAAAGAACAAGGGCTTTATCTGCCTGAATTTGAACACGACAATTGTGGTGCGGGATTTATTTGTAATTTGAATGGTATTAAGTCAAATGATATCATTCACAAAGCATTAGACATCTTAATTAAATTGGAACATCGTGGTGCCGTAAGTTCTGATGGAAGAACTGGTGACGGAGCCGGAATTTTATTCGACATTCCTCATGATTTTTTTAAGAAAGTTTGTGATTTTGAAATCCCAGAAGCGCGTGAGTATGCAGTAGGAATGGTTTTTTTACCAAAAAGCAAAAACCAGGTTTCTTTTTGTATTAATGCATTCGAAGCAACTATTAAAGATCAAAACTTAAAGATCTTAGGTTGGAGAGATGTACCTGTTGACGTTGAAAATTTAGGTGAAATCGCCGCAGAAAAAGAACCAACAATTAAACAAGTTTTCGTTTCTAAAAACGGACAGGATTTAACTGAACAAGAATTTAATGCAAAACTTTTTGCAGCTAGAAAAATTGCTGAACATGCCGTAAGAGGATCTAAAACCTCAGAAAGCCACATGTTTTATTTTACTAGTTTATCGACAACTACTATAATATATAAAGGTCTATTGATGCCGGAAGACATCAGCCGTTATTATATAGATTTGAAAGATCCGGACCTGGTGACGCGTTTAGCGCTTGTACACCAGCGTTTCTCTACCAATACATTCCCATCTTGGGACTTAGCGCAGCCGTTTAGATACATGTGTCATAATGGTGAGATCAATACACTTCGTGGAAACGTAAGCCGTATGCGTGCTCGTGAAGAGCTTATGCAAAGCAAAGTTTTTGGCGATGATATCAAAAAATTATTCCCAATTATCTTAGAAGGAAAATCTGATTCTGCTTCTATGGATATGGTGATTGAACTTTTATTAATGACTGGGCGTTCTCTTCCAGAGGCAATGATGATGGTTGTTCCTGAAGCTTGGGAAAAACACCAGACAATGTCTCCAGAAAAAAGAGCTTTCTATGAGTTCAACGCTTGTATCATGGAGCCTTGGGATGGTCCTGCTTCAATTCCGTTTACAGATGGAAACGTAATTGGTGCATTATTAGACAGAAACGGATTGCGTCCTTCTCGTTATACATTAACACATAGCGGATTCGTAATTATGTCATCTGAAATTGGTGTTCTTGACATCGATCCGGAAGATGTAATCCAACACGGACGTTTAGAGCCAGGAAAAATGTTCTTGGTTGATATGAACGAAGGCCGTATCATCGAAGACGAAGAAGTTAAAAAAGCGATCGTTACAAAACGTCCATACAAACAATGGGTTGAAGAAAACTTATTGCCATTGGCTAAAGTTCCTTACACAAATAACCCTACTCCTGTTGAAAAATTAGATTTCGTAACAAGACAAAAATTATTTGGCTATACTATTGAAGATTTAAAAACAATCATCAACCCAATGGGAAGTGACGGAGCTGAAGCAATCAGTTCTATGGGTAACGATACACCTTTGGCAGTTCTTTCAGACCAGCCTCAGTTGTTGTACAATTACTTCAAACAATTGTTTGCTCAGGTTACTAACCCGCCTTTGGATGGTATTCGTGAAGAAATCATTACGGATATCAGTTTAGCGATCGGAGGAGATTTCAATATTTTCGAAATCGAATCAAAACAATGTAAAAAATTAAAAATCCAAAATCCAGTTATCTCTAACGAGGATTTGGATAAAATCAGAAATATCGATCACGCAGATTTCAAATCGGCTACCATTTCTACTTTATACAAAATAGAAAAAGGAGTTAACGGTTTAGAGCGTGCACTTGAAAAATGTGTTCAGGCAACTTTTAAAGCAGTTGAAGAAGGATGTAACATCATTATCTTATCAGATAGAGGTGTGAGCGAAGAATTAGCTCCAATTCCGATGTTATTGGCTTGTTCTTACATTCACCACTCTTTGAACATTTTACAGGTTCGTTCTAAATTCGGAATCATCATCGAATCTGCTGAACCACGCGAACCTCATCATTTTGCTTTATTGTTCGGGTACGGTGCAAGTGCGATCAACCCTTACATGGTAAATGAAATCATTCACGATCAGGTTGAAAAAGGTTTCATTACTAAAGTAAAAGCGGATTATGCAGTTGTAAACTACAACAAAGCAATTGCAAAAGGAATCGTGAAAATCATGAACAAAATTGGTATCTCTACTTTACATTCATACAGAGCTGCTCAGATTTTCGAGATTTTAGGTTTAAACAAAACATTTACATCTAAATACTTCCCTTACACTCCATCAAGAATTGAAGGAATTGGTTTAATGGAAGTTGAAAAAGAGGTTAAAAAACGTTTCCAAAAAGCTTTCCCAAATTCAAAAATTGCAAACTTGCTTTCTCTTGAAATTGGAGGTATTTACAGATGGAGACGTGGCGGCGAAAAACACATGTTTAACCCAACTACGATTTCTAAATTACAACAAGCAGTTCGTTTAAACAGCCCGGAAAGCTATAAAGAATATGCTAATGCTGTAAACGAGCAAAGCTCAAACTTAATGACAATTAGAGGTTTATTTGAATTCAACAATTTGGATCCAATTTCTATTGATGAAGTAGAACCTTGGACAGAAATTGTGAAGAAATTCAAAACCGGAGCAATGTCTTATGGTTCTATCAGCCAGGAAGCGCACGAGAACTTAGCGATTGCGATGAACAGAATTGGCGGAAAAAGTAACTCTGGAGAAGGTGGAGAAGATCCAAGACGTTTCCAGAAAGAAATTAACGGAGATTCTAGAAATTCTGCCATCAAACAAGTTGCATCTGGACGTTTTGGAGTTTCGATCAACTATTTGACAAACGCCAGAGAAATCCAAATCAAAATGGCTCAGGGAGCAAAACCTGGTGAAGGTGGACAGTTACCTGGAGAAAAAGTAGTGCCTTGGATTGCTGAAACTAGAAACTCTACGCCTTATGTAGGTTTGATTTCGCCTCCTCCTCACCACGATATCTACTCTATTGAAGATTTATCTCAGTTGATTTACGATTTGAAAAACGCAAACCGTGAAGCTCGTATCAACGTGAAATTGGTTTCTGAAGTTGGAGTTGGAACCATCGCTGCCGGTGTTGCTAAAGCCAAAGCTGACGTTATCCTGATTTCAGGTTATGACGGAGGAACGGGAGCTGCTCCATTAACATCTTTACAGCACACAGGTATTCCATGGGAACTTGGTTTAGCTGAAGCACAGCAAACACTTATCTTAAACGACTTAAGAAGCCGTGTAGTTTTAGAATGTGACGGACAGTTGAAAACTGGTCGTGACGTTGCTATTGCAGCTTTATTAGGTGCGGAAGAATTCGGATTTGCAACTGCTCCTCTTGTAGCTTCCGGATGTATCATGATGAGAGCTTGTCACTTAAATACTTGCCCAGTTGGTATCGCAACTCAGGATCCTGAATTGAGAAAGAATTTCAAAGGAACTCCAGAGCACGTAATCAACTTCATGTATTTCATCGCTGAAGAGTTAAGAGAAATTATGGCGCAGTTAGGTTTCAGAACTTTAAAAGAAATGGTAGGTCAGTCTCAAAAATTAAACGTAGACAAAGCGATCAAACATTATAAAGCAAACGGATTAGATTTATCAACTATTCTATACAAACCGGAGAAAGCGAAAACAGTTCCAAATCACAACACAACAACTCAGGATCACGCTCTTGAAAACGTATTGGATTTTGACATCATCAAAGAAGCAATTCCGTCTATCTATAGAAAAGAGAAAACGAGAGTTACTTTCAAAATCAAAAATACAGACCGTTCTGTAGGTGCGATTTTGAGTAACGAAATCTCAAAAATTTATGGCGCACAAGGATTACCAGATGACACTATTTTAGTTGATTTTGAAGGTTCTGCCGGACAAAGTTTTGGTGCATTCGCAACAAACGGATTGTCATTTAAAATTCACGGAAACTGTAATGATTACTTAGGAAAAGGTCTTTCTGGAGGAAAACTAATTGTAAAAGTACCTCCTACTGCGACTTTCAAACCTGAAGACAACATCATTATCGGAAACGTTGCCCTTTACGGAGCTATTACCGGAGAGGCTTATATTAATGGTATCGCAGGAGAGCGTTTCTGTGTGAGAAACTCTGGAGCAACAGCAGTTGTTGAAGGAATTGGGGATCACGGATGCGAGTACATGACTGGTGGTACAGTAGTAGTTTTAGGAAAAACAGGAAGAAACTTCGCGGCTGGTATGAGCGGTGGTGTGGCTTATGTTTACGATCCGAATAAGAAATTTGATTCTACAGTTTGTAACATGGAAATGGTTGCATTCGATCCAATGGAAGAAGAAGATCTTACAAAACTAAGAAAACTGATCAAAAACCATTCGTTGTACACAAGCAGTCCATTAGCAAAAAGAATTTTAGCAGACTGGGAAAACCAACAACAGCACTTCGTAAAAGTAATGCCTACGGATTACAAAAAAGCATTAAAACGAATTGCAGAAGAAAAACAAATAGAAGAATTAATAGCGGGATAAATGATTTTAGAATTCAGATTTTAGATTTTAGATTGAAGTTAACCTCAAAGCTTTGCGAACTTAAAACACTCCAAAAAGCAAAACAAAAACCTTGCGTTCTTTGCGGTTAAAAAAATTGGAATTTGGAATTTAATAATTGGAATTTGATCATTTACATTTAATAAAAATGTCATGGGTAAAATAGGCGGATTTAAAGAATATAACAGAGCCGACGAAAGTAATCTAGCAGTTGCAGAACGTGTTTCGAACTACAACGAATTTACTATTCCGGTACCAAAAGATAAATTAAAAGAACAAGGATCAAGATGTATGGACTGTGGAATTCCTTTTTGCCACAGTGGTTGTCCGTTAGGAAATTTAATTCCTGACTTCAACGACATGGTGCATCAGGAAGAATGGCAAAGTGCATTAGAAATTTTACAATCTACTAATAACTTCCCTGAATTTACAGGTCGTTTATGCCCTGCTCCATGTGAGAAATCATGTGTATTAGGAATCATCAAAGATCCGGTTTCTATCGAAAACATCGAAAAAAGCATCGTAGAAAGAGGTTTCGCTGAAGGATGGATTAAACCTCAGCCACCAAAATCAAGAACTGGAAAAACAGTTGCTGTTATTGGTTCAGGACCTGCAGGTCTTGCTGCTGCTCAACAATTAAACAGAGCGGGTCACACCGTTACTGTTTTTGAAAGAGACAACGCAATTGGAGGTTTATTACGTTACGGAATTCCAAATTTCAAATTAGAAAAAGGAATTATCGACCGTCGTGTAGCTATTTTGGAAGCAGAAGGAATCACTTTCAAAACGAATGTAAATGTTGGTGTAAACTTCAGCGTTGAAGAATTAAACCAATTCGATTCTATCGTTTTATGCGGTGGAGCAACTGAAAGAAGAAGCTTGCCAACTAAAGGAATCGAAAGCAAAGGTGTTGTTCAGGCAATGGATTTCTTAACGCAGCAAACTAAAGTTTTATACGGAGAATCAATTCCAGACCAAGTTAAAGCTACTGGTAAAGATGTGATCGTTATTGGTGGTGGAGATACAGGTTCTGACTGTATTGGAACTTCTAACAGACACGGAGCGAAATCGGTTACTAACTTTGAGATTTTACCAAAACCTCCAGTTGGAAGAAGCGAATCAACTCCATGGCCTTTCTGGCCGTTGCAGTTAAAAACATCTTCTTCTCACGAAGAAGGCTGTGACAGAAACTGGTTGATCAACACTAAAGAATTCATTTCTAACGATAAAGGTGAATTAACTGGATTAAAAACGGTTGAAGTACAATGGAAAATGACTCCAGGTCAGCGTCCAGAATTAATCGAAAAAGAAGGTTCTGAGAAAATCTGGCCTTGCGATTTAGCTTTATTAGCTCTTGGATTTACAGGTCCTGAGAAAACTTTAAGTGAACAATTAGGAATTGAAATTGACGCAAGAAACAACTATAAAGCGCATAATTATCAAACAAACGTTCCTCACATCTTCACCGCAGGTGATATGAGAAGAGGTCAATCATTAATCGTGTGGGCTATTTCAGAAGGTCGAGAAGCAGCAAGAGAGGTAGATTTATTCCTTATGGGATCTACTAACCTGCCTACTAAAGGAAAAGGAGATTTACCGAGCTTATAATCTTTAAGGCTCTGAGATACTAAGGTGCTAAGGTTCTAAGTTTTTTTTCCTTGCATTTTATTTAATCTTTATTCCTATAAACAACATAACAACTAACAAACCCTTGAATTTATATTCAGGGGTTTTGTTTTTTCCGCCACGAATTCACGAATTATTCCAATTTATATTTTTAATTTTTCTTAATTCGTGAATTCGTAGCAAACCTTTGTACCTTTGAACCTATCCCTCTTTGAACCTCATCGTACGTTACAAAATTCCAAAACAAGCGACTTTTTGTTTAAAAACAAACAATTTGTTACAATTTGTTATTTTTCTGTAAATTATTTGTCAGTAGATAAAAGTGTAATAACTTTGCCCAAAATGATTTAAAAATGCAAGCAAAAGATTTACTGCAGTTAGCAGACCAATTTGGAACTCCATTGTATGTTTACGATGCTGAAAAAATCCAATCTCAGTACAACAGATTAACTAAAGCTTTCTCAAAGGTAGAAAACTTAAGAGTTAATTACGCCATGAAGGCATTGTCTAACATTGCGATTCTACAGTTATTAAAGAACATGGGGTCTGGCCTAGATACTGTATCAATTCAGGAAGTTTTATTAGGACTTCATGCTGGCTATGAACCCGAAAGAATTTTCTTTACACCAAACGGCGTTTCTCTGGAAGAGATTGAAGAAGTAGCCGCAATGGGTGTACAAATCAATATCGACAATTTATCTATTCTGGAGCAATTCGGAACAAAACATCCTCATATTCCGGTATGTATTCGTATCAATCCGCACGTAATGGCAGGCGGAAACGCTAACATTTCTGTTGGACACATCGATAGTAAATTCGGAATCTCTGTTCACCAGATTCCGCATATCTTGCGAATTGTTGAAAACACAAAAATGAGCATTGTGGGAATTCACATGCACACAGGATCTGATATTTTAGATATCGAAGTATTCTTGTATGCTGCTGAAATCTTATTCGATACGGCTAAACATTTCAAAGATTTACAATTCTTAGATTTCGGAAGCGGATTCAAAGTTCCTTACAAAAAAGACGATATCGAGACAGATATCGAAGAATTAGGTAAAAAATTATCTAAAAGATTCAACGCTTTCTGTGCTGAATATGGCAGGGATTTAACTTTAATTTTCGAACCAGGAAAATTCCTTGTAAGTGAAGCAGGTCATTTCTTGGTAAAAGTAAACGTAGTAAAACAAACAACGTCAACAGTTTTCGCTGGAATCGACAGTGGTTTTAACCACTTAATCCGTCCTATGTTTTACGGTTCACAGCATTATATCGAAAACATCTCAAATCCAAAAGGGAAAGAGCGTTTTTACTCAGTTGTAGGATACATTTGCGAGACAGATACTTTTGCCAACAATCGTAGAATTCCAGAAATTACCGAAGGCGATATTTTAGCTTTCAGAAATGCCGGAGCATACTGTTTCTCAATGTCTTCAAACTATAACTCAAGATACAAACCAGCCGAAGTTCTTTGGAAAGACGGAAAAGGAATCTTGATTCGTGCACATGAAACTTTTGAAGATTTACTTAAAAATCAAATTCCGTTGCCAGAAGAGGTTTCTGCTACAGTTTAACAATAGAAAAAAAAGGAATATCACCTAAGTCCCGTTTCTTAATTGAGGCGGGATTTTTTTTGTTGCAGATTTTTAAACATCTTAGATTTTAGATTACTTAGATTTAGCCAAAACCGATTATCAGGCTGAGCGAAGCCGAAGCCCACGCAAAGTAACCACACAGTTTTGTCATTTCGACGAAGGAGAAATCTTCGCAAGCAGCTCTACAAAGAATATCAAAAAAGGCAATAAAAAGAAAGAAAAATCCTAAACAAATATTTATCTTTAGCACTAAAAAATGCTAAAGCAAGAAGGCTATCACACGTATTACATATACATACTAACAAATAAATACAAAACCGTTTTCTATACGGGAGTGACAAATAATTTAAAAATTCGTTTGAGTCAGCATAAAGAAAATAAAACTATTGGAAATAAAACTTTTACGTCAAAATACAATACAACTTATTTATTATACTACGAGAAATTCAAATGGATTCAAGAAGCCATAGCTCGCGAAAAGGAAGTAAAAGATTGGCGCAGAGAAAAGAAAATTGAACTGATAAAAACTATTAATCCTGATTTGGATTTTCTTAATTATTTATTTGAATAACATTTCCAATCTTTGTAGAGTTATTTGCGAAGATTTCTCCTTCGTCGAAATGACAAGATTGTGGGTAATTGGAATTTGAGGTATAAATTCAAAAAATAATTAAAGATTTATACTACAAATATATACATTTGTAATCTTAAAATCATCAATCTTGTTAATGTCCGCATCATACATTTAAATTCAAACTAAACATTATGGAAACTGATTATTCTAGAATAATTAATAAAATAGCAAAAGAAAAACTTCGCCCTTATGGCATTATTCAAAAAGGAAAATCGAGATTATGGTTAGATGATCAAGGTTGGTATATTATTTTAATAGAATTTCAACCATATTCAGGAAGAAGAGGATCTACATTAAATGTAGGTGCCAATTTTAATTGGTATAACCAAAATTATTTTTCTTTTGATATCGGATATAGACAAAATGTAGAATTTGCAGAATACAAAAATGAAGATCAGTTTTCTCAACAAATAGAATTGTATTGCGATAAAGCAATTGAAATTGTTTTAGATTATAGAAACAAACTTGATAATAATCACAGAAAGAATTTCATTTTAAACCATGCATTTACAAGCGAAAGTTTGTGGGGAAATTATCATAAAGGAACAATTCTTGGAATAATTGGAGAAGCTGATGAAATGAAAAAATATTATTCAGCTATTTTAGATGAAGAAAATCAATTTGATTGGATAAACGATTTGCAGTCAAAAGTAAGGTTTTTAATTGAAAGTAAAGATTTTATAATGGAGATTAGAAAAACTATATACGAATCAAGGAAATTAAAAAAACTGCCTGAAAGTGAAATCAATTTATTAGTTTAAAATACAGCTTATTCTCTTCTATAGCGAGCGTCGCGTCCTTGAATAAAATCTTAGTAAAAAAACAAAACTTAATGGTCACGAGCGAGACGCTCGCGCTAGCAATTAAGCCTGAACAATAAAAATTCTGTAAAAGCACAAATATCTTATGATTTTGTGCTTTTTATGTTTTAGAAAAGACAAAACATTATTAAACTTTAAATTAATGAAATTAAAACAACGTTTTCTTGTCTATTTATTACTAGCAATTTTATACTTTTTTGCAACATCATTACTTATAATTCTTGATGAGAAATTAAAAATAAATGATGCATTTATTACAGTTCCCTGTGGTTTTGTTTTAATAAACATTGCATATACTTTTTTGTTTTTAAAACTTAACCCTTTACTAAATATTCTAAGCGCATCAATTATTCCTTTTTTGAGCTTATTCCTGGCTTTAAAATTTAGTGATTTACATTTATTTTCTCGCTATGATGCTTATGATATAGGTACAGCAATAATAGCAAATGCCATTTTTCCAATCATCTTTTGGGAAATTATATATCAGATAAAAAATATTTATAGCTTGAAGAGCGTAATAAAATGAAGTATTTCCAACTTCATTCAGTATTCATCTTTTAATAGTATCTTCGTATTTAAAATCTTCATAATAAACAAATACAAAATGAAACCACAAATACGAATCCTTTTATATTCCATTCTATTCTTTTTATACCTAACCTCTACCCCGCTTATATTATCATTGGGCGAAAAATTAAAAACAGATCCTTATATCACTTTAGGCTGCGGTTTTGCTGTTTTTAATCTTATTTATGCATTTTTAGCATTAAAATGGAAACCTTTATTAAATATACTTTTCGCAGTTGCAATCGCAACTTTATCATTATTCTTGGCTCTAAAATTTACTAATTTACATCTTCTAATAAATTATGATCCGTATCAGGTTAAAACTGCCATATTTGCCAATGCAGTTTTTTCAATTATTTTTTGGGAGATTGTTTATCAGGTGAAGATTAGAATATGAGTAATGAAAATTAAAGAAATATATCTGAGGTTCTTTTTACTTAATACTTCAAGAACTGGAACGAAACCTACAAGGGGATTTTCTAGTCTTGAATCAGGTTTTATATTGCTAATTTGTACTATTTTAAAGAAAATTATATTTCCTGATTTACACATCTCATTACTTTTACTTTTTCAATTTTTCTTATTCTTTGCCTCACATTTGAGTATTTCAATAACAAAATTTATAAAAGAAAAAACAAAATCCTTACAATAGAATGGGAAAGAAAAACAGAGAAAAATAAAATAATATATGTAATTTATAATCTCATATCTATAATTATTGTTTTCTCAATTTGTTTCTATGCTTTAAACTATTTGGATAATCAATCTTAAGTTTAAAAATATTATTTTAGCTTATTACAAATTGGAAAAATCTCCAAAATTTTACTCCCATAATCCAAACCCAAAAAAACCTATGAAAATTACAATTTCCCTATTAACATTATTCCTATTATTTACCACTAATATATTCAGCCAGACAATTGCTGATTTAAAATTAAAACCAAAAGAAATTCCAAAAGGCTATATTCCTAACGACGGAAATATTTGTGTTACTCCCCAGGCTTGCAATTTTTATACCGATATTGAAACCTACAGCAATATTGTGGGAACTGTAAAAAGCAAAGCCATTCAAAGTTTTAGAAACAAAACAGACCGCGGATCGATAATGTATTTTGAATTCGACCACGTATTTAAAGGAGATCGTTTTCTGCAAGGTTTGCTTTGGGGAAAAGATGGACAGCCAACTGACGAACATCCGGAAGAATATGTTGTAAAAGGTAAATTCTTAGTCATTTGGAGTTTTCGTGCCGACAGTCCTATTAAAGAAAAATCAGAAAACAAAATTGAATCCATTTTACCATAAATAAAAAACATAAATTATCTAAAAATTATTCTTCTCGCTTAGCCCCGATAGAGCCGATATCCTTTTGTGGCGGTGTTCGACACAAAAGATAAAGGTGAAAGCGGGACTAATGTTCTTGTGTAGACCTCTTTTCTGCTCCTTAAAATAATTTAAAAAAGGCATAGTTGTTGAAAGTTAAAAAAGATATATTTACACCTTCAAAAGAAATACTATGCAAAAAACTACTTTACTATTTTCTATATTCTTTTTGGTTCTTTCTTCATGCGGAGTTAAGACAACTCAGGCTCTTATAAGTGACGGAAATTATGATGGAGCTATTGATCGTGCGGTAGAAGCTTTGAGAACCAATAAAGATTCTAAAGGAAAACAAGATTATGTGTATTTGCTTGAAGAAGCTTTTGCAAAAGCAAAAGACAGGGATTTACGCGATCTTGATATGCTGTCAAAAGAAGGAAATCCGGCAAATGCTGAACGTATTTACAATACTTATTTACAGCTCAATAATCGTCAGGAAAAAATTAGACCTTTGCTTCCGCTGAAATTATTAAAACAAGGGAAAAATGCCAATTTTACCTTTGACAATTATTCTGATCAAATTGTAAACAGTAAAAATGCACTTTCGAAGTATTTATACGAAAATGCTTCTGCGCTTTTAAAATCAAATAACAAGCTTGATTTTAGAAAAGCATATGACGACTTTTTTTATTTAGAAAGTATAAATCCGAATTACAAAAACACAAAAAAATTGATGGACGATGCACAGTTTAAAGGAACTGATTTTGTCGACGTTTATGCAAAAAACGAAACCAATATGGTAATTCCGAAAATGCTTCAAGATGATTTATTGGATTTTAAAACCTACGGATTAAACGATAAATGGACAATTTATCATAATGCAAGGCAAAAAAATATTAATTATGATTATAGTTTAATTATCAATTTCAGACAAATTGTAATCTCACCTGAACAAATAAAAGAAAAGGAATTCATCAAAGAAAAACAGGTGAAAGATGGCTTAAAAACACTTCTTGACAGCCGAGGAAGACCAGTAAAAGACAGCCTTGGAAAAGAAATTAAAGTTGATAATTACAAAATGCTTCGTGCTAATATTTACGAATTCAGACAATTTAAATCTTGTCAGGTAACGGCAAAAATTGATTATATAGATTTAAGGACAAATCAACTAATCCAGACTTTTCCGGTAACCAGCGAATTTGTTTTTGAGAATATTTATTCGACTTACAAAGGCGACAGAAATGCCTGCGACGACAGCTACATTTCATATTTTAGTAAACGCGCTGTTCCGTTTCCGAATAATGAACAAATGGTTTATGATACGGGCGAAGATCTAAAAGCAAGATTGAAAGATATTATTGTTCGGAATAAATTTAGAAATTAAAACTTCAGAAAAGGCGCATTTCATGCGTCTTTTTTTTATATAAATATCTCAAAATAAAAAAAATTATGTAAAAACAATTGTGCAACCAAAAAGTTGCTTATATTTGCAACTGATTAGTTGCGTAATTTATATTAAAAATGAAACGAGATATATTTCAGGCCATTGCCGATCCTACTAGAAGAGCAATTTTAGTTTTGGTTTCTGCTAATGCATTAACACCAAATGCAATTGCAGAACAATTTAATACAACACGCCAAGCGGTTTCGAAACACATCAAAATTTTAAATGAATGTGAGTTACTAGATGAAAAAAAAGTGGGCAGAGAAATTTATTATCAGCTCAAAATTGAAAAAATGAAAGAAGTTGATCAATGGCTGGAACAATTCAAAAAGATTTGGGAAAGCCGATTTAATCAATTAGATCAAGTATTAATTAATCTTAAATCTAAAAAAAATGAAATCTAATCTATTAATGAATTTTGAAGTTGACAAAGAAAATAAAACCGTATATATAAAACGTGAATTTGATGCATCACTTTCTGATGTGTGGTCAGCATGGACAGAACCTGAAATTCTAGACCAATGGTGGGCACCGGCACCGTTTAAATCTGAAACCACAAGCATGGAATTTAAAGAAGGCGGAAAAAGATTATATGCCATGGTTACTCCGGAAGGTGAAAAACGCTGGAGTATTTTTGAATATACTTCAATTTCTCCAAAAACAAACTTTAAACATTCTACAACTTTTTGCGATGCCGAAGGAAATCCAAATTCAGTTTTTGGGAGTTCGTATTGGGATTTAACTTTTTCTGAAAACGGAGATTTAACTGTTGTCGATATTGCAATTAAACGAGACAGCTTGGAAGAATTAGAAAAAATAATCGAAATGGGCTTTAAAGAAGGAATTACAGCTACAATGCAAACTCTCGATAAAATCTTTGAATCAAGAAAATAAGCAATAACGAATTTAAAATCTAAAGAATATGAAATCAAATCTTTTAATGAATTTTACTGTAGATAAAGAAAATAGTACCGTAAATGTAAAACGTGAATTTGATGCATCATTATCAAATGTTTGGTCTGCCTGGACAGAACCTGAAATTTTAGATCAGTGGTGGGCACCGGCTCCGTGGAAATCCAAAACTAAGAGTATGGATTTTAAAGAAGGGGGACGAAGAATATATGCTATGATTGGCCCTCAAGGCGAAGAACATTGGGCAATTGCTGATTTTACTTCAATCACTCCGAAAAGTAATTTTAAATATCTGGATGCCTTTAGCGACAGCGAAGGAAATTTAAATACTGATTTTCCGAGATCAGATTGGAATGTAAATTTTTCTGAAGAAGGAAATTCAACTATTGTTGACATTGCTATTAAACACGAAAATTTATCTGATTTGGAGAAAATAATCGAAATGGGGTTCAAAGAAGGTTTCACAATTGCAATGGAAGGTTTGGACAAGATTTTTGCTGAGAAAGCAAAATAAATCTCTTCAATTTGTAAAAAGACGAAAGTTCAAAAAATAAAAATTGTAACTTTCGTCTTTTTACAAATCATTTTTACTTCTATAATGAACAAATTTTTTACTCTCACTTTTTTATTTCTTTTCACCACAATACTTTTTAGCCAAAACAATAAATCAAAAGCTCCAGAAATCAATAAACCTTTTGTTTTAGGTGTTATAGATGAAATTCAATCTAAAGAATTAGGCGAAAACAGAATTTTAAACATCTATCTTCCTGAAGGTTACAATCCTAAAAATCAGGAAAAATATCCAGTAATTTATTTGTTAGACGGTTCTGCCGATGAAGATTTTATTCATATTTCAGGTTTAGTTCAGTTTAATAGTTTTGAATGGATCAATCAGGTTCCAAAATCGATTGTTGTAGGTATTGCAACTGTAGACAGAAAAAGGGATTTTACCTTCCCAACAACTCTTGAAAACGATAAGAAGAAATATCCAACAACCGGACATTCAGATAAGTTTATCGCTTTTATCGAAAAAGAATTACAGCCTTTTATTGATAAAAAATACAAAACAACAGATTCTAAAACTATTATTGGACAATCTTTGGGCGGGTTACTGGAAACCGAAATTTTATTCAAAAAACCTTCACTTTTTAATAGATATGTTATTGTAAGCCCAAGTTTATGGTGGGATAATGGTTCTATTTTAAATCAGGATTCTGAAATTTTTAAAGAAAATTTCAAACAAAATATTGAAATTTATATCGCGGTAGGCAAAGAAGGTTTAACGCCAACAGAAATCCCGAGGGTTATGGAAGTGGATGCTAATTTATTAGAAGAAAAAATAAAAGCATCAAAAAGTAAAAGCATTAAAGTTTATTTTGATTATTTCCCTGCAGAAAATCACGGTACTATTTTACATCCGGCAGTTGCGAATTCTTTTAAATTCTTTTACCCGAAAAGCAAGGAATAAATGAAGTTTCCAAAAACAGCCGAAGATATAAAAAATGAACTTTTAAATTCCATTGATAAAATTAATGTGATAGGTGATTTACGCATTCGACAGTTAATCCAAATTTTATCTAAAATTGAAGATCGAATAATAGTAGAAGGTATTATTCAGGTTTTTGAGAATGAAGACAGGATTGATTCGATTTATATTGATCAAAAGTATGCCGGAATAATTTTAAAAAAGTTAAATCCAAAAACAAATGAAAATATTGAATTATTGATTATTCGAACATTAAAAAACTGGAATAAAAGTTTAGAAGAATTACCTTTTTGGTTTAAAGATAATTATGGAATTGAAATTGTAAAAAAAGTTTTCGACGAAATTGAAAATAAAGGCATATCTAAAATAGAGTCTGACAAATTAACTACAATGAAGTGGTTTTTAGGAATAAAAAACTCCTAATTTACAGCTAGACCATAGCGATCTTATTCGCAATATTCATAAATAAAAAGTCGAAAAAAATAAAAATTTATTTTTTATATCTTTGCAATTCTAATTAAACCGCACAAATCTATATGTGAATAAAAATTTCTTTCGGACAATTATAAGGTAAGCCGCAACGGACTTACCCATTTGTTTATTACTTAAAGAAAGAAATTATGGTTATTTTACAGAATATCTCATACCTGCATTCAAACAAAGATTTATTGTTTGATAATATTACATTTACAGTTAATCCTCATGAAAAGATTGCTTTAATTGGCAATAACGGTGTTGGAAAATCAACATTATTAAAAATTATTGCCAGCGAATTGGAACCTGAAAACGGTTTATTAAAAACCGATTCTATACCCTATTATCTTCCGCAGATTTTTGGACAGTTTAATCATTTGACAATTGCACAAGCACTTAAGGTTGATGATAAACTGAATGCGCTTCAGGAAATTCTTAACGGAAATGTTTCTGAAGAAAATCTCAATACATTAAATGACGACTGGACAATTGAAGATCGCTGCAATGAAGCATTACAATATTGGCAATTACAGGATTTTGATTTGAATCAGAAACTGGAAACACTGAGCGGCGGGCAAAAAACAAAAGTTTTTCTGGCTGGAATTTTAGTTCATGAGCCTGAACTTGTTCTTCTTGATGAACCGAGTAATCATTTGGATATTACTGGAAGAGAATTGTTATACAATTTTATTAAAAGTACTTCTTCGACTTTAATAATAGTAAGCCACGATCGAAAATTACTAAATTTATTAAGTTCTGTTTACGAATTATCAAAACACGGAATTACGGTTTACGGGGGAAACTATGATTTTTATGCAGAACAAAAACAAATCGAAAATAATGCTTTAAGTCAGGATATTCAGAGCAAAGAAAAAGCTTTGCGTAAAGCGAAAGAAAAAGAACGTGAAACTCTGGAACGCCAGAACAAACTGGATTCGCGCGGAGAAAAGAAACAAAAAAAAGCCGGAGTTTCGAGAATTATGATGAACACTTTGCGAAACAATGCCGAAAACAGTACAGCAAAAACGAAAGGTGTTCATACTGAAAAGATTGGCGGAATTTCCAAAGATTTACAAGAATTACGTTCGTCTTTACCAGATATTGATCAGATGAAATTTGGTTTTGATAAAACCGATCTTCATAAAGGCAAAATACTTTTTACAGCAACAGAAATTAATCATGGGTACGAAGATCAATTGTTGTGGAAAAATCCGCTTAGTTTTCAAATTTTAAGTGGTCAGCGAATTGGTTTGAAAGGCTTAAACGGTTCAGGAAAAACAACTTTGATAAAAATAATCATGGGCGAATTACAACCCAAAACAGGAAAAATTTACAAAGCCGATTCGAAAATTATTTATATCGATCAGGATTATTCGCTTATAGAAAATGGAATTTCGGTATATGAGCAGGCGCAGAAATTTAATACTACAGGTTTGCAGGAACATGATATTAAAATGAAACTGAATAAGTTTTTGTTTTCTCAAAATGACTGGAACAAACCTTGTTCTGCTTTAAGCGGAGGAGAAAAAATGCGTTTGATGCTTTGCTGTTTAACCATTAATAATCAGGCGCCGGATATTATCATTCTCGATGAACCAACTAATAATCTGGATATTCAAAATATTGAAATCTTAACTGCAGCAATTAATGAATATACAGGAACTTTAATTGTAGTTTCGCATGACTTTCATTTTTTAGAAGATATATATATTGAGGATTTTATAGAATTGCGTTAGGTTTCTGAAGAACGAGGAATGACAAAATTGCGCAGAACTTTGTCAAAGTTTCAAACTTTGACAAAGTTTTTAAGCACAAAGTATTCCAATCTAAAATCTAAAATCAATTACCCAAGCCATCCTTCTCTATCTAAACTTCTGTATTGAATTGCTTCGGCAATATGCTGCGAAATTACATTTTCTGAATTGTCTAAATCGGCAATTGTACGGGCAACTTTTAAAATTCGGTCATACGCTCGTGCGGAAAGGTTTAAACGCTCCATCGCATTTTTCAAAAGCTCTTTTGATTGTTCGTCTAAGGCACAAAACTCACGAATTAGTTTACTGCTCATTTGTGCATTATAATGAATGTTGTCAATCTCAGCAAAACGTTTGGTTTGAATTTCTCTAGCGGCGGTTACACGTTTACGAATTTCTACACTGCTTTCGGCTTTACGATCGTCAGACAATTTATCAAACGGAACCGGTGTGACTTCTATATGAATGTCAATTCGGTCCAAAAGCGGGCCCGAAATTTTACTCATATAACGCTGCATTTCGTGTGGCGAAGAAGTATTCGGCATACTTGGATCATTAAAAAATCCGCTCGGACTTGGGTTCATACTTGCCACAAGCATAAAAGATGATGGATAAGTTACTGTAAATTTAGCACGCGAAATCGTGACTTCGCGATCTTCCAGCGGCTGACGCATTACTTCCAGAACATCCCGTTTAAATTCTGGTAATTCATCGAGAAATAAAACACCATTATGAGCCATCGAAATTTCTCCAGGCTGCGGATAACTTCCACCGCCAACCAAAGCTACATTTGAAATTGTATGATGCGGACTTCTAAACGGGCGTTGATTCATAAGACCAACTTCTTTTAATTTTCCGGCAACACTATGAATTTTAGTCGTTTCAAGAGCTTCTCGCAATGTCATGGGCGGTAAAATACTCGGAACACGTTTGGCAAGCATTGTTTTTCCTGCACCGGGCGGGCCAATCAAAATTATGTTATGTCCGCCCGCTGCTGCGATTTCCATACAACGTTTAATGCTTTCTTGCCCGCGAACATCTGAAAAATCGTGTTCGGGAAAATCGAGAGTTTTATAAAACTCAGCGCGAGTATCAATTACTGTTGGCTGCAGCGTTCCTTTTCCTGCAAAAAAATCAATTATTTCCTGTAAGTTAGAAACGCCATAGACATCTAATCCTGCTACAATTGCAGCTTCTTTTACATTTTGAATCGGGAGAAAAAAACCTTTATAGCCTTCTTCTTTTGCTTTTATGGCAATTGGCAAAGCTCCCCGAATAGGCTGCAAACTTCCGTCAAGAGAAAGTTCACCCATAATAATATACTGTTCAATTTCAGGCGCTTTTATCTGGTCAGAACCTACTAAAATTCCCATTGCGAGTGGCAAATCATAAGCAGAACCTTCTTTTCGAAGATCGGCGGGCGCCATATTTATAGTGATTTTTTTCCCCGGCAGACTTAATCCGTTATTTTTAAGTGCGGCAGCAATTCTGTAACTGCTTTCTTTTATGGCATTATCCGGCAGTCCAACTAAATGATAACCAATTCCTTTGTCCATGTGCACTTCCATTGTAATGGTTGTGGCTTCGACTCCGAAAACGGCACTTCCGTAAACTTTTACTAACATAATATTTCTTTCATTAATTGGTTTTAAAACTAATGAAAAAATATTAAATTGTAAATATTTTATTACAAATGTAAAACTTTAAAATGGGAGGTTGATTTGCGTTTTAATCTCCTCAACAATCTTACTCAAATCCAGACTATTTTGATGTGACCAAAGTTTACTTTCTATTTCATTATTGCGAATACAATGGCTGCATTCGATGATTTCATGAGAATATCCTTTTCCTAAAGTTGATAAAGTAAATGTGGCTTCTTTTTCTTCATTACTAAATAAAGAATAACCTTGCGGAGCAAACCACGGAGAATTTAATTCGATTCTGCCTTTTGTTCCGCTAATAAGTGCTTTCATATCAGATTCTGAAACTATAGAAGAATGTAAAACTGCCTGTGCCTTTTCATAATGCAAAATCATAGATGTCTGCAAATCAATTCCATTTTTATGTTTTATCGCTTTCGCTAAAATCTCTTTTGGCTTCCCTAATACTATATAAGACAGAAATAAAGGATAAACACCAATATCAAATAAAGCTCCTCCGCCCAATTCTTTATCAAAAAGTCTTTTATTTTCTGTTTCACTTCCGTGAAAGGCAAAATCGGCTTTTATATAATTTACTTCTCCTATTATTCCATGGTTAATTTTCTGCAAAACATCCTGAACCGATGGAATAAATCGTGTCCAAAAAGCTTCCATAAAAAATTTATTATGCTTTTTAGAAGCATTAATCATTCTTTCCGCATCCTTATACGATAACGACATAGGTTTTTCGCATAAAACATGTTTTCCGTTTTCTAACGCTTTTATCGACAATTCGGCATGGGAATTATGAGGAGTAGCAATATAAACGATTTCGACTTCAGGATCTTCAAAAAGTAAATCATAAGAATTGTAAA
The DNA here is from genome assembly GCF_900129555.1 of Flavobacterium defluvii. GTDB lineage: Bacteria > Bacteroidota > Bacteroidia > Flavobacteriales > Flavobacteriaceae > Flavobacterium > Flavobacterium defluvii. Next base: position 216,703 of record NZ_FQWC01000006.1, read on the forward strand.
TTCTTGAAGCATTAAATTTTCCTCCAAATTCCTCAGCTTTAGAAAAATCTCTGGAAGCAACAGCAGTTAACTCAGTATTTTCAATCAACAATAAATCCGAAGCAAACTGAGCCGCAATATTTCCAAGACCAACAATTCCCCATTTAATTTTTTTATTTTCCATCCTTAAATTATAATCATCAAATTTGTTAAAAAGATTAAAAAACCTTCTTTGTTATAAAAACTTCAGATATTTTTAAACAACAAATATGCAATATCTTACAAAAAACAGCAATCAATTACCCCAAAAATTATTAAAACTAATAGTTAGTTGAAAAAAAATGTTGCTAAATTGTAAATTTTAAGTTTGTTTTAAGAAATTCATGCAAAATGACAGGGGTTAAATTTTAAATTTAACAAAAATTAAACATTGAACCCTATTTTTTTATGGGGTATTAAATCATTTTATACTTTTATCAAAAATTTTAAAACTAAATAACTATGCGAAAAATTATTTTAAGTGTGATTCTTATCACTATTTTGGTACTAACCTTTATATCGAATTTCATCATCGCCGATAACCCAATTCCGGCAGAAGCAGTAAAATTTGATACAGGAGATACAGCTTGGATGATCGTTGCAACTGCTTTTGTATTGTTGATGACTCCAGGTTTAGGATTTTTCTACGGAGGAATGGTAGGTAAGAAAAACGTTATCAGTACTATGCTTCAAAGTTTTATGGCAATGGTAATTGTTACAATTTTATGGGTTGTTGTTGCTTTTGGATTGGCTTTTGGTCCTACAATTGGAGGAATCATCGGAAATCCATCTACTAATTTATTCTTTGAAGGAGTTGGAACAAGCACAGCCTGGAGTTTAGCCCCAACAATTCCATTTATGTTATTCGCATTATTTCAGGCAAAATTCGCTATCATTACTCCTGCATTAATTACAGGTGCTTTTGCAGAACGTATTCGTTTCTGGGCTTATTTGTTATTCATGGTTTTATTTATCATTATTATATATGCTCCTTTAGCTCACATGACATGGCATCCTGATGGAGTTTTCTTTAAGATGGGAGTTCTTGACTTCGCTGGTGGAACTGTAGTACACATGAGCGCTGGATGGGCTGCATTGGCTGGAGCAATTTTCTTAGGAAAAAGAAAAATTCAAAAAGTTAATCCTGCCAGAATTACGTATGTATTATTAGGAACAGGTTTACTATGGTTTGGATGGTTTGGTTTTAACGCAGGATCTGCTTTAGGATCAAACGGATTAGCTGTACAAGCTTTAGGAACAACTACAGTTGCTGCTGCTGCTGCTGCAATGGCTTGGGTTTTCCTTGATAAAATTTTAGGTCACAAATTATCTGCACTTGGTGCTTGTATTGGAGCTGTTGTAGGTCTTGTAGCTATTACTCCTGCTGCTGGTTTCGTAAGCATCTCTCATGCAATCTTTATTGGTTTATTTGCTGCAATTGTGAGTAACCTTGTAGTAAGCAAATTCCCTAAAGGAAAAATCGACGATGCTCTTGATGTATTTGCTTGTCACGGTGTTGGTGGTATGGTAGGTATGCTTTTAACTGGAGTTTTTGCTTCAAAAGCTATTAACCCTGCTGTTGGTGACAACCAAGGTTTAATCTTCGGAACTCCTACATTGTTTATTAACCAATTAACTGCTTTAGTTGTTGTATCTATCTTCGCTTTTATTGGTTCATATATTTTATTTTTCATTGTAAATAAAATTACTCCTCTAAGAGTTACTGAAGAAAAAGAAGAATTAGGATTAGATATCTCTCAACATGGAGAATTCTTATAAGAAAAAATTAATTTTTACTAGTTGCTGATAAAAAAAGCCCTCTAAGTTATATTAGAGGGCTTTTTGTTTGAATTAACCTTTTTATATTTTAGATTTTAGAGTGTAAATTGTAGATTATAATGTGTATGCTATTTAAAAATCAATACACAAATTGCCTAAACAAAGCCAGTTATTTCAACTAATGTAGTACAATCAACATCATATTTCTATTCTATTTTTTATACGTTCCTTTGGTTCAAACCACAAGGCTATGTTTTTGAAGGTGTTGATATTATGAATTATTAAAAATTAAGAATTAGAATATCTCTTAATTCCTCACTCATAACTCATAAATTACTTAAAATTTGCAATTCCTTCTTTTAACCATTTTAAATATTCTGCTGCACTTACATAGCTAATTGTTGGTTTAGAAGCATTTAGATTATTTCCTTCTAAATCTGTAATGACGTATAAAGGCTGAGTATTGGTTTTGTATTTAGAAATCATAAAATCTGTCCATTTATCGCCTGCAGTAATAATTTTATCACCTGCAGCTGTAACAAATTGCTCCTCTTTTGGCAATTCGCGTTTATCATCAACATAAAGGGAAATCAAAACAACATCATTTTTTAAGATTGGCAGAATCGTTGGCTCAGACCAAACATTATTTTCCATCTTTCTGCAGTTTACGCAGGCATAACCTGTAAAATCGAGCATAATTGGTTTTTTAATTTCTTTGGCATAAGCTAAACCATCTTCGTAATCATGGAAAACCATAATGCCGTGTGGACCTAATTCAGCCCCTTCCGGAAGACCTTTTACTTCTGAATTTAAACCTGAATTGGCCGAACCTCCCACTCCAAAAGGACTTTCACTATAGGTCGGCGGCGGCGGAAATGCACTTATCAGTTTCAACGGCGCACCCCAAAGACCCGGAATTAAATACATAGTAAATACCAGAGTTAATAATCCTAAATATAGTCTTCCAACTGAAATATGCTGTAACGGACTATCGTGAGGCAATGTAATTTTTCCAAATAAATATAAAGTCAAAGCTCCAAAAATAGCAATCCAGATCGCTATAAAAACTTCTCTTTCTAAGAAATGCAGCTGAAGAACTAAATCGGCATTTGATAAAAATTTAAAGGCTAATGCTAATTCTAAGAATCCTAAAACAACTTTTACGGTATTTAACCATCCGCCAGATTTTGGTAAAGAATTTAACCAGCCCGGGAACATTGCAAATAACATAAACGGAAGTGCTAATGCAGATGAAAAACCAAGCATTCCAACAATTGGAGCAATTCCTCCGTTTGAAGCTGCTTCAACTAATAAGGTTCCAACAATTGGACCTGTACAAGAAAAAGACACAATGGCAAGTGCCAAAGCCATAAATAAAATTCCAACTATTCCGCCTTTATCAGCCTGCTGATCAGCTTTATTTGCCCATGAATTTGGAAGCATAATTTCAAAAGCTCCCAAAAATGAAGTAGCAAAAATGATTAAAATCAAAAAGAAAATCAAGTTAAACCAAACATCTGTAGATAAAGCATTTAATGCATCGGCACCAAATATTTTAGTTACAATAAGACCTAAAATTACATAAATAGCAATGATTGAAAGTCCATAAATAATGGCATTTCTAATTCCTTTTGCCCTGCTTTTGCTTTGTTTTGTAAAGAAACTTACCGTCATCGGGATCATTGGAAAAACACAAGGTGTCAACAAGGCTGCAAATCCTGATAAAAATGCCACAAAAAAGATCGACCATAAACTTCTAGAAGGTGCAGGAGCCGGAATTTCTTCTTTTACAGCAATTTCTTTTTCAACATTAGAAGTCTTGTCTACAGCAGTTTCGGTTGTTTTGTTAATAGTATCAACCGCTAATCCAACTCTTTTTGTTTCATCTAATTTTGCTTCTGTAATAACAGGAATTTCATCCATTTTAAAGTTTGAAGGAACTGCAATAGAAAATTTCTTATTTGAGTTGATACAAACTTCTTTACAAACCTGAAAATCAAAATCAACATCTACCGTTTTTAAATTCGGGTTAATGATTTTTATTTCCTGCTCAATATGTGCTTTACCTTCAAAAAAAGTTTCATTTACACCAAAAACATCGTTAAAAGCCGTTCTGGTTTTACCTTCTTTAGCTTTTCCAATTAGTTCATAGTTTCCTTTTTGGTTTTTAAATGAAATTTCCAGTGCTAGTGGTCCGCCTTCTGGTGTGAATTGCGAGTACATATGCCAGTCTTTTTCGATCGTTCCATCAAAAATTAAAATAGCGTTATTTCCTTTTTTTTCAATTTTTGAAGTCCATTTTACCGGCTCTAAAATTTGCGCATTAGTTGTTAATGCAAAAAAGAAAAACAGAAAAAAGACAGTGATTTTATTCCAGATACTTTTAGAAAATATCTTTTTATGGTTTTGATTAAAGTTCATTATTGCAATTCTATTTTAAGTATTTTATTTGTTGTGTTTTTTATTCTAAAACGTTCGTCCTGTCTAATTCCAACAATCCAAACAATTTGATTATCAGATGTCAAAATCCATGTTTTTTCTTTTTCGATCAACGATAATTTTTCGTCTTTAAAAAGTTTGCTTACTTTTTTCGACTTTCCGTTCATACCAAAAGGCTGAAAAACATCTCCTTCATTCCATCTACGCAAAATTAGAGGAAAACGGATTTTTTCGGCGTCCACAAATATAGTTCTATTTGAATCTATTGTAATGTCGTCTACCTGACAAAGCTTCAAATTTAAGGGAAAATTAACTTCTGTTTCGTTTTCGTGAATTTGAAATTCTTCTTTTTCTGATATTTCCGAAACCGGGCTTAAAATCAGGGTTTCACGATTCTTCAATAACCTAAATTCTTCTGAAAGAACTTGTTTTCCTGATTGTCCTTCGACCAAATCATAAATGTCATTCCATGCCGAAAAACCAAATTCGTTGAGCCATTGGTACAAATAGGATTTGTAATTTGGAAGTTTTTTAAGCTGATTTAAATCAAAATGAATATCCTCTCCTGCTTCTTTTGCCACTTGCTGATACACCATAATCGATGCATCTTCGACCATTTCTTTGGATTCCTGAAGATAGGATTGTGTTTTCTCAAAAGCATTTAAAAAATTTGGATTGATTTCTTTTAAAACAGGAACTAAATCGTGGCGAATTTTATTTCGAAGATACTTATTTGAAGCATTACTGCTGTCTTCACGCCATTTGATTGTATTTTCTTCGGCATATTTCAAAATTTCTTCTCTTGAAAATGGCAAAAGCGGACGTATAATTTTATCGTTTTGCTCCGGAATTCCTGTTAATCCGTCTAAACCAGTTCCGCGGGTTAAGTTGATTATAAAAGTTTCGAGATTATCATCGGCGTGATGTGCCGTTAAAATATAATCGAAGTTTTTTTCTTCTAAAAGTTCATAAAACCAGCTGTAGCGAAGTTCTCTTGCAGCAACTTGTGTTGAAAGTTTATAATCTCTTGCAAAAGCTTCGGTATCAAACTGAGTTATAAAAACCTGAATATTATTGTGAAGGCAATATTCCTGAATAAATTTTTGATCTTCAAAACTTTCTAAACCGCGAAGCTGAAAATTACAATGCAAAACGGCTATTTCATAAGGTAATTGTTCTAGCAAATGCAGCAAAACCATACTGTCTAAACCACCGCTAACAGCCAGAAAAAGCTTTTTTCCGGATAAAAATGGAAATCGGGATATGATATGATTTTGAAATTTTAAAAGCATCTGATAAAAGTAACAAATTAAATTTTATCTATTTTTAAATGAAATGTTAAGCAGTGATTTTTTTGTCTGCCACGAATTCACGAATTATTTTTAACGCAGATTTTGCAGATTGAACAGGTTTTTTGCCCCAGATTAAAAATTTTATTTATTTCTAAATTTAAATTAAATCTGCAAATCTGCGTGAAACAAAAATCCTTTAATCCTTATAATCTGTGGCTTTAACTTTAAAATTTTACTGCAAAACTTCATGCATTGCTTTAGCTTTTAATAGACATTCCTCGTATTCTTTTTCAGGAATTGAAAGTGATGTAATGGCACTTCCTACCGAAAATGAAACATATTTTTTTTGTTCGTTGTATAAAATACTTCTAATAACAACATTAAAATCAAAATCGCCTTCGGGTGTAAAGTAGCCAACCGCGCCGCTGTAAAGTCCGCGTTTGGTTTCTTCCAGATTTTCGATAATATTCATAACCGAAATTTTTGGAGCGCCCGTCATACTTCCCATCGGAAAAGTTGTTTTTAAAACATCTACTGCAGAATATTGAGCATCAAGTTTTGATGTAATCGTTGAAATCATTTGGTGAACCTGAAGAAAAGAATAGATTTTACAAAGTTCTGTAACCTCAACAGAACCTTTTTCGGCCGTATGGGATAAATCATTTCGAACTAAATCTGTAATCATTATATTTTCAGCACGTTCTTTTTCATCAGATTCTAAATATTCTTTTGATTTTTGGTCTTCTACCGGATCTGAAAAACGCTTAGAGGTTCCTTTTATTGGCTGGGAAATAATTTTATTTCCTGTTTTTTTTAAATAACGTTCTGGAGATGCTGAAAGTAAATATTGTTTGTGATTTTTAAAGAAAACCGAAAACGGAGCTTGTGAAATTCCATTTAATCTCTGAAATTTTTCAAACGGACTAATTACAGCATTTTCAGCAAAAAATTCCATACAGAAATTCGCTTCATACATATCACCTTTATGGATATGTTCCAGCATTTTGGTAACTTTTTCTATATATGAATCTTTAGAAATACGCTGTTGAATCTTTAAAGACACTTCATTTTCGAGTTTCGAGTTTCGAGTTTCGATTATCTCATTAAAATCATCTTCAATTTCGTCATCACAAAAAAGTAAATATTGAATTTCAAGCTGATTTTCTTTCAGCATAAATATTTTTTTTGGTTGAAAGAAAAACAAATCAGGAAAATCTAATCCGTCAAAATTATTTGATTTTAAATCCTCAATGTCGTTTTTTAAATCATAAGATAAATAACCTAAAAGCCAGTCTTTTGTAGTTTGCTGGTATTGTTTTAAGTCTTCAAAAGCATTATAATAATCTGTTTTTAAAGAAGTAAAAGCGTCTACAGCCAATAAACAATCAAAACTTGAATATTCCTGCGGATATGAATTACTGTCTAAAAAAACGACTTCCCGAAATTGCTGTGCCCAGTTCAAAAGCTGTTGTTTAAACTGCTCCGGGTTTAAAATAGATTTGGTGATAGAAACTCTCAAAAATGAATGAATTTTTAAATTCCAAAATTACAACAAAAAAAAGCGAATGTTTAAAAATTATTGGCACGCTTTTTAGTATATCGAATTTGTATTAATTCACGCGCGTTTTAACAATACAACCTATTTTATCAAAACAAAAAAATCAATTTTCTAACCATTTTTTTAAAAATTTATGAAAACAATTCACAAATTAGGATTAACCTCCTTGATCGTAATTACATTATTATTTTCCTGCAAAAAAGCTAATTATGCTTCTGGAGAAACTACAGATTCAAGAATGGCGGCAGATAGTACTGAAATTTCATCTTCTGCAGCTGTCGAACAAAAAGACAGTAAACAAAAATTTATTCGAACTGCTGATATTAAATTCAAAGTTAAAAACGTCGTAAAATCTACTTATGCTATTGAAAACGCTGTTCAAAAATTTGGTGGTTTTGTTACTTATACCAACTTACAAAGTAATATACATGAGCAGATTAAAACTAAAATAAGCTTAGACAGTACACTGGAAACTACTAAATATTCTGTAGAAAATAATATTACGATTCGGGTTCCTAATACACAGCTTGATACTGTAATTAAAACCATTGCAAAACAGATTGACTTTTTAGATTACAGAGTAATAAAGGCCGATGATGTTTCTTTAAAAATACTGGCTAATCAGCTTTCGCAAAAAAGAGGCACTGTAAACCAAAAAAGAGTTGAACAGGCAATTGACTCAAAAGGCAAAAAAATAAATGATGTTATTGAGGCCGAAAATAATCTGGCAAACCAAAAAGAAGATAATGACAACAAGATTGTAGAAAATCTGTCATTGCAGGACCAAATTAACTTTAGTACGGTTACATTACAGCTTTATCAAAATGAAACAACGAGACAGGAAATAACGGCAAGTGAAAAAGACAGTACTTCTTATCAGCCAAATTTAGGCATTCAGATTTTTGATGCTTTAAAGAGCGGATGGAATATATTACAAGCCATTTTGGTTTTTCTACTTAATATCTGGCCAATTATTTTATTAGCATTTGGCGGATGGTTTCTTTATAAAAGATACAGCAAGAAATAATAAAAGTGTTAACAAAATAGCAATTTGATAAGAAAAAATTCGTTATATTTGATATAGCATTAAACTAATCCCAAAATAGAATATTTTTGATTGTTAAATTCTCAATAAAATGATAGTAAAACTAAATTTCCATTTTTTAGAGAATATTGATTTGCATTTTCAGCACACTAATTATATCATTTTAACCTATTAAAATTCTAAGTATTATGAAAATTGCTACTATTATTGTCCGCGTTTTGATCGGCCTTTTATTACTGTTTGCCTCTATTTCGTTCTTTTTTAAACTTGCGCCGGAACCAGAAACAACAGGTAATTTTAAGGCATTCAATATGGGTTTAGTTGCTTCAACTTATTTATTGCCCCTTGCAAAAACAGTTGAACTTCTTTGTGGAGTTTCATTTGTAACAGGTCGTTTTGTTACTTTGGCAAACATCCTGATTTTACCAATCACTATTAACATTTTGTTTATCAATTATTTTCTGGCCCCAGAAGGATTACCAATTGCTGCATTATTATTTCTGGGTAATTTATTTTTGATTTACAGATATTGGGATAATTATAAAACAGTTTTTACACCTTGATTTTTCATCAGTATAATAAAAGAGCCGACATCAAAATGTCGGCTCTTTTATTAATTTGTTTTATCGTGTTTTACCCAAACCAAATCAGATATATTATATCCAATTTCCTGAGCTTTAATTAAAAAATCTGCTTTAACGCTTTCAGGCATCGTAGTTTCTCTCGAAAGTATCCACATGTATTTTAGGCTTTCGCCGGCAACAAGGGCATATTTGTAATCGCTGTCTACTGCAATGATATTATATCCAGAATAAAAAGGACCAAAAAATGAAACCTTAAGCATACCAATGTTGTCTTTTTTGACAAGTTTAGCTTTCCCGATGCTCTCCTCCCATTTGTCTTTTTTGACATTATAGCCCTTATTATCAACTTTTATGGTTCCGTCTTCATTCAAAGAATATTCAGCAGAAACGTTATCTAAGTGCCTTTCCCATTTATAATCTAATCTTGCGATTTCGTACCATTTCCCTAAATACTTTGCTTTATTAAAATTGGTAATAGCAGTTGCTTTTTTAGGAATCGTAGAACCACAGGAATAAAGTAAAAATGCAATTCCTGCTCCTAGTAAAACAGGAGCAATATATTTATTTTTCATGATGCAATCTTTTTATTATCATAAAGATACCATCAGAATTCTACATCTAATTTACAAAATTTTTCTTGAAGTTTATATTTTTTAGTGCTAAAATTTAGAGCAAAATAAAAACCCGTGTCGTTAAAAAACGAGACGGGTTTAAATATGAATTTACGAAAATCTTTATACGTGTAAGGCTCTGTTTTCAGTTGCTGCCAATGCTGCTTCTTTTACCGCTTCCGCAAAAGTTGGATGCGCATGGCTCATTCTTGAAATATCTTCAGCAGAAGCTTTGAATTCCATTGCAGTAACCGCTTCAGCAATTAAATCTGCTGTACGGGCACCAATCATGTGAACTCCTAAAACCTCATCTGTTTTTTCGTCAGCAAGGATTTTTACAAATCCGTCTAAATCAGCACTTGCTCTTGCACGCCCTAAAGCTTTAAATGGGAAACTTCCAGATTTGTAAGCAACTCCTGCCGCTTTCAATTGCTCTTCAGTTTGTCCGACTGCAGCAACTTCCGGCCAAGTATAAACTACACCAGGAATTAAGTTATAATCGATATGAGGTTTTTGACCTGCTAAAATCTCTGCAACCATAACTCCTTCTTCCTCTGCTTTGTGCGCCAACATTGCTCCACGAACAACGTCTCCAATTGCATAGATATTTGGAATATTAGTTTGCAAATGATCGTTTACTTCAACTTGTCCTCTGTCAGAAATTTTAACTCCAGCTTTGTCAGCGTTTAATCCGTCTGTGTACGGACGACGACCTACAGAAACTAATGAATAATCTCCTTCAAGAGTGATAGTTTCTCCTTTTGCATTTTCAGCCTGAACTACAACAGCATCGCCATTTCTTTCAACCGATTTTACTTTGTGAGAAACGTAGAATTTCATTCCTTGTTTTTTCAACACTTTTGTTAATTCTTTAGAAAGCGCACCGTCCATTCCAGGAATGATTCTGTCCATGAATTCAACTACAGAAACCTGAGCTCCAAGACGAAGATAAACTTGTCCAAGCTCGATTCCGATAACTCCTCCACCAATAATTACTAAGTGTTTTGGAACTTCTTTTAAAGCCAAAGCTTCAGTAGAAGTGATGATTCTTTCTTTATCGATTTTGATGAATGGTAAAGAAGATGGTTTTGATCCTGTAGCGATTACAGTATATTTAGCTTCGATAGTTTCAGAAGTTCCGTCTGCTTTTGCAACAGCAATATGAGTTGCATCTACGAAAGAACCTAAACCATTGAAAACAGTAATTTTATTTTTTTCCATTAAGTAGTTAATACCACCTACAGTTTGATCAACAACAGCTTGTTTGCGTGCGATCATTTTCTCTAAATTGATTTTTACATCGCCGGAAACTTCGATTCCGTGATCTGCAAAATGAGCAATTTCTGAATAATGATGTGAAGAAGATAATAATGCTTTTGAAGGAATACAACCTACGTTAAGGCAAGTTCCGCCTAATGAATTATATTTTTCTACAATTGCAGTTTTGAAACCTAATTGTGCGCAACGAATTGCTGATACATATCCACCAGGACCTGAACCTATAACGACTACGTCAAATGAACTCATAGTATTTGTTTTTATTTTAGCGGTTACAAAATTAAGCAATAAAGTTTTGTTTGAAGTTTAATTTTCAATGTTTTTTGCGTGAAATTTTGGGTTGGAGTTTTACCGCAAAGAGCGCTAAGAATTACGCAAAGGCTCGCAAAGTTTTTGTTTTAATCTCGCAAAGATGCAGAGTCGCAAAGATTTTTAAAAATTAAGATTGAATAGCGTCCAGCTTTAGCTGGATGGAAAATTATTGTCAAAGTTAGGGCTTTAGCCAAACTAACACAGATTTGGCTAAAGCCTCTATTATACAATTCTAAAACCTCCAGCTAAAGCTGGAGGCAATTCAATAAAAACTTTGCGACTCTGCGTCTTTGCGAGATTAAAAAAACCTTAGCACCTCAGAACCTCAGCATCTTAGAAAGAAATCACCGTCGAATTCTTTACTTCACTAATCATAAACATGCTTTGCGTGCTTCCAATGTGTTGTAAACTTGTAAGTTTTGTAACCAAAAATTCGCGATAAGCTTCCATATCTTTTACTAAGACTTTTAAAATATAATCGTAATCACCACTTACATGATGGCATTCTAAAACTTCGTTGAGTTTGATAACTTCACTTTCAAATTTCGTCAGGAATTCTTTTGTGTGCTGAATCAACTTTAAATGACAAAAAACTACAAATCCTTTTTCGATTTTAGATTTATCGACTAAAGCTGCATAGTTTTTAATTATTCCTTCTCTTTCTAATTTTTTAATTCGTTCGTATACAGCCGTAACCGAAAGATCTAGTTTTAAAGATAATTCTTTGGTTGTTTTTTTACTGTCGGTTTGTAGTAAAACCAAGAGTTTTTTATCTGTGGCGTCTAAAGTCATTTTTGTTGGTTTTAAGAGATGAAAGAAAATCTATTAATTGAATTTTCTTAATTCAAATTTAGATTAAAATTCACAATAAATACATTTTAATAGTTTTAAAATCTAAATATTCAATTTATAGTTGATTAATTTTCTAATTAGATCTTATTTTGGATAGAATTTCTTTTGAAAACGAGAGCCCTAGCCCTGATAGAAGTGGAAATCCTTTTGTGTCTCGTTTCTTTAACGAGACATAAAAGATTGCAACGGATAGCAGGATTAGCTCCAAATAATTAATACTAGTTTCAATCAACTTGAAACCTGAAACTTGAAACAAAACAAACAAAAACTATCTATATGAAAAACTTCAATCCAGCAGACAAAATTCAGGATTTGCAATACTTTGGCGAATTTGGCGGCGTAAATCCGTCGATTTCTGATTCATCGACTTATACTTTTCTTTCAGCTAAAACCATGTTTGATACTTTTGAAGGCAACATGGAAGGCTGTTATTTGTATTCCCGTCATTCATCGCCAAGTAACCTTTATTTAGATCAGGCTTTGGCAGCGATGGAAGGAACGGAAACTGCAAATGTTTCAGCTTCGGGAATGGGAGCCATTACACCTACTCTATTACAATTGTGCGGAGCTGGAGATCACATCGTTTCAAGCAGAACAATTTATGGCGGAACTTATGCTTTCCTAAAAAATTTCACACCAAGATTCGGAATCGAAACAAGCTTCGTCGATATCACAAAACTCGATGTTGTTGAAGCAGCAATTACAGCTAAAACAAAAGTTTTGTATTGCGAGACTGTTAGTAATCCGTTATTAGAAGTTGCTGATATTGCTGGCTTGGCAAAAATTGCTAAAAAACATAATTTAAAATTGGTAGTCGACAATACATTTTCGCCTTTATCAGTTTCGCCTGCAAAATTAGGAGCTGATATTGTAATACATAGTTTAACGAAATATATTAACGGAAGCAGCGATACAGTTGGCGGCGTAACTTGCGCTTCCAAAGAATTTATCAATTCGTTGAAAAATGTAAATTCCGGAGCAAGTATGCTTTTGGGACCAACAATGGATAGTTTACGTTCGGCAAGTGTGATGAAAAATCTTCGTACGCTTCATATCAGAATCAAACAACACAGTCACAATGCGCATTTTCTGGCTGATATGTTTGAAAAAGATGGTTTAAAAACAGTTTATCCGGGATTAAAAAGCCACCCGAGTCACGAATTGTACAAAACGATGATTAATCCGGAATATGGTTTTGGCGGAATGCTGACAATTGATGTTGGAACTTTGGAAAAAGCCAATGAATTGATGGAATTAATGCAACAAAGAAATTTAGGTTATCTGGCTGTAAGTTTAGGTTTTTATAAAACGTTATTCAGCGCGCCGGGAACTTCGACTTCAAGTGAAATTCCGTTGGAAGAGCAGAAAGAAATGGGACTAACAGATGGTTTGATTCGTTTTTCTATTGGTTTGGATAATGATATTGATCGTACTTATGAAATGATGAAACAATGTATGATTGAAGTTGGAGTTTTGAATTCCACAGAGATTCGCAAAGAAAATTTCGCAGAGATTCGCTAAGATATCTCTCTCGCAGATTTGGCTGATTATGCTGATGTCATAGAAACCTATAAAAAATCTGTAAGATCTGCACAATCTGCGCGAGAAAATTTATGCGGATTTTATATAAAAAAGCCGTTCTGAAATCAATCACAGAACGGCTTTTTTAACTTATATTTTTATTAACGTTCGGACGCTAAACGAAGTTTGGAATTAAATATATGCCAATTGTCCAAGCACAAAACTATCTTTAAATTCAGCCGAAAACCCATATCTCGTTTAACGGCGGTTAGTGGTAGCGCATTTATCTATCTCTCAATTCAGGATTCATTATTTCTTGGCATTGGTTAAAACTTGCTTTATATTTTAATATATTTATTATTTCAGCATTGTCAATATTGATTTTATTATTCAGTACAACAATTCTAGAAAGAAGTTTAGTTGCTTCTCCGTTATTTTCTTTTGGAATATTTTTATTCACCCAATTTTCTATTTTCTGGTTATTTATATTTTCTTCATAAAATACAAACTCACGTAATTTATTATTTTCGTTTGCTATTGAAGAGAGTTTTTCAATTTTATTTTTCATTTCAATAAAATCCTCACTAGCAACGTATTTATCATAAAGAATTATCGCCCTTTTAAATTCAACTTGTGTTAAAGTCCTTCCATCAGAAGAATCATCCTCTACATCAGCCATTATCTGAGCATGAAGGAAATTTGTAAAAAAAAGGATAAAATAAAATATAATTTTCATTTTCATATTTTAGAGAAATGTTTATTTGCGTTACTACTAACTCTTAACTTATAACTTAACTACATTAAGTTTGCTATTTTTTCTACTATAAGTAAAATAAATCAATAGCCCAATAATTAACCAGATCGTGAAATAAATCCAGTTCCAAACGCTTAATTCGGCCATCATGTAAAGGCAGCAGATTAATCCTAAAAGCGGAATTAAAGACAGATTTTTTCTGAAAGCCCAAACCGCTAATCCAACCAAAACAAATAAGAATATCCACATTGGGATTTTGTGTTTGAATAAACTAAAACCTGATTCATATTTTGCAGAATCAGCAATTGGTAAACCTTTTACAACCTCAGCATATTTTACTTCGTCGTCCTGATATTGTCCTAATAAATGCTCTAAATCTGAAGTTTCTGACGTTTTATTGTTTACTTCAATACTTTCTAAATATTTGAAAACTTTTTCAGATTCTGATTTATCTAAAGAAGTTACGATTGAAGTTGCATCGTAAATCTGCGGTTCGTTATTGATGAAAGCCATTGTTGCTTTATTGTTGAAAGCAAAAGCATAATATAATCCGGCAATCATTAAAACCGGCAGAATAAATTTTGAATTGATATAAGGCGTTTTGAATTTTCCTCTTGGAATTTCAGGTTTGTTCTGTAATACTAAAACTCCTGCACAAACCAATACAAAGGCGAATAAAGTTCCGATACTGCATAAATCGGTTACCATTGTCAGGTTTAAGAATAATGCTGGAATTGCCACAACAAATCCTGTTACAATTGTTGCGAAAGATGGTGTTTTGAATTTTGGGTGAACGGTTGAGAATTTCTTTGGCAATAAACCATCACGGCTCATACTCATCCAGATACGAGGCTGTCCCATTTGGAAAACCAATAAAACGCTCGCCATTGCCACTACAGCACTAACGGCAATAATTCCCGACATCCATTTTAAGTCTAATTTATCGAATACAAATGCCAAAGGATCTCCCACATTTAATTCGTGATATTTTACCATTCCGGTTAAAACCAAAGCAATAGCAATATATAAAAGTGTACAGATAATAATTGCCCACATCATTCCGCGTGGTAAATCGCGCTGCGGATTTTTACATTCTTCGGCTGTTGTCGAAATCGCATCAAAACCAATATAAGCGAAGAAAACGGCTGAAACTCCTTTTAAAACCCCACTAACTCCATTTGGCGCAAACGGACTCCAGTTTGCAGTATCTACATAAAATACACCAACTGCAATTACTAAAAGTACTACACAAAGCTTTACCACAACCATTAAGTTACTTGCGTTACGAGATTCTTTCATCCCTCTGTAAACCAAAGCTGTAATCAAAATAATGATGAACAATGCCGGTATATCAGTCACAAAATGGAAAGATCCAATTGTTGGCGCAGTTGTCCACGCTGTATGTGCCTGTTGCAAAGCAACACTTAAATTTTCAAATGATTTTCCACCTCGCATTAAGGCTTCAGCATCGTTAAAACCGTTTGAAGCGGTTAAATAATCCATCTGAATCCATTGCGGTAAATGAATTCCGCCGCTCTGGAGCAGTCCTGTAAAATAATCACTCCACGATATGGCAACGGTTATATTTCCCACGGCATATTCCATAATCAGTGCCCAGCCAATAATCCAGGCAATTAATTCCCCAAAAGCAACATACGAATAGGTATAAGCACTTCCTGAAACCGGAACCATCGAAGCAAATTCCGCGTAAGCAAAAGCAGCAAAACTACAAGCCAAAGCGGTAAATAAGAATAAGAAGATAACGGCTGGTCCACCGTCTGCGCTGGCTTTTCCAATTGTACTAAAAATTCCCGCTCCAACAATAGCCGCAATTCCAAAAGCAGTTAAGTCTTTGGTGGTCAAATGTTTTCCTAGTGCATTATGACCGTCTGATTCGTTCTGAGCAACCTGCTTTAGAATATCCTGTACTGTTTTCTTTCGGAATAAACTTGAAAATGCCATATATGTTTTGCTGTTATAAATTAATTTAATTCAGTCGTTTTTGTTTTATTTTGCAAATAATGCAAAAATTATCTTTATTTCAAATATATAAAACGATTTTGTTTTTACAGATGTTTTTTTCTGCCACGAATTCACGAATTATTTTTTCAAATCTTTAAATTTTCCCTCGCAGATTGAGCAGATTTATTTTTTGTTTTAATCATTAAAATCTGCGTAAATCTTTTAGCAGAATAAAAATCCGCGTTATCTGCTAAATCTGCGAGAAACAAAAAAACTTTGCGAAACCCTGCGTAATTCTTTGCTCCCGATAGCTATCGGGATTGCGGTTAAATAATTACAAATGTAACATTTCTCAAAATGAGCTTACTAATACAAGTAGTATTTAATTTAAAGAATCATTTTTATGGAAAAAATTTCAAGACGTTCTTTTGTAAACAAATTTGGGCTTGGCGTTGGAGCTTCGGTTGTGATGACTTCACTTCCTTCTTTTATGACCGAAACTGAAAGTAAGCAATTCTCTTACACCGGAAAAAAATTAAATATTGCTTTATGCGGTTTAGGAAACTACGCTTCACTGCTTGCCGAAGGACTTCAGGTTTCTGAATACTGCCAGCTTGCAGGAATCGTGACCGGAACACCATCTAAGGCTGAAACATGGAAAAAGAAATATAATATTCCTGAGAAAAATATTTACAACTACGAAAATTTCGATGAGATTGTAAAAAACAAAGATATTGATTTAGTGTACGTTGTAACGCCAAATGCATTACATAAAGAATTTACTGTTCGTGCAGCAAAAGCAGGAAAACATGTTATTGTCGAAAAACCAATGGCAATTACTCCCGAAGATTGCGAAGAAATGATCAAAGTCTGCAATGACAATAACGTACAATTGGCAATGGGTTATCGCTTGCATTACGAACCTAATCATCTAGAAATAAAACGTCTCGGACAAGAAAAAGTTATGGGACAAGTTCGTTATATTGAAACTGGTCTGGGTTATAGTACTTACGATGTTCGTGACATAAATAAACCTGTTGATCTAAACGCCCGCAATCAATGGAGACTGACAAAAAAATGGGCCGGCGGCGGTTGTTTGATTAATTTAGGAATTTATTGCATTCAGGTTTCGCGTTATGTTTTAGGCGAAGAACCAATTGCCGTTACCGCACAATTTGGACATGTCAATAACAAAAATATGTTTTCTCAGGTTGAAGAAAATATCACTTGGCAAATGGAATTCCCGAGCGGTGCAGTTGCGAATTGCAGTAGTTCTTGTGGCTTTGGCATCGATCGATTTTACGCTGCTGCCGATGAAGGTTTCTTTGAGATGAGCCCTGCTGTAAGTTATGGGCCTTTTATTGGTAAAAGATCGGATGGAAAACCGTTTAATTTTCCGGTTATCAACCAACAGCAAACCCAAATGGATGAGATTTCTAAAGTTATTTTAGCCAACAAAAAACTTCCAAATCATATTACGGGCGAAGAAGGAATTAAAGATGTTAGAATTATCAACGCAATCTATAAAGCCGCTGAAACTGGAAAAAAAATAAGTTTGTTATAGTTTTATTTTTCACGCAGATTAGGCAGATTTTAGCAGATTTAATTTAAAAATAAAAATCTGCGAATATCTGCTTAAATCATTTTAAATCTGCGTGAAACAAAAATCTAAAATCTACAGTCTAAAATCTAAAATTTAAGACAGCTTCTCAAAATGCTAACCGGATGCTGAGCTTCACGTTTAGTTCCATCATAAATTTGATGGCGGCAGCTCGTTCCTGCGGCGGCTATTTTCACATTTTCGGCAGTGTTACGCACTTTTGGAAAAAGCGTATCCTCTCCCATTTGCATACTCACTTTATAATGTTCTTTTTCGTAACCAAAAGAACCCGCCATTCCGCAGCAGCCTGAATTGTATATTGTAACCGTATTATTTTTAGGCAGATTCAGCATGGCAAAAGTCGCTTCAACAGAGCTTAAAGATTTCTGATGACAATGTCCGTGAATTTTAATTTCTTTCGTTTCTTCTGAAAAAGAATCGGCTGTAATTTTTCCGTCGATGATTTCTTTTTTGAAGAATTCTTCAATCGTAAATGCATTTCGGGATAAATTTTCTGCAGCTTCTTTGTCATCGGCTAAACGAAGATATTCATCTCTAAAAGTCAAAATCGCCGAAGGTTCAATTCCGATTAAAGGCGCATTGGCTAAAACCAAATCTTTAAAAATGTTTACGTTGTGATTGGCGATTTTCTTCGCTTCTTCTAAAAATCCTTTCGAAAGATACGTTCTACCGCTTTCTTCATGATCGACAACCAAAACCTGATAACCCAATTTAGTCAATAATTCGAAAGCATCGATTCCAATATTTACGTCGTAATAATTCGTGAATTCATCCACAAACAAATACAATCTTCCGTTTGGAAAATCAGTTGCTGCAGGTTTATTATTTTGATACCATTTTCTAAAAGTTATTTTCGCCAAAAGCGGAACTTGTCTTTCAGGAGCAATTCCCATTGTTTTTTTAACCAAAGACTGATTCGAAATAAAATTCGTAATCGACGGGAATTTGCTTCCCATTTTATTCAATTTAGCATTATTAGCAAAAATTTTATTTCGGGTCGAAAATCCGTTTGCTTTTTGGTATTGGTATAAAAACTCCGCTTTTAAAGTCGCAACGTCAACATTACTAGGACATTCGCTCGCGCAGGCTTTACAGCTCACACACAACTCAAAAACTTCGTATAATTCTTTCTGGTCAAATTTGTTTTCTTTTTCAGAATACGTCAAATATTCACGCAAAGCATTTGCTCTCGCACGAGTTGTTTCTTTTTCATTTCTGGTTGCACGATAACTCGGACACATCGCTCCCCCTGCCGATGGCATTTTTCGGCAATCGCCAGAACCATTACATTTTTCGGCAGCGCGTAAAATTCCTAAACTGTCTGAGAAATCCTGAAACGTTTTAATATCCGGTTCCACTCGGCCCGAAACTACACGATGATTTTCGTCCATTTTCAAAGCATTAACAATCTTCCCGATATTTAAAACCGAATTCGGGTCAAATGCCAATTTGATTCTTTTCAGCAATTCGTAATTTTTATCGCCAATCATAAACGGAATAAACTCGCCACGCACGATTCCGTCGCCGTGTTCACCGCTTAAAGAACCTCTGTATTTTTTCACCAAATGCGCCACTTCTGTCGCAATGGTTCTGAATAATTTTAAATCAGATGTTTTCTTCAAATTTAAAACCGGACGCAAATGCAGTTCTCCCGCACCGGCATGCGCATAATAAATCGCTTCTTGTCCGTGACGCAACATCATCGCCGAAAATTCTGCAATATAAGCTGGTAAATCGCTTAATTCTACTGCGGTATCTTCAATAGAATCGGCTGCTTTATCATCGCCTACAATACTTCCTAAAAGTCCGAGACCGGCTTTTCTAAGTTCGTTGGCTTTATCAATATCAGCTCCGAATAATTTAACACTGGCGTATCCAAAATTATGTTTCTCTAAATCGGCAATTAAAGCGTCAGCTTGTTTTTCGGCATCTTCCAGATTGTGCGAAGCCACTTCAAAAAGCATAATCGCTTTTGGCTCTCCAACCAAAAAGAAACGGTTTTTAATGTGTTCACGATTCGTTTTGGTACAATCTAAAATCGTGTCGTCGATCATTTCGCAAGTGTACAAATGATGTTTCATCGCCACGACAACAGATTCCAAAGATTCCTGAATCGTGTGATAATGTGCCACAACCATAATACTGTAAGGTGGCGGTAAATCGTCAACTTTTAAAGTTACTTCGGTTGTAAAAGCGAGAGTTCCTTCACTTCCGCAAAGCAGTTTTCCTATATTTATTGTGGGTTCAGTTCCGCCAAATAATTCTGATCTTAACAGAATATCAACGGCGTAACCTGTATTTCGTCTGTGAATTTCCGGTTTCGGAAACTCTTTTATAATTTCTTCCTGATTTTCTTTAACCGAAAGTTCGTCGTAAACGCTTTTATATATTTTATTTTCTAAAGAATCGCCTTTGGTTTTCTCGATAAATTCTGCCGAAGTCAATTCGCCAAAAGCAACTTCAGTACCATCACTCAAAATTGCTTTTACCTCAGCAATTTTATCACGCGTAACACCATAACGAATTGAAGTTGTTCCAGATGAATTATTTCCCACCATTCCGCCAATCATCGCACGGTTTGATGTTGATGTAATTGGCGCAAAGAAAACGCCGTGAGGTTTCAAAAACAAATTCAGTTCATCGCGAATAACGCCCGGCTGAACCGTAACCGTTTTTTTCTCGGCATCATAACCTAATATTTTGGTAAAATGTTTCGAAACATCAATCACAAGTCCGTCGCCAACAGCTTGTCCGGCAAGTGAAGTTCCGGCCGTTCTTGGCGTAACCGAAATATTATGTTCTGCTGCAAAGCGAATTAACCTGCTGATATCTGCTGTAGATTTAGGCAAAGCCACCGCATTTGGCCGAATCCGATACACCGATGCGTCTGTCGAATAAAGTGTTTTATGAAGATCATCGTATAAAAGTGTGCCTTCGAGTTCGCTGGCTAATTGCTCTAAATGAGATTGGGTCAACATGTTAAATGGTGCTTTTCTTAAAAAAATAATTCCTCAAAACCGAGATAGCAAATATAAAAATATAGCAGGTTAAAATGGTATTAATTGAGAATTTATCTCCGTATACATTATATTTTATAAAATTAAAACCGAATTCTATAAACCACCCAAATACCGAAATCGTAATTTTAAGATTTTACATTTTTACGCCTTATTATTATGGAAAATTTCGTTCAGGATGTCTTTAAACATTTAGAAAACTATTATTACAGCATTGTCGATCTTACGCCAAAATTTATTCTGGCTGTTGTCGTCATTCTTGTTTCGTGGTTTCTTGCAACGCGAATTGGACTTTTTGCCGGAAACCGACTAAAAGCCAGAATGCACGACCGACTTCTGGCGACTTTCATTGCCCGTTTAATTAAATCGGTTCTGATTATTATTGGGGTTTTGTTCATGTTCAAGATTATTGGTCTTGACGGCGTTGCCCAAAGTATGCTTGCCGGAGCCGGAATCTCAGCTTTTGTAATTGGTTTTGCGCTTAAAGATATTGGAGAAAATTTCCTTGCCGGAATTCTGCTAGCTTTCAAACGTCCGTTTTCTATTGGTGATATTATCGAAAGCAACGGTGTAAAAGGTGAAGTCATCAACCTCAACCTGCGCGATACCGAAGTAAAAAGCGATTCGAAAATCATTTATATTCCAAACGCGCTTCTTATAAAAAACACTTTAATTAATTACAACAGCGAAGGTTTTCTGCTCCAGACTTTCACAGTCGGACTCGAATATGGTTCTGATTATACCCGCGCCATCGAACTCGTAAAAGAAGTTCTGGGCAACAGCGAAGAAGTAACCGAAAAAGACCACGAAAACTCCGCCGTTATTACCGATGTCATTGCTGGAGGGATTATTCAGCTTAATGTTCGCTATTGGGTTAAAACCGCATCAACGATTCAAAATTCTGAATGCCGTTCTAAAATTATTGCTGCAGTTTTGAAGAAGCTGAAAGAAAATGAGTTTGTGCTTAAATAAGGTCCTAAGGTACTGAGACGCTAAGATTCTGAGGTTTCTTCTCTACACGTTTGTCATCCTGAGCGAAGTCGAAGGCTTTATGAAACCAAAAATTGACGCAACTAATTCCTCACTCTTGTCATTTCAACCTAAGGGAGAAATCCTCGCACGCTGAGCACGCATTGTTGTGGAGTTTCGTGCGGAGATTTCTCCTCCGTCGAAATGACAAACTGTATGGGAATTTAAATGAGTTTATTTTTTTACCACAATAAATATATTATTTTTCTTACTTTAAATTATTTTTTTTTGATACTTTTACGATTCTTAAACTACGACATACAGAATTTAATAATCTTTGCTATTGATGGATATTGAACAAAAATCCAACACTGGCTAAAATGTCTAGTTATGATTAAAAACACACTTTCTAAAGAAACCGAAATCAAGCTTTTGAATTTTTTCAACGACAGAATTGATCCTGTTGAAATGGCTAGAACATTAAGGCAGGTAAATTTCACACTCGCTTTATGTGTTTTGAGCGAACATGAAACATTTCAAAGCGAAATCATCAGATTAAGAGACAGTTTTTATTGGCTCAATGAATTAGCAGAAACTTTAAATCCTTATTTGGATTTGGAGTAATCGTTAAAAAAAGAAAGCCCTCGGTTTTTAATCGAGGGTTTTATTTTATGTCCTAATTTGTATTTGTTAATTATCAATCCAGTAACAAATCTTCAATCCTTTAATTTATATTTGATCAAATAAATCAATTAGAGCTAATATTGTACAAAGCGTATGCGCAGGTCTTTCTGAATCTTTAAAATCACCATCAACAACCGAAAACCTTAAAATTTCGGCGTTATTATTATTAAAAACAGATAAGATCTTAATAAAATTTAAAATTTCAGGCTTAATATAATGTTCGTATGCTTTTGGCAATTTTTGTTCGTCAACTTCCCATTTATAAGTATAATGATTATATTTTGAATCATTTATGTCATCGTAATAATCTTCTCTTATTTTTTTTATAATATCTAAATCATTTTCTACATCTAATTTAATTTTAACTCTGCCATATCTTTCTGCAGTTATTTTATATATTTCTTTTTCTCCAAATAAAGGCAATTTCGATACATCTATTTTTTTTAATAATTTATCACTTATTTTAGAGTAAACACTTCTTGGAATAATTTCAATATCCATAATCCTAAATTTATATTTATGCTTTATAAAAAAATTTCCGAGTTAATATTTATAGTTGAATCGAGCTTGTAAAAGCAAAGGCATTTTAAAATAAAAACCGCTTAAATCAAAATCTATGAAACGGCTTAAAATATTTTATAAAAAACAAACTACTCCTTCCCCCAAATTCTTGTATTTAAATCCAGTTCATTAACAATATCATGCATAAACTTAACGATGGAAATATCAGAAGTTAACAGATCTGGAACTAATAGCGACGAATGAATAGGCGCTTCAAAATAATTGTGAGACAAAGGAAAAGCGATATACATTTTAGAATGGATAAAAGAAATCGAAATGGTTTCTTCAGACTTGCTGTTTAAATCGAGAATCCTTTCCATCATGGCGGGCGTTAAAATGTATCGCGCCTCAATTTGGTTTCTAGAATAAGTTACAAACTTATTATCAAATTCAGTATTTTCTAACTGTACAACTTCGGTGTTTCCAAAACTAAAAACATTTTTAGAAAACCACGCTCCAAGATTAGCGCCAAAACTTTTTGGGCGTACAACTGTCGAAACTTCAAAGTTTTTATTGAAATCAGCTACAAAAATAATTCCTTCAAAGATGGTATGCCATTCCGTTCTTGTCCCGTTTTTAGTTTGAGTTTCTGTTTTATATTCGGCGTTGACTTCGGCAAACCAAAAAGACGTTTTATCGGCTATTCCACTTACTAAATCCTCAGTATTGTAACGATCAGGTCTCGTAGTAAAAAGTTCTGAACTAATAAATTCATATTCTGGAACTCCACTTTGTGGCGCAAAAGTTAAATTTCCGTCAAAATTTTTGAATGCCGAAGCTAAAACTTTTGTTTTATAATCTACTTGGTATTTTATTGCTTCATCGTTTATTTTAAAATACATTACAATTCCAACAATTAAAGGAATTATTCCTAAAATTACTGCAAAACCACCTAATCCTATAAATATACTTACAGCTATAATTAATGCCGCAAGACCAAATAATATATAGCTGGTTTTATAAGTTTCAGCTATTTTTTTCCTATCAACTTCTAAGGCATTCAAAACCTCTTGCAAGGCTGTATTCGAATTTATTTCTGAATCCATTAATTATTAAATAGTTCTTTTGCATTAATATTTTTACGCTCTTCTTCTGGCGTTTCGAGTACACCAATTTTAGTGTAACCAAGCATTCCTGTAAACATATTGCCTGGAAACATCATAATAGCATTATTATAATCGGTCACTACTGCATTGTATGTTCTTCTTGCAGCTGCAATTTGTTCTTCACTTTCTGTCCATGTCGTCTGTAAGTTTAAGAAATTTGTATTGGCTTTCAAATCTGGATAATTTTCAACTGTTATCATCAAACCTTTTACCGCCGAACTTAATTTGGTATCTAAACTCGCTTTCTCTTCATCGGTCAAAGTTCCCGAAGTTGCTTTTGCACGGAGCTCAACGATTTTAGTTAAAGTACTTTGTTCGTAATTGGTGTATTGTTTTACGACTTCAACTAGATTGGGAATCAAATCGAAACGCTTTTTCAGCATTACATCAATTGCAGAGAAAGCATTTGTAACCTGATTTCTTTTTCCGATAAGTGAATTATAGATTACGATTCCGATAATAAAAAGGAAAACAAAAAGTCCAATAATTACTAACATGATTTTATTTTTTTAAATTGGTTATTTGGGCAAATATATAGAAAAGATAGTTAGTTTGAATTTTATTATTTAGGATTTTTACCACAAATTATTATTTCATAATAATGAATTGAAAAATAAAAATTGTCTAAAATCTATAGCTTTATATCCAAAATAATCCCATTTTAGCGTTTCCAAATTAATTGCGTTTTTAAGATTACTCGAAATGAATAAAAATATAAAAGCTCTCTACGAAATTGCTCAAAAAGAGACTCGAAAAATATTAGGCTTAATGTCAGGAACTTCACTTGACGGACTCGATATTGCTCTTTGCGAAGTTTCGGGCGAAGGCGGAAATACGGTTATCAAAATCCAGCAGTTTGAAACCATTGATTACAATGACGATATTAAAACCGAAATCAGAAAAGTATTTGCGCAGAAAACAATCGATTTTCAGCATTTGGTTTTATTAAACGAATGGATTGCAAACCTCCACGCAGGAATGATCAACGATTGTCTTTCAAAATGGAATATTCCCGCAAGTGAAGTTGATTTAATCGCTTCGCACGGACAAACGGTTCTGCACACGCCAAAGTTTTTGCATCAGCAGGAAAAATTTCCAAACGCCACTTTGCAAATTGGCGACGGGGATCATATTGCGGTAAAAACAGGAATTATAACTCTTTCTGATTTCAGGCAAAAACATGTTGCTGCTGGTGGCGAAGGAGCGCCTCTTGCGGTTTACGGCGATTATTTATTATTCAGTAAAAAAGGCGAAAACCGAATTATGCTCAACATGGGCGGAATCGCCAATTTTACTTATTTGCCCGCTTCTCAAAACGCCGAGGAAGTTTTTGTAACCGATACCGGAACAGCAAATACTTTAATTGATATTTTCACTAAACAATTTTTTCCTGAAAAAAGCTTCGATAAAGATGCCGAAATCGCTAAAAGCGGAACTGTAAATCAGGGACTTTTAAGCGAATTAAAAAGTAATGCTTTCTTTCAAAAAAGCTTCCCAAAAACAATTGGTCAGGAATTATTCAATCATGATTTTGTGAATTCTGCTTTGGTAAAATTAGGTTTACAAAACATTTCGGCACCAGATTTGCTTGCGACTTTAACACGCCTTAGTGCCGAAACGATTGCCGAAGCGATTTTGTTTGTAGTAAAAAACACTAAAACTGCAATTGAAGAGTTTACAATATATATGTCTGGCGGAGGCGCACGAAATCCTTTATTAGTAAGCTGGTTAAAAGAATTGCTTTCATGCAGATTTGAAACCAGCGACGTTCTCGGAATTTCGGGCGATGCTAAAGAAGCAGTTTTATTTGCTGTTTTGGCCAATGAAACCGTGGCGGGAGGAAATTATAATTTTGGTTCAAAAAAAGGAATTCCATCGGTAACAATGGGGAAAATTTCTTTTCCAGATTAAAATAAATAAGGTAGCCGCAAATTCACGAATTATTTTTTTTTAATACTTTAAGAAAATAAAATTCGTGAATTCGTGGCAGAAAAAAAATTAAGCCTATTTTTGGTTCTTGTTAAAATTAAAGATTAAAATGCATAAAAATCAGCACTTACTATACTCTATCATATTCTTATTTTTCTTTGGATGGCAATCAAATTCTCAAGAAAAAACGATGCATCCTAAAAATGAATTTAGAGGTGTCTGGATTGCGACGGTAGTAAATATTGACTGGCCAAAAACGGCTGCTGATATGGTCGAAAAAGAAAAAGCTGATTATCTTGAGATTTTAAATACCTATAAAAAACTAAACTACAACGCTGTTATTGTTCAAATTAGAAGTGTTGGCGATGCTTTTTATCCATCTGAATTTGCTCCATGGTCACGATTTTTAACCGGAAAAGAAGGTGCTGCCCCAAATCCGTATTACGATGCATTGGCATGGATGATTGAAGAAGCACATAACAGAGGTTTTGAGTTTCACGCCTGGCTGAATCCGTATCGTGCCACTTTCGACTTAAACAAACAGCAATTAAGTCCAAATCACGACATTTTTAAACATCCTGAATGGATGATCGAATACGGCGGAAAATATTATTACGATCCTGCATTACCGGAAGTTCAGGCACATTTAACTAAAGTTGTAAAAGAAGTTGTAGACAAATACGATATCGATGCCATTCATTTTGATGATTATTTTTATCCGTATGCCGTTCCCGGAAAAGTATTTAACGATACGGCATCTTACAAAAAATATGGTTCAGGTTTAAGCCTTGCCGATTGGCGTCGTGCTAATGTGAGCAACTTTGTACGCAACATTTCTACAACAATAAAAGCAAGTAAACCTTGGGTTCAGTTCGGAATAAGTCCGTTTGGGGTTTGGCGAAATAAATCTCAGGATCCGAGAGGTTCTGAAACGCAGTCGACTTCAAACTACGATGATTTATATGCGGATCCGGTTTTATGGATGGACCAGAAATGGATAGATTATATACTTCCTCAATTGTATTGGAGTATGAATAATCCCAGAGCTTCTTATTCTAAATTGGTAAAATGGTGGTCTGAAAATTCCAACAACACAGCAGTTTACATCGGGCATGCTTCTTACAAAATCAGAGGCGACGCAGATAAAAGCTGGAATTTTGCTTATGAAATTCCAAACCAAATTGATTTTGCGAGAAGCTTTAAAAATGTTTCAGGAAGTGCTTATTTCAGTGCCAAATGGTTCATGGATAAAAACTTTGATATTGTACGTATTTTAGAAGAAAACCAATATAAATACCCGGCGCTTCCGGCTGCGGTGCCAAATTTAAAACGTATTATTATCGATAATCCGGTTATTACAGAATTTGCAAAAGATACTTTAAAATACACGTTTAGCATTAAAAGTCCGCTTAATACAAAAGTGCGTTATATTGTGATTTATGGCGGAGAACACATTTCAAAAGTCAACACAACCGACGCCACAAAAATTATTGACAAAGTTCGGGCTGTTGAAAAAGATGGTGTAATATCATTTTCTATCCCATCAGAAAAAATCAATATGTACAAAGCTTGTGCAGTAACATTTATTGATTATTTTGCAAACGAAAGTTCACCTGCATACGCGGACATAAAAAATAATTTTAAAATTTATTCCCCAGCTCAGCCTAATGAAAACAGATAACAAACCGTGGTTTTGGATTCCGCTTCTTAATTTTGCTTCCGGATTGCCCTACGCCGTAATTATTTCGGTTTCGGTAATTATGTACAAAAACCTAGGAATTTCAAATGAAGATATTGGAGTTTACACCAGTTTGTTATATCTGCCTTGGGTTATAAAACCACTTTGGAGTCCGTTTATTGAATTAACCGGAACCAAAAGAAAATGGTTTTTATCCATGCAGTTATTAATTTCGATTGCCTTTTTATTAGTCGGATTTACAATCCCTGTTAATGGATTTTTCATGATGACGCTGGCTATTTTCTGGGTGGCCGCTTTTGCTTCGGCTTCAAACGATATTGCGAGCGATGGTTTTTATTTATTGGTTTTACCAAAAGAACAGCAGTCTTTTTTCCTCGGAATCAGAAGTACTTTTTACAGACTTTCGATGTTAGCCGGAAACGGATTAATTGTACTTTTTGCCGGATATTTAGAACATAAATATGGTGATAATACAAAAGCCTGGTCATACACAATGATTATTGTGGGGCTTTTAATGACTTTTATCACACTTTATAATTTTGTTTTTACACCAAAAAATGAAATAAATGCAGCCGAAAATAAAGATTCACATCATCATCATCAAAGTTTTGCAACGATATTTGTAAGTTTCTTCAAGAAAAAACAAATTGGATTAATTCTGGCTTTTATTTTGGTTTTCAGATTAGGAGAATCACAATTACTTAAAATGTTAAGTCCGTTTTTGCTTGACAAAAAAGAATTAGGCGGAATGGGATTAGATACCGAATCTGTTGGAATTATCTACGGAACATTGGGGATTTTTGCTTTAACTATTGGCGGAATTTTAGGTGGAATGGCTATTTCAAAACACGGACTTACAAAATGGATGCTGCCTATGTTTTTAGCGATGCATCTGCCAATCCTTGGTTTTATTGGATTAGCTCATTTTCAGCCGCAAGAACTTTTTCATCTTCATATAAATTTATACTTTTTTGAAATAAATTCGCCATTAAATCTTTATACTTGCATTACCGTTATTCTTGAACAATTTGGTTACGGTTTTGGATTTACAGGTTTTATGATGTATTTGATTCATGTTGCCGAAGGAGAATCAAAAACAGCGCATTATGCACTTGCAACCGGTTTTATGGCATTAGGAATGATGCTTCCGGGAATGTTAAGCGGTTTTATACAACAATTTTTAGGCTATCAAAATTTCTTTATTTGGGTTTTTATAGCGACAATTCCAGGTCTTATTTTATCACGTTTTTTAATTTTCCCGAAAGATTTTGGGAAAAAATCAGAAGAAGTTTAACCCCAAATCAAACTCTTACTTATGGAAATCAATGAAAATCTGCAGGCCGAACGCAACCTAAAAGGTGCTGAGTTCGAAAAAACAGGAAATCTTGAAAAAGCAATTGAATTATATGAGGAAAATGTCGCGGAAAGCTTTAAAGGAAATCATCCTTACGATCGATTAGCAACAATTTACAAAAACCAAAACGATCTCGATAACGAAATCAGGGTTTTAGAAAAAGCTATTGTAGTTTACGAAGAAATTACAATTGAAGACCGACTGGAAGGTTTACCAAAACTTTTCCGTTTTAAAAACCGATTGGAAAAAGCAATTGAAACAAAAAAACAATTGGCAAAGCAAAAGAAAGCTAAACTGAAATAAAAACCCAATCTAAAATATTTCGTAAAAGGATGAAAACAAAGATTTACATAACAACATTGATCATGATGTTGCTATTATCTTGTGGACAAACTAATGAGAATAAAAATAAACTGACCAATAAAAAACAACCTGTTTCAAAAACATTTGAGCAAAGAGAAAAAGAACGCTTAGAAAAAAAAGCTGAAATTGAAAAACAGGAAAAAATAGATAGTTTAAAATTAGATAAAGTTTTATCTGATGCTTTGAAAATCGCGTCTCTGGAAATCAAACAAAAAAAATTTCAAAAGAAATATATAGTTAGACCTGATAAAGAATACGATGTTCAAGTTGAAATAAATATAGATGATTTTTTTACAAAAAACAATCCGCAACTTATTATCCGAAGATTAGAACCTAATCATGTACATATCGATATTTATTCGAAAGATCGAAATAGATTTAAAAAAGTTCTTTCTCATAAAGAATGGTCTATGACTTATGTCAATGACACAATTAGAGACATTAATGGAGACGGTTTGAAAGATTTTGTTGTTAATTGGTATGGTGCAACTGGATGTTGCTTAAAAGCTTTCAGCGATATTTATTTGCTTAGAAAAGATAAAAAAGAATTCTCAAAAGGCTTTGAATTTATTAATCCTACTTTCTCTCCCGAAGAAAAAGTAATCAGAGGTGTTCAATATGGGCATCCAGGACAAACTGAAATTTATAAATTTAAATGGAACGGAGAGGCAATCGACACTTTAGAATACCTTTATTACGATACCGATGAAGAGGGTAAAAAAACTGGCAAAATAATTATTTCAAAAAAGAGATCCTACAGCAAAAATAAAAAAGACATAAAAACATTAAATTCAATACCTGCTGAATATACAAAAATTGAAGGTTTTGATTGGTTTACAGGAAAAGGTTATGAGTAAGAAAATTATAAACACGAACCTATGTCATGGCTAATTTAAAAAGAACAAACTCAGATGATCCCGATTTTATAAATCTGGTTGCTTTATTAGATCAGGATTTAGCGATTAGAGACGGAGATGATCATGCGTTTTACAATCAGTTTAATAAAACGGATAAAATAAAACACACGATTGTTTATTATGAAAATGATGTTCCTGTTGGCTGCGGTGCTTTTCGCGAAAAAGAAACCGACAAAACCGAAATCAAAAGAATGTATGTTCATCCTGATTATCGAAAAAGAGGAATTGCTTCAAAAGTTTTAGCCGAATTAGAAATTTGGGCTAAAGAAGTTGGTTATACTTATACGATTCTCGAAACTGGAAAAAACCAGCCGGAAGCCATAAATTTGTATCAAAAATTAGGTTATACAATAACTCCAAATTATCCGCCTTATGAAAAGATGGATAACAGCGTTTGCATGAAAAAGACTTTATAATAATGAAAATTACTGCCGAAGCATTACGACAAAGAATAGGACAATTCTTTTTTCCTGCCGTTTTTATTAACGATACGGAAGAAAATATTCAGAAAACAGAACGCCTTATTAGAGAACACAATATTGGCGGATTGACTTTTTTCCATAGTCGCGCAAGCGCTGCAACAAATTATGAAAGCAAGAAAAAAGTTGTTTTTAATGATGATAGTTACGAAAAAATTAAAGCTTTAATTGTACGGTACCAAAAAGCAGCTTCTACTCCTCTTTTAATTAGTATTGATGCCGAATGGGGATTGGCTATGCGTATTGAAAAAACGCCTCAATATCCGTATGCGATCACACTTGGGGCTTTGCCTGAAAACAAATCTGATTTGGTTTTTGAAGTTGGAAAACAAATTGGCTTAGACTTAAAAGCTGCCGGAATACAATATAATTTATCGCCTTTGGCAGACATCAACAACAATCCTAATAATCCCGTTATTGGGTATCGTTCTTTTGGTGCAAACAAAGAAAAAGTAGCCGATTTTGCTGTTGAATATTTAAAAGGAATGTCTGAAGTGGGTATTTTAGGTTGTCTGAAACATTTCCCGGGACATGGAAATACCAATGTCGATTCGCATTTAGGTTTACCAGTTTTAAAAGAAACTCTTGAAGAATTATTAGAAAACGAATTATATCCCTTTATTAAAGGAATTGAGAACAATGTCGATTCGATTATGATTGGCCATTTAGCTGTTCCGAGTTTGAATGACGGAAAAGTTACATCGGCAACTTTATCAAAAGGCATAATTCAGGATCTTTTGCGAGATAAATTAGGTTATGATGGTTTGGTAATTTCTGATGCCTTAAACATGCACAGCGTTTCTAAATTGTACGAAACCAAAGGACAATTAGAATGGGAAGCTTTTAATGCAGGAAATGATATTTTATGCTTCGCCGAAAATGTTCCGGAAGGAATTGAAGCAATTTATAAAAACGCTTCGCCAGATCGTATCGAAGAAAGCTTTAACCGAATTATGAAAGCCAAAGAAAAAGCTGGAATTCTTTCTGGAAATACCGCAGCTTCGGGCGAATTAAATTTTGAAAAAACATCTCAATTAAACCTGGAAATTGCTCAAAATACGATTACTGCCATTATCAATAATTCAGGTTCAGAAGTAGCTTTTGAAGCGCATAAAAACAACAAATTAGCGAAACTGAGTTTATATAAAAATACCGAAAACACTTTCTTCAAAACTTTAAATTCAGAATTAAAATCTCCTGAATTTGCTTTTGAAAACTTAGAAGTTTCGGATATTTCTTTAATCAAAAAAGAATTAGAAAATTTCGAATTGGTCTTGATTTCCTTATTTGTTCCAAAAGCAAAACCAGCTAATAATTTCGAAATTGATAATGAAGTTTTAGAGTTACTTTCTGAATTATTACAAACCAAAAAATGCATCATTTTTGTTTTCGGAAATCCGTATGCATTACCTTTAATTCCAAACTTAAAAAATGCTTTAGAATTAATTCAGGTATATCAGGATTTTGAAGAATTTCAAAAAACGGCAGGAATTCAATTTTTAGATAAAATTACTTTAAAAGGCAATCTTCCTGTAAGCATTGAAATTCAATAAGTTAAAACATTAAATAGTCAAAATTTATCAACTTATAAATTTTTATAATCACATCTTATTGTAAGAATCTGTACTTATGCCCTACTTTTGCAGCAAATAAATTTTTAACGTAAAACGAAAAATATGTCTTTAGTAGGAAAAAAATTCCCAAGTATTGCAGTAGATGCTATCTCAGAAATGGGTGACAACTTAAAAATCAACATTTTTGAAGAAGCAGTAAACAACAATAAAAAAGTACTTTTATTTTGGTACCCAAAAGATTTTACTTTTGTATGTCCAACTGAATTACACGCCTTTCAAGCTGCATTACCAGAATTTGAAAAAAGAAATACTATCGTAATTGGTGCTTCTTGTGATACAAACGAAGTTCACTTTGCTTGGTTAAATACTCCAAAAAACAATGGTGGAATCGAAGGTGTTACTTACCCAATCTTAGCAGATACAAACCGTAACTTAGCTAACATTTTAGGTATT
This sequence comes from Flavobacterium defluvii, assembly GCF_900129555.1. GTDB lineage: Bacteria > Bacteroidota > Bacteroidia > Flavobacteriales > Flavobacteriaceae > Flavobacterium > Flavobacterium defluvii. Next base: position 249,434 of record NZ_FQWC01000006.1, read on the forward strand.
CTTGATATCGAATCTACAAGCTACAGCGAAGATACTGATTCAGTTATCATCGAAGGTTCTAACGTAACTTACAGAGCTACTTACTTAATTGACGAAACTGGAAAAATCTTCCACGAAAGTGTAAACGATATGCCATTAGGACGTAACGTAAACGAATACTTAAGAATGGTAGACGCTTACACTCACATCCAGACTAAAGGTGAAGTTTGTCCTGCAAACTGGGAAGCTGGTAAAGAAGCTATGACTGCTGACAGAAACAGTACTGCTGAATACTTAAGCGCTAACTAAGCTGCTTTTTTTAAGGTTCTGAGGTTCTAAGGTACTGAGGCACTAAGTTTTTTTACTGAACTTTTAAATCTTAAATAAAATTCTACAATACAGTTATCAGGTTCTAAGATTAACACTTAGAATCTTAGAACCCTGATAGCTTTAGATCTCAAAAAATAATTTTAACGTTAAGTCATTTTTATGGACTAAGGGCTAAAAAACTTAGAACCTTAGCACCTCAGCGACTTAGCACCTCAAAAAATAAAAACTATGTTAATCGACTTAAACGAAGATACATTAGCAGATTTAGTTGCTAAAAACGAAAAAGTTGTAGTACAATATTCAGCTTCATGGTGTGGAAATTGCCGTATTATGAAACCAAAATTCAAAAAATTAGCGACAGAAAATGAAGCTATCACTTTTGTTTTGGTTGATGCAGAAAATTCTCCTGAATCAAGAAAACTAGCTAATGTAAGTAACCTGCCAACCTTTGCAACTTTTGTAAACGGACAATTGGTTGGAGAAACCCAAACTAATAAACAAGAAGTTTTAATCGATCTTGTAAACGCAATTGCTTAATTTTAGATCGTTAGACTGGCTTAGATTTTTAGACTTCTTAGATGTTGTCTAAATTTTTAAAAAAGTCTAAGAAGTCTAAGCAAGTCTAAAAATCTAAGAAATCTCAACATGAAATTACCAGTAATAAAGCATTTAACGCAATTCATCGAAGAAAACGATCAGGATTATATCATTGAAACGATCGAAGTTCTTGAAGCCATGACCGAGATTCCTTCTCTAAAAGATGAAGAATTAGACGTAATTGGCGAATTGATTTCAAATATGTATGGTGCCCTTGAAGTACAAAAATTGGTTGCTCAGGGGACAGATAAAAAAGAAGCTTTAAATACGTTTATGAAACGTGTTCTAGGCTCTATCGATAAATAATATCGAGCCGTTTTTCAAATTAAAAAACAAAAAACATGACAAGGAGGCGTTTCTATTTTTAGGGACGCTTTTTTTAGTTTGCAGTTTTCGGTTACAGTTTTCAGTCTCAATTTTGACGCAATCTTTGTCAGGCTGAGCGAAGTCGAAGCCCGCGTAAAGTATATCCACAAAGATTAGCAATTTAGATTACGGAACTACTTGTGTGGGCTTCGACTTCGCTCAGCCTGACAAAAAATAAGAATAAAATCCGTGTCATCTGCGTGCCATTATACACAAACCAATATAGATAAAACCTCAACCTTAATCTCAGCTTAAACCCACAACAAATACTTTTAGATTCAAATATTAATCCTTACTTTTGAGCCTCATTAATTTAAACAAAAATCATGGCTACAATAACTTTAGGAGGAAATCCGGTTCATACATCTGGCGAATTACCAGCAGTTGGTTCAAAATTAGCTGACTTCAAATTGGTACAAAACGATTTATCTGTTGCTTCATTAAGTAACTTCGCTGGTAAAAAATTAGTTTTAAACATTTTTCCAAGTGTTGACACAGGAACCTGCGCTGCATCTGTTAGAAAATTTAACCAAAGTGCAAGCGGATTAGAAAACACAACTGTTTTATGTATTTCCAGAGATTTACCTTTTGCTCAAAAACGTTTTTGCGGTGCTGAAGGTTTAGAAAATGTAGTTAATTTATCAGATTTTCAAACTGGTGCTTTTGGTAAAGCAAATGGCTTAGAACTTGTTGACGGACCATTGGCTGGCTTACACTCAAGAGTTATTATTGTTGTAGATGCAGACGGAACAATTAAACATACAGAACAAGTTGCTGAAATTGCAAACGAACCAAATTACGAAGCAGCTTTAGCAGCACTATAATATTTTCCACTAAATGGAGTTTCAAAAAGATAATACATTTGTTACAGGTCGATTAAAAAGTATGACTTATGCTTTTAACGGGGCTGTAAAATTGATAAAAACAGAACACAGCATCATGGTTCAATTCTCATCAGGAATTATCATGACGATTGCCGGATTCTATTTTCATATTTCTCAAACTGAATGGCTTTGCCAGACATTAGCCATTGGTTTGGTTTTAAGCATTGAAGGATTAAATACTGCTGTTGAAAAAATAGCCGATTTTATTCACCCCGATTACAGCAGAAGAATCGGATTTATTAAAGATATTGCTGCAGGAGCGGTATTTTTTGCCGCCATGACAGCAATAGCAATTGGTTTGATTATTTATATTCCAAAATTTATATAGGCGGAACGCAAGAATGGCAAAAACAAAAAAAGAAACTGTAGACAAAAAAACCGAATCAAAAGCTGCCAGCATCAGATCCTGGCAATTAACCAAACAGCAAAAGTTTGTTTTGGGATGTCTTTTGATACTCTTTTCTATTGCATTATTAGTTGCATTTATTTCTTTTTATGTCAACGGACAATGGCAGACAGACCAAAGTGCAGTTAGCCAGATTGGAGATCGTGACGAAGTTGTACAAAACTGGCTCGGAAAATTCGGGGCTTATCTTGCTGATTTGATTGTTTACAGAGGTTTTGGTCTTGCTTCTTTTATAATTGTCCGCTTATTCTTTTTAACCGGATTGTTTCTGGCATTAGAACTTTCGACCAAAAAATTAAAGAACACCTGGTTCTGGGATATTTTTGCTATCATTATTGTTTCGATTCTATTCGGTTTTTTTGCTACTTCGGCGCCCGAATTAGGCGGAACTATTGGTTATGAACTGAATCTTTTTCTTCAGGATTATATAGGAAAAACGGGAACTTTATTGACTTTGCTTTTTGGACTTATTGTTTATTTGATTTTCAAAATAAAAGTTTCTCCAGAGAAAATTCAGTCGTATTTTGATTCAACTAAAAATGAATTTAAATCCGAATTAGATTCAATCAAAAAACCTCAAATTCAGGAACAAGAGCCTGAAAGTGCTTATAATTTAGAAGAATTTGCCATTGAAGAAGATCCTGAACTGGATAATATTCATCTAAAAACTGATGATTCTAAATTTGAAATTAATAAAGAAGCATTAAAACCGACAATCGATCATCCATCTGAAATTGAGCTAAATCCGGTTTTAAAACCAATTCAGCCTGCTGCGCAGCATATAACTGCTACTCCAGATGAAGCATTTGTGATTGAAAAAGCTGAAGAAGAAGATATAATTGAAGAAAATCTTGCTTCTCGCTTAGTTGCTGATTTCGGATTATTTGATCCAACTTTGGATTTATCCAATTATAAATTCCCTACCATCGATTTATTAAAAGAATATTCGACTGGAGGAATTACGATTAATCAGGAAGAATTAGAAGAAAATAAAAATAAAATTGTAGATACACTTCGTAACTACAAAATCGAAATTGCACAAATTAAAGCAACCGTTGGTCCATCGGTAACTTTATATGAAATTGTACCCGAAGCCGGAATTAGAATTTCTAAAATTAAAAGTTTAGAAGACGATATTGCCTTGTCTTTATCGGCTTTAGGAATTCGTATTATTGCGCCAATTCCAGGAAAAGGAACAATTGGTATCGAAGTTCCAAATAAGACTCCAACTATGGTTTCGATGAAAAGCGTTATTGGAGCTGCTAAATTTCAGGAAGCCGAAATGGAACTGCCAATTGCTTTAGGAAAAACTATTTCAAACGAAACTTTTGTTGTCGATCTTGCTAAAATGCCTCACTTATTAATGGCAGGAGCAACTGGACAAGGAAAGTCTGTTGGATTAAATGCGGTTTTAACTTCGCTTTTATACAAAAAACATCCGGCAGAAGTAAAATTCGTTTTAGTCGATCCGAAAAAAGTAGAACTTACGCTTTTCAACAAAATAGAAAGACATTATTTAGCTAAACTTCCAGATACGGAAGATGCTATTATTACTGATAACGCAAAAGTTGTCAATACTTTGAATTCTCTTTGTACCGAAATGGACAATCGTTATTCTTTATTAAAAGATGCGATGGTTCGTAATATTAAAGAATACAACGAAAAATTCAAATCAAGAAAATTAAATCCTGAAGCCGGTCACCGATTTTTACCTTACATTGTTTTGGTTGTCGACGAGTTTGCTGATTTAATTATGACCGCAGGAAAAGAAGTAGAAGTTCCGATCGCTCGTCTTGCTCAGCTTGCCCGTGCAATTGGTATTCACTTAATTATCGCTACACAAAGACCATCGGTAAACGTTATTACAGGTTTAATTAAGGCGAATTTCCCTGCGAGAATTGCCTTTAGAGTAACTTCAAAAATTGACTCAAGAACAATTTTGGACACTCAGGGAGCAGATCAATTGATTGGACGAGGAGATTTATTGTACACAAATGGAAACGACGTAATACGTGTTCAGTGTGCATTTATTGACACGCCTGAAGTTGAAAAAATTACAGATTTTATTGGTTCACAAAAAGCGTATGCCACAGCTTATTTACTTCCAGAGTTTGTTGGAGAAGAAACTGGCATTAATCTTGATATGGATATTTCCGAAAGAGATGCCTTATTTAGAGAAGCTGCAGAGATTATTGTCAACGCACAACAAGGATCTGCTTCGTTATTGCAAAGAAAACTAAAATTGGGTTACAACAGAGCCGGTCGTTTGATTGATCAGCTGGAAGCAGCAGGAATTGTTGGGCCGTTTGAAGGCAGTAAAGCAAGAAGCGTAAATATTTTAGACTTAAGTGCTCTTGATCAATTTTTTAATAATGAACAAAATTAATCCAATCATGAGAACAAACATTCAGGAAATCAAAAACAATTCTATCTTAAACATGACTAAAAAGTGTCTTCAAATTGCAGTTATTTTGCTTTTGAGCTTCACTTCTATTCAGGCTCAGGATAAAAAAGCAAAAGATTTATTGAACGAAGTAACTGCAAAAATAAAAAGCTACGATAATATTGTTATCGATTTTAAATACTCTTTGAATAACGCCAAAGAAAATATTAATCAGGACAGCAAAGGAAACGTAACCATGAAGGGAAATCAATATGTGTTGAATTTTATGGGCGTTACTAAAATTTTTGACGGGCAAAAAACATATACAATTGTTCCTGAAGACGAAGAAGTTACGGTTTCTAAAGTAAATGAAAAAGACGATAATGCTATTACACCTTCAAAAATGCTGACGTTCTTTAATTCTGGTTACAAATACACAATGGATATTGTACAAAATGTAAAAGGCAGAAAAATCCAGTATATTAAATTAGTCCCAACTACAGGAAAAGATCAGAGAAAAGAAATTTTGTTAGGCATTGACGTTCAGACAAAACATATTTACAATTTGATTGAAACTGGAAAAAACGGAACAAAAACAACTTTAACCGTTAATTCTTTTAAAACCAATCAGCCATTATCAAAAAATCAATTTACCTTTGTAGCGAGTAAATACCCGAAATACTACATCAATAAATTAGATTAATCAGAAGGTTGAAAATTCTAGACAAATACTTATTAAAAACATTCTTATTTACATTTGCTACGGTATTTGTAATTCTATTTTTCATATTCATACTGCAGACAGTATGGCTATTTATATCAGAACTAGCAGGTAAAGATCTCGACTTAATACTGGTCGTGAAATTCCTGCTTTTTTCTATGCCTCGTATTATACCGTTGGTTTTACCGCTTTCGGTTCTTTTGGCTTCGATTATGACTTTCGGGAATTTAGCCGAAAATTATGAATTCGCCGCCATGAAATCATCCGGAATATCACTTCAGAGAGCGATGCGGGTTTTAATTATTTTTATCTTCCTTTTAAGTATTGTAGCATTTTGGTTTGCCAATAATGTTATTCCGTATGCTGAATATAAGTTCGTAAACTTCCGTAAAAATATTGCTCAGGCGAAACCTGCCATGGCAATTGCCGAAGGTCAGTTTAATGATGTTGGAACTTACAATATCAAAGTCAATAAAAAATCTGGTGAAAACGGAAATATTTTAACCGGCGTTACTATTCACGAGAAAGCCAATAATGTTGGGGAAAACAAAACTGTTATTAAAGCCAAAGACGGTGAATTAATCAGTAACGAAAAATCCAGCATTTTAAAACTGGTTTTAAATGATGGATATTACTATCAGGATGTTACACCAAAAAAATACGAAGACCGCGCTAAACTTCCTTTTATAAAAGGCGCATTCAAAAAGCATATTATCAACATCGATTTATCTGAATTAAACAAAGTTGATGACAGTAAAGAAAGTATTGCCGGAACAAACGCAATGCTGAATGTTAATGAATTACGTTATACTTTAGATTCATTAAACAAAAACCTCGATAATGAAATTATTTCATTTTCTGAGAATATAAATCAGCGTGTTGGAATTCGAAAATCAAGTGCTTTGGTTGTTGATAAGAAAAAAAACAAAAAGACATTACCTAACGATCTTTTGTCATTATACAACAACAAACAGAAAATTGATGTTATTAAAATGGCATCAAGCAACGTTACGAGCAATATGTACTCAATTGAATCTACTCAAAAAGATTTAAAAGACAAACAGCGAGAGATCAATAAACATTTAACTGCATTGTACGAGAAATTCGTTATCGCTTTTGCATGTTTTTTAATGTTCTTTATTGGCGCGCCTCTTGGAGCAATTATTAGAAAAGGCGGACTTGGACTGCCAATTGTTTTTGCGGTATTAATTTTTATTACTTTTCATTTCATCAATACTTTTGGAAAAAGATTATCACAAGAAGGCGGAATGACTCCTTTTATGGGATCATGGATGTCGTCGTTTATTCTTTCGCCATTAGCAATATTATTAACATATCGTGCCACAAACGATAACGGATTGATTAATTTTGATGCAATAACAACCCCAATATCACAACTATTTCAAAAAATTTCTGAGCGGTTCTTACCTTCTCAAAACAAAGAATAATTATGTCAACAAAAATTCAACTGAATACCATTGAGGAAGCTATAGAAGATATTCGTCAAGGGAAAGTAATCATTGTAGTCGATGATGAAGATCGTGAAAATGAAGGTGATTTTTTGGCTGCTGCCGAAAAAGTAACTCCTGAAATGATCAATTTTATGGCGACACATGGCCGCGGATTAATTTGTACACCTCTTACAGAAAGCCGATGCAAAGAGCTTGATTTAAGAGCAATGGTTACCAACAATACAGATCACATGGAAACTGCTTTTACAGTTTCTGTTGATTTAAAAGGAAATGGAGTTACAACCGGAATTTCTGCCGCTGACCGATCAAAAACGGTACAATCATTAGTTGATCCCAATACAAAACCACATGATTTAGCACGTCCCGGACATATTTTTCCTCTAATAGCAAAACAAGGTGGTGTTTTAAGAAGAACAGGCCATACAGAGGCTGCTATTGATTTTGCAAGATTAGCCGGATTTAAACCAGCCGGTGTTATCTGTGAAATTTTAAACGAAGACGGAACAATGTCGCGTTTACCAGAATTGATAAAAGTGGCAAAAAAGTTTGATTTGAAATTAGTTTCTATTGAAGATTTGGTTGCTTACAGAATGCAGCATGACAGTTTGATTGTTAAAAAAGAGGATTTTGATATTGAAACGCGTTTTGGAACTTTTAGATTAAGAGCTTACGAACAAACCACAAATAAACAGATTCATATCGCGTTGACAAAAGGAACCTGGAATGCAGGTGAACCAATATTGACAAGAATTCACTCTTCTCAGGTAAACAATGATTTGCTGGGCACATTGACCAATAATGCTGAACAACAGTTAGACGATATGTTTAAAGTAATTAATGAAAACGGAAAAGGCGCCGTTATTTTTATTAATCAGGATATGACGGCTGTCAATCTTTTAAATAGAATTTCTGAGCTTAAATCATTACAAGCTAACGGAACTTTAAAAGCACCAAAAGTTATTATCGATAGTAAAGATTACGGAATTGGAGCTCAAATTCTTCACGATATTGATATTTCTAAGATTAGATTAGTTTCAAATACAGAGCAAACAAAACGCGTTGGAATGATTGGATATGGTCTTGAAATTACAGAATACGTTAATTACTAATATGGGAACAGTAGAAGAAAGAATTTTAAAATCGGAAACACGTATTTTTAAAGCCGTTTTCCCTAGTACAACCAATCATTATGACACTTTATTTGGAGGAACTGCTCTTCATTTAATGGACGAAGTTGCTTTTATCTGTGCTACGCGTTTTAGCCGCAAAAAAGTAGTTACGATTTCTACAGGTCAAATTGATTTTAAAAAAGCAATTCCCGCAGGAACCTTAATTGAATTAGTAGCAAAAGTTATTAGTGTCGGAAAAACAAGCTGTAAAATCCACGTTGATATTTTTATGGAACAAATGTATTCTGAGCTTCGCGAAACGGTAGTTTCCGGAACTTTTTCTTTTGTTGCGGTAGACGAAAACAAGAAACCAACTCCAATTTTGGACAATCTGGATTAATTGTTTAAAAAAATATTTTTCGGAAATACTGATAATTAGACACTTGAAAATTATTTTAAAAAAGTTCTAAAAAAAGTCCAAAAAAAGTTTTGAGAACCGGAAAACCGTCTTATATTTGCACCCGCAATCAGGCAATGATAGCATACATACTGGAGAAATGGCAGAGCGGTCGAATGCGGCAGTCTTGAAAACTGTTGACTGTAACAGGTCCGGGGGTTCGAATCCCTCTTTCTCCGCTGAAATTAAAAACCCTTAACTTTTGTTAAGGGTTTCTTTTTTTACATCATTTTCTTTGTAAATAGTCTCAAAAAAATTTTCACAATCGAAAAAACACCTTATATTTGCACTCGCAATCAGCTAATGATGGCAGACATACTGGAGAAATGGCAGAGCGGTCGAATGCGGCAGTCTTGAAAACTGTTGACTGTAACAGGTCCGGGGGTTCGAATCCCTCTTTCTCCGCTGAAATTAAGAAAATACCTTCAACTTTGTTGAGGGTATTTTTTTACTGTCTCACCAACATTCCATCTATATTTCTCTTCTAAAAAACTTATATTTAATAAAAAAGCCTTTGAAAAACAATTTCAAAGGCTTTTTTTTATTTTTTTTCTATTTCAAGACCAAAAAATTCAACTAAATAGACTTACATCATCGTATTAATACGAATACTCGCTTTTATAAGCGCTAATGCAGATATTTTTGAAATATGAATATCTTTTGGCTGATGATGTGAATTCTGACTTACCAGTTTCACAAATTCATTTCCTTGTTCCGACTTCTGAACATACTTTACTGTAATATACTCTTCCCAATCATTCAACTTGACACTTAAAAGATACATTTCTCCAAAAAAGATATTTTCAAACTCTGTTTCTTTATACAAAATTATATCTCCCGATTTTAAAAGCGGATACATACTATCTCCTGTCACAGAAATCGCACCATCACATTTTGGCAGATTTGGAATTTTTATTGTATCCAAAACTCTTTGCGGCTTTCCACTGCTAAACAATTCTCGTAAACCAGCAACAGCTTCCAAATCATATAATGGTATTTCTTGGCTTACATGAAGCGAATCTGTCGTTTTTCTGTCATTATTCATAATTACAATATTCGTGTTATTTTCTTTTAACATTGGTCCATTTCCTGTCAAAAACCATTCTGAATTAATTTCCGGATAATAGTGTAAAATTTTACACGCCTTATCCGTTCCCATGTTACTACTATTATCTAAAAATTTATTAGAAAAACCTAAATCATTACAGAATTTATATTTAGTAATCCCTTTATAATCAAGGTATTCTCGCATTCTATCAGTTGATCCCATAAAAAGATGTATTTTTTTACGTTAAAAATTTGTTTTGATGTATTATTTTACATTATATTTGCAAAGTAAAGAAAAATAAAAATTAAAAACAACACAATTACTGAGAAATTTCAAGTCGTAAAACAAAGTAATCACATGATTTATAAGGCGAAACCACATTTAGCCCAAAATTAAAGCCTAAAAAAATTACAACGAGAAAAACATGTAGAAAACTACGACTCTAAAAATCTAATTTACTATTCACTAATAATTAAAAATTTAAAAATGGAAATATCACAAATCAAAGAAAAAATTCAGGAACTGGAAAATTGGCTGATTGAAAATCCAAACAGTTCCGAGAGGAACTTAATAGAATCTGACATAAAAAAATTACGAACCTTATTAGAAAAAAATCATGAGTAAAAATCAAATCGAAGCAAGAATTGCACAACTGTATCTGGCACTTCAATATTGTTCTGAAAGATCTAAAACTTTTACAGCCGGAGAAAGAATCTGCATAAATCAGGAACGTTTTCAATGGATGCACATTCTTGAAGATGAAACAGCTTCTCCCCGTCCCGTTTCACAAACTATTGAAAATAAAATAAAAGAGGTGTCGAGACTTGTACTTCTGCACAATTTCAAACCCTATTATGGTGATCCTTTTAAAGAAGAAATTTTATTACAGAACTAAAATATTATAACTTAAAAATTGATTATTATGAACGCTGCATTAACAAACTCAATTAAACCATCATTAGACTTATCTCAATTTTCTGCACAAGAATTAAAAGAAGCATTAAACAGAATCGAAAACAAAAAAAATGAAGAAAGAGACGCATATAAAAAACTGGTAGCCGAAACGATTCCGAAAGCACTTTCAAGATTACACGAAACATCTGAAATGATGCGAAATGCTAAAACCGAAACTTTTCAATTGTTTGAAACTATTTTGGATTTAAAAAATCAGGTTTATGGTTTTAAAGAAAAACAAATGTCGCATACTTTTTCTAATGATAAGGAAGAAATCACGATTGGATATCGTATCAATGAAGGCTGGGACGATACGGTTACAATTGGTATTGAAAAAGTTCAGAATTACATTTCATCTTTATCTACAAGTAAAGAAACAGCATCATTGGTGAAAATTGTTTTCAATTTACTTAAAAAAGATGCCAAAGGAAACTTAAAAGGTTCACGCGTTTTAGAACTTCAAAAACTAACTAAAGAATTCAATAATGAAGAATTTACTGATGGTGTTGAAATCATTGCTTCTTCATTTAAACCAATTCGTTCAAGCTGGTTTATTGAAGCGAGCAGAATTGATGAAAATGGCGTGAGAACTAATATTCCGTTATCAATGTCTTCTGTAGATTTTTTACAAGGATATGCTTTTAATTTCTTTAATCAGCAAAACGAACAAAATCATGCAGCCTAATAATGATATTTATGCTTCGGTCCTTTTAGCAATTCTTCTTATTGCAACCAACTTAAAACCAATCTTGTTATTCCGTGAATGGTTTTATTTCAGAATCAGAATAATTTTTAAACAATACTTAAATGAGCGTAAAAATAAAGCCAATTACTGATCACGAAAGTTATAAAGTAAACAATCATATTATATTTAAAGACGGTCTGGGAAACTGGAATTGCGACAATGATTTATCACTTAAAGAACGGCAGGCTTTTAACCAATACGAAAGCATTGTGATAAAAAATCCAAGATTTAAAAAACATGCCAAAGCCATTTATAAAGGCTAAAAATTACCCAATATCTGTATTTCAGATATAAAAAATGGTTCCTGTTTTACTTCCTAAATGAAGAAAACAGGAACCGGAAAACGGACCATATTTCAGCCCCAAATGATAAGCAGCCAAGAAACATTCTTTCTAATGGAATCCAAACCTTTACGGTTAACGGAAACAGGATTGTCAAGCGAAGTCTGCTGACCTTTATTGTTAAAAAAACTTAACAAATACTACCTCAGAACGAGGTTTACAAATGGCATTAGGAGTAAAAACCATCACTGAGAAAAAGATCAAATGGTTTGGCTGCGTAAAAAAATTATGTCATCATTATTATTCAAATAATTAGAATTAAAAACTTCTTTCTTCTTTTAAAATCTTTCATTATTACTTCAATATAAATACCTTACTCTCATGCCTATATCTGCAAACAGAAGCCTTGGAATTCAAAAAAATAAATTAATGCGTTACAAACTCATCAAAGAATTGTATCAAAAACACAAAACAGAAGATATTCCTACTACCGTTGTATGGCGTAAATATGTATATCCTGTTTATCCTATTTCTAGAACTACTTTGTATGAAATTCTTTGTACGCCTATTACTTCAGAATTAAAAAAAATCGAAGAACTTATGAGCAGTCAGCAAAAGTCTTCCTGATCACTATAAAAAATAAAACTGAACATTTTTAACTCATAAAAAGTATTCTTTTTATGATGCAAAGATGTGTCTTTTACTTCTCTTAAACTGCGCTTTGTTCGCTTTCCTTACAACCTTGTAAAGCCCTAGAATACAAATGTTCATGCACCTTGCAGCCGTTTTTTTCAGGGCTTTTTTCTCCCAATCTTTGCAATCTCAAAAGGGTACAAATGCTCGATTCTGCCTTACATTTTGAGATTATTTTTCTTTACAAAAACAGCTTTTCAGTTGTTCTCAAAAAAACATTTTTTAACCTAACATTCAAACATTAATACATCAATGGAACAGTTTCTATACCCATCTCTAACCGCATTCTTTGCCGCTTTTGTTACCTGGTTTTTTTCTATGCGAAAATCACTGGCCGAAGACAGAGCTGCCGAACTCGACAACGCCGTGAGCGCCGTAAAATATTACCGTGATCTTCTTGATGATATCACTGCTCGCCTAACTGCAGCTACAGAAACCATAAAAAAAATGGAAGTACAGCACAAAGAACTCATGCTTATTAATCAACAATTAGTTGATGAATTACAAAAATTTAAACAGTTAAACGGAAAAAATTCATGACACTAACCCAAAAAACCCTAGAAATCGCCACGGCACAAATTGGTGTCGAAGAAATTCCCAGAAACAGCAACTCAGGCCCCGAAGTCGAGATTTATTTACGAAGCGTCGGACTCAATAAAGGATATTCCTGGTGCATGGCTTTTGTTTACTGGTGTACACAAAATGCTGCTATGCAGATGAATGCAAAAAATCCTTTAAAGAAAACCGGAGGTGTTTTGGATCAGTATAATTCGAGACCGCTTTTAGTAAAAAAAACACCTCAGCCGGGGGACATCTTTATTATGGATTTCAACAATGGTTCCGGACATACCGGATTTGTCGAAAAAGTTACTGGCAGCACTATTTACACAATTGAAGGTAACACAAATGATCTTGGCGGACGCGAAGGCTATAAAGTAGCTAGAAGAAAACGTGATGCAAAAAGTATAAAAGGCTTTTTACGTCTGCAAAACTAAACCTAAAACTAATTCTATTTATGACTAAAAAACTAAAATATGCAGCTTTTTCGCTTTTCATTATTCTGATTGTGATTTCATGCCGAAGTTCGAAACCAGTTGAAAACGAAAATAAAGTTCAAACTATTACTATTACAGAAACACTGCACGATACAGTTTTTAAAATTGCCAAAGACAGCAGTTCTTATAATGCATTACTTGACTGTATTAACGGAAAAGTAGTTCTCAAAAATGTTACTCAGGCCGAACCAGGGCGTACATTAAAAAGCCCAAGGGTTCGACTTGATAACAATAAACTAAGCGTTGATTGTGACCTGAAAGAACAACAACTCTATGCTTTCTGGAAATCGAAACAAATTAAAGATGTCCAAGAGAAAACGATCACGATTACCAAGTTTGTCAATTACTTAACTTTTTGGCAAAAAGTACAAATTTGGCTGGGCAGAATTCTTCTTATCATTCTGATTTTCCTACTCCTAAGATTCGTCTACAAAATCTATAAGCCTTTGATGGTTTAAAATTAACTTTTAAATAATTCATTTAAATATGTCTTCACAATCTCATTTTTTCGTGGAGTCAGGAGGCTTTACGCAAAGCCAGCAGCAAGCTTTTGGTCCTCAATCGAGTACCGAGTTTAACCTGACTTCCAAATTTACTTTAGATACTCCCAAAAAGGCTTATGCTATATGCAAAGGAGTTGTATTGGTACAGCCGCAAACAGGGAGCACTGACAAAGTAAATCTTATTTTACGCCCCTACAAACAACCATTTCCGGGATTAAATATCAAATATTTTATTTACAGAGGGTTGCAAAGAGGTGATTTTTTCACAACGGATTCCAATCCCAAAATAATTCAGAAAACAGTTCAAACGTCTGATTTTATCAATAAAATAAATGATGATTTTGATGCTTTTCACGGTAATCGAAAAGATGCTCAAAATAATCCTATTCCAAAACCAAATTTTGTTGCTAAATATATTGGTTACAATGAAGAGGTTACAGACTTAACAATTCCGCTTTCAAGTTTCTTTTTTAAAGAATCAGAGTTTGTTGAAGCGAATAATACTTTCGACGAAACAGACGACTTCGAACTTCCGATGATTGATATGGGAAAATCATTAGGAAAATTTGATCAGGGAGAAGGCGGAATTGACGTTGTTCTAAATTACGGCGATTACAAACATGATTTTAATAATGGCGAGTTTGATTTTAATTTAGAATATGCCCGTAAAGCCTTCGCTTCTATTTTAGTTACAGGTGATACTCCTTACAAACAAAAATTACAACGCGAGCAAAGCGTACAGTTTATTGACATTGCGGCCTTTTATGGTTTGTTTGTTCCAGAATACGCTGTAGATATTGTAAGCGCAGGAACTCAAACTACTAAAAGAGGTGTAGAAATTTTTAATAGTATTATCAATAATTTTTTCACTAAAAACAGTTGGTACATCTATATTCAGAGTGATCGAACAAGAAGTTATGATTTTTATGGAAATTATAAAATTGAGGATACTTCAGAAAATCTAAAAACAGGTTTATTGGCCAATTCAGAAGGAATTGTTCCTATGACTGCCGTAACTTATGGAACTGATGGCTGGCCGGTTTTAATTGATAAACAAGAACAGGCTAATACTGTTACTACAAATAATCTTTATCTGCAATTTACTACGGATAACAATAACAATACTGCTTTTTACGGACAGATTGCTACAGTTGCCAATGCACAAAAAGATAGTTTCATTAATGCAGATGGATTGCGAATACCTCCAGATGAAGAAGGAAATTACTCTGATTTAACGACACAAATTCAGCTTACAACTCCTGCTGTCCAAGGAAAAAATATTGCTGCGCTTACTATTTTGTTATATCAGGGAAAAATTAACACTTATATCGCTAGAGAAGTTCTGGACGAAGAAGGAAATCCTGCAGTCATAAATGGAGTTGCCAACTACTTTGATGATGTATTTAGTTTAATAAAAGCAGAGCCTTTGCTAAAATTAAATGGTGATGATAGTTATTCGAGAATTACTTCTGAAAAACTAAATCTTATCAATGAATTTTATGATAAAAAACAGCAGGGGATTTCAATTGTACAAACACTTACTGTAAACGATGTTATCGAAACCGGAGTTGAAGAAACACCTACAATTGAACGCGTAACCTATCTAACGGAAGCTGGAGATGTGATGAACAATGCTGTCTCTGCAGTTGGAAGTATAACTCCAGATACAAAAACTACAGCCTCAGCAAGCGGTGCCGTTACAAAAAACAAAACATATCAATTACCAGATCCGTATTACTACAATTTGAAACTGTTTACAGACAGCACTCAAACTATTACCGGACTGGAATTAAAAACTTTGGACGGCTCTACTCCTAATAAAATTATTCTGGGATTAACGAAAGAAGAAAATGATACTATAAAAGCATTAATTACTGATAACATAAAAAATCCTCGTTTGTTTTTGATTGATCTTTTTGAGGATGACAATGATCTAATTTCTCCAGAAAATATCATCTATCAGAAATACAAAGTTGCGATTGTGGCTGAAAATGAAAATGGTGATACTGAATTATTTGAACCTATAAATGATGTTTTTGTTTACTCACTTGATATAAACTATCATTTTAGTAAAGGGTATAGTGAATATGTAAAAGAAGATTCAAAAAAAGAATTAATGTTAGATTTAGATTTATCTGTATAATGGAACAAGCAGCAATATTAAAATCAGGAGAAGTTATTAAAATAACTGGTTTACTTAACCCAAAATATAGTATATATGGCTTTTTAAATTCGTTTGAAGCTAATGTTAATGGAGTTACGAAAAAATTTAGAGAAACGGTAAAGGAAGATTTCAGGGATGTAGATCTTGTTGGACAAGTAGATAAAGATGTTATAGGTGGTTTTTATGAAGAAGATTTTTTTCTAGAATATCTTATCGATAAAAATAAACTCTATGAACTAAAACATCATAAGTACCCTTTTAAACCAGCATCTGTTGACGATGAAATTATTGTTAAGAAACTAAAAGTGGTAGCTCCGTATACTGATTTCTGTAAAATTGAAACTTATAAATGGTCACATCAACCTAATACACAAATTGTTGATTATGGAACTTGGCAGATTAAAATTCCTACTGGAGTTTTTCCGGATCCTATAGAAGGGGGAAACGTTCAATTGAATAATACCGCCATGCAATTTTACAATCATAAGATTGGATTATTTGTCACGCCACTTACCGATGTAGATGATAAACAGGCAAAAGCGTTTTTGATCGCAAAGATTGCTATTCAAATCAACTCAATAGAAAGTATATTTAATTCCATTGAATTAGGAACAAGTAGTGATTTCGGTCAATATATAAACAGTCAAAAATCTGAATGGAGTACTCAACCAATATTTGTAAATCCAACTGTTCAGATATTAGAGGATTATATGAGAAATTTAACTAGTTTCTATGAAGGTTTTTATGCAAATCAAATTTCTATCAAAAAAGCTCCTAAAAAAGAGCAATTTTACTGGTTAGCAAGATGTCTGTCCGCCGAAGCTTTGGCAACTGTTCCAACGAATGATAAAATCGAGTTATTAAAAAATATAAGTTATTATGAAAAAAAGTTGACAGAAAAAAATGGTGGAGAATCATTGGTGTTAAAAATTGTCGAATCTTTTACTTTTAACTCTGTTTCTGCTGCTGAAAGAAATGATTTTCTTTTTATACTAATGGAAATTCAAGTATATCAGGTTTTGGGAACTCACAACCGAGAATATACTGCAGACACAAAACAAACCCTTTTCGAAATATTATACTCAAAAATTGATGATAATAGGATTGGTAGATACACTTATGGTCTGCTAAATAGTTATGATAATAGAAAAAATTTTATTTTTCTATTATATAAAGTCTGGGAATTATCAAAATATAATCCCAAGTACGGAGATCCATCATATACACAACCTAAAAATGCTTTTGGAATTTATCCTGAATCATATTATATGAAATTAATAACAGCCAACGGAAGTTCAATAGCCTTAACTGCTTATTATGATTCAGAAACTTCACCTGCATTTATATATTATGATTCAAGAGAAAATACAAGTAGACAAACAGATACCGCTTTAATCTCAAATACAGTTCAATATACCTTAGGAGATATTGAAGGAAAAAAAATAAAAATTCATAAAGAAATAACAACAACGGTAACGAATTTTAAATCTACAAAAGAAAACAGTCAGACTATTTCCAACTTTAAATCATTATATGGCACCTACGATATATATCAACCTATTTCAATTATAGGTTTTAAACCAGATCTAAATTTAGTAGAAAGCCTAAATGGTTTAAAAATTAATAGTGAATCACAAGAATACACCCCTATTATTCCTGTTTTTTTATTATACTATATGCAAGATTATAGCGATTTAAAGAAAATTGATTTTGGAATAATGCTTACTGCCGAAATTGCAATGAATCTAACTGGTGCGGGGGCATTGTCTGATCTAAAATATATTGGTTATCTATCTAAAATGAGACCAATTTGGGCAGCGGAAACTGCTGCTGGGTCTAGTGATGCAGTTTTAGCATGGAGTGCTGTCAATGGAGTTACAAATGCTGTAGAATTTACTGCATTTAACGCTATGTCAATCAACAACTATGTTGCTAATACAACTACTGATTCTGAAACAAAAGAAGTTGCTGAAAAGATGAATAGCTTTCTAATGTGGACAACTATTACAAGTCAATTTGTTAGACCATACACAAAATCAAAAGTTATTGAATCAGCTTTTGAATTAGATAATACGGTTGCAAAGTTTAATCAGCAAAATATTTCAATCTATAGAGATATGACATCTACTCAAATTCAAGAGCTAGATCAGGCTCTTGACGTTGTTAAAAATATAGCGGGAAATAAAGAATTAGTTATTAACACAGTAATACAAAAACTTACTGAACAGGGCACAGAATCAGATAAAATTTTACAAAAATACGGGCAGATTACAAGTACTGCAGAAAAATACGCATTTTATGTTGATTTAGGTTTTTTTGAAGATCCTGCAATAAGGAAGATTTTTAATACCAATGATGCTAAAGCTATTGATAACTGGAGATTATGCTATGCAAAT
The DNA here is from genome assembly GCF_900129555.1 of Flavobacterium defluvii. Classification (GTDB taxonomy): domain Bacteria; phylum Bacteroidota; class Bacteroidia; order Flavobacteriales; family Flavobacteriaceae; genus Flavobacterium; species Flavobacterium defluvii. The sequence continues at coordinate 267,977 of NZ_FQWC01000006.1, forward strand.
AATATAACTAAGGAGAGGAAATATATTAATATCCTAACAAATGATAAATATGTAAATGGTTTAGTGCGTTTTTATAGAGAAGAGGAATTGGGTGATATCTTAGAAACACTTGAAATTGCTAAAGAAGAAAAGTTTTTAGATACTTTTTCCAATATAAGTGACACACATTTCGCTAACTTTGTAGAGAATCCTAATTTGATAAAAGAATGGGAAAAATATTCTTTTGTAAGTAGAGGAAATGATTTATCTATACTTTCAACAGAACAAAAATTTAAATTTTTAAAAAGTTATGAAAATAGTCCTAAAACAGTAGTCGATAGAATAAAAAATGGAGGATTGATTAAATATTATAAAATTGTTGATGAAAATCCTTTAAATGCCATAGTTCATAATTCTCATATAAAGAATGTAGATTTTCTTGAGGATCTACGTAATACTTTTACAGTAAAAAAACAATACCCGGTTGATCATGTACATCATCCAGGTTTACAGGAAACAATAGCAAATCATGTAAAAGGATCTCCTGTAATGCTTAACCATAACGGTAGTGATTACATCATTGGTTTTACAGGTATGCATGCTGATTATGCTATTACAGAACCTAATCCTATTACTTTAATAGAAGCTACATTACCTGGGGGTAAAAAATACTATCCTGGCCCTTTGCCTACTGTAAATGCAAATATACAAACAGCCATAATAGATGGAACAGAAATTGCGGGTGTAGGAGTAAAAGATTGTGAAGTATGGATGTGGGGTTATGTTACAAAAAAAGTAGATGGCATAGAAAGCCTTTATCTAGATACTAATAGAAACCCTATAAAAACATGGGTTAAAAAATCTAATTCGAATAAAACAACTATTTTTACGGGGATAAATGAAGATAAGGCTCTTATTGAAATAACGTATGCCAGACACAATTTAACTTTGAGTGACTGGATTCCACATCGTAGTCCTGGAAGACCTTCAAATACATGGCGAGGCTGGAGTAGTGAAGGAGTAGAACTTCATATTTGTATAGGTACAGAACTAATGAATCCTCCAACAATAATGCCTAGTCGAAAATTACCTTACGGAACAGTAATTCCAAAAAATAATTAAACATTTAAACAATATATTATGATATATGAATATCAAATACTCGTAACAAACTATTCAATAAATAGAGCAGTAATGATTGGAGTAAGTACTTCAGATTTAAATCAGGCATCAGCTTTATCAGATATGAATTTAAGCCATATAACAGAAACTTTAGGCGAATTAAATGCGGTTATTGCAGGACAGTTAGATTATTTGAATTGGGGTACAGATTTATTTTATGTATCTTCTGATACTACAATATCTCGGTACGGAGACTTTGACAAAGTAGAAAGATACGAAGTGCCTACCTTAGGCTTGAGAGATTTTTTAATAGAGCTAAAGAATTTTAAAGAACAATGTCATGCAGGGGATTATTATAAAACCATAATTGGTCAGGCTTTTACCGCAATAAAAGCCAATCCTCTACAATATAAAAGATGGCCAACATCAGATATATACTATTTAATTACCTTGAATAATATAACATTTACTTTGGTATTAGAACCTAATGATTTCAATTTAACAGAAAGTCAATATGTTGCTCAATTAAAAAGTGAATTTTAACTCCGCTCCCGCTGGCGAGGGCGTCCCGCTCGTGAACATAAAGTATAAAAAGCTCAAAGACAAAAAGTCTTTGAGCTCTCTTAAAAAAATCATTTTTCCTTCCCAGAAAGTGATAATCTAAAAAATTCAAAAAATCACATTTTAAAACCCAATCAGGAACTTAAAAATTAAGTTCCCTAACTCTTTATTGTCTTTTCTGAAAGTCAATAATTATCTAAAAATATTTTACAAAATCTGTAAAATAAAACTATTGTGACGCCACTAACACAATTTTTAAAACAATCCATTCTGGCTGAAAATTGCTGAGAGCTACAAATAAACATTTCTCTCAAAACTAATCAGCCAGAATAAATTACGGTAACCCCCATAATCCTAATTAAAAGCCTATAAATTTTATAAACCCGTAATAATTAATTAAAAATGAGTACAAATCACAACAGAATCAAAGTGGCAGATTTAGAAAGAAATCAAGCTAACAAAACCTTAATAACGAATCGAGATGGCGAATTAGAATTTTGCCATATCAACACTTTGAAACCTGAATCTTACAATGCCCTCGATTATACATCTGAAGGAAGAGCATTAGACGCCAGACAAGGAAAAGTATTAAAAGATATGATTGATAACAAACAAGTCGATCTGGCATCTGATTTAGAAACCCAAATCGATAATGCAGTTCCAGAAGATAAAAAAGTAATAAGCCGATTGAAATTATTTAACTGGTGGACATGGATTAAGTCTCAGACTCAAACTATTTCCGCAACTTGGAATTTCAAATCTGCATTGCTATTTGGGAATTCAGGGTATTTTACTTCAGACAGTATTAGATTTTACATGCGTGCGTCTACAGGAAAAAGACTTCAAATTGGAGTAGATGGAACTCCTAATGATGCAATTTCTATTGATTCTAGCGGTATTTTGCTTCGCGACAAACTCACTTTAAATACTGCTAATACAACAACACCTGCACTTATTTTGCCAAATAGTACGCTTACCTCTACACCACAAAACGGGTCTATCGAACGTGATCAAAATGGAATTTTATGGGAAACACACGCAGGTATCAGAAGTCAAATTATGACTAAAGATACTATTTCGTCAATATCTAGCTCCGACACATATCTTCCTTCGTTAGATAATATTTTAAATTTTACAGGTGCAACACTCTTAAATGCCAATTACACAAAAATTGGGAATACAGTAAGTGTTAAAATTGCTTTAACAGGAACCCCAAAAGCTCTAGGTTCAGATACTGAAATAGGTATTTCATTGCCTATTAACAGAAATTCATCTACAGAATTACTGTCCGGAATTTGTGTAGGATCTACTGTAGACGGTGTTAATTTCTCAGCTCTTGTTTATATTACTGGTTCTTCAACAGCTAGTATAAAATACAAACTCAACACTCGTGGTACTTCAAATATAGTTGCAGATTTTAGTTACGCTATAAATTAATTCTAAAAAAGAATTTCTCTAGCAACTATCAAAATCAAAGCTCAGAGACTTTTGTCCTTGAGCTTCTAAAAACATTATGCATTTGTCCTAAACATAATAAGCAAACTACTTTTTTAAATCTCAATTTCAAAAATTAAAACTGCAACTTTTCTACTCTTTATTAATTTTTTATAAAAAGCCTGCTTCGATTTCTTCCACTCCCTTTACAACTCTGTAAAGCCCCAGAACATTCATGTTCAAACACTAAGCAGCTGTTTTTTAAACCTCTTTTTTAGGCTGATCTTTACACTATCAAAAGGAAAATACTGCAAAAAAAATCAATTTTTCAGCTGCTTTTTTCGAGGCATTATCTAAATCAAAAAATACTGTAAACCTGAGAAATCAAATAATGGATTCATTATTTGAATGGTCTCTTTTGTTTATCAAAACAAAAATTTAATCATGCAAAAACACGAACGAAAATTAAAGTCAAAAACAAATTAGAATATGCCAACTAATCCAATTCCAGCGACTCCAATTCCTACGGCAAGGTATTACCCTCGATTATCTGAGGTAATAACCGTAGATGACTTACCGGAGTTTTTATCGTTTGTTGAAAATGGTCTAAATGATATTTTCAATAAAATTCATTATAAAAACTTACAATATTCAAAAGGATATCGCGGCGATTCTGCTTTTTACAGTTTAGATATTGTAACAAGCGAAAAACTCGCTATTCCACTGCCATTTGGCTTGGGACTTGTACTTAATCCGGATCTTGACGGAGATTCGTCTATTTCCTCTTTCCCTATTACTTTAGAATATCAGTGGGAGATTTTAGCTTTCCTAAAAACTTTTAGTTCAAGCAATTTTTCTTTTTCAATAGAAGATTTTTATTCTGTTGGTCTTCAGGTTTTCCGTATCAGCGAAGAACAAGTTGTGGCTCACATGCTCAATATTTTTGTTGAAGCTGAAGAAGGCAAAACAAAATTTGAACAGCTCTTAGAAGACATTAATGATCTTAAAGGACTAACTGGACAAGAAAAATTAGCACTTCCAGAAGGAACTGAACAATCTATTAATGCTGTAATTACGCTTATTAAAAACAATCCGGCTATTACAGAAACTGTTTCGCTATTATTGTTTGCAACTTACATCTTAAAAGCAGATTTAAGCGAAACGAAACAAAGATTACAGGTTTTCTATAATATTATTGTTCCAGATGGTATCGAAGCTCATATTAAACGAATCATCACACCAAAAGCCAAAGCAACTTTAGCTTTAAGTGCCGGTATTGAATTTCCCAGAAATATCTTAAAGCCCGTTACTTCTACTGGTGATGATTTTGGTAATGGAACTGAAAAATCAATGTTTACATTCGGTCAGGCTCAATTGTATGCAGATACTCAAGAAGGTATTGGTTATCAATTAGAACTTGGCGGATCTTTACAACCCTCTCAATATGCCATGATTGGCAATACAGGTTTAATCCTTCAATTAGATACTTTAAAAGTAGATTTAAGCAAGAAAACCAATATTCCAGAAGCCGATGCCGATGGTCGTCCAAACGATTTCGTTGGAGTGTATGCGCGTGCCGTTTCGGTTACACTGCCTTCAAAATGGTTTAATACAATTCCTGAAACTCCAGGAAGTGTAACTCCAACATTACAAATTGGCGCTACAGATTTATTAATAGGTTCTGGTGGTCTTTCCGGAAATATTTATCTGGAAACAGTTCCTAGCACAAATGGAGCTTTTAATTATTTCAACGATAAATTCAATTTTAATTACCCAATCACGATGTTCGAAAAAGACGAACAAAGTGGTGTGTCTAATAAAAAAGAAATCGCTGATTATGTTTCTTTACTTACTTTCTTACAACAATTAAACAGTAAAGGAACGCCTTATGCTTTTGATTATCCTTTATCGTTAACAACGCTTCCTTCAGTCGTTTCACAAACTATTGATGCTTCTACAACTTATATTTTTACAGAGGCAAAAGATTATCAAAACTTCTTACAGGAGTTATACGATAATACACTTTGGAAAACAATTGGATCATCAAACAAAGGCTTCAAAATCGGCTTTAATAAGTTTGATATTTCATTCAAACAAAATAAAGTAATTGGTTCTAACATTAAGGGACAAATAGAAATTGAAAAATTCAAAATCAAAAAAGAAGATGGATCAAAAGTTCCTTTTAATGTACAATTAGAAGGTCACTTGCAAGATGATGGCGACTTCAATCTTACCGCTTCTTTCCCAAAAGAAAATAAGCCGAAAGCCAATTTATTTAATCTGGTAGAGTTAGATTTCAACAGTTTAGAACTAGGAAAAGAAGATGAAGATTTTTACATCGGAACTTCATGTCATATTTCATTTCCTGAAGGTTCTTTAATCGGAAACCTTATGAAAGGCCAAGGCTTTGACGTCGAAAAACTTCGTATTTACAGCGATGGGAATATTGAAGTTGAAGGAGGTTCAATTCCTATTCCTATCAGTCTAGGTATAAATCTTGGTCCCGTTCAAATGGCGGTTACCAACATCAGTTTTGGTTCAACCCAAATTAACGGCCGTAAATATAATTTCTGGGGCTTTGACGGAGCCATAAGTATCAACCCGCTTGGAGTTGATGCTCGCGGAGAAGGTGTGAAATTTTACTATCCTACGGATGGCGATGATGAAGATGATCGTAAAGCAAAATCTTTTCTAAGAATTCAAACTATTGAGGTTGATTTAGTTATTCCGGGAACTGCAACAGAAGCTTCTGCAATGGCCATTATCAATGGTATGGTTTCGCTTCCTGAACCAGGAAAATCTCAAGAGTTTATTGGAGAGGTTTCTTTAAAACTGCCAAAAGCAAAAATTTCCGGTGGTGTTGGAATGCGTTTTATGCCAAAATATCCAGCGTTCTTAATCGATGCTCATATTGAGCTCCCTACTCCTATTCCACTTGGGTTTCTTGCTATTTCAGCATTTAGAGGTTTATTAGGTTTTAGATATGTGGCTACAAAGGAAGCTGCAGGGTTGAAAAAAGACAACTCCTGGTATGAGTTTTATAAAACTCCAAAACCGGGTATTAATATTAGAAAATTCAGCGGACCACCGGATTCTATGCAATACAATTCTCCGTTCTCTATTGGAGCCGGAGCTACTTTTGGAACCGTTGCAGATGGCGGACATGTCTTATCTCTAAGAGCAATGCTTTTATTGTCTCTGCCTACTTTGTTTTATATCGAAGCAGGATTAAATGTTATTGCAGGCAAACTAGGTCTTATCGAAGATGATCCAAGTAATCCTCCATTCTTTGCAATGGTTGCATTTGGCGATAATTCATTGGAACTGGCAGCCGGAGCCGATTTTAGTATTCCTAAAGACAGCGGACAAATCTTTAAACTTCATGCCTTATTAGAAGCTGGATTCTTCTTTAAGAACCAAAAACCATGGTATGTAAATATCGGATCCAGAAAAGACCCAATTACTGCAGAAATCTTAACATTATTTACTGCTAAAGCTTTTATTATGCTTTCGGCTCAGGGAATTGAAGCCGGAGCCAGATTAGATTTCAAATTACAGCAAAGCTTTGGCCCTGCTAAAGTCAAATTATGGGCTTATCTGGAATTGGGTGGAAAAATTTCATTCAAACGTCCGCAAATGGGCGGCTATATTATGGCCGGTGGAGGTATTCAAATTAAACTTTGGATTATTAATGTGGAGATTGTTTTAGATACTATTTTCTCTGTAGAATCCTTTAAGCCATTCTTAATTTATGCCAAACTGGAGCTAAGTGTTCGTGTAAAAATTGCCTTTGTAAAAGTCCGTAAAAACTTTGTGGTCGAACTTCAGTGGGATATTAACAGAATTGTCGATCGTACTCCTTACAGTCCGCTGCCAATGGGAACTCATGGTGATGGAGAAGATAACAGAACTCTAGAAAATGTAAAAGGGGTTCACATGCTTACCAATCAAGCTTTTGCACTTGATTATTTCAGTACAGTTCCAGACGGAAATGAAATTACACAAATAATTCCTTTAGATACTTATATCGATATTAAAATGGCGAAAGGTGTATTACCAAATCCTGAATTGTCTCAAAAAATTGGAGGTTATACCGGCGATGCCAAAAATTATACCGATATGATGCCGCCAGTGAGTACTCAGGCAGGAAGAAAATTACGTCAGGTTAAACATCAATATGCTATTAAATCTATCGGTATAAAATCATGGAATGGCTCAGCTTGGGAAGATTATCACCCATTTGAAGCAGTTAAAGATAAAAATGCATCCCAAGATTTAAGTAATCTACCTTGGGCACAATGGCAAAAAGCAATTGACCAGTATGACAGTATTCGTGTATTAGGAACCAATCCGTTTTCATTTTTAAGTGCAGCTGAGCCTGGATGGCATGTGCCGGAACAATTTGGAATCACATCTTCTAAATTATTCTGTGTTTCTCCTCAACTTGAACCGCAACATACTGATTTCCTTAATAAACAAATTGGACAGCGTTATTATGTTCCATCACAATATGAAGCAGATAAAATTAACGGCTTGTTTTTTAAATTGATTGGAGATCTTTCAGAAGTCACTGAAGATAATACAATTGAAGGTACCGATTTTATGAGTATTTCGGGAGAAACAAACCCGCATGGCTTCAATAAATCTTTGTCTTTCAAAAATAATAATCAGTTAGAAGTTATTTTTCCGGAATCAGCAATTGAGCCTACTTTTCAGATAACTACTCAAGCTAAAGAAGTTCTCATAAAAGCTTTTACAGCTGTTACTGAAGATAATTCAAAATTCATTTCATACGAACCAATTAAACTTAAGAAAACTATAGATGCAACAGCCGACTATGATTTAACTTATACGAAAGCTGAATTGTTAAGCAGTATAAAATTATTAAGTGAAGAAACTGAAGCAATCTCTAAAACTAAAATTTCTAAAATTGTTATCATTCCTTTATCTACTAATGCAAAACGCATTTATGAAATTAGAAATGAAATAGCAGCTTTGTTTACAGAAACATATAGTACCGAAACGGGTGAAGTTTCTATCTCATTGCCTGGCTCTATGACAGAATATAATGCCTTATTAGCTGAATTAGCAATCTTAAAGGCTGAAGCTGGAAATGATAATCCATCTGCTGAAATGCCAGGTAAATTGACTTTTACAAATTATTACGGATATAAAGGAAAAGATACTTATGCATTTGAGAAAGTAATCAAATTCAACGATACATATATCATCACTTTCCATCCTAAAGCAGATAAAACGGTTCTTTTACAAGTGGATTCAAAAGGAGTTATTTTAAGAGAACGTTTGTTGAATGGAGTTGTTACTTCGATGCAGGTTACAAATGATAAGTTACTGGTAACTCAGTCACTAAATGCGAACCAATGCAAAGGAATTGGAGAAGCTATTATTGATCTTGATTTTATTGTTGGATGTGAATCTCCTATCGCTGCAATGGCTGTTTCTGAACTTGATAATGAACTGAATTTAAGTTCAGGAGTACAATATTTAAACAGTTATTCTTTAGGATTTAATAAAGTATTACCGCTTGCAAATAACGAATTGCTTTGGATTAATGCATTAGAGACTGAAACACAGATTAATTGGGTTAACGGAACTGATCGCGCTCTTATCAAGCGTGCGAAAATCAATGCAAATGCAATAAAAGTTCTTCAGCATTCTGGTACTGAATTTAGTTTGATTACGAAAGACAAAAAGATTATTTATTTTAATCTTAATACCAGTACAAATGCGATTTCTGTAACAGATACAAAAGTTATTTCTGATGCTTCTGTATCCGAAATTATTGATGCCGTGATTGCTAATGGAAAAATTTTAGTTACGGTTAAGTTCTCTGATGGAAAATTCGGTTTAGCTCAAATTACAGGAAATTCATTAGATATTGTAAAACAAGATGCGGTTTTCGATTCTGCAATTTACTTATCAAATAATGCTCTGGCAGATAATTCGACTCTAGCGTATAATGAGAAATATTTGTTTGTATTCAGTTCAACATTAGCACTTACAAGATTAATTAAGAGAAATAATGGGTTGGAAAAAGCGTCGATTATTCATATTCAAAATGAACCTTCTGAAAATGAAATTTTGATGCTTTCCTCTAAACCAAAAGAAAAAGGAATTTATTTTTCATTGTTTACAGACCAGTTTGATAATTGTTCTTTACATCCGGCAGAAACAGTTACGATAACAACTTCTGCATCTGCTTTAACAACTGTAGTTACAAATTTAGCAACAGCTGCTTTGGCTGCAAATGTGAATTATACAAGAACACCTAAAAACTCAAAATTAATTTCAGTTAATGAGATGATTTGTTCTAACGGAAATTCTGAGGAAGATCCTGAATTAGGTTACACAACATCTGTACAAAGGATTGATTGGTTAAGTAAAGAAGATTATTTCCATAATTCAACTATTCCTCAAATTGAAGCTGTAGAAGAAGATCGCGAGGCAATGAAAGCGGCAGTTGAAAATACAGTTCACCCAATCTGGAGGCCAAATACAACGTATTGTTTAGACTTTACTTTAACTGATACAGTCGATGATAAAGACACAACAGATTTTAATTATTTCTATGGATTTAAAACTTTAGGCCCAATAGGACATTATCCTGTTGCTGATAAACCAGTAGCTCCTAATGAACAGCCGCCTGTTAAAAACGAATTGACAGAATTGTCAAAATCGCCATTGACTTCATTAAGACAATATTTAGATTACAACCGTTCTTATCCAAATGCTGATGGAAGTTTATTACAGTCGAAACCTTCTTTTTATGGAAATCAACAATGCAAAGTTTCTTTGTTTTTTACAAATCCTTATGCCTATCACATGTTTAAAGATTGGGGACCATACAATCAAGATAAAGTACCTGAAATTAAAGGAAAATTAAATCTTTTTATTAAAGATCCGCTGACTGATTTGCTTATCGAATATCCTTTTAAAAACGAAGAGATTGCATATCCTAAACCAAATGAAGAAGTTCTCGAATGGAAAGACGATAACGATCCTAGAATTCCATTAGGCATACAATTGATAAACAATATTCTTACGGATAAATCAGCAATGCGATGCTCTTTAGAATGGGTAGAACCTATAAAACCAAAATCATATAGATATGAGGTAGAATTAACCAATTTAAAACCTTCAAAACTGTATACTGTTCTGGTAAATAATTTCTTTGATGATACCCAACATGGCACTACAAGTTTAAGTAAAAACATATTAGTGCACCAATTTGGTTTCCAAACTTCTAAATACAAAAATTTTGAAGAACAAATTCAAAGTTATTACCTAAATGAAGATAAGTCGCATAGTGCTTTATATGATGTTAATCTTGATTTAGTTCAGGACCAAATTGATGCTTTACATGATGTAATTGCTCTTGAACAAAACGATTTAAGTGATGGATTGGTAACAAAATATCAGCATTCATTTGACCGTGTTATCGAAGGAATCTTAAAAATGTCTCCTCTAGATCCGGCACAAAATACTGAGGTTAATAAAATTATTGATACCAATACCGGCAATGTCATTGCTCTTTTAGTTCGCAACCCGGAGCCATTTAACATTCCTAAAATGCCTTTAGAAGAAATCAAAGATTCAATTGTTGTAGTTGATGCATTGGGAAACACTAAAGCTGATTACAAAGTATTGCATTCAAAAGATTATTCACAGGCTATAATCATGCACAACAGTAAAATGATTTCAGAAGAGAATTTAACTATTCAGTTTGATTACAGAATGTGGAAAAATGGTGGAACTGAATTAACAGAATCAATTGACAAACAAACCATTGAGGTACAATTATCAGAATTAGAAAATACAAATCTTTAAAAAACAAGAAAAAAATGAGTTCTATAAATCTTCAGGAAAGCCAACTCTCTGGCTGCGAAAAATATATAGCAATCGTTGTTGACGAATCTGGTTCGATTAACACCAATGAAGCGCAGCAAATTAGAGACGGGCTGACTTCATTTATCAATTCTCAGGCTCAAAGCAACATCACACTTTCATTAATCGGAATGTCTAACAGCGATACTGCTGTTAGACCCGATAATGTTATCCAGAAAAGAATTGCAGATAACCCACAGGATTTTTTAAACTGGATTAATTTGTTTGGAAACGGAAGAGCCTACATTCAATCTGATTATTGGGCTTCTGGGTTAAATGCTGTTAAAAATCTGGCTGTTACTCCTGATATTGTTTTTGTTGTAACAGATGGTCTTCAGGTAAATAATTCTCAATTCTTAAAAGACCTGTTCACAGAGCTAAATCAAAAATCACAGGTTTTTGTTTATGGTGTTACTAGTGAAACAGGAGACCTAAGCGAATTAACTACGCCTTTAAATACTTTCTTAGGAAGAACACCAAAATTAAAAGACAGCAGAACTTCTGCCTTAGAATCAGATTATCTTAGAGTTTCTGATTTCAGCACTTTAGGAACAGAATTAAATAATCTTATTACTGATTTATCTACGGCTCAAACTGGCTGTATTCCGAATGTAAGTATTATTGAAAATAAAATTTTTTATCCGGTTTTAAAGAAAGGTGTAAAAGTAAAAGAAACTGCCGGAAGTTTAGTTTTCAGAAACAAAAGCCGTGTTCCACTTACTTTAAGTGCCGGAACAAGAATTCATGATAAAAGCAGTCTAAATGGTTTAATTTTTAAACTTCAAAATGCGGTTACAATTCCAGGATCGGCTCAAATTGAAGTTCCAATTCGAATTGAAGGCAAAGCGGGAAGTCTTGGTAGTTTTTCTGCTCCAATTTCTTTAAACAATATTAAAAATCCGTTAGGATTCAGCATTAACTTTAATGTTGGTAAAGAATCAGCTGTAATTGATATTGATTCGTCAAAAACAAATTTACAGTCTACTTATTTGCAAATTGCGGCTGCAGGTTCGAGAGGAGTTGACAGTACAAAAGGAATTCATCTTCGCTGGATGCTTGCTGGCAAATTAGGAGAAAAACATCTTCCAAAAGGAGATTTATATACTGGCGAAATATCTAATTTCAATAAACCTGATGACTTCGTAAAAGTTTACAGAGCTCCTTATGTTAAGAAAACTCATGTTCTGGATTTAAGCCAAAACCCAAATGTTGTTGATAATCAAAAAGGATTATGGATTTATAAAGCTGCAAATTCAACAAGATCAATTTATGTTACTTTTCATGATTTAAAAAAATATAAATCGGTTAAACTTGGTATAGATCCGCTGGTTAATCCTGCAGATTTTATTGAAGCTTACGGAAATAATCTGATCGAAATTGAAAACAAATCTGAATTGTTTTTTGCTGCCGAATTAAACTTTTCATCTGTAAACACTTCGAGCAATGTAAGATTAGAAACTTTATCAGTTGCCGAAAACAGTTTTATTTCTCCAAAAAGAGTTTCTAACCGTAAAACATACTCTTCATCTCAGGCAAACAATATTCGTGTAGTTGCAGAAAACGGAAGAAGTATTCGATTTAAAGCAAGTAACTGTCTTTTAAATTCAATCCATTTTGAGTTTTATTCAGATTTTATCACGCAGGCCAATACAAATGGAGACTGGACTTTTAAAGGTAAGTATGCATTAAGTGACAATGATTCTAAAGTTTTTGAACAATTAGAACCAAAGCTAAATGCAGTTCATGGAAAATGGCTAAAATACAATGACGGCGACTATGTAAATATTGCCAATTATAAAGATAAATGGAACAGACCAACAGTTGGAACAGATAAAAGTGACAAAAACATTAAAGAAATTGTCAGTCAATATCTCGATTTAAGTGCTCAGCCAAATAATCCAACCGCTTCAGAAATAATCAATTTTGGAGATCTTGATGCTGGAAAAACTCCAACAGAAGAGCAATTGGAAGATGAAAGATTTACACAAATATCTTATCTGGACCTTTTAAACATTGCTGCAAATGATTATCATATTGCCCGTATGTTAGGTTTGGGATGCATAGATATGGATGATGAAGTGCTATCCGGAGAATTTGTTTATCTAACAGAATATACAACTTTGGGCGATTTGGATGGTACAGGAGCAACTGAAAGACAGCACCTTTCTATGAGTATTCCAACATCTTTAAATACAGAACGCCAGTCACTTCCTGTACAATTAAATAAAATTGTTCCGGGATTAAATATGGATTCTGATGAAAGTCAGACCTCAACAATTACAAATCCTGAAGGTTACAGTTTTGATGGAAAGAAACGATTTGTAAGTTTATTTATGGATGATGTCATGGATTATGACATTAGTAAAGACTATAAAGATTTCTTTAAATCTACAACAGAATATGACGGAAGTACTTTTACATTTCCACTTTATGTGGGTGTTGATTTTAAACTTTCTGAAGATACAGAATGGAGAAAACCTGAATTATCACATGATTTAGGATACAAGAATGTCAATAAAAATCTTGGAGAAGCAAATTATGAATCAGTTCCAATTATTATTCCTGAATCTGGAAAATCAATTATAAATATCCGTCAGGAAGAAGTAGGTAAAAAAACGTATGTCTATCAGGGATACGGTATTAATATTTTTTCAAGAGCAACAGCAGGAAAACAATTAAGCATTGAATCGGATATTAAACCAGCGAACAATTTAATGCCGCCAAGTAATATTAATTCGCTTCTTATTACAGAAGAAAGTCCGTTGATGTTTACTTCAGCCACTGAACAAACTCTTTTAAATAATATTACAGGAGATGACAAAACATTAGTTAGAATTTTGTTTGATTATTATTCAGCTCAGGAATTAATAAATTATACGGTTCCTGCAGACATGTCTGCTCAAACAGCTGAAGAAGACAAAACCAGCATTTATCCTGATACTGACGAAGTATTTGCAGATCATTTTAAACTGTATTATAAAGATGGACTTCCTGAAGTAGAATATGCCAAAATCCAAAGTATTGAGGATAGCATTGATGATAATTTAACTTCAATTGTAAAAATTATTGGTTATAAAGTTTTAAGCAGCGGACAAGAGATAAAAGTCTCCTTGACAGAAGATAACAAAGATAGATTTGCCGGAGGAATTCTAACTATTGATGACCAAAACTATATTATTCAGGATATTGAGGTTTTCACGAAATTAAAAGAAGATTCTAACGACGAGTATGAATTTGCCTATGCTAATGTAAAAGTTCTTAAGAAAGAAGTCAGCGACAGTGTTCATGCTGATGGAGATGCAACAATAGATTCTGATCAAATTAAAGCTATTGAAATTCCGGAAAACAAATTATGTACTCTGGTGCAGAATATGCAGACAATTTCGAACTGGCATTCGCCTCAAATTAATTTTACAGTAGAATATCCAGCTGCTTTAAATGAGATTCATCGTGAAGTGATCCAGCCGAAAAGCGATAATACAAATAATTTACAACTGGAAAAAACCAGAGGAATCTGGAAACCTGCTGTAATTGAAAGGGTTTTGGAAAATTCTTATGAAATGAATGCTGATGGTTCGTATAAATTAGATGAAAACGAAGATGTTATTCCCTTAGCAGAAGAAGATAAGAAACACTTGGGGTTATACAAAATCACTTTTCCTGGTTTTAATTTGCCTCAACACCATCAATATAATTCTCAGAACCAAAACTCAGTAGAATGGTTTAATGGTATTGTTCGTTTGTTTAGAAAGAGTTCTGTAAAAGCCGGAACTACAGTTCCTGTAGAATCAAGAAAAGAATTTAAAGTTGTTAGAACCGAAAATATTGGTACAACAGGAGACTTAGTTTTATATATTAATGATACTGATTTCAGATTAGGAGACTATATTGAGCAATCTATGCATCCTGATTATAACGAAATCATTATTGGACCCCAAGATGTAAATTATTATCCAAGTTACCGAGTTTATTTGTATGCTGATGATGCTTCGGGAATTACTAAAGAAAACATCCAGCCAAGAGCAGATGAAAATACTCATTACTCTATTTTCGGTATCAGTTCACATGTTGTTAGACCAAATTTAGAATACAGTTCAAAGATTAGTATTCCTAGTCCGATGTATGCAGTTAAGATTGAGAAACCTGTAAAACCGGAAGAAATTAAATGCGACAGCTATTATGCCACAAGACCGGATTTTTACAACCGTTCGACTTTTACTTTTAAAACAAGATACAGTCAGGAGCGAAAACCTTATGGTGCATTGCATTATAAAGCAAATGAAGAAAATTTCTTTAATGTTTTATATGAAAGAGAAACTATAAATACGATTCGTGAGGAACTAAAAAAACTTGGCGGAAACGATGAAGTTAATTTTAAAGAAAGATGGAAAAACTTTTTAAACTTTAGTGAACTTGAAACAGAAGGTCATTATAAAATCTTCCCGGAAAATGATCCTGAAATTGGATTTGGTTTCCCATTACCAGATAATGAAGAATTAATAAAGCTGATTAATGATTTTATCAAATGGCATAATGATTCAATGCCCGGAACAATAAATGATGAAGAAGAAATCATATCGATATCAGCATTAAATCAAGTTATAATCTCTAAAGGAGTTGAAAATCCTGTTTTAGCTGTTCATTTTATCGAACAAGCTATTCAATCAGCTTTTGTTCCTTTGACGGAAGTACCTGTTATTTATGAATATATTAAAGGTTCGGGATATACTCCAACGAATAAAAAACAAACAATTAAAGATAAAAATGGTCATGCCTTAAAACCTACTGATACAGATTTTGATATTGCACCAATGATGAAAATCGTAAGTGAAACTGAAAATACAACGCAGTTTACTGATTTTAATCTTGATGGTAATTCGCAGAGTATTTATTTCTATGCTGTTCGCGAAATGGATATTAAAATGAATTTTAGCGAATTCAGTGATATTTTAGGTCCTGTTAAATTAGTTTCTTCAACTCCGCCTAAAATGCCGGAAATTAAAAGAATTATGCCAATCCTTGAAAATCAGGTTTTAGGAATTAAACCCGCTATTCAATTTGAATTGAATGCTTATCAATCGGAAAAAATCAAGAAAATTAATATTTATCGTGCCGATTCAATACTTAAAGCACAGTCAATCAGAACGATGACTCCGGTTAAAGAAGTTTTAATCAGCGAAGAGATTTTATCTAATGATTTTGATAATGTATGGATCGTATATGATGAATTTGAAGATTTAGAATCTGTTCCTTTCGGAGATGGTCTTTTTTACCGAGTTACGGTTTCGAAAGAAATTGAATATGCAGATCCAAGCTCAACTGAATTAAACCCAATCGTTAATATTGATTATGCGCCTTCACAGCCATCAAAAATTACGGCTACTATAATTGCTGATAATGTTTCGCCAGAATCTCCAGAATTAGAAGCTTCTGGAAATGCAACAGGAACAAATGGAGAACTCTTAAAACCAATAATTTTTAGCTGGGAAAAAACAGTTCACAATGGAAAATATCATTTATACAAAATGAATAATCAAGGCAACTGGGAAAAAATTCATGAAAAAGCATCTAATGATCTTAATGTGAACTTATCTCTACAGGAAACTAAACTGGCAGCAGATGAATTAGTTATTAAAAATGAAGATGGGGAAAGAATCTACCATCACTTCAAAATAATTTCTGAAAACTCGTCTGGCATGTTCAGCAGCGAAGAAAAAATCTTAACTCTTTAAACCAATAATACCAATGATTCAACTCATTGGTATTTAATTCAGGTTTTATCAAACAACATTAAAGCAAGAAATAAAATTAAATAACATGGCAACAAGCAGAATTAACATTGGCAGTAAATTCCAAAATGGGGATATTCCGTCACAAAATGATTTCGTCGAAATTTTTGACAGTTTTGTTCACAGAGACGAAGACAAAGCCGATTTTCAAATGGTCGAAACCGGAACATCTAATGAACATTATATTACTCCGGCGCTTTTAAGATCTGTTTTTCAAAATTCAGGAATTATTTCAGGGAACTGCTATTTTCCTTATAAAGAATATCGGGATGATTTTACTGGCTCATCAATCGAATTAGAAAATTCTCCAGTTGAAAACAGCTTGAAAATATTCAAAAACGGACAGCTTTTAGCTGAAAATGAAGATTATATATTAAACTATAATACTGCCGAAATTAGTTTCCCTGAAGGAATTGATGACAGAAATATTGAAATAGATTATTGGTATCAAAATCTAAACCCAGAACTGGAGAATTCTGATTCTATGTACGGAAAATCATCTATTCCATTTAAAGAAAGTTTTAGCGCCGATGAATTTAGCAGTGATACTATAACACTTCAAAATAAACCTCTAAAGTACAGCTTAAAAATTTACAAAAACGGACAGTTACTTAGAGAAGATAAAGATTATTCAATTGTTGATGGTACTAATGTAATTACGTTTTCTGAAGTAATTAGTAATCGTAATATTGAAGTTGATTATTGGTTTGCAAGCTCAATATCAATAATAGATCAAAAATTAAACTCAAAATATGTTGATCTAACAACCGATCAAACTATTGGTGGAAATAAAAATTTTACTGATTCAGTTGAAAGTCAAAGTTTCATCAAAACTGGAGGAACTTCTAACCAATATCTAATGGCCGATGGTTCTGTTTCTACCTCTACAGCATCTGATTATGATGCCGGACACTCACCGTATGTCAATGCTAGTCCTTTAATCAGCGGTTACCAAAAATTTAGCAATGGTTTAATATTACAATGGGCGTATTTAACTAGTGGCTCAACTAATTATAGTTTCCCTGTCACATGGCCTAACAAAGCATGCAGTGTCGTAGTATCTACCTATAGAAGCGATTCTGGAAATAAGGGTTTTAATCATGTCTTTAATGTTACTAATACATCATACAATGCAATTATTGATGGTAGTAACGGATACATGTTTGCAATTGGTTATTAACAATAAATTTTAAAAGTAAAATTATGTACAAAGGAACATATAACGAAAATGGAGAATATACAGGCTTTTATGTTGAAGGCATTCACGAAAATATTCCGCAGCCAAATATTGAATTAACCGAAGAGGAATGGCAGCAGGCTTTATCGAAAAATTATAAAGTTGTTAGTGGTAAACATACCTATTCTGTTTTTATTGAGAAGCAAGATAATATTCTGGAAAATTTAAGAACCAGCAGAAACACATTATTAACTGAAAGTGACTGGACTCAATTAGATGATTCTCCTCTTGATGAAGAAAAAAAAGCAGAATGGAAAATTTACAGACAGGCGCTGCGAGATCTAACTGATCTCGATGATTTAACATCTATTATTTGGCCTAAACAGCCATTGTAATAATATTAGGTTTTAGAAACAAAAACAACATCATTATTTACTAAAACATAATATATGGAAGAAAATACAACATATAAATCTTTTAATTATTTAGATAATTATACTCCGCCAGAAGGTATACAGGTTTATTATAATACAGAAAAAACGTTAACCGTAAAAAAGAATGATTGTTCTAAAGGAACAGCAGGAAATCTGGTCACTTTAACTGCCGGTGCAAATAAGTTTGTCTCAACAGAAAGCATTGCAGATGCAAATCAACAAGCTGAATCATGGCTTAGTGCAAATGTTCAGGCTTATGCTAATAATACTGGAACTTGCAGTATTAGAGAAACTGGATGGCGTGGTGCAAGTCCTTCATGTGTAATTGAGCCTTCAACTACATTACAGCCTTTTGATTATATGGTAATTAGATACAAATGGGCTTTGGGAGCAGGTCGCGATTTTGACACTTTTACAGGAATTGTCAGTACAGGAACTCCGTGGGATAACAAATATATGGGATATGGTCATGCTCAAGGAACTGAATTGCCAAACAATGGTTCAGCATCAACATCATATATAATGTTTGCCGGAGATAATCAACAAAATAATGGTGTTGAAGCCTGCTTGGTTAATTTTGACAAATTAGCTTCTGACTATACTTCTTTAAAATCGATCCCAATCAGAATGGCCGGAGCATGGTATGGCCAAATTGGAACAGGAAACATTGATATTGAAATAACAACCTTTTCAGGAGGGACTATGGAAAAATCAGGATACGATTTTATTAACGTAGACGGCTCTCAGATTCAACAACTTAATTTTTCTAAAAATATACCTTATCCGCCTAATTGGGTTAATGATGTAGATCAGGTTACGAACATTGGATATATAACTTATAACGTAGACTCTTCAACAGCAAAAGTCGTAATAACTTATTAAAAGCATGGCAAATACAGGATATAAATCTTTTACTTTATTAGAAAGATATTATAAAGATGATGGTACTTCAACAGGAGAAACCAAACCAAATGTGGTAACAGATCCGGATTATATTGCGCCTATTTTAGACACAACAAGCTGTCCTTCTGATGCACGATATTATAATAATCAGCAAACTAAAACGGTACCAAAAAATAATTGCTCTGCAGGAGAAGCCGGTACAGAGGTTACTCTTACTGCTTATACAAACCAGTTTGTATCTGAGATTAGTGTTACTGATGCAAATAATCAAGCTATTGCCTGGCTGGAAGAAAATGCACAAGTCTATGCCAATAATTTAGGCACATGTGTAATTAATATCCCTGCCATTGCAAGCAGTCTTTCAGAAGATGGAATGACTATAAACTTATCATGGTCCGTACCTCATAATAATATCGGAATTACCGGATATCAGCTATATAGAAAAGTTGGTTCTGGAGGTACATGGTCAGCATATAGATCAATAAATTATGGAGATATAACAACAACTTCAGACAATTTATTAACTCCTAACACTACTTATTACTATAAAATTTCGACAAGAAATGCAGCTAATCAGGAATCGGTTCCTAGTAATGAAACGCATCAAACTACTGGAGAAGGTTCGACTGGTGGATCTGGCGGCGGCAACTGTTTAGTAGAAGGTACATTGATTACATTACCAGATGGCTCCAGAAAAGCTATCGAAGAATTACATCTAGAACAGCTGCTTCTTTCTGCTGAAATTGAAACACTTATTGACACCAATAATGCAAATGAATTATATAAATGGTCTTCTGAATCTTTATCTGTAAAAAGAATCACATCACCAATTACAAAATTAACGCAGAAAGATGCTTATAAAACCATGATTATTAATGATGGTTTATTAGAAGCTACACCAACTCATTTACAATTGATTCAGCGTGATGGTTTCTGGAGATTTATTCCTCTTGAAGATATTAAAGTTGGTGATAATTTATATAGCATTGATAACGAAATTATTTCGGTTACTTCTGTTAAAGTCAATTTAGAAAAAAGGAGAATTTTTCCTTTAACATTAAATCCATTTCATACCTATTTCGCAAATGGAATTTTGACTCATAATTATAAGGAAGAGCAAAATCCTAATCCGTAAAATTAGGTTGTAGAAAAAGTAATACTAATTCATTTCTTTCAATCTCAGATTCCAGCTTTAATTGACTACTTCTAAAGCTGGAATTCAAAACACAAAAAATTAACTTGATCAGACAAAAAATGGATACAAACTATAATAGAATAAAAGTCGCTGATTTAGAAAAAAATCAGCCCGACAAAATTTTAACTACAAATTCTGATGGTGAATTAGAGTTTAATGATCTTAATAATATTAAAACTGATAGTTATAAAACGTTAACTAAAGATCGTAAGATAGTTTACTAATTAAGCAACCAGACATTAATATTATTATGGGATCTTTATTACAAAATACAATTTTTGGAAGGAATAAAAACTCTTTCATTTCTACATGGCGAACCTCAAATACTTCTACAGGTTCAAGTACTTCAACTCAAATAAAACTGCCTTTATTAGCTGCTGGAACGTATAATTTTATAGTAGATTGGGGAGACGGAACAAGCAATAATATAACTGTCTGGAACCAAACGCAGACAACTCACAATTATACCGTTGCGGGTGACTATATAATTAAAATAACAGGAATTTGCAAAGGCTGGCAGTTTAATAATACAGGAGACAGATTAAAAATATTATCTGTCTCAAATTGGGGTAAATTTAATCCCGGAGATGTTGTTGCTCATTTTTATGGATGTGCTAATTTAACTTTAGATTCGGTTAAAGATGTTTTAGATTTAACTGGTGTAAAAACATTCGTAAATTCATTTAGAGGCTGCTCGTCTGCATCATCAATTGCCAGAATTAATGAATGGAATACTTCTTCCATAACCACAATGGCAAATTGTTTTAATTCATCAGCATTCAATTCTGAGATTTCGAATTGGGACGTTTCGAAGGTTACAGACTTTAGTGGAATGTTTATGAGTTCAGCTTTTAATCAGCCTCTAAATACATGGAACACCATTTCGGCTACTACATTCGCTAATATGTTTCAAAATCAATTTAACCAAAATATTGGTAATTGGAATGTTTCAAACTGCACCAGTTTTTATCAAATGTTTAATTTTAATAGTGCTTTCAATAATGGAGGAAGTCCTGACATTAATAACTGGACACTTAAAACTACCGGAAGTGTTAACTTAGGCAATATGTTTACTGCTGCGACCTCTTTTAATCAGCCTATAGGTAATTGGAACACTATTGCTGTAACATCAACTTATGGAATGTTTACCTCTGCAGCTTCATACAATAAGCCATTACCATGGAATTTGGAAAATAACACTAGCATGGAAAACATGTTTCAGAACGCTAGTAATTTCAATCAAAATATTGGTACTTGGAATGTTTCAAAGGTGACAAATTTTACAAATGCATTTGCTGGAGCTATTGCCTTTAATAATGGAGGAAGTTCTGATATAAATAATTGGGTATTGAATTCTACGTCTAACATAACTCTCAATTCTATGTTTAACAATGCTAAGAATTTTAATCAGCCTATTGGAAACTGGAATACAGGTATGGTCACAAATATGAGTTCAATGTTTCAATTAGCTACAAATTTTAACCAAAATGTAGGCACATGGAATACTGGAAATGTAACTACATTAAGTAATATGTTCAATTCCAGTTATGCTTTTAATCAAAATATTGGGGTATGGAATGTGAGTAAAGTAACTAATTTTTCATCAATGTTTCAAAATGCTGTTTCATTCAACAATGGAGGGAGTTCAGATATAAATAATTGGGTTCTCAATAATAATAGTACTATAACTCTAAGCAGCATGTTTTTAGGAGCAGTAAATTTTAATCAGCCAATAGGAAATTGGAATACTGGAAATGTGACAAATTTTTCAAGTATGTTTCAAAATGCCAGTTTATTTAATCAAAATATAGGTTCCTGGAATGTCTCAAAAGGCGATGCATTTAACTCAATGTTTAACACTGCTTCAGTATTCAATAATGGAGGAAGCAATACTATTAATAATTGGAGCTTTAAAAATACTGGAACAATAAATATGGCTCAGTTTTTTGGCAATGCCAAATTATTTAATCAGCCTATTGGAAATTGGAATGTAATTAATGTAAACTGGATGAATTCAATGTTTCAAAATGCAACTGTATTCAATCAGGATATCAGTTCATGGAATGTTTCAAACGTAACATTATTTCAAGGAATGTTTTTAAATGCTTCTGCATTTAATCAAAATATAGGTTTCTGGGATGTTTCAAATGCACAAAATATGAGTGATATGTTTTCATATGCAACAACTTTCAATCAAAATATTGGCAGCTGGAATGTTTCCAATGTGACCAATTTTACTGGTTTTATGACAGGAAAAACATCCGCAACTTTTTCATCATCAAATTTAGATGCAATTTACAACGGATGGAGTTCACGACCAGTTAAGCCTTTTCTAACAATCACTTTCGGAACAGCAAAATACACTTCAGCGAGTTCAGCTGGCAAAGCAATTTTAACAACCGGACCAAACAACTGGGTAATTACTGATGGCGGGATTTAAAACATTTTTATAATTCTCCTTAACCTTATTTCAAAAAAAATATCAACTATTAATAAATAAAAAAATGAGCACAAAATACAACAGAATAAAAGTAGCCGATTTAGAAAAAAATGAGCCAAATAAAACTTTAGTAACTAATGGATTTGGCGAATTAGAATTTAGTGATGCAACACTTGTCACGACTAATAATCTTAAAACAATCAACGGAGAATCCCTTGTAGGAAGTGGAAATATCGATTTATCAAACAAGCAAGATATAGCTAATCAACTTGAAGTAGGTACAAATCAAACTATTCCTTCTTCATGGCATGGAAAAACAGTGCTTTTCACTGCAAACTGTACTATTACAGTTCCTGCCTCTTTGCCTGCAAGTTTTATTTTTAACGGTATTACACTGCCAGGAGTAAATATAACCTGGGCAATTACTACTCCTCATACATGGTTATTTGGAACTCCTTCTGTTACAGCCGAAAAACAAATTTTTACTTTGACGAAAAGAGGCAGCACAAATAGTATTTTATTGTTAGGAGTATAATTATGGGAGGCTTATTACAAAATACTGTTTTTGGCAATAGCAATAAGCCAAATACTTTTATTGGAGGGGTATCCGCAACTATAAATACTCCTGTTTTAATAGCAGAAAAGTTAGGAATCTCAAGCAGTAGAATTAAAAACTTTAAAATTAAAGAAGCAGATATTGAATTTACGATTACTGGCGGAACATATGAAATTGTCAAGAACGCTTTTAGCGGTAATAGTTCTATAACTTATTACAATGATTCACTTGGATTGGTTAAAACTCTGAATGTATCATTTCAAAATTGCAATAAATTAACAAATATTAGTTTTCCGGGTTTGACATCTATAAATGGAAATTATGCTTTTAGCGGCTGTAGTTCCGTGACAGCATTTAATTTCCCAAATTTGACATCTATAAATGGAAATTATACTTTTGCAAATAACACTTCTCTGATTGAATTAACTGCTCCTAATTTAGTATTATCAGTTTCTAATAAATTTGTTTTTTTGGGATCAAATAATCTAAATATTTTAAATATTGAAAAACCAACAGGAATAGGAGATTCGTCCTTTTCAAACACAAAAATAACGTCTATTGATTTATCAAACTGTACCATTTTGGAAGGAAATGCATTTAGTCAGTGTGTTTTATTAAAAAACATTACAAACATGAATCTAGTGACAACGATTGGTGTAAACGCTTTTTATAATTGTAGTTCCTTACTAAATTTTTCTGCAAACTCATTATTAACTATTAATCAGCAGTCATTTTTTAATTGCACAAGTTTAACAAATATTAGTTTTCCGGGTTTGACATCTATAAATGGAAATTATGCTTTTAGCGGATGTAGTTCCGTGACAGCATTTAATTTCCCAAATTTGACATCTATAAATGGAAATTATACTTTTGCAAATAACACTTCTCTGGTTGAATTAACTGCTCCTAATTTAGTATTATCAGTTTCTAATAAATTTGTTTTTTTGGGATCAAATAATCTAAATATTTTAAATATTGAAAAACCAACAGGAATAGGAGATTCGTCCTTTTCAAACACAAAAATAACGTCTATTGATTTATCAAACTGTACCATTTTGGAAGGAAATGCATTTAGTCAGTGTGTTTTATTAAAAAACATTACAAACATGAATCTAGTGACAACGATTGGTGTAAACGCTTTTTATAATTGTAGTTCCTTACTAAATTTTTCTGCAAACTCATTATTAACTATTAATCAGCAGTCATTTTTTAATTGCACAAGTTTAACAAATATTAGTTTTCCGGGTTTGACATCTATAAATGGAAATTATGCTTTTAGCGGATGTAGTTCCGTGACAGCATTTAATTTCCCAAATTTGACATCTATAAATGGAAATTATGCTTTTGCAAATAACACTTCTCTGATTGAATTAACTGCTCCTAGTTTACTTAATTTAGGACTCAGTACAAATGAAAATTTTATATTCTATTTGATTAAAACTGGATCGACAATTACAGTTCCTATCGTTCTAAAAACTGCAAACGCAGGTCAGCCTGACGGAGATTTGGTTTATGCTTCTACAGCAAGAGGCGCTAATATTATATATGTAGCTGCATAATTCAATAACAAAAAAACAAAACTTTTACTGAAGAAAATAACATTTTATTAAAAAACTTAATCATGGGCAGTTTATTACAAAACACGATATTTGGCAATAATAAATATAAAGCAAATACTTTTATTGGAGGAGTTGCAACTACACTCAATACTCCAGCGTTAATTGCATCAAAGCTAGGTTTACCAATTGCAAGAATTAAATC
Source organism: Flavobacterium defluvii (assembly GCF_900129555.1). GTDB lineage: Bacteria > Bacteroidota > Bacteroidia > Flavobacteriales > Flavobacteriaceae > Flavobacterium > Flavobacterium defluvii. Next base: position 293,233 of record NZ_FQWC01000006.1, read on the forward strand.
TTTTACTATAGTTCAGGATGATATTCAATTTGCAGTTATTGGAGGCAGTTATACAATAGCTCCAAATGCATTTAGTAACCAAAATAGTTTAACTTATTTTAATGATGCTGCAGGATTAGTAAAACAAATTAATTCTCAAGCGTTCTTCAATTGTATTAATGCTGTTAACTACAATTTTCCAAATGTAGAAGTTATCATAGGAGATTTAACTGTTGCTGCTAAAGGTACATTCGCATTTAATACATCACTTACCACATTTTCTGCGCCAAGTTTAATTACCATAAAAAGTACTTATACATTTCATAACTGCACCTCATTAATAAATTTTCACGCTCCTTTATTGATAAATTTTGAATCAACGAGTTATACCTTTAATAGTTGTACAAAATTAACAACTTTAACAACTGGTATTCTTAACTCATTAGGACAAAGCGATTTTGCTAATTGCGTCAATTTGGCCTCGACTTTCGACCTTTCAAATTTATTATTAGTCCCTAATTACGCTTTTTTTAATTGCGAAAAAATACCAAGCTTTGGTATACTTAAATCAGCTGATACAATTGGAATAAGATCATTCTTCGGTTGTAAAAGTATTACATCGTTTTCTGCCCCTAGGGTTTCTTATATTAATCAATCAGCATTTCACAAGTGTTCAGGAGTTACTGAATATAATTTTCCTGAAGTAATAACTATAGAAGGTGATGGTTCAAATAATGGATTTGGAACATTTCAGGAAAATATAGCTATGACAAGCTTTATTGCACCTAAATTAACAACAATAACCAAAAGCTATACCTTTACAAATAATATTGCGTTAAGAACTTTTTATGCACCGCAGTTAGTAAATCTTACCGCAACAAATGCAACATTTAGTGGATGTACAGAATTAGCTAATTTAACAATAGGAAGCCTTAACTCTTTAGGGCAATATGACTTTGCTAACTGTATTAATCTAATATCATCATTTGATCTGTCAAAAGTATTATCAATCCCTAATTACGTTTTTTTAAACTGTCGAAAAATCCCAGATTTCGGAATACTTAAATTAACAAAATCGATAGGAATAAGAGCCTTTTCCGGATGCTGGTCTGTAACAAGTTTTATTACGCCAGAAGTCACTTATATCAATGAAGCAGCATTTTATGATTGTAAAAGAGTCATTGAATATGATTTTCCAAATGTAACAATCATTGAGGGGGAAAATTCAAATAATGGGTTTGGTACTTTTCAAGGAAATACATCCATGATCAGTTTTATTGCTCCCAAATTAACTACTATTACAAAAACTTACGCTTTTGCTAATAATAGTGCTTTAAAAACCTTCTATGCTCCATTATGTACTCAATTTGGAACACTAGATGGATATTCATATTGTTTTTATAACTGTAATAATTTATCTGACTTTACAGTTGGAGCGACTACATCTATTGGTATAAATGCGTTTACTAATTGCCAATCTATTACGTATATTGATTTAAGTTTAGTTACTAGTTTATATGACGGCGCTTTTGAAAACTGTGTTAAACTAATCAGTATTAATAATTTAAACAATGTTACTACTATCAAACAAAATGCTTTTAATAACTGCAAGTCATTAACAACTTTTTCAGGAAATCAAGTTAAATACATTGGAAGCAGAGCTTTTTTGAACTGCTCAAGTGTAACAAGTTATAACTTTCCTGAATTAGAGACAATAACAGGTGATATATCAACTAATGGATTTGGAACATTTAAAAGCAATACCATGCTTACTAGTTTTACAGCTCCAAAACTTACAAAAATAGAATATTGGGATGCTTTTTCTAACTGTACAAATATAGAGTCAATTTATTTACCTGTATTGATAACTTTAGGATCTACGACTGCTAATAACAATAATTTCTTTAACATAAAAAAAGGATGTACCATTACGGTCTCATCACTTTTGAAAACTGTAAATTCAGGCCAGCCAGATGGAGATTTAGTTTATGCTTCTACAACAAGAGAAGCAATCGTTAATTATATATAGTGATCTTCGATAATCATTGAAAATTGCTAAATCCATTATTACTTGATATTTTAAAAACTAAAAAACATCTGCGATTATTTTAAAAGTCGCAAGTGTTTTAATTTCATCGATCAAATTTCTTACATCAAAACCAATACTATCCAAAAAACAATTAAATTTGGAGACCTTAAATCACCAAATTTATTATGAATTCAAAAAGAAATTCTTACCTATCCGCCTTATTATTGATGTTGTTTTTTGCATCATTTTCCTATTCGCAAACCTCTGCAACGAAAAACGAAAACAAGTCAAAACTATTTGAAGAAGCTACTACAGACAGTGATTATTTAATATCTATTGAAAAAGCTGGCGATGTTTTGCAATCTGCTGCAAATGATGCCGAGTTTGAAGGAAACACTTTTCGCTTATTTGGGGAAATCAAAAGAACCGAAAGTAAACTTGATTTAATATTAGAAAGTTTAAAAGGCGCAAACCCGAATGTGAGAAACCAGCAAATGTACCGTATTGTTTTGAAAGAAATCGAACAAGAATTAAACGATCAAAACAATGCAATAAATCACCGCAATGCAAATCTGGAAAAAATAAAAAGTAAAATTCTTGATCTGCGAAAAGACAAAACGCTATTTACACTTATAAAAGATACTATTCGAAGAAAGCAATTTAAAACCGAATTAGCCAATCTCAAAAAAAGATATCTTAAAACAGACAGCCTGATGACCAAAAATCAGGGAATTTTGAACGACAAAAAAAGACTCACAGTTGAGCATAAAATTGCCGTTTCAAATGCATTAACAACCGTTGAAACAAAACTGGAAAAATCCGGAATCAGCATTCTTAAAAAAGAATATCCTTCCTTATGGAGCAGTGATACAAAAAAAGTGGTATCGCATAACATTAAGGCAAAAGTTATAATCGAAGAAAATGTTGCCGCTTATTATTTAAGTTATAAAGCCGGAGGGTTAATTACATTATGCTTTTTTATGGGACTTTTGGCGTGGTATATTTCACGTAATTTGAAATATTTAAAATCTAACGGTCATGCCGAAAATCTTTTGCTTTTTAATTTCAAATACTTAAACAGAGGTATTATTTTGCCAGTAATTGTAATAGGTTTAAACATTGCTATCGTTACAAATTTATATGCTCCTGCCCTATTTTTAGAACTGCTTCAATTAGGTTCTTTAGGAGTTTTGACTATTATATTTAAGAATGACTGGTCTGGAAAATCGATGCGAAACTGGCTGCTGCTTTTTGGATTATTTTTTGCGCTTTGTTTCCTGGATCTTTTTATAGAAGTTGGATTATTTCAGCGTTGTTCCTTTATCATTATCAATGCTTTAGGGATTCGTTACGGTTTGGTTCAGATTAAGAGTTTAAAAGATCAATTGTACATTAAAGGATTTTTTAAATGGGCAAGTATCATTTTTATTGGATTAAATGGATTATCAATCCTTTACAATCTTTTCGGAAGAGTTTCTCTTTCAAATATGTTGAGCTTAACTGCGTTTATTTCTCTAACTCAGATAGTTGCTTTAAGTGTTCTCTTAAAAATAATCTTGGAAATAATTCTTTTACAGATTTATACAACAAGAGTAAAACGCGGGATAGAAAAAATATTTGATTTCGAGAATTTATCCGATACATTAAAAAAACCATTTATAATTATAATAAGCTACATGTGGCTGGTTGTAATTGCTTCCAATCTAAATATTTGGGAATCTTTACGTTCTTCTATCGGAAATTTATTAAGTCGTCCAAATACAATCGGAAGCATCACTTTTACTTTAGGAAATATCGTCTTGTTTTTTATCATTGTCTGGGCAGCGCATTTATTACAAAATTATGTGGCTTACTTTTTTGGAGAAATTGAAGATGAAAACGAAGAAAACATCAACAAAAGACAACATTCTAAATTACTTATTACCAGACTCATTGTTTTAATTGTTGGGTATTTATTGGCCGTTGCTGCTTCCGGAATGCCTCTAGACAAACTGAGTATTCTTTTAGGAGCTTTAGGTGTCGGTGTTGGACTTGGATTGCAAAACGTGGTAAACAATTTTGTGTCAGGTATTATTTTAATTTTTGATAAACCGATTCAAATTGGAGATGTTATTGATATCAGTTCAGAATCTGGAAGAGTAAAATCTATGGGATTACGCACAACAAAAATCAATGCTCCAAATGGTGCAGAAATTATTATTCCGAATGGTAATTTATTATCTCAAAACATCACCAACTGGACGTATACAGATAATTTTAAACTAGTTGAAATTGCGATTGAAATTAGTGGAGACGCAGCTCCAGATGACATAAATGCAACTATCTTAAATTCTCTAGAAAGCATTGCATTGGTAAACAATACCAAAACACCTCAGATTTATTACAATTCAATTTCTGACGGAAAATTCAAAATACAAATTAAATTTTGGTGCAGCATTTACAGAACCGAAGAAACTATCAGTACTGCTAAACAGGTTTTGTTTAGTAGTTTTAAAGCTAAAGGATTGATTTTTTCGACTTAGAAATTTCAGCTTAATTATATATAATTCAAAGGGCAAAATCATTCAAGATTTTGCCCTTTTAGTTTTTGAAAATGAAATATTGAAAAAGAAAAATAGGGTTTCCCGAAAAGAAGAAAAAATACAAGGTTGACATCTGTAAGTTTTTATATCATTTTTCAAAATAAACTTAAAATTTATTATAACTAAAACCATAAAACACAAAACATAAAAACCAACAAATCAATACCTTATAAATATTTCAAAAAACAACGTTTTATATTTATTAAGTTCATAATAAATTGATTAATATTGTTAAAATTTTCCCAATAAACAAAATGAAAAAAATGCCTTTGTATACTGCAGGTTTCGCAGTGCTTTTAAGTATTATTGCAATCTATTTTGCAAAATCAAGTTCAGAATTAGTTTACGTAGATGTAAACAAATTAATTACCGGATATAGTAAAACAAAAGTAGCTAAAGCTGAGTTTGATAAAAAAGCAGCTTTAATGAAAGCCAATGTTGATTCTTTGATTAGTAATTGGCAAAATGAACTGAAAAACTACGAAAAAGAAAGAACTTCTTTATCTCCTAAAGAATTAAAACTAAAACAAGAATTGTTGTCTAATAAACAGCAGCAAATTAATGGTTACCAAGAAGCCATTCAGAAAAAAATTCAGGAAGAAGATAAAAAAGTAACTCAAACCGTAATCAACGATATTAACGATTATATCAAAGAATACGGAAAAGATCACAACTACAAAATTATATTTGGCGCCAGCGGCGGCGGAAACATCATGTATGCAGATGAATCTACTGACCTTACCGAAGAAGTATTAAAAGGCCTGAATGCTGAATATGACGAAAAATAAAATTTTAGCAATTCTTTTGTTATTATTCATTTCCTCTTGCAATCAATCATTTGATACGCAAGAGGAAATGAATGATTATATACAAGACGAAGATAATGGCTATCACTACAAAAAAACTATAGCCGGTGTTGATTATGTTTTGCAATACCGTCCCACTGACTTATTAGTAAAACAAGAACTAGGAGACAAAATAAACCCCGTCCAAATAGAGAAATTTAGACAGCAATACAATAAATATATGTATTTCAATCTCTCTATGTCAAAAAATAATCAGGAATTATTAAATGGCGTTGCACAGGATAAAGCAAAATTCGGACAAATGGTTAATGAGCTTGCTTTTGGAATGGAAGAAAAACTACATGTTTATACTCCCACAAAAGATACTCTTGACCTAGCCGACTTTATTTATCCCCGAATGTATGGTATGAGTAATTCTACATCTATTATGATCGTTTATCCTCGTGATGAAAAATACCTAAAACAAGACTACTTAAATTTTGTAATCGAAGATTTAGGTCTTGAAACCGGAGATGTTAAATTTAAACTCAATACCAAAGCGTTAAAAAACGAACCTCAATTAGCCTTTTAAAACCCAAACCATGACCAAATACCACAAGCGCCATCGCATTATTGCTACTTTTTTCTTGTTGATATTTTTTCCAACATTATTACCTAATAATTTATTTGCTTCTAATAATGGCCCAAAATCTCCCGAAGCAGCAAGTTTTGAACCAGTCGATGCTACAGATATGGTTAACTTGCTTACTGGTCAATACAGCTACGTTTTACCTTTATTAAATGTACCCAGCCCTGAGGGGGGGTATCCACTTACTTTATCCTATCATGCTGGTATAGCACTTGATCAAGAAGCTTCCTGGACAGGTTTAGGATGGAATGTTAATCCAGGAGCAATAGATAGAAATATTAATGGGTATCCTGACGATTACAGTACCAATGCAATAAATGAATATTTCTACGATTCGGGAGGGCAAGAAACAGCTTCAATGGTTTCGGTTTCCTACTCATATGCAGGCGCTTCAGTTGGAGTAGGTCTTAATTGGGGAAGCAATCAAGCTTTGGGGGGGTATGTTGGTGTTGGTGTAGGTTATCAAGTTGGCTCTGCAAAAATTGGAGTAAATGCTCAATCTGGAACGTCTGGCACCTCAGTAGGCATTGGAGTACAATTTGCTGGCGGATTAACTGTAGGAGCAGATTATTCTACAAATAGTGGTCTATCTGGAAAAGTAGGTTTTTCATCAAATGGAGCTGGGTTAAGCATATCAACATCTGGAACTGTTTCTGCATCAGTTACACAAGGAGGAGTTAGTACGGGAATAACCTTTTCTTCCTCAGGTGCACATGCAACAGTTCAAGGTGTAGGCGTTGGAATAAATACCTCTTTTAATAACACAATATCAATGGGGGACTATTCAAATTCTTCAAATGGATGGTTAGTTCCATTAGCTATACCTTTGTATGGTGGTGTATTTAGTCTATCATTTGGGCAACAAAAATTCACTTACTGGTTAAACAAAAATGTTAAAAATTATGTAACTGGTCCTTTAAAATTTCACCTAACTATGTTTAGAGTTTCTTGGTATGATCCAGCAACTGCATTAGAAGGAAGAGGATATACTGTAAGTGGTACAGAGTTTTTTGAAACAGCATTTCAAGCAAATGAATTTTTAACTGAATTTAGAGATCTACACCCTACTTATGTCTTTGACTCTAATAGTGTTAGCACAAATTATTATGACTACAAAGCAAAATTCTTTGATATTAATGAAATATCACTGGATCAAAACTCAATTACAACTCCATTAGAGGTTGAACGCAATAATATTACTTTGCCAAGTTATGATAGTTTTAATGTACAGGCACAAGGTTTGTCAGGAGGAATAAAGGCTACATTATATGAAAATGGAACATTATTTGGACTCTCTGACAAGGACAATGATAAAGGTTTTGCCTTAAAGTATTATAATAATTCGGTAACAGGAATTCCTGACTATGCAAAATTTAATGATAAACCATACTTTTATTTTGATAATGAGATTAGCACCTTTTTATCTGTAAATCCAGCATCTTATAATTTAAATTCTAGTAACGCAAATATTGAAAATCATTATTCTTCAAATGTTGAAGCTAATTCAAAACCTAGAAATAAAAATTCAAGTTTTATAGAGTATTACACAAATGGAGAAATCAAAAACTCTTATGGAGTTTTAAAAAGTCAAGGTTTTTTAAAACCTAATGTAAGTGGATTTGAAAGAGATTCTTTACCCTCAAATAGTGTTGGCGCATTTAAAATAACTTCTGCAGATGGAAAAACATACCATTATTCATTACCAGTATACAATCATGAAATAATAACACGAACATCAGGAGTAGTAGCTCAACGGCAAGATGAATCGCAATCTTATTTCGAAAAAAGACAATTCCAGCCATTTGCAACTCATTGGTTACTAACTGCTGTTACTGGTCCCGATTTTGTAGATAATGGTGATGGTATTGCTGGAGATGGAGACTTAGGTTATTGGACTAGTTTTGAATATGGTAAATGGACTGACGCATTTATTTGGAAAGCTCCATATAAAAAAGATTATATTAAAGATGGAATTAACCCTAATATAAAAACATGGATAAGAGGTCGCAAACAATTATACTATTTAGATAAAATAAAAACCAGAACCCATACAGCTCTTTTTATTAAAAGTGAAAGATCAGATGCTCCATCTGAAAACTGGACTTATAATTCTGTTAATCAAGGAGGGGTCGTTTCTTCTTCAGGCACAAGTGTATCAGATCCAGGTCCATACATTGGTCGAATGACTATACCATCTCAAAATCAACTTAAGTTAGACAAAATCATCTTACTAAAAAACAGTGATGATATTACAGACAAAACCAGTGGTGCAGATTCTAATTTAAGTGTTAATATAAATTATAATAAAAATTATCCTAGTCGAGGAAATCACCATACTATTTATGTACCAGAATATTCAGAAAACAAAAAAGCAGTTGCAAAATATAATATAAAAGATAATGTGCTTGACAATGGTGATAATTGGAAGGCGTGTATAGCAAAAGCTGTAAAAGTGATAGATTTAAATTATGACTATAGCTTAGTACCCGGAGATAATCGCCTAACATTAACGAGTGTAAATTTCAAAGGAAAATCAGGAGCTATAGTATTACCTCCATATAAATTTTATTATAATAATGAATCAACACAATTCAATATAGATAATAAAGATGGTTGGGGATATTTATTAAATAAACCTGAAGCTTTTTCATTAAATAAAATAATAACACCGCAGGGAGGAGCAATAAACATAAATTATGAAACTAACAACTATATTAGCTCTGTACCCCATGAATTAACTTTTAGTAGTCTTAACTCTACCTATTTTACTGCCGATTTTAATCTTAACCAAAGCGGTAGTACAATAACTACTACAATTGATACTGGCCAGAGTCAAAATTATTACCCTATTACTGTAGGTCAACAAGTAAATATTTTTTATAATAATATTACTTTAAATGCTTACGGTGATTACAAGGTTACTTATGATGGTGGAGGATACATATCTAGTAATCTAGGAAATGGAAAATACCAAGTTACTTTTAGTGGAACACCTGTTAGTAACGGTACTGCTGCTATAGGATATACTTTTATATCGCTAAGCGTTAATTTAAACTTTAATAATACCCCATTTTTAGGGGGTGGCGCTAGAGTAAAAAGTCTAAAAGTTTCTGATGGAATTGATAATTTTATTACTGATTACAAATATGGTCAAAATGAAAATGGAATAGGATATGTCAGCTATATACCTTATGCTCAAAATATTACCAGAGAAGCCCCATATAGTGCAGAATTGCCAGCTCCTAGAGTAATGTATGAATATGTTACTATGAGTACTCATAAAGAAGGTTTTGAATCTCTTGGCAAAATTCGATATAAATTTAATGTTATGAAAGCTAAAGATTTAGATAAAGTTAAGTATGGTGATTTTTATGAAATCTCAAAATCTGAAAATTCTTTAACTAATTCTCAAGGGATAGACGTGAATGTAAGTGCTTTTACTATAAAAGATAATTTAGCGTCTATAGGACGACTGTTAGAAGTAACAACATTTAATGGGCTAGGTCAACAAATAAATAAAATTACTAATAATTATTATAGTCCTTCTGATAATACGAACAATATTGGAGTAACTCAAGAATCTTATCAAACATATAAAACAGTAGATTATTTGACTAATACGAGCAGTATTAAAGATAAATGGATTATAAACTCATCAACAAGAATAAAATATCCAAATATTATAAAATCATCTACAGAACAGAATAATGGATATACCTATACAACAGAATTCTTAGATTATGATCTTATTTCTGGAGTAGCCAAAGAAACTAAATCATTTTCAAGCGATGGACAATCTTTAAAAACCAGAATTGTTCCTGCATATATAAAATACCCAGATATGGGATCTAAAGTTGATAACATTGATAATAAAAACATGTTGTCTCAAACAGCTGCAAATTATACTTACATCTGGTCTAAAGGAGATAATGATTGGAAAGAGACCGGAGTGGGTATAACAACATGGAATAACATTTGGAGCTATAAAGACATTGCTGGTACTTTAGTTAACGTTACTGCATCTTCTCCCGCATCAGAAAAAATTTGGAGAAAACATAAGTCCTATGTCTGGAATGGGGTTAAAGATTCTGATGGAATATTCCAAAATTATGATAGAGTTACTCAAAGCGGTGATGATAAGTTTGATTGGAATATTGGTGTAGGGTCTCAACTATCACAATGGAAACAAGTTTCTGAAGTTACTCTTTATGATCATTTTTCTTCTGTCTTAGAAATGAAAGATATAAACAGCAATTACTCTGCTACAAAAATGGGAGATAAAGATTCTAAAATTACATCTGTTGGAAATGCTCGATATGGTGAAATCTTTTATTCAGGTGCCGAAACTAATGATGGAAACTGGATTGATCCGGAAATTTCTGTCTCTAATACTTCTATGCTAAATCCTTCAATTTTTCATACAGGAAAACAATCAGTAGAAACAACATCAACATCAAAAATGACTGTTTCTATGAAAAATAACGAACACAGAGCTGGGAAATATAAACTATCAGTTTGGGTTGAAAAAAGCAATGCAGCTAAAGCAGCTGTAAAATTAAACAATACAATTGTCCCTCTTATTAGTGACAATATAATTGCTGGAAACTGGCAGCTTAAAACTGCTTATATACAACTCACATCGGCAGCTTCTACAATTGATCTTTGTTCATTAGATACGTCAAAAGTATATTTTGATGACCTTATGATCCGTCCAGTATTTTCTTCTATTAGTGGATATGTTTATAATGAATGGGATGAGCTTACATACATTATTGGAAATAATGGTTTAGCTACAAAATTTGAATATGATAGCGCGGGTAGATTAATTAAAACATCTGTTGAAGTTATAGATGATCCTGCAAATGGCATCACTACAGGGGGCTTCAAAGTTGTGAAAACAAACACATATAATAATAGATACTTAAATTAATCAATTATGAAAAAATACTTTTGCATATTGCTCTACATAATAGGATTCTTTAATTATACTATCATTTATTCACAAGGATCAAATAAATCTGCAGCTGTACAAAGTGTTGTGGATCCTGGTGAATGTCCTAATCCTGTACGTTGGTATTTCGATAATGATAATGACACATTTGGTGATCCAAATGATTATCAATTAGCTTGTGCAAAACCTCCTGGACAGTATGTTTCAAATGGAGATGATTGTGATGATAATAATGCGTTAGTTCATTCTACTATATGGTACTATGATGGTGATAAAGATGGTTTTGGAAGTGCAAGTAACCCTTTAAGCAGTTGCACTCAGCCTTCATCATCATATTATGTAGCAAATAATTTGGATTGTAATGATAGTGATGCCAGCATAAATCCTAATACCAAATGGTATCTAGATGTGAATGGAGATGGTGTTATTTCTAATATAAACTCAGTTCTTATTACCAGTTGTACAAAGCCAAATGGAAATTATTTACCTCTCTCAACTGATACTAATTCTCATTGGATACATAGCACTTCATATGACTTAAAAGGCCAAGTTATTGGTTCTGTAAAAGAGTTCTATAATGATCTAGGTCGAGCAGATGTAAGCTTATCTAAAGATTATGTTACCAATAAAATATGGGGTACAGAAACTGTTTACGATGATTTTGGAAGACCAGATAAAACATCCTTTATAGCTCCTTCTCCCTTGAGCAATTTTGGTAAATCTAATTTTTTTAAAACACAAGCCGAAATAAATGCAAGTAGTATATTAAAAATTCAAACAATAACAAGTACTATTACAACCAGTACAACAGTAAATGCGTTTGACGAAATTATTGCTTGGTCTGCAATTAGTAATGGATTAACTGTAAATTTTAACTCTAATGCTATCACTTTAAAACCTGGTTTTAGTGTGACCGCGAGTTCCGGAAGTAGTTTTAAAGCATCTATAGTTGCACTTTCTGATAATAGCCCTGCAACAAGTCTGGCAAATTATTATAGTGACAGTAATACTGATGAATTGTATCAGGCAACTGCAACTCATCCTTTTGAACAAACCAATTATGATTCCTTAAATCCTGGGAATGTTATTAATGTAGTAGGCGGAAACAGAATTAATGGAGAATGGAAAACCGGATATTCGTATACTGTTCCAGCTGCACAAGAAATGTATTACGTATATGGATCGGATTACTATGATGGAACAATTACTAATGGAAAAGAAGAAGTAATTACTAAATTCTATAAATCTGTAAATGTTGATGCAAATGGTAATGAAAATGTTGCATTTACTGATGGCGAAGGAAAACTATTGGCTTCTGCCCGTTCAGGAGGAACAGCTTCATATCCTGTCGTATCACTAATTGGAACACAGGGTTTTGTAGATGTACATATTCCTACTGGTATTACAAGTGGTCAAATAGCTTTAATAGGTTCTTCTTCTTTATATAAAGTCTATGATCTAAAAACTGGAGCCTTAACAACAACATTTACTGGTGGAAATGCCTACAGAGTACAAGCGGTTACAGCACCTATTTCAGACCCAAAAACGTATATAGCATCTGGGACGCCAACATACGATGCTGGTTCGTTAGGTATTACTTATAGAGTAAATTATTACGATTATGCCGTAAATGTATATAACAAAACAGGGCAATTAATCAAATCGATACAGCCAAATGGTTATGTAAGCAATACAACAGTAGTAGCAAGTCCAGCACACATGACTTCTACCAATTTTGTATCTACATATAAGTATAATACATTAGGACAGCTAATAGAAGCATCAAGTCCAGATGAAGGTATTAGCAAATTTGCTTATAGAAATGACGGACAAATACGTTATTCTCAAAGTGTACTTCAAAAAGATACGAAAGTTTCATATACTGATTATGATGATTTAGGAAGACCCAGAGAAAGTGGTGTAATTACTGGTAGTAATGGTTTATGGGCAACAGCTTCAGCAAGTCCTGACGGTGCTTTAATGACAGGAACACGCTCTGAACAAACTTTGACTATATATGATTATCCTGAAAATAATACAACATCTGTAGCCCTACCAACCACACCTACAAACCTAACTTTAGCAGGGGTATTAGCAACAGCAGGAATAAGCAGTACAAATTACACCCAAAACAATCTATCAGGAAATGTAGCTATTACTTATACCAAACCGGGAACGACAATTTCTGCCATTACATGGTATAGTTATGATTTGTACGGAAGAACAGAATGGATTGTACAATATAATGAAGGAATTGGCGCCAAAACAATTCATTATGAATACGACTATAAAGGCAATGTAAAAAAAGTTTTATTTCAAAAAGATAAAGCAACAGAATTATTTGTTCATCAATATAGCTACAACGCAAATGATGTATTAACAAAAGTTGAAACATCAACCAATAATTCGACTTTTACAACACATGCGGATTATAGTTATTATAAAACTGGCGAATTAAAAAGAGTTAACATTGCTCAGGGAGCTCAAGGATTAGATTATGTATACACTCTTGGCGGACAACTTAAAAGTATTAATCACCCAAGTTTAGAAGCTGCTAAAGACCCAGGTGGAGATGCCAATGATGTATTTGGATTAACACTTGACTATTACAACGGCGATTATTTACGTACTGGCCGAAATATTACATCCTCTCCTACGGCCGGAGCAGATTATAATGGAAATATAAAAGCGGCTCGCTGGGCAAATAAAGGAATCGCAAATGATTATTCTGGAGGAATAGCCAATCAAAAAGGGTATCTATACAACTACAACCGCAATAACTGGTTAACTGCAGCGACATTTGGAAACACAAATACTTCTACAGCTGTTATTACTCCTATTGCTGGTTTAGCAGAAGGCGGATTAACGTATGATGCCAATGGAAATATCCAGACTTTACAAAGAACAAATGATGCTGGTACAATTGTAGACAAACTAACTTATAACTATACCAATACAGGAACAAACCAATTAAATAGTATAACAGAAGGTGCAGCAGTTACAGCTGATGTTAATGATATAGAAAACCAATCATCAGGAAATTATGTTTATGATACAATTGGACAGTTAAAACAAAATGTTTCTGAAAATTTATATTACTTTTACAATACACAAGGATTAGTAACCGAAGTAAAAAAAGGGTCTAATACAATTGTTAAGTTCTTTTACAATGAGAGAGGGCATCGCATCAAAAAAGAAAGTTATAACACAACAACTTTTGTTTTACAAAACACTACTTACTACCAATTAAACTTATCAGGAAATACAATAGCAGTCTATAGCTTACCTAATGGGGGAAGTATAGTACAAGTTGAATTACCAATATACGGATTAGACCGTTTAGGGATTTATAAAAAAGCAAGCGGAATTTCTAGTTATGAAATCAAAGATCATTTAGGAAACGTAAGAGCTGTTATAGAAAAGGAAAGTGGTGTCCCTGCTATCAAATCATTTGCAGACTATTATCCTTTTGGAGAGTTGTTGCCATCTCGTAACTCATTGAATTATCGTTATGCTTTTCAAGGGCAGGAACTTGATTCAGAAACAGGAATGGAAGCTTTTCAACTGCGTCTTTGGGATGGAAGAATTGGAAGGTGGTTATCTACTGATCCATATGGGCAATATGCTTCACCTTATCTTGGAATGGGAAATAATCCAATTTCTGGAATTGATCCTGATGGTGGATGGTTTGATGATCCACCGGCCAAAGGAATTCCTTATTGGAGTGACAGTACAGGAGATTATTATTGGAATTCAGTCGTAAATGACTATGACCATTATGACCCAATAGTAAGTAATGATATATTAACGACTGGGGTGACTGATTACAGCACATTTAATAACAATTTTTTTGCAATCGGTGGTGCTACATTGGTAGGGTCTGAAATTGCTGGTACTGAAGGTCTTTCTATAGGCTTGTCTTCATCATTTTCTGCAGTAAGTATAGGAGTTGGAGCTGCATTCTTAGTGTCTAGTGATTCACGCCCTAAGGAAGATAAATATATTACTTTATATAGAGGAGTTTCAGCAAAGCATCCAGATTATTTTAATGCCATAAGAGGAATGGCATTTCCTGCTGCTTTAATGCCTATTGGACATAATTCACCATCAGCTCATAATAGTGGAGATAATAATAGTATTTTTACAAGCTGGACTATTTCGAGATCGGTTGCCAATTATCACGCTTCTAAGGATGCACCATTCAAAGGAGTTGTTTTGGTAAAAACATTTGAACTTTCTAAAACTGTCCCTAGCCCAGATATTTTTAATGAATTAGAAGTACTAATTCCAGGTGTAGTAAAGGATGCAAATGTAACCTTACCAAATAATCCCGGAAGTAGAAGTGCATTCTAAATAAAACTTAGTTTATGGATTTTGAAAAACTATTAAAAGGAAAAAAAGATCATTTCGCATATAATTGTTTATGGAAATTTCAAAATGAAAATATAATTTGTGAAGCTAATTATATTATTTTGCCAAAGGTTAAAACATTAAGTATATATAATGATAGATATGAAACTCAAAAAAATCTAAATAATAAAACAGTCTTTGGATATGAAATTTTATTAAAGAAATTAAAAAATGAGTATTCAACAAATTTTATTAAAATCATTTCGCTACAAACTAAAGAATGTTGTTATGTTCTTTTTATTGATGATAATGATATTTTAGTTTGTATTTTAAAATCGTTGAATAGTAACGTAAAAAAAATTCTCAAACTCATTGAGATGAATCCATCATATTATAAAAAAGATGATTATTTATTTTTCATGAAAGGCAAGCGTGTTTCTTTTGATTTTTTCTTACAAAAAAACAAATAAATAATTCCGTTATATTTTATAAATAGACACTAGATCTATAAAAATTAAAAAAAATCTTAGCTGGTGTAAACTCTAGCTAGCACAAGCATTTAGTTCATACAATCAAAAGAAAAAGCCACTTTATATCGAGTGGCTTTTGTTATGATATATTGTGCAAAAAATTTACTTCTCCCCAAACAACCTCTCCAAATACCCATTTTTCTCTTTCTCTGCCTCCAACAAACGCTCATAAAGTTTTCTGTTTTCATCTACAAGTTCCATCATTTTATCCAATGGATTGAATGAACAATTATTTGACTGAATAGCTCCATTACTATTACTAAAGTCATTATCGTAAATAGTATTAAAATAATTTATCACGCCTTCTTCCGAAAAGTTTTTAATTGCTTCCACAGTTACGCCAAGCGCTTTTGCCACTTCTTTGAGTTTATCATCGTCGATAGTTTCACTGTTTTCCATTGCAGAAACTGCTTGCTGGTTTGTTCCTAAAGCCTGTGCCAAAGCTTCCTGCTTCATATCTCTTAATTCACGAATACGGCTTATTTTTCGCCCTATATGGTTTGGTTTCGTTAATGTGCTCATAATTCAAAGGTACTAATTAGGAATAAAAAATAATGCAATTCGTAAAAAACATACTTTCTGCCGTACTATACGGTTTAAAATGATTTGCTACGATAAGCGGTCTTACTTAATTGCATACATAAAACAAAAATACAATTTTTCGGACAAGTATAATTTAAAAATTCAAATCCAGAAAAAAAGTAAAAATCCTTCTAATCCCATTAAATACCCGCCAAAAAAGTAGAAATTAAACACAAAGAATTAAAATGGAAAAAGAAATTAAAATTTTTAGAAGGACTTAAAAATTTAGCATCAAGGTATTTAAATACTTTAAAGCCTTTAAATGATCAAAACGAGATGTATATTGCCCAAATCAAATTAACTAATTATGATGAATTGGGATGTGTACTTAACAACATGCTAAAATTATGCATTATAGCAATAGATCATAATGCTAATATTATAAACAAGAATAAAAATTCTGCGATAGATGTGAGTTTAATTTTAGAAATTTTGCTCCAGCTTTTCCCTGTCGACGAATTTGAACTATTAACAGAAATCAACCAAAAACTAATCATAGATATTAAATCTTGCTTATAAATACTTATAAATAAAAGAAGCCGCTTTGTGTGAAGCGGCTTCTCTTATTATTATCTTGTTTAGGGGTTATTTTGCACTTTCCAGTGCTTCTAACCTCTTATTCTGTTCTTCGATAATCTTCATTAACTTTTCGGTGTTTTTTTGCTGTTCAATCGCATACAAAGTCAATTCTTCAATTTTCTGTAAAAGTTTAGAATTCATCTCTCCAAGATTAATTCCATTTTTCAGAACTTCTTTCTCGCTTGGGATATTTTCTAAATACCCTTTTTCTTTAATATGCTTTTCAACTTCTTCAAGAGTTGGCAAATCATAATCTTTTTTAAATACAAAATCAGACCAGCCAACCATATCAACTTTTACTTCTTTTGAATGAATTGTTCCATTAACGTCTAATTTGTTTGTTGGATTTGTTATACCAATACCTACATTACCATAGATATCAACTCGCATACGTTCTAATCCAAAAGTTCCAAATACGATATTTCTATTCATATCTGGAATTGTTGAATATCCTGATAAATCAATAAAAGATTTTGTATTAGAATTTGTGCCACCACCTGCTGAAATTCTTAAGAAACCATCATCTGATAAATTCGATGAGTTACTTAAACCTCTAATTTCACCATTTGTTAATATACCGGCATTTATCGATGGTCTTTGTTGTGCATTAGTTAAACCACCATTTAAAGTCAAAGATCCAGCGACAGATAATTTACTCACAGGAGAAATGGTACCAATACCAACATTTCCTTGATTAATAGTTAAATAAGTTACCGCATCATTCCCCCATGATTGAATATTATCTTTTGGGTCTCTTTCCCACCAGGTTTTAGTATCTACATTCGGAGTTTTAAAAGAATCATCTACAGATATTCCATCATGAAGTCTTGCATTAAACCAATTATTTAAAGTTCCATCTCTAAAAGTCCATATTTTATTTCTTATAGTATTATCACCAACATTTCCTGCTACACTATTAATCAATTGAAAAGAATTGTTTGTAGTACTTAGCGCAGTTGGTTCATAACTTATTATGGTTCCAATTACATCTAATTTTGAGGCTGGTGTTAATGTTCCAATTCCAACATTTGCACTAGGAGGAAATATATTAGTCTGGGCAAAATTCATCTGTGCAGCAAATGCAGCAAATACTAAAAAAATCTTTTTCATATTTTATTTTTGTTTTGGTAGTAAGTTTTTATTAAATCCCTTTATTTTTCTGCATAATAACTTCAACAAACAATTGGTCTGTATTGGTTTTATAATTTCTTTTTTTTAAGAAATTCAAATGTTTGATATTTCCCAGCATTGGATTATTTTCTACTTTATTAAGAACTGCAAGACATCCGTTAAATGATCCTTCAAGTGAAAAACTATAACTGGTTGTGATAAATCCTTTCTGTGAAATTATATGCGGTTCCTTAAAATCAGTAATTTTTAAATGATAGTTCTCACTGTATGAGGTCAATTGCTTTAATAAATCATTTTGAAAAGATTCTGAAATGTTAACATCATAATTTGATAAAATCTGATCCAGCTGTTTTTCTTTTTGAACCAGCTGAGCCACAAGTTTTGGCATATCACTATCTTCAGCTATCTCTTGCTGTTTATTTTTGTATTCACGGTAATAATTAATCGTATTTGAAATTGCAAAAGAATAGCATATATAAAGCACTACAAAAAAACCAATTACCAGAAGCTTATTTTTTTTGTTCAAATTCATTTTACTTCAAAGTTAGATTAATAGAAAATGTAGTCTCATTATCTTCATTTTTACCAAAATGTGTAATTAAAACTTTGTCAACAAACTTTAACTGTTCTATATCTTCTACCCACTTAGTAAATGACTGATTTGAAATTGTAGTTCCTGAAATTACCATTATTTTATCTTTTGTCAATATAGGTTCATCTGCTTTAATCTTCTTTTCCAAAGGATTAAAAGTTAATTCTGTAAGTAGAATAGATGCAGGAACTTTATTAGCAATTTCATTTATAATTAAAGAACTCTGAGAAGTCATTCTTCCTTCTATATCTTTTACTTTTGTTTCTTTTACGATAATTCTCTGCTTTATTTTACCAACATCTTCTATTGAAGATTTATTTACTAATAAAATTTCCGAAGATTCCTGAGCTAATTTATAGTAATGCGTAAAGATCATAAAATTGAGAAGCAGTATTCCTAAAACAACTCCTACCATTATTTTGATCCCTTTATTGAAAAATGTTTTTTGATTATAGTTATCGTACAGCTCGTCACTGTATGCAATGATTGAACCTGTATTGAGTGTATTATTTAAAATCAAACGTAAAATTCCAGAAAAAGCCAGCAGCTGCCTATTTTCAATTTGCAGATCGTTAATTGTGTACGTTATTGCAGATTCCAGAACTTTTGCAGATATAATTTGTGTTTCTTGCTTTGAGACACTTTGATGATTTGTATAAAGTTTGTTATCATCAGTATAATCAATTATATCTGCCATTGAACAGACTCCAAGACTAATTCCGGCAACGTTTATTTTCTGATTTTCATAATCTTCAATTAAAGTGTTGACGTATGATTTCCTTGCAATCGCAATAACCGATTTGGTTTTTAATCTCCAGATTTCATAATAAAATTCATCCCAGTTTGTATTAGGAAAAGATTTATGCAATAGTTTTTCATCTGAAGGTTCAATTCCTAAAACTTCCTTTTGAATAACCTGATTTGAATTTATAATTAAAAAAAAAGGCAGTTTAACATCCCATTTTTCAGCTATTTTTCCATTATAACCAACCCTGTCTTTTTTGCTAATTACTAATCCTTCTTTTTTATTTTCCACCAAAAGCAACGAAACCTTATCTTCATTGTTTAACGTGAAATGTTCAACACCAATGTATTGTTTACCAAGCAAAAAAGTATTTAAAGAAAATTTGGCCATTAATAAATAACTGTAGGTTTAATCAACACACTTAATTTTTTCTTTGAGTCTTCTCTTTTTCTTGAACTAAAAAGCCATTTAATGACTGGAATTCTTGATAATAAAGGCACGCCTGTTCCTGAATCATTTTTTACAGATTCCTCAAGTCCACCCAATACTACCACATCCTGATCTTTAACCCGGATAATGGAAGTAAACTCTCTCGAATTAATTCCCGGAGGCGCATCTTTATCTACTTTTTGACCATTAAAACTAGATTGAATCACTTTTATATCCATAGTAATCTGCCCATTACCAGAAACTAAAGGCATAATTGTTACTGATAATTCAGCATCAATAGGCTGGTAGTTTTTAACTTCTGAAGCTTGCGGAATTTGTGAACCATAATAATTTTGGTTCGTAACAACATAATAGGTAGTTTCTCCGATAGATAAATAAGCTTTATGACCATTTAAGGTTGATAACCTTGGGGACGAACGTACTTTTAGATTTCCATTTGTTTCCATGGCCTTTAGACTCAAATAAAAATTTGGAACCACTTGCCCGATATTTAAAGAGCCAAATCCGTTAAAACCGTCTATAATTTTATTAATGGTTGTTGCTCCTAAATTAATGTCAGCATTAGGAAAAACTGTTCCTTTTGTAGTTACAGGTTTATCTCCAATTCCTGCCTGAATGCCCGTTTCGACAGTCGCACTTCGGTTAACTTCTAATAGCATTACTTCTATTAAAATTACAGGAACTGCTTTATCAATGTAACTTATAAAAGATTCAAATCGCTCAATGTTAGCTGCAGGACCATTAACTAAAAAGCTATTTAATTCTTTATCGATTTTAATATCTAAATCTTTTTTAACTTCATCAGGAATTATAGTCAAAATAGATTCTGAAGGGGCACTGCTGCTTGAACTTGAAGAGGAATAATTGTTATTATTATTGTTTTGATTAGAATAATTAGAGTTTAAAGATGATGTAGATCTGCCGCTGCTATCATAAGAATTATAATTTGAATAACTATTTGTGTTATTTAATCTTCCGGCACTTCTACCCTCTTTTGATGGATCACTTAAAAGTTCAATAGAACGATGCATTAATGGAATTGATTTAATGTTTCTCACCACCAATTGATCTTTAGTTCCAAAATAATAAACAGATCCACTTCTTTTAAAAGTATAACTTCCTCCCGAAGATGATGATGCCATTGACATTCCAGAACTATTGTACTGCTGTGGCTGATTATTGGTAGTTTGTGCAAAACCATTATCTGTTTTTACTTCAAATAACTTCACCAAAAGTTCGTCAAACGTAATGTTTTTAGCCTTAACAGTTCCATTACCAGCATTTTCTAAAGGAGAAGATATAAACATATCAATGTCTAATTCGTGACCAATATCATAAACAATACTAGAAATAGGAGTATTTTCAAAATCTACGTTTAACAGTTTTTTATCGGCATCAACAACCGTAAAGAAAAAATTAGATTTTCTTGGACGCTGTGGTCTGTTCTGTCTTACTTCACCGTTTTGATTTCCTGTACCTTCTACAACGAAATTACCTTCTAATTTATCAAAAATATAGAAGTTATCTCTAGATTTATTAACGCTTAAATTATTAGCAAAAGCTAATTTATTTAATGCTGCATCAAACGGCATACTTTTAATGTAAGCTGTCAATAATTGATTTTCGAGACCAGGCGCAAAAACGAGATTTTTACCACTTACATCCATTATTTTTCTGAAAACATCATATAATTTGTCATCTTTCAGATTTAGGGAAAGCAAATTATTTGCGTAATCATAAGTAACATCAATGTCTTTTATTTTTTGAATTTCAGCAGGTTTTTCATATTGTTTTATAGCTAATATATTCCCTGTAAAATCGATAGTAAGATTGTATTCTTTGCATAAAAAAATAAGCAGATCTCCAACCGTTACGTCCGAAAAATTATTTACTATATTGATCTGATTTAAATTTGTTGCTACACTAAAATTTAATTTGTGAATTTGGGAAACTGCCAATAAAAAGCTTGATAAAGAGGCTTCTTTAATATTAACATTTACTTTTTCATTAAGTCCCGGAGCATCTGCAGAAATAGCTTCTATATTATTTTTAAGCTGTAATATCCTGTTTTCTTGCGAAAATGAAACCTGAATAACCAACAATAATAACAGGGTAATTATTTTTTTCATGAATCTTATTTATTGTAAGAATTTTATTTTTTTTATTTTACAAGAGTAGCGAAAAAACTTCATCGACAGAAGTGATTCCTTCTTTTATTAATAATAATGCATTACGTTTTAGTGTAAAAATGTCTTTTTCTTCTAAATACTCGTGAATATCTAATTGATTATTTTTAATCAAATTTGATAATTCCCCTCCAATTGGCAGAATTTCGTAAATAGCTTTTCTTCCAGAATAACCTGTATGATAACAATGTTCACAGCCTATTGCTATATGATGAGATTTTATGTCATCTGGAATTTCAAAATCTCCCGGAAAAATTTCAGCAGAAATTGGCTGTTCAGTTTTACAGGAATTACATAATTTACGAACCAAACGCTGTGCAACACTCATATTTAAAGTGCTGGCAATTAAAAATGATGGAACTCCCATATCTATCAATCTCGATACAGTTGCCCACGCCGAGTTTGTATGTATAGTAGACAAAACAAGATGCCCAGTTAATGCAGCACGAATAGCCATATTTGCTGTATTAACATCACGAATTTCCCCTACCATAATAATATCGGGATCCTGCCTTAAAAAAGTTCTTAAAGTAGCAGCAAAATCAAGCCCAATATTTTCTTTTAACTGAACCTGATTAATTCCTTCAAGCGTATATTCAATCGGATCTTCAACCGTTAAGATATTGGTATTTGGAACATTCAACTTCTTTAAAGTGGCATATAAAGTGGTTGTCTTTCCAGAACCTGTCGGTCCGGAAATAAGTACAATTCCATTTGGGCGCTTTATATTTTCCTCATAAACAGATAATTCTTTCTTTGTAAAACCAAGAGAATTAATATCAATATGACTGGTATCTTTACTTAAAATACGCAATACTACTTTTTCACCATGAAGAGTTGGTAAAACAGAAACACGGACATCAAAATCCTGATAATCTGTTACCATAGTAATACGCCCGTCCTGTGGAAGTCTTTTTTCAGAAATATCCAGCTGCGCACGAATTTTTATCTTATTTACAATAACGGGATATTCCTCTACAGAAATATGAAATTGTTCTTTCAGTTTACCATCCAAACGAAAACGAACTCTTGCATTTTTTTCATAAGGTTCAAAATGGATATCACTACTTCCTATTTCTTTAGCATTTAAAACAATTTTTTCTAAGAAATCTGACGTATAATGAATCTCTGAAACGCTATTGGCTGTTTTTCTGTAATTCGTACTTAAATATCGGTTTATATTATCTGTAGAATCTGTTTCTAACTGAACCTGAAAGCTTAGTAAAATACTCAATTCATTTTGCAGACTTGCAATGTCAGCAGCATCTGTTTTTAATAATACAGTCTGCTGATTTTTACCTATAGGAACGATTCGATAATAATATGCCTGTTCTGATTTTACAAGCTGTTGAAACTCAATCGGGATATCAAAATTTTCCATTTAATAAACGTATAAAAATGAATTATCCCAATAAAATGAAACGGCATACACAACCCCAAAAAAAAGTGACATATAACCCGCTAAAGGCACCGTTATTTGTTCTTTTTGAGAATATAAAACTAAATGTAAAATCAATGAAAATACCAGTGAAAAAACTAATAAAACTAAAAATGAAACAGTTGAAAAAGTACCCGATATGAAAATAAAGAACAAAACATCCCCTATCCCAATTGCATTTTTAAAATCTAATTTCCTGAATTTTATGTATAAAGCACTAGCACCCAAAATGAGGCTGATAAACAATAAATTAATTCCCAGATTTGTGAAAGCTATAAATAAAGGAAGATTATACAGCTGAATTGCAAAAGCCAAAATTCCAATTATCGGATATAAAAACCAGTAAACTAAACGGCTTTTAAAATCCTGATATAATACAAGAGCAAATACTAATAATAAAATTAATTTCAAATACCACATTAATCATTTATGATTTGCTTTGGAACACCATTCTGATCAATTTCCCAAACATTAAAAACTCCATTTCCATTAAAATCAGTAATTGCTGTAGCCTTTACTTTGAACTCATTATTAGTCGATTGTACAATCTCGTATACATAATTAGCACTCCCGTTTTCTTTAGTCGTTTTTGGAGCTTCAAAATCTATTTCTGTAAAATTAGGACTGTATTTTGAATACATAAAATAATACTGTTTTTCAGCATTATAAATTGCTTTAAGCTGTACTTGAGCTTCTACACTTTTCGCTTTTGTAATCAGCGGCATTAGGTTTGGCAAAGCGATTAAAAGCAAAATTCCAATTATGGCAAGTACAATCAACATTTCCTGAAGATTGAATGATGGCAGTTTTTTAAATAGATTTTTCTTCAAAATAAATTGTAATAAATTTTTACAAATATATCTTTTTTATTGTGAAAAAAATTAAAATATTTTTAAGGAAATATTTTGTTAATTTTTATATAAAATGAAAGAAATATTTTACTAATATTGCATCTGTATATAAATAATTAATACTAATCTAATGCGAAATTTAAATTTATTCTTTTTTAAAATTTTTGAAATTATATATGTAAAAAATCACAATATTAAAAATTCTAGGGTTTTAATCTTTTTTTTGTTTTTAAATTCTTTTCAATTAACCGCTCAGTCAGAAGAAAATAGCGCCAATAACAATTTTATTCCAAATATTACAGTGGCCCCTCCGCAAGTTGCAGCTATGGCTAAAGTTGGTGAAATCCCTATTGATATTGCTACGGGGAGAATGAATTACAACATTCCTATATTTGAGATAAAAGAAGGTAATTTTTCCATGCCTATTAATTTGTCTTATAATTATTCAGGATTAATTTTAGATGAAGTACCTGGTTATGCTGGTGTTGGATGGACTTTTAATATTGGAGGATCAATACTTCATTCTATAAATGGCTTAGATGATACACATAGAGAATACCAAAAAGAATGGGTTTATAATTATATAAACAAATTGCCACCCTATGATGATCCTGTTTCTCCAAGTGGATTAACTAGAATTACTAATTACTTAGCAAATATTAGCAATGGTGTTTTTGATGGAGAGCCTGATAAATATATTGTTAATGCAGGAAATCTTAATTGTAGCTTCTATCTTGATAAAGATAATAATGCAATTTTTTTAAACAATGAAAAGTACAAAGTATCTGGATACTCTCATACTGGGTTTACTATTACAGACAGTCAAGGAGTTAATTATATTTTCAATATTCCGTTAGATGTTACAAAATCTAGCGGGCTTGATTCATACGATTATATATCTTCTTTTTTATTAACAGAGATAAATTTCCCTACCACTACTAATAAAATTTTATTTGAATATGAAAATGATAGCAAGATTTATAACGACATACAAATAAACGAAACTTTGGTACAATTTAGCACAGAATATACTATACAAAATTCTGAAATTATTAAAAATAAAACTTTTTCAGGTACATTCACAAGTAAATTAAAAAAAATCACAACAAACAACTATACCATTGAATTACAGTTCAATAACAACCCTACAGATCTCAGTATTGCAGTTATAAGCAATTTAACGGTTAAAGACAATAGCAAAAAAACAGTTAGAAACTACGATTTCACTTATTCTCCATGGGTAGGCAAAAGAACTAATTTATTGAACGTAAAATACAACGGGGTTATTACAAATGAAATGGAATATGACATGAGTATTCCATATCCTGTAACAGTTCCTGAAAAAGATTATGCTAAAAAAGACTTGTGGGGGTATTATAATGCAAAAGGTACACCAGCAAAAACAGGAATAACCACTCCTCAGGATAATCCAGAAATTAAACCTGATTTCGATAGTACAAAAATTGGGGCATTAAAGAAAATTACATATCAAACAAAAGGATACTCTCTTATAGAATATGAGCCTAATAATGTTTATATGGAAAGATCTGAGTACAATTTTCCTTACGATTCTGATGGTACAGTTACTTCTTATGTAAATGCAGGAACAATGGCTCGAGATAACTTAAATATTGATGAAGAAACATTTTCAATAGATGTATCATCAACTGTGAAATTAAGTTATAATTTCACAAATCATACACAATATGCACCTATGATGGATAGAGATGGAAATGAAATATCTATCTATCAGGATTCAAATTTAATTTTTAATAAAAAGCTAACCTGGCTTTGGGAACAGAGATGGATTCCTTCAAGTTTAATTATTAGTGATACTAAGGAATTATATCTCAGAACTCCTGGAACATATCGAATAAAAGCTTTTTCTGTTATGGGAGCATCTGCTGGATTAACGATCACTTTAAAGAAAACGGATAAATATTTTAACCAAACAGTTGGGGGTATAAGGGTAAAACAAATTAAAAATTGTGATTTTAATGGCGAATGCATTACAACTGTATATAATTACTCTCAAGAGGGCAAAAGTACAGGAATACTGTTGCAAAGTCCACAATTTTATTCAGGGTATCATATCCAAGACAATGATTGTACTCCAAAAGTATATGTTAGGCGTGATTTTTACAATTACACCAGTATTTATCCATTATCTAATTTTAGAGGAAGTCCTGTTTTATATAAGAGAGTTGAGAAAACAGATTTCGGTAAGGATAAAGATAAATTAGTAAGTAATGGAAAAACAATTTTCAATTATTCAGGAAACAGTCGCATAGCAAATTCAATATACGATTTAGAATCTCAATATGAAACAGGTTTATTAACATTAAAGGAGATAAAAAATAATCAAAATAACAAAATAAAAAGTGAAAATAATAACTATAAAGTTTCTCCAATACCTAACAATACAAAATTTTTATATTTTTTAAATTGCAAGATTGTTAGAGAACGAAGAGTCAACATAAGCGGTCCTGGAGGAATCTCCGGTAGTGGATGTGCACCAATATACCCAAGGCCTCTAATTGATTTTCAAATCTTTCCTTATAAATACCAACCTAAAAACTATGTATTAAGAGATGAAAAACACACAAACTATTATAAAGATTCATTAACACAGACTATAGTTTATGATTATAATTTAGAAGGACAAATTAACAGCAGAAAAAACGTAAATTCAAATCAAGAAACTTTTGAAACCAAATACTTCTATCCTCAAGATCCAGAAATGGTAAGCGAACCATTTGCAAAAGATTTGAAAGCTGCCAATATTATTGGAACTCCGCTGGTTACTCAAAATTTCAAGAATTTAGTAAAATTGTCTGAACAAAAAACCAGCTACGAAAAAAATGTCTCAACAAATAATTTATTACTGCCAAAATATATTTATGCAAACAAAGGAACAGGCAATATTAATATTAGTACAGATAAAAAAATCATCTTTGATCAATATGATGATAAAGGGAATATTTTACAATACACTCCCGAAAACGGTAGTCCTATTTCGATTATCTGGGGATACGGACAGACCCAGCCTATTGCCAAAATAGAAAATGCCTTATATAGTGATTTATCAGGTTATGTATCCAATTTACAAACAAAATCAGATATAACTGCAGGAACAGAAATAGAAAGAGAAGCTAATTTAATCGCAGCATTAAATGCATTAAGAACTGCACTGCCTAATGCCATGGTAACCACCTACACCTATAAACCGCTTATCGGGGTCAGTACCATAACTGATCCTAAAGGGTTTATCACCACTTATACTTATGACAGTTTCGGAAGACTGGAAACCGTAAAAGATAACCTGGGCAATATTCTCTCTGAAAACCA
>NZ_FQWC01000001.1 GCF_900129555.1 Flavobacterium defluvii
GATTTTAGATTTTAGATTTTAGATTTTAGATTTTAGATTTTAGATTTTAGATTTTAGATTTTAGATTTTAGATTTTAGATTTTAGATTTTAGATTTTAGAAAAAAACCTCGATCAAATTAAAAATTTGATCGAGGTTTTTTTCTATTTCTTTGAACCTTTGTCTCTTTGTCCCTTTGCCCCTCTGAACCTTAAAAAAACTATTCTCTCGGCCTTCTCTTCCCTCCTTTTTCAGATCCTGTAAAGTTTCCGATTTTATAAGCTACAGAAAACATTACATAACGTCTTAAAACTGTGTTTTCTTCATCGCGAATAGCCGTTGCGGAAATGGTTCTAGTGGCACTTAAATTTTGGTTTAAAACATCATACACTTTAACTTTTGCGTAAAGCTTTTTATCTAAAAATCCATAGGATATACTAGTATTCCATAAGTAAAAATCTTTTTTAAAATCACCCGATCTATTAGAATTATAAATATATCCAAAATCATTTCCGAAAATTAAATTTTCCGGCCAATAAGTTGTAGTCTGTAAATTAATTCGGTGAACCACATTTGAAGTGGCATCTCTTGAATAATTTTCGTATTTAGACTGATTGTATGATAAATTATAAGATGGCGCAATAGTTAATATTTCTCCATAATCATAAGACAAATAAACTTTTGGCGTAATTGAAGTTGATTTTGCATTATATAAAACTCCATTTGTAAATCCTTTATCAAAAGAATAACCGGCATTTAATCCTAATCCATATCGTAAAGTATGTGCACCGGATTTTACAGATTGGTTCCAGTTTGCACCAACAGAAGCATTATAAACTCCGGAAATATTGACATAAGTTGTAGTTCTTTTTCCGTTTTCATCATAAATTGAAGTCGAAACAATATCATTATCATAATAATCTCCTTTTAAATACACACTATAACCGGAACGCGAACGAAAATCGTAATTTTTAAAATTGAAATTAATGCTGTTTTTTTCAACCGGATGTAAATCCGGATTTCCCACAATTGTATTCAACGGATTATTCAGGTTTACAACTGGCATTAACTGCGCTGCAGATGGCAGTGCATTTGAATAATCATATTTAAAAGATAAATTTTTAGAACGGTTGAATTTATATCTCAATATAGCAGTCGCAAAAGGCAATACGTATTTTTTACTTAAATCTGTCGCATTATTTAAGTATAATGAATGATTATCAAAATTTACAATCGAAGTCCGGCTGTCTAGATTTAATGTAAATTTATTTTTTTGAAGCGTAATCCCAACTTTTGGTGTAACCGAATTTTGAACTGAACTTGTGTAATTACTCAAAGCCAAATTCAAATCGCTATATTCCTGTGTAGCGGGATCAAAATTAAAAGTCTTTTCGTCATTTATTGTTGTATTCCAATCAAAATCAGATCCAAATCTTACTCTTAAAGAATCTGTAATGGGTTCGGTATATTCGATATCTGCCGAATAAGCATCACTACTATTTCTCTTTTTTGTAGTTTGATTTCTTTCGTCATTTGGCTGATTGCCCTGATAGAAAATAGTTTCAGACAGATTCAAACCATTCGAATCGCTATTTGTGTTATTATTGGTAAAAACAAAACTTAAATTTCGGGATTTCTTTTCAAATGTTTTATTGAAGTTGATTGTGTTTCCAAAATTCAGATTATCACTTTCAGCATACGATTTAGAATTACTTTCGTTTAAAGCATTTCCGTTTTCATCTTCAGAAAAACTATTTGAAGTCGAATTACTGTTTGTTCTGGACTGGTTTAACTTTGGCGCAATCACAATTCTCATACTCGGATCAATTTTGTATTCTAATTCAAAATTGACATTGTTTCCTGTACTTTCATTTCTCGTTTTAGATTCTGCCTGAGTAATAATATTTCCCGTTGGCAGGAAACTAAGCTGATTTGATTTGCTGTCGTTATTATTAATTGTATTCGAAAAATTATAACTTCCCATAGCCAGCAGGTCTTTAGTCCAATCATCAGAATAGTTAACTCCGACTAAATTGGATTGTGTTATTCCTTTTCCGCTTCCTCCAGAATTCGAATTTCCTCCTCTTCCGCTGCTGTTTCTACCGCCTCCCATATTATCAAAAACGTCATCCATAGAAAATCCGGTCGAATTGATATTATTTGAAGAAGCCAGCAGGCTAATTTTCTGTTTATTATTAAAGTAATTTAGGTTAACATTGGCTTCATAGCGGTCATCAGTTCCGTAACCGCCCATTACTTTACCAAAATAACCTTTGTTTTTCTTTTCATCAATAGTAATATTAATGCTCGAAAAATCTGATGTCGATTCTTGTTTGGCCAATTCTTCTTTCTTGGTTTTAAAATCAGAAACCTGAACTTTTTTAATAATATCTGCCGGTAAATTTTTGATGGCAATTGCTCCGTCTTTGTCAAAAAACGTTTTTCCGTTTACCAAAACCTGATTGACTTCTCGACCATTTACAGTAATTTTTCCATCATTGTCGACATCAAATCCCGGTAATTGTTTTAATAAAGTTTCGACGTTTGAATCCGGGCGGACTTTATAAGAAGCGGCATTAAATTCTAACGTATCCTTTTTAATCGTTATTGGTGCAGCTTCCGTTTTAATAACAACATCGTTTAAGGCATTTACATTCTCCAGCATGTAAATTTTACCAAAATCTTTGCTTTCTGTAAGTCCTTTATATTCCTCAAAATAGGTTTGATATCCCATATAACTCACCTTCAAAAAAACAGATTTTTCATATTTTTTGATATCCATTCTAAAAGCACCGTTTTTGTCTGTAGTGGCATATTCGATAACGGTAGAATCTTTTATAGTAGTAAAATAAACTGTTGCCATTTCCAGTGGCAACTGGGTATTGACATCTAAAATAGTGCCTTTTAAAGTAATATCATTTTGTGCACTGGCAGCAAAGACGAAAAGGAAGAAAAATGATAAAAATGAATAAATTCTGGTCATAAATATTTGGTTAGTTAGGTAGTTAGACTGCAAAAAACCAAAAAGGTTTAATTGTGTTTTTAACATTTATCCAGATAATATGCCATTTAAACATCGAATAAAAAGAAAGCCCTCAAAAATGAGGGCTTTCTTTTTATTTTTCTCTGATATAAATATCAATTGGAACTCCTGCGAAATCCCAATTGTCACGAATTTTATTTTCCAGATATCTTTTATATGGTTCTTTAACGTATTGCGGCATATTGGCAAAAAATACAAACTGAGGGGTCTGCGTTGGCAATTGCATGCAATATTTAATTTTTACATATTTTCCTTTTGTCGCCGGCGGCGGATAAGCTTCAATAACTTTCAACATATATTCGTTGAATTTTGAAGTTGGAATTCTTTGTTTTCTGTTTTCAAAAACCTGAACAGTTGCTTCTAATGCTTTTAATAAACGCTGCTTAGTTAAAGCCGAAACGAATAAAATTGGCACATCTGTAAATGGCATTAATTCTTTACGGATTTTTTCTTCGTAATCGCGGCTTGACATAGTATCTTTTTCTACCAAATCCCATTTGTTTACCAAGATTACAACCCCTTTACGGTTTTTCTCAGCAAGCCAGAAAATACTCTGATCCTGACCTTCAAAACCACGAGTAGCATCGATTACCAATATACAAACATCTGCATGCTCAATTGCTCTTACAGAACGCATTACAGAGTAAAATTCTAAATCTTCTTTAACTTTTGCTTTACGACGAATTCCGGCAGTATCAACCAAATTAAATTCAAACCCAAAACGATCAAATTTTGTATCGATCGCATCACGAGTTGTTCCTGCAATATCGGTTACAATATAACGATCCTGTCCAATTAATGCGTTGATAAAACTAGATTTTCCAGCATTCGGACGACCTACAACCGCAAAACGTGGTAATTCTTCTGCAACTTGTACTGGTTCTGGTTTTTCAGGAAATGCTTCAATTAAAGCGTCTAATAAATCTCCTGTTCCGCTTCCAGAAATACTCGCGAAAGTATAATAATCTCCTAAACCAAGATTATAAAACTCCACAGCATCTTTTTCGCGCATTGCGTTATCTACCTTATTTACAGCCAATAAAACTGGTTTTGTTACTTTACGAAGTAATTTTGCAACCGTTTCATCCATTGGTGTAATACCTTCTTCAACATCTACAACAAAAATAATAACATCGGCTTCGTCGATAGCAAGTTCTACTTGTTTACGAATTTCACCTTCAAATACGTCATCAGATCCGCGAACGTATCCTCCGGTATCAATGACAGAAAACTCTTTTCCGTTCCACTCGCTTTTACCATAGTTTCTATCACGGGTAACCCCAGATACTGAATCTACAATAGCTTCTCTTCTTTGTATCAGCCTATTAAAAAGGGTTGATTTCCCTACATTAGGTCTTCCTACTATCGCAACAATGTTATTCATTTTTTTTGAATTTTAGACTTTAGAGTTTAGATTTCAGATTTTTAGCTTCCTAAAAATCTAATCACTTGTAACCCAAATGCCTTATTTAAATTTTTTGCAAAGGTAGTTAAAAAAAGTTGCTAAGATGCTACGTTTCTAAGTACCTCTATTTTTGTTTCAAATTTCAGGTTTAAAGTGTCAAGTTTTAGGCTCTGGAGTTCAACTTGAAACCTGAAACTTGAAACATTTATAAACTATTGATTATAACCAAATCGTTTCAGCATATTAGCATTGCTTCTCCAGTTTTTATTCACTTTTACATACAGTTCAATATGAATTTGTTTTCCGAAGAATTTCTCTAAATCGGCACGTGCATCGGTTCCTACTTTTTTAAGAGCAGCGCCTTTATGTCCGATGATAATTCCTTTTTGAGTATCGCGTTCTACCATAATTACAGAACGAATTCTGATAATATTATCGTCTTCAAGGAATTCTTCTGTTACGATTTCTACTGCATATGGAATTTCTTTGGCGTAATTTAAAAGGATTTTTTCACGAATGGTTTCGTTTACAAAGAAACGTTCAGGTTTGTCTGTTAACTGATCTTTAGGATAATAAGCCGGAGATTCTGGAAGTAATTGGATAATTCTGTCAAAAACTTCCGGAACATTAAAATTTTGAAGTGCCGAAATTGGGAAAATTTCTGCATTTGGCACTTTTTCCTTCCAAAAAGCAACCTGTTCTTCTAATTGTTCCTGATTTGAATTGTCGATTTTGTTTAGTAATAACAGAACGGGAATTTTGGCATAAAAGATTTTTTTAAAGAAATCTTCATCTTTTAAGTTCTGCTCTCCTATTTCGACCATGTAGATTAAAATATCAGCATCTTCAAAAGCCGATTTTACGAAGTTCATCATCGATTCCTGCATTTCGTAGGCCGGTTTAATAATTCCGGGAGTATCTGAAAGTACCAGTTGAAAATCTTCGCCATTTACGATTCCTAAGATTCTATGACGTGTTGTTTGCGCTTTTGAAGTGATGATTGATAACCTTTCTCCAACAAAGGCGTTCATTAGTGTCGATTTTCCAACATTTGGATTTCCGATGATGTTTACAAAACCTGCTTTATGTGACATTTGCGTAATATTTATTTTGCAAAGGTAGTCATATCAAGTTAATACGGAAAATAAAACTTTTTTTTAAATTTTCGTTGGAATTCTCAAAAATCGGCGTATCTTTGCACCCGAAACATCGCGGGATAGAGCAGTAGGCAGCTCGTCGGGCTCATAACCCGAAGGTCACAGGTTCGAGTCCTGTTCCCGCTACTAAGACAAAGCTTCAGAGAAATCTGGAGCTTTTTTGTTTATGGTTTCTGTTTTGCTGATAGCATTATAATTCGTATTTGACAAATCATTCAAAATACAAAAACAACTTCCCTTCAAAGCAATTATCTAAATCAGTTGCAGTATTTTTTAACTGTCACTATTTGTTAATTAATAATTCTCTTCTTTTAACCTTTTGTTTCTATCTTTCTTTTGGGAAATATAAATTCGATTACTGATTAACGATACAATTAAAATGAGTATTCCAAAAAACAAAGCCCCATTACCATCAATTGATTCCGCATTCATATTAGTTCCTAAACGAGTTTTGTAAGGCTGACCTGTTGACAAAATATTATTTAAATTCATATAAATACCAACTGCAAAAAGTATGAGGCCGATAAAAAAACATAAACCAGAAAATATCTTAGTTGAGTACATTGCAATTGATTTAATTTGTTGGGAATTTGTTAACTTATATATGACAAAATCACACAAAACCACCCACTTTTAATTGATAAGAATGACATGCGTCATAATTTACTTTAACCAAATATATTGATAATTCTTTAGGTAAATTATTCTTGTCGATTTTTTAATTCAAAATTTAATGCTATGAAAAGAGAAAAATATCTAAAAACAGGAATTGAAGAGAGTTTATTAAAAATCTAATTCTTAACATTTAACTCGTTGGGTTCATATCCGCAGCGGCGGACACAGGTTCGAGTTCTGTTCACGCTATAACAAAGAGAATCAGGAAATTGGTTTTCTTTTTTATTTTCTAAATATATTCGTTGAGACAATGAAGGTAGTAATTTAGATAAGGATTACTTTTCCCCTGTTGGTGTGCGAGTCCCGCTGGTGCCACAATTTTTATTTTTTCAGGGCGAAACATACACAGAATTTTTCAACATACAAAATACAACCATCACAAAACATTTTTTCTCTATCTTCCCAAAATAAAATTCTCCAAAAATGAACCACCTGTTTTCAATAAAAAAATCATTTTTATTCAGCTTTGTTATACTGATAAGTTATTTTTTAGTTTCTTTCCACTTAAAAAATACAGAACCAACCACTGCTGACAAAATCAAAAAAGTGCTTGTTTTTTCTAAAACTAACGGTTTCAGACATGAAAGTATTCCTGCCGGAATCGCAGCGATAAAAAAACTGGGACAGGAAAATCATTTTACGGTAGATGCTACCGAAGACTCTCTGGCAATTAATCCTAAAAACTTAAAGCAATACCAAGCCGTTATATTTTTAAGCGCCTCAGGTCATGTTTTAGGCGAAAATCAAAAGTTGGCTTTGCAAAAATTTATAGAAAAAGGAAATGGTTTTGTAGGTATACATTCGGCTACAAACTGCGAACCAGACTGGTCTTGGTATACACAAATGATTGGCGGAATTTTCGAAGGACATCCTGAACCGCAAAATGCTAAACTCATTGTTGTGAATCACGAACATCCATCTACAAAACATCTTCCGGAAATTTGGGAACGAAAAGACGAATGGTATAATTTCAAATATTTAAATCCAGACGTAAATGTGCTTATAAAAATTGATGAATCTTCATATAAAGGTGGTAAACACGGCGATAATCATCCTTTGGCGTGGTATCACGAATATGATGGCGGCAGAGCATTTTATACTGCTTTAGGACACAGTCCTGAAAGTTATAGTGATCCTCTTTTTGCACAGCATTTGCTTGGTGGAATCATGTATGCTATAGGTAAATAAAGTTCATACTTTTGTTTTATTCAAATTCTGTTTACGCTCACAATAAAAGAACGTTGAATGAAACGTATCAATTACATCAATGAGAAAATACTCCATCCGCAAAGAATTGAAGAAATTATCATTAAAACTTTAGATGTACTTTTTAAATATCCTGCATTTTTAAATTTCAAAAAGATAATTACTGCTATTCCTGATGCAATTATATCCATACTAGTTAAGAAAAAAGCATTAGCAATAAACTTAGGAAATAAACTAAGATAAGCTGTTTTGGTTTCTTCAAATTCAGTGTATTTCGTGCACATGTATATCCACCAAATTTTATTTAAGATGCTAATTATTAGCAACACTACGCCAACAATATAAATAACCGATTTGTATCTAAAATTCATATCTATCTATTTTAAAATTAGAAAACCTCAAAACTGCACAATTGTGTGACAGTAATGAGGCCCGCTAAATACTATATGTTAGTCGATTCAAATTGTTTAAGATCTCGGGTGTTTTTTTGTACAGCAAGAGCAGAAAACAATCCTAATACAAACGACATTCCGAAAAATCCTCTTTCACTTAGTAATAAACTGGCGTTCCAAAGTCCAATTATTAATAATACTATCGAGGCTATGGTACTAAACCAGCTTATACTGTAATATAAATCGGTTACGGGTATGCCTTCAAGTCTGTCTCTTACACTTTTTTGTACTGATATTACAGAGAAAAGACCAAAAAGGAGAATCGTAAAATAGTATCCTTTTTCATTGTAAGCCATAGCTGAATTATAAAGACCAATACAATACGAGGTCATACCTATAAGTAATGTCATCCAGGATGCTCCTACGAAAGCAGCACTTGGTTTTAATGGACTTGATCCATTATTTAATCTTGCATTTTTTAATTCTGAATTGTTGTTTAATTCATTTGATTTTAGCGGTTCCATATTTTTTATGTTTTTTATAATTATGAAGCAAATGTCAGAATCAAACAGGAGTTGTGAAAATCAATTTATTTAAAAAACTGACGATATAAATTTTTAATTAATTATTTTTACCCTCATAAAACCCTAACTTATGAATGCTTTACAGGAAATATCAAACATGATGAATGAATCAGAAAAAAAGGCATTTACACAATATCTTTCAAAAAAAAATAAGCGCAAAGATACAGGTAATATAGAATTATTTAATTCTTTAAAAACTGATGATATAAAAATTAAAAAATATATTTCAAAGGATAAAAAAAGTTCTGATGCCTATCATGCTCTCAGGAAAAGACTTTATGACAATATGATTGATTTCATGGCAAATCGAAGTTTTGAAAATGATACCTCACAAGAAAACACAATTCTTCGCCTTATAGTTGTAAGTCGTTTATTTTTTGAACATAAATTGATAAAAACAGCTTTTAAATGTCTTGCGAAAGCAGAAGAAACCGCATTAAATATTGAGCACTTTAGTCTTCTTAATGAAATCTATCTGACCCAGATACAATTTGCCCATTTTAATTTATCAGAACCAATCGAAAAAATAATAGAGAAATTTAAAGCCAATAAAAAACAGCTTGAATATGAGCAACAGCTTAATTTAGGTTATGCAGTTTTGCGTCGCGAACTTGCTGCTATTTATCACGAAAGCCGGATAGTAGATTTTCAGGCACTTATAAAAAATACAATTGAAACACATGGAATATCTTTAAAAGAAGGATTAACTTTTAAATCTCTATATCAAATTCTGTTTATTGCAAACGAATATGCTTCTATAAACAACAATTTCTCACTTATTCAGCCTTTTGTCATTAAAAGCTATCGATTTATTAGTAAAAAAAACGATTTGATTGATAGACATTTATACTATCATATATACATCTTATACTTTATTGCTAACTTTTATTTTCGAAATGGTCAGTTTACAAAATCTTTGCACTATCTTAATTTAATGTTTTCAGAGCTTCAGAAACAATCAGGAAAGTATTATGAACGTTTTTGTCTTCGATATTTTTTATTATTAGCCTTCAATGAAAATTATCTTGGTAATGCTCAAAAAGCAATAGAAATTGCAGAGAAAGCTCTTTCTTCAAACAAAAAAGCAGATCCTAATGATAGTAACGATATTCGTCTTATGCTGATCGTTTTTTATTTACAGCAAAATTCCGGTCGCAATTCTATAAAAGAAATGGCAAAATTAAACCATACCGACAATTGGTATGAAAAAAAAATGGGTATGGACTGGACTATCAAAAAGTGTCTTGTCGAAATCCTTTTACATGTAGAACAAGAAAACATCGAACTGGCTATCTCCCGAATAAAAAGTTTTAAACGACGATATAAAAAATACCTTTTGACGGTAAATGAAGAACGTGTTGTTCAATATCTTTTATTTGTAGAACAATATGCCATGAAACCTGAAATTATACAAACACAAAAATTTCAAAAAGCAATAGAAGATTTTATAATTACTTCTCAAAACGGTCCTAAAGATATTTTAATCATGAGTTTTTTAGCCTGGTTATTGGCAAAAGTGAGACGAAAAACGATTTATCAAACAACCTTAAATCTCCTTACGACCTACTTCCCTACTGCATAGTCTAATAAAAAATTAAGAATTGAGACTCTATTTTCTCCTTAACAAATTAAAGCTTTTAAGAAATATCTGAAGTTTTTTTAACCATACTGAAATATTTTTTATTTATAAACCATTAATTTTTAACTTCTTAAAAACAACCACAAAAATTTTTAAAAATTCTTTTTGCACATTCCAAAAATAATTGCACTTTTGCACCCGCATTAGAAAAGCAGGTCCGTTCGTCTATCGGTTAGGACGCCAGGTTTTCATCCTGGTAAGGGGGGTTCGATTCCCCCACGGACTACTTATCAGAGAAAAGCTTCAGAGAAATCTGGAGCTTTTTTTATTTTCTTAAAATCACTTTTGTAAGGTTAACCAGTCAAAAACCTACTTATAGCATTAAATACTATTTTCTTAGTCGCTTTACTTTCTAATTAGAATATGTTTTTTATAAATTTGCAGCAAAATCCGCAGCAGTATTATTCGCAAAAATCACAATTACAACAAGCGAAAATCTCTCATTTTTTCATTAAAAAGAATAATTTAACGACACAATGCTAAAAAAACACAACCCCCTTATTTTAATTTTTACCTTTTTAAGTTTATTTTTTTCCACCAATTCATTTTCTCAAAAAAGCCTTTATGCCGGAATTGAAATTGGACGCAGAGCTATCAAAGTCTCTGTTCTGGATGTAAACAACATCAGAAAAGCTGATTATAAAATTCTTTCGTTCTGGACAGAAAGAATTCCTTTTGCAGATCATATTGCTGCTAACGGCGAATTGACTCAGGAAGATATTGACAGAACTACTGTAATTGTTACTGATCAATTGAATAAAATAAGAGCCGAACACAAAATTCTTGAGGAGAACATCTTTATCGTAGCCGCTCCAGTTTTTTCATCTGCACGCAACGTTGATGTTTTAAAAAATAAAATTACAACTCTTACAAATAAAGATCTTGAAATCCTTAATGTAAACACAGAAGCTAAAACACTGGTAAAAGGTGCTATGCCTCCGGTTGATTATGCTAATGCTTTCTTACTTGATATTGGTGCACAAACTACTAAAGGCGGTTATATTGATGAACTTGAAGACAATAAATTAGAGTTTATACCTCTTGAGCTTGATTTCGGTACAATGACTCTTACTGATGCCGTAAAGAAAACAGTTGTAAATCCGTCTCAGGCAAATGATATGTCAACTTATCAGGAAAAATCTTTTGATTTTAACTCGATTCTGCGCAAAAAAGTTCAGGAAATGCTGGACAAAAATCCTCCTTTGGTAAAAAAAGATAAAATATACTTATCTGGTGGAGCAGTTTGGGCTTTTGCAACTTTATACTATAACGAAAATGTAAAAGAACATTACGTTTCTTTAAGCCTGCAGGATGTTATCGATTATGATGCTATTTTGAAAAATAATTTTGTCAAGTTTACTAACCTTGCAAAAACAAATAAAGAAGCTGCGAGAGTTTTGAGTACATACGATCAAAAATATCTTATTTCTGCAAATAATATCCTTGTAGCCTGTTTAGAAAGTATTCCGAATTTAGAAAACAAAAAAGTTTTCTTTGTTAAAGAAGGACAAACAATCTGGCTTATCTCATTTATTGCAGATCGCTCTAAAAAAGTAAATACAAATTTTTAAATATCATTTCTTCAATCATAATTATCAAAGAGAACTTATTAAGTTCTCTTTTTTTATGCCGTAAAATCAACGTTTTTGAGCTTTTTTACCACAAAGAACAAACATCAAACAACTAACTGAATTTCAGTAATTTAA
This sequence comes from Flavobacterium defluvii, assembly GCF_900129555.1. Lineage (GTDB taxonomy): Bacteria > Bacteroidota > Bacteroidia > Flavobacteriales > Flavobacteriaceae > Flavobacterium > Flavobacterium defluvii. The sequence goes on from NZ_FQWC01000001.1 coordinate 11,786, forward strand.
AAAGTAAAAATACGCTAAAAAAAGGGGAAAATTCCCCTTTTTTTATAGCTTCTCATTGTTCTAATTTAGCCAAACTATAAGCCTTGTTTCTATTACAAGTTTTAACCAAAGCCAGAAACCCCCATCTCTCGTTTTTTAATCTGCGCCGTGAAACTGATTTCTTTCGGTAAACTTTCATATAGTATTATTATAAAATATTACAAGATGATTTATGAAGTTATTCAAATAATTGCAGAACAAGTAAACAACTATCTCGACGAAATTGGGCTAGAAAAAAGTGTTGTACCTGAAAACATTGCTTTTTTAGAATCCCACAATGATGATATGGAGAATCCGTTAGAAGACAGTGTTATACTTACGCTAATAAATATAGATGAAGAATCAACTTTAAAAAACTTCCCAAATCATACTGTCAAAAACGATAAAACAATTTACCAAAACAGTATTATCAATTTAAATCTGTATTTGCTATTTAGCGCTAATAGAGACAAATACATCAATTCTCTTAATGATATTTCAAAAATAATAGCCTTTTTTCAGGGTAAAAAACTCTTTACACAAGCCAATACTATTTTCAACAGAAATAATGTCGCAATGTCTAATATTGACAACTTCAAATTTACTGTCGAACTCTACACTCCCACTTTTGAAGAACTAAATTATATCTGGGGAACACTTGGCGGCAAGCAGCTTCCGTCGGCTTTATATAAAGTTAGTATGATCCAGATTGAACGCAATATCGCTCAGGGCGAAGGACAGCTTATAAGCAAAGTTAAAGGTGTAACCAAAACAAAAGACCAGTCATGAGTTTTTCTATTACATACGGATTGTTGTTTGAAGTAACGCTGTTTCACAATTATTTTCTGAACAGCGGCGAAGAAACTTTTGCAGGCATGTCTGCTGCAAATAAAGAAAAAATGCTGCAAAACTTTGGTATTAGTGCATTTACAACAATAGAACCAACACTTGAAACCAATGCTATACTGAAAAACTACAAAATGATATTCAAAAAAACCAAAACCGGTTTTAGAGTATACATCAAAGTTAAAGAAACAGATGAAACCGATCCGTTTATAAAAACTCCTTTAAGTCTAAATTTGAAATTTTTAATTGCAATCAACGATTATCAATTTGAAAATTACACCAATCTAGACTTTGTTCCAAATCAGGTATTCTTATTTAGTAATGCTAAACCGGCAACAGAACCCGCTTCATTCGAATATCTTCCAAAAATAAACGACAACAAATTAATTTCAGATGCCTTTTTAGTATCCGAAGAAACTACTGCCAATTTAATTTCGGCACTGCATACATCAGAACAGCAAGATATCTTCGGAATTGTTTCCTTAAACCTCAAAGGCGACAATGTTCCCGGAAATATTGTAACGAATGCAGGCAAAATACTGAGTCCAAATTTCAAAATCCATTTTGATAACCGAAAAACACTTTGGAAATACATCAATACAAAAACCGCTGCCGAAATTGAGACCAATGCACCAAAACCATTAACACGTTCTGGTTTTGTCGAACTCGACCCTCTTACCGATTTTACTCCGGCAGAACCGGCAGACAGCCATTATCCAAATCCATCGGTAAAATCAATTACAAAAATCAATGGTGATTACTACTCTGAAATATTTATTTAATAATTAAAAACAATTAATCATGGCAACAACTTACAAAACACCCGGGGTATATGTTGAGGAAATCGTAAAGTTCCCTCCTTCCGTTGCCCAGGTAGAAACAGCAATTCCGGCCTTTATTGGCTATACCGAAAAAGCTGTTAAAAAAGTAGATAACGATTTGAAAAACATTCCTACCCGAATTACTTCTTTACTGGATTACGAAACGTATTTTGGATTTGCCTATCCAGAAGATACCATAACAGTAAATGTTACCGATGTTGTAACCGACAATGTTATAACCGAAAGAAATATAGTGGTAAATCAGCCAAGTGCTCCAAAACCATTTTTAATGTATTATTCGCTTCAAATGTATTTTGCAAACGGCGGAGGCCCATGCTATATCATTTCTGTAAATAGCTATGAAAATAATACCGGAAATCAAAACACTGTTCTTTTTGATGATTTAAATGATGGATTGGATTTATTAAAAGCTGAAGACGAACCAACTTTAATATTGTTTCCAGATGCAAAAGCATTAAGTGCCGATGAATTTTATGCCTTATATTCAAATGCCTTAATGCAGTGCCACGATCTTCAGGACAGATTCACTATTATTGATACTTATACCTCAACTGATGTTGGAGCAGATTCTCTAACATTAAGAGGCAAAATTTCTCTTGAAAAAGATTATCTGAAATACGGAGCTGCTTATTATCCTTATCTCGATACTATTCTTGATTATCGATATAATGAAGATGATATTTTAATTACACACATTACCAATGTTCCTGATGCTATTTCTACAGCTTTGAGCGAAGTTCAGGGTATCCTGACAACTATTCCGCTTACTGTTACTAATTTAATTGAAGTAACTGATGATGACACAGATGGTACAAACGATTTAATTGAAGGAAGCATTGCAAATGTCCTAAAGTATATTGACGATGCCACAGGATATGATAACACAGGAGCCGGAACATTTACGGTGGCAAAAACAGTCGCTTTCGTTCCTCTTTTAGAAACGTTAACAGGACATTTGGGTACTTTAATTTCGGCTAAAGAAAAAATTCAAAATGCTGCGAATTCCGCCATTGCATCTGTAGAAGAAGTTGCCGGAGCAGGAAATGATCTTCAAACTGCATTGAATACATTTGTTGGTTTATTCGAAGGCAGCAACAAAATAGAAAAAGTAAGAGACAACCTTGTTGATTTAACTGCAAAATTAAAGGCCGCAAATACCCCTTTAAAAGTACAGCAAAATGTAAAAACCAATACTACAAACGTAATTTCAGAAATTGCAAAACTTCTTGCTTTTAGTGCACCTGCATCAATTACAGACTTACCGGATAATACTTTAGCTATTACAACTGATGTATTAAATCTTTCTTCAGGAACAGATGATATTGTAACCTTAATTGAAAACATTAAAGATGAAATTACACTTCTTAATAATACTGATATCAATAATGGCGCGATGAACGGCCGTTACCTTGGCGATATTGAAGGTCTAGATAATAAATCATACAATGCTATAAAAGCAGAGATTTTAGCACTTCCGCTTACACTTCCTCCAAGCAGCGCTGTTGCCGGTATTTATGCCCGTGTAGATTCTAACAGAGGTGTTTGGAAAGCGCCTGCAAACGTGGGCATAAACTATGTAGTAAAACCAGCTTTAAAAATAACTAATGTCGATCAGGACAATCTTAATGTAGATACCGTAGGCGGTAAATCCATTAATGCTATCAGAAGTTTTACAGGCAAAGGAACCTTGATTTGGGGATCAAGAACGCTGGCTGGTAATGACAACGAATGGCGCTATGTTCCTGTTCGACGTTTCTTTAACATGGCCGAAGAATCCATCAAAAAAGCAACAGAGCAGTTCGTATTTGAACCTAACGATGCCAATACCTGGATTAGAGTAAGAGCCATGATCGAGAATTTCTTAATTCTTCAATGGAGAGCCGGAGCACTAGCCGGAGCAAAACCAGAACAGGCTTTTTATGTGAGAATTGGTTTAGGGCAAACAATGTCTGCTTTGGACATTCTGGAAGGCCGAATGATTGTTGAAATCGGAATGGCAGTAGTTCGTCCGGCTGAATTTATCATTTTGCGTTTCTCTCACAAAATGCAGGAATCTTAATTAAAATATCAACATTAAAAATATAAATCATGAGCTATCCGCTACCAAAGTTTCATTTCTCAGTTGACTGGGGTGGAACAAAAATAGGGTTCACAGAAGTTTCCGGATTAGACGTAGAAACTGAAGTAATCGAATACCGTCAGGGAGCAAGTCCTGAATACAGTAAGATTAAAATGCCAGGCATGCAGAAATTCTCAAACATAACATTAAAAAGAGGAACTTTTGCAAGCGACAATGAATATTACAACTGGTGGAATACAGTAAAACTAAACACCATAGAAAGAAGAGACATTACAATAAAACTTCTAAACGAAGAGCACGAACCCGTAATTACATGGAAAGTAAAAAATGCATGGCCTACAAAAATTCAATCGACTGATTTGAAAGCCGATGGAAATGAAGTTGCTATCGAATCTATGGAATTGGTTCACGAAGGTTTATCTATTCAAAATGACTAGTCATGGCTAATTATTATCCACCTGTTGGTTTTCATTTTTTAGTTGAATTTGAAGGTCTTGGTTCGAAAGAAAAAGATCATCAGTTTCAATCGGTTTCCGGTTTGTCTGTCGACATAGAAACCGAAGAAATTGCCGAAGGTGGAGAAAACAGATTCAAACACAAGCTTCCGGTAAAGACAAAATATCCAAACCTGACTTTAAAAAGAGGAATTCTGATTGATTCTGTAGTTATTGACTGGTGCAGAGATGCCATAGAAAACTTCTCTTTCAAACCCGTAAACCTGACAATCAAACTGCTGAATGAAGAACATCAGCCTTTGATTTCATGGAACGTTGTCCATGCTTATCCTGTAAAATGGGCCGTCGAAGATTTTAATGCCGAAGAAAGCAAGCTCGTTGTCGAAAGCTTTGAGCTTACCTACAATTATTTCACCTTAATTAAAAGTTAGTTATGCCAATAGAAATAAAAGAGCTTCACATTAAAATTAACGTGAACGAAGGATCAAAACAAGCGCCTCCGCCCAATGCTCCAAAAAGCAAAGACGAAGACCCTGTAGCTGAATGTGTAGAACAAGTAATGAAAATCATCGAACGTAAAAAAGAACGATAGCCATGCCAGGAGAATTAGAAAAACTAAAAGTAGTTGCATATAGTGACCCGGAATTCAACAACAAAATTGCTGATGGCGAATTTTCTACGCTGATGAATCCTGAAAAGTATACCTATCACTATAAAATCGAAACCGATGAAACTCAGGCTTCTGGAACAAGTACGGTTTCTCCAAGGTTCAATAAAAAATTACCTGAAAACCTTGAACTCGATTTTGTTTTTGATCGTTCCGGAGTAATTAACGGTTACGCAAGCTCGAATGATGGGATTATCGATGACATTGAGAAATTCAAAAAAGTCATTTTGGATTACAATGGAGATGAACACAAACCCAATTATCTCGTGATTTCCTGGGGAACATTGCTTTTTAAAGGTGCTTTGACAGAAATGGATGTTGAGTTTAAACTCTTTAAACCCGACGGAACTCCAATAAGAGCAGTTGCAAAAGCAAAGTTTCAGGGTTTTGTCGAAGATAATCTGAGAGCAGCCAGAGAAAATAACAAATCGCCAGACTTAACACATTACAGAACAGTAAAAGAAGGTGATACGCTTCCATTAATGTCGTATCACATTTACGGCGATTCTAAGTATTATCTCGAAGTTGCGAGAGTCAATAACATAGTCAATTTCAGAAAATTAAAAACCGGACAAAAACTCTTTTTTCCACCATTACAAAAACAATCCTGATGAACAACAGCGGAGTCATACAAACCAGTAAAAGCGCCGATTTAGTAACGCATAAAATTTTAATTGAAGGAACAGAGTTATCGAAAACCTATCAAGTAAAAAGTATTGTGGTACAAAATGAAGTAAACAGGATTCCTATGGCTCAGATTGTTTTGATAGATGGAGAAGCTTCTGAAAGAGATTTTAAATTGAGTAATGAAGATCTTTTGATTCCCGGAAAAAAAATTGAAATAACTGCCGGTTATCATAATGATGAAGAAACGATTTACAAAGGCATCATCATCAAACATTCGATTAAAATAAAAAGCAGTGCTTCTTTACTCATTATCGAATGCAAAGACGAGGCCGTAAAATTAACTATCGGGAGAAAGAGCAAGTATTTTTATGATGTAAAGGACAGCGAAGCTTTCGAAGAAATTATTGATGCATACGGATTGGATAAAGATGTTGAAGCAACAAATTTCAGTCACAAAGAACTGGTTCAATACAATACTTCCGATTGGGATTTTGTAGTTTCAAGAGCGCAGGCAAATGGTAAACTTTGTTTTGTCGAAAACGGAAAAATCAAAATCAGTAAACCTGATGTAAGTTCATCGCCAGTCGAAACCGTTACTTTTGGAGCAACTTTACTTGATTTTGATGCCGAAATTGATGCCCGAAATCAGTTTGCAAAAATATCTTCTTACAGCTGGAATTATACCGATCAGGAATTGGTAGAAGTCGAAGGAACTGATCCCGCTGTAAATTTAAACGGCAATCTTTCTGTTTCTGATTTGTCTGATATTATTAAACTTGAAAATCTCGAATTACGTCACGGAGGTGCCATTACAGAAGTTGAACTTCAGGATTGGGCGGATGCTAAATTATTGTTTCAGCAATTATCGAAAATTCGCGGAAGAGTAAAATTTCAAGGCATTCCGGCTGTAAAACCTAATACCATAATTACACTCGAAGGCGTTGGCGACCGATTCAACGGAAACGCTTACATAACAGGAGTTTTTCATGAAATAAATGAAGGAAACTGGACTATCGACGCGCAGTTCGGGTTAAATCCGGAATGGTTTTCAGAAACGTTTGACATTCATACACCAACAGGTTCGGGAATAATTCCGGCCATAAAAGGACTTCATGTTGGAATTGTGACTCAGTTAGAAGAAGATCCAAATGGTGAAGACCGAATTTTGGTAAAAATTCCAATTATCAACAATGATGAACAAGGCATTTGGTGCCGCGTGGCTTCGCCGGATGCAGGTGATAAAAGAGGTGTTTTTTTCAGACCTGAAATTGAAGATGAAGTAATTGTGGGATTTATAAACGAAGATCCCAACAATGCCATCGTTTTAGGAATGCTTCACAGCAGCGGAAAACCAGCTCCAATTACAGCTTCTGATGACAATCATCAAAAAGGAATTGTAACCCGAAGCGAAATGAAAGTTATGTTCGATGATGATAAAAAATCCATCGGAATTGAAACTCCGGCCGGCAAAAAAATTACGCTCGACGAAGATCAGGGTATCATCAAAATTGAAGACGAAAATTCAAACGTAATTACGATAGACAGCAACGGAATAAAAATGGAAAGTGCCGGAGATATTGAAATAAAAGCAACCGGAGATGTAAAAATTGAAGGAACAAATGTTTCGCTAAAAGCCAGCGCTCAGTTTAAAGCAGAAGGAAGCGCAGGTGTAGAAATGTCATCGAGTGCCACTGCTATTCTAAAAGGAGGTATCGTACAAATAAATTAAGTTATGGGAGCACCAGCTGCAAGAATTTCAGATATGCATGTCTGTCCAATGGTTACCGGAACTGTCCCTCATGTGGGCGGCCCTATTTTACCTGCAGGCGCACCAACCGTATTAATTGGCGGAATGCCCGCTGCCTGTGTTGGTGACATGGCCACTTGTTCGGGCCCGCCCGATAGCATTGTTGCAGGTTCTGCAACGGTTTTAATTGGAGGCAAACCTGCTGCCAGAATGGGCGATTCAACAGCTCACGGCGGCTCAATAGTTGCCGGATTACCAACAGTATTAATTGGTTAGTTATGGAAACAGCACAAGATTTTTTGGGCATTGGATGGAGTTTTCCTCCTGAATTTAAAAAAAGCACCAAAGCAGTTACAATGCTCACTGACGAGGATGATATAAAAAGCAGTCTGGAGATTTTGCTTTCGACTAAAATTGGCGAACGTATAATGCAGCCCAAATACGGCTGTAATATGGACGAACTGCTGTTTAATCCATTAAACCGAACCTTAAAAACGTTTGTTTCTGAACTGATTAAAACGGCAATTTTATATCACGAACCAAGAATTGATGTTGAAAAAATCGACATCACACAAGGCGATGATTTGAGCGGCGAATTATTAGTAATTATCGATTTTAAAGTTCGCGCTACCAATTCAAGAATAAATATGGTTTATCCATTTTACAAACAAGAAGGAACCAATTTATAAATGTTTAAAAGATGAGTAATTGTACTACTATATTGAGCGTTTTGGCTTCTAATGGCAGCGACCAAAAGCAGCGTTATATCAGTGCGTTACAGCCTGAAAACATTCGCCTTAATGATTTTGAAATTACAGACTGGATTTTGTTTGCCCATAATTTTTCTGAATATGTAAATTATTATGATACTTCAAATCCGGAAAAACCTTCAGGCGACTGGAGATCTTTTTTTGATTTCTTTAAATGGAACGGCGAAAAGCCATCTATAGAAAATCAAATAAAACTGGACAGAGTTAAAAAAGAACTCACAGATTTAATTGAAGAAAACAAAAAAGAATTTGCCATTACACCGCATTTAACTTTGTTTCTTACTTTTTTAATGCTGCTCGAAAACAGTAAAAAAAGATACAACAACCTTACAAAACGTCATCTTGATTTTTATTATAAAGAAATTCTAAATCTTGACAAACTTCCTGCAACACCGGATAAAGTGTATATGATTTTTGAATTGGCAAAAAATGCTGTTCAGGAAAGAATCGAAATAAAAACAGGATTTGACGGCGGCAAAGATGCTTCTGGAAAAACGAGAAACTATTATACAAACAACGAATTAATAGCTAATAAAACCATCGTTTCATCTTTAAAAAATGTTTACAACGATGTTGCTTCAAAAAAAATAAAAGCCAGTCCAATTGCCAATTCTTATGATGGCCTGGGCGGCGCTTTTCCAGATAAAAATAATACACAATGGTGGCCTTTTGGTTATATCGATGAAACGAATATTTTACCGGAACTGCCAAATGCAAATATTGGTTTTGCGGTGGCCTCTCCTATTCTTTTTTTGGCAGAAGGCAAACGAAGCATTCAAATGACTTTTACTTTTCATGATAATATTACTGCAAACGTAACGGCTGCAACAATTAAAGAATGTTTAAGTCTTCAGTTAACCACAGCAAAAAAATGGCTTGAAATTGCAGAAATCTCATCATCATTAACGATAAAATCCGGCAGTACTTATACTACTTCTATCAGCGGAAAAGTTATGAAAATTGCTTTTCTCTTAGATGAAAGTGCAGATGCCATTACGGCTTATGATCCGAAAATATACGGTGAAGAATTTGCAACAAATCTACCTGTTGCAAAATTCTATTTAGACATCACAAAAACAAGTGGTTATGACATTTACAAATCATTTGCAGAAAATCAGTTAGAGAGCATCGTCATTAATGTAGATGTTCAAAATATTTCGAGTGTAGTTTTAGAAAACGATCACGGATTAATCAATGCTGCAAAACCATTTTTCCCGTTTTCGACACAGCCAGTAGACGGGTCTAATTTTTTGGTAAAATACAGCGAAGCTTTTGCTAAAAAGTGGGAAAATATCAATATCGATGTACTTTGGAAAAACACTCCTGCCGATTTTGTAGAACATTATAAAGCCTACAAAACATCTGCCTTAAGTACTATTAGCGTAGGTACATATAAATCCAGTGTATTGAATTCTTCTAACGGATTTGTAAGTACTGGAGGTATCGTAACATCAAACAGTTATTTCCAATTTCAGCCTGCAGTTTTGTCTGATAATATATGGCAGAATTACGGAAGTGCTGCTGCTTTATTCACCTCAACAAGTCCGTTTAAAACGGCATTAAATGTTACCAATTCTAATTATGCCACAGAAAAAAATGGCCAGTTAAAACTAACCTTAACAAAATCATTTTTACATAGTTTATACCCGAAAATTTATGCTCTGGCACTTTCTACTGATGATGATAATGTAGTCGTTCCAAATGAACCTTACACACCGCTGGTTGAAAAGCTTGTTTTACATTATACTGCTGTAGAAACTACAAAATTTGTAAAAACAGGAACACAAACTTTTGAAGAAGTTTATACCAAAAACAGAGCAAAATTATTCCACATTCACCCTTTTGGATATTCAGAAGAACACAGTTATCTCAAATCACTTTTGGATTATGTAGAAAACGAAAATTCATATTTACTGCCAACATATTGCAAAGGCGGAGAATTGTTTATTGGTTTAGAAAATGTCGAAGACTTACAACAGATAACATTACTATTTCAGGTATTAGAAGGAAGCGAAAATCCAACAACACCCTCTTTTACAGGAAAACAAAAAATAGAATGGTCGGTTTTGGGAAATAACGAATGGCGTATTCTTAATTATGCTGATATTCTATTAAATGAAACCGACAATTTATTACAATCGGGAATTTTGAAATTCAGCTTACCAAAAGAAGCTACTCAAAATAATACAAGACTCCCTAAAAATTATATTTGGCTTAAAGCCAAAATGCATAAAAAATTCGATGTTGTCTGCAAGATGATCGGTATTCATTCGCAGGCAGTTTTGGCCTCTTTTCAGGATAATTCTAATGATTTATCGCATTTAAATTCCGGATTACAAGCTGGAACAATATCAAAACTCCTCCAAAGACAAAGCAATGTAAAATCGGTTACGCAGCCCTACAATAGTTTTGACTATAAACCCGAAGAATCAGATCCCGAATATTACAAAAGAATCAGTGAACGCCTTCGTCATAAAAACCGAGCCGTTACCATGTGGGATTATGAACATATTATTCTGCAAAAATTTCCCGAACTGTACAAAGTAAAATGCCTTAATCATACTTGTGATTGTTCATATCAATCGCCGGGAAATGTAACGCTGGTAGTAATTCCGGACACGGTAAATAAAAACGTTTTTGATATTTATCAGCCGCGCGTAAGTACAGCAACACTTAACAAAGTCAAAAACCATATTGATAAACTAAATTCTCTGCATGTAACTACTTATGTAATTAATCCAAATTACGAAGAAGTTAAAGTTGATCTGAAAGTAAAATTCAAACCAGGTTTTGATGAAAATTTCTATCTGCAGCAGCTCAATTCAGATATCATAAAGTTTTTATCGCCATGGGCACTCGACAAAAATATCCCTATTGTATTTGGCGTCAGCATTCACTTAAGCCAGATTATCAATTACATCGAAAAACTAGGTTATGTTGATTTTCTGCAAGATGTAAAACTTTTAAAAAACGGAGCCTTATCTGATAAAATTGCTGCTCCATCGAACCCAAAATCGATTTTAGTTTCGGCAAAAAATCATTTCATAAGCACCAATGTTATACAATGTACTGTTAACACCATAGAACCTCAGGAAGAATGTCAACTATAAACCAACATATCAGCATCGCAAAAAATGTCAATTCTAATGATGACATGAGTTTTGAATTTCTTCGAAAAAAAGGAATCGAATACATTGAATCATTAGGAAGTCAGTTTTGGACAGATTATAACACGCACGATCCCGGAATTACGATTCTAGAAGTGCTTTGTTATGCCATTACCGATCTGGGCATGAGAATTAATCTGCCAATCGAAGATTTGTTAAGCAACAATTCTAACCCAATTGACGAACAGTTTTTTTCGGCTGCGGAGATTTTGCCAATGCAGGCCGTTACAGCACTTGATTACCGAAAAATTTTAATCGATATTGATCCAAAAAGAATCAAAAACTGCTGGCTTCAAAAAACAACTAAAAAATTATTTGTGAATTGTAAAGAAGCCAAAATTTCGCTTAAAAAAGAAGACTTTTCGGCTACACCAGAAGCTTTTATTAAAGAATCGCAAATCAAAGGATATTACAATATTCTGGTAGATTTTGATGAAAAAGATCTGGCTAAAAAGACTTTGCTTAAATCTCAGATAATCGAAAAATTTCACGCAAACAGAAACCTGTGTGAAGATGTTTTAGAAATAAAAGAAGTTGAAATTCAACCTATTGCCGTTTGTGCTTTAATCGAACTTGAGCCAGAAGCAAATGAAGAATATGTTCATGCCTTAATCACTTTTGAGCTAGAAAAATATTTATCGCCAAGTATCAAATATTATTCGTTAGCCGAAATGTTTGCAAAAGGTTACACAACCGATGAAATCTTTGAAGGGCCTTTTCTCGATAACGGTTTTATTGATTCTGCCGAATTAGAAAATTCGTCTTTAAAAACAGAAGTCCGCCTTTCGGACATTATGCAGATTATCATGAATATCCAAGGCGTAAGCGTAATTAAAGACATTTCGCTAAACAATTGCGATGCTATAGAAACTCAAGGAAGCGTTTGGAATATTTGCATTCCTGCAAACAAAAAACCAAGTCTTTGCAATAAAAGCACTTTCAATTTCAGCAAAGGCGTTCTGCCGGTTACGGTTAACAAAACAAAGGCAAAAAAATATCTTGAAGATTTAAAAGAAGATTTTGCGTATTCTCAGCAAAATGCTGCTAAAAACAGAGAAATAAAAATACCACAGGGAAGAATTGTAGAATCTGATTTTTATACCAGCGTTACCAATAATTTCCCTGAAAATTACGGCATTGGCGAAATTGGACTTTCAGAATCTGCAAGTGCAGAACGAAAAGCAAAAGCCAAACAATTAAAAGGTTATCTGCTGTTTTTTGATCAAATTTTGGCGAGTTATTTTAAACATTTAAGCAATATAAAAGAATTGCTTTCTCTAAACAGCGATTTACCAAATACATATTTTACTCAGCCCATTTCTGATATGACAGGTTTTGAGGAAATTGTAAACGATAAATATTTATCTGCAAGTGAAGAAAAGCTAAACGAATTGCTTTTTGGCGACTTAGACGATTCTATTAAAAGACAAAACCAGATAAAAGATCATCTTATTGCACGATTTGCAGAACGATTTGCAGAATACGCTTTTCTAATGAAATCCTTATACGGCGCTGCTGCAGATGAAATCGTACTGCAGAACAAATCCGATTTTTTAATCAATTACGATACAATAAGCGGTAAAAGAGCAAGCGGATTTAATTATTTCAATCAGCCTTTATCCAATCTTTGGAACACTTTTAACGTAACCGGATTAGAAAACCGTATTGCTGGTTTATTAGGAATTAAAGGAGACAGAAATCCAGATACGGGAAAAAGAGGAATTAAAAGAAAAAATATCTCTGATTTGTTTGTTCAGCTTTACGATCCAAGTCCGGGCGTGGCTCCAAATCTTTTTAGATGGAGAATCAGAAACAGTCTGAATAAAATAATCTTAACCGCTACCGAAGATTATGAAGATCAACTGAAAGCGATCAAAGAAATGTATTTTTCGATTTTGAAAATTTACGAAACAACCGAAAAGGAAATCGAGCATGCATTTGAAACACTTTTTGAAAACAGGGCAAACGGAATTCCTTTTAAAGATACCGTTATTAACACTTTTGAAGTAATAGAATCCGACACTCATAAATATTCGTTTCATATCATAAATCCGGAATTTGTTGATGACCTCAGCAATCCCGACAGGATTATTGCCCGTCAATACAAACTTCATCTCACATTAGAAGATGTAAAAAAGGCAATGCTTGACTTGCTAAAATTCTTTAAAGAGGAATTTAGCGATGAAGGAATTTTTCTGGTAGAACACATTCTTTTGGTTCCAAATCCAGATGAAGCAATTGATGATACGTATTACATACCGATATGTGTGGACGATTGCTCAGATACTTGCTGTACGCCCAATCCATATTCGTTTAAAATCAGCGTCGTATTGCCCGGATATACATACCGCTTTGCCGATGTTGATTTTAGAAATTTTGCCGAAGATGTAATCCGACAGGAAATTCCGTCTCACATTCTGGGAAAAATATGCTGGATTGGATATCGAAAAGATCAAATCACTCCAAAAGATAATGACTTACTGGATTTTGAAAGGGATTTTAAAAATTTCCTTTTGGATAAAACGAAAAATAAACAGGATGCTTTACCAAAATTCATCAAATCATTATCAAAATTAAACTCTGTTTATCCAACCGGCACATTATACAATTGCGTCGATGAAGAAGAAGATATTTCAGGAAAAATAGTATTAGGAAGAACAAATTTAGGAACAATATAAAAATACAAGGTCATGGCAACAAAACTTACTACCATTACAGGACAATATCATAGTTACGTAGCAGATCAGGTGTTAACACACTATCAGCTTAATGAAACTATCGATTATTTTGATGACCAAAACCGATTGAACAGAATCTCTCTTACTGGTACAGGAATTGTATGCGGTCTTCAGGTATCGACCAATGCCGGCTACACTACTGTAAGTATAACACAGGGAACCGGAATTACGACCGATGGCGATTTGATAAAATTATCAAAAAAACCTGATTCTGCTGGTCAGGCGCTGGCAACTGCCATTAAACAAAAATTGTCCTCAATTGATCTTCAAAAGATTGACTATAAATCCTATAAACCTTTTGACACCGATAAAGGCAATTATCCGGCTTTTAAAAACAATAGTAATGCACTATTGCCTATTTGGGAATTACTGCCTGAAAAAACACCGGGAACTGCTCCTGAAACTGGTGAATTACCATTAACGAATTTTGTTAATCTAAAAAATCATGTCGTTTTATTATATCTTGAAAGTTATACAAAAGATGCTGCTTTGTGTGATGAGGTTGATTGTTCTAACAAGGGTGGAGAAGAAATTTTTAATCTGAGAGTACTTGTAGTTAACCAGGCAACTGCAAATATTATTATTGGTAAAAGTCCGTCGCCGGAAAGAGATCCTCTTTATAATAAATATGATGTTTTTCAAAAATACAGTGCGCTTGAAGAATTGGGTGTAAAAAAAGTAATACCAACATTTAACAGTACTTCAACAGCCACTAAAATAAAACAGCTTTTTAATGCCGTTGTAAACGATTCATCATTTCGAACAGATTTAATTACCAATTTAACTACGCTTCTTTCCTCTTTTGGTTTTACAGCGCAGCTTACCACAATTACAGCCCGCATCAATGCATTATTTACAATAGACCCAAATAATATTCCGGCAGATATTCATTACCGATACGATTTATTAAAAGATATTATAGCAACTTACAAAGAGCTGAAAGATCTTTTTATTCAGATAAAATCAGAATGTAATCCGCCGATAAATTCATTTCCAAAACATTTATTTTTAGGATTTGTAGAAGACAATAATCGCTTTAAAGACTACAGACATCAATTTTATAAAGCATCTGTTTTAGATCAAAATAAAACTTTCAGCAATTTTGAATCTTTGGTCAGAAGACTAAAAGGCATTTTAGAAAATTATCAGGTAACTGCCAATAGTATTAAAATAACGCCTTCAAAAACGATGGGAAAACTGGGTTCAAAATCGGTTCCGTATTACTACAATGTCGATGATAATTTACTGCATGCCTGGGATTATGAAAAAAGCAGCCTTTACATTCATAAAACCAATTTTAGTTATCATACAACCAATTTAGCAAACGAAGATTATATCAAAGCGCCGCTGGGTTATTGTATCGACGATTATGATTTTTACCGAATCGAAGGTTATTTAAACGACAGTGTCGATGATGTTAAAACGTTTTTAAATACTAAAAAAATAGAATACGGACTTGATTTTGATTTTTATATTCTGGATGTAGTCGAAAACGCTGCCGATTTAAAAATTTTATTCAACACCAATTATTCGTTTGAACACAAAGCCGGCGTAAAAAAAGGCGGTACTTTATTGTTATTAAAATCCGGAACGACATTTATAACTGATTTTTCAATTGAAGGAAAAATAAGTCCAGATAATGGTTTGGGCTGCTGTACAATTATGGGCTGCCTCTATCCCTGGATTAGTTCTTTGCGCTATATCAATAATTTATCAAGAAGTACAAGAGGAACACAAAGCCGACGTATTGAAATGCCAACTCATTACAAATTAAGCATTAAAAAATATTCTATAAATGGAGTTAATTTAATCACAAACAGAGTTTTAGTAAATATTCCGCTGGATCAGATCCTTTCACGTCGTTTGCATGTCGTTATGGAAACACTAAACAACCTTTTCCCAACAGGTCTTTTATTTGATTTTATCGAAGAAGAAAAAAAACTGAGAATTATGCGACTTGAAAAAGACGTTTTTGAATTTGAAGTTCAGGATATCACACTTTCAAATTCTGCTCCAACTTACACTTTTACTGAAAACGGTGTAACCAAAAATGGTAAACTATTCTCTACAAACAAAATAAGCTGTGCAATCGTGAACTCACATAAAGCTAATATTTATAAAAAAATCCACGCTAATTACGATCCGATTAATAAAGACGATGACGATTTTGGACGTTTTAATGACGATTGGAGCAAATTTGAATATTTAAGAGGACGATTGAGATATCATCAACTTACCAGAGAATGGAAAAGATTCCCAAAAACGCTGGAAGATTTTTATACCATTCCTATGAATTATGAAAGCCAGGCAACTGAAGATACAATCGTAGCCGATGATTTACTATCGATTGCAACCCAAATACGAAACATAAATAAAAATTACACGGATATTTATATCGGCGGCGACTGGGTAAACGGAAACTGGGTTAATCCTACTATGCAGGATTATTACGAAAGAAATTATACTAATACCGACGATGAGTTGATATTATTTATGAATTTGAGAAAAAAGATTCATAATGAACAAAACGTGAGTAAATATATGATTCATATTGATACCACAAGAGCCGTAAAAACAGAAGAGTTTGATGAATTACTAAGCAGATATGAGAAAAGAGCAGAAATCTATTTCTACAAACCTACTACAGGCAACTTCATTAAAATTGAAGAAAACCGTATGAGAAATTTAAAAAGAGTAACTAAGCCGGTCGTTACTAAACCAATTGTTACTAAGAAAGATACCAAAGGAAAAGGTGATCCAAAATAAAAAAGCTTGAGATTTATATCTACACGATACATCTCAAGCTTTAATGGGGAGCTGCTATCAATTACGACAACTATCTTTTCCCAGTATAACCTCTCGGTCAGACACAAATGTAGGAAAAAGTTTTTAAATACCAAATAAAAATGATAAAAAATTCACATAGTATCCAGAAAGTTTTTTTAGAAATAGACACGAGCTCAATGCAAACGGCTAATTCTATCAAAAACAACCTTGCTGTGTTCCTGCAAAACGAAATGTTTCCGCTAATTGAAAAGCAGTTTAACCAGATAAAAAGTATTGACAATCAGATAATTCAAATAGAAAAATTAGAACTATATATTGAATCAAATACAGGAAAAAATGATGTTTCTTTTACTAATTCTGAAACAAAAAATGATATAAAAAACCGCATCGAAAAAGAGATTGAAAAAGCTTTAAACGAATTAAAAAAGACTTCTAAAAATGAAGAAAAAAACCAACCTGAATGGCAGGAAATTTCTCTAAAAGATAAACAAATTAAAACTCTGCTTTATTTTATAGAAAATGGAAATATGCCGTGGTGGATTTCTAAAGAAGATGAAATTCTTTTTTTTAAAGAATTAAACTTTAATGAGCTTCAAAACGATACTTTCCAAATTGCGTTTCAAAAATTAATTCGTCAAAAAAAAGTTCAAAAGAGAATAATAAATCAGTTTTCAAATCAGGAAATCGTTTTTTTGAGTTCATCAGCAATTTCAAAAGCAGAAACTCAGCAAACAACAATTTCAACAAACCGTTTATTACAATTACTCAATCAAAAAACGCACAGTTTTAAAGTGCTTTTCTGGGAGTCAGTTTTTGATTTTTGGATCGAAAAAAAACCAATTCACCTCATCAAATTCTATTATCAGGAAGAAGCACAATTTTCATCAAAAAAAATCTCTTTTGAACTTTTTATACAAAACATAAAAACATTTGTACCGCTTGATTTTACTAATGAAGAACTGTTACAAACCAAAACAGATTATTTAGCTTCTGAAAAAGAAAATTCAGTTATAAAATCTAATTCTGATTCAGAAAAAGCAGAAAAAATAATAGAACCCTTTTTTGAAAATGAGATACGAAAAGACGAATTAATGGTAGAAAACGATTTTCAGCAAGAGTTATATATCAGCAAATCAGAATCATGTTATGTACAAAATGCAGGATTGATTATTCTGCATCCCTTTTTAAAAGAAGTTTTAAAAAGCTGTCGCGTAATGAGTGATGAAAACATTCTTTTAGACAAAGAACTGGCGGCGCATATTATGCATTATGCCGCAACAAAAAGAGAAAATGATTACGAACATTCAATGCTTTTTGAGAAGTTTTTATGCGGAATCCCGATGCAGGAATCTATACAAAGAGAAATTAAAATTGAAGACTGGCAGAAAGAGCAGGTCGAGGAAATGTTAGAATCGGTTGTTCATCACTGGTCTGCTTTAAAAAACACATCTACAGCTGTTTTAAGAAGCGAATTTTTGCAGAGAGAAGGTAAACTGGACTGGAGCGAATCGAACCCAAAACTTACAATTGAACGAAAGACACAGGATCTTTTGTTAGAGAAAATTCCGTGGAATATCAGCATCGTAAAAATTCCGTGGATCCAAAAATTAATCTACACCCAATGGTAAAAATTTATAGTCATGAGAGCATTTGAACAACGTAAAAAAAATAATCCTGCGAGCGGTAATGCCTTTTTTGAACCAAAAATTCAGAAAAAACTAAAAACCGGTACAGCAGGAGACCAATTTGAGGTAGAAGCCGACAAAGTTGCTGATAAAGTGGTGAATAAAAATTCGGCTGGCGGCGGAATTTTGCAGTCGAAAGAAAAAATACAGCAAAAACCTATTTCGGAAACCATTACTTCTGTTCAGGCAAAAGATATGAAGGAAGAAGAACCAGTTCAAAAAAAGTCGAATAAAAAAGAAGAAGATAAACTTCAAAAGAAAGATAAGAAAGATAAGGAAGAAGATAAACCTGTTCAGAAAAAATCTGACAAAGAGGAAGAAAAACCAATTCAGAAAAAATGTGCCGAATGCGAAAAGGAAGAAAAAGTTCAGAAAAAAGACAAAAAAGAAGAAGAAAAACCTGTTCAAAAGAAAGGTCAAAATTCTGAAACTGAAATTCAAAATAATGATTTAGAAGGAAAACTGAACAAATCTAAAGGAAGCGGGACGGGTATGGACAAAAAAACAAAAACAGAAATGGAATCCGGTTTTGGTTCTGATTTCAGCAATGTAAAAATCCACACCGATGCACGTGCCGTACAAATGAGCGAAGAACTTGGTGCGCAGGCTTTTACCAATGGAAACGATGTTTATTTCAACGAAGGAAAATACAATCCAAATTCACGAGAAGGAAAACATTTACTGGCACATGAATTAACGCATACTGTTCAGCAGACAGGAAATAAACAAAAATCCGGTACGATTCAAAAATCATCTATGGAAAACCATAATGAAGATTTGCTGGCAGAAAGACCAGAAAACCCACAATTTAAAGGCAATCCTCCACTTGAAAAAGCAAACGATAATCAAATGCTTATTTCAACTGGACAAAAAGGGCAATATATTGCAGAATTACAAAATGGACTGATGCAAACCGGGCAAAGTTTACCAAAATTTGGTGCCGATGGAGATTTTGGAAGCGAAACCCGAAATGCCGTGATTGGTTTTCAGACAGATAATCATTTGAACAAAATTGACGGTATTGTCGGTCCGGAAACAATGGGCGCTTTAGACAATAAACTAGTAGAGCAAAAAGGAGGAAAAAAAGGCGGATGTGAAGACACTGTAAATTTTCAAAAAGGACCTTTCTTAAGTGAAGAAAGTGCCGGTTTTTTTAGTACTAAACAATGTCCGAAAGTTACAATTACAATAAACGCTACTGCACAAATAGTTAATTTTCATAATTGTGCTACTTTAAATATTAGCATAGATCATGTTCAACGAACCAGAAGAACCATACAAATTGATAACTCTGGAAAAGGTCATTTTCAGGAAACATTTACTTTAAGAAACCATACAGATCTACATAAATTATTTTTTACGATGCCTTCAGATTGTAAAGGTATGGGTGATACATTCACCGTTAGCGGAAGTATTCATCGTCATTCATAAATTATTTTTTTATAAAAATGCCAGCTTTCAACCAAAAATTAAAACCAAATGTCTCTACTCAATCCGCTTTTACTTCAAGACGGAGCGAGGATTTTTTTGGTGTTCAGGCAAAACTCAATATTGGTAAATCGAATGATAAATATGAAGTCGAAGCCGATAAAACTGCTGATAAAATAGTATCAAATAGTTCAAAAAAAACGGCAGAACCTTTCTTTAGTTCTTCTACGATACAAAAAAAGGAAAACAAGGAAAATGAAATTCAGGAAAAACCATTAGCAGAAACCATTACTCCTGTGGTTCAGCTATCGCCAATTCAAAAATGCGATTGCCAAGATGAAAATGTTCAAAAAAAGGAAGATGAAACTGAACCTGAAACAACTGTAAATTCTGGTTTTGAAAATCAATTAAACAGTTCAAAAGGCAGTGGTACTCCACTTTCTAAAGAAACTAAAACAGAAATGGAATCTGGTTTTGGAGTCGATTTTAGTAACGTAAGAATCCATAATGATTCAAATGCCGTGCAAATGAGTCAGGAAATTGGAGCGCAGGCTTTTGCGAATGGAAATGATATTTATTTCAACGAAGGAAAATACAATCCAAATTCCCAATCCGGAAAACATCTTTTAGCGCATGAATTGACGCATACGGTTCAGCAGGGAAATAAACCAAAACTACAAAGACAAGTAGTTCCAGAAGAAAGTTCCCCTCCACCAAGAGTTGAGCATAGAATATCTACATTATTAAGTTCCCTTATTGAATGGGATGCCGCCGGATTACTGAGTGCTCCGTATTTACCTTATGATGTTCCAACAATACCGCAAATACCTGTAACACAGGAAGAAGCCGCTTCTATGGCAAGCGCCGCTCCAGCACTTATAGCAGGGTTAACCGCTCCATCTGCAGCGGCAGCAACCGGAACAGGATCAACTGGAGCAGCAGCAACCGGAACAAGTGCATTAGAAACAGCCGCTGCAAGATGGGGTTCGGCATCGGTTATTGAAGGAGGAGCTGCACTGGCAGAAGGAGGAGCTACAGCAGCAGCTGGTGCAGAAGCCACTTCTGTACTTACTAGAATAGCAATGTTTTCTGCCGAGGCTGCACCTCCAGTTGCTTTCTTTACCATTCTATTATGGCCAAGTTCTACTGCACCTCGCTGGATGGATGAGTTAAACCCAATAACTGGAGGCCCTTATGCATCTCCAAGAGAATATGACTGGGTTAACCGGTTATCTCCTGCTCAAAGAGACTATTTAGACTATCTAAATAGAGCGAGAAGAATGACACCAAGAACAACATCTGATGAAGAAACAGATCCAAGAATAGAAATTGTTCCGTTACCAGATCCAGCACCGCAGCCAGAAGAAGATGATAATAGAACAGGATGCAAAAGCAGAGAGATTACTAGATTAGGAGGCCATGCAAGACATGACGCTTATGCTACAAAAGTATCCGGCAGACAATATGATTATAATCTATGGCCAGGTCCTCCATTTTTAGCTATTAATTATGATGGACAAACAAGTCATACAGTTGTTTGGGAAGTTAAAGTTGGTTTTGGCTGGTTTTTTAACCCTGCTATGATTAGTCTTAGAGATCTAACCTTAGCACGATTTGATGCTCAGAAAAACTTTGGCGTTTTTGTTGCGCAAAGATGTGCATATTATCACATGTGGTCTATACCTGATCGTCATGTTGCTTTGTTACTTAATACTCGTTGGGGAGGATACCCTCCTGTTTTAAGCATCCCAGAATAATGAATAACAACAATTTTACATATAACCGTTTCAAAATTCTAAGCAAGAAGCAATCTGATTTAGAATTATCAAAAAAACTTCTGGCAGTTATCAGCGAGCTAGAAAAACATGATTATGAAAATAAAACAGTAAAATATCTTGGTGACCAATACTTCGAAAATGAAATTTCAGTAGATGAAATTTCAAATTATCTTAGTAAAAAACAAGATGATATAATAGTATTTAGCAATGAGACTAAAGAATTCAACATTTTTCTAACTGAAGAAATATGTGGAGACGGAATTTATGATTGTTTATGGTTTTCTTTTAATTCATTAATAAATGATTTTCCGAAAACACCTGATTTAAAACCTTTTTTTGAGTTATTAAAAAGCATGTTTAATAGCTTTAAAGGATTATATGCATATAGCGAAGATGAACAAATACTTCAAGTTTATTTTGCTGAAAAAAGTTATAATCAAGTTATATCGCAATTACCTTTTGAATATCAAAAATTTGTTCCTAGACCTAATCTTGATATTATTAATCATTTTAATATTCCTGCGCATTATACAATTAACAAAATTGATATTACCCAAGTACCAAATGGTTTTTGGTGGATTAACTTTTTATCAAAAAATCAAATCGAAAATTTAAACTTAAATAACTCTGAAAACTCTGATTGGTATTATATAGAAATGGTCAATAAAGATTGCAATATGTATGTTTTAACAGAAACTTTTTTAAACATAAACAGCAATGACCATCTTTATAAATTACAAAATTTAATTATTAAAACTGAACTAATTTCTAAACAGGAAAAATTTAAAAAATGAGTGTTTTTGCCAAAACTTCAGCCGGAAAAAGCAATCTCAATCCTCATAACAAAGGAAATGAGAAGGGATCTTTTTTTGGTGTTCAGGCAAAACTCAACATTGGCAAATCAAACGATAAATTTGAAGCAGAAGCTGATAGTGTGGCTGATAAAGTTATTTCAAATAAAAAAAACACAGCTCCTGAAGCATTTTTTACACCTTCGCCAGTTGTTCAAAGTAAAGCTTCTGCCGAGCTAAATTCGCAAAATAAAAATGGCGAAATTCAAAAGAAAAACGCTGTAGAAGGAATCTCTACAGTTGTTCAGCCAAAACTAAAAGTAGTTCATAATAAAGGAGCAAATTCGGATTCTTTTTTTCATGCTTCGCCAGTAATGCAGAACAAACGAACTGCTGAAATTCAGAAAAAAGATAATCCGGAAAAAGAAGTTCAAAAAAAGCCAGAAATCAAAAAAGTTGTTCCGGTTGTTCAATTGAAATTAGAAAAAGAAGAATCTGTTCAAAGTAAAATTGAATCTCCTAAAACAAAAGATAAATCAAATGTTTCACAGCCTGTAATTCAACAGAAAAAAGAAGAGGATATTCAGAAAAAAAATGCAGTTGAGAAAGTAGAAACAACTCAAAATAAAACTGAATCTGTACAAACTGAAAAGCCAAAAACCAAAGAAAAAATTCTTCCTCCAAAACCATTAATTCAAAAGAAAAAAGAAGAAGAAATTCAGGCTAAAGAAGAAGAGGAAATTCAGGCTAAAGAAGATGAAAAAGAACTCCAAATGAGTTCAGCTTCAGATACACCTTCTGACACTTCAAACTTAGAAAGTACCTTAAACAGCAGTAAAGGCGGCGGAAGTCCATTATCCGGAAAAGTAAAAACCGAAATGGAATCCGGCATTGGTGCCGATTTCAGCAACGTACGCATCCACAATGATTCAAATGCAGTTAAAATGAATCAGCAATTGGGCGCTCAGGCTTTTGCAACCGGAAACAATATTTATTTTAACGAAGGAAAATACAATCCAAATTCGCAGGATGGCAAGCATTTATTGGCTCACGAATTAACACATACTGTACAGCAGGGAGCAGCTATTAGAAAAAAACCGGAACCAATCTCCCCTGCTCCGGAAATGATTCAGGGGTCGTTCCTCGATTTAGTTCCAAACTGGATAATCGATCGGGCACGACACATTCCCGGTTATACTCTTTTTACTGTTATTGTGGGTTACGATCCGTTACGTCAGGTTGATGTTGAACGAACTCCAATTAATCTTGTAGAAGGTTTAATGGGTCTTATTCCATTCGGAACTGCCATTTTCGATAAGCTTCAGGAATATGGAATTCTACAGCAGGTTTTTGACTGGGTCGAAGGAAAACTTGGAGAACTAGGATTAACTATTGACAGCATTTTGGATTTAGTTGAAGATGTTTGGCATCAATTATCTTTTCCTTACAGAGGCATCATAGATTTAATTACTGAAAAATTCAACGAATTAGTTAACAGAATTACCTCATTTGTAAGCGCAACTGTAGATCAGGTAATTACATGGATAAAAGAAGCTTTGATTGATGTTGCTGAACCTATTTTGGCAGAAAACAAAGCCTGGTCATTAATCAAAAAAATAATCAAATATGATCCGTTACGCGACGAAGAAGTTACAGCAACAACTGTAGAAATATTAGAAGATTTCTTAATACTGATAGACAAGCAAACAGAATTGGAGCAAATGAAAGAAAAAGGAACGCTCCAGAAAACAGCCGACTGGCTTGATACTCAGGTTGGAACTTTCACTTCTTTATTAGGCGAACTCCGCGGACTTATAACGGCCGCCTGGGATGCGATTCAGCCGTCAAACTTAGTTAATATTGCTGACAATCTTTCTGCACTTGCTGCTCAAGCTGGAGGATTCCTGCAAAGAGTATGGGATTTTGCTTCGGGCGTAGCACTCAAAGTTTTAGAACTTGTTAAAGATTCGCTTTTAGCATGGCTTTCTTCTCAAGCCGCTACTGTTCGAGGTTATTCACTGATAAAAGTAATTATTGGCCGCGATCCTTTTACTAATGAAACGGTTGAGCGAACAATTCCTAATGTAATCAGAGGATTTATGAGTTTAATGGATGGCGGGGAAGAACAATATGCTCAAATGGTAGAAACGGGTGCAATTGCTCGAATTACAGGTCAGATTGAAGCGGCTGTAGCCACTTTAAACATGACTCCACAGGCTATTATTCAGCTTTTTACTGATCTTTGGAACTCATTTACAATTGATGATCTTATTCATCCGCTTGATGCTTTTGTCCGAATTATCGAAAAATTCGGCGAACCAATTGGACGTCTTATTGCTTTTGTTGCAGAAATTATCCGAATCGTAATTGTCGCTATCCTCGAAATTATGAATTTCCCTTTTGACTTAATCGGAAATATCATAACGAGAGCCATGCAGGCAATTGAAGATATTAAAAAAGATCCTATTGGTTTCCTTAAAAATATACTGCGTGCCATTAAACAAGGTTTCGTTCAGTTTTTTGACAACATTGTTACGCATTTAATTAGTGGTGTTACGGGCTGGTTAATGAGCGAATTGAGAGATGCCAACCTTCCTGTATTGACCGATTTTTCTTTACGAGGCGTGATTTCGTGGGTACTTGAAGTTCTTGGAATTTCGATGGAGAAAATATGGGAAAAATTGGCTGCTCATCCAAGAATTGGTCCTGCACGCGTTGCCCGAATCCGCGGAATGATAAATACGCTAGAAGGAATCTGGACTTTTATAAAAGATGTTCAGGAACGTGGTATGGCTGCTATTTGGGATAAAATTCAGGAACAGCTTAGCAATCTATGGAATACAGTTCTCGATGCTGTGAAAAACTTTATCATGGAACGCATCATTAACCGTATTACAGCGAGACTATTAAGCATGTTAGACCCAACAGGAATTATGGCTGTGATAAACGGCGCCATGGCGCTGTACAATGCTATTCAAAGTTTTATAAAATACCTGCGTGAAATGCTCGAAGTTGTCAATTCGTTTGTTAACGGCGTGGCCGATATCGCAAAAGGAAATGTAACAACAGCCGCAAACTACCTCGAAAGAACCATGGGCGAAGCCATGCCAATTGTAATTGGATTCCTTGCGAATCAGGTTGGTCTTTCAGGAATTGGAGCGAGAATTGGCGAAATGATTATTTCTGTTCAGCAAATGGTTGATGAGGCATTAACATGGTTAGTGAATCAGGCTGTAGACAGAGGAATGGCTTTATTGGACAGAGTGATGGGAAGAGGTGAACCTGAAGCGGCAACGCCTTCGGGACCAATAGCGGGAGCTCTAGCTGAAATTGATTCTGAAACTGAAAAAGAAAATGATGAGGGAGAAGTTACTGCTGAAGAAGCTCAAGCCATTAAAAATAAAGTCAATACAGATCAGTCATCTGTCATCAATATTTCTTCAGTAACTGATGGCGGAGAGACTTGGGATTATAATTATGTTCAATTAATGGCTTATCAAAAACCTAAGAAGAAAAAAACAGAAATTAAACCTCCTGTATTGGATCAAGGAAGATCAAAGACAGTCGTCGTGGATCCGTTAACTAACCTTGCACCTCAAGGAGGCAGTACCGCAGGAGGAAGAGTTAACAGAAATGTTATTGCCGGTAATACTCACATTGACACTCATATTGCAAAAAATGCTGGGAATCAATCAGAAGCAAAAGGAGTGCATATATTATCTGCGAGTTTATTTGGACCAGCAAGTAATTGGAATCTTGTTTTTGGATCTCAATCTTTAAATACAAACATGGATAACGGACCAGAAACTATTGGCAAAAACAATAAAAATAAAACCTTAAAATATTCGATGACTGTAAATTATTATGAAAATACAAGGAATGATGCTGTGTTTTCATTACCATCACCAAGCCCAGCTCAACTTAGACTAGCTTTAGGTTTTTATATTGCGGAATCAATTACTGCAAAAGTTGATGAAGTAAACGGAACTACAGTAACATCTCTATTTGATAATGATGTGCCTGGAAGTTTTCCTAATCTAGTATCAGTACCTGCTCTTGCACCGGAAGTTTTAATTGTAAATCTTCTCAATGCAAATAAAATAGCCGGAACCATTACTATCGGAAGTGATGTATATACTAAAACAAGTTTTACTAATTTCTTACAAATTGCAAGTAGTTTGCAAAGAGATAATACAACAATATCAAATGCTCTACAAACATTAAATGTTCCTGGGGGCGCAGTAACCAAACATGGAACTAATTATTACGTAAAATGAAAAAAAAATATTCTAAAGAGGTAGAAGAATTATTCTCATACGGAGAAACAAATCTTACAATGAATTGGCCTAATTATGTCAAAGAATTAGGTTTAACAAAAGAACATGCAGATGAATTAATTGACATTATAGACAATTCTGATCTTAGCCATGCAATCTCGGGTTTTACAGTAGAAGATTTTGCACCAAGACATGCTTGGAGAGCATTGAGCCAACTCAAAATTAAAAAAGCTGTAAAACCGCTTTTGGATGCTTTGACAAATAAAAAAAATGAAGAAGCATTTGATTATCAATATGAACTTCCAAAAGTATTGGAATTAATTGGACCAGAAGTTATACCTGAATTAGAATTATTTCTCCAAAATGAAAAAAACGAATGGAATTTTAAAGTTATCATATTTAAGGTATTAATTGAATTCGCTATTCAAAAACCAGCTTGCAGAGATTATGCAATGATAATGTTTAATGATTTGTTTATAAAATATCATAGTAATCGCATTTTTATCTCGCGACTTCTAAATGAGATATTCAAAATTAATCCTATTGAATATGAATTAATAAAAGATATTGTCCTTAAAGACAAATATGATTTTTCAACTATAGATCAAGAAAAACTTATGCAGTTTATAAAAGAAACCAAATTATTTGATCAGAATAAAAACAAATAGAAAAAGGAATTATTATACTTAATTTGATCACAATGGAAACAATCTTCACATACCTAAAAAACCAATTCATATTTCAACTCGATACACTCTTTCAAGTTGAAAATCCGATGGAAAAACCTGTCTTAAATCAGCTTGATTCTAATGGTTTTATTGATGAATTTATTATCGAAAATAATCTCACTGAAACTGATATTCTCATTTTAGGATTAGCTCTGGTTCCACACATGAAGCCTGATTTTTTAAGCTCCATTATTGCCGAATATTTACCAAATGGCGGTGAATTACCTGAATTTGGCGGAATCAAAACAAAAAACCACCGCGGGATTTTACCAACGGGCGAAACAGCTCAGTTTTTAATTGCCGGAAATGATCTCGAGGAACGAATTTCGTTTTACAATTACCTGCATAACAGCTCTTTTCTCTATCAAAAAAGAATCATCAAATTAGAATCTGTTCCAAATGGTGAACCTAAACTGAGTGGTTTATTGATATTAGAAGATGAATATATCGAGAAATTCATAACCGGAAAAATTCTGAAACCTCAGCTTAGCAGTAATTTCCCTGCCCAGTTAATCGAAACTCAATTAGACTGGGAAGATTTAGTTCTCAATTCTAATACTTTAAATCAGATTAAGGAAATAGAAACCTGGCTTAAATTCAATGAAATTCTGCTTCATGAATGGAATATGAAAACCAAAATAAAACCGGGTTTTAGAGTAATGTTTTACGGCGCACCGGGAACGGGAAAAACGCTTACGGCTTCACTTTTAGGAAAATATACCCAAAGAGATGTCTACCGAATTGATTTATCGATGGTGATTTCGAAATACATTGGTGAAACCGAAAAAAATCTTTCTTCGCTTTTTGACAAAGCGGCAGACAAAGACTGGATTTTGTTTTTTGATGAAGCCGATGCTGTTTTCGGAAAAAGAACCAATGTTAGAGACGCTCACGATAAATATGCCAATCAGGAAGTTTCATATTTATTGCAGCGCATAGAAAATCATCCCGGATTGGTTATTCTGGCTTCTAATTTTAAAGCCAATATTGACGCTGCTTTTACACGTAGATTTCAGTCAATAATTGAGTTTGAGGTGCCAACTTATAATGAACGTTTACAGCTTTGGAAAAATAATCTGCCGCAGGGAATTAAAATTGCCGAAGATGTAAACCTCAACGAACTCTCAAAAAAATATGATATTACAGGAGCTAATATTGTAAATATTATTCAATATGCCTGTTTGAGAACTTTAGAGGATAAAAACGAAAGTATTAATCTTAACCATCTACTTCAGGGAATTAAAAAGGAATATGCTAAAGAAGGGAAAATGATGTAAATATTATTCGATAGTACTATATTCTTTTGTATTTACAACTTTACCATTGACAATTTTTTCATAAATATTTTTATAATGTGCAACCGAATCGTTTTCACTAACATCTGACTTGGTTATAATTTCAGAATATTTTATTGTCCCATTTTTATTAAAATAATGCTTCTTGATAATTTCATTATCCAGAGTAGATGAACTTGTCGAAAGTATTCTATTCGCATTATCTATTCTTTCTATTACATTGTCGGACAGTTCTTCTGAAAATTCAAATGATTTTGTTTTTTTGTCAAACAAATATATATTCACCTTGTCTGTTGTGGCGTTACTCCCTTGGCTTGTGATCAAAAAATCTTTAAAGCCATCAAAATTTAAATCCTGAAAATGTTCGTTAAAATAATCTTCTGCATTAAAATCATTTCCCGATTTAAAATAATCAGAATAGCTTAATAAAATCCGCTGTGTTTTATAATCTCTTAATTCTATTGTTGTTGCTCCAGAAACAGAATCAATTTGTTTCCAGTTACATTTTATATCATTGATGCTAAAAGGTTCACTTATTTTTACAGAAGTATCTATTTGGGTTTGGGAAAGTTCTTTAACTGAAACCTTATCTTTGCGATCTTTTTTTAAAGAAACATTTTCTGCCGTATTTCTAGAGCTCATTAAAAGTAAAATAATAAATATCGAAATAAGATTTTTCATTTTTAGATGTTTTTAGAATTGAATCTAATAAATGATAAATCTAATTGATTTTTAAGTACAAATCTTCATTTTAAAATTATATCTGTTCTTATTTTTACTCAAACTGGCACGAGCAAGATGCTCGTGCTAGCGGGAGAATTGTATTTTCTAGTAAGCATTTCTTCAATTGCCTCTAGTTTTAACTAGAGGAATCTGGGAAAGTTCTAAAAAAGGCTTTAGCCAAATGCGCTTTTAGGCTAAAGCCATGTTGAATTAATTTGTGTCCCTCTAGTTAAAACTAGAGGCTATTAATATTCAATTGATCTGCAATTGCTGCTACATGTTCTTCATCAGTTCCGCAGCAGCCGCCAAAAACATTTAAATGCGGAAAAGAATCTTTTAAATCCCGATACTCTTTTCCTAATTCATTTGGAATTCCTCTGTCTAATTCGGTAGCTTCATCGAGCTCGGCGTGGCTTTTACACGAGGCATTGGCTCTGATTGCTCTTATACGTTTTACCCAATTTTCGTTTTGATTTTCTTTAAGTTCGTTTAAAAAATGAGTGGGATGCGCGCAATTTATCATATAATATATGGGCGCAATATTTACATTTTGATCTACTTTTTCGATAGCTTCTTTTAAGCTCATGCCTGTTGGGAGTTTTCCATCGGTTTCGACCGTAAAAGAAATAACAACGGGTAGATTAAATATTTCAGCCGCTTTTACAATTCCGATAGCCTCTTCGACATAATTCATCGTCATTGCCGAAACTAAATCAATTTTAGTGTGGCTTAAAGCTTCAATTTGTTTAGAATGATAAAGTTGTGCTTCTTCAGCATTCATACAATTTTCAGGAACATATCCATCGCCGCGCGGACCTATGCAGGCACTTATAAGAATCGATTCGATATCATTTTTAAATTCTGCTTTTAAATCGGTCAAAAGTGCGACTGCTTTTTTATTTATTTCAGCTAAGTCATTTTTAGAATAACCAATTTTTTCAATCCAATCCGGATTGGCGCGCCAAGTTGGAGCTTCTAAAATAAAATTGGTTTTGTACTTTTTGGCGATTTCTAAATATCGGATATAGTAATTTTTAATCGCATTATATCCTTCTTGATTCTTTAATAAATCAAAAGCGGCAAAACAAGGAAGATCAAATCCTTCCAGAAAAACCAATGTTGTTTCGAGTCCGCCATCTGTTAAAAAAAGATCATTCGATTCATGGGGCAAAATAGTTCCGTTCTCTTTCATTTTCTTTTCACATTTAAAACATTAAACAACTAAAAATCAACTAAATACATATATAAAATTACAAAAAACACGTTCTAAAAAACAATAAAACCATTCAAATTGAATGGTTTTATTGTTTTTAGCTTTTCAGGTTTTACCAACCCAAATAATATTTTGGACTCAACCATTTCGGACGTTTTAATCCAAAATGCTGCTGTAACATTTTTTCGGCTTCGCAAAAAGCACCTTCCACCCAGCCCTGCTGATCTGAATAGGCTTCTCCACAAATATGAATTTGTTCACTCACAACTGGTTTTCGCATATATGGCATCACATTTTTTACAGAATATCCGGCTTTCCAGGCATGATATCCGGCTCCAAAAGGATCATCTGTCCAGTCTTTAAAATAAGTTACATACGGATCCGGAATCGTCACTTTATCACCATGAAGTTCACGAAGCTGATTCATTAATTCGCCAACCATTAATTTAGTGGCCTGAACGTCATTTAGTTCGTGCAATTCTTTTAACGATGCTGATTTAGCCGATTTTACCTCAAAAAGTACCTTATCATCAGAAAGTGCTTTCCAGAATGTCTCGGTTTCCATATCTCCGTAACTTCCTAAAAGCATGGAGTTATCGGTTTTAGGATCGGTTCCGAAATAGTAACATTGTCTCATTGGCAAATCAGTAATCGAATGCCCGGAATCAATTCCGAGTTCTTTCCACCACGGATATTTAAAGCCCATTAATATTTTAAAAGCCGGCTCCATAATTACAGAGCGAATGTTTTTATTTAAAACCGAATTTTCGTTAATATCAAAAAAGAAATTATTCTGATCTAAAAGTTCAAGCGATTTTCTCGGCATTGCCAAAACTAACGAATTAGCATACACTCTCCATTCTGAATTGGTTTTTAGATTCAGAAAAGTCAGTTCGTATTTATGTGTTTTTTTTGAAGAATGCTCTTTCGTAAAAGTCAGCAGTTTATTTTCAGACCAAATAGTAGCACCTTCATGTTCCATATAAGAATTGGCAATGGCGTAAGCAATACTATCATAACCTTCTTCGATAGTTTTGTAAATGGTTCCTGCAGAGAAATCTCCCACCATATACGGAAAAGCTTCGGCAGAATTCCAGTTGATTGTGTTAGAATAATATCCACCCGCATTGGCTAAAAACTCATAACCTTCCTGCGAAACCTGATCTTTAATTAAATTCCAAAATCCCAGATCATTTACTTTACGTTTGTTATAAGGTGATTTTGGAAAATTATAAACCAGTTTCGGTTTAATATCGTCCCAGTCTCTGCTGGTTAATTCAAACGAATAATCGTAAATCGTATCGCCTTTTATAATTTTGCTTTTGTATTTTTTCTTCACCCACGGATCGGCCATTAAAACATCATAAATAATTTTATTAAAAAGCTGATCTGAACTAAAACCGAAATCTTCATCATTCAAATAATATCTCGTTGGCAGTTTCTTACCATCGGCCTGAGCCACATTCCAGGCATCTTGTTTAAAACGTTCTTTTCGAAGATACATTAAGAGTTTTGAAGAATCTCCCATCGGAAACGGAACCGGAGTCATTTTATCCTGCAAAACCGGTTTACGCTTTGTTGGGTCTTTTTCTGTTAATGGATAACCTTCGATTAAGGTTGTCACAATTTGCTGCGAAGTCAGGTAGCGCATTCCGCCTAGTTCTCCCCAGAAATTCATACCCGGCATAATTACAGATTCAAGCCTTCCGCCCAGTTTACTGTTCATATCAAAAATTTGTACTTCGCTGGCTTTGTATTTTTTATCTGTAACCAAACGATAAGCGGTGTAAAGTCCCGAAGTTCCGGCGCCAATTATGGCTACTTCTATTTTTAAATCAGGATGTTTTCCTGTGTTTAAAGGTGTATTTTTATTCATAGTTTTATGTTTTTTAGATTGCTTTAAAGTATTTGCGTCCTAATTGGAAAGGTGAAATATCAAAATCAGTATGTCCGTCTAAAGCCAGATCCGACATGATTTTTCCTAAAAACGGAGTAAACTTTGCGGCCCAACCCGTGGCATATAAAACAATGTTTTTGTGATTTGGAACATAGCTGGGCGCAAAATCTATCAGTAACTCTTTGTTTGGTATTTTACTCAAAGCGATAAGGCAGGTTGAGGTATATTCTGGTTCTATGGCTAATCCAGTCATGTGATTTTGTACCCAGTCTGAAGTATAATCCAGTTCCTGCGAATTTGGAATTAAAGTCCTATCGCCCGGTTCTTCAAGCGGATTGATGACAAAGTCCGGCGCTACGCGAATGTAATCCGGATGATCCCAATCGACTGAAGGAAAACCATAAAACTGATTTCCGTTTTCGCCAATTGCATTTTGAAATACGAACCAGGTTGGGTATTGAATATTCGGATCGGTTTTTCTGAAATAAGCCGATGACATATTCCAGTAAGTCGCTTCTATTTTAAAATCTAAAAGGTTGATTACGCTATTGATATATGGACCGGGAATTATCGCCAATTTTTTGGCAATGTAAATTCCGTTTGGCGTTTCGAGTTCAAAAAGAGCTCCAATTTGGTTTATTTTAAGAACCGGAGAATTCTCCTGAAGCTGGACGGTTTCTTCTTTTTGACAAAGATTTAAAAGCGCTTCATTTGTTGCCCTGAAGTTGATGCTGGCGCCGTCTGGCTGAAACAATCCGGTGTAAGTTTCAGGCAGGTTTTTAAAATGGTATTTATCTTCGATTTCTTTTGCTGTAAGCGTTGTATAAGGAACGTTTAGAGCTTTTAGTGATTCTTCGGCTTCGGCAATATTCCCTTCTGTAGAATGTACCTGAGGATCTCCAAACCAAAGTGTGCCGACTTTATCAAGTAATTGTGTATTGCTTGCTTTTTCCAATTCGTCCCAATACGGCTGCGCGTCTAACGCCATTTGCACCATATATTCTTCCGGATACGGAATCCTGAACTGACGCGAAACTCCTGCTGAACTTCCTAATTGGTTTACAAATGTAAATTGCTCCAGTACTAACGTTTTGGCTTTTCGTTTTCCTAAATGATAAGCTGTTGCCAAACCTATTGGGCCGCCGCCAATCACAATTACATCATAGTTTTCTCTGTTCATTATATTGTAGGTTAAGTAGTTTATAGTTGTTTTGGATTTCAACTCTAAATTACTTGAGATATAAAATGAACTTTAAAAAAATGACACCAAACGGGGATTTTTGGTTATGAAACGTGTGTAATGGGATTGAAGATTCTATTGTATTCATTGTAAAGATTAGGATAAGCATCTGAAGTCAGCAAAGTGGGAATTAGAGAAGTATAAAAAAGAATTATATAAATCATCTGTAAGACTTAGTTGTAATTTTAAGTTATCCGAGAATGCGAAATTCGGAAATTGACTTAATTATTAATATAAACTGATTTATATGACATTCGAAAATTACTCTTATATACCTGAAGATTTTACAGATAACATAACATCTTACGAAGAACAATTGTTATTGAATTATGATGATTATTTAGAAGGTGGTTTTTCAAATGCAATGGCAGTTCATAACCACTACAACTTAGAATTAGAAGACCTGGAAGACGATTTCGAGTCTGAATATGATGAAAATGACTGGGAAGAAGAAGATCCTAATGAAAACCTTTCAGGAGAATATGATGAGAATGAGGAACAACCCGGAACTTTTGAAATGATAAACTAAAGCGGTTAAAAAAATATGTTTTTAAATTTATTTGTATTGTTGAAGTTATAAAATGCGGAAATGTTTGGTCTCTTATTAGATATCTTTCTTTCATTTTATTTTTTTACAAAATTATGAGATTAAACTTTCTATTTGTATTTAAAAACTAAGGGGGAAAAGCCAGAGACTTTTGAGAACTTTTTAATTTCTAAAAGCAAAAAAAATGCGCAAAGTCAGAGACATTTGCGCAGTTTTTCAGTTGAACTCTTCGCAGGGCAAGGGGAAATTTTTAATTAAGACTCTTCGCTGAACAAGTTTACCTACATTGTTATAAAAAAACTAGTCTCAAACACTATCTCTTTTTTTTGTTACTCTTTTTATAAATTTCCAATTTTCGTCATAAATTGCTATCTCTAAATCTTGATTTTCCAGAACTAACATATCAGCTCTTTCTTCAGCTTTTTTGAGATTTTCAAAAGAAATATGTGGAAGATTATCAGCATCTGTTTCTACAAATCTAGTTTTTCCATCTAATTCTAATACTATTCCAGTTGCTATTTCGCACAATATAATGTAATACATAATTTATTTATTAATCCTCTTTTAAATTAACCTTTTTAACACTTGCATTATTCACTTTTCCTTTTACTAAAACTTCAGCTTCGCTCACAATTTCCCCCAGCTCCGCAAAGTGTTCAATCACGCTGCGCAAATGTCTCTGACTTTGCGCCAACTTTAAATCTTCATTTGAAAACGAAAACCTCTAAAAGTCTCTGACTTTAAACGACATTTCAATATTGATTATAGCGAACAATTGATTTTTTATCAAAAACATTAACTATCAGATTATCTGCCTTCTCTATTTGTAACATACCTGAATCATTAAGATAATTACTTGCGCTTGAATAAATATAATCTGATGCCTTGACAACCAATCCGGCCTTTACAGGGTTTAAATGTATGTAATCTAATTTAGACCACATAAATTCATTTGTATAAATTTCTTCAGCATGATTTCCGTATTGCCAAAATTGATATTCTTTATTTCTTGAATGGCTTTGTGTAGCTAATTTAAAACGTTCCAGCATCCATTCTCTTCTACTTTCAGGGCTATTTTGAATTTTTTCGAGAATATTTTTTGCTGTAAACTTTTTAAAATCTCTTATTAAATCTGATAATTTTCCATTTTCAGACTGAATAATTAAATGTATATGATTACTCATAATTACGTAACCATATAAAATCATTCCTTTATTCTCAATGCAGTATTTTAAACTTTCAATTACAATGTCTCGATAACATTGACGTGTAAAAATATCTATCCAGTCTACAACTGTTGGAGTGATAAAATGTGGTAATCTCTGATCTCTTATTATGTATCCTTCTTTCATTTTATTTTTTTACAAAAATATAAGATTTAACTTTCTTTTTTTATTTAAAAACTAACGAAAAAAGTCAGAGACTTTTGAGACGTTTACCAATTTATAAGAACAAAAAAATTGCGCAAAGTCAGAGACATTTGCGCAGCTTTTCAGTTGAGCTCTTCGGAGAGCGAGGATCAAAAGCATTTATAACATTATTTACTACATATACATAAGGAGACAGATTTACATACTTCGTAGCCAGTGGATACAAAACATCTGATACATTACTAAAATTTTTTACTCAAATTTTATTCCATTTTCTCTCACGGGATAACCTAAAATTAAAGACTTAACTACAAAATGCTTATCTTTTTCTATAATTTTTGACTTATCAATTATAATTATACTTTTCAATATCTTCTCAGATAATGAATCATTTTCATAAGTTTTCGATGTAAACTTAGCCACAGTTGCAAATTTAATTTTCAAAGTATTTCTTTCTTTAATAAATTCTTTATTTTTTAAATCTGGAATTAAAGGAAAAGTATCCTTCTCGATGACTAAAAAAAGATTATTAAAATTACTGCTTGTGGAATCTGTATCCTTAAATTCAACTATCGTCGTTAAATCAATATCAAACGATTTTGATTGTTTTTTGATTGAATCATATAATAATTCTTGAGAAATTACCTTTTGACTTTTTGTTGAGTTATTTGTACATCTTTGAAAGATTCCAATAGCAAATATTGCTATTGGAATTAAGATTATTTTGTTTTTCATTCTCCTCTTTTTTTATAGTAATCAAACATATCTTTTAAATGTTCTGCAAAACTCGGTGTTATTTTATTTTCATATTTTTTCAATTCATCAGTATAAATAGCTGTATGCTTCTTATCTGGATTCTGCAAATGACCAATTTTTCCTCCTTCATGGTCTAATGTGGCAGTAAAGTTATTTTTATCAGTTAGCAACGAATCAACTTTTCCATCTATTAAATTCACTGTTACAGTTGAACCTTTTGTATTCATTAAAGTTTCACTACCATAAACATTTGGAACACTTCCAACTCCGTCATTGTATTTTTCAATGGTATATGAAGTCAAGCCACCTTTAGATTCTCCTGACACAGCATCTGCAACCGATATTTTACCATTATGTACATCTTTAAGGTTAACTGAAGCATCACTTGCATAATGACCAGCTATTTTCGACAAAGATGAATAATTTGATTCATTGAAAGTATAATCACTTAATTTCACTTCAAAATTTGAAGCAGTAGCAGGATTGTTTTGAGGCAAATCAATTACAATATTATTCGTTGTTCTAGTGTCAGTATATAAAAAATTACCTGCTGTATCAAAATGGTCATCAGGTGGTGTTGCCATCATTCCATCTGGGTCAATAAAATAAACAGGATTATTGAGAGCGTAAGTATAAGGATTAAATCTTCGTGACTTTTCAGCTAATGGGTCATAATTCATCCAACGACCCAATGCAGGGTCATAATTCCTCGCCCCATAGTCGTAGAAGTTAAGCCCCAGCTCGTCTTGAAGCTCCTTGCCATTGTATTTATACTTATTCTCAACACCACTTTTAACATTATTATATCCATTTTGTTTTAAACCAAAAGGGTAGTAGTTATTCTCCTCCTTAATAACAAGAGTTTTATCATAACTTAAACGAATGTTACCTAGATGATCTTTATACTGATAAACATATTTATAAGATCCTGATATTGGTTCTACATAACCTTCTGCAGTTGGGAAGAATTTCAATGCTGCATTCTCATATTGATAACCTCCCAAATAATCTGTTGTGGTAACATTTGCTGGCGAAGTAGCAGTTACTATTTTTTGTACTTTTTGTCCTGCAGCATTATAAAGATAAACAATATTTCCTGTTGTGGCAAAAGTTATTTGAGCAGGAAGATTAAGATTATTGTATGTTATTCCAGTTATATTTTTGTTATTGTCTTTTGTCATGTTACCATTGGCATCATAACTATAATCATCAACCGTATTGGCAGCACTGTCGATAAAGCCATTTACTTTTGAAGCTGTTGGTGCATTGTCTACCACTTTTGTAAGTTGGTTGATTTGGTTTGATGTTCCATAGCTATACACTAAATTGTCAATTTGTGTCACCACAGTTTCGTTATTACCATTACGCATTAAAGACAGAATGCTTCCGTTTTTATCGTAGGTTAAACTTTCATTATAAGCATTATTTGTTGTAGCTGCTCTTTGGAAAACAGCATCTTTTAATCGGTTTAAATTATCATATTTATACCCATAAGAACGAATAACTGGTGTCGTTTCTGAGGCACTTGTCCAATAAGTTTCCGCAATATTTCCATTATATAATGCTTTTACTCCTGTAATGCCACTTGATATTGTGTTATAATTTATTTTAAACGCAAATTGATCTTTAGGATCTGTCCCGTTTGTTAATGAATTAATATCATTGATATTGGTCATCCAGCCACGAATATTATAAGTATAATTAATATTTTGGGTTGGAGCAGCTGTTGTGTTTCCAACTTTTTTAGAAATTAACTGCCCTAACTCATCATATGTATTACTTGCAATAAGTTCAATTGTTCCACTATTTATTTGATGTGTCTGAGTCAATAAACGATCCTGATTAGAATATGTAAAAGCATCCTTAGTCATTAATTCAGTATCTGTACTTAACCTTTTATGTCTTGTTATGCTATACTGCAGCTGTCCTGAGAACGGATTAAGTTTGCTGTCTGTATACGTATAACCTCCTAAGAAATTTTGTGTGTAAGTACGAATAGGTCTTGCTTTAGCATCATAAAGTGTATAAGCAAGTTCGTTTCTGTAAGTTGTACTATTTTCTAATATCCTTGTCCAGCTTCCTGTGGCTAATCCAATAGGTTTTTCTGTTGTTGCTGTTTTTGTGTTATAATATACATTTTGTGTTTCAACAGAAGCAGGAATTGTTGGTGCATTTGGATAATTATAATCATCAAAATAATTTACTGTCAAGACATGATAACCAGTAGTTGGCCAGGCAGCAGTAGTATATCTGAAAGAAACACCATTGATAGTGGTATTCGTTGCTGTAGCAATTTTGGTTTCGCTAAAATTGGCAGTATATCCATTTTGAGTATCCTGTAATGTTTTTCTATCTGCACTTGTAACTGTTCCAGGCAGCCATGCTGTAATTATAGGACGGTTTAAAGCATCATATTTGGTTATTGAGCATCCTGCAGAAGTGATATCAGTAAATGGAGACAAACTTGGCCCTGTCGCTACTGACCTATCCAATTTGTCATAAACAATAAACTCCCATTGCTTTCCCGGTAATTTTTTTTCAACTAATCGATTTCGATAATCATATTTGTATTGATAACATAAATTATCTAAAACCCCTTGATTGCTTACAATTGTGGCACTAAAAGTACTTCCTGCAACCGCATTAAAACCCGGCAGTAATCTAATTGAATTTGTTGCTGTCAATTGCAAAGAGCTTCCTGAATTTACTACAGTAGTTGACGTGACATCATTTTGCGCCGCTACAGATGTAATTAAGTCCGCCGCTTTTGGAGGAATAACATAGGTTAGATTACCATACGAATCATATACATAGTATGTATCATGTTTTACTCCGGCATCATATGTACGTTTTAAGATTAACTGTCCCTCTTTGTTTTTAAACTCTACAGTTGATCCGTTTGCTTCTGTTGGAGATGCTGTAGTGTTTTCATCATAAGTTATGGTTTTATAAAGCTGATTAGCTGGATAAAATCCATTTCCTGTTCCATAATTTAATGATATATCATACAATCCTAAACTAGAATTCCATGTTGCATATGCCAGAAATAATTTTACCTCATTGTCAACATTTGTCTTATAATCCATTTTAATTGTATGGTTATTGGCAAGAGCCCAATCATTTCCTGGAGCAGCCTGCTGTAATACACGACTTAAAGGTGAAGCTTCGAGTTGTTTTTCACTAAATGGATTATTATTCGCAGCTCCGTAGTTAGTTTGATACTGCGAAATTAAATTAGGAATTAATGTTGCCGGATCAATATAACTGAGATTATTTTGTGAAGAAGCAAACGGGAGATATTCTTTTGTCTGTCTGCCAAAATCATCATATTCAATAGGTGTAACAATGTCTTTTCCAGTTGCTGAAGATTGATAAGCATTTTTTTGTACCGGCCTGCCAAGTCCATCAAAATAAGTTATATTTTGATTTGCCTGAAGAATAGTCGGTGTTGATATACTTGTGGCAGTAGGAGTTTTATAAGTTACATTTTTTATCGAATTGCGATTTAATAAAACAGGTATTAAACTATTGCAATTAGCATTTGTACCTGGAATTGTTGGACAATTATCAGTATTATCCAAAACATAATTCCCATTAGGTTTTGTACATTGTGCAGCAATAAAATTTGAAGGATCTCCTAAACCATCCAAATCTTCATCATAATACCATGTCTGTGCATCTGAACAGGCAAGATTCTTAGTAAAACTAAAATAACATCCATACCATTGTGTTGGAGGATTCTTTAAATAAAAAATCAAAGCATTATTTTCAATTTTTGCTGCAAAATTTGCTAATGGGTTTCCTGGTGCAGATGATAATTGTCCCAATTCCATATTAGGAAGTGCAGGAGAAATTGTCAAAGTCGCAACAGTACCTATTTTTAAGTAACTTAAATTACTCCAAGCAGCAGAAAGATTAATAGTTAATATATCGTTATTTATAGATATTGTACCACCTCCGGTACCACTTTGTCCATCATTGTTTAGATTAGGAACTGTAATGTTTTGTGTGTAGTTAGGATAAATTCCAGCCTGAATTTGACCAAAAAACATCAGCAAAACGAACACTAAGTAGTAATTGTATTTTTTCATCATTTTCAAATTAATTTTGGTACTGGTATTTATTTTCAGATAAAATATTGTTGTCTTTGTCTTTTACATTTATCAGCCTTGCAAATGAATCGTAAGTATAAGTGATCTTATCAAATTTTGGATCTGTTATAGTACTTACGCCAACTAACGGTATATGAGTGTATGTGCTAATTGGACTATTTACTAAACTACTGTTATCCCTAAGACTATTTATAGCTGCTAAATTACTCTCATTATAACCATCCAAAACTGTTGTTGTTATTCCTAAAGCAGCTGCAACTTGTGAATAAGTAGCATTTTCAATTTTCGCAATAGGAAGTGTCTTTCCATACCCCCAAAGTATAGTTACACTTGTGCCATTCTCCAAAGTGTATTGCAACGTGTTTCCTTTTGCATCATATTTGTCTATAGTAACCTTTTTTTCTGGAGCTGGATAGCTTATACTATTTATTCCTTTTACTGCAAAAATATATTTAGGTAAAATTAAATTTGAAGTTGTAGCATCTTTTGCATACTGCGTACTTTGCCTTGTTAATAACTCAGTATTTTTACGGCTTTCTGTTACCAATGGAATACCAGTCATCTGAGCAGTAGTCATTGTGCTTTCAATTGGTAAAAGTTCTGGATTATCATTGGCATAATAATATGTCGTCGACAATTCATCACCATTACTATTTATAGTTGCAGATTTTCTTGTTTTTCCCTGACTATTGTATGTCAATGTTTCTGTCGTAGTAACTGCATTGCCATTAAAATACTGTTTAGAAACGGTACTGCTTGGCATATACCAAATTGCTGTAAGTGGATAAACGTCGTATTGATATTGAACCCCGTTTAAAGGACTATCGTTAAAATAAGCACTAATAGTACCTCCGGCATAGTAATCAGTTCCACAAGGTATTCCATAACTACCAAACGATTTTAAAACAGGTTTTATTCCAAAAAAGTTTACAACAGGCTTTATAGGATCATACGTATAAGTCTTATCTGTCAACAGAGTACCGGTATTATTATAAGTTTCTTCCTTACTAATTAATCCATTTAATAGATTTGGGATACTAGGCAAACCTGTTTTTGTTTTATTAGGAGTGTTGTTATAATAAAATGTCTTTTTTCCAATATTGTTAGCTTCTGTATCTTTAATGTCTATTTCTTCGACCTTATCATAACCAATAGGATTTCCCCCGCCAATTCCAAAATCATCAGAAGACAAACCTATTTTTTTATAAAACCCAATATACTCATAAGCATTACCACTAGATACTCCTCCTCCGGTTTTATTACTATATCTCAGCATTGTTAATGGCTCAAACTTGTTAAGCAATTTCCCTCCATAATACTTAAATTGCTTATTTGAAGTTACCACACCAAAAGCCGAATAATTTTTGATTGATTTAATTCGCATTCCACCCTGGTTACTGAGGGATGTATCAACGCCAGTATCATCATAATAGTAAAATCTTGAATTAACAGATGAAGAATGATATAAATTTTCAGCATAATTTAAAGCATCAGGCATAAATACTTTTACTGTATAAGTTACACTTGGATCAGGATCATAAGGAATTACCATTGTTTCATCCCATTGTTTTCTGTTATTACTTGTAAACTCTGTATTTAAAACCGTAGACAGATCCCATCTTTTTATTAAAGTTGTTGTTGGCGTTCCGCTTACTGTTTTAGTTTTAGTAAATTCTATATAACATCCCGACATTTCTGCATAAGTCCATGCCGCACGATTTACATTGTATGCATCTATTATATTTGAGAAAACAATTGTTACTTCCCTTGTTAATTTAAATTGTTTTGTAACAGTATTTACAGCGTCATTATTATCTAAAAGATAAATATTTTTATTGGCCGCAGT
Source organism: Flavobacterium defluvii (assembly GCF_900129555.1). Classification (GTDB taxonomy): domain Bacteria; phylum Bacteroidota; class Bacteroidia; order Flavobacteriales; family Flavobacteriaceae; genus Flavobacterium; species Flavobacterium defluvii. The sequence continues at coordinate 54,216 of NZ_FQWC01000001.1, forward strand.
ATTTTCATAAACCTCAGGTATAAATTGGTTTGAAAAAGAATTAGGTTCATATTCAAATTGAGTAAAACCACCAGTTGGATAAGTAATTTTGTTAAGCATATAGGCTCCAGCATATGCATTATCAGTATATCTGTTGGCTGAATTATTACTAAATTTAAAGTATGGTTTTTGAACTGTACTAAAAGTTTCATCCAGATCATAATGAAAATAATCTAAATTAGGAATGTAAGTGGTATTATTTTGTCCATTGTAGTATCCCCAAAAATCTACTGCGAATGAATTTTTTTGAGGCAAGAGAACATTCGTATTATAGTTAAATTTATATTCTGGCTTACTATTATCTGGTGTAGTATCCGTATTATAACCAATCTCTTTTACAGAGTCAAGCTTCAATCTTTTATTAAGTTCACCATAAGTTGAATTCCCATTATAGCCTGTAGTATTGTTAGCAAAATAACTATAACCAAAATTATAAGATTTAATTTTAGTATTGCTTACAGTTGAGACAATGTCTATTGATTTCAATCTTTTAATTTTTGTAGATGATGTAGAATTAATATCATCTCTATCCTCTAAATTAAAATTAATTGTTGCCGTAGGACTTACTATTTTAGTTAATGTTTTTTTATTACAATTAATAAAAGAAAAATGTTTCTCTAAAACTGAAGTCTGACCCATCAATGAAGATGGCCCTTGAAAATCAATTGATTCCGTATAAAAATAGTTTATAGTCTGCTCATTTATATACGTGTAATTTATTGTTTTGCCATTTGCTAGTACAATTTGACCTAGCTTAAATGTATATCCTGATATATCAAACATATTGTTAGCATGAGAATCCTCTAATACATTAAAGTAATATACATTCCCATCAATTGTTCGTGCTGTAATACTTGTAGAAGTTACCTGAAATGTTACATCCTCCCCTTTGTTATCAAGAATTACAACTTGATTAGTGTCTGGATTGATGTAAAATCTACCTGAATGACCATTAAAATTATATGAGAAGATATCAGGCTGTCTTTTACCTCCTATCAAATCATTCATTGCACAATAAGGATCCCAATACCCATGATTTCCATCTTCAAGACATGGTGATGAACTTGCGGCCATAGATCTTCCAATTTCATTTAACGAATAATAATCTCCAGTATAAAGAAATCTATTTTTAAATGTATTTGTATCGGCATCTGTTGCACAAGTGTATTGTTGATTTCTTTGAATATCAACTTCTCCACGTATTTCAATAGATATAGTTCCTTCGGGGCTTAAATCCCATCCTAAGCCAACCCAGGTTGCTTCATCGGCTACTTTAATTCCAGAACTATGGTAACTTAAAGTTATTGGAATCTCAATACCATCTTCTTTAACAGAGTATAAAGGAACCGATATTTCTGGCGTGCCTGTATAGTATCCAACAGGAATATCGCCGAATCGCCCCAATAATGCAGCTTCAGGAGATGAAGGAATACTTAATTTTGGTGAATAAGTAGAAATGTTTTGCGAATACAAAGTACTCAAACCGAATAACAAAAAAAACAACGTAAATACGCTGTTTTTTTGTTTTATTAAATAATTACTAATAGATTTCAATTTGTTTTGGTTTCTAATGGTCATATAATTAGCTTAATTATTATAAACTTGTACTTGGTGGATTTTGAACACAATATTAATGCATTTTTTAGTGTTAATTTTTTGTTTTTTGAGAAGACAAAACCTCGTTATAATTTTATTTATTTTAACAATTGAAAATCAGTTCAATATTATAATTTTGATAAGTTTTTGTAATGCTAAAAATGTAAAAAAACAGATTAATTATGGCTAAAAAAAATCAAATCTTATTCCGCATGCTAATCTATATAATTACACATTCATTTTTTACGGAGTTTCCGTATTATTACATTCTATGATGAGGAAAAATGTCTTCATTAATTTTGTAATTAGAGCATACGCACTTTTGCTAAAATAAAATCTAAATAAAGTTGAATTATTTTTTTAGAAGTCACTTTTTAATTTACTAGCTAATAACTAATCAATTCATTACCAAAAAAAAGTACAAATTGTGAATATCTATTTTACTAAATCTTCATTTATTTTCCTGTAAAATCTATCTTTGGCATCCTTATAAAAAAATAGAAAGAATGAGCGCAATTTGGTACGAATGCAAAGTAAAATATAGAAAAACAGATGAAACCGGAGGCCAAAAAGTTTTAACAGAGCCTTATCTGGTAGATGCAATTTCATATACAGAAGCTGAAAAAAGAATTAATGAAGAAATGGCGGCTTATATTAGTGAAGAATTTAAAATCACAAATATAAAAGTGGCCAATTATGCTGAAATTCATCCGTTTGAAAATGCTGACCGCTGGTTTAAATCTAAAGTTTCCTTGATTGCTTATGATGAAGAAAGCGGAAAAGAAAGAAAATCAAACATGTATATGCTGGTTCAGGCAAATGATGTTAGAGAAGCATTTGACAATACAATTCATGTAATGAAAAACACAATGGGCGAATATTCAATTCCAGCCATTTCAGAATCGCCAATTATGGATGTTTTTCCTTATTTCAGCGGTGAAGAGGAAGAAACAGAAATGCTCGAAAGATTCAATGCTCTTAAAGCTTCAAAACCTGTAAAAGCTGATGAAGAAATCATTGATCACATGGAATTTGAAACCGTAGAGGAATAAAATTAAACGAAGCTTCAGAGAAATCTGGAGCTTTTTTATTTGCAAATAACATCAAAAATAAAATCCTATCTTCGTTATACAAAACCATTTACAACCAAACCAAAAACTCCATGAATAAAAAAACACTTATTTTAATTGGGTTTATCATTTTAAAATTTGTCCTGCAATATGCTTTAATAAGTCCCGAATATGATTTGCAGCGCGATGAATACTTACATCTCGATCAGGCAAATCATTTGGCCTGGGGTTATTTATCTGTTCCTCCAGTAACTTCCTGGTTTTCTTATATCATATTATTACTTGGAAATTCTGTTTTTTGGGTAAAGTTCTTCCCTGCTCTTTTTGGTACTTTGACGCTTTTAGTTGTATGGAAAACAGTTGAACTTTTAAAAGGAAATCTTTATGCTTCAATTTTAAGCGCGCTTTGCATTGTATTTTCAGCATTATTAAGAATCAACATGCTGTATCAGCCAAATTCATTTGATGTTTTGTGCTGGACAACATTTTATTATATTCTCGTTCAATATGTAACTACCGAAAAACCAAAATGGCTTTATATTGGAGCTGTCGTTTTTGCTTTCGGATTTTTAAATAAATACAATATACTTTTTCTGCTAATTGGACTTTTACCAGCACTTATACTTTCTAAACAAAGAAAAATATTCACAGAGAAAAAATTATACTTCTCTTTAATTTTAGGATTATTATTGATCTTACCCAATTTATTATGGCAGTACAATAATCATTTTCCGATTGTACATCATATGAAAGAACTCGCCGAAACACAATTGATAAACGTAAATCGTGCCGATTTCCTAAAAGAGCAGATTTTATTTTTTATTGGTGCATTCTTCGTTATTCTTTCGTCTTTTTATGCTTTACTTTTTTATAAACCATTCGAAAAATATAAGTTCTTTTTTGCTTCGATAGTTTTTACAATACTTGTATTTATGTATTTCAAGGCAAAAGATTATTATGCTATTGGCTTATACCCAATTTACATTGCTTTTGGTTCCGTTTTTCTTTCAGATGTTTTGCAAAATGGATGGAAACGTTTTTTAAAACCTGTTTTTATTGCACTTCCATTATTATTTTTTATTCCGATGTATTTCTTAGCGTTTCCAAATAAAAGTCCAGAAAAAATAGTGGCAGAAAAACTGGAAACCCATCGTTGGGAAGACGGAAAAGAACATGATTTATCACAGGATTTTGCGGATATGCTGGGCTGGAGAGAACTTGCCAGAAAAACAGATTCGGTTTATGCTTTATTTCCAAAATCTGAAAACACTTTAGTGCTTTGTGACAATTACGGTCAGGCCGGAGCTATAAATTATTATACAAAAAAAGGAATCAAAGCTGTTTCTTTTAATGCCGATTACGTGAATTGGCTTAACCTAAATCTGTATTATACAAACTTAATTCGGGTGAAGGAATTTGAAGAAAAGAGCAATGAATTTAAAGAAACAAGTCCGTTTTTTCAATCAGCTTTTAAAGTAGACGGAATCACAAATAAATACGCCCGCGAATTCGGAACGACAATTTTTGTTTTTACCAAAGCCAAAGTCAACATCAATAAAAGGCTTGAACAAGAAATCAAAGAAGAAAAAAATTACGAAGATTAATGATCGATTTTACCAATATTGAATATTTAAAAACTGGAAATCCAAAGCAAATTCGGGCTTATGAAACTTTAACTCAAAATAAGGTTTTAGAAACTCTTTCTGAATTTGATCCGATTTTGGTCGGCACAGTTCCGATTAACATTGATATCAAAAACAGTGATCTTGATATTATTTGTTATTGGAAAAATAAAGTTGAATTTGTTTCAAGAATTTCTTCTTTATTTGAAAACAAAGCTGAATTCCAAATTCGAGAAGTTATAATTAATCAGCATGAATCTGTTGTTACTAACTTTAAAATTGATGATTTTGAAATAGAGATCTTTGGCCAGAATATTCCAACTAAAATTCAAAACGGATACAAACACATGATTATTGAACACAAAATCCTGGAGTCAAAAGGCGAAAACTTCCGTTTAGAAATTATAAAACTCAAACAAAATGGTTACAAAACCGAACCAGCTTTTGGCAAATTATTAGGTTTAAAAATCGATCCGTATTTAGAATTATTGAATTATAAGATTTAATTCAACAGAATAAAAAACACATTCTACTTAAAATCAAAACCTTACAACAAACAATAACTTAATAAAAATATTTCGTTAATTTCTTTGGATAACCGTATTTAGTGCTTATCTTTGCACCCGAAACATCGCGGGATAGAGCAGTAGGCAGCTCGTCGGGCTCATAACCCGAAGGTCACAGGTTCGAGTCCTGTTCCCGCTACTAAGAAAAACACCACTTGAAAAAGCTGGTGTTTTTTTGTTTATAACACTTTACGATATGGATGAATTTGTAGTTTATATTCTTTACTCTGAAAAATTCAATAAAACTTATACAGGTTTTACTTCTAATTTAATCGAAAGATTTAAATCACATAACTTTCTTGAAACAAAGGGATATACTTTAAAATTTCGACCTTGGGAAGTTGTTTATGTAGAATTCTTTAAATCAAAATCTGAAGCAATGAAGAGAGAGAAATATTTAAAAACAGGAGTTGGAAGAGAATTTATCAAAAATCTCATTTCTAAATTATAGCTCGGCGAGTTCATATCCGCCGCGGCGGACACAGGTTCGAGTCCTGTTCCCGCTACTAAGTAAAGCTTCAGAGAAATCTGAGGCTTTTTTTTGTTTATAAGGCTATTCAAATTCTACAGTGATCAATTCATTTATTTTATCCAGAAACTCTAATTCATCAGATGGAAATAATTGAAGAACTGTTTCTAAAATCAAACTTAGATTAATTGATGAATTTTTATTTGTTTCCTGATCCAGTGATAGAATACATAATTTGAGCATATTGGTAATAATACAGCCCAGCTCGTAATAGTTGATTACTTTGATTTCAGTATTATGGAAATTCGTTTTTTTTGTTATTGCTTTTTGACTATTTAAATAGTTTGACGCAATTTTTTTAACGTCTTCTAATGTTGTGATTTTATTAATTCCCATGATATATTTTAAATTAGACTTTACTTTTTAGCAAATTCAAATTTGAGCATATTACAACTATAAATGGTTATCCTAAATGATAACTTATAAAAAAAATTGCGCAAAGTCAGAGACATTTGCGCAACTTTTCAGTTGAACTCTTCGCAGAGCAGGGGATGCAAAATACTGTTGGCGCAGGTCCTTCTTCTAAAAAAGCTTTTAATATTGATATTGCAAACGCATCAGATTCTGAACTCGGGGCCTTGAATCATGCATTTAATAGGCATGCATCTGAGCTTTCTGTATTAATAGACAAACCCATTAAATGGGCTAAAAAAGATAACTTAGCATCTATGATGGATAATTTTAACGAAGCTGTAAATTTAATAGAAACTCAAGGTACAAAAGTTGGTAAAACTAGAGTACCATATGGTGAGAAGGGAAGTGGTGTAAATGTGCAATCGACAGAAGCAGATGTTTACATCTACCAACACACAAGTGGAAAAGAGTATTACTCATATAGAAGATCATCAGATAACCAATTTATAAGTGCTGGTGAAAAAACAAGAAATATAAATATATCAAATTAAAAAATAATCATGGAATTAATGGATATAGTGATATTCGTATCATCATTTTCAAAAGACAAAGTTATTTATTTTAAGAATAATTTTCTTCAAGGGTACGTGTCTTCAGAAGAATATTATGAATCGCCGAAATATAGTTCACCAGTCATGTTTGAAACAGAAAACTTTTTGGATATGTGGAATTATGTATTAGATGAAATTGGCAGATCTTTTACTTTTTATTTCGATAATGATAATAACCAATTTTGCCCAAAGGCTGCTATTCAAATAAATAATGATGGCTCTATATGTTTAGTCTTAAGCGTTGATTCAGAGTATTCAGATGAATATCAATCAAAATTAAAGAGTGCTTTTCCTAATGATGATTGTATCGTCAGTTATTCTTACTTTATGCCTTTTTCAAGAGAAGATTTTAAGAAAAATCTAAATTAAATTTATTTTATTAACCTTGATTAAACTATATAATTCCCCCGCTCAGCAAAGTGTTACTAAATTTAAACAAGCTATCTCCGCTGCGCAAATGTCTCTGACTTTGCGCAACACAAACAAATATATTTAAAAACCGTAGATCTATCAAAGTCTCCGACTTTAAAATAATTTTGAAATAACCTTAACTGTAGTAGTCTTACCAAAAATCTACTCAAAAAAGTCAGAGACTTTTGAGAACTCTACAATTTCTAAGAACAAAAAAATTGCGCAAAGTCAGAGACATTTGCGCAGCTTTTCAGTTGAACTCTTGGAAGAGCGGTACATTTACCAAAAATTACTTTCTAATAACTTCTATTTACAAGTAGATTTATTAGTTTTATAAACCTGCCCTTTATTATTTGTCCATATTTTTAAATCAGTATATCCGTCATCACCGCCACCAACAAAAGTAATCTTATAACAACTGTTTGAATAAAAAATCTGTGTAACATTTTTTAAATCATAAAGATTTATTATTTCATTTATATTTAAGGCACTTGGTATTTTTATATTTTTATTTTTTACAAATAAATCATAGTAGCAATCTTTGTCTTTTAAATTTAAACTATCGCATTCTATCAAAATTCTTTTCAATGGTCTTCCATTACATGATACTATAGATTGATTTTTAATATCAAAATATATATCTGTTGATTGACAAGATGAAAGTAAAAAAATAAAAAATAAAATTTTAATCATCAGAAACGTCGGAGTAGTCTTTTTTTTCATATCTTTCTGTATTGTAGGCTGTCCACCATTTATTAATTCTACTTATTATATCACTATTTTTATTTGCTTTGTTATTAAATAATTTAAGTATTAGATTTTTTTGTTTCCCATTGCCATAATTTTCATCAACAAATTTTGAAAAATCTCTAAAAATACCAGCACCTGCTTCGGCTTGTTGTTCTAAGGGAGATTCATTGTGAACTATATCTGCATAATCATCATCTTTGATAGCATAGGCATTAATTAATGCTTTAACTACGTACGTACCAACCGACCTAGCTATATGTTCCCCACCTCCGTAATCATCTAATTGTGGTAAATGCCCAACTTCATGAGAGCTCAATTCAAAGAACTCTACAGAATTTGCTTTTACATTATAATAGGTAATATTTCCATTTTTCGATTCCTCACCTGTAGTCATAGCACCTCCCGCTGCGCAAATGTCTCTGACTTTGCGCCACACAAACAAATATATTTAAAAACCGTAGATCAATCAAAGTCTCCGACTTTAAAATAATTTTGAAATAACCTTAACTATAGTAAGTCTTATCAAAAATCTACTCAAAAAGTCAGAGACTTTTGAGAACTCTACAATTTCTAAGAACAAAAAAATGCGCAAAGTCAGAGACATTTGCGCAGCTTTTTCAGTTGAACTCTTCGCACAGCTAGGGGTTATACTTTTCACTTAAATCACTTAGAAAGTGGCCTTATATTAACATGCAAACTTTTACATTCTGAATACTCTAAATCAATCATTTCGTTTTTCTCTGAAATTGATATAACAGAATTACCTTTTAGATTATATTCATACCATCTATTTAATTTTAAATCTAAAATTTTAATTTTATGTTTTGGTAAAAGATAAAGAATCTGACTATATCTATCACTTTCATTTATTGAAGAAATAATTAAGAATCTATCTTCTAGCATCTCATATATACAATATCTATAATCTTTAATGGGGCTAAATATAATTTTATCTTTATAATACAGCTCATTTTCCGAATTAAGATGTAATTCAGATTGGTTTAATAAATATTCTTGCGATAAACTACTTTTTTTATATTCATAAAAAGGAACTAAATCTTGCGCGCTTATATTAAAAAAAGTAAACAGCAATATAGTTAAGGTTAAAATTTTCATATGATTTATTTTTTTAATGTATATATTGAAGAACCTCCATTTATTCCTTTTTGATTTCCATAAGAACTTGGCAAGTTCCTTTCATAACTTATTGTCCATTTATCATACCAACCGTTTTTGGTAAAAACCTGAGTTCCTTGATCATTTTTAACAAAAAAGTAGCAAAATGGCTTGTCTCCGCTGCGCAAATGTCTCTGACTTTGCGCCACACAAACAAATATATTTAAAAACCGTAGATCTATTAAAGCCTCCGACTTTAAAATAATTTTGAAATAACCTTAACTATAGTAAGTCTTACCAAAAATCTACTCAAAAAAGTCAGAAACTTTTGAGAACTCTACAATTTCTAAGAAAAAAAATGCGCAAAGTCAGAGACATTTGCGCAGCTTTTCAGTTGAACCGGATTATAAAAAAGCCACTCCGTTATGGGAATGGCTTCAATTACTTTAATTATTTCACATAGAAGAACGTAAATGCTTTTTAGGTAAATCTTTTTTCTTCCTCTGATTATAATAACTATTCATTTCTTCCTTAGAAAAGTAGCAATAAACCATATAGCTATCAAAATCTTTATCAGTGTATGCAGATTTAACATTAACAATATCATACGCCATAAAAAATGCTTTCGCTTCTGCTCGATAATTTCGTGTATTATTAATTTCCCCACTTAAAAAATGAACAGCAAAAGGCATATAATGTATTCTTTTTTTATCTTTTAATATTCCATACGTTTCTTTTTGCTTATTTATATAAGTTTCAACTTCATATTGCTTATATGCTACAAAAAGGAGAATTATTGTGATAGTAATTATCAACGATTTCTTTAATATTATTGTTTTCATAAGTTATTGTTTGCCCAAGATGTTCCATTCCATTTATATGTACCCGAAGACAGATTTGTAAAATTAGAAATTAAATCAGACAATCCACTAGCTTTCTTTTTCGAATCTTCTTCATTTTTCGTTGTTTTACCAAAATCAAAGTTTAAGTGCGTAACCTTATTTTTATCATTTTTAAAATAATAGTCAGCACCTACGAACCCTGCATCTAACATTTCACCCGCAGTAGGAAACTCAGGCGTGTTGTACCACATTAATTTATCAATCAAGGCTTCAGCGTAGCTCAGCATAGTAAGCTAATTCCGCTGCATTTTTTTTGCCAGCCATTAAAGCCGCTAAATAAACTGTCCAATAATGTCCATCAGTCTCGTAATTTCCATTGGGGTCAATAAAAGTGAGCGGAGTCATTTAATAGAATTGAGTTGTCTGCTGAAAAGAATATGGAGATAAAGCAGGGTTATTTATTTTATTCTAAAATTCCTCCACTTAATTTCTTTGCATCTTGCAAAAGAGAATTACCTAGTGTGATATTTTTAGGCAAATATTTTCCTTCTAAATAATACTTACCAAGAATATACTTAGCATTTGGATGCTCTTTATCAGATGCTCTTTTTAGATAATGCAAAGCCATTTTTCTGGTTTCTTCATCTAAAAAATCAATTTCAGGTAAACTAGTTGATGAGTTTTTTTCATCTAATTCGACTAGTCCCATAAATACATTTAGGGATGCTTCAGAATAATTCCATTTGTTTGACACTATAATTGAATAAATCAATGCGCCATGATATGTATTAACCTTAGCGATACTATCATAAAAGTTTTTATCAAATTTATTAATTAATTTTTCTTTAAATTTTGGAGCTAAATTTTCTTCGTTTTTTGCTTTAGCTAATTGTGTATCATTAAATTCAACAATATATTTTTTCTCATAATCTTTAAATGCTGAATTATAAATGTAATCAGTATAATATTTCAATACTATTAAAACTATACAAACAAGAATGATACTTAAAAACAACTTTTTTTTCATATTTTTTTAATTAGGTTCTGCAATATCTTTTAAAGTTACCGGGTCAATTTCTACAGGTTGCCAATTCCAAGGACGCGTACCAACTAGTTCATGTCCTCTATATATATTCCATTGTCCTTTATCACCAGGACGGCCACTAAAAAAATGACCACTACTATTATCTTCTGATGGCGAAACAAGTTTAGTTGAACCAACAAATATTACTTTAGAAAATTCTTCATAACCAGAAGCCGTTTCAAGAATTCCACCTCTTTCTCCATTCATACAAGCATAAGAAATAAAAGTTCCTCCATTTCTTTTTATCTCAACCCATTTTTCTCCGACCGATGATTTAGTCAAAAAGTCATCTAAATCATTTGCAAATATCCTAGTCCCATCTAATTTTGAACCTTTGTAAGTTAAATGCTTTATATACCCATGTCCAAAATATCTTACCGCATCATCAGTTATATCTTCTATTAGTGCATAAGCAGTTCTAACCATTTTTTGTTCTTCTACATCTCGTTTTGAATATAAAGTAGGGAAACCAATTAAAAATGATGGAGGTCTTGCACTTGAATTCGTATGGTAAGCAATTGCATCTGTTACATTTGATATTTCTCCATTCTCTTTATTAGTATATTGCCCTGTATCCCAATCATAATATATCCCTGATTGTCCTGCTCGCGGAGCCATTCCATCAAGGTCTATAAAATAAACAGGATTATTAAAAGCATAATTATAAGGACTAAACCTTCTCATTTGTTCTGCTAAAGGATCAATATTCATCCAGCGACCAAGTGCTGGATCATAATTACGTGCACCATAGTCGTAAAAGTTAAGCCCCAGCTCGTCTTGAAGCTCCTTTCCATTGTACTTATACTTATTCTCCACACCTGTTTTAACAGTATTATACCCTTCTTGTTTCAATCCAAAAGGATAGAAATTACTCTCTTCTTTAATAGCAAGCGTTTTATCATAACTTACACGAACATTACCCAAATGATCCTTGTATTGGTATACATACTTATAAGATCCTGACACAGGTTCAACATAACCTTCGGTAGTTGGAAAAAATTTCAATGCCGCATTATCATATTGGTATCCTCCAAGATAATCAGTAGTTGTAACACTTGCCGGTGAAGTAACTGTTACGATTTTCTGTACTTTCTGCCCTGTTGCATTGTAAAGATATACAATGTTTCCTGTTGTGGCAAAAGTTATTTTAGTTGGCAGGTTTAAATGGTTATAAGTGATGGCTGTGATGTTTTTGTTATTGTCTTTGGTCATATTACCATTAGCATCATAGCTATAATCATCAACCGTATTGGCTGCACTGTCTACAAAACCGCCTGCTTTATAAGTAGTAGCATTATCCACCACTTTTGTAAGCTGGTTTAAATTATTAGTAGAGCCATAACTATATGCTAAATTATCAATTTGCTTGATAGAAGCAACATCTCCATTACGAACCAGAGACATAATGTTTCCGTTTTTGTCGTAGGTTAAAGTTTCATCGTAATAATTATTTACAGTACCATTTTGCTTAAAGATAGCGGTTCTTAAACGATTTAAATTGTCGTATGCATACGCGTAACCTCTTATTATAGCTTCAGAGTTATTACTTGTCCAATAGGTCTCTGCAATGTTTCCATTATATAAAGCACTTACACCTGCTGTAGCTGCTGTGTTATAATTTATCTTAAAAGCAAAAAGATCTTTAGGATCTCCTGATTTACTCAATGCATTTACATCATTAATTCCTGTAAGCCATCCGCGAATGTTATACGTATAATTTACGTTTTGTGTTGGCGCGGCTGTAGTGTTTCCTACTTTTTTAGAAATTAACTGTCCTAATTCATCATAGGTATTGCTGGCAATTAATTCAATTGTACCACTGTTTATTTGATGAGTCTGAGTTAATAAACGATCCTGAGCAGAGTATGTAAAAACATCTTTGGTCATAAGCTCTGTATCTGTACTCAGCCTTTTATGTCTGGTAATGCTGTACTGCAATTCTCCTGAAAAAGGGTCAAGGTTACTATCTGTATAGGTATAACCTCCTAAATGATTTTGGGTATACGCACGAATAGGTCTGGCTTTTGCATCATATAGTGTATATGAAGATTCGTTTTTATACAAAGTACTGCTTTCTAAAACACGCACCCAAGAACCTGTTGCCAAGCCTTTTGGTTTTACAGTTGTATTGTAATATACTGCCTGCGACTCTACAGAAGCCGGAATTGTTGGCGCATTAGGAAAATTATAATCGTCATAATAATTAACCGTTAATACATGATATCCAGATGTAGGCCATACAGTGTTACTATAACGAAAAGCCACGCCATTTATAGTCGTATTTGTTGCCGCAGCAATTTTAGTTTCACTAGGATTTGTCGTTACTGCATTTTGAGCGTCCTGCCATGTTTTTCTATCGGCAGTTGTAACTGTACCCGGCATCCATGCTGTAAGAATTGCACGATTGAAGGCATCGTATTTAGTTACTGCCCATCCTGTAGAGGTTAAATCTGTAAAAGGTGAATTTGCAGGACCAGTAGCTACTGCTCTGTCTAGTTTATCATAAACGATAAATTCCCATTGTTTGCCTGGTAATTTTTTCTCAACAAGTCGGTTACGATAATCGTATTTGTACTGATAACATAAATCGTTTAGAATTGTTGCGGTAAGCGCAGCATCAGCTTTTGGTGGAATTACATAAGTAAGGTTTCCATATTGATCATACACATAATAGGTATCGTGTTTTTCATTTGTTGTTCCTGTTCCTACTTTACCATACGTCCTTTTCAAGATAACCTGTCCTAATTTATTTTTGAACTCTACAGTTGCTCCGTTTAGCTCTGTTGGTGCTGCAGCTGTATTCTCATCATAAGTAACTGTTTTTGTAAGCTGGTTGGCATCATAAAAAACATTTGCGGCTGCATTTCCTAAAGAGATATCATACAATCCTAATGTACTATTCCAGGTTGTAATGGCATTAAAACTTTTTACATCACTAGCCGCATTAGCCAAATAATCTATTTTTATTTCATGACCTAAACCCAATCTCCAGTCGTTTCCTGGAGCTGCTTGTTTTGAAACTCTGTTTAATGGAGAATTTTCTAACGATTTTTCACTATATGGGTAATTAGTTGCCTCTAAAGCTGGGTTTCCATTTTTTGTGGAATTTGGAGTTCCATAATATGACGTTAAATTACTAACCGCTGCTGTTTCAAAAGCCATATTATAACCTTCTGATTTATAAGGCAGGTATTCTTTTATTTGTCTGCCATAAATATCGTACTCAATAGGCGTAATAATGTCTTTTCCGGTATTCGACTGCTGGTTGCCATTTTTTTGAATCGGTCTTCCTAATCCATCAAAATAAGTAATATCTACTTTGGCTTTATTAGCATCCAAAGCTGTATAAACTGTCTGAGAAGCTTGTTTATAGGTTTTGGTAATAACATAATTTTGATCCTGAGATGGGGCTGCTAAACTTGCACAATCTGTACTTGTACCAAATACTAATGGGCAATTGTCTGTATTATTTCTCACATAGTTTCCTGCTGGTTTTAAACATTGTGTTACAAATGTAAGCGGGTCACCAAGAGTATCCAGATCATTGTCTAAATACCATTTTGTATTAGGGTTTAATGTTGCATCAGCATCATTACAATCCAAATTATTATTGGCATATCCTGTTGGTTTTACACTATAAAAAACCGTTCCTCCTGCCGAATTTCCAAAGGTATCATTGTCATTATCCTTATAAAAAGTCTGAGGAGCAATATTGGTTATATTGGCAGTTGTATCATCATAGTCTGAATTATTGGTTACATAACCTGTTGGTTTTGCACTATAATACACACTTACATTTGGATTACCATACGTATCACTATCAGCATCTCTGTAAAAATACTGCGGAGGTATATTGGTAATATTAGCATTATTATCATCTAAATCTGACTGATTGTCAACATACCCATTGGGCTTAGTCTGACTAAAAACATAAACAGCAGGATCTCCATAACCATCTTTGTCAAAATCACGATTCCATTGATAACCTGTTGGGTCTTCTCCTCCTGGGTCAACTACAGCTGCCGCTGCAGGAGTATCAACTGGTGCCGTCTGAAGAGAGTCTATTTGTTGCGCATAACCCCAAAAAGCAGACAGTTGGAGAAATATAATATATAATAATCTGTTTTTCATTTTGCTTTAAGGTGTTAGTTTTTGTAGTGGTATTGGTTTTCAGATAAAATGTTTCCATTTCTGTCTTTTACAGTCTGCAATCTGTTATAAGCGTCATAACTGTAAGTCATGACATCACCTTTAGGATCTGTTACAGTACTAATACCTATTAATGGAAGGTGTGTAAAAGTGGTTATCATACAATTTACCAGAGAAGCGTTGCTTCTTAAACCATTTAACGTCGTCATATTGGCTTCAGAATAGGTATCTAAGGTTGCTGTTGTAATTCCTAATGCAGCAGCAATTTGTGCCAGAGTTGCGTTTTCAATTTTAGCAATTGGTAATGTTTTATCATAACCCCAGATAAAGCTTACGCTTGTTCCGTTTTCCTGCGTATATTGTATAATATTACCCTTAGCATCATATTGATCAAACGTTATTTTCTTTTCTAACTGACCTACTGCCGGAGTTGTAATATTGGTTAAAGTATTTGGAAACTTTGCCGCATAAATATTCTTTGGAAGCAATAAATTGTATGTAGATCCACTCATTTCATAAACAGTAGTCTGCTCTGAAATTTTTGTAGTTCCTTTATAAATTTGGGTATTAATAGGAGTTCCTACCATATTTGCAGCTTTCAGACTGGCAATAAATGGCAGACCTGCCACTTGTGTATCTGGTGGGTAAAAATATTTCGTTTCTGTAATCTCACCTGCTGCACCCGTCGTTGAGTTTGTACTCGACTGCGAAGTTAACTGGAAGTGATTTGTACCAGTATAATTATAATTTACTACAGTTGTAAAAGGATTTGCACCATTTTTATCATATTCATTTGTAGTAGTATTCGATAAATAAACAAAATAAGAGATATACTTATAAGGCATAATATCCAAATGGGTTATTGTGGGTATACCTATTGTTGTTCCGGCTGTTTTTCCAAAACATGGATTTGGAATATTGTATGAAACATTATTCGCCCCGCTTGCTATACAATTGCCATTGGCATCTTTTTGATGAAAATGTGAAACTGAACAATATTTAACCGGATATGATTTTGATATATTATTCGCTGAACAATAGCATTGATCATTTCCAACATTATTTATAAACACTCCCGGAGCCGGATTATAAATGGCAAAATTGATCAATGTTGGGTTATTAGTATCTTTTAAATAGGTATTTATAGTCTCTTTTCTAAGAACATACGAGCTGCCTTGTTTTTCAAAAACTTTTGTTTTTAATAATTTTCCATTATTCCAGCCTAAATTAGTCCACGGAACATTTCTAAACTCCCTGTCTCCCAAATAAATTTGTTCACGATAATCTTTATTGATCATAAACTCATTTTCTTCATAGCCATTATCAAAAGCATCACCACTGCTTACAGTAACATATTTGTAATATACATTAGATCCCATTTCGAATAAAGAAGAAACACTGCTCGAGTTTAAAACAGCATCGGTAACTGTACAACTGTTATTATTAGCATCTGCATAACTTACATGATCACTGTAATTTATATAATAAGGAACCTGAAAATTATCTCCGGAAGATATATTTAGGTTGTCAAATTTTGCGTAATAATATTTTTTCGTAACCGGAGTTGGATTATTTAAAGAGTAATCTTTAGTAGATTTTACCCTGCAGCCACCAGTTAATAAATTAGTATTTATAATTTGAGGTGTTCCTGAATAATATTGAAGATTTACTTTACTATATATACAATTGTAATCGTTGGTTAAAGTAACTCTATAGTTTTTATTTTGTTCAACATTAAAATAATAAGGTATTGTCGCATCATTATTTAAAACTAATGATGTAACCCCGGGAGTAACCTGTTGCGAATAAGCTGAACTATACTCAAAAATAGGTACATAAACATTATCTTCAATACAAAAAACAGTTACGGCTCCCTTATGATGATTTCCTCCAGTATCATTAGAGGGATCGCAATTTGCAAAATAAGTATTTCCGGTAAATTTTGCCGTATACGAAAAATCTGCTTTGAAATTAACTACAGTTGTCGTATGTCTTTGCTCCACATCATTCTCTAAAGTCATTACCGGATTTACAGTTGTCGGCATAACTTTTTTAGTTCCATAATAATCATTAGATGCATACTCTAATTCCGTATAACCTTTTGTTGGATACACTATTTTATTCAAAAGACCAGTTTGTACTTTAGCTTCGTTAATTTCTCTATTAGCATCTGTAAAAACAAAGTTTTCAAAGCCTGATCCTTCTATCCTAGGAATCAGCATAATATTATTTGCTCCATTAAAATATCCCCAATGATCCTGACTTTTAGACAATCGTACAGGAAAGTCCGTTGGGTTTATATAAGTAAAAGAATATTTATTAGCAGGTTCCAAAAAATTAAACCCGTTTAAAAAAATCCTTTTGTTTGTAGTAACTAAATAATCAAAATCAATTTTTTCAATTATCGCTTGTGATTTATTTTTTAATGTAATAGTTTTAATAACATCGGCAGGATCAGTACCTGCTGGTATTTTATCTTCGTAAGTAAAACTAACACTTCCTGCAGTAGCGTTATTACTGCTTATAGCACTTATTGTTTTTCCTATAATTCTTGCATTATGTGAATAAATTGGTCCAAAAGTAATTCCTTTGGTATAGCCTTGTCCAGATGCACAGGTCTGCCAAATTGGATAAGCTTTCGAAGCCTGCTGACTTTCTGCTTGTGTATAATTTTCCGTAACATTGTTATATGTAAAATAAATCTCATCTCCTTTAGGATGTACTATTTTGTTCATATACCAGGCAGTTGTTTTTATAGAAGGTTCACTATGACCAGCTCCATAAGTATTTAACATTGTCTGCTCTGTTTCCTGAAAATAATATTTTACACCATCAGTAGTTGTGATCACAAAGGTGTAAATCTCCCCTCCTACTGTCGGAATTAATTCCACTCTCAAATCAGTTTTCTCAAGAAAAACAACCTTATTATTATCGTCAAAATAAAATTTTCCTGAACCTCCGGGAAAATTAAAAATAAAAAGATCTCGCTGGCTGTCTTTTCCCTGATTTTCCCCAAAAAGATAAAAATACATATTTTTCATCTCATATTCTGGTACAGTCGTAATATCAAGATGCTTCATTGCAAAATCATCATCATAATCATCTTCCAGATTACGAATAATGCGCGTGATGACGCCTCCACCGATAAGACCCCAACCCAGTCCGGTTTTAGAATTTATTTCATCAACTTTAATTCCTGCTGATGCATAAGTTAAGTTATAAGGAACACTCAAATTTGTTGTTTTATAATTAAATAAAGGCAAATTGATGTTTGGTGTACCTGTAAACATACCTACTGGTGTATTTCCGTATAAAGAAAATTTAAAAGCCTCTGGAGAAGGAGGAGTAATATTCGGTAAAAATTTACTTGGATCATTGCTTGAATCCTGCGCATGTACTCCAGTTATGACACATAGAAACATTCCCCATAATAGGGCTTGAATAGAGTTTTTCAAAATAAAATTTGGATTAATTTGGATAGAAAATTGGTTCTTGGCTGCTTTTTTACAAAGAATTTGTAATAAAAATATAAGACTTACATATAAATATGCTTTTTTTTGTTAAGAAATTTGTTTTTTGGTAAGGCAAATATTGTAAAATAAATTAAGTTTAAACAATAAAAAATTAACATTTATTGAGTCAAAATCAAATAATTTTTCAAAAGACTTTTCATGCTTTAAAACACTGTTTTTAAACACTAAAGAAATTTCTTAATAATAAAAAAGGTCTCCCAATTGGGAGACCTTTTTTGTATATAAATATCTACATCTTACGCTCTAAACAAAGCATATTTATTATAATTAAACAAAACCCTGTCATAAGGAACATAAAGAGAAACAATCTTCTCAGATGAAGCGTCAAATTTTATTCCGTTGTACTTTCTGAATAAGTAAATTTCTTTTAAACAATTTGAAAGACTTTGGTGAATTTCACTTGTAAAAGTCGGTAGTTTTTTATCACCAACTAAAAGATCAATTTGATAGTTAGAACTGCTTTTTGATAAATTATTACCAATAATTCTTAAGGTAAAAGTTGTCGATTTTCCGTATTGTTCGCCTTTATATTGTAGTGTCATAATTTTGTGATAAAAGGTTAATATTTTATTTCAAGAATTAATTAAAATTATAAAAAAAATCGTTTAAACAAAGTATGAATTGAATTTAATTAATTCACAATACTGTTTTCGGGTGTCTTTTCTTCGTTAATATCCAATAAAAACAAATTTCCGTTTTCGTCAAACATTGTCATATTTAAGGCATCCCGCAAAGTGAGTTTTCTTGAAACCGAACCCGTAAATTTATTATAAGAAAGATTCATTTCAGACAAATTAGACAATTGTTCCAGTTCTTTAGGAATTCGACCATCAAAACTATTGCCGTATAAACTTAGATTTTCTAAAACACTAAAATTAGAAATATCAGAGCTTAAATTTCCTGAGAGTTTATTATCATTTAAAAGTAAAATTTTCAAAGTCGAAATCTTATACAAAGAAGCTGGCAAAGTACCTTCAACCTTATTTTCAAATAAACAAAGGATTTCTAATTGATTCAGATTTCCAATTTCTGTTGGAATTTCTCCGGAAAAATTGTTTTTAAAAAGCTCCAAATCTTTAAGATTCTCCAAATCACAAATTGCAGATGGTACTATTCCTGCGAATTGATTGTTTGAAATATTAAAAAACGTAAGCTTTTTTAAATTACCTACTGAATTTGACAACTTCCCTTTGAGATTGTTTTTACGAAGATCAATCGAGGTTAAGTTTTTAAGTTCGAAAAATTCCTGCGGCAGTTCGCCCTGCAGATTATTATCAGCCAGATTTATGGCGGTAACTTTTCCGTTTTCGGTATAAACTCCATACCATGTTGAAACAGAAAGAGATAAATTCCATCTTATTTTCCAATGCGAACCATTCGTCGCATGATATAATTTTATTAGCGCGTCTTTCTCTTTATCCGAAACAGTATCTGCAAAAATATTTAGAGAAAAAACAAATGCTAAAAAAAGTGTTGCAAAGATTTTCATAACAGACTTGGGGTATGTTTTTCTGACTTCAAAATTAGTTAATTAGTAGATATAAAGCGACTTATGTCGATAAAGTGTTAATAAATAAAAAAATCGTATTACTTTTCTTCTATTTAAAAATATCGAAAACGTTATAGATTTTTAATTACTTTTGAAATAACTAATTACAAAAAAACTAAGAATATGGAATTTAACTTTTACGCATTACTAGCCGCGGCAGTTGTAACTCTTCTCGTTGGCTTTGCCTGGTATCATCCAAAGGTTTTTGGAACTATCTGGATGAGAGAAAACAATTTTACCGATGAAGATTTAAAAAAAGGAAGCATGCTCAAAATTTTCGGGCTTACTTACATTTTTTCTTTAATGATTACAATGACCTTAATGTCTCTCACAATCCATCAATCGGGAGCAATTGGAATGGTTGGAGGCCCACCATTAATTGATTCGGCAAAACCTTCTTTTGCAGCTTTTATGGCAGATTACGGAAATGCTTATCGCACTTTTAAACATGGTGCTTTGCACGGTTTTATTTCGGGATTGTTTTTTGCTTTACCAATTGTAGGAATCAATGGTTTATTCGAAAGAAAATCATGGAAATATATTTTTATTCATGCTGGTTATTGGATAGTTACACTCACTTTAATGGGCGGAATTATCTGTGGATTTGCATAAATTACAAAACAAAAAACCCGTTTGATATCAAAATCTCAAACGGGTTTTCTTAATAATAACTTAAAGAAAATGAGTTATTATAAATATTATCTAATTTTGAAGAAATTAGCTCAATCTTTTGAATACAACTTATTCTTTTCAAATATACAACAGCACATCGTTACTCCCTTTAGAATGGAATTCGCTGGCTGTAAACAATATCTTTTTAAGACGAGAATATCTCGAAGTCCTGGAAAATTCCTGTCCGGTAAATATGATTTGTGATTTTATTGGAATTTTTGATAATGAAAAACTTATCGGAATTGTTTTAACTCAATTTTTATTTGCCGAAAAACTCGAATCCTTTGGAGAACGCGATCAATGTTTAAAAACTTCTGTTCGAAATTTTGCCTTAAAGAACTTTGCTTCGCATGTTTTATTTGTTGGAAATAATATGCTGACCGGGCAAAATGCTTTTATTTTTGATTCGACTGCAAAAGAATCAAAAGCTATCAAAACACTTCATAAAGCCATTACGCAGTTAAAAAAAGATTTGAAAGCAAATGGGAAAAAAGTTCATATAACCAGCATAAAAGATTTTACTATAGAAGAGATTAAGCCGCTTCAGGCTGAATTTAAAAACAATTATACCTTTTCGACTCAACCCAATATGATTTTTAAAATCAATGAAAATTGGAAAACCGAGCAAGATTACATTGATGCTTTGTCAAAAAAATATCGGGATCAGTATAAACGCGCCAGAAAAAAATCTGAAGGAATCGAAAAACAGCAAATGTCTTTAACTGACATTAGAAAATATGAAGATGACATTTACGAACTTTATTTTCATGTTGCTAAAAATGCGCCATTCAATACTTTTTTCCTCGCAAGAAATCATTTTAGCTTTTTTAAGGAAATCATGAAAGATGACTTTTTACTTTATGGTTATTTTTTAGATGAAAAACTTATCGGTTTCAATACATTGATAAAAAATGGAACTGTAATGGATACTTATTTTCTAGGTTACGATGAAAGTATTCAGCGCGAAAAAATGTTGTATTTAAATATGCTTTATGACATGATTGCTTATTCTATTAAAAAAGGGTTCAAAGAAATTGTTTTTGCCAGAACTGCTCTGGAAATTAAAAGTTCTGTGGGTGCAAAACCAGTAAAAATGTACGGTTTAATTACCCACAGCAATGCTTTAATCAATCACAATATTGCGAGATTCTTTAATTATCTTGAGCCAAAAACCGAATGGCAGGAACGCAATCCATTTAAATAATATTTTTAAGGAACAGCCAGTTTCATCTGTTTATGCAGAATATGAATTTCTAAAGAATTCTGTGCACCACAGTATTCACCATCAATTTGAAAATGAACCGGAATATCTGTTTTTATTTCTGCCTTATCAGTCGAAATAATAACAATATCTTCAGAATCGATTGGCATATTTCCGGTAATAATTTTTCCAATTAAGAATAAGTCAAGACTTTTTAAAATAACCAGCTCAAACTTTCCATCGTTCATAGCCCCATTCGGATTTATGATAACGCCAGTCCCGTATTTTTGAGAATTAGCAATTACAATCATTCTAGCCACATGACTTACTGTTTTATTATTTGCCGAAATAGTTGCTTCAAAAGGTTCATCAGCTTCCGTTAAAGTTGTAAAAGCCTGCAAGGCATAACCCCAAAAACCTCTTACATCGCTCTGTTCGTAGTTTTTAACCAAATTAGCATTTAAACCAAGATCGCTTAAGTGAATGCTTTTTTTGCCGTTAATGCAAATCATATCCATTTCGATATAATGATGCTGAAAGGCGATTTTAAGGTTTTCTTCAATTCCTGCCGGCAGATTTAAATCGACCGAAAGTCCGTTTGCAGATCCAGCCGGCAAAATTCCAATGATAACATCGTGTTCTTCCATTGCTTCGGCAAC
Organism: Flavobacterium defluvii; assembly: GCF_900129555.1. Lineage (GTDB taxonomy): Bacteria > Bacteroidota > Bacteroidia > Flavobacteriales > Flavobacteriaceae > Flavobacterium > Flavobacterium defluvii. The sequence continues at coordinate 76,569 of NZ_FQWC01000001.1, forward strand.
CATCTTTATAGTTCCATCACCTCCAGCTACAATAATTCGCTCAGGATTATATTGATTGTATATAGTTTGTATTTCTTTTATATCATTTTTTCCGGTTGTTTCATATACTTCTAGATCGAAGTGGTTCGTCGATGCAAATTCTTCGACAGCTTCGATTAAATCTGATTTATCAAGATCTCCTGATATCGGATTTACAACAAATAAGATATTCTTTTTCAAAATTTTATTTTTAAAACCAATTAAATTAAGTAAATTACAGTTACCTAAATATACGCAATTAATGAAACCAATTTTACAATTATATCGAGGTTATGCAAATGAGCAGGAATTAATTGTAATGGGACATGTTTTAAAACGAGAACACAATTACGATTTTGAGAAAAAGAAACTAAAGAATGCTACTTCAATTCTCAAGTTGTTCCGAATCAAAACCATTAAAAACTTTGATGTTTATCTTCATTACAATAACGAAGTAATTCATACCAAAACTTTAGACGATGGTTATTTTAATTTCTGTATTCCGTTAGAAAAAGAAACTCATTTTGGATGGATGTCTTATGAGGTAAGTTTGAAATACAAAAACGAAACTATACGTTGTGAAGGCAGTTTTATTAGACCACACAAAGGAAAACTCGGAATTATTTCAGATATTGATGATACTTTTTTGGTTTCGCATACCAATAACATTTTTAAAAAAATTTACATTTTGTTATTTAAGAATGTAAACGACCGAAAGGTTTTTAATGATGTGGTTTCGCATTATCAGGCGTTAAGTTCTGCAGGAAGAAATAATACCGAAGAAGTGAATGCTTTTTTCTACATATCGAGCAGCGAGTGGAATTTATACCGATTTATTGCCAAGTTTACCCGAATTAATAAATTACCAAAAGCGGTTTTTCTGCTAAAAGATATCAAAAGAGGAATCACTGATTTTTTTATGAGCGGAAGAGGAAATCACGATCATAAATTTGAAAAAATAAAACATGTTGTAGAGTTTTATCCAACTCTGAAATATGTTTTAATGGGCGACGATTCTCAGCATGATCCTATTTTATATGAAAGAATCTGCAAAATATTTCCCGTTACTGTCATTGCAGTTTACATCCGTCAAACGGGTAAATCTCAAAAAAAGGAAGTAAAAAAGATTTTACAAAATCTGGAAAGCCTTAATGTTTCTGTTTGTTATTTTAAAGAAAGCAGCGAGGCAATCGCACATTCAAAATCTATTGAAATTATTAAATAAGTTTTTTGTTTCAGGTTTCAGGTTCTCAGCAAAACCTGAAACCTGAAACAAACTTATCTAAGCATTAAAACTATCAATCTCTTCCTGAACAATTTCCCAGTCTATAAGTAATTGTTCTAAATCCTGTTTCTTTTTATTGTAAGCTGTAAAAAACGATGCATCTTCGATGTGTTTATCGTAATTCGTTTCGAGCATTTTATCGTCGTGCTGAATGTCTTTTTCTAATTGCTGAATCTGACTTTCGATTTTACTTAAACGGTTCTGCAGCGTTTTTCCTTTTTTCTGATCTTCATAAGATAATTTGCTCGCTTCTTTCTCTTTAGGAGCTGCTGCTTTTACAACATCTTTTTTCTCAACTTCTCGCATGTTTTCGAGATTACGCTGTTCTAAGAAAAAATTGATATCTCCCAGATATTCTCTGATTTTTTGATCTTTAAATTCATAAACGATATTTGACATTCCCTGTAGAAAGTCCCTGTCGTGGGAAACAAGCAGTAAAGTTCCGCCAAATTTTTGAAGAGCAGCTTTCAGAACGTTTTTAGATTTAATGTCTAAGTGGTTCGTAGGCTCATCCATTACTAAAACATTAATTGGCTGCAGTAATAATTTACAAAGAGCCAAACGGTTACGTTCTCCTCCTGAAAGCACTTTTACTTTTTTCTCTACATCATCTCCACGGAACAAAAATGCGCCAAGCATGTCTCGTACTTTCATACGGTTAGTGTCAGAAGCAGCATCTTCCATGGTTTGCAAAAGTGTAATTTCTCCATCAAGATGTTCTGCCTGATTCTGAGCAAAATAACCTAGCTGTACATTATGTCCTAATTTAATAGTTCCTCCATATTCAAATTCATTTACAATGGCTTTCATAAAAGTAGATTTTCCTTGTCCGTTTTGACCAACAAAAGCAATTTTACTACCACGTTCAACCAATAAACTAATGTCTTTTAAAATGGATTTATCACCGTAAGCCTTTGAAACGTGCTCCGCTTCTATTACAACTTTCCCGGGTTCTTTAGAAACCGGAAACGAAATATTCATTACTGAATTATCATCTTCGTCAACTTCGATTCTTTCAACTTTATCCAGTTTTTTAATCAATGATTGCGCCATTGAAGCTTTTGAAGCTTTTGCACGGAATTTCTCGATTAGTTTTTCTGTTTCTTCAATCTTTTTCTGTTGATTTTTTTGAGTTGCCAATTGTTTCTCACGAATTTCATGACGAAGTTCTAAATATTGAGAATATGGTTTATTAAAATCATACGCTTTTCCTAAAGAAATCTCGATTGTACGATTTGTAACGTTATCCAAAAACATTTTATCGTGCGATACAATCACTACAACTCCGGGATAATTACGAAGGAAATTTTCTAACCAAATGATACTTTCGATATCCAAGTGGTTCGTAGGCTCATCCAGAAGAAGTACGTCGTTTGACTGAAGCAGGAGTTTTGCTAATTCGATACGCATTCTCCAACCACCTGAAAATGTTTCGGTTTGGTTATTAAAAACTTCTCTTTTAAAACCAAGTCCTAAAAGAATTTTTTCGGTATCACCAACATAGTTATATCCGCCAAGAAGTTCGAAACGATGTGTGTAATCAGATAAATCTTCAATAATCTGTCCGTATTCTTCACTTTCATAATCGGTTCTTGTAACCAATTGATGATTGATTTCTTCTAACTTTTTCTCTACAACTTTAATTTCAGTAAAAGCTTCATACGCTTCTTCCAAAACAGTTCTTCCGCGTTCAAAATCAATATCCTGACGTAAAAACCCCATTTTGATATCTTTCTCCTGAGAAATAACTCCTGAATCTGGTTTAAAATCTCCTGCTAACATTTTTAGCATTGTAGATTTACCTGCTCCGTTTTTACCAACAAGACCTACGCGATCACCTGCCCCTAAACGAAAAGTAACTTCTTCAAATAAATATGTTCCTCCAAAAGAAACCGAAAGATTGTGTATATTAAGCATAATTTATAACTATTGTTATCAGCAGTAAAGGTTGAAAAATCGTACCTTTGTTTAAATTTTTTGCAAATGTTAAAAAAAGGATCCAAACTAAATAGTATTTTAACAGGAAGTTGTCCAAAATGCCAAAAAGAGAGCATGTATTCAGACAAAAATCCGCTTCATTTGACTAATGTTCTAAAAATGAATGATCATTGTAGTCACTGCGGATTAAAATATCTAATTGAACCATCTTTTTTTTATGGGGCAATGTATGTTAGTTATGCTTTAAATGTAGCCGTCGGAATTGCAGCATTTATTATTTCGTTTGTCTTTTTTGGAGCGAGCGTAAAAGATTCTTTTATAGCAATTGTTATTACATTAATTGTATTATTTCCTTTTGTTTTAAGACTCTCGAGAAATTTATATATCAACATGTTTATTTCATACGATCCTAAGGCCGGTCAGGAGTAAGAGATTTTAAATATCTTTTATGGAAACGTTTTATATCCGCTTCGCGGTCTATAGGTGTTCCATATTCAATATTATCATATAACATTTTTGCCAAAGCTGGTCCCAGCATTACACCACGCGTTCCTAATCCGTTAAGGAGATGAATAGATTTGTAGGCCTCATGAGTACCAATTAAAGGCCGTCTGTCAGCCACTGTTGGCCTTACTCCTGCAAAATGTTTTACAATTTCAAAATCGCAGGTAATAATCTCTCTAATTCTGTCTAATAGTTCCTGCTTACCTTCCTCGGTAGGAAGATCTGTTTTATCATGCCAGTTGTAAGTTGCACCTACTTTATACAAATTACCTCCAATAGGCAAAATAAAGACACTTGTATTAACAATAACATCTAATTTTAAATCTGGTGCATTTATTAAAAACAATTCACCTTTTGTTCCGTCCAAAGGCAGATAATTAAAATAAGGATTTTTATGCAGTCCAAATCCTTCTGCAAAAATGATATGACGGGCTTTAATGTTTTTATACTGAACTCCTGAATCAATAAAATCCAAAAAAGAGCTATGAAAAGATTCTTCTAAAAGTAAATTATTCTCCTTTAAATATTCTCTGTAGCTTTCCAACAATTGTCCGGTTTTAACATAGCCTGTATGCAAAACCTCTCCATAATCATACGGTGAATCAATACTCTGGTATTTTTTAGTAATCAGTTTTGTAGATAAAAAAGGAGCTAAGTTAATTTTATCAGAAGCTGCAAACCAGTTATTTTGTTCTTCGATTGAAAAAAACTTTCGAAGAATAGGCATTTTAAAATTGAATTTTTCCTGTAGTTTATCTTCCACTGTATTATAGAACTCATTCATTAAAACCAAATGTTCTTTGGCGTTCCATACTTCACTGAAACGTTTCAAAATAACCGGATTGTAAAGTCCTCCCGCAATTCTCGAAGAATTTTGCGATTTGTCGTCAATAACTAAAATTGATTTATTGTTTTTAAGGGCAACTTCAGCAAAAGAAATTCCGGCCAGTCCAGATCCGATGATTAAATAATCAAGCATTGTGTTTGTAGATAAATGAAAAAAAACTCTTCTACAAAGGTAGTAAGAGTTTTTCTTATAATTTGATTAGATCTTTAGTAGTTCCACATGTCTTCTTCAAAATTGCGGATTTTCTCTTTAACCCTTTCTGATTCTAACAGCTGATTTTGTGCATTATCTTTCATATAATCTTTAATTTCGCGATCGCCATACATATTTTCTTCTTTGTAAATTATGGCGTTAAAACGTCTCGAATTTAATATTTGATCGAATGAAATTGGCATTGCAGAATTGCTGTCGTTAAATGCCTTTCCCTGATGCAGTACTTCTCTGGCATTTGGAAAGAAAACCCAGAACAATTCTATATAATCCTTTTCGTCGCTGTTCATTGTGTAAACATCGGGTGTAACAGGACAAATTCCGAGTAAACGGTATTTAAGTTCACTCTGGCGTTTATCAAAATACCAATATCCTTTTATTTTGTACTGAGAAACATCTGCAGCTGTTAGATCTTGTTTCAAAATATATTCTGCAGGAACAGTTCTAGTAGGCCCTATTGTTTGATCAACATACGTAACAACTTTCTTTTTTCCGGTACCCGTAACAACTTTTTTCTTCACTACACGTGTTTTATAGTCATCCGGATATTGATTAATAAGCTCTCTCCCGGCGTCAGTAGTATCAATTCGGGAAAGCGCACCCTGAATATCTTTTAGAGATTTTTTGGTATTGAAATAACTATCAGAATACACTTCTGTAATTTTTCCTGTTCTAATACCTTTTGTCAGTACATCATAAAGAGAACGCCTGTCTGATCCAATATTAGCAGTGTCCACAGGAAAGTATAACGGAAAATTAATTTTTTCATTTAAGTCAATAATTTCCCAAACTGTTTTTCCCATCAAAACATCTCTATCATCTACATAACCATAAGCTAAAGGCTTATCATTATCAGAAATTAATTGGGCTGGAGTTTTTAATCCAATCTGATCAGCCGTTTTTGCATTAAGCAGATTAGATTGCGCATTAGAACTAATAAAGCAGGCTGTAAATACAATAACCGTTAAAAAAACTTTCACTTTCATCATAATATTTTTTATAATAAAACCAAACGCAGTTTGTTATTATTTATTGTAATTTTCTTACAATTTAATATGTCTATAAGAACGAAAATAATTTGTTCATGAATTGAATCCTACAATAAAACTTACAACAAACTACAAAACAGAAAGTTACAAAAAAAAGTAATTACTTTAAAAAAAATATTAATTCTCTTAATGAAATGAAATATTAAAAATAAAATTAAATCTCTTTTAAAATATCAATTCTCTAAAAACAAAAAACTCTTACTACAATGTAGTAAGAGTTTTTATATATTCCTCAAGTCAAAGACTTAGTAGTTCCACATATCTTGTTCAAAGTTGCGAATCTTCTCTTTTACTCTTTCAGATTCTAACAATTGATTTTGAGCGTTGTCTTTCATGTAATCTTTAATCTCACGATCTTGATACAAGTTTTCTTCTTTATAAACAATCGCATTAAAACGTCTTGAATTTAAAATCTGATCGAAAGAGATTGGCAGTGCTGAATTGGTATCATTGAAAGCTTTTGCTTCATGAAGTACCGTTCTTGCATTTGGGAAGAAAACCCAAAACAATTCGATATAATCCTTTTCGTCGCTGTTCATCGTATAAACGTCTGGAGTTACAGGACAAATTCCAAGTAAACGATATTTTAATTCACTTTGACGTTTATCAAAATACCAGTATCCTTTAATTTTATACTGACTAACATCAGCAGCTGTAAGATCTTGTTTCAAGATATATTCAGCAGGAACAGTTCTTGTTGGTCCAACCGTTTCATCTACATAAGTAACAACTTTCTTTTTACCAGTACCTGTAACAACTTTTTTCTTCACAACACGTGATTTGTAGTCATCAGGATATTGGTTAATAAGTTCTCTACCAGCGTCTGTTGTATCAATACGAGACAATGCACCTTCGATGTCTTTCATAGATTTTTTAGTATTGAAATAACTATCAGAATACACTTCAGTTATTTTACCTTTTTTAACGGCTTTCGTCAAAACATCATAAAGTGAACGTCTATCAGAACCAATATTAGCAGTATCTACAGGAAAGTAAAGCGGAAAATTGATTTTCTCATTTAAGTCAATAATCTCCCAAGTAGTTTTTCCCATTAAGATATCCCTGTCATCTACATAACCATAAGCTAAAGGCTTGTCATTATCAGAGATAAGCTGCGCAGGAGTTTTAAGCCCAATTTGAGCCGGTGTTTTTGCATTTAGCAAATTCGATTGCGCATTAGAAGCAAAACCTCCAGCGATAGAGACAATAGCTATTAAAAAATTTCTTACTTTCATCGTGGTATCATTATAAGATATGAATGTAGTTTACACTACTAATTATTGTATTTCGTAAATTACCGGAGCAGTTCTTGGTAATAAATAACTACCAGCTCCAACAAGTTTAGTTTTAATTTCAGAAATAGTAACTTGGTCTCCTTTACCAGCTCTTGAAAGAACTTGTTTACATTGTGCATTTAATCTGTTTCCTGTAACAACAACTGTAGGCTGTCCAGCAATTTTCATATTAAATCCAACAACATCTAAACCAACTTCAAAATCAAAATCAAGTAATTTAGCACCAATAGTAGCAATTTCTAAGTTAGATCTAGGACCTTTAACAACTCCCATCTCACCTCTAATTGTTCCTGTTGGTCCAGGAATACCTTTAATTCTGAATGTTTTCTTATCTGTAACTTTATCACCGTTTGGTAATGTTCCTGTAACAGAAATTGTAGCTTCTGTACCAGAACCAGGGCTCATGTTATATTTTCCAGGTTTTCCAGCTGAAGATAATCCAGGAGCACTAGCTTGTACTTTGTTATCAGCAACACCAGCGAACGATACAGAGATTGGGTTAACAACTCCTCTATATACTACGTTCATTTTATCAGCAGAAATTGTAGCTGAATTTGGTCTTGGAACTACAACGTATTTTCCAGCAAATTTAAGCGGAATGTTTTTTCCGTCCTCTAGGAATGTAAATTGTCCGTTGATGTTTTGTTCTCCAACTCCACCAGCAGTTAAAGAGATAACCGCTTGTCCGTTTACGATTTGTCCAGGACCTTGGAAAGAAGTTGGTTTTGTGTTTTCGTCATAACGACCTAAAACTACTTTACCTGTAACTTTTTCTCCTTGGAAATAAGCATTTTTGTCTAAAACTACAATCGCTTGGTAGTTGCTGTAAGAAGCTGCCTGAACCGCCGCTTTTCCTAAAGCACTGTTATAAACATCAGTTTCTGCTTTTTGAACGTCATTCTGCCAAGCTGAAAGTTTAGCAGCAGATGCAATTGCTGGGAAACCTTTAAAGTGGTAAGCTAAGTATTTTTCTTTTATACCTTCTTTGTTTTTAACGTCAGAAACATCAAATTTCTTCTCAACTTCTGCAATAATGTTAGCATATTTTTTATCAGTTCCTAAAGCTGCTTTAAAATCAGCTTTATATTTCTGAATTCTAGCAATGATTTCATTACCTTTTTTAGTGTAACCGTCTCCTGTAAACCAGTCATCGATGTTATCACCTCTGTCCATAGCTTCGTAAGGCAATTTACCAGTCTCTTTATCAACTTCAAACCCTTTAATAGATTGAGCTTTTAAAGTTCCTAAATATGCATAAAAATCTTTCGAAATAGCTTCAACTTTATGAGCAGTTGCAGCTGCTACAGCAAACTCTCCTTTTGCCTCAGATGCTTTTTGATCCAAAGCTGTTAATAGAGAGGTATTATTTGTAATTGATGTCGTATTTGAAGCTTCAAATTTTTCGTTAAATAAACCAAAACCTGAAATAACTTCTTTTGATACGTTCATTGCCAACATTGCGATGAAAACCAGATACATCAGGTTAATCATCTTCTGTCTAGGGGTTAATTTTCCTCCTGCCATTTTTTTCTAATTAGTTCTTAATTAATAAATGTTATATTTTAGCTAAAAACTAATTATCCTTTGTTACTCATTGCAGAAAGCATTCCACCGTAAACGCTGTTTAAAGAAGCGATGTTTGCTGTCATAGAAGCCATTTGCTCTTTTAATTTAGAAGCGTTTTCAGCGATTTCAGTATTTGCTTGTGCATTTCTTGAAGCGCTTTCTAATTGTACTTTATATAAACTGTTTAATGATTCCATTTGTGCAGCAGCAAGAGATAACTCTTCAGCATATTTCTTTTGTCCTGCGATTGAATCTACAGTTGGAGAAATTGCTTTTGCAGCTCCTTCGAAATTTTTGATGCTGTTTCCTAAACTTGACATTAATTCACCGTCAATTTTAGCTTCTTTTAAAATTGCATCTAATTTTTGAGATAATAAACCTTGGGCATCTGTTGATTCAACTTTATCCTCTTTTTTTCTAGCCTGTCCGTTCGCTAATTCTGGGTAAACAAGAGTCCAATCTAATTCGTCTTCAACTGGTTCAAAAGCAGATAACGCGAAGATTAACGCCTCAGTTAATAAACCTACTGAAAGCATAACTGTTCCTGTTAATGGTCCAATTTCAAAGTGAGTAATTTTGAATAAAGCTCCAACGATTACTACTGCCGCTCCCATACCATAAGCGAAATTCATTGCTTTTTTACTTAATAATGCCATAATAATTTTTTTTTAGGTTTTAATTTTAAAATAGATTCGATTTGGTTATTGTATTGATTTAATTATAAATTACTATTTCTTTTTTCCGCCTCCTGTTACTTGAGTTCCCATGTAATCTTGTACAGTTCTGAAACCTATATAACTTCTGGCTGAATCAGCATATTCGTGATCACGAGTACTTACTTGTAGGAAATAAGCAACGTCTTTCCAAGATCCTCCGCGAACAACTTTTCTTTGGTTGTTTCCATCAATTACGTTAGGGTTCATTGTAGAAACATACTCGTATGCATTTGGATTATAAGCTGAATCTGTCCACTCAGAAACGTTTCCTGCCATGTTATATAATCCGTAACCATTTTGTTCGTAAGATTTTGCTTCAACAGTATATAAAGCTTCATCAGCTGCATAATCTCCTCTGTTTGGCTTAAAGTTAGCCATGAAGCAGCCTCTGTCACTCTTAGTGTAAGGACCTCCCCAAGGATATGTAGCAGACTCCAGACCTCCTCTTGCAGCATACTCCCATTCTGCTTCTGTTGGAAGCCTGAAAGCATTAACTAAGTCACGTCCTTTTTTCTTAGATTTAATATAGCTGTTTTTATTCAAAGTTCTCCATGCACAAAATGCTTTAGCTTGTTTCCAGGTTACACCAACAACAGGGTAGTCTCCGTAAGCTTTATGCCAGAAATAATCGTTGTGCATTGGTTCATTATATGAATATGAGAAATCTTTAATCCAAACTGTTGTATCAGGATAAACATTAACCTGCTCAGTTTTAACGAAGTCTTTTCTTTTTCCAACTTTAGCTTTTGCAGCAGCCTGAATATCCATCCAAGAATAACGGAATTTCAATTTATTTACATCAATTGTTCTTAAACCATTATACGATTCTTCAATTGGTAAATACATAGAATCCATTACTTCAGCATAATATTCATCCGGATAAGCCTTAGTATCTCTAATTAACTTTACTTTTTTGTTTAATTTTCTACCAGCATAAGGATCATCTTTTGTTCCTACGCTATAGTAGTTATCATACATATATTTATCATACGCCGTCATTTTATCAGGCTCAGAATCATTAAATGCATAATCAGCAATACTTCCACCTTTACTTCCTTTACCGCCAGTGCTTTTTTGTCCTGTTTCATCCGCTAAAATAGCAAGACGAACTCTCATAGTAGAATCTTTTACCCATTCTACAAATTGACGATACTCACTGTTAGTAATCTCAGTTTCATCCATATAGAACGAACGAACTGTTACTGTTCTTGTTGGAGCATCTTCTACATTAGCTAAATCAGCATCACCTTTACCCATAATAAAAGATCCACCCGGAACTAATGTCATTCCATACGGTTTTTCGGGATGCCATTTCCCTCCTGTAACACCAACTAATTCACCTTTGTCACCTGACTTACCACAGCCGATTACTAGTGTTAACATTGCTGCAAATGCAATAAACTTCTTCATATAAATTTGGGATTATCTATTCATTATTAAAAGTCCGTAAACGTATTTATTATTTATCTAAAAAACAATACTACTTGCGAAATTTATTTTACCGTCCAAAAATAATGTTAAATAAAATAAAAAAAAAATATTTCATCGATAAACTGATTAAAAAAATCGACGTAAAACGTTAAATTTTATAATATATAAACCTTATCTTACTAATTTTTTTAACTTTTTTTTGAAAAAACTTAAAAAATTAAGATTTTTATTAAAATTTTCTTTTACAAAGCGTTTTTTCGCTGTGCTTTCCACCATCTTTCTGGCAATTCTTGATTACAAGCGCTCAAATATTCTTCATAAGAACACGGTAATAACGTGTTTCTTTTTAATTTATTGCTGCCGTTTGTTTCGAACGGAATTTCAATCCACCAACGCTCTGTTTTGTCGCTTTTATAAAAAACCAATTCTTCTTCTTCAAGAGGAACAATATATTTTAAATAATTTGTTCTGCTTCCAAAAGGATATTCTTTTGAACGATAGTGATATCCTTCTATAAAATACCAAACTATCTGAGCTGTAATAGGTGCTTCTGAAACTGTACTATTATGATTAAAGACTCCGAATGAAGACACCTTATCACTAATTCCTGCATATCTCGCCAAAGAACAAATTTCTTTTCCATTGAAACCATTTGGCTCAAAAGAAATTGTATTTCCTGAATCTGAAGACTTTACCGAATTTAAATCTATACTAACTAAATCAGCATCTCTAAATACCGGTTCCGCCAATGCTATTTTATTTGAAATCTCGCCTAAACGGTAAGCATCAAAAAACAATTTTTCAATTAAATCAATTTCTTCCTGTGAATTATAATAAGTCTGATAACCTATATTACAGTAATTAAAAAGATTGTTTGGCTCATCAATTATGATTTTTGTTAAATAAGAATTAGCCGAAACCGCTTCGTTTTCTTTACCAAAATCAAATCTGTTATCTACAGAAACCAGATTAACCATTTGCTCTAAATCATCATAAGCACGATACAAAGCATACGTCAAATCCTGCGAACCTCCCAGAACTATAGGAATGACTTTATTTTTAATTAATGCAGCAGTTACCTTCTTAACTGCAAAATAAGTATCCTCTACAGAATCTCCGGCAAGAATATCTCCTAAATCGGCAATGGAAGCATCCCAATTACCCGGAAACATCCCGTAAAGCTTTTTACGAACAGCATTTAGATTAACTTCATTAACCATGTTAATATTGCGTCGATCCTCTAAAACTCCAATAATTGCAATATTAATTTTACTGATATCCGGAAATTGATCCTGAGTATGCAAAACAATTTTACTTCCCAGTTCTTGTGAAGACAATGAACTAATGAATTTTAAAATTCCGTCATTTAAAGGCTCTAGAAAATCAAATTCCATTCTTTATTTCTTTTTTGCTGCTGTTTTTTTTGCCGGTGCTTTTTTTGCTGTTGCCGTTTTTTTAGCCGCTGTCTTTTTAGCCGGTGCTTTTTTCTCAATCATTTCCTGAACTTCGGCCAATGTTAATTTTGTTGCATCAACATCTTTACTTAATTCTATTTTGATTTTCCCTTTTAAAATTACAGAACGTCCCCAGCGGGCTTTTTCAACAACAATTCCTTCTTCTTCCCAATTATGAAGAACTTTATCTATATTTTTTTGTAATTTATCTTCAATCAGTTCTTCAACATCAGCCTGAGATAAATTATCAAAATTGTATTTTTTACTTACGTTTACAAAAAGACCATTCCATTTAATGAAAGGACCAAAACGCCCTACTCCTTTTTGTACGGCTTCTCCTTTATAAGTAGCAATTGGAGCATCTGCAAGGGCTTTTTCATCAATTAACTCTTGCGCTCTTTCTTTGGTAACACTTAAAGGATCTTCTCCACGAGGTAACGAAATAAATACACTTCCGTGACGAACATACGGACCATAACGACCGTTGCTCACTTCTACTTCTTCTCCTTTATAATCTCCTAAATTTTTAGGAAGTAAAAATAAATTTAAAGCTTCTTCAAGTGTGATATTTCCAATATTCTGATCTGCCATTAAGCTGGCAAACTTTTTATCTTCGTCATCTGCTTCTCCAATCTGCGCCATTGGCCCAAATTTTCCTAAACGCACAGAAACCTGTCTTCCGTCAGCGTCTTTTCCTAAAATTCTTTCACCACTTTCGCGTTCAGCATTTGCTTCAACCTCTTTTACATTTGGGTGAAATTTATTGTAGAAATCCTGCATCATAATTGCCCAGTCAATATTTCCCTCGGCAATTTCGTCGAAATCCTGTTCTACTTTTGCAGTAAAATTATAATCCAAAATATTTCCGAAATTCTTAACCAAGAAATCGGTAACAATAGTTCCAATATCTGTAGGAACTAATTTTCCTTTGTCTGAACCTGTATTCTCTTTCAGAGTCTTTTGAACTACTTTACTATTTTGCAATGTAAGCTGTGTATAGTTACGCTCAACACCTTCAAGAGTACCTTTCTCAATATAATTTCTATTGATGATGGTAGAAATTGTTGGTGCATATGTAGACGGACGACCGATACCTAACTCCTCTAATTTTTTAACCAAAGATGCCTCAGTGTAACGTGCCGGCGGCCTTGAATATCGTTCTGTAGCTGTAATATAGTTATTAGCCAGTTTTTCATTTACTTTTAAAGCCGGAAGCATTCCTTCTTGTTCTTCCTCATCATCGTCATGACCTTCTAAATAAACTTTTAAGAAACCTTCAAAAAGTAAAACTTCTCCTGAAGCCGTAAAAACTTCGTCATGATTATCAGCTTCAATTTTTACGTTTGTTCTTTCAAGCTGTGCATCGCTCATTTGAGATGCTAAAGTTCTTTTCCAGATCAAATCATACAAACGAGCCTGATCACGGTCAATATTTACTGTATGACGAGACATATCTGTAGGACGAATTGCTTCGTGCGCTTCTTGTGCACCTTTACTTTTAGTTGCAAAAGTTCTCGGTTTTGAGAATTCTTTTCCGTAAGATTTTATAATTTCTGCTTCAGCAGCATCCATTGCTTCTTTTGAAAGATTTACAGAGTCAGTTCTCATATAAGTAATAAGTCCTGCTTCGTATAAACGCTGTGCTAACTGCATTGTAATTCCAACTGGTAAATACAATTTTCTTGCAGCTTCCTGCTGCAATGTAGAAGTTGTAAAAGGTGCTGTTGGAGATTTTTTGGTAGGTTTAGTTTCTAAATCGGCTACCTTATATTTAGAACCGATGTTTTGATTTAGGAAATCTTCGGCCTCTTTTTTAGTATTGAAATTTTTAGGCAGTTTTGCCTTAAAGGCTTTTCCGCCTTCGTTTACAAATTCTGCAACAATAGAATAGGATGCTACTGCATTAAAACTTTGAATTTCGCGTTCTCTTTCTACAATTAAACGTACAGAAACAGATTGTACACGACCAGCAGAAAGTCCTCCTTTTACTTTTCTCCATAAAACCGGAGATAATTCATAACCTACTAAACGATCCAGAACACGACGTGCCTGTTGCGCATTTACTAAGTTATAATTGATTTCTCTTGGATTATCAATTGCTTTAAGAATAGCAGATTTTGTAATCGAATTAAAAACAATTCGTTTGGTTTTTTTTGTATCAAGTTTTAATTCTTCCGCCAAGTGCCAAGAAATAGCCTCTCCCTCGCGGTCCTCATCGCTCGCTAACCAAACCGTTTCGGCATTCTTAGATAGTGATTTAAGTTTAGTTACCAAGGCTTTTTTATCGGGAGAAACTTCATATTTAGGTTTAAAACCATTCTCAACATCTACCCCTATTTCCTTTGATGGTAAGTCGGCTATGTGACCATAACTTGACTCCACCTGAAAATCGCTGCCGAGAAATTTCTCGATCGTTTTCGCCTTTGCAGGTGACTCCACTATTACTAAATTCTTTGCCATTGCTCTTATTTTCTGCAACAAAAGTATTTATTTTTTTTAAATATTAACCTTGTGATTGAATTTTTGAGGTATTTTGATATTATGAAACTTAAAATTGCAGATTTATCTGTAATATTCTCGATTATATATATAGGTATAACTTTTAACGAAATAAGTCCGTCAAATTCTTTTATTTGAGATTGCTGATTTGAGATTTTAGATTACAAAATGAATATTTAAATTAGAAAGCCTTACTATTCTTTAAAAACAAACAGCCCATTTTACAATCTAAAATCTGAAATCATCCCGAAATTTCGGAACTAAAATTCTTTTCTGCCATCTTGTCATATTTACCGTATTTGCGTTATCTTTGCACTTTGAATTTTTACAATGGAAAAGATTATTGAAGAAAGCAAACAGGGCGAAAGTCTTGTTTTAGAAAATAAACCTGAGAATACTAAAAAATTATTTATAGAAAGTTACGGCTGTGCGATGAATTTTTCGGACAGTGAAGTCGTAGCTTCCATTTTGTCTGATGGAGGATACAATACAACTTCAGTTTTAGAAGAAGCTGATTTGGTTCTGGTTAATACCTGCTCTATTAGAGATAAGGCAGAACAGACTATTCGCAAACGTCTGGAAAAATATAATGCTGTAAAACGTACAAACCCGAAAATGAAAGTGGGCGTTTTGGGCTGTATGGCCGAACGTTTGAAAAGTCAGTTTTTGGAAGAAGAGAAAATAGTTGACCTTGTTGTTGGCCCAGATGCTTATAAAGATCTTCCAAATTTATTAGCAGAAGTTGAAGAAGGCCGCGACGCAATCAATGTAATTTTATCAAAGGAAGAAACATACGGAGATATTTCGCCTGTTCGTTTAATGAGTAACGGAATTACCGCTTTGGTTTCTATTACACGCGGATGCGATAATATGTGTACGTTTTGTGTTGTACCTTTTACCCGCGGTCGTGAACGTAGCCGTGAACCACAGAGTATTATGAACGAAATTCAGGATTTGTGGAATAATGGTTATAAAGAAGTTACGCTTTTAGGACAAAACGTTGACAGTTACCTTTGGTACGGAGGCGGCTTGAAAAAAGATTTCGTAAACGCATCTGAAATGCAAAAAGCTACTGCAGTAGATTTCGATCAATTACTTGAAATGGTTGCTGCTGGTTTTCCAAAAATGAGAATTCGCTTTTCGACTTCAAATCCGCAGGATATGCACGAAAGTATTTTGCATGTTATTGCAAAATACCCAAACATCTGCAAACATATTCACTTGCCAGTGCAGTCCGGAAGCAATAGAATTTTAAAAGAAATGAATCGTTTACATACTCGTGAAGAATATATGGCACTGATTGATAAAATCAGAGCAATTGTTCCAGATGCTTCAATTTCGCAAGATATGATTGCCGGTTTCCCAACAGAAACAGAGCAAGATCATCAAGATACTTTAAGCTTAATGGAATATGTGAAATATAATTTTGGTTATATGTATTCATATTCCGAACGTCCTGGAACTCTTGCCGGAAGAAAAATGAAAGATGATGTTGAAGAAGAAACAAAAGCCAGAAGACTTCAGGAAATTGTTGATTTACAACAAAAACACGCTTGGTTTAGAAGCGAAGAATTCGTTGGAAAAACCGTTGAAGTTTTAGTAGAAAAAGTTTCTAAAAAATCTAAAGATGAATTCTCTGGAAGAAATTCTCAGAGTATAACAGTAGTTTTCCCAAAAGAAAATTACAAAATTGGAGATTTCGTAAACGTAAAAATCACAAGCTGTACTTCAGGAACCTTAAAAGGTGAAGCGGTTGGATTGAGTGAGATGAATTAAATTGTTTGAAGTTTCAGGTTTCAAGTTTCAGGTTATTTCTGTAACTTCAAACTTGAAACAAAATTATAAGCCAAATTTTAAAGTTGTAAGGTCAAAGCATAAAACCTGAAACCTGAAACAATTAAAAACTTGAAACAAAATACAAATGGAAACAGTTCAAGCAATAAAACAACGATTTGAGATTATTGGTAATGACCCTAAATTAAATCGTGCTATCGAAAAAGCCATTCAGGTTGCTCCAACTGATATTTCGGTTATGGTAACTGGAGAAAGTGGTGTTGGTAAAGAAAACATTCCTAGAATTATACATTCGCTTTCACACAGAAAGCATGGTAAATATATTGCCGTAAACTGCGGAGCAATTCCGGAGGGAACTATTGACAGTGAACTTTTTGGACACGAAAAAGGTGCTTTTACCGGTGCCACAAGCACACGTGAAGGTTATTTTGAAGTAGCAGACGGCGGAACTATCTTTCTTGATGAAGTTGGTGAATTACCATTGACAACTCAGGTAAGATTACTTCGTGTACTTGAAAATGGTGAATTTATAAAAGTAGGTTCATCTCAGGTTCAAAAAACAAATGTTCGTATTGTTGCGGCAACAAACGTGAATTTATTTAATGCAATCGAAAAAGGAAAATTCCGCGAAGATTTGTATTATCGTTTAAGCACTGTCGAAATTACATTGCCGCCTTTGCGTGAGCGAAATGACGATATTCATTTGTTATTTAGAAAGTTTGTGGCCGATTTTGCTCATAAATACAAAATGCCGCCTTTAAGACTGGATGATGATGCAGTACAGCTTTTGCAGAAATTCAGATGGAGCGGAAATATTCGTCAGCTTCGAAATGTTGCCGAGCAAATTTCTGTTTTAGAAACCAATCGCGATATAAATCTGGCAACACTTCAATCTTATTTACCTGCCGAAGGAAGCAATTTGCCTTCTGTAATAAGCGATCAAAAAAAGGAAAGCGATTTCAGTACAGAAAGAGACATATTATACAAAGTTCTTTTTGACATGAGAAGTGACTTAAACGACCTGAAAAAGCTGACTTTAGAATTAATGAAAAACGGAGGGTCTTCGAAAATGCAGGATATTAATCCTAATTTAATTCAGAAGATATATGGTTCGCAGGAAAATGATAATGAAATTGATTTTGAAGAAGAACCAAGAACAGCCGTTATGACACCGGCAGTTCGCGAAGAGAATTATCAAATTCCAGACGACAATTATTTATTTGCCGAGACTATTGAGGAAGAAGAGGTTTTACGTTTAGAACAAAAAGAAATCGAAATGATTAAGAAATCATTGGAAAAAAACAAAGGAAAACGAAAAGCAGCTGCTGATGAATTAGGAATTTCGGAAAGAACTTTATATAGAAAAATCAAACAATTCGATTTGTAATTCTTGTAAAGAAGTTAAAACACAAAAATGTTTTCAACGAAATGAATATCTTTGACCAAACGTCAGCAAAACGACGAAGCAATCCTTTATAAAATAAAATGAAAAACTTAAAATATCTTATTGTTCTTTTAATTGCAACAACTTTCAGCAGTTGTGGAGTTTACAATTTTACAGGAGCAAAACCAGTTGATGCAAAAACTTTTCAGGTCAATTTTTTTCACAATAATGCAGATTTGATTGAACCTGGAATTGACAGAGATTTTACATTGGCATTGCAGGATTTGATTATGAATCAAACCAATTTAAATCTAGTAAGTAACGGAGGTGAATTGGTTTATGAAGGAGAAATTGTTGATTACAGAATTACGCCAATGACAGCAACAGCCGATCAACAGGCAGCTCAAAACCGTTTAACGATTCGTATCAATGTGAGGTTTACTAATAAAAAGAAGGAAGCTGATGATTTTGAAAAAGTATTTGAATTTTATTATGATTTCGCAGGAACTTCACTTCCAACAGGAAGTGTTTTAAATGAAGCCATAAAAACAATTTACGAAAGAATCACTCAGGATATTTTTAATGAATCGCTGGCAAAATGGTAATTTTTTTAGTTTAACTGATGAATCGTTTATTCATTAAATCTAAAATCGAATAAAATGTAAAAAAACAGTTAAACAAATAAACGAATAAAGAACTAACTAAACGAATAAACAAAAACAATGAACGTTACCGATTATACTCACTTAATGAATAAACCTGATACAATTACAGAAAATCAGGCCGAAGCGTTAGGAAGTGTTTTGAATGAATTTCCGTATTTTCAAAGCGCAAGAGCGCTTCGATTAAAAGGACTTTACAATCAAAACAGCTTTAAGTATAATTACGCTTTAAAAGTAACGGCCGCACATACGGCGGATCGTTCAGTTTTATTTGATTTTATTACTTCTGAGACTTTTAAATCTATTCAGAATGATTTTTACGACCAAAAATTAAAAGAACTTTTAGAAATTAAAGTTGTTGACAGCGAAATAGTATCATTTGAGCCGGTAGTAAAAATTCCTGAAATTCGTATTGATCCAATTGAGCAGTCGATTTTAAAATCAATAAAAGAAGCCACAACAGTTGTTTTTGAAGAACCATCTAAAATAGAAGTAAAACCAGTTGACACTGTTGCAGTAGAAGAATCAGCTTTAATTCAAACAAATGAAATTGAGCAGAATACGTTTGAAGAGACTTTAAAAGCTGAACAACAAACAATTGAGCCAATTGCAGAAGAATCGATTGTTTTGCCAAGCGAAGAAGAAATATTGAGCACTTTTAAGGAAATTTCAGAAGTTGAAGAAATAGCTGAAATTCCAGAAGAACCCGTTGCAATTATCAACGAAGAAGCAATATTCAACTCTTTTCAAGAAGTCGATAAAGTAGAAGAAACTGCCGAATTAAGAGATGCAGAAGAACCAAATGCAGTTTTTGAAGAAGAAAATCCAGACAATATTCTTACTGAAACACCAGAAATTGAAAATATAAAAGTAGAAGCCATAGTTAATGAATCTATTCTTACGCCTAGCGAAGAAGAAATACTTGATACTTTTAAAGAAGTAACAGAAACGGAAGAAAAAACGATCGAACCGGAAATAGAAGAATCAATAGCAGCTCCAAGTGAAGAAGAAATTCTAAATACATTTAAAGAAGTGAACCCAGTTGAAGAAAAGGCAGACGGTCCGGTTATCGAAAAACCTATTGCTAAAGCTACTTTTTTTGATGAATTTGTAGATGATGAAATTCCGGAAGTACATGTTGATCCAGTTGAAGAATCAATTTTGGTTTCTATTAAAGAAGCATCAACCGTTACTTTTGAAGAACCAAAGGCAGAAAAAGTATCTGAAATTGAACTTCTGAAATTTGAAACTCCAGAGATCGAAACCTCTGAAATTGAGACTTCTGAAATTGAGACTTCTGAAATTGAAATTCCCGAAACTGTAAAAGAAGCTCAGGAAAATTTAGAAATAGGAAAACCAATAGATTTTTCTGTAAACGAGAAACATTCTTTTCAGGAATGGCTTCAATTATCAAGAGCAGAACCTATCGATCGATCTGCAGAAGTTGCAAAAGAAACAGAAAACGGTGAAAAAAAAACCACTGAAATGACTGAAATAATTTCTCCTGAGGAAGAAAAGAAAAAAAAGGCAGAAATAATTGACAGATTTATAGAAACAAATCCAAAAATTTCTCCAATTAAGCCTACGATGTCAAATCCGCCAATTCATTTTAATATAAATGAAGAGGAGAATTCATACCTAATGACAGAGACTTTAGCTCGCGTATATTTGGAACAAAAAAAATATACAAAGGCTATACAAGCATATGAAATATTAATTTTGAAATATCCAGAAAAAATTAGTTTCTTTGCAGACCGCATTTCGGATATAAAGATTTTACAACAAAATAACAATAACAATTAATACAATGAGCACATTTTCAATTTTCTTAGTTTTAATCACAATAGTTTGCTTTCTATTGATCGTAGTGATTATGGTACAAAACCCTAAAGGAGGAGGATTATCTTCTACTATCAGCGGAACTCAAATGTTAGGTGGTGTACAAAAAACAACTGACTTTTTAGATAAAAGTACTTGGACACTAGCTACTATCCTTATTGCTTTAATCTTGCTTTCAAGTTTAAGCTTCACAGGATCTTTAGGTGATACAGGATCTAAAATCATTGATAAAACAGAAGCACCTGCATCTACGCCAGCTGCTCCGGCTCAACAAACTCCTGCTCCGGCAGCACCAGCAGCTAAATAATAATTTTTATATAAATTAAAATGCCAGCCTGTCAAAGCTGGCATTTTTTTTAGGAAAAAATGTCAGTTTAAAGAGCATGGCATAATTTCTGAAAGTTTAGAGAACAATAAAAAACGTATAACTTAATAATAACATAAAATCATGGCTTTAAACATTAAACCGCTTTCAGACCGCGTACTTATTGAGCCTGTTGCAGCTGAAACTAAAACTGCGTCAGGTATTTTTATTCCAGATACTGCCAAAGAAAAACCACAAAAAGGAACTGTTGTTGCAGTAGGAAACGGAACTAAAGATCATACTATGACTGTAAAAGTTGGAGACACTGTTCTTTACGGTAAATATGCAGGAACCGAGTTAAAACTGGAAGGCACTGATTATCTAATCATGCGCGAGGATGATATTCTTGCAATAATCTAAAATATTGTATTAAGTACGAAGTATTAAAAACAAAAGAACTTCATTTAACTTGAAACAAATCAAACTTTAAACAAAATTAAAATGGCAAAAGATATAAAATTTGATATTGAAGCACGTGACGGATTAAAACGTGGTGTTGATGCATTAGCAAATGCTGTAAAAGTAACACTTGGACCAAAAGGTCGTAACGTAATTATCGGAAAATCATTTGGTGGACCAACAGTTACTAAAGATGGTGTTTCGGTTGCAAAAGAAATCGAATTAAAAGACGCATTAGAAAACATGGGTGCGCAAATGGTGAAAGAAGTTGCTTCTAAAACCAATGATTTAGCAGGAGACGGAACTACAACGGCTACAGTTTTAGCTCAGGCAATCGTAAAAGAAGGTCTTAAAAATGTTGCTGCGGGTGCAAATCCAATGGATTTAAAACGTGGTATCGACAAAGCTGTAGAAGCTATTGTAGCTGATTTGGCAAAACAAGCGAAAGTTGTTGGAAGCGATTCTGATAAGATCAAACAAATTGCTTCTATCTCTGCAAACAATGACGAAGTTATTGGTGAATTAATCGCTACTGCTTTCGCAAAAGTTGGAAAAGAAGGTGTTATTACTGTAGAAGAGGCTAAAGGAACTGATACTTTTGTAGATGTTGTTGAAGGAATGCAGTTTGACAGAGGATATCTTTCTCCGTACTTCGTAACAAACCCGGAGAAAATGGAAGTTGAATTAGACTCTCCATATATCTTATTATACGACAAAAAAGTATCTTCTTTAAAAGAATTACTTCCAGTTTTAGAGCCAGTTGCACAATCAGGAAAACCATTATTGATTATTGCAGAGGATGTTGATGGTGAAGCACTTTCTACTTTAGTAGTAAACAAATTAAGAGGTGCACTTAAAATTGCTGCTGTAAAAGCTCCAGGTTTTGGAGACAGAAGAAAAGCAATGTTAGAAGATATCGCAATTTTAACTGGAGGAACTGTAATCTCTGAAGAAAGAGGATATACTCTTGAAAATACAACTATCGAAATGTTAGGAAACGCAAAAAGAGTTTCTATCGATAAAGACAATACAACTATTGTAAGCGGTGCTGGTGAAGCTGATATCATCAAAAACAGAGTAAACCAAATTAAAGGTCAGATGGAAACTACAACATCTGATTATGATAAAGAAAAATTACAAGAGCGTTTGGCTAAATTAGCCGGAGGTGTTGCAGTTCTTTACGTTGGTGCAGCTTCTGAAGTTGAAATGAAAGAGAAAAAAGACAGAGTAGATGACGCTTTACACGCAACTCGTGCTGCTGTAGAAGAAGGAATCGTTGCTGGTGGTGGTGTTGCTTTATTAAGAGCAAAAGTTGTTTTAGCTCAACTTAAAGCCGATAACGCTGACGAAGCAACTGGAATTCAGATTGTTTCTCGTGCTGTTGAGTCTCCATTAAGAACTATTGTTGAAAATGCAGGCCTTGAAGGTTCTGTAGTTGTGGCTAAAGTTTCTGAAGGTTCAGGTGATTTTGGATACAACGCAAAAACTGACGAATATGTAGATATGCTTACTGCTGGAATTATCGATCCTAAAAAAGTAACTCGTGTAGCTCTTGAAAACGCTGCATCTGTTTCTGGAATGATCCTTACTACAGAATGTGCATTAATTGATATTAAAGAAGAAAATGCCGGAGGCGGAATGCCAATGGGAGGCGGAATGCCAGGAATGATGTAATTCATTCTCTTCTTAAAAATTAAAAGCGCTGAATTTACTTCTGGCGCTTTTTTTTGATAGCCACAAATTCACAAATTTATTTTTTTCAAATCTTTGCATACAATTTGTTTGCCGCAGATTAAAAAGATTTTCACAGATTATAATTCTTTTAATCTGTCTAATTTGCAGCTAATAAAAATATAGATAAAGATTATAAAAAAAATAAATTCGTGAATTCGTGGCTATCATTTTTATTTAACATTCTCTTTTTCTTTAAAAAATCTGTTATCTCTACCTTTGCGGCTTCATAATAATTATCAATAATGAAAAAGCCTTTTACCGCTCTCCTATCTTTATTTTTTCTTTTACTTTCCTTTATTTTACAAGCACAATCCAGCAAAGAAAATTATGTTGTTTTGGTTTCTATGGACGGTTTTCGCTGGGATTATCAAAAGCAGTTTAACCTTCAGAATTTAAAGCAAATTGCAAAAGAAGGTGTTCATGCAAAGTCAATGAAACCATCTTATCCAACTAAAACTTTTCCAAATCATTATTCGATTGTAACAGGACTTTATCCGGATCATCACGGAATCATTAATAATGTTTTTTATGATGCTGCTTTAAATCAATCATTTTCATTATCATCAAATGCAAAAAATGATTCGAGATTTTATGGCGGAAATCCAATTTGGAATCTGGCAGAACAGCAAGGTGTAAAAGCAGGTTCTTTCTTTTGGCCAGGTTCTGATATTGACAAAAGAAATCCAAGTTATTTTAAAAATTACGATAACAAAATTCCTTATGGAGCAAGAATCGATACTATTTTAAAATGGTTACAGCTTCCAGAAAAGCAACGTCCGCATTTAGTGACTTTATATTTTGATGAACCTGATCATACCGGACATAATTTTGGTCCGCTTTCGCCAGAAAACAAAAAAATGGTTATTAAAATGGATTCTATTATGGGAGAATTATCCAGAAAACTAGATCAATTGCCTATCGGAAAACAAATCAATTTAATTATTGTTTCAGATCACGGAATGGCCGATATTTCTAATGATAAAAAAGTTGCTGTTCTTGATTACCTAAAACCAGAATGGCTGGGTTATAAAGATGTAATTAACCCTATTATGAGTCTTCAGGCAAAATCCGGTTATCAGGATTCTATTTTTAATGCTTTAAGAAAAGTTCCTCATATTAAATTCTGGAAATCAACCGAAATTCCTAAGAGACTACATTTCGGGACCAATCCGCGTGCTCATGATTTTGTTATTGAAGCAGATAAAGGATGGAGTTTAGTGAGTAAGGAATCCCAAAATATTAAAGGCGGAACACACGGCTATGACAATAAGAATAAAGATATGCACGCCATTTTTTATGCTAAAGGTCCTGCCTTTAAAGTAGATAAAACAGTTAGAACCTTTCCAAATGTTTCTGTTTATCCTTTAATTGCTCATATTTTAGGTCTGCAAATTGATCAGATTGATGGAAAGTTGAATGATGTAAAATCGATGTTGGTGAATTAGATAATGTGTCAATGAGAAAATTAGATAATTTTAAATATTTAATACGACCCTATTTTTTGTAGAGACGCACAGCTGTGCGTCTCTACAAAAAATAGGAATCAATTATTTAATTAAAAACCAGTTGAAACAGAAACTTCTTTCCATTGTCCCAATTCACTTTGAACACTTGCTATTTTTTGGTTTGCCATATTAAAGGCATCTTCACCTAAAAACAAATGCAATGGTGGATTTTGATCTTCAGCAGCTTTAATCAAAGCTTCTGCTAATTTTACTGGATCTCCCGGCTGATTTCCGTTAATATCTTCTTTGTGAGCGCTTTCAGACTCTCTTACGTTTTTATATTCTGCAATTGGATTTTCCGGAAGTAATAAAGAACTATCTTTTAAGAAATCTGTTCTGAAATAACCCGGATAAACAATTGTAGCATGAAGTCCGAAAGGTTTAATTTCTGCCGCCAAAGATTCTGTTAAACCTGCAACTGCGAATTTGGTAGAACAGTAAATTCCCCAACCTGGAAATTCTCCATAATAACCTCCAACAGAAGAAATATTGAAAATATGTCCCGTTTTATTGGCACGAAGAATCGGCATTGTATTTCTGATTACATTTAATAATCCAAAAACATTTACTTCGTAGTTTTTTCTAGCTTCAGCATCAGTTAACTCTTCAAGCGTTCCTAATAATCCGTAGCCAGCATTATTAACCAAAACATCAATTGTTTTAAAATGATTTATAGTTTTGTCGATAGCATTTTTCACGCTTTTTTCGTCAACCAAATCCATTTCTAGAGGAATAAAATTGTCTGATGTAGTTCCTAATTCTTTAATTAAAGAAGCTTCACTTCTTGAAGTTGCAGCGACTTTATAACCTTCTGCTAATAATTTTTTAGCCAATTCTAATCCGATGCCTTTTGAAGCACCTGTGATAAACCAAACTTTTTTATTGTCCATGATTTTAAATTTTTACGTTTATAATTACATGACAAAGGTATGGTCGAAGTTCAGCTCAAATATTAAAGCAATCAAGCAAGAAATTACAAAAATCAAACAATTTCTGCCAAACGATAGTTTTTAGGCGAAACCTGAACATTTTTCTTGAAGAAATTGATAAAATGAGACAATTCTTCGAAACCTAAACACCAGGCTATTTCGTTAATATTCCAATTGGTTTGTTTTAAAAGAATCATCGCTTCCTGAACAATTCTTTCAGAAATAATCTGCGAAGTTGTTTTTCCTGTTGTTTCTTTTAATGCTTTATTTAAATGATTTACATGCACATTTAACTGACTTGCATATTCTGAAGGTGAACGAAAATTAATTTGCTGTGTTATGGATTCTATCGGAAACTGGCGTTCTAACAATTCCAGAAATAAAGACGAAATTCGAATCGTAGCATTTGATTTACTGTATAATGAAGTAGTTACGGTTTGTGTTTTCAGAGCAAGATGAATAATTTCAAAAACCAGATTTCGAAGCACATCATATTTAAAAGCATAATCAGAATTGATTTCGTCAAACATTCTTAAATAAACCGTTTTTAGAGATTCCGCCAATTCCATAGAAATAGGAACAATCGGATTTCCGCCTGGCTGAAACAATGGGTATTCTTTCAGATTGCCATATTGACTAAAAAAGGCATCGGTAAAAATGCAGAAAAATCCGGTTTGGTTTTCATCAACCTGTTCCCAATTATAAGGGATCTGTGGATTAGCAAAAAACAAAGCCTGATCTTCAATCGCTACAACTTTATCCGCATAATGCACTTTGTTTTTCCCGATGATCAAACTTATTTTATAAAAGTCTTTTCTTGTGTATGGAAATGGCTTGCAGATATTTCCAACAAAATCATCCAATTTAAAAACATTAAAATGTCCGATTTCTTTTTTAAGATTCTCGGGCATTCCGTTTACTTTGATTGTGTAAAAATCTTCTAAGGTTTCTGTGAGTTTCATTTTGTAAAGTTACGAAATTCAATCTTTTTATAATTAGAAAATTTATCAATAAGAAAATGAGATAATTTACGCAACGTATATCTGTAGAGATGTACTACTGTACGTCTCTACAGAAAATTGGAACATATAAATTAATAATTCACAATTAACAATTAACCATTCACAATTACGCATTCACAATTATTAGGATACCACTTTGTACGTTGGATCTTCAATAACATTTACATTAATTACGGCATCGGCATTTTTAAGCAATTGCCTGCAGTCTGGACTTAAATGCTGTAATTCAATAATTTTATTTTCATGACTGTATTTTTTAGTCAAATTATTGAGCGCTTCAATTGCAGACATATCAGAAACGCGGCTTTCTTTAAAATCAATTATTACATGATTTGGGTCGTTTTGAGCATCAAACTTCTCCAAAAAAGTGGTTACAGATCCAAAAAATAATGGTCCATAAATTTCATAATGTTTCACACCATTTTCATCAATAAAATGTCTGGCGCGAATTCTTTTGGCACTTTCCCAGGCAAAAACCAAAGCCGAAATAATCACACCAATTAAAACCGCCAAAGCCAGATTATGTAATACAATTGTAATTAAAGCAACCAAAATTCCAACGAAAATATCGTGTCTGGGCATTTTATTAATAATCCTGAAACTTGCCCATTCAAAAGTAGTAATCGCCACCATCATCATTACTCCTACTAAAGCGGCCATTGGTAATTTTCCAATTACAGGCGCTCCAAAAAGTATGATTAATAAAATTGTCAAAGACGCAATAATTCCAGAAAGTCTAGCTCTAGAGCCGGCACCAAGATTTACTAAAGTCTGTGCAATCATCGGGCAGCCTCCCATTCCGTAAAAAAAACCGTTTAAAATATTCGAACTTCCCTGTGCTATGCATTCGCGATTGCTGTTTCCGCGTGTTCCGGTAATTTCGTCAACTAAATTCAGCGTAAGCAAACCTTCGGTCAAACCAACCGCCGCCACAATAACCGAATACGGAAAGATAATTTTTAAAGTTTCAAAAGAAACGGGAATATTTGGAATATGAAATGGAGGAAATCCGCCCTGAACAGAAGCAATATCTTCTACTGTTTTAGTTTCTATATTAAAAACAATAACCAAAGCAAAAACAATCATAATCGCAACCAAAGATGCCGGAACTGTTTTTGTAATTTTAGGAAAAATCAAAACAATAGCGATCGTCAAAGAGACCAGACCGAGCATAATATACAAAGGTGTTCCCTGCAGCCAGGAAATCTGACCGTTAATAATGGTTTTAAATTGTTCCAATTGTGACATAAAAATCACGACCGCCAATCCGTTTACAAAACCAAACATTACAGGCTGCGGCACTAAACGTATAAACTTTCCGAGTTTAAAAAGTCCGATACAAATCTGGACAACTCCGCCAAGCGCGACGGCCGCAAAAACATATTCAATTCCATGCGATTTCATTAAGGCGATTAAAACAATCACCGTTGCTCCCGCTCCACCCGAAATCATCCCGGGTCTTCCACCAAAAATTGCAGTAACTAATCCGGCAATAAAAGCAGCATATAAACCAACCAAAGGCGGAAATCCGGCTAAAATTGCAAACGACAAAGATTCTGGAATCATTGTCATAGCGACAGTTAATCCTGCTAAAATTTCATTTTTGTAATTGACCTTTTGGGTGAAATCGAAGAGTTGGAAAGCTTTTTTCATAAGGCACAAATGTAGAAAATAATGCCCAAAAGAAGAATTAACCTTTTCGGATTGAAAAAGTATTTACAACAACTTATGCTGTTATACTAAGAAAACTGTTTTAAAAGCAGCACAAAAACCGAAAGGATGAAACTTATCATTTTTTAATATTTAATTTTTTAAAGAAAATAATACGCAAAACTATCTATAAACCGATATATTTAGCTGCGTATTTATACCTGTTTTGTTTAACAAATTGTTAATCTAAACGAATACATGTGTAACCTAGACAGTTTACATAATCGATAATATTATCACACTGAAGCTCAACGCCTTCTACACGCAATATTTTATCGCAATCTTCGAGATCAAAATTGATTTTATAATCTGGAAACTGATTCTGGATAACGGCAGTGACATAATTTTTGTCTGATTCTTTGTAGACGTTTGTTTTAAAAATTTCAACAACCATAATTATTTAATTTATAAAATGCTGAATTAATTTTGACGAAAAAGTATCTGAGATTCTAATTTTAGCACCGAGCTTTTTTTTGTAGGTAATACCAGGTTTCAATTCTGGTTTATTAGCTCATAAACGCCTTAAAAATTTGAGGAGTTTAAAATTAAGAAAAATCTTCTGTTTTTAAATCCCTTTTCGAATAAAAATCATTTCGACAAAATAAAATCCATATCATTTTTGGTTTTGGAGGATAATTAAATTCGAAGCCAAAAATACTTTAGAGATACCTATTATAATAGATTTTTTATACCAACGGCGTATCATTTATACGAATGGCGTTTGTATAAAATATTCTCCACAAATAGCTATAAACTATAATATTAGACTATTTTTGCCGTCATGAAAATTCTCAAAATTTACCAAAATTTCTTTCTCAGAAACCTCATCGTGCATACCTTCATATTGTTGGTGATTTTTGCCTGTGTGTATGATGAACTCCGTTTGGCCGGTCATGATTTTTGTTATATGGTCAGTAAAATTGCAATAGGATATTTTCCCTGCATTTTATGGATTACGGTTTTTAATCTTTTTATAATCAAAAGATTATTATTTAAAAGAAAAGTCAAAATATTCTTTCTGCTGTTTTTAACGTATTGGACTTCTTTTTACTTTTTCATCAATTGGTTTTTCCCTTTGGTTGGATTTGGAAATTTCAAAACTCTGCAGATTTTATCGCTTCTTATCAACGGAATGTTTTTCTATTTTATTCATGTTGTGATTACCAAAAAAATCATGGATGCCGATAAAGATATTATGAATTTCAAATCTGAGCTTTCGTTTTTAAAACAGCAGCTGAATCCGCATTTTTTACTAAATGCGATGAACAATCTTTACGGAGAAGCATTGTCTGAACCGGATAAAGTTCCAGACCGAATCCTGAATCTTTCGGATATGCTGCGTTACCAAATTGAAGCGACTAAAAAGGATTATGTTTTGGTTGAAGAAGAAATTGCTTTCGTTAAAAAATATATTGAATATTATACTTTTAGAAACGATCGCTTAAACGTTACCCAAAATTTTGAAGGTAATTTTGATGAAATTGAGATTCCGCCTTTATTCTTTTTACCTTTAGTAGAAAATGCCGTTAAATTTTCGGCAGAAACCACAGAACCTTTTATCGTAATAGATTTAGAAGTAAAATCCCGAAATTTGACTTTTACGATTAAAAACAATTATATAGACTCGGGATCACGTCTTTCGAGTACCGGAATCGGAATCGAAAATCTAAAACGTCGTTTAGAAGTTTACCGTTTAAGGCATGATTTGAGCTGCAAAAAAGAGAAAAATATGTTTGTTGTAAAATTAAGTATATGGCACTTACCTACCGCTGTCTCATAATTGACGACGAATCTCCGGCGCATAAAGCGTTAGTTTCACATATTTCGAAGTTTGAAGAACTGGAACATTCCGGAAGTGCTTTTAGCGGAATGGAAGCGCTCAAATTACTCAATGCTAATCAATACGACATTATTTTTCTGGACATTAATATGCCTGTCATTTCGGGTGTCGAATTAATGGAACTCCAGCCCAATCGTCCACTCACCATTGTTACGACCGCTTATTCTGATTTTGCGCTTTCGGCTTATCAAAACGATGCGATTGATTATTTGCTTAAACCTATTTCGCCTGAAAAATTTGCTAAAGCCATAGAAAA
The DNA here is from genome assembly GCF_900129555.1 of Flavobacterium defluvii. GTDB lineage: Bacteria > Bacteroidota > Bacteroidia > Flavobacteriales > Flavobacteriaceae > Flavobacterium > Flavobacterium defluvii. Next base: position 106,819 of record NZ_FQWC01000001.1, read on the forward strand.
AGCAAAAACTTATTTCTCCGGCAACAGCCTGAAAAAAGAAAATAATACCGATGCAAAAGTGCTTTCGTATCGCTTAAATGGGCAGAATATCGATATGCCGCTTTGCGACATTGTTTATATCGAAAGTCTGGGCAATTATATGAAACTCTATTGTACCAAGTTCAATTTGCCTCATATTGTGTATGGTTCGCTTTCGAGTATCGCTTCAGAAATTGACAGTTCGAGTTTTGTTCAGGTTCATCGCTCTTATATTGTAAACGTAAACAAAATCTCTGCTGTTACATTTAAAAACCTTACTATGTCTAATGGCGAAGTGATTCCTGTTGGACGTAAATACCAGATTTTACTGGATAGTTTTCTTAAGTAGTTTTCAGTTCAATTAAGATTTCGAAATCCTCAACCAATTTAGGCTGAGGATTTTTTATTTTTTTTTAGTAATAAAATACCGTATAAATACGTGATGTGGTTTTTTGGAATTTTGGTAATCTTGTTCAAACAGATGTTAAAATTAATTAACCCCCAAAACAAAAACTATGAAAAGCTTTAGATTGTTACTAGTATGTATAATATTGAGTTTTATTTCTCTTAAGTCACATTCACAAGAAAAAATTAATTTTGACGATATTAAGCTCGATATATCTAAATTCATTTTTTACGGAAAGCCAGATATAACTAAATGCGATGGATCAGGGACTGTTTTAGAGTCAGATGATTATGCAGCAACAAATGCTCCTTTATATTCAACTTTTACAATACATAAAAAACAAGGCGATAATTATATTATATCATTTTTAGATTGGTCTACAAGTAAATCAATGTTCAAAAGTGAAGACACTTACAATAAAAACCTTGTAAAAGCCCTTACATATAATTACCTAGCACCAAAAGGCACTTTTGAAGCATTCAATTCAAAGACTAAAAGTAACGATAAAAATATAACAGTAACTACTTTAAGAAAAGAGGCTTTTTATTTAATCTCAAAAAATGACTTAAAAGAATATGCCTATAAATATGACCCAAAACCATCTTATGAATTTAATTATGGAACAATATCTTATCTTGCAAGAATGCGACCGAAAGTTGGCAACATTCCTGGTAAATGGTCGACCGATTTAAATCTTGGACTTACAGCTGGAGTTAGAAAAAATATTGGAAAGAATTTTGGTCTATCGTTATTAGCAGGAATTGGAATTACAAAGATTAGTTTGGATTCAATTTCTACAAAAGGAGTTGTAAAAACAACTAGTGAAAAACCCGCACTTACTCCAAGTTTAAACTTGTTATTCTCTTATCAAAATTTCTCAATTGGATTTGGTGCAGGAATGGATTGGATTAACGAAGATTCCAAAGAATCCTCTGCATGGATTTACAACAATAAAATCTTTTATGGAATTGGTTTTGGAATAAATATTTTTCAGTCTTCATCAAATCAAAATAAAACAGAACTTCAAATTCAGTAGAAGACAACAATATATTTATCCTCAAGCTGCCAGAACCCAAAAATTCTCGCAGCTTTTTTTAATCTCAAAATTGCCTTACAAAAACACAAAATTCTTACATTAGCATCACCAAAAACAAATCAGAAATGGAAATCTGAATTCACAAAACATAGCTCAAAAAAGTTAACTAACCAAACTCCCAAGAAAAACTATGAATGAAGAAAGAACCGCATTAGACACGTTATACTTTGTAAACGATTCTAATAAAAAAGTTTCGCTGGAAGTAATTACCGGCGGATTGGGTCAAACCAGTACTTTTGATGCCAAAATAGATGGCATTTTAGACCTTCAAAAGATTAACGGAAATCTTCCGCCAACTGTTATTACGGATAATAAAAGTCTGAAAGGAAAAGTTTTAATTCTTTCCTGCACAATTACCGACACGTCAAGAGATACCAATTATACAGAATTAAGAATACGATTAAACGGTGGAATTATGTTTCTCGAGTATCCGCTGTTTGCCAATGTAGAAAAAGAAGGCGATACGGTAAATTATCGTTGTGTAATTCGTTTCTTTAATCCGTCATAACATGAAAAAAATAATTTTATTTTCGGCATTTGCTTTATTATCGTTTCAGATGTATTCGCAGGATAAAGGAATTGATCTTGATGTTTTAAGAGCGCCGTCGTCTCCGGCATCTAATTTATTGGGTATTGCGACAACGGATATTGATAAACCTACGGATATTTCGTCTTTTATGGTTTCGGTACAATCGGCGAGTAATTCTTTTACGGCATTTCCTTCTAATTACGGAATCGATCTTTCGCCTTATTATTTATTTGCAAAAGGCTCGACAGATTTCACCACAAAAGGTTTGCAGGACAAAGATTTTAAAAACATTTTTAAACAGACCTTTGTTATTTCGTTAGCAATTTCTAATCCCGATTCCAGCAACACTGCTTTGAATTATAAAAGCACATATGGCGGTTTAGGTTTTAAGTTTTCTATTTCACGCGGCGAATATGATTCTATAACAAAAGCAAAACTGGATTCTATTATTGTAAAACAGGATAAAATCAATAAGTTGTCTATGCAGGCCATGGAAGACTGGTTAAACGATAATGATGAAAATTACAGATCACTTTTAAAACAAAGAGAAGATTTAATGAAAGGCGTCACTAATCCCGATGATATTAAGAAAATTATCGAAAGTGATAAATATAAAAAAATAGAAGCTCAGTTAAGCGACATGCTGGCAAATTTCAAAAAATCAGATAAAGAAAAAGCATTACTTGGAGAAATAAACGCTATTGCAGCTACATTTCAAACCCAGCGAATTGGTTTTTCCTGGGATGTAAACGGAGGTATCAGCAGCGAATTCAGAAATAGAAATTTCGAAAACAGCAAAGTTTACAATGCCGGAATCTGGACAAACTTTGGTTATACCAATAAAAAAGGATTTGCATTTCTGGGGTTAATTCGATATTTATACAATCCTGATAAAATTCTGGCTCTCGATAATAATGTCAATACTCAAAAAGATGTCTCGACGCTGGATACCGGAGGTAGAATTGCGTATTCAAAATCGCAGTCAAAATTCAGCTGTAGCGCAGAAGCTATTTACAGAAGTGTACTTAACGGAAACGCAATCGATCCTTCGTGGAAATTGATTTTTAATGCCGATTATTCTATTCTTAAAAATCAAAAACTGACTTTTTCTTTTGGAAGGGATTTTGACGGAACAATTCACAAAGATGGAAATTTAATCGCCGCTTTAACGCTTATTGCGGGATTTGGAAATAAAAAATAAAATGATTTAATTTTCAAATAAACTGTGCCGACGAGTTTTAATCTGCACAGTTTTTCTTTTTATAAACTCTTATTTCAAAAAAATCACTTTATCAAAATAATTTTCTTACATAAATAATTACCTTAGCAAACCAAGAACTTTTTAATGTAATTTTTTATACAATGTCCATTTTTAAACATCTCTTTAATAAATCAGAACCACAATGTCCAAGATGTCTCGGAAAAGGTTTTGTTGACTGGGATGATATCCGGCGTTTAAATAAAGTGTTAAAATGGGTTCCCGCTCCCTGCGCCTACTGCAACGGTTCGGGAAAAACCACTAAAGAAATGCTGGCTAATGTTCCTGTAGATATGACGTATCTTACGATTGATTTACCCGAATCTGAAATTGAAAAAATCAAAAATGGTGATATTGAAACACTCGAAAAAGGAAAACAAAAAGAACTTTTTTTAGAAAATCTTATAAAATATGTACAAGACCATTATTTAAATAAAAACATGACCGCTGAAGATATTGCTGAACTATATCTCCGTACCGAAAGCGAAAATGCTCAGTTCTCTATAGAAAGGCAAAACTTAATTCAATACATCCGGCAAATTATAGAATTAAAAAAATCAGATCTTAACTAATACAAAGAAATAAAACCTTAGAATCTTAATATCTCAGAACCTTAAAGCCTAAAAAATAAAAAACAGGTATAAATACGTGTTGTCAGAACTTTTAAAATTGGTAAAATTGCTAAGAATAATTTTTTCTTTTTAGAATGTAGCCTTCCGAAAGGGATGCTTGTAAATTTTGTCAATTTTTTTTGAAACAAAAAAGTGAGATTTCATATCGCTGGTAACGATTAGAAATCTCACTTTTTATTTTACAATATTTAGCTAATCTGTTTATATCCGGCAAGTTGTTCTTCAAGATGCTGTATAATCTTTTTTAAACTATCGATTGTTTCTTTTCGGGCGTCGGCCAGATCTTTATAATTGATTGATTGCTCTGTTCCTCTTTGTGTTTTTTTATAAATCTCGCCGGTTTCCTGCAAAATATGCAGTTTAATCATTTCTCCTTCGCCTGTTAAAAGCCATTCTGGATCAACATCGGTATATTTTTTTAAGATATTCTCTAATTTATCTACCCCAATCGTTTTATTATTTTTTAACTGACTTGCAAATGAGCCGTTCGACATGCCAATTATCCTTTCGAAGGCACTAACCTTAATACCTTTATAATCCAAATATTGTTTAATCCTCATTAACGTGTTCTCTTCCATATACATTATTTCTTTAGAAAAATTCCTACATTTATTTGTTTTTAAGAAATACCCTACCTATATTTGTCTTACTTTTAATACAAAATAAGCAATGGACAAAAATATAAAATCTCAGCCAAGTTACAACCAAGATGTGTTAAAGATTATAAAAGAAAAGCACGGATATTCTTACGATTACATTAGAAAGTCCATTCGAGGAGATCGTACAGGCATTATTTGCGATATTATAAAGGCTGAATATAAGAGACTTGACAACGAATACAGAATTGTAAGAGAAAATCAGGCCAAAAGACTGAAAAAAGAAAAAGACAATAATAAATAAGCCTGTTCTGAAAATATTTAGATCTAAATTACCAAAAAGCGGCCATACTCTTCTCCAGAGTACTCATAAAACGAAGCAGGAGAATCCTAACTCCTGACTAGTTTTATGGGAGGCCAAAAACAATCTATTTTTATAGATTACCTGATTAGATATGCAGCTGATCTGAGCATATTTAATGTATTGAACAAACCGTAAAGTTGTTTCTTTGCGGTTTTTTGTTTTTAGTGAACTTTATAGTTCTTTTAGCATAATCCGCAGGAAAAATATTTTTCAACTTTGTACCTTTGCCATATTCCACGCCAAAAAACAAATTAAAGCCCTAAAATCAATATGATACGAGAACATTACATTCCCTTTAATAAGGAATTCTTACTCGAGCAACAAATTGCAGCTTTCGCAGAAGACAAACAAAAGGTTGGTGATTTTAAAAAACTATTCGATATAATCGAACACTATTATCATTACGAATCTTTTAACCTAAACCGAAATTTAAAACAAAACTACGCGCTGTACGATCCGGATTTGAGCGAAAAAGAACGTGAAGGTTTTATTGGCAAAAGCAATTTCTTAGTCTTTAAAGAAACACTCCTTACGGTTTTAGCGCGCGGCAATTATTATCGAATTGATCAGGAAACTTTAAAAGAAGCCATTAAAGAATCTGACTTAATAGGTTTAAATCTTGCCATAGATTTTCATGCTTTTAAAGATTATGAACTTTACGTGCGCGGGCATCATAAAGCAAAAGAAACGGTTAAAAAATATTATTTCTGGAAAAAAGAAGTCGAAATCGAATATTACGATCGTGTTCTTATTTACCTAAATTACAGCGAAGCCGATTATCTGGCTCAAAAGAAAGTCAAATTAGGAAAAATGCCAATCGATCCGGGTTCGATTGCTTTAAAGATTTTTAAGCGTGTTCCTAAAAATGATCTCGAAACCATTTTCCCAAATGCAATTCCCAAAATGTCTTTAAAAGATAAACTGCTGCTTTGGGTTCCGGGAGTTTTTGGCGGCATTTCATTATTAAGTGCCAAAGTAATTCCGGCGCTTATAAACATGTACAATGCTTACGAAACCGGAGAAACTATCGATTTGCTAAACAGCAAAACTTCCTTAAATCAGGGATTAATTGCGCTGGGAATTTTAGCGGCTTACTGTTTCCGCCAGTACAATAATTTTATAAACAAGAAAATCAGATATTCTAAAATGCTTTCAGACAGTTTGTATTTTAAAAATGTCGGAAACAACAGCGGTGCCTTTTATTCTCTTTTAAATTCATCCGAAGAAGAAGCCTTAAAAGAAACTATTTTGGCCTATACTTTTTTAAATAAAAGCCAAAATCCTTTAACTGCGCAGGAATTAGATTCTCAAATTGAATCCTGGTTTTCGACGCAATTAAATACCGAACTGGATTTTGATGTAAACGACGCTTTACTTAAACTAAAAAGCATTGGTTTAGGAATAGAAACTGACGGAAAATGGAAAGTGATTCCGCTAAATGAAGCCCTTATCAAAATCGACGAATTATGGGATAATGTTTTTGAATACAATGTGAAATAGGTTTTAATGTTCTGCGAATTTTTAATTGGGAATTTTTAGTAGATTTACAGTAACTAACCTTAAAACCACAAAAATGAGAACATTAGACCAATGGTTTGCAGAATATGCCGTAAGTCATCAAAACCCAAAAAACAAAGCGATACATTACATTTGTGTGCCCGCAATTTATTTTTCTATCGTAGGCTTATTAATGAGTATTCCGAGCGGAATTATTGCTAATACTTTACAGCTAAATTTACCCATTATCGAAAACTGGGCATTTGTAGTTCTGCTTTTTGTTCTTGTTTTTTACATCAGGTTATCAATTGCGATGGCCGTAAAAATTGCAATTTTCTCAGGAATCTGTTTAGTCTTAAATTATTATATAGGTCAAATTTTTCCGTTATGGATATTCTCAATCGGCGTGTTTGTTATCGCTTGGATTGGACAGTTTTACGGACATAATATCGAAGGCAAAAAACCATCTTTCTTAAAAGATCTTCAGTTTCTTTTAATTGGTCCGGCGTGGGTTGTAGAGAATTTGTTTTCCAGAAAATAATATTCTTTTTACCAGTACTTTAAAAAACTAATTTACAGTTATTTAAAAAATATTCTCATAACTTTATCATACCAAAACAGATAAAAATATGAAAATAGATGTAAAAGAAATTAAGATTGAAAATTATGACATTTTCACTTATAGACGAATCAGACGTGCAATTGGTTATTTAGGTTTTCTACTGCCAATATTTTTGGTTGGATTTTCTCTGATATCTTTTTTTCAAACCAAAATACAGCCTTCTATAAGTCATTATTATTATACCAATTTAAGGGAAATATTTACGGGAACTTTATGCGCTGTAGGTTTGTTTTTAATTCGGTATAAAGGCCACGGTAATAAATCTATTTGGAAAAACGATAATTTACTAACCAATATCGCGGGAATTATGGCGCTGGGCGTTGCGCTTGTTCCCACAAATCCCGAAGACATTTCACAAAAAATCTACACCTTTATTCCATCAACAGTTACCTGGCTCGGCTGGCTGCATTATGGTTTTGCTGCAATGCTTTTTTTGATTTTATCTTTACTCGCTATTCATGTTTTTACAATTGGGCAGGAAAAAGATACCAGAGAACCTAAAAGTATTTTGCACGAAAACAATATTTACAGAACATGTGGTTATATCATTTTGATTTCTGTGATTTTGGTTCCTGTTTCAGCCGCTCTTGAACTATTTACATATTCAACATTAACCTTTGAAGCGCTTGCACTATTCGCTTTCGGAACTGCCTGGCTCATAAAAGGCCGCGCATTGGGAGATCAGGGAAAAATTGGCGAAAAATTATATCAGGAACACAATTCTGTTGATACCGAAAAAGTGTTTGAAGAATAAGTTCTAAAATCGACTGGTATATTTTTGGCAGTAAACTGAATAACTATTATTAATTCCAAAATTTATATCACATGAAAGTAACTTATTTTGGCCACTCCTGTTTTTCTGTTTATGCAAATGGAAAACACCTTCTCTTCGATCCTTTTATCACACCAAACGAATTAGCAAAAGACATTAATGTGGATGAAATAAAAGCCGATTATATTTTTATTTCTCACGCCCATTACGATCATATTCTCGATGTCGAAAGAATTGCAAAAAATACCGGGGCAAAAGTTTTTGGTAATTTCGAAATCTACAACTGGCTGTTAAAAAACGGAATCGAAAATGCGCATCCAATTAATCCGGGCGGAAAATTCAGCTTTGATTTCGGAACCGTAAAATGTGTTATAGCACAGCATCCGAGCAGTTTTATGGACGGAAGTTATGGCGGCATTGCCTGCGGTTTTGTATTAACGACTTTAGACGGAAATTTTTATTACAGCGGCGACACTGCTCTTACTTTTGATATGCAGTTTATCTTAAAATTTACCAAACTGGATTTTGCTGTTTTCCCAATCGGTGACGGTTTAACAATGGGTATTGAAGAAGCTATTGAAGCTTCAAAACTGGTTGAAGTCAATAAAATTCTAGGCGTTCATTACGATACTTTCGGTTTCATTAAAATGGATCATAAAAAAGCTTTAGACGATTTTAAAAATGCAAATCTAAATCTTTATTTACCTAAAATTGGAGCTACAATCGACTTATGATATTTTCTATATTTAGTAAAACGTTTCTTTTTTTTAGCGAAATAAAACAATCTCATAATTTCTATATTTCTGTTGAAGGCTGATTTTTAAATATTTTTTCAAGAGGCATTAAAATTGGTTCTATAATTTATTATTAACCAAAAACTTCAAACCATGAGCACAAAAATAGACGCCACAAACTCAGAAACTCAATTTGCAGATCTTTCTGGCCGAAAAATCGCTTATAGATCAATTGGCAACGGAGTTCCAATTATTTTAATTAACCGTTTTAGAGGAACGCTGGATACCTGGGATCCGTTATTTTTAGATCTGCTTGCAGAGAAACATCAGGTTATCACTTTTGATTATTCGGGAATTGGATATTCTACAGGAACACTTCCAACGGATGTTAAAGAAGTAGCTAAAGATGTAAAAGATCTGGCCGATTTTCTAAAAATCGAAAAGGCAGTTTTAATGGGCTGGTCGTACGGCGGATTGGTTACACAAGCTGCAACGCACCAATATCCTGAACTGGTTACGCATACAATTTTATTGGGTACGGGCCCAATTGGAAAAAGAGTTGTGCCGCTGGAACAGTCTTTTCTTGATCATGCATTAAAACCAATAAATGATTTTGAGGATGAAGTTATTCTTTTCTTCGAACCAGAATCTGAAGAAAGCAGAAAAGCTGCAAAAGCTTCTCATGAAAGAATTGCCAAAAGAATAGATGTTTCTAAAATTCCGTCTACTATGGAAGCTTTTCAGTTATATTTTGCCGGAGGCGAAAATGCTGCCGAAGACAAAGACAACTATAGAGATAAACTCAAAACAACCAAAACACCTATATTGATAATTTCCGGAGATCACGACACAAGTTTTGCTGTAGAAAATTGGTATCCGCTGACCAAACAGCTCCCAACATCACAGATAATTATTCTGCCGCAGACAGGTCATGCTCCTCAGCATCAAAACATTCCACTGGTAGTAAATTACATCGATAATTTTCTGCAAAACACAAAGTAGATTTTCGGAAATTTTTAAAACGGAAGGACAATTAATATATTATTTTTTGTCCTTTTTTTATGACTAAAAATAATCTGGATAATTTTATATATTAGCAGAACAAACCAAATTTTAATCATGAAAAAAACCTTTATAGTAATAACTTTTGGAGTTTTACTTTCTTCATGCAAGCAAACTGATAAACCTGCTTCGAATAAAAAAGAAATTAAGAATGACAGTATAAAAACTGAAATTCCTGCTAAAACTGCTCAATCAGATTTAGAATTACTAGAATTATTTTCTAAAAATAAAAATGAAATTATTCTTAAATTAAAATCAATTTCTAATAAAGATGCGAATGCATTATACGAGAAATATTTTGAAGAAAACGGCTATTTGATTCACAAAATAGAAGAAAAATCGGCTGGCATACTTGATAATTTTTATAGTGAAAACGAAACAGACAAAAAAAATGTCAAGCTGCTGGAACAAAAACTTGCAAAATATCAGTTAAAACTTGAAGAAATAGGTGAAGGTTATGTCGAAATTACGACAAAAAATGATTTTTATTATACCATTTTCAAAGACTACGTTACGAAAGACTATAAAGATTATTTATATCTAAAAAGTGAGGAAAACAAATCGTTATATTCTGCAGATGCGGGATTGGTAATTTCATTTAAAGATTTGGGAGACAGAATTATTTCCTGGGAAAATTTTCTGACAAAATATCCTGATTCTAAATTAATTGAATCTGTAAAAGACGATTACAAACGCTATCAAATGGATTATTTAATTGGTCAGGACAATACGCCAACTTTTGAAAATGCAGCAGAAGAAAAATACATTTATCCAGAAAACATCCAGGAATTTGACCGCTTTGTAAAAAAATATCCAAAGAGTCCAACTGTTCCTTTGATTGCTTTATTTAAAGAAAATTTCAAGAATGAAAAGCTTTATGATATGATCACAACTGAGCAGGCAAAATTGTAAAATTATAAAGCATCAAATTCAAATTTATTTTAGTCTTTTTATTAATCCATAACACATATTACGATGAGAAAAATAATTGTTTTGTCGATGATTTCGCTGGATGGTGTTATGCAGGCGCCGGGCGGTCCGAAAGAAGATACAGCAGACGGTTTTAAATATGGCGGATGGACAGCACCATTTGGGGATAAAGCTTATGGTGATGCTGTAAAAAAAGAACTTCAGCCTGCTGAATATCTTTTGGGCAGAAAGACATTTGAAATTTGGGAAGATTACTGGCCTAAACATGTCCAGATTTGGCCGGGAATTAATGACGGTAACAAATATGTTCTTTCTAAAACCAGAAAAAAATCGGATTGGAAAAATTCTAATTTCATTAAAAATCTGGCTGATATCAAGAAACTCAAAGAATCTGAAGGCTTAGATATTCAGGTTTGGGGAAGCAGTGAACTTATCCATTTACTTTTAAAAAATGATTTAGTTGATGAGCTCAGATTAAAAATTCATCCTGTACTTCTAGGCAAAGGAAAAAAACTGTTTGCTGATACTGCACATCCTTCGGGATTTACTTTAACAGAAAGTACTGTTACAACCACAGGAGTAATTTTAGCCAGTTATAAACGAGCTGGTGATGTAAAAACAGGAAATGCCGGAGAAAGTATTAAATAACCTTTATATCAAATACCAAATATTAAACAAACCATGGAGAATAAAAATAATGCCCCTGTCTTCACTTTAAGTATTGTAGCAATCATTGTAGGTATTGCATTGTATAAACAATTTGACTTCGAAACTTCAAAATTTGAAAAACCTGCACTGACTGCTGTGTATTTAATAGTTTTTGTTTTCTCTGTTTTTGTTCTAATTAAAAATTTTATAAAAAAACGTTCTGAGAAGTAATTAAGTTATTCCGGAAAACTCTGAAAGCAGACTTAACTTTACCTGGCTTTCATTGCTCTTATTAATTTATCATTACGCTTATCTGCTCTTGAGTTTTGTAAAGAAATCACAGCCCAAATTGCAGCAGGAATCCAGCCAATTAAAGTAATCTGTAAAATTAAACAGATAATAGCAGTAAAAATTTTACCTCTCAATAAAAAAGAAAGCCACGGAAAAAATATTGCAATTAGTGTCATCATAATAAGTTTGATATTTTTAGTTAAAACATTTTTAGCTCAGTTTCGACTCCCAATTTAGCAAAGTTTTCTCAAAACTATAAAAAGCCTGCAAAATTTAAAGTTTTTCAATCTTGAATAGTTTTTCTGTTTGAATTAATAATATGGGTTAGAGCTGCATTTCGTTCAATTTATTACAGTATTGAACCTATGAAATTTTGGTGCAAACTCAGGAAGTTTTTAGTACTATTGAAGTGACATTTTGCAACGTTGAACCCACCATTTTGCAAGAATATTTTATATCTTCCGAAAAAAATTAACAATTAAAAACCAACCATCTAGAATGAAACACTTTTTTTCAATTATTACACTATTTATTTTTATCAGCTGTTCAAGTCCTAATAATACAGAAGAAGTTCAAATACCAGATCCAAAAATTGAAAGCGTTTCGACTAATTCAACCAATATAGGCGATACTATTATAATTAAGGGAGAAAATTTTGACCCAAATTCAACTTATATTGTTACATTTAATGGTACTAATGGGCAAATTACTCAAATTACTTCAACTACAATAAGTGTAATAGTTCCGGTGGGTACAACTTCTGGTCAGCTTCTATTAAATGCAAATGGGGTAAAAGTTAATGGAGGTTATATTTCTATAATTGGTCAAAATCGTCTATTTGCACACAATGAACATGAAAACATTGTCGAATTAAATCCTACTACAGGTATAGTAATCAAAAACATAGTTTACGGTACAGAATCTGATTATTTAAGTGAATTAGAATATTTTGCCCCAACAAATGAAATTATTGGACAAGGATTTATTTCAAACAGCGGAAATAACATTTACAAACTTTTTAAAGTGAAGCTTGCAGACAAGAGCGTAAAAGAAATTACTTACAAAGGTTATGACCAATTGATCGTAACAACAACAGGAAAATTATATGGGTACATATTGTATAAAGGCCTTATTGAATTAAATCCCAATACAGGTTCCGAAATTGGAAGCTTAATAAATACCGGAAGTGATCTAATTTACGGGTTTATTTACAATCCTAAAACAGATGAAATAATGGGAGATAAAGATAAAGTTGAGAATGGAAAAGTAATCCACAGACTTTGCAAAATAAAACTTTCTGACAAGTCAGTATCTGAAACGGTTTATTACGGCTATGACGAATTAATTCCTGCGACCAACGGAAAATTATATGCCTTTAGATCTACCAAAAAAATAGTGGAACTTGATCCTGCTACGGGTTCAGAAATCAAAACTTTAGTAAATATTACCGACGAATATATAAGCCATCTTACGTATTACCCGCAGACCAATCAAATAATTGGAAAGAAAATTATATACAATAATCACATTCCTACCTATAAACTTTTAAAATTAAACCTATCAAATAATTCATTATCCGAAAATAACATCATTCAGGATGATTATCACTATTTTATTGTAACCAATTAAAAAGAGATCGTCCGGCAGATATATGTAGAAAACGAAATGTTATTTTTCTATAAAGTAGTCGATGCACAAATTCAGTTTGAAAAGAACGAAAAAGGAGAAATTTCAAATTAATTTTTTATTACAGAACGGAAAAAAGATAGAAGCAAAACGTACGAAATAAAATCTGCCGCCAACACACGCTGTAAGCAATTTGTGCATTTGGCTGAATTTAAAGATAGTTTTGTATTTGGAAATTGTGCATAATGAAAAATCTCGCGTCTTTTAATCTCAAACTCATGCAGCGCCTGAACACTTGCGGTACTATCTTTCAACACTAGGAAAAATCAATAACATAATATAACAAATGATTAAATTAAAAAGTATTGCCCGTTTATTTACATGTATTACTTCCGTATTGGTTTTATCAGCTTATACTGTAACGGAAAATCCTATAATCACAAAACAAAAAAAACAAAGCGTCTCAGAAGTTTCAGGAATTTATGAGTTTCAAACAAGCTGGCTTCAGTCAACTGCTAATTTTAAACCCGATGGAACTTTTGAAATGAGTTATTCAATTGGCGAAAAACATACAACTTCTGGAACCTGGACTATTAAAAAAGATATCTTAATTCTAAAAAACGATGACAATTTCCCTGCAAATAAAAAATGGCTGATTAGAAATGATAAACTTTATCCCATTTTAAAATCAGCAAAGGAATATGATATGAATTTTTTCTATACTGCAAAAAAACAAACTGTTGAAAAAGCAAATTGTGCTGTATTAAAAAATTGCAGACTAAGATATTCTGAAGCAAATGATGATTCGACTTACATAACAATAAAAGACAATGTATTTATGGAGTTTCCAAATGCCGATAAAGAGTATATTAAATCAAACCTCGAATGGGTAAACGAGTGCGAATACAATGCAACAGTAACCGAATTAACTGCTAGCGGCCTAAACTTTAAAACAGGCGACAAAATAAACGTCAAAATTGATAAAATCGACAACGATATGATTTACTACACAGCCTCTTTTGAAGGTCAAACCGTAACAGGGAAATTTATAATTATGAAGTGAGAAGTGGGAAGTGGGAACTTAGGAGTCATAAAAAAGCCTGCAAAATGTATATTTTGCAGGCTTTTTAAATTGTATAGTGACCCCGGAGGGGTTCGAACCCCCAACCCTCAGAGCCGAAATCTGATATTCTATCCAGTTGAACTACGAGGTCAGTTAATTTTAGATTTATGATTTTAGAATTCAGATTAAATCTAAAATCTGAACTCTAAAATCTAAAATTTTTATTTACGAAAGTAACTTCTTTACAATTGTAGAAATGGTTTTTCCTTCAGCAGTTCCGCCTAATTGAGCAGATGCTAATCCCATTACTTTACCCATCGAAGCAATTCCGGAAGCTCCTGTTTCTGCAATGATTTTTGCAATTACAGCTTCTACTTCTGCTTCGCTTAACTGAGCTGGTAAAAACTTTTCAATTACTGCTACCTGAGCCAATTCTGGTTCAGCTAAGTCAGGACGGTTTTGCTCTGTAAAGATTCTTGCGCTTTCTTTACGGGTTTTTACTAATCTTTGAAGCAATTTAATTTCTTCATCTTCTTTTAATTCTTCTTTAGATCCAGAAGCTGTTGAAGCTAATAATAATTCAGATTTTACCGCTCTTAATGCTTCTAATGCTACTGTATCTTTTGCTTTCATGGCTGTTTTGATTTCGTCCATGATTTTTGCCTGTAAACTCATCTTTATGTTTTTATTTAAATAAGCTTTTTGCTTATAAATTGATATTGTATTGAAAGTTGTTCTCGCCTTTTATAAATAATAAACATTTGTCATGCTGAGCGTAGTCGAAGCCCTTTCTGAAAAAGAAACCCTTCGACTACGCTCAGGGTCACAATATTATTTTAAAAGTACTATTTAAAAGTCAAATTTCTAAATTCTGTGCGAAGATAAAAAAAATAACCCGAAAATTAAATCCAATTTTCGGGCTATCCTTATATTATGATTGTAAAATTAATCTACGTTGTCGTGCAAAAATGAATTGTTTGAACGCAATTGCAAATCGTTGTTACTATCAGTTCCTACTGAGATTCTCGAATTTGTATTATTTGATTGAGAATTCGATAAATCGATTCCTAATCTTTTGTAAGCCGGCTCTTTTTCCAGCTCATCAATTCTTGAAACATTATTGTGGAATTTATAATTAAATTCTTTTAGTTTCTTTCTTCTTTCTTCAGCTCTTAAACGTAAAGTTTCTTCAATTGTCAATTCCATTGGAGAAACTTCTGAAGTTGTTGTAAAATCAGGCTGACTTGAAAAATCAGCTCTTGGTTTTAAAGTAATGTTCAATTCCTCCGGAACTGTATCTTCGATTACTTTTTCAACTGGTTTAGAAGCTGTCAATTCATTTTCAACTTCCATATATTCTTCAAGAGAATATTTGATAATTCCGTTATCAGAAAGTTCTGTTACCGGTACAAATGAAACTGGATCGTTTACTTTTATATTACGTGTTTCATTAGTTAATTCGAAAATGATTTTATTTTCCTGCTCCGAAACTGGTTCTTTTTTAACTTCTGGCTCAGATTTGAAAAGCGGCAGATCAAATGAAAAAGTAGTTTGTTCTTCTCTTTCAAAAGTTCTTTGCTGTACAGGTTTTACTTCCTGAATAGTTTGTGCTGCAGGAGTTGAAATTCTAAAATCGATATCTGTTATTGGCGAAACGATTTCAAAAGTTACGTCAAGGTTTTTAATAAACTCAGACATAACTACCAATTCTTCCTGATTAATTGTTGGTGTAACTGGAGCAACTGGAGTCTGCACGGGAGCAACCGGATCTTCCATCAAATCAAAAATAACCTTTTCTTCTGATTTTGCAGTAGGTGTTTCTGCATTTAAATCAAATGAAGTAAGTGGTCTGTTTGTTAAATTATGAACACTTCTCTGCTCATCTTCTAACGTGTGAATGATTTTTTTAGGCTCTGTATTAACAATCTCATTTTGTTGTTCAACGTCAAAACCAGTAGCAATAATAGTTACAGCAATAGCTTCGCCAAGGCTTTCGTCTTCTCCAACCCCCATGATGATATTTGCGTTGTAACCTGCTTCTGCCTGAATATGATCGTTGATTTCTCCAATTTCATCAAGCGTTATTTCGTTAGATCCAGAAACGATAAGCAACAATACGTTTTTGGCTCCTGTAATTTTATTGTCATTTAATAATGGAGAATCTAATGCCGATACAATCGCATCTTTTGCTCTGTTTTCTCCTTCTGCCACAGCAGATCCCATAATAGCTGTCCCGCTGTTTGCCAAAACTGTTTTGGCATCGCGTAAATCGATATTTTGAGTATAGTGGTGCGTAATTACTTCAGCAATACCTCTGGAAGCAGTTGCTAAAACTTCATCCGCTTTTGAGAATCCAGCTTTGAAACCTAGATTTCCGTAAACTTCTCTTAATTTATTGTTGTTGATTACAATTAAAGAGTCAACTTGTTTACGTAATTTTTCGATTCCTAATAAAGCCTGTTCCTGACGTACTTTCCCTTCAAACTGAAACGGAATTGTCACAATACCAACTGTAAGAATTTCTCTTTCTTTTGCTAATTGAGCAATTACCGGAGCTGCACCTGTACCGGTTCCTCCACCCATACCTGCAGTAATAAATACCATTTTAGTACCGCGGTCTAACATTTTTTCAATGTCGGCAATGCTTTCAATAGCAGATTGCTGTCCTACATCAGGATTTGCTCCTGCTCCAAGACCTTCTGTTAAATTTACTCCTAACTGAATTTTGTTAGGTACTGAACTGTTCTGTAGTGCTTGTGAATCGGTATTACAAACTATAAAATCCACACCTTTAATACCTTGCTTAAACATGTGGTTAATAGCATTACTACCACCTCCACCTACACCTATTACTTTGATTACATTTGATTGATTTTTCGGTAAATCAAATGAGATACTTCCAAATTCTGAGTTGCTCATCATCTTTTTGGTTTTTTGAAATTCTTATTTAGTACATTTTTTACTTCTTGACTTGGGGCAAAAAGTAATCCTTTTCTCTTATTAATCGGCTTATATTTATTCAGCGTTGTCTAAAAAATCTTTGATTTTATCAACGTATCTGTCAAAAAATGATCTCCTAATTTTTGTTTCTGTAGATTCTGCTGCTGCCTTTGTTGTTTTTATTTCTCTAGGCTCTTCAATAGCTTCTACTTTCTCAACGTAGTTTTCTTCAACTTCGTATCGCTGCACCGGCGGAGGAACATTTCTATAAACAACTTTTGGCTGTTCGTTTACTGCTTCCATTCTTATCGCGCTTTGTGTGCTGTTTTCAATACTGTTCATTACTAAACCAACAGCTGTTGCAAACAATGGGCTTGAAATTTCTTCGCTTGAGTTTCCTGCTAAATGCTCGTTTGGATATCCTATTCTGGTATCCATACCTGTGATATACTCCACCAATTGTTTAATATGTTTTAGCTGGGCCCCGCCACCTGTAAGAACAATTCCTGCGATCAGTTTTTTACGCGGATCTTCGTGTCCGTAGGCTTTAATTTCTGCAAAAACCTGTTCTACAATTTCCACCACACGTGCGTGGATAATTTTAGAAAGATTTTTTAATGAAATCTCTTTTGGTTCTCTTCCTCTTAGACCAGGAATAGAAACGATTTCATTGTCTTTATTTTCTCCCGGCCATGCTGATCCGAATTTTATTTTTAAAAGCTCTGCTTGTTTTTCAATAATCGAACAGCCTTCTTTAATATCATCTGTAATTACGTTTCCACCGAAAGGAATTACAGCTGTATGACGAATAATCCCGTCTTTAAAAATGGCTAAATCTGTTGTTCCGCCCCCGATATCGATAAGCGCAACTCCTGCTTCTTTTTCTTCCTGACTTAAAACTGCATCTGCCGAAGCTAATGGTTCTAATGTTAATCCGGATAATTCGATTCCTGAACTCTGAATACATCTTCCAACGTTTCTGATTGAAGAAGCCTGCCCAACTACAACATGAAAACTAGATTCTAATCTTCCGCCATACATTCCGATTGGCTCTTTAATTTCAGACTGTCCGTCGATTTTAAATTCCTGTGGCAGAACGTGAATGATTTCTTCTCCCGGTAACATCGCCAGTTTATTTACCTGATCGATTAAAAGCTGAATATCTTTTTCACCAATTACTTCTTCCGGATTATTACGGCTGATGTAATCTGTATGCTGAATACTTCTAATGTGTTGTCCGGCGATACCCACAACGACATCTTTTATTTTGTAACCTGAATTATTTTCTGCTTCAAGTATTGCTTGCTGAATTGACTGAATGGTCTGCGTAATGTTGTTTACAACTCCTCTTGCAACTCCCAGACTTTTGGATTTTCCAATACCCAAAATTTCCAATTTGCCATACTCATTTTTCTTGCCTATCATGGCAACTATTTTTGTTGTTCCAATATCTAGACCTACTGCAATATTATCTTTTTCCATTTTCTATTATTTTGTGCAAACTACTTGTTCCGTAAACCTAAGGTCAATCTTGCTGTATTTATATAACGAACTATCTAAAACTGCTTTTTGAAAAAACGCTTTATAGTTTCTAAATTTTTTATCAACATTCATCGTACGACCAAAATCTATGAAGTAATCATAGTTTCGGTTAAACATTTTTAGGCTGCCATTAGGCATAATTTGTATTGCAATGATGTTTTTTTTCAAAAACGCATCGTCGTAAATTGTGCGAAATAAAGCAGCTAAATCTTCGTTATTTTTTTCATTTATTGCCCCTGAAACAAGAGGAACTCGCGCCGTAAAATTATCTGACAAGGGCATTTTATTACCCTCATAGTCAATATAAAAAGAGCGATCACCATCATAAACTCGCGCTATTGGTGTCTTCTGTTTTACTACCGCTTTTAGAACACCGTCGATACTTACAAAAACATCCGACTTCTCAATCATGTCTTGCGCATCAAGGTTTTTTTCTATCTTATTCAAATCTACTTCATCTTTTCTAATACTGGAAGCGTCTCTTTTATTTTCTATCAACAATTTATTAACCGTTTCTGGCTTAACAAAAAGCGTATTTTCTCCTACAAAAACGACCATAGATTTTTTCAATTTTCTATCTCCGTTTCGGTGTTGTGCGAAAGAGTATAAAAAAAGAACAAGCCCTAAAATGAGTACTAATCGAATATTTGTCCAATTAAATATTTTCATTTAGCCTTTTTTTAATTGATGGTACCATTTCACCAATATCACCAGCTCCTATTGTTACAATTATCGGCGCATCACTGGCTTTGATTTCCGCTAATAAATCTTCTTTTGCAACAATTTTTTTGTTCGAATTGGTCATTTTTTCCAGCAGCCATGGCGATGTAATCCCTTCCATCGGTAATTCGCGTGCCGGATAAATATCCATTAAAAACACTTCATCAAACTGAGATAAACTTTCGGCAAATCCATCGGCAAAATCTCTTGTTCTGCTAAACAAATGCGGCTGGAAAACTGCCAAAACTTTACGCCCCGGATACAACTCTCTAACTGCCTGATGAACAGCATTTATTTCTGTTGGATGATGTGCATAATCATCTATATAAACTAATTTTTCAGATTTAATCTGATATGAAAAACGTCTTCTGATTCCGTTAAACGAGGCAATAGCTTTTGCGATGGCATCGGTCGGGGTGCCGTAAGTTTTTGCCATCGCAATAGCCATCAGCCCATTCATAAGATTGTGTTTTCCTGGTAGTCCGAAACGAAGGTCTTTCATAATTTCTGATGGCGTCTGTACATCAAAAACATAACTTCCATCTTCAATTCGAACATTATAAGCTTTATAAACGGCATCTTCATTTATAGCGCACTGAACGCCTTCAAGAGGCAATTCTTTGGTTATAAATAATTTGCTCTTATCTTCTACTTTCGAAGCAAATTCAACAAACGAAGCCTGAATAGCATCACTTGTTCCGTAAATATCCAAATGGTCTGCATCCATTGAGGTTACGCAGGCTATATTTGGATGTAGATGGAGGAACGAACGGTCAAATTCATCAGCTTCAACCACGGTTACTGTTTTTCCGTTTCCAATTAAATTTGAATTGTAATTCTCAACAATTCCGCCCACAAATGCCGTAACATCTGCTCCGCTTTCATATAAAATATGTCCTAAAATACTTGATGTTGTTGTTTTACCATGTGTTCCGGCAACTGCAAAACTAAAAGTGTCTTTGGTGATAATCCCTAAAACCTCGGCACGTTTTTTAATTTCGTAATTTCTTTCGATGAAATAATTCCATTCTGAATGTGTTTTAGGAACCGCCGGCGTAAAAATTACCAGAGTATTTTCTACATAATAGTCATTTGGAATTAAATTAATATTATCTTCAAAATGAATATCAATACCACTTTCAATTAATTCACTTGTCAGCATTGACGGTGTTTTATCATAACCT
The DNA here is from genome assembly GCF_900129555.1 of Flavobacterium defluvii. Lineage (GTDB taxonomy): Bacteria > Bacteroidota > Bacteroidia > Flavobacteriales > Flavobacteriaceae > Flavobacterium > Flavobacterium defluvii. The sequence continues at coordinate 127,349 of NZ_FQWC01000001.1, forward strand.
GAAACCTGTTTTCCGATATATTTAAAATAACGGGCCAAGGCGCTCATTCCGATTCCTCCGATGCCAATAAAATAAACGTTTTGTATTTGATTTAAATTCATTTTGATTTTTGCTTTAAGCTTAAGGCTTAACCCTTAAAACTTTATTCTTAAAATTCTATTTCCAGCCTGTTTTTACTTTTTTAATTTTATAAAAAACTAATAATTAAGCCTTTGTATTTTTATGTTCCTATTTAACCAAAATTGCCTAAAATAATGTTCTGCAATTCTGTGAATGTTTCATAATTTTTAGAAAAAGTTATATTATAACAACTTTTTAATTTCTTCTACTATTACTTGTGTGGCGTTTGGTTTTGCCAGTTTTTTAATATTTGCGCTTAATTGTTTTTGCTTTCCGTCATCTTTCAGCAGCGCTTCAAAAACAATGCTAAATTCATTGTCTAATTCAGTTTCTTTCAACAAAATTGCTCCTTTTGCTTCTACAATTGCCTGTGCATTTTTAGTTTGGTGATCTTCGGCTACATTTGGAGACGGAATAAAAATTACCGGTTTCCCCACAATACATAATTCTGAAACTGATGACGCTCCTGCTCTCGAAATTATCACATCTGCAGCGGCATAAACAAAATCCATTCTTTCAATAAAATCAACCACTTTTACGTTTGGCTGATTGTGTTTTTTATAATCTTCAAAATATAATTTTCCGCATTGCCAGATTATTTGAACATCTTGCGAAAGAAAATTTGGCAATTCTTTTTCGATTAACTGATTGATTCTTCTCGCTCCTAAACTTCCGCCTAAAACCAACAATGTTTTTTTATTCGGATCTAAACCGTAAAAAGCAATAGCTTCGTCTCGTTTACTTTCAATATCTATTAAATCCTGACGAACCGGATTTCCTGTTAAAACTATCTTCTCTTTTGGAAAAAATCGTTCTAAATTTTCATAGGCCACACAAATTGCATTTGCTTTTTTACTAAGCAATTTGTTTGTTATTCCAGGAAAAGAATTCTGTTCCTGAATTACTGTCGGAATTCCTGCCGATCCCGCCGCCTGCAATAACGGACCACTGGCAAAACCTCCGGTTCCAATTACTACATTGGGCTTGAATTTTTTAATAATTCTTTTGGATTCCAATAAACTAGATGCCAGTTTTAGAGGAAACATCATATTTTGTAAAGTCAGTTTTCGCTGTAAACCTGCGATCCAAAGACCTTTTATTTCGTAACCAGCCTGAGGCACTTTCTGCATTTCCATTTTGTCTTTGGCACCAACAAAAAGGAATTCAGCATCAGGAAATTGTAATTTTAATTCGTTTGCAATCGCAATTGCAGGATAAATATGTCCTCCTGTTCCTCCTCCGCTTAGTATGAATTTGTACTTTGTCATAACTATTTATATCCCTTATTTATTTAAAACTGCATTCATCGGATTTCTTGAATTATCCTGAATTGAATACATTGCTTCTTCTTCGTAAATTTCTTCTCTTTCATCTACCGGCAGATCTTCTTCGGCCAGTTCTTTGTCTATTAATCTTTGAAGCGCTTCTTTTCTTCTTTCTTTTTCTTCCTGCTCTTCAGCGATTTCTTCTTCTTTCTTGGTTACACTAATAATTATTCCAAGTGAAAAACAAGTCATCCAGATTGAACTACCTCCGGAACTTATAAGCGGAAGTGTCTGCCCTGTTACCGGCAGCAATTCTACGGCAACCGCCATGTTAATCATCGCCTGAAATATCATCGGAAACCCGAGACCAACGACGACTAATTTTCCGAATAATGTATTGGCTTTATGTGAGGCGATTACAAATCGAAACAACAATAATAAATACAAAAGCAATATTGAAACTCCACCTACTAAACCATATTCTTCTACAACAATGGCATAAATAAAATCTGAAGATGATTGTGGCAGGAAATTCTTTTGAACACTTTTTCCTGGTCCTAATCCGCCTAATCTTCCAGATGCAATGGCAATTTTTGCTTTTTCAATTTGATAATCATCTTCGTCTGGTTTATCTGTGGTAAAGTTCATAATACGACTTTCCCATGTTGAAACCCTGCTGAAAAATCTCGAGTCTGGAAATGCTTTTGCTACCAAAAGGAAAAATGCCAGCATTACAACGCCTGAACCAATAATAAACGCAATATATTTTAATGGATATTTCCCAATAAACGTGAGCATCATTACCATTGAAAAGATCAACGCTGTGGTTGAAAAGTTGGCTGGTAATATTAATGCTAATGTGATAAATACCGGAACCCAAAGCTGAATAAATGAGGTTTGAAACGGCTCATTTTCTTCTTTGGTTTTCGACAAATAACGTGCTACATAAATAAATAATACGCTTGCCGCTAGTGTTGATGTCTGAAACGTGATTCCAATGAACGGCACCTGAATCCAACGACTTGCATTTGCTCCTGCAATTACTGTTCCTTTCAATAAAGTATACAATAATAACAGCCAAACTACCGGAAGTGCTATTTTTGAAATGGCTCTAAAATAATGATACGGTACTTTGTGAACCCAGTAAATGATCAAAAAACCGATGCAAACATGAGCCAAGTGCTTCACTAAATAACCTAATGTATTTCCGGTCCCGTGACCAATATACGCCAGATTACTACTCGCACTAAAAACGGGCATAAACGAAAATAACGCCAATAAAGCCACGAATGACCATATTACCCTATCTCCTTTTAGTTTGTTTACCAGCTCCTTCATTTGTTGTTTTGTTTCAAGTTTTTTTGTTTCAGGTTTCACGTTCAAGTGTTGAACTTGAAACATGAAACTTTAAACTATTTTCTACAAGTTATGAACCGCTTGTTTAAATTGTTTTCCACGATCTTCGTAATTTTCGAATAAATCGAAACTTGCGCAGGCTGGAGACAATAAAACAGCATCACCTTTTTCTGTTAATTTTTGAGCTGTTTTAACAGCATCATTCATGTTGTTAACTTCAACCATAATATCTACTACATCTCCAAAAGCATCGATAATTTTACGGTTGTCGATTCCTAAGCAGATAATTGCTTTTACTTTTTCGCGAACTAATGGCATTAATTCGTTGTAATCATTCCCTTTGTCAACTCCTCCAACAATCCAAACTGTTGGAACATTCATACTGTCTAAGGCAAAAAAAGTAGCGTTTACGTTTGTTGCTTTTGAATCGTTGATGTATTGTACATTCTGGATTTTTAATACTTTTTCTAAACGGTGTTCTACGCCTTGAAAATTTGATAAACTTTCGCGAATTGTTGCATTTCTAATTTGCATCAATTTTGCTACAGAGCTTGCTGCCATTGCATTTTTCATATTATGTTTTCCTTCTAACGCAATGTATTCTGTTTCCATTGTAAACTCTTCTTGGTTGATCTTTATTTCCATTTTGTTGTTATTTATAGAAGCCCCTTCATCGAATGATTTGGTCAATGAAAAAGGAATTAATTTTGCTTTTGTTTTATTGTTTTTTAACCATTCTGTACTCGCTTCATCATCTGCATCATAAATGAGATAATCACTTTCGGTTTGGTTCATCGTTATTCGGAATTTCGAATTGATATAATTTTCATATTTATATTCATATCGATCCAGATGATCCGGACTAATATTGGTTATTATTGCTATATCTGGCCGGTATTCTATTATTCCGTCTAACTGAAAACTGCTTAATTCAAGAACGTATGCGTCGTATTTATTTTCGGCTACCTGCCAGGCAAAACTCTTTCCTATATTTCCTCCTAAACCTACATTGAGTCCGGCCGATTTAAGTAAATGATGCGTCAACATTGTTGTTGTTGTCTTACCGTTACTTCCGGTAATTCCAATGGTCAATGCTTCTGTGAAAGGCTTTGCAAATTCAATTTCCGAAATCACTTTTATTCCCGCCGCAACTAGCTTTTTTACTATCGGAGACTTGTCCGGAATTCCAGGGCTTTTCATCACAACATCAGCATTTAAGATTAAATCTTCGGTGTGCTGTTCTTCTTCCCAGGCAATTTTATTAATGATAAGAACTTCTTTGTAGCTCTCTTTTATCTTTCCAAAATCCGACACAAAAACGTCGTATCCCTGCTTTTTTCCCAGGATCGCGGTTCCAACACCGCTTTCTCCTCCTCCAAGTACTACTAGCCTCATCTATCTTAGTTTTAATGTAACAATTGACAAAATGGCTAACATTACGGCAACAATCCAAAAACGGGTTACGATTTTACTTTCGTGATATCCTTTTTTCTGGTAGTGATGATGAAGCGGCGACATCAGGAAAATTCTTCTTCCTTCGCCAAAACGCTTTTTAGTATATTTAAAATACGTTACCTGAATAATTACTGAAGCACTTTCGGCAAGGAAAATTCCACAGAATAAAACGATTAATATCTCTTTACGAACTGCAATTGCCAATACCGCAATGATTCCTCCAATTGTTAAACTTCCTGTATCTCCCATAAAAACAGATGCCGGAAATGAATTGTACCAAAGAAATCCGATTAAAGCTCCTACAAATGCGGATATAAAGACTGTCATTTCCCCAGAATTGGGTATATACATGATATTCAGATAATTTGAAAAAATAATATTTCCTGAAACAAACGTAAATATACCTAGGGCGAGTACCGAGACTGCGGAGGTTCCGGCCGCGAGACCATCGATTCCATCAGTTAAATTTGCTCCATTTGAAACTGCCGTGATTATAAAAATTACAACCGGAATAAATACTAACCAAGCCCATTTTTCATATCCGTCTCCCATAAAAGAAAGAACCTCTGCATAATCAAATTCATTGTTTTTCACAAAAGGAATTGTCGTTGCCGTTGATTTTTCTTCAATCCCGGCAGGAACAATTACTGTTGAATTTGTTGCGGTTTTAAATACATCTGTACGCCCAGTATCTGTTCTTACCGTTACAGCAGGATTAAAATAAAGAACCGCTCCAACAATTATCCCAAGACCAACTTGTCCAATTACTTTGAAAATTCCTTTTAACCCTTGTTTATCTTTTTTGAATATTTTGATATAATCGTCAACAAAACCAATGGTTCCCATCCATAACGTAGTTACAATAAGCAATACGATATAAATATTATGAAGTCTGGCAAATAACAAAACCGGAACCAATGTGGCAAAAATGATGATTAAACCTCCCATTGTTGGTGTACCTGCTTTTTCGTTTTGACCTGCAAGACCCAATTCTCTAACTGTTTCTCCAACTTGCTGACGACGTAAAAAGTTAATAACCCTTTTACCGTAAATAGTTGACAAAAGCAATGAAAGCAAAAAAGCCAATGCTGATCTAAAAGTGATGTATTGGAATACTCCCGTTCCCGGTACATCTAATGTTTTGTCAAAATATTCAAATAAATAGTATAGCATATTTTTCTATTTTTTAAATTCCAATTTGAAACTCCAAATTCCTTTTCTGGTGGTATTTGAATTTAAAATCTTATCATTTATTTAGTTGGTCTAAAATTTCTCTCACAGTCTCCATATCATCAAAATGATGGCGAACACCATTTATTTCCTGATAGGTTTCATGCCCTTTTCCGGCAATCAGAATAATATCATTTGGCTGAGCCAACTGACAAGCAGTTTTAATAGCCTGCTTTCTATCTGTAATTCTCAATATTTTTTTATAATTATGAGCTTCTACACCTTGTTCCATTTCATCAAGAATCACTTCAGGATCTTCATTTCTCGGATTATCCGATGTTAAAATTGCTTTATCACTCAGATCTGTCGCAATTTTGGCCATAATTGGTCTTTTTGTTTTATCTCGATTTCCTCCGCAGCCTACAACTGTAATCAATTGTTCATTTTTGGTACGGATATCATCAATTGTTTTCAACACATTTTCTAAAGCGTCCGGCGTATGTGCATAATCAACAATTGCAGTTACTTTTGAATCTGTAACGATATATTGAAAACGTCCCGAAACACTTTCTAAATCAGACAATAAACGCAACGCTTCTAGGCTATCCATTCCTAATTCGACTGCTGTTCCGTAAATTGCTAAAACATTGTATGCATTAAAAGTTCCAATTAGTTTTACCCAAACCTCATTGTCGTTTATTTTTAATAATAAACCAGACAATTGGCTTTCTAAAATTGTTGCTTTAAAATCTGCATATGATTTTAGAGCATATGTAAATTTTCTTGCAACTGAATTTTGCAGCATCACGGTTCCGTTTTTATCATCAATGTTTGATAATGCGAATGCAGTTTTTGGCAGAGAATCAAAAAATGATTTTTTTACATCTCTGTATTCTGCAAAAGTGGCGTGATAATCTAAATGATCGTGAGAAAGGTTCGTGAAAATCCCGCCCACAAAATGCAATGCTTCTGTACGTTTTTGGTGAATTCCGTGTGAACTTACTTCCATAAAGCAATGTGTAACCCCAGCTTCAATCATTTCATTTAAATAATGATTGATTGTAATTGAATCTGGTGTTGTATGCGTTGCCGGATATTCTTTTTCATCTACTAATATTTTTACTGTAGATAATAATCCAACTTTAAAACCTGCTTTTTTGAACAACTGAAACAATAAGGAAGCAATTGTTGTTTTTCCGTTTGTTCCTGTTACTCCGACCAATTTTAATTTTGCAGATGGATCTTCAAAATAATTAGCAGCCATAAAAGCCAAAGCCGTATTGGTATCTTTTACCTTAATATAAGTAACCTCATTTTGAACATTTTCAGGAAGTGTATCACAAATAATCGCTTTTGCTCCTAACTGAATAGCTTTTTCGATATAATCATGCCCATCAGAAAGCGAACCACGAATAGCCACAAAAACATCATTTGATTCTACTTTTCGCGAATCAAATTCAATTTTCTGGATAGCAGTGTCTGTCGAACCTTTTACAGCTTCGATAGCTACTTTATATAATATGTCTTTTAGTATTTTCACGATAATTCTAATACTATTGTTGTGTTTTTAATTATTGCTTGTCCCGCCTGAATCGATTGATTCTTTACTTTTCCAAATCCGTTTATTTTTACTTTTAAACCTAAATTTTCAAGCAAAGCAACGGCGTCCATCCCCGGCATTCCTTTTAAATTCGGAATTTGATTTAATTTTTTGTTTGATTCTTTATCAAACTTGTCATAACTGATTTCCTGTTTTGGAATTTTAGAATCCAGTTGTTTAATTTTATTTGTCGAAGGTGCATCAGTAAAAATCTTTTGGGCGATTCTTTTAAAGACCGGCCCCGCAACATCTGCTCCGTAATAATTATTTTTTGATGTATTTGGTTTATGAACTACCACAATACAAGAATATTTTGGATGGTCTGCCGGAAAATATCCAACGAAAGATGATGCATAATACAAGGCAGATTTGCCTTCTTTTCCTCCATAATTCATCTGAGCCGTTCCGGTTTTACCTGCCATCGAAAAATCTTTCGAATACAATTTAGAACCTGTTCCTTTTTTTACCACATTGAGCAATACGGCTTTCACTTTCTTTAATGTTTCCGGAGAACAAACTCTTGGATTTATAACTTCAACATCAAATTTTTTGATTGTTTTATTCCATTCTTTAATTTCAGATACAAATTGTGGTTTTACCATTACACCATCATTTGCAACCGAATTATAAAATGCCAAAGTCTGCATTGGAGTTACCGAAACTCCATATCCAAATGCCATCCACGGAAGTGAAACTCCTGACCAATGTTTGTCTTTTGGCTGCGGAATATATGGTCTTCCTTCTCCTTTAAAATGTAATCCTAATGTCTTATTTAATCCGTAACTATTGATATGATTTACAAACTTAGACGGGTTATTTTTGTAATTGTCATAAACTGCCTGAACCATAACAGTGTTAGACGAAAGCTCAAATCCTCGTGCCAATGAAACTTTTCCATAACCTCCGTTATGTGAATCACGAACAGATCTTCCATAATATTTAACTACTCCATTATGGCTGTCATAAACAGTACTTGTATCTGCAACTTTATCTTCTAAAATTGCCATCAAATCAACCAACTTAAAAGTTGATCCCGGTTCATGAGATTCTGCAATCGCATAATTTGTTGTTTCGTAATAGGAACCATCTTCTGCTCTTCCTAAATTTGAAATTGCTTTTACATGACCGGTTTGCGTTTCCATTACTACCACACAACCGTGATCTGCTTCGTAATCTTCCAATTGTTTTAGCAAAGCATGGTGTGCAATATCCTGAATGAAGACGTCTATAGTTGAAATGACATCGTAACCGTCAATTGGATCTACTTCGTTTACATCGCGAATAGGCTTCCATTGTCCTTTTGCGATTTTTTGTTTTAGGATTTTACCGTCTTTTCCGTTTAAATAACTTTTAAATGCCCATTCAATTCCTTTTCCTACTTCAACTCCGGTTGCCGGATCAATACGATCGTAACCGATTGTTCTTTCTGCAATTTTCCCAATTGGATGTTTTCTAACGGTTTCCTGCTCAACAATAATTCCCCCTTTAAAAGCTCCTAGTTTGAATAATGGAAACCCTTTGATTTTCATATATTCGGTATAGCTTAAATTACGGGCAATCAAATAATAACGATTTTTATTAGCTCGTGCTTTCCTTAATTCTTTTTCGTAATAATCCGATGGTCTGTCTAAAACAGTTTCCAGAGAATCTGATAATTGTTTTACATATTTTTCAAAAGTTTCTGTTTTTGGCGCTTTTGCATCAAAACGAATTTCATAATTCGGAATTGATGTAGCCAGTAAACTTCCATCAGCAGAATAAATATTGCCTTTGTTTGCCGGAATTACAAAATTTCTAACAGTACGCTGTTTTGCCAGTTTTCTGTAATAATCACCTTCAACCCATTGAATATTGGTTAACTTAACTACAATAGCAATTGCCATCAAAAAGATGAAAACTGCTACGAGGTAAATTCTGTAGGATATATGTTTATCGTCTACTGCCATATTCTTTTAAAGAAACTTTTTTCTTCTTCTTTTTTAACTTCAATTTTTGTTGGAGGAACTGTCGATGGATAAATTTGCTTTTCGAGCATTTTATCTGATATCGTTGATTCCATTTTTAACTTCATCAGTTCTGAACGGCGATCTACAAATTCAGATCGTAATTCTTTTACTTCATTATTTAATTTTGCGATTTCAAAAACCTTTTGTTCGTATCGCTGGGTATTGGCAATCATCAAAATAGCCAGCAGTATTATAAAAACAATGAACCGCCAGTTTTTTACTGCATCATCGTTTATCAGAAATCTTGCTTTTAATATGCTGAATACTCCACCTTTCATTTTCTACCTATATATATTATATCTTTTCGGCAATTCTCAATTTTGCACTTCTTGCTCTGTTGTTGATTTTGATTTCTTCATCATCCGGAACAATCAGTTTTCCTATTGTTTTAAACGGTACTGAATAATTTCCAAAAAAATCTCTCTCTGGCTCTCCTTCAAACATTCCGTTTTTTATAAATCTTTTTACCAGCCTGTCTTCTAAAGAATGGTATGAGATTACTGAAAATCTTCCGCCCGGTTTTAAAATCTCTAACGACTGCTCAATAAACTCTTTTAAAACATCCATTTCCTGATTTACCTCAATTCGGATAGCCTGATAAATCTGAGCTAATATTTTATTTCGAACTTTCTCGGGCAGATATTTTTTTAAAACTTCTTTTAATTCATCAGTGGTTCTAATTGGGTAATCTCTTCTTGCTTCAACAATTGTTCTTGCTAAAACCGGCGCATTTTTCAACTCCCCATAATCAAAAAAAACACGACGTAAATCCTGTTCTTCATATTCGTTAACCACTCGATAAGCATTTAAATCATTTTTTTGACTCATCCGCATATCAAGCCCGGCATCGAATCGGGTTGAAAAACCTCTTTCGGGAACATCAAACTGATGTGATGAAACCCCTAAATCTGCCAGAATTCCGTCAACTGCTTTTACACCATGAAAACGAAGAAATCTTTTTATGTATCTGAAATTCTCATTAATCAGCGTAAATCTTTCATCCGGAAGTGCATTGGCAAGCGCATCTTCGTCCTGATCAAAAGCAAATAATTTCCCGTTTGGCCCTAATCTTCTTAAGATCTCTTTCGAATGTCCACCGCCGCCAAACGTAACATCTACATAAATGCCGTCTGGCTTAATATCTAAACCATCAACTGTTGGATGAAGTAAAACCGGATTATGATATTCCATTGTCGTCGTCATTAATATTTCCCATTACTTCTTCGGCTAAATCTGCAAAATCCATATCTTCGCCGCTTATTGATTTTTCGTATAAATCTTTATCCCAAATTTCCACAATATTAACCGCAGATGAGAATACAACATCTTTAGAAATACCTGAAAAAGTCACTAAATCTTTTGGAACCAGCAATCTTCCTAATGCATCAATTTCTACCACTTTTACGCCGGCAGTAAATCTGCGAATGAAGTCATTGTTCTTTTTCACAAAACGATTCAACTTGTTAATTTTCGCCATCATCAAATTCCATTCATCCATTGGATACAATTCCAGACATTGCTGAAAAACCGAGCGCTTCAGAACAAAACCATCCTGAAGAGATGAAGCCAACTGCTTTTTTAAAGGCGCAGGTATCATTAACCTCCCTTTTGCATCGACTTTACACTCATATGTTCCTACAATTGTATTCAAGAAAAACCACTTAACATGTTATACAGCAAAAATATAAAAAAAATTACCACATATTACCACAAAATACCACTTTGTTAATAAGTTTAAGCCATTTTCTACCACCTTACTTAATCATTAACAAATCAACACTTTAGATATTAATCAGTTCAGCGATTAATTCTTTTAACAATTGCAAAAATTAAATAGTCTTTTCCTTAAAAAAGTAATTATAATGCAATGATTTTAACATTTCTATATTATAACAAAAACCTTATTAAAAGCTGATTTTTAAACACTTATAAGTTCTACTAAAATTATGTAGTTAAAAAATGGCAACAAAAATTCATTTTTATTTATTAAACCCTATATTTGTCGAAATTGAAATTGGCATTAAACTAGATGGACAAAAACTACAAAAAAGAAGGCAAATACAGCTATTTTGAAGCTGGAGAAGGAACCCCTATTGTAATTTTACACGGGTTAATGGGAGGCCTTAGTAACTTTGATGGTGTAGCAGAATATTTCCCAACAAAAGGATATAAAGTTGTTATCCCGGATTTGCCAATCTATACACAAAGCATTTTAAAAACGAATGTAAAAAGTTTTGCAAAATACGTTAAGGACTTTATAACTTTTAAAGGATTTGACAAGGTTATTTTATTAGGAAATTCTCTAGGTGGACATATTGCATTGTATCACACAAAATTATATCCTGAAAAAGTAGCCGGACTTGTAATTACCGGAAGTTCTGGTCTTTATGAAAGCGCAATGGGTGACAGTTATCCAAGAAGAGGCGATTACGAATACATCAAAAAGAAAGCCGAAGAAGTGTTTTATGACCCTAAAATTGCTACTCCGGATCTTATTGACGAAGTATACGCAACTGCAAACGATCGTATCAAATTAATTAAAACCCTGACAATTGCCAAAAGTGCAATTCGTCATAATATGGCCAAAGATTTGCCAAAAATGACAGTTGACACTTGTATTATCTGGGGAAAAAATGATGCGGTAACACCGCCAAATGTTGCCGAAGAATTCAACAATTTATTGCCAAATTCAACTTTATATTGGATTGACAAATGTGGACACGCTGCTATGATGGAGCACCCTCAGGAGTTTAATGAAATTCTTGAGAAATGGCTTGTCGAAAAGAATTTATAGCATCTAACTTTCGATTTTAAGGAGGTTTTAAAACCAGAAAACATGAAAATTAATACCGCCGAATTTATTGTCAGTAATTCTGATGCATCAAAATGCCCGAAAGATTTTCTGCCGGAATATGCATTTATAGGCAGATCAAACGTTGGTAAATCATCATTGATAAATATGATTACCAATCATAAAAATTTAGCTAAAACATCTGGAAAACCAGGAAAAACACAACTTATAAATCACTTTAAAATCAATAACAATTGGTTTTTGGTCGATTTGCCCGGGTATGGTTATGCTAAAGTATCTAAAAAGACAAAATCAACATTTCAGAAATTTATTACTGATTATTTTGAAAACAGAGAACAGCTGGTATGCGCTTTTGTTTTGATTGATATTCGTCATGAAGCTCAAAAAATCGACATTGAATTTATGTCGTATATGGGCGAAAGTGAAATTCCGTTTTGTATTATTTTTACAAAAGCAGACAAAATCAGCAGAGTAAAAGTTGATTCTCACATTGCTGCATATCGCAAACAAATGTATGCAAATAATTGGGCCGAAATGCCGCAGTATTTTGTAACCTCATCTACAGAATCAATTGGAAAAGAAGAGCTTTTATCATATATAGATGAAGTAAATCAGGAAGTTTTTAAAAACAACAGTGGTTTTTTAAATTCAAATTAAGAAGTTAAACTTCAAGAACAAAATTCCAGATTCAAAAAATAAAAAAATCCCAAATTTCAATGTCAAATGAAATTTGGGATTTTTTATTTAAAATTTTAACTACTTCGTTAGTTCCAGCTTTTCTGCAAAGTAATCACAGAAATCCTTCATTGTATCTGACATTTTTTCGTCGTCTGTAGCACGTTTAAAAGTATCAGCCATGGCAACTAAAGTCTGATGGAAGAAAATTTTCATTTCATCTACCGGCATATCTTTTGTCCACAAATCAATACGCATAGTTTCTTGTGCTTTACTATCCCAAATAGATAGCATGATAGCTTTTGCTTCTTCTTCAGTAACTCCGCCATCCTGAGCGCTCCATGATAATTTTTCCGGAACACGGTTTTCGTCTAACTCGACGTTGAATTTAATTTCTGATTTTATTGTATTTGACATTATTTCTTAGGTTTATATTTTGACTTTTCGAAAATTTCTTTCGCATTAATTTTTAATAATTCTGACAGCGATACGTTATTGTTTTTCATATACGAACGAACAATCTGCCAGCCAATCCACGCCCCAACTCTCCCTGGAGAATCGTTATCAATTTCTAAATAAAATTTAGAAAATGGAGCCGGTGCTATAAAACGAGTTGTTAATTTAGGATCTACACTGTATAACATTTCGTTTTCCAGAAAATATCGCCACATATAACTTTCGTTTTCTTCACACCATTTTATCTGCTCTGGCGAATAACCCATTTTTTCTGCATCGGTATAATTTGGCAGCAGCAAATCCTTAGCATACAACTGTTTTCCTTCAAAAATCATTTGAGAAATTAAATTTTTATCAGGATATGCAGGAATATTACGGTAGGTAAAACTCGAAACTACATCTGGCATGATTTGTTTTTCTTCAAAATTGTATTTTATATAATTAGGAAACTCATAAAACTTATGATCTTTTCCTAGATATAGTTCAAGAGCGACAACCACAAGGCTGTCTGCATAAATCGCTTTTGCATTATAATCCATCTCTCCAATTACAGTAATCACTTTTGGAATTTTAGTTTTTGGGAAATAATATTTAACGTGTTTAAAAAGCTCATTAAATTCTTCGCGAACCGGTTCAAAATTGCTGTATTTTTTTTGAACTTCATCATAAACTTCTCTCCAGATTGGTTCTTTCATTTTTTGAAGCCAGACATTATCGTCGTTTCCGGGAAAAAAGTATGGATATTGTTTTTTTATTTTGGAAAGATCCTCAGGTTTAGTTTCAAAAAACGCTTTATCAAAACGTTCTACTTTAATATCAACCGGAATTTCTTCGACCTCTTTTTCAACCTTTGTTTTTTGGTCACAAGACAAAAAAAACAAGCACAGAACCACTACAAAGCGATACATTTTCATTTTATTTTATTTAGATTTGTGTTGCTGGATTATAAGTACTTTTTTACTTAGAAAAATAATTCTGCAAATATACATTCCTCCATCTTAAAACTTGAACTATTATGGCTAAAAAAAGCACAATTCAAACAGAAAAAGTAAATACACATATTGTTGAATGGTTAAAAAATTATGCTGCTAATGCAAAAGTGAACGGTTTTGTAATCGGAATCTCAGGCGGAGTTGACTCTGCAGTGACTTCTACGCTGTGTGCACAAACAGGTTTACAGGTTTTATGTGTCGAAATGCCGATTCATCAGGCTGAAAGTCAGGTATCAAGAGGAAGAGAACATATTGATCAATTAAAAAAACGTTTTCCAAATGTTTCGAGTGTACAAACAGATTTAACTGACACTTTTGAGGCTTTTAAGTCGTCTGTACCAACTTCAAAAGATTCAACAAAAGTTAATTTATCATTAGCCAATACAAGAGCGCGTTTAAGAATGACTTCTTTATACTATTTAGCTGGTATTCACGGGCTTTTAGTGGCCGGAACAGGAAATAAAGTAGAAGATTTTGGTGTTGGGTTCTATACAAAGTATGGTGATGGAGGTGTTGACTTGAGCCCAATTGCTGACTTAATGAAGTCGGATGTTTATGCTTTGGGAGAATATTTAACTATTCCAAATTCAATTTTAACAGCTGCTCCAACCGATGGACTTTTTGGTGACAACAGAACCGATGAGGATCAATTAGGAGCTAGTTACGACGAGCTGGAATGGGCGATGAATGCCGCAGAGTCAGGAAAATCAGCGGATGACTTCAACGGGAGAGAAAAATCTGTCTTTGAAATTTATAAAAGATTAAACACCAGCAACAAGCATAAAATGGAAGCAATTCCGGTTTGTTTAATCCCAAAAACGTTAAAATAAAATTTTTAACATTTGTCAATATTTAATTACAGAATTTATTTATTAATTTTACAGTTCCAAAAACATGATAACAATTCTAAAAAGGTAAAATTATGATTAAAGTATGTCTTGCAGACAATCATCCTGTGACTCACTTTGGCGTTAAGTCTTATTTTAAAGACCACGATCAAATTTCAATTGTTGCCAACGTAGGCAATTTTTCAATGGTTAGAGATATTCTTCAAACGAAGGAAATCGATATTCTAATCTTAGATTTAGAATTAGAAGGTCTTTCAAGTATCTTCGAAGTAAAATCAATCTTGAAAAATTTCCCAAAGACAAAAATTGTAATTTTCAGTGACCTAGCTGAGCAAATGTATGCTCCAAATGCAATTAAAGCTGGAGTATCCGGGTATGTACACAAAACAGAAAAACTTGAAACTTTAGGTCTTTCTATTATTAAAGTACACGAAGGAAAAATTATCATCAACGAAACAGTTCGCAAAAACATGGCCCTTATTGCTAAACAAAGCAAGAGCGAACGTTTGTACAGAAAACTTTCTAACCGTGAAATCGAGGTTTTACGTTATTTAAGTGATGGTAAGAAAAACAATGAGATTTCTAAAATCTTAAATCTGAACGAAAAAACGATCAGTACTTACAAACTAAGATTATTAACTAAATTAAATGTTACTAATTTAGTTGACTTAGTAAACAAGGCTAAGACTTTAGAAATTATTTAATTTGATGGGAATTTGATTTGCTTCGGCAGTCATCAACCATAAAAAAAGCTCTATATTGTTAATCAGTATAGAGCTTTTTGATTTTTATCCGCCATGGTAAGGAACCACTACCCTTCCGAGCTTTTTAGAAAAATTATTGAGCAGTTTAGAATAATCTACAACCATCATCAATACTTCTGAATTATCTTCCTGCGGTTCAGAAATAAGTGAGTTTTTTAATTCATGAATAATTTTTGAAACCAAAAACCATCGCATAGAAAATATAGTATCCGAAACATTCTGCTCGATTGTGACGTTTTTATGTTTCGGAAAAATATTTTGCCCTTCCCAGTTATGAATTGTCACTTTTTCATCTTCCATTAAAATATTAGTTACTTCCTGCGCAAACTCAGGCTGCAGGTGCATTAAATATTTATCAAGACTAAAAGTTTCATTTTGATTATAGAAATCAATAATATTATTGTAAATATTTTGAAATAACGTATTTGATAATTCTATCTCGTCTTCCTGAAGACTTAAATAAACTTTTTCAAATACTTTGTATTGTCTTTTTTCAGAAACTTCTTTTACATTTCCTTCTTCATCGGCTTTTAGATAAACATCTTCGAAACTTTCGACAACACTTCCGTACAAAAGAAGAATTTCAATAATCTTCCTTTCAAAACCATACAAAATATCTACTTTTTCTGATTGTTCCTGCGAATATCCAAAATCGCCCGGATAATCATCTGGTGGTCCGGTTCTTGGATCTTCCGGATCTCCTCCTGAATAGTTTGCATTTTTTTGAGGCTGATTTCTAACAACTTCAAAAGGCTTTTGCTCCTGCTTTAACTTTTTATTAGCTTCTGCAAGATCTTTTTGAATTAGCTGTGCCAGCGTGCTTACTAAAACCTGTTCAGAAATTTCCATAATTCTGGCGCACTCCTGAATGTATACTTCTCGCTGAATACGGTCTGGTATTTTCGAAATACTGGTTACCATATCACGAATTAGATCGGCTTTTTTGATTGGGTCGTTTTTAGCTTCATTCATTAAAATTGAAGCTTTAAACTGTATGAAGTCTTTACTGTTTTCTTCTAAATAAGTTACTAATGCATCATGCGAATTTTTACGGGCAAAACTATCAGGGTCTTCGCCATCAGGAAAAGAGCAAACTCTAACATTCATTCCTTCTTCAAGAATCAAATCGATTCCTCGAATAGAAGCCCGCAATCCGGCCGCATCTCCATCAAAAAGTACGGTAATATTTCTGGTTAGACGATTAATTAATCGTATTTGATCTGGTGTTAAAGCAGTTCCGGAAGAAGCTACAACATTTTCAATCCCAGCCTGATTAAACTGGATTACATCGGTATAACCTTCAACTAAATAACAATTGTTTTGTTTTGCGATTGACTGCTTGGCCTGAAAAATTCCGTATAAAACTTTACTTTTATGGTAAATATCACTTTCCGGCGAATTGAGATATTTTGCAGCTTTTTTATCATTGGTTAAAATACGTCCTCCAAAACCTAAAACACGCCCCGACATACTATGAATTGGGAACATTACCCGGCCTTTGAAGCGATCAAAAGGACGATCATCCCGCGGAATTGTTAAACCTGTACTTTCCAGAAATTCTAATTTATAACCTTTTCCGAGTGCTTCTTTTGTCAAGGCGTCCCATGTTTCAGGTGAGTAGCCTAAACCAAATTTTTTGATGGTTTCATTGGTAAATCCTCTTTCTTTGAAATAAGATAAACCAATTGCTTTTCCTTCTTCTGAATTAACCAAAACATCCTGAAAATATTTTGCTGCAAATTCTGAAACCAAATACATACTTTCCCGAACATCCGTCATTGCTTTTTCTGCATCTGTCTGTTCGGTTTCTTCGATTTCTATATTGTATTTTTTGGCTAAATACCGAATAGCTTCGGGATATGTAAAATGAGAATGCTCCATTAAAAAAGCAACTGAATTGCCGCCTTTTCCGGAACTAAAGTCTTTCCAGATTCCTTTTGCAGGCGAAACCATGAAAGAAGGTGAACGCTCATCTGAAAACGGGCTTAAACCTTTGTAGTTACTTCCTGCACGTTTTAAATTGACAAAATCGCCAATAACCTCCTCAACACGAGCGGTTTCGAATACGGCATCTATTGTACTTTGTGAAATCAAAACGTAAATTATTTTTTAAAAATTATAGCTTGTAAAAGTACATAAATCCATTTTGAATTTTTGTTATTAGAATAAAAAAAAGTGCCTCTTTTGAAGCACTTTTCTATTAATTAAACTCAAACTTTATTTTCAATTTAAATCAAGACGTAACCCTAAAGAAATATTATTTTCTTTGATTAAATTATCCTGAAATATAGGATTTAAGTCATATTTAAAGTATAAACTCAATTCTCTGTAGCCAATGTAAGAACTCAAACCGTAAATAAAATTATTTACATTATAATTACCTTTTATTCTGGTTTTGTACTTTAAATCATCTTCTTCAAATTTTAAAATCTGTTTTGATTTTACGTTGATTCCGGCGTATCCCCCAACGCCAAAACGGAAACTTTTATGGGTTTTAAAATAAGTCTTTCCGTTTTTTTCTATAGGTCTTGAAAAATCAAATTCTAAATGCACCGGAGCAACCAGGTATACATTTCTAAAACGAGATTCAGTAAGATGAATAGAATTAACTTCGAGATTTGTTTGATCTCCGTTTACTACAAAACTTCTGTTGTCTGTGGGTCTGATATTATTATACATTAACGAAAGTCCGTATTTTGCATGAAGCAAATTGTCGTTTTTCATTAATCTCGAATTATAGGTAAAACCCCATTCATAAAAATGCGAACCGATAAAACTATAATTTGAATCCTGAAGTTTTCCGTCGACCATAGTATTGTTTAAACCCATTGCAAAAACAAATTGTGAGGTGGTTCTTTTTTCGCCGTGAATAGAATCTTTGTCGTGTTTATATGATTTCCATCGAATCATGTAGACTTTAGAAGAATCTTCTTTTATTTTTCCATCGACTTTTTTCTGCACTAAATCGTTTAATTCGTTTTGAGCCAGAGTGATTTTCTCTTCCATAATTACTGCTCTTGCTTCTGCTAATTCTTTTTTACACTTATCGGCTTGTTCCTGCGTAATTTTTCCTTCTGATAGCTGAACATTTACAGCTTCAACTTCTTCTTTTAAAGCTTCTTTTTCTTCTTTTGTAATCTTCTCAATTTTATTGGCAATTCTTTTCGTTTCAGATTCAAAAGTTTCTTGTCCCAGAACTTTGCTTACAAATAAGAAAACGAGGATTACGAGGTAAATGGTAAAATTTTTCATGATTGATTTTTTTATTGATTGTGATTGATGATCTTTTTTAATTGTGAATTGTGAATGGTGAATGGTTAATTGTAAATGGTTAATTGTGAATTCTATCTCCCCTGATTAAAATCCGGCGCTACAATATGGATCGTTCCTTCGGAACTTTAAATCTATATTTTTTGCTTCTTTTCTCTTTATTGAATCTCCATCGGGTTAAAACCCGACGCTACAATATGAATCGCCCCTTCGGGACTTTAAATCTATTTTCTTTATTCTATTCTCTTTTCTCTTACTACTTGCTTCCTTCTTCCAAAAGTCTAAACTTACTCCTGCTGATTTCTATTCGCCAAAGCAACTTTTACCGTTTGGTAGTTTTTATTGACTTTTGTAATTACTTTTTCCCGAAACGAAAGTTCAAGTTCACCATCGACCTGATTAAGTAAATTGGCTGCATTTACTTTTACTTTTGCTTTTTTTACCGGATTTTCTGCTACAACTTTATTCTCGGCCGTTTCTAATAATTGGTCTACATTTTCTTTTTTAGAATTTTCGGCAACTGCGGTTTGATTGTTGATTGATTGTTTTTCCTGATTATTGATGATTGAAGACTCCGCTATTTGATTTAGTTCATTTTCAATGGTTTTATTTGATATTTGATTACGATTATTTTCTTTATTTGATTTTTGTATTGCAGTTTCTGTGGATGCTTTTTCTGCAATTACTTTTTGTGTTTCAATTGAATCAGCTTTATTTAAAATTGGTTTTACTGCAGAATCTTTTTGAATGTTTTCTTCAATTACGACTGTTTTATTTATGTCAGCTGTATTTTTCTTTTGATTGAAAAAGAAAGTTCCAACCAATAAAAAACCAATAATACTCGCAGCTATATAAAACCATTTTTTATTTTTCTTTGGCTTTTTTTCTTCGGCGATACTCAACATAGCGTCTAATCGATCCCAGGCTTTTTCACTAGGTTCAATTTTGCGTTGATTTAATTTTTCACGGAAATCCTTTTCAAAATTATTCGGTTCCATTATCTTGTTTTTTTAAAATAGTAATTTGTGTTTGCAGCATTTTTCTGGCGTGCGATAATTGCGATTTTGATGTTCCTTCATTTATCCCTAACATCTTGGCTATTTCGTTGTGTTTATATCCTTCGATGGCGTATAAGTTGAAAACCATTTTATAACCATCTGGCAAAGCATCGATTAAAAACTGAATTTGTTCAACCGTAAACTGGCTGTCGATTTCATTAAAACTTTCTTCTGTAAAAAATTCATCTTCGGCAAATTTTACTTTTTTCTGAACTCTTAAATATGAAATGCATTCGTTAACCATTATCCGGCGAATCCAGCCTTCAAAACTTCCTTTGTGTTCAAAGTTTTTCAGATTTGTAAAGACTTTCATGAAAGCGGTTATCATTACATCTTCTGCCAATTGTATGTCTTTTATATATTGACGGCACACGCTTAACATTTTAGAAGAATATTTACCGTAAATCTGCTGCTGCGCCTGACGATTGTTCTCGACAGCCAGCTTTATGATTTTGGTTTCTTCTTGATGTAACGGAATAATTTTCATTAATACGCTTTTCGGTTTTTGGTTTTAGAAACAGACTTCTATTAGCATAGACGATTGTCAATTTAAAATGGTTGCATGGGGTTAAAAATTTTTCAAAAAAAATAAATTCCAAATTCCAACCAATAAAATATTTAACTGATTTACAACAAAGTAAACCAATTATCTAATTGACAAATTTTCTGATTATATAATTAAAAAGATTATTTCTTTCTCTCAATTACATAATTCACCATCAAAGTAAGTGCTGATTTAAATTCAGAGTCCGGGTAATTTTCTAAAAGAGAAAGCGCTTCCTGCTGGAATTCGACCATTTTGTTTTCGGCGTAAGCCAAACCATTATTATTTTTTACAAAGGCAATAACTTCTTTTACGCGTTTTTTGTCTTTGTTGTGGTTTTTGATGGAGTTTATTAACCACTTTTTTTCCTGTGGAGTACAAGTATTTAAAACGTGAATTAAAGGCAGAGTCATTTTTTGCTCTTTAATATCGATTCCTGTTGGTTTACCGATGGCTTCTTCGCTATAATCAAATAAATCGTCTTTGATTTGAAAAGCCATTCCGATTAATTCACCAAATTTACGCATATTCTCAACCTGAATTTCATCTTCAATTACAGCTTTCGCGCCAAGCGCGCAACAAGCCGCAATAAGCGTTGCTGTTTTTTTTCTGATGATTTCGTAGTAAACATCTTCGGTAATATCAAGTCTGCGGGCTTTTTCTATTTGAAGTAATTCTCCCTCGCTCATTTCGCGAACAGCAACCGAAATAATTCTCAACAAATCAAAATCACCATTATCGATAGAAAGCAGTAAGCCTTTTGAAAGTAAATAATCTCCAACCAAAACAGCAATTTTATTTTTCCAAAGCGCATTGATTGAGAAAAATCCGCGGCGGCGATTACTATCGTCCACAACGTCATCATGAACTAAAGTTGCCGTATGAATCAATTCAATAACCGAAGCACCACGATACGTTCTTTCGTTTACGATTCCTCCAGAAACCATTTTTGCGGTTAGAAAAACAAACATCGGTCGCATCTGTTTTCCTTTTCTGTTTACAATATAATAGGTAATTCTGTTTAGCAGCGCAACCTTTGAAGTCATCGATTCGTGAAACTTTTTTTCAAAAAGTTCCATCTCGGTAATAATAGGCTGTTTTATTTGTGAAGTAATATTCATTTCGATTTCAAATATACTATTTTAAATAAAAAAACGTTGTCTATTTTATGTTAGTATATCAACAAATATGTACTAATTTAAAAAAACAATCCAAAAACACCTCAATCTAATACTAATTTGAATTCATTGATTAAAAGTAAAACCAAAAAAACTATTTATTATGAAAACAAAATTTTTATTAATTGGATCCTGTATCGCTTTATCATTACTTACGAGTTGTAATTCTGATGAAAACACAAATGACGGAACAAGTAAGGCCATTACTAACGACGAAATAATTGCCAATTCTAAAATAGATGCCTCAATTGAAGATGTTACTAATATTGCTGAAGATCAGTTTACTTCACAAGTAAACATTAACAGCAAACCTTCTGGAAACATTAAACATTTTTTGCCTGAATGTGCTGTTATTAGAACCGTTTTAACGAACAATACTTTTACAAAAACTATAGATTTTGGCGTTGATGGCTGTACGCTTGACAACGGAAATACGGTAAAAGGAAAAATGGTGGTTTCGTTTTCTAATGATTTTTCGGCATCTACGCAGACTATAAGTTATACGTTTGAAGGATTTTATCATAATGGTAAAAAACTTCAGGGAAGCAAAAGTATTGTTAGAACTGTAAAATCGACTGATTTACTGGCAGAAGCGCATCCGGTTTTGACCGCTGCAATTGATTTGACTATTACTTTTGATGACGGAAGTGTTTACAGTAGAAAAGGTTCTCTTGTAAAAGAAATGACCGCAGGTTACAATACCTGGTTTAATTGGGAAGATAATGTGTTTGTGGTTACCGGAAGCGGTACAACTACTTTACCAAACGGTGATACTTATTCGGCTGAAATTAAAACTCCTTTGGAATTTAAAGCTTCATGCAGAAAATCTTTTGCTTTAAAAGGTGTTGTTGAAATTACTAAAAATGGAGCTACGGCTATTATTGATTATGGCAATGGAGATTGCGACACTCTGGCTTCTGTAACCAAAGATGGTGTTACTGAAGAAATTGATTTGAAAAAATAAGATCCCTTTTTTGCCCACAAAAAAAGCATTAAAAACAAGATTCATCCGTTTTTAATGCTTTTTTTAATATCGAAAATTTACGTTTAAATGTAGTCCCTACGGGACATTCTCTACGTTTTAATCATGATTTTTCTACCGATCTGTAACTCCTAACGGAGTATATCTCGTAGAGATTATATATCGGTAACATTATGCGATATCGCTTTTGTCTCGTAGGAACTATACCGCATCAGCTTCTTTGTTGGCCAATTGTCCGCAGGCCGCATCAATATCTTTTCCACGGCTGCGACGCACTTTTACTACAACGCCAATATTTTCTAATGCTTTTATATAAGCCATAATAGATTCTTCTGAAGCTTGTTGAAATTCTCCGTCATCAATTGGATTGTATTCAATTAAATTGACTTTACACGGTACATATTTACAGAATTTCACTAAGGCATCTACAGAAGCTTTGTCATCATTAATTCCTTTCCAGACAACATATTCGTATGAAATTTTGCTTTTGGTTTTTCTGTACCAATATTCTAATGCTTCACGTAAATCTTTTAAAGGAAAGTTTTTACTGAAAGGCATAATCTTCGCCCGGGTTTCATCAATTGCCGAATGAAGTGAGACCGCCAATTTGAATTTTACACCATCATCGGCCATTTTCTTAATCATTTTAGGAATTCCCGAAGTTGAAAGTGTAATACGTTTTGGAGACATTCCCAAACCCTCATCGGATGTAATCATATCGATTGCTTTAATGACATTATTATAATTCATTAAAGGTTCTCCCATTCCCATAAAAACAATATTCGAAAGCGGATGATTATAGTACAAACGGCTTTCTTTGTCAATTGCCAGAATCTGATCGTAGATTTCTCCCGGTTCAAGATTTCGCATTCTTTTTAATCTTGCTGTTGCGCAGAAATTACAATCTAAACTACACCCAACCTGACTCGAAACACAGGCTGTTGTTCTGGTTTCGGTAGGAATCAAAACCGATTCTACGATTAAACCGTCATGCAGGCGTACAGCATTTTTTACTGTTCCGTCATTACTTCTCTGCATTGTATCAACCTTAATATGATTGATAACAAAATTTTCTTCGAGCATAGTACGTGTTGTTTTGGCAACATTAGTCATATCCTCAAAACTGTGTGCTCCTTTGCTCCAAAGCCATTCATAAACTTGATTGCCGCGAAATGCTTTGTCATTGTTTGCGACAAAAAAATCTCGTAACTGATCTTTTGATAAGGCTCTTATGTCTTTTTTCTCAATTTGCATGCTGCAAAGTTAAGCACTTTTGTCATTTTTTTTTAGCTTTTAAGTGTATTCTTAATGTAAACCTCAATTTATACAACAGTTATTGAGGCTCAACTTATATTCTTAACCTTTACTATAATGATATAATTAAAGTTGTGATATGATTTTTATCATTTCTTTTCGTATACCTGCGTGATAATTTTGATACAAGAAATACTAGGAAGTTCACAACCACTAAAGAACTTTCCTAATTAAAATTAACAAATACCATATCAAAATGAAAACAATTAAGTCAATCCTATTTACAGTACTTTTTACAATAGTATCATTTCAAATAAACGCACAAAGAACTTATACCGTCGTAGATACAAAATCTACTTTTGAAGTTGCGGGAACCTCTACTGTCCATGACTGGACGATGAGATCTACTGAAGGAACCGGTATTGCCAATCTAACGGTTAAAGATTCTAAATTAACCGGTATAAACAGCTTAACAATTACTTTATTGGCAGAAAGCTTAAAAAGCAGTAAAACAAGTATGGATCAAGTCGCTTATGAAGCTCTTGACACAGAAACATACAAAAACATTGAGTACGTTTTAAAATCTGCTGAAAAAGTAAACGAATCTAACTGGATTTTAACCGGAACTTATACTATAGCCGGTGTGAGTAAAGAATACAAAACACAGGTAAAAGTGACTGCTGATAATAATACTGTTATTTTTCAGGGCTCTAATCAAATTACTTTTGGTGATTTTGAAATGACACCTCCAAAAGCTGCACTCGGTGTTGTAAAAACAGGGAAAGATTTAACTGTGATTTTCAACATAACATTTAGCCAGATAAATCAAATTTCAGATTTATAAACTTCAATTTATATCCTCAAAACAATCTCTTTAATAAGATAAGAATACCTTTTTCTTAAATATAAAAAATGAAATCGTTGTAGTTATTAAATATCATTTTAATAAAATTTTAACAATGATTTTTATCATGTATTCCTCAGAAATATAGGCTGATCTTTGATACAAGTTAAACAAATAACATTTAGTACTAAAATAAAAACGGCCATTTGTTAACTTATTTTTTACAATAAAAAACTGATAAAATGAAAACGAATACATTAAAATTATTTGCATTTGTAATTGCACTTTTCGGAGTTACTTCATTTGCTACAGCACAAAAAACATACTCTTTAGATGGCAAATCTGCTTTTTCGGTTGCAGGTACTTCAACACTGCATGATTGGGAGATGAAGTCATCATCAGGAACAGGAACATCAAACTTAACAATAGTAAATTCTAAACTAACAGAAATTGAATCTTTATCAATAAATCTTATTGCAGAAAGTATTAAAAGCGAGAAAAAAAGCATGGATAAAGTTGCCTACGAAGCTTTAAAAACAGATAAAAACAAAAACATTAAATACGTTTTAAAATCTGCTGAAAAAATTAATGAAACTACGTGGGAATTAACCGGTACTTACACGATTGCAGGAGTGAGCAAAGTATATAAAACGACCGTAAAAACAACTGTTACAAAAGACGGATTGAACATGCAGGGATCTAACAAAATTACTTTTACAGAATTCGGAATGAAAGCTCCAACTGCCATGCTTGGAACCATTAAAACAGGACAGGAGTTAACGATAAAATTCAATTTAAACTTTAATTTATAAACGCCATGAAAAGAATATATGTATTATGTGTTACATTAATAAGTACACTTGCTGTTGAGGCTCAGGTAAGTTTTGGAAACATGCAAAACCAAATCTCTAGAGGAAAAGACGGTATCAACGTTTTCGACGTACAAAAAGACACTAGAGAGTTTAAAGGTCTTAGTATTGACCTTGGTGGTGCTTTCAACATGGATTTCCAGGCAACAAATTCATTCAATGACCAACCTAATAACATTACGACTACAGCTACTACAGCTACCGGGACTACCACTAGATCAATTACAGGATATCGTTTAATGAATACTGAGAACAATTTTACTCTTCCGGCTGCTGATATGTATATTGGTGCCCAATTGTTTGACGGAGTTAGAGTAAATTTAGATGTTTATTTAGCTTCAAGACATCACAATGATTCTTATGTAAAAGGCGGATACTTACAAATTGACAAGTTAGACTTTATCAAAAAAGACTTTTTGGCTGATGTAATGAAATATGCTACCATTAAAATTGGGCAAATGGAGAACAATTTTGGTGATGCTCATTTTAGAGGTTCTGATAATGGTAACACAATCAAAAATGCATTTGTTGGAAACAACATCATGTATTCTTTCACTACAGAGATGGGTATGGAGGTTTACTACAACAGAAGTGGATGGGTAAGCATGTTAGGGGTTACAAACGGTAATTTAAATCAAAGTAATGAACAAGTTTTTTATACTACTGGACCTAACACAAACACAACACATAGTCCTTCAATCTTAGCTAAACTTGGTTATGATAAACAGCTTAATGAAGATTTAAGAGTAAGATTAACT
Organism: Flavobacterium defluvii; assembly: GCF_900129555.1. GTDB lineage: Bacteria > Bacteroidota > Bacteroidia > Flavobacteriales > Flavobacteriaceae > Flavobacterium > Flavobacterium defluvii. The sequence goes on from NZ_FQWC01000001.1 coordinate 153,625, forward strand.
GGTTCATATTACCATAATGCAAATCTTGGTAATGCAAACATATATGCTGCTAACAGATCAGGATTTGGTTATTGGGGTATATTAAATAATAACGCTTATAAAAATACGATTACTAAGACAGATGCTAATGGTGCTGTTATTTCTACAACTACTACTGATGTTGCTACTAGTTTCAGTAAAACTTCTACTCCAGAGGCTACGTTCAATCCTAATTTCAAAAATTGGGCTACTACATACATGATTAACCCTTTTGTAAAATATAAAGGACTTGAATTCTTTGGAACTATAGAATTAGCTTCAGGAGGAGATAAAGCTGGTACTGATGACAAACGTACTGCTAATCAATACGCTTCAGAGCTTATTTACAGATTTGGAAAAACAGAACAATTCTATCTTGGAGGCAAATACAATACAGTATCTGGAAAATTATCTAATGCGGATGCTAAAAAGGTTACCGTTGATAAATTTGAAGCAAGCGCTGGCTGGTTTATGACTAAAAACATTTTAGCTAAATTAAACTACGTTAATCAAAACTATAAAGATTACTCACAATTTACAGGAGATCCTGCTACCGGAAACCCAAACAACTTTTATGGTGGTAAATTCAATGGTTTAGTATTCGAAGCAACAATTGCATTCTAATATAAAAAAATGAAAACTAGATTTCAAATAGTAATTACGGGTTTAGCAGCTTTCTTTTTCTTAGGAAGTGCTAAACCCACTTTTTTAACAGAAGATGCAGCCGTAGTTATACATAAAATTAGAATAGAAATTACAGGAGCATCAACTGTTGGCAAATACAATTGCTCTAATACTTTTTCTATAAAAGATACAGTTCATATAAATTCGGATAAAAAAAATGCTTTTAATACCGAAATCAAAATGTCAAATTTTGATTGTGGTAATAAAATAATGACCAAAGATTTACAGGGAACTGTAAAAGTGAAACAATTTCCAAACAGCAAAGTTTGTATTACAGATGTAAAGCCAAACGGAAAAAATTACAAGTGCAGATTAAATTTTTACATTACAGATAAAACACTAAAATACAAAGACTTCATTCTGTACAATTCTGATGATAAAATTAATGGAACTTTAAATTTAAAATTTTCTGATATTGACTTAGAGCCGCCTGTAAAAATGGCCGGATTAATTAAAGTAAAAGATGATATTGTAATTAACTTCAGCCTTTATAAAAACTAAAAACTTACTTCTAAAATTTTTCAAAAAAAAAATTCTTCAACTTTTCAAAAACTGAAAAATTTGGCACAAGAATTGTCTTGCACTCAAAAGAAAAATAATCTTACAAAGCGCGCCATAATTTTAAAATTTGTATTTTTATTATTCCACTTTATAACCTTTTAAATTTTATAACCTAAAAAGACAATTTATTATGAAAAAACATTTTTTAAGTTTAGCTGTTGTTGCAATGTTGGGATTCGCTGTTCAGTCATGCGACAAAAAAGAAACTAAACCAGAAGAAAACTTAACTCTTGGAAACAGAGTCGACTCTTTGACAACAGATATTGAAGAAGTAAAAGACAGCGCTGTAAGTAAAGCCGAAAGCGCCGCAGCAAAAGCAAAAGACGCTACAGAAACTGCTGTTCAGGATGTAAAAGACGGAACTAAAAAAGCAGCTAATGATGTTGAAAATGCAGCAAAGAAAACAGCTAATGATGTAAAAGATGCTACTAAAAAAGGCGCAGAAAAAGTTGAAAATGCTGCTAAAGCTGCTAAAGACGGAACAGTGAAAACTGCTAAAGATGTAAATGAAGCTTTGAAAAAATAATTTTCAAATTAAAACTAAAAACTGGAAGCCATTCGTTTAAACGAGTGGCTTTTTTATGCAAAATACTCAGCGGATATTTTTTTGTATTTTTGCAGTAAATTACAACAACTACAAGATGCATTTTATATCACAAGAATTAGAAGATTATATCGAGCAGCATTCTGAAAACGAACCAGAATTGCTGGCGAAACTCAATAAAGAAACCTACCAGAAAATACTTTTACCAAGAATGCTTAGCGGACATTTCCAGGGCCGCGTTTTAAGTATGCTTTCAAAATTAATTCGTCCGGTAAATATTCTCGAAATCGGAACTTATACGGGTTATGCTGCTCTTTGTTTATGCGAAGGAATGCAGGAAAAAGGACAGTTACATACGATTGATATTAAAGAGGAATTAGTTGATTTTCAGAGAAAATATTTTGACGCATCGCCTTGGGGAAAACAGATTTTTCAGCATTTAGGTGAAGCAATCGATATTATCCCAACTATAGATGTAAAATTTGATTTGGTATTTATTGATGCAGATAAGGAAAATTACCTCAATTACTGGGAAATGATCGTCCCAAAGATGAATAAAGGCGGAATTATTTTATCTGATAATGTTTTGTGGAGCGGAAAAATCCTTGAACCAGTTCATCCCAATGACATTAGCACAAAGGTACTTTTAGAATACAATCAGCTTTTAAAAGATGATCCGCGCGTTGAAACCGTTTTACTGCCTATTCGTGATGGATTGACTGTCAGCAGAGTATTGTAAAATAAAAAAATCAATTGCCTTCAGCTTTAGCTGGAGAAACATAATTTAAAAAATCATCAAGGGCTTTAGTCAAATTAAACACTCGTAGATAATTTGACTAAAGTCCTTCTTTAGTTCTATTTACCTCCAGCTAAAGCTGGAGGCAATTGAATAATATAATTTTGAGATGAAATAAGCACTAAGCAATTAAGGTTCTAAGTTTTCTCAAATAAAACTTAGAACCTTAGTATCTTAAAATCTCAGTACCTAAAAAAATTATCCTGGAAAATATTGAGGTTTTAATCTTCTGTAAGCTAAGAAGATTAGGAAACCAAAAAGTGCCCCAAAGAAATATCCTGCAAGAATATCTCCCGGATAATGCAATCCTAAATAAATTCGGCTGTAAGCGAAAATTAAAGGCCATAAAAACAATAAGCCAAAATATTTGAAATGACGTTTTAAAACCAAATATAAAAACGTTGCAACAGCCATTGTATTTGCAGCATGTCCGGAAAAGAAACTAAAAGATTTTCTAACCTGAACAATTCTGATAATCGAACTTAAATCAGGGTTGTTACAAGGTCTTAAACGCTGAAAAGTATGTTTAAATAAATTACAGGTCTGATCTGTAAAAGCAATTAAAACCGCTATAAAAAGCAGTAAATATAAGGTTTGTTTTGCTCCTATTTTTTTATAAATAAGATAGAACAATAGTAAAAAGAATGGTGTCCAATACAACTGATTTGTAATAATCAGCCAGAATTTGTCGTATGTTTCAGAACCTAATCCATTTAAATATACCAATAAATTGATATCTAATTTTTCTATTTTTTCAAGCATATTATCTTTGGCGTTTTATAGGTCCCGAAAGTGATTCTATGTCTTCTTTCACTTTATCTATTTCAGCTGTTGTATCGCTAATATCAAGTAAATTATTAGTATCTCCTAATAAATTCGATTTTGCATTTTCAATTTCAGCATTGATATTTCCTGTTAAGTTATTCAAAGATCTGGCATCAAGACCATTGGCTTCTGCTCCTTTTTGAATTTCACTTTTAATATCGTTAGTTGCGTTTTTTAGCTGAGCCATAGCTTTCCCCATTGTACGGGCAATTTCCGGAACTTTATCTGAACCAAAAAGCATTAGTACTATAAACAGTATGAAAACTAATTCTCCTCCTCCTATACCAAACATATCTTTTATTTTTGTTGTGCCACAAAGATATTAAATTTTGAAGCGCACAGTTTTAAAATTTACTTAAAAAAAAAGACTCTTTTCAGAGTCTTTTTTGGTTTATTATTAGTCAAATTTTGATTTTTGCTCAACCTTTGGCCATGCATTATTTGTTACATCGATATCTGCTGTAAGCAATTTTGGATCGATCTGGATACTTTTTATGGCTTTTGTAGTTGCATAAACTTTCTTAGCCGTGTCATTACTTTTTCTCCAGATCTGAGCAGGATATTGATAATTATCTTTTGTTCCGTCTTCATAAGTAATCTCAACAAGAATTGGCATAATCATTCCGCCTGGTTTGTTGAACTCTACTTCGTAGAAATATTTAGGAGATTTGATGCTTGCTTTTTCTTCTGCAGTAAAAGTCTGGTCAACATAATCAGCCAATGGTTTTACCTCTTCTAGCTTTAAGGCTTTTTTGTTTGAAGCATTAACTTCTGGATTATCTCCTGAAACTAAGTAAACAAAAGGACCTTTATCAAATCCAAAACGCCCTTTTCTCACCTTCACATCTTTAATATCTGCGGTTGGAGTTTCAGAAACATAGTATTGTTTTACATCTTTAATTCCGATATCCACAAAATCAGTTGAATAAAACCATCCTCTCCAGAACCAGTCTAAATCTACAGCAGATGCATCTTCCATAGTTCTAAAGAAATCCTCAGGAGTCGGGTGTTTAAATTTCCATCTGTTAGCATATGTTTTAAATGCATAATCAAACAATTCTCTTCCCATAACTACTTCTCTTAAAATATTAAGACCTGTAGCAGGTTTTCCGTAAGCATTATTTCCAAATTGGTGAATCGTTTCTGAGTTAGACATAATTGGTTCTAAGAACTTTTGATCTCCGCTCATGTAAGGAACAATATTTTTTGCAGGTCCGCGTCTTGATGGGAAAGTCGAATCCCACTCCTGCTCTGCTAAATATTCTAAAAATGAATTCAAACCTTCATCCATCCATGTCCATTGACGCTCATCAGAGTTTACAATCATCGGGAAGAAAGTGTGTCCAACTTCGTGAATAACAACACCAATCATTCCGTTTTTAACTTCTTTTGTCGTTACACCGTTTTCATCCGGACGACCAAAATTCCAACAAATCATTGGGTATTCCATACCTTGATCTTCTGCAGAAACAGAAACAGCTTTTGGATAAGGATAATCAAAAGTATGAGATGAATAACTTTTTAAAGTATGCGCTACAACCAATGTAGAAGTCTCACCCCAAAGTGGGTTTGCCTCTTTTGGATAAACAGATTCTGCCATAACCGTTCTGTTTCCAATTTTTACAGCCATTGCATCGTAAATGAATTTTCTTGAAGAAGCAATTCCGAAATCACGAACATTTTTTGCACTGAATTTCCATGTTTTTTTCTTTTCAGAAAAACCTTTTTCAGCTGCTTCAGCTTCTGCCTGAGTTACAATTACAACCGGTTTGTCAAATGATTTTTGAGCTTGTTCGTAACGTTTAACTTGTTCTGCAGTAAAAACTTCGCTTCTGTTTGTTAATTCTCCTGTTGCATCAATTACGTGATCTGCAGGAACTGTAATACTTACGTCGAAGTTTCCGAAAGGAAGAGCAAACTCTCCACTTCCCCAAAACTGCATATTCTGCCATCCTTCAACATCATTATAAACTGCCATTCTTGGATAAAACTGAGCAATTACATATAATTTATTACCGTCTTTTTCGAATAGTTCATAACCAGAACGTCCGCCTTCTTTTCTGTAATTATTGATGTTATACCACCATTTTACAGAAAAAGAGATTTTTTCTCCCGGTTTTAAAGGTGATGCCAGATTGATACGCATCATTGTTTCGTTGATCGTATATGACATCGGATTTCCTTTAGCATCTTTTACCTGTTCAATATTAAAACCACGTTCTAAATCTTTTTTCAGATATTTAGTTGAAAAACCTTCAAGCGGTAACACCTGATTGATTTTTTCTCCTTCAGCTAAAGAAGTCTGTCCGTTTGCTTTAGCTTGATTTTGGTCCAGCTGAACCCATAAATATTCTAGAGTATCTGGCGAATTGTTAGAATAAGTAATAGTTTCAAAACCACTTAATTTTGAATTTTTATCATCTAATTCAACATCAATTTTGTAATCAGCCTGCTGCTGGTAATAAGCAGGTCCCGGTGCTCCAGATGCAGTACGAAACATGTTTGGTGTTGCCAGCAAATCGTACATCTGGCTAAACTTATTTGTATCGTATTTTCCTTGCTGTTTTGGTTCAGCAGCTTTTTCCTGAGCAACTAACATTGCTGGAAAAATTAGTAAAAATGAAAGCTTTTTCATAAAAGTTTAATGGTAATTTTTGTCAGGCTGTGAAAATAACAATTAAAATATTAATTTAACTTATTAATTAATACTTTAACAATTCTTTCCTTGAAGATTCTGTAAAGAGAACACTTCTTTTAGTGCCAAATGCTGAAATATGTGTAATATTTTGCTGTTCAGAACTCCAATCTACGAGTATAGTGTTTGAAATTTCAATAGTTTTAAATTTTTCAATATCCTTAATTCTCGAATAACAGATTAAAACATCACCGCTTTCTACTTCTTTTGACAAAAAAGTAATAGGTTTTGATTGCCCGTTTATTTTAATAGAGAAATTTTCAGCCAGATATTTCTTTAGCAGCTCAACATCTGCCGGAGTTTCTTTTTCTGTTCCTACAAAAGTTTTTTTATGGTATTTTTTCTCCATTGCATTATTCAAATCATCTACAAAAATGCGGGATGTAATTTGAATCATTTTTTTATCTGCGGCATAATCTACCTGAAAAACGCCCACATAAAATTTATGAAATGCAAATGAAGAAAGCGATAAGAATAATATCCCAATTAAAGGATAAATGAATATTTTTTTCATTATTGAGAGGCCTTCACTTTTTTAAATTCAGCATTTTTGTTGATTAGAAAATCTATCAACTCAAATTTCTGATCTTCATTAAGATGTCTTTTTGATTCAGGATCATTCGAACAATACATCAAAAACAAATCAACTTCATCTTTTTGTAAACCTAAAGTTTTAGTAAAAAAATCAGGTTTAAAATTTGCTTTTGAATATTCTACAAAAGCAATATCCGAGATTTCTTCTTCTTTTACTTCGTCATTTTTCGAAAGAAGTTTTTTAACATCTTTAAAAATTCGAACAAAATCCATTCCGTATTTAATGGTCTGATCAGAATACATTACTGTATTTTTTGCTGTAGACTGCCTGTCATCTTCAAACTGCATATCAACGTATTGCTGTGTATTGCTGTCTAATGATTTTACTTTTAAATCTTTTCGAACTACAACTTCTTTCAATTCATTGCTAACGAGTTCTAAAGGCACAGAAAAAAGTATCTGAGAGCAATCTTTTTCTGTCAGGACAATTTTTTTCGCCTGAAATGCCAATCCGGTAAAAAGCAGTGTATCTTTCGGCTTTGCCAAAATATCAAACAATCCGCCCGGACCAATAAAAGTTCTGGATTTGGCATTAACATTCAAAACATAACCACTTTCAATGTTAAGTGATTTGTTTGTAACCTGACCGTGCAGCGGCTTTCTTATATCATTTTGTCCAAGTACAATTTGACAAAATAAGCAAACAACGAATATTACTAGTTTATTTTTCATTTTCAAGAATTATTAGATATTTTCGAGCTAACTCCGTTATTAAAAACATACTCATTGTTTTATTCTTTGTATTCAAAGATACGGCAAATTCGGCATCATCCACACAATATAATTGAAATCCTTTAATATCGTCTACCGGAATTTTTAATCTTTCGGTATAATAATTCTCATCAAAAAGATATTCAATTTTTCTAAAAAGCATCTCTTTCTTTTCTACATTTACTTCTTTTTTCAACATTTTTGTACGTCCCGAAATTGCATTTAAAAGTTTATCTACTGATGTTGAAGTTGCTGTATAAACTTTTCTTTCGGCAGGCGTGTATGTTTTTTGTCCACGCGGAACAATCCCTAAATTTTCAGCCGTAATTCCGTAATTATCATTTACAACCACCTCTTTCAGTTCAATTTCTTTTGCCGTCATTTTAATAACAAGCAGACTTAAATTTAAATCCTCTGAAGAAATTCTGCGTTTAAGAGGCTCCAAATTTACTGATGAAAAAACCAAAACATCACCTTCTTTTACTGCAATAGAAAATCTTCCATCAGCATCAGAAATTGTAGAAACTTGTGTTGTATTGTTAATAATATTGACTCCATCGACTGAGGTAGATTTTTCAAAAATCTGTCCCAAAATTTCTTTAGAAGGGTTGTTTTGGCCAAAACCAATCTGGACAAAAAATAAAATTAAAATGATATGTAGCGTATTATTTAGCTTCACTGGCAATTATTTCTTTATACTTTACAGCTAATTCTCCCAATAAAAATTCGGTCGAAGTTTTATTTTTAGAATTTAAAATATTGGTGAATTGTTTATTTTCGACGGCATAATATTCAAACCCTTTAACATGTTCGGCCGGAATTTTTAACCTGTCAATAAAATGCTCAAGAGTAAACATTTTTTCTAAAAGTTTCATAAAAAACTCCTTTTTCTCTACTTCTACCTCTTTTTTGAGCATCGCAGTTCGTCCTGAAAAAAAGTTGAAAAGCGGATCAGCAGAAATAGATCCGCCTGCCATTCCTGTTGCACTTGCCGTAGCATCTAAAGCTGTAGCTGTGCGTAATTTTCTTTCAGCTTCTGTATATGATTTTTGTCCCGCCGGAACAATTCCTAAAGAAACTGCATTTATATTATCATATCGTTTCACTATAACTTCCTGTAATTGATGAATAACCAAATTCATTTTTACGGTAAAATTCAAATCTGTAAAATTTTCGCAAGTCAATAAAACCCTGTTTTCTTTAAATTGAATTGAAGAAAAAACAAGAGTATCATCTGGTTTTGCCAAAATCGAAAAAGCCCCGGAAGCATCTGTAGTTGTCATTACTTCGGTTTGAGAATTAACAACATATACTCCTTCCAAATCATGCGTATTGGCAGTAATTTTTCCATTGATAAGAACACGTTCCTGAGTTTGAGACCAGGAATTTTGGCTTATAACAGCTACTAAAAAACATACAATATTCTTTGTCAAGACGAAAAATTTAGGAAATTATTAAAAAGGTAAAAATATCCTAATGTCATCCAAATTTAATATTAAGGAGTTGGTAAAAATATGTTAATTAAACTCCAATTTGTCAATTACTTTGCAGACTCTTTTTTTAATATCTTTAACGAATTGAAATTGAGTTTAAAATTATGAAAAGCATTATCATCGCCAGCACATCTACACTGCACGGCGGCAGTTATTTAGAATATTTATTGCCCACTTTAGAAGTACATTTTAAAAATTGTAAAACTGTTTTATTTATTCCGTATGCACGTCCTGGCGGAATTTCGCATGAAGAATATACCCAAAAAGCAGCTGAGGCTTTTGCCTCAATAAATATTACACTTCAAGGGATTCATGAATTTGAAAGTCCTGAAAAAGCTATACAAAATGCGGAAGGTTTTTTTACCGGTGGCGGAAATACATTCTTGCTTGTAACGCAATTATATAGAAACAACATCATGCAATTGCTCTCAGAAAAAGTTAAAAACGGAACTCCATATTTAGGTACAAGTGCCGGAAGTAATATTTGCGGTTTATCAATGCAGACAACCAACGACATGCCAATTATTTACCCCCCAAGTTTTCAAACTCTGGGATTAATTCCGTTTAATTTAAATCCGCATTATTTGGATCCTGATGTAAATTCACAACATATGGGAGAAACACGCGAAACCAGAATTAAGGAATTTCATGCTTTTAATACAATTCCGGTTTTAGGCTTAAGAGAAGGAAGCTGGCTTGAAGTAAAAGGAAATAAGGTAGTTCTAAAAGGTGCTTTGAAAGCTAGACTTTTTAAACAAAACCAAACTCCGGAAGAATTGGAACCAGAAAGTGACTTAAGTGATTTAAAATAGTTTTCTTTTACCATATAAGTTATATAAGTCATTTAAAATAATGCTTAACAAAAATCTTTACTTATATAACTTAGAAAGTAACAAAAACAAAAAAGCCTCAAACAATGTTTGAGGCTTTTGAAGAGCGAAAGACGAGGCTCGAACTCGCGACAACCAGCTTGGAAGGCTGGAGCTCTACCAACTGAGCTACTTTCGCATTAACAGGGTGCAAATATAAATAATTTTATTATTTTAAAAAACAAAAATCAAAAAATTATTTAAGTTTGATAAAAAAACCGAAACGATAAAGCTCCGGTTTTTTAGAGCGAAAGACGAGGCTCGAACTCGCGACAACCAGCTTGGAAGGCTGGAGCTCTACCAACTGAGCTACTTTCGCATTGCTGGTGCAAATATAAAAAGAAAGTTAAGTTCAAAACAAGCTTTTTGGCAAAAAAAATTAATTAAAATTGACATTTTCTTATAACACATTTAAAATTAAAAAGTTATAAAATCAATTATTTTTAAAAAAACATAACCATAATTATAGAAATCCTATCAAAAGTAATACATATGGTTCGACAAGATGCTGTTGGAATTGTAAAACAACCAAAAGCTGCGTGATAGAGGAAGTTCTTCGAAACAACACACTAATTATGTTTATATAATAATGAAGAATTAACAGGAATTATTTCGTTATTCAATAAAATCAATCCTATATTTGCCGAGCGAAAATCAAACTCAAATTCAATTGATATAATATTGAAAATCATAAAAAAAAAGATTTGATAAAGCTTTGGACAAACATTGTAAATCCTACACCAATGCAAAACAAAGTCAATGGAATTTAATTTGATTTAGCTAAAACAGCCTCATTGGCTTTTACAAAAAAATGAGATACCAGCCCCAAGGTGAACCATTTGATATTAAAGCATTATTTAATGTTTAAAATTTACAGAATGAAGAAACTTTACTTTTTTTTATTGGTATGCATTTTAATTAGCTGCAAAAAAGAAGCTCCTAAACCAGCTCCCGTTACCATAAAAAAAGCTCCGGCAATTATACTTACTGATGAACGAACAGTAGATGTCGACACAGCAGTTTTGAGTACCTTTAAAAGTGAGACCCTGAAGCAATTTTATGCTTCGTCTCAAAACAAAACCGTTTGGGGAAATCTAAAAAAGAGACAATATGTAATCTCACAATTAGAAAAATCAGAAGAATTAGGTTTAAATCCGGAAGATTATAAAACTTCGCAGCTTAAGAAATTAGAAAACAGAATTAGCAAATTGAATGATGCTGATTTAGCTACTTATGACATTCTGCTGACTTATAATTTTGAGAAATATCTGGAACATTTATATAAAGGAAAACTGGATCCTAAAAAATTATATACCGATTGGGATTTAGAGGAAAAAACTTTTGATGTAAATAATGTTTTAATTAAGGCTTTTAATAAAAACAAATTAGATAGTATAGTTGATAATATTCAGCCAAAATCTATCACATATAAACAATTATTAAAATCGCTTGAAATCATCAATTCTTTTCCAGACGAAGATATTCAAACTATTGAATCTTTAAAGAAAATTACTTTAAACGACACAAACAATGCTGTAATTAACATCAAAAAGAAACTTTTGTTCTGGAAAGATATGTCCGGAAAAGACAGCCTTACCAATAAATACGATCAAAAAACTTTTGAAGCCGTTAAAAAATTTCAGGAAAGACATGGTTTAGCTGATGACGGCGTTATTGGTCCCGGAACAATCAGTGCATTAAATTATTCTAAAGAAAGAAGAAAACAGCAGATTATTGCCAATCTGGAACGCTGGAGATGGTATCCTGCCGAATTTGCTGAAAACTATTTTATTATTAATATTCCTGACTACAGCCTAAAAGTTGTTGAAAATCAAGACACAACGTTGGTTAGAAATATTGTAGTAGGAACAAGTAAAAGAAAAACTCCTATTATTACATCGGTTTTAAAAACGGTGGTTTTTAACCCAACATGGACGGTTCCCCCAACTATTTTAAAAGAAGATGTAGTTCCGGCCATGAAACGTAACCGAAATTATTTAGCCAAGAAAAATATAACGATTTACGACACATCAGGAAATGTTGTAGACCCGCATGCCTGGAACGAAAACAAACCTAATAATTACAGATATGTCCAAAGTCCGGGCTATAATAATTCATTGGGTTTAATGAAAATCTTATTTCCAAATCATCACAGCGTTTATCTGCATGACACCAACCACCGAAATTATTTTGAGCGAAGCAATCGTTCTTTAAGTTCCGGTTGTGTTCGTGTAGAAAATCCGCTGGAATTAGCAGAACATATTCTGGATGATCCTGAAAGGTTTTCAAAAGAAAAAATCGATACCATAATTGCTTCTAAAAAAACAATGAGTTTTAAAATCACCAAAAAGTACGCTTTGTATCAATGGTACTGGACAGCCTGGAGCAAAAAAAATCAGCTCATTTTCAGAGCTGATATTTATAATCTTGATTCAGATTTGTATGCCAGATTAAGAGATTAACTTCTCCTCCATCGTAAAACTTCTTGATGGATGGTAGATATACAAACATGATTTATCTTTTATTACCTGAATGATTTCATTTGTCAATTCAACCGGCACTGCAGGGCATCCCTGGCTTCTGCCTAATCTTTTATGATCTCTAATGAATGATTCAGACACATAATCTGCACCATGCATAACTACTCCTCTTTCACGTGCATTATCGTTAAGACCTCTTTCAAGACCGTCTAAACGTAATGAAGCTCCGTGTTTACCTTGATAGATTTCGCCGGTTGCATAAAAACCTAAGCTGCTTTTAAATGAAGAGTTTAAGTTTGAAAATGTTGTAGCAAATTCTTCTCCGGTATTTCTTCCGTGAGCAACTAAAGAGTTAAATAACACTTTGTTAGTAGTCATATCAATTACCCAAAGACGTTTGGTGTTTGATGAAAGACTAAAATCAATTAATGTTAGAATGTTTTTTTGGATAATCCCTCTTTCTTTCAAAAGATAAAATCCTTTCACAGCTTCAGTAAAAGTCTTAAGTTCAGGAAGTTTAAAATTGTTCGAATCTAATGTACTATAAACATTAGCAATTTTCGCATCAACAGAAAGATTTGTTTCAACTTTTGCAATGTTTTTAGTTGTTACAGATTTTAATTCGGAGGTGTTTTTTGAATCTTTACCAAAAGACAATAGAAAAAACACAAGCAGCGGATAAATTTTGTAAATCATTGAATTTCTTTAGGTTAATAATAAATTTGGGTAAGGCAAAAGTATAAATTTTTGAAAAGCCTCAAAATAAATCCCTGTAAATCAGGCTTTTTTTGTTTAAAATTTAACATTATTAACATAAATCTGATGTTTCTGTAAGATTTTTTCTCACTCAAAAAATCATAACGTTTCACCCTTTTTTCTTAAAAAAAGCAAAACAAAATGGAAATTTTGAAACAAAAACTGTAACAAGTAGAAGAAAATCATGTCTATTATTTCTAAATTAAAGTACTTTTACATTCATTTTTCGATCAATTTTTCCATGAAAAAACTTGTTTTTCTAACGTTTCTATTATTTAATTTTTTGTGTTTCAGTCAAAAAAAAGCATTACAGGCGAAATCTATTTCGCAAAATATTTCTATTGACGGAAAACTGGATGAAACTGCGTGGGAGAATGCCTCAATAGCTTCAGATTTTATCACTCTTGAACCAGACAATGGAAAGGCTGAACCAAGCGACAAAAAAACAAGTGTCAGGGTTTTGTATGATAATGATGCCATATATATAGGTGCCATGATGTATGATAATGAGCCTAATAAAATTTTAAAGGAAATTTCTCAGCGTGATAATTTTGGAACGGCTGATCTTTTTGGCGTTTTTATTAATGGTTTTAATGACGGCCAGCAGGATTTTATGTTTTATGTTTCGGCGGCTGATGTTCAGGGAGATTGTATTATGACAGATGCTAATGGTGAAGATTATTCATGGGATGCCGTTTGGATCAGCAAAGCCGCCATTACCGAAAATGGATGGGTTGCCGAAATAAAAATTCCATATTCGGCGTTGCGATTTTCTCAGGAAAACAAACAAACCTGGGGAATTAATTTTTTTAGAGAAGTAAAACGTACGCGTTATAAATATACATGGAACTTCGTCGATAAAAAAATTGGAACTTTTACCCAGCAAGCCGGAATTCTAGAAGGAATTGAAAATATAAAACCACCTACCCGATTGTTTTTTATGCCTTATGCTTCTTACTATTTAAATGCAGCAAACGAACAAAAAACATATGGAACTGTAAAAGGCGGAATGGATATTAAATACGGAATTACTGATGCTTTTACGGTTGATGCGATTTTAATTCCTGATTTTGGACAGACAAAATACGACGACCAGATTTTAAATTTGGGACCATTTGAACAGCAGTTTAATGAAAACAGAGCCTTTTTTACCGAAGGAACTGATTTATTCAATAAAGGTAATATGTTTTATTCGAGAAGAATTGGCGGAAAACCTTCTGTTGAACCGGATTTAAAAGACAATGAAGAAGTTATCGAAACAGTGCAAAACGTTAATCTGATAAATGCATTAAAACTTTCTGGAAGAACTAAAAATGGTTTGGGAGTTGGAATTTTAAACGCCGTTACCGAAAAAACTTTTGCTACCATAAAAGATACAATTTCCGGCGCTACAAGACGTGAAGTTGTAGAACCACTTACAAACTATAATGTTTTGGTTCTGGATCAGCGTTTTAGAAAAAATTCATCGGTTACTTTTATCAATACAAATGTTACCAGAAACGGACATTACAAAGATGCCAACGTAACAGGTTTAGCCTGGGATTTAAATACAAAAGCCAATACGTATAGTTTATTTGGTAATGTAAAATACAGCACAATCAATGATACCGAAGATACACATGGTATTTTCTCGACCGTAAGTTTTGCAGAAACCAGCGGCAAATACCGCTACAGCTTTGGTACTGATTTTGTTTCTAAAGATTTTGACCCTAACGATTTAGGAATTAATTTCTACACAAATTATTATAATTTTTACGGAAATGCCAATTACCGTATTCTTAATCCAACGAAGCTTTTTAACAGCTTTAGAATCGATTATGAAATGTATTCTGAATTTAACAAAGACTCTGGAAAAGTTCAGGCAAACCGAATTGAAGCAAATCTAAATTTAAGTACCGTAAAAAACAATTATTATGGAGCTGGAATTTCGATTTCACCATTAGAATCTTATGATTACTACGAACCAAGAGCAGAAAACCGATATGTAATTATTCCTCGAAAATTTGATATGTGGGCTAGCATTTCAACAAATTACAATCATAAATTCGCTATAGACATAAACTCTTCATTATCAGTTGCCGATCAGCCCGGAAGAGCTGCTTATGGAGCAGATATTAGTCCGAGATACCGTTTTAGCGATAAACTTTTATTAGTTTACAGTTTTAGTTTTCTGAAAAGAAATAATAACAAAGGATATATCGACAGTTATGATGATGACGATAACGAAAACACTCCTAAAACCGTTGTTTTTGCCAATCGCGATGTGATCACTTATGCCAATACGATTACCGGGAAATATGCTATTAACAGCACTATGACGCTTAATCTGGCTGTTCGTCAATATTGGTCTTCGGCAGAAAACAAAGACATTTTAAAACTTGAAGATGATGGAACTTTAGATCCGTATCCACAGTATACTGAGAATAAAAATTCAAGTTTTTATTCCTGGAATGCCGATTTATCGTATTCATGGTGGTTTGCTCCTGGAAGCCAGATTTCTGCTTTGTACAGAAATAATGCTTCTAATTTTGAACGCATTATCGATAAAGATTTCAAACATAATGTTACAAACTTATTAACCAACGATGCCTTAAATCATGTTTTTTCTATAAGTGTAAAATATTTTATCGACTACAACGCTGTCAAAAATAAGATTCGAAAAAGAGCTTAGCGTGAATAAATTTTAAAAAATAAAGAGTAATATAATTAATTTAATATTTTTTGTTACACTTCGTTTTATTAAACATAAATGTCATAAAGCTTTCTCTTCAAATTTTAGAAATGCCTTATCTTTGTAGAAAACAAAAATGTAATGAACAAAAAAGTTATCCTTATGATTTTAGATGGTTGGGGAAAATCTCCTGACCCTAAAGTATCTGCAATAGACAATGCAAATGTTCCATTTATAAATAGTCTTTACAAAAATTACCCAAGCGCACAGCTGCGTACCGACGGATTAAACGTTGGTTTACCAGAAGGCCAAATGGGAAATAGTGAGGTTGGACACATGAATCTTGGTGCCGGAAGAATTGTTTATCAGGATTTAGCAAAAATTAATTTAGCTGTAGCCCATAAAACTCTTGCAAAAGAACAAGTTCTTATTGACGCTTTTACTTATGCAAAAGACAACAATAAAAAAGTACACTTTTTAGGATTAGTTTCGGATGGAGGTGTTCATTCTCATACTTCACACCTTCGCGGATTAATCGACGCTTCGCAGGAATATGGTTTAGATCAGGTTTATGTTCACGCTTTTACAGACGGACGTGACGTTGATCCTAAATCGGGGGCAAAATACATTCATGATTTACAAGATTACATTAAAGATACTCCTGTAAAAATTGCTTCTATTGTAGGTCGTTACTACGCAATGGATCGTGATAAACGTTGGGAACGTGTAAAATTAGCTTATGATCTTGTTGTAAACGGTGTTGGAACTCCATCAACAAATCCGGTTTCAAGTGTTTTAGAAAGCTATGAAAAAGATGTTACTGATGAGTTTATCGAACCAGTTGTTATAGTAGATGAAAATGCAAAACCCCTTGCAACTATTGTAGAAGGTGATGTTGTTATTTTCTTCAACTTTAGAACAGACAGAGGACGCGAACTTACTGAGGCGCTTTCTCAGCAGGATTTCCACGAGCAAAACATGCATAAGTTAAACTTATATTATGTAACGCTTACAAACTATGACGAAACGTATCAAAACGTAAAAGTAGTTTACAACAAAGATAATATCACAGAAACTCTTGGTGAAGTTTTAGAAAAAGCAGGTAAAAAACAAATCCGTATTGCTGAAACTGAAAAATATCCACACGTAACATTCTTCTTCTCAGGTGGTAGAGAAACTCCTTTTGAAGGCGAATCAAGAATCCTGAGAAATTCTCCAAAAGTAGCAACTTACGATTTACAGCCTGAAATGAGTGCTTATGAATTAGCAGATGCTCTTGTTCCTGAATTGAACAAAGGCGAAGTTGATTTTGTTTGTTTAAATTTCGCAAACGGAGACATGGTGGGTCACACCGGAATCATGGAAGCTGCTATTAAAGCTTGTGAAGCTGTTGACGCTTGCGCGAAAAAAGTAATCGAAGCCGCTCTTGCAAATGATTACACTACAATCGTTATTGCTGACCAC
Source organism: Flavobacterium defluvii (assembly GCF_900129555.1). Lineage (GTDB taxonomy): Bacteria > Bacteroidota > Bacteroidia > Flavobacteriales > Flavobacteriaceae > Flavobacterium > Flavobacterium defluvii. The sequence goes on from NZ_FQWC01000001.1 coordinate 170,786, forward strand.
GGAAACTGCGAAACAATGATTAATCCTGATGGAAGCCCAAATACGGCGCACACAACAAATCCAGTGCCGATTATTTTGGTTGACAAACAATTGAAAAATATTCAGGATGGTGTTTTAGGTGATATTGCTCCAACAATTTTAGAATTAATGGGAGTGCAGCAGCCAAACGCTATGACTTGTCATTCGTTACTATAAAAAATAATTTTTTATATAAAAAAGGGACTAATTTTAAAATTAGTCCCTTTTTGTTTTTAAGCATTTTTGGTGCCAGCCTGAGCGAAGTCGAAGGCACGTGCAGTAAAGATCGCGGGCTTCGACTTCGCTCAGCCTGACATACGTTTCAACAATTAAATATCAAATAATAAAAAAATGATACAACTGCTCAACACCATAAATCACAAGTCCAATAACACCGCCAACTAAAGTTCCGTTGATTCTGATGTATTGAAGATCTTTTCCTATTTCTAATTCCAGTTTTTCCGAAACTTCTTTTCCGTCCCAGCTTTTTACGGTTGATGATATTAAATCTCCAATTACTTTTTTATTATTTAGAAGAACCGATAACAAATCGTTTTTAATGAAATTATTGATTTTGTCAATCATAATTGAATCTTCTTTGATTCCGTTTCCAAAAGTCTGGATAAGGCTTGAAATACTATTTTTAATCGAAGAATTATCACCTTTGTCTAAATCATTGGTTATCGAAAGTTTTATTTCATCCCAAATTCCATTGATATAATCCTGAACTTCTTTTTTCCCAACAAAACCTAAAATCATATCGTTGATTTTAACTCTCATTTCTTCCGAATTTTTTACTTTTTCCAGAAAATTGAAAATGTATTCATCAATTTTTAAACGCACAGCGCTTTCAGGTTTTTTGGCTTCATTTAAAAAATCCTGCAAACCATTAAAAACGCCTTCTGTAATACTTTTATCCGCAAGTCCGAAACTTAAAAACGGGGTCGACGCTTTTACTTTCTGCCTGATTAAATCTTTATTATTAGTTAATTCGCTGCTCATCACTTCCAGAAGATTCGTCAGCATTTGATTTTTTAAATCCCCTTTCTGTAAAGGTTCTAAAGCCACTGCAACCCAATTTCCAAAATTTATTCCTTCTAGTTTTTCTTTAAACTGAACCTGAATAAATCTTTTGATATCTTCATCTTTTATCGCTTTTAAAATTCCCGGAATAATATTCACCGAAACAACAGAAGCAATCTTATCTGCATTTTCTTCCTGAGAAAGCCAATCTGAAGCTTTTGTGGCAAAATTAAATTCGTCAAGTTTAATTTCCAGTTTTTCCCTATTGAGGAATTCTTCTGAAACAAAATTTCCAAGGTTTTCTCCAATTTCATTTTTCTTAGTCGGAATAATAGCTGTGTGCCAAATCGGGATTCCCAGCGGATGACGAAACAGAGCCACAACGGCAAACCAATCGGCAATTCCGCCAACCATTGCCGCTTCGCTAAACGCCTGTAAAATGGGAATTTTAAAATAAATAGCAATTATAAAAAGTAATACCGCAAATCCTAAAAGTCCCAAAGCGGTTCGCTGCATTCGTCGCAAAGCCTTTACTTTAGATATATCCTGATCTATAATAGTTTTCATGATTTTACATATTTTTACTACTAATTTAAGGCTTTTTTACGAGAAACTTATTTTACGCTACTTATAAAATAGCCAAGAATTCACGAATTTTATTTAAAAACAAATACTTTATTTGTGTAATCTTCTTTTTTTTAAATTTTGTTTTGAGATAATTCGTGAATTCGTGGCGAAAAAAAATAACTCCAAAAATTTTAATTAAAAATTGTACTTTTGCCAACTGAAAATCTGAAAAATATGATCATCCAAAAAACCAGAGAAGAAATCGAATTAATGCGCGAAAGTGCTTTGATCGTTTCAAAAACATTAGGAATGATTGCTTCTGAAATTAAAGAAGGAGTTACTACATTATATCTAGATAAATTAGCCGAAGAATTCATACGTGATCACGGTGCAGTTCCTAGTTTCTTAGGATTATACGGTTTCCCGAATTCACTTTGCATGAGTCCGAATTCTCAGGTGGTACACGGAATTCCGAATAATATTCCTTTACAAAGCGGTGATGTAATTTCTGTAGATTGCGGTGCTTTTAAAAATGGATACCACGGAGATCATGCTTACAGTTTCGAAATTGGAGAAGTTGCACCGGAAGTTAAAAAACTTTTACAGGTAACTAAAGAATCTCTTTACGTTGGAATTAGAGAATTTAAAGCAGGAAATCGCGTTGAAGATGTTGGAAATGCGATTCAAAAATATACTGAAGCTCACGGTTACGGTGTTGTTCGTGAATTGGTTGGACACGGTGTTGGACAAAAAATGCACGAAGAACCGGAAATGCCAAACTACGGAAAACGCGGACGCGGAAAACTTTTCGTTGAAGGAATGGTAGTTGCTATTGAACCTATGATCAATATGGGAACACGTAATATCAAACAACACAAAGACGGCTGGACAATCACAACAGCAGACGGAAAACCTAGCGCACATTTCGAACATGACGTAGCTTTAGTTGATGGAAAACCGGAATTATTATCGACTTTCCAATACATCTACAAAGCTTTAGGAATCGAAAGCAATGAAGAAGACGAATTCAGAAAAGTGCCGCTTGTATTATAACACGGATTTCACGAATTTGCACGGATTTGTGTTACCGTAAAAATTACACTAAAATGAATGATTAAATGATGAGTGAATTATATTTAAGGGATGAATCCTATAAAATTATTGGAATTTGTATGGAAGTCCATAAAATTTTAGGAAAAGGACATAGTGAAAAGGTTTATGGAGATGCTTTAGAATATGAATTTCAACGAAATGAGATTCCGTACAATAGAGAATTAAGATATAATATTACTTATAAAGATATCATATTACCAAGTTACTATTTTGCAGATTTTGTTATTTTCGATGAAATTATTTTAGAACTAAAAGCAATTGCGACATTAACAACAAGTGAGATCAAGCAAACATTAAATTATTTGGCTGCATCTAAGAATAAACTAGGTTTATTAGTGAATTTTGGAGAAGATAGCCTCAAATACAAAAGAATAATATTATAACCCAAATCAAAGTTCGTGAAATTTCACCGCAACTATAATTAGTGTCAATTTGTGAAATTCGTGTTCAAATTTATTTAACTGTGAAAAAACTTTTCAAATTAGTTTTAAATACTATTCCCCGCCCTTTATTAATTCGTTTGAGTTATGTGGCGCGGCCAATTTTAGCATTCTCATTAAAAGGAGATAAATTTACTGATCCTATTGATGGCAGAAGCTTTAAATCATTTTTACCTTACGGATACGGAAAGCAGCGTAATAATGTGCTTTCGCCAAGTACACTTTCGTTAGAAAGACACCGTTTACTTTGGCTGTATCTAAACGATCAGACTGATTTTTTTACAGCTCCGAAAAAAGTATTACACTTTGCGCCGGAACAGGCTTTTTATAAAAGATTCCGCAAACAGAAAAATCTTGATTACACAACAACCGATTTATTTTCGCCTTTGGCCGATGTAAAAGCAGATATTTGTAATCTGCCTTTCAAAGACAACGAATATGATGTGATTTTATGTAATCACGTTTTAGAACATATTCCGGATGACACAAAAGCAATGCAGGAATTACACCGTGTTTTAAAACCGGGCGGAATGGCTATTTTACAAATTCCACAAGATTTAAACCGTGATGTTACTTTTGCAGACGATTCGATTACAGACCAAAAAGAACGTGCGAGAATATTTGGCCAGTACGATCATGTTCGTATTTATGGACGCGATTATTTTGACAAATTAAGAAGCATTGGTTTTATTGTTATTGAAGAAGATTATACTAACAAAATCGCACCAGAATTGGTAGAAAAATACTGTTTGGCAAAAGGAGAAATTATTCCTCTTTGTTTTAAACAGGAAAACTAATTTTTCTCCATACAATGATATAAGTTCATTAAAAAAGAGTTTTCAAATTATTGATATTTTGAAAACTCTTTTATTTTTTTGCCCTATTCTAAATTATAAGCCAACCAAATCCCTAAACCTTGGAACCTACAAAATCATTTCAGTTCTGTTTTGACATCAGTTTTGACAAAAATCTTAATGCTCATATTCCAACTTCTTACATCGTTGAGGATACTGATGAAATCAAGTATTTAGACAAAAAAGCAACTCTGGGCATAATTGAAAGCTTCGGAATTGTTTATGACGATTTAGATTCGAATACCAAAAAAATTCTAACGGCTTGTGAATCTTTAAAACCTGAATTTATTTTCAAGAAATTCAGCGCCAAAATCAAATCGGCTAAAACTATTGCTGATTTACAAAAAGATTCAAAAATTGAATTTGCCATTCGTCAGCATTTAAAATTTCATTTAAGTTCTTTTTACGATTTAATTGTAAAAGAACAATTCCCTTTGTCTTTAAATCTCGGACCAGAAAAAGATTTTTACCGTTCAAAAGTAAATATAAAACCGCTTTATTTTGAGCCGCAGATTCAGTTTGACAAACACGCAGAAGGAATTACTTATGCCCTTTCGTTAAAAGAAAACGAAAAAGCTTTCCTCCCAATGGACAGCACTGTGGATATTCTTTTAGATGAACCGGGCTGGTTAATTATCAATAAAAAATTAGGTCAGTTAAAAGAGCTTAATGCTAAAAAACTAATGCCTTTTTTGAAGAAAAAATCCATCGAAATCCCATCAAAATTAGTCGATGATTATTTCAAAAGTTTTATTCCGGAAATCGCTAAAAAAATTGATATTGAAGCTACGGGTTTCGAAATTGAACTTCGCGACAAACTGATTTCCTGTACTATTCAACCGGTTTATGATTTCTTTAAAAACTGTTATTATCTTAATCTTTATTTTAATTACAACGGCTATTCATTTGATGCGAGTAAAACGAAAAAAACACATTCGTTTGTAGATTTCAGTATTGCCAATGAACCGAAAATAATTCAATTCAAACGTAATACAGATGAAAATTTCTATACAGATAAATTACTCGAAATTGGCTTAGTAAAAATCAAAAATGAGTTATTCGGATTGAATTCTGAAGCCGAAAGTTCTGATCCTTATATCAATATTCAGTTAATAATTGATAATAAAGAAAAACTGAAAAGCTTAGGTTTTGACATTCAAAACTTAAAACTCGAAAGCAAAGAAATCATTACTTCAAATCACACTATTTCGGCTTCGAAAGATGTAAACGGAGATTGGTTTGACATTAAAATTATTATTACTGTTGGCAATTATAAAATCAATTTCAGCGAAATTATTCCAAATATAAAAAGTAAGGAAAGGCTTTTTGCATTGCCTGACGGAAACTATTTTTTAATTCCGCTGGAATGGTTCAGTAAATATGGTTCTCTGGCAAAACTGTCAAAAACAGAAGGAAAAACTTTGCTTTTACGCAAAAGCAATTTTACGGCTTTGGATGCCATTCCGGAAATCAAAGACGAAGTAACAGCCCAAGTTAAATACACATCTTCTGATTTATTAAAAGCAACTTTAAGACCTTATCAGATCGATGGCGTAAAATGGCTCTTAGGACATTTCAACTCCAATCTTGGCGCTTGTCTGGCCGATGATATGGGACTTGGAAAAACATTACAGACTCTGGCAGTTTTGGTTGCCGTTCAGGAACAATTAGGGTTCACAACTAAAACCACCAATTTTGATTTATTTGCCAACGAAACCACGATTGAAAGAGAACCGCTAAAAGCTTTAATTGTTTTACCTTCTTCATTGGTTTTTAACTGGTTTAATGAAGCTGGAAAATTCACGCCGCATTTTTCGAGAATGCAATATGTAGGTAATGATAGAAAACAATTAGCCGCAAGATTAGCCACAACAGATTTGATTTTTACTAGTTACAGCATCATTCATCGTGATATTTCAATTTTAGAGAAGTATGATTTTCGCTATTTAATTTTGGATGAAAGTCAATATATTAAAAATAAAAATTCTAAGATTTTTAAAGCCATAAATAAAATAAGTACAGGACATAAAATTGCACTGAGCGGTACGCCAATCGAAAACTCACTTGACGATTTATGGTCGCAGATGCAGTTTATAAATCCTGATATTTTGGGCAGTTATAATTTTTTTGTTGACAATTTTAAAAATCCAATTGAGAAAAAACAGAACGAAGATGTTTTATCTGAATTGAAAAATCTCGTTCAGCCTTATATTTTAAGACGAACTAAAGAACAGGTTTTAAAAGATTTACCAGAATTATCTGAGCAGATTTATTATTGTGATATGGATCCTGAACAGGAAAAATTATACGAACAGGAAAAATCAAAAGCTCGTAATTTCCTTTTAAAAACTGATGGCACAGGTCCGGACAAAATCAGCATTATTAATACGCTGATGAAGTTAAGACAATTGAGTAATCACCCAAAAATGGTCGATCAGGAATCTGAAATTGATTCGGGAAAATATATTGCGGTTACTAATTATCTGGAAAATTTAGTAAAAGCAAAACAGAAAGTAATCATTTTCAGTTCGTTTGTTACCAACCTGAATTTTTATACAGATTGGTGCAAAGAAAACAAAATAACCTATTGTGAAATTACAGGCGAAACGCCTGCAAGTAAAAGAGAACAAGAAGTAAAATTATTTCAGGAAAAAGAAGAACCTTTATTATTTTTTATTTCGCTAAAAGCCGGAGGTGTTGGTTTGAATATTACCAAAGCTTCTTACGTTTTATTTCTAGACCCGTGGTGGAATCCTTTTGCTGAAAAACAGGGAGTTGGACGAGCGCACCGAATTGGACAAATGAACAAAGTCAACGTAATTCGTTTTATTTCTAAAAATACGGTAGAAGAAAAAATCATCAAACTACAGGAAAACAAAAAGCTTTTATCAGATTCGCTTTTAGAAGAAAGTTATATCAATGATGAAATCGAAGCCAATTTAGAATACATTCTGAATTCTTAAAATTGCCCGATCCAATAAATGGCATCTTATTACGTTTAATAAAATTCTTATATTTACAATCTTACAACGTAATAAGATGCCAAAATTTTTATATCAAAGCTTAATTGCGCTTTTTATTTTTACTTCGGCGAAAGCCCAGGAAATACAAACAGAAGTAGTTCCTCCATATAATATCAAAACCGTAACTTTTGTTCAGAATGGCAACAATGTTGTTCCTATATTTCCATTAGGCGATTCATTTGAATTCCAATTTGATGATTTATTTGGTAACGAGGCCAATTATTATTTTGAAATCACACATTGCGATTATAACTGGAAACCAACAGATATTCCTAAAACGGATTATCTGAGAGGCTTTGACGGACAGCGAATTATGGATTATTCTAATTCTTTTAATACACTGCAAATATATTCGCATTACCGACTTTCTTTTCCAAATCAATTCGTGAATCAAATTAGATTATCAGGAAATTATATTTTGAAAATTTTAAATGAAGATAAAGAAGTAGTTTTCTCGAGAAAGTTTATTGTTTATGAAGAACATTGTACGGTTGCCGCACAGGTAAGAAGAACCCGAAACCTCAGCAATATTGATTATAAACAAAATCTGGATTTTACAATTGCTTCAAACGATATTACGTTTCAGACGCCAACACAAAATGTAAAAGTGCTTTTATTGCAAAACGGAAATTTTAATACTGCGATTAAAAATATTCCTCCGCAATACACAATTGGAAATCAACTGGTTTATAAATATGACGGAGAGACTCAGTTTTGGGGCGGAAATGAATTTTTATATTTTGAAAATAAAGACATTCGTGCCGCCAATAATAATGTGGGAAGAATTGGTTCTAACAGCGATATTTACAATGCGTATTTGTATACCAATGCTGCAAGAGGAAACCAGATTTATACCAACTATGATGACGTAAACGGAAATTTTGTTGTAAAAAACATAAATGGTTCAGACAACAGCATTGAGGCCGATTATGCCTGGGTTTATTTTACTCTTTCGGCACCGGCTTTCAGACTTAATAAAGATATTTATATTACCGGTATGTTCAATAATTACAGCCTTTCGCCAGAATATAAAATGGATTACAATACGGATAAAGCTGTTTTTGAAAAGGCTGTTATGATCAAACAGGGATTTACTAATTTTCAATATACAGTTGCAGATAAAAAGGGAAATATTGACTATGAAAATGCGATTGACGGTAATTTTTATCAGACAGAAAATGAGTATACGATTTTAGTTTATTACAAAGAAAGTGTAGATCGTTATCAAAGAGTGATTGGAAAAGGCAACGCAAACTCCATAAATATAGTTAATTAAAACATTGTTAAGGTTTTAGGTTTCCTAGTTTTTTTTCGTAGCTTTGTACCTATAACACACAGATTTACTAGGTTAGTATGGTTTCTCAAATTACTCGAGGCATAAAAATATCAGTTTTAACTAGTTTTGAAGGCACTTACTTCAAAAACTACAAGATTCATTTTGCTTTTAGTTATGTAGTTACAATCGAAAATCATAGTAAAGATTCTGTACAATTAACTTCTCGCCACTGGGAGATTTTCGATTCTTTAAATGACTTAGATATTGTTGACGGCGAAGGTGTTATTGGTAAAAAACCGGTTTTAAAACCAGGCGAAAACCATACTTACAGCTCTGGCTGTTTATTATCATCTCCTTATGGTGCTATGAAAGGTCATTTTAATATGATCAATTTCACAACAACTAAAACATTCAAAGTAATTGTGCCTACTTTTAGAATGTGTGCTCCTTTCGCATTAAACTAATCAACGTTTTATTTCGATTACCTCATCGTTAGTAATAGCGTAAACTTTGTCATTTTCTTCGGGAAATAAATAAAAATTGCCTGTAAATTCTCCAAAAGAAGGAAAAATCATTTGATGCGGTTTTCTAAAAAAGCACGATAAACTCAAAAACTGTTTTCCTAAACCTTTTAATTTTATACCAGGATGAATGTGCCCGCATAAATTAAAAAAGTTTTCTCTTGTTGTTGGGTGATGAGTTAAAAGAAAATCATCAATAATTAATTCTTCGTAGATTTCGATATTTAAATCGGCATAGTTTTTCTTTGAGATGATGTCGTGATTGCCTTCAACTAAAATAATCTGCTGCGAAACGGTTTTAGTCCAATCGGAGAAAAAATTCCATTCGTTATTAATTTTACTGTGAAATAAATCTCCGAGGAAAATAATAGTTTCAGCATCAAATAAATGTAATACTTCATTTAATCGGGTAAAATTTTCCAGAACTGCTTTTTCAGGAATCGCCATTCCGTGTTTTCTGAAATGCGCAATTTTTCCCAAGTGCAAATCAGAAATAAAGAGGATTTTCTTTTCTTCCCAAAAAGCAGCACCGGATTGATGTAAAACAAAATTTTGATTGTTGATATTGATATTCATATTTTTTATTTCATATAACTTGCCGTCATTTTTTTAATTCTTTCCTGCAAAGTTTCGCTTGAAATTTTCTCTCGCAAACGATCTGTAATTATAGGGAAACTAAACGGCGTTGGTTTTTTGCATTGTTTCCAGACAATATTTTGACTGTTAATTCTTTCCATTGCCTGAATCAAACGGCCTTCTTCCAACTGATGTTCAAAGGTTTCGATAAAAGCCTGCTGCAAAAGTAAATTATCGGGTTCGTAATCTCTAAAAACTTCAAAAAGCAATTGCGAACCGCTTTGTAAATGTTTTGTTTTAACGGGTTTTCCGGGCATTCCGGTAAAAACCAAACCGGCGATTACGGCAATATCCCTGAATTTTCGGCGCGCCATTTCGGTTGAATTTAAACTTTTCTGTAAATCATGATGCACATATTCTGTCGTGAATAAATTATTATCAAAAACCGATTCCATATCAATTTCCTGATCAGAAAGCAGTTCAAATCCGTAATCATTATACGCCAGAGAAAATGTGATTGGCGACAGCAAACTAATTCGATACGAAATTAAACTCGCCATTGCTTCATGAACATAACGACCTTCAAACGGATAAAAAATAGCATGATAACCTTCTCGTGTTTTAAACGTTTCGATTAAGAATTCATTGTTATTGGGTACAATACTTTCTTTTCGCTGTCTGTCAAAAATAGGTTTTAAAGCTTTTAATTCAGGAGTTAAATTATCTGTGTTTGCCGTATATAATTCTTCCCGAAGCAATTCACTCATTTGTGCTGATAAAGTCATTCGGCCTCCCATCCAGCTCACAACTCTCGCTGTTTTTTTAGGATCGGCTTTTCGAACCAAAACCTGCATGTTTTTTATCTGAAACAATTCAAGTCGTCTTCCGGCAAAAGTAAAAACGTCTCCTCTTTGTAATTTTGAAGCAAACCATTCTTCGACAGTTCCTATAAATCCTCCGCCAAGAAATTTTACGTTTAAAACAGCATCGCCTACAATAGTTCCCATTTGCATTCTGTGATGCATGGCAATGAATCGGCTGTTGATTTTATAACGTCCATCTTCTTCGATTTCTACTTTTTTAAATTCGTCGTAAGCTTGTAAACTCTGGCTTCCGTTTGTAATGAAATTTAAAATCCAATTCCAGTTTTCTTTGGTTATATTTTGATAACAGAAAGTTGTTTTTACTTCTTCAAAAATTTCATCTGGAAAAAATCCGTCAGAAACTGCTAGCGTATTTAAATATTGAACCAAAACATCCCAGCTGTTTAGATATGGCATTCGATCTTCGACAACGGTTTTGGCAACTGCTTTTTTTAATGCCGAAGCTTCTATCAATTCCATTGCGTGTGTGGCGAGAAAATAAATCATACTTTCTTTTCCCGGCTGGTGTCCGCTTCGTCCTGCTCTTTGCAGAAATCTCGCGACACCTTTTGGTCCGCCAACCTGGATAATGGTTTCAACAGGTGCAAAATCAACACCTAGATCTAAACTCGAAGTACAGACTACGACTTTTAATTCTTCGTTTCTAATGGCATCTTCAACCCACAAACGGGTTTCTCTGCTTATACTTCCGTGATGCATGGCCATTTCTCCGGCAAATTCAGGATATTTATCTAAAATCGCCTGAAACCAAATCTCGCAAGCCGAACGTACATTGGTAAAAATCAAAGTTGTTTTACTTCTTCGGATGATTTTTGCAACCTCATCAATCAAATGTAAACCCATGTGTCCGCGCCACGGATAGGTTTCCATTTTTTCAGGTAGAATGGATTCTATTTTTATTTTTTTATTGATGTGGGCTTTTATCAAAACCGAGTTTTTATAGGCTTCCGTATCATGACCCAACAAAACTTCCTGTGCCAATTCGAGATTCCCAATCGTAGCAGAAATTCCCCAGATTCGCATTTTTGGCGCAATTGTTTTTAATCGCGAAAGTGCCAATTCCATTTGCACACCGCGTTTGGTTCCCATTAATTCGTGCCATTCATCAACTACGATTGCACCACAATTCGCAAACGTTTTTTCGTATTGTTTTGATGCTAACAAAAGCTGTAAACTTTCGGGCGTTGTAATTAAAAGATCGGGCATTTTGTTTTTCTGCTTCGCTCTTTCGCTTTGCGAAGTATCTCCAGACCGAATTCCAACGGTTAACGGCAAATTTAAATCGGTAATAATTCGTTCTGCGGCTTGTTTTATTTCTACAGAAAGCGCTCGTAAGGGCGTAATCCAGATTGCTTTTAATCCGGGTTTGTGCTTGCTTTTATAATCGGGATTTTTTTTGATGTAATCGAGAACTACAGGAAACCACAAAGCATAGGTTTTTCCGCTTCCGGTTGGAGCGTTTAATAAACCGTTTTTTCCTTGCAGAAAAGTCGTCCAGGTTTGCGTCTGGAAAGGAAAAGATTTCCAACCCTGACTTTTGAACCAATTTTCGGCTAATAGATATAATTCGTCCCTATTCATTTATAATATTTTGACTTATCGCATAATTAACTTAAACACATAGAAACATAGTTTTTTGAACCGCATAAAGGCGTTTCACTTGCATAAATAAACATAGCTATGTGTTAAAATCTAGATTTTTTCTAAACTCTTTTTTTTCGCATTAAAACCTATGTTTCTATGTGTTAAATATTTTTTCAATCTATTACGAAATCATATTCTTTAAATCTTCAATAGAATTGGCTTCTTCTATTTTTTTGTCTTGTCGCCATCTCAAAATTCTTGGAAATCTTGTTGCAATTCCGCTTTTATGTCTTTTTGAAAGTGAAATTCCTTCAAAACCAATTTCAAAAACTAATTTTGGCGTTACGCTTCGAACAGGACCAAAGCGTTCTAAAGTATTCTTCTTTATAAAATCGTCGACTTTTCTGAATTCGGCATCGGTTAAACCGGAATAGGCTTTCGCGAAAGTGACGAGTTCTTTTTCGCCGTTTTCATTGTTTTGCCAAAGCGCAAAAGTATAATCGGTAAACAAATTCGAGCGTCTTCCGTGTCCGCGCATTGCGTAAGTAAGAACGGCATCAATTACTAAAGGTTCGATTTTCCATTTCCACCAATCGCCTTTTTTTCTTCCAACCTGATAGGGCGAAGTATTGCGTTTCAGCATTAAGCCTTCGCTTCTCATTTCACGGGCGCGTTCCCTTTCTTTTGTCACATCTTCCCATGAAGTTAAAGAAATTCTTTCTGAAAGTCGGAATGAGGTTGTTAAGTCTTTAATTTCATTGTACAAATCTTCTAGTAATTTTCTTCTTTCTATATACGGAAGATTTCGAATATCTTTTCCTTCCCATTCTAAAATATCGTATGCTTTTAGAATTACGGGAACTTTTTCTAAGAGATTTGCCGATATGGTTTTTCGTCCAATTCTGGCCTGCAAATCATTAAAGGTGCCAATTTGATTATCGGGAAAAGCCAAAATTTCGGCATCAATTACAGTTCCGTTTGGAATAATTTCTGCGAAAGACTGAAACTCCGGATATTTATCGCTAACCAGCTCCTCGCCTCTTGACCAAACGTAAATTTCATTGTCACGAATAATGGTCTGCGAACGAATTCCGTCCCATTTATGTTCGATGGACCAATCTTCGGGATTTCCTAAGTCTTCGATTTCGCCTTCAATTGGATACGCCAAATAAAATGGGTAAGGTTTAGATAAATAATCGGAACTTTTTTCATCCAGAATCAATTCCTGAAACGTAATCGTATTCGGATTCCAATTTCCCATTAATTTATAAGCCAGCGCATCTTCATCTACATTTTCTGCTTTTGATAAAGCTCTTGTCATAAGTTTTTGGCTTACGCCGATTCTAAAACTTCCTGTGATTAATTTGGTAAAAACAAAACGCTCATAATAATTAAGCGCCATCCAGTTTTGCTGTAAATATTCTTTTTTCTCAGAATCGGTTTTTCTTTTTAAAGAAATAATTTCCTGAAGAAATTCGGTTAAACTTTTATCAGAATGTTCGTTTGTTGTTGGAATAATTAATGCAATAGTTTCAGCCAAATCGCCTACAATATGGTAACTTTCTTCAAAAAGCCATAACGGAATATTCGCCAATTCGTTTGCCCAAAGTCTTAATAAAGTTGTATTTACAGGTCTCGGCGGACGACGGTGCGAAAGAATCGCAATTGTCCATACTTTATCTTCCGGCGAGGCATTTTTAAAATACGTCGTCAGCGCATCGACTTTTACATTCGTTTTATTGGAACTGTCAAGTGTTTTTATGAGTTGGGCGAAATTTTTCATTTACATTATACTATTTTAAAACTCGTTGCGTATAATTTTTAAACAAATAGAGACATAGATTTTCTTTGTAGTTAAAGGCGTTTCACTTTTTTTAAATAAACATAGCTATGTGTAAAAACTAGTTTTTTCTCCTATTTTTTTTTATTTTAATTTAATCTATGTTTCTATGTGTTTAATTATTTCAGATGATTAATTTTCAGAAACAATAGGTGCTTCCTGATCCAGTTCAGCTTTTTCCATTTCGGCAGTTTCGCCTTCGTATTGTGTTTTTTCGGTTCTGGCATCGTAACCTAATTCTCTTAAATATTTGGCAAAAATATCGGTATAACCGTGCGTGCAAATTACTCGCTCTGCGCCAGTTGCTTTAATACTTTCTAATAAAGAATGCCAGTCACAGTGATCGCTTAATACAAAACCTTTGTCGATGGCACGTCTGCGTCGTGCGCCACGAAAAGCCATCCATCCGCTTGCTGCTCCGGTTACAAAGGGTGTCATTTTTCTTATCCAGATACTACCGTGTGCGCTTGGCGGAGCGAGAACTATATTTCCTAAAAGTGCTTCTCTTTTGGTTTCTCTGGTTATTAATTCGGTTGGTGGAAAATAAACCATAGGACGAAGAACATTTGTCATATTTTCGATCGCGCCGTGCGTATATATTTTCCCAATATCGGTATCTAAGTATTTTAAAAGTCTTTGCGCTTTTCCTAAAGAATATCCAAAAAGAATTGATGTTCTTCCTTCTGCTTTATTTTCTGCCCACCAATTATTGATTTCCGAAATCACTTCGGCTTGTGGTGTCCAGTTAAAAGCAGGTAATCCAAACGTGCATTCGGTTATAAAAGTGTCGCATTTTACGACTTCATACGGCGTTGAAATTCCGTCATCTTCCGTTTTATAATCTCCTGTAAAAACCCACACTTCTCCTTTATGTTCTACCCGAATTTGTGAACTTCCAATAATATGTCCGGCAGGATGAAGGGAAAATTTTACATTATTGATGACGAAAGTTTCTCCCCATTCTTTCCCTGTTACATTTATTTCACCCAAGCGATGACGAATTATGGGAATATTGGTATGGTGTGTAATATAATTTTGATGTCCCCAGCGAGCGTGATCCGAATGTCCATGTGTGATGATAGCGTTCTTTACAGGACGCCACGGATCAAGATAAACATCTGCCTGCTGGCAGTAAATACCTTTGTCGTTAAAAGCTAAAAGTGGTATTTTCATAGTAGTACAGTTAAAGCATTCTTTTCAGAAGTAGCTCAAATTTAAAGCTTTATACCAAGACCTGTTTTACAACTTCGTGTAATTAGTTTATTAAATTACAACTTTTTAATATTGTATTGTGATATAATCAAATTATCATTTGTACTTTTGTAAAAAATTAAACAATTCGTAAATTTTAAAATAATTTATCCCATGTTAAAAGGATTCTTTCATGTACCAAAAGCGGTAAACGAGCCTGTAAAAAGCTATGCACCGAACTCACCAGAAAAAGCAGCTGTTCAGGCAGCTTACACTACAATGTGGAACTCTCAGATCGATGTTCCTTTATATATTGGAAGTGAAGAAATCAAAACTGGAAATACAAGAAATATTACAGCTCCTCATGATCACAAACACGTAGTTGGAAAGTATCATTTAGCTGAAAAACAACATATCGAAAAAGCGATTGCTACTGCACTTGAAGCAAGAAAAAAATGGGCAAACATGGCATGGGAACAGCGTGCTGCTATTTTCTTAAAAGCTGCTGAACTTATCGCTGGACCATACAGAGCTCGTATCAACGCTGCAACCATGATTGGACAGTCTAAAAATATTCATCAGGCAGAAATCGATTCTTCTTGCGAATTAATCGACTTCTTAAGATACAATGTTGAGTTTATGACTCAAATCTACAACGATCAGCCAAAATCAGATTCTTCTGTTTGGAACCGTGTAGAATACAGACCATTAGAAGGTTTTGTTTACGCTATTACTCCATTCAACTTTACTGCTATCGCTGCAAACCTTCCAGCAAGTGCTGCTATGATGGGTAACGTTGTTGTTTGGAAACCAAGTGACAGTCAGGTATTTTCTGCAAAAATTATTATTGATGTTTTCAAAGAAGCTGGAGTTCCAGACGGCGTTATCAACGTGGTTTTCGGAGATGCTTTAATGATTACTGATACTGTTTTAGCAAGCCGTGATTTTGCTGGTGTTCACTTTACAGGTTCAACTCACGTATTTAAAGATATCTGGGCTAAAATTGGTGCAAACATTCACAATTATAAAACGTACCCAAGAATTGTTGGTGAAACTGGAGGAAAAGATTTTATCATCGCTCACCCAAGTGCAAACGTAAAACAAGTTGTTACCGGAATTACTCGTGGAGCTTTTGAATTCCAAGGACAAAAATGTTCTGCTGCTTCAAGAGCTTATATTCCACAAAGCTTATGGCCAGCTGTAAAAGAACAATTAATTGCTGACGTGAAATCGATGAAAATGGGTTCTCCGGAAGATTTCGGAAACTTTATTACAGCAGTTATCCACGAAGGTTCTTTTGATAAATTAGCTAGTTATATTGATCAGGCTAAAAAAGATGCTGATGCTGAAATTATTGTTGGAGGAAATTACGATAAATCGGTTGGATACTTTATTGAGCCAACGGTTATTGTAACTACCAACCCTAAATATACTACAATGGAAACTGAGTTGTTCGGACCAGTTATCACTATTTATGTTTACGAAGATGCTAAATGGGAAGAAACTCTTGAATTAGTAGATACTACTTCTGAGTACGCTTTAACAGGAGCTGTATTTAGCAAGGATCGTTATGCTATTGAAGTGGCTACAACTAAATTGCAAAACTCTGCCGGTAACTTCTATATCAATGACAAACCAACCGGAGCAGTTGTAGGTATGCAGCCGTTTGGTGGAGCAAGAGCTTCTGGAACTAACGATAAAGCGGGTTCTGCATTAAACTTATTGCGTTGGGCTTCTCCAAGAACTATTAAAGAAACTTTTGTGACTCCAGAAGATTACAGATACCCTTTCTTAGGATAATCTAATTTTTAGAATTTAGATTTTTATAATAATATAAAAGCCGGAATTTCATTTTGAAATTCCGGCTTTTTCTTTTTGTTACCGTAATCACAAACACATAAACAACTCATAATCTTATGATTCGGCAAATAATAGCAATATATGGATTACATACTAACAATTCTTGTATTAATAAAATTGTAGTACTTTTCTTATGTATTTAATTATCAACAACATACATTACCAAAAAAACATATTCTACTATTTTTAAAACTTCTTGTTCCTCTCTGGAAAAACTCATGACTATAAATTTGCCTTTGTAAAAAAGTTACAATACATACAAGAAAAATAATAGAAAAAATATGAGAAATTTAAACAATGTACCTAAAGTAATTTCAGAGTCAAAAAGTATTGGACACCCAATCGACTTTAAATGGACAAAAAAGAAAATAGACGAGTTTTTAGACCCTCTTGAAGGAAACGAAGCTTTAGAAAATGTATTAATGCAAATCAATCATAAAGCTTCTATAGGATTGACAGCAGCTTTATTAGAATGGGTTTACTGGCGTTTTACAGGTTATACGCAATTTACAAATGACACGCAAAAACGAATTGAAGCACTTTGGTGTTCAATTAACGATCGTGAACAGACAAACCCATTATTATTTGACTGCGATCTTGACATACCTGCCAATGGATGTGTTAATGGAGCATTATGGATAGCTCTTATGAATGTAAGAATGGTTGATGTAAGATATCGAAAAGGATCTTATTTACTACAAAGCGAATTGATTGGATTAATATTACTTGCCCGTCATATAACACCAAAAAAGAGAGTGTTTGACAAATGGTTTCAAGATACTATTACACAATTAATTCGATTGTATCCTTGTCAATACAGCTACGATAATCTTGATGAAACAGATGAAGCAGTATACGATTCCTCAAATGAACCTGTTGTATCCAGAGAATTTTTCTTTGATGCAGAATTCAAATATAGCATTGAAGCTTCGGAAAATGCCATTCACAATTTTATCGACAATTTAGACATAAAAGCAAATCCTTTTTTAGATTTTTCAAGAAAGGCATCTTAATAGCAAAACTATTAATTCAAAAAATAACCCGGAAAGAATTTCTTTTCGGGTTATTTATTTATAATCAATTAAGGTTTAAATTTTAAAGGGAGATGAACTACTTTTTTCGTTTCAAAAAATTCATCCTCAAATATTTCTGCCAAATCGTATAAAGTCGCATTTGGAAAATCTTTTAATTCTTCGGCTAGATCCCCGCCTTTTAAATATAGAATTCCGTTCTTTAAAGTATGTTTATGCTGTTTTTTGATTTTATCTTTAATCCAGGAAACAAAATCTGGCATATTGGTTACAGCTCGGCTTACAATAAAATCAAAATCCCCTTTTACCAATTCGGCACGTTTTTGTTCTGCTTTTACATTTTTTAATTCCAATGCATCAACCACACCCTGAACTACTCTTATTTTTTTGGCAATAACATCAATTAAATAAAAACGCGTTTCAGGAAAAAGAATCGCCAGCGGAATTCCGGGAAAACCACCTCCTGTTCCTACATCCAAAACAGTTGTGCCAGGTTCAAATTTCATAATTTTTGCAATTCCAAGAGAATGCAAAATGTGTTTTGTATATAATGAATCAATGTCTTTACGCGAAATAACATTAATTTTCTCGTTCCAATCGTGGTATAAAAAGTCTAATTTTTGAAATTGTTCTATTTGAAGTTCCGTCAAATTGGGAAAATATTTCAATATCTCATCCATTGCTGTAAATTTTTAACAAAAGTACTACTTTACGATTGAAATATTTAACTCAATTTTGCAAATTGAAAATTTATAATAATTACCTTTGAAAACTATTTAAATTAATTATGAATAACACCGCTCCAACTTTTGCAAGGCAAGACAATCTGAAGTTTTTCAGAACACTTAATTCTCGGGTAAACAATTATTTCAAAGAGAATAATATTCAGAAAACCGGAAATTGGAAATTACATTTAAAAGCTGTTATTCTGTTTGCAGTTTTCCTGACTCCCTATTTTTTAATTCTTACTCTTGATATGCCTTTTTGGCTAATGCTGTTACTTTCTGTAGTGATGGGAGTTGGAATGGCCGGAGTTGGAATGAACGTAATGCACGATGGAAATCACGGTTCATATTCAAATAAAAGCTGGATCAATAAATTTATGGGCGGAACAATTTATGTTCTTGCCGGAAATGTTTATAACTGGCAGGTACAGCATAATGTACTTCATCATACTTACACCAATATTCCCGGACATGATGAAGATCTGGATGCAGGAAGAATTATTCGTTTTACAGAACATGCTCAATGGTATAGTTTTCATCGTTTTCAGCATTATTATTCAGTTTTCTTATACGGATTATTAACTTTCAATTGGGCTTTAACAACCGATTTTAAGCAAATGCGTAATTACCTTAAGAGAAAACTATCGTATGGTGAACCAAAAAATCCTAAAATTCTTTGGACAACATTAATCATCACTAAAATGATTTATGTATCAATATGGATTGTGCTGCCTATTTTAATTGGAATTACGTGGTGGAAAGTTCTAATAGGATTTTTTGCAATGCATTATACAGCCGGATTAATTTTGAGTATTGTATTCCAGTTGGCTCACGTTGTAGATCATACTACAAATCCTTCTCCAAACGAATTAGGAGAAATGGATAATACATGGGCCGTACACCAATTATATACGACAACTAATTTTGCACCAAAAAACGCAATCGTAAACTGGTACACTGGCGGATTAAATCACCAAATTGAACATCATATTTTCCCAAATATTAGTCACATTCATTATGGTAAAATTGCACAAATCGTAAAGGAAACAGCAAAAGAATGCAACTTACCGTATTATGAATATAAAACAATGAGAAGTGCTGTTATTGCTCACTTTAAACATTTACGAGATTTGGGTATGAAACCACAATTATCAGTCTAAAAACTAAAAAAAATCTATTAATAATTAACCTTCCTTAGTAAGCGCAGCAAATTAAGGACATTCAAAAATTTTATAATGAATCATATTCTTTCGGACAGAATCAACAACCTTGCAACTTCGCAGACATTAGCAATGGCCGCTTTGGCAAGAGAATTAAAAGCACAAGGAAAAGACATTATCAGTTTAAGTTTAGGTGAACCGGATTTCAATACACCAGACTTTATTAAAGAAGCCGCTAAAAAAGCAATCGATGATAATTACAGCACATATTCTCCAGTTGATGGATATCAGGATTTAAAAGAAGCTATCTGCAGAAAATTCAAAAGAGACAATGATTTAGATTACAAACCATCACAAATTGTAGTTTCTACAGGAGCAAAACAATCTTTATACAACATTGCGCAAGTAATGTTAAACGATGGTGACGAGGTTATTTTACCAGCACCATACTGGGTTTCTTATTTCGAAATCGTAAAACTTTCTGGCGGAGTTCCGGTTGAAGTGCCAACTTCTGTAGATACTGATTTCAAAATTACTCCGGAACAATTAGAAGCAGCCATCACACCAAAAACAAAAATGATGTGGTTCTCTTCTCCATGTAACCCATCTGGGTCTGTTTACAGCAGAGAAGAATTAACAGCATTGGCTAAAGTTTTAGAAAAACATCCAAATATTTACGTAGTTGCAGACGAAATTTATGAGCACATTAATTTCTCAGGAACTTTCTGCAGTATCGGTTCAATTCGTGGAATGTTAGAAAAAACAATCACTGTAAACGGAGTGGCAAAAGCATTTGCCATGACAGGATACAGAATTGGTTACATTGGAGCTCCTGAATTTATCGCAAAAGCGTGTACCAAAATTCAGGGACAAGTAACATCTGGAGCAAACTCTGTGGCACAAAGGGCTACAATCACTGCAGTAGATGCTGATCCAAAAGTATTAAACGAAATGGTTCAGGCTTTCCACGGTCGTAGAGATTTAGTAGTTGGATTATTAAAAGAAATTCCGGGAATTAAAATCAACGTTCCAGAAGGTGCATTCTACGTATTCCCAGACGTTTCTTCTTTCTTCGGAAAAACTTTAAAAGGGCACGAAATCAAAGATGCAAACGATGTTTCTATGTATCTTTTAGCTGAGGCAAACGTAGCAACAGTAACCGGAGATGCTTTCGGAAATCCAAATTGTATTCGTTTCTCTTACGCAACAAGCAACGATATTTTAAAAGAAGCATTACGCAGAATCAAAGAAGCTTTGACTGCATAAAAACATTCTAAGTTTTATTAAAAACGGCTTAAGGTTCAAAAGTTTCATCACTTTTATACTTTAAGCTGTTTTTTTATGGGCGTGTCTCCATCCCGATAGCTATCGGGAGGCTATCCACTATATCTTTTGTGGTGAACCCCACCACAAGGATGCCGTTCCTATCCCTCACGCAAAACTTTCGTTTTCAAAAAAGAAAAATCTGCCAAAATCTGCTAAATCTGCGTAAAACAAAAAAATGTAAGTTTCAAAATTCCCATTCTACAATATTATAAAACTCAGCTCATAATCCTATAAAACATAACATTTTAGAAATCGCCAACTTTGTAATGTATTAATTTAAAAACTATTAGTCATGATACATACAGATGAAACCACACAAGAAACCGTTAAAACTTTAGAAGGATTAATTTCAATTCTTGAAGATGGAAAACTAGGATATACAAATGCAGCCGAACATGTAGAAAACCCTGCAATGAAAACTGATTTCCTTGAATACGCGCGCGAAAGAGCTCTATATATTGTAGAATTACAAGACGAAATCAACAAACTGGGAAAATCAACTGATACTTCTGGCGGCGGACCGTTGGGAGCATTACACAGAACCTGGATTGATATTAAATCTTCTTTTACCGGAGGAGATACAGAAGCCATTATCAATGCCTGTATTACAGGAGAAGAAGCCGCAATTGAAAAATACAAAATGGCACTCGAAGAGAACCATTTAGAACACAGTCAGGTTTTCGTTGTTTCAAAACAATTAAACGGTATTCAAAATACCTTATCGCAAATAAAAATGAGAGCAAACTAATCGATTTGTTCATGCTTTTTTTAAAACCGTCTTGGTCTTCGGATCGGGCGGTTTTTTTGTTATAAAAAAATCAAAATAAATCTTACATTCGCCGCACCATTTAAATAAACCAAAAATTATGACATTAACTCTACGCTATTTTATTGCTATTATTTTTACAGTATTATTTTCATCTCATTCGAAAGCTCAAACTACGGGCAAATTTATCAAAGCTTCAATAGGTTTTGGATCAAGTACATCACATTATAAAGAAGAAAATCCAGAAGTAATAGATGGCTTTGGTTTTTATACACAAGGAGAATATGTAGTAGGTATAACGAAATGGTTTAGCGTAAGGCCATACGCAGGAGCTATTTTTACCTCAACAGATGAAGATAAAATTAAAAACCCAGAAGGTTACAAAGTAGAAACTAATGCTTTTTTTCTTGGAACAAAAGTTCGTCTTTGTGCTCCTATTCCTTGGGTTGCTCCTTTTGTAGAAACAGGTATTGGAGCTTCTATAGGCTCTTTTGAAACCTATACAAACTGTGTTAATGAGAAAAAAAATGGTGTAGTAGCACATATTCCAATCGGTTTTGGACTTGCAGTAGGTCCAAAAAATAATATAGAAATTGGATTTTCTTTTTATGGAAATCTAACTTCTCAGCAATCTTTCGGAGGATTTACAGCAGGATATTCTTTTGCATTAGATTAAAAATCTCGTTTATCATTATTCCATATTAAGTTAACAAATTCAAAAAAATCGCTTCATCACTAGCAAACTCAAATAATTTATTAGACCTTTGCACACTTTTTTTCGGGAATACCACAAAAGTCTAAAGTTTTAGAAATGAAGAAGAAAATCGAAATATTAGCTCCTGCCAGAGATTTAATTGGAGGAATCGCAGCCATAAATAGTGGTGCCGATGCTGTGTATATTGGTGCACCGCAATTTGGCGCACGTTCAAACGCCAACAATTCAATCGAAGATGTTGCTGAACTTGTAAAATATGCACACTTATTTAATGCTCAGGTTTTTGTCGTTATCAATACTATTTTGTACGACAACGAATTAGAAACTTGTCGCGCGATGATCTGGGAATTATACGATATTGGTGTCGATGCCTTGATTATTCAGGATATGGCGATTATGGAAATGGACTTGCCTCCTATCGTACTTCACGCCAGTACACAAGCTAATAATCGTGACAAAGAAAAAATAAAATTCCTTAAAGATGCTGGTATCAAACGTGTGGTTTTAGCGCGTGAATTGAACCTGCATCAAATTAAAGAAATCTACGATTACGCTGATGTTGAGTTAGAATTCTTCGTAACGGGAGCACTTTGCGTATCATTCAGCGGAAACTGTTATATGAGTGTGGCAAACGGAGAACGCAGTGCGAACCGTGGTTCTTGCGCACAAAACTGCCGTTTACCTTATAACTTAATTGACGGAAACGGAGAAACTTTAATCAGAAACAGTCACTTACTTTCGATTAAAGATTTAGACGTTTCAGATCAAATCCCGAATCTGATCGAAGCCGGAATCGTTTCTTTTAAAATTGAAGGACGATTAAAAGACGTCGCTTACGTGAAAAACAACGTTTCTTATTTACGTCAAAAATTAGACAGCTTTTTAGAAGGAAGTGATAAATACATTAAAGCTTCTTCTGGAAAATGTACGTATACTTTTGATTCTACTTTAAGCAGAACTTTCAATCGTGGTTATACCGATTATTTCGTAAACGAAAGACACAGCTCGATTGGTTCTTGGGAAAGTCCAAAATCAAAAGGACAATATATTGGTAAATTAATTAGAACTGTTGGCGGAGCTTACGAAATCGAAAACGGTGAATTATTAAACAACGGTGATGGACTTTGCTTCATAAACGAAAATAACGAAGCCGATGGAATCTACGTAAACAAAGCCGAAAACGGAAAAGTATATCCAAACGTTTTAAAAGAAATCAAAGACGGAACTTTCATATACAGAAATAACGACGCTGCTTTCATCAAAATTGTGGAGAGAGAAGACAGTGCAATCCGTAAAATCGGAACAACTTTATTGCTTACCGAAAACGAAAACGGTTTTGAATTAATCGCAACCGACGAAGACGGAAATGTAAGTACAGTAAAATTAGAGCATCCGAAAGAACAAACTAAAACTGGCGAATCGATCGAAGAAAACATCAAGGTTCAATTGGCAAAAACAGGTTTTACACCTTACAGCGCCGATGAAATTAGTGTAATGTTCTCTGAAAACTGGTTCCTTCCTATTTCAAAAATCAATGAAATGAGAAGAAATGTTTTCGAACAATTATCAGAAATTCGTCTGGCAAATTACGTTCGTGAAGAACACCAATTGGTAAAAACGTCACATCCGTATCCGGAAACTAAACTGGATTTCATGTACAACGTTTCAAACAAAACGGCTCGTAAATTCTATGAACGCCACGGTGTTACCGAAATCGAAAAAGCATTTGAATTACAATGGGATCCAGGAAAATCCCGCGTAATGACAACCAAATATTGCATCAAATACGAATTGAAAAAATGTCCGATACACCAAAAAGATATTGTAGGTGTTAAGGTAAAAGAACCATTAGTATTGAAACAGGGAGAATTGGAGTATAAACTAAAATTCAACTGCAAACCCTGCGAAATGGAAATTTGGGAAAAAGATGCTGAATTTGAGATTGAAGAAGATCATTTTCATTAAAAGAGTTTAACCGCAAGGAGCGCAAAGGAATACGCAAGGTTCGCAAAGATTATTTTAAAATCTTTGCGAACTTTTTTTATATAAAAATATAACTTTGCGTTCTTCGCGTTCCCGATAACTATCGGGATTGCGTTCTTTGCGGTTAAATAATCTATGCATTTCCATAATCTTGTCATTTCGACGAAGGAGAAATCTTCGCAAGTAACTCCATTTTCAATAAGCCAATCTTTGTAGAGTTTCTCATGGAGATTTCTCCTTCGTCGAAATGACAAGATTGTGAAAATTACTTTGCGAATCTTTGTCTTCTTTCTTATTATCAAAACTTTGCATTCTTTGCGTAAATCCTTTGTGAGCTTTGCGGTTAAACCAAGAATGCGTAGACGCACTGCAGTGCGCCTCTACGATAATCTATATCGATAATTGAAAATTACATAACATCCAGCAACAAAACATTTTCAACAAACACATAATATATCCGTACAGATTGTAGAGACGCACTGCAGTGCGTCTACGCAAAGTATTTCGACACAGAAAAACTAACTATATTAATTTGAATTCTAATTTCTCACAATCTTGTCATTTCGACGAAGGAGAAATCTTCGCAAGTAGCTCCGTTTTCAATAAGCCAATCTTTGTAGAGTTTCTCGTGGAGATTTCTCCTTCGTCGAAATGACAAGATTGTGGAAAAATTACTTTGCGAATCTTTGTCTTCTTTCTTATTATCAAAACTTAGCGTTCTTTGCGTAAATCCTTTGTGAACTTTGCGGTTAAACCAAGATTGTGTAGACGCACTGCAGTGCGCCTCTACGTCAATACATACGAATAGAACTTTGCGGTTAAAAACATTTTTTCCTACTTTTACTACTCCATTATTTACAACACTCCAAAATGAAAATACTACTCCTAGGTTCAGGCGAATTAGGCAAAGAATTTGTCATTGCCGCACAACGAATCGGACAAACCATAATCGCAGTTGACAGTTACGAAAATGCACCAGCCATGCAAGTCGCACACGATTTTGAAGTCATTAACATGCTTGACGGCGAAGCGCTTGACAGAATCGTAGCCAAACATAAACCTGACTTTATAGTTCCTGAAATAGAAGCCATTCGCACCGAACGTTTTTACGATTACGAAAAACAAGGAATCACCGTTGTTCCTTCAGCGAAAGCGGCAAACTTTACTATGAATCGTAAAGCCATTCGTGATTTAGCTTCGAAAGAATTAGGCCTAAAAACAGCAAAATATCAATATGCAACCTCAGCAGAAGAATTACAAAAAGCCGTTAAAGAAGTTGGAATTCCTTGCGTGGTAAAACCATTAATGTCTTCATCAGGAAAAGGACAATCGACAATCAAAACAGAAAGTGATATTGAAAAAGCGTGGCAATATGCCGTTGCAGGTTCTCGTGGCGACGTTATTGAAGTCATTGTAGAAGCTTTTGTCGATTTCCATTCAGAAATTACACTTTTAACGATTACTCAAAATAATAACCCGACTTTATTCTGCGCTCCAATTGGTCACAGACAAGAACGTGGCGATTATCAGGAAAGCTGGCAGCCGGCTTTAGTTTCAGAAAAAGATTTATATGAAGCGCAGGATATGGCTGAAAAAATTACCGAAGCTCTTGGCGGCGCCGGACTTTTTGGTGTTGAGTTTTTCTTAACTAAAGAGGGCGTTTATTTCTCAGAACTTTCTCCACGTCCACATGATACCGGAATGGTAACTTTGGCAGGAACACAGAATTTCAACGAATTTGAGTTGCATTTAAGAGCCATTTTAAGTCTTCCAATTTTCGAAATCACTTTAGAAAAAGCCGGAGCAAGCGCTGTAATTTTAGCATCAGAAGATTCTGCAAATCCAACTTTTACTGGAATCGAAAACGTAGCAGCTTTAGCAAAAACGGATTTTAGAATTTTTGGAAAACCAACTTCAAGACCTTACCGAAGAATGGGAGTTGTTTTAAGTTATGATACGCTTTCAACTCCAATAAACGAAATAACTGAACGTGCGAAAGAAACGGCAAAATTAATAACTGTAAATTCTTAACTATGAAAAATATATTATTAGCAACTTTCCTTTTTATTGGAATCGCTGTTCAGGCACAAGACAAAAAGAAATTTGACAAACCAACTATTGTTGAAGCTTCATGCGGAGAATGTCAATTCGGAATGAAAGGCAAAAGCTGCGATCTAGCCGTTCGTATTGACGGAAAAAGCTATTTCGTTGACGGAACAAAAATTGACGAACATGGAGATGCTCATGCCGAAAAAGGTTTCTGCAATGCAATCAGTAAAGCTTTAGTTACGGGAGAAATAAAAGGAAACAGATTCAAAGCAACTTCATTTACTTTAATAGACGATAAAAAATAATGGCATTAATTCTCGAAAATATTGCCAAACACGTTTCTCTGACACCAGAAGAACAGGCGCTTTTTTTATCTAAATTGGAAACGAACACTTACAAAGCCAAAACGCTTTTATTAAATGCCGGCGAAGTTTGCAAACATTCTTATTTTGTAAACTCAGGAATTTTAAGAAGTTTCAATATCAACGATAATATTGTTGAACACGTTCTTTCTTTTGCTTGCGAAGGCTGGTGGATGAGCGATATGTACAGTTATTTTTCGCAAAAACCAGGACAGCTTTTTATTGAAGTTCTCGAAGAAGCCGAAGTTGTTTCGTTATCTAAAGAAAATCAGGAACAATTGTATCTTGAAATTCCGAAACTGGAACGTTTTTTTAGAATTCTGATTGAAAACTCTTTAGTTGCGAATCAGCAAAGATTAATGGACAACTTGAGTTTACCCGCAGAAGAACGTTTCGAAAAATTCACTAAAAAATACGGAACATTAGTTCACAAAGTTCCTCAAAAACAAATCGCTTCTTTCATTGGTGTAACACCGGAATTTTTCAGTAAAATGAAAGCAAGGCTTTTGAAAAAGTAAAATTTTCCGCCACGAATTCACAAATTATTTTTTTATAATCTTTGAGAATAAAAATTCGTGAATTCGTGGCAGGAAAAAAAATTAAAATTGCTCAACCTCAGTAGAATGTTCCATTGCTGTTATGGCTGATTTTCCAAGCATTACCGTATTTTGAATGGCGTCGAAATAAGAAGTTCCTACAAAGGCTTGGTGTTTTACTGCTCTGAATCCGTTTTTCTGTAAAGAGAATTCTCGCTCTTGTAATTCAGAATAACCAGCCATTCCGCGTTCTTTATACGCTTTAGATAACTCAAACATACTTGTGTTTAAAGCATGGAATCCTGCCAAAGTGATAAATTGAAAACTATATCCCATTGCAGCTAAATCTTCTCTAAACGTTTCCATTTCGGCAACTGATAATTTTGCTGCCCAATTGAAAGACGGAGAACAATTATACGCCAGCATTTTATCTGGAAATTCTTTTTTCATGGCTTTTGCAAATTTTCTCGCATAATCTAAATCAGGATTACTCGTTTCCATCCAGATTAAATCGGCATACGGCGCGTAGCTAAGACCTCTTGCGATTCCCTGCTCGATTCCGTTTTTTACATAAAAGAAACCTTCGCTCGTTTTTTCTCCTGTTAAAAATTTCCTGTCTCTTGGATCTGCGTCACTAGTCAATAAATTTGCTGCATCGGCATCTGTTCTCGCTACGATTAAAGTTGAAACGCCCATAACATCTGAAGCCAATCTAGCTGCAATCAATTTATTAATCGCTTCTTGTGTTGGAACCAAAACTTTTCCGCCCAAGTGTCCGCACTTTTTAGCAGAACTTAATTGATCTTCAAAATGAACTCCGGAAGCTCCCGCTTCAATCATCGATTTCATTAATTCGAAAGCATTTAAATTTCCGCCAAAACCCGCTTCGGCATCGGCTACAATTGGCACTAAATAATCTTTTTTATCTTCAATATTATTTACAGTCTGAATCTGATCGGCACGCAATAAGGCGTTGTTGATCTTTTTTACCACCATCGGAACGCTGTTTACAGGATAAAGCGATTGGTCAGGATACATTTCTCCCGCTAAGTTTGCATCAGCAGCAACCTGCCATCCGCTTAAATAAATCGCTTCTAAACCTGCATCGACTTCCTGAATCGCCTGATTTCCAGTCAACGCTCCCAAACCCGCAACATAATCCTGACTTTTTAACTTTCTCCATAATTTTTCGGCACCCATTTTCGCAATAGAATGCTCAATTTTATACGATCCCTGAAGTGTCACTACTTCGCTCGCAGTGTAAGGGCGTTCAACACCTTTCCATCTTGGGTTCGTAATCCAATCGTTAATCAATTCCTGAATTCTGTCTTCTGTTGTTTTCATAAGTATAGTTTAAGTTAAAGTGGTTTGTTTTTTAGTGTTCAGTTTTTAACTGTGACTTTTTTTCTTTGAATTTAATTTTAAACACATAGAAACATAGTCATCCTTTGTAGTTAAAGGCGTTTCACTTACATAAATACACATAGCTATCTATGTGTGAAAACTAGTTTTTTCTTTTCCCTTTTTTCAATAGAAAATTAAAACCTATGTTTCTATGTGTTTAAATAAATTACAAATATTTGTAGCACGGAATCGTAAGGAAATCAACAAAATGCAGATTTACAACCAATCTTTCCAGCAATTTTTCGGCTAATGGAAACTGCTGTTTTTCGTGATTTTCTTCTCCTAATTCTTCTTTGATTTTTCTAAATTCATCTAAAGCCAATTCATGATAATAAGCCAAATCTAATTTTCGTCCGTTATCCAAAATCACTTTATTCTGAAGCCATTGCCACAATTGCGATCTTGAAATTTCAGCCGTTGCTGCATCTTCCATCAAATTATGCAAAGCAGCCGCGCCTTGTCCGTTTAGCCATGAAGCCAGGTACAAAACGGCAACATTGATGTTTTTTCTAACTCCGTTTTCTGTAATCAGCCCAATTGGCGGTTCAATCAAATCGGCTTCTGTAATTCTACGATGTTCTCTTTTAATATGAATCTGATTTGGAGTTGGCATTCCTTTATCAAAAATCTCTTTTGCTATTGCTACTAAATCCGGATGCGCTACCCAGGTTCCATCGTGACCGTTTCGAACTTCACGCTCTTTATCGGTTTTTACTTTCGCGAAAGCGATGGCATTGGCTTCTTCATTATTTCGAATTGGAATTTGCGCAGCCATTCCGCCGATCGCATGAATTCCTCTTTTATGGCATCTCTGAATTACCAGATTTGAATACGCATTCATAAAAGGCGAAGTCATATTTACCTGATCACGATCCGGAACGATGAATTTTGGATTTTTTCTAAACTTTTTAATGTAAGAAAAAATATAATCCCAGCGCCCGCAGTTTAAGCCAACGATATGTTCTTTTAATTCGTAAATGATTTCGTCCAACTGAAAACTTGCCGTTATGGTTTCAATTAAAACCGTCACTTTTATGGTTCCTCGTTTAAGATTTAGATAATCTTCTGTAAAATCAATTACGTTATTCCACCATCTTGCTTCCAGATAATGTTCTAATTTCGGAATGTAGAAATACGGCCCGGAATTGTTTTCTAAAAGTCTTTTATGATTATGAAAAACATATAATCCAAAATCTACCAAAGAACCCGAAACTTCATTTCCTTCAATTAAAACATGTTTTTCGGGAAGATGCAAACCTCTTGGACGAACAATCAGCGTTGCTATTTTTTCATTTAAGTGATACGATTTCTGCTTTATCAAATCAGTAAACGTGATGGTTTTGTTAACAGCATCTATCAGGTTCATTTGTCCATCCATCAGGTTTTGCCAGGTTGGCGAAGTGCTATCTTCAAAATCGGCCATAAAAGTTTTTGCACCCGAATTCAAAGCATTGATGATCATTTTTCGGTCAACCGGTCCAGTAATTTCAACTCTTCGATCCAATAAATCTTTGGGAATTTCTCCAGCTGTCCAATTACTTTCTCTGATGCTTTTGGTTTCCGGAATAAAAACCGGCATAATTCCCTGATCAAAAGTGACTTGTTTCTGTTCTCTCTGTAAAAGCAGTAATTTTCTTTGCGATTCGAATTTTTTGTGCAATTCGATCATAAACGCAGTGGCTTCTTCTGTCCAGATTTTTGGATAAGCAAGCTTCTTGTCGGCCAGGAATTCTATAGCCATTTCAGTGATTTCTAATTGGTTTTTCATAGCTGTGGTTTTTATTTTTATTAGTAACTAAACTCATTGGGTGCTATTTATTTTAACACATAAAAACATAGAATTACTGAACTTAAAAAAGGCGTTTCACTTGCATTAATACATCCCGATAGCTATCGGGACTATGTGTGAAAACTAGTTTTTCTTTTATCTTTTATTTAAAATTAAAATCTATGTTTCTATGTGTTTAATTCACTTTTTAATTACGACCCTTAATGGCATTTGAACAATAACAATCTGATACATAATAATTTCTACACCACAATATTAGAAAAAACTTTTTTACAAAACAAGCGAACGTTCGCTAAATTTTAAAAATATTTTTTTGGCGATTATTTTTAGATTACTTACATTTGGATTATGGATATCGAAAAAGACTATATAAAGCTGATTTTTGGGCTAAAAATGAAACAAGTTCGTACGCAAAAAAACTTGTCTCTTTTTGGTTTGGCCAAACTGACCAATCTTTCAAAATCGTATTTAAACGAGATTGAAAAAGGAAAAAAATACCCCAAAGCGGATAAGATTTTGCTTTTGTGCAAGCATTTGGACGTGACTTACGACCAAATGGTGTCTTTAAAACTTGATAACAACCTTGCTCCGATTGGCGAAATCCTGAAATCCGGAATTTTAAAAGAGATTCCGCTAGAGCTTTTCGGGATTCAGGAAGCTGATTTAATAGATATTATTGCAAATGCTCCTGCCAAAGTCAATGCGTTTATTAGTACAATAATAGAAATTGCACAGCATTATAATTTAAGCCGTGAAAGTTTCTTTTTGGCGGCTTTACGTTCGTATCAGGAAGCGCACAGTAATTATTTTGAAGATTTAGAAGAAAAAGTAATTTCGTTTTCGAAATCATTTCAGATTAATCTGGATTCTAAAATTAGTATTGAAGAATTAGAAGATATTCTAAAAGAAGAATACGAATATAAAATTGAAGAAATTGCTTTTACAGATCAGGAAGCTTTAGACGATTTGCGTTCGATTTATGTTCCGAAAAGCAAAACTTTACTGCTTTCAACCGAAATTGATGCTCCGCAGAAAGCTTTTATTTTAGCCAAAGAAATAGCCTATAATTATTTAAAAATTTCAGATCGCCTTCTTACTTTCACGTGGATTAAGTTTGAAAATTTCGATCAGGTTCTGAATAATTTTTACGCTTCTTATTTTGCCGGCTCTTTATTATTGCCGAGAAAATTAGTGGTAGACAAAATCAATAATTTCCTGGAAAATGAAAATCCAAAACCGGAAGAATTTGTTCAGTTAATTGAAAGTTTTGAGGTTTCGCCTGAATCGTTTTATCAGCGATTGACGAATTTATTGCCGAAAGATTTTCAGCTGAAAAACTTATTCTTCTTACGATTATCGCATAAAATTGGCTCTGATTTTTATCAGATAAACAAAGAATTACACATTACGCACCAGCAGGAACCGCATGCCAACGAAACCAACGAACATTATTGCAGAAGATGGGTTTCGATTAAAACGATAGATGAAGCCATCAAACAAAATAAACCTCATTTTTTTGATGCCCAAATTTCAAGTTATGCCAATAGCGGAAACGAATATTTAGTTTTTTCATCTGCCACAAAAGATCCTTTTTTGCATGATACTATCCGAAGTATTTCGGTTGGAATTTTAATTAACCCAACGATGAAAAAGAAATTCAAGCTCATTGACGGAAAACCTTTGGTAAAACGAATTGTTGGTGTAACTTGCGAAACTTGTGCCGTAAAAGATTGTTTAGAAAGAGCTGCTCCGCCAATTGTTTTAGAAAGGAAAAAACGCCATGAAAACACAGATATCGTTGTGCAGCAGTTTATGAATCAATACAGTTAATCCATTATGAAATATTTTGCTTTACTAATAACCTTATTTTCTATCAGCTTCAACCAAAAAACAGATAAGCTTACTGGCCGCTACAATTATTTGATTGAAGAAGACAATGTGTATATCCTAAAAGATAAAATTACTTTTAAGGATAGTGTTTTTGTTTTTGACAGTAAGTATATGCCAAAAGGAAAATTTTCTTATGGCAATGTAATATTGTTAGATAATTTCATCAACATGGATTTGATTATCAGTATTCAAAAAGATCAAATCGAAAAAGATACGATTCCTTTTTTTATGCATGATAAAAAAAGTTCTTCTGCAAATTATCTTGATGAAGTGGTTGGGAAAGGGAAATTGATTAGAATTAAATAATTCATTTTTTTATATGCACAACAAAAAATCCTATCATTCCTAAGAACAAGGAATAATAACACTGACATGATTTTATTATTACAGAATTAACTTATAAAAAGTTATTTCAAAAACCGAGAATTGTACATGAACAATTTCAAAAATTCATTAAATTATGCAACGAATTATTATAAACATTTACGATTGCACACGCCGCTTTTTGTTACTACATAAAAAAAACAGCTATAAAAAAGTGTCTTATAGCTGTTTCTGATTTTAATTTAAAAATTTTAAACTTTTTGTCTTATATTATAAACCTTATTAACATTACCGTTATTAGTAATCGTTATTTTATTACCAGCTTTTGCTACTGTAACATTATATTCCGTACTATTTGCTCCATCTTGACAACCTAACGTTGTAGCCGTAAATTTCCATTTTTTAGAATAAGCATCTTGATTTGTTGCTGTATAAACACCAGCCCCTCCAGAACCTCCCAAAAAAGCCATACTATCATAATAGGTACCAATATTTAACATCATAGAAATACCACAGGCATTACCACTCGTTATCATATAATTAGCATAAGTAGGATCACTATCTAAAGTAAAAGTATAACTTGCCCCAGGAGCAACTGCAACAGAATTATATACTTTTGCCCCAACATCTTCTGATTTCACCCATATAAGATTACCGTCTTTATCTGAAGAGGTAGCTACTGCTCCTTTTACAGCAGCCTTCCCATCAGCACCTTGAGTAATAGTAGCCGTATTTGTAGTTAGAAGTCCTGTACCCGTAATATCCTTTGCTCCTGTAATATTTTTACCGCTCATTGCTAAATCTTGAGTCGCAGTATGGTTTCCCAAATTATCACCTGCAGTATCATCACATAAAGACACCCAGCGCGAAGCATTCCAATATTCCACACAACCTGTTGTTTTATTGTAAATAATAAGTCCGTTACCTTTATCGTTATTTCTTACTGCAAAAGCATCACGCTCTGTAGTTGTCATTTGAGGCAGTCGAAGTCCTCCCTTATTAAGAAGTTCGAGAACTGAAAAAGCCTCGGGTTCTTTTTTTCCGCCAATAGTCATCTGGGCGTGAATGTTTACTGAAAATAATACGGCCAAACACACAAGCCATATAGAAAATAGATTTGTTTTCATTGTTTAATTAAATTAATTATTTTAAAAAATACACCTTGCTTACTGCTAAAAAACAACAGAATTACAAGGCATAGGAAGTGAATACCCTTTCGGGTATTCGTATATAGATTGAGTAATTGTGGTATTATTTAAGGTTTATAAAAGACGTTTATTGAATCTTTCACGCTTATAATGATGAAATAAGCAGGTACTTAATCCAGAGCTCATACGAGAAAAATAGCTTTTAAAATTTAGCTTTGGGGCTGGGCATTATTTAACAATAATCTTGGTAGATTTCTTTGGTTTTGTTTAATCTAAAGTGTTTTTTCTATAAGCATCGTAACGATGTCTTTACGGATTTTCTCCATCGTGTCGTAATCTTTTTTTATATGATCAGGTGTTATCCCTTTTACAGTTCCACTTATACTTTGGCGTATATAATATTTTGATACACCATATTTTAAAAACAGTGCTTCTAAAATATAAGAATCAAAAGTTTTGTAAATTTTCGTGTTACTCTTTTCCATCGCATATTTTTTTATTTCATTTATTAATGATCTTCATTTTTCCTTACAGTTTGCGGCTTTACTTTAATGCAAACTGTTTTGTTTCTTTTGAAATTCTTTAATTAATGCTTCTCGATTTGCAATTATTTTAAGCAAAGCTTTTTTTGCAATTTCATCTCCACGAAAGAATCTCATTTTTGCGGCAGGCGCATTAATTCCCATAACCTGACCAAGCAAAGTATAATCACCGTAGAGTGTTTTTTCTTTAATTTGTTCGATTGTCATAACAAAAAGTTTATCTTTGTGTCCATAAATAATTCTGCAAATATATACAGAATTCTGTAAAAAATCGCTTACAAAATACAAAAATCTGTAATTTTTTTTTGATGAACGACATAACTACCAGATTTTTAGACACTTACAAGTATTTGCTAGCGGAAAAAATTATTGAAAACCCAAAAAATTTCGCTAACGAATTAAATGTCAGTACCTCTCTTATTACAGAAATCTGTAAAAAGAGAACAAATGCAGGAATAACACCAATACAAAATTTGCTGAAAAGATATAATGAAATTGATGCAAACTGGCTTTTAACCGGTGAAGGATCTATGCTAAAAGCAAACAATACAGAAACAAATACCAATTATAAAGAATTAGCCGATGCGAGGCTCGAAATTATCGATCTTAAAAACGAAATAATTGAGCTTCTAAAAAGAGAACTGACCGAATTGAAAGGAACAAAAACAAAATAACTTCTATTTAAAAGCGTTTGAGGCAAAAAATAATCTTTGATCCTCTGTAGCTTTGAAAGTTTGCACTAAAAACTTAGCTTCTTAGAACCTCAAAAACTCAATACCTTAAAGAACTTAATCTACATTAAGAGCTTTTCTATTATATCGACCGTATCTTTGTACTATAAAAATAACGAAAGGACAAAATCATGGAAAATATAGTATTACACAAAGCAGAATCAAGAGGAAATGCAAATCACGGATGGTTAAATGCTTATCACAGTTTTAGTTTTGCGAGCTGGTACAATCCTGACAGAATTCAGTTTGGAGCGCTTCGTGTTTTGAATGATGATACAATTGCTGCGGGAATGGGATTTGGAACGCATCCTCACGATAATATGGAAATTATTACGATTCCGTTAGAAGGTGATTTGGCTCACAAAGACAGTATGGGAAATACTGAAATCATCAAAAATGGTGACATTCAGGTGATGAGCGCCGGAACCGGAGTTCAACATAGTGAGTTTAACCCGAATGCAGATCAGCAGACTAAATTGTTGCAGATTTGGTTGTTTCCAAATAAAAGAAATGTTACGCCACGTTACCAGCAAATTACTTTGGATGTTGCAGACAGACATAACAAATTGTCTCAGATTTTATCTCCAAATGCAGATGATGAAGGTGTTTGGATTCATCAGGACGCTTGGTTTAACATGGGAAATTTCGATGCTGGAATAACTGCTGAGTATAAAATCAAAAAAGAAGGAAACGGGGTTTATGCTTTCGTTTTAAAAGGAAATGTAACTATCAACGGTCAGGAATTAAATTCTCGTGATGCAGTTGGGATTTCAGGAACTGATACTTTAAATATTAAAGCAAACTCTGATGCTGAATTTTTATTAATGGACATTCCGATGCATTATTAATTCAGACAAAAAACAATTAATACCTGTACTTTGAAACGATAATAAATCTGGAAATCAGATTATTATCGTTTCTTTTTTTGCTTCATTTCAAAAAAGAAAGATTAACTTTATAAATAAGAAAATTGGTCTGACTTTAAAATTAAATTCATCCTTAAAATTTTAAACCATGAATCCAAATAACCTCACTAAAGAATATACAAACGGAGAAGTAACAATTGTATGGCAATCTGGAAAATGCATCCATTCAGCTAATTGTGTTAAAAACAATCCGGATGTTTTTCGTCCAAAAGAAAAACCTTGGATTACACCAGATAAATCTACAACTGAAAAAATTATTTCTACTGTTAATAAATGTCCATCAGGAGCATTGACATTTTATATGAATAAAAAATAATCGCGAGAGACCTAACAGGTTTTAAAAACCTGTTAGGTCTTTCACATTTCTTAATCTAGGTTAAGTGCTTAAGGACAACTGCCATCGTAACTTTGTCCTATCAAAATTAAATTAATTATTTAAAAAATAAAATTATGGCAACTACAAAATGGTCAATTGACCCAACTCACTCAGAAATTGGTTTTAAAGTTAAACATATGATGTTTACTAATGTTTCAGGAAAATTTGGAACTTACGAGGCTTCTGCAATCACAGAAGGAGAAAGTTTTGATAATGCAGATTTCAGTTTTTCTGCTGATATCGCTTCAATCGATACTGCAAATGCTGATCGTGACGGACATTTAAGAAGTGGTGATTTTTTTGACGCTGAGAATCATCCAAAATTAACTTTCAAATCTTCTGCTTTCAAAAAAATTAATGATGGTGAATTTGAATTAACTGGAGATTTAAACATTAAAGGTGTTTCAAAAACAGTAAAATTCCCAGTTGAATTTAGCGGAATCATGACTGATCCTTGGGGAAATACAAAAGTAGGTTTAAGCATAGAAGGAAAAATTAATCGTAAAGATTGGGGTTTAAACTGGAACTCAGCTCTTGAAACAGGTGGTGTTTTAGTAGGTGAAGAAGTTCGTTTGAACATTGAATTACAATTTGTAAAACAAGCCTAATCAGGTTTAGATTTAATTGGTTGGTTATTGAATCCTGTACTTTTTAGTACAGGATTTTTCTTTTAGGAACGGGGCTTCGACTTCGCTCAGCCTGACATACGTTATCTTTAAGAATACGGCTGTCAGGCTGAGCGAAGTCGAAGCCTTTTTTTTACTTTATATTTCTAAATTCTGTTGGCGACATTCCGGTTTGTTTTTTGAAGAATCGGGAGAAATAAGAATAATCTTCGTAGCCAACTTTGAATGCAACTTCATTTACGGCTAATTGTTTGTCGATCAGCATTCTTTTTATTTCCAGAATTACTCGATCTGTGATTACTTCTGTGGCTGTTTTTTTAAGGATTTCATTGCAGATTCTGTTTAAATGTTTCAGCGTGATATTTAGTTTTTCTGCGTAAAACGAAGGCAGTTTTTGGGTTCTGAAATATTCTTCCAAAAGCGATTCAAACTTATTGATTTTGATATTATATGAATGCGTTTGATGCGAATACGTTTCGCCATATTTTCTGGCTACTTCAATATGAATACAATCCAATAAATTCAATAATTTGTCTAATTGGTATTTGTTTTCTTGACTATTTTCCTGAATCAGCAAATCAAAATACGGAAGGATCTTAGGAATTTCTTTTTCTTCAAAAACCATTTCCGGCCGGTTTTGAATAGAATGATAAAAATTATAATCGTTGATTTTCTTTTGTCCGAAATATAAATTGTACAATTCCTGCGAAAAGATAATTACAAATCCCTCAATATCTTCAGACAAATTCCAATGATGCATTTGTCCTGGCTGAAGCACAAACAAACTTCCTCTTTTTATTTCGAATTGGTCAAAATCGATTTCATGCAATCCCGAACCTTTGGTAAAAAAGACCATCAAATACGAATCATGCCGATGCGGTTCTTCGACAAAACTGTGACTTTTTAGATGCTCTTTAAAAGTATTGACATAAAAATCACGGTGGATATCGTTACAGCTGAAATTCTGAACACTATAAATAGGATACTTTTTCATTTTGAAATTTGGATTTTATTCTTTGAAATTTAAATCAAAAAATGTCTCTATTGTGCTATAATAAGCGAAGATACTAAAAAGACTTTTATAATACTCTAAATTAACTTTGTATAAACAAAAATCAACAATATCATGTCAAGCGCATTAACTCATATTTTAAAAAACGAATGTCCTGTTTGTCATAAAGGAAAAGTTTTTACAGACAAAAATATTTTTCTGAATTTCAGTTTCCCAAAAATGAACGAATACTGCAGTCACTGCCATTATAAATTCCAAAAAGAGCCTGGTTATTTCTTTGGTGCTATGTACGTAAACTACGGATTAACTGTAGCTCAAGGCATCGCAACGTATTGTATTGCACAGTTTTTCTTTGAAAAGAATTTTGATCTTAGAATCCTTCCAATTATTGCTGTTGTCATTACTTTGCTTACACCTTTTAATCTTAGATTTTCAAGATTAGCATGGATTTATATGTTTAAAGATTATACGAAATAAAAAAATAGTACTTTTGCCTTCCAATTGAAACTAATTTTCAATTTTAAAAAGAAGTAAAAATTAAATTAGACAAATGAAAGCATACGTATTTCCGGGTCAG
Organism: Flavobacterium defluvii; assembly: GCF_900129555.1. GTDB lineage: Bacteria > Bacteroidota > Bacteroidia > Flavobacteriales > Flavobacteriaceae > Flavobacterium > Flavobacterium defluvii. Next base: position 209,554 of record NZ_FQWC01000001.1, read on the forward strand.
GGTGCACAATTCACAGGAATGGGTAAAGACCTTTATGAAAATTCGGCTTTAGCCAAAGAATTATTCGAAAAAGCCAATGAAATATTAGGTTTTAGAATTACAGATATTATGTTTGAAGGCACTGCCGAAGAACTAAAAGAAACTAAAGTTACACAGCCAGCAGTATTTTTACACTCTGTTATTTTAGCAAAAACTTTAGAGGATTTCAAACCGGAAATGGTTGCAGGACATTCTTTAGGAGAATTTTCGGCTTTGGTTGCTAACGGGACTTTATCTTTTGAAGATGGACTTAAATTGGTTTCTCAACGTGCTTTGGCAATGCAAAAAGCTTGCGAAATCACTCCATCTACAATGGCGGCTGTTTTAGGTTTAGCTGATAATGTTGTGGAAGAAGTTTGCGCTTCTATCGACGGTGTTGTGGTGGCTGCAAATTACAACTGTCCTGGACAATTAGTAATTTCTGGAGAAACTACTGCTGTTGAAAAAGCTTGTGAAGCTATGAAAGCTGCAGGAGCAAAACGTGCTTTAATTTTACCTGTTGGAGGTGCTTTTCACTCGCCAATGATGGAACCTGCAAGAGAAGAATTAGCAGCTGCAATTGAAGCAACTACTTTCTCTGCTCCAAGCTGTCCAGTTTACCAAAACGTTACAGCAAATGCAGTTTCTGATGCTGCCGAAATTAAAAAGAACTTAATCATTCAATTAACTGCTCCTGTAAAATGGACTCAGTCTGTACAGCAAATGATCGCTGACGGCGCGACTTTGTTTACTGAAGTTGGGCCTGGAAAAGTTTTAACTGGATTGATTAATAAAATTAATAAAGAAGCTGCTGTTGCTAATGCTTAATCGTAGAGGCGCACTGCAGTGCGTCTTTCGTATCTAAATCACATAAAAAAATCCTCATAACCTTTTTAATTGGTTTATGAGGATTTGGTTTTTATAATTCTTTTACTTCTTCACTGTAATTATTTAGAATTCCTGTAATCAGGTAATTTTGATTTCTTTTTTCAAAAAAGATATACCAAGTTGTTCTTGTATTGGATTTATAAAAAATATAATTAGAACCTAAATATTGCATCAAATGCGGAGTTTTCTTTTGAGAAAATTTATTTATTCTTTCCGAAACAGCATAGTAGATATTAGAAACATATTCTTCTGCAGATTCTATAAAGCCAAAATACTCTTCTTTATATAAAGTTATAACCAAATCGTCTAAATATCGTATTACTTCTGGCGTATAAATAATCCCTATTTCCCCCACCATTCTCTAATTCTTCTAATCGATTCTGCTTTTGCTTGCTCAGGTGTTAATCCTTTTGCAAACTCAGCATCAAAATCAAAAGTTTCAGGGTCTATTCCTTTAAATTTGGGTTTTTGAACTTCGTATTCTACCCTTGGCTCTTCAACCTTGTTATTCTTTTTATTTTCTTTATCCGAATTCATTATTCCTATAGTTTTAATTCTTACAAATTTACAAAATAAAATGGATCAAAATTTATACAGTTTCCTTTTCCTTCTTTTTGTAATTGATAATAAAAACTCCCAAAATAATCAGGATTGTTGCAATTATAAAATCAATAGTAATTTTTTCATCTAAAATCAGCCAGCCAAAAAACACCGCAATAATCGTGTTGATATAGGCCAAAATAGAAACCTGAACCGGAGTAACGTGTTTCAACGCATAATTATAACTGAAGAAAGCAATTACAGAACCAAAAATTGACAAATACAACGCTGCTAAAATACTTTTCGCACTCCATAAATTCACATCAATAGTAGGCGAAAAAATAAATGCCAAAACAATCTGAATGCATGAAGCCATTGTAAACTGGTAAAATAAATTAAGAACTATATTTTTAGATTTATTGCCATGAATTTTGGTATAAATTGTTCCGGCAGCCCATGCGGAAATCGCAAACCCCATAAACATCATTCCGATTCTGTAATCGGCATCTAAAAAAGATCCCAGTCCATCTTTAAATATAAAAACCACTCCAGAAAATCCTATTATAACTCCAACAAATCCTCTTAAACTTGGTTTTTGCAGTTTAAACAAAATGCTGCCCAGAAAAATAAGTATAGGAGACATCGCACTGATTACCGAAGCGAGTCCACTTGGCACAGTCTGTTCTGCAACGGTTGTAAAACCATTTGCCACTACAATCATCAAAATAGAAGGAACAAGCTGATGTTTTAAATTTTCCCAGCCAATCCATTTTAATTCTTTTTTGAATAATAAAATCATCATCATGATTAATCCCGCCAATCCCTGACGAATTGAAGTTACAAACCAAGGCGGAATCGTTTCAACCGCAACTCTAATTCCTAAAAAGGTAGTTCCCCAAATAATTCCAACAGCCGCTAAGGCAAATATTAATTTATAATCTAAACTTTGTTTCATGATAATTAATAGCTAAAAAAAATCCCAAACTATATTGCTATAATCTGGGATTTTAAAAATTTATAATTTTATTAAAAATTACTTATTCCTCACTTTTTGTTCCCATTTCCAAGCACTTGCCATTGCTTCGTCCAGACTTAATTCAGCCTTCCATCCCAAGACGTTATTTGCCTTGTCTGTATTTGCATAAGCTTCAGTAATATCACCTTCGCGACGAGGCATCATCTTATAAGGCAATTTTTTACCGCTGACTTTTTCAAAACTGTGAATGACTTCAAGAACAGAACTTCCTTTTCCTGTTCCTAAATTGAAGGTTTCAACTTTTGCTAAATTCTTTTTGTTTAACAAACGCTGTAAAGCAATTACGTGTGCTTTTGCTAAATCTACAACATGAATATAATCACGAACAGCAGTTCCGTCCGCCGTTGGGTAATCATTTCCAAAAACCGATAATTCCTGACGTAATCCTACTCCCGTTTGCGTAATAAACGGAACTAAATTTTGAGGAACGCCCAACGGTAATTCACCAATCTCTACAGATTCGTGTGCTCCCACCGGATTAAAGTAGCGCAATAAAATAGCACTGATATTGGTAACTTTAGCTGTATCTGTAATAATTTCTTCTCCAATTTGCTTTGTGTTTCCATAAGGAGACATGGCAGTTTGAACCGGAGCATCTTCTGTAATTGGCATTTTTTCGGCCTGACCGTAAACCGTGCAAGAAGAGCTGAAAATAAAACTTGCTTCAGGTTTTTGCTGCAATTCCTGTAAAAGATAAACTAAACTGCTAATGTTGTTTTCATAGTACAACAATGGCTGTTCAACACTTTCACCAACAGCTTTTGAAGCTGCAAAATGAATAACTCCAGTAACATCATTATGTTTTTTAAAGAAATCCCGAACGTCACTTTTTTCTCTTAAATCAATTTTTTCGAATAAAGGCGTTTTTCCTGTAATGGCTGTAATCCCTTTTAAAACATCTTCTGAAGAGTTTGAAAGATTATCAATTATCACAACATCAAAGCCTTCATTTTGCAATTCGACTACAGTGTGAGAACCGATAAATCCTAATCCTCCTGTTACTAATACTTTCATTTATTTGGTTGTTTTGTGGTTATTTTGGCTTTTATTATTTATTCAAAAATTCTAAAACAGAATCTGTAATAAATTTAATTTGTTCATCGTCAAGTTCAGTATGCATTGGCAAAGCAATTACTTCCTGCACTAATTGGTTTGTAACCGGAAATTGCTCTTCTTTATAACGAGGATCTAAATATGCTTTTTGAGAATGTAGTGGAATTGGATAGTAAATCGCACATGGAATTCCTTTATCCAATAAATGCTGCATTAAAGCATTTCTATCGGCATCTAAAATTCTCAATACATATTGATGAAAAACGTGATCATTTTCGTTTGCATTAAATTCCGGAGTAATAATATGTTTACTTCCGGCAAAAGCCGCATTGTATTTTGTTGCCGCTAGTCGACGTGCTTTATTATATTCATCCAGCAAAGGCAGTTTTGCATTTAAAACTCCGGCCTGAATACTATCTAAACGAGAATTTACACCCACAACATCGTGGTGGTAACGCTCATACATTCCGTGATTTACAATTCCGCGGATGATGTGAGCCAATTTATCATCATTTGTAAAAATTGCACCTCCGTCTCCGTAACATCCTAAGTTCTTAGATGGAAAAAATGAAGTTGCAGCAACATGACCAATTGTTCCAACTTTAGATTTTGATCCGGATTTAGATATATAATCAGCACCAATTGCCTGAGCATTATCTTCAATTACATATAAATTATGCTCTTTAGCAATTTCCATAATCGCATCCATATTGGCAGCGCGGCCAAATAAATGAACAGGAACAATCGCTTTTGTTTTTGGTGTAATAGCTTTTTTAACTGCATCAATATCGATATTCATATTATGCAAATCTACATCGACCAAAACCGGAGTCAATTGCAGCAAGGCAATAACCTCAACAGTAGCAGCAAAAGTAAAATCGGCAGTAATAACCTCGTCGCCTGGTTTTAAATCCAATCCCATCATAGCGATTTGAAGAGCATCAGTTCCATTTGCACATGGAATCACATGTTTTGCCCCTAAATAATCTTCAAGGTTTTTTTGAAACTGATGAACCAAAGGTCCGTTTATGTAAGTATTTGTATCTAAAACCTCTTGAATTGAAGCATCTACAGTCGTTTTTATTTTTTCGTATTGACTTTTTAAGTCAACCATTTGTATTTTTTTCATTTTCGATATTTTATTTTAAAAAGCCTTTCTATTAAACCAGAATGTGAGAAAGGAGCAACAAAAATAGTTATTAATCCCTTCAAACCAATGAAAATAAACGAAAGAAATGTAATTTAGCTGCAAAAATTACTACATGCTTTTTTTATATAATTTAGTCATACATATAGCAGGATTTTTCTTAAAAATCGCAGCCCTATTTAGTCCGAAAATTAAGCTTTTCGTAAATGGCAGGAAAAATGTTTTTAACATTTTAAAAGAAAAAATAAAACCCGAAGACAAAACAATCTGGTTTCATTCTGCTTCACTTGGCGAATATGAACAAGGTCTGCCTGTAATCGAAAAAATCAAAGAAAAATATCCCTCACATAAAATTATTGTAACCTTTTTTTCTCCATCAGGATACGAAGTACGTAAAAATAATACGGCTGCAGACATCACCATTTACCTGCCTATGGATACAAAAAGCAACGCAAAAAAGTTTTTAAAATTGGTACATCCTGAATTTGCTTTTTTTATTAAATATGAATTCTGGCTAAATTATTTAAAAGAATTAGAAAAAAGTAAAACCCCAACATATTTGATTTCGGGAATTTTCAGAGACAGCCAGATGTTCTTTAAATGGTACGGAGGATTTTACAGAAAGGCATTAAAAGCGTTTACTTATTTTTTTGTTCAGAATGAAAGTTCAAAACAAAAAATTGAAGCCCTCGGATTCAATAATGTTATTGTTTCCGGCGACACCCGATTTGACCGTGTGGCAGCCATTTTAGAAAGAGACAATACGCTGGACTATGTCGAAAACTTTAAGAATGATCAACAGACAATTGTCATTGGAAGTTCGTGGCCGAAAGACGAAATTTTAATTGCCGAATACATTAATCAGGCTCCCGAAAATGTAAAATTTATTATTGCTCCCCATAATATAAAAGCAGATCAAATTTCAAGCTTAAAATCACAAATTAACAAACCAGCTATTTTATTTTCTGAAAAAGAGAATCAGGATTTATCAAAATACAATGTTTTTATAATTGATACAATTGGAATATTAACAAAAATCTACAGTTACGGAACAATAGCATATGTTGGAGGCGGATTTGGAAATCCTGGAATTCATAATATTCTGGAACCTGCAGCATTTGGAATCCCGATTGTAATTGGCCCGAATTATTCCAATTTTGCAGAAGCTGTTTCTTTGGTTGAGATTGGCGGATGTATGCCAATTTCCAGTTCATCCGAATTAAAAGAAATTATGGATCGTTTATTAAACGACAATCAATTTCTCAAAGAAAAAAGCCGTATTTGCAAAACTTTTATTCAGGACAACAAAGGAGCTTCAAATACCATTATTTCAATTGTATCGTAACCAAATCAGCTTAAAACCCTATTTACGAGTCATCTTTTTAAAAAGAGGACATTAAAAATAAGTCTTGTTTATCTTTTTGCTTATCATAATAATCCTTAAAAAGCAAAATAAAATGCAACAGACAGAAACAAAAGAGCCAATTCTGCGATAGAATATTCAACAAAAAATAATTTAGACAAAATATTAGATAATTTAAGAAAATTTTATATTTTTGGCATATTCTTTGATAAATAAGATAAACGTGCGCAAGGAAAATATTTTAAAAAAAAAGTGAAAAAATATTTTACATATTAAAAAATTTATATCTTTGCCACGAATTAATAATTAACCTTTTATAATAAAGTAAGATGAAAAAAGTATTTTTAAGTTTAGCTGTTGTTGCTGTTTTAACTGTTGTATCTTGTAAAAAAGCTGATGCTGCTGCTGAAGCTCCAGTAGATTCTACTGCTGTTGCTGTTGATTCTGCTGCTGCTGTAGTTGATTCTGCTGCTGCAACTGTTGATTCTGCTGCTGCTAAAGTTGATTCTGCTGCTACAAAAGTAGAAGATGCTGCTAAAGAAGTAAAAAAATAATTAGAACTTAAATTCTAAAGATTTTAAAACCATCCATCGTGATGGTTTTTTTTATGCTTATAATTTAACAAAATCCCAATATTTTAAATTCCAGGCACTACAAATGCAAATCCTAATCAAAATCATTTTGAAAGGAATTATCAAAACAAAAAAAATCCAATAACACATAAGAGATTATTGGATTTTGAAATTAAACATTGAAATTTTATTTTTTTTAATCCGCCTCTTCTTCCGCAAAAACCTCTTCATCTTCAAAAATTGGTTCATTTGAAGAGAAATCTAAAATCTCTGCTCTTGAAGCATAATTCACGATTTCTTTTATTCCTTTTTGCAAAAGCAATTCTGTAGTGTATTTTCGACTTGTTGCAAAATGAACATCCCCAAGCATTAATTTAAAAAAATACTTCCCTCCTGAGCCTTTAAACTTTAAAAATTTAGCAAGCTCAATTGTCTTTTTAAATTTCTCAATATCCTCCTCACATTCAAATCTCAACTCATAGCTTAAACTCGTAAAAATCACTTTTCCTTTTCTTGAAGTAAACACAAACTTATATTCATCATTAAATCGCCTGCTAATTACAAAAGCACCCATATTTGAATTTTAGATTTTAGATTGTTGATTTTAGATTCTGAGATTCTGAGATTCTGAGATTCTGAGATTCTGAGATTCTGAGATTCTGAGATTCTGAGATTCTGAGATTCTGAGATTCTGAGATTCTAAGATTCTGAGATTCTAAGATTCTGAGATTCGAATAAATTTACTGCGTAAATTTATTATTTACAAGTCTGCAAATAAAAAAAGCCTCTTCAAAAGAAGAGGCTTTAGTACTCAGAGCGGGACTTGAACCCGCACGAACATTGCTGTTCACTGGATTTTAAGTCCAGCGTGTCTACCAATTTCACCATCCGAGCATTATACTTTTAAATGTTTTTTTTAAGCTAATTTTTTAAAAAAATTAATTAAAAATAACACCACCCAAGCATTGTATGGTTTTGAGCGAAAAACGGGGCTCGAACCCGCGACCTCGACCTTGGCAAGGTCGCGCTCTACCAACTGAGCTATTTTCGCGTTTTCAAATTTTGTTTAAGAACCGCAACACTTGATTTGTTTCGTATTGCGAGTGCAAATTTAGGACATTTATTCAATTAAACAAGCCTTTTTTTAAAAAAAATCCAGTTATTTTATAACATTCTGATAACCTAAAGTTTAAACTTGATTTTTTTTTAAATTTTATTTCTTAGTCAGCATTCTCTTAATCTCATTAAGCTTCATCAACGCTTCAACAGGTGTAATCGCATTAATATCGAGGCTTAAAATTTCTTCTTTTATTTCTTCCAATAAAGGATCATCCAGATTAAAGAAACTCATCTGCATTTCATCATTGGCAGATTTCACACCATTTAACGCATCGCTGGAATGATCTTTTTCTAATTTCTTTAAAAGTTTTTGTGCTTTTGAAATAACCAGCTGCGGCATTCCGGCCATTTTCGCTACGTGAATACCAAAACTATGTGCGCTTCCGCCTTTTACAAGCTTTCTAACAAAAAGTACGGTGTCTTTTAATTCTTTTACTGCAACATTAAAATTCTGAATTCTAGGAAGCAGTTCTGTCATTTCATTCAGCTCATGATAATGGGTCGCAAACAATGTTTTTGATTTTGACGGATGCTCATGCAAAAACTCTGCAATTGCCCAGGCAATCGAAATTCCGTCGTAAGTGCTCGTTCCTCTTCCAATCTCGTCCAGAAGCACCAAACTACGATCGGAAATATTATTCAAAATCGAAGCTGTTTCGTTCATTTCAACCATAAAAGTTGATTCACCCATCGAGATATTATCCGAAGCCCCTACCCTTGTAAATATCTTATCAACAATTCCCATTCTTACACTATCAGCAGGAACAAAACTTCCCATTTGAGCCAAAAGAACAATTAAAGCCGTTTGTCTTAAAATAGCCGATTTACCTGACATGTTTGGTCCGGTAATCATAATAATCTGCTGTGTTTCACGATCCAGAAAAACATCATTGGCTATGTAAGGAGTTCCAACCGGCAGTTGTTTTTCGATGACAGGGTGTCTTCCGTTCTTAATATCCAATTCAAAAGTATCATCGATTTCAGGACATACATATTGGTTCTCAACAGCCATTTGTGTAAAAGAACATAAACAGTCTAATTGTGCAACCAAATAAGCGTTCATTTGAACTGGTTTAATATAAGTCGCAATCCATGCTACTAACTGCTCAAAAAGTTCTGATTCTATTTTATGAATCTTTTCTTCGGCTCCTAAAATTTTAGTTTCGTATTCTTTTAACTCTTCTGTAATGTAACGCTCTGCATTTACTAAAGTCTGTTTACGAATCCATTCTTCCGGAACTTTATCTTTATGTGTATTTCTAACTTCGATATAATATCCGAAAACATTATTGAATGATATTTTAAGAGAAGAAATTCCGGTACGTTCGGATTCTCTTCTTTCAATTCCTTCTAAAAACTCTTTTCCTGATGTAGAAATCGATCTTAATTCGTCTAATTCTTCATTAACTCCTGCTGCAATTGCATTTCCTTTTGAAATAGCAACCGGCGCATCCTGGTTTAATGTGTTTTTAATTTTTTCTCGCAACAAATCACAGGAATGCAAACTGTCTCCGATAACTTTTACAGCTTCCTGAGGACTTTCTAGCGCCAATGTTTTTATCGGAATAATAGCGTCCAGAGATTCTTTCAAATAAACAACTTCACGCGGCGATACTTTTCCTGCTGCGATTTTAGAAATCAAACGTTCTAAATCTGAAATCTGTTTAATTTGATATTGAATATTCTGCAAAACTTCCTGATTTGATTTCAGGTACGAAACCACATCATGCCGCCCTTTTATTTTATTTGCGTCTTTAAGAGGCAGTGCCAGCCAGCGTTTCAGCAAACGGCCACCCATTGGCGAAAGCGTTCTGTCGATTACATCTAAAAGTGTTACTGCATTTGGATTGTAACTGTGGTATAATTCTAAGTTTCTAATCGTAAAACGATCCATCCAGACATAAGCATCTTCTGCAATTCGCTGAATTGCGGTAATATGCTGCACTCTATTATGCTGTGTCTCGGATAAATAATACAAAATTGCTCCTGCAGAAATTATTCCTTCCTTTAATTCTTCAACACCAAAACCTTTTAAAGAATTGGTTTGAAAATGTTTGGTTAGAGTTTCTAAAGCGTAATCTTCCTTATAAATCCAGTCTTCAAGATAAAAACTGTGAAAATCTTCTCCAAAAGCATTTTTAAAATCTGTTTTACAGGTTTTTGGAACTAAAACTTCACTCGGATTAAAATTTTGAAGCAGTTTATCAATGTATTCGGCATTTCCTTGTGCTGTTAAAAATTCTCCCGTTGAAACATCTAAAAAAGAGATTCCGATATTTTTATTAGCAAAATAAACCGATGCTAAAAAGTTATTTGTTTTAGATTGCAAAACCTCATCGTTTAAAGAAACCCCAGGAGTTACCAATTCTGTAACACCTCGTTTCACGATGGTTTTTGTCATTTTTGGATCTTCCAGCTGATCGCAGATCGCTACACGAAGTCCGGCTTTTACTAATTTTGGCAAATACGTATTGATAGAATGGTGCGGAAAACCGGCAAGAGCAGTTTCGGTATCAGAGCCTGCACCTCTTTTGGTTAATGTTATTCCAAGAATTTTAGAAGCTCGAATGGCGTCTTCTCCAAAGGTTTCATAAAAATCCCCTACTCTGAAAAGCAGACATGCATCAGGATATTTTCTCTTGATTTCATTGTACTGTTTCATTAAAGGTGTTTCCTTTACCACTTTTTCTTTAGCTGCCAAAATTGATATGTTTTTAAATGAAAAATTAAGACAGCGAATTTATAATTTTTTGGCGGCATATCGAAGGGCTTCAAAAATTAAAATATTTTAAGATTTTTTTATGTTCAGATATAAGAATTTTATATAGCTTTGTTCATCATTAAAAAAGACCCTGAAAAATGAAAAAAATAATTTTATTCGCTATGTTAGCTGTAGCTGGTATTACGGCTACTAACGCACAAACAACTAAAAAAGCAAAAGCTGCTAAAGTTGCAAAAGTAGAAGGAGCTGGAATGCTTTTCGAAACAGAAACTATCGATTACGGAACTATCGCTCACAATGCTGACGGTAAAAGAGAATTTGTTTTTGTAAACAACGGAACAAAACCGTTAATCATCACTAACACTCAAGGATCTTGCGGATGTACAGTTCCTACAACACCAAAAGAGCCAATCGCTCCAGGTGCTAAAGGTATTATTGGTGTAAAATATGCTACTGACAGAGTTGGTGCATTTACAAAAACAGTAACTGTTACTTCTAACGCTGAAGGACAACCAACAAAAGTACTTACAATTAAAGGTACTGTTTTACCAGATCCAGTAAAAAGCTAATCTGAAAAACAATTAAATATCGAAAAAGCTTCCTTATCTTTGGAAGCTTTTTTTATGACCTGAATTTACTACAATGAGAAAACTTGAAAATAGCGAATTGGAAAGAAAATCTATCGAAGATTTTAAAAAATCAGACAAAACTCCTTTGATATTAGTTTTGGATGATATTCGCAGTTTACACAATATTGGTTCTGTTTTTAGAACTGCCGATGCTTTTTTGATCGAAAAAATAATTCTGTGCGGGATTACCGCTACTCCGCCAAACAAAGAAATTCATAAAACTGCACTTGGCGCAACTGAAACTGTTGCTTGGGAACATCACGAAAATGTATTGGAAGTTATTGAAAACTTAAAAAAACAAAACGTTTTGACCCTTGCTATTGAACAAGTAGAAAGCGCTGTTTTCCTTCAGGATTTTAAAGTCGAAAAGAATCAAAAATATGCTTTGGTTTTTGGAAACGAAGTTTATGGCGTTGCTCAGGAAGCGGTTGCTATTTGCGATGGGTGTATCGAAATTCCGCAATTAGGGACAAAACATTCTTTAAATATTTCCGTTAGTGCCGGAATTGTAGTTTGGGATTTGTTCCAAAAATTAAACTGGCCAAATAACTATTAGAGAATATTTTTATTAAAAAGGTGTGATTTTTAAATTAGTTTCTAACTTTAAATGTTAGAAATATAAATATATTTTTTTATTATTATAAAAGTGATACTTTTATAAAATGAAAACTATCAATTACCTAAAAATAACCACCATAGCATTCGCCTTAAGCCTTACCCAGTCTTACGCAGTCGAAAAAACTACGATTAAAAATAAAAACATAATTGTAAATTCTAACGATACTCTTAAATCAAATAAAAAGCAGCATTCAAGATTAAACTTTGCCATTACTCCTCCTGTTGTTAAAGCAACCGGAGATCAATTATACTGCCCTCAAAACACAATAAAAATCGTAACTGATTTTACCATTACCCATGATCCTGCAGAGACAGGAACCAAGGCTGTTTATATTCAAATTTCATCAGGTTATTCAAGTGGTTTCGATCAGCTTATGCTCTCAAACCCGGCATCACACCCTAATGTAACTACAAGCTGGGATGCAACAGCCGGAAAATTAAGCATAACAAGCCCAACGGGCGCTGACGTTTTATATGCTGATTTAGTTAATGCTGTAAAAGATGTAGTTTTTACAAATCCTTCGGCTTCAGCATCAGGAACAAAAACTTTTTCAATAACAATTGGTAACGCCAATTATTTACCTTCAACACAGCACTTTTATTTATTTGTTCCAAGTATTGGCATTACATGGACAAGTGCCAAAGCCGCTGCAGAAGCAAGCACTTATTATGGATTAAAAGGATATCTGGCAACCATTTTATCTCAGGATGAAGCGCAGTTAATAGGTGAACAAGCATCTGGAACGGGATGGATTGGCGGAAGCGATGCCGAAACAGAAGGCGTTTGGAAATGGGTTACAGGTCCAGAAGCAGGAACTGTAATGACGTATACTTTTTGGAATTCCGGAGAACCAAACAATTTAGGTGACGAAGATTATGCGCATATTACACAACCCGGCGTTGGAATAAGAGGTTCATGGAATGACCTTTCAAACACAGGATCATTAACGCCCGGCGATGCTTATCAGCCAAAAGGTTATGTTGTTGAGTATGGCGGAATGCCCGGCGAATCTCCGCTTGAAATTGCTGCAAGTACAAAAATTACAATTCCAGTGGCGACACCCGGAGCAAATCCAAATCCGGTTTGCGATTCCGGAACTTTTACTTTTACCGCAACAGCAACCGCAGGTGCAACCATCAGCTGGTATGATGCCGCTGTGGGAGGAAATGTATTAGGAACCGGAAATACGTATACAACACCAACTATAACTTCTACCACAACTTATTATGTCGATGCCGGATGCGCATCAAACAGAAAATCAGTTACAGCTACTGTAAATACAACCCCGGCAAATCCTATTGCTGGTCAATCTACCTATTCAAATTGTGGTCCCGGATCTGTTACAATTACAGCGTCTTCAAATATTGGAATTATAAATTGGTTTACAGCTTCTTCTGGCGGAACAAGCATTTTTACAGGAACAAGTTTTACAACACCAACTATTTCAACAAATACAACGTATTATGCCGAAGCTTCAAATTCCGGATGTGTTAATCCAAATCGTGCTGCCGTAAATATTGAAATTTATACACCGCCTGTTGTCAATGATGAAACTGTGGCTTTATGTCAAAATCAAACCGTAACACTGGATGCAGGAGTTTCAGGAATGCGTTATTTATGGTCAAATGGCGCTACAACACAAACTACTGTCGTTTCTCAAGGCGGAACTTATACGGTAGATGTAACAAGTCCATCTCCAGAAAATTGTACAAGCCGAAAAACAGTTGTTGTTGAAGAACATGAGGTTCCGGAAATTGATCGAATTGATGTAAACGGAACTCGTGCTATTATTTATCTCAAAAAAGAAACTTCTTATTTTGAATTTTCTGTTGATGGAGTAAACTTTCAGGATTCGAATGTTTTTTATGAGGTTCCGGGCGGACTTCAAACGGCTTATGCACGCGAGAAAAGCGGCTGCGGCGGTGATACACAAAACTTTGTCGTTTTAGTTTTTCCTCCATTCTTCACCCCAAATAATGACTCTTATAATGATTTATGGGAAGTAACCGGAATGGAAAATTATCCACAGGCTGAAGTAACCATTTTTGATCGTTACGGCAAACTTGTAGCACAATTAAATGCTTCTAAAATGAGCTGGGATGGAACGTTTGAAAAAACACCGCTTCCGGCTTCAGACTATTGGTATGCTTTAAAAATTGACAATACAAAACCTGTTTTAAGAGGACATTTTACACTCAAAAGATAATTTTTAAATTAGAAAATGTGTCGATGAGATAATTAGATAATTTATTGAATGCAGTAAATAATTATCTCATCGACACGTTCTCTAATTATCTAATTCAATTTCTTCTTAATTTCATTTAAAACGAAAAGATAATCTTCCTGTTTTTTTACAAAATCACGGTCAGAAACATCAATAATCAATACGTTTAAATCGGTTTGAGATTTAATGTATTCCAAATATCCGTTGTTGATTTTATCTAAATATTGAGCTTCAATGTTTTGTTCGTAGCTTCGGCCGCGTTTTTTAATATTTTGCAGAAGTCTATCGGTATTCTGATACAAATAAATATACAAATCCGGTTTTGGCATTTCTTTGTAAATGATATCAAATAAATTTCGGTACAATCGATATTCGTCTTCCTGCAAAGTAATTTTAGCAAAAATCAGCGATTTAAAGATATGATAATCTGCAACTATAAAATCTTTAAATAAATCAAACTGGGCCAGATCATCAGACAATTGCTGGTAACGATCTGCCAGAAAAGACATTTCAAGCGGAAAAGCATATCGGTTTTGGTCTTTATAAAATTTAGGCAGAAACGGATTGTCTGCAAAACGTTCTAAAACCGTTTTGGCATTAAAATCATCTGCAATTTTATGAACCAAAGTCGTTTTTCCCGCACCAATATTTCCTTCAAAAGCAATATAATTGTATTTCTGTAACGAAATTTCATTCAACGGACATTTCAAATCCTGAACAACCGTACAAACGCTGTCATCTGGTGAAATTGAAATTAATTCTGAGATAGATTTTTGAAAAACAGGATGTTTCCAGTCTAATTTCAAATCCTGCATTGGCAATAAAACAAAATTTCGGTTTTGCATTAAAGGATGCGGAATATGAAGTTTTTCTGTTTCAATAATTTCATCATCAAAAACAATAACATCGACATCAATAATTCTGGATTGATATCCTTGCTGATTGGATCTGATTCTTCCTAATTGTTTTTCGACTTTTAAAACCTGATTTAATATTTTTTGTGCCGATGAAGTAGTGTGCAAAAGCAAGGCACAATTATAAAATGCATCACTCTCAAAGCCCCAGGCAGGCGTTTCATAAAGCTTCGAAACCCTGATTACAGTTCCCACTTCCTGATGTATCAAAGCGATACAGCTTTCGATGTTTTCTAACCTGTTTCCCTGGTTACTGCCTATAGATAAAACGACTTGATGCTGTGATTTCATAATTAATGCAAATTAACTAAAACTATTTTAGAATTAACCAATATATTTGTGAAACGGCACATTGAAGCGATTAAAATTTATGTGCGAAATTTGTAACAAATAGTCCGTTGACGCTACTTATTTAAAAAAATATACTTATGAAGTTTTTAGGAAATGTAATTGCCACAGTTATTGGTATTTTTGTATTTATTATGCTTTTCTTTTTTGGAGTAATCCTAATTGGAGCCATTTTTGGAAGTGACGACAAAGTCTCGGTTAAAAATGATTCGGTTATCGAATTAGATCTAAAACAAATCGAAAATGATTATGCCGGAAAATACAAAGATCCCTGGGTAACTGTTTTTTCAGATAAAAAAGGAGTTGGTTTGACCGACGTTATTAATGCAATTGAAGCTGCAAAAACAGACGATAATATTAAAGGGATTTCTATCTTAAACGATCAGTCTTCACTGGGACTTGCGCAGTATAAAGACTTAAGAAATGCGCTTGAAAATTTCAAAAAATCAGGAAAATTTGTCTGGGCTTATGCAAATGGTTATTCGCAAAAAGAATATTATCTAAATTCTGTTGCCAATGTTGTTTATATAAATCCGGCCGGAGATTTAGATTTTAAAGGACTTTCGTCAGAAGTGATGTTTTTCAAAGATTTTCAGGAAAAATCAGGAATTCACATGGAAGTAATTCGTCACGGAAAATACAAAAGTGCCGTTGAGCCATTTTTAGAAAATAAAATGAGCGATGCCAACAGAGAGCAAATTACAGCACTTTTAAATTCGATTTGGTCGACGGTTTGCAGTGACATCTCAAAAAGCAGAAATATTCCGGTTGAAAAATTAAACGAAATTGCAAACGGATTATTGGCAAGAACTCCCGAAATGGCAAAAAAACAACATTTAGTTGACATCGTAGCTTATGAAGATGTATATCACAATGCCATCAGAAAAGCTCTAAAAGTTAAAGAAGACGAAGATTATAATAAAATTTCGATTTTAGATTATACACAAAATAACATCACAACTGCCTTAACGAATGTTGCTGATAATCAAATCGCTATTATTTACGCTCAAGGCGAAATTGCCAGCGGTGAAGGCGATGTAAATGTTATTGGTGAAGGCTCGATGCGACGTTCTTTACAGGAAGCCAGAAAAAATGAAGATGTAAAAGCGATCGTTTTAAGAATTGACAGCCCAGGCGGAAGCGCACTGACTTCTGACTTAATCTGGAGAGAAATTGAAATTACTAAAAAAGTAAAACCAGTAATTGTATCTATGGGAAATTATGCTGCTTCTGGCGGATATTACATTGCCTGCAACGCTGATAAAATTTTTGCTGAAAACAATACTATTACCGGTTCTATAGGAGTATTTGGTGTATTACCAAATTTCACTCCGCTTGCCAATAAATTAGGAATCAACACAGAACAGGTAAAAACACACGAAAACTCGGCAAATTACAGTCCGTTTGTTCCAGTTGATGAAAAGTTTAAAGCTTTTACGCTTGAAGGTGTCGAACAGATCTACAAAACCTTTGTTACACACGTTGCCGAAGGTAGAAAAATGACTTTTGACCAGGTTGATGCGATTGCACAAGGAAGAGTTTGGTCAGGTTCTGAAGCTGTAAAAATTGGATTAGTGGACAAAATTGGTGGTTTAAATGATGCAATAGCCGAAGCCGCAAGAATGGCAAAAATCAAAGATTACAACACTCAAAATTATCCTGAATATGAAAAAACATTTGGTGATTTAATGGGAAGTCTGCCTTTTGCTCAATCTAAAGAAGCTTTTATAAAAGAAGAGATCGGCGAAGAAAACTATATGCTTATCGAACAGGTAAAAAGATTACAGAGACAAAAAGGTGTTCAGGCAATGATGCCTTTCGGAATAAACATTAAATAATGCCGCTTAAAATGAAAAATCTATTTCTGTTTTTTACCGTTTTATTTTTAGCATCTGCAAATGCCCAAACTACAAAGCAAGATACTTTTACAGAAACAAATGTTACTTTAAAAATCAATATCGATCAGCTTTTTGGTACACTTACTGTTCCTGATGGAATGAAAAAAGGTCCGGTTGCTTTGATAATTGCAGGTTCAGGCCCGACGGACAGAAACGGAAATAATCCCATGATGAAAAACAATTCCTTAAAATTGCTGGCCGAAGCGCTTGCAAAAAACGGAATTGCTTCCTTACGTTTTGACAAAAGAGGAATTGGCGAAAGCAAAAAATCAGCCATTACAGAATCGAGTTTAGTTTTTGAAAATTACACCGAAGATGCCAAAAGCTGGATTAACTTTTTAAAACAGGACAAACGTTTCACACAGTTAACCATTATTGGTCACAGCGAAGGATCTTTAATAGGAATGATTGCAAGTGGAAAAGCCAATAAATTTGTTTCTATTGCAGGAGCCGGAGAATCAGCCGATAAACTTATAAAATCTCAGATTTCTTCAAAATCAAACAAACAATTAGAAGACATGACGTTTCCTATTATCGACAGCCTGAAAGCAGGAAATAAAGTAAACAAGGTCGATCCTCTTTTAAATTCTCTTTTTAGGGCAAGTATTCAGCCGTATTTAATCTCGTGGTTCAAATACGATCCGCAGTCAGAAATTAAAAAGCTGAATATTCCGGTTTTAATCATTCAGGGAAATAATGATTTGCAGGTTTCGGTAAAAGATGCAGAGGAATTATCAAAGGCAAAAACAAATTCAGAATTAGTAATCGTTGACAAAATGAACCATATTATGAAAATCATCGAAGGCGACAAACAGGCAAATATGGAAAGTTATAGTAACGAAAACCTTCCTATTTCTGAAACAATGGTAAATAAGATTGTTTCTTTTATTAAAGAGTAGATGCAATAATAAAAAAGTAAAATCCGTTTGAAATTTATCAGACGGATTTTTTATTTATAATTAGAATAATTTTCTTACATTATTAAGAAAATTTTATCTTCTCACTTTAATAAAAAAACTATTTTTGCAAGAGTCAAATTCAAAAATAAACCTCAAATCTATAAATATGTTAAAGAAAATTTTAAAAGTAACTGCCATTGTCCTTGTGGTCATTGTCGCCGCATTATTTGCCATTCCGTATTTCTTCAAGGATCAAATAAAAGCTAAAATTGCCGAAGCCATTAACGAAAGTGTCGATGCAAAAGTAAGTTTTGCCGATGCTGATTTAAGCTTGTTTAAAAACTTCCCGAACGCAGCGGTGGGTATTGAAAAACTGGTTATCATCAACAAAGCACCTTTTGAAGGTGATACATTGGTTTCGTTAGGAGAATTAAACCTTAAAATGAGTATTAAAGAGCTTTTTAAAGGAAAAGACGAACCTTTAAACATTCAGGGAATTACTTCTGAAAATGGTTTAATTAATATTATTTTCAACAAAGATGGTGTTGGAAACTTTGATATTGCTTTAAAAGATAAAAAAGAAAACGATAAAAAAGACGACAAGAGCAGCCCTCTTTCTTTAAAAATTCAAAACTATAAAATTGAGAACTTTACGTTTAGATATATCGATCAGGGTTCAAAAATTAAAATGGTTATTGATAGTTTAAACCACGAAGGAACGGGAGATTTTACCAATTCTAAACTGGATTTAAATACAAAAACTACTGCAAATGTATCTTTAGATATGGATAAAGTTAATTATATGAAAAATATAAAACTGACTTTAGACGCTATTTTAGGAATCGATTTAGACCAAAGCAAATATACTTTTAAAGAAAATAAAGCTTTAATTAATCAATTGCCATTAGAGTTTGACGGATTTATTCAGATGGTAAAAGAAGGTCAGATTTATGACCTGAAATTTAAAACGCCAACTTCGTCGTTTACCAATTTCTTAGGATTGATTCCTTCTGCATATGCTTCAAGTCTTGACGGCGTAAAAACAACTGGAGAATTTACTGTTGTAGGTTTTGCAAAAGGAAAATTAACAGACACAACAGTTCCCGCATTTAATATTGCCATTGCATCAAACAATGCATCGTTTCAATATCCTAACTTACCAAAATCAGTTCAGAATATTGTAATCGATACTAAAATTATCAACGAAACAGGAATTCTAAATGACACTTATGTAAACTTAGATAAACTGTCTTTTAGAATCGATCAGGATGTTTTCAGCGCTAAAGCAAATGTTAGAAACATTACTGTAAATCCGCTTGTAAATGCAGCTTTAAAAGGAACAATTAACCTGGCGAATCTTTCAAAAGCATATCCTATTAAAATGGATAAACCTTTGGCAGGTATTTTAAAAGCTGATGTTACCACTAATTTTGATATGGCTTCTGTTGAGAAAAGTCAATATCAAAACATCAAAAATGCCGGAACTATGAGTTTATCAGGATTTAAATATACTGATGAAAACAATAAATCTATGAACATCAGCACGGCTTTGGTTGAATTCAACCCTAGTACAATCAACCTGAAACAATTTAATGCTACTACAGGAAAAAGTGATATTGCTATAAACGGAGTTCTTGAAAATTTCTACGGTTTTATGTTCAAAAAACAAGAATTGAAAGGAAACTTCAATATGAGTTCAAATCAATTGGCTGTTGATGATTTCATGACTTCCGGAGAACCTGCAAAAGCAGAAGAAAAAACACCGGCAAAACCGGCTGAAGCAATGAAAATCCCAGCGTTCTTAAACTGTACTTTAAATGCAAAAGCTACAACTGTTTTATATGATAATTTAAAACTAAAAGATGTTTCCGGAAAACTGATTATTAAAGATGAAAAGGCACTTTTAGAAAACTTTAAAACATCAATTTTTGGAGGTACAATTGGCTTAACCGGAGCCGTTTCGACTAAAGCAAAAGTACCAACATTTGATATGAATTTAGGCTTTAATCAGGTTGATATTGCGCAGACTTTTACACAGTTGGATATGATGAAAAAAATTGCGCCAATTGCAGGAGTTATTAACGGAAAATTAAATTCGACCATTAAATTAAACGGAAATTTAGACGAGAAAGAGTTAACTCCGGATTTAAAATCTATTTCAGGAGATTTAATTGGCCAATTACTCTCTACTACTATTAATGCTAAAAACTCTACAGTTTTAAACTCTTTAACTTCTAACATTAAATTCATTGATATGAATAAAGTGAATTTGAATGACATTAAAGCTGCCTTAAGTTTTGATAACGGAAAAGTAAATGTAAAACCTTTTGATATTAAATATCAGGATATTAAAGTAACCGTTGGCGGAACCCATGGTTTTGATCAAACGATGAATTACAATTTGAAATTTGATGTTCCTGCTAAATATTTAGGAAGTGAGGCCAATGCTTTTATAGCAAAAATGTCTCCTGCAGATGCCGCGAAACTTGACAATATTCCGATCAATGCTGTTATTGGCGGTAATTTTTCGAATCCTAAAATTACAACGGACATGAAAAGTGCCGTTACAAGTTTAGCATCGCAAGTAGCAAATCAGCAAAAAGAAAAATTAACTCAAAAAGGTGCTTCGGCTTTGACTGATTTACTTAACAAAAACACAAAAGCGAAAGATACAACTCAGGCTGCTAAATCTGAGAAAGAACAAAAAAATCAGGAAACCACTAAAAAAGCAACTGATTTAATCAACGGGCTTTTCAAAAAGAAAAACTAAATTGATTTAAAATAAAAAAACTGCTCCGGAAAGTAATTTTGGGAGCAGTTTGTTTTTATAATAATTTGATTTAATCATTGTTAAAATGTCCATCGCTACATAATATCGGCAGTAAATAGGATTATTTATTCAAAATCTTATTAATGGCATTTATAAAATCCGGAATGGCAGATATATTGGTATCAATTGCAACACTTCCGTTTCCATAAGGCTGGTATTTTTTTAAAGGTGAAATTGAAAATAAACCTACGGTTGGTGCTTTTGAAGCACTTGATAAATGCATAATTCCACTGTCGGCACCAATAAAAACATCTACATTTGCAATTACTGAACCTATTTCCCGGATATCTTTACTGTAGAATGAAGGCGCCTGAAAATTGATTTGAGATACATTTTCAACCGGCAGAACTTCAAAAATATTATAGTCTTTGTATTCTTCTTTCAAAGCTGCATAAAATTCTTCCCACCACGAAACACAATAGCACTTTTCGCCTGTTGCAAAAGTAAAAATGGCAATTGTTCTTTTTTGGCTGTCAATTATTTTATCAAGTGTTTCTTTTCCTTTTGAAATTTCTTCATTGGTTAATTTTAAATCAAGAAGAGGGACTGCTTCTTTTTTATCTTCAATTTCAAATTGACTTAGAAAATATCTTAAATTGTAAACAGGATATTTTGCAATGTGTTCATGATCAGTATAATCTAACTGAACATTTTCAGGAAGATCCCCAAAAAATTTATATTTCGCATTTGAGAACTGAACGGCTAATCTGCCTGAAGAAGAGTTTTGATCAACATTAATTACAAGATCGTAATTCTGTTTTCTAATTAAAGTCCAGACTTTAAAGTATTTGACTAATTCCTTAAAAGGTTTTTTAGGGAGATCAATAATTTTATCGATACAGTCATAATTTTCTAAAACAATTGGAGCAAGAGTACCTTTTACAAACAAATCGATTTTGCAACCTGGAAATGTTTTGGTAACTTCCTGAATAAGCGGCGTAACTAAAAGTAAATTTCCAAGTCTTCCGTTGGGTCTGCAGATCAGGACTTTTTTTATTTTATTTTTATCAATTGTTCCGCTTCTGCTAATGTTGGTATTGCCAATATTCTTGGTTAAAAGTCGCATCAAGCCTCGCCTGACCTTGTTAACGTTAACTTTTTTTAAGTTACTCATGTGGTATTTTTTTTCGGGGGATTAATTTAGAAACCACAAAAATGTCTTCAATTTCTAAAAAACCTAAACTACATTTTCTACAATTCTATTGCTTCAAATGTAAATTCTTTTTTTTCGCAAAACTAAATTCTATTAATAAGCATTTATTACAAAATTGTAACGAAATGTATCAATATTACCATTTTTATGTTCCAGCACGAAATAAAAGTACAACAATTAACATAATAACCAACTAAACATAGACAGGCGGCTGATAAAAATCGACAAGGAACTAAAAATACTAGACGTTTATGTTAACAACATAACCTTCTGAACCACGGATATTAAAGACCGTGCCGTTTTCAAAAATTAAATACTGCCCTTTAATTCCAACCAGTTTTCCCTGAAAAGATGGTGTCTTATCTAAATTCAAGCTCGCTATTTTGGCCGGATAATTTAAAACCGGGTAGTTTAATTCGTAAACATCATTTTTCTGGCTGTAAAAATATTCTTTGACTTCAGCCGGAATTAAATTTTCAACTTTCGATTTTTCAAAAATTAAATCACAGGATTCTGTTGTGCACTGGAGCATCTTTCTCCAGTTTGTTTTATCTGCATAATGATCCTTCAATGCAACCTCTGTAATTCCTGCCAGATAACGATTTGGCACCTCAACAATAGCGATTGCCTGTGTTGCGCCCTGATCTATCCATCGCGTAGGAACCTGACTTTTGCGGGTTACACCAACTTTTATTTCGCTGGACAAAGCCAGATAAACTATATGCGGCTGTAACTGTGCTTTTTGTTCATATTCTAAATCGCGGTCGGCAATTCCCAAATGTGCCGTACTCAATTCTGGTCTCATAATCCAGTCGCCAACAGCGGGACTTGAATAAAAGCAGTCATAACAAAAACCTTGTCTGAATATCTTTTTCTTTTTTTGACAATTTAAACACTGAAATCCTGTAAAACTAATTTCAATTTCTTTGCCTAATAATTGATTTACATTTAGAAAACTATCCTCAAAAACTAAATAATATTGAATCGGGTTTCCAAGTTCAGTCTGCATTTTTGTAAGTACGCCTTGATATGTCATTAGGTTTAAATTGTAGATTTTAGATATTAAATTTTAGATTGCTCTTATTTTTTTGAGTTAATCTTTAGTTTAGAAGTAGTGGTTTTTATTACAAAAAAACACTATTTTTGATACAATGACAAAGTTAATATTTGCTGCTTGATATTCAAATTTTAAGTTCCGATTTAGATAAATCGTAACATCTAAATTTAAAATCAGCAATCTAAAATCTAAAATCAACTCATGCCTTTATCAATAATTAATTCTTTCGCTTCATGGGTCCTGAAACAGAGGATACATCAAATTGAACTTTTTTTAAAATACCCAAATGAAGTTCAGGAAGAGCTTTTGCATAATTTATTAATGGCATCTGAAAATACGGTTATTGGAAAAAAATATGATTTTGCTTCAATAAATTCGTATCAGACTTTTGCCGAAAGAGTTCCGATTGCGAGTTATGAAGAACTGCAGCCTTTAATCGAACGCACGCGTCAGGGCGAGCAAGGCGTTTTTTGGGAATCGCCTATTAAATGGTTTGCCAAATCGAGTGGAACTACCAATGCAAAAAGTAAATTTATTCCCGTAAGTAACGAAGCTCTTGAAGATTGTCATTATAAAGGAAGCAAGGACTTGCTTTGTTTGTATTTGAATAATAATGAAGATTCTGAATTGTTTCTTGGAAAAAGTTTACGTCTTGGCGGAAGTTCTCAAATCTATGAAAACAACAATACTTTCTTTGGGGATTTATCGGCAATTTTGATTGAAAATATGCCTATTTGGGCTGAATTTAGCAGTACCCCAAGCAGTAAAACTTCGCTGATGAGCGAATGGGAGTCTAAAATTGCGGCGATTATTAACGAAACTAAAAACGAAAATGTAACCAGTTTTGCCGGAGTTCCTTCCTGGATGCTGGTTTTAATGAATAAGGTTCTGGAAAATACTGGTAAGCAAAGTTTACTGGAACTTTGGCCCAATCTTGAAGTTTATTTTCACGGAGGTGTGAGTTTTTCTCCATACAAAGAACAATACAAGAAAATTTTACCTAGCAAGGATTTTAGATATTACGAAATTTATAATGCTTCTGAAGGCTTCTTTGCGATACAGGATTTGAATAATTCCAGTGATTTATTATTAATGCTGGATTACGGGATTTTCTATGAATTTATTCCGATGGAAACTTTTGGAACTCCAAATCAAAAAGTAATTCGTCTGGCTGATGTTGAACTGAATAAAAACTACGCTATTGTTATTACTACAAATTCTGGTTTGTGGCGTTATTTAATTGGTGATACGGTTCGTTTTACTTCGTTGAATCCGTATAGAATAAGAGTTACGGGAAGAACCAAACACCATATTAATGTTTTTGGGGAAGAATTAATGGTCGAAAATACAGATCAGGCGATTGCGAAAGCCTGTCAAATCACTCAAACCGAAGTTATTGATTATACGGTTGCTCCTATTTTTATGCAGGATAAAGAAAAAGGCGCGCACGAATGGATGATCGAATTCAAGAAAAATCCGGCTGATGTAGGTCTTTTCCAAAAAGTTCTCGACGAAACTTTACAAACTTTAAATTCTGATTATGAAGCGAAACGCTACAACAATATGACTTTAAATCCTTTGGTAATTAATGTCGCTCGCGAAAATTTATTTTATGACTGGCTGAAAGAAAGAGATAAATTGGGCGGACAGCATAAAATTCCTAGGCTTTCTAATCAGAGAGATTATTTGGAGCAGTTGAAGGAAATGTAAAAAATTGACACGCGGATAACACGGGTTTAATATTACAAAACACGGATTTACACTGATTTTTTTAGCATTCAATATGTCATTTCGACGAAGGAGAAATCACACTCTATAATCGACAAAGATTAATTATACACTTTGCAGAATTTCTAGTGTGATTTCTCCTTCGTCGAAATGACAAAAAATATCGTAGAAATAAATTTCTACATCATATCAATATATCTGTCGTGATATCCTAATAAGTATAAAACACCGTCAAGACCTAAACTAGAAATGGAAGTTGAAGCACTTTCTTTTACTTTTGGTTTTGCGTGGAAAGCGATTCCTAAGCCGGCTAAGTTTAGCATTGGTAAATCGTTTGCACCGTCTCCAACCGCAATAGTTTGGTTGATGTGAATTCCTTCTTTTTCGGCAATTGCTTTTAGGTATTCGGCTTTCTTTTGTCCGTCTACGATATCGCCCAGATATTTTCCGGTTAATTTACCGTCTTTAATTTCAAGTTTATTAGCATGAACGTAGTCAATTCCTAATTCTTTTTGAAGGTATTCTCCAAAATAAGTAAATCCTCCTGAAAGAATAGCGGTTTTGTATCCGTAATATTTCAGAGCTTTCATCAAACGATGTGCACCTTGTGTTATTGGCAGTTTTTTGGCAACGCTTTGTAAAACTTCTTCACTTAAACCTTCAAGCAAAGCCATTCTTTGTTTGAAACTTTCGTTGAAATCAATTTCACCATTCATAGCCGATTCTGTAATAGCTCGAACCTGATCTCCTACTCCATTTAATTCTGCCAGTTCATCAATAACTTCAGTTTGAATTAAAGTTGAATCCATATCGAAACAAACTAAACGACGGTTTCTTCTGTAAATATTATCTTCCTGAAAAGAAATATCTACGTTTAAAGTTCTTGAAATTTCCATAAAACTTGCCGTCATGACAATTTTATTTACAATTTCGCCTGTTACAGACAACTGAATACATGAACGCGGATATTCTTCTTTTTCTACAATTGAAGTTCTTCCTGTTAAACGTATAATGGAATCGATATTTAAATTTTGATCTGACATTATTTTAGTAACTGCTGCTAGTTGTGAAGCTGCTAGTTTTTCGCCTAAAATATTGATGATGTAACGCTGCTTAGACTGCGATTTTACCCATTTTTCATAATCTTCGATTGAAATTGGAATAAATTTTACTTTAATTTCTAATTCGTAAGCTTTAAATAATAAGTCTTTTAAAACCGGTGCCGATGAAGAACCTGCAGCAATTTCGAATAAAATCCCTAAAGAAAGTGTGTCATGAATGTCGGCCTGGCCTATATCTAAAATATTAGCATCATAAGCTGCCAATACAGCTGTTAAACCTGCTGTAACCCCTATTTTATCGTGTCCTGAAACTTTTAATAAAATAATTTCTTTATCCTCTACTGCCATTTTATCTTTATTGATTTTGAAGCGACAAAAATCGGCAATCTCTTGGTGATAAAAAAGAATAATCTTTGTTTTTTTTGCAAAGAAAAAGCGCATATTCATGCGCTTTTTGGAGTAATTTAACAATTATGTTCCGCTATTAGAATAACGTAACTTTATTTATTATTTATTTGGCTGGTTTTCATCAAAATTTACCATCCAGTTTATACCGAATTTGTCTTTAAACATTCCGAAGTAAGCGCCCCAGAAAGTTTTATTCATAGGCATTTCGACTTTTCCGCCTGCCGAAAGTCCATTAAAAATTCGGTCTGCTTCTTCTGTACTTTCTGTATTAATTGAAATTGAATAATTGTCCCCAAAGCCCACATCTCCGTATCGCGGATGACTGTCGCTTCCCATTAAAACGGTATTGCCAATTGGAAGTGAAACATGCATAATTCGGTTTAAAGCTTCTTCAGAAAGCTGTTCTCCTTCTTCTGCAGGTGCGTCTTTATATTTTCCAATATAAGGAAAATCTCCTCCAAAAACAGATTTGTAAAATAGGAATGCTTCTTCGCAAGTTCCGTTAAACATTAAATAAGGATTTATTGCTGCCATAATATTTTTTTTAATTGTTAATCTCTTTGTTATTTTTAATCTTTTAATTTTTTAATCTATTTCCCTTCTTCTGATAATTGTTTTACTACTTCAAGTCCTTTAGGAAAAACTTCTTTAAAATAATCGACATATTTTTCGATTGAATCGGTACGGGCAATTAAATCTGTAAATTCACCATCAGGAATTAATCTGTAGGTTTCCATTGCGCCGCTCCACTTTTTTGTTTCATCGTCAATAGGCAGATCTTTAAAATCTTTTATTTCGCCTATATGCTTAAATGCCATATATTCGTTTGGCGTCTTGGTTTCAATTACACTATGCATTCCTTCTCCGTTTGGTGACATAAAACGTATTTTATCACCTTCATTCCAGTCGCTTATGGTGTAAGATCCTTCGCAAAAGACGCTTGTCCATTTTCTATACGTTTCATCATTCCATAAAACATCCCAGATTTTTTGAGCCGGAGCTTTTATTCTTGTTTTAAATTCTAAAGTTTCCATAATTAAGATAATTTAGAAAAATCCATAAATAAAACATTCCAACGATGGCCATCTAAATCGGCAAAACCAAACCCATACATCCAGCCCTGACTTTCGGCAGGAGCAGCGAAAACAGTTCCGCCGGCTTCTTGTACTTTTTTTGCTAATTCGTCGACTTCTTCTTTACTTTCTGCATCGATCGAAATTAGAATTTCAGAACTTAATTTGGTGTCGGTAATTTTGTTTTGCGAAAAACCTTCAAAAAGTGATTCTTCAAATAACATTACTACAAAATTCTCTTCACCTACTACCATACAGGTTGAACTTGGCGTATCATGCTGTTCATTAAAAGAGAAGCCTATTTTCCAGAAAAAATCTTTTGCTTTTGCTATATTTTTTACTGGCAGATTTAACCATATTTGTTTTGTCATCTTTTTGATATTTTTCGTTAATTTTTTTTTAAACCATATTAAGTGATGTAAGCCAATTTAAGATTAGGGAAAAAACCTTTGTACCTAACTAAAACTAATTTGACTCGGCGTAAATTTTAAAGTTATCCAGTATTGCCTGCCAGCCGCCGCGCTGCATTTCTTCAGGATTTTGAGATTCCGGGTCAAAGCTTTCTGTGATTTCTACTCCGTCAAGTGTTTCTTTAAAATAAATTTCAACTTTTCTTCCATCTGCCATAACATATTTTATTGTTTTATTTGGCTCTACAAAAGTATATTCGCCTTCAAAATCAAAACTCATACTGCCATCTTTTGCGGCCATAGTCGATTTGAATTTTCCGCCTTGTTTTACATCATTTTCTGCATAAGGCGTATGCCAGTCCGGAGAAGCAAAACTCCATTTTGTAATATGTTCAGGTAAAGTCCAAAAATCCCAAACTTTGTTTATTGATGCATTAACTGTATTCTGTACTGTTATCATTATTTATATATTTAAAAATTATACTTATTAAAAATTTTCTACATACTTTTTAAAATTGTTAATTACATTCTGACACCATTCTTTCTGCATACTTTCAGAATCATTCTTTGCAGGCTCAAACACTTCTGTAAGTTTTACTTTATTACCCAGGTTTTCAAAATAAATGCTTCCTGCTCTATTGTCAAAAAGTCTGTATTCAATTAACTGATATTTTTCTACTCTGGTATATTCTCCTTCAAAATCAAAACCAGCACTTTTATCTTTGGCTGCCATTTCATATTTAAATTTACCGTTTACCTGCAAATCATTTTCGGCATAATCAGTGTGCCAATCATCAAAAGCATAATTCCAGTTTTGTATATGTTCCGGAAGAGTCCAGAGGTTCCATACTTTGTCTATAGATGCATTAATTGTATTTTGAACTGTAATCATTTAGTGAATTTTAAATTAATTACATCTGTTCCGGAATCTGACTTTCATCCATATAAAAAATTTCCCAATGATGTCCGTCCGGATCAAGAAACGTTTTTTGATACATCCATCCGTAATCTTGTGATCTTTTATAATCAGTTCCACCTGCTTTAACTGCTTTCACAACCATTTCATCAACTTCTTTTTTTGATGGTAGAGAAATAGAAATAAGCGCTTCGCTAGTTGTATGAGAATTACAAATCTGTTTATCTGTAAAGGTTTGATAAAACTCTTCTACTAAAAGCATTATATTAATATTCTCGCCAATAATGATACAGGCGGCTTTTTCATTTGTAAATTTCAGATTGGTTGAAAAACCCAATTCATTAAAAAAATTTACACTTTTATGTAGGTCTTTTACAGCCAGATTTAAATACATTTTCGTTTCCATAATATATAAAGTTACAATTATTTATAACAAATTTAGAATTTTAGAATGGCGTTTATGATACAATAAAAGTCAACTTTAGGGGCATTTAAGACAAAATACTTACATTTGTTATGAAGTTAATTCTCTAAAAAACCACAAAATCATGAGCAAAAAAGTAGGTTTAATCGTTCCTCACGACTATAAATTATTAAGTATAGCCGCAATTTTAGAAGTTTTTGAAACGGCTAATAAATTAAGTAAGACAACTGAAAAACCTTTTGAAATTATGGTTTTTCAATCGGCTGAACAGATAAATCAGGAAAATTTGTTTGGTTATGAAATTCATTCAATCGAAGCTTCAAAAGCTTTAGATTTAATTTTAATTCCAGCTTTTACGACCGATAATATGAGCGAAATGATTGCCAAGAATAAAAAATTTATTCCGTGGCTGCAAAAACAGCATCAGGCAGGTGCAGAATTAGCGAGTTTTTGTACCGGAGCGTTTTTATTTGCTGCTTCAGGCTTATTAAATGAAAAACTGGCTACCACACACGTAGATGCCTGCAGTGCTTTTACGAAAGCTTTTCCAATGGTGAAATTAAAACCTGAAGAAACTTTAACTGCAGATGGCAGTTTGTATACCAGCGGCGGATCGACCTCAACCTTTCATTTATTGATTCTTTTGGTTCAGAAATATTGTGGAAATGAAATTGCAGTACAAATTGCTAAAATTTTTTCGATCGATTTAAATCGATACAAGCAAAGTTATTTCAGTACTTTCAGACCAAATCATTTGCATAATGATACTTTGGTTGCAATGTTGCAGCAAAAAATAGAAAGTCAATATCACAGCATTGAGAAGCTTGAAGAAATTACAAAAGATATTCCAACGAGTGCGAGAAACATGACTCGACGTTTTAAACAAGTAACGGGAATTCCGCCAATTGAATATCTGCAGAATATTAGGGTTGAAAGCTCAAAAAAATATCTGGAGCAGACTCAACTTTCGATTTCAGAAATTATCGAAAAAACAGGATATAATGATCCTAAAGCTTTTAGAAAGGTGTTTTATAAAATGGTTGGCATGAAGCCGATTGAATATCGGGAGAAATTTAGGGTTCAGTGATTTTAGATCATAAAAAAAACCTGTTCAAAATAAATGAACAGGTTTTAGAAGAAAGCTTTGTCAAAGTTTAAAACTTTGACAAAGATAATATTTCAATTAAGAAGCAATTTCCATTCGCTTCAATAAGTTTTTGCTTAAAGTATGTTCTGCATAATCTTTATCTATCGATAAAACCTTATCATCAGAACTTGGCAGTTCGTACATTGCATCTGTTAAGATTGCTTCACAAAGCGAACGCAATCCTCGAGCTCCTAATTTGTATTCTAAAGCTTTGTCTACAATAAAGTCTAATGCTTCATCTGTAATGTTGAATTCAACTTCATCCATTAAGAATAATTTCTGGTATTGTTTTACCAATGCATTTTTTGGCTGTGTTAAAATCGCACGAAGAGTTTCTTTGTCTAAAGGATCCATGTGCGTTAAAACTGGTAAACGACCAATTATCTCCGGAATTAATCCAAAATCTTTAATGTCTTTTGGTATAATATACTGAAGTAAGTTGTTTTTGTCGATATTGTCTACATTTTTAGAAGTCGAATATCCAACTGCCTGACGGTTCAAACGTTTAGAGATAATACGTTCTACTCCATCAAAAGCACCTCCGGCAATAAATAAGATATTTTGAGTATTTACTTCAACAAATTTCTGATCCGGGTGTTTACGTCCTCCTTTTGGCGGTACGTTTACGACTGTTCCTTCTAATAATTTTAATAAAGCCTGTTGTACACCTTCTCCAGAAACGTCACGTGTTATTGAAGGATTATCACTCTTGCGGGCAATTTTATCAATTTCATCAATAAATACTATTCCTCTTTCTGCTTTGGTTACATCATAATCTGCCGCTTGTAAAAGACGGGTTAAGATACTTTCAACATCTTCTCCAACATATCCGGCTTCTGTCAATACTGTAGCATCAACAATTGCCAAAGGAACGTCTAACATTTTTGCGATTGTTTTAGCAACCAATGTTTTTCCTGTTCCGGTTTGACCCACCATAATGATGTTACTTTTTTCGATCTCTACTTCATCGTCTAATTGCTGCTGCATTAAACGTTTGTAGTGATTGTAAACGGCAACCGACATTACTTTTTTTGTCTGATCCTGACCAATAACGTATTGATCAAGGAAAGCTCTGATTTCTTTTGGTTTCTTTAAAATTAAGTCGCCAACAAGTTTTGCGCTTCCGCTTGATTTTAATTCTTCTAAAACAATTCCGTGTGCCTGTTCAATACACTTATCACAGATATGTGCATTAATACCGGCGATTAATAAATTAGTTTCTGGCTTTTTTCTTCCACAAAACGAACATTCTAAAACTACTTTTGCCATTCTTTATTTAAGTTACTAAGCTGCAAAGATACTAAGTTTCTAAGCTTTTTTAATCTAAAACTTGAAAACTTAACGTCTTTACAGCTTAATATTTATTTTTTATTTCAAGTTTCAAGTTTCAGATTCCAAGATGTTTAGATAACTTGAAACCTGAAACTTGAAACATTTTAAACCTTAATAAAAATTATCCTCTTCTTAAAACTTCATCGATCATTCCGTATTCTTTTGCTTCATCAGCAATCATCCAGTAATCACGCTCACTGTCTTTGTGAACTCTTTCGAACGGCTGTCCTGAATGGTGAGAAATGATTTGGTATAATTCGTCTTTCAGTTTCAACATTTCACGTAAGTTAATTTCCATATCGGTAGCAACACCTTGTGCTCCTCCTGACGGCTGGTGAATCATAACTCGTGAATGCGGCAGAGCCGAACGTTTTCCTGCTGCCCCTGCGCATAACAATACTGCTCCCATAGAAGCTGCCATTCCTGTACAAATTGTAGCAACATCTGGTTTAATGAACTGCATTGTATCGTAAATTCCTAACCCTGCGTAAACGCTTCCTCCCGGAGAGTTTAAATAAATCTGGATATCTTTTGATGCATCGGCACTTTCTAAGAATAATAACTGAGCTTGTACAACATTTGCAATTTGGTCATCGATACCTGTTCCTAAAAAAATGATTCTGTCCATCATTAATCTAGAGAAAACGTCTAGGATTGAAACATTCAATTGACGTTCTTCAATAATATTTGGAGTCAAATTCATTGGCGTCATAGCGCTGATGATTTTGTCATAATACATGTTATTTACTCCGTGATGCTTTGTAGCATATTTTTTGAATTCTTTACCGTAGTTCATATGTATTTGTTCTAAGTTTTACGTTTATATGGTGTATACTTTTTTTATTCTCTGCAAAGGTCATACCTTTTTACAAAGGGTGTCATTATGTCTTCTTTTTTAAAATGCTAAGATTCTAAGGCACTAAGATTCTAAGTTTTTTAACTAAGAAACATTTTACCAACCTGAAACCTAAAACAAAAAAGAACGTCAACAGAAGAAAAACTCCCATTGACGTTCAAATATAATTATTTTTATCTTTCAGTTTCTGTAATAAAATCTTAATTTTTAAAATCGAGTTAATGAAGCCCTCTTCTTAACTTTAGACTTTATTACTTTAGACTTTCAGACTAAAATTTATTCTCCGTAAGATGCTGCAATAAATTCTTCGTAAGTAACCTCTTTAGTTGTTGGGTTAGCTTTTTCTTTGAAGATATCTAACATTTTCGCCGCTACAACCTGCTCAGAAAGTCTTTTTACTTCATCCTGGTTAGATAAAACTCTAGCCACGATTCCTTCTACTTCTTCGTCAGTTGGGTTTAATTGTCCAAATTGAGCCATTTGCTGTCTGATTGCATTTGATGTAAACTCTTTCAAATCCTCAAATGTAATTTGGATATTGCTTTGAGCTAATGCTTTTCCTTCTATTAATTGAAAACGTAAACCTTTTTCAGATCTTGCGTATTCAACTTCTGCTTCTTCTGCAGTTAGTTTTTTCTCTCCAACAGTTTGTAACCATTTTTTAAGGAATTCAGCCGGTAAATCAAATTTTGTGTTTTCGATTAAGAAATCCTGAACATCTAATAATAATTTTTGGTCAGCCTGCTGAGCAAATTGAGCTTCAGCATCTTCTTTAATTTTTGCTTTTAAATCTTCTAAAGAAGCAACTTTTCCTTCACCAAAAAGTTTGTCGAATAATTCCTGGTTTAATTCAGCTGGCTCAGAACCATTGATTGCTTCAATAGTGAAGTTAACTTCAACATCTAAACCGTGAACACCTTCATGACCTACTTTTAAGTAATCCATTAATTGGTGATCGTCATCAAATAAACCTTTTGTACTTACTGTAATAACATCTCCAACTTTTTTACCTGTGAATTGCTTTTGAGCTTTTTTGCTAAAAGCACCAACTGAGATTGTAGTTGTATTGTTGATTCCGTTTGCTTCGCTTGAAAAAGTTCCGGTTAAATCAGAGTTTGCATCAGATACTTCTTGAGGAATTGCTTTTCCAAATTGTTTTTGGATACGCTCAACTT
The DNA here is from genome assembly GCF_900129555.1 of Flavobacterium defluvii. GTDB lineage: Bacteria > Bacteroidota > Bacteroidia > Flavobacteriales > Flavobacteriaceae > Flavobacterium > Flavobacterium defluvii. Next base: position 243,113 of record NZ_FQWC01000001.1, read on the forward strand.
GTCCGTCGATTAATTTATCATCTGCAGTAACAATATATTTAACAATATTGTTTTTAGCTTCAAGATCAATTTCGAAGTTTGGCACTAAACCAATTTCATATTCAAAAGTTAATTCTTCTGCATCCCAGTTAAAATCTTCATTGATTTTTGGAAGCGGAGTTCCAAGAAGATTTAATCTTTCAGACTGAATATAACGCTCTAAAGCCAAATCAACTACTTTTTTGATCTCTTCCTGCTTAATAGCTTTTCCGTATTGTTTTTCAACAAGATCTTTAGGAACTTGTCCTTTTCTAAATCCTTTTACTTGCGCCAAAGGCATTTTTTCGTTGATTCTTTTTGCCACTTGACCTTTATAATCCATATGAACAACGTTCATTACAATTGTCTCGTTTACAGCGTCTATTGCTACTCTTTTAATATCCATCTTCTTCTTTAATTTATGTAATAAAATTGGGTTGCAAAATTATAAAATTTTTGCAACCCAACCAAGTTTTTAATTTATTGTATTTGAAGCAGTTTTAATCTGCATAATTTACTTTTATTTATCGTCTCCCAGTATTTTATACGTGATAGACTGCAGAATAGACAGAATTACACTAAAAATCAATGCTGTCCAAAACGAATCTACTGCAAAACCTCCAACTATATTGGTACACAACAAAATAATTACAGCATTAATGACTAATAAAAACAAGCCCAGCGTAATTACCGTTACCGGCAGCGTTAAGACCACTAAAATTGGTTTTATAAAAACGTTTAATAATCCTAAAACTACTGCAACAATTACAGCTGTACCGAAACTCGCGACATGTACTCCGGTCAAAATATTAGACAGCAACAAAACTAAGGCAGCGGTAACAAGGAGTCTAAGTAATAATTTCATAGTTATTCAGGATTTAAATTTATTTAAAAGTACTAATTTTTCTAAAAACCCCACGTTTTTAAATCGCTTTTTAATTTCTTCTAAACTTAAAGATGCTGATAAACAACATTTACATCACAATTTAATTTTCTTGCAAATTCCTGAAGAAATTCTATTTTAATTTTTGGCCAATTCCAAAATGTAAAACCTAAATCACTAAATCCCCATTTTGGCTCAATTTTTAAATCATGAATATTAAATGAAATATTACATAAAGGGCAAATTGAATTATCATTATCTTGATTACACCATTCGTCAATAAACAACCATTCTTCTTGAGAAATGTCTTTATTACAGTTAGGGCAAACACAACTTTCCATCCCATGTTCTCCAGTATCAAAAACTGTTTTATCAGTTACAACTTCAAGCCCATTAACATTAAGAAAAAAAGGTAATTTCTCAGGTTCATCAGTGATATTTTTTGCTCCATTAGAAACAGCATAACCAGTATTCGAAGATAAAACACAATCTGAAAGGTCTGGTTTTACAATGTCTAAAGCTATAAGCCATTCCAAAATTTCTTTTGCTTTCAAATTATTATTTGAATAGTTTGATCTCTTTGCTACTATTGAAATACTGCAATTACTCATCATTAAAAATTAAAAAGCAAAAATAAGAAAAACCAAGATTATTCTTTCAAAAAAGCCGTTGTAAGTTCAAAAAACATTTTTGGATTTTCGGCATGAAGCCAATGTCCGGCATTTGGTATTGTTTCTAGTTTAAAATTCGGAAAATGTCTGCGGATTTCATCTAAATCAGAATCTAAAATATAACCCGATTCTCCCCCTCTTATAAATAATGTAGGTTTTGCAAAAACTAAATTATCTGCCAAAGGTTTTCCAATTGCATCGAGATTATTATTAAAAACTTCAAGATTAAAACGAAAAGCCAATTGTCCTGGTTCTTTCCAATATAAATTTTTCAATAAAAACTGTCGAGTTCCAAAATCAGAAACATATTGCGAAACGATTGCTTCAACATCATTTCGACTTGGTTTTACAGAAAAATCAACAGCATTTAAACCTGCCAAAATATCTTGGTGATGCTGTTTGTAGAATTTCGGACCAATATCTGCCACGATTAACTTATCAACAAGATCTGAATGTGTTGTTGCAAAAAGCATCGCTACTTTTCCTCCCATCGAATGTCCGAGAATATCAATTCTGGTTAAATTATTTGCCTGACAATATTCAAACACGTCCTGAACCATTGCTTCGTAACTCCATTCGTCTGAATGAAAACTACGGCCATGGTTTCGTAAATCTAAAATGTGAACCTGAAATCCGGTTTCGACATATTGTCCTGCCAAAGTTTTCCAGTTATCAGACATACCCAGAAATCCATGCATAATGATAAATGGTTTTCCTTCGCCTTCTATTTTTGAGTAAAGCATAATTTAATTTTTTTATAATGAAGAATTACTTCAATTTATTCAAATACATATTTACAACATTATCCAAACCAAGATAAAGTGCTTCAGAAATTAATGCATGTCCAATAGAAACTTCCAATAAACCTGGAATATTTTGTTTAAAAAACTGAATATTATCTAAACTTAAATCATGTCCTGCATTTATTCCCAAACCTAATTCGTTTGCCAGTTCTGCCGCTTTTACATAAGGATCAATACCATTTTTATTTCCTAACTCATATTGATGTGCAAAAGCTTCAGTATATAATTCGATTCTGTCTGTTCCTGTTTTTTTTGCCCCTTCAATCATTTCTAAAACCGGATCAACAAAAATCGAAGTTCTGATTCCGTTTCTTTGAAATTCCTGAATAACTTCGGTTAAATATGACTGATTATGTATGGTATCCCAGCCCGCAGACGATGTTATAGCACCAATAGCATCCGGAACCAATGTTACCTGATCTGGTTTGCATTCTAAAACCAAATCGATAAAATTATGCTGCGGATTTCCTTCAATATTATATTCTGTAGTAACAACTGCTTTTAAATCTCGTGCATCTTGATAGCGAATGTGGCGCTCATCCGGACGCGGGTGAATCGTAATTCCCTGCCCGCCAAAACGCTGAATATCGGCTGCAACTTTTAATAAATCAGGAACATTTCCGCCACGTGCATTTCGAAGCGTTGCGATTTTATTGATATTAACACTTAACTTTGTCATATAAATAGATAATTAATTCAAGTAACACTATATTTGTTACGACAAAAATACAAAGTAAAACGCAGCGGTTTTTGGTATTTTTTGATTATTTTGCATCAAATATCTTCGATTGATTTATGACAGAAATTACAAACTATATCACAAATGATTTCAGAGCGATTGACAGTCAGGAAACGATAGCATCGATTCAGGACTTTTTTATTGATGTAAATTTTTCTCATTTCCCGATTTTAGAAGATGGGATTTTTATTGGAAGTATTTCTTCCGATGATGTTGAAACTTTTGACACAGATAAAAAAGCAATTGACTACAAGTATACTTTAGAACGTTTTTTTGCCAGAAAATCTATGATTTGGCTGGACGTTTTGGAAGTTTTTGCAAAAAATCACACTAATGTACTTCCTATTCTTGACGAGAATAATAACTACATAGGTTATTATGAAATGGAAGATATTATGAAATTCTTTCAGGAAACTCCATTTTTAAAAGAGCAGGGAGGAATTATAATTGTTCAAAAAGGACTTTTGGATTATTCTATGAGCGAAGTAACACAGATTGTAGAAAGCAATAATGGCAAAATTTTAGGCTGTTTTATTTCTGATGCCGATGTTGAGAATGTTCAGATTACTATAAAAATAGGTTTAGGTGCCATGAATGAAATTATTCAGACTTATAGAAGATATGGTTATGAAATTATTTCAGAACATCAGGAAGACACTTATATTAACAGCTTAAAAGAACGCTCTGATTATTTAGACAAATACCTTAATATTTAAATTTGAAATTAGTCAATGAGAAAATTACTTCACTAAAATGAAATTATCAAATTGACGCATTTTCTCATTATCTAATTAGAAAGAATGAAAATAGCCATTTACGGACAATATTATCAAAACAGTACAGAACCAATTATAAAAGACATTTTCGCGTTTTTCAATTCCAACAATGTGGAAATGGTAATCGAAGAAAATTTCCTAGACATGCTATATGAAAAGCAGCTTGTAAAAAAGGATTACAAAACCTTTCCTTCAAACTCCGCTTTAGATAATAGTTTTGAAATGCTGATAAGTATTGGAGGTGACGGAACAATTTTAAGAGCCGCTGCTTTTGTTCGTAATTCGGGTGTTCCATTATTAGGAATAAATGCAGGAAGATTAGGATTTCTTGCAAAAGTTCAAAAAGAGAATATTGATATTTTATTACAATATGTTATTGATCAAAATTATACCACTTCTGAAAGGACTTTATTAGGCTTAAACTGTGAACCTTACAATGAAGCTTTTGAAGAACTTAATTTTGCAATGAACGAAGTTACGGTAAGCAGAAAAGATACAACTTCGATGATAACTGTCGAAACGTATTTGAATAATGAATATTTAAATTCTTATTGGGCAGACGGACTAATAATCTCAACTCCAACTGGTTCTACAGGATATTCATTAAGCTGCGGCGGACCCATTTTAACGCCAGATGTAAAAAGTTTAGTAATTACGCCAATTGCTCCGCATAATTTAACCGCCAGACCACTTGTTATTCCTGATGATACTGAAATTACTTTAAGAGTTACAGGAAGAGAAGATCAATATTTGGTTTCATTAGATTCCAGAATTTCTTCTGTAAAGAACGAATCCATTCTTAAAATTAAAAAAACAGATTATAAAATAAAAATGGTAGAAATTCCGGGTGAAACTTTTCTCAAAACATTAAGGAACAAACTCCTTTGGGGAGAAGACAAGAGAAATTAAACTCTTTTCTTGATCATCACTATACGATAATACCACATTTTCTCGTTCTGCATATAGCGAATCATAATTAAATGGCTCAAAATCATAATGTAAATTGAAAAAAAAGCACATTTATGTAAAGGAACTTTGATTCGAATCGATAATTATTATATTTGCACGCAATTCTGAATTAAATGAAGAAAATTTTTAATTTATTGTTATGTTTTTTCCCTTTTATTACGCTAAATGCTCAAATAAATGAGCTTGGTGTTTTTATTGGCGGAAGTAACTTTGTAGGTGATGTTGGAAACACAACTTATGTAAACCCTAATAAACTGGCTTTGGGTGTTTTGTACAAATGGAACAAAAGTCCAAGACATTCTTATCGTTTCTCTTACACACAATCTACAATTACAGGAAACGATTTAGATTCTGACGAAACAGGCCGCAGTAACAGAGGATATCGTTTTGATAATGATGTTAAAGAATTTTCTGCCGGCTTAGAATTTAATTTTTTTGATTTCAATCTTCATGATTACCATACAAAAGTTACTCCTTATATATATTCAGGATTAAGCTTTTTCCTTTATGACGGTTTATATCGTTATGAAACCAGCCCAAATGTAACGCAGAAGATTAATTCAAATTCTTTTGCAATACCAATGACTTTGGGGATAAAATCAAATGTAACGCCTCATTTTGTGATAGGTGCAGAAGTTGGAGCACGATATACTTTTACTGACAACATAGACGGCAGTAATCCTGATACCAGCAACACATCCATCAAAAAATTTGGAAATTTAAATAATAATGACTGGTATGTCTTTTCGGGTATTACTTTAACTTATACCTTTGGACAAAAACCTTGCTACTGCGCAGAATAATAAATAATGAATTTACTAGACTCTATAGATCAATCAAACTTACCAAAACATCTGGCCATTATTATGGACGGAAACGGACGATGGGCTAAACAACAAGGCTTCATGAGAGCTTTTGGACATGAAAATGGCACCAAATCTGTAAAAAAAACTATTACAACTTGTGCCAAACTTGGTATTGAGTACTTAACCCTGTATGCTTTTTCTACAGAAAACTGGAATCGTCCTAAACTGGAGGTTGAGGCATTAATGAAAATATTAATCAATTCCTTAAAAAAAGAGCTAGTTACACTTCAGGAAAACAATATCAGACTTAATGCAATTGGTAATCTTGACAAATTACCAAAAACTGCACAAAAAGAGCTTTTAGACGTTATTGAGAAAACTAAAAATAATACCAGACTTACCTTAACCCTTGCTTTGAGCTATGGTTCCAGAGAGGAATTAGTAAATGCAGTTCGAACAATTAGTGATAAAGTTAAAAATAATATAATTTCAATAGACACTATTGACGATTTAATTATAAATGAGCATCTTTACACGCAAAATTTACCAGACGTAGATTTATTAATACGAACAAGTGGAGAACATAGAATAAGTAATTTTTTGCTTTGGCAGATCGCTTACGCAGAATTATATTTTACTAATGTCTTATGGCCAGACTTTAAAGATCAAGATTTATATGAGGCTATTATTAGTTATCAAAAAAGAGAACGTAGATTTGGAAAAACCAGTGAACAAATTAAATAAATTTTTAGTGTTACAAAAAAGAATACCACAAATAGTCTGTACCCTTTTAATGCTGGGTAGTTTTTCACAAATTAAAGCTCAAGATAGAGTTCCTTTCGATCAAGGAAAAAAATATATTCTGGCTAAAGTCTCTGTTGTTGGTAAAATAAGCTTCAATGAACAAACTGTTGTAACCTTTTCAGGTCTTCAAACAGGACAGGAAATTACTGTACCGGGTGAAGAAATCACTGGTGCTATCAAGAAATTAGGAAAGTTAGGTCTTTTTGATGAGATCGCATTTTATATAAATAAAGTTCAAAACGACAGTATTTATTTAGACTTAAATATCGTGGAACTTCCAAAGTTAAACGAAGTTAAAATCACGGGCGTTAAGAAAAGTAAAGTCGAAGGATTAATTAAGGACAACAATTTAACCAAAAATAAAATTGTAAACGAAAACTTAATTACAACGACTAAAAATTATATCGAAAACAAGTATAAAAAAGATGGTTTTTATAATACAAAAGTTGTCATAACTACTACTCCTGACAGTACAGCAGGAAACATGGTAAATATGCTTGTGAGAGTTGACAAAGGCGACAAAGTAAAAATCAGCAGTATTGATTTTATTGGAAATAAACAACTTACAGATACTAAGCTGAGAGCCGCTATGAAAGATACAAAACAGAAAAATCTGCTTCGTGTATTTAAAGCCTCTAAATTTATTCCCGAAAAATACAAAACTGATTTAGAGAAAGTTATCGCTGCTTACAAAGAAAAAGGATATCGTGATGCGCGTATTATTTACGATTCTGTTACATACAACAAACAGAAAAACATGCTTGATATAAAAATTAATGTTGAAGAAGGAAATAAATACTACTTCGGAAACATTAAGTTCTTAGGAAATACTGTTTACTCAGATCAGCAGTTAAACCGTTATTTAGGTATCAAAAAAGGAGAAACTTATAATGGTGTTTTATTAGAAAAAAGAATCGCCGATAACACAAAACCAGACGGAGAAGACATTACAAACTTATATCAAAACAACGGTTATTTATTCTCTAAAATTAATGCTGTAGAGGTAAAAACTGTTAACGATACAATTGATTTTGAGATTAGAATTACTGAAGGTCCAATTGCATATTTCAACAAAATTTACGTTACTGGAAATGATAAAACAAATGACCACGTAATTTACCGTGAGTTAAGAACAAAACCAGGAAATAAATATAGTAAAGAAGAATTAGTAAGAACTATTCGTGAAATTGGTCAATTAGGATTTTTTGATCCTGAGGCTATTAAACCGGAATTCAGAAACGTTGACCCGGCTGCCGGAACTGTTGATATTGAATATCAATTAGTAGAAAAAGGTTCTAGCCAGGTTGAGCTTCAGGGAGGTTACGGCGGCGGCGGTTTCATCGGAACTTTAGGTTTATCTTTCAACAATTTCTCGGCAAGAAAATTATTTGATAAAGATGCCTATAAACCATTACCAATGGGAGATGGTCAAAAAGTAGCACTTCGTTTACAAGGAAGTACTTATTTCCAAACATACAGTTTATCATTCTCTGAACCATGGTTTGGAGGTAAAAAACCAGTACAATTCAGTTCATCTATTTCGTATAGTAAACAGTTTAACTATAACTATGCAACAAGAGATGTAGACAGAAATCAAAGTTTTAATATTTTTACAGTACAAGTTGGTTTAGCTAAGCGTCTTACAGTACCAGATGATTATTTTGTACTTTCACAATCTGTTAGTTATCAGCATTATGACTTGAATAATTATTATACAGGATTGTTTACTTTTGGTAATGGAGCATCTAGAAACCTTGCCTATACAATAGGAATCTCAAGAAGTAATAAAGGGGTTAACCCGATATTCCCAACTTACGGTTCGGAGTTTAGTATTTCAGCAAAAGTAACACCACCGTATTCTTTATTCAATAATATTAATTATGGAGATTTAGCTAATCAAAAAGAATACAAAACACAGAATACAGGTGCAATGTATACTGGTGTAGATGGTTTGCCAGTAAATACCGGTGATTATACTAAAACCGAAACTGTAAACGGCCAGCAGGGAACTGTGAGTGTTGGATCAGATTTTAAAAGTGCTGACACTGATGTTGGAAAAGTCGATCAAAAGAAATACAACTGGTTAGAATACTATAAAGTAAAATTTAAGGCTGACTGGTATACTAAAATATATGGTAAATTAGTTTTAAGAACATTAACCGAATTTGGTTTCCTAGGAGCTTATGACCAGGCAAGAGGAGTTGTTCCGTTTGAGCGTTTCTATTTAGGAGGAGACGGTATGGCAAACTACTCTATGGATGGTAGAGAAACAATACAGTTAAGAGGATATCCTAATAACTCGCTTACTCCTATTATTGAAGACAGAAACAGTCCAAGATACGGGCAGCAGATTGGAGCAACAATTTATAACAAATTCTCAATGGAATTACGTTATCCTATTACGTTGAAATCATCAGCATCTATTTATGCATTAACATTCTTAGAAGCAGGTTCATCATATCCAACGTTTAGAGATTACAATCCGTTTGATTTGAACCGTTCTGCAGGTGCTGGTTTACGTGTATTTATGCCTGCTTTTGGATTGTTGGGTATTGATTTTGGATATGGTTTCGACGCTCTTCCGGGGTCTACGACAAACAAAGCAAATGGCTGGGAAACACATTTTATTATTGGACAACAATTTTAGTGCTAATTTTATTACAAAGTTTAGTACATTTGGTTAAAAATTTTGAAATAAACGTAATGTTATGAAGAAACAAGTTTTATTTATATTTTTAGCCTTGATTGTAGCAAATACAAGTCAGGCACAAGGTAAGACGACAAGGATTGGTTACATCGACATGGAATATATTTTAGAGAACGTTGCTGATTATAAAGAAGCAAAAGCTCAACTAGAGATAAAAGCTCAAAAGTGGAAACAAGAAATAGAAGCCAAAAAACTAAACATCAATACTCTTAAGGAAAATCTTAAAGCCGAAAAAGCTTTATTGACTAAAGAATTAATTGATGAAAGAGAAACAGAAATTAAGTTTCTTGAAAATGAAATGCTGGATTATCAACAAAAGCAATTTGGTGCTGACGGAAATTTAATCAGACAGAAATCAGCATTGGCAAAGCCAATTCAGGATCAGGTTTTTACAGCCGTCCAGGATATTGCAGAAGCTAAAAATTATGATTTTATTTTTGATAAATCATCCGATTTGACAATGCTTTTCAGCAATAAAAGATTTGATATCAGCGATCAGGTTATACGTATTTTAAACCGAACTGATAAAAGAGAACAATTGAATAAAAAACAATTGAAAGATCAGGAAGCAAAAGAAAGCAAGGAAAATGCAATTGATGAAAATCCTGCAATGGCTGATCGTCAAAAAGCATTAGACGAAAAGAGAGCTGCCAGAGAAAAGCTTATTGAAGACAGAAGACTGGAACAAGAAGCTAAGAAAAAAGAATACGATGACAGACGTAAAGCTCTTCAGGCAGAAAGAGAAGCGAAAAAAAATGGCACGGTTTCTGAAACTGCAAAACCAGCAGATGCTTCAAAAACAGCTGAAACGTCTAAGTCAACTGAAGCAGCTAAAACTGGTGAAACAGCAAAACCTGCCGCAACGACAACTGAAACAACAGAACCAGTTGTAGATAAGGCTGCTGAAAGACAAAAGCTTTACGAACAGCGTAAAAAAGAATTAGAAGAAAGAAGAAAAAAGATACTCGAAGAACGAGAAGCGGCTAAAAAAGCAAAAGAGGCCGAAACACAAAAAACAAATACGACCAATAATTAATTAATATTTTAAAAATGATGAAACAAATCAAAACTTTACTAATTGCTGCAATGCTTATTTTAGGAGCAAGTAACACAATGAACGCACAGGCGAAGGTTGCCCATGTTGATGTTAGCGAGATTATGTCGAAAATGCCTGCTATGTTAGATGCTCAAAATCAACTGCAAAAATTAAGTGGTACATATGATGCTGAATACAAAAAAATGGTTGATGAATATCAAACTAAAATCAAAAAGTATGAAGCAGAAGCTGCAACTGTAACTGAGGCTGTAAACGGAGATCGTTCTAAAGAAGTGCAGGATATGCAAAAAAGAATCGTTGACTACAGAGACAACGCTCAAAAAGAACTTCAACAAAAAGAAACTGATATCGTAAAACCTTTAATGGAAAAAGTAAGAGCTTCTATCCAAAAAGTTGGAAAAGCTAAAGGTTTCCAATACGTTTTAGACGGTTCTACTCTATTATTAGCAGACGGTCCAAACATTACTGCTGATGTTAAAAAAGATTTAGGATTCTAATAAACGAATTCTTTTAATTAAAACTGCTTAAATTTTAAAATTTAAGCAGTTTTTTTTTACATTTAATTAAAATTAAATTTCATTAATACTCGCAGATTTCAGTTAAATTGGAATATAATTTTATTTCAAAAAATATTAATTTTGCATTATGACAAACAATAATCCTATAGGTGTTTTTGACTCTGGTATTGGAGGAACTTCAATCTGGAAAGAAATTCACGATTTACTTCCAAACGAAAAAACAATCTATTTAGCAGATAGCAAAAATGCTCCATACGGTCAAAAAACAAAAGAAGAAATTGTTGCCCTAAGCAAAAAAAATGTCGAATTTTTATTAGAAAAAAATTGCAAATTAATTGTCGTAGCATGTAATACAGCTACAACAAATGCAATACGCGAACTTCGTAATGATTATGATATTCCCTTTATAGGAATTGAACCTGCAATAAAACCTGCTGCCAACAATTCAAAAACACAAGTTATTGGCATTTTGGCCACAAAAGGAACATTAAACAGCGAGTTGTTTAATAAAACAGCTGAAATGTTTCAGCACACTACAATTATCGAACAAGTTGGTTACGGCTTAGTTCAGTTAATTGAAGACGGTAATTTATATTCGCCGGAAATGACTCAGTTATTAGAATCTTATTTACAGCCAATGATTGATGCTAATATTGATTATTTGGTTTTAGGCTGCAGTCACTATCCATACCTGATTCCTCAAATTAAAAAAATACTTCCGGATCACATTAAAATTATTGATTCTGGTGAAGCCGTAGCAAGACAAACACAAAACATCCTGCGTGAAAAAGTTGGTTTTACAGACGCATTGCATAATGATCCTGAATTTTATGTCAATTCAAATCCCGCAGTGTTAAAATCTATTTTGGAAAATAAATATCCCGTAATCGAAAAAGAATTTTAATCACTATTCAAATTTTCGTTTTACAAACCAAATTCCGTCTAACGATAAATTAAGAGATATTTTATGGTAGTTCTCTTTAATTAAATCATTTGAAATTCTGCCCTTTTGTCCGTATGAATATGAAATATTAAGAGACGAAAGAGAATTTTCGATTGGTAGTTTAATTCCAACAGATATTGAAGCATTATTAACTCTTTTGCCGTCTATTTCGAGATATCCTGTATCAAAATTCGCTACGGCAAAATATTGAATTCTATCCCAATATCTTCTAAAATTCTTGTTTTCATCAAGATAAGCTAATCCAAGTGCAAATCTGTCCTGATTTACATATTCTCCGTATAAATCTGATTGTTTTACATCTTTCCATAAACTTTTTTGGTAATCAAATGTTACGTTTAAAGCTTTTTTAAACTTTTTACTAACTCCTACTCCTATTTCTAAAGGCATGTAATAATCGTCAACTTCAGAAGCAATATCCGATTCAATAGAACCATAAACATTATCGGTAATTGTTTCTACAGATTGTACTTTTGATCCTTTAATTTGAGCGGGCAATTTAATAGTTGTTCCAATCGTAAACGTAGAATCGATTTTATACTGGCTTCCTATAGTGGCACGAAGTCCGTTATAATCTGTTTTCTTATGAATATTTGTAATTGAATTTAAAATTGTAAAAGTGCGATCGTCAACAATATTACCGAATAATAAAGCAGCCGAAGCTCCAACAGTTAACTTTTCATTTAAACGATACCCATATGAAAAATCAAAATTATTCAGTCCGCCAGAACCACCGGCAGTTAAATAATATGATTCATTACTATCTAAAATAGGAAGTTTTAGATTTGAAATTTTGTAAGATGCACTTGAATATGGGCGTAATGCAATACTAAATCCTGATTTCTTCGTAATAGGAAATGCTAAAGCAAAGTGAGAAAACTGAAAATTGTTGCGCTTCTCGCTTTTTGAACCGCTTTGATAAGTGGTTGCTATCGCTTTTCCTCCTACATCAAGCATAAAATGATTGAGGGGAATAAAACCAAGCGAAGCAGGATTCAAATTATTAATAAAATCGGTAGATGGTAAAGCTATTCCTGAAGAACCCATTGAGGGAATAGATCCGAAATCTGAATCATATAAACTCCCTACACCATATAAAGAATATGGAGAGCTTGATATACTTTGAGAAAATGAGGCAGACGACATTATAATGAAGCAGCTCAAAAAAAATATTTTATTTTTCATTAGTATGAGATGTAATAAACCTTAATTTGAATTTTGTTATCTGCGTGTTTCTGATCTCCCAAAACAAGTCTGTTTACGGATTTTGATATTCCTGGTAAGGTTAAGATTAATGCCGATCTCGAATCTGAAGCTTTGAGCATTTCTTTTTGCAGAAAACTTCCCAATGGAATAGTATAACCCAGGTTTTCATTAAATTCGTCACTTTTCTTGTTTAGAATTCCGTAAACGGCTGAACCAGCTGCATTTTGAAGAGAACCGCTAATTCTGTTTAAGTTATCTCCAACATAAACCTTTAGAGAATCTGCCAATGGATATTTATCTGAATAAGAATTATTAACAGGTTTTATAAATAACTGTGCATCAACAATTGCCCCTTTGCTAGAAATATTTTTAAGCTGTTTTATATTAGGAAAATCAATTCGGCAGGCTACTCCTGTTCCTGATTGTATAAATCCTTGTTTATTGGTTAAGGAACTTGAAAGTCTTTGACTCGAAATAGGCAGATTTTGGATTAAAGTACCGGTTTTATCGAGAGAAATAGAATTAAATTGTGTTGACGCATTTGACATCAAAAAATCAATAAAAAAAGAATCTGCTTCGGTATCATTCTGGTATTTGGAATAATAAAGTCTGACTTTGCTTTTAGACGAACTAAACCCAATTACACTTGATGAACTTGTAGTTGAAGGAACAAGAACCAATCCTTTTAAATACTCTTTAAATTCATCTAATCCAGTGATTTCTCTCTTCTTTATTTTTTGAAAAAGAGCGTCTCCAAAAGCATCGTTCATTCTAATATTAATAGAGTCTTTTTCTATTGGACGAGGTTTATATGAAATGGTTCCCAGACTTTCATCGCTATAAGTCAAAGTTGAATTATTGTAAAAACTATCATCATCAGTGTTAGGTTTTACTTTTTGTGTTAATCTGTGAATATCAAATTTCTGAACCTGAGTTGTATCTCCGTAATAATAATTATCGTACTTCAAAATCATCGAAATAGAGTCAAAAACAAAATTTACAGCTTCAGTATCAGAACCTGAATTATTCAACGCATATGAACTCCCCGATAGTTGAAAATACCCATTTGATTTTACTTTACCGAAAACAGGATCATCATAATTACCAATCAAAATACGACTCTGACCTGAAGTAACGAGCGAATCAAAATTTATTGTAGACATTTCGACCGTAACCGTATCGACCATAACAACTTTATTATTCAGGGATAAATAATCCGAACCCACAACAAATTCGCCAGCATCTGTATCGGTGCCGCATGAAAATAACGTAAAAGCAAAAAACAATAGAAATAAAATCTTGCGCATAATCAATATTTTTGAGCAAATATAAAAGGCGAACTTCTGCACAGCACTATAACATATACAGTCTAGGTTTTTTCGACTATAAAAGCCCCAAAAACATCTACAATAGATTTATGTAAATAAATATTTCATTCGACCATAAAAACCACCATTTTGTCTATCAAAAAGGGGCATACATATATCTTCTTTTTTTTAAAACCTTCTCCAACCTACTTTTGAACCAATAAAGAAGTAATGAAAATAAGGTTAATAATTTGTTCGGTTTTTTTTGTGTCATTTCTAAATATGAAAGCGCAGGAAAAATTTTCGGTAAACATGAATTTAAAAACAGAACCTACTGATAATATAAATTTTACCGAAACAAATGTTGGGTTATTATTTAGCAAAGAAATAAATCCAAAAAGCCGTATAACAAATACATTAGAATATTCAAATTTGAATTTAAACTACGATTTAGATAAATATGAACCGTTTCAGGAATTAGATCAGTTTCAAAAAATTCAAAACAAATTTGAATTTTCGCATCAAATATCAAATGCAACAAAATTAAATTTTGGAATTACACCTGGATTTAATTTCCAGCAAAATTTAAGCTTTTCTGATTTTACACTTTTAGGAAATTTTGAAATATCACAGCAATTAAGTTCAAAAACAACAATAAGTATTGGAGCAGCGAGAACAAGCATTTTTGGAAATCCTAAATTTCTGCCTTTTGCATCAATAAATTATAAGCCAAACGATCAAACTAATTTACTGATAGGATTTCCAAATTCTGCTATTTCTTATTCAAATAATATTAGAAACAAGTTTAGTTTAAATAACAGTTTTAACGGAAGTTTTTACAATATTCAAAACAGCATAAATCAAAATGCTTCAAAAGCAGTTTTATCTCAAATGACAACATCATTTGAATATGAAAGAAATGTTGATAAAAACTGGTTTTTAAATTTTAAAGCCGGATATGATTTTGATAAAAAATACAAATTAACCGATGATCATAACCATACCCTTTATGATTTTAATATAAGTAACGGATACGTTTTAGGAATAGGCATCAAATACAAACAATAAATAAATTAATACACTATGAATAATCTAAAAAAAGGAATATTATTCGCTACCCTGCTTTCGAGCTTGTTTTTTGTAAGCTGCAGCAACGACGATGAAGATGAATTAGTAGGAAACTGGATAAAAAAATCGGCGTTTGACGGTCCTGCAAGATCTAGTGCAACATGTTTTGTTATTGGAGACTTTGCTTATATCGCAACAGGTTATACCGGAGACGAATATTTAAAAGATTTATGGGCTTATAACTCAACTGGAGATTACTGGGAACAAAAAGCAAATTTTACAGGAGTAGGAAGAAGTTCTGCATCTGCTTTTACATTAAATGACAAAGGTTATGTTGGCCTTGGTTATGATGGTACAAATAAACTAAAAGATTTCTATCAATACGACCCAACTAGCAACAGCTGGACTCAAAAAGCAGATTTTGCCGGAACAGGACGCTACGGTGCTGTAGGTTTTCAGGCTGGAGGAAAAGCATTTTTTGGAACTGGTTACGATGGTAATTATTTAAAAGATTTTTATCAATATGACGATCAGGCTAATACATGGACACTAGTAAACGGCTTTAGCGGTAATAAAAGACGCAACGCAACGGTTTTTGTAATTTCTGATAAAGCATATTTAGTTACCGGAGTTAATAATGGTGTGTATCAGGAAGATTTCTGGGAATTTAATCCTGCAACTGATACATGGACAAGAAAAAGAGATATCGATAAAGATACAAATGATGATTATTCCTGGAATGATGACTATGCTATCACAAGATCAAACGCTTCTAGTTTTTCTATGAACGGATTGGGATATGTTGTAGGCGGAGAAAACATTAAAACTGTTTGGGAGTATAATCCTTCTACAGATCTTTGGGAAGAAAGAACTGCCATGGAGGGGGCAACAAGAACTGATGCTGTAGGTTTTGCCATTAACAATCGTGGATTTTATATGTTAGGAAGAGTTGGTTCGACTTATTATGATGATGCCTGGGAATTTAGACCACAAGATGAACAAAGCGACGATGATAATTAATAGTACACAATTCTTCTGGAGTAAAATCCAGAAGAATTTATTGTTTTTGATTCTTGTTTTATTAATGGCTTCCTGTACAAAAAAAGAAGTCTTAAAAACAGAATCATTTAGAACAAAATCGGGCTGGGGATATTCAATTTCTTATAAAAATAAAATCATCATTAAACAATCGATTATTCCTGTTGTAAGTGACAATAAAAGTTTTGCATCAGAAGAAGATGCATTAAAAACGGCTCATTTAGTTGTAGACAAACTCAAACATAACTTATCGCCAACAATAAGCAAAAATGAATTAATTTTATTAAAAATAAAATTATAAATGAAACTAGACGCCATTAAAAATACAAACTCAAATAAAATCCTGTTTCATGGTATACTCTGGGTTTTCTTTATTCTGACATCTTTAATTCAGTTTTATGAAAGCCCGTTTAGAATCAGTAATGATTTTTATGTACAATGGGCAACAGGAATTTTATTGTTTTATCTGAATTATTTTTATTTGGTGCCTGCCCTTCTTTTACAAAAAAAATATTGGAAGTATTTTCTTTTCATTTTTGTTATTATCTCGGTTTTTATGATCATCCGGATTAATTATTTTATTCCGGAGTTCAGGCATGCAAGACCCCGGATGTTTCCTCCCGAGGCCATTAATCTTTATAAAAATCACAGAGGCAGAGTGATGATGACAGCAGCAAAACAGCCCTTATTTTTTAAAATTGGACCATCGTTTTTCTATATTTTAATTATTACAATAAGTGCAGTTATTAGAACATTAACAGAGTTTTACAATAATCAGCAAAATAAATTAATCGCCGAAACACACCGAACAAATACTGAATTGATATATCTGCGTAAGCAAACCAATCCGCATTTTTTATTCAATTCCTTAAATAGTATTTATTCCCTGGCACATAAAAAATCTGATTTGGTTCCTGATGCCATCGTAACTTTATCTGAATTAATGCGCTATATGCTTTATGAAACAGATAACAAAACGGTGGCTTTAGAGAAAGAAATCAATTACATTCAAAATTATATAGAACTGCAAAAACTTAGGCTTAATAATATTGAAGACATTGTAATAAACGTACACGGGAATACCAAAAACAAGTTTATTGAACCTTTGCTTTTGATTTCTTTTGTAGAAAATGCCTTTAAATACGGAACTGATTATAAAGGCGCAACGCATGTAAAAATTAAGATATTTATTTCAGAAAACAATCTTGATTTTTGGATTGAGAATACTATCGAAAACTATGAAAAAGATCCTGAAAATTCAGGAATTGGTCTTGTAAATATTCAAAGCCGACTTGATTTGCTTTATCCTGACGCACATGAATTAACTATAAATCAGGATAATAAATTTTATCGCGTTCATCTAAGTCTTAAACTGGATGAAATTAAAACGCCATAAATTTTATTCAGATAATTTTAAAACTTAGTTAAGCTTTTTATGATAATTTTAAAACTTAATTGATTGGTTTAAAACTACTTTTGACTGCCAAAAACAATTTAAAACTTAATTTATAACAGATGAAATGTGTAATTATAGACGATGAACCTTTAGCAGTTGAATTATTAGAAGATTTTGTAAGCAAAGTTGATTCGCTAGAATTGTTAAATACTTTCAACAATGCCATTGATGCTGTTTCGTACATCAATCAGAACAATGTTGATTTAATTTTTCTGGACATTCAAATGCCGCATTTCTCCGGAATAGATTTTCTAAATACAATAGAAAAAAAACCTTTAGTCATTTTTACAACTGCTTATTCTGATTATGCTGTAGAAGGCTTTAATCTTGGCGCAGTCGATTATTTGGTAAAACCAATTCCGTTTCATCGTTTTTTAAAATCGGTTGTCAGAGCACAGCAAATTAATAATCCTGCTGCGACAGTTCAGGCAATTGCTGAAAACATTACAACTCCTGAAGCCGAACAGGATTTTATGTTTGTAAGAGCCGAATATGAAAACGTAAAAATGAATTTCTCTGATATTTTATTTATCGAAGGATTAAAGGATTACGTAAAAATTTATACGACAGATAATAAATTCACACTAACTTTAATAAGCTTAATTAAACTCGAAAACCTGCTCTCTAATAAAGGTTTTTCACGCATTCACAGATCGTACATTATCAATATAAAACACGTAAAATCTATTCAGAAAAATAAAGTTTTGATAAGTGACAAACGAATTCCTATTAGTGAAAGTTATAAAAATGCTTTCTTCGAAAAGATCAATTTATAATTATTCCTCGTTTTTAAACCAGCCGGAATACATTACGTAATTATTTGAAATACGCTCGATTTCACCAGCAAAATCAGATTGGTCAATATCTTTAACTTTTTTAGCAGGAACGCCCGCAAAAATAGTTCCTGAAGGTACAACCGTATTTTGAGTTAAAACTGCTCCGGCAGCAATTATCGAATTACTTTCGACAATGCAGTTATCCATAACAATAGATCCCATACCAATTAAAACATTGTCATGAATCGTACATCCGTGAACAATGGCATTATGTCCTATTGAAACATTGTTTCCTATAATTGTTGGGTGCTTTTGATACGTACAGTGAATTATAGCTCCGTCCTGAATGTTTACTTTATTTCCTATTTTAATAAAATGTACATCGCCGCGAACCACTGCATTAAACCACACGCTGCAAGATTCACCAAAAGTAACATCGCCAACTATAGTTGCATTTTCGGCCACATAACAATCTTCCGGGATAGAAGGTGATTTTCCGTTTACAGATTTAATAAGCATAACAAATTTTTTAATTAATTGCCGGACAATTACAATCGTAACGTTCTTTTCGACAAAATAAATTTACACCCAAAGTGATCTGATGATATCCTCCGGTATCAAATTTTACGTCTCCCATAACCTGAGAGTAAGTATAAGCAAACATAAAGTTTTTAAAATTAACACCTACAATTGGGGTAAAATATTGCAATTTTTGAGAAGAAACACCACTTCCTGAACTAAACTCAGCTCCATCAAAGCTTCTTCTGTACGATAAAGCGGCCCACAAACTTCCGAAATCTAAATTCTTATACGCCTTTAAGTTTAAGTCAATAGATTTTTCTTTTGTCTGATCAAATAATTGAAATAAAACAGACGGTTCCCAAGTAATCTTATCTCTTTTACCAAAAACATAACCTGCACTCAAAAGGTATTTTCTTAAATTATCACTTTCATAATCAGTATATAATTCTCTTCTGGTTTCAAGAACGCCCTGAACTGTTGCATGAACATAAAAATCAAGATAATTATAAGATGCTCCTATATCTAAATTGAAATAAGAATCTTTTTGAATCGAACCAAAAACAATTGGATCAAAAGTGCCGCCAAATTTTGTTTCATCTAACTGATTCTGAATCAATCCTCCGCTAATACCAAAAGAAAGCTGATTTAAATCGACCTCGTCTCTCGAAAATAAAATATGGTGCGCGTAAGTAAGTTTAACTCCTTTTTCAGAATGGTAACCGTTTTTATCATTAAAAACAATAATTCCGGCTCCAGAACGCTCTCCTACTCTACCATTAAAACTTAAGGTTTGAAGAGAAGGAGCGTCTTCTTGTCCAAACCACTGTTTTCTGGCTGTTAATCTGATTTTTGCACAATTTGCTGCCCCAGCCATTGAAGGGTGAATCAAATAGTAGTTATCAGACAAATAATCTGAATAAACCGGGATTCCTTCTTGTGAATATGTATAAAAAGATGTTATTAAAAAAACAATTAATAACCTGATTTTTAATTTCATGATGGGTGGTTAGTTAGTCTAATTTTTTCACTCTTAATAATTTCGTACGAATTATCTCGAAAGAGTCTTAATTATTTTATTAAAAAACCAAATATAGGTAATAGTAGAAAATAACTTTAGTAAATTTGCAAAAAATTACTACCATGACAAAAATCACTATAAAAGAAACACAAAATCCTACTATTTTAAAGTTCGAATTTGAAGATTTCATTACTCAAAATCAAAACTTTGAGTTCAAAAATATCGACGAAGCAAATGCTTCGCCTTTAGCACAGCAATTGTTTTACCTTCCGTTTGTTAAAACCGTTTATATTTCAGGGAATTTCATTGCAATCGAAAGATACAGCATTGTAGACTGGAATGATGTAAAAGAAGATGTTGCAGAGCAGATTGCAGCATTTGTAGACAAAGGCGGAGTTATTATAAAAGCTGACGAAAACAAAGCTAAAAAACATCCTATTACAGTTTACGGAGAAACAACTCCAAACCCTGCTGCTTTAAAATTTGTTGTTAGCAGAATGCTGACTAGAAATGCTGTAGAATATAAAAACATTGACCAGACAGCTTCTTCACCGCTGGCTCAGGAATTATTCAAATTCCCTTATGTGAAAGAAGTATTTATTGATGAAAATTACATTTCGGTTACTAAATACGAAATCAACGACTGGTCTGAAATTACTCTGGAATTAAGAACATTTATCAAGCAATTTATCGAAAACGGAGGAACTGTTTTAGACGAAAGTTTAATCCAGACTACTACTAAAAATGATGTTGCAAAAGATGAGGCTTTTGATAAACTTGATGTTACGTCTCAGCAAATCATTAATATTCTTGAAGAATATGTAAAACCTGCAGTTGCTGCCGATGGTGGAAATATCGCTTTTGACTCTTATAACGAAGATGACAAAACGGTAAAAGTTATTTTACAAGGTGCCTGCAGCGGTTGCCCTTCATCTACATTTACTTTAAAAAGCGGTATCGAAAATATGCTGAAAAGTATGCTGAATGATGAAGCTATTAAAGTTGAAGCTTTGAATGCATAAAATTTAAATTTAGATAAAAAACAGAAGCGCCTCAATTGAGGCGTTTTTTTATATCAATTAATTAATGAGAAATTAAATTGTTTTTCTCTAAAAATAATTAATATTGTAATCGTAACTAATCAATTTAAAACCATGGGATTATCATCATTTTTTAGCAATTTATTCGGTTCTGCCAAAGAAACTACAGCAGATTTGGCTCATGAAGCCGAAAACACTTTTGAAGAAGTTAAAGAAGCTGCAGAACCTATACTTGAAAATGCCGCTGATTTAATTAATGATGTATTTGATTCTATAAAAGAAGTGATTTCAGAAAATACAAATCCTGATTACGAACTTGTATCTGAAACGGTTGTTGATGTAAGCGAAGACGGCGTAACCGAATCAGACTCAGAAGAAGAGAAGTAATTCTAACTCTTTTCATATAAAAACAAAATATATTTATATTTGCAGCATTAATTTACCTTCTCTTAGAGAAGGTTTTTTTATTCAAAAAATATGTACATCAATCCCGAACAGTTTAGTAATTACGCAACAAAATTTATCAATATTTTAATTGATTATTCGCCAAAATTAATTTCGGCATTTTTAATTTTATTTGTTGGTTTATATGCGATTCGATTAATCAATAGAGTAATTAGAAAAATTATGGTTAAGAGAAATCTTGACCCAACTTTGACAAAATTCCTTGCCGATATTTTATTGTGGGCACTTCGAATTTTATTATTTGTAACCTTCATTTCAAAACTCGGAATTGAAACTTCTTCATTTGTTGCCATTTTAGGTGCAATGGGGCTTGCAGTTGGTTTATCATTGCAGGGTTCGCTTTCAAATTTTGCCGGCGGAATGCTGATTATTGTTTTTAAACCTTTTAAAGTAGGTGACACCATCGAAGCGCAAGGCGTTATAGCTACGGTTTTAGAAATTCAGATTTTTGTAACCAAAATGTTGACAGGAAATAATCAAACCGTTTTTGTTCCTAATGGAGCTTTGTCAAACGGAACAATTATTAATTATTCGATGCAGGGAGAAAGAAGAGCTGATTTGACATTCTCTGTTTCTTATGATTCTGATATTAAAAAGGCAAAAGAAGTTCTATTGGATGTTTTAAATAAAAATCCAAAAGTACTTAAAAAGCCTGCACCGGAAGTTTTTGTGAAAAATTTATCGGCAAGTTCTGTAGATTTTGCAGTTCGTCCGTGGGCAAAAAATGTAAATTATGGAGCTGTTTTTTCTGAAACTTTAGAGAATTGTAAAACCGCTTTAGACGAAGCAGGAATTTCTGTTCAGCCGTTTACGCTTCAAAAATAAAAAACTATTACTGCTTTTTAGGCAGAGTCATCATAAAATCTTTTAAATAATAAGGTTCAAAGTAAGCGACATCTACAGTGTCGCTTTTTTGATACTTGTCATAACTGATTTTACTCATTTCACCTGCCGAAGGATATTTAATTTCTTCAAGAAAAATAAAGTTATCTTTAGTTAAAACCGGTTTGCATTTTTCGGCGCAATCTCCCACGAAATAGAGTTTTTCTGTATAATTTGAAAAAGAATCTTCTGTAATAACTTCAGCCTGAATTCCTCTTTCAACTTTTAAATCAGTATTAAAAATTTCGCTGTAAACTTCCATCCTTCTGGCATCCAGCATTGAAATAATTTTACCTTCTGAAACATTGGCTTTTGATGCCAAAGTCTGTAAAGTATCAACCGCAATAAGCGGAATATTTAATGCAAAACACAATCCTTTTGCTGCCGAAACGCCAATTCGTAAACCTGTATAAGAACCAGGCCCCTGACTTACTGCAACAGCATTTAAATCCTGAACTGAAATTCCAGATTCTGCAATAACTTCTTCAATAAAAACATGAAGTTTTTCGGCATGTGAATAGCCCTCTTCAGCAATTTCTTTACAGAGAACAGTTTCTCCATTTTTTGCAATTGAGACTGAACAGTTTTTGGTAGCGGTTTCTATATTGAGAATAAAAGACAATGTGTGTAATTTTTAAATTATTTTGTCAGGCTGAGCGAAGTCGAAGCCTCATTACTTATTTCTTAGGAGCGTCGGCTTTTTTTAGTTTTACTTTATCACCCGAATTTAATTCTTTTGATACGGTTGTATAAGGTCCGGTAATTACCACATCGCCCGGTTTCAATCCAGACATTACTTCAATATTGGTATCGTCCTGAATTCCTGTTTTGATAATTCTGATTTTGGCTTTGTCCCCAACTTTTACAAAAACACATTCAAATTTTTTGTCGCTTTTTGGAACTGTTTTTTTCTCATTTGGATCTTCAACTGTAAAATCTTTTACGGCTGTTGTATCCGATTTTACAACAACAGAACTAATAGGCACAGCCAGAACATTGTTTTTAGTCGTTGTGATAATATCAACAGTAGCGGTCATTCCTGGTCTGAAAGGAGAATAGGCTTCTGGCTTTCCTTCCAATAAATCCTGATATGAATCTTTTAAAATACGAACTTTAACTTTGAAATTTGTAACCTGATCGGATGTTAATGTTGTGCTTGCAGAGTTTGAAATGCTGGTTACAACTCCTTTAAATTTCTTTTTTAAATAAGCATCGACTTCAACATTTGCTTCGTCTCCAATCTTAATTTTTACAATGTCATTTTCGTTTACATCAACTTCAACTTCCATATTATTAAGATTGGCAACTCTTAAAAGCTCTGTTCCTGCCATTTGCTGCGTTCCTAAAACACGCTCGCCAAGCTCCACATTTAATACTGAAATTGTACCATCTGCAGGAGCATAAATTGTGGTGCGGCCTAAATTATCTCTAGCCTCTGTTACTGATGCCGAAGCACTCTGAACATTATAATAAGAAGATTGTTTTGTAGCCTTTGCAACTTCATAAGTCGAAATGGCTTTATCCCAATCTGATTTTGAAATTACACCTTTTTCATAAAGTGTTTTATTACGTTCATAATTTGCTTTTGCTTCTTTAAAACTGGCTTCAGACTGCACTAATCCGGCTTTTGTTCCTGATAAATTAGCTACCGATCTTTCTAATCCTGATGTATATAAATCAGGATTTATTTTTACCAGCAAATCTCCTTTTTTTACAACTTGGCCTTCTTTTACATTTAGTGCAATAATTTCACCGGAAACCATAGATGAAAGTTTTACTTCGATTTCTGGCTGGATTTTTCCAGTTGCCGAAACCGTTTCAACGATTGTCGAAGCGACAACTTTTGATGTTTCTACTTCTTTTCCTTCATCTCTGTTTCCTATTACTCCTGCTTTGGAAAGTCCTATTAATGCTGCAATGACAACTAAGACCGCACCAACTAAGAAGTAAACTGTTTTTTTTGACATAATAAATTATTTTGTAATAATTGGAACTATTGGAATTCCGAAATAAAATTCAAGTATTTTAATTTTAAACATGTAATCGTATTTCGTTCTAATAACGTCAGATTGGGCATTTGTAAGCAAAGTTTGTGCTTGAGTAAAAT
This sequence comes from Flavobacterium defluvii, assembly GCF_900129555.1. Taxonomy (GTDB): domain Bacteria; phylum Bacteroidota; class Bacteroidia; order Flavobacteriales; family Flavobacteriaceae; genus Flavobacterium; species Flavobacterium defluvii. The sequence goes on from NZ_FQWC01000001.1 coordinate 267,710, forward strand.
CAAATGAATTCATTAAACCAACATCATATTTTTCTTTAGCATAATTGTATGCCTGCTGTCTGGCTTCTAAAGTAACTGTCGCAGATTCATATGTATTTAAAGCGCCTTTTGCATCTGTAAATGCAGTATAAACATTACGCTGCAAATCTAAACTTTTTTGCTCTAAATCTATTTTAGATTTTTCTAAACTTACTTTATTTCTTTCAACATTGTTTCTGGTAGAGAAACCATTAAATATTGGTACTGATAACTGTAATCCAAAAGACTGCCCTTTATTATCTTTAAACTGATCCAAAATAGGAGCAGCATTTCCTAAAACCGGAGAGTAATTGTCTTGTAAAACTGCTTGATTTGTCCCCTGAACATATCCAATTTGAGAAGTTGGGTTTGCAGTATTTATAGTCGATCCTGTAATAATATCAGAATAACTTGCTCTTGTATTAAAGTTATAGAAAGCGCTTAAAGTTGGCTGATAAGCTCCTCTGGCAATTGACACATTTTTCTCTGCGATCTCCAGATTTGTTTGTGCTAATTTTAGCTCTGTTCTAGTTTCTTTTGCTTTGTTATAAATATCAATTGGACTTTGTGCCATGATATTATTTTCATCCTCAAGATTTGTATCATCTTTTACATCAAAATCTGCAAACTCTTTTAACTGTAAAAGCTGAGCTAAACTTAATTTTGAAATCAATAAATTATTTTCGGCAACGGTAATATTTTGTTTATCTGTTGCTACAGTAGCTTTTAGATCAAATAAATCTCCGCGAGGAATTGTTCCAGCATTTACCATTTCTTCAGAACGAGACAAGCGTTTCTCATCAATCGTTAACTGTTCCTGTCTTACTTTCAGATTCTCTTTATTAGACAAAATCTGCAAAAAAGCACTTGCGACATTTAATGAAATATCTTCCTGCATTTTTAACAATTGATATTTAGAAGCAACAATCGAAAGATTAGCTCTTCTCAATGTATTTTGATTTTGAAGTCCTTTATAGATATCAACCCCAACAGAAGCTCCAACAGAAGAATATTGTGTTGTCTGGTTTTCAAGCAAACCTGTTGTAATATTCTGGTTCAAACCAATATTCCATGAATGTGAAGCATTTGCATTAACCGAAGGAAGATAATTACCTACTGCGCTTTTCTTATCTATCGCTGCACTTTTTAAATCAAGTTCTGTCAGCTTAATCGTGATATTATTATCTAATGCGTATCGCACACATTCTTCCAGTGTCCATTGTTTTGTTTGTGCATGGCCGGCCAATCCAAAACCAAACAACATTGCAAAAACAAGACTATTATATTTATTTATTTTCATATACTTTGAATGAAAGCGCAGTAAACCAGACTACGCAAATTTAACATTTTTTAAAACCAAAAACCTTCTACAATTTCAGATTACTTTTTCTCTTCTTTTTCATCAATTAAACCCTGATTCCAGATTTTAATTTTATCAGTGTTTTTGATTCCGCTTTTAACCTGAACATAAATTCCGTCGCTAACACCTAGAACCAAATCTCTTCTTTGAAATTTCTGAGGAGCTGTTTCTACTTCAACATACGGTTTTTGAGTTTTTTTATCAAACTGAACTAATGATTCTTTTATAGCCAGAACTTTATCTGCTTTTTCAAGAATAATAGATGCATTTGCGCTCAATCCAGCTCTAATAAATGTTTCATCTTTGTTTTCTAATCTAGCTTTTATTTCAAACTGAATGGCTCCGTTTTCTACAACTCCTTTTGGTGCAATATCAGTTAAAACTGCTTCAAATTTTTTGTTTTCGATAGCTCCAACGGTGATTTCAATTGGCATTTTTTCTTTGATTTTTCCAACCTCAGATTCGTCAATTTTTCCAATAAAAATCATTCTTCCCACATCGGCAACACTTGCAATTGTAGTTCCTTCGTTAAAATTATTACTTTCAATAACCTGATTTCCTACTTTTACGGGAACCTGTAAAACCATTCCGTTTACTGTAGAACGAATCAATGTATTTGCATAACTTCCTAATGATGAAGTTGTTCCTGTTTTTACAATATCTAAACTTTGTTTTGCTGCCAGGTAAGTTTGTTTTGCCTGATTGTAAGCAACCTGAGCCGCATCAAAATCATTTGCTGAAATTACATCTTTTTCAAACAATGTTTTTTGTCTCTTATAAATTCTTTTCTGATTATCTAAAGCGATTTTAGCAGTCTGAACCTGATTTTGTGTACTGCTTACATTCGAAACGTTTGCTACAACTCGAATTTTAGCAATCATATCCCCGGCTTTGATTTTTTCTCCGGCTTTAATATAAACTTCTTCAATAATACCTGAAATATTTGGTTTGATTAGGACCTCTTCATCAGGCTGAATGTTACCAGTCGCAATTGTATTTTTTACGATTGTTTTGATTTCTGCTTTCTCCGTTTTAAAGATAACTGGTGATTCCTGATTTTTCGCGTATAAATAGTAAAGTGCGCCAAAAAAGACAATAGCAATTAAAATTAAAATGGTTACGGTTACTCCTTTTTTCATTTTGTTTTCGGTTTAATCGATTATTTTGATTGATAATTTTATTCTGTTCGTAAAGCATCTACCGGCTTTACATTAATTGCGGTCTGCGCCGGAATAAATCCTGCCAGCAAACCAGATCCTACTAATATTATTAAAGCAACAAATACAACTCCTAAATCTACACTAGGATTAGCAAACATAGTGTCGTTGCCGGGCGGCATCGAATCCAGTGCCATATTTAAAAGCGCAATAATTCCGGTCGCGACGGCAATACCAAACATTCCCGAAATGATGGTTAAGAATATAGATTCTGTCAAAATCTGTGATCGAATTGCGCCCGGTGTTGCTCCTAAAGCTCTTCTAATTCCAATTTCTTTTGTGCGTTCTTTAACCACAATAAGCATAATGTTTGAAATTCCAATTACTCCTGAAATTAAAACCAGTGTCCCAACGAAATAAGCAATGATTTTTAGAATATTAAATAAACTCTGTACTTTATTGAATTGTTCGTATAAATCAAAATTTCCAACTGCTCTGTCATCTGCAGGATTTATAGAATGAAGTCCTTTTATTATTTCCAAAATTTTAGGTTTCAGATCGGTAATTGAGGTTTCGTCTTTTGCTGTAAGCGCCATCCATCCCACTTTATCTCCGTAATTAAAAGCCTGTTGAAAAGTGGTAAACGGAATGAAAATATTTTTTTGTTCCTGCTCAGCATTTCCTCCTTGTTGTTTAGATTTATAAACACCAACAACCATAAAATTTATACCGTTGATTTTGATATAAGTCCCAACAGCTTCTTCCTCTTTCCCATACAATTCGCTGATAACCCCTTTCCCGATTATGGCAACTTTTCTCTTTCCTGAAATATCCTGCTGGTTTATAAATCTGCCCTGAATAATATCCATCGGCTGTTGTTTAATCAGCTCCGGATAATCTCCATAAATGGTAAATGCCGACGTTTTTGTTCCACGAACTACATTGTTTGTTCCGTTAAAATCGCCTAATTGATTTCTTGGTGAAACATATAATAAATCTGGCAGCGCTGCTTTTAAAGCTGTAACATCGCTATTTCTAAAATCGTATCTACGGGTTTTTGGAAGTCCTTTATAAGCTTTAGATGTTGTCTGACTCCACATAAACATGGTGTTTGTGGCAATTCCGTCAAATCCTTTTTTAATTCCGTTTTCCAAACCGTTTCCGGCAGCAAGTAAAATCACCAAAATAAAAATCCCCCAAAATACACCAAAAGCCGTCAGAATAGTTCTGAAAGGATTTGCCGTTAAGGCTTGTAAAATCTCGTCCCAATTATCTTTTTTAAACATAACTATTCGTCTCTAAGTGCTACAATAGGTTTAATTTTGGCCGCTCTGTAAGCCGGAAAAAATCCTGCTACTGCACCTGCAAATACAAGTAAAAATAATGTTGTTAAAGCCACACTAAAATCTACTTCAGGATTTCTAAAATATTCGCTTTGAACCATTGGCCCAACCAATTCTAATAATAACAAACTTGCCAGAAGTCCAACAAAACCTGCAATTGTAGTAATAAAAATGGATTCATGAAGAATCATCGAAATAATAGAAAATGGTGATGCACCAAGTGCTTTTCTAATTCCAATTTCTTTCGTTCTTTCTTTTACAATAATCAGCATGATATTACTCACACCAACCACTCCGGCTATAATGGTACAAATACCAACCCACCAGAAAAACAATCTGATATATAAATTTAAATCGTAAAATTGTTTTGCATCCTTAACCGAATTGTAAGCTCCAATTCCACTGTCATCATCTGGAGCAACCATATTTTTACTTTTTAATAAATCCTTTAAATCCTGAGTGAATTTTTCAGATTGCGCCAAAGCCTCATCATAATCATTTGTCTTTTTTAAAGTAAAAAACATATTACTGATTTTGTCTCCGGCTCCAAAAGTTCTTTGCACAGTAGTCAAAGGCAGATAAGCTCTTGCTTCTTCTCTTTCTCCTCCCGGATCTGTAAAAATTCCAATAACTTTAAAATTGATATTATTAATTTGAATTTCTTTACCAAGAGCATCCTGATCTTTAAACAAATCTGTTTTTATTTTCATTCCAATAGTGGCAACTTTTTCGTAATTTTCTAAATCTTTACTATTTACATAACGTCCCTGCACTATTGTTAAATTTTCAATTCCGCCATAATCTGGATTTACACCTCTGTATTGATAGTTTCCATTTTCTTTGCCATAAGAAAATTGAGCTCCCCAATAATTTTGTGTCGAGGCTCTTAGATCTAATTTGTCCTCAAATTTTTGAACAGATTGATTGTAATCACTATTTCTAAACTGTACTTGTCTTCCCGGATTTAGTCCTTTATATTCTTTTGTTGTTGTACCAGACCAAACTTCAATAATTCCGGCCGCATCACGCTCAAATTGTTTTTCGATACCGTTTTGAAGTCCTTTTCCAGCCCCCAGCAAAATCACCAAAATGAAGATTCCCGACGCCACCGAAATTCCTGTTAGAAAGGTTCGGAGTCGGTTTTTTGAAATGGCATCAAATATTTCCTGCCAGCGCTCAATATTAAACATAAGCTGAAGCTCTAACTTGTTCTACATATTTATCATCGATAATTAATCCGTCTTTCAGGACTACATTTCTTTTGCACATTGCAGCAATATCAGGTTCGTGTGTAACGATTAAAATTGTTTTTCCTTCATCGTTAATTCCCTGAATAAGTTCCATTACTTCATAAGAAGTTTTAGTATCTAAAGCTCCTGTAGGCTCATCTGCAAGCAGAACTTTTGGGTTTGAAGCCAATGCTCTTGCGATTGCTACACGCTGTTTTTGTCCTCCTGAAAGCTCATTTGGTAAATGATGAGAGTGTGAACCCAACCCTACTTTTTCAAGATATTTCATTGCAATTTCATAACGTTCTTTTCTCTTTACACCTTGGTAATACAAAGGCATAGCAACATTATCAAGTGCAGATTTATAATTGATCAAATTGAAAGACTGAAAAACAAATCCTAAAAATTTGTTTCTGTATTTTGAAGCTAAAGTTTCGTTTAATTTCTTAATTGGAGTTTTGTCTAAAATATAACTACCAGAATCGGCTTCGTCAAGAATTCCTAAAATGTTTAAAAGAGTCGATTTTCCAGATCCTGACGATCCCATAATCGCTACTAATTCTCCTTCGGCAATATTAAAGTTTATTCCTTTCAACACATGCAGCTCCGAACTTCCCATTTTATAGGATTTGTGCAAATCTTTAATTTCGATCATGGTATTGTTAAATTTTTAAAACAATAATAATATTTTTTATAAGTAATTTATGATAATAAAACGTTAATAATTATGTTTCATTATCTAGATAAGACGGAAGTTATAATCAAATGTTACACTTTCTCAGAATAAATTAATTGTTTTCTTAATTTTGCCTGACTTAAAAAAATCATTAAATATGAAATTTTTTTCCTTAATCTCAGTGTTTATGGTTACTGCTGTATTCGTAAGCTGTTCTACTTCTCAAAAATTAGAAACTTTAAAACCAGAGCCTGATGACGCGAGTCCATTAATTTATGATGCAAATCCATCGTTTATAAATCTGCCGATTACGGTTAAATTAAGCGATATTGAAAATCAAACAAATGCAATCTTAAACGGACTAATTTATGAAGATAATAATATCGAAGATGACGACATTGAGATAAAAATATGGAAACAGGCACCCATAAAAATTCAGAACGATCCTGCAAATCCCGATAAAAAAATCAAAACAATTCTTCCGCTAAAAGCTAATATTAAATACAGAATTGGAACCAAAAAACTCGGTATAGAACTTTATGATACACGAGAGTTTAATTTAAATGGTGTAATTACACTATCAAGTGAAGCAGCTTTAACAAACTGGAAATTAAATACTAAAACCGAATTCAAATCTTTAGACTGGAATGAAAGTCCAACGATGACTGTTTTTGGAAAAAATATGCCGATTACTTATTTGATAAACCCGGCTATTTCTATTTTTAAATCTAAACTGGAACACACAATTGATGACGCTATTGAAAAATCAATGGATTTTAAACCAAATGTTTTATCTGCTTTAGAAAAAATTTGTACACCTTTTCAAATGAGTGATACTTACGAAAGCTGGCTGAGAATTGTTCCTATCGAAATTTATTCAACCAATGCAAAATTAAAAAATGATTCGTTTTTGATGGAAATGGGAATGAAATGCAATATGGAAACCATCGTTGGCAAACAGCCCGAATCTAAATTTAATACCAGTAAAATTGTTTTGAAACCCGTTACCAAAGTCCCAAACCAGATTTCAGCTAACATTGCCGCCATTTCAAGTTATGTTGATGCTTCAAAAATAATGACTAAGAATTTTGCCGGACAGGAATTTGGTTCCGGAAGCAAAAAGGTAACCGTAAAAAATGTTTCCATCTGGCACAAAGACGGCAAAATGGTAATTGCGCTTGATGTTTTAGGATCTATAAACGGAACGCTTTATTTAAATGGATTTCCGCAATACAATCCTCAGACCAAAGAAATTTATTTTGATAAATTGGATTATGTTCTCGATACAAAAAGCAAATTAATGCGAACTGCAAACTGGCTTGCACAAGGTTATATTTTGAAGAAAATAGAAGAAAGCTGTCGATATTCAATCCAACCCAATTTAGAAGATGGAAAGAAAAATATGGCCGCTTATCTAAAGAATTATTCGCCAATGCCCGGCGTTTTTGTAAACGGAAAAATGGAAGATATTCAGTTTGATAAAATTCAATTAACCAATCAGGCAATTATAGCCTTTATCAAAATAAACGGAACTGTAAATGTTTCGGTAAACGGATTAAAATAAAAAAAGGCAGAATTAAATTTCTGCCTTTTTCTTTTTAGATCGGTACATTTTATAAATAAGAAAACCTATTATTGCTACAAGTAAATACGGAATTATCATCAAGAAAACAATTCCATCATTTACAGCTTCTGCTTTCTTTACATTTGAGTCGCCGGCAAGCGCCGCACGGCACATCGCACACTGAGCATTAGCCGAAATTCCTATTAAGAAAACACAAATTCCAAAAAATAGTTTTTTCAATTTAGAATATAGACTCGAGCGATAGCCAACAAGCAAAGCATTTTGAATATTTGATATTTTACTTTTAGTATACATAATAAGGAGAAATCATTAAATAAACTATAACGCCCGTAACCGCAACATATAACCAAAGCGGAAAGGTAATTTTAGCTATCTTTCTATGCTTGTCAAACTTTTGCGCCAGCGCTCTTACATAACTAATTAATACCAAAGGAATAATCGCTACAGACAACAAAATATGAGTTATTAAAATAAAGAAATATACATAACGTATTACTCCTTCACCGCCAAATTTTGTAGAGTCTGATGTCATATGATACGCCACATACATTACCAAAAAGGCAACCGATAATGCAATTGCAAAAGTCATTAAGCGTTCGTGAAGTTTTAATTTTCCGTTTTTAACAGCACTTACCGCCCAAACTAAAACAATGGCCGTAATACCATTTATGGCTGCATAAATGGGAGGCAAAAACGAAAGCGGTTCAACATTTATTCCAAAATCTTTTAATTTGATTCCAAAAAGAATTGCCACAACTACCGGTATTATTATTGAAACGGCTACGATGTATTTATTGTATTTTTTTTCTAATGACTGATCTTCCATTTTTTATTCTTCTAATAGTATTTTAATATCTTCCTGAATCTCTCTAACGCCTTTTTTATCTAATCCATCGTAATAAATATTTGGATTCCCAAATTCATCTTTTCTACAACGGATATTCCCATTTTTATCAATCAAAGCAAATAAACCCGAATGTTCGAAACCTCCGCTTACTTTAGAATTTTCTCCTGCATAAAGGTTAAATCCTTTATTAGACAAGTCCATAATTGTATTTCTGTCCCCTGTTAAAAAGTTCCAGTTTGAAGATTTCACTCCTAATAATTTTGCATGATCTTTTAAAACCTGTGGTGTATCATGAGCTGGGTCAATTGTAATGGATACAATTCCGAAGTTAGGATTTCCGAAAAAAGTTTTTTCTATTTCCAGCATGCTCATGTTCATCTTGGGACAGATAGACGGACAGGTTGTAAAGAAAAACTCCAAAACATACACTTTTCCTTTATAGGTCTCGTTTGATATTTTAACATTATCCTGATTTGTCAATTCAAATTTTGGAGCCTTACCAATGGTCAATAATTTTCCGGCTGTTTTAGCATTTTTAGAATCAACATTATCTAAACGATTTCCTTTTACAACATCGCCATTTTTAATTCTGTCAACAATTTTTGGTACTGCATAAATTCCGAAAATCAAGATAATAAACGAAATCCCTATATAAGATTTATTTTTGAACATTATAAATAAGTTTAAAGTTGTTTTGTGGCATTATGGTTTTTCTTTAGAGCTGCACGATATTCATATAAAATGATTTTAAAATCATCAAGCATTTCATTACTCAATTCTGATGGATGAAAAGTATCATATCCTTCTTTGTACTCTTCCTTTTGATCTTTATTACTGCCTTTACGTCCTCTCAAATTTCTTTCTTTATCAACAATAAAAACATTTGAAGTTCCAAGTTTATCATTTAATTTCCCTTTTAAATGAAGCTGATTATAAAAAACCTGTATTTCGTCTGGTGAAGCAAAAACAAAATTCCAATTCTTAACATCGGTAAAAGGAGACAAAGCATCAATAATTTTCTGAGCTTCCTTCTCAGTGCCAAGCGGACATAAAACTACAAACTGAAGATCTTCAAAACCATTATACCGTTTATAGATTTTTTCATTTAAGTTAAAATAATTTCCTCTGTTTTCGAGAATATTTGATCCGGAAAATCCTAGTATGGTTATTTTTTTATCCAGAGAAACTTTTTTGCCATTGAGAGATTTCCAGTTTCCAAAGTCGGCAATTTTTGGAGTAATTACGGGAAGTTTTGTAAAACTATTTACGCCTGAGGCAAAAAACAAATAGGCTACAATTGGTAAAACAAAAAGTACAAAAAGAACTATATTTTTTTTCATTGTTTTAACGTAAGTTTTTGAAGTACAAAAATAAAAAAAGCTCCGTTAAACGGAGCTTCTTTTCGAATTAATATCATGTTAAAAATTCCATTTAATAGTAGAATCTTTAAAAACCCCATAAATATAGTGTCCTTCTGTTAACAGGATGAACAATAAATATAATACTAGGAAAATAACTGGCGATACAACAGACCATCTAAGGCTGCTTTTTTCACCTTCCATGTGCATGAATGCCCATACAATATAATAAGCTTTGAAAATTGTTAAGATATAAAATATCCAGTTTAACAAGTTCAAACCGATAAAATGATTAAATTCTAAAAACCCTGGTTTATAAATACCTAAAATAACTTCTACTGTAGTTACTACTGATAGTAATCCAAAAACAAACCAGATTCTTTTTGTATTTGATACGTGCTCGTGTGACATAATAATTAAAATCTAAAATTAAACTAAGTAGAATACTGTAAATACAAATACCCAAACTAAATCTACGAAGTGCCAGTATAATCCAACTTTTTCTACCATTTCGTAGCTTCTTCTCTTTTCGTAAGTTCCTAATAATACATTAAAGAAAATAATAATATTAATGATAACTCCAGAAAATACGTGGAATCCGTGGAATCCTGTAATAAAGAAGAAGAAATCAGCGAATAGTTTACTTCCGTATTCATTTCTAGTTAAGTTCGCTCCTTCTACTACATATTTTGCTTCAGCTAAACGAGCTTCAGATTCAGCTCTTGTTAAAACTGTTTTTTTCTTTTCAGCTGTAAGTTTTTCAGTTCTGATTAATACATCAGGGTGAGCTTTAAATCCTGCCTGAATTTCAGCAACAGTATATGTTGGCTGTGTTTCTGCATCTTCTACAAACCATGTTGCATGGCTTCTTGTTAAAGCTTCTCTTTGTTCTGGTAATTTTACTGCAAAATCAGCAAGAGCAACTCTTGTTCCATCTGCCTTAACAAACTGCAATAAACTTCCACCTTTTGTTTCTACTGCACCATATTCTCCTTTAATGAAGTTTTTCCACTCCCAAGCCTGAGAACCAACGAAAATTAAACCTCCAATAATAGTTAAGAACATATAAATAGCGACTTTTGTTTTCTTTAATTGATGACCTGCATCAACAGCTAATACCATTGTTACAGATGAGAAAATCAAGATAAAAGTCATTAAGGCTACATAATACATAGGAGCCGAAACACCATGCATAAAAGGAAAGTGTGTAAATACTTCGTCAGCCAATGGCCATGTTTCAATAAATTTAAATCTAGAAAAACCGTAAGCTCCTAAAAATCCAGAGAATGTTAAGGCATCTGATACGATAAAAAACCACATCATCATTTTACCATAACTTGCTCCTAATGGCTGGATGTGCTCACCGCCTCCCCAAGTTTTTTCGTCGTTATTTGCAGTAGTAACTGTCGCTTCCATAAAAGATATTCGTTAAAAAGTTCCCAAATTTACGTTTTTTTCTTATTTAAAGAAATATAAAAATAAAAATAATAATACCCACAATAAATCCAAAAAGTGCCAATACATCGCACCTAGTTCTATACCAAGAGTTTGAGTCGGATTGTATTTTTGTTTAAAATGATTATAAATTATAATTAAAAGCGAAATTAATCCACCTGCTAAGTGCAATAGGTGCATAAGTGCAATTACATAAAGGAAAGTTGTAGTAATAGAGCTACCCTGTCCTGTCATATAATATCCGCTTTCTATGATTTGCCCAAAACCTCTGAATTGTAAAATCACAAATAAAACTCCTAAAGCAAATGTTCCTAAAAGAAATGTTGAAGTTGCGCTTCTGTTTCCTTTTTCAATTGCTTTTTTTGCTAAAAAGAAAGTAACACTGCAGCCAATAATTACTGCTGTACTAAAATAAAATGCAGTTGGTATTTGAAAATTTGTCAACCAGTCTGCTCTTGATTTACTAACTACAAATGCACTTGTAAGTCCTGCAAACATCATGGTCATACTAACCATTGCGAACAACAAAATCAGTTTTGCCGATTTTGATTTTCTTACCTGCTCTTCACTTGCTTTAATTGTCATTTCCATAACTATCTTAAAAATTTATCTACTATAAATACAATCTGCAGCAACGAAATATACGAAACACTCACCAACATTAATGTTCTTGCTGCCTTTGGTGTTCTTAACTGATACAAACGCACCGCATAAAACAACATCCACAAACCTAATAAAAACACTAGAACGGCTGCGATTGGCGAAATAAACAACTGTCCTGTATATCCTAAAACAGGTAACAAAGATGCTATTATTAACCAAATCGTATATAAAATAACCTGCAAAGCTGTTTTTCTATCTTTATTTCCTGTTGGCAGCATGAAAATACCTGCTTTCGCATAATCATCATACAAAAACCATCCAATAGCCCAAAAATGAGGAAACTGCCAGAAAAACTGAATTAAAAATAATGTTCCGGCTTCGATACCGAATTCTCCCGTTGCCGCAACCCATCCTAACATAAACGGAATAGCGCCCGGAAAAGCTCCAACAAAAACCGATAATGAAGTTACGGTTTTTAATGGAGTATATATGCTTGTATATAAAAATATTGAAATTGCAGCAAACATTGCTGACTTTGCATTTATGGTATACAACAATGCAATACCTATAATAGTAAGCAGACTTGCAACGATTAATGCCGTCAATGGTGACATTCGTCCAGAGGGAACCGGACGATTTTTTGTTCGGTCCATTAACGAATCGATATCTTTTTCAATTACCTGATTAAAAGCATTTGAAGCTCCAACCATACAATATCCGCCTATTGACAAAATAAGTAAAACACTCCATTTGAAAGGATGTTCACTATTAACACCTAATAAATATCCTGCTATTGAAGAAAACAAAACACTAATAGCCAAACCGGCTTTAGTTATCTCTTTGAAATCCAGAAATATTGATTTTATTGAAATTGTATTTTTAGCAGAGTTCAATACTGTAGTCTTTGTATATTTTTTTTGAGTGGTGCAAATGTACAAATTAGATTATAGAATTTAGAACTTTAAAATTAGATTTTTTTCAATAAAACCTTTACAGAATAAGAACTTACCAATCTTTAACACTATTATTTCGAAAAATCTTATTAAAAATCCTAGTAATCAAAATACCAGTTAAAGATATCAGATCGTAATCCGATAGTAAACCAGGTTGTACTTTGCTTAAATGTTGCAGCAGTTTCCTGAGTTGGATCAAAGTTTCTATAAATAAAACTTCCAAATAGTTTTAAATTAGTTATCGGATTAACTAAATATCCTCCCTGAATATCGGCTATAAAAACATTGGTTTTATTCCCTTGCCCTACTTTTACACCTTTATCATACGGACGATTTAAGTCGTAATCCTTATAAATATTTCCTCCGTAATTATAGCTGTTTTCAGCAGTATCAAAGTCTAAACCTCTTTTACCAACTGTAAATTTTGCATCTGCAAAAAGACGTCCTTTATGATAGCGTCCAATTGCAACAAATTCGTCAAAGTTTCCTCCCCACTGGTGTCCAACACTCTGGTTATTATGCCCATAATTGGTAATTGGATCACTATGAGAATATACATAAGGACGAACATGATTGTATTCTAACTGCAAAAGAAGGTCTTTTACTTCAAAAGCGTTGTAATATTTAGCCCCTAACTGGTATCCAAATTTATTTTTCCAGCTTTTATCTCCAGCTTTCATATCACCAATCGAGAATTCATCCAGCAAAAACTGACCATATAAATTAATATTGTTATTCCATTTATACTTAGCCGTAGCTCCTAAAAGAGCATTTCCGCTTCGTGACGATGAAGCAAACTCCACAGAACGATAAAAAATAATCGGATTTACAAAGTTAACATCAAATCCTCTGTTGTTGGTATCTGTCCAGACTACAGACTCAAAGAAACCTACATTTAGCTTATTCGAAACATTCCAGCTCAAATAATGGTTTGCCATATATTTACTCGCATATGTTCTGTCTACCGTTACGTCCGAGCGAACATCTTTGAGCCACATATAAGTATTGGTATATTTGATCTTCCAAAAAGTGGTGTTGATTTTAAAATATGGATAAGGACTTGCCCCATCGCTTTCAAGTAAAGAGCGATATCCATCTCCAATAAAATTTCTGCCATAACCAAGCTGAAAATCAAAAATATGACTTGGTGCAAAAGTAATATTAGCTTCCGCTAAAGGAAAATCGTAGGCATCAGTCTTAAATCGTTTTGCTATTCCTATTCCTGGAATAATAGCCGGATTTCCTCCTGAAGGTTTTAATGTTTCTGCATAATCGTTGTAATAACCTGCAAATCTTCCCTGACTTTCAAAAACAGTTGTCGTAAAATTGATTTGCTTCCCTAAACCTCCTCTAAAATTAAGCCCTCGTGTATTTACATAAGAATAGGAAGCATCAAGATCTGAGGCTTTTCCCATTTGCAAATCCAGAATTGGATTTAATACCAGCCAATAATCTTCACCCTGAATCTGAACAAGATTTTCATTCCAAAGTTTTCTGCCCCACCAGCCCGAAACTTTTTTCTGAAGAGATTCGTTTACTGCTTTTAAATTATAATATTTTGAAACCTCAGCATACGTGTAAGGCTTTGAAGCAGTATGATTGTTACTTCCAACCTGATTCATTGCACCATCAAACTGCGCGTAATAACTATGAGAAAAAGGTATGTTTAAATGACTTTCGAATTCCGGCATATTGTATTTTTTATAAACAATACTGTCGAGCTCTGTCATTGGTTTTTCAAGCGGTTTTTCGATTTCGAATGCCGCCAAAGCTTCTGCCGCAATTTGGTCTGCACTTTTTAAAGGAATGTCAATTGAAATTGTATATTTAGAATACGTTGGTTTTCCACTATAAGTTGAAGGTTTTATTTTTGGAAATTTCCCAAAAACATTTTTTGCTTCCTCAGATAATAATTCGTTATCCGCATTTACGTAAAGTACTTTAAATTCCCCATTTGCATCAACTTCAAAAAGCACTTTTACTTCACCTTTGTAATTGTTTTGTTTTAAATTTTCCGGAACATTAAAATTATCATATACAAAATTCTGAACTTCTCTATAAAAGCAGTTTTGTAAATTTTTAGACTGAAGATTTTCACAATGCGGAAAAACAGGAAATTGTTCTGCTGTAAAACCTTGTTTTATATTTGTTTCCTGAGAAAAAACAAACAAAGGAGTTAGTAAAATAACAAGAGATAAAAAAAACTTATTCACGTAGATTGAGGCTTTTATTTTAATATTGATTTGTGGTATTGTTTCCGTCTGCAATTGTTTTTGCCGCCGATGTTCCGATGCGCTTAACACCTAAACGAATCATTTGTATTGCATCTTCATACGATCTTACACCGCCAGCTGCTTTTACAGGCAAAGGTGATGCATTTTCGAGCATCATTATAATAGTGGGAACTGTTGCTCCGTTTGGCAGATTATTTTCGGTTATATAAAATCCTGTTGAAGATTTTACAAAAACCGAAGCGTAATCTTCTTCTTTAAAATTCGATATGATAACATTTTTTATTAAAGCCGAAAGCTGTATAATTTCTTTATCCGTTAAAGCTGCAGCTTCAATAATCCATTTTACAGTTTTATTATTGGCAAGACCAATTTGAGTTCCCATTAAGATTTCTTCTTTTATTAACGAAACATTCCCATTTTTGAAAGCTTCATAATTACAGACAAAATCTAAATCATCGGCACCATTTTTTATCGCTTCATTGGCTTCTTTTATTTTGGTTTCCAGATTTGAATTTCCTTGTGGAAAATCTATAACCGTACCAACAAGCAGATTTGAATTTGCTTTTAATATCATTTCTTTGGCCAGACTCACATATTCAGGACGAATCATTATTAATTTAAATTTTTCGCGAATCGCTTCAGAAATGGCATTTTTAACTACAACAATATTATCCTCTTCCGAAATTCCGGCCTGAGAAGCAGTTTTTAAATAGGTAGAATCTAAGTATTGCTTAATATTCATAATATTGAAGTTGATCGAATGGGGCAAAAATACATTTAAATTCAGAAAAAAACTCTTTTTAAAAGCTTGATTTTATGCTAATAAAAAACCCACCGAAGTGGGTAATTATATTCTTATATTTTATCGATTTGTTTTTTAAAAGCTATCGAAGAAAAAACAGCCGCAAATGCACCTAACGAGTTTGCTAAAACATCTGTTACATCTGACGCCCTTGTTGTTGTTAAAACACTTTGCAGAATTTCGATCGTTATCCCGAAGAAAACAGAAAAAATAAATGAAATCAAATATGCTTTGTAATCATTAGCCTCTCTTCCTTTTAATTCTTTCTTGAAAAATAAAATCCAGGAAATTGTAAAACCAAAGTGAAAACAAAAATGAACAATCTTGTCAATACTCGGAAAATTTACTGCCGGAATTTTGCTTGAATCAATCAAACAAAAATACGCAATGATTCCAGAGCATATAATTGCCCAGATTAACAATAATTGTTTAGGCACCGATAAGTTGTTTATAAGCTTCGTCAGATAATAAAGTATCTATTTCAGAAGGATTTGCAATTTTAACTTTGATCATCCATCCAGCTCCGTAAGGATCAGAATTTACTGTCTCTGGTGAGCTTTCTAAATCTTCATTAAAAGCAATAATTTCTCCAGTTAAAGGCAAAAACAAATCCGAAACTGTTTTTACAGCTTCAACTGTTCCAAAAACCTCATCTTTATCAAGTGTCTGATCTAAAGTTTCTACTTCAACATACACGATATCTCCTAACTCTTTTTGTGCAAAATGAGTAATTCCTACAGTCGCAACATCGCCTTCGATGCTAACCCATTCGTGATCTTTTGTGTACTTTAAATTTGCTGGTATGCTCATAATAGTATGTTTGAAAATTGATATTTTAATAATTCTGCAACAAATGTAATAATCTTCTAATAATATCTTGGTTAGAAACCTAAATTTAATTTCCGAAATTATAACGAAGTGTAAAACCTGACCTGATATTTGTTATTGGGTATGATGTTGAAATAACTGCTTTTGAAAACGAGTGATCGTAATAGAATATTGCGGTTAAGTTTTTACTAAACGAATAATCGGCTGTCAACTTTAATGACCAGATATTTTGACCGGCTGCCAATTGGTTGTTATCATAGTCTAAATAACGAACTAAGGTTTCATTGTTTCTAAAAGAAAAATCAGCTTTTATATTAATATCACTTTTAATAATTCCTGTAGGATTATCTGCCAGTCTGGATGAGAATATAACATCTTTAAATCTATATCCTAAACCAACAACATATTCAATTCCTTTTACCTCAGTAAGCAGATTGTTATCAAAGCTCATAGACAAAGCTCGGTCTTTTTTGATTTCAGAAAGAACTCGTAAAGAACTTTTCAATTCAAAATCCATTCTAATTAACGGGCTGAATTGTTCTACCAGATTAATATTCGACATTACAATCGGGTTATAGAAATTGGTATTTACATCCTGCACTTTTGGCGTATTGTTATAATCAAAATTAGATCTGAACTGATTAATCGTATACGATGCTCTATAATTATGCTGTAATGAGAAACGCTTAAATTTATCTTTGAAATATTTGTAACGCATCAAACCATTATACTTAATACTCCAGTTTGGTATTGGAAAACTTCTAAATATGTCCGTAGACGAATTTGCAGCATTGCTTCCTGTATATGCTGCTATGAAAGCCGGCAATAATACAGCCTGATTACTTTTTGTATACCCTATAGGATATCCTTCATTTGCTGCATAAATCGCATAATTTGGAGCTGTTTCTGCCGGAATCGGGTTATTTGCATCTCCATATCTTGGAATCGCTGCGCTAGAACCATAACGTTCTTCTGCCAGACGATTTGCTATTATTAAGCGGTTGTTTCTAAAATCGTCAAATGCTGCGGACTCATTTTCATTACTTGTTGAAAATGCTGTTTTTATCAATACAGTAGAAATAGAAAACATTCCATATGTATAAGGAGACAACGGCTTATATTCATGTGTTGTCTGATCGACACTATACTGCTCTGAGGTATTTTCAGAATAAGAACGATCCATTGATAAATCTACTTTTAAATCCGGTAATAAATCAATATTAGCTGTTATTTTCAAAAGCTTGTTTGTAACCTGCGAATAACTTTGATTAAAATCCTGATAGGTTGTCAGCCATCCGTTTTTAGCAGCCTCATAACGCACATCATCCTGACTTCCAAAAATAAATCCTAATGTTGGTTTAGATGTTCCTAAGAAACCAATACTTGGTGTATAACCCGGTAAAACTGTTCCACTGTTCTTAGTGTAATTAATCTGTACATTTTTTAAACTCGTTAATACACCAATCAAACCATCATAAAACGGGCTGCTGCTTACAACAGGTTTTGCTGTGTTTACGATTTTCTCACCTGGTTTTGGCGGTGCTGTCGGTTTAGGTTTTGCCTGTTTTTTTGCACCAGGTGTCAATCCCAAATACTTATACAGCGTCCCCATATTTAAGGTAGTTGTAAGTGTATTTGAATTTGCGTTTTGAATCGTATTTCCTAAATCATAAATAGTTCCGGTGTCAGGATCTTCATATTGAGAAAATGCTGTTGATGAACGCTGCCAGCTATAATCAGCCGTATACGAATAACTAGCTTTTACGAAACTGAAAATTGGGATTTTGTTAATTGGAATTTCATAATTCAGCACCAATTGCTGTGCATGCTGATTTGGTGTTCCAATATCCCAGTAATCATCCCAAATATTAAAATCTTCTTTTGGTGTATTATCGTCGTTTAAGAAGTTTCTAACAATATTATTTGATGTTGCACTGTAATTCAGTTTTAATGATTTGGTTAGGTTAAAGCCAAAACCATACTGATAATTAAACGCAAAGTTTCTTCTGTAAAGCGGATCTAGTCCAATTCCCTGTGTTTCTACTTCTCTATATTGCTGACGATTGCTTTGTCTTAAAATATTAGAGTTAAAAGATATATTTGAAGGAAGATAATTAAAATTGATATCGCTCAATAATTTCCAGTAATCGCTTTTCTTCATGAATTTAGTGTTCTTAAACGGAACGACTTCTTTTGGCTGAAAAGTATAGGCATAATTTACAGCCGTGTTTGACTGTTCATCTTCGTAACTTTCAACTTCATAATCATGACGCTCTACCTGATTGTATGATTGAGAGAATGTAAAGTTTTCTACATCATAAACATGTGGCTTTTGTTCTGGTGCTCTGTCTTTTCTTACTCCGATAAAGTTGATACTTTTTCTTTTTGTATAATCTACAGCACGAGTTCTGATATTGTCTTTTTCAGCTTCATCGGTAGTTTCTCTAAGCAACTGATCTAGTTTAATATCCTGATTAAATGGATCATATTCCGGTGTAATTACTTCTTCTCCGATAGCGTAATTAAATGGCAGGTTAATACCCCATTTTTTAGGAAGCAATTTTCCTAAGTTTAAGTTTGTTACAATGTTATATTGCTGTATATCTTCACGACTGCGTTCATTTGCTCCTTGCTCTAAAGAACCAAAACCAATTGTACTTTTTCTACCAGTAGCAGAAAGTGTTGCAAAATCGGCCATGTTAGTATCAACATTTAATAATGCAGCCATTCCGCCTTTATTCTCCAAATCGGCCAAACGAAGCTCGTTGAACCAAACTTCTCCTTTAATATCTTTATGATCCGCCCTGCTCTTCACTCCTACCATTAAGTTTCGAACTAAACCAAAGTTTGGATTTCCTTTAATACCTAATGTTAATTTACTGTCACCATCACCACCTGCAACATCCGGGTCATTATCCGGATAATAAATACCATTCACATCTCTTTTAGAAGAATTGATATCAATATTCATGGCTTTGATTTTCATTTTTGTCAGCAATTCCAAAGCCAGGTCAATATTGTTTTCTTCCAGCCAAACCAAATCAGGGCTGATAGTACAAGATCCTCCGGTTGTTGTTACTTTTAACGGAATCTCAACCTGATAGAAGTTTTGCGTAAAGTCGTTTCCGAAACGGATGAAACCTACCATTTCGTCATCTAAAAGTGTATTTTCATTTGGAAGAGATTCTGCGTGTAAAAACATTTTTAGTTTTTTGTACTGACGCATGTCAACACTTACGTTTTTAAATACGGCTCTTGAATCCTGATATTGCAAACCTGTACCGCCAATTCGCACTGCCAACGCCTGCTCATTTTGATTGATAACGGTATTGTTATTATATAACTGCTCTCTTCGTACTCCCGGCGGTATTACGTAATTAACTGGACATTTAGTTCCGTTTTCCTGAATATTTACGGCCGCAACGTCAAATTCAACTCCATCGTCATCTGGATTCTGATCGTTTGCATCAAGCGTTCCTGTATATCTTCTCCATTCGCCTCTTACTAAATCTAAAGCACCAAAACGAACTGTTGTCTGGCTGTTAAATCCTGTCATAAACATACGCATGAAACGGATGGATCTAAAATCTGTGATATTTCCAATTGTATTTTGAGGCTGAGAAACCGGAATTTTAAACTGAATCCATCTTGCTGTTGTTGTACCTCCATTTGGAAGTTCGACATTACTTACCTCTCTAATATCAGTAATATAGTTTTCTCCAACCTGCATTCCTGGCTTAACATCAATACTATATTCATAATACGCATTAATTGTACTCATGGTATTATCACGATTGATATCTTCAACATCTGGAAGCGTTGTTGAGCCGCGATTAGGATCATTAATACTAACTGCTGAGTTGCCTTCTGTTCCGTTATAGTTTTTATAACGCTCCAAAACGCCTCCATCAGTATTTAAATAATAAGTATAATCATCTCCGGCAGGATCGGCTTCACCTGCATAATTTGTATAAACTTCTGCCTCTCTTGAACTTGGAAGCCCGTCTAAACCTACGTCTTGATTTTTTCTGTTATCGGGATTTGTATCAAAAGCATAAATTAAAGATTGTGAAGCTGGTACATCTCCCCAAAGTGGTCTAGGATTAACCATTATTTGGTCTGGACCTAAACCATTTTCATATTGTTTTCTTCCGTCTTTTAAAACGTCTTCTGATATTTCACCTAAGTTAAAATAAATTTTACCTGTATTATTTGCAGGAGCTTCTCCGTTTCCAACGTATGGATCCAGAACCCAAAACTGAATGTATTCAACATTTCCCTGCTCAAAGTTTGTTGAATTTAAAGCACGCATAATTCCCCCAAAATTTGTTGACGGGTTAGTCGCTGCAAAATTCGGATTATTATTATAAGGTCCTCTTTCTGATGGATAATAGGTTAAGTCCAATGTATTAACAACCTGAATTTGTCCCTGAGCAATATCTGTATTTGGGTATAGCTCCCGGCTGTAAATTCTTCTTGTTGTATTTAATGACAAATCATCGTTTGATATTCCGGATGGTTTAGAAGAATAAAAAACCGGATCGATGGTATACCATGATAATTTTGCTCTTTTAAAACCATATTCTAAAGTATTAGAATTGGCATTAAAAGTATTGTCGTTTATGGAATTTATAAATGGTGTTGAAGCTAAACTCCATGCATACGCAGAACGCATATCTATTGTTGATTGCGAACCTTCAAAATCATCGACATAAATGGTTGCCTCTCCCTCAAAATCACTGGCTTTTGGCGCATCTGGTTTTAAAAATGCTACTTCTCCGCGAATAGATAAATTCGAAGGGACATCTGTATCAATATTTGGAAGTTTATTGGCTAATCTTGTCAGAAACGGAACTTCGGTTGAATAGTTACCATTAAACCCAAAAATGGTATTGTTTACAGATTCTTGTCCATAACTCGATTTTTGAGTAAATGGTCTTTCTGTCATTTTTAAATAGGTACCGCCAATTACAAATTTGTCTGAGATTTTATGTTCAACATTGAATCCCATAAATCTTCGTGTCTGCTGTCCAAAAATTGAATTGTTTTCTAACGAAACCTCAATTGGTGTATTCGAAGCCTGAAGTGACGGATCAAGAATCTGTACTCTACCTAATTGATAATCGACACTATAATCGATACCTTCTACCAATCTTCTTCCGGCAGCGGTTACGACAACAGATCCCTGTGGAACATTGAATGCTCCGATAGGAATTCCGTTACTTCCCGATGATTTGTATTTTCCTCTTAATAAAAATTTGTTTTTGTCGCTATCCTGCAAAGCACCCGATTGTGTATTTCGATACATATTTCTAAATACGTATTTCTGCTGGTTTGCATTATAAGTTGTTGGATCATTATAGTTTTCACCAGCGCCATTCTGTAACTTTTTAAATATAAGTTCTCCAAAAGGCTCTTTTGTTGTAAAAATGATACGGCCGTTTTGAACATCAACTGTTATTCCCGGAATATAATCGAAGAATCCATCTCCTCCTACTTGTGGGTCGTTGTTGTAATTTAAACGGTCTAGGTTGAAAACATTTAATAATGGTGTTTGTTCAACTTTCATATCAGCCGCAGGATTTGGCGGGAAGGTTGATCCCTGAACCGGCGTAATATAATTTATTGGCGAAGGATCTGTATAAAGGATATTTAACCTAAAATCGTCTTGTTTAATTTGATATGCCTGCGGAATTTGATAAACGTTTTTCATCATCAGGTTCCAAACCGGATTTTGAACGTTTGTCAAATTACTTTTCAGCATTTTTAAAACTAAACTCTGTGTAATAATAGCCTGATTGGCATTGTTGTTTCCTGTAACAACTGTTGCGTCAACCCCGTCACTACCAAATTCCCCAACCTGGTACACTTTTCCTCCCACTGTATATTCAAAAGCAACGGCAAGAATTTCGTCATTTGCCAAACGCTGCTGTAACGAAATATATCCTAATTGTGGGTTAAAAGTATATTCTGCAGTTGTTAACTTTCTGGCGTTTTCTAAAACAGAATAATCGGTTGCTTCGCTTACATTTGTATTATTGAAACCAGATTTTGCAGTTACGATTTCTCTAATATTCGAATTTAAAAAAGATCCGGCCTGACCAATTGTTGCAGGATCATATTTATTGTTGTTATTGCTGGTTGGGCTGTCAACCGGATTATTGAAAAATCCTGCTGTAGAACTAATAACCACTACTTCATTATCAGGAACGCCCGTAATTTGTGCTTCTCCTAAATCCTGAAGTGCGATAATATTTCTTAAGTTATTATTATTTGTTGTTACACGATTTTGTTTGTTTGTTACCCAAACTTCCAATCTTGTAATCTGTACACGGCTATCAATAAAGGGATAATTCTTTAATGAAGCGTCGTACTTGTTTCTAAAATATTGGGAAAGGAAAAAGTGACGATCATTATCATAATCTAAAGCATACAAATCAAAGTTTTGAACTGTACCTCCATTTTCCGCAACTACGCTTTTTGTTTGAGATTTTTGTTCGGAGAAAACACCTGTAATGGTTGTTCTTCCAAATTGTAATTGTGTTTTTACACCAAATAAACTCTGTGCACCGCGAATTAACGTACTGTTAAGCGGCATACTTACGTTACCAACTTCTACTTTTTGAATAATATCGTCTTCTGATGGCGTATAAGCAAGCTTAAATAAGTTTTGAAATGCAAATGTTGATTGTGTATCGTAATTTGCATTTACTTCTAATCTTGTTCCTATTTTTCCCATCAAACTCATACTGATTCTTTGGTCAAAATCAAAAGTAAGGCTTGATCTGTTTCGTGGTGAAAAGGCTGGATTGTCTTGTTTCGTATAACGAAGACCTAAATCCATTTCGACAGAACCAGTAGGCTTTACATCTATGGTATTACTTCCAAATACACTTTCAAAAAGGCTTGAATTAATATAATATCGAGGCAGTAAATCTTTTTTAGCCGCTTGAGCTCCGTTTTTCTTACCATCAATCGCGTCGGCTTTTTTTCTAAAATAATCTCTTCTGGATTCTTTTAGAACTAAATCTTCGTATTCTTTTGGAGTTAAAACCAATGGATAATCAATTGAAAAACCATCAACCGAATTGGTGTAAATATACCGATCTGTAATTGGATCGTATTTATAAGCCGAAAGTACGCTTGGAGGATTATCCAACTCAAGTTTTCCAACGGAGAACTGAGTTTTTGTTGTATCTTGAACCGCCGGATTTACTTGTGATCGTATAACATTACCACAAAATAAAACCAGTAAAAAAATACAAATTTTACGCATACAATTGGTTATAAAAAATTGATTTTATAAGCTTTTTAAAGCCTTTTTAATGATCGTTTCAACGGTAGCTTCAGGATCTTCTTTGACGATCTTTTCAACTACCTTTTCAGAAGTTTTTCTAACAAATCCTAAAACTTCCAAAGCAGATAACGCTTCATCTCTATTTGTATTGTTCTGAACTACGGAAACTTCGTCCAAATCGTACAATTTTAACACTTTTTCTTTCAGATCAAGTATCACTCTTTGTGCTGTTTTGTTTCCAATACCTTTAATGGACTGAATAACCCCAACATCACCAGCGGCTATTGCATTAATAATTTGTTTTGGCTCTATAGAAGAAAGCATTGTACGTGCGATGCCTGCGCCAATTCCTGAAACCGACAATAACATTCTAAAAATTTCACGTTCAGATTTTTCTACAAAACCATATAAAGTATGCGCATCTTCTTTGATTTGAAGATGCGTATACAATTTTATAAAATCAGCATTTGGAATTAATGAAAAAGTATGTAACGAAATATTTACGTGGTATCCCACCCCACCGCAATCAATTACAACCTCTGTGGGATTTTTTTCAACTAATTTCCCCTGCAAATGTGCTATCATAGTAATATTAATAAGAATCAAATATAGTAAAAATGCAATAAAAATAAGACAATATTATTCGATCCTTATTTTTATTAATCTATTGTGCTAATTTGTTCTTTTTAATTTCTTTTTCCTGAGCGTCTATAACAGCAATTGCTGCCATATTTACCATTTCTTCAACGCTTGCTCCTAGCTGAAAAATGTGAACCGGTTTGCCCATTCCCATCATAATTGGACCAATAGAAGCTGATTTATTTAATTCTTTCATCAACTTATAAGTAATATTAGCCGACTCTAAATTAGGGAATATCAGCGTGTTTACCTTTTTTCCTGCCAGTTTAGAGAATGGGAATTTTTCCTGAAGCATTTCAGAATTTAATGCAAAGTCTGCCTGAATTTCACCATCTACGACCATCTCAGGGTGATTTTTATGTAAATATGCTACTGCATCTCTAACTTTTGAAGCGTTTTGATGAGATGATGATCCGAAGTTTGAATAAGAAACCATTGCAATAACAGGTTCAATTCCGAACATTTTTGCTGTTTTTGCCGTCATTAAAGCAATATTTACTAAATCTTCTGATGATGGATTGATGTTTATTGCCGTATCAGACAAAAACATTGGTCCACGAGATGTCAGCATCATGTTTGCTGTTGCTACAAGCGAGGCTCCGTGTGCTTTTTCTACCAATTGTAACATTGGTTTTACAACGCTTGGATAACTTCTTGAATAACCTGTAACCAGAGCATCTGCTTCACCTTCGTTTACCATCATGGCTGCGAAATAGTTTCTTTCGCGCATGAATTTTTGAGCGTCAAGCAATGAAACTCCTCTGCGCTCTCTTGTTTCCCAGTATGAATTTGCAAATCTGTTACGTCTTGCTTCCTCTTCGTTTGTTTTTGGATCAATGATTTCAAGATCAGCATCAAAACCTAATTCTTCTTTTAATTCCAGAATAGTTTCTCGGCTTCCTAATAAAACCGGAATACCAATTCCGTCTTCATGAACAATTTGAGCTGCTTTTAATACATTTAACTGATCTGCCTCTGCAAAAACAACACGCTTAGGATCTAATTTAGCACGATTAGTAATTAATCGCACCATTTTATTATCGTTACCCATACGTTCGCGAAGCTTATCTTCATAAGCTGCCCAGTCTGTAATAGGATTTTTTGCTACTCCTGATTCCATTGCTGCTTTTGCTACTGCTGGTGCAACAACTGTAATCAATCGGGGATCAAATGGTTTAGGAATAATATATTCTTGCCCAAAACCTAATTTTGTTGCTCCGTAAGCTACGTTAACCTGTTCTGGAACTGGTTCTTTTGCTAAAATAGCCAATGCCTTTACGGCAGCCATTTTCATAGCTTCGTTTATTTTTGTAGCACGTACGTCTAACGCTCCTCTAAAAATATAAGGGAAACCTAAAACGTTATTTACCTGATTAGGAAAATCTGAACGGCCTGTAGCCATAATAACGTCTTTACGAGTTTGTACTGCTAAATTATAATCGATCTCCGGATTTGGATTTGCCATTGCAAAAACAATCGGATTTTTTTTCATTGATAATAACATTTCCGATGATAAGATATCTCCAGAAGATAATCCGATGAAAACATCGGCACCTTTTACAGCTTCTGCTAATTCAATTTTAGGACCGTCAACTGCATATTTTAATTGTAATTCTGAAAGTGAAGGATTGTCTTTTGTTAAAAGTCCTTTACTATTAAACATTAAAATATTTTCAACTTTTACTCCTAATAAAACATATAAATCGGTACAAGCAATTGCTGCAGATCCTGCTCCTGAAACTACTACTTTTACATCTTCTGCTTTTTTCCCTGCTAATTCAAGTGCGTTGATTAGGGCTGCAGAAGAAATAATTGCTGTTCCATGCTGATCGTCATGCATTACCGGAATATTCAATTCTTCTATAAGTCTTCTTTCGATTTCGAAAGATTCAGGAGCTTTGATATCTTCAAGATTAATACCTCCAAAAGTTGGAGCGATATTTTTTACAGTCTGGATAAATTCTTCGACGTTTTTTGTATCAACTTCGATATCAAAAACATCAATATCTGCGAATATTTTAAATAATAAACCTTTTCCTTCCATTACAGGTTTTCCTGCTTCCGGACCAATATCTCCAAGTCCTAAAACAGCTGTACCGTTTGAAATTACGGCAACTAAATTTCCTTTTGCTGTATATTTATAAACGTCTTCAACGTTTGCTGCAATTTCTAAACATGGTTCTGCAACTCCCGGCGAATAAGCCAGCGATAAGTCTCTTTGGGTTGCGTATTTTTTTGTTGGAACTACCTGAATTTTTCCTGGAGTCGGCTCAGCGTGGTATTGTAATGCCTCTCTTTTTTTACTCTCTTTGTTCATTATTTTAGCTTTTATTCTAGCTTACAAAGATATAAGTCTTAGTTTTAAAAAGGGGCGCTTTTGGTGCTTTCTTTTGTTAAAATATCAAAATTGAGGGGTCAAAAAAAATAGTCCGATAAAATTCGGACTATTTAAAAAAGCATTTTTATAGAAGTGTTTACTGTGATATATAAGAGTTTAAGTGATGAATTGTATCTTTTTGAATTTCGATAATTGCCTTTACAACGTCGCTGATAGAAATTATTCCTACCACGGTTCCGTTTTCTAAAACTGGCAGATGTCGGATTCTTTTTGAACTCATAAGTTCCATACAATCATCAATATTATTCGAAAGCTGAACTGTAAAAACATTGCTTTCCATAATTTCATGTACAAATGTTTCTTTTGAAGATTTGTCTTTTAAAACAATTTTTCGAGCATAATCTCTTTCAGACAAAATCCCTTTTAAATCGTTTCCGTCAATAACAAGAATAGCACCTATGTTTTTGTCGCCCATTACTTTTAGAGCTTCATAAACTGTTGTTGTTGAACGTACTGAAAAAACATTTTTCCCTTTTGCGTTTAGTATTTGATCTACAGTCATATCTGAAAAATTTTAGTTTTCATAAAGTTATAATAAAAACAAATACAATGTGCAGCGAAATCGATTTTTTAAAAACACAACTAGTTCATTTTAAACAAAATACATCGTTTTTTAGGTTTTTAAAATTATATTTTAATGAAAGAAAACATTTACAGTCATTTTTTGTAGAAAATTAGATTTTTTAACGTTTATCAATGGTTTACAATGTTTTGGTATAGTCCCTACGGGACAAAAATGCATGTCGATATTTTTTTTTTGCTACCAATATATAATTTCTACGAAATATTTTTTATCAATTTTTAATATTAATAAGAACTCCGTTAGGAATTAAATATCAATAAAATCAAATTTTAATTTTTTTTGAAATGCTCCGTTAGGAGTTACATATCGGTAGAAAAAATCGTAATCGGAATAATATCCCGTAGGGATTATATATTAAGGTATATTAAAAGGGAAAAACATATATTATTCAAAATCTAAAAGTTCTTTCATTGAAACTCCTAAACCTTTAGAGATTGCAAGCAAATAAAGATAGGTAGGATTGAATTCGCCTGCTTCAACCTTATGTATTGATTGCTGATCTTTAAATATCAGTAATCCCAGCTTAGCTTGCGATAATCCTTTAGCAGTTCTAAGCTCTTTAATTCTAGCTCCTAAACGCTTTAAATCTTCTGATTTATCCACTTTCTTTTAATTTCAGACAATTTGCGTTTTCTATTTATTTTTTTTAACATACTATAGTATGTTATTTAAAGTTTTTCGTACATTTGGATTTCATCAAAAAACATATAAATATTACCTATGAAAACCAATGAAATTAAAAATCTAGATCATCTAAAAAAATTAACTTCTCTATATTTTCGAACATTAAAACCTCTTGATGATAATACCGAAAATAATGTGGCTCAAATTAAATTTGCAAATTATTTCGAACTTGGATGCGCTATAACCAATCTTTTAAAAATGTGTATTTTAACATTAGATCATGATGCGCATAAAATTTCAAATACAAATAAAAATCCCATTAATGTATCGCTAATTTTGGAAATGGTTTTAGAAATTTTTCCTTTGGATGAATTTGAGTTCTTGAGTGAAGTCAGCGAAATGTTTATTGAAAAAAATCACAATCTCATCACATAAACAAAAAGCCCTTTTCTAGATTGAAAAGGGCTTTTATATATTAGGGATTACATACTCGTAATTATAAATTCGCTTCGTCTGTTTTGCTGATGTTCTTTTTCGGTACATTTTACACCATCGGCACATTTATTTACTAGTTGTGTTTCTCCGTACCCTTTTGCTGTTAAACGGCTCGGATCAATTCCTCTTTGCTCAAGCCAGTTTTTTGAAGACTGTGCTCTTTTATCTGATAAAATCTGATTGCTTTCTGTAGATGAACGACTGTCGGTATGCGAACGAATATCTATTTTTATGGTTGGATATTGTTTTAACATATCTACAATTTTTTGCAGTTTAGGTTCGGATTCTTTTTTAATTGTTGCTTTACCTAAATCGAAAAAGTTCATCGGGATGTTTAACAATTTTACTAAATCGGTTCCGATTGTAATGTTAACTTTAACTGGTTTGATAGCGTTTCCTTTTATTACTACCGGCATTGCTTTTACGATTGGTTTTGGTTTCTTTTCTAAAACTATCGGAAGCGAAACTGAACCTGTTGCTTTTTTAAGCGTTATAGAAACTTCTTTTGGCAGATAATCTTCTTTTGAAGTTCTGATAAAATATTTTTTTCCGCATTTTACATTCGAAAAAATATAATTTCCGTTTGAATCAGATTTTCCGTCAACTGCAGATTTTCCTGCATCATCAAATAAAATCAATGAAACGTCTGAAAGCACTTCATTAGTTTCTACATCTATAATTGTTCCGGATATTTGCTGTTCGCAGATTAATCTTCTGTTTTCTGTAAATCGGTAAATATCATCTAGTCCGTGACCGTTTACTCTGTTTGAAGAGAAAAAACCATTTCTGTTTTTGCTGTTGATTGAAAAAGCAAAATCATCTTGTTTACTGTTAACAGGTTCTCCAACATTTAATACTTCATCAAAAGCGCCATCTTTATTTATTTTTGATACATAAATATCAAGTCCGCCTAAGCCAGGTCTTCCGTCTGTAGCAAAATAAAGTTCGTTTTCGTCTGAAATAAAAGGAAAAGTTTCTCTTCCTTCTGTATTAATCTCCGGACCTAAATTTTCCGGCGTACCGTATGTTCCGTCGGGCAGTATGCTTACTTTAAATATATCTGAAAGTCCGTAGGTTCCCGGCATGTCTGATGCGAAATATAATGTCTTCTCATCGACACTTAATGCTGGGTGTGCAACGCTGTATTGATCACTGTTAAAAGGAAGTGCCTCAACTTCTTTCCATTCGTTATTAATTAATACTGCTTTGTAAAGTTTTAAAAATGTAATATTGTTTTCATTTTGTCTTCTTTTACCGTTTACAGAATTATTTCTCGTAAAGTACATTGTTCGCCCATCTTTTGTAAAAACCGGAGTAGACTGATTGAGGTTTACTTTTAAATTTTCTTTGTGAAATAATTCAGGTTTTCCAATGCTTCCATCAGGATTTAATTCAGCTGTATATAAAGTCGAAATTGCTTTATTTGTCCATTTAAAATTCTTTTTGATGATTGAGCCTGTATCTCTTGCTGATGTAAATACTAGTTTGTTATCTAAAATTGTGCTTCCGTAATCTGAATCTTTTGAATTAATTCCGGCATCAGCAATATCAAATCGTCCTGAATTGAATTTAATATCTTCT
This sequence comes from Flavobacterium defluvii, assembly GCF_900129555.1. Taxonomy (GTDB): domain Bacteria; phylum Bacteroidota; class Bacteroidia; order Flavobacteriales; family Flavobacteriaceae; genus Flavobacterium; species Flavobacterium defluvii. The sequence goes on from NZ_FQWC01000001.1 coordinate 297,775, forward strand.
AAATAACTTCTGTTTTTTAAAAACAAAACGCTTCGTTTATCTAAAGGTGCTTTTTGAGCGAACTTTTCTAAAACTGCATCTGCCTTGCTATAACTTCCAATTGATTTTAAACATTGGGCATAGCGATACATATACTCAGGTTCCTGATTTTCGTTTATGCTAAATAATTCCTGATAATATCTTAAGGCATCTTCTAATTCTCCTATATAGTAATATGAATTTCCAAGCCGCTGAAATATTCTTTCTTCTTTAACTCCTTTCTTTACTAACTTTTCATACGCTGTTATAGCATTCGCGTAAGCGTAACTGTCGTATTTTTTATCTGCATTTTTTATGCTGGCTGTCTGAGCATTTACATGAAAGAAAAAGCAAAAGAGTAAAAAGGAATAAACTAAATTTTTCATCATCATATTTTAATCTATTAAAAGAATCTTGGTGAAGTAAGTTTGCTATAGTTATTAAAGAAGTCAAAACGAAGGAAAATTTCGTGCGATCCTGAGTTGTATTTTTGTAAACGGGTTGTTTCGTGATCGTAACCGTATCCTATATACATTCCTTTTGTAACCTGAAACCCTGCCATTGCACTTACTGAAGCGCTCCAACGGTAAGCAACACCCAAAACAAATTTGTCATTAAACATAAAGTTTCCTGAAACGTCTACTTGTAAAGGAGCTCCTTCGACCATTTTTGTTAATAAAGCCGGTTTGAATTTTATGTATTCTAAACGATCTAAATTGAATACATAACCTGCCATTAAATAGTAGTTGATTTTTTCTTTGAAAATGGCAACGTCATTATCATCATATCGGTTTGTTTCGATAAAATTTGGAACAGACAAACCAATGTAAGCCTTATCTGAATGCCAGTAAACACCCGCACCAATATTGGGTGTAAACTTGTTTCTTAAATCCTGAAACATTTCATCATTCTGATCTTCATAGCTTAATTTACTTACATCAAGATTGAAGAGATTTGCCGTTGCTTTAATACCAAATGAAAGCTTAAAGGATTCAGAAGTTGGAATACTATATGATAAATCTGCCGACAAGGTGTTTTCATTCGTTGGTCCGATTTTATCATTTACCAAAGAAACTCCTAATCCCAGATTACTGTTATTTAAAGGTGTATTTATAGAAAAAGTACTTGTTACCGGCGCTCCGTCTAATCCAATCCATTGTGTACGATATAACCCAAAGGCACTCAAAACACCACGAGAACCTGCATATGCAGGGTTGATCTCGATTGTGTTATACATATATTGTGTGAATTGAGAGTCTTGCTGAGCCGAACACACAACTGTAAAAAACATGAAAATTAAGCCTAATTTTTTCATTTATAAGAATTTTAAAAACGGCCTAGCTTAACTAAGCCGTTTGTAATTTTTATTTATTAATATATAAATAACCTGATTGTTCGTGAGGATTAGAACCGCTGTCTTTGTATTTCAGAATGTAGAAATAAGTTCCTACTGGTAATCCTTCTGATTGTTTCATAGTTGTACGCCCTTCAGAATATCCTTTAAATACTCTGTCCTGATTATTATATCCGGATTTTTCGAATACCAAGACTCCCCAACGGTTGTAGATTTCTACTGTATTATCTGGGTAACATTCTATTCCCTGAATGTAGAATCTTTCGTTTTTCTGATCCCCATTTGGAGAGAAAGCTTTCTTAACGTCGATTACGCAACCATTTAATCCTATTACAGTAGGGTTGTCTCCGTTGATTCCATCATTATCAGAAAGGTCTTCAACTACTACTCCTTTTGCACTGCTTCCTTTAACACTTGCCTGATTTGTAACTTTTCCGTTATTGATATCAGTTTGAGTGATTTTATAAAGGGCCTTGAAATTACTATCATTTGATTCCCCAACTGCTAAATCAATTGTCTGACCTGAAACAATTACTCCTGGCAACGGATCTGTAATTGTAATTCCTTTTAATGGTACATTTCCAGTATTTGTTACTACAAATTTGTATGTAATTGTTTCACCTGCTTTTGCAATGTTGTCATTGTTCTCGTCATTGAATACAGCTGTTTTAACAATTGCAATTGCCGGAACTTCAACAAAAACTGTTAATGTTGCTGATGCGCAATTTGTTGTCGTTGCTGCTTTTTCACAAATTTGATATGTAATTTCATATGGCCCTCCCGGTGTATTAGGTTTTACATTTACAGTTCCATCAGCATTGAATTCAAAATTTGAATTACCTGAAGTATTTGTAATTGTAATATCCAAAGGATTAATCGCTGCTCCGTTTAACAAGTCATTATCTAAGACATTTATGAATTCAAGAGATCCATTAATTCCATCTACAGCTATTTCTCCATCGTTATTAGCTACAATTGGTGTAACTGGAGTAACTGGAATATTTGTATTTATTACGTCAACACTCACTATTGCCTGACTACAATTTGACGAATTTAAAACATCGCATATTTGATAAGTCAATTGATAATTTCCTGCCTGTGTTCCTGGTTTGATATCTACTGTACCATCAGCGTTTAGAATTAAACTAGCGTTTGGAAGTACTGTACTCAAAGTTACGTTTGCCGGAATAACTGCTGATCCGTTTTGTGTGTCATTTGTAAATACATTGATTCCCGTGCTTGTTCCTTTAGCAATATCAATTGGCCCTGCATTATCATTATTTGCTTTGATAACAAATGTTGGACTTGCGTTACAACCAGGTGTTGCCGGTGGATAATTTACCTGAACACTAACTGTTGGGTTTAATGAAAACTCCATTGTAACTGCTGGTCTTGTATTTTCAAATCCATCTGCACCTTGTGTCCATTGACCATTTGAATTTATCCATCCTGGCCAGTCAACTCCATTTCCGCTTCCGTCCACAACTGCACCTGGCCACAAGATATTACCGCTTAATGGTAAGTTAGTTTGTGTTGCCACCACATTGTTTGCACTATCAATCCATCTAATCGTTAATAGATTATTTGGTGTAAAGTTGTCTGGAACAACATTGTATGAAACATAAGGAACATTATTAGAACAGTAGCTGTTTGCCGTTATTGTCATTGTAGGCTCATCGACTGTTACTTTAACAGAAGCTGAACTACAATTTGTTGGATTCAGTTTTTCACAAATTTGATAAATCACTTCATAAGTTCCTCTTGGTGCATTTGCTCCCAATGTAACTGTTCCGTCAGGATTTACTGTTAAGAATCCTGTTGGGTCTGGTGTAACTACAGAAAGATTCAAGTCGTTTGCAACAACTGGTAATCCGTTGTTTGTATCATTATCAAAAATATTTATAATTGTTTGAGGATGATTTACCCCAACTACTGATCCTACTATATCATCAATTGCCTGCAATAAAGCGCCGCTAGTTACTACAACTTTTGAAATTACGGCATCACAGTTCGCTGGGTTGGTAACCTCACATATTCTGTATTCTACATCGTAAATTCCAGCCGGTGTATTTGATGCAACTGTTACGGTTCCGTCTGCATTAAGTGTTAATCCTGATGGAACACTAATAGCAGTTAGAGTTACTTGTCCGGCACTTGTACCTATTGCAACCGGATTTCCGTTTAAGGTATCGTTAGCTGTTAAAGCTGCTGTTGTACCACCTGTGCTTCCATTTATCGGAGCCGTAGTTTCGGTTACTGCATCAATTACTGGTGTTGGTGCAGTACTATTGTCTACCACAACTTTTGAGATCACAGAATCACAATTAGTTGGATTTGTCACCTCACAGATCCTGTATTCTACATCGTAAATTCCAGCCGGCGTATTTGGTACCACTGTTACGGTTCCGTCTGCATTAAGTGTTAATCCTGATGGAACACTAATAGCAGTTAAAGTTACTTGTCCGGCACTTGTACCTATTACAACTGGATTTCCGTTTAAGGTATCGTTAGCTGTTAAAGCTGCTGTTGTACCACCTGTGCTTCCATTTATCGGAGCCGTAGTTTCGGTTATTGCATCAATTACTGGTGTTGGTGTCGATGCTCCAACTGTTACAGTTACTGTGTTTGAACTGCAGTTTGATGGGTTTAGTTTCTCACAGATCGTGTAAGTCAGCGTGTAAGTGCCTGCCGGAGCATTAGCCCCTAATGTTAAACTTCCGTCTGGGTTTAAAACTAAATATCCTGTCGGATCTGCTGTAGTAGTTGTCAGATTTACATCTGATGGTACCAGAGCGGTTCCGTTTTTAGTATCGTTATCAAATACATTTACTGGTAATGTCTGAGGCGTGCTGCCTGCTGTAACTGATCCTATTGTGTCTGCATTTGCTACTAGTGTTCCTGCCGTAACCACAACTTTTGAAATTACTGTATCACAGTTTGTCGGATTGGTAACTTCACAGATAGTGTATTGAACATCGTAAGTGCCTGCTGCTGTATTTGGTGCAACTGTTACTGTCCCGTCTGCATTCAATGTTAATCCTGCCGGAACGCTTACTGCTGTTAATGTTACTTGTCCTGCTGATGTTCCAATCACAACCGGGTTTCCGTTTAGGGTATCGTTAGCTGTTAAAGCTGCTGTTGTGCCGCCTGTGTTTCCGTTTACTGATGTCGTAGTTTCAGTTACAGCGTCGATTACCGGTACACCTACCGTTACACTTACAGTGTTTGAACTGCAGTTTGTCGGGTTTAGTTTCTCACAGATAGTGTAAGTCAGCGTGTAAGTGCCTGCCGGAGCATTAGCACCTAATGTTAAACTTCCGTCAGGGTTTAGAACTAAATAGCCTGTCGGGTCTGCTGTTGTAGTTGTCAGATTAACATCTGATGGTACCAGAGCGGTTCCGTTTTTAGTATCGTTATCAAATACATTCACAGGCAGTGTCTGAGGAGTGTTTCCTGCTGTAACTGATCCGATTGTGTCTGCATTTGCTACTAGGGTTCCTGCGGTAACCACAACTTTTGAGATTACTGTATCACAGTTCCCTGGATTTGTAACTTCACAGATTGTGTATTCTACATCGTAAGTGCCTGCTGGTGTGTTTGCCGCTACAGTTACTGTTCCATTAGCATTTAATGTTAAGCCTGTCGGAACGCTTACTGCTGTGAGTGTTACCTGTCCTGCTGATGTTCCAATCACAACTGGATTACCATTTAAAGTATCATTAGCTGTTAAAGCTGCCATTGTGCCGCCTGTGTTTCCGTTTACTGAAGCTGTAGTTTCGGTTACAGCGTCAATTACGGCTGCTCCTACCACAACTTTTGAAATTACAGTATCACAGTTCCCTAGATTTGTAACTTCACAGATTGTATATTCTACATCATAAGTTCCTGCTGCTGTATTTGATGCCACTGTTACCGTCCCGTCTGCATTTAATGTTAATCCTGCTGGAACGCTTACTGCTGTGAGTGTTACCTGCCCAGCTGAAGTTCCAATTACTACCGGATTTCCGTTTAAAGTATCATTAGCTGTCAGGGCTGCTGTTGTACCGCCTGTGTTTCCGTTTACTGATGCTGTTGTTTCAGTTACTGCATCGATTACTGCTGCGCCTACTACTACTTTTGAGATTACCGTATCACAGTTGCCTGGATTTGTAACTTCACAGATAGTGTACTGAACATCATAAGTTCCTGCCGGTGTATTAGCCGCAACGGTTACTGTTCCATTAGCATTCAATGTTAAGCCTGCTGGAACGCTTACTGCTGTTAATGTTACTTGTCCTGCTGATGTGCCGATCACAACCGGATTTCCGTTTAGGGTATCGTTTGCTGTCAGGGCTGCTGTTGTGCCGCCTGTGTTTCCATTTACCGAAGCTGTAGTTTCGGTTACTGCATCGATTACCGGTACGCCGACTGTTACAGTCACTGTGTTTGAACTGCAGTTTGATGGGTTTAGTTTCTCACAGATCGTGTAAGTTAACGTGTAAGTGCCTGCCGGTGCATTGGCCCCTAATGTTAAGCTTCCGTCCGGGTTTAGAACTAAATATCCTGTCGGGTCAGCCGTAGTAGTTGTCAGAGTTACATCTGATGGTACAAGGGCTGTTCCGTTTTTAGTGTCGTTATCAAATACATTTACAGGTAATGTCTGAGGCGTGTTTCCTGCTATTACTGATCCGATTGTGTCTGGGTTAGCCACAAGTACTCCCGCTGTTACCACAACTTTTGAAATCACTGTATCACAGTTGCCTGGGTTTGTAACTTCACAAATGGTGTATTGAACATCGTAAGTGTCTGCTGGTGTATTTGCTGCAACTGTAACGGTTCCGTCCGCGTTCAATGTTAAGCCTGCTGGAACGCTTACTGCCGTTAATGTTACCTGTCCTGCTGATGTTCCTATTACTACCGGGTTTCCGTTTAAAGTATCATTAGCTGTCAGGGCTGCTGTTGTACCGCCTGTGTTTCCGTTTACTGATGCTGTTGTTTCAGTTACTGCATCGATTACTGCTGCGCCTACTACTACTTTTGAGATTACCGTATCACAGTTGCCTGGATTTGTAACTTCACAGATAGTGTACTGAACATCATAAGTTCCTGCCGGTGTATTAGCCGCAACGGTTACTGTTCCATTAGCATTCAATGTTAAGCCTGCTGGAACACTCACTGCTGTTAATGTTACCTGTCCTGCTGATGTTCCTATTACTACTGGATTTCCGTTTAGGGTATCGTTTGCTGTCAGGGCTGCTGTTGTGCCGCCTGTGTTTCCATTTACCGAAGCTGTAGTTTCGGTTACAGCATCGATTACCGGTACGCCGACTGTTACTGTCACTGTGTTTGAACTGCAGTTTGATGGGTTTAGTTTCTCACAGATTGTGTAAGTTAACGTGTAAGTGTCTGCTGGTGCATTGGCCCCTAATGTTAAGCTTCCGTCCGGGTTTAAAACTAAATATCCTGTCGGATCTGCTGTTGTGGTAGTCAGAGTTACATCTGATGGTACAAGGGCTGTTCCGTTTTTAGTATCGTTATCAAATACATTTACAGGCAGTGTCTGAGGTGTGTTTCCTGCTGTTACTGATCCGATTGTATCCGGGTTAGCCACAAGTACTCCTGCTGTAACCACAACTTTTGAGATTACTGTATCACAGTTCCCTGGATTGGTAACTTCACAGATGGTGTATTGAACATCGTAAGTGTCTGCTGGTGTATTTGGTGCAACTGTAACGGTTCCGTCCGCGTTCAATGTCAATCCTGCTGGAACGCTTACTGCCGTTAATGTTACCTGTCCTGCTGATGTGCCGATCACAACCGGGTTTCCGTTTAGGGTATCGTTTGCTGTCAGGGCTGCTGTTGTACCGCCTGTGTTTCCGTTTACTGATGCCGTGGTTTCTGTTACTGCATCAATTACCGGTACGCCGACTGTTACTGTCACTGTGTTTGAACTGCAGTTTGATGGGTTTAGTTTCTCACAGATTGTGTAAGTTAACGTGTAAGTGTCTGCTGGTGCATTAGCTCCTAATGTTAAGCTTCCGTCCGGGTTTAAAACTAAATATCCTGTCGGATCTGCTGTTGTGGTAGTCAGAGTTACATCTGATGGTACAAGGGCTGTTCCGTTTTTAGTATCGTTATCAAATACATTTACAGGCAGTGTCTGAGGTGTGTTTCCTGCTGTTACTGATCCGATTGTATCCGGGTTAGCCACAAGTACTCCTGCTGTAACCACAACTTTTGAGATTACTGTATCACAGTTCCCTGGATTGGTAACTTCACAGATGGTGTATTGAACATCGTAAGTGTCTGCTGGTGTATTTGGTGCAACTGTAACGGTTCCGTCCGCGTTCAATGTCAATCCTGCTGGAACGCTTACTGCCGTTAATGTTACCTGTCCTGCTGATGTGCCGATCACAACCGGATTTCCGTTTAAAGTATCGTTAGCTGTTAAGGCTGCTGTTGTACCGCCTGTGTTTCCGTTTACTGATGCCGTGGTTTCTGTTACTGCATCAATTACTGCTGATCCAACCACAACTTTTGAGATCACTGTATCACAATTCGTTGGATTTGTAACCTCACAGATTGTATATTCTACATCATATGTTCCTGCTGGTGTGTTTGCTGCTACAGTTACTGTTCCGTTAGCATTTAATGTTAAGCCTGATGGAACGCTCACTGCTGTTAATGTTACCTGTCCTGCTGATGTTCCGATTACAACCGGGTTTCCGTTTAGGGTATCATTTGCTGTCAGGGCTGCCGTTGTGCCGCCTGTGTTTCCGTTTACTGATGCTGTCGTTTCAATTACCGCATCGATTACTGCTGCTCCAACCACAACTTTTGAGATCACTGTATCACAGTTCCCTGGATTTGTAACTTCACAGATTGTATATTCTACATCATAAGTTCCTGCTGGTGTGTTTGCCGCAACCGTTACTGTTCCGTTAGCATTTAATGTTAATCCTGATGGAACACTCACCGCTGTTAATGTTACCTGTCCTGCTGATGTGCCGATCACAACTGGATTTCCGTTTAAAGTATCATTTGCTGTAAGTGCTGCTGTTGTACCGCCTGTGTTTCCGTTTACTGAAGCCGTAGTTTCGGTTACCGCATCGATTACCGGTGCTGTTATTACAACTGTTACATCAGCTGGATCACAAATACTTGGATTAGTTGATTTACAAATAGTATAAGTAATTACATATGTTCCTGCTGGTGTGTTTGGAGCAACATTTATAGTTCCATTCGAATTAAAAGTAATTCCCGTTGGTAAAGTCGTTGTTGTTAAAGTAACATCCGCTGGTAAAAAAGATGCTCCATTAATTTTATCATTTGCAAAAACTGTTGAAATTGATCCTCCAATCAATCCATTAATTGATGAAGGATTATCATCTTCAGCGCAAATATAATCTGAAACAACCGCTGCTGATGATGCGCCAGAAGTACATCCGTTTGCTGTTGCTGTTACAGTATAACTTCCCGCCGGAGCTGTAATAGTGTTTCCTGACTGGGTAACCCCTGCTGAAGGGCTTACTGTATAAGTATTCGAAGCGCTGTAATTGGTAATTGTAAAACTTCCCGTTGCTGTTGAACATGTAGGCTGTGTAACAGCGCTTAATGTCGGAACTGCCGGTGTAGCTGGCTGAGAATTAACTACCGCTGCTGTTGAAGCTGCAGAAGTACATCCATTTGCTGTAGCCGTTACCGTATAACTTCCTGCCGGAGCTGTAATGGTGTTTCCTGACTGGGTAACCCCTGCTGAAGGGCTTACTGTATAAGTATTCGAAGCGCTGTAATTGGTAATTGTAAAACTTCCCGTTGCTGTTGAACATGTAGGCTGAGTAACAGTACCTAAAGTTGGAACTGCCGGTGTAGCTGGCTGAGAATTAACTACCGCTGCTGTTGAAGCTGCAGAAGTACATCCATTTGCTGTAGCCGTTACCGTATAACTTCCTGCCGGTGCTGTAATAGTGTTTCCTGACTGGGTAACTCCTGCTGACGGGCTTATTGTATAAGTATTCGAAGCACTGTAATTCGTAATTGTAAAACTTCCCGTTGCTGTTGAACATGTAGGCTGTGTAACAGTACCTAAAGTCGGAACTGCCGGAATTGGATTTACTGTTACTGATGTCGTTGCAGAAGCCGCACTTTGACATCCTGATGCATTTCCTATTCTTACACTATAGTTTCCTGAAGCAGATACTGTGATAGACTGAGTAGTAGCTCCTGTTGACCATAAATAACTATTTCCTCCACTTGAAGTCAGTACTACACTTCCTCCCGAGCAAAATGTAGTTGGTCCGTCTGCTGTAATAGTTGGTGCAGACGGCGTTGGATTTACAGTTACTGAAACTAATGTTCTGGCACTTTCACAGCTGTTTAAAGTTTGGCTTACATAATAGTTTGCCGATATTAAAGTTTCTGTTCCTGTATATAATGTCCCGCCTGTTGAGGCGCTGTACCATTTTAAGTTTGTTCCTGTCGCAGTTAGATCGCTAACTTTTTTAGCATCAGAAGCACAGAATGTCTGTGAAGATGCTGTTGGAGCCGCTGTATTATTTACTGTAACTACTACTAAAGTTCTGGTACTTTCGCAGCTGTTTAAAGTTTGGCTTACATAATAATTACCAGATGTCAGAGTTTCAGTTCCTGAATAAAGTGTTCCTCCAGTATTTGCACTATACCATTTTAAATTACTACCTGTAGCAGTTAAATCACTAACTTTTTTAGCTTCAATTGCACAGAATGTTTGTGAAGACGCTGTTGGAGCTGCTGTATTATTTACAGTAACTGATACCGAAGTTCTAGGGCTTTCTCCACAACTATTAGTACTTTGGCTTACATAATAGGTTCCTGTAACCAAAGTCTCTGTACCCGTATATAAAGTTCCGTTTGTTGAAGCGTTGTACCATTTTAAGTTTGTTCCTGTCGCAACCAAATCGCTTACTTTTTTAGCATCGGTTGCACAAAAAGTCTGAGCAGAAGCTGTTGGTGCAGCTGGAACTGTATTTACGGTAACTGCAACTATAGTTCTGGCACTTTCACCACAACTATTTGCAGTCTGGCTTACATAATAGTTTCCAGTAGCCAGTATTTGATTTGTTGGAAGTGCTGTTCCTCCTGTTGAAGCACTATACCATTTTAGGTTAGTCCCTGTAGCTACCAAATCACTAACTCTTTTATTATCTGCAGCGCAAAAAGTCTGAGCAGAAGCAACAGGTGCAGAAGAAGTTGTATTAATAGTTACCGATACCTGAGTTCTTGAACTTTCGCATCCGCTTACAGTTTGACTTCCATAGTAATCACCTGTTGTCAAAGTCTGAGTAGATGCAAGAGCGGTTCCTCCAGTTGCTGCAGTATACCATTTTAAATTAGTTCCAGAAGCAACTAAATCGCTAACTTTTTTATTTTCAGAAGCACAAAAAGTCTGAGCAGAAGCTGTTGGAGCTGCTGGGACAAATGTTACTACCGTTGCAGCAGAACTGTTACTGGCACAACCTGCAGCATTTATTCTTTTAACTGTGTAACTACCATTTGTAGTAACCGTAATACTTTTCGTTGTTTCTCCTGTTGACCACAAATAAGTACCTGAATTACCAGATGATGTTAATACAATACTTCCAGTGGCACATGTAGTAGAACCACTTGCTGTAATAGTAGGTGTAGTTGCTTGTGCATTAATTGTTACAACTACTGGCTTTATAAACTGGCATCCGTCGTTAGAAACCGCTTTTATATAATAAGTTCCTGAAGCCGTAACAGCACTAGGTGTTGCGTAAGCAGTCGATGCATTTGCATCCGTCCAGTATGAAAGTGTCATATTTGGCGTACTTCCTGCTGTAACTGCCGGAGCTGTTATGTCTACTGTAGAAGGCGCACAAACTGCCGCAGGGTTAGTTACAACAAATACAGATGATTTTGGAGTTACGGCTGCACTGGCGGAATTGTTTGCTGTATTAGTATCAATTGACGATGGTAATGATGCCGTATTAGTATAATTTCCTGATGCATTTATTGTTGCAACAATTTTTAATGTTGTAGATGTTTGGGCATCCAAGTTACCAATACTCCATGTACCTGTTGCTGAATCATACGATCCTACGGAGGGTGTTGAACTTACAAAGGTATAACCGGAAGGAAGTAAATCGTTTACGGAAACTCCTGAAATATTATTACCACCTAAGTTGCTTACCTGAATAGTAAATTCTACATTTGATCCTATACATGGCGTTGCATTATCAACCGTTTTTGTAATTCCCAAATCTGTACATAACGTAACACTAACAGGTTTAGATTGTGTTTGAGCTCCACAAGTTAAAGTTGAAGCTACAGAATAGGCTCCTGTTTTTGTTGCTGTGTAAGTTGATGAATTGGCTCCTGTGATAGCAGTTCCGTTAAAATACCACTGATAAGGTGCAAAACCTGCAGGTGTTGTTAATTCTGCTTTATTGTTAGTACAGCCACCACCTGAGATATAAGTCATAGTAGGATCTTCTGGCTGAACCGCAAAATTAGAGAAAAATCCTGCCATCGAGAATCCTCCTCCCTGCTGTACAATTGAAACGGTTAGTTTTGCAGCACTGGAAATAGAAAGAATATTTGGGCTGCCTATTTGTGTATCTTCAAAATTAATTATGTACCAGCCAGTTGTCCCTAATTGATGACGGGCAGTGATCCCGCTTATAGTTTCAATATTAGTTCCATTAACCATTACTGCATCTGTAGCACTTCTCAACAGTATATACCCAAAATAAGGTAATGATCCTGTACCGTAGTTTCTAAACTTTGCTGTTTCTATAAAATTAGATCCTCCACATTCTGATACCGGTGCAATTGTCGAAATATCAACCTCACATGATTGAGCTGTTCCAGAGTATACCACAACTTTTTTATCTGCAAAAACACGCGATGCTGAAAAACTTGTATTCGATACACCATTTTGAAAAGTATAAAAACTCCCCGCTGTTGCCAAAGTAACGTTAGTTGTGCCAACTAATGCTCCTGTTGTTGAATATGTATCTATTGTTAAAGCTGTATTGTCTTTTGTAGCAACTACAGTAGTTTGTTCTGCAGTATCATTTCCTTTTCCTCTTTCAATAAAGTACTCCGTTCCTAAAACTGATTCGGGCGGAACCTGATTAAAAGCCCCATCTCCACAGCCACCCGGCGTATCTATCGCTGCTGAAGTATTCATTACAACAGGATTCGAAGATTCTACCAATGTTCCTATAGCTGCTTTAAATAAATAACTTTGTCCGGAATTTAAGGTCGTTACAATAGCATTATTAATTTTTATGGTTGTATTGTCAACAGTAGCCATAATGCTGTAAATAGGACGCTGATCTCCAAAACCTCCAAAATTCCCTAAAGAACCGTCTCGGTAATATCCTACTCTAAATCTAATTCCTATTCCTGCATCTCCAAAACTTGTTAATGCGGCATTTCCTTTAATATCCTGATCACTGCCATCACCACCTAAAGCGTCTGAGGCAACGTTTCTTAAATTAATCGAAACTGGGGCGCTTGCGTTAATTATTAATCCAGCTCCGTTTAAAACAGTATTTAAAGCAAATGCAGGTGCGTCCTTTGGTAAACCAGCAAATCTATATACGGCCGGAGTTCCTTTTACCGCGGTTAAATTAGTGACCAACGTACCATTACTTTTAGATAATGTAATATTTACAGTAGTTGTAGAATTTGTTGCTATAACAATTTCATTTGCTTTACTAAAATATTGCCATGGAGCAGGAGCAATATAATGCTTCGTGTAGAATTGAGCCGAAGCACTATAACTCATTAATAAAAAGAACAAAACAAGAAATTGTGGCTTAAAAAATTTAAACCTATTAAAAGTAAAGTTACGCATAGACAGACCCGTTATTAATTTGAGTATTAGATATTATAGAAACTGAATACCAAAAGTTGATTTTCAGATTATTTAGCACATACGAAAAAATTGAAAAGATAGATTTAAGATTTTTGAAAAAACTTTTTTCAAAATCATTAAAATCATAAAGAGGAGTTTGGACCATAATTTTTTCAGGTTCAAGACACATAGTCGTCTTTGGATTAAATTAGTAGATTTGGTGCTGCGAAAATATATAAACACCTCAATACTAGCCACATTCCTCGACAAACTACCCAGAAAAACGTTGAAATACACTTTTTGTCGATAAAAATTAACTTTGGCAAGTCAATAAACATAGTAACTTAACAACAAATCAACAGAAATTTCTTAATTTTTTAATGAAAAATTAATATTTAGCAGTTTTAATAACAAATACGCAACATTCTCTTACAAATAAGAAAATACAGAAACGAAAAAAAAGAATACAAAAGACTGTATATCAGCATTTTAATTAAATAATAAAAAATGATAATTAGAAGTAAAATATTCCTTATCAGACTTTATTTTAGAAATTTAATATTTCGTTTAAGTCCTTCAAATTTTGTTCTTTTTATAGGGGAATTTTTAAAAACTTTTTGAAAAGTTTCTTCAGTAATTTCTGTCCAATCTTTTTTAGAAAAAGAAATTAAATCTGGATTTGGATCAAAAAGAGGTTCAGAATGTGGTTTAGAAAATCGATTCCACGGACAGACATCCTGACAAGTATCACAGCCAAACATCCATTCGTCAAATTTTCCTTTCATTTCATTAGGAATATTTTCTTTTAGTTCGATTGTGTAATACGAAATACATTTACTTCCATCAACTATATATGGAGCAACAATTGCCTGTGTAGGACAAGCATCTATACACGCCGTGCAAGACCCGCAATGATCAGTTACAGCATGATCATACTCTAAATCTAAGTCTAAGATTAACTCGGCTATAAAATAAAAAGAGCCTACTTTCTGCGTAATTAAATTACTATTTTTTCCAATCCAGCCTAAACCACTTTTTGCAGCCCACGCTTTATCTAAAACCGGCGCAGAATCGACAAAAGCACGACCGGAAACGTCACCTATATTTTCCTGAATAGAATGAAGAAGTTCTTTGAGTTTTTCTTTTATAACAAAATGATAATCCTGTCCGTAAGCATATTTAGATATTTTAAAACTTTCAGAATTTTGAGATTCAGAAGGGTAATAATTTAATAAAAGAGAAACAACACTCTTGGCATCATCAACTAATAAAGTTGGATCTAAACGTTTATCAAAATGGTTTTCCATATAAGCCATCTGGCCGTTATAATTGTTATTTAACCATTTTTCCAGTCGGGGCGCTTCTTGTTCTAAAAAACCGGCCTTAGATATTCCACAAGAAATAAAACCCAGTCTTTTGGCTTCTTCTTTTATAAACTTTGAATATATTTCTTTAGAATTAATACTCATCTTTTAGAAAATGAAACTTGAACATTTACAGGTTTTAGAGTAATTAACGGATTGAATTGAATTACATCATTATTAGATTTAATAATATATTTTTTGACAATTTGAGAAATTGTCAAACACATTTCATAAATCGCAAATCCGGTTCCAATACACATTCTGGGTCCGGCACCAAATGGATAAAAATATTGTATAGATTCTTTCTTTTGTTCACCCAGAAATCGTTCTGGCATGAACGTATCAGGATTTTTCCAATATTTAGGATTACGATGTAATTCATAAAAAGAAACTCCAATTAAGGTGTTTTTTTTTATTTTAAATTGCCCCAGAAAATCGTCTTCAAGATTTTGCCTGTCTGTAATCCACGCAGGCGGATACAAACGCATTGATTCGTTCAAAACAGCATTTGTATATGTCATTTTTTGAAGCTGCTCAATGACATTTTCAGTTTGCGATTCAATCTCAATCACTTCTTCCAATATCTTTTGCTGCACTTCTGGATTTCTTCCTAAAAGATGAAGCGTAAAGGTTAGTGCATTTGCGCTCGTTTCATGTCCTGCAATAAACAAAACTTTAATTTCATCAATCAATTGCTCGATAGACATACTTTCACCAGTATCTTCGTATCTGGTTTCCAAAAGCATATTGAGCAAATCGTTTATTTCTTCATTTGAAGATTTTCTTTCTTCAATAATTTTGCGAATAATATTGTTGCTTTCTTCTGCTAATTTGAGATGTTTTTTTACCTGACCGCTTAGTGAAAACCACCATGCTTTGTGCGGAAGTCTGATTTCTTTAATTAAAAAATTCTGTACTTCTTCAATAATAAATTTTATTCTCCCAAATTTGTTTTCGGCAGTAGAAAGCTGAAATAAAGATTTAGCAACAACATTAAATGCCAGATTACTCATTACAGGAAAAAGGTCTATTGGTTTTTCTTCAACCAGGTTCTCAATTTCCGAAGTAATGGTTTTGTTCATATTATTAACCAGCTGATTCATTTTTTGTTTATGAAATGCCGGCTGAATAAGTCTTCTTTGTTTTAACCAATAATCACCGTCGCTCGTCAATAGTCCCTTTCCTAAATATTTGGAAAGATATACAGATTGAAATTTAGATTTGTGATAGTTTTTTTGATTTTTAACTAAAATATGCTGAGCAATTTCATTGTCTCTTGACAAAATTATATACTTTGAAAAACCAATTTTAATGGAAAAAGAATCCCCAAATTTCTCAAAATATCTTTTATGAAAAGGGATTGGATTTCTTCGAACACCTTCGGCATCTTTAAGAAACCTCAATATTGAAAGTTGGCTTGGATAATTATAATTTATATTTTCAGACATTTTGAATAGAATTAAAACAAACCATTTCTATATCGGTGTTTATTTATTCTTATTGATCAAATTTATTTATTGTGCTGCAAAACCCATTCTGTTATGTCTTTGATGTTCTGAATTTCAGTATCTGGTGTATTCATTCCCACATCATGCCCCTTCCCTTCCCGGATTATTAATTTGGTTTCTACTCCTTTTCTTTTTAGCTCAGTATAAAGATTTTGAGATTGGCTCACATTAACTAAATTGTCTGCATCACCGTGAATTAACAGTGTAGGAACATTAGAAATATTATTAAAAGGACTAATTTTAATTAAGGCAAGATTACTTCCATTTGCATTAATCTTTGTTCCAGCCAACTTTTCAATAATATCCAAATGACCATTATTTTTCATGAATTCAACCGCCTCAACAGAGTCTAATCTTGAAGGGGCACATAATGCTGTTATAGATTTCATGGTCTTTTTTGTATAGCCGTACAATAATGACAAATGAGCCCCAGCACTAATTCCAACAATATGATATCCTTTTTTAGCGTAACCATATTTATTCGAAATTCCCGAAACATAGTTAACAGCAGCATCAATATCATCCAATAAATCTTTTGCGGAGGTATTATCACTTACATAACGGTAATCAACATTGGCAACAACAAATCCTTTATCTGCAATATCCTGTGCATGCTTACTTGTATATTCAAGTCCGCCCATAGACCATGCTCCTCCATGCAGAAGTATAATAACAGGCGAATCTTTTAAATTTCCATCAGGAATATATAAATCCAAAACTTGCTGATACGATTTTCCATAAGCAAGATGGGGAATATAATTTGTCTGTCCAAAAGAGTTGCAATAAGCAAATACCAGGAATAAAAAAATATGTCTCATAAAATGTTTTTAAAATAATCCTCCCTGGATATTTGTATTAACTTTTCCTAAATGCTTATATGCTTTTTCAGTAACTTCACGACCACGAGGCGTACGCATAATGAAGCCTTCCTGAATCAAAAAAGGCTCATAAACTTCCTCAATAGTTTCACTGCTTTCAGATACGGCAGTCGCCAAAGTTGAAAGGCCAACCGGCCCTCCTTTGAACTTATTGATAATCGTTAATAATATTTTATTATCCATTTCATCAAGTCCATGTGCGTCAACATTTAAAGCTTTTAATGCATATTTAGATATTTCAAGATCGATTGTCCCGTTACCTTTTATCTGTGCAAAATCACGAACTCTTCTCAATAATGCATTTGCAATACGAGGTGTTCCACGGCTTCGTCCGGCAATTTCAATAGCTGCTTCAAGGTCAATAGGCATTTTTAATATTCCGGCACTTCTTTCAACAATAGTCGTCAAAAGTTCGGTTGAGTAATATTGCAAACGAGATGAAATCCCAAAACGGGCTCTCATAGGAGCAGTTAAAAGTCCTGAACGAGTTGTTGCACCGATTAATGTAAAAGGGTTTAAATTGATTTGAACTGTTCTTGCATTTGGACCAGACTCAATCATAATATCGATTTTAAAATCTTCCATTGCCGAGTATAAATATTCCTCAACAATTGGACTCAAACGATGAATTTCGTCTATAAATAAAACATCTCTTTCATCAAGATTTGTCAATAGTCCTGCTAAATCCCCAGGTTTATCCAAAACAGGTCCCGATGTGATTTTGATTCCAACTTCTAATTCATTAGCAAGAATATTTGCTAAAGTTGTTTTCCCTAATCCTGGGGGCCCATGAAATAATGCATGATCTAAAGCTTCACCGCGTTGATTAGCAGCAGCAACAAAAACTTTTAAGTTTTCCAAAACCTGGTCTTGGCCCGCGAAATCATCAAATGACAGCGGACGCAATCTTTTTTCAAGATCTAATTCTTCTGAGTTATATCCCTTAGTAGTAGGATCAAGATTTTCATTCATTCTACAAAGATATAGAAAACTAATTAGTTTGGTAAAATAGTAAAACTGAACGTTTAAAACTTTAACTAAACAAAAAAGACTGTTATTTCTAACAGTCTTTTTTAATATTTCTAGTGGTGTAAAACTTCTTCACCTTCTTTCATTGGTACATTTTGAGGAACAAAATCTACATCATGATTTGGGTTACTATAGTCATACGGCCAACGGTATACGTGAGGAATTTCACCTGGCCAGTTTCCGTGAATATGTTCAACTGGTGTAGTCCACTCTAAAGTTGTAGATTTCCATGGGTTTTGAGTTGCTTTTTTACCGTAGAAAATACTACTAAAGAAGTTGTATAAGAATACTAACTGGAACGCTCCTCCTACAAGAGCAAATGTTGTAATTAAAACATTCACATTTTGTAAATCATCAAATAAAGGGAAGTTCGTGTTTGTATAATAACGTCTTGGTAAACCAGCCAATCCTATAAAGTGCATTGGGAAGAATACTCCGTAAGCACAAACCGCAGTTACCCAGAAGTGAATATAACCTAAGTTTTTATTTAACATTCTTCCGTACATTTTAGGGAACCAGTGGTAGATACCAGCAAACATTCCGTAAAGTGCAGATATACCCATTACTAAGTGAAAGTGAGCAATTACGAAGTAAGTATCATGAACGTTAATATCTAAAGTACTATCTCCTAAAATGATTCCTGTTAAACCTCCAGTGATAAAAGTAGAAACCATACCAATAGAGAATAACATTGCAGGGTTGAATTGTAAGTTACCTTTCCATAACGTTGTAATCCAGTTGAAAGCTTTTACAGCAGATGGAATTGCAATCAATAAAGTTGTAAAAGTAAATACAGATCCTAAGAATGGATTCATACCAGAGATAAACATGTGGTGACCCCATACAATAGTAGATAAGAATGCAATTGCAAGAACTGACATAATCATCGCTCTGTATCCGAAAATTGGTTTACGAGCATTCGTAGACATGATTTCAGAAACAAGACCCATCGCCGGTAAAATTACAATGTAAACCTCAGGGTGACCTAAGAACCAGAATAAGTGCTCAAATAATACTGGAGAACCTCCTTGGTAGTGTAAAACCTCTCCAGCAATATAGATATCTGACAAGAAGAATGAAGTACCAAAACTTCTATCAAAAATCAATAATAATGCAGCTGATAATAACACCGGGAATGAAATAACACCAATAATAGCTGTTACGAAAAATGTCCAGATTGTAAGAGGAAGTCTAGTCATAGACATTCCTTTAGTTCTTAAGTTGATAACAGTTACAATGTAGTTTAATGATCCCATTAAAGAAGATGCAATAAAGATAGCCATTGAAACCAACCATAAAGTCATACCAGCTCCAGATCCTGGAATAGCTTGTGGCAAAGCACTTAATGGAGGATAAATAGTCCAACCTGCAGAAGCTGGTCCAGCTTCAACAAATAATGAACATACCATAACAACTGCTGATAAGAAGAACAACCAGTATGAAATCATATTCATAAATCCAGAAGCCATATCTCGGGCCCCAATTTGAAGTGGAATAAGTAAGTTACTAAAAGTTCCACTCAAACCAGCCGTTAGTACAAAGAATACCATAATGGTACCGTGAATTGTAACTAAAGCCAGATAAATATCATTTGCCATTACACCATCAGGTGCAAATTTATCTCCTAATAAAATATTAAAAATTTTAAAAGACTCTTCTGGCCACGCTAATTGCATTCTGAAAAGCAGGGACATTGCAATACCAATTACTCCCATAACAATACCCGTAATTAAGTATTGTTTAGCAATCATTTTGTGATCAATACTAAAAATATATTTAGTAATGAACGTGTCCTTATGATGATGTTCGTGCTCGTGATCGTGTCCGTGATCGTGACCGTGCGCTTCTGCTGACATATATGTGTACTTTAAATTTTCTTAATAATATTATTATTTCATAGCTACTTTAGCTACAGCTGCCTTAACAGTATCTATAACTGCTTTTACAGTATCTTTAACTTTAGCAGTAGTATCTGCAGCAGTACCTTCAGCTCCTTCAGCTGGCTTTTCAGCAGCAGCCGCTTTGATATCCTGCGCCAAAGTAGTTTTTTCGCTTAACCATTTTTTATAATCTTCCGGAGTATCAACAACAACTTTCATTTGCATGTTATAGTGTGAAGCACCACAGATTTTATTACATAATAATAAATAATCAAATGTATAAGGATCTAAAGCTGTACCACCTTTTGCAACTAATTCAGCGCTTTTTTCAGCTCTTAATTTGTTGATATGAGCAACTTTTTCTTTCATAAAATCCAACTCTCTGTATTCTGCAGTAGTATAAGTTGGAACAAATGCAAATTCAGTAACCATACCAGGAACGCAGTTCATCTGTGCTCTAAAGTGAGGCATATAGGCTGAGTGCAAAACGTCTTGAGAACGCATTTTGAAATGCACTTTTTTACCTTTAGGAATGTGTAACTCAGTTACTACGATATCATCTTGAGCATTAGGATCTGACATATCAACTCCTAATGTGTTAACTCCTTCAATTAAACGTACGTTAGCTTTTCCTAAAACATTATCTTTTCCTGCATATCTAGCTGTCCATTTAAATTGCTGAGCATAAAGTTCAATTTCAACTACATCTTCATCTTTATCAACGAACATGATATTATTCCAAGCATATAATCCGTAAAGAATTAAACAAGCTAAAACCACAGAAGGAATAATACTCCAGATTGCTTCTAATTTATTACTATCAGCAAAGAATAATGCTTTTCTATCTTTGTGTCCTCTGTTTTTAAAAGAAAACCAGTATAATAACCCTTGTGTAATAACCTGAACTGTAAAAATTAAAACCCAAGTAATATTCATTAAATTATCTACTAAAAGTCCGTGCTCAGAAGCAGGAGTATGAAGTGCCAAATTACCCCATTTTAGTAAACCATAAATAGTAAATATATAAATGAATGCTAAAAAGCCAAACAAAATATATCCCTGAATGTTATTGTCATTATCTGATGCAACCTGAGAATCGTCCGAAGAAGATCCTACCTGAGTAAGATCAAATATCTTGGTCAATTGCCATAATGCAACTGCTAATAAAACTAAAACTATAATTACCAACAAACTTGTCATCTGTTTACTTCTTTAAATATTAATAATGAAAATGTTTACTTTCTTCGATGAAAGGGTTTCTTTTTGCAAGCAAAGGAGATTTAGTTAATGCAGTAAATACAACAAATATAAACAAACCTAAGAAGAAAAGAATAGATGCAATTTCAGGAACTCCGATAAACCATTTGTCTCCAACTGTACCAGGCATAATCATATTAAAGAAATCAACATAGTGACCTAATAATATTACGATACCTGCCATAACAACAACCCAGCTAAGACGTTTGAAGTCTGTATTAATTAATATTAATAATGGGAAAACAAAGTTCATAACAACTGCTCCAAAGAAAGGCAGGTTATATAATTGAATTCTTGTTACGAAATAAGTTACCTCCTCTGGAATATTAGCATACCAGATCAACATGAACTGAGAGAACCATAAATAAGTCCAGAAAACACTAATACCAAACATGAATTTAGCTAAATCGTGAATGTGGCTTGTATTTACGTACTCTAAATATCCTTTAGATTTTAAGTATAAAGTAACTAATGCAATAGTTGTGATACCGCTTACAAAGAAAGAAGCAAATACATACCATGCGAATAAAGTACTAAACCAGTGTGGATCAAATGACATAATCCAATCCCAAGCCATGATAGACTCAGAAACGATAAAGAATACTAAGAAACCAGCAGATAACTTGAAGTTCTTTTTGTAGTTTAGATCATCGTTAGCTTCATCTTGAGCTAAACAGTTTTTTCTAGAGAAATAACGGTATAAATTCCATCCTGCTAAAAAGATAGCCGCTCTAACAATCCAGAAAGGAAAGTTTAAATAGCCTGATTTACCAGCAATGATTTCATCATAATGAGGACTTTTAGGATCAGTAACACCTTCTCCTAACCATACAAAAATATGATTAAAGTGTAATCCGCATAAAACCAGAATTATAAAAAAGATTATAGAACCTGCAGGCAAATAAGCGGTGATGCCCTGCATAACTCTAAATAATACTGGAGACCAACCTGCCTGAGCAACTTGTTGAATAGCATAAAAAGCTAAAACTCCCATAGAAAGCAGTAAAAAGAAAATACATGCTACGTATAATGCAGACCAAGGTTTGTTTTGTAATTGGTGCAATACATGAGTTAAATGTTCTGTGTGTTCATCAACAGCATCAACTTTTGCATGTTCACCACCTTTGTGTTCTTCATGTGAAGCAGCAGCTTCATGATGTCCTGCTTCTTTATGAGATGCCTCAGCAGACTCTCCATGCTCAGCACCATGTTCACCATGAGCCTCAGCAGCTAGTATTTTTTCAACTTCTTGAATATCTTTAGGTGCACTTAAAAAACCATACCCAATTCCTAATAGTCCTAAAACCATTAAGATGATAGAAAAAGTTTTTAATTTACTTGAAAATGTATACATATCTATTACGATCAGTTTGTTCAACAATTATAATTGGCTTTTTAGTTTTAGAACATAGTCAGCAACTAACCAACGTTCGTGGGCACTTAATTGATTTGCGTGTGAACCCATTGCATTTAAACCATAAGTTTCAACATGAAATATACTTCCTTCAGTAATATCTCTGTCTTTATAGCTAGGTACTCCAAGAAATTTTTCTCTTTCAACCAATTTACCTTTACCATTACCAGCTGCACCATGACAGCTAATACAATAAATTTCGAAAAGTTCTTTTCCTTTTCCAGAATTTCTTTCTTCTTCAGTTAAAGGAGATTTTAAATTAGCTTTTGCTAATTCATATCCTGCTGTTGAATTTTCATATTCATAAGGTTCAAAACCTCTGTTAATAGTTCCTTCTACAGGAAGCTGACCTTCTTTACCTCCTTTAAATATATTTGCTTCTGTATATGGCTCATAAGCTACAGACTCATACATATTTGGAAAATACTGATAGTTTGGTGCCGAATTATTGTGGCAAGATGAAACTAAAATAGTTATACCAACTAAAAGTGTTATTTTATATATCCTTTTCATAGCTACAATTAATTCTTTTCAATTACTTTAACTTCTACAGCTCCTGTGCCTTCGAAAAAAGAAACAAGTTCTGCTTCGTTATTATTTACAGCAACTTCCATTAAGAAATGGTCATCTGTTGTTCTTACATCAGGATTTTCGGCTTGCTTAAATGGCCATAATCTACTTCTCATATAAAAAGTAATTACCATTAAGTGCGCAGCGAAAAATACAGTCATCTCAAACATAATTGGCACAAAAGAAGGCATATTCTGGATGAAACTAAAACTTGGTTTTCCACCTATATCCTGAGGCCAGTCATGAATCATTATATAACTCATCATTGTTGTTGCAACAGAAATACCAACACATCCATATAGGAAAGCACAAATTGCTAATCTTGTTGGTGCTAAGCCCATAGCTTTATCCAACCCGTGAACAGGGAATGGAGTAAAAACCTCTTCAATATGATGATGAGCAGCTCTTGTTTTCTTTACTGCATCCATCAAAATATCATCGTCATTATAAATGGCGTATATTACTTTATTACTCATGATGTGAATCTTTATTTGCTCTTTCTCTAATGTAATTATCTCCTGTTCCTTTTAAAATTGTTTTAACCTCTGCCTGAGCAATTACAGGGAATGTTCTAGAGTATAATAAAAACAATACAAAGAAGAAACCAATTGTTCCGATGAAAATTCCAATATCAACAAATGTTGGTGAGAACATTGTCCAAGAAGATGGAAGGTAATCTCTATGTAAAGAAGTAACAATAATTACGAATCTTTCAAACCACATACCGATGTTTACTACAATCGAAATGATGAATGAGAACATGATACTTGTTCTTAATTTTTTGAACCACATAAACTGAGGAGAGAACACGTTGCAAGTCATCATCGACCAATATGCCCACCAGTAAGGTCCAGTAGCTCTGTTTAAGAATGCATATTGCTCATACTCTACACCTGAATACCAAGCAACAAATAACTCAGTAATGTAAGCCACACCTACGATAGATCCAGTAATCATGATAATGATGTTCATTAACTCAATAT
Organism: Flavobacterium defluvii; assembly: GCF_900129555.1. Taxonomy (GTDB): domain Bacteria; phylum Bacteroidota; class Bacteroidia; order Flavobacteriales; family Flavobacteriaceae; genus Flavobacterium; species Flavobacterium defluvii. The sequence goes on from NZ_FQWC01000001.1 coordinate 321,872, forward strand.
GCTGTAATGTGATGTATGCTTCAAGGTTAGAAACTTTTCTCATAACGATAAGTAATGTGTTTACCATCGCGAATCCAGAGAAAACCGCTCCAGCAACAAAGTATGGAGGGAAAATTGTTGTATGCCATCCAGGAATTACAGAAGTAGCAAAGTCCATAGATACAATCGTGTGTACAGAAAGTACAAGTGGAGTAGCTAAACCAGCTAATACTAAAGATACTTCTTCAAAACGCTGCCAATCTTTTGCTCTACCACTCCATCCAAAACTTAAGATAGAATAAACTCTTTTGTTGAAAGGAGTAATAGCTCTATCACGAAGCATTGCAAAGTCAGGTAACAAACCAGTCCACCAGAAAACTAATGATACTGAAAGATACGTTGAAATCGCGAATACGTCCCAAAGTAAAGGTGAGTTAAAGTTTACCCATAAAGATCCAAACTGGTTTGGAATTGGTAAAACCCAGTATGCTAACCATGGACGTCCCATGTGAATAATTGGGAATAAACCTGCCTGAACTACTGAGAAAATAGTCATGGCTTCCGCTGAACGGTTAATAGCCATTCTCCAACGCTGACGGAAAAGTAAAAGTACAGCAGAAATCAAAGTTCCCGCGTGACCAATACCAACCCACCAAACGAAGTTAGTAATATCCCAAGCCCAACCAACTGTTTTATTTAATCCCCATGTTCCGATACCGGTAGATACGGTGTAAATTATACAACCTAACCCCCAAAGGAAGGCTACTAATGCGATTGTAAATACAATCCACCATTGCTTATTTGCAGGTCCTTCAACAGGTGCTGCCACATCTACAGTTACATCGTGATATGATTTATCACCTATAACTAAAGGTTTTCTAATGGGTGCTTCGTAATGAGACGACATAATCCTTTATATTGTTTCTTAATTAATAATTTTACTAAGTGTTTCTAACTTTTACGTGATAGAAAACATTTGGTTTTGTACCAACATGCTCTAATAAATGATACATTCTTTCGCTTTCTGCTAATTTAGCAACTTCGCTTTCTTTATCATTTACGTCTCCAAATACCATAGCACCAGAAGAACAAGCTGCAGAGCAAGCGCTGCTAAATTCATCTTTAGCTACAACTCTACCTTGACGTTTAGCTTCAAGAATTACCGCTTGAGTACTTTGGATACAGAAAGAACATTTTTCCATAACTCCACGAGAACGAACGTTTACGTCTGGATTTAGTACCATACGACCTAAATCGTCATTCATATGATAATCGAATTCACTGTTTTTGTTGTACAAGAACCAGTTAAAACGACGAACTTTATAAGGACAGTTATTAGCACAATAACGAGTACCAACACATCTGTTGTATGCCATGTGATTTTGACCTTGACGACCGTGAGAAGTAGCTGCAACCGGACAAACTGTTTCACATGGTGCGTGGTTACAGTGTTGACACATTACTGGCTGGAATGCTACTTGTGGATTATCTCCAGGTTTTTCCATTTCATTAAATGTAGATAACGAACTAGATAAACCAGCAATTCCTTCTTTTCTTTCGTTGTCTCCTATAAAAGTACTTTCAGAAGAATAGTATCTATCGATACGTAACCAGTGCATATCACGGCTTCTTCTTACCTCTGCTTTACCTACTACAGGGACATTGTTTTCAGCATGACAAGCAATAACGCAGGCACCACATCCAGTACAAGCATTTAAATCGATAGAAAGATTAAAATGGTGCCCTGTAGTACGATCAAATGATTCCCATAAATCAACAGTAGTTGCTTCAACTTCCTGGTGGTCTAAAGATACCATTGGCGGCACATTCCATTCTTTTGAATCTTTAGTATTGAAGATCTCTAAAGTAGTTTCTTTAATAATATCTCCTCTACCCATTAATGTTTTCTGTCCCTGAACACAAGCAAACTCATGCTCTCCATTTGCCTGAGCTATAGTAACAGACTGAACACTATTGAAATTTTTATATAAAGCGTAAGCATTAATACCTACCTGCATTTCTTCTTTTAAAGCCGCTTTACGACCATAACCTACAGATAAACCAACTGTTCCAACAGCTTGACCAGGTTGAACAATAACTGGAACATTTTCTAATTTAGTTCCGTCAGCAGTCGTGATTGTAGCATAGCTACCATTTAAACCACCGTTTGCAACAATTTCATTTGAAAGATTGTATTTTTTAGCATCTGCATTTGAAACTGTAATGTAGTTATCCCAAGAAACTCTTGTAATAGGATCCGGAAACTCTTGTAACCAAGGGTTATTTGCATGCTGCCCATCACCCATACCTGTTTTAGTGTATAGTACTAATTCAAGTTCGCCAGTTGATTTTGATTTTGAAAGTACATTTGCTGCACCAGTAAAATCATAAGAACCACCAGCTAAAGCAGTAGAACCAGCTACAAAAACACCGTCATGTAAAACTTTATTCCAAGTTGTACCAGCAATGATAGCAGCAGAATTAGCTTTTAAATAATCGTAGAATTTTCCAGGAGTTCCGTTTAATGATAGTAAAACATCTTGAAATTGTTTTGTATCAAAAATAGGACGGATCGTAGGCTGAGTTAAACTGTAAGTTCCTTTTGTAATTACTACATCTCCCCAAGATTCTAAATAATGAGGTGCAGCTGCTGCAATTGTAGATAAAGAAGCTGTTTCATCTTCTCTTAATGAGAAAGCTACTGAAGTTTTAACTTTTTTCAATCCAGATACGAATGAAGCCGAATCAGCTAAAGTGTAAACAGGATTAACACCGCTCATAATTAAAGTATGAACACTTCCTGCATTCATATCTTTTACTAATTGACTAACAACCGCATTAGAACCTTTTCTAATTTGTCTTGTCCCTGCCGTACTAAAAGCTTCACTAGCTAATGCCTGGTTAATAGCTAAAACTAATAATTGTGCATTTTTATCTTCAATTCCAGATACTAAAATTCCTTTTGTACCTGCAGCTTTCAATTGTTGAGCCGCTTTCACAACTTCTGCTTTAAATTTTGCATCTAAAGAAACCGGAACAGAAGCACCAACAACAATATTATATATTTGAACTAAAGCCTGTTTTTGATCAGCAGTAGTCATTGGAACACGCTTATCAGCAGCAGCTCCAGATAATGTCATATTTGATTCAAACTGAAAATGACGAGACATTTTTCCGTTTTGAGGAATACGTCCTTTTGCATATCCAGCATCATATCCACCACCTTGCCAATCTCCTAAGAAATCAGCACCAACAGATACAATTAATGAAGCTTTTGAAAAATCATAATCAACCAACGCTCTTTCGCCATATACAGTTTCAAATGCATCTAATGCTTCAGAAGAAGAAACTGCATCATAAACAACATGTTTTGCGTTTGGATTCTTAGCAATAAACTCAGCTATTAATTTCTCAGTAGATGGACTTGCTAAAGTGTTTGTTAATAATACAACTTGACCTCCTTTAGCTTTTGCATCAGCTAAGCTTGATTTAATTTTCAAATCAACAGCAGACCAGCTGCTATTTTTTCCATCCAATTTAGGTGCTTTTAAACGCATGCTGTCATATAAACCTAAGATAGACGCATGAATTCTGGCATTGGCTGAAAACTTAGCACCAGCAATGGTATTGTTTTCAATTTTAATTGGACGACCCTCACGAGTTTTAACCAAAAGATTAGCAAAATCAAAACCATCAAAAACTGTAGTTGCATAATAATCTGCAACACCAGGAATGATTTGCTCTGGTTGTAATACATAAGGGATAGACTTGTGCACAGGACCTTCACAAGCAGCAAGTGTAACTGCCGCAGTACTAAATCCTACGTACTTTAAAAAGTCACGACGTGAAGTTCCAGATGAAGCTAAAGCATCTGCATTCCCTAGAAATTCTTCTGTAGGAATCTCTTCAACAAATTCGTTATTTCTAAGCGCCTCAACAATAGAGCTATTTTCTAGCTCTTCAACACTTTTCCAGTATTTTTTGTTTGATGACATTGTATATATATATTAAAATCTTAATAATTCGATTAATAGTGGCATTTACCGCATTCTAAACCTCCCATTTGCGCTGCAGTTAATTTCTCTACACCGTATTTCTTAGAAAGTTCAGCATGAATTTTATCATAGTATGCATTTCCTTCCATCTTAACATCAGTTTTTCTATGGCAATCAACACACCATCCCATTGTTAATTTAGAGTATTGCTTCATGATTTCAAATTCTTGTACCGGACCGTGACAAGTTTGACATTCAACTCCCGCAACAGAAACGTGTTGTGAGTGGTTGAAGTAAACAAAATCAGGAAGGTTATGAATACGAACCCATTTTACAGGCTGTGTTTTTCCAGTATAAGCCTGCTTAGCCTTATCCCATCCAACAGCATCATATAATTTTTGAATTTGAGCATCGTAAAACGCTTTGCTGTATTCAGCTGTAGCAGTAGTTTCTGCAACTTCAGAAATATTTTTATGACAGTTCATACAAACATTTAAAGAAGGAATTCCAGCTGTTTTACTTACACGCGCAGCAGAGTGACAATATTTACAATTGATCTCATTGTCTCCAGCGTGGATTTTGTGTGAGTAGTGAATTGGCTGAATAGGCTCATAGTTTTGATCTACACCAACCTGCATCAAATATCCATACACAAAGTAACCACTAGCTAAAAGTAAAAATATAGCAGTAACCAATACTAAGAATTGATTTTTAGCAAAAGCTTTCCAAATTGGAGTTCTACCTTCTTTTGGAGCAACTACAATACCATTATTACTAGCAACTTTAGTCAATACTTTGTTCACCATGAACAACATAACAACTAAAATAGCCATTACAAGAGCAAGAGCTCCTAAAATAATATTGTTTGAAATTCCGCCACCTTCAACTTGAGTTCCAGGAGGACCTGAACTTACCGTTTTAGCAGGGTCTGGAGCAGGTTTTTCTTCAGAAGTATAAGCGATAATATTATCAATATCTGCTTCAGATAACTGAGGAAAAGAAGTCATTACAGACTTATTATTCTCTTCAAAAAGTTTTACAGCAACAGGGTCACCTGATTTAATTACTTCAGAGCTATTATGAACCCACTTGTAAATCCAAGCCATTTCATGTTTTGCAGCAACTCCTCTAAGAGCAGGACCTGTTGATTTAGCATCTAATTTGTGACATGCAGCGCAATTTGCATTAAAAAGTTCTTTCCCTTTTACCGGATCACCACCTCCAGATGCAGCAGCAGGTGCCGCAGCAGCTTCAGGCGCCGCAGGAGCTGCAGCAGGATCTTGAGCAAATGAAGTTAGGGAGAAAATTAACGTTAGCGATAAGCTAAGTAATAATTTTCTTGAGATCGAATTATGGTTACCCACCTTTTTCATATAGTATAATAATTATCTACTAATTTTTGGTATGATTTTTTCTGTACTAAATCAGACAAAAACCAATACCTTCTTTTAAAACTTGCACAAAAATACGACTTATGAACTATTCTCAAAACCTTAAAATAGTCTTAAATACCAATTTATATCAATTCTAAATAATATTAAAATTTTACTTCCAAACTTTAAATAGTATTTTTGCACAAAAACCATCACATTATGAGAATTTTAACCTCTAGAAAAAACGTTTTCTTAACATTCACAATGCTCACATTAGCATACAATATTCATGCTCAAAGCCAAAATTTAACACTAAATCAAGACCCAAAATTCGAGCAATTATTAAATGACAAACGTAAATTTAACACATCAATAATTACAAACGATTCTTATAGAATTCAAATTTTTAGCGGCAAAAGCGAGGACGCTAAAAAGACATTATCTGACTTTAAAAGAGAGTACACAAATATTGACGGCACAATAATTTTTAATACTCCAAACTATAAAGTGATCGTAGGAAATTTTAAGACACGAATTGAAGCAGAAAAGAATTTAGCCGACATTAGAAAAAAATACAAAAGTGTTTTTTTACTTAAGCCAGGCAAATAATACAGAATAAAAAAGCGAGATAATTATCTCGCTTTTTTTATATAAATTTAATTTACAACTTTTATTCCTTCTGCCAAAAATCGTATCTCTTCTTTTGGCGCTACAATAGCATCAATTTCTGCTTTTGTTTTTTTACCATCTTTAGCATAATGCTTTAGCTCATCAACAGATGTCACTTTTCGCTCAGCATTACCCTCTAAAACCACTTTTTTTCCTTTTAATGCAGTAGGTACAAAAAAAGCATAATCTTTCATCTTTACAAAGAAAGAGGAACCACTCTCTGTTTTGATGGTAATCCAGCACCCTCTTTTTTCACAAACATTCACAACTTCTCCTTTTACAACAACCTCATTTGCTTTTTTTACATCCTTTAGTTCATGTTCTAACTTTTCAACAGAAATTGCTTTATCTACTGATAGTCCAGAAATATCTTTTCCATAAAAGTCGCCAACCAAAGCATCTCCTGCCGGTGGTGATGGTTTCTCGACAGCTTCCTGAGAAAAACAAAAAGCACTAAAACACAAAAACAAAATGATCCAATATATTCTTATTTTCATTATTACATAATTTTCGATTAGTTCTATCAAAAATACATCAAAAATTCAAACGATCATATAATGCTTAATTACAAAACTAAATCACCTCTAGTTCTTTTAAAAAAAATAACAACATAAAAAAAGTCCCAATTCTCATTGGGACTTTTCAAATATTAAGTATCGAATTTTATTTCAATTTCTTTTTGATTGCGACTTCGTGGTAAGCTTCAATAACATCATTAATTTCAATATCATTAAATCCTTTTATCTGAATACCACAATCATATCCTTTAGTAACCTCTTTAACATCGTCTTTGAAACGTTTTAAAGCAACCAGTTCACCTGTATGAACTACAACTCCATCTCTAATAACTCTAATTTTAGAAGTTCTTAAGATTTTACCATCAGTCACCATACAACCTGCAATAGAACCCACTTTAGAAATTTTGAAAATCTCACGAATTTCTGCAGTTCCTAAAACTTCTTCTTTCATTTCAGGAGCAAGCATTCCTTCCATCGCGTCTTTTAAGTCATCGATTGCAGCATAAATAATAGAATAGTAACGGATGTCAATTTCTTCTTTCTCTGCAAGCTGTCTTGCATTTCCAGCAGGACGAACGTTAAATCCAATAATAATCGCATCCGATGCAGAAGCCAAGTTAACATCAGTTTCTGTAATCGCACCAACACCTTTATGGATAATATTGATCTGAACTTCTTCTGTAGAAAGCTTAGAGAATGAATCTGATAATGCTTCAACAGAACCATCCACGTCTCCTTTAAGAATTACATTCAATTCCTTAAACTGACCAAGAGCGATACGACGTCCAATTTCGTCAAGTGTAATATGTCTTTGAGTACGTACTGACTGCTCACGCATTAACTGAGAACGTTTAGACGCAATTTGTTTTGCTTCTTTTTCATCTTCAAATACATTAAACTTATCACCTGCAGTTGGCGCTCCATCTAAACCTAAAACCGATACCGGAGTTGAAGGGCCAGCTGTTAATACTGTATGCCCTCTTTCATCGTGCATTGCTTTAACCTTACCATGATGTTTTCCTGCCAGCATATAATCTCCAATTTTCAAAGTACCTTGTTGCACTAAAATTGTAGACACATATCCTTTTCCTTTATCTAAATAAGCCTCAACAACAGTTCCTTGAGCCGCTTTATTTGGATTTGCTTTAAGATCTAAGATCTCTGCTTCTAATAAAACTTTCTCTAGTAATTCCTTAACACCCGTACCGACTTTTGCAGAAATATCATGTGACTGAATTTTTCCACCCCAATCTTCAACAAGTAAATTCATACCAGCCAAACGCTCTTTAATTTTATCAACATTCGCGTTTGGTTTATCAATTTTATTGATTGCAAATATAATTGGCACTCCTGCAGCCTGTGCGTGAGAAATTGCCTCTTTTGTTTGCGGCATGATATCATCATCCGCAGCAACTACGATAATAGCAATATCCGTAACTTGAGCTCCACGTGCACGCATCGCGGTAAACGCCTCGTGACCCGGAGTATCTAAAAATGCTATTTTTTGTCCATTATCTAAAGTAACTCCGTATGCTCCAATGTGCTGTGTAATACCTCCAGACTCACCAGCAATAACATTTTCTTTACGAATATAATCCAGTAAAGATGTTTTACCGTGGTCAACGTGACCCATTACTGTAACAATTGGCGCTCTTGTTACTAAATCTTCTTCTTTATCTTCTACAACTTCAATCGCTTCTTCGATATCAACTGTAATAAATTCAACATCGTAACCAAACTCATCAGCAACAATTGTTAATGTTTCAGCATCTAAACGCTGATTCATCGTTACCATGATACCAAGAGACATACAAGTTCCGATTACTTTTGTAATAGGCACATCCATCATGATTGCAATTTCACCTACCGTAACAAATTCCGTAACTTTAATAGTTTTACTTCCTTCGTCAAGAGCTCTTTGCTCATCATCAGATTTTTGACGGTGTGTTTCTCTTTTATCTCTTCTGTATTTAGCGGCTTTAGATTTTCCACCTTTCCCCTGAAGTTTTTCAAGAGTTTCTCTAATTTGATTTTTAACCTCTTCTTCTGTTGGCTCTACTTTTGCAACAATAGCAGGACGATTTCCTTTTACGAAACCAGGTCTTTGACTTCTGTTAGCATTAAAACCTCCTCCACCGGCATTTGGTGTAATTTTATTTGGATTTGGCGTTCCTGGCGCATTTCCTGTTACAGGTTTTGGCGCTCCAGGCGTACCCGGTTTAGGGGCAATTCTTTTACGCTTATTTTTATTGTTTGCGTTATTATTGTTTCCAACCCCAGGAGTTCCTGGTTTGTTTGGAGTAATTTTCGGATCTTCTTTCTTTTTCTTAGGCTTATTAAACTGAGATAAGTCAATTGTCTGCCCAGTAAGAGTAGTTCCTGATAATTTTTGATATTGAGTCGTGATCGTTTCTTCTGCAGTTGCTGGATCTGTTGAAATAATTGGATCCTGAGCTGTTTTAGAATTCTCAGCTTTTACTTCTTTTTTCTCAGTAATAATAGGTTTTTCTACCTTTTTCTCTTCAGAAACAACAGGAGCCACAGACTCTGATGAAGTTTCTTTTTGAACAGGTTTTTCTGTTTGAGTTGGAGTAACAGCTTTCGGCTCTTCAGCTTTAACTTCTTCTGAAGCAGCTGTTGGTTTCTTCGGATTTAAATCAATTTTACCAACCTGAACTGGTCCAGTTACAACAGCTCTCGCTTTAATGATTTCTTGTTGTTTCTGACGCTCTTCGTCCTGTCTGCGTTTGTCCTCAATTTCTTTCTCGCGCTCAACACGCAACGCTTCTTTTTCCTTTCTTTTCTCTTCTCCTACCTCTTTAGAAGCTTCCTTATTCCCCTTATCGCCCGCAAATTGGCTTTGCAGGATATTAAATTCACTGTCAGAAATTTTAGCATTCGGATTTGCGTCAATAGCAATTCCTTTATCTTTTAGATAATCTACAGCTCTTTCTAACGAGATATTTAATTCCCTTAAAACCTTATTTATTCTTATTACTCTCTCTTCAGACATATAACCTTTTTATTATTACCTTTTTCGTTGTGTTGTTAGAGCAGATGTTTAGCTATTACTAGCTATCAAACTCTTCTTTTAGTATTTTCATAACATCAAGAATTGTTTCCTCTTCTAAATCTGTTCTTCTAACTAAATCTTCTACTTCTTGTTTTAAAATACTTCTTGCCGTATCTAAGCCTATTTTTGCGAATTCTTCGATAACCCAGTCTTCGATTTCATCTGAAAACTCTGTTAATTCAACATCATCATCATCTTCGCCATTTGCAGTATCACCTTCTCTGATTACATCTAATTCATAACCAGTTAACTGACCTGCTAATTTTATATTATGACCTCCTCTACCAATTGCTTTAGAAACTTCTTCTAATTTCAGGAAAACTTCAGCTCTTTTGTTTTCTTCGTCTATTTTGATTGAAGAAACTTTTGCAGGGCTTAACGCTCTTGTAATAAACAATTGAATATTGTTTGTATAATTGATTACGTCAATATTTTCGTTTCCTAATTCACGAACGATTCCGTGAATACGAGATCCTTTCATACCAACACATGCTCCAACCGGATCAATTCTGTCATCATAAGAATCTACAGCAACCTTTGCTTTTTCGCCAGGAATACGAACTACATTTTTAACTGTAATTAAACCGTCGAATACTTCAGGAATTTCTTGTTCAAATAATTTTTCTAAAAACTTCTCAGAAGTTCTAGACATAATAATCTGCGGCTTATTTCCTTTCAATTCAACGCTTTCGATAATTCCACGAACGTTATCTCCTTTACGGAAAAAATCAGATGGAATTTGTTTTTCTTTTGGAAGCACAATTTCGTTTCCTTCATCATCTACTAAGATAACAACTCTTGGGCGAACGTGGTGCACTTCGGCAGTATAAATATCACCAATAATATCTTTAAATTGTTTGTAAAGATTTGTATTATCGTGTTCGTGAATTTTCGATATTAAATTTTGACGCAGGGCTAAGATAGCTCTTCTTCCTAAATCTATCAATTTAACTTCTTCAGAAACTTCTTCTCCGATTTCAAAATCCGCCTCAATCTTTCTTGCTTCAGTCAAAGTAATTTCTTCATTTTCAAAATCAAGATCTTCGTCAGCAACGATAACTCTTCTTCTCCAAATCTCCATATCTCCTTTATCAGGATTTATAATGATATCGAAATTATCATCAGAACCGTATTTTTTCTTCAATGCATTTCTAAACACGTCCTCTAAAATTGCCATAAGCGTTACACGATCAATAAGTTTATTATCCTTAAACTCTGAGAATGAATCGATTAATGCTAAATTTTCCATGCGAATTCTTTAATTAAAATGTTACTGTAACAACTGCCTCTTTAATTTCTGTATAAGGTATTTGTTGTTGTTTTTGAACTGTTTCTTTTCCTTTTCCTACTTTTTTCGGTTCTCTTGCCTTCCAAGACAAAATTATGAAAACATCGTTAGCTTCTACCAATTCTGCTTCAATTTTTTCATTATTTGTAGTAACAATCAATGTTCTACCGATATTTTTCTTGTATTGTCTTACTAATTTTAAAGGAGAACCTACTCCAACTGACGCTACTTCAAGCGAAAAATCCTGCTCTTCACGATCCAGGTTATTTTCGATTGCACGACTGATATCAATACAATCCTGAAGCATTACTCCATTATCCCCGTCTAAACCAACGCTAATTTTGAAAGAATCCGAAATAGCAAGATCAATTAAAAAGATTGATGGCTTTTCCAGAAGAGCTTCTGTAATTAATCCGTTTACTTTTTCCTTAAATGTCATAATTTTATAAAAAGAGGGGACACTTAGTCCCCTCATTATTTAGATTTTAATAAATAACGGTGCAAATATAGTGATTTTTTTATAAATCAAATAAATAGATTGCTCTAAAAATATTTCTTATCTTTATAGTAGGATTCAAAAACAGATATTCTAATAATTTAACCCAAAAATTATGAAACGAATTTTAGTACCTACCGATTTTTCAGAACACGCAGAACACGCCTTAAAAGTTGCCGCACAAATCGCCAAAAAAAACGATTCTGAAATCATTATTTTACACATGCTCGAATTTCCGCATCAGACTAATGACGCAATATTCGGAGGTGTAAGCATTCCCGAAACCATGCTTTTTATGCAAAAAGCAAATGAAACACTGGACAAGATTTCTGAAAGTTCATTTTTAGACGGAATTTCGGTTACTGAAATCGTAAAAATGGACAAACCTATTCACGGAATTACTCAGGTAAGCAAAGAATACAATATTGACCTAATTATTATGGGATCTCATGGTTCTTCTGGTCTAGAAGAATTACTAATTGGTTCAAATACCGAAAAAGTTGTCCGAAATTCAGATATACCTGTTTTAGTTATAAAGAAAGATATTTCAAATTTTAATGTTGCAAATATTGTTTTTGCATCTGACTTTTCAGAAGAAGCAAAAAAACCATTTGAAAAACTCTTAAATTTTACAAAACTCTTTGATGCAAAAATTCATTTAGTTTCTATTTGTACGCCAAATAGTTTTAGATCGACTCATGTAATTGAAAAAGCTATAAAAGATTTTATAAGCGGATTTAACCTCAATAATTATTCTACACATATTTACAACGACACTAATATTGAAAAAGGAATTATTAATTTTTCAAACAGCATAGATGCAGACATCATCGGAATGTGCACGCATGGCAGAACAGGCTTTGCACATTTCTTTAACGGAAGTATAAGCGAAGGACTTGTTAATCATACCATAAGACCGGTCATCACACTTAAAATTTAAATACATAAAGCTTATTAATTAAGCTTCACAACAAAACAAAAACAAAAACAAAAAAAAAAAAAAACACTTTTCATCATAAAGTTTTTTTATACTCTACAACCAACGATTTATTTAAATAAAAAAAAGAAGATGAAACATACCTTCCTCATCTTCTTTTTTTTTTATACAATAATCTGTTTAAGGGAGTTCGACATTATTTCTTTAATCCCCCCCTCCTTCTATTAAATCAATTAACTCTTGCAAAGTCATACCATTCACCACATCACCGAATAGCGCTCTAGCTCTAGCTAGAAGATCTTCATACAAACCTCCACCTCGCACTTGAATCATTTCAGAAGACTCCAGCTCTGTAAAATTCATTTCTTTTAAATTATCCATAACTTCAATGTATTTAGAATTATTATTTAGTTAAAAACAAAAAATATACTGCAGCATTTTTTACAATTTCAAATTTATGTAAAATACTGATACACAGATGTTAAAAAAAAGATGATTACTACTTTAAGCAAAAACCTACTTGACAACAAAAAATGAATTATATAAATAAGGAAGAAAAAAATTCAATCGACAAAAGAAACACACTCGCTCGTAAATTTATTCCATAAAAAAAGCCTCCCATTTCCGAGAGACTTTTTATGTTGGTCTACTAGGACTCGAACCTAGAAAGACGGCACCAAAAACCGTAGTGTTACCATTACACCATAGACCAGCAGTGCGATTAAGCGGGTGCAAAATTAAAACTTTATTTCTTTTATGCAAATTTTCACAATAACTTTTTTGCATAAAAAAAGCCTCTCGTTTCCAAGAGGCTTTTCTGTTGGTCTACTAGGACTCGAACCTAGAAAGACGGCACCAAAAACCGTAGTGTTACCATTACACCATAGACCAGCAGTGCGATTAAGCGAGTGCAAATTTAAGCCTTTATTTAGTTTTTACAAATTTTTTATTCAAAAAAAATCATTTTTTTTGCTTTTTTCCCTTTAAAAACATTTTACATTATCAAAAGCACCTTACTGCCAGCACATTACTCTTTGTTGATCGTTTTATAGAATTTTTTGTTAATGCTCGTTTCTTTACGCAAAAAAACATTTTCTTTGTAGGATAGAAAAACATACAAAATTTTAACACCTAAATATGGCACAATTCAATTTCAATAAATGGAATACAATTATTGGTTGGTTTGCATTTGCAATCGCTTTAATTACTTATACACTAACTGTTGAACCTACAATGAGCTTTTGGGATTGTGGCGAATATATTGCTACAGCGGCTAAACTAGAAGTTGGCCACCCGCCGGGAGCACCTTTATTTCAAATGATGGGAGCATTTTTTGCGATGTTTGCTATAGATGCCCAGCATGTAGCCTTAATGGTTAATATGATGTCTGTTTTTTCTAGCGCATTTACAATATTATTTATGTTTTGGTCTTCATCTATGATTTTAAAGAAAATCGTAGCTCGTTTTACAGAAATCGATCAAAACAATTCTATCGTTATTTTAGGAAGTTCTTTTGTTGGAGCTTTAGCCTATACTTTCTCTGACAGTTTTTGGTTTAATGCTGTTGAAGCCGAGGTTTACGCAATGGCTTCACTATTAATAGCATTGCTTTTCTGGCTGGGACTACGCTGGGAACAAGATATGGACAAACCAAAAGGAAACAAATGGTTATTAATCATTTCTTTGGTTGTAGGGCTTTCATTTGGTGTTCACTTTATGGCCTTATTAACGATTCCGTCAATTGGATTTCTTTATTACTTTAAACACTACGAAAAAGTTACCATTAAAAACTTCCTTATTGCCAATGTTGTTGTAATTGGTGTTTTGTTATTTATTTTCAAATTACTGCTTCCTCTAACCATGGCATTTTTTGGTAAAACCGAAATTTTTATGGTAAACAGTTTAGGAATGCCTTTTAACTCGGGAACAATCTTCGTGGTTTTACTTTTAATCGCTTTCTTTTATTTCGGATTAAAATTTACAAAACAAAAAGGCTTGATTTTTTACAATACAATCATTCTTTGTATTTTATTTATTTTAATTGGATTTTCTACATGGTTAATGTTACCGGTACGTGCAAATGCTAACACAGTAATCAACGAAAATAAACCATCTGATGCTGCCGAAGTTTTAGCTTATTATAATCGTGAACAATATGGTGTGAATCCATTATTTTATGGACCTCAGTATACTGAAGTTTTTGCTGGTCTTGATGCTAATACGCCTTATTTAGACAAAAAGCCTAACTACGAAAGAGATTATAAAACCGGTAAATATATTATTACCAATAATTATAAAAATGCAGAACAAAATACTGATGACAATCAAAAAACAATTCTGCCAAGAATGTGGAGTACAGAAACCGGGCACATCCAAAACTATATCAGTTTTACAAATCCTCCAAAATTCCGAATTAACCCAAACTACAATTATGAGGATGATTTAGGAAAATATGGAATTGACGCAAGCCAATTAACCGAAGAAGAATACAATAAAGCAATTGGACAGCTTCGTAACGAAGTTGAAAAAACTATTGCTGAATTTAGAAATGCTTATGCTCAAAAACAAATTGATAACGAAGGTTACATTAAATTCTTAAAAAGCTACGGTGATTATTTAATTATCGAAAAACCGTCTACGGCTGATAACTTTAGCTTTATGTTTGAATATCAATTTGGCTATATGTACTGGAGATATTTGATGTGGAATTTTGTCGGACGTCAGAGCGATGTTCAGGGAAAATATGATAATTTAGACGGAAACTGGATCAGCGGAATCAAAGCTCTTGATTCGCTACATTTAGGTTCTCAGGATAAATTGCCTTCTGATGTTTTAAACAACAAAGGACGCAATGTTTATTATTTCCTTCCATTCATTTTAGGATTAATCGGAATAATGTACCATGCTAATAAAGATCTTAAAAGTTTTTATGTTCTTTTAGCCTTATTTTTATTTACAGGAATCGCATTAAAAATCTACTTGAATGAAAGACCTTTTGAGCCTCGTGAAAGAGATTATGCGCTTGTGGGTTCTTTCTATGTTTTTGCCATATGGATTGGTTTTGGAGTTTATTCTTTATATGAAAGTATCAAGAAATATATTGCTCCAAAAATTGCCGGACCGGTTATTATTGCCGGAAGTTTACTGGCAGCGCCAGTCTTAATGGCTTCTCAAAACTGGGACGATCATGACAGATCTGAAAGATATACCGCTGTTGCAATGGCAAAAGCATACCTAAGTTCTTGCGACAAAAATGCCATTTTATTTACGATTGGAGATAATGACACCTTCCCGCTTTGGTATGCTCAGGAAATTGAGCATTTTAGAACCGATGTTAAAATCGTAAATACTAGTCTTTTCATGACAGACTGGTACATTGATCAAATGAAAGCCAAAGCTTACGAATCTGATCCTTTACCGATATCTTTCACACACGATCAATTTGTGGGAGATAATTTAGATTATGTGGCTCATATTCCTAAAATAGAAACACGCTGGAATATAAAGGATTTCCTTGATTTTATCAAAAACCCGAAATCAACTGTAGGTTTACAAAATGGGCAGACTATTCATTTTTATCCAACGAATAAAATAAGAGTTAACGTTGATAAGAATGTTATCATCAAAAACAAAGTTGTAAATCCAAAATACAATGATTCAATTGTTCCTTATATGGATATTGACATCAAAGGAAATGCGCTTTACAAAAACAGATTAATGATGCTGGATATTTTAGCCAATAACAACTGGAAACGTCCTATTTACTTCAGCGGGGGTGCTTTTGACGATGAAGATTATTTATGGCTGAAAGATTACCTTCAGTTAGACGGAATGGTATACAAGTTAGTTCCTGTTAAAAACGTGCCTTCTAAAGATGGCGGACCAATGGATATGGGACAAATTGATGCCGATAAAATGTATGATATTGTAATGAAATGGGATTGGGGCAACAGCGAAAGCAATAAGATTTATCACGATCCTGAAACAAGAAGAAACAGTATTACATACCGTACAAATTTGTCTCGTTTGATGAACGAGCTTATTGCCGAAGGTAAAATCGACAAAGCTAAAAACGTTATTAATTTAGCAATGACAAAAATGCCATTGGATAAATTCGGATATTATTCTTTAGTTGAGCCTTTTGCAGATGGATATTATAAAGTTGGAGAAACTGCAAAAGCACATGACTTATTAGATAAACTTGTAAATAAATACAAAGAAAACTTAAATTATTATGCCACCCTGCCTCCTGGTGATCAAACCGACCTGGCAATGGACATCATTACTGACATTGAGCGTTACAGAAGTTTACTGCATGTTATGAGAGAGAATAAAGACAAAGCTTTCTACGAAACACATAAAAAAGTATTTAATACATACGTAAATGTTTTTGAACGTTTCGGACGTGAAAAAGAATAATATACGAAAAATTTATTGATTAAAAAAATGCAGCGCTCCTTGATAAAAAGCGCTGCATTTTTTATTTTTACGTATATAAAAAAAATCAAAATGAGCTTTTATTGGGTAAAAACTAATTCATTTATTAAAAAGGTGTTTTCTAAATATTGTTGGGATATTCCAAACAATGAAAAGAAAATATACTTAACCTTTGATGACGGCCCTACTCCAGAAATTACCGACTGGGTTTTATCTGAATTAAAGAAGTTTGACGCCAAGGCCACTTTCTTCTGCATTGGCAAAAACATAAAAGCTAATTTATCTTTATTTGAAAAATTAATCCGAGACGGACATTCTATTGGAAACCACACCATGAACCACGTAAACGGGTGGAAAATAGACACAAATGATTATATCGAAAATGTAAACAATTGCGCAAAGGTTTTAGAAGAAGAAATAAAACCTAAAAGCTTAATCTTTCGTCCACCTTACGGCAAAATCAAAAAAGCACAGTCTAAAATACTTCGTAAATTAGGATACAAAATAATTATGTGGGATGTACTAAGCGCTGATTTTGACCAAAGTATTACTCCAGAAAAATGTCTTGAAAATGTTACAAAAAATGTAACATCAGGAAGTGTAATCGTTTTTCATGATAGTATAAAGGCATCGCCAAATTTAAAATTTGCGCTGCCAAAAACGTTACATTTTTTAAAAGAGAATGGATATAAGTTTGATATTATTCATTAGAATTCTTAAATAATAATATCCTAAAAGTTTTTATACGTCGAATTGATCCTGAACAATTCCGATAAGTGTGTTTGCATCAAGCTCCCCGGATTGTCTCCAGATCATCTGCCCTTCTTTATAAATCATTAAAGTCGGAAGTCCTTTAATTCTTAATGCTTCGGCTAGTTCCTGATTTTTATCAACATCGATTTTAATAACCTTTGCTTTATCCCCAAGCGCAGCCGCAACATCCTTTATTACAGGATGCATCAATACTGATGATTCGTTCCAGTCTGTGTAGAAGTCAATTAACACCGGAACCTGAGCATTTATAAGTTCTCCAAATTTTGACATAAAACCAAAAATTTAATTCTTTTAATCTATTAAAAAGATATAATTAATACAAATGTAGCATTTTTAACGAATTAAGCCACATTCTTACCTTTTTTTAGTTCAATAACGGTGATTTCTGGCATAATACCAACACGTCCGGGATAAGCATGAAAACCAAATCCGCGGTTTACATAAACGTATCTTCCGGCTTCTTCGTATAGGCCTGCCCATTGTTTATAAATGTATTGCGCCAGACTCCATTTAAAATATCCCGGAATCTCAATACCAAACTGCATTCCGTGTGTATGACCCGCTAAAGTTAAATGAAAGTTCTTAGGATGTTTTTTAATTTCATATTCCCAATGACTTGGATCGTGGCTCATTAGAACCTTAAAATCATCCTGATGAAGATTTTCTGATGCTTTATTTAAATCTCCGGCCTTTTTAAAATTAACACCCCAGTTTTCAACTCCAACCAAAGCAATTTTATCTTTTTCTTTTTGAATATATCTGTTTTCGTTTAATAAAAGATCAAAACCTATTTTGCCATAAAGTTTTTTAATTTCTTCAAAGTTTTCATCTTTTTCTCTTGCAGAAGGCCATGTTACATATTCGCCGTAATCATGGTTTCCTAAAACAGCAAACTTTCCATATCTGTAGTTTTTTATTCTGTTAAAAGTTTCCAGCCAAGGATGCATTTCTTTTGCATGTGTATTTACAATGTCGCCGGTAAACAAAATCATATCTGCTTCTTGCTCATTAATTAAATCAATGGCGTAATTAATTTTTTCAGGATTATCAAAACTTCCGCTGTGAACATCAGAAATCTGAGTTATTTTAAAACCGTCAAATTCATCCGGAAGATCAGGAAAAAAGATCGTCTGCCTGAATACTTTAAAATTATATTTTCCTTCAAAAATTCCGTAGATCAGTGACAAAAACGGAACTGCCGCTAGTCCCAATGCAATCTGGCTGACAAACTTTCGCCTGTCCGGCATCATTTCTTTACGCGGAGCATTGTACATAAAATAGTTTAAAATACTGGCGCCAATTCTAAAAATATCTTCACCAAACATTACCAGTGTAAGCACAATTTTTGGAACATAAACCAAAAGCATCAATCCCGTTGTAAACATGAATTGCTTCGTCTGCCCAACAGAACGATCAAATTGTGTAAAAGAATAAATGATGAAAACTAAAAGCAGTACGCTGATAATTTGATAACTAATTAAAACCCATCTTAGTTTGATTAAAGTACGAAAGGCCTGATATGAATAGAACTCAATAAATAAAAAAAGAGCACATAGAATTACAAAACGAAGGATCATTATTTACAGTTTTAAGCAAAGTAACAAAGAATGAAAATTTTATCGCTTTTTATTATCAAAAATTTAACTCAAAAAGCAAAAGCCGATAGATTTCTCTACCAGCTTTTGCAGCCAAATTATTTAAAACCTTAGTCTACAACAAAGTCTAAATCAATAAACTTATATCGTGTTATTTTTGAGCTTTTGCCGATTCTGGTTTAGCTTCTGCTTTTTTTGTTTTTTTATCTGCTTTTTTCTCTTTTTTAGCAGCTTTAACTTCTTTTGCCTGAGTTTCTTTTACTGGAGTTGTTTGAGCGTTTACCATTGCTGCTGTTCCTAAAACTGCTACTGCTAATAAAACTAATTTTTTCATGATTGTAGATTTTTATGATTACTATTTCTTTATTTATACTTCAAAGTTATAACCAGTAAATGAAGACAAAATGAAGATTAAACCAATCTGAAAAAATTAACTTTTAATTGTGTTTTGGAGTTTCCGGAAACAATAAAACAAAGCTTGTTCCTTGATTTAAAACCGAAGTCACTTTAATTTCGATATGATGAAAAGCAGCAATACTCTTGGCAATGGCAAGCCCCAAGCCCTGCCCTTCCTGATCTGAACTTACCCTGGCAAATCGGTTAAAGATGTTTTCTATTTGAGATTCGGTTAAACCAATTCCGGAATCTGTTATTGAGATAGAATATTGATTTTCTAAAAACTCATCAAAAACTACAATCTTTCCGTCTGGTTTATTGTATTTGATCGCATTCGTAACCAAATTATAGATAAGTATATGAATTAAAGTTTTGTTTCCTCTAAAGACAAAATCATATTCTACTTTATTTACAAACTGAATTCCTTTATCATCAATTCTGTCCTGAAGATCTTCTTGTAAATCGTTTATGATTTCCTGAAAATTAATATTTTCATTTGCTTCATATTGGTTGTTTTCGATTCGGGAAATCAGCAATAAATTATTGATGATCTTTTTCAGCATATCAAGCGTTTTCAATGAACCTGCAATTTTATCAACCGCATTATCATCAAGGGAGTCATTTTGAAGTAAATTCTCCAGTTTGTTTTTCAATAAAGCAATCGGCGTTAAAAGCTCATGTGAAACATTCGAGATAAATTGCTTTTCTTTTTTGAAAAGTTCAGCAATACGATCCATCATTTGGTTTAAAACCAAATCCAGTTCTCTAAAATCTCTTGATTTTGCCTTTATTGGTGTATGATCAAAAAGTTCAGGTTCGTTTACGCGCCTTATTTTGGTATCAATAATTTTATAAAATGGTTTTAATAAATATTCGATATAAAAAGTATCTGCCAAAAAAGTAACCAAAAGTATGACTACCAAAACAATGATAATGAATAGTTTTATAATAAAAGTAAGATCTTTTACCTCACTTAAACTGCTTCCTATTTCGAGTTGATAATCTTCATTTTCATATGTAAAATGATGCTGCAGGATTCGGTATTCATTTTCTTCGCCTTCAATAATTCGGTATTCATTACTAAAAGAAGTTTTCTTTTGATGCGGCTTTATGGGAACTCTCGAAAGAACTAAAAATTCACTGTGAAGAGTAGAAAACTGGGAATAGGTTTCGGTCGAATCATCTTGATTTTCAATAAAATCATTAATCTCTTTTTGATTTAAATTGTCAATGAATTTCTTCTTCTTTTCAATTAATCCATTATTAATATGCCTGTAAACAACATTTTCGACCAAAATGGGAAGCATGAGCCATAAAACTAAAATTACCAGCAATCTGGTTAGTGCATTAAAAATGGCCAATTGATGTTTTATCTTCACGAGAATTTCGATTTATTCGTTTATACGATAACCTACATTTCGAACGGTTTCAAACCAATCGATAGAAGTATGTTTGTCTAGTTTTTTTCTGAGATTTCGAACATGAACATCGATAAAATTCGAATCTGAATTTACTTCGAGAATATCACCCCAAATATGTTCTGTTAATTGTAATCTGGTAATTACACGATTTTTATTCAAAACCAAATATTGAAAAATGTCAAATTCTTTTTTGGTTAAATTAATTGGCACTTCATTAAAACTCACTTTATAATCCTGAAGCTGAAGCAAGAATCCGTGAATGCTTAAATTGTTTAAAGTAAAACCGTGAATCCTGCGTATTACAGCAAACAATCTTGCAGCCAATTCTGTCAATGCAAAAGGTTTTGTCAAATAATCATCGGCGCCCAGATGAAGTCCGTTAATTCTATCGTCCAGTTCACCACGAGCGGTAAGCACTATTACCGCTATTTTTGATTTTGTTTTTCGAACAGCCTGCAAAACCTCAAATCCATCTCCGTCGGGCAAACCCAAATCCAGCAGCATGGCATCATAATCGTTGCTTCCAAATTCTTCGAGAGCATCGGCACAATTCTTTGCAATTTTACAAATATAACCTGTGTTACACAGAAAGTCATAAACTTCAACAGCAAGTTCTCTATTATCTTCAACAATCAAAATATTCATAAAACAAGACATTTAAACGCAACTAAAATTAATCAATTATCAAAAATCAGGTTGCGCGTTATTAAAAAATTAACTAATAAAAAAAGCTGACAAATTTCTTCATCAGCTTCTTCAATCGCATTCATCATAATCATTATTCCTGTTTTGCCTCCGTTACAATGCTTCGAAAACAAAACAAGAGCAATTCTTATTTTTTCACGTTAGCAGCTTCTTCTTTTGGAGCTTCGGCTTTTGCTTTTTTATTTCCTTTATGATGATGCTTTGTAGCTTTCACTTCTTTTGCAGGCGCCGCCTGAGCCGGAGTTGTTTGAGCGCTAACCATTACACTTGTTCCTAGAACTGCTGCTGCTAATAAAATTAATTTTTTCATGATTTCTAAATTTTTAAAATTAACCAACCTTTTATTTAACCTTTTTTATTTTTTTACTTTTGCTGTCTCAGTTTTTGCTGTTTCTCCTTTTGGAGCTTCGCTTTTTACTGATTTTGTTTTTTTATCAGTTTTATTTTTTGGGTGTTTAACAGCTTTTACTTCTTTTACAGGAACTGTTTTGCCATCTTTTGCAGGAAACGCATGAACCATTGCACCTGTTCCTAAAACTGCTACTAATAACATCAATAAATTTCTCATGATTTCTAAGATTTAAGATTTATACCTTTTATTTTACATCTCAAAATTACCTTCGCAACATGAAGAGAAAATGAAGAAATCCCTGAATAAAAAAATTTAACTTGATATTAACGCTTTGTGGGTTTTTCACCATATAAGTTATAATAAATTCATTTAATATATTAGGACGCAGCTAATCGTTATGTATTAAAATGCGCAGACGCACTCCAGTGCGCCTCTACTAAAATGAACTTATATAACTTATATGGTTCAAAAAAATCTATGATGGAAAAAAAATCTTCTGAGGCTAATTTTTGAGAACCCAATTGTTTATTTTTACAGACTAATATTTTTTATATGTCTACTCAAAAACGCCTTTTTCTTCTAGATGCTTATGCATTAATTTTTCGTGGTTATTATGCCTTTATAAAAAACCCGAGAATCAACTCAAAAGGAATGGATACATCTGCAATTATGGGTTTTATGAACTCACTTTTGGATGTAATTAAAAGAGAAAAGCCAGATCATCTGGCTGTTGCTTTCGACAAAGAAGGAAGCCACGCAAGAACAGAAATGTTTGCCGAATACAAAGCTAACCGCGATGAAACTCCCGAAGCAATTAAAATTGCTGTTCCCTATATTCAGGAATTATTAAGAGCTATGCATATTCCGATTATTGAACTTGCAGGCTGCGAAGCCGATGATTTAATTGGGACAATTGCCAAACAAGCCGAAAAACAAAACTATAAGGTTTACATGGTAACGCCTGATAAGGATTTTGCACAATTGGTTTCTGAAAACATCTTTATGTACAAACCTGCCCGTATGGGTAATGGAATCGAAATTTGGGGAATTCCCGAAGTTTTGGCAAAATTTGAAGTTGAAAGACCAGAACAGGTAATTGATTTTCTTGGAATGATGGGAGACGCCGTAGATAATATTCCGGGATTGCCAGGAGTTGGTGAAGTTACAGCTAAAAAGTTCCTGAAAGAATTTGGTTCTATGGAAAATCTTTTAGAAAATACCGACAAGCTAAAAGGTAAAATGAAAGAAAACATCGAAGCCAATAAAGACAAAGGTATTTTGTCTAAAAAACTGGCAACGATTATGTGCGACTGTGATGTTGTTTTTAATGAAGATGACTACGAACTTTCTCGCCCAGATATTGAAAAAACCGATGCTATTTTTCAGGAATTAGAATTTAGAAGAATGGCAGAACAGTTTGATAATTTATTCAGAACAGATGGACCTCAAACTACTGCGGCTCCAGCTTCTGAGGCCAAATTATACAAAAAACCAACTAAAAATGAAGATCAATTTGATCTTTTTGGAAGTGTTTCTTCAGAAGATAATTCAGATGCTCCAAGAACTTCATTCTATAATACTCTAGAAGATACTGAACATTCTTATCAGACAGTTCAGGGCGATTTAGGAATCAAATTGCTTTTACAAAATCTGCAGAAACAAACAGCCGTTTGTTTTGATACAGAAACAACCGGAATCGACGCTCTGCACGCAGAACTTGTTGGAATGTCTTTCTCTTACGAAAAAGGAAAAGCATTTTATGTTCCGTTTCCTGAAAGTCAGGAAGAAGCTAAAGCTTTAATCGAGAAATTTGTTCCGTTTTTTGAAAATGAAAACATTGAGAAAATAGGACAGAATTTAAAATACGATTTAAAAATTCTTTCTAATTACGGCGTTACGGTAAAAGGAAAACTTTTTGATACGATGATTGCACATTATCTTATTAATCCGGATATGCGTCATAACATGGATATTTTGGCAGAAACATATTTAAAATATTCACCAAAATCGATCGAAACCTTAATTGGTAAAAAAGGAAAAAATCAGCTTAGTATGCGTGACGTTCCTTTAGAAGATATTAAAGAATATGCTGCAGAAGATGCTGACGTAACTTTACAATTAAAAGAAATCTTTTCAGCCGAATTAGACAAAACAGAAACTAAAAAATTGTTTGACGAAATCGAAATTCCGTTAGTAAGCGTTTTGGCTGATATGGAAACAGAAGGAATTCGTCTGGATGTTGATTTCTTAAAAGAAATGTCTAAAGAAATGGATGTTGAAATTAAATCTTTAGAAGAAAAAATATATGAAACTGCAGGCGAAAAATTCAACCTTGCTTCTCCAAAACAACTAGGAGATATTTTGTTTGATAAACTCAAAATTGGCGGAGCAAAGCAAAAGAAAACCAAAACCGGTCAATATGCAACCGGTGAAGAAGTTTTGACTTATCTGGCAAACGACAATCCGATTGTGCAGCAAATTTTAGACTGGCGTCAGATGGTAAAACTTCAAAGTACTTATATCCTGGCTTTACCGGAACAGGTTGATAAAAAAACGCTGCGAGTTCATACCGATTATATGCAGACCGTTGCTGCAACGGGACGTTTGAGTTCTAATAATCCGAACTTGCAAAATATTCCAATTCGTACCGAAAGAGGTCGCCAGATTCGTAAAGCTTTTGTCGCACGCGATGAAAACCATACCTTAATTTCTGCCGATTACTCGCAAATTGAGTTAAGAATTATTGCTGCTTTGAGTGGTGAAGAAAACATGATTAAAGCTTTCCAGGATGGAGAAGATATTCACAGAGCAACTGCTGCAAAGGTTTTTAATGTTGCCTTAGAAGAAGTTTCACGCGAACAAAGAAGTAATGCCAAGACGGTAAACTTCGGAATCATCTATGGCGTTTCTGCTTTCGGATTAAGTAATCAGACTTCATTATCAAGAAGCGAAAGTGCTGCTTTGATTGATGCATATTACAAAACATATCCACGTCTTAAATCCTATATTTCTGAACAAGTTGATTTTGCACGTGAAAAAGGTTATGTACAAACTATTTTAGGTCGTCGTCGTTATCTTAAAGATATTAATTCAGCAAATGCTGTTGTGAGAAGTGCTGCAGAACGAAATGCTGTAAACGCACCAATCCAGGGAAGTGCTGCCGATGTAATTAAAATTGCGATGATTAATATCCACAAAAAATTAAGAGAAGAAAACTGGAAATCTAAGATGTTACTGCAAGTTCATGATGAGCTTGTGTTCGATGTTCATAATGATGAACTCGAAAAAATTCAGCCAATGATTAAACACGAAATGGAAAATGCTTTTAAAATGGCTGTTCCATTAGAAGTTGAACTTGGTTTGGGTAAGGATTGGTTAGAAGCGCATTAATCGATATTAGATTTCAGATTGTAGATTTTAGATTTTTTGAACCAATGATAAAAAAGACTTTCATATTTCTTTGCATTTTTTATTGTGCTTTTTCGTTTTGTCAAAATCAGACTTACTATTTAGAAGGAACTTTGGCAAAAAGTAAAATCTATATGAAAATTGACGTTTATAAGTCAAACGGCGAAACAGATTTAGATGCTGTTTATTTTTACCAAAATTCATTAAAAGACATCAAATTAGAAGGAAAATTCAAAGACGCTAATAATTTCACTTTTTATTTTAAACCCGGAGATGCCGTCAGCGAAAAATTTTATTTAAAAAAGTCAAATAATAATTTCGATGGATTTTGGTATGATGCAAAAGAAAAACAATTACCAGTTCATTTGGTTCCTGTAAATTTTGCCAATTACAAGTCTAATCTAAAACTTCAATTTGAGGATGATAAACTCAATTTTGTAAAGTTTAAATTTCTAGAGTTTAAAAAAATTAAAACAACAACTTACAACAACAAAGAGTTTATATGGTATTCTGAAAAGCATTGTGATTCTGATTTTTTTAGACTGGGAAGTAATTTTTCAGATCAAAATAAAAATACAGTCAATCCAATTTTAGAAGAAATTCATGTTCAAAAAACATTAATACAATTAAGCTGTTCCTCAAGTTTCGAATATAGTAATGGTAAAGGTGTAGAAACAACAGCAACTATAAATTTTCTCAACACTAATTTACTGGGCTTTGAAACTTTTGATTCCTGGGATTGTGGAGGTGCTCATCCCGATTTTGGCAGCAGCGGTTTTCTAATTGATTTAAATAATGGAAAAGAATATGAAATTGATGATATTCTGGCATTTGACAAAAGTGTAACTGGCGACCAAAAGAATAATTTTTCTGCTTTTTCTAAATACAGAAGCGACTATTTTGCTCCAAAATTATTAGAACTTATTACTTCAATTGAACATTTTAAGAAACCCGATACGGAAGACGACTGCGATTATACCGATATTGAAAATTGGGATTTTATTTCATGGAGTTATACAGAAAAAGGAATAACATTTACACCATACTTTCCAAGAGTAAACCGTGCTTGTGAAGAACCTTTTCTGGTTCCGTTTGAGAAATTGAAAAAGTATAAAAATCCTAAATTCCCATATTCATTATAATAAAAACCCATCAGTTTCTGCTGATGGGTTTCGTTATCTTAAGCTTTTCTTGTCGATTCTCTTTCTTTCAATTTTGTTTTGATGATAATCGTTTCGTAATCAGAAGTTTCTCCTTCTGGTTCTTCAAGTCTTTCTATTAGTTTTTTGGCAGCAACTTCACCAATTTCAATTCCGTGCTGGCTTACTGTAGTTAAACTTGGAGACAAACGTCTTGAAGCTAAAATTCCATCTGCAAAACCAATTATCGAAATATCTTCCGGAACTCTGTATCCTTTTTTCAAACTTACTCTTAAAGCAGCAACCGAATCATTTTCATCCAAAGCAAAAATCGCATCAATTTTATGATCGAAAATGGCATCAATTTTAGCTTTCATATCATCTTCAGAATCAGTACGAAGAATAATTTTTTCGTTTACAGGAATATTATTGTCTTTTAAAGCTTTTAAATACCCATCGGCTCTTAATTTACCAACACTTAAATTATCTACAGAAGAAATTAAGGCGATATTTTTACATCCTAAATTAATTAAATGCTGGGTTGAGTTTAAAGCCGAATCAAAATCATCAACGACTACTTTATCACATTCTACTTCATCAGCAATTCTATCAAACATCACAATTGGTGTTCCGTCATTAATAATAGCCGAGAAGTGATTGTAATCCTGAAGTTTTTGTGCTTCTTCAGAAACAGAAAGAATAAATCCGTCGATAGTTCCGTTGCTTAACATCTCCATCGTATGAACTTCCTTTTCTAAAGATTCATTAGAAATACAAGTAATTACATTATATCCTTTTTTATCTGCTACTTTTTCGATTCCGCTAAAAACCTTTGCGAAAAAAGAGTTTAATATATTAGGTATAATTACACCAATTGTTTTCGTTTTACGGTTCTTTAAATTCAGACCAATAACATTCGGTTTATAATTTTTGAGTTTGGCATACTCCTTAATTTTCACCTTCGTCTGCTCACTAATTTCCGGGCTGTCATTCAATGCCTTAGACACTGTTGACACAGAAACACCTAGTTCCTTCGCAATTTGTTTTAGAGTTGCTTTAGCTTTCATCTAATAAAAGTTTATGTAATTAATACAAATATAGTAGAATTACCGAAAATAAAACAAAAAACACCTACCACTATTTCAAATTATAACATCTATTCGAAATAATTCTAAAAAAGAAGAATTTTCTGAAACCGCGCGTCTAAATATTTCGTTAATAAACTTAATACAATGTTATTAACTTAATAAGTCTAGATTATGAAAAATGAAGTTAAAGTCCAGGGAATTAATGCGTCTTTGGATAGCAGAAGGAGCTTTCTAAAGCTCAGCGGACTAACATTAGTTACTGCAGGTTTGGTTTTAGCTGGATGCAGCGATAATGATAATGACGATAATATGGAGGATAATACCTTACCAGGAGTCAAAAATGGTGTATTTGACTTAGGGTCAGGAGATTTTGGTGTTCTTACTTATGCATATGCCTTAGAGCAGTTAGAAGCAGATTTTTACACCAAAGTTGTAAATGCCTCAAATTTCAATACAGTCTTTAATGATATTGAACGTCAGGTTTTGACTGACTTATATCATCATGAAGTAATTCACAGGGATTTTTTTAAAGCCGCTTTAACAGGCGCGCTTCCAGATCCAGGTTCGCAATTACTTCCCTCTTTAGCCTTTAGTTATGGTTCTTTGAATTTCAACAGCCGTACCGAAGTTTTAGCTACTGCAAAAGCACTTGAAGATACTGGTGTCGCTGCTTATAACGGAGCTGGCCGACTTATAAAAACTGCAGATTACTTATTATTAGCAGGAAAAATTGTTTCTGTTGAAGCCCGACACGCTTCTGCAATTAGAAGTTTGATTAATCCTAATTCAAAAGATTTTGCCGGAGATGATATCGTAAACACTTCAACAGGATTAGATACTGCAAAAGATCCTTCGAAAATCCTACCAGTTGCCGCAGGATTTATTACGACAAAATTCACTGCCAAATATTTACCTTAAATAACTAGCTAAAATTTAGAAATTATGAATATTTTAAAATTTATAGAAACCTTTACTGATGACAGCTTAATGAAAAGCACTGGTTCAAGAAGAGACAGTTTTGCTCAGTTTGGGAATATAGGAAAAAATCTGGCGCTGGCATCAATTCCATTTGGATTATCGGCTATAGCCAATAAAGCTCTTGCAAAAGACATTACAGCAACTCCGGCTACACCAATTGGAGCTTTGCAGTTTGCATTGACTCTGGAATATCTTGAAAACGAATTTTACGCAATGGCATTAGATTCTGGAGTAATTCCGGCTTCTGAAAATGGCGGACGCGATTTAAAAGTTTTTCAACAAATATCAGCACATGAATCAGATCACGTTTCATTTTTAATTGCCGGACTTGGAGGAACAATGAGTGCTAACTTTGTTCCAAAACCCACTTTTGATTTTACTGTTGGCGGTGCATTTGATCCTTTTAATGATTATCCAACCTTTTTAGCATTGGCACAAGCATTTGAAGATACAGGAGTTAGAGCCTATAAAGGTCAGGCCGCAAATTTAATATCAACACCTGATTTACTCACCGCAGCATTACAAATCCACTCAGTTGAAGCCCGACATGCTTCTGAAGTTAGAAGACTACGAGGTTTAAAAGGCTGGATCTCTAATGCTGAAAGAGGCGCCGGAATGCCCGCCGCAACTCAGGCTGTTTATGATGGCGAAGGTGTAACGATGCAGGCAGGATTTAATACAGCAACAGCATTTGGTGCCGCAGCAGGATCAGAAGCTTACGATGAACCACTTACAACGCAGCAGGTGGTAGATATTGCCAATATTTTTATTGTTTAGATAAAAAAAAATCTAAATATTAAACCAGCTTCACGTAATTTTGAAGCTGGTTTTTTTATGCTTTTAAAAATAAAAACTGAGCGCCTGATTTTCAGGATATAAAATATTCTTTTCAGGTATTTGGTTTTAAAATAATTAATTGTACTTTTGCATCCCCTTTATTGGGGATGGAATGTTTAATTAAAATAATATTATGGACGCATTAAGCTACAAAACAGTTTCAGCTAGCAAAGCCACTGTAACTAAAGAGTGGATTGTTGTTGACGCTGAAGGTCATAACTTAGGACGTCTTGCTTCTAAAGTTGCAATGATCTTAAGAGGTAAGTACAAGCCAAGTTACACACCGCACGTTGACTGTGGAGATAACGTAATTGTTATCAACTCAGAAAAAATTAACCTTACAGGTACAAAATTGAATGACAAAATTTACATGCGTCATACAGGTTACCCAGGAGGACAAAGAACTTTAACTGCTAAAGTATTGCAAGCTAAAAACCCTGCATTATTAGTAGAAAAAGCTGTAAAAGGAATGTTACCTAAAAACAAATTAGGAGCTGAACTTTTTAGAAATCTAAATGTTGTTGTAGGATCTGAGCACAAACACGGAGCTCAAAAACCTAGAACTGTTAACCTAAATGATCTTAAGTAATGGGAGTTATTCACAAAATCGGTAGAAGAAAAACCGCTGTTGCACGTGTATATGTTTCTGAAGGAACTGGAAACATCACTGTAAACAAAAAAGAATTCGCAACTTACTTTCCAACTGCAACTTTACAATACAAAGTTTTACAACCATTGTCTATGACAGAAAACGTAAACAACTTTGACGTAAAAGTAAATGTTTATGGAGGTGGTACAACTGGTCAGGCAGAAGCTGTAAGAATGGCATTAGCACGCGTAATGTGTGAAGTTAATGCTGAAAACAGAGGAATCCTTAAACCAGAAGGTTTATTAACAAGAGACCCAAGAATGGTTGAACGTAAAAAATTCGGTCAGAAGAAAGCTCGTAAGAGATTCCAGTTCTCTAAACGTTAATATTACCTGTCTTGTTCAGATGGGACAAGACATTATCAATTATTTATTGAAATTAAAAAACACAGTTATTGTTGCTCTACTATCGAGGTAGGATATAGTTTAGCATCTAAATGTATGAAGCCTGGGAAACCGCCATTCAGACATTGCTAATCAACAGAACGTAAACTAGTACAAAAATGGCAAACAAAATAGAAGTAAAAGAATTACTAGAAGCAGGTGTTCACTTCGGACACATGACTAGAAAATGGGATCCAAACATGGCTCCTTACATTTATATGGAGCGTAATGGTATTCACATTATCAATCTATATAAAACTGCAGCTAAAATTGAAGAAGCTAACGAAGCTTTGAAAAAAATCGCTGCATCAGGTAGAAAAATCTTATTCGTAGCTACCAAAAAACAAGCAAAAGACATCGTTGCTGATAAAGCAAAAGCTGCAAACATGCCTTACATCACTGAAAGATGGCCAGGTGGTATGCTGACTAACTTCGTAACTATCAGAAAGGCAGTTAAAAAAATGTCTTCTATCGATAAAATGAAGAAAGATGGTACTTTCAACACTTTATCTAAAAAAGAGCGTTTACAAGTTGATCGTCTACGTGCTAAATTAGAGAAAAACTTAGGTTCAATTGCTGATATGTCTAGACTACCTGCAGCATTGTTCGTAGTAGATATCAAAGCTGAACACATCGCAATAAAAGAAGCTCAAAAATTAAACATTCCAGTTTTCGCAATGGTTGATACGAATTCAGACCCAAGAGAGGTTGATTACGTGATTCCTGCAAATGATGACGCTTCTAAATCAATTGACAAAATTTTATCTTTAGTAACTACTGCAGTAATCGAAGGTCTTTCTGACAGAGGTTCTGAAAAAGAAGTTGAAGTAGCTGAAGAAGCTGCTCCTGCTGCTGAAGCTGAAGCTGCTCCTGCAACTGAAGAATAAATCAAATTTTAAATTCCAAATTTTAAATTCCAAAATCCAAATACTAAAATTAAAAACGTTTTGTTGATAATTTATTAAAATTGGAGTTTGGGATTTAAAAGATGGAATTTTTTACTTTTAACATTAAAAATTCAAAATATTATGTCAACAATTACTGCTGCAGACGTAAATAAATTAAGACAATCTACAGGTGCCGGAATGATGGACTGTAAAAAAGCTTTAGTTGAAGCTGAAGGAGATTTCGACAAAGCGATACAAATCCTTAGAGAAAAAGGACAAAAAGTTGCTGCTAACCGTTCTGACCGGGAGTCTGCTGAAGGAGCTGCTGTTTCTTTTATCAATGCTGACAACACTAAAGGAGCTATCATCACTTTAAACTGCGAAACTGACTTCGTAGGTAAAAACGAAGCTTTCGTTGCTTTAGCTAAAGATTTAGTAGAAAGAGCTATCAACTTCTCTACAAAAGAAGAATTATTAGCTTCTGATTTCAACGGAATTACAGTTGCTGAGAAATTAATCGAGCAAACTGGAGTTATCGGTGAGAAAATCGAAATCGGTGGTTTCGAAATTTTAGAAGGTGCTTACGTTGGATCTTATGTTCACGTTAATAAAATTGCTGCTTTAACTGCAATTTCTGCTCCAGTTGCAAACGCTGAAGCTTTAACAAAAGACATCTCTATGCAAGTTGCTTCTATGGGAGCTGACACATTATCTTACAAAGATTTTGATCCTGCTTTCGTTGAATCTGAACTTGCTGCTCGTATTGCTGTAATCGAAAAAGACAACGAAGAAGCAAAACGTTTAGGAAAAACTTTGAAAAATGTTCCTAAATACATCTCTTTCTCTCAATTAACTCCTGAAGTTATCAAACAAGCAGAAGAAGATGCTAAAGCTGAATTAAAAGCTGAAGGAAAACCAGAGCAAATCTGGGACAAAATTCTTCCAGGAAAAGTACAACGTTTTATCTCTGATAACACAACTTTAGATCAGGAAAAAGCTCTTTTAGATCAAAACTTCATTAAAGATGACAGTAAAAAAGTTGGTGATTACGTAAAAGGATTCAATGTTGAAATTACAGGTTTCAAAAGAGTTACTTTAGGTTAATATATTATTTTCAATATTAAAAAGCCCGAATATTTATTTATTCGGGCTTTTTTACTTTTTAGATTTCAACCGGAAAATTTCTTGCTCGCATCAATGCATCAGAATTTGGAGCATGACCTCTGAAATTCTCATACATTTCTTCATTATCAATTGTATTTCCAACGCTTAAAACAGTATCATAAAGACGTTTTGAAACTATTTTATCAAAAGGTCCATTTGATTCTAAAAATGCTTCATAAGCATCTGCATTAATAACATCTGCCCATAAATAACTGTAATATCCAGCAGCATATCCATCACTAGAAAAAATATGCGCAAATTGTGGAATTCTATGACGCATTACAATTTCGGACGGCATATTAATTTCTGTCAAAACATCTTTTTCAAACTTATGCGGATCAATTGTTTCAGTTGTTAAATGTAGTTTCATATCGACAAATGAACTCGAAATTGTTTCTACAGTTGCAAAACCTTCATTAAAATTTGCTACTTTTCCTATTCTTTCGACCAACGATTGCGATAAAGGTTTATTAGTTTTATAATGAAGTGCAAACTTATTCAATACTTCAGGAGTTGCCAGCCAATGCTCTAATAATTGGGAAGGAAACTCAACATAATCTCTCGCAACTGAAGTTCCTGACAAACTCGGATACGTTACATTCGAACATAAACCATGCAGTGCGTGTCCAAATTCATGAAATAACGTTGTTGCATCATCCCACGAAATTAACACCGGTTCATCACTATTTCCTTTTATAAAATTACAGTTATTGGAAACTATTGGCAGAATGTTCTTTTTTATTTTTTGCTGATCCCGATGCGAATTCATCCATGCGCCAGAACGCTTGCCAATACGTGCATAAGGATCAAAATACCATAAACCAATTGGTTTTCCGGTATTTTTATTATTAACTTCCCAAACACGAACATCCGGATGATAAACAGGAATATCAAATAATTGTTTAAACCCTAAATCAAACAACTCTCCTGCTGTCCAAAACATTCCTTCACGCAGATTTTCTAACTGTAAATATTGTTTTATTTCGTTCTGATCTAAATCATATTTTGCTTTACGGACTTTTTCTGCATAGAAACGATAATCCCAAGGCTGAATTTTAAAGTTTCCTCCTTCTCTGTCGACCATTTCCTGCATATCCGAAACATCATTTTTTACTTTTTCCAGCGCAGGATTCCACACAGATTTCATTAAATCTAAAGTCTTTTGAGGATCTTTAGCCATTTTATTTGACAAACTCCACTCTGCAAAATTATTGAATCCTAATATTTTAGCTTTTTGCGTTCGTAATTGTAGAATAGAAACAAGTGTTAAATTTGTATTATTCGAATTAGCATTATCTCCTCTTTTCACAAAAATAGCAAAGGCTTTTTCTCTTAAATTTCTCTTATTAGAAAAAGTCAAAAAAGGTTCAATCGAAGACCTTGTATTGCCTATACATGCCAAAACCGAAAGATTTCTTTCTTTGGCTTCGGCAATTGCAGCATTTTTAAATTCTTCCGGCAAACCATCTAAATCTTCTTCTGTTTTTAATTCTAAATACTGTCCGTTTTCTTCAGCCAGTAATTTTTGACTGAAAAGCGTAAAAAGTACAGCCAGCTCCTGATTAATTCTGGCTACTTCTTTTTTATCGGCTTCATTTAATTCAGCACCTTCACGAACAAAATCAGTATAATAAAGCCAAAGTAAACGCTGTTGCTCAGCAGTAAGTTTTTTACTTTCTTCAGATTTGTACAACTTTTCAATTCTTAAAAACAGCTTTTTGTTTTGATATAATTTATCACTAATCCCTGCTAGTTTAGGAGACATTTCTGTATCAACTGCATTAAATTCTGGACTGCTTAAATTCGATCTGTAAATGCCGTAAACTGCATGAATTCTATCAAGCTTTTCGCCTGACAGCTCTAATGCTGAAATTGTATTTTCAAAATCAGGCTCTGCCGGATTATTTGCAATTGCTTCAATTTCATCCAGTTTTTCCTGAATGGCAAATTCAATAGCTGGTTTAAAATCTGAAATTTTATATTTTGTAAAATCCGGAACTCCTCCATAAGGACCTTCCCATTCCTGAAGTAACGGATTATCTAAATAAATTTGTTTTGTCATAATAAAGTATATTAATTTCTATCGTCTTTTCAACAACGACTGAATCTCAAAATTAACCAATCAAAAGCAAACTTCAAATGAAGTAATTAATCCATTTCGAACATTTCGAGAAATAGTTTAAATTTGAAACATCATAACCAAAATACGATGTTTAAAACCAGAAAAGAAATTGTTTTTGTAATCCTGGCAGGGATCTTTATAACTAATGCCGTTGTGGCTGAGCTTATTGGAGGAAAGTTAATTCAAATTGGCCCTTTTGTAATGAGTATAGGGATTTTGCCCTGGCCTATTGTATTTTTAACAACCGATTTAATTAATGAATATTTTGGAGAAAAAGGAGTAAAAAAACTTTCTTTTATAACCGCATGTTTGATCGCTTATGCCTTTTTAATTTTGTTTATGGCAATTGTCATTCCGGCCGCAAAAGGAATAAGTCCCGTAAATGACGAACAATTTCAAGCGGTATTTGGACAAAGTATGTGGATTATTGTGGGAAGTATAATTGCTTTTATGGTTTCGCAGTTAATTGATGTTAGTGTTTTTTGGTTTTTCAGAAACCGCACCGGACATAAAAAAATATGGCTGAGAACAACCGGATCTACTGTTATATCACAATTGTTTGATTCTTTTATAGTTTTGGGAATTGCATTCTGGCTTCCCGGAAAAATTGATCTTAAAACTTTTATTTCTTCCGGTTTAGTTGGATATACTTTTAAATTATCAATTGCTATTGTGCTTACGCCTGCGATTTATTTAGGTCATCATTTAATTAAAAAATATTTAGACGAGGATCCTGCTAATAAATCTTCTTAAATTAATCTTTGACTAATGGAACCAATAAGATGCGGCTGGTGTGCTGCCAGCGATTTATATAAAAAGTATCATGACGAAGAATGGGGTAAACCTGTTTACGACGATCCCACTATTTTTGAATTTTTAATTTTAGAAACCTTTCAGGCCGGACTGAGCTGGATTACAATTTTAAATAAAAGAGAAAACTTCAGAGCGGCTTTTGATAATTTTGATTATAAAAAAATGGCCAATTATTCTGAAGACAAAATCGAAGAATTGATGCAAAACAGCGGCATTATCCGAAATAGCTTAAAAATTAAATCTGCTGTTACAAACGCTCAGGCCTTTATTAAAGTTCAGGAAGAATTTGGAACTTTCTCTGATTATATCTGGAATTTCACAGGAGGAAAACCTATTATCAACAATCCAAAAACTTTAAAAGACGTTCCGGCTACAACGCCAATTTCTGATGCAATTAGCAAAGATTTAAAAAAACGCGGTTTCAAATTTGTCGGTTCAACCGTTATTTACGCTCACATGCAGGCCACCGGAATGGTCAACGATCATATCGAAGACTGCTGGACGAGAACAAAGTAGTTTTTGTTTCAGGTTTCAAGTTTCAGGTTACTTAACCAACGTAATCGCTCCGCAAAAATTACCAAACTAATACAACTTGAAACCTGAAACTTTAAACAAAAAACATTATATTTGCTTCACACTTTAGGGGTGTCTGCATAACGCAGGCTGAGATTTTACCCTCTGAACCTGATCTAGTTCATACTAGCGTAGGGAAAAGTAAGATGACTTCTTGAACGCATTTTTATGCGTTATTGTAGCCATTCCTAATGTGTATCTATACACTAAACTTGAAAAGGAATGGAACTAAAAATCAATCAACAAACTAAAAAATTCAATGCTGAATCGCTAAGCGTTCAATCATTGCTCGATCTCGAAATTCCGCATAAACAAAACGGAATCGCCGTTGCTGTCAACAATACCGTTGTTCCAAAAACTAAATGGAATGAATTCTTCGTACAAGAAACCGACGAGATTTTAATTATTTCCGCTACGCAGGGAGGATAAAGTTTAAAATTCCAAAAAGGAAATTCCAAATTCCAATTTTATACTGGACGTAGACGAACTACTGTGCGTCTCTACAGAAACAAATGCGTTAAAAAACACAATCCATATCAACTTGAAACTTGAAACTTCAAACCTGAAATAAAAATATTATGACAAACGAAGAACAAATATCCAGAACCCCTTTTCCTAATTCTAAAAAGGTTTATATCGATGGAGAAATTCATCCTATAAAAGTAGCCATGCGCGAAATTACTTTAAGCGATACCAAACTTTCGAATGGTGGAATTGAGAAGAATCCTCCCGTAACGGTTTATGACACTTCCGGAGCTTATACAGATCCAAATATTGAAATTGATATTAGAAAAGGATTACCACGCATACGCGAAAGTTGGATTTTAGACCGAAATGATGTCGAAATTTTAGATGAAATAACTTCAGATTACGGTCAAAGCCGATTGAAAGACGAAAGTTTAAATCATCTTCGTTTTGAATATTTACATCAGCCAAAACGTGCCAAAAAAGGTGCAAACGTAACGCAACTATATTACGCAAAACAAGGCATTATTACTCCAGAAATGGAATACATCGCTATTCGCGAAAACCAAAGAATTGAACTTTTAAACGAACAAACCAAAGCAATGCAATGTCAGCACGGCGGAAACAGTTTTGGTGCAAATACTCCAAAAAACAAAATTACACCTGAATTTGTACGTTCTGAAGTAGCTTGCGGGAGAGCAATTATTCCAAACAACATTAATCACCCAGAAAGCGAACCGATGATTGTGGGTCGTAATTTCTTAGTAAAAATTAATGCTAATATTGGAAACAGTGCCGTAACTTCCAGCATTGAAGAAGAAGTTGAAAAAGCAGTCTGGGCATGCCGCTGGGGAGCTGATACCATAATGGATTTATCTACAGGAAAAAACATTCACGAGACCAGAGAATGGATTATTAGAAATTCTCCTGTTCCAATCGGGACTGTTCCGATTTATCAGGCTCTTGAAAAAGTAAAAGGAATTGCAGAAGATTTAACTTGGGAAATTTTCCGTGATACATTGATTGAACAAGCAGAACAAGGTGTTTCGTACTTTACAATTCATGCTGGAGTTTTGCTTCGCTATATTCATTTAACCGCAAATCGTGTTACTGGAATTGTTTCGCGAGGCGGATCGATTATGGCAAAATGGTGTTTGTTTCATCATAAAGAAAACTTCTTATACACCCATTTTGAGGAAATCTGCGAAATCATGAAGCAATATGATGTTGCTTTTTCTCTTGGAGATGGTCTGCGTCCAGGCTCAATTGCAGATGCGAATGATGCTGCACAATTTGCAGAATTGGAAACTTTAGGCGAATTGACAAAAATTGCATGGAAACATGATGTGCAAGTTTTCATAGAAGGTCCAGGGCACGTACCAATGCACATGATAAAAGAAAACATGGACAAACAGTTAGAACATTGTCACGAAGCACCATTCTATACTTTAGGGCCATTAACGACAGATATTGCACCGGGTTACGATCATATAACTTCTGCAATTGGTGCTGCAATGATTGGCTGGTACGGTTGCGCAATGCTATGTTATGTAACTCCAAAAGAACATTTGGGTTTGCCAAACAAAAAAGATGTAAAAGACGGCGTAATCACTTATAAAATTTCTGCGCATGCTGCCGATTTAGCAAAAGGTCATCCGGGAGCTCAATATCGTGACAATGCTTTAAGTAAAGCTCGTTTTGAATTCCGTTGGGAAGACCAGTTTAATTTGGCTTTAGATCCTGATACTGCAAGAGAATTTCATGATGAAACACTTCCTGCCGATGGTGCAAAAGTGGCACATTTCTGTTCGATGTGCGGGCCAAAATTCTGTTCTATGAAAATATCACAGGAAATCAGAGATGTTGCTGCTGCAGAAAAAGGAATGCAGGAGAAATCGGAAGAATTTATTGAGCAAGGGAAAGAGATTTATATTTAGAGTTTTAGAAAATAGAGGAAAGAATATAGAAAAAAGATATGATTGTAATTTCTAATCCTTTTTTTATTGAAGATGAAATTGAAATGCTGAATTCTTTATTGGAGGAAGGATTGTCTTTGCTTCATATTCGGAAACCTGATTTTTCTGAATTGGAAATGGCTCAATTTATTAATCAGATAAAACTAGAATTTCGAAATAAATTGGTTTTGCACAATCATCATCATTTAGCAGAAGATTTTGGCATTGACCGATTTCATTTTTCTGAGAAAGAAAGAAAACAGAATTCAGGCTTTCCTGCAAGGTTTTCAAAACCTTGTAGGTCTAAATCAACGTCAACACATTCTATTGAAGATTTTAATTCGTTAGAAAACGAATTTGATTATGCATTTCTAAGCCCCGTTTTTAAAAGCATTTCTAAGGAAAATTACTATCCAAAAAAAAATCTTTTTGAAGAATTAAAATTAAAAACAAATCGGCAAACAAAAATTATCGCCTTAGGCGGAATTAATTCAGTAAATATTCAGGAAGTTTTCGAAAAAGGTTTTGATGACGCAGCACTTTTAGGAAGCGTTTGGAAAAACGAAAATCCATTAAAACAATTTAAATTATGTCAAAAGATCGCCCTTTCGTACTTACAATCGCAGGTTTAGATCCGTCTGGTGGCGCTGGAATTTTAGCTGATATCAAAACATTTGAACAGCATAAAGTTACAGGTTTTGCTATTTCGACAGCTAACACGATTCAGACCGAAAATCAGTTTTATGAAATTCAGTGGACAGGTTTAAGTTTTGTAATTCGTTCCATTGAAACCCTTTTTTTAAACTATAAAATCAACGTTGTTAAAATCGGAATTGTTTCTTCCCTGCATGATTTAAGCCGAATCCTTTCAACTATAAAATTGCTTTCGCCTTCAACAAAAATTGTTTGGGATCCGGTTTTGAAATCAACAACTCAATTTGATTTTTTAAATATTGAAACTCATTCAGATCTAAATAAAATACTCCCAAAAATAGATTTAATTACTCCCAATTATCATGAGACAGAAATATTATTTCCTGGTTTTATTTCTAAAAATCTTTGGAAAGAAAACCAGATTTCAACGAACATTTTGCTAAAAGGCGGACATAACG
This sequence comes from Flavobacterium defluvii, assembly GCF_900129555.1. GTDB lineage: Bacteria > Bacteroidota > Bacteroidia > Flavobacteriales > Flavobacteriaceae > Flavobacterium > Flavobacterium defluvii. The sequence continues at coordinate 361,453 of NZ_FQWC01000001.1, forward strand.
AAAAGGCTTTGGGAAGAGATCGTTTATTTCTAAAAGATGAAGTTTTAGAATTGCTTCCATCAGAAAAAAATTGTTTTGAAAAACACGGTTCGGGCTGTGTGCTTTCATCAGCAATCGCTTCTAATCTTGCATTAAATCAAAACACAACAGAAGCGTGTAAAAATGCCAAAATTTATATCGAAAAATACCTGAGTTCAACATCAACTTTAATTGGATATCATTATGTATAGCAAACTTCAATATATCTCGCAAGGAGAAACAATCGAAAAACAATTGTACAATATTCATCAGGCACTTGACTCCGGATGTAAATGGGTGCAAATGCGATTTAAAAACCAAACCACAAAAGACACTTTTGCTTTAGCCGAAGCCGTAAAACCTTTATGCGAAAAATATACTGCAAATTTTATTGTAAATGACGACATATACCTCGCCAAGCAAATAGATGCTAATGGCGTTCATTTAGGCTTAACTGATACTAAAATTGATGAAGCCAGAGCTTTTTTAGGCATATCAAAAGTTATTGGCGGAACTGCAAATACATTCGAAGACATTGAAAATCATATGAAAAATGATTGTGATTATATTGGTTTAGGGCCTTTTCGCTTTACAACTACAAAAGAAAAATTAAGTCCAATTTTAGGTTTATCGGGATATTTTAATATTCTTCAAAAAATTAAAAAAAATAAAATCGAGATTCCGGTTTATGCTATCGGCGGTATTACTTTAAAAGATGTCAGTCCGTTAATGGAAACCGGAATTCACGGAATTGCACTTTCTGGCATCATCACCGAAAGCGATGAAAGAGAAAAATTAATTCAACAATTAAACGAAAAATTATATGCAGACATCATTGTTTAATATTGGCGATAAGAGCTTTAAATCCCGATTATTTCTAGGAACGGGAAAATTTGGTTCGAATGAAGAAATGGAAAACGCAATTTTAGCTTCTCAAAGCGAATTGGTTACGGTTGCACTTAAACGAATTGATCTTGAAACGGATACAGACGCCATTTTATCGCATTTAAAACATCCTAATATCAATTTATTACCCAACACTTCTGGAGCGCGAAATGCTAAAGAAGCAGTTTTTGCTGCACAATTAGCTCGGGAAGCGTTAGAAACCAATTGGGTAAAACTAGAAATTCATCCTGATCCGAAGTATCTAATGCCTGATCCGGTTGAGACTTTAAAAGCCGCAGAAGAATTGGCAAAGCTTGGTTTTATTGTACTTCCTTACATTCACGCCGATCCTGTTTTGTGCAAACATTTAGAAAATGCAGGAACTGCAGCCTTAATGCCTTTGGGTTCGCCAATAGGAAGTAATAAGGGTTTAAAAACGATTGATTTTCTTGAAATTATAATTGAACAAAGTAATGTTCCGGTTATTGTTGATGCAGGAATTGGCGCTCCTTCTGACGCTGCAAAAGCAATGGAAATAGGTGCCGATGCTGTTTTGGTAAATACTGCAATTGCCGTTGCGGGAAATCCGAAATTAATGGCTGAAGCTTTTAGAGAAGCTGTTATTGCTGGGAGAAAGGCTTTTGAAGCCAAAGTTGCCAATCAGCAAAATTATGCTTCGGCTTCTAGCCCTTTGACTTCTTTTCTTTATGAGTAATTTTTTTCAACCGCAAAGTTCGCAAAGACAAGCGCTAAGAACGCAAAGCTTTGCGAACCTTGCGTAAAACTTTGCGCTCTTTGCGGTTAAACATTATGAACACATTCAAATCTATTTTCGAGCAATATAACTGGGATGATATCCAGACCAAAATATATAAAACTACATCAAAAGATGTCGAAAGAACATTGGCTAAAACCAAATATAATCTCGATGATTTTTTGATTTTGATTTCTCCAATCGCTCAGAATTATTTAGAACAAATGGCACAGAAATGCCACGAAATTACCAAAAAACGTTTCGGAAAAACAATACAAATGTATGCCCCGTTGTATTTAAGCAACGAATGCCAAAACATTTGCACCTATTGCGGATTTAGTCTCGATAATAAAATCAAACGAAAAACCCTGACTGACGCAGAAATAAAACTAGAAGTTGAAGCTTTAAAAAATACTGGTTTTGATCATGTTTTATTGGTAACCGGTGAAGCGAATTATACTGTAAATATTAATTATTTCCTGAATGCCATTAATTTAATTAAAAACGATTTTTCTATTATTTCAGTTGAAGTTCAGCCGCTTTCAACCGAAGATTATGAGCGTTTACATAATGCCGGAGTATATTCCATTTTGGTTTATCAGGAAACGTATCATCAGGAAGTCTATAAAAAGTATCATACCAAAGGCAAAAAATCAAATTTTGATTATCGATTAGAAACTCCAGACCGAATTGGTTCGGCAGGAATTCATAAAATTGGTTTGGGTGTTTTATTGGGTTTGGAGGACTGGCGAACTGATAGTTTTTTCAACGCTTTGCATTTAGATTATCTTCAGAAAAAATACTGGCAGACAAAATATTCGGTTTCATTTCCGCGTCTGCGTCCTGCCGAAGGAATTATAGAACCCAATTTTATTATGGATGATAAAGATTTGACGCAGCTCATCTGTGCCTATCGTTTATGGAATGAAGATTTAGAAATTTCTATTTCAACGAGAGAGAATGAAAAATTCAGAAACAATATTATTCCAATTGGCGTTACGAGTATGAGTGCCGGTTCTAAAACTAATCCGGGCGGTTATGTCGTAGATCCGCAGTCTTTGGAACAATTCGAAATCAGTGATGAGCGCTCTGCAGATGAAATTTCAAAAATCATAAAAAATGCAGGCTATGAACCTGTTTGGAAAGATTGGAGCAAAAGTTTTATTTAATAAATTCCAATATTTAAACCCCAAATTCCAATCTAAAATCAACAATCTAAAATCTAAAATTTAAAGTGAGCATCATAAAAGAATTCCTTCGCTATAACAGACAAACTATTCTTCCAGAAATTGGTGATGAAGGACAGGAAAAACTAAAAAAAGCCCGCGTTTTAGTTATTGGAGCAGGCGGTTTGGGCTGCCCTATTTTACAATACATAGCAACAGCAGGAGTTGGGTTTATCGGAATTATGGATTTTGATACAATTGAAATTCATAATCTTCACAGGCAGATTTTATATACCGAAAATGAAATTGGTCAGCATAAGGCAATTGCAGCAAAAGAAGCTGTTGTAAAATTAAATCCACTAATTAAAGCTTTTGCAATCAATGAAAAATTAACCGCCGAGAATGCATCAAAAGTTATGCAACAATTTGATATTATTGTTGATGGTTCAGATAATTTTTCGACACGTTATTTAGTCAACGATACTTGTGTTAGACTCAATAAACCGTTAGTTTACGGAAGTATTTTGAGATTTGAAGGCCAGATTGCGGTTTTTAATCACAACGGAAGTAAGAACTTAAGGGATTTATTTTCTGAAATGCCCGATCCAAAAGATGTCCCAAATTGCAACTTAAATGGAGTCTTAGGAACTTTACCCGGAATTATCGGAAATATGATGGCACACGAAACCTTAAAATTGATTTTAGAATTACCAACTTTAAAAAATGAAATAATAATTTTTAATACGTTAAACTGGAATTTTACAAAATTGAATTTCTAAAAAACAAGCACATCACCAACATTGATAATTCCCGAATTCAGACTCACAATATTGGTTCCGAATAAAACCGAATTATCTACGTTTCTGTATTTACTTAGCGTTTTTAGAGGTTCTTTTTTCAAACGCCCATTTTCCGGATCATTGTTAACCATTACGCATCTTCCGCAGGGCTTTACATTTTTAAATTGAACTTCACCTATTGTAAAAGCCTTAAAGTCATCTTCTTCATGAGGATTTTCACTCGTAACTACAATATTCGGACGAAACCTTTTTATTGTAATTTTTTCATCGAGTTTATCATTCAAAAAATCTAAACTTTTCGATCCAATTAATAAATAAGGATAACCGTCGGCCAAACTTACATTAAAAGTTTGTTTTGCTCTGGAGCTTTCATGTTTGCGGTCTCCATTTTTTAAGATTTTGACCAATTTACATTCAAAACCCAAATGCCGGCTAAACCATTTTGAACTTTCAGGATTTACCTCAACAACTTCACTTTTATCATCCCAAACATTTACTTTTATTGGGTTTCCCAGATGTTCATTAATAGAAAATTCATGTTTGTGAGCCTGAAAAGTTATACTAATTTTTCCATTTGAAATTTGTGGATAGAACTGACTCATAATACGATGTTCCCTCTGCGTTAACATTTGATTTTCAGCATCAATTAACATCCATCTTCGGTCATTTTCAAAACCCATTTCTTCTGCCTTGGCAGATTGAAGGCTTATTCCCGCCAGGCTTTTTATTGGATAAATATATATTTCTTTTACAACATGAATAGTACTCATTTTTATTTGCTTTTTAAAATGGACATAAATTCGTCACGATCAATTTCGCGACAGCCTAAACTATCTAAATGCGGATTATAAACCTGACAATCTAATAATTTGTAATTTTCTTTCTTTAAATGATTTACCAATGCAATAAATCCAACTTTTGAAGCATTTGATATTTTAGAAAACATACTTTCACCACAAAAAATATGGCCTAAATCTATACCGTACAAACCACCAACCAGAACCCCTTCCTGCCAAACCTCAACCGATTTTGCAATTCCTTGTTTATGAAGTTCAACATACGCTTGGATCATTTCATCCGAAATCCAGGTTCCGTCCTGACCGTCGCGTAATATTTTCTGGCAGTTTAAAATTACTTCTTCAAAATTTGTATTGAAAGTAACAGTAAAAATATTTCTATTCAAAATGTTACGCATGCTTTTGGAGACATTTAATTCGTCTAAAAATAAAACCATACGAGGGTCCGGAGCCCACCACAGAATCGATTCGCCTTCGTTAAACCACGGGAAGATTCCGTTGTTATACGCCAGTTTCAATCGTTCAGGGCTTAGATCACCTCCAACTGCCAAAATGCCTTCATCATCGGCTTCTGAAACAGGTGGAAAATATAAATTATCAAATATAAAATACATCTTAAATAATCATTTTTGAAATTCCAAACTTTTTAATCTTGTCAATTCAACCAAAGGGAGAAATGACATAAACTGCAAAAAAATAAAATTCCAAATCCCAAATTCAAGTAAATGAATTGGAATTTGGAATTTAATAATTTGAAATTTTAAACTCTTAGAACGGTAAATCGTCTGGTTCGTCTTCGTTTAAATTTGTAGCCGGAGCAAAAGCTTCTGCAGCAGGAACTGACGGAGTTTGTGCAGGTCCTTCTGGTGCCAATCTTTCGATTCTCCAACCTTGAATACTATTAAAATATCTTGTTTCTCCTTGCGGATTAACCCATTCTCTTCCTCTTAAATTGATAGAAACTTTTACTGCCTCTCCTTGTTTGTAGCTGCTTAGTAAATCGCATTTATCTTGTGTAAATTCGATTAAAATGTGCTGCGGATACTGCTCATCTGTAGTTACTACTAATTCTCTTTTTTTGAATGAAGCACTAACTTGCTGCTCAGGATTAACGACTTTTACTTTTCCTATAACTTCCATCTTCGTCTATATTAATTATTGTTTCTATTCTTATTTTTTAGCTAAAAGCACTTTCCATGCCGATTCGATATCATCTTTATCCAAATATTTTTTGGCTTCTAAGTGCACTTTTTTCTGATCATCTGAGCTTAAAACTCCTTTTACAGAAAAATTTTCTTTCACAAATATACTAACTTCTTCTGTTGTAGGCAAGGCTTCGATATTTCCAAGTTTTCCGAGATCATTCCCGTTAAACACAGCACTTTCCTTAATAAAATTAGGAATCGCATCTACTCCAACACCCAAAGTTGTCAGCGGTTTTGGCACTTCAAAAAGTCCTTCCTTAGATCTTGAATACCAATTTGCTCCTAATCTTGAAACCAAATCTATTTTATGCTGATCGATCGCTCCGTTTTCATCCAGAATCGCTTCGTGAATATGAATTTTTACTACTTCACACAAAATCAAATTTCCGGCTCCTCCTTCTGTTCCTAACGGAATAATCTGCGTTATCTTGCATTCAAATTGTACGGGAGATTCTTTTACCCGATATGGTTTAACAAAATCAGACGGAATTTGTGTTAAACCGGCTTTTATAAATTCATTTACCCCTTCTCCATATTCTGTACTTGCCAGTGAAGTCTGCTGTACCAAATCATAATTAACTACGTTTATTACAACCTCTTTCGTAGCTTCTGCATTGATTAATGTATGTTTTACCGTATTGTCACGAACACGTCTTGAAGGCGAAAAAACCAAAATTGGCGGATTAGCACTAAAAACATTAAAAAAACTAAAGGGTGACAAATTTGGAATTCCTTTTTCGCTGATTGTACTGGCAAAAGCAATAGGCCTTGGCCCTACTGAACTTTGCAGATAACCTTGTAACTGCGCCGTTGAAATTTCTTTTGGATTGATGCTAATCATAATTATTATTGTTTAACCGAACCTCATTTCGGTCATACAAAAGTATAGAAATCGTTCAATTCAGAGAAATAGTTTTTGAAGATTAAAACAAAATCTTTTTAAAGTCTTCAAAATATAAAATGTGTTTATTTCGTTATATTTATACCTCAAAAATTAGTTTATGCGTTTTTCTGAAAGTAGAAATACAACTCGCTGGGTCATAATTCTTATTTCCTTTTCTATCATTACTTTGATTCTTTGGAATACTTATACTTTTTTCCAAATTTTCAAAAATGAACAGCGTTTAAAAATGAATCTTTGGGCCAATGCACAAAAAAAAATCATCAACTCTGATGAAAATACTGATTTGGATTTACCTCTTGAAATTATAAACAACAACACTTCGGTTCCTGTAATGCTCGTGATGTACGATAAGGTGATTAATTCTGTAAATGTTCCGGATCATATTATTAATGACAAAAAGGAAACTTTATCGTTTTTGAATCATTTGAAAAGCGAAAATGACCCTATTGTAATTGAATACGCACCTGGAAAATTCCAGCAGATGTATTACGGTAATTCGGCTTTGCTGAATAAACTCAAATATTATCCCGTTGCTTTATTATTGATTATTTTTTTGTGCGGTGCTTTGATTTATAATTTTTACAAAAGCACAAAAATGGCAACACAAAATAAATTGTGGGCCGGTATGGCAAAAGAAACGGCACACCAAATTGGAACACCTTTATCCTCATTAATTGGCTGGGTTGAGATTTTGAAAACAGAAGAAATTGATCCGTCGATTACACTAGAAATTCAGAAAGATATTGAGCGTCTTCAGACTATAACTGATCGTTTTTCTAAAATTGGTTCTGTTCCTGTTTTAGAACCGCACAATATTATAGCCGAAACATTAAATACGTATGAATACCTTCAATCTCGTTTTTCTAAACAGGTTTCATTTTCGTATGAGGTTCCTGAGCAATTGATTTTTGCATTGATTAATCCAACACTTCACAGCTGGACAATTGAAAACCTTGTAAAAAATGCGATTGATGCCATGAAGGGAAAAGGAAGTTTAGAACTTCATATTGAACAGGATTCTCATCATGTAAAAATAAACGTAAAAGATTCTGGGAGCGGAATTTCTAAAAACCAGTTTAAAACCATTTTTGAACCCGGCTTTACAACCAAAAAACGCGGCTGGGGATTGGGACTTTCTTTAACGAAACGAATTGTAGAAGAGTACCACAACGGAAAAATTAAGGTCCTGCATTCTGAAATTGGAAAAGGAACTACTTTTCAAATCAGCTATAAAATTGTTGATCCTGCTTAAGATTTCGGCATAAAAAAACACCAACTCAAGTTTTGAATTGGTGTTTTTATTTTTTTATCTCTTAAAGATTAGACTGAATATCTTTTGCTAAAGCTTCAAATTCTTCTTTTGTAAGCGATACTTTATTTTGAAAACGCATTTCGTCCATGTGATTCAACGGAATCAAATGTACGTGTGCATGAGGGACTTCAAGACCTACAACAGCAATTCCGATTCTTTTGCAGGGAACTGTTTTTTCAAGGGCCGCCGCAATTTTTTTAGAGAATTTCATTAAACCTAAATACAGCTGATCATCCATATCAAAAATCTTATCGATTTCTTGTTTAGGAATACAAAGCGTGTGTCCTTTAGCGTTTGGGTTTACATCTAAAAATGCTAAATAGTTTTCGTCTTCAGCAATTTTATAAGCTGGAATTTCTCCGTTTATTATTTTAGTGAATATTGAACTCATCGTTTATTCGTTTAATCGTTGTTTCGTTTAACCGATTAAACAATTAACCGATTAAACAATAGAAAATTTATTCTCTTGTAATTTCAAGAATTTCGAATTTCAGGGTTCCGTTTGGCACTGTAATTTCAGCTACTTCTCCAACAGATTTTCCTAGTAATCCTTTTCCAATAGGAGATGTTACAGAAATTTTTCCTGTTTTTAAATCGGCTTCACTTTCTGCAACAAGTGTATATTTCATTTCCATTCCATTGCTTTGGTTTTTGATTTTTACATTAGATAAAACCAAAACTTTCGAAACATCTAGTTGGGATTCGTCGATTAATCTTGCATTTGCATACACTTCTTCAAGTTTTGCAATTCTCATTTCTAATAAACCCTGCGCCTCTTTTGCTGCATCATATTCGGCATTTTCAGATAAATCTCCTTTGTCTCTTGCGTCTGCTATATCTTGAGATGCCTTTGGTCGCATTACACTTTTTAAATGCTCCAATTCATCTTTTAATTTTTTTAACCCCTCAGCGGTATAATAAGATACTTTACTCATAACTTCATCGTTTATATAAATAGAAAAAATCCCATCGGGACGGGATTTTGTATTACAAATATACTATTATTTTTAATAGTACATAATTATATGTTAATCATATAAAAATCAAATCTAAATAAATTATTTTTGTTTAACTAATTCTTATTAAAATAATGAAAAAATTCTGGCTCTTAATTCTCTTTGTTTCTGTGCTTTTCTCATGCAGCGACAGCGAACGCAGTAATAACAATCCGTACATTCCAAATTACAACGTTAATTTGTCTGTAGATATGAACCTTCCTTTATATTCTAATCTAAAATATGTAAGTAATGGTGTTATAGTTCCAAATTACGGAGCCAAAGGAATTATTATTTTTAATGCCGGAAATAGTTATAATGCTTACGATGCTGCATGTCCAAATCAGGAATTAAGTTCTTGCAATGCCATGACTATTGACGGCATAAATGCCGTATGTTCTTGTGACAAAACTTCTTACAGTTTGTTTACCGGACTTGGAGGAAAACAATATCCGCTAAAACAATATAGAGTACAAGTAACCGGAACAGTGATTCACGTTTACAATTAAAACAAAAAGCCTGAAATTAAACTTTCAGGCTTTTTTTGTTTTAGAATTTCAAAGTTAATCTAGCTAAGAAATTGATTCCTGCCTGTGGATAATAATATGGGTAAATGTCCCACATGGCTCCGTTTGAAACATATTTTTTATCCAGAATATTATTTACCAAACCAGTTATCATAATTGATTTAAAAATCGATTTTGGTTTAATTTCAAAAGAAACATTTAAATCGTTTACAAAATAATCTGCCAGTTTTGCTTCCGGTAATTCGATATTGTTCATGTATTGTTCGCCAACATATTTCTGTAACAATGAAATATGCAAACTCTTAATTGGGCTGTACACGATTATATTTCCTGCAATAACTTCCGGAGAATATGCAATTTTTGTTGTTCCGTAGTTTTGTCCTTCAACAGCCAGATCAACATTTTTATTACTACTCAAAGTAAAGTTTGGTCTAAGTATGAATTTTTCTGAAAGCGAAATCGTCGCATCAACTTCAAATCCTAAACGGTAACTTTTATCAGTATTAGAACGAATTGGCGCTCCAACATCATCTAATCTTCCCGTTAAAATAAGCTGGTCTTTGTAACCCATATAATAGAAATTAGAATTCAATTGGAATTTTTCTGAATTAAATCTCCAGCCTAATTCAAAATCGTTCAGTTTTTCAGGTTTTACATTTCCGCCTTCATAATCGGTTCTGTTTGGTTCACGGTTCGCTCGTGCGTACGAAAAATAAAGGGTGTTTTTTTGATTGATTTCGAAGTTTAAACCCGCTTTTGGATTAACGAAATTAAACGTATCGTCTACCAAACCTGTTTCCGGACTGTTGGCTTTATATTCTACTCTTCTGTATTGTAAATCTCCGTAAAAACTCAATTTCTGAGTTAACTGATAATTTGCTTTTGCGAAAATATTCCCGTCTGTTTTGGTTGAAAAATCATCGTAATAATGATCTCCCAGTTCAGATTGTGATGCATATCTTGCCCAAATTACTTTTCCGTAATGATCGCCTTCGTATTTATTCCAGCCTCCACCAAAAATAACGTCCAGTTTTTCTTCTTTATATTTTAAAGAAAAAGTTGTTCCGTAGAAATCATTATCTAACCATTTTTGACGGACTAAATCAGTCGTAGTAATAGCACCAACCGGATTTAAATTATAATCGGCCATATCGGCATCTTCTTTATAATTTTCGTAGTAACCTTTTCCTTTTGTATAATGAAAAGCTAAATTAGAACTCCATTTATCAGACCATGATTCACTCCAGTGTAACTGATAATGATCTTGCTGATAATTATCTGTTTCATTATCATAAAAACGTACATTTCCTGCTTCGTCTGTATACATTCCTGCAGAATTAAAAGTTCGGTCTGAATTTAGAGTTTCTGCATCAATTCCGTTCCAGGATTGGTATGTTTTTTCGGTTCCGCCAAAAACCAACGCTTTAATTAAAGTAGTTTTTCCAACATAAGTTCCTTGCAGAAAATACGATTTCAAATCGGAGCTGGCACGATCAACATAACCATCAGATTTAATAGTCGATAAACGTCCTGCCAATTCAAAATGATCATTTAGCAAACCAGTACTAAATTTTACCGTTTCTTTTTGAGAATTAAAACTTCCAAATGAACCTGAAACTTCTCCAGTTGGTTTAGACGCATAACTATCAGTAAGCATATTTAAACTTGCTCCAAAAGCACCAGAACCATTTGTAGAAGTTCCTACTCCGCGTTGTAATTGCAGACTTTCTACAGAAGAAGCAAAATCAGGCATATTTACCCAAAAAGTTCCCTGACTTTCAGCGTCATTATATGGAATTCCGTTTATGGTAACATTTACCCTTGTAGCATCGCTTCCGCGGACTCTGATTCCGGTATAACCAATTCCTCCTCCAGCATCAGAAGTTGTTACTACTGATGGCAGATAATTCATTAAAACGGGAATATCCTGACCAAGATTTCTGTATTTAATCTCTTTTTTATCCATATTACTAAACGTAACCGGAGTTTTTGAAGTAACACGAACTGCCGAAACCAACACGTTATCAAGCTGATTGACTTTTGTCGAATCCTGTTCCTGTGCGAAAGAAAATAGAGAATAGAATAAAGAAAATAGAGTAAAGAAAATGATTTTGGTTCGTGTATATTGAACCTTTGTACCTTTGCAACTTAGTACCTCAGTACCTTTAAAAAATGTTTTCATTCGTAAAAATTTACGAATAAAAGGGGGAATTATTCTTTTGTTAAATTAATAAATGTGTTTCACGACAAAGTAAAGTGTGCACGCTCGAAATTGTCGTTTTTCCCTTAGCAACATTACTCGCTCAGGTTCTTTGGGTATGATCTCAGCTCGTTATTTAGAGCACCCCTTTGAGACAGTGCAAATGTAATGTTAAATATTTCAAAAATCAAATTCCAAATTCCAAAAGCACCTTCGAAGGATTTGTTTTTGGAATTTGGAATTTAAAAATTGAGATTTAATCTATATTTGGTTTTCTTCTTGATTGTTTTAAATCAGAAATATTCTTTTTGTCTTTAATTCTTTTTTTGATTACAGCTTTTGGAACTTTTGTTGCCTTTCTAATCTTTGGAACATACAAACCTTTTTTGATAATTTCTAAAAAACGTTTCGTAACAATTTCTTTGTTTTTAAGCTGACTACGGTCTTCGTCGCAATTTAAAATTAGAATATTTTCAGAAGTTAAACGAGCAGAAATATTACTTTGCAACAAAAGTTTTTCTTCTTCAGATAAAGCTTGCGATGCGTTTAAATCAAAAGACAAAACAATTTTTGATGAAACTTTGTTCACATTTTGTCCGCCGGCGCCGCTGCTTCTAACCGCTTTAAAACTTAACTCTGATATGATTTTTTCTATATCCATTATTGTGGTTGATGCGCCGGTTTTAATAAATCGTTTACGGTTTTTACGGGATTAAAAGTAATTAACGGAACGGCAACAAAAACCGTCAGCCAGTTAGACATCGAACCATTCCACAATCCGGGAAGTTCATAACTTTTTACAGGTTTTCCTTCTACACTTTTCTCAACAATAAATCCAGATTTTTGATCTACAAATTGTTTCAAATCAAATTTTTCACCTTTATAGTTTTTAATTCCGCAAACTAAATCAACCGGATTAAAATGGGTCGCTTCTTCTAAAATTTCAAGCTGTTTTTTATTGGTTAAATCAACCTGTGAGGTTTCTACAATCTGCAGAGAAATTTCACCTTTTTCATTCATTACCCAAAATGGTCCTCCGCCCGGTTCTCCTTCATTTTTTACCATTCCGCAAACTCTGATTGGTCGATCGAGAAGTTCTTTAATTTTTACAATTTTATTTTCAAAAGTAAATTTATTAAAGTCTTTAGTCAGTTTAACGTTTAGTCTTTGTGTCAAAAACTCAACAATATCTATAAGAATATTTTCGTTTATTTCACCTTTTTCAATTGCGTTTAAATAAGCAAAAACTTTTTGTTGTATTGCAATTAAAATTCCGCCTAAAGCTTTCTTGTATAACGTGATTTTATCAATGTGATTTTGAATTACATTGTCTATATTTTTTATAAAAATAATATCTGAATCCAGATTATTTAGATTTTCAATTAAAGCGCCGTGTCCGCCCGGTCTAAAAACCAAATTGCCATTTGTACTTCTCACAATCTTACTTTTTGTATCTACATTGATTGAATCGGTACTTTTATTTTGATAAGAATATCCTATATTAATTTTAGTTCCGGATTCTTCTTCAATTTTTTCTTTTACCTCATCAATTGCCGTTTCAAATAAATCCTGATGAATTTCTGAAACTGTAAAATGCAGATTCGAAACATTTTTTGCTGTAGCATAATGCACACATTCATTTAAATGTTCTTCAATAGGATTTGCAATATGAGTTTTATATAAATGAAAAGGTAAAACGGCTTTTGGTTTGTTTGCAGAATTATAATATTCTGTAGATAAAAGCAATTTTATAAAATAGTAATTTTTATAATCTCTTTCCAGATTGTCAAAATCAGGATAAAGTTCTTTTAATTTTTTATAAACGGTTTCAAAAAAAGGGAACTTATCCATCCCGATAATAAAAATGGCTAGTTCTTTATCTTTTTTTCTGTTGATGTAAGCGTTTATGGTTTCTTTCTTGATATCAAAATCATTAATAAAGGCAGTCAGAAACTTGAACATTCTGGTTGCGGCACCAGAAGCAGGAACAAATTTTTTGATTTTTAAGTTCTCTTTCTGTTTATCAAAAAAAACAGCTTTTTCTACAAAATCAGATTCAGACAAACTTAAAATTCCGTTATTGATAGTTGCCGCACTTATTAAATTACTTTTTGCAATTCCTTTTTTAAATACTTTTAATTGTTTTACAATATTTTCAAACGGAATACCATGATTATAGATTTCTACAAAATCCTCAGACGACAATCCTTTTTCTTTTAAAACTGCCAAAGCATCAACAATCATTGTAGCTTTTGCTAAACGGCTTTCTTTATTTCCCGAAAGCGTTATAAAAGGTTTTTTAGTATCTATTAAAGTTTGTTTGAAGACAGAAAATACCGTTTCTCTTCCTTCCGGAGTGTCTCTAATATCGTCTTTTTCCCAGGGAACATCAATATCCGTTAGAAAAAACAAATCATAATTATGCTCTAATGCCGCTTCGTTTAAAAGCGGATCGCAAAAACCGTAATATACTTCAGAGAAAACTTTGGTTACCATTAAATTGGTATCGCAAAATAAATATTTATTGGCTTGGGCGAGTTTTTCATTTTCCAATGCAGTTTGCCCGTAAGCAATAGGCATCATATCATCGGCCGTACAGATATGCTGATTTTCTTCCCATTTTTCCTGTAGATAATTGCGTGCAAATTCCGGAACCCATTCGGTTTCGTAATATTCTGCAAGCTGTTTTGCTAAAGTTGTTTTTCCTGTACTTTCAGGTCCAAATAAAGCAATTTTTATTATAGTTGACTTTTGCTGTCTAAGATTTTTCTCCATTCTAAATAAGCTGAAATAGCTAAAATTGTAAAAATTAAATATTGAAGTGACAGCATACCTAAGTTGCGATATGCATAAAGAGGTACAACAATTATATCACCAATGATCCAAAGTGTCCAGTTTTCTATTTTTTTTCTGGCCATGTACCACATTCCTGCAAAGAATATTCCAGACGAAATCATATCAACGTAATTGTCTGGTTCTATTTTACGTCCAAAATATTTATAAATGCCGAAAACTACAAAAACGGTCACAATAAACAGTAAGATTCCAATTATTTTTTCATTAAAAGTTGTGCGTGTAATAGGTAGATTATTCTCTGCAGTCCCTCCTTTTGCCCACACATACCACCCATAAATACTCATTATTGAAAAATAAAAATTGATGATCATATCCCCAATATAACCTGCAACATATAGCAAATAAACCGATATTGCCGTAGCGATTAATCCTGTTGGATAGACCCAGATATTTTCTTTCTTAGCAAACCAAACACTTAAAATACCGAATACAAAAGTTATAAACTCTAAGACAATATGCCATAAGGGTATACCTTTATAATAATCAAGAAAAAAATCTATCATTGTTTTGAGAAATTTGGATTCTTATTTATAATTCAAAAAAATGGCTGTCATTTTCAAAAGCAGTTCCAATAACTACTAAATCTGCACCGGCGTTGTAGGCATTTTTGATTCCGTGCAAATCTACAATTCCTCCTCCAACAATTACAGGAATTTCTATGTTTTGAGCAATTAACGATATCATTTCCAGCGGAACTGGCTTTTTTGCCCCGCTTCCGGCTTCCAGATAAATCAATTTATTTCCGAGCATTTCGCCGGCTTGAGCGGTTGCAAGGGCCAGATCTAAATTTTCACGATTAAGCGGTTCCGTTTTACTAACGCGGGCAACTGCCGTTTCATTGCCGCTTTCGATCAAAATATATCCTGTTGAAATTACTTCGAGATTTGTTTTCTTTAAAATTGGCGCTGCCTGCACCTGATATTCAATTAAATAATCCGGATTTCGACCTGATAATAACGACAAAAATAAAATACCGTCGGCTTTTGATGAAATTTGAGAAGGATCTCCAGGAAACAAAATTACCGGTAAATTGGTTTTTTGTTTTAATTCCGCAATCAATTCTTCTAAAATATTATTCTGAACAATACTTCCTCCAACAAAAATATGCGTAGCAGGCGACTGATTGATTTTTTCAATTAATCGTCCTAAATTTTCTAAAAGAATTTTATCGGGATCTAAAAGAATAGCCAACAGTTTTTGACCCTTTTTTTTAGCATCTAAAATTTGCTGATGAATCGTGAGTAATTTTTGCTCCATAACGGCTGTAAAAGTAAAAAGTTTTTAACGTAGAAGAACTATTTTGAATAAATTATATTTGTAAAGTCTGTATTAATAATCAAACGAACAAATTATGATTGCCTCTGAATTATTAGAAAAATACGGTGCCTTAAAAAAGTCTTTTGAAAAAGGTGAAATTATTTTTGAAGAAGGAAATCTGCCTACCCATTATTATCAGATAATTTCGGGCGAAATTAAAATGAGTAATTACAATGATGACGGACGCGAATTTATTCAGGGAATATTTTATAAAGAACAGTCTTTTGGTGAACCGCCATTATTTTTAAACCAAAAATATCCGGCCAATTCAATTGCGGTTGAAGACAGCAAAATACTTCTTCTTCCAAAATCAAATTTCATGAAAATGCTGGAAGAAAATGCCTCAATAAGTATCAAAATAATCGAAACTCTTGCGCAGCGTTTGTATTATAAATCGGTTATGGCAGCTGAGATTTCTACACATGAACCTGAGCATCGTGTTTTAAAATTAATTGACCACGGAATTGCTTATTTTAATTTTAAGAAAGACCAAAACGGATTCTTAATTAATTTTACGAGACAACAAATTGGAGATTTAACAGGTTTGCGTGTAGAGACAGTTATTCGGGCTATAAAAACTTTGGAAAAAAAGGGCGAACTGAAGATTATTAATCGAAAAGTATACAGATAAAAAAGTTCTCGTTTTATGATTAAAATCATAAAACCGAAATCTATTGTGGGTGTACCTTTGTTGATATAAAAATCTGAATATCATGACACTATATCAAACAACATTCGACATTTTCAATAGAAATTATATGGGTTCTGCAGCAATGGCAGTAATTGGACAAAGCTGTTTAGGAGGCGCCGCAGCAATGTACGTTTTAGCAAACGGAACTTCAATTCCGCAAATGATTCAACTGGCTATTATTGTTTTAGCCTGTATCTTTGTAAATACTTCAATTTTGGCACAAATGAAACACAAAGTAGTTTTCAACCTTTTGATTCTTAGCTCAATATTAAGTGTAATATTTATTCTTTTAAACACTATATTTCTGTGAAAAAGCAAATAGCAAATCGAGATGATATTTCTTTTTTAGTTCATCAATTCTATACCAAAATAAGAGCCGATAAAGAAATCGGCTTTTATTTTAATACTATAATACAGGATTGGGATGCACATTTGGAAAAGCTTACAGATTTTTGGGAAACTAATTTGTTTGCCGTCCGTAAATACAAAGGAAACCCGCATGCGGCGCATAATGAAGTCGACGAGCATTTTGATGAAAAAATTACCGTAAATGAATTCGGAATCTGGCTGAATCATTGGGCTCAGACTTTAGATGAATATTTTGAAGGCGAAAATGTAGAAACCTTAAAAAGACGAGCCCGAAAAATGAGTACGTTTTTATATATGAGTATGTTTCAGCATCGACAAAAAGAAAGTGAAGTTTAAACGCGTTACAAGTCATTGCGAGGAGCGAAGCAGCTTCGTTCCTCGCAATGACCAACCTTTGTGACTATTTCTCAAAAGCATAAACCAGAGTAAAAGTACCATCAAAATTATCAGATTTAATTTCCTGATAATGCACATCAAAATCTTTTATCAAATTATCAAAATGAAGACTTGCCTGCGTCTGGGTTTGATCTAAAGAAAAGTTGCTCACATTAATATGATCTTTAAAACTTATACCTTTCTCATTTCTAATTTTAAAGATTGCTTCTTTAGCTCCCCAGATTACGGTAAGTTTTTTTATGTATTCCTGAGTAGGTGCAGGATTTAAATATGCGCATTCATAATCTGTAAACTTATCTGCAATTTTTTGAATTTTTTCGCGCTGTAATTCCATATCAATTCCTACCGTTTCGTGACTTATTATAATTGCCGAAAAATGATATGAATGTGTTATTGAAATATAATTGTGACAATCAAAATAAGGCTTGCCAAATTCATCATAATGCAGATCTTTATCTGTAAAACCCATTTCCTGAATCAGCATTCGAACACTTAAAAAAGCACGCTGATGCATTTGCGATTTCATTCCATCCAATCTCTTCTGTGTTTTTTCCTTCAAAAAAACTACTTTGCTCAATAACTCATCGAGAGATTCTGTTATTTCCCAAATTAATATCTTAGTCGATTCGTTGAATTGTATTGTTTGAAATAAAGGCATTTCTTTTTAATTCTAAATGATAAATGGTTAATTGTGATTTTTTAAACCATATGGTGATATAAGGAAATATAACTGTTGGTTCAAATAATGTACTAGTAAATATAAGCAATTGGCGGCAAAGGTAATAGTTTCAGAATCTTTTTTAAATGAACGTACATAACTTATGTGGTTAAAATCGTTTTGTAAACTAATGTTCTAAAGATTAAGAAATTAAAGATTTCACAAATCTTACAGAAATTAGTAAAATTCAAAAGCTATTCCTTAAATTTGCAAAAATTTTACAATACAAATATACTATAAATGAGTACAACGACTACGCCTTATGTGGCTTTCAAAGTAAAAGACATTTCTCTAGCGGCTTGGGGAAGAAAAGAAATTGAACTAGCTGAAGCTGAAATGCCAGGTTTAATGGCGCTTCGTGCTGAATATAAAGACGAACAACCTCTTAAAGGTGCTCGTATTGCTGGATGTTTACACATGACGATTCAAACTGCTGTTTTAATCGAGACTTTAATTGCTCTTGGTGCTGAAGTTACTTGGTCTTCTTGTAACATTTTCTCTACTCAGGATCAGGCTGCTGCTGCTATTGCCGCTGCCGGAATTTCTGTTTATGCCTGGAAAGGTTTAAATGAAGAAGAATTTGACTGGTGTATTGAGCAGACTTTATTCTTTGGTGAAGACAGAAAACCATTAAACATGATTCTTGATGATGGTGGAGATTTAACTAACATGGTTATTGATCGTTACCCAGAATTAGTTCCTGGAATTAAAGGTCTTTCTGAAGAAACTACAACTGGTGTTCACAGACTTTACGAAAGAGTAAAAGCTGGAACTTTACCAATGCCTGCTATCAACATTAACGATTCTGTTACTAAATCTAAATTTGATAACAAATATGGTTGTAAAGAATCTGCTGTAGATGCTATTCGTCGTGCAACTGACTTAATGTTAGCTGGGAAAAGAGTAATTGTTTGCGGATATGGTGACGTAGGAAAAGGTACTGCTGCTTCTTTCAGAGGAGCTGGTTCTATTGTAACAGTTACTGAAATCGATCCAATTTGTGCT
Source organism: Flavobacterium defluvii (assembly GCF_900129555.1). Taxonomy (GTDB): domain Bacteria; phylum Bacteroidota; class Bacteroidia; order Flavobacteriales; family Flavobacteriaceae; genus Flavobacterium; species Flavobacterium defluvii. Next base: position 380,368 of record NZ_FQWC01000001.1, read on the forward strand.
TTACAAGCTGCAATGGACGGTTACGAAGTTAAAAAATTAGATACTGTAATTGCTAATGCTGACATCATCATTACTACTACAGGAAATAAAGATATCGTTGTGGGAAGCCACTTCGAAAAAATGAAAGACAAAACTGTTGTTTGTAACATCGGTCACTTCGATAACGAAATCGACATGGCTTGGTTAAACAAAAATCACGGTGCTTCTAAAATCGAAATCAAACCTCAGGTTGATAAATATACTATCGCTGGAAAAGATATCATTATCTTAGCAGAAGGTCGTTTAGTAAACCTTGGTTGTGCTACAGGTCACCCAAGTTTTGTAATGAGTAACTCATTTACAAACCAGACTTTAGCTCAAATCGAATTATGGAACAACAGCGCAGCTTACAAAAATGAAGTTTATATGTTACCTAAACATTTAGATGAAAAAGTTGCTGCTTTACACTTAGCTAAGTTAGGCGTTGAACTTGAAGTTTTAAGAGAAGATCAGGCTGCTTATATTGGTGTTGAAGTTCAAGGTCCATTTAAACCAGAATACTACAGATATTAATCTATTTTAGATTTTAGATTTATCTAAATACATATTCAAACCCGACAGATTTTAAAAATTTGTCGGGTTTCTTATTTAAATAATTAATTGCAAATCATTAAATTTTTTAGTTATTTTTGTAAGAAAAATTATCAATTTTTATATTACCTAATAAATTATGATTTCTACTAAAAATTTACAATTAATGCCCCAAAAAGAAGATTTACAAAGAATCTGTAAAGCAATTTCCGTTTTAGATGCTATCTTTTGTGATGAATGGGAATTCAGATACTACTCTTACAATTCAAAATGGGCAGATGGTGAAGAATTTTGCGAAATGAGAGATGGCAGTGGAGACCATATGCTGATTCTTTTTCTTAAAAATAATTGCATAATAAATGGACTTGCAAAAGAATATTGTTCACAAGTCGCATCAAAACAAGATTTAACACTAGGAATGCCAGAAATATATAATGATTTTATATTTGGAGAGCCCGTCTCATCAAGAGGAACAGATTTTTGTTTATGGACTAATAATGATGGAGAATGGACAGTAGGAAATATTGGAAAGAATGATGATGGCTCAGAAGAACTTCTAAATATTTTTGATGGAAATCCCGAAACCTATATTAATTGGGCATATGAATATTTTTTAGATGACACCCAAGATGAAGACGAAGAAAAGGAAGATTACAAAGCTAAACCTACTTCATTAGAACCTGTATTTGAAATTTATAAAGGAAAAAAATTAACTAAAGAAATGGTTTTATTACTTGATAAAAATTTTAATGATTGGAAAAGACTCGAAGAAGATCTAAAGGAAATAAATTACGATTACGATTTTAATTAGATTCTTATTCTAAATACAAATTTCAAACCCGACAAGTTTTAATAACCTGTCGGGTTTTCTTTTTTAAAGAATATTTCATTTTAAAAAACGTTATGTATCTTTATAGTAAATATATTCTTTCATGACACGCCTTTTTATTTTCTGCACATTTCTTGTTCTAAATATATCTGCATTTGCTCAAAACAATGACGTCTGGACTTCATTTCCAAACAAAGACACTACGCTAATTGGGTTTAAAGACAAAAATGGAATAATCAAAATAGAACCAAAATTTTCAGGTTTTACAACGGCACGAAAATTCGAAAATATTATCGCTGTTACAGAAGAAAGGAACGGAAACTGGAAAAGCTATTATTTAACCAAATCCGGAAAAATAGTTGGACAAGACAGCTTATACGTTTTTGATAATGGTCCAGACTGCGAAAACGAAGGTTTTATAAGATTTACAGACCGTAAAACTGATAAAATGGGAATGTTTAATGCTAAAGGAAAAATTGTAATTCCGGCAGAATACAGCAATTTAACCAAAGCTAAAAACGGAATGTTTATAGGTCTAAAAGATGCTCAAAAAGAAATTAGTGGCGAACATTTTTTTTGGAAAGGCGGAAAAGAATTTCTTATCGATATCAACAATAAAATCTTAATTGAAAATTTTCCGTATAATGATGATCTAAACTTTTATTCATTAGAAAAATCAAAAGAACCAAGTAAAGAGGAAATAAGAGAAAATTTTCATGGAGTTGACGGACAATATTATTCTTTTATAAATTATGATAAGGAATTTAAATTCTGGCTTAAAAACACTTTGCTGAAAGAATTATCCAAAGCTAATTTAGAAAAACATTCTTCAGACAAAATCACATTTTGGAAAGAACCAGATGGCTGGTTTAGTGAATCTAAAACGAAATTTATCAATCAAAATTATACGTATTTAAAACTAAAACTTGAAGAACTTAAAAGTCCAAAAACAGATTACTTTGTTTTTTCAGAAGGATTAAATCAGTTTATTTTTGAAACAGAAGAATACGACGTTTATTTCAATAATTGCAGAGAATCAAAAAACTGGATTTATCCTGTAAAAAGTATTGTTATCAATCCAAAAAATAAACTTGATCAAGGACAGGATCATTTTGAATTCTTAAGAACTGAAAATGGATATAAATTAATTAGTGTTTCTTCTGCAAAAGCTAATCTTAAATAATCATTCTCGTGAACATGCAGAATCGCATTTTTTTATTTTAAGCTTAAACTTTGTGCTCTTTGCGATTAGAAAAACTCAGCAAGTTTCGGATTTTATACCAGCCAAAACCAATCGATCTTTGCCTTATAAAATTGAATGAAAATGAACACACAGGAAAACATCAATTACAATCGTATTGCAGACGCAATAGATTATATTAAGGCAAACTTTAAAGATCAGCCGAATCTTGATGAAGTTGCCGAAAGAGTACATTTGAGTCCATTTCACTTTCAGAGGCTTTTTAGTGATTGGGCAGGAACAAGTCCGAAGAAATTTTTGCAGTATACCAGTTTAGAACATGCCAAGAAATTATTAAAAGAAAATCAGGCTACTATTTCCGAAACAGCATACGAAACCGGACTTTCCGGAACCAGCAGATTACATGATTTATTTGTAAACATTGAAGGAATGACACCGGCTGAATATAAAAACGGTGGAAAAAACCTTTCTATAAATTATAGTTTTGCCGAAAGTCCGTTTGGGAACATTATTGTAGCTTCAACCCAAAAAGGAATTTGTTTTATGGCTTTCGCCGAAGATGAAGCTATCGGATTTCATGATTTAAAAAACAAATTCCCAAATGCAACTTTTTCCCGAAAATTAGATTTAACACAGCAAAATGCACTTTTCATCTTCCAAAATGACTGGAGCAAATTATCTGAAATTAAACTGCATTTAAAAGGAACTGATTTTCAGTTGAAGGTTTGGGAAACTTTATTAAAAATCCCAATGGGGCAGCTTTCAACTTACAGTGCTATCGCGCAGAAAATTCAAAAACCAAATGCCTCTCGAGCCGTTGGAACTGCAATTGGAAGCAATCCGGTTGCGTTTTTAATTCCATGTCATCGTGTTATTCAATCTTCTGGAATATTTGGCGGTTATATGTGGGGAAATACCCGAAAAACAGCAATTATTGGCTGGGAAGGCGCACAGGTAAATTCACAATTATAATTTATGTACAACGTATATCCGTAGAGACGCACTGCAGTGCGTCTAACGTTCCGTAATTATTGTTGCCGACAATCTTTGCGTAGACGTACTGCAGTGCGTCTCTACGATACTTTGTCTAAAGTTCAATCTTTACTTAAATATTTATGCAAAATATACAATCTAAAATTGCTTCTCAAAACTGGGAAAGCATCACCGAATCTATGCATGAAAATGGATTCGCAATAATTCCAAAGGTACTTAATAACGAACAATGTGAAGATTTAAAATTCGAATATGATAATCCGAATTTATACCGAAAAACGGTTGTTATGGAACGTTACCGATTTGGGTTAGGTGAATATAAATATTTCAACTATCCTCTGCCCGATTTAATTCAAAACATTCGTTCTTCGATTTATCCTAAACTGGCTCCAATTGGAAATGCCTGGATGAAAGTCCTTAATATTAATACCGTTTTTCCGGAAAAACATGAAGATTTATTAAAACAATGCCATGACAACAATCAGCTTAAAGCCACCGTTTTAATTTTAAAATACGGCGAAAGCGGTTTCAACACTTTACATCAGGATTTATATGGTGACGTTTATTTTCCCATTCAAATTGTACTTTTTCTGAATGAACCGGATAAGGATTTTACGGGCGGCGAATTTGTTTTAACTCAGCAAACTCCAAGAGCGCAATCAAAAGCAATTGTGTTGAAACCCAAAAAAGGAGATATTTTAGTTTTTACAACCAATTTCAGACCTGTAAAGGGTACAAAAGGATATTATCGCGTAAATATGAAACATGGCGTGAGCGAAATTCATTCAGGTGAACGTTTTACATTGGGAATTATTTTTCATGACGCGCTTTCGTGAATATTTTTTTTCCGCCACGAATTCACGAATTATTTTTAAAATCTATGCACATAGAATTAGTTTAATTCGTGAATTCGTGGCGGAAAAATTAACACAAAACGAATATGATTAAACATAACAAAATTTCAGATTCAGAACTTCGAAATAAAATTAAAAATGCGGAGATTTGTTTTGGCGGAAACCAAAAATTAAAAATCTACGGAACTTTAAAATGTTCTTCGGGAAAAAGAATGAAACGGGAAAATCGGGTTTTCTTTTCTTCTGAAATTGAAGCCAAAGAAAACGGCTTTAGACCTTGCGGACATTGCATGAAACCCAAATATCTAAAATGGAAAAATGGACTTATTTAATCCTCAAATTGACGAAAACACCAATCTGCTTCCGAAAGACGGAACTGTAAATTATTACGGAAAATTGTTTTCGAAAACAGAAGCCGATTTCTATCGTGATACTTTATTAAATACAATTGAATGGAAAAATGATGAAGCCGTTATCTTTGGAAAATTGATTTTAACCAAACGAAAAGTAGCTTGGTACGGCGATCAGGAATTTGAATATACATATTCTAATACAACGAAAAAAGCGCTTCCGTGGACTAAAGAACTTTTAGAATTGAAAAAAGTTATTGAAGAAAAAACCGGAGCAACTTTTAATTCTTGTCTGCTGAATTTGTACCATTCCGGCGAAGAAGGAATGGCCTGGCACAGTGACGCCGAAAAAGATTTGAAAAAGAATGGCGCAATCGGATCGGTAAGTTTTGGTGCAGAACGTAAATTTGCTTTTAAACATAAAGAATCTAAAGAAACCGTTTCTTTAATTTTGGAACATGGCAGTTTATTGGTTATGAAAGATGAAACGCAGACGCATTGGCTTCATCGTTTACCACCAACAAAAACTACTCAGAAACCCAGAGTGAATTTAACTTTTAGAACTATTGTAGAGTAATCAAAAAGTAAACCCGACAGGTTTTAAAAACCTGTCGGGTTTGTAATTTATCGTTTTTTTTGGGAAACGTTTTCATAAGAAAGCTTTAAGGCATCTTCAAACATTTCTGGTCTTACTCTTTCTAATTCTACAATTGTCCAGCCTTGTTTTCCCCATTTATTCGGGATTGGATAAAAAATCTTCTCGCTTGATGCACAAAAAACAGATTGATCTATTTCAGTTAATTTTAAAACGGCGTGATTGTTCTTTTCGTCAAAAGTGGCAAATATTTTTTTGTTCACACGAAAAGAGGTTTTCTCAAAATGTGGCTCTTCTGCTGTATTTGGAAACGACAAAGCTAACTTTCTAAAATTTTCAAAACTAACCATAATCGCAAATTTAAAATTAAATTTTACCAACCTTGATACAATCCATTTTTAAGGACTTCATCATATTTTTCTTTATCAAAAGAATAAAGGTTTGGAGCTTTGTGTGCCACATTGCTTTTCTTTTCGTCTAACTTAGTAAGAATTCCAATGTTTGTGATTTTACGCAAAAAATTTCTGCGATCCAGTTTTTTGTCCAAAATGGTTTCGTATAATTTTTGAAGCTCGGGAATGGTAAATTTTTCCGGCAGCAAATTGTAACCTATTGGCATTAAATTCAATTCGACTCTCAAAGTATCTAATGCTTTGTCTAAAATTTCTCTGTGATCCAGTATTAATTCAGGAACTTCTTTATGATCAATCCATTCTACAATTTCATTTCTATTAAGTGGATTTGGCAGAATCTTAGAAAAATCAACCAGCGCATAATATCCAATTGTTACGAAACGTCTTGTCAGCCATTTTCCTTTTTCAGGATCTATGCCCAGATATTTCAAAACTTCTTTTCCGAAATGATTATCATTACGTTTGATTTTTCCAAAAGTCGAAAATTGTCTTAAAAAAACGCCTTCAACTCCGGTTCTTTCGTTCAAAACTGTAACGGCTGCTGTATCAATATCCTGATCAATTGGAATAAAACCACCCGGTAAAGACCATGTTTCACTATGCGGTACTTTAATCAGTAAAACTTTTAATTGGTTATCATGAAAACCAAAAATCACGCAGTCTATGGAAAGTCCCGGCTGGTAATTTTCGCTATTTTCTATAATAGATTTCAGCATTTTTATTTTATTAAGTATGCAATTTACTTCATTTTAAAAAAAACCAGCATAAATTCTCATAAATCTATTCTTTAAAGTCCTTTAATATAGAGAAAAATGAAAAGTGTACTTATCACAATTTTAGTTAAAATTACAAAACTAATTAAAAAAATAAGTACATTGCGTCATTATAACACATTTGGATATAAAATTGTTAAAACTAAATTTTTAAGAAAGAAAAAGATTACAAATTATTAATTTTGCCTTTCGGAAAATGAAATGCAAAATTATTTAATGAATGAGATTATGAGTATCAATCCGCTAAAGAATATTAACAAAAAAATCAGAACCAAAATCTGGACTTCTTTCGGATTTGTGTCTAAGACTTATCTTTTGGAAGCTTCTCTAAAATACAGCGAAGAGCAGGAAAGAATTTTCAACCAAATGATTGTTGAAACGGAAGCAAAGGATAAAAAAGCAAAACGTGAAGCTTTTGATAAGGCTTTGTACGCTTCTTATAAAGGAATTGGCGCTATGGATTTTATAAATACGGTTTTGAAATAATTATTTTCTAATCCTTTTTTTTATAAATTTAAAACGAACCTCACAACATGTGAGGTTTTTTATTGCTAAAAAATATTATATTTTTGATCGAATAGCTTTATTATTTATTTTTGTCGTTTTAAAAGTAAGAATATACATACAAAAAATCAATATGGAAAACATAATAGAATCAGAGAATTATAAAATTCAAAAACCTGAAAAATGGGCTTCAGAAATTAATGATGATGAATTAATTCAATACATAAAAGAATCCGATTTTTCGAATAAACAAATTGAAGAAGGAAGAGATTTTTGTTATTTTCTGGATAAAGTTTTTTATACCAGTGATAATGAAAACAGTGAATATGCCTGTGTTGCTTATACGCTTAACGAACCTTCAAATCTTGAAAGTGCTTCGGTAAGAGATGTAGTTGTTGAGGAAAACGAAACATATATTATTCATAGAATAAGTGTTTTACGAGATGGCGTTTTTATCGACAAAATTGCAGATACAAAAATAAAAGTTCTTGACAGCGAAAATCAAAGTGAGGGCGGTGTTTTAAGCAGTAATAAAAAAATAAATATTACGATAAAAGACCTGCGCCTTTATGATATATTAATTACTGAAGATTCGAGAATAAAAGTTTTTACGGATCGCGATTTTATGCGCAGAGAATTTTTTAAATATGTTTATGTAACCCCAAGTACCTACTGGGCTTACGGAAACTATAAATTCCGTTTTATAAATGATCGTAAAGATCCTATTGCTTACAAAAAAACATTTTTTAGAGATGAAGAAGGGAATGTCATACAACCTGAAATTAGTTATTTGAAAAAAGGGGAAAAGTTTGTTATTGAAAAAGAAGATTACATTAATTCGTTTGATATAAACAGAGAAATTGCTCCGTATATAGATTTCGCAACAGATAGCAACTGGACTGATCTGTCAAATTATATTTCGCCATTTTATGAAGAAATTTTCAGTAAATCATCCCTAAAAGAGTTTGCCCCTAAACTGGCAGAAAAACTGGATGCAATTTCAGATAAAGATGAGCAGCTTCAATATGCTATTGATTATGTACAAAACCATGTATACTATATTTTTAATGCAGATGAAATGAATGGACATAAACCACAGGAACCTTCAATAACCTATGAAAACAAACAGGGAGATTGTAAGGCGAAATCTGTTTTACTAAAAGTGGTTTTAGATTATATTAATATTGATTCCTCTGTTATTTTAGTTAACTACAATTCAGATCATTATATCAAACATTACCTGCCTTCACTTCTTACTTTTAATCATGTAATTGTAAAAATTAATTATAAGAATGAAACTTATTTTATTGATGCCACAGCCAGAGACGAATTCGGACTGATTGAAAATCGTGGTTTTATTTATTTCCTGCATTATCTGGAAGTAAAACCAAACCAGCAGTTACAAATTAAAAAGCCTTATAGATTCTCTTACTATGGTATTAATGAAAAGGTAGATTTAAATGCACAAAATAATACGGGAGAATTAAAACTTACTACAACTTATAAAGGAAACCGTGCCAATTTTATGCGTAAATATTTCAAGAATACAAATAAGAGGGAAATCATTGACAGCTGGAATAATTTCCTGTTTTATGCTTTAAATTATTCTAATGATAGAAACGGAACTGATATAAGAACCATTTTTAAGAATGCCGCAATTGAGATTCTAAATGATGATAAAAAGCTGAACGAATTTACAATTCAGTACAGTGCTTCTATTCAAAATCCTTATTTTACAGATGTTCAAAAAAATCGCTTTTTAATGTATTTTGATCGAAATGTAGTAAAAAATAATGCTCGTGATTTTATGCATGCTGATATTCCGTTTTGGCATAATTTTGATAACGAAAAATATGAAATCAATCTTCATACGGATCAAAAAATAGATACTGAGGAGAAATATACCATTCAGGAAAGTACGATCAATAATCCTTATTTTGATTTTACAAGCCGTAAAAAAGTAACAAAAAACGGGGCTTCAGTTTTTATAGAATTTAAACCTTTGGTAAATTTAGAAATCCCAACGGAAGATTTTGAAAAATTCAGGACAGATCATCATACTATTGCAGACAGTAATTATGGATTAGGAATTGATATTATCGAACAAGGTATAATGAACATGTTAAAATACAATTTCAAGAAAAGATTTAAATAATAAAAAATGGGGTTTTAAAGGCCCCATTTTTTATTCCACTCTATTTTACTAATTTACTAATTCAAAATCAGATTTTAGTTTAATATCTGCTGACGAAGCACCAATCATTACTTCAAAATCTCCCGGCTCAGCTGTCCATTCTAACTTATTATTGTAGAAAAAAAGTTTTTCTTTATCAATTGTAAATTCAATTGTTTTAGTTTCTCCTGCATTTAATTTCACTTTTTGGAAATCTCTTAATTCTAAAACCGGACGTACAACTGATCCGAATTTATCTTTGATATACAACTGAACTACTTCATCTCCGGCAACTTTTCCAACGTTTGCTAATTGAAATGAAACTTTAATGGTTTCGTTGCTTTTGATTTTTGTCGAAGAAAGTTTTAATCCTGAATAATCAAATTTAGTATAACTCAAACCATATCCAAAAGGAAATTTAGGTGAGTTTTTTAAATCGATATAAGCAGAAACATAGTTTTTTGAATCTTCATCTTTAGCTGGTCTTCCTGTACTAAAGTGATTGTAGTAAATAGGAATCTGACCTATTTCTCTTGGGAAAGTTATTGGTAATTTTCCTGACGGATTGTAATCTCCAAATAAAACATTTGCAATTGCATTTCCTGCCTCTGTACCTAACCACCAAGTATAAACAATTGCCGGAACATTATCTGCCGTCCAGTTGAAAACAAGCGGTCTTCCGGCATTTATTAAAACTACAACCGGTTTTCCTGTTGCCTGAATTGCTTTTACTAAATCTTCCTGAACACCCGGTAAATGAATATCGCTTCGGCTTTTTGCCTCACCGCTCATATCGTGTCTTTCACCAATACTTAAAATTACAACATCTGCTTGTTTTGCAGTTTCAACAGCTTCGGCAAAACCGTCTTTATTGTCTCCGGTAATATCACATCCTTTTGCATAAAGTAATTTTGTGTTTTTACCTACTTTATTTTGTAAACCATCCCATTGCGAAACTACCCATTTATCGTAATTAACATCCGGTAATTCAACAGACCAGAATCCCATATTGGCTTTGTATTCTTTTACCATTGGGCCAATAAATGCGATTGTTTTTACATTTTTAGAAAGCGGTAAAGTCTGGTTTTCATTTTTTAATAAAACGATACTTTTTTCAGCAACTTCAAGAGCTGCTTTTCTGTTTGCAGGATTTGCCAAAACTTTTTCTGCTCTCTTATCATCAGAATATCGGTATGGATCATCAAATAAACCTAATTCGAATTTCTTGCGAAGAATACGTTTTACTGCATCATCAACTAAATCAATAGAAACTCTGCCTTCTTTTATTAATTGTGCTAAGTTGTAACGGTATGCGTTACTTTCCATATCCATGTCACTTCCGGCAGTAATGGCAGAGTAAGCAGCTTCTTTAAGATCTTTTGAATATCCGTGAGCAACCATTTCTCCAATAGATCCCCAGTCAGAAACTACAAATCCCTGAAAATTCCATTTTCCTTTTAAAATATCTCTTTGTAAATGTGCATTTCCAGTTGCAGGAATTCCGTTTAAATCATTAAAAGAATTCATAAATGTTGCTGCACCAGCATCTAAAGCTGCTTTAAAAGGCGGTAAATACGTTTCAAGAAGCATTCTTTCGCTCATATCAACTGAGTTGTAATCTCTACCTCCAACTCCGGCTCCATAAGCTGCAAAATGTTTTACGCAGGCCATAACCGAGTTTAAATCTCCTAATTTATTTCCCTGAAAACCTTTTACTCTTGCATAAGCAATTTTAGAACCTAAGTAAGTATCTTCTCCAGCTCCTTCCATTACACGTCCCCAACGCGGGTCACGGCTAATGTCTACCATTGGTGCAAATGTCCAGTGAATTCCACTTGCAGAAGCTTCTTCTGCTGCAACTCTTGCTGCTAATTCTATAGCTTGTAAATCCCAGCTTGCTGCTTCGGCTAACGGTAATGGGAATGTTGTTTTGTATCCATGAATAACGTCCTGACCAAATAACAACGGAATTTTAAGACGTGACTGCATAGCCAGTTCCTGATATTGTCTGGTATATTTTGTTCCAATAATATTTAACATCGAACCAATTAAACCGGCTTTAATTTCGGCTTGTTTGTTTGGATTTATTGTAATGGGCCCTGTAGCCTGATTATCTCCCGTGTATTGATTAAGCTGGCCAATTTTTTCTTCAATTGTCATTTTCTTCAACAGATCATTTACTTTTTGATCTATTGTCTGCTGCTGTGCCGTTGCAAAAAGCGCGGCCATCAACAAAGCAAATGTGGTTATTTTTTTCATGAATTTGATTTTGGTTACCAAACGTAAGTTGCTACTGCACCAGCGTTTAGTGTAGTTGAAGTTTGTTTTTGATTGTATTTAATATTGAATGTTTCTGCTGTATTTCCGTCGTTTTCTACGATTAGAACGATTTGTCCAGATGGTGTTTTGAAAGCTGCGTTGTATAGATTTCCTGCAATATTACTTCCAATTCTCACAGAACCTTCCGGTATAAATTTAGAAGCGTGTCCAATAATATAATACCCTACTTCACGCTTAATGTTTTGATTTTGATCAATCATTAAAGCTCCTTTACAAGTTGAACATCCGCCTGGTGTAAATGGTTTGTAATATTCATCATTTGCAAGTCCCCACGAAAGTGCATTTTTACTCCAGTTACGCATTGAACCAATTACAACATTTTTTACGCTCCATTTTAAATCATTTTCAAAACTGCTTCCTGATCCTGTATATTGTTCTGTAAAGTATAAATCTTTGCTTGGAAATTCATTATGAACTGTAGTTAAAGCGCTGATATCGCCTTCGTATAAGTGAAAAGCTGAACCTGCAACAAAAGGATTTGCTTTTGCATTTCTTAAAATTGTCAAAGGATATTCCGGTTTATTACAGTTGTGGTCATAAACTATAATTTTGGTTTTGATTTTGGCTTTCGCGAAAGCGGGACCCAGATGATTTCCAATAAAATCTGCCTGCTGCTCTGCCGGCATAAACATACTTGGGTTATTTCCCGGATGCAATGGCTCATTTTGCGGCGTAATAGCATCAATAACAATTCCTTGCGATTTCATTGCCTGAATATATTTTACAAAATAATCAGCGTAAACTCCGTAATATTTTGGCTGTAAACTTCCTCCTTTTGAGCTTCCGTTGTCTTTCATCCAAACTGGCGGAGACCATGGAGAACCCATAATTTTTATGTTTGGATTTATTTTTAAGATTTCCTGTAAAACCGGAACTACGTCATTTAAATCCGGACCAAGATTAAAATGTTCCAGATTTAAGTCAGTTTGTCCTTCCGGCATATCATCATACGAAAAAACTTTTTCATTCAAATCTGAAGCTCCAATACTTATACGCAGATAACTTAAACCAATTGCATCATTTTTTCTGGAAAACAATTCCTGAAGCAATGCATCTCTTTTTGCTTTATCCAGTTTTAAAATCGCCTGTGCGCTTCCTCCTGTTAACGAAAATCCGAAACCTTCTATGGTTTGAAATTTTTCTGAAGGATTTACTTCAATGGTTGGGTTTGAATTAGTTTCTGTACTAAAAACTAAATCCTCTTGTTTTTTTAGTTTTGAAGTTTCATCAGTAGTTGTAATCCATGATTCTGCTTTTCCAGAATTGGATGCAACACTTTTTGAAGATCCGCATTTTATCTGCACAGCGATAAGCGGCAGTAAAAGCAGGATTTGAAGTTTTTTGTTGATGTTTTTCATTTTTAATCTATTTCTATTAAAACAGGTAAATGATCTGATGGATATTTTAAATCTTTAGAATCACTTAAAACTGCATGTTTTTGAATTGTAAGTCCGCTATTTTTTGAAATAAAAATATAATCCAGTAATAACGTAACGGGTTCATTGTGTTTGAAATCATTAAATGTTCCTGATGGCCCAAAAGGTTTTTCTTTTGAAACATCTTTGGTATCATCCATTACTTTTTTAATTTCTTCAATTTGCGGCGTATTAGGTTCTGAGTTGAAATCTCCCATCAAAAATGCCGGGTATTTCTTTGTGTTTAGTTCGTTTATTTTTTTCAAAACTAGCTGAACGCCCTTTACTCTTGCTTCATTCCCCATATGATCTAAATGAAGATTGAAAACCCAAAACGTTTTTTTCGTTTTTAAATCTTTAAAAAGTCCGTAAGTACAAACTCTGTTGCAGGCTGCATCCCAGCCTCTTGAAACTACATTTGGCGTTTGTGACAACCAAAATGTGTTTGATTGTAATACTTTAAAACGATCTTTTTTGTAATAAATCGTGCAGGCTTCTCCTAATCCTCCTTCTTCTCTTCCTATTCCAAATTTGTTATAATCTGGCAGAGCCGCTGCAATATCTATTACCTGATTTGGAGTTGCTTCCTGTACTCCAAAAATTTCAGGACTATAAAATTGTATTTGTGCAGTAAAATAATCTTTTCGTTTCGGCCAGGCATTTTCACCATCAGAAGCAACATCTAAACGAATGTTGTAGGTCATAATTTTTAGGTTTTGACCATAAAATGAAACGCTCACAAAAAGTAAGAATACTACTAAAATAAATTTATTTGTCTTTTTCATAATTTAAAAAATTTTAATCTGTAAAGCTAGTGTTTATATAGCTTTACAGAAAAAAACTAGTTTAAAACTTATGTTAATTATATACTCTCACGTAATCAACTTCAAAAATTGCGCTAGTGAAATTGGGGTCAACTGTTCCTCCAAAATTTCCTCCCATTGCTAAATTTAAAATCAGGAAAAAGTTTTGATTGAACGGAGTTGAAGCCGAATTTACATAAGTGTAAAATAAATTATCGTCTACATAAAACTTAATGCTTTCTGCGCTCCACTCTGCAGCATAAATATGAAATTCTGTCGCTGAATTTGGAACTGTTATTGTTTTTGTATCAGGTGTATTTCCTGAACGTCCCGGAGAATGCAGTGAAGAATGATTTACGTCTGGATTGTTTCCAACAGATTCCAGAATGTCTACTTCTCCGCATAATGGCCATCCGGCTGTATCAATATTGTCTCCCAACATCCAGAATGCCGGCCAGGTTCCGCCGCCAACAGGCAGTTTTGCACGTACTTCGGCACGACCGTATTTGAATGAAAATTTTCCTTTTGTAAGCATTCTTGTTGATGTATAGTGGCTTCCCATATACTCTTCTTTGATTGCTTTTATTTTTAATGTTCCGTTTGAGATAAATACATTTTCAGGACGTGATGTATAATATTCTAATTCATTATTTCCCCATCCGTCTCCGGTTCCGGTATTGTACCCCCATTTTGAAGAATTTGGAGCTCCGTCTACATCAAATTCATCTGACCAAAGAATTTTTCTGGCTACATAAATATTTACAGAAGATGTAGAACTAATAAATTGCCCTCCGGCATTGTAAGCCGAAACAATGATTGAATATGTTTTTGTTCCCGAAGCTGTAAAAGTATAGCTAAAATCTCCGCTTGTAATTTCTTTTAGCTGATTGTCTATTAAAACTTTATATGAAATGGCATTTGCTGCATTTATCTTTAAGTTTACTTTTCCGCTTCCATCTCCGTTAGGATTTGCCGCCGTTTTACCCACAACTTCTACCTGAACAGAAAGATTGGATGGCGCCGGATTTACCGGAGTATCATCTGAACTATCATTTCCTCCACTGCAGGATTGAAAAATCAGCAATAGCATAAATGCCAAAATTCCAGTTTTATTGATTATATTTTTGATGCTTTTCATACCTTATTATTTTTTAGAAACACTTTTTTTACCGTTCAAAAAATCTAAATAATTCAAATTGAATCCTCCTTTATCAAAAACTACTTTTATTTTATTTTCTCCTGATTTTAATTCAACATCAGATAAAATAATCGTTTTCCATTTATCATTTCCGCCAGTTGCAGGCAATGTTATTGTTTTTGATTTTTCTCCATTTGAAGTTTCTAAATGAAGTTGTCCTTCTGCACTTTCGCTTGAGTAACGAATTGCCACGTTGTATTTATTTTCTTTTTTTACCTGAGAAGTAAATTGAAGCCATTCTCCATCTTCGATAAAGGAAACCTGATAACCATTTGATCCGGCATCTTTACAAGGCAGAATATCAACTCCGTCGTTGCGCATTACGTTTCCTTTATTCCATTGATCAAAAGTTCCCGTTGCAACTCTGTAATTCACGAAATCTTTATCAGAATAAGCAAATCCGTTTGTTCCTAAATCATATTGCGTTGCGATAATTTTTCCGGGAATTACATGATTTTTATATGCTTTTGTATCGTTTGTCTGTACTTGTCTAAACATCGCATCGATTACGTCTGGCTTAACAGTTACGTTTTGCGTTTTATAGTTGTCAGCCATTTTCATTAATGCTTTTTTCGAAAATTCTGGTGATGGTTTTGCTCCGCCATCTTTCCAGTATTTCAATAAAACATCATATTCCGGAATTTTGGTTACCGAAGTTACACCCGCAATATTTTCGATTTTTTTCATTGGCCAAAATGCCCATCCAATATTGTTGGTTTCTACTAAAGTCAAAGCATCTTTAAACCAAACATTTGAATTTTCGCCGCTTTCTCCTAACCAAATCGGAACGTTATATTGTGTTCTGTAATCCAGCATTTTCTGGATTGATTCTTTGTCGTTATGATTCCAGTATTTATGAAAACTCAACGCCATGTTTTCATCCCATAACGGAAAAACGCCATTGTAATTATTCCCCCAGCAATTCCCTTCGATAATTACTAAGTGATTGGTGTCGACTTCGCGAATTGCTTTGGTAACAGCAACCATTAAATCTCTTAAAGGTCCGTTTGAATTTTCGTCGCAGCCATTTTTATTTGATCCGGTAAAACCCCAGTTTGGTTCGTTGATAATATCATAACCGCCAATCCACTGACTGTCTCTGTAGCGAGAAGCCAGTTTTTTCCATAAAGCGATCATTTTTTTCTGATTGGCTTCACTTTGCCATAATGATGGTTTTGTGGTATCATAATCAGAAATTGCAGCGTCGTTTCCTTGTCCGCCCGGTGCTGCGTGTAAATCTAAAATTAGGTAGATTTTGTTTGCTTCACACCATTTCAGCAAATTATCAGTCATGGTAAAACCTTCATCAATCCAAGTGATTTCACCATTTTTTTCCTGCTCAATTGGCGGAGTATAAAGGTTATAATGCATTGGAAGACGAATCGAATTGAATCCCCATTTTGCTAACGAATCAACGTCTCTTTTTGTGATTCCATTTGCTTTATATGCCGCATAAAATTCTTTCGTTCCTTGTTCACCAACAACGTCCTGAATTTTTTGTTTTATTTGATATTGCGGACTTGCAAAGGGCTGTGTTTGCAGCATATATCCTTCCTGAACCATCCATCCGCCAAGACCAAGACCCCTTAGAATAATGTTATTTCCATTTCCATCAACAATTTTTTGTCCGTCTCTATGTAAAAAACCCTGGCCGAAAACTGTAAACGAAAATAAAAGCTGCAATGCTAATACTACTTTTTTCATTTGAAAATTTTTCATTTCCGGTTAGTTTTATTTCCATGTATAAGTTCCAACAGATCCTGCATCTAAAGATGTAGTAACCCATTTGTTATTGAACTTTATATTGAAAATTTCTGCAGTTGACGAGTCATTAACTACTACTAATACTTTTGATCCCGAAGGCGTAATAAAAGCAACATTTTGTAAACTTCCGCTTGACGTACTAGAAATTCTAACAGATCCTGCGGGAACAAATTTTGATGCATGTGCGATAATGTAATATGCTACATTGCGCTGAAAACTTTCGCTTGATGTTACTGTCAGGGCACCTTTACACATTGAGCAGCCGCCATTTGTGTGAGGCTGAAAAGCTCCGTCATTAGCTAAATTCCATTCTAATGCATTTTTGCTATAATTTCGCATAGAACCAACAATTACATTTCGAACATGCCATTTTAAATCTCCTCCAAAATCACCTGCTGAAGATGTCCATTGTTCTGTGAAATATACATTTTTAGTTGGATACGAATTGTAAACATTACTTAACGCACTAATATCTCCTGCATACAAGTGAAAGGCAGATCCGTCTACAAATGGAAAAGCATCGGCATCGGCCAAAATTGCTTTTGGATAATTTGGATTATCGCAATTGTGATCGTAAGCAATAATTTTTACATTAAGATTTGCCGCTTTAAAAGCCGGTCCTAAATTGTTTTTAATGAAGTTTGCCTGTTCTAATGCAGACATATACATACTTGGGTTATTTCCGTCATGCAAAGGTTCGTTTTGCGGCGTTACTGCATCAATTGTAATTCCTTCAGCCTTCATCTGCTGAATGTATTTTACAAAATATTTAGCGTAAACATCATAATATTGTGTTTGTAATTTTCCTCCAACAAAACTGTCTTTGTCTTTCATCCAAAGTGGTGCTGACCAAGGTGTAGCCAGAATTAAAATTTTAGGATTGATTGCAAGAATTTCTTTTAAAAGCGCAATTACTCCAGCTTTGTCTTTGTCTAAACTGAATTTTGCTAAAGTTAAATCTGTTTCTCCTGCTGCAAGATCATCATAAGTAAACGGTTCAGCATTTAAATCTGATGCTCCAATACTGATTCTTAAATAACTAACTCCAATTGAATTAGCACCTGTACCAAATAATTCTTGTAAAAGTGCACTTTTTTTAGCAGCTGTTAATTTATTAATTACATCAGCACTTCCACCTGTTAATGTGTATCCAAAACCATCAATAGTTTGATATTTTTGAGATTCATTAACTTCTATATTTGCATAATTATTGACATTTGTACCAAACCCAAGAGTTCCGGTTTGTTTTCCTAATAATACACTTTGGTCACCTTTTGTCAACCAAAAATCAACATCGTTTGTTACCACAACCGGAGGGTTTACAACTGGCGGATTTACTACAGGATCTACTGTATCATTTGAAGTTGAACATCCTGCCTGAGAAAATATTGCTGCTGAAAAGAACAATATTTTTATAGTGTTTTTAATGTTTAGTTTCATTTTTAATAGTTTTTTAGGTTAGGCGGTTAGTATACGATTGTTTGTATAGCATGTGCCGGGATAGTTATAGTATTTTGTGAATCGTGGTTTTTTATTGTGTAAACAATCTCATCATCTGATTGGTTCATTACAATTGCAATTACTTTGCCATCAGAGTTTTTAAAAGATGTGCTTATTAATTTTTTATCGCTAATTGTCTCAAATATTCTTTTTGCTTTTGGCTGAATAAATTTTGAGAAATGTCCAATGTAATAATACATCGGTGTGTAAATCAATTCGTCTTTTATAGTGTCTGCATGGATTGGTGCAAAACAGAAATTTCCAACATGATTTGGTCCTCCGTTTTGATCCAGAAGAATGTTCCAGTCTGTCCAGCCAACTGTTCCATTATTGAAATCGTTGATCATGTTAAGTCCGTATCTTTCTGCATTTCCCCAAAACTGAAATCTTGAAGCATCAAATTTTTCGATACAGCCTTCTGTAAAAAGTAAATTTTTATTTGGAAAAGCTTTGTGAACTTCACCAACTGCTTCGAATTTCGGTGTTCCACCGTTCCATGTTTCATACCAGTGAAATCCAATTCCCCATGCGTATTTTGAAACTGCAGGGTCAGAGAAAACAAGATTTGCTCTTTTGGTTAACATATCACCGCGATTGTGATCCCAGATAATTACATTTTTAGAACTTAATCCTTCTTTTTCTAAAGTTGGTCCCAGGAAGTTTTTCAGGAAATCTCTTTCTGCTTCCGGAGTATATATGCAAGATTCCCATCTTTGTTTTGCCATTGGCTCATTTTGAATCGTTAATCCCCAAACCGGAATTCCTTCTTTTTCATAAGCTCTTATAAATTTGACATAGTAGTTTGCCCATGACTGAGCAAATTCTGGCAACAAAACGCCGCCGTGCAAAATATCATTATTGTCTTTCATGAAAGCTGGGGGACTCCATGGACTAACAAATAAAGTTAATTTCCCGCCGGCAGTTTCAATTGCGCTTTTAATTAATGGAATTCTATATTTTCGATCGTGATCAATGTTGAAGGTTTTTAAATCTTTATCACCTTCGGCTACATAAGTGTAACTGTCACTGCTGAAATCACAGCTGTGAATATTTGTTCTGGCAAGAGTATACCCTATTCCTTTATTTTTGTCGTAATAAGCAGTTAAAAATTCCTGCTGTTTTTTTGGAGATAATTTGGCAAAAACTTCTGCACTTGCATCTGTAATGGCGCCGCCAATTCCTAAAAAAGTCTGATCTGTTTTTTCGGTATCTAAAGTAATTGAAACCGTTGATTTTGTTTGTTGTGATGAAGGATTTGAAATTAAATTATCTGATACTGATAATCTCAAATTGGTATTTTCGGCTGTAGTATAAACCGTAATTTTGTTGTTTTTGGATGCAGAAACAGCTGATCCGTTTGCAGTTTTTGATGTTGAACAACTTACTTGCAAGATTATTATTGAAACTAATAAGATTCTATTGATGGTTTTCATTGTTACTTCAAAAAAGCATTTCAAATTAAAAATTGAGGGCTGAATTGGATGATTCAAGCCAGCCCTCTTCTGTTAACTCAAAAAATATTAATAAACAAGCGTTTGAATAGCATGAGCAGGAATTTTAACTACAGTTTTTTCCGTTGCTATTATCAAATTATATGTAATTTCTTTGTCTGTTTTATTCATTACAATTGTCGCCATAGTACCATCTGTATTTAAAAATGATGTACTTAACAAACCGCTTCTGCTTACTGCAGTACTAACTCTTTTAGCATTTAAACGAATAAATTTTGAAAAATGCCCTATGTAATAATATGATGGCGTGTAAATTAATTCTCCTGTTGTAGTATCGGCATGAATTGGTGCAAAACAGAAATTTCCAACATGATTTGGCCCCCCGTTTTGATCTAACAAGATATTCCAGTCTGTCCATCCAACAGTTCCGTTATTGAAATCGTTAATCATAGAGATTCCATATCTTTCTCCGTTGCCCCAAAACTGATATTTTGCAGCATCGAATTTTTCAACACAGCCTTCTGTAAACAAAAGTTTTTTGTCTGGATATGCTTCATTTACTTTGGCAACATTATCAAACATGGAGTCTCCGCCTGACCAGTTTTCATACCAGTGAAAACCCATTCCCCAAACGTATTTTGCAGCTTCAGGATCAGAATAAATTACGTTTGCTCTGTAATTCATTAAGTCACGATTGTGATCCCAAACGATGATTTTTTTATCTCCAAGTTTTTCTTTTTTCAAAGTTGGCCCAAGGAAGTTTTTAATAAAATCTCTTTCAGCTTCAGCTGTATAAATACAAGATTCCCAAGTTTGAACCGCCATTGGTTCATTTTGAGTTGAAGTTCCCCAAATCGGAATTCCTTCTTTCTCATATTCTTTTATAAACTTCACATAAAAATTTGCCCAGGTTTGATAGTATTCCGGTAATAATGTTCCGCCTTTTAATACGTTTCCGTTGCTTTTCATAAAAGCATTTGGAGACCAAGGCGCTGCATATGTTAATAATTTTCCTCCGGCAGTCTGGATTGCCTGCTTAATTAACGGAATACGAAATTGTCTATCATGATCAATAGAAAACGTTTTTAATTCTTTATCACCTTCTTTGATATAAGAGTAGCTTCCACTGCTAAAATCAGAGCTCTGTATCGTGGTTCTTAGCAAAGAATAGCCAATTCCTTTTTGTTTATCGTAGTAGGCATTTAAGAATTCTGTTTGTTTTTCTTTTGAAAGTTTAGCAAAAATTTCGGCACTCGCATCAGTTATGGCGCCGCCAATCCCCATAAAGGTTTGAAACTTTTTCGTCGGTTCTACAAAAACAGAAATCTCCGTTTCAAGAGGTTGTTTTGATGCTGAAAAAGACAAATTATCTGTTGATGTTAATCTTAGGTTTGTATTTTCAGCGGTTGTATAAACCGTAATTTTTTTTCCGTTGGTTGTAAATTCTTTCTTTGCTTTTGTCTGCTGGGCAAGAGCCGATACTGTAAACAAAAAGCATAGAAATTTTAAAGTATTTTTTTTCATTCTATTTTCCTTATTTTTTTAATTCTAAAAAGAAGTTTTTTTCAGAAACTCATTTTCTGACTGCGTAAGGATTTAAAAATAGCCCATACTCATAGTGATTATGGGCTATTTACAACCAAACTTAAACTTAACTTAAACTTTTATTTTCCTCTCATTTCAATTCTGCTAACAGTAATTCCATCTTTTGTAAAATTGTTACCACCAGAACGAATTACTAAATAAATTTTTCCTGTAGTATCAAATTTCACAACATTAGAAACAGAAGCAGTAGCGTCATTTTTAACACAGCCAACAGAAGAAAGCCTTCCTGTAAAAGCTGCTTTTGCACAGCCATCCCAAGTGCTCAGACCCATTACTTTGTTGTCTTTATATTCAACGCCGTCTTTAGGTGCAGATTTACCAGCATATACTTCAAACCATGTTTCATCAGATCCACTTGGACAAGAAACTAACATATCGATTGTATATTCTTTATCTTTAACAACATCAATTGCCTGATAAATTCCTTCTTGTGCCCATCCGCCTGGAGAGTGAATTGTTGCTGTTCCATTATTAAATGACCAAAATGCAGCACCAGTAGTACTTAATTTTGTTGATGACCATTGAGCTATATCAGCTGCATTATTGAAAAATCCTCCTTTTACTAAATTAGGTTTAGCAGGGTCAGAAGTTGCAACTACAATATCATGAGAAACTTTAGCTGTAGCACCTCCAGCAGCAATAGCTGTATGTGTTACAGTATAAGTACCAGCATCTGGTAAAACAATTTCTTCTGTCATTTTACCCATATATGATCCATATCCTATGTCCCATTTAGATGAAATAACTCCATTTTCCTGAGCAGTTAAAAGATAAGTATTCACTTTCCCTGCCACAGGAGTAATTGTAAACGCAGCATCAACATTTGTAGCTGTTAAACCGTTATTAGCCGGATCATCATCGCAGCCAGTAAGCGTACCTAATGCTATTGCAAGCATTAGGTAAGCACTTCTTTTTAAAATTATACTTAGGTTCATTTTTTTTGGTTTTTGGTTAGATAGTTGTTTTTTTATTGGTAGTTAGGGTTCTGTTTCAATTTAGTCCCTGTTAATTCTACATAAGGAATTGGGAAAATTTCATCAGTACCTGCATTAAATCCTCTGTCAGATAATGCTGCAGCTGCATCTCCCCATCTTACTAAGTCAAAGAATCTGTGTCCTTCTCCGGCAAGCTCCATTCTTCTTTCATTTTTAATTGCTGCTAATGTTACAGGAACAGAAGGAAGACCAACTCTAGCTCTTACAGCATCTAATAATGCCTGAGCTCTAGCACCAGTAGCACCTAGTGCTTCAGCTTCTAATAAATAAGTATCTGCTAATCTGATAACATATGAGTTTTGTTTGTAATTCAACTCAGCAGCTCCACCACCTGTACGTACATCTGTTTTTCTTGGTAAAAATTTATTCAAGAAATAACCTGTGTCTTGGTAACCAGGAATATAATCTGCTTTTCCAGCCGCTTTTAAAGCTTTTAAGTCGAAAATAGTTGCATCAAATCTTGGATCATTCTTCATTGCATCATAAAGTTTTTGTGTAGGAACACTAAAACTCCATCCTGATGGAAGATCTGCAGCAGTAGAATTTGCAGGTCTAGAATAACCTCTAGGTCCAACCATTACGTTTAAAGAGTTTCCTTCATCTCTTCCAGAACCCCAGAATCCCCAGTCAGAGTTTCCTGCACTTGTATGCGATACTTCAAGAAGTGATTCAGCATTAAATTTATTAGCTACAACCCATAAATCATCGAAATCTGCTAATAAGTGATTTCCATATTGATTTGGCTGTCCTGGAGTACCGTTTACCTGAGCAAGGATTGCAGCTGCTTCTGCATTTTTCCCATCATACAAATATACTTTTCCAAGAATTGCCTGCGCAGCACCTCTAGTTAAACGACCAGATCCTGTAGCAGCATCTACACTGGTTGGTAAAGCTGGAATAGCTTCAACTAAATCTTTTTCGATTTGAGCATAAATTGCAGTCGGAGCTGCTTGTTCAACATTTAACATTGTAGATGTTGTAAGAGGCTCCAGGATTAATGGAATATTCTTAAACATTCTAACTAAGTTGAAATAGTATAATGCTCTTAATGCTTTAGCTTCTCCTGTGAATCTAACTTTTAAAGCATCTGACATATTAACTCCATCCATTTTTGACAACAAAACGTTTGCTCTGTAAATCCCTTGGTAGTGGTCATTCCAGAAACTTCCCGGAATGATTAATGAAGTTAATGAGTGAGTTGAGAAATTTTGAATTCCCTGACCGTCTGAAGCTCCACCTCCGCCAGCATAGAAATCATCAGAACCAGCATTCATCATGGCAACCATATTCTCAAAACCACCAGTATTTTTTCTCAATGGATCGTAAACCCCAACAAGAGCAGATGTAGCTTGTTGTTCATCTTTATAATAACTAGTTGATAAGAAAGATCCTTTTGGGTCAACGCTTACGAAATCTTCAGAACAAGATCCTCCTAAAGCAGCCAAAGCTACAACAGCGTATATATATTTAAATTTATTTTTCATGATTCTTTAATTATTAAAATTGTACGTTCGCTCCAAGCATGAAAGTTCTCGCTTGTGGATAAACACCTCTGTCTACACCAAATACCTGACCTCCAATTTCCGGATCATATCCTGTGTATTTAGTGATAGTGTATAAGTTCTCACCAGTTAAGTAGAAACGAATTCTGTCTGCTCCAATTTTAGAAGAAAGATCAACTGGAAGAGTATATCCAACCTGAACGATTTTCAAACGAGCATAATCACCGCTTTCTAAATAAAAATCAGACATTTTGCTGAAGTTACCATTACTATCATTATTAGCTAATCTTGGGTAATCATTTGAAGTACCTTCTCCTGTCCAACGACCTAAAGCTTCTGTTTGATAGTTAGCATTCAAGATATCTAATCTGCGTAATCCTTGGAAGATTTTACTTCCAGCAGCACCCTGAATGAATGTCATAAAATCAAATCCTTTGTAATCTAAGTTTAATGTTAAACCGAAAGTATATTTAGGAATACTTGTTCCTAAGAATTGTTTGTCATCATCAGAAATAGATCCGTCACCATTGCTGTCAACCCAACGGAAATCCCCTGGTTTTGCATTTGGCTGGATTAAACCTCCAGCTGCATTTGTATAAGCATTGATTTCAGCTTGGTTTTGGAAAATTCCTGCTGTTTTATATCCGTAGAACTCATTGTATGAGTGACCAACCTGAGTTCTCGTAACAGGTCCCATAGATTGGAAAGAAGCATCTCCAATAATGAATTGATTATCTTTACCTACGTAAGTAATTTCATTTTTCAAGTAAGCAACGTTTCCGTTTACACCTACATTAAAATCACCTAATTTTTTCTTCCATCCTAATTCAAATTCAATACCGCTGTTGTTCATATCAGCAACGTTTGCCCATGGCTGCTCAGCAACCCCAACATATCCAGGAATTACAACTGGTCTTAAGATACCTGTTGTTTTCTTTTTGTAGAAATCTAATGTTAAATTGAAATCATTAAATATTCTTGCATCAAGACCAATACTTGTTTGAGAAGTTTCTTCCCATTTCAAATCAGGGTTATCAAGAGTTACGTTAGCATAACCTGTTGTGATAGCACCTGTATTTCCGAATGAATAGTTGTAACCTCCAGATACTAATGAAATATATCTAAAATCAGCCACCTGGTCGTTACCCACAACTCCGTAACCTCCTCTAATTTTTAATGAATTTACTGCGTTATTTTCTTTCCAGAAACCTTCTTTTGAAACAACCCATCCTAAAGAGAATGAAGGGAAAACCCCGAATTTATGATTTTCTCCGAAACGAGTAGATCCATCACGACGAATAACTCCAGTTACAAGATATTTCTCCATATAATCGTAATTTAAACGACCGAATAAAGATGTTACTTTATGCTGAACGAAATCATCTGTAGCACTGTTTCTGTCTGCTTGTGGAATATCAAATTTGAAAGAAGCATCTTTATAGCTTGTAATAGGTAATCCAAACATTGTAGCTCCAACATATCCACCAATATTATCAACATAAGATCCCTGACCAGCTAAAACGCTAAAGTTGTGATCTCCAAATTTGTTAGAATAAGTAAGAACGTTTTCAATGTTCCAGTTGAATGATTTGTTGTTATTTTGGTAATAACTGTTTTTAAGAACATTAACGTTTGCACTTAAGAAATAAACAGGAGTAAATCCTTGGTCTCCCCAGTAAGCAAGTTTACCTCCAAGTGTAGATCTAACTTTTAAATGTGGAGTAATAGCAGCTTCTAAATAAGCATTACCTACGAAATCATCAGACCATCCATATCTTCCTAATCTTGTTTGGATGTATCCTAATGGGTTTGTCATCTCCTGACCAACTACGCTGGAAATTCCGTAAGGATTTCCGTTTGCATCACGAACTACAGGGTTTGTAGAGTAAGGTGCAGCGTTTGCAACAGCAGGATCAGTAACTACTAGCGGAGTTAATGGATCAAGGTTGATAGCAGAACTTAAAGGACCTCCAAACTCACTGTTTGTATTTCCAATTCCAACAGTTTTTTGTCTTGTGTATCCAAAAGTTTGTCCGAATGTGAAATATTTAGAAATTTTATGAGTAGAGTTTAAACGGAAATTCTTTTTTGTATAGTTAGAAATTTCTGTAGCAACAATACCTTCTTGATCCTGAATACCAAAAGAAGCATAGAATGTAGAAAATTCTCCACCACCACTAATACTTAATTCGTGAGTGTATCTGAAAGCGCTGTCATTAAAGATAGCATCCTGCCAGTTTGTTCCTTTTCCAAATGCAGCTGGATTAGAATATAAAATTCCTCCTCCGTCAGCAACTGATTTTTCGTTCATTATAGTAGCATACTCAGTAGCATTCAATAAATCTAATTTTTTTGCTGGAGAAGATACACCTGCAAAACCATTATAGTTTACTGTAATTTTACCTGCTTTACCTTTTTTAGTAGTAACTAAAATAACCCCTGTTGCAGCACGAGTACCGTAGATTGCAGCAGAAGCAGCGTCTTTAAGAACCTCGATAGACTCAATATCTGACTGGTTTAAGAAACCAATTCCACCGGCATCAACAACGTTACCGTCAACAACCCAAAGCGGGTTATTTCCACCATCACCGAAAGTTGTTATACCACGTACACGAATTGTAGATCCTGCACCTGGCTGACCTGAACTTGAAGCAATAGTTACACCCGCAACACGACCTTGTAATGCTTGTTCAACTCTACCATTTGGCACTTTCTCTAAATCTGCAGCTTTTACACTAGAAATTGCACCCGTAACTACTGCTTTCTTTTGAGTTCCGTAACCAACTACTACAACCTCATTTAATGATTGTGATTCTGGTTTTAATTGAATAGTAATTTTTGAACGCCCGTTTACAGCCTCAGTAACCGTAGCATATCCTATAAAAGTAACTGTCAAAACTCCGTTTGAAGGCACTTGAATTTGGAATTTCCCGTCAAAATCTGACGCCGTCGACTTTGTTGTACCTTTCAGTAAAACAGTTGCACCCGGAACCGGCATTCCACTCTCATCGTTTATCATTCCATTTACCGTGACAT
Source organism: Flavobacterium defluvii (assembly GCF_900129555.1). GTDB lineage: Bacteria > Bacteroidota > Bacteroidia > Flavobacteriales > Flavobacteriaceae > Flavobacterium > Flavobacterium defluvii. The sequence continues at coordinate 407,232 of NZ_FQWC01000001.1, forward strand.
CCTGAGCCACTGCTATAACCGAGAATAACAAAGACGAAACACAAAAAATAAGTAATTTTGTTAATTTCATTTTTCTAAAAATTTTGGTTAATTAATTAGTAATTTGATGCAATAATAATGTTATTTTTTTACTATCAGCATTTAATTTTCACTACAAAAACACATCAAATCAAAATTTTATACATTACAAAAACACATCATTTTTTTTTTAATAATTTGATTTATAATATTTTAAAAATAAAAAATAAGATGTTATCAAAATGTTAATTACAAAAATAAACACTACAATTATATAAGATTGTTTATTTTTATGAACGAAATGCTTTTCTACAACGTGATAGTAGAGGAAATAAATTCACAAATACCTATAAATAAACTAATTAGCTACTAAAAAACAAAAAAATCCGAATAATTAATGAAATTAGCAAAATCATATTTTTATATTACTTTTTTTACATTATTCACAATTTCTTTTTTTGGTCAGGTAAAAAATATTGGATTACCGGATGTAAGAAATTACAAGCGAAATGAATATAAAGGAGGAACTCAAAACTGGAATATCGATCAGGATAAAAACGGAAATCTCTATTTTGCCAATAATAATGGGCTTTTACAGTTTGATGGCTCTTCATGGAGAAAATACCCACTCCCAAATTTAACCTCTGTAAGATGTTTAAAAATTGATAAATCTGGAAAGATCTTTGTTGGAGGATATAACGAATTCGGATATTTTCAACCGGATAATAAAGGAAAACTGCAATACACATCATTAGCCAAAAAAGTTGATAAGAATAAAATCAAAATCATTGATTTTATCTGGAAAATTCATTCTTTTAACAATCAGACGATTTTTCAATCATTTGCAAGGGCTTATATTTTTACAAATGGAAAATTATCGATATTAAAAGCGCCAAAACGTTTTCAATTTTCATTTACTGTAAATAACAGACTTTATTTTCAAGATGTCGAAAAAGGGATTTTAGAATATAAAAATGGAAAACTATATTCTCTTCCTAATACAACAAGCCTAAACAATACCGAAATCTGGGCAATGTATTCTCTCGGCAAAAACAAAACCTTAATTATTACTTTAGAAAAAGGGTTGTTTATTTATGAAAATAACACGGTAAAAGCCTGGAATACCGAAGCCAACAATTTTGTAAAAAGAAACAACTCTCTTGGAGGGGTAATTATAAATAACAAATTTATAGTACTGAATTCTGTATTAGATGGAATTGCGATCTGTGATTTTGATGGAAAAATAATTCAGCATATCAACAGAAAGAAAGGTCTGCAGAACAATACTGTTTTAACTTCATTTATAGATAATAAAAACAATTTGTGGCTTGGACTTGATAATGGTATTACTTTCGTTAACGAAAGCTCCCCATTTACTTATTTTGGGTTTAGCTACGATATTAGTACAGTTTATGCATCTGTTATCCATCAAGGTAATTTGTATGTAGCAACAAACCAGGGGGTATTTTATCATGCCTGGAATAACAGCTTTAAAGAAGATGTTTTTAAACTTGTAGAAGGTACAACAGCTCAGTCATGGAACGTACAAGTAATTGATAATGAGCTAATTTGTGCCAACAACAGAGGTGCACTTGCTATAAAAGGAGGAAGCGTTGTTAAAATTATAGATTCAAAAGGATATTTTGGATTTAAGAAAATACCAAATCATCCGGGATTTTTTATTGGTTCAAATTACGACGGATTTGCTATTTTTCAAAAAACTCCAAACGGACTCACATTTAAAAATCAGGTTGCCGGATTTGATAAATCATCTAATAGTTTTGAACTAGACCAATCTTATTTATGGCTTAAAAAAGATGAATCTATATACAAAATGTCTTTGAGCGAAGATTTATCGCGATTTTCAAGCATAAAAAAAATTGACCGTTTGGTTCCCGAGTTTAAAAACATAGGAAGTATTCAAAAAATTGACGGAAAAATATATTTTCAAACCCACAATCATTTCTACAAATATTCGATTGAGCAGGAAATATTTTATGAGGACAAAAACATGACCAAATTATTCAAAAATATACCTGTAATTAACGCTTTGAGCGAAGATTCTCAATCAAATTTATGGTATGCATATGATGAATCTTTGGGTGTTTTAATGAAAAAAAATAATACTTATAAAAATATTGTTGCTCCGTTTTCTAATCTTACCGGAAATTTGGTAAGCAATTACCTGTCTGTAAACACAATTGATTCTAAAAACATATTTATTGGTTTAACAGATGGTTTGGCGCATTACGACTCTGAATTGCTCAATAACTTTGTAACAAAACCAAAAGCCTTTATTCGAAGTTTTTCATTTCCCGGCGACACTATTATTTTTGGAAATAATCAAAGTAAAACTGAAAACATCCGTATTCCGTATTCCTCAAATCATGTACGCTTTACGTTTTCATCTCCAACTTATGAAAACCTCGAAAATGTTCAGTTTTCATATCAATTAGAACCTTTTGATGATAAATGGAGTAACTGGTCAACAATTTCGATTAAAGAATATACAAACCTTCGGGAAGGCGACTACGTGATGAAAGTAAAGGTTAGAAATAGTTACGGAGTACAGTCTGAGCCTTCAACAATTTCTTTTACGGTTTCTCCGCCATGGTACAGACATTTCCTTGCTCTGATGCTGTATTTTGTATTATTAATTGTCGCAATCTATGTAATTTCTAATCGAATTAAAATGAAAATTAGAAAAAACAAATATTATGAAACAATCGAACAAAGAAGACTTTATCTTGAAAAAGAATCTAAAATAAGACAAGAACAATACGATTTAGAAAAAGAAATCGAAAAACTTAAAAATGACAAACTTCAAATAAAGATTCTTGCAAAAGACAAAGAACTAGTAAACAACTCTTTACAAGTTGTAAAGAAAAACAAAATCTTAAATGGAATTATCCACAAGCTAAAAGAAATTGATATTGATGCACTCGATGATTCAACAAAGTTTCAGGTCAGCAAACTTAATAAAAGCATTGTAAAAGAGGTAAATACAGACAAAAGCTGGAAAGATTTGGAAAAACACATCAAGAACGTCCATTTTGAATTTTTGAAACGTTTAAAAGAGAAATTTCCAACCATTTCACCCCGCGAACTTGATTTATCGACATATTTATTAATGAATATGTCAACCAAAGAAATTGCAGAGATTATGAACATATCAACAGGAGGAGTTGAACTTGCCCGTTATCGTTTAAGAAAAAAACTTGGTTTAAATAAAAAAGAAAACCTGATTGGTTTCTTAATGAGTATTTAATAAAAAAGCCATTCATATGAATGGCTTTTTTATTATGAAATATATTCTAAAGTTCGTTCAAGAGCCATTCCTCTCGATCCCTTTATCAATATTGTATTATCTTTAAATTGAGTGCCTTTTAAGTAATCTGCAAAAGCATCAAATGTCTCAAAAAACTTAATACCATCATTTGAGATCTTATTTTCATAAAACGACTTTCCAATTAAATAACAAAGCGATTCATTTTGATTTGATAACGAATCAACAATTGCTCTATGCTCTTGTTTGCTTTCATCTCCAAGTTCAAACATATCACCCAGAATCATAATTTTATTCTTATTTTCTAATTGTAAAAAATTAGTAATTGCAACTGCCATACTGCTCGGATTTGCATTATAAGCATCTAAAATGATCTCATTTGAACCCTTTTTTAACAATTGAGACCTATTATTCTCCGGGATATAATTTTCAATTGCAGTTTTTATTGCCGTATCATCTACTTTGAAATATTTTCCAATCGCAGCTGCTGCATTAATATTATTGGCATTGTAAAGCCCAATTAAATGCGATTCGACAGTAAAATTGTTATAATCAATAACTACAAAAGGATTTGCTTTAATATCTTTAATATTTAAATCTGCCGTTTTCTTATTTACCCCAAAAGTAAATGATTTTATGCCGGCTGATCTTTCAATTTGAATTGGATCTTCAAGATTTACAAATACCTCTTTGTCGTTTTTTGATAAATACTGATACATTTCACTTTTACCTTCAACAACACCCTGTACACCGCCAAAACCTTCTAAATGAGCTTTTCCAAAATTTGTTATATAACCAAAATCTGGCTGGGCAATTTCGCATAAAAATTCAATTTCTTTTTTATGATTTGCTCCCATTTCAACAATTCCTATTTCTGTTTCTTTTGTAAAAGAAAGCAGAGTTAAAGGAACGCCAATATGGTTGTTTAAATTTCCAATAGTAGCTTTAGTTTTAAACTTTTGAGACAGAACAACATTTATAAGTTCTTTTGTTGTTGTTTTACCATTACTGCCTGTAAGGGCGACAATTGGAAGTCTTAAATAGTTCCGATGAAATTTAGCAAGCTCCTGAAGCGTTTCTAAACTATTATTGACTAAGATTGTTCTTTCATCAATAAAATAAGATTCGTTGTCAATAACAACATACAAAGCACCCAAATCAAGTGCTTGTTTTGCAAATGTATTTGCGTCAAAATTCTCGCCTTTAATTGCAAAAAACATAGAATCTTTTTCAATTTTTCTGGTATCGATTGAAAGAGATTTGCATTTTAAAAACAAGTTATGAATTTCCTGAATATTCATTTATAATTATTTTACAGATCATAAAAATAGAAAAAAGGAATAAAAAAATTCCAAATTCCGTACTGAAATATTCAGCTTTTGGAATTTGGAATTTTTTTAAATTGAAATATCTAAATCTTAATTTCTTGGTGATTTTCTTTTTTCAGTTTTAGCACCTACTCTAGACATCGCACATCTGAATCCAATGTAATCAGTTGCCATATCCTGAGGGAAATATCTTCTTTGAGCAGGGTCTAACCAGTAAGCTCTGTCTCTCCAAGAACCTCCTTTGTAAACTCTAACTTTATCATCAATTAAAGTAGTACGTTTACTAGAGTTATCATATTTTCTAATCATTTTTCCTAAACTATCTACTGTAACATTATGTTTAGGAGAATTGTACATTACCTGATCAGCTTTTGGTCCAGATTCAGAATCTCCGAAATCAAAGAATCTTGAAGATTGTTTGTCACCGTCTCTGTAGTTGATATTATCGCTTGTACTAAAGTTTTGTCTTAAGTAAGTTTCCTGCTCGTCAACCGGCACCTGAGCAATTTCCCCAGGAAGGTTTCTAGCAATTACTTTACCGTTACTTAAAGTATCGTATTTAATTGAAGCAGTCGAAACGATTTCAATTTTACCATCTTTACCAATTTTATTTTTAGCATATTGATTTCCTCTATAGTAGTTAAAATCATTTGCTTCGTTATCAATAACAGGTCTGTAAACATCGGCAACCCATTCTGCTACGTTTCCAGCCATATCATATAAACCGAAATCATTTGCAGCATAACTTTTTACCTTATTTGTAATATCGGCACCGTCATCTGACCATCCGGCAATTCCACCGTAGTCACCATTTCCTTGTTTAAAGTTAGCCAATTGATCACCTCTGTTTTTACGTTTAGATGAACGTGTATAATCTCCAGACCAAGGATATTTCTTTTGTCCTTTGTAAATATTGTATTCTCTTTGTCCAACATCTGCAGCAGCAGCATATTCCCACTCAGCTTCTGTAGGAAGTCTGTATTCTGGTAAAATAATACCAGAAGAACGCTGAGCATAAACGTTTTTCTCTTCAGGAACTACACCATCTTTACCTGCTTTAGGTCTTTTCCCGTTAGGGTTTTTCTTTAACACTAACTCTTCATTTCCTCCATAAGTTGTAGATGGAGATGCAACGTAAGCTTCTGTATTAAATAAACTCTCAGCACTTACATCATTGGTTTTAGCGCCTTTTTTAAGATAACCATTTTTTTCTAAAACAGCTTCGTTTACACGGTCTGTTCTCCATTTACTAAATTCAACAGCCTGAATCCAGTTAACACCAACTACAGGATAGTCAGCATAAGAAGGGTGTCTTAAATAGTTATTAGTCATCGTTTCATTATATCCTAAACGATTTCTCCAAACTAATGTATCTGGTGATGCACCTTCGTAAATATTTTTGTAATTTTCTTCTGTTGGAGGGAAAACTTTTTTCAACCACTCAAGGTATTCTAAGTACATACCATTAGTAACTTCAGTTTCATCCATGTAGAATGATTGAACGTGTTGTTGAGTTGGTGTGTTATTCCAATCGTGCATAACATCATCCTGTACTTTACCCATAGTAAACGTACCTCCTTCAACAAAAACTAAACCAGGTCCAGCCTGTTGTTTTTTTCCAGCATTTCTAGCAGCTGTTCCATTCTGACTATCTACATCCCAGCCAGTTGCTCTTGAAGCGTGACTCGAACTCGATTTTTTGCTACAACTAGCCGTGCCCAACATCAATACCATTGACATCATTAATTGCAAGACTACAATTTTGTTTACTTTCATACTCATTCTTAGGTGATAAATTTAGGTGCTGCAATATAATAATTAACATTTAATTAGCAACATCTGTTCTAATAATTTTATTTCGCTGTTTTTTACCAGAAAATAACCTATAGTTACGAACGCAAAAATATACTTTTTATTATTTACTGTAACATGAAATACTATATTTTTACTTACTAATTTTTTTTTAATTAAATTTCGGTTTTTAAAGTAATGAAACACACCATAATCCTATATATTTTTTTAATACCAATCTTATCGTTTTCTCAGGTAAACGGGAGCTTTACGCTCGATTGGCAAGGCAAAAAAGAGATGAATTATGGCGAGAACAAAATTATTATTCCGTACTTTTCCGGAAACGCTTTTCGCTTCGACATTACTAAAAAAAGCATAAGTCTGCTGCTTAATTTGAATCAGTCAAACGTCGGAAACAACAGTTCTGTAGAAATTACAAACGTAAATTTTGAGCCAGTTTCAAGAGCAGATTTAGGTGATTTAGCAGCAGAAAATATTCCAAATAAAATAAATGAATCACTAAAAATTACTAATTCAAGAGGAATTAAACAAACATTTCTGAGTCTTTACCCTATTGTTAAAGAAGGAAATAACTTTAAACGGATAAGATCTTTTTCTTACATAATTAGTAATTCTTCGGCAAAAAACAGTAATTCATCTGTATATCAAAAATCGGCAGCAATTTCAAATTCTGTTTTAGCCTCTGGAGAATGGTATCGTTTTTATGTAGAAAAATCTGGCGTTTACAAAATTACCAGGTCATTTTTGCAAAGTTTAGGCTTTGATCCAAGTAAAACTGATTCTAGAAGAATTAAAATATATGGAAACGGCGGACGAATGCTTCCACTCGCCAATAATATATATTATCCTGAAGATTTAACAGAAAATGCTATTGAGGTTATAGGTGAAAGCGACGGAACTTTTAATAATGAAGATTACATCCTTTTTTATGCCGAAGGGGTTGAAAACTGGAACAACGAAAGCCAAACCAACTTAAACCTTTACAGCAATAGATCTTATTATTACATAACAACATCAGGAAGTGACGGAAAAAGAATTTCAACCCTTAATCAGCCAACTGCAAACAGCACTTTAGAGCTAAACACGTTTGATGACTATCAATACCACGAAATTGACCAAACCAATATTGCTCACTTAGGACGCCAATGGCTGGGGGAATCTTTTGATATTAATCAGGAGCAGGAATTCAGCTTTAGTTTTCCAAATCTTGAAACTTCCATACCTGTAAAAATTGAATTAAATGCAGCTTCGGCAGCTTTTACTCCTACTTCATTTATTGTCTCTGCAAACGGGCAAAATATCGGAACGTTAAATTTTGCAAGCTTAACGCCGAGTTCAGAAATTAAATACCTTACTCAAAAACTTCCTTCAAACACAACATTTACCGGCGCAGAAAGCATAAAAATTAAGCTTACCTATAATAATAATGGTGTTCCGGGCTCAAAAGGGTATTTAGACTACATTAATTTAATTGCAAAGAGAAAGCTTCTTGGCACTGGAAAACAATTTAAATTTCAATACAATTCAGCCGGATCAACGACAGGAGTTGTAAACTACACTATCGGAAATGCTTCAGGCATTTCTCAAATCTGGGATATTACAGACCTATATAATGTATCAAAAATTGAAAACCCAAACCAATCTTCTTTTAGTTTTAAAGCCAATTTAGGCGAAATTAGAAATTACATCGCAATTGATCCTGCTGATTATTACACACCTTTAAAAGAAGGTCAGTCAAAAATTGCAAATCAAAACCTAAAAGGAACTATTTTTAAAAACAATCAGAATAGTTTTCAGGATATTGATTATGCAATTATAACACCAAAATCTTTAGCCTCACAAGCCGAAAAACTGGCCAGTTTTCACCGCAATAATTCTAATTTAAATGTAAAAGTCATTTCATTAGAAGATATCTATCAGGAATTTTCTTCAGGAAAACAAGACATTGCAGCCATTAGAAACTGCGTTAAATACATTTATGACAATGCTTCTTCTGCAGAAAAAAGAATTAAATATTTAAATTTATTTGGAGATGCTTCGTATGACTATAAAGACAGAATTTCAAACAACACCAATATTGTACCTATATATCAATCTTTGACCAGCAATTCAACAGGTGAAGCCTCATTTGCATCTGATGACTTTTTTGGTTTAATGGATTCAAATGAAGGTATTGTTGCTTATCCTTTTGATGGAATTGACATTGCTGTTGGCCGTATGTTGGTTTCAGACAACGCTCAGGCTCAGGAAATGGTCAATAAAGTTTTAGAATATCACGACGTTAAATCTTACGGAAACTGGAGAAACAACATTGTTTTAATAAGCGATGATTCTGATCAAAGTTCTGATGCTTCACTTCAATCACGTCAAAATAATTTAGCCGATGTAATTGCGACCGAAAAACCTTTTTTTAATATCGACAAAATACTTTTAGACTCATATACACAAGAAGCTTCTGCAGGCGGATCAAGATATCCAAAAGCAAGAACTGACTTTTTTAATGCTTTCGAAAAAGGCGCTTTAGTATTCAATTACTTAGGCCATGGAGGCGAAGACGGGTTGGCGAGTGAAAGAATTTTTGAAAAATCAGATGGACAAAATCTTAATAATCAATATAAATATCCTTTATTTATTACAATTACCTGCGAATTTTCGAGATTTGACGATCCTACCCGACCAACTGCAGGCGAGTATACTTTTTGGAATCCAAAAGGCGGCGCTATTTCAATGCTGACCACAATTCGCGAAATAGGTCAGTTTAATGCCGAAAATTTTAACGACAGTTTGAGTAAAAATCTTCTTTCATACGGCTCAAATCAATACAATAGTATTGCCGAATCTCTTCGAATTTCAAAAAATGAAAATCCAAGTTCTGCGAGTAATGTTGTTGTATATATAGGAGATCCGGCTTTGATGCTGGCAATCCCAAAACCACGAATTAATTTAACGAAAGTTAACGATATTGTGATTTCGCAGCCAATTCCAGATTTTAAATCACTCTCAAAAATTAAAATCAGCGGCGAAATTACGGATGAAAACAATGTCATTTTAAGCAATTATAACGGCGAATTAGCAACCGCTATTTTCGATAAAATGATAACATCTACTACATTAAATAATGATGGATATAGTCCTGCAATGTCATTCAAAACTCTGGGAGAAACCATATTTAGAGGAAACGCGTCTGTAACCAACGGTCAGTTTGAGTTCAGTTTTGTTGTTCCAAGAGACATTCGCATTCCTGTCGACAATGGCCGAATTAGTTTTTATTCTAAAAAAAATCAGGCGTTAGAAAACCAAACCGGCTATAATAACACCATAAAAATTGGAGGGATAAATGAAAATGCACCTCTGGACAATATAAGTCCAAAAGTTAAGTTATATATGAACGATGAAACTTTTGTGTCTGGCGGAATTACAAATGCATCACCTTTTCTTTTAGCATTTTTAGAAGATGAAAATGGCATCAATACAGCTAGTGGAATTGGGCATGACATTATAGCTGTATTAGACGGGGATACAAGTAATCCGTATATTTTGAATGATTATTATCAAACAAAATTAGATGATTATACCAATGGAAATTTACGTTTTCCGTTGAGAAATCTATCACCGGGATTACACACTATTAGTTTTACGGCATGGGATGTTTATAACAACCCTGTAACAAGCGAGATTCAATTTGTAGTTGTAGGAGATGAAGAATTAACACTAACACACGTTCTAAATTATCCAAATCCGTTTTCAACCTATACACAGTTTTGGTTTTCGCACAACAGACCTTACGAACCTTTAGATGTTCAGGTTCAGGTTATGACAATTACCGGAAAAGTAGTTTGGACAAAAAATCAAATTATTACAACCGAAGGATTTTTATCGAGAGAGATTACATGGGACGGAAAAGATGATTTTGGCGACCGAATTGGAAAAGGAGTTTATATTTATAAACTTACCGTAAAGTCTAATTTAACAAATAAAAAAGCAGAAAAATACGAAAAACTTGTCATTCTATAATAAATTATATATTTGTAAAACAAATACCATTAAACCCAAAAATGAGAAAAATATCACTTTTACTAATTTGTTTATTAGTCATTTCTTTCGCAAAAGCCCAAAACATCGAAAGACCAATTACCACAGGAGTTCCGTTCCTATTAGTTGCAGCTGATGCGAGAGCTGCAGGTTTAGCAGATCAAGGAGTAGCAACCTCTTCAGATGTATTTTCTCAACAATGGAATCCGGCGAAATATGCTTTCGCAGAAGACGCTCAGGGACTTTCTATTAGTTATACTCCTTACTTAACAGATCTTGCCAATGACATTTCACTTGGTCAGTTAACATACTATAACAAAATCAATGAAAAAAGTGCTTTTGGAGCAAGTTTCCGTTATTTTGGTTTTGGAGGAATCGAATTAAGAGAAACCGGAGACCCAAATGAAGCTACAAGAGAAGTTAGCCCAAACGAATTTGCGCTTGACGGATCGTATTCATTAAAATTAAGCGAAACATTCTCGATGGCCGTTGCCGGCAGATATATCAGATCTAATTTAAAAATTCCGTCAGGTGAAGTTGATGCCTCTGCAGCAAGCTCTTTTGCTGTTGACGTAGCAGGTTTTTATCAATCAGAAGAAATTGCTTATTCTGATTTTAACGGAAGATGGAGAGCTGGTTTTAACATCCAGAATCTAGGCCCTAAAATCAGCTATGATAATGACGATTTAAGTTCAAACTTTCTGCCAGCCAACTTAAGATTAGGAGGAGGTTTTGATTTTATATTTGATGAATACAATAAACTTGGCGTAAGCGTAGAATTTACAAAACTTTTAGTACCAACTCCTCCCGGACCAGGAACTCCGGTTGACGCAAATGGAGATGGAGATTTTACTGATCCGGGAGACATTTCTCAATCAGAAGCAGACGCCATCAGCTACAACAAATATAAAGATACCGGATGGGTAGAAGGTATTTTTAAATCATTTGGAGATGCTCCAGGCGGATTTAGTGAAGAATTAAAAGAAATCACATATAGTGCAGCTGCAGAATATATGTATCAGGATTCATTTGCAATGCGATTAGGTTATTATCACGAAAGCCCAATGAAAGGAGCAAAACAATTTTTCTCTTTAGGAGCTGGTTTCAAATACAACATTATGAGAATTGATGTTTCTTACCTATTCTCATCATCAAAAATCAAAAATCCGTTAGAAAATACACTTCGTTTCTCTTTAACGTTTAACTTTGGAGACAAATACGAAACATATTAAAGAAAAATCATAAAAAATAAATACAATCCAAATTTCTATCTTTTTAGGAATTTGGATTTTTTTTCCTCAAAAAACAATGAAAGAAATAAGCATTACATCATCATTTACCATTTACGACAATATCAACGAGCTTTCTCAGGAAATTCAGGACTTAATGAATCAGGCCGTTGAAATTCGTGAAAAAGCTTATGCCCCATACTCACAATTTAAAGTAGGAGCCGCTTTACTTCTGGACAACGGAAAAGTAATTTTAGGATCTAATCAGGAAAATGCTGCTTATCCATCAGGATTATGTGCAGAAAGAACAGCCATATTTTATGCAGGAAGTGCTTATCCTGAAGCCAAAATTTTAAAAATGGCTATTACAGCAGCTTCAGACACAAATCAAACTCAGGCGCCAATTCCTCCATGCGGTTCTTGTCGTCAGTCGATTGCAGAATACGAAATAAAACAAGACACCCCTATCGAAATCTATTTTATGGGAGAAATAGGCGAAGTTTACAAATCGGCATCCCTAAAAAATTTACTCCCATTTATGTTTGATAAAAAGTTCTTGTAAAAAAAAGCCAAAAAAGACCTTTTAAATTTTAGTTCTTAAACGGAATGTCTTATTTTTGCATCCCGACCTTTCGGGCGCAAATTTGTGGGAGGAAACTATTTTGCGGTAAAGGCACAATAATCGAAACACAAACAACTTTAGCAAAAGAAAGAATTCAGATGAAAGAAGTTACAAAAGAGGTATATTTAAAGTGGTACGAAGACATGCTGCTTTGGAGAAAGTTTGAAGACAAACTTGCAGCATTATACATTCAACAAAAAGTTAGAGGTTTTTTACACCTATATAATGGTCAGGAAGCCGTATTAGCAGGTGCTTTGCATGCTATGGACTTGACTAAAGACAAAATGATTACTGCATACAGAAACCACGTTCAGCCAATCGGTATGGGAGTTGATCCTAAAAACGTAATGGCAGAACTTTTAGGAAAAGCAACAGGAACTTCTAAAGGTATGGGAGGTTCTATGCACATTTTCTCTAAAGAACATGGTTTTTATGGTGGTCACGGAATCGTAGGTGCTCAAATTCCTGTAGGAGCTGGTATTGCTTTTGCAGATAAATATTTTAACACTGGCGGTGTTACCTTAACTTATTTTGGTGACGGAGCTGCAAGACAAGGTTCACTTCACGAAGCATTCAACATGGCTATGCTATGGAAATTACCAGTTGTATTTATTGTTGAAAATAATGGATATGCAATGGGAACTTCTGTAGAAAGAACTGCTAACCATACTGACATCTGGAAATTAGGTTTAGGTTATGAAATGCCTTGCGGACCAGTTGACGGAATGAACCCGGTAAAAGTTGCTGAAGCAATGCACGAAGCAATCGAAAGAGCGCGTCGCGGAGACGGACCAACTTTCCTTGAAATGAAAACGTACCGTTACAGAGGACACTCAATGTCTGATGCTCAATTATACCGTTCTAAAGAAGAGGTAGAAGAGTACAAAAAAATTGACCCAATTACACAAGTTCTTGATGTAATTCTAGATCAAAAATATGCTACAGAAGCAGAAATCGAAGTAATTGACCAAAGAGTTAAAGACTTAGTTGAAGAATGTGCGAAATTTGCTGAAGAATCTCCATATCCAGACTTACAACAATTATACGATGTAGTATACGCACAAGAAGACTATCCATTTACACCTCATAAATTATAATAAATCATGGCAATTAAAGTAACTATGCCTCGTTTGAGCGATACTATGACGGAAGGAACGGTAGCAACTTGGCTTAAAAAAGTAGGCGACAAAGTAAGCGAAGGTGATATCTTAGCTGAAATCGAAACAGACAAAGCAACAATGGAGTTCGAATCTTTTAACGAAGGAACTCTTTTACATATCGGAATCCAAGCTGGAGAAACTGCTCCGGTTGATTCATTATTAGCAATCATTGGTAACGAAGGAGAAGATATATCTGCCCTTTTAGCTGGTGGTGCTGCTGCTCCTGCTGCCAAAGCTCCAAAAGCGGATGCTCCAGCTGCTGAAGCAAAAACTGAAACTGCTGCTCCTGCAAAAGCAGCTGAATTACCAAAAGGTGTTGTAGTAGTAACTATGCCGCGTTTAAGTGATACAATGACAGAAGGCACAGTGGCAACCTGGTTGAAAAAAGTGGGCGATACTGTAGCTGAAGGCGATATTTTAGCAGAAATTGAAACAGACAAAGCTACTATGGAGTTTGAGTCTTTCAATGCCGGAACATTATTATACATCGGAATTCAGGAAGGAAACACTGCTCCTGTTGACAGTTTATTAGCTATCATTGGGCCAGCAGGAACTGACATCTCTGGAATCGCTGATAATTTTACTGCCGGAGGCGCTGCAACAACAAGCGCTCCTGCTGCAGAAGAAACAAAAGCTGCTCCTGCTGCTGAAAAAGCACAAGAAGCTGTAGCTGAAACTTCTAACGGAGGAAGAATTTTAGCTTCACCATTAGCTAAAAAAATCGCTTCTGACAAAGGAATTCAACTAAGCCAGGTTAAAGGATCTGGAGAAAACGGACGTATCGTAAAAAGCGATATCGAGAACTTTACTCCATCTGCTCAAACACAAACTGCTTCTTCAGCACCAGCTGCTAAACAAGAAGCTGCCCCTTCATCTGCACCAAAAGTATTCGTTCCTGCTGGAGAAGTTTACACAGAAGAGATCAAAAATTCTCAAATGCGTAAAATCATCGCAAAACGTCTTTCTGAATCTTTATTCACTGCGCCTCACTACAACTTAGTGATCGAAGTAAGTATGGACGAAGCTATGCAGGCTAGAGCTGCTATCAACAGCGTTCCAGATACAAAAGTATCTTTCAACGATATGGTAATTAAAGCTTGTGCTTTAGCATTGAAAAAACACCCAAAAATCAACTCTACCTGGAAAGAAGATGCTATCATCATCAACCACCACGTAAACATTGGTGTTGCCGTAGCTGTTGAAGACGGATTAGTAGTTCCTGTATTGAAATTTACTGACGCGATGAGTTTATCTCAAATCGGTGGTTCAGTAAGAGATCTTGCCGGAAGAGCTAAAAACAAAAAACTTGGACCACAAGAAATGGAAGGAAGTACTTTTACAGTATCTAACCTTGGTATGTTTGGTATTACTGAATTCAATTCAATCATCAACCAGCCAAACTCTGCAATCCTTTCTGTAGGTGCAATTGTTGAGAAACCAGTAGTTAAAAATGGTCAAATCGTAGTTGGAAACACAATGATGTTATCATTAGCTTGTGACCACAGAACGATTGATGGTGCAACTGGAGCTCAGTTCTTACAAACATTAAAACAATACATCGAAAGCCCAGTTACAATGTTGGCGTAATCGTTGTTAATTTTATAATTAAATCCCGTTTTGTTTATTCAGAACGGGATTTTTTGTTTAATTTTCATCCTCAAATTCAAAAACTCACAAAATGAAGAAACTAATTCTTGCCACTTTATTTCTGACAGCAATTGCCTGCCAGAAAAAAGAGCAAACAGAAAAAACAGCTGCCGTTACAGACGAACACAGTTACTCTAAACCAGAACTGGCTGTTGCAAAACATCTTGATCTTGACATCAAAGTCGATTTTGACACTCAAACCATTTCAGGAAAAGCGTCATGGACTATTGATAACATCAGCAAAGGAAATGAGATAATCTTCGACGAAAACACTTTAAATATCACTAAAGTAACTTTAGGTGATGACGAAAAAGAAACAAAATTTGAGCTTGGAAAAGACACAGAATTTCACGGAAAACCTCTTCATATCGCTATTGAGCCAAATACAACTAAAGTAAACATTTACTACAACACGACTAAAGATGGTGTTGCGCTACAATGGCTAAAACCAGAACAAACAGCAGACAAAAAGAAACCTTTTGTTTTCTCTCAAGGCGAAAGCGTTTGGTCACGTACCTGGATTCCGTGCCAGGATTCGCCGGGAATTCGTTTTACTTACAATGCAAAAGTTACGGTTCCTAAAGATTTATTAGCAGTTATGAGCGCCGTAAATCCGCAGAAGAAAAACGACACTGGAGTTTATACTTTCAAACAAGACAAAGCAATTCCTTCTTACTTAATGGCAATTGCCGTTGGAGACATCGAATTTCAAGCTATTGACAACAGAACTGGAGTTTATGCAGAACCATCTGTTTTAAAAAGTGCTGCTTATGAATTTGCTGAGCTAGGCAAAATGGTAAATGCAGCAGAAAAATTATACGGACCTTACAGATGGGGACGTTATGACGTATTGGTTTTGCCTCCAAGTTTTCCTTATGGAGGAATGGAGAATCCAAACTTGACTTTCTTAACTCCGGGAGTTATTGCTGGTGATCGTTCGCTAACAAGCTTATTAGCACATGAATTAGGCCACAGCTGGAGCGGAAACTTAGTTACAAACGCAACTTGGGATGATATTTGGTTAAACGAAGGTTTTACAACTTATGTAGAACACAGAATTGGAGAAGCTATTTTCGGTAAAAAAGAATTTGACATGCAAAACGTTATCACCAACAAAGAACTGGTTGACAATGTTGCTGAATATGGAGATACAAATCCAGACACAAGATTAAAAGTTAGTTTGACTGGAAGAAATCCTGATGACGGAATTAGCATGATTCCTTATGTGAAAGGATATTCATTTTTAAGAGTTATTGAAAATGCAGTGGGACGCGATAAATTTGATCCGTTTATTAAGAATTACTTCGATTCTCATGCATTCCAATCTATCACAACAGAAGATTTTGTAAAATATTTAAACGAAAATCTTATTAAAGGAGACAAAGCTTTAGCAGATAAAATCCAATTAGACAGCTGGATTTACAAACCGGGAATTCCATCAAACATTCTTCCTGTTAGTTCAGCAGAATTTAATGCAATTGATGCGATTCAAAAAGGCTGGAGAGAAACCGGTGTTGCAGGGTTAAGCAAAAAAATCACCACAACTGCCGAAAAACAACATTTTATTGACCTACTTCCTACTGATATTACAGCAAAAGAAATGGAAGCAATCGACAAAGAATTCAACTTTACAAAAGGCGGTAATTTCATTATCAAACGTCAATGGTTTGTTCAGGCAATTCGCCATCAATACAAAGCGGCTGATCCGGCAATTGAACAATTTTTAATCGGAATCAGCAGAACGGGATCTGTAATGATGCTTTACAAAGAAATGGTCAAAACTTCAGAAGGGAAAGTTTGGGCAAAACAGGTTTTTGAAAAAGCTAAATCTGGTTATCATGCCACTACTATTCAGGCTGTTGAAGGTGTTTTAAAATAAAAACAACCACAAAAATTCCGTTTACAATTTTATATCCCAAAGGGATTACATATCGGTAGAAAAAAATTGCGATCGTTCCTATTGTCCCGTCAGGGACTATACATTACAGCGAATAGTTTAGTCCCTGACGGGACAAATAATCATAATGCATAATATTTTTTCTACCGTTATGTAATCCCTTCGGGATAAATCATGATTATTTAATCCCCAATTACGAATGTAAATGGGGATTTTTTCATTCAAAAAACTATCTAGGGAAAATTATCCATCACATAGCGTCAATCCTCCATGTTTTAAAATCTGCAATCGTTGCAACTTTGTAATGTCAAAAGACAACAACAAATAACAACTTTAAAAATTAAATAAAATGGCACGATTAACAGCTTTAAACCCAGAAGAAGTAACAGGAAAAACTAAAGATTTATTCAACGCAGTTCAGGCAAAATTAGGCGTTGTACCAAACATGATGAGAACAATGGGAAATTCACCAGCGGTTCTTGAAGGATATTTAAACCTAAGCGGTGCTTTGAGCCACGGAAAATTAAGCGCAAAAACAGGAGAATTAATCGCCTTGGCAGTTTCAGAAAGCAACTCTTGTGATTATTGTTTAGCCGCTCACACTTTTATTGGAGAAAAATTAATAAAAGCAGATCCTGAAGTTTTAAAAGCAGCAAGATTAGGAAATTCTGCCGACGCGAAAACAGAAGCCATCTTACAATTAGCAAAAACATTAATAAGCAAAGGTGGTTTAGTAAACGATGAAGATGTAAACAAAGCTAAAAATGCAGGAGTTTCTGATGCTGAAATTGCAGAAATTATCGGACACGTAGCTTTAAATGTTTTAACAAATTACTTCAATAATGTAGCAAATACTGAATTAGACTTTCCAACAGTTTAATCGAAAATTGCACATTCACTATAACAAAAAACAATTTATAAAGATAGCTGCGGATTTATTTCATGGCTATCTTTATATTTTCAAAAACAAAATAAATCATGAGTTCTCAAAATGTTTTTACTTTAATCAATCCACAAAATGGTAATTTGGCTTTCAAAATTCTTCCTTTTGGTGATAACAGCCATTTTGATCATTTACAGCGAAACAATTATTACTCTTTAATTTGGGTCACAAAAGGAAAAGGCAAAGTAAAAGCTGATTTTGCAGAACATCAATTTGAAGAAAACTCACTTCTCGCCTTTTCTCCCTATCAGCCTTTTATGCTTTGCGTAAACGAGCCAATTGAAGGAATTGCAATTCATTTTCATCCTGACTTTTATTGCATTCACATGCATCAAAAAGAGGTTTCCTGCAATGGTGTATTATTCAATAATATTTATCAGCCGCCTTATGTTCAGGTTACAGAACAAGCGTCGCAAACTTTCAATATGGTAATTGAACAGATGAAGGCTGAAATTCAAAATGCGGAATTGGCACAATATGAATTACTAATTTCTTACTTGAAAATATTTTTGATCACCGCTTCAAGATTAAAAACAGAACAATTGGAAGAAATGAAATCGGTTCCGGATTCAAAAGAACCCGTAATCCTTCAAAACTTAAAAGATGCGATTGAGCTTAATTTTAAAACCAAGCATTCAGCTGGAAATTATGCTGAATTATTAAATATTTCTCCAAAAGCATTAGCCAAAATATCTAAGAATTATTTCAATAAAACTTTAACTGATTTGATTTCGGAAAGAATCATTATTGAAGCCAAAAGAGAATTGTACTTAACCAATAAAACTGTAAAAGAAATCGCCTACGAATTGGGTTATGATGATGAACATTATTTCAGTCGTTTCTTTAAAACGAATGCCGATGTTTCGCCTCAAATTTATCGTGAGACTGTAGGTTTTGGAAAAATGGAAGCTTAGTTTTTATTCTTCGCTTCAATCCACTTTGACATATACATAGTGCTTTTATAAGCGTGATGCTGCAATAAATTCCCCATAAAATTATGAAGACGATGACTTTCAGAATTTATTAAAAGTGAGTTTACCAGTGAAATCAATTGATTAGAATAATTATTTTTTTGATAGCATTTATTAATGATTGCAATTCCTTTTTTTTGAGCTTCTTTCCAAAGATTTTCGTCTTGATAAAGCGCAATTGCTTTCTTGGCAAACTCATCTGGATTATCTTCAATAAAACCATTCCAAGTTAAATCTTCATGCATAGCTTCAGAACCAACTGAAGTCGTTACACTTGGCGTTCCGCATTGCATGGCTTCTAGTAATTTTCCTTTTAATCCTGCTCCAAAACGAATTGGCGCTAAAACCACTCTGGCATTTTTTACAATTTCATTAGCCTCTTCTGCCCTTCCCATAATGTAAAAACCGTTTTTAGGCTGATGCAACTGCAATGCTTTTTGTGAAGGATAAGCTCCATAAACCTTTAAAACAGCTTCTGGAAAATCCTTTTTTATGGATGGCCAAATAGCTTCTTTCAAATATTGAACAGTGTTCCAATTGGGTTCATGAAGAAAATTTCCAATAAAAACAAAATCATTTCTGTTTTCAAAAAAAGGCAGGTTCAGCAAATCTTCCTCTTTCATTTCATCAACCAAAAAAGGAAGATAGAAAAGTAAATCTTGATTGATTTTGAAAACCTCTTTTAAAATTTTCATTTCAAATTCAGAAATAATCAAAGACAAATCGCATCGCAAAATACTGGCAATTTCCCTTTTTGCAACTTCTTCAGATAATAAATCAATCAATTCAAAAGTTCGATTTTTTTTAAAAGCTTTTTGTCTTGCCGTTCTAAGACAATGCAAATCTTCGGTATCTAAAATTCTAATCGCTTTCGGGCAATTTTCAACCACTCTCCATCCAAATTGTTCTTCAATCATAAAACGATCAAAAAGAACAACATCTGGATTTAATTCTTTTATAAAATCATCAAAACTTGAAGAATTAAGTTCAATGCTTTTTTTTATTACTCCAAACTCAGACAAATCAACCATAAAATCGCTGTCCTGAGCTGCGCTTACAAATGTAATTTCGTATCCATTTTCTTTAAAAATAGAAATCAGTTGCATCATTCTTCCACCTGCTGCAGAAGACTTTGGCTCAGGCCAGACAAACCCAATAATTAAAAGTTTTTTTAGCTGATTCATTGTAATTGGTTTCAACTTACAAAATAATGCTTTTTTCGGCGCAATCGCACAACATTTCCTGATTTTTAGTAATAAAAAACACTAATTTTGCAGGAACTAAATGCTGGGAAATTATGTTGGGATTAAAATTAGCTACAGACCCTCGCTGGGTAAATATCGTTGAGTCAAATATCGAGGAAATTTTAACGGATCATGCGTGGTGCGAACAAAAAGCTGCCTCAAATGCAATCAGCATTGTGACGTATAACTCTGAAATCGAAGAATTGGTAACCGAAATGCTTGAAATTGCCAGAGAGGAACTGGAGCATTTTCAGATGGTTCACAACATTATAAAACAACGTGGGCTTACTTTGGGACGTGAACGAAAAGATCATTATGTAAATGAACTTTTTAAATTCATGAAAAAAGACGGAAGCCGTCGTGACGCGCTTTGCGACCGTTTACTGTTTTCTGCAATGATTGAAGCCAGAAGCTGCGAGCGTTTTAAAGTGCTTTCTGAAAATATTAAAGATGAAGAATTAGCAAAATTCTACCGCGATTTAATGATTTCTGAAGCCGGACATTATACTACTTTTTTAGGGTTTGCCAGAAAATACCAGGACAATATCGACATCGACAAACGATGGAAAGAATGGATTGAATATGAAGGTTCTATTATTACCAATTATGGTAAAAAAGAAACCGTTCACGGATAAATTACGCTCTTTTTTTACTCTCTTTTACTTAAACACCAAAAATTGCTATGCAAAAAAGTAAATCCAGATCAATCGTATTTAAATTTGCGAAGTATTTAGGGATAACTTTCGCTGTTATTTTAGCATTATTATTTTTAACGCCAATTGTTTTTGAAGATCAAATTAAAGAACAGATCAAAAAAACAGCCAACGAAAGACTAAGCGCAGAATTAAATTATTCTGATGTTTCGGTTTCCTTTTTCCGTCATTTTCCCTCCCTGACTTTAACCTTAGATAATTTAAGTCTTAATGGTTCGGCACCATATAAAAATGAAAAATTCATTACAGCAAAAGAGGTTTCTTTTGGGATAAATGTTGCCAGTTTAGTTTTTAGCAAATCGGTAAAAATTGACCAGATTTATTTGTCAGATTCGTTTATTAACGTAAAAGTAAATCCAAACGGAGAAGCAAATTACAACATTTATAAGTCGCAGGCACAAGCGTCTAAATCTAAAGACAGCACAGATACTGCACTAAAACTGGAGCGAATCGAAATTTTAAACAGCAAAATTATCTATGACGATCAGTCTACAAAAGTTCATTTTGATGCGTTTGGTTTCAATTATTTAGGAAAAGGAGATTTAAACAAAGCTGTTTTTGATTTGTATTCTAAAGCAAAAATTGAAAAGTTAAATATTATTTATGAAGATGAACCTTATTTAATGAACAAAAAAATTGATGCAGATTTAATTACAAAAGTAAACATCAATTCGTTATCGTTTTTCTTCCAGCAAAATAACTTAAAAATCAACCAGCTTTTGGTCGATTTTAAAGGAAAATTTGACATCCTGAAAGATGGTTATAATATGGATTTTGTTATAAAATCAGACAATAGCGATTTGTATGATGTATTTACTGCTTTTCCGCCAAAATACATTACCTGGCTTTCTAAAACAGAATTAAAAGGAAACACCAATCTTCTTTTTACTTTAAAAGGAAATTACATCACGTCACAAAACATTGCACCTGATTTGAATTTGGATGTGAAAATTGATAACGGATTTGTCAATTATGAGAAAAGTGCTTTTCCGGTTTCAAATTTGAATTTAGATGTTAAAACAAAAGTTCCGTCATTAAACCCTGATCTTTTAACAGTTGATGCTAAAAATGTTTCTTTAAACATCAATCAGGATTATTTAAAATCAAAATTCTTCATAAAAGGCGCCAATACTCCTGAAATCAATGCCGATTTTAAAGCTAAAATGGACCTTGCTAAATTAACAAAGGCATTAGGAATTCCGGATGTTGAATTAAAAGGATCGCTTGCGGGAGATATTCAGGCGAACGGTAAATACGATCAAAAAAACAAACTTTTCCCTATTACAAAAGGAGTTTTTGATTTAGAAAACGGATATCTAAAAACGAAATATTATCCAAACCCAATTACGAATATTGTTATTAAATCTAAAATCGACAATCAAAAAGGAACTTTTGACGACTTAAAAATTAAGCTAAAACCTGCTCAATTTACTTTTGAAGGAAAACCGGTTTTTGTAGAAGCTGATTTAAGTGATTTTAATGATTTAACGTATGACATTAAAGCCAAAGGCGAGCTGGATGTAAACAAAATCTATAAAGTATTTTCTCAAAAAGGATTGGATTTAGACGGTTTTATTAAAGCCGATTTAGCTCTTAAAGGAAAACAAAGTGATGCAGAAAAAGGAAATTACAGCAAATTAAACAACAAAGGAACTCTTGAATTAAGAAACATTGGAGTTACTTCAGAATATCTTCCTAAAAAATTCGTCATTAAAGAAGGTATTTTCAAAATCAATCAGGATAAAATGTCGTTTAATAATTTCCTGGCGGCTTATGGTCAGTCTGATTTTAAAATGAATGGTTACCTCCAGAATGTTTTTAATTATGCAACCACAAATACAGGCGTTTTAAAAGGCTCTTTTAAAGTTTTTGCACAATATATCAATGTTGATGAATTTATGTCTCAAACATCAGCAGATGCCTCGGTAACAAAAACACCAGCGCCAAAAACAGAAATAAAAGCCAAGCCTGCACAAACTGGCGTAATCATTATTCCAACAAATCTAAATTTACAATTATTAGCAAATGCTAAAAAAGTAAATTTTGACAAATTGAATCTTCAAAACGCAACAGGTTATTTAACCATGAACAAAGGTAAACTGACAATGCAGAATACCGGATTCGATTTAATTGGCTGCAAGGTTTCTATGAATGCCAATTATCAGGCTATAACGCTGCAAAAAGCAAATTTTGAATACACCATTAAAGCTTCTGATTTTGATATTAAAAGAGCATATAACGAAATTGAAGTTTTCAAAAAAATGGCAAGTGCTGCCGAAAAAGCACAGGGAATTGTTTCTTTAGATTATAAATTAAAAGGCCGTTTAAACGGAAATATGGAACCGGTTTATCCTTCACTAGTTGGCGGCGGAGTACTTTCTGTAAAAGATGTAAAAATAAGAGGCTTGAAAATGTTTAATGCCGTAAGCAAACAAACCAGTTCTGAATCGATGAAAAATCCTGATGTTTCAAAAGTAGATATCAAAAGCACAATCAAGAACAACATAATGACCGTAGAACGTTTTAAATTTAAGTTTGCCGGCTTTCGCCCAAGAATTGAAGGAACAACAAGTCTTGACGGAAAACTGAATTTAAAAATGCGTTTAGGATTACCTCCGTTTGGCATATTTGGCATTCCGCTAACAGTTACCGGAACTCAGGACAATCCAAAAGTAAAAGTAGGACGTAAAACTGAGGATTTGGAAGAAACTAAAGATACTGAATAGAAATTTCAATTTTTTTAAATTACAAAATTTAAAACTTCAAATTCCAATTTAAAAATACACATCGACCTTTGTCAAAGTTTTAAACTTTGACAAAGGTTTTTTTGCCTAAACAGAAACCTACAGGTTTTAAAAAACTGTAGGGTTTAGAAACAAAAACTATACAAATTCTAATAAAACAAAAAACCCGATCTTTTCAGAACGGGTTTTTTATAAAAGTAAATCTTTATAAAATATTAAGCCTCGAATGGGATAATAGATACATAAGATTTGTTATCTCTTTTCTTTTGGAACTTAACAACTCCATCAACTTTTGCATGCAAAGTGTGATCTTTACTAATGTAAACGTTTTCACCTGGATTGTGTTTTGAACCTCTTTGTCTAACGATGATGTTACCAGCAATAGCAGCTTGACCACCATAAATCTTAACGCCTAGACGTTTTGATTCTGATTCTCTACCATTCTTCGAACTACCGACACCTTTCTTGTGAGCCATGACGTATGAGTTTAAATATTGTTATTATTCTTTAGTAGCTTCTTTCTTTGCTTTTGGAGCTGCTTTTTTAGCTTTTGGAGCTTCTACTTCTTCAGTAGCTGCTTCTTCTGCTACAACTGCTTTTTTAGCCGCTGCTTTTTTAGTTCCTCCTGCTGCAGTAATACCTTCAATTACAATTTGTGTAAGATATTGTCTGTGACCATTTCTCTTTTTGTATCCTTTTCTTCTTTTCTTTTTGAAAACGATAACCTTATCACCTTTTAAGTGTTGTAACACTTTAGCTTCTACTGAAGCACCTTCTATAGCTGGGGCGCCTAAAGTTACATTTCCGTTATCATCTAATAAAAGAACTTTGTCAAAAGAAACTTTTGAACCTTCTTCGTTAGCTAAACGGTGAACATAAACCTTTAAGTCTTTGCTTACTTTAAATTGTTGCCCTGCTATCTCTACGATTGCATACATACCAAATTGATTTATTGATTTTTAAGGTTGCAAATATACAACTAATAATTTATTGTGCAATCTCTTGCATTAAAAATATTTCAAGTAGTTTAACCACTGTTTTTCAAGGCTTTTTAAAAGATTTTCATCTTTAATCAGAAGTAAAAGATTGTTAAATTCCAATCAAAACAAAGATAAACCTTCAAATAATAATTAAAAAAGTTATTTTTGATGTAACTATAATCAACACTTTACTACCTACAAATTTTACGGGTAATATAATTTTTATTAATCTTTATGAAAAATTCAATAATGATGTTAAGTGCAGCAATAATGCTTGGCGGTGTAGCGCATGCTCAAAAGGTGGCTTTTGAAGAATATAATTTAGACAACGGCATGCATGTCATTTTACACAACGATCCGTCGGCTCCTGTCGTTATTACTTCTGTAATGTACCATGTTGGTTCAAAAGACGAACGCCCGGACAGAACTGGTTTTGCTCATTTCTTTGAACATTTATTATTTGAAGGAACTCAAAATATAAAACGCGGCGAATGGATGAAAATAGTTACCGCAAATGGCGGTGTAAACAATGCTAATACTTCTGATGACAGAACATATTATTACGAAGTTTTTCCATCAAACAATTTAGAATTGGGTTTATGGATGGAATCTGAAAGGTTAATGCATCCTATTATTAATAAAATTGGAGTTGAAACGCAGAATGAAGTCGTAAAAGAAGAAAAAAGAATGCGTTACGATAATCAGCCTTACGGAAATATTCTTCCTGAAGTTAAAAAGAATATGTTCAAAAATCATCCGTATCGCTGGACAACTATCGGTTCTATGAAAGATCTGGATGCAGCAACTCTTGAAGAATTTCAGGCATTCAATAAAAAATTCTATACACCAAACAATGCTGTTTTAGTCGTTGCTGGAGATTTTGATAAAACGAAAGCCAAAGATTGGATTCAGAAATATTTTGGCCCAATTCCGAGAGGTGAAGAAGTTAAAAAACAAACTTACACCGAAGAACCTATAACACAAACAATTAAAGCAACTTACGAAGATCCTAATATTCAGATTCCGATGGTGGTAGCTTCGTACAGAACCCCATCTATGAAAACAAGAGACGCAAGAATTTTAGATTTGATTTCGTCTTATTTAAGCGATGGAAAAAGTTCTAAATTGTACAAAAAAATCGTTGACGACAAAAAAATGGCGCTTCAAATTGGCGCAGTTGGTTTTAGCCAGGAAGATTACGGAACCTATATATTATATGGATTGCCAATGGCTCCGTACACTACAGCTGATATCTTAAAAGAAATGGATGAAGAAATCGTAAAAATCCAAACCGATTTGATTTCTGAAAAAGATTACGAGAAATTACAAAACAAATTCGATAATAATTTTGTGAATGCCAATTCGAGCGTCGAAGGAATTGCAGAAAATCTGGCTTCGTATTATTTACTTTATGGAGATGTAAATTTAATTAACACTGAAATTGATATTTATCACTCTATAACAAGAGAAGAAATTAGAGAGACTGCCAAGAAATACCTAAATCCAAACCAACGCTTAATTTTAGATTATATTCCGACACAAAAGTCTCAAAACTAAGAATATCGAATCATGAAAAATCTACATACTTTTTTAATCTTTTTATTCCTAACTGGAATTATGCAAGCACAAGACCGTCCACAACCAAAACCAGGAAATCCACCGGTAGTAAACATAAAAAAACCTCAAACCTTTGTATTAGCAAATGGCATGAAGGTATTAATTGTAGAAAATCATAAACTGCCTCGCGTAAGTTTCAATCTTACTCTAGACAATGCGCCTTTTACAGAAGGAAACAAAAAAGGAGTTGATGAATTGACAACCAGTTTAATTGGTAACGGAACCAAAAAGACCTCAAAAGAAGCCTTTAACGAAGAAATTGATTTTTACGGGGCCAATATAAACTTTACATCACAAGGCGCTTTTGCAAGTTCATTATCAAAATATTCCGGACGAGTTTTAGAACTTTTGGCAGAAGGTGCTTTACAACCCAATTTCACCCAAACTGAATTTGATAAAGAAAAAGCAAAATTACTTGAAGGTCTTAAAGCCGATGAAAAAAGCGTTCCGGCAATTGCAAACCGTGTTGTTGATGTTTTAGCCTTTGGAAGAAACCATCCAAACGGCGAATATCTTTCTGAAGAAACCGTGAAAAATGTTACGCTCGAAGATGTTCAAAAAAATTATGCAACTTATTTCGTTCCGGAAAATGCTTATTTAGTGGTTATTGGCGATGTGAAATTTAAAGAAACAAAAGCTGCGGTTGAGAAACTTTTTAACGGATGGAAAAAACAAGCTGCTCCAAAAAACACATATCCAAATCCGGAAAATCCTTCTAAACTTCAAATTGATTTTGTAGATGTTCCAAATGCTGTTCAGTCTGAAATTTCTTTGGTAAACACTGTAAATTTAAAAATGAGTGACCCTGATTTTTTCCCAGCCGTTATCGCAAATCAAATTTTAGGAGGTGACTTCAACAGTTATTTAAACATGAATTTGAGAGAACAGCACGCATGGACGTATGGTGCAAATTCGAGTATTGGAGCTGGAAAATATGTAACTAAATTTAAAGCTTCATCTGCTGTTCGAAATACAGTTACAGACAGCGCAGTTGTTCAGTTTATAAAAGAGATTAAAAGAGTTCGCACAGAAAGAGTTGATCCAGAAGTTTTAAGAAATGTAAAAGCAGGCTATATCGGCCGATTTGTAATGCAGGTCGAAAAACCTCAGGCCGTTGCCCGTTATGCTTTAAACATTGAAACTGAAAAACTTCCGGCTGATTTTTACGAAAAATATATTCAGACAATTAATAATGTAACAGCCGACGATATTTATCGTGTTGCAAACAAATATTTCTTGCTTGACAATATGCGAATTGTTATTGTTGGAAAAGGTTCTGATGTGATTCCTGGTCTGGAAAAACTTCAAATTCCTATTTATTATTTTGACAAATACGGAAATCCAATTGAAAAACCAGCCGTTAAAAAAAATGCACCAACTGATGTTACAGCAAAATCTGTTTTCGAAAATTATATCAAAGCTATTGGCGGAGAAAAAGCCGTAACTGCCGTAAAAACCCTTTACATGAACGGATCTACAACAGTTCCGCAAGCTCCTACTCCATTGACTTTTACTTCAAAATTAGATTCCAAAGGTAAAATGATGGTTTCGCTTTCTATGGGAACTATGAATTTAATGAAACAGGTTGTCAATGACAAAGGCGCTTACATTGAACAGCAAGGAAAACGTAAAAACCTTGAAGGTGACGATCTTAAAGAAATGAAAGCAAACGCCGCTCCTTTTGAAGAATTACAGCTAGTTAAAAGGACTGATCTTAAAGTAGAAGGTATTGAACCAATTAACGGAAGCGATGCTTATGCAATAAAAGACGGCAATACAATTCATTATTATGATGTCAAATCAGGATTAAAAGTAGCCAAATCAAAAATCCGTCAACAAGATGGAAAATCAGTTACACAAATAACTAATTTCAATGATTATAGAGAAGTAAAAGGTGTAAAAGTTCCTTTTAATTTAGTTCAGAATGTTGGTTTTGAACTGGATATCAAAATGTCTGAAATTAAGATTAATGAAGGAGTTTCTGAGGCAGATTTTCTTTAAAAGGTTCAAAGCAACAAAGGCTCAAAGTAACAAAGTTTTTTTACAGGCTTTGTCAAAGTTTAAAACTTTGACAAAGCTTTTTTTTAATTACGTTCTTTTTTGTCATGCTGAGCGTAGTCGAAGCCCGGTCCTGGTTCACAAGCCTTTCGACTAAGCTCAGAGTGACAAACTAACTCATAACTCATAACTCCAAATCACTTCTTAGCCGATAAATAAACTCCAATCAAAATAATAAAAGCACCAAAAAACTGAATTGGCGTCAGCATTTCATTATCTAATAATCCCCAGAAAAAGGCAACAATTGGAATTAAATACGTTACTGATGTTGCAAAAACCGGAGATGAAATCTGGATTAATTTGAAGAAAAGAATATTGGCAATTCCGGTTCCTAAAATACCTAAAATCATTACAAAGAAAATAGAATGCTGTGTTGCTTCAAAAGTCAGTTTCTGAGAGATATCTGTTATACTTAAAATAATCAGAGCCGGAACTAATAAAACAGTAAAATTTCCTGTTGTAATACTTACCGAATTCAAATCAGGAAGATATCTTTTAATCAAATTAACATTTATGGCATAACAAAGAGTTGCAATTACAACCAATCCAACATAATAATAGTTTTGTCCGGGATGCGCCGATGCGCCGCTTAAAACCAAAAGTAAACATCCGACCAAACCAATAAAAACACCCAAAACTTGTCGTTTTTGAAACTGAATTCCAAAAATAAGAATTCCCAAAACCAATGTGTTTAAAGGTGTTAGTGAATTTAAAATGGCTACAATTGAACTGTCAACTTCAGTTTCGGCAATGGCAAAAAGATAAGCCGGAATAAATGTTCCAAAAAAAGAAGTCAACGCAACAAATTTCCATTGACGGCGTGAAATCTTTTTTAAACTTTTAAAACCAACAATCAATAAAAAAAGTGCTGCAAAAATAATTCTGAACGAACCAACCTGAATCGCTGTTAAACCAACTAATCCTCTTTTAATTAAAATAAAAGAACTTCCCCAAATTAGAGACAATACCAGTAAGTAAGCCCACTTTAATTGTTTTGCATCCATAAAATCTATTTTACTGCAAATTTGTACTATTTTTATGAACTGACCTCTCGTTTTTTATTAATTTTGTAACAAAATGTAATTACTCAATTAAAATCATATATAATGAAATTTACTAAAATCATAGCTTCATTGGCAATCGCAGGTTTAGTATTTGTGAGCTGTAAAAAAGAAGAAGATAAAAACTTAGCCAACATAAAACCATTAGAAACAACTGCGAAAGAAAAGAAAGCAATTGCTGCAGAAAATGTACAAACGGCAAGTTTCAATATCGAAGGAATGACTTGTGCAGTTGGATGTGCTAAAACTATCGAAAAAGAATTATCAAATTTAGATGGCGTACAAAAAGCTACTGTAGATTTTGATAAAAAATTAGCGACTGTAACATTCGATAAAACGGTACAAAATTCTGAATCTTTAACAAGAGTTGTTCAGGAAACGGGAGACGGAAAAACATATAAAGTTTCGAATTTTAAATCTTAGGTTTACAAGGTTTATAAATTAAAAAAGGCGTTCAATTGAACGCCTTTTTTAATTTATTTCCATTTCAATGTTTCCATTAAACGCTGCATATCATTTTTGATATAACTTGCTGCCGGCATTATCGAATCAAAATTTGGTTTTGCATAAAAATAAACCGATCCTGCAATAAAATGTTTTGTGCTGTCTGTAACGTAAAACTGAGAGTTTGTAGCCGCGTTTCCGTCAACTTGATAAAACATTCCGTAAACTTTCTTTTGAGGGTTTAAATACGGCTGTTCTAAAATATCATCAGCTTTAATTACGTGTTCGTAAGTCAGTTTTTGAGCATCTTTCAACAATTTTTCGATATCTCCGTGAACGGGTTTATACGTCAAATAAATTGTGGCTTTCATTTTTGGGTACGTAATTGCAAATCCGCATTCTTTCTCACCTTTTATTATTGCATCCTCATTCATCTCAAAAGTAAACGGACATGTATTTTCAAAATTGACATATTTCGCTTCCGGATAGTCTAATCTAAGGAAACTTGCAGGTTTTGGCAATACTTCGTCTTTACAGCTTACAACTGTCAAGGTTAATAAAATTACCGCTGCCGAAATTATTCTTTTAAACATTTATTCTATTGTTACTTTTATTTGTTTTATACGCTTTTTATCAACGGTTTCTATTGTAAAAACACAGTTTTCAAAAGCTACTTTTTGATCTTTTTTAGGGAAATTACCCAAGATTTCCAAAATAAATCCGGCAAGCGTTTCGGCTTCTCCTTTATGCGATTCAAATATATCTTCATCAACATCAACAATTCTGTAGAAATCCTTCAGGTTTATTTTTCCTTCAAAAAGAAAATTCTTTTCGTCAATTTGAGAGAAATTCAAATTTTCATCGTCAAATTCGTCGCTTATATCTCCGACAATTTCTTCAATAATATCTTCTAAAGAAACCAATCCGGAAGTTCCGCCATATTCATCGACTACAATGGCCAAATGACTTTTTAGGCTTTGGAAATCTTTTAATAAATTATCCAGTTTTTTATTCTCAGGAACAAAAAATGCTTCTCTTATTAAAGATGCCCAGTCGAATTCGTCTTTGTCGATATGCGGAAGCAGATCTTTTACAAATAAAACGCCTTCTATCTGATCAATATTATCTCTGTAAACCGGAATTCTCGAAAATCCTTTTTCGATTATTTTAGGATAAATTGCCGAAAATGATTCTGTTATTTCGAGAGCAAATATATCAATCCTCGGACTCATAACCTGCTTGGTATCTGTATTTCCAAAAGAAACAATTCCTTCCAGAATTTTTTGTTCCTCAGTTGATGTTCCTTCAGAATCTGTCAATTCTAAAGCCTGAGAAAGCTGATTTATCGAAAAATTATTTTTTTGTTTCCCTAATTTATTGTGCAAATATAAAGTAACACTGCGCATTGGCAAACTTATTGGCGAGAGTAATTTATCCAAAATAGAAATTGAATAAGCGAAACGTTTGGCAAATTTTATATTGTTTCGGCTTGCGTAAACTTTTGGCAGCACTTCTCCAAATAATAAAATGAGAAACGTAACGACAATTACTTCTAAAATAAATTTCAAAACAGGAGATTCAACACCTGCAAAAATATTTCTTCCTATAAAAGAAAATAAAATTACGACTCCAATATTTAAAAAATTATTGGCGACTAACAGAGTTGCTAAAAGTTTTTTGGGTTTGTCTAAAAGATCTGAAATAATTTTTCCTTTTGAGAGGTTTTCCTGAAGCGTATCATCAATATCTTTTTGAGACAGAGAAAAAAGTGCAACTTCGGCACCTGAAACTATTGCCGAAAGAAACAGCAAAATAAATATTCCGACAAAACCAATTATTAAATTGGTGTCTAAAAAATCAGAAAAGAGTAAACTGGGCTCCGGGTCCAAATTATATAAGATTAGTTAAACAATCAAAAAGGCAAATCATTTATTGGCAGGCCTTCGTTTGGAGCATCAAAGTTAGTACTTTTTGCTGCTTCCTGCTCATGGCTTTGTCTGTGATTTGCAGTTTCTTTTTTGGTAGTCAGAAAAGTAAATTCTGTTACCTGAATTTCTGTTGTATATTTTGTCGTACCATCTTCAGCCTGCCACTGCCTTGATTTAATACGTCCTTCAACATATATTTTATCACCTTTAGAAAGGTATTTTTCGCAAATTTCGGCGGCTTTGTTACGCACAACCAAATTATGCCACTCTGTAGATGTTATTTTTTCATTGGTCGTTTTATTAATATAAACTTCATTTGTAGCCAGCTGAAAGCGCCCTATACAGTTCCCTCCATCAAAATAATGCATTTTTACATCATCGCCCAAATGACCAATAAGCATAACCTTATTTAATGTTCCGTTCATAATTAATAGTGGTATTTCTATCAAAGATACATTTTTTTAGCAATTTATTTCTTGCTTTTCTATAAAATTATAAATTACAATTGGAAAAGGAAAAGTTTTTAAAGTTTTCAAATCAATTCCATTTTCAAGCACGTTGCTAATTTTTATTTTCCAAAATTGAATATGAAGATGTTGGTGCGAAAGTTTATGAATTACGGTCGCCTCACTGCATTCTTCTATACCTATTATATTATAAGTAGAAAATATATTTTTTGTTATTTCTTTTGAAACGTAATCAAAGTCTACAATTTCACTTGTTTCCAAAAGAGGAAATTCATATAAATTGTGCCAGATTCCTTTTGCCGTTCTTTTTTGTATCAAAGTGTTTTCCAGAGAATCTTCTAAAATAAGATAATTAAAAAAGCGATTGGTAATTTTTACCTTTTTAGATTTTACAGGCAGAGAATCAACTTTCTTCTTTTGTAATGCCAAACAACTGTCGTTAAAAACACAAATTGAACAATTTGGATTTTTAGGGACACATTGCAGTGCTCCAAATTCCATAATTGCCTGATTAAAAACTGCAGGATTGTCTTTTGGCATTAATTCAAAAGCTAATTTTGCAAATTCTTTTTTTGTCGCCGGAAGCATAATATCCGATTCAATATCAAAATACCGTGAAAGTACACGAAATACATTTCCGTCTACAACCGGAACTACTTCATTATAAGAGAAAGAGGCAATTGCCGCTGCGGTATATTCTCCAACACCTTTTAATTTTAAAAGTTCTTTATACGAAGGAGGAAAACTTCCGTTTAAATTTTCAGCCACAAATTTTGCTGTTTTATGAAGATTTCGCGCACGCGAATAATAACCAAGTCCCTGCCAAAGTTTTAAAACTTGTTCTTCTGAGGCATTTGCAAGATCAAAAACAGTAGGAAATTCCTCCGTAAAAGCAAAAAAGTAAGGCATTCCCTGCACAACTCTTGTTTGCTGCAACATAATTTCTGAGAGCCAAATTCGGTACGGATCGGTAGTTTTTCGCCATGGAAGATCGCGTTTATTTTGTAAATACCATTTTATCAGTGTGTTATGAAAATCCATTGCCAAATCCTTAAAATGCAAAAGTAAATGTTTATGTAATTAAAATTTAACGAATTAGCTTGATTAATTATTTTTTTAATTCCTATATTTGCAAACTCAAAAAAATAGTACACCATTTATAAATAAAATAGGAAAGAAAATGACGAAAGCAGATATCGTAGCGAAAATTTCAGAGAAATTAGGTCTTGAAAAAGGAGATGTTCAAGCAACAGTAGAAACTTTTATGGAAGAAGTTAAAACTTCTTTAGAAACAGGAGACAATGTTTACCTAAGAGGTTTCGGTAGTTTTATTGTAAAAACCAGAGCTGAAAAAACTGGTAGAAACATTTCAAAAAACACTACAATTAAAATCCCAGCACACAACATCCCTGCGTTTAAACCTGCAAAAGTATTTGTAGAAGGAGTTAAAACTAACAACGAAGCAAAATAATATTAATTAACATAAAAATCTGACACGATATGCCAAGTGGTAAAAAAAGAAAGAGACATAAGGTAGCTACTCACAAACGTAAGAAAAGAGCGAGAGCTAACCGCCACAAAAAGAAAAAGTAGTTTTAAACTACTTTTTTCTTTTTAAAAGTTCATTGAAATTGAAAAAAGATAAAAAGAGAAAAGAAACAGAAAATAGACGAAAAAAATCTATTCTCTACTACTCTATTCTCTACTAATCTTCTTTCACCGGGT
This sequence comes from Flavobacterium defluvii, assembly GCF_900129555.1. Lineage (GTDB taxonomy): Bacteria > Bacteroidota > Bacteroidia > Flavobacteriales > Flavobacteriaceae > Flavobacterium > Flavobacterium defluvii. The sequence continues at coordinate 441,158 of NZ_FQWC01000001.1, forward strand.
AAATACCTGTTAAAATATTGTTTAATCCATCCTTGTAGAAGTTGATGGTTTTTGGTTTTTGGTTTTTGGTTCTTTTACCAACAACTATCAACAAACAACCGACAACCAATTCACGGATAAAAATTTACAGTGTGAATAAAGAATTAATCATTAGATCTAGTTCTGATGCCGTAGATTTTGCCTTATTAAAAGATGGAAAACTAATTGAATTACACAAAGAAGAAGAGAAAAGTAACTTTCAGGTGGGTGATATTTTTATTGCCAAAATTAGAAAACCAGTTGCAGGACTTAATGCTGCTTTTGTAAATGTAGGTTTCGAAAAAGATGCCTTTTTACATTATCACGATTTGGGTCCAAACTTAGCTTCTCAGCTGAAATTCATAAAACTTGTAAGCGCAGGTAAAATAAAAGATTTCTCCCTAAAAACCTTTCAGTTTGAAAAAGAGATTGACAAAGATGGCATCATTACTGATATTTTAAGTGCCAATCAATCTGTTTTAGTTCAAGTAGTTAAAGAACCTATATCGACCAAAGGTCCAAGAATAAGTGCTGAGCTTTCTCTTGCCGGAAGATTTATTGTTCTAGTTCCTTTTTCTGACCGTGTTTCTATTTCTCAAAAAATAGAAGACAAAAAAGAAAAGGATCGTCTAAAAAAACTTGTTCTATCGATCAAACCTAAAGGATTTGGTGTTATTGTTCGTACAGTAGCCGAAGGCAAAAACGTAGCCGAATTAGAAAAAGATTTGCAGAACCTGCTTGGCAGATGGTCTGCAATGTGTAAAAAATTACCAACTGCTCATCATCCATCAAAAGTATTAGGAGAGCTTAACAGAGCTTCTTCGATATTGAGAGATGTATTTAATGATACCTTCAGCGGTATTCAAATAGATGATGAAGAGTTGTACCACCAAACGAAGGAATATCTGCAGGAAATTGCACCTTCAAAACAATCAATTGTCAAGTTTTATCAATCAAATGATACTCCAATTTTCGAGAAATACAATATAGAGAGACAAATCAAAACTTCTTTTGGCCGAACTGTTTCGATGAGTAAAGGTGCTTATCTTATTATAGAACACACTGAAGCTCTTCACGTTATAGACGTAAACAGCGGAAACCGTTCGAATAAAGCAACCAACCAGGAAGACACTGCCATGGAAGTAAATATGATTGCCGCTGCAGAAATCGCAAGACAGCTTCGTCTGCGTGATATGGGCGGAATTATCGTAGTTGATTTTATCGATATGTCTAATCCAGAAAACAGGAAAGTTTTGTTCGACTTCTTGCGAGAAGAAATGAGCGACGATAAAGCAAAACATAAAATATTACCGCCAAGTAAATTTGGTTTGGTCCAGATTACAAGACAGCGCGTAAGACCAGAAGTTAATATCAAAACCAGAGAGGAAGATCCTAATAAACATAATGGTGAAATTGAAGCACCAATATTAATAATTGACAAGATCACCGCTGATTTAGAAAGACTTTTAAAAACCCACAAAAAAGTTGTGCTTAACACACATCCTTTTGTGGCTGCATACCTCAGCAAAGGTTTTCCATCATTACGTTCAAAATGGTTTTTTGAACATAAGAAATGGGTGAAAATCATACCTCGTGACGCTTACACGTATTTAGAATACCATTTCTACGACAACAAAGGAAATGTTATTTCAGAATAAAAAACATAAAACCGCCTTTCGAAAGACTGGCGGTTTTTTTGTGGCTTTTTTTTCGCTATTTTTTTCCGCCACGAATTCACGAATTATTATAAAAATTAATTCGTGAATTCGTGGCGGAAAAAAATTTATTCTCTCACAATTTCAATTTTTCTTCTAATTTCATTTCCGCTAGCATCTACAACAGTGATATAATGTACTCCTGTTGTCGGAGTTATTGGCAATTCATGAAATGTTTTTGTTGTTGCTTTATAAACATCATCTACATACCAAAATAATTCTTTATCCCTTTCAGAATATGCTACTTTTAAAATCACGGGCTGGACATTACTATTGAAATCTTTCGTCAAATAGATTTTACTATTCGCCTTTGGATAAATAAAATCCATTGTTGTGGTCTGGGTTCCTTCACAGCCTTCTTTAAATGGAGGCAGCGGCAGATATTCTATATGCTGGCTTTTGTAATACCACGCCATAACCGGAGGCAGTACAAACCAGTTTTTAGTAACAATATTATCGACACTCTCACAACTGCTGTTTACCTGGAATTGCTCTGTTTTATCTAAATGAATTGTTCTGTGATACGGACAAACTTTAGTCGATTTTCCTTTTTTAGTAACCCACTGCTTGATTTTCGGACAATTATCTTTTGCTAAATATCCGCTTAATCGGCAAACCTCAACTTCGGCCAAATCATTATAGGGTGTATCAAACCATCTTTGTCTTGGCAGTAAATTAAAAACATCAAACAAAATTGGCGCCGCGCTGGTTACTCCCGTCAAGGTTGGTCTTCCCTCTCCTGTTGCATTTCCTACCCAAATTCCAACCACATATCGCGAATTGGTTCCTATTGCCCAAGCATCACGATTTCCAAAACTTGTTCCTGTTTTCCATGCAATTTTTAGCGAACTGTCGTAAAACTTCCAAGCTTCGTCTCCTTCGGGTCTGTTGACTTCTTCCATTGCGTTGTACGTCAACCAAATTGATCCTGCACCCAGAATATTCTTTTGATCGGTTTCGGATCCAAAATCGGGCTTAAAATCGTTTTTATAGTTGAGTTCTGTAAATTCGTTTGTTCGATATTTACTGTTATTTTTAGTATAATAATTGACCGTAGACGAAAGATTTGCGTACGTTCGGCATAAATCCCATAAATTACTTTCGGCACCGCCCAAAATAAGTGACAAACCATAATGATCTGGCGTTTTATTAATATTCTTTAACTTGAATTTTTGAAGTTCTTCATAAAATTTGTTTACACTAAATTCCTGTAACATCAGCACAGCAGGAATATTCAATGAACGTGACAATGCACGATGTGCGGGTACTGCACCATCAAATGTAAGATTAAAATTCTGAGGTGTATATCCTGAAATCTGCGTTGGAATATCGGCCACTAAAGTATTCGGCAATAATTCCCCGTCATCCAACATTGCGCCATACAAAAGCGGTTTCAGGATACTTCCTGTACTCCTTGGCGCATCAATAATATCAACATCTTTTTGGTGATCTTCATCAGCTGGAGAATTTCCAACATAACTCATTACATTTCTGCTCTGAACATCAATTACCAAAATCGCCAGATTATGAACTTCGTTCTGCTTATACTGATTGTAATAATATCTAGCAATTTGATTAACACGATTTTGCAAAGCATAATCAATTGTTGTTTTTACTCTGGTTCCTTCTTCATCTTTTGCCACTCTCTGCAATAAATGAGGCGCAATCTGCGGAAGATCATACGGTTTTTGAGGCAAAGGTTCTTCTATCGAAAGTTCATACGTCTGCTTGTCGATTATGCCTTCCTGATGTAGTTTTAGCAAAAGTCGGTTTCTTTTATTAAGTAGTTTTATTTGATTTTTCCCCGGATAAATCAAGCTAGGCGCATTCGGCAAAACAGCTAAAACTGCATTTTCCGCCCAAGATAATTGATTGGATTGTACGCCAAAGTAACGCCATGAAGCCATTTCTAATCCAACAACATTCCCTCCAAATGGCGCATGTGCTGCATACATTTCAAGAATTTCATTTTTAGAATATCCTAATTCTAATCTTGTAGCGAGAATAATTTCTATTAATTTTTCGAAATAGGTTCTATTTTTTCCTTTTCGGGAAAGTCTGATTACTTGTTGCGTCAGCGTACTTCCTCCTCTGACTACTTTTCCTGCTTTTCTATTTTGTTTAAAAGCATTTATCATCGCACCAGGATTGAAACCGGGATGTTTATAGAAATACTCATCTTCAAAATACACAATGCATTTCTTAAATTTATCTGGAACGCTGTCTTGTGCAGGAAAACGCCATTGTCCATCACGCGCAATTTTAGCTCCAAGAAGTTCTCCTTCTTTGCTTTCTATTACCGTAGAGTATGGTTCTTTGAATAAAGTTCGGGGTATCGAAAAATAGTAAATCAGCAAGAGCAGAAATGCAATTGCTGATTTTATTTTGTTTTTTTTAATCCAATTTATAATGCGTTGGAAAAACGCTTTCATTTTATTTTTCAATACTTATTTTTTTTCACCGCAAAGACGCAAAGATTTACGCAAAGTTCGCAAAGTTTTTCTATCGCAAATTCGGCAGATTGAGCAGATTTATTTTATCCGCTTGATCTGCAAAATCTGCGGGAGACTTTTTCTCAAAGCTCACAAAGTTTTTATGACACAGATTACGCGGATTAAAAGGATTTTTTCATTCGTCATGAATTCACGAATTTAAATTATTACAAATTAATTCGTGAATTCGTGGCTAACAACTTTACTTCACAACCTCAACCCAGAATCCTTTTGTTCTGGCTAAGAACGTATTATCATACATAGCCTCACATTGTAATCCAGGTAAATAATAATTTCCTAAATACGATGCGTTTAGCAGAATTCGGAAAACTTTGGTTTCTCTCGCTTTCATTCCGAAATAGAAATTTGTTCTGTCGTCACGAATATCGATATAATCTGCAATATTATTTACAGCATCTCCGTAATCTGTGAAACGGGTATTTACAATTTCGAATCCTGAAGGCAGAATTTGCGATAAAGCCACATTTTGAACACTCTCTCCTCTTTGGTTTTTAATCGTAACCTCAGCAATAAATTCAGTTCCCTGATTGATTCTCGAAACATTAATTATGCTTCCTTTTCTATTTTTGAAAACAATAGAAGCCGTAACATCAATTTGCACCGCATTTTCTTGTCCGATTGGCAATATTCCCGTATTCAGTACACGAACATAAACCGTATTCGCTTTATTGTTTTTCAGTGTAATGCTGTTTGTTCCAGAAGCAACAGACAGACTGCGATCAGCAACCGATTTACCCGTATTTATAGTTTCTCCTTTCCCGTTTTTACTAAACTGGACATTGATTCCTTTTGGACCATTGCTTACCGCAAATTTTGACATTGCGTATAGACAGTAAGCTGTTGTCTGCGTGCTCATCCATTGATTTGCAGACATCTCTTTCGCCAATTTTGTCGCTGTTACAAAAGCTTTTTGTTTCTGGTCCAAAAGAAGCATAGTTTCCAGAGCCATCGCTCTATTTCTTTCGCTTGAACCGTAATAGTAATAGCTATATTCATCTGAACTTCCGTCAATACTTGTTCTTAAAAACAAACTCTGTCCAGCCGATTTTTGTCCTGCCAAAACATAAGCAGCTGCCAAACGAAGCATACTTTCATTTGAAATACCTTTTGTTTCTCTCAATCTGTTCATTGACGATAAATCTGCATTTCCTGCTAATGCTAAAGTGTATAAACGATATGCTTGCGCTAAATCATTTCCGTATTTTGGTTCAAAACGCCATTGTTTTGCTTCTTTTTGCTGATAACTTAACCATTTTGATTTGAAATTAATTGGCAGTACATATCCTTTTTTCTCTGCTTCGATCAAGAAATGTCCTGCATACGAAGTTCCCCAATCGTCTGCAATTGCATTTCCTTGCCAGTACGGCATTCCTCCATTTGATAACTGGAAATTACCCAATCTCTGAATTCCAGCCGCAATATTTTTTTGAATTAAGTCTTTACGTTTAGCATCAATATCAGCCACATCTCCCAAATACAATTGTGGGAAAACAGATGAAGTAGTCTGCTCTACACAACCGTGAGGGTACTGAATCAAAAATTGTAATCTTCCATTTAGATTCATTGATGGCATTGAAGAAACTTCCAATCTTGCTTTGTTGCTTCCTGCAATTCCAAATGTTTTCCAAGAAATTGTTTTAGTGCTATTTGGTGCTAAAACAACATCGGTAAATGTACTTGTAACCGGATTCGGGTTCGTCATGTCGATTTCAACATCATAAACCGATTTCTCGCTTCCAGATGTTGCAATTACCTGAACTTTTGCAATTCCAGTCGCAGAACCAACAACTAAATTGAAATACGCCATTTTTTCATCGGGCTGTGCAAAATTTAATTTTTGAACCGCACTTCCTGCAACTTTCAATCCGTTACTTGTTTTTACCTGAATTGTTACGTTTTTAATCTTATTTTCAGTTGCAAAAACCGTCACAGGCAATGTCACTTTTTCTGATGGTGAAATTTTTCTTGGCAATGAAGCTAAAACCATCAACGGACTCTTAACCTGAGTTGCTTTCTCAACGCTTCCGTAAGCGCTTGTATTGGCATCTCCAGCCACCACCATTGTTCGAACTGATCCAATATATTTTGGCAGTTTTAACTGATGTGATTTTGTTTCGCCTTTTCCTAATTTAAATGGCCCGTAATACAGCACTACAGGTTTAAAACGGTTGGCTTTTTTAGCTTTTCCGCCTCCTAAATCCTGATCACCACCAATACTGAAAATCTGGTTTATTTTTCCGCCGTAAGCACCAATTACATCATCGTAAACGTCCCAGGTTTTTACTCCTAAAGCTTCGCGAACATAGAAACTATCCCAAGCATTTGGCGTTTTAAAACGAGTTAAATCCAAAAGACCTTCATCTACAACAGCGATTGTATAAGTCATTTCTTTACCAGATTTCTCCCCCACTTTTACTGTAAATGGCTGTTCTGGTCTTAATACATCTGGCATATTTAGAGTTGGTGCCAAAATGGTATTTTTATCAACCACTTCGATTGGCACAATTCCGTACATACGAATTGGCGAATCGTTTTTAGTAGAAGCGTGAGGCTGTAATAATGTAATATTGAAATATACATTTGGCGCCATTGCTCCTGTAATTGGAACCTCAACTTTAGTTTCTCCTTTTTTAGTCTCAGCCCAAATAGTCTGCACTACTCTTGAACCGTTTTCTACAGAAATTAAAGCACGTCCGCCTTCACTTGAAGGGAAAGAAATCTGTGCTTTTTCTCCAACGGCATAATTCTTTTTATCGGTAGAAAAAACTAACATATTTGCGGTTGAAGCATCTCTGTTACGCGTTTTTCCGGACCAAATTGGCCAGTCGATATTTACGGTTAAAGAAGTTGCATGCCCGCTTTCTCCATCTTCAACACGAATTAAGTAACGCCCCCACTCTTCGTCTGTCAAAGCAAATTGAAAACTTCCTTTTCCGTTGGAATCCGTATTGATGACAAATGTTTTATATGAAGTTGTCGCATTCGACGAGTTGTAATTTGATAAATTATCACTTGAAGAATCCCACCACCATCTCCAGTCAACTTTATAAATTCTGACTTCCAGATTTCTAACAGATTTTGGCCTTCCGTTTTCATCTACCGTAACGATTTCAAAACGATTGTTTGTTCTCGTTTCAAGCATATTGTATTTGTTCAATTCCGGCGATTTTAATCCCACATACGTTTTGTACGGAGAATAAGTTGTTGACATAACATCGGTACTAAAATCTCCGCCTTCTTCATATACTTTTGTAATGAATGAAGCGCGAAGCATTCCCGGTGCCTGACCTTGCAATCTTGGCTGAATGTTCACAGATGCTTTTCCGTTTTCGTTTAATTTTCCAGAGAAAACATTGATTTCTTCTGTACTGAATTGACGTGCCAAATCATCAAAAGTATATTTTTCATAACCTTTAAAAGTCGTGCTTTGCTGAGAGAATTTAGCCTGCATTTCTACATTCAAATTCTTGGCAATTGCACCATGAAGCCATGTTACCTCAAGATTATCCGTGTTTGGATAAGAAGCTGAAAGTGTTTTTCTGCTAAAGGTATTTTTGATTTTTAAACGATTTGGTTTGATCGTTTCAATCTTAATACTCTTATAGAATTTAGCTCCACCAACGCTCACCATCGCTTCCCAGTTTCCTGTTGGCGCATCCTGATTTGTTGGCACTATAAAAGCATAATGATTTAAATCGTTTGTTTTTTGAACCGTTTGATAAACTGTTTTACCATTTGGATCATTTAATCTAAATTTAATTGGATGCGATTTCGGAAGTTTATTCGCTGCATCATTTAAAATGAAAGACAAATACAAATTATCTCCCGGACGCCAAACTCCTCTTTCTCCATAAATAAATCCTTTCAGTCCTTTTTGTAGAGTTTCTCCAGCAACATCGAAATTACTCACCGATAATGAAAGTCCGTCATCTAATTTCACATAAGTCGATTGATCGCCTAAAGTTACAATGGCGAAATACGCGAATTTGTCCAATTGGAAAGATGCAATACCTTCACTGCTTGTTGCTTCTGTTGCTATTTTTTGCTGTTGAAAATTATATAAATCCACTCTAGCATTTGAAACTGGTTCTGTCGTAACGATATTATTTACAGCAAATAAATACGATTTATTTTCACCTCTTTTAGCAATAACTCCTAAATCTGAAGCTAAAATATTGGTTGCAATTCTTGCATTGTAATAGTAAGAACCCGTACAAGGATCTTGGCTTTCTCTCCAGTCGTAATCATCATAATAATAATCGTCGTAAGAGTTTCCGCTGTAGTTTACGTCGTTTTCATCAACTTCTTCTTCCTCGGTTTCATCATCATTACCTTCTGAAGTTTCACATTTATAAAGCGAATATTTCTTTTTATATTCAAATTCAACTCTGTAAATCGCTCCAGGTTCCGGCTTAATTATTTTAGATAAATCTAAAGCATACGTATTCCATTTAGAAAGATTTACGAGAGTGCTTTCCCTTAAATTCAACGTAGTTTTGGCAATGGGCTGCGCTACTTTTTTGAGGTTTTGTCCGCCGTTTAATTCATTGTATTGAAGAAATTGCAGAATATTATTCTTGTAAATCTTATACACTTTTACATCAACGGCACTCAGATTTACTGCTTCGAAATTTAATTTTAAATTGTTTGAACTTGGTAGAATCGTTCCGTTTTTCACAAAACGGATGTTTGGTTTGATCTGATCAAAAGAGATTTTCTCACTATAATTGTTCTCCAGCTTTTTACCGTACTGACTTTCTATTCCCTGAAAAACTTCCAGCAATAATTCGCCCGTTACTACTTGTTCCGGTTCTTCGTCTGGCACATATTCAACGGCTTGTTCTGCAACTGCTGCAGCTGAATCTACGGCAACGGCGGCTGAATCAACCACAACAGCAGCCGAATCTACAGCAATAGCCGCAGGTTCCTCTGTAGCAACTGTTACGGGTTCTTCTTTTTTAGGCGCATTTTGATTGGTAAAATATACTTTAAGTAAATTTCCTTGTGTAGAAAATTTCAAGTTCTTAGTATTTTGAATCGAAACCAATCCGGCAAAATCCTGACCTTTTTCTAAAGGTTCAGAGAAATTGATTAAAACCTGCTGGTTGTTTCCGTCTGGAATTTCAACTTTAATAACTTTAAATTCATTTATACTGGTAATCGGGAAATCGATTTGTCCTTTTTGATCAATATCAAAATCACTTCCGTCATAAATAATCTCCAAGTTTGATGCTTCTGACTGACGCTGGATACTGTCGATTATAAAACGGAATTCTTTTGCGGGACCAGATACTTTCTCAAATTTAATTTTAAGATTATTTCCATAGTGTTTGGCTTCAACCAGTTTTTGAGCCGTTTCCAAATCAATATTATCTGCTGTTTTTAATACGCAGTTTAAATATTGATATTCTTTGCTGTACGACTGAATATCGCCTGTATTGATAGTAAAATCCTGTTTTACCGTTTTTACTGTAAAATTGAATTTAGAAAGCTCTTTTTCTTTGTCTTTTGGGATGGCAGTTAGTTTATCTAAGTTTAAAGTAACCTGATATTCTGTTCCCGGCACTAATTTTTTCTCCGGAATAAAAGCTATTGTATTCGTAGAAAGTGCTACAACTTTTCCGTGAACACCTGGCGAAATATCAAACAAATCATCGTCTAATTCCTGATTGGGTTTCCAATCATTTTTATCGAAAGCTAATACAACTCGAATATCAGAATCTGAAGAAACGATTCCGCCCGTAAAACTGGTTATGTACTCTTTGAATAATGAAAAATCAGAATTAAAATCCGCAGCTGATTTTCTGCCGCAGGATTGAAAAATAAAAAACACAAAAAATACGAGAACTAAACCTTTTGTTTTCACTTTTATTTAGAGTTAATGGTTAACAAACTAAGCAATTTAAATGCCCTGCCGTTAAAAGCGATAGCAGCAAATGAGATTTAAATTATGTTAAAAGTAAAATATTTTCCGGTTTCTTTAAGAAGAAAATTCTCTAGTATTCATTATTTAACTTTTGTTGAAGTTTTATTATTACTCTCAAAGCTCAGAACCTAATTTTGACAACACTTTATCCATCTCAAGAAAGTGTTCTTCGGTATTTGAGGAATAATGCATTTGATTGCCGTTTATGACAACAATTACATCATCTGAATAATTTCCATAGAATTTTATTCCTTCAACCCATTGCCTGAAAGAGACTCCTTTATTTGAAAAATTCTGAGTAATGAAATCTAATTCATTTGGTTCGATTTCGTAAAATGTATCACAAGTAAAATCTAATGCGAAACTTGCTTGTAAATACGCCATTGCAGTGAAAAAATCTGTCAAAGTTTCTGTTTCCAGATTCCATTCTTTTTCATCATAACTCATGTAAACTGGAGGATTAGATTTTGATAAATCCTCTTTGTGAATTCCCCAAACACATGCCTTTTGATTTTCAGAATAAAATATCAAATAATCATCGTTTTTATAATGTTGAAAACGTTCTGGAACAATCAACAAATCCTGTGTATGATTTAAGTTTTGAATTTTACCTAATTCAGCATAATAATCAACAAAAACGTTAGGAAGCTGTCCGAAGATATCTTTTACAATTTGAATTTCATCGTTTGTAAAACCATTTGGCTCTGCAATATGAAATAGCTTTTTTATTACTGAAAAATCTGTCATGTTATTTAGTATTATTTACGTCTTTCGAGAAAGAAACGTTTCATTAAATCGGCAGCTTCGTTTGCCATTACACCAGAAACAACAGTAGTTTTAGGATGCAGTTTTGTTCCCATATTAATAAAACCGCGTTGTTCATCTCGCGCACCAAAAACAATTTTAGAAATCTGACTCCAATACAAAGCGCCTGCACACATTTGGCAAGGTTCGAGTGTTACATAAAGCGTACAGTCTTTTAAATATTTTCCACCAAGAAAGTTTGCCGCTGCGGTAATAGACTGCATTTCGGCATGAGCCGTAACATCATTTAGCAATTCGGTCAAATTGTGGCTTCTAGCAATAACTTTATCTGCTACAACGATTACAGCTCCAACAGGAATTTCGCCTTTTTCAAAAGCCGCTTCTGCTTCCTGCAAAGCTTTTTTCATGAAATATTCGTCAGTAAAAGGATTTTCCATAGATGCAAAAATAAAACTTTACTCATTATTTTTACTACATTTAAATTTTGAAATTTGAATATGGAAAGAAATTACAAAATCAGCATTCCTGAACCATGCTTTGAAGACTGGAACAAAATGACGCCAAATGAAAATGGTCGTTTCTGCTTGAGCTGTTCTAAAACGGTTGTTGATTTTACTTCTATGCTTCCGGAAGAAATTCAGCACTATTTTACTCAAAATAAAAATGAAGGGGTTTGTGGGAGATTTAAAAACTCGCAACTAGAGACCATCACGATTCAAATTCCAAGTCGGGTTTTACATACGCAAACACAATACCATAAAATGTTTCTGCTCGCTTTATTTATTGCTATGGGAACAACTTTATTTAGCTGTTCGGACAAAGATGGAAACAAAAACAGAATCGATAAGGTCGAAATTGTGAACACAGAGAAAAATCAAGATGAAAATAAAACTGTTCCAGCATGTTATGGACATCAATTTGAACCTAAATAAGCAAAATATGTCGGAGAACTTTCTAAAGGATTTACAACTGGAGTACTTGTAATGACTGAAAAACCTTTGAAATATGATGTCGTTTTTAATTCAAATGATTTAGATATAGTACCCTCTCCAAAAGATGGAATGAAAAAATTCTATTCTTATTTTTCAAAAAATTATACTGATTCAAAACAGTTAAAAATGTCAATCTTGTTTGTTGTAGAGAAAGATGGCACTTTAAGCAATTTCAAGGTAATGAAAAATACATCATCAGCAAATGAAGCAGAAGTCATTAAAGTTTTAGAATCTGGTCCAAAATGGATTCCTGGAAAAATAAACAATCGAATTGTACGGTCAACTTTCATTTTACCAATTACATTTAAATAATGAAAATAAAACATAATATAACTCTTCAGATAAACTGCAAATTGATTTTGCCAATGCTGTCTGCGGTTATAACTCTATTTTTTTTCGGCTGTCAAAACAAAGAAGATAAAAAACAAGAAATTAAGAGTCTTAAAATTGTCGCAGATACTTCAACAACAAAATCAGATTCTTTAGATAAAAATATTAATAGAAAAAAATTAGAACAAACACAGTCGCCTTCTTTAAAAGTTGAATTAAAAAAAACTATACCAACATCATCTAAAGAATCTACACTGAAAAAAACCTCAGAACCTAATAAAATAAAAAAAGATGATGTTTCAACAGCACCAAAAGCTCCTTTGAATTCTAACGCTGAATTTCCTGGCGGAATAGAACAATTCCATAATTTTTTCATGAAAGAATATAAAAAACCGGAAGATGTAAGCTATTGGAAACTCAATTTCACACTTGCATTTGCAGTAGAAAAAAACGGCAGCATATCTTTTCTTGAATGTTCGCCAGCTGTTGAAGAACCACTACAAAAAGAAATCATCAGAGTTTTAAGTTTATGCCCGAAATGGCAGCCGGGTGAATCGAACGGAAAAAAAGTCAGAATGCAATATTCTGTTCCTATTTTATTGAAGTAGACTCGGCAAGAAAATTAAATTTAAAACCGTAAATTTGCTTTTTACCATACAAATGAAAAGCGATTTACTTTCTAACATATACAATCCAGCCGATTTACGTCTTTTAAAACAAGAACAGCTTACCGAAGTTGCGCAGGAATTGCGTCAGTTTATTATTGATATTGTTTCTGTAAAAGAAGGACATTTAGGCGCAAGTTTAGGCGTTGTAGAACTTACAATTGCTTTGCATTATGTTTTTAATACACCAGAAGATTTATTGGTTTGGGATGTTGGACATCAGGCGTATGGACATAAAATCCTGACCGAAAGAAGAGAAAATTTTGATACCAACAGACAGATTGGAGGTATCTCTGGTTTCCCGAAAAGAAGCGAAAGTATTTACGACACTTTTGGCGTTGGACATTCATCCACTTCGATTTCTGCTGCACTCGGAATGGCGATTGCTTCTAAACTAAAAGGCGATTTTGACAAACAGCATATTGCAGTTATCGGCGATGCTTCTATTGCCAGCGGAATGGCTTTTGAAGGTTTAAATCACGCCGGAGTTACTGATGCTAATATACTGGTAATTTTAAACGACAACGCTATTGGGATTGACCCAAGTGTTGGTGCTTTAAAAAAATATCTCACGGCTGTTAAAAATGGTAAAAACCCGAAGCAGAATAATATTATAAAGTCTCTGAATTTTGATTATTCAGGGCCAATTGACGGATATGATTTTCCGACTTTAATCAAAGAATTAAACCGATTAAAAAAGATAAAAGGCCCAAAGTTTCTTCATATTGTAACTACAAAAGGAAAAGGTTTACAGCAAGCTGAAGAAAATCAGGTAAAATATCATGCACCTGGAAAATTTGATGCTTCGACTGGAGAAATTCATTTAAAATCCGAAGAAAATCTTCCTCCTAAATATCAGGATGTTTTTGGCTTGACCATTTTAGATTTAGCCAAAAAGAATGAAAAAATAATCGGTATTACGCCTGCAATGCCCTCGGGAAGTTCATTAAAATTTATGATGGATGAATTTCCGGAACGCGCTTTTGATGTTGGAATTGCAGAACAGCATGCCGTAACGCTAGCCGCCGGAATGGCAACTCAAGGCATGATTGTGTTCTGCAATATCTATTCGACATTTTTACAGCGCGCTTACGATCAGGTTATTCATGACGTGGCACTACAAAATTTACGTGTTATTTTTTGTTTAGATCGTGCAGGATTGGTCGGCGAAGACGGCGCAACACATCATGGCGTTTTTGACATTGCATATTTACGTTCGATACCAAATATGATTATTTATGCACCTTTAAACGAAATTGAACTTCAAAATATTTTATATACGTCACAATTAGGTTTAGACCACCCAATTGCTATTCGATATCCGAGAGGACGAGGTGTAACTTCAAATTGGGAAGTAGAAAATTTCGGACATTATGAAAAAATTAAAATTGGAGAAGGAAAGTGTTTAAAAAAAGGCACAAAAACAGCTGTTTTATCTACAGGAACAATTGGAAACAATGTTATTGAAGCTTTAAACGAATGTACCAATTCAGAATCAATTGCACATTACCACTTTCCAACTATTAAACCACTAGACTTCAATTTATTAAAAGATACATTTTCCTCTTTTGAAAACATAATTACGATTGAAGACGGGACTAAAAAAGGAGGTTTCGGAAGTGCTGTTTTGGAGTTTGCTGCTGAAAATAATTTCAAGAATAAAATTGAAATTTTAGGTGTGCCTGATGAATTTATTGAGCATGGAAGCGTGCTGCAGTTACAACAATTGTGTGAAATTGACGTTAAATCTTTAATAAAACTTTTTTCAAACGGTGTAAAATAATTATTTTGCAACACCAAAAATACAAAAATAAGCCTAATGAAATTATTACGTTCTACTCTTTTACTACTGTTGTTACTGTGTACTTCAAAAAACTTTGCACAGATTATACAAACAACTTTAGACCCGAATCAAATACCAAAACCGCCATCAAACTGGACTAAAAAAAATCAGCTGGGTTTTGACATTTCAGAAATCGCTTTTGTGAATTGGAGTGCCGGGGGAACAAGTTCTATCTCAGGGTTATTTAAAGGCGAATTCGGACGAACTTTTATAAAAGGAAATCATAAATGGGTTAATGAACTTATTGTAAAATATGGTTTAAATAAACAAGACGGAACCGAACTTCGAAAAACAGACGATGCTCTTTTAATAAACTCTACATACGGTTTTAGAAAAGATACAATTTCAAACTGGTATTATTCTGCTAAGTTTAATTTCAATACACAATTTACAAACGGTTACAATTATCCAAACCGTGATATTGCCATCTCCAAACCTTTTGCGCCAGCTTACGTGTTTCTTGGAGCCGGAGCAGAGAATTCAAACAAAAAGAAAAACAGAACGTTTTACTTTTCTCCAATTACATTAAAAACTACTTTGGTATTAGACCAATATTTGGCAAATCAAGGTTCTTTTGGTGTTAAAAAAGCGGTTTATGCACCTGATCCTTTAGATCCAAACAATCAAATTTTAATTGAAGAAGGTCAAAAAGTAAAAGCGGAATTTGGTATTCTTTTTACTGCCTATATGAAAAGCGAAATCTATAAAAACGTTTTTTACGAAAACAGATTAAGTTTATATACTGATTATTTAAACCGTTTCGGAAATGTCGATGTTGATTACGACACGCGTCTGGATCTTGTTGTAAATGCTTATGTTAAGGCCAATATAGGAGTACATTTAGTTTATGATGACGATATTAAAACTAAAAAAGATGTTGTTGATCCTGTAACCGGAAGTACTTCTCAGGTAAACGACGGACCAAGAGCACAATTGCGCCAGGTTCTTGGAGTTGGTTTAGTTTATGCTTTTCAATAAAATCTTAAGCCGAAAGTCTTAAAGTCAAAAGTTGAAAGTCATAAATTTAAGAACTTGAGTGAGTTAAATCGATTCATTGATTTTTTTTGGAATCACATAAAACTTGCACTGCATAATAATATTCTTTTCAACTTTTGACTTTAAGACTTTCGGCTTTATGACTTTTAACTTACTTATTTTTTCTTCCCTGAATCATTTCATATAATTCCAACGCATTTCCATCAGTTAAAAGAGAAACATAGTGGCAGATATGAAGCAGACGCTCATAAAGATTCCCTTTTTCTAAATGATGTTTTTCCGGCAGCATTTTCAGGATTAATTTATCATAGTTTGATGCAGTTCCTTCGTATTTATTATTAAATGCTGTAATAAATTTATCCAATAAGGTTTGGATGATTTGATAACCCACAATTTCTTTTTCGATAACTTCTCGGCTCTGATAGATTTTTTCAACGCTTAAGTTGATAATATCATTCATCTGCGCTTTGTATTTACTTTTATCGGTTAGAGCGTAAGGGAAATTTCCGGCCAGAATTGCTTCTTCATTTTCAATAAAAACATCAACTGCATCGTTGATTAAGGCTCCAATTGCCAGAGCACGCAAATAACTAATTCTGTCTTCTTTTGTTTCCAGCAATTTGTATTTAGCAACGCCAATATTATCTTTTACCAGTTTTATTAAATATTCCAGAGCATAATCTTCAGAAACCAAACCAAGATTTATTCCGTCTTCAAAATCGATAATTGTGTAACAAATATCATCAGCTGCTTCAACCAAATAAGCCAAAGGATGTCTTTCAAAACCAATATCGCCATCTTCTTTATTTGAGATCATTCCCATATCTTCGGCAACTTCCTGAAAAAAGGTTTTGTCTGACTGGAAGAAACCGTATTTTTTATCGGCAATATTATTCGTTGGTTTTTTCGGAAGACTTTCTTTTGGATATTTCATAAAAGCACCTAAAGTTGCGTACGAAATTCTAAGTCCGCCTTCAATTCCCGGACGACTTCCGGTTAAAACTGAAAAACCATTAGCATTACCTTCAAAATCAATTAGATCCTGCCATTGTTTTGCCGTTAATTTATCTTTGTATTTTAACCCTTTTCCGCTTGAAAAATATTCTCCTATGGCTTTTTCTCCCGAATGTCCAAAAGGCGGATTTCCGATATCATGTGCCAATGAAGCTGCAGCAACAATAGCTCCAAAATCATTCATGTGATAACCGTGAACTTCTTTTAAATAAGGATATTTTTCGATGATTTTTTTTCCAACCAAACGTCCTAAAGATCTTCCTACAACCGAAACTTCTAAACTGTGTGTTAAACGTGTATGTACGAAATCTGTTTTTGAAAGCGGAATTACCTGGGTTTTATCCTGTAAAGACCGAAATGCCGCAGAGAATATAATTCGGTCATAATCGACCTCAAAACCTAATCGTGTATCGTCTTGTTCTACACGTAATCTTTTGCTTGTATCGCCCTGACGTTTTAATGATAAAAGTTGTTCCCAGTTCATTTTACTATTTTAGATTGTAGATTATTGATTTTAGATTTGAGGATTCTAAGATCAAAAATACATTTTATTTTAAGATTTTTCTATTGATTAAAATTCTAATGCCGTACTGTATTTTATTTCTCCCATTACAAAAATGCTGTTTGTATTTCCTATATTTTCTATTGTCGATAATTTATTCATTACAAAATCCTGATAACTAGCCATATCCTGTACCAGAATTTTTAGCATAAAATCATAATCGCCCGCAATATTATAGCATTCTATAATTTCAGGAAGCGCTACAATATCTTTTACAAAATTGCTTCCTACATTTTTGGCGTGTTCTTTTAAACGAACATTGCAAAAAACCGTCATTCCGCGATTCATTTTTTTTCTGTCGAGCAATGCAACATACTTTGTTATAAATCCGTCTCTTTCCAGCCTTTTTATACGCTCATAAACAGGCGTTACAGTAAGAAATAATTTACTCGCCAGGTCTTTTGTGTTGATATTTGAGTTCTCCTGAAGGTGTTTTAAGATCTGTAAATCGGTTTTATCGAGGTTTTCCATAGTTTTTTTTACGGCTAAAGGTTCATTTTAATACATTTCTCAGTAATTAAATCTTTAAAATCATATTTTTAAAACACATTTTACTGAAATAATCACCAAATATAAGTTATAAAATCTAAGACAGTACATTTGTTCAGTAAAAAATACTGAAATCAAAATGAAAACAAATAATTTAGGTTATCCGAGAATTGGGAGCAACAGAGAATTAAAAAAAGCCAGCGAATTGTATTGGGCTGGAAAAATTTCGGCAGCAGAACTTATCGAAACCGGAAAAGAAATTCGCCAGAGAAATTGGCATTTACAATGGCAGGCCGGAGTCGATTTAATTCCGTCAAATGACTTTTCTTTTTATGATCAGGTTTTAGATTTAACGCTGACTGTTGGCGCAATTCCGCAGCGTTATCACGAACTGGCAAGAACAAATTCTACTCTTGATTTGTATTTTGCTATGGCAAGAGGAGCGCAAAAAGAAGGTCAGGATGTTGTGGCAATGGAAATGACAAAATGGTTCGACACAAACTATCATTACATCGTTCCTGAATTCACAAAAAACCAAAAGTTTGAATTGTTTTCAGAAAAAGTAATCAACGAATTTAAAGAAGCAAATGCTTTAGGAATTGCTACAAAACCTGTTTTAATAGGCCCAATTTCGTATTTACTTTTAGGTAAAGAAAAAGAAGAAGGTTTTAACCGAATTGATCTTATTGATGTGTTATTGCCGGTTTATTTCGAAATCTTAGAAAAATTACAAGCGGAAGGTGCAGAATATATTCAGCTTGACGAACCTTTCTTAGCTTTAAATTTAACTGATAAAGAAAGAAACGTTTTCACGAAAGTGTACAACGAAATCAACACACGTTTCCCAAAACTAAAAATCATTTTAGCAAACTATTTCGATTGTTTTGGAGAAAATCTGGATACAGCATTGGCATTGCCGGTTGATACTTTCCATTTAGATTTAGTTCGCTGTCCGCTTCAGTTAAATGATATTTTAGAATCTGGAAAACTGGCATCAAACGTAAATCTTTCTTTGGGAGTTGTTGACGGAAGAAATATCTGGAAAAATGATTTCAAAAAATCTTTAGAATTAATCAAAAAAGCGACTGATGCTTTAGGCAAAGACCGAATTTTAATTGGTCCGTCTTGTTCTCTAATTCACAGTCCGTGCGATTTAGATTTAGAAACAAACGATCAGACGCTTACTCCGGAAATTAAACAATGGCTGGCTTTTGCAAAACAAAAAATCAACGAAATTGTTCTTTTAAAACAAATCGCTTCCGGTGAAGTTGACATTAAAAACTCTGTTGATTACGAAAGAAATGTTATTGCAAATGAAAACCGTAAAACTTCAAAATTAATTCATAATAATGAAGTTAAAGCTCGTGTAGCCGGAATTACTGCTGCTGACGATAAACGTAAAAGTGTTTTTGCTGCAAGAAGAAAAAGCCAGATTGAAGCCTTAAATCTACCGCTTTTCCCAACCACAACTATTGGATCTTTTCCTCAAACTGCTGAAGTGAGAAGCTGGAGAGCAAAGTTCAAAAAAGGGGAATTAACTGCGGAGCAATACAATGATTTAATCGAAAAAGAAACTGAAGCTACGATTCGTTTTCAGGAAGAAACCGGAATTGATGTTTTGGTTCACGGAGAATTCGAAAGAAACGATATGGTGGAATATTTTGGTGAGCAACTAGACGGATTTACTTTTACAAAAAATGGCTGGGTTCAAAGTTACGGAAGCCGCTGTGTAAAACCTCCTGTAATTTATGGTGATGTTTCGAGACCAACTCCTATGACGGTAAAATGGTCGAAATATGCGCAGTCTTTAACTCCAAAATGGGTAAAAGGAATGCTTACGGGACCAGTAACTATTTTGCAATGGTCATTTGTTCGTAACGATCAGCCTCGTTCTGAAACTTGTACACAGATTGCTCTTGCCATTCGTGATGAAGTTGTCGATTTAGAAAAAGCCGGAATCAAAATTATTCAAATTGATGAACCTGCCATTCGCGAAGGTTTACCATTAAGAAAAGAAGAATGGGCGAAATATTTAGACTGGGCTGTAAAAGCGTTCCGTATTTCTGCAAGTGGTGTTAATGATGACACACAAATCCACACGCATATGTGTTACAGTGAATTTAACGACATTATTCAAAACATTGCTGATATGGATGCCGATGTTATTACAATTGAATGCTCGCGTTCGCAAATGGAACTTCTGGATGCTTTTGCCAACTTTAAATATCCAAACGAAATTGGACCTGGAGTTTATGACATTCACTCTCCGCGTGTTCCTTCAAGCTCAGAAATGGTTCGTTTGTTAGAAAAGGCTTCGGCTGTAATTCCTGTAGATCAGTTATGGGTAAATCCAGATTGCGGGTTGAAAACACGCCATTGGGATGAAACTAAAAAAGCATTAATCGAAATGGTTGCAGCGGCTCAGGAAATGCGCGCAGCGGTTGAAAATCCTGTTAATTAATAGTTTCTTTTAGATATATTTTTGTTTTTTAATGTCAGCTTGGTGGAGTCAAAAATTAGTTATGATTTAGTTTCGACTTTACTTTAGCTGGCATTATTTTTATACAAAAAAAAGCATCCGCCATGGCGGATGCTTTCTGAAATTGAATATATAATTTAAGATTAGAAGTTTTTAGAAATTCCAATGTTAAATGTTTGTCCAAAGTTGAAGTAGAAGTTACTAACATCCGGACCATTGTTGTCATAGCTGTAAGTATCGTAACCTAAACCACCAATGCTGAAGTTAAGACCAAAACCTTTTTTCATGTTGATGAAAAGAGCTGGAGTAATACCTACATACATACCGTCTGCTTTGTATTTTGTGTAGTTTGGTCCAACATAATCTTTTTCTGTTCTGTTTTGGATACCAGCTCCTAAATCAGCAAATACAGAGAAAGTTTGGTTTAATGGCACAGAATAACGTACAAATGCTCCTAGTTTAAAATCATTAGTTTTGTACTCATTTACTCCTTGATCATTTTTTGAAGAAGCTGCAGTAAATTCGCCCCCTACAGTCCAGTTATCATTAAATTGGTAACCTACTTTTGGAGAAAAGTAAAATTCGTTACTTTTAGTTTCAGAATTTGTATAATCACGTGTTTCAGAAGAATAACCGATGCTTCCTGCTACTAAGATTGTACCTTTTTGTGCGTTTGCAAAACTGCAGATAGCTAAAGCAGCCATCACTAGAATTTTTTTCATAATTTGGGATTTATTTTAATTTAGCATTCCTTTAACAATAACAATGCCGTGAATACTGGGCTCTATAATTTTTTTATAATTACTTTAAAAGATAATTTTTAGCAATCGAGAGTATTTCTGTTTACTTTTGTAGCAAATAAAAAATCATGTCGATAGAAGTAAACAGTATATCAAAAAGTTACGGAGAGCAAAAAGCTTTAAATGAAATTTCTTTTAAAATTGAAAAAGGAGAAATAGTTGGATTTCTTGGTCCAAACGGAGCTGGAAAATCTACTTTAATGAAAATTTTGACCACTTATTTACTTGCCGACAGCGGTTCTGCCCTTGTAAATGGCCACGATGTCATGACAAATGCAAAAGCAGTACAGCAGTCGATAGGATATTTACCAGAGCATAACCCGTTGTATTTAGATTTGTATGTTCGTGAGTATTTGGCTTTTAATGCCGATGTTTATAATGTTCAAAAGTCAAGAATTGAAGAAGTAATTCAACTGACAGGACTGACACCGGAAAGCCATAAAAAAATCAGTCAGCTATCAAAAGGATACCGTCAGCGTGTTGGGCTTGCCAATGCTTTATTGCACAATCCTGATGTTTTGATTTTGGATGAACCAACTACAGGTCTGGATCCGAATCAGTTAATGGAAATTAGAAATGTAATCAAAAATATCGGTAAAGATAAAACCATTTTTTTATCAACACATATTATGCAGGAAGTTGAAGCAATCTGCGATCGTGTCATAATTATTGACAAAGGGCAAATTGTTGCCGACAACAAATTAGATCATTTAGTTTCTGCAGACAAAGAGCAAGTTATTGAGGTTGAGTTTGATTATAAGGTAGAAGAACAGCTTTTGGCCAAATTAGAAAACATTTCTTCATATATAAATACACATGACATGACCTGGGAATTGACTTTTATTACTGACAAAGACATGCGCCCAGCCATTTTTGACTTTGCAAACGAAAATGGTTTAAAAACTTTACAATTAAATCAGAAAAATAAAAACCTAGAAGCTGTTTTTAGAGAAATTACGAAGTAGTTTTTTAGTTTACAATCTCAGATTTATAAAGAAAGCCAATTTATTATTCGAAATAAATTGGCTTTCCTTTTTTAAATTTTTCTTCTCTTATTCATAATATTATCTCCTCACGGCTAAAAAGTGATATTTTATATACAACTTTTATTTATTTTTATTTAGACTTGTTTTAAATAATACTATATTTGCCAACACAAACTAAAAATTCAATTGCTAGTTACATTATTGTGTTAGCCTTATAACATATAGAATTTAATTTCATTCCTTGAAACTTGTTTTTTTGTTTTTTATTTTTTTTGAAAAGAGAGCCTGCCAGTCTTAGCAGGCTCTTTTATTTATAGATCTAAATCGTCAAGAATTGTTTTCATTTCTTCGATTACAATGCTAATATCATCTTCTGTAGTTCGCCAGTTTACAAATGAAGCTCTGATTCCTTTTTTATTTTCATAAAATGTTGGTGTCATAAAAACTTTTCCGGTATCATTTAGTTTAGTTAAAAATACATTTACTTTATCCTGATTTTCATTTCCCTTTAAGGTAAAACAAACATTATTTAAGCGGATTGGAGCCAGAAGTTCAAAATATCTGTTTTCAATAAGTTTATTTCCAAAATGTAGCGCCAGTGATGTACTTTTTTCAATAATATCACAAAAGCCTTCTTTTCCGTAAGCTACCAAAGAAAACCAAACCGGTAAAGCTCTTAAACGGCGTGAATTTTCCGGAACAACATTTAAATAATTAAAATTCTCCAGCGGATTTCCTAAATACGGAGCATTCGAATTCTGGAACGTTTCAATCTGCAAATTGATATGTTCTTTTTTAATTAAATAAAAAGCACTTTCGTAAGGAACATTCAGCCATTTATGACAATCAATTGTAATACTGTCCGCTCCTTCCCAGCCTTTTACGAAATGTTTGTATTTTTCTGAAACTGCTGCAAAACCACCAAAAGCACCGTCAATATGCCACCAGAAATTGTATTTTTCTTTTAGTTTTAAAATGGCTTCAAAATCATCAAAATCGGCAGTATTTACCGTTCCGGCACTCGAGATCAGTATAAAAGGTTTTCCGTTTAAGCCTTTTATTTTTTCTTCTAAATCGGCCAAATCCAAAGCTTCGCGATTTCCTTCAATAGTTTTTACAACCGTATAATTCTGACTCCCGATTCCTAACATCGACAATGATTTTACAGAAGAAGAATGAGGAGTTGCGGTTAAAACATTGATGGTTTCTGAAATTCCGTTTTTAGCAAAATCTTTCCCAAACTGTTTTCCAAACCATTGTCTGGCAACACCTAAAGTTGTAAAATTCGACATTGTTGCACCCGTAACAAATCCGCCCAAAAATGAATCCGGAAGTTCTAATAATTGCAATAGTAAATTGATGGTTTCAAATTCTATTAAGGCTGAATTTCCGCCCTGCGAAGTTACAGACTGTGTATTTTGATCGTAAACCGATGCCAGCCAGTCGCCTACAATAGAAGCAGGTGTTGATCCTCCCGTAACAAATCCCCAATAACGCGGTCCTGGTGATGAAACTAATAAAGGCGACAATCTTTCATTAAATTCTTTTAAAGCTTGTACAGAACCCAATCCAAGTTCATTTAAACTACGTTTTGGATCGATTGTATTTTTATTTGAAGTTGGAATATTTTCTAAATTTTTTAAAAAGTCAATTCCCTGCTGTTTGGCTTTTTCTAAGATATTTTCGAAATTGTTTAGATCGTGTTGTAATATTGAATTCATAAGTTTATTGTATTAGTTATGTCGCGCAGATTGCGCGGATGAGAAAGATTAATAAAAATTTGAGTGTTTTAAGGAACTGCTACCACTTTGTCTTTTCGGAGAATCTAGAAACCATCATCGAACAGATTACATCTCCATTTGCATTTAATAAAGTAGCAATCGGATCTACCAAAGTTCCCAGAATCATAGCGACCGGAAGTGCCTGTTCCATTGGAAAACCATAAACTGTTATGGCCAGAATTTCTCCAATATAACCTCCGTTTGGGATTCCTCCTTCTACAATCGAAACGATAACTGTAATTCCGAGTGCCAAAAGAATTGTCATCGGATCTGAAAAATCTTTACCAAACATGGCAAACAAAAAAGTTATTTTTAAGATAGATGACATGCTCGAACCGTCTTTATGCAAAGGCGCTCCAAGTGGAATAACTAGGTTTCTAACATGTGCTGGAATTCCCATTTTTTCTGCTGCCGCTAAATTGGCAGGAATCGTTGCGATACTGCTGCAAGTTCCTACTGCTGTTAAAGAAGGCATTATATTGTTGCTCCAAAAAACTTTAAAAGCTCTTTTTCCGCCAGCAACAAGTGCATACAAACTGAAAAAGACAAAGAAATAAAACACACAGGCTGCATAATAAACGGCCATTGGTTTTGCATAAACTCCCAACAATTGCGGGCCAAAAACACCAACCTGATAGGCAAAGTAAGCTCCTAAACCAATTGGTGCAAATTTCATGATGATGTTCAAAAGCTGCTTCATGACCTCGTTTCCTGAGTCTAGAAAACTCTTGAAAGCCTTTCCTTTTTCTCCTGATTGTAATGTGGCAAAACCAACTAAAAAAGAGAAAATAATTAAGGCCAGCATACTTTTTCGAGACAATAATTCGAAGAAATCATTGGCTGTAAGCAATTTTGCAATTTGATCTCCTGCCGATCCTGAAGCTACTTCTTCAAACGGTACTTTGGCAATCGCTATATCTTCATGAATTGGAAAAAAATAAACAGCACAAATCATCACAATGGCCGAAATCAAAATGGTAGCGAGAAAAACCAACACCATTATGACAAATAGTTTTCCTAGCTTTTCTGTTCTTTCCAGATTCGCAACCGAAGATCCAATCGTGAAAAAAATAAGCGGAATAATGGCAGTAAAAAGCAAATTTAGAAAAATGTCACCCAACGGTTTTATGATCAAAACATCTTCTCCGAATACCAATCCGAAAATACTTCCGATTATAATACCGCCCAAAAGCCATAAAATACTGCTGTAACTCTGCAAAAAATTGATTTTTTTAACTTCCATAATGATAAAAGGATTTAGAATTCAGCAAGCTTTATATTTTCAAACACATAGAAACATAGTTCTCTTTGTCCATAAAGGCATTTCATTTCTTTAAATAAACATAGACTATGTCTGAAAAATTTGTTTTTCTTTTAATTCTTCTCAGTTAAAATTAAAAAATCTATGTTTCTATGTGTTTAAAAATTTCATTTATTTCTCCAAAACAATAGTAGTAAAAGCCCTGTCAACCAATTCGCCGGTTTTACTTTTTACTTGTTCTGTCTGTGTTTCTGTATAAACGATTTTAAAATCTGATTTTTTAACCAATTCCTGCGCTTTTTGAGTGCTGTACAATTCAAATTCGAATTGAGTAAAAGGCAGTGTTTTCATGAAATCTTCTTCCGCAAATGTCAAACAGAAATTACCGCCTGACTTTAAAACCCTGTAGATTTCTGAAACTAATTCTTCAGGCTTTTGCCAGAAATAAATCGTATTGACAGTAAATATCTTATCGAATGATTCATCTTCAAACGGAACTGCGTTTCCGTCATAAAGCGAAAAGAAAGCTTGCTTTTGAGAAACAAAATTTCGATTGATCTGGCGCGCTTCCTGAAACATTAGTTCCGACATTTCGAGTCCGTAATATTTTAGTTTTTCGGCTTGTTCAAACAGAAATTCTAGGTGGCCTGCGTTTCCGTGACCTAATTCCAAAATTCTATTTCCGTTTGAAATATTTAAATTCTGAATCGAATGTTTGGTCATATTGATGTTCGTTTCGTTCATCATATTAGCCATTTCGATTCCTTTTTCTCCTTTTGGATGTTTTAATTGTGAAGCTATGGCTTGTAATTCTTCTTGTTTCATGACTGTAAAAGTTAAATTCCAAAATTTAAAAATTGCTTCGCCAATTCGCTTACGCTCGGGTCCAAATTCCAAGACCACCTTCTTAGTTCTCTACAACTTTGTCAAAGTTTAAAACTTTGACAAAGTTCCTCACAAAGACCTTAAAAAACCTGACTTGCAATCTGGCGAATATTCTCAGATTTACCCATTGAATAATAGTGTAAAAATGGAACTCCAGCGGCCTTTAATTCTAATGATTGCTGAATCGCCCATTCGATTCCGACTTGTTTGATTTCAGCGTTATTTTTGCATTTATCTACAGCATCGATTAAATCTTCTGGTAAATCGATTCTGAAAATCTGCGGTAAAACTTGTAAATGTCTTTGAACAGCAATTGGTTTAATTCCAGGAATAATCGGAATTGTGATGCCCATTTCTCTTGCTTTTTCTACGAAAGCAAAATATTTCGAATTATCAAAAAACATTTGTGTTACTACGTAATCAGCTCCCGCGTCAACTTTTTCTTTTAATCTTTTTAAATCTGATTGTAAAGAAGGAGATTCTAAATGTTTTTCAGGATAACCCGCAACTCCAATACAAAAATCGGCTTTGTTGTCAGCATCCATTACTTCATGGAGATATTTTCCGCAATTCAAATCGTTGATTTGTTTCACCAAATCAATTGCATAATGATTACCGCCAGCTTTTGGTGTAAAAGACTGCTCGTCTTTCATAGCGTCTCCGCGAAGTGCCATTACATTGTTGATTCCTAAATAATGACAATCAACAAGCATGTATTCCGTTTCTTCTTTGGTAAAACCACCACAAAGCAAATGCGGAACCGTATCAACATTATATTTATGTTTTATAGAAGCACAGATTCCAAGCGTTCCCGGACGCATACGAGTCAGTTTTTTGTCCAAAAGTCCGTTACCGCGATCGATATAAATGTACTCTTCACGCGAAGTCGTTACATCAATAAATGGTGGTTTAAACTCCATTAACGGATCAATATTATCGTATAATTCCTGAATGCTTTTCCCCTTTTGAGGCGGAATAATTTCAAATGAGAATAATGTTTTTCCTTTGGCGTTTTCTATATGTTCTGTTACTTTCATTTTAAGTCTTAAAGTTTGAAAGTCGAAAGTCGAAAGTCTTTCCTTTCGGACTTTAAGACTTTTGACTTTTGACTAATTTAATCTGCTATATTAGGGTTTAACCATTTCATTGCGTAATCAAGCGGTACATTTCGGCGTTTGGCGTAATCTGTAACCTGATCTTCTTTTATTTTTCCGAGTCCGAAATAGCGGCTTTTCGGATTTCCAAAATAATATCCTGAAACCGATGAAGCCGGCCACATTGCCATACTTTCTGTTAGTTTCACTCCAATTTGTTTTTCAACATCCAAAAGTTTCCAAATCGTTGGTTTCTCCAAGTGATCTGGACAAGCCGGATAACCTGGAGCAGGACGAATTCCTTTATAATTTTCTTTAATCAATTCTTCGTTGGTTAAAGATTCTTCGCTGTCATAACCCCAGAAATCTTTACGTACTCTCTCGTGAAGATATTCGGCGAAAGCCTCAGCAAAACGATCGGCAAGCGCTTTCACCATAATCGAATTATAATCGTCTAAATTCTTTTCATATTCCGCTGCCCATTCGTCAACACCAAAACCAGTTGTTACACAGAAAGCCCCCATATAATCGGTTACGCCGCTGTCTTTTGGCAGAATAAAATCGGCCAAAGCGATATTTGGAGCACCTTTTGTTTTTTGCGACTGCTGACGAAGCGTTAAGAATTTCTCTAATACTTTTCCGTTTTCATCGCGCAATTCGATATCATCGTCATTTACCTGATTCGCAGGGAAAATTCCGTAAATACCTTTTGCTTTTAGTTTTTTCTCAGCCAAAATAACTTTCAGCATCGCCTGAGCATCGTTAAAAACAGAAGTTGCTTCTTTACCCACAACCTCATCGGTTAAAATTGCTGGATATTTTCCGTACAATTCCCAAGTCTGGAAAAATGGCGTCCAGTCAATATACGGAACCAAAACATCTAATTCTACTTCGATAGTTTGTGCACCAATTACTTTTGGTTTAACTGGAGTATATTCACTCCAATCCAACGGTAATTTGTTTTTACGGGCATCTTCAATCGTCAGGAAGTTTTTGTCTCTCGAACGATTTAAGAACGTTTCTCTAAACGAATCGTATTCTGCACGAATATCTGCAGCGTATATTTTTCTATTATGATCTAACAAGTTTCCTGCAACCGTCACAGCTCTCGAAGCATCGTTTACGTGAATTACAGTTTCTCTGTACTGAGGTGCAATTTTCACGGCCGTATGCGCACGCGAAGTAGTTGCCCCACCAATCATAATCGGGATTTTAATATCTTGTTTGTCTAATTCTTTGGCCAGATAAACCATTTCGTCAAGCGAAGGCGTAATCAGTCCGCTTAATCCGATGATATCAACATTGTGCTCAATTGCAGCCGAAATAATTTTTTCCGGAGGAACCATTACTCCTAAGTCTACAATCTCGTAGTTATTACAAGCCAAAACTACCGAAACGATGTTTTTACCAATATCGTGAACGTCACCTTTTACAGTCGCCATCAGGATTTTTCCGTTTCCTTGTTTATCACCAGCTTGTTTGCTAGCTTCGATAAAAGGCAATAAATAAGCCACGGCTTTTTTCATTACACGAGCCGATTTTACTACCTGAGGCAAGAACATTTTTCCGCTTCCGAATAAATCTCCAACTACATTCATTCCGGCCATTAAGTTAATCTCGATAACTTCAATTGGTTTTGTTGCTGCCAAACGTGCTTCTTCGACATCTTCTTCAATAAAAGCATCAATTCCTTTTACCAATGAATGTGTAATACGCTCCTGAACAGTTCCAAAACGCCATTCCTGAATCGTTTTTTCATCGCTTTTTGCTTCGCCTTTTACACTGTCTGCAAAATCCAAAAGTCGTTCAGTAGCATCATCTCGTCTATCTAAAATTACGTCTTCAACGTATTCTAATAAATCTTTCGGAATATCATCATAAATCGTCAACATTTCTGGGTTTACGATTCCCATCGTCATTCCGTTTTTAATCGCGTGGTATAAAAATACTGAGTGCATCGCTTCACGAACAGTATCGTTTCCTCTAAAAGAGAACGAAACGTTACTTACTCCACCGCTAATATGTGCATGAGGAAGATTCTCACGAACCCATTTTGTTCCTCTAAAGAAATCCAATGCGTTCAATCTATGCTCTTCCATTCCCGTTGCAACTGGGAAAATATTCAAATCGAAAATAATATCCTGCGGGGGGAAATTTACTTTGTTCACCAAAATATCGTACGAACGCGCACAAATCTCCACTCTACGATCATAATTATCGGCCTGACCGACTTCGTCGAAAGCCATTACAATAGCCGCCGCTCCGTAACGTTTGATTAATTTGGCGTGGTGAATAAAGGCTTCTTCTCCTTCTTTTAACGAAATCGAGTTTACAACGCTTTTTCCTTGTACTACTTTAAGACCTGCTTCAATGATTTCCCATTTCGAACTGTCGATCATAATTGGCACTCTCGAAATGTCTGGTTCTGCAGCAATTAAATTCAAAAATTTAGTCATTGCCGTAACCCCATCAAGCATTCCTTCATCCATATTAATATCGATGATTTGTGCTCCACCTTCTACCTGCTGTCTTGCAATATCAAGCGCCTCGTCATATTTCTCTTCCTTGATTAATCTTAGGAATTTTCTTGAACCTGTTACGTTTGTACGCTCACCAACATTTACGAAAACACTTTCAGGCGTAATAATCAACGGTTCTAATCCTGATAATACAAGGTCTCTTCTTTTTTCTGTCATTTCTTTTTAAAGTTACTGAGATCCTAAGATGCTAAGGTTCTAAGTTTTTTATTCTATATTTTTTTAGGTCTTTAAACCTATAATCTTTTTAATCTTTTTGGCGTGTCCCTCCGGGTCGGGCTATCCGTTACAAGTCCTCGCTCTTCCTTCGTCAGGCTGTGGGCTTTTCACTTCTATCCCTCACGCAAACTCGGTTTCATAAGAAATTCATTCTCTTTGATTCTCTCAAATATCCCCCTTTATATTCAATTTGCCAGTTAAGGCTATCCAATTTTTCAAGAGTGATAAAATA
This sequence comes from Flavobacterium defluvii, assembly GCF_900129555.1. Taxonomy (GTDB): domain Bacteria; phylum Bacteroidota; class Bacteroidia; order Flavobacteriales; family Flavobacteriaceae; genus Flavobacterium; species Flavobacterium defluvii. The sequence goes on from NZ_FQWC01000001.1 coordinate 471,260, forward strand.
TTTTTTACTGTAAATATTTTTAGCAAATATTGTTTTCCAACCATATTTATCCACACTATCCTTTTCTACAATAAATAACCTTGCTTTTTTATCTTCTAATTTTTGAAAATAATTATCCCAATATCTTGGTCTATCACTATTAGCAATCATTTTTCCTCTCATGATTTCCTCGAAAACAAACGGAGCATCATAATCTCCTCTTTTACTTTCATTAAAATTATCTTGATATTCATAATAAAAGCCTGAATCATTCATACTATCATTTTCGGATAGAATGCTATATATTATTTTATCAGAGCTGTTTTTAACAATCAGTTCTCTTGTATCTAATTTATCACAAGAACAAAAATTAAGTAAAATAAAAATCAAAAGAATTTTACTTGCTTTTAGCATAATTTTTATCTGCACAAAATTTTATAAATTATTCAAAAACCGGAGCAACTCTCGGTTTATAATCTTTCGCAACTTCAGCCATTAATCGAATATGATCTGGAGTTGTTCCGCAACAGCCACCGATGATATTGATTAAATTGTCTTCTAAATATTCTTTAATGAATGCTTGTGTCTGTTCTGGCGTTTCATCATATTGTCCGAAAGCGTTTGGCAATCCTGCGTTTGGATGTGCCGAAACATTAAAGCTCGTATTATGTGCTAATGTTTTCAAATACGGTTTCAACAAATCGGCTCCAAGAGCGCAATTGAATCCTACACTTAACAACGGAATATGCGAAACTGAAATCAAAAACGCTTCAACAGTTTGTCCAGAAAGTGTTCTTCCTGAAGCATCTGTAATCGTTCCTGAAACCATGATTGGAATATCAAGATTACGTTCTTCTTTTACTTCTTCGATTGCAAAAAGCGCCGCTTTTGCGTTTAAAGTATCGAAAATCGTTTCTACTAAAAGCAAATCACAGCCACCGTCCATTAAAGCTTCTGCTTGTTGTTTGTATGCAATTCGTAAATCGTCAAACGTTACGGCTCGGTAACCTGGATCGTTTACGTCTGGTGACATACTTGCTGTACGGTTTGTCGGTCCGATTGAACCGGCAACGAAACGTGGTTTCTCCGGATTCTTTGCGGTAAACTCATCGGCAACCTCGCGTGCAAGTTTTGCCGATTCGTAGTTTAACTCGTAAACCAAATCTTCCATGTGATAATCGGCCATACCGATTGTCGTTCCTGAGAAGGTGTTGGTTTCTACGATGTCAGCACCAGCTTCAAAATAAGCGGCATGTACATCGCGGATTGCTTGTGGTTGTGTTAGGGATAGTAAATCGTTGTTTCCTTTTAACGGATGCGGAAAATCTTTGAAACGCTCTCCTCTGAAATCTTCTTCGGAGAAATTATAGCGTTGCAACATTGTTCCCATTGCTCCGTCAAGGATTAGGATATTTTTTTTTATTGCTTCTTGTATTGTTATTGCCATGTTTTTTTGTTTTAGCTGCTAAGACGCTAAGGTTCTAAGATGCTAAGTTTTTTTTATTATGATTTAGAAGTTTAAACCTAACAGGTTTTAAAAACCTGTTAGGTTTACTTCGAATATTTTTTTCATTTTAATTCCAAAAACTCACTATTGCTGGCTCATTAGCCCCGATTGAAGTGGAAATCCTTTTGTTTTTTTCTTTAAAAAACAAAAGATTGCAACGAAAAGCGGGAACTATTGAATGCAAAAATGCGCCAATGATTCGCTCCTTCTACTGAATCTGTTTCAGTAAATATTATATGTTATCGAGAAAAGTTTTGAGAAATACTTGTAATGTATTTGTGTTATCTATCTTTAATACTGGAAAATGTCGTATAAAGTAGAATTTAGCACCTTCTTTATGATAAAGGGTTGCTAAGGTTTCATTGGGTCTATCCCTCCGCCTTTCGTGATAACTGACAATAATTTTAAGAACAGTGCAAAGGTATGAAATGGCAATTCGATTTGCAAATGTTTTTTTTGTAAGGTGCTGAGGGACTTAGGTGCTAAGGTTTTTTAGTTTCTGTTTTTCAAACATAGCCCGCGGTTTCAACCGCGGGAAACGTATTGTGATTATGCGTTATGTTTATATGTTGCGGTAATCCGATAGGTCTATTCGTTGCGTTCCAGTGGTTGAAACCACTAGCTATGTTTTTATGTGTTTTCTAAAAAAAATAAAGCTCAAACTTTTAGTTTGAGCCTTGTATATAAAAAACCTTAGCGCCTTAGTCCCTTAGAACCTCAGCACCTAATAATTAAACAATCGCTTTAACAACCGCTTTTGGAGCTTCTTTACGAGTTCCATCAAAACCGTCTACACCAGAAACTGTTGTGTATTTCAATACGTATTTTTTACCTGGATTGATGATTGAATATGCAGCCTGGCACATTAAAGTTGCTTCGTGGAATCCGCAAAGGATTAACTTTAATTTTCCTGGATATGTGTTTACGTCTCCAATAGCAAAGATTCCCGGAATGTTAGTTTGGTAATCTAATGCATTGTTTACTTTGATTGCATTTTTCTCGATTTCTAATCCCCAGTCGCCGATTGGACCTAATTTTGGTGTTAATCCGAAAAGTGGAATAAAATAATCGCATTCGATTTTACGGTGTGCTCCGTTTTCTTCGATATCTAATGATTCTACATGCTCAGCACCATTGATTCCGATAACTTCTGCTGGCGTGATTAATTTGATTTTTCCCGCTGATTTTAGTTCCTGTACTTTTTCTACAGAATCTAAAGCTCCTCTGAATTCGTTTCTTCTGTGGATTAAAGTTACTTCTGAAGCTACATTTGCCAAGAAGATACTCCAGTCTAATGCTGAATCTCCTCCTCCTGCAATAACAACTCTTTTGTCTCTGAATTTTTCAGGATTTTTAATGAAGTATTTTACTCCTTTATCTTCATAAAACTCGATATCTTCGATAAGTGGTTTACGAGGCTCAAAACTTCCTAAACCTCCAGCGATTGCGATAACTGGCGCGTGGAATTTAGTTCCTTTGTTTGATGTTACAATGAATGTTCCGTCTTCTTGCTTTTCAACTGTTTCAGCACGTTCTCCTAAAGTAAATCCTGGCTCAAATTGTTTGATTTGCTCCATTAATCCGTCAACTAAATCTCCGGCTAATACTTCCGGGAATCCAGGAATATCATAAATTGGCTTTTTTGGATATAACTCTGATAGTTGTCCTCCTGGCTGTGGAAGCGCATCTAAAATGTGGCATTTTAATTTTAACAATCCTGCCTCAAAAACGGCAAATAAACCTGTTGGGCCTGCTCCAATTATAAGTATATCTGTTTTAATCATTATGGTTGTTGTTTATAATCATTCTTAATAATACAAAGAAACGAATAATTTATTCTTTTGACAATGATTTTTATCAATATTCATTTCTTTTGAAATTTCATCAATCGGGTTGAAACCCGACGCTACAATATAAATTCGTTCCTTCGGAATTTTTTACTCTTTATTTTTCAAAGAAGCTGTTATTTCGTTCATCTTCTTTACTTTATCTTCAAAATTGCCTTTTAAGGTTTTTCGATATTCGTTTAGATTCTCAACCATTTGATTGATATCTTCCGGAATTACTTCTTCAAAAAACTCACGCAATCTCTTTGCCGTTGTTGGCGATTTTCCGTTGGTTGAAATGGCGATTTTGACATTCCCTTTTGTTACGATTCCGCCCAGATAATAATCGCATAAATCTGGTGTATCGGCGATATTGCAAATCAAATAGCGTTTTCTTGCTAAATCGTAAACCTTTTTATTTACTTTCAAATCGTCTGTACAGGCAATTACCATGTGACGCTTTTTGAGCATTTTCTTTTTAAACTTCGATCTTGTTAATGTTATCGAAGGATGTTTTTCGGCCAAAACTTTTATTTCTAAATGAAATTCTTTTGCCACTACCTCAACATTTGCATTCGGACTTGACTTAAGCAAGAAAGAAAGCTTTTCCAGACCTACATTTCCTCCGCCTACAATCAATACATTTAAATTGTGAAGCTTTAGAAATATTGGATATAATTCGTTTTGTTCCATTTTAATTTAATTTCATCTAAACAAAATTAGATGATTTTATTGAACATTAGGAAAATCTAATATTGCAATGTTTATCGTTTTCGCCGGATTAAAATCCGGCGCTACAATATGGATTGTTCCTTCGGAACTGAAAATCTATATTCTATATTCTTTTTTCTATTATCTCATCGGGTTGAAACCCGACACTACAATATGAACCGTTTCTTCGGAACTTTATCTTGCGATTTCTTTTGATAGAAATTCTTCGTAAAATCCTTTTAATTTGTTGCTTTCGCGGACAACTTCACCAAGAACAATAATCGCTGGTGAACCTAATTCTTTTTGTTTTACAACTTCTAAAACTGAATCTACTGTTCCAACACCTACTTTTTCTTCAGGTGTTGTTCCGTTTTGGATGATCGCAACGGGTAAATTCCCTTTATCTTCTTTTTGAAACAAATCGATTATTTGAGGCAATTTGTGCATTCCCATCAAGATTACCACTGTCGCAGATGATTGTGCTGCCAAAGCTACATCTGAAGATAATTTTCTATCCGATGCTGTTCCCGTAATCGCCCAAAAGCTTTCTGAAACTCCTCTTTTTGTAATTGAAATTCCCTGACTTGCGGGAACTGCAACTACTGATGAAATTCCCGGAACTACAATCGTTTCAATTCCGAAACTTTCTGCAAAATCAACTTCTTCACCGCCTCTTCCGAAAATGAATGGATCTCCACCTTTTAATCGAACTACATTTCCGTAAGTCAAAGCATTATCTACAATCAGTTGATTGATTTGATCCTGCGTGTAAGCATGATTTCCGATTCTTTTTCCAACAAAAATTCGGATGGCACTTTTAGGTGCATAATCCAGAATTTCTTCGTTGGCCAAAGCATCGTATAAAACCACATTTGCTTCAGCCAATGCTTTTACAGCTTTGAGCGTCAGTAAATCGGGATCGCCCGGACCTGCACCGACTAAAGTTATTTTGGGTTTTATATTATGCATTTGCTAATTCCTGTGCTCTGAAAGTTTCGATTTTGTCAAAGAAAACAGTTGCTTGTGCAATGTAATCTTTAGCGAAAGCTTCTGATGGTTCATTTTTATTGATTTGGTAAACCAAGTCTTTAAAAGTTGAATTCAATTCAATTTTACTAGTTTCGATGAAAACAGTGTCAAACAAATCAACGATTCCTGCGTGATGATTTGTTTTTTGGTTTTCTGCCAACAACAATGCTTTTGCACCGTTTACAAATCCTGCGTAAGCATGATAAATTGCATCTGACCATTTTTTCTCGTCGAAAGATTCCTGAGCCAGGATCAATTTTTCTTTAGCTTCAAACAATAATGTCGCTACTAAATCGATCACCACTCCGGCACATTCCCCAACTCCAACTGCTTTTACGTAATTGTCTGCATTACCCCAATCCACAAAATCAGCTTCTGTTAAATTGGTTACATCTGCATACGGTTTTAAGATTTCGTAGAAATATTTTTCTCCTTTTGTATCATAATAATCTAGGAATTTTTGTCCGCTTCCGTTGGCATCAAAATCATTTAAGATGGTACGCAACGCATCCGGACCTCTACGGCTAGGTACTTTGATTACTTTATCAGCAAAACGTCCTGCTCCGTTTCCTAATCTTCCTCCACCTAATAAAACTTGTAAAGCCGGAGCTACCAGTTTTCCTGAGTTGATAGACATTCCCTGAAATCCAATGGCAGACATATTATGTTGTCCGCAGGCATTCATACAGCCTGAAATTTTAATTTCGATTTCACGGTTGTTTAAATACTGTGGATATTCTGTACTTAAAACTCTTTCTAATTCTTCTGCAATACCGGTACTACTTGCAATCCCCAAATTACAAGTATCAGTACCCGGACATGCCGTAATATCTCCAACTGAATTATATCCTAATTGAACAAAGTCAAGTTTGGCTAATTCTTGATAAAAGAAAGGAAGATTCTCCTCTTTTATGTGACGTATTACAATATTTTGACGCAATGAAAAACGTAATTCATTTGCTCCGTAATTTTTAATTAAATCGGCTAATAATCTCGCTTTATCAGTATAAAAATCTCCTAATAAAACTTTGATTCCAATTGCATAATAACCGTCTTGTTTCTGTTTGATTACATTCGAATTTTTCCACGCTTCATACGCTTCTGTATCTTCGATTGTAACTTGTGGAACTTCTAATAACGGCTCTGGAATTGGTCCGTCAAAAGCGGTTGTATCAATTTCGTATGTTTCAAAAGCGATGGCTTTTTTCTCTTTTTCAACTAAATCAAGGAAAGCATCTTTCCCCATTTCTTTGATTAAGAATTTCATACGCGCTTTCATTCTTTTAGCACGTTCTCCGTATCTGTCGAAAATACGGATGATTCCTTCTGCTGTTGGAATGATTTCGTTTACAGGAACAAACTCTGAAAGTAATTCTGCATGTGCCGGCTGAGAGCCTAAACCTCCTCCAAACATGATTTTAAAACCTTTTTGTCCGTCTTTAATTTTCGGAATAAATCCTAAATCGTGTAAATAACTCAACGCAGTATCTTCATCTGAAGAGGAGAACGAAATTTTGAACTTACGTCCCATTTCCTGACAGATTGGGTTTCTTAACAAATATTGAAAAAGTCCGTGTGCATAAGGCGAAACATCAAATGGTTCGTTTACATCAACTCCAGCCAATTCGCTTCCTGTGATATTTCTAACGGTGTTTCCACAAGCTTCACGAAGCGTGATATCGTCTTTAGCCAAATCTGCCCAAAGCTCAGGAGTTCTGTCTAAACTTACATAGTGAATCTGGATATCCTGACGTGTTGTAATATGCAAACGTCCTGTAGAATATTCATCAGACACTTCTGTAATTCTTCTTAACTGCTCGCTGGTTACTTTTCCGTAAGGCAATTTGATACGAATCATCTGAACGCCTTCCTGACGCTGACCGTAGATTCCGCGTGCTAAACGAAGACTACGAAAACGCTCATCATCAATTTTTCCTCCGCGGAATAAATGAATCTTTTTTTCTAATTCGATAATCTCCTTCTGAACTACCGGATTTTCTATTTCTGTTCTAAAACTTTCCATTTCTTTTTAGTTTGTAGTTTATTGTTGGTTGTTTATAGTTGGTTGTTGACAGCAGAACTATCAACTAAAAACCACAAACCATCAACTATCTAATGAAACCTACTCCTGCTGTTGTGTTTGTTGCTGTATCAATTAAGATGAAAGCTCCGTTTGATTTGTTTTCGTTGTACGGATCAAAATATAACGGTTTGCTTAATTTGATGCTCACTTCTCCGATTTCGTTAATTGCTAATTGTGTTGCCGGAGTTGTTCCTGAATAGTCTGTTGCAATAGTATTTTTGATGCTTTCTACTTTTGCTAAAACTCTGTTTGTATTATGTTGTACCAAGTATTTTGTTCCTGGAACGAGTTTTTTGCTGTCCATCCAGCAAACTGTTGTCGTAATATCTTTTTCAATTTTTGGAAGCTCATCTGATTTTACAATCATATCACCTCTCGTTACATTGATATCATTTTCTAATTCGATTGTAATTGAAGAACCTGCTGTAGCTTCATCAAATTGCTTATCAAAAAAGTGAATTTTAGATACTTTTGATTCTGTTAACGATGGAAGAACTGTTACAGCATCTCCAACTTTAATGGAGTTTCCGTATAATTTTCCTGCGTAACCTCTGAAATCGTGGTATTCTTCTGTTTTTGGACGAATCACAGTCTGAACTGGGAAACGTGCTTTTCCTGCTTCGTAAACATCATGAGAATGCAATCCTTCCAAATGCTCTAAAACAGTTTGTCCTTCATACCAAGGCATATTCTCCGATTTGTCGACTACGTTTCCGCCGTTGATTGCACTTAACGGAATGTAACTTACGTTTTGTTCTTTGAAAGTACTTTTTGCGTTTAATGCCTCAAAATCGGCTTTGATTTTATTGAAAACTTCTTCTGAGTAATCTACTAAGTCCATTTTATTAATGGCTACGATTACCTCTTTTACTCTCAATAAATTATTGATAAAAAAGTGACGGTATGTTTGCTCAATTACACCTTTTCTCGCATCAATCAAAATGATAGAAACCTGAGAAGTGGAAGCTCCCGTAACCATGTTTCTAGTATATTCAACGTGCCCCGGAGTATCGGCGATAATGTAACTTTTCTTTGCAGTCGAAAAATAAATGTGTGCAACATCAATCGTAATTCCTTGTTCTCTTTCTGCTACTAATCCATCAGTTGCCAAAGAAAAATCAAGATAATCATATCCTTTTTGTTTACTGCTTTTTTCGATTGCTTCTATTTTGTCAGTCGTCAATGATTTTGTATCGTACAATAATCTCCCGATCAAAGTACTTTTTCCGTCATCTACACTTCCTGCTGTTGCTATTTTTAAAACGTCCATTCTAATATTTTTGTTTCAGGTTTAAAGTTTCAGGTTTCATGTTCTCTCGAAACTTATAAATCTGTATGTTTTTGTTTTCTTGATTTTTACTTTTAAATTTCGTTCTGAATTGCATTTACAATTAACAATTCATAATTAACAATTATTAAAAGTATCCTTGTTGTTTTCTTTTCTCCATCGCCGCTTCAGAACGTTTATCATCGATTCTGGCTCCTCTTTCAGAAATGGTTGATGATCTGATTTCTCCAACTACTTCTTCGATTGTTGCTGCGTAAGATTCAACTGCTGCTGTACAGCTCATATCTCCAACGGTTCTGAAGCGAACAATTCTTTCTTCGATTTGTTCGTCTTCTTCTTGGTACACAAAAGGAGAATGCGACCAGATTAAACCGTCTCTCAAAAAAACTTTTCTTTTATGTGAGAAATAGATTGACGGGATCTCGATTTTTTCTTTCTCGATATAACTCCAAACATCTAATTCTGTCCAGTTTGAAATTGGGAAAACACGAACGTTTTGACCATTTTCAATTTTTCCATTTAAGATATCAAACAACTCAGGTCTCTGATTTTTTTCGTCCCATTGTCCGAAATCATCACGAACAGAAAAAATACGTTCTTTTGCTCTTGCTTTTTCCTCATCACGACGAGCGCCACCAATACAAGCATCAAACTTAAATTCTTCAATTGCATCTAAAAGTGTTGTTGTTTGCAAACTGTTTCTACTAGAATATTTTCCAGTTTCTTCAACTACTTTTCCTTCATCAATAGCATCCTGAACATTACGAACGATCAACTCTAAACCTAATTCTTCTACCAATTTATCTCTGAAAGCAATTGTCTCAGGGAAATTATGTCCCGTATCAACGTGCAATAGAGGAAACGGAATCTTAGCAGGGAAAAATGCTTTTTGCGCCAAACGCACCAATGTGATAGAATCTTTTCCTCCTGAGAAAAGTAAAACCGGTTTGTCAAACTGTGAAATTACTTCTCTGAAAATGTATATCGCTTCACTCTCTAAAGCGTTTGTTTTTAATACTGAACTCATTGTTTTTTTGTTTGATATTTTTTAGTTTCAAGTTTCAGGTTTTAAGTTGTGAGTTACTCTAAAACTTTCCGCTATTTATTCTATTCTTTATTCTTCATCGGGTTAAACCCATAAAATATAAATTCCTTTTCTATTTCCACCGGATTAAAATCCGGCGCTACAATATGAATCGTTCCTCCGGAACTTTAAATCTATATTCTTTATTCTATAATCTATTTTCTAAAAGAAAGTCTTGCTTCTTGCCTCTAACTACTCTTTCTTAGCGCTATGCAAACCACACTCTTTATGGCTTGATTCCCACCACCATCTTCCGGCTCTGATGTCTTCTCCAGGAAAAATCGCTCTTGTACAAGGCGCACATCCGATGCTTACGAAACCTTGTTTATGCAATGCATTTTGAGGAACATTGTTTTCTGAAAGATATGTCTCAACTTCTTCTAAAGTCCATTTTAATAACGGATTGAATTTAATGATTTCGAAGTTTCCATCGTATTCAAACAAACTTAGATCATGTCTGTTTTCTGATTGTTCTGCTCTTAAACCTGTAATCCAAACTGAGTTTCCTGCCAAGGCTTTTCGTAACGGAACCACTTTTCGAATAAAACAGCATTCTTTTCTGTTTTCAACTGAATCATAAAAACTGTTTGGTCCTTTCGTCTGAAGCAGATTTTCTACTGAAGCTGCTTCTGGGAAATAAACTTCGATTGGTCTTTTGTATTTTTTTAATGTTTTATGAAAAACATCATACGTTTCCTGAAATAATCTCCCTGTGTCTAAAGTAAACACCTTAATATCAGTATTACTTTTTGCAATAAAATCGGTAATTACCTGATCTTCCTGGCCAAAAGAAGTCGAAAAAATTACTTTTCCAGGAAATTCTTTTGCTAAAAAAACTAAGGTTTCGTCAAGCGAAAAAGCTGCAGTTTTCTCTAATAATTCTTGTACAATACTCGCACTCATAAATCTCTCCTTTCTAAAATTATCTTTTACAATAATTTAGATAATGTTTTTAAACTCAATAATATAATTAGAATCCCAACGGCAACCATCATTGGTTTTCTTTTGATTTTATTCACTAAATAAGCTGCTAATGGCGCTGAAACTACTCCTCCTAAAATCAATCCGATGATCACCTGCCAGCCATGGATTCCTCCAAAAAGCATGAATGTGATTCCGCTTGCAAATGAAATCGCAAACTCAGCTGCGTTTACCGAACCAATAGTATATCTCGGATTTCTTCCTCTTCCTAATAAAGTCGAAGTTACGATTGGACCCCAGCCTCCGCCTCCAACAGAATCCATAAATCCTCCAAAAACAGCTAAAGCGCCTAATCTTTTGGTTTTCTTTTTTAAAATATTCTTTTTTAATGCCTTTCTGATAATAACTATTGCCAAAATCATCATATAAACCGCAATAAAAGGCTTAATAACATCCCCGTCGATTACATCAGATAATAAGTAAGCTCCAGTAATTGAACCTAAAACTCCCGGAATCAATAAATGCTTTACCAGTTTTTTATTGATGTTTCCGAATCTATGATGAGAAAGGGCCGATGCTCCCGTTGTAAACATTTCCGAAACGTGAACCGCTGTACTGCTCACAACCGGCGGAACTCCATAAGCCAATAAAAACGAAGTCGAAGTCGCTCCGTAACCCATTCCTAAAGTTCCGTCAACCAATTGGGCAAAAACTCCAATGGCTAAAAACACTAAAAACTCTGCATTAAAACCATTCACAAATCCATCCCACGTAAATTCTGCGTGATGATTGTATATTAATACAGATAATAAACCTACTAATAAAACAACAGGAATTCCAATCCAAAGCTTTTCTTTAAAAGAATCAACCGTATTTATTTTCAGTTCTTTTTCCATATTAAAATAATTAAATTTGATTTAAAAATCTATTACCCTATCGGGTTAGTAGATTACTTTGCAAAAATACTACTTATTTCTAAATTACAAAGCAATATTATCGTTTTTTTAAACCTCAGTTATTTATTTAGTAGTTTCTAAAAGAGATATTTAAAACTTCAACTTCATAATTTCACAAATAAGGGCTGATTACGTTGTTTTGAAACAATAAATTCCATTCAAAGATTTGGTTTTTAAATACCTTTTTTAACCTCTACAATATCTATAGAATAATTATAAAAATGTTGTATTTTAGCGCCAAATTTTTATTTATGGATTTTCAAATTGGTCTTGTAATTGCTGGATTAGTTGTAGGTTTTATTGTTGGATTAACAGGAGTTGGAGGCGGTTCCTTAATGACTCCAATTTTATTATATTTTCGTATTTCTCCAACAACAGCGGTAGGTACAGATTTACTTTATGCAGCTTTTACCAAAATGGGCGGTGTTTTTGTTCATCATAAAAAAGGCAATATTAACTGGAAAATTACAGGCTGGTTAACACTTGGCAGTGTTCCCGCTTCTTTATTGACATTATGGATTTTAAACAGCATTAAAACTGATATTGAAACAATAAACAGTGTAATTAAATACAGTTTGGGGTGGGCATTATTATTTACATCTGTTGCCATTATATTCAAAAAGAAACTTTTGGTTTTTTCTCAAAAACATGCGGGAGACAAATTTCATAGCGAAAGTCATACTCAAAATATGCTGACTATAGGAATTGGTGTTTTATTGGGAGCAACTGTAACTCTGACTTCTATTGGAGCCGGTGCTTTAGGAACGGTAACTTTATTTTTTCTTTACCCTCTTTTGCCAACACCTCGTTTAGTTGGTACTGAAATTGCCCATGCTGTTCCATTAACATTGGTTGCCGGAATTGGCCACGCTTCTATGGGGAATTTAGATTTAGTTCTGTTAGGACAATTATTATTAGGATCGCTTCCGGGAATTTATATAGGAAGTAGTTTAAGCGGAAAAGTTCCCGATTTATTTCTTAGAAATGCAATCGCTGTAATGCTCTTTCTAGCCGGATATAAATTGATTTTTTAATTATCACTCATATAAAAAAAGACCATTTCAAATTCTAGAAATGGTCTTTTTTATAGTTATAGTTATTCTTTAAAACGCAATATCTGCCAAAGAATTACTTTCTAATATTTTAAGTGTATTATCACGAACCTCTGTCATTAAACGTCTTGCCGCACAGGTAGATTCATCATCACAGTCATCGCATTTTTCATAAAAATTATGACTCGCACACGGAAGCAGTGCAATAGGACCTTCCAGAATGCGATAAACTTTTGCCATACTGATATCCTTTGGATCTTTTATCAGATAATAACCTCCGCCTTTACCTTTTTTTGCACCAAGAAATCCTGAATTTCTTAATAACAATAAAATACTTTCTAAAAATTTTATCGAAATATGCTCGTTTTTGGCAATTTCAGCGATTTGAACAGGTTCATTATTTTCGCGTCTGGCTAAGTAAGTTAAAGCTTTGATTCCGTATTTTGTTTTCTTTGAAAGCACTATAATATGTTTTAGATTTAAACTGCATATTTTAGATTTTTTCTAAAATAAACGAGTTTTATATTTTTCTGCAACAAAAATAGGCTTTTTAAATGAGAAAAATAACAGTCAGTTAGTTAAATTCTACTAAATCTATCAGATTACTTCGTTACTTCCTATTAAATTGAATTCGTGAAATAGTTTTACTTCTTTTTCTAAATCTTTTTTATTAGCCACATACGTATCCGAAATAGAATCGTGCCAGCCTCTGTTTCCTAAAAAAGAAAGTGCATCAAAAGGAATTAGTCGACATAAAGTTCTTTTAAAAATAGTACCAATAGAAGGTCTTTCTCCATTCTCATCTACCACAATAGTCCCCGTGATAAATTTACCTAAAGTTCTTCCAAAAAAAGTTTCTGTAAAGGTGTAGTAAAAAATTAAAATAGCAAAAAACAGAATTTGCCCTTCAAAATCGCTCATATTTCCAAGCCAGTACATCAATCCGTTTAAGCCAAAAAGATTTGCCAGAAGAGCCATGACAATTCCAAAAACAAAAATTAGAACAAAAACTGTAACTACATCTATAATATAGTTTATAAATCGGCTTCCGTTTGATGCCAGTAATTTTTCATCAAGAATATAAGTAGTGTTACTCATGGTTTGGTTAGTTTACTAAATTGATTTAAAATTTATAATGAAAACAAAAATATATTTTTTAATGAAATAACCATTAAAAAAGAATGACGATTTTTAACAGTAATAAAATTACAGTCAAAAATCGTCATTATATGATTTAGAAAATCTAAAATTGCTATCCTAAAGCTTGTTTTAAATCAGCAATTACATCTTCTACGGTTTCTAAACCTACAGAAACACGAACTAAACCTTGCGTGATTCCAACAGCCAATTGATCTTCTTCAGATAATTTGCTGTGCGTTGTAGAAGCCGGATGCGTAACAATTGATCTCGTGTCTCCAATATTTGCTGATAACGAACAAAGTTTAATTGAATTCAGGAATTTTCTTCCCGCTTCAATTCCGCCTTTAATTTCAAACGCAATAATGTTCCCACCATGTTTCATTTGTTTTTTAGCGATTTCGTATTGTGGATGCGATTTCAGGAACGGATATTTTACGCTGTTTACGTTTGGATGACTTTCTAAAAACTCAGCTACTTTCAAAGCATTTTCGCAATGTCTTTCTACACGAATGGCTAAAGTTTCTAAACTTTTTGATAAAACCCAGGCATTAAACGGCGACAAAGCCGGACCTGTATTTCTTGAAAATAAATAAATCTGTCTGATTAAATCTTCACTTCCAACAGTAACACCGCCTAAAACACGTCCTTGTCCGTCGATTAATTTGGTTGCTGAATGCACTACCAAATGCGCTCCAAATTTAATTGGCTGCTGTAAATATGGCGTTGCAAAACAGTTGTCGATTATTAAAATCAAATTGTGTTTTTTGGCAATATCTCCCAACAATTGCAAATCAATTACATCTACACCAGGATTTGTTGGTGATTCTGCATATAATATTTTGGTATTTGGTTTGATAAGACCTTCAATTGTTTCCGGCTTATTGATTTCAAAATACGATGTTTCAATATTCCATTTTGGAAAATAAGTCATAAACAAAGCATGCGTAGAACCAAAAACGCTGCTTGCCGAAACGATGTGATCTCCTGCATTTAATAAAGCTGCAAAAGTCGAATAAACTGCCGCCATTCCGGTTGCAAATGCATAACCAGCCTCAGCACCTTCCATTTTGCAGATTTTCTCCACAAATTCTGTCGTGTTCGGGTTGCTGAAACGGCTGTAAATATTTCTTTCTTTTTCTTCTGTAAAAGAAGCTCTCATATCTTCGGCATCTTCAAAAACAAAACTTGACGATAGGTACAAAGGCACCGAATGTTCCAGATACTGAGATCTTTCTAATTGTGTTCTAATGGCTTGTGTTTCAAAACCAAATTCTTCTGTATTCATTGTGTTGTTTTTTTGTTTTTTTGTTTCAAGTTTCAGGTTTCAAGTTTTAAAACTGAAATCTAAACTTAAACAAGTCAATTATTTATGCACAATCTGAGCATTTTCAAATTATCTAATTGACTAATTATCTAATTTATAAAGCTTCGTTGTTTAGTACAACTTTGTAGCTAATTGTTGCCGTTGGTTCAACTGTTTTGGCAACTGAGCAGTATTTCTCAAAAGAAAGCTGAGCTGCTTTTTTTGCTTTATCCGGATTGATTTCTCCTTCTAAATAAAAAACCACATCGATTTCTTTAAAAGGTTTTGCTTCTTCAATCTGGACACGCGTTCCTTCAACCTCAGCGTTAAAAGAAGTGATTTCCTGACGCTGTTTTTTCAAAATCGAAATCATATCAATTGCGCTGCATCCTGCAACGCCCATTAATACCAATTCCATTGGACTTGCGCCTAAATCGCTTCCGCCAAATTCGGCTCTGCTGTCAACGTCAACTACATGTCCGCGCTCATTTTTTACTTTAAAATGAAATGCGTCATTTACTCTGTTTAAAGTTACTTTCATTGTGTTGTTATTTTTTTTGTTTTTGTTTTTCTGTATAATTTCCACAATCTTGTCATTTCGACGAAGGAGAAATCTTCGTTGCTAAATCGACAAAGATTGACATTACTTTGTCGAGCTACTTGCGGAGATTTCTCCTTCGTCGAAATGACAAACAGTAGCAAAACTCTGTGAAATCAACAATCTAAAATCTGAATTCTAAAATCTAAAATCAATTACCCTTTATCAGATAATCTCAAAATATCTCCGAAAACTCCTCTCGCCGTAACAGCAGAACCTGCACCGGCTCCCTGAATAACGATTGGACGATCTCCGTAAGATTCTGTATAAATTTCGAAGAAAGAATCTGAACCTTTTAATCCGCCTAAAGCAGTATCTTTTGGTACTGATACTAGTTTTACTTCAAGATTTCCTTTATCATTTTGCAAATCTCCAGACAATTCACCAATGTATCTTAATACGTGATTTGGTTGTTGATCGGCTTTTATTTTCTCGTAAATTGGATCGAATTCTTTTAATTTTGTCAAGAAATCAGAAACATTTCCTTCTCTTAAATGTTCCGGAATTAGGTTTTGAATTGAGATTTCTTCAAACTCATTTTGCAAATCTAATTCTCTTGCCAAAATCAATAATTTTCTTCCCACATCATTTCCGCATAGATCTTCACGCGGATCCGGTTCTGTATATCCGTTATCAATGGCTTCTTTCAGAATTTCGCTAAACGGAACATCTTTTGCCGAAAAATTATTGAATAAATAACTTAATGTTCCAGAGAAAACCCCTTTAATTTTTGTGATATTTTCTCCTGAAAGATGCAGTAATTTAATTGTATCAATTAACGGTAAACCTGCACCAACATTGGTTTCGTATAAATAATTCTTTTGGTTTTCTGCCAAAGCTTTTCTCAATTCTTTATAAAAACCATACGTCAATGTATTCGCCACTTTATTTGAAGAAATCAAATCGAAACTGCTTTCTACAAGCGGAACATAATTTTCTACAAATGATGCACTTGCCGTATTATCAATCGCAATTAAGTTTTCTAAATGATACTCATTTGCATAAGCGATAATATCTTTAATTGTATACGGTTCTCCTTTTGTTTCAATATCGTTTTTCCAGCTTGAAGTTACGCCATTTTTATTTAAAAGAAGCTTTTTAGAATTCGCAATTGCGAAAACATTCAGCTTAATATCTTTACGTTTTTCAATTGAAGAAGCCGATTCTAAAATTTGATTGATCAAAGTTCCGCCCACTAATCCGTGACCGAAAATTGCAATGTTGATTTTTTTAGAAACTCCAAAAATCTCTCCGTGAATTACGTTTAAAGCTTTTGTTAGTTCTTCTTTTTTCACAACCAAACTCACGTTTTTGCCTGTAACCGTGTTGTTGAATAAAATTGGAACTATTTTATTTTTGATTAAAGCCGTATAAGGTTTGTGGAAAGTACTCAAATCCTGCCCGATAATCGAAATTACCGAAACATTATCTGTTACTGTAATCTGATTTACATCTTTAGAATAAAAGTCGTTTTCGAACTCTTTTTCTAACTCAACCATCGCCAGAGTAGCTTTGTCTTTTGCCACAACCAATCCAATTCCTCTTTCTGAAGAACCTTGTGAAATGATACTTACACTGATGTTGTGATCGCCCATAACTTTAAAAATTCGGGCATCAACTCCGGCTTTTCCAAGTAATCCGCGTCCTTCAAGATTTACAAGTGAAACATTTTCTAAAACAGAAAGCGTTTTAATTCCTTCTTTTTGAGAATTTGAAGTGATTAATGTACCGTGATTTTCGTGATTGAAAGTATTTAAAATACGAAGCGGAATATTTTTTTCTAATAATGGAATTATCGTTTTGGCGTGTAGAATTGTCGCGCCAAAATTCGCTAATTCATTCGCTTCATTAAATGATAAATATTCGATTTTTTTAGCATCGGCAACTAGATCAGGATTTGCTGTGTAGATTCCGTCAACGTGTGTGAAGTTTTGAAGTTCTTCGGCATCAAGATAATTAGCAATTAAAGAAGCGGTATAATTGCTTCCGTTTCTTCCTAAAGTTGTGGTGTCGTTGTTGTTGTTTGAACCAATGAAACCTGTAACGATATTGACTGTTTCTCCGTTATGTAATTTGAAATAGTTTATTACGTTTTTCTTTGAAAGTTGTTCCAAAGGCTGAGCGTCACCAAATTTAGAATCTGTTTTTAATAATTCTCTTGTATCCACAAAATTGGCCGGAATTCCTTTTTCAACTAAAATTGAAGTCAATAATTTTGCTGAAAGCAATTCGCCTTTAGATAAAATCTGATCTTTGATTTTGTTGCTGTAATCGCCAATTAAGCTTACTCCTTCGAATAATTTATCCAAAATATTAAATTCTTCAGATAAATCTACCTGCGGATAATCTGAAGTTTGGTAAGCTTTAAAACTTTCTAAAAGTGGTTTGTAATTTCCGTTTTTAGCAGCAATTCTTAAGATATCTTCTAATTCATCTGTCGCATTTCCGCGTGCAGAAACGACTACGGCAATTTTTTCGCCTTGATTTACTTTATCAGAAATGATTGAAACTACTTTGTTAAGTCCTTCTCCGTTTGATAATGATTTACCTCCAAATTTTAATATTTTCATTTTATTTTGCTATTGTTTCTGCCTTAAAAATTCCGGCAAGTAAATGATCTAATTGTTTGTACTCGATTAAAAAAGCGTCATGTCCGTGAACCGAATCAATTTCGCTGTAAAAAACATTGTTTTTAAATTTCTTTAATTCATTGTAAGTTTCCAGATTTTCTTTTGGTGTAAAAAACAAATCTGAATTGATTGCAACGATATGAATCGCAGCGTTTGATTTGGATATTAACGTTTCGAAATCCTCACTATTTCTGGTAATATCTATGGTTTTAAGCAGCTGGTTCATCAATTTATAAGATGCTAATTGATAGCGCTGCTGTAATTTTTTTCCGTGATGTGCCAGCCAGCTTTCGATATTAAAAATCAAAAGATCCTGATTGATAGTTCTCTGGAATTTTTCTTTGAATGATTCCGGTGAGCGGTAACACAACATAGCATGGATTCTCGCATCTTCGATTGGTTTTGAAGAATTATTCAGAATCTGCTCCTGCAAAAAACAATTGGCAATCATCCAGTCGGTCGATTTCCAGTCTGTTGCAATAGGAATTAAATGTTCTGTAATGTTGGGTTCTAAAGCCAGAATTTCCCAGGCAACGCCGCCGCCGACAGAACCGCCGATTATGGCAAATACCTTTTCGATACTTAAAGCTTTTAAGCCTTTGATGAAGATTTTGGCAATATCTCTGGTTGTAAAATCCTGATAATTTTCGATTAGGAAAGAATCGTTTCCGTTTCCTGGAACATTAAACGCCAAAACGGTATATTGATTGGTATCGATGGTTTTTGCTTCGCCTATTAAATCATTCCACCAGCCATTTTCGCCAGTCACATTTGCGTTTCCGGTTAAGGCGTGATTTACCAATACAATTGGAGCAGTATACAGCGGTTTACCAGCAAGTGTAAAACTTAACGGTAACGACGAATACAATGCACCACTTTCGGTGATGAAATCTTGAATTATAATGGGACTTGGTATATTTTCCAATTTCAAATCTTTTTTTACTTTTTTGATTTGTATGTGGAAATATTAGAAAGAAAGTCTAGAGTTTGAAACTAGAAAAAATTCTTGTTGTTATCTTTCCACGTTTGGGCGTGGTAGAATGCAGCACCTTCTTCGAATTAACGAAGGGTTGCTAAGGATTCATCGGGTCTAATCCCTCCTCCTTTCTTTATAACATTTCAATACGTTTTTGAACTTAACGGTGCAAATTAACTACTAATTTCTTAAACTAACAAATTTTATCGAAACTGATTCTTCAATTTCTTAAACATTATTCAATCAGAAACTTTTGTACGCACAAAATTACCGAACGTTATGCCCAGTAAAGTCATGCAGGTTTTAACCTATTTTATGGCTGCTTTTCAAGTTAGATGAAAAGGGTTTCATTTTCTTTTGAATACATCAAAAACAATAATGAATTTGGTGCTTTTTTTACCGCTTTTTTATCTGTTTCAGTTACACCGAAACTTGGGTGGATTAATTCGTTTGCAGGCGGCGGGTTGTTTCTTTCAGCTTTTATGTTTCTGTACGTTGAAAGTTTTTTTCTTAAGTAAGTAATTGCGCTCATATTATTAAGTTTAAGTTAGTTATTGTAATCTTTATTTTTTCTTTAATTCTTTGTTATCCTGCCAAAAGGAATAAAAAAACCCTTTTGGATTTTTAATACCAAAAGGGTCTAAGTTTTTATACAACTTATATATACTTTTAGTATCAACAGACGCGTACACAAATACGTGCGACATTAAACATCTTGTTCATCTGTAGGGACTTATTCATTTGCGATTTGACTGTTATTTTAAAAAAATCTTGCATGTATTTTTCTTTAAAGCTTTTTTCAGATTTGATTAGGACCTCAAAAGCGAATATTTATTTTAACAAATAAACCTGTATTTTTAACAGATCTTACTTGTCTTACAAATGTGCGAATAATTTTCGAATATTCCAAGTTATAAAAGCCTTATTTTTCTTAAAAAACGTTAAAAAACAGCTTTTTATCGTTAAAAAACGTCTTACAAAATTCCAATTTGAACGAAAGAAAGTTTTGTCTTACAAAAAATTAACTAACTTTAGTTTCAATCTATCAAAGAACTACTAATATTAAAGCCACTTTTACAGCCAGACAGCTTCTTTATTTTTTATTTTTTCGGCAACTTTTAAAATGTCTGTTATCAAGCCTCTTGAAATAGCTTGTTTGCATGGCGGTGCACTCTGAATTACAATAGGTGTATTGGCATACGACTGGGTATAGATTTCAAAAATAGAATCGGAACCTTTTAGCTGACCAATTGCCGATGTCACGGGTTCTGATACTAATTTTACTTCGAGTGTATTTTTTTCGACATCAAATTCACCAATATATCGTAAAACATGATTGTCTTTTTGGGTTATTTTAGCAATTTTAAATGATCTGTCGACTGCATCTTTATTGAGAATTCCGTTTTTCTCTAAATGTTCTTCCTGAATAAGAGAATTAATTTTAATATCCGAAAAGTCAAATTCTTTTCCAATTTCACGGGTTAAAATCAATAATTTTCTTGCTGTATCGTTTCCTGATAAGTCTTCTTTAAATGTAGAACGCATTAATCCGAGAAGACTGGCATCTTTCAAAATAGACGAAAAGGTATTTTCTTCGGCAGAAAAACGATTAAATACATAACTTAGATTATCTGAAAATACACCGCGGATTTTTGTGATTTTTTCTCCGGAATAGTACAAATCTCTTAATGTCTGTAAAACCGGAACTCCTGTATCCACGGAGGTTTCATACAAAAACTCTTTATCGTACTTTTTAAGATTTTCTCTTAATTGCTTATAAAGATCAATTGGGAGCGTGTTTGCTTTTTTATTTACGGCAACAATATTAAAACCGTTTTGGATTAACGTATTATAATGACCTATAAGTTCATCACTCGCAGTTGCATCGACTGCAATTAGATTTTCAAATTCGTTTTCTTTTGCAAATTCGATAATATCTTCGACCCTAAACGGCACTGCCAATTGTCTAAAATTGGTTTCCCATGCATACCCTACGCCTTCTTTCTCAAAAAAGGCAACTGTAGAATTGGTAATTATAGGAAAATGAAAATCGACATTTTTACTTTGCAGAAAAAACTCCTGACTTTCTATAATCTGATTGATTAATGTACTTCCTATATTTCCTATTCCGAATAGAATAATATTTATTTTAAGCTTTGACATAATTTTAATTTTTAAAATATATCTGTGTTATTGAAACCATATAAAGTAATGTAAGTTCATTTAATGCAAAACATTTTAATGATAGATGGGGCTAAATACGTAGACGCACTGCGGTGCGCCTCTACATATGGTAAAAATTCTTTTCATAAAAAATCACCTCTAGCAGAACTCACGCTGCTAAAGGCAATTTTTCAAACAAAAAACAAAAAAACCTAATTTTTATTGATACTATACTGCGACTGAGTTACGCTTTCAAAAACCGATTGTAAATCGGCAATTAAATCTTCAACATCTTCAATTCCAACAGAAAGTCGGACTAAATCTTTTGTAACTCCGGTAGCTAATTGTTCTTCTTCTGACAATTGCTGATGCGTCGTGCTCGCCGGGTGGATAATCAGCGATTTGGTATCACCAATATTAGCCAGAAGTGAGAACAATCTTGTTTCGTCTACCACTTTTTTAGCGGCATCAAAACCTCCTTTTAATCCAAAAGTGATAATTCCGCTTTGGCCTTCAGGAAGATATTCTTTTGCTAAATCATAATATTTATTTGATTTCAAACCTGGATAATTTACCCAGACTACCTCATCTTGTTTCTCTAACCATTCAGCCAGAGCCAAAGCATTTTCGCTGTGTTTTTTAATTCGGATAGGAAGTGTTTCTAATCCCTGAATAATCTGGAATGCATTAAATGGGCTTAAAGCTGCTCCAAAATCACGCAATCCTTCGATTCTTGCTTTTGCGATAAAAGCTGCATTTCCTAAAGCTTCGTGATATACTAATCCGTGATATCCGGCAGAAGGTTCTGTAAATTCAGGGAATTTTCCGTTGGCCCAGTCAAAATTTCCGGCATCGATAATCGCGCCTCCTAATGACGTTCCGTTTCCGGCTATATATTTTGTTAAAGAGTGAATTACAATATCGGCACCGTATTTAATCGGGTTTAATAAATAAGGTGTCGCAACTGTATTGTCTACTATAAAAGGCACTTTGAATGCTTTAGCTTGTGCCGAAATTCCTTTTAAATCTAATACGTCTAATTTTGGGTTTCCTAAAGATTCTACAAAGAATGCTCTGGTATTTTCTTTTGCTGCTTTTGTGAAGTTTTCAGGATTTGAAGGATCGACAAAAGTGGTTGTAATTCCTAATCGCGGTAAGGTTACACTTAATAAGTTATAAGTTCCGCCGTATAAACTGTTTGATGCTACGATATGATCGCCCGCTCTCAATAAAGTCAATAAAGCAGTTGAAATTGCTGATGCACCCGATGCTGTCACTACAGCTCCAATTCCGCCTTCGAGTGCTGCAAGGCGCTGTTCTAAAACATCATTTGTCGGGTTATTTAATCTGGTATAAATAAATCCGGCTTCGGCAAGACCAAATAAATTGGCCGCATGATCAGCATTATTAAATACATATGATGATGTCTGATAAATGGGTACTGCTCGTGTTCCTGAATTTTTAGTAACATCGTGCCCTGCGTGTAATGCGTTGGTTGCAAATTTTTGTGTGCTCATGATTTCTTAGTTTTTTAAATATTGTTAATACTTATATATTGTAATTGATATTGGTTTTTGAAATTGAAATTATGAATGGATTTATGCAAAAGAAAATTCTCGTTCGAGTTCAGGATCATACATTTGAAACAATAATGATTTTTGAACTTTTCTATCCTGCTCTGCATTTATTCTTCTAATTTCTCTTGATATTTCTTCAGATTTAATATTGTCTTTTTGAGAATCGTTTCTCAATAAATATTCGACTGCTATGGAATTTAATGTTTTCATGATTTTTAATTTTAAAGTATTGAAATGAAAAAAGCCCTTTCGGATGGCGACCAAAAGGGCTTATAGCTTAACTATAACAAAGATTGTATCTTTCACTTTTGGCAACAGCAAGGTTGGATGCACATTTGCATCACGCTACAACACATCATATTTTTTCCTGCTATTGTTTTCATTGTAATTAAAAATTAATTCATTTTTTAAACTCGACCAATTCGATAGAGTAAATGTAACAAGTATTTTTCTAACTGCCAAATAAAATTTTGATATTTAACAATAAATTTTTGTAAGTCACGTAAATAAAGGCTTCTTCTATAAAAAATTGACCCACAGATGTTACGGATTAAACGAATTAGCACCTTTATCTGGGTTGAAAAAGGTTAGCCACAGATTAAAAAGATTACATTGATTTTAAAAATCAGTGCTAATTCGTTTAATCCTTAAAATCTGTGACTTATTTCTTTTCAGAATTTTATTGATTCAAAAAAACCGGTGTTAATCCGTTTAATCTGTATAATCTGAGGGCCATCTTTTTTTAGAATTTAAAGCTCAAACGTGCAAAACCAAATCTTCCGTTTAATCCAAACTGCGATACAGCTCTTGAATATGCAAACTGATTGGCATTTGACAAATCTGTACTTGGTGCCGGAGATAAAGTTGGAGTTGTGTTTGTGAAAGCCGGAGTTGATGGATTATTTCTGTCCGGATAAACATCTCCTATATTATTAAAGCCAACTGTTGCTCTAAAATGTTCATTGATTTGATATCCGAAAGATAAATCGGTTACCAGTTTTGCACTGTATTCCGGATGTTCGTATACCGAAGCAAATCCATCTAAATTAACATCTGTTGCTCCCGGATCTGTAACTTTTCCGAAATAACTGTTTCTTAAATAAATGTCCAGTTTTTTAATGCTGAAAGTTGTTGTTAAGTTTGCTTTTAATTTCGGAATTGCTTCTTCTAAATACACTCGGCTTGACTCAGGAAAAAATGAATATATATAAGGATCTCCTCCTGCATTAACAATAGACTGCGGAATATGCAAATCTCCTACTCTTTTAGTTTCATTATAACTCAAAGCAAAATCATTTCTGATTACAAAATCCTGAATTACATCGTATTTTTGAGAAATTACAACATCAATTCCTTTTGTTTCAGAGTCGATTCCGTTTGTCCAGAACGAAGCTCTTTCTACACCTTTTGTATCAAAAGCCTGTTGAAACAAAGTCAAAGCTTCTGCCTGCTGCGGAGAAGTTGCTGCAGCAATCTGAGCATCTGTTGGTCTTGAATATTGACCAGTTAAAACAATTCTGTCGTTGATTCTGGTGAAATAAGCATCGGTTGCGATTGTAATATTGGCTTCTGGGATTTTAAATGTAAATCCTGTACTGATGCTTTTTGATTTCTCTGGTTTTAAATTTTCTACGCCAATACTTTTTGCTGCCTGAGAATCATTTGTAAAATAGCCAACCTGATATGGCGAACCATTAATAAACTGTGTTGAACTGCTTTCGAAATATTTTTGTTGTAAAGACGGCGCTCTAAAGCCTGTTTGTCCAGAAATTCTCCAGTTGATATTTTCGTTTAGTTTTAAAAGAGAAGCTAATTTAAAATTAATTGTGCTTCTAAAATCTGAATAATTTTCATAACGTGCCGCACCATTTACAAGCCAGTTTTCTGTAGCATTTAACTCTAAATCAAGATAAGCTGCACCGCTTCGTCTGTCTCTTTCTTTAGCATCTGAAGGCTGAAATCCTGAAAATCCCTGCGCTCCTGCTCCGCGTTTGTTTCCAAAGAAATCAGTCACAATTAAAGGTGAATTGCTTGGCAGAATTCCAGAAACCAAAGTTCCGTTTACATCATATAATCCGTATGAAGCTTCTTCTCCTTGTTTGATTTGATAATTTTCATATCTGAATTCACCTCCAAAAGCAACGTTTAAACCAGAAAGAAAATCAAATTTTCTGCTGAAATCTAAATTGGTCGTACTTTGCAAAAAAGAAACTTTTCCGGCATCAAAACTTGTTGGAGAATTTACGCCCAAAGTTGCATTGATAGTATTGTTTACATCATATTTAAAAGAGTTTGTTCCAAGGTTCGAACTCAAATCAGTATCAAAACCAAATAATTGTGTATTTACTCCAAGTGCTGCAGAAGCATCTAAAATTCCTGATTCAATTTCCGGTAAAAATCCGTTTTCATACACTTGCGTGAAAGTTCCTGAACCATTTGGTAATCTGTTAAAAGCATACGATTTTCCATCTCTATATGATACTCCACCAAATGAATACAATGAAGTTGTTTCGGTTAAAGGATATTTTGCATTATAATAGGCTTGTCCCGAAGCAAGTTCTGACTGACCAACACTCATATTATAGTCGGCTCTTTCCTGATTTCTATAAGCTAATTCATTATTAGTTACATCAAAATTTAGCGCTGTCTGCAATTGTGCAATTGTTGTTGCAGATGAAATTGCATTTTGCTGTGCCGGTGTAAAATAACTTACCTGCGGCGCATATTGCTGAATCGTACTTATAATTTGTACCGAATTTGGAGTCGTATTGATATTGCTAAAAAGAGAGTTGATCTGAACTCCGTTTTGCGCGGCTCTGTTTTCTACAGCATTGTAAGCATTAAAAATGGCATTGCTTCTAATTCCTGCGCGGCTTGTCACTTGTCTTGTTACAGCAGTTCCGGTAACATTTAAAAAACTTCCCGGTTTTCCTAATGAAGTTCCGTAGTTTAAATCAACCTGAACAGTTTGTCCATCGGCTCCGCCTTTAAAGTTGTTAGATCCCGAAGATAAATTAGTTCCGTACTGAATTCCTCCTGAAAGATAATTGGCATTCTTTTTTAGAACGATATTGATTACTCCGGCAATCGCATCAGAACCGTATTGTGCTGCTGCTCCGTCTCTTAAAACTTCGATTCTTTCAATGGCGAAAGATGGAATCGCATTTAAATCTGTTCCTACAGATCCTCTTCCCGGTGATCCGTTTATGTTTACTAAGGCACTTGTATGTCTTCGTTTTCCATTTACTAAAATTAAAACCTGATCCGGGCCTAAACCTCTTAATTGTGCCGGATCAACGTGGTCTGTTGCATCGGCAGTTGATGTTGCGTTACTGGTAAAAGATGGTGCAACATAATTTAAAATCTGCGTTACGCTGGTTTGCGGCGCTCCTTTTGTTATTTCAGAAATATTAAAAACATCAACAGGAACCGGAACATCAGTTTTTACTCTGTTTTTATTTCTGGTTCCAATTACGGTAACTTCTAATAATTCATTATTCTTTAAAGTATCCTGCTCCGTTTTATTATCCTGAGCATAAAGGCCTGAAAATGTCACAAGACCTAAAACGATTAGTACATTCTTCTTCATTTCTTTTTTACTGATTAATTAGTGTTTTTGGCTTAAAAAAAATCTTACAGTTTTTTCAGTTTCAAACAAAAAAAACCTCTGCGGCCTGCAGAGGTTCTATTTATGTGGTTGAAAATAAACTACAATAGAGTCTCTGCGGAAAGTTCCGGCATCTTACAAGACATCATATTGCAAACTGTAAATTTCATTTGTTCTGTTATTTTAACGAGGCAAATTTGCGAACTATTTTTTAACTGACCAAACAAAAACCAAAATATTTTCTATTACCCTATCAAATTAGTATATTACTGTTAAATTTCTGCTATAAAAAATAAAAAAAGTTGAACTTTAATTTGCAAATCAAAATGGTTTTATACCTTTGCACGCGAATACAGAGGAAAAATTTGAACTGATTGCAACCTCTTCATAATGAAATGATTCGTTATGAATGCCGAAACCAGGATTTCGGTAGTAAAAAATGCTAAAGCAGGTATTCTCCTTTAGCACTTTCAGCAATTACTTTTCCTCGATTAATGTTAATTTAATAAATTATTATGGCTTATTTATTTACGTCAGAATCTGTTAGTGAAGGGCATCCAGACAAAGTTGCAGATCAAATTTCGGATGCTTTAATTGATAACTTTCTGGCATTTGATGCTGACTCAAAAGTAGCTTGTGAAACTTTGGTTACTACTGGTCAGGTTATTTTAGCAGGTGAGGTAAAATCGAATACTTATCTTGATGTACAGCAAATTGCACGTGAGGTAATCCGTAAAATTGGATATACTAAAAGTGAATATATGTTTGAAGCGAATTCTTGTGGAATTCTTTCAGCAATTCACGAGCAGTCTGCAGACATTAACCAAGGTGTTGACAGAGCTAAGCCAGAAGAGCAAGGTGCTGGAGATCAGGGAATGATGTTTGGTTACGCTACAAACGAAACTGAAAACTACATGCCATTGGCATTAGATTTATCTCATAAATTATTACAAGAGTTAGCTATTTTAAGACGCGAAAACAAAGAAATCACGTATTTACGTCCGGATGCTAAATCTCAGGTTACTTTAGAATACAGCGACGATAACAAACCAACTCGTATTGATGCGATTGTTATCTCAACTCAACATGATGATTTTGATGAAGAAGCGGCAATGCTTGCTAAAATCAAAAAAGATATTGTTGAAATTTTGATTCCAAGAATTATCGCTAAAAACCCTAAACACGCACATTTATTCAACGATAAAATCAACTATCACATTAACCCAACAGGAAAATTCGTTATTGGGGGACCTCACGGAGATACTGGTTTAACAGGAAGAAAAATCATTGTTGATACTTATGGCGGAAAAGGTGCTCACGGTGGTGGTGCATTCTCTGGAAAAGATCCAAGTAAAGTGGATAGAAGTGCTGCTTATGCAACTCGTCATATCGCTAAAAACTTAGTTGCTGCTGGTGTTGCTGACGAAATCTTAGTTCAGGTTTCTTACGCTATTGGAGTTGCTGAGCCAATGGGAATTTTCATTGAAACTTACGGAACTTCTAAAGTTAACTTAACTAACGGTGAAATCGCTAAAAAAGTAGAGTCTATTTTTGATATGCGTCCTTACTTTATCGAGCAAAGATTAAAATTAAGAAATCCAATTTACAGCGAAACTGCTGCTTACGGACACATGGGACGTAAACCAGAAACGGTTACTAAAACTTTCTCTGCTCCGGGCGGAAACGAAAAAACGGTTACTGTTGAGTTGTTTACATGGGAAAAACTTGATTTTGTTGATCAGGTAAAAGCTGCTTTTGGATTATAATCCAGATTTTTAGACTGACTTAGATCGTTAGACATCTTAGTCCTAAATATAAAAAATCCGATTTCTAAAATTTAGAAATCGGATTTTTATTTGTGTAGCTGTTGCGTAATTTATTAATACGTTCCGTTTTGCATTTTTGATAATGTTTCTTTTATTTCACCT
Organism: Flavobacterium defluvii; assembly: GCF_900129555.1. Taxonomy (GTDB): domain Bacteria; phylum Bacteroidota; class Bacteroidia; order Flavobacteriales; family Flavobacteriaceae; genus Flavobacterium; species Flavobacterium defluvii. The sequence continues at coordinate 499,618 of NZ_FQWC01000001.1, forward strand.
GCAGTAACTTCTTCAACATTTTTATCTAAATATTTTACCGCCAAAGCCTGAGTTGCAATTGCTTTTTCTTTTTGACCGTCTTTATAATACAACTGCGCCAAGGTGTCTAAATAATAAGGATTATTTTTTGTTACTACCAAACTGTATTCTGACCAAACAATAGCACTTTTTATAAAAGATGCATTTTGAGGTTTTAAAACAACTTTCCACGCTGATTCATTACACAAATTCGAGTGGTAATCTTTAAATGAATTCCATCCATCATAAGAATAGCTTGAAGCTGGGTCTAATGAGGTGTATATTGCATCTAATTTTTCAATTGGGCTTCCTTTTTCTGAAGCTAAATTAGAGTCAAAATAAGTGCCGAATTCTTTTAAGAAATTAGTATTCGATCCGTCTTTATCTTCTATCTGACTTAAATAATCAAAATAGTTTCGGTATGATTCAAAGTTTCCTTTTCCTAAAGCGATGATCTTTTTATAAATCGAAATATTCTTGTCTTTGTTTACTTCTCCTGAAGTTCCTTCCTGAGAAACATAAGTATTTTGCTGTAAGGCCAAAGATATTTCAGAAACAACATTTCCTAAAGTATGTATTTCTCCTTCTTTATTATTGAATGCTGCACGTTCTGCTTCAATTGTATCTGAGTGTTTTAAAAGATAATCAATTGCTAAATAATCTGTGTCGTTTAAGATTCTGTCTTCGTTAAAAAGCTGTTTTGTAAATCCTTGATTTTTGATTTCTTTTACTATTGTTTCTACCAAATACAAGTTTGGTTTTGTATCTTTTTGATGCGCTTCAATTAGTTTTTTCCAGGTTTGCGCAATTTCTTTTTTATCTACAGTTGCTTTTGTGATTACAAATTCGGTAGAATTTGGATCATCTAATGTATAGTCTGAATCATAATCGTATGATGTTTCTAACAATGCTGCTTTGTTAAACGCTCTGATCAAATCAGCATCGGCAGCTTTTTTATTTTTGAAAACTTTATCAATCGAAACAAAAGCGTCTGCACGCTGCAGCTTTCTGTAAAAATCTCCGTAGTAACTAAACTGATACGATTTGTCTGTTAAATCAGATTTTGCAACTGCTAATACATCTCCGTTTCCGTTTAAAACAACTACACTCGGATCATCCGTTATTTTATTGTTTTTGAGCCACTTTTTATCATCTCCTCCGGCCAGATAATAATTGAAAACGTCGTATTGCGGATTGTAATTATCATACATATTATAAGAGGTCTGCTCTTCCTGACCTATTACAAATGCATCAAAATTAGTTTTGGCTAACTTATTTTTATTATCTGCTAAAACAACCAGAAACTTACTGCTCTTTTCTTTCGTTGCTGCGATTGCACTTTTTAGATTATTTTCTATTTTTAATTTAAACTTATATTGCGCTGCAGCCGGAGCTTCAGTATAAGCAACTACTGCTGATGTATCAATTACTGCTGTTGCTGTGTCAACTAATTCTTCATAATCTGTCTTACCCGGATAAGTCCAGTTTGAAACAATTTCACTTTGAAGAGGAACAACTTTAGAAGGTTTTACAGGTTGTACTTCTTTTTCATTTAAAAACACTAACGGATTTTTTCCTCCTTTTTCAGAAATTTTCAACTCGTTTGTTTTCTTATCATAAAATCCGGCAATTTTTAAATCTCCTAAAACTTCCAATTCATAATTGATTGTCACTTCAGAAACATCTTTTGGTAAAGCATATTTATAAACATTGCTTTTTCCGTTATATTCTTCGTAAACTAAATATAAAAAGTCTGCTTTTTCGATTTCAAATTCCAAATCTGTTTTTTCCCAATCTGGATCTGATTTTGCTTTAATATCCGAAAGTTTTTGATATTGAACTGTTTCTGAACCTTTTTGTGTTCCTATATAAAAAGAATAATAAGAAGGATCTAAAAATTTAATTTTAATCTTTTTTGCTTTTTTATCTGTTGCAAAAGAAAGATCAAATCTGTTTTCTGATTTTGTAGTATTAATGAAATTTAAGGAATCTCCTTTAATTTCGTAACCTCCCGTGTAGAAAACCAATTCGTATTTATTATCATCTAATAAATTTAATTTGATTTTCTGGCCTTTGTTTGTAGATAGATAAGTTCCTTTTTCGATGCCTTTTGTTTGAGAATAAGACATAAAAATTCCCGAAGTAAATAGTAATAAAATCCAAATAAAATTGCGCATATTATAAAAATTTGGCTGTTAATATCAGCGTAAAGATATTTCATTCTTATTTAAAATAACAGCTTAATCTTTAAATTTCAGTAAATTCTGATTATAAGTTATATTTCATCGAAAAGATGATATAACGCGGCTGTACTGTGTATTGAGAAACTCGTGTAGAAAATTGTGAGAAATTGTCGTCATTGAGATATCTGGTGTTTAACAAATTAGTTGCAGATACTTTATACTCCCATTTACTGTTTTTCTTTTGATAAATTAAACTTGCACTCAAGAAATCATATTCGTTATCGACGGTTTTATCTCCATTATAATAATGATAAAATTCATACTCAGACACAAATGAAAAACTATCCAGAAAATAATAATCTAATCGAGCGAAAGGTTTGTCTGTATAAAAAGTTGAACCGCTGTATTTATTGACTAAAAGATTGTAACCAAACTCAATATTAGGCAGATTTTTATAATTTGTCGAAGCTCTTACGGTATAACTCTGCACGAAACTTTCTGTTGTTGCTAACTGGTTATTTTGAATATTATTGAATTTTGACCAGTTTAAACTTGCATTTGCAGAAGCTTTGTAATTCTTTAAAAATGAACGTCCGTAAGCTCCCATTCCGGAAAAAGTTTCATCGGCTAAATTGGAATTATAAGGAACTGAAGACTGATTAATTCCGTCAAAATTAGCTTCTGTTTTAATAGCATCCACTTTTCTCGTATAAGTTGCATTTGCAAAAATATTCTCGAAATTAAACATGTTATACTTAAAATAACGAAGCGAATGTACTTGCGAAGTTGCATTTTCTAAGGCACGATTTCCTCGAAACAAACTGCTGTAATCAGATAAAACATAACCTGCTGCCAGCTGATTTATATCTGTAAAATCATTTGTTAGAGAAAAATTATATGTAAGCGTTTCTGATTTTTTGATTTGATATAAAGCAAAGAAATCAGGCAGAATTTTGGTGAAATTTTGAGAATAATCTGTCCCCAGCTGTGCATTTGTCATCGAATAAGAATGCAGGCTGACACCGGGCGTAAAAGTAAATTTACCCGTTAAGATTTTATAATGAAGACCAAGAAAAACATCATTAAAATTATAATCAACATCATTATTGTTTTCTGCTGTATTTAGATCATTTTTATCTCCGTCATCCAAAATTTGAAAAATATGAGAATTGAAGTTCTGATAAGAATAAGTATTTCCTAAAGTAACATTAAAATTACTTTTTGGCGTAACCATGTAATAGTAATCTAATTTCGCATCAATTTTATTGGTTTTTACAAAACGGTCCTGATTTAAATCATTTCGATTCTGGCCAGAAATATAACCTGATAAATCAAACGGCTGCGATTTTAGATTCGCATTATAAAAAGGATTTTCATCCTGATATAAATGCTGCATTTCAAAAGCAAAAACATTTTTATCACTTTGAGTATAATACAAACTCAGATTTTGGTTTATTGAGGTTGGATCTTGCTTTTTGCCCGTTAAAATAGTTTCGACTGCCGAAACATTATTAACAACCGATTCACGAAGCAAATCTGTATCTTCATCTTGTTTTGATAATTTAGTCAAGACGTCATAATCAAACTGAAATTTTGTATTAGGTTTATAAGTAGAACTCAATTTGAATAATCCTAAATTGTTTTTCTGGTGTGTTAATTCGTCCCTTTTCTGCTGATTTCCAGAATCAAGAATAGTAGTTTGCGATTTGGTTTCTAAATCTGTTTTTGAAGTAGAAAGAATTCCAAAACCGCTTAAAGTCCAGGCTTTTGTTGGCGAATAAGAGAAATTGGTTGCGCCAAATTTAGTTTCGATTTCCTTGGCGCGATTGTTTCTTAAAACCGAAATTCCTAAATCGTTTGATGAAATATTAAAGGAACTTCCGCCTTTTTTCATCATATTTTTAAATCCTCCCGTAAACTTAAAATAATCCTGTGCCGTAAGCGGCAGTTCTCCAATATTATTAAAATTGGTAATTAAATTGATGCTGTATTCCGGGCTGTAATAAAATAATTTTGGGTTTATGATATATCGGCTGTCGAGTTCTGCAACGCCAATCCCGGCAGTTACATCTCCAAACCAAAAGTTCTTTTTACCTTCTTTCAGCTTAATATTCATTGCCACATTTTCCTGATCGTTTTCTAAACCTTTTAATTGACTTACTTCATTAAAGTTCCTTAAAACCTGAACTTTATCAATAGCATCCGCAGGAATATTTTTAACGCCAAGTTTGGTATCTCCGTCAAAAAAATCTTTTCCTTCAACCATCAATTTGCTTACTTTTTTTCCTTCAACTTCGATTTCTCCATCGGCATTTACCTCAACGCCCGGAAGTTTTTTCAGGACATCTTCGAGTTTTCGCTCTGTTCCGGTTTTAAAAGAATCGGCATTATAAACTATCGTATCGCCTTTTATAGAAACCGGCATTTCCCGAACTATTTCTACACCTTCAAGTTCTATTCCTGCGCCGTCTAAAACTATATTTTGTGCAATGTTTTCAGTTTTGGTCGAAACAGCAATTTCTTTTGATTTCATTCCCAGATAACTTACTTTTACTGTATAAGAAGTGTTGGGTTTTAGAGTTAATTGAAACTTACCTTTATCATTGGTAATTCCGTACGAATCCATGGCTTTCGTCGTATTGTTTACAGCCATAATATTGGCCATTTCCAACGGATTTTTTTGTTCGTCCTGAATAAATCCGTCAAAACGAACACTCTGTGAAAAAGATATAGAAGCAAAAAGTAAGGCAGATAAAAAAAGTATCTTATTCATTATAAGAATATTGAATTTGGATTTTGGAATTTGAAACTTGAAATTTATGTGAAAATTTTATCTCCCCATTGGCGGCGGACCTCCGGCTCTTCCACGGTTCATTTCTCTAAATTCTTCCATTTTTTTAATTACAGTTGTATCGTAATCTTTTTGAGAAATTACTTTTCCTTTTTTAGATGGTTTTATTTCTACTTTTTCTTTGGCATTCAAGACAATTTTAGAACATAAAATAACCGTTTTTCCATCATTTACTTCTAAAATTAAACCTGGTAACCCCCAATAATTTTCCGGTCCCTGATTTACAGGAATTTCTGGCGTATACCAAGCCGTAACTACGATTTCTTTTGGTATCTCGAAGTTGTCTTCAAAATTGGTTTTTGTTTCTCCTGATGTTTTTTTGGTTTCATCCTTTTTTTCTTCGTTATTTTTCGGTCTGAAATTTCTAAAATCAGTTTTGCTTGCTTCTTTTACAGCCGTTGCTTTAAAACAATTGTAACCGCCAATTTGTTTGGTTTCCTGTTCCAGTTTCCAATTCAATTTTGGCAGAGAATCTACAACGAGAAATTCTTTTCCCATAAATTCCTTGTCGACTGTATACGTTTTACTTTTTACATCTTTATAAAAAGTTCCGCCGCCGCCCATCATCGAACTCATCATAAGACGAAAACCGCCTTGCTGTCCCGGAGCGTCAAGTTTTTCTTCTTCTTTATAAATAGAAGCCGTTTTATCAAAATTTAATATGAAAGTTTTTTCCAGCATTTGTTTCATACGGTCTTCCATTGTTTTTTGCATTTCTGGGGTAATGTCGCGATTACCAGCTCTCATTCCTTCTAATTTAGGTGCTTGAGTTTTAGATTCGTAAACAGCCATTCCCTGAAAATCTTTTTGTGCGTGCACTTGTGTAAAAGCAAAGACGAATAGTAAATATGATAGTTTTTTCATGTGGTTATATTTAATTAAGACTGTAAGTCTGGTAAAACTTACATTCAAATTTATTACTAATTTTAAAATACTGAAAGTTAAATATATCAATGCCAAAATGGTATCGACAAAATCGAATCTTTTTAAGACTATTGTAATTTACAAAGGTTTAAGCTCAAAAAATAGCTAAAACTCTGTTTTTTACTCCAGTTTTTGTACTTTGGCTTATTGAAATTGAAACTATTATGAATAAAACAATACGCCAAATTTTGTTACTGCTGTTTATTGCGTGTTCGTTTTCGACATTTTTAGGGCAAAGCCAAAAAATAAATGCTTCTTTAGTTTCAAAATTTAAAATTGCTGCTGATGAATTTATTGGTTATGATTCATTTGGCTATTCTTATCAAATAAAAAATAATGTTTTTAGCAAAGTAAAAGGAAACGAAATCTTCGAATACAAGAATGTTTCTTTAGGAAATATCACTAAAGTCGACATTCAGAATCCGCTTAAAATTGTATTGTTCTACGAAGATTTCAACAGTGTCGTTTTATTGGATAATCAATTAAATAAAATGACGGAAATTAATTTTTCTCAAAATGCAGTTCCAATTGTTGTCAGTGCAATTGGAATGTCGACGCAAAATCAGCTTTGGATTTTTAATACGCTGAATCAGCAAATATCGCTTTTTGATTATTTAAAAAATGAATATAAAACAGTTTCGGTTCCGCTTACCGAAGGCATAAAATATTACCAAACAGACTTTAATACTTTCTATTGGATTGATAAAAAAAACAATTGGTTTTCTTGTGATATATTTGGAAAAATTTCGAGTTTGGGAAATGTCGCAGATTTTGATAAAATAGAAATAATTTCGCCTCAAAAATTCATTTTCAGCAAGGCTAACTCATTGTATTTGAGAGAAAATACTAACACATTTTTTGAAATTGAAGTTTTAGAAAAAACGTTTGACAAATTCTATTACAAAGACCAAATTTTATCTATTTTTACAAAGAAAGAAATTGTAAATTATAAAATCGTAACACCGTAATGCACATAGCAATAGCAGGAAATATAGGCGCAGGAAAAACAACATTAACTAAATTATTGGCCAAACATTTTAAATGGGAACCTCATTATGAAGATGTGGTTGATAATCCGTACTTAGACGATTTTTACCATCAAATGGAGCGTTGGTCGTTTAACTTGCAGATTTATTTCCTAAACAGTCGTTTTCGTCAGGTTTTGCAGATTCGCGAAAGCGGAAAAAAAATTATTCAGGACAGAACAATTTATGAAGATGCGCATATTTTTGCTCCCAACTTATATGCAATGGGATTGATGACAAGCCGTGATTTTGAAAATTACACCTCTTTGTTTGAATTAATGGAATCTTTGGTAAAAGCGCCGGATTTATTGATTTATTTAAGAAGTTCCATTCCTAATCTTGTTGGACAAATTCACAAACGCGGACGTGAATATGAGAATTCAATTTCTATCGATTATTTAAGCCGTTTGAACGAAAGATACGAAGCCTGGATTCAGACTTATACTAAAGGAAAATTATTAATTATTGATGTTGATAATATTAATTTTGTTGATAATCCAGAAGATTTAGGAAACATTATTAATAGAATCGATGCTGAATTGAACGGTTTGTTTTAGAAGACAGATTTGACCGATTTTCATGAAATAAAAAATGCCTCTAAAAATTATTTTAGAGGCATTTTTTATTTATAAAATTTAAAGCCAAGATAATTATTTAATATTTGTTATATTGAATCATAATTGTATAGTCCCTACGGGACATTATTCCAACTATTATTATTTTTTCTACCGATATTTAACTCCTAAAGGAGTATGATTTTTGATTCTTTATTTTTTATTCTTTTACCAAATATTAATTCTTAAAGGAATATGATTGCCTATTCTTTATTGTGTTATCAAATTTTTAATTCCTAATGATATATCTCGTAGAGATTATATATCGGTAGAACATTATCACACCCACAAACATTTGTCCCGTAGGGACTATATCAAGTTTTTTCTTCAATACGAATTCATTAAATAAAAAAAATGCCTCTAAAATTATTTAGAGGCATTTCTGTTTTAAGAAGCTTTATCAAAATTGTTATTTCGCAGCTTCAACTTTCGCCAGAACTTCTTCTTCTGTTCCTTCAAAAACTTCGGTTGTGGTTTTGCCGTTTTCTGTTTTGGTAACAGTTCCGGTAGTTTTTCCGTTTATATTTTTAACTTCAACACTAACTGATTTTTGCTCATAATTAGCATTTATATATTTTCCGTTTGCGTCAAAATGTGCTAAACATTTTGCTGTTTCTTCTGCAGAACAGCCTTTTTCTTTACACATTTTGATACATTCTTCTTTTGTCATTCCAGATAAATCTCCACATTTAGAAATTCCGGCATGCATTTCAGTTTTTGCACAGCAAGAAGCTTTTCCTGCAATATTTGATTCAGAATGTCCTTCTCCCAAAATTGGCGCAATTACCAATCCGATCAAACAAGTCAATTTGATTAAGATATTCATTGAAGGTCCTGAAGTATCTTTAAACGGATCTCCTACTGTATCTCCCGTTACGGCTGCTTTATGAGCATCAGAACCTTTATACGTCATTTCGCCGTTAATCATAACTCCGGCTTCAAAAGATTTTTTAGCGTTGTCCCAGGCACCTCCGGCGTTGTTTTGGAAAACTGCCCAAAGAACCCCGGAAACGGTAACTCCAGCCATATATCCTCCCAGCATTTCAGCAATTAACTGATTGTTGTCTGCATAAACTAATTTTCCAATCAATACAATTAAAATCGGGAAACCTATTGTTAATACTCCAGGAAGCATCATTTCGCGTAAAGCAGCTTTTGTAGAAATTTCAACACATTTTCCGTATTCCGGTTTTCCGGTTCCTTCCATAATTCCCGCAATTTCCTTGAATTGACGACGAACTTCATAAACCATATCCATTGCCGCTTTTCCAACAGAATTCATGGCTAAAGCTGAGAAAACTACCGGAATCATTCCTCCGACAAATAACATTGCTAAAACTGGTGCTTTAAAAATATTAATTCCGTCAATTCCTGTAAAGGTTACATACGCTGCGAATAAAGCTAATGAAGTCAAGGCTGCAGAAGCAATTGCAAATCCTTTTCCTGTTGCTGCAGTTGTATTTCCTACTGAATCTAAAATATCGGTTCTGGTACGAACTTCTTTTGGCAATTCGCTCATTTCGGCGATTCCTCCAGCGTTGTCAGAAATTGGTCCGAAAGCATCAATTGCCAATTGCATTGCTGTAGTTGCCATCATTGCCGAAGCTGCCAGCGCAACTCCATAAAATCCTGCTAAAGCATACGAAATCCAGATTGCTACAGCAAACAATAATACGGTTGGAAAAGTCGAAATCATTCCCGTTGCCAAACCGGCAATTACGTTTGTTCCTGCTCCTGTAGATGATTTTTGAACAATTGCCAAAACTGGTTTTGTTCCTAATCCTGTATAATATTCTGTTACTGATGAAATTGCTCCTCCAACAACTAATCCAACTAATGTTGCATAGAAAACACGCAATGAAGAAATGTCTTTTGCTCCTTCTCCAAAGAAAGTCATCTGCATGGTTTCAGGAAGCATATGTTTTACTAAAAAGAAACAAGCTACAGCTGTTAAAACAATCGAAACCCAGTTACCTATATTTAATGCTTTCTGAACTTGCGCTTCTTTAGCATTATCATCTGAAATTTTTACTAATGTTGTTCCGATAATCGAGAATAAAATTCCGAAACCGGCAATCGCCATTGGAAGCAAAATTGGACCAATTCCGCCAAAAGCATCATTGATACTTCCACCCATATCTTTAATCACATAGTTCCCAAGAACCATTGCCGCCAAAACGGTTGCTACATACGACCCGAATAAATCGGCGCCCATTCCGGCCACATCACCCACATTATCACCTACGTTATCTGCAATTGTAGCAGGATTACGCGGATCATCTTCTGGAATTCCAGCTTCAACTTTACCAACTAAATCGGCACCAACGTCTGCAGCTTTTGTGTAGATTCCACCGCCAACTCTGGCAAACAATGCAATTGATTCTGCTCCAAGCGAAAATCCTGCAAGAGTCTCTAAAACAACAGTCATTGTTTCGGTATCTTTCCAAACTCCATCAGAAAATAAATTAAAGAAAATTATAAAAAAAGCTGTTAAACCTAATACTGCCAATCCTGCAACACCTAAGCCCATTACGGTTCCTCCGCCAAAAGATACTTTTAATGCCTGTGGCAGACTTGTACGCGCTGCCTGTGTGGTTCTAACGTTTGTTTTGGTTGCTATTTTCATACCTATATTACCGGCATAAGCTGAAAAAAGTGCTCCAAAAATAAATGCAATTACGATCAATAAATGTGTTTTTACACCTGGAATAAAAGTAATTCCTGCCAAAGCTAAACTTGCAATTATAACAAAAATGGTTAAAAGTTTATATTCTGCTTTGAGGAAGGCTAAGGCTCCTTCGTAGATGTAATCTGAAATCTCTTTCATTTTACCGTCTCCGGCATCTTGTTTTAACACCCAACTCCTTTTTATTCCCATGAAAAGTAATCCTAAAACTGCCATAACTATAGGCAGGTAAATCATAAATGCATTCATAATTATTAATGGTTTTGGTTAATAGTCAACAAACTAACTAAAACGAATTTAAACAAAAAAGCAATACTCCTGACGGAGTATTGCTTTTTTTATAAAATATGAATGCTTTAATTATTTAATGCTAAATAATCCGGCTGGTTTATTTTCAATATCATCAAAACGCTTAGTGCATTCAGCAATAATTGCGTAAGCTTCTTTTACATCTCCCCATCCTTCTACATCTACTTTTTTGTTCTCAAGGTCTTTGTAAACCTGGAAGAAGTGCTCGATTTCTTTTACTAAGTGTGGGTTAATATCAGAAAGGTCGTTTAATGAATTCCAGATTGGATCTGAAACTGGTACACAAATAATTTTTTCGTCTGGTCCTTTATCATCTGCCATGTGGAAAACACCAATTGGTTTTACTTCCATAACACATCCTGGAAAAGTTGGTTCGTTTACTAAAACCAATACATCAAGAGGGTCACCATCAAGTGCTAAAGTTTCCGGAATAAATCCGTAATCTGCAGGATACATCATTGAAGAGAATAACATTCTGTCAAAACGCATTCTTTTAATTTCAAAATCGTACTCGTATTTATTTCTGCTTCCTCTTGGTATTTCGATTAATACATCGAAAGTTGTTAGTTTGTCTGCGGTCATTTTCGTTTTTTATTATTTCTAAAATTTCGATTGCAAAAGTAACTAAAGAATACCTTTTTACAATGAAAAAAGTACATTAATCTATGTATTTATACATTAATTAATATACTTTTCTTTTTATATAACAGACAGTTAATATGTAATTTTCCTATTTCGCTTTGTTAAGTAATGATGCCAGAGTAAATAGGTCGCAAAAGAACGATAAGGGCGCCATTGCTCTGCATGGATTTCCATTTCCTGTTTATCGTGAATATCGAATAGCTCTTTCATAGTATTTACAACCGCAATATCACCAAGCGGAATCAAATCCGGTTCCTGGAGACAGAACATTAAATAGATGTCAATTGTCCAGTTTCCAATTCCTTTGAGTTTGATTAATTCTTCCCGAACTTGTTTAGCAGGTTTAAAAGCCAGACTTTCTACATCTAATTCTTTACTTAAAATGGCTTCGGATAAAATCTTAATGTATTTTGTTTTTTGGCGGCTTACACCCAGATTTCTATATTCCTCATCAGGCAAAATCGCCATTGTTTCAGGATTGCAGGTTGTATAGGATTTTATTTTTAAGAATGTGGCTTTCGCCGAATCGATGGAAACTTGCTGCTCAAGAATTAGCAAAACCAATGTTTCAAAACCCTGCGGACGCTTTGGTATTGGCGGAAGCCCATATTTTTCGATTATTTCCCGAAATACCGGATTTTTATTGGTTAGAAAATCTATGGCTTCTTGCATGATGGCGAACTTTTAACTTCGATTAAACATTTTTTTTATCTTATTCTAAATCATTTTACCCTGATATATATCTACCGTAAGGTAATTTATTAATAGAATATATAATCAGTGTAGAAATCAATAGACAAATTAAAGTTACTAAGGGAATTGCAAATACAGGATTTATAAAATCATAATCTATTTTAAAGGTTCGTATAAATCTTAAAATTAAAACGTGCACCAGGTAAATTCCATAACTATATTTACTAATAAAATTTGTGATTTTTACTACTACAGAATTACTGATCTCAAGATTCTTAAAAACGAGAAAAAGACCAACTGAAACCATTAAAATATTTAAAGTATTATAGTTATAAAAATACTCGTCAAAACTATTTCTATCGTGGGATAAAAAATAAGTCCCGAATATTGTAATACTTACTCCTGTAAACACCAAAAATAGAGCAGTAATATTAATTATTCTTTTAGGAAACGAAAAAGATTTGATTGACAAATAATATCCTAAAACCAGATATCCTATAAACCCCGAAAAATATGTGAAATCAACATTAATTCTGAATATACATAAAGCTGGCTGATTAATAAATAGAGTAAATATCCATATAGATATAAAATACAAAATCTCTTTTTCCGTAGCGTTTTGAATCCATTTACTGATGATCGGCACAAATAGATATATCCCAATAATCATATAAATATACCAAAGATGATATGAACTGCCATTTAGTAATAGATAAGTTACCCATTCAATAATTTCCCAAATAGACATTTCATGACCTGCAGAAATATTATCGTGTAGTGCAAACATTGCATAAACAAAACTCCAAAATAAGAAAGGCAAAACTATTCGTGAAAATCTTTTTTTAAGGAATTCGCTTAATTCGTATGTTCTGCTTAACATCAATACTCCTGTTAACATCACAAATACGGGTACACAAAAACGCACAAAACTATCATAAATATTCCCCGTCCACCAAACAAAATTTGAGACATAACCATATAGATATAAAATCTCCGCTGTTGCATGTACAAGAATTACACTAATCGTAGCTGCAACTCTTAGGTTAGTTGTCCAGCTCATTTTATTACCCACTTGGTTTTCACTCATAAAATATTATTTGTTAATTATAATTATGAAAGCGAAGAATCTAAATGATGGTTAGAAATAAAATCCGAAAGATCCTTTTATTGCAAATTTATGAGCATCGGGCATATCCAGATAATTTCCTCTCCAAGAAAAATCAAGACGGAAAACTTTGAAGATATTACCAATCCCGGCATGGTATTCATAATATACTTTTTCGGGTGCGTTGTAAGGCAATCCAGAAGCATTAATTGCGCGATTGGCATCAGAAATGGTTCCGTGAACAGCTCTCACTCCAATAAATTCTCTCCAATTGAGCTTTCTCATAAAGGGAACTCTCGCAAATAATCTTCCACCAAAATCATGGTTCCATTGCAACGTTGTATATTGATCTGTAACAAATTCGTAGAAATTCAGGTTACTAAACGTATTTTCGATTGTAAAATAGGTCTGGTTACCCGGAATTACACTCATTAATCCTAACGGAATTGTACCAAATGTTTTTCCGGTTTCCAAAATAATATTCGATCTTCCTAAAGGTCCAATGATAATTGGCTGTTTATAAAAAACCTGAATTTTTTCGTAAGCAAAATCGCTGTCAAAAACGCCTTTTAAACCATAACTAAAGTTTACAAAGAAATGACTGAAAGGACTGTCAACTAAATCACGTTCGACCCCATAACCAATCGTTTTACGGTTTGGCATATATTCAAACTGAATATTGGCTTCTGATTGTTTAACATCGCTTTTTATAACACCTGTTGGATTTTCTGTGCTTGGCAAGGTTGTATAATAATCCAGACTAAATGTTTTAGATGCTGACTCTAATGTTCGATACGAAAGTCCCGCCTGAACTATAAAGTTCTTTTTAGGCTCCATCTCTATCGAAATGTTACTTAAATTAATATTGGTAAGTTTTCCGTTGCTTCCAGTTGTAAATAAGGCAGAAGAAGCAAAACTTCGTCCGAGAATATCATTTGTCGTGGTTAAACTCGCACCAATTTGCTCGATGTCGCGCCTGTTTCCTCCAGAAATAATTAATCTGTTTTTCTTGTCCAGCATCCATTTTCCAGAAACTCCGTATTTGAATTTATTGTCATCAAATCCGTAAGCCGTATAAGCTTGTATACGCCAAGGATCATTTGGCCCGAAATAGGTTCTTCCTCCTACTCGAAGTCGCAAACCTTCAACTTCATTATAACCGAATGTGGAGAAAATAGGTCCGTAATCGAAGTTTTTAAACTCGACGTAACCGCTTCCTAAAATAGAGACGAGATTATATATCTGCTTAAATCGCTTGACCGTTTGGAGCGTATCGAGCATTTTATAAATTCCTGCTTCGTCTTTATTTAATTTTTCAAAACGATTTTCTTCCCAAAATTCCGGCGGTCGTTCGTAGACCGCATTGTCTATGAAATTGACTTCTTCTTTATAGAATTTCTCCGGTTTTTGAATATTGAATTTATGATTTCGATATAAAGTCGTTCGTTTTCCGTAAACACCTTTTGATTTTTCTTTTTTATTTAAAGCAAAATCAGACATCATATAATCACGTGTCAAAAGGAAAATCGAATCGTTTTCTACTTCAAATTCCTGCTCGATATAAATATCTTTTACCCAGTTAATATTGGCACTTTTGGTAACGCCCATATTAATTTTCTTGATGGCAAAAGTGGTATCGTTTACCCAGAAATCTCCCTTAAAGGTTAATTCGTTTTTACGTCTCGGATAAAAAACAATATTAAAACACCATTTTTTGTCGATATAAGCACTGTCTTTCAATACATAATTGTAAACGTCAATTCCGGTTCTTGAAAGTGGACTTGTAAAACTTTTATCGAAAAATTTAAGGTGATTATCGTAAATATTATAATCTGAATAAAGATCTTTTACAAAAGATAAAATCTGCTGATTTCCGTTAAAACCAGACATTTTATTTCCGGTTAAGTTTTCTTTTACCTTCTTTAATTTATTATCTCCGTAAACATCATAAACTGATTCGTTGATAAAAATTGGCAGATAGGTTTTGCCCGTAACATCTGAAGTATCAACATGATTAAAGACAAACTCCATGCCTTTAAAAAGTTTATTTTTCATGAAAGCACTATCAATAGTGTTCATATCAAACTCAACTTTTTCATACTTCTGCATTTGATATTGATTGAATTGGTAAAGCCCGTTTTTACGTTTTCTTTCCCATATTTTTCTCAAAATATCAATTGCCGGATTATTCTTTTTAGATGTTTTTCCTGTATAGATTACAACTTCGTTTAATGCCTGAGGTTCGTTTAAAACAATTTTAAAATCATAATTAACCGATTTTTCTAAAGGAACTTCTTTATCTGAAAATCCGGCAGAACTTACCAATAATGCGGTATAAGTATTTGGAGATTCGAGATAAAAACGGCCATCTTCGTTAGAAACGATTCCGGTATTTGAACCTTTAAAAACAACATTTGCAAAAGGTATCGGCTGATTAGACTTGTCCAAAACAATTCCACTCACTTTCGTTTGTGCAGTGGCAATAGCCGCAAATGCGAATACAAAAAATAGGCTGAGTAAAATTATTTTTTTCATTGTCTGGGCAAAAAAAAACTTCATCAATTAACTATGAATGATGAAGTTTTTGAGTATTTTAAATATGTATTACTTGTATAACACTTTTTTTACTGCTTTTACTACATCACCTGCATTTGGCAGCCAGTCTTTTAATAATACCGGAGAGTAAGGTGCTGGAGTATCTGCAGTTGTAATACGTTGAATTGGTGCGTCAAGGAAATCGAATGCTTGTTCCTGAACAATATAAGTGATTTCAGAAGAAAGGCTGGCAACCGGCCAAGCTTCTTCAAGAATTACTAAACGGTTAGTTTTTTTAACCGATTTAAGAATTGCATCTTTATCCATTGGGCGAACTGTTCTTAAATCGATAATCTCACAAGAAATTCCTTCTTTTGCTAATTCATCAGCAGCGATAAAAGCTTCTTTAATGATTTTTCCGAAAGAAACGATTGTTACATCAGTTCCTTCACGTTTAACATCGGCAACACCCAGAGGAATTGTGTACTCTCCGTCTGGCACTTCACCTTTGTCTCCGTACATTTGCTCAGATTCCATGAAAATAACAGGGTCATTATCACGAATCGCTGATTTTAATAAACCTTTTGCATCGTAAGGAGTTGAAGGTACAACAACTTTAAGACCCGGAGTATTAGCAAACCAGTTCTCTAAAGCCTGAGAGTGAGTAGCTCCTAATTGACCCGCAGAAGCAGTTGGTCCGCGGAAAACGATAGGCACATTAAACTGTCCTCCTGTCATTTGACGCATTTTAGCAGCGTTATTTATGATTTGATCAATACCAACTAAACAGAAGTTGAATGTCATATATTCTACAATTGGGCGGTTTCCGTTCATTGCAGAACCTACTGCAATTCCTGAAAAACCAAGCTCAGCAATTGGAGTATCGATTACTCTTTTTTCACCAAACTCAGCAAGCATTCCTTTTGAAGCTTTGTAAGCTCCGTTGTATTCTGCAACCTCTTCTCCCATTAAATATATGGATTCATCGCGACGCATTTCTTCGCTCATTGCTTCACAAATGGCCTCTCTAAATTGTATTGTTCTCATATTTTTTATTGTATGTTGAATTTTCTGAAGAGCAAAAATAAATATTTTAAATAACTTAAAAGCATAAATTGAATTTAAAATCGCATCTAGCGCTTTCTCTCTTTAGCTTTTAACTTCTATAAGTTTACTGAGATATTCACGAAAACGATATAATAGCCGTATAACCTAAACTTAAATGTGCAAAAACTATTTTTTAGACAAACTTTAATCTATTTGTTTAATTCCTGTTTCTTCGAAATTCTGAGATCAAAACGGAAAAACTCAAAAATTAGTATTTAAAGAAGCAAAATTTAACCATTGTTTAATGTCTAAACGTTGCAAAATTCCTAATAATCAGATAAAATGAATGCATTTTTATTTTTGTATTCCGATGAAAACACCGTAAAACCACACAATCTTCGAAATCGTAATAGTTTTAGAAAATATTATGCATGCATAGTATAATTATTCCAAATTAAATTCTAATTTTGTAAAAGCATATTATAAATTCAAAATATATACTTATGAAAATACTAGTTTGCATCAGTCATGTGCCTGATACTACTTCAAAAATTAATTTCACCAATGGTGACTCAGAATTTGATACTAATGGTGTACAATATGTAATTAATCCTAACGACGAATTCGGTCTTACACGTGCTATTTGGTTTCAAGAACAGCAAGGTGCAAATGTAACGGTTGTAAACGTTGGAGGTCCTGATACTGAACCAACATTACGTAAAGCTCTGGCAATTGGTGCAAACGAAGCTATTCGTGTTAACGCAAATCCAACTGACGGATTTTTTGTTGCTAAACAATTAGCAGAAGTAATTAAAAATGGCGGTTATGATTTAGTTATTGCCGGAAAAGAATCTCTTGATTATAACGGAGGAATGGTTCCAGGAATGATCGCAGGAATTTTAGGTTATAACTTCTTAAATTCTTGTACAGCTTTAACAGTTGACGGAAATAATGTAAAAGCTGTTCGTGAGATCGACGGAGGAAAAGAAACTGTAAGCACTGCGCTGCCTTTAATTATTGGAGGTCAAAAAGGTCTTGTTGAAGAAAAAGATTTACGCATCCCGAACATGAGAGGAATTATGACTGCAAGAACAAAAGCTTTAACTATTCTTGAACCTGTTGATGCTTCTGTAAATACAAAAGCTGTAAAATTTGAAAAACCTGCTCCAAAATCAGCAGTAAAATTAGTTTCTCCAGATAATTTAGATGAGTTAATCAATTTATTACACAACGAGGCTAAAGTGATTTAAGATTGTAGAGTTTAGATTTTAGATTGCAAATCGCGCAATACTAAATCTAAAACCCACATTTGATTCACTTCAAAATCTAAAATCAATAATCATTTTAGATTTCAATTTCCAAAAATCTGAAATCTGAAATCTAAAATCTAAAATCTAAAATTGTTATGTCAATATTAATATATGCAGAATCTGCAGAAGGAAAATTTAAAAAAGTAGCTTTCGAATTAGCTTCTTATGCAAAAAAAGTAGCCGAAAGTTTAGGAACAACTGTTACAGCTTTGACAGTAAACATTAGCGATGTAAGCGAATTAGGCAAATACGGAGTTGATAAAGTTTTAAAAGTAAACAACGATAAATTAGCTGGTTTTACCGCTAAAGCTTATGCTGATGTCATTAAACAAGCCGCTGAAAAAGAAGGAACAAAAGTAGTTTTACTTTCTTCTACAACAGATAGTATTTACCTTTCATCATTAGTTGCAGTAGCTTTAAATGCTGGTTTTGCTTCAAATGTTGTGGGATTACCAGTTAGCACTTCACCTTTTCAGGTAAAAAGAAATGCTTTCTCAAACAAAGCTTTCAATATTACACAAATCGATACAGATGTAAAAGTGCTTGGTTTGGCTAAAAACTCTTACGGGATTTTCGAAAGTGAAGGATCTGCTGCTGCAGAAGATTTTAACCCAACAATTGGTGACAATGATTTTGGTGTAAAAGTAGAATCTGTAGAAAAAGTTACAGGAAAAGTTTCTATCGCTGATGCTGATATCGTTGTTTCTGGCGGACGCGGATTAAAAGGCCCTGAAAACTGGGGAATAATCGAAGATCTTGCTTCTGTTTTAGGCGCAGCTACTGCATGCTCTAAACCTGTTTCAGATTTAGGATGGAGACCTCACAGCGAGCACGTTGGACAAACAGGAAAACCGGTTGCAACAAACTTATACATTGCCGTAGGTATTTCTGGAGCTATCCAGCACATTGCGGGTATTAACTCATCAAAAGTAAAAGTAGTAATCAACAATGACCCTGAAGCTCCTTTCTTTAAAGTTGCTGATTATGGTATTGTTGGCGATGCTTTTGAAATTGTACCTAAACTAACAGAGAAATTAAAAGCTTTTAAAGCTCAGCATTCTTAATTCAAGAATTCTCTTCAAAATATTGCTGCCTAAAAACAAGATGTTGTATCTTTGTTTATAGGCAGCTTTTTTGTTCCATATTTTTTGATTAAAATTGCACCTTTATTTTCCAAACAAATAAAGCATTAAGATGAGGCGCTAAGTGCCTTTTTTACAAACATATATGAGTCTAGTAAAATTATCTATAAAAGGAATTTCATACAGTCAAACTCAAAATGGCGCTTATGCCTTAATTTTGAACGAAGTCGACGGTGAAAGAAAATTACCTATTGTTATTGGCGCTTTTGAAGCCCAATCGATAGCTATTGCCTTAGAAAAAGAAATAAAACCACCACGTCCGTTAACACACGATTTATTCAAAAACTTTGCAGAAAGATTTGATATTGTTGTAAAACAAGTAATTATTCACAAACTTGTTGATGGCGTTTTTTATTCAAGCTTAATCTGCGAAAGAGATAAAATCGAAGAAATTATCGATGCAAGAACTTCTGATGCTATTGCATTGGCATTACGTTTCAACGCACCAATTTTTACGTATAAAAACATTCTGGACAAAGCCGGAATTTATTTAAAATCAAACTCTTCAGATTCTGATCAGGGGTCTCAGGAAATCGATGATGTACTTTCTAATCCTGAAACTTTTGGACACGAAGAAGAAACAAACCAGTCTGGAGACGTTTATGCAAAACACAGTTTACAGGAGTTGAACGAACTTTTAGATCAGGCCGTTTCTCAGGAAGATTACGAAAAAGCCGCTAAAATTAGAGACGAAATCTCGAGAAGATAAAATTATTGTTTAATCGTTAATTTGTTGATTCGTTAAATCGATTAAACAATTAAACGAATAACCAAATAAACAAAACATGAAACAATACTTAGATTTAGTAAAACACGTTTTAGAAAACGGCAATCAAAAAGGAGATCGTACAGGAACCGGAACAAAAAGTGTTTTTGGTTATCAAATGCGTTTTGATTTAAGTGAAGGTTTCCCAATGGTTACAACCAAAAAACTACATTTAAAATCAATTATCTACGAATTGCTTTGGTTTTTAAAAGGCGATACGAACATACAATATCTTCAGGAAAACGGAGTAAAAATCTGGGATGAATGGGCAGATTCTAATGGTGATTTAGGACCCGTTTACGGACATCAATGGAGAAACTGGAACAGTGAAGAAATTGACCAGATTTCTGAATTGATTACCGAATTAAAAACAAACCCAAATAGCAGAAGAATGCTGGTTTCGGCATGGAATCCTTCGGTTTTGCCAGATACAAAAAAATCATTTGAGGAAAACGTTGCCAACAACAAAGCTGCATTACCTCCTTGTCATGCATTTTTTCAGTTTTATGTAGCAGCTCCAGATTTAGAAAAAGGAGAAAAGAAAGGAAAATTATCTTGTCAATTATATCAAAGAAGTGCCGATATATTTTTAGGAGTTCCTTTTAATATTGCTTCTTATGCATTACTAACTATGATGATTGCACAGGTTTGCGATTTAGAACCAGGTGAATTTATTCACACTTTTGGAGACGCGCACATTTACAATAATCATTTCGAGCAATTAGAATTACAATTAACACGTGAACCAAAACCATTACCAAAAATGATTTTAAATCCGGAGATTAAAAACATTTTTGATTTTGATTTTAATGATTTTACACTTGTAGATTACGATCCGCATCCTGCAATAAAAGGCAGCGTTGCTGTATAAATATTAAAAAATCCGCTTGAATAAATTAAGCGGATTTTTTTATACAACTAAAACACCATTTTCACTTCCGGCGTAATCATTCCACTTGTAAAAATCGGCTTCAGGATCGTTTACGTAAGTTCCGTCGATAAGGTACTTGAATTCGTAAATCGCATCTTTAACCAAATCATAAGTTGCTTTAAAAGTTCCGTTTTTAAGCTTACTTAAAGCTCCTTCCGAAGGATCCCAATTGTTAAAATCGCCAACGACTGCTGCCGAATCAGCATCTTTAGCATCAATAGAAAATGTAACTTTAACAACAGGTTTCGTTTTAATAAATTGTTTTTTCAAAGACATAACTATTTAGTTTTTAGATTTATACAATAAAATTAAACAAATTCATCTGAAGATTCGACAGCAATGTAACCGATTTATGATTATGACAAAAACAATATGTAATTTTAATTAGATACATAATTTAATGCGCTTTATTTTTCGTATTTCAAATTGAAAGAAAATTTTGAAGGAAATATTCTGCAGTCATAATAGGGAGTTTTGAAAATTAATTCTAACTTTATAATCTCATTTTTATCTTATGGAAAAAGAAGTACACGAACAATACGAGTATGCTAGAAGACGATTAAGACAAAAAAAGGTCTTATATTTTCATTTTGTTCTTTTCCTGCTTGGGAGTTTATTTTTATTTATTGCCAATAAATTTTTTGGATTTGGAGAAGGAACAACTCAAAACTGGTGTATTTGGGGTATTACTATCTGGCTTTTCATTTTTATTTTACATTTCATAAAAGTTTATATCACTGATCGTTTTATGAATAAAAAATGGGAAAGGGAGCAAATTGACAGACTTGTTGCTCTTCAGCAAAAAAGAATCAGTCAATTAGAATCTAAAATAAACGACGATACAGAGAATAAAATTTAGTTACAACACCACCATGATTATAATGATAGCGGCAGTTGCCGAAAATAATGCCTTGGGAAAAAATAATGAGCTCGTATGGCACTTGCCAAATGATTTTAAAAGATTCAAATCTCTCACAACCAATCATCATATTATAATGGGAAGAAAAACTTTTGAAAGTTTCCCTAAACCTTTACCAAACAGAACTCATATTGTTATTACACGCCAAACAGATTATAATCCGGAAGGATGCATTGTGGTTGACAGTATGGAAAAAGCTATTGAGTTGTGTCCCGAAAATGAAGACTCTTATATTATTGGCGGCGGAGAAATCTACAATTTAGGTCTGCCTTATGCTGATATAATTGAAATTACTAAAGTGCACCATAGTTTTGATGCTGATGCTTTTTTTCCGAAAATCAGCAAAAGTGAATGGCAGCTGGTAGAATCAGAAGAAAATTTTAAAGATGAAAAACATCTTTATGATTATACTTATGAAACTTACATTAGAAAATAAATAAAAAAACATCCTCTTTTGAAGGATGTTTTTTAGAGAACGATTGATTTTTTAAACTTGACTCGCTCAAGAAAGTAGTTTTTGTAAAATCACAAACGTCAAGTGACATTTGAAATAACTGAATAACATTTAATGTTAAATTGAGATGAATCTCAAAGAGCCTTTAATAACAAATACCACTAAGATATTAAAGGCAAGAAAATTAAAATTTCCAAAAACAAATTTAATCCTAAGAACGTACTTCGCACTTTTTAAAATAGTATTCCCCCAAGAACAACACTTTAAAAACTACTTACTTGAACAAATAACAACCAGTGCAAAAAAATTGTCATTTGATTAAGCCAATGTGAAATTATCAATCATTAAAATTTCATCATTTTTACTTCAACAAAGTTGTGCATAAAATCAGCTCAGAACAATACCCGCTTTTAGTGATTTTTTAAAAATACCCACTTTTGGTGATACCTAAACAGTTTTTTTAAATTCCCCGGAAAACATTTAATTTGACATTTTAAAAAACTCAATTACAGTTAAAGTAGATTGTTTATATTTGCGTAAATTATAATAATGTCTGAAAAAATAACTCCATATAAAGACTCTTCTTTAGGTAAGAAAGAGCAGGTTGCCCAAATGTTTGATAACATTTCTGGGAACTATGACAATTTGAATCGTGTAATTTCATTTGGTATTGATACTAAATGGCGAAAAAAAGTACTTAAAATAGTTTCTGATTCTAAACCAAAAGTTATTCTTGATATTGCTACAGGAACTGGTGATTTGGCCATTCTGATGTCTAAGACAAACGCCGAAAAAATTATTGGCCTTGATATTTCTGCAGGAATGCTTGAAGTTGGGAAAAAGAAAGTTGAGGAAAAAAAACTTTCTCATGTTATTGATTTAGTTTTGGGTGATTCTGAAAATATTCCTTTTGAGGATAACTATTTTGATGCTATTACAGTAGGTTTTGGAGTTCGTAATTTTGAAAATTTAGAAAAAGGTTTTGCCGAAATTTTACGAGTTTTAAAACCAAACGGCGTTTTTGTAATTCTCGAAACTTCTGTTCCTGATAAAACTCCGTACAAACAAGGATATAAATTTTACACTAAAAATATACTTCCGGTTATTGGAAAATTGTTTTCAAAAGACAATTCAGCTTATGGATATTTATCTGAATCTGCTGCAGCTTTTCCTTATGGAGAAGCATTGAACAATATTTTGAGAAAAACTGGGTTTATAGATGTTGTAGCAATGCCGCAAACTTTTGGTGTAGCAACCATTTATTCAGCATCTAAAAAATAGTATGAAAAAAATTGTAATTTTAATTTTACTGGTCTTAACGACAAAAGGATATTCTCAGTTTGCTAAAAGTATGTTTAGCAAAGATCCTATTATTAACCTGGAAAACTGGCAGAAACAGCGTGTCTATTTTGGTTATTATTTAGGCTTTAACAGTTTCGATTTTAAATTTGATTACAAAAATCCTGTGCAAAACGATATTCAGGTAAAAAAAACAACCGGATTTAATGTTGGTGTAGTTGCAGATTTAAGGCTTCAGGAATATATCAACCTGCGTTTTGAGCCAGGTTTGTATTATACAAAACGAGATTTATATTATCCCGGTGTTGGAAATTTAGAGAAAGATTATTTGAGAGAAGTTAATAGTACTTATATTCATTTTCCTTTATTATTAAAGTTTTCATCCTTAAGAACCGGAAATATTCGTCCATATTTGGTTGGCGGAATGTCTACAACTTTAAATTTATCAAGCAACTCAAGCTCTCCAGACGATAACTTCGAAGGAAAATTTAGAGTAAAACAATGGACAGCTGCTTATGAGATTGGTTTTGGAATTGATTTCTTTACCGAATATTTTATTTTCTCACCTTCTGTTAGGGGAATGTTTGGCATAACAGATGAATTAATTCGCGACAAACCTATAAACGGTCCAAGTCCATGGACAGACAATATCGACTCGATGAAGTCAAGAGCAATTTTAATAAATTTCACATTTCATTAAAACAAAATCTTAACTATTTCGTTTAAATTCACTTAGAATAATTGCTGTTGCTGTAGCTACATTTAAACTTTCGGTTTTTTGCAGCTCGCCAAATCTTGGAATTGTGATTCGGCTGGTAACTGTTTTTTCAATTTCTGCAGAAATTCCATTGGCTTCATTACCCATAATAATGATTCCGTTTTGAGGCAGATTTGATTGATAAATATTATCACCATCCATAAAGGTTCCAAAAACAGGAAGTTTTGTCTGGCTTATAAAAGTTTTAAGATCAACATAATTTACGTTTACCCTGGCAATAGACCCCATTGTAGCCTGAACTACTTTTGGGTTATAAATATCGACGGTTTCTTTTGAGCAGACAATTTGTTTGATTCCAAACCAGTCGCAAAGACGCATTATTGTTCCTAAATTTCCGGGATCACGAATATCGTCCAGAGCCAAAATTAAACCTGAATCAATGATTTGATTTTCCTTAGGCATTTTAAAAACTGCCAGACAAGAATTTGGAGTTGTTAAAGCACTTATTTTTTTCAGTTCCTGGTCATTAATAAGCGTACGTTTTGTAGATTGAACTTCTTTAAAATCATCCTGAGTAGTGTATAAATGTTCTAATTCAAAATTGGATTGCAGCAATTCCTGAATTACTTTTACACCTTCGGCAAAAAATAATTGATTCGCAAAACGCTGTTTTTTTTGATGCAAGCCTGATATAAGCTTTATTTGGTTTTTACTAACCATAAAATAAATGTACTTTTGAATTAAATATTAAAAAACACTTGAAAAATAATTCCACAAAAATAACAGCATTTATTCTAATAGCAATACTTATTTGCGCTTGTAATGCTGTAAAAAGAGTTCCGGATGGAAAAAACCTTCTTGTAAAAAATAATATTCTCGTAAACGGAAAATCTACAAATGATGAAAATGCATCTAATCAATTGTACCAAAAACCAAACGGTACATTGTTAGGTTATAAGCTTCGTTTAAATTTATACAATCTTGCCAATTTAAATCCTGACTCGACTTATCAGGCTAAATTCAAAAACAATCCGGGCTTATATGAGCGTCAGGCTAAATTTTTATCTGCAAAACAAGTAGATAGACTTGGTCAGTCTTTTTTATATAAAGGAATACATGAGTTTTTAAAAAATACGGGAGAACCACCTGTAATTATTGATACGGCAAGAACTAAAAAATCTTTACAGCGCTTAAAATTTTATTATTTCAATAATGGTTATTTTAATGTCGTAACAGATTATACAATAGACAGTATTGCAAGAAAAAAAGCTCAGGTAAATTACAACATCACAACAGGACCAGCGTATATTCTTGATACAATTAAAACCAAAATCATGACTCCGGCACTGGATTCGTTATATAAGACAAACAACGAACCTTCATTTTTAAAATCAGGAAATCAATATAAAACCACTGATTTTGAAGAAGAAAAAAACCGTATTACAACTTATTACAGAAATCACGGTGCTTACTTTTTTCAGCCAACGTATGTAACTTTTGACATTGATACCATTGGCAAGAAAAATAAGGCTGATGTAACTTTAATAATCAACAATAATACTATTCAGGAGAGAGATTCAAGCAGAACTGAACCTTTTAAATTATACACAATCAGCGATGTAAATATTTATACTGATTATTCTCCTGCTAATGCAAAAAGCAAAATTAACGACAGCACAACATACAATAATTTCAATTTATACAGTTACAAGAAATTAAAATATAAACCTCGCGCTATTACTGATGCTATTTTTATTACTAAGGGAAGTGTTTTTTCTGACACAAGAACCACACTTTCTTCTAGATATTTGAATAATCTTAAAATTTTCAATTATCCTTCTATACAATATGAAGTTGACAAACGCGATTCGACAGCACAGTCTTTGATCGCAAATGTTTATCTAACGCCGAGGAAAAAATACAGTTTTGGAGCAACTTTAGATTTAACGCACTCTAATATTCAGGATTTTGGAATTGGAGCCAGTATATCTGAGACTATTCGTAATGTCTTTAACAGAGCAGAAACCTTAGAAATTTCGGCTCGTGCCAATATTGGTTCGTCAAAAGATATGGCAAACCCAAACAACAATTTTTTCAATGTTTCTGAATATGGATTGGATTTAAAATTAAATTTTCCAAGAATCCTGATGCCTTTTGGAACCGAAAAAATTATTCCTAAAAGAATGATTCCTTCCACTTCCATAGCTGCAGGTTTTTCAAAACAGCGAAATATTGGTTTGGATAAAGAAAATTTCACCGGAGGAATCGCTTATAACTGGTCTCCAAAAAGACGTAATACTGTAAAGTTTGATTTATTAAATGCACAATACGTTCGAAACTTAAATCCGAATAATTATTTCAATGTGTACAAATCATCTTATAATGAATTGAATGGAATTGCCGAGACATATAATAATGATACTTCAAATCTTGATACAGATGGAAATTTAACTATCCCAACAGGAACTACAAATTTTACTAATCAGGTATTAACTCAGCAAACGGACTTAAAACCTGGAGATCCGGAATATAAAGATGTAGAAAGTATCGAAGAAAGAAGAGTTCGTTTGACAGAAAATGACTTTATTCTGGCAACCAGCTATACTTTTACAAAGACCACTAAAACGGATTTGGCAGATAATACTTTTTATCAGTTTAAAACAAAATTAGAATCTGCGGGAACTTTATTGTCTGCGATTTCAAGCATTGGAAATTTAACTAAAAATGCAAATGGCAATTATGAGATTTTCAATCTGGAATATGCCGAATATATTAAAGGAGAATTTGATTATATCAAACATTGGGATTTTGGAAAAGAAAAAGTATTGGCAGTAAGAAGCTTTTTCGGAATCGCTATTCCATTTGGAAATTCGAATTATATCCCATTTTCACGAAGTTATTATTCAGGAGGTTCAAACGACAACAGAGCATGGCAGCCCTACTCTCTTGGTCCGGGAAGCACAAATGCTTTAAACGATTTTAATGAGGCCAATATGAAAATTGCCCTTAGTGCCGAATATCGTTTTAAAATCTTTGGTGATGTTAAAGGTGCAATCTTTGCAGATGCCGGAAATATCTGGAATGTACTCGATAATGTTATTGACAACAAAGCAAAATTTAATAACTTAAACGATTTAGATGAAATTGCTTTGGGTTCTGGATTTGGTTTACGATATGATTTAAGCTTTTTTGTTATTCGTTTAGATTTAGGCTTTAAGACTTATAATCCGGCACACGAGAAAGGCGACCGATGGTTTAAAGAGTACAATTTTGGACACTCTGTTTTAAATTTTGGTATAAATTATCCGTTCTAATGCTAATTAATTCTTATTTTTGCAACCTAAAAACTAAAAACAACTATAAAAAAATTTAAAATGGCACACAACATTAAACCAGGAGTAGCTACAGGAGATCAGGTTCAGGAGATTTTTAATTATGCAAAAGAAAAAGGATTTGCTTTACCAGCAGTAAACGTTACTGGATCAAGCACAATCAATGGAGTACTTGAAACTGCAGCAAAACTAAATGCGCCAGTTATTATTCAATTTTCAAACGGAGGAGCACAATTTAACGCTGGAAAAGGTTTATCTAACGCAGGCGAAAAAGCAGCTATCGCTGGTGGTATCGCCGGAGCAAAACATATCCATACTTTGGCAGAAGCTTACGGTGCAACTGTAATCTTACACACTGACCACTGTGCAAAAAAACTTTTACCTTGGATTGACGGTTTACTTGATGCTTCTGAAAAACATTTCGCAGAAACAGGAAAACCATTATTCAGTTCTCACATGATCGATTTATCTGAGGAGCCAATCGAAGAGAACATCGAAATCTGCAAAGAATATTTAGCCAGAATGAGCAAAATGGGAATGACATTAGAAATCGAACTTGGTATTACAGGTGGTGAAGAAGATGGTGTTGACAACTCAGACGTAGATAGCTCAAAATTATATACTCAACCAGAAGAAGTAGCTTACGCTTACGAAGAATTATCTAAAGTAAGCCCTAAATTTACAATTGCTGCTGCTTTCGGAAACGTTCATGGTGTTTACAAACCAGGAAACGTAAAATTAACTCCAAAAATCTTAAAAAATTCTCAGGATTTTGTACAAAACAAATTCAATACTGGCCACAACCCAGTTGATTTCGTTTTCCACGGAGGTTCAGGTTCTACACTTGAAGAAATCAGAGAAGCTATCGGTTACGGAGTTATCAAAATGAACATCGATACAGATTTACAATTTGCATACACTGAAGGAATCCGTGATTATATGGTAAACAACATTGAGTACTTAAAAACTCAAATTGGTAACCCAGAAGGTCCAGATGCTCCAAACAAAAAATACTACGATCCAAGAAAATGGGTTCGTGAAAGCGAAGTAACATTCAACGCGAGACTTGAACAAGCTTTTGCTGACTTAAACAATGTGAATACACTATAATTTTAGATCTCTGATTTTAGATTTTAGATTTCTTTCTGGAATCTAAAATCTAAAGTCTAAAATCTTAAATCTTAAATTTTAAAAAATGGCTTGGTTTAAAAGACAAGAAAAAGGGATTACGACCGCTACAGAAGATAAGATGGACGTTCCGAAAGGATTGTGGTACAAATCTCCTACTGGAAAAATTATTGATGCTGACGAATTAGCTAGAAATTTATTCGTAAGCCCTGAAGATGATTTTCACGTTCGAATTGGAAGCGCAACCTATTTTGAAATTTTATTCGACAACAACGAATTTGTTGAGTTAGATAAAAACATGACATCAAAAGATCCTCTGCACTTTGTGGATACAAAAAAATATGCAGACCGATTGAAAGATGTAATGGAAAAAACTCATCTTAAAGACGCTGTACGTACGGGAGTAGGAAAATCTAAAGGAAGAGAACTTGTAATCTGCTGTATGGATTTTGCATTCATCGGCGGATCTATGGGAGCTGTTGTAGGTGAGAAAATTGCAAGAGGTATTGATCACGCTATTAAAAACAAACTTCCGTTTGTAATGATTTCTAAATCTGGTGGAGCTCGTATGATGGAAGCTGCTTATTCGCTTATGCAATTAGCAAAAACATCTGTAAAACTAGCTCAATTAGCTGAAGCTAAATTACCATACATTTCTCTTTGTACAGATCCAACAACGGGTGGAACAACTGCATCTTACGCAATGTTAGGAGATATCAACATCTCTGAGCCGGGCGCTTTGATTGGTTTTGCTGGTCCGCGTGTTGTACGTGATACAACAGGAAAAGATTTACCAGAAGGTTTCCAAACTGCTGAGTTCTTATTAGAGCACGGTTTCTTAGACTTTATCACGCCTAGAAAAGAATTGAAAGATAAGATCAACTTATACATCGATTTGATTCAGAATAATGATATTAGAAAATAGTTTTTAAACTGTTTTAAAAACATAAAATCCCAGAAAGTAATTTTTCTGGGATTTTTTTATTGTCAAAATATATGTTCCTACAGAATTTCATTTTCCAGAACTTTAGCATCTCAGAGCCTTAGAGCCTTCAAAAAAAACCTTTGAGCCTTTGCTTCTTCGAACCTTTGAACCTTCAAAAAAATTACATTCCTGTTCGAATTGCCTCAACCGGATCTAAATTTGCGGCTGAAATTGCAGGCAGAATTCCAGAAATCAATCCTATAAGAGCCGCTAAAGTTGTTCCTAAAAGAATATTTCCAAGACTTAAAACAAATTCAAAGTCAAGCACTTTTGTTAAAATGACAGCAATTCCCCAAACCATTAATAAACCAATAATTCCACCAATTACAGAAAGAATAATGGCTTCAAATAAAAACTGAAATAAAATAAATTTGTTTTTAGCTCCCAATGATTTTTGAATACCAATTAAATTCGTTCTTTCTTTAACCGAAACAAACATAATATTAGCAATTCCAAAACCTCCGACTAAAAGAGAAAATCCGCTGATAATCCACCCTACAACATTCATCTGACCTAAAATTCCATCAATAAAATCGGTAAAACCAGAAAGCACGTTAATGAAGAAATTATCCATTTCTCCAGCTTTCATTCCGCGAATTGCCCTAAGTTTTTGAGCAACTTCTGCTTTATAAGCATCCATATCGACACCTTTAGTGGGTTTTAAAACAATAACCGGCGTCATGGCATCACTGTCGCCATACATTCGACGTAAAAAATTTGCAGGCAGATAAACCGATGTATCATTGCTGTCTCCAAAAAATCCAGCCCCTTGTTTTGTCATTACTCCAATTACAGTAAAACGCTGTCCGTATAAGCGAATATTTTTGCCAATTGGATCAAGACTCCCAAAAAGACCCTGAGCAATTTCATATCCCAATACAATAACCGCAGTTCCGGAATTTGATTCAGATTCATTGTAAAACCTTCCTTTGTCAAAACTTAAGCCGTCGATATCGACCATTTCAAAAGATGAAGGAATAATATTTACATCGGCAACAGTTCGCGAATCATACTTTAAAGTTTCTCTATTTACAAAAAGCTGATACCCTACCTGATCTGTATTGTTCATAGAATTTTTTAAACCTACATATTCGTCATATTTTACATTTGGAAACTGTTCTCTTTTCCATTGTGGAATTTCAGATGGACCAAAGTTGAATTTCATTAAATAAATCGTATTTTTATCTAAGCTGCTCAGATCCTTAGAGATTTTTTTATCTAAAGAATCAACCGCAGCCAGAACAGCAATTATTGAAAAAATGCCAATTGTAACACCAAGAAGCGACAATAAAGTACGAAGTTTATTGTTTCGCAAAGCATTTAAGGCAAAGCTGAGACTTTCTTTTAATAATCTTAAATAAAGAAGCATATGAGAGTTTTTTCAATAAAGTAAAATTCAATAATTTAAAAACAAAAACCTAATAAAAGTTAACTTACTCATCAGTAGATTTTTTTAAGAGAATGTTACATTAAAATCTTTTAAAATAATATAGAAAAAAACTACTTTTGCAGTCTGAAAATCATAACTACACAATGAGCACAACTAAAAAAATACAATCAGCGTTAATATCTGTTTTTTCGAAAGATGGATTAGAACCAATCGTTAGAAAATTACATGAGCAAAACGTAACACTTTACTCAACTGGAGGAACAGAAGATTTCATTAAAAACCTTGGAATTCCAGTAGTTCCTGTTGAAGACATTACTTCTTTCCCGGAAATTCTTGGAGGAAGAGTAAAAACATTACACCCGAAAATTTTTGGCGGAATTTTAAATCGTCAGGACAACGAGAGTGATGTTCAGCAAATGAAAGAATTTGACATTCCTCAAATTGATTTAGTAATTGTTGATTTGTATCCTTTTGAAAAAACAGTTGCTTCTGGTGCAAGCGAACAGGATATCATCGAAAAAATTGATATTGGCGGAATTTCATTAATCCGTGCCGGTGCTAAAAACTTCAAAGATACTGTAATTGTGGCTTCGGTTAACGAATACAGCCTGCTTTTAGACATCATTACAGAGCAAAATGGCTCTACAACTCTGGAAAACAGAAGATTATTTGCTTCAAAAGCATTCCATGTTTCATCTCATTATGATGGTGCTATTTTTAACTATTTTAATACAGACGAAACCATTTATAAAGAAAGCATTGCAAACGGACAAGTTTTAAGATATGGAGAAAATCCACATCAAAAAGGATTTTTCTTTGGAGATTTTGATGCAATGTTTAAAAAAGTTCACGGAAAAGAGTTATCTTACAATAATTTATTAGATGTTGATGCTGCAGTTAATTTGATTGCCGAATTTAAAACCGACGGTCCAACATTTGCTATTTTAAAACACAATAATGCTTGTGGTTTAGCTTCAAGAAAAACAATCAGCGAAGCTTATTTAGCTGCTTTGGCATGTGATCCTACTTCTGCTTTTGGTGGAGTTTTAATTTCAAACACTAAAATCGATTTAGAAACTGCTCAGGAAATTAATAAATTATTCTGCGAAGTTGTAATTGCTCCAGCATATGATGATGAGGCCATTACAGTTTTACAAGAGAAAAAAAACAGAATTATTTTAGTTCAAAATGAAGTTGAATTACCTGCAAGACAAGTAAGAACGTGTCTTAATGGTTTGTTAATTCAGGACAGAAATAATATTACAGATAATAAAGAGCACTTAAAAACCGTTACCATTACAGAACCTACTGCTCAGGAGATCGAAGATTTGATCTTTGCTTCTAAAATTTGCAAGAATACAAAATCAAACACAATTGTATTTGCAAAAAACGGAACATTGATTTCTTCGGGTACAGGTCAGACTTCAAGAGTCGATGCTTTAATACAAGCTGTAGACAAAGCAAAAGCTTTTGGATTTGATTTAAATGGAGCTTCGATGGCAAGTGATGCATTTTTCCCATTTCCGGATTGTGTAGAATTAGCAAAAAAAGCAGGAATAACGGCAGTAATTCAGCCGGGAGGTTCGATAAAAGACGAATTAAGCATAAATTATTGCAATGAAAATAATCTTGCAATGGTATTTACAGGAACACGTCATTTTAAACATTAATTTGTTTAACTTTGTTCGATAAATTATTTTATAACATTTTAAACCCCTAAAAAACTTATGGGATTTTTTGATTTCATGACCGAGGATATTGCGATAGACCTTGGAACCGCAAACACTTTAATCATTCATAATGATAAAGTTGTTATTGATAGTCCGTCTATTGTTGCACGTGATAGAGTATCAGGCAAGATTATTGCTGTTGGTAAAGAAGCCAACATGATGCAAGGTAAAACGCATGAAAACATCAAGACCATAAGGCCGTTAAAAGATGGTGTAATTGCCGATTTTGATGCTTCGGAAAAAATGATCAACATGTTCATTAAAAGTATTCCAGCATTGAAAAAAAGAATGTTTACTCCTGCATTGCGCATGGTAGTATGTATTCCTTCCGGTATTACTGAGGTGGAGATGAGAGCGGTTAAAGAATCTTGCGAAAGAGTAAACGGAAAAGAAGTTTATTTAATTCACGAGCCAATGGCAGCAGCGATTGGTATTGGTATCGACATTATGCAGCCAAAAGGAAACATGATTGTTGATATCGGAGGTGGTACGACAGAAATTGCAGTTATCGCTTTAGGCGGAATTGTTTGTGATAAATCTGTAAAGATTGCGGGTGACGTTTTCACAAATGACATCGTTTATTACATGCGTACGCAGCACAACCTTTTTGTTGGGGAAAGTACTGCCGAAAAAATTAAAATTCAAATTGGAGCAGCGATTGAAGATCTTGACGGACCACCAGAAGATATGTCTGTTCAGGGTAGAGACTTACTTACCGGTAAACCTAAACAAGTCGATGTTTCTTACCGTGAGATTGCAAAGGCTCTAGATAAGTCTATTCAGCGTATTGAGGATGCAGTAATGGAAACATTATCACAAACTCCTCCTGAGTTAGCTGCCGATATTTACAACACTGGTATTTATTTAGCTGGTGGAGGATCTATGTTAAGAGGTCTAGACAAGCGTATTTCTCAAAAAACAGATTTACCTGTTTATATTGCAGAAGATCCTTTAAGAGCAGTTGTTCGCGGTACAGGAATGGCTCTTAAAAACATTGCAAAATTTAAAAGTATCTTAATCAAATAAGATTCAAAAAATAACAATCAATATACTTTTGTTAGGGTTAAATTTCTAATATTTGACCCTAATAAAAATTGAAACCTTAAAGCATACCTGAAACAAAATAACCAGACACAAAATGCAGCAAATTTTTAATTTCATTATAAGAAACAGTAATCGATTGCTGTTTTTGCTGCTTTTAGGTATTTCGTTGACTCTCACAATTCAATCGCATTCCTATCACAGAAGCAGAGTAATCAGTTCAGCTAATTTTTTAAGCGGAGGTGTTTATGAAAGAATAAATCGTGTAAACGAATACATGAATTTAAGAACTGAAAATGATGAACTTGTACTTGAAAATGCAAGGTTAAAAAGTCTTTTATTCAATAAAAAAGATACCACCAAAGCTCCAATTGCAGACAGTATAAAAGGTGTCAAACCAGCTGATATTATTGTTTCAAAAGTAATTCATAACTCTTACAATACACACGAAAACTATATCACACTTAATTCCGGAAGAAATGCAGGAGTTAAACAAGATATGGGTGTAATTAACAGTTTAGGAATTATTGGTGTTATTGACAATACTTCACCAAATTATTCAACTGTAGTTAGTATTTTGAATATGAAGTCTCAGATTAATGCTAAACTGAAGAAGACAAATCACTTTGGTTCATTAACCTGGGATGGAAAAAGTACTGGATTTGTACAATTAGAAGATGTTCCAAGATTAGCATCTGTTAGAAAAGGAGATACTATTGTTACAGGAGGACAATCAGTAATTTTCCCCGAAGGAATAAATATTGGCACTGTAGAAAATATATACAAAAAAGAAAACTCAAGTTTCTATGTTATTAGAGTTAAACTATTTAACGACATGACAAACTTAGGACACGTATATATTATCAAAAGCAAGGACAGAGAAGAGCTTATTAATTTAGAAAACAAAAGCAAAGAAAAAGATGAGTAGCGCTTTGTTGGTAAATATTTTTCGATTCATTATGTTGCTGGCAATTCAGGTTGTTATTTTTAACAATATGAATTTTTTAGGATACATAAGTCCTTTTCCATACATCTTGTACATTATTTTATATCCGGTAAACAGTAACAGATCTGGTTTAATCATTTCCAGCTTTTTATTAGGAATCGTAATGGATATGTTTTGTAATTCAGGCGGAATTCATGCCACGGCCTGTGTTATACTTGCGTATTACCGACCGTATATTTTTAAATTTTCATTTGGTTTAAGCTATGAATATCAAACCATTAAATTAAATGAATCTTTAACACCCGAGCGGTTTTCGTTTATATTAGTTTCTGTTTTATTACATCATATTGTATTATTTACTTTAGAAGCTTTTCAGTTTAAATTCATATTTGACATTTTACTAAGAACATTATTTAGTTCTATTTTTACAATAATCACTTCAATTATAATAATTTATATTATTAAGCCCAATAAACGATGAGAAAAGTTCTGCTGCCCTCTTTAATTATTATTGCAGCATCTTTGCTAGTGATTCGGATATTTTATCTGCAGATTATTGACGATTCATTTAAATTGAAATCAGAAAATAATGCAATTAAAAAAGTCTATGACTATCCAGAACGCGGCTATATATACGACCGACATGGTAAATTATTGGTTGCCAATCAGGCTTCATACGATATCATGGTAATTCCCAGAGATATTAAAGAAAATCTTAATATCACTGAATTCTGTGCACTTTTAAATATTACCCGAGAAGATTACGATAAACGAATTGCAAAAGCAAAAGTTTACAGTCCGAGACTTCCGTCTGTATTTTTATCTCAGTTAAACAAAACTGAATTTGCAGCCTTTCAGGAGAAAATCAGAAAATATGAAGGTTTCTATTTTCAAAAACGTTCTCTTCGTGATTACGAAGTAGATTACGGCGCAAATATATTTGGTTTTATTACTCAGGTAAACGAAAAACTAATTGCAAAAAACCCATATTATAATAGCGGGGATTTAATTGGAAAACAAGGCGTTGAAGAAAGCTATGAAAATATTTTACGCGGTATAAAAGGTGTAAAATATATCCAGAAAGATAAATATAATCGAGAAATTGGTCCTTATAAAGAAGGGAAATATGACACCATTGCTGTTGCGGGAGAAGATATTAATTTAACTATTGATGCCGAACTTCAAAAATACGGTGAAGAATTAATGATTAATAAACGAGGCGGAATTGTTGCGATTGAGCCAAAATCAGGTGAAATATTAGCACTTGTAACTGCTCCATCTTACGATCCGGGAATTTTAGTTGGAAGACAAAGATCTAAAAACTATACTCTTTTATATCATGATTCTATTGCCAAACCTTTATACGACCGAGGACTTTTAGCAGAATACCCTCCTGGTTCACCTTTTAAAATTTTAACAGGTTTAGTGGCGCTGCAGGAAGGTGTTATTAATGAACAGACGACTTTTATGTGTCATCACGGATTTAGCTATGGTGGCGGTCGCTTCATGAAATGTCACGGCTTTGGACCTCATCAATTGCATAATGGTATTTACAACTCTTGTAATACTTATTTTGGGCAGGCTTATATGTTAACCATCAATAAATATTCAGATCCGGGTAAAGCCGTAGATGTTTGGAGCGGTCACGTAAAAAGTTTTGGTCTAGGACAGTTTATGGGTTATGATTTACCAACTGGTAAAAGAGGTAATATTCCAACGTCAAAAACTTATAAGAGAATTTATCCTAACGGAGGATGGCGAAGCTCAACTATAGTATCAAACGCAATTGGGCAGGGAGAGGTTTTAATGACTCCAATTCAATTAGCAAATATGATGGCAACTGTTGCCAATCAGGGATATTATTACACTCCTCATATCATTAAAAAAATTGAAGGTGAAAAAATTGATCCTAAGTTTACGACAAAACACGTAACAACAATTGATCAAAAATATTTCCCTCCTGTTATTAGCGGTTTATTCGATGTTTACAATAAAGGTACGGCTTACGCTCTTAAGGTAAATGGAATTGATATTTGCGGAAAAACGGGAACAGCAGAGAATTATGCTAAAATAAACGGTAAAAGAGAAAAACTTAAAGATCATTCGATATTTGTTGCATTTGCACCAAAAGACAATCCAAAAATCGCAATTGCAGTTATGATTGAAAACGGGGGGTTTGGAGCGACAGTTGCAGGACCAATTGCGAGTTTGATGATTGAAAAATATTTAAGAAAAAAAATCACAAGAACTGATTTAGAAGTTCGTGTTTTAAATAAAAGTTTAGCCAGCGAATATGCAAAATTGGGCGGAATGAGTGAAGCCAGCGCAATAGAATCGACACCAAAAGACTCTATTTTGAAAGCTAAAATTGTAGTTCCAAAAGCACCAGCAGTTCCAAAAACAGAAACTAAAAAAACAGCAATAGACACTACTAAAAAGAACTAAGAAAGATTATTTCAAATGAAAAATCAAAGTGTAAAAAATAACATTGACTGGATAAGTGTCTTTATCTACATTGCATTGGTAGTATTAGGATGGCTGAATATTTATTCGTCTTCATTATTATCAACCGATGGAACGTACCAAAAACAATTAATCTTTATTGGATGTACAATTCCATTAATTTTTGTTGTTCTTTTTGTTGATGGTAAATTTTACGAAAAATACGCCAGTATAATTTTTGGAGTATCACTTTTATCATTGGCGGGTTTATTTATATTTGGAAAAACTATTGCCGGTCAGCGATGCTGGTATGCTATTGGAAGCTTTACCCTTCAGCCGTCTGAATTTGCAAAAGCTGCAACATCATTGGCTTTAGCTAAATATCTGAGTGATACACAAATTAATTTAAAAGAAACAAACAGGCAATTGCAGGCTCTGGCAATTGTATTTCTGCCTGTTATGCTGATTTTACCTCAACCTGATCCTGGAAGTGCTTTAATTTACAGTGTTTTCATTTTGGTTTTATTTAGAGAAGGACTTCCATCATGGTATGTCTGGACTGGTTTTATTACCATTTTATTATTTGTTTTAACACTCGTTTTAGAACCTTATGTCGTTATTCTAATTTCATTGGGTGTCTTAATGATTATACATTTTAAAGGCAGAGCTGTAGATCGAAATCTTCTTTTAAGTGCTATCTTGCTTGCACTTATTTCGGGGTTTGTTTTTTCTGTTGATTACGTATTTGACAATGTATTTAAGCAGCACCATAGAGACCGTTTTAATATTCTTTTAGGAAAAACAGTTGACATGAAAGGTATTGGTTATAATACAAACCAGTCCGAAATTGCAATTGGATCCGGAGGATGGATAGGAAAAGGTTTCTTAGAAGGAACACAGACTAAAGGAGGGTTCGTTCCAGAACAACATACAGATTACATCTTTACGACTGTTGGTGAAGAATGGGGATTTGTAGGCTCTTTAGTAGTTATTTTACTTTTCACAGGGTTATTTTTAAGAGTAATTTATTTAGCCGAAAGACAAAAAACCAAATTCAGCAGGGTTTACGGATATTGCGTCGCGGGAATTTTATTTATTCATTTCTTTGTAAATATTGCGATGGTTGTTGGTATTTTCCCAACAATTGGAGTTCCTCTGCCATTCTTTTCTTATGGAGGTTCCGGACTTTGGGGATTCACCATTTTGTTGTTTATATTCTTAAAAATGGATGCTAATAAAGTAAATGAATGGTAGTTTTATAATTGTTAATTGTTAATTGTTAATTGTTAATTGTTAATTGTTATAAATTTATTTTCTAAAATTTAAAACAGCCTTCAGCTTCAACTACGGGACAAAAAAATACAAGAATTCTATTTTATCTATATATAATTTACACCTAAAATATTGAATAAAAAAAGTCCGAAGTTTTAAAAAACTTCGGACTTTTTTTATTTTTGAGTTATCGATTATATTTCTTCACTTGGTCTTTTTTTCAAAAGTTTTAATAAAACCGGGAATGTCGATATAATGATGATTATAATGATAATATATTCGATATGTTCTTTTAAATCAATTCCTTTTTTCAGGAATACACCGTATAAATAATGTCCGGCAAAAATTAAGATAAACGACCATAAAAACGAACTCAAAATATTATAGAACATAAATTTCTTTTTATCCATAGAAACTATACCGGCAATAATTGGCGCAAAAGTTCTAAAAATCGGAAGGAATCTTGCATAAATAATTGCTTTTCCACCGTATTTTTCAAAGAAATCTTTTGACTGCAAAAGGTATTTTTTCTTAAACCAAAACGTATCTTCTTTTTTAAATAAATAATAACCACTTTTCGCCCCAAACCAGTAACCTGTCATGTTTCCAAAAACTCCCATAACAGCTACAGCTGTCGAAAGCAAAAACACATTAATAAAATCTCCGGGAATATAAACTACATTTTGAATTAAGTCGCGGCTGTAAATACCTGCTAGAAAAAGTAAACTATCACCTGGCAAGAAGAAACCTGCGAAAAGTCCCGTTTCTGCAAAGACAATAAACAGAACAATAAATAACCCAATCTCAAAACCTCCGATACTTAAAGTTATATAGAATTCAGGGTTTAGTAACTGGGTCCACTCAAAATTATTCATAAAACGAATTTGGTTATACTTATAAGTTTGTGAAATTAACAATAATTTACCTTAACCACAATTAAATGCTATATTTTAAAGATTAATTAACTATTAAAAAAGCCCGAAGATTAACTCGGGCTTTCAAAATTATTTTTCTCTTTCGTACTTACAGCAAGAATGTAAGTTTTCATAATCCTCATCTTTGGCTTTTACTTCTTTGGTATCATGGCCTGCTTTTGCAATAGCAGCATTCAAGTCCTGAGTCGAAGATTTTTCTTCATTTAAAATCACAGTCAACTGATGTGAACTAATATCCCAAGAAGCAGTTTTTACACCCGGAACCCCAAATGCTGCTTTTTCGATGCGTTTTTTACACTGTTCACAATTTCCGTTTACTTCTACAGTATATTTTAAATTTTTATTTTTTTTAGTTTGAGCCTGAGCCGAAAATCCTAAAAAAGTAATCATTGTTATTAAAATCAAGTTTTTCATTTTCTGATATTTAGTATTATAAATTTATTATTGATATTGATATTATATTGATATTGATATTGATATTATATTGATATTGATATTGTTAACTTATTTTATTTTGAAACGCAGTCCGGCGTAATACATTTGTCCAAAAATTGGTGCATATGCAACAGAAGCATCAAAATTTGGTCCGAAAGGGTCATTTGTTCCCAAAATTGCTTTTTGTTGTTTATAATTTCCAATATTTTCTCCTCCTATATAAACCTCAAAAACTGGCGAAAAAACTCTTGTAACCTGAGCATTCATAACCGCATAAGAAGGAGAAAAATCAGGAAACTGATCCTGTACAGGATTTGATGCCGTGTACGGAAGCTGTTGTTTTCCAGACCAATTAAAAGTATAATCAAATTTCCATTGTTTATTATCGTTTAAGTTTGTTTCGTATTCTAAATTTCCAAGGAAACGATGTTTTGCCTGAAGCGGACGCTGAAAAGTTCCTCTTAAATAATCTGTTTGAATGTCATAATATTTGTAAGCTGTTCTCAAATTCAAATTATGAAATAACTCATAATTAAATTCAGCCTGAAGACTGTTTGCAAAAGAACTTCCTTTTAAATTATAAAACAAAACTTCTTGCGGACTCTGCATCACGTCTACAACAGCCTGATTTTGAAAATCGGTTCTATAGATATCAAATCCGGCTTCGGCATTTTTATTGAAAAGTTTAAATTTCTGAGAAAAACTCACGCCATAATTCCATGCAATTTCCGGATTTAAACCATAAATCTTCCCACTGTTATCCAAAATTGAAAATGTTCTTGAACTAGCAAAAAGCTGTTGGTTTTCGGCAAAAATATTTGCTGAACGTTTCCCTCTTCCTGCAGAAAAACGAATTACACCATTCTTCCACGGATTGTATCGCACATGTACACGAGGCGTTACAAAAAAACCTAATCGGTTGTGATTATCTACTCTTCCACCCAAAATTATGCTGAAGTTATCTGTATTATCATATGTATATTCAAAAAATGCCCCAATTGAATTATCAATTCGGCTATAATCAGTAACATTTACAAATTCCTGATACTGATCGTATGAAAAATTCAAACCCGTCGTAAATTTATGCATCGTATTATTGATAATCGAATTGAAAATCAAATTCGAATAAAAACTATTCTGATGAATATCATATTGATTTAAACCAAAATACGAATCTTGTTTATGACTATTGAAAGCATTTTGAAAACCAATACTTTGATACGGCATATCTTTAAAAACGTAACCTATTTTGGTTGAAACGTCAAAACGTTCCGTATTGATTTCAGATCCCCAGTGATTTGTTGTGCCGCGATCCCGATCTTTATCAAAATCAACTTCTCCGGTTTGTTTTTTATCATTCATATATCTGAAATTGATAAAACTTACCAAACCACTTTCGGCATCATAATATTGGTATCGGTTTAAAATATTGATTTGTTTTCCTAACGGATTATCAAGAAATCCATCATTATTCATGTCATTTTTTGCAACACGGGTATTTCCATGAACAAATAAACTTGTGGCCCATTTGTCTGATAATTTTTTATTGAAATGCGTATTCAGTTCAAATCTTGAATCGGTAGAACCATAAGCATTCAAGAAAAACGGAATATCGTTTAATGGTTTTAAAAGCTCGGTATTTATTTGTCCCGAAATACTTTCATAACCATTTATAACACTCCCCGCTCCTTTTGTAATCTGAACACTTTCAATCCAGGTTCCGGGTGTAAATGACAATCCATAAGCCTGAGATGCCCCTCGAACTGAAGGAATATTTTCTTCGGTAATCATTAAATACGGACTTGTTAAACCCAGCATTTTGATTTGTTTTGTTCCGGTTAGGGCATCCGAAAAATTCACATCAATGGATGGGTTTGTTTCAAAACTTTCGGCAAGGTTGCAGCATGCGGCTTTTAAAAGTTCTTTGCTCGTAATTAAAGATGTATTTGCTGTAAGGGTATAGGATTTTTTAATTCCTTTTTGCTTTTTTGTAACTTTTACTTCCTCTAAATTTTCTTGTGAGAATGCAGAAAACGAAAGCAAAAACATCATAAAAAGCATGATATTTTTTGGCATAAAAAAAGATTTTAATATTATTTAGAAATTTATGTTTGGATGTTTCTTTCAAATAAAGAGTACAAACAATTCATTTCAAGCCATAGAAAAAGACTTGATTCTAAACATTAAAATCAGGAATAAAAAATGTATTGACTATATAATTTGAATAAGGGAGGCGCGTTGGCATCAGAATAATATGCAACGATCTGATTGTTTTTGAAATTTGGAATTGACAAAAAAGCAATCGGTTTGTATTCCTGAATTACTGCCGGAAATGCAAATTGGAAAAAGAAAACTTTGAAAGTTGCATCGCTTGATTTTTTTTCAAATTTTACAACTTTGTCCTTGCAGCAAGATGATTTTTTTTCTTTTTCTCCGCAGCATTTTTTTTCTGGCGATGCAGAAACAGACGTATTTAAAGATACCGAAGCAATTTTTCCTCCGCAATAATGCACATCAAAGGCAAACCCAATGTTGGAAACCAACAATAGGAACGCTAGAAATAATACTGTGCACTTTTTTAAACTCATTTTGCAAAAGTATTTAAAAAGGCTCAAATAAAATTTAAATGAAATGTTATTTTTTTAAATTCTGCAACTGATAATAAAATGCCGGAATAAACAAAATTACAAATATGGGCTGAATAATAAACCTTCGCACATAAAATAAAAGCCAGCTTTTTTCTGGAAAATATTCAATTATTATAAAAAACATTACGAATAGAATGACCGAAAAAAAAGCAAACAAAACCGAACTGAAAATCAAAATTCCCTTATCCTTAAAAAGTATATAAATTAAAATAAGAGATAAAGCTGTGTTTAAAACGAAACGAAACAACAAATTTAAAAAGAGTTTTAAAGAATCGACTTCGGGCAGTTTTATATTATTAAAATCAGATTCGAAATATTCTAAAAAAGGATCGTAAAAAAGAGAATTCTCAAAAGCTCTTATTAATCCGAAACAGGAAATAATAAGTATCGAAATGAAAATTTTATTTTTTTGTTCTATTATTTTATTTAGCATATTTCGAAAATTTATTCACCCAAATAATCCATAAAACAAAAACGGTTCCGTAGATAATTAACGGAAAAAGAACACCGTGCAACAAGTGATTTTTTTCGGGAAAATGAAATAAAAGAATGGTCAATAAAGCTATTCGAACAACGTTTAAAATATAGATAAAAACAATTCCGAAAAGAATATAATATAATGTGATTTTAAAATTTCCTGAAAAAGCGAGTACAAAAGAAATAAAAAGAATTATGACACTTACAGCATTACAGCCTTCAATTATACGAATGATAAAATGATTATTAAACAAGACTTCTAACCATGAATTCGAAAGGCTCTTTTGGACTTTCACATCATAATTAAATATTTGAAGTAATTGCTCAACATTACGGCCGACAAAATTTGTGATTCCGTCGACTTCATCAGCTTTAAAACTATTCAAATAAAACTTATATAATATCGTTAATACAATATAAGCTGCGAAAAAAGTGCCTATAAAAATTAAAAAAGGCCTGAATTGGGCTAAATATTTTTTCAACAGATTTTTTTTTCAAATTTATGTATTTTTTGAGTTCAGCTTTAAATACTTTTGTATAAAATTTTCAAATCATGACATTTCAGGAATTACAACCAAAAATAAGCGCTATAGTATCTGATAATAATAAAGTTAGAGACGAAAAACTATTAGCTGTATGCCAATTATTAAACGAAAATGTAGAATACTACAACTGGGTTGGTTTTTATTTTGCCAATCACGAAAACAAAACACTTCATTTAGGACCTTATGTTGGTGCCGAAACTGATCATACTGTGATTCCGTTTGGAAAAGGAATCTGTGGACAAGTTGCAGAAAGCAATGCTAATTTTGTTGTGCCGGATGTAAAAGCTCAGGATAATTACATTGCCTGCAGTTTGACAGTAAAATCAGAAATCGTGGTTCCGTTATTTGTAAACGGAGTAAATATTGGACAAATTGATATTGACAGCCACGTAATTGATCCTTTTACAGAAGCTGACGAAAGATTCTTAGAGTTTGTTAACCAAGAAGTTGCTAAATTATTCTAGAAGAACTATTTTTAATGTATAAAAAATAGGCCTGAATGAAAAAAAGCATTTTCATAGTATTCCTCTTTCTAATTTCAGCCAATCTATTTGCGCAGATTAACATGGTTTCGAAAAAAATTTTTCTTGACTCGTTAAATCATGAAACTACGCCTGAAAACTGCGTTTATACGAGAGTTATTACCAACTATTCTCAAAAAAGTGTGAGATATGTTGTTACAGATTTTTATAAAAACGGAAGAAAGAAAATGACAGGTGCTACTTTAGACAGAGATAATCTGAAAAAAGACGGAGAATTCATTTACTATTATAAAAACGGCGCAAAAGAAGCTGTCGTAAATTATTCTGAAGATCATAAATCCGGAAAGGAAATTAATTGGTACGAAAACCAAAGCAAAAAATCTGAAAAACAGAATATCTGGGATCCAAAAACAAAAAAATCCCAAACTTTAATTCTTAATTTTTGGGATTCGGATAAGACTCAAACCGTGACTGACGGAAATGGAGAATATGAGGAAACCGATGGTTTTATAACTCAAAAAGGTGTTGTTAAAG
Source organism: Flavobacterium defluvii (assembly GCF_900129555.1). Classification (GTDB taxonomy): domain Bacteria; phylum Bacteroidota; class Bacteroidia; order Flavobacteriales; family Flavobacteriaceae; genus Flavobacterium; species Flavobacterium defluvii. The sequence continues at coordinate 544,111 of NZ_FQWC01000001.1, forward strand.
ACGGTCTGAAACAAGGGATTTGGCAGGGAAATGATTTGTTACATAAAACTAGTTTTACAGACAATTATGACCGCGGAATTTTAATTTCGGGTATAAGTATTGATGAAAACAATATAAAATTTGCTTATTCGTCTTTAAGTGAAAAACAAACCGGTAAGAAAATTCAGAAATCAAAATAAATTGGTGTTCAGCAAATTTAGATTTAGTAATTCATAACAATATAAAAGAGAGTATTTTAAATAAAAAAAGGCCTTTTCAAATCATTAAAAAAGATTTTATTGCGTCTTATTTTTAGATTCTTTTATTTTTTTTTGATTTTTCTGTTTTTTTAATCTAATTTTGCACCCGTCTTACAAAAGCTGTACGACATACATAAAAATCATTAAATAATATTGGAATGTATTTAACTAAAGAAAAGAAAGAAGAAATTTTTGCACAACACGGTGGTGCTACAAACACTGGAAGCGCAGAAGGACAAATCGCATTGTTTACTTACAGAATTGGTCACTTAACTGAACACTTAAAAAGAAATCGTCACGATTACAACACTGAGCGTTCTCTTGTACTATTAGTAGGTAAAAGAAGAGCTTTGTTGGATTACTTGAAAAAGAAAGATATCAACAGATATCGTGAGATTATCAAAGTATTGAATATCAGAAAATAATCAATATAGAAAAGAGGTGCGAGAGTGCCTCTTTTTGTTTTTACATTACAGGCATTTACAAGAAAAAAAGTTTGGTTTTTCATTGGGTTTTAGATAACAACAACTACACACAACAACAACTACAACACAACTAAAACCCATTGTATAATCAAAAAGGAAAATTTATGATTCCACAAGTTTCACAAGAAATTATCGATTTAGGAGATGGAAGAAGCATCTCAATCGAAACTGGTAAATTAGCAAAACAAGCCGATGGTTCAGTTGTTGTACGTTTAGGAAACTGTATGCTTTTAGCAACTGCAGTATCTGCAAGAACATCAAACCCTGGTGTTGACTTTTTACCATTAACGGTAGATTACCGTGAAAAATTTGCTGCAGCAGGACGTTTCCCTGGAGGATTTTTCAAAAGAGAAGCAAGACCTAGCGATAGCGAAGTATTAACGATGAGATTAGTAGACCGTGTTTTGCGTCCGCTTTTCCCAGACGATTACCATGCTGAAACTCAGGTAATGATTCAATTAATGTCTCATGACGATGAAGTAATGCCAGATGCATTAGCAGGTTTAGCAGCATCTGCTGCATTAGCTGTTTCAGATATTCCATTTTACAACTTAATTTCTGAAGTACGTGTTGCACGTATCGACGGAAAACTAGTAATCAACCCAAGCAGAGCTGAATTAGAAAAATCAGACATCGATATGATGATCGGAGCTTCTTTAGATTCTGTTGCGATGGTTGAAGGTGAGATGAAAGAAATTTCAGAAGCCGAAATGGTTGAAGCAATTAAATTTGCTCACGAAGCAATTAAAGTTCAAATCCATGCTCAGCAAAAACTAAGAGCAAAACTTAGTTCTCAGGAATACAGAACTTACGAAGGTGAAGTTGAAGACGAAGCTGTTTACGCAAAAGTAAAAGCTGCCGCTTACGATAAATGTTACGCAATTGCTCAGGAAGCTTCTGGAAAAGCAGAAAGAGGAGAAAAATTTGCTGCTGTAAAAGAAGAAGCAAAAGCTTTGTTTACAGAAGAAGAATATGCTGAAAATGCAGAACTTGCAGGTTTAGTTGGAAAATATTTCTACAAAACAAACAAAGAAGCAGTTCGTAACGTAATTCTTGAAAAAGGAATTCGTCTTGACGGAAGAAAAACTACAGAAATCAGACCAATCTGGTGTGAAACTGATTATTTACCTTCTGTACACGGTTCTTCTTTATTTACACGTGGAGAAACCCAGGCTTTGGCAACTGTAACTCTTGGAACTTCAAGAGAAGCAAACCAAATCGATTCCCCATCTGAACAAGGTGAAGAAAAATTCTACTTACACTATAACTTCCCTCCTTTCTCAACTGGTGAAGCAAAACCATTAAGAGGAACTTCAAGAAGAGAAGTTGGTCACGGTAACTTAGCTCAAAGAGCTCTTAAAAATATGATTCCTGCAGATTGTCCTTATACAATTCGTGTTGTTTCTGAGGTTTTAGAATCTAATGGTTCTTCTTCTATGGCAACAGTTTGTGCCGGAACAATGGCTCTTATGGATGCCGGAGTTCAAATGACAAAACCAGTTTCTGGTATTGCAATGGGATTAATTACTGACGGTGAGAAATTTGCTGTATTGTCAGACATTTTAGGTGATGAAGATCACTTGGGAGATATGGACTTTAAAGTAACAGGAACTGCCGACGGTATTACTGCCTGCCAAATGGATATCAAAATCGAAGGATTGCGTTATGACATTATGGAACAAGCTTTAGCTCAAGCTCGTGACGGACGTTTACATATTTTAGGAAAATTAACTGAAACTATTGCAACTCCAAGACCAGAAGTTAAAGCTCATGCACCAAAAATTATTACCAGAACTATTCCTGGAAGTTTCATTGGAGCATTAATTGGACCTGGCGGAAAAGTAATTCAGGAATTACAAAAAGCTACTGGAACTACTATCGTAATCAATGAAGTAGACGAACAAGGAGTTGTTGAAATTTTAGGAACTGATCCTGATGGTATCAAAACAGTATTGGCTAAAATTGACGCGTTAACTTTTAAACCACAGGTAGGAGAAGCTTACGAAGTAAAAGTTATTAAAATGCTTGATTTTGGAGCTGTTGTAGAATATACTTCTGCGCCAGGAAACGAAGTATTACTTCACGTATCTGAATTGGCTTGGGAACGTACAGAAAATGTTGCCGATGTAGTTAAAATGGGAGATGTTTTCCAAGTTAAATATCTAGGAATTGACCCTAAAACTAAAAAAGAAAAAGTGTCTAAAAAAGCACTTGTTCCAAGACCTCCACGTGAGGACAAAAAAGAGTAATCAGATCTTAGTTTACTAAAGGTTTATTCATAGAAAACCCCAATTCATTTAGTTGAATTGGGGTTTTTAAATTTAATTATTGGCGATATACTATTCCAAACATTAAATTTTGTGAACCATAATTCTTTTCTACCTGGTCATTAAACAATCTATATGGCGACCACTGATAATGACATTGTAATCCTGTATTTCTATAATTCAGCTTAATTCCTTGCGATAGATAAAATGTAGTCAAAACTTCTTTTGTATGTTCTCCGTCTCCAAATTCTAATTCTTTTGGAGCATTATAAAAATTTAAAGCCAAACCAATTCCAGAATTCCATTCTAAATTAAAATCTGTTTTTCGTTGAGATAACGGAATAACTTTTGCAAAACGAGTCCCTATATTTATTGCAAAGTGACTTGATTTGTATTGCACAACAGAATCCCGATATTTAAAATTGACATTTACAGGGTTTTCTGGTACAAAAAAATTAAATCCAAAATCTACAAAATCTTCTCGATTTAACTTATTTCTAAACCAAAATCCAAATGAAGGCGAAAGGTCAAATTTATTAGAAAGTTTACCAATTGGCTGTACAAAACCAGCCTCAACATAAACTCTTTCATAATCATTAGATGAATTTTGAGATTGATTTTGAGCAAATGCAAATTCTGAAAACATTAGAACGAACAGTAATAAAAATCCTTTCATAATCTACCAGTTTAAAAAAGGCATTGACCTTTTATTATTTATATTCCAAAGTCCCAATTGAAAACCTTTTGAATTTGACTTGTTCAAAATTCCAATTTGCACACCTTTATTAATTCTGGTTTGATTAAAAATTCCCAAGTGCAATCCCTTTAATTGATACGATTGGTTATATATACCAACCGTTGAGCCTGTCAAATCATTATTTGCATTATAAATCCCTACTGAAAGTCCGTTTTGATGACCAATAATAGTTCCTAAAACAGTAACCGAAAATCCATTAAAATTGTTGAATTTATTTCCAGCAGAAATATTTAATCCGTTCATATTAGTCGTGGTAAGAAAACATCCCGTACTAATATTTAATCCATTCAATTTCAAATCAGGAGCACAATTCATATTCTTAATTTTATAATAATCTTCAGTATTTTTAACACTGTCTGATTTTTTATTATTCCGAATAATTTCCGGCAGATATACTAATGACATAAAAGCCATTAAAGCGCCTACAGCTGGTGCAGGATTAGCCTCTATATTTATGCCATTAATGATTTGATAATCGATATTTTTATTCTCCAAATGTCCTAGCCCTAATACAAGCCCGTTTACTTTATCTGTTTTTTTAGACATTGGCGAAAGACTGAAAATCTGCGAATGCAATGGTATCGAATCATTTGCAATTAAAACTGAATTCTGGGCATAACAACATCCAAAAACAAAATTCAGAACTATTAAAACCGATGTTTTCATAAATCATTTTATTTTAAAATTACAAAGTAAACGTATTGCATTTATCACATACTGATTTGTGCAAACCAATAAAATATTTTTATATATTTGCGATTATCGCAAATTATGAAACATCAGGAATTATTCTTAAAAGCTATTAGAAGTAAAATTTCTAAATCGAATTCATTAATTGAAGAAATTGCGACTATCCTGGAAATCAGTTATGATGCATCGCATAGACGAATATCTCAAAAAAGCAAATTCTCTATCGAAGAAACTATAAAACTGGCCAATCATTTTAATATTTCACTAGACACTTTATTTTCTGAAAAAGAAAAAGTTATTGTTGAGAAAACTATTGAAATTGAAACATTGAAAGACATGCTTCATTATTTCAGAACTTCAGCGCAACAGATTGAAATACTAACAAAAAACCCGCAAACAAAACTTTTTTATTCTGCCAAAGACATTCCGCTTTTTTACTTTATGGATGGGACAATCTTGTCAAAATTTAAGGCTTTTGTCTGGCTGAATCTTTTAAATACAAATCAAAAAAAAGTATCTTTTGAAAACTTTGTAATCGAAGAATCTTTTACAGAATATATGCAGATATTAAAAAAGTCTTATGAAAGTACGATAGTAAACGAAGTCTGGAACGACACTACGATAAACAGCAGCCTACAGCAGATTCTGTATTTTTACGAAGCTGGTTTATTGAATTTTAAAAACGCAAATGCACTTTGCAAAGACTTAAAAAGAATATTAAATGTCATACAGGATAAGTGCAACAACGATGGTAATTTCTCTCTTTATTATAATGAGCTAATATTACTAAATAACAACATGCTTATAGAAACTGAAGAAAAATTAACCATGTTTGTTCCTTATACTCTTTTGGGTTATTTTATTACAGACAACAAAAACAGCTGCGAAAATGTTCATCGGTTTTTTAAGCAGCAAATTCTTAACTCTGTTCCACTTGGACAATCAGGTATTAAAGAACAAAATCTTTTCTTTAATCGCGCCATTCGAAAAATAGATTATTATCTCGAAAAGATAAATTCGCAGGTCGATTTACTATTTTAATATTTAATTCGCTTCATTGTAAACCTGTTCAATTGCCTCAATAAATTTTATTTTTTTAAAGCAAATTCTGTTTTTTAGTCGATGAACGACAATAAATGAATAATTTAACCAAAAAAACACGACAATCTTTCTATTTTTTTAAAGAAATGAAATATCTTTAACCCACCAAAAATAAAACTATTAACCCTAAAAACCTTATTATGGACTTTAATGTCATTCAAATCACAAGAATTAATACTGAACCATTTTCTTTTACAGACAAAACCAACATTACTTTCCCTGTTCCTCCTTTAGCTTCTGCAAAAATTTATGACGATAATGGAGTAAAAACATTAAAAATCTGCGCCACTCTTTACATTAATTCTAAAGATTCACAAAATCCTGTAGTTGGAACACTAACTGAACATGTTAATATTGTCGAAATTTATTTTGATTATGACTGGGATGAAGAAACACCAGAAACTTATGATGTATGGTATGTTGAAATAGATTATAGTTCTCAAACTGTTGAAAATATTACTACTGTTATGTCTTATTTAAGAGACATTGATCCGGAAACATCAAGAGGTACTGAGACGACTGTAAAATATCCATGATAATTTATATTTGTATAGTATAAGGCATCGATAAAAATACTTTTGTCCAGATATTTTTGTAGATGCCTTTCTTTTTTACTTTTATAAAACAAATTATATGTTGAGAGCAAAACTAATTTTAATTCTGTTAATTTTATTCTTATGCTTTCCCGCTTTCTCCCAAGAAAAATACAATAACGTTTTATTAAATTCAGAACTTAAAATAAAAGTATTAAAATTTAAGGACGAAATTAATTTTAAAAAAGCGCAGCAATTTTTCTTTCAAAAAAACTGGGATTCCACTTTAGTATATTCTATGAAACAACTAAATTCCGGAAAAGCAAAAGAGCTGGCAGATTATTGTCATTTTTTGAGAGGAAGCAGTTTTAGAGAATTAAAACTTTTTGAAGAAGCCAAAACAGAACTTAATTTAATTTCGAGAAATTTTACCTTATATCCTTTAGTTTATAACAATTTAGCCATTACCTCATTAGAATTAAAAGACTTTAAAAAAAGTATTTTTTATTTTAATCAGCTCGAAAAACTTTCTGATAAAGACCAAAAAAAATATTATATCAAGAGTCTTCATGAAAATCTGGGACTTTGTTATTTGCACTTAAAACAATTTGATAAAGCAGAAGCTTATTTTTTAAAAAGCAGCGAGATTTTAAAAATAGAAAAAGATACAATTTCATTAATTGGCAGCTATAATAATATTGCAAATTTATATTATGAGCAGTATAAAGATAATTTAGCAATTCCTTATTTTGAAAAAGCTTATCTATTATCATCTAAAGTGAAAGATTTTGAAGTTAAAAGACAGACTTCAAAAAATATGGCGGTTGTTGAAGAAAACAGAAATAATTTTAAAAAAGCTTTAATCTACAGAAAAGAATCTGAGCAATGGAAAGATTCCCTAAACAATCAAAGCAAAATTTGGGCTTTGGCTGATTACGAAAAAAAATTCGCTGTGGCACAAAAGCAAAAACAAATTAAAGTACTTGAGGTTGAGAATAAATTAAAAAACACACAGCGAAATACTTTATTTTTCTCTTCAATTGGTTTATTGTTAATTTTAACTGGCGGTGTATATCTATATGCCCAAAAAGTAAAAAATGGCAAAACAATCTTACGTCAAAAAAACAAACTTGATGAACTAAATGCGACTAAAGATCAGCTTTTTTCTATTGTAAGTCATGATTTACGTTCATCTGTAAATGCATTAAAAAACAGTAATTCAAAATTATCTGCCACGCTTGAAACTAAAAATTACGACGAATTAAATCATTTAATTGTTCAGAACAGCAGTATTGCAAATGGAACTTATAGCCTGTTAGATAATTTGTTACACTGGGCTTTATTGCAAACCAAACAATTGTATTTTAATAAAGAATCGGTTCATTTATATTCTGTTATACAGCAAATAGAATACAATTACAAACCCTTATTGTTAGACAAATCAATTACGTTTCAAAATTCGGTTTCAAAAAATATATTCATTTTTGTTGATCTTGATTCTTTGAAGATTGTATTTAGAAATTTATTAGATAATGCTATTAAATTTTCAAAAGAAAATGGACAGATTATATTTTCAGGAAACGATATTGACTCTGATTTTTATCAGATTATAATTCAGGATACCGGAATTGGAATGAATGAAAATACTATTAACGAATTGCTTCAGGAAGGAGAATTACTGGCCAAAAAAGGCAATTCTGAAATTATAGGAACCGGTTTGGGTTTACAATTATGTAAACAAATGATAAAGAAGAATAACGGAACATTTAATATCGAAAGCGAACTAAACAAGGGAACTAAAATGATATTAACATTCCCAAAAACAAAATGAAATGGATAATATTAATGTTTTAATTATAGAAGACACTTTAGAACAGAGCGATGCGCTGGTAAAAGTACTAACAGACAACAATTATAATGTTGCCGGAGTTGCCAAAAATTATACAGAGGCACTGAAACTTTTTTATGAAAAATCTGTTGATATAATTATTATTGATGTTTTTCTTGATGGAAAACCAGAGGGAATAACCTTTGCAGAATCTATCAATATAATTCCGCATGCATCTAAACCATTTGTCTTTTTAACTAGTTCTCAGGACCGCCAGATTTTTGAAAGAGCAAAGCTTACAAAACCTTTCAGCTTTTTAATGAAACCTTTTAATGAACTTGAAATTTTGTATGCTATTGAAATGGCAGTTGAGAAGTTTTACGAACAAACAAATGTTTTCTTAAGTGAAGAACAAAATACTGTTATTAGTAATGATTCACTTTTTATAAAAAAGAAAAACTCTTTAAAAAAGGTAAACTTAGAAGATATTTTATATATCGAGGTTGAAGAGCGTTACTGCAATATCGTAACTGAAAAAGAGAAATTTGTAATTTTGATTTCGCTTACCAAAATAAGTGATTTGTTAGATAAAAATAAATTCATCAAAACACATCGCAACACAATTGTTAACACAGATAAAATAGAAGAGATCATTCTTGCAGATAATCTGATTATTTTGAAAGGAAATCATAAAATAAACCTAAGCGATACTTATAAAGATTTTATAAAAAAGATGAATATTTTATCTTAAACTAATTACCTAAATATCAATACGTATCCTCTCCCGTAGAGGATTTTTTATACTTATTTGAAAGAAAATTTTTAAAAATAACAAGCTTTAAATGCGCTTCATGACATAGAAAAAGGGTTTCGTGACATTTTCATATTTATAAAATGAGATCAAAATTACTTTTATCTCACCTAAGTCAAAAACATAACTAAACTATAGATGAAGATAGCATTAACGAGACAGCCTGAAATGAAACTTTTGCCAACTATAAAAAAAATAAAAAACAATCCGTGGGTTGGGATTGTAGTTTCACTGGCAATAATTATTCCCTGTTTATATAAAATTTTAGATGATGTTACAGTTTTACGATTCGAATATATTCTACTTGCAATTGCATTTCCTGTTTATATACGATCATTAAAAAAGATATTCGATGAAATCCTTAATAATACAGATGATTTCAACGATTAAGATTTAAATACACAATTCTAACTCCAATCAGATTATTAGTTAAAAACCCTAAATCATTATTGTGATTTAGGGTTTTTGTTGTATAAAAAATAACTTTTTATCACATTTTAACAGATATACGTTTTGTTTATAACCTTTTTTTAATAAATTTGAAAACCCCCAAAACAAATCACTAAAATCCTCTGAATCCTTTGAAAAATTATCAAAAAAAGTCCGCTTTCCTTATTTTATTTGGATTATTCTTAAACTTTTACACCATTCACAGTCAAACAAATAACGACATAAATGTTTACAATTGGTTTGACAAGACTGTTGGCAAAGATAATCTTGATTTAAATAACGGAGTACCACACATTAATCCATACCGATCTATTGGAGACAGCCATTTGTACTTGATTAACAAATATGAAATTGGAAAAATTGATTATGATGGCCAGAAATATTATGAAGTAAAACTTAAATATGATATTTACAGAGATATTTTAGTTTTAAATCCATATGGAGAATCTGAAAACATTGGAATAAATCTTAATCAAAGTAAAGTTGAAGCTTTTTCAATTCTTGATAAAAACTTTGTCAAAATTGACACGAAAAGTCAAACCGTTCCTGAATTTGTTCCGGGTTATTATGAAGAAAGTAAAGTTACCGACGATTTTACATTCTATATAAAACATCATAAGGACATACAAAAAACAGTTTCTGAGAATGGCATATTATATAGCTTTAAAGAAAACAACTCATTTTTTATTGATCTAAAAAACAATATTTATTTGATAAGAGGAAAAAGCGATATCATAAAATTATTTCCTGATCAGAAAAAACAAATCAATGGGTTTTATTTAATGAATAGAGAACTGCAAAAATCTGATTTAAATCAATTCATGAAAAATTTGATGAAATACATTTCTAATTCTCTTTCAATTCAAACCAAATAAGACAATGAAAAAAATTTTACTCGCCTTTATTATTATTTTATTCTCATTTCGATTGTCTGCACAAAATTCTAATGAGAAATTTTCAATCACTTTTAAAGATGAAACTTTAGAAAATGCCATTAAACGCATTGAAACTGCGACTTCTTATAAATTTTATTTTGATCCAACGTGGGTTAATGCTAATAAAGAATTAATTTCAGGAACGTATACTGATGCGAAAATTGACGATATTTTAAATTCAATTTTAAGCAAAACCGATTTGAATTATATTGTTTTAAAAAACAAAGTAATCCTTACTCTTAACAGTACAATTCACGATAGACTGCCATCAAATTATTTTAGTGATGCGCCAGTAGAAACGAATCAAAACAATGGAAATGATCATTCAGACAATCCTGTTTTCTATCAACAATATGATTCTTTAAACAGTTACAGCGTTACCAAAAAAGCTTCGATTGTTTTTATTGGAAAAGAAAACAAAGATGCTGTTAAAAGAAATTATACTGTTTCCGGAACGATACGAAATGAAGAAACAGGAAAAGCAGAACCTAACATTTACATTAAAGTAAGAGGCAAAAACATTAATACATCGACTGATCTTGATGGAAATTACAGCTTAATTCTGCCGCGCGGAATCAATGTTATTGAAATAAAATCTCTAAGCCACAAAGAAGTTGTGAGAACTTTAATGGTGTATGACGACGGAAAATTTGACATTGGAATCAATGAAAGATCGAACCAATTAGATGAAGTTGTCATTAAAAAGAAAGGACAAAAAACAACCGAAACTACTGTTTCTGGTCTAGTTTCTATAGATATTGAAGGCATTAAAAACGTTCCTTTAATTCTTGGAGAAAGAGATATCTTAAAAGTAGCAACAACATTTCCGGGTATTAAAACTACCGGAGAAGGATCTGCAGGATTTAATGTAAGAGGTGGAAAAGACGATCAAAACCTTATCCTCTTGGATAATGCTGTTTTATACAATCCGCAGCATTTTTTAGGTTTTTTCTCAGCGATAAATCCTTATACGGCAAAGAAAGCAGATATTTACAAAGGAAGTATTCCAGCAGATTTTGGAGGTAGATTATCATCTGTATTTGACATTACTACTAAAAACGGAAATCCCGAAAAATTCTCTGGTGAAGGCGCAATTGGACCAATTACTTCAAATCTTACCTTGAGTATGCCAATCGAAAAAAATAAATCGAGTATTATTTTTGGAGGACGAGCTACTTATTCTGACTGGATTTTAAAATCTCTTGATGATGAAAATTTAAAAAACAGTCAGGCAGGATTTTACGATGGAATTCTTAAATACAACAATCAAATTAATGCCAATAATAATCTTGAGGCAACTGCTTATTACAGCCATGACCGCTTTAGTTTAAGTTCAGATTCTATTTATAAATACAGCAACCGACTTGCTTCTTTAAAATGGGATCATACTTTCAGCAAAAAAAGCAAAGCTGCTTTAATTTTTACAAACAGCGAATACAAGTTTAATATTGATTATGATTCTAATGATATTAATTCATTTGATTTTGGTTATAAAGTAAACGAATCTCAATTGCAGTTAAAATTGAACTATCAGCTTAATCCTAAACATACTTTATCTTATGGTGTTGCCAGCAAATTATATAATATCTTGCCGGGTTATCAACATCCAAAGAGACCAGAGGCCACTTTAATTTCAAAAGATATTGAAAAAGAAAGAGCGCTCGAATCGGCACTTTATTTAGCCGACAGCTATAAGGTAAATGATAAATTATTACTCGATTTAGGATTACGATACTCTTATTATGCTTCTTTAGGAGAGGCCAATGTAAACTCGTATCAGGCAGGATTACCCTTGAGTGACGAAACCGTAACGGGAACAACTCATTATGGCAAAAATGAAGTTATAAAAACATATGGCGGATTTGAACCTCGCTTAGCAGCTCGCTATTTTATTACCGAAGATTTTTCGATAAAAGCTGGTTATGATGTAACACGTCAATATATTCACCTTTTATCAAGCAACGTTACACAATCGCCAACAGACACGTGGAAATTATCTGATTCTAATGTAAAACCGCAAACAGCACAGCAAGTTTCTTTAGGTTTATTTAAAACATTAAATGACGAAGAATACGAAGTAAGTCTTGAAGGATATTATAAAAAATCGAAAAACATTTTAGATTATAAAGTTGGTGCGCAATTATTACTAAACGAAAATGTTGAAACTGAATTATTACAAGGTGAAGGAAAAGCTTATGGAATTGAATTATTATTAAAGAAATCAACCGGAAGATTAAATGGATGGATTGGTTATACTTATTCTCGTTCTTTGATTAAATTAGACAGCCAGTTTAGTTCTGAAATTGTTAATAATGGTAACTTTTTCCCGGCAAATTTTGATAAACCTCATGATTTAAGTGCAATTTTAAACTACAGATTTACAAAACGCTATAGTTTATCTTCAAACTTCTTATATCAGACTGGGAGGCCAATTACATATCCAATAGGGACATTTCATTATGGAAATTCAGAATATACACTTTATAGCGACAGAAATGCTTATAGGATTCCAGACTATATCCGTTTAGATATTGGTCTTAATATCGAAGGAAATCATAAAATTAAAAAGTTAGCACATAGTTTCTGGAATATTTCAATTTATAATGTTTTAGGAAGAAACAATCCATACTCAATTTATTTTGTGACAGATCAAAACGGAAAAGTAAAAGGATATAAAACTTCTATTTTCTCGATTCCGGTACCAAGTATAACTTATAATTTTAAATTTTAATTCCATTTAGGATGAAAAATTTTAAACTACATAGTATTCTCATTTTCTTATCAGCTTTTATTTTAAACAGCTGTACAGAAGCATATCCGCTATTGACGAATACTTACGAAGAAGCATTAGTTGTTGAAACTACAATAACTAATGAGCTGAAAAATCAGGAAATAAAACTTACAAAATCTGCGAGATTCGAAGATGAAAAGTATCTTCCGGAAAGTGGAGCTGAAGTTTATATAACTGACAATTCAGGAAACAGATATGATTTTGAAGATCAGTCAGACAGATACGTGTCAACCGTAGCATTTCAGGCTGTACCCGGAATTCAGTATCAATTGCACATTAATACAAAAGACGGCAGATCTTTTGAATCATCACCAGAAGTACTTTCGACAGTAACCCCAATTCAAACTGTTAAAGCTGCAGTAGAAAAAGATAAAGAAGATAAAAGAGGTGTCGGCATTAGAGTAAACAGCTTTGATCCTACCAATAAATCTCATTATTATAGATATGAATATGAAGAAACCTATAAAGTTGTAGCACCAAAATGGGTTCGCACTAAAGCTGTTATCAATGCGAATGGAGCACTAACTTTTATTGACAATGATCCTAATACAAGGATTTGTTATGGAAATAAAAAAAGCACAAATGTTCTTTTATTAAGTACTACTGATTTAAAAGAAGATCGTGTCGATTATCTTATTCGCTTTATAAGCGATCAGGATTATATAATCACAACCAGGTACAGCATATTGGTAAAACAATATGTCGAAAGTTTAGCCGCATTTAACTACTACAGTACGCTGAAAAAAATATCGGGAAGTGCGAGTTTGTTATCTCCAACACAACCAGGAATTGTGTTAGGTAATATAAAATCTATAAAAAATCCAAGTGATAAAGTAGTTGGTTATTTTGATGTGGCTTCTGTATCAATAGAAAGAATCTATTTTAATTATGATGATTTATTTCTAGGCGAGGCACCACCTCCATTTTATACAGACTGTCAGGAATTTTGTTATGCTGATTATCCTTTTAGTCCAGATCCCTGCACGCATTCTCCTCCTTTTATAGATGATGTAATGCTAGGCACTGTTAACTATTATTTAAGTTCTCGATTCTATTATTGGGTATATGCTCCATGTGGAGACTGTACCACAATTGCATCAAATGTGAAACCAGCGTTTTGGGTAGATTAAAAATTATAAATTAAAAACTAAAAAATAGGTCTCTCAATAAAAAAAGAACTATTTTAAAATATATTATGAATATATCTTATAACAAAATATTATTAATTATAATGATCTGTTTTTTTGTAAATGGATGCACAGAAACTTATCCTTTGCTTACGAACACATACGAAGAAGCTATAGTGGTAGAAGCCACTTTAACAAATGAACTAAAAAATCAACAAATAAAAATAACAAAAACTTCCCGATTCGAAGACAAGAATATACAAGTAGAAAAAAACGCAGAAGTAATTGTAAAAGACAATCAAAATAATTCGTATTTGTTTCAAGAAAACTCTGGTGTCTATGTTTCACAAACTGCATTTCAAATTTTACCAGACAGACAGTATACTTTAGAAATTAAAACAAAAGACGGAAAAGTATACCAATCAAGTCCCGAAGTACTTCCAACAGTTAGCCCAATTCAAAGCATCGTTCCATCAGTTACCACAAACAAAGACAATCAGACTGGTGTTCAGATTAATGTTAATAGCTATGACCCAAACAGAACTTCAAAATATTATCGCTTTGAATATGAAGAGAGTTATAAAATTATAGCTCCAAGATGGTCATTATCAAAATTAGAAGTTACTGGACCTCAATCTGTACAGCTTGTTCCTAACTCATCAAATACCAGAACTTGTTACGCAGTTAAAAATTCAACCGATATTATTTTATTAAATACAAATGATTTGGGAGAAGATCGTGTAAACTATCCTATTCGCTTTATTGAAGAAGATAATTACATAATCGGTCATCGATATAGCATTCTGGTTAGACAATATGTCGAAAATTTAGCAGCTTACAATTTTCACAAAACAATGAGAGATATTGCCAGTTCTGCAAGTATTTTATCGCCGAAACAACCTGGAGTACTTTCTGGAAACATAAAATGCATAAGCGATTCTAACACAAAAGTTATTGGTTTTTTTGAAGTATCATCAGTTTCAGAACAAAGAATATTTTTTAACTATACTGATTTATTTCCCGGAAGACCATCTCCTTATTTTAATACCTGCGATGACATTCCATTTAGGTTTTGTTTTGCTGGAGAAGATTGCAGTGGAGAATCTATGATTTATAATATTGAACAAAATTTAATGACATATTCTTCAAATGCGGGCATAAACTACATTTTAGTAGACGCCGTATGCGGAGACTGTACATCATTTTCATCTAACGTAAAACCTTCATTTTGGATAGACTAAAACACATATTTTTATTGTTTGTATTAATTAATACACAATTAAGCAGAGCACAGCAAACTATTGCAGTAGATGAAACTGTTTTTATTCATACTAACGCAACAACACTGGTTTCGGGTGAAACTTTGCTGTACAAAATCTATTGCCTAAAAGCAACTGACAAAACACAAAGCAATATCAGTAAAGTTGCTTATGTAGAATTAGTTGATGATAGTAAAAAATCCGTTTTTAAAACAAAGATTTCTTTAGAAAATGCAAGCGGACAAGGCGATTATTTTATTCCGACAACCTTAAAAAGCGGAAGTTATAAACTAATTGGCTACACAAACTGGATGTTGAACAAGCCGGTTTCTGAGTTATTTCAATTAAACATCAATATTGTCAATCCTTATAAAGTTGATGAAAAAACTGTAGCTTCGAATATTTTAGCAAACGGCTCAAATATTTCTAATGAAAATTTGACAAACGAAAATGTTTTAATCAAACTCAATAAAAAAACATTTACAAACCGCGAATTTGTTGATTTAAAAATTCAGTCAGCAAATAAAAATTTCGAAAATGGAACGTATTCACTTTCAGTTCGAAAATTAGATAACATTCCTGCACAAAATAAAATTTCTGCAGTAAAATTTGCTTCAAATGTTTCTTATCCGTTTGTATTAGATTTACAAAAGCAAGACCAAAAAATAATTCTACCGGAACTTAGAGGCGAAATTATTTCAGGGAAAATCACTGCAAAAAATAATAATGATAAAGTTGATAACCTTTCCGTAGGATTATCAATTCCTGGAAAATCATTTGCTTTTGAAGTTGTAAAAACTGACGCAAAAGGAAACTTTATTTTCAACGTTAATAAAACCTTTTACACATCTAATATTGTTATTCAAATTATTGATGAAAAAGCAAATAATTATGATCTTGTTATAAACAATGCGCCAGAAATTGATTACTCTCAGCTATCTTTTGAAAAGGACTCAAAATTGTCTTATACATTTAAAGAAAGTTTATTAGAAAGATCAATTTCAAGTCAGGTTGAAAATGCTTATTTCCATAAAAAAGTTGATAATATTGAAAAAGCTCCAACATCAGAACCTTTTTATTATTCTACTGTAAAAGAATATATTCTTGATGATTATACACGATTTAAAACTTTAAAAGAAACAATCACCGAAGTTGCTGTCGAAATTTTTTCTAAACAAAAAGACGATAAACTTTTCCTTCATGTAAATGACCCTAGCATTTTTCCGCAGCTTCCAGAACCTGCTCTTGTTCTTGTTGATGGATTATATTTAGAAAATCAAAATGATCTTCTAAATTATAACATGAAAAATGTCTATAAAATTGAACTTACTGTTGGAAGATATTATGTTGGGGCAAAATCATTTAATGGTCTAATCAGTTTTACAACTTTCGACAGAGATTTTAAAAGCACTCAAACCGGTTCGTGGATTTCAAAACCAACTGTTTTAAGACCGCAGCCAAAGAAAATCTACAACAAAGTTAAATATGAAAATGCTGCTGACAATGAAAGAATTCCAGATTTTAGAAATCAATTATTATGGAATCCTGATGTTCAGTTAAACAAAGATTCTGAAACTTCATTCTACACTTCAGACCTTTCCGGGACTTTTGAAATAAGATTGGAAGGGTTTACTAAGACCGGAATTCCGGTTTCTATCAAAGAAAATATTGAAGTTCAAAATGCAGTTTCAAATTAATTGAAAAAAAAATATTCTTTATAAAAATTCGTAACTTATTCAAAACCTGTCTGTTTCCAGACAGGTTTTTTATTTTTTAAAAAAAACAAATTATTTTTGATACAAATTGTAACTTTTTTGATACTTCATACGTATAACTACTTGGACACTTAAAAATTGAGGAGACAAATAAGATGAGACAACTTAAAATCACCAAGCAGGTAACTAATCGTGAAACTGCATCGTTAGATAAATATCTACAAGAAATCGGAAAAGTTGACCTAATTACCGCTGATGAAGAGGTAGAATTAGCACAAAGAATAAAGGCTGGTGATCAAAGAGCTTTAGAAAAATTAACAAAAGCCAACCTACGTTTCGTTGTATCGGTTGCTAAACAATATCAAAATCAAGGATTAACTCTTCCTGATTTAATTAATGAAGGAAACCTAGGTCTTATCAAAGCAGCACAGCGTTTTGATGAAACTCGTGGTTTTAAATTCATTTCTTATGCCGTATGGTGGATTCGTCAATCGATCCTTCAGGCTCTTGCAGAGCAATCACGTATTGTTCGTTTACCATTAAACAAAATTGGTTCTATCAATAAAATCAACAAAATGTATGCATTATTAGAGCAATCTAATGAGCGTCCGCCTTCTGCTGAAGAAATTGCAAAAGAACTTGACATGACTGTAAATGACGTAAAAGAGTCTATGAAAAACTCTGGTCGTCACTTATCAATGGATGCACCTCTTGTTGAAGGTGAAGATTCTAATCTTTATGACGTATTACGTTCTGGAGAATCTCCAAACCCAGACAGAGAATTAATTCATGAATCATTACGTACTGAAATTGAACGTTCATTAGAAACATTAACGCCAAGAGAGGCTGATGTTGTACGTTTGTATTTTGGTCTTGGTGATCAGCACCCAATGACTCTTGAAGAAATTGGAGAAACTTTCGACTTAACTCGTGAGCGTGTTCGTCAGATTAAAGAAAAAGCAATCCGTAGATTAAAACATACTTCTAGAAGTAAAATCCTTAAAACTTATTTAGGATAAATAATATTTGTTTCAGATTTAAAGTTTCTAGTTGTTTTTTGTAACTTGAAACATAAAACTCGAAACCTTGTAAAGCAAACAACAGTTTGATTGACTGTTCGTTTTTTGATTGATGATTGAAACTCCGGCTGATTACCGGAGTTTTTTATTTTTACTGAATTTTTTTTATCGCAAAAGCACAAAGAAATTACGCAAAGTTTGCTCAGTTTTTTATTTAAGGTTATTCAAGAACAGGAAGTTCACAAAGTTTTGCATTTCTGTATGCTTATAAAATAAAGAACAAAACTTAGTGAACTTTGCGTAATTTCTTAGTGCACTTTGCGGTTAAACTTTATCTTTGTTATAAAACAACTACACAATGAAAAATACATTTATTGCTCCTTCTGTTCTTGCGGCTGATTTTGCCAATTTACAACGCGATGTCGAAATGATAAACAACAGTCAGGCCGACTGGTTTCATATCGATATTATGGATGGAGTTTTTGTTCCCAATATTTCATTCGGAATGCCCGTTTTAGAAGCTATTTCAAAACATGCAAAAAAATATATTGATGTGCATTTAATGATTATTGATCCCGATCGATACATTAAAACTTTTGCAGATTTAGGCGCAAACGGTTTAACTGTACATTATGAAGCCTGTACACATTTACACAGAACACTTCAGGCCATTAAAGCCGAAGGAATGAAAGCCGGAGTAGCTATTAACCCTCATACCAATATTGATTTATTAGAAGATGTAATAAACGATATTGATTTAGTTTGTGTTATGAGTGTAAATCCAGGTTTTGGAGGACAGTCTTTTATTGAAAACACTTATGATAAAGTAAAAAAACTTAAAGCTTTAATTACACGCAAAAACGCATCAACTTTAATCGAAATTGACGGTGGTGTAACCAGCAAAAACGCAAAACAATTAGTAGAAGCAGGAGCAAATGTTTTAGTTGCCGGAAGCTTTGTTTTTAAAGCAGAAAATCCAACAGACACAATTGCAGATTTAAAAGTCCTTACTACTTTTTAAGTTTTTTAAATTGGGAAAAAAGTCAATGCCGGTCATTTTTTCTATAGTTTCAATAGGAACTACAAAATCATAAATTGACTCATTACTATCTTTATTGGGAACCAGAAAAGCAATTGCTTTATGTTCTTTTCCTGATTTTGCTAAAACAATTTTATAAAAATATTCAGGAACAGAAACCTTTTCTGTTCCTATTTTTTTATCTGAATCTTTCAAAACGCCTCCCGTTACTACATAAATATCATTGTATTTATCAGCCCAATAACGTGTTTTTTGTTCGATTCTGTTCCAAATTCCACTATTAAAATCGTGTCTTTGCGGCGAAATATTCGATGTATAAAAAGTGTCATTATAAGCCTCTTCGCTAAATTCCATATCGCCGGCTGGACAAAGATGACCTTTATCATAACCCGATTTTTTATAATTTCTCCAATCAGCAGAACCTGTAGTTACTTTTGGATCTTCTATAAAATAGGGCCGTTTGTAATTTCCGTTTTTCAGGTATTCTTTCTTTAATTCATATGCAACCCATTCAGCCTGTTCAAATTTTTCATTATAAGAAAGTGTATAATATTTATGCTTTACAATTTGGTTTGTAGTCGAAGTTGGCTGATAAGAAAGAGAATATAACCCTTCACCAGATGCATTGCTTTGATCAGAAATAAATGAATTTTGTTCTTTTACTACTTCTGCATTTGATATGTTTTCCTTTTTGCAGGAAAGCAGCGTGAATACTAATAAACCACAAACTAAAATACTTTTCATAAATATTATTTTAATTTTCAAACTTAAAAAAAACGCTTCATAAATTTTACTTTAAGAAGCGTTTTTAATAACAAATTAAATTTTTTAATTCTTTAAGATTTTACCAATTTATCTTTTTTCATTTTAGGAGAAACACCCGCTTTTACTAAAGATTTAGATTGTAAATCATCTAAAACATTTAAAGCTTCTTCAACATAAACATCTTTAGATAATGCCTGGTGCCAAGCTTCTCTTTTTTCTTTTAATGTTGGATCGTTATTCATTTCAACCTCTTCATAAGGCAATGATTTAAAAACTAAATTGTTTCTATAATCTGAAATTGGTTTGTATTTCTTTCCCTCATTTTCAACCTGCTCCTGAGTTTGTTTAAAACTATTGATATTCAGGCTGTATGTGTTTTCTTTGTTTTTAATATCGATCCATTTTGCATTGTCTTCAATTAATTTAAACTGAGCACTTTGAGCAATTCTGTTTCTACTTTTCTCAATAGCTTTGCTAAAGTTTTCATTAGAAGTCCAAGTACTGTAATCTGCAGGATCAATTTTATCCCAAGGCATTGCATTATCAATATCACGCTCTCCCATTTTTAAGTAAGCATAACGATCCGGCATAACAACATCACTATGCACACCTTCTAATTGAGTAGAACCTCCATTAATTCTGTAGAATTTTTGACCCGTAATTTTCAAAGCCCCCAAATCTCCATAATTTGCATTACGAACAAACTGGTTCAAATCCAATACATTTTGTACCGTTCCTTTACCGTAAGTTTGTTTACTTCCGATAATAACTCCACGTTTATAATCCTGAATTGCAGCTGCCAAAATCTCAGAAGCCGAAGCAGAGAAACTGTTCACCATAATTACTAATGGTCCGTCCCACTCTATTTTTTTATCTTTATCGTATAAAACTTCTTTCTTTTTTCCTGCAGATTTTACCTGAACAATTGGTCCTTCTTCGATAAATAAACCTGCGATATCAACAACTGTAGAAAGAGATCCTCCACCATCATCACGAACGTCAAGAACAATTCCGTTTATATTCTCTTTTTTAAGTCTTTCTACTTCAAGAGCGATATCTTTTCCGGCGTCACGGCCATCTTTATTTTCAAAATCAATATAGAATTTCGGAAGATAAATAACGCCGTATTTCAATCCGTTTTTCTCAACGATACTAGATTTTGCATACGTTTCTTCAATTTCAACAACATCTCTGATAATTGAAATTACTTTAATACTTCCGTCAACTTTTTTAACTGTAAGTTTAACTTCTGTTCCTTTGTGACCTTTAATTTTTTTCACAACATCATCAAGACGCATTCCAACGACATCAACAGGTTCTTCATTTCCCTGGGCAACTTTCAAGATTAAATCCCCCGCTTCAAGTTGTTTTCCTTTCCATGCTGGTCCTCCGGAAATTAATTCATCGATTTGAGTAAAGTCATTTTTCTTAGTTAATCTTGCACCAATTCCTTCCAGTTTTCCGCTGATATTCACATCAAAACGATCTTTTTCTTCTGGAGCAAAATAACTTGTATGCGGATCAAAACGTGTCATAATTGAATTCAAATACACTGAAAACCAGTAATCTTTATTCAAATCTTTAATAACACTGAAATTATCATCAAGAGATTTTAATGAACTTTCGCGTGTTTCTTTTTCTAAAGTTTCAAAAGATTTTTCCTGATAAGAAGGATCTTTTTTCTTTTTTTCCTCTTCAATTTTTTGTTTAGTTACAAGCGAAGAAAGTGTAGACAACTTAATTTGTTTTCTCCATCTTTCATTAATTTCAGTCAGATTTTTAGCATACGGAAGATGCTCATAATCTGCATTAAAAGTTTCTTCTGTATTATAATTAAAAGGCTGCGCTAAAATCGTTTTGTAACGTTTTTTGCTTTCTTCCATTCTTTTCATTAATCTCGTATAAGTCAAATTAAAGAATGTCAAATCTTTGTTCAAAAACTGATCGTCAAGCATCAACTCATATTGCTTAAATTCATCAATGTCAGACTGCAGGAAAAATCTCTTCGAAGGGTCTAATGCCTCGATATAATCTTTAAAAATACCTTTTGAAAATTCGTCATTAATTTCAGCCGGACTGTAGTGTCCTTTTTCAATAACGAAAGCCAGTAATTCTAAAAGTGTCTTGTCTTTATTTGGATCCGGATCATCATTCTTGTCGGCATTTATTTTAAAAGCAAACAGGGTCAAAGACAAGCATAATACGGCTATAAGTATTTTATAATTTCTTTTCATAAACTTAATAATAGCATTCATCAAATTTTTTAATCTAAGTTACGGTAAAAACTATGCCAACATGCCAAGATCAGTATAATTTTTTGTTAAAGATATAAAAATGTTTGTTGCCTAAAAGTCTTCTGGAATTTAGTTTACAATTTTTATTTATTTGTTAGTATTCTACCAAAATCTGTTACTACATTTGCCCTAACAAGCTTTAATTTTGATAATTCAAAAATGTAAAACGCAGCATGAAAGACGAAAAACCACTCATATTAGTAACAAATGACGACGGAATTCTTGCTCCGGGAATACGAGCTTTAATTAGCGTTATGGAAACCATTGGCGATGTTGTGGTGGTGGCTCCGGACAAACCTCAAAGTGCAATGGGACATGCCATCACAATAAATAACACTTTGTTTTTAGACAAAATTTCTAAAGATGATGACACAATTACAGAATACAGCTGCTCTGGAACACCTGTCGATTGTGTAAAACTGGCAGTAAATGAAATTTTAAAACGTAAGCCGGACTTATGTGTTTCGGGTATTAATCACGGATCAAATTCTTCTATAAATGTAATTTATTCAGGAACAATGAGCGCCGCTGTCGAAGCCGGTATTGAGGGTATTCAGGCGATTGGTTTTTCTCTTTTAGATTTTGACTGGAATGCCAATTTTGAACCCGTTAAATCTTTTGTCAAAAAAATAGCTTTAGAAACCTTAAAAAATAAACTTCCACCCGGAGTAGTTTTAAATGTCAACTTTCCAAAATTAAACGAAAAAGACATTAAAGGAATAAAGGTCTGCCGTCAGGCGAAAGCGTATTATGCCCAAAAATTTGATAAAAGACAAACTCCTTACGGTAAAGATTATTACTGGTTAACTGGGAAATTTACTAATGAAGATAATGGTGAAGATACAGACGAATGGGCACTTGAAAACGGATATATTTCGGTAGTTCCCGTTCAGTTTGACTTAACCGCACATCATACAATGCAGCAACTTAACACCTGGAAATTAAATGGATAATAAAAAAGAAATCTTAATTGGATTTTTAGTCGGAATTTTTACTTCGCTTCTCGGAAGTTATTTGTTTATCACTTTTTTTACAAAGTTTGATATTTCGACAGGAATTCAAGCCCTAAGACAAATGGGTTATTTAGGAAAAGTAATTACAATTG
Organism: Flavobacterium defluvii; assembly: GCF_900129555.1. GTDB lineage: Bacteria > Bacteroidota > Bacteroidia > Flavobacteriales > Flavobacteriaceae > Flavobacterium > Flavobacterium defluvii. The sequence continues at coordinate 567,321 of NZ_FQWC01000001.1, forward strand.
GAACTGTTTTAGACCTTGCCGTTTTTTTACTTCTTTTACAAAGAAATAAAGAAATGATGGCCCGAGGCGTGATTTTGGCCGTGATCGTTCTGGCAATTTCGACTATAATTATTTAATCTTATCTTTGTGCTGCAATAAAAATTCGTTGACATGAAATACTACATAATAGCTGGCGAAGCTTCTGGAGATTTACACGGTTCAAATTTAATGAAATCCTTATATGAGGAAGATCCTCAGGCCGACATTAGATTTTGGGGCGGTGATTTAATGCAAAAAGCTGGCGGAACATTAGTAAAACACTACCGCGAATTGGCTTTTATGGGATTTGTTGAAGTGGTTTTTAACTTAAAAACTATTTTAAATAACATCAAATTTTGTAAAAAAGATATCTCCGAATTTAAACCAGATGTTATCATTTTTATTGACTATCCGGGATTTAATATGCGTATTGCAAAATGGGCTAAAGAACTCAATTACAGAACTCATTATTATATTTCTCCACAAATTTGGGCCTGGAAAGAAAATCGAATCAACGCTATAAAACAAGATGTTGACAGAATGTTTGTGATTTTGCCTTTTGAAAAAAGTTTTTACGAAGACAAACATCATTTTCCGGTAGATTTTGTTGGACATCCATTAATTGATGCTATTCAAAATCAACCCGCTTTTAATGAAGCGACTTTTAGAGAAGAAAATAATTTAGGCGAAAAACCAATCATTGCCGTTTTACCCGGAAGCCGTAAACAGGAAATTACCAAAATGCTAAGCGTAATGCTGAGTGTTGTAGATGATTTTCAGGATTATGAATTTGTAATTGCCGGCGCACCAAGTCAGGATTATGAATTTTATCAGCAGTTTATAAAAAACAAAAACATCGCTTTTGTTTCTAATAAAACATATGATTTACTGCGTTCTTCAACAGCAGCTTTGGTTACTTCGGGAACTGCAACTTTAGAAACAGCACTTTTTAAAGTTCCGGAAGTTGTATGCTATAAAGGAAGTGAAATTTCGTATCAAATTGCAAAACGAATTATTACTTTAAAATATATTTCGCTTGTCAATTTAATTATGGATCAGGAAGTTGTTACCGAATTAATTCAGGGCGACTGCAATACAAAACGCATCAAAGAAGAATTAAACAAATTACTTGAACCTTCGCATCGCGAAAAACTCCTGAAAGATTATGACGTTTTAGAGCAAAAACTAGGCGGTGTTGGTGCAAGTAAAAAAACAGCCAAACTTATTGTTGCCGATTTAAAATCTTAAATATTAGTGTTTTGAAAAAGATATTCGTTTTTCTTATTTTATCAATCGGATTGGTTTCCTGTAAATCGACTTCGACTGCTGTAAGCAAAAGCGAATCGAAAAAAGAAAACCGATCTATAGTAAAAAATTTAATTGAAACTGCAACAGATAATATTGGTGTAAAATACAAAGCGGGCGGAACTACAAAAAGCGGTTTTGACTGCTCTGGATTGGTTTATACTACTTTTGAATCTGAAAACATAAAATTGCCGAGAAGTTCTTACGAACAGGCAAAAATTGGAAAAGTAATTCCATTAAACGATGCCAAAAAAGGCGATTTGATTTTCTTTAAAACCAATAAAAGCAAACAGATTAATCATGTAGGTCTTATTGTAGAAGCAAATTCAGATGAGATAAAATTTGTACATTCTTCTACCTCAAAAGGTGTTATTATTTCTTCTACCAAAGAAGCGTATTATAAAAATTCATTCGAACAAGTAAATAGAATACTCGAATAATTGTTACACATTGGAAACAGTTAATTTTAACACATAGAAACATAGATTCTGTGTTTTGTAAAAGGCGCTTCACTTATTTTTAAAACACATAGCTATGTGTTAGAAACTGGTTTCTTTTTAAATTCTTTAAAATAAACAAAGAGCTATGTTTCTATGTGTTTAATATTTTGCCCAACAAATTCTTAAACAAAAATATATTTATTTTCTTACAAATTTTTAATACTTTTAACCCATGAAAGTATTAGATTTTCCTTTAATAAAAATTACGATCGCTTTTCTTTTCGGAATTTTAGTTTCTTATTATTGTGCGCCTTCAATCAAAATTTCACTTGCATTTCTTGGGATTTGCAGTTTCGTATTCTGCATTTTCTATTTTCTTTCGAAGAAAAACAAAAAGACAAATATCTTCTTCGGAATCTGCAGTTACCTTATTTCTTTTTCAACCGGAATATGTGTTTTACTTTTTCATACGGATACTTATGATAAATCAAATTATACACATTCAAAAACAGTATTTGAAAATCCTCAATTTATAACTTTTACATTACGAGAAAAACTCAAAAGCAACGATTATAATGATCGTTTTATTGGCCTGATAAACAGTATTGATAATAAAGCTTATTCTGGAAAAGTTATTATCAATATTCAAAAAGACAGCTTAAAAAATCCATTAATTATTGGGAATCAGATTAGAGTTAAAACTACTTTACAAAGAACATCTTCTAGTAAAAATCCGAATCAGTTTGATTATGCAAAATACTTAGCCGACAAGCAGATTTATGCACAGGTTTATTGCAAAAAATCTGAAATCAGGATTAACAAAAAAATCCAAAAAGACATTTGGTACTATTCTGGCCGTCTACATTCGACTATTCTTAAAAATCTGGAAAAAGCACATTTTAGCAAAGACGAAATGAATGTGGCTTTGGCATTGATTTTAGGACAACAGCAGGAAATTTCATCCGATATAATAAAAGATTATCAGTACTCGGGAGCAACACATGTTCTTTCGGTTTCGGGGCTGCATGTTGGTTTTATAATGCTTTTTATAATGTTTATTCTAAAACCAGTTCCAAATACCCGAAAAGGTTCTGCCATAAAACTAATTTCAATTTTAATTTCGCTTGCAGGATTTGCAATAATTTCCGGATTATCTCCTTCTGTACTGCGTTCAGTTGTAATGTTTTCGTTTGTTGCAATTGGAAATCATTTACGCCGGAGCGGCAATATTTATCACACTTTATTGGTTTCCATTTTATTGATATTGCTTTTTGAACCTTATTTTTTATTTGATGTTGGTTTTCAATTAAGTTATCTGGCCTTGTTTTTTATTGTTTGGCTGCAACCTGTATTAAAGAAAATCTGGTCGCCAAAAAACAAAATAGCCATTTATATTTGGAATGCTTTGACAGTTTCGTTTGCAGCGCAAATTGGCACTTTGCCTTTGTGTCTTTATTACTTTCATCAATTTCCCGGTTTGTTTTTCGTAACCAATATTATAATTCTGCCTGTTTTATCTTTTATAATGATTGCCGGAATTATTGTTATGATTTTTGCTATTTTCAAAAGTCCGCCCGAAATTCTGGTTTATGTTTTTGAAAAAAGTATTTTCATATTAAACAAAATGATTCATTACGTTGCATCATTTGAATCTTTTGTCATTCAGGATATCAGCTTTAATTTTTATTATTTAATTACACTCTACTTCTTAATTATAACTGCGACAATTTGGTTTAAAAAACCGAGTTTCAATAAACTTGTGATCGTATTGGTTTCAATAATTTCCGTACAGCTTTCTTTGATTTATACAAAAAGGGAAATTTCAAATCAAAAAGAATTAATTGTTTATAATACCAAAAAGAATACATTAATTTCAAAAAGATTTGGCAGCGAAATTACACTTTTTACCCGCGATACCACTTTAGAGAAAAGCTCTAAGAGTAATACTTTTAATTCTTATTTGGTTGGTAATTTTAGTATTTTGAATACATCTCAGCAAATTAAAAATGTTTTATTTTTTAATGGAAAAAAGATTGCCATACTAGACAGTTCGGGAGTTTATGAGAATACGGTTCAGCCGGATATTTTAGTTCTAACTCAGTCTCCTAAAATAAACTTTGACAGGCTTTTAGAAGATTTGCATCCAAAAATTATCATTGCTGATGGATCAAATTCATATTCTATTCAGAGAATGTGGAAAGAAAGCTGCAAGAAAAAAAATATCCCTTTCCATGCTACTGCCGAAAAGGGATTTTATCGATTAAATTAATTTCTTTATTATTTTATTCTGGATTTAAAATCAAATTAGAATCTGCAATAAAAGCTTTTACACCATTTGAACTATACGGAAGTCTGCCTAATAAGTCAAAAGCCGTTTTTCCTTTTCTAATTGCAGCATTGGCATAACAAACCTCAGGCAAGTCTACAACCCCAAATGCATTCTTCAATTTAATGTTTTGCTCTTTAGCATCATTTGATATTGCAGCATCGGATAAATCAAGTTTTAACAGAATCACATTTTTGCGGGACCATTTTTCAAAATCTAATGTTCTAAACACCTCTTTTTCCAGGCTTTCGGGAGCAGTAGCTGCCGTAAATAAAATTAAAAGTGGTTTTCTTTCTTCATTGCTTATGTTAATCGCATCGGTTATATTGGTTTTCCATTCTAAATTTTGCGATTTACCTAAAAATGTTACTAGAAAAAATAGCAGGATAAGTAGTTTTTGGGTCATAGTTTATTGGTTTTTGGTTGGTTAATAAAACTAAATTAACACAAAACCAACATCAAACAATCGCCTTTAAAACAAATAGTTACAAAAAAACTGCATTAAAATGAAATTGATTTTTTAAGGTTTAAAATTTGAAAAAAATGAAAATTTTACCATGTTAAAATATTAAATGTACAATTCACATTTTAGCTTTGTTTAAAAAAATATCCCTTTTCAACAATAATTGAAAAGGGATTCTACAAATTAAACTAAGAAAACTTAATTTAAAGTTATTACTCACTAGGATGCAAAATATTATTTGATTCTGCAATCCATGCTTTTGCTCCTCCTGGCTTGTAAGCAATTTTTCCAAGGGCGCTAAAGGTTGTTTTATTTTTTCTTATTGAAGCCATCGCAAAACAAACTTGCGGCAAATCATCAACACCAAATGCATTTTTTAATTTAATGTTCTGTTCTTTATCTCCATCTGAAGCTGTAGCATCAGATAAATCTAATTTTACAAGAATTACATTATCGCGTGACCAAACCGCAAAATCCGGGGTTTTAAATATTTCATTCTGAAGATTTTCTGGTACACCTGCGGCAGTAAATAAAATTAACATTGGTTTTCTTTCTTCATTACTGATTGCGATCGCATCAGTCATGTTTGTTCTCCATGCAAGTGTTTGTGCCTGCATGAAAAATGAACCTAAAAAAAACAGTAGGATAAGTAATTTTTTAGTCATATTATATCGGTTTTGGTTAGTATAGCATGACGAAATTAACACAATATTTTAATTATCCAAATTTAATTACATCAAAAATTACATTATATGTTTTTTTATTTATAAATTAATATTGAAATAATAATTTAGCAACAACAAATGAAAATCTTTTCTTACTAAACAAAAAAACTCCTTACAAAATTGTAAGGAGTTTTAATATATAATTTAAGATTTCTTAATTGTCTATTTAAGATTTTTTAGGATGAACAATGCTTTCTGCAACGGTTAACCAAGCAGAAGGACCTCCGGCAACGTAACCTGTTTTTCCAAGTCCCTTAAAGTTAATTCTTCCATCTCTTGTTTCAGCACTTGTAAAGAATACTGTTGGGAATCCCTGAATACCAAATGCTTGCTGCAGTTCGTTATTCTGATTTTTAAGCTCTGGCGTTTGAGGCACAGCTCTTGGATAATCCAATTCTACTAAAACAACATTATCAGCAGCCCATTTTTTAAATTCTGCAGTTTTTAAAACTTCATTTTGCAAACGAATACACCATCCGCACCAATCACTTCCGGTAAAAAACATCAGCATTGGCTTTTGTTCTTTATTACTTACTGTGATTGCTTCTTTAACATCAGTATACCACTTTAGTTCCTGAGCCTGACTTGCAAATGCTCCAACTACAAAAAAAGCTATTAATAATATTCTTTTCATAACGAGTTATTTTTGGCAAATTTAAACAAAAAATGAATTGAAAAAACATGCACTATTTTACTTCCTGCATTAACCTTCTAATTAATGGAGTTAGAACAATTAATGCAATACCCGCAACAAGCGAATAAACTGCCAATTGATAATATCCATCTGTATAAGCAATAAGTTTAGACATTAAGGTTGTTCCTGTATTGGCATCAGATATTTCGGCGCCTAATTTTCCGGCAGCAAATTGCCCAAAAGCACTTGAAAGAAACCACAATCCCATCATCATTCCAAACAAACGTTTAGGAGATAATTTTGTAATTACTGACATCCCGATTGGACCAATGCATAACTCTCCAAGTGTATACACAAGGTAACCTAAAGCAAAAACATCCAAAGAACTTAATCCATCAGCATTTACAAAAAATCTGGCGCTGTAGAAAATAAAGAACCCGGCAGCCAGTAAAACAAATGATAAACCAAACTTAATGACAGTATTTGGTTCAATTTTTCGCTTGGCCATAAATATCCATAATAATCCTACCAATGGACTAAAAATGACAACATACAACGAGTTGATACTGTTATTTACCACATTTGGATCAATGTGAAAAAACAACATCTTGTTAGACAAATTATCTTTTGCAAACAAAGATAATGAGCCTCCTGATTGCTCAGAAATTGCCATAAACATAAAATATCCAAAAATGAATACAAATGCAGCTAAAAGTTTTCGCTGTTGTTTTCCATCCTTTAACATTATCAGTTCATACGCAAAATATAATAATGCAACTATTCCCATAGTATACATAAAATATTCTGTGAAGTCAGAATTGATAACCATTATATATACTAATGGTATAACAACAAAAGAGCCAACATACACTGCAATTTCATATAAATTGCGTTTTTTAGGCGCATGATTTTCTAATGGAGAATTTCCGATTGGCGCTAAATGTTTTTTCGTCAAAAGAAAAGTGATAACCCCAATAATCATTACAATTGCCGCAGAAAGGAAACAAAGACTCCAAGAGTAGTTTTTTCCTAAATAAATAGGAATTGCACCTCCAAGCATTCCACCAATATTGATACCTGCATAAAATAATCCGTAACCTGCATCACGGCGACCGTCACCTTCATGATATAACTCACCTACCATCGAAGAAACATTCGGTTTAAAGAAACCTGTTCCGATAATAGAAAGCGTTATTCCGTAATAAAAGAAATCATGTGGAGAAGCCGCAATAAGTAAATTCCCCAGGATCATTACAATTCCTCCAAAAAGAAGCGACTTCTTAAATCCTAAAATTTTATCGGCGAAAATTCCACCAATAAAAGTAAATGCATAAACAAATGCCTGAATGGCACCGTATTGTAAATTTGCTTTTCCTTCAAGTAAACCTAATTGGTCTACCATAAAAAAAGCTAAAACACCACGCATTCCGTAGAAACAAAAACGTTCCCACATTTCAACCAAAAACAAGTACCACAATTGTTTTGGGTACTTGCCTTTAAAATTTTGAATCTGTTCTAAAGTAATTTCGTTTTCCATCTTATCTAACACCGTGCATCATTTTTTTCAACAATGGAGTCAAAGCAAATAATACAATTGCCGCGATACCAGTAAGAACAACAAATACCATAAAGAACTCATATAAATTATGAATTTCAAATCCTGCAAAAATAGGATTATGATCACTAATTTGATGTTTATCTAATAATGCCAATTGTTCTGCTGTAGGTGTTATCTTTTTGTCTAAAACTGCCTGAAGATCAATTCCTAATTCTTTTGCTTTTGCAAATTTATCTCCGGTTGCCGGAAGTATAGAACCCAAAGTTCCTCCTAAAGCATAACCTGATGCATTAGACAAGAAAAATACTCCGTATAATAATGATGCAAAACGTTTTGGCGATAATTTACCTACCAATGATAAACCAATTGGTGATAAACATAACTCCGCACAAGTGTTTAAGAAATATAATAAAATTAACCATTTTACAAGTAACAATCCTGATGTTCCTAAGAATGAAACCTGAGTGGCAATCATAAAGAAACTTATTGAAATAATTACAAGTCCGGCTGCTAATTTTACTGGCGAAATTGGTTCTTTATCTCGGGCTCTTAAGAAATCCCAAAGAACACTAAACGGAACAGCCATTACAACAACAAAAAGTCCGTTAAAAATCTGAACCATTGATGGCGGCATTAACCAGCCAAAGAAATGTCTGTCTGTTTGGTTATCTGCAATAAAAGTCAACGAAGAACCTGCCTGCTCAAATGCTGCCCAGAAGAAAATAATAAAAAAAGAAACTATATAAATTACAATAATTCTGTCTCTTTCTATTTTTGTTAAAGAAGTATCAGAAATAATTAATCCAGCAAGAGCCAATCCACTTGAATAAATCAAAGTATAGATTAAATTTTGTCCTACTACATAATGGAAAAACAATCCTAAAACTAGAAATGCAACTCCTGCAAAAGCTAATGATTTAGAAGAGAAATTTGCTTTTTGAGCTTCTCCTTCTTCAAAATCTTCTGCTACATTTTTAGAAGGCAAACCTCCTAATGGTCTTCCTTCCGGAGAAACCACATATTTGTTTTTTAAGAAATAGAAAAGAATTGTTCCGATAAGCATTGCTCCTGAAGCTGCCATAAATCCCCATCTAAAAGCGTGAATATCTCTAATTCCGCCTGCATCTTTTACATCTCCTAATAAAGGACAAATAGACTGTCCTAAGAAAGCTCCAATATTAATACCCATGTAAAAAATAGTGAAAGCTGTATCTAATTTTGTTTTTTCTTGTTTTGGATACAAACTTCCAACCATACTAGAAATATTTGGCTTGAAGAATCCGTTACCAAAAACAATTACTCCTAATCCGCAATACATAATAGCTTTTGCTAATGCTAAATTAGATTCAAAGACACTTCCACTGGTAAACAATAACATTTGTCCAATTGCCATTAATAATCCGCCCAAAAGGATACAATTTCTGTTTCCTAAAAAACGATCGGCAACAAAACCTCCAAGCATTGGAGTTAAATAACAAAGTCCAAGGAAACCTCCATAAATTAGTGAAGCTTCTTCTTCCTTCATTAATAATGAATTCACAAGAAATAAAGTTAATAAAGCTCGCATTCCATAGAAATTGAATCTCTCCCACATCTCCGTTCCAAACAATACCCAAAGTCCTTTTGGATGCCCAGTTTTTACTTGAGTTTCTCCCATATTATTCATTATTTTTAAGGTTAATATTTTTTAAATTATAAATTTTCTTTGATAAAATTAGTCATCTTATTGTAAAGCTGAATTCTCGTTTTTCCGCCATAAATACCGTGGTTTTTATCTGGATAAATTTGAGAATCAAATTGCTTATTAGCCTGAATTAATGCTTCCATCATTTGCATTGAATTTTGCACATGAACGTTGTCATCACCAGAACCGTGAATCAATAAAAATTTACCTTTCAATTTATCAACGTGGTTTATAGGAGAGTTTTGGTCATACCCGCTTGCATTTTCCTGCGGAGTCTGCATGTATCTTTCTGTGTAAACACTGTCATAAAATCTCCAGTTCGTAACCGGCGCAACAGCAATTGCCATTTTAAATACATCGTTCCCCTGGAAGATACAGTTAGATGCCATAAAACCTCCATAACTCCATCCGAAAATTCCAATTCTTGAAGCATCAACATACGGATAAGATCCAATTACTTTTGCCGCATCGATCTGATCTTCAACTTCATATTTTCCTAATTCTTTCTGAGTTACTTTTTTGAAATCGGCACCTTTAAAGCCAGTTCCTCTTCCGTCAACACAAGCTACAATATAACCTTGCTGAGTAAGAGATAAAAACCAGTAATCGTCGCTGTTATTCCAGTCGTTGTTTACTTGTTGAGATCCAGGACCTGAATATTGGTACATGAAAACAGGATACTTTTTAGAAGGATCAAAATCTTTTGGCTTTAAAATCCAAGCATTCAATTCGTTTCCTTTAGGAGTTTTTAAAACAAAGAATTCTTTTGCAGGAAGGTTATACGCTTTTAATTTATCAGCAAGAGCCTGATTATTTTCGATAACCTGAATTTCTTTTCCTGTTTTAGCCTCATTTAAAGTATAAGTCGTAGGTACTAAATTACTTGAGAAAGTAGTGATAAAATATTGGAAATTCGGGCTGAAAGTAGCCGCACTAGTTCCAACTTTTGTTGTTAAACGAGTTTTGTTTTTTCCGTCTAAACCAATTCTGTAAACATCTCTGTTGATAGAACCATTTTCTGTAGACTGGTAGAAAATAGTTTTTGTTTTTTCGTCGAAACCGTAGTAAGAAACCACTTCCCAGTTTCCTTTTGTAACCTGATTTTTAAGTTTTCCGGTTTTATCATATACATAAATATGATTGAAACCGTCTTTTTCGCTTGTCCAGATAAAACTGTTATCTTTTAAGAAAGTTAAATTATCTGTAACATCAACGTAAGCTTTATCTTTTTCATTCAAAACCACTTTTGCAGCAGCAGTTGTTCCGTCAATAAACAACAAATCAAGATTATCCTGGTGACGGTTTAAAACCTGTGCAGATAATGTATTGTTGTCATTTGTCCATTGCATTCTTGCAATATAGAAATCATTATAATTTCCTAAATCAACTTTTTTAGAAGTATTTCCGGCTGCATCATATATGTGTAATGAAACTTCTGAATTTTTTTCTCCGGCTTTAGGATATTTAAACGTTTCGATTGTTGGATACAAATCCTTTTTGAAGATTGACATCGAAAACTCAGGAACCTGGCTTTCATCAAAACGAATATAAGCTAATTTTTTACTGTCTTTACTCCAGTCAAACGCGCGTACAAAAGCAAATTCTTCTTCGTAAACCCAGTCTGTAATACCGTTAATAACAGCATTTTTCTTTCCGTCTGTAGTAACCGGAGTTGATTTTTTTGAAGCTACGTCGTAAACATATAAATTGTTTTCTTTAGCGTAAGCGATTTTAGTACCGTCAGGAGAAAAAGTTGGCTCCTGAATTTGAAAATCAACAAGTTTAGTTAAAGATTTAGAAGCAATATCGTATAAAAAATAATCTGCTGTAAAAGAGTGACGGAAAATTTGATTTGAATTACAAGCAATTAAGATCTTTTTTTCTGCAGCATCAAAGGTATAGCTGTCAATTCCGTCTGAAAGTTCTTTGTGGTTTTTAGTATCAATAAGGTTCGATACTTTTTTTAGGGTTGCAAAATCATATAAATCGATCTGCATCGTCCGGCTGGCCTGATCAACATTTAAAACAGTATATTGATTTGTGTTTTTCAAGGATTGCAATTCGTCCATTCCTTTTGCCCGAAATGCTCCACCATAAATATTTTCGACCGTTATTTTTTGCTGCCCAAAAACCGATGCAACTATAAATAAAAGTACTACAGTAATTTTACTTGTATTCATTATAATTATTTTAAATATAAAAAGAGCCCAATTTTAGTAAAAAAAATAAACATAATACACATTTTAAGTGTTAAATGTTAAAAAAAATAACGATTGCGTATTTTCAAATTTGAAATACATAGTAAACAAAACTCTTAAAATAGTATCTTTGCCGCAACATTATTATTTAATATATTGAGAATGAACAACGCTGTTGCCGGATTTTCTAAATTATCCAAAAAAGAAAAAATTAACTGGATCGCCAACGAATATTTTTCGACTCCCGAAGAGGCTTTAAATATTATAAGAAATTACTGGAATTCAGACGAAAAGCTTCAACAGCTTCATGATGAATTTATTGAGAATACGATTACCAATTTATATATTCCGCTTGGAGTTGCGCCTAATTTTTTAATTAATGGAAAGTACAAAACGATTCCAATGGCAATTGAAGAAAGTTCAGTTGTTGCTGCAGCTTCAAAAGCAGCAAAATTCTGGGCTACTCGCGGAGGCTTTAAAACTACAATAATTGATACCGAAAAAATTGGTCAGGTACATTTTAATTTTAATGGCGATGCCGAAAAACTACACTCCTTTTTTGAGCAGATAAAACCAAAATTTTTCTCTGATACGCAAAGCATTACTAAAAACATGCAGGAACGAGGCGGCGGTTTTTTGGATATTCATTTAAAAGATAAACGAAATTTACTTGAAAATTACTTCCAGCTTCATGCTACTTTTGAAACCAAAGACAGTATGGGCGCTAATTTTATCAATTCGTGTTTAGAGCAGTTTGCATCAACTTTAAAAGAGGAATTCCAAAATTCTGATTTGTTTTCTGAAAAAGATACGCTGACAGTAATTATGAGCATTTTATCTAATTATGTCCCAAATTGCCTGGTAAGAGCCGAAGTTTCTTGTCCAATTGAAGATCTAGCCGAAAAACATATTCCAAATCCGCAGGAATTTGCCGAACGTTTTGTTCAGGCTGTTCAAATTGCCGAAATTGAACCTTTTAGAGCTGTAACTCATAATAAGGGAATCATGAATGGTGTTGATGCCGTGGTATTAGCAACAGGAAATGATTTTAGAGCAATCGAAGCCGGAGTTCACGCTTATGCATCTAAAAACGGACAATATGCAAGTTTATCTCATGCTAAAATAGAAAACGGAATTTTTACATTCTGGCTTGAAATACCTCTAGCATTAGGAACCGTTGGCGGATTAACTTCTTTGCATCCGTTAGTGAAATTATGTTTGGAAATGCTCGAAAAACCTTCTGCCAAAGAGTTGATGGAAATTACGGCCGTTGCTGGTTTGGCACAAAATTTTGCCGCACTACGTTCTTTAACTACAACCGGAATCCAGGAAGGACACATGAAAATGCACTTAAACAATATCATCAATCAATTTGAAGCAACTGATGAAGAACGTCATTTGATTAAATCTCATTTTAAGAAAAACACAGTTTCACACAGTGCTGTAGTTGAATTCATAGAAAATTTAAGAAAATAATTAGAAGCTAATCCCGCTATCCGTTGCAATCTTTTCCTTTTTAAAGAAAAAAGTAAAAGGATTTCCACTACTATCGGGGCTAAAAAAGTACGTATGTCAACAACCTTTTACAGTAACGGAAAACTATTCATCTCTGGAGAATATTTAGTTTTAGATGGCGCAGATGCCTTTGCATTACCAACAAAATTTGGTCAAAATTTAGTTGTTGAAGATGGCGAAAACCAGATAATTGAATGGAAGAGTTTTGACTATGATAACAAACTTTGGTTTGAAAATACTATTTCATTTGATGAGATAATAGATTTTAAAGATTCTCAAATCGAATCTGTAAAAACAACTTTAATCAAGATACTTCACGAAGCTTATATTTTAAATCCGGATTTTATTGAAAAATCTAATGGATATAAAATCACAACAAACCTTACTTTTCCGAGAAATTGGGGATTAGGAACTTCATCGACTTTGATTAATAATATCGCACAATGGACGAAGATTAATGCTTTTACGCTTCTTAAAAACAGTTTTGGCGGAAGCGGTTACGATATTGCCTGTGCGCAAAACAACACTCCTATTATATATCGAATAGAAAATAATTTTGTTGAGCCTGTTATTTTCAATCCTGATTTTACAAAAAATATTTTCTTTGTTTATCTCAATAAAAAGCAAAATAGCAAAGCCGCTATACATGCTTATAATAGGCACAAAGATCAAAATTTAGCTAAAAGCGTTGACGAAAACAATACAATTACCAAAGCAATTTTAAATGCTAAAACTTTAAACGATTTTGCACGTGCAGTTGAAAAACACGAAATTCATTTAAGCAATATACTGGAAATACAAACCATCAAAGAAATTGCTTTTCCTGATTTTAATGGTACAGTTAAGAGTTTAGGTGCTTGGGGAGGAGATTTTGTAATGGTCATTTCAAAAGAAAATCCGAAGGATTATTTTGTATCAAGGGGCTACGATACAATTCTTTCTTATGATGAAATGATATTACAAGAGTAGTAGGTTTTCTTCAAAAATAAATTAAAAATTTACTTTTTGTTCGCTAAGGTGTTCTGCTTCCAGACGCCGTACCTTTTCGTTTTCCTGTTCGTTAGATTCGATAAGTGTGTTGTGCAGACGCTCGGCCATTTTTTCTATACTGTTTGTAATAGAGTCATAAACGAGTTCCATTCTGCGATGTTTTTCTTCTTTTACAGCTTTCAAAACATCTTCTACGAAAAACTTATCGTATTTTTCAGCAACTGAATCTCGGGTGTTAGTAAGCCTGATAACATAATCGTTACTTAATATGGTAACCTTAAAATGCTGCTCTTCGTTACTTAAATAATATTTACCACCCAATTCATCTACATTGATATCAGTACTGCTAACTTTTAAAAGTTCCGTAATAATTCCAAAAATATGATTTTCAATTTTAGAATATACTCTGGGCTTTCTTCTTAAAAAATTAAACATATTAAACATCAAATGCCGGATTATTAAAGTATTTGTCTATCATTTTCTTACCTCTTTTATTTAACATTTGTTTGTTAAAAACTCTTTTTAATTAAAACAAAAACACCAACAAATTAACTGCAATAATTTTAAAATCACAAATTTTTTAAGTTATATTTCCATTATTCCCACATAGTTAAGAAAAATACATACAATATTTACTACAAAAAATTTTCACACACAATTAAACAAAGAAAACCCGAAACATTCAATTGAACGTTTCGGGTTTCAGTATAATTTATTTTACTAAAAACTAGTAATTGAATTGTAATCTGTTGTCTTCAATTTTAGCATTGTTTTTCAACGCTGGTAAAATTCTGCTTGCATCAGATGCACTTTGAGCTTTTACTTTAGCAACATATTCAGCGTGATTTGCAATTGCAGGCGCTTTTATAGTGCTAACATTTTTTACTACGTAAACTCCCGTATTTCCTTCAATTGGAGCAGAAATTTTGTTTGCAGCTAAAGCAAATGCATTACCCACAACTTTTGGCTCTTGTCCAACTCCACCTGGTAAAACAGGATTGTCAAGTGTTACGTTTGTTGCCTGCTGTACAGTTACACCAGCACTTTTTGCAATAGCTTCAAGGCTAGAACCTGTCATTTTAGCTTTTAAGATTTCCGCTTTTTTCTTGTTTTTCAAGATTGGCTCAACGTAAGGTCTTGCCATTGTTACAGAAACTAAACCAGATTTGTTTTCACTTTTGTATTGTGCAATTACGTGACCAATATTAGCCAATTCAAAACGTTTTACGTCTCCAATACTTGTTTCTTTATCAAATGCCCATCTGATGATATTTCTTTGGTTTCCTAATGGACCAAATTGCTCATCCATAGCTTTTGCAGAAATTGGAGCCGCAACCTTTAAACCTAATTCTTTTGCAGCAGCAGCAAAATCTTTATCCGCAGCAGCCTGTTCAAATTTAGTTGCTAATGTAAATACTTTATCAGAAGTAGCTTCAGAAGGCTCAATTTTTTGAGCAATTGTAGCTAAACGGATTCCGTCTTGTTTGTCAGTAATTTTGATAATGTGAAATCCGAAAGGAGTTTCTACTAAACCAACTTTACCAATACCATTATTGAATACAAAATCATTGAATGGTTTTACCATTTGGCCTTGACCAAAATACCCTAAATCACCACCTTGTTGTGCAGATGAATCATCAGAAGCTGTAAAAGCCAACATCATGAAACTATCAGGATTAGCCTGAACCTGAGCTAAAATTTCTTCAGCTTTAGCTTTAGCTTCTTCTTTGGTTCTTTTTTCTTTTGGTGATGGAGTTTGAGATCCTTCATAAGCAATAAGGATATGACTTGCTTTTGCATTAACCCCAGCTTTAAATCCTAAAGATTTAGAAATTGCATAATATTTTCCGTAAACGTAAGGTCCGTAAATTGCTCCGGCTGGCAGACTGAATAATTTATCAGCATCTACAGCTGGTAAAGCATTTTTAGGAACATAAGTTGAGTCATAAGGAACATCAGAATTTGCATTTACAAATTCAGCAATGTTTGCAGCATTTTTAAATCCTGGCAATGTATCGTTTTTACCAGTTTTTGCATTGTATTCTACTCTACCATTTAATAGAGAAGTAATTTTAGCTTTAATATCAGCTTCATCTTCTTTAGAAGCTTTATCTTCTACTAAAACGTATTGAATTTCACGAGTTTCATCCGCTTTGAATTTTTTCTCGTTTTTCTTCATATAATCTACGATATCTGAATCAGAAATTTTTACTTCACTGTCTTTGATAGAAGAATATAAAGCTCCAGCATAAGCAAAGTTTACTTTGTTAGCTTCCATTTCATACTTCAACTTTCCTTCACTAGCAGTTGTATAAAGTCCAGATTTTACTAAAGTATTATAGATTTGAAATTTTGCGTTTAATTCAGCATCTTTTTCTTTTGCTGTAATATATTGAGCTGCTTCTGGATTTGCTTTCACATAATCTTTAAATTTTGCTACGTCAAACATTCCAGCTGCGTTTTTAAATGCAGGGTTGTTACCAATATTAGGATCTGATTTTAAAACTTCAATTAAGTGTTTTTCACCAACTCTCAATCCTAATTTATCAAACTGAGTTGATAATAATGCGATTGAAACTTCTTGATCCCAAACTCTGTTTGCAGCTTCAGTGGAAGTAATTCCTTGACCACTTTTTTCAAGATTACTAACTTTAACTCTAAAGTCTTCAAATGAAATATCTTTTCCATCGATGCTTCCTACATCTTTTGAACTTTGACCAAATGTTCCTCTATTAAATAGATCTTGTATTATAAATGCAAATAATGCAAGTGCAATAACTCCTATCAATAAAGCGGAACGCTGTCTAATTTTTGCTAAAACTGCCATTTTATTATCGTTAATTTTATATTCAGTTTGCGAAAATACAATTATCTAGTTAATAACAATACAACTAGCGTTTTATTTTACACAATTTTTTTTAATTCTTTAAAATTTTACTCTTTTATAGTCAGTTTGACTAACTCAATTTTGTTGTTTGACGCCTGTTCTATAACGAAATGATACTTGTCAATTACAATTTTTTCGCCTTTTTGTGGAATTTCTTTCGTAGAATTAACTATAAAACCCCCCAATGTTCCGTATGAATCGTCTTCCGGAATCATCAATTTATATTCTTCGTTTAAATATTCAACTTCTAACCTTGTAGAAAACAAATACTTTCCTTCTCCCAGCTCCTGTTCGATCAGCTCTTCGTCTAAATCGTGTTCGTCTTCAATTTCGCCAAAAAGTTCTTCAACTATATCTTCAATAGTTATTATTCCTGATGTTCCTCCATATTCATCTAAAACTACGGCTACATTTTTTCTCTTTTTAATTAAGATATTTAAAGCGTCTTTTATCAATATTGTTTCCGGAACGAATTCTACAGTCATTAAGACCGATTTTATAGTCTGCGGTTTTTTAAACAAATCAAATGAATGCACATACCCTACAATATCATCAAGAGAGTTTTGACTTACAACGATTTTAGAATATCCTGTTTCTATAAAAAGCTCTTTAAGATCTGAAACTGTATCGAATAAATCTATTGATACAAGCTCTATACGCGGCGTCATTATGTCGCGGGCTTTAACGCCTGAGAACTCTAACGCATTTTGAAAAATCTGAATTTCGGAATCGACTTCTTCGTCATCTTCAACCGAATTCATTTGCTCTGTAATATAATTTCCGAGTTCGATTTTACTGAAATAAAGCTGTACATGATCTCCTTCTGTTTTAAAGAATTTCTTTAGAACAAGATCTGAAATCCAGATAAAAAATGTAGAGATATAATAAAATAACCGATAGAAAAGATATGCCGGAACTGCAAAAACTTTGATTAATGAATTGGCATAAATTTGAAAAAATACTTTTGGGAAAAATTCAGCTGTAATTAAAACTATAAATGTTGAAATTAAGGTTTGAACCAAAACAGTTGTTAAATCTGAGAATTGAAATCCAAAATCAATTATCCATTTCAAAACAACCTCTCCCATATAAAACCCATAAATTACCAGTGCTACATTGTTGCCAATAAGCATTGAAGCAATAAATTTTGAAGGATTTTCGGTAAGTTTAGTTAATATTTGAGACAAAAAATTATCTTGTTTTTTCTCAATTCCAAGATAAATTTTGTTTGAGGAAATAAATGCTATTTCCATTCCCGAGAAAAAGGCAGATAGTATTAAACACAATATTATAATACTAATCTCCATTTTTATTGTTTTTTATTTCGGTCGTCGAATTTCTTGACAAATCTTCTTCTAAAGAAAAACATAAATATTGCCATTCCTGCAATTACAAAACTCAACGGATAAGCTTCATTGTTTTCACTTAGTTTTATTGCTCCGTCATAAATAAAGTAAACAGCAAATAATATGTAAACGTATTGTGTATATTTTAAGTAACCCATAATTTATATTTTATCGTCATCTGATTCAATTTCACCGCTTATTCGCTGCGAATTAATCACTTTGAAATCTTTGCTAAAATCAATTCCCTGTCCAAAAGAAACTCCTTTAGCATCTGTAAGTTTAAATTTTCTTTCTGTATAAAACCATTCATTTTTCTGGTCAAAATACAATTGTTCTGTTTCCAGAACCTGACCTGCTTCTGATGTAATTCTAACTTTTCCCTGCAGATCAATTATACCTGTTGTTTTATACGAAACAGCATAATTTGCTTTTATAAAAGTACGCTTTTGTTTTTTATCGTAAAGCGTAACATCTATTCCTTTAGGAAATTCTGTAAAAGGGAAATCAAGATTCGAATAATCGAGCATTTTCGGACTTATTAAAACGCCTGTTATTCTGCCTGAGTCTGTGTATTTTATATTTACGGTATCGGCATCACTACCCGGAACGAATTCTGAGAAGTTAATTTTTTGAACTTCTTTAAAATTACTTTCGCACCCAAAAAACAGTGTCACAGCAAAAACTGTGACAACGTTTATAATATATCTTTTTGGTAAATTCATTTGCCAAAAGTAGTAAATTGTGATGAGCTTAAAAAACCTTGCAAATGTATGCTTAGTTAAATTTACTTTTCACAAACCATCTGTCGTTAAATGAGAAGCTTAAACTAAAGTTCGTGTAGTTTTCTTTAACCAAACCTGCAGAAGTTGTTCCTCTTTTTCCAAACTCAATTCCAAAATTTACATTTGAAAAAGTTCCCGTAATTGGAAGTCCGGCTCCTAATGACATTCCAACATCATTAATATCCTGATTATTAACCACCAAACCAAGTTTTTCATATTTTAAACCTGCTCTATAAGTAATTCTGCTAAAGTAACTTGCAAACGAACTATAATTTGGAATATAGTAACCTCCAATAGCGTATTTGTTGTATTTTTCGTATTTAACATTTGGGCTTGAATTATAGTAATTAGCAAGTTCGCCTGCTCCCTGAAATGCAAGAGTTGTACCAACCAGCCATTTTCTGGCTTCTCCAATACCAACACCAAAAGTTACTTTATTTGGAAGTTTTAAATCTGTATCTACAGGATCTGCATTAACAGGATCTGGATCGCCATCTACTTCTATCGTTCTTTTACTAACTGAATTTAAAGTACTTCCAAAAGTGTAGCTTAAACTAGTGTACATGTTTAATTTTTTAGAAACTTTAGTTTGATACATGGTCCCAATATTAAAATTAACTCCTGATAATTCTGATGAGTTTATTTCTCTACTGGCATTTTGAACACCTGTTACACCTTCAATTGTAGTAGTTGTGATTTTTCCAAAGTTATATTGTAAATCTGCTCCAATATTCCACTTTGGTGTAATTTTATATCCTAAACCAAAAAATACTTTGTTAACGCCGCCTTTTCCTTCAAGCTGGCTGCTAATAGCACCTTGGTCAGTATTTATATCTGAAATTTTATATCCTACAGAAGAAAGCGGTACTAAACCAAATCCAACTCCAAATTTTCCCATTGGAATTCCCAATGCTAAATAATCAAAAGTAGATCTTTGTGCTTTTGAAGATTCTGAACTGCTCTTTATATTATTAACTGCAAAAGTTCCTCCAACTGAAAATGTCGTTTGACCAAGACTGGCATAACTTGCCGGATTTTCAATATTCAGGTGAATACTATCCTGTTCAACTGCAACTCCTGCCATAGAACGGTTTTCAAGAGTTCCTTTAAATCTTGTATCTCCAATTCCGTAAAAAGAATATGGCGAAGAAGTACCTTGCTGAGCAAATGAAACGAACGAGATAAGCAAACAAGCACTTATTATAATTTTTTTAATCATTGTCGATTTTATATTGAAATGTTTGGTTCAAACTTTCCAGAAGGAAATTTGAATTGGCAAATATGGTATTTTTTAATCGTTTAGCCAAAAATTCTGCATCACCTCCCGTTAAAATTATTATAAAATTTGAAAAGTTTGCCCGATATTCATCGATAAAACCGTCAATCTCATAGATGAATCCGTTAACAACTCCAGAATGAATGGCCTGTGCTGTTGAGTTTCCTATATAAGAATTAGGAGCTTCTAAATTCAGCAAAGGCAGTCTGGCTGTGAAATTATGCAGCGATTCATACCTCAAACGAAGTCCCGGAGAAATTGCTCCGCCCAGATAATTGTCATTTTCGTCGATGAAATCGTAGGTTATGCAAGTTCCGGCATCAATAACTAATCTGTTTTGTTTCGGAAATTTGAGTGTCGCACCTGCCGCCAAAATCATACGGTCGATTCCTAACGTTTTTGGCGTTGCGTATTTATTATGGAAAGGAAAAATATCTTCGTGAGAAAAAAAATGAACGTTCAGCTGATTTTCAAAATTCATGAAAGATTGTTTTTCGACAGATCCAACCGAAGAAACGATCAAATCTGAGCAATTTTGAAACTTTTCTAAAATTTTTTTAATTTTTTCTTCAAGTTCTTTTTTCTCAAAAATAAAATTTTCAAGAACATTACTTCCCTCAAAGACAGCTGCTTTAATTCGAGTATTACCAACATCAACTGTTAAAACCATTTTTATTTTTTTACCATTGCGAAGATACGAATTGATTTTTTTAAAAAAATGTTTTGCATAAACGGAAAATGATTCTATCTTTGCACCCGCAATACGCACAAGACGGTACCTTAGCTCAGATGGTAGAGCAATGGACTGAAAATCCATGTGTCCCTGGTTCGATCCCTGGAGGTACCACCAAAACCCGAATAGAAATATTCGGGTTTTTTGTTTTTTATGCTTTCCTTTTTCTACAGCTAACAGTGCTAAAAATTTACACAAATGTTCGCAAAGTTATAATTTAAGCTTTGCGTTTTTATGTTTTTCTTTGTTGCTAAAACCTTCTCTTCTTCTCTCTTTGTAAACTTTTGATTACCAAAAAACAAAAAGTTAATAACTAACATGATTTTGTTAAAAAAGTATCAACTGAATAAAAAAATATCTATTATATTCGTAAAATCGTATTTAAAATTTTTATTTACTAACAAAAACACGGAGCGTTTTTATGGGTAAAACTTCTACTAAAGGTATTTGGAAAGTAATTTCTGCCTCTTCTATGGGAACTATGATTGAATGGTACGATTTCTATATTTTTGGAAGTTTGGCCGTGGTAATTTCAACTAAATTTTTTCCCAGTGACAATCCTACAGCAGCATTTTTATCTACTTTGGCCACTTTTGCAGCCGGTTTTGTTGTAAGGCCTTTTGGCGCTTTGTTCTTCGGAAGACTTGGAGATATTATTGGCCGAAAATATACTTTTATGGCCACTCTGTTATTAATGGGCGGCTCTACCTTTTTAATAGGATGCATTCCGAGTTACGAAACCATTGGATTTCTTGCTCCTTTATTAGTTTTAATTTTACGTTTGCTGCAAGGTTTAGCACTTGGAGGAGAATACGGCGGCGCAGCTACTTATGTCGCTGAGCATGCTCCTGTTGGCCAAAAAGGATATTGGACGTCATGGATTCAAACTACTGCAACTGTTGGTTTATTTATTTCTTTGATGGTTATTCTGGCTACTAAAAGTGTTCTTTCTAGTGAATCTTTTGATTCCTGGGGATGGCGTGTCCCTTTTTGGGTTTCTATTGTTATGGTTGGTATTTCATACTTGATTAGAAAAAACATGGACGAATCGCCTGTTTTTGCAAAAGCCAAAAAAGAAGGAACAACAAGTACAAACCCGTTAAAGGAAAGTTTTGGAAACCGATATAATCTAAAATTTGTTTTGCTGGCTTTATTTGGTGCTACGATGGGACAAGGTGTTGTTTGGTATACAGGGCAATTCTACGCCATGAGCTTTATGAAAACGGTTATGAATATTGATTCTTCGCAGGTTGACAGTTTACTTGGAATTGCGCTTTTGTTAGGAACTCCATTTTTTATTGTTTTTGGATGGCTGAGCGATAAAGTCGGAAGAAAATACATTATGATGCTTGGAATGCTGCTTGCTATTTTATTCTACAGACCTATATATAAGATGATGTACAACACGACCGATGTTAATTACAAAACCGAAATTGTAGATGCAACAACACAAAGCGTTGAAAAATTAAAGAATAATGACATAATTACCTCAATTTCAAAAACCTATACCGACGGAACTACGTATGTAGAAAAGAAGACAGATTTTGCTAATAAGAAGAAATCTCAAAGTAGTGTTATTATAAATATCAATTCTGGCGACGAATGGACACTTATTTTTTTAGTTTTCATTCAGGTACTATTTGTTACAATGGTTTATGGGCCAATTGCAGCATTTTTAGTGGAGATGTTTCCAACTAAAATAAGATATACTTCGATGTCACTTCCTTATCATGTAGGAAATGGAATTTTTGGAGGTTTGCTGCCAGCAATTTCAACTTATTTTGTAACACATGCAAAAGCAGCCGGAAAAAGTGATTTTTATCTTGACGGACTTTGGTATCCTATTATAATTGCTTCAATCTGTTTTGTGATTGGAATGGTATACGTAGATAATAAAAACAAAATTAATCATCTTTAAAATTTAAAAACATGAACAAAATCAAACAAGCTCTAGGCGTTTTATGGGTTATTTTAGCAATTGCAGCCACTTACTTTTGTGTTTTTGAATTTGGATTGCCTAAATTATTATCAGATCAGCAAGATGATTTAGTGTTTGGTATTATTATTCTTTTTATTCTTACGCCTCTAATTGTTTTGGGATTAGGAACTTTTGGCTATTTTGCCGTAATTGGAGAGTATAACAACAAAAAGAAATAAACAAAAACAATAAACAACTAAACCGAAAAGGGCTGTCTATTTTTCAATAGAACAGCCCTTTTTCATTACTAACCAAACCAAATTTTAATGTTCGAGAAATATTTTCACATTTATTTTTTGATAAATTTCATTACCTGAGTTTTATTGTTTTCATCAGAAGCTTTTACGATATACAAACCAGTTTGTAATTCACTTACGCCAAATTGAAAATCAGTATTTCCGTTAGAATTAAAGCTTTTTACCAATTGCCCTGAAATTGAATAAACCTGAACTTTTGTAAAAGCATTATTTAAAGTAAAATAATTTGAAACCGGATTTGGGTACAAACTCACTGAACTTCCTTTTTCAAAATCATCGATAGCAAGATTTGCCGTTTTGTTACCATAAATTCTATATTCTCCAGCTGGTAAATTTATTGCTGCATTTACATCAGTAACATTTATTGTTGTGTTGTCCATTAAATTGTACCAAGTTCCTGTGTATGGAAAACCAGTTGCTACATTTTGTGCCGAAGTATCAAAATTGGCTAAAATTACAACGTCTTTTAACTGAGTTGAAGACAAACTCGCATTTGTAATTTTTATATTTACTGTCAATGAGTTTGCATTTGTCATTGTTGCAGTTCCCAAAAATACCGGCTCTACAGTTTTAAGTGTAATCATTTTTGCCCAATCGTTGTAGATTTTATTTCTATTTGAATCTCCTAACCAATTGTTAACCCATTGCGGCTGTGGTTTTGTATCTAATTTACAATCTCCAGAAATTGTTGCAGAAGCATCATTTACCGTTCCGTCGTTACAAGTATAAATAGATTTTTCCCAACCTAATTCGCCAAAATGCCAAATCATTTTTGGCCCCGGAACCAGTAAAGAAACGGCTCCAATTGCAGACATTCTTGACAAAGCTGTGTTTAATGTTTTTACATTATATGCTCCGTTTGAAGCTCCGTATTGAATATTTTTATACATCAATCTTTCTTCATCATGACTTTCTGCATAACCCATTAAACGATTTGCTGTAAAACCACGATTTGAACTCAACATTCTTGAAATGTTACTGCTTGAAGCATATCCCATTGACAATTGATTGTATTGGTCTGTCATTTTTCCCCACATCATGATACCTTTGCTTGGTGTTTCGGCAATCCTGTAATTTGCCCATTGTTGTTCTTCAGTATCAGTTCCTAAATGCTCGAAAATTGTATAATGAGTTGGATCTAAACTCCAGGAATAATCCGCATATTTCTTTAAAATATCAACTCTGTCTTGCTGATATCCATTTGTACAAGATTCATCAGATGCAGTACAAGCCTGTGTAAATCCTTTGGTTAAATCCCAACGGAAACCATCAATTTTATACTCCTGAATCCATTGCTTAATTACTCTTTCTACATAGTATTGTGTTTTTAGAGATTGATGATTAAAATCTTCTCCAACACTATAAGTATGTTTTGCAACGGTATTAAAATAAGGATTTTCGGCCGTTGGAGATCCAAAACCATCTCCATCAGGATCGTTCATCCACATTCTAACCATTGGATTTCTTCCAAAAGCGTGATTTAACGCAACATCAAGAATAACCGCAATTCCGTTTTGGTGAAAAACATCGATTAATTCTTTTAACTTGTCTGACGACCCATAAAACTTATCCAAAGCCATATGAAACGAAGTATTGTAGCCCCAGCTTTCATTGCCTTCAAATTCCATTACTGGCATTAATTCGATCGCATTTATTTTAAGATTTTTAAAATAATCGATCTTATCTATCAAACTTTGATAGTTACGAGCAGCGTCAAAATCGCGAACTAAAACTTCGTAAACTACCAGTTTTTCTTTTGCTGGTTTTACAAAGTTTGTTACCTGCCAATTATAAGGAGTTTGTCCGGTTTTTAAAACTGTAACTTCAAATTGTTGTCCTGCAGGATACGCAGGAATATTTGGATAAGAAGCCGCAGGAATTCCAGAATCATCATAAGGAGATAAAACCAAAGTCGAATATGGATCGGCAGTTTTTACCAATGAAGGAGAATTAGCAAGAGGAGTTGTATCTACAACCCAATATTGATAGGTATTGTTTACACCAGAAACCAAGCCTGTTATTTCTAACCAAAACTTACCAGATGTCGGATCTTTTTTCATGGCATACGCCGAAGTTGGCTGCCAGTTATTGAAGCTTCCCGCAACGTAAACGAAGTCTTTTAAAGGTGCATCTAAAACCAAAGTTGCTTTTGTAGCATCTGCTGAATTGTAATTAATTCCATCAACCAAACCTGTTGGCATAGCTTCTGATACTGTATTCGGGTTTACTACAACTGAGAATTTTTTTGAAATCGTCGTTGCTCCCTGAACTGCAATTAATTCATAACTCTGATTGCTAGTTACACCAGAAGCTGTAAAAGAATAGCTTGATGTACTTGAATTTGTATTAATAACAACTCCATTTGCTTTTAAAGAATAACTTGCGGCTCCGTTTGTATTTGTTGCCGTAATATTAAAGTTAGATCCTGATGAAATAATTGTTGCGCTATTTTCAACAGGAGAAGTTAATGTTACCTGAAAAGATCCTACTTCAACTAAAATATCCTGAGATTTTTTATCGCCAGTTCCGTTTTTAGCTTTAATTAAAAATCCAATTCTTCCAATTCCTGTTGTATTGTAATAAGTTGTTGGAACAATTGTTTTTGTATAAGTATCTGTAGCAGAATTATAGGTAAACTTGCTCGCTTCTGTTGAGTTTTCCCAAGAACCATTATCAGGAGTACCTTTTTGTGTTGTGTCATTAGTGTCAAAAGCCCACGCCCACATATAAAGAGAATGATCTGTAACTCCCCATGTAGCTTCATTAATACTGCTTCCATTAATTGTAATAGTTATAGAAGTAGTCTCTTCAAAAGATCCAGGGCTAACAGAATAAGTAACCGTTTGCTGCTGTGCAAATGAAAACACAGACAACAAAAGGAAAAATAAGAGTAAAGTTTTTTTCATAATAATTCGGTTAGTTAATTATTAAAAAAGGGCTATCTTAAGATAGCCCCTCTTCTGATTATCGAAATACTAGTTTTTCGTAATAGTATAAGTTTTAGCTGTAAAGTCGATAACGATTGTATAGTTTCCTGCTGTTGGAATCGGAATGTTAGCACCTCCAGCATCTAAAGTTAAATCATTACCATCATCTCCATAATTAGTTGTCCATGAATCATCTAATCTAAATTTAATTTCACCCGCTACTAATGGCCCAACATAAGAGTATTTTTTAGTAGTCAAATCATAATCTAAATTAGTATCTGCATCCCAACCTCCAGGAGTTGCAGAACCAATAATACCCCAATTTGGCCAAGCTGGGTAAGGCGTTACATTGATAGTATAAGAATTTGAAACCTGGCTTAAAGAAGTTCCAGATCCTACAGATGATTTAATACGTACATCAATACTAGAAGCTACAAAAGGAGCAAAACCAGCATTTAAACAAGCTGAATTTAAATCTGCAACTGTAAAAGTTTTGAATTTATCAGTTGTTGTTGCAACTACTACAGGATTGGCAAAACTAGTTCCTGCCTTTGCCATTTCTATACTATAATTTACAATAGTCTGCGTTCCGTTATATTGTGCATAATCCCAAACAAAAGTTGTTGCTTCATTTGAAGCATTAGTATTTTGAAGTACAATACTAAAATCAGACTTTGGAGTTAATAAAACTGGGGCCGTTGCTGGTTCGATTACTGGTCTGTCTTCTACATCGTCAGCATTACATGATACCGCTAGTACACCAACGAATGCGATTAAAATTTTATATATATTTTTCATTTTTATTATTTTTATAAGGTTAGTTAGTATCCTGGATTTTGTTTTAGAGTTGGGTTAGCCTGAATTGTTTTTGTTGGGATTGGCATCAAATCTTTGTAAGAATCAGTAGCCGATCCTCCTTGAGTACCGCCTTTCCATTGCCAGATTTTAGATCCTCCAGTAAATTTTCCAAAACGAATCAAATCTGTTCTTCTGTGGCATTCCCAAAACAATTCTCTTCCTCTTTCATTTAGAATAAAATCAAGTGTCAAATCTGAAGCTGTGATGGTTGTCGCTCCTGCTCTAGTTCTAATTTGGTTAATATACCCTACTGAAGCTGGGATGTTTCCGGCTGCCGCTCCTCTAACTGTAGCTTCAGCATACATTAAATATACATCAGATAATCTGTACATAGGAAAATCTGTGTCAGGAATATCATTTCTTTGAGCTGCAGTTCCATCAGAGTTTACGTTAGTGTATTTAGTAGATGCATAACCATCTGTAAAAATGTCAACTCTTGCAATATCTAAATTTTGACCATTTGTGTAAAAAGTACCTCTTTTATCTCCTGTTGCTGTAACATCTGGGAAAAGAGCCACAAACTCTTTACGTACTCTAATTCCTGCCCAGCCACCATTCATTCCCTGAGCAGAAGCATCCATACTTCCACCAATAGAAGCGTGAAGAATAAAACTCATTCCTCCTCCAGTAGCTCTAATAGCATTTCCATCACTTACAACTGGAAAAATAAATTCATTTTGAGCACCATTTCTATTATTATCTGCAGAAAATAAATTTTTATATGGAATATTAGCAAAAGTATATCCAGAATTATCAATGATATCTTTACATACAGTTGCTGCTTCATTATTTCTATCAGTTCCTGTGTATACTTTTGAGTTTAAGTAAATTTGTGCTAATAAAAATTTAGCCGCTGTTTTATCTACTCTTCCATATTCATTTGTTTTAGAAGCTGCCAGACTACTATCTAAATCTTTTAATTCTGATTCTATAAAAGCAAAAACTTCAGCTCTTGATCTTTGTTCCGGATAAAAGAATCCAACTGGGTCATTTTCAGTAGTAATTGGCACATTTCCGAACAAATCCATCAAATTATAGTATGAAAAAGCTCTTAAAAAACGAGCCTCAGCTCTGAAAGTAGCTATTTGAGCTTTTAAATTAGCATCAACACCTCTTGCAGTTAACTTCTCATCTGTAGTTTGTCTTAAAAACTCATTTGCAACACTGATTTCATAAAATGCTCTTGAAAATGTTCCATACAAAAATTCATTATTTGGTGACCATCCTTGAGTATTTAATGAGGGTAAATTTCCATCAGCCCATGCAATAATCGCTTCATCAGTTGGGAATTCCTGAGTTACAAAAAGCAAACGCAAATAACTGCTAAAATCTCCTCCAATACCTGAAATATCTGCAGAACCATCTCCATCATTTCCTCCTACATACAATCCTGCATATAATTTTGCTAATACTTGTTTATATGATGCCGGATCTTTGTAAAAAGTCTCAGAAAGAAATTCATCATCGTCTTTTGGCGTCACGTTTAAATCGTCAGTACACGAAGTAAGCGTCATATTTAATCCTAAAACAAATAGGAAGAAATAAGATATATATTTAAATGATATTTTCATTTTGTTTATTTTTTAAATTTTATCTATCAGTTACTTTTAAAAATTAGCATTTACACCAAATATAAAAGTTCGAGCTCGTGGATAAACATTATTGTCGATTCCGTTAAATTTCTCCGGATCTAGACCATCATATTTTGTTAGTACAAAAACATTTTGTACTCCAGCTGTAAATCTTAAAGAAGCAGCTTTTAATAAAGTTTTGTCAAAAGTATATCCAAGGGTAACATTATCTAATTTTATAAAAGAAGCATCTTTTACAAAATAGTTTGATAAATAATTGTTGTTAGTTACAAATCCTGTATTGTTATAATCAGAACTAATGTTTCCTAAGTCTGTTTGTCTTCTCAATCCAGCTAATAAATATCCTTTGTCTGAACTTACGTTATCATAGATATAATTTCCTAAACTTGCTCTCCAGTTCATTGCAAAATCAAATTTTTTGTAATTCAACGTAGAGAATAATCCAAAAGTATAATCTGGTGCTGGTTTATGAAATTTGTAACGATCTCCATCATCAATTTTTCCATCTCCATTTCTATCAGCATAAGCTCCTTCAATAGGTTTTTTGTTTGCATCATATAATTGCTCATA
The DNA here is from genome assembly GCF_900129555.1 of Flavobacterium defluvii. Classification (GTDB taxonomy): domain Bacteria; phylum Bacteroidota; class Bacteroidia; order Flavobacteriales; family Flavobacteriaceae; genus Flavobacterium; species Flavobacterium defluvii. The sequence continues at coordinate 596,383 of NZ_FQWC01000001.1, forward strand.
AACAAAGAATGAATTAGGAGCATATCCTACTGAATTAATTAAAATTTTATTACCAGAACCTCCAGCAATATTATCTCCTACAATATATCCCGTAAAACCTGGTACCGTAGTTCCTAAGTTAGATATTTCCTGGTGAATATAAGTTGTATTAAAAGCAACATTCCAAGTCAGGTTGTCATTTTTAACAATATCTGATTGAATACTAAATTCAACTCCTTTTGTTTCAAGACTACCAATATTACTAAATCCTTGGTTTCTTAAATTTGCTCCATCAGGAACCAAAACATCCGCTAATAAATCGCTTGATTTTTTATCAAAATAGTTTACTGTACCTGTTATTCTATCATTAAAAAAACCGAAATCAAGACCTACGTTGGTTTCTGCTAATTCTTCCCACTTGATATTTTTATTATATCCTTCTGGTCTAGCAGTTGCATAGACTGTGTTTCCAAAAATATATTGAGAATTGATAGTTCCTAAAGTTACTCTTGGTAAAAAGTCATATGCAGAAGAAATGTCTTGTTGTCCAGTAGTACCGTATCCTACTCTTAATTTTAAGCTAGAAAGAGTTGAATTACCTTTTAAGAATTCTTCCTGAGCAATATTCCATGCAAAAGCTGCTCCTCCAAAATTACCCCATCTGTTATCTTCAGAAAAACGAGAAGTTCCATCTCGTCTATAATTTAAAGTCAATAAATAACGGCTATCATAGTTTAAAGTTAAACGTCCAAAGTATGATTGTAAGTTAACATCTGCATCTGTAATAACATCTTCTTTTGGATTTGGCTGTCTAACTTCTCCAGACTCATACTTTTCCTTTTGAAACAACTGATAGTTATAACCTGCTGTAGCATCAATCTTAAATTTCCCTAAATCTTTAGTATAATTAAAGTAAGTATTTAAGTTTTTGTTTTGAAGATCATCTGTGTATGAATTGTAGTTTCCTAAATTCACCCAGTTTCCAGAGTTAAAAGCATTTGGTTGGTATCCTAAAATACTTTGTGTACTTTGCTCATTATAACCGTTGCTATTAAATTTATCAATACCAGCTTCAGCAATAATTCTTAAATCTTCGAAGAAATGAAATTTATAATCTAATCTAATGTTACCCCACTTTCTTGTAGAAGTAGCTCTTTTATCTTCTTGATTCAATCTTGCTACAGGGTTTCTTGCCGGCAATAATGGTACATTTCCATTCGCTTCCAACCATTCAAAATATCCTCCATAACGAGAACCAGATTGATAAACAGGTTGTGTAGGATCAAAAGCAAGTGCGCTTCCAATTACAGCTCCCTCATCCTGAAATTGATTTTTTGCGAATGCTAAATTCCCACTAATATCAATTTTTAAGTGATTGTCAAACAAAACTGGGTTTAACGATATCGATGTCGTTGTTCTTTCAAAAGAAGTATTCCTTAAGATTCCAGGATTATCAACATTTCCAACAGATAATCTAACCGGTAATTTATCAAATAAAGCCCCGCTTACAGAAATATTATTATTTGTTGTTAGTGCTGTATGAAAGATTTCATCTTGCCAATCTGTATTTGCTGTTCCTAATATTGCTTTTTGTTGTGCAGTACCATTTGCATTTACGACAGCACGAAATTGATCTGCATTTAAAACATCTACTTTATTGGCAACTGTATTGATACCAACTTGTGAGCTAAAATTAACTTTCACTCCACCTTTTGCTCCTTTTTTAGTAGTAATTACAATCACTCCATTTGCAGCTCTTGATCCATAAATTGCAGCTGCAGATGCATCTTTAAGAACTGTAAAAGACTCAATATCATTAGGATCGATCGTTGATAAAATACTTGTAGCCCCACTTGGCACGGCATTGCTTAAAGGTAAACCATCCAAAATGATTAAAGGATCATTAGAAGCACTTAAAGAAGATCCTCCACGAATTCTAATATCAGCTTTTGCTCCAGGAGCCCCTCCACCAACTACGTTTACACCAGAGATACGACCGCTGATTAAACTTTCAGGAGTTACGTTGATACCTTTATTAAATTCTTTAGCAGAAATTTGAGATACAGATCCTGTTGCGTCTTTTTTCTTAACAGTTCCGTAACCTACCTGAACAACAACTTCCTTAAGCTGGTTAGTATCTTCTTCTAAAGAAACGTTTAGAGTTTTTTGTCCAGTGTACTCAATCGTTTGCGTTTTGTAACCAATAAAAGAAACTACAATTTTGTTTCCGCTTTTAACATTTGACAGCTGATAATTTCCATCAAATCCCGTAGATGCACCATTTGGAGCTCCTTGTACATTTACATTTACTCCCGGTATTGGCTGACCTGTTGCTTTATCTACAACAGTCCCGCTTAGCGTGTTTTGAGCTAACACAGTAAACGGCAACAATAGGAATAAAAATAACAACTTTTTGTAAATTGTTTTCATACTTTTTGTTTAAATTAGTTTGAGTTTGTGATTGTTAGTTAAGTTTTTAATTTTACTTCGAATTTCAAAATTATGAATTTATTAACATGCTCGACCAGACACAATTTTTATTGCTTTACGAAAACGTGGTAGTGTTGAAAACTTTCTATATTTTGTAATCTTTTAGCGTTAAAATTGTCAATTATAAAAATTTCAGATACCTTTATTATTAATTAGATTTTTTTCAATCCTCGCCATGAAACGCAAAATAACCTTAAAACAGATTGCAAAGGAACTTGACGTATCTATTTCAACTGTCTCAAAATCATTAAGAAACAGCCTTGAAATTGGAGAAGAAACACGTTTAAAAGTTCAGGCTTTTGCAAAGTTTTACAACTATAAACCCAACAACATTGCCCTTAGTTTAAAAAACCGAAAAACCAAAAGTATCGGCATTATCATTCCGGAAATTGTACATTATTTTTTCTCTACTGTAATCAACGGAATTGAGCAGGTTGCCAACGAACATGGCTATAGCGTAGTGATCTGTTTATCTGATGATTCCTTTGATAAAGAAGTCCTAAATATGGAAATGTTAGCCAACGGAAGCATCGATGGTTTTATCATGTCTCTCTCCAAAGAAACTCAGTTTAAAGGCGATTTTCACCACATTACGGAAGTTATTAATCAGGGAATGCCCGTTGTTATGTTTGATCGTGTTACCAATGATATATTATGTGATAAAGTTATTATTGATGATAAAGCTGCTGCCTATGAAGCTGTTCAGAGTTTAATTGACAGCGGACGAAAAAAAATCGCCCTCGTAACAACTGTCGATTATGTAAGTGTTGGTAAACTAAGAACCGATGGTTATGAAAAAGCACTTTTAGATAACGGAATTCCGTTCAACGAAGATTTAATAATAAAAATTGAAGACGTAGATACCTGCGAAATTACGATAAGTCAGCTTTTGCATGATCGAGCTTTCGATGCTGTTTTTGCTGTAAATGAGCTTTTTGCAGTAACAATTATCAAAACGGCATCAAAAATGGGATTAAAAGTTCCTGAAGATTTAGCCGTAATTGCTTTTACAGACGGAATTATCTCAAAATACTCCACACCAAGCATTACAACAGTAAGTCAGAGTGGTGAAAAAATGGGAAATAAAGCGGCTAAAATGCTTATTGAAAGACTTGAAGCCGAACACGATGATGACGAAGAAGAAAATGAAAACTACACAACAGAAGTCATCGAAACTCATCTTATAAAAAGAGAATCCACTGACTAAAATTCTTAAAATCAACACCTTCTAAAGCCATAAAAAACATTTATGGCTTTTTTATTAGCATAAATAAAAAAATAATTAATACTTTTACGCCCGTCAAGGCTTTTAGTTTTACTTCGAAAAGAACAAAGTTTTGATAAGCAAAGCGCTTATCGTATAATTTTCAAATTACGATAATGGAAAAGCGTAAATTAAGTTTCTGGGAAATCTGGAATATGAGTTTCGGTTTCTTAGGAATACAATTTGGTTTTGCACTGCAAAACGCAAATACCTCTAGAATTTTTGAAACCCTTGGTGCAGAAATTGACAAAATTCCAATTTTATGGATTGCAGCGCCTGTTTCAGGTTTAATAATTCAACCCGTTATTGGTTATTTTAGTGACAGAACCTGGACTCGTTTAGGAAGACGACGCCCGTATTTTTTAATTGGAGCGATTTTGTCTTCAATTGCATTATTTATTATGCCCAACTCTCCTACTTTATGGATTGCAGCCGGAACATTGTGGATAATGGATGCGTCAATAAATGTTTCTATGGAACCGTTTCGAGCTTTTGTTGGTGATAATTTACCAGACGAACAGCGTGCATTAGGTTTTGTTATGCAGAGTTTCTTCATTGGTACAGGTGCTGTTGTAGGTTCTGTTTTGCCATATCTCTTTACAAATGTTTTCGATGTTAGTAATGTTGCTCCAAAAGGAATTATTCCCGATGCAGTAAAATGGTCTTTTTATATTGGCGGAATTGTTTTCCTGCTTTCTGTTTTATGGACCGTTTTTAAAACTACAGAATATACTCCCGAAGAACTTCATGCATTTGAAGCCAACAGCAAAAAAGATTTAGAACAAAATTCTCCAAATTCTGAAACAGAAACAGGTGTTACTACCAAAAAACAATTGACTTTAGGGATTGTATTTGCAGCAATTGGCGGATTAATTTCTTTTTTAATTTTCGAAAATAACCTTGCAAAAGAACTTTATATTCTATTTGTAGGATTGATTTTCATGGGTGTTTTATTTATGATCGCTTCGCAGCTGAGAAATAAAAAAGTTCAAAATGGTTTTACTATAATTATGACCGATTTGCTGAACATGCCCAAAACAATGCAAAAATTAGCCTGGGTTCAGTTTTTCTCTTGGTTTGCGCTTTTCTCAATGTGGATTTATACAACACAAGCCGTTACACAGCACATTTTTGGTACAACAGATACCACTTCAAAAGTATATAATGATGCTGCCGACTGGGTTTCAGTATTATTTACAGTTTATAACGGAATTGCAGCTGCAGTTGCTTTTTTACTACCAATTATTGCAAAAAAAGTAGGCGTTAGAGCAACACACTTACTTGCATTATGTGCCGGAGGTGTTGGTTTAATTTCAATTTATTTTATTGGTGATAAACAAATGCTGATTCTTCCAATGTTAGGAGTTGGTATCGCTTGGGCAAGTATTTTATCTATGCCGTATGCTATGCTTTCTGGTGCTTTGCCAGCTGCAAAAATGGGCTATTATATGGGAGTTTTCAACTTTTTCGTAGTAATACCACAGATCGTAGCCGCTACAATATTAGGATTTGTAATTAAACAATTCTGTAATAATGAACCTATTTACGCTTTAATCATTGGGGGTGTGTCGATGATATTTGCAGGATTACTAACACTTAGAGTAAATAGCAGAACTAAAATTGAAATTCATGAATAATAAAAAAGCATTCATATTTGACCTTGACGGAGTAATCGTCGATACCGCTAAATACCACTTTTTGGCTTGGCAAAAAATCGCCAAATCATTAAATATAAATTTTACACATGAAGACAACGAACTTTTAAAAGGCGTTAGTCGCGTTCGTTCTCTGGATATTATACTTGGATTAGGAAATGTTGAGGCTTCACAAGAAGACAAAGACAAATGGTTAATTCAAAAAAATGAAGATTACCTATCTTATTTAGTTGACATGGATGAAAGTGAGGTTCTTCCTGGGGTTTTAAAAGTCCTAAAACTATTAAAAGATAAAAAACAAGGAATTGCATTAGGCTCAGCCAGTAAAAATGCAAGACCAATTTTAGAAAAAACAGGCGTTCTGTCTTACTTCGATGTTATTGTTGACGGAAATGATGTCAGTAATGCAAAACCAGACCCTGAAGTATTCTTAAAAGCGGCTCAATTATTAAATATTGATCCAAAAAATTCAATCGTATTTGAAGATTCTGTTGCCGGAATTCAGGCAGCAAATATTGCAGAAATGGTAAGTGTGGGAATTGGTGAGGAAACAATTTTACATGAAGCTGATTACATTTTTAAAGATTTCACTTTTATAGATGAAGACTTTATCGAATCATTAATCAAAAAATAAAATCAATCAATCATAATCAATCAACCACCAAGAACACAAAAGCAATATTGCATTTAGGTTCTTAAAACTTAAACAAATGAATCAAGATTATATTAAACCAGACAATTGGTCTATCATTGAAGAAGGATTTGATGCCGAAAGAGTCAAATCGTCTGAAAGTCTTTTTAGTATCGGTAACGGTGCTATGGGACAACGCGCCAATTTTGAAGAAACATATTCAGCAGAAACTTTTCAGGGAAGTTACATTGCTGGAATTTATTATCCGGACAAAACAAAAGTGGGCTGGTGGAAAAACGGTTATCCGAAATATTTTGCCAAAGTACTTAACGCTCCAAACTGGATTGGAATTGACATTGAAATCAACGAAGAAAATCTGGATCTAAATACGTGTACCGAAGTTAGAAACTTTCGTAGAGAATTGAATATGAAAGAAGGTTGGTACAACCGTTCTTTTGAAGCGGTTCTAAAAAACGGAACTGAAATCGCTGTAAACGTTCGTCGTTTTCTTTCGTTAGATTTGGACGAAGCCGGAATCATTAAATACGATATTACGCCTTTAAACAAAGATGCAAAAATCGTTTACAAACCTTACGTTGATGCTGGTGTAACCAATGAAGATGCTAACTGGGAAGAAAAATTCTGGGAACCGCTTGAAGTTAAAAAAGGTACAAACGAAGCTTTTGTAACCGCTCAAACTTTCAAAACGCATTTTAAAGTTACGACTTTCATGCACAATACGATTTTGGCAAACGGAGAAAATATCAATGTTTCACCATCAACAATCGATTCAACTATAGATAAAGTTCAATACACTTACGGAACTATTATTGCAAAAGGACAAACCTCATCAATTCAAAAAATTGGAGGTTATACTGTTTCTTTAAACCACGAAAATACTTTGGCTGGAGCCGAAAAAGTAATTAGATCTGCTGTAAATTTAGGATATGATGCTTTGCTTCAAAGCCAAATTGACGCCTGGGCAAAAATCTGGGAAATGTCAGATATTACAATTGAAGGCGATGTAAAAGCACAACAAGGAATTCGTTTCAACATTTTCCAATTAAATCAAACCTATTCTGGAAAAGATTCTCGTTTAAACATTGGGCCAAAAGGTTTCACCGGAGAAAAATACGGCGGATCAACTTATTGGGACACTGAGGCTTATTGCATTCCATTTTACATGGCAACGAAAGATCAGCAGGTGGCGAGAAACTTGTTGACATATCGTTACAATCAATTAGACAAAGCGATTGAAAATGCTAAAGACAATTTAGGTTTCAAAAACGGTGCTGCTTTGTATCCGATGGTGACCATGAATGGTGAAGAATGCCACAACGAATGGGAAATCACACACGAAGAAATTCATAGAAACGGAGCGATTGCTTTTGCGATTTATAACTATAACCGTTATACGGGAGATTACTCTTATATTCCCGAAAAAGGTTTAGAGGTTTTAATCGGAATTGCGCGTTTCTGGCATCAAAGAGCTTCTTTTTCAAAAGATAAAAATCAGTATGTAATTCTTGGAGTTACAGGGCCAAACGAATACGAAAACAACATCAACAATAATTTCTACACTAATTATATTGCAAAATGGTGTATTGATTTTGCCGCAGATCAAATCAATAAAGTGGCGTTGGAATATCCGGCAGATCACAAACGTGTTTTAGAAAAAGTAAGCCTTTCGGCGAATGAAATTCAGGAATGGAAAAAAGTTGCCGATAATATGTATTTCCCAGTTTCTGAGGAACTTGGGATTTATTTACAACAAGATGGTTTCTTAGATAAAGAATTAGTTCCTGTAAAAGATTTAGATAAATCACAGCGTCCAATCAACCAAAAATGGTCTTGGGATCGCGTGTTGCGTTCGCCATACATTAAACAAGCCGACGTATTACAAGGTTTTTATTTCTTCGAAGATCATTTTTCAAAAGAAGAATTGAAACGCAATTTCGAGTTTTACGAATCGTTTACAGTTCACGAAAGTTCGCTTTCGCCTTGCGTTCACTCGATTCAAGCTGCTGCCTTAGATAAAATGGACATGGCATATACCTTTTACTTAAGAACTTCTCGTTTGGATTTAGACGATTATAATAAAGAAGTTGAAGAAGGTTGTCATATCACGTCAATGGCGGGCACTTGGATGAGTATTGTAGAAGGTTTTGGAGGAATGCGTGTTAAAAATGATCAGCTTCATTTTTCACCAAAAATTCCGAAAGAATGGAAAGGTTATACATTCAAAATCAATTTCAGAAATCAAATTTTGAAAGTATCTGTAAATCATGACGAAACAACTTTTACTGTAGATGGTGACCAAGATTTAACAATTATCGTTAACGGAAATCCTGTAATTGCAAGTAAATTTGTACAAATAAATTAAATTACAATAAACTCGGGGCTAATTAATAAAAAAAACATAAACACATAGAAACATAGATTTAGAGTGCTCAAAAAGGCGTTTCACTTATTTAAAATAAACATAGTTAGCTATGTGAAAGAAACAAGTTTCTCTTTATCTTCTTTTTTATAAATAAAATCTATGTTTCTATGTGTTAAAAAATAATTACGCCCATCAATACATTACTACAAACTAAAAATCTAAAAAACATGAAAAACTTATTTTTCGCAAGTTTAATTTTGTTTGCGTTCAGCACCGTTGCAAAAGCGCAGCAATTAAAATCACCCGAAGGAAAGTTCGTAATGGAATTTTCTCTTCAAAACGATGGAACTCCAACTTACAATTTAAAATACAAAAACAAAGAAGTTGTAAAAACCAGTAAATTAGGTCTTGAACTTAAAGATGATAAAAAATCTTTATTGAACGACTTTACGGTTGTTGACACTAAAACTTCAACTTTTGACGAAACTTGGAAACCAGTTTGGGGAGAAGTAGATCACATTAGAAATCATTATAATGAATTGGCAGTTACTTTAAACCAAAAAAGTACCGACAGACAAATCGTAATCCGTTTCCGTTTATTCGACGACGGTTTAGGTTTTAGATATGAATTCCCAGCACAAAAGAATCTTACTTATTTCGTAATTAAAGAAGAAAGATCTCAATTTGCCATGACTGGAGATCATACAGCTTTCTGGATTCCTGGAGATTATGATACTCAGGAATACGATTATACAAAATCAAAATTATCTGAAATTAGAGGTTTATCTCAAAAAGCATATACAGCAAACGTTTCTCAAAAATCTTTTTCACCAACAGGAGTTCAGACTTCCTTGATGTTAAAAACAGCTGACGGAATCTACATCAACTTGCACGAAGCGGCTTTGATTGATTATTCTTGTATGCACTTGAATTTAGATGATAAAAATTTAGTTTTCGAATCTTGGTTAACTCCAGATGCAAAAGGAGACAAAGGTCATATGCAGGCGCCAAATCACTCTCCTTGGAGAACGATTATGGTAAGCGATGATGCTAGAGAAATCCTAGCTTCAAAAATGACGTATAACTTAAACGATCCATCAAAAATTGACGATACTTCTTGGATTAAACCAGTAAAATATGTTGGTGTTTGGTGGGAAATGATTACAGGAAAAAGCTCTTGGTCATATACTAACGATTTCCCAACAGTTCAATTGGGAGTTTCTGACTTTTCAAAAGCAAAACCAAACGGAACTCACGGAGCAAACAATGCTAACGTAAAAAAATACATTGATTTTGCTGCTGCAAATGGTTTCGATGCTGTTTTGGTTGAAGGATGGAACGAAGGCTGGGAAGACTGGTTTGGCCACTCAAAAGATTATGTTTTTGATTTCTTGACGCCTTACCCGGATTTTGATGTAAAAGGGCTGCACGAATATGCAAAATCTAAAGGTGTAAAAATCATCATGCACCACGAAACTTCTGGTTCTGTTCGCAACTACGAGCGTCACATGGATGCAGCTTACAAATTCATGAAAGACAACGGATACGATGCTGTAAAAAGCGGTTACGTAGGTGATATTTTGCCAAGAGGCGAAAATCATTACAGCCAATGGATTGTAAACCACTATCAATACGCTATCGAAAAAGCAGCTGATTACAAAATTATGGTGAACGCTCACGAAGCGGTTCGTCCAACAGGAATCGCAAGAACATACCCGAACTTAATTGGAAACGAAGCGGCAAGAGGAACTGAATACCAAGCTTTTGGAGGTTCTAAACCAAATCACGTAACGGTTTTACCATTTACACGTTTAATCGGTGGCCCAATGGATTACACCCCGGGAATTTTCGAAATGGATATCAGCAAAATGAATCCTGATAACAAATCGCATGTAAACAGTACAATTGCAAACCAATTGGCATTATACGTTACAATGTACAGTCCGTTACAAATGGCTGCAGATACTCCGGAGAATTATAACCGTTTTCCAGATGCGTTTCAATTTATCAAAGATGTGGCTGTTGACTGGTCAGAAAGTAAATATATCGAGGCTGAACCTGGAGATTTTATCACAGTTGCCCGTAAAGCAAAAGGTACAAATAACTGGTTCATCGGAAATGTAAACGGAGAAACACCACGTACATCAAACATCGATTTCAGTTTCCTTGAAAAAGGTAAAAAATACACAGCAACAATTTATGCTGATGCAAAAGATGCACATTACAAAACAAATCCGCAAGCTTACACCATCAAGAAAATTGCTGTAACAAGCAAATCAAAATTATCGCAGCTTTCTGCTCCAGGCGGAGGATATGCAATAAGCGTTATTGAAACCAAATAACACCCTAAAAAGACAAGTAATCGTCCCCAGGATTGCTTGTCTTTTTTTTAATCAACATCTTTTTGTCACATCGAGCGGAGTCGAGATGCCGCAAAGGTTCTCGACTCCACTCGAACTGACAATGAAGAATAATTTCTTATTACTATGAAAAACCAAAAAACATCATTTATCTATAAATTAGCCTTAATAATTTTATTATTTTCCGCTTCCGCGAAAGCGCAAATCCAAAAAACAGAACCGCCATTTTGGTATGCAGGAATGAAAAATTCAGAACTGCAGATTATGTTCTACGGAAAAAACATTTCACAATACGAAGCTTCAGTTTCAAACAATGTTGTGATTAAAAATGTAGAAAAAACAGAAAATCCTAACTACCTTTTCGTAACAATCGATACAAAAGACGTAAAAGCTTCTGAATTAGTTTTCTCTTTCAAAAACAAAAATAAAGTGGCTTTTACTCAGAAATATGCTCTTAAAGAAAGAAGAGCCAATTCTGCCGAAAGAAAAAGTTACGATGCATCGGATTTGATTTACTTAATCATGCCGGATCGTTTTGCTAACGGAAATCCTAAAAACGACAGCGACCCCGTTTTAACTGAAAAAGTAAACCGTGCAGAACCAGGCGGACGTCACGGCGGTGATATCGAAGGAATCATCAAAAATCTAGATTATATTTCGTCTCTTGGTGCAACGACAATTTGGAGTACGCCTTTATGCGAAGACAACGACAAACAGCATTCGTATCATACGTACGGACAATCTGATGTTTACAAAATCGATCCTCGTTACGGAACAAATGACGATTACGCTCGTCTTTCTGCAGAAATGCACAAAAAAAACATGAAACTGGTTATGGATTATGTTACCAATCATTGGGGAATTACGCATTGGATGGTGAAAGATTTGCCAACAAAATCATGGCTTAATCAATTTGAAAACTACACACAAACGCACCACAGACGTGAAGTAATAACCGATATTCATGCTTCAAAAATTGATCAGGAAGTTTGTATTGATGGATGGTTCGTTCCTTCAATGCCGGATTTAAATCTTAGAAATCCGTTAGTAGCAAAATACTTAACGCAAAACGCTATTTGGTGGATTGAGTTTGCAAATCTTGATGGATTCCGAGTAGACACTTATAATTACTCTGATAAAACTGCGATGGCAAATTGGGCAAAAGCAATTACAGATGAATATCCAAACTTTAATATTGTGGGTGAAATCTGGATGCACAATCAGGCGAATTTAGCTTTTTGGCAGAAAGACAGTAAAATTGGTGCAATTGAAAACTACAATTCGAACCTTCCAAGTGTAATGGATTTTACACTTCAAAGTCAGATTACTTCTGCTTTCAGTGAAGATGAGCCAAACTGGGACAGCGGATTGATTAAATTCTACAACAATTTTGCAATGGATTTTCTATATCCAAACACGAATAACATTTTGGTCTTCGCCGAAAATCACGATACAGATCGTATGAACGAAAAGTTCAAATATGATTTACCAAAATATAAACTGGCCATGACTTTATTGGCAACTGTTCGTGGAATTCCGCAGATTTATTACGGTTCAGAAATCGGAATGGGCGGTGATAAAGGTAAAGGCGGAGATGCCGATATTCGTCAGGATTTCCCAGGCGGATGGGCTGGAGATAAAAACAACGCTTTTACAAAAGAAGGAAGAACTGCTCAACAAGCAGCTTTCTTTGATTTCTCTTCAAAATTATTCAACTGGAGAAAAACAAACGAAGCGGTTCATTTCGGAAAAATGACACATTATATTCCGGAGAATAATACATATGTATATTTCAGATACACAGATGCTAAAACCGTTATGATAGTTTTCAATAACAATGCAAAAGAGCAAGTTGTAAAAACAAATCGTTTCAAAGAAAACATCAAAAACTTTAAAACAGGTAAAGATGTTATCACAGGTAAAACATTTGATTTAGCTACTGAAATCACATTAGAACCAAAATCGGCCTTGGTTTTAGAATTGGAATAATATCAAACACAAAGTTTTTCCGCCACGAATTCACGAATTATTTTTTGACAATCTTTAAGAATAAAATCCGTGAATTCGTGGCTATTTTTTAGCACAAAGTATTTCACGAATTATTTTTGACAATCTTTGAGAATAAAATCCGTGAATTCGTGGCTATTTTTTAGCACAAAGTATTTCACGAATTATTTTTTTAACAATCTTTAAGAATAAAATTCGTGAATTCGTGGCTATTTTTTTTCAACACAATCCATCCTAAAATATTCTAAAATAATGAAAAAATACACTTTCCTTTTTTTATCTTTAGTATTCATAATTACGGGTTGTTCTGGCTCAAAATCAGTTACAATGAATAATACTTCAAAAACACCTTTCGTTTGGGAAGGAGCAAATGTTTATTTTTTACTTACAGATCGTTTTTATAACGGAGACACTTCCAACGACGTCAACTTTAACCGAACCAAAACTCCCGGAAAACTACGCGGATTTGAAGGCGGAGACATCATCGGAATCACTAAAAAAATCGAATCAGGTTATTTTGAAAAATTAGGAATCAATGCCATTTGGCTTACGCCGATTGTCGAACAAATTCACGATGGGGTTGATGAAGGAACCGGATTGAGTTACGGTTTTCACGGTTATTGGGCAAAAGACTGGACGGCTTTAGATCCAAACTTCGGAACCAAAGAAGACTTAGCAAATCTCGTTAAAAAAGCACACGAAAAAGGTATCAGAATAATTCTTGACGGAGTTATCAATCATACAGGACCTGTAACACCAGAAGATCCTGTTTGGCCTGCAGATTGGGTTAGAACTGGTGTTGTCTGCGATTACAAATCTTTCGAAAATACAACCATGTGTACGTTGGTTGACAATCTTCCAGATGTTAGAACAGAAAGTACACAAGAAGTCCAACTTCCTCCTTTCTTAATCGAAAAATGGAAAAAAGAAGGTCGTTATGAAAAAGAAATAGCGTCATTGGATGAATTTTTTAAAAGAACAAATTACCCAAGAACGCCTAAATATTACATCATAAAATGGCTTACCGATTATATTCTGGAATTCGGAATTGACGGTTACCGCGCCGATACCGTAAAACATACCGAAGAAAGCGTTTGGGCCGATTTCAAAAAAGAATGTGAGTACGCTTTTGAAACTTGGAAAAAGCATCATCCCTTGCAGGTTTTAGACCAAAATCCGTTTTACACGATTGCCGAAGTCTACGGTTACGGAATCAGCGGTGGGCAGGATTATGATTTTGGAGATCGAAAAGTCAATTATTTCCAGAATGGTTTCAACAGCATGATCAATTTTGAGTTTAAATGGAATGCAGCACAAAATGATTATGAAGGTTTATTTTCGAAATATTCAAATGCTTTAAACAATGATCTAAAAGGATATTCTGTCCTTAATTATATGTCTTCGCATGATGATGGGCAGCCTTTTGATGCCAATCGAACCAAAAGCATTGAAACAGCCAATAAACTATTGCTTTCTCCAGGAATGTCTCAGGTTTATTATGGAGATGAATCTGCTCGTTCCTTGGTTGTTGAAGGCACTCAGGGCGATGCGACCTTACGTTCAAACATGAATTGGGGCGATATTCAGAACAATCCTGAAACACAGAAAATACTTTTACACTGGCAGAAATTAGGTCAGTTTAGACGAAATCATCCTGCTGTTGGAGCTGGTGTTCATAAACTGATTAATCCGTATCCTTATACTTTTTCCAGAATTTTTACAAAAGGCTCTTTTACAGATAAAGTAGTTATGGGAGTAGATTTACCAAAAGGCAGAAAGGAACTTCCTGTTGGCGATATCTTCCCAAACGGAACAAAACTAAAAGATGCTTACTCCAATCAAGAAGTTGAAGTTATCGATGGAAAAGTGATTATAGACAATGATTTTGATATTGTTTTACTCGAACTGATCTAAAGGTTTAACCGCAAAGGTCGCAAGGGAAAATCGCAAGGTTCGCAAAGATTATAAAAAACTTTGCGAACCTTGCGTAAAACTTTGCGACCTTTGCGGTTAAGAAAAAAACTGTAGAATGCTAAAAATAGCTCACAGAGGCGCCAAAGCCTACGAACCTGAAAATACTTTACAAGCTTTCCAAAAAGCATTAGATTTAAATTCAGACGGAATTGAACTCGATGTTCATTTGAGCGCCGACGGACATGTTATCGTAATTCATGATGAAACAATCGACAAAATGACAAACGGAAAAGGCGCTGTTAATTCTTTTAATTTGTCTGCATTAAAGTCATTTTTGATTGAAGGAAAACATCAAATTCCAACTTTACGGGAAGTTTTTGATTTAGTTGACAAAAAGTGTTTCATCAATATTGAATTAAAAAGTAGAGACACATTGCAGTACGTTTATGAATTGATCAAAGAATATATCTCACAAAAAAACTGGAATTACGAACATTTCATTGTTTCAAGTTTTGACTGGACTGCGCTGCAGGAAATTCACAATCAAAATCCAAAAATCCTAATTGGCGTTTTAACCGAAACCGATCTTCATTTAGCTTTGGCTTTCGCCGAAACCATACAAGCAAAAGCAATTCACCCCTATTATCATTTATTAAATCCTGAAAATGTTCAGGAAATACAAAAAAAAGGATTTCTGGTTCTGCCATGGACAGTAAACATGGAAGAAGACATTCAAAAAATAAAAAGTTATAAAGTAGACGGAATTATCTCTGATTTTCCAGATAAAATATAAAACTAAAATAGCCACAAATTCACGAATTTTTACTCTTAAAGATTATCAAAAAAATAATTCGTGTAATTCGTGGCAACCAAAAAAAATATGATCAAAAATTTCGACATAATCATTGTTGGCGGAGGTGCTGCAGGTTTCTTTACCGCAATTAATATTGCAGAGAAAAACCCAAAGCTGAAAATTGTTATTTTAGAAAGAGGAAAAGAAGTTCTTTCTAAAGTCCGCGTTTCCGGAGGCGGACGATGCAACGTTACACACGCCTGTTTTGAACCCAACGAATTGGTAAAATTTTATCCTCGCGGCGAAAAAGAACTTCGCGGCCCATTTCATCAGTTTTGTTCCGGCGATACAATTGAATGGTTTGAGAAACATGGCGTAGAATTGAAAATCGAAGAAGACGGGAGAATGTTTCCAGTTTCCAATTCTTCACAAACTATTATCGACTGTTTCTTAAAAGCAACCGAAAAATTAGGCATAAAAGTGCTAACTGGTCAAAGTGTGCAATCTATTTTTAAAAAAGAAAATCATTGGAAAATTGATACACAAACTGACAATTATGCTGCCGAAAAATTAGTAATGGCAACAGGAAGCAATCCAAAAATCTGGGAAATGCTACAAGAACAGGGACATGCAATTGTAAGTCCTGTCCCTTCCCTATTTACTTTCAATATCAAAGATTCCCGAATTAAAGAATTACCAGGAGTTGCAGCACAAGTTACCGTAAATGTAAAAGATACAAAACTGGAGTCTACAGGACCTTTATTAATCACACATTGGGGAATGAGCGGCCCGGCAATCCTGAAACTTTCGGCTTGGGGCGCACGCATTTTGCATGACAAAAATTATCAGTTTACGATTTTTGTGAATTGGTTAAATGATGTAGATTTTGAAGATGCCGAAAAAATACTGAAAGATTTAAAACAAGAACACGCAAAAAAAGCAGTTTCTAAAAAATCGCCTTTTGACTTCCCAAACCGTTTATGGGAAAGCTTGGTTTTAGCTTCAGGAATTGATGCGGAAACCAAATGGGCAGATTTATCTAAGAATCAATTGCAAAACCTGACTTCACAATTAACAAAAGCTGAATTTAAAGTAAACGGAAAAAGCACTTTTAAAGAAGAATTTGTAACGGCTGGCGGAATCGATTTAAAAGAAATCAATTTCAAAACCATGGAAAGCAAAATTCACGAAAACCTTTATTTTGCTGGCGAAATTGTAAACATAGACGCTATTACCGGTGGCTTTAATTTTCAGAATGCCTGGACAAGCGGGTTTATTTTGGCTAATTTTATTTAAAAAATCCATGAATTCTTCATTAAAAAAACAAATTCTTGCCATCGCATCGTTTTCAGAAAAAGAAATCAAAATAATTGATACCTTTTTTGAATATGAAAAGTTTACAGCAAAAGAATTTCTTTCTTCAATGGGAAGAATAAGCAGTAAAATCTTTTTTATTGTTGAAGGTTTGGCTCGTGTTTATTATTTAAAAGACGGAAAAGAAATCACGACTTATCTAAGCTGTGATGAAGGTTTTATTGCTTCGTATTCCAGTTTTATAAACCAATCTGTTTCTTTTGAAAATATTCAGTGTATTGAAGACTGCGAAGTCCTTTCTATCTCTTTTGAAAAAATGCAGTTTTTGTATAACGAAATTCCAAATTGGGAACGTGTTGGAAGAATTTTAGCAGAGCAAAATTACCTTTGTATGGCCGATCGTGTTTTAAAATTACAAATGATTCCTGCAAAAGAAAAATACGAGACTTTTTTAGCATCGGCTCCAGCCAAAATAATTCAGCGAACACCTTTAATTTATATCGCTTCATTTCTCGGAATTACGGCAGAATCCTTAAGCAGAATTCGTCAAAACATTTCTTAACATTTATCAAGTGTATTGAAAAACCGAATTCGAATCTTTGTCAAAATAAAATTCAAGAAATGAAAAATATTGCCAAAGACGTTTACCAAATTCCCTTATTTCCAAGAAATGCCATTAATTGTTATGTAATTGAAGATGTTTTAATTGATGCCGGAATTCGAAGTTCAGCAAATACAATTTTAAAAGCAATTAAAGACAAAACCGTCAACAAACACGCCTTAACTCACGCTCACGCTGATCATCAAGGAAGCAGTAAAATAATCTGTGAAAGACTGAATATTCCGCTTTTATGCAGTGAACATGAAAAAGAATTTGCTGAAAATGGAAACGTAATCACAGAATACCCAAATCCGAATCATATCATTTCGAAATTTCAGAAAAACTTTTGGGCAGGAAAAGGACACCCTGTTACTGAAACTTTAAAAGAAGGCCATCAAATTGGCGGTTTTACAGTTATTGAAACGCCGGGTCATTCAAGCGGACATTTATCTTTTTTCAGAGAAAAAGACGGTGTATTAATTGTTGGCGATGTCATGACCAATATGAATTTATTGACTACAAAAGTTGGGCTTCATGAACCACCCAGTCTATTTACTGCTGACAAACAAACCAATAAAAAATCAATTCTAAAACTGGCTTCATTAAAACCAAAAATTCTTTGTTTTGGTCATGGTCCGGTTTTATTGGATAATGGCGAATTGGAAGAGTTCATTGGGAAGTTTTAATTAAACCTAAAATTATTTAATTCAGCCACCAAATACTAGCATTCAGAATCGCTGCAAAACCAACCCAAATTAAATACGGAACCAGTAAATAACCTGAGATTTTATTAATTCTGATAAATTTTAAATACGTTTCGTAAATCATCAGCCATAAAAGAATGATTTCTATTAACGCCAAAAGCGGATTTTTTAATCCGAAGAATAAATAAGACCAAATAGCATTTAGCGTTAATTGAATTAAAAAGAAAAGAAGTGCTGTTTTTACTTTTTCGGTTTGTTCTTTTATTTTATCCCAAACTAATGCTGCAGCAATTGCCATAAAAATATAAAGCATAGTCCAAACCGGCATAAAAACCCAATTTGGGGGATTAAAAAATGGTTTTACAATTGTTGGATACCAGCTTTCTACACTTGGTCTGGTTACAGTACTTGCAGAATATCCTACTGCTAAACAAATAATTAATGCTATAGTGATTTTTACGAACTTGTTCATTTTGTCAAATTTTGTATTCAAAAATAGTCAAAAGAAAAGTTTAAACCATATAAGTAATGTAAGTTCATTTTAGAACCTGCTTATAATTTCTTATATAACTTATATGGTGGAAAAATGAAAAAGTTATCTTTGCCAAAATTTATAATTCATGTTTACAGCAGCTGATTTTATTCCAAATAAATATACTTCAACAATCGAGAACGGAAACTTTGAGTGGAGCGCTCCCAGCAATATTGCATTAGTAAAGTATTGGGGGAAAAAAGACAATCAAATTCCGGCAAATCCTTCTGTAAGTTTCACTTTAAACAATTGTAAAACGATTACAAAGTTGGGGTTTGAAAAAAGAGCAGACCAAAATTCTTTTTCTTTTGATTTACTTTTTGAAGGAAAACCAAAAGAAGATTTCAAACCAAAAATTCAGAAGTTTTTAGAAAGAGTTGAAATTTATCTGCCATTTTTAAAAGAGTATCATTTTACGATTGATACGCAGAATACATTTCCGCATAGTTCCGGAATTGCTTCTTCGGCTTCTGGAATGGCAGCACTGGCGATGAATTTCATGAGTTTAGAACGAAAACTAAACCCGGAAATGACTAACGAATATTTCTATCAAAAAGCTTCTTTTCTTGCTCGTTTAGGTTCAGGAAGTGCATGCCGAAGTGTAAAAGGAAATGTTGTTGTTTGGGGAAATCAAGTCAATATTGAAGGAAGTTCGGATTTATTCGGGGTTGAATATCCGTATGGAATTCATGAAAATTTCAAGAATTATCAGGATACTATTTTATTGGTTGATAAAGGCGAAAAACAAGTTTCGAGTACAGTTGGACATGATTTAATGCATAATCATCCGTATGCTGAAAGACGTTTTGCGCAAGCCCATGAAAATTTAGATAATTTAATTTCCATTTTTGAAAGCGGGAATTTGGAAGAATTCATCAAAGTTGTAGAAAGTGAAGCATTGACATTACATGCGATGATGATGACATCAATGCCGTATTTTATTTTGATGAAACCAAATACGCTGCAAATCATAAATGCGATCTGGAAATTTAGAAATGAAACTCAAATTCCGGTATGTTTTACGCTTGATGCCGGTGCAAATGTGCATGTGCTTTATCCCGAAAACGTTAGCGAAAAAGTATTACAATTTATTCAGGACGAATTAGTTGTATTTTGTCAGAATCGTCAGTACATTTGCGACAAAATTGGAAGTGGCGCGATAGCATTATAATTTTGCGTATCTTTATATTTTCAATACATATTTTAAAGTCCGAACATGAATATTGCAACTAAAGATTTTGTAAAAAAAGAAATTGTAGATGCTAAAAATGATATGATTAAATGGTTTGTTGGTGTATTCTTTGCCTTGGCCATGATGATTATCGGATTATACATTAAAGGTTAAGAATCAACAGATAAGACCCAAATAAAAAAAAATAAAATAAATCATGAAAGGACCTTTATTTTACTCAAAAATATTACTCTTTGGAGAATACGGAATTATCCGCGACTCTAAAGGACTTTCTATTCCTTATAATTTTTACAACGGTGCATTAAAGAAATCTGAAGAACCTTCGGCTGAAGCTATTGCATCAAACAAAAGTTTACAAAGTTTTGCAGCTTATCTTGAAGTTTTGCAGACTCAACAGCCTGATTTGGTTACTTTCGATTTAACATCTCTAAAAAACGATGTTGAAACCGGAATGTATTTCGATTCTAGTATTCCGCAGGGGTACGGTGTTGGAAGCAGCGGTGCGCTTGTTGCGGCGATTTATGATAAATATGCTACAAACAAAATCACGGTTTTAGAGAATTTAACCCGCGAAAAACTTTTACAATTAAAAAATATATTTTCTCATATGGAGAGTTTTTTCCACGGAAAAAGTTCTGGTTTAGATCCGCTGAACAGCTATTTGAGTATCCCGATTTTAATTAATTCTAAAGATAATATTGAAGCAACAGGAATTCCTACTCAGAGTTTTGACGGAAAAGGTGCTGTTTTCTTATTAGATTCTGGAATTGTTGGCGAAACTGCACCAATGGTTAGCATTTTTATGGAAAACTTAAAAGACAAAGGTTTTCGCGCGATGCTTAAAAACCAATTTGTTAAATATACTGATGCCTGTGTAGAAAACTTTTTGCATGGCGACATGAAATCTTTATTTACCAACACTAAAAAGCTTTCAAAAGTAGTTTTAAATCATTTTAAACCTATGATTCCGGAGCAATTTCACGGAATCTGGCAGCACGGAATTGACACAAACGATTATTATTTAAAACTTTGCGGTTCTGGCGGAGGCGGCTATATTCTTGGTTTTACTGAAGATTTAGAACGTGCCAAAGTTTCTTTAAAAGACTACAAACTGGAAGTTGTTTATCAGTTTTAAAAATCTTAAAAGCCTAAATTATTTGAGTAGATTTTCATAAGTTTCATCCTAAAAAGTTAATTATTATGAAAAGTATTTTGAAAATAATTAAAGCAACTTTTTTAGGAGGAATTCTGTTTTTAGCACCTTTGGCGGTATTGCTCATTATTCTGGAAAAGGGATACAGAATAATTCAAAAAGTCACTCTTCCGCTTGTAAATAATCTGCCAAGAGTTCATGTCTTGGGAATTGCGCTTCAGGAACTTGTTGGAACCATCATTTTAATTCTTATTTGTTTTACAGCAGGTTTACTGGCAAGAACAGATAAGGCAAAAAAACTGATTCAGAAATTAGAAGACGGCATTTTAAGTTTTGTTCCAGGATATTCATTTATGAAAAACATGAATGAAAACATTATGGGACTTGAATCTAAGCAAGATTTAAAAGTAATTTTGGTTCCTACTGATGCCGGCTGGCAATTTGCATTTTTAATAGAACAAATCGACGAAAACAATTTTACAGTTTTTGTTCCAGATGCGCCAAATCCCTGGAGTGGTTCTGTTTGTTTTGTTGAAAAGAAAGACATCAAAGAAATTGAAATCTCTCAAAAAGAAGCTTTGGCCTGCATTAGAAAATTAGGTTTTGGTTCTAAAGAATTGTTAAAAAACAAACTCTAAATTTCAGATTTAAAAAATAACTTTTACCTTCAAATCTAATTTAATCTACAACCTATAATTTATGTTAAGCAGACAGCAGAAACTTTTAGTAATGAAAATTGTTAGTTTGTTTTCTGTGGTCCGCGGTTACAATATTCCGATTATTGTTCTGGCGCAGTATTTATCGGCAATTTTTATTCTGGCACCAGAAAAAAGAGCTTTGGATATTCTTTTGGACTTTTATTTGTTTTTGATTGTTTCTGCATCGGCAATTACAATTGCATCGGGTTATATTATCAATAATTTTTACGATAGTCAGAAAGACTTAATAAATCGTCCGAACAAATCTATGCTGGATCGTTTGGTAAGCCAAAAAACAAAATTGACGGTTTATTTCAGTTTAAATTTTCTGGCGGTTTTAATGGCTTCGATTGTTTCCTGGAGAGCATTTTTGTTTTTTTCGGGTTATATTTTCCTGATTTGGTTTTATTCTCATAAAATAAAGAAATATCCAATTGTTGGAAATTTGACTGCGGCATTCATGGCTGTAATTCCTTTTTTTGCGATTTTATTATATTTCTATAATTCGATTTCGTTTGAAGAAATTGAGAATCACAGAAGTCATTTTGCAGTGATTTCGGCACATGCCGTGTTTTTGTTTTTACTGCTTTTAATTCGTGAAATGATAAAAGATCTGGAGAATTTAAAGGGTGATCTGGCCAATGATTATCACACTATTCCCATTACGTACAACGAAAGGGTTTCTAAGCAAATCATTACGGCCTTGACTTTTTTAACTGTAATTCCGGTTTATATTTTGGTAAATATTTATGACGTTGGTTATATGGATATTTACTTTTATGTATGTTTTATTGTTTTACTTTTTTTCCTGCTTTATTTATGGAAATCAAACTCAAAAGAACAGTTTTTGTTACTGCATAATGTTTTGAAGTTTCTGATAGTTTCGGGTGTTTTTTGCATTGTTTTGATTAATCCGAGTGTTTTGTGGCACGGGAGACAATTGATTTCCAATTATTAGATTTGAACCACTTATTTTGCTGGTTAAACGGTTTTTTTCTGGTTTTGATTTTTCGCAAAAATAATATCCTAATATTTAAAAGAGGCCAATTGTTTGAATTTTAGCCCCGATTGCAGTGGAAATCCTTTTATTTTTTTCTTTAAGAAAATAAAAGATTGAAACGGAAAGCGGGAACCATGCCCGAAAAAATGCTAATTGCGATGCTTCAAATAATATTAAAACCGAAAGCTATTAATCTAAGAACATTGAACTTAAGATTTATTAGCAGGAAAAAACTATCTTTGCACAAATTACAGAATTTATGAACAATAAGGAAGGCAATAATAAAAGAGGCGGATCGAGACCAAATAGTTCAAGATCAAACTCAAGCAAGCCAAAACCTCCTATGCCTAAGCGTGCGCAAGGGCCAAAAAAAGTGAAACCTGAAGTGAAGGCAGCGCAGGAAGCAGCGGCGGAAAAATTTAGAAAACAAAATCAGCCGGCAAAGAGACAAAAGGCTTCTGACGAAATTCGTTTGAACAAATATATCTCAAATTCCGGAGTTTGTTCGCGCCGTGATGCCGATATATATATTCAGTCTGGAAACGTGAAAGTAAATGGAGTTCCGGTTACTGAAATGGGGTATTTAGTAAAATTAAATGATGTTGTTAATTTTGACGGCGTTGTTTTGACTCCCGAAAAGAAAGAATACATTTTATTAAACAAACCTAAAAACTTTACAACTGCTCTTGACGAAGGTCAGGAATATCGTAACGTTCTGGAACTTGTACGTGGCGCTACAAATGCAAAACTTGCTCCGGTTGGAAGAATGGATAAAAATACAACTGGCTTACTATTGTTTACAAACGATACTGATATGGTACGTAAGTTTAGTTTACCGAATCAGAAATCGTCTAAAATATATCAGGTTTCTTTAGATAAAAACTTAAAATTTGAGGATTTAGAAAAAATCAGCAAAGGCTTAATTCTTGACGGACACCGTGTGTTTGTTGAAGAAGTAAGCTATATTGAAAAAGAAGCAAAAAGTGAAGTTGGACTTAAATTAAAAACATCTAACGTAAAGGTGGTTCGTTCTATTTTTGAACACTTTGATTATGATGTTCTTCGTATTGACCGCGTTTCTTTTGCTGGTTTAACTAAGAAGAATCTTCCTAGAGGAAACTGGCGCTTTTTGACAGATCAGGAAATTATCAATTTGAAAAATTCTTAGAAAATTTTTCAAATTAATCAAATACATTAAAATCCTGTTTTCTTTTGTAAAATGGGATTTTTTTTATTCAGAAACTGAAAAAGTTGTGTCCGAAAAGTGTAAAGATTGATCTTCCGATGTTTTGATTTTTATCTTCAACGGTTTCGTAAGATGAAAATCCTAAGATGATTTTAATTCCGGGCTGAATGCTGTTTAAAATATCTCTTTTTTGTTCTTCCAGCAGTAATTTTAAACTGTCAAGTAACTGGATATTATTTTTAAGATAAGAGATTACGAGTAATGCAGAGAAGTTAAGTATTTCGCGAGCAGTTTCGCTTTTGATGCCGACTTCGTTTGAAATCATTTCAGAAATTCTTCCTTTTTTATTGGTAAAGATTTCCTTTAACAGTACGTTTCCTTCTAAGCGATAACAGTCGTCGACTGATAAAATTCTGCCGGAAGTAAAATCGACTTCCTGATAAAAATTAGAATTATCTTCAATTAGAGAGACTATTTCCTTATAAAAGCCTGACTCTTCGGCCTTATTATAGAGACCCATTAAAACTGTACCGATCGAAACATCAATTCCTTTGATTAGGAGTGCATCATTTTCAAAATAAAATTTGTTTAGTTTTGAAACAACGTTTGAAGAAATAAAACGTCTAAGCTCAATTTGTAGGTTTGGGGTCATACTCATAACTTATTAGATAATAATTTATACTTATTCAAAATAATCGATAAAGTGGGGCTTTTTATCGTTAATCAGGATAAAAATATAAAATATTTTAACATATCCAAAAAATAAGTTAAGAATTTACACTTAATATTATAACCACTTTAACACTTAGAAACTCTAAATGCCAGTAAATATAACCCTTTCGTAATCAAAGCAAAGTGAATTATTTTTCTTCAAAAACTTCAAATTTTTCTTAAAAAAAATAAAAAATAAGAAAAAAGCTAAGTATTTGTTATATAATTAAAATAATATGTTTCGATATTCCCATGTTGTGTGAATAAAAATTCCAAGATAAACAATACAAAACATAAAGTTTATAAAACTTGATGCTAAGAACCCTAAAAGGGAACCTGTTGCGGCTTTAAATGCTCTTTTGTGGTTTGTAGAATCAAAAATTAGCTCTCCTATAAACGCTCCAACAAATGGACCTATGATTACTCCAAACGGTATTGGTGCCAAAATTCCAACGATTAAACCAATGTTGGTTCCCCAGACTCCATAGGAACTTCCGCCAAATTTTTTGGTTCCTTTTGCGGGAATAATATAATCTAAAACTGTAATGATTATGGTTATCAAAAGTGATATTCCTAAAACCCAGTAATTATTATCTACTGCTTTTGTTAAATATAATAGCAATAAACCAATCCAACTGCATGAAAGTCCCGGTAAAACAGGCAGAAAACTCCCTAGCATTCCTATAATCATGCATATAAAACCTAATGTAAATAATAGTAAATCCATATGTTTTTGTAATTTTGTACTTACAATTTTATAAATATATTTAATTTAAGATGCGAAGCTTTTTTCACTTGGTTGTTTTTTTATTCCTGATTTCTTCTATCAGCTTCTCTGCTTGTGCACAAAGCAAAAAACTTTCTGTTGACGATCAATTGCTGCAAGACAGTCTTTATACCAGCAGCAAGAAAAAAATAATGAATTTCTCAATGAAAGAATTTGATACGCTTTTCTTTGAATTTTTTAGTCGTAAAAATGATCCTAATACTCTTTTAACTAAAACCGAATTTTACAATTATACGGTACAGATTGCTGCATTTTCTGATCGTCTGGCAAAATTATACCCTGACCAAAAAGAAGTTGCGGCTCAAAACAAGGAACACTGGCTTTCTGAAAGTTATGAAGATTATTTAGAATACAAAGCTTCTCAAAAAAAATAGTTGTATTTTTATACTTTAAATCACTTTTATTCAATTCAACATCAAAGCCTTGAAGCATTTTTTTATTTTTTTAGCTTTTATTTTTTTTAATTCTTGTCAATATATTGAGAAGCAGGTTCCGTCTGAAAAAGAATTGCTTCAAAAAGAGCTAAAATCTATAAACTGGAAGGAAGTTGATGAATATCCAACTGTTGCTGATTGTGAAACTATTACTGAAAAAAAACAGCGTCAGAAATGTTTTTTTGATGTTATTTCTAAGCTTATTCAGGAGAAATTAGATGTCGATAGTTTGTCTATTTTGTATCCGGATCTTGATACGATACAAGTAAAAGTAACTGTTTTTCCTAATTCGAAAATGAAGTTTGAACCAGATTTCCAAAAAGATTCTGTTGCTTACGATACCATTCGAATAGACAGTATTCTTCGTGCTCGTTTGGTCAATTTTCCTAAAGTAAATCCTGCAATAAAACGAGGACTTCCGGTAAAAACCCAATTTATTCTACCCGTTATTATTAAAGAAAAAGACAAAAAGTAATTTTTTACGGGTAATTATTTTTTAAACTGACGGTCTTTCCATTCATAAGAACCAAACAAACTGTACAAAGCCACAACTGAACTGAAAAAAGGATAAAATAAACTGCTCAGTAAAAGACTTTTAATTCTGTTTTCAGTTAAAAATTGATTCGTAATAGAAAGCAAAATAAAGTCCACAACGAATTTAAAAAAGGCATACAAAACCCAAATTGGATAACTTAAAGTTCCAAAAAGAAATAGAATAAACGTAATTACAAAACTCAAATTTCCGAAGAAAACAATTATCCCCAGAAACTTTCCAAAATTACTTTTGTACGAACTTGTTTTTGCCGCCCAGCGTACTCTTTGATGAAAAAGAGCTTTCCAAGTTTCTGTTGGTTTTGTAATAATAACGGCTTCTTTAGCTTTTAAATAATGAACTTCTTTTGGGAATTTTTCAATGGCTTTTTGCAATAAAAAAACATCGTCGCCGCTTGCAATTTTATCATTTCCATCAAAACCATTTAGGGTTTCAAAAAGTGATTTTGTGTAAGCAAAATTGGCTCCGTTGCACATGAAACCTTTGTTGAGACCAAAACTTCCAATTGTTGCGCCTTGCAGACTGATTAGATCTAATTGTTGAAAATGATCTAAAAAAGAATTTCCACAATTATACGTCACCGCTCCGGCAAGCATAGAAACTTTATTCTCCTGTATATAATTATCAAAAGTTAAAAGCCAGTTTTTGGGAACAATACAATCGGCATCTGTTGTAATTACCCAATTGGTTTTTACATGATTCATTGCCGTAGTTATCGCATCTTTTTTTGGTGAATTTGAAAGACGAATATTATCTATAATTGATAATTGATAATTAACAATTGATGATTGAAATTTTTCATTTGAAGAATCATCAACTAAAATTACTTCGAATAAATCTGTCGGGTAATTTAAGTTTGAAAAACTGTTTAAAAGCTTCGGAAGATTTTCTTCCTCGTTTCGGAAAGGCACTATTATCGTAAAACTTGTCTTTGGACTTAAACTTTTATTTTGATATTTTTTTACTTTGAAAAACCCCTGTATAAGCGAACCAATGGTTATCGCATAAATGATTAATATTTCAAATAAACCAAAAATCATTCTGCAGTTTTGGTTTTAAAATTCAACACAAAATAACTTCCTAAAACTACTGGCAATACTACATTCAAAAACCACATTAAAGTGCTTATGAAAATTACAATCCATTCGTTTACACCAAGAATTCCGAAGAAATAAATAGCTACACTTCCTTTTACAGCAAAATCTAAAAACTGAAAAGTGGGTAAAGATGAAGCTAAAAAGTAAACTGAAGTTATCGCTGCTATTAAAGTTAAATAAGGCAGATCTACATCAAACCCCAGAAATAAAAAGTAATATTGATGTGAGAAAACTAAATATCTTAAAATCCCTAAAATAATATTTCTTTGATGAATGGGTTTTGGAATTTCATTGATTTTATGAATTAGTTTTTCAATCGAATATCCTTTTACCTTAATCTTTTTGATTGAAAAAAGTATAATCAGAATTAATAAAAAACCGCCAAATAAGATTAAAACTGTTTTGGTTGTAATTACATTAAATTGTGCGTTGAAATAGAGCAATCCGAAAATTCCAAAAATGATCGTCAAAATCATCTGGATTCCGTTGCAGATTAAGTTCAGGAAAACTACTCTTTTGGCTTCCGTTTTTGGATAATATAACGCTTTTCCTGCATACTCTCCTACTCCGTTTGGTGTAAAAATCCCTGCTGTTAAAGCTGCTAAAACCTGTTTTGTGGCTTCGTAAACTGAAATTTGGTGTATTACTTTGGCAAGATTCTGCCATTTTAAAATCTCA
Source organism: Flavobacterium defluvii (assembly GCF_900129555.1). Classification (GTDB taxonomy): domain Bacteria; phylum Bacteroidota; class Bacteroidia; order Flavobacteriales; family Flavobacteriaceae; genus Flavobacterium; species Flavobacterium defluvii. The sequence goes on from NZ_FQWC01000001.1 coordinate 624,499, forward strand.
AAATAACGATTTAAAACACTCAAAAGCAATATAAACGAGATCCCTAAAACCGACTGGTTTTTACGAAATAATACAATAAATTTCTGCCAGTCCAGTTTATCGTTATTCGCCAGCTGATTATAGATAAAATAAAATGCGCCGCCAACAATTAAAAGTTTGGCTAGAAGAACGAGGAATTGCTTAGCTTTGTGAGGAATTGAAATCATGCCGCAAAAGTAACACAAAGTATTGTAATAATGCTATTCCACAAAGATTCGCAAAGTAATCACAAAGATGCACAGAGAAATTTTGTGAATCTCTGTGTAATCTTAGTGTAACTTGGCGTAATAACTTAAAAATTGACAAAAGAACGCATCATATTAGGTATTGACCCCGGAACGACAATCATGGGTTTTGGATTAATTAGAGTCATCAATAAAAAAATGGAATTTCTGCAATTGAATGAATTGCAGCTTTCCAAATATGATAATCATTACCAAAAACTAAAAATCATTTTTGAGCGAACTATCGAATTAATCGAAACACATTGTCCTGATGAAATTGCGATTGAAGCTCCTTTCTTTGGCAAAAACGTTCAGTCGATGCTAAAATTAGGACGCGCACAAGGTGTTGCAATGGCAGCAGGACTTTCAAGAGGTATCCCGATTACTGAATACGAACCAAAAAAAATAAAAATGGCAATTACCGGAAACGGAAACGCCAGCAAAGAACAAGTTGCTAAAATGCTGCAACAGCTTTTAGGTTTAAAAGAATTACCCAAAAATCTGGATTCAACAGATGGTTTGGCCGCAGCAGTTTGTCATCATTTCAATTCTGGAAAAGTTATCGCTGGAAAAAGCTATTCTGGCTGGGATGCTTTTGTAAAACAAAATGAGGATAAGATTCGAAAATAATTATATTTGTCGTAATTAATCCAAAACCCCAACTTTCCAATGACAAAATTTAAAGTTATTGCGTTCGTTCTATTTACGGCGCTTATTTCATCATGTTCTTCTAATGACGGTAGTGATGATAATTCATCTTCAGAAACTTATTTCAATTTTACTTACGACAGTAAAGCACAAAAAATAAAAACATGGGAGGCGCAAAAACAAGGCGATCTCATAGAAGTTATGGGAACATCTGAAGAAGGAATCGCAATTGATTTTAAATTTAATGCCTATGGAAATCTTTATCAAGCCAGTACAAATCCTGTAACAAATAATAATATTCCATGGCTGCAGGCTTCAGAAAATTTTACTTCTAATACTTTTACCTTTACGTTAGAAAACCTAAATACCACAAATAAAACAGTTCAGGTAAAATTTTCAGGAAAAGTATATGAAGATGGTTACGATTACGAATCAAACTTTGTTAACGTAAGCGGTTCATTTAAAGTTTCTTATAAAGAAATTACTCCACAAATTGAAGGTCTTGGTACTTCTGCTAAAATTGATGGAAAAGACTGGCATGGTTTATCATTTGACGGTACAATCGAAAATCAGGAAACAAAAATAATTTATGTTGAAAACGACGGTGAGTATACAATTGGTATTGCTTTCCCTGATTATGATGCAAAAACAGGAACTTACAATTTTACAAGCAACAACAATGCTTATAGAATTACTTTTCAAAAATACGATACAGCAACTCACCAAAACATTAATTATAATGTATCGGGTACTGTTACATTCACAACCCTGAATGACATTTTAGCCGCTGGAACATTTAGCTTAACAGCTACGAATCCGGAGACGAATGCAAAAATTACTATTTCGAATGGTACTTTCAAAGAAAGCGCATCATTCTAATAAAAAAAATATAATTTATCACTAATTACTATTGAATATTGAAGAGCAAGATTTAACTTGCTCTTTTTTTATTATGTCAGGTATCTACATTCATATTCCTTTTTGCAAACAGGCTTGCCATTACTGCGACTTTCATTTTTCTACTTCAATGAAAAAGAAAGACGAAATGGTTTTGGTTTTAGCCAAAGAAATTGGCATGCGAAAAAATGAGCTTCTAGACTCAGCTCGAAGTGACAATGAGATTGTAGAAACTATATATTTTGGCGGAGGAACTCCTTCGGTTTTATCAAATGACGAAATAAACTTTTTAATTTCTGAAGTTTATAAGAACTATAAAGTTGCAGCAAATCCTGAAATTACACTTGAAGCCAATCCAGATGATTTATCTGCTGAGCGAATTTTCGAATTATCTAAAAGTCCGATAAACAGATTAAGCATCGGAATTCAGTCTTTTTATGAAGAAGATTTGAAGATGATGAATCGCGCTCATAATTCGGCGGAAGCCAAAAAATGCCTGGAAGAAGCAACTAAATATTTCGATAATATTTCGCTGGATTTAATTTACGGAATTCCGGGAATGAGCGACGAAATGTGGAGAAATAATGTCCAAACGGCTTTAGATTTTGGCATTCCGCATATTTCGAGTTATGCTTTGACGGTTGAGCCAAAAACAGCTTTGAGCAAATTAATTCAAACCGGAAAAATTGCTGAACCTCAGGATGAAGTGGCTTCCAATCATTTTATGATTTTGGTTGAAATGCTTCAAAAAAATGGTTTCATTCATTACGAACTATCCAATTTTGGAAAAGAAAATTATTTCTCTAAAAACAATTCGGCTTACTGGCTGGGCAAAAAATATATCGGAATCGGCCCTTCGGCTCATAGTTATGATGGTGAAAAAAGAGGTTGGAATATTGCAAATAATTCTCTGTATTTAAAAGCAATTCAAAACGACGAACTTCCAATTGAAACTGAGATTTTAACCATTTCAGACCGTTATAACGAATATATTATGACGGGATTAAGAACCATTTGGGGCGTTTCTCTAGAAAGAATTGAAAAGGAATTTGGCTTGGAATATTTGAATTATCTGAAAAAACAATCTCAGAAATTCCTGAACGACAATTTGCTTTCAATTGAAAATAACATTCTAAAACCAACTCCAAAAGGAAAATTTTTAACAGATGGAATTGCAAGTGATCTGTTTTATTTAAATTTGGAAGAATAAAAATTAGACGCTGATTAAACGGATGCAGGCAACGCTGATAAATCCGTAGAAATCCGCGTTAGAATATCCGTAAAATCCGTGTTCCAAATGATTGCAATTCTTGACAATAAATATCAAATCGATTTATCAAAACCCATTGATATTTCTATTCCTTTAACAAATACAGACGAAAACCCAATTGCCTGGTATATCGAAAAACCAGTTATTGAACCCGTAGTTTTTGGAGATTGGATTGGGAAAGTTTCGGAAGGAAAATCATCTACGAATTTTAATAATATTTTCTTCAACCCGCATGGGCATGGAACGCACACGGAATGTTTGGGGCATATTACGAATGATTTTTATAGTATTAATCAATCACTTAAACAGTTTTTCTTTACAGCAAAATTGATTACGGTTGAGCCTGAGAAAATTGGAGACGATTTTGTGATTACTAAAGAAAGCATTTCGACTTCGCTCAATGTGACAAACGAGGCTTTAATAATTCGAACAATTCCTAATTCAAAAGATAAAAGATCAAGAAAATATTCGAATACAAATCCGCCTTATTTGTCTGAAGACGCTGCAATTTTCATCCGCGAAAGCGAAATTCAGCATTTACTGATTGATTTGCCAAGTGTTGACAAAGAACATGATGAAGGAAAATTATTGGCTCATAAAGCTTTTTGGAATGTGAAAGACACGCATAATCTAAATTCTGACGCAAGATTAAACGCCACAATTACAGAAATGATTTATGTTCCTGAAGAAATTGAAGACGGAAATTATATTCTAAATCTTCAAATCGCTTCATTCGAAAACGACGCAAGTCCATCAAAACCAATATTATATAAAATTTCAGATTTTAGATTGTAGATTTTAGATTACTCTACTGCAAAAAATCTAAAATCTGAACTATAAAATCTAAAATTAAAATGATTACTGTCTCTACAGATAAAACAAAACTCGACGTTCCGTTTATACAGAACTTTTTAAAAGACATTTATTGGGCAGCCGGACGAACTATCGACGAAGTTCAGCGCACAATTGATGCTTCGGTTTGTTTTGGAATTTATTTGGATGACAAACAAATTGGTTTTGCACGCGTCATAACTGATTATGTCGTTTTTGCTTATTTAATGGATGTTTTTATTGATGAAAAACACCGTGGAAAAGGCTATTCATCCATTTTAATCGAAACAATGATGAATGATCCTCAATTGCAAGAAGTAAAAATCTGGCGACTGGCGACAACTGATGCACACTTTTTATACGAAAAATTCGGATTTACAAAACTGAATCATCCTGAAAAGATGATGGAAAAAATAATCAAATGAAAACAGTCATAAAACTCGAAGAAACAGCTTTATTTATTCTCGGAATATTTCTTTTTAACCGCTTAAATTTTGAATGGTGGTGGTTTTTGGTTTTGATTTTAGCTCCTGATTTCTCTATGATTGGGTATATTTTCGGAAATAAAATTGGTGCTTTTGCCTACAATATCTTCCATCACAAAGGAATTGCGCTTTTAATTTATGGTTTAGGATATTATTTAAGGATCGAAAGTATTGAGTTAGCCGGAATTATTTTATTTTCACATTCGGCAATGGATCGTATTTTTGGTTACGGTCTTAAATATGAAAAAGGTTTTAAATACACACATTTAGGTGAAATTGGAAAATAAACTGTTATGAATTTAGAAACGTTTTACGAATATTGTCTGTCGAAAAAAGGGGTCAGCGAACATTTTCCTTTTGATGAAGATACTCTGGTTTTTAAAGTAGGCGGAAAAATGTTTGCTTTGTCTTCTTTATCTCAATGGGAAAAGAACGAGCAGTCTGTCAATTTAAAATGCGATCCGGACCGTGCGCAAGAACTACGAGCAGAGTATGATGAGATTAAACCCGGATATCATATGAGTAAAGTGCACTGGAATACGGTGGCTTTGAATGGAAATTTACCCGTAAAATTTGTCAAAGAATTGATAGATCATTCGTATGAATTGGTTTTCAAAAGTTTGACAAAGAAAATTCAAAATGAAATTACTCAATTAGAAAATTAGGCATTACATTTGTAGCGTCAGTAAAAAACTCAGCGACTTAGCAGCTTAGTAACTTAGAACTTAAAAAAATGAAAGAACAATTTAAAAAATTTCTGAACGAAGAACAAGATCCAAAAGCGATTGAAAAAATCACTTCGAAACTTAACGATTTATTGATGAAAGGCGAAGAAGTTGGATACATCGCTGTGCAAAAAAAACCTGCAATTACTGTTTTTCCAGATAGTATTGTATTGACAAACAAGCGTATCATTATCTGTAAACCTAAAAATTTAGGTCTTTCTATGGATTTTACAGATTATACATGGGATGATATTGCAAGTACTTTTGTAAAAGAAAACATTTTAGGTTCTGAATTTTCATTTGGTACTAAAACAGATTTAGCAATTTCAATTGACTATATTCCGAAAATTCAGGCTAGAAAAATTTATACTTACGCTAAAGAACAATTGGATTTATTAAAAAATCCGGTTTCTAACACTGCACCTGTTCAGGAAACTGCAGAACCAGTTTTTGAAGAAGAAGCTGAAGAAATTGAAGAAGTAGAAACGGAAGAAGTAACAAGTTTTGCAGAGATTTTACCAGCTGCGCCAGTTACTGAAACTTACGAACCGCTTCCGACTCAGCCAGCTGGAGAACGTAAATTAAGTGATTTATCTAAAGAAGAACTTTTTGATAAATTACAGAATTACAAAAAACTTCTTGATAATGGTTTAATTATGCAGGGAGAATATGATGCTTATAAAAAAGAGATTTTAAGTTATATGTAAAATTAGCCTTAAAGTCAAAAGTCGAAAGTCCAAAAGCCTTATGACTTTGTCTAAAATAAAAAAAGCCAGAAATAGAAATTCTATTTCTGGCTTTTGTTTTGAGTCTGAATTTCGACTTTATGACTTTCGACTTTCCAACTTTCGACTTATAAAGTCGCCTTCTGTTTATCTAAAAAGTTATGCGATTGTAGTTCCAGTAACTCTTTTGCATTTTTTCTTTGCAAATCATACAATCCTTTATCTTCGGCAATATCAGCGTAAACTTTATCGTGCATTTCGGCGCTGGTTTTCACTAATAAATCGCGTTGGTATTTATTTTGTGCCAAAGTTGCTTTCATTGCTGTTTCGGCTTCTTCTTGTTTAAAGTCGAATTCACCTTTTGGAGCTAATAATTTAGCAATAATTGGCGATGTTTCGATTGCTAAAAACAGCAGCATTATAAAGAATGACGGCAACCACGGCAATTTATTCAATGCATTTATACGCGCCATTAATCCGTCGAAACCTTCTATGATTGGCTGTGTCTGCGAAACTTTTTTATCTAAATCGGCCTGAAGCTGTACTCCCGCTTTTTCTTTTTCGGCGATTTTAGCTTCGTTTGTTTTTTTCAGAGTTTCGTATTCTTTAAGAGCTGCGTCGTGTTTTTCGCGCTTTTCTTTATAAACCGGACCTTTTCCTAGTTTTTTAGTTCCTGCAGTTCCTTCAGCTTCTGTAATATAAGTAGAATAAAGAGCATTTACTTCTTTCTCTTTCTTTACAATATCTGCTTTTAGCGCCGCAATTTCAGCTTTATTTTTATCTAAATCGGTTTTGAAATACGTTCCAATTTGCTTTTTATTGGCCAATTCCATTTCATTTTTCTCTTTCAATAAAACGGTATTGATTTCTTTTTCGAAAATTTTAATTTCTAGAGGTTTCGAAATTACAATCGCAATAATAATTGCTAATGCAATACGCGGAGTCGCCTGCAGGAATTCATCCATAAAACGATCTCTCTTTTTAATTGTTGAAACGATAAATCGGTCTAAATTAAAAATCAATAAACTCCATACAAACCCAAAAATTAAGGCCGGATAAATAGAATCAAAAACGGTGAAAAGTGCATAGGCACTGGCTAAAAATGCCATTACAGCAGTAAAAAAAACGGTGGCGCCAATACCAACATATTTGGTTTGTTCCCCTTCTGAACATCCTTCTAAAATATCTCGGTCGGCACCGGAACAAAGGATAAAAAATTGTTTTAACATGATTGATGATTTTTGATTAATGATGATACGGCAAATTTAGCGCCAAATTTTCAATTACAATCAAATATTGATTTGTTTTTAACTGCAAATCAGTTATTTGAGATTTGAATGTTAGTTAAATATTAATAAGAATAAGGAATAACTGACGAATCATAACACTATGTTAATTTTTTTAAAGGGTTTTAGTAATACAAAGAGTCTAGTTTCGCAAAAAATCAAACTACCCCGCAATGAAAAAATTCTATTTATTATTAACATTCCTATTTTTAGCCGTTTCCGGTTATGCCCAAAAAGCCATAATTTCTGGAAAAGTGCTTGATGTAGACGACAAACTTCCTCTACCTGGAGCTATGATTCAGATTGTTGGAGAAAACAAATACACGGTTTCTGACTACAACGGCCGTTTTGAATTATTAAATATTAACGCCGGAACTTACAAAGTTGAAGTAAAATATATTGGATATACTTCTATTACTCACGAAATTACGGTTGAGCAAGGAAAAAACAATGTTCTGGATTTTGCTCTTAAAGCTTCTGAAAATGAATTGAAAGAGGTTATTGTTGGAGACATCTTAAAAGGTCAGGCCAAAGCGCTGAATCAGCAAAAAAACAATAAAAATATCGGAAACGTAATTTCGTCTGATCAAATGGGTCGTTTTCCTGATGCCAATGTTGGAGACGCTTTAAAACGTGTTCCGGGTATTACCATGCAAAACGATCAGGGTGAAGCTCGTAATATTATTATAAGAGGTCTGGCACCGTCTTTAAACTCTGTTACTTTAAATGGTGATCGTATTCCATCAGCAGAAGGAGATAACAGAAATGTACAAATGGACTTGATTCCGTCTGATATGATTTCTACAATCGAAGTTAACAAAACGCTTACTTCAGATATGGATGCTGATGCAATTGGAGGTTCTGTAAACTTAATTACAAGAGCAACTCCAAACGGAGAAAGAATCTCTGCAACGATTGCTGGAGGTTATTTACCAATTCGCGAACACGCAAGTTATACTGCAGGTTTTGTATACGGAAATCGTTTTTTTGATAACAAATTAGGCGCTGTTTTCAGCGGTTCTTATAATAATGTAGATTACGGATCTGATAATATCGAAAACGAATGGGTTAAAGATGATTTCGGAAATGAATATTTACAGGCTTCAGAAATTAGAAAATATGATGTACAGCGTATTCGCCGCAGCGGATCTGTTGCTTTAGATTATAAATTTGACGAAAACAATACCATTTTTGCGAATGCAATTTACAATTGGAGAGACGATAGAGAAAACCGTTTCAGAACTACTTATGATGATATCGAACCTATTTACAATGGTGAAGAAATCACAGGTTTTGAAGGTCGTGTAAAACGTCAGACAAAAGGTGGTGTAGACAACAGCAGAAACAAAAACAGAAGATTAGAAGACCAAAGAGTTCAGAATTATTCGCTTCGAGGAGAACATTTAATCAATTCTACTTTAGACTTAGACTGGTCGGCAAACTATGCAAAAGCAAGAGAATACCGTCCGGGCGAGCGTTATATCGAATACCGTCAGAAAGGTTTAGAAATGTTTGAAGATTTATCAAATCCAAGATTTCCTTTAATGACAACTGTTGGAGAATCTGTTGACGAATTTAAATTTGATTCGGTTACTGAAAACACAGATGAAACCAGCGAAAGTGAATTTGGTGCAAAAGTAAATATCCGTTTTCCTTTCTCTGTAATTGCTGGAGAAAAAGGAAGATTAAGAACTGGTTTAAGACTTCGTTTGAAAGAAAAAGAAAGAAATAATATGTTCTATTCTTATGAACCGGTTAATGATGGAATGGAATTATTATCTGAAGTTCCAAACAGTTATTATGACGGGAAAGGATTTAATCCGGGAAGTAAATATGTTCCGGGAACTTTTGCTTCGGCGGCTTTCTTAGGAAGTTTAGATTTAAACAATGCTGCTTTATTTGATAAAGAAGCTGATCCTGCAGAATATTTAGCAGTAAATTATAATGCTAAAGAGCGTATTTATGCCGCTTATGTAAGATGGGATCAGGATTTTAATGATAAACTTTCGATGGTTTTAGGTTTTCGTATGGAAAATACGCATATCGATTATACCGGAAACAGGGTTTTGGATGAAGAAGAATTAGAAAGTAAAATCAACAATACAAACTCTTATACTAATTTATTGCCAAGTATTTCTTTTCAATATAATGCCACAAAAAGTTTAGTTTTAAGAGCTGCTGCTACAACAGCTTTGGCAAGACCAAATTATTATGCTTTGGCTCCTTACGTAAACAATATTGCTGCAGATAAAGAAATTACAGCCGGAAATCCCGGTCTTGATGCAACATATTCATACAATTATGATTTCATGGCCGAGAATTATTTCAAATCTGTTGGTTTAATTTCCGGAGGTGTTTTCTACAAAAGATTAAATGATTTCATTTACAATTACAGCGACAATCAATATACTACTGAAAAATTTGCTGCCGATTTTCCAAATCAGATAAACCCAATTCCGGTTGGTGAAAACTGGTCTTTTTTACAATCAAGAAACGGCGACACAGTTGATGTTTACGGATTTGAAGTTGCATTGCAGCGTCAGCTGGATTTTCTTCCGGGTCAGTTCTTAAAAGGTTTTGCGGTTTATTTAAACTATACGTACACAAAATCTAAAGCAAAAGGAATTGCAGATGAAGACGGAAACGAAAGAAACGACATCAGCCTTCCGGGAACAACGCCGCACATGTTTAACGGATCTTTATCTTGGGAAAACAAACGTTTTTCTGCCAGAATCTCAACCAACTTTACATCTGATTATTTAGATGAATTGGGTTCAGAATCATATAAAGACAGTTATTATGATAAGCAGTTTTTCTTAGATGCAAATGCTTCTTATAAAATTACGCCAAAACTTCGCTTTTTTGCAGAAGCAAATAACTTAACAAACCAGCCGTTACGCTATTATCAAGGAGTTGCTGCACACACGAAACAAGCTGAATATTATCAGCCTCGTTATAATTTCGGATTGAAATTAGACTTGTAAAATCAATTATAAAAACGACTAAATTAGACAGAACTTAGCGGTTCTGTCTAATTCATTTCAATAAAATATCACAATGAAAAATAAATCGATACTTGCTTTTTTGCTTTTATCCCTTTCATTTACAGCTTGTAAAGACGATAAATTAGCGCCCGTTTCTCCAAATGCCGTAAAACCAACAACCGTTACCGAAGCGCTGCCTCACGATACAGACGATCCATCAATCTGGATAAATCCAACAGATGCTTCAAAAAGTATTATTGTGGGAACAGATAAAGATACTGATGGGGGTTTGTATGCTTTTGATTTGAATGGAAAAATCCTGAAAAAGTCAATTCCGCTAAAACGTCCTAACAATGTTGATATTGCTTACGGACTAATGATCAACGGAAAAAAAGTAGATATTGCGGTTACTACAGAACGCGAGAGCAATAAAATTAGAATTTTCAGTTTACCTGATTTACAGCCGATTGATAATGGCGGAATTCCTGTTTTTGAAGGAGAAACAGAACGTGACCCTATGGGAGTTGCATTATACACTCGCCCAAGCGACGGAAAGATTTTTGCTATTGTAGGAAGAAAAACAGGACCTTCGGGAAGTTATTTATGGCAATATGAACTTTCCGGAAACGGAAAATTTGCTGTTGCAAAAGTGGTTCGTAAATTCGGAACGTATAGCGGCAAAAAAGAAATCGAAGCCATTGCAGTAGATAACGAATTAGGTTTTGTTTACTATTGCGACGAACAAGCTGGTATTAGAAAATACAAAGCTGATCCGGCTTTAAACGATAACAAAGAACTGGCTTTCTTCGGTCAGAAAGATTTTAAAGCAGATCATGAAGGAATTGCTATTTACAAAAAAACAGATTCTACCGGATATATTTTAGTATCAAACCAGCAGGCTAATTCTTTTATGGTTTACCCGAGAGAAGGTGCAAACGGAAATCCAAACAATCATCCATTATTGGCTGAAGTTCCAACTTCTACAATTGAGTGCGATGGTGCCGATGTTACAAGCGTAAATTTAGGTCCAAAATACAAAAACGGACTTTTCGTAGCGATGAGCAACGGAATGACTTTTCATTATTACACTTGGGATTTGATTCAAAAACGAATTGATGAAACTAAGAAATAGTTCTTTTTGTTTCAGGTTTCAAGTTTCAAGTTTTAGCGAGACTTAAATCTAGTGTCACACTGAGCGAAGCCGAAGTGCTTTGCGAGGGCTTCGACTTCGCTCAGTCTCATAACTGTTTCACTCAACCACAAACTTGAAACTAAAAAAAGCTGTTCAGTCACGGTTTTCAGTCGCAGTACCCGTGTTAGTGTTTATTTTTTTTTACTGCGATTGGAAACTAAAAAAAGCTGTTCATAATGAACAGCTTTTTTATTTTGAATTAAATAATTCCTTTTATTCTGTAATTGGTGCTCCTGCTAAAATTTCAGCATTGGCAAACTCTTCAAATTTGGCAAAATTAGCTTTGAATTTCTGAGCTAATTCCAGCGCTTTTTTATCATATAAATCTTTGTCTTCCCAAGTATTTCTAGGATTTAAAATTTCGCTTGGAACATTCGGGCAAGATTGTGGTTTTGCAATTCCGAATACTTTGTGGTTTACGTACTCTACATTATCCAGTTCTCCGTTTAATGCAGCAGTAATCATAGCACGAGTATATTTAAGTTTCATACGGCTTCCTGTTCCGTATGCACCGCCTGTCCATCCAGTATTGATTAACCAAACTTTTACATCCGCATCTTTCATTTTTTTGCTTAACATTTCAGCATATTTTGTTGGATGCAAAGGCATGAAAGGCGCTCCAAAACAAGCAGAAAAATTAGGCTGTGGTTCTGTAACTCCGGCTTCTGTTCCGGCAACTTTTGCTGTATATCCTGAAATAAAATGGTAAGCAGCCTGTCCAGGAGTTAATCTTGAAATTGGAGGCAGGATTCCGAAAGAATCTGCTGTAAGGAAAAATATATTTTTTGGGTTATGTCCAATAGAACCCGGCTGAATATTATCAATATGTGTTATTGGGTAACTTACACGTGTGTTTTGAGTAATTGATACATCATCATAATCAACTTCTTTAGTTCCCGGTTTGAAAACCACATTTTCTAAAAGCGCACCTTTTTTAATAGCTCTAAAAATATCCGGTTCATTTTCTTCAGTTAAGTTGATTACTTTCGCATAGCATCCGCCTTCGAAATTAAAAACTGTATTTTCAGAAGTCCATCCGTGTTCATCGTCACCGATTAATTTACGTTCAGGATCAGCAGAAAGAGTTGTTTTTCCTGTTCCGGATAACCCGAAGAAAATAGCTGTATCGCCATTTTTACCAACATTGGCACTACAATGCATTGGTAATGTATTTTCGAAAACAGGCAAAATGAAGTTTAAAGCAGAGAAAATTCCTTTTTTCATTTCTCCTGTATAACCAGTTCCGCCAATTAAAGCTATTTTTTTTGTAAAATCAAGAATAGCAAAGTTTGACTGACGTGTTCCGTCTACAGCAGGATCTGCCATAAAACTTGGAGCGCAAACTACTGTCCACTCTGGTTTAAAGTTTGCTAGTTCAGACTCTTCCGGTCTTAAGAACATATTGTAGCAAAACAAGTTAGACCATGCTGTTTCTGTAACAACGCGAACGTTTAGTCTGTAATTTGGATCTGAACAAACATAAGAATCACGAACAAAAACTTCTTTGTCTGATAAAAACTTGGTTACCTTATTATATAATTTCTCAAAAGCTTCTGGTGTAAACGGGATATTTACATTTCCCCACCATACTTTATCTTCTGTGATACTGTCTTTTACAATAAAACGATCTTGTGGAGAACGCCCTGTAAACTCACCTGTATTAATCGCCAAAGCACCTGTAGAGGCCTCAACACCTTGTCCTGACTGCACAGTTATGGCATGCAGCTCATCTGCTGATAACTGGTAACGAACCGTTGCATTTTCTATTCCTAATTCTTTTAACGAAATCGATTGCGCGAAAAGTGTGTTATTGTCCATAAATTTAATGTTGTGTTGTATATTATTTTTTGGTGCAACAAAATATAATTTTACTTAATACTGAACGTAAAGCCCAAGTTTGCAAATTGTTATATTTTTTTATCAAAGAAGATAAAAGCAATAAAAATTCACATAAGTAACCTTATATGTTAATTATGAGACAAAATTAAAGATTAATTTTTACAAAGAATTTTTTTTTCTGGATTTTATGATTTTTTCCTCAAAATAGTAAGAAATAATACCAACCAGCCAATAATTAATAAGAAACCACCCAAAGGTGTTGCGAATACGATAATTTTAGAATCAAAAACTGTAAGACTTTTTGTAGCTAAAATATAGATCGATCCGCTAAATAGAACAACACCGGCAACAACTAAATTATAGATCGTTTTTACAGTTTTTTCGGCGATGTCTTTTCTGGTAGAAAGAAAAAGTAAAAAGAGAGCATGGTACATTTGATAACGAACACCAACTTCAAAAGTATTTAACTCTTCAACAGATAAATATTTCTTTAGCAAATGCGCTCCAAAAGCACCAAAAATAATAGCCAACATACCTATAAAGGCACCCGTTAAAACAATTCTTCTTTTCATATTTTCTAAACTTTTAATTTAAAACAAAAATACTTCATAACTATCAATATTCATTTTAGTTTTTGAAATATTTCAATCTCAAAATTGATTTTTTTAGCCCATTTACGAATTAAATAAATATCATTTTTGAAATTAAATTTGTTATATTTATAACATTTTAATATGTTTGTGTTAAATATTAGAATTATGAGAAGCGTTTTAATAATTGGAGCAGGCAGATCGGCATCTTCGTTGATTCGTTATTTACTTGCCAAATCAGAAACCGAAAACCTGCACCTTGTGGTTGCCGATTTATCTTTGGCACTGGCCGAAAAAAAAACGCAGAAACATCCCAACGCAACACCTATTGCTTTAGATATTTTTAATACCGAAGAAAGACGTGCAGCTATTGAAAAAGCTTCAATCGTTATTTCGATGCTTCCGGCACATTTACATATTGAAGTAGCAAAAGATTGTATTCAGTTTAAAAAACATCTTGTTACGGCATCTTATATAAGTGATGCGATGCAGAGTCTTGATGAAGAAGTTAAAAAAAACAATCTGATTTTCATGAACGAAATTGGTCTCGATCCCGGTATCGACCACATGAGCGCCATGAAAGTTATTGACGAAATCAGATCAAAAGGCGGCAATATGCTTTTGTTTGAATCTTTCTGCGGCGGTTTAGTCGCTCCTGAATCTGACAATAATTTATGGAATTATAAATTTACCTGGGCACCGCGAAATGTGGTTTTGGCCGGACAAGGCGGCGCAGCGAAGTTTATTCAGGAAGGAACTTACAAATATATTCCGTACAGCGCATTATTTCGCCGCACAGAATTCTTAGAAGTTGAGGGTTACGGAAAGTTTGAAGCCTATTCCAACCGAGATTCGCTTAAATACAGATCAATTTACGGACTTGACGATGTCCTGACATTATATAGAGGAACAATTCGAAGAGTTGGTTTTTCGAAAGCCTGGAATATGTTCGTGCAACTCGGAATGACAGATGATAGTTATGTTATCGAAGATTCTGAAAACATGAGTTATCGCCAATTTATGAATTCATTTCTGCCTTATCACCCAACCGATTCTGTAGAAATAAAAACGCGTTTTATTCTTAAAATCGATCAGGATGATATTATGTGGGATAAACTTTTAGAACTGGATTTATTTAACCCAAACAAAAAAATAAATCTGCCAAATGCAACTCCTGCTCAAATTTTAGAAAAAATCTTAACCGACAGCTGGGCTTTAGAACCAGATGATAAAGATATGATCGTGATGTATCACAAATTTGGTTACGAACTAAATGGCGAGAAAAAACAAATCGATTCAAAAATGGTCTGTATTGGCGACGATCAGACTTATACGGCAATGGCAAAAACAGTCGGACTTCCGGTTGCAATTGCGACGTTGCTCATTTTAAACGGAAAAATTACTACTCCAGGCGTGCAGCTTCCTATTAAAAAAGAAGTTTACGAACCAATATTAAAAGAATTAGAAGAGTACGGTGTTATTTTTAATGAACAGACTGTACCCTATTTTGGATACAATCCGGATTTATTTTAATCTGGATTTCATTTTTATTTTTAGAATTTTTTTTAGTTTATTTTTCCGCTTTCAGAAAATCTGGAAGCGGATTTTTTTGTGTTTAGGTTCAGAGTGAAAGAGGTTCAAAGGGACAAAGACTTTTCCTCTTAAACTTTTAATAAAAAAACTTTGCCTCTTTGAACCTCTGCACCTTTGCTTCTTAAAAAAATTACTTTTTTTCAAAATAAATACGTTTTTCTTTCTCTTCGTTTGTGTCGATATATATTCGAAAAATCACAAGGCCTTTTACTCTTTTTCCATTGCGAGAAGCTGAATTCCATTTTGGTGAAAGCTGAATAACACGCAAAGCTTCTTCATCTAGTCCGAAACCAAGATTATTTAAAAGTTTGATATCCGATAAAGAGCCGTCTTTTTCTACTATAAACTGTACAGGAATTTCTCCTTTAACTTTTTTTCTAACGGCTTTATTAGGAATTTTAAAATTGTCTTTTACAAAATCACGAAACTTATAAATACTTCCCGGAAAATCTGCAGCAATTTCTACAGACACAAAAATATCATCTGTAGATCCATCTTCTTGTTTTACTTTAAGATCCTGAGCCATGCTTTTAGTATTCACAAAAAGCAGTATCATCAATACAAAACCCTGATTAAGTATTCCTTTCATATTCTTGTTTTTGATGAACAAATATAATTTTTTAATTAAAATTGTTCTGATATTCTCTTGACAAAAAAAATCCGCTCATTTCTGAACGGATTTATATTGAGATTAACTTTGTCAAAGTTTAAAACTTTGACAAAGTTCTGCATTTAAAAACTTTGCGACCTTGCTCCCGGTAACTATAGGGATTGCGAGCAAAAATCATAGCGAACTTTGCGCAAACCTTAGTGCCTTTGCGGTTAAAAAACTACTTAGAAAGCTCCACAAAATACTTGTAAAACAACGGAATAGTTTCAATACCTTTCAAGTAATTAAAAATTCCGAAATGTTCATTTGGTGAGTGAATTGCATCGCTATCCAAACCAAATCCCATCAAAATCGTTTTGCTCTTTAATTCTTTCTCAAACAAAGCCACAATTGGAATACTTCCGCCAGAACGAACCGGAATTGCAGGAACTCCAAACGTTTCTGTATATGCTTTGTTGGCAGCCTGATATCCAATGCTGTCAATTGGCGTAACATAACCCTGACCACCGTGATGAGGCGTTACTTTTACCGTAACTCCGGCTGGGGCAATGCTTGTAAAATGTTTTGTAAAAAGTTCTGTAATTTCATGCCAGTCTTGATTTGGAACCAAACGCATTGAGATTTTAGCATAAGCTTTACTCGCAATAACCGTTTTAGCTCCTTCGCCAGTATAACCGCCCCAGATTCCGTTTACGTCTAAAGTCGGACGGATTGAGTTGCGTTCGTTGGTTACATATCCTTTTTCACCGTAAACATCGGCAATGTTTAAAGCATTTTTATATTTTTCTAAGCTAAAAGGCGCTTTTGCCATTTCTGCTCTTTCTTCTGCAGATAATTCCTGAACTTTATCGTAGAATCCCGGAATTGTAATATGATTGTCTTCGTCGTGAAGAGAAGCGATCATTTTTGCCAAAATATTAATTGGGTTCGCTACTGCTCCACCGTACAATCCCGAATGTAAATCGCGGTTTGGTCCTGTAATTTCTACCTCAACATAACTCAAACCTCTTAAACCTGTCGTAATTGATGGTTGTTGGTTCGAAATCATTCCGGTATCTGAAATTAAAATAACGTCGTTTTTCAGTTTTTCCTGATTACGTTCTACAAACCATGCCAAACTTGCCGAACCAACTTCTTCTTCTCCTTCAATCATGAATTTTACGTTACAAGGCAAAACATTGTTTTGTACCATATATTCCAGCGCTTTTACGTGCATGTACATCTGACCTTTGTCGTCACAAGCGCCACGCGCGAAAATCGCTCCTTCTGGGTGAATGTCTGTATTTTTAATAACGGGTTCAAATGGTGGTGAAGTCCATAATTCTAATGGATCCGGCGGTTGAACATCGTAGTGTCCGTAAACTAAAACCGTTGGAAGATTTGGGTCGATTATTTTTTCTCCGTAGATAATTGGGTAACCCGGAGTGTCACAAGTTTCGACATAATCGCACCCTGCTTTTGATAAACTTTCTTTTACAGCCTCTGCTGTGTCAATAACATCTTGAGAATATGCAGTGTCGGCACTTACCGACGGAATCTTTAATAATTCGATCAATTCATTGATAAACCGATCTTTATGTTGTTGAACGTAGGACTTAATATTTTCCATTTAAATTATTTTTATAGAAAACCAAAAGTACAAAAAAGAGAATTAATATTTTTTTTGAAATTTTTCTTTGAATATTCGAAAGTATGCTTATCTTTGCACCCACAATTACCGCGGATATGGCGAAATTGGTAGACGTGCCAGACTTAGGATCTGGTGCCGCAAGGCGTGTAGGTTCGAGTCCTATTATCCGCACTAAAAAAAGCTTCTGAAGATTTTTCAGAAGCTTTTTTGTTTTACTGCATTCTACTTTTTGTTATTAAAGTTGTTGATAAGCAATTTACTACAGTATTATTCCAATGATTTCTATTTTTATTTTTGAGATCAAACTTCACTTTTCAAGATTAAAAAGTCGTTGACATGAAAAAAATCTTTTTTATATTTTTATTTACTACACTCTATTCTTGCCTAGAAGGGACTTCTACATTTACTTCACCAAAAGTAACTTTTTCTAGTAAATACATTATAATTGAAAATAGGAGTAATTACAATCTCTATAACGTCGAAATTAAATTCGCCAATAAATATAATCTAGCATATGCATCTCAACAAAAAAAATCAAAAATTAAATTCAAGTATAATGACATCATACCTTCTTCTGCATATCGCGAATTGATCAAAAATAAGTATGAAATGAATTATCAAGATTACGAAGGCAATAATTATCAAGTAATTAGAAAAAAAATAATTTATCAAGACATTGAAAAAATAGATAACATTTCTTTTTTAGACAAATTAAACACCGTACTTTCCTCTTCTTCAGGAATTACAATTCTATTAGCTTTATTAGCTGCTTTCGTTGCTTTACAACAGGTCAAATCAAATGTAATTTCTTCATCAAGAATTAAATGGATCGAGGAATTTAAAAACGATGTTTCAGAATATACCACAGCGGTCAGACAATTAATTCACAATTATGGTTTACATATAAAATATCGTGACGAAAATGAAGATCCAAAAATCAAAAATTATGATGAATACATTAAATACCATTACAAAGCATCTATTCATGAATCAAATTTAAGAATGAACTTAAACCTTGATGAACAAAAATATAAAGAGATAAAGACTACCCTTAATAAAATAACTGAGTGTATAGACAACGTTAATCCAAAATTAGATATAGACAAACACTATAAAGAAACTGCACTACTATTAAATCAATTAAGACATCAAAGTCAAATGGCTTTAAAAACTGAATGGAAGAAATCTCAAAAAATGTTTTATTTTAATTGGTTTTACAATAAATAAATATCAATTATTATTTTTTTATTGCGAAGATGGATTGAAATCCATCCCTACAATATAATTTGTTCCTTCGGAACGCTATATAAAATTCCGAAGGAATGATTTATTTTGTAGCTAGGGATTTCAATCCCTTGAAGACAAAGTAACCACAAAGATTGTCAATATTCGAAATCACAAACAACACGCAAAGCCCATTTTATTTTCATTCAATCTCGAAATAAGGATCTAAAATTTCTGCCAATTCATTCAGCCAATAAAAACCTTGCTCTAAGTTTTCTTTTTGAGCGTAGGCAGATCCTCTTTCATCATCTCTCATAACAATTAAAGCAATTGCATAATTTAATTGCCGTATAGCTTTTGCAAAATCTTTAGCATCAATAACGTTATTAAAAAAATCTAAGAGTCTTTTTTCTGTTTCTTCCGAAAGATTATTTGTAGCCATTGTCTTATTTTTTATTTGAAACAAATATAATAATTTGTAGGCATGTATGCTATCTGTGGCGAA
This sequence comes from Flavobacterium defluvii, assembly GCF_900129555.1. Lineage (GTDB taxonomy): Bacteria > Bacteroidota > Bacteroidia > Flavobacteriales > Flavobacteriaceae > Flavobacterium > Flavobacterium defluvii. The sequence continues at coordinate 643,796 of NZ_FQWC01000001.1, forward strand.
ATAAATCTTTCCACTTTTGAAATATGAATATTTCAGAAGAAACTTATATTGTTAATCTTGGCATTCACATTAGACAATTACGTGAAAAGAAAGACTTATCACAGCAAGGTTTAGCTGATGATTCTGGTATGACTAAATCTCAAATAGCAAGGATAGAAACTGCTAAAATTAACACTACAGTAAAAACCCTTGTAAAAATTGCCAAGGCTTTAGACATTGAACCAAAAGAATTGTTTGATTTTACTTCAAAATAAACCTTTAAAAACATTGAAAACAATCAAGAATCTTGATATTCTACAAAAGTTCGCTATCGCAATTCCTGTTTTATTCTTTTTGAGTTGCATAGTAAAACATTATCTGGAGAATTTCAGAGGCACTTTGATATATGCATACGGGAGTACTATTACATTCTTCCTGAGTTTATTTTTGGTGCTTCTTTCTTTAGTTAATTCTGTTTTAATTCTTATTGATTTAAATACAAAACCAATTCCAAAATTCGTTTGGTTCTTATTGAGTATGTCTATTTTTTTCTTATTTGCCGGATTAATAATTACAATAGGATTCGATATTGCATAACTCTATTTTGAATATAGATTTCGGCTAAAGCCTTTTACTTTTAAGCATAAAAAACCTCCAGCTGAAGCAGGAGGCAATTAAATTTATGCTCATTTAGTTGAATGAACTTATATTTCTTATATGGTTTAAAATTTTATTTTTTACCCAAAAGCTCTAGAATCTTATCCACATTTACTTCACTATAATCATTAATATAAAAATCGCATGGCGGAAGCTGTTCTTTTGTATGCGTACTCAAAACGCCTACGACTTTCATTCCGGCATTTAATCCTGCTGTAATTCCCGAAAAAGAATCTTCAAAAACCACACAATCAGAAGGAGAAACTCCAACACGTTCCGCCGATTTTAAATATACTTCAGGATTTGGTTTATGAAACGTTACGTCTTCTGATGACATCATCGAATCCATTTTTTCGCCAAGTTTCAGGAAATTGGCAATTAAATCCAAGTTCGCACGCGGTGCCGATGTTGCAACAGCTGTTTTGAATCCACGAGATTTTAATTCGTTTAAAAAATCCATATAATGCGGAATCGTTTCGACTTTGTCTTTGTAAATCTCTCTAAACATTCCTTCTTTTTCGTCTTCTAATTTTAGAAGTTCTTCTCCCGCAATCGGACGTTTGAAGAAATGCGTCATGATATAACTATTGTGTTTTCCGTACATATGTTCTTCAAATTCTTCCTGCGTATACGGAATATTATATTTATCAAAAAACTTTTCAAAAGCGACTACATGATGCGGATTGGTATGCGAAATCACGCCATCCATATCAAAAATTACACATTGCTGTTTCATTTTATATTTTTGTTTTTTTAACGACTGCAAGATAGGGTAATAAAGGGTTATTTCACAGAGATTCGCGGAGGTTTTTCGCGGAGATTCGCAGAGTTTTTTAATCTCGCAAAGTCACGAAGACGCAATTTTTTTGATTTTAAGTTGAATTGCCTCCAGCTTTAGCTGGAGGTATAATAAGATATTTCCAAAGGCTTTAGCCAAACTCGCTTTTTTTTGGCTAAAGCCCGCTTACCAACACTTTAATAAACTCCAGCTAAAGCTGGAGTCAATTCAAAAAACATTTCTAATTGGTTGCCTTGAAATAAAAAACTTTGCACCTTCGTGACTTTGCGAGATTAATTCATCAACCAATCCAAATCTTACTTTTCATCAAAGTCACAGTTTGTCTCAAATGCTGATTGCATGCAATAAGAATTATCAAAACCAATAAACCATAACCTACAATGGTATAAATCTCCATATCGGCCAATAATGTCGATTGTTTGGTAATGCTTCCGAAAATCTTTTTCATGGCTAAAACATTGGCATTATCTGCCGAATATCCTTTAGCAATGAAACTCTGTGTGGTGCTGGCGATGGTTTGCTGTGCTTCGGGATTTTCGCCCGTTACGAATTGGCTTAATTTAAAAAAGTGCTTTTTGTTTAAAAATACAGTTGCATTCTGCATGACGCAAAACCCAATCGTACTTCCCCAGAAACGTCCTGAAACGCCGACAATTCCCGAAGAAACCGCCATATTTGCAGGAACCGAAGAAGTAGTAAATAAAATCAACGGAACAAATAACAATCCAACTCCGATGCCCTGCAAAAAGTACGGAACAATAATATCTGATAAAGCCACATCGGGCACAAAAAGAAACGTAAACCAAAAATGATATAAGGCAATCAGCGAAAAACCAATCAGGAAAATAATTTTGGTAGAAACCGATTTCATGAGGAAATAAGCTGCCAAAATCAATCCGATTACATTTCCGAGTCCGTTAATGTACTGCACGCCCGCAACACGCGACGGATCCCAATTCCAAATCGAATACATAGCCGAATGGCAAAGACTCAACGTTGCTCTGCTGATATAAAACAAGAAGAACAATAAAAACCCAATTCTCAGATTGGCGTATTTAAAAACTTCAAAATCAAAAGTGGGTCTTTTAACCAAAAGCTCTTTGAAGATGAACAAACCTCCCGTAATGAGCGCCATGATAAGCATTAAAACCATTTGAGAAGATTCGAACCAATATTTTTTCTCGGCATACACAAAAAAGTAGGCACCGCAAAGAATAGCTGTTAAAACCAAAAAATAGCTCATCCAGTCGATTTGATACAACGGAATTTTCTTTGTGATTCGGTGCCCACGAAAAGTAACCAAGATTAAAAAGACATTTAAAACCTGTAGTCCGCCAGAAACATACAGCATGTATTTCCAATCGTAATGATCCAGAAACCAAACCGCAATATTCATAATAAAAGGCGTTGACAACAGTAGAGAACCATAATAAAAGGAAAAACCAATTATAATGGCGTTTTTAGAATCAAACTGCTCAATAAGCAATTGCCTGATGGTAATGGCAGGAAGCGCCATTAAGATTCCTTCGGCAACTCTCAACAATAAAAAAACCGCAAAATTATCGACATAACCCGACGCCACAATCGTAACTCCAATTAAGGAATAAACGCCCATGAGGTAATTTTTGGCAGGAAAAAAACTCGAAAATCGGCTTTCTATGAGAATTGTAGCCAGCAGAGTTCCATACGTTACGCACATCGCGTACTGCAAATCTTCGGGCTCAATGTCCAGAAAACTTGCCGCATATGTTACGTTTGACGTATAAACTCCCAATAAAATCATGGAATGCAAAAGACAAACAAACAAAATCGTAATGATTGCCCATTTTGGAACCCATGATTTAAAAATACTTTTATCTTCCATTTTTAGTGTGCTGCGATCACAGTAATATTCATTCCCGCTCTTAAAAAGTCGGCTTGTTTGTCGCTGTCTTTCAACTGAATTCTAACCGGAATTCTTTGTTCGATTTTTACGAAGTTACCCGTTGCATTATCTGGAGGAAGCAATGAAAATCTTGCCCCGCTCGCTGGCGATAAAGAGGCAATTGTACCGACAAAAGTTTTATCGCTCAAAGCATCGGCTTTTATTTCAACATCTTGTCCAACGGTTAAATATTGCAATTGCGTTTCTTTAAAATTGGCCGTAATCCATTTTTCTTTACTTACAATTGATAATAAAGACTGACCTTCTTTTACTAATTGTCCTGGCTGTAAAGTTCGTTTTCCAACCCAGCCGTCATAAGGCGCTGTAATTATGGTGTACGAAAGAAATAAAGCAGCATTATCTGCAACAGCTTGTTTGGATGCAATATTGGTTTGCGTTGTTGGCACATTTGCTTCGGCAACAGAAGTGCTTAAAGCTGATGAATGGATTCTATTTTTCATTTCCTGAAAATGCGCCTGAGCCGATTCGTAATCAGCCCTTACTTTCTCTAATTGCTGAGAAGTAGCCGCTTCTTCGCTTACCAAGGCTTTGTACCTTTCGTATTCTAATTTAGTTTTCCAAAGATTCGATTTGGCAGCTTCTAACTGCGCTTCGTTAATCGCTGTTGCACTTGCCGTATTTATGGCATTTTTCTGCGCCACAACGCTGCTTTGCTGTGCGTTTTGAACATCGGCAAGAGCCACATTCAATTTTGATTTATATTCACGATTGTCAATTACAACCAAAGTATCTCCTTTATGCACAAACTGATTTTCGTTAAAACGAACTTCCTGCACATAACCCGTAATACGCGACATAATTGGCGTTACATATTGTTCGACTTGCGCGTCGTTGGTTTCTTCGTGATTTCTGTTGAACACATAAAACCAAATTCCTAAAATAACACCGCTTATTACCAGCGTACACGCAATAATCGTTATTAGAATATGAAACGTTTTATTTCTTCTAGTTTCATTTTTAATCTTAACCATAAACTTTATATTTTTAATTATTCTCCCCCGGATTGAAATCCGGCGCTACAATATGAATCGTTCCTTCGGAACTGAAAATCTATATCTATACTCTTTACTCTATTCTCTTGCTTCTTGCCTCTTTCTTCTACCAAGTCTAAAATTCTAGCTCTGCGGCATCATTCCCGCCGTATGAAGCAGTTCATAATGTTTTAAAACCGCATCTAATCGGGTTGAAATTTTGTTGTATTTCGCCTGAAGCAAAGCATTATCGGCATCGACCATTTCGGTAATTAACACCAATTGGTTTAAGTATTTCAGCTTTACGATTCTATAGTTTTCTTCAGCTAAATCCAAAGCTTTATCAACGACCACAAACTTTTCAAGGATTTCCTGATATTGTGTGTGTTCTTTATACAGCTTATCCTGAATTTCCTCTTTTACAATTTCATTCTGCATTTCCTGCCATTTAATTTTGGTATTGGCCTGCTCCATTTTGGTCTTGTTTTTATATAAAGACGAAAGGTCAAAAGTGGCTTCGATCCCTACTTGTCCTAAAGTGTACAAATACGGATTTGGCGGAAAGAATTTATAGTTTGGATAATAAAAACCGTAATTCCCAAAGAAATGAACGCTCGGAAGATAATTTCCTTTAACGAGTTTCAGTTCGGTTTTGCTGATGTTTAATTCCTGGCTTGCAATACGCATTTCTTCGTTCTGCAAAGCTTTCGTCATATAAAAATCATACGGATCTAAACCATTCATTTCGTCAAGACTAGACGTCGTATCGATTGCAATTTCTTCGTTTTCCGGAATCTGGATCAGCGTTTTCAGATCGTGAAGCGCAATTTTTATGTTTTTGGAATTTGTAAGCGCGTTTAATTCACGATCCGAAAGCTGTAACTCGGCACGAATAACTTCGTTTTTCGTAACCGTTCCATGTTTTTGAAGCGATTGTACTTCTTTCAATCGGCTTTTTTCTTCTTTGATGTTTTCTTCAAATATTTTCTGAAGTTCCATCATTTTATAAATCGCCAGATAGTTTGCCACCACTTCAAGCACGATATCATTTTCGGCCTTTTCGGATTTTATTTTAGCGATTTCGCTTTCCTGATTGGCAATTTTGATGCCATTATTAATCTTATTTCCAGCATAAATTGGCATTTTAAAAGTCGAATTGACTTCATAAATTTCAGGAATTGCCGGAGTAACTTCTTTGTCTTTCAAAAACCCGCTTCCTTTGAATTCGGTAATATTCGTAATTCTGGAATACATGCCGTTTAGCTGTACGTCCGGCAATCGAAGTTCTTTTCTTTCTTTAATGTTTTGCTCTGCGAGCGTAACCTCCAATTGAGATCTAAGGATTTTTTTGTTGTTTTCTTTGGCCAGTTTCAAAGCTTCTTGTAATGAAACCGTGTGGACTTCCTGCGCTTGTAAGCCATTGAATACTAAAATCATTAGGATTAACAGCAGGATTCTGGGAAAACAATCGTCTGTAGAATTTGTTGTTTTAAGGAACATAAATACATTAATATTTGATGCTGCAAAGTTCCTTCATTTTTCTCGTGACTGATAATTCTAAAAAGCCAAGAACATATTCATTTCGGACAAACGTTAAAATTCCATTTCTCGAAAACGTTATATTAAAACACTGAAAAACAATTTATTACAAAATATATTTTGATTGTGATTATTTTTTGATTTCTCTCGCAGATTTGGCAGATTGTGCAGATTTTTACTTTAATTCTTTAATTATCTGCTTGATCTGCCAAATCTGCGAGAGAAAAAACAAATCATTTTCTTTCCAAAATCTCTTCACCATTTAAGTAATCAGAAGGTCTTTGGCCTAAAATCTTAAAGAAAGTGTTACTGAAAGTTGGAACACTATTGTAACCAACTTCTTCGGCTACCTCTTTTACTGAAAGTTTTCTTTCCAATAAAAGTTCGATAGCTTTTAAAATTCTTCTAATCGTATAATATTGAATAAAAGACATATTGAGATCTTTTTGAAACAAGCGATACAAAGAGCGTTCGCTGAAACCAAATTCATGCGCTACATCAGCAAACAGAATTGTTTCTCCAAGATTGTTTTCAATATGGCGCAGAATTTTTCCAAGACGTTTGTCCTTCGGCTGTGGCAATTCTAAAGGTAAATTATTAGTGCAAATTTGTGGAAGAATTGCTTTTATCGCTTTGGCAATAGTAAAATTTGGAGTTCCTTTTTTAAGATCTCCATTCCATCTATTGGTAAAAAGCATCATTTGCAACAACAAATTGTTTACTGGATAAATTCCTTCTACCTTATAAAAGTCATCTTCTTCTTTTTCAATAGGAAAATACAGATTTCGCATCGTAACACTTTCCGATTTCGGTTCTATGCTATGCTCCACTCCACTCGGAATCCAGATAAAATGCCTTGCTGGTAAAAAATAGGTTTTAGTTTCTGTAGTTACAAAAACAACATCTCCTTCTGCATATAAAAGTTGTGCTTTTTGGTGTCTGTGTGGCGGAATAAATAACTCACCCATCAAATCGTGGTGGCAGTAAATGCTCTTTTTATCAGCATCTACTTTTTTGATGTAGTATTTATCGAGTTTTTGACCGGAATGTTCCATTGGTTTTTAGTACAGCACTTTTTGTGATATTAAAGATAAGAAGAAATTAAATTCTAATATGAAATTCCAAAATTGGATTGTATAGATTTTACCGCAAAGGCGCAAGGAAAAAGCGCTAAGTTCGCAAAGCCTTATCACAAAGCTTTGCGAACTTTGCGTTTATAAGCGTAACCATAAATAAAATCCTTGCGTTCTTTGCGGTTAAGCAAAAAAAAAGCCTTTCCGTTAAGAAAGGCTTTTAACAACTTCGTCTCGTTCTTGAAAACGAGAGGACTCGAACCCGTCTCGTCCTTAGACGAGATGACAGACATGTATCCTAACCAACTCATACCTTTCTTATTTATGATCTTGAATTAAAGCTTCTATTGACTTTCTATTTAACTTTTTCAATCTCAATTCTTCAATCAAAGCTTCTTTTTTAGTTTCAAATACTTTCGAATAAACCTAATCCCACGGTCCTTTATTTGAAGTATACCTACTTCTATTTTCATTATGATATAATAATCTTTGGGCAACATCTTCACTAAACCCTTTGTAATAAATATCAAAAGTTTTAGAATAAATTATGTAAACGTAAAACATCAATAAAAACTTAATGGTAAAAAAAAATGCCTATCGTAATGATAGGCATTTTTAACAACTTAGGCGGTCTGGACGGGACTCGAACCCGCGACCCCATGCGTGACAGGCATGTATTCTAACCAACTGAACTACCAAACCCTGCGTTATTGCGAGTGCAAAAATACAACAGATCTTCGATTTCACAAGCTTTTTAACGAATAAAAATCAAGAAATTTTTAATTGATTAAATTCCAATATTTTAAAATTTCATTTTCAAATCAAAAAACAAGAACTTTCTTTCTTTTTTACCACAAGCACTCAAGGCAAAAGCACAAAGGTCGCAAAGCTTTAAAAAAACCTTGCGACCTTTGTGTAAATCTTAGCTCCGGATAGCTATCGGGATTGCAGTTAAAAACAAAAACCAAAAGTGTCTTAAATCAAAAAAGCCATCCACAAAAGTGGAAAGCTTTTCATTGGTCTAACTACTAAACCAGCTGCGAGTTACAAAGTCGCAGCAAAACAACACAACTAATCTTAGATACCGTTTTTGGGCAAAAAAGCCTTTCCGTTAAGAAAGGCTTTTCCCAATATTGCGGTCTGGACGGGACTCGAACCCGCGACCCCATGCGTGACAGGCATGTATTCTAACCAACTGAACTACCAAACCTCTGCGTTATTGCGGTTGCAAAGATATAACAGAATTTCGTTTCTGCAAGTGTTTTTATAAAAAAAGTGAAATATTTTTTCAAAACCTTATCCAAAGTTTTGTTTTTCAACTAAATATGTAGTCAATATTTTTTCAAAATTATCACCTACATTTACTGGAACGTACTTAATTTGGTTCTTTGCGCAAGTTAAAGCCAGGTTTTTAAAATAAGCTGTCGCTCTTTTTTCATATTCCATTTTAACATTATCAGCAAAAATCGAAACTTCTTCTCCTGATTCTAAGTCGATAAACTTTCTTGGCGCGTTGTCAAAATCAAATTTCAATTCGGTTTCATTATCAACAACATGAAATAAAACTACTTTGTGTTTGTTGTGTTTTAAATGCTGTAAGGCGTTAAAAAGCTTTTCATCATCTTCAGTCTGAAACATATCGGTAAACAGAATAATCATCGAACGGCGGTGCATTTTTTCTGCAATCTGATGAAGATAAGTAATAGTGTCAGTCGTTTTTTTAACTTTTGGCTGAACCAGCAATTCTTCCAGTTTATTCAAAAGCATTCTGTGGTGACGATCGCTTCCTTTTTCCGGAGCGTAATATTCGTATTTGTCTGAGAAAACGCTTAAACCAACGGCATCGCGCTGTTTCTTTAAAATATTCATTAAAACCGCCGAAGCCAAGACTGCAAATCCAATCTTCTTTTCATAAAATGGCTGATTCGATTTTAGTTCAGGATAATGCATTGATGATGAATTATCGACAATCAAATGACAGCGTAAATTGGTTTCTTCCTCAAAACGTTTCGTGTACAAACGATCGGTTTTGGCAAATAATTTCCAATCGATATGTTTAGTGCTTTCGCCTGCGTTATACACTTTATGTTCGGCAAATTCAGCCGAAAATCCATGAAACGGGCTTTTGTGCATTCCGGATATAAAACCTTCTACAACCTGATTAGCCAGCATTTCGAGGTGCTGAAAACTTGAAACTTTCTCTATTTCCGATTCGATTTTCATTCGGTTTCTTTTTTAATATTTTGTGCTTTATAAAGCAAATCTGTTGCCTGAAATAATTTCCTTTTTAAAATAGAACTAAAATTAGGGTTTTCTTTTAAGAATCGCTGTACTTCATCAAAGGCAAATTTAGAGGAATATTTTCCAACGGTATTATCGAGCCAGTCTTTCGGGAAAAAAATATCTCCCGTACGCTGGATTTCAGCAACCAAATCTAATGAAAATCTGATATACTTTTGCGCACTTTCCTGACGAAGAGGATGATGAATATTCGCCAATCCAACCTCAACCCAAGATTCTTTTTCTCGGTTTTTTTCGTCTTTTAAAGACTCCATAAAAGCATTTCTAATGGATTCGTCTTTTGATAATGACGGAAGCAGAAATTCAAAACGTTTTTGTTTATCGGGATTTGTGATTGTTGTTCTGGTTTTCTCCAAAATTTCATCGGCTTTTTCATGTTTAAAAATGGCCAGATTCATCGCCATATTGGTAAAATCGTCTTCGTTTAATTTCAAATTCGGGATTACAATTTCTTTATTCCAGATTTGATATAATTTGGCTTTCGCCGAAGATGAATAACCCGTTGAACTGAACAAACCAAATAAAGTCTTTTTGATATTTGCAGATAAATTTGTCTGAAGACGCGAGTATAAAGTAAAACTTAACAAATTCTGAACTCTGTCCTGCTGTTTTTGGGTTAAAAACCTCCAATAAACTGTATTTAGATTATTCGATACAATTCGCAAAACCAATTCATTTTCTTCAAACTGAATTCCTTTAAAAAAACAATTAAATGCTTCATCTGGAGAAACATTTCCAATGAGCATATTTTCGTAAAGATTACTATAAGCAGATGCTCTGGCTGTATCATCTTTTAAAGTAGAAATGTAATCTAAATTATTGCCGTCAAGCGGAAAAACACCATATCCAAAACCATTGTAATTGTAAATAATCGTGTTTGGTTTTTCAAGTCCGGCGGCTTCTTTTAAAATACTGTTTTTGTCTTTGATGTTTACGTTTAAAACCTTCACATTATCATCATAAACCAAACCAATCTGAAAAACCTGAGGCCAGATATTATTGGATTTATCTTCGGCTTTCTGTTGAATTTCAAACTTTTTAATTTGACTTTTAGAATTATATTCTATTTTATCTGTAAAAATGGCTCTTCCTGATTTATTGACCCAGACTTCACTCCATTTTTTCATATCGAGCGGCGTTTCAGCATTAAGAATTTCTACGAGATTATTCCAGTCGGCATTGTCGTTGGCGTATTTTTTAATGTATTTTTCGATTCCTTTTTGAAAAGCTTCTTTTCCCATTGAAGCTTCGAGCTGACGCATCATTATTGGCGCTTTATTGTAAATAATTGCTCCGTAAAGTGATCCGGCATCTTTTAAATTTTCTAAATGCTGTTTTATCGGATGTGTGCCCAAAGATCGGTCTTCCGCGAAAGCGCTGCCATAATGCGCTGTAAAAAACTGAAGATTATGATTGACTTTTGGGAAAATTGGATTCATAATTTTATCGGCCATGAAATTGGCAAAAACTTCTTTCATCCAGACATCGTCAAACCATTTCATTGTTACCAAATCGCCAAACCACATGTGTGATGTCTCGTGTGCAATGAGTTTAGCTCGATTTAATTTCTCACTGTCTGTTGCGCTGTTGTCCAGAAATAAAGTTGATTCTCTGTATTGAATAGCACCTACGTGTTCCATTCCACCATATTGAAAAACCGGAATTGCTGCGAAATCCAGTTTTTGAAACGGAAATTTATAATTGGTATATTTTTCAAGAAAATCTAAAGATTGCTGATGGAGTTCAAAAATCGTATCGGTACTTGTTTTTATTTTTTCAGGATTATTTTCGCGATATAACATCGTCATTTCTAAACCTGGTTTTTGTGTAACACTTTTAAATTTTCCGGCAACAAAAGAGAATAAGTATGTACTCATTTTGTTTGATTCTTCAAAAGTATAATTCGTAAAATCACCTTTTTCAGTTTTGGATTTCACATCGGCTCCAGCCAAAACTTCCCAATCATTTGGCACGGAAAGACTTAATTTATAAGATGCTTTTATATCCGGCTGATCAAAACATGGAAATAAAGTACTCGCGCGATCCGGAACTAAAAGTGTATAGAGAAAATCATCGTTTCTATTTAAAGATAAATTGCCTGCGATGAAGGAAATTGAAATGGTATTTTTTCCTGAAATTAAATCAGAGGAAGCAATTACAATGTGTCCTTTTTCATGAACAATTTGAATACTTTTTTCGTTTACTTCAATTGATTGTATGTTCGAAGATTTCTCTTTAAAATCTAAAAGTAAAGGCTGACTCAAATCAGACAGATTCAAATTTATATTTAAATGAGAATTGATGTTTTCCTCTTTTTGATTTGGGATTTCAAAAGACAATTCATATTGAAGACCTGAAATTTGTTTTTTACGGAAATGAGCTAATTCTTCTGAAACTCCATTTTCCAAAAATGCACTTTCTTTTTCTTTTGACTGAGAAAAGACATTCGGAATCAATATAATAAAACAAAGAAAAATGTGTAGGATTTTCATTTTTTAAAAGATATGAGATTCGTTAAAAATAAAAAAAGGTTTGACGACTGCCAAACCTTTTTACAAACTCACTAATTAAACTATCCAAAAATAAAATTATTCAGTTTGTTGGAAATCAAAACTTAAATCTCCTGCATTGTAATTTGAAGAAACATTGGTTGGGAAAGTTTGTGATGTTCCGCTTATCCATCTATATTCATTAAATGTAATATTTCCGGCAACAATTGGGTAAACAGTATTGGTTAGATCTGCTTTGTTCTTTTTATACCAATCGTTAGAATTCATTGTAATCATGTATTTTTTGTCTTTTTCAAGAGCCAAAACACTGATTTCTTTAGTAACCTGAACATCTGCTGTGGCAACATTTACAGTCTCAGAACGCAATACTGTTTTTGTTGTATAGTCCCAAATCGTTACACGCACTGCAGAGTTTGTCGCAGGCAGTTTTAACGTAATGGCTTTAATATTTCCTTTTACAGTTGGTGTAAAAGCCAATCCGAATTCGTAATCTCCAGAGTTTACAAAATTACTAACAGTATTAAATCCGGTTTGAGTATAATAAACCGCAAGCGGGTTTTCTGTTTCAAATTTTGGAGAATTGTCTTTATCGTCATCATTACTGCTGCAAGAAACGGTTAAAATTGATGCTGATAAAATGGCAAAAAGTATTTTAAAAGTTTTCATAATATCTTATTTGGTTGAATAAATTTTAATTTTCAATAATTACGGCTGAATATTTAAACGTGCACAAACTTCTTCGTAGCTCATTTTAGAATAATCTAATTTTGCAGCTTTTGCTGTCGCCTGAACTCCGCCAGGAATCAAAATATAACGCCAGTTAAGTGAAGTTGGAAGGTTTACCGTAGTTCCATCTGCAGCGTGTTTAAATCTGAAAAGCTTAATTTTTTGTACGCTTGTGATTGCTGTAATTGTATTAACAGACCCTCCTGCTGTTGATGTATAAGGCAGTGTGTAAACACCTGATCCAAAAGACATATAAACCAATACAGTTCCTTTGGCCACAATATCTGCTGATAATTCAGGAGCATTAATAGTCGTAGATAATCCAGAAGTACCATCAATAGTTTCTGCAGTTGCTGCAGGAGCTGTCATCCAGGCGCTGTAAATAACATTTGCTGTTCCTGTTGCTCCCGCTGGTCCTGTTGCACCTGGTGCGCCATCTACTCCGTCAATGCCGTCTTTTCCGTCATCGCTGCTACATGAAATTGTAAAAATTGCTAGTAAAAAAATCGAAAAAAAGGTTTTAGAAAATTTCATAATAATTTTAGTTTTAAATTGGTCAAATGATTCTTATTTAATTCAATAACATTATTTTTGTAGAAATCCTAAAGCTGTCAGGGATAGTTATATTCAGCTCATGAATTAATTACGAGACAAATTTGCGTCAATAAAACCTGGGCAAAAACAGCGAATAGACAAACAACATTTTAAATAGACAGACGACATAAATATAGTTTGAATGATGAAAAAATACACTTGTATTATTGTTGATGACGACGAAATTGACAGACTTACCGTGTTGTCTTTTGCTAAAAAATTCCCGATTCTGGATATTTTAGGTGTTTTTGATTCTGCCGAAGATGCGCTTCCCTTTATCGAAGAAAAAAAAGTAGATATTTTATTTCTGGATATTGATATGCCGGATTTAAACGGTATCGAATTCAGAAAACAAGCTCTGGAAATTCCGGTTTGTGTTTTTATTACGGCGCATCCCGAACATGCCGTTGAAAGTTTTCAGATTGAAACGCTGGATTTTATTGTAAAACCTTTAAAACTGGATCGTTTCACCCAAACCGTAAACCGTATTGAAGAGTTTATGGAAATCAAGCTCAAAGCCTCTCTTTTTGAAGCCAGCATTGGCGGTGATACTATTTATATAAAAGAAGGCCATGATCAGACTAAAGTCAAACTTCACGAAATTTTATACCTTGAAGCCTTAAAAGATTATACTTTAATTATTACCGATAAAAAAAGACATTGCGTTTTGTCGAGCATTGGAAATCTTTTAAAAGAAGATCATTTTCAATCGTTTATCAGAATTCACAGAAGTTATGCGGTTCAGAAACAGTTTATTCAGAAGATGAACTCAACGGAAATCATTTTAAATAATAATGTAACCATTCCGGTTGGAAGAAGTTACAAAGAAAACTTAAACCTGATTTAGATGAAGAAAGTCTGTTTTTTGTTTTTACTCGTCAGTATTTCTGTTTTTGCGCAGCAGGAACCTAATTTGGCAAGACTTAAAACAAGAAACGAAAAACTTAAAGCGTGGCTGAAATATACCAATGAAATTTTAGATTTAGAAGATTATCCAAAACTGCTAGTTGTTTCACAAAAAGGCATTGAACTTTCCGGAGATCATCTGGCTTACAAGTCAAGGTTTTATTTTTTAAAAGGAAATGCATACGAATTCAACAATAATCAAAGCAGAAAAGCCGCAGACAATTATGAACTTGCCTTGAAATATGCTCAAAAGGTAAAACATCTTAAAAACGAAACCTCGGCTTTAATGCGCCTTAATTATGCCTATTATGCTCTTAATGAAATTTCAAAAAGAAAACAATTAATAGCCTATATCAAACAAGTACTTGATACTACCAAAAATACTTATACACAGGCCGTTTTAAATGGAAGTTTAGGTGAATATTATCTTGACTATTCTGAATATGAGAATTTTATTAATTATCAATTAAAAGCGATTAATTATAAAAAATTGCTCGTAAAAAGCGTGGCAAATACTGAAAATATTGGCGTTTCGTATTGTCAGATTGCAAGTGCTTATGTCAAAATGAAGCAATTTGATAAAGCAATTGAATATCTCAATGAAGCTAAGCCTTATATTAAAACCTCTCCTTATATAAGTGCGTTTTCATGCAATTATTATATGCAGTGTTTTGCTGCGCAGAAAAAAACCGACAGCGTAAAAAAGTATTATAAGTTAATTTATACTTATCCAACTATAAAAGATTCTTTGTTTCTTAATTTGAGTTTTGCCAACCAAAGCATGTCTAAGTTTTATGCCGATAAAGGTCAGACGAATACAGCTTATTATTATGCTAAAAAAGCGGTTTTGTTTGGGCAAAAATCTACGGATGAAGAAATCCTGATGGAGGCCAACACCATTATGGGAAGGGTTTTATATGAAAAAAGAGATTATAAAAATGCTATTGAAACGCTGAAAAAAGCCTCTGTAAAAGCACTTACGTACGATAAAGAATTCTATGTTACGATAAATAAAAAACTATCGCAAAGTTATGCCGCACTTGGACTTTGGGAAGAAGCATTTCATTATAACGAAATCTATAGCAAATATAATGACGAAATGATGCAGGAATCTGCAAAACAAAATATTGCCAATGCCGAAGCTCGTTATCAGAATAAAACCAAACAGCAGAAAATTAAAAATCTTTCTACCGAGAACACGATAAAAAACATTCAGATTGAGGAAGCAAAAAAACAGCGTATTTATTTAATTTCAGGATTAGCTTTGGTTGGAATTATTGGATTATTATTGTTTAGGCAAAATCAAAACAGAAAAAAAACAAACCAAAAATTGCAGCTTTTAAATCAGGAACTGGATGAAGCCAATAAAATTAAAGCGAGGTTTTTCAGTATTTTAAATCACGATTTAAGAAGTCCAATTTCAAATTTGATTCACTTTTTACATCTTCAAAAAGAAAATCCTGAATTAATAGACGAAGAAACTGCGGCCAGAATGCAGACCAAAATCATTTCGGGAGCAGAGAATTTATTATCTTCTATGGAAGATATTCTGCTTTGGAGTAAAGGCCAAATGGAAAACTTCAAACCTCATTTTAAAGAAATTCCAGTTGAAGAAATATTTCAGGATACTCAAAAACATTTTTCAGGAATTGAAAACATCGAAATTTCATTTGAAAATCCAGAAAATCTAATTCTAAATACAGATGAAAATTATCTAAAAACCATCATCCGAAATTTAACGGGAAATGCTATAAAAGCACTTGAAAAAAGACAAAATCCCAAAATAATCTGGAAAGCCTGGCTGGAAAACAATCAAACCTTTCTTTCCATAACCGATAATGGCGCCGGAGGAAATCAGGAAAAATTCAAAGCCCTTTACGACGATTCGGAAGTCATCGGTATCAAAACCGGATTAGGACTGCATTTAATTCGTGATTTGGCAAACGCTATTAATTGTAAAATAGAAGTTTGTTCAAAACCAGATTTCGGAACGACTTTTACTATTGTTTTTACACACATAGAGACATAGTTTTTCTTTGTATATAGACGTTTCACTTGTTTTTAATACACATAGCTCCATGTTTTGTTTAAACAAAATGAAATGCCTTTTATTGAGTTTACAAAAACTATGTCTCTATGTGTTTAGAAAAAACGGTGCTTTCTCCAAATAAAAAAGGCCTGAAAAAATCAGGCCTTTTTTATATAAATCATAATCTTACGATTACAACAAAGCGTCTAAGCTGTCAGCGTAGGCTTGTTTCGGAGCAACTCCTACTTGTTTTCCTACTACTTCACCATTTTGAAACACCAAAACGGTTGGTATGTTACGCACACCATATTTAGCAGCAAATTCCTGGTTAGCATCTACATCTACTTTACCAACCACAACTTTACCTGCATATTCTTCGCTTAATTGGTCAATGATTGGACCAACCATTCTACAAGGACCGCACCATGCTGCCCAAAAATCTACCATTACTGGTTTATCTGATTTTAAAACTACTTCGTCAAAAGTAGCATCTGTTATTGCTAATGCCATAATTATTTTTCTTTAAAGTTATTCTCAGCTCATATCTCGGGGAGACTTTTTAAATACTTTCAGAACTGAGGTACAAAGTTAGAAATTAAAAACAAATCATACACCATTCCCAAATTAGTTTTGATTATAAATGCATCGTCAATTATTATACTATTTCCATGTGCTTTATTTACAAGCTCTAATCATGCTGTAAAAGAAAACCGTTTTTTATTCTTACCTTTAATCATCCTGAAAATCCACAACATGAAGGAAACTTTACTTCAAATAAAAACATTTTTCCAGTCGGTTCATTTTAAAAAATATGCCAGACGTTTTGGTATTTTTATTCTGATACTAATTGGATTGCTTTTATTAGCCTGTGGAGGGTTATCGATTTACTTCAATCAGAATAAAACCGAAATTATTGCTAAAATCAATACCAAGATTAATGAAAACATAAAAGGAAAGTTTCATATTGGCGATTTTCAGTATAAGTTTTTAACCGGTTTTCCCAATTTTACTTTGGCTTTAAAAGGTGTTGAACTCAAAGACAACAAATGGAATACGCACCATCATACTTTACTAAAAGCGCAGGAAATCGAAGCTCGTTTAAACGTTTGGAGTTTACTCCAAAAAGAAGTCAACATTCATAAAATCCTGATTAACGACGCCGATATTTACATTTATAAAACCAAAGACGGCTACACAAACTCAAATATTTTTAAAGCGAAAAAGAAAAAATCTCCCGAAAACAAATCAAAACCAGAAACTACAATTGACGAAATCGACCTCAGCGATGTTCATATTATTATAGATAATCAGCTTGGAAATAAATTATTTGATTTTGATGTTCACAGCTTAAAATCAAAAGTCGATTACGACGAAGACGACTGGAATACCGATTTGTTTATCAATACTCAAATAAACAGCTTAGCTTTTAATACCGTTCACGGAAGTTTTGCCAAAGAAAAAGAACTCAAAGGAACTTTGTCTGTTACATATCACGCCGACAAACAAAAGATTGATGTTTCGACCAAAAACTTAAAAATTGGTTCTGATTCCTTTGATATTGTGGCTTATTTCCATGTTGGCAAAAGCAATTCTCTTTTCGGAATCAATATTAATACGCGCATTTTATGGAGCAATGCTTCTCATTTATTATCCGGAAATATTAGTTCAAAACTGAATCGGTTTGATTTGAAAAAACCAATCGATGTAAACTGCGACCTAAAAGGTGATTTGAATGTGCACGATGATCCTAAAATTGTGGTTCAGGCTGTAGCCAAAAACAACAAACTCACGATTCCTGATGGACAAATTGATAAATGCAATTTCAGAGGAATTTTTACGAATAATTTTAAACCAAAAGACGGATTTAACGATCCAAATTCGGCTGTAATTTTAACCCGATTTTCGGGAGAATATGAAAATATTCCGCTTTCCATTCCGCAAGTTGTTATCAGCAATCTCGAAAAACCAATCGCAACCGGAAACGTAAGTTCTGATTTTGATATCGAAAGATTAAACGAAGTAAGCAACGAAAAGTGGATTCATTTTGAAGAAGGTCATGCAAAAGCCAACTTAAAATTTCAGTTTGATATTGTCGATTTGTACATTAACAAACCCAGATTTATCGGAAATATTGATGTCGACAATGCTTCGTTTCATTATATTCCTAAAAATGTTCATGCCGTAAAAACCAATATTCATCTCGATTTTACCGAGAAAGCTTTACTCATTAAACAAATCGCTTACAAACATAAAAAGAATACAATTTTTGTAGAAGGAAAAATTGATAATTTCCTAAACCTATATTACGACGTTCCCGAAAAAATGATTGTAAACTGGAAAATTTATTGTCCAAATATTGATTTGAAACAATTTCTAGGTGTTTTGGCTTCTTCTCAAAAAAAGAAAACCGTACTTAAAAACAATAAAAGAACAACGATTTCTAATCATCTGCGAAATGTGATCGATAAATGTGTTGTAGTTATTGATATTAAAGCAGACAAAATCAATTACAATAAACTGACAGCAACAAATACAAAAGCAACAATTTCAATGCTGGATTCTAAATTGGTCATAAAAAATGGTTCGCTCCAAACTTCTGGCGGAAGCATAACTTTTAACAGCGAAGTTTTACCAAACGGAAAAAACTATGCTTTCAGTTCAAACGCACAGGTAAACCGAGTTGATATTGCCAGTTTTTTAAGATCGTTCAACAACTTCGGAATCACATCTTTTAATCCAAATAACATAAAAGGAAGATTAACCAGCACTGCAAACGTAAGCGGATTTATCAACAGCCGAGGTGAATTAATCACCAATTCAATGCACGGGAAACTCAATTTCAAAGTCAATCAAGGTGCATTGCTCAATTTTGAGCCGATTGTAAAAGTGGGCAAATTTGCTTTTCCTTTTCGTGATGTTAAAAATATAACTTTCAGCGATTTATCCGGAAACCTCAACATGCGCGGAGAGCAAATTGACGTGAATAATTTAACCATAAGTTCAAGCGTCCTAAACATCGATGTTGACGGAATTTATTCTTTCGGCCGAGGAACCAATCTCGCCCTGACAATTCCACTAAGAAATTCTAAAAATGACGCCAAACTAGCCAGCAAAGCCGAACGTGATGCGGTTCGTGAACGTGGTTTTGTGCTGCATTTACTTGCTGTTGATGATGGTGGAAAAATGAAGATTAAGTGGGGGAAGAAGGAGAAGTAAAGTTCTTCCTTTTGTCATTCCGAGGAACGAAGGAATCTCACTAGAGAATCGACAAAGATTGACAATTTTCTATGCAGAAACAACTCATTATCTTTTTCTTAATTACAAATTCAATTGTTTTCAAAAGTAATTTTAGAATATTTATATTTACTGAAAACAAATTATAAATGCCACAACCAAAATCCAAACCTAGACTTTGGACACGAGACGAATTAATCGTTGCCTTAAATCTATATTTGACAATCGAATATGGAAAAGTACATGATCAAAACCCAGATGTAATTAAATTGGGCAGTCTTATAAATAGAAGTCCCGGTTCAATATCTATGAGACTAAGTAATTTTGCTAGTGTGGATCCATTTCACCAACAAAGAGGTGTTAAAGGTTTAAAAAATGGAATGAATCAAGTAAAACCTATTTGGGATGAATTTCACAACAATAGAGAAGAATTATTATTTCAAAGTGAAGAAATTCTTGCAACAAAAGAAAATACATCTATTAATGATAAATATGAACCTATTCTTTTTGACTTAAAAGATTTACAAGGAGAAACAGTTATACGTGAAATAAAAACTAGAGTAAATCAATGTCTTTTTAGAAAAATGGTTCTTAACAATTATTCTAATAAATGTGCTATTACAGGAATTGATATTCCTGAATTATTACATGCTAGTCATATAGTTCCATGGTCCAAAAACGAAAATGAAAGATTAAATATAGAAAACGGTATTTGCCTTTCTGTACTTTATGACAAAGCCTTTGATAGAGGTTTGATTGGAATAAATACAAATCATGAAATAATATTTTCTGATACACTTAAAAAGAAAAAAGAAACAGAATTCTATAACAGATATTTTAATTTGATTGAAAATCAAAAGATATCATCTGCCAAAATCCTTCCAGGAAAAGCATTTCTCCAGTATCATTTAGACACGATTTTTAACAAATAAATAATTTTTAGAAAAAAAGCCACTTCATCAGTGGCTTTTCATATTTTCTTAATTCTCAACCTCAAAATAAGGGTTCAAAATCTCGGCTAACTCATTCAGCCAGAAATAACCTTGTTCAACTGATTTTGGATCGATTTGCAGGGTTTCGCATTCTCGCATTAGAGACATAGCAAGAAGATAATTTACTTTTCGAATTGCTTTTGCGAAACTTTTAGGATCTGTCGCCTGATTGAAAAATTCATTTAACCGCAATTCGGTTTCTTTCGAAAGGGTGTTTACACTCATCTATTTGAAGTTTAGGGAATATAAAACCCATACGGGTTAGCTGTCCTACGCCTTCAAATACGCGTTGCAGTTGTTTCCAATACCGCCAGCATACCGCATGGGCAAGAAGATTTTTTGTGTTTATAATTTGAAGTTTAGGACTGCAAAGATATCAAAAAATCTGAGCCGATAATTTGAATTTCTTACAAATTAGTTTGTTTGCTGATACAGCATTTGCAGCGCGATTTACCTTTCTCAGAAATTAAAATTTAACCCTAAAAATTTCATAATGTTTCCTTAACTCGCTTGGCTTTTCCTTCTAAAAGAAATAGATTTGAGAAACAATCATTAAATAGAATCCGTTATGAAAATTCAAATCAATACCGATAAAAACATCGAAGGACACCAAAGATTAGAAAATTATTTCTCTGAAGAATTAGAAAAAGGCTTAGCGCGTTTTGAAGATAAAATCACAAGAATCGAAGTACATTTTGGAGATGAAAACGGCGAGAAATTCAGCCTAAATGATAAAAAATGTGTTCTTGAAGTTCGTACCGCAAAATTACAGCCAATCACTGTAACAGAACACGCTGAAACTCTTGAAAAAGCTTTTAACGGTGCTTTGAGTAAAGCTAAAAAAACACTTACTACAACTTTCGAAAAATTGAAAGCACACTAAAAATATATAGATTAAGTTTTTTTAAACCATATAAGTTATATAAGATAATTTATATGGTTTAATTTTTTTATGATTTTGGCAGAGGTGCTCCAACAGCGATATCACAGCGATGTCCCGGTTGTCCGTGTGGCGGATTCATTCCTTCTGCAACTGTTTTGTTGGCATCTGTACTTAATAAAGCAGGAACCGGATTTGATGAAGGCGCAGGAACGGTAACATTCTGTGTCATTGTTCCGCTTTGTGGTGTTGAAGCTGTTGTTGTAGTTTTGGCAACCGGAGAATTTAAAGGCGCTCCAACCGGAATATCACATCTGTGTCCCGGCTGTCCGTGCGACGGATTCATTCCTTTTCCAACTTTTACCGGCGCAGCAACTGTAGTGGTAACCACATTTTTTTGATTCGGATTTACTTGTACTGTTTGTCCCGGTTGCGCCTGAACTTGCTGTACTTGTTGAACCTGCTGTGTTGGTGCAGAATTCAAAGGTGCTCCAACAGCAATATCGCAGCGGTGTCCCGGTTGTCCGTGAGCCGGATTTAATCCCTTATTATCACTTAAAACTGTATTTGGGTTTGCTGCTGAAGTCTGAGTCTGCTGCTGCACTATTGAAGGTTTTTTTGTAGTATCTTTTGCCAGTCCAAGTCTTACCAATTCAGATGTTGCTGTGGTTTCTTGCGGCTCTAATTCTTTTTTGCAGGAAACAAAAAATAACGAGGTTATAATGAGTGAACTTAGTAGGATTTTTGGATTCATAATTTGGGATATTTAAAAAGCTCTCAAATATACTCGTTTTTTGAGATTAAACCATAATAAGTTATTTAAGATAATTTAAGTTTCGGGTCTTGCAATACTGTAAAGTTTTTTGCACGCAGATTTCGCAGATTAGGCAGATTTTTTAAAATTTACCTGCGTTTAATCTGTTTAGATCTGTAAAATCCGTGTGCCATCAAAAAATCCTTATCTTTAAACTCAAATACAATCTCTCATGAAAAAAACACTTTTACTGTTATTATTCGTCGCTTCTTTTGCAAATGCTCAAACCGACAAAGACAAAATCAATCAAACGCTTGATGCTTGGCACAAAGCCGCTGCCGAAGTAAAATTTGATGCTTATTTTTCTGCTTTGGCAGATGATGCTATTTATATTGGAACTGACGCAACCGAAAACTGGACTAAAAAAGAATTTTCAGTTTGGGCAAAACCATTTTTCGACAAAGGAACAACCTGGAATTTTAAAGCCTTAGAACGTAATATCTTTTTTGACAAATCTGGAAAAACAGCCTGGTTTGATGAATTGCTGGATACGCAAATGAAAATCTGCCGCGGTTCAGGAGTTTTGGTAAAAGTTGGTAAAGAATGGAAAATTCAGCATTATGTTTTATCAATGACCATTCCGAATGATGAGGTTGATGCAGTAACAAAGCTAAAAGCCCCAATTGAAGACGCTTTGATTGCGAAGCTTCAAAAAAAATAAACATTTTTCAACTTTATTCTTATATACATAACTTTTTAAACACTTTACTAGTTAAAATATTAAATTAATTATAATGTAATTGACAAAATTGGGCGTAATTTAGGGTGTCAAAATAAAATAGTATCAAAAAAACAGGGTGTATTTTATAAATTTATTTAAAATAAAAATGCACCCGCTATTTTAACAGCCCTTAAAATCAGAATATTTAATTTTTTTTAACTTTGACCCCAAAAAAAATAGGGTTCAATTAAGTATTTGAAAAATGAAAATAGAAAAACGCTGGATTATTTCCTTCATTATGATAAGTGTTGTTTGTACTATTGGTGCATTTTGGCCAACAGTAACAGAAAATAATTATGTTTTATCAGAATTTGGAACTACAGATCACATTGTACCAGCAGATGTTGCCTGGATGCTTACTTCAA
Source organism: Flavobacterium defluvii (assembly GCF_900129555.1). GTDB lineage: Bacteria > Bacteroidota > Bacteroidia > Flavobacteriales > Flavobacteriaceae > Flavobacterium > Flavobacterium defluvii. Next base: position 666,831 of record NZ_FQWC01000001.1, read on the forward strand.
GTTGTTTAGTATTAATTATGACACCGGGATTATCGTTTTTTTACGGCGGAATGGTGGGCCGTAAAAACGTAATTTCTACCATGTTGCAAAGTTTTATCTGTTTAGGTGTTGTTACACTTTTATGGGTTGTGGTCGCTTTTAGTCTGGCGTTTGGCGAACCGGTTGGCTTTGGTTCAGGAGATCATTTTTATAGTTTTTTCGGAAATCCAACAACTTTTGCTTTTATGGATTATGTGGGCGTTTTGCCTCATAAACAATTGGCAAGTACGATTCCGTTTATGCTTTTTGCTTTATTTCAAATGAAATTTGCGATTATCTGTCCGGCAATTATTACGGGTTCGTTTGCAGAGCGTGTTCGTTTTATCTCTTATTTAGTTTTCATTAGTTTATTTACCATTTTTATATATGCTCCATTATGTCACGCGGTTTGGTATCCAACGGGTGTTTTAGGAAGTTATTTTGGAGTTAAAGATTTCGCCGGAGGAACTGTTGTCCATATGAGTTCTGGTTTTGCAGCTCTGGCGGGAGTTTTAGTTTTAGGGAAAAGAAAAAACAGTCAGCATATTCCAACAAACATTCCGTTTGTGTTATTAGGAACAGGAATGTTATGGTTCGGATGGTTTGGTTTCAACGCCGGATCTGCACTTGCTGCTAACGGAACTGCTGCAATGGCTTTTGCAACAACCACAACTTCATCGGCAGCAGCCATGTTAACGTGGATTTTCTTTGATAGAATGAACGGAAGAAAAGTTTCTGCTCTTGGTGCCTGCATTGGTGCCGTTGTTGGTTTAGTAGCTATTACGCCAGCCGCGGGATTTGTTTCTGTACCGGAAAGTATGTTTTTTGGATTTGTAACCGCTTTGGTTTCAAATTCAGCTGTAAACTGCCGCTTCTCTAAAAGATTCGATGATACGCTTGACGTTTTTGCCTGCCACGGTGTTGGAGGAATTATGGGAATGATTTTAACAGCGATTTTTGCTCATGGCGAAGATGCAAGTTTACTACACGGAGGCTGGAACGTTTTTGGTCACCACATGATGGCATTGGTTCTAGTTTCTATATTTACTTTTTTTGGAGCTTATTTCTTATTTAAAGTAACCAATTTCATTATTCCGCTTCGTGTTTCTGAAGAATCAGAACATATCGGATTGGATTTATCGCAGCACGATGAAACGCTTGATCCAAAATTAAAACCAATTACTGAACCACATTACGGTTAAGAATATTTTTTTTTCGCCACGAATTCACGAATGATTTTAAAAATACAATTCGTGGATTCGTGGCAAACAATTTAAAACATATAGTCCCTACGGGACATTTCATCAAATCAACATTTTTTTCTACCGATCTTTAACTCCTAACGGAGCATATCTCGTAGAGATTAAATATCGGTAAAATCAATATCGCTCACTTTGAAGTTGTCCCGTAGGGACTATACAGATTATTTATGTAAAAAAAATCTTTTTAATCTGTGATCCCGATAGCTATCGGGAGTGGCTAAAAATTAAAACCCTGTTTACACCCCGTTGATTCGTTTATATTCCTTAATTTTGCCGAAAATTTTTGTAAAAGTGGGAAGTAAAAATAAACTAAAAAGATTCAGAGAAAACGAAACATTTCAAAACGTTTTTCAACCAACAAGAGAAGAAGTTGTAGGCGATTTAATGCCTTTAAAAGGGAAATGGAATTCGGATTTCTTTAAAAATGATAATCCTCTGGTTTTAGAATTAGGATGCGGGAAAGGTGAATACTCAGTTGGATTAGCAGAAAAATATCCCAACAAAAATTTTATCGGTATTGATATTAAAGGCGCACGTTTCTGGCGTGGTGCAAAGACTGCTGTCGAAAACGGACTTCATAATGTTGCTTTCGTACGTACTCAAATCGAATTAATCAATCACATTTTTGCCGAAGGCGAAGTAGATGAAATCTGGATTACTTTTCCGGATCCGCAGATTAAATATAAGAGAACAAAACACAGAATGACAAATTCTGAGTTCCTGAAGTTGTACAAAAAAATCCTTAAAAAAGACGGTGTCGTAAACCTTAAAACCGACAGCGAATTTATGCACGGTTATACGCTTGGGCTTCTTCATGGAGAAGGACACGAGGTATTATACGCTAATCATAATGTTTACAAAAATGAAGGAAGTCCGGAAGTTGTAACTTCGATCCAGACATTTTATGAAAAACAATATTTAGAAATTAACAAGGCAATTACGTATATTCGTTTCAAAATTAAAGACTAATTTAATTTTGAAACGAATCTTTTAACCGATTAACTTACTGAATGGTATACCTTACTCCTATTCTTTCAGGTTTTATTGCCGCCGCAATTGGGATTATTCCTCCGGGATTAATCAACATGACAGCAGCCAAAATAAATTTGAAAGAAGGAAAAAAGAACGCTTTATGGTTTGTTATTGGAGCGGTTTTGGTCATCTTTTTTCAGGTGTATGTTGCAGTTTTATTTGCACGTGTCATAGATAATCGGCCAGATGTTGTAACACTTTTACGTGAAGTTGGGTTTGTTATTTTTTCGATTCTAACCATTTATTTTTTGTTTATTGCCAAAGAACCAAAAACCAAAAAGAAATCGAAAATTAAAAAGAGCAGTAAAAAAAGCCGTTTCTTTCTTGGAATGCTGCTTTCGGTATTAAACTTTTTTCCAATTCCGTATTATGTTGTAGTGAGTGTCACTCTGGCTTCATACAATCTTTTTGTATTTGAAAACACTATTATTTTCGCGTTTGTTTTAGGTTCGGTTCTGGGATCATTTGTTGTCTTATACAGCTATATTGCTTTCTTCGGAAAGATTGAAAAGAAAACGGATTACTTAATGCGAAACATGAATACTATTATTGGAAGTATTACGGGTTTAGTTGCCGTTGTGACGCTTTTTAATATTTTGAATTATTATTTCGGGTAAAATTTTATAGGCCACAGATTATACGGATTAAAATGATTTTTACTTTGTGGTTAGATATTTTTCACGGATTTATTTAGCAGATCTAAAAGGGTTTTAAAAAATAATCTGTTTAAATCTGCAAAATCTGCGGGAAACTTAAATTTTAAGACAAAGCAAAAAAATCATTTTAATCCGTTAAATCTGTGGCAAAAAAACTAATGTATGGCTGAGGAAAATTTTTTCGAAAGAGTGTATGTAATTGCCAGACAAATTCCGTTTGGGAGAGTCACTTCTTATGGCGCAATCGCAAAGGCTTTAGGTACGGCACGTTCGGCACGAATGGTGGGCTGGGCAATGAATGCCTGTCATAATATGGACGATGTTCCGGCGCACAGAGTCGTAAACCAAAAAGGACTTTTGACAGGAAAACATCATTTTGACGGAACAAATTTAATGCAGCAGCTTCTGGAAAATGAAGGTATTAAAGTGGTAAACAATCAAATCGTCGATTTTGAAAAACACTTTTGGAAGCCTGAAGTTCAATACTAAAATTTTCACCATATAAGTTATATAAGTTCATTTAGCTTTGATTCACTTTGTCATTTAGTCTCGCAAAGTCGCGAAGTCGCAAAGCTTTTTTTATTTTCTTTGCGAGAGATCTATACGTAATCCTTAATATGAACTTATATAACTTATATGGTTCAAAAAACTAGATCAGGCAGATCACAAAACTCGTTTTATCTTCATCAGTTTGGTAGCTTAAATAGCCGCCGTGTGCTTCGATGATGTTTTTAGAAAGCGTTAAACCAATTCCGGCGCCGTCTTTTCTTGTAGTGAAAAAAGGAAGAAATACTTTGTCCTGAATTTCAGGAGCGATTCCTTTTCCGTTGTCAGCGATTGTGATAAAAAAACGATTGTTTTCTGTATAACTTGAAACATACATTTTCTTTTCGCTTTTTTCTTTTAAGGCATACACACTGTTGGTTATCAAATTGATAATCACTTGTTCCATTTGATTTTTGTCAATCATAATTGAACGTGAACTGTGAATATCATTTATTAATTCTATATTTTCTGCTTTCAAAATCGGACTCATAATTCGGAGGCAGTCTTCGAATAAAGCGTTAATTGGCGTCATTTGTTTGGTTGGCGTTGGCAGCATGGCCAGTTTTCTGTAATTTTCGACAAAAACCTGCAAATGATCGCTTCTATTTATTATGGTCGAAATACTGCTTTTAATATCATCAAAATCATCTTCTACTAAATTTTCCTGATCAACAATGTGCAGTAAATTCTGCGAAAGCGCACGAATTGGTGTTAACGAATTCATTAATTCATGCGAAATAATCTTCATCAAATTAATCCACGCTTCTTTTTCTTTTTTCTCAATAACACGCTGAATACTATCTAATAAAATAATAAAATATTCTTTGTTATAACTTTGAGTATGCGATGTTTGCAGCATAAAAGTCTGCAAATCCTGTTCTTCTATTTTTATTGAAATTGCCGATTTTAACTCGCTGAATTCTGTTTTTTCAATTTCACTGCAAAGTGATGGCAGGTAATTTTTAAGATATTTCCAATGACTGACTTTTGGAACTTTAAATAAATCTGAAAAGCAGTCGTTCATTAAAAAAATGTTCCAGTCTTCGTTATCTTTTTCCAGAATTAAAGCCGCTGTATCAATATTGTTTAAAAGCGAACGATAAATCATTTCTTTTGACGTTTGTTCCTGCTGCCGAATTTTTAAATTTTCATATAAAAGATACAGGCTTTTGAAATTGTCTTTTTTATTCTCTTCGGGAAAATTGGTCGAAAAATCATTTTGAAGAATTGAAAGCAAAGTTCTGTCGTAAAACTGCAGTTGGTTTTTGACATAAAAATACATTTCGGCCAAGAACAAAAAAACGAAAAACCCAACCAAAAGCGCGTTGTAATAAAACGTTTTGTAAATAAGAAAAACGCAGCAGAAAAAGAGTATCATTACAAACAAAACTCTAATAAACAAAGCATTATAAAATTTCCAGTTTTTCATTTAGTTTTAATTTTAGCCACAGATTACACAGATTAAAATGATTTTAATTTTTGTCTTTAAAATTAATTTTTCACGCAGATTAAGCAGATAAAAAAATCCTTTTAATCTGTGTAATCTGTGGCAAAAAAAAAATCTTGCTTCTTGGCTCTTGCTTCTTTCTCTAATTCTTCAAATCGTATTTTTCTATTCTTCTGTATAAAGCAGCTCTGGACAAACCCAATTCTTCGGCGGTTTTAGAGATATTTCCGTGATGTTTAAAAAGTGCTTTTTCGATGGCTGTTTTTTCCATTTCAGATAATGGATTATCATCGTTTTCCTGAATATCTTCAAAATCCAGAATATCTAAATCAGTTACCGAAATAGTATTGTTTTCAGCTAAAATAACGGCACGTTCAATCTTGTTTTCCATTTCGCGCACATTTCCTTTCCACGGATATCTTTCTAAATACGGCGCAGCGTTTTCTTCGAAATGCCAGTTTTCCTGATTGTATTTTTCGGCAATATTTTCAAGAATAAAATTTGCCATTGGCACAATATCATCTTTTCGTTCACGCAGAGAAGGCAGGTTTATTTCCATTGTATTGATTCTGTAAAGCAAATCTTCCCGAAAAGTTTTGCTTTTTACCTCAGCTTTGATATCATTATTGGTTGCCGAAATTATTCTCACGTTTAAAGGTCTTGGCTTGCTTTCGCCCAAACGCGTAACGGTTTTAGTCTGCAGAACGTGCAATAATTTTGATTGTAAATGAAGCGGAATATTTCCTATTTCATCCAAAAAAATGGTTCCGTTCTGCGCCATTTCAAATCTACCAGGCGTATCGGTTTTGGCATCTGTAAAAGCGCCTTTTGCGTATCCAAAAAGTTCGCTTTCAAATAAATTATCACTTAAAGATCCTAAATCGACATGAATAAAAGGCTCGTTTTTTCGCGCGGAGTTTTGTTGAATAAACTCCGCAAAAACATATTTTCCGGTTCCGTTTTCACCTAAAATTAAAACGTTTGCATCGGTTCTGGCTACTTTTTCGGCAATTGCGTAGGCTTGTTTTATTTTGGGAGATGTGCCTACAAAATAACGTTTCTCTGTTTTTTCAATAACTGGTTTTTTGCTGTTTTTTCGGCTTTCGGCGACAGCCTTATCAATTGTTTCCAGTAATTTTTCGTTGTGCCAGGGTTTTAAAACATAATCAAAAGCACCCATTTTTATTCCTTCAACTGCTGTATCAATTTTCCCGAAAGCGGTCATTAAAATCACAATTGTGTTTGGCGAAAGTATTTTTATTTCTTTCAGCCAATGAATTCCTTCGCGTCCGTCTTCAAAACCAATTCGGTAATTCATGTCCAGTAAAACGACATTTATTTCGTTTTCATTCAAAATTGAAATGATTTTTTTTGGGCTGTTTGTCGTAAAAATCGTTTCAAAATGTTTTTTGAGAATCATTTTTGCCGAAAAAAGAATTTCTTCCTGATCGTCAACGATTAATATTTGGGCTTGCTTTTTTCTCATGCTGCAATTTTTTGTTCGATTTTGAACGGTCAACTGTTCATTATCGGACACTCTGTTTTTGGATAGTTTTTAAAGTCTCTTTAAAATCAATACTTTACAAAAAATAAATTTTATGGCACAGTATTTACCTATTGGTTATCAGTAAATTATTTAAAAAATGGACAAGGTAATTCCTCGTAAAAATAGAAAATTTAGATATCTCACAATAGCAATTGGAGTTTTTTTAGCTGTGGCTGTAATCGTGTTTTTTTCTTTTAATTCAAAAAGAAGTTTAAATGTAAAAGCCGAAGAAATTTCTATTCATAAAGTTGAAAAAGCTTTTTTTGAAGATTTTGTTGTTTTTCAGGCAAAAGTCGAACCACTGAACGTAATGCTTGTAAACGTTACAGAAGGAGGATCTGTAAAAGAGATTTTTGTAGAAAACGGTGCAATGGTTACAAAAGGCCAGTCGCTGGCGCGTTTGTATAACCCAAATACTGAACTGAATTATCTAACTCAGGAAACGGCAATTATTGAACAGATTAATAATTTGAATACGGGGAAACTGAACATTAGAAATCAGGAATTGAATTTGACCAAAGATTTGGTTTTAATCGAACATGATTATAATGATGCCAAAAGATTATACGATTTGAATGCGAAATTGTTTGCCAAAGATGTGATTTCAAAAAACGACTGGAATACTTTTAAGGAAAGCCTTCGTTTTCAGGAAGAACGTAAAAAAACAATTCAGCAGAGCATTCAAAAAGAAAAACAATCGAATCAGCTTCAGATTTCGCAAATAAACCGCTCGATTCAAACTATGGAAAAAAGCCTTGAGATTTTACGAAATAATAAAAAGAACTTTTTGATTACGGCTCCTGAAACGGGAAGATTAACTTCATTTGAAGCTGTGTTAGGACAAACATTTCAGGCGGGTCAAAGCATTGGAAAAATTGATTCGAAAAGAGGTTACAAATTATCTGCCGATGTTGATGAGTTTTATCTGGAAAAAATTCATGAAGGCTTAAAAGGTCAGGTAGAATTTAAAGGAAAAACTCTTGAAGTTGTGGTTACCAAAGTTATTCCTGAAGTTAAAAACGGACATTTTATTGTAGAATTGGCTTTTGCGTCTAAAGAATATATTGCTTTGCAAGACGGTTTAAGTTTTGGAGTGAAGCTTATTTTATCTGAGAAAAATAAAATTCTGGTGGTACAAAAAGGAAGCTTTAATCAGGAAACTGCCGGAAAATGGATTTTTGTAGTAAAAGGAAATAAAGCCGAGAGACGAAATATAAAATTAGGCCGCGAAAATCCTTCGTATTACGAAGTTTTGGAAGGGCTTAAAGAAGGTGAATCTGTGATAATTTCATCTTACTCTGATTATAAAGATATTGAAGAACTTTCGATTCAGTCGCAGTAAGCAGTCGCAGTGTTCAGTCGCAGTTCACAGCTTACATTTTACAATTCACAACTTACAATTCACAACTTACAATTCACAATTATAAAAAGGTTTCAATCATCAATCAAAAAACGTATTTAATAACTAATCCTTAAAATTATGATTACGATACAAAATTTAACCAAAGTATTTAGAACCGAAGAAGTTGAAACTGCAGCTTTAAGCGGAATTAATTTAGAAATTAAAAAAGGGGATTTCCTGACTATTATGGGACCTTCCGGCTGTGGGAAATCGACTTTGTTGAATATAATCGGACTTTTGGACAGCGCTTCTGATGGAAGTTACAAATTGCTGGACCAGGAAATGATTGGTTTAAAAGAAAAAGGCAGAGCGGCTGTTCGTAAAGAAAATATCGGTTTTATTTTCCAGAATTTCAACTTAATCGACGAGCTTTCTGTTTATGATAATATCGAACTGCCTTTGCTTTACAATAACGTAAAAGCATCTGACCGAAAACAAAAAATTGAAGCTATTGCTGAGAAATTAAATATTTCACACCGATTGAAACATTTTCCGCAGCAGCTTTCGGGTGGTCAGCAGCAAAGAGTTGCCGTGGCAAGAGCTTTGGTTAATGATCCTAAAATTATTCTGGCCGATGAGCCAACAGGAAATCTGGACAGTAAAAATGGTAATGAAGTAATGGAACTTTTGACTGATTTACATGCCAAAGGCGCTACAATTTTGATGGTTACCCACTCTGATTATGATGCTTCTTTTTCGCAAAGAACGATTCATATGAAAGACGGAGTTATATTCTCTGAAAAACTAAATCAGAGAAATGTAGATGTTTTTATGGACGCTAAATAATTACAAAATGATAGACTTTGTTGTTACTGCAATCATGGTTCTGGCAGAATTTGTTTGCAAAATTTTTAATCTTCTTTTTTAAGGCAAAACCGGCCTTTTGACCAAAATAACTAACATAATTATAAAACGTATACCATGATTTTTAACTGGTTTAAAATATTTGTTTATCATTTAAAGCAAAGCAAATTGTTTTCGCTTTTAAATGTTTTAGGATTAAGTATTGGGGTTGCCAGCGTGATTTTTGCTATTTTATACTGGAATAATGAGCACGCTTATGACCAATGGAATCCTAAAAAAGAAAATGTATATCAGGTTCTAAATATAATAGGTTCAACCGGCGATACCTGGGCGACAAGTTCAATTCCGTTTGGGCAGACTTGTAAAGCTACAATTCCTGAAATCGAGCAAATTTGCTTTATGAACGACTGGTACAATGAAGCTGTTGTAAAATATCAGAATAAAAAAGTAATCGATAAAAAGATCACGATATCTGATAATAACTTTTTTGATTTCTTTCCTTTTCCAATTATTAAAGGAGCCAAAAAAGATATTTTAAAAGAAAAAAACAGTGTAGCAATTGCCGAAGAACAGGCAAAACTGCTTTTTAATGATGAAGACCCAATAGGAAAATCGATTATATACAACGATAAGTCATACATTGTAAAATCTGTTTATCGCATTGTAAAACCTTCTTCTTTTGAACCTAATTACGTTTTTGGCGATATTATTCGCGAGGGCGATATTAATAACTGGGGAAATTTCAGCTATGGTTTAATGATTAAAATTAAAAAAGGAGCTGATCTGGCGGTAGTTTCAAAGAAAATACATAACGTAAATTATGTAAACAGAACTTTGAAAGATGCCAAAGAAAGCGGCCAGACTCCTGAACAATACATTAAAGAAAATGGCGAAATAAAAGTTGTTCTTGACCAGCTTAAAACTTTGCGTCTTCATGGTACAAAAACTACGGGATCTGCTTCCCCTGAAGGAAAAGGTAACTTACAGCTTATTTACATTATGGCTGGTTTATCGATCCTGATTTTGGTTTTATCATTGGTAAACTATATTAATCTGGCAACGGCATCTGCTATTAAACGTGCCAAAGAAGTTGGAGTTCGCAAAATTGTAGGTGCTTCAAAAAACCAAATTATTGCACAGTTTATTTTCGAAACGGCTATAATTGTAACGCTGTCCATTTTGTTTGCCCTGGCAATTGTTGAACTTTCTTTACCGTATTACAATACATTTTTAAGAAAAACCCTGACTATGAATGGCGGTGAATTTTACCTGCAGCTTATTTTGATTTTTGGATTAGTAATCATTCTTGCTGGTATATTCCCTGCCATTTATATCTCAAACTTTGAAACTTTAAAAGTTTTAAAAGGGAATTTCTCCAGAAGTAAAAGCGGTATCTGGATTCGAAATTCGATGCTTATTTTTCAATTCGGAATTGCGGCTTTCTTTATCATTGGAGCTCTAATTGTAAATTCTCAGGTTGATTATATGATGAATAAAGATCTTGGTTTTAGCGGAAATCAGGTTATCAGGATTCCGTTTAATTATCAGGATTATGCTAAAAAAGGCGATAAATACCAGCTTACCAAACAAGAAATTCTTAAAATTCCGGGAGTTGAGGAGGTTTCTACTTTCGCAGGAACTTTTGGAAACAGTACAAATTCCAGCTCTGGTTTTACACACAATGGTGTTTTTGTTCAGCCAAGAAATGTCGAAATGGATTTTGACTTTTTGAAAATGATGAAAATTAAAATTGTTGAAGGCCGCGATTTGTCTCCAAAATTTGCTTCAGATACGATTGACAACTGGCTGATAAATGAAACGCTGGCTAAAACTTTGGGTCTTAAAAATCCAATTAATACGGTCATAACTTCGGGCTGGGGCGGCGAAAAAGGCATTATGAAATTTAAGGTTGTGGGCGTTGTAAAGGATTTTCACATTACCGGACTTCAAAATAAAGTTCCGCCAATGGTTTTCATCAACATGAAAACTTTAAAATGGAATAATTTTCAAAATGTGTATGTAAAAGTTTCTCCAAATAATTTATCTGAAACATTAGATAAACTAAAAGTATATTGGGAGAAAAACGTTAATCCGGATTATCCTTTCTTTTATGAGTTTGTAAATAAAGGTTTTGCGAGAACTTATGAGGAACAAGTCAAACAAAAAGATTTGTTTTTTATCCTGAATCTGGTTGTAATTACGATTGCTATTTTCGGATTGTTTGCTTTGGCATCATTTTCGATGGAAAGAAGACTGAAAGAAATTGCAATTAGAAAAACCCTTGGTGCAGAAACAGATGTTTTACTAAAAGAATTATCAAAACAATATATTCTTTTCTGCTTTATGGGATTTGGAATTGGTATTGTTCCGGCTTATATTTTATTGCAGAAATGGCTGGAGGATTTCGCTTTTAGAATCAATATTTCGCCAGTTCCGTTTACCGTTGCACTTATTTCGCTGGTAATGCTTACTCTGCTGATTGTTTTGGCAAAAGCGTATCAGGTTACTAAAATAGATGTTTTAAAATATTTAAAATACGAATAAACTTGTAGACCATTTTTTTAAAGAATCCCCGTCAGGATGTGAGAATCCTGACGGGGATTTCGTTTTATTTAAGTGCAACAGCATCAGAATAAAGCAATTTATCTAAACGTGGATCGCGGTCATAAACATCAGGATAAAAACCAATTTCGCCATCATCGTTTACCCAGGCCGTAAAATATCCTATATAAATTGGTATTTTCTTTTTGAGCATGCAGGTAGTTTCTTTTTCACCGCTCATGGCTTGATTAATTTTATCTACCGGCCAGTCTGGATTGTCTTTTAAAATTTCTAATGCCAGTTGTTTTGCATCTTTTACATTAATGCAGCCATGGCTGAAAATACGTTTTTCAAAATCAAATAAACTTTTTGCAGGTGTGTCGTGCAGGTAAATATCATTTGGGTTTGGAAACATAAATTTGACTAATCCTAAAGAATTATTTGGTCCGGGTTTTTGTCTCACATTTCCTCCGTTCCATTCCATGTTGTGATCTGCGAGGTAATTTTTGTCTTCGGCCATTTTGAGTTTTAATTCATTTTTTATGATACTTGCCGGAACGTACCAATAAGGACTGAAAACAATTCGGTCGATATTACCGCTAAAAATTACCGTTTCGGTCATTCGTGTTCCCACAAAAACATCCGAAACCAAATCGTATTTTCCGTTTTTTACATACACAAGTCTAAACGACGGAATATTTACCATTACATATTCATCGGCTTTTGCCAGTTTCGTCGGAATCCATCTACAGCGTTCCATATTCAGCATAATAGTTCGGATTCTATTGCCTATTGGCTCGTTCATCTGATCGATTTGTTCTTTTGTAAAAGTATAATTCAGTTTAAGTCCGTAACGCTTTTTGTATTTCAAAACAGCGTCCATCATTTCCTGATCATAATATTTACTTTTAGAATCTTCTTTTAAATCGCCAACCACAAACAAACGTTCCCTAATCTGCTGGATCACTTTTCCGCTGTCTAAAGGCTTTAGTTCTTTAAAATTGGCTTCGTCAATTTCAATTTTTTTCCAAAGTCCGTTTTTTTCAATATTGCGGTATCTCTGTAATACATTTTGAAGTTTATAATATTGGCTAAAGAGAAGATTTTCGTCTTTATTCAATCGGCTTGGATCTCCCATTAACGAATCTAAAATTCTATCGTACGAAATGGTCTTTGTAGGCAAAAACCATCCAATTTTTTTTAATGTTTCGGGATCGACACCAGAGTAAACATTACTTGCATAAAAGACATACATATTAGAAAGCAGCAGTTCTGTATCTATCTGCGGAAGTTTATTCGAAACGTTTTCATTAAAAACATCATCAACCAAATCCATATAAGGCATTTCGGCATTAATGCCCTGCTCTTCCAACAGGCTTACTTTATGATACAGTAAAGCACCAAATTCGCTTACACTTTTATCATCATACCAAATCGTCTTATATTCTTTCTTTTTATAAAGCTCTTCAACATCTTTTTGGTAATTTTTGAGTTTGGGATATTTTTTATAAAAGCTATTTATCGAAGCTCCGTCTACTGTTCCTAAAACAATATTTTTTTTGGATTTAAAGACGTTTTTTAATTCTTTAATATCATTCTTGGATTTAAAAGCAATGCTTGTCGGATTAAAAGAAAACATTAAAAAACTACAAGCAATAATTACAATAAGAGAAGTAAAATTTCGCATATTTTTAAGGTTTAAATTTTTAAACAAAAAATTATTTTAAAAAATATCGAAAACTCATAAAGAAGCTCCAAAAATAAGTTTTCATACTTTTTTGTACAATTGGAAATCTTTGATTTGAGGTACTCAAATTTAATCAAGATAATCGAGAATTCTTATTTTTTATGCAGTAAATTTCATACGAATTTTTGCAGGTGAAATCATCAAAAATAAGTTTCGGGTATCTTATTCTCATTTCAATGCTTTAAAAAAATCGATATTCATCATTTTGACTAATCTCTATATCAATAAATACAATTTAAAAGGGTTTAAATCCGAACTTAATCTGTTATCTTTGCAGTCTGAAATCAGTTTAAATTAACATAGAAGTTTCAAACCGATTTCTTTCCATACATAATAGCACAATAAAATGAAATTAGATAGAAAAGAAATTCTAAAGGCTTTAGAAACAATCACTATAGCCGGAGAAGGCAAAAATATGGTCGAAAGTGGTGCGGTTGCTAACGTAATTACTTTTGGAGATGAAGTTGTTGTTGACTTAGTATTGCACACGCCGGCGATGCATATCAAAAAAAGAGCTGAGGATGATATTAAAAAAACGATTCACGAATTAATATCTGCCGATGCAAAAATTAAAGTAAATATTAAAGTTGAAACTCCTGAAAAAGCCGAAATTAAAGGTCGTGCAATTCCGGGAATTAAAAATATTATTGCAGTAGCTTCTGGAAAAGGAGGAGTTGGAAAATCAACAGTAACTGCAAATCTTGCCGTTACGTTGGCAAAAATGGGCTTTAAAGTCGGCGTTTTGGATGCTGACGTTTACGGTCCTTCTATGCCGATTATGTTTGATGTTGAAAACGAAAAACCGGTTTCTATTACAGTTGACGGAAAATCAAAAATGAAACCAATTGAAAGCTACGAAATTAAGATGCTTTCTATTGGATTTTTTACAGCACCAAGCCAGGCCGTGATCTGGAGAGGCCCAATGGCGGCAAAAGCTTTAAACCAAATGATTTTTGATGCAGACTGGGGAGAATTGGATTTCATGCTTCTTGATTTACCTCCGGGAACTGGAGATATTCACCTTTCTATCATGCAGTCATTACCAATTACAGGAGCTGTAGTGGTAAGTACTCCACAAGCTGTGGCTCTTGCCGATGCTAAAAAAGGGGTTTCGATGTTTATGCAGGATAACATTAATGTTCCTGTTTTGGGAATTATCGAAAACATGGCTTACTTTACACCAGAAGAACTCCCAAATAATAAATATTATATCTTTGGACAAGAAGGAGCAAAAAACCTTGCAGAAGACTTAAATGTTCCATTTTTAGGAGAAGTTCCAATTGTACAGTCTATTCGTGAAGCAGGCGATTACGGGCGTCCGGCAGCTTTGCAGACAGCATCGCCAATTGAAGCTGTATTTGAAGAAATCACGAGAAACGTCGTTCAGGAAACTGTAAATAGAAATGAAAGTCTTCCGGCTACTGAAGCTATTAAAATTACAACAATGGCTGGCTGTTCTGCAGTGAAAAAAAATTAGGATAATTGAGATAATGGGATAATGAGATAATTTTTTAAATTTTCTAATTGACGCATTTTCTAATTGACACATTAAATATTATGACAACAGAAGAATTAACAAATAATGTTTTATTGGCTTTAGACGAGATTAGGCCATTCTTAAAGTCTGACGGCGGAGATATTTCGCTAATTTCTATAGATGATGATAAACATGTAAAAGTTCGTCTTGAAGGTGCATGCATAAGCTGCAGCGTTAACCAGATGACACTTAAAGCAGGAGTTGAAACGACTATAAAAAAATATGCACCACAAATTGAAACTGTGGTAAATATAATGTAACAAAAAGTAGTCTTGATCCTCTTATTTTGATTTGTCTGAATTAACAAGAATAATAGGCCTTTAAGTAATAACTTTTGCAAAAATTCAATAAAACTACTGTAAATTTGTAGTTTTTTGAGGATTTCATAAAAAACAACATAAAGATTTAAGAGTTTTAGTTAACTATTTGTTACATTTTTAACTTAAATTTGTGACATAACCCTTAATCTTAATTTTATGAAGAAGTTTTACACTCTATTTTTACTATTGTTTTTTGCGTCAGGCATTTATGCGCAAATTAAAACAGTCGTTGTTGACAAAGCATGGATAAGTGAAGCGGAAGAATGGTCGGATTTTACCTATTCGGGAAAAATTGTATTTTCGATTAACCCGAATGATGCACCTGGAACTTTAAGTATTGGAAATTATGATTTCCTTTATGATTTTGTTGACGGAAAAGGAAAATTTGCAAACAAAGCAACCTATAGTTCTGCTCAGTTTTTAAATCCAAGAAAAGTTTCTGTAACAACAGATAAACAAGGAGTTTTAAATTCTACTTACGAAGGTACATTAACATTTCAATCTGATAGAGATTATTATTCAGTCGTTGCAGTAATTACAATTCTTGAAAAAAATGATTTTGTTTTGGGCGTAAAGATGCGTCTTAAAGAAAGTAACGGTAAAGAGTACGCATTTAGCACTAAACCAAGCTAGTTTATAAATACAGGATTTTTTCACGTTATAAAATCCTGCCAATAAATCCCCATAATAAATGGATGTATTAATAAAAATTAAAGATCGAGAAGGAGTTATACACGAATTACAGGCTCCGACTGATATGGCAATGAATATAATGGAGTTATGCAAAGCATACGAACTTCCTGTTGAAGGAACCTGCGGAGGAATGGCAATGTGCGCTTCCTGCCAGTGTTATGTTCTAAATGATGTTGCATTACCAGAAATGGGAGATGAAGAAGAAGCTATGCTTTCGGAAGCGTTTTATGTTAAATCTAACAGCCGTTTAGGTTGTCAGATCCCAATTACTGAAGAATTAGAAGGACTGGAATTAGAACTGGCTCCGGAATATTAAAAAATAGAAAAGCGAGAATCAAATGATTCTCGCTTTTCTATTTTCTGTTCTTTTTAATCTTTCTTCTGCATCTTCAAAATCTTCATCATGATCAATACAGAATGAAACAAAATCTTTAGTTTTTGGAATACTATGATAAACTTCTGAAGTTCTAAATTCTAACAAACATTCACAAAATAATTCCATTAATTCTTCTACAAAAATATTCCACGATTTGTAATCGTCTTCTGGAAGATCATTGTATATTTTATTTAACTCTTCTTCTGATAAAATATCGATAGAATCGAAACATTGATATTTCCAATCTCCAGTATTATATCTTAAATCATTAATAGCCTCATCAGTTTTATAATTTTCAGAAAATCTTCCATTTTGATAATGATTAAGAGTTTTATCGAAATCCTCCATTGTATTGAAACACAAATTAACTTCTGCGTATTCTGCATTGCAATCGTAAGCGAATGCATAGAATTCTAGGTTTAGATTATTATCTAAAAAATCTTTTACTCCTTTAATAGTAAAACTAATAAGCTGTTGTTTTAATTTTTGCTTATCCATATATTTTTTCTTATTATTTAATTAAGTCCCCTAAATCAAACTCTCTTAATAACTCATCCAAATATTTGCCTCTACTGCTTGATTCTCTTTGATATGGCGCAAATAAACTTGTTGATTTATTGAATTCTTCATTAAGTTCTTGCAATTCTATTTTTTCATCTTCTGTCAAAGAATTAGATTTCTTTTCAATGAAATTTAAAATTCTTTTTATTGCGATTTCTTTATCGATAATGGCGTTTTCATTATTATTTAAAGTGCAAATTCCGTACACGCCTTTCAAGAAATAATTCCACTCTTCTTCTAATGCATTTTCTATTTTTTCATTGTCGATATTTCCATTTTCATCAAAAACATTTCCGTATGCAAAGGTTTTGTGAGCGTGGTTTTTAAGAGTTGACAACAAATTTTCTTTAAAATTTCTTTTGAATTTTTCAGGATTAAGATTCTCAACATTATCTTTAATAAGCTGTAAAATACTTGGGTGAAAATACCTTCTTTCAATACTAACTTTATGACTATCATTTAAAGAAGAACTGATTGTTATATCTGAATTTATAACATAAGAAGGCTCTGGGACAAGTTTATTTTCGATTAATTCATTCAACTTGTCTGAAGAGATATTTGCCATTTTAGTTATTTCTTCAAACACTATGTAATTTTCTACGATGTATTTTAGATTTTTATCCATTTTTACTTTTTGATTTAAATCAAATTAAGGTTTTATTTCCACTTCCAATCTAACTCTGAAATAAAATCGATTCTTCTTTTTTCGGCAATTTCTTTTAAAAGATTTCTCAATGCCGAAATGTCTTCAACATGTTTTTTAGGAATTATAAAATTCTCATCTGTTACAAATGTGATAAAAAAATAATCTTCAATTTCGCTAATACTTTGAAATCCAACAAACTTAAGTTTTGTATCGATTATTGAGGTTGAAGTCAAAATATGATCTTCTTCAAATTTAATATTTGTTATTATTCCGCATTTCTTTAAATAAACAGAATCTACATATTTTTTTAAACGAATTCTTGAAAACTATTTTAAATAACGAGTGGAAACAAAACAATAAACAATTATTGCTATTAGAAATGCATAAATAAAGAATTGATCTTTAGTTATTAAAAATAAAAATAGTGCCAGTATAATTAATAATACTATAATAGCAATATTGTTATTTTTTCTTTCTTTCTTAAAAAATTCACTGTTTGAAACAATATATAATTGCTGTTGCAAATAATCGTTTTCTGTTAGGCTTTAGTTTAGTTCCATAAAAAAATAATATTTCTGAAATGCAAAACTAATTTGATACTAAAACTGAAACAACCATTACAAGTCTTAAAACTATCATATTAAGTCATTTTAAATACCCTATTCTATTATTAAAAAATCTTTTAGCGGTTATTCAAAACATCTATTCGAAATATTTTTGCAAAAAATTTGAGCGTTTTAAACAACTCATTTTTATAATCAAAAATATTTTAAAATGAAAAAAATCCAAAATTACATTAGCATTACATTGGTAGCTTTCATGTTATTTTCATGCAATAAAAACGAATGGACACCTGAAAAAGAAGCCGATTTTAAAAAACAGTTTACAGAAACTGCAAAAACTAAAGGAAAAGGAATCTTCTCAGATGAACAAGCCATTTATATTGCTGATTGTGTTTTTGAAAAAATTAAACGCAATGATTTAAAACCAGATGATATTAAAAAACCTGGAGTTGTAATCTCCGTAAGACAAATGGGAACTCAATGTGCACAGGAAGCCCTATCTAAATTCAATTCGGAACAAAATACTTGGAATCCTAAAACCGAAGAAACATACAAAACTATTTTAAAAAGCACCTTTACAAAAAGCGGTGTAAGCGATAAAGAGGCAACTTTTCTTGCCGATTGTGCCATTACTAAAATGAAAGCACAAAATATTAGCCCTGCAGATTTACAAAATCCAAAAAATGGAGATTTAGTTCAAAAAATTGGAGTGAGTTGTGGAAAGGAATTAGTTAAGAACAAGTAATTGTAAAACTTAATACAATCAAAAAAACCGTAATTACCTCACTGCAATTACGGTTTCTTCTTTATAACAATTTTCTTTAATCTCTAATTATACCAAACCAGCCTGAATTAAATATTCTGCGATTTGGATTGTGTTAGTTGCAGCGCCTTTTCTTAAGTTATCGGCAACAATCCACATGTTTAAAGTGTTTGGCTGGCTTTCGTCACGACGGATTCTTCCAACAAAAACTTCATTTTTACCTTCTGCATACAATGGCATTGGGTAAGTAAATGTATCTAAGTTATCCTGCACCACTACTCCATCAGTATTGTGTAGAATTTCACGAACTTCGTTTACATCAAAATCATTTGTAAACTCAACGTTTACCGCTTCGCTGTGTCCGCCTACAACTGGCACACGAACTGCAGTAGCTGTAACTCTGATCGTGTTATCACCAAGAATTTTTTGAGTTTCACGAACTAATTTCATTTCTTCTTTAGTGTATCCGTTTTCTTCGAAACTATCGCAATGTGGAATTGCATTTCTGTGAATTGGATATTTGTAAGCCATATCACCCTGAATTCCTGCATATTCGTTTTCTAATTGTTTCACTGCTTTTACACCAGTTCCTGTGATAGACTGATAAGTCGAAACAATAATTCTTTTGATGTTGTATTTTTTATGCAAAGGCGCCAAAGTCATTACCATTTGAATAGTAGAACAGTTTGGGTTTGCAATAATTTTATCTTCTTTTGTTAATACAGAAGCATTGATTTCAGGAACTACTAATTTTTTAGTTGGGTCCATTCTCCATGCTGATGAATTGTCGATTACAGTTGTTCCGGCAGCAGCAAATTTTGGAGCCCATTCTAAAGATGTATCACCTCCTGCAGAGAAAACAGCAATATCAGCTTTCATATCTACAGCAGTTTGCA
The DNA here is from genome assembly GCF_900129555.1 of Flavobacterium defluvii. Taxonomy (GTDB): domain Bacteria; phylum Bacteroidota; class Bacteroidia; order Flavobacteriales; family Flavobacteriaceae; genus Flavobacterium; species Flavobacterium defluvii. The sequence continues at coordinate 686,187 of NZ_FQWC01000001.1, forward strand.
ATCCTACAACTTTATATTTGGTTCCTTTGTATTCGATTTCTTTTCCTACTGATCTTTCAGACGCAACAGGAATTAATTCTGTAACAGGAAAATTTCTTTCTGCTAAAACTTTAAGCATTACTTCGCCAACCATTCCGGTAGCACCTACAACTGCAATTCTCATTATTTATATTTTTAAATATCTATTATTCTAATTTTACTCTGCAAAAATAGTTATAATAAAACTGAAAACAAGGCGCTTCACAAAAAATAACAAAATGTTATAAATTAAACAATATGTAAAAAAACCGCCTCAATCAAAAGCGGTTTAGTTAGACTTAGTGTAGCGGTATTATATTTTATTGTTTATTTTTTAAAATATCTCTAATTTGGGTAAGCAGTTCTTCCTGAGTTGGTGCTGCTGGTTGATTTGGAGCTGGTTCTTCTTTCTTTTTAAGACTGTTTAATGCTTTAATTATCAAAAACAAAACAAAGGCAACAATAATAAAGTTAATTACTGCCGAAAGAAACAGACCATATTTAACTCCACCAAAAGCCGTCAAATCTTCTATTTTTGACAGATGTGCTGCATCTAAAGCAGGTTTTAATACTAAAGGAGTAATAACATCTTCAATAAATGAACTTACAATTTTACCAAAAGCTGCTCCAATAATTACTGCAACCGCAAGATCAACTACGTTGCCTTTCATTGCAAATGCCTTAAATTCTGAAAAAAATCCCATATCTGATTTGTTTATGTTTATAATAAGTGAATATCGAAAATACGCAATTTTCCTGATAATTCCTTAAAACTACCTAAAAAATACCCTTTTCACGCGTTGCGAAATACTCGTCATGATTTCATACGGAATGGTTCTTAAAGCTTCAGCCATTTCGATAACGGTTGGGCTTTCGCCGAAAATAATTACCGAATCGCCTTCTTTGCAGTCAATATGACTTACGTCAACCATCAGCATGTCCATACAAACGCTTCCTACTATGTAGGCTTTTTGATTTTGAATGGTTACAAATCCAACCTGATTTCCCCATAATCTCGAAATACCGTCAGCATAACCAATTGGAATTGTGGCAATTTTGGTTTCTTTTTCGGCCATAAAACGGCGTCCGTAACCTACGCTGTCGCCAGCAGGAATGGTGCGGACTTGCGAAATAATCGATTTCAGAGTTCCTACATTTTCCAGATATTTTTGTTCTGAAGGATCATTAGAAACTCCGTATAAACCAATTCCTAAACGAACCATATTATATTGTGCACTCGGAAAATTGCTGATTCCGGAAGTATTCAAAATATGACGAATTGGGTTTATGTTTAATTCCGTCATTAATTTTGACGATAATTTTTCGAATAAATTAATCTGTTTGATAACGAAATCATAATGATTCATATCGTCGCTTGTTGCCAAATGCGATAAAATACTCTGAACTTTTACCGTTGAATTTCCTTTTAAAGTGGCAATTAATTCATTGATCGTATTGTCTTCAAAACCTAAACGATGCATTCCTGTATCGAGTTTTATATGAATAGGAAAATCTTTCAGATTCTTTTCTCTCGCAATTTTTAAAAAAGCATTTAACCCTTTTATGCTGTAAATTTCAGGCTCCAGTTTGTATTGAATTATCGAAGGAAAACTGGTCGATTCCGGATTCAAAACCATAATAGGCAATTTAATTCCGCCATTTTTCAGCGAAATTCCTTCATCGGCGAAAGCCACACCTAAATAATTTACTTTATTGTGCTCGAGTAATTTTGCAATTTCGAGTCCGCCGTTTCCATAACCAAAAGCCTTAACCATAACCATGATTTTCACATCGTCGGCTAATTTTGATTTGAAATAATTTAAGTTGTGATTTATAGCGTCAAGATTGATTTCGAGAACGGTTTCATGCGTTTTTTCTTCAAGCAGCGAAACGATTTCTTCAAACTGAAATGATCTTGCCCCTTTTATTAAAATCGTTTCGTTATTGAAATTCAGACTTTCGATTGCGTCAATAAATTCAGCTGTGTTTTGAAACATCGTACTGTTTGGAAATTTATCTGCAAAAGATGAAATTGTGTTTCCAATTCCAATAATTCTATTAATTTTATTATCTGAAATTAACTGAGCAACTTTTGAATACAACTCTTCATTCGAAAATCCGCTTTGAAAAATATCCGATAAAATAACCGTTTTAGAAGCGTTCTTTTTTTGGCTTTCCAAGAAGTCTAAAGCAATTTTCAATGATTGAAAATCGGAACTGTAACTATCGTCAATTAAACTGCAATTATGGATTCCGTTTTTAACTTCCAGACGCATTTCGACCGGATAAAGTAATTTTACGCGATTTTGAATCACTTCGAAATCATAATTAAAACGCAGTAAAACCAGTAAACATGAAATGGTATTTTCTATAGAAGCAGAATCGCTAAACGGAATTTCAAGATTGAAAACTTCGTTTTTATATTGATATTTTATTGTTGTTGAATCGTTTTTGGTTTCTTTATTCAGAATAAAAACATCGGCAGAAGCATCGATAAAACTCCATGAAAATAAAGTTCTGTTTTCTAGTTTATATTCGGCAGAAAAATCCAAAAGACATTTATCTACCAATTCATTTTTCTGATAAATAATTACGTTTGACTTTTTGAAAAGCAATAATTTTTCTTTGATTTTCTGTTCCGGATTTTCAAAACCTTCATCGTGCGCAGAACCAATACTGGTTAAAACACCAATATTAGGTTTAATGATTTTTTCGAGATTAACCATTTCGTTTACCGTCGAAATTCCGGCTTCGAAAATTCCTAAATTATGTTTTTCGTTTATAGCAATAACCGAAAGCGGAACACCAACCTGAGAATTGTAACTTTTTGGGCTTCGGATAATATTATAATCCGGGCTTAAAAGAAAATTGAGCCATTCTTTTACGATGGTTTTTCCGTTACTTCCCGTTAAACCAATTATAGGAAAATCGAATAAATCACGGTAATAACCTGCGAGTTCCTGAAGTGCTTTGAGTGTATTTTTTACAACCAAAAAATTAGCTTTTCCTTTTACATTTTCGGGAATATACTGAACGACAAAATTCTGAACACCTTTTTCTATAAGCTCTGAGATATACAAATGAGCATCATTATTCACGCCGGAAAGGGCAATAAACAATGTTTGAGATCCGTTTTGTAAAGAACGGCTGTCGATCGAAATATGATCAACGAAAATATCAGATTCTGCACCTATCCATTCGGCGTTAAAAACCGGAATAAGGCTTTTTAAATTTATGCTCATTTAGAAATTTCTTTTTGTCAAATTTAAAACATTAAAGATACAAAAGAGTTGTGATTTTCTTAAAAAATTGGACAGTCTGCGATCCTTATTTATATTTCATTTATATTTGTTGAATACCACAAAATAAAGCGTTTTGAAAAAAATACTTCCATTATTCTCCTATATCCTGCATCCGATTTTTATATCGATGTATGCCACATTATTTTACCTTTATTGTAAGGATGATATTTTTACAACTCAGGAAAAATACTTCGTTTTATTTCAGATCTTAGTAATTACAGTTATAGTCCCAATATTATTTTTTATGCTTTTACGTTCAACGGGACATGTAAAATCAGTAATGCTTCCTGAGATTGCGCAGCGTAGAATTCCGCTTATTTTACAATGTTTTTTATATATTTTATTAGTAAAAAGAAGTATAGTAATTACGCGTTATCCTGAGCTTCATTTCTTTTTTCTTGGCGCACTGTTTAGTACAATTTTAGCTTTAGTTTGTTCGCTTTTCAAAATTAAAGCGAGCCTTCATATGACCGCCATTACAGGAATTACAATTTTTGCCATCGGATTAAATATTCATTTACAAATGCATAATCCGTACTGGGGAGCACTTTTAATTTTATTATCGGGAATTGTAGCTTCATCCAGATTAGAAATGGATGCACATACGCCAAAAGAAATTTTAATTGGTCTGTTAATTGGCGTTTTACCGCAGGTTTTATTTTTGTATTTGTGGCTATAAAATATAGAAAATCAATCCTGCATTCAGCGTTTTCATGGTAACTTTTTCTCCGCTTGAAGTTGTTACACCGTCTTTAAACAAAGGGCTTAAACCGTAATATAAATAAAGATTCCATGTGTTGTAACCTGCAGAAAGATAAGGTCCGTATTGAAATTTATTGATTGCATCATTGTTATTTATTCGATACGTATTTTCGCCATCGTCTAAAATAGAAGTATTTGAGAATATATAACTTAGTTTTAGACCCGCATAAATCCTCCAAAACTTTGTGCTTTCGTATGTAGAATTTCTCCATCTAAATTCTATCGGAAGATCGACAGAATATTGCCTGTATCGATTTGAAGAAATTTCTCCGGCATCTGCAACATTGTAAACCAATGCGCCATTTACATCTTTTGAAATCGCAAAATTTTGATAGTAATTTTGATAACTCAACCCTAAACCTGCAGCAATAGAAACGGTTCGGGTTTTATTAACCGGCATATCCCGAAGAATACCACCTGAAAGTCCAAGTGAAAATTTATTCTGCTTGAACTTTTGAGGAATGTCTGTAAACATATTATAAGTTACAGAAAAATAAAATTGATCTTCTCTATATAAAGAATCTATTTTAACTATAGGTTTTATTTCTGGTTTTGCATCTTGCTGTGCAAAAACATTAAAAAATGAAGCTAAAAACAAACAGCTAAAAAGTAATCGCATAGATTTTTTGAATTTAAAAAGAGGTTCTGGAAAATAAACGTTTGATTGATTCAATTTATTTTACTTACAAATATAGTATAATGCTAGTTCAGGATAAGATTAGAAAGTAATTATTCTATTTTTGATTGAGAAAATATTCCTTTGCTGAACTTTTTTCAAAGAATCTGCATTAGAATTCAAAAAATGAATTTGTATTTGCATGATCTTTTATACCTTTGTCTCTGATGAAGAAAAAGCAGCTCATATTAAGTTTCTCTTTTGCTGTTACAGTATTGTTCTCAATATTGTTTCAGTCGATACACAGTTATGAGCATATTGTAAAACAGCTTTCAGAGAAACAATGTCATCATGATTATAATGACCCGAGTGGAGAAATAACGCATCAGCATCATAATTATGACGTTTGTTTTGTATGTAATTTTGCTTTTGGAAGTTACATTGCACCAGAAAGTTTTTCTTTTCAGTTTCATTCTTTCGACAGCGAAATCCCTTATTTCTTTCCGCTTTCAGAAAAGATTTATTCTGTTTCAACAACTTCATATTTATTACGAGGCCCCCCAGCTTTTATAGTTTCTTAATTTCGAATACTCGAAATAATCTTACCACTTTCTTTTTAAATATAAATTCAAAACAACATTGAGTTTCCTAATCCTATTTTATTAATTAGGATCAGAATACTTTTCTGTTAAAGTTAATTTTTCATTTAAAAGAAGAAATTCAATTTAACTATAGCAAAATTTTCAAATGAAAAAATTCATAATTGCCCTTATTTTAGGGTTTTCGGGCATGCTTTCTGCTCAAAATTCGGTTTCAGGAACTGTAACAGATAACCAAAACCAGCCATTACCGGGTGTTTCTGTTTATGCTCCGGAATTACACAAAGGAACAACAACTGATGCAAACGGAAAATACGAATTAAATAATCTTCCAAACGGAAATCTGCGTCTGTCTTTTTCTTATGTTGGATATGCTACTCAAAATAAAACAATCGCCAAACTTGTAAAACAAAATACAATTGATGTTACGCTCGAAGAATCGATTTTAGAAATGGATGAAGTTGTGGTTTCTACGCCTTTTAACAAATTACAATCGCAAAACGTAATGAAGATCGAGCATGAAAGCATTAAAACTTTGCAACAAAAAGGAACTTCGACTTTAATCGAAGGTTTGGCTACAATTCCGGGAGTTTCGCAAATTTCTACCGGAACTTCTATTGGAAAACCGGTTATTCGCGGATTAAGCGGAAACCGTGTTTTGGTTTATTCTCAAGGGGTTCGTATCGAAAATCAGCAATTTGGAGACGAACATGGTTTAGGTTTAAATGATGCAGGAATTGAAAGTGTTGAAGTTATTAAAGGCCCGGCATCGCTATTGTACGGTTCTGATGCTTTGGGAGGAGTTTTATACTTTAATCCTGAAAAATTTGCTGATGCCGGTACTTTTAAAGCTAATTTCAGCCAAAAATATTTTACAAATACAGAAGGAAGTAATTCTTCTATTGGTTTAAAAACTTCTACTGATAACTGGAAATTTCTGGCTCGCGGAAGTTACAATACACATTCTGACTATAAAATTTCTGGCGGCGACCGCGTAACAAATTCACGTTACAACGAAACCGATTTTAAAACCGGAATTGGTTATAGTAATTCGAGTTTTTCAAGTGTTTTAAGATACAATTACAACAAACTGGATATTGGAATTCCGGAGGAAGGAATCGCTGAACAATCTTCCAGCAAAGACACACAGTTTCCGAGACAGGGAATTTTCAACCATTTGTTGAGTTTAAACAATGTTATCTTTTTTGAAAACTCAAAACTGGATGTTGATTTAGGTTATATTTCTAATGACAGAAGTGAATTTGAAGACAGCAACGAAGCTTCTCTTCATATGAAACTGAATACTCTGAATTATAATTTAAAATATCACTTTCCTAAATTCGGAAAAATCGAAACTATTTTAGGTATTCAGGGAATGCACCAGACAAATAAAAATTCTGGTGAAGAATATTTAATTCCGGATGCCACAACGAATGATTTTGGTGTTTTTGGAACTGCCAATTACGAATGGAATAACAGCGTTCTTCAGGCAGGATTACGTTTTGATAACAGAAACATTACTTCTGACGCTCACGGAACTGAAGGCGAAGAAGGCTATTTTCAGGCTCTTGACCGATCTTTTGACAGTTTTAATGCTTCTTTAGGATATAAAACAAAACTGGCTGAACCGTTAACACTTCGTTTAAATGTTGCTACAGGATTTAGAGCGCCAAACTTAGCCGAATTGACTTCAAACGGTGTTCATGAAGGAACAAATCGTTATGAAATAGGAAATGCTGATTTAAAAACAGAACAAAACGTTCAGACTGATTTGAATTTAGAATACAAAAACACGCATTTTGAGTTTTTCGTTAACGGATTTTACAATCACGTAAATAATTATATCTACACTTCGCCAACTGGAGAAGTTCGTGATGACAATGATGTTTTCGCTTATGTTCAGGATAATGCCAAATTATATGGTGGTGAAGTTGGATTACACTTTCACCCACATCCTTTAGACTGGCTGCATTTTGAAACTAGTTTTGAAACTGTAACAGGTAAAAAAGACAATGATGATTATTTACCATTAATTCCTGCAAACAACTGGAATAACACCTTGAGAACAGAATTTAATATTAAAGACTGGTTAAGCGAAGGTTTTGCTTCTTTGAATGTTTCTTCGACTTTCAGTCAGGATAATGTAAGTGGTTTCGAAACGGCTTCTAAAGGTTATACTTTAGTAAATTTAGGTTTTGGAGGAACGGTAAAACTAGGAAAAACTGCTTTTGATGTTAATCTGAACGGAAACAATTTATTCGACAAAAAATACATTGCACACCTTTCAAGATTAAAAACAGACGGAATCCCAAATATTGGAAGAAACATCGTTCTGGGTGTTAATTTCAACTTATAAATAATTTAACCGCAAAGTGTTACGCAAGGTTCGCTAAGTTTTTATTTTAGCTTGGCATTTAAAAAATCTCGCAAAGGCGCGAAGTCGCAAAGAAATTTTAAAACTTTGCGTCTCTGCGCCTTTGCGAGATTAATATTGAGTGCTTTGCATAAACTCTTGCGTACTTTGCGGTTAAAAATTCAACAATGACACAAAAAATGCTATTTTTGTTAAAACCGACAAACTTAAATATGAAAAAAACATTTCTACTAATGGCGATTACAACAGCAGGAATTTCATTTGGGCAAAATAAAATTCAGTACCCGGAAACTAAAAAAGGAGAAACTGTCGATGTATATTTTGACACAAAAGTAAGCGATCCTTATCGTTGGCTGGAAGATGATAAATCTGCAGAAACTGGCGCTTGGGTGAAAGCTGAAAATGAAGTAACGTATGGATATTTAGATAAAATTCCGTTTCGTGAAGAGCTTAAAAAACGAATGGAAAAACTTTGGAATTACGAGAAAATTGGAGCTCCGTCTAAAGAAGGAAAGTTTACTTATTATTCTAAAAATAACGGACTTCAAAATCAATCTGTTGTTTATAGAAAAGACCAAAATGGCAAAGAAGAGGTTTTTCTTGATCCGAATACTTTCTCAAAAGACGGAACGACTTCTCTGGGTGGCTTAGAGTTTTCTAAAGATGGAAACAAAGCAGCTTATTCAATTTCTGAAGGCGGAAGCGACTGGAGAAAAGTTATTATTATTGATGCTTTGTCTAAAAAAATTTTAGAAGATACTTTGGTTGATGTAAAATTCAGCGGTGTTTCATGGCTTGGAAATGAAGGTTTTTATTATTCCAGTTATGATAAACCAAAAGGAAGTGAACTTTCTGCCAAAACAGATCAGCATAAATTGTATTTTCATAAGTTAGGAACTTCTCAAAAAGAAGATAAAGTGATTTTTGGTGCCGATCAAAAAAGAAGATATGTTGGCGGTTATGTTACCGAAGACAATCATTATCTGGTCATTACAGCAGCAAATTCTACTTACGGAAACGAGCTTTATATTCAAGATCTAAAAACACCAAACGGTCCAATTATTACGATTGTAGATAATTTTAATACTGATAATTCGATTATAGAAAACGAAGGCACAAAATTATTTATCCATACCGATTATAATGCTCCAAACGGACGTGTAGTTACAGTAGATTTCAGTAATCCAAAACAAGAAAACTGGAAAGATTTTATTAAAGAAACCGAGAATGTTTTATCTCCGTCTACAGGCGGCGGATATTTCTTTGCAAATTATACAAAAGATGCCGTTTCATTAGTTTTACAATACGATTACAGCGGAAAATTAGTTCGTGAAATTAAACTTCCTGCGGTTGGAACTGCCGGAGGATTTGGTGCAAAAAAAGAAGAAAAGATTTTATACTACAGCTTTACAAATTACACAACTCCGGGAACAATTTTTTCTTTTGAGCCAAAATCTGGAAAATCAGAAATTTATCAAAAACCGAAAGTTGATTTCAAAAGTGATGATTACGAGTCTAAACAAGTTTTCTATACTTCAAAAGACGGTACAAAAGTTCCGATGATTATTACGTATAAAAAAGGAACAAAATTAGACGGTAAAAATCCAACGATTCTTTATGGTTACGGCGGATTTAATATTAGTTTGACGCCTGCTTTTAGCATTTCAAATGCGGTTTGGATGGAAAACGGAGGCGTTTATGCCGTTGCCAATTTAAGAGGAGGCGGTGAATACGGTAAAAAATGGCACGATGCGGGAACTAAACTTCAAAAGCAAAATGTATTTGATGACTTTATCGCCGCTGCAGAATATCTAATTGCTCAAAAATATACTTCATCTGATTATTTAGCGATTCGCGGAGGATCAAACGGAGGTTTGTTAGTGGGAGCAACAATGACACAACGCCCTGATTTAATGAAAGTAGCACTTCCTGCAGTTGGTGTTATGGACATGCTTCGTTATCACACTTTTACAGCTGGTGCAGGTTGGGCGTATGATTACGGAACTGCTCAGGACAGCAAAGAAATGTTTGAATATTTAAAAGGATATTCTCCTGTTCAAAACGTTAAAAGCGGCACTAAATATCCGGCTACAATGGTTACAACCGGAGATCATGATGATCGTGTTGTTCCGGCGCATAGTTTTAAATTTGCTGCTGAACTACAGGAGAAACAAGCAGGAGAAAATCCGGTTTTAATTAGAATTGATGTAAAAGCAGGTCACGGCGCAGGAAAATCTGTTGCGGCTACTATTCAGGAAAATGTAGACATTCAGGCTTTCACACTTTATAATATGGGTTTTAAAGCTCTGCCTAAAAAATAAGACTTAAAAACTAAGATTTTTCAGCCACGAATTCACGAATTTATTTTGTGAATATCGTGGCTTTTTCTTTGTCTAAAATTATACAAATTTTGTTTTTCTTTTCTTCCGCAGATTTTGCATATTGAGCAGAATAAAATAAAAATCTATGTTAAATCTGCTTAAATCTTTTCAAATCTGCGCGAAATGAATTCGTGTAATCGATACAGAATTTTTAAGATGCAGATTAAAATAAATTCGTGAATTCGTGGCTAATTTTCTTTTAAATTTGAGAAACTTAAAACTTAAACCATGAAAATTATAAAATGGGGAATTATTGGCTGCGGAAATGTAACCGAAGTAAAAAGCGGACCGGCTTTGCAGAAAGCTCCAAATTCGGCTTTAGTTGCGGTTATGCGACGAGATGCAAAACTTGCCGAAGATTACGCCAAACGTCATAATGTCCCGAAATGGTATTCGAATGCTGAAGATTTAATAAATGATCCCGAAGTTGATGCTGTTTATATCGCTACGCCGCCATCTTCTCATAAAGAATATACCATTTTATGCGCCAAAGCCGGAAAACCTGTTTATGTAGAGAAACCAATGGCTTTGACTTTTGAAGAATGCAATGAGATGATTAGCGTCTGCAAAGAACATAATGTGCCGCTTTTTGTTGCTTATTACAGAAGAGGCTTACCGCGTTTTTTAAAAATAAAAGAAATAATTGACCAAGGAAAATTAGGTAGCATTAGACATGTAAACTGCGTTTTATATCATTCTTTTGAAGCTCGCTATGATGACGAAATTAACCTTCCGTGGACGGTTTTACCGCATATTTCAGGCGGTGGAATTTTTGTTGATTTGGCCTGTCACACTTTAGATTTTCTGGATTTTGTTTTAGGTCCGATAAAATCTGTTCGCGGGCATGCAACTTCTCAATTAATGGCTTATCCTGCCGAAGATGCTGTTTCAATGTCATTTTTATTCGAAAACGGAATTCACGGATCGGGAATGTGGAATTTTGCAAGTTTTGAGCGTTATGATAATACCGAAATTGTAGGCGATAAAGGTAAAATCTCGTTTTCGACTTTTGGAAATGATCCAATTCATATTCAATATACTAATGGAGAAAAGGAAAGTATTACGATAGAAAATCCGCTTCATATTCAGCAGCCTTTTATAGAAACGGTTATTGCTGAACTTTTAGGAAAAGAAGGTGCTTCCCCATCAAAAGGAGTTTCAGGAGCGAGAACGACCTGGGTTATTGATGAAGTTTTAAAAGAATTTAGAAATTCTAAATAATTAATTGCCTCCAGCTAAAGCTGGAGGATAAAAATTAAAACATATTAAAGGCTTTAGCCAAAAACTTTTGTTCGGCTAAAGCCTTTTTTAAATTCAATCCTATTAACCTCCAGCTAAAGCTGGAGGCAATTAAACTCATACTTTCTCAAAGTTGAATTTTGGCGATAAAAAAAGGATATTCTCTCGAACATCCTTTCTTCAAAAAACTATAAAACTTCTATAAAAAAATTATAGGCTGTATTTTAAACCTACAGTTAATCCTAAACCAGAGATTCCAACATAAGAGCTTAACTCATCCATTTTGTCATTTGGTCTCGTTGTATCAGTTGTATCAGTTGTAGTAGCAGTATTTGGGTTAAACAAAGGATTATTAGAATTTACATCTAATCTATCATGATACACTGTATATCTCTGTGAAGTATTTCTTGTTGCTAAAGCATCTTGTCCATTCACTGTATATTCAGTAGTTTCTTTAGTTTTTCCGTGCACAGTAAAGTTACGGTATTCTAATTCAGCAAACGCAGAAATGTGTTTTCCTAATTTATACGATGTTCCTAAAGAAGCCATAAATCCAAGTGTTGGGTTTGGTTTTACCACATCCTTAGAATAAATATTATTTGTTGCTACCACATTATTTCCTGAATAAGATGTAAGCTCTCTATCAGTTTTTATATCTAATGTACCGTGAATTGGAACAATTACTCCAACTTTAGTATACGGCTCAAATCCGTGAGCTTCACCTAAAAACATTACGACAGCTGGTGCAATGTCAAAAGCTTTAATTTGTCCTTCAGCAGTAAAGCTTAGATAAGTATCTACGTTTGTAGCCTGATTATAAGCATAAAGTCTATTTGTTGTCTGAGCCATTGTCTTACTATTACTAATGTAGTAATTAGCTGCAACCTCAACTCCTAAACGTGTAGAGAAACGATATCCTGCAGTGATTCCACTTCTAAAACCCTGACCAAAAGAACCTGTAATGCTTTCTCTTGAAACCAATTTATTATTTGTTAATCTACCTTCGTATACATCTCTGTTTGGTGCCTGTCCTCCAACTTCTGGAAACTCAGTTGAAGCAGTTTGGTTAAAATAAGATCCTCCTAATTTAAAGTACCAGCTTTCTGGTTTGTCTGCTTTTTCTGTCTGCGCCATAGTAGCCATAGAGCAAACTAATAATCCTAATAAAAATAGGTTCTTTTTCATAATTCTGATTTTAATTGTTTTTATACAAACATAGATTATTTTAACATATTCCTATAGTTTGCATTGTTAGACTTGGAACGAAATCGTTGTAATTTCGGGCAATATTACTAAAAAAGTATTATGCATGCATATTTTTAACTAAAAAAATTCACATTCTATCAAATTTTAACTGTTAAAATTTAGTTCAGCTTAAAATTTATCTGCATTTTTTCTAATTCCTGAAGTAGTTCGGTACAAATCCTAACTTTTAATCTTCTGCTTGGCATTGTCAGTTTGGTTACTACTTTCACCTCTTCTACTTCTTTAACTTCCTGCATTTTGGCTTCTGCAACAGTTGTTTCATTATCATCACTTACATCTTCAAATACGGCATCTTCATTGTCTTCAAACTCACTGGTAGTTTCAACTTCGACCAGACGTTTTATATTTTCAATTTCCATGATTTCAAAACTCACTGAGTTATCTCCTCTGTTTTCATTGAATAAATGACTTAATCTATGAATAAAATCGGGATGCAAATCTTTAATATCTAATAACAGAATCAGCTTTTTTGCAAAAGCTTCTAGAATATCCTGTAATTGTCTTACCTCAACAAACTGCATTCTTGGATCTGATTTTTTCCCTGTATCATGGTTAACCCAGCCATCTTTTATCATTATTTTCAGGAAGGCAAAATTATTTTGAATTAAGAAATGGCGGAATTTCAAATATTCTTCACCAAAAATCTTAAACTCGTAACTTTCATCATATCCTTCTAAGTTAAATGCTGCCCAGCCTTTTCCATTTTTAGCCACACGATGCTGTACGTTATTAATAATTCCGGCAAAGGTTAGGTTTTTCCCAACATATTCATTCATACTTTTTAGCGCTTCTAAACGAGCATTACAGAAGTATTTCATTTCAAACCTAAAATCGTCAAGCGGATGTCCGGAAATATAGATTCCGACAACTTCTTTTTCTTTGGCCAGTTTTTCCATTGTGCTCCAGTCTTCGCATGGAGGCACAACAGGTTCTGCAATCTGCACTTCGCTGGTTTCTCCGAACAAACTTACCTGAGACGAATTCTCGTTTTCCTGAAATTTCGACCCGTAACGCATTGCTTTTTCGTAGAAAGTGATTCCATCGCCATCATCATGAAAATACTGTGCTCTTGAAGTTCCTTCAAAAGAATCAAACCCTCCTGCTAAAGCTAAATTTTCAATCGCTTTTTTGTTTGCCGCACGCAAATCAATTCGTTTTGCCAAATCAAAAATCGATTTATATTTTCCGTCTTTTCTGTTTTCAACGATAGTTTCAACTGCTCCGGCTCCTACTCCTTTAATTGCTCCCATCCCGAATCGAACAGCGTAATTATCATTTACGGTAAATTTATAATATGATTCGTTTACACAAGGACCTAAAACCTGTAATCCCATACGTTTACATTCTTCCATGAAAAACGAAACTTGTTTAATATCATTCATATTATTCGAAAGTACCGCTGCCATATATTCGGCAGGATAATGCGCTTTCAAATAAGCTGTTTGGTATGCAATCCAGGCATAACAAGTTGAGTGCGATTTGTTGAAGGCGTAACTCGCAAAGGCTTCCCAGTCTTTCCAGATTTTCTCCAGAATTTTGGCATCATGGCCTTTTGCTGCGGCTTGTTCAACAAACTTCGGCTTCATTTTATCCAGTACGTCTTTTTGTTTCTTACCCATCGCTTTACGCAATACGTCGGCCTCACCCTTTGTAAATCCTGCCAAAGACTGAGACAAAAGCATTACCTGCTCTTGGTAAACGGTAATTCCATAGGTTTCAGAAAGATATTCGGCACAGGCATCTAAATCGTATTTAATTTCTTCGTCGCCATTTTTTCTTCGAACGAAAGACGGAATATACTCCAAAGGTCCCGGACGATATAAGGCGTTCATTGCAATTAAATCTCCAAAAACCGTTGGTTTCAGATCCTTCATGTATTTCTGCATCCCAGGCGACTCATATTGGAAGATTCCAACGGTTTCACCTCTTTGGAAAAGCGCATACGTTTCTTCGTCATCGATTGGGAAAGTATCAGGATTCAGCTCAATTCCCGTTCTATATTTTACAAGTTTTACGGTGTCTTTTATCAGCGTAAGGGTCTTAAGACCCAAGAAGTCCATTTTCAACAATCCGGCACTTTCGGCAACGGAGTTATCAAACTGAGTTACATATAAATCGGAATCTTTTGCTGTCGTTACAGGAACATAATTCGTAATATCCGACGGTGTAATGATAACCCCACAGGCATGGATTCCTGTATTACGCATTGATCCTTCAAGAATTTTTGCCTGTTGGATCGTTTCTCCGGCTAAATCACCTTCGTTTGCTATGGCAATTAATTCTTTTACATTATCAAATTCGTCAGAACGAAGAGCTTTTTTGACTTCCTCTTCACTCTCCGAAATAAAACGCGCCAGATTCCATTTTGACGGCATCATTCCCGGAATCAGTTTCGCAATTCTATCAGCTTCAAATAATGGTAAATCCAGTACACGAGCGGTATCACGAATCGCCGATTTGGTCGCCATTTTACCATAAGTGATAATCTGTGCCACCTGATTTTTTCCGTATTTGTTGATTACGTATTCCATTACACGGCCACGACCTTCGTCATCAAAGTCGATATCAATATCGGGCATCGATACACGGTCAGGATTTAGAAAACGCTCAAAAAGTAAGTCGTATTTAATGGGGTCAATATTGGTAATTCCGAGACAGTAAGCAACCGCAGATCCGGCTGCAGAACCACGCCCTGGTCCTACCGATACATCCATTTTTCTCGCCTCGGCAATGAAATCCTGTACAATCAAAAAGTAACCTGGATATCCTGAATTCGAAATCGTCATTAATTCAAAATCCAGACGTTCCTGAATCGATTCGGTAATTTCGCCATATCTTCTTTTAGCACCTTCCATGGTCAGATGTCGGAGATATTTATTTTCTCCTCGTACACCGCCATCTTCTTCATCTTCGGGAACCATAAATTCTTCCGGAATATCAAATTTGGGAAGCAATACATCACGATACAATGAGTAACCTTCAACCTTATCTACAATTTCCTGAATATTGATAATGGCTTCCGGCAGATCGGCAAAGAGTTTTTTCATCTCTTCTTCGGACTTGAAATAGTATTCCTGATTTGGAAGTCCATAACGATAACCGCGGCCACGACCAATTGGCGTTGCCTGCTTTTCACCGTCTTTTACACACAATAAAATGTCGTGTGCATTGGCATCTTCTTTATTTAAATAATAAGTATTGTTAGTTGCAATTAGCTTGACATTATGCTTTTGCGAAAATTCAATCAGGGTTTTATTGACACGATTTTCATCTTCCTGATTGTGACGCATTACTTCAAGGTAAAAATCTTCTCCAAATTGTTCTTTCCACCAAATCAAAGCTTCTTCGGCCTGATTTTCACCAATGTTCAGGATTTTACTCGGAATTTCTCCGTATAAATTTCCAGACAAGACCATAATATCGCCCTTGTATTGCTCAACAATTTTTCTGTCAATCCTTGGAACGTAATAAAATCCATCCGTATAAGCAATGGAAGCCATTTTAGCCAGATTGTGATATCCGGCTTTGTTTTTGGCCAATAAAACAACCTGATAACCGTTGTCTTTTTTGCTTTTATCTAAGTGATTGTCGCAAATATTAAATTCACAACCTACAATTGGTTTTACTTCAGTTTCTGTTGGTTCCTCACCCGCTTCGACCAAAGCTTTATTTTTCCCTGAA
The DNA here is from genome assembly GCF_900129555.1 of Flavobacterium defluvii. Taxonomy (GTDB): domain Bacteria; phylum Bacteroidota; class Bacteroidia; order Flavobacteriales; family Flavobacteriaceae; genus Flavobacterium; species Flavobacterium defluvii. Next base: position 702,425 of record NZ_FQWC01000001.1, read on the forward strand.
GCGGCTTTGTTGTGGTTCATAACGGCGCTCACAAAATGGAAAGCTCCCATCATGTTTCCTGTATCGGTCATGGCAACAGCCGGCATTCCATTTTTGGCTGCAGCCGCAACTATATTTCCAATTCCGATAGTCGATTGAAGTACCGAAAACTGTGTATGATTGTGTAAATGTGCAAATTTTGCAGCTTTAAAATCGGCTTTATCAGATTCTGAAACTACAGTTTGTTTATCTTCAGTTTGTAAGGCTTTAAGCTGTTCTCTGATTTTATCTGAAGCCGCTTTTAAATTGATATGTTTTAAACCAATAAGCTTAAACGGCTCAGGATTTCTTTCCTGAAAATCTTTAAAATACCCCTGAGGAACATCTAGTTCTTCTTTGGTAAAAACCTCTCTTCTAACTAATTCTAAAAAACAACGCGTAGTGGCCTCAACGTCGGCAGTTGCGTTGTGGGCTTCTGCAAAAGGAACATTGAATAAATATTCATGCAATTCGGTCAAAGTTGGAAGTTTGAATTTTCCTCCTCGACCTCCCGGAAGTTGCAATAACGAAGCGGTAACTTCGGTACAAGTATCGAGAACCGGAATGGAAGCCATAATAGAATCTACTCCCATTCTATGGAATTCGGCTCCCATAATATTTACGTCGAAACCTAAATTCTGTCCAACAATGAATTTGGTTTTACTTAAAGCAATATTGAATTTCTCTAAAACTTCGGCCAAAGTGATTCCATCGGCTTCAGCCAATTCAGTCGAGATTCCGTGAATACGCTCGGCATCATACGGAATGTTAAATCCTTCTGGTTTTACCAAATAATCCTGATGCTCAATAAGCTGTCCCATTTCGTCATGCAACTGCCAGGCAATTTGTATACAGCGAGGCCAGTTATCAGAATCGGTTATTGGGGCATCCCAGCGTTTTGGTAATCCGGTTGTTTCGGTATCGAATATTAAATACATAGAGTTGCAAAAAGTCAAATTTTAGAACTCCAAATTCCAAATCACAAACATTGCAAACCATTGATAACATGAAATATAACAAAATGTGAAATGAAAAATCGGAGGAATTCAAATTTACGCTTTTTTTAGAGAAATAAAGAAGCGAAAGTTGTTAACAAAAACGTTAATTAAAACTTGTCGATTGCAATACTTAAAATTTTAAACACATAGAAACATAGATTGTAGTTTTGTAAAAAGAGATTTTAGAAAATCTAGATTTTCACACATAGCTATGTGTACTTTTAAATAAGTGAAACGCCTTTGTAGACAAAGAAAAACTATGTTTCTATGTGTTTAAAATAATTAAACTCAAAACTTTTTCTTCAATTATTCATTTTGGATACTCATTAGACCAAAATGAACACTTTTAAACTACAGTGTATCCTGAACTTTGCTTCATCAAATTATAACAATTAAAAAAACAAATAATCATGAAAACAATTTTTATCACAGGCGCATCATCAGGTTTAGGAAAAGCAACAGCAAAATTATTCCACAAAAAAGGATGGAATGTAATCGCAACCATGAGAAACCCTGAAAAAGAAACTGAACTTTCTCAATTAAAAAACGTTACGCTTTTGGCGTTAGACGTTACCCATTATGATCAAATCCAATCTACGGTTAAAAAAGCACTAGAATTAAGCGACATTGATATCGTTTTTAACAATGCTGGTTATGGATTAATTGGCCCTTTAGAGAGTCTTTCTGATTCCCAAATTACCAAACAATTAGATACTAATTTATTGGGAGTAATTCGCGTTACGAATGCATTTATTCCTTACTTCAGAGAAAGAAAAAGCGGTTTGTTTATCTCTACAACATCTATCGGCGGATTGATTGCTTTTCCTTTAGGATCAATTTATCACGCAACAAAATGGGGCTTAGAAGGCTGGAGCGAAAGTATGGCTTACGAATTAAATCCGTTTGGAATAAACATTAAAACAGTTTCTCCTGGTGGTATCAAAACTGAATTTCTTCATGGTTCATTAGATACTGGTGCCAAACCTGAATATCAGACAATGGTAGATAAAATGTTTGGAAGCGTTGACGTTATGTTTGAAATGGCTTCAACTCCTGAGCAAATTGCTGATGTTGTTTACGAAGCTGCAACTGATGGAAAAAACCAATTAAGATATGTTGCCGGCGAAGATGCAAAAGCATTTTATAAACGCAGACTGGAAGTAGGCGACGAAGTTTTTCGTTCTGAATTTGGCAAACAATTTTTTGGAGAATAATTCATTTCAAACTAATACCGTTCAGGTTTCAAGAAGCCGAACGGTATTAGTCTTTTAAATTTTCATACTTTTATATCATGGAAAAGAAAAACAATAATCCGGCAAAAATCTCTTCTATATCGCAGTTTCACGATCTGCTTCGACTGCCAAAACCGCTTCATCCAATGGTGAGTTTGGTAGACAATACAAAGTTGGTCATCAATGAAGATTTAGCGAATCATGCCTTTTTGCTTGATTTTTATAAGATCTCTTATAAGTTTTCCACCAAAGGAAAAATGGGCTACGGTCAAGGCTATTATGATTTCAACGAAGGCGGACTCATGTTTGCTTCTCCAACTCAGTTAATTTTTACTGAAAATGAAGAAGGCGCAGAATACGGCGGCTATACACTTTTATTTCATCCTGATTTTATTCGGAATTATCCTTTGGGAAAAAGCATCAAAAAATATGGTTTCTTTTCTTATGATACCAATGAAGCGCTGCATCTTTCAGACAGCGAAAAAACAATTATTATTGGATTATTACAAAGTATCGACAACGAACTCAATACCGCAATTGATGAAATGAGCCAAGATGTGATTGTTTCTTATATTGATGTTTTGCTGAATTACAGCAATCGTTTTTACAAACGCCAATTTATTACCAGAAAAATCATCAGTCACGATTTATTATTGAAAGTTGAAGAAACGCTGGACAATTATATCAGCAACTCTGAAACCTTAAAAAGAGGATTGCCAACAGTAGAATTTCTGGCTTCACAGATTAATGTTTCGAGTCATTATCTCAGCGACATGCTTCGTAATTTAACCGGACTAAATGCACAACAGCATATTCATTCGAAATTAATAGAAAAGTCAAAAGATTTCCTGATTACAACCAATCTTTCAGTAGCAGAAATCGCTTATCAACTAGGTTTTGAATATCCTCAATCGTTCAGCAAATTATTCAAAAAGAAAACCAATCTTACTCCATTAGAATTTAAAAATTCTTTGAATTAATTTTCAAAAACACTTCTTTCAAAAAATCAGTTTTTGCTTCAAAAAAACACAAAATTTCATAAAAATACACTTCTTGGATGTCGTAGTATTTTGATGTTTTATTGAATCTAAATAATGTCCAAAAAACGCCTTTCAATGCTTTAAAAAACTCAAAAAGCATTCTTTTAGCAAAGATTTCAAAACTAACAATTATTACTATTTTTATGTAATTTGTTAGATTTTTTCAATCAAATTCTTATATTTTATATTGATTTTGAGATAAATTTGCAAACTATTAAAACAAAAAACAAACAGGTAAAATCAAAGCCGAAAAAGAAAAAGCAAATCTATTTCTTAATCATTTTTCTTTCAAATTTTAGCTTGCAAAAGCCATTTGGCAATTTGTAAATTAGTTTGGGTATCGTATATAATGAAATATCGAAATTGACGCTTTTTTATCTTTTTTTACTTTTGTTTTGCTATTATAATGAACAGGAAATTGCTGTGGTTATAGAAATTACAATTTAAAAAAATAAAAAATGAGTAAGACATTATTTGACAAAGTATGGGATTCACATGTTGTGCGTAAAATTGAAGATGGGCCAGATGTGTTTTTTATTGACCGCCATTTCATTCATGAAGTTACGAGTCCTGTTGCTTTTTTAGGATTAAAATCAAGAGGCGTTAATGTATTATATCCAGAACGTACTTTTGCAACTGCCGACCACAATACACCAACCATAAACCAACATTTACCAGTTCAGGATCCGCTTTCTGCAAACCAGCTTAAAGCTCTTGAAGACAATGCCGCTGAATACGGAATTTCGCACTGGGGATTAGGTCACCAAAAAAATGGAATTGTACACGTAGTGGGTCCTGAAAACGGAATTACTTTGCCAGGTGCTACTATTGTATGTGGAGATTCACATACGTCTACTCACGGTGCTTTTGGAGCAATTGCTTTTGGTATCGGAACATCTGAGGTTGAAATGGTGCTTTCTACTCAATGTATTATGCAGCCAAAACCAAAGAAAATGCGTATCAACGTAAACGGTAAATTGAGTAAAGGTGTTGGTCCAAAAGACGTTGCACTTTACATTATTGCTCAGTTAACTACTTCTGGAGGAACTGGATATTTTGTTGAATATGCTGGTGATGTTTTTGAAAACATGACTATGGAAGGCCGTATGACGGTTTGTAATTTAAGTATCGAAATGGGTGCTCGTGGAGGTATGATTGCTCCTGACCAAACTACTTTCGATTTCTTAGAAGGAAGACTTTACGCTCCAAAAGGAGAAGCTTGGACAAAAGCTGTTGAATACTGGAAAACTTTAAAAACTGATCCAGATGCTGTATTTGATGCCGAATTAAATATCAAAGCGGAAGACATCGAACCAATGATTACTTATGGTACTAACCCAGGAATGGGAATCGGTATCACAAAACATATCCCAAGTGCAAAAGAAGTTGAAGGCGGTGAGGAAACTTACAAAAAATCTTTAGCTTACATGGGCTTCAACGAAGACGATGTAATGATTGGAAAACAAATCGACTACGTTTTCTTAGGAAGCTGTACAAACGGACGTATTGAAGATTTTAGAGCTTTTGCTGAAATTGTAAAAGGAAGAAAAAAAGCAGATAATGTTACCGCTTGGTTAGTTCCAGGTTCTCACGTTGTCGAAGCTCAGATTAAAGAAGAAGGAATTTTAGATATTTTGACTGAAGCTGGTTTCGTATTACGTCAGCCGGGATGTTCTGCTTGTTTAGCAATGAACGACGATAAAGTTCCTGCTGGAAAATATGCAGTAAGTACTTCAAACAGAAACTTTGAAGGTCGTCAAGGTCCTGGTTCAAGAACGCTTCTTGCAAGTCCAATTATGGCTGCTGCAGCTGCGGTTACAGGAAAATTGACCGACCCAAGAGAGCTGTTCTAAGTCAATGACAATTGCAATAACAATTTCAAAATCAATTACAATCGCTTTTAGGTTATAAAGATTCTCAATTTTCAGAAAATCTAAAATCTAAAATCCAAAAATCTAAAATTAAAATGGCATACGATAAATTTAATATACTTACTAGCAGCGGAGTTCCGTTGCCAATTGAGAACGTAGATACAGATCAAATCATCCCGGCTCGTTTCTTAAAAGCTACAAAACGCGAAGGTTTTGGAGACAATCTTTTTAGAGACTGGAGATACAACGGAGATGATACTCCAAAAGCAGATTTCGTTTTAAACAACCCAACTTATAGCGGGAAAATCTTGGTTGGAGGAAAAAACTTCGGTTCTGGATCTTCTAGAGAGCACGCTGCATGGGCAGTTTACGATTACGGATTCCGCGCTGTGGTTTCTAGTTTCTTTGCAGATATCTTCAAAGGAAACTGTTTGAATATTGGTGTATTGCCAGTACAAATCAGCCCAGAATTTTTAGCTAATATTTTCAAAGCTATCGAAGCTGATCCTAAAACAGAATTAGAAATCAATCTTCCAAACCAAACCATTACTTTGTTATCAACTGGCGAGCAAGAATCTTTTGCCATTAACGGTTACAAAAAGAACAACTTAATCAATGGTTTTGACGATATTGATTATTTACAAAACATGAAGGAAGATATTAAAGCTTTTGCTGATAAACTTCCGTACTAATAGAAATATCATTCAGTCTATTAGACCCGAAAGGCTTCAAAACCTCTCGGGTCTTTCTAGAATATAGAACGCGGATGAAACTGATTTGCTTTCGCAAAAACTCGGAGTAACGCAGATTTTTTATCCAAATAAAAAAATCCGTTTTTATCAGCGTCTTCGCGAAAGCGAATCCGTAAAATCAGCGTCAAATTACATCAGAATTACAATATCAATATGGAAAAAAGAAAAATTGAAATAATGGATACGACACTTCGTGATGGTGAACAAACCTCAGGAGTTTCATTTTCTGCTGCAGAAAAACTGACCATTGCGCAATTGTTGCTGGAGGAATTAAATATTGATAGAATCGAAATTGCTTCGGCGCGTGTGAGCGAAGGAGAATTTCAGGCTGTAAAAGGCATTACTTCATGGGCTGAAGAGAAAGGATACATTAACAGAATTGAAGTTCTAACATTTGTTGATGGAGGCGTTTCAATTGACTGGATGAAAAAAGCGGGTGCTAAAGTGCAGAATTTGCTGACCAAAGGCTCAATGAATCACTTAACACATCAATTAAAGAAAACTCCGGAACAACATTTTTCCGAAATCGCTCAAATTATCGCTTTAGCAAAAGAAAAAAATATTGAAACCAATGTTTATCTGGAAGACTGGAGCAACGGAATGCGAAATTCTCCAGATTATGTTTTTCAATTTTTGGATTTCTTAGCAACTCAGCCAATTAAAAGAGTTTTACTTCCTGACACTTTAGGCGTTTTAATTCCGTCTCTAACTTTTGAATTTATTTCAAAAATCAGAGCAAAATATCCAAGCATTCATTTTGATTTCCATGCTCATAACGATTATGACTTAAGTGTTGCCAACGTTATGGAAGCCATAAAAGCGGGAATCAACGGACTTCACGTAACGGTAAACGGAATGGGAGAACGCGCCGGAAATGCACCGCTTGAAAGTACTGTTGCCGTAATCAACGATTATCTGCCACAAGTAGACATTAACGTAAAAGAAACTTCTTTGTATTCTGTGAGTAAGCTGGTTGAAACTTTTACAGGTTATAGAATTCCTGCAAACAAACCAATTGTTGGAGATAATGTTTTTACACAAACTGCCGGAATTCACGCCGACGGAGACAATAAAAACAATCTTTATTTCAATGACCTTCTTCCAGAACGTTTTGGAAGAAAAAGAAAATACGCCCTCGGAAAAACTTCAGGAAAAGCCAATATCGAAAAAAATCTTCAGGAATTGGGTTTAAAACTAAACAACGAAGATTTGAAATTGGTTACCCAAAGAATTATCGAATTGGGCGACAAAAAAGAAACCGTAACGAAAGAAGATCTTCCATACATTATTTCAGATGTTTTGGATAGTCATACTTACGAAGAAAAAATTACGATAAACTCTTATATGCTGGTTCATTCTAAAGGAATGCGCCCATCTACGACTTTATCTTTAAATTTAAACGGAGAAATAATCGAAGAAAATGCGCAAGGAGACGGTCAGTTTGATGCTTTTATGAATGCTTTATCGAAGATTTACAAAAGCAAAAAACTTACGCTTCCGAAATTGATCGATTATGCCGTGAGAATCCCGCCAGGAAGTAGTTCTGATGCGTTGTGCGAAACCATTATAACTTGGGTTAACAACGGAAAAGAATTCAAAACCCGCGGATTAGATTCGGATCAAACCGTTGCAGCGATTATTGCAACGCAAAAAATGTTGAATATAATTACATAGGTTCTAAGTTGCTAAGATTCTAAGCTACTAAATTTTTCTTCTTTGAACTCAGAATCTCAGCAACTCAGAATCTTAAAAACAAAACTAAGTAATAAGAATAAAAACTTAGAATCTTAGCAACTTAGAACCTTTGAACCTTAATAACACATATAGAATGAAATTAAACATAGCCCTTTTAGCCGGAGACGGAATCGGACCAGAAGTAATAAATGAAGCTGTAAAAGTATCTGATGCTATTGCAAAAAAATTCAATCACGAAATAACCTGGACTCCTGCTTTGACTGGAGCTTGCGCAATTGATGCAGTTGGAGTTCCTTATCCAGACGAAACGCACGAAATTTGTATGAAAGCCGATGCGGTTTTATTTGGAGCTATCGGACATCCAAAATATGATAACGATCCAAGTGCACCGGTTCGCCCTGAACAAGGACTATTATTAATGCGTAAAAAATTGGGCTTATTCGCAAATGTGCGCCCAACATTTACTTTTCCTTCTTTAATTGACAATTCTCCTTTAAAAAGAGAAAGAATTGAAGGAACTGATTTAGTTTTCTTAAGAGAATTAACAGGTGGAATTTACTTTGGTGAAAAAGGAAGAAAAGATAACGGAGATACCGCTTTTGACAACTGTGTTTACACAAGAGCCGAGGTTCAGCGTTTAGCTAAAAAAGGTTTCGAACTGGCAATGTCCCGTAACAAAAAATTATGCTGCGTTGACAAAGCAAACGTATTGGAAACTTCACGTTTATGGAGAGAAACAGTTCAGGCAATGGAAAAAGATTATCCGGAAGTAACGGTTTCTTATGAATTTGTTGATGCTGTTGCAATGCGTTTGGTGCAATGGCCAAACTCTTATGATGTATTAATTACTGAGAATTTATTTGGAGATATTCTAACTGACGAAGCTTCTGTAATTTCCGGTTCTATGGGATTAATGCCTTCTGCTTCTGTAGGAGAACATACCTCATTATACGAACCAATTCACGGATCTTACCCACAAGCTACAGGATTGAATATTGCCAATCCATTAGCCACCATTTTATCTGCAGCCATGATGTTCGAAGATGCTTTTGGATTAAAAGCTGAAGCTGATGCTATCCGTGCCGTTGTAAACAAATCTTTAGAAGAAGGTGTTGTTACAGAAGACTTAGCTGTAAAAGGATCAAAAGCTTACAAGACAAGCGAAGTTGGAGACTGGTTAGTTGCTAATTTATAATAGTTTATTTTGTTTCAAGTTTCAGGTTTCACGTTCCAGCAACTTGAAGCTTGAAACAAATAAACCTGAAACAAAAAAAGGGATCAATTTTCATTGATCCCTTTTATATTTTAGAAAAAAAACATTAATATTCTCTTCTGTTTCCGCGATCTCCGCCACGGTTGTTTCCATAACCACCACGATCGTTTCCTCCGCGGTTATTATTAAAACTTCTTCTTTCGCCTTCTGGTTTTGGCTCAGATTTATTTACAACGATTGTACGTCCTGATACAACAGCACCATTCAATTCGTCGATAGCTTTCTGAGCTTCGCTATCATTTGGCATTTCAACAAAACCAAAGCCTTTACTTCTTCCAGTAAATTTATCAGTAATAATTTTAACAGAGTCAACTGTTCCATAAGCCTCAAAAGACTCTCTTAAATCTGCTTCCTCAATACTGAATGGAAGGCTTCCAACAAAAATATTCATAGATATTTATTTATAATAATGAACAAATGTAGTCTTATTATTCTGCAATCTACTATATATTAGTTTATTTATGTTTTTATTTAGATTTTAAACCCTTTTAATATAAGATTAAGGTTTAGCAAAAATCACATTTCCGGAACATTTCCTTCAATTGGAATTTTATAAAAAACTCCTTCTGTAAAATTGACTTTGGGATTTTCTATATTGCTTTCGTCATCGTTTACAGCAGTAAACTTAAATGTTCCCGAAATCGTACTCGCATCCGTATCATAATCTGTAATAACAATTTGTCCGCTGCCCTTGTTTGTACCTGTAGAAAATGAAGCTGATTCCGCAGGAAGTGTATTTTTATACGTAGCTTTAGAAACATCATTAACCCCTAAAATAAAAGTTTGTTCAGATGAAGAAGCTGTTTGCAGTATAATTTTTTCATATCCAAGCGAACCTTCAATAACTAAAATACCGTTTGTACCAAAATGAGCTTTATATGCCTGAGACCTCCAGAAAACATTATTTTTTAAAGTTTGAAAAGCAGGGTTATTAAATTTTACATCTTCTGTACAAGATATAAGGAGAAATAAAAATGATAAAAAGTAAAAATATTTTTTCATGTAAATGATGAATTTAATGCAAAAGTACCGCATTATGAGATAAATATTTAAAATTTAAAGTCAAAAAAACGCTAAAATACTGTCGTAACTACATTTAATACTTTTTGAAACGAATAATTAATAAAAAAATTATATCTTTGCGCCCTTAATTAACAGAGGTCGAGTACCTCAAAATTTAATCATAAGATTATGTCAGTAAAAATTAGATTACAAAGACACGGTAAAAAAGGAAAACCTTTTTACTGGGTAGTAGCTGCAGATGCACGCTCAAAAAGAGATGGTAGATACTTAGAGAAAATCGGTACTTACAATCCAAACACAAACCCAGCAACTGTTGAGTTAAACCTTGACAGCGCAGTTAAATGGCTACACAATGGTGCTCAGCCAACTGATACTGCCAGAGCTATCCTTTCTTACAAAGGTGCTTTATTGAAACACCACCTTGACGGAGGAGTTCGTAAAGGAGCTTTGACGCAAGAACAAGCTGATGCTAAATTAACTGCTTGGTTAGAAGCTAAAGCTGGAAAAGTTGACGCTAAAAAAGATGGTTTATCTAAAGCAAAAGCTGATGCTAAAGCAAAAGCTTTAAAAGCTGAGCAAGAAGTTAACGCTAAACGTGTTGCTGATGCTGCCGCTGCACAAGCTGAAGCTGATGCTGCTGCACAAGCTGCTGAGACTACTGAAGAAGTTGCTGAAGTTGAAGCAACTGAAGAAGCTCCTGCTGCTGAAGAGAATAACGAAACAACTGAAGCATAATTTTACCTTAGCGATAAATGCGTAAAGAAGAATGTTTTTATTTAGGTAAAATCGCTAAAAAATTTAGTTTCAAAGGTGAAGTCTTAATCTATTTAGATACGGATGAACCTGAGTTATACGAAAATCTGGAATCAGTGTTTGTTGAACACAACAAACACTTGGTTCCTTTTTTTATTGAATCAAGTTCTTTACACAAAGGCGACTTTCTTAGAGTTCGTTTTGAAGATGTTAATACCGAAGAAGATGCTGACGCTCTTGTTGGAAACGGAATTTATCTTCCACTATCAATGTTGCCAAAACTTTCTGGTAACAAATTTTATTTTCATGAAGTAATTGGTTTCGAAATTGAAGATCAGCGTTTAGGCGTTTTCGGAAAAATTGCTGCCATTAATGATACTACTGCACAACCTCTTTTTGAAGTTTTAAATGGTGAAGTCGAAATATTAGTTCCGATGATTGATCATTTTTTGGTAAAAGTAGATCGTGAAAATAAAAAAATCATCATGAATCTTCCGGAAGGATTGATTGAGATGTATTTGTAAAAACTGATTGGTTTAATCGGTTAATTGCACCGAAAACTAAAGTTTCAGTTAAAAATCTTTTTCTTAAAAAATTAAATCAAAATGTTTCAGTTCAAGCAATTTTCTGTAAAACAAGATAAAACCGCTATGAAAGTTGGTACTGATGGCGTTTTATTAGGTTCTTGGGCTCCAATTCATCATAATCCATTTAGTATTTTAGATATTGGCGCAGGAACAGGAATTATTGCTTTAATGCTTGCGCAGAGAACTCACGCTGAACAAATTGATGCTCTTGAAATTGACGAAGATGCTTATGAACAAGCAGTAGAAAATTTTGAAAGTTCTCCGTGGGGTGATAGATTATTTTGTTTTCATGCTGGTTTAGATGAATTTATAGAAGAACCAGAAGAAGAATACGATTTGATTGTTTCAAATCCGCCTTTTTATTCCGAAGATTATAAAACTGATAACGAACAGCGTGATTTAGCAAGATTTCAAGATGCAATGCCCTTTGATGAAATTGTAGAAGCTGCTGATTTACTGCTTTCAGACAACGGAATTTTAGCTGTAATTATTCCTTTTAGGGAAGAAGAAAAATTTACTGCTTTGGCGAAAGATTTCGAATTATACCCAATAAAAATTACACGTGTAAAAGGCACTTCAAAATCGGAAATTAAACGAAGTCTATTAGCTTTTAGCCGAAATGAAGTTTCTGAAATTGAAATTAATGAATTAATAATTGAAATCGACAGACACGTTTATACCCCGGAATATATTGAGCTTACAAAAGATTTCTATTTAAAATTCTAAACCTGCTCAAATATACTTTTAAATTGATATAAGATTCTTTCAATTAACCTTAAATCTTCGGTCACGATTTCTGCACTTCCTTTCATTTCCTGCTGAAATACAATTTGTTTTTTATAAGATGTTTCAAGTCCGTTTGGGAGAGCAACATCAATCAGCAGATTTCCGTCTTTATCCGGAACCAGAGAAATATTCTGAATTTTTCCTTTTAAAACACCAAACTCTCTGTCGGGAAAATTTGCCAGGCGAATATTAACCCGCTGCCCTACTTTTATTTTACCTGAATTCAACGCCGGAGCTTTTACTTTTCCTATGTAACCATTTTTAGCATCGGGAATAATCGAGAAAACATTATCGCCGGAATTAATCGTTTGGTTTTCTGTCCAAACCTGCAGGAAACTAACTTTTCCGCTTATAGAAGATTTTAAGGCATAAGCCAATTCCCAGTCTTTAATTACTTTTTTAAGCTGATAGAAAGACTGCGCCATATTTCTGCCTAAGTTAACTTCTTCCTTAGTGCTGTTTGCCTTAGAACTCTGACTTGATTTTGTATTATCAATCAATGATGATTTCAGCTGCGAAATAGACGATAACAAACCTCTGTAGCTTTTCTGTGCTTGTAAAAAACTAAGCTTTTTAACTTCCATTTCCTGAGCCGAAATAATTCCTTTATTGAATAAAACTTCAAAACGGGCTACTTCATTTTTCTGTAACTGCAGTTCGCTTTCATTAATTACTTTTTGCTGCTGCAAAATTTCCAGCCTTTCTTTTATCTGAATTTTTTCAGAAACCTGAGCTCTGTTTTCAATGGCAAAAGGCTGCAGATCATGATTTAATTCCTGTGCCTGATAATCTTTTTGAAAAACAGCAAAAGCGCTTTCAATTTCTCCCAGTTGTGCATTTTTAAGTTTTGAGAAAGGAAATTCTGTTTTTGGATCATTAATATTATAGCTGTCAGTTATACTTTTCAGCAAAAAAACATCATTATAATTGGCCGTGTTTTCTATAATGGCAAGTATGCTGTTTTTATTAACTATCGCCTTGTTTTTAACCAATATAGCTTCAATACGACCCGAGGATTTAGCAACAATTTTCTCTGGCGGAATATTGGTTGTAATGACAATTTCGGTATTGACAACATCTGGATATTTTATGAACCAGGAAACAAAAAAGAGCATCAGGATGATAACAAAAATCAAAACGGTTCCCCAGCGGATCATCCAATGCGGTACTTTGGTCAGAATGTCCTGAACCTCCTCGCTTCTTAATTCGAATGTAGTATTGTCTTCTGCCATGATTAATTTCCTAACTGTAATTGATTTTTAACCAATTCAAAATAATTCCCTTTCTGTGCCACTAAAGCCGAATGTGATCCTATTTCAATAATTTTTCCTTTTTCTAAAACCACAATCTGATCAGCATTCATGACCGTGCTTAAACGGTGAGCAATTACAATTACGGTTTTATTTTTAAAGAAAATATCCAGTTTCTGCATAATTTCTTTTTCATTATTAGCATCCAGAGCTGATGTAGCTTCGTCAAAAAAGAGTATTTCAGGGTTTTTATAAACCGCTCTTGCAATTAACAACCGCTGTTTCTGCCCTGTACTCATTCCTGTTCCCTCGGCGCCAATTTTTGTATTGTAACCAAGAGGAAGTTCGCTTATATATTCTTTTATATTGGCCACATCTGCTGCATAAACCAGTCTTTCTTTATCAATTTTATCGATTCCAAAAGCAATATTATTGGCAATAGTATCACTAAAAATAAAGCCTTCCTGCATTACAGCTCCAATATTAGAACGCCATGCTTTTTGCGAAATATTTTTCAGGTTTGAATTTCCAATATTGATTTCTCCTTTTTCAGGTTCATAAAATTTCAAAAGCAGTTTCATGAGTGTTGTTTTTCCGCTTCCGCTCACGCCTACTATAGCTGTTACTTTATTGGCCGGAATTATCAAATCAAGATCTTTTAATACTGGAATATCTGATCCTAAATATCGATAAGAAACATTTTTAATTTCAATATCTGAATTGTAAGGAACATCATTTGACTGGTGTTCTTCCTGTTGGGTTTCATCTTCTTTTTCGTGTATTTCAGACAGTCTTGCCAATGATATTTTCGCATCCTGAAGTTCTCTTACAAATTCTATAAGCTGGGTTATTGGCCCGTTTAAGCTCCCTACAATCGAACTGATTGCCAGCATCATACCAAGGGTTATCGAACCATCTATTACTAATTTTGCAGAGAGAAATATGATGAAAATATTTTTTAATTCATTTATGACAGATGAACCTATAGTCTGGCTTTGTTCTAAAATTAGACCTTTTATCGAAACCCTGAACAATCTTGCCTGAACATATTCCCAACCCCAGCGTTTCTGTTTTTCGGCGTTATGGAGTTTGATTTCCTGCATACCGTTTATGAGTTCCATCACTTTACTCTGTTCCTGAGAAACCTCAGCAAAACGTTTGTAATCCAGAACTTCTCTTCTTTTTAAAAACAAGGTAATCCACCCAAAATAAAGAGCACTTCCTGCAAAAAATACTAAAAATATTTTCAGATTAAAATAAGCCAGAACTGCTCCCATAACAAACATATTAATGACAGAAAACAACACATTTAAAGATGAGGTTGTAAGGATTTTTTCGATTCTGCGATGATCATTAATACGCTGCATGATATCACCGGTCATTCTCACATCAAAAAATGAAATTGGAAGATTCATCAATTTGATGAAGAAATCTGAGATTAGCGATATGTTGATTCTTGTCGAAAGATGCAATAATATCCAGCTTCTTATAAGTTCCAGACCGGTTCTTCCGGCAAAAAGAAATAATTGCGCAAAAAGTATTAAATAAATAAAATGAATATTTTGATTTTGTATCCCTACATCAACAATACTCTGGGTTAAAAACGGAAAAATAAGCTGGAGTAAACTGCTGGCCAAAAGCCCAATACTCAACTGAATCAAAAAAGATTTATACCGCAGTACATATTGAAACAAAAGCTTAAACCCTAAACCTTTATTATCTTCTTTATCAAAATCTGACTGGAAGAATTTTGGTGTTGGTTCCATTAAAAGCGCGATACCTTCCTGAGTAGAATCATTGGCATTATTGCCAATCCAGAATTTTAAAAAATCCGCTTTATTGTATTCAATTAATCCAAAAGCAGGGTCTGAAATGTAATATCTGCCTTTTTTTATTTTATAAAGTACAACATAATGATTATTGTTCCAATGTAGAATACAAGGCAGCGGCGCTTCGTCTAACCTTTCGGAACTTAATTTTACTCCCAAAGTTCTGAAACCAATTTTCTCAGCGGCATCACTCAAAAAAAGCAAATTGCTTCCTTCACGAGTCGTCTCGCTGCTGTCCCGCAATTCCTGAATGTTGATTGTTTTGCCGTAATGTTTTGCTATTATTTTTAAACATGTAGGTCCGCAATCTTTATAATCTGCCTGTTTGTAATTGGTGAATTTTTTCAATTCTGCTATTTGGGTTTATTCATAGCAATATTATACAAAAAATCTTAAAAAATATAAACCATTTTTTAATTTAAATAGGTCAAAATTTATTTTTCAATATTTTTTATAGTAAACAAAAAAAGAGTAGAAATAAATCTACTCTTTTAAGTATCTAAAAAAGGTATTTTTAGTAACATACTTCTCTAGGAGATGGCACTTGATCAGCCCTAACCAAATAAAACCGACCCAAGTGACCAATTATCCTGAGAATCCCGACACCAATCATCAATGTTGGGATAATTTGCTCAATGTTCCACGATCGAGCGCCTACAAATTAAAAAAAACATGACTAAATTTTAAAAAGGCTTTATTGTATATTACTTTAAATAATTTTAAAAATTTAGGATTGCAAAGACATTCTAATTCTTTGCTTTTCTACCTTAGCAATAACTGTGCAGCTTTTAATTCAAATCTGAAAAATAGTCTGTACAATCTTCTACTATAATCGAATTGGCATCGCATTTTGATGCTAATTCTATGCTTATAATTCCAATTATTGTTTTTTGTTCGCTTACACTTATCTCTTGTGTTCCTTCTAAGTTTAATATATTTTTTAACATGATTTCTAATTTTTAATTGTTCATTAATATTTATCAAATGTTAAACTAGGCTATTCTTTCTAATACCGGTGTTTCCTTTTCTTCAACAAAATCGTTTAAGAAATATTTTAGTTCACTTAATTCATACTCATTAGGAAACAATTTTTCATTTACAATTTTTACTGGTGTATAATTGAAATTGTTTTTTGAACACCACTCGTATTGCTTGTTTATTTCCTGGTTAATCATCATACTTACATTATCAACATGCCATTTTTTCAACCATTTTTTCAGACTCATTTTTTTTATATGCCAATCTGAAATCGCTTCAACTGTTTTTCCCGGAGTTGATCTGTTTATGGTTAAAAGTCTTTCTACAACAGCTTTATATGGATTATCTAAATTCTCCGGATTAATGTTAAACAGAACACTTAAAAATATCTTATCCGGGAACTTTAAAACTAAATCAAAAGCTTCCTGAAATGTTTTATGACAATGAGCGCAACTTGGGCTTATTATTATAGAAAGTTTTACTACGGCACTTCTATTTCCAAAATTTAACCCTCTTAAGTCCTCAAATCCATTTTGATGAGAAACTTTTTTAGATAAAAAGTTTAACAACGAATAATTTCTTTTGAATTTTTTAAGTTCTTTTAATGAATTTTCATTATTAAGAACATCTTTTGCTATTGATTTTACGACAAATCCAATTGGTATCAGAAGTAATAAAGAAAATAGAAATGGGAAAATGGTACTGAAACTGAAACTTAGCGTAAATAAATCTGACAAAAACCAAATTGCACTTTGTGTAAAAATCAAAAATGAAACCATTAAACACATCACACACCATTTTTGAAGTTCGAATTTTTGAATCCATATTGAAGAAACAATAACCGGAATCGCCAGCAAACTCAAAAACCCAACAAAAATCGACTAGTTAAATGGCTGAACCAATATTGAAATAAAGCTTGCTCCAAAAAACAAAAGAGGTAAGTCTGAAAAACTAATCCATCTGTTTTCATAATTTTCAGTAAAACTTAAAACAGAATTACAAGAAGAATTTGTAGTTAGATTACAAAAATTTGTAATTAGTCCGTTTTTAAAACCTAGTTTTTCCTGAACAATTAAAATACTAACAATTAATCCCAATGCTGTTGTCAGCAAAAATGTAGCACTAAATAAACTATATGAGTTGTAAAAAAATGATAGTCCTGCTACTAATATAAAAGGCACAAGATATTTTAGCCAATTCAATTCAACTTTTAAATTTTCTCTTGCTACAACATTGTTTGGTTCAATTGCTACAATTACGCCGCTCCAGTCTAAAAGAAATTTTTCATAAGATATTTTTTGTATTCCTTTTTTAGTTGTATTTATGCTAACGTGATTTTTAGCTTTTTCTACCAAGATTAATTCATCTTTAAAATAAGCTAAAAAATTAGAAGGCAGATCAACTATTTGTTCTTTGGGAACTCTTATTGCAGCATTCTCTATCGACAACAAATCAAATGAATCTGTTATCGCAAACAAACTAGGATAATTTGGATGAGAAAGAAATAAATCTTTAAACTCATTTTTTACCTCCGAGTATCTGTTAATTTGAAGAAATTTTTGAATAAGTTTTAACATCTTCCTGACCTGTTTTAAATCGAATTACAGTACAAATATTGGTGTTTTTATTCAAAATATTATGCGATAAACACACATTTTATATATTATACTACATACAATTTATAAATTATATCAACTATAATTTATTCATAAAATACTGATTATCAATTAATTAAAAAGAAAAATAAAAATGAAAAATGCTCAAAACCCAAATCTCGACCAAGAGCTAAGCATTTTCTGTAGTTTTGATAAATCAGTAACCGTAACATGTAAAAAGATGGCAAATATGAAATTAAAATTCGAAGATTTTGTTGAAGAAAAATTATCTAAAAATCAGCAAAAAATGGTAAGAGGAGGAGATGATCCAGTACCACCACCAGTTGATCCTGGAAAAAAGGATACTAATGGTAATGGATAAGAGATCCTTATAAGTATAAAGTTTTTATAAACTTAAATATTATTCGCAAACTGAGCTGGAGATACTCCAGTTCTTTTGCGAAATGATTTAGCAAAAGATACTGCATTTTTAAAACCTACACTTTCAGCAATTGCTTGTGTTGAGTATTTACGATACATATGATTTGTAATCATCTCGTTGATAACGTAATTAATTTTTAACTCATTTGAGTACTCCCCAAACGATTTACCAAATCGCTTATTAACTACGTAGGACAAATAAGTTGTATTTGTTTTTATCTTTTTTGCCACATACGGCAGGGTAAAATCAGCATTTAGATATTCTAGTTTTTCTTCAAGAGCTAGTAATTTTTCTACTATTTTATTCTCTTTGGCCTCATCGATACTAAGCGTAATATTTTCTTTTTTGAGATGAATTTCTTCATTTTCAAAAATTTCTTCTCTATCTCCTAACTCAACTTCAGTATTATTTTTCTTCTCAATGTTAGCCTTAAATTCCTCAATTAAGGCATTCATTTTTTTATGTGCCTTATTCTTATCCCTAATATTTTTAATTAATAGAAAGACGATTCCAACCACCAATAGAACATAAAAAACCTTTAATGCTTTATTCAAAAATACATCGTATTGATACTTTTCCTGAATAACAACCATCTCTTCTGTCAAATCATTTACCCCTAGTTTATAATTTACTTCTAAGGCTTCATGATTTAATTTTGTTTGGAACTGCTCATAATTATCCAAATAAATTTTAGAGTGCTTATAAGCAAGTTCAGGCTCTTTTTTTATATTATAAATTTTTGCCTGATAATAATTTGACTTTAAAAAATCTATATTATTTGATTTCGTTATTTCTGCAAGAGAATCGCATTTTTTAAAAAACACCAAAGCCTTATCGTACTTTTTGGTTGTAAAGTAAATGTCTCCCAGATTATAATTTGCAATACATAACAAATCGGGCTGATTGTTCTGCTGAGAATAAAATACTATATCATAATAGGTTTTTTCAGCAGCCTTATAATCGCCTTTCCAGTTATATATATTTCCCAGACTTAATTTTGCCGTAATTCTGTTATCAGCAAAATTCTGCGAATAGTTAATTGCTCTTTTATAATAATATTCAGCAGAATCTAGTAAGTACTTTTTGTCTAAGTTTTTAATGAAATAATTTTCATAAGAACTTCCTAAGCTTACATTAATATTACTTTTTCTATTTAAGAAATCTTCTTTTGTAAAAATACCTTCATTTTTGTCCACAAAATCATTCAACTGCCTTAAGTTTTTAATTGACAATTGATAATTTCCGACAGCTTCATTAATTAAAGCTATATTTCCTCTAAATTTTACAATTTGAATAATATCATTAATCTCTACAGAAAGCTTCATTCCCTGCTGATATTTATCCAGCGCAGCACTAAAATTACCTCTTTTCCATTCTGCCAGTCCGCCATAATTGTATATATATGACTTTAACTGGATTTTATCACGAGATTCCGGCACTTTCTCTAAGTACTTAAGTGCCAATATATATTTTTCTTTTGAAAGCTTTGTATTTCCTTTTATCTGAAGCAGTTGAGTCATTGCTCCATTCGCAAAAGCCAAATGTTTATAATTGTTTGATTTTGCCATTTGATTAGCATATACAAGGGCACTATCGACATTAGCGTTATAATTTAGTCGAATTTTTTCCTGCAATATCAAATATTCTTCTTCGCTCAATGCCCCTTTTTGCTGGGCAAATGTCATGTTTAGGGCAAAAAAGAGTACAAAAGAAATGATCAGCCTCATTCAATTTATGTTTTTTGGAATCTCAAAATTAGTCTATAAATTATCAATAAACTAGAATTTATTCACCTATTTTGTGATTATTTTATAATCAACTTCTAAAAATATAACATTTTAACTTTGTTTTGTTATATTTTTATTGCGTAAATTTGTTTTGCAAAAAACTATCAAAAATGAAACCAGACTTATTTCAAGCTCCAGATTATTATAATCTTGATGATTTATTAACAGATGAACATAAATTAGTTCGAGAATCGGCTCGTGCATGGGTTAAAAGAGAAGTTTCTCCTATTATTGAAGAATACGCTCAAAAAGCAGAATTTCCTAAGCAAATTATAAAAGGGCTTGGAGAAATTGGAGGATTCGGGCCTTATATTCCTGTGGAGTATGGAGGTGCAGGATTAGACCAGATTTCTTATGGACTAATTATGCAGGAAATCGAAAGAGGCGATTCTGGTGTAAGATCAACTTCGTCTGTGCAGTCTTCTTTAGTAATGTATCCTATTTGGAAATACGGAAACGAAGAACAACGCATGAAATACTTACCAAAATTAGCAACAGGTGAATATATGGGATGTTTTGGTTTAACCGAACCAGACCATGGTTCAGACCCGGGAAGTATGATTACCAATTTTAAAGATATGGGCGATTATTATCTTTTAAATGGTGCTAAAATGTGGATTTCAAATGCTCCTTTTGCAGATATTGCGGTTGTTTGGGCAAAAAATGAAGAAGGAAGGATTCACGGTTTAATTGTTGAAAGAGGTATGGAAGGTTTTACAACTCCTGAAACTCACAATAAATGGTCACTTCGAGCTTCTGCAACCGGAGAATTAATTTTTGATAACGTAAAAGTTCCAAAAGAAAACCTTTTACCAAATAAATCTGGTTTAGGTGCTCCGCTTGGCTGTTTAGACTCGGCAAGATATGGAATCGCATGGGGAGCAATTGGTGCTGCAATGGACTGTTATGATACTGCTTTACGATATGCTAAAGAAAGAATACAGTTTGGCAAACCAATTGGAGGAACACAATTACAACAGAAAAAATTGGCCGAAATGATTACCGAAATTACAAAGGCTCAATTATTAACCTGGCGTTTAGGTGTTTTGAGAAACGAAGGAAAAGCAACAACTGCACAAATATCGATGGCAAAACGTAATAATGTTAACATGGCAATCGAAATTGCACGTGAGGCAAGACAAATGCTGGGCGGAATGGGAATTACCGGAGAATATTCGATCATGCGCCACATGATGAACCTTGAAAGTGTCATCACTTATGAAGGAACTCATGACATTCATTTATTGATTACAGGAATGGATGTAACTGGAATTCCAGCATTTAAATCATAAACAACTATTAAATTATATACAAAAACAATCTAAAAAAGCTTCTTCTAACCGAGAAGCTTTTTATCTTTGCACCAAAATCTACATAAATGAATATTGAAACTATAAACAATAGCATTCAACCTCAAAAAGAACAGCTTTTAAACCATTCTTTATACAACAAAATCCAAACGATTGATGACTTACATAGTTTTGTAGAAAATCATGTTTTTGCCGTTTGGGATTTTATGTCGCTTTTAAAAGCTTTACAAGCCAAACTTACTTGTACAACAACACCTTGGTTTGCTACTAAAAATCCGCAGACAAGATATTTAATCAATGAAATTGTTCTTGCAGAAGAAACTGATTTAAGCATTGACGGAAGAAGACAAAGCCACTACGAAATGTACCTTGAGGCAATGGAAGACTGTGGTGCGGATATAACAGAGATTAATAAATTTTTAGCTTCGGTAAATTCGCTTCATAACATTTTTGTTGCTATAAAACAAAGTTCGCTTCATCCTGAAATAAAAGCATTCTTAGATTTTACTTTTAGAGTTATTGAAGAAGGAAAACCTCATCAAATTGCAGCAGCATTTACTTTTGGAAGAGAAGACTTGATCCCGAGTATGTTTACCGAAATCCTGAAAAACTTTCAAAAAAACCTTCCGGATACAGATTTAAGCAAATTGTTATATTATTTCGAAAGACATATTGAACTTGATGCAGATGAACACGGACCAATGGCGATGCAGATGATTACCGATTTATGTGAAGATGATGCTCAAAAATGGAAAGAAGTTGAAGAAGTTTCCATCTTAGCTTTAGAAAAACGCATCGGACTTTGGAATGCCATAGAAGAAGAAATTCTACTTAAAACAGAAATGGTATAAAAACCAAATCTATATATTTAACGTAACTATTTGTTTAAACCAGCATAAATTAAAAATTATGAAGCCTCAGTTAAAACAAATAGTTACCGTTATTCTTTCAGCATTTTTATTAAGTTGCAGTACAGAAGAATCTACTTCCGAAACTCCCGGAACACCAACTCCTGTAACTCCGCCAACAACACAAATTCCCACAACTCCTATTTCTAAAACTATAAATTATTTGGCTTTAGGAGACAGTTATACTATTGGTCAAAGTGTTTGCGAAACCTGCCGATATCCTGAACAGCTCAAAACCAGTTTAAAAGCGATTTATCCGGAAACTAGTTTTTCATTAAGAGTAATTGCCACAACCGGCTGGACAACCAATAATTTACTTACTGCAATAAAAGAACAAAATCCAGAATCTAATTATGATTTGGTAACGCTTTTAATTGGCGTAAATAATCAATATCAGGGAAGAGATTTTTCCATGTACGAAAAAGAATTTCCCGAATTGGTTACCAAAGCAATTGTATTGGCAAAAGGCGATAAAAAAAATGTAGTTGTACTTTCGATTCCAGATTATGCTTATACTTCTTTCGGAATGATGTTTGGAACAAACGGAAGAATGAAAATCACCGAAGAAATAAACAAATACAACACATTTGCCGAAAACTACTGTATGATGAATGGTGTAACTTTTGTTTCCATTACAGACATTACCAGAAACGGATTAGTCAACACAAGTCTTGTTGCTTCTGATGGTTTACACCCTTCAGAATCTGCTTATGCGATGTTTGTAGAGCGCATTTTGCCAAAGGTAAAAATGGCTTTGCAGGATTAGTTTTTTATTTTAAAAAACAGAAAAATCAATTTTAAAAGTACGTAGCACTTGTGTCGGGACTAGATTAGAGATTTTCGTTTTCTATTAACCTTTTTAACAGGATTGGTGGAGGCGATGGAGGTAAAATTGATTTCAAATTTCCAAAATCTACAATCTTTACAGTTGGAAGAAATTTAAATTTCCTCTTTATTTCTCCAAGAGAATCAATAAATTTTTCTAGCTCTTGTGGCGCTACATGACCATAAAGAAAAATCTGCTTTCTTTTCCCTTCTTTTAAGATATTGATTAAATAGCTAGTTCCATCAACTAAATTTTCTTGTTCGTAGACATCATTAAATTTTTCAAAATTTATGCTCTGATATAATTCACTTATTTTCTTTCTTTCAGAAACTTCGAGAATTGCATACGAAGTTTTTACTGGCTCTGGATAAATTCTCTTAAAATATACCGTATCACTTTTGGTAAATTTCATTGAAATAGCATGATGTAAGCCAGAAGAAGAAAATACAAATTCATCAAACGGAAATGGTTTTACATCTTCCTTTTTAGAACAGGAAAGAAATAAAAAAATAATACCAAAAATTACAAACTGTTTTTTCATCTAATCAAATCTATTAAAACCAATTTTACTTTTTAGACTTCCAAATAAAACCATCCAATAAATAATGTGTAAACTGTGGCACTGTTAACAAAGGAACTAACAAAATCTGCCAACTAGAAAAATCAAAATCAGTAACGCTAATATTCTCATTCCAAACAAAAAATTCCCAAAGGAATTCTTCCGAAAAGGCAATTACAAGCAGAATTCCAATATAAATAAAAATTCCTTTGTACTGTTTTAAGAAAGATAAATTTCCCAATTCTGATCGTGATTTTCCGTCTATTTCTTTAAAATAAACCAAAGCCATATACGGAATTCCGTGCGATACGACATTCAATAAAGTAAAAATCAAATCATCATTAAAATAGACAATTCCAAAATACCAAGACAAAGCAGTTCCCAGAATAATACTGTTTTTTGGAATATTAAAAAACTGATTCTGAATTGATTTTACAGCCGTATAAACCATGTACAAAATCAAAATTGCAATATAAATCCAAAACAAAATCTCTAAAACAATTTGATTTTCAAACCTAAAAAATTCATTTTCTACAAACCAGTTGAACTTTCGCTTAGACGAAAAAAACCAATACAGCATCGGATATCCAGTTGAAGCATAAATTGTTAAATTATCAATGCAAACCGAGATTTTAGTCTTTGTTTCTTTTCTAGCATACAATCTCATAAAACCATATTGCTGTCTTATAAAATGAAAAACAGCCACATAAGCCAAAAACGACCAAAAAACCAAACTTCCGAAAGAGAAAAACACAATTCCTGTTACAAAACAAATTAGCGGTAAAAGAATTAATCGTCTTTTCTGTTTTTGAAATTCATCAGCAACAAAATAAGTTTTGAATAATGTCGCATAAACATGCGCCACGTCTATAAAAACAATCAGGAAAAGCCAAGTGTAAAAAGAATAATTCTCCTCAATTTGGGCAATATAATCCTGAAAAATGAAAATGATAGCCAAGACAAAAAATGACGGCCCAATAATAAATGCCCAATCGGTTTTGGCTTTATGAATCCACGGTTGTTCCATCTACAATTTCATTTACAACATTAATTCCCTGATGAAAAGCTTCTTCAAAAATCGAAATTCCTGATAAATCGCTGTGCGCGAAATAAATCTTTTTTTCAATATTCTGTTTTGCCTGCTTTTTTGCTTCACCAAAAATAAATCCTGGCGCAGGCGAAATCATTCCGTGACCTAAAAGAAAAACTTCAATGTCTTCTGTATATTCTTCAATATCTGGATGTGCGATTTTTAAATCATTCAATACAAATTGTTTCCAGTATTCTTTATCTTTTTTATAAAGCTCTTTTCTTGTTTTCTTTAAATCGGCAGAAGAAAAACTGTAATAATATGTAATGACTTTTTTATCCTGAACCTGATTCACGGTCTGATGCTGATCGTACACATAACCCAAACCTTTTGCATCGTAAATCACATTATCCCACGAAAGTGGAAAACTAAAATTATCAAATAAATCATTGACTGTAAACGTTGCCAAAAGCCAAGGCGTATAATGAAAATCTTTGGTAAATACTTTTCGATTTTTAATCAAATATTGATTTACAAATTGTGGAGAAGCCATTATCAATTTGTCTGCAATAATTTCGACAGAAGTTTTATTGACATCATCAAAAGCTTTTGCGATTACT
Organism: Flavobacterium defluvii; assembly: GCF_900129555.1. GTDB lineage: Bacteria > Bacteroidota > Bacteroidia > Flavobacteriales > Flavobacteriaceae > Flavobacterium > Flavobacterium defluvii. Next base: position 727,587 of record NZ_FQWC01000001.1, read on the forward strand.
TTATTCCCTTCTGTTTTGACTTCGTAAACCAAATGATTTTTCAGCGTTTTATCTTTGGAATATTTTTTCAAATGATTGGCTAATTGAGAATTTCCTTCTGCCCAAGTTAAAACGCTATCATGTTTTTCGGGTGTGCAATCTTGCTTTCTTCCTGCAAAATAATGAATTCCAGCCCAAGCCGAAACGTATTCGATTCCTAAACCAAAATCGTCTTTACAGCAATAATCGATATAATTGTACAAAGGTTCTGAAGTAAAATGATTTTCTTGAAACCATTTTTTCATGGTGATTTTATCTAAAGCTCTCGTTTTTTCATCTGACGAAGAAAGATAAAGCGGAATATCAAACAAATATTTCTGATCTTGTCCTTTTCCGGTTCTGAAAACATCCATTTGCTTGAAAAATTTTTCAAACTCCAAATCATCAGCAACCGAATTTCCTTCTTTTGGAACGACGCCTTCCTGCCAATTATTTTTGTAAAACAAACGTTCGTCTGGCGCAAAAGTCAATTGCAATTCGTCAAAAATCGGAAAGCCTTTTGTATCGTAACCCAAAATGATTTTTTCTTCTTCTAGAAAACGAAGCAATTCTTTGTCTTGAAAATTTGGCAAAGGCAAATAATGCGCGCCTAAAGGATATTTAGAATATTTATTTTCTCCGTTAGAAGAATTTCCGCCCAAATGATTTTCTAATTCTACCATTAAAAAATCTGAAATTCCTTTTTTATGAAACTGACGCGCCGCGCTTAAACCAGAAATTCCTCCGCCGACAATCAAATACGGAATTTCGATTTTTTTTGTTGGTTTAGGAAAATCTTTTATCCATAAACGATGTCCGAGCAAATGTTTGGTTCCTGATAAACGAATCATGATAACCGCAATTTTATCCGAACAAAACTGCAGAAACGGAACCGCAATTAAAGCCGCACCAACTATTTTTAAGAAACTTCTTCTAGATTTATTGCAGTTTTCCCCACTCTTCATCAAAATAGCGTACTAAAATTTGGTTATCTAAACGATTGATTTCAATTTGGTTTGAAATCATATCATTCGTAAAATAATTGAAACGGTCAAATTGATAATTGTAAAATTTCAATCCCTTGGTTTTTCGGTTTACGGTATTAAAAGTAGTTCCGAAACCATTTATCGCAATCGTGTAACCCCATTCTCCAAACGACGGAACATAAGCGTGATAGGCATCAACTTGAGGAAAAACCTGCATTACCGTTTTATTGATACACCAGAAAGATTTCGGCGCAAAATAAGGCGAAGTTGTTTGTATAACAACTGCTGCATCAGGTTTTAAAATGGTTTTTATGGTTTGATAAAAATTTAGCGAATACAATTTCCCTAAACTATAATTGGATGGATCCGGAAAATCGATTATGGCAACATCGAATTTTTCTTTGCAACTTTTTGCCCAGATATAAGCATCTGTATTGATTACGGTAACTTTAGTATTGTTCAATGAATTTTGATTGAAATTGGTTAAAACCGTGTTGGTCTTGAACAACTTCGTCATTCCTTCGTCTAAATCAACCAAAGTTACTTTTTCTATATCTTTATATTTTAAGATTTCGCGAACCGCTAAACCATCACCTCCACCTAGAACCAAAACGTTCTTGACGCTTTTTGCCATAGACATTACGGGATGCACCAAAGCCTCGTGATAACGATATTCGTCTGCAGAACTGAATTGTAGGTTGTTATTCAAATAAAGCCTGTAATCGCTCTTATTATGCGTTAAAACAATGCGCTGATACGGTGTTGAATTCGTATAAATGATGTTTTCTCCATATAATTTCCCTTCTGAATGAGCGAGGATATCATTCGAAAAAATAAAAACGACCAATAACAATACAAAAGAAAAAATCGCTTTTGCTCTTAATAAAGAAGGTTTTCTTAATTCTCTTTTTAATAAAAAGCATAAAGCAATCGCAATACTCACATTTATCATTCCGAAGAAAAGAGAAGTTCCCATAATTCCCAATTTCGGGACTAAAACCAAGGGAAATAATATAGAAGCTAAAAGCGCTCCGATGTAATCAAATGTAAAAACATTCGAAACCAGATCTTTAAACTCAACTCTATCTTTTAAAATATTCATTAAAAGCGGAATCTCCAATCCAACCAAAAATCCGGTTACAAAAACAAATAAGTATAAAATGAGTTGAAACGAACCTACACTTTCAAACAGCAGAAACAAAACTACCGAACTCAAACCTCCGATGAGTCCAACTAAGATTTCGATTTCTACAAAAGTGTTGAGCAGATTTTTATGAAAAAACTTTGAAAAAAATGAGCCTATACCCATTGAAAATAGGTATACGCCAATTATAAATGAAAATTGTTTTACCGAATCGCCTAATAAATAACTTGCCAAAGTTCCCGCAACCAACTCATAAATAAGTCCGCAGGTGGCAATTATAAATACGGCAAAGAGTAAAAGAAATTCAAACCTAAGAAACTTTTTACCCATGAATTGCGGCGCTTACTATCATCGAAATTCCGATGATAAATGCTGCTAAAACAATAGCGACAGCAACATTATTTTTTTCTACAACTTCTTTCCATGTATTTTCCGGCGTAAGTTTTTCGATAATAAAATAGCCTATTAATAAAATTACAATTCCTAAAAGAGAATAAATAATCGAATTTACTATTGGCTGAGCGTGAATTAATTCCATACAGATTGATTTTTTATTTGTGATAAAAACGGTTATAAGATGTTCGGCTTCCTGCCGTGCTATATTTTTCGGTTCTTTCGCAATCGCAGATTCGGTTTCCTGCAAGAGCAAAGTACATATAAACTCCAAAGCAAAAGAAACCTATTGCCAATGAGGCCCAGTTCTTACTAAAGAAATTAGAAATTTTATTCATAATCGTAAGTTGAATAGGAACTATCTGCCCATCTATTTTTTTCAAATTGATTTTTAAAGAATCGTATGATAAAGTAAATCACAACCATCCCGATAATAACGAGCCAAACGTTTCGGCTTGAAGGTTCATTCCAAATCACATTGACACGCATAGCATTGTTTTTAATGTCTTCAGGCGCTTTCATAGGCGTAATTATAAGATGGTATTTTCCTGGTTTTACGCCGCAGATATTAAATTTTTCAGAACTGCTTCCTTCTCTCCAATATTCTCCATCGGTGTATCCCGAATAATATTCAATGTCTTTATTGGCATAAATTTCATCATTGGTATCTTCGTTAATCAGTGCAATATTTAAGTTGGCCCAAGAATTATCAACATCTGTAGAAACCGAAATTGTCATGGGAGCCGAAGCGCCTTTAAGCTCAAAAGCGGGACTGGTAATTTCTTTATTATCGAATTTACTAAATTGTATGGTTTGAGAGAAAACCGTTTGTTTAAATTGATCTCTATAGATGTACCAGTTTGCCGTTATAATCAGCAAAGCAAAAAGACAGAAAATAATAGCCGTGTTTTTAAGATCAAAAAGAGAAGGCTGAATCATTCCTGTTCCAGACAGATACGGTAACTTTATTCCTGGAAATGCTTTTCTCATTTTTCTTTTATTGAGATATTCGCCGTGAAAAGCAGTCTGAACATTATTCATTTTTTCTACCGAAACAATATATGGCGGATTTATAAATTCAGCCAAATGTATTTTTTTGTTTGGAAGCTTAAAATCAAAAAAACCCTTTGCATCAATTATTTCAGCATCCGAATGTTCAAATAAATCATAATGCTGACCATCATAATCGAGTACTTCAACTCCTTTTTTTAGATCGTCAATCTTTTCCATTTCGGTAAGCGTCATCCAATGTCCGTTTGAAACAGATAGATATAGAAACTCTTTTGCTTCATTTTGCAAAATAAATTCTGTCCATCTATAATCAGGATGTACTTTTTTTCTCAAAATACCCGTCACTTTGTATTCGCTTCCTTTTAAGAAGCCTGTTTCGCCAATAACTAGTGGATACGTTTCTATTTCTGCTTTATATTTTGATTTTCTGCGAAATTTTCCATCGTCATCGACTTCATAAAGGCTTCGACATATAGGGCAAACAAAATTTACTACTTCAAAACCAACTTCTAATTCGGTTTCTACATTACAATCGTAACAAGGAATCTTCATATCTTATCGGTTAATCTCAAAATCTTTAATAATTTCTGCTTCAAAATAAGCCACATAATCTGTCATTACAGCTCGTACTTTTTGCGAATTATCCTGAAGATAATTACACAAATAAACATCTAAAGTAAGCTGATTGTATTCTGGCCAAGTATGTATACAAATATGAGATTCTTTGAGACAGTACGAAATCGTGAAACTATCATTTTCAAAATCATGCACGACTGCGCCAACCTTCTCAAGTTCATATTTTTCTAAAATGGAATTGGTAACCGTAACAAAACTTTTGCTGTCTGTAAGCTTCTCTGTTTTGTCGACATGTAAAGTAACCAGTTTATGCAATCCTGGCGAATAAGGAGGTAGATCCATCAATTATTTGTATTACACAGGAGTCAAATATATAATATTTTCTGTAACAAAATAATGTGGAAAACCGTATTTTGGATATACTTTTTTTGAACAAAAAAACCCAAACCTTCAAAATACAGCAGGTTTGGGTTTTCTTAGCAGAAAGGAAGGGATTCGAACCCTCGATACAGTTACCCATATACTAGCTTTCCAGGCTAGCTCCTTAAACCACTCGGACACCTTTCTTTATTGGTTTGCAAAGAACACAAAAAAATCTGAGTTACGAAAACAAAATTTAAGTTTACTAAATGCTTTTTCGAAATTCTTCCATAAATAATTTTACTGCTTTCTTTTGATATCCACCAATTGTAAGCATAAAAGATTCTCTTTTGGTTGCAACTCCAGTAATTTGTATCGCCTTAAGCTTATCCCAGCCTTTTAAAGCTTTTTCAGCCACGATTGTCGCCCAGTCACTGTTCTCTACCATTTGCAATAAAGCGTGTATAGAATGCAGTTCTATTGAGATTTTAGGTTTCATGTTGAATTTTTGAAATAACTCTTCGACAAATTCTCTCGAATTTGATCCTTTTCCGGGCAATACTAATGGAATTTCTTCTATTTTTTTGAAAGCTATTTTATCTAAAGCTGCTAAAGTGTGTGTTCCCGAAACTGCCAAAACCATGTGAGAAGTAAACAAAGGAACTTTCTGAATGGGTAGTTCAATTTCATGAGACGAAATAACCAAAACCACATCTAATTGGTTGTCAAGTAGTTTCTGTTCTAATGTTTCAGTAGTTCCATATTCAACAACAATTTTCAAATTTTGATATTTTTTAGCAAATGCATTTACGACAGGAAGAATAAGTAAACCAAAAATATAGGTAACACCAATTCGAAGTTCACCGCCAATCATTTCGTTTAAATCTTCTATTGCCTGTTTTCCGTTTTCGACATTTTCAACCACTTTTTTGGCGTGAATTAAAAAAACCGATCCTGCTTCTGTAAGCTGGACTTTTTTCCCAATTCGCTTAAATAAAGGCAGACCAAGTTCTTCTTCCAGTTTTTTTATTTGTTGCGAAAGCCCGGATTGCGTTACAAAACAGAGTTCTGCAGCTTTTGTAAAATGAAGAACCTCAGCCGTTTTAATAAAATATTCAAGTTGATAAATTTCCATATTGATAAGTTTTAATACTCATAATAAGTAAAATTATTAATTTTTCTAATGAAATCATAATTCCGATCTTTGTATCAAATATTTAAGATCATGTTTAAAGCCTTAAAATCTAAAAATTTCAAATTATTCTTTTACGGACAATCTGTTTCTGTTATTGGTACCTGGATGCAGAAAACCGCTGTAAGCTGGATGGTTTACAGTATAACGGGATCTGTATTTTTATTAGGTCTGGCAACTTTTTTAAGTATGATTCCTTCTTTATTTCTGGCTCCTTTGGCCGGAAGCATTATTGGTCGATACGACAGACACAAAACAATGCTCGTTTTACAATCAGCTGCAATGATACAGGCGGGAGCATTGGCTGTTTTAATTTATTTCAAGATTTATAATATCAATTTTATTCTGGCATTGAGTCTTATTCAGGGAATTATAAATGCTTTTGATATGACCTGTAGACAAACCATGATGATTGATATTGTCGATGATAAAAAGGATTTACCAAATGCGGTTGCACTTAACTCAACTTTAAACAATTTTGCCAGAATCGCCGGTCCTGCTCTTGCCGGAATTATTCTGCATACTTATGGTGAAGATTTCTGTTTTATGGGAAACTTTTTCAGCTACATCCCTGTCTTGATTTCTTTATTAATGATGAAAATTACGCCTCATGTTAAAACAGAGAATAAACTTAATATGCTGGATGATCTTATAGAAGGTCTTGATTATGTAAAAAAAGAAACCGAAATGGCAAGAATGCTCTTAATGTTAACCTGCAGCAGTATATTCGTTATTTCATTTAATACTTTAATGCCGGTTTTTGCCAAAGATATCTTTAGCGGAAACGCAGAAACTTTCAGCTGGTTTGAAAGTGCCGCCGGAATTGGTTCTGTTTTGTCTGCAGTTTATTTAGCCAATTTAAAATCGGCTGAAAATATGGGAAAATTAATGATTGCTGCCAGTCTTTTATTAGGTTTCAGCATCATAATTTTGGCTGTTTCCAGCAGCATTACAATTGCCCTAATCTGCATGACTCTGAGCGGCATTGGAATGATGGGACAAACTTCATCCATAAACATTTATATTCAAACGCATAGCATTGTTAGTATGCGTTCAAGAAGCATCAGCTATTATATGATGGCGTATCAGGGAATGATTCCTGTGGGAAGTTTGATTATCGGCTATGTTTCTCATTCGCTTGGCGTAAGAACGACAGTGGCTATTCAGGGAATTATTTGTATTCTTTCTGTTCTTGTATATGTCTATTATAAAAAACATAAAACGACAGAAGAAGACTTGGAAACTTGCCCAGTTCCGTATCGAAATTCTAAAAATTAAATTCTAAATTCCAAAATGACAACTAAACGTGTTCAACTTTGTCAAAGTTTAAAACTTTGACAAAGTTCTTTACGGCAAAGCATTGGAATTTGGGATTTAAAATATTAGAACTTAAATTTAAGAAATCTCCCCACGAAGAGCAGTTTCAAAAATATCTTTAAATTCGTTTTGCGGAATATTATGACCTAGCAAATACATCAATTTTGTAATTGCAGCTTCTGTAGTAATATCTTTTCCTGAGATAACTCCAAGCGATTTTAAAGCCGTACTGGTTTCGTATTGTCCCATATTAACACTACCGCCTGAACATTGTGTTACGTTTACGATATGCATTCCGGAATTAATTGCTTTTTCGATTAAGTTTAAAAACCAATCTTCGGTTGGAGCGTTTCCTGAACCGTACGTTTCTAAAACAATTCCTCGCAAATCCGGAGTTGACAGGATTGAAGCCAAAACCACTTCGCTCATTCCCGGGAACATTTTTATAATCACAACGTGATTGTCTAAGTTTTTGTGAACGATCAGTTTAGCATCTTTATTTATTGGAAGAAATAAATGAGAATTTAATTTTAAATGTACGCCAGATTCTACCAATTCAGGATAATTTGGCGCTGTAAAAGCTCTAAAATGTTCTGCATTTACTTTTGAAGTTCGGTTTCCTCGATATAATTTGTATTCAAAATAAAGAGAAACTTCATTAATTACAGGCTTTCCATTCTCCTGTAATGAAGCTATTTGAATCGCTGTAATTAGGTTTTCTTTTGCATCTGTACGCAAGTCCCCAATTGGTAACTGCGATCCTGTAAAAACAACAGGTTTTGCTAAGTTTTCGAGCATAAAACTCAATGCCGAAGCCGAATATGACATGGTGTCTGATCCGTGAAGAACCACAAAACCGTCATAAGAAGTGTAATTTTCTTCGATAATAGTGGCAATTTTGGTCCACATTTTCGGATTCATGTTTGATGAATCTATAGGGTTTTCAAAAGAAACCGATTCGATTTCACAATCCAATTGTTTAATTTCGGGAATCTTTTGTATTAATTTACTAAAGTTGAAAGCTTTAAGTGCTCCAGTTTCAAAGTCTTTGCTCATACCGATTGTTCCTCCAGTATAAATCAAAAGTATTTTTGCTTTAGATGACATCTTGATATTTTAATTTATTGACAACCGGATTAGCGTACATTGCCAAAAATCCTTGTCTGGTAACAGGATTATCACTACCAATACGCATTTCTAAACGACGCTCAAAAAGCGATTTTTCACTCTCTTTGTACTTATCAGCAAATTTGTTTGTTTCGTTTAAAATATCGTAAGCAATAAAGTTAGTCGGCCATAATTGATAGTTTTTAATGATAATATCATCAATCGTTTGTGCCAAAGCCTGAACCTGCTTGTTTGCATTGTCATTTTCAGCAACAATCTGATCGATTTCTGTATCTAAAACATCGCCAACAGAAATATGAATTCTTTTCTTAGTTCCCATGATACCGCTGATGATATTCATGAAATCTTCGTTTTTATCTTTTACATAAACTTCATTGTTGGCTTCGGCCATCAACTGCGGCATTTTCAATACATCAGTTGGATCGTATTCGTATGAAATAGAAACAGGAACTATTTTTAATTTCTTGAAATAATTCATTAAATCTTCTTCATCAGAGGCCATTCCAATCATTTTTAAAACTCCCGGATTTGTCTCGTCGTTTCCGTCTTTTGTTCTTCCTTCTTTCTGAGCAATCCAAACCGAACGATTTTCGCGCAATAACAATTGTCCCATATATTCAGACAGCAGTTTAGAACTTTGCAGCATTTCACGAGGCGATAATCCTCTTAAAACCAAAAAGTTTCGGTTTAATTTTGCTAAAGTAGCCAAGAAAGCTTTTTTAACTAAATTATCTCCAATTGCTGATGCTGTCATCACCAATCCATGTTCGAACAAGCAAACATTCAGCAAAGTAGTATCTAAAAGGATGTCTCTGTGATTCGAGATAAATAAATAAGAAGTATTTGGTTCTAGTTTTTCAAAACCTGAAGTTGTAAGGCCTTCAGAACTTTTTTCGAGAACTTTTTGAATGGTATTATAAATAAAATTGCATTGAAAATCACGAATAGAATGTGTTTTCTTAAGCTGCTCTTTCCAAACCTCATCTTTAACTTCCGGAAAAGTAAAGTTCATCATGGTTTTCATCATCGGATGATTTACAACATCATGAAGTGCTTCATTTATTTCAGAATCATAAAACGGTCGAATGGCATCAAATTTCTGCATTATTTATATTTTAAGTGGGCAAAAGAACAAAAAAAAAATTAAAGTTTTGTAAGGCATGGGTTAAATCCCAAAAACGTCTTTTGAATTTTGAGTTGTTACTGCTGCTATTTCTTCATGAGATACATTATAAATATCGGCAAGTTTCGAAATTACATTTATTAAATAACTACTCTCGTTTCTTTTCCCTCTGTATGGAATTGGGGCCAAATAAGGCGAATCTGTTTCCAATACTATATGTTTTAAATCGATTTGGTTTAAAAACTGATCGATTTTTCCGTTCTTGAATGTTACCACGCCGCCAATTCCTAATTTCATATTGTAAGAAATCGCTTGTTGGGCTTGTAATAAAGTTCCGGAAAAACAATGAAAAATCCCAAATAAATCTTCAGATTTTTCTTCTTCCAAAATTTCAAAGATTTCATCAAAAGCTTCACGGCAATGAATTACAATGGGCAATTTGTATTGTTTTGCCAATTGAATTTGTCTTTTAAAAGCAATTTGCTGTTCTTTTAAATGCGTTTTATCCCAATACAAATCGATTCCGATTTCGCCTACAGCGTAGAATTTTCTTTTTGATAATTCGGTTTCAACATGTGCTAATTCTTCCTCGTAATTATCTTTCACGTAAGTGGGATGTAAACCCATCATCAGGAAAATATTATCAGGATAGTTTTTCTCTAAATCGTACATCGATTGTGTGGCCGCGGCGTCGATTGCTGGAATAAAAAAACGTGTAATTCCGGCATCAATGGCACGTTGAATCATTTCGTCACGATCCTGATCAAACTCTTCAGAATATAAGTGCGTGTGTGTATCGGTAATTATGGGTGTTGAATTCAATGGTATAATATTAAAGTTGTCAAAATTACGATAATATTAAAAGAATAACAATTGCAGGTTTATTGGCACACGGATTTTACGGCTTCACTTCGTGAAAACGCGGATGAAAACGGATTTTTTTTTCATTTTTGTCATCCTGAGCGAAGTCGAAGGACACGCAAGTAGCTCGACAAAGATTGAGGATTTTGATTGCGTATCCTTCGACTTCGCTCAGGATGACATATGTAAAGCAAAAACCTTTGTCAAAGTTTGAAACTTTGACAAAGGTCTCTAATAAAATATTTAATAACGGAATCTCTAATCCAGCTGATGTAAAAGCTCTTCAACCTGATCGTAACCTTCGTAATCTTCAGAGATACTTTCCAGGATTTTTTTGCAGCCTTCGTAATCTTTTTGTTTTAATTTGGATAAAGCTAAATACCAAACAGCTTTTTCTTTGTAGGCAGAACTTCCTGCTTTCAGTTCATTAAAAACGGCTTCGGCTTTTATATAATGGCTTTCTTCTAAAAGAGAAACTCCATAAAAAAACTGAATTTCTGCTGATTTATTCTTTTGCAAAACGGTTTCAAAAAGTGGAATTGCTTTATTATATGTTTTATGATTATAGGCTTTTTCGGCTTCTTTTAAGGTTTCATCTGCGGTAGATCTTTCCGTAAAGGAAGCTTGTTCCGGATTATTATAATCTCCGTAAACCGGATTTTGGTTATAATTAAAAAAGAACAATCCAAACAATACAGCAACCGATGCAGCAACCGCCAAATACCAAGGTTTTAAACCAATTACCTTTGGGGTTTTATCAAAATGCTGCTCTGATATCTGAGTCAGATTTTCTTTAAACGCTTGTCTTTCCTGTTCAATTCCAAATTTGTTTGCCAATTGAAACTGCACATTTTTGAAAGTCTCAAATTGTGAAGAAAATTCAGGATCTTCTAACAATTGTCTTTCAAAATCATTTTTGCCCTCAATCGTTAATTCACCCTGAAGATATTCATCAAATAATATGTAGCGTTCTTCGTTCATGACTAATTGTTTTTTAAAGAATTAAAGTTTTTTGCTTCCTGAATCCACTGTGTTAACTGGCCAACACAAAGCGACTTTTTTTTACGCACATAACCGTATGTTACGTTTAGTTTTTCGGCCACTTCTTCCATCGATTTAATTTCAAAACTCAACTTTAGTAATTCTTTGCATTTGTCTCCTAATTTTTGGAACATGGTTTCAAAAAGCTGTTGTTTTTCATCAAATTCTTCGGTTTGTCCAATAAGCTCACCAGCAGATTCATTGATAGATAAAACATCTTCAATAATTGTTACCCCTTTGTTGGATGTTTTTTTCAGTTCGTTCAGCCATTTTCTTTTACACAAAAGAAAAAAGTACGCATCAAACGGACACGTTAACTGCAGCGAATTGGCTTTGGCCTGATTAAAAAGCAAAATCAAAACTTCCTGAACAACATCCTGAGCCTGATCTCTATCGCCAGAATTGTTCATGATAAACAAAACGACTTTAGGAACGAACTTTTTATAAATAGATTGAATGACTGCCGAATTGTTTGCGGCAAGCCCATCAATATACATTTGGTCAGGATGCACTTTAGTTTTACTCATAAAAAAACTTTTAATCAGATAAAGTTAAAAAAGAATCTTAAATAAATTTCAAATAAAAGGGTAACAATTATCAATTACAGTTGATATAAGGAAACAAAATTTTTTTAAAAGAGTTAAAAATTAAGAGAAAATGGAAACCTGTCAATTTACAAATGAAAAGACTTTAGATCAATTCTACAAAATGATATCTGTCAAAACCCGAAATGGCTTTGTAATCGTAGAGCATAACGAGAAACTACCTTATGTTGTTTTATGCCGCGAGAAAAAAATTGTAAAACATTCTCTTCATTTCTTTCTTACCTGTCTCACTTTCGGACTTTGGTCAATTGTGTGGATCTATTTAATTGTTACGCTTTCGCGGAAGACAAACATTCTCGTGGCTGTCGATGAAGACGGAAATCTCTTTGAAGACAAATGTCTTTCGGCATAAATCAAAAAAATAAAAATCTAGGGTAACAAATAAAAACCCAAGTTGATATAAGCCTGTAAGCACATTTAAAAATATTTTTTTGAAAACATGGGTAACAATATCAAACCTTACTTGATATAAGAATGTAATTAATAACCAAATCTGAAAAACCGCTTGATAATCAAGACAGATTTATAAAAACTAGAAATTATGAACACAAATTTTAAAACTATCGGACTTTTATTTCTATTGTTATTTTCGTTTGTAAGCTGTGATAACAGCGACGGCGATGATAAAGAAACTATTTTGCCTCCAACATCGGCTGCTTTTAAAAGCATCAGCGAAAAAGGCGTTAAAAGAAATACACAAAACTTTACCATTACTGCCGGAAATGGTATGGTAACACTTACATCTGCAAAAGGTGTAAAATTGAACATTAATGGCGACTGCCTTACTAAAAACGGAAATCCTGTTACCGGAGAAGTTAATATCGAATATATAGAACTTTTTGACAAAGGAAACATGCTGGTTACCAACAAACCAACTATGGGACTTACTGCTGACGGAAAGAAAAACCTTTTGATTTCGGGTGGAGAGTTTTTTATTAAAGCTACACAAGGCGGTGTTGAACTACAAACTTCCTGTTATATGAGTTTAGTGGTTCCAACTGCGCTAACTGACGGTTTCGATAACTTAATGACTTTGTGGACTGGTGCAATTGACGATAAAGGAGAACTAGCCTGGAGAGAAGCAAAAGCAAATGCTGACGGAACCGGAGGTAAAGGCGGAGTTCAGGGCGAAGGAAACAATTATTATGTAACTTTTGGAAACTTCGGATGGACAAATGTTGACCGTTTTTACAGCGATCCAAGACCAAAAACAACTCTTTTAGTTGATGTTCCGGAAGGATTCAACAATACAAATAGTGCTGTATATCTTTCTTATGATGGAGAAGGAACAAACGCTCTTGCAAAATTAGACACTTATACTGCCGAAGGATTATTTAGTGAACACTACGGCCAAATTCCAATTGGTCTTGCTTGTCACATCATTTTCGCGACAGAAGATAATGGAAACTGGAGATACGCCATAAAAGGAGTAACAATATCTGCAAATGCCGTTTACACCTTTACACTAGCCGAAACAACAGTCGGTACCGAAGCTCAATTAGTTGCTGCAATTAATGCCATACAGTAACTTACAAATGCTTTTTTTAAGAGAAAGTGATGATTTGCTCATCACTTTTTTTTACATTTAAACCTGTTTTGAAATTGATTCTGATGATTTTAAGACTAAAACTATCTAGTTATGAAACCACAACTGTCTATTTTCTTGATTCTATTTTCGATTTTTTCAATAGGACAAACCAAAGTAAAAGACACCATAACCCGAAGAGCCAATATTGGTTTTATCCAAAACGGAAATGCTGTAAATTTTAAACCCGAAACACCGCCGCTGATTCCAATTGCGGGCGCACCAAAACCAAGTTATTCTTATTTATGGGAACTCGGTGACGGACATTACAGCAAAGAAGCAGAGCCAAAACATGTTTATAAAAACAAAGGAACGTATACCACAAGACTTGCTGTAACAAACAATTACGACAACGGAAAACCTCCGGCAACACGCCCGAAAAAAGTGGCTGTAAATGACATTACAGATACTAATTATAAAGACATTGCTTCGATTGCAGATCAAAATGGTTTTGCTATTTTAAAGAATTGCGATCCTATTCCGGAGCAGGAAATGGTAGTCGTAGTAAGTTATCAAAATCTGGAAAATTATGTTTCGAGCGGAAAGTTGTATTTATTTTATAATGAAAAGCAATTCAAACATAATAATTTCGAATTGAGCGATTTTAGAACCTATGCAAACGAACGTGAAGTAAAAGAAAACTTAGTCGCTTCGGTTGATGATCTTGACGATTCGAATAATTTTGTGGCTTCCGCCGAAAACACTTTCAAACTTAAAAAATACCGAAATACAACGACAGAAGAAGATCTTGATGCTTCACTTTTAGACGCTCATAAAACCTATCATAATGTTTCGGTTTTAGAATTTGATGATGCCAATCCGGGAGAAACGCGTAATGTTTTTTATACGTTTAAAACTACTCCCGAAATGATAAAAGATACAAGCGCAACAGTTACGATGCGCGGTATTTTTGTTCCGAATCGAAGTTATAAAAACCATAAAATCAAAAATCTGGAAATGGAAATCGTAACGTCTCACGACCCGAATAAAATGGGTTCTAACGGACGTTTTATGAATTACAGATTGGTGCGTTTTAAAAGAGTTAATTTTAAAACCCGTTTTCAGAATAATGGTGAAGGTCCGGCTAGAAAAATTCGGTTAGAAACTGATGTTCCGGATATGTTTGACAAGAAAACTTTCCAGATTGAAAGCATGTATCCAGAATGTCCGATTTGTCCAAAAGGCGAAGAACCAACCGTGAGCTGTCTCGATACGATTATCAAACAAAAGCAAATTATATTTACGTTTAAGAATATTTATCTTCCGGGAACGGAGCAAAAAAATGTTCATGAAAAAGACAGTACAAAAGGCTTCGTAAAATATTCGATGAAGTTTGGCGAAGATTTCCATAAAGTCAAAACCAAAAGTCGGACTTCGATTATTTTTGATAAAAACGAGCCAATCGTAACCAACTACGCCACTACCCGATTTTTGCCGGGAATCTCGATTGGTGTAAAAGCGGGTTACAACTTTTATCCTGATTTAGACAAATCGACGAGTTACTTTTTGGGTGCGACGCTTTCGCCTTTTAAATCGTATCGTTTTTACTGGCAGGTCGAATGGGTAAATGCTTTAAACCAATATAATAGTGCCATAAATGTTGTCGATCAAATAAATACAAATGCAAACGGAGTCAGACAGTTAATCCGTACGACAACGGCAACAGAAAATAAAAATATCAATTGGGAAGTTCCAATTTTGATTCGATATAACATTAATAATTATATCGGAGTTGGAGCCGGAATTCAGGCGAACATCAATGTTTCTTCTGAACAGAATCAAAGCATACAAACTGACACTTATGAAGGCGATAAAGAATCGTTTTTAATAAGTTCTGTTATGAGTTCTAATAAGATTAAAAACACTTTTACAGATGTCAAAACGGGCCTTTTATTTGATTTAACGGCTGGTTTCGCCAGAATTGGACCAAGTTTAGGCGCACGATACGTAATTAATTTTGAACAAAATTTTAATTACTTTCAGGTTTATGGAATATGGAAGTTTTAAGGTTATTCCACAGAGGCACACAAAGGATGCACAGAGATACACGAAGGTTTTTTATACTTTGTGTATCTCTGCGAGAAATCTTTGCGAATCTCTGTGAAATAAAATTCAATATAAACTTATATGGTTTAATCTTCCTCTTCATAAATCTGAATATTTTTGGACAGAGTCAGGAAGATAAAATATATAATTCAGTTGATAATTTCGCCGCGCATCCTTCCGCGAAAGCGTTACAAAATTTAAACGCCGCAGAAGCTGATTTTTGGAGAAATCCTAAACCTAAAACCAAAGATGAATTTTTGGCAATTGTGGTTTTAAACTGCAATAAAGCGTATTACGAAAATCAGTTTGGGCAGACGCAAAATGCAATTTCTAGTTATGAAAAAGCCTGGCAAATCTATCAAAAACATAAACTAAGTAATTACGATATTATTGAATTCTGCCTGAAACCTTTAGGCAATTTATACACCGTTTTGGGCGATTATGACAGTGCCGAAAACACCATAAAACAATACTTCTTTATTGTAAATACTTCAAAAAATTATCCAGATGCACAAAAACAAAAGTTTGCTGCAATTCTTAATTTATCGAATGTTTATCAGAGTTCGGGGAAAATTTCTTTGGCAATTGAAGTTTTAGAAAATACTCTAAAAACAGAGCAATTATCTAATTTACAAAAGGGGATTTTATGGAATAATCTTGGAAATAATTATTGGCTGGGCTCTAAACAACTTATGATAATTCGGAATTCATCTGAAAATGCAGAAAAAGCTTTTCAATCTTCGATAAAATATCTACAAAACGAAAAAGATCAATCTGAAACATTATCAAACTCTTATCGAAATCTGGCTTCGATGAACAGGCAATGGCAGCGATTTGATATCGCTGATTCTTATATGCAAAAGGCTGAAAAGCTATTTTTAGAATCTAAAAATCAACAGCCTCGAAAACTGGGAAAATTATATTATGAAAAAGCTTTATTACTTTTTGATGAAAAAAAATATGATGAAAGCACAAAGCAGATTTTGGCTGTTTTTAAAGTTTTAATTCCGAATTATAATTCTAAAGATATTCTTCCAAATCAAAATCAATTGTATGCCGAAACGGTTTTGATGGATGCAATCGATTTGGAAGCAGAAATCCTGAAGTTAAAACAGCCTAAAAAAGCATTAAAAGCATTTGATCTTTCTTTTTATATTGAAGATTTATTGATGAATTCGCTCGTTTACGAAAACTCAAAAATCATATCGCAATTACGATCCCGAAACCGTACTGAAAAATGTATTTCGATCTACAATAATTTATATCTAAAAGAAAAAAAAGTCCAATATTTAGAAGAAGCTTTTCAATTATCTGAAAAAACAAAATCGGGAATTTTAAAAAGTTATCGTTCGAATATTAAAAACGCTTCCGCAGAAGAAAAACAGCTTTTGCAAGAACTTCAAAATTTAAATAATGCCATTTTAAAAGAACAGCAAAAAGGAAATTCTGCTGATATTTCAAAAATAAATCAATTCATAAAAAAGCAAAATGAATTGATGCTTTCGCTGAAAAAAATTCAATCAAAAAACCCAGATTATCTTCCTGAAAATTGTGATTTAAAATCGTTGTTTTCAAAATTAGAAAATGATAAAGCTGTAATGATTTATTATTTTATGGGTTCTGAAAAATTGTATTATTTTACTTTGCAAGCCAATACGATTCAACTGAATCATATCTCAATCAATCATTTGGCAATTCCAAAAATTGTACAATTTATCGACTATTTCAATGATGCAAATTCAATTATAAATGATATTTCAGGTTATAACAAATATGGAAAAGTTGTTTATGATTTATTGAAACTTCCGAACAATTCGGTTTACCAAAATTTGATAATTGTGCCCGACGGAATTTTAAATTTTCTTCCTTTTGAGGCTTTAATTACGCAGGAATCATCTACAACAAATTTTGCTAAAATGCATTATTTGTTAAACGATTTCAGAATTGCTTATAATACTTCTGCCAATATTTATCTGAATTCAAAACCTGTTTCAAAATCAGAGAAAACGGTTTTAGGAATTTTTCCGATTTTCGAAAAAACAGCTTTTGAATTGGGTTATTCGAAGAAAGAAATGGAATCGATTCGAAGTAATTTTAAAGGAAAGTATTTAGAAAATTCAGATGCGAGTTTTTCTAATTTTAAAAATAATGCTCAAAATTATTCTATTTTACATTTGAGTACACATGCTTCGTCTGGCGATATTGAAACTCCGGCAAGTATTAAATTTTACGATCAGGAAATCTTATATTCTGAACTTTATAATCTCAACATAAATCCTGATTTGGTGGTTTTAAGTGCCTGCGAAACAGGAATCGGAAAATTGTATAAAGCCGAAGGAGCGATGAGCGTTGCAAGAGGTTTTCAGTTTGCCGGCGCACAAAATCTGTTGTTTTCTTTATGGAAAGTAAACGATTTTACAACTTCGGTTTTTATGGCTGATTTTTATAAAAATGTCAAAAATAATGTTTCTTATTTTGAAGCAAATTCAAACGCCAAATTGGAATATTTAAGCGACAAATCGATTCCGAATGCTAAGAAATCACCTTATTATTGGAGTGCATTTGTGTATTACGGATCGATTTCGGCAGAAGAAAAATCAGGAAATTATATATATTATGCGATTAGCTTTTTGATTGTAATTGGCTTATTTTTGGGTTTCAATCAGTATCGAAAATGGAAAATCTTCACGAGGTTCTCAAAAAAGGGAAATATAAAAAAATAAAATTCAAGGTTACTAAAACCCAGCATCTGCAGATTAAAGCAAAAATCAACGGCATTTCGGGAAATTTTATTTTAGATACCGGAGCTTCAAATACCTGCATAGGATTTGAAAGTATCGACCGCTTTGAATTGTCAGCAAAAAAATCTAAAACAAAAGCGTCAGGAGCTGGCGCAACGGGTATGACAACGCAGATTTCTTCGCAGAATACTTTACAATTAGGAAGCTGGAAAAGTAAAGATTTTAGTATTGTGATTTTTGATCTTTCTCATGTTAATGAGGCTTTAGAATCGTATAAAGCAAAACCTGTACATGGAATTATTGGTGCGGATGTTTTATTGGAGGGAAAGGCTATTATTGATTATTTTAATCATTATTTGTATTTGAAATAGAATAAAAAATCATAAAAAGAAGTGAGTCGTATATTAAAAATTCTAACTTTTTTCATTTAAGATTCCTGATAGAGAATTATTTAGATTGGATATCTAAATAATTAATTAGATTTGTGTTCCAAAAAACAAATAAATCTAAAACCAAAAACTAACCCCATTGATTATCGCTGATTCTCCTCTTGTTTCGATTATTATCCCCACTTATAACCGTTCTTATTGTTTACAGGCTGCTATCGATGCTGCTATAAACCAGACTTATCAAAATACTGAAATCATTGTAGTTGATGATGGTTCGACGGATAATACCAAAGATGTTATATCATCTTTTGAAGATAAAGTTATATATATTCAAAAAACACATACCGGACAGGCTGACACAAGAAATGTAGGTTTGCAATATGCTACAGGGGAGATTATTGCCCCACTTGATTCTGATGATATTTGGCATGACACCTATCTTGAAAAAAGTATTGAATATATGCTTGAACATAAACTAGATTTATTTTTTTCAAATTGGGAACTCCATTCTTTTAATTCACATCATGTAAACATTTTTCCTCATTTTATTAAAAACAACAATATTCCAAATCAAGGCTGTTATGTTTTTGATTATAAAGAGTTTAGAAAACTTTTACTTGTTGATTCTATTGCTCCCAGCTCTGGTTTAATAGTAAAGAAATCTTCCATTCCTTTTGGATGGAATAATCAGGTAAATATTGGTGACGACTGGGTTTTGCAACTCGAAATGGTTTTTAAAAATTTGAATTGTAGAGTTGGTTTTACTAAAGAGGTTTTTTGGAAAAAAAATCGAGATACGACTAATGTTAGTGATGGAAGAAAAGGGATTACTTTTAGAAAGTTACATCTTAAAGATTTAAATCTCGTGATTTTTGAGTTTAGTTCTTTGATGAGTAAGCATGAACGGGAAATGATTGATTTGAAAATCATTCAAAATAAAATTTTAGTGACCTATTTATCCTTATCAGAAGGAAGTATGAGCAGAGAAATAGGGCACTTGCTTGTACACATTGTTAAACAGCCTGTTTTATTTTTCATTGCTTTAAAAAGAGGAATTCAAAAACAAATTAGTAGAAAAAATTACCAACTTACCTTTGTTAAAAGTTAATGAGTTTTTTTAAACATATCCGCATTGCTACCTGGTGGTTTAAACTACCTCCTTTTTTAGTACTTATCTATTTGTATTTTATCAAAGAAAATATAACTGATTTTGGGCGCGAGATTTTTCTTATCTTGTTTCTTTTATCCGGGGTAGTAACTATTGCTATATTTGCAAGTTTGATTAATAATTACTACGATCAGGAAGATGATGCTGTCGCGGGAAAAGAAAATAAGATGACAAATCTTAGCAAAACCCAACAGTATTTAGCTTTAGGAAGCATTATATCATTTGGAATTTTATTCTCTTTTTTAATATTTCCTAATTTATATGCTTTAGTATTTTATTGGCTAAGCTGGTTTTGCTTTTATCTTTATTCCTGCAAAAAATTTCGTCTAAAAGAAAAGCGGTATCTGGGTATTATTTTTGACGGATTAGGATCTCAATTTTTCCCTTCGCTTTTTATTTTTTCTTTTTTATATGCAGGTAATATCGAGAATCATTTGGTTTGGATAATCAGCGGGAGTTTTTGGATGACTTCGGCCTTTGGAATGAGGTCATTGATTATTCATCAATATGATGATTATGAAAATGATTTAAAAGCCGGTGTTTCTACTTTTGTAAACAATACAGTTCAATTACCTAGAAATTTGTTTCAAGGATTTGTTTTGTTTCTGGAAATTATATCTTTTATAATATTTGTTTGGGGAATAGACTGGCATATTTTCGTGTTTCCTATTTTAATTTATGGTATCATACTCGTTATATTTAAAGTTGCTTTAAACATAAAATTTTATTTTTTTGAACCACTTCAAAATCAAAAATCCAGAAGTTTATTTTTTGATTTTTACATAACAATTCTCCCTTTTACACTTTTGGGATTACTTACTTTTAAAAATCATCAAAATGGAATTTTATTGGTGGTTTCTATTATCCTGTTTAATGTACCTACTTTGTTTAATGTTATTAAATTTTTTAAATTAAAATGAAATATACTTTTTTCTATATCTGTGGAACTTTTGGAGAACTTTTTTGGGTATTAGCTTATATGCTCATAATTTATAGAGGATTAAAAGACAAAAGTTATGGGATGCCGCTTGTACCGCTTGCTTTAAATTTAGGTGTAGAATTTGTTTTTTCTTTTTGTGACAGATTCAATTTATTATTTAGTTATACTTGGTTTTTACTGGATCTGGGTATTGTCTATACTTATTTTAAATATGGATATCCTTCGTTTAAAAAATATTATCGTTTAGAAAAAACGCAATGGTATGTTATAAGTATATTGGCCTTAATACTTGGTATTCTAATTAACTATTATGGGCATGAGTTTTTTGCTCATCTTTTACCAGAACTTCATGATAATCATATCAGTATTTTTTTCTCTGTATTAACATGTATCTTTATGTCGATATGCAGATTGGCGATGTTTTTTCAGCGTGAAAATTCAGAAGGACAGTCTTTTATAATTGCAAGCGTAATAATGATAGGTAACTTTTTGTGCTTTTTTCAAATCGTAGCTACCTCTACTCTGTATATATGGACAAACCCGCTAATGAGATTAATTTTATTGATTATCGTTGTTACTGATACCTATTGTGCAATATTACTTTACAGACAACTTACAAAAGAAGGAATAAACCCGTGGAAAAGATTGTAATTTTTTCCTTCTTTGGTAATTATGATAATTTATTTGATCACAATATTTGTGTCTAATTTGTAATTTTTTAAAAATGCAATAGCTACTCCAATACATAAACCCAATAAAATGAAACCAGTAAAAACTTTAGGTATTGAAGGTTCACTATTGGCAGCAGGAATTTGTGGCTTTTGTAAAACCTGAATAGTTGGGGTATCTTCTTGTATTTTTATTTTCATTTGTATTACCGATGCGGATAAACTATTTTGTATTTCATTTTTTATCGCTTCATTTTTAGAAGAGTCCTCTTCAACGTTTTTTATTAAGTTTTCTAGAAAACGTAAATCCTGGCGGGATTTTTCGGTGCGATATTTTGTTATATAATCTATTAGGTAAGTCATTGTAAAATTAGCAATATCTGCTGCAACTATTGGGTCTTGCATTTTTGCAGTTACAAAAACCATATTATTTTTTTTAACCGGATTTATTACTATTCTATTTTGAATATCCTGAATAATACCAGCTTTATTTTTCAAATTGAGATCATAATAAGATTTAAAACTCATCTTTTTATTTAAGCTTGTTGTTACTTTTTTATTAAGAATATAATCGTAAAAGTCAGTTGTATTTAGAATTTCCGGATAAAGTTCCGGGCTGGTAATTTCGGTGTTGAACAAATCAACGTTTCCATTATATTTTTTTAACAATTGATTTATCCCCGCTATGCCATTCGAAGCTTTATATGAAACTTCAGGCATAATTTTACCAACAGAAATATATTCTTTAGGAGTAATATATATATATACAGAACTAATAATTAAAAAAAACAAAGTGCTTAACAAAATTATTTTGTATTCCTTTTGTAAAACAGCAAATATTGAACTTAAAGAGATTGACCAGTATTCATTGTTTTCTTCTGTTATATGTGTCATGCTTTTTTTAATTAAATTGTAATACCAAATTCTACAAGTTCATCATTATATAATTTATTCGAAAGAGACATATATGATAACTAAATCAAAGATGCTTAAAAATTATTGCATTTACTAATATTATTTAAAAGCTGTTATTCTCTTTTAACTTCTCAAAAGTTAGTAATTAAAAAATCCCAAACTCCTTTCGGAATTTGGGATTTTTTCGTCTAAAATTAAATCAAAATTAATGGGTATGTTTAGGATTAAAACCGTCTTCGCTTAATTCTGTTGGCTCGTAATCAGCAACCATTTCAGCTTCGTAGTCGATTTTTTCTCCTTTAGAGAATTTCTGAATTAATTTCTCCATGATATTATAAATTACAGGAACCACAATTAAGGTTAGGAATAATGAAGAAATTAATCCTCCGATGATTACCCAGGCCAAACCGTTTTTCCATTCTGCTCCTGCTCCTTTTGCCAATGCAATTGGGAACATACCAAATACCATCGCAATTGTTGTCATCAGGATCGGACGTAAACGAGCGTGGTTTGCCTGAATTAACGCATTTCTGATTGATTCTCCGGCTGCTCTTCTTTGGTTGGTATAATCGACAAGCATGATCGCATTCTTACACACCAGACCAATCAACATGATGATACCTAAAATCGTAAAGATATTTAATGAGTTGTTAGTTAATGCCAGCGCTAACATCGCTCCAATGAACGAAAGCGGAATAGCAAACAATACCACAAATGGGTGTGCGAAACTGTCATACAAACTCACCATTACAAGGTAAACCAAAATAATAGCGGCTAATAAAGCGATTCCTAAAGTACCAAATCCTTCAGACTGGTTTTCCTGGTCTCCACCCCAAATATAATTTACTCCGGCTGGTTTATCTAATTTATCCAGTTTTGCCTGCCATTGCTGAACAATTGTTCCTGATGGAACCCCAACGTTTTGTCCTTTTACAGTTACAGATGCAGATTTATCTCTACGCTCTAACTGGCTAGGTCCAGAACCTTCAGTAATATCAGCAAACTGAGATAACTTAATTTGTTGTCCTGCTGCGTTTACAAAAATCAGATTACTTACGTCAGTAATACTTTTTCTGTCAAATGCATTGTATCTAATGTTGATATCGTACTCGTATTCACCAGCTCTGTATTTACCGTCAGTGTTACCACTAAAAGCAGTCTGCATGGTTAAACCAACTGTTTGAAGTGTCAATCCTAAAGCAGCCATTTTATCACGGTCTACTTTTACGTTAATTTCAGGGTTTCCATCTTCAACCGTTAATTTAATCTCAGTTGTTCCTGGAATTGTACGTAATTCAGCTTCCGCTTTTTTAGCAAATGCCATTGCCGCTTCTGTTGAAGGACCTGTTACGATTAATCCTAATGTAGCATCTTCGGCAGTACCTAAGATACCTACTGGAACTGTTTTTACTTTTGCACCAACTAATACTTTTTCAAGTTTACGTTTAATTTTTGCTGCGTAAACATTCGCATCATCTGTACGATCTTTTTGTTCGATCATTTTTACGTCAATCTCCGCTTTGTATGCTGTCGCTTGCGACGCTCCAAAACCTTCAGATGTTTGTCCTACCGTTGTAATTTGGCTGTGAACATATTCCTGAGATTTTAAGAAAGCTTCTGCTTTTTGCGTCATAAAGTTTGTTTGTTCTAACGAAGCATCTTTTGGCATCTCAATCTGCACTAAGAATTCACCACTATCAGAAGAAGCAAAGAACTCTCCACCAATGAAACCTCCGCCTACTAATCCAATTGTCGAAGCAAAGAATAATATGATTACTACAATAAAAGTTTTAATATAGTGATCTAAACACCAAGTCAATAAATTAGAAACCCAGTTTGTAAAACGTGTTAAATAGTTTTCGAAACCAAGAATAATTCTTCCAAATAAATTCTTTCCTTCAATATGCTCTAATTTACCGAAACGAGATGATAACCAAGGAATAATAGTAAACGAAGCTAAAAGAGATAACATCGTTGAGATAATTACCGTAACACAGAATTGCGTGATGATGTTTGATACTAGACCAGAACTCATCGCAATTGGCAAGAATACTACAACAATTACTAATGTAATCGAAGTTACAGTTCCGCCAATTTCTGCAGTTCCGTCATAAGAAGCACGGATTCGGCTTTTACCCATTTCCATGTGCCTGTAGATATTCTCCAGTACTACAATCGCGTCATCCACAAGGATACCAACAACAAGAGATAATCCAAGTAAACTCATTAAATTTAATGTATATCCCATTAAATAGATTCCGATGAAAGTTGCAATCAACGATGCAGGAATAGAAACCATTACAATTAACGAGTTTCTAATACTGTGAAGGAAGAACAACATTACAAATGCTACCAGAATTACGGCAATCAATAAATCGTGAACTACAGAGTCAGCAGCTTCAAGAGTAAAGATTGTACTATCTTTTGCAACTTCTAATTTCAACTGATTTTTTGCATAATCTTTTTCAAGAGTTGCAATTGTTTTTAACAACTGCTCACTTACCGCAACGGCATTTGCATCAGATTGTTTAATAATTTGTAAAACAATCGCACTTTTTTGATCTACACGAGATATTTTTTCGGCAATTTTCTGCGTATCCTGAACGTCTGCAATTTCACCTAAACGAATTTGGATTCCGTTTTGAGAAGAAACTACAAGGTTTCTTAATTCGTCAACACTTTTATATTTACCCGCTAAACGAATTAATATTTTTTGATTACGAGTCTGGATATTTCCTGTTGGGAAATCTAAGTTTGAACTCAAGATTGTTTGCTGAACCTGAGGAACAGATAATCCATAACCCTGCATTTTAACAGCATCAAGGTTTACCTGAATTTCACGCTCAGAACCACCAATAATATTTACCTGAGCAACCCCTTGTACACGAGATAAGATAGGAGCAATTTTTTTGTCAATTAAGTCATAAAACTCTGCTTCATCCATTTTACCATTGGCACCAAGCGTCATGATAGGTAAATCACTCAGCGAGAATTTGGTTAATGCCGGCGTTTTAACATCTTCGGGCAAATCACTAATAATCGCATTGATTTTACGCTGTGCATCATTTAAAGAGAAATCGACTTTTGCATTTGATGTCAATGTAATCGAAACGATCGATAAACTTTCGTAAGACTTTGAGTCAATCTTTTTTACGTTTTCCAGAGACGCAATCGCATCTTCAATTTTCTTTGTAACCGTATTTTCTACCTCACTTGGAGAAGCTCCAGGATAAATTGTAGAAATTGTAATAACGTTTTGTTCAAATTTTGGTATCAGCTCATAACCTAACTGGCTGTAGCTGAACAATCCACCAAGTGTCAGAATTGTAAACAATACAATTACCAACGACGGACGTTTTATGGATATTTCGGCTAATTTCATATATTTTTTCTTTATGCTTTAGGCTGTAGGCAATAGGCTTTAAGCTTTTAATTTTGCTTATAGCCTATAGCTCACGGCTTATAGCCAAATAATTATTTAATAATTTCTACTGTATTTCCGTCTTGTAAGTTAATCTGACCCGTAACAATTACTTTTTCACCATCAGATAAACCTTTGATAATTTCTACTTTATCACCCAAAATTCTTCCTGCAACTACCTTTCTTAATTTTGCAACACCGTTTTCTGCAACAAAGATTTCGTTACTGTTCACACTTCCTACGAATGCATTTCTCGGAACAACCATCAAGTTTTGTTTTTGTTGGTTTGATGCGAAGTTTGCAGTTCCGTACATACCAGCTTTTAAGTCGTTGTTTGCATTGTTTGTGATTTCAATTTCAACTGGGAAATTTAAAGAAGCATCTGCTTTTGAAGCTATAAAAGTAATTTTTCCAGAGAAATTTTTATCAGGATAAACACTAGCCGTTACATTAATATAGTTACCAACTTTTAAGCTTGCAACCTGATTTTCATTTACTGTAACAACCAATTTTAATTTAGAAACGTTTACAATATCAAATAAAGCTGTAGCTGGCATTCCTGCTAAAATAGATCCAGGCTCAATATATTTTTTATTGATAAATCCATTAATTGGAGCTTTTACTTTAGTATCTCCAACATTAATGTTTGCTTGTTTTAAATTAGATTCTGCATTTGTCAAAGCCAATTTTGCCTGATCCAATTGTTGTTTTGTAACACCGCCGGTTTTAAATGCATTTTCGTATCTGCTGTAATCTGATTTTGCATTTTGATATGCTGCCTGCGCTTGTTGTGCATTTACATTAATAACATCTCCTCTTACTGTTAATAATGTCTGACCCACTCTTACATAGTCTCCTTCTTTAGCTAAAACGCTGATAACTTTTCCGGATTTTTCAGCAGAAAAAGTTAACTCCTGAATTGGCTGAAAGTTTCCGTTTGCAACGAAATCTAATGAAACTTCTTCTGTTTTTACCGGAGATACTTTTACAGAAACTGCTGCATTTTTTTCGGCAACGATATCTGTTTTCGCTTTATTCTTTTTCTTATTATTATTTAAGACATATCCAATTACACCCAGAGATGCAATTATGATTACGATTGTTATAATAGTTTTCTTCATTGTAATTAGTTATTTAATAAGAGATTTAAGTTCGCCTTTTGATTTGATTAGAGATATTTCGGCAATTTTATAATTTAAAACTGCTCTTGTATAATTATTTTGAGCTTCAAGTGATGCATTTTCAGCGTCTAATAAATCCGTCAAAGATGCTAACCCCTGAAGGTAATTGTTTTTGGTATTACTTAAAATTTCAGTTGCCAAACGCATATTTTCTTTTTGATTTTCGATTGTAACAAGGTTATTCTCGATTTGAGCCATTGCATTTTTGTAATCTAAATCAAGAGAAAGTTTTGTGTCTTTAATATCTTCCTGAAGCGATCTGATTTGAACATCTGCTTGTCTTACTTTAGCACGGGTTCCAAAACCTGTAAAGATTGGTACATGCAGATTTAATCCTATTGCAGAGAAATCTGACCAGTAAACTCCATCTTTTGGTTTTCCAAACCATGGAAATTCAGGCCCCTGACCGATATAATTGTAACCAGCCGTTAATGAAAGTGTTGGGTAATACCCCGCTTCGACTGCTTTTTTGTTTAACACTAAAAGCTCTTCTTGTTTTTTCAAAAGAAGATATTCTGTTCTGTTTTCAATATTTGGTTCTTGTGTCAAGGCTGCAGGAACAACTTCAAATTCTTCTTTTGGCATTTCGATTTGAGTTTCAATTGGCATTCCCATGTAAAACTTCAAAGCATTTTCCTGTAAAGTAATTTGGTTTTTAATCTGCTGGCGTTCTGTATCAATATTTGACATTTTTACGACGATACGATCTAAATCAATTTTTTTAGCAAGACCATTATCATACTGACCTTTTACGATATCACGAACTTTTGTTGTATTTACGTAATTACTGTCTAACAAAGTCAATCTTTCTTTTTGTACATAAACAGAATAATAGTTATTTGCAACTCTTTCAATAACCTGCTCTTCTGTTAACTGATCGTTGATTTGATAAAACTCGCGTGTTGTTTTTGCTGCTCTCAACCCTGTAAAAACAGACTGATCGAACAATGCCTGTGTTAATGAAACTCCAGCTGTAGAAGTCCATTTTTGACCAAATGCTGCCTGAATTGTAGTTCCTGGTGCGCCAAATGCTGCTCCGTCAATAACTGTAGTCTGAATTACCGGATTATACGTTAAATTTCCGTTTGCAGAAATCTGAGGCAATGCTCTTGAACGTACTTCCTGAATTTGATATTCACTGTTTTCAACCTGAAGTTTTGCTTTTTTAGCATCGGCTTTATTTTGAAGCGCGTAGTTAACTGCGTCTTTTAAGGTTAAGTTGGTTACTTGTGCGTTGACCGACAGACCAATTGTGCACAAAAATATAAGAACTATTCGTTTCATATGTAGTTAAATATTATTTATTGATTGATGATTATGCCTTAATTTTTTGAAGTTGTTTTTCTAATTCGGCTATACCTTTTGGTGTTGCCATTGCCCGGGTATGATATTCTAATGCTTCTAATTCTATTCTTTGCGCTTCACTTTCAGAAACCGTATTTTCGTTAATATGAAAAATCAATGTATAGTAAAACTTCACATACACTTCTACATTCAAATCATTTCTGTACAATCCTTCGCGAACTCCTTTTTCGCTATTATCTCTAAAACACTGTGTACACTGATCAATTTCGATAGAAAGGATATTTTGATAAATCTCAGGATAATGCTTTTTCAACTGGTAAATTGGAGAAGTATCAATGTTATTTTTAAACATATCACGAAACATTTCTCTAATTTCAAAGTTTTCATGAATCGCATTATAATTCTTAGCAATAATCGTGTCCATAATTTCATGAACTTGTCTATGAACCATTGAAGTGCTTTCTTCAATTAAAACTTCTTTATTACAGAAATATTTGTAAATCGTTTTTTTTGAAATACACATTTCTCCTGCAATATCATCCATTGTAACACTCTTAAAACCAAGCTTTAAAAAAAGTTCGCTTGCTTTTGATATTATTTTCTCTTTCATTTTGATTTTTCCGATTGCATTACAAATATAGTCAGGAAACTAAAATTCTAAAAACAGTTTCCGTTGTTTTTGTAATAATTTTACATTAATTTATTCAATATGTAAGAATTTATATGCTGAATTCTAAATTTGCAATCAGCTTAATATCTTTTCCAAGAGCCAAACCCCCATTATGCTGAAAAGAATTATAATCTAAACCAAAATCCTGACGCTTGATATCGCCTTTAATTTCAAAAGCCACTTTCTTTTCTCCGTTATAAGTATTCACACCAATAAATTCTGCATCGAGTTCTACAACCCGAGTCACATCTTTTATGGTTAAATCTCCTTTAATGAAATTTATATTGTTATTAACTTTTTGAAATGAAGTCGATTTAAAACTTATGATTGGATGTTCATCTGCATCAAAAAAATCCTGAAGCTGCAAATGGGAATCAACCTGCTGAAAGCTTTCGTTTTTATTATTAATATCAAGTGAAAACTCAACCGATGCATCTTCAATTTCATTATCTTCAAGACTTACATAACCGCCAAATTTATTTATAGCTCCTCCTAAATACGCAATTTTTGAATGTCTCATTTTTATTAAAACATCTGATTGAGTAGAATCTAAAGTCCATGTTGTTTTCATAAATACCTAATTTTATTGAGTTTACAAACTCACTTAAACCTTCATGGAAACTTTTTAAGTGTTCTTAGTTTCCATTTCATGCTGCAAATATATACAGGAAACTATAAATACCAAAAAAGTTTCCAAGTTTTTTTGAAAAAAAATTAACATATTTGTCACTAACACCTTGCCGTAAATTTTGAATGTTTTGCAGCAATTGAAATTTTGAACCCAAAAATTCATAATTGAATTGTATCTTTGAGGCTCGTAAATCAGAATTTCATTTTATGCACGATATAAGTCAGTACCAGGATTTTTTTATTGAATATTTAAAAAAACAAGACATACATAAAGAACCTACAAATCTTTACGAACCTATTGAATACATTTTAGGACTTGGCGGAAAACGTATGCGTCCTGTACTTACTTTAATGGCTGCGGAAGTTTTTGATACTGAATATAAAGTGGCGCTTCCGGCTGCAATGGCTGTTGAAGTTTTTCACAATTTCTCTCTTGTTCATGACGATATTATGGATGATGCGCCTTTGAGAAGAGGACAAGTTACAGTTCACGAAAAATGGAACCTCAACACGGGAATTCTTTCGGGCGACACCATGTTAATTCTGGCATATCAATATTTTGAGCAATACGAACCTGAAGTTTTTAGAGATCTTGCGAAACTTTTCAGCAAAACGGCGCTTGAAGTTTGTGAAGGTCAGCAATGGGATGTTGATTTTGAAACCCGAAAAGATGTTACAATTCCTGAATATCTGAAAATGATTGAATATAAAACCGCTGTTTTAGTTGCTGCAGCCATGAAAATGGGTGCGATTGTGGCCAAAACTTCTGAAAAAGAAGCCAATTTAATTTATGATTTTGGATTAAATTTAGGTTTGGCTTTCCAATTACAAGATGATTATCTAGATGCTTTTGGAGATCCTGAAACTTTTGGAAAACAAGTTGGCGGCGATATTATCGAAAACAAAAAAACCTATTTATATTTAAAAGCTTTAGAATTTTCAACTCCTGAGAAAGCTTCAGAATTACAAAAATTATTCACTTTGCAATTAGAAGATAACACTGAAAAAATAGAAACTGCTAAAGCTATTTTTAACGAATCCGGAGCTTCAAAAGCAACACAGGAAGCGATTGAAATGTATACTTTTAAAGCTTTTGAAACTTTAGAAAAATTAGACATTAACGCTGAAAAGAAAAATATTCTGAGAACTTTTGGAGAGAATTTAATGGGCAGAAAAGTTTAGTTTTTTGTCCTGAATACAAATAGTAAACCCGACAGATTTTAAAAACCTGTCGGGTTTGTTATTTTCTACGTCTAGAGGGCTTCGACTTCGCTCAGCCTGACAAACGTTATCATAAAAATGAGTGTCATCCTGAGCGAAGTCGAAGGCTTATGAAAACAAATCATCGGGATCAACTAAATCTGATAATTTTTGTTTTAAATCCTCTTCTAAAATTGTCAAACCGAATTGATATGAAGCGTTCATCCACCCAAAACCTTCTTCGGTTATGTAATTAAATTCGGTTCCTACGTTTCCGTATTCGGCAAAAATTTTGTGTGAACTTATCGATAAATCAAACTTTTCGGGAATTGTTCCGTTGTAATCAACCGCGTTTCTGGTAATCAGCCAAAGCCAGCGATAAACCATTTCCTGTGCTTCTTCATTAAAATTATAATTCAGTAAACCTTCCCATAGAAGCATTTGATGCGGCGCCCAGCCAAACGGATAATCCCATTGTCTTGTTGGCGAATTATCATCAAAACCGGCGATAGATTCTTTGGTACTTCCAGAAATTCCGCCTTTCATTTTAAACTTCGGAAGTGTTTTTTTAACTAAAATATCGGCTTGTTCCGGCGTACTTATTTTTGCCCAAAGCGGATAAAAAGTTGTCGCAGCATCAAAAACATGCTGTTTTTCGTTTACAAAATCATAATCGAAATAAATTCCCTTTTCTTGATTCCATAACAATTTGTTTATTTTTTCTTTTCTCGAAGAAGCTTTTTGCAGCCAATATTCGCTTGAAAAAGATTTATCTTCAAAATACTGAAATTCGTTTTTAAAGTATTTTTGAATCAAAAAAGCAATGTCTGTTTCATATTTATAAAGCAAACTGTTAATTGCAACGGTATTTAAATTAGCGCAGACCCCAACCAATCTATGAGTTGTATCGTGTCCGCTTTCGCGCATGCTTCGGTCGTGCGTAAAATACTTATCAAGTTCAGGATCAACAATTTCTCTTTCGAGATATTTCTTTTCAAATTCACGGGTTGAGAGATTATATTTTGGCGCATATTTTTCCAGAATATCATCAAAATGTCCTTCTTCAACCTCAAACGGAAGTCCAATTCCTTCTGCTTTATAGCGATTTAAACCATTTGCAGTAAGTCTTTTTCCTTCTTCCATCCAAACCGTTAAATATTCTTTTATGGTAGTTTTTAAATGTCTTTCAATCCAAAAAATATCCGGATTTGACTTTTCTAAAACATCCATAATTAAAGATGTATAAAGCGGCGGCTGCGTTCGGGTTAAGTAATAACTGCGGTTGGCATTTAAAATTTTTCCGTAATGATCTATTTGATATTTGAAGTTTTCGGCAATGCCCAAAGCAAGGTCAATTTTATCATCAATCAAAAGTCCTTTGGCAATAAAATAACTGTCCCAGCCGTACATTTCGTTGAATCTTCCGCCGGGAACGACAAACGGTACGCCCGAAATTTCATTGTTTTTTATTTGAAGTGCCAAAGCCAGAATTCCCGGTTTTTTGTTTAGTGATAAAACGTATTCGGGAGTAATATTCTTAGGCAATTGTACCACTTTTAATTTTGGCGTTGTGGCTTCTAATTTCTTGAAATAATCAAAAACAATTTCGTCGCCAAAAGGCACATATAGATAGGCAAATTCATTTTCGATTTTATCGTCTTCCAGAATTTTCTTTACGCCCGTTGCGTCAATTGTTCGTGTAAGACCATTCCAGTATAAATCTTTTATTTTTCTTGAAATACGCTTTACAGGATCTTCGGTAATTTCATTTAAATCAATAACTGCAAATTCTGTATTGTTTTTTTTAGCCAAAGCCAATTCCTGCAATAAGTTAGAAAGCTGATACGTTCCTTCAATTACTGCCGAATTTCCGTTTTCATCATTCAATAAAAACTTCTTTGGACCGTTATCATCAATCGTAATTTTTTTATCGCCGTCAGTATCTTCCTGAGCCAATAATTTTTCGATGGTTTGGGTTATATGTAGTCTAAATTTCATCTTTTGCAGTTATTTTTTTAAGAATAAAAAAGGAGATCAGTAACAAAGTCATCGGAATTAAGGTGAAATAAAATGCTTTTTCCGGCCCTTCGTTTTTAAAAAGCCAGCCTGTTATTCTGGATCCTAATGTTCCGCCAAGTGCAGAAAAAATCACGATTAATCCGGTCATGGAACTTTGCAAATTCTTTGGTAAAGCGCTTAATACAATTGAATTTAACAGCGGATAAATAGGTGCAATAAATAATCCGATTAAAGGAAATGCAAAACCAATTAACGGAATATCTGAAAGTGTCTCGATGTTTTTTACTTCTAACCCAACTGTTTTTGGAAGTACAAATGTTACCAAAAGCATAGCGGAAATAATGCAAAAAGTCAATACCCAAATCCAGTTTACTTTTTTGGTTACAATTCCGGCAATCAATCTTCCAATCGCTAATGAAACTGCTAAAATACTGGCCATCATTATGCTGATATTTTCCGGCAGATGAAGCACTTTTGTATTAAATGTCGGCAGCCACGAAAGTATTCCCTGCTCGATCATTACAAATAAAAACACACTAATTACAAAAATAACAGTCAGCAGTTTTGCCATCAATTTGAACATCTGCAGAAAATCATCTTTTAGGTTTGCTCCTGCTGCAGCTTCAGTTTCTTCGAATTTTATAAAGAGTAAAAATAGAAACGATAAAAACGATAATCCGGCTAATAACCAATATACATTAAGCCATGAATCCCGATCATTTTCATTATTAAACGCCGGAAATAAAAAATAGGCCAGCGCAATTCCTACCATAAAAAATCCTTCAATACTGCTCATTAAGGCGTTGTGTTCTTTTTTGGTTTCGGTTACGGTTCCTATTAATGAATAAACAGAAACTTTTATCAAAGCAAATGAAACTCCAACGGTTGCAAAAAGAATTTTGGCATTGTCAAACGAGTTTCCAAAATACATAGAAATACAGGCCAAAGTCACTAAACTCAATCCTATTAACATGGCTTTTCTATAGCCAATTCGGGGCAAAAAAGAGGCTATAAAAAAGGATACAATAGCAATTGGCATGTCTTTAAAGGCTTCTAAAATACTCGCCTGAACCTCATCGACTCCATAATTTTTCTGCGATTTTAAAATCACAATTCCTACGCTGTTTAATAAAATAGCGAAGACAAAATAATTGAGGTAAAGTGAGATTTTAATTCCTATGTTTTTCATTTTTTATATGCTTTGTGGTTACTGTGTGGAGACGCACTGCTGTGCGCCTCTACAGTATACCATATACAATTTGTTTAACCCGTTGAGGATAAATTTAACACATAAAAACATAGTTTACTTTGCGTTAAAAGGCGTTTCACTTGCATTAATTCACATAGATAACTATGTGTGGAAACTAGTTTCTTTTTTGTTCTTTTTTAAAACAATAAAATCTATGTTTCTATGTGTTTAATATTTTTACAAACTACATTTATTCGTTGTGGTTACTTTATGGAGACGCACTACTGTGCGCCTCTACAGTAACTTTGAGTACATTAAATTTAGAAATTAATCGCTACCGAAAATCTAAACGCGCGTCCTAAAATAGGTCTTGCCATAAACACATCGCTTGCTGCAGATGTAGTTTGTCTTGGATCTCCTTCTGTTAAACCAATTTCGTTGAATAAATTTGAAGCATCGACTGCGAAACGAAGATTGTTATACGTATAATTTAACCCTGCTCCAACTTCTTTGTAAGCCGGCAAAACTTGTTTGTTATCCTGATTAGTGTATTTTTTATCATAATAAGAAAACTGAACGTAAGCTGTAAAATCTTTTGTTATATCAACTTCTGGTCTTAGGTTACAGAAAAATTTAGGGATTCTTCGTGCTGTATTTCCGTTAAAATCAAAAGTAGAACCGTCGGCATTTGTTCCGGTAAAGTTGTCGTATTCTGGTTTTTGAACTGTGAATGTAAAGTTCAGTTTTGCGAATTTATATCTTGCATTCGTTTCGACTTCTAGACCAATATTGTTTACGTCGGCAAATTTGTTTTCTGAAGATCCGTCTGATAAAATATCTGTGAAAGCAACGTTTTTCAAATTCATGTGAAACAAGTTGGCATTTACAGAGAAGAAAGAGCTTGAATATTTATACCCCAATTCAAATTGATTTACTTCTGTATTTTCCAATTTGCTTAAATCGGCCGCGTTATCATAAAACGATTCTTCAATTGGAGATCTAAAACCGTGGCTGTAACGAACGTAAGAAGCCATATTGTCGTTGAATTTGTAATTTCCGGCAGCTGTATACGACCATTCGCTTACATCATATCTCCAGTATGTATACGGATTTCCTTTTACCGTTGTTACCGCGTCGTCAGCCGTATTGTTGTCTAAAACTCCTAAGTTTTCTGCAAAAAATCTGGCGTTGTCTCTGTATCCGGAATATTTATCTTTATTATATCTTAAACCTGCGTTGAAGGTTAAATTATCTGTGGCTTTAATTTCGGCATCAGCATAAATATCATTCAAAAGACCTTTTGTCTGTGCATCTCTTTCGAGCCATGTAATTCTTTCGATACCATTCCAGGTGTGATCAACTCCTGTTGTATTATCTTTTACATTTAATAATCTCGGATTATCTGAAACGCTTACCAAATACGAGTTCCAGTTCCAGTATTGATTTGATTTCCAGTTAGAATAGTAGTAACCCGCTGTTAATTTCACAGGATCTAAATCAAAAGAAAAAGAGAAATTGTTCGCAAAGTTGTTCATCTTTTTCTCGATGTGCCAAAGATCTGCTCTCATAATCAAGGCGTTTGGATCCAGCGTTTGTCCGTTATCTACATAACTATAAGTCAAATTACTTGCCGTTGTGTTTTGAACTCCTGTTGCATACGCATCTTGTGTCCAAGGTCCGCCATTTGGAAAAATAGCATTGTAATTTAAATCAATGCTGGTTTGTTTAAAAGCATTTTTGAAAGTCACTTTTTCAGAAATTTTCTTTTTGAATTCAGCTCCAATTGAGTTGATAATTGGATGAGAACCATCTTCTAAATCTGCACTGAAAGTTCCACCTCCATATTGAGGAACATTTAAATGACTGAAATTAACAGAAGTCAGAGTTCCATAATTTGGATTAAAGCCCGGAATTCCTTCTACTTTTCCGTTATTGCTTTTTAACGGAATTGGCAAATAGAATGTATTTCTGTCGTCAAGATGTTTAAAATTAACTCTTAAATAGTCATTGTCGTCAAATTTATAGGTAAGATTTCCTTTTATTTGTCCGCCTTTGTTAGCCGTAAAACCAGTATTTCTTACTCCATTATCCGTTCTGTAGAATCCGCCGACATTAAAAAATAATTTATCCTGAACTAAAGCGCCAGATAAATTAAGATCGGTTCTGAACATTCCGTAATCTGAAGTTGTGAATTTTGCTCTTCCCTGAAAATCATTCTGACCCGTTTTCGTAATGAAGTTGATAATTCCACCCGGAGCATTATTTGCAAAAATTGACGCAGAACCTCCACGAACAGCTTCCATTTTACTAACCGTTTCGTCAAGTCTGTAAAATGTATCGGCGTTGGCAAATTGTAATGCACCATCTTCAAAAACCGGTAATCCATCTTCCTGAATTTGTACATATTCATACGCTCCTGCTGATGGAATACCTCTTGCAAAAAGGTTGTTTCCAATTTCTCCTCCAGATGCTTCAACCACAAATCCCGGAATTGTCTGTAATAAAGCCGCCGTGCTCGATGGCGCTCTGTCTTCGATTGCTTTTGCTCCCATTGTGGTAATGGCAACACTCGATTCTAATTTCGATCTCGGGGCAGATGAACCCGTTACTACAACTTCTTTTAAACTTTGAGATTCGGTTTCTAAAAGTAAATCTGTAACTACTGATTCTCCTTCTTTTACCGAAATTTCTTTGCTGTATGTTTTGTAGCCCACATTTGTAGCTTCTACAATATAATTTCCGGCAATAACATCTGTAAAAACGTAACGTCCGTTTTCATCTGTTATGGTATTTTTTCCAGTATCTTTTAAAGATACATTTGCTCCCGGAATAGATTGTCCGGTTTCGTCTAAAACTTTTCCGGAAACGGTGTTTTTTGCCTGAGCAAATACCTTATTTTGAACAGTAATTAAGCATATTATCAAAAATAATATACCTAAATAAGAATGTTTCTGTTTCATGATTTTTTGGTTTAGTTAGTAAATTTTTCATTTATACTGTAAACTTAAAACACTAATTAAATACAATTTAGCAATTCTAAATCGAAAACGTTTTCGAAATCACCTAAAACGTTTTCGGAAATATATTTTTTATCAATCAAGTTTATTTTTTACTACATTTATTTCATGAATGATACAAAGTTAATAGATATAGCCTCGGCCTTAGGAATATCGGTTACAACGGTTTCAAAGGCATTAAAAGGATATACAGACATTAGTAAATCGACGCGCGCCAAAGTTATCGAAATGGCCGAATCGATGAACTATATGCCTAATTCTGTTGCGGTGAATTTACGAACCAACGAAACCAAAACGATTGGTGTTATTATTCCGGCGACGGTTCATCACTTTTTTTCGAGTGTTTTAAATGGTATTTTGGAAGAAGCCGAAAAAAGAGGTTATCTGGTTATCATTCTACAATCGAATGAAAAATATGAAATGGAGAAAAAACAGCTTGCTTTATTAATTCAAAAGCGGGTTGACGGCGTTTTGATGTCACTTTCTAATGAGACAGATGATTTCTCTCATATTAATGACGCCATCCGAAAAAATACTCCGGTTGTTTTATTTGATAAAATTGCCAAAAGAGTTGATTGTTCCAAAGTGGTTATTAATGATGCCAAAGCGGCTTTTGATGCTGTTTCGTATCTTATAAATAAAGGTTATAAAAAAATTGCACATTTTAGAGGTTCTTATGTTCCTCAAAATTCTATTGATCGTTTTCTTGGTTATAAACGTGCACTCGAAGCGCACGGAATTGAGTACGATTCGAAACTCGTTTATGTTTGCGATAATAATACCGATTTTGAAGACGGCTACGAAAATGCTCAAAAAATCATGACTGAACATCCTGATATCGACGCTATTTTTGCGATTACAGATTTGGTTGCTATCGGAATTATAAAATATTTTAATGAGGCGGGCATAAAAACGCCGGATCAGGTTGCGGTTTTTGGCTTTAGCAACTGGTTTATGAGTACTGTTATTTCGCCTAAATTAACAACAATCGATCAGCCGGGATTTGAAATGGGACATACTGCTGTTTCGATTTTAATTGATGAAATTGCCGATATAAAAGAGCATCGAAAAGTAGAACATCAAATTATAGAACTTCCAACGAGAATCATAGAACGAGAATCGACGGTTAAATGATTTTTTAGTTTTAACTTTGCGTAAATTATTAAAAAGCATCAATGTTTCCGATTCCTGAAAATACCGATTTTTTATTGGCTGATGCCGAAAAAGAAAATTTATATTTAAGCTTAATCGAACAGATTAACAAAGATTTTAATCTGGCAAATGAAGGGATAGATTTTCCGTTAAGCATTTCTCCAAATGAATTAAAAATTCAGCTTCACGAAAAAATCTACAGAATGATTCAGTACAAATTTGCCGAATATTTAAACCTGCTTTACATTATTGATGTTCCCGAAAATGAAATCAAACAACTCGACGGTTCTGATTTGGTAATTCTGGCTGAGCAAGTTGCTTTTTTAATTTTAAAAAGAGAATGGCAGAAAGTGTGGTTTAGAAATCACTATAAATAGAGGTTCTAAGTTGCTTAGATACTAAGGCTGTTAGATTTTTTGATCACGAAAGCTTTTTTTCTAAATAGAATTTATATTCCATTTGTTGTTTATTGCTAACACTTTAATTTTATTTCTTTCATTCTCATCTAACGATTTTAATTTAAGAACTACATCCGTTTTGGTAATTCCTTTTTCACCAAAATTAATTTTTACTATACCATTGTTAAAATTAATTTTGTCAGGCTTTTTAACATAAGCAAAAGGAAATTTATTCAGAAAATAATCAATATCACGAGTTAAAATTATCGGAAATGAAAGTTGTTTAAAAAACTATCTTTCTTAAATCCCAATATTATAATTGCATTTTTTGTTACATATAAATCACAATGATTAAATAAGAAATTAGTATTTCTTAATCCTATTGTAAAATTAAAAGTTCTAACC
Source organism: Flavobacterium defluvii (assembly GCF_900129555.1). Classification (GTDB taxonomy): domain Bacteria; phylum Bacteroidota; class Bacteroidia; order Flavobacteriales; family Flavobacteriaceae; genus Flavobacterium; species Flavobacterium defluvii. The sequence continues at coordinate 766,381 of NZ_FQWC01000001.1, forward strand.
TGTTCACAATAGAAATCTACTTCAACTTTAATGTTTTCAATTAAAAATTCATATTGCTGTTCTCTAGTTTTGTTTAAAGATTTCGTGCCGAAAATTAGCAGAAATAGTAAACTTGAAATCATTATGATTGGAATAAACATATTTATTTTACTTAAAAAAAACTTAGAATCTCAGCATCTTAGAACCTTAGCAACTCTAAAAATATACTCTCACAAAAGGCATAAATCCAGACCCATAAAGGCTTTTATCAGGATCATATAACACATCGTAACGAGCGCCAATTGTCACATTTCCGGTTCTGTAACCAGCTCCAAGATATAAGGCTGTATTCCAGTAAGCATCAGAAAAAGCTGGTCTGTTGATATTTGATTCATATCTTGTATCTATTCTTACCTGTTCTAATTCGGCAGATAACTGAACCTCGGGAATTGGGTTTACAAGCGTAATTAAACTTCCGCCATAAACATAAGATTCGTAGTAGTTTTTTGAAGATAAATAGCCAAATTGAAGTCCAACTCCAACGGCAAAAATTTCGTTAACATTGTAAATGGCACTTGGCATTACAGAAATGTCGGTATATCCGGAACCAATTCCTAAACCCAGACCGCCTCCAAATTGTACTTTATCCCAAAAATGATTTTTGTTATCAATAATATACGTTTGCTGCGCATTTGCATAACTTGAGAATAAGACTGTCAAAATCACAAAAAAAGATCTGCAATCGATTGAAAATTGTTTTTTATTCATAGTTAACGTTTATTTTAACAAATTTTTACGTAAAAGTACGTAAAAAAAAGATTTAAATAAAGGCGATTGTTGTACTTTTGCCATTCTATTTAACAAAAAGTATATTCACTAATATTATGGATAGGTTTTCATTTTTAAATGCAGCGCATACCGAGTTTTTTGCACAATTATACGATCAATATTTAGTTAACCCAGACAGCGTTGAGCCTAGCTGGAGAAGTTTCTTTCAAGGTTTTGACTTTGGACAAACGACTTATAATGACGAAAATCCAGTGCAGACGATTGTTGAGTATGTGACTAGCCCAAACACAGATTACAGTCAGGTATCAGAAAAACTGCAAAAAGAATTTAACGTTCTAAAATTAATTGATGGATACCGTACACGCGGGCACTTGTTTACAAAAACCAACCCGGTTCGTGACCGCAGGCAGTCTTCTCCAACTTTAGATATCGAGAATTTCGGATTATCTGCAGCTGACCTTCCTACTGTTTTTGATGCTGCACAAACAATTGGAATTCCTCCTTCTTCATTAGAAGCTATCGTAAATCGTCTTAAAACTATTTACTGTCAGCATATTGGTATTGAATATATGTACATCAGAAATCCTGGCGTTGTAAAATGGATTCAGGATAAATTAGCTGTAAATACTAATCAGCCTAATTTCTCTACAGAAGAAAAGAAAACGATCTTAAATAAATTAAACGAAGCCGTATCTTTTGAAAACTTCCTTCATACTAAATATGTTGGTCAAAAACGTTTCTCATTAGAAGGTGGAGAATCTATCATCCCGGCTCTTGATGCTTTAATTGAGCAAGCTGCTGAAAAAGGTGTTGAACAATTCGTAATGGGAATGGCTCACCGTGGTCGTTTGAACGTTTTGGCAAACATCTTTGGAAAATCTACTCAGGATATTTTTGGTGAATTTGACGGAAAAGACTACGATCAGGAATATTTTGATGGTGACGTAAAATACCACTTAGGTCTTACTGCCGACAGAAAAACAAGATCTGGAAAAAGTATCAACATCAATTTAGCGCCAAACCCTTCTCACTTAGAAACTGTTGGAGCTGTAATTGAAGGTATCACAAGAGCAAAACAAGAAAGACATTTCCCGGAAAATATTTCAAAAGTATTGCCAATCGCTGTTCACGGTGATGCTGCAATCGCAGGACAAGGTATTTTGTATGAAATCATTCAAATGTCTTTATTGGACGGATACAAAACCGGAGGAACGATTCACATCGTAATCAACAACCAAGTTGGATTTACAACAAATTATTTAGACGCTCGTTCTTCTACTTACTGTACAGACGTTGCCAAAGTAACGCTTTCACCAGTATTACACGTAAATGCTGATGATGCTGAAGCTGTTGTACATGCTGTATCTTTTGCATTAGACTACAGAATGCAGTTTGGACGTGACGTATTTATCGATTTATTAGGATATAGAAAATACGGACACAACGAAGGTGACGAACCTCGTTTCACACAGCCAGTTTTATATAAAATCATTGCAAAACATAAAAACCCAAGAGACATCTATGCTGAGAAATTACTTTCTGACGGCGTAATCGATGCATCTTATGTAAATGCTTTAGAAAAAGAATACAAATCTGCTTTGGAGGAGAATTTAGAAGCTTCTCGTAAAAAAGATTTAACAATCATTACTCCATTCATGAAAAACGAATGGGAAGGTTTTGTTCAGGTGACTGACACGCAAATGCTGCAAAAAGTTGATACTTCTTATCCAAAAGAAAAATTAACTCAAATTGCAAATGCACTTTCTAATTTACCTGAAGACAAAAAATTCATCAGTAAAATTCAAAAATTAATCAACGACAGAAAAACAATGTTCTTCGAAACTAATCTTTTAGATTGGGGAATGGCAGAACATTTAGCGTACGGATCTTTATTACAAGAAGGTTTTGATGTTCGTATTTCCGGACAAGACGTAGAAAGAGGAACTTTCTCTCACCGTCATGCAGTAGTTAAAGTTGAAGATTCTGAAGAAGAAGTAATCTTAATCAACAGCCTTGAAGACAAAAAAGGAAACTTTAATGTTTACAACTCTCACTTATCTGAGTACGGAGTTTTAGGTTTTGATTACGGATATGCATTAGCAAGCCCAAAAGCTTTAACAATCTGGGAAGCACAATTTGGAGATTTCTCAAACGGAGCTCAAATCATGATTGACCAGTATATTTCTTGTGGTGAAGATAAATGGAACAACCAAAACGGTATCGTTCTTTTATTGCCTCACGGATACGAAGGACAAGGTGCTGAGCACTCTTCTGCAAGAATGGAACGTTACTTACAACTTTGTGCAAGACATAATATGTATGTTGCCGATTGTACAACGCCAGCTAACTTCTTCCACTTATTGAGAAGACAATTAAAAACAAACTTCCGTAAACCACTTGTAGTATTTACTCCAAAAAGTTTACTTCGTGACCCAAGATGTGTGTCTCCGGTTGAAGATTTAGTAAACGGAAGCTTCCAGGAAACAATTGACGATACTACAGTAAACAAAAAAGATGTTAAAACTTTGGTTTTCTGTACAGGTAAATTCTATTATGATATTGTTGCAGAAAGAGAAAACAACGGAAGAAAAGATGTTGCAGTTGTTCGTATTGAGCAATTATTCCCTTTCCCTGTTGAGCAGATCAAAGAAATCATTGCACAATATCCAAATGCAGATGATTATGTTTGGGCTCAGGAAGAACCTAAAAACATGGGAGCTTACAGCTATATGTTAATGAATTTTGATCTTGTAAAATGGAGATTAGCTTCATTAAAAGCATATTCTGCTCCTGCATCAGGAAGTTACACACGTGCAAAACGCCGTCATGCAGATGCAATTAGAATGGTATTCGATAAAAATTTATTTAGATAATTAAAAAAATGTTTCAAGTTTTAAGTTTCAAGTTTAACAACCTGAAACCTGAAACCATAAAAACCTTAAACAAAGAAATAAGATGATTTTAGAAATGAAAGTCCCATCACCAGGGGAATCAATAAAAGAAGTTGAAATTGCAACTTGGTTAGTAAAAGACGGAGATTATGTAGAAAAAGATCAGGCGATTGCTGAAGTTGATTCAGATAAAGCTACTCTTGAATTACCTGCTGAAATGAGTGGTGTTATTACGCTAAAAGCTGAAGAAGGTGATACAGTAGCTGTAGGCGCAGTAGTTTGTTTAATTGATACTGATGCGGCAAAACCTGCAGGAAGCGCTCCGGCAGCAGAAGCACCAAAAACTGAGGCTCCTAAAGCGGAAGCCCCAAAGGCAGAAGTAAAAGAAGCTCCAAAAGCTGAGCCAGTTCAGGCTCCGGCAGCTACAAGTTACGCAGCTGGAACTCCATCTCCTGCAGCTAGAAAAATATTAGATGAAAAAAATATAGCTCCTGCAGCAGTTACAGGAACTGGAAAAGGCGGCAGAATTACTAAAGACGATGCAGTAAATGCTACAGCTGTAGCTTCTATGGGAACTCCAACTGGAGGAAACCGTGGAACTGAGCGTACAAAATTATCAATGTTACGTCGTAAAGTAGCAGAAAGATTAGTTGCAGCTAAAAATGAAACAGCTATGCTTACTACTTTCAACGAAGTAAACATGACGCCAATCAACAATATCCGTAATGAATACAAAGATGCTTTCAAAGCTAAACACGGTGGTTTAGGTTTAGGTTTTATGTCATTCTTTACAAAAGCAGTTACAAGAGCCCTTCAATTATATCCAGATGTAAACTCTATGATCGACGGAGATTACAAAGTAGGATACGATTTCTGTGATATCTCTATCGCTGTTTCTGGACCAAAAGGATTAATGGTTCCTGTTGTTCGTAACGCTGAGAACTTAACTTTCCGTGGAATTGAAGCTGAAATTAAAAGATTGGCTTTAAGAGCTCGTGATGGTCAAATTACAGTGGATGATATGACTGGAGGAACTTTCACAATCACTAACGGTGGTGTTTTCGGAAGTATGTTATCAACTCCAATCATCAATCCTCCTCAATCAGGAATCTTAGGAATGCACAACATTATTGAGCGTCCGATTGCTGTAAACGGAAAAGTTGAAATTCACCCAATGATGTATGTAGCTCTTTCTTACGATCACAGAATCATCGACGGACGTGAGTCTGTTGGTTTCTTAGTTGCTGTAAAAGAAGCTTTAGAAAATCCATTAGAATTATTAATGAATGGCGACGCTAAACGTGCTTTAGAGTTGTAATCAGAAGTAATTTTCATTAATATATAAAACCTGTTCATTAAATTGGACAGGTTTTTTTGTTTTTAAATTTCTCAGTAATATAAAATTTAACCTATAATTTAAAAAAATTTATTTAGAATGAATAAGAATAACTTGTTTTGTTTGATTTGATAACTTAGATTTGCAGAATGAAACAATTTAAAACCATTCTAAATACAACTAAAAGAAGAATGGATCAAATATAATCTGCAGATTTATGATAACAATAGCCAGTCTTATCGTTTTTTTAGCTTTTTACACCCTTTACTATACTTCAAAAAGAGCCACATTATCGTATGATTTTGGTTTTGAGAAATGGATGCAGAAAAATCCAAAACAAACCAAAATTACAGGCTTACTCCTTCTTGTTACAGCTTATACAATATGGCTTTTTATTCAATCTTTAGGAAGCGGCACACTCATGTTTTTTATTCAGCTAATGACAATTGGGAGCTTAATTATAATTCTGAGACCATTAAAAAAAATAAATAGCAGGCTCCTTTTATTAATCCTGATTCTTGTTGCTTTATTAGAACTTTATTACAACTAAACCAGATTTAACCAATGCCTGCAAATCCAAAATATTTGACTCCTGCATTCTGGCCTCGTTTCGCCAAAATTACAGCCGCAATCTTAGGCGGTTATTTCGTTTCTGTTACTTTTCATTTAGCTCTGGCTTCCTGGTTTAACCGTCCTGAAGTTTTAATGACAATGGCTTTTAGCGGATTCATACTTTGGGTCATTTTAATGGTAATGGCATTCTTAGCAAAAAGCGGCTGGAAAATATGGGGAATTTATATTCTCCTTTCTTTAGTTTTTTCTCTTCTTATTTATTTTGGTCAAACTTATAATACTGCTGCCTAATACCTATGAATAATCGCCATTACAACATTTATTTTCATACACATACTGTTAGCGGTATTGTTATCAGCGTTGTACTTTTTGTGATCTTTTTTGCAGGATCTTTTTCTTTTTTTAGAGATGAAATCATCAATTGGGAAAGAAATGAATCTACCGTAATTTCAAAAGAAATTCAATTAGATTACAATACTGCTTTAAAAAACATTGACAAAGAATACATATTACACGGTAGAAATATTACCATCTCTAAACCATCTGTCGAAAACAGAGTTGCGGTTTATATGGAAGGTACCAAAGATACTTTGGCTTCAGCCAAACAAAAAGAAGGATCTTTCTTTTATCTGGACAATAAAAAATTCAAATCATATACTTATGAAGAATCTTATTCTTTAGGAGAATTTCTATACCGACTGCATTTCTTTGCCCAGATTCCGTATCCTGTTGGATATTATCTTTCCGGATTTACCGCTTTGTTTTTTCTTTTTGCGATTATTACAGGACTTTTACTGCATTGGAAAAAAATAGTTTCTAACTTTTATGTTTTCCGTCCAAAAGAAAAACTAAAAACTTTATGGACAGATGCTCACACGGCACTAGGAATGATCGGACTTCCGTTTCAGTTTGTATATGCGGTAACAGGTGCATTTTTTATGATTAAACTTTTAATCGTGGCTCCTGCTGTTATGGCTCTTTATAAAGGCGACGAAAACAAATTATATAAAGAATTAGAATACAATGATCCCGATTATAAATTTGAGAATAAAAAATTAGCGACGCCTTTTGATATCAATCAGCTTGTTGCCAAAGCAAAAAACAATTGGTCTGATTTTGAAATTACACGAGTTTTCATTCAGAATTATGGCGATGCAAATATGCATGTTTTAGTGGAGGGTGAATTGTTAAGCGACAAAAAATTCACCGGAATTGGAAAAGTTGTCTATCGAATTGCCGACGGAAAAGAAATTGCCCGCAAAAATCCAATTACTCAGAATGGTTATATTGATATAGTAAAAAATGTTTTATACCGAATTCATTTTGGAGATTATGGCGGATATGCTTTAAAAATCGTAAGTTTTATATTAGGAATTATAACTTGTTTCGTTATCATTTCAGGAGTTATGATTTGGCTTGTAGCAAGACAAAAAAATAATTTGCCAGAAAAGAAAAAACGTTTCAACGCTGCAGTTGTTCGTATTTATCTGGCGATTTGTTTAAGTATATATCCTGTTACTGCCTTATCTTTTATCGGAACAAAAATATTTTATCCTTTAAGTCAGTCCAATCTGTTTAGCTTATATTTTGGCGGATGGCTTTTATTAACAATTTTCTTTATCATTAAAAAGAATGATGCTTTTACGAATAAATTTTGCTTAATTTCTGGAAGTATTTTAGGTTTTTTAATTCCAATTACAAACGGAATCGTTTCCGGAAATTGGTTTTGGAATTCTTTTATGGAACACAGAATTCAGATTTTCTTTATTGATGTTTTTTGGATTGCTTTGGCTTCAATATCACTTTATACGGCGTATCATCTAAAGTCTAAAAAAGAAGTTGCTTCTTTAAAATAGTTGAATATAATCTCGCAAAGTCGCAAAGTAATTAATCAAACTTATCGACTTTGTGTCTTTGCGAGATTATTTCTTAGCTAATCCGTAATCTTCCATATTTATTAGCGAAATAATTAGAATAACTTGCTCCATATTAATATAGCATATACTTTTACGCCTTTAATCAAAAAATGGGATTTAAAACGAAAATACGTTTTCTGCATAAATGGCTCGGATTGATTTCCGGGCTTATTGTTTTTATAGTCTGTATTACGGGTTGCATTTTCTGTTTTCATGACGAAATAAAAGACATCACCAGAAAAGAATGGCGTTTTGTAGAACCTCAGAATAAACCATTTTTGATGCCTTCGGTTTTACAGGAAAAAGCAAAAGAAATCCTTCCGAAGAACAAACAGTCAATGGTTTCTTATTATGGAAAAAACCGCTCGGCCATTGTTTTTACATATTCAGACACAGGAAGTTTATATCTTTATTTTAATCCTTACACAGGAAAATATTTAAAAACCGAAAATCCAGAAACAGATTTTTTCATTATTGTCGAATATATCCATTTGTATTTACTGCTGCCCGATTATATTGGCAAACATATAATTGGCGGAGCAACGATTATTTTTATTCTGTTATTAATTTCAGGAATTATACAATGGTGGCCGAAACGAAGAAATGATGTTAAAAGAAGTTTTACTGTAAAATGGTCGGCAAAATGGCGTCGTGTCAATTACGACTGGCACAATACTTCGGGATTTTACATCGCTTTGATTGCACTTATTCTTGCCATAACCGGTTTAACTTTTACGTATGAATGGGTTGGAGACGGAATTTATAAGACTTTTAATTTGGGCGGAGACAAAGCTGCCGAAACAAAAGCGCCTGTAATCGACACAACCAAATTCAATTCAAACTCTATAACGGCTGTCGATCGCGCTTTTATTCAAACCATGAAATTGCAGCCAAAAGCCGAAATGTTTTTTGTTTTATATCCACAGCAAAAAGGTGATGTTATCAATACGGGTGCATATCCGCATGCGTTACGTTACGATCACCAGAGTAATTATTATTTTCACCCCAAAGATGGAAAACTAATTCAAAGCGACCCTTATCATTCTAAAAGTTTAGGTTTGCAGGTTGTCGAAATGAATTACGGGATTCATACCGGACAAATTTTAGATTTACCGGGAAAAATTATTGCCTTTACCATAAGTTTAATTGCTTCGGCTTTACCTCTAACTGGATTTATAATTTGGTATTGAAGAGGAAAAAAATCTAAAAAGAGGAAACAAAAAAACCGTCTTTAATGAGACGGTTTTTTTATAAATCATCGAAACAAAATTAGTTTCTGTTTGCTAAAGCATTTTTCTGTAAGTTTTTAACTGAGGCTACTTTATTGTCAACATAAGCAACTTCGCTTAAATTGTCTTCATTAAAGTAAATCCATTTTCCAGTTTTTACTCCGTCTGCATATTCTCCAACGGCTTTTTTATTTCCTTTTTCGTCATAAGATACCCAGACACCGTCTAATTTACCATCCTTAAAAAAGCCTTCTTGCTGCACTTTACCATTTTCATAATAATAAGTAGCTTTTACCTTGTTTCCAACTGCTTCCAATTCTGGTTTTACTTCCTGCGCAGTTAATATTCCAGAGAACAAAACCGCAGCTAAAATTACACTCTTTTTCATATCTAGTAGGTATTAATGTTAAGAAATCGTTATCAAATATAATTATTTATTTACATTAAAAAAACTTTTGCTTAACAATTTGGTAACATTGAATAAAAACTTAACATTGGAAATTTTCCAAAAACAGTAAAACCAATGCTGAAGCATTGGTTTTACTGATATTTTAGCAAAAAACTAAAATTACGATAACGTTATAAATTTCGTAAATAAATTAGTTCAATAAACTGTTTAACTGTTCCTGAAGCTTAGGATCAGATGGTCTGGAAGCATCAGAACTCACAATGTTACCATTTGGATCAATTAAAATAAATCTCGGAATTCCGGTTACACCGTACTTTACCACAAAATCAGATTCCCAATCTTTGTCTGCAAATAATTGTACACCGCCTAATTTTTTATCGGTTACAAATTTTTTCCATTTTTCATTATCCTTTGCTTTATCAATAGAAATACTCACAAATTCAATGTTTTTATCATGGTATTTTTCTTCCACTTTTTGAAGATAAGGGATTTCAGCTCTGCATGGCGCACACCAGGTTGCCCAAAGATCTATATATATGTACTTTCCTTTTAAGTCAGCCAGTTTTGTTTTTCCTCCTTTAAAATTTTCATAATCAAATTCAGGCGAAGGCTTTCCAATTAATTTTCTCGCTGCAGCAGTTCTTTCATAATCCTGAGCTGCGTATTGATTAAAACTTTCAAAACTCGTTTTCAAGGCAGTTTTAAATTCAGGATCGTAATTTCCTTTTTCAAGGCTTTCAAAGTCTGTTTTCTTTTTTGCTTCTAAAAGTGAAGCAAATTCTACGGCTTCTTTAGTATAAGCTTCATTTTGGAATTTTTCATCTTTTAGAGCCTGCTGCGCTAAAAAATTACTCTCATCAACACCTTTTCCTTTGTATACTATAGTTTCATCAAATTCCTTGGCGTTCATTGTTAAATTAATTTCAGAATTTGGTTTCAGATATAAATTAGAAGATTCTGTTCCGTCAGAAAACATATAAAATCCTTTCGGAGCTTCAAAAGAAGCGATAAACATTCCTTTTTTATCAATTGGAATAACTTGCTTAAAATTATTTCTTCCTTTAATAACTAAAGTATCACTGTTTCTATTCTCAATTTTGGCAGTAAATTTTACTTGTTCTTTAGCTTGTCCTATAACATTCAACCCGCTAAAAATCAACAAACCTGTAACAAAAAGTTTTTTCATAGTATTAAAATTTGTTTTTAGTGACTCAAATCTAAAGAAATAACAGCTTCGGATTTTTAGAATTAACAAAATATTTGAAATTATTCTGAATCAACTTATCACTTTACTATATTATCTTGAATTTTGTATTTACTTTTGCAGTCTAAAATTTTGATTATGTATAGAAGTCATAATTGTGGCGAATTAAACGCTTCAAATATTAATACCGAAGTTACACTTGCGGGCTGGGTTCAAAAATCACGTGATAAAGGATTTATGAATTGGGTCGATTTACGAGACCGTTATGGAATTACTCAACTTATTTTCGACGAAAGTCGTACCGATAAAACCGTTTTTGAATTGGCCAAAACCCTTGGACGTGAATTTGTAATTCAGGTAAAAGGTATTGTTATTGAACGTGAAGCCAAAAACAAAAATATTCCAACAGGCGAAATCGAAATTTTAGTTTCTGAACTGACTATTTTAAATTCTGCCTTAACTCCTCCATTTACAATTGAAGATGAAACAGACGGTGGAGAAGACATCAGAATGAAATACCGTTACTTGGACATTCGTAGAAATCCAGTAAAAAACAGTTTATTATTCCGTCATAAAGTAGCGATGGAAGTTCGTAAATATTTATCGGATTTAGATTTCTGCGAAGTTGAAACGCCTTACTTAATCAAATCAACTCCGGAAGGAGCAAGAGATTTCGTTGTACCAAGCCGTATGAACGAAGGACAATTTTATGCATTGCCACAATCTCCGCAGACTTTCAAACAATTATTGATGGTGGGTGGAATGGATAAATATTTCCAGATTGTGAAATGTTTCCGTGACGAAGATTTACGTGCAGACCGTCAGCCAGAGTTTACTCAAATTGACTGCGAAATGGCATTTGTGGAGCAAGAAGACATTTTGAATGTTTTTGAAGGTTTGACAAGACATTTATTAAAAGAAATTAAAGGTGTAGAAGTAGATAAATTCCCAAGAATTACTTACGACTATGCTATGAAAACATACGGAAACGACAAACCGGATATTCGTTTTGGAATGAAATTCGGTGAGTTAAACGAATTTGCACAGCATAAAGAATTCCCTGTTTTTAATACAGCAGAATTAGTTGTGGGAATCGCTGTTCCGGGAGCAGGAAATTATACTCGTAAAGAAATCGACGGGTTAATTGACTGGGTTAAGCGTCCGCAGGTTGGAGCATCTGGAATGGTGTATGTAAAATGCAACGAAGACGGAACATACAAATCATCTGTAGATAAATTCTACGATCAGGATGATTTAGCAAAATGGGCAAAAGCAACAGAAGCAAATCCTGGCGATATGATTTTTGTACTTTCTGGTCCTGCAAACAAAACACGTGCACAGCTTTCTGCACTTCGTATGGAATTGGCAACTCGTTTAGGATTACGTAATCCTGAAGAATTTGCTCCATTGTGGGTTGTAGATTTTCCATTATTAGAACTTGATGAAGAAAGCGGCCGTTATCACGCGATGCACCACCCGTTTACTTCACCAAAACCAGAAGATATTGCTTTATTAGAAACACAGCCGGGAAACGTACGTGCAAACGCATACGATATGGTTTTAAACGGAAACGAAATTGGAGGAGGTTCTATTCGTATTCACGATAAAGCAACACAGCAATTAATGTTCAAATATTTAGGATTTACCGAAGACGAAGCAAAAGCGCAATTTGGTTTCTTAATGGATGCTTTCCAGTTTGGAGCACCGCCGCACGGAGGACTTGCTTTTGGTCTTGACAGATTAGTAGCCATTTTAGGCGGTCAGGAAACCATCAGAGACTTTATTGCTTTCCCTAAAAATAATTCCGGCCGTGATGTCATGATCGATGCGCCTGCTGCAATTGATGAAACTCAATTGAAAGAATTACACATTAAAATTGATTCTCTATAAAAATTATAGAACATTAGATACCAAAAAAGCCGGCCGAAGAATATCAGCCGGCTTTTTTTATTCAAAAACTATAAGAATAATCCTAAAATTTACATTTTTTGAAATGCGAAATTCCTACAATTACCTAGTTTTTATATTCTTACAATTAATGATTCTCAAATATTAGTGTTTTATAAATAAATTGACGCAAGAAACCACGTAAAAACACTGTAAATCAATAATTTTTACAAAATTTTAACATGTATATGTCTTTTATATGAATTTAAATATTACATTTGTTTTATTATAAATTATTATTACAATTACAATGCGTACAGGTACAGTAAAATTTTTCAATGAATCTAAAGGTTATGGATTCATTACAGACGAAGAAACAGGAAAGGACATCTTCGTTCACGCTTCAGGAATTAACGCGGAAGAATTACGCGAAGGTGACCGTGTAAGCTATGAAGAAGAAGAAGGAAGAAAAGGGAAAGTTGCTGCTAAAGTAGCAGTAATCTAAGAAAAATATAGCAATTTATTTTTTTTGCCTCTGAATGGTTTTAAGAAACGTCCCGAAGTATCGGGACGTTTTTTTTTTGACCTATTTCTTAAAAAAATATTAAAAAAGCCGAACGTTATTTATAATCAATAAAAATTACATATAAACATGGTTTCATGGCATACTTATATCCTTCTTTAGTTTGTGATTTACGTAGTTGAAAGTTATCTTTGTGGCTTATTCTTTAAGTAAAAAAGTTAAGCTTATGCAATCTGATCAATACAGCTACATTCCTATCCTGATGCAGTTCATTCTTGCAGTTGGTTTTGTGGTAGGAACAATCATTATTTCTGGAAAATTAGGACCAAGAAGAACCTCAGAAGTTAAAGATAAAAACTTCGAGTGTGGTATCGAATCTGTTGGAAATGCACGTATTCCTTTTTCAGTAAAATATTTCCTTGTTGCTATCTTGTTTGTATTGTTTGATGTAGAGGTTATCTTCCTTTACCCTTGGGCAGTAAACTTTAAAGATCTTGGCGTAGAAGGAATGTTGAAAATGATTGTTTTCATGGCTTTACTTTTAGTTGGTTTCTTTTACATCATTAAAAAGAAAGCACTAGAATGGGAATAATCCCGATTTTGAATTTTAGATTTCTGATTTTAGACTTACAAATCTTGAATTAAAATTTAAAATTTAAACTCAATAGAATTTAATACTGATTTAAAAAATTGATTTTACTTTTTATGATTTCCAAAAATCTAAATCTAAAATCAGAAATCTAAAATAAAATGAGCGATTCAAAAGTAAATATGGTGTCTCCTCCAGAAGGTCTTGCTGGTGAAGGATTCTTCGCTACAAAACTAAATGATGTTGTAGGTTTGGCACGCGCGAATTCTCTTTGGCCTTTACCATTTGCAACTTCTTGCTGCGGAATTGAGTTTATGGCAACAATGGCTGCACATTACGATTTAGCAAGATTTGGTTCTGAGCGTGTGAGTTTCTCTCCTCGTCAGGCAGATATGCTGCTTGTAATGGGAACCATTTCTAAAAAAATGGCACCAATCTTAAGACAAGTTTACGAACAAATGTCAGAGCCGCGCTGGGTAATTGCTGTAGGAGCCTGTGCTTCTTCGGGTGGTATTTTCGACACTTACTCAGTTCTTCAGGGAATTGATAAAGTTATTCCGGTTGACGTTTACGTTCCGGGATGTCCTCCTAGACCAGAACAAATCGTTGATGGAGTAATGAGATTACAAGAATTGGTAAAAAGCGAATCTGTTAGACGCAGAAGTTCACCAGAATACCAGGAATTATTAGCTTCCTATAATATTTCATAAGATGGCTTTAGAAAATACCCAAATTCAAAATAAACTTACGGAAACATTCAATAATGATGTTTTCAACTTTCATGAAGAAAGAGATATTTTTACTTTAGAAGCTTCTGCCGATAAAATTACAGCATTAATTCTATTCTTAAAAAATGATCCTGAACTACAATTTCATTTTTTAACAGATTTATGCGGCATTCACTATCCTGACAATGAATCTGAACGTCAGTTTGCAGTTGTATACCATTTACACAACTGGTTCGAAAACAAGCGTATCAGAATCAAAGTTTACCTAAACGGAGAAAAACCTGAAATCAAAACTATTTCAAATATTTTCTTAAGTTCAAACTGGATGGAAAGAGAAACATACGATTTCTACGGAATCAATTTTATTGGTCACCCGCAGTTAAAACGTATTTTAAATATGGATGAAATGGTGTCTTTCCCTATGAGAAAAGAATTCCCAATGGAAGACAGCGGAAGGACTGACAAAGACGACAGATTCTTCGGAAGAACAGTATCAAATTGCTAAATAATTCAACATTATAAAATGTCAGAACTATTATTACCACCAGAGCATCGTTATGCTAAAATAATTAAAGAGCGACACAATGAAGACGGAAGCGAGCTTTCGGTTCTTAATTTAGGTCCGACTCACCCTGCGACTCACGGTATTTTTCAAAATATCTTATTGATGGATGGTGAAAGAATTTTAGAAGCTGAACCAACTATTGGTTACATTCACAGAGCTTTCGAAAAAATCGCCGAAAATCGTCCTTTTTATCAAATTACACCTCTTACAGACCGTATGAACTATTGCTCCTCTCCTATTAATAATATGGGATGGTGGATGACTTTAGAAAAACTATTAGGTATTGAAGTCCCAAAAAGAGCTCAATATTTAAGAGTTATTGTTATGGAGCTGGCTCGTATTACAGACCACATTATTTGTAACTCGATATTAGGTGTAGATACTGGTGCGTATACTGGTTTCTTATACGTTTTTCAATTTAGAGAAAAAATCTACGAAATCTACGAAGAAATTTGTGGAGCTCGTTTGACTACAAATATGGGAAGAATTGGTGGTTTTGAAAGAGACTGGTCTCCGGAAGCTTTCAGAAAACTAGATAAATTCCTTGAAGAATTCCCACCAGCGTGGAAAGAATTCGAAAACTTATTCGAAAGAAACAGAATTTTCCTTGACAGAACTGTTAACGTAGGCGGAATCACTGCCGAAAAAGCAATGGCTTACGGTTTTACAGGTCCAAACTTACGTGCAGCCGGAGTTGATTACGACGTTCGTGTAGCACATCCTTACTCATCTTACGAAGATTTTGATTTTATTGTCCCTGTTGGAAAATCAGGAGATACTTACGATCGTTTCTGTGTTCGTAATGCCGAAGTTTGGGAAAGTTTAAGTATCATTCGTCAAGCGTTAGAAAAAATGCCTGCAGGAAATGAATACCATGCGGAAGTTCCAGATTATTACCTTCCTCCAAAAGAAGATGTATATAACTCAATGGAATCTTTAATTTATCACTTTAAAATTGTTATGGGAGAGGTTCCTGTTCCGGTTTCAGAGATTTACCATGCTGTTGAAGGAGGAAATGGGGAACTTGGTTTCTATTTGTCTACTGACGGAAGCAGAACTCCATACAGATTACATTTCAGAAGACCTTGCTTTATTTATTATCAGGCATTCCCTGAAATGATTAAAGGAGCATTACTTTCTGACGCTATTATCATTTTATCGAGTTTAAATGTAATTGCGGGAGAATTAGACGCGTAAACGAATTGTAGATTTTAGAATTTAGATTCTAGATTGCTGATTGAGAATGCAGATTTTAGAATTTAGATTTAAAATTATAATACAGGAATTGAAAAATTCAGATTGAAGAATCTAAAACTTAAACAATGATTGAAGAATCATAGATTGTAGATAAAGATTAAAAAAATCTAAAATCTAAAATCTAAAATCTAAAATTAAAAATGGAACGTAAACATTACAAACAAGAAATAAACATGACTGAGGCATTGATGAACCGCATCAATGAATTGATCAGTCATTACCCGGAAGGCAAACAAAAATCAGCTTTACTGCCTGTTTTACACGAAGTTCAGGATGCGCATAACAACTGGCTTAGTATTGAATTGCAGGATAAAGTTGCCGAAATTCTTCAGATAAAACCAATTGAGGTTTATGAAGTGGTTACTTTTTATACCATGTTCAACCAAAAACCAATTGGAAAATACATGTTTGAATTTTGCCAGACTTCTTGTTGCTGTTTACGTGGTGCTGAGGATTTAATGGATTATACTTCTGAAAAACTAGGCATAAAAATGGGTGAAACTACTCCAGATGGAATGTTTACCATTGCTGGCGTAGAATGTTTAGGTGCCTGCGGATACGCTCCGATGATGCAGTTAGGAGATTTCTACAAAGAAAAATTGACAGAAGAAAAAATCGATCAGATAATTGCTGATTGTAGAGATGATAAAATAATATTACACGATAAATAAGATGTCACAAAAAATATTATTAGATAAAATCAATATTCCTGGAATTAAAACCTACGAAGTCTATCGTCAAAACGGCGGTTATGCTTCTGTAGAAAAAGCTTTAAAAACATTAACTCCGGACGAAGTTACTGAGGAAGTAAAAAAATCAGGTCTTCGCGGACGTGGTGGTGCAGGTTTCCCTGCCGGAATGAAATGGAGCTTTATTGATAAAAAATCAGGAAGACCTAGACACTTAGTGTGTAATGCCGACGAATCTGAGCCTGGAACATTTAAAGATCGTTATTTGATGGAATTTATTCCTCACTTATTGATCGAAGGAATGATTACTTCAAGTTACGCTTTGGGCGCTAACCTATCATACATCTACATCCGTGGAGAATATATGTGGGTTTTCAAAATATTAGAAAGAGCAATTGCCGAGGCAAAAGCTGCCGGATGGTTAGGAAAAAATATATTAGGAACAGGTTATGATCTTGAACTTCACGTTCACTGTGGAGCTGGAGCTTATATCTGTGGAGAAGAAACAGCATTGATCGAATCATTGGAAGGTAAAAGAGGAAATCCTCGTATTAAACCCCCTTTTCCAGCGGTTTCTGGTCTTTGGGCAAATCCAACTGTAGTAAACAATGTTGAAACAATTGCTACTGTACCTTGGATTGTAAACAATTCAGGAGATGATTATGCTAAAATTGGTATCGGTCGTTCTACTGGAACTAAATTAATTTCTGCTTCAGGACACATCAAAAATCCTGGAGTTTACGAAATTGAATTAGGTTTAAGCGTTGATGAATTCATGAATTCTGATGAATATTTAGGAGGAATGTCTTCAAGCCGTCCGCTAAAAGCATTCGTGCCCGGAGGTTCATCTGTGCCAATCTTACCGGCTGAATTGATTTTCAAAACAGCAAACGGTGAAGATCGTTTAATGACTTATGAATCTTTAAGTGATGGTGGTTTCGCTACCGGATCTATGTTAGGTTCCGGAGGATTTATTGTATACAACGACACTGCTTGTATCGTAAGAAATACCTGGAACTTTGCTCGTTTTTACCACCACGAATCTTGCGGGCAATGTACACCTTGCCGTGAAGGAACAGGATGGTTGGAAAAAATCTTATGGAGAATCGAAAACGGTCAGGGTCGAGAAGAAGATATCGAATTATTGTGGAGCATTCAAAGTAAAATTGAAGGAAACACAATCTGTCCACTTGGTGATGCCGCTTCCTGGCCAGTAGCTGCAGCAATTCGTCACTTTAGGGATGAGTTCGAATATCACGTTCGTTTCCCTGAAAAAATCAAAAATAGAGATCACTTTGTTGCTGAACCTTTTTCACAAGTGAAACATTTAGTAGGCAGACAAACAGTTTAAAATATAGTTTCAAGTTTCATGTTTTTTTAGTTTCAAGTCTAAATAACCTGAAACTTTAAACCTGAAACTAAAAAAACAAATAAGAGATGAAAGTAACCATAGACGGTCAAAGTATAGACGTAGAGCCAGGAACAACAATCCTGCAGGCTGCACGTATGATTGGTGGGGATTTGGTACCGCCAGCCATGTGCTATTACTCAAAATTAAAAGGAAGCGGAGGAAAATGCCGCTGCTGTTTGGTTGAAGTTTCAAAAGGCAGTGAGGCTGATCCAAGACCAATGCCAAAATTAATGGCATCTTGTGTAACAGGATGTATGGATGGAATGGAAGTAAATAGTAAATCTTCTGCCAGAGTTATGGAAGCCCGTAAATCTGTAACAGAATTTTTATTAATCAACCACCCATTAGACTGCCCTATTTGTGATCAGGCTGGAGAATGTGATCTTCAAAATTTAAGTTTTGAGCACGGAAACCCAAAATCACGTTACATTGAAGAAAAAAGAACATTTGAACCAGAAGATATTGGTCCAAATATTCAACTGCATATGAACCGTTGTATCTTATGTCAAAGATGTGTGCAAGTTGCAGATCAACTGACAGACAACAGAGTTCACGGAGTATTAGATCGTGGTGACCACGCTAATATTTCAACCGGAATTTCTAAAGCAATCGACAATGAGTTCTCTGGAAACATGATTGATGTATGTCCGGTTGGAGCTTTAACAGATAAAACTTTCCGTTTTAAATCAAGAGTTTGGTTTAACAAACCTTATAACGCGCACAGAGAATGTACTACTCCGGGATGCTGCGGTAAAACTACAGTTTGGATGTTTGGTGGAGAAATTCAGCGTGTAACTGGTCGTAAAGATGAGTACCATGAAGTTGAAGAATTCATTTGCAACAGCTGTCGTTTTGATCATAAAGATGTAAATGACTGGGTTATTGAAGGACCAAGAGAATTTGAAAAAGATTCTGTAATCAATCAAAATAACTATACTCAGAAATTAGAGAAAGTTACTATCGATACTGAAAAGAATATTCTTTTAGGCCGCGATGTTGACCGTAAAAAAATTAGTATGGCAGCAATTCCATTAACTGATAAAGACAAAAAACAATAAGAAATGGAAAGTGCATTTATTATAGAAAAGAGTGTTGTTATTGTTGTCGTTTTTGCGGTAACAATGATTATGGCGATGTATTCTACATGGGCAGAACGTAAAGTTGCTGCTTTTCTGCAAGACCGTGTTGGACCAAACCGTGCTGGATGGGGAGGTTTGTTACAGCCACTTGCCGATGGTATGAAATTATTCTCGAAAGAGGAGTTTTTCCCAAATACACCAAATAGATTTTTATTTATTGTGGGGCCTGCAATTGCCATGAGTACAGCTTTAATGACAAGCGCTGTAATTCCTTGGGGAGACAGACTTCATCTTTTTGGAAAAGATATTATTCTTCAGGCAACTGATGTAAATATTGCATTATTATACATTTTTGGAGTTCTTTCTGTTGGAGTTTATGGAATCATGATTGGTGGATGGGCTTCTAACAATAAGTTCTCATTAATGGGAGCAGTTCGTGCGGCTTCTCAAATGGTTTCTTATGAAATCGCAATGGGATTATCAATGATCGCTTTATTGATGATGACGGGCACAATGAGCTTAAAAGAAATTTCATTACAACAGCAAGGACTGCATTGGAATGTTTTTTATCAGCCATTATCTTTCCTGATCTTTTTAATTTGTTCATTTGCAGAAACGAACAGAACTCCATTCGACTTAGCAGAATGTGAAAACGAATTAATTGGAGGTTACCATACTGAATATTCATCTATGAAAATGGGATTCTATTTATTTGCTGAATATGCAAGTATGTTTATCTCTTCTACTATCATCTCTGTATTGTTCTTTGGCGGATACAACTATCCGGGAATGCAGTGGATGGTTGAGAATGTTGGTGTAAATACAGCTAACTTATTAGGAATTGCGGCATTGTTTGTAAAAATATGTTTCTTCATATTCTTCTACATGTGGGTTCGTTGGACAATTCCAAGATTTAGATATGACCAGTTGATGAACTTAGGGTGGAGAATTTTAATTCCACTTTCGATTATTAACATCATGATTACGGGTGCAGTTATATTGAGACACGATATTGCAGCAGCGTTAGGATTCTAAGAACCGTAATTAGCTTAAATAAAAACAAAATAGATTTGAATTTGAATCATCAAAATTTGAATCATAAATTATAATAGTAAAATGTCAATAGAAACTATATCATTATCGGGTAGAAAGAAAGTGGTCTCTAACAAGGATATGACTTTTATTGAGCGATTGTATCTTGTGGCGATTGTAAAAGGTTTGGCAATTACGCTTAAACACCTTTTCAGAAAAAAAATTACCATTCATTACCCAGAGCAGGTTCGTGAAATGAGCCCTGTATATCGCGGTCAGCACATGTTGAAACGTGATGAACAAGGACGCGAAAACTGTACTGCCTGCGGATTATGTGCTTTATCATGTCCTGCAGAAGCTATTACAATGAAAGCTGCTGAGCGTAAACCGGATGAAAAACATTTATATAGAGAAGAAAAGTATGCTGAAATCTATGAGATCAATATGCTTCGTTGTATTTTCTGTGGTTTGTGTGAAGAAGCCTGCCCGAAAGATGCAATCTATTTGACAGAATCTAAAGTATTAGTTCCTGCTAATTACGACAGAGAAGATTTCATTTTTGGAAAAGACAAATTAGTGATGCCTTTAGAAATGGCAATTAAAAATACTCAACTTAATAACGCTAACTAATGATACACATTCCAGATCTTGCAAACGCAACTCCTGTAGGAGTGATATTTTGTATCCTAGCGTTTATTACAGTAATTACTGCCTTCCTGACTATTTTTAGCAGAAACCCAATTCACTCAGCAATTTACTTAGTGATTTGTTTCTTCTCTATTGCCGGTCATTATTTATTATTAAACTCTCAATTTTTAGCTGTAGTACATATAATAGTATATTCCGGAGCAATCATGATTTTGTTCCTGTTTACGATTATGTTGATGAATCTTAACGAACAAAAAGACGTTCACCGACCAAGAATTACACGTCTTGGGGCGATTGTTTCTTTCTGTTTGATTGTTATTGTTTTGATTGCCATCTTCATCAATTCTAAACCAATTGTTGGCGATTATGATTCAACGGGAGAAGATTTCCAGTCTATTAAAGTATTGGGTAAAATATTGTTGAACGAATATATGGTACCTTTTGAATTTGCTTCGATTTTACTTTTGGTTGCGATGATTGGAACTGTATTATTGTCTAAAAAAGAAAAATTAAATAAATAATGGGTAATATATTAAATCAAATAGGTATTGAAAATTACATCTTTTTAAGTGTTGTACTTTTTTGTATTGGTGTTTTTGGTGTATTGTACAGACGAAATTCAATTATCGTTTTCATGTCTATCGAGATCATGCTAAATGCAGTAAACCTTTTATTTGTGGCTTTTTCAACTTACCATCAGGATGCACAAGGACAAGTTTTTGTATTCTTCTCGATGGCGGTTGCTGCTGCTGAAGTTGCGGTAGGATTAGCGATTTTAGTTTCTATTTTCAGAAACATTGGCTCAATTAGTATCGATAATTTAAAAAATTTAAAAGGATAAAATAGAAATGGATACCAATTTAGCTTTAGTTTTAGTTTTAGCTCCTTTTTTAGGGTTTTTAATTAATGTTTTCTTTGGAAAAAGCTTAGGAAAAACAGTTTCTGGATTTATCGGGACTGCTGCCGTAGCGATTTCTTTTATAGTTACTCTTGTACTTTTTAATCAAATAACTTCAACCGGAAAAGGAATTGAAGTTACTTTATTTGACTGGATTCAAATTAGCAACTTAAAAATCAATCTTGGATTTTTATTAGATCAACTATCAGTTCTTTGGTTATTGTTTGTAACCGGAATCGGATCTTTGATTCACTTATACTCTATCAGTTACATGCATGATGATGAGAATATGCACAAATTCTTCGCATATTTAAATCTCTTCGTATTCTTTATGATTACACTTGTAATTGGAAGCAACTTATTAGTTTTATTTATTGGCTGGGAAGGTGTTGGACTTTGCTCTTATTTATTAATCGGATTCTGGTATAAAAATCAGGATTATAACGATGCGGCAAAAAAGGCTTTCATCATGAACAGAATTGGAGATTTAGGTCTTTTAATTGGTATGTTCATCATTGGTTCAATGTTCTCTACATTAGATTATGCAACTTTAAAAACGGCAATTGCAGGAGCAGCAAACTTAAATTTACCCTTACTTTCTTTAGCTGCATTATGTTTATTCATTGGAGCCTGTGGTAAATCTGCTCAAATTCCTTTATATACCTGGTTACCTGATGCGATGGCTGGTCCAACTCCGGTTTCTGCGTTAATCCACGCGGCAACAATGGTTACTGCTGGTATTTTCATGGTAACAAGATTAAACTTCGTTTTTGATTTAGCTGTTGATGTACAAACTGTAATCGCAGTAATTGGAGCTATAACTTCTTTAGTTGCTGCTACAATTGGTTTAGTTCAAAACGATATCAAAAAAGTATTGGCATACTCTACTGTTTCACAATTAGGATTAATGTTTTTAGCATTAGGATTTGGAGCTTATGAAGTGGCTGTTTTTCACGTAATCACACACGCTTTCTTTAAAGCTTGTTTATTCTTAGGTTCAGGTTCTGTAATTCATGGATTGCACGGAGAACAGGATATGCGTAACATGGGAGGATTGCGTAAAGCAATGCCAATTACATTCTGGACAATGCTTATTTCATCATTAGCAATTTCAGGAGTTCCGTTTTTCTCAGGTTTCTTCTCAAAAGATGAAATTTTATTAACTGCTTTCCACCACAGTATTCCATTATACGTTGTTGGATCTGTGGCTTCAATCATGACAGCTTTCTATATGTTTAGATTAATGTTCCTGACTTTTTTCAAAGAATTTAGAGGAACTGAAGAGCAGAAACATCATTTACACGAAAGTGGTGCTTTAATTACTTTCCCTTTAATGATTTTAGCACTTCTGGCAACTTTTGGAGGTTTAATTAGTTTACCTGGAAACAGTTGGTTAAATGAATATTTAGCTCCTCTTTTCACAAAAGTCGCTGGTGAAGAGCATCATTTAGGTACAACAGAATATACTTTAATGGGAGTTGCTGTTTTAGGTGGATTATTAGGTATTTTAATTGCATACATTAAATACTTTAAACAAGATAATGTTCCAGAAGCAGATGAAAATATTACAGGCTTAACCAAAGTGTTGTATAACAAATATTATGTAGATGAGGCTTACGAAGCGATTTTTGTTCGTCCGGTAAATGCATTATCAAGATTCTTTAGAGACTATATTGAAACTGGCTTATCTGCTGTTGTTTTTGGATTAGGAAAAGCAGCAAACGAATTGGCGTTTCAGGGTAAAAAACTACAAACGGGAAGTATTGGATTATATCTTTTCGCTTTCGTTTTAGGTCTTTGTGCCATTGTTTCTTATATATTTTTAGCTCAATAATTTTATAACTATGAACGTTTCTCTTATATTAATTATTCTTTTAGTTGGTGCATTTATCACCTATTTTGCTGGTGACAAACTCGCTTCAAAAGTAGCTTTGTTCTTTAGTTTGGCAGCTTTAGGCTGTTCGGTTGTATTGTTAAATCATTTTAATACTGGAGAAAATATCAGCCTTATCAATGCATGGATTAATCAACCTAAAATTTCATTTGCGCTAAATGCTGACGGATTGGCTCTAGCTATGCTTTTATTAACAACGGCTTTGACTCCGGTAATTATATTCTCTTCTTTTGGAAATGAATATAAAAATGCAAAAGCTTTTTATGCACTGATTTTATTTATGGCATTTGCAATGACAGGAACTTTCCTGGCTGCGGATGGTCTTTTATATTATATTTTCTGGGAGTTAGCTCTTGTTCCAATTTATTTTATTGCTCTTATCTGGGGTAACGGTGATGCAGAAGAACGCAGAAAAGCAGTGGTTAAATTCTTTATTTATACACTTGCAGGTTCGTTATTTATGTTAACTGCTTTTATCTATTTATACCAAAAAGCAGGTTCTTTTTTAATTGAAGATTTATACAAAGTACAATTATCAGCTTGCGAACAACTTTGGATTTTCCTAGCTTTCTTCTTGGCTTATGCCATCAAGATTCCAATTATTCCATTTCATACATGGCAGGCAAATGTTTACCAAAAAGCACCAACTGTTGGGACAATGCTTTTATCTGGTATCATGTTAAAAATGGGATTGTATAGTGTTATTCGCTGGCAATTGCCTATTGCGCCACTTGCTGCAAAAGAATACATGAACATTTTTATTGCTTTAGGAATTGCTGGGGTTATTTACGGTTCAATTGTAGCTTTAAGACAAAAAGATTTAAAGAAATTATTAGCATATTCATCTCTTGCTCACGTTGGATTAATCGCTGCAGGATCTTACACTTTAACTCTTGATGGTTTCCGCGGAGCTGTTTTACAAATGATTGCTCACGGTTTTGTAGTAGTTGGATTATTCTATGCTGCAGAAATTATCTACAGAAGATTTGAAACAAGAGATATTGCTGCATTAGGAGGAATCCGTGCGCAGTCTCCAAAATTCACTTCAATGTTTTTAATTTTGGTTTTGGCATCTGTTGCTTTACCTACTACCTTTAACTTTATCGGAGAGTTTACAGTATTATACAGTCTTTCTCAAATTAATATATGGTTTGCTGTTTTAGGCGGAACAACGATCATTTTAGGAGCTTACTATATGCTGAAAATGTTCCAAAATGTGATGTTGGGCGAAACAAATTCAAAAACTTTTGCAGATGTTTCTATAAATGAAGGAATTTCTTTGGCAGCAATTATTGCTGTTTTAATTTTCTTTGGATTTTATCCAAAACCAATTACAGATTTGATTACTCCAAGTTTAGAAACGATTTTAAACGTTATCAATAAAAATTAATATTTTAAATAAAATAATTAGGGCGTTTTAGATTTCCTAAATCAAAAAAACAAAAATGAATACATTAATAGCTATAACAGGATTGGGTATTTTCTGCCTATTGTTTGAAATTCTAAATTTTAGAAAGGGCATTGTTCCGTTTACCATTTTGGGTTTATTGGGAGTTTTAGCACTTAATTTTTACGAATTTGGAACTACAGCAAGTTATTACAATAATATGGTTGCGGTAAATAAATTCTCTTCTGCATTCTCATCATTATTTATTATTTTAACCATTTTCCTTGTAGCGTTAAGCCATAATTTTTACGAAAATCACCAGACAAAAATTTCTGATTATGTTGCAATAAAAGTGTTTTTATTAGCTGGTGCTGTTGCTATGGTTTCTTTTGGAAACTTAGCAATGTTTTTCCTTGGAATCGAAATTTTATCTATCGCGTTATATGTTCTTGCAGCTAGCGATCGTTTAAATATTAAAAGCAACGAGGCAGGTATGAAATATTTCTTAATGGGATCTTTCGCATCTGGAATCATATTATTTGGAATTTGTTTGATTTACGGAGCTATGGGAACTTTTGATATTGCTGAAATTCACGAAAGCTCTTTATCTGCTGAGTTACCAATCTGGTTTCCTATCGGAATGATTTTAATGACTATTGGAATGTTATTTAAAATTGCTGCAGTTCCATTCCACTTTTGGGCTCCGGATGTTTATGAAGGTTCTCCTGCTTTAACAACTGCTTTAATGAGTACTTTGGCAAAGGTTGTTGCCATTGCTACATTATATAAATTAGCAGAAGGATTAAATTTAATTCCGTCATTAGAAAATCAGGATCTTTCAAACACATTTATAAACGTTGTACTTACCATTTCAATTGCTTCTATGACGGTTGGTAATATCATGGCGCTGCGTCAGGTAAATGTAAAACGTATGCTGGCATTCTCTGGAATCTCTCACGCAGGTTTCATGTTAATGACATTTTTAACAATTGCAACTTCTGCGGGCATTCTTTTATATTACACTGCTGCTTATGCTTTAGCCGGAATCGCTGCTTTCAGCGTTATTCTGTATGTTTGTAAAAATCAGGATAATGAAGATATCACAAACTTTCATGGTTTAGGAAAAACAAATCCGCTTTTGGCAGCAATCTTAACGGGTTCATTATTGTCTATGGCCGGTATTCCGATTTTCTCAGGATTTTTTGCAAAATTATTCTTGTTTGATCAGGCACTTCACGCTGGTTATGTAGCAATCGTAATCGTAGCCGTAATTAACTCTATTATAAGTGTTGGATACTATTTCAAATTAATTTTGGCAATGTATTCAAAAGAACCAAACGAAGAGCGTACAGGAAAACCTTTTCTTATTTATGCGGTAGCTGTAATTTCTATTGGTTTAAATATCGCTTTAGGTTTATTCCCTTCATTAGTTTTAGATTTATTGAACTAAAATTCAAACTAAAAAATATACAAATCCATCAAGAGTTATTTTGATGGATTTTTTATTTTATAACACTTTCAAAAGAAAAATTCATGTTAAAAATTATGGTTTAACCCTGTAGACTTCGAAAAAACTCCATATATTTGAATTCACTAAAAGCATTAAAATTATGGCCTTTAATTCAAAAAATCCTTTTTTAAGTAACAAGCGTTTTTCGTCAAATGCTGTTTCTAGAGCTGAAGAAGTACACGAAGCAAAGATTATTGATTACAATCAGGAAATGACTTTGTCTGGTACGATTAATAAAACAGCTATTTTATTTTTAATTCTATGCGGTGCAGCTATGGTAACATGGTGGATGGCATTTAACGGAATGAATATTATACTTCCTGCTATTGGTGGTGCAGTCATTGGATTTGTTTTAGTCCTTATCTCGGCATTCAGACCACAAGCTTCACCATATCTGGCTCCGGGTTATGCCTTATTTGAAGGACTATTTATTGGTGGTATTTCTGCAATATTCGAAGCTAGGTTTCCTGGAATTGTTATGAATGCTGTAGGAGCAACTTTGGTAACATTTTTAGTATGTTTAGGTTTATATAAATTTAAATTTGTAAAAGTTACAGAACAATTTAAATCAATCGTGATTGCTTCTACTCTTGCAATTGCAACATACTATTTAATTTCCTGGCTGGCTTCTTTAGTTTTTAACTTCACACCTGTTCATTATGGAAATGGAATGATGAGTATCGGAATAAGTGTTTTTGTAATTGTTATTGCTGCTTTAAACCTGTTTTTAGATTTTGATCAAATTGAGCAGGGAGTTCAGCAAAGAATGCCAAAATTCATGGAATGGTACGGCGCAATGGGATTAATGATTACATTGGTGTGGCTGTATATTGAATTTTTACGATTATTGGCAAAACTTTCTAGTAAAGATTAATTTTTTAATTTTTTTAATACAAAGCCTTTTTGAAATTCAAAAAGGCTTTTTTTATGATTTATATTTTTCATAATAATCCTTAACCTGAAAAAACAGAGGTGTAAAAATGTTTTTTTTTTACAAAAATAAATATTTAACAAAAATAGATCCTAAAGTTATAAAAATAAAAAAATTAGAATATACCTACTATTACTTTCTTCAAAATGTCAATAAAATCAACTACTTCAGATGAAATATTTTAACATGTAATAAATTACAATTTGTGCAATAAATTACATTTTAATCAAAATATAGTGTATTATTTTTTCATATATATGTTTTTTAGATAAAATAAATAAGAATATATAAATTTTGTATAAATTCGTGTAATCGATTACAATTTTAATGTAAACGATGAACATACAAAACCACAAAAAACATTATTATATCTAACTTGAACAATTATGAAAAAAAACTTACTTTTTCTGACTATGTTTTTAATCGCTTTTCAGACATGGTCGCAGCAGATTAACGAAGCAAGCGGATGGCTGGAATCTGCATTTGTAAAATGGCAGCCTGTGATTAATGCTCAAACTTATAATGTGTATTATACCGGAGAAGGAATTGTAGACAAAAAAATTGATGATCAACTTATTAGAAGTTATGGTTCATACTTTCGTGCTGACATTCCAGGTTTAAAAGCGGGATCATACATTGTAAAAATTAAACCCGTAATTTCTGGTGTGGAAGGAGCAGGAACCACTACAGGTTCAATAATAGTTGCTGCACAAGACAGAAACGGGTTTGCATTTGAAGGCGGCAGAGTGCCCGGCGGATATAAAGCTGATGGAACCCCAAAGGACAATGCGGTGATTCTTTACATTACTCAAAACACAAAAAACACAATTTCTATGAATATTACGGGTGCGAGTTCAAATCCGTGTATTGGTTTACAGAATATCTTGTACGCAATTAAAAAAGGAAAAGATACACGTCCGTTTATCATTAGGATTATCGGAAACATAACCGATATGACCGTTATGGAAGGTGGTGATGTTGTTATAGAGAATGCAAATAACGCATCCAGTTATCTTACTATTGAAGGAATTGGAAATGACGCTGTCGCGAATGGCTGGGGTGTACGTCTAAAATCAGCATCCAATATTGAAGTGAACAATCTTGGTTTTATGAACTGTGATAGCACAGCAGGAGATAATGTGGGAATGCAGCAAAATAATGATCATATTTGGGTTCATAACTGCGATTTGTTTTATGGAAATGCAGGAAGTGATGCCGACCAAATAAAAGGTGACGGGGCATTGGATAATAAATCTTCGACATATATAACATTGTCTTATAATCACTTTTGGGATAATGGAAAAGCCAGTCTTTTAGGTTTAAGCGAGGGAACTACAACTGGTTTGTATATAACTTATCATCACAATTGGTTTGACCATTCTGATTCACGTCATCCACGTGTTCGCTACTATTCTGCTCATATTTACAACAATTATTATGATGGAAATTCTAAATATGGCGCAGGATCTACAGAAGGTTCATCTTTATTTATAGAAGGAAATTATTTCCGTAACAGCAAACATCCAATGCTTACTTCACTTCAGGGAACTGATATTTGGGATGAGGCTAATCAAGTAAATAATGCGGGAACTATGGGAACTTTTTCTGGTGAAGCTGGTGGAACAATCAAAGCCTATAATAATATTTTTGATGCATCGAATGGAACTAATAACATGCGTTTTGTAGCTTATAATGACCCAAATCCTTTGTATAATATCTCAGGAAAAATAAGTTCATTAACCGATTTTGATGCTTATGTTGCCACCACAAGAGGAGAAATTGTAAGCAGTACCATTAAATCTAAATCTGGCGCAAATTCATACAACAATTTTGATACCGATGCCGCATTATATGTAAAAAACTTAGTTATTGATCAGCCAGCCACAGCCAAAACAAAAGTAACTCAATATTCCGGTCGTGTTTCCGGCGGTGATCTAAGATGGACATTTAACAATAGTACAGACGATACTTCTTCACTTGTAATTACAGCACTAAAATCTGCACTTACTAATTATACAGGAAATCTGGTTTCGGTTCAGGGTGAAGCAAATTCAGCAGGTTCTCAAACTTTAACGTCGACTGGAAATAATAATCAAACAGTTACAAGCGGAACTGCAATTGCTTCAATTGTATTTACGTGGGGAGGAGATGCAACTGATGCGACCGTAACTGGTTTACCAGCTTCTGGATTGGCTTTTGTAAAAAACACATCGACTAAAACAATTACTATTAACGGAACTCCTACTGCAACAGTAACTTATTCTATTGCTACTACAGGAAGCGCTGGAACACCAGCTACAGGATCTGGAACGATAACAGTTAATGCGGCAGGAACTCAAACTTTAACATCTACGAATAACAATAGTCAAGCGGTAACGAGCGGAACTGCTATAAACACTATTATTTTTACCTGGGGCGGAACTGCAACAGATGCAACAGTTACTGGATTACCAGCATCCGGATTATCTTTTGTAAAAAATACTTCTGCAAAAACGATTACTATTTCTGGCACTCCAACTGCAACTGTTTCTTATTCTGTAACAACAACAGGAACAGGAACTGCTGCAACTGCATCAGGAACGATAACTGTAAATTCCGGAAGTTCAGGAAGCGAAATTCACAATTTCACTACATCTGGAAAAACAAGCAGTTTTTATACTATAACGGGAAATCTTTCAACCACAAAAGGAACGGTAACTTACAACGGTTTAACTCTTACTCAGTGTTTAAAAATTGAATCTTCTACAAGTATTACTTTTACAACAACACAAACAAGTACGTTAACGCTGGTTTTTGTTGAATCTGCGGCAACCATAAAAGTAGATAATGTAGATAAAATAGCTTCTGGCGGAATCGTAACGATATCATTGGCAGCAGGTAGTCATACAATTACCAAAAAAGATACTGCTAATTTATTCTATATGAGTATTGTTTATAATACCGGAACTCTTAAAATGACTAAAGAAGAAGCTATTGCAGATAAGGATTCAAAAGTTCTTATATATCCAAATCCGGTATCAAACACATTGTATATATCTGATCCAAATTTAAAATTAGAGAAAATTTTAATCTATAATATTTCTGGAGTTCTGGTAAAAACTGCTGAAAAAGGAAACGAAGCGATTGATATAAATCAACTATCGACTGGAACTTATTTGGCTAAAATTTTTACTACAGATGGTTCATACAACCAAATTATTATAAAAAAATAATCATTAAAAATATTTAAAAAAAGAAAGGCTTCCAAAACCGGAAGCCTTTTGTCTTTTTATAAATCAAATTTAATTCCTTGTGCCAAAGGAAGATTTGTAGTATAATTAATCGTATTGGTTTGACGTCTCATATAAATTTTCCAGGCATCAGAACCAGATTCACGTCCGCCGCCGGTTTCTTTTTCACCACCAAAAGCACCGCCGATTTCAGCTCCTGAAGTTCCAATATTTACGTTTGCGATTCCACAATCAGAACCTGTAACAGATAAAAATCTTTCAGCTTCTCTCAAATTGTTTGTCATAATTGCAGAAGATAATCCCTGTGCAACTCCATTTTGAATTTCGATAGCATTATCTACATCCCCAGAATATTTAATCAAATATAAAACGGGAGCAAAAGTTTCGTGCTGTACAATAGCAAATGAATTTTCAGCTTCGGCAATTGCTGGTTTTACGTAGCAGCCACTTTCATAACCTTCTCCAGAAAGAACTCCGCCTTCAACCAAAATTTTTCCACCTTCGGCTACAACTTTGTTTAAAGCCACAGCATATTGTTCAACAGCATGCGTATCAATAAGCGGCCCAACGTGATTTTTTTCGTCAAGTGGATTTCCAATTCGTAATTGTTTGTAAGCAGCGACAAGCGCCTCTTTTACTTTATCATAAATACTTTCGTGAATAATCAATCTTCGGGTCGAAGTACAACGTTGTCCGGCCGTTCCAACAGCTCCGAAAACTGCTCCAATTACAGTCATTTTTATATCAGCATCCGGAGTCACAATAATGGCATTGTTTCCTCCTAATTCTAATAACGATTTTCCTAATCTTCCGGCAACAGTTTGTGCTACAATTTTACCCATTCTGGTAGAGCCTGTTGCAGATATTAACGGAATACGAGTATCTTTTGTTAACAATTCTCCTATTTTATAATCTCCGTTTATTAAGCAAGAAATTCCTTCCGGAAGGTTGTTTTCTTTAATAACCTGAGCAATTATATTTTGACAGGCAATTCCGCAAAGAGGTGTTTTTTCAGAAGGTTTCCATACGCAGACATCTCCCGAAATCCATGCCAAAGCCGTATTCCAAGACCAAACCGCAACCGGGAAATTAAATGCCGAAATGATTCCAACAACTCCCAATGAATGATATTGTTCATACATTCTGTGTCCTGGTCTTTCAGAATGCATCGTTAATCCGTGTAACTGGCGCGACAATCCAACAGCAAAATCGCAGATGTCGATCATTTCCTGAACTTCTCCATAACCTTCCTGCAATGATTTTCCCATTTCATAGGAAACCAATTTCCCAAGAGCTTCTTTATTTTGACGTAATTTTTCTCCAAACTGACGCACAATTTCACCACGCTGCGGGGCAGGAATCAACCTAAAAGTTTTAAAAGCTTCTGTTGCAGAACGCATAACTTTTTCATAATCTTCAAGTGTTGAAGTTTTTACAGATGCAATTAGTTTTCCGTCTACAGGAGAAAAACTATCTAAAATTTCCCCTGATGAAAAGTTCTCTACTCCCGTTGAAGTTCCTTCGTTAATTAGTTTAATTCCCAGTTTTTCCAGAGCTTCATTCATGCCAAATTGTGATGCTATTGTTGTCATTGTAACTTTTTTAGTTAAAATTGTTATATTTTTTCGTAAAGATATTATTTTAGAATTAATTTCAAATGAATTCAATTATTAAAAACAAAGTAAATTTAGCGTTATTTTATAAGTATTAACGCAAACTGATGGCTAATTATTCAGTAAAAATGGTGAAATTTGTATTCTCAAAATTTTAAAATATGAACTTTTTCCGCCTCCTTTTACTTTGTTTTCTTCTGATCTCTTTTAATGCATTTTCTCAAAAAGAACAAAAAACTTCTTTTCAGGTTGTTCCTTTGGGAATAAAAGGCGGAATTGACGAAAAAAATCTTTCGGCTTATTTATTGGCGCCAGTAAACACAAAAGATTTTATTTGCTTGGATGCAGGAACTATAAATACAGGAATAGAAAAAGCTATTGAAAACAAAACTTTTAAAGTATCGACAAGCGAGGTTTTAAAAAAATATATAAAAGGATATTTGATTTCGCACGCACATTTAGATCACGTTTCGGGACTAATTATAAATTCTCCGGCAGATTCTTCTAAAACTGTTTATGCAACAGAAAAATGTATGGAAATGATGGAAAACCATTATTTTAATGATCAAACCTGGGCAAATTTTGGAGATAAAGGCGTAGGATTTCCATTGAAAAAATATCATTTTCAAACTTTAAATGTAAATGAAGAAACGCCGCTTTCGAATACAACAATGACGGTTAAAGCTTTTCCTTTAAGTCATGTTAATCCTTTTGAAAGTACTGCATTTTTAATCAAAAATGACGATAATTATGTGCTTTATTTAGGAGATACCGGACCTGATTCTGTTGAAAAAAGCGATAAACTAAAAACTCTATGGACAGCTGTTGCTCCTTTAGTTCAAAGTAAACAACTTAAAGGCATTTTTATCGAAGTCTCTTTTCCAAATGAGCAGCCGGATAAATTCTTATTTGGTCATTTAACTCCAAATTATTTAATAAAAGAACTTCATATTTTAGAGGATTTAGCCGGTAAAGGTTCCCTAAATAATTTCAAAATTATTATTACACATTTGAAACCGCCAGCTAAAAATATTGCTAAAATTAAACAGCAGTTGAAAAGTCAAAATGATTTAGGATTTAAGATTATTTATCCTGAACAAGGGAAAAGATTTGAGTTGTAAAAACTTAGCTTTATGTAAGTTTATTTTTATAAATTTGTAGATATTTCGAATTTATAATGAAGATTATTTGGTCTAAAAAAGCAGAGTACAACTTTGATACTATTGAGAATTATCTTAAACATTTTTGGTCACCGCTCATAGCTCAAAAATTCATCAAGGATATTTTACACATAATAAGTTTGCTGGAAAATAATCCTTCGCTTGGAAAATATAATCCAAAATTGAAATGTCGAAGTATTGTCATTTCGAGAAATGTTACATTATATTATGAAGCTACACAAGATTATATCGAATTGATTGCTTTTTATAACAATCGGCAAAAACCAATAGATATATTTATATAAGATTTCTTCTCTTCAGTTTAGCCAACATTTCTTCATGCGTTATAAAGTCTCCATTTTTTATATCTAACTTTCCTTGCTCAATATCCGCCTTCAATTCTAAAATATAATTTTCTTCAGGAGAAAGAATTTTTGCAATTGAAAGCATTTCATCAGGAGTAAATGAATGTGTTTTCAATTTTCTGTAAAACGTTGGACTCGAAATACCAACTTTTTCAATAATATAATTTCTCTTATAAGTTGATTTATCAATTAAACCCTCAATATTTTCTAATATATTCTTATATGCAATAATTTCTTGTATCATTTTTATCTGTTTTTTGTAATATATTTGACACAAATATATTACAAAAATGATACAAAAAAAACACTCTTTAACATAATAATAAACCCGACAGGTTTTAAAAACTTGTCGGGTTTTAAATTGAGATTAAAAAAATTACTTCTTAACCGTAAATCTAGGATCCGTTTCCATAACAGTGCCACAACTATTGCAGGTTCTTAATTCTTCCGAATTGTAGAAATGTTCAAAGTGTGATAGAAAATCTTTTTCAATATTATGTAACTCAAAATATACTTCATAAAGTTTATGATTGCAATTATCGCAATGCCAAAGCAAACCATCTGTAAATCCTTTTCCGGCACGTTTACGTTCAATTACTAATCCGATTGAACCTTCAGAACGAACTGGTGAATGCGGAATTTTGGCAGGATGCAGATACATATCGCCAGCATTTAATTCCATTTCTTTACGCTCGCCATCTTCCTGAATTACAACTTTTATACTTCCTTCTAATTGATAAAAAAGTTCTTCGGTTTCGTTATAATGATAATCCTTTCGGGCGTTTGGTCCGGCAACAATCATTACGATATAATCGCCTGAGTCTACATATAGATTTTTATTTCCAACTGGTGGTTTTAGTAAGTGTCGGTTATCTTCAATCCATTTAGTAAGATTGAATGGTTTTGCTATAGCCATTTTTTCAAAATTTGTGAGTAGCTAAGATAATGAATTTGTAGAGATGCACCGCAGTGCGTCTAATAGGTTTTGATTATACAAGCGAGACATACTGCGGTGCGTCTCTACAATTTTTCTTTTATCAAATAAATATAAACCGGAAAATGATCGCTAAAACCTGCTTCTGTTAAAGTATTTCGCAACGGATAACCTTAATACTTTCCAGAAGTCTGAATTAAATAAGGCCTGTTGAAAATACCTGCTTTCCAAAATTTAAAATTTGAAAAATCAGGTTCAATAAAAGGTTTCGTCATTATGATTTGATCAAAAATATCCCAGGAATCTCTAAAGGCTAAGGTTCCCATTCCTTTTTCAGCCATTTCTTCAAAAGGATTATAAACGCCAAATTCAGGAACGTCCGCTTTTTTTGCTTTTGTTCCCAATGCAATTTTTAAGCTTTTATTAAAAGGCCCGTCATTTAAATCTCCCATGGTTAGTATTTTCGCATTTGGATTTATTTGCTGTAAAGAATCTATAATTTTTCTGTTCAATCTTCCTGCTGCTTCCCGAAAAGGACTACTGGCTTTTTCTCCGCCAGATCTTGAAGGCCAGTGATTCACTATAATATGTATTTCTTCATCTTCTAAAAAACCGGTAACCAAAAGCTGATCTCTTGTAAAAACTCGGTTTTTAGTATCAATTTTAATTTCAACATCGCCTAAATCTTCATTGTTATTTTCCTCAAGAATTGCTTTGTTTTTGTAAATCAATAACGGAATATTTGAATAAGAAGTAGGTCTGAAATATTTCTTTTGATACAAAAGCGCAACATCAATTCCACGTTGGTCTGGAGAATCAAAATGAATGATTCCGTAATCGTAACCAGCTATTTTTTCTTGTTTTATCAAATCTTCCAAAACTCCTCGATTTTCTATTTCAGAACAGCCTAATAAAGTTGGCGCATTAGAATTTTCAGGAGTTCCAATTTCAGAAATTACTCTGGAAAGATTTTTTAGTTTTTGTTGGTATTTTTCTTTTGTCCAATGCTGAGCGCCTGTTGGAGTCCATTCGTCATCATTTGTGTTTGGATCATTATTGATATCAAAAAGGTTTTCAAAATTGTAAAATGCTGCGGTATGGATTATATATTTTTTTGATTGTGCGTTTGAGACAGAAATTATAAAAAAGGCGAGTAAACAAAAGTGAAATTTAATAATTTGCATAACTTTAAAAATTTAAGGGCTCAATTTAAATAAATTGTAAGAATTTTCAATAATTTACTTGAGTAAATAATTTATATTTGTTAATCTCAACATTCAAATAAGCAAAAGATATTATGAAAAGCTTCCTTACTATCACAAAATATTTTAATCGTGCTAAACTGGCATTTCTTATTTTTGCTTTACAATCATTCAACTGTCAATCCCAACA
Organism: Flavobacterium defluvii; assembly: GCF_900129555.1. Lineage (GTDB taxonomy): Bacteria > Bacteroidota > Bacteroidia > Flavobacteriales > Flavobacteriaceae > Flavobacterium > Flavobacterium defluvii. The sequence continues at coordinate 802,429 of NZ_FQWC01000001.1, forward strand.
AAACATGATAACACCACCTTATTTACAAAAAGGAGATACTGTAGCTCTTTTGGCAACGGCCAGAAAAAATATCGACGACAACTTAAAACCTACAATAGATTTGCTTAAAAGCTGGGGTTTAGAAGCTGTAATTGGCAGTACAATTGGATTAGATTATCATCAATTGGCCGGAACTGACGAACAGCGTGCTGCCGATTTTCAAAAACAATTAGATAACCCAAATATAAAAGCGATTTGGTGCGTTCGCGGCGGTTATGGAACTGTGAGAATGCTGGATCTGTTGGATTTTACAAAATTCAAACAACATCCAAAATGGATTATCGGTTTTAGCGACGTAACGGTTTTACACAATCATTTAAATACAATGGGTTATAAATCGATTCATGGGGTTATGCCGGTTACAATTCCGCGTGCAACTCCGGCAGCGATTAGTTCTATGAAATCAAGTTTGTTTGGCGAACCTCTTTCCTATTCTATTGAACCAAGCAGCATGAATCGTTTTGGTAAAGCAACTGGTGAATTAGTTGGAGGAAATCTTTCTATTTTATATAGTTTATTAGGTTCTCCATCGGCAATTGACTGCAAGGATAAGATTTTATTTATCGAAGATTTAGATGAATATCTTTATCATATTGATCGTATGATGATGAATTTAAGACGAAACGGCTGTATCGAAAACCTTAAAGGAATTATCATCGGCGGAATGACGAAAATGAAAGACAACGAAGTTCCGTGGGGGAAAAATGCTCTGGAAATTATTGATGATGTTACTAAAAAATATAATATTCCAGTAATATTTAATTTCCCTGCCGGACATATTCAGGATAATCGCGCTTTAATTATGGGAAGTACTATTTCTATTGATGTAAATGCATCCGGAAGTACGGTTACTTTTCAGAAATAATATTATTTCTTAAGCCAGGAAAAAAATACCACGCATAAAAAATCTCGCAAAGACGCGAAGTGGCAAAGTTTAAATTTTACTTTGCGACTTCGCGTCTTTGCGTGCAAAAAACTTTATCAAGATTAAAAAAACCTGAAACTTGAAAAACTTTAAATCTGAAACAAAAAAACATGGCAGAACATAACGAACTTGGCAAAAAAGGGGAAGAACTTGCTGTAGAACATCTACAAAAAAATGGTTACGAAATTTTAGAGCGAAACTGGGTTTTTCAAAAAGCAGAAATAGATATTATTGCTCAAAAAAATGATGTTTTGGCAATCGTCGAGGTGAAGACAAGATCGAGTTTAGAATTTGGTTCTCCGCAGGATTTTGTGAAACCAAAAAAAATCCAACTTCTAATAAAAGCAGTAAATGCCTACATAAACTATAGGGAAAAGGATTTTAATGAAGATTTAAATATTCGTTTTGATATCGTTGGAGTCCATAAAAATGGGGAATCATTTGCAATTGAACATCTTACAGACGCATTTTATCATTTTTAACATAATTTTTTCTTGTTATAATTGTAACAAATTGTTTTTTTATTTATCTTTGCAAAGATTTATAACATCAAATTAACTAAACCAACCCAATTACGTTACAAAAAAAAAGAAAAAAATTATGAAAACCGTTTCTTCCATCGTCGAAAATTACATCAAAACAAAACCCTTTCTTTTAAATGCTTTATCTCTCGGGATTATCAACCTGACTTCTCTTTCTCGGAACATTATGACCGAGCTTGAAAATGAGTTTGGTAAAGAAGTAAAACAAGGTGCCGTTGTAATGTCGTTGAAACGATTAACCGAAGAATTAGATTTTAAATTAAACCACAAAATCAATAAAGTAATTAAGAATATTGGTGAAATTACAGTAAGATCTGAATTGACAGATTATACTTTTGCAGCTTCTGAAACTGTTCTAAACAAACAAGCTGATTTAATTTCAGATATCAATGCTTTATCTGACATTTTTTACACTTCATCTCGTGGTGTAAACGAAACCAATATTGTAGTAAGCAGCAGTGTAAATCATTTAGTTGAAAAACACTTTATGAGAGAAAAACTAATTCAGAAATTAGACAATCTGGCTTCGATTACTGTTAAATTGCCAAAAGAAAACATCGTTGTTCCTGGTATTTATTACTTCATTTTCCAGCGTTTAGCCTGGGAAGGTATTATTATAAATGAGGTAATTTCGACTTCAAACGAATTTACAATTCTTGTTGGAGAAGATCAGGTTGATGTTGCTTTTAAAGTAATTAAAGACTTGAAAAACTAATCCCAAAAAGTTTAATTTTACATCTTAAAATAAATTCAATTTTCAATTAATCCTTTTGTCTTTCTAAAAAAAGATAAAAGGATTTTTTTTACAAATTCATATTTACAATTTTCACTCACATAATCCTCAAATAAGAATATTCTCAAAAAACAAACTTCATTATAGTTAATTTTTAATTTTTTAGCCAAAAAGTTATCAACTTGATAAAAAGGTTTTTACTGCCGTGTTTACTGAGATTGTACTCAAAATAAATCACAAAAAAGCGAATTAAGTTTATTTTAGGATTATTTGCTGCGAATAATATTTTTATATATTTGCTAACCACTCAACACATTAGAGTATCGATTTTTGATAGTATCGTAATATAATTAGATTTAAATACAAACTAATTAATTTAATGTTGGAAGCCAAAGACTATAGCGACAAATTATTGGTAAGCGAATTAAAAAATGGCAGCGAAAAAGCATTTCGTTCCCTTTTTGATTTGTATTATCAGGATATTTACGGCTACAGCATAAGTCTTTTAAAATCGAAAGAAGCCGCCGAAGAAAATGTTCAGGATGTTTTTATGAAAGTCTGGCAGCACCGCGAAAACCTCAACACAGAGCAATCTTTTAAAGCTTATATATTTACCATTGCAAGAAATCAGGCTTTTAATACTTTGAATAAAGCCGCCAATGATTTGGTTTTGAAAGAAGCCGTTTTTTACGAAAGTCAAAAATCGCATGAATACGGAGATTATTCCATTCGCGAAGAAGACTGCAAAAAACTGCAAAAACAGGCAATGAAACAGTTACCGCCAAAACGGAAACAAATTTTTAAAATGTCACGAAAGAAAGGCATGAGTTACGAAGAAATTAGTCAGGAACTCGGCATTTCTATAAATACTGTCAGGAATCAGATGAGTAAAGCATTAGAATCAATGCGGGTCTTTTTTCAGGTTCACGACGAGATTATCTAACCAAAACCAATTTTTAACCAATTAAATCACTTCTTTTCGAAGTGATTTTTTTTTGCCTTAAAGTGATAGATGCCTACTGATTTTACAGATGAAACGGGTTTCCGCAGGTTTTTATTTTTTTTATTCAACTCAATATTCTAAATTTCAAATATAGCCCGCGGTTTCAACCGCGGGGACGCAGCATATAAGCAATGCATAATCACAATACGTTTACCGTGGTTGAAACCACGGGCTATATTTTAATAAAAAAACCCTGCGGAAACCCGTTTCATCCGTAAAATCTGTGGGCAAAAAACGCATTTCTTTTAATTTTTACAAAAAAATTCTTTTCAAAATCACCTATAAATCAATGCTACAATAAGTTCTATTTTTTTAAATGTTAAAATTGAAAAATTTATAACGTTTGAGTAGTACTGAAATCGTTTTCGGCTGTATTATATTCAGAACCCGACCTAAAAACAATTCGTAATGAATTCAAATTCTGAAATAAAAAGTCTTTTACAAAAGTTTGTTTTAAACCAATGCACGCCCGAAGAAGTAAACGAAGTAGTTGCTTATTATAAAAAAAATCAACTTACGGATGATTTTCCAACGGTAGAAGACATTCAAAATCTTCTTGGCGAAATGCCAAAAATGGATAAACAAACTGCCGATGATATTTTCATGAATATTTTATCGGCTTCTAAAGAAGAAGAAACTATAATTGAACTGCCTGAGAGAAGATCAAATTTCAGAAAATATATTTCGATTGCTGCTTCGGTTGTTGTTTTATTGGGAATTGGATTCTTCTACAAACAGCATGTTTCAAACAAAGTTGTGGAACAAAAATTCGATTTTAAAAGTTCTGACATCGTGCTTCAATTAGAAAATGGCGAAACGCAGATTTTATCTGAACACAATTCAGCACAAATAAAAGATTCTAAAGGAAATATTGTTGGAAATCAAAGCGGAGATAAAATTGCTTATGAAAGCAGTTTAGATCCTGAGAAACTAGTTTACAACACGATTAAAATTCCATACGGAAAAAAATTCCGTCTTCAGTTATCTGACGGAACTATGGTGCACTTAAACGCCGGAACAACTTTAAAATATCCTGTAAAATTTATTGCCGGAGAAAACAGACAGGTTTTTCTGGATGGAGAAGCTTTTTTTGATGTTGCAAAAGATAAAAAACATCCGTTTATCGTAAATGCTGACGAATTGAATGTCCGCGTTTTAGGAACACATTTCAATGTTTCTAATTATCCTGAAGATGCTGCTACAGATGTTGTTTTAGTTGAAGGTTCTGTTGGAATGTATCAGTCAAACGAAGAATTTGATGCCTTAAAAAATACGATTCTGAAACCGGGATTTAAAGGAAGTTTTAATAAAGAAAATGCTAAAATTTCGACGAAAGCGGTTATCACAGATATTTATACTTCATGGATAGACGGCGGACTGACTTTTAGAAATATGACTTTCAAAAACATTATTACAAAACTCGAAAGACGCTATAATGTTACGATTGTAAACAAAAATGAAAAACTGGCCAACGAGAAATTCAATGCTAGTTTCAAAGATGAATCTATTGATAAAGTGATGAGTTATTTCAACGACATTCACGGTATTAATTACACCATAAAAAACGATCAAATACTAATTAAATAACCACTTAAACCAATGAAAAAATATGAAGAAATAAAATTACAGGAATAAAAAAATCGGAAAGAGCTGCGAACAATTTCCGATTAACTAAGTGATTGAATATAACGAATTAACTACAATCAATTAACAAAATTATGAAAAAAAAATCAAAGAATACTGGGTTTTTATACCGAGTGTTCCAAAATGACCTAAAATTGAAACTAACAACTCTACTTCTTTTGGTCGCCATGTTTAATATTAGAGGGAATACTTATGCCCAAAAGACAAAAGTTACCCTTGAATTAAACAATTCAACAATCGAAAAGGTTATTGAGACCATTGAGCAAAAAACAGATTTCAGATTTATTTATAAACTGAACGATATCGACTTAGATCGCACAGTTTCTATTTCTGTAAAAGATCAATCGATATATGTGGTTCTGGATAAAATTTTTAAAGGAACTCCAACTGAATTTAAAATCAGAGATACGCAGATTATCCTTAAGAAACCAGAGCTAAGAACGCAGGTAATTGAATTTCAAAAACAAACCGTTTCGGGTGTAATTACCGATGAAAACGGAATGCCTTTGCCTGGAGCTTCAGTTATTGAAGAAGGAACAAAAAACGGAATGGTAACGGATTTTGACGGAAAATATAAAATTACTGTTGAAAGCAGCCAGTCTGTAATTATTGTTTCTTTTGTGGGCTATAAAGAGAAAAAAGTTACAGCAAATCAGAATGTAATTAACATTCAGCTTTTTCCAGATGCTACTGACTTGCAGGAAATTGTAGTGGTTGGTTACGGTACAACAATCAAAAAAGATGTAACGGGAGCAGTATCTTCTATTAATGCAAAAGACATGAACCAGGGAGCAATTGTAAATCCTTTACAATTGATTTCTGGTAAAGCAGCCGGTGTAAATATCAACCAAATTGGCAGTGAGCCGGGTTCTGGACCAAGTGTTCGTATTCGTGGAATTTCTTCTTTAATTGGAGGAAGCGATCCACTAGTTGTTGTAGATGGAATTCAGGGAAATATGGATTTATTGAATCAGGTTCCGCCAAGCGAAATTGAAAGTATCGATATTTTAAAAGATGCTTCTGCAACTGCAATTTACGGTTCTCGTGGTGCGCCTGGGGTAATCATTGTTTCGACAAAGAAGAATAAAGCCGGAAAAACTACGATGGATTATACGGGTTCAACCTCTTTAGATTTTATTCCGAAGAAATTAAACATGTTAAGTGCTGACGAATGGTGGACAGCGGCTCAGAGTGTGGGTGTTCCGGCATCGGCAAACCATGGATCTAATACAGATTGGTATGGTCTTATGACTCAAACCGGAATTACGCAGACACATACTTTATCTTTTGGAGGAGGAACTGATAAATTCAATTACAGAGCTTCTTTGACAGCTATTTTGCAGGACGGAGTTGTAATTAATTCAAGCAACCAAAAATATATTGGTCGTATTCAGGCTACACAAATGGCATTTGATGATAAATTAAAATTGACTTTTAATTTAAATACGGGCGTTAATAATACAACAAGCAGTATTCAAAGTATTGGAACAGCAGCTTATACATCAAATTTAATTACAAATGCGTATTTGCTTCGACCAACAGATCCGGTTTATAATACGGACGGAACTTATTTTACAGATCCGAATGTATTTCAATACTTAAATCCTTATGCAGCTGCACAAACAACCACAAATGAATCTCAAAATGATAATTTATTCGGAAGTTTAAAAGCTGATTTGGATTTAGCAAAAGGTTTAAGTGCAAGCTGGTTCGGGAGCTGGAGAAAAACAAATGTGACGTATGGCTATTTTCAACCGATAGAATCTACAGTTGCTTTTGCTATTGATCAAAAAGGTTTTGCTAATATCAATAACCAAAGACAAAATGAAAAGTTAACCAACTTTAGTCTTAATTACAAAAGAACATTCGGTATACACAACATCAATGTATTAGGTTTATACGAATGGCAAAACCAAACGTATCAGGGAAATTATGCACAGGCAAGAGGTTTTATGAATGATAAAACAACTTACAATGCACTTCAGTTAGGAGATATGTCAAATGTTAGACCGGGCGATATTACTTCATACAAAAACGACAGAAGTTTAGTTTCATTTTTAGCAAGAGCAAACTACTCTTTATTAGATCGTTATTTGCTTACTGCAAGTATTCGTCGTGATGGTTCTACGGTTTTTGGTGCTAATAATAAATGGGGAAATTTCCCTTCAGCATCAGTTGCGTGGCAGATTAACAAAGAACCTTTTATGCAAAACCAAACTTTGTTTGATGAATTAAAAATCCGTGCAGGATATGGAGTTACCGGAAATCAGCAGGGACTTAATCCACAGCAGTCAATCGCTTTGGTTGGAAGTTCAGGAACCACTTATTTTGGAGGTCAGCAGATTCCAAATTACAGTGTTAGCCAAAATGCCAATGCCGATTTGAAATGGGAAACTAAAAAACAAACCAACTTAGGTCTTGATTTTGCCCTTTTAGATAATAGATTAAGAGGAACTGTAGATGTTTATACTTCTAAAACAGAAAATCTTTTATTTAATTATGTAGTACCTCAGCCGCCATTTCCACACGATCGTATTATGGCAAACGTGGGAAGTATTTCAAACAAAGGTCTTGAGATTGCTTTGGCTTATGACGTAATTAAAACACAAAACAGCACGCTTACTTTGGCAGCAAACGCTTCTTTCATGAAAAACGAAGTGCTTAATTTAAGCGGAAGCATAAACGGAGTTCCTTTAAATACAGATTATGTAGGCTGGGGAGCTGAAAACTCTTATTTAGTGAAAGGAAAACCAATTGGAGCTTTTTACATACTAGAGCATACAGGAAAAAATCAAAACAATGTTGAAACGGTTTTAGATCGTGACGGAAACGGAATAATTGATCAGGGAACAAGAAGTCCGGATCGTTATTACGCAGGCTCAGCTTTACCAACTTATACTTTCGCATTTAACCCATCTTACAGATACAAAAACTTCGATGCATCGATGTTAATAAGAGGTTCTGGCGGAAATAAAGTTTACAATAGTTTACGTTCTAATTTAAGCAGAATGGAAAACATTGGTAAATCGAATATTTTGGCAAGCGCAGTAGATCAGGGAATTTATACTTCTCCTTACGGTTCTGATTTATGGTTAGAAGATGGCTCATTCATTCGTTTAGAAAATCTTACTGCCGGATACAGTTTCCGTTTTACAGATAAATATATTGATACAATCAGACTTTCACTTACAGGAAACAACTTATTCCTGATTACAGATTATACAGGAATTGATCCTGAATTAAATGTAAGCGGAAGTGGAGACAGTTTTGGAGGCGATAAAGGAATTTATCCTCGTACCAGAAGTGTGGCGTTTGGTTTGACTGTAAAATTTAAATAGTAAAAAAGATGAAAATTAAAAATATAGTAATAGCAGGAAGCGTTTGTTTTCTTGCACTTTTCAGCTGTACGGATGTAAGCGAAAATGTATACGATAAATATCCTGCAGATGAATTTTACGGAACTCCTGAAGGTGCTGATATTGCTCTTGCAAACGTATATGCACAAATTCCGGGTGAATTCGTAAGAGAAAATGCATCAGGTGTTGGTTACGCCGGAGCAGATAACGGGTGGTACGACATGAACTGTATGTCATCAGACGAGCAGGTAATTCCGCATAGAAATACAGGCGACTGGCAGCAGGATTTTGCACGTTTACACAAACACGAATGGCTGCCTACAGATTTCATTATCAACAATACATGGAACTGGTTATACAAAGCCGTTTTCAATGCTAATTTAGCTGTTAGTTTATTAGAAAAATCAAATGCCGAAGCTTCAAAAATTGCCGAAGCAAAAGTATTAAGAGCTTTCTTTTATTATTTATTGATTGATGATTATGGAGACGTTCCATTTTTTACAGACAATAATATTACAGTTGATAAAATTCCACAGTCAAGCCGTAAAGAAGTTTTTGATTTTATTGTAAAAGAATTAACTGAAAATGTAGATCAGCTTTCTGGAACAAGAGGCGGAAATTACTACGGAAGATTCAATAAATGGGCTGGTTATACATTGCTTGCAAAAGTATATTTAAACGCAGGAGTTTACACAGGAACTCCAAAATGGACAGAAGCTTTAGCTGCTTGTAACAAAGTTGCCGAGGGCGGATTTACATTGCACTCTGGAGCAGCCGATGCGGCAAATCCTCTTGGAAGTAAATATTATGAATTATTTGGAGATGTACTTCCGGAAGATGAAACAATCCTGTCAATTTATGTAACCTTAGATGTTGTTTCTCGTAACGTGTACGCCGTTCGTAGCTTATACGGGCCGCACGCACAAGCTTTATTTGGTTACAGCGGATGGAACGGTACAATTGTTCCGAAAGAATTTTTCTTAAAATATGATGCGAATGATATTCGTAGAAAACAGTTTTTATTTGGAGAACAGCCAGGCGGATTCAATTATACGCTTGACGTAGCTTCTCTTGATAATCCGGGTGCCGATCCACAGGCAGGAGTTCGTAACGTGAAATTTTATCCTGCAGTGCCAAGAACAGGGGGTGGAGCTTCTAACGATTTTCCAATTTTCAGATATGCTGATGTAATTTTAATGATGGCAGAATGCAATGCACGTTTAGGAAATCCGGGCGCTGCAAAACCTTTTATTGATCAAATCAGACAACGTGCAGGATTAGAGGCATTAGACCACAATCCTACTCTTGATGATATTTACAATGAAAGAGGATTCGAATTAAACTGGGAAGGTCACAGAAGACAAGATATGATTCGTTTTGATAAATTTTTATTAGCAAACGAATTCAGACCTGCGTCGCCTGCTTACAGAAAATTGTTCCCAATTCCAACTTCAGCATTAAATGCTAATCTAGGATTAAAACAAAACCCGGGTTACTAAAAACAAAACTATCATGAAAAAATATATCAATAAATTAATCTTATTAGGCAGCGTGCTTTTTCTGGGTTCTTCCTGCGACAGCAATGCCGAATTAACGACATTAAAATCGGTTAGTTTTCCTTCTGAAATTTCAGTTTCATCAAGCACTTTAGTTCTGACAGAAGATACTGCAGACGATCAGGTTTTACTGGTTTCATGGCCTTCTGTTTCTTTTCCTATTGAAGCTCCGGTAACGTATGCTATTCAGTTTGATTTAGTTGGAGATACTGGCGGAAGCAATGCATGGCAAAAAGCAAAACGAATTGAAGTAGGTTCAGATGTTTTAAGCAAAACTTTAATTGGCAGAGATTTAAATAAAATTGCTGTCGATTTAGGGCTTGAGCCAAATGTAGCTGGGAAATTAGTAGTTCGTGTAGAAGCTGCAATGGATCGTAAAATCTATTCAAACCCTATTACTTTAACTATTACACCATACGAAAAAAGTGTTGTTTTTGGCGAAATTTATATGCCGGGAAGTTATCAGGGATGGGCTATTGAAACCGCTGCTCCTTTAACAGCAATTCAAAAAGGTGTTTACCAAGGATACATGACTGTTCCTGTTGGAGCAGGTCCTGGATTTAAATTAAATACAGCCAGAAACTGGGCACAATTCTACGGTGCAGGAGCTACAAATAATGATTTACAAAACATGAGCGATACAGATTTTGTACTTCCGGGTGCAGGTTCATATCAAATAAAAGTAAATCTAAATACTCTAAAATGGAGCCAGACGCCGTATGCCTGGGGAATTGTCGGACCAGCATCTGCAACAGCAGATCAAACAGCCGGAGATCCTAATTATGGATGGAATCATTCTGTTCCAATGTCATACGATCATGTTTCTCAAACATGGAAAATAACAGCTAATTTATTGCCTGGTGCTTTAAAATTCAGATTGAATGATGCATGGACAATCAATTACGGCCCGGCAGATCCTTCAACAAATATTGTAAACCTTGATAATGGAGGAGCTTACACTATTGGCGAAGCGGGAACTTATGAAGTAACTTTTAAAATTATCGAAACAGATCCGGCAACAACAGGTTATCCTGCAACCGCTGTTACATCGATCGTTAAAAAATAATCTAACATTGTAATAAGCTAGATTAGTTTGAGTGATACCTGCCTTTTTTGAGCGAAAGGCGGGCTATCTTAAACTCTGGATTATTACAAACAAATTCAAAGAAATATGAAATTTAATATAAAAATCGTTTATATATTCCTGCTGGCTGTAGCTTTTATTTCCTGCAGTTCTTCTGATGACGATGCAAAAAATCCAGACTCTCCGTATACACAATATGGAGCTCCTTTTGAAAAAATGCCGAAGAAGCAAGATGCCATAATTTATCAGGTAAATATTCGTGCTTTTAGTCAGGCCGGAACTTTAAAAGGAGTTCAGGACAGATTAACACAAATTCAGGAACTTGGGGCAAATGTGGTGTATTTAATGCCGGTTTATCCTGTTGGAAAAGTAAAAGCTTCGGGAGAACTAGGGTCGCCTTACGCTGTAAAAGATTATAAAGCTGTAAATCCTGATTTCGGAACTTTACAAGATCTTCAGACTTTGGTTGAAGAAGCGCACAAAAAAAACATGGCCGTTGTTTTAGACTGGGTTGCCAATCATACGGCTTGGGATAATAACTGGATTACAGAACATCCAAATTGGTATCAAAAAGATGCAAATGGAAATATCATTATTCCACCGGGGACAAATTACAATGACGTAGCACAATTAAATTTTGATAATGCTGAAATGAAAGCCGCTATGATCGACGCCATGTCGTATTGGGTTTACAACGCCAATATCGACGGTTTCAGATGTGATTATGCTGATTTTGTACCGCAGACTTTTTGGACTGAAGCCATTACTAAATTGAGAAAAATCAAGAAAAATCAAAACATATTGATGCTTGCTGAAGGTTCTAAAGTAAATCATTTTGCTGCTGGTTTTGATTATACTTTCGGATTTAATTTCTTCAGTACTTTAGAACAGCTTTTTAAAGACAACAAACCTGCAACAACAATTCAGGATTCGAATACAACAGAATATGCAAACAATTACAATCCTGAAAACAGAGTGGTAAGATACACAAACAATCACGACGTAAACCTTTCTGAAGGAACTCCGTTAGAATTATTTGGAGGTAAAAAAGGATCAATCGCGACTTTTGTTGTAGCTGCTTATTTAAAATCTGTTCCAATGATTTATAATGGACAGGAAATTGGATACGCTCAAAGATTAAATTATTTCTCAAGAACGCCAATCGACTGGACTACTGCAGATAATGATATGCTGGCAGAATACAAAAAAATCATTGCTTTTAGAAACACAAGCAATGCTATTAAAACAGGAACTTTTACAGGTTACAGCAGCGATGCCGTTAGCGCATTTACTATGATAAAAGATTCTGAAAAAGTTTTTGTGCTTTCAAACTTAACAGGTTCAACAGTTAAACAACTTGTACCTTCAACATTAAAAGGAAACTGGAAAGATGCTTTTACCGGAGCAGCCGTAACTCTTGGTACAGACATAACATTACAGCCTTTTCAATATGTAGTATTGAAAAATTAATTCTAAATGCATCTTTAAATACAATTAGATTTGCAAAAAACTAAATAACATGAATTTTCAATCCCAAAAATCATTGCTTCAAATACGTTTGAGCAAAAAAACTGCGCTTTTATTTTTTGTCTTCGTAAGCACGATTTGGCTTCAGGCACAAGAAATAACTTCGCCGGACAAAAATCTCTCTTTAAAATTTGAATTAAAAGAAGGCGGAATTCCGTCTTACCAATTATCATATAAACAAAAAGCAGTTATAAAACCAAGTTCTTTGGGTTTAGAACTAAAAAATATGCCTTCGTTTTTGGATGGTTTTACCATTACAAACACAGCACAATCTTCTGTTGATGAAAATTGGAATCCTATTTTAGGAGAAGAAAAAACAATTCGCAATCATTACAACGAATTGGTTGTCACTTTAGCTCAGGCAAAAAACAACAATAGATTTATTCGTATTCGTTTCCGTTTATTCAACGACGGATTGGGATTTAGATATGAATTTCCAAAACAAAATGATTTAAATTATTTCGTAATAAAAGAAGAACGTTCGCAGTTTAATTTGGCTGGAAATCATAAAATTTTCTGGATTCCGGGAGATTATGATACCAATGAATATGCGTATACAACATCAAAAATTTCAGAGATTCCTTCGTTGATGAAAAAAGCTACGATTGAAATCAATGCACAGTGTCCAATAAAAGAATTATCAGTACAAACGCCGTCAATGATGAAATCTGATGATGGTTTATACATCAACATTCACGAAGCAGGATTAATCAATTATCCGGCCATGTATCTTGAAGTTGATGCTGTAAACAACAAAATGATGAGTCATTTGGCTCCAGATGCAGTTGGTGCAAAAGGTTATATGCAGACCGATGCACAATCGCCTTGGAGAACCATTATCGTAAGCGATAAAGCTACCGATATTTTAGCTTCAAAACTAATTTTAAATCTTAATGAACCAACAAGTTATAAAGATGTGTCGTGGATTAAACCTGTAAAATACATCGGAATTTGGTGGGAATATTTTGTTGCTGGAAGAAGTACATGGGCTTTTGGAAAAGAAAACAATGTAAAATTAACAGATGATTTTACAAAACTTACGCCAAACGGAAAACACGGAGCCACAACAGAACGTGCCAAAGAATATATTGATTTTGCTGCTAAAAACGGTTTCGATGCCATCCTTATCGAAGGCTGGAATATTGGCTGGGAAGACTGGATTGGCAACTGGAAAGAAGAAGTTTTTGATTACGTAACTGCGTATCCGGATTTTGATGTAAAAGCAGTTCATGAATATGCGGCTTCAAAAGGCGTGAAAATTATTATGCATCACGAAACTTCAGGATCTGCAACCAATTACGAACGTCGTTTAGATCGTGCTTTTCAATTTATGAACGACAATGGTTATGACGCTGTAAAAACAGGTTATGTAGGACAGATTATTCCACGTGGCGAACACCACGACGGACAATGGATGGTGAATCATTACATTAACGTAGCCAAACGTGCTGCCGATTATAAAATTATGATTGACAGTCACGAAGCAGTTCGTCCAACGGGATTAAACCGAACTTTTCCAAACTGGATTGCTCAGGAATCAGCGCGCGGTACTGAGTTCGAATCTATGGGAGGATTAGCTCCGGATCACACTACAATTTTACCATTTACCCGTTTAATGGGAGGCCCAATGGATTATACTCCGGGAATTTTCCAAACTGATCTTTCGTATTACGGAACAGGAAGTTCACAACGAGTAAATACGACTTTGGTAAAACAATTGGCTTATTATGTTACCATGTACAGTCCGCTTCAAATGGCTGCTGATATTCCGGGGAATTATGAGCGTTTTCCAGATGCATTTCAGTTCATTAAAGATGTGGCTGTAGACTGGGACAACAGTTATGTTCTGGAAGCTGAACCTGGAGATTATATTACAATTGCCCGTAAAGCAAAAGGCAAAAACGAATGGTTTATTGGCGGAATTACAGATGAAAATGCCAGAACAGCAAACATTTCATTTGATTATTTACCTGCAGGAAAAAATTTCATCGCGACTATTTATGCTGATGCAAAAGAAGCAAATTGGAATCAAAATCCACAAAAGTATACTGTTACCAAAGTTATTGTAAACTCAAAAAGCAAATTAAAGCAGTATTTAGCTTCCGGCGGAGGTACTGCAATCAGCATCAAAGAAGCAAATGCTGAAGAATTAAAGGGATTGAAAAAGTTATAGATTACTAGTTTTGTTGCCGCGAATTCACGAATTATTTACAATTTTTAGATTAAGAAACAGAATTCTAATTCTAAAAATTCGTGAATTCGTGGCGGAAAACTATGCTCATTCCTGAGCGAAAAATTAAAATTTTACCACTTGAAAACTATTAACCACAAAATGTTTGTCAAATTTAAAAACAATGCGAGTGAGAATGAATTTTAGTTAAGAATGCTGACAAGCATGCAAAAAAATTTACTACTATGAAAATCAAAATTACCACTAGATTATTTCATATTACGAAAACACTAGTCTGTTTTCTATTATTATTTGCAAGTTCAGTTTATGCGCAAGATCCGGCACAGTACGGAACGCCATTTGCAGGCGTACCAGATACACGAGATATAAACATGTATCAGGTTCATATACGTCCGTTTAGTGCCAACGGAAATCTAGCCGGAGTAACCGCCCGATTAGATAATATAAAAGCACTCGGTACCAATGTAATTTATTTAATGCCAATTTTCCCACACGGAACTGATTCCCGAAGTTCGGCTTCGCCTTATTGTATTAAAGATTTTAAAGCTGTAGGATCAGAATATGGTTCACTGGCTGATTTAAGAACTTTAGTCGATGGCGCTCACAGCCGCGGAATGGCCGTTATTTTGGATATTGCCATCAACGGAACTTCATGGGATCATGGATGGACAGTTTCGCATCCGGAATATTATAAACGAACCGGAACAACAATTCAACAATTAGGAAATTTTGGTGATATTGCAGCACTTGATCTTAATAATTCGGCAACACGAGCAGCTATTAAAGATGCTATGCGCTACTGGATTTTCGCAGCCAATATTGATGGTTACCGCTGCGATTATGCCAACAATCCACCTTTAGATTTTTGGTCTGAAGTAAATTCAAACCTTCGAGGAATAACTTCTCATAATTTATTAATGTTGGCCGAAGGTGACAGACAAGAAAACTTTCAGGTTGGTTTCGACATGAATTATGGCGACAGATGGTTTCATAGCGGTTTGTATGATATTGCAAATGGAGGACCTGTTTCTCAGAGACTTCAGGATCAGTCAACGTATGAATATGCTAAAGCAACCGGAAATCAGCAAATTGTTAGATATACTGGAAATCATGATACTTATACAAATGACGATGGCGTAAGAAGACCATTTGTTGCATTCAAAAATCATAACGGAATCGTTGCTAACTTCTTAGTTTCTGCTTACATGAAGGGTGTTCCTTTTTTAATGAGCGGGCAGGAAATAGATTACGAACCAAAAACAGACTGGCCTTGGACTGGCTTTAAATTCAACTGGTCACAAAATCCAACTGCAGCTGCTGATTTTGCTAAGATTCTTAATTTTAGAACACAAAGCGCAGCTATACGTCGCGGTGATTTGACTACATATGCAAACGATGACATTAGTATTTTCACTAAAACATTAGGTTCAGAAAAAGTAATTGTAATGTCGAATTTGAGAAATGCATCAAAATCGTATGTTATTCCGGCAGCATTGGCGGGAACTTATGTAAATCCGTATAACAATAATGCTTCAGTAACTTTAACAGCGGGTTCTACGCGCAATTTTGCTGCGTTCGAATATTTGGTTTTAACCAATACAAATGCGCCTGTTGTAGCCGTTACAGGTGTTTCGGTTAGTCCTACAACAGCAACTGTTGGTTTAGGAACTACGCAGCAATTAAATGCAGCTATTGCTCCTGCAAATGCAACAAACCAAAATGTAAGCTGGTCTTCAAGCAATACTGCAGTCGCAACTGTAAATGCTTCTGGATTGGTTACGGCAGTTTCTACGGGAACAGCCACTATAACTGTTACTACTGCTGACGGAAACAAAACCGCCACTTCTGCCATAACAGTTTCTACAATTCCTGTTTCTTCTGTAGCCGTTTCACCAACTTCTTCAAGTTTATATGCTGGAAATACACAACAGCTTACAGCGACAGTTTCGCCAACAAATGCAACAAACAAAAATGTAACCTGGTCTTCAAGCAATACATCAGTTGCAACGGTAAATTCAAGCGGACTTGTAACTGCAGTTTCGGCAGGAACAGCAACTATTACAGCAACTACTCAGGACGGAAATAAAACGGCTTCGGCAACAATTACAGTAAATCCGAATACTAATTTTACAGTATATTTCTATAAACCATCAAATTGGGGAACTGGAATTAAAATCTATTATTGGAATACTCTTCCAACTGGAGTTTTGGCAACTGTAAATTGGCCGGGCGTAAACATGACAGATGCCGGAAATGGTTGGTACAGTTACACATTTACAAATGTAACTTCAACGAATTTAATTTTCAATGATGGAACTAACCAAACTGCAGATTTAAGCAGAGATAAAAATGGATGGTATATGAACAGTACTTGGTACGACTCAAATCCGGGAACGGGTGTTGCGGTTACAAGTGTAACTTTATCTCCAACAACTTCGACATTGTTAGTTGGTGCAACACAGCAATTAACACCAACTGTTAATCCTTCAACAGCAACAAATAAAACGGTAACTTATAGTTCAAGTAATTCAGCCGTAGCAACTGTAAATAGTTCAGGATTAATAACTGCTGTCGCTGCAGGTTCTGCAACAATTACCGTTACAACTCAGGATGGAGCAAAAACTGCGACTTGTGCAGTAACTGTAAACACAGCAAATGTTGCCGTTACGAGTGTGAGTTTGAGTCCAACTTCGGCTTCATTAAATGTTGGCGGAACGCAGCAACTAACACCAACTGTTAATCCAGCAAATGCAACGAACAAATCGGTAAACTATAGTTCAAGCAATACTGCGGTTGCAACTGTAAATAGTTCAGGTTTAATTACTGCTGTTGCAAATGGAACGGCAACAATTACGGTTACAACTGTTGACGGAAGCAAAACTGCAACTTGTGCAGTAACCGTTTCAACTTCAACTGGAGGAACTTATTATACTATCAAAAACAGATGGACTGGCGCTTATTTATCTGATGCCGGAGCAAATGTTGGTTACGGAACAACCGTTTCTGGAAACAGCTACAAGTGGCAAAAAATTGCTATCGATGCAACTTATTTTGTACTTAAAAATGTAGCAACAGGCGAATTAATGAATATCGAAAGTCAAACTGGAAATGTTCAATCTAATATAACTGATACTACTTTCTGGAGTGCACAATGGTCTAGCGATTATATTGACGGAACGTGGGTTCGTTTAAGAAACAGATGGCAGACTGGAAATATTATTCACATTGAAAATCAGACAGGTTCTGCGCAATACGGAAATTCTCAAGATGGCTGGTACAGTGCACAATGGCAATTGGAACCAACAACTGTTGGAACAGGAAAATCTGCTTTAACAATTAATGAAAGTTCAGAAAAAGTAATTGGAATTTATCCAAATCCGGCAACGAACAATGAATTTCATATTTTATTGCCAGAATTAGAAAACGGAGATTCTGCTGCAATTTCAGTTTCAGATATGAACGGAAGAACGGTTTTGACTGAAAGACTTTCTACATCAGGAAAAATTAATCACAATTTAGCTTCAGGAATTTATATTGTAAATATTATTTCTAAAGATTTTAAAGCGACTAAAAAACTGATTGTTAAATAATTCTATTTTTGATTAAATTAAATGGCGTATGAGATTTTCATACGCCATTTTTATTTGCCACGAATTCACGAATTATTCTAAAGATTTATAAAAATTAATTCGTGAATTCGTGGCTATCTTTTACTCCTCAAACAACTCCATCAACTCCAAAGCACGTTTAATAGACTTCACATTCTCAAAAGTCAATAACAAACGTAACCCATTCACAGTTTGTTTTTCTTTCATTTTACAGAGAGAACTTTGTTTTTGAACAAAATTTAAGACGTTTCTAAACTTCACCGATTGATAATAATCTGACTGCTGATCGGATACGAAATAACCAATCATTTTACCTTGTTTCAACACTAATTTCTCAATTCCGACTTTTGTAGCAATCCATTTTATTCTAATGCTGTTTAGCAATGCAGTCGCTTGTTTTGGCAACGGTCCGAAACGGTCAATCAGTTTTCTTTCGAATTCCTGCAAACCGGCTTCATCTTTTATTGCGCCTAATTCATTATATAAAACCAAACGTTCTGAAACGTTATTGATATATTCATCTGGAAATAAAAGCTCAAAATCGGCATCGATTTGAATGTCTTTTACATAGTCTTTCGTATCAATATCATTTTCCTCAGGATATAAATCTTTGAATTCATTTTCCTTTAATTCTTCGATCGCTTCGTTCATGATTTTTTGGTACGTATCAAAACCAATTTCATTAATGAAACCACTTTGTTCACCGCCTAATAAATCTCCTGCGCCACGAATTTCTAAATCTTTCATCGCAATGTTGAAACCACTTCCCAATTCGCTGAATTGTTCCAGCGCCTGAATACGTTTTCTCGCATCTTCGGTCATTGAGGAATACGGCGGACAGATGAAATAACAAAATGCTTTTTTATTGCTTCGCCCTACTCGCCCACGCATTTGATGCAAATCTGATAATCCGAAATTATTGGCATTGTTGATGAAAATCGTGTTCGCATTTGGCACATCCAATCCACTTTCGATAATCGTTGTGGCTACCAAAACATCAAAATCTCCGTTCATGAAACCTAACATCAATTCTTCGAGTTTAGCACCGTCCATTTGTCCGTGGCCAATTCCGACTCTTGCATTTGGAACCAAACGCTGAATCATTCCTGCGACTTCTTTTATATTTTCAATTCTATTATTGATGAAGAAAACTTGTCCGTTTCGCTGAATTTCATACGAAATCGCATCACGGATAATTTCTTCATTAAAACCAACAACATTAGTTTCAATCGGATAACGATTTGGTGGAGGCGTAGTAATTACCGATAAATCTCGTGCCGCCATCAATGAAAACTGTAAAGTTCTCGGAATCGGAGTTGCAGTTAATGTAAGCGTATCAACATTTGCAGCAATCGTTTTTAATTTATCTTTTACGTTTACCCCAAACTTTTGTTCCTCATCGACAATCAATAAACCTAAGTCTTTAAAAACTACATTTTTGTTTACTAATTGATGTGTTCCAATTACGATATCCAATTTCCCTTCTGCTAAATCTTTTAGGGTTTGCGTTTTTTGTTTTGCAGTTCTAAATCGGTTTAAATATCCAATTGTAACCGGCATATCTTTCAAACGTTCAGAGAAAGTTCTATAATGCTGATAAGCCAAAATCGTAGTTGGCACTAAAACTGCAACTTGTTTACTATTATCAACGGCTTTAAAAGCTGCACGAATGGCAACTTCTGTTTTTCCGAAACCAACATCGCCACAAACCAAACGATCCATCGGGCGATCGCTCTCCATATCGGCTTTTACTTCTGCCGTTGATTTCATTTGGTCCGGAGTATCTTCGTAAATAAATGAACTTTCCAATTCGTTTTGAAGATAACTATCAGGCGCAAACTGAAAACCTTTTTCTAATCTTCGTTTTGCATATAATTGGATCAAATTGAATGCAATATGTTTGACACGCGCTTTGGTTTTTTGCTTTAAAACTTTCCAGGCGTTCGATCCTAATTTATAGATTTTCGGAGGCGTTCCATCTTTTCCGTTGTATTTGGAAATTTTATGAAGCGAGTGAATGCTCACATACACAATATCATTATCCGCATAAACCAGTTTTATGGCTTCTTGCGTTTTGCCTTCAACCTGAATTTTCTGCAATCCGCCAAACTTACCAATTCCGTGATCGATATGCGTTACATAATCGCCTACAGAAAGTGCTGTTAATTCTTTTAAAGTGATATTCTGTTTTTTAGAATATCCATTTTTAATATTGAATTTATGATAACGCTCAAAAATCTGATGGTCTGTATAGGCTGTTATTTGATTCTCTTCATCAATAAAACCTTGGTACAAAGGCAATACAATCGTATTATACTGTTTTCTAATATTCTCAGAATTGGCTTCATCTAAAGATTCAAAAATATCGTGAAAACGTTTCGCCTGTGTTTCATTCGAACAGAACAAATAATTCTTGTATCCGTTAAAATGATTATCGCTCAAATTATTCAACAATAAATCAAATTGTTTGTTGAATGATGGCTGAGGCTGAATATGAAATTCGAATTTCTTGGTTGTTTTAAAAATTGGTTTTGAAGCCAATTCTACAATCGAAAAATCTAAAGCTCTTTTTATAAATGAACTCTGATTTAAAAATAATTGCTCTGGTTCGGCGTGTTTTATTTCTTTCGAAAGTTTTTCAAAAGCTTCTTCTGCCCTTGCAAATTGTTTGTCCAGCTGACTGAAAAGGCCATCAGTATTTTGAATAAAAAGAACTGTTTTTTCAGCAATATAATCTAAGAAACTTTCGCGGTTTTCCTGAAATATCTTGTTTTCAACATTTGGGATAATCGTGATTTTTTTGTGTGTTTCGACAGATAATTGGGTTTCAACATCAAAACTTCTGATGCTGTCCACTTCGTTTCCGAAGAATTCAATTCTGTACGGATGATCGTTTGAAAAAGAAAAGACATCGACAATTCCTCCACGAACCGAAAATTCTCCGGGTTCTGTAATAAAATCGACTCTTTTAAATTCGTATTCAAACAAAACTTCGTTGATAAAATCGATCGAAATTTTATCGTTTAAAGAGACTTTTAAAGTGTTTTTATCTAATTGCTGACGCGTTACTACTTTCTCAAAAAGCGCTTCAGGATATGTAACAATTATAGCTGGTTTTTTTCGGGAATTTATTCTATTTAAAACCTCAGCGCGAAGCAAAACATTGGCATTATCGGTTTCATCAACTTGGTATGGACGACGAAATGATGCCGGATAAAACAAAACGTCCTGTTCGCCAATCATCTGCTCCAAATCGTTTAGGTAATACGCCGCTTCTTCTTTATTGTCTAAAACAATCAGAAACGGTAATTCTGTTTTCTTAAAAACAGAACGTATTACAAAGGAAACTGCAGATCCAAGCAATCCACTAAGGTGCATTTTTATCTGATTTCCTTCTAGTAAATTTGTCGCAATCTGCAGTGCTTTTGGCAAATTGTCGTATATCGTATATAGTGCGTTTTTACTCAACTCTTGGTAAATTTTGATCTAGTGGCGGCGCAGAATTCGGAATTGCGCGTGTTGTGTCTAACATTCTAAGAAAATCAGCTTCTCCTTCCTCTTTCGGGATTTTGGCTTTCTCGACAATTTTATCCATTTGTCTTTCTAACGAAACTAACTCCTTGTTTATTTCACCAATTAAAAAAGCGACTTTATCATCCGGAATTTGATTAAGATGAATAAATAAATCCATCATTTTGACTTTGGTAATCAAAATGGCAATTCTCGCTTTTATTTGCGGCTGATTAAACTGCGAGGGAATATTGTTGTTTAAAGCTAATGCCTTTTTTGAAATCGCTGTTGATTTTTTCTGAAAAGCACCAATTGTTTTTCGTGGTTTATCTCCTAATTCTTTTAAAAAATCGCGCCATTCATTCCAGTTTCTAACGTTTTGTTCAGAAACTTCGTTGATTGGTTCGTCTATAAAAATCCAGGCTTTATTGATGTTATTAAAAATCTTTTCGTTTTTCTTAGCCTCTTTTTCATTTTCGGCAAGACGCTTATCATTCTCATTTTGACAAGATTGCAGTGCAAAAATCAAAAGTAAAAACAGCGCTATTTTATATTTCATTTGATAAAATGTTAGGGTGCAAAGTTACAAAGTAAATTTACAATTACGAATTCTGATTTCTATTGCTCAAACTGATATTTAACAGATAATTTTTATAGCCACGAATTCACAAATTTTTAATTTATCTACATCTAATTTTAAAAAATAATTCGTGAATTCGTGGCTATTAATAATTGCAGACGCAAAATTTGTCTTAGAGAATAATCTAAAAAACGATCTTTATTATTGTTAATTTTATAATTTAATGTTTGAAAAAACGTTGATATTTACGAAAACGTTATATTTGCAACACTAAATCTAAACAAATGAACCCAAAAATATTAATCATAGGCGCCTGCGGTCAGATTGGAACTGAACTGACTCAAAAACTGCGTAAATTATACGGAACCGAAAATGTGATCGCTTCTGATATTCGAAAATTAAATACTGATGTTGTTAATTCAGGCCCTTTTGAAGTGGTAAATGCTTTAGATTTTAATCAAATCGAACATTTGGTAGAAGTTCATAAAATTACTGATGTTTATCTGATGGCGGCACTTTTGTCTGCAACAGCAGAAAAAAATCCGGCTTTTGCTTGGGATTTGAATATGAATTCTCTTTTTCATGTTTTGAATTTAGCGAAAGCTAAAAAGATTCAAAAGATTTTCTGGCCTTCGAGTATTGCCGTTTTCGGACCAACAACTCCAAAAGAAAACACACCACAATATACTATTATGGAACCTTCTACTGTTTACGGAATCAGCAAACAAGCGGGTGAAAGATGGTGCGAATATTATCATAATATTTATGGTGTTGACGTTCGCAGTATTCGCTATCCGGGCTTAATAAGCTGGTCTACACCTCCGGGCGGCGGAACTACAGATTATGCTGTTGATATTTTTTATAAGGCTATTGCCGATAAAAAATACGAATGCTTCCTTTCATCTGAAACTAAAATGCCGATGATGTACATGGATGATGCGATCGATGCGACAATTAATATTATGAAAGCTCCGACAGAACAAATTAAAATACATTCTTCATATAATTTAGCTGCGATGAGTTTTACTCCAACAGAAATTGCTGCTGAAATCAAAAAACATATCCCGGAATTTGAAATTACTTATAATCCTGATTTCCGTCAGAAAATTGCAGACAGCTGGCCGGCAAGTATCGACGATGCTGAAGCAAGAGAAGACTGGGGATGGAATCATAAATTTGATCTTGAATCTATGACAAAGGATATGCTGGAACATTTACGATAATCCGGAAAAAGTAAAAATTATAAAAGCGTGTTATTCTAAAATAACACGCTTTTTTTATAAATTATCATTGTAAGAAAAACTTTGGTTGTATAATTTATTATTTTTGGTTGCGTTAAATATATTTCATATTTATTTCAAAATCATCAATCAAAATCACAACAAAAACATCAATCAAATGACAAATTCTTATTATCCTGTCGAACAAAGCAAAAGAACTGCAATTGTCGACATACTTCGGGGCTGGGCAATATTGGGCGTAGCCATTGGCAACTATGTGGATTTTTTATACATCGGTATAGAAAAAGAAATTAAGCATGATACCTTTTCTCAAGTGCTTCAATTTGTAAACCGGTATTTTTTTGCAGCAAAATCCTGGACATTATTAACTCTTTTATTTGGCTACGGATTTGCCGTTTTAATTAATAATGTAGCTTCTAAAGGGAAAAATCCTGTCGCTTTTTTTGCGTGGCGAATGGTATTACTATTTATTTTAGCTTTTATTAATTCGGCTTTTTGGCTGGGTGACATTTTAAAAGATTATGCCTTTTTAGGACTGGTTTTATTACTTTTTTACAGATGTTCTGCCAAAACTTTAGCCATTATTTCTGCCGTGATTATACTCACAATTCCATTTGTCATGGCGTATGTAAATGGTCTAAAAATCGAACACCCAGCTATTGCAACAAATCCCGAATACTTAAAACTCTATCATTCCGGGAACTGGATTGATTTTTTCAGGTTTCATCTCCTTGCTTCATTTTATGAACAAATCATTATTCCGGGTTATGCTATTACGGCTCATTATGTAATGCTGGGCTGTATGCTTTTTGGATTTTTGCTTCAAAAAATAAATTTTTTCAACCGCTTGACAGAATTAAAGAAACTCCTGAAATACGTTTGCATAAGCAGCTTTATTTGCGCGGTTATTATCGGTATTGTATTTAATATTGCTATAATTTATAAAGCAGGATTTCTAAAAGTTTTCCATCCGCTTTACTGGCTGGTTTTAAGCACAATGATTTTTATATCAACATCAATCTGCCTTTTATACAATAATGGAAAGCTAAAAACTGTTTTCGGCTATTTTAGTGCCGGCGGAAAAATGACGTTAACCAATTACATGAGCCAAAATATACTGGCCGCTTTTATTTTCTCAGGAATTGGTTTAGGAATTGCAGATTCAATGCCGTATTGGTTTTACTTTTTACTGGCTGTTTTTATATTTATTATTCAATTGTTTATAAGCAAATGGTGGCTTTCAAAATACAATTACGGTCCAATTGAATGGTTATGGAGATCTGCAAGTTACAGAGAATGGTTTCCTTTAAAAAAAACACAGCAGGAAATTACTGCCGATATAAAAACGATATAATTCTTAACGATTTTTGAAATAAATTTGAAATAAAAAGCCCTTAAAAACTAAATTTAAGGGCTTTTACTTTTTAAGTTTATTTTGAATTATTTCACTTCAAAAACATTGTTAGCAGGTTTTACATCAGCCATTAATCCGCTAGGATCAATTGTGATTTTTTTGATTGCTGTTTTGTTTTTATCAATCGTAAAACTATAGTTTGACATTGCCCAAGCCCAGTCATCAACAACTGTTCTTTTCTCGTTTGGATTTGGATTTGGTTTAATGAAATTCATCATTCTTAACGGAATGTAGAATGTTTCAGAAGTTCCGTCAGTATAATCTACTTTTAGATCGATAGGCATTGGCATTCTTCCAATTCTTTCTAAAGTAATGGTTGTTTTTCCTGCATTATCAGCAACATCTTTGATTCCGTAATCGATCGTGTTAGTAGTTTGCGCCCAATCTACTAAATACCAGTCGAGCTCTGCTCCCGAAACTCTTTCTGCTGTTCTTTTAATATCGTTTGGAGTTGGATGTTTGAATTTAAAATCGCTGTAATATCTTTTTAAAGTAGCATCCAGATTTTCTTTTCCTATTACATATTCTAATTGTGCCAAGAAGATGCATCCTTTTACATAAGATGAAATACTATACGGACGGTTTTCATCATAACGATCTCCGTGTGTTGTCTGTGGTTGTTCTTTTCCAGAATTAACTAAACTGTAATATGCAGCATAAGTTCCTTTAAACGGATTTGTTTCTTTTTTATCTCCTTTTAATTCATTCAAGGCACTGTCTTCGATATACGTTGTAAAGCCTTCATCCATCCAAGGGTGTTTTGATTCGTTTGAAGCTAAAATATGCTGGAACCAAGAGTGTCCTAATTCGTGCGTTGCTGTTCCCAGAATTCCTTCAAGAGTTCCGTTTCCTAACATTAAAGTACACATTGCATACTCCATTCCGCCGTCACCTCCCTGAATAAATGAATATTGTTTGTATGGATATGCTCCTACTCTGTGGTTGTAATAATCCATCACTTTTACCATTAAAGGTTCTAACTGTTTCCAGTTTGCGGTCGTTTTTTCGTTGTTTTTGTAGAAGAAATGCAAATCGACATCATTTGGTCCTTTTACAATATCATGTGTATATTCTTTGTCTGCAGCCCATGTAAAATCGTGAACATTTGGCGCAATAAAATGCCATGTAAGTGTTTTTGTTTTTTTAGGATAAACAACTGTTACACCAGCGTCTTCGTAACCATGCCCAATTGAGTTTTTGTCTTGCAAATATCCAGAACCACCAATTGTGTACTCTTTGTCAATGGTAATTTTTACATCAAAATTTCCCCAAACACCGTGAAATTCTCTTGCAATATAAGGATCTGCATGCCAGCCTTCAAAATCAAATTCGGCTAATTTTGGATACCATTGCGACATAGAAAGTTCGACTCCTTCAGAATTATTTCTTCCAGAACGACGAATCTGAACCGGAACCTGACCATCAAAATCTAATGTAAAAGTAGTTTTAGAATTTGGTAAAATTGGTTTAGGTAAAGTTACTTCTAAAACTGTATTTGAAACTCTTGTCTGAGCAGAAACACCGTCTTGTTTGAAGTTAGCAATTTTTAAGTACCCAATTTCATTTGGTTTTAAAGTTTCAATTCGGCTTTGTTTTACTTCTTTTCCGTCAGCAGTTTTTACTTTGTTTACCATTCTTCCGTCAGGATCTTTGATAAAATGAAGACGAGCATCCATTTCACTTCCCGGCTGAAAAGCATTTGGATATAAATGATAAAACACTTTTCTTAAAGTATCAGGAGAATTATTGGTATAAACCAATTCTTGCTTCCCTTTGTACTGATAGTTTTTTACATCCATTGAAACCTCCATTTTATAATCGGCGTGCTGCTGCCAATATGGGGCACTTTGGGCAAAAGCAGAGTTTAAACCTAAGCTCAAAAAAGAAAGTAAAATAATTTTTCGCATGTTAATTTTAATAATGAAAATGGAAGAGCTGCGGCTCTTCCATTGGATTAGTATTCTATGTGTTTTTTATTTTTTTGACATTTTTTCAGCCATTAATAAAGCATTGTAAGCGTTTACCATTTTTGCTGTTTTTGATGATTCTGCAGAAGAAACTGGTGCAGGCTTTTGGCCTGTATCTGGAT
Organism: Flavobacterium defluvii; assembly: GCF_900129555.1. Taxonomy (GTDB): domain Bacteria; phylum Bacteroidota; class Bacteroidia; order Flavobacteriales; family Flavobacteriaceae; genus Flavobacterium; species Flavobacterium defluvii. The sequence continues at coordinate 829,471 of NZ_FQWC01000001.1, forward strand.
TTTCTTCTCCCAAAACAACTTTTGCAGGAAGCGCAACTCCCGAATCCATTAAAATTTTCTTAACCTGAGAAGCTTTTAATTTTGGATAATAAGAACGAATCAAAGCGGCAACACCAGCTGCATTTGGAGACGCCATTGAAGTTCCCTGCAAATATTTGTATTTATTGTTTGGAACTGTTGCATAAATTTCTTCACCTGGGGCAAAAACGTCTACATTTATTTTTCCGAAGTTCGAAAATGATGCTACAACATTTTCTCCATATTGTTTGTTAATCGCACCAATTGTGATAACATTATCTGCAAATTCTTTTACGTTATCTTTAGAATCATTTGGGTAATTGATGTTTTTTGTTTCATCAATATTGTAACCATCGTTACCAGCAGCATGAACAATTAAAACATCTTTTTTAGCTGCATATTTAATAGCATCATAAACCCAGTCTTTGTGAGGAGAAAAACTTTTTCCGAAACTTCCGTTGATTACTTTTGCTCCATTATCAACTGCATAACGAATTGCTAAAGCGATATCTTTATCATATTCATCTCCGTCCGGAACGGCTCTTACTGTTAGAATTTCAACATTATTTGTAATTCCGTCTCCACCTAAATTATTGCCTCGAACTTGTGCAATAATTCCGGCAACGTGAGTTCCGTGAAGCGCTTTTTCTTTGTCCGGACCAAAAACAATATTATTCCCATAATGATTGTCTTTGATATCTTCCGGGTTATCACCTACCACTTTTCTTCCGTCAAATTCTTTGTTTAAATTGTAGTTTAACTCATCATAAACATGTTCTCTGTAATCTTCAAGCTCAGCCTCAGGATCAAAAGTCGGGCCTGCATTTGTGAAGATCTGTGTCATAATCATTTTACTTCTCGCTACTTTTGGATCTGTAGAAGTAATGGTTGCTAAATCTTCGACTTTATATGTTGTTTTATTTAATTCTTTTTTGATTGTAGAATGCACATCAAGTAAAAAATCAACTTGTTCTTTATCTTTTAAAGCTTTTTCGTATTTCTCAGTATATTGCGCTAAAGCTTGTTTATATTCTGCCGAACCATCATCTTTCTTTTTGATGATACGGGTCATTTCAAGATTTTCGGCAACAGCATTTCCAAGGAAATTCCATCCGTGAACATCATCAATAAAACCGTTTTTATCATCATCGATTCCGTTTCCTGGAATTTCTTTTGGATTTGTCCAAATCATTCCTTTTAGATCTTCGTGTTCGATATCAACACCAGAATCTACAATTCCTACTATAACTTTTTTACCTGTTTTTCCCTGAAGCAATTCGGCATAAGCCTTATCAACACTCATTCCCGGAATTGAATCTTTTATTAAGTCAAGATGACTCCATCTTTTTAATTCATTTTCGCTAACCGGCGCTTTTTTTACAACAGTTAATGGTGCTGTAATAAACTCTTTAGGAGCTGAAACTTGCGCTTGCATAGTAGCGCTGCAGCCTGCTAAAACAAGTAATGCAAAAGCAGACAATTTAAGAGGTTTTATATGACTCATGTATCTATAAATATAATTGTAAAGTTAAAAGATGGGTCTAAATTATGCTTTTTTGTTACAAAAAGCTAACTGTTAACACTGTGTTATGAAATTATAGCGAATTTTATGAGTACTAATACATATTATTCGTACAGAGAAATTAAAAAATATCTTTACAAGTAAAAACCTCTTTCAATCTCACACCTTTTTCAGTATGTTCAACCGTTATCATCTGATTGTGAGCATCATGCTCTAAAAACAAATAATAATTATTATCAGCCGCAGCATTCAAAAATTTAGCTTTTTCGTCAAGAGTTAAAAGCGGTCTTGTATCGTAACCCATTACATACGGAAGCGGAATATGTCCGACTGTTGCCAATAAATCGGCACAAAAAACGATGGTTTTATCCTGATATTGAATATGTGGAATCATCTGTTTTTCGGTATGACCGTCTGCATAGAAAATTCCGAAACCTAATTCATTTGAGAAACCAAAATCACTTTCAGGTCTTTCAATAAAATTCAATTGTCCGCTTTCCTGCATCGGGATAATATTTTCTGTTAGGAAAGATGCTTTTTCTCTTGCATTTGGTTTTGTTGCCCAATTCCAGTGATTTTCATTTGTCCAGAATTTTGCGTTTTTAAAAGCCGGTTCGTAAAAAGTCTTATCAGAATTCCACTGAACACTTCCTCCACAATGATCAAAATGCAAATGCGTCATAAAAATATCGGTAATATCATCTCGGTGAAAACCATATTTAGCCAGCGATTTATCAATTGAATGTGATCCCCATAACGAATAATAACCAAAGAACTTCTCCGATTGTTTATTTCCCATTCCGGTATCAATTAAAATCAAACGGTTTCCATCTTCAATAAGCAAACAGCGCGCTGCGATATCAATTAGATTATTTTCATCGGCCGGATTGGTTTTATTCCAAATCGTTTTAGGAACAACGCCAAACATTGCGCCGCCGTCTAACTTAAAATTTCCGGATTCTATTGGGTATAGTTTCATGAGTTTAAATTTCTAATAAGAAACAAAGCTAGGAAATCCTGTTTCCTTTTGCTAAAATTTCTCTTTAAAACTCAAATGCGATTATTCTAAAGTAATAGAAGCGCTCCCCATTATTTCTTGTTTGTCGAAGAAGTTGACAAAATAAGTTCCTTTTTTAAATTGATTTCCATCAGAATTTAAAACTCCATAAACGTTTAGAGGTTTTCCCTGAAAGTCTGCAGCAACTATAAAACTGTAAACCAAAGCTTTGTCATTGCCAAATTCGATTAATTTATTTTCTCCCAAAACAGTATTTTTCTGATCTAAAACCTGAATATAAAATACTCTTTTTCCTGTTTTGGCAATTGCATTTCCATTTACCGAAAAACTGATTTTAAGTTTATCTGCACTTTTTGCTTTATCTGTTTCCTGTTCTTTTCCTGACTTTTTCTCCTTCATAGCTACTACTTTAAAATTATTGAGAAACAGTTTGGAAGCATCTTTTATCGTCGATTCTAATTTTTTTTGATTTGAAATCAAAGTATCATTTGCAGCTTTTTGCTTGTACATTACAACATTTTGAGTTTCAATTTCTGTAAGCAGGTTTTTATTTTGGGATTTTAAAGTTTTAATTTCTGTCACTTTAGAGGCTAATGCAGTCTGTAAATCTGAAAGCTGTTTCCGGTAAATTTTGATTTGAATTGTAGAAGGATTATTTGAAGCTTTTATAATTTCCATCAAATTTTCGACGTTCTTTTTTTCGAATGCTAACTGTTCTGAAAGTGCTGTTTTTTCAAGAATTGCAACTTCGTATTCTAATTTTAAAATATTTAAAGAATCGAGTATACTTTTTTGCGCATTAGATCCTTTGGCAGGATTAACAAGCTTAATTGCATTATTACTTGCTTTCACCTTATCCGCTTCGTCCTTTAACTCTTTGCTAAATATGTAAAATGTAGCACCAATTCCAAAAATAAAAAATATTGCAAAAAGTACCCTAATCCATTCACTTGTGTAATTTTTCTTTATCATTCTTCACAATTTATTACAAAAATACCAATATTTTATTCGATAGAACAAGTAGAAATACGGTTTTTTTAGCATTTTACAATAACTTAATGATCACAAAATCAATATTTTACAGAATCATCTGACTTTTCTTTCAAAAATAAAATATATTGTAAATAAAGGTCTCTTAGGAATGTATTTTGGGGTAAAAATAACTTCTATCTATTTTAACATTTGTTATAATAATGTGAACCGTTATGGAAAAAGGTTTTTAAGTCGTATCTTTGCAGACAATTTCATTTGAACCCTGAAATTGGCATTTAAATTTACTGTAATAATTTGATTACTATTTAAATGCAGATTAAATGAAGTTTTAAAAACAAATACCATAAAACAATGATAAAGGTTTCTGATACTGCCAAAAAGAAAATCATCGATTTGATGACTGATGATGGTTTTGATGCTGCCAGCGACTACGTAAGAGTAGGTGTAAAAAGCGGCGGATGCTCTGGTTTGTCTTATGACTTAAAATTTGACAAAACCAAAAATGAAGATGACAAAATATTCGTAGACAACGATATACAAATAGCTGTTGAAAAAAAATCATTTCTGTACCTAGCCGGAACAATTTTAGAATTCTCTGGCGGATTAAACGGAAAAGGATTTGTTTTCAATAATCCGAACGCCAGCAGAACTTGCGGATGCGGAGAATCATTTTCGCTTTAGTCAAAAGCCGAAAGTCATAAAGTCTAAAAGACTGCCTGGTGACTTTACAACTTTGGACTTTACAACTTTAAGACAACATTAAAAATATAATGAGCAAATACACCGAAGACGATTTAAAAATCGAACTGGAAACTAAAGAATATGAGTACGGATTTTATACAAATATAGAATCTGAGACTTTCCCTATTGGCTTAAACGAGGAGATTGTAAGAGCTATTTCTCTTAAAAAAGAAGAGCCTGAATGGATGACCGAATGGCGCATCGAGGCTTTCCGTGCATGGAAAGAAATGATCGAGCCTGAATGGGCAAACGTAAGTTACGAAAAACCAGATTTTCAGGCAATTTCATACTATTCAGCTCCAAAACAAGTAGATCCTAATAAAACTTTGGACGATGTAGATCCAGAACTTTTAGAGATGTACAAAAAACTTGGAATTTCTCTTGACGAACAGAAAAAAATGAACAATATCGCAATGGATATTGTTGTCGATTCTGTTTCTGTTGCTACAACTTTCAAGAAAACTTTGGCAGAAAAAGGAATTATTTTTTGTCCGATTTCTGAAGCAATCAAAGAACATCCTGAATTAGTAAAAAAATATTTAGGAACTGTTGTACCTCAAAAAGACAACTTCTACGCAGCGTTAAACTCAGCAGTTTTCTCTGATGGAAGTTTCTGTTATATTCCAAAAGGCGTTAAATGCCCAATGGAACTTTCAACTTATTTTAGAATCAATCAAGCTGGAACTGGACAATTCGAAAGAACTCTGGTTATTGCTGATGAAGGAAGCTACGTTTCTTATTTAGAAGGATGTACTGCACCAAGTCGTGACGAAAATCAATTGCACGCTGCTGTAGTTGAATTAATCGCTTTGGATGATGCTGAAATTAAATATTCTACCGTTCAAAACTGGTTCCCAGGAAACAAAGAAGGAAAAGGTGGAGTTTACAACTTTGTAACTAAAAGAGGTTTATGCGAAACAAACGCTAAAATTTCATGGACGCAAGTTGAAACAGGTTCTGCTGTGACTTGGAAATATCCTTCTTGTGTACTTAAAGGAGATAATTCAGTAGGAGAATTTTATTCAATCGCTGTTACCAATAATTTCCAACAAGCAGATACTGGAACAAAAATGATCCATTTAGGAAAAAATACTAAATCGACTATTATTTCTAAAGGTATTTCGGCTGGAAAATCACAAAATAGCTACCGTGGTTTAGTGCAAATCTCTCCAAGAGCTGAGAATGCAAGAAACTTTTCTCAATGTGACTCATTATTAATGGGGAACAATTGTGGAGCACATACTTTCCCTTATATCGAAAGTAAAAATCCAACAGCAAAAATTGAGCACGAAGCAACTACAAGTAAAATCGGAGAAGATCAGGTTTTCTACTGCAACCAAAGAGGTATTCCAACTGAAAAAGCGATTGCCTTAATTGTAAACGGTTTCAGTAAAGATGTATTGAACAAATTGCCAATGGAATTTGCTGTTGAAGCTCAAAAATTATTAGAAATTTCTTTAGAAGGTTCTGTTGGATAATTTGAAGATGGAAAGTAAAAAAGTAATCATTTTAGGTTCATCACGAAAAAACGGAAACACAACAAAAATTGTGGACGAAATTTCGAAAGAACACGGAATAGAAGTAATAAATCTAAGTGATTTTAATATTTCTTATTACGATTACGAAAGCAAAAACAGAGAAGATGATTTTTTCCCTTTAATAAAAGGAATAATCGAAAATTACGATACTTTAATTTTTGCAACGCCTGTATATTGGTATAATATGAGCGGAATTTTGAAGGTTTTCTTTGATCGTTTTTCAGATTTAATCCGAATTGAGAAAGAAACCGGAAGAAAACTTAGAGGAAAGAAAATCGGCGTGATATCAAATTCACACGATAATGAAATCGAAGACAGTTTTTACATTCCGTTTAAAAAAACAGCCGATTATTTAGGCATGGAATATTTAGGGCACGCGCATTTTAATGCCAATATCCTAAACCAACAAACAAAAATAGAATTGACATTTATATAAAATAAAAAACAATGTTATCAATAAAAAACCTTCACGCCGCGATTGGTGATAAAGAAATCCTAAAAGGAATTAATATAGAAGTTAAAGCTGGCGAAGTACACGCTATCATGGGACCAAACGGTTCTGGAAAAAGTACACTTTCTGCTGTTATTGCAGGAAACGAAAACTATGAAGTTACAGACGGAGAAGTTATCCTTGACGGAGAAGATCTTGCTGATTTAGCTCCTGAAGAAAGAGCACACAAAGGTGTTTTTCTTTCGTTTCAATATCCGGTAGAAATTCCTGGAGTTAGTGTAACTAACTTTATGAAAACTGCTATCAACGAAACTCGTAAAGCAAACGGACAAGAAGAAATGCCTGCAAACGAAATGCTGAAAGTAATTCGTGAGAAATCTGAATTATTAGAAATCGACCGTAAATTTTTATCTCGTTCTTTAAATGAAGGTTTTTCCGGAGGAGAGAAAAAAAGAAACGAGATTTTCCAAATGGCAATGTTAGAGCCAAAATTAGCTATCCTTGACGAAACCGATTCTGGTCTTGATATCGATGCTTTAAGAATTGTCGCTAACGGAGTAAACAAATTAAAAAGCGACAAAAACGCGATTATTGTAATCACGCACTACCAACGTTTGTTAGATTATATCGTTCCTGATTTCGTTCACGTTTTGTACAACGGAAGAATCGTAAAATCTGGCGGAAAAGAATTGGCTTACGAGTTGGAAGAAAAAGGATACGACTGGATTAAGGCAGAGAATTAGTCAGTCTGAAAGTCAAAAGTCATAAAGTTGAAATAAAGCATGAGTAAATTTAAATCTTTTGAGGAAATAAATTCTTGGCAAAAATCTCGAATCTTCAACAAGAAAATATATTTGATTACTGAAAATTCTAATTTCAAAAAAGACTTTGATTTTGTTAGACAAATAAGACGCGCATCACTTTCTATATCATCAAATATAGCAGAAGGTTTTGAGAGAAATACAGATAAAGAGTTTGTTTACTTTTTATATGTCGCCAAAGCTTCAGCAGGAGAAGTAAGATCTCAATTATATTTAGCTTTTGATTTAGAATATATTATAAAAGAAGAATTTGAAATGCTTTTAGAATCGGTAACAGAAATATCGAAATTATTAAGTGGTTTCATTAAATATTTGAGTCAAAAGTCATAAAGTCAAAAGTTGTAAAGTCTTTTCAGACTCAACTTAATTTATGATTTTTTCACAAAAATAGTCGACAATCCAAAGTCTTTCGACTTTCGACATTCGACTTTAAGACTAAAAAGAACAATGGATTTAAAAGAAAAATTAGTATCGTCTTTTATGGCTTTTGAAGAGCGTGTCGATGTACATTCAGATTTACATGACATACGCACAAATGCTTTAAAAAACTTCGAAAATAAAGGTTTCCCAACCAAAAAAGAAGAAGCTTGGAAATATACATCGCTAAATGCCATCTTAAAAAATGACTTTACGGTTTTTCCAAAGCAGGAAAATGCAATCGAATTTAATCAGGTAAAAAAATACTTTTTACACGAAATCGATACTTACAAATTAGTATTTATTGATGGTGTTTTCAGTTCGCATTTGTCTTCTACAACACACGATGGAATTGACGTTTGTTTGATGTCTTCAGCATTGACCAAACCAAAATATAAAATGGTTATTGATACCTACTTTAATCAAATTGCAAGTAAAGATGACAGTTTGACTTCATTGAATACTGCTTTTGCAATTGAAGGTGCTTTTATCAATATTCCGAAGAAAAAAGTGGCTGACAAACCAATTGAGATTATGTATTTCTCAACTGGAAACGAGTCTGCCTTAATGGTTCAGCCAAGAAACTTGGTTATTGTGGGTGAAAATTCACACGTTCAAATCATCGAGCGTCACCAAAGTTTAAACGAAAATCCAGTTTTAACAAACTCTGTTACTGAGATTTTTGCTCAAAAACGTGCGATTGTTGATTATTACAAAATTCAAAACGATAATAGCGAAGCCAATTTAATTGACAACACTTATGTTTCTCAACAACAAGAAAGTCATGCTTACGTTCATACTTTCTCCTTTGGTGGAAATTTAACTCGTAACAACTTGAATTTTTATCACTTTGGTGAAAGATTAACAAGTACGTTAAACGGAATTTCGATCTTAAATGACAAACAACACGTTGACCATTATACTTTGGTAAACCACGCGCAGCCAAACTGTGAAAGTTTTCAGGATTATAAAGGAATTTTCTCTGATCGTTCGACAGGCGTTTTCAACGGAAAAGTTTTGGTAGAAAAAGAAGCTCAAAAAACAAACGCTTTCCAAAAAAGCAACAACATTTTATTGAGCGACAAAGCGACTATCAACGCAAAACCTCAATTGGAAATTTTTGCTGATGATGTAAAATGTTCTCACGGATGTACAGTTGGACAACTTGATGAAACAGCAATGTTCTACATGCAGTCACGCGGAATTCCAAAAAAAGAAGCTAAAGCTTTATTGATGTACGCATTCTCAAATGCCGTTATCGAAAGCATCAAAATACCGGAATTAAAACAAAGAATTACTAAAATCATTGCCATGAAATTAGGCGTAAATTTAGGATTTGATTTGTAGTCGGGTTTTACCGCAAAGACACAAAGGTTACGCAAAGTTCGCAAAGATTTTATTTAAACTTTGCGAACTTTACTTTTTATTATTCGCGATTAAACAAGTCAATATAATCTTTAAAAACAAAAAGTTTATTTCTTTGAGCTCCGGAAATCTCTTTAATAATATTTAATCTCTCTAAATCAGCTAATAATTTATATCCAGTTACGGAAGACTTTTCTATTAATTCTTCCACTTTTGATATTTCTATAATAGGCTGAGTATAAAGATAATCAACTACCTTCCGTGCATCTGAACTTCTATTGCCTAGCGTCTTTAACTTTTCTTCAAGAGTTTTTTGTAATTGTAAAATTCCATCAAAAGTAGTAACTCCTTTTTGAGCGGTCTCGATAACTCCCGTCAGGAAAAATTTCAACCATTGATTAATATCATTATGAGTCCTTGTTCGCATCAAATTATCATAATATAAAACTCGATTTTTTTCAAAAAAATCAGATAAATAAAGAATCGGTTGTTTCAAAATTCCTTTGCTAACTAAATAAATTGTAATTAACAAACGCCCAACCCTTCCATTTCCATCTAAAAAGGGGTGAATCGTTTCAAATTGATAATGAATAATTGCAATTTTTATTAAATCAGGCAAAGGGTTAATTTCATCATTTGCAAAAAATTCCAAATCGGAAATTAATTCATTGATACTCCCGTGAAATGGAGGAATAAAAACAGCATCACTTATGCTTGCTCCTCCAATCCAATTTTGACTAGATCTATATTCTCCGGGCAATTTATGTTCTCCTCTTACACCTTGTAATAAAATATTATGAGTTTGCTTTATCAATCTTGATGAAAATGGCAACCTGTGTAATAACTTTACCGCTTCATTCATTGCACTTATATAATTCTGAACTTCTTCCCAGTCATCTCTTTTTTCATATGCAATCTCTTCTTTTTTCAAAAAAGCTTCTTCCATATTGGTTTGAGTTCCCTCAATTTTAGACGATTGAGTTGCTTCTTTTGCAATATGCATCCTAATGAATAAATCAATATTTACATATTCAGAATACATATCTAATCGACCCAAATGTCTATCTGCTTTACTTAAAAGTTGAATAACTTCCATGTTATTCAAGATCCAATTTCTATTTATAAAATTAGGCTGAAAACTTTTATAATATCCTTGATTAATATATTGGCCTGATTTAAATGCATCCATTTCAAAAACAATTTAAAAAACTTAAACAAAGATAATCTTATTTAAGGAAAACCATAAAAAACTTAAATAGTGTTTTTGTTAATTAACAAATAACCGAAAAAACTTAAATTACTAAGGTTTACTTTAAGTTATTTACACTATCGATTATCCCCTTCAAAAACCCATTAAAATCAAATCCCGGTTCTTCTTCTCTCACTCCCATTCTCACAATTACCATATCCAAAGACGGAATAATTGCTACCATTTGACCTTGATAACCACTACAATAAAACATATCATGAGGAACATCTGGAAATTTTCCTCCTGCGTTTAGCCAAAATTGCGCTCCATATTTTCCTTCAGAAGTATTTGTTGGAGTTGTAGTATATTTTACCCAGCTTTCATCAAGGATTTGCTCTCCGTTCCAGTTTCCTTTATGAAGATATAATAATCCAAATTTTGACCAGTCGCGTGGTGTTGCCCATCCGTAAGAAGAACCCACAAACGTTCCCGACATGTCTTGTTCAACAATCATCGAGTTCATTCCGATTTTGTCGATTACGGCGCTGTACCAAAAATCAAGGTACTCCTGCTGTGTTTTAAATTGTCTTCTTAAAATTAAAGACAACAAGTTTGTTGTTCCAGAAGAATAATTCCAATGTGTGTTTGGTTTAAATTGAGCAGGTTTTTCCAATTGTACTTTTCCCATATCTTCCGCCTGAAAAAGCATTTTTGTAGCATCACAAATTGTACTGTAATTTTCTTCCCATTCTAAACCAGAATTCATGTGAAGCAAATCATTAAGCGTAATATTTTTGCGTTCATCATTTTTCCATTCTTCAACTGGAGCAGGTTTATAAATATCGATTTTTCCTTGTTTAGCCAAAACTCCAAAGGCAGAACTTGTAATACTTTTTGTCATCGACCAACCCAGAATTTTACTGTCTTTATTGAAACCTGTATCGTATTTTTCGGCAATCAAATGATCTTTATATAAAACAACAACAGCACGCGTTCTTTTAATTCTTCCGCCTGTTTTATCAAAAGCATTTTCAACTGCTTTTTTCAATTTTGAATAATCAACATTTGCAAACGAAGTATCTTTTGGCTCATTATTTCCGTATGGAAAAGAAAGATTGTTTTCTAATTTTGTTCTTTTTGGAAGTAAATAAGGTTTTGTAACATCAAAATCATCATTAATCAAAACTGCCCCTAAACCTTCGCGATAAATTGCTTTTCTTTCTTTAAGTCCGTAAACAGATGAAAGAGCAAATTTTCCAGAATCATCGATTGAATTTTTGGCCAAATCAACCAAATTGATATCATTATCCGTTTTCTGAATTAAATCCAAAGAACGATTATCAATAAAATGTCCTGATGCAACACTTTTGGCCGAGAAACCAGATATTAAATCAAGCTTCGGATAAGTCGTAAACCCGAAATAAAGAAAAGCAAGAACTACTACAAGCAAAAGTACTTTGAGAAATTTTTTCATGATGATTTAAGTTATTTTTATTGCAATATAAATAATTTATGTTCACGATTTTAGAACACAAATCACAAATCTGATTCAGATAATTCATAAAACAGAATCAATTTTTAGGGAATCAATATTTACGCCTTATAGCAATGGCATCATAAAAGGAAATTATAGAATTACTGTATAAACAAATTTAGTTTTAGTACTTTTGTAAATAGATTTTTTCTAAATAAGACATGCTAGATATTCAAAAAATAAGAGCTGATTTCCCGATACTTTCACAAACTGTAAACGGAAAGCCATTAGTATATTTCGACAACGGAGCTACTTCGCAAAAACCACAAGTTGTAATTGATGCTGAAGTAAAATATTATCAGGAAATTAATGCCAACATTCATCGTGGTGTTCACACTTTAAGCCAGTTAGCTACTGATGCTTATGAAATTTCACGCGGAAAAGTAAAAGATCATATCAATGCAAAACATGCTCATGAGGTTCTTTTTACTTCTGGAACTACACACGGAATCAACTTAGTTACAAATGGTTTTGCTTCTATCTTAAAACCGGGCGACGAAGTTGTTGTTTCTTCATTAGAACATCATAGTAATATTGTGCCGTGGCAGATGTTATGCGAAAAAACAGGTGCTGTTTTGAAAGTAATTCCGATTGACCAAAACGGAGAATTAATCATTGAAGAATTTGATAAATTGCTTTCTGAGAAAACAAAAGTTGTTACGGTTAATCATATTTCAAACGCACTCGGAATCATTAATCCGATAAAATATATTATTGATAAAGCACACGCTGTTGGTGCTGCAGTTTTAATTGACGGCGCGCAGGCAGTTCCGCATTTAAAACCAGATGTTCAGGAATTAGATTGTGATTTTTATGCTTTTTCAGGTCATAAAATGTGCGGCCCAACCGGAACTGGAATTCTTTTTGGAAAAGAAGAATGGCTAAATAAACTTCCTCCTTATCAAGGCGGCGGCGAAATGATTAAAGAGGTTACTTTCGAAAAAACTACTTACGCAGATCTTCCTCATAAATTTGAAGCCGGAACTCCAAATATTGCCGGTGGAATTGTTTTAGGAACTGCAATTGATTATTTAAACAGTGTTGGTTTCGAAAATATTCAGAAATATGAACACGAACTTTTAGAGTACGCTACAAAACGCTTATCTGAAATTGAAGGTTTAAGAATCTACGGAACAGGAAAAAATAAAGCTTCTGTAATTTCGTTTAATATTGATGGAATTCATCCGTATGATGTTGGTTCTATTATAGATAAATTAGGAATTGCCGTTAGAACTGGTCACCATTGTGCTCAGCCAATTATGAATTTCTTCTGTATTCCGGGAACTATTCGTGCTTCATTTTCATTTTATAACACAAAAGAGGAGATCGACCAAATGGTTGATGCCGTTAAGAAAGCTCAAACAATGCTAAGCTAAAAAAACTATTTATGAGAATATTATCTTTATTGCTTTTAACCCTTTTTATTGCGACTGGATGCTGCAGTCAGAAAAAAACAAACATGGCCGAAACTCAAATTGAATATTCTGCAATGTCAAGAGGATATTTTAAAAAGATTGTCCTTCAAAATCAAACTGCTTTTGTTACAAACGGAAGAGATCAGCAGCCTATTGAAACTAAAATTGATGATGCTAAATGGAATAAAATTACGGCTGAATTTTCAAAAGTAAATTTAGATAAACTTTCAACATTAAAAGCACCAACAGACAAACGTACTTATGATGGTGCTGCAATAGGAAATTTAAAAATAACTAAAGATGGAAAAACGTATGAAACCCCTGGTTTCGATAATGGTTTTCCTCCAAAAGAAATCGAAAAACTAGTTAATTTACTGGTTGATTTTGCTAAAGAATAATTATGACTATAAAGGAAATACAAAACGAAATAATAGACGAATTTTCGATGTTCGACGACTGGATGCAGCGTTATGAATACATTATCGAACTAGGAAAAAGTCTTCCGTTAATCAAAGAAGAGTACAAAGTAGATGAAAATTTAATCAAAGGATGCCAGTCTAAAGTTTGGCTTCAGGGCGAAGAACAAGGTGATAAAATCGTTTTTACCGCAGACAGCGATGCTATTTTGACAAAAGGAATAATTGCGATTTTAATTCGCGCTTTCTCCAACCAAAAAGCATCCGATATTATAAATGCAGATACTGAATTTATAGATGAAATCGGTTTAAAAGAACATTTATCTGCGACGCGTGCCAACGGTTTGATTTCGATGATAAAAAACATCAAAATGTACGCTTTGGCTTTTGATGCAAAAAACAAAAACTAAAAAATTTTAAACCATTGAGGTATTAAGTTTCATAAAGTACTAAGCTTTATTTTAGAGAATTAAGCACACTACAAAACTTAATTCTCTTAATAGCTTAATGGTAAAAACAAAAATAAAAATGGAACAAGAAATTGACACAAACGAATTAGGAGAATCAATCGTAAGAGTTTTAAAAGGCATTTACGACCCTGAGATTCCTGTTGATATTTATGAATTAGGATTAATTTACGACGTAATGGTAAATACAGATTACGAAGTAAAAATTCTTATGACACTTACTTCACCAAACTGCCCTGTTGCAGAAAGTTTACCTAGAGAAGTAGAAGAAAAAGTAAAAGGAATCGAAAACATTAAAGATGTTGACGTTGAAATTACTTTCGATCCGCCTTGGAGCAAAGATTTAATGAGCGAAGAAGCTAAATTAGAATTAGGAATGCTTTAAATAGTCATAAAGTCCAAAGTCATAAAGTCCAAAGATTAGAGACTTTATGACTTTCGACCTTCGACTTTCAGACTAAAAAAATGGAAGAAATCATCAATAAAGTTGCCAATAGTGCTTTAGAAGTTTTTGATCTTGAGGATTATTATCCAAAAGGAATGCGTGTGCAGATTGACATTTCGCAATGGCTTTTGGAAGGATTTTTATTGAAAGAAAAAGACTTTCGAGAGCATCTTAAAAATCACGACTGGTCACAATACCAAGATCAATATGTGGCTGTACACTGCAGTACAGATGCCATAATTCCCGCTTGGGCATTAATTTTAGTAAGCGTTCATCTTGCACCTTTTGCTAAAAAAGTAGTCAATGGAACTATCGAAGATCTTGACGCAAGCTTATACGAAGAAATTTTAAGTAAAATTGATTACTCTGCTTATCAAGGAAAACCTGTAATCGTAAAAGGTTGTTCTAGGAAACCTGTACCAATGCGTGCTTATATTTTGGCTACAAACTATTTACAGCCTTTCGCAAGAAGTATTATGTATGGCGAGGCATGTTCTGCTGTGCCATTGTACAAAGAATCTAAGAAATAACCTTCATTTTCGGGCAATTTACGCCAAACCTTAATTTAGTTTTTTGTATATTTGAGAATACACTAAAACTAAACAACCATGAGAAAGCTGGCGTTTTTACTATGTATCGTTGCGAACTTTACTTTTGTTCAGGCACAAAATTCAGAAAAAGAACTAGTTCAAAACACGGAAAAAGCTGTAAAAAAAATCAATGATACAATTGAAGAAGAAGGCTGGAAAGCAAAAGGAACTGTATCGCTTTTATTAAACCAATCCAGTTTCAATAACTGGGTTGCTGGTGGTGAAGACAGTTTTTCCGGGACTTTAGGAATAAACTACGACTTCAATTACAAAAAAGACGATTTAACCTGGGACAATAAAATTCTTGCTTCTTACGGGCTTTTACAAACTAAAAATTCTGATTTTGGCAAGAAAACAGATGACCGTTTAGAATTTAATTCCATTCTTGGTAAAAAAGCTTTTGGCGAATGGTATTATTCTTATTTTTTAAATTTTAGAACTCAGTTTACAACGGGTTATATTTATAGTCAGGATGCCAACGGCAAAGAAATTAGAACTGAGCAAACTAAATTTATGTCGCCTGGATATCTCACTACCGGGCCCGGTATTTACTGGTCTAAAAATGAAAACCTGAAAATAAATTTTGCACCACTGACTTCAAAATTCACTTTTGTAGACAATGCTTACACGAGTGGAATTGACAGATTTACTGGCCTGCCTTATGTAGATGGTGATTATTTTGGCGTTGACGAAGGTAAAACTATGCGTTATGAACTCGGTTTTTATGCTTCTGTTTATTATAAATTGGCTATTATGACCAATGTAACTGCAGAAAACACATTGAATTTATATTCTAATTATCTTGAAGATCCGCAAAATGTAGATATCAATTATTCGCTGAATATTATAATGAAGGTAAATAAATTTCTTTCGGCAAATTTAGCCTTTCAGGCGATTTATGATGATAATGCTTTTAGAGGCCTTCAAACTAGAGAAGTATTTGGTTTAGGAATTAATTTTGGTTTTTAATTAAAATACAGCATATAAAAAAATAACCCTCAAATTTGAGGGTTATTTTTTATTTATTAAGTGATTTAGGTTTTATTCGAACAATTTTATCATCTTTCATAACAACTAATTCGCTATTTGATTTCTTTTTGAATTCAATTAATTTATCATATACTAAATCCATAGCACTTAAAATTTTATCTTGAGTTAAAGATCTTTTATATGTTTTCATTATAGATACTTTTTAGTTTATTGTACTTAATTTCATTGATTATATCAATTTCACTTTCAAGCATTTTTTCCGCTAACAATTCAGGTTTCCCAAATGAATTATCAAAAATCATAACTTCATCAGCTATTGGCAAATATATATTAAATAAGTTTAATATACCATTAATGTATCTTCGCTTAATAACAGCTGTTTCTATATTATGTCCACCCTCGAAAACTCTCGTTTTTACTCTTTCTATTGCAAGTTCAACATCTTGCAACCAAAAAAACAAAAGAATTACTTTATAACCTTTTTCTTGAGCTAAGTTAATTTTAGATTTATAACTTTTAGTAGCAAGTGTAGTTTCAAAAGCAAACACTTTATTACTCTCTAACAGCTCATTGACTCTGTGAAGCATTATTCTCCCAGCCTCAAAAGCTACTTTTTCAGGTTGAAATGGAGAAAGCCCTTTTGCAATTTCATCTGCATTTACAAATTCTTTACAATCCAAAATTTCAGGTAATATTGTAAAAGAAGCGGTAGTTTTACCAGCTCCATTACACCCTGAAATTATATATAAATTCTTACTCATTTTAACAAAGATATGAAATATCAACCTTCATTAAATAGTATTTGAGATATATTTAATAAAGTTTAAATTCTTTGTGTAGGAATAAAAAACGGCTTTTGAAATAAATCAAAAGCCGTTTCTATTTTATTCTTCTTCCTTTTCAATAGCATCCTTGTAATCAGGATATAAAAAGTTATTATATGGAAATCTGGTAATGTGAATCTGACGAACCGCCTCGTAAACCATTTCTCTAAATTCTTCGAAATTTTCTTTTCTTGTTGCCGAAATAAACAATGCCTTATCATGACCTACATTACTCATCCAAGTTTGTTTCCATTCGTCAAGAGTCCAGTGTTTTCTGGTTCTTTCGGTAATCAAATCATCTTCGTCAATTGTCAGGTGTTTGTAAGCATCGATTTTATTGAAAACCATAATTGTTGGTTTGTCATTACTTTTGATTTCCTGCAAAATCTGATTTACTGATTCTATATGATCTTCAAAATCCGGATGTGAAATATCTACAACATGCAAAAGCAAATCAGCTTCGCGAACCTCATCAAGTGTACTTTTGAAAGAATCAACTAATTGGGTTGGCAGTTTTCGAATAAATCCAACCGTATCCGAAAGCAAGAAAGGCAAATTTTTAATAACCACTTTTCGAACGGTTGTATCTAAAGTTGCAAACAATTTATTTTCAACAAAAACTTCACTCTTTCCAATTGCATTCATCAAAGTCGATTTTCCAACGTTTGTATATCCAACCAATGCCACACGAACCATTGCTCCGCGGTTGCTTCGCTGAATACTCATTTGTTTATCGATCGTTTTGATTTTTTCTTTCAACAACGAAATTCGGTCACGCACAATACGTCTGTCTGTTTCAATCTCCGTTTCCCCCGGACCACGCATACCAATTCCTCCTTTTTGACGTTCAAGGTGCGTCCATAAACCCGAAAGTCTTGGTAATAAATATTGACATTGTGCCAGTTCTACCTGCGTTCTGGCATACGATGTTTCTGCTCTTTGCGCAAAAATGTCCAGAATTAAATTGGTTCTGTCAAGAATTTTGCAATCAATAATTCTTGATATATTTTTTTGCTGCGAAGGTGTTAATTCATCATCAAAAATAACAGTCGATATTGCGTTTTCTTTTACAAAAAGATTGATTTCATCTATTTTACCCGTCCCCACAAAAGTCTTCGGATTCGGGCATTCCATTTTTTGCGAAAAGCGTTTTATAACCTGACCGCCAGCGGTAAAAGTTAAAAACTCTAATTCGTCTAAATATTCATTAAGTTTTTCCTCACTTTGATTTTGAGTTACAATACCTACTATGGCCGTTTTCTCAAAATTTATAACTTCTTTCTCTAGCATATCTTAAAATAAGGCTACAAATTTAATCATTTGTAAACTACTACAATTATAGAATTTCAATTTTAAATCCTATTTAAAAAATAAACCATTTATAAATCAGGTATTAACCTTACTTATAAATGGTTTAAAGGATTATTTAAAAACTTATTTATTCGTAAATAAACGTTTTTTCTGTTTTTACAATTCCGTTTTCTTCAATTTGTGAACAAGAAATAGGAAAGTTTAATTTGTTGTATTTATATTTTCGGCTTACCGCAACTAAAGCTGTAGACGACGGACTAAAATTCATTTCGTTGTTATAAGAAATAGCTTCAAAACTAAATTCATCTTCATGATATGAAATCATTGGTACAATTATCTTATAATTTTGACCAAAAAGATTTTGAACAATTAATTGGTCTACAGATTTCTTGTCATCAAAAGTATATGTTTTTGAGATTTTATCACCTACTAAACCTTTGTGTTTAACTACATTATCATTAACATAAACATATTCAAGTTTACCAATAATTGCCTTGTTTCTGTCTCGTGAAGTACGTCTGACAATAGTTCCGTTTTCGATGATATATTCAATATCTTCAACTAAGTTCTGGTGATTTGTACTTTTTTTAGTCGTTACTTTTACACGTGCACCTTCATAAACAAACGATACCACTTTTGTAATATAATCTGGTCCTTCCTGATATTTTTTTACAAACTTTGTAATGTTACCGTCAGCATCATAAGTATAATTGATAACTTCTTTCCAGTCGCTTCCTACTTTATCTTTAACGGTCATATCCAATAGTCCGTTTTTGTTGTAAAAGAAATGCTGCACAACATCTGAAGTTGTTATTGTCTGCAGTTTACCATCTTTAAAAACCATTGTTTTATTAACAATTTCACCGTCTTTAGAGTTTTGGTAATTCGTTTTTACAATGTTGATTTGCTTTAATTTAACATTGTCCTGACTGTGCATCAAGAATGGAAACACCATCATTAGGATGGCAATAAAGTAGGTTTTCATTTTGTTCTTGTATTGATTTGGGATGACCAAAATACAAAATTCTGTCAAAATTTAATAGTTTAAAATCTCAAAAATAATACTCCATTAAATTATTAGCCAAAAAACCAGTCACTTAACTGAATTTTTCAAAGTAAAAATTCCTACTTTTCGCCAAATATCTTAATATCATCAACCATAAAAGCCCCATTTAAAGTTTTATCTTTTCCTGATCCGATGTATTTAAATGCAATATTTATATTTCCGGAATAAGCCGAAAGATCAATTCCGCCAGAACTTATAAATTCACGCGCAGGAGTTGAAAGATTAGGAACTTTTGCATCCAGCTTTGTCCATTTTGCTTTGCTGATATTGGCTCCGTCAAAGTTTGTTGAAATATAAACTTCTAGTGTATTTAAAGGAGAATTTACTTTTAAATCATGCTGCGCACTTCTAAAAGACAACACTGCATTTTTATAATCCGTCAGATCAATTTTAGGAGAAACGAGCCATGCAATATTTTCGGCTGCGGTTGTGCTTGTAGTATTAAATTCGGCATAACCATTTCCGGCATAAACCATACTTTTCCATAGTTTAGTGGCTTTCTCTACAATATTGCTCCATCCTGGAAGTGCAAAATTGACATTGTTTTTAACCGACTGAAAATCTTCTGCAAAAAATGGAGTACTTCTTTTTCCATTCATTACAATATCATTTTCAGATCTTACCATTAGTTGGTAATCTGTACCAAACTTTGTCAAAATTCCTCTTACTTTTCCACTTCCTTCCGGTACAGAATGATCTGCAAATTTTGCATAACTACTTGTTCTTAAAATAATTTGATTCCCCGTTTTATCTCGCAGATTCCAGTTTGTCGATCCTCCTATATTGTTTGATTCTTCAAAATAATGACGCCCTAATGCTGCTTCAGTAAACTCAACATCATTGAGTTCAATCAATGTATTTAGTTTAGTATCGTCAAGTGCTTTTTCTATAGAAAGCGATTCAAGTAACTGGTTTTCATCTATAAGTTCACATGATGCGCTTAAAACATTCTTGTATTCATTTTGAGAGATTCTGCCTATTGTTGGGTCTCCGGCATTGCTAACATATAAACTGCCAATTCTCAAACCTCCATAATACAAATCTGTAAATTGATTTTTAAGTTTTACATAAACCTTATTACCAATTCTGTAGTCAATATAAGTATTTGACGCATCTATGGGTACGCTAAAACCTATTGCAGGAATTCTTTCGGAGGCTTTTGTCTGCAGTGAAATCGTTTTGAAAAAATTTCCTCCTTCATCACTTGAAACCACATACGCTTCTATAATATCATCGTACAAATATTGTTTTGCTGTACTGCCCGAAAGCTCATAAACTTTTTCTACCGTTTTGTTTACTTTATAATCGGGCTGTGTACATTCTAATTTTGGATTTTCTACGTCTTTACTACAGCTGCAGATTAATAACGATGAAAGTAAAAGTGATTTTAAAATTATATTTTTCATGAGAAATAAATTTTTCGAGTTATAAACCGATTGTTAGATTTAAAAAATAAGTTCTTCCGTAACCATAATAATATTTGGGTCCAAATGATGGTGTTCCGCTTGAAGCATCTTGATTTAAAGCTCTGAAATTTGCGTTTCGAGCCTGTTCAAATCCGCCTGTTTTGTATACTAAATTCAGCACATTATTAACGCTGGCAAAAAGTCCGATATACTTTTTCTGAACTCGCCAGGATTTTCCTCCGTTAATATTCAGCAGCGTAACAGACTTAAATTTTTCTTGTTTTAATAATTCATTTCCTCTTTCGGAAGTGGCTTCGGGAAAAGGAAATCCGTTTGCTGAATTAATATAGAATTGTGAAGTTCTTGATATTGGCGAAACATCAATATAATTATCACTCAAATAATTGATATTTGTTCCAATCCACCAAAATTTAGGATCGCGATATTCTAAACCAATTGAAATTGCATTTTGCGGCATTCCCGCTTGTTTGTAGTTTTTAAGATAGGCCTGACCAAAATCAAAAGTTGTCTGCGCACCATCTTTTGCAGCGTTTGCAGCGTTTGTAATGGATACATTTGGATTACTGTTGTAAACATAGTTTCCGTAAGCAGCAGATAAAGTAGTTTTTAGAGTAGACGAAATTTGATATTCAAAACTCAATTCTGCACCAGTATTTTTCTTATCTAACTGAGTCAGAGTCTGACTGACAAAAGCATCTGTTGCATCGTAACCTGCTCCATTGTCGAAAATTCCTTCTGCATAAAAAAAGGAAGTTTTAGAACTGTTTTTTATTAATGCATAATAAGCTGTTAAACGTAATTTGAGTTTTGGCGAACGGTAAACATAATTGGCTTCTGCGCTAGTAATATTTTCACTTTCAATTCCATCAACTATCTTATTGTTTAATCTCGAATTTGAAAATGTATTTCGTAATGAGGGCGCTCTTGTTAAATGTGCACCATTTATGAAAAACCATTCTTTACCCGAAATTTTATACGTGAATCCGCCTTTAAAACCAAAGTTTTCAAAATTTATTTTTTCACTTTTTCCTAAAGAAGTTGTGGGATAAATTCCATTTTGATATAAGCCTTCTCTTTGATAATCTGAAACTGAATAGGACTGTGCCAAATAAAATTCAGTTTTATTATATGCAAATTTAAACTGCGCAAAAGCATCAATTGTATTAGCAGTTAGATTATAATTATAGCCATAAATATCTCCTTGTTTAACCTGTCTGTTCGGGTTTTGCAAATCAGACTGCGAAAGATCGCCTTTATAAAACGGATCAATATCTTCAAAAAATGCTCCGCCAAGAAGATCTAATAAGTACTGAAAGTTATGCGATTTTAAATTCTTAAAAGTTATTCCTGCATCAAAAGAAATATTAGAATTAATCTGTGCATTTAGATTTGAATTTACTGCGAAGGTTTTATCATCTGTTCTGTCTTCATATAAAACATAATGACTCTGCGCCGGCTCATAACCATTTTGACCTGGTTTTTGATTTGTTAAATACATTCTGTTCCAGTCAATTTGGGAATTTGCCAAAAATGTGATTCTGCTTTTCTCAGCATTTTCATAATCAGGCGTAAATTCTCCAGAGAATTCGCCTTTGTCTTTTGCATAAAGCGAACTAAAGTAACTCGGCATTTTTTTATAATAAACAGGATCTGGACTATCAGCATTTTGGTAATCGATATTACTGTTTCCTACTTTTCCAAATTGATACATTACGCTCGAATTGAGATTGGTTTTATCATCAATTTTAAAATAATGATTAAGCATCAATAATGGTTCTTTGACATTTTTTACTCTTGCATTTCGTTTTTTTCCATTTTGAAATCCCCAGTACGAATTGTATTTTTCACTCATTAAATTGGTGACTTCGTTTGTATTTGGAGAATTTTTGCCACGAGAATTTGGTGTGTAAAATCCTGTAAAATTGACTGAATTTCTGTTGTTTAATTTCTTTTCAACACTAATAAAAAAGGAATCTGCGTTGAAATTTGTCCCTTCAAAATAAGCTTCATCTGCCCATCTTTTTCCTGCAGAAACGGCATAAGCCCATCCGGAAGCATTCATTCCTGATGCATAAGTACTTATAGCGCGCCAAGTATATGTTGTATTACTTCCGGAAAATGTAAGCTGTGTTCCTTTTCTATATAAAGAAGCTCTGGTAGAAATTTGCTGTGTTCCCAGAACACCACCAAAAGTATAATTTGAAGCTGCAGTTCCAACTGAAAATTCCTGATTTCGGAGTACATTATTTAATCCGCTCCAATTGTTCCATTGCGGTCTGCCGTCGTAGATTTTGTTCATCGTCATTCCGTTGAGCATCATCGTTCCGTTTTCGCTGTCTAAACCACGAAATCTAAATCGGGCCTGACCCCAATTAAAAGCCGAAGCCTGCATAAAAGCATCACGCGAAGATTGTAAAAGTCCCGAAGTCATTTCTGATGAACTATTATCATCAGATAAATCGCTGTCTAATAAAGTTATTAATGCGGCAGGAGCTTCATCGGAAAAAGTATCTTCTAATTGTAGTATTCCGAGATTTATCTTTTGTCCAAAATCGGATTGGATTTTTAAAAGAAGATCTTTATACCCCTGACTGTGAACCCATAACAACTGCTCACCTTTTACAGGCGAATACAACTCAAATCTTCCGTTTTTTGAAGTAAGTCCGGTGATAGAAGTATTTTGAATATTGACTACAACACTCTCAATTGGTTTTTCTGTTTTGGCATCAATTACAAATCCAAAGAAGATCGTTTCCTGAGCAAAAGCAAAACTAAAAGACAATAAAACAAGAAAGACTGCGTATTTTTTTACCATTAAAATTCCAATTCATTTTGAAAATTGTTTTTAGGAAATTAATCCTCAATTCAAAAGATAAATTGGTTTTTGGAAAAAGAGTCTTACTTATAATACAAGCGGCTCGATTTTCAAATATAGGAAAAAACAATAATTAAAAGAAAATAAATTCTTACAAAATTAATACTGTATTATATTTTTGAATAAAAAAAAGTATCGCTAATGTATTTAATCTACTCAGGATGAGACTTATAATTTAATCAGTTGTTCTAATTTTAGAAACCATAAAAGCAATTAAAACACCAAATATTCCGATAAAAGCAAAAGAAAATTTAAGTCCGAAGTTTTGTGCTATGTCCAATGACAGGGGGTCCCATTAAAAAACCTAAGAAACTTACACTAGAAACAATGGTTAACGCTTCTCCTGCCGGAACAGTTGGATTTTTTCCCGCAAGACTATAAACTGTTGGAACTATAGTAGCAACTCCTAAACCAACTGCCATAAAAGCAATCGTACAAGGAACAATATAAGGAAGAAAAACTGCGGTAAAAAGTCCTGCCGAAATCATAATGCCGCTAATCTGCATTACACGCTCACGACCAAATTTATTGATTAATCCGTCGCCTAAAAATCTTCCGCCGGCCATCATAATCATAAATGACGTGTAGCCTAAAACAACTAAAGGGCCGGGAGCCTGTACAATATCTTTAAAATAAACACCGCTCCAGTCAAACATTACGCCTTCGCTTGCCATACTGCAAAAACCAATTACCCCAAGCCAGATTAAACCACTGTCTGGTTTTACAAATATTCTTCTCTTTTCTGTATTGTGTTTGATTTTTTCCTTGGCTCTGATTAAAAATTTAAAATTGAAAGCGATCATTAATAAAACTACTACGCCAACAATTAAAAAGTGATGTAATGGTTTTAATTTTAAAGCCAGCATTCCCAATCCGACCAAAGCACCTGTAAATCCGGCAAAACTCCACATTCCGTGAAAAGAAGACATGATTGTTTTTTTGAAAAGAACTTCAGTATAAACACCTTGCGTATTTACTGCAATATTGGCTAAGTTTCCAAATAAGCCAAATAAAAACAGACCTATTGATAATTGTGATCCGGTTGTTGCCAAACCTAAATTGGCCAGACTCAAAACATACATTATTAAGGAAAAAATCAAAACGCGGTGACTTCCAAATTTAGTTACCATTTTTCCTGAAAACGGCATTACGATTAATTGCCCCATTGGCAGTGCAAAAAGTATAGAACCCAAATCACCTTCGGTTAGATGCAAAGCGGTTTTAATATCCGGAATTCTGCTTGCCCAGGTTGCAAAACTTAATCCCATTCCGAAATAAAACATTCCAACGGCAAAACGAATTCTGTTTAAATAGGAAGCCTTTGCTTCTCTAAAAACTTTCTTGATTTTTCCTTTAGTCTGAAAAAGTTGTAATGGATTAAAATTTATCAAAATTAATGCGTTTTGGGATTATATTATAAAAATACAAAAATCCTTCGTATTTACTTAAAGGTACAAATTGTTAGATTATTTACAACGTTATTGTTTATAAATCGGTCGGTTTTGCCCGCAGATTTTACGGATTAAACGGGTTTTGCACAGCTGTTATTTTATTGTCACGCATAAAAAAAGACGCACTGCTGTGCGTCTCTACGATATATATTGTATGCATTTTGCTTACAGATTATAAAAAAATTAAATCAGCGTAAACCCATTTAATCTGTAATTCCTATAGCCATCGGGAGTGAGCAATCAATCTTTTATAAATCAATTACAGTTCGCTGCGCATTACTTGCAATCGCTGCTTCTATAATCTGCATTACTTTTACGCCATCTTGTGCCGTAACAGGTTCTTTAGTATGATTTGTAATAGAGTTGAAAACACCGTCAAAAAACGCGAAATAATTTCCTTTGAGAGTTGGCACTTTTTCACGCATTACTTTTCCGTCAATTTCTGTATGCAGAATTCCTTCCAAATTTTCCGGTTCTGTTCCCCAGGATTCCAGATTTGGTTTTTTACCAATTTTCAATTCGTCTTCCTGAACGTCTCCACGTGGTTTTAAAAAAGAACCTTTTTTACCGTGAATGGTATACGCCGGATTTGCTTCTCTTACAAAAAATCCAGCTTTTAGACGTACTCTCAAATCGTCGTAAATAAGTAATAAATCAAACCAATCATCAACTAAAGAATTTTCTCTTGTGATCCTTATATCTCCGAAAACCGATTTTGGAGAACCAAATAAACAAATAGCCTGATCGATAATATGCGGACCTAAATCTTTTAAAACTCCCGCTCCATCATTGGCGGTTTCTTTATGTGCTTTAGGACTCAATAATGGATTGTATCTGTCAAAATGGAATTCGGCTTCTACTAAATCTCCTAAAACGCCTTCGTTAATTATTTTTTGAATGGTTTTAAAATCACTGTCCCATCTTCTGTTTTGAAAAACAGCCAGTTTCAATCCTTTTTCTTCTGCAATTTTGGCCAGTTCTTCTGCTTCGGCAACAGTTGTTGTAAAAGCTTTTTCGACAACGGCATGTTTTCCTGCCAAAAGCACTTTTTTTGCATATTCGTAATGCGTTCCAACTGGCGTGTTTACGATTACCAAATCGACATCATCGGCTAATAAATCATCGATTGAAGGATAGCTTTTTACGTATGGATAATCTTCCTGAATGAGTTTTTTGCTTCGTTCCCAAGATCCTAATAATTCAAAACCCGGATGAATATCTAAAAATGGCGCGTGAAAAACTTTTCCCGACATTCCGTATGATAATAGTGCTGTTTTTATTTTTTGCATGTTGTATGTTTTTTTGCCACGAATTCACAAGTTATAAAGTTATGTTTTAAAATTAATTCGTGAATTGCTTCGCCTGTTCGCTATCGCTCGGGTTGTGGCTAATAAATTTATTATTTTGCTCGTTCGTATTGTTTTGGCCATTGAATATCGCTGTCTAATTCTTTAGCGAAATCTAAAGGCAAATTAGGATTTCTTAATGATTCTCTGGCAAACAAAATTAAATCGGCCTGACCTTTTTCTAAAATTTCTTCGGCTTGTTTGGCTTCTGTAATTAAACCAACTGCGCCAGTTAAAATGTTTGATTCTTTTTTTACCTTTTCTGCAAAAGGAACCTGATAACCCGGACCAATTTCAATTTTTTGATGTGAAACTAATCCGCCAGAAGAAACGTCAATTAAATCAATTCCTTTTTCTTTTAGAATTTTAGAAAGCTGAACTGATTCTTCGGGATTCCATCCTCCTTCTGCCCAATCTGTTGCTGAAATTCTCACGAACAAAGGTAAATCTGAAGGCCATTCTGTCTGGACAGCGTCTACAATTTCGAGAGTAAAACGGATTCTATTTTCGAAACTTCCTCCGTATTCGTCTGTTCTTACGTTTGTTAAAGGTGATAAAAACTGATGCAATAAATAACCGTGTGCGGCGTGAATTTCCAAAACTTTATATCCCGCTTCAACAACTCTTTTTGTTGCATTTTTAAAATCTGAAATTACTTTTTTGATTCCGTTTTGGTCTAAAGCTTCCGGAAGAAATGGTTCACCATCGTGATACGGAATCGCACTTGCCGAAACCGTCTGCCATCCGCCGTGAGCGAAATCTAATTTTTTATTTCCTTCCCACGGAGAAGAAACACTTGCTTTTCTTCCGGCATGTGCCAATTGGATTCCCGGAACTGAATTTTGAGAAACTATAAATTCATTAATTTGTTTTAACTTTTCGATATGTTCGTCTTTCCAGATCCCGAGATCAGCAGGAGAAATTCTCGCTTCTGGAGAAACGGCTGTGGCTTCCTGAATAATTAATCCGGCGCCGCCGCTTGCACGACTTCCTAAATGAACGAGATGCCAGTCGTTTGCAAATCCGTCAATTGCTGAATACTGGCACATTGGCGAAATAACGATTCTATTTTTTAAACTGGTGTTTTTTAATGTTATGGGAGAAAATAATTGTGAAGCCATAATTGTAACTTTTAATGATTATGGGCTACCAATAAATTGACAGCCGTTTAAAAAGTAAAGTTACAGTATCTTGTTAAAACGAGAAATTGAAATGTTTATTAATTAACAAACATTTAAAATCTTAAGTATTATCTTGCGGCTTTAATTAAATAAGAAAACGCTACTTTTGTGCGTTAAATACGAACTAAAAATTTACAATGGATATAGTTATCAAACTCTCTCAATTTCTATTGAGTTTATCTTTACTTATTATTCTTCACGAATTAGGACACTTTATTCCTGCAAAATTATTTAAAACAAGAGTCGAAAAATTTTATTTGTTTTTTGATGTTAAATATTCTCTGTTAAAAAAGAAAATTGGCGAAACAGAATACGGAATCGGATGGTTACCACTTGGAGGTTATGTGAAAATCTCTGGAATGATCGACGAAAGTATGGACAAAGAGCAAATGGCTCTTCCACCGCAGCCATGGGAATTTCGTTCTAAACCAGCCTGGCAGCGTTTAATTATTATGCTTGGCGGTGTTACTGTAAACTTTATTTTGGCGTTTATTATATATATAGGAATGGCTTTTGCTTACGGCGATACGTATGTGGCAAATGCTGATTTGAAAGATGGTGTTTTTATTGAAAATCCTGCAATGCTTAAAGCTGGTTTTAGAACCGGAGATAAAATCATTTCTATTGACGGTAAAAAAGTAGAAAATTTTGACAGCGACATGAACATGAATGTGATTATGTCGAAACATGTTTTGATAGAAAGAGACGGAAAACAACAAACAATCAACATTCCGAATGATTTTGTTGACCAATTGTCTAAATATGAGAAAGGTTTATTAATTGGTATAAGAATGCCGTTTGTTGTGGGTAAAATTGCTGACGATTCTGAAAATACTTCTTTAAAGCCAAAAGATATTATTGTAAGCCTGAATGGACAGAAAATAAAATATTTTGATGAAGCTAAAACCATTTTAGAAGCTAACAAAGGAAAAACAATTCCTGCTGTTGTTTTACGCGATTTAAAAGAAACTCCTGTTACAGTTAAGGTTTCTAAACTAGGAAAATTAGGTGTTGGTGTAGGCGGTTTAGCTATCGAATCTTTAGAGAAATTAGGTTATTATAAAGTAAGCACTAAAGAATATAGTTTCTTTGAATCGATTCCGGTTGGAATTCAAAAAGGAAAAGATCAATTGGTAGGTTACGGAAAACAATTGAAAATGATTTTTAACCCTGAAACAAAAGCGTATAAACAAGTGGGAGGTTTTGCAGCGATTTACAACATTTTTCCAAGTTTTTGGAGCTGGGAAACTTTCTGGTCAATCACAGCTTTGTTATCAATTATGCTTGGCGTTATGAATTTATTGCCAATTCCGGCACTTGACGGCGGACATGTGATGTTTTTATTATATGAAATTATTAGTGGCAAAAAACCAAGTGACAAATTCCTTGAAAACGCCCAAATGGTTGGCTTCGTATTACTTATAGCGCTGCTTTTGTTTGCAAATGGAAACGACATTTATAAGGCAATTGTTAAGTAAAAAAATATTTTTAGAAAAAGAGTTAAAATATTTTTGAGAAACTAAAAATTCAATTATATTTGCACTCGCTAAAAAGAGCAACACTTTCCTCCTTAGCTCAGTTGGTTAGAGCATCTGACTGTTAATCAGAGGGTCCTTGGTTCGAGCCCAAGAGGGGGAGCAACTTTTTTTAGCAAACATATTTACCTTTAAGGTGATTCCTCCTTAGCTCAGTTGGTTAGAGCATCTGACTGTTAATCAGAGGGTCCTTGGTTCGAGCCCAAGAGGGGGAGCTTATTAAATACCACTTACAAATCGTAAGTGGTTTTTTTTGCTATTAATCAGAATCCCGATAGCTATCGGGATTGGTTCGAGCCCAAGAGGGGGAGCAACTTTTTTTAGCAAACATGTTTACCTTTAAGGTGATTCCTCCTTAGCTCAGTTGGTTAGAGCATCTGACTGTTAATCAGAGCCCCGAAAGCTTTCGGGGTTGGTTCGAGGCAAAAGAGAGCATCTTAAATACCACTTAAAATAATTCATAACATTTCCCATCCTTTAATTATTCTATCATTATGCATCTTGTTTACATTCTCCATTCTTTCAAATTGAATCGATTTTATATTGGATTTACATCTGATTTTGACACTAGAATGGAATTTCATAAAAATGCAGAATCACATAAGTTTACAGCAAATGCGGAAGATTGGGTGTTATTTCTCAAAATAGAATGCGAAAGTAAATCACAAGGTTTGGATATTGAAAAACATATTAAAAAAATGAAAAGCAAAACTTATGTTGAAAATCTAATTAAGTATCCCAACATCATTTTGAAACTTAAAGAAAAATATAAATAAACTTTAATCGGAGCCCCGAAAGCTATCAAGACAAGAGGGGGAGCTTAAAAAAAGACGATCAAATGATCGTCTTTTTTTGTTTATTTAAGTTTGTCATTTCGAATGAAAGGAGAAATCGCACAAGAAACTACACATTGTGTTTTTTATCTTTTTGTGTCATCATTTTTATTCATTCAAATTTTTACTCTCAAACAATTTCATCATTTCTTCTGCTTTTTCGGTTTCGTTGATTGCTTTTAGAGATTGGGCATATCTAAAATAATAAATGGTTTCTAATTTTTCATCAAGCGTAAATAACTCCGAATAGTATTTAACGGCATCTTCAAAATTATTTTCAAAATAATACTTGTCAGCAACTTTTTTGAGCATGTCTGCAGATTTGTATCCTTTGTCTAAAACATTGGCGTAAGTGTCAAGAATATTTACTTTTACGTATTTCTCTGTATAGGCCGGAGCGGTAACCTCAACTTCAATTGGTTTTACAGTCTCTGTTTTTGCATCTGCGACTTTTGAAGGCAGGATTGTATTTGCTGTTCTTATCTTTTGTTTTTTATAAATTGGAGTTACTGTTCTGGTATTATTAGGACCTAAATCGTTTGTATACACCATATCGAGTTTTGAAACTTCGTATTTTGTGGTTCTTTTTCCGAAAGGCATATTGATAACCTCAACAACCAAATACGATTCTATAACACGATCGTCGTCTGGTTTGTTGTCAAATTTAAAGGGCGCTCTGCGAGTGTCTGCATTAGCAACCAAATAATTAGGCTGCTGAGCAAAACTATTTATAGAAAACAAAGCCGCAAGAGCAAAATGTCGTAAATATGTTTTCATAAGTAATGTAATTAAAGTTAATACTCCATAAAACACTATATAAAGCTACTGATTTTGTTTTAGTTAGCTTTTATTTTAACTACTAAGTACTTATAAAAACGATTAAATACAGTTTTTCAACTTTATGAATAAATAAAACCAATAAAAAAAGCGCCGTAATCCAAAGATCACAGCGCTTTTCTATTTTTATAAAAACTCTAAAATTCTTAAACCCCTAATTTCTTAGCAATTTCAGCAGGAATTCCGCCTTTGTTTACCATTAAGGCAGTTGTTTTATATTTTACGAAATTTTTGGTAACGAACAAGAAACCTTTGTAGTCGTTTGTTTCTCCCCAAGAATTTTTTACGATATAATATTCTTTTCCGGTTTGATCTTTTGCAAGACCAATAATGTGCATTCCGTGGTCGTCAGTAGTAGCGTAATTATCAAACGCAGCCTGACGCATTTCTGGAGTAATTTCCGGTTCGGCTTTTGGTCCGTTAAACATATCAGCTTTTTCTTCGGCAGTCATGTCGTCAAATTTCTTTGTTGGTACATACGCAACACCGTTTTTCCAGCTAAAGCTTTTCTCGCTTACGTCTGTCGCCCAAGCCACTGTATATCCTTTTTTCAATGCATTGTCGATAATATCAGTCATGTCGTTTACTTTTACGTTGTAAACCTGATCTAATGACCAGTTGTCCGGCACGGCCAAAACTGTTTTTTGGTAATATGGGGCCGTTGTAAACGAAGACATTTCTACATATTCGTCTGGATTAATTCCTACCACTTCTTTAGCAAAAGACTGCGGCGTATAGTTTTTTCCTTTGTAATTAAAGTTTTCCGGCACTTTTCCTAAATAAGAATCGATAACAGCAGCGTATGCTTTTTGCCAGTTTGGTGTTAATTCTCCGTTTGGATTTTTAACCACCGCAGCCAAAACGCCTTCGATAAGTGCAGACATTTCGGCAAATTTATTTTTATCCGTTCCGTAGTTCAAACCTGTGTAAACTTCTCTTGGTACGGTTCCGTATTTTTTGTACATATTAATTACGTCGTGCAGCGAACCTCCGTCACCCAAAGTGATCGCGCCGTGCATACGAACATAATTTACACCTTTGTCAACATACACATTTCTTGCAGAAAATACCTGAGAAAGCTCAACAGGCTGTTTTCCTAAACGAATCATTTCTGACTCTAAAAATGAGTTTGATGCATAACTCCAGCAAGTTCCGGATGAACCCTGGTTTTTTATTGATGTTGTTCCTAAGTTAACTACTTCGGTGAATTTAAAAGCTTCTTTACTTTTATCACTCGCATTTAACTTTAAAGAATTAACCAAAATGTCCTGCGCAAAACAGCCGCTTATACCCACTAAAAATGCAGATGCTGCGAAAACTGATTTCATCGTATTTTTATACATAATCAAAAGATTTAAATAGTTGCCTTATTAGTAGCCCGTATTATATTTTTGTTACAAAACAATTAAATATTCGGTAAAAAAACTATTATTTAACAGTTAATGTTTATACAATGTTTTTATTAAACAATTAAATCTTACAAATTGTATAAAAACATAATTGTTTTAGAATCAAATCTTTTTTGATTTTATATGCAAATAAATAGTATTTTGCTTCCATAAATGCCACACAACAAAACCGAAAATGTACGAACTCGAAAAAGAGCAATATTTAGGTAATACTAAAAACATTTTTACAACTTCAAACGGAATTGCGGTTGTCGAAACCGAATACCAAAATAAGGTTTACGAAGGCTGGCATTCTCACAACAACGCACACATTACGCTTTTCCTAAAAGGCGGAACTACTGAAAAAAGAAAAAATTTCAGCGAAACAGTCGGTCCCGGTTCGTTATTATTTTACCACAGCGATGAATTGCATTTAAATCAAAACACGCTTTTTCCTTCCCGAAATATCAATATCGAAATTGAAGAAAATCTGCTGAAAGAACTTCAAATGTCTGAAGCTGTACTCGAAAAATCGATTCAAAATTCGGCATTTACCAAATTTCTTATTCTGAAGATTTTCAAGGAAACGCTTACTGCCGATGCTTTTTCTGCCGATACGATTACGATGCTTTTTTCGCAAATGGCAAATGCTCAAAATCATTTAGAGCGATTTGAGAAAAGTCCGTTTTGGGTGAAAAGTTTGCAGGAATTACTGAACGATTGTTGGAACGAAAACCCAAATCTGCAGGATTTAGCGACGGTTTTAAACTTAAATCCCATTACGATCTCAAAACATTTTCCGAAGTATTTTGGCTGTACTTTGGGAGAATATATGCGAAGAATTAAAATAAACCGTTCGCTTTCGCTGATACAAACGCACGAAAGTAATTTAACCGAAATTGCCCTGGAATGTGGTTTTGCAGATCAAAGTCATTTCATTAGAACGTTTAAAAACCAAACGGGATTTTTGCCAAAACAATTTCAAAAATTATAAAGAGGCAAATTTCATTCTATTTTTTGTTTTTGATGCGAAATACTTTTGTCTCATCATAAATCATAAAACAAATCAAATGGAAACGCTTACCACAAAACAAAAAATATTCAATTTCCCTATAACCAAAATTATTTTAGGATTAATCGTTTGTCTTTTACTGATTAATGTGGGACAGGCAATTGCCGGAAAAGCATTACTGCAGACTTCTCTCGACAAAGATTATAGAAATCTCATAAAAGGAATTATTGTTTGCGCACTGGCTTTAACGAGCTATATTTTTTTCTTTAAATATTATGAAAAAAGAACCATAACCGAATTTTCATTAAATGGAATTGCCAAAAATTTAATCACTGGAATTTTAATTGGTGCGGTTTTACAATCGCTTACTATTTTGATAATTTACCTTAATGGCGGTTACGAAATTCTTTCTGTAAATCCGTTTTCATTTATCATTATCCCGCTTACAATTGCTTTTACCGCGGCAATTATCGAGGAGATTTTGGTTCGCGGAATTCTTTTTAGAATTATGGAAGAAAAATTAGGAAGTTATTTTGCCTTACTAATTTCGGCGCTTATTTTTGGCGCTCTGCATTTGGCAAACGAACATAGTACTTTACTTTCTGCATTATGTATTGCTATTGAAGCCGGATTATTATTAGGCGCTGCTTTTATTTATACCAGAAATTTATGGTTCCCAATCGCGATTCACTTTGCGTGGAATTTTATGCAGTCGGGAATTTTTGGAGCTATCACATCCGGAAACGCCAAAACCAATAGTTTATTGGTTTCAAAAATTCAGGGTTCAGAATTAATTACCGGAGGAAATTTTGGTCCCGAAGGATCGATTCAGGCCGTTATTTTTTGCTCTGCAGCTTCTATTATATTATTGGCTTTAAGCCGAAAGGAAAATAAAATTATCAAACCATACTGGAAGAAATAAGGATTTTGTTTTACACAAATTACATTTTAATTCCCGGTAGTAATTATCGGGAATTAACAATTATCTAAGCCAATTACTTCCAAAAACAATATAATATGCCCAGTCTTCATTTCCTTTTGCAACGTCAATACCCATTCGGAGTTTAAATTTTCGGGCTAATAAATATCTAAAACCAGTTCCGTAACTGTAAACAACAGGTTTTGCAAAAGCCTGATCCCAGTCGTTAAAAGCGCTTGCAAGACCACCGTAACCCATTAGGCTCCATCGTCGGTACAGATCCCATCGCAGTTCGGCTTCTGTAACAACACTGGCTTTTCCCTGATATCGGGCAGCAGGAATTCCTCTTAAATTAATTCCGGGTCTTAGATAAAAAGGCGGACTCCCAAACGCCTGCTCTCCTTCTACCCTAAGCCCGCCAATTAATTTTTTGGTTAATGGATAATATCCTATTGCCGATAAATTGACACGCCAGGCATCGTAATCGCTTCCTATTGCATCATCTGACCAAAAAAAATCCGACTGAAGCCTGATTCCTTTATCTGGTGTAAATATATTGTCACGTCCGTCAAACTGGATGGCTGCTCCCAACTGACTTACCGTACTTTTTATATCACCGGGCTGAACAAACGGCGGAGGAATATTGATATTTGGCAAATTGATTTTAGAATTTAGAAAAAAGTATTGCGGTCCGGCGCTCCATTTGGCATTTTTAAACTGTTTTAACCATTGTGTATAAAAAATGGTTGATTTAAAGTTGAGTTTAAATTCCTGATCGGGTACGTTTGGCAGATTATTTTCATAGAAAGATAAATTCATATCGCCATAACCGGCCATAACACGATATAATATTTTGGGTTTTACCAGGGTTGCCGAACGAAATGCGCCCACCATCCAGCTTTTGTTTCCGGTATACATTCCGATTCCTCCGGTTATATCCGGATTTATAAAACGTTTTTTACCATTTTCATCAACAACCGGCGCACGTTTTTTTAGAAAAACGGGAACAACTGCGCCTCCAATATTTCCCAGAGCTGGTTCTGTAATAATAGTGGGAACAACAATAAATCCGTGGGCATAAATAATATAATCACTCAAATCGAAAGCTCCGTCGAGAGAATCCTTTGCTGTAATATGCGGTTTTTGTGCGATTGTGTTTTGGCAATAAAAAATGAAAAATGAAAAAATGAAAACTATTTTATAGAAGAGTTTTCTGTTTTTTAATGAAGAATCTGAATTTGTATTTCTCATTTAAATCAATTTTTAAATTTTATTTATCTCTTAAAACACATTTCATTTTCTATTGTTATTCTTTCTTTTCTTTTGCTAAACTAAAAACGTGTGCCAGAGTAAGGAAAAAAGTATTTCCCTGAAAACGATTGTGAGCACCAAATTCTGAAAGCCATCGAAGTCCGGCAGAAGTGGTACAGCCAATATGAAAATAGTTTACCTCAGCACCCAAAGCCCCTATTCTGTCTTTATCCGGTTCGAGTATTATATTGCCGGCAGGAATTTTATCGTTTGAAACTTTATATTGTAAATAATAAATCAGACCGGCGTTCAGAATTCCTTTTGGAGCCGTTTTTTCGGCATTCAGCATGTAAAATGTTTTTCCCAAACCGCCTTCAATACTCAAAATATCTCCGGTTTTTATATCGGTATCTTTCTTTTTTCCGTTTATTTCATAGGATGCTAAGACTGAAAAGTGAAGTGTTTTTTTATCGTTAAAAAACAGTGTTGTTCCGGCTGAAAATTCATTCATAAACATTCCTAAACCTGCATTGTCTGAAGCGCCTGCAGTGAATTTTCCGGTGGGAAGGTAAAGCTGATAACTAAAAACAAAATCTGCTCTTTTGTTATGCCAGCCCAATTGAAGCGGCTGCACATACATATCTGTAAAAGCGAGTGAATTTGTTGCGTCGAGTGAATTTCCCTGAATAGTATTTGATGCAAAAGCCAGTAAAATAGTAGCCCCATAATTGGCTCCTAAAATTTTGAAATCGCTTACATAATTGGCTCCTGCTCCGGTTATAAACATGGTAATATCAGGATTAGCAACAGATTTATCTCCGTTGGCATCTCTCAATGAGTTTGCGTCATACAAATAACCTGGTACATATACACTTAAAGTATTTGCCGGTGCCTGTGTTCCTGACTGCAGTCCCATTGCTCCAAGAATATGACCTCCTTTTAATTGTGCACTGCCTAAAAAATAAGTAAACAGAAATACTATTGTCAATAATGATTTTATTGTTTGTCTTTGTTTTAATTTCGTTTTCATGGTTACTTCTTTAAATTAATTAGACTTCACAATCAATCTTTGCAAACTATTTTTTAGTTTGTAGATTGTTTTAAAAAAAAGGTATTGGTTTTTTCAGGGCTTATTCGAATTATCCTGAAGTATTCTGAAGGAGATTTTCCGGTATGTTTTATAAAAGCTCTAAAACAAGTTGTTCTGGATTTAAAACCTGACGCCCAGGCCATTCCTTCTAACGAAAGATCTTTCCAGTCTGAATCGTTTATTTTTTCTTTAAAATATTCGATTCTTTTTAAATTTATATAATCCTGAAAATGTAGATTAAACTCTGAATTAATGAGATTTGAAAGGTTATTTACGGTAATTCCTGTTTCTTCTGAGATATCGCGAATGACAAGATCTTTCTTTAAAAAGAGTTTTTTTGCAGAAAAAATGTTATCTAATTTGGCCAGATATAATTTTCTTTTTTCGGGAGTTAATTCCTTTACTATAGGCATTGAATTTTTAATTTCCTGCGTCGTAAAAGATATTACATCATCTGCAGCAAAATCATAAGTCTCAATTTCATTGGTATCATAAAAAATATGTGGTTTAAAATAAAGCCAGCCTACTGTAAAAACCAATACCGAAGAAATTAAAATATAACAGGAGTAATCTATATTATCAACTTTGTTCATCAAAAAGAAATGCACAAAAAGCGTCGAAAATAAGAATAGTATCATGAGATTATAAACCCTTATCCAGCTTAAAATTTTTACTCTGCTTAAATGGTTGTTTTCCCTAAATTTTTTTATATCATAATTTAAGATCATCATAGTCTGGCAAAAAGCATAAAGGAGCCAAACACTAAGACTTAACATAGAGAAAGGGCTTTTTATTTTTTGTGAAAGGTAATCTATAAAATAAAAATCGGTATAGTTTCCAATTCAAACTACAATTGTCAATGAAAAATAGATCAGAAATGGGAGAAAATGAAACCAGTCATGTTTTTTAAATACCGAGTTAGGAAATAAAACACTTCTAACATATAAAAATGCGCAGGGAGCTGATAAGAAAATAAAAGATTTTGTAATCATAAACAGATCCGGAAAATCTTTAAAAACATTTGCCGAAAGGTAAAAATTGTAAATACTAACTACGGCCAGACTAAACAAAAATAGTCCTAAGAAAAAGCTTTTTGAATAGTTTTTTCTGGAAAAAAGAACCATAAATGAAGTGGCAAAACCTACAATTGTTGCTATAAAAAAGAAAAGCGAAAGCAATATATCGATCATACGTTTTAAGCTTTAGTTAGTTTATTCCTTTTTCTTTGAGAAGTGGTATCAAAGAAAATAAGGTATACATTTTTATAAGCTGTACTTGTTTAAAAAGAAAGTACAGCTTATAAAGAATATGTTTTTAAGTTATTTTTTTACTGCTCCGGGAGGAAATCCTTCTAAGATTTTTTTGATAGAACTATTTATAAATTCTTCAGGATTGTCGGGTTTGCTGTCAATTTGTGCATTTCCTATTCCCTGCCAGACTAATTTTTGCGTTTTTGTAGAAACTATATCAATAACTAACGAACCGTCGACATAGTCGTAAGTATTAAATGTAGTATTAGCACCACCCATCATGGCGCCGCCTCCCCAGTATCCGTAAGGTCTGTACATCCCGCCATAACCATAAAAATCTGTATTGGCAGATACTGATGTTTTATTTTTTAAGATTGAAACTGCATTTACTTTTAAATCAGGATTGGCTCTTTCTGTAAATCCTTTTGCAATCATTTCAGCACGAATTGCATTTGTTACACGATCTGCATTTAATTGATTTACCTGACCTTCTTGTGCTTTTAGATCATAAACGGCAAAAGTTTTATATTCGTTAAAATTGGCTGCGTGATCGTAATCTGTTGTAACTTTTACAGTTGGAGAACAGCTGTATAGTAAGCCCAAAATTAAAATTGGGATTATGCGAAGATTTGTTCTTTTAATATTCATCTTGTAGAATTTAAATTAATGATTAATTACTTAACTCGAAATTTATTAATTCTGAAAAATCCTGAATGAAAGAAATTGAGGCTTCGATTGGGCATTAACAAACCATAAACATCTATAATACAAGTCTTTACCCACATTCAAAGATAAATCATTTTATTTAATCTGCAATGCAGAATTCAAAAAATTCTTACTTATATGTTTTTATACGTTTTTTCTTTCTTTTGTGTTTTATCTGATTTAAAAATGATTATTTATAATCTTCCGGAATAAGTTTAGGTAATCCCTCTCCAAAAGGAATATATTTTTTGTTTGGTACCCTTTTCATTTCTTCAAATAATTTCATCACTCGTGGCGCCATATACATTCCAGCCCATCCATTGTCAGATCCGCTAAAGTGTCCCGGTGAATTTCCATTATCCGGAGCAGCACCATTAAAAGTCATATCATAATGTTCTGCCGGATCCCATAATAAGTCATAAGTAGCTACTACTTTTAATGGCTTATCTGATCCAAGCCAGGAATCTTTTGCAGTAAACAGAAATTTAAAGTTTTTAACACGAACCGCCCCAAAAGCCTGTCCGGCAAAAAAGTAGAAATCCTGACGTATTCCCGGTCCTGTACCTAATAAGGAAGCACTAAGATCCAATCCGTCAAAAATTATTGGAGCGCCATTATTGTCTTTAGATTCATGAGCCGGAACCGGCTGCCCTATTATTGAGGCAATTGTAGGCCACCAATCCATGTGCGAAAACATATCTGTATTTACTGAGCCTGCTTTTATATGTCCTGGCCACCATGCCAGAGCCGGACAGCGAAAACCTCCTTCATAAACCGAACCTTTCATTCCTCTAAAAGGTGTATAACCTGCATCTGGCCAGGCATCGACCCAGGCACCATTATCTGTTGTCCAGACTATTAGTGTATTTTTTTCAATTCCTGCGTCTCGAACAGCCTGAATAATTTGTCCTGAATTGTCATCCATTTCCATTAAAGCATCAAGATAATTTCCTCCTCCTGGTGATTTTCCTTTCCAGCGTGGTGAAGGATTATTAGGATTATGTACTTTTTCAAAACAAATGGTTGCAAAAAATGGCTTACTGTCTTTTGCGTGTTCTTTAATATATTTTACTGCTGATTCGCGCATTTCATCATCTACAGTTGCTAAATCTGCATATCCTACTTTTTGTTTGACAACTTTAGCTTTTTGACCAGCTTTACCCTCAAATTCTCCAAGGTTTATCGAATTCCATACTTTTAAAAATTCGGCATCATCAGACGGAAAATTTGGGTGAAGTGTTTTGTCATCATAAGCATACACACCTGCGTAATATGGCAGCATATGATACATTTCATCGTATCCGTGTGCAATAGGATAATTTTCTTCTTTATCACCCAAGTGCCATTTTCCAATAAACAGAGTTGAATAACCTGCTTTTTTCATTGCTTCAGCAATTGTAGGCGTTTCTTTTGAAAGTCCGTTTGGATCTCCGGGTACTAATACTGCCGATAATGCTGATCGAACCGGTATTCTTCCTGTAATAAATGATGCTCTTCCGGCAGTACAGCTTGACTGCCCATAATAATTAACAAATCGTGTACCTTCTGCGGCCATACGATCGAGATTTGGTGTTGGTGCACCTCTCATTACACCTCCTCCATAACAACCTAAGTCTCCCCAGCCTACGTCATCTGTCATTATAACTATTACATTTGGTTTTGTTTGTGCTTGAATGTCTGGCGCGTAAATTGCGAACAACCCTAGAAACAAGAGTGTAAATTTGAACTTTTTCATGATACTTCTTTTTAAATAATAAACTAACAATTTGATAATTAAAATCTTATATAATATTTCCTGAATATTTGCCTGTTTATAAATGTTGAAATCAATTATATTTCTGCTGAAATGGGAAGTCTTCCTTCTTTAACTGCTTTTACCATTTTATTATAATCTGAGTCATTTTGATCTGCATATAAGATTGAAAATTTCGAAACCGCATTTGCAAATTCATCGCTGTCTCCTATATATCCGGATACTACCGAAGGATCTCCGGAACGTGCATGAGCTCTGGCAAGAGCCCATCCGCAGGCTTTGGCATAATCTATCATATTTTCTTCTTTCATTATTTCCAGAACGGGTTTAACCTTTGCATCCCGAAGCTGTCGTATATAAAAAAATCTTCCTTTATCATCTTTTGTCCATCCTAAAAACATATCCGATGCTGACTGCATAAGCTTTTGTCCCATTACAATCCTTTCGCCTTCATGATCGTATTTTTTCGTGTTTTTTACATTTGGCTCTAACACACTTTGTCTTGCTTCCTTAAATTGCAAAAAAATGGGTTCGCCGGTGGCCGACATCAATAAACTGATTCCGCAGAGTGTTCCAACACTTCCTACTCCTACCACTTTCATTGCAAAATCATGCATGGAATATCGGCTTAACAAAATTTGTTTTTCTTCTGAAAGAGATTCCAAATAGCGTTTATGAACTAGTTCCGCTTCTTTCATTGTATAATTTTCTTCCTGCCCTGATAAATGATATATTAATGGAGGCTCATCTTTTATTCTTGCCCGAATTCCATCGTGATAGGTCATTTTTGCAAATTCCTTTTCATGTGCAGTATATTCTGCCGCTTTTTTTATTCTCTTTTGATGAAATTCTTTTAATTCTTCGTCTTTTCCGAGTTCTATAAGTTCTGCCAGATCAATATGGGCATACCAAATTTGAAGCGCCGATAATTTACTGTAATCGAGCATATGTCTTTTATAACTATCTGCCACATGCCAGGCAAATTCCTTACAGGTTTTGTTAGAAAATTTTTTCCATCTCCCTGCTATTGCAAAACTTGCGGCAAGCCTTTTCAAATCCCATTCCCACGGTCCCTGAAAAGTTTCATCAAAATCATTAATATCAAAAACCAGCTTGCGTTCTGGAGTTGCAAATCCTCCAAAATTCATTAAATGACAATCGCCGCACAGCTGTAAATCGATTCCGGTATTGGGTGTTTTTACTAAATCTGCTGCCATAATTGCGGCCGCTCCGCGAAAGAATGCAAATGGAGATTCCATCATTCTTCGATATCTAATAGGTAATAAGCTTTCAATTCTGCCAATACTTGTTTTTATCAAAATATCTATTGGATCTTCTCGATCTTGAGCAATAATAAACTCCTGATGAGAAGATCTTGGAACAACTTTTCTAATAGCTGCACCTTTCTCATAGCGTTCTGCTTTTGATGCCAGGGGATCAAACGAAATCTCTGTTTTATCTATTAATTTTTCGATCATAAAATGATTTTAAATTATGAACCCGGAAACACAAAAGCTACAACTGCCCTTAAACCCCAGTCTGGTTTTATTGCCTGATGACCAACTATGGGGATTAAAGGCTGTACAGAAAATTGAACGACCTGAGTACCAAATTTTGTAATACCGCCAATGGACGGATTTAAGGAAATTAAGGTTGTATTGCCTTCCCAGTTTTGTGTTATCTCTGAATTGATACCTAAACTGGCGCCGCTTTTATAACTGTACGAAAGAAATACCTGAGTGTAAAACTGATTAAAATCGGCACGATCTTCATTGCCTGCAACCGAACAAATTTGATTGGCTATAAAACCTATCGAAAGTCCATTTGCCTGATGCATAATTAATGCACTTGGTCCAACTCCAAATTTTTCTGTTCCCAAAACCTTTTCTGTAGCAGTTGGAACTAAAAATGCCGGACCAAAACCACAGATTATTTTTTTACTTTTCGGAGCAAAAAAAGCCGTTACCGTTGCATCGCTTAAACCAAACTCGTGGGTATTGAGCCCCGTTATGTTTCTCTGATCTACAACGGGTAATATATAACGGGTAATTAAATTTAAGTTCTCTGTTAATTTAAATGGAATGACCGGCTGAATATTTACTGTATATTTTGTTCCGTTAAATGGTCCTATACCATAATTTAAATTATTCTGCAAAGGCACACTTATTAAGCTTGCTACGGGATTTGCCAATTTATCTGCCAGTTCCTGTGCACTTGCACCTGCTTTTTCGGTTTCCTGCGCAAAAGCAAAAGTGGAGAGAATAAAAAATGAGATACTAAAAAATAATTTACAATTGTATTGTTTAATTGGTCTCATAGATAGTATTTTAGAAATTCTCAATCTAAAAATCCAAATGAAACAACCTTTTAAAGCAAAAGCTGCTTCATTTGAGATTTAACTAATTCAAAATTATTTATCTGCAAAAACTTTTTTCCAGTCGTCTTTAATGCTTACCACATGCCACTTATTTTTTGCGGCTGTACTTAAGGACAAATTATCTTTTTCCTGATAACTGTATTCTCTAATCGAATCGTTATGATTTACCAGTAATTGAAATGATGGATATTTATTTCCCTGCGAATATTTAAGCATGGCAATATCGCCTGCTCCGCCTTCATTTCCGCAGACAAAAACTGGTCGTTCTCCTATGTGCAATTGTATGCCTACAGGCTTTCCTTCCTTGTCATTAAAATGATCTAAAACAGATTCTCTTTGTATCGTATTTTTAGCGTTATCATATTTATATTTAAAAGAAGTACCTACTACCTGATCTTTTGGAATTCCGTAAAAATCCTGAGAAATTGCCCTAACAACTTCTATTGTCCCGCCGGTTACGATATAAGTTTTAAATCCATTTGCCCGTAAATAATTCAATAATTCCAGTTGCGGCTGATATCGTATTTGCTTTACCGGAACATTTTTGCCGGGATATTTTGCATCCTTAAAAAATGTATTCACTGATGTTTCAAATTCATCTTCGGTCATACCTGTATGGGTTGCACCTACCAGCTGTATAAGTGCTTTGTCGCCGCCTTTTTCAAAATAGCTTTTGTCTTTTTCAATTACAGCTTTAAATGGCTGTTTTTGTGCCAGAGACGGATTTGCCCCGACCATTTTTTTAACCTGATAAAAAGCAAATAAT
This sequence comes from Flavobacterium defluvii, assembly GCF_900129555.1. Taxonomy (GTDB): domain Bacteria; phylum Bacteroidota; class Bacteroidia; order Flavobacteriales; family Flavobacteriaceae; genus Flavobacterium; species Flavobacterium defluvii. Next base: position 872,598 of record NZ_FQWC01000001.1, read on the forward strand.
TCCTGAACGTATGGTCTTTCTGCCCAAAGCGTTCCATCATTATCAAAAGTGGCTATTCTGTCTTCTATTGGAATAAAATCCGTACCGCCTTTTTTGGTTACTTTTTCAACATAAGCAATTATATCTTCTTTTAGAGGTCCATTATTCCAGCTTGGCAAAGGATCACCGGATATACTATTTTCAGTTTGTTTATTTTCTGTCGTTGGTACGGTTAAAGTATCGGACTTTTTACAGGAAAAGAAAAACAAAACCAATAACAGTAAAAAAATTACTCTTTTGTGCATACTATTTTTTTTATTAAAGAGATTCAGAATAGAGAAATCTGAATCTCTTTATGATTATTTATTTTTTCTTTTTAGAATCGGCTTCTTCTTCTTTTAATTTTGGTAAAATATTTTTCTCTACATATTGTTGTGTTTTAATGCTTTGTAATGTTTGTTTAAGAATAGTAGTAGGGTTAAAACTTGGTGGGAATGAGCGTGGTGGATATTCTTTGAAGGTTTCGGCAAAAACAAATACATCGTTCATAGCTCCATAAACAGATCCTACATGATTCATTAGCCAGTCCCAATACGTATTAGAAGTAAAATCGGCTCTTTCATAAGGGTCTTGATACAAATTGAATATTTTTTGCAAACGGAGTTCTGTAAATGGTTCTGCCCAAACTCCCATAGTTCCTGCCAAACGCTGTTCTGCGAAAACATATTTATAATCTCCTACACGCATTCCAACAAGCAGACCATCATCATCGGAATAGAAAAACTTATCACGTACGCTTTTTCCTCCTTCAAGTAATTTGGTCTGATCAAAACCATCTAGATGGACTTTATAATTTTTACCATTTGCATTGTAGCCTTTTAAAAGTTTGTTTACAATATCTGGCTCACCAGCAATAGAAGCAAAAGTTGGAATCCAATCGTTATGACTCATTAATTCGGTAGTTACTGTTCCTGGTTTAATATGCCCTGGCCATCTAACAATGCATGGTACACGGAATGCTCCTTCCCAGTTTGTATTTTTTTCTGAACGAAAAGACGTCATTGCACCATCTGGCCATGTATTCATATGAGGACCATTATCTGTAGAATAAACTACGATTGTATTATCAGCAATTCCTAATTCATCCAGTACTTTTAAAATACTTCCAATAGTTTCATCGTGTTCAATCATACCATCAATGTATTCACTGTCACCATGTGTATATCTCCCTCTATGTTCTGCTCTAACATGAGTACGAAGGTGCATGCGTGTAGCATTGAACCAGCAGAAAAATGGTTTTCCTGCTGCATTTTGTCTTTTAATAAAATCAATAGCGGCTGCAGAAGTTTCATCATCAACAGTTTCCATTCTTTTTTTTGTTAATGCACCTGTATCTTCAATTTTTTGTTTTCCAACTCTTCCAAAACGAGGATCTGTAGTAGGATCATCAACATTTGTTGCAGTACATTTTAAAACACCCCTTGGTCCAAATTTTTTCAAATATTCAGGATCTTTAGGATAATCCGGTAATTCTGGTTCTTCTTCAGCATTTAGGTGATAAAGATTCCCAAAGAACTCATCAAATCCATTAACTGTTGGAAGGGTTTCATTTCTATCACCTACGTGATTTTTTCCAAACTGACCGGTTGCATATCCTAAATTTTTTAAAATTCCACCAATAGAAGGATCTAGTTGGCTCATTCCCATTGGTGCGCCTGGAAAACCTACTTTTGTAAGACCGGTACGTATTCCATGCTGCCCCGTTAAAAATGCTGCACGACCTGCTGTACAGCTTTGTTCTCCATAATAATGAAGAAAACGCACTCCTTCACTTGCCAGTTTATCAATATTAGGAGTCGTATATCCCATAAGTCCATCACTATAAGCACTTATGTTTGTAATTCCGATATCGTCTCCCCACAACACTAAAATGTTGACTTTTTTATTTTGAGCTTTCACATGAACAATTGTGAAGCATACTAATGCAAAGAGCATTACGACATTTTTAATTCTAATTTGTTTCATGGTAATAAGATTTGTTAATAATTCGTTTGTATATGGGTTTGTTAAAATCGAACTATATTTTTCCTACTAAAATGAAGCAGAAAAATAACCTGTATTAAAAGCAATTCTTAGAACTTTTTTTGCCGTTACGAGTGAGGTAATTTGCAACAGCAATTTTTTAACGTTTTGTTAAGTCTCTCAAAATTAAACAATAAAAAAGCGAATTATCCCATTTTTAAGGCTTTACGTTGTTGCAAATTATAACTTGCAACATAAAAATGATTTTATTTTGCTCCACAGGTTGCAAATTATAATTTGCAACATCAAAAATTTAGCATTAAGAATCGTGTAGGAATTTTTTATACTATTTAAGAAAATAAATATTTGAGGAAGTATTTTTTTCAATAAAGTTCAAAACGAAAAAAGCCATTCTTAATGAATGGCTTTTTAATTATGTAAAATCTTTAAGAATTATTCTATTTCAGAAACTCTCATGGTATTTACCATTCCTTTTTCTTTAATTGGCATTGCAGCAAGGTTAATTAAATAATCTCCTTTTGAAGCATACCCTTTTTCAACTGCAATTTTATTTACATCTGTTACAGTGTCATCTGTACTTTCTTCATTATCATAATAGAAAGATTTAACTCCCCATAATAAATTCAATTGTGTTAAGATTCTTCTGTTTGAAGTAAATACTAAAATATGAGCCGAAGACGGTCTCCAAGCCGAGATTTGGAAAGCTGTATAACCGCTGTTTGTTAATGTACAAATTGCTTTTGCTTCGATTTCGTTAGCCAATAAAGCTGCCTGGTGGCAAACTGTTTTAGTAACAAAACGTTTTGTTTTAATTTGCGGCGTATTTTGCGGAATCTGAATTAATGGTGAATTCTCAACAGCTTCACAAATTTGTGCCATTTTTTGAATTACTTGTACTGGATAATTTCCAGTAGCAGTTTCTCCAGAAAGCATTACAGCATCTGCACCATCCATTACAGAGTTAGCAACGTCGTTTACCTCTGCTCTTGTTGGAGTTAAACTTGTAATCATTGTTTCCATCATTTGTGTAGCAACGATAACCGGAATTCGGGCGGTTTTTGCTCTGCGAATTAAATCTTTTTGTACCAATGGAACTTCGTGAGCAGGAAGTTCAACTCCAAGGTCTCCACGAGCCACCATTAAACCATCGCAATACGCTACAATTTTGTCCATATTCTCAAGAGCTTCCGGCATTTCAATTTTAGCAACGATTGGAATTTTATATTCTGAATGCTTAGCGATTAATTCTTGTAAATCCTGTAAATCGCGTGGTGTTTTCACAAATGAAAGTGCGATCCAGTCTACTTTTTGCTCAATTGCGAAAATCGCATCAGCAATATCTTTTTCAGTTAAAGCCGGTAAAGAAATTTTTGTATTTGGAAGGTTAACTCCTTTTTTAGATTTTAATTCTCCACCCTGAATTACTTTAGCAACAACTTCTGTCTTTTTATCTGTCGAAACAATTTCGAAAATAAGTTTACCGTCATCAAGCAAAATACGCTCTCCCGGATTAACATCATTTGGAAAGTTTTGGTATTTCATGAACACTCTTTTTGATGTTCCGATAATATCCTCGGCAGTTGTAAAAGTGATTTCATCACCATCTTGTACAACTGTACCTTCTTCCATTACACCTACTCTAAGTTTTGGTCCCTGCAAATCTCCAAGAATTGCTGTTGTATAACCAAACTCTTCGTTTAATCCTCTAATGATGTTAATTTTTTCTTTTACTCCTTCGTAATCTGCATGCGAAAAATTGATTCTAAACACATTCACCCCTGCATCGATCATATCTTTAATGATCTCTCTTGTACTACAGGCAGGCCCCAGTGTAGCAACAATTTTGGTTTTCTTACTTGTCAACATTTTTTTTAAAAAATTAGATTGTTTTTTGATTTTATTTTATTGGTATCCACAGCATAAATTGCTGCAATACTTTCTATTGAATTTAGTTGTTGCTGAATTTCTGAAAAATCGACAGCCTCCTCACTGTTATCAATTTTCAGGAAAAAATCTACTTTTTTGAATTCAGGAAGTAAATGAATTGTTGTAGAAACCTCACTTGTTTCATTAGAAAACAAATTCTGGAAATCATTTGTACTCACAGAAATGATCTCATTTTTATTCTGAATCAGATTCCACGATACAGCTTTCTCAGAATCATAATAATAAAATCTCGAAAAATTTGCTTCACCTTCTTTAGTCTGAGCATGGATCTCGTTTTTGCTCTTACTTAAGTTAATCGGAAGGTTCTTATTGATAAAATAGGCCAGTCTATAATCTTCTAATGAAGTATGAATTGCCATTAAATAATAATCAATTTCGTCAAATTCGTCTAAATCCAATCTATGAATAGCCATGTCATGAAAAATCAAGTTGTAAATATACTATTTCTAACGGAGCATCAATAGTTATGAGCAGCTTGTTTTTGTTAATTTATAAACGAAAACGATTTAGCATTAAGAAAATTACATCAATTTTGTAATTATTTCTTGTCAATTTTTTCCTGAAATGCAAAATAAGCTCTTTGCGACGCTTTCTCTTCTGCTTTCTTTTTTGAAGTTGCCCGCGCTCGTGCGACCACTTTATCGTCTATACTTAATTTGACACCAAACAAACGCTGTCCATCAATACCGTTATCTTCAAAAATGTCATAATGAAAGATTCTCTTTTCTTTCTGACACCATTCGATAACTAAACTTTTATAACTAATTACTTTTCCTTCTAGTCTAGCAATATCGACATAAGGTGTAATTACTCTTTTTTGAATGAATCTTTCGCAATAGGAATAACCTTTATCCAGATAAATGGCTCCAATAAGCGATTCGAAAATGTTACCATGAATATTTTCTCCAAAATGCTGAACCGGCACTTTGCTCTCTACAAAACGCACCAAATTTAAATCTTTACCAAGCTCATTTAAATGTTCCCGGCTTACAATTTTTGAACGCATTTTTGTTAAATATCCTTCATCTCCGTTTGGCGCTTTATTAAACAAATGTGCAGCTATAACGGCACTTAGCATCGCATCTCCTAAAAATTCAAGACGTTCATAATTTATAGGATGTCCTGCTTCATCTAATTTATTTGACGATCTATGTGTAAAAGCTTTTCTATAAAATTCAATATTTATAGGCTGAAAACCAAGAATTTTCTGAATAGTGTCAAAAAAAATCCCGTCTTCTAGAGAACGGGATTTAGAAAATATTTTTTTGATAATATTCATAAGCGAAAATTAGTCAGCAATTTTTTTAAACAATACACAAGCATTGTGTCCGCCAAAACCAAATGTATTACTCATAGCAACATTTACCTCTCTTTTTTGAGGCTTGTTTAAAGTAAGATTTAATGACGGATCGATATTTTCATCAACAACTGTATGGTTAATCGTTGGAGGAACAATACCGTGTTTCATCGCTAAGATTGAAGCAATTGCTTCGATAGCTCCGGCAGCACCAAGTAAGTGTCCTGTCATTGATTTTGTAGAGTTGATGTTGATGTTCTTAGCATGCTCGCCAAAAACATTACTAATTGCTTTTAATTCGGCAACGTCTCCAAGCGGCGTAGAAGTTCCGTGAGTATTGATGTGATCAACATCTTCAGGGTTCATTCCGGCATCTTTTAATGTGTTTTTCATTACTGCGATAACTCCAATTCCTTCCGGATGTGGTGCCGTTAAGTGGTAAGCATCAGATGACATTCCGCCTCCGCCAATTTCACAGTAAATTTTTGCACCTCTTGCTTTTGCATGCTCATAATCTTCAAGAACTAAAGCTCCTGCTCCTTCTCCTAAAACAAAACCATCTCTGGTTGCATCAAAAGGTCTTGAAGCTGTTTCAGGACTTTCATTTCTTGTAGATAAGGCGTGCATTGAACTAAAACCTCCCATACCTGCAATCGTAACAGCGGCTTCAGAACCACCAGAAACAATAACATCACACATTCCTAAACGAATGTAGTTGAAAGCGTCAATTAATGCATTTGCAGAAGATGCACATGCAGAAACTGTAGTATAATTTGGTCCCATATAACCGTTACGCATAGAAATATGCGCTGGGGCAATATCGGCAATCATTTTTGGAATAAAAAATGGATTGAACTTTGGAGTTCCATCACCTTTAGCGTAATAAATTACTTCTTCCTGGAAAGTTTCTAAACCTCCAATTCCAGCTCCCCAGATAACACCAACTCTTGTTTTATCGACATTATCATTTGTAATTCCTGCATCTTTAATAGCTTCATCACTGGCAGCAATTGCATATTGAGCAAATTTATCCAGTCTGCGAGACTCCTTACGATCCATGTAATCTTCAATATTGAAGTTTTTTACTTCGCAGGCAAATTTCGTTTTATGCTTCTCTGTATCATAGTATGTGATAGGAGCGGCTCCGCTTACCCCATTCACAAGTGCATCCCAGTACTCCTGGATATTATTCCCTATAGGAGTAAGTGCACCTAATCCTGTTACAACAACTCGCCTTAATGCCATAAATATTTTTTTTGTGTCTTTAAACAAATAAAACCCATGCTTTCTTAACTGTATTGCTACTTAAGAGCCATGGGTATTACAATATAAATATATCTTTTTGATTGAAAATCAATCGAAATTTAAATTTTAAAAAAATAATAACACCCGAATCTTAAAAATTTCAAAAATCAAAAATCAAATTCCAACTGGAATTTGGAATTTCAAAAATTGGGATTTTTAGAAATCGGGTGCGGTATTATTATTTTTTAGCTTCCTCGATATAAGAAATAGCTTGACCTACAGTAGCAATGTTTTCTGCTTGATCGTCTGGAATTTGAATATCAAATTCTTTTTCGAATTCCATAATAAGCTCAACAGTGTCTAATGAGTCAGCTCCTAAATCATTAGTGAAGCTTGCTTCTGTTACAACTTCGTTTTCGTCAACACCTAATTTGTCTACGATAATCGCTTTTACTCTTGATGCAATGTCTGACATAATCTTTAATTTTAGAATTTAATTTGTTGGCAAAAATAAAAAACTTTATTTTAAAACAACTATTTAGTTTATAAATGTGACACTAATTTATAAAATTAATTTCAAGAAAGGTCTTTTAAAGCTATTTATTTTCGATTTTTATTCCGTTTTTTGCAGTCTTAAAATAAATTCTATCATGAAAAAAATTATCGTTTTTGCCTCAGGATCAGGAACTAACGCAGAAAACATTATAAAATATTTTTCAAGCATTGAAATTGCAAAGGTCGTTTCGGTTTTTACAAATAATGCCTCAGCAAAAGTTATTGAAAGAGCAAAAAATCATCAAATTCCGGTTGAAATTTTCGAAAAAAACGAACTTTTAGAAAGAAACGTATTACAAAAAATACAAAAAATCGACCCGGATTTGATAGTTCTTGCAGGTTTTTTATTGAAATTTCCTGAAAACATAATCGAACAATATCCAAATAAAATAATCAATATCCATCCTGCACTTTTACCTAAATATGGAGGTAAAGGAATGTATGGAATGCACATACACAGAGCTATAGTTAATAATAAGGAAAAAGAAACAGGAATCTCTATTCATTATGTAAATGAAAACTATGATGAAGGCGGAATCATATTTCAGCAAAACGTTCTTTTGACAGACGAAGATACTCCTGAAACTGTTGCAGAAAAGATTCATGAATTAGAACAAAAACATTTCCCTGAAATTATTCATAGATTACTGGAAGAGTAGATTTTTTAGACTTCTTAGATTTTTATTTGAAATAAGTAACGTTTAAAAAGTCAAGAATCTAAGAAATCCAAAAACAAAATCTACAAAGTCTAAAAATCTAATATCTAAGAAGTCTAAAAAATGAATCACGAAGTACATATATATACAGATGGCGCGGCAAAAGGAAATCCCGGAAATGGTGGATACGGCGTGGTAATGGAATTGGTTGGAACTCCTCATAAAAAGGAATTTTATGAAGGTTTTCGGCTGACAACTAATAACAGAATGGAACTTTTGGCTGTAATTGTGGGTTTAGAAAAATTAAAAAAACCAAATATGAAAGTTCTAGTAATATCCGATTCTAAATATGTTGTAGATTCTGTAGAAAAAAAATGGGTTCTTGGCTGGGAGAAAAAAGGTTTTGCAGGAAGAAAAAATGCTGATTTATGGAAACGTTTTTTGGCTGTATACCGAAAACATCAGGTTGATTTTAAATGGATAAAAGGCCACAATAATCATCCGCAAAACGAGCGCTGCGATCAACTGGCCGTTATGGCATCAATGCAGCCCAAGCTTTCTATAGATTCTTATTATGAAACAACTGATTCTAAATTATTATAAAAACAAATAACGTATCAAAAATAAATTTTTGATACGTTATTAAATCCTAACTTAAATCTTTCTTATTCTTTATCCAGATCTTTTGCTGTTTTAAACCCTACAAGTAAACCTACTCCAGACATTGTAATAATTGTTGCCGGATAAATTACATCAGAATTCATCTGCGTATAGGTTGAAATAAATAACGCAATGAAAAGCCCCGCCCCTATACCTATTAAAAGAAAAGCAAAATTGATTACAAATATTTTCCATGCCGCAATTCCGTTTGTTTTTCCTTGTAGAAAAATACTGGCGTCAACCCCTTTTTCTATAAGAGCTAAACGCTCTCTGTTTCTTGTTGAGTAAATAAGATAGACAATCCCAAAGATCATCGCAAAAAAGCTAAGTGGTACTAAAATTTCTGGTCCCATAATTTTATATTTTTTTAATTGATTGATACTCCATATGACGAGGGTTTTTAAAATGAGGTTACAACATTTTGAATAAATTTTCAATATTTAAACTCCAAACCCTAAAACTAATTGATAATCAGCTAATTTTGAATTAATATTTCTTTTTAATAATATCAAGCTTTGACAAAGTTTTAAACTTTGACAAAGTTCTATACTATATATATGTATAATTCAAATTTGGAATTTTTAAAAATTTTAAAATTTATTTTTAAAATCCTTGTAACCTAAAATGAAACTCTGTCGTCCTATATAATATGAGTACAATAAATGATCAACATTATATCGATAAAATTCTGCAGGGCGAGACAAATGCGTTTGCCGTTCTTGTTGATCGTTATAAAAATATGATCTTTACATTGGCTCTCAAAATGGTAAAAAACCGGGAAGAAGCCGAAGAAGTTTCGCAAGATACTTTTATTAAGATTTACAGCTCATTAAATAAATTTAAAGGTGAATCTAAATTTTCGACCTGGATTTATAAAATTGCTTATAATACATGTCTGGACAGATTAAAGAAAAGCAAAAAAGAAGACTTAAATATTTCAATCGATGATTTTTCTTCGCATTTAATCAAAACGATGGACAATGCTTTGAGCGCTTTGGAAGAAAAAGAAAGAAAAAACACAATCCAGAAATGTTTAAATTTATTACCAAGTGACGAAAACTTCCTTTTGACTCTGTTTTATTTTGATGATCAAAATTTAGAAGAAATTGGAAAAATTATGAATATATCCGCAAACAATGCGAAAGTAAAATTATTTAGAAGCCGACAAAAATTAGCAGTAATTTTGAGACAGCAGTTAGAACCTGAAATAATAGAATGTTATGAAAGAGAGCGATAAAAACATAGAACAACTTATTGATAAAATGATGGCTGAAGAAAAACTTCAGTCACCATCAATAGATTTTACTTCTAAAATAATGGCAAAAGTCGAATTATTAGAAGAGAAAAAAGTCAAAATATACAAACCTTTAATTTCTAAATCGGTTTGGGTTCTTTTGGGAGCTGCTGTAATTGGTTTATTTATTTATATCTCTCTTTTTTCAGAAACAGGAAACAATCTGAAAATAGACAAAATTGGAGAATTGTATTCTAATAAAGTTGCTTCCGTTTTTTCTGGAATTCAGTTTTCAAAAACACTCTTGTATACTATTTTAGTTGTACCGTTTATGGTTCTGGTTCAGATTGGGGTTTTGAAAAATTATTTTGATAAGAAGTATGAGTTGTAGATTAAAAAAAATTAAATGAAAATTCCTTGCTTTTTTTCAAAATAAACATTGCATTTTAAATCTGGAAAACCTATTTTGAGCTTTCTAAAAAACACATTTTAACCAATTCATTTACAATAGTTTTACTTCGAAATCGTTGTCATTTTTTTAAGAAAATTTTGAGAACACAAACCGTTGCAAGATTGTAACTTATAGAGTATCTTTGCACCCTAATTCGAAATTCATAAAATGAATAAATTATTGATTGTTGGAACGGTTGCTTTCGACGCGATTGAAACTCCTTTCGGAAAAACAGATAAAATATTAGGTGGTGCTGCAACCTACATCGGATTATCAGCGTCATTTTTTAACTTGCAATCAGCCATAGTTTCTGTAGTTGGCGACGATTTCCCTCAAGAACATTTAGATCTTTTAACTTCAAAAAATATTGATATCTCTGGTATCGAAATTGTAAAAGGCGGTAAAACGTTTTTTTGGAGCGGTTTATACCACAACGATTTAAATTCGAGAGATACTCTTGTAACTGAGTTGAACGTTTTAGCTGATTTTCAGCCAAAAGTTCCTCAAAATTACAAAGATGCTGATGTTGTAATGTTAGGAAACTTACATCCATTAGTACAAAGCAGTGTTTTAGACCAAATGGAGAAAAAACCAAAATTAGTAGTTTTAGATACTATGAACTTTTGGATGGACTGTGCTCTTCCGGAATTACTAGACGTTATTAAACGTGCAGATGTTATCACAATCAATGACGAAGAAGCAAGACAGCTTTCTGGTGAATATTCATTAGTAAAAGCCGCTGCAAAAATTCAGGATATGGGACCAAAATATGTGGTGATCAAAAAAGGAGAACATGGTGCCCTTTTATTCCACAACAGGGAAGTATTCTTTGCGCCAGCTTTACCATTAGAAGAAGTTTTCGACCCAACAGGAGCCGGAGACACTTTTGCAGGAGGTTTTTCTGGATTTATTGCACAAAGCGAAAACATTTCGTTTGGCAATTTAAAAAATGCAATTATTTATGGTTCAAATTTAGCCTCGTTCTGCGTAGAAAAATTTGGAACTGAAAGGATGGAAACATTAACAAAAGCTGAAGTAGCGATTCGATTACAGCAATTTAAATCGTTAACTCAGTTTGATATAGAAATATAATGCCTAAGAGCCTCGATAAAACGGGGCTTTTTTTTATTACGTTAATACACACAACTTACAACAACACACAAAATAAAAAACAATGAGCGACGCTTTAAAACACGAATGTGGTATAGCCTTAGTAAGACTTCTTAAACCGCTTGAATATTATAAAGAAAAATACGGGACTGCATTTTACGGAATTCAGAAAATGTATTTAATGATGGAAAAACAGCATAACCGCGGACAAGACGGTGCTGGTTTTGCAAGTATCAAACTTGATGTTGATCCGGGACAACGTTACATCAGCCGAGTTCGTTCGAATCACGCACAGCCCATACAGGACGTTTTTAAACAAATCAATGAGCGAATCAGCGAGGAGTTAAAAGCTCAGCCGGAATTAAGCGACAACATGAAAGAACTAAAAGCAAATATTCCTTATGTAGGAGAATTGTTTTTGGGTCACGTTCGTTACGGAACCTTTGGAAAAAACAGCATCGAAAGCGTTCACCCATTTTTACGTCAAAGTAACTGGATGCACCGTAACCTGATTTTGGCAGGCAACTTTAACATGACAAATGTTAAAGAACTTTTTGAAAACTTAGTCGAACTTGGACAGCACCCAAAAGAAATGGCGGATACTGTTACCGTAATGGAAAAAATTGGTCACTTTCTTGATAAAGAAGTAATGCAATTGTACCAGGACTGTAAAGCCGAAGGCTATTCAAAAAGAGATGCTTCTCCTGTAATTGCAGAACGGTTGGATATTGCTAAAATTTTAGCCCGTTCAGCTAAAAACCTAGATGGAGGTTATGCAATGGCAGGTTTATTGGGCCATGGCGATGCTTTTGTATTTAGAGATCCTGCAGGAATTCGTCCTGCCTACTTTTATCAGGATGATGAAGTGGTAGTTGTTGCTTCAGAAAGACCGGTTATCCAAACTGTATTTAATGTTCCTTTTGAAAGTGTTCAGGAAATTGAACCGGGAAATGCTTTGATTATCAAGAAAAACGGAAAAGTTTCCATGAATCAAATTTTGGAACCAACTGTTAAAAAAGCATGTTCGTTTGAAAGAATTTATTTCTCAAGAGGAAGTGATGCCGAAATTTATCAGGAACGTAAAGATTTAGGAAAACTAATTTTACCAGCTGTTCTTAAAGCGATTGACAGCGATACAGACAATACCGTTTTCTCATATATTCCAAATACAGCCGAAACTTCATTTTATGGTTTAGTCGAAGCTGCTCAGGATTTCTTAAATCAGAGAAAAAATAATTATATTTTAGAAAACAGAAATACACTTACGGCAGAAACACTTCAGGAACTTTTGGCTGTAAAAATACGTACTGAGAAAGTTGCCATTAAAGATGCTAAACTAAGAACATTTATTACAGAAGACAGCAGCCGTGACGATTTAGTAGCCCACGTTTACGACGTTACATATGGTGTAATTAAACCAGAAGATAACTTAGTTATTATCGACGATAGTATTGTTCGTGGTACTACACTTAAAATGAGCATCATTAAAATGATGGATCGTTTAAAACCAAAACGCATCGTAATCGTTTCATCGGCGCCGCAAATTCGTTATCCGGATTGTTACGGAATCGATATGGCAAAACTTGAAGGACTTGTTGCTTTTAGAGCTGCCTTGACTTTATTGAAAGAAAGAAATCTATATCATATTGTTGACGAAGTTTATGCAAAATGTAAAGCACAGGAAAACTTTGCAGATAAAGATGTTGTAAATTATGTTACAGCAATCTACGATCAATTTACAGATGAAGAAATTTCAGATAAAATTGCTGAAATGCTAAGCTCTCCTGAAATCAACGCTGAAGTAAAAATCATTTTCCAAAAAGTGGAAGATTTGCACACAGCCTGCCCTAAAAATTTAGGTGATTGGTACTTTACAGGCGATTATCCTACCCCTGGCGGTAACCGTGTTGTGAATCGTGCTTTTATGAATTTCTACGAAGGAAAAGATGCCAGAGCGTATTAAAAAAGTATTAATAAAAGGTTAATTTGTGCATTTCATCGGTTTTTTTTGCCGTTCATCCTGTTTGTTTGGTAAAAATGAAAAGCTACAATACTTTTGAGATACCATAACATTAGTAGGTTAAGTTTATGGTAGATTTGGGGCAAAAAGGGTGGAAGAGATTCCACCTTTTTTATTTGGTATAAACTCAAGTATTTCGGTTTTAAGATATTAGACTTTCATTTCATCGGATATTTTTACCTTTCATCCGAAAAATTTTCTTAATAAAAATACCTTCCATACATTTATAAAACCATAACATTAGTAGGTTAAGTTTATGGTAGATTTGGGGCAAAAAAGGTGGAAGAGATTCCGCCTTTTTTATTTAAATTAAATGAATATATTATTTTAAACTTCTATAACTTACTTTATCGGATATATTTACCTTTCATCTAGAAAATTTTATACATTAAATCTGCTGGCATATATTTACAGAACCATAACATTAGTAGGTTAAGCTATGGTAGATTTGGGGCAAAAAAGGTGGAAGAGATTCCACCTTTTTTATTACAATAAAATCAAAGTTTGTCTGTTTATAAAATTATTAATATTGCACTTCAATTATTTAAACCAATTATATGCAATTCTTCAAAAAGTTTTTTATCCTTACTATTCTAAGTCTTTCTTTTATAAGTTGTTCCGGAACAAAATCTACTACTGCAAATACAACTAAAGATGGCAGCTCTATTAAAAATGCTATCAAAGTAAAAAGTGTTGCAGAAGAATATCAAATTGTGAGACAACTTTGTCCTAATTGCAAAATGAACGGACAGGCTCTACTGAGTGAAGGAAATAAACATTACGATTTATTAAATTTAACTAACGAAAAAGGAGAAGAAGTTAAATATTATTTTGACATCAACAGTTTCTTTGGGAAATGGTAAAATAAAAAAAGACGAGTACCTTTTGGCACTCGTCTTTTCTCTTTATTCTTTACTTTTTTTGACTATTTTTCTAAAGCAAATCTTCTTGCCACTTCTGTCCAGTTGATTACATTAAAGAAAGCTTCGATATAATCTGGTCTTCTGTTTTGGTAATTTAAGTAGTAAGCGTGCTCCCAAACGTCCATTCCTAAAATTGGAGTTCCACCGTGACCAGCAACTTCCGGCATTAATGGATTATCTTGATTTGGAGTACCTACAACTTCTAATTTTCCTCCTTTTTGAACTGTTAACCAAGCCCATCCTGAACCGAATTGAGTTGCTCCGGCTTTAGCAAATTTTGCTTTAAACTCTTCGAAAGTTCCAAAAGAAGATTCAATTGCAGCTAATAAATCTCCTGTTGGCAATCCTCCTCCATTTGGAGACATTACAGTCCAGAATAAATTGTGGTTGTAGAAACCTCCACCATTGTTACGAACTGCTGCGTTAGATTTATCTAAGTTGATTAAAATATTTTCGATTGTTTTTCCTTCTAAATCTGTTCCTGCAATTGCAGCATTAAGATTTGTAGTATAGGCATTGTGGTGCTTTGTATGATGGATTTCCATAGTACGTGCATCAATATGTGGTTCTAATGCATCGTATGCATAAGGTAATTGAGGTAATTCAAAAGCCATGATATTAGGATTTTTGTGGTTTATAATAATTTATTCCAAATTTAGACATTTAACTTTGGAATTGAAAATACTATTTCGTTATAATTGGATTAAATTAACTTATAATTTGCATTTTTACTATATAAACACCTGTAAATCTTTATTTTCCGTTAAAAGTGGTCATTGTATTTTCTAAACCTGCAGTTCCAAAAGATTTTATTATTTCTGCCGAAATTTCTAACCTTTCAGGTAATTTAGAATTCTCTTCATCGTTCCATTCACCTAAAACATAATCGACCTGCTGACCTTTTTTAAACTGATCACTAATACCAAATCTATAACGGGTATAGTTTTGTGTATTCAAAACCAAATTGATGTTTTTAAGCCCGTTGTGGCCGCCGTCGCTTCCTTTTGGCTTGATTCTGATTGTTCCAAATGAAAGGTTCAGATCATCTGTGATAACTAAAATATTCTCTAAAGGAATATTTTCTTTATCCATCCAGTATTTTACTGCTTTTCCGCTAAGATTCATGTAAGTGTTTGGTTTCAGCAAAAGAAAAGTTCTTCCTTTAAACTTATATTCTGCCAATGACCCCAGTTTTACGATTTCGAATGAAAGGCTTTCTTTTTTAGCTAAAAAATCAAGTACTTTAAATCCGATGTTATGTCTCGTATTTACATATTCAGCACCAATATTTCCTAATCCTACGATTAAATATTTTTTACTCACGCTTTCTATATTGTTTTTTTGGTGTTCGTGAACCTCCGGTTTCACATTATCTTCTTTGTTCTCTTCTTTTTGTGTTGATGAAAACAGTTTTGTTATCCATTTTATCATGTTTGCAAAAGTAAGATTAATTAGAGAATGTGGCAATTGGATAATTAGATAATTACTTAATGGTCGAGATTTAACCGCAAAGTTCGCAAGGAGTTTGCGCAAGGAATGCTAAGGAATAGTTTCTCGCAGATGATGCAGATTAAACGGATTCGCACTGGTTGTTACTCTCCTTTTGTCACGCTGAGCGAAGTCGAAGTCCCGCAAGTAGCTCGACAATCTAAAGTTAGCACTTCGTGTAGGCTTCGACTACGCTCAGCCTGACAGAATAAAAGCTTAGCATCTCAGCACCTTAGTCCCGATATCTATCGGGATAGAAGTCTTTAAAAAAAAAGCCCCAATCGAAAGATTGAGGCTTTTGTATAGAGGTAAAAAAAATTATTTTTTCTTTCCTTTTGCAGGAGCTTTTGCAGCTTTTGCAGCTTCTTGAGCAGCTTTCATAGCAGCACGAGAAATTCTTACCTGAGCAACAACAGTGTTGTCTGGGTGCATAATTTTGTACTCTGGTTTTCCAACTTTAGTAACATATAATTTGTTACCCATTTCAAGTGGAGTAATGTCAGCTTCAACAAAATCAGGAAGATTTGCTGGTAAAGCTTTAACTTTTAATTTACGTTGGTTTAAACGTAAAACACCTCCCGCAAGAACACCTTTAGATGTACCAACGATTTTCACAGGAACTTCCATTGTGATTTCTTTATCATCAAATAATTGGAAGAAGTCAATGTGTAAAATTTTGTCAGTTACCGGGTGAACCTGGATATCTTGCAAAATTGCATTGAATGATTTTCCTTTTCCAAGTTCGATCACAACTGTGTGAGCGTTTGGAGTGTAAACCAAGTTTTTGAATGCAGTAACGTCTGCAGAGAAGTGTACTGCCTGGTTTCCTCCGTATAAAACGCAAGGTACCTGTCCAGCATTACGTAAGGCTTTAGTTGACACTTTGCCCACGCTTTCTCTTTCTGATCCTTTAATTGTAATCGATTTCATTGTAAAAAAATATAGTTATTAATAAATATTTTCATTTGCTGCAAGCTTTAGACCATAGGCTTTAAGCTTTTTTATGCTCTTGGAAAATGCTTATAGCTTACTGCTTAAAGCCTATTGCCAAAAATTACATAATAAATTTTCCACTAATGGAATTGTTGTGGTGCACCATGTGCATAACTTCTGCAAAAAGAGGCGCACAACTCACTACTCTAATTTTGTCTGAATGTTTCTTTAACGGAATAGAATCTGTTACGATTAACTCAGTTAATTTTGAATTTTCAATTTTTTCATATGCACCGCCAGATAAAATAGCGTGTGTACAAATTGCTCTTACACTTAGTGCTCCTTTTTCGATCATTAGGTCTGCAGCTTTTGCTAAAGTTCCTCCTGTATCGATCATATCGTCTACTAAGATTACGTTACGACCTTTTACTTCACCAATCAATTCCATAGTGTCGATAACGTTGGCTGCTTTTCTTTGTTTGTAACAGATTACTACATCTGATTCTAAAAACTTAGAGTAAGCATATGCTCTTTTTGATCCTCCCATGTCTGGAGATGCAATGGTTAAATTTTCTAAATTCAAACTCTGCACATAAGGCAAAAAGATTGTAGATGCAAATAAATGATCTACTGGTTTTTCAAAGAATCCCTGAATTTGGTCTGCATGCAGATCCATTGTCATGATTCTTGTTGCTCCGGCTGCAGTTAATAAGTTAGCTACTAACTTAGCTCCAATCGGAACCCTTGGCTTGTCTTTTCTATCCTGTCTTGCCCAGCCAAAATAAGGCATAACAGCTGTAATATGTCTTGCTGATGCACGTTTTGCAGCATCAATCATTAATAACAATTCCATCAAATTATCTGCCGATGGGAAAGTAGAACACACGATAAAAACACGTAATCCTCTTATTGACTCTTCGTAAGACGGCTGAAATTCTCCATCACTATACGTTGACATCGTTACTTTTCCTAACGGAATTCCGTACTGTTCTGCAATTTTTTCTGCAAGATAAACACTTTGTGAACAAGCAAAAATTTTAGCTTCTGGTTCTAGGTGCGACATTATAATTTGTTGTTTTTACTCGCTGCGCTTTGTTACAATTTCGTTTCATCTTTGCAGATAAAGCAAAATATATATAAATGCCTCGGGTGTAGTTAGTTGTGTGTGCTTCGTTTTAACGAGGTGCAAATTTATAAAATTTATTGGACACTGAAAGGAAATATTTAAGTATTTTTAGTAGTTGGTTTAATTTTATTTTTTACATTTGCACCGTGTTAAAGGGATGGTCACGTTTTTGTTCTCATTCTATTGCGTTAAAATGATCAATTTATGATTGTTTTTTCGTCTGCTACGCCCGGATGGCGGAATTGGTAGACGCGCTGGTCTCAAACACCTGTGGGAAACCGTGCCGGTTCGACTCCGGCTCCGGGTACATTAACGGAAAAGCTGTCATTTTTGACGGCTTTTCGTTTTTTAATACCTTCTGAAGCCTTGATATTCCTAGTAAGAACCTCAATTACCTCATTCACTTGAGTGGTTCGACAATTTTCATTTCCGAAGATTAGTTTTTGAGTAAAAATTGAACCTGCCAAAATTCTTTTTCCATTATAATCCTCATTAAGAAAGAATTCATCCAAGTTACCTAGTAATTCTAAACCCGAATCAACATAAGCTCTTATAGAATCTGTTTTAGTCCTTAAAATCTCTATATCATCTTCAACAACGCTAAGATTTCCATTAATACGCTCAATGATTTTATCAAATCTTTCCTTATCAATATCTTTTCTCAATAGCAAATCTTCAGCATCTTCAATTTGAGAATTAAGTTGTTTTTGAAGCTCTATTTTAATCTTAAGTTGATTATCTCTATCTCCACTAATTTGAGATTCAGATTTTTTTAAAACTTCTGCAAATAGCTCTTTTATGTTCTGATTAATTTGTAGACCACATAAAATACTTGAAATTTTGATATGCGCTTCCTCAACACGAACTCTTGTCTGACATTTATTTCTACAGTGATAGTAAGCATATTTCTTAGTTCTCCCTGTAGATTTGCTTCCCGTTATTTGTCCCCCACAAATTTCACAAGTCAAAAAATCACGCATCGGAAAATCAAAATTTTTATGATTTGGCTTTGTGTTATGCCATCTTTTCCCTTTAAAAACATTCTGTACTTTATTAAAAGTATCCAAATCGACTAAAGGTTCATGTTTACCATCGACTACTGTAGCTGATTCTTTTTTAAATTCAGGAACATTTATTTTTCCAATGTATACATTATTTTTTAGCATCTGACTAAATGCACTTTTTTTCAACATTAATCCATGTTGCCTCAGTTTTTTCCTTACAGATTCAACAGACTCAATATTCAATGCTACTTCATTAAATGCTCTTTTAACTAAATCTGCTTGTTGATTTGGCTTTAAAGTAGACCTTTTGGATTCATCTCTGTAATTGTCATACCCATAAGGAGCTTTGCCTGGAAAATAACCATCTTTCTTCGCTTGATAAGTACCCGTAATCGTTCTACTTGATATTTTATCTCTTTCCACTTCACCCGCCGTTAAATAAATAGACAAAACCATCTTATTATCTGGATTAGCAATATCTAAATATTGTTCTGATGCATTCACTTCAATTCCCATAGAATCAAATTCTCTTATAACTTTAAGTGCCTGCTCAATATTTCTTGAGAACCTATCCCACTTAGCAAACAGAACTTTATCAACAATCTTTTTATTATTCTTACAGTAGGTCTTTAATTTTGTCCATTCTGGTCTATTAAAGTTTTTAGCCGAATGGTCTTCTCGATATATTTTAACAACATTATATCCCATTCTTTCAGAAAATGATTTTAATGAGTCTTCTTGATAGTCAAGACTAAATCCTTTTTGTGCTTGTTCATCTGTACTTACACGACAATATATTATAACATTCATATTATTTATTTTTTTATTGTTTAGTTAATTATTGTTTATTCAATTTGATTATTAATCTATTATAAAAGCCCTGAGCTTTTTTGTGCGTATCAAAAACATATAGTTCCGTATATAGAAGTAATCCGAAAATTTTATCGAAAACCCTTACTATCAGAAAGAACTTATCATCGAATAAAACAATCTCTCGTTCCACATACTTGTCTAAAATAATTTCTGTTGGAATTAGTAGTCCTTTCGATTGTATCATACTAATAAGCTCAATGACAGTCATTCGATAATCCTTTTTCATCTGTTTTATTTCTGAATCACTATTTTTCACAATTACACTTTTTTTAATCATCTGTTTATTTTTTAGTTTGATTTAAATGATACACCTCAGCGAGTTTATAAAGCACCTTTCTGATTAATTCTATTTCTTCATCTGTGTATTTCATACCATTTCTATTTAATTTCTTTTTGCATTCAGTAATACTTATCACTTTTTCACTCTGACACCCATCTCATTTTTTTATTTGGGCGGAAGATAATTTTTTGACATAGATATCCCCTTTCGGGTTTTAAACCGAATAAAGAACTTTGAGATATTTTATGTGATTTTGGCTTAGTTGTTAGCTTTACAACATTGCCTTTTTTTGTAGATTCATCCCTTTATTGTGAACAGGGTGCCTTTTGTCTTGCAAGTAGATTTCTATCGATAAATTTCTACTACAAAGATACTCCTGAAATAAAGTTTTTCCAAGCCTTTACGATTACTAAAACACTGATTTTCAACAAAATGAAAGTTTTTTCTTGTTTAAACTAAATCTTATCTAAGATAAAGACTTAAGATATTGAAAATCAAAACTATAAAAATTAAAATCTAAGAAAATTTCAATTGTTAATATTCTGTTAATATTTTAAAATCGCTCTTTTAAGCAACTAAACTCAACGCTCTTTTATACAATTGAAGTACTGTTGCTCCATAAAATTGATTTCCGTTTCTCGTTTTGAAATTTAGTTTGTTAAGATAGTCTGCGATTTCTCTGTAACTCATTTCTTTTTCTTTACAATTCAATATTATTGATTGAGCTTGACGATTTCTATCATTGTTGATTGCGTTACTCTTTATACGCTCGATTCCTTTTGCTCTAGCATCATTGGTCAAATTTTTAGGACTTCCTAGTTTAACTCCTTTCTTTTTTAACTCAGCAAGTGCAAGTTTGGTTCTAGAGCTAATTAATTTAGCTTCTTGTTCAGCAAGTGCTGAAAATATATGGATTGTAAAATTATTAGCTGAAGGCATATCCACAGCTACAAACTCAACTCCTGCATCCATGAGTGAGCTTACAAAGTTTACGTTTCTAGCTAATCTATCTAATTTGGCAATTACAAGAATTGCACGTTCATTTTTAGCTAATTCGATTGCATTATGAATTTCAATACGTTCACGTTTATTCGTACCAGTTTCTATCTCCGTATAATCCTTTAAGATAATTCCATCTTGTGAAGCCACATATTTTTCAACTGAACTTTTTTGAGCCGAAAGCCCTAATCCAGAAATACCTTGTTCTTTTCTGCTGACTCTATAATATGCTACAAATTTTTTCATAATGTTTGACTGATTTAAATCTTAAACGTCCGTTTGTGATTTATTACACTCCAAAAGTCCAGGTCTATTTTGAATTAAACAAGAAAAATCCTGATTTTCCTGGACATACATGTTTTTTTGAATATAACATGATCAAAAAAACGAGGTTGCTAACCTCGTTCTTTTGATAGTAATAATTGGGAAAGTTCTTCCAGTTCATTGCTTTTAAAGTTTCTTCCTTTGTAACTTATCGGAAATTTTAATTTTTCTGTTTTAAGAATCATTTTCAATTGAGATAAGGTCACTATTATTTTCATCGTTACTATTTGTTTGAATCAATTAAAATATCCCAATCCTCTCCAGAAAGACCTTCTTTTGTCATATAAAAAAGCCCTGCTTTATATCGGTCATATACTGAAAAGTCAATTCTGTCATAGTGGAAATAATCTCTAATATCATCAGTAATCTGTTCGTATAATCTTTTATTCTCAATATGGATTACAAAATGATTATGATATCCAGTTCTATTGGTAAATGGTTCCGTTGTAAAAAACAATCTCAATTCCGTAGAATTGCCATGTTTCTCAAGCAAGAAATCATAAAGACCATGCATCTGCTTAAAACAGCTTGCTTTCTTGCGTTCCAGTTTGTAAGCCACTGTAAAGAAAAAACTCCATTCCTTTTCCCAGAGCGAATGTGCCAAACTTTTTTTGTCGGACAAACAATCAATAAGATTCCTCATAGAGTGATTTTCTTGTCTCAGGATTTTATTTTCATCAAACATTACTTCACTGTCAAAGTATCTTATGTGACCAATTGGAAATAATCTTTTCCCATTTTTCAATTTAGTTTCTGCAAACAGTTCTTCATTCTTTTTGTAGAATCTGTATATCTTACTTTTGCTTACTTTAGTGCTTCTTTTAAATTCTGTTATATTCTCATATACCATCTTAATATATCTGTTAATATTTTGTTATTGATTAGATACAAGAACTCCTTACAAGGTATTAAATCAAGCATCTTCAATAATAAATACTACAGATAGTCTAAAAGTGTAGCTTTTTAGGACTTTTTTTTCAAAAAATATTTTTTTAACTGATAAATTATTGTATCAAAATGACACAGCTATACATCGCTTTGCAAAATATACTATAACAAATTTACACTATCGAATGAAGGTCTGTAATGGCGTTTTCTTTGCATTAGTAAGAGAGGTAACTGGAAGAAAAAATGTCGATATTGATAATAAAAAGGCGAAACTACGGGAGGAGGAGGGCTCGAAAAATTTATTATCTTAAATTTGGGTTCATCAGTGTACACGTGCTACTCTGGGTTCATTAGGAACAATTAATATGTAGCGGCTGGCGATTCTTTCGGGTCATATTTCTTAGCCATCTTTTTTGTTGTATTATTGTAGTAATATCTGCTTTCTGGAAATAATTTTCTAAAATCTTTGTATTCCTCAATATTGAATTTATAACTCAATGAACGTGCGTAGTAAAGCTCTAAATCTTTTTTTACTTTTTTTATATCTGGCGCAGTAGGATATAAAGTAACAAAATGCTTTAATAGTTCGATTGTCGAATGAAATGAATCTTGAAAATGCAAATCTCTATCGACCATGTCTGGAAGTTTTTCAATTATTGAAGCCGAAAATCTTGAATTAGGATATCTTTCCACATACTCTGAAAATCGGTAATAGCTTGCTCCTTCTTGAGGGAGTGCCAATGAATCCCTATACTGAACAGCTTTATCTTTCAACTCACTTTCAGGATGCAATAATATAAAAGTATCCATTGCTGATACCGTCATTTGGCTCATAGCACTTTCAAATTCTTTTGCTTCTGAATCTTTGCTCTGGGAATGTAAAATTGCAGAGCCCATTACCAGTAAGCTTAAAATAATTTTTCTCATTTTGGTTAAATTTATAGCAGATAATATTTTGGTAATAATCATTTAGTGAATACAGATATCTTCAAACGATTTTACATCCGATGTATACAAAATCTCAGTTACTTGGCTTTTCTCAAAATTATAAATGACCAAAATTTGGCGGTCTGTATTGTCAATTCCATTGTAAACGAAAACATTGATTCCGATGGGTCTTTGAGAAGTGTAAACACTTACTGGTTTCCAATTATAATATTTCTTAAGAAAATCATGAGCAGAATACTCTTCATTTGGTTCCCCAATTTGACGAATCATATTTTTTTTATTTCCAGATATTATTAAACTTCTAATTTCTGCGAACGTTTTCTTAGAGAGGGAAGAATTTACTTGAACTTCATTTGTTTTTAATAATTCTATTGATTTCGCTAAGACATTATCATCTGTAACTTTTGGCAAATCATACGTTATTTTGAATTTTCTACCAATATAATTTCCGTCATCAAAGTTGTATTCACAATAATCTGGAAGATAAATTATCACGTCTTTACCTTTTTCATCCATGAACAGATAGTAACAATCATCGACACATTCAACTTTTTTAAAAATTATTATCTCACTCCCAACATTAGATTTAGAGTCTTCAATCCCACTTGATTTTTTGCTTTCTCTTACTTCTTCTTGTTGCGTTTTTGAAATTGATGGCTCTATTTTTTTACAACTAAATACAATAATTATAATTCCTAATGCTAAAGTTTTTTTCATAGAATAGAGGTTAAATTATTTTGAAGGTCATTTTTGATTTATAACACAAATATACAAATTATAGCACAAGTGCTATAATAATTCTGTTATTAAAATCTTCATTTTGATGAAGTGAAAAAAGATGAAACTAAATCCAGAAAACTAATCTTCGACCAAGAAGGATTAGAGTCGCTAGCAAAGCGACTAAAAGAAATACGCTCTGAAAAAGGTATATCGCAGGAAGAACTAGCGTATCGTTCCGAAATAACTTTATCACAGATTGCAAGAATAGAGACTATAAAAATAAATCCTACTGTAAGTACTATATTTAAAATTGCCAGAGCATTAAATGTGACTCCGAGCGAAATATTTAATTTTGAATTAAATTCAGTTTCTAACGAATAACACTAATAAACAGATTGCTAAATAATAATTACAAAAAAAGCTACTCTTTTATGAATAGCTCTATTTAATACAAATCAGGATTAGAATCCGTTTTCCATGTATAAGATAATTTAGGAAATAATTCCTCATCTCCCGAAATAGTTTTCCAGTATAATAGTTTACCTCTTATTTTTAATTCTGCCATGCCCATAATTATAAGTTTACCTTGACTAATATGAGTAATTTGAACTTTGGCTTTTTTTAATCTTAATTTTCCATTTACGGACAATACAGATGGATAAGATTCATTATTGGGATAAAATGTACCTGTAATTTCTCCATCATCCATATCTACGTCAATTACAAAAGAGAGATAAGGCATAGGTTGCGGGTTAATAATATCTCCTTCGGAAGCCCAAGAGCCTTTCAAAAATTGTCTTCTTAATATTTGTTTCTTTTTTATCACATTATAAACAAAATAAGAAGCTATACAAATTGCAGAAATTAAAGATATTAAAACTGAAAATATACTAATGTAATCTGATTTGGATAGTGAATCATTATTCTTTTCCAAATTTGTTAATCTACTTTGTGTTTCTTTTATTGTGTGCGTAGTTAGATTTAAAACTGTACTGTCTGATTTTCGTTGTTTTTCTAAAAGAATAATTCTATTCTGTAAGCTTATTATTAGAGAATCTCTACTATCCATTATTTATTATTTTTTTCTATAACTCATTAGTTTCATCTAAATCGACTTTTAATATTTCGCTACTATCTTTCTTTTTTATTATGAGTGTTGCCACTTTCCAATTGTCACTTGTACCATCTCCAAATTTCCACTTTTCAATTCCTTTTTCTCCAAACAAAAAATAACCTCTATCTTCTAATCCTTTTAATAATTCATTTAATTGAAATCCCATTTGAATCTTATCATACGTTTCTACCATACTGCTTATATCACCATAATCAACTAGTTCTTGAAAAATACTCCCAATGTATTCCGCCTCTTCTTTATTATCTATATCATCATAATCTGTTCGATAGCCATGCGAATCTGAAATGACTGTCAGTAATTCTTTACCTGAAGTAATTCTACTAATTAATCTTGGTTTATTCTTCTTTTCCTTGTCAATTGCATCATTAATTGTAGATTTTACCCAATTTTCATGGTTTAACTTCATATATCTAAGAATGTCTTCAGTATATGTTTCTGTTAACTCATCAATTTCTTTATGATGATTTCTACAAAGTAAAATAAGATTATTAAAAAGGTCGTAGTCATTGATATTTGGCTTATATCTTGGCCCATTTGATTTACTACTGATTATATGACATTCCTCTCCAATATTAAATTCATTTTTTTCTACTCCATCATTAAAAAGTTCTGTTTTACAAATAGAACATCTGTTACCTGATTTTGCCCAAAGGCTTTTTCTAGTTTTGTCAGTTATAGCCATTTATTTTACATTTGATGCAGATTTTTTCCTACCCGCATCTATTAATATTATGTTTGGCGACTTATCAATTTTTAGCTCTTTAAGTATTTTAATTACCTTGTTGTATTCTGGTATATCAAAATATAAAATTACTTTAATTGAATCTTTAGTTTTATTTGCCTTTTCATAAATTTCAACTTGTTTTTCTAAATTTTGTTTAAGCTTTGAATTCGATGCAAGTTTAAACTCAATTAAGGTTTTATCGTTTGAACCTTTTGATATTGAATAATCTACAGGTCCTCTTCCGTTATTAGATTCTCTATTAACATCGTAGTCAGTTGCGAACCATGTCAGGCGATATATAATCTGTAAATCCTCCTCTCTCTTAATTGGCTGATGATTAATATAAAATAGTCGATATCCATCGTTATTCTCAATTACATCTTTTAAAAACAGTAATCTCTTTTTTGCCTCTTCATAGGAACCATTTTTATCAATGCTATAAAAATCAGTTTTCTCTAGAAGAGTTTCCACAAATTTTTGAACTTGAGTTATAAACTTAGATTCCGTTTCTTGTACTTTCTTAGTTGAAATCTTTTTTGCTCCCTCTTTATTTTCTTCTTTTAATTTAACGTAATATTTTATTATTTCAGGATATTTTTTTACTGTTTCAATTACTGCCAATGAAATTTCTTTCTGTGTATTTCTCTTATTGCCTGCATGTTTTGGTAATGATTTTGTAAAATAATTATTTATTTCATGCTTTAATTGGTCATTGGATATACTATTACATATACTCCGAAAATCACCTCTTAAATCGTTACTATTTATCCAATTGTCATCTTTAGTTAAAATATCTCTTGGAGTTAATATTACATAATCATTAAAAATGAAAGGTAAAACATATTCTTTTGGCATCCACCTCTCAAGCTCATAATCGAAATATACTTTATCAACATTAACTTTTCTTAATAGTTTTTCGTCAACATTTCGGACTGCAAATTCTTGCGTGTAATCAAGTAAAAATTCCTTCGTTAGATTAGTTGTGAAATCACTTATATTATCTTTACCAACACCAATTTCAAAAAGGCAAGCTTTTTCTAAATGAGAAGACTGAGTTATTTTTTCTTTTCCTAAATCATCGAAGACAATATGCATGGAACTTGAAAATGATTTAGCAAATTTTTCGCCTAGCCCACTTCCTCCATTACCAACTTTACTATAACCAAACCAATTTTGTTTTACTTCAGGAAATAAATACCAAGACCTTATTTCTCCAATATTGGTAACACCTATTTCTGATTTGTCTTTTAAAAAAACTAAATACTTTAAAATCTGGTTATGTAATTCCTTATATTCACTTTTTTTACTTCCAAAAAGCAAAAAAGGGTCAATAAACAATGGCAAATCATTTATCAAAGAAATATTAAAGGCACCATAGTCTTCCAGTTTTGAACACTCAATATTAAAAAAATCAGTAAAGTATATTTTCATCTTTTAAGTTGTATTAAGTAAAGTTTTGGAGATGAAGTTATGAAAAATATTAATTCTATCAATTTGTAAATCAGTTATTTTAATTAACTGAATATAGTCGGATAGTTTTTAAATTCTTAAGAAACTATTTCAATTTATTAGTCATAAATGTAAATCAATCTTTATTATTGATATTTTATATATTTGGATAAAATTGATAAAAATGAGATTATCTATAAATTCCAAAAAAGAAATACTTAAAATCATTATTGAAAGCAGAACCGATTTCTTAAGTGAAAATGAAACTAGATATTCGGAAGGAACATTCGATTTTTTGAATAAAATTTGGAATTTAAAGGAGATGCCTTCAACAGATTCTCGCTATACCAATGCTGAAGGGGATATTTATCAACATATGATAAACAATAACGATTGGGATTTTTATTACTTGTTTGTTGAGATTTTAAAAGTATATGATGATGATGAAAAATTTATTACTCTAATACACACATTTCTTTTACCCGAATATAGAAAGGATGAGGACGAAATAATAGCATATGTAGTTGAATTTAACTTGAAATTAGAAGCTGATAAACTAAAATTATCAATATATGATTATGCAAATGGAGGTATTCCTATTTATCACATTTATCCACTAGAAGAAGTCGATAATATTCCAATTGAGATTAAAAAAAACTCTATTCCTTTTGTTGTTTTTAAACTTGGTGAGAAAAACAATATTAATTCCATAAAACATTCTGAATTTTTTCTGCTCAGAGAAAATTATTGGGATGATTATAGTAGTAGAACGACTTTTTACCTATATTATATCAAAGATAGTTTTACCAACGTAATTGGTGAAATAAAAATAATGGTGAAAGATATTGCAGAAACAATAGAGGTTATTCCTCTGCAATTTTATAGTCTTGCAAATGATTTTTGCAGTTTGGGTCAAAAAGAAGAATTTTACAAAAGATTAAAAGATTTTTTTCCAAATAATTTTGAAGACATTCTATTTGCCCTTTGTGATTGTGCTTTTTTCTCAACTAAATTAGAAGATTTTGAAAAAAATCATCGTTTTAAAAATTCTCTAATAAGATATGATTATGCGGAAAGAACACTTCGATTAATTAAATATCAATTATTAAATTATGATTTAAATAATCTATTTCATTTTGAATATAATTTTACTCCCAAATATTCTAAAGAATCTGTAAACATTTCATTTAAATTTGACAATAATAAAATTTTAGCAAATAGGATTTATGCAATTATTGGTAAGAATGGAACAGGTAAAACACAACTTTTGACCTCTTTACCCCTAAATATTGCACAAAACAATTCATCATTTTTTTCACCAAGAGTTCCTCTTTTTAGTAAAATGATTTCTGTTTCATATAGTATATTTGATAGATTTAAAATTCCCTTAAAAACTAGTAAGTTTAATTATGTATACTGTGGCCTGAAAAATGAAAAAGGAAAATATATTAGCGAGCAAGGTTTACTTTTGAGATTTCACTATACATGGAAAAAAATCGAATCCTTAGAGAGAATCAACAAATGGCGTACAATTCTTTTGAACTTTATTGAAGAAGATATTGTAAATTCTTTTTTGATAAAAAAAGAATCGATAACCTCATTCAATAATCAATATAGAGTAGATATTGATGGTTTTAACAAAGTAAAGGATTATTTAAGTTCAGGGCAAAATATTTTATTATACATTATTACAGAAATAACTGCAAACATACGATTTGACTCTTTAATTCTATATGATGAGCCTGAAACGCATTTACATCCTAATGCTATTTCACAATTAATAAATACGATTTATGAATTAGTTGATGAATTTCAATCTTATTGTATTATTGGAACACATTCACCATTAATTATTCAAGAACTTCTTTCTAAAAATGTTTACGTGATGGAAAGAAATGGAAATACCCCTGACATACGAAGAATAGGAATTGAATCATTTGGTGAAAATTTAAATACATTGACAGATGATGTTTTCGGAAACAGAGAAATACAAAAACAATATAAACGCATAATCGATGAGCAGATTGAAAATGGAAAAAAGTATGATGAAATCCTAGATTTAATTCAATTTGACAACTCTCCTTTAAGTCTAAATGCAAGATTATATATAAAAAGTAAGCTTAAATCATGAAAAATTTAAACTTCTATAACAAGGATGAATCTTTTTCATTTCATCAAAATATTGTGCGGTCTAAGCGAGCAATGGAAAAAGACCCTGAAATTCGGAATCGCCTCCTAGCCCTTAACGATGAAATTAAAAGTTTATATGAATCCTATAAAAACAATTTCGATACTAATGATTTGGAATCATTAAAAGCTCATGGTTATGTGGACCAAAATAAATTAGACTTATTAAGTTTATACTCATTTAAAAGCAGTATAATACAAAAATTTAAAAAAGGTATAACAACGACCGCCACTAATAGAGTGATTAATACATGCCAAAATTGCACTATTGGGGAGGTCAGTTCATTCGACCACGTACTTCCTAAAGAAGAGTTTACAGAATTTGTTGTAAATCCTCTTAATCTTTTTCCTAGCTGTTCAGTTTGTAATAGTTCAAAAGGAAAATACTGGTTTAAAAATGGACAAAGAATATTCCTTAATCTTTATCTAGATATTCTTCCTAATTTACAGTATCTTTTCGTTAAAGTTTCTTTTGTTGACAATACATTCATAACAGATTTTACTGTTCAAAACCCAAATAATATTGATACAACCTTGTTTAATATTATCGAAAGTCATTATAAAAGCTTACATTTAACTAAAAGATTTTCCGACTCTAATGATAAAGTAATTCCTGCATTTCAAAATTCTCTAAAACCATTTATAGGTAAATTACCATTAGACGAAATTATAATAACTGCTAAAGAGACGATTGAATTAAATCGGAGTTTTTTTGGATATAATTATTGGCAAAGTATTTTAGAACTAGAATTACTTAAAAATTCGGATTTTCTTGATTCGTTAGTAAAGTGAGATTAGGTTTTCTTATTTTTTTAAAGGATGTTCAGAATAACTACGAAACGCTTAATTAAATTATATTTAACATTTTGATGTAAGAAAATTTTCGAAGTTAAAATAAAATTAAGAGCTCCTTTTTTAATAACTTCGTTTTACTCTGAGTTAAGATAGTTTTATTTTAAAAAGACTAGAACAATAACTATTATACAAAAGACCTAACAATCATGAATGAAAATGAATTTATCCAAGGCTCCTTATTTGAAGAAGATTATTTGATTCGAACGCTTGGTAATTTAGGAACACAACCAGAAGTTGCACTTACAGAACTTGTAGCTAATGCATGGGATGCAGGCGCAACACAAGTTGATATTTTCATTCCTAGCGAAAAAGGTCAAAAACTTACAATTAAAGATAATGGTTCAGGATTAACAAAGGATGAATTCTATGCTCGATGGATGAAATTAAGTTACAATAGACTCCGTCATCAAGGTAAAATGGTAGAGTTCCCAAAAGGAGTAGATTTAAAAAGATTTGCATATGGTCGTAATGGAATTGGGCGACATGGAATGCTTTGCTTCAATACAGAATATCAAGTAATTACTTATAAAAACGGTATCGAATCAACTTTTATCCTTACTACTGAAAGCGAAAAACAACCCTTTATTATTAAAGACGAATCTTTTAAAAAATCTAATAAAACAGGCACAACTTTGGAGGTTATTGTGCAAAAAAACCTCCCAAATGCTGATATAATTTTAGACGTTATTTCTGCCCGTTTTCTACATGACCCAAAATTTTTTGTATCTATCAATAAAAAAACAATTCAACTAGAACAACATAAAGGATTAGTAGATTCAAGTCCCATACAAGTAAACGATATAAAGCTTCAAATAAATTTAATTGATTCCAAAAAATCTAGAAAATCTACACTATATCAAGGCATTGCTATTTGGCAAGGAGGAAGACTTATTGGTGAGCCATCTTGGATTTTGGGCAATATAATGGTTTTAGATGGGCGTTCAAAAGAAGCTAAAAG
Source organism: Flavobacterium defluvii (assembly GCF_900129555.1). Lineage (GTDB taxonomy): Bacteria > Bacteroidota > Bacteroidia > Flavobacteriales > Flavobacteriaceae > Flavobacterium > Flavobacterium defluvii. The sequence continues at coordinate 903,609 of NZ_FQWC01000001.1, forward strand.
ATATTCTGTAGTTGTTGAAAGTACTGATTTAGCTGATTTCATAAAAGAAGATTGGACAGGTTTCAAAAAAAATGACAAGCTTGAATCGATTTATGAAGCTATAAATACTGAAGTACAAAAAATGTTTTATAAAATTGCTCAAGAAAATATTGAAGAAACTACTTCTCAAATAAGAAATCTATATAAAAAACAGTATAATGATTTGAGTCCATTAGCAAAATATGAGTTTAACGAAGCAATCCAACACATTTCAATATCAAGCCCAACTGCAAGAGAAGAATCAATTTCATTAGCTTTAGATACTGTCCTAAATCTTGAAAAAACAAGAAGTGGAAATGAACTTTTAATAAAACTCTCTACACTTTCAAGTGAAGATATTGATGGATTAAATAAATTACTTGAGAATTGGAGTATAAAAGATGCTCTAACAGTTCTTGACGAAATTGATAAAAGGATTTCGGTAATTGAAGCTATCAGAAAATTATCAAACGATTCTACTGTTGATGAGCTTCATGTACTTCACCCTTTAGTAGCAAGTGCCCGATGGATTTTCGGTCCTGAATATGATTCTCCTGAATACTCTTCAAACAATCAACTCCAAACTACAGTTGAAAAAGTATTTGGTAAAAAAATTAATAAAAGTATCTTTAATAATAACAGAAAAAGACCCGATATAGTTGTAATCGGAGATTCAACATTTTCCATTACAGCAACAACAGATTTTGACCATGAAAACGGACTAAGCGCAATAAAGAGAGTTTTAATTATTGAATTAAAACGAGGAGGATTCAAACTAGGTAGAGATGAAAGAAATCAAGCTGTTGGTTACGTTGAAGATTTTGTAAACTGTGGAACATTAATTGGCAGTCCATATATTAATGCGTATGTAGTTGGGGAATCATTTAGTGAAAAAGTACAACCCATTCAGTCAATTGAAAATGAAAATAAAGTAGAAATTGGTAAAGTCCAAATCTGTCTATTCTCTCAAATTGTTGATTCTTCTGAACGCAGACTTTTTAATCTAAGAGAAAAATTAAACGAAAGATATGCTGACGTTACAGGAATTGAATTATTTAATCAACAGAAAAAATTAATCATTTAATAATAGATAAATAAAAAACACCTCAATTGAGGTGTTTTTTGTATTAAAATGATTTTGTGTTTTTTATAACTAGTTTTGAATAATCAATTTTAGATTTATCTAGAGAACCATGTTCAGATAATCTAATAACCTTCCCCATTTCTGCTTGAAACATTTTTTCATTTGCTAATGGTTTTGTAAACTCATTTGATAATTGAGAATTACTTGATTGAACTTTGTTTTTTTCTTCCATATTAAATAATTAATTAATCCACATCCTTAATTAATCCACATTCTCTTAATGAATGAATAGCTTGTTGTTCTAATGTAGGCAAGGCTTGTAATGATTTAGATATTTTTGGCTTTATTTTTGTCAAATCTAAATTTAATGTTCTACCATCTTTTTTTCTCTCGGCGAAGTTAGTAAAAAAAGTTAGATATTTCCTTGGAGCTACTCCATCAAAAATTAAAATTCTTACTTTCTCATTGCAATTCTCGTCCTCAGTTATAGCATCTTCATGTAAAGTTAAGCATAAACTCTTTACGTACGGCTCTATATAATAAACTTCTTTTATTCCTGCTACAATAATATGTCTTGCACAATTATGACAGGGATATGTTGTACAAAAAAGTTTTCCATCAATCATTTTAGAACCTGAAAGCTGGCTACCAGATATTATTGCATGCATTTCTGCATGAACAGAACGTGAAAACTCTATTAAATCTTTAATTTTAGAACCTCTTAATGTCTTTTTTATTTTTTCAGTAATTTCTATAACAGGATATCCTTCTTCATCACTTAATAATTTTCTAATATCATCATCGCTATTTAAAGATTTAATAATACTATCAACTAAAGAATCTTTATGGTCATCATTACTACAATAACCCTTGTTGTAACACCTATCATCAACTAAATCACCTTCTCTATATAAATTTCCTCCAAATTTTGGAACATCATTCCATCCTGTTGAAATTAGATTTCCTAAATTGTCAGTAATAGACGCCCCAACTTGCCTTGATAAACAGGCTGAATTTCCTGATGCAGACTTTGCAGAATACATGGCTGTTTCATTAATTGTCGGAGTTATGATTTTACTTTCAAAAATTAAATGTAAATATCTTTCAATTTTTTCATTCAAATTATCTATATTCTCATTTGATACTCTAAGAAAAAAATCACCATCTGTAAATGTTCCTCTAACATTTTGACCAAATTCATTATTATCATATTCATCAATATCAACTATTTCATCAATTTCTGGTAAAGACAAAGCTTTTGTAAATAAATTATTTTTTCTCTCATCCAGAGGTGAAAAAATACTGAACTGATAATAATTATCCGTATAGATTCTTCTTAAAAGTAAGAGTTCTTCTTTGTTTTTAATCGAATTAAATATATAACATTTCCTTCTAGTTTTTAAATCTGTAATAGCTGGAATTCCTTCTTCACCAATTTTTTTTCCATCTTTCAATCTCGAAACATGTATATCCTGAATTGCAAGTTCAACCAAAATAGATTTATTATCGTAAACTTTTCTTATTTCATTTCCCTGTTCTATTTTATCTCGAAGAATTGAATATGCTTCAGTAATTTTAGGTATAAATTCAATTTCTTTTGTTCTATATTGTTCAATGTAATTACTAAGTTTTATTACTTCAACATCATAATGATAAACTTCAGTTAGAATTTGCTTCAATGAGTCTATGACTTCATCTTTCATTGAGCCAATAGGCGCACATATACCTAAAAATAACTCTTCAGTTAATGTATTGTTTACTTTTTCTCTTGTAGTCTTACCTTTTGATTCTTTATTATTCGATAAAATTTCTAATTTAACTTCTTCTGCCCCCATAAACTGATATTATATTTTAAATGCTAATATAAACGACTATTTCTTACAATTTTAACCATTAAACAATGTTTCATTAGAAATTATTATCAAAAAACAAATAAAACACATCTTTTTAGTGTTGTATATAAGAAAACAAATAACACTAATAAAATTTTCACTGCACTACGGAAAACCATAATCTAAAAACATTTCATTAAAATCAACAATAATAATTTTCTAATTTGACTTAAAAGCAAGTATAAACACCTGTTTTTAAAATGAAATTGAAGTAAATATAAAGTACTATGAAATTTACACACTATATTTAGTCTAGAATTTCATTAGTTTATAATAAAAATATGCTTAAAACAAGAAATATATTTATAGATACAGAAGTTTTTGTTTCGAATAATTTTTTTCAAAATAAAAATTTAGAGCGTTTGAGTGAGTTTGGTAAGCGAGAAACTGTCAATTTATATTTAACTGAAATAACAAAACATGAGATACAAAACAACATTAAAGAAAATTTGTTGAATGCTCAGCAGGATATCAATAATTTTAAAAAAATAATATCAAACAAAAGTAAAATCTTAAAAAATTTAGAAAGTTTTAAACCATACTTCGATTTACCAAAACTGGAAGTAAATTTAAATTTTGAAGAACTTTCAGTGGAATTAGAAACTTTTATAAAAAACGGTAAAGTTAGATTTATACCTTTCAATCTTGCAAACATATCTGATGTTGTAGATAGTTATTTCAATCAAAAACCACCTTTCAGTTCAGGTAAAAAAAAATATGAATTTCCAGATGCAATCGTATTATCAGCAATAGAAAATTGGTGTCAGCAAGAAAATGAAGAAATTTATGTAATAAGTGATGATAATGACTTTAAAAGATATGTATCTGACAAGATTATTACAATTTCGAATATTAAAATAATGCTTGATAAAATTAACAAACAATATCAAACAGATGAAATCGTATGGATTACTTCAATTTATGAAATCAACGAAAAATATATAATTGAAAAAATTAACGAAAAATTTATTGATAAAATATTGGATGAAATTGGTTTCGAAATTGAGATATCTAACATAAAAATTGAAGAAACAATTCTTCATGATTCTCTATTAGTTGAAGAAAATCCGCCGTCTGGTGAGTATATTTTCCAGTTAGATTACGATATAGCTTTTACGGCTGAGGTAATATACAATGATTATTCATTTAGTAGCTATGATAAGGAAGATGATAAATATTATTTCGTTGAAAAAGCACAAAGACAGATTTCAATGGCAACAACTCAAACAGCTGAAATTTCACTAGAAGCATATTTTGAAGATGGAGAGAAACCAGAAGATGCAGATGTTTCTATAAATTGCATGTATACTAGTATACCAAATGAATCCGATATAAGTGAAAAATTAGAAAATGATTACGACATATATTAAAATCAAATATTTGAGTTTATTTATCAATAAGAGATTTATAAGCATGTGCCAATTTCTTCAAATCTTCAATAAATAAATTCGACAATTCAACGGTAAAGGGTACAAAAAACCTCTTCTTAACAGAAGAGGTTTTTTTTATTTTTATCTCGATTGAGATTTAAAAATTTTCTTTTCAATTTATAGTTTACAACAGGCAGTTAATTATAGCCTTTTAGGTCTGTTTTATTATAAACATTCTTCTGTTTTAAATACAAAATCTTTTTTAAGTTATGGTTTTCCATAATATTCTTGTAGTTTTTATATTACATTTGTTATAAATGTAACATTCATATTATATTCGCAATTTTTAAACCCATTATTACTTTAAAGAAAATGAGATACAACTTTTTTTATTCTATAATGATATCTATTTTATTCTTAAATAATTTTTACTCTCAAAAACTTACAGAGAATAAAATAGATGAATTCACAAAACAATCAATCCAAAAAACTAGTTGGGAAACGCTTTTTTCTACAATGAAAGGAACATCTTATTTTAGAATATCAAAAATTGACAACATACTTTTTATACAACTGAAATTTAGATTAAATGATGGCTTTGAAACAAAGTCTTTTTCAATTGAAAAAGATCAAGAATTAATGTTTAAAACTAAAGAAGGCGAAATTATAACTTTAAAAAATCTAAAATCTACAGTAACTTGTGTGGGTTGTGGAGCAATAAGCTTCAATGCATCTCAAGCTCTTGGGATAGAAGTTTCATATCAAATGAGTGAAGAACAGTTTAATGTACTCAAAAATAGCTTTTTAGAAAAAATACGAATATATACAGATGTTGATTATAAAGAATTCGAAATAAAGAAAAAGAACGCTCTTTTATTCACCGATTCTCTTAAACTTATTCACTAGGATTTTCTAAATATCTTTTTCTATTCTACGACAAAACTCGCCTCATGCAAAACAGGAAAATTGCAAGAATTAGCAATAAAACACAATTGATTTGCTTTTTGATGCAATTCTAAAGCCAATTCAATTTGATCTGGATTTGAAATTTTCACTTTTGGATATAATCTAACCTCAACAAAACGCCCGCTTCCATCTGGATTTACTTCTAGTGTTGCTTCAGCATTATCTGAATATTCTAGAACTTCTATTCCGTTTTGAGAGCAAACATATAAATAAGACATCATGTGGCAGGAAACTAAACTGCTCAGCAATAAATCTTCCGGATTATATAACTCCGGATCTCCTTTGAATGCTTTTGCTGCTGAAACTTCTAAAATTGGTTTTCCTTCAATTTTAATTTGATGGTTTTTGCTGTAGAATCTTTTAGAAGAATCTTCTGTTTTTTTTGAAGTCCAGTTTAATTGAGCTTTGAATGAATGTTTCATTTTACTAAGTTAAGATTTTAAGCTGTAAATGAATTAATCTCGCAAAGTCGCGAAGACGCAAAGAAAATAAAACTTGGCGATTCTGCGACTTTGCGAGATTAAAATAAGCTAGCTACCTAAACACTTAAAAACAAAAAACCTCAAAAGCGTATCACTTCCGAGGTTTCTTAGAGAATTAAACTAATAAACAAATTCTAAAACTATTTCTTTACTGAGAATTTAAAGGTAGTTTTAGTTTTGTACTTTTCTCCCGGGTTTAAAACCGTTGTTGGGAAGTTTTTCTGGTTTGGAGAATCCGGATAATGTTCTGTTTCTAGACATAATCCTGTTCTGTGTGCAAAAGTTCCGCCGTTAGGCATTGGCAGCGTTCCGTCAAGGAAATTTCCAGAGTAAAACTGAATTCCAGGTTCATCTGTAGTCATTTCCATAACTCTTCCGCTTGGAGCATGATATACTTTTGCAATGATTGTTTTTCCTTTTTCAGGATTGTTCAACACCCAGCAGTGATCGTAACCTTTTCCTTTTTCTAACTGATCATTTTTAGCATTGATGTCTTTTCCAATTAATTTTGGAGCTCTGAAATCGAAAGGAGTTCCCGCAACATCATCTAATTTTCCTGTTGGAATTAAATCAGCATCAACCGGAACTAATTTATCAGCATTTAAAGTCAATTCGTGATCTAAGATTGTTTTGCTAAAATCTCCGGATAAATTGAAATACGAATGCTGTGTTAGATTCACAACCGTTGTTTTATCTGTTTCAGCTTCGTATAAAACTTCTAACTGATTATCATTTGTCAACGTGTAAGTTACAAAAACTTTCAAATTTCCGGGATAACCTTCTTCCATATCTTTACTTAAATAAGATAATTTTAAAGAAGCTGTTTCTCCTGATTTTACCTCATCTGCTTTCCAAACTACGTTAAAATATCCCTGTGGGCCGCCGTGTAAAGCATTTGGTGCATTATTGATCGCTAATTGATATTCTTTCCCGTTTAAAGAGAATTTTCCTTTAGCAATTCGGTTTCCGTATCTTCCTATCAAAGCTCCAAAAAACGGATTTTCTTTTTCATATTGTGCCAAAGAATTGAATCCAAGTACAACATTTTCAGAAACTCCTTCTTTATTGGGAACTTTCAAATCTGTAATTCTTCCACCAAAAGTGATGATATCAACTTCCATCCCGTTTTGGTTTTTTAATTTATAACTATCTACTTTTTCTCCTTTTGCTGTTGTTCCATAAGAAGATTTTTCGATTGTAACTGTTGCTTTTTTATCCGAAGAAACTGTAGCTTCATCCATTTTTTTATCGTTTTTGCATTGAGTTGAAATTGCCGTCAGACTTAACAAGCCGATTCCAAAAATACAACGTTTTAATACATTCATAAATGATAGTTTTTTAGTTAGTAAAGTCATAAAGTCTTTTCTTCAAAGTAACTAAAACTTTCCGACTTTATGACTTTCGTCTTTTGACTAAATTAAAGTCCGTGCTGAAACAAATGATAATATGCTTCGTTGGCATTGATTCTATCTTTAAACTCTCTTACAGTAGTTTTTTCATCAATAACCAATAATTCGATTCCCGCGATATCAGCGAAATCTTCCATGTATTCTGTTGTCAATGACTGGCTATAAACCGTATGGTGTGCTCCTCCAGCTAAAATCCAGGCTGTTGCTGCAACTTCTAAATTTGGTTTACAATCCCAAAGAACACGTGCAACTGGAAGTTTTGGCAATTCTGCCATTGGTTTTACTGCTTCAACTTCGTTTACAATTAAACGGAAACGAGTTCCCATATCAACCAAAGAAACATTGATTGCATCTCCCGCAGGCGAATTAAATACCAAACGAGCAGGGTCTTCTTTTCCTCCGATTCCTAATGGATGCACTTCGCAAGAAGGTTTTCCGTCAGCGATTGATGGACAGATTTCTAACATGTGAGATCCTAGAACATACGATTTTTGTGGCGTGAAATGGTACGTGTAATCTTCCATGAAAGAAGTTCCACCTTCTAAACCAATATTCATTACTTTTAAAGCTCTTACCATCGCAGCCGTTTTCCAGTCTCCTTCTCCACCAAAACCATAACCATCGGCCATTAATCTTTGTGTTGCAATTCCTGGCAATTGTTTCCAAACTCCAAGGTTTTCAAATGTATCTGTAAAAGCGCCGAAACCTCCTTCTTCAAGGAAAGCTCTTAATCCCAATTCAATTTTTGCCGCTTCCGCTAAAGAACTTCTTTGTGCTCCGCCTTCTTTTAAAGAATCAGTTAAGTTGTATGATTGCTCATAAACGGCTAATAAATCGTTTAGTTCTTTATCTGTTACTTTTTCAATATGCTTTGTCACATCTGAAGAATCATATCCGTTTACTGAAACTCCAAAACGAATTTGAGCTTCTACTTTATCACCTTCTGTAACGGCAACTTCACGCATATTGTCTCCAATACGGGCTACTTTTAGGTTTTGAAGTTCATCCCATCCTAAAGCAACTCTTGACCAAATTCCTAATTTTTTCTGAACTCTTTCGTCTTCCCAGTGACCTACAACTACTTTACGTTTTTTACGTAAACGAGACATGATGAAGCCGAATTCACGATCTCCGTGTGCCGATTGATTTAAGTTCATGAAATCCATGTCGATTGATCCCCACGGAATTTCAGCGTTATATTGTGTATGCAAATGACATAATGGTTTTTTAAGGATATTTAATCCGCCAATCCACATTTTTGCTGGAGAAAAAGTATGCATCCATGCAATAATTCCGATACAGTTTTTAGCTGAGTTTGCAGCCAAACAAACGTCTAAAATCTGCGAAGGCGATTTCACTACATCTTTATAAACCACTTTTACCGGAATTGAAGACGAAGCATCCAATCCTTTTGCAATAATCTGTGAATGTTCTGCTACTTTTCTAAGTGTTTCTTCACCGTATAATTCCTGGCTTCCTACTACAAACCATACTTCTTTTTGAGAAATGTCAATCATTTTGTTATTTTTTGTTTCAAGTTTCAGGTTTCAAGTTGCTGGAATCTAAAAAACTCGAATTGTTATTTATTGTTTTTGTTTTGTTTGTTTGACGTTCCAAGTTTCACGTTTCAACAACTTGAAACCTGAAACTTGAAACAAAATTTCTACTGTCCGTAATACGAATCTTTTCCGTGTTTACGGTTGTAATGTTTCTTTATTAATGAATCTTTTAATCTTGGCGCGTTTGGGTTTATTTGCAAAGTCAGGTAGGCCATTTCTGCCACAACTTCCAGAACTTTGCTGTTGTAAACCGCTTTTGCTGCATTTTTTCCCCAGGCAAACGGACCGTGATTCCCAATAAGAATCATTTCTACTTCTTCGTATGAAAGATTTTTTTCTTTGAAACAATCCAAAATCTGAATTCCGGTATTGTGTTCGTAGTTTCCTTCAATTAAAGAATCTGCCATCGGGGGCGCACACGGAATATCTGCAGTCAAATGATCGGCATGTGTTGTTCCGAAAATCGGAATATCTTGTTGTGCTTGCGCCCAAGCAACCGAATACGTTGCATGTGTATGCGCAACGCCTCCAATGTTTGGCCAGTTTTTATATAAATAAGCATGCGTTTTTGTGTCAGATGACGGTCGCAGATTTCCTTCTATAACATTATTGTCAAAATCGACGATAACAATATCTTCAGGTTTTAAATCTTCGTAAGGAACACCGCTTGGTTTAATGGCAAAAACACCATTTTTTCTATCCACAGCACTTACATTTCCAAAAGTGTATACCACCAAATTCAATGCATTTAACTGCATATTGGCTTCGTAACATTCTTGTTTTAAATCTTTATAAAGAGAACTCATGTTGCGATATTTTAAGGTTTGGATCTGCAAAAGCACTTAATTGTTCATAAGCAATCAGCAGCTTATTATAAGCCGCTACTTTATCTAATTGAGGGAAATATTCTCCGTCAAAATCACTTCCTATTTTCTGGCTTGCTTCAATTACGTTTGGATAAATTCCAGCTGCAACCGCTGCATAAATTGCCGCTCCTAAAGCTGGAGTTTGGTCTGAAGCTGCAATTTTAATTGGCTTGTTTAAAACATTTGCCAAAGCCTGCATGATAAAAGGAGATTTACGGGCAACACCACCAATTCCGATCACGCTGTCGATTTTTACGCCTTCTTCTTCAAAACGGTCTACAATTTTCTTCGCTCCAAAACAAATTGCGTTTACTAAAGCTTTAAAAATATGTGGTGCTTTTGTTCCTAGAGAAAGATTTGAAATCGCGCTTTTTACTTCTTGGTTCGCATCTGGAGTTCTTCTTCCATTAATCCAATCCAAAGCAATTGGAAGACTTTCTGAAACCGGAATTTTCTCTGCTTCTTTCGTTAATTCTACAATTAATTTGTCACTGAATTCTTCTCTTAATTGTTCTTTTTGAGCATCATTTAAAAGAGATGAAGAACCTAATAAATGTTCTGTCGGCCACATTAATAATTCTTTGTACCAAGCCAATAAATCGCCAAAAGCAGATTGTCCTGCTTCAAGACCAATAAAGCCTGGAATAACTGAACCATCAACTTGTCCGCAGATGCCGCGAACGGTTTTTGTTCCCACTTCATCATACGAACCAACCAGAATATCGCAAGTTGAAGTTCCCATAACACCAACTAAAGTATTCTCTTCGATTTTTGCTCCAACAGCTCCAGAATGTGCGTCGAAAGTTCCAACAGCCACGACTGTTTCTGTAGAAAGTCCTAAACGATCTGCCCATTCTTTGCTTAAATTTCCGGCAACTAAATCAGATGTATAAGTTTCATCGTATAAGTTTCCACGAAGCTGTGCCAAATATGGATGTAATTTTTCTAAGAATTCAACGGGCGGTAATCCGTTCCAGTCGGTGTGCCACATTGCTTTGTGTCCGGCTGCGCAACGGCTTCTTTTGAAGGTTTTTAAATCTTTATCTTCAATTAACAAATACGTCATTAAATCGCAATGCTCCATCCAGGTGTGCGCTGCATTTCGAACGGCTTCGTCTTGTCTTGCAATGTGAAGAATTTTTGCCCAAAACCATTCAGATGAATAAATTCCTCCAACGTATTTTGTTACGTCTTCTCCGCCCCAGCTTACTGCCAGTTCGTTAATTTCGTTTGCTTCGTTTATAGCAGTATGATCTTTCCATAACACCATCATTGCATTTGGGTTTTCTTCAAAACCTTTTGTCAATGCTAATGGCGTTCCATCTTTTGTAACCGGCACGGGAGAAGATCCAGTCGTGTCAATACAAATTCCACGAACCAGTTTTGGGTCAACTTTACTTTCTTTTACAACATTCTGAATTGTAATTTCCAAGCCTTCGATATGATCCAAAGGATGCTGGCGAAACTGATTTATAGAAGCGTCACAATATTGTTTGTTTTTCCATCTTTTGTAATGAGAAACATTAGATGCTAACTCCTGCCCATTTTCAGTATCTATAAGCACCGCACGAACAGAATCTGTTCCGTAGTCTAATCCTATTACATAATTTTTCATTCGAAATTTATTTTAAATAATGACAAATATAATTATAAATAATTCATAAGTGTGTAAAAAACACTTAATAAAAATAAGCTGATGAATTTTTACAAATAATGCATAAAAACAAGGGTTTAAGATCAAAACAAAAAATAAATGTTAGTGTTACATTTATTACATTGCGATTATTTCATCTTAATTTTCAAAACGGTAACAGAGTAAGCCGGAAAATCATATTGAACTTTGTTTCCAGACACTTTAAATTCGCTTTCTTTCGGACTTATTTTGGTTGGATTTTCAAAAGAATTCTCATCATTTATTCCGTCTCCTTTTAAAATTACTGCTGTCCCTTTTGAATCTAATTTTGCTCCTTTTATATCAATTGAAACATTTTGAGAAGCCGAATTTGTGTTCACAATTTTCAGAATTACTTCTTTTGAATTAACATCTTTTACTGCAGACGCAAACAAATCATTTTGACCCGTAACTGCTTTTCCGTCTTTTGTAATAGTGATTAAATCTGTTCCTTTATTATTGGAAAATAATTTCTGAACATAATAATTTGGCGTTCCGTATGATTGTAAATTATTAAACCAAATCATGTCCGGTGTCCATTGCCAGCCTTCAACGTGAGCCAATAAAGGCGCATAAGAAGTCAGCTGAACCACCTCAGCATTACGCTCCATTCCTGTCATGAAAGCCGCTTCAGAAAAAGCGCATTCCCAATTGTTTTTGTTTTCTGGGCTTGCGATGGCAACACTTTGCGCCGCATATTCTCCTGCGAAGATTTTTGGTCCTTTACGATCGTAATTATCGTAGCGAGTTACATTTTTACGAAACCAGGCTGGATCTTTGTAATAATGTTCGTCAACAATTTCAGCGTTTAATTTTTTAAGTTCTTTCATGCCATAATCGTAAAAATCGCCATCAGGGAAAGGTCCTGTTCCAGACACAATTGTGATGTTTGGATATTTGGCTTTAATGGCTTTTTGAAACACTTTAAAACGCTCGATATAATCTGGTCCCCATTGCTCATTTCCAACTCCAATGAATTTTAAGTTGAATGGTTTTGGATGTCCCATATCAGCTCTTACTTTTCCCCAAGCTGTTGTAGCATCGCCATTTGCGAATTCGATTAAATCTAATGCATCCTGAACATAAGGATCGATTTGATCCATTGGAACTAGTTCTCCAGTATTGAATTGACATGCCATTCCACAGCTTAAAATTGGAAGTGGAGAAGCGCCAATATCTTCTGAAAGCTGGAAATATTCAAAGAATCCTAAACCAAAACTCTGGAAATAATCGGGAGCTGGTCTGTGTGCAAATTCCATATTCCAACGGTTTACTGCTGTTTCTCTGTCTTCAACTTTTCCAACTGATTTTTTCCATTGGTAACGCTCTGCCAAAGTCCTTCCTTCCACAATACAACCTCCCGGGAAACGCAAAAATCCCGGTTTTAAATCGTATAATAATTGTACTAAATCTTTACGAAGTCCATTTTTTCTTCCTGCCCAGGTATCTTCTGGAAATAATGAAATATTGTCTAAATCAATTACGCCGTTTCCTTCAAAAGTGATTTTTAATTTTGCTTTGGCTTCTGTTGCTGAAGAGGTTAATTGAGCTGAATAATTGGACCAGTCATTTGATGTTGGAACAACTGAAGTTTCGCCTAAAACTTTATTGTCTTTATCAATAAACTGAAATATTATTTTCGAAATATTACCTGATATTTTTGAAGCTTTTAAAGTCAGATTGTACTTCAAATCTTTCTTGATTCCCATTCCTCTGAAACCTTCGTTTATTAACTGATATCCAGAAGCATCATTAATTGTAACGCGACAATAATTATGATTTGTCCCTTTTTGAGAATACTGAATCACATTGGCAATTCCGGATTGCTGGTTTAGTTTGTGGCGATCGCTGTTTGGCTCGTTCCATCCCATCATTGGAAATAGGAATTCGAATGATCTGTTTTTGATCATTTCGGCATATAAGCCTCCATCTGCAGCAAAATTGATATCTTCAAAAAACACGCCGTACATAGTCGGTTGAATTTTTGTTACGGTTTTTGCAACATCAACCTGAAGATTATTTTTTTGTGCCGATGTGTAAATGCCATTCAGCAATAAACCGCAAAGGGTAATTTTTGTAATTAAATTGGACTTCATTTTTTATTTTATTTGTGTTTTATGGTACGCGGATGACACTGATTCACTATCGTGAAAGCGCGGATAAAAACGGATTTTTATTTTTTAAACTTTGACTTATCTTTAACCGGATTGAAATCCGGCCCTACAATATGAATTGTTCCTTCGGAACTTTCTATTCATACATTATCTTGTTTCTTGCGTCTATTCTCTATGTTCTATAATCTATTCTCTATAATCTAACCAAACCTTCATTTTTCCAACGCCTCGATTTGACCAAGAATAATATGGAATTGCTTTGAATTTTTCATTCTCGATCACATTTACGCCTTGCAATAAATTGGCTTCCTTTTTTACCTTGAAAGTATCTCCAGATACTACATTTATTTTGTCAAAATTGTTTTTGTTATCGATTTCTTCTACGGCATAAACAATCGGACCGTATTCTAAAGAAACTTTATTTTTATTGGTTTCTACTTTTGAATTGGTTTCTACTTCCTGAACTTCCATCGGGAAATTAAGATTGATTTTGTCTCCTTTTTTCCAGTTTCTTGAAATGATGTAATATCCATTTTCAGGTTGAATTGCTAATGTTTCTCCATTCAAACTAATACTTGTTTTTTGAGTTGAAGCTTTTTTATAAGAATATAAATCTCCCGGCAAAACTTCATTTCTTGCCCAGCCCGGAACTCGAAGTTTGATTGTGAACTGGCTTTCTTTTTTGGGATTTACAGAAATGGCAATTTTTCCGTTCCAGGGATAAGAGGTTTGCTGCGAAATCTGTAAATCGGTTTTGTTTAAAGTGAATGAAGCATTGTTTGAAGCATACAAATTCACATATAGAACATCTTTTGATTTCGAATAAATAAGTCCCGGAATCGACGGAATAAATCGGATTAAATTGGTCGGGCAGCAAGAACAATCAAACCAAGCCTGACGCGTGCAAGAACCTCTGTTTGATTTAAAAACGCCATCAGCTTCTAAGGCATTTGGGTAGAAAAATTCTTTTCCGTCAAGCGAAATTCCGGAGATTAATCCGTTGTACATCGTTCTTTCTATCACATCAAAATATTGTGATTTTCCGTATAAATTATGCAGTCTGTGATTCCAGTATACATCGCCAATTGCTGCGCAGGTTTCGTTATAGGCCGTAAGATTTGGCAATTCATAATTCGCTCCAAAAGCTTCGCCGTCGTGTCTTGAACCAATTCCGCCTGTGATGTACATTTTTTTGTTGACCATGTTTTCCCATAAATTATTTACGGCATTGGTATAACCTTGGTCTTTTGTCATCGCAGTGATATCTGTCATTCCCGCGTACATGTAAACGGCTCTAACGGCGTGTCCAACAACTTCATTTTGCTGAATTACCGGAATATGATCTTGTGCATATTCTCCATATAATTTATGATTATTTGGGTTTCCGCGATTATCTAAAAAATATTTCGCTAATTTCAAATAATCTTCTTTTCCTGTAATTTGATATAATTTGATTAAACCCGTTTCTATAATCTGATGTCCCGGAACGCCTTTTACCTGACCTGGTTTATCGCCAAAAGTTTTTACAAACAGATCGGCATTTTTGATGGCAATGTCCAGAAAATTTCTTTTTCCTGTGGCCTCATAATGTACTACAGCAGCTTCTATTAAATGTCCTGCATTGTAACATTCGTGGCTTATTTGCAACGATTCCCAACGTTTACCTTCAATAACCGGAACCCACGGCGCTGGCGGTTTTGCAGGATTTATGGTTCTCCATGTGGTTAAATAACCGTCTTTTTCCTGACCAATTTTTACAATAGCAATTAAAGAATCTAATACTTTTTCCAGTTTCGGGTTTGGAGCCGAAATTAAGGTGTTTGATGCGCCTTCGATAATTTTATAAACATCGGTATCGTCAAAAGGCATCTGCCCTCGAACTTCTCCTGTTTTTTGTTTTCCTGCGATTAAGAAATTTTCGAAACGGCCTTCTTCGTTACATTTTTGAATGGCGTAAGCAATCGTAACTTCCTGCACTCTTTTTATAATTGGAAGCCAGAATGAATCGGTTAATTTTACATTCTGAATGTTAACAGGTTCTATTTCGTAACCTGCTTTTAAGGCCGAAGTTTTATTCGATTGCACGACATCATTTTTGGTTTCTTTACAGGAAATCAAAACGAGAAATGCGATTAAAATTGGTATGAATGTGAAAGTATATTTTTTCATTATTTTGATTATTCTATTTTAAAATCGGCCATAAATCTGCGTCCCATTGCATTTCTTTTACTATTAATCTTGGTGTTCCGTTTGACTTCTTTTCATAAGCATGATAGAAAATATAATCTTTGCCGTCAAATGTATAAGCGCTGTTATGACCTGCACCAAAGTAATTTTCATCGCCCTGAACAACTAAACTTCCGCCGCCCTGATCGAGTGGTTTTCCGTCTTTATCGACATAAGGGCCTGTTACGGTTTTAGATCTTCCAACGACAACTTTATAAGTACTTTTTTCTCCGCGACAGCATAAATCCCAAGAAAGAAATTGATAATAATAACCGTTTTTCTTAAAGATAAAAGGAGCTTCGAGTGCGCCGTCTCCGGGATCTGAATCTGGTAATTCGAAAGTTCTTTTTCGTTTTGAAATTGTATGCCATTCCTGCGGGTGTGCTATCGATTTTAAATCGGGATTTAGTTTTACCATTTTCAGTCCTTCCCAAAAAGAACCAAAAGCCAGCCATGGTGTATTATTTTCATCAAAAATCAAATTGGGATCAATCGCATTCCACATATCACGGTTTGGCTGTGACTGAATCACAATTCCCTGATCGACCCAATTGTAGTTTTTATCTTTTGAATCTAATGTTATATTGGTCGCAACGCCAATCGCCGAAGTATTTTTGGCGAAAGCCGAAACGGAATAATACAGATAATATTTATTATTATGAAATGAAATATCCGGCGCCCAAATATGGTTTTTAAAATCGGCTGCAACGCCATCTGCCCAAACTGGTTTTTCTGCAAAAACCTGTGGTTCTGGATTCCAGTTTTTTAAATCTTTGGAACTAAAAACACTGATTCCTTTTCCGGTACAAAACAAATAATACGTATCTTTTTGTTTGATGACAACGGGATCGTGTACTACAATTTCCTGCGCAAAAGAAATTCCACCGATTAGAAAGATTAGAATTGAAATTGCATATTTTATGTTTTTGTAAACCATATAAGTCATATAAGTAAATTTAAGTTTGGCTTTATCTGAAAACTTTTAGGTCATGTAAGTCCAACTGAATTCATGAACAAACTGAAAACTGCGACTGTCTTCGACTTCGCTCAGACTGACAATCTATTGTATTCCTTCTGATGTCATAATCACTCTTTTCATTGTTCCGTCTTTGTTATAAAATAATTTATCAACGCATACTGATCTTCTAAAACTTCCTCCATCTGGAATTGATGCTCCATTGTGATAAATGAAATACGACTGTCCTTTAAATTCTATTATCGATTGATGATTGGTGTTGCTGTTTCCGGCGATTTCGTTTAAAATTCCTTTAAATTCCCATGGTCCGTTAATGGATTTGCTCATTGCGTAAGCTATTTTTTCAGGGAATTCATAAGCGTATGATAAATAATACCAGTTTTTGTGTTTGTGTATCCACGGAGCTTCGGTAAAATTTGGCAGTTTTATGTGATGAATTTCGCCATCTATTTCAGTCATATTTTCTTTTAGCTTAGCATAATGACAGGCTGTATTTCCCCAAAACAAATAAGCTTGTCCGTCATCATCAATATAAACTGTCGGGTCGATATCGTCCCAGCTTATATCGCTAAATTTTGTCATATCGTTTGTTATTAGAGCTTTTCCCAACGCATCTTTAAAAGGCCCAAGCGGATTATCTGCTACAGCAACTCCAACTGATTTTCCGGGAACAGTTCCGTGTTCGACCGTTACATACCAATAAAATTTTCCTTTTCTTTCGATAACCTGCGAAGCCCAGGCATCGCTTTTTGCCCATTTAAAATCGGTTACTTTTAGAGGTACCGGATGCGATTCCCAGGTTTTCATATCAGATGAAGAATATACCAGCCATTCATTCATTTTATAAAAGTGAAAATCATTTGGCGCTTCGTCATGACCAGCGTATAAATAGACTTTCTCTTTATACACTAATGCTGCAGGATCGCCTGTATATTTATCTTTTATAATTGGATTGTTGAATTTTGATGCATCAATCTGGCTTATTGCCGTTAAACAATACAAAAGCGAAAGGCTTGTAATTATATTTTTCATTATAATGTAATTTGGCATTTTATTGATTTTGCAACATTTTATTTAAACACATAGAATTTCTGGTTCGAAAAAAGGCGTTTCACTTGTTTAAATTCACATAGCTATGTGCATTGATGCGAGTGAAACGCCTTTCAACACTTTGTAAACTATGTTTCTATGTGTTAAAATTTATTTTCACGTTTGGAATTTTCTAATTTATCTTTTTACCCCAAACTGGTAATCCCGCTGTTGTTAAACCAGAATAACTTAAAGTTACTTTTCTGGTTGTCGATTCCCAATCCCAGGCATCGCTTACATTACATTTTACGCCGTTTATAGTCAGGATTTTTTTGGTACTGTCGTACGACCATGTTCCTGTTGCGTCACCGCTTACTTTTTTATCTGCGGTTAGATAAAGAGTAACCGATTTCTGCATGGTTTTGTATTGATAATTCATAGTAATTTGTTCCCATGTTCCTACAAAATTTGCTTCGGAAATTGTAGTTGTCGGAACTCCTGCATAACGCTCTGCTTCTACAACCGGCCATCCGTCTTCTGTCCATTGAATGGCACGTACATGTCCCATCATGACAGCATTTGAAACGTTAATTCCGGCAACTCCTTCCGGCAGACGTGCCTGCGAAGCATAATACCATTGTTTGGTTGTTGGGTTTTGAAAAACAGCACAATGCGAAAACCCAACCCAGCCTGTATGATTTTTAAATTGATACGGATGCGTTATCATTGGGTAACATTCTGCTCCGTTTGTAATGCTGATTCCGGTATTGGTTACGTAAGGACCTAAAATATTTTTTGAACGTGCTACACGAGTATTGTAAGCGACTGATAATTCGTCGTAAGCCAGAAATAAATAATAGAATTGCGTATCTGGATTGTAGATAATTTCCGGTCCTTCGAGTGCCTGCCAGCGGTTTGTGTTTACATTTCCACGGCCTGCAATTCGAACTCCATAATCGTCGATTGTTTTTAATTTGTCTGGTTTTCCTGTCGCCGGATTTAGTTTTAAAGCGGCAATTCCGGAATGCCAGGAACCGTAAATCAAATATTGATCACCTTCGGGAGTTTCAATAAAACTTGGGTCGATGGCGTTGAATTTAAAATAAGCATCCCAATCGTTTCCTCCGTTTCTAACATAACTTTTTACGCCGTCTGGTTCTGAGCAGACAACCATTCCTTTATCTACCCAATTGTTTGACGCTAAATCTGTAGTTTCGGCTAAACCAATAAAAGCGCGTTCTGTCCATGAGGTATTTGTATCTGTTCCAGTAATTGGATTGGTAACGACTATGCTGTAATACATTCTGAAAACATTTCCAACTTTGCGAACGCATGGCGCCCAATATCCATAATTTGGATTTTCTATTGGAGGAAGCGCCGGATTCATTCTGGCTCTTTTATTGTTTAAGGAATCTTTTACCCAAGCCGGAGCCTGTGTCATCGAAGATCCCATAAATTCCCAATTGATTAAGTCTTTTGATCTTCTGTAGAAAAAATGTCCGTTTCCGTTATGAGCATTTCCGTAAGAAGCATCAGTTTGGTACATATAATAATAGTCTCCCGATTTTTCTACAGATGGATCATGCACGTTGGCTAAATTCCATTGTGATCTGTTTCCCCAAACTGAAATTGCGGTATAATTATCTGCATAAGTCGGCCCCGGAAAAGCTGGCGTTACTACAGGCGGCGTCACCGGATCTGGATTTGGTTCTTCTAATGCCGGATCATCTTTTGAACAGCTGGAAATTAAAATCGCTGCTGCAAAAAATCCAATGAAAGAAACCATCTTTAAAATGGAATTTGATTTTTTCATTTGTTTATATTTTTATTTTCCTTCTAAAACAATTACTGAGAAAGGAGGAATTGTGATTTCTAGTTTTCCTTTTTTGTTTTCGAAACCTTTAAAAACTGTTGGAACAATTTTGTTTGGTGTATCGAATGAATTGTAATCCTGTAATTTTGCAGATGTTATAATTTGTCCTGTAAAATTTTTAACTCCAAGATCGTTTGTGTCAATTTCTATTTTGTTTTTGTTTTTAGCATCAACATTTACCAATGAAATATGTACTGCTCCGTTTTTGTCTTTTGATGCCGAAACTGATACTGCAGGAAGTGTTTCTCCTTTTACAGTATACAATGGCGACTGAAAACTGATTGGTAATAGTTTTGCATCCTGATGAACGCTGTACATTTTCATTACATGATACGTTGGCGTTACAATCATTTTGGCTTTATCAGTTAAGATTACGGCTTGCAGAACATTAACACATTGTGCTAAATTGGCCATGCGAACTCTGTCTGCATGATTGTTGAAAATGTTTAGGGTTGATCCTGCTAAAACGGCATCACGCATGGTATTTTGCTGATATAAAAATCCCGGATTTGTTCCTTTTTCTACTTCATACCATCCGCCCCATTCGTCTACAACCATAGCTACTTTTTTCTCCGGATCGTATTTATCCATTACGGCAGCATGTTTTGTAACGAGTTCTTCCATTTTTAAGGCAGACTGCATGGTTTTGAAATATTCTTCTTCAGAAAAATTAACGCCGTCTCCTTTTTTGCCCCAATCGATTACGGCATAATGATGAACACCCACTCCGCCTAACATATTTAGCGGAATGTTTTTCATTAAAACTTCTGTCCAGTTATAGTCAGAACTATTTGCTCCGGATGCTATTCGGGTAATGCCTCCAGTGTTGTTCCAGTCAGACATAAAAGTGGTAAACTTGCGATATTCATTAGCATAATAATCTGCAGTCATATTTCCGCCGCAGCCCCAAGCTTCGTTTCCAATTCCCCAGAATTTTACTTTCCAAGGTTCTTTTCTTCCGTTTTTTACACGTAAATCGCTCATCGGACTTTTTCCTCCAAAATTGGTATACTGAACCCAGTCTGATAATTCCTGAACGGTTCCGCTTCCAACATTTCCGGATAAATATGGTTCTGCGCCTAAAACTTCACAAAGGTTTAAAAAGTCGTGTGTTCCAAAGCTGTTATCTTCGGTTACACCGCCCCACCATTGGTTTACAATTGTTGGTCTTTGTTCTTTTGGACCAATTCCATCTTTCCAATGATACGTATCAGCAAAACATCCGCCGGGCCATCTTAAATTTGGAATTTTCAGGTCTTTTAAAGCGGCTATAATATCATTTCTAACACCTTTTGTATTGGGTATTTTTGAGGTATCTCCAACAAAAAAACCACCATAAATACAACGTCCCAAATGTTCGGCAAAATGTCCGTAGATATTTTTGTTAATCGTTGGTGCATCAGTGTTGTTTTTTATGGTTACAACTGTTGCGTTTTGAGAGAAACCTGACTCACAAACGGCGATAAGAAATGTGATTAAAAGTGCTTTTTTCATAGTGTTTTTAAATAAATTATTTCGAAGAAAACCTTCTTTGAATTTTCTTCGGAATGGTATTTTTAATAAGAAAGTGTAGGCCATCCTGATGACCATGTAAAATATACGATTTCGAGTTTAGGATTTCCGCTATCGGCTCCGTCATAATAATGAACAGCTCCTTTTTGAGTCCCTGTAATTCTTGACAAATGACCCGGACCAATGTAATTTCCCTGCGTGGCTAAAACTGTGGTTCCACCGCCGCTTTTTAAAGATACTCCATTTTTGTCTGTAAATGGTCCAAACGGACTTGTAGAACGTCCTACAACAATGTAATAAGTGCTGTTTACTCCGTTGCAACATGTGCCTCGGTTTACAAATAAATAGTAGTAACTGCCTTCTTTTATTAAACACGGTGCTTCCCATGAAGCGCTGTTTCCTCCGGCAACAATAGTTTTGCTTCCGGTTGTTTTTCCGGTTGAAGGATTAATTTGAATAACTCCAATCCCGGCATGCCATGACCCGTAAGCCATATAAACATTACTTCCATCAACTAAAATAGAAGGGTCGATAGCATTTACATCTGAAGCTGAGGAAGAAGAAACGACAACTCCTCGGTCTGTCCAGGTAGTTCCGGCGCTTTGTGAAATGGCCGGCGCTGTAACCAAACCAATTGCAGAAGTGGCTGAACCAAAAGTAGAACATGAATAATACATGTTCCAGCGGTTATTGAACCATGCCACATCCGGAGCCCAAAATGTTTTGGTAAAACCCGGTACATATCCTGTAATCCAGCTTGGGGTAGCACTAAAAACTGAAGTTCCCCAAGTCCAGTTTGTTAAATTGGTTGAATAGGTCATTGGGATATTATCTCCTGTCGTAAAAACATAATAATTAACACCGCTTTTTACTATTGTGCTCGGGTCGTGAGACGGAACATTTCCGCTTACTGTTTTAGCCGTTAGATTATTTTTTACCTGAGAATTTTGAGATTCGGCTGCTGTACTCTCATTCGAAGGGATTATAACATCTTCATTTTGACAACTTCCTAATAATATTGCGAATAAAACCAAACTTGTAATTGTTTTCATTTTTTTGAATTTTTAGTTACTGTTTCAATACTAATCTTGTAATCGCATTCTTTTATAATACTATATGACAGACTTTTTATCTGTCATATAGTATTAAATTCTAACTAACTCAAAATATATTTTTAGTTCTCTGCTCGTAGTCACAGTTTACAGAGAGACTGAGACTGAAAAACTTAATAACTTTCGTTTTGTACCGTTCCCGGATTGTTATCCATTTCTAATTGTGGAATTGGATAGTATTCTCTTCCTTTTGTATAAGAATTGAACTCGGTGTCTCTTGCTTTTAACCACGCTAATTTTGTTGGATTTTCCAGCCAGCCCCAACGGCGAATGTCATCAAAGCGATGTCCTTCAAGAGGAAATTCTAAGAATCTTTCGTGACCAATCTGTTCTCTCATCTGTTCTTGTGTCATGCCCGGTTTTGTTACTGCTAAATCCGGCAGGTTTACTCGATTTCTTACCATTTGAATATATGTGTAAGCACCCGGTGTATCTCCGGTTTCGTTTAAACATTCGGCATACATTAAAAGAATATCGGCATATCTCAACAATCGCTCGTTAATTCCGGAACGCCAGTCATATTCATCTGCAAATTCTCCGTCGGAGTTTTGATATTTTCTACAAAACAAATCGTTTAAATCTCCTGGACTTGAAGCATAAAAAGTGGCAAAATCTTTTCCATACAATTGCATTCCTCCCGGTTTATTATAGAAAATGGTAGCATCTAAACGAGGATCTGTTGCTCCTGTTTTTGTTTTTTCTTCCTGAAATTCATTAAACAAAGCCCATGTTGGCTGCACATCTGTCCATCCAAAAGCTCTTGGCGCATATGTAATCGCACGTGCCGAAGTTTTTCCCCAGCCAGATGCCGGAGCACCTCCCCAGCCTAAATCGACACCGCCGGCATCTCTGCTGAATTGTACTTCAAAAAGAGATTCTGAATTGTTTTCGTTTGCTGTTGTAAAATTGTCACGGTAATTGGCAACTAAAGAGTAAACGCCCAAGTCTATTACTTGTTTAAAAGTCGTTCTTGCATTAGTAAAATCTTTAGTAAATAAATACGCTTTTCCTAAATATCCTAATGCAGCACCTTTTGTAGCACGTCCTTTTTGGCCTGCATCTAACCCTGAAATTCCGTCGTAAGAATTAGGCAGTAAATCTGCGGCCGCTTTAAAATCGGCGATTACTTGTGCCCATCCTTCGTCTTGTGTTTTTTGCGGATAATAAACAGCCAATTCTGTTGGCAGCGGAACATTTTTAAACAAATTCACAGCATGAAACAGATATAATCCTCTTAAAAAATAAGCTTGTCCCAAGATTCTGTTTTTTAACGCTTCATCTGCAAAATCAATTCCCGGAACATTTGTCAAAACCTGATTGGCTCTGTAAATCCCCTGATAATAGGTTTCATAAGCCCAGCCATAAATGGCGGCATCGGCTACATTTGAGTTAAAATGCCCAGCATTGTACATTGACCCCCAAGGACTGTTTGTACGTGCGTCATCTGCTCTTGCGTCAAGAAGTAAAGGTGTACTTCTCATGTAGGTTCCGTCTGTTAATAAACTTCCGTAAGCAGCATTTACGCCCTGCAGCGCATCCTGATCTGTCTGCCAGAACGAATCAACTGCGTTATTGTTTGGATCTAGCTGTTCTAAGTCTTCGTTATCAACACAGCTTGTTGTAACCAAAGCCATTGAAAAGAAAACTGCTATATAATTATATATTTTATATTTCATTTTAATACGTTTTTAATTGGTTAAACCGGTTTTAGAAACTTACTTCTACTCCTAAAGAAATTGTTCTCGGATTTGGAAAAGATCCGGCATCATATCCTCTCGAAATTAATCCGTCACTGTTAAAATCAGGATCGTATCCTTTATATTTCGAAATTGTCAGCAGGTTTTGACCATTTAGATAAACTTTGGCTTTTTGAATAAATTTGTCTTTAAACGGAATGTTATAACCAATTTCCATTGTTTGTAATTTAACGTAATCGCCGCTTTCTATAAATCTGTTAGAATCTCTTGCGTTTCCGTTAGGATCGCCAATAACCGGAGCCGGAACGTTTGTATTTGTGTTTGTTGGTGTCCAGTAATTCAATTCGTCTGTATGATGATTAGTATATTGACCAATCATTAAATTGCGGTACATGGCATTAAATACTTTGTTTCCTCCACTTCCCTGCCAGAACATTGAGAAATCAAAGTTGGAGTACGAAGCACTAAAATTCAATCCAAAACCATATTTAGGAATTGCTACACCCTGAAAAGTTCTATCGGCATCTGTAATAATTCCATCACCATTTACATCTTTAAATTTTATGTCTCCCGGCGCTGCACCTGTTTGAGTTGGTGATGAAGCGACCTCAGCCGCATTCTGGAAAATTCCAATGGCTTCCCATGCAAAAAGTTCTCCTGCAGATCTTCCTACTTCTGTCTTAGAAACGGCTCCGTAAATAGGATTTCCGTTTACGCCAATTTTTGTAATTTCATTTTTAAGCGTACCTAAATTTGCCGAAATATCATATTTAAATTTATGATGGTGGTTGCTGTAAGATGCTGTAAACTCAACTCCAGAATTTTTCATAGCACCCGCATTTGTCGTTACATTTGAAGGAAATGCTCCTGTTGAATAAGGAAGCGGAACTCCTAATAACAAATCATCGGATTTTTTTAAGAAATATTCTGCTGTAAATTGTAAATCATTATCTAAGAAACCTAATTCGATTCCAACATTGGTACTTGATGTTTTTTCCCAATGTACATTTGGATCTAAGGCGCTTACAACAGTGGTTCCCGGCGCTAGTTCGTTATTAAAATCATAACCTGCAAAACTGTTTACTGTAGTAGCAAAAAAGTATTGCGGAATAGTATTGTTACCAATTGTTCCGTAACCCCCTCTAAGTTTTATATTGCTTACCCAAGATGGTAAATGAATAAATTTTTCGTTGCTGATTCTCCATCCACCTGAAAAAGAATAAAAGTTTGCAGAGTTATTTATCTTGCTGAAAAGAGAGGTTTTATCTTGTCTGAAATTTGCCTGAAGTAAATATTTGTCATCAAAAGAATAATTCAATCTGCTGATGTATGAAATTCCGGTAATTGTAAATTTATATTCAGATGCATTTCTTGAATCGGCATATTGAAGCATGCTGATTTCGCCAGGTTCAAATCCAACTCCTCTGGTTGTAATACTGTGGTTGTCGCGTCTTTCCTGAATCCAACCTGCTAAAGCATCGATTTTATGTTTTCCAAGTGTAACTTCGTACGTTAAAAGATTGTTTAAAAATGTTCTTAACTCATTTCCTGTCGAAATGTCAAGAGAAGCTTCATCATTTGTAGTAATGTAATACCATCCTAAATCACTAGGCGGAATAAATTTTCTGTTTTCCCAGTCAGTTCTATCATAACTTACATCAAGTTTATATTTTAATCCTTTTACAATTTCAAGTTCAGCCCAAACATCACCTAGAAATCTGTTTCTTTTTCCGCTGTTTTTTATTAAATTATTGTAGCCAATAGGGTTCATAGAAATCGCTCTCTGCGTAAGATTGTCTGTTCCTCCGTAACCGCCAAGTCTGTTAGAATCGTAAACCGGCATTGTTGGAACTGCGCCTAGAATGTCGCTGATAACAGTTTGTCCGGCATTGTATTCATTAAAAATTTCTTTATCAGATTGTGTGTAGCCAATTTTTGCTCCGTATTTAAATTTTCCTTTTTTACCATTCAAATTTAAATTTGTCGATAACCTTTCATAGTCCTGGGGCGTTCTCACATAACTGGTATTTTTAAAATAATCAACATTAAAGCTATACGCTAAACTTTCTGCACCTCCTGTAAAGGTCAATGCCTGATTTTGTACAACTCCGGTCTGCAAAGCTTCTTTTTGCCAGTCTGTATCGACATTTGAAATATATGATGGGCTCGAAGGATCATTTCCCGGTGCAATACTTACCGGAACACCAGCTCTTAAATCTCTGTTTCTTTCGGCTTCGCTGGTAATTTTTTGATAACCTACACGATCCGTAACGTCCCATTTTTTAGGAACAGTCTGAAGACCTACAATAGATTTAAATTTCACATCCATTCTGCCTTCTTTTCCTTTTTTGGTTGTAATAATGACAACTCCGTTGGCACCACGAACACCATAAATTGCAGCCGAAGAGGCATCTTTAAGAACCTGCATCGATTCTATTTCTCCCGGTGCAAAATCATAAGGTGCGTCGACCATAATTCCGTCAATAATAAAAAGAGGGTTGTTATTTGTAAATGAAGTTATCCCTCTGATTTTAATATTTACAAATCCTCCAGGTTCTCCAGATGACTGAACCGTAACTCCCGGAACCTGACCCTGAAGCATTTTTGCAGCATCATACGTAACGGTCTTTTTTGCCGATTCCATATTTACGACACTCACAGATCCTGTTAAATCAGATTTCTTTTGAGTTCCGTACCCAATTACCACTACCTCATTTAATTTATTTGTGTCTTCACTTAAAGTGACATCAATTTTTGTCTGGTTTCCAACTGCGATTTCTTTATTTTGAAATCCTATAAATGAATAAATTAAAACATCGTTTGAAGATGCTTTAATCGAATACTCTCCATCAAATCCAGTTGTAGCAACTGTTTTGGTTCCTTTAATTATAATGTTCACCCCAGGCAAAGGCAGATTGTCTTGTGCCGAAGTAACAACTCCATTAATCGTTTTGCCCTGAGCCGACATTTGATTAACAGAAAATAATAGCATGCAGGTTGCTATAATCCAGTCTTTTTTTGGCAATAAAAAATTGCAGTAAAAAATTAATTGTTGGTTTGTTATCATACTGGTTGGTTTAAGGTTGGTTTTATGTTAGTTAATAAGTGTTGATATTACATTTGTAAATTTAAATAAAAAAAAACCTCTTAAACAAATTAAAATGATAAAAAAACAATTGAAAAAAAACACATATCGTAATTTAAGTGTAATATAAACATTTAAAAGTTTGTTGTTTTTTTCAAAAACTTGCTGATTTTGACAAGTTAATTGTGTATAAATTACACTTTTTAGCAAAAAGCCTATTTTTAATCAAAATAGCAGCAACTTAAAAAAGTTTAGAAAATGGTTTTATTTTAATTGATTGAATAAGAATAAATTATACTTTTGTAAATAAAAACTTATTTAAAGACAAGGTCGCTTTTGTATTATTTTATACTTTTTTGAAAAAACTATCCTGCATTGGCCTGTTTTGGTCTTAAAAAAAATCTTAAAACGAAAAATGAGTGTTATTTTTGTTCAAAAAAGGAATTTTTTAACGCTATTTTTGAAGGGTTATTTGTGTAAGTGTAAAAACTACATTAATAAATTATGAAACAAATGAGGAAGTTTATATCTTTACCAATAAAATATTGAATATGCTAAACAGTTATAGCTCTGCCGATAAGGTTTTATTAGCGGTAGATTGTATTATTTTTGGGTTCGACAGCGAAGGTTTGAAAATACTTTTAATTAAAAGGGATTTTGAACCCGAAAAAGGAAAATGGTCTCTGATTGGCGGATTCTTAAAACGTGACGAAATTTTAGATGATGCGGCTATCAGAATTTTAAATACATATACAGGTTTAAACGATATATATATGGAGCAGCTGTATGCTTACAGTGAAATTGATCGTGACCCTGTCGAAAGAACAATTTCGGTTTCGTATTTTGCTTTGATTAATATCGAAAATCATAATGCCGAACTGATCAAAAATTACCATGCAGAATGGTTCCCGATTAACGATGCTCCACATTTAATTTTTGACCATAACGAAATGGTTCAAAATGCCATAAAAAGACTTCGTTACAAAACTTCAATTAAACCTATTGGTTTTGAGCTGCTTCCGGAAAAATTCACCATGCGCCAGCTTCTAGAATTATATGAAGCGATTTTAAGTAAAGAATTAGACAAGAGAAACTTTATCAGCAAAATAAACTCTCTCGAAATCCTGAATAAACTAGACGAAAAAGATATGCAGTCGTCGAGAAAAGGATCTTACTTGTACACTTTTAATAAAGAAAAGTATGAAGAGAAATTACTTAACGATTTTGTATTAAACTTATAAAAAAGTTCCCTGCAGATTAAAGGATTAAAAATCTGAGTAAATCTTTTACTCTGTTGCTAAAAACTAAAAAACAAAACCCTGAAATTTGTCGATTTCAGGGTTTTGTTCTTCAGGGAAAGTACTGTTGGTCTTTTACTTTGATATCTAAGCCCGAAAATAAAATATTAAAGAGAGTTTCGCATAATCAATGAAGATTTGTTTTCGATTTGCTCTTTTTTTCCTTTCAAAACCATTTCGGCCAAAATTTTACCCATGGCTTCAAAATGAGTCGAAATAGTTGTAATTCCGTTTGCCGCAATTTTTTTCAGCGGTGTTTCATTATACGATATAATTCCAAAATCTAAACCTAATTTTAAATTCTTATCTCTCGCATTTTCGATTACACGAACCAAATCACGATCGTTTGGAATTATGTATAAATCACCTTCTGTAATTTCTCTGTTTGTAAACTCGGTTATAATTTCAGATTCAAAACGATATTCAGCACAAAAATCTTCAAAACCAAGTTTCATTCCGAGCGGTTCTCTAAATCCCGGAAAAATCAAAATGAGTTTTTTGTATTTGCTCAATCTTTCTTTTCCTTTTTTCAAACCTTCAAAAATATCTTTTTGGTGATTTTGATAAATTGCCGGATATAATTTTAAATCCGGATTCGTCTGATCCAGTATAATTACGTCACCTACTGGTAGGGTTTTTATAGAAGGAAGAATATCTTTTAAATTCGTCGGCATCAAAATGTATTTGGTGTAATTTCCGTTACTGTCATTTATAAGCTTCTGAAAAACCTGACTATTGAAATGATGAAAGAAAATATCCACCTGAACATTTTTTCCAATATTATTTAAAAACGAATTATAAATATCTTCTTTGAAAATATTCAGCTCATCAAAAAGTAAAAAAATCTTTTGTTTTATAGTGATTTCAACGCTTTTAACATAATATCCCTTTCCTGGAATGGCGTAAATAATGCCTCTTTTTTTGAGTTCATCATAAGCCAGCAAAACCGTATCGCGGGACAAAGAAAACGCAAGACAGACTTTATTTACCGACGGAAGCCTGTCGCCCTTTATCAATTTTTCTTCTTCAATTGCTTTTTCTATTGAAAGAATTATCTGCTTATATTTTGGCAGGCCAATGTTATTTTGAATCGAAATTATATTCATAAGAAAACTGAAATTTTGTGCAATATACAAAAACTGGTAGGTACTGGTATGCAAAAATAAACAAATGTTTTTATTTTTGAATTTCATTATTGGCAAAATTTATATGGAAATAAAACATAAATCGCATTTAAACGAAACTTATAATTCTAAATCCTTTGGTTTCATGCCAGATAATAACGAAATTTTCGCTTTCGAATTATCGAACAAAAATGGTATGAAAGTGGAGATTATTAATTATGGAGCGACTATAACTTCATTAAAAATTCCGGTTTCAAAAGGAAATCTTGTTGATGTTGTTTTAGGTTTTGATTCTCTTTCGTCTTATTTAGAATCTTATTTACTGCCAAGCGCACCTTATTTTGGAACAACTGTTGGGCGTTACGCCGGACGAATTAATAAAGGAGCTTTTTCATTAAATGGAAAAACTTTTCAATTGGCTCAAAATAATAATGGAAATTCTCTTCACGGTGGAAATAATGGTTTTGGGAAAAAAGTATGGAATGTTACCAACCAGACTTTGGGAGAAAATCCTTCAATAACATTTAGTCTTGTAAGTGAAAATTTAGACGAAAATTATCCGGGAGAATTGCATGTAGATTTAACGTATACTTTGACAGAGCAAAATGAACTGAAATTAGATTATAAAGCAGTTTCGACAGAAGATACAATTATAAATTTAACGCATCACAGTTATTTTAATCTGGACGGACATGATGGAAGTGTTTTGAACCAAAAGGTTTTTATTGATGCTGAAAAAATACTTGAAACGAATCATGAAAATATTCCAACCGGAAAATTTATTGATTTAACCAATCACGAATTTGATTTTAGATCTGAGAAAAATTGTCCGGCATCTATCGATAATTCTTTTGTAATCGAGCAGACCAATACTGCTGCTGCCGTTTTATCGAGCTCAAAAAACAATTTGAAAATGAGCGTTTTTACAAATCAGCCAAGTGTACATATATATGTAGGAGGAAATTGTTTTGATGTTTTGAAAGGAAAAAATGATGCTGTTTATCATAAAACCAGCGGAATTTGCTTTGAAACCCAAAATTTTCCGGACGCTCCAAATCAGGCACATTTTCCGAATTCGGTTTTGAAAAAAGGCGAAGAATATATTCAGAAAACGGTTTACAAATTTGAAAATATAAACTAACTACCTATTACAATATAATGAATGACATTTTAATACAAAATACGACTGCTTTTTTTGAGAAATCGTTTGGCTCTAAGCCAGAAAAAGTGGTGCTTTCTCCAGGAAGAATTAATATTATCGGAGAACATATTGACTATAATGACGGTTATGTTCTGCCGGCCGCGATTGATAAAGTGATTTGTTTTGCTTTTGAAAAAAGTAATTCTAAAAAATCGAAAATCATTGCTATTGATTTAAATGAAGAATTTGAAATTGATTTAACCGAAGAAGTAAAACTAAGCGATGTGGTTTGGACCAATTACATTCGCGGCGTTATCAAACAACTGCAGGATAAAGAATTTTCGTTTGATGGTTTTAATTGTGTTTTTAGCAGTAATATTCCAGTTGGTTCCGGATTGTCTTCTTCTGCGGCTTTAGAATGCGGAACAATTTTCGGAATCAAACAGCTTTTTGATTTAAAAATTGAAAAAGTTGATATAGCATTATTAGGACAAAAAGCAGAACACTGGGTTGGAATTAACTGCGGAATTATGGATCAATTTTCGAGCGTTCACGGTCTTGAAAATAAGGTTATAAAATTAGACTGCAACACACTTGATTTCGAATATCATAATGCTGATTTTAAAGATTATTCATTGATTTTAATGGACAGTAATGTAAAACATTCTCTTTTTACATCTGAATATAACACGCGCAGAATTGAATGTGAAGAAGGTTTAGCAATTATTAAAGAAAATTTTCCTGATGTAAAAAGTTTCAGAGACTGCTCTGAAGAACAACTTTTAAACATTCAGGATAAAATGAGCGAAACGGTTTTTAAAAGAGTTCATTTTGTAGTAAAAGAAATCAATCGTGTTATAAAAGCCTGCGAAGCTCTTGACAAAGGAAATATAGAACTTTTAGGACAATTACTTTTTGAAACACATTATGGTTTATCTCAGGAATATGAAGTAAGCTGCGCCGAGCTTGACATGCTTGTAGACACCGCAAAAGCAGATGATGCTGTTATTGGTTCTCGCGTTATGGGAGGCGGTTTTGGCGGCTGTACTATAAATTTAATTAAAAAAGGACATGAAAATGAGGTAAAAAGTAAGTTTTCAAATCTTTATTTAGATACATTTGGGATTCAATTAAAATTTTATGACGTAAAAATCTCAAACGGAACAACATTACTTTAATACCACACACAACACAATGAAAAATTTTGACATTAACGAAGATCCTCACAGACGTTTTAATCCCTTAATTAATGAATGGGTTTTGGTTTCACCTCATCGTGCAAAACGTCCGTGGCAGGGACAAAATGAAACCATTTCGACAGAATCACTTCCAAAACACGATCCTGAATGTTATTTATGTCCGGGAAATGTTCGTGCAAACGGAGTACATAATCCGGCATACAAAAACAGTTTTGTATTTGACAATGATTTTGCTGCGCTAAAGCAGGACGAAATTATTTTTGAAGAAGATATCAAACACACGTTTTTTAAGGCAAAACCTGAACAGGGAATTTCGAGAGTGGTTTGTTTTTCACCAAGACACGATCTTACTTTGCCGGAAATGGAAGTTTCGGATATTGAAAACATTGTAAAAACCTGGCAGAAAGAATATACCGATTTAGGAAATATTAAATACATCAACCACGTTCAGATTTTTGAAAATAAAGGAAGTGTTATGGGCTGCAGCAACCCTCACCCGCACGGACAAATCTGGGCACAGTCCTCACTGCCGACTCAGGTTGAAAAAACACATAACAGCTTAAAATCATATTACGATAAAAACCGCAGAACTTTATTAGAAGATTACGTTCAGGCCGAATTAAAAGCCGAAGTTAGAATTGTAATCGAAAACGAACATTTTGTTGCACTGGTTCCGTTTTGGGCAATCTGGCCGTATGAAACTATGATTGTAAGCAAAAGAGCCATCAGCAAAATAACTGATTTTACAGCTGAAGAAGTTTCGGCTTATGCCAAAATTTTAAAGCAGTTAACAATCAAATACGATAATTTATTTAACACTTCATTTCCGTATTCATCAGGAATTCACCAAGCACCAACAGATGGTTTTGATCATCCTGAATGGCATTTCCATATGCATTTTTATCCGCCATTGCTTCGCTCTGCAACTGTAAAAAAATTCATGGTAGGTTATGAAATGATGGGAGAATCGCAAAGAGATATTACTCCTGAAAAAAGTGCCGAAATTTTAAGACAACAAGCAGATGTACATTACAAAAATACAGTAAAAATTGACTAAAATTTTACGATGTGATCTATAATTAAAAAATTTAACAGAATTATTTGTTTATAAATGTAAATAATACATTTAAAGTAGTTGTTTTTTAAGTTTTTATTTTAAATTTGGCTTTCGTTCTTATTTTCATAAAAAAATAACAGAATAAAAACAGATATTTTATTTATAAACACATTAAACCACATAAATAGTAATTTCAAACTTTAACCTAAAAATAACCTATACTAATTATCTAAAATACTATTAACAATGAACCAAAGCCTTTCCTTCGCAGATTATGCGGTTTTTATTATTTATTTTATCGTAGTTTCTGTCTACGGTTACACCGTTTACCGTAAGCGTAAACAAGACGAACAAGATGCAAAAGCTTATTTTCTTGCAGAAGGAAATTTAACCTGGTGGGCAATTGGAGCATCTTTAATTGCATCAAACATTTCGGCAGAACAATTCATAGGAATGAGTGGCGAAGGTTTTTTTTTAGGAATTGCCGTTGCTGCTTACGAATGGATCGCTGCTATTGCTTTAATTATTGTTGCTGTTTGGTTCATTCCGGTATATCTTAAAAATAAGATTTACACAATGCCTCAGTTCTTAAAAACGCGTTACAATGAATCGACCGCATTGATTATGGCCGTTTTCTGGTTGTTTTTATATGTATTTGTAAACTTAACTTCTATTTTATATTTAGGTGCAGTTGCGATTAACGGTCTCGCAGGTGGAGAATATCTTCATGCTATTATGGTTGGTTTAGCTGTATTTGCTTTGTTTATTTCTCTTGGAGGAATGAAAGTTGTAGCTTATACCGACGTTATTCAGGTTGCTGTATTAATTATTGGCGGATTGGTAACTTCTTATATTGCTTTAGTAACTGTTGGAGAAAAACTAGGAATAAGCAGCAATGCAATTGAAGGTTTCAAAGTATTAATGACAGAAGCTCCTGAGCATTTTAAAATGATTATTCCAAAACCAACTGCAGCTTCATCTCAGCTTGAAATTGATAAATATCTAACTTTCCCTGGCCTAATGTCTTACCTTGCTGGTATCTGGATCATCAACTTAAACTACTGGGGATGTAATCAATACATTACACAAAGAGCGCTTGGAGCAGATTTACAAACGGCTCGCACAGGAATTTTATTTGCTGGTATGTTAAAATTATTAATGCCATTAATCGTTATGCTTCCTGGTATTGCGGCTTATGTTTTATATCAAAACGGACATTTACCACAATTGGTAGGAGGAAAAGATGGTGCTTATTCTGCAGTATTGACATTCTTACCAACTGGTTTAAAAGGACTTTCTGTTGCGGCGCTGACTGCTGCAATCGTAGCATCATTAGCCGGAAAAGTAAACAGTATTTCTACAATCTATACTTTAGATATTCACAAAAAATACATTCAAAAAGAAGCTGGAGAAAAACAACAGGTAAATATTGGTAGAATTACAGTATTTGCTGCCATGCTTTTAGCTGTTTTATTTACATGGAAAGATACTTTAGGTATCGGAGGAGTTGGAGGATTTACTTATATCCAAAAATATACAGGATTTATAAGCCCTGGAGTTTTTGCAATGTTCTTCCTTGGTATGTTCTGGAAAAGAACTACTGGAACTGCCGCTATTGTTGGGGTAATTTTAGGATTTTTATTGTCTGTTTTATTCAACGAATATGCTCCGGCTTTGTTCGGGAACGACACTTTATTGTATACTGCTTATCCTAACGGAAAAGGAGCATTCGAAATTCCTTTTCATATTTGTATGGGATTATCGTTCTTCTTCACCACTTTGGTAATGATTTTAATAAGTTTAGCTGGTCCTAAAGTAAATCCAAAAGCGTTTGAAATTGACTCTGAAATGTTTAAAGTAAAACCACAAACAACTGTTTTAATTGTAGTTACATTACTGATTATCGTAGCATTGTACGTTAAATTCTGGTAATTTTTAATAAGTAATTTTGAAGTGAAAAAGGGATTCTGTTTGGGATCCCTTTTTTTATCTATTATACTCAGAATTTTGAATTTAAAAAAATAAGTAATTTCTTGTTTTTAATATTGTGCTTTTTAATATTTTATTATAGATTTACATTTCTTTAAAATCCACTAAGAATATGTTTGAGTAAGAATAATTTACTTCTCTTACAAGAAAATTACTTTCCACCATATTAACGATTGCCAATCATTTATATTCTGATTAATTACTAACTGTATTAATCAAAAATCATAATTTTTAATGTTATATAATTATTAAATGAAAAAAAAATTTCTATTATTGTTTTTTTTAACCAAAAAAATACTATTAAAAAATTATAAAATAGTGTTCTGCAATATTTTATTTTTTATAATGTTTTCATTAAATGCACAAATTGCCGAAAATGATCCCAGCAAATATATTCCCAATATAATTCCGCCATCTACCACGGCTTATGCATTGGGTACTTATGGAAATACTCCTATCGGATTGTTTACCGGATCTCAAAACATCAGTATCCCTATTTATACTTATAAAACGGCCAATCTTGAAGTTCCTATCAGCATGTTTTATAGCTCTAACGGTATTAAAGTTGATGAAATCTCATCTAATGTAGGACAAAGCTGGAACCTTAGTTTTGGCGGAGTCATAACAAGAATCGTAAGAGATAAACCCGATGAAGACAGAGGAAATTTTCCTATTCCAATATCAATAACTGAAGCAACAGGACGTTATTCTCCTCAGGCTTTAGATTTTTATCAATATATTGGGGAAAATGATGTTGATACAGAAAGTGATATCTTCAGTTTTAACTTTGGTAAATATTCCGGTAAATTTATTTTTACCTATGAGGGAGGCATTCTCTTGATGCCTGCACAGGAACTAAAAATAGAGTACACACAAAATTCTGAAGGTATTAATTTTACAATTACTGCACCTGATGGTGTAAAATATTATTTCGATAATCAAGAAATCACTACACAAAGAGTACTTGGCGGAGGTCACTCTATTCCTAATATAACCGTTTCTTCATGGTATTTAAGCCGTATTGTACACCCTAAAGGGGATCAGATACAGTTTACTTATGATGATGCCACATCTACCTACACAACCTCTAAATCGCAGACTTACAGAATGCTGTACCCGCGTATACAATATGATGCAGCCGGTAATCTTGAGCAATATACCGGAGGATTAAGCCCTATGTATGAACACACTATGAACGTAGCAGGAAAGGCAATAAAGTCAATTAAGAGCACAAACCCTTTTTACGGGGAGGTTGCCTTTACTTATCTTTCGACTTCTAGTGCTGATGTTACAACCGGCAATAACAAAATATCTCAAATCACCATAAAGGATAAAAACGCTGCAGAAATTGACCGCATCAATTTTACTTACACTACAACTCCTAACAGCAGAGTATTTCTGGATAAAGTTCAGTTTAAGGATGTAAACCAAAATTATCAGTTTGAGTATAACAACAGAAACAGTTTTCCTGCGAGATTATCGCTGAGCCAGGATCATTGGGGGTATTATAATGGTAAAAACAATACCAATATTGTGCCTGCTGTTGACGCTTATGAATTGCAATCAGTAAGTTATAATGGAGCCAATAAAGACCCTGACGGCAATTTTGCAAAAATTGGTTTATTGAGTAAAATTATATACCCTACAGAAGGGTATACCACATTTGATTATGAACCTAACGATTATTATGGGCAGATAACAGTTGAACCTACAAGAGTTTACCAATCTATAAGTGCTGTTACTACAGAAGAAACAAACACAACCTCTTCACAGTCTATATATGCTAATGGCGCAAGGACACAAAAAGTATCGATTATAGCGGGTACAGGTTTCTACTGTTCAGACCCAAGTTTGGACACAGGTAAAAGCAAGGCCACTATAAGTGTTTACAATACTACAGCAGGCAGATACGAAATCCTTTTCAGAACAGACAATAATGCTGAGATCAGTAATAGTTTTTATCAAATAACTCCCAATACAGCTTCTGCAGCTAAAAATTTCTATTTTGTTGCGTCAGCAAATCAGACCTATCGTATTAGTATAAGCTCTGACTGGTTTTGTACTTCATCTACACTAAACTATAATTACCTGCCGGGGAATGCTACCATCATTCCGGGGAATGTTAAAACAGGCGGTATTAGAGTGCAACGTACTTCAGACTATGCTTCTGCTTCATCTGCTCCGGTAATTAAGCGATTTTTATATGCTAAAAAAGATGATCTAGCCAAATCAACAGGAAACAAAGGCCAGGAACCTTATTATATTGATACTTATAAAGTCGAGAAAATTTTAGAATCTCCAGGGGCAGGAATTTTTGGTGTTGTTAGTACAGCGACCTATTTAAACTTATCTTCAAGCAGTTTAGCGTCTTTATTTGATACAGGAAGTTCAAATGTGTTCTATAATTATGTGACAATTTCATACGGGTCAGATAATTTTTTAAACGGAGGGGAAGAACATGAATTTATTGTGCATCGTGATGCAGGAGATGGATTTGTCATAGGAACTGGTGATATAAGGAGTGTCCCCTTGTCTAACCTTGGCTGGGATAATGGACTTGAAAAAAAAGTAACCTATTTCAATAAAGATCTAAAAACAGTTAAACAAACGATAAACGAATACGAAGAAAGATCTGCTTTAAGAAAAGAAGTTATCTCCTATAGCGCCAGAAAAAATTATGAAAAAATTCTTTCTGCACCAGTTAATTATGAATGTACCCAAGCAGACCTTACAAAAAGAACACCATATTGGAGATGTGTTGCAAATCATACTCATCAAATATTGATGAACGATATGTTTTTCGGAGATGGTTATACATGTATAGCACCAGGGCATGACAATAGAACTATGTATATTGAACATCCTTGTTATGGCCTTACATTGCCAAAAACAATCTCAAATTTAGCCAATATTGATAACCTTAGTATTGTATCCTATAAAAACTATGCTTTTTGGCATTACTTAAAATCTACACAGGAGATTACATATGACCTCAATGGAAATAACCCTGTAACTGCAACTACTAATTATAATTACAGAGGCATTAATCATACATTGTTATCATCACAGAGCTCAAACAATTCAAAAAATGAACTTTTGGAAACTAAGTATTTCTATCCAAAAGACTCAGAAATGTCAGCCAAACCAATCGTAAACCAGCTTATAGCTGCCAATATAATTGGAGTTCCGTTAGATACCCAGAATTATAAAGCCGGAACATTACTATCCGAACAGCTTACTATTTATGATAATAATACAACAACTGCAAATCTGCCGCTGCCTGTGTCTGTATATGCGGCTAAATTCCCTAATGCTCTGCCAAATATTACAACACCTTCAATTGGACAATTGGAAAAGAAAATCACTTTTAACCAGTATGATACTAAAGGCAACATTCTTCAGTATACTCCAGAGAGCGGTATTCCGGTTTCCATTATCTGGGGATATAACCAGACCCAGCCTATTGCCAAGATTGAGAACGCATCTTACAGCGAGGTTTTATCTTATGTTTCAAACCTGCAGGCTAAATCAGACACAGGAACTGAAGCCGAACTGATTACTGCCCTTAATGTATTAAGGACTGCACTGCCTAATGCCATGGTAACCACCTACACCTATAAACCGCTTATTGGCGTAAGCACTGTTACCGATCCTAAAGGGTTTATCACCACTTATACTTATGACAGTTTCGGAAGACTGGAAACCGTAAAAGATAACCTGGGCAATATTCTCTCTGAAAACCA
>NZ_FQWC01000020.1 GCF_900129555.1 Flavobacterium defluvii
TTAAATATATTGGTTAATAATATTTTCAAACAATTCTTGTTTACCGCTTTGAAGGTTTAATTCACCATTTTCGTGAGCGATGGCGTAAAGATCTTTCAGGCTTAATTTTCCGTTTTCGAAATCTTTTCCTTTTCCAGAATCAAAAGAACTGTATCTTTCTTTTCTTAATTTTTCGTAAGCAGAAGAAGTGATGATTTTATCTGCTGTCAGTAAAGCTCTTGCAAAAGTATCAGCCCCGCCAATATGTGCCAGGAAAACATCTTCCAAATCAGTTGAGTTTCTTCTGATTTTAGCATCAAAGTTAACGCCCCCGCCCTGCAATCCGCCAGCTTTTAAGAAAACCAGCATTGCTTCTGTCGTTTCCTGAATATTATTTGGAAACTGGTCCGTATCCCATCCATTCTGGTAATCTCCTCTGTTGGCATCGATGCTTCCTAACATTCCGGCTTTTGCAGCCACTTCTAATTCATGCTGGAAAGTATGCTGTGCCAAGGTAGCGTGGTTTACCTCAATATTGATTTTGAAATCTTTATCTAAACCGTATTCTTTTAAGAATCCAATTGCCGTTGCAGAGTCAAAATCGTATTGGTGTTTTGATGGTTCCATTGGTTTTGGTTCGATGAAGAAAGTTCCTTTAAAACCCTGCGCTCTTGCGTAGTCTCTTGACATTGTTAAAAACTGCGCCATATGGTCTAATTCTCTTCCCATATCTGTGTTTAGCAGAGACATATAACCTTCTCTACCTCCCCAGAATACGTAGTTTTCTCCGCCTAAAGCGATTGTGGCATCAAGAGCCAATTTTACCTGTCCCCCTGCTCTTGCTACTACATTAAAATCTGGGTTTGTAGCGGCTCCGTTCATAAATCTTGGGTTTGAGAAACAGTTTGAAGTTCCCCAAAGCAATTTAATTCCCGATTCTGCTTTTTTCTGTTTTAAGTATTCTGTAATGAATGCCAAACGTTTTTCTGATTCTGCAAAAGTTGGTCCTTCAGCAATCAAATCGTAATCGTGGAAACAGAAATAATCGAATCCCATTTTGCTGATAAATTCAAAAGCGGCATCGGCTTTGTCTTTTGCCGCCTGATAGGGATCTGAAGACTGGTCCCACGCAAATTTTTGTGTTCCGGGACCGAATGGATCGCTCCCTTGTCCGCAGAAAGTATGCCAGTAAGCAATCGCAAATTTAAAATGTTCGCGCATTGTTTTTCCTGCTACAATCTGCTCTGGATTGTAATATTTAAATGCCAAAGGATTATCAGATTCTCTTCCTTCAAATTTAATCTGACCAATGCCTTTGTAGTATTCTTTATCTCCTAAAACTATCATTTGGTTATTTATTTATGTGTTAATATTAATTCTAAGTCTTGTTTCCATTTTTGGTACGCTTTTTCATAAGGTCCTTTGTCTTTTAGCGGAAAAAACGTCATTACATGATCGTTGGCTGTAATATTAGAACCAAATTTGTCATAATCTCCGTCTTTTAGGCCAACTGCTCTTGCTGCGCCGACTGCGCCGGTTGTATTGTAAATTTCAATTTCGTGGCCTATTAAAGTCGCTACTGTATGGGAGAAAATTTCTGAACGGAATAAATTATCATTTCCGGCTCTGATGACATTAATCGTCGCATTATCCTCTTTTAAACATTCCATTCCGTACACAAACGAAAAAGCAATTCCTTCTAAAGATGCCCTGAATAAATGTGCATTATTATGAATATTTAAGTTGAGGTTTAAGAAATGGGTTCCGATAGTTTTATTATTAAACATACGTTCTGCCCCATTTCCAAACGGAATTACAACTACGCCTTCTGAGCCAATTTCAACCCTTGAAGCCTTTTCATTCATCGATTCGTAGCTTTCGTTCCCCATGTTATTGCGAAGCCATCTGTATTGAATTCCGGCTCCGTTAATATTTAAAAGTCTGCCAACTCTCGGCGTTTCCAGTTCGTAGTTTACGTGAACAAAGTTGTTGACTCTGGTACTTTTTCCTGAGGAGATTTCGCTTACTGCATAAAAAACTCCGGAAGTGCCGCCCGTAGCGGCCACTTCTCCGGGATTTAAAACATTTAATGACAGTGCATTATTGGGCTGATCCCCGGCTCTGTACACAATCGGGATTCCCGCTGGAAGTCCGGATTCTGCCGAAGCTTTTTCTGTTACAACTCCCTGACTGGTAAAATTTTCTACGATTCTTGGTGTTAACGATGGGTCAATTCCGTAATAATCCAAAAGCCAGCCGGCAGCTTTATTTTCTTTATAATCCCAAAGCATTCCTTCAGATAAACCATTTTTGGTAGTGGTTACTTCGCCAGTTAATTTCAAAGCGATGTAATCTCCCGGAAGCATGTATTTATCTATTTTATTATAAACTTCAGGTTCGTTTTCTTTGACCCATTTCAGTTTCGAAGCCGTGAAATTTCCCGGCGAATTCAATAAATGCGACATGCATTTTTCTTCTCCAATTTCGGCAAAAGCCTTATTCCCAATTTCAACCGCACGGCTGTCGCACCAAATAATAGAATTTCGAAGCGCATTTCCATCCTTGTCTACAATTACCAATCCGTGCATTTGGTACGAAATTCCAATTCCCTGAATTTTTGATGCATCAATACCGGATTCGCTGATCGCTCTTTTGGTTGCTGTACAAATGTGCTGCCACCAGATTTCGGGATCCTGTTCGGCCCAGTCTGCATGAAGCGAAAGGATTTCCATTTCGTTTTGCGGTTCGTTCAAAACGATTACTTTTTTACCTGTTTCAGCTTCTACCAAGGCTGCCTTGACAGATGAACTTCCAATATCATATCCGATATAATACATATTATAATGATTCTCTTATTATTAATTTTG
>NZ_FQWC01000012.1 GCF_900129555.1 Flavobacterium defluvii
TCTAAAATCTAAAATCTAAAATCTAAAATCTAAAATCTAAAATCTAAAATCTAAAATCTAAAATCTAAAATCTAAAATCTAAAATCTAAAATCTAAAATCAAATCTTACGATCAATTCTATGATAAAAAGTAAAACGAATAATATCACGATCATAAAAATCTACACCGCTGGCGCGTCTTTGAAAACTCTTTAAATATCCTAATTCCAATCCAATATTGGGATTTATATGATAGCGAAGCGCGGTGTAAAAACGATTTTGATCGAAAGTATTTCGTTTATTGTCTTTTCCAAAGTTGAACATTATCTCATCAGAAATTGTTCCTTTTAAACTTTGTTTTTCTTTTTTCCACAAATCAAAAGTTGACTGCATTCTATATCGAAATCGATAGGCAAATGAGAAATCATCAAGTAATTCAGTTTTGGTAGATTTCTGCATAAAACGTTCTTCAAGCTGAAAACGATTATGAAAAGTAATTTTTGCAATATCATTTATGAGTGTAACATCTTGCTGGATACGATATTCTGGAACCGAAAAATCAGGATCATTATTTGGGTCCTGAGTATTTACGTTAAAATAAGCAAAACCGCCACCAAGATCAACGAGTTTTGTTGCCCGATATCGACCTTGAGCTCTTATTACAAATAAATTTTGATGGATAGGATTAACAAAACTTCGATTGTCAAATTCAGAATGTAAAGCCCATTTTTCGGTTAGAGGCAAAATATTATAATAACGAATCCAGGTCAGCGTTTGCTGATCTGTTTTTTTTATACTTTGTGCCGATAAAAAAGGACTTATTAATCCTAAAACAATTATTAATTTGAAAATCTTCATTCAAATGCTAAATTCAGGCTGCGAATATATACAAAGCAGATTTGATTTATAGAAGAATAAAAATTGTTTTAAATACTAATTTGTGATTTCGGTCTTTTGTAAATAAAAAAACGAGATACGTATTAAACGTATCCCGTTACTTTAGTTTTTAGTTTTAATTTTTATTATAAGTTGTATTTTAGTGTAATTCCGTATGTTCTTTGATCACCTAAAACACCTGCATATTGTCCTGCATTTCCTCCTGCCGGTAATAATTGCTCATAATAATCTTTGTTTAAAAGGTTACGTCCCCAGAAGTGAACTGATAAACCTTGTGTTGCACGGAAACCTAAGCGAGCATTAAAAATCGCATATCCCTGTACAACTAAATATTTTGAAGCCGAAGGGCTTGAAGAAAATTCAGAACGAGCGTAAGAATCAACAGCAAGGAAAACCTTTCCTGCGTTTCCAAAGAATTTTGCATTATCAGAAAGTTCACCTCCTAAAGATCCAGCCCATCTTGAAGCTCCTGGAAGATTAGTTCCGGAAACATCTTTAAAAGATACAGGTGCTCCGGTTTCTTCTAAAGGAAGTGGTGCGTTTGTAAATTTTACATAAGTACCATCTGTATAAGTTACAGCACCGTTTATAGTTAAATTTGAACTCACAACGAAGCTTCCATCTACTTCAACACCTTGTACGCGTACTTTATCTGCGTTTGCAAGATAACCACGGTTTACCCCTAATTCAGCAGCCTGAACGTTAGTTTGGAAATCTTTAATATCTGTTTTAAATAATGCTATATTAAAGATTGAATTTCTGAAAGGA
This sequence comes from Flavobacterium defluvii, assembly GCF_900129555.1. Classification (GTDB taxonomy): domain Bacteria; phylum Bacteroidota; class Bacteroidia; order Flavobacteriales; family Flavobacteriaceae; genus Flavobacterium; species Flavobacterium defluvii. The sequence continues at coordinate 1,644 of NZ_FQWC01000012.1, forward strand.
GAAGTTTTTACTCCAACTTCATAATGGTATACTTTTTCTGGTTTAATAACCGCTAAATTAAGTAATGGCTGGCCTTTTGAATCTGTTGGAAGTCCGGCAACGTTTACACCAACTGGTTTGTAGCTTTTTGCAAAAGTTCCATAAGCGTTGATTTTGTCTGAAGCCTTAAAAGTAACCGTAATATTTCCAGAAAAATCAGTGTTATCAGTACTAGAATCAAATGCCTGATCAGAGTAAACTAATTTTTTCAAAGCCAATAATTGCGGATCCGTTGTTTGTAAACCTCCGTATGTTGTACGCGCATAATGAGCATCTTTTTTATCAAAATTATATCTTAAACCTGGTAAAAGGTGAAGACGATCTGTAATTGCCCAGTCAATTTGCCCAAATACTGCTGCACTCGAAGCTCTGATTCTGGCATCTGTTTTAATTCCGTAACCTTCAAATAATCCAGGTGTTTTCCATAAGTTACTTGTAGTACTTTGAGAAAATCTCCATTGTGCGTTTCCAGATTCTTCAGTTCCATCTGTTTGAGATGTTTGATCGATAAAGAAAACTCCCGCTACACCACTAATTTTAGAAGTAATTTGCCCTGCGTATCGAACTTCCTGAGTAATTTGTGTTTGTCTTGTTGGGTTTTGAGATTTAGCCAATACTTGTAATCCTGTAAAATCTCTATCATTTGATGGATCCCAGTTCCAAAAACGCCATGCAGTTGTCGAAGTAAGTGTTCCGGCTCCAATTTTTGTATCAATGTTTAAAGAGAAACCTCCCATATCCTGATTTGAGCGCCATGGTGTATCATGATCAATTTTACGATCAAAAGCATTCAAGCTCGGAAGCTGATAATTTAAATCGGCAATAATGGCATTAAACTGACGGTAAGCAGCTCTTTGTGTTGGAGCAACACCAGCTACAACCTGAGCATATCCATCAGGGCGCTGTGTTGTAATATCAGCAGCAAAAATAACATTTGTATTTACAGTTGGGGTCCAAAGCAATTGACCTCTAAGTCCTTGATTACTTAAAGTGTTTGTTGGTCTGCCTGTTACGATATTATCAACCAAACCATCACGTGAAGTGCCTGAGAAAGATAATCTACCTGCTACTTTTTTACCTAAGGCACCAGTTACAGAAGACTTAGCCTGAAGGAAAGAATAATTTCCGTAACTAACTTCAAAATCAGCACCAGAAGTAAAACTAGGTTTGCGAGTTGTAATATTGAAAGCTCCGGAAGTTGTATTTTTTCCAAACAAAGAACCTTGCGGACCACGTAAAACCTCGATTTGTTCTACATCAATAAAATCAAGAGTTGTCGCAGCCGGACGTGCGTAATACACACCATCAACATAAAAACCTACACCCGGATCAATTCCGTCATTTGTTAATCCGAAAGGAGAGCCTAAACTTCTAATATTGATACCGGTATTTCTTGGGTTAGAAGAATATAACTGAACCGAAGGAACTAATTCTTTAATGCGGTTTACATTAAAAGCACCGGTTTGTTCTGCTTGTTTTCCTGTAATAACAGAAATGGCAATTGGCACATCCTGAACTTTTTCAATTCTTCGTCTTGAAGAAACTACAACTTCAATAAGTTCATTTTCTTCTTTTAGTGCAACCTGAATTGGATTTACAGGAATTGATGTAACTTCAATTTCGGCAGTTGTATATCCAACATACTGAATTAAAAGTGTCAATGGTAATCTTCCTTTTGTATCGATTACGAATTTACCACTGTTGTCTGTTAAAGCACTGTTTGTAGTTCCTTTAACCACCACGTTAACAGCTTCTAAAGGAATGTTTTCACTTGTTGTTACTACACCTTCAATGTTTTGAGCAAATGATATAGAGAAAGTTAGAAAGAATAATATTGTAAAGATATTTTGTAAAGATGTTTTCATTTTTATATTAAGTATATGTGATTAGTAGAATTTAAAATAAATTTTTTTAAATCAACATATACACATTAAAGATGAATTTCTTTTTACAGAAGCAGAAAGCTTTGTTTGTTTATTTTGCAAAAGTTTTGATACACCTGATGAACTAAAATGTACTTTCATGAGTTAAAATTTTGTAAATGGTTTGTTAATTATTTTTGGCAAATATATAATTAATTCTATCGATTTACTAGACTTTAGGAAATATTTTTTTATTTTTTTACTAATGAGGCGATTGTGATGCCTTCCATAGCCTTTAAAGTTTTGTCTCTAATAAGCATTAAACCGTGACGCAGACTGCATTCAGACTCGGTTTTACAGTCAGAACAAGGCTCATAGAAATTTAAAGAAGCGCATGGCAAGAGTGCAATTGCACCGTCAAATAATCGGTGAATTTCTGCCAATGTGATGTCATTTTTTGATTTTATCAGATAATATCCGCCAAATTTTCCCTGTTTACTACTCACAAAACGTCCTCGTTTTAAGTCTAAAAGAATCTGTTCTAAAAACTTTTTAGGAATATTAGCGCCATCAGCGATTTCTATTGTTCTAGAAATGTGATTTTCGTCTTGTTCTGCTAAATAAAGTAAGGCCTTAAGGGCGTATTTTGCTTTATGTGATAACATCTATATAATTAATTGTAAAATGTAAATGTATGAATTTAAACTTGAAACTGAAAACTTGAAACAAAATGAAATTACCAGCTTCCTCCAGAACCTCCGCCAGAGAAGCCTCCACCGCCAAAACCGCCACCAAAGCCTCCGCCTCCGCCAGATGATCCTCCACCAAAACCTCCAAATCCACCGCCGCTGCTTCTGCCAAGACTGCTCAAAAGAATTACATCCATTAAACTTGGACCGCCGCCGCTGCTGCCTGAATTTCCGCCGCCTCTTTTACCTCGTGAAAGTAAAATTAAAACAATTACAACAATTACAATAAATGGAAGTATTGGAAAATCTTTTCCTTTAGATTGTTTGCGTTCGCCTTTGTATTTTCCTTTAAAAACATCAAAAAGTGCATCGGCGCCTTTGTCTAGCCCACGATAATAACTTCCTGCTTTAAACTCCGGAATAATAATATTTCTTGTAATTTCTCCACCAATTCCTGCTGTTAAACGGTCCTCTAATCCGTAACCAGGAGAAATCCATATTTTTCTTTCGGCTTTAGCCAATAAAATTAAAACACCATTATCTTCTTTTGCTTGTCCAATTCCCCATTCATGAGCCCATTTTGGCGTTAGAATTCCAATATCTTCGCCTTTTAAGCTTTCGATGGTAATAACAACAATTTGAGTTGAAGTTGAATCAGAATAACGAATTAACTTTTCTTCTAACTGAGTTTTTTCCGAAGCACTTAAAAGATTGGCGTAATCGTAAACAGAAGTTTGAAAATCTGGTTTCTTAGGAATATCAAATTGAGCAAAAATAGTATTGCAGATAAAAAACGCGATAAACAAAAAGCTAAACTGAAAAATTCTATTGGAATTTGAGATTTTATTATTGGAATTTTTCATTATTTATCCTTTTGAGATTTCGTTAGATAATTCGTTTATATCGTCTTCCTGAGATGGAAAATATTTTTTAAGCTGTTCTCCGGCATTTAAAATACCATCGACAATTCCCTGCTTAAAATTTCCGGATTTAAAGTGATTTACCATGACATCTTTGGTGCAATCCCAAAAATCATCAGCAACAAGATCATTAATTCCTTTGTCGCCGCAAATCACGAAGTTTTTATCATCAACTGCAAAATAGAGCAATACACCATTTTTTAGTTTTGTTTCATCCATTCGCAATTCATGAAAAACTTCTAAAGCTCTTTCAAAATGAGCTTTAGAAGTAGTTTTTTCTATATGAACCCTAATTTCGCCAGAAGTATTTTCTTCAGCCACACGAATAGCTTCAATAATTTCCTGCTCTTCTTCCTTGGTTAAAAAATCTTCTACTTTTGACATGTGAAATATTTTAGAGTTATTATTTTAGATTTTAGATTATTTTCTAAAAATGTTAATTCTTTTAGAATTTTACTTCAACTGGTTTGTCTGCACCTGTAGAAGCTTCGAAATATGGTTTTTCTTTATATTCGCTTAAGAACCAATTGTTTGGAATTTTTAAAACATATCCATTGTATGTTTGTACAGATTCGTTGAAACGAGTTCTTGCTGTTAAAATTTGGTTTTCTGTGCTGGCTAATTCATCCTGTAATTTCAAGAAGTTTTCATTAGCTTTTAAAGTTGGATACTGCTCAACAGAAACTAATAATTTTGATAATGATGAAGTTACACCACTTTGTGCCTGGTTGAATTGTGCCAATTGCTCAGGAGTTACATTACTTGGGTCAATAGTTACAGAAGTTGCTTTTGCACGAGCTTCGATTACTGCCGTTAGAGTCGACTTTTCAAAATCAGCAGCACCTTTTACAGTATTTACTAAATTTCCAATAAGATCATTACGTCTTTGGTAAGCCGTTTGAACATTTCCCCATTCTTTGTTTACAGCCTGACTATGTTGTAAAGCAGTATTTTTAATTCCAATCGACCAAAATGCGATGATAGCAATAAGTGCTACAATAATTCCAACAGGGATTAACCACTTTTTCATATTTGTTTTGATTTAAGTTTATTTCTATTTTTAATTACAATTCGTTTTTGATGTCGTTTAATTGCGTTTTTATGGATTCTAATTTACGTATTATTTCGAATTTATCTAATGTTTTCTTCTGGCCTTCTTTTAAATGTGTTTTGGCTCCTTCAAGGGTAAAACCTCTTTCTTTTACCAAATGATAAATCAATTGCAGGTTGGTTACATCTTCCGGCGTAAACATTCTGTTGCCTTTGGCGTTCTTTTTGGGTTTTAGAATGTCAAATTCGCTGTCCCAAAATCGTATCAATGATGCATTGACATTAAAGGCTTTGGCAACTTCGCCAATGCTGTAATATCTTTTGTCTTTTGAAAGCTCAATGTGCATGTTTTTGTTTCTAATTTATTTCAAAAATAATACTTTTTGTAGTATTAATCTAATGATTGATTTTCCTGGTTTGCCATTTGTGATATTGCCACATATTCTGCCGCCGAAATATTTCCGTAATAGAAGTTCAGCGGATTTACTACATTGCCGTCTTTATGAACTTCATAATGGCAATGCGGCCCTTCAGATCTTCCTGTGCTTCCTACGTAACCAATTACATCACCGCGTTTGACATGTTGTCCGGGTCTGCAGTTGTATTTGCTTAAATGCGCGTACAAACTCTCATATCCAAAACCGTGCCTGATCACGACATGATTCCCAAAGCCCGATGCGGTGTTGTCAGCTCGTGCCACAATGCCATCTCCGGTGGCATAAACCGGTGCACCTGTGTTGGCTGTAAAATCCATTCCGTTATGCATTTTTCGCACTTTCGTGAAAGGATCGATTCTGTATCCAAATCCGGAAGCAACACGTTTTAAATTTTCATTTCGAACGGGCTGAATTGCCGGAATTGCTGATAACAGATTTTTTTTAGTTCCTGCTAATTTTACTATTTCATCCAGCGATTTAGACTGAATAGCCAATTGTTTGGAAAGTTTGTCAACTCGTTTGGTAGTATTCAAAACCAACTGAGAGTTATTATAACCTTCTAACACTTTATATCTTTCAGAATTTCTAAAACCTGCTTTTCTAATAGAATCCGGAATTTCGGTTTTATTAAAATATACTCTGTAAATATTATTATCACGTTCTTCAAGAGCATCTGCAGCATCATCAATTTCGTCGAGTTTTTTATTTAAAATAGCATACTGCAGTTTTAAATTTTCAATTTCACGAGCCTGCAGACGATCTTTTGGTGTTTCAAAATAAGGCGTATTAATTAAGAGAACAAACACCAGAAACCCGAACAAGGCCGAAGCCACTAAAAACAGTAATGCATAACCAATTTTTATTCTTTTTCTGGTTTTTATTTTTGTATAAGCCAGATTTTCCGGATCGTAATAATATTTTACTTTCGCCATATTTTAAAATACGCTATTTTTGCAGCTTGCAAAATAAGTTAGACGAACAAAATCAATAAATGTTTCAATTGTTTGTCGCTTTTTTTCAAGAACAGGTTAATTAGATAATTGGGGCAAATTAGATAATTAGATAATGCGCAAAATAAGGAATTTATTGTTTTAAACGATAAGTTTTTTAATTTCAATTTTAAAATAAAAGCATCATCAAACAAAGGAATTATCTAATTGTCTAATTTTCAAATTGACACATTAAATTGACACATTTTTCTAATTTAAATATGAAATCACAAGACGTACGTAAGCAATTTTTAGACTTTTTTAAAAGCAATGGACACTTAATTGTTCCATCGGCTCCCATCGTTCTTAAAGACGATCCAACCCTAATGTTCAATAACTCGGGAATGGCCCAGTTTAAAGAATTTTTCTTAGGGAACGGAACTCCAAAAAGTCCAAGAATAGCCGATACGCAAAAATGTCTTCGTGTTTCGGGAAAACATAACGATCTGGAAGATGTAGGTTTTGATACGTATCATCATACTATGTTTGAGATGCTTGGAAACTGGTCATTTGGAGATTACTTTAAAAAAGAAGCAATCAACTGGGCTTGGCAGCTTTTGACAGAAGTTTACAAAATTCCAAAAGAAAATCTTTATGTTTCTGTTTTTGAAGGAAGTAAAGAAGATAATGTGCCTTTTGATCAGGAAGCTTGGGATATCTGGAAAACATTAATCGACGAAGACCGAATTATTCTTGGAAATAAAAAAGATAATTTCTGGGAAATGGGAGATCAGGGACCATGCGGACCTTGTTCTGAAATTCACGTTGATTTACGTCCGGAATCTGAAAAAGCTTTAGTTACAGGAAAAAGTCTAGTAAATAATGATCACCCACAGGTAGTTGAAATCTGGAATAATGTATTCATGGAATTCAACCGTAAAGCTGACGGATCTCTTGAAAAACTTCCTGCACAGCACGTTGATACCGGAATGGGATTTGAGCGTTTGTGTATGGCTTTGCAAGGAAAAACATCAAATTATGATACGGATGTTTTTACACCGCTTATTGAAAAAGTAGAACAGATTACAGGATTAAAATATACATCTGACGAGGTTAAAAATATCTCAGAAGAACAAAATAAAATCAACATCGCAATTCGTGTTGTAGTAGATCACGTTCGTGCGGTTGCTTTTGCCATTGCCGACGGACAATTGCCATCAAACACTGGAGCTGGATATGTTATTCGTAGAATTTTGCGTCGTGCCATTCGTTACGGATTTACATTCTTGAACACAAAAGAACCTTTTATCAATAAATTGGTAGAAGTTCTGGCTAATCAAATGGGAGAATTTTTCCCGGAAATTAAATCACAGCAGCAATTAGTAACCAATGTAATTCGTGAAGAAGAAGCTTCTTTCCTAAGAACTTTAGAGCAAGGATTGCAATTGTTAGAAAATGTTGTAGCTGAAACTAGTGGAAAAGAAGTTTCAGGAGCAAAGGTTTTTGAATTGTATGATACATTTGGTTTTCCAAAAGATTTAACTGCTTTAATTTTAAAAGAAAAAGGTTTCTCTTATAATGAAGCTGAATTTGAAGTTGAATTGCAAAAACAGAAAACACGTTCTCGTGCCGCTTCTGAAGTTTCAACAGAAGACTGGAATGTTTTGATTCCCGGAAATGTAGAAACATTTGTGGGTTATGATAAAACAGAAAACGAAGTAAAAATTACTCGTATCAGAAAAGTTGATTCTAAGAAAGATGGTATTTTGTACCAAATTGTTTTAGACAATACACCTTTTTATCCAGAAGGTGGAGGACAAGTTGGTGATAAAGGAACATTGGTTTCTGCAAATGAAACAATTGAAATTATCGATACTAAGAAAGAAAATAACCTGATTTTGCATTTTGCAAAACAGCTTCCTGAAAATGTAGAGGCAGGTTTTGTGGCAAAAGTAAATACTGATTTAAGAGCATCAACTTCAAAAAATCATTCGGCTACGCATTTAATGCATTTGGCTTTAAGAAACATATTAGGAACGCATGTTGAGCAAAAAGGATCATTGGTAAATCCAAATTATTTACGTTTTGACTTTTCTCATTTCAGCAAAGTTTCTGATGAAGAAATCAAACAAGTTGAAGCTTCTGTAAATGCTCAGATTGAAGCGCAATTACAGTTGGTTGAACACAGAAATATTCCAATTCAGGAAGCATTGGATAAAGGCGCAATGGCTTTATTTGGTGAGAAATATGGCGATACAGTTCGTATGATTGAATTTGGAGAAAGTAAAGAATTATGCGGTGGTATTCACGTAAAAAATACAGCTGATATCTGGCATTTTAAAATTATTTCTGAAGGTGCTGTTGCGGCTGGAATTCGTCGTATCGAAGCAATTACCGGAGATGCAGTGAAAAACTTCTATCTAAATCAGGAAAACACATTGGCAGAAATAAAAGAAACGCTTAAAAATCCACAGGATATTTTAAAATCTGTTGCTTCACTTCAGGATGATAATGCTAAATTGAAAAAACAAGTAGAGCAGTTATTGAAAGAAAAAGTAAGTTCGTTAAAAACGGAATTAGAGAAAGATTTCCAAGAAGTAAACGGAGTAAATTTCCTTGCAAAACAAGTAGATTTAAGCATGGCTTCTACAAAAGATTTAGCTCAGGCTTTAGGAAGTTCTAAACCAGATTCTTTTGTGTTTTTAGCTTCTGTAGAAGATGGTCTGCCAAATATTCACTGCTATATCGCTAAAGAATTGGTTGCAAGTAAAAGTTTAAATGCTAATGCAGTAATCAAAGAATTAGGTAAATATATTGAAGGAAATGGAGGAGGGCAGCCTTTCTTCGCATCTGGAAAAGGTAAAAATGCAAACGGAATTGCTGAGGCTTTGGCTCACGCAGTTAAGTTTATACAGTAGTCTTTTTAATCTCGCAAAGACGCAGAGTCGCAAAGTTTTTTTAAGCTTTGCGATTTTTTTTGTTTTATAATTTTAACTTTGTAAGTTTTTACTTTAAATTATTAAATGTGACTGAAAATGAAATTTCGGCTATAGTAGTTGATACTTGTTATAAAATACACGTCAAACTTGGTCCAGGTTTATTAGAATCAGTTTATGAAGCTATTTTGTATCATGAATTGACAAAAAGAGGATTGAGTGTAGAAAGACAAAAAACGTTACCTGTTATTTGGGATCAAATAAACTTAGATATTGGCTTTAGAGCAGATTTGATAGTTGAAAACAAAGTAATTCTAGAAATTAAATCAATTGAACAACTAACAGATGTTCATGCGAAACAAGTTTTAACTTATTTAAAAATAACAAAAATGAAATTAGGTCTACTTATAAATTTTAATGTGCCAATAATTAAGTTTGGTATAAAAAGAGTAGTTTCAAATCTTTATTAAAAACTTAGAATAAAAAAGTCGCAAAGCTTATAAAAATAAAACTTTGCGACTCTGTGACTTTGCGAGATTCTTTAAACGCAACTATTTTCTTTCTCCAATCTGCTGGCGCCACATCGCATAATACAATCCTTTTTCAATAATTAAATCTTCGTGTTTTCCTTGCTCGATGATTTTTCCTTGTTCTAAAACGAAAATTCTATCGGCATGCATTACGGTTGATAAACGGTGCGCAATTAAAACTGTAATTCTATTTTTGTCTGATATATTTCTGATTGTAGCATTAATTTCTTCTTCTGTAATAGAATCCAAAGCAGAAGTAGCTTCATCAAAAATCAATAAATTCGGATTTCTAAGAATAGCTCTTGCAATAGACAAACGCTGTTTTTCGCCACCAGAAACTTTAATTCCACCTTCACCAATTGTGGTGTTTAAACCATCTTCGGCACGTTTAAGAAGTTTGTCACAGCTTGCACGTTTTAAAGCATCATATAATTCTTCATCAGTTGCATTTGGTTTAACAAACAGTAAGTTTTCGCGAATAGTTCCTGAAAATAATTGTGCATCCTGTGTTACGAATCCTAATTGTTTTCTTAAATCTAAAAGATCAATTTCTGTAGAATCAATATCATTGTATAAAACCTGACCTTCTGCCGGAGTATATAAACCAACCAGTAATTTTACTAAAGTTGTTTTTCCTGAACCGGACGGACCAACAAACGCAACAGTCTGACCTTGTTTGATTTCAAAATTGATGTTTTCTACCGCTTTATATTTGGCTGTTTTATGCTGAAAACTCACATTTGAAAATAATAATGATTGAATTGCTCCAACATGTTTTGGATTTTTTGGACGGAATTCTTTAGGCGCATTTAATAATGTTCTGAAATTTTCCATAGAAACTTTGGTCTCGTTAACCGCAATAATAAAGTTCCCAAGCTCCTGTAATGGACCAAAAATGAAAAAAGTAAAAAATACCATCGTTAATAAATCTCCAACGATAATTTTACCTCCAAACAAGAAATAATATAAAGTAAAAACGACACAGGTTCTTAAAAAGTGAACTGTTGTTCCCTGAATAAAACTTAAGCTTCGAATAAAACGGATTTTTTCTAATTCTAACTGTAGGATTTTAAACGTATTTAAATTCAAACGTTTTTCTTCCTGATATGTCAAACCAAGACTTTTTACAAGTTCAATATTTCGTAAACTTTCTGTAGTTGAACCTGCTAAGGCATTTGTTTGATTTACGATTTTCTTAGAAACAATTTTAATTTTTTTACCCAAATAAGAACTTACCAAAGCGATAATTGGGGCTGTAATTAAAAAGATAATCGAAATTCGGAAATCAATTCTTGCAACATACAGAATTACAAATATGAATCCGATAATGGTTTGGAAGATAAGCGAAATCGAAAGCGTAATTAATTTCTCTGAATCAGAACGTACTTTGGTCAATTTGCTTAAAGTTTCGCCGCTTCGCTGATCTTCAAATTCTGCATAAGGTAAGTCGAGAGATTTTTTAATTCCGTCGGTATACATTTGAGCGCCGGTTCTCTGGATAACAACATTAGTAAAGTAATCCTGAAAGTTTTTGGTAATTCTGGAAACCATGGCCGCCGCAAGGGAAAGTCCAAGCCAGAAAGATAATGATTTGATAAAACCTGTGAGATTTCCATCATATTTATGCAGACCAACGCCGCAATCCTGCATTAATTTACCGGTAATAATAGAATCTGACAAACTGAAACAAATGTTGATAGAAGCCATAATCAAAGCAAAAAACAGTAAAAGTTTATGTTTGATTATGTAAGAATATAATAATTTCATATATGATTTTTAGAAAAGTGGAAGATGCAAAAGTAAGGAATTGTTTTAGTTTGTAAAGTCAATTTTTGTTATTAAAAATGTAATTTTTTACCTAATGTTGGTTTTCTGGAAAATTTAAAAATGTCTTATTTTGATACTTAAAAAACTTATTTTCCTTATTGAATTATTTTGAAAATTTAATTTTTGTTGAAATTATAAATCTAAATATTTTCATTATGAAAAAGTTTTTATGCCTATTTGGAGCTTTAGCTCTAACGATTACTTCTTGTTCATCAAATGATGATTCTTCAAAAGATGGAGATTCTCAATCATTATTACCAAAAAAAAATTGTTGAAACAACTGTGGAAAACGGAAGTTCCGGTAGCCTCACTTATACTTTAAGTTACGATGGTAACAAACTAAAAGACATTGCGCTTTCAGATGCTTCGAGATATGTTTACACGTATACAGGAGACTTAATTACCAAAATTGAATCGTTTCGTTCAAGTGTGTTGTATTCTACTGATGAATATACATATGAAAATGGAAAACTAATTTCTAAAACCACTACTAAGGCTTTTAGTAATGCGCCTCAAGAAAAATTAACTTTTGTCTATAACTCAAATGGGACTGTTAATGCAAATGAGTCACAAATAATCAACAAGCAAGAGATTAAATACGATACAACAACACTTTACACTTTTGCAAATGGAAACTTGGTTTCTTCTGAGCTGATTGATGGAGTATTGAAGGAAAAAATTACTAGTACATTTGATGATAAGAAAAGTCCTTTTATTAATATAGTAGGAGCAAAACTTTTATTGGATTTTGATAGTCATTTCGATTTTTATTCGTTAAATAATACAGTAAAAAATGTAACTACAAATTATAATAGTTCAGGTGCTGTTACTCAAACTGCTACAGTAACATCTACAAACAAATATAACGCTGACAAATTCCTAACAGAAATATTTTCTGGAGACAGTAAAAATTCTGAAAAATTTGAGATTTTTTACTAATCAGATTTTAAAAAATAGAAATTCCCCACTGTCAACAATTGATTTTGGGGATTTTTTTGTTTAGTAAATGAGTTTTAAGCTGTATTTTTGAATTAAAAAAGTCATGCAGTTCAGAACCCAAATTCCAATTTCAAAAAGTAATTCACCAATCGATTATAATTCGAAAATACTTTCTGTGGGTTCTTGTTTTGCAGAAAACATGGCGGAGAAATTTGACTATTTTAAATTCCAAAATGAAACGAATCCGTTTGGAATAATATTTAATCCGGTTTCAATTGAAAAATTATTTAGCAGAGTTTGTAAAGAAGAATGGTTTCAGGAAAAAGATGTTTTTTTTCATAACGAACGCTGGCATAGTTTTGAAGTTCATTCAGATTTAAGCAATGCTGACCGACAAGAATTATTGGAAACGCTTAATAAAGCCATTTCAGAAACAAATAAAAAAATCAAAGAAGCCACTCATATTATTATCACTTTTGGGACTTCATGGATTTATAGAAATTTAGAAAGTGCTGAAGTTACTGCCAATTGCCATAAAGTTCCTCAAAAAAAATTCTCAAAAGAATTATTACCAATTGAAGTAATTCAAAAAAGTATTCAGAATACAATAGATTTAATTCAGACTTTAAATCCAAACATAAATTTCATTTTTACGATTTCTCCCGTTCGTCATATAAAAGACGGTTTTGTAGAAAATCAATTAAGTAAATCACATTTATTTACAGCTTTACACCAAGTTTTAAAAATTCACAATTCACAATTCACAATTCATAATTACTTTCCTTCTTATGAAATCATGATGGACGAACTTCGTGATTATCGTTTTTACAATGAAGATATGCTGCATCCCAACCAAATCGCAATCGATTATATCTGGAAATTGTTCAGTGAAAATTACATTTCGGAGGAAAGTATTTCAACAATGCAGGAAGTAGACGAAATACAAAAAAGTCTGCGTCACAGAAGTTTCAATCCAGAATCTGAACAGCACCAAAAATTCTTAGCCAAACTTCAGCAGAAAATAAATCTTTTAGGAGAAAAATTGCCACACATTAAATTCTAAAATTCCTTAGATATTGGTTTTGTCTTATTGATAAAACGATAGCTTTGCGAACTTTCTTCCATAACATCTTAAAATAAACTTCGCATTTACTTTTAGAAAATCTTAGCGCACTTTGCGTTATAAATCATCTCAAAACACGAAATAAATAAAGTAAGAAATTAACTATTTAATAGTGGAATTTTAGAATAATTCCGAATAATTATGTAAATTGTTAAAGGTTTAAATTTTACATTTTTGTAAGATGTGTAACCCTGCTTTTTTCAGAAGCAATTAAATCCTGTATTTTATTGACCTATGAATAAGAAAACCATTCATTACGTAAAAAAAACACTTCGTGTACTGTTATGGTGCGTGGTTTTTGTAGTTGCACTTTTATTACTTCTTATAATATTAATTCAGGTTCCATCAGTTCAGAATTTCGCCAAAGACAAAGCGATAACCTATCTTCATAAAAAAATAAAAACCAAAGTTACTTTAAACAGAATTGCCATAAAATTCCCAAAAGATGTAGTTCTGGAAGGTTTTTATTTTGAAGACCAAAAAAAAGATACACTGCTGGCAGGTAATCGTTTAGAAGTCGATGTGGATCTTTTTAAACTTGTAAGCAGCGAACTCGAAATCAATTCTGTAAAACTTCAAAACGTAAAAGCCAATATTTCCAGAAATAAAGAAGGTGTTTTCAATTTCGATTATATCATAAAAGCATTCGAATCAAAAGAACCAAAAGTTGAAGATCCCGATGCTAAACCATTCAAAATATCAGTTGTAAAAGTAAATCTGGATAACGTTAAATTCAATTTTAAAGACGATTATTCTAAAAATGACATTGCCGTTAAACTGACTCATTTTGATACCAAATTCAATAAATTCGATTTAGATAAAATGGATTTTGATATTCCGAATATTAATTTAAACGGATTAAAACTGGTTTTAGATCAGGATGTTGTAGAAAAAATTGCAGAAGTTTCGGTAAAAACAGTTGATACTATTTCAAAACGACCGGATTTCAAACTGGCCTTAAATAAAATCGCTTTGTCTAAAATCGATATTTTATACGACAATAAAGACTCAAAATTAAATTCAGGCATTCGATTAGGAAATCTAAATTTATCCGTTAATGAGGTTAATATAAACAAACAGCTTTTAGATTTCGACACTTTCGAATTAAAAAATCTTAGCGGAAATTTACGATTAGGAGCAAAAGACAAACAAATCGATGCGCCAAATTTAGATACAACTGCCATAAAACAAGCAGGCTGGAAAGCAAAACTTAACAAAGTCAGTATTCAAAATATCGCTTTCAAATTTGATGATATGCAGTCGAAACCAACCGCAAAAGGAATCGATTACAGTCATCTTGATTTGAGTAAATTTAATCTCGAAGCAGAGAAATTATATTATGCAAACGATACCATTTCGGGAAATATCAAATCGCTGGCCGCAGCTGAAAAAAGAGGATTAAATATTCAATCTTTAAAAACAGACTTTTTCTACGGACCCAAAAATGCATCTTTAGAAAATTTGTATTTAAAAACACCGCAGACACTTGTACAAGACAAAATTAAAGTAGAATATAAATCACTTGCTGCGCTTAAAAAAGACATTGCCAATCTTTCTGTCGATGCCAATTTAAAACAATCAAAAATAGGATTTAAAGACATTTTAATGTTTGTTCCAGATTTACAGAAAACAAATCCGTTTAAAAGTAATCCAAACGCCATTGTATATGTAAACAGCCGTGTAAACGGAAAAGTAAAAGATTTGAATATTCCGAAATTTGAAATGAGCGGAATCGGCACAACAAAAGTTTCCTTTTCCGGGAAAATAGCCGGACTTCCTGATGCCCAAAAAGCCTATTACGATTTAGATATCAAGAAAATATCAAGTACTTCAAAAGATATAAATATGTTCGTGCCGGCCGGAACAATTCCGAAAAATATTCAGCTTCCATCGCAGATTAATTTACAGGGAAAATTCAAAGGTTCTGTTCAGAATTTTAAAACCAATCTCGCTTTAAACAGCAGTTTCGGAAATGCAAAAGTCGATGCTTTATTCGACCAGCGAGTAAAGAAAAAAGAGAAATACGATGCAACAGTTTATTTGCTTGATTTTGATTTAGGAAGATTAATCAAAAATGATTCAATCGGAAAAATTACGCTTAAAGCGAAAGTTAAAGGAAAAGGTTTAGACCCAAAAACGGCACAGGCAGAATTAGACGGAATTGTGCAGAAAGCAGTTTTCAACCGATATACCTACAGAGATTTAGCATTAAAAGGAAATATTGCAAACGGATCATTTGCAGTAAAATCAGGAATGCAGGATCCAAATTTGAATTTTAATTTAACAGCAAGCGGAAATACACAAGAGAAATATCCGGCAGTAAAATTAAAACTGAATCTTGATATTGCCGATCTCGAAAAACTGAACCTGCATGCCGGACCAATGAAACTCCGCGGGAATGTTGATGCCGATATTGCTAATAGTAATCCGGATTTTTTAAACGGAAAAGTATTTCTTTCAAACATTCAGATTTTGCAGGATAAAGAACCAATTGTTCTGGATTCGGTTCGTGTTATCGCATTTTCAGACAATACGCGAAACAATATTAAAATTTCATCTCAGTTTTTAAAAGCCGAAGTTGACGGAAAATACAAATTGACAACTTTAGCCGCGGCCGTAAAAAAATCATTGTCAAAATATATTGATTTAAAAAATCCAAAAGCAAACGGAGAATCAGACGAGCAAAGATTAGCTTTTACCTTAACGGTTGATAACGACCCAATTCTTTTTAAACTGATTCCGAAACTTACAGGTTTAGAACCAATTAAAATCACAGGAAAATACAATAACGTATCAGATTCTTTAGAAATAAGAGGAACAATTCCGCGAATCGTTTACGCAGATAACACCATTGCCGATGGAAAAATTAATATCGAAGCCAAAGAAAATGCTTTAGAATATTCAATTTCTATTGCTACGATTGAAAGCGGATCTTTAAAAATTCCGTTTACAAGTTTAACAGGACAAGTTCAGAACAATATTTTGACTTACGCACTTGAAGTTCAGGATGCGAAAGAAAAACAGCAGTATTTTATTGCAGGAGAATTTAAAACAGAAGATTCTAAAAACATTTTTAAAATTGATGCAGAGAACTTCATTTTAAATTATGACCGCTGGTCAATTGATCCGGAAAATGCAGTTGAATTTGGAGATAAACGATTGTATGTCAATAAATTTTTCCTGAACAATAGCGGAAATGAATTAAAAGTTCAGTCGCAGGGAACGCAAAACAATGCACCATTACAGATCGATTTTGTAAACTTCAAAATCGAAACCATTATGAATATGGTTAAAAAAGACAAACTTTTAATGCAGGGTTTAATTAACGGAAATGCCGTTGTAGAAAACGTTATGACAAACCCAACTTTTACTTCGGATATAAAAGTGGATGATTTTACTTTTAAAGGCGAAAAAGTAGGAGACCTGGAGGTAAAAGTCGACAATAAAACAGCTGATCTTCTGGCAGCAAATGTAAGTCTAAGCGACGATGGAAATGACGTAAAACTTTCAGGAGATTATAATATCAAAGCCGGAAATTTTGATTTTGATGTTCTGATTAATAAGTTGAATATCAAAAGTATTCAGGGCTTTAGCATGGATAATATCAAAGAAGGAACCGGATATTTATCAGGAAACTTTAAAGTTACCGGAAATACTTCGACTCCAAAAATTAACGGAGAACTTAACTTTAACGATGCAGCTTTTAGGGTAACGCAGCTCAATTCTTATTTTAAAATCAAAAAAGAAAAAATCACGTTTGATAACGAAACCATCACATTTGATAAATTCTCTCTTTTTGATGAAAACGATAACGAATTGTATGTAAACGGAAACATCAAATCGACTGATTTTAGAAAATACAATTTTGATTTGCTTGTTGAAGCCAATGATTTCAGGGCAATAAATTCTAAAGCCGCTGATAATGATTTGTTTTATGGAGATTTGTTTTTAGATACTAAACTAAATATCAAAGGAGATCTCGAAAGCCCTTCTGTCGACGGAACGATTAAAATCAATAAAGAAACCAAATTTACAGTTGTTCTGCCGCAGTCAGATCCTTCCATCGCAGATCGTGAAGGAATTGTTGAGTTTGTGGATGAAGACAATATGTATTTAAGACAAACCGTTGAACTTCAGAATCAGCTTAATCAGTCTGATGTAAAAGGAATGGACGTTAATGTCGCGATTTCGATTGATAAAGAAGCAGAATTGACACTTTTAATTGATAAAGCCAATGGCGATTATCTGAATTTAAAAGGTGAAGCAGAATTAGTTGGCGGAATTGATAAATCTGGTAAAACAACTTTAACCGGTAAATATGAGTTTACGGATGGTGCGTATGAAATGAATTTTAACGGAATAAAAAGAAAATTCAATATCCAGAAAGGAAGTTACATAACCTGGAATGGCGAGCCGACAATGGCAAATTTAAATATTACAGCAATTTATAAAGTGAATGCAGCGCCAATTGATTTGCTTGGAAATCAGTTGGGAAGTGATGATTCAGCTACAAGAAACAGATACAAACAAAAACTTCCGTTTCAGACTTTATTGAAAATGAACGGCGAGTTATTGAAACCGGATATTTCTTTTGGAATCGTGCTTCCTGAAGGAAATTACGATGTTTCTTCGGATGTTGTCGAACTTACACAATCTAAGCTAAAACAATTAGAACAAGATCCTGCAGAATTGAACAAACAGGTTTTTGCTCTTTTATTATTAAACCGATTTGTGGGCGAAAATCCTTTTTCTAGTGAAAGCGGCGGTACAAATGCCGAATCTTTGGCAAGACAGAGTGTGAGTAAAATACTTTCGCAGCAATTAAACAATCTGGCGGGCGAATTAATTACCGGATTTGAAGTCAATTTTGACCTCGAATCAACAGAAGATTATACAACAGGAACCATGCAAAACAGAACCGATCTGAATGTTGAGGTTTCTAAAAAACTACTCGACGACCGATTGAAAGTTACTGTTGGAAGCAGTTTTGGTGTTGAAGGTCAGGAACGTGCCAATGAAGAAAGTACCAATATTGCCGGAGACGTTGCACTTGACTATCAGCTTACCAAAGACGGCCGCTATATGGTGCGTGCTTACAGAAAAAATCAGTATCAGGTTGCCGTTGAAGGTCAGGTAATTGAAACCGGAGTTGCCTTTATTATTACCATGAGTTACAACAAATTCAGAGAACTTTTTCATCGAACAGAACAAGAAAAAGAATTAATAAGAGAAGAAAAGATTCGAAAAGAAAAAGAAAAACAAAAAAAGAAAGAGGCTAAAGAAAAGGAAAAACTTGAAGAAGAACAGCAGGAAAATCAAATTGAAGGAAATGAGCAAAAAACATAATCATATAAAAATAATTTTGAAGTCTGTGACGCTGTTTTCCCTGTTTTTTGTTTTAGGATGCAGTAACACAAAATATCTTCCGGAAGGCGATTTGCTTTACACAGGCGGCTCTGTAACAGTGAAGGATTCGATCATGAAAAAGAAAGAAAGAAAAGCACTCGAAACAGAACTGGAAGGCTTACTGCGCCCGAAACCAAATAAAAAATTTCTGGGTTTACGACCAAAATTATGGATTTATAATATTGCCGGAGAACCTAAAAAACAAAAAGGAACAAGATACTGGCTTAGAAATAAAGTGGGAGAACCGCCAGTACTTTTCAGCCAGGTTGATTTAGATTATAATGCGGCCGTACTGCGCAATTTTACCGAAAATCGTGGTTATTTTAAAACCCGCGTAAGTGCCGATTCTACTGTTCGCAACAAAAGAGTTACGGCAGAATATACAGTTACGCCCAAAAAACAATACATTATAAAAAGTGTAACTTTCCCTGACGATTCTCTGGCAATGTCAAGAATTATCGGAAGATCAAGCCGAAGAAGTTTATTGAAAGTTGGTAAACCGTATGATCTCGATGTCATAAAAGCCGAGAGAGAACGAATCGATGCCAGACTAAAAGAAAAAGGCTATTTTTATTTTAATCCCGATTATCTTTTGGCTCAGGTAGATAGTAGTAAAGGCGATCATGAAGTAAAAGTGAAAATCGTAATAAAACCCGATACGCCGCCAAAAGCACTCACAGCTTATAAAATCAACAAGATATTTGTTTACCCAAATTATTCACTTACCAATGATAGTGCGGTTTACAGAAAAAGAAACATTACGCAATACAAAGATTTTACTATTATAGATACAACCGAAACCTTTAAACCAAGAGTTTATGATCGAACGATCTATTTTAAAAAAGGAGATTTGTATAACCGAAAAGACCATAATCTTACCTTAAACCGTTTTGTAAATCTGGGAACTTTTAGTTTTGTAAAAAACGAATTCAAACCTTCAGACAGTATTCCAAAAACGTTAGATTCGTATTATTTTCTAACGCTTCTGCCGAAAAAATTTATTCGTGTTGAGGTTTTAGGAAAAACAAATTCAGCGAGTTACACAGGAACCGAAGTCAATGTAAACTGGAATAACCGAAACTTTTTTAAGGGTGCAGAACTATTTACGGTTTCTGTTTTTGGCGGTGCCGATTTCCAGCTTGGCGGAGTTAATAAAGGGAAAAATATTTATAAACTTGGAGGAGAAGTCAGTTTGACCTGGCCAAGATTTATAACACCGTTTCATATTCAGGGAAATAGTGAATATGTACCGAGAACAAAAGCAACGCTTCGATATGAATATCAAAAAAGAACACAATTGTATGCCTTAAATTCTTTTAATGCTTCTTTTGGCTATTTATGGAAAGAAAATATTCGAAAAGAACATCAGTTAAATGTGATGGATATTACGTATGTGAGTCCAAACCATGTTACGGCTGAATATTTAGAAGATATTCAGCAAGATCCAGCATTAGAAAAAGTAATCGAAAAACAATTGATTTTTGGGCCAACATATAGTTATACGTATACCAACACGATGCAGAAACGCCGAAAAAATACAATCTATTTTAATGGTGAATTAGATTTGGCAGGAAATATTACCGGACTGGTCAGCGGTGCAGATTATCCAAACAATGTAAAAACCATATTTGATGTTCCGTTTAGTCAGTATGTAAAAATCAAGTCAGATTTCAGGCATTATTTGAAACTCGGAAAAGAAAGCGAACTAGCCAGCCGATTAATTGTTGGTGCAGGATTTGCTTACGGAAATTCGAATACGCTGCCAACATCAAAACAATTTGTAGTAGGAGGGACCAATAGTATTCGAGCCTTTAGAGCCAGAACTTTAGGCCCGGGAAGTTATGTAATTCCGCCAACGACAAACAACAATTATACACCAGATCAGTCTGCCGATTTAAAATTAGAATTCAATACCGAATACAGGGCAAAACTATTTAGTATTGTAAGGGGAGCCGTGTTTTTAGACGCCGGAAACATTTGGCTTTTACATGCCGATCCAAATAAACCCGGAGCCGAAATCTCAAAAGATTTTATGAAAGAACTAGCTGTTGGCGCAGGTGTTGGATTACGATTTGATTTGTCTTTTTTAATTTTAAGAACCGATTTGGCGATGCCGCTTCGAAATCCTGCATTACCGGACGGACAAAGATGGGTTATTGATGATATTAATTTCGGAAGCGGTCCTTGGCGAAAAGATAACCTTATTTTAAATATCGCAATTGGATATCCATTCTAGTATTTGCTGCGATTTTTTTCGCCACAAATTCACGAATTTTCTTTAACTCATTTTTGCATAAATCTTGAAACTTCACAAATTAAATTCGTGAATTCGTGGCGAAAAAAACTAAAAAAAGAAGTAAATTCGTCTAAATAATTTATTGGAATGCAAAACTTAGTTAAAAGAATTATTAGTATCGGTATTACTATTTTAGTCATTGTTTTGGCTTTTAAATATTGTCAGTTTAAAAAAGAAGACGATTCTACAATTGATTATAATACCAATTTAATTCAGCAGCAAATTCTAAACGTTGGAAAGCTGGTTGTTACCGAAGGGCATTTTTCAGAAGTCATTACGTATAAAAATCAGCAGAAATATTTAATGGATATGATTTCCTTTGAGAAAAAAGCGCTGATTGTGGTAAATGCAAATGTTACTGTTGCTTACGATTTGCATAAAATGAAATACGATATCGACGAAAAAAACAAAACCATCACAATTCTAAATATTCCAAAAGAAGAAATCACGATTAATCCTGACATTCAGTTTTATGATGTCGAACAAAGCAAATTGAATCCGTTTACGGGCGACGATTACAATAAAATCAATAAATCGGTAAAAGCAAATATGGCTAAAAAAATCGAAAATTCAACCTTAAAAACAAACGCCCAAAACAGATTAATAAGCGAATTATCTAAGATTTTAATCATGACAAATTCAATGGGCTGGAAATTACAATATAACGGAAAAACTATTGAATCTGAAAGCGAATTAAATCAGGATTTGAAGCTTTAGTTTTAAGGTTCAAATGAAGTAAATGTTTTTGCCACAGATTAAAAGATTAAAATGATTTGCTTAATTGCCTCCTGCTTTAGCTGGAGGTATATATAAAGAAATTTAAAAAGGCTTTAGCCAAAACATATTTTTTTGGCTAAAGCCTCTCTAGCTGATTTTATTTTCCTCCAGCTAAAGCAGGAGGCAATTTAAAAATGTAAGACTAAAAATCTGCGTACATCAGCTTAAATCTGTAAAATCTGCGTGCAATAAAATTTAAACCTTTTCTTTATTAAAAATCAAATCCAAACCACCAGAAATTAAATGTGCAATTTCAGGACGTTTTTCTTTCAATTGATCCAAATGAACTAATACTTCCTGTAAAAGCTGTTTTTCATCAGAATTATTTAAAAGCTCTACAATTTCAACAGACAATAACCAATCGTTTGAATGACTGTTTTTTAGTTTTTCAAAAACAGATTTCAGTTCATTTTTAGGACTTTTATTTTTTCTGATTTCTCTAACTAAAGCGTATAAATTTTCTAATTCGTCGCGTTCTTCAGTGTGTTTTGCTTTTATAGTTTTTGTAGAAGGAACAATATTTATCAGGTCAAAACTATTCACATCAGCTGGACCTGAAAAAGCCGAAATCACTTTTTTTCCAATAGCCATATCATAATTTCCCCATTCTGGTTGAAACAAAATTGTTTCGCCATGTGTTACGGTACAATTTCTAAAACTAATCAGAATAATTTCTCCGTGTAAATTTCTCGAACCGGTAATAATTTCACCTTCAACAATAATATTACCTTCAAATTCCAGTTTTACAGTTTCATTTTCTACAATGCTGTAAGCCTGTAAATCCTTGGGACTCATATCTTCAATAGCCAGATTAAAACCTTTTAGTTTTCCAATCGGACTTCCGAATCCATGAGGATGCGTTAAAGTTCCATGACCCACTAATTCTTTTTCACGGTAAGCCAAAGCTGTTTTTCCGGTTGTCTGAATGTAAACCGGTTTTCCTTCTTCTTCAATAACATTGGTGAAAACTCCGGAAATTTGTAAACCAGTACTCAATTCAATAGTTCCTAAAGCATTCGACTGAATTAATTTTTTAATTCCCGAAAGTCCTCCGGTTCTTAAAGCCATTTTATTAGCAAATTCTTCCAGAATTAAACTTAAATGAGAAAATGTTGGTGTTACATAAAGCTGCGGCTGAAGCTGCGTAATATCAAAATTCTGATTCGCAGCCGAAATATCGTAAGGGATTTTCTTAACATTATCAGTCATGCACCAGGCACTTTCTCCAATAGAAGAAAGTAATCCGGCACCATAAATTTTAGGATTTTCTACCGTTCCAATCAAACCGTATTCAACTGTCCACCAATGCAGGTTTCGAATTTGAGCCATTTCAGACAATTCGCCCATATCATTTTGCAAATCAGCAACCGCTTTTTCTGCTTCATCGATTTTATACTGCGGCGTATCTTCGGCTTCTTTTAAAATAGAAAGCAAACGAATCGCTTCATACATTTGATAATCTTTGTGAGAAGAAATTGCTTTACAGCCAATTTCACCAAAACGTCTCAAATATTCAGCATATTCAGGATTGGCAATAATAGGAGCGTGGCCGGCACCTTCGTGAATGATATCCGGAGCAGGCGTGTATTCAATGTGTTCCAGTTGTCGTATATCCGAAGCAATAACTAAAACATTGTAAGCCTGAAATTCCATAAAAGCATTTGGCGGAATAAATCCATCTACAGCAACGGCAGCCCAGCCAATTTCGGTGAGAATTCGGTTCATTCCGTACATGCTCGGAATAGAATCAATCTCGATTCCGGTTCTGCGTAAACCTTCTAAATAAGAGTGATGAGCAACTTTTGAAAGATAATCTACATTTTTACGCATAACATATCGCCAAACCGCCTGATTAATAGGAGTGTAATCGCTATAATCCTGAGGTTTAATAAATTGCTGTAAATGTTTCGGCAATCGTTCTAATAACGGATTGGTTTCTATAGATGCATTCATTTCGAAAACGTTGTAGATTAGAATGTAAAATTACGAATTTAGGTCGCTATTTTTTGCTATTCTTCATAAAATTTTTATTCGAAACTGAATTTTATTGCGTTTTTCTAGATTTTTTGGAGATAAGCCGTGAAAGATAAAATCTTGTAATGTAAATTCTAAATTATTTAAGATTTATTTACAGAGTTTCTTAATTCATTTTCAGCATTTCTAAAATATTCAATTTTGTGACTGAACATAAAAGCCATATTTGCAGCACGCATTTTAGCTTCATCTGTAATTACTCCGGAAAACTGAGCGTCGATTGTCGTATTAAAAATCTGGATCCAGCGGTCAAAATGGGTTTTATCTACCGGTAATTGTTTATGCGGAGGAAACGGAGTTCCCGAATACGCTCTAACATCAAACAAAATAGTCTGCCAAAAACCATACATTTTTTGCAAATGCGGTTCCCAGCGATCCTGTAGTTTATCATTAAAGATAGGACCAATTAAATCGTCTTTGCGAACATTCGCATAAAAGCTGTCGACCATTTGTTTAATATCTTCCAGAGTTGAAATATCTTTAAGTGTCTCCATGTTTTCAGAGTAATAAATGTATCAGCAAAAATACAACATAACACAAAGTGCATATCATGATATTTGTCATTTAACAAGAAGATATTTCAATCGAAATCAATAAAACAATGTAGTAAACCTGATTTTGTATAATGTTGTAGTTGTTTTAAAATTAAAAGTAAGATTTTTTGTGTTTTTGTTTTTATTAATAATTTGATAATCAGTTATTTGATTTTTTATTAGATAAGTTTTTGTTAAGGTAAATTTTACAAATGATGTGTATTTGTAAAGTTCTAATTATATCGATTTCGTGAAATTTGATATATTTTTGATGCGTTTTAATAAAAATAATCATAATAAAATGAGAAAACTTTAACTATCAAAAAACCACAAAAACCACAAAATTATGCACAAAACTACTCAAAAACCTACAAACAGAGTAAAAGCTTTAATGACACAAATTATTGTATTAATGCTTTTATGTATTACAAAAACAAATGCACAGACGGTTACGCCTTATATAACATCAGGCGATCAATCAAGATTACTACAACAGCAGGGAACTGTAAGTTTTGGAACAAACTCTGGAACAAATCCTTCTACAGTTACTGTAAATGCCGGAACAACGTATCAAACAATGGACGGATTTGGTTATACTCTTACCGAAGGAAGCGCCGAAGTTATCAGCGGAATGGCGGCAACGCAGCAAAATCAATTATTGAACGATTTGTATAATCCAACTACAGGATTAAACGCAAGTGTAATTCGTATTAGTATTGCAGCTTCAGATTTAAGCAGTTATTCATATAGTTATAACGAAACTTCCGGAGATACTAATATGAATAACTTTAGTTTAAATGGACCGGACTTAACCTACCTGATTCCGATTATCAAAAAGATTCAGCAAATTAATCCAAATATTAAAATTTTAGCAACACCTTGGTCTGCACCTCGCTGGATGAAAACCAACGGATCTTGGGTTGGCGGAAGTTTGCAGACACAATATTATGCGGCTTATGCAAGATATTTTGTAAAATATATACAAGCCATGCAGGCACAGGGCATTCCGATTTGGGCAATTACACCGCAAAACGAACCTGAAAACCCAAACAATGAACCAAGTATGCTGATGAATTCTACAGAGCAAAAGAATTTTATCAATCAACAACTTGGACCTCAATTGGCCGCGGCTGGTTTTGGTGGTGTAAAAATTATTGCTTTCGACCATAACTGTGATAATACAGCATACCCAATTGATGTTTTAAACAACAGCAGTTATGTTGACGGTGCTGCGTTTCACTTATATTTAGGAAATATCTCAGCGATGTCAACTGTAAAAAACCAAACAAATAAAAACGTTTATTTTACAGAACAATATACAGGTTCTGGCGGAAGCTTCAGCGGAGATTTTGGCTGGCACATGCAAAACGTTGTTATTGGAAGTACAAACAACTGGTCTAAAACAGTGTTAGAATGGAATGCTGCTAATAATTCAAGTTTAGGTCCACGTACTCCGGGCGGATGTAATACTTGTTTAGGAGCCATTACGGTTAATAATAGTACAAGTTATACTAAAAATGTGGCGTATTATATTATTGGCCAAATCTCTAAATATGTAAAACCAGGTGCAGTAAGAATCGGTTCTTCAAGCACAAGCGGAAGTATTTTCTCTGTTGGATTTAAAAATCCTGACGGATCTATTGCGCTTGTAATCTACAATTCAGGAGGGCAAAATACTATAAAAGTAGTTTCAGGGTCTTCTGCATTTAATTATACAGTTCCGGGTTCATCAGCAGTTACTTTTACATGGGGAGCAGGGACACCGCCTCCAACAGGTTTTCCGGGATATTATAATATCATTTCAAGAAACAGTAATAAAGGACTTGATGTTGCAGATAATTCAACAGTAAGCGGAGGAAGAATTCAACAATATGATGTTACTGGCGGCGGAGGAAGCAACCAACGCTGGAAATTTGTTTCGGACGGAGCCGGAAATTATTACATCATAGTAAAATCGACTGGAATGTATCTTGCAGTTGAAAATAACGGAACAGCAAATGGTTTGAAAGTTCAGCAAAGAACCTTCTCTAATTCGAATGAATTTAAATGGACAGTTGCAAGTCTTGGCGGAGGATATTATAAAATTACCAATGTAAATACAGGTAAATCTCTTGATGTTGAAAATGTTTCTACAGCAAATGGAGCTAATATTCAGGTTTGGGATTATACAGGCGGATTAAATCAGCAATGGCAGTTTGTACAGGTAGAATCAACAGCAAAAAAAGCGTTAACAATAACCGAAGCGGAAAGTACAAACGATATGGCAATTTTTATTAATTCTTCAAATGATTATTTAAAAATTGATACAAACCATGAAGGAAATGCTGATATAACAGTATACAATATCGCAGGACAAAGCATTTTGAAAAAGAATGTAAATTTTGTAAAAGGAAATCAATCTGAAATTGAAATTTCAAGATTGCCAAAAGGAGTTTACATTGTAAGAGTAACCGATAATACAGGTTCTTATTCTAAAAAAGTATTAAAGCAATAATTACAAATCGAGAATTCAATTAGTAATTTTATATTGATGTTTAAAAGGCTGTCAGATTTTTTGGCAGCCTTTTATTTTTATCCAATTAATTGAGTAAATAAATCGTGATTGTCATTTAGGTATTGAAATTCAAAACCATATTGTGTCATTTTCATTTTAATAGGCAGAATATCTTTTTTCTTTTTTAATTCTAAACCAACAACAACAGAACCCTTTTCGCGGCTGTTTTTCTTGGCAAACTGAAAATAGGTAATATCATCATCAGGACCTAAAATATTATTTACAAATTCTTTTAAAGCTCCCGGACGCTGCGGAAACTGAATCATAAAATAATGCATTAAACCTTCGTAAAGTAACGAACGCTCTTTTATTTCAGCCGTTCTTTCGATGTCGTTATTACTTCCGCTGACAACACAAACTACGGTTTTGCCTTTAATTTTGTCTTTATAAAAATCCAAAGCGGCAATGGTCAAAGCACCCGCAGGTTCTACTACCATAGCTTCTTCATTGTATAATCTCAAAATTGTCGTGCAGACTTTTCCTTCGGGAACCAGAATAATATCTTCAAGATTATATCGGCAGATTTCAAAAGTTTTATCGCCAACTTGTTTTACCGCCGCACCGTCAACAAATTTGTCGATTGTATTGAGCGGTGTATTTTTATTTTCTTCAATAGAAGTTTTCATCGAAGGAGCGCCTTTTGGCTCAACGCCGATGATTTTAGTATTCGGACTTAAATGCTTAAAAACTTCAGACAAACCCGAAGCCAGTCCGCCGCCGCCAATTGGTACAAAAACATAATCAATTGGTTTTGTATAACTTTCCAGAATTTCAAGTCCAACGGTTCCTTGTCCCGCAATAACTTTTTCATCATCAAAAGGATGAATGAAAGTTTTATGATTTTTGATCGCATCTGCCGTTGCGGATGCATAAGCATCATCAAAAGTATCTCCGGTTAAAACAATTTCTACAAATGATTTTCCAAATAATTGTACTTGTTTTACTTTTTGTTTTGGAGTTGTTTTCGGCATATAAATTTTACCTTTTATATGCAGTAGATTACAGGAATAAGCAACACCCTGCGCATGATTTCCGGCGCTGGCGCATACAATTCCGTTTACTTTTTCTTTTTCATTTAAGGAAGAAATCTTATTATAAGCACCTCTGATTTTGTATGACCGGACAATTTGTAAATCTTCTCTTTTTAATAAAATAGTCGATTTAAACTCGTCTGAAAGATTTAAATTTTGGGTTAGAGGTGTCGCCGCAACGACATCTTCAAGGTGCTTTTTTGCATTAAGTACTTCGTTAAATAAACTCATGAGAATTTGTTTTTTTGCCACGAATTCACGAATTTATATATTCAAAGATTATCAAAAAGAATTCGTGAATTCGTGGCTGTTTAAATTATTTTTAAAATAAAAAACCTCCCGTTGTGGGAGGTTTTTATAAATTATATTTTACTTTTTTATATAACACCTCGCCATCATTGCTGAATTGCAATAATGCTGATAATAGCGATAATAATGTTAGTATAGTTTTTCATTTTTAACTGATAGAGTAACAAATGTACTTATTTTTTTGAAGTAGTTAACAGCTCTTTTTAAGTTTTATTAAAAAAACTGA
The DNA here is from genome assembly GCF_900129555.1 of Flavobacterium defluvii. Classification (GTDB taxonomy): domain Bacteria; phylum Bacteroidota; class Bacteroidia; order Flavobacteriales; family Flavobacteriaceae; genus Flavobacterium; species Flavobacterium defluvii. Next base: position 30,091 of record NZ_FQWC01000012.1, read on the forward strand.
AAACTGATCCCGATAGCTATCGGGAGAGACTGAATACTACTTTTTAACCGGCGGATATTGAGCTAAAATTTTGTTTACAAACTCGCCAATCTTTTCGTCTTTTTTATCAACGTTTTTAGTCAAAGTACCAATTCCTTCGCCCTGCCAGATCATTTCTTTCTTTTTAGCATCGATTAAATCAATGTACAAAGTTCCTTCTGTAGAAGTCGAAACGGTAGTTTGTCCTCCGTACATCATGTAAGGATTCCAACCCCAGCCCCAGCCGTAACCCCAGCCGGCACTAAATTGATTTACGTTTACCTGTTCTCTCGATTTGGTAAAAATGTTTACCAGCAAATCCGGGTTATCACTTTTTGTGAAACCTTTTGCCGCCATTTCATTATCTATAGCGTGAAGAATACGTCTTTTATCCAAATCAGAAATTTCAACTTTGTCAATTCCGGGCTTAAAGAAAGCGTAAGTTTTATAAGGCGCAAAATCGACATTTTTGTCGTAATCAGAATAAACAGTAACAGTGCTGCATGATGCTAATAGCAAAAGCAGAAAAAACGGAACTAACTTGAATGTTTTCATATTATTAGAAATTTAATGTTCTCTATTTTGCTGAGTAACTTTTAATTATAGTAGATTTTCATCAACTAAATTAGGTAAAGTTACTTTTAATAAAGGCTCAACTTCCATTGCTCTTTTTATGGCAAAAACAGCACCTTCATTTCGGGCCCAGCTTCTTCTTGAAATTCCGTTGTTAACATCCCAGAAAAGCATTGATGCTAAACGCTTTGAAGCCTCTGTAGAACCATCAAGAACCATACCAAATCCGCCGTTTATAACCTCTCCCCAGCCAACTCCGCCGCCGTTGTGAATCGATACCCAGGTTGCTCCTCTAAAACTGTCTCCAATCACGTTATGAATCGCCATATCAGCCGTAAAACGAGATCCATCGTATATATTTGAAGTTTCTCTGTAAGGCGAGTCAGTTCCCGAAACGTCATGATGATCGCGACCTAAAACCACAGCACCAATTTCACCTTTTGCAATGGCTTGATTGAATGCTTCGGCAATTTTAATCCTTCCTTCTGCATCAGCATAAAGAATTCTCGCCTGAGAGCCTACAACTAATTTATTTTCCTGTGCGCCTTTAATCCATTTGATGTTATCCTGCATTTGCTGCTGAATTTCATTTGGAGCAGTTTCAGCCATTTTTTCTAAAACTTCGCAGGCAATCGCATCCGTTTTTAGTAAATCTTCCGGTTTTCCCGAAGTACAAACCCAACGGAAAGGACCAAATCCGTAATCAAAACACATTGGTCCCATAATATCCTGAACATAACTTGGATATTTAAAATCAATATTATTTTCGGCCATTACATCGGCTCCCGCACGAGAAGCTTCCAATAAAAAGGCATTTCCGTAATCGAAAAAGTAAGTTCCTTTTGCAGTATGTTTATTAATGGCTGCTGCATGGCGACGTAAAGTTTCCTGAACTTTTTCTTTGAATAATTCCGGATTATTAGCCATTAAATCATTTGCTTCTTCAAACGAAATTCCAACCGGATAATAACCTCCAGCCCAAGGATTATGAAGCGAAGTCTGATCTGAACCTAAATCAATTTTAATATTTTCCTGATCAAAACGTTCCCAAACATCAACCACATTTCCTAAATAAGCAATCGAAACGGTTTCTTTATTGGCTTTCGCCAAAGTTACTCTGGCAACCAATTCATCAGTAGAGGTTACCACTTCGTTAATCCATCCTTGTTCGTGACGGATTTTTGTAATCTTAGGATTTACTTCGGCGCAGACCGTAATACAACCTGCTATATTTCCGGCTTTTGGCTGTGCGCCCGACATTCCGCCCAATCCAGAAGTTACGAATAAACTTCCTTCCGGATTTTGTTTTATTTTTCTAAAACCATTCAAAACCGTAATTGTAGTTCCGTGTACAATTCCCTGTGGACCAATGTACATATAACTTCCCGCTGTCATTTGTCCGTATTGAGAAACACCAAGTGCATTCATTTTTTCCCAATCGTCCGGTTTAGAATAATTTGGGATAACCATTCCGTTTGTAACCACAACTCTTGGTGCTTCTTTATGCGATGGAAATAATCCCATTGGATGGCCTGAATACATCGTTAAAGTCTGTTCATCTGTCATTTCAGACAAATATTGCATCGTTAATAAATACTGTGCCCAGTTTTGGAAAACAGCTCCGTTTCCGCCATAGGTAATCAATTCATGCGGATGCTGTGCCACAGCATAATCCAAATTGTTCTGAATCATGTGCATAATCGCTTTTGCCTGCAATGATTTTCCGGGATATTCATCGATTGGTCTTGCATACATTTTATAATCCGGACGAAGACGATACATATATATACGCCCGTATTTTTCTAATTCTTCTGAAAATTCAGGAATTAATTCAGCGTGATGTTTTGGGTCGAAATAACGTAAAGCATTTTTTAGAGCCAGCTTTTTCTCTTCTGCCGAAAGGATTTCTTTTCTTTTCGGAGCGTGATTAATAGCCGGATCGTACTCTTTTTTTTGAGGTAATATATTTGGAATTCCTTGTTTTATTTCTTCTTGAAAAGTCATTTTTTTTAGAGATGCTAAGTTGCTAAGATTCTAAGATGCTAAGGTATTTTAGTTAGATTAACAACAGATTAATTTTTTGTTTTTTTAAATTATGTCGTCTTGATGAGATTTAAATACGATCAACATTTAATCGATGCAATTGGAATTTGGATTTTTTAAAATTATCTAATTTCCAAATTGCCACATTTTCTAATTGAAAAACTAAGGATAACGGATATCCGACCTATGATAGGACTTGTGGATTTTAATCCTGAATTTTCTTGAATGGATATCCATTAATGATTTTAGAGTTTAGATTGATTTTAGATTTTTGAATTATCTAATTGACACATTTTCAAATTAACTAATTTGCTTTCTTTCTTATTTCGCCTGTTCGTTTATCAAAACCATACGGACAATGACGACAGCCGCTTTTGCAGCAATAACCTCTTTTTAAATGATGTTTTTCAGTAAAGCATTTATAACCTTCGGGTGTATAGTAAAAATCTTCGCCTTCGATTAATTTATTTTCATTACTTTGCTCTTTCATAAATCTGCTTCGCGTTCGTTTTGATAAATTCTAAAAATCAAAAATAAAAATATTTGATTATGATTTTATTGAAATCGAACAATTTTATAGCTACAAATTTATAAATTTTACAGCCAATGTTTCTGATTGTTGCCAAATATTTAATTCCAAAAGGTTATCGTGCAATGGCTGTATTTCCATTTGTGATTGTAAAATATGATTTTGATAAAAAAAATGGAGTTTTTGTAAACCATGAAAAAATCCATTTAAGACAGCAGTTAGAGCTTTTTATAATTCCGTTTTTTGTATGGTATTTTTTGGAATATTTTATTCGTTTGATTCAATATAAAAATGCTGCTTTTGCATATCGAAATATTAGTTTTGAAAGAGAAGCTTACGCCAAAGAAACCGATTTTAATTATCTGAAAAACCGATCATATTTTCAGTTTTTGCATTACATTAAAATAGGCAATAAGCAATAGGCTTTAAGCTTTAAGCGTTAAATATATTAAGATATGAATTATCACTTTTGACTTTTGACTTTCGACTTTCGACTTTGAACTTTAAATTAAAATGAATCCAGTTTTCAATCAATCCATAAATATTCAGTTTCCAAATGGTATTTCTTTGATAATAAAGCGCGAAGATTTAATTCATCCTTTTGTTTCGGGAAATAAATTCAGAAAATTAAAATACAATTTACTTCAGGCGAAAGCCGAAAATAAAGATACTTTACTGACTTTTGGCGGTGCATTTTCTAATCATATTGCAGCAGTGGCTTTTGCAGGAAAAGAGCAGGGTTTTAAAACTATTGGCATTATTCGAGGCGATGAACTTTTTGATAAAATTGAAGAAAATCCAACCTTGAAATTTGCTCAGGAAAACGGAATGCAATTTGAATTTGTTTCTCGCGAAGATTATCGTTCGAAAAGTGAAACTTCTTATATAGAAAACCTAAAAAATAAGTTTGGCGATTTTTATTTAGTTCCCGAAGGCGGAACAAATGAACTCGCCGTAAAAGGCTGCGAAGAGATTTTGACTGATGATGATTCGGTTTTTAATTACGTTTGCTGCGCTGTTGGAACTGGCGGAACAATTTCGGGATTGATAAATAGCGCTAAAGAAAATCAGAAAATTTTGGGCTTTCCAGCCTTAAAAGGTGACTTTTTAAAAGATGAAATTCGTATTTTTGCAAAAAAAGATAACTGGAATTTAATTTCTGACTATCATTTTGGAGGTTATGGCAAGATAAATTTAGAGTTAATTGAATTTATTAATTCATTTTTTAATGAAACAAAAGTGCCTTTAGATCCAATTTATACAGGAAAGATGGTTTTTGGCGTTATAGATTTAATTAACAAAAATTATTTTCCTGCACATTCAAGAATATTACTCATTCACACCGGCGGATTACAAGGCATTGAAGGAATGAATATGAAATTGAAGCAGAAAAAATTACCAATACTTAAAACTAATGATTAAAAAAATTGTATTACTTCTCGTAATATTAGCTTTAGCAAGCTGCTCTTCCAGTAAGCCTGCCATCGCGACGACTAAAAAGGCGGCAGCAGTTCAAACCAGAACAGCTTCTACAAAAAGAAGTACCCCCGCTAAACCAATTGCTAAAAATTATCCTTCTACAAATAATACAACCGAAGTTATTCAGTCTACTTCAAAAACTGTTGTAACCAGCGATTTAATCAATAATTATGTTTTACAGTTCAAAGATATTGCAATGGGAAACATGAAAACCTATGGAATTCCGGCGAGTATCATTTTGGCACAGGGAATTCTGGAATCGGGTGCTGGAAAAGGAGATTTAGCCATTGAAGCCAATAATCATTTCGGAATAAAATGTCATAAAGACTGGCTTGGTGAAAGTGTTCGTCACGACGACGATTCGGCTCAGGAATGTTTTAGAAAATATCCGGAAGCCGCAGAATCGTACAGAGATCATGCTTTGTTTTTAGTTGGAAAAAAACGCTATGAAACGTTATTTACTTACGAAAAAGACGATTATAAATCGTGGGCAAAAGGTCTGCGGGCGGCAGGTTATGCAACAGATCCTAATTATCCGGATAAATTAATTGGTTATATCGAGCGTTACAATCTGCATCAATATGATTGTCAGGTTACAGGAAAAAATTACACCCCAATTAATAAATCGGCCCCGGCAAGAAAACCATCTTACGATGTGGCATCGGATCCAAAGATAAATATGAACTCAAATGATCCTAATTTGTACGAAGTTCAAAAAGGCGATACATTATATTCAATTTCAAAAAAATTCAATTTATTGGTTGAAGATTTAAAACAAAAAAATAATCTAACTGATAATGCGCTTTCGATAGGACAGAAGTTGAGGGTTAAGTAAGAAGTTTTCAGTCGCAGTTTTCAGTTTGAAAACAATCTAAAATCTAAAATCAGAAATCTAAAATCTAAAATGTTATATAAAAGAAGTAGTCAGCTTTTTGCTGAAGCAGAAAAAGTAATTCCGGGAGGAGTAAATTCACCAGTAAGAGCGTTTAAAGCAGTTGGCGGAACTCCGATTTTTGTAAAAAGTGCTAAAGGTGCTTATTTATATGATGAAGACGGAAACAAATTAATTGATTATATCAACTCTTGGGGGCCAATGGTTTTAGGTCATGCGTATCAGCCGGTTGTTGATGCCGTAATCGAAAAAGCAAAACTGGGAACTTCATTTGGTATGCCTACAGAATTGGAAACAGAAATTGCAGCTTTGGCCGTTTCGATGGTTCCAAATATTGATAAAATTCGTTTTGTAAATTCAGGTACAGAAGCTTGTATGAGCGCGATTCGTCTGGCTCGCGGATTTACAAAAAGAGATAAAATTATAAAGTTTGCAGGATGTTATCACGGACATTCAGATTCATTCCTGATTCAGGCAGGAAGTGGAGCTGTAACTTTTGGATCGCCAAATAGTCCAGGCGTTACAGAAGGAACTGCAAAAGATACTTTGTTAGCAAAATACAATGATTTAGAGAATGTAAAAACTTTAATCGAAGCGAATAAAGGCGAAATTGCTGCGATTATTATAGAAGCTGTTGCAGGAAATATGGGGTGTATTCCACCTGCCAAAGGTTTCCTTGAAGGTTTGAGAGAATTGTGTACAGCAAACGGAATCTTATTGATTTTTGATGAGGTAATGACAGGTTTCCGTTTAGCTCGTGGAGGAGTTCAGGAATTGTATGGAATTGACGCTGATATTGTAACTTTCGGAAAAGTAATTGGCGGCGGACTTCCGGTTGGAGCTTTTGCAGCTCGCGAAGAAATTATGAATTATTTGGCGCCTCTTGGACCAGTTTATCAGGCAGGAACATTATCTGGGAATCCGTTGGCAATGGCGGCTGGATATGCAATGTTGAAAGCGTTGGATAATGATAGAGAAATTTTTACGCGTCTTGAAGAAAAAACGGCTTATTTAGAAGCTGGAATTGACAGAGTTTTAAAAGCAAATAATGTCGTATTTACAATCAACAGAGTAGGTTCTATGATTTCTGTACACTTTGATGCCAATCCGGTTACAGATTTTCAAACGGCTGCAAAAGGAGATAACGAAACGTTTAAGAAATTCTTCCACGGATTATTAGAGGAAGGTGTTTACATAGCACCATCAGCATATGAAACATGGTTTATTACAGATGCCCTGACATATGAAGATTTAGATTTTACAATTAATGCGATCGACAAAGTTTCGAAAACATTCTAATAACAAAAAAGAGGCTTTAAAAGCCCACGGATAACACGAATTTTCACAAATTTTAATTTACCTTAGTTTGTGGAATTAATTGCAATAATAAATTGGTGTTAATTTGTGAAATCCGTGTTTATAACAACAAAAAAGAGGCTTTAAAAGCCTCTTTTTTTTGATCTCAATTACATTTTATCTTTTCGGTGATCTTTCATTTTATCTTTACGCTCTTTTTGAATTGCTGTCCATTTTTTATATTGATCTGCATTCAAAATAGATTTCATTTTAGAGTCAAAAGCTTTATGATCTTCTTCCATTTGTTTTTTCATGGCTTTTCTTTCAGCATCAGTAGGTTTTACGTCAGAATCTCTTCTGCTTTTTTTCAACATTGCCATTTTAGTACTTCTGTCAGATAAAAGTTCACCAACTTGTTTTTGCTGATCGGCGTTTAAGTTCAAATCAGTTGTCAATTTTTGCAAATGAGCCTGATCACGTTCTTGTGGTGTTTTAAAGTCACCTTTTCTGTAATGACCTTTATGCTCTTTTTTTAGAGCTGTCCATTTTGTGTATTGATCAGCATTTAAAATCGCTTTCATTTTAGCATCGTTGGCTTCTTTTTCAGCTTTCATTTGTTTTTTAAAAGCTTCTCTTTCTGCATCAGTAGGTTTTGTTTTACTATCTTTTCTGGCTTCTCTAAATTTCTCTGCTTTAGCACTTCTTTCTGTCAAAAGTTGTTTTACTTGTTCCTGTTGTTTTTTATCCAAATTCAATTCAGAAGTTAACTTTTGTAAATGTTTTTCATTACGCTGTTGCAGAGTTAATTTTTCTCTTTGATCACCAGCTGGTTTCTGATTAACGTCTTGTGCAAAACTTACTATTCCAACGAATAATAAAACTGCGATAAATAACTTTTTCATAATTTCTTTTTTAAAGGTTTATGGCTATTAGACTACAGCAGGTTTTTTAAGTTTAATTGAATTGTCAGATTTATCTTTTATTTAACAGAAATCATTAATGAAAACTTAAAGCAGTTTAAGAAATAAAAAAGAGGCTCAAAGGCCTCTTTTTATCAACTCATTTTAGTTGTTTTCTTTTCTGTATTCTCTTATTTTTTCTCTCGCTTTATCTCTGTTTTTTTCCTGGATAGAATGCCATTTAGCATATTGATCCGCATTTAAAATCGCTTTCATTTTGGCGTCGTTTGCTTCTTTTTCGGCTTTTAATTCATTTTTAAAAGTTTCTCTTTCAGCAGCAGTTGGTTTTGTATCACTTTCTTTTTTAGCTTCTCTGGCTTCTCTGAATTTTTCGGCTTTGGCACTTCTTTCTGCTAATAATTGTTTTACCTGTGCCTGCTGATTAGCGTCTAAACTTAATTCTGTTGTTAATTTTTGTAACTGTTTTTCGTTACGTTGTTCCGGAGTTAATTTTTCTCTTGGTTCACGAGCTGTTTTTTGATCAGCATCTTGTGCGAAACTAGCTATTCCAACAAATAACATAGCTGCAATTAATAATTTTTTCATGATCTATTTCTTTTAAGGTTATAGCGTTTAGACTATATTAAACTAATTTGGTTTAATTTATATCGCCTAAAATGTTTATTTAACTTTTTGAGATGTAAATATTTAAAACTGTGACTTCCTAGTAAATTGAAAATATTTTCTTATTTTTAAGAGACAAACAAACATTTCAAAATAAATAGTCATGAATTCCTCTTTATCAAATAAAATAGCTTTCTTTTCGACTCAGCCTTACGATAAAGCATTTTTTAATAAATACAATGCCGATTTTGGTTTTGAACTGAATTTCTTCGAAACACAATTAAATCCGCAGACAGTTGCTTTAATTGAAAAGTGTGAAATTGTATGTGTTTTTGTAAATGATATTGTAAACGAAGCAGTTATTAAGCAACTGGCAGAAAAAAATGTAAAAATTATTGCATTGCGATGTGCAGGTTTTAATAATGTTGATTTAGAAGCAGCAAAAAAATACAACTTAAAAGTTTGTCGTGTTCCTGCCTATTCGCCACAAGCAGTTGCAGAACACGCTATGGCTATGATTTTAACTTTAAATCGAAAAACACACAAAGCTTATAATAGAGTTCGCGAACAAAATTTCTCTCTAAACGGATTATTAGGGTTTGATTTGTTCGGAAAAGCAATAGGAATTATTGGAACTGGAAATATTGGAAAAGCATTTGCAAAAATCGCTTTAGGTTTTGGCTGTAAAGTTTTGGCTTATGATATTGTTGAAAACGATGAAATGAAAAAAGATGGCGTTTCTTTTGTTGGTTTAGAAGAAATATTTAAATCGAGTGATATTATTTCGCTTCATTGTCCGCTCAACGATCAGACGAAACATGTTATTAATACAACTTCTATTTCTTTTATGAAAGACAGTGTCATGATTATTAACACAAGTCGTGGCGGATTAATTGAAACTTCGAGTGTAATTGAGGGATTGAAAGAAGGTAAAATCGGTTATTTAGGTATTGATGTTTACGAACAGGAAGAAAAACTGTTTTTTAGAGATTTATCTGCAGATATTATTCAGGATGATGCGATTCAGCGTTTGATGAGTTTTCCGAATGTTTTGGTAACGGCGCATCAGGCGTTTTTTACGAACGAGGCATTAACCCAGATTGCACTCGTAACTTTTAATAATATAAAATCATTATTGACTAAAAATGATATTGAAAATAAAGCAGCGCTGCTGGTTTAATATTGTATTTAGTATAAGAAACCTAACAGGTTTTAAAAACCTGTTAGGTTTAGAAAGTCCTTTAATTAAAATATTATGAAAAATAAAATTCTAGTTCTAATCGGAATTTTGGCATTGTATTCCTGTCAAAGTAAAACCGAATCAAAAAATATCATCAAAACGATTGTTCAGGATACTTTATCAAAAACATATGGCGGAACAGCAGATTTAAGCAATGTTACTTCCAAAGATGATAAAGCGGTTGAGCTTATTCGAAAACAATTAAATATTTTATTAAAGAAAGATCTTCCTGCAATGACAAAAGACGACCGATTCTTTTTTTATGAAGTTTTTGATTTAAACAACGATCAGCAAAATGAATATTTTGTTGGTTTCTCAAATTCCTATTTCTGCGGAAGCGGAGGTTGTTCGGGTTATATTTTAAACAATGACGGAAGTGTAATTAATCATTTCACAGTAACCGATTTTCCGATTTATATTATGACTTCTTCCACCGAAAAGTTTTATGATCTTTTAATGAAAAGCGGAGGTTTACTCCATCATATAAAAATGAAAAACGGAAAATATCCAACAAATCCTTCTATTGAAGAAAAATGGAATGGTGATATTCCAAAAGAAAGCACACAGGTTTTGGATATTTATGAGAAGAAGCTGGAGAAGTATTCGTTTTAAATTCCAATTTTAATGTAAATATAAATTTATTTAAACTGGACTGAAGTCCAGCTCTACAATATGATTTGTTCCTTCGGAACTAGAAAAAAGATTCAGCTCGATTTATGTTGTAGGGCTGGACTTTAGTCCGGAAGCTGGAGAGGTACTCGTTTTAAATTTCATTTTTAATGTAAATATAAATTTATTTAAACTGGACTGAAGTCCAGCTCTACAATATGATTTGTTCTTTCGGAACTAGAAAAAAGCTTCAGCTTGATTTATGTTGTAGGGCTGGACTTCAGTCCAGTTGCATATATGAATTGTAAAAATAAACCCGACAGGTTTTTAAAACCTGTCGGGTTTGAATATTAGTTAATCTTGGAATTTGGAATTTCCAAATTGGATTTTTAAAAAATTACCCCACCAATTCCACAAATTTAAACTCGCCGTCAACAACAACTTTAGTTAAACCGTGTTTAGATAAGTTTTTCATAGATGCATCCCATTTTTTACCGCTTAAATTAGCTGTAATTTTTAGCTGCGTTAAATCCATTCTGTTGTCATTTTTCGTAAGCAAGTCAATGATAAATTTTTCTTCATCAGAAAGTTCTACCTGAGCTTGTTTTTTCTCCGGACGCATTTGCGGGAACAATAAAACTTCCTGAATAGAAGCATTGTTTGTTAAATACATAATCAAACGATCCATTCCAATTCCCATTCCTGAAGTTGGAGGCATACCGTATTCAAGAGCTCTTAAGAAATCTTCGTCGATAATTCCGTTTGCTTCATCATCACCTTTTTCAGAAAGACGCATTTGATCTTCAAAACGACCTCTTTGATCAATTGGATCATTTAATTCAGAATAAGCATTAGCGATTTCTTTTCCACAAACCATTAATTCAAAACGCTCAGTTAAGTCTGGATTATCTCTATGTTCTTTACAAAGCGGAGACATTTCTTTTGGATAATCAGTAATGAAAGTTGGCTGAATGTAATTTCCTTCACATTTTGCTCCAAAAATCTCATCAATCAATTTTCCTTTACCCATTGTTTCGTCAACTTCTATTCCCATTCCTCTTGCAGCTTCAAACAATTCCTGCTCTGTTTTTCCAGAAATATCAAAACCGGTAAAATGTTTGATAGAATCGGTCATCGTAACGCGTGCATAAGGTGCTTTAAAGTTGATTTTGTGTTCACCAAAAGTAACTTCGCTCGTACCATTTACAGCAATTGCACAGTGCTCCAATAAACCTTCAGCAAATTCCATCATCCAGTTGTAGTCTTTGTAGGCTACATATATTTCCATTGCAGTAAACTCAGGATTATGCGTTCTGTCCATACCTTCGTTACGGAAGTTTTTAGAGAACTCATAAACACCTTCAAATCCACCAACAATTAATCTTTTTAAATACAATTCGTTTGCAATACGCATGTAAAGCGGAATATCAAGCGAATTATGGTGCGTGATAAACGGACGCGCTGCAGCTCCACCCGGAATTGGCTGTAAAACCGGAGTTTCAACTTCAAGATATCCGGCATCATTAAAGTACCCGCGCATAGCACTAAATAATTTGGTACGTTTAATGAAAGTTTCTTTAACGTGTTGGTTTACCGTCAAATCCACATAACGCATTCTGTAACGCAACTCAGCATCGTTAAAAGCGTCGTGTACATTTCCTTCTTCATCCACTTTTGGTAAAGGAAGCGGACGTAATGTTTTACTCAAGAAAGTAAAACCAGTTACACGAATACATTTTGCACCAACCTGAGTAGTAAACAATTCTCCTTCAATACCAATAAAATCCCCTAAATCGGTTAATTTTTTAAATACCTGGTTGTATAAAGTTTTATCGTCACCTTCACACAAAACATCGCGATTTACGTATAATTGAATACGTCCTTCGCTGTCTTGTAACTCAGCAAAACAAGCTTTACCCTGATCACGAACACTCATCAAACGTCCCGCAACGATAACCTTCTTACCTTCCTCAAAAGTTTCCTTTATCTGCTTTGAAGTATGATTTACAGGAAAAAGATTAGCCGGATAAGGATTGATTCCCAGATTGCGTAAATTTTGAAGTTTTTCTCTTCTGATGATTTCTTGTTCTGATAATGCCATTTTATGCTATTTTTTTAAGTGTGCAAAGATAAAGAAAAGAATGCAGAATTTAGAATGCAGTTTTTAGATTTTTTGTTACATCAATTTATTGGATTTCAAACTGTAAAATGATGGATTAATGGCGCGCAGATTTTACGGATGTAACAGATTTACACTGATTTCTTTTTCTTAGTGATAAACTTTGTCAAAGTTGAAGAAAACAAAAAAACCTGCGTTCAATTCGTTACATCCGTAAAATCTGTGACCAATTTTCAACTAAAGAACTTCCAATCTTAGAAACTTAGAATCTCAGAACCTTAGTATCTTAAAAAACAAAATACTCTTCGTATATTTGATAAAAAATTACACAACGATGAAATTATATAAATTATTAAGTTTTTCTTTTTTAATCGCAACACTTACAAGCTGTACTTTTACTGAAAACATTTATATCAATGACAACGGAAGCGGGAAGTTTTCTGTTGACATGGATGGTTCTGCATTAATGGAAATGGCCGGAGATCAAATTGGAAACCAAATGGGAGCCGACGCTAAAAAAGACATCGATTCAACTTTTACATTCAAACAATTATTTGCAGAGAAAAAAGACAGTATTGCCAAAATGTCTCCCGAAGCGCAGCAGGAAATTAAAAAACTTGAAAATTTTGTAGTTCATACTAAGATGAGTGCCGAGAAAAAACAGTTTTTAATGACTTTTGAAACTGATTTTAAAAATGTAAACGAACTTCAGGATATTTTACAAACGGCAAGTACACTACAAAAATTAGAAGGCGGAGCAGCTCCGGCAAATCCGATGGGAAGCGGTTTTGGCAATAACAACAGTAAACTAAGTTATACATACGACGGAAAGAAATTTACCCGAAAAGCCACAATCGACCAGCAGAAACTGGCAGCAGTAAAAAAAGATTCGGCTGCAGATATGTCTAAAATGATGTTTGCTTCATCAAACTATGTTATTAAATATCACTTTCCTAAGAAAATAAAAAAGGTATCAAACCCAAATGCTTTATTCAGTGACGACCGAAAATCAATTACAATTCAATACACTTTCACGGATTATATGGAGAATCCTGACAAACTTAACTTTGACGTTGAGTTTGAAAAATAATTAAAATGAATACAAAAATTCAACTTCAGGATCTGGGAAACAGAGACTATAAATCGACTTGGGAATATCAGGAAGAACTTTTTAAGGATATTGTCGATTTAAAAATCAAAAACAGAAGAGAAGAATTAGACCTGCCAACACCAAATTATTTGTTGTTTGTCGAACATCCGCATGTTTATACTTTGGGCAAAAGCGGCGATCTTGAAAACTTATTATTAAACGAAAAACAGCTCGAAGCCAAAGGAGCAACTTTTTATAAAATTAACCGCGGCGGCGATATTACGTATCACGGACCGGGACAAATTGTAGGATATCCAATTTTAGATTTAGAAAATTTCTTTACTGATATTCATAAATATCTTCGTTTTCTCGAAGAAGCGATGATTTTAACTTTAGCAGAATATGGTTTAGAATCGGGCAGAAGTGAAGGCGAAACCGGAGTATGGCTTGGCGTTGGAACTCCGTTTGCACGCAAAATCTGCGCCATGGGCGTTCGCGCTTCACGCTGGGTTACGATGCACGGATTTGCTTTAAACGTAAATGTCGATTTAGGCTATTTTGATAATATTATTCCGTGTGGCATTCGCGGAAAAGGTGTTACATCTTTAAACGTAGAACTTGGTGTGGAAAAAGTTGACGAAGAAGAAGTTAAGTCTAAAATCATTAAGCATTTAACTCAATTGTTTGAAGCTGAATTTATTAATTAAGGCTTCTGAAATAATATAATAGTATGAAAAATGCTGAAGAAAATAACAATTATCGAATTGCGGTTCCTTCAGCATTTGAAACCGTTTTTTCGCATTTCTATTTCGCAGAAAATAAAACAGAATTTTCCATAACTAAAACCTTGCTGCCAAGTTTTCAAACCATTCTGGTTTTTAATTTCGGTACAAAATCATCTTTAAAATCACAGCAGAATACTTTTCTGGAAGTTGAAAAATGCATTGTTTTAGGACCTATAAAACAAGCTTTTGATTATACATTAGAGCCCAATTCGGAGATTTTGGTTGCTAATTTTAAAGAAGATGCTTTTTACAGATTCTTCGGAAACGCACTTTTCGATTCTCTACCCGTTCATCCCGATGCTTTAATCAACGAAAACTGTTTTACTCTTTTATGGGAAGAACTTCAAAATATTCCTGATCCAAAAGAACGTGTTGATTATATTTTAGATTTCTGTAAACCTTATTTACGGGAACAAACTGTTATTACAACACTTTTAAACGATTTTCAGGATCAAAATTTAAATCCCATAAAAGCAGTTGCTTCGCAGATAAATCAAACAGAAAGAAATATTCAGCTTAATCAAAAGAAAGTTTTTGGTTATACAATAAAAGAAGCCAATCGATATGAAAGGTTTTTAAAAGCTGTTGATCGAATTCAAAAAAATATTCTAAACGAATTTAAAACGGATTGGTTAACTATCGTTGACGAATGCGGATATTACGATCAGAGTCAGCTTATTCATGATTTTAAATATTATATGAATATTTCGCCGACAAAATTCCTCAAATTTCAAAAAGATATCTGCAGTTCAAACTTAGATTAATTTCGATTTCGTTTTCTTACAATTGATGCCCAAACCTGCGTTTTACATTTGTCATGTTCAATCTTAAAAAATAGAAAACATGAAAAATTTAATTATTTACGCACATCCAAACGAATCAAGTTTAAATCATTTTTTCAAAAACACTATTGTAGAATCTTTAGAAAAATCGGGACAGGAAGTTGTGGTTCGAGATTTAAATAAAATCGATTTTAATCCGGTGCTTTCCCTGCAGGATATGCACGGACAAAGAATGGGGCAGGTTAGCGAAGATGTAAAAACAGAACAGGATTTTATTTGCTGGGCAGATCGAATTGTTTTTGTTTACCCGATTTGGTGGACAGGAATGCCGGCTATTATGAAAGGTTATATCGACCGCGTTTTTAGTTACGGATTTGCATACCGATACGATCAGGGTGTTCAAAAAGGTCTGTTAACAGGAAAAAAGACAATTATAGTAAATTCTCACGGAAAATCGAATGCCGAATATGAGGCTATCGGAATGGATAAAGCTTTGGAATTAACTTCTGATATTGGAATTTTTAAATATTGCGGACTCGAAATCCAAAAGCATTTTTATTTTGATAAGGCAGACAGGGCTTCGGCAGAGAGTATTTCTGACTGGGAAAAACAAATTAAAACTGCTTTTGAATATAAAGATGAAATCTCTGTTTTTGGATAGAAATTTATTTTACTAAAGAATTATTGAAAAAAATCTAAAATTAACTGAGTATGCGTCGAGATTTTGAATTCATTGCAAATTGAGGTGGTTTAGTAGTTTTCTAAATGTTTTTATGGTAAATTTGGTTTTATACGTAAATGTAAGCTTTAACTAAATCTAATTTAACAACTTATGAGAAAAATCTACTTTATTTGCTTCCTTTTTATGCTTAATGGTCTTTTTGCTCAAAAGAAGGATAAATTGAATCCAATTGCGATTTATGAAAAAGTTTGGCAGGAAAAAAACAGCGATGCAAGATTAAAATTAATTAAAACGGTTTGGCTGGACGACAGTACTTTTGAAGACCCTTCGGCTTCGATAAAAGGACCTGCAGCATTAAATAACGTAATAAACGAATTTTATAAAAAGTTTCCGGATGCGGTATTAACATCCGGTTCAAAAATAGTAAAAGACAATTATGTAACCTGGGAATGGAAAATTTTAGATTCAAAACAAAAGAAACTTATAATGGGCGGCCGTGATTTTGCCAGATTAAACGGCAAAGGGCAGGTAAGTAAAATAATTGGTTTTTGGAATAACGATGTAACTTTATCTGATGCCGAAGTTTTGCAAAATCTCGAAGCTGACAATTACAAAGTTGTTGCGCAATATTATGATTGTCTTTTTAAAACCAAAGATTTTATAAAAATGGCCGCATTAATCGAAGATGGGGCAATTTATAGTCAGGCTGAAGGTTTGCCCTACGGCGGAAATTATACAGGTTTTAATGAATGGACAAAAATGTTTGCCAAATCAGCAGAATATTTTGATTTAGAAATTGAAAAAGAACCGGTTTATCTGAGCGACGCGACTAAAAATGAAGTGATTATTTATTTTACAATAAAGTGCAAAGCAAAAAAATCAGGTAAAACTCTTTC
Organism: Flavobacterium defluvii; assembly: GCF_900129555.1. Taxonomy (GTDB): domain Bacteria; phylum Bacteroidota; class Bacteroidia; order Flavobacteriales; family Flavobacteriaceae; genus Flavobacterium; species Flavobacterium defluvii. Next base: position 46,647 of record NZ_FQWC01000012.1, read on the forward strand.
GATGCCAATTTCGGAACATATTGATTTAAAGAATGGGAAAATTACCGCGGTAAGACCATTTTATTTTGATACCAAACAATTTGCTGAATTCTTAAAAGCAAGAAAATAAGTTTCCTGGTTTAACAGATAATTTTAAATAAAAAAGACTTATCAATTATGATAAGTCTTTTTTATTCTTCAAAGAAATTGAGTTCCAATTGTTCTGGTAAAAGCCTAAAACTCATTCTGTGGTATTTTGTCGGGCCATATTTTTTAATGGCTTCGCGATGTTCTTTTGTTGGGTAACCTTTATTTTGTTTCCAGTTATACATCGGGAATTCTTCATGGATCTGATCCATATATTCATCTCGATATGTTTTTGCTAATATCGAAGCTGCCGCAATACTAAGATATTTGGCATCTCCTTTAATAATACTTTGGTTGGGAATTGATTTTAATAATGTAATTTCTTCTTGAGTAAATTGTCTTCCAAAAGTATTTTTTAAACCAAGTTTGGCATTTAGCGAACGATTTCCATCCACTATTATATATTCGGGAACATGTTTTAATTTTAAAATACATTCCTGCATTCCTTTCATCGATGCATTCAGGATATTTATTTCGTCTATTTCATCAGGAAATAAATGCGTTACAGCAAAACATACAGCATGCTTTTCAATAATAGGTTTTAAATGTGCGCGGGTTTTTTCAGAAAGCTGTTTACTGTCATTTAAAATTTCATGCTCAAAATCGGCAGGCAGAATTATCGCAGCCGCAGTTACAGGCCCTGCAAGGCAGCCTCGCCCAGCTTCGTCGGTTCCGGTTTCTAAAACAAATCCTGAGAAATTTTTTGCAAGCATTTTTTGAAATTTTAAAATACAAATAGTATAAAATTTTCCACAAAAATATTCGTTTTCTTACTGTCAGCCAAGGCAATTATATAAATTAAAGTGTTTTTTTATTTATACATATTTATCATTTACCTTTGCTTAGCAAATTTTGTCGAAATAATTACATATAAAGCCATCAAATGAGAATATTCATTTTTCTATATCTATTAGTTGTACCAGCATTATTGTTTTCTCAGGAAAAGCCAAAACCCGCTTCTAAAAATAATTTAGATATGAATACGCAATATTCCAGTATAACCGATTCTGTAAAAAAGAAGAAAGCAAAAATTGCGACAATTGATCAGTATCAAATTATTACGCTTGAACATGATACGATTTATGCCGATACTTCGCTAACTATAAAAAGCGCTTATAAACAAAATCATTTGAGAAAAGATCTTTTCGGACTTTTGGAGCTTTCAAATATTGGTCAGCCGCTTAACACGTTGCAATATAGTTTAACGAGTTTTTCACCGTATCCGGAAATTGGTTTTACAGCAAAACATTTCAATTATATTCAGGCAGACGAAGTACGATATTACTCTGCAGCGACGCCTTTTACCGAATTATTTTTTAATACGACTATAAATAAAGGACAAAATGTAGATTCATTTATTACTTTAAATACATCAAAAAATCTTAATTTTTCTATTGCATACAGAGGTTTACGTTCTGAGGGAGACTATATCAATCAATTAGTAAGTGCTGGAAATTTCAGGTTTACAACAAGCTATGCCACAACAAGCAGAAGATATTCGTTGAATGCTCATTTTACTTCTCAGGATAATTCAAATGAAGAAAACGGAGGAATAACAACCGTAGAAGATTTTGACAGCGGCGATCCGGATTTTAAAAATCGTCAGCGTCTGCAGGTGTATTTGACAGATGCAAAGTCATTTTTAAAGGGAAGACGTTTGTTTTTTGATCATGCTTTTAGGATAAATCCTAAAGCCGGAAATAATAATTTATACATCAATCACCAGTTAAATTACGAAAACAAATTTTTCGAATACAATCAGCCAACAGTACTTTCTTCAGTAGATGGAATCGATGAGCCTGTAAAACGTTTTGGAGAATCGTATGTAACAAGCGGTATAAATGATCAGACTCATTTTGAAAGACTTTATAATAAAGTTGGTGTTTCTTATGAAAATTCTCTTTTAGGAAAGTTTAATTTCTTTTTGGATGATTACAGATCTAATTATCAGTATGATAAAATTATTATTTTTAAAGACAATACCATTATTCCTGATAATTTGTTTTTGCAGATTAATAATTTCGGTGCACAGTATGAATATCAAAAAAATAAATGGAACGGGAGATTCTTATATTCAAGATCAATTACAAATCAATCACTTTCTGATCTTGACGCAAAATTGCGTTATAATTTAAACGAGAAAATTCAATTTGATTTTAGATACCGTAACATTAATAAACTGCCAAACAATAACTATAATTTGTACCAAAGCAGTTACGTATCGTACAACTGGTCAAATAATTTTAAGAATGAAAAAATTAATTCGTTGGGAGCCAACATTTACACACCTTGGCTAAATGCCGAAGTGAATTATACCGTATTAAACGATCACTTGTATTTTACTGACACCGCAACTGAAGCACAAAGAGAAATTAGACAACAGCTTGTAAGACCATTTCAATACGGAAACGCGATTAACTATTTAGAAATTAAAGCAAACAGAGAATTTAAATTCGGAAAATTTGCATTAGATAATACATTATTGTATCAAAAAGTAGATCAGTCTGAAGCGATTTTAAACGTGCCGGATTTTGTAACCAGAAATACATTTTATTATACCAATTACTATTTTAAAAAGGCATTATATGCTCAGGCAGGGATTGTGTTTAATTATTTTACTAAATATTATGCTAACGATTACAACCCTGTTATAGGAGAATTTTTTGTTCAGGATAAAACCGAAATTGGAAATTATGCCACTTTTGATCTTTTCATAAATGCCAGAATTCGCCAAACTCGTTTTTATTTAAAGGGAGAACACATAAATGCTTTATTTTCAAGTAGTAATTATTATTCTACGCCTAATAATCCGTATCGTGATTTTGTCATCAGATTTGGCCTGGTTTGGAATTTTTTCCAATAAAAACTAAGCGTAACTTTACTTAAACCAAATAATAAACTTAATAAAAATGGACTTTTCAAATAATATTTTAGAAACAATTGGTAATACGCCATTGGTAAAACTCAACAAAATTGTTGCTGAAATTGATGCGCTTGTATTGGCAAAAGTCGAAACTTTTAATCCCGGAAATTCTGTAAAAGACAGAATGGCGGTGAAAATGATTGAAGATGCCGAAGCTGATGGAAGACTTAAACCAGGTGGAACTATTATCGAAGGAACTTCCGGAAATACCGGAATGGGACTTGCACTTGTTGCAATTGTAAAAGGTTACAAATTGATTTGTGTAATCTCAGACAAACAATCTAAAGAAAAAATGGATATTCTTCGTGCTGTTGGTGCAAAAGTAGTAGTGTGCCCTACTGATGTTGAGCCTACAGATCCTCGTTCTTATTATTCAGTTTCAAAACGTCTGGCAGAAGAAACACCAAATTCCTGGTATGTAAACCAATACGATAATATGTCAAATTCATTGGCACATTATGAACAGACCGGACCAGAAATCTGGAAACAAACCGATGGAAAAATAACGCATTTTGTTGTTGGAGTAGGAACGGGAGGAACTATTTCTGGAGTTGGAAAATACTTAAAAGAGAAAAACCCTAATATTAAAGTTTGGGGAATTGATACGTATGGTTCTGTTTTTAAAAAATACCACGAAACAGGAATTTTTGACGAAAACGAAATTTATTCTTATATAACAGAAGGAATAGGAGAAGATATTTTACCAAAAAATGTTGACTTTTCTTTAATCGACGGATTCACAAAAGTTACAGATAAAGATGCAGCGGTTTATACAAGAAAAATTGCTCTTGAAGAAGGGATTTTTGTTGGAAATTCTGCCGGAGCTTGTATAAAAGGTTTATTACAGTTAAAAGAACATTTTAAGCCGGATGACGTTGTTGTGGTTTTATTTCACGATTCCGGCAGCCGTTACGTAGGTAAAATGTTCAATGATGACTGGATGCGTGAGCGCGGTTTCCTTGAAGAAAATGTTACAAAAGCCGAAGACGTTATCAAAGATCATATCGACAAAGAATTAATCGTTGTTCGTACAGAAGAATTAGTTTCGCATGCGATCGAGCGTATGCGTAAATATAAAATTTCGCAAATTCCGGTTGTAGATATTAACGGTTTTGTTGGTTCTGTTGATGAAACAGATTTATTCAGAAGTTATGTTGCAGATAAAAACGTAGCCGAAAAACCAATTAAAGAAGTAATGGGGAAACCTTTTCCAATTGTAAAATTAGGAACGCCAATCGAAGAAGTTTCTAAACTTTTCAGCAAAGAAAATGATGCTGTTTTGGTCGATTTAGGAAATGGTCATCATCACATTATTACTAAATATGATATTATTGGTTCTATAAAATAAATTGAATCAAAATAAATTTTAATCCGCAAATCTGATACTTTAATCAGGTTTGTGGATTTTTCTTTTAAAAAAAATTGAAAAAATAATTTATTTTGTAAGAATAGTTTTAAATTTTATTATTTTTAGATTTTAATTTTATAGTCTAAAAATGAAAGAAGACTTTCTTCATTATCTCTGGAGATTTAAAAAGTTCAATACTCTGGATCTCAAATCTGCTCAAAATGAATCAATCACAATTATAAAAACCGGTGATTATTTAGAACTTGCGGGTCCTGATTTCTTTAATGCCCATATTAAAATTGGAGATCAAAAATGGGCTGGAAATGTAGAAATTCATTTAAAATCTTCAGATTGGTATTTGCATAATCACGAAAAAGATCCTGCTTATGAAAATGTAATTCTGCATGTAGTTTGGGAAAACGACACTCCCATTTTTAGAGAAAATAATATTGAAATTCCGGTTTTGGTTCTCAAAGATTATGTTGAAAAAGAAGTTTTGAATAATTATAATGCTTTACTTTCTCCTAAAACATGGATTTCATGCGAAAGGCAAATAAAGGAAATCGATGATTTTGTTTTTAAAAACTGGCAGGAGAGATTGTTTTTTGAGCGACTGGAACGCAAATCAAAGTTTATTTATGAATTGCTGGAAGAAACAAATCAGGATTGGGAAGCTGTTTTATTCTGTCTTTTAGCAAAGAATTTTGGTTTGAATACAAATGGACTGTCTTTTATGCAAATGTCAAAATCGATTCCTTTTACTATAATTAGAAAAGAAAGTTTTGAAGTTGAAAATTTGGAATCACTCATTTTCGGTACTTTAGGACTGCTAGATGGCGAAAAAGAAGATGTTTATTTTAAAGACTTAAAGTTCAGATATTTTTATCTTCTGCATAAATATCAACTTGAAAAACCATTTATAAATCCTGTTCAGTTTTTTAAACACCGACCAGATAATTTCCCCACAATCCGGCTTTCGCAACTAGCAAATTTGTATAGTACACACCAAAACTTATTTTCTAAAATAATTGATCTCAAAATGGCTAAAAGTGTTTACGAATTAATGAATGTTTCGGCAAGTTCGTATTGGCAGAATCATTATCAGTTTGATAAAGAAAGTCCGAAAAAAGCAAAAATGTTATCAAAATCATTTCTTGATTTGGTAATTATAAATACTATAATTCCAATTCAGTTTGCCTATTCTAATATAATGGGAGATTCTGTTTCAGAAGATTTAATTGATTTTATTAAAGAAGTTGCTCCAGAAAAAAATGCAATTATTGATAAGTTTGATTTCATAGGAATAAAATCTAAAAATGCATTTGAAAGCCAAACATTCTTAGAACTTAAAAACGAATATTGCAATCATAAAGCCTGTTTGAAATGTGCAATAGGAATGGAGCTTCTGAAAAATTAGTTAATCAGAAAATGTGATAATGATAATTTGTACTTTTGTAATCCGAAGCAAAGAGAAAAAATCTAAAATCTAAAATCTACAGTCTAAAATCTAAAATCAAAAAATGTCAGCTATTTTGAAACTTAAATTCTTTTTTGAAAAATATGGTTTTCACGTCTCTTCAAGACTTGCAGACAAACTCGGAATGCGCGTAACCAGCGTTAGGCTGTTTTTTATTTACATTTCGTTTGTAACAGCGGGTTTAGGGTTTGGAGTATATTTAACGCTTGCTTTTTGGATTAAATTAAAAGACTTAATTCGTGCCAAAAGAACTTCAGTATTTGATTTATAAAAAGTTTTCATACTGTCTTAATTATATAAAAATAATAAAGCCTGTTCAACTGAACAGGCTTTATTTGTATAGATCTTTTTTACTTAGATTTCTTCAATTTCGTTTTGAGGATTATTAAGTTTTGCTCTTTTTTTGCTGTAAGCAAAATAAACAATAATACCTAAAGTTCCCCAGCATAAGAAAGCAATCCATGTATCGTGTCTTACCTGAGTCATTAAGAACAAGTTGAATGATACACCTAAAGTTCCAACTAAGTAAACAGCCGGAGTTTTATAGTGTCTTTCTAATTCAGGTTTTTTATATCTTAAAATCATTACGGCAACACACACCATTCCAAATGCTAATAATGTTCCCATACTGCACATTTCGCTTACTTTTTCAATTGGAGTAAGAGCAGCAACAATCGAAATAATTGTTCCAACTAAGAATGTACTTTTATAAGGTGTTTTATAACTAGTGTGAAGTTTGCTGAAAAATGGAGGTAGTAAACCATCTCTTGACATACCTAAGAAGATACGTGTTTGTCCAAGCATCATAACAAGCATTACAGATGTTAAACCTGCAGTTGCCGCGATTGTGATAATAAATACCGCCCATGTTAATCCGTTTTCGCTGAAAGCAGAAGCAACCGGAGCAGCTTTGTCTAATTGATCGTAGTGAACCATTCCTGTCAATACTAATGATACTAGAATGTAAAGAATTGTACAAATTACTAATGAAGCAATAATCGCAAAAGGGACGTCTTTTTTAGGATTAATAGCTTCTCCAGCCTGAGTCGAAACGGCATCAAAACCAATATAAGCAAAGAATACAATAGTGGCAGCCGTTAATACACCGCCAAAACCAAAATTCATTTTTCCTGTAGCATTTCCTAAAGCATCTAAAGCCGGAACTTCAGCAGGAATAAAAGGATGCCAGTTTTCTACATTAATGTAAAAAGCACCACAAATAATTACAAAAAGTACTACAGCAATTTTAACAATTACAATTAGGTTGTTTGTACTCGCAGCTTCTTTAATTCCTTTTACAAGGATGGCAGTTACTACCCATGTAATGATAAATGCAGGTAAATTGAATGCAAACGTTGGAATGTCAATTAAATCGTTTGGAAAAGCTTTATTGTGTTCTGTAACTTTTTCTATTGCAGTGTGTAAATCATTACAGAGCCATATCGGAATATTTATTCCAAACAGATGGAGAAGTTTTACAAAATAACCGCTCCAGGCGACTGCAACGGTGGTGGCTCCCATCATATACTCAAGAATTAAGTTCCATCCAATGAACCATGCAAAAATTTCGCCGATTGTTCCGTATGCATACGCATATGCAGAACCTTCTACTGGTAATACTGAAGCAAATTCAGCATAACAAAGAGAAGCAAATAAACAGCCTATACCTGCAATAACAAAGGATAGAGCCAGAGCCGGACCCGCATAATCATGAGCTGCGATTCCTGTTAAAGTGAAAATTCCTCCACCTATGATTGCCCCAATTCCTAATGAGGTCAATCCCCATCTTGTAAGAACTCTTTTTAAATCACTTTTTTTCATATCGGCCTCAAAGGCAGATATTGGTTTAACTCTCCAAATTGACATACTATTTTATTGGTTTATTGTTATTAAGCTCCAAATGTATCGTTTTTTGTAAAAAATAAAAACAATTATGATATTTTAAGTTATAAAATATTTAATTTTTTGATTTGTTCTCTTTGCAATGTTCTGTTAGAGCTTAGTTTATTTTAATCTCTATTATATCGATTGAGTTTGAAATAATAATTTCGTAAACAATATTTTTAGTATTTTTCTTAATAAATAAAAATATTATACCGTATTTTATACTTTTTTATAATATCAAATCCTTCTAATAATTACATATTGCAAGATGTTTAGCCAATATTTTAAATTTACAAGCTATCAAAAAACAGGTATTTTTTTACTTTTTATAATTATCATTACACTGCAGTTAATTTATTTTTTTGCCGATTTTAACCAGTATCAAAAAACTTTTCCGGAAGAGAATAAATGGTTAGCCTTACAAAAAGATATTGACGCGGAAAAAGAGGCAAAATATAATGAGAAACAAAAAGTATATACTTTTAATCCAAACTTTATTTCTGATTATAAAGGATACAAACTCGGAATGTCAGTCGAAGAAATTGATCGATTGCTTGCTTTTAGAAAAGAAAACAAATATGTAAACTCTGCCGAAGAGTTTCAAAAAGTAACCCAAATCTCAGATTCATTATTAAAGATAATTTCGCCTTTATTTAAATTTCCGGATTGGGCACAGAAAAGAAACGATTTTAAAGCAGAGAAAAAAGAATATGTGCAAAAAACATTTTCTAAAAAAGAAAACATTATAATTAAGGATATAAATCAGGCCACTCAGGAAGATTTAATTGCAATATACGGTATTGGCGAAGTATTGTCTTCTAGAATATTAAAACAGAAAGAAATTTTAGGAGGTTTTGTTTCTATGGAACAGCTCCAAGATGTTTGGGGACTTTCACCAGAAGTTATAACTCAATTAAATTCTCATTTTAAAGTCATTATTCCGTCAGGATTTAAGAAGATAGCTATAAACGACGCGACATTAAAAGAGTTATCACAGTTCCCATACTTTAAATATAATCTCGCAAAACAAATTGTAACATATAGAAGTATGAACGGAAATTTTAATAATATTGAGGATTTGTCAAAAATTAAAGGTTTTCCTGTTGAAAAAGCAAAAATAATTAGTTTATATTTGGAGTTCTAAAAAATTAGTAAATAATGAATTTTGATTATAACGAAATGCAGTCGATGATTGCTCAATCTATAAAAGACTTTGCAGAAAAAAATATAAAACCCTATATAATGGAGTGGGATGAAGCCCAGATTTTTCCAATTGATTTATTTAAAAAATTAGGAGAAATGGGATTCATGGGCGTTTTAGTGCCCGAAGAATACGGAGGATCAGGATTAGGTTATCACGAATATATTACAGTTGTAGAAGAAATTTCAAAAGTAGATCCTTCGATAGGTTTGTCGGTTGCGGCACATAATTCCCTTTGTACAAATCATATTTTGACATTTGGTAACGAAGATCAAAAGAAAAAATATCTTCCAAAACTAGCCACGGCAGAATATATTGGAGCCTGGGGGTTAACCGAACACAATACAGGATCTGATGCAGGAGGAATGAATACAACAGCTGTTAAGGATGGGGATTCTTGGATTATTAATGGAGCTAAAAATTTTATTACGCACGCTATCTCAGGAGATATTGCAGTAGTAATAGTACGAACAGGAGAAAAAGGTGATTCTAAAGGAATGACCGCTTTTGTTTTGGAGAAAGGAATGGCTGGTTTTTCTTCAGGTAAAAAAGAAAATAAATTAGGAATGCGTGCCAGCGAAACTGCTGAATTAGTTTTTGATAACTGCCGTGTTCCTGATGCAAATAGATTAGGCGAAGTTGGTCAGGGATTTGTTCAGGCAATGAAAATTTTAGATGGAGGACGAATTTCAATTGGAGCATTGTCGTTAGGAATTGCAAAAGGAGCTTATGAAGCAGCATTAAAATATTCAAAAGAAAGACATCAATTTGGGCAGCCAATTAGCAGTTTTCAGGGGATTTCATTTAAACTGGCGGATATGGCAACAGAAATTGAGGCTTCAGAATTACTATTGCATAAAGCAGCCTATTTAAAGCAACAGCATAAACCGGTAACATCAGCCGGGGCAATGGCAAAAATGTATGCTTCTGAAGCTTGTGTGAAAATTGCAAACGAAGCGGTTCAAATTCACGGTGGATATGGTTATACCAAAGATTTTCCGGTAGAGAAATTTTACAGGGATTCTAAATTGTGTACTATAGGAGAGGGAACTACCGAAATTCAGAAGCTGGTTATCTCGAGAAATTTGTTAAAAGAGTAAAGAGTAAAGAGTAAAGAGTAAAGAGTAAAGAGTAAAGAGTAAAGAGTAAAGAGTAAAGAGTAAAGAGTAAAGAGTAAAGAGTTTTTCTATTCTCTTTTTTCTATAATCTATTCTCTAAAAAAATAATTCATAATTTATAACTCATAATTCATAATTAATTTTTACATTTGCGGCCTTAACGAGAGGAGGTGTCTATATTATGTTAATTATACCAATTAAAGACGGAGAAAATATCGATAGAGCATTAAAGCGCTATAAGAGAAAATTTGATAAAACAGGAACTGTTCGTCAATTAAGAGCGCGTACAGCTTTTATTAAGCCTTCTGTTGTAAAAAGAGCTCAAATTCAAAAAGCTGCTTACATCCAAACTTTGAAAGATAGTTTAGAGAGTTAGTATTAAGCTTTTCAAAAATAATTACCGTTAGTGGTCAAAATGTTTTAATTTTGATGCTAACGGTTTTTTATTTTTATACTTTCTTGTGTATTACATATAATAGGTATAAGGCAAAAAAAATAACTTATGAAGTCGAATAAAGAAGCATTTCGTGATTATCTGCAGTATGAAAAAAAATATTCTCCTCATACGGTTAATGCTTATTTAAACGATATTACTTTTTTTGAAGAATTCAATAGGTCACATTTTGAGCAAGAAGGGGTTGAGAAGGTAAACTATAGCCAAATAAGAAGCTGGATAGTTTATTTAGTCGATCAGCAGATTTCAAATGTTTCTGTAAATAGAAAAATGGCTTCTTTAAAAGCATTTTATAAATTTCTTTTAAAGATTAAGCAAATAGATGTTAATCCGATGCTTAAGCATAAAGCGCTTAAAACTCCTAAAATTGTTCAGATTCCTTTTTCAGAAAAAGAAATAAATGATTTAATGGCTGGTGTAGATTCACCTTTCGGATTTGAGGAAGTTAGGGATAAGCTTATTGTGGAGCTTTTTTATACAACCGGAATGCGTCGGGCGGAATTAATAGGTTTGTTGGTTAAAAATGTTGATCTTTCTTCGAATCTTATTAAGGTATTGGGAAAAAGAAATAAAGAACGAATTATTCCGCTTTTGCCAGTTGTTGCGGGTCAAATTGATTTGTATTTAAAAGAAAGAACGGGACTTGAAGAAATAGTAGATTCGGATTATTTTTTTATTTCGAAAAAAGGGTTAAAATTGAGTGAATCGTTTGTGTATCGATTAATAAATTGTTACTTTAGTAGGGTCTCTGAAAAAGTAAAAAAAAGTCCGCATGTGCTTCGGCATACTTTTGCGACTCATTTATTAAACAACGGAGCAGATTTAAATTCAGTCAAGGAATTATTAGGACATTCGAGTTTGGCATCTACACAGGTTTATACTCATAATAGTTTAGCAGAGTTGAAAAAAGTCTATTCAGATGCACATCCAAGAAATAAATAATAATTCCAAAAGTTTAACCCTAAAATTATTATTATGAAGGTAGATGTTCATGCAGTTAACTTTACTGTCGACAGAAAATTGGTGGATTTTATTCAAGAGAGAATGGATAAGCTCGAAAAGTATTACGACCGAGTGGTTTCGGCTGATGTTTTTTTAAAAGTTGAAAGAACAAGTGATAAGGAGAATAAGGCGGTAGAGATTAAGATTAATGTTCCGGGAGATGAATTTTTGGTTAAAAAGCAATGTAAATCCTTTGAAGAAGCAGTAGAGCTTTCGGCTGAATCTTTAGAGCGTTTGCTGGTTAAAAGGAAAGAAAAAATCAGAGCACATATTTAATTGAAATTTTTTTTAAAAAATGTTTTGATTCAAAGATAAAATAGCTACATTTGCAGTCCGTTAGAAATAGCGGACTTTTTTAATGTATTCGCCGATGTAGCTCAGCTGGCTAGAGCAGCTGATTTGTAATCAGCAGGTCGTGGGTTCGAGTCCCTCTATCGGCTCAAAAAATATTTCAAATGCGATTTGAAATTGTTCTTTTAGGATATTGAAAATTAAGAAATTAGGGGAGATACTCAAGCGGCCAACGAGGGCAGACTGTAAATCTGCTGTGAGAACTTCGCAGGTTCGAATCCTGCTCTCCCCACAAAAAAAAAGAGGTTAAGGTTTTGGGTTTTAGGTTTTTAAAAATCTAAAATCTAAATTCAGAAATCTAAAATCAGAGCTCTCTGCCGGTGTAGCTCAGGGGTAGAGTGCTTCCTTGGTAAGGAAGAGGTCTCGGGTTCAAATCCCGACATTGGCTCAAGTAAGTAGGAAATTGAAAATTAATATATAACTAAGATTAAAAATTAAGTAAAATGGCAAAGGAGAATTTTAATCGTTCCAAACCGCACTTAAACATAGGTACAATTGGACACGTAGATCACGGAAAAACTACATTAACTGCTGCAATTACAAAAGTATTGTCAGATGCTGGTTACTGTCAAGCAAAATCGTTTGATCAAATCGATAACGCTCCAGAGGAGAAAGAAAGAGGTATTACTATTAATACATCACACGTAGAGTACGAAACAGCTAACCGTCACTACGCTCACGTTGACTGTCCAGGTCACGCGGATTACGTAAAGAACATGGTTACTGGAGCTGCTCAAATGGACGGAGCTATCTTAGTAGTTGCTGCTACAGATGGTCCAATGCCACAAACTCGTGAGCACATCCTTTTAGGACGTCAGGTTGGTATTCCAAGAATCGTTGTTTTCATGAACAAAGTGGATATGGTTGATGATGCTGAGTTATTAGAGCTTGTTGAAATGGAAATTAGAGATTTATTATCTTTCTACGAATATGATGGAGATAATGGTCCTGTAGTTCAAGGTTCTGCTTTAGGAGGATTAAACAATGATCCTGCTTGGGTACCTAAAATTATTGAATTAATGGAAGCTGTTGATAACTGGATCGAAGAGCCAGTACGTGACGTAGCTAAACCATTCTTGATGCCAGTTGAGGACGTATTTACAATTACAGGTCGTGGAACTGTTGCTACAGGTCGTATCGAAACTGGAGTTGCTAACACTGGAGATCCTGTTGAAATCATTGGTATGGGAGCTGAAAAATTAACTTCTACTATTACAGGAGTTGAGATGTTCCGTAAAATCCTTGACAGAGGTGAAGCTGGAGATAACGTAGGTTTATTGTTAAGAGGTATTGATAAAGCTGATATCAAAAGAGGTATGGTTATTATTAAGCCAGGTTCAGTAAAACCACACGCTAAATTCAAAGCTGAGGTTTATATCTTGAAAAAAGAAGAAGGTGGACGTCACACTCCATTCCACAATAACTACCGTCCACAGTTCTACGTACGTACAACTGACGTAACAGGAGTTATTTCTTTACCAGCAGGTGTAGAGATGGTAATGCCAGGTGATAACTTAACTATTGAAGTTGCTTTATTAAGCCCAATCGCTATGAACGTAGGTTTACGTTTCGCTATCCGTGAAGGTGGTAGAACAGTTGGTGCTGGACAGGTTACTGAAATTGTAGAGTAATTCATAAATAATACATTAAAAGCCAGTTGATTTTCTTAATTGAAGTCACTGGCTTTAATTACGGGCGTAGTTCAAGGGTAGAATAGCGGTCTCCAAAACCGTTGATGGGGGTTCGAATCCCTCCGCCCGTGCAATAAAAAATATATCAAATGACAAAAGTTACTAATTATTTATCAGAGGCTTTCGAAGAATTAAAGTCAAATGTTACTTGGCCAGCTTGGGCTGAAGTTCAAAAATTGACAATTGTTGTGGCTGTATTTTCGATTCTGTTCGCTTTGGCAACTTGGGGAGTAGACGAATTTTTTGCAAAAGCTTTGGCTGGATTTTTTAACTGGTTAAAAGGATAATTTTTTTGTGATGGCAGATAATAATGTGAAAAAATGGTATGTAGTGAGAGCTGTAAGTGGCCAGGAGAATAAGGTAAAAGCTTACATCGAAACTGAAATTGCCAGATTAGGTATGGAGGATTATGTTTCCCAGGTTTTGGTTCCTACTGAAAAAGTAGTAACTGTAAAAGAAGGGAAAAAGATGTCTAAGGATAAAGTTTATTTTCCTGGATATGTTATGATTGAAGCTAACTTAGTTGGTGAGATACCTCATATTATTAAATCTATTACAAGTGTAATTGGTTTCTTAGGAGAAATTAAAGGAGGAGAACCTGTTCCTTTAAGATTATCAGAGGTTAATCGTATGTTAGGTAAAGTAGATGAGCTTGCTGTAAATACAGATACTCGCGCTATTCCTTTTAGTTTAGGCGAAACAGTAAAAGTGATCGATGGTCCTTTTAATGGCTTTAATGGTACGGTTGAAAAAATCAATGAAGAAAAGCGTAAACTTGAAGTTATGGTTAAGATTTTCGGAAGAAAAACACCATTAGAGTTAAGTTTTATGCAAGTAGAAAAAGTATAATTTTTTGTTACACTATAATAAACCATTGTAATCGCTTCCATTGATTACAGTGTTAAATTTTTTAAAAATGGCTAAAGAAATTAGTAAGGTAGTTAAACTACAAGTTAAGGGAGGTGCTGCGAATCCGTCGCCACCGGTTGGACCTGCTTTAGGAGCTGCTGGGGTTAATATCATGGAGTTTTGTAAGCAGTTTAATGCTAGAACTCAGGATAAACCTGGCAAAATTTGTCCAGTGCAAATCACTGTGTACAAAGACAAATCATTTGATTTTGTTGTTAAGACTCCTCCAGCAGCAGTTCAGTTAATGGAAGCTGCAAAGCTAAAATCTGGTTCTGGTGAGCCTAATCGTAAAAAAGTAGCTAGCGTTACTTGGGAACAAATTAGAACTATTGCTGAAGACAAAATGCCAGACTTAAACGCTTTCACAATTGAGAAAGCTATGAGTATGGTTGCTGGAACAGCTAGATCTATGGGTATAACTGTATCAGGAGATGCTCCTTTTTAATTAAGAAAAAGACATGGCAAAATTAACAAAAAAGCAAAAAGAGGCTGCTTCAAAAATTGAAAAGAACAAATTATACTCTTTAAAAGATGCTGCTGCATTAATTAAAGTTGTTGCTTCTGCAAAATTTGATGAGTCTGTTGATATCGCAGTTCGTTTGGGTGTAGATCCAAGAAAAGCGAATCAAATGGTTAGAGGTGTAGTTACTTTACCTCATGGAACAGGAAAAGACGTTAAAGTATTAGCATTGGTTACTCCGGATAAAGAAGCTGAAGCAAGAGAGGCTGGAGCAGATCACGTTGGTCTTGACGATTACTTACAAAAAATTAAAGACGGTTGGACAGATGTTGATGTGATCATTACTATGCCTGCTGTTATGGGTAAATTAGGTCCATTAGGTCGTATTTTAGGACCTAGAGGTTTAATGCCAAACCCTAAGACAGGTACAGTAACTATGGATGTTGCTAAAGCTGTTCAAGAAGTTAAAGCTGGTAAAATTGACTTTAAAGTTGATAAAACTGGTATCGTTCACGCAGGAATCGGTAAAGTTTCTTTTGGAGCTGAGCAGATTGTTGACAACGCACACGAAATTATTCAAACATTAATAAAACTTAAACCAACTGCTGCTAAAGGTACATACATTAAAGGTATTCACCTTACAAGCACAATGAGTCCTGCTATCGCATTAGACCCAAAAGCAGTATAATTGGTAGTTAAAAATTTTTAGTATGACTAGAGAAGAAAAATCAATCGCGATTGAAAATTTAACTGCGCAGTTAGCTGGTACAAATATCATTTACATTTCTGATATTTCTGGTTTAAACGCAGAGACAACTTCAAGCTTACGTAGAGCTTGTTTCAAAGCAGGTATCAAATTAGAGGTTGTAAAAAATACTTTGCTTGCAAAAGCAATGGAAGCTTCTTCTAATGATTATGGTGATTTACCTACAGTTTTATCAGGTAACAGTGCTATCTTCATTTCTGATGTTGCTAACGCACCTGGAAAAATTATCAAAGATTTCCGTAAGAAATCTGATAAACCAGTTTTAAAAGGAGCTTACATCAATTCTGAAGTATATATTGGAGATAATCAATTAGATACATTAGCTACGATTAAATCTAAAGAAGAGCTTATTGGAGAAATCATTGGATTATTACAATCTCCTGCTCAAAGAATTATTTCTGCTTTACAAAACAAATTCGCTGGAAGCGAAGAAGGAGCAGAGTAATTATGGATGTAGGGAAGAATACTTCCTTACTGCTTAATTAGCGCACAATAAATAAATTATATTTTTACAAATCATTTTAAACGATAGAAAAAATGGCAGATTTGAAACAATTCGCAGAACAATTAGTTAACTTAACAGTTAAAGAAGTTAACGAATTAGCAACAATATTAAAAGACGAGTACGGAATCGAGCCTGCTGCTGCTGCTGTAGTAGTTGCTGCTGGTGGAGGAGAAGGTGCTGCTGAAGAAGCACAAACTGAATTTACAGTTGTATTGAAAGATGCAGGAGCTTCTAAATTAGCTGTTGTAAAATTAGTTAAAGAATTAACTGGTTTAGGTCTTAAAGAAGCTAAAGATGTAGTTGACGGTGCTCCAAGCAACGTTAAAGAAGGTGTTTCTAAAGAAGAGGCTGAAGGTCTTAAAAAATCATTAGAAGAAGCTGGAGCTGTTGTTGAGTTAAAATAACAAAACACAGTTTAGAACTAGGTTTAGACCTTGGATGGAATCATCCAAGGGTCTAAACCATTTTTCGTATAATAAAATATATCAAATTTTATTATCCCATAGTTTAAAATACGAAAAAGTTTTTGATCAATACGAAGAAAGAAAATTAGACTTAATTTATAGAACTAATTTTTAAAGATGTATTGATTATAATAAGAAAGTATAGATTAAACAGTGTGTATTTACACAAAAATAAATTACTTTTTTTTAATCAAAATTTTGTCCATTGATGATAACAAATCAGACTGAAAGATTGAATTTTGCCTCTACAAAAAATATCCCTGACTATCCAGACTTTTTGGATGTTCAGGTTAAATCTTTTAAAGATTTCTTTCAATTAGAAACGAAATCTGACGAAAGAGGCAACGAAGGGTTATACAATACCTTCATGGAAAACTTCCCAATTACAGATACAAGAAATAACTTTGTATTGGAATTCCTAGATTATTTTGTTGATCCGCCACGTTATACAATTCAAGAATGTATAGAGAGAGGTCTTACTTATAGTGTGCCTTTAAAAGCCAGGTTAAAACTATACTGTACAGATCCAGAACACGAAGATTTTGAAACAATTGTACAAGATGTTTATCTTGGGACAATTCCTTACATGACTCCTAGTGGTACTTTTGTTATTAATGGTGCCGAGCGTGTTGTAGTTTCTCAATTACACCGTTCTCCAGGGGTTTTCTTTGGACAGTCATTCCACGCAAATGGAACTAAACTTTATTCTGCCAGAGTAATTCCTTTTAAAGGATCTTGGATAGAATTCTCTACTGATATTAACAGCGTAATGTACGCATATATCGATAGAAAGAAAAAATTACCTGTAACAACTTTATTCCGTGCTATCGGATTCGAAAGAGATAAGGATATCCTTGAAATTTTCGACTTAGCTGAAGAAATTAAAGTTTCTAAAACTGGTATTAAGAAATATATTGGAAGAAGACTTGCTGCACGTGTATTGAATACATGGCACGAGGATTTCGTAGATGAGGATACTGGAGAGGTAGTTTCTATCGAACGTAACGAAATCATCCTTGATCGTGATACTATTATCGACAAAGATAATGTTGAAGAGATCATCGATTCTAATGTAAAATCTATTTTGTTACACAAAGAGGATAATAACCAAGCAGATTATGCTATTATCCACAACACGTTACAAAAAGATCCAACAAACTCTGAAAAAGAAGCTGTAGAGCACATTTACCGTCAGCTGCGTAACGCTGAACCGCCTGATGAGGAAACTGCTCGTGGTATTATAGATAAATTGTTCTTCTCTGATCAACGTTATAACTTAGGTGAAGTTGGTCGTTACAGAATGAACAAAAAACTAGATTTAGATATCCCTATGGATAAGCAAGTGCTTACTAAAGAAGATATCATTACAATCGTTAAATATTTGATCGAGTTAATCAACTCTAAGGCAGAGATTGATGATATCGACCACTTATCAAACCGTCGTGTTAGAACAGTTGGTGAACAATTGTCTCAACAATTCGGTGTTGGTTTAGCACGTATGGCTAGAACTATTCGTGAGAGAATGAACGTTAGAGATAACGAGGTGTTTACACCAATTGATTTGATCAATGCTAAAACATTATCATCAGTTATCAACTCTTTCTTTGGTACTAACCAGTTATCTCAATTTATGGATCAAACGAATCCATTAGCTGAGATTACACACAAAAGAAGACTTTCTGCACTTGGACCAGGTGGACTTTCGAGAGAAAGGGCTGGTTTCGAGGTTCGTGACGTTCACTATACGCACTATGGACGTTTATGTCCGATTGAAACTCCTGAGGGACCAAATATTGGTTTGATTTCATCTCTTGGTGTTTATGCAAAAGTAAACGGAATGGGATTCATCGAAACTCCATACCGTAAAGTAACGAATGGTGTAGTTGATTTAGAAAGTACTCCAATTTACTTAAGTGCTGAAGAAGAAGAAGGTAAAATGATTGCTCAGGCAAACATTGAAATGGACGAAACTGGTAAAATTACAGCTAGCAATGTTATTGCTCGTGAGGAAGGTGACTTCCCGGTTGTTGAACCATCTGTAGTTCATTATACAGACGTTGCTCCTAATCAGATCGCTTCGATTTCTGCGTCATTAATTCCTTTCTTGGAGCATGATGATGCGAACCGTGCGTTGATGGGATCAAACATGATGCGTCAGGCAGTTCCTTTGATCCGTCCTGAAGCACCGATTGTTGGTACAGGTTTAGAGCGTCAGGTAGCTTCAGATTCAAGAGTATTAATCAATGCTGAAGGGCATGGTACTGTTGAATACGTAGATGCTAATATCATCACTATTAAATACGATCGTACTGAAGACGAGAGAATGGTTAGTTTTGATGCTGATGAGAAAACGTACAACTTAATTAAATTCAGAAAAACCAACCAAGGTACAAGTATCAACTTGAAGCCAATCGTAAGAAGAGGTGACAGAGTTGTTCCTGGACAAGTATTATCAGAAGGATATGCTACTCAAAATGGAGAATTAGCTTTAGGTAGAAACTTAAAAGTTGCGTTCATGCCATGGAAAGGGTACAACTTCGAGGATGCGATTGTAATTTCTGAAAAAGTAGTTCGTGATGATATCTTTACATCTATCCACGTTGATGATTATTCATTAGAGGTTAGAGACACTAAGTTAGGAAATGAAGAGTTAACAAACGATATTCCTAACGTTTCTGAAGAAGCTACTAAAGATTTAGATGAAAACGGTATGATTAGAATTGGAGCAGAGGTTAAACCTGGCGACATTTTGATCGGAAAAATTACACCAAAAGGAGAATCAGATCCAACTCCAGAGGAGAAATTGCTTCGTGCAATCTTCGGAGATAAAGCTGGTGATGTGAAAGATGCTTCATTAAAAGCTTCTCCATCTTTACATGGTGTTGTTCTTGACAAAAAATTATTTGCAAGAGCCGTAAAAGATAAACGTAAACGTACTCAGGATAAAGATGCTTTAGGCGCTTTGGAAATGGAATTCGAAACTAAATTTGTTGAATTAAAAGACAGATTGGTTGAGAAATTATTCCTTATCGTTAACGGAAAAACATCTCAAGGTGTAATGAATGATTTGGGTGAAGAAGTTTTACCAAAAGGTAAAAAATATACTCAAAAAATGCTTTACGCAGTAGAGGATTTTGCTCACTTAAGCAAAGGTCAGTGGGTTGCTGATGACGCTACTAATAAAATGGTTAATGACTTAATTCATAACTATAAAATTAAGCTGAACGACTTACAAGGAGCTTTAAGAAGAGAAAAATTCACTATTACAGTTGGAGATGAATTACCATCTGGAATCTTGAAATTGGCTAAAATCTATATCGCTAAAAAACGTAAGTTAAAAGTTGGTGATAAAATGGCAGGACGTCACGGTAACAAAGGTATTGTTGCAAGAATCGTTCGTCATGAAGATATGCCTTTCCTTGAAGACGGAACACCAGTTGATATCGTGTTGAACCCACTTGGGGTACCTTCACGTATGAACATTGGTCAGATTTATGAGACTGTATTAGGTTGGGCTGGTATGAACTTGGGTAGAAAATTTGCTACTCCAATTTTCGACGGTGCTTCTCTAGACGAAATCAATGCTTTGACTGATGAAGCTGGAGTACCACGTTTCGGACATACTTACCTATATGATGGTGGTACAGGAGAGCGTTTTGCACAAAAAGCAACTGTGGGTGTAATTTATATGCTTAAATTAGGACACATGGTTGACGATAAGATGCACGCACGTTCTATCGGACCATACTCATTGATTACGCAACAGCCACTTGGAGGTAAAGCTCAATTTGGAGGTCAGCGTTTTGGAGAGATGGAGGTTTGGGCACTTGAGGCTTATGGAGCTTCTAGTACGCTACGTGAGATCTTAACTGTTAAGTCTGATGACGTTATTGGTAGAGCTAAAACTTACGAGGCTATCGTTAAGGGTGAAACTATGCCAGAACCAGGTTTACCAGAATCATTCAATGTATTAATGCACGAATTGAAAGGTCTAGGATTAGATCTTCGTTTGGAAGAATAATAAAAGTTTTCAGTCGCAGTTTCAGTATTCGGTTAACCCTGAAGGCTGAGACTGCAGACTATTACTAATAAGATTAAAGTTTTTAAGATTTATACCCGTAACCCGTTCCGATTTTTTATAATAATGCAGGGCATTTTATAACTAGCACTTCAAATAAGAGTTTGAGGTTTAGAGAAGTAAACCGAGGTAAGCGCGATGATTTAACTCTTTTGGAATCTATTTTTTGAAAGATGGAGATTATGAAATCTAAAATCAATTTTTAACAGCAGTAAATCAATAGTAAAAACTATGATGAATAATAGAAACAATAAAGATAAAAATCCAGTAAAAAGATTTAACAAAATCTCTATTGGATTGGCTTCACCAGAATCTATCTTGAAAGAATCAAGAGGAGAGGTTTTAAAGCCAGAAACAATCAACTATAGAACTCACAAACCAGAGCGTGACGGACTTTTCTGTGAAAGAATTTTCGGACCAGTAAAAGATTTCGAATGTGCTTGTGGTAAGTATAAAAGAATTCGTTACAAAGGTATCATCTGTGACCGTTGTGGTGTTGAAGTTACAGAGAAAAAAGTACGTCGTGACAGAGTAGGACACATCAACCTTGTTGTGCCTATTGCTCACATCTGGTATTTCCGTTCTCTTCCAAACAAAATTGGTTATATCCTTGGTCTTCCATCTAAGAAATTAGATATGATCATTTACTACGAAAGATACGTAGTAATTCAAGCCGGTATTGCTAAAAATGCTGACGGAGAATCATTACAAAGATTAGATTTCTTGACTGAAGAAGAATATTTAAACATTTTAGATACTCTTCCTCAAGAAAACCAATATTTAGATGATTTAGATCCTAATAAATTTGTTGCCAAAATGGGAGCAGAGTGTATTATGGATTTATTAGCTCGTATTGACCTGGATGCTTTATCTTACGAATTAAGACACAGCGCCAACAATGAGACTTCTAAACAAAGAAAAACTGAGGCTTTAAAAAGATTACAAGTAGTTGAGTCTTTCCGTGAGTCTAACGAAAACCGCGAAAACCGTCCTGAATGGATGATTATGAAAGTGGTTCCAGTTATTCCACCAGAATTACGTCCGCTTGTACCACTTGACGGAGGTCGTTTTGCAACTTCAGATTTGAACGATTTATATCGTCGTGTAATTATCCGTAATAACCGTTTGAAAAGATTAATGGAGATTAAAGCTCCAGAAGTTATCTTAAGAAACGAGAAACGTATGTTACAAGAATCTGTAGATTCATTATTTGATAACACTCGTAAAGCTTCTGCTGTTAAAACAGAATCTAACAGACCATTAAAATCATTATCTGACTCATTAAAAGGTAAGCAAGGGCGTTTCCGTCAAAACTTACTTGGAAAACGTGTGGATTATTCTGCTCGTTCGGTAATTGTTGTTGGTCCTGAGTTAAAATTATTCGAATGTGGATTGCCAAAAGATATGGCATCTGAGTTATACAAACCTTTCGTAATCCGTAAGTTGATTGAAAGAGGTATTGTAAAAACAGTAAAATCTGCTAAAAAAATTATAGATAAGAAAGAGCCAGTAGTTTGGGATATCCTGGAAAACGTAATTAAAGGACACCCAGTTTTACTAAACCGTGCTCCTACTTTGCACAGACTTGGTATTCAGGCTTTCCAGCCAAAATTAATTGAAGGAAAAGCTATCCAGTTACACCCATTAGTATGTACGGCATTCAACGCCGATTTCGATGGTGACCAGATGGCGGTTCACTTACCATTAGGACCAGAGGCTATTTTAGAGGCACAATTATTAATGCTGGCTTCTCATAATATCTTGAACCCTGCAAATGGTGCGCCTATCACTGTACCTTCTCAGGACATGGTCTTGGGTCTATATTATATGACCAAAGAGCGTATTTCTACAGAAGATCACAAAATTTTAGGTCAGGATTTGACTTTCTATTCTGCTGAAGAAGTAAATATTGCATTAAACGAAGGAAGATTAGAATTGAATGCTCGTGTGAAAATCAGAGCTAAAGATTTTAATGAGAACGGAGAATTAGTGTACAAAATCATCCAGACTACTGCTGGACGTGTATTATTTAATGAAGTAGTACCTGAAGCAGCTGGATATATCAATGACGTATTAACTAAGAAAAACCTTAGAGATATTATCGGACACATTTTAAGTGTGACTGATGTACCTACAACGGCAGCTTTCTTGGATAATATGAAAGATATGGGTTATAAATTCGCATTTAGAGGAGGTTTATCATTCTCTTTAGGTGATATTAGAATTCCGGAACAAAAAACTAAGTTGATTGCAGATGCCAGAGAGCAAGTTGAAGGTATCTCAACTAACTATAACATGGGTCTTATCACAAATAACGAGCGTTATAACCAAGTTATTGACGTATGGACTTCAGCAAATGCTCAGTTAACAGAGTTAGCAATGAAAAATATTAGAGAAGACCAGCAAGGTTTCAACTCTGTATACATGATGCTTGACTCTGGGGCGAGGGGTTCTAAGGAGCAGATTCGTCAGTTAACCGGTATGCGTGGTTTGATGGCTAAGCCTAAAAAATCTACTGCTGGTGGTGGTGAGATTATTGAAAACCCGATTCTTTCTAACTTTAAGGAAGGTCTTTCTATCCTTGAGTACTTTATTTCTACTCACGGTGCTCGTAAAGGTCTAGCGGATACGGCTCTTAAAACTGCCGATGCTGGTTACTTAACAAGAAGGCTTCATGACGTTTCTCAGGATGTTATTGTTAACATCGAGGATTGTGGAACTTTAAGAGGTGTTGAAGTAGCTGCCTTGAAGAAAAATGAGGAAATCGTTGAATCTTTAGGTGAGAGAATTTTAGGACGTGTTGCATTACAAGACGTTATCAATCCTCTTACTAATGAGATCATGGTTAAATCTGGAGAACAAATTACGGAATCAATTGTTAAGACTATCGAAGCGTCTCCAATTGAGAAAGTTGAAGTTAGATCTCCATTAACTTGTGAAGCTTTAAAAGGTATTTGTGCGAAATGTTACGGTAGAAACTTAGCTACTGGTAAAATGACACAAAGAGGAGAAGCTGTGGGAGTTATTGCAGCTCAGTCTATTGGAGAACCAGGTACACAGTTAACACTTCGTACGTTCCACGTTGGAGGGGTTGCAGGAGGTATCTCTGAAGAGTCTAGTATTGTTACAAGATTCAACGGTAGACTTGAAATTGAAGATTTAAAAACAGTAAAAGGAGAAGACAGCGAAGGAAATTCTGTTGATATCGTAGTTTCTCGTTCAACTGAGTTGAAATTAATTGATGAGAAAACAGGAATTGTTTTAAATACTCATAATATTCCTTACGGATCTAGTATTTTTGTTAATGATGGTGACGTTGTTACAAAAGGAACTGTAATCTGTAAATGGGATCCTTATAATGGTGTAATTGTTTCTGAATTTACTGGTAAGATTGCTTACGAAGATTTAGAACAAGGACAATCATTCATGGTTGAGATCGATGAGCAGACTGGTTTCCAGGAAAAAGTAATTTCTGAGGCTAGAAACAAAAAATTAATCCCTACTTTATTAGTTTATGGTAAAGAAGGTGAATTGATTCGTTCTTACAACTTACCAGTAGGTGCACACTTAATGGTTGAAAACGGTGAGAAAATTAAAGCAGGTAAAGTATTAGTAAAAATCCCTCGTCGTTCTTCTAAAGCGGGCGATATTACGGGAGGTTTACCAAGAATTACCGAGTTGCTTGAGGCTCGTAACCCTTCAAATCCAGCAGTTGTATCTGAAATTGACGGTGTTGTATCTTTCGGAAAAATTAAGAGAGGTAACCGTGAGATCGTTATCGAATCTAAATTTGGTGAAGTTAAAAAGTATCTAGTGAAACTTTCAAGCCAAATCTTAGTACAAGAGAATGACTTCGTAAGAGCTGGGGTTCCATTGTCTGATGGTGCTATTACACCGGACGATATCTTAAGAATTCAAGGACCAGCGGCTGTTCAACAGTACTTGGTAAATGAAATTCAGGAGGTTTACCGTTTACAAGGGGTAAAAATCAACGACAAACACTTTGAGGTTGTAATTCGTCAAATGATGCGTAAAGTAAAAGTAGAGGATCCGGGAGATACTTTATTCTTAGAAGATCAATTGATCCATACTAAAGACTTTATCCTTCAAAATGATAAATTATACGGAATGAAAGTGGTTGAAGATGCTGGAGATTCTTCAGTATTGAAACCAGGTCAGATCATTACGCCTCGTGAATTACGTGATGAAAATTCATTATTGAAACGTACAGATAAAAATCTTGTTGTAGCAAGAGATGTAATTACTGCAACTGCAACGCCAGTTCTTCAAGGTATTACAAGAGCTTCGTTACAAACCAAATCATTCATTTCTGCGGCTTCATTCCAGGAGACAACGAAAGTACTTAACGAAGCTGCAGTAGCTGGTAAAGTAGATGATCTGGAAGGATTAAAAGAAAACGTAATCGTTGGACACAGAATTCCTGCGGGAACTGGTATGAGAGAATACGATAACACTATCGTAGGATCTAAAGATGATTACAACGAAATGATGGCTAATAAAGAAGAATACATCTATTAATTAGGGAAACTATGAGTAATCCGAAACAACAACAAGAGCAAATTAACATTGAGTTAGACGAAACTATTGCAGAAGGAATTTATTCTAATCTTGCAATTATTAATCACTCATCATCGGAGTTTGTTTTAGATTTTGTGAGCATTATGCCCGGTATTCCTAAAGCCAAGGTAAAGTCAAGAATTGTCTTGACACCACAACATGCTAAAAGATTATTAAGAGCAATAGGTGAAAATATCCATAGATTTGAGGCAGCGCATGGCGAAATCAAAGAAACGGAACAAGCACCAATACCGCTTAATTTTGGTCCGGCAGGACAAGCATAAATTTTAAAGCCCCATTGAAAAATGGGGCTTTTCTTTTGGCTTTATTTTAAATTAATGCACTTAATCTGATTTAATTTACTTTAATCGACTAAATTTCTTTTCGTTTGTGCGTTATATTAATTTTGCTGTTCCTATGAAAGATTAATTTTTGAAATATAATGACTTAGTAAGGTTGATTTAATTCAAAGTTTAAAGAGGCGCTAAACATATTAGCGCTTTTTTTTATGCTTAAAAATTTTTTATTTCTTCCCAACCTTTTTATTGAAAATATACTCTTTATAAGTAAGAATCATTTTAAAGATTTAACTTAAAAAAGTATAGTATGAAAAAGAAATTTACCTTAGAAATAGCAAAACCCTGTTCTGAAAATTTTGACAAAATGATTCCAAATTCTAATGGTTCATTTTGCGATTCCTGCATGAAAAATGTAATTGATTTGAGCAAAAAAACAAACTCAGAAGTTGCTAAATTCATTGTAGAAAATAAGGATAGAAGCATATGTGCCAGATTAAAAACGACACAGATTGAAGAAGAATTTGAATATAATGAAGCTCCAAAAATTAATAATTTTAAATATGCAGCAGTAGCAGCCTCTTTATTACTGGCTTCAAATCTTAATGCACAAGAGAAAACGCAGGTTCAAACAGAAATAAGTGCTCCGAAACCAGATAATTATAGAGTAGGAAAAGTTGCTTATCATCAAGTTGAAAATAAAGAAATTTCAATAATAATTAAAGGAAAACTTTTAGAGGCAAAAACAAATAAACCATTCGACAGCAAAATATATTCAAATTTAACTTTGACCATAAACGACTCGCAAAGTATAGTTAAGCTAAATTCAAAAACAGGAGATTTTTCTATTCCATTAAAAGTTCTTTCAGATGCTAAAACTCTTTTAATTACTGTAACAGCCAATGACTATTATCTTTCAAAAACAATAGATTTTGATATAAAATCAGTTAAGAATAAAGTACTACAGCAAAATTTAATTATTGATGCCGATGAACTTTCCAGAGTTGAAACTTTAATCATGGGGGGATTAGGGATAAATTATTCTGGAAAATAATGTTATAAAGTTGTTGTGATTCGATAATGAAAAAGGCTGCCTAATATAGACAGCCTTTTATATTTTTTTCTAAATGAAATTAATCAAATTCAGATGTAAAGAACAACTTAACACTTGGGTATTTACTTTGCGTCATTTGAATTGTAAAATCAGAATCGGCTAAAAATACCAATTGTCCGAATTTATCATGAGCAAGGAATTTTTGTTTGATACGTTTAAATTCTTTGAATTCCTCATTTTTAGCATCGTCTGGTTTTACCCAGCAAGCTTTATGTACGGGGAAGTTTTCGTAAGTACATTTTGCGCCATATTCATGCTCTAAACGATATTGGATTACCTCATATTGAAGAGCTCCAACTGTTCCGATAACTTTACGGTTATTCATTTCAAGAGTAAACAACTGTGCAACACCCTCGTCCATTAACTGATCTACTCCTTTTTCTAATTGCTTAGCTTTCATAGGATCGGCATTGTTTATGTACCTAAAGTGCTCTGGAGAGAAACTCGGAATTCCTTTAAAACTCATTACTTCACCTTCTGTTAAAGTATCTCCAATTTTAAAATTTCCCGTATCGTGCAAACCAACAATATCACCAGGATAAGAAATATCAACGATTTCTTTTTTCTCCGCAAAAAAAGCATTCGGAGAAGAAAATTTTAAATTTTTCTTTTGGCGAACGTGATAGTAAGGTTTATTTCTTTCAAAAGTTCCTGAAACGATTTTAATAAAAGCCAAACGATCTCGGTGTTTTGGATCCATGTTTGCGTGAATTTTGAAAACAAATCCACTCATTTTTTCTTCTGCAGGATCAACTGTACGAGTTTCAGAATCTTTTGGTCTAGGAGAAGGAGCGATGGTAATGAAACAATCTAACAATTCACGAACTCCAAAATTATTCAAAGCAGAACCAAAGAATACTGGCTGTATTTTTCCATCTAAATAATCCTGACGTTCAAATTTTGGATAAACTTCATCAATTAATTCTAATTCTTCACGAAGTTTATTAGCTGCTTTTTCTCCCACAATTTTATCTAGTTCAGGATTGTTTTGTACATCAGAAAAAGCAATAGTTTCTTCAATATTTTTACGGCTGTCTCCGCTAAAAAGGTTTATGTTTTCTTCCCAAAGATTATAAATCCCCTGAAAATCATAACCCATTCCGATAGGGAAACTTAACGGTGTAACTTTTAAGCCTAATTTTTGTTCTACTTCATCCATCAAATCAAAAGCATCTTTACCTTCACGATCTAATTTGTTGATGAAAACAATCATCGGAATATTACGCATTCTACAAACTGCAACCAATTTTTCAGTTTGTTCCTCAACCCCTTTTGCGACGTCAATTACAACAATAACACTATCAACTGCGGTTAAGGTTCTAAATGTGTCTTCTGCAAAATCCTTGTGTCCTGGAGTATCAAGGATATTGATTTTTTTATCTTTATAATTAAAAGCAAGCACAGAAGTCGAAACCGAGATACCTCTTTGGCGTTCGATTTCCATAAAGTCACTTGTTGCTCCTTTTTTAATTTTGTTGTTTTTTACAGCCCCGGCTTCCTGAATTGCACCTCCAAACAACAATAATTTTTCTGTTAGAGTTGTTTTTCCGGCATCGGGATGCGAGATAATTCCAAATGTTCTTCTGCGTTGTATTTCTTTTAAAAAGCTCATATTTCGTATAAATAGGTTGCAAAAATACTATTAAATACGGCTTTATAAAAATATTCAGTTCGTAAATTTGGAAGTCTTTGTTTCTATAAGGATTTTAAAGAAAAAAATAAGGCTGTTTTGCAACAGCCTTAAATAGTCATTTTAAAATTACTGATTAATTGACCAAATTGAATATCCTTTTGGAGGACATTGAATTTTTACCCATTTATCTGCCTGAGTGGTTGGATACCAGGTTGAATTTCCTGTAAAATCTTTAATTTGCGTATTTGCCCAGTTGGTCTGGATCCATCTTTCCTGCCAAACATCAGAATTGTTGATGTAAACCACCAAACCTGGATTTCCGTTATAACCGTTTCTTCTTGCCACATACTCATCATTATCAGAATATAAAATAGAAGTTGTTCCGGTTGCTTTGTTATTGTGAATCCAGATCAAGTTGTTTAATTTGTTTTTATCAAGCCATTCTTCGTAATCTCTGTAGAAAATGGTTGGATAACCTTCGTGAGTCAATATATATGAATACGCTAATAATTTATTCCAAATTTCATCTGTATCATGATTCGTTACAAATGTTACCGCTTTATATGGGTTACGTTTCCACATCATGTCATCATTTAAAAGGGCAAGGTTATTTCCGTCAAAGGCGTCGTTCATTTTGTAATAGCAGGCAAAATCAAATACAGAACTATTAGCATTGTTTGCCCACCATTCCAGTGTATTTACATTTGAATCCCAATATTCACCAACAGAAAATCCGCCAACATTTGCATTCCACGCATTTACAACCCATGGGCCAAATCCTTTAACATAGTCAAATCTCCATCCGTCAAATTTCATGGTATTTTTGTAATATTTCCCAACTCCGTCAGCTCTTAGCCAAAGCCAATCCTGAACGTGTGGATTTGCATGACATAAATCTGGAAAACCTCCAAATGAACCTTCATCGTTATTTCCGTAACTATTTTTATAGAAGTCATTATAATTACGAGTAAATTTTCCAGAAGCAACGCCGCTAAAGTTTGTCCATGTATTAGTTCCTGTATATGGATTCGCTTCAGATTGTCCGCCGCTGTTATGATTAATTACGATATCAGCATACACTTTTATGTTTTCTGTATGTGCAGCCGTTATTAAACTTACTAATTCTGTTTTAGAACCAAAACGTGTTTCGGTACTTCCATTTTGATTATAATCTCCAAAATCGAAATAATCCGTTGGATCATATCCCATAGAAAATGCTCCGTTTTGAGCTTTAGAAGCAGGTGGAAGCCAGATTGAGCCAATTCCTGCATTTCCCCAGGCAGTCACTTTTCCTTTTACAGTATTCCACCAGTTTCCTCCCGCGGGAACATCCCAGTAAAAAGCCTGCATCATAACACCACCGCCCGGATTGTCAACGTATTTTCCGGTCATTGAAGAAGATTTCGGACCAGTACTAAAAGGTTTTCCGTCATGGTTAGTGACATTGATAATTTTAAATTGCTGACTTTCGGCTTTAGCGTCAGCATCATTTGTATCATTTGTACAAGAATACAAAAAGGTTGTAATTGCAGTAAGAAAAAATAATCTTACAATAGGTTTTTTCATAATAGATGTGGTTAAGGTTAAATTAATAAAGTTTGTTATTGTTAATTTTAATGCTTTAAAAAATAGATATTCTTATTTTTTGCCGCAATAAATTATTAATAACGCATCTAAAGTAGGAGTTTTTTGATTCGATTTGTTTTTGTAAGAAAATAGTTTTACAACGAAAACGTTGTAGTGTTTAAAACTTTTTTTTACATTGCTGAAAATCAGTTATTCTTATTTGAGCTGTTTTTGAATTTAAATATTATAGAAAGAGAAACAGATGTTTAAATAAACCCTCCCGTAACGATTTTAATTATGATCCACATAATTTTTTGTTAATACTATGGCTGATAGTTGTATTATGTAATTGAATTGTTATTTTTGTTCGTTTTATAAAAGAAGATAGAAGTCTATTATTTAGTTTTCAGAAGAATTTTGAAAACAAATAATTGCCAATTAAATTTTACGATACAGGTATTTACATCCAAATTAAATTTAAAAGAATGTTATTAAAAAAATTACAGCTAAAAACAATTGATTATAAGTTAGTCTTAACAATGTGTTTTTTACTTTTTTTCAACTCAATAATTTCAGCTCAGGAAGTTATTAAGGATGTTGTAGCTGAGAAACCGGCAGAAACTGTACACGGAAAACAAAAAATTGATGGTATTATCGCTACAGTTGGCGATTATATTGTTTTAGACTCTGATATTGATAAAGGATATTTGGAAATCGCAAGCCAGGGAGGTAATATTAAAGATATTACAAGATGCCAAATGCTTGGTAAACTTTTAGAAGACAAATTATACGCACACCAGGCAATTCAGGATAGTATTATCGTAAGTGATGCCGAAATCAGAAACATGATGGAAGAGCGTTTAAACTATATGATTCAACAGGTTGGAGATATCAATAAAGTTGTAGAATATTATAAAAAGAGCTCTGTTGAAGAATTCAAAACTTATTTTGCAGACATCTTAAAAGAGCAAAAATTAGCCTCAGAAATGAGAGATAAAATCGTAAAAGATGTTGAAATTACTCCTGAAGAAGTTCGTAATTTCTTCAAAAAAATTCCAAAAGATGAACTTCCTACTTTTGGAGCCGAAATGGAAGTAGCACAGATTGTTGCTGAGCCAAAAGTTTCAAAAGAAGACAAGCAGAAAGTTATCGACAGATTAAATGCCATTCGACAAGACGTTTTAGACGGTTCAAGCTTTGCTACTAAAGCTGTTTTATATTCACAAGATCCGGGTTCTGCACCAAATGGAGGTTACTATAAAATGACTAGAAAAACACCTTTCGTAAAAGAATTTAAAGATGTTGCATTTAGTTTACAGGAAGGTGAAATTTCAAAACCTTTTGAAACAACTTTCGGATTCCATATCATTATGGTAGATAAAATAAAAGGCCAGGAAGTTGAATTGCGTCATATTTTAATTGCGCCTGTTGTTTCTGAAAGTGCTTTAAAAGAAGCTAAAGAGAGACTGGCTAATGTAAGATCTAAAATCGTAAGTAAGGAAATTAGTTTTGCAGAAGCAGCAAGAACAGAATCTGATGAAAAAGAAACAAGAGCAAATGGTGGAACTTTAATTAATCCAAATACTCAGGACACTCGTTTTGAATTAACTAAAATGGATCCAAGTTTATATGGTCAGGTATCAAATTTAAAAGACGACGAAGTTTCTCAGCCCCTTTTAAATACAGATGAAAAAGGAAAGAAAACGTATAAATTAATTACCGTAACAAACAGAATTGACGAACACGTTGCCGATTATGCTAAAGATTATACCAAAATTAAAGAATTAGCATTAAAGGAAAAACAAATCAACGCAATTGCAAAATGGTTTGATGCTAAAATTAAAGATACTTACATCAAAATTATTGGTGAGTACAGAGATTGTACATTTGCTAATAACTGGTTGAAAAAATAATTTTTATTAAATAAAGAAAAAGAGTTAGTTTTATGAATTCATAAAACTAACTCTTTTTAATTTAAAATATATTCATAAATGTCTGACGTAACAGCAATTCACAATTTAGTTCAGAAACGTAACGAATTAAAAAACGAAATAGCAAAAATCATTGTAGGGCAGGATGCCGTAATTGACCAAATTTTACTTTGTATATTTTCGGGCGGACACGCACTTTTAATAGGTGTTCCAGGTTTGGCAAAAACCTTAATGATCAATACGCTGTCTCAGGCTTTAGGTTTAGATTTTAAAAGAATTCAGTTTACGCCGGATTTAATGCCTTCGGATATTTTAGGAAGCGAAATTTTAGACGAAAACAGACATTTTAAATTTATTAAAGGACCAATTTTTTCTAATATTATTCTGGCCGACGAGATTAACAGAACGCCGCCTAAAACGCAGGCAGCTCTATTAGAAGCAATGCAAGAACGTTCAGTAACAATTGCAGGACAAAACTATAAATTAGATTTGCCATATTTTGTACTGGCAACTCAAAACCCAATCGAGCAGGAAGGAACTTATCCGTTACCAGAAGCACAGTTAGACCGTTTTATGTTTGCTATTAAATTAGAATATCCAACATTTGAAGAAGAAGTAAAAGTTGTAAAACAAACCACATCTGACAATAAAGTAGAAATTAAGCCATTATTTACAGCTCAGGAAATTATAGATTTCCAACATCTAATCCGCAGAATTCCTGTGGCAGATAATGTGATAGAATATGCTGTAACTTTAGTAAGCAAAACACGACCGGATAATGCTTTGACAAACGACTTTGTGAAAAATTATCTTGATTGGGGAGCAGGGCCAAGAGCATCTCAAAACTTAATCTTAGCAGCAAAAGCACATGCGGCTTTTAATGGTAAGTTTTCACCGGATATTGAAGACGTAAAAGCAGTTGCAACCGGAATTTTGCGACACAGAATTATTAAAAACTACAAAGCAGATGCTGAAGGAATAACTGAAGAAATTATTATTAAGAAATTGATGTAAAAAATTAAAATATAGATTTTAGAAAGCCTGATGTTCCTGTCAGGCTTTTCTGTTTTATATAAGATTAAATTTTTGATTTGAATAATTTCTTAAAAGACAAAATAGGTCTGAAAAATTCCAACTATAACGTTATAATTTTTTATTTAGAACTATTCTTTGTGAAAATTGAGGTAAAAATCTCACTTAGTTCGTAACATTAAATTTCGACTTTGTTAATGAAAAGATTTTAAAATATTAATAATTCATTTTTTTAATTCAAAATTGATATTTTAGCAAAAACAAGCAATGAAAATCGTTTTTTAGCAATAATAATTTTTGAAAAGGGGACTTCTATTATATTTTTTTTAATTATCGGCATTAATGCTTAAATTTGCCTCAAAAAAATAAATCTGCCTTAATTATGAATATTTATAAGGATTATATCCAGGAGATTGAAGAACGTAAAAATCAGGGTCTTCATCCAAAACCAATCGATAGTGCTGAATTATTAAGCGAAATTATTGCACAAATTAAAGATTTAAACAATCCATACAGAGAAGATTCTCTTAAGTTTTTTATTTACAACACTTTACCTGGTACTACAAGTGCTGCAGGTGAAAAAGCTAAGTTTTTAAAAGAAATTATTCTTGGCCAGTCTATAGTAAGTGAAATTACTCCGGCTTTTGCTTTTGAATTATTATCTCACATGAAAGGCGGACCTTCTATTGAAGTATTGCTTGATTTAGCTTTAGGGAATGATGCTGCTGTTGCAAAAGAAGCGGCAAAAGTTTTAAAAACACAAGTTTTCCTTTACGAAGCAGATACAGATCGTTTAGTAGAGGCATTCAAAAACAATAATGCAATTGCAAAAGAAATCCTTGAAAGCTATGCACAAGCTGAGTTTTTTACAAAACTTCCAGAAGTAGCAGACGAAATTAAGGTAGTTACATTTATTGCTGGTGAAGGTGATATCTCAACAGATTTACTTTCTCCGGGTAATCAGGCTCACTCACGTTCAGACCGTGAACTTCATGGGCAGTGTATGATTACACCTCAGGCACAGCAGGAAATAAGAGCATTACAAGCGCAGCACCCAGATAAAAGCGTAATGTTAATTGCAGAAAAAGGGACAATGGGAGTTGGATCTTCTAGAATGTCAGGTGTAAACAACGTGGCGCTTTGGACAGGAAAACAAGCAAGTCCATATATTCCATTCGTTAACATCGCTCCAATTGTTGGAGGAACAAATGGTATTTCTCCAATTTTCTTAACAACTGTTGACGTAACTGGTGGTATTGGTTTAGACCTTAAAAACTGGGTTAAAAAAGTTGATGAAAATGGTAATGTTGTTCGTAATGAAAACGATGAACCAATTTTAGAACAAGTATATTCTGTAGCTACAGGAACAGTTCTTACAATTAATATTAAAGAGAAAAAGCTTTATAATGGAGATCAGGAATTAATTGATATTTCTAAAGCATTTACTCCTCAAAAAATGGAATTTATCAAAGCAGGTGGTTCTTACGCTATTGTATTTGGTAAAAAACTTCAAACATTAGCTGCTAAAGTTTTAGATATCGAAGCTCCTCTTGTATACGCTCCCTCAAAAGAAGTATCTCACGAAGGTCAAGGTCTTACTGCAGTAGAAAAAATCTTCAATAAAAATGCGGTTGGTATCGCTCCGGGCAAAGTATTACATGCTGGCTCTGATGTTCGTGTAGAAGTTAATATTGTAGGTTCTCAGGACACCACAGGACTTATGACAGCTCAGGAATTAGAGTCTATGGCTGCAACAGTAATTTCACCAATCGTTGACGGTGCATATCAATCAGGTTGTCATACTGCTTCGGTTTGGGATAAAAAAGCTCAGGCAAATATTCCAAAATTGATGAAATTCATGAACGATTTCGGATTAATCACAGCTCGTGATCCGAAAGGTGTTTATCATTCAATGACAGACGTAATCCATAAAGTGCTTAACGATATTACTGTAGATGAATGGGCTATCATTATTGGTGGTGACTCTCACACAAGAATGTCTAAAGGAGTTGCTTTTGGTGCCGACTCAGGAACAGTTGCTCTTGCTCTTGCTACCGGAGAAGCTTCAATGCCAATCCCAGAATCTGTAAAAGTAACTTTCAAAGGAGATATGAAAGGTTATATGGATTTCCGTGACGTGGTTCATGCTACTCAGGCTCAAATGCTTCACCAATTTGGTGGGGAAAACGTATTCCAAGGAAGAATCATTGAGGTTCACATTGGAACTCTTACTGCTGACCAGGCGTTTACATTTACAGACTGGACTGCAGAGATGAAAGCAAAAGCTTCTATCTGTATTTCTGAAGACGATACTTTAATCGAATCATTGGAAATTGCTAAAGGAAGAATTCAGATCATGATCGATAAAGGAATGGATAACGATAAACACGTTCTTCAAGGATTAATCAATAAAGCTGATAAGAGAATTGCAGAAATTAAATCGGCTGAAAAACCAGCTTTAACTCCAGATGCAAACGCTAAATATTATGCTGAAGTTGTAGTTGATTTAGATCAAATTGCTGAACCAATGATTGCCGATCCAGACGTAAACAACGTTGACGTTTCTAAACGATACACTCACGATACTATCAGACCATTATCTTTCTATGGTGGAGAGAAAAAAGTTGATTTAGGATTTATCGGATCTTGTATGGTTCACAAGGGAGATATGAAAATTCTTGCTCAAATGCTGAAAAATGTTGAAGCGCAAAAAGGAAAAGTAGAATTCAATGCTCCTCTTGTAGTTGCACCTCCTACATATAATATTGTAGACGAATTGAAAGCAGAAGGAGACTGGGAAGTTTTACAAAGATATTCAGGTTTCGAATTCGACGATAACGCTCCAAAAGGTGCAGCGCGTACAGAATACGAAAACATGCTGTATTTAGAGCGTCCGGGATGTAACCTTTGTATGGGGAACCAGGAAAAAGCAGCAAAAGGAGATACAGTAATGGCAACTTCAACTCGTCTTTTCCAGGGAAGAGTAGTAGAAGATGCTGAAGGTAAAAAAGGAGAGTCTTTACTTTCTTCTACACCAGTTGTAGTTTTATCTACAATTTTGGGTAGAACTCCAACATTAGCCGAATATACAACAGCTGTAGATGGTATCAACCTGACAAAGTTTGCACCTTCAAATAAATCATTAGTAATGTAATCTTACGATTATTAATATTTCAAAAGCCCGAGTGATAAACTCGGGCTTTTTCTTTTCTACCTGTTGTATTTTTTGTAACTTGTCATGTTCAAATTAAAAAAACAAAACAATAAAAACTATGGCTTTTGATATTGAAATGATAAAAAAAGTGTATGAGAACATGCCTGCTCGTGTTGACAAAGCACGCGAAATTGTTGGTCGTCCACTTACTTTAACGGAGAAAATTTTATACAATCACCTTTGGGATGGAAATCCAACAAAGGCATTTGGAAGAGGAATTGATTATGTTGATTTTGCACCAGATCGTGTAGCGTGTCAGGATGCAACAGCACAAATGGCATTACTGCAGTTTATGCACGCCGGAAAATCTAAAGTAGCAGTTCCTACTACCGTGCACTGTGATCACTTGATTCAGGCAAAAGTAGATGCCGCAACTGATTTGGCAAGAGCAAAAACACAAAGTAATGAAGTTTTCGATTTCTTATCGTCAGTTTCGAATAAATATGGAATTGGTTTCTGGAAACCGGGAGCCGGAATTATTCACCAGGTAGTACTTGAAAATTATGCTTTTCCCGGCGGAATGATGATTGGTACCGATTCTCACACTGTAAATGCAGGTGGTTTAGGAATGGTTGCCATTGGAGTTGGAGGAGCTGATGCTGTAGATGTAATGTCTGGAATGGCGTGGGAACTTAAATTTCCTAAATTAATTGGGGTTAAATTAACTGGTAAATTATCAGGATGGACAGCTCCAAAAGACGTAATTCTTAAAGTTGCCGGTATTTTAACTGTAAAAGGTGGTACTGGAGCAATTGTTGAATATTTCGGAGAAGGTGCAACGGCAATGTCTTGTACAGGTAAAGGGACTATTTGTAATATGGGAGCTGAAATTGGAGCAACAACTTCAACCTTTGGTTACGATGATTCAATGAGTCGTTACCTACGTTCTACAAACAGAGCCGATGTAGCTGATGAAGCTGATAAAATAGCTTCATACTTAACAGGAGATCCTGAAGTTTATGCAAATCCGGAACAATACTTCGATCAGGTTATCGAAATTAATTTATCGCAATTAGAACCACACCTAAACGGTCCTTTTACACCAGATTTAGCAACGCCAATTTCTAAAATGAAAGAAGAAGCAATCAAAAACAATTGGCCGTTACAAATTCAGGTTGGTTTAATTGGTTCTTGTACAAACTCTTCTTACGAAGATATTTCTCGTGCAGCTTCTCTGGCAAGACAAGTTGCGGCTAAGAACTTAAAAACAAAAGCAGAATTTACTATTACTCCGGGGTCTGAAGTAGTTCGTTCTACTATTGAAAGAGATGGATTTATAGATACTTTTAATAAAATTGGTGCAACTGTTTTTGCTAATGCCTGCGGACCATGTATTGGTATGTGGGACAGAGAAGGAGCAGAAAAAGAAGAGAGAAATACCATTGTTCACTCTTTCAACCGAAATTTCTCAAAACGTGCAGACGGTAACCCTAATACATTAGCGTTTGTGGGCTCTCCCGAATTGGTAACTGCAATGGCAATTGCCGGTGATTTAGGATTTAATCCATTAACAGATAAATTAATCAATGAAGATGGAGAAGAAGTAATGCTGGATGCTCCAACCGGAGATGAGCTTCCTTCTAAAGGTTTCTATGCTGAGGATCCGGGATTTCAGGCTCCGGCAGAAGACGGTTCAGGCGTTCAGGTTGTGGTAAATCCAACATCAGAGCGTTTGCAGTTATTAGCTCCGTTTGATGCCTGGGACGGAAAAAATATTACGGGTGCTAAATTGTTAATCAAAGCATTCGGAAAATGTACTACCGACCATATTTCTATGGCTGGGCCATGGTTGCGTTTCCGCGGACACTTAGATAATATTTCAAACAACATGTTAATAGGTGCCGTAAATGCATTTAATCAAAAAACAAATTCAGTTAAAAATCAATTAACAGGAGCATATGACGCTGTTCCTGCAGTTGCCCGTGCGTACAAAGCAGCTGGAGTTCCATCTATAGTAGTTGGAGATCATAATTATGGAGAAGGTTCTTCTCGTGAGCATGCGGCTATGGAGCCTCGTTTCTTGGGAGTTAAAGCAGTTTTGGTAAAATCATTTGCCCGTATTCACGAAACAAACCTTAAAAAACAAGGTCTTTTAGGATTGACTTTTGCAAACGAAGCAGATTACGACAAAATTCAGGAAGATGATACAATTAACTTCTTAGATTTAACTGAATTTGCTCCAGGTAAACCATTAACATTAGAATTTGTTCATGCAAATGGAACGAAAGATATTATTTTGGCGAACCATACTTACAACGAAGGTCAAATTGGCTGGTTTGTGGCAGGTTCTGCATTAAACTTAATTGCAGCAGGAAAAGCATAATACCAAAATTTATTATATAACTAAACGCCTTGTGAGAACAGGGCGTTTTTATTTTTGGTTAATTTAAAATATGAAATTCAAAACAAAATTAAGTTATAAAATTGTTATAAGACTGAAAACTGTAAATCACAGAAAAACTGTAAGTTAAGTTTTTTAAAAAATAAACTTACAAAATTGAGGTAAATTAATTGTTAAAAAATCTGGTTTTTGTACTTTAAAAAGTTAAATTCGCTTTTTAGGTAATATATTTGAGCTTTTTGAGTTTAAAATTATTGTCTAAACTTAAAAAAGGATTTAATAAAACTTTAATAGGTAAATATGGTTTTCAGGTTAATTATAGTATTGTTTTTTTTCAGTGTTGGCGTTTTTTCTCAGGAAAAATTCACTAAACATAAAGTTTCAAAAGGAGAAAATCTTACTGTGATTGCTAAAAAATACGGATTAAAAGCTAAAGATATTAAAGATGCTAATCCTGATGCTCCTAAAATTTTAAAACTTAATTCTATTTTATTAATCCCAAATAAAGATGCAAAACCTGCACAAAACACTTCAGAGTCTGTCGTAAATAATTCAGGGTTCCATGAAGTTTTGCAAAAAGAAACACTTTGGGGAATTTCTAAAAAATATAATGTCTCTGTTGATGATTTAAAAAAAGCAAATCCAACATTAGAAACTGAAGGTTTAAAAATTGGACAGAAGATTGTAGTTCCTTCCAATAACCCTGTTGCAGTTTCTGAAAATACAGTTAAAAATTCTGAACCTGAAAAACCTGAAATTGCCTCCTCCGGCGATGTTGAAATTGTTGTTGAAGTTCAGCCAAAAGAAACCAAATATGCAATTGCAAAAAAATATGGAATAACGGTAAAAGAATTAGAGCGCCAAAACCCTTTTATAAAAGGAAAACTTCCTGTTGGATATGTTTTAAAAATAAAAATAACCAAAGAAAAAGCAGATGCTATTAATGCAATAAGTACTCCTCAGTCTCAAATAAACGAAACAGCACCTTCGCAAACTGGAATTGCAGAGAATTCAGTAATTAAAAAAGATACTACTTTTGTTTACAATGGCAATAGTTCTGAATTAATAGAGCAATTAATTTTAAATGCCACAGAAAATATAGGAACACGTTATCGTTCTGGAGGAACCACAAAAGCTGGTTTTGACTGTTCAGGATTAATGTTCTGTACCTTTGGAAATTTTGATATTAAATTGCCAAGAAGTTCAATCGAACAATCTCGTATAGGGACTAAAGTTGCTTCTGCAGAAGCACAAAAAGGTGATTTAATTTTCTTTAAAACTAATGGAAGAAAGCATATTAATCACGTTGGAATGGTAGTTGAAAATATCGATGGGGAAATTAGATTTGTTCATTCTTCGACTCATGGAGGCGTTATGATTTCTTCGACAAAAGAACCTTATTATCAAAGAAGTTTTTCTCAGGTAAATCGTATTTTACAGTAAGTAATTACTTTGAACATATTTTCTTAATTCATCAATAGGAAAAGGTTTGTTGAGAAAATCTCTAACATATTCATTCTCGTTTATCTGTTTAATTTCATCCTGATCTAAAGTAGAAGAAACAACATAAATCTGAATTTCTTTTTTTATTTCCTCGTTTAATGTTTGAAATATATCAAGAAACTCAAAGCCATTCATTATAGGCATCTGAATGTCTAATAAAATGATTAGGGAATGACAGATTTTTTTATTTTTAATAATCCATTGCAAGCCTTCCAAGCCATTATTAGCCACAAAAACCTGATCAATATCAAGAACTTTTTTCAGCAGTTTTTTTGTAACAAGCTGATCGATTAAATTGTCTTCAATTAATAAAATGTTAGGTTTAGACTCCATAAGAAGTAGGTATAGTTACAATAAATTTACTTCCGATATTGCTTTCAGAAAAAACCGAAATATTGCCTTTGATATTTTCTACAGCCTCTTTTACAATATAAAGTCCTAATCCTGAACCTTTGTTTTTGTTTGTACCAAAATACATTTCAAAAATATAATCTTTGCAATCGTCATTAATTCCGATTCCGTTATCGGATACTTCAATTTTATTGAAACCTTCGTGAATATACGTTTTAATAGAAATAAACATTTCTTGTTTTGTAACATCTGCATATTTAATTGCGTTTGAAAGTAAATTACTGATGATAATTTTTAAGCGAAGACCATCACTTTCAATCTGATCAACCAATAATTCTTGTTTAAAAGTTATTTTACTGGCGTTTTCAATATGCATTAATTGAGAAATAGCTTCATTAAAAATCTCCTGTAAGCTTACAGGTTCCATGATAACCTGTTTCCTTTTGTTTTTAGAATAATCAATAATATCACTTATAAATTGATCCTGTTTAGCAAGACTCTTATACATCAAATTCAAATAATCTCTAATTTGATCGACATCATCTTCCAATTGAGTAATTTCAATTAATCCTTTTAATGAAGTAATAGGTGATCTTAAATCATGTGAAGCGCTGTAAACAAAACGATCCAATTCATTATTGGCTAAAATTAGGTTTTCATTCTTAACTTCAATTTCCTTTTTTGAAACCACAAGCCGTTTTACCATTATCGAATAATAAGAGCAGACACTCAAAATAATTATCAGTGTAAAAATGAAATTAGTTAAGATTAATAGGTTTTTAATTTCTCGCGTTCCGTGTCCTAGAGTGTTTGAAAAATTACGTTCGTTAATTGTTAGCTTATCACTAATATTGCTTATTTGGTGAAGAAATCTTTTTTGATCATCAACAGTTAATGTGTTAAGTTTAATCTTGGCATTAATCTGAGTACCAATAATAAAAAGCTCTTCAATTAAAAGATCACCTTGTTCCCATTCGTGAATTGCTTTGGCCAAAAAAGACACTTTTTTAAAATTAACAAATAACCAAACAAGGTCGTCAAGATCGTCATAATGATTACGGCCGATTAAAAATCCTTGCCGCGCGGCCTTATTATCGCCTGCTTTTAAAAGCGTTTTTCGTGCCATACCGTCACCCTGCGGAACTTTTAATTCTTGTAAATACAACTTGAATTGATTAGGGTCCTTATTATATAAATAAGTTATAAGATGAAGAGAAGCGTCTTTTTGTCCTTTAGAATAATGTGATTCACCGTTTACATAAGCTCTGTTTGCAGATAATATCTTAATAGTAAAAAAATTAATACAAATTAAGAGTGCGCAGGAAATAAATACAATTAAAATAAGAATGAACACATTGGGTAAACGAAATTTTTTTAAAGATCGAATCTTATGCATGAGTTTCATATTAGTAGGTTAATATTAATAATCCGGTCTTATATTTTTAGCTTACATAATTCACTTTAGAATAGTTTTGAGGCTCACTATTTTAAAAAGTATAAATAAACAATTGT
The DNA here is from genome assembly GCF_900129555.1 of Flavobacterium defluvii. GTDB lineage: Bacteria > Bacteroidota > Bacteroidia > Flavobacteriales > Flavobacteriaceae > Flavobacterium > Flavobacterium defluvii. The sequence goes on from NZ_FQWC01000012.1 coordinate 88,475, forward strand.
TAATAAAAATGCGTAAATTTTAAGACTTATTAAGCCTTTAATCAAATTTAGTAAAAAAATAATATGTTTTTACATGAAGATTGTTTTTTCTTGTTAATTTTTTAAATTCTAAAAATTATTTTTTTAATTTATTGATTTTTAAATATTTAAATATTTAAAAATAATTACATATTTCTGGGCAAGGAGTTTTTTGGAAACGAGATTACTATTTAAATATCTATTGAAGAGTGTGTTTTTTGTTTAACTGTAAAAATTACTTTTATTATAACTCATGCCAGAAATGTCCACAACCATTTTTGCATTCTGTATTTCTTCTTTCAGTGTCGGTTATTTTGAAAATCCAAAGTAATGCTGTTATCGTTTTTATATTTTCAGATTCTGGAAGAAAGACTAATTTATCAAATGCAATCTTGGTTGGATAAGTTTTAAGAAGTACAATTGGAGTATAAGTTGGCTTTAATGGAATTGTGCGAATTGCAGTTTGATATGCTTCTGAATTATAATTTGTTTTGTTAGGTATAGAATTAATGATATAGTTTCTTAAAGTTGACAATACATGTTGGAAATTATATTGATCATGATCGAATAATAATTCTAAGCCTGATTTGAAATCAATTTTATCTTGTGAAATTTGATTAATAAGTTGTTCCAGTTGATTCATTAATTTATAAAATTGATTTTTAGGCTAAAATATAAATATGTTTTCTTATCTGAAGGAAAAGAATTATTATGATATAATTTTTAAGTCCGAATCCTAAATTTTATAACATAAAATCTAAAATTTCAGAAAAAAGTATATCTTTAACCAACCCAAAACCAAAAAAAATGCAAGAAGACAACCAAGAACATTTTAAAAGAGAATTAGGATTATTAGACGGAACCATGCTTGTAGTTGGTTCTATGATTGGATCTGGAATATTTATCGTAAGTGCCGATATCGCAAGACGAGTGGGCTCAGCCGGATGGTTAACGTTGATTTGGCTTATTTCAGGATTAATTACCATTATTGCGGCAGTAAGTTATGGTGAATTAAGTTCAATGTTTCCAAAAGCAGGAGGACAATACGTTTACCTTAAAGAAGCTTACAACAAATTAATTGCATTTTTGTATGGATGGAGTTTTTTTGCAGTAATTCAAACCGGAACGATTGCAGCTGTTGGTGTAGCATTCTCAAAATTTGCAGCATATTTATATGAACCATTTAGCGATGAAAATATATTGTATGAGATTGGTGAATTCAAACTTAATGCAGCGCAGTTAGTCTCTATTTTTACTATTATTTTATTAACTTTTATAAATAGCCGTGGTGTAAAAAACGGAAAAATTCTGCAAACCGTTCTTACGATTATTAAAATTTTATCGTTGCTTGGATTAATCGTTTTTGGATTAACACTTGCGGCAAAAGCTTCTGTTTGGGATGCAAACTGGGCAGATGCCTGGTCTACACGTTCGTTTGATAAAGAAACAGGTTCCTGGCTGCCAATTGGCGGAACAGCTTTGATTACAGGAATTTCGGCGGCAATGGTGGGATCATTGTTTTCCAGCGATGCCTGGAACGGAGTTACTTTTATTGCCGGAGAAATTAAAAATCCAAAACGTAATGTGGGGTTAAGTTTGTTTCTGGGAACTTTTATTGTAACAATCATTTATGTTTTGACAAACATTATGTACTTGGCAGTAATTCCTTTAGATGAAATCGCTGTAGCAAAATCTGACCGTGTAGCAGTAGTGGCTTCACAATATATCTTCGGAAATATCGGAACGCTGATTATAGCAATTATGATTATGATTTCGACTTTTGCCTGCAACAATGGATTAATTATGGCAGGAGCAAGGGTTTATTATACAATGGCAAAAGATGGATTATTCTTTAAAAAAGCGGCTGTTTTAAACGAATCAAGTGTTCCGGCTTGGGCACTTTGGGCACAATGTATCTGGGCTTCGGCTTTATGTTTGACAGGGAAATATGGTGATCTTTTAGATTTTGTAATTATCATTGTTTTGATTTTCTACATATTAACGATTTACGGAATCTTCATTTTACGTAAAAAAATGCCAGATGCAGAAAGACCTTATAAAGCGTTTGGATATCCGTTTTTACCAATGTTGTATATTATTATAGCTTTGGCAATTTGTGTTTCATTACTGATAACAAAATTTTCGACTTGTGGCTGGGGAGTATTAATTATGCTGACAGGAATTCCGGTTTATTACATAACAAAACCCAAAGAAGAATAATATTTTGTTCAGATTCAATTGAAAAACTTATAAAAAAGGCTGTCTCACTTTTGAGACAGCCTTTTTTTGAATGTAAAAAATCTGCGAGCATTTGAATTTATAAAACAGCCGGCTCTGTAGATGATTTTATAGTTGAATTAATAATAGACAGCGTTAGTGGATCTTTTTCTCCAGAGAAAAATGCATCCAGAATTTCCTGAAATATAGGATTTGAATTTTCTGTCAAAGAAAATAAAGTCATACAGGAACGTAATTTTCGGGCATCTAAATCCCCAAAAATTCCATCAGCTGATTTCATTTTAAAAGTCAATAGTAATTCTGATATTTCGATTAAATGTTTTCCTAAAATAGGATGTTCTAAATAATCAGAAGCTTCTTTTAAATTATTAATGGCATAAAGATTTGCAGTATCACTTGTACCCAATCCTTTTATTTGCGGAAAAATAAACCACATCCAGTGTGTTTCTTTTTTCCCTTTTCCTATTTCAGAAAGAGCAGTAAGATAAAGTTTATTTTGCGCATCTAAGAAGCGCGATAAATCATTGTTTGAATAAGCCATTACGGTATTATTTTATAAAAAAGGTTGCAAAAATAGTAAAAAGTAAAAGCTCTGCCTAATAAAACGTTCATACAATCAGTATTTTAACTTTTTTCGACAGAATTTTCCTCATCGTTGCAGAGCTAAAGAATCTGCTTGTTTTTAGTTATTAATTAATTACACATTTCGATGTGTCTGTCTAAAAGTTAAATTTATTCTGGGCAAAACTTTGCGGGCGGTTTTAGGCACCTGATGCTGCCAAAAACTGTTGGTTGTTCCTGCCATTAATAAAAATGAGCCATGATGCAGCGGAATTTCGACCTGTGGAATTTCTTTGTTATATTTATGACGAAGCCTGAATATTCTGGTTTCTCCAAATGTTACCGAAGCAATAACCGGGTTTGGCCCCGTATTATGCTCTTTGTCGCTGTGCCATCCTACACCGTCGTTTCCGTCTCTGTATAAATTAAGCAGGACGGTATTAAAATCCATTTTTGTTTCTTTTTCGACACGACCTCTAATAGTTAACAATTCATAATTCCAGTCAGGGCCTTTTGGATCAGCTCCGGGATTATCTTTATCTTCATACCAGGAAATCATTCTGGGAACCGTATAGATTTTATCATAAATTTCCATTTCATATTCTCTCCATTTCGTTTTACGAAGCAGTCTTTCATAAAAACGATCAGATTCTTCTTTTGTAAAAAAATTGTCAATCAAAATCAATTCAGAGTCAGGAATGTCAAATACTTTTTTTCCTTCCAAACCTGTGGTAAATAATTCGGTGTCGTTAAATAGTGTCATTATTCCATTTATTTTTTGTCAATTTCGATCCAGACAGGAGCATGATCGCTTGTTTTTTCCCACCCGCGTATATGACGATCAACTCCGCCGGATCGCAATATTTCTGATATTTGAGGACTCAGTAAAAAATGATCAATTCTAAGTCCTGCATTTCTCTCATAAGCATTTCTAAAATAATCCCAAAAAGTGTAAATTTTCTCATCAGGGTATAATTTCCGAATGGCATCTGTCCATCCCTGTGAAACAATAGCCGCAAAAGCTTCGCGTACTTCGGGTCTGAAAAGCGCATCATTAACCCATTTTTCAGGTTTATAAACATCTAATTCTGTTGGCATAACATTAAAATCACCAATAACGATTACAGGAATTTTTAGCTCTAACAAAGTTTTTGTGCGTTTAGCAAGACGATCAAACCATTTCAGTTTATAGTCAAACTTTGGCCCGGGCGCAGGATTTCCATTTGGCAGATAAAGACAGGAAATGACAATTCCGTTAATTAAAGCTTCGATGTAGCGACTCTGAACATCTTCAGGATCTCCGGGGAGAGCGCGGGTTACTTCTTCAATTTCCATATTTCGTGCAAGAATCGCAACACCGTTCCATTGTTTTTGTCCATGCCAAATGGCATTGTAGCCGGCATCGTTAATGGCTTTGATCGGAAAATTATCCTGCGGCGCTTTTAACTCCTGAAGACAAACTATATCCGGAGCTGCTTCTTCAAGCCAGCGAAGCAGTACATTCAATCTTCCGTTGACTCCATTTACGTTATAAGTAGCTATTTTCATAGTAGATTTAATTAGTGTATCATTAAATTTACAGCTTTTTCAAAAGATATATTTACAAAATTTCTATGCTTGTTTTAGAAACTGCTTGTTAAAGAATACTTTACCCGGATGTTTTTCGGCATACGTAAAAATCAAATGCTCAATATATTGATTGCTCTTGTAAGGCTCTGTATAGTTTTTTACTTCTGATGGATCATGAATCGAAATATCAGAAGGAATATATCCCATTCCGTAAAAATGACCATTTTCGATCCAAATACAGCTGCGTTCATCTTTTGATCTTCCTTTGTCTATAATAGCAAAAGTTGGTCTGTTATTTAAAAGAAAATCAATAGCATTATCGACCTGTTTGTTATGAATCAAAATATCCGGCAGGCTTTTTATTTCATTATTATAAAAAAGTTCACCTTCATCGGGTCTTGTATATTTGCAGAATCGATGATCGATTTCAAACTGTTCAGCCAGACTTCTTAATAAATTAATTCCATCGTATTGGTTGTTAAATTCATGTATGCAAACCTGAAACTTGCTTACTTTACCGATTGCCAGATATTTATAACCGTTTCGGGCTTCGTATTGATAAATACCAAATTTGGCTTCAAAGCGTTTTAAAGCCCTGTTGTAAGTCGGCCAGAGTTTTTTGATCTCAGTACATTCCAAAAGAAGCGCCATTAATTCGGTAGCGCAGACTTCAAACGAAATTCCGTAAATATCCCTTAAAAAATGCTGTCTTTGCGGATTGATATTATTTCCGCTAAAATGAGAAGCCACACGTTTTTTAAGGTTAATGGCTTTCCCCACGTAAATTACTTTTTTTGCCTGATTATAGAAATAATATACACCGGGCTTATCGGGCAAATTATTAAAATCCTCTGGCGGTAAATTTGGAGGCAGACGTTGATCCTGTGCCGTTTTTTTGATCATTTTATCTATTTCTCCTGCATCGTCCCATTCGAGTAAAAGTGAAAATAATAAAGCAGTCGCATCTGCATCTCCGCCTGCACGGTGCCTGTTTTCTAAGGATATGTTTAAAGAATTGCAAAGATTGCCTAAACTATAGGAGCCTAAACCCGGTTTGATTTTTCTGGCCGCGCGAACTGTACAAAGTTTTTTTGCAGACCATTTAAAGCCCGCCTGCTCCAGTTGATGATGAACAAATGAATAATCGAAGTTTACATTATGAGCGACAAAAATACGATCAGTAAGCATCTCTAATACCTTCTCAGAAATATCGTCGAAAATGGGTGCATTGGCCACCATTTCGTTATTAATTCCCGTTAAACCAAAAATAGAAGGAGGAATATCCTGTTCTGGATTTACAAGTGTTTCATAACGATCCAGCACATTTTTGCCATCATGAATAATGATTGCAATTTCTGTAATGCGGCTGCCACTGGCATTTCCTCCTGTGGTTTCAATATCGACTATGGCATATTCCGTATTTCTCATTTGTATATAACGTAAAAATGTTTGATTTTCTGTTGTTTATATTAAAATTAAACTTTAACCGTAATAACATCCTTGAGTGAAGTAGAAAACTTAGGTGATAATCTATTCTGTCTCATTTTCCATTGTCGTCCTAAAGACTGTACGCCGAATTTAATTTTATTATTGCCATAACTTTTGTTCATTTCATCAATTACCTTCATTAAAGGCTGATGTTTTGGATTTGAAGTTTGGAATAAATTAAGCTGAGTTTCACTATTTGGCGTTAAGCCCATTACAATTACACCGGCTTTTTTATAACGATACCCTTTTTTAAAAATAGCTTTAAATCCTTTTTGTGCGGCTTCATTAAGCTCTATTGTCGAATTGGTTGGAAAATCAGTAGTAACGGTAATACTTCGGGAATAATGTGACTCTTCATTTTTTAAAAAACTAGTTTGTATAAAAACAGTTACCATATTGCAATGACAATTCTGACGCCTTAATTTTTCGGCACAAGAAGCTGTAAAAGTGCTGATACGTTCTGAGATTTCTTCATAAGTTGTATATCTTTTTTCAAAAGATCTTGTTGTAGCAATCATTTTTCGCTCTACAGCTTCTTCTAACTCTAAAGTTGGTTTTCCTTCTAATTCATGTTTTAGCCGTAGCCCGACTACAGACATTTCTTTTCTTACCCAGGCATCCGGAAGCTCGGTAAATTGATAAGCTGTGTTGATTTTTTTTGCTTTGAGTCGTTTGGCATGTTTTCTCCCAATTCCCCAAACGTCTTCAATTTTTGACCATTTTAGAGCTTTAATTCTTTTTTCTTCAGAGTCTATACAATAAACGCCTTGCGTTCTATCTGCAAATTTTCGAGCAATTTTATTTGCCATTTTAGCCAAAGCTTTCGTGGGTGCAAAACCTATGCTTACAGGAATCCCGGTTCCTTGTGTCACTTCTTTTCGCATTTTTAAGCCAAACTCATTCATATTAAATAAATCGTAACCTGAAAATTTTAGGAAAGCTTCATCAATACTGTAAATTTCAATTTCTGAAGTATAAGTTCTAAGCAGATTCATTACCCGATTACTCATGTCACCATAAAGCGGATAATTTGAAGAATACACAAAAATGTTCTTTTCCTTAAAAATAGATTCATACTTAAACGCGGGAATAGCCATTGGTATTCCCAGAGCTTTAGCTTCATCAGAGCGCGAAATAACACAGCCGTCATTATTAGAAAGGATAACAACAGGTTTTCCTCTTAAATGCGGTTCAAATACTCTTTGACAAGAAGCATAAAAATTATTACAATCAACTAAAGCAAACATTTTTAAATGTGTTTTTTATTTCTATTTTAAATCTTTTTGGGAATCATTTTTAAACACATAGAAACTAGTTTCTTTTAGTATTCTTTTTACACATTTAAAATTTATGTTTCTATGTGTTAAATCAATTTTCACGAATTATATCACTAATAAGTTATTTTAAAAAGTTTTAATACAATGAATCACAATTCCCCAAATCACAAAATTATTTTCAGGGGTTACTTTTATAGGCTGATAATCTTCATTTTCGGCAATAAGCCAAATAATGTCTTTTTCAATTTTGATGCGTTTTACGGTAAATTCACCATCAATCTGGCAAACGGCAATTTTATTATTTTGAGGTTCAAGACTTTTATCTATAATCAATAAATCACCATCATTAATACCGACATTTTTCATAGAATGTCCTTTTACTCTCGCAAAATAGGTGGTGTATTGATGTTTAATTAATTCTTTGTTGAGATCAATCGATAGTTCGATAAAATCATCAGCCGGTGAAGGAAAACCTGCACTTATACCAACATCAAAAAAAGGTAGTCTAACTTCCGAATTTAAATTTGGAATGTAGAGTTCTATTGATTTTGTGGTATTTATATTGTTCAATTTCATAATCACTTCAAAAAAAATGTCTTTTTGTGTATTACAAAATTAGTACAGATAATAACATTTTTATTATATTTGCTGTTCCAAATTATAACAAATTTATTATGTCCTTATTTTCAGACAACATCAGAGCATTAAGGGTTAAGCATAAAATATCACAGGAGAAATTAGCTGAAAACCTGATGATTACCCGAGGAAGATACGTAAAATACGAAGATGGAACTTCAGAAGCACCGTATGATATTTTAAAGAAAATTGCCTTGTTTTTTCACACGAGTATCGATTTGTTATTATCGGTTGATATTCGAAAAATAAACATCGAAAATTTGATAAAACTCGAAGGAAATCGACTTATACTTCCTATTCAGGTTGATAATTTTGGTGAAAACTATATCGAAATTGTTTCTCAAAAAGCAAAAGCCGGATATTTAAACGGTTATGCCGATCCCGAATATATTGAAAACCTGCAAAAAGTTTCGCTTCCGTTTTTAGGACCGGGAAAACACCGCGGATTTCCAGTTGAAGGCGATTCGATGCCGCCACATGAAGATGGTTGTATTATTATTGGGCGTTATGTAGAAAGTTTAGGGCAGGTAATGGATGGGAAAACCTATATTCTGATTACTAAAAATGAAGGAATGGTTTATAAACGTCTTAATAAAAATAAAAAGAATGCTTTGATTTTAGAATCAGATAATAGTTTTTATCCGAATTATGAAGTGAAAGCATCTGATATTTTAGAGATTTGGGAATACGAATGTAACATTGGCCGTTCGGATAAAAAACAGGAAACGACCGAAACGGGTGCAATGAAAGATTTGCTTTTAGAATTGAAAAGAGAAGTTCGAGAGATTAAAAATAATACTTCGAATACATAATTTTTTTTCCACCGCGAATTCACGAATTATTTCAAATAAAAATTCGTGAATTCGTGGCTAATAAATTTATACAAAGCCATTCCAAAATCTTTTTAATCAGGGAATCTGTGGCTTAAAAAACTAAAATACCTTAGCAAATCCTAATCCGTATTGCTTTCCATTATAAAAAGGCATTATCATAGAAGTTGATTTATTTTCAGAATCTGACTTGAATAACTTTTTAGTGATGTATGGATTGATCCAATAGGCAATTTTTGTACTTAAAATTCCGATTCCCGCTCCAGCCGCAACATCTGTCAGCCAGTGACGATTATTGTAAATTCTGAAAAGTCCGGTTCCTGTTGCAACGGCATAACCCGCAATTCCGTACCAAATCGATTTGTCTTTATATTCTTGATATAAAAATTCGGCTCCAGCAAAAGCAGTTGCAGTATGTCCAGAAGGGAAGGAGTTGTTTGAACTTCCATCAGGCCTTTCTTCATGTACAATAGATTTTAAGCTCAAAACAGTCGTTGCCATAATAATATACGAAGTTGCAAATATGACCGAACGATCACGCATATTATTTTTCCCTTCTACGCCAAAAGCATTCAAAGCATAAACAGATGCTGCAGGTGCGTATTGAGAGAAGTCATCAATTGTGATTTTTTCGTCAATGTCTTCTTTAACTTCTGCTCTTATCTGGCGATTGAAGCTTAAAAGTTGATCATTTCCAATTCCAATTACGCCGTACCCAATCAAAACCGACGGAATAATTAGCTGTTTGTAATTGAATTTCAAATTATTTGACGTGCTGTCAATTTTTGCAATAGAATCATTTTGCTGCGCGTTTGCAGAAAAGAATCCGAATAAAAATACAAGGAAAATCGTTTTGTGGAACATTGTTTTTGTAGTTATATTTTGCAATAGTAACGAATGTTTAAAACAGATATTTTGTACTTAATTGAACCTTAAGTGAATATTAATTAAAGACAAAATTCAATTATAAATATATTATATTTTTTTAAATTTTATAAGAATTATTTTATTTTTTTAAATTTTTAATGTAAACCAAAACGTACTTCCCAATCCTAAATTGCTTTCTACACCAACGCTTCCGTTTTGAGCTTCAATAAACTCTTTGCTAATCGCTAACCCCAATCCAGTTCCAGATTTCTGACTTCCCGGAATCTGAAAATATTTATCAAAAACTTTGTCTTTATAACGTGCATCAATTCCTTTTCCAGTATCTATAACCTGAAAAACCATTTGACTATTTTCTTCTTTTAGTTTAATAAGAATCGTACTTTTTTCAGATGAATATCTAATGGCATTTGATAAATAATTAATCAAAACCCAGCCCGTTTTTTCAGCATCGGCTTTTACATTTTTGAGATTTTCATCGGCATCAACAACTAACTGAATCTGTTTTTGATCTGCCTGAACTTTTACAGCTTCTACAGCATATTTTACAATTTCGTGCGGATTGCTTTTGCCAATATTCAGTTGAATATTTCCAGTTTCCAATTGCGATAAATTGAGCAATTCGCCTGTAATTTTCAACAATCGCTGGCTATCTTCTTTTATGCTTTCAACCAATTGTTTCTGATCGTCGTTCATATCGCCCGTTTTTCCATTTTCAAGCAATTGAAGACTTAGTTTTATAGAAGCAATCGGCGTTTTTAATTCGTGCGAAACGGTAGCAATGAAATTGGTTTTGGCAAAATCCAATTCTTTAAAAAGCGTAATATTTCGCAGAATAATGACATCACCAATATTGATTTCCTTTTCTTCGCCCGTTGGCGTTATAGTTATGCTATGAATTTCTTTTTCAAAATAACTTTCTTTTCCGTGCGCAAAAATTTTGAGAGGCTGTTTTTTTGGAGTTTCACTTTCTTTCAGAATCAAAGAACGAATTAAATCATTAGAAATTGCCAATTCAGATGCTGGTTTTCCAATAATATCTTCCGATTTTAGACCGATAATTTTCAGTGCTTCATCATTCACAAACAAAACAATCCCTTCGTTGTCCAAACCAATAATTGGATCATTCATGTTATTAATCAAGGTTTCCAGTCGTTTCTTTTCAAAAAGAAGTTTATAAACATTGCTGTCATGATATTCTTCGAGCTTTTGCGCCATAGTATTGAACGATTTTGCAAGATCTCCAAATTCGCTGTGGCTGGTAAAATGAACGCGTTCGGAATAATTTTTATTGGCAATTTGCTTAATGCTCAGCGTTAATTCCTTAATTGGGTTGGCAATATTATTTGGAAGATTAACCAATAAATTAAAAGCAATCAGAAAACATAAGCTTCCTACAATGGCAATCGATAAATTAGCCGTTTCAGCCGATTTTTTGGCAATGTCGCTTTTCTGTTTTATGGCATCTAGATTCAGTTTCATAATTGCAAAAATATCCTGACGGATTTGCGATTTTACTTTTTCATCGGCATTGTTTTTAGCTAAAAGAGCAAAACTCGTTTTTAGTTTTTCGGTAGCTTGTTTTTCGCCTGGTTCTGTAATATTTCGGTTTTGCTTTTCGAGATTTTCCTCAAAATCCTGAATCGTTTCTTTTGAACCCGATTTCATTTCGTCTAAAGCCAAAATCATATTTCTGGAATATTCCAGCGTATTGTAATTGGATTTCAAAATATTTTCAGTGTCCTGCTTAATCAGAAAAACAGAATAAGCACTCACTAACGAGAGAATGATGATCATTAAAAATAACAATCCAACACCCAGATTCAATTTGGTTTTAATTCTCATTTTATAAAAAAATTAATTTTTTTTTGAATCATATAAGTTATATAAGAAAATGTTAGTTTTTTTAACCGCAAAGAGCGCTAAGGTTCGCAAAGCACGCAAAGATTGGGTAAAAACTTTGCGACCTTGCGACTTTGCGAGCAAAAACTCTAGCGAACTTTGCGAACCTTTGCGCTCTTTGCGGTTAAATTAAGCAGCCTCGTTTAAATAAACTTATATAACTTATATGGTTTAAAAATTTTTCACGACAGAATAACAAGATCTACATTTGATAAAGACAATTTGTTTAGCAGACGTCTGAAAATTGTTGTAGACAAAATTACTTTAAACAAATTAAAATGCGGTTTTCCAATGCACACAGTTGTAATTTGTTTTTCTTCTACCGTTGTCAAAATAGCATTTGTAATATTTGAGTTTTCCAATTTAATAACCTCTGCGCCTAATTGTACAGCGAGTTTAAAGTTATTAATTAAATGTCTTTGTTTGTCAAGTGCGATTCTTGTACTGCTTTCTTTAGGAGTTTCTACATACAAAACATACCATGAGCCGTTGTAATAACTTGCCAACCGAGCCGCTTTTCTAATAATTATTTTCGCAGTTTTTTCATTACTGCTAATGCAGGCCAACAGTTTTTCATGTCGTAAAGCATGTAAATTTGGGACTTCGCTTTCTACTTTTCGCACAACCTGACTTGCGACTTCTTTCAAAGCCAATTCACGCAATTGCAGAATCTGTTCCGATTTAAAAAAATTAGCCAAAGCAGTCGGAATTTTATCTGACGTATAAATTTTTCCTTCTTTTAAACGCGCAATTAAATCCTCTGAAGTCAAATCGATATTTACAACCTCATCCGCCAATCTTAAAACATTATCAGGAATTCGTTCCTGAACATCAATATTCGTAATCCGTTTTACATCTTCGTTTAAACTCTCAATATGTTGAATATTCACGGCTGAAATTACATTAATTCCAGCGTCTAAAATCTCTAGAACATCCTGCCAGCGTTTTTCATTTTTGCTTCCTTCAACATTGGTATGCGCCAATTCATCAACAATAACCACTTCTGGTCTAAGGTTGATGATGGCCTGAACGTCGAGTTCTTCGAGTTCTTTTCCTTTATAAAAAATAGTCCGCCTCGGGATAATTGGTAAACCCGCCAATAACTCATGTGTTTCCTTCCGCATATGCGTTTCGATGTAGCCAATTTTAACATCGATTCCGTTTTTCAATAACGAATGCGCTTCCTGAAGCATACGAAAAGTTTTGCCCACACCGGCGCTCATCCCAATGTAGATTTTAAACTTTCCCTTTCGGGATTTCTGAATCAAGTCCAGAAAATGCTGTGCGTTGTTTTCGTTTTCTTCTTTCATGTTTTTTTGCCACGAAGGCGCTAAGTCACAAAGTTTTTATTTTTTTTTAGCCACGAATTCACGAATTTTTATTTGAATTAATTCGTGAATTCGTGGCGAATAAATTAACACAAAGAAAAATCCTTTTAATCTGCGTAATCTGTAGCAAGAATATTTTCCTAGAAACTAATTGCCAAAGAAGTTGTCACAAAGGTATTTGTATCTATTGGCAGATTATTTTTGGTGAAAATTTCATCTTTGCTTGACAGATTTCTGGCTTCAACTCTAAACATAATATTATCAGTTACTAAGTAATCAAAGTTAGCTGAAAATCCGTAAGTTTTAAATCCGTTTGGAGTTTCAGTTGCGATAATTACACCTTTCTCGTCGCTGTAATATTCTCCACGTGCTGCCAGCTGAATTTTATCTGTCGGTTTATATTGCAGAATCAAAACAGGAGAGAACCAAACATCGTATTTATCGCTTCCTTTAGCCGATTGCTGAGAACCAATATCAAAACCAGTTGTCAAATTCACTTTTTCAGCTACTTTAAATTGTCCATAAAAGTTATTGAAGTAGCGCCATTTTTTATCAGCATCTGGCTGTTCGTTTCCAATATATGTACTCCAATTCAAAACTACTCTGTCCGAAGGTTTGTATGTAACCTGCGTTCCAAAAGCAGGCGTTTGGTTTCCTTCAATTTTCTGAATTCGCTGCCAGCCGTTCAAATACATGGCTGCCAAGTACCATTTTCCAGATTCAGTAGTATAACCAATTTTAACTCCTGTTTCATAATATGGTGAGTTTTCCGCAAGAATACTTCTCGTTAAAGTTTGACAATCTTTTCCAATGGCACTTTCAAAACCAATATGCGAAGGCATAATTCCGGCATCAATCCATAAATCATGTTTTTGCGAAATCTTCACACCAACATTCGCTTCATAAACATTTTGTAGTAAATCCTGTTCAGCCGACATATTATATTGGGTATAAGTTCCCGCCATCAGCGCCAAATTTGCTCGGACATTTCCTTTCGAATAATTCACTTTTGCCAAACCTAAGTTCAGGTTTACCTCGTTGCTTTTATTATAACTGTAAAAGAAATTTGGTCGAGTATGATTCTCCGGTTTCCCAAAATCATAACTATAATAAACGTCTACATATCCAGAAAACGTAAACGGACTTTTAGATTCTTCTTGTGCATGTAAATTGCTAAAACCAAAAGCGATTAAAGCAGTAAGTATTATTTTTTTCATATGTCATTGCGAGGAACGAAGCGATCTCGTCCTCTTAATTTAAATTATTAGTAGATTTTTTAGGAGCTAATCCCGCTATCCGTTTCAATCTTTTGTGTCTCGTTTCTTTAACGAGACACAAAAGGATTTCCACTACTATCGGGGCTATGGCATTTGGGTAAAAAGGCGTTTTGTATTATAATATTTTCATATCCTAACAGGTTTCCAAAACCTGTTAGGTATTATTGTAGTTTAGTTTTTTCGATTTCAATTTTCTCCCTAGTTTAATGTAAATTCATACCTAACAGGTTTTGGAAACCTGTTAGGAGAAAAACCTTAGAATCTCAGTATCTTAGAACCTTAGAGCTTTAGCGAAGCGCATCAAGAGCCACATTCAATTCCAAAACATTCACCGTTTCAGGTCCAACAACAGCCGAATTAATTTTAGATTTTACTAAAGCTTTTACTTTAGTTTCATCTAGTTTTCTTTCTTTAGCAATACGCTTCACTTGAATCAAAGCGCCTTGCGGAGAAATATTCGGATCTAAACCACTTCCAGATGCCGTAACCATATCAGCTGGAATATCAGATTTTTTCAAATACGGATGAACCAATAAAACTGTATCAATTCTTTTTTGAACCAAAGCCAAATACTCGGCATTGCTTGGCCCTTTGTTGCTTCCGGCACTTCCAGCTGCATTGTAATCAACAGCTGATGGTCTTCCCCAGAAATAATTCGATTTGTCGAACTTTTGTCCGATTTTTTGATAACCAACTACTTTTCCTTTAACCGAAATAGTTTCTCCCTTTCCTTGATTTGGAGCAATTTGTGCGATTCCGTAGATCGCAAGAGGATAAATAACTGCAAATAAGATTAAAGTAACCGCAGTAAGTTTTAGTATAGAAAATAGATTTTTCATTTTTTTATTTTTAGAGGTTCTAAGGAGCTAAGGTTCTAAGGGACTAAGAAAAAAAACTTAGCGCCTTAGCATCTCAGAACCTTAGTAACTTTTTTTACATAAAGAGTGCAACAACTAAATCAATTATTTTTATACCGATAAACGGAACAATCAATCCGCCTAAACCATAAATCAAAAGATTTCGTTTTAGAATGGCACTTGCCCCAATCGGACGGTATTCAACACCTTTCAATGCAAGTGGAATCAAAATCGGAATGATAATCGCATTGAAAATCACAGCCGATAAAATGGCACTTTCTGGACTGTGGAGATGCATAATATTTAAACCTTGAAGCGCAGGAATCGCAGTAATAAACAGCGCAGGAACAATGGCAAAATATTTTGCAACGTCATTGGCTATTGAGAAAGTAGTCAAAGTTCCTCTAGTCATTAAAAGTTGTTTTCCAATTTCAACAATCTCAATTAACTTGGTTGGGTCATTGTCAAGATCGACCATGTTTCCAGCTTCTTTTGCAGCTTGAGTTCCGCTGTTCATGGCAACTCCAACATTCGCTTGCGCAAGGGCAGGAGCGTCGTTTGTTCCGTCTCCCATCATCGCAACCAATCTTCCTTCAGCTTGTTCTTTTCGGATATAGTTCATTTTATCCTCAGGTTTTGCTTCAGCGATAAAATCATCAACACCAGCCTTTTCAGCAATAAACTTAGCTGTAAGCGGATTATCACCCGTAACCATAACCGTTTTGATTCCCATTCGGCGTAAGCGTTCAAAACGTTCTTTCATTCCGGTTTTGATAATATCCTGAAGTTCGATTACACCTTGAATTTCGTTGTTTTTGATTACTACTAAAGGAGTTCCTCCATTAGACGAAATTGAAATTACTTGTTGTGCTGTATCTTCTGGAAAAGAATTTCCAGCTTGTTGAGCAATATTCCTTGCAGCATCTTGTGCACCTTTTCTAATATTAGTTCCGTCTTTTAATACTACTCCAGAAGTTCTGGTTTCGGCAGTAAACTTGATAGTGTGCGCAATGTCCGAAGTAGTTTGTAAAAAGCTGGCTTTCGTTTCACTTTTCACATCAATCATTTCACTTAACTCGAGAATACTTTTCCCTTCTGGCGTATCATCTGCAAGCGAACTCAAAACAGCTGATTTCACAAAGTCATCAAATGAAATTCCTTTTGTTGGATAAAAATTGGTTGCTTTTCTGTTTCCAATTGTGATTGTTCCGGTTTTATCCAAAAGCAAAACATCAATATCTCCAGCAGTTTCAACCGCTTTACCAGATTTTGTAATGACGTTGGCACGTAAAGCTCTGTCCATTCCGGCAATACCAATCGCAGAAAGCAATCCTCCAATTGTCGTTGGAATCAAACAAACGAATAATGCAATAAAAGCAGCGATTGTAATAGGAGCGTTGGCATAATCGGCAAATGGTTTTAAGGTAACGCAGACAATTACGAAGATTAATGTAAAAGCCGCTAATAAAATTGTCAAAGCAATTTCATTTGGTGTTTTCTGACGGCTTGCACCTTCAACCAAAGCAATCATCTTATCTAAAAAGCTTTCGCCAGGTTCAGAAGTTACTTTTACTTTGATTTTATCAGACAACACTTTTGTTCCTCCTGTTACAGAAGATTTGTCTCCGCCTGCTTCACGAATTACAGGAGCACTTTCTCCCGTAATCGCACTTTCGTCTATTGTTGCCAAACCTTCGATAATTTCTCCATCGGCAGCAATTAAATCGCCCGCTTCACAAATGAAAATATCGTCTTTTTTTAATGCTGAAGAACTTACATTTTTAATTTCTCCATTTGGCAGAATTTGTCTTGCAGGAGTTTCTTCTCTTGTTTTTCGTAAACTGTCAGCTTGTGCTTTTCCTCGGGCTTCGGCAATCGCTTCAGCGAAATTGGCAAACAAAAGCGTTGCAAGTAAAATTAGAAAAACAATGAAATTGTAAACAAAACTTCCCTGATCGTTTGCACCCATTAAGATCGAAATGCAAACGGCAAACATAATGGCAGTTCCGATTTCTACGGTAAACATTACCGGATTTTTAACCATCATTTTTGGATTCAGCTTCACAAAAGACTGCGCTAAGGCTTCTTTTACCTGTTTGCTTTCAAACAATGATGTAGATTTATTAGTTGTCATTTTTTTATATTATTTGGTTGACTTTTTTCTAAACACATAGAAGCATAGATTTTACTTTGAGATAAAGGCGTTTCACTTGCATGCATTCACATAGCTATGTGTGAAAACGAGTTTTCTTTTTATTCTTTTTTATAGATTTAAATTCTATGTTTCTATGTGTTTAAAAACATTTTATTTTAGTGTAAAGAATTCTGCCAAAGGCCCAAGAGCCAAAGCAGGAAAGAATGATAATGCAGCGATAATTGCGATTACAGCGAAAATCATTATTCCAAAAATTGAAGTATCGGTTTTTAAGGTTCCGGCACTTTCCGGAATGTATTTTTTATTGGCTAATAAACCTGCAATTGCCAATGGCCCAATAATTGGAATGAAACGACTTAACAATAAAACAATTCCTGTAGTGATATTCCAAAACGGATTATTATCTCCCAATCCTTCAAAACCAGAACCATTATTGGCAGCGCTCGAAGTGTATTCGTATAACATTTCAGAGAATCCGTGATTTCCAGGATTGTTTAACCATCCTGTGGCATTTCCGCTGAACCAATATCCCATTGCGGTATCATGCGCGGCAAAATAAGAAGCTAAAGCAGTTCCGGCTAAAATCAATAACGGATGAAGAATTGCAATAAAAGCAGCAATTTTTACTTCCCGAGCTTCGATTTTCTTCCCTAAAAATTCAGGAGTTCGGCCAACCATTAAACCAGAAATAAATACAGCCAGAATAATGAAAATATAAAAGTTGAGGTAACCAACACCACATCCGCCGTAAAAGGCATTGACCATCATAGCCAATAACTGCATAGTGCCAGAAACAGGCATTGCGCTATCGTGCATACTGTTTACAGATCCTGTAGAAATTACGGTTGTTGCAATGCTCCAGAAACCTGAAATGGCTGGCCCGAACCGAACTTCTTTTCCTTCCATCGCTCCGGTTGTCTGCGCAATTCCCATTTTTGCAATAGCAGGATTTCCATTTATTTCGCTCGAGATTGTCGGAATTACAAGAAGTAAAAAACCGATGGTCATGACACCAAAAATGATGTAAGCAAATTTTCGTTTATTTAGGAAAAATCCAAGTGCAAAAATCATCGCAAACGGAACAATCATTTGCGCCCAAAGTTCTACAGCATTCGTGAAATAAGTTGGATTTTCTAAAGGATGAGCAGAGTTAGCTCCGAAGAATCCACCACCGTTTGTACCGATATGTTTAATAGCAATAAAAGCTGCGGCTGGTCCTCGTGATACTTCAACGTGATCGCCTTGCAAAGTGGTTATGGCATCTTTTCCTTCAAAAGTCATTGGAGTTCCGCTGAAAACTAAAGCGATTGCTACGATTGCTGAAAGCGGTAATAAAATACGAGTACAGCTTTTAACAAAATAGTTGTAGAAATTTCCCAGTTTATCTGTGGTTCTTTCTTTCATGGCAGTAAAAACCATTACTGCAGCAGCGATTCCTACACCAGCCGAAACAAATTGTAAAAACATTAAAACTAGCTGCGATAGGTAAGAAACACCGCTTTCGCCCGAATAATGCTGTAAATCGCAATTAACTAAAAATGAAATGGCAGTATTAAAAGCCAAATCGGGTGTCATTGACGGATTATTATCTGGGTTCAAAGGTAAAGAACCCTGAAAAAGCAGAACAAAAAAGCAGAGAAAGAACCAAACCATATTGATACTCAAGAGTGCTTTTAAGTGCTGTTTCCAGTTCATTTCTTCAGCTGGATTGATTCCGCTGATTTTAAAAATAAGTTTTTCAATTGGATTGAAAATTGGGTCAAGAAGTGTTTTGTTTCCCAAGAAGACTTTAGCAATATATTTCCCTACCGGAATAGCTAAAATAATGGTAAGGATAAAAATACCTATGACACCTATTAATTCTGTGTTCATATATTTAATTTTAGATTGTTGATTTTAGATTTTAGATTTCTCAGAGATAATCTTAAATTCTAAAAAAAATATTTTTTAAAATTTTTCGGGTTTGATTAATACATAAATCAAATACACGAAAACGGCGATTGAAACAATAAAGAGTGCTGTCATGATTTAGATTTTTTCAAAGAATTCAACAGATAAATAACAAATTCCAAACAGCACAACGGCCAGTCCGAGTAAAAGAAAAGTGATCATAATATTATTTTAGATTTTTAGATTGTAGATTTTAGATTAGTAGGGCGATTAAACAATTAAACAGTTAACCGATTAAACTTTTTAAACTCCCGAAGCATTAACTTGTTTGATATATTCTGCTTTAAGTGTCTGTGGAAAAAGATGTGAGATATTGCAATGACGCATTTCCATAAAAGACGAAACCGAAAAAACGTATACGTTGGAAATTGCATTTTTAGTTTCGATGCTTCCGTTTATAAATAGCCGTTCGGCAAGGGCTAAACATTTTTTAGCCCGAACGATATTACCGCAGATAATATTTTTTTTAGTAATGTCAGCAAATCGTTCTGCTTGTTTGTAGATTGAGGTAACTTGATTTTTCATTTGGAATGAATTTTTAATGTTCTTCCTCTTTATGCCAAAAGATGTTCCGAAAAAGTCAAGTTATGTCTAAAGTGTTGTAAATAAAAGAAATGTAGTTTTGTGCCAAAAATCAGGCATAAAAAAAAGCCTATCAAAATGATAAGCTTTTATTGAAATGATAAGGTGATAATTAATTAAAAATTAAAAATTGAGAATTAAAAATTACCATAGTTATTCGAATTTATTCTATTGAATCCCATATTCTTCAATCTTTCTATACAAAGTTGCAATCCCAATCTCCAGTAATCTGGCAGTTTCAGCCTTATTTCCTTTTGTATAATTTAAAACCTTTTGAATATGTAATTTCTCAATACTCTGCATCGAAAATGCCGACATTGGTTTCGAAGTATTTTCAGCCTGATGCTGCATTTCATAAGGCAAGACATCGGAAGTCAAAATATCGCCACTGCTCAAAATAACCGATCTTTCGATGACATTTTTAAGCTCACGAATATTTCCCGGCCAGGAATAATTTTCTAATTTTTGTAGAAAATCATCTGCAATCTGTAAAGCTTTTTTATTCGTTTTTTCTGAAAATTGCTTTACGTAATAATTCGCTAATAGGGGAATATCTTTAATTCTTTCTCGCAGAGAAGGCAGTTTAATTTCAAAAATATTTAAACGGAAATACAAATCAGAGCGAAAACGATGTTCATCACTTTCTGTTTTTAAATCTCGGTTTGTAGCCGCAATTAATCTGAAATTTGATTTTTTCGGAGTTGTATCTCCAACAGGAATATATTCGCTGGTTTCTAAAACACGAAGTAATTTTGCCTGAAGATCAATTGGCATTTCACCAATTTCATCCAGAAACAAAGTTCCGCCGTTTGCTTCTTCAATAAAACCTTTTTTGTCTTTTACAGCTCCAGTAAAAGCACCTTGTTTATGACCGAAAAGCTCGCTTTCTAAAATTTCTTTAGTGAAAGTACTGCAGTTCAACGCCACAAAAGATTTTCCTGCACGGTTGCTATTTTCGTGAATCGCCTGCGCAAAAACTTCTTTTCCCGTTCCGGTTTCTCCAGTCAGTAAAACAGTCGAATCGGTTTTGGCTACTTTTTGTGCTAAATCAATAACTTGTTCAATCCCTTTTGATTTTCCTATAATAGTATTGAAAGAATATTTGTCGTTGATTCGTTTTTCAAGCTGCTGGACTTTTTTCTGCAAATGCACTTTTTCGACAGCTTTATAAAGAAGCGGAATAATTTTATCGTTATCGTCGCCTTTTACAATATAGTCGAATGCGCCATTTTTCATCGCCTGAACACCATCTGGAATATTCCCAAAAGCCGTCAGCAGAATTACTTCTGTTAGAGGGAAACTATTTTTTATGTTTTGAAGAAAATCAACACCGTTTCCGTCAGGAAGTTTTACATCGCACAAAACGACATCAATTTCGGTTTGTTCCAGTTTCTTAAAACCTGATTTTAGATCTTTGGCTTCAAAAACTTCAAATCCTTCCGATTTTATAATTCTTGCCAGCAGACTTCTTAGTTTTTCTTCGTCGTCTATAATTAAAATTTTGTGTGTCATTTTGCAGATAAGCTAAAACCGAATTGATATTTTGATGTACAAATTTAGGTTTTAAATCACTTTCCTTTTTTGATTCAGAGGAAATTCTTGAGAAAATTCTATTTTCAAAATAGTTCCGTTATTATTTTCCATCGTTAATTTTCCTTCAAGATCATCGGTTAAACCTTTTATTAAACTCATTCCAAAAGAGTTTGCTTTCTTATCACTAAGATTTGCATCAAATCCAATTCCGTTATCAGCAATTGTCAACAAATATTGGTTTTCACCTTTTGTTTCAAGCGTCACGTAAATCATTCCTGTTTTGTCTTCAGGAAAAGCATATTTGATCGAATTAGTAATAGCTTCATTCAGAATCAATCCCAACGGAACGGCATGTGCAACGTCTAATTCCAGCGGATCAATTTTAACTTCAAAACGAATTCTTTGTCCAAGCGAAAAAGATTCTCTTAAATATTCGACCAATTCTTTAATATAATTAGGCATATTAATCGTCGAGATATTTTCAGAGTTGTATAATTTTTGATGAATAAGAGACATTGAATGAATTCTATGCTGACTGTTTTTAATTGCCGATAGTGCCATATCGTTTTCTAAATAAGCCGATTGCGAATTCAAAAGACTAATTACCGTTTGAAGATTATTTTTTACACGATGATGAATTTCTTTCAAAAGCCATTCTTTTTCATCCAAAAGATGTTTGAGATTGATATTTTTCTGGTTGATTTCTTTTTCTTTAATTTCGAGTTTAGCGTGATTTCGCTGTTTTAAACGATATCGATTGTACAATAACGCGATAATAACGAGCAATAAAATCAAACTCCAAATAGATACACTATTTAGAAGTTTTGATTTTTGTAATTCGCTTTCCTGCAGTTCAGACTGATCGTTTAAAAGCTTAATTTTTTGTTCTTTATTGGCCGTTTCATAATTGATTTTTAGTTCTTCAATTTGTTTGTTTTTATCAACTCCATGAATAGAATCGGTTAGTTTTTTGTAATTTTTATAATGTTCTAATGAAGCTTTATAATTACCATTAATCGAATCTGTTTTATAATACAAAAGCAAAAGTGCCGGAGAATTGTATCGTCCTTTATTAGATTCTAAAAGTGAAAAAACTTTATCGGCATAAAATTTTGCTTCTTTAGGTTTTTTAGTTCTAATATAAAAAAGTGCAATTACGGTATATTGATGGGTAATTTCTCTAAAAGTTTCAGGGGAATCAATCATCTTAGAATAATATGCCGACTCTTTAAAATATTTTTCGGCCTGTGCAAAATTTTTCAATTCATCATAACAATTGGCTTTAACAAAAGCCAAAGACATTTTATCAAAAATACTTTTTGGAGGATATTTTGAGGTCATTAAATCAATATATTCAAGTGCTTCTTTTGTTTTACCTTTTAATGATATAGCGGCAACTGCACTAAAAAAACTTTTATACCAAGTGCCAGTATCAAATGTATGCTGTCCAATTTCAATGCTTTTTTTGTAGAGCTCCAGCGCTTCTTCATGATGGCCATAGTTGTTATAAACGTCTCCTAAGCGCATATAAAATATATCGCCAAATGTATAATCCTTTTCAGCTTCCATTCTCTTGACACTTTTCAGGGCATAGTATAAAGCTGTTGGAATGTTGCTTTGTGCAAGTTCAATATAAACAAGTGTTGTTTCTGCAAATTGCTGGTGGCTAAAACCAATTTTTCGTAAATCGATCAGGTTTTGATATAGTCTTCTTTTGGCCTCGTTTACTTTTCCTCCCCAAAAATAAATGGTTGTAATTTTCATGTAATTTTCAATTCTTTTCTCCTCAAGTTTTAGAGAATCATAAATTGAAACAACCTTTTGCAGTATTTTTTCTTTTTCGGGATCGAGATTAAATAAAAGAGTTCCGTAAGCGTCAAGAGCTTCTGCAAGAGCTTTTTTATCATTTTGTTTTCGGCAGTCGGCTATAACCTGTAAAAATATTTTTTTGCCTTCCGGCTGATTATTTGCCTGAAAATAATATTTACCTAAAAGCAATAAACTCTGCTGCTGCCATTTTTTTATTTTTAGCTGCTTACTCACAATAACAGCTTCATCAATATAAGTTTTAGCATTTTGAAGATCCTGAGGTTTTGTTCCTGGTTTAAAAAGATAAAAATTTCCTAATTGAAGTAATAATTTGACTTTATCTTCTCCTTTTGTTTTTGGCAGCAGTTTTTTTACCGAATTTATATCTCCTTTTTCTATTAAATCTTTTCCAATTACATACGCACCATTGTTAAAGCCTTCGTCATAAGCCATAGAAACAGGAAGTTTATATGCTTTGCAGGCCAAAACCACAGAACTGTCTACATCTATTGCTCCCTGATTAGCATTAAATAAATACATCGAACAGGCTTGTATTAATAATCTTTTTTTGGGAAGATCATATTTAGCAACTGAAGGTGATAGCTGTGCAATGACACTATAATGGATTAGAAATATTAAAAAGAAAACAATTCGTTTCATAATGGGTTAAAAATTAGTTTTTTGGATTGGTTTTAATAAACAAATATAGAGATAAAGAAGTCTGCTTTTTTTGAAAAAAATCAAGAAAATTCACATTAAATATGTTTTTTTTGATTTAATTTTTTCAAAACGCTGAAATTACTGGAGAGATTTAACTAATTTTATGACAGTAAATTACGAGATTATAATATAAAAAATACTACATTTATGGGAACCTTGTCTGATAAAAACCCTAAATCTGACGAAAATGACTTTCAAAAACAAATTTTAATTGTTGAAGATCAATTTATTGAAGCACATGATTTGCAATTAATTCTCGAAAAAGCAAATTATAAAGTTATAGGAATTGTGCGATCTGTAGATCAGGCTTTGGATGTAATTCAGACCCAAAAACCAGATTTGGTATTTTTGGATATTATGCTCAAAGGAGATAAAAACGGAATCGATCTGGCACATATTTTAAAAGAAAAAAATATTGGTTTTATTTTTATTTCTGCGAATTCGAGCAAACGGATTTTAGATCAGGCAAAAACCACGCAGCCATATGGATTTATTGTAAAACCATTTCGAGAACAGGATATTTTAACTACACTTGAAATCGCTTTTTACAGACAAAAATACAGTCTCGAATCGCAGCTAATGCAGCAGTTGGAACTCAAAAATAAGATTTCAGAATTAATACATTCAAACCTTAAACTCGAAGATGCTTTATTGTCTTTTGCCAAAACAATTCAAACTTTTATTTGTTTTGATTATCTCGAAGTTGGATTTGTAAATGCAGAACAATATGCAAATCTAGGAATCATCCGAAAAAATATTGATCAATATCAGATTATTAATGTAGAAAAGCTTTCTCAGATTGCTGATATATCAATTGAAGAATTAAACGAAACCTATATAAAATCGCAGATAGATATAAAACCGGTTATTTACAGCGAAGAATCGTTGATAAATAATTTTCAGGCCGCGCCGATAAAAGGAATTATTTCGCATAATTTCGGAATCAAATCTTATCTCGTTTTTCCACTTTCAATCGCTGCTTTACAGCATTTTTGTTTTACTTTTTACAGTCGTAATTTTAACGTTTATTCAAATGAAAACCTGAAATTATTGTCCAATCTCGAAAATACATTTTCACAATTTATTTCTCGTTTTTATTCTGCCGAAAAAATAGTTGTTGAAACAAAAGAAATTCCGCAGAAAAAAGAAAAAACAGAAAACATAAAATCAGGTTTTGAAGGGATAATTGGAAACAGTTCGCAAATGGTAACCGTTTTTAATTATATCAAAAAAGTAGCGCCATCAGATACTTCGGTTTTAATTTTAGGCGAGAGTGGAACAGGAAAAGAAAAAATTGCTAAAAGTATTCACGATTTATCGCCTCGTAAAGATAAACCGCTCATTATTATAAATTGTGGCGCCATTCCTGAAAATCTTGCAGAATCATTACTTTTCGGACATGAAAAAGGTGCTTTTACCGGAGCGACAGATAAACGAATTGGAAAATTTGAACTGGCAAACGGCGGAACAATTTTTTTGGATGAAATAGGAGAGATGCCGATGGAACTTCAGGTAAAATTATTACGCGTTTTACAAGAGCGTGAAATAGAAAGAGTGGGCGGATTAATGCCTATAAAAATCGATGTTCGCATTATTGCAGCTACAAATAAAAATCTCGAAGAAGAAGTTGCAGCTGGACGTTTTAGAATGGATTTGTATTACCGACTTCATGTTTTCCCAATCATGGTTCCGTCATTAAAAAAGAGAAAAGAAGATATTCCGGAACTGGCCGATCATTTTATAAAAATATATAGCGAAAGAACAAACAGAAAAGCTCCGACACTTTCGGATAACGCTTTACAGCAAATAACAAATTACGACTGGCCGGGAAATATTAGAGAACTTGAGCATCTTATACAGCGTACACTACTTCTTACAGAAGGCAGTACAATTAAATCTATTGAATTTTCACCTTCGTCAAAAATACATACACAGCAAAATACCGATTCATTTTCGATAAAAACAATTATGGAAAATGAACGCGATTACATTTTGTATATACTCAAAAAATGTAACGGAAAAATTTCAGGCGCAGGCGGCGCTGCAGAAATTCTGGATATTCATCCCTCGACTTTAAATTCAAAAATTAAAAAGCTGGAAATTAAGAGAGAAATAAGTTAGGTAACTTTCTCAATCCATTTTGCCGCACACTCAGCAACTTCCTTCCATTCTGGATTGAGAATGACAAAATGATTTTTGTTTTTAAATTCTTTATAACAGGTTATAGAATGTATATTTCTATGTTTTCGGTAGTTCCATTTAACCAGTTTTGGCGAAATAATTTGGTCTTCTGAACCAGAAATAAAAAATAACGGAACATGTTTTTTTCTAAAATTAATTTTAGCATTTTTTGAAAAGAGATTTCGCAATGCTTTTTTAGATTCAGGAATTGTAAATTTCTCATACTCGTTTTTTTGTTCTTCTATAGACAAAAAATTGAAAAATGTATTTTTCCAGTTTTCGAATGATAAAAAGAAAGTTTTTCCTGAAGAAAAAATACCGGATGAAAAACGTATAATAAAAGCATAAAAAGAAAATTTTATATTCGTGAAACCCTTTGGAGGAAAAGAATTAATGCATATTGCAGCCTCGGCTAAATCCTTCTGAACCAGTAATTGTACTAAAAGCCCACCGTATGAATGTCCAACTAAAATAGGTTTTTCTGGAAGTTTTTCAATGATTTCGGTATAATAACACAAAAGATCAAACAAAGATATTGTGCCGATTTTTAGACATGCATTGTGTTTTCTTAAATTCTCAACCGAATCATTTTTATGCAGCCACGGTGGAGCCACAACTTTATATCCTTTATTTTCAAAAAACGTGAGCCATTCCCCCCAATAAAAATGGCTCACAAAAGCTCCCGAAATAAACACTATCGTTTTGGTATTTGAAAGATACATAACAGGAATTTTTAGATTATATTTTTAAATGCAATCTGCATGCCTGTTTATTAAGTCTTGATTCTTGAAGGATTTTTCGGTATTTGGACTTAAATTGAATTATTATATTTCGTTAATATTTTTTAATGTATTGAAATATCATGCTTTTTAAATTTTTGATGTCATAAAATTAGACGCTGATTTTAGGAAATGAGTCCGTTTCATCGGTGTTCAATTATTAAGTTCAATATTTATCAATTTATTTTAAAGTATACGTATCTTAGAACTTTTAATTTTAACCTAAAAATGAGAATACCACATTTCAGAATAAAACTATTTTTATTCAGCTTCATTCTTTTATTTCAATCATCATTAAATATCATTTATTCACAAAATGATTCCGAAAAAACAAAAAGCATTTCCTTTAAAATCAAATTAAAATCAGATAGCGAAGTCAAAATAAAACCCGCAGCTTTAAAATTCAACAAACATTTTGCTTACAGTTTTACACTTGATGATGGATATCGATCGGCTTATTTAACTGCATTTCCATTATTGAATGGCGGAAAAATCAGCAATCCGAATAAAAACGAATGGAAAGTAGATCAGGGTGGAGATGGAACAACTTCAAAAGGCCTTTATTATACAGATGGATTTGGAAATAAAATCCCGTTTAAATTAGCTTTGGCTATAAATGGTGGTTCAGTTCGTGATATGCCTGAAAACCGCGGACATCTTTCCTGGGCAGAAGTAAAAGAAATGTACAATGCAGGATGGGACATTTTGAATCATGGTTTTCACCACGCAACAAAACACGGGACTAATTATTTGACAGAAGTAACCGAAAATACGACTTCGATAAAACAAAATCTGAATTTTACAATGTCACATTTTGTGGTTCCTGGCGGAGAAGGCGATGAGAAGTATTATTTAGAATATGAAAAAGAAGCTTTGTATAACGGAAATTTTTCGGTTGCATCTTATTATGGTGTTGGACCAGTTTTTAAAGTAAAATCTAAAGTTGATTTAGATAAAATGATTACGGCCAGAACTTTTGTACTGAGTTCAAAAGACACAACCGGTTTTAAAACAATGGATCGTTATTTAAAAACCATAGATTCGATTGTAAAACAGGCTGAACCTGTTTGGTTTAACGAATTTACACACGGAACCGGAAATACAAATTTGTGGAATTTAAGCATGCGTTTTCCCGATTTTAAATATTATATGACAGCGCTTGCCAAAAAATATGGAGAAAAAGGAAACGATTCTGTCTGGATGGCGCCGTGGCAGGAAGTTTACGAATATATTTGGTTAAGAGACAGAATCAAAGTTGATTTTAAGCAAAAAAATAAAGAAGTTCAAGTTACGATTGAACTGCCTGAAATTCCTGAAACGTTTCGCCACAAAGAGATTTCATTAAATATAGGAACGTCATCCAAATTCGAAATCGAATCCAGTAAAGACTTGATGATAAAAGATGATGGAAAAACAACGCATAAGCAGATTTTGATTCACCTGAAATAAAATAGTTCGTATAATTTAACACATAGAAACATAGTTTATCAAAATGCTGAAATGGCGTTTCACTTACATAAATGCACATAGTAAGCTATGTGTTAGAAACTAGTTTCTTTTAATTACATTTTTATATAAAGAAAAATCTATGTTTCTATGTGTTTAAAAAATTTGGCACAACGAAATAAATTAATCAATCTCTTTTTCGTTGTCCTTTATAAAAGTGTCAATATTCATTAAATAGGGATCTATCACAATTCGTTGAGGTTTTGTCCTTAGTCTAACTTTTTCTTCAATTTTATTGCTTTTTATAGCAAAAGGATAACGAAATAATTTTCCGTTTTCATCGTAAATTCCAATATCAATTGTTGAGTCGTTTGCAATTGGTTTTCGTTTCCCAGTTGCATTTTCTCTGAATTTTTCAGAAACCGCTTTAAAAGAAACTTCATAAAAACCATTCTTTTTAATACTCGAAACCGATTCTATTTTTGACGAATACGTAATAATCTGCTTAAACATTTCATCTAATTTAGAATGCAGTTTCTTATCTGCGACTGCATAAATTTCCTTTAGTAAGCTTTCAGAATCGGGAAACGGATTTGGGTATTTGTAATGATTCAGAAAATTTTTCAAAGCCAGATTCACTTTTTCTTCACCAATTAAAATTCTAAGCTGATGCATAACCAGCATTCCTTTATCATAGGGTAAATGCGGCGTATCATAGTTTGTTTTATACAAAGGCGTTTCAGGATCATAACTTCGGCTGCTCAAATATAAATCGAGATGAATTTTTAAAGTTTCGAGCGCTTTTTCCAAACCATGTTCTTTTTCATACAACATCAGTTCCGTGTATTGTGCCAGGGTTTCGGTTAAAATCCAGCTACCCTCTTTCTGTTCAGGACTTATCTGCGAATTTCCCCACCATTCATGCGACAATTCATGGGCCGTTAATTGATTAATTACATCTTCTTTATCCTTGTTGTTGAGGTTACTGTAAAAACCAAAATTTTCTTTCATAAAAACCGTAGACGGATAAGAAGTTGCAGCAAATCCATCGGCGAAAGCAGAAACTTCAGCATAACGAATAGTCTTATAAGGATATTTCCCAAAATTATTTTGGCAGTAATCTAAAGTCTTTTTTACATCCTCAATTAGTTTTTTGATGTTTCTGGAATGCCTTTTATCATAATAAACTTCAATAGAAATGCCTTTATAATTGTTTTTTTGAATTTGATATTCAGAAGAAGAATAAGCAAAGCGAAACGGAATTTTTCCATTTGATTTATAATGAAAATAATTGCGGTTGCTTTTTTTCCATTTTCCAATTAAATCGCCAACGCCAATTGCTGTTTGATTTTCAGATGTCGAAACCACAGCGTCATAATCGATAAAATCATATCTAATTTCTGATTTATCTTCAAGCTTTTTAAGCGGAGTCTGCGGTTTCAAATGTCTTTTGTTTCGTTCCTTTTTACTGCTGATTTCATTCGATTCCTGATAACCAAAAAGCGGAAAGTAACGGCTTATTCGCATAAAAGAACCATTTTCTATGATAGAATTAAAGGCTGTATGTTCTTTAAATGGCGACCAATACGACTCAAAAGAAAAATTCATTTTCATTTTCTGTTGAGGCTGCAAAGGGTTTTCCAGTCGATACCAATAATGATGGAATGCCGAAACATCATCCAGATTTTTAGAATTTGGAATGGCAACAGAAGTCAGTTTTGAATTTTGATCTATATATAGGAGTAAACTATCAATCGTTTTTTCAGAATTATTTACCAATTCATAAGTTCCTTTTACTTCGTAACGGTTTTCTTCAGGAAATAAATCAACATTGCTTTTTACAGAAACAATTGCCGGCTGAGCCAGATTTGTATATTTTTTAAATTGAAGTTCGTAATTCTCGCTCCAATTATTCTGATCTTCTTCTGTCAAATAGGGATATTCAATATTTGTTTTGTAAAAAAGATAACTTCCAAAACCAATAAAAAGAAAAACTCCCAAGCCAAAAGTTGTCTTTTGAATTGTATTGAATGAATTCCTGCGAAAGGTTTTTACAATTGAAGCATTGCGTTTCCATAAAATTCCAGTCAAAGACAAAAGCACTAAAGCCAAACCAAGATTGTAAAACATCTTAATATGAAACGGAAAAGTATAAGCCCCAAAACCATTCAAATCAAAATATTCTCTTTTGAAAGAATCTCCAAATCGTAATAACGGATGCGAAATTCCTAGTTGTTCACCAATTCCGGTGCAAAACAAAATACAGATAAATGCGGAAACGGTCAATCCGAAATATTTGTTTTTAATAAAAGTCTGAATCGCAATTATCAAAATAGAGATCAACAACAATGGAAATCCGAGATAATAAAATAGAGAAAGATAAAGACCAATTTCGATTGGGGCATTTGCATTCACAATCTGAAATCCGCATCCAATCAAAATACTAATGCTGATAATAATTAACGGAATGATAAAAAGCGCTGTCAATTTGGATAGTAACACTACAAATTGAGAATACGGCGCAGTATTTTCCAGCATTTCAAATCTTGAATTTTCACTTCGGTTTAACAATTCACTGCTGTAAAAAAGAAGGATTAAAATTAGAATAAACGGCAAACGATCCATTATCGTGGAAATCATCAAAGCGGTATCCGTAATTTTTTCTGCTAATCGTATTCCGCCGTCAATTTCATCCGAAATCTCAATCATCAATAACCCCGAAAATAAAAGAAAAATTAATAAAAACGGAATTCCTTTCAAGACCAAAAAAATATCCATTTTGATATTGCTTTTAAAAACAGCCCAATTATGATTGAAAGTTTTGAATTCGATGTTTTTTGGAATTTTCGAAGAAAGGACTTTTGTTTCTTCTGAAATAACTTTAGGAGTTTTTACCTTTTTGTTTCTCGTTTTTCTAAAAGAAAACAATCTATAGGAAACAAAAAGTAAAAACAGCGCAATAGAAATCCAAAGTATTCTATTGAATAAAAAGTTCCCCGAAAGCGAAATTAATTGGGTATTTTTTTCGATAGAAGTCCAATATCTCGTTTGTTCTAAAAATGCTGCCAATCCAAACGGATCTATTTTTGCCGCCAAAGACATGGCTTTCGCCGAAGAAGGAGAAGCGTTTGCAAATATGGGCGAATTCGAAAAAATCGATCCCGTTATATATAATATGTAGACTAATAAACCTCCAACATAAACAAAAAGTTTACTTCTCCTAAGCCAGGCCAAAGCCGTCAATATAGAAAGACACAAGAAAATATTCGGAATTACAATCACAAAATACGGCCAGAGATAATTCATAATTTCAAAAGGTCCGATTTCACTTTTAGAAAGCCATGACATTTGATGACCAATGATCATTCCGACTATAAACATTCCAAAAGAAACTACGGCAATTATAAATGCGGTAATAAATTTTGGAGCCAAATAATGAAACTTAGAAATAGGAGAGGAGAAAATAATCGAATCAAATTTTGTTTCATATTCCTTTAAAAAACTCTGTGCAGCCTGAAGTGTAATCGAAAATATTGTCATCAGCGAAATCAAACCAATCGCATAAGTCAATACATACGGACTATTTTTGTAAGCACCCGAAAAAGAGAAATTCGCAAAAGCGCTCACAAAAAATCCTAAAATCAAATAAACGATAAATGTGGCATAAAAAGTCCAGGTTCTGGTATTGTTATGCCATTCGAATTGAATTAATCTAGAAAGCATAACTTTAATTTTTAAGTTGATTTTGAGCTAAAGCACTAAAATAAACATCGCTCAAATCTGGCGATATCAATTCAAAACCAGAATCCGGTCTTTCGTCTGAAAAAACGTGAATATTGATTTTTCCTGAATTTAAGTTTGACGAAATGATATTAAAGTTCGATTGATGCTCATTCAGTTCAATTTTTTCAATCGCTTTCATCCAGATTTTAGCTTTCAAAGAATCGATCGCTTGATTTGGTTTTCCTTCCAAAATTAATTTTCCGTTAGAAATAATAGCCATTTTTGGGCATAGATCACGAACATCTTCTACAATATGAGTAGATAAAACTACAATAATGCTTTCGCCGATTTCACTTAAAAGATTGTTGAATCGGTTTCTCTCTTCCGGATCAAGTCCCGCAGTAGGTTCATCCACAATAATAATTTTCGGATTTCCAAGCAACGCCTGAGCAATTCCAAATCGCTGACGCATTCCGCCAGAAAAAGAATGAACGGCTTTGTCTTTGTGCTTCAGTAAATTTGTTTGCTGCAATAAATATAAAATCTGATCGTGTCGTTCCTTCTTATTCACAATTCCTTTCAAAACCGCCAAATGATCCAGTAAACGATAAGCAGAAACCTTTGGATAAACACCAAATTCCTGTGGCAGATAACCCAAATTTTCTCTAATGAACATTGGGTTTTCGATAATATTAGTTCCGTTAAATTCAATAATTCCAGAAGTTGGTTCCTGCAAAGCAGCAATCGTTCGCATTAAAGTCGATTTTCCTGCTCCGTTTGGTCCAAGCAGGCCAAACATTCCGTTTGTAATTTCAAGCGATAAGTGGTCAATCGCTTTTGTGCCGTTCTCATACGTTTTGCTGAGATTTTTGATTGATAAACTGTTCATTTTTTGATTGATTTTTGATGATTATATAAATTATAGTTTGAAAAAATTAGGCAATAGAATCCTTGTCGGCTTCAAAAACCGATTTTTTATAAAGAAGAAATAAGATTTTAAAGAAAGCTATTCTGCTATATATTCTAAAATATCGCCAGGCTGGCAATCCAATATTTTACAAATAGCTTCGAGAGTGTCAAACCGAATTCCTTTTGCTTTTCCAGTTTTTAGAATCGATAAATTGGCAGGTGTAATATCTAGTTTTTCTGCCAACTCTTTACTCTGCATCTTGCGTTTGGCAAGCATTACATCAACATTTACAATTATTGGCATAGTTATATAAATAAGTCTTGTTCATTTTGAAGGTTTAAACCCTGTTTAAAAATGGCAGCTAAAAAATAAGCAAAAGCCCCAAGCATTCCGTGAAGTATAATAAAAAGCCAAACTTCATTATCCAGCGGAACAAAAAAGAAAGCTATAAATAGTACTCCACTCGGAATTAATAAATTTGATAAATAGAAGCGTCTTAAATGTGAAACTCCGTTTGGCGTAAATAATTTTGGCTGAAAAAATACTTTAAAAACATTACTGCTCAATAAAAAGAAAAGTCCATATAAACTCAACGGTGCCAAAAAGTCAAAAAGAATGTACGGGAGGTTATAATCTCCAAGCATTAACGGATGAGAAGTAAAAGGATAACAAACCTGAAAATACTTTGCATTATCTTTAAAGGTCAAAAACAATCCTGTTATTAAAGTAAAAACAGAATAAGAAGCCAAAAAGAAATAAACCACAGATAAAAATCGGGTGAAATAAAATAATATTCTCGATACAATATGAGTTGTCTTCATATATAAAAAAATTGATTTGATATTGCAAATGTATAATTAATTATTTTAAAACAATAATTAATTATTAAAAAATTATATTTGAAAGCGGTTTGATTAATATTATAATTCTATTAACATTACAAAACTAAAGGCATCCGAATAAATGAGTTAATTTTGCATATTAGCATTTTTTTATATGAAAAAACCAATTTCGGTCTCGTTATTAGACCTCGCTATCATTACTCAGGATAGCAATGCCACAGAAACATTTCAAAAAACAAAGGACATAGCGCAATTAGCAGATACTTTAGGATACAAGCGGTTTTGGCTTGCAGAACATCACAATATGGCACACGTTGCCAGTACAGCTACGGTTGTTTTAATTGGATATATAGCAAGTCAGACAAAAAATATCCGCGTAGGTTCTGGCGGAATTATGCTTCCAAATCACTCACCTTTGGTAGTGGCAGAACAATTTGGAACTTTAGAAACGCTTTATCCTAATCGAATCGATTTAGGTTTAGGAAGAGCTCCGGGAACAGACCAGCCAACTGCCGAAGCAATTCGAAAAGACTTTTTTGAACAGGCGCAGCGTTTTCCGCAAAATGTAAGCAGACTTCAGGAGTATTTTTCAACTGAAAATGCCACAGGAAAAGTACGTGCTTTCCCAGCTGAAGGATTAAAAGTTCCAATTTGGATTTTAGGATCAAGTATGGATAGTGCAGCTTTAGCAGCGGCTTACGGATTACCCTATGCTTTTGCCGGGCACTTTGCACCAAAACTAATGATTCAGGCATTTGAATTCTACCGGGAAAATTTCCAGCCTTCAGAATATTTAGATAAACCCAAAACAATGGCTTGTCTGAATATAATTGCAGCAGATACCAATGAAGAAGCAGAACTATTGTCTACAAGTTTGTATCAAATGTTCCTGAATCTAATTAGAAACGATCGTAAAGGTTTACAGCCACCCGTTCCTTCATTAGATGATATTATGAACGAAGCAGAACGTTTCCATGTCAATCAAATGACAGCCGGAACCTTCACAGGAAACAAAGAACAATTAATAACTGATTTGAAAAAGTTTATCGACTATGCAAGAATTGACGAACTAATGGTAACAAGTCCAATCTTCGATCATCAGGCAAAACTAAAAAGCATTCAAATCACAAAAGAAGCAATCGATAGTCTAAATACTATACTTATATAAGTATACATATATAAGAGTACACTGCATCAATAACCCGACAGGTTTCCAAAACCAGTCGGGTTTGTTTTTTATATACATATATATGTATATAGTGTGGTTGAATTCCATTTTCTGTAGAGAAGCACCGCAGTGCGTCTTATGCGCAAAGTGTATAATTTTGCGATCTAATGTAATTCAAATCCTTTTGGTTTGTAATTTACAAGAATTGGAATCTTGATTTTATAAGGAGCCGATCCCGCTATGCGTTCCAATCTTTTGTGCCGAACCCTGGCACAAAAGGATTTCCACTTCTATCGGGGCTATGAAAATTGTTTTCAGTAGAAAATCTAGGTAAGAAGAAGAATTTGGCAAAAAGAAGGGTAAAACTGGGTGATAAAAACGTTTTTGGCGGCAAAAGGGAGATTTAAAAAGATTATTTATCCTTTAAAAAGAGGATAAAAGCTTAAAAATTCCGCAAAAAAAGAAAACAAAAACAACAGTAAAATATCAAAACTCTATCATAACAAAGAAAAATCGTACGTAAAGTTAAAAAAGTTTAAAATGTAAATAAGCTGTTATGAGACAGTTAAGAAATAAATCAAAAAAAGAATAAAAAAACTTGGGGAAAGTTGTTGTATAAATGGAAAAAGGTTCTACTTTTGCACCCGCAACAGCGAAAAACGCTCTTCGAAATACTGACAGGTTGTATTGAATTAGTGAAAAGAAATTTTCGAAAAAAAGATTCAAAAAAGCTTGTGAGATTTGAAAATGCTTTTTACATTTGCACCCCGCAAAACACGGAAAGCTCTTTGATA
>NZ_FQWC01000022.1 GCF_900129555.1 Flavobacterium defluvii
CCTGCTGTAACTGATCCTATTGTGTCTGCATTTGCTACTAGTGTTCCTGCCGTAACCACAACTTTTGAAATTACTGTATCACAGTTTGTCGGATTGGTAACTTCACAGATAGTGTATTGAACATCGTAAGTGCCTGCTGCTGTATTTGGTGCAACTGTTACTGTCCCGTCTGCATTCAATGTTAATCCTGCCGGAACGCTTACTCCTGTCAGGGTTATTTGTCCTGCTGATGTTCCAATCACAACCGGGTTTCCGTTTAGGGTATCGTTAGCTGTTAAAGCTGCTGTTGTGCCGCCTGTGTTTCCGTTTACTGATGTCGTAGTTTCAGTTACAGCGTCGATTACCGGTACACCTACGGTTACACTTACAGTGTTTGAACTGCAGTTTGTCGGGTTTAGTTTCTCACAGATAGTGTAAGTCAGCGTGTAAGTGCCTGCCGGAGCATTAGCACCTAATGTTAAACTTCCGTCAGGGTTTAGAACTAAATAGCCTGTCGGGTCTGCTGTTGTAGTTGTCAGATTAACATCTGATGGTACCAGAGCGGTTCCGTTTTTAGTATCGTTATCAAATACATTCACAGGCAGTGTCTGAGGAGTGTTTCCTGCTGTAACTGATCCGATTGTGTCTGCATTTGCTACTAGGGTTCCTGCGGTAACCACAACTTTTGAGATTACTGTATCACAGTTCCCTGGATTTGTAACTTCACAGATTGTGTATTCTACATCGTAAGTGCCTGCTGGTGTGTTTGCCGCTACAGTTACTGTTCCATTAGCATTTAATGTTAAGCCTGTCGGAACGCTTACTGCTGTGAGTGTTACCTGTCCTGCTGATGTTCCAATCACAACTGGATTACCATTTAAAGTATCATTAGCTGTTAAAGCTGCCATTGTGCCGCCTGTGTTTCCGTTTACTGAAGCTGTAGTTTCGGTTACAGCGTCAATTACGGCTGCTCCTACCACAACTTTTGAAATTACAGTATCACAGTTCCCTAGATTTGTAACTTCACAGATTGTATATTCTACATCATAAGTTCCTGCTGCTGTATTTGATGCCACTGTTACCGTCCCGTCTGCATTTAATGTTAATCCTGCTGGAACGCTTACTGCTGTGAGTGTTACCTGCCCAGCTGAAGTTCCAATTACTACCGGATTTCCGTTTAAAGTATCATTAGCTGTCAGGGCTGCTGTTGTACCGCCTGTGTTTCCGTTTACTGATGCTGTTGTTTCAGTTACTGCATCGATTACTGCTGCGCCTACTACTACTTTTGAGATTACCGTATCACAGTTGCCTGGATTTGTAACTTCACAGATAGTGTACTGAACATCATAAGTTCCTGCCGGTGTATTAGCCGCAACGGTTACTGTTCCATTAGCATTCAATGTTAAGCCTGCCGGAACGCTTACTGCTGTTAATGTTACTTGTCCTGCTGATGTGCCGATCACAACCGGATTTCCGTTTAGGGTATCGTTTGCTGTCAGGGCTGCTGTTGTGCCGCCTGTGTTTCCATTTACCGAAGCTGTAGTTTCGGTTACTGCATCGATTACCGGTACGCCGACTGTTACAGTCACTGTGTTTGAACTGCAGTTTGATGGGTTTAGTTTCTCACAGATCGTGTAAGTTAACGTGTAAGTGCCTGCCGGTGCATTGGCCCCTAATGTTAAGCTTCCGTCCGGGTTTAGAACTAAATATCCTGTCGG
>NZ_FQWC01000002.1 GCF_900129555.1 Flavobacterium defluvii
ATGGCGGTGCCAATGAGTCCGGATCAGGTTTTGGCAAAACGCCACGGAATATTCAAACACCAATCACAGAAAGACGGTGTTGTGTTTCAGGGAACAGACGCAAGAGAATTTTGGCAGAGAGCCGAAGACCGAAACAGCGAAACAGCAGCTTTGTATCAGCAGTTAGGTTTAGCAACTTACGCAGCCATGGAAGCTTTCGTGAGATGGCATTACTAAGATTCTAAGTTGCTAAGGTTCTATGGCATTAAGATTTTATTCGTTATAACTTGAGCGATAGCGAACTGGCGAAGCAATTCACCAATGCATTTAAAATAATTTGTGAATTTGCGGCGAAAATCATTTAAATCTTTTTAATCTGTGGCAAATTAATAATAGCTTTGCATACAATTGAAGCAAGAAGAGAGACTTATTCTTTTTTCTTGCTTCTTTTTTCTTCTAAAACTATGGAACAAGACAAAAAACTTCTCATAAAATTAGCTCACACCAAAATGCCTTTCGGGAAATACGAAGGACGATTTTTAATCGATTTACCTGAATATTACGTAGTTTGGTATCATAATAAAGGTTTTCCAAAAGGTGAATTAGGACAGCAGCTGCAGCTTATTTACGAATTAAAATTAAACGGTTTAGAAGAGTTAATCCGAAATATAAAAAAGCAGTATCCGAAAGGTAATAGTTAACGAAATACGAGTTTTAATTGTTAGTAACTTTGTTTCAGGGAATTAACATTTTTGAGGTGTTTTTATATTTTTACAGTAAATATTAAAGACCTAAATGATGGAAAACAATTCCCAACAATCAAAACCAGGAGAAAGCCAAGGCAGATATGCAATAATACTTGCTGTATTGGCACTTATTTTTGTTTTTGTACCACATTTTGCTTTTAAAATAGCTTATATAGTATTGGCTGTTTTTGCCATAATTTTGGGAGCAGTTGGTTTATCTCAGGCAAAAAAAGCAAACATTTCAACTTCGATTGCTAAAATTGGAATGTGGATGGGAATTGGACTGATTTTCATTCCATTGGTAATATATTTTTCTATCTTTTTTGCTGCCAAATCTGATTATTTAAGAAATAAAATGTCTCAAGATAAGGTTGAAGCTATAAAAGAGGATATGAAACGCCATCGCGATTCTGTAATGAAAACTGAAAAAATAATTCAAGATACTACTCAGGTTCAAAATAAATAATTTTTACCATTGCATAAGTAGTAATATCCAAAGCCAGTTTAAAGATATTTCTTAAAAATACTCCTAATAAAAGCTTAAAATTATTGATTATAAAACCAAGTAATCAATCTGTTTAAAAATTTGTAAATTATCTCATTCTCGAATAGATAAATTGTCTAATTAAATTTGTACTTTTGCCAAGTTTTTTACACAACTACTTACAAACAAACAACAGAATGAATCAAACAAAATATATTTTTGTTACAGGCGGTGTGACTTCTTCATTAGGAAAAGGGATCATTGCAGCATCTTTAGCAAAATTGTTACAAGGAAGAGGATACCGTACAACTATTCAAAAATTTGATCCTTATATCAATGTGGATCCGGGAACGTTAAACCCTTATGAACACGGCGAATGTTACGTAACAGATGATGGTGCTGAAACAGATTTAGATTTAGGTCACTACGAGCGTTTCCTTAACGTTCCTACATCTCAGGCGAATAACGTTACAACAGGAAGAGTTTATCTTTCGGTTATTGAGAAAGAAAGAAGAGGAGAATTTTTAGGAAAAACGGTTCAGGTTGTTCCTCACATTACAAATGAAATCAAAGACAGAATGCAATTGCTTGGTAAATCAGGTGATTATGATATTGTTATTACTGAAATTGGCGGGACTGTTGGTGATATTGAATCATTACCTTATATAGAATCTGTTCGTCAGTTAGTTTGGGAATTAGGCGAAAATAACGGAATTGTTATTCATTTAACTTTAGTTCCATTTTTGGCTGCTGCCGGCGAGTTAAAAACAAAACCAACGCAGCACTCTGTAAAAACTTTAATGGAAAGCGGAATTAAAGCTGATATTTTGGTTTGTAGAACTGAGCATGAATTATCTCAGGAATTACGTCAAAAATTAGCCTTGTTTTGTAATGTTAAAAAAGAAGCAGTTATCCAATCTATAGATGCTTCTACGATATATGAAGTTCCAAATTTAATGCTTGAAGAAGGATTAGATGTTGTGGCTTTGAAGAAATTAGATTTACCTAAAAAAGCAGCTCCGGATCTTAAAAACTGGAATACTTTCTTACGCAGGTTAAAAAGTCCAAAACAAACCGTAAATATCGGTTTGGTTGGAAAATATGTAGAAATGCAGGATTGTTACAAATCTATTTTAGAAGCGTTTATCCATGCAGGTGCAGCAAATGAAACGAAAGTAAACGTAATTTCTATTCATTCAGAACATATTAATGCAGAGAATGTAGAAGAAAAATTAGGAACTCTTGACGGAGTAGTAGTTGCTCCAGGATTTGGTGAAAGAGGTATTGAAGGAAAAATCGAGGCAGTACGTTACGTTCGTGAAAATAATATTCCATTCTTCGGAATTTGTTTAGGAATGCAGATGTCTGTTATTGAATATTCTAGAAATATTTTAGGTTATGCTGATGCAAATTCAACTGAGATGAACGAGAAAACGCCGCATCCGGTTGTGAATTTAATGGAAGAACAAAAAAATATTACTGATAAAGGAGGAACAATGCGTCTTGGAGCCTGGAAATGTGATATTAAACCAAATACTCTGGCTCACAGAATTTATGGTGAAACCACTATTTCTGAGCGTCACCGCCACCGCTATGAGTACAATAATAAATATGCTGACGAATTGCAAAAAGCTGGTTTAAAGGCTTCTGGAGTAAATCCAGATACAGGATTGGTAGAAATTGTAGAGCTTGAAAACCATCCGTTCTTTATTGGAGTACAGTACCACCCGGAATACAAAAGTACAGTAGCAAATCCGCACCCAATTTTTGTAAACTTTGTAGCTGCAGCGGTAAATGCACATAAAAAATAATAATTAATATTCCGGAAGATGTAACTTTTGAGTAAAACTCATAACTAATAGGCTTCGAAGAATAACTT
Organism: Flavobacterium defluvii; assembly: GCF_900129555.1. GTDB lineage: Bacteria > Bacteroidota > Bacteroidia > Flavobacteriales > Flavobacteriaceae > Flavobacterium > Flavobacterium defluvii. The sequence continues at coordinate 3,089 of NZ_FQWC01000002.1, forward strand.
TTTTAAATAATAATGGAAGAAAAAAAATTAGACCTTAATTCAATCATTGGTTTTGTATTGATATTCGGAATTTTGATTTGGATAATGTACCAAAACAAACCTTCTGAAAAAGAAATTGCTGCTGAAAAAGCCAAGAAAGAATTAGTAGCTAAACAAGAAGCTCAGGCAAAAGCTGATAGAGCTAAAACTGCTGTTGTACCAACTGCTGCTGTAACGCCAGGTGATACAGTTCAATTAGCACAATTACAAAAAACTTTAGGCGGTTTTGCATATTCTGCTACACTTCCTTCTGCAAAAGAATCTTTTACAACTATCGAAAACGAGAAAGTAAAACTTAAAATTGCTAATAAAGGTGGTTATATTGTTGAAGCAACTTTAAAAGAATTCGAAAAATTTAGAAAAGGTTCTGGAGAATTAGTTGAGTTAATTAAAAACAATAATTCAAACTTAAATTTACAGCTTCTTACAACAGATAACAGAACATTAAATTCTAAAGATTTATATTTTGAACCAACATTAGAAAAAGTTGGTGCAGATCAGGTTTTATCAATGCGTTTAAAAGCCGGTGCAAACGAATTCTTAGAATATAAATATGTTTTAAAACCAAACGATTACTTAGTTGGTTTTGATATCCGTTCTCAAGGTTTAAATAAAGTTTTAAATTCTGCTAAACCTTTAGATTTACAATGGGATTTAAAAACTTACAGAAACGAAAAAAGTGTTTCTTATGAAAATCGTTATGCCGAAATTTATTATAACTACGAAGAAGGAAAAGAAAGCTACGTAGGGCAGGGAGATCTTAAAGAAGAAACACCTGATAAAGTTGAATATATTGCATTTAAACAGCACTTTTTTGCTACAATTTTAAAAACCGATACGGCTTTTGAAAAAGCAAATTTAGTTTCTGAAAACTTAGTTAAAGACGATAAAATCGATACGGTTTTTACAAAACAATTTAAAGCAACCGTTCCTTTGGCTTTCTCTAGTGGAGAAATTAATTATAAAATGCATTTGTATTTTGGACCTGCAGATTATAAAGTCTTAAAATCGTACGATAAAAATTTCGAAAAAATTATTCCACTAGGATGGGGAATTTTCGGATGGATTAACAAATTAATTTTCGTTCCGTTATTCGGTTTCTTAAGTTCAACTATTGGATTGTCTTTAGGAATTGCGATCATTATTTTTACAATAATTATCAAATTGGCAATGTCGCCAATTACCTATAAATCATTCTTGTCTCAGGCTAAAATGAAAGTTTTAAGACCTGATATCAATGAGTTGGGAGAGAAATACAAAAAAGACCCAATGAAAAAACAACAGGAAACAATGAAACTGTACAACAAAGCAGGAGTAAACCCAATGGCAGGATGTATTCCGGCGTTGATTCAGCTTCCTTTTATGTATGCATCGTTCCAGTTTTTTCCAGCAGCTTTTGAGTTAAGACAAAAAGGATTCCTTTGGGCAGACGATTTATCATCTTTTGACTCTGTTGTAAAATTACCATTCCACATTCCATTATATGGAGATCATATCAGTTTGTTCCCAATTTTGGCAGCAATTGCAATTTTCTTCTACATGAAAATGACTTCTGGAGATCAGCAGATGGCAGCGCCTCAACAGGAAGGTATGCCGGATATGGCAAAAATGATGAAAATCATGATTTATGTTTCGCCATTAATGATGTTAATTTTCTTCAACAGTTACGGTGCAGGATTGAGTTTATACAACTTTATTTCAAACTTAATTACAATCGGAATTATGTTTGTTATCAAAAACTATATTGTCGACAGCGAGAAAATTCACGCGCAGATTCAGGAAAACAAATTAAAAGAGCCTAAAAAGCCAAGTAAATTCCAACAGCGTCTTCAGGAAGTAATGGAGCAGCAGGAAGCAGCTAAAAAAACTCAAAATAAAAAGAAATAAAAAACTAAAAATCCCGATTAAATCGGGATTTTTTAATTTATAGAAATATCTTCCTTTTGAAAAAGGAATGAATATTTTAACTTTGAGAAAAACAATTATACTTTATGAAACGAATTTTCGTTTTAGTTTAAAATTAAATAAAATATGATTTCTAAAAGACTGATAACCGGACTTGTATTATTAAATGTCTTCATCTTAAATGCTCAAACCGAATTTAATAAATTAGATTCTAACGGAAAAAAAGACGGCGTATGGAAAGGAGTTTATGAGGAATCCAAGCGTCCGCGCTACGAAGGAACTTTTGTTCACGGAAAGGAAACCGGAATTTTTAAATTTTTTGATGATACCAAAAAAGGAGATGTGATTGCAACACGTGATTTTACTGCAAATGACGGAACATCATATACAATTTTTTATGACCAGAATAAAAATATAGTAAGCGAAGGGAAAGAAGTTGGGAAAGTTAGGGAAGGAGAATGGAAATATTATCACAAGGCTTCTAAAGTTTTGATGACTTCTGAAACGTACAAAAATGGAAAACTAGATGGTGTGCGAACTGTTTATTATCCTAATGCGAAAGTTGCTGAAGAAATGACGTATGTAAATGGTATAAAAGAAGGAAAGTATAGAAAACTTGGACAAAACGGAACTATTCAGGAAGAGTCTTTTTATAAAAACAATGAATATAACGGCGGTGCAGTTTTTTATGACGCAGACGGAGCAGTTGCTTCAAAAGGGAAATTTGTAAATGGTAAAAAAGCCGGAATCTGGCAGTTTTATACAAAAGGGAAATTGAAAGAAATAAACATGAGCGACCCAAAACAAAGTTATAAAGCTGACTCAAAACCTAAAATGAGCAATTAAAATATTTGAAGAATTAAATTTTTCAGCCACGAATTCACGAATTTGTTATAAAACTAAAATTTGTGAATTCGTGGCTGATTTTTTTTGTGTAATTGTTTAAATTTGATTGAGCTAATATTTTGATTCAATGGATTTAAACGAACTTATCGGACGATTTTTATTGTTGTTTTTTTCGATTTTGATTTTGTATTTTTTCTCAAACAGAAAAGATAACGAAACCATAAATCCATTAATGGTTATTGTTGGGCTTTGTACATTTTCGCTTTGTTATTTGTTTACAAAAATTGAAATCGGCGTTGGTATTGGTTTTGGTTTGTTTGCCATTTTTTCAATTCTAAGATTTCGTACACAATCGTTTACTGTAAATGCGATTATTTTTCTTTTTGCCACAATTACACTTTCTATTTTAGATATTATGTATCCATTTGAAAAAATAGAATTACTGCTGTTTTTTCAAATTATTATAATTGGTTTTTATGTTGCAGCTTCGATTATTGTAAATCGAAAAGCTTCAAAATACCTGAATACTGTTGATGTAAAAATTGCTTTTGCAGGTAATTTTTCTTTAGAAAATGGAAATATTCGCAAAGCAGTTCAGGAAAAAATAAATATTCAGGATTTTGATTTTAAAATTGTTTTGATCAATACGGTAACCAGCGAAATTGATCTTTTGGTTTTTTATTAATCATTAAACGGACGTACTTGTTTGATGTATAAATCCCGATCTTCGCCCACAATTTTGAATTCAATATCTACTGGATGAAATGAATTTTTCCTCCAATAGCGATACATTTTTTCTTCTATCTTTTTGCTTACCAGAAAAAGCCTGCTCATTTCTTTTCGGCTTAATAAAGGTTCATTATTATTGAGATTTGAGTTTGAAGTATAGTCAACATCAAAATCGTCATCATTTGTTCCAGAATTAAAATGATAAGCCACAAACTGTTCGCATATTTCTCCTTTTGCAGGTTTTACAACTGAGTTTTCACCTTTTTGGATATTAACCGTGATTCCCGGAAAATTGTCTCTAAAAATGTTTTTGGTTATAATAACGCCATTTGCCAATTCATCGGGAAAAGAACGATGAACCAAAACGCCCATTGCAATATTTTCCTGATCGATTCCAAAAAGTTCTCTTTCGTTATACGAAGCTTCGTTCCAAACGCTTGCCCAAACTTGTTTAATTGCTTTTTCAAAAGTTTTAACGCTGTCGCCGATAATTCCGGTTTTCGAATCGTATAATCCAGCGCCGTTAAATTCGTCCAGATCCTCTGCATTTGTTGATGATCGAAACCTGAAGTTTTTAAATTTAGCGTCTTTAAAAGCCAAATTTAGCTTCGAAATTAATTCAGGATCAATAGGTTCTTTTTTAATAGCGTCGCGAATTTTTTTCAATTGCTTACTTATCCAAACTGCCGAATCTTTTTTAGTAGATTCTAAAAGTTCTTTTATTAAAGGAGATATTGACTCTTTTTGAATGTGTTTGGTATAATAATAAAAAGGAATGGCATGCGCATTTTCCGGAACTTTAAAAGGAATTTCTTTCGAAATCGCAATCAAATACGCCATATTTTGTGCTTTTGAACCAATGTAATTAACTCCTTTTTTTGGAATTTTAGACAAATCGACTAAATCCGTAACGGTATTATCAATGATTAGTTTTTTCTTTTTTGAATTTGTTTTAATAACAATTTTTTTATCAGTTTCTTTTATAAAAAAAGTGTCAACCTGAATTTTCAACTCTACTTTTTTAGAAAGTAATTTTTTTATGTTTTCATCTTTTAATGCCAATGTATAAGCCATAATTGGAATTTTCCTGTTTTTTCCTAAAATTACCAAATGACTTAACGGAGTCTGAAGTTCATTAACAATAATTCCTCTTACGTTTGGCAGAATTTCCGGCGTTCCGTCTAAAACAATAATTTCATCAGGATTTGGTTTGGTTTTATCCAAATCTTTGATTTTGTATTCTTTTAGAATTCCGACATTAGTTCCGGAAACAACTTCCTGATATTGTATTTCATTAAAAATATAATCTGATTTTACGCATGGAATTTTGAATTGTTCTAAACCAAACCATTCCATTTGATCTGGATTATTTAGATAAAACTTTAAATCATCTTTGATAAAAGTTGAATTTTTAACGAGATTAAAAAAGCGTTCTATCTGCTCAATTGGCATTCTGTCTGAAGCCGCCAATTCAAAAATCCATTTATCTGTTCCTTTAATGTGGTTCAGATTTCCTAATAGAAAATCTCGATTTTTTAAAGTGTTACTATAATTTTCATTATTAAAAACTTCTAAATCATAATTGTATCGCAAATAGTTAACCACAAAATCATAATGAAGCGGAATTAAAGTACTGTTGAAATAATACATTTTTTGTTTTCTCAAATCGTAAATAACTTTTACAGATTCGATATTCGAAAATTTATCAGATAATGGTTTTCCTCTAAAAGCCTTGTAAGCATTATAATCCTGCAGCGTAGAAGAATACTTTTGCGCATTCACAGACACAAACATTAGAAGGAAAAACAAGCTGTAAAGAGACTTTTTCATGACCATTTTATTGAATATTAAAAGTAAGTATTTAAACAATAAGTTTTATCTACTGCGGGATTATATAAACTAATTAAAAGGGATTAAATTTTCTAAAATATGGCGTATCTTTGCACCCTTATAAAAATATAAACATTTTAAAATGAAACGAGTAGTTGTAGGTCTTTCTGGCGGAGTTGATTCTAGTGTTGCAGCTTATTTATTGCAGCAGCAGGGATACGAAGTTATTGGACTTTTTATGAAAAACTGGCACGATGATTCTGTTACCATTTCTAACGAATGTCCTTGGTTAGAAGATAGTAACGATGCTTTATTGGTTGCAGAAAAACTAGGAATACCGTTTCAGACAGTTGATTTAAGCGAAGAATACAAAGAAAAAATCGTTGACTATATGTTTAACGAATACGAAAAAGGAAGAACTCCAAATCCTGACGTGCTTTGTAACCGCGAAATCAAATTTGATGTTTTTATGAAAATTGCTTTAAGTCTTGGTGCTGATTATGTGGCAACTGGGCATTACTGCCAAAAAAGCGAAATCGAAGTTGACGGAAAAACGGTTTATCAATTAATTGCCGGAAATGACGTAAACAAAGATCAGTCTTACTTTTTATGCCAATTATCACAAGAACAACTTTCTAAAGCTTTATTTCCAATAGGTGCTTTGACAAAACCTGAAGTTCGCCAAATTGCGGCTGAAATGGAATTGGTTACAGCCGAAAAGAAAGATTCTCAAGGACTTTGTTTCATTGGGAAAGTTCGTCTGCCAGAGTTTTTACAGCAAAAATTACAGCCAAAAGAAGGTAAAATTGTTCAGATTGACAAAAACGATCCAATTTATACTATAGAAAAAGAAGCTGATTCTTTAGAAGATGAACTAAAAATTGAAGCTCAAAAATTGAATTATCGTCCGGAAATGGGAAAATTTATGGGTAACCATCAGGGAGCGCATTATTTTACTGTTGGACAAAGAAAAGGATTGAATGTGGGCGGAACTACAGATCCGTTATTTGTAATCGCTACAGATGTTGAAACTAATACCATTTACACAGGTTTAACAAGCAATCACCCAGGATTATTCAAAAAAGCATTATTTGTTGGAGAATCTGAAGTACACTGGATTCGTGAAGACATGACTTTAAAACCTGGTGAAACAATGGAGGTAATGGCGAGAATTCGTTATCGTCAGCCTTTGCAAAAAGCGACTTTACACCAATTTGAAGACGGAATGTATGTTTCTTTTGAAGAACCTCAGTCTGCCATTACAGAAGGACAATTTGTGGCCTGGTATTTAGAAAATGAATTAGTTGGTTCGGGAGTAATTTCTTAGCTTTATACTTTTTTAATGAGGTTTTCCTTTTAAAAGAGTATCTATGAAATATAATTTTACTTTTCTTTTAGTATTGTTTTCGACTGTTTTATTTGCTCAGGAGGACGCCTGGGTTTATTTTACGGGAAAACCAAATGCACAGGATTTTTTTAATAATCCATCACAAACCCTTTCTCAGAGATCATTAGATCGTCGTACAGCACAAAATATTGCTTTAAATGTTACAGATGCTCCGCTTGAAACTACTTATATAGATCAGGTAAAAGCGAGTACAGGAATAACTGTTATGGCACAATCTAAATGGTTAAATGCGCTGCATATTAGAGGTAGCCAGACTGATATTAATGCTCTGAAATTGCTTTCATTTGTTGATAAAATAGTTTTTGCCAATAAAACTTTGAATGGAACTTCAAAAAAGGCTTCAGTAAATAAAATTTCGGAAGTAAAGAAAAAACTCGAAACTGCGGTTGATTATGCTTATGGAACTTCTGCAAATCAAATACAAATGCTCAACGGGCAAACCTTGCATCAGCAGAATTTTACAGGTTCGGGAAAAATAATTGCCGTTTTAGATGCCGGTTTTCCAGGTGTAAATACAGCAGAACCTTTTCAAAGATTAAGAGATAATAATAGGATTTTAGGTGGCTATGATTTTGTTAACAGAAGTACAGACTTTTATGCAGGAGACAGTCACGGAACTTTAGTTTTATCTGCCATGGGAGGTTACAAAGAAAACTCTTTGGTAGGAACTGCTCCGGACGCTTCTTATTATTTGTTTATAACAGAAAACGATGCTTCTGAAAATCCTGTTGAAGAATCGTACTGGGTTGAAGCTGCAGAACAAGCAGATGCTGTTGGAGCTGATATCATCACGAGTTCTTTGGGTTATTTTGCTTTTGATAATCCAAATTACAGCCACACTTACAGCGATATGAATGGTACAACAAATTTTATTACCAAAGGCGCTGAAATTGCTTTTAGTAAAGGAATCATTGTTTTGGCTTCTGCCGGAAATGAGGGAAATCAGGCAGAAAACCATATTGGTTCACCTGCAGATGGCGCTTCTGTTATTACAGTGGGTTCGGTTAATGCTTCAAAAGTTAAAGCATCTTCTAGTTCTATTGGGCCAAGTTTTGATAACCGTACAAAACCAGATGTAATGGCGCAGGGAGTTGCGGCTGTGGTTTCGACTACTTCGGGAACAATTTCTACTGCAAACGGAACTTCTTTTTCTTGCCCGATAATGGCAGGGATGGTAGCTTGTTTATGGCAGGCATTTCCATCAAAAACAAATCAGGAAATTAGAAATATGATTATTCAGTCGGCTGACAGATATACAACTCCGGATAATAATTATGGTTTCGGAATTCCGAATTTTGGCTCGACATTAAGAACAGAAACTTTTCAGAATTCATTTGATTTTTCAGTTTATCCAAATCCTGCAAAATCCAATATTTCATTTTTGTTTGAAAATGAAACGGCATCAGTTTCTATTTATTCAATTTTAGGACAAAAGCTGATTGAAAAAGAAATTACAAATCAAAATCCCGTTCTTTCTGTGGAAAGCTTAACAAGCGGACTTTATTTTTATACTTTTAAATCTGGAGATTTGCAGAAAACAGGAAAACTTATAAAACAATAAGCGTTTTAATGAATAGAATTACAAAACTTTTCAATATAAAATATCCAATTATTCAAGGTGGAATGATCTGGAATAGTGGTTATAAATTAGCATCGGCAGTTAGTAATGCGGGTGGTTTAGGTTTAATTGGCGCTGGATCAATGTATCCTGATGTTTTGAGAGAACATATTCAGAAATGCAAAAAAGCGACTGATAAGCCATTTGGAGTCAATATTCCGATGTTGTATCCTAATATTGAAGAAATTATGAATATTGTTGTTGAAGAAGACGTGAAAATCGTTTTTACTTCGGCAGGAAATCCTAAAACCTGGACTTCGTTTTTAAAAGAAAAAGGAATTACAGTTGTGCATGTTGTAAGCAGCAGTGTTTTTGCATTAAAAGCGCAGGAAGCCGGCGTAGACGCTATTGTGGCTGAAGGCTTTGAAGCAGGCGGACACAACGGACGCGACGAAACGACGACTTTAACCTTGATTCCGATGGTTAAAGAAAAAGTTCACATTCCGCTTATTGCCGCTGGCGGAATTGCTACCGGAAGAGGAATGCTTGCCGTAATGATTCTAGGTGCCGATGGCGTTCAGGTTGGAAGCCGTTTTGCGGCATCAGTAGAATCTTCTGCCCACAATAATTTTAAAGAAACGATAGTTAATATAAAAGAAGGGGGTACTCAATTGACTTTAAAAGAATTAGCTCCAGTTCGATTGGTGAAAAATAAATTTTATAATGATGTTCAGGCTTTGTATGAGAAATGCCCTTCTAAAGAAGATTTAATAGCACTTTTAGGAAGAGCCAGAGCCAAAAAAGGAATGTTTGAAGGTGATCTTGAAGAAGGAGAACTCGAAATTGGGCAAATATCCGGATTGATCCATGAAATTTTGCCAGTAGAACAAATTGTTCAAGAAATGATGTCGGATTTTAGAGATGCATGCCAAGAAAAAGCTACATTTGAGTTTTAATTGTCTGCAGGAAATATTTTATGAATTCTATTTGCACTTATATAGTAGTATTGTTTCTCGGTTTTGGATTTCAACAAGTTCAAAGTCAGTCTTATCATTTTAAAACTTCGGGATTTAGTGTTCTGGAAAAAAATGAAAGAGGGAAGTGGGGAGAATGGTCAGATCTTGATTTGGTAAACCTTTCGGTTGTTTTGGATACTGATAAGCATAGAATTGTAGTTTATTCTCAAGAAATTCAGCTTTTTAATATTCTGGATTATATAGAACGCGAAGAAAATGATACCGATATTGTGTATTCTTTTATGTGCAAAGACAACGACGGACGCGAATGCAAACTCTCGATAATTACGCGAAAAAAGCAAGATAATCGTAAACAGCTTTATATTAATTACGAAGATCATATTATTGTTTATAATATTTTTACGGTGTAATTAAATAATTATACAAAACAAAAACCCGACAATTTTAAAGTTGTCGGGTTTTTTATTTCATCAGAATTAATTTCTAAAAAAACTATTGCGTTACGATAACCACAATTTTATTAAAATCTGCGGCAGCATTGATAACTGCTTTATATTGATCAAAACTGCTTAATGGATAATTTATGATGTTGTAAAATTCAGTATTTTCTATTATTACTTCGTTTTTGTTTTGAGAATAATTACTTGTAAATGCGGCTTCGGTTTTACCGTTAAGTTCTGTTTTGAAATCCATCACAAACTTATCCAAATTTTTGATGGTTGCGCCTTCTGGTAAAATGATTTTAATTTTTCTGGTATAATAGTGTGGATAATCGATTTCAATAGGAAGCACTCTTTTGTTTTCCTGATAAAATTCCATTTGTTTACCAATGGTTTGTCCTACAGAAAACAAATAATTTCCTCCCGCTTTTTGAATCATGTCTTTTCCATCAAATGTTAAGTTTAATTTGTATGGTTTTTTTCCAATAAATTCAGTGCCATCATTTTCTGTTGTAAGGGTTTTATATTCAGTTTGTAACGTGTAATTTTCAGAAATGGTTTTTAGCATTGTCTGGTATTGATCATTAGAAACAAAATCCTTTATCGGCTGAAAATTTAAACCAGAATATCCGCCATAAGTCATGTGGCTTGTAATTAATGGATTTTCGATATCTTTTGTAAAATCGGCTGTAATATCCATATAATCATGCGTGATTTCAGTTCCGGGGATTTCAATAAAGTTTATTTCTCCAATTCCCATAGAAAGACCTGCAAATACTTTTTCTTTAATAAATAATCCGTTATTATTTCCTAAATAACTAGGAAAAAGCGGTAATCTGTATTCTACTTCAGTTGGTGTCAGGTATTTTTTGATACTTGGAAAATAGAATAAAAACTCGTCTAAATTTTCATAACTCTCAAAATCTTTGTCAAAAGGAACTTTATATCGGTTTGAAGTAAAAACAAGATTCTGTTCGATTTTAAAATATTTAAAAACAGCAACATAAAGTTTAATGATATCTAAACTGTTTGCTTGTTTTGAACTGATAATATCGCTTAATCCATCTTTTGAATCCGTATATTTATCATAAATAATTGTTTTTTTAATCTTGTTTTCAATGTTCCAGATTTGTTCCTGAGGATCTTTAGAAACTGGAATATTGCTGCAGAAAGAGTTAATCGCCTTTTCTTGTTTTTTATCTAAAACGGGATTAATCAACTCATAAGTTCTTGTAGCATATTCTTTAAAATTGCTTAGGTTTTTACCGCCGTTATAAAGGTTTGCGTCTAATTTGTATCTGAATAATTTTATTTTCACATCCCAATTTGAATACGCTTCGTCATCTTTTAAAGCTGGAATATCTTTTTCAGAAATACTTAAAACTTTTTTGTTCTCAAATTTTTTATCATCCAAAACGGGTTCGCTTAAACCGTTGTAAGATTTGGTTTTAAAAACAAGATGAGCCGGAGCTATCAATTCAAAGTTAAACTCGTTAATAGGATATTCATCCTGCATTTTAACTGTATTTCCTTTTAAATCGGGAGCTTCTTCTATAATATAAAGTTTCTCGATTACAGCGCCTTTTTCAAGACCGTTCAGGGCAAAATAATTATATTTCATTCCTTTTTCCTGATCAACTTCTTCTTTGATGTCTTTTTTATCAAGAACGTTTGTTTTGCCGTTTTTTAAGATTACCCGAACTTTTGTAATCAAAACATTTTCATTATCGCCAAACGGAATATAGATTTTATTGTTTCTTTCGATTGCATCGTCTGAGTTTATGTACTTTTTTTCATGTATCAAACGGTATTGTTTCGCAGTATTTTTATCTACAACAACTTCTATTTTTAAATTACGACTTAAGATTACTTCTTTCTCGTTTTCGTAGTTTTTAGGAACTTCAATCTTCGTATCTTTTTCGTTCCAGTTATAGTCCTTAAAAGTATATTCCTGAGCAAAGAAAAACGAGGTGTTTAGCAATGCTGCAAAAATAAAAATGGTTTTTAATAATTGGTTTTTCATTATTTTTCGAGTAAAATTATAGTTTCGTTATAGTTAGTTTTTAGTTTTTTTATTGTGGCATTCCAAGGTTCAAAATCAGATTTGTTGAGTAATAACTTTTTTACCGTAAGGCTCACATTTAGATATAAAATGTTGTTTTTTAATTCATAAACGAAATTTGCTTTTACGTAATCATTATCGAGATCAAAGTTTTTTGGAAGATATTTGATTGTATTATTTTTTGGAATTTCTAATGCATACTGCGTTGAGAATTTTGTTAAATATTCAAATTCGTATGGATAAACACGATCTTTTGCAATAATTGTTTTTTCTAAAAATTTGTCCAAAAACAAATTGACATACGTTTCTTTATCAACTTTTACAATATAATTATCAAGATCGAAATTGTAATTAATAGTGTATGGCAAATCTTTGTTTAAAAGATTTTCTTCTTTAAAATCCTTTAAATTAAACTTGTTATTTCCTTTTAAAACTAGTGATTTTATCATGTCCTGACGCGTTTTGTTTGACGCATCACCAATCTGCATTAAAACGTGGCTTCGGTTATAACCATAACGGGAAATTTTTGCATTTCCGACTAATTTACTATTCTCGATTTTAAGAATTACATCTTCTTTAATCTCGTTTAAATCACCGGGAACAACCGGAACTGGCTGAATTTTATATTGATCGTTTTCTGTAAAAAGAACTTCTTTTCCCTGAATAAAAGCAGTGGGAATTCCATAGCGTGTTTCTTTATCTGTACCGTCCAGAAATACATAATCGTTATCTTTTTTAAAGATTGCAATCATGTGATTGTCTACTGATGGTGTTGCAAGATCATTGTATGAGTAAGGAATGCTTCGGGTTCCAATCCAGGCAATTGTTACATTTTTTAAACCTGCATATAAAGACATTGTAGATATAAGATTTGCCATATCCTTGCAGTCTCCAAATTTTCGTTCAAACACCAAACTGGCTTCACGTGGTATAAAACCTTCGTAACCATCTTCAAAAGCAATGTATTTGATGTTGTTTTTTACCCAGTAAAAAATGCTTTTTACTTTTTCTTCATCATTATTCTTATCTTTTGTAAGGTCAATTGCCAAAGCTTTTAAATCAGGATCTTCCTTTTTGTTTAAGTCTTTTACAAATGATTTGTAATAGTTGTAAAGCTCATTTATATCTCCTAAAACTGGAGTAGTTTTGTTATTAATTGTATATTCTTTTATATAAAAATCAACATGGGGAACTATATACAAATAGCCAGGAGCATTGTCTTCATATTTTGATGGTTTAATGTTTGAAGAAGTCCACTTGTGAATCCATTTTCCTTTTTTTTCCGTTTTAGAATACGTAATTGTTTTATCAGGATCATTGAAAATTTTATAATCGATCACGACATTTTTATCTGTTCGAACTTCTAAAACACAATTTTGAATTGGCAAAACCCCTCCAAATATAAATTTATGAAGCAAGTGCGGATCTAAAAACTGAGTTTGATAATGATACACTTTTTTTGCTCCGGTTTCTATACCCGGAAATGTAAGCTGACGTTCTTTTACATCATTATAAAAAATAGAACCTTGCTCAGATTGTTTTTCAATTGTCTGAGTTACTTTTAGTTTTTTTTCTTTTTCATTATCATTTAAAACAGTATATGCTTCATAACTTTTTAGCGGAATTAATCCTGAATATGAAAAAGATTCTTTGTTGTTAATTATACCATTTTGAGTTAAAATCATTGATTCATAATGCGTGTCCTGCAGAATTTTTAAACCATTGTTTTCTATCGAAATATCATATAATTCAGAATTATCAATGACAATTTCATTATAATCCGGATACAGATTTTTAGTGTCCTGAAAAGATTTTTGCGCTGTAATTATACTAGAGTATGCAATAAGAAATAAAGTCAGAAAAAAAGATTTATTTAATAATGTCGACCAATTCATCTGAGTCATATTTATTTGTTTGCACTAGTTTCCCAGCGTTGTAGATTAATGTGTTTCCGTGTAATTCATCATTTTTTAGAGAGATATCAGCCCAAAGTTGTCCATCTTCTTTAAAATACTGCTGCTGTCCATCATATTCGTTATTAACAAAATGTTCTTTTTTATAGATTTTTCCGTTGGCATAATATTCAATTCGATCTCCATCTAACATGTTATTAATATAATTACATTCATAATCAGCTTTTCCATCTACATTATTAATTACAAATTTTCCATCAAAATTTCCTTTAGTAATTTTAAACTGAATAGCCGTTTTTCCGTTAGGATATAATGATGAAATCTGGGCTGTTTGATTTTCGATTAAAACTTTTTCAGTCAATTCTCCAGTTTTATTCTTTTTGATATAAAATTTAGGGACATTGTTTTCATAGCCTAAAATTAATACGGGCTCACCTTTTTGATTATAATACGTTTTGTTTCCTTCATCAATATCATTTACATGATTACTTTCTGATAATTTAGATTTATTGTTATAATAACGAATGGTTTTTCCGTTTTCAAGACCATGTGCATATTCTAAAGTCATTCTTAAATTACCAACATAATCGTAATATTTATTTAAACCATTTAATTTACCATTATAGTAATTGTTTTCAACAAGAATTGATCCTAATGGGCTATATGTTTTATAAGAATTTTGAAGTATACCATTTGCATATTCACTCTCCACAATTTTATTTTTGAATTTATCCTGAGCGGTTAATTTTCCATTCAATATACCGTTAATATAAGAGCTGTTTTTAGTGTAAACGCCTTTATTAAAAGTTAAATTAAAATTTCCGGTTTTATTTTTATAATCAATGCTGTTTTCGATATCTCCATTGTCAGTAAACGTTTCAATATGAGTTAAATATCCCGATAAATAAGTTTCTATACTTGATATTTTTCCGCTTTGAGAGTATATAGTTTTATTAGAATTGATTTCATTATTAATTATAAAACCTTCAGAAAGTACAGCGCCATTTGAGTAAAAAGTGGTAAAAGGGCCATTTTGCTGTCCTTTATCGTAATGATAGACCTGATTTAATTTATTAGCATTATAAACTTCATAAATTCCACTAATAGTATCATTTTCAAAATTACAAATGCTCGAAACATTTCCGTTACGATTGTAATTTGTAGTAAGACCATTGTTTTTCCCATTAATGTAAGATTCTTTTAAACGTAAAATTTCAGAAGAAAAGAAATACTTCCATTCTCCATTTTTTTTACCTTTTTCAAAATTTCCAATAATACGGGGTGTACCATTGTAATTTTTTACTTCGAAGCCTTTCTTGCCCAAATTAACTTCTGTTCCTGCTGGAGAGTTTGCAGTAAATTGAACACCAGATTTTAATTCGCCTCCTTTGTATTTTTCTTCAAAATACTTATTTCCCTGATTATCAAAATACGCGTAACTTTCTATTTCTTCTTTATTATTATAGATAGTTTCCGACGATTTGTTTCCATTTTCGCCATATTCAACAGACTTACTAATTTTTCCCGCGATAAATGTATTTTCTTTTTTTAGAGTTTTGTTTGGATAATAGATTTTAGAAGTTCCTTCAATAACTCCATTTTTATAAAAAGCTTCAGACTGAATTGTTTTTCCATCGAAATACTCAACATAATTTCCATCGATCATATTATTGACAAAATTGTAAGTTTCAAGAATGTCTCCTAATTCATTATAATGAACATATTTTCCATTTAGTTTGTTTTTAGAAAACTGGCTTTCATTTTTCTTAGTCCCGCTTTCATATAAACAAATGAAAGTTCCGTCTTTTTCTCCATTAACAAAATTAACTTCGCAATTTTTGCCACCGTTCAGGTAAAATGATGTACTAATGCCATCTAAAACATCATTTTTATAATTTTCGATTAAAGAAATATTTCCGTTTTCATAATACGTAGTTCTTTTTCCGTTAAGTTTCCCTGCTGAAAAAGATTTTTCTTCAATTAGATTTCCTTTGTTATTAAAGAATCTTTGTAAACCATCCAGAGCACCATTTTTAAAATTAAGTTCGCTGCCTAAATTTTCATATTCATTTAAGTATTTGCATTTACCTTCAAATAATCCATTTACTTGTTTTCCAATTATATAAGGTCTGTGCTTATCGATAGAAACAATTACTTCTTCGGTAGTTCCAAACATATCCATTTTTCGTTTTCCAAAAACCGGCCAGAAATCTTTTTGAAGATAATCATCAATAAATGAGTTTATTTTTTTCTTTTGTTTGTTTAATTCTTTACCAATTCTGTCTTCAATAGAAACCAGACTATAATATGAATAACCTTCCAGCTGGTTCTTTTCTACCATTTGTTTTACCCACGGAATATAAGTTGTTTCAAAAAAACCGTCTTCCATTTTATGCTCAACAGCATATTCTGCAACAGCCTGAATTTGACGCGTGAGATTATCATCGATAGTTGATTTGATTTTATAGACTTTTTTTAGAGGTAATTGATTTCTTAAAATAGTTTCGATTTCTTCGAAATTATCACCAGATTTAGAGAAAATAACTTTACTTTCGGCTATATAATTCTGACCGTAATTTGCATTCAAATTTGTAATCGCCTGATTTGCATAAGGACCGGTTGGAGCCAGCATTAAATAAGTCATAAGTGCCAATGTCCCTTCTGTAATTTTTCCATTATCAAAAGCAGTAAGCCCCAATAAATAATGAGATCCGGCATGATTTGGATTTTTTGTAATGATCGTTTTCAATACCTCGACACCCTTTTGCGGTTCATCTTTTCGAATATATAAAACGGCAAGATTATATAAAAATGTAGACGAATTGCCTAAATATTTTTGACCTTCGTTAAATATTTTTTCAGAAGCTTCGTATTCTTTTTCATTACTTAAAAAGATTGCATAAATCTGAAAAAGTTCCGGATTCTCCTCCATTTTTCCTCTTTTATGAAGATCCTCCAGAAATGCTTTTAACTCACTTTTCTTCTGTTGTGCGCTAAGTGTCAATGCTATCTCGTATTGAGCAGTCAGGTATTTAGGGTCCCATTTGCTAATTTTTTTGTACTCTTTTATCGCTTCATCGTATTTTTTTTGATCGTGTAAACGAGCACCTTTATTAATGATGGAATCGGCGTTGTATACAAAAGTGTAATCGGTTTGGGAATAGTTTTTTGAAAATAAAATTAAAGAAAGGAATAGTAAAATTTTTTTCATTGTTTTGGTTTAGGTTTTTTCAAATATAAAAATTTTAACATAATATGCACCTAGTAGAAATACTTCTTTGTAAAATATTTTTAAGCAGTTTTAAAAACAATAAAAAGTCTTGTAATTATTGAAATTTTGAAATATGAAAGAAAAAATAAAACCCTATATTTTATCAAAAATAATAGGGTTTATTTATTAGTATATGATATTCAAAATCTATTGAACATCTTTTATAAACTCATCATATTCCAGATAAAACATTTCGAGAGCATGCATATTTTCGTTGAAGAAATCAAAAATAGCATCCCAGTTATTACGGTTACTGAAACCGACCCCAAGTTTTTCAACCCAGATTCGGCTAATGGTTTTACCGCTTTCTAGAGTGTAATTTTTTTCGAAAACCAAATCTTTGATAAACTCTTCTTCCAGAATGTTTTTTAAGGCTTCTATTTTTTCAAAATAAGCATTTCGTTTTTCGTCGCTTCTGTGTTCAATGTCAATTAACACCTGTGCTTTTTTATTATCTACATAGAATTTAAAAGAGAAATCTTTAATCTTGGTATCATAAAGAATCCATTTTCGTGGGTACTTTTCGGCAAATGCTACCCAAAATTCTCTTTTCATTCTTTGTGATTCTTCTCTGCTGTACATTTTTATGGCTTTGTTTTAGAAAACTTGTAGAACCGCATTTTCTAGAGTATATTTATATTTTAATTTGAAAGTACAAAAATAAACTTTGAATATGGATTTTCAAGATTTTTTGCAATATGTTCCTAATTTAATTCCAGTTGAGCTTCCGGCAGAATTGTCACATATAAAAATGGCTCCTAAAGAACGTATTCAGGCTTTGAAAAACTTAGATATTGATTCAAAAAATCCAAGAGTTGCCGCCGTAATGATGTTGTTTTATCCCAAAAATGGGAAAACGAATTTAATTTTAATTGTTCGAAATGCTTACAATGGAGTCCATTCGTCGCAAATTGCATTTCCGGGTGGTAAATATGAACTTACAGATCGTGATTATAAGGAAACAGCTTTGCGTGAAACGAGTGAAGAAATTGGGGTTATTCCCGAAAAAATTGAAATTATAAAGCAATTTACTCCTATGTATATTCCGCCAAGTAACTTTTTAGTACATCCGTATTTAGGAATTGCAAAGGAAGAACTTTCGTTTTATCCGGACGTTCGTGAAGTTGCAGCAATTATTGAATTTCCTTTATCAGAGTTTTTAGATGACGAAATCATAATGGAAGCCACATTGTCAACTTCTTACGGAAATGATATTTTAGTTCCTGCTTTTAATATTCAAAATCATATTGTTTGGGGGGCAACGGCAATGATTTTAAGCGAATTAAGAGACGTGCTTAAATTTGCTTTTTCAGAAAAATCCGAATAACATAAAATTAACAATTTGATATTCATGGGAATATATAATTATTTCGTAAATTGTTTATTACTATTGCTAAAAGAATAATTTTTGTATGTTTGCGACTTAACCAAAAAAAACACAAAACGACGTTATGGGATTGTTTAAACGAAATCCTTTTGGACATATATTATTCATCAAGAAATGGTTAATCCGTATTTTAGGTGCCATGACTCATAGAAGATATAGAGGTTTTAACGAATTGCAGATTGAAGGATCTGAAATTATTAAAACGCTTCCTGACAGAAATGTTTTGTTTATATCCAATCATCAGACTTATTTTGCCGATGTTGTGGCAATGTTTCATGTGTTTAACGCAAGTTTAAGCGGACGTCAAGATACTATTAAGAACATTGGCTATTTGTGGCAGCCAAAAATGAATATTTATTATGTTGCCGCAAAAGAAACAATGCAGGCCGGATTATTGCCAAGAATTTTGGCTTATGTTGGAGCAATTACTGTAGAAAGAACCTGGCGATCAAAAGGTGTTGATGTCACCGAAAAACGCGAAGTAAACCCAAATGATACCGAAAATATCCGCATTGCCCTTGAAGACGGCTGGGTTATCACGTTTCCGCAGGGAACTACAAAGTCTTTTAAACCCGTTCGTAAAGGAACAGCACACATTATAAAACAGCACAAACCTATCGTAATTCCAATTGTTATTGATGGTTTCCGTCGTTCTTTTGACAAAAAAGGACTTCGTATGAAAAAGAAAAACATCCTGCAGTCTTTCATAATCAAAGAACCTCTTGAAATTGATTATGAAAACGATACTATCGAGCAAATCGTAGAAAAGGTAGAATATGCTATCGAACAGCATCCATCATTTTTAAAAGTCATTCCTGCCGAAGAACTAAAAGCACAGGAAGAACTTAATAAAATGAGACAATGGGATTATTGATTTTAGATTTCTGAATTTAGATTTTAGATTGTTTTTTGTTTAAAGTTTCAGGTTAAAAAACGTAGTATCTTAGAATCTCAGAACTTTAGCAACTTTAAAAATCTATCTTCTTCAACTCCTTATAATTAACATACAATCTGCGTAAAAGAGTTCCGTACAATAATCTGTAGAAACACCAGAATAATCCGAAGAAACCTAAGATTACAAGAATTAAAATCCCAACTGTGGTTAACATTGCTTTTCCGTTAACGGCTAGTTTTTCCCTTAAAAAAGCCATATCGGGATTGTAGACAAAAGCAATAAAGAAACTTAAAATAGATGTAACCACTATCATTCCCAGATTGTACCAAACATAATACTGAACTGTTTTTCGGGTTCTTAAAATAGCACTCATTAGAGATTTTGTAGCAACTGTTGTAGAAATAGTAGTGTAATTTTTATAGAAAATAAAAACAAAAATTAAACCTACTAAATAATTTAGATACGTTAGATATTCAAGGGCAGCAACAATTTCCGGATGATTTATTTTTCGCAAAACATCATCTGTATTAATAAATAAGTTTGAAAAAGTCCAAAAAGAAATCTCCAAAATACTGATAATTAAAATCCATTTCACAATCGATGAAGATTTTTTGTGAATCATTTTATAGATTTCTTTTTCAGAAATTTGTTCAAAAGAATCCGAGTTCTTTTTCCAGTCTTTTTTTAGTAAATCCAGTTCTTTCATAATAATTTTTAAGGATTTAGTATTTTCTTAAGTTTCCCCTTAATTCTGTTCATTTTCACGCGCGCATTCACTTCGCTGATTCCTAAGGTTTCGGCTATTTCTTGATAATCTTTGTCTTCTAAATACATAAAAACTAATGCTTTTTCGATGTCATTAAGCTGATAAACTGCTTTGTACATCAATTTTATCTGTTCTTCCTCTTCATAATTATAATCAACATCTCTCACAAAATGCTGATGACTTTCATAATCTACGGTAGATATAGTTCTTTTGGTTTTTCGGTATAATGTAATTGCTGTATTCAAAGCAACACGATACGTCCAGGTCGAAAATTTACTGTCGCCCCTAAATTTTGGATAAGCTTTCCAGAGCTGAATGGTGATTTCCTGAAACAAATCTTTATGAGCGTCTTCGCCATCAGTATATAATCTACAAATCTTGTGGATTATATTCTGATTTGCCTGCAATTGTGCAACAAATGACTGTTCTAGATTTTCGCTCATAAATGTATTAGTAGTAATGAAAACATTTTTGTTACAGTTGAATTAAAATTTTCTTGTTCTGTAATAATTTATCATCAAATCAATAAACTTGCTGTAACTTTCCATTCCGTCTTTCTGGTTATTTGATTTAAGGAAATTATCATATAAAAAATGAAAACCTTTATCAATAAAAGTGTCGTATTTTTTCCAGAAATCCTGACTTTCCTGATAATTTTTTAAAATTCCGGGATTTATCTGGTTTTTTAAAACTTCAAAAACTTTTTCGTTTTTAAATTTCCAGATTCCGAGACAATAACGCAAAGCAAAACTATAGCCTGAATATTGAAAATATAAATCGTCATTTTTTACTGAAGCTAAAACACCTATAAAATTACATTCGTTTTCGCTCGCAAAACCTATTTGATGTGCCATTTCGTGAGAAGCCGTTAGCGGAAATGAATACATCGGTAATAAATCATTTACCTGCGCTTCGTTTGTAAATGGGTTTAAATATCCTCCAAAGCCCATGTAAGTCAATGGTACACTGAATAGTGATTTTTTTATACTTAAGGTTTGATATTTAAAATAAGGATGTTCCTCCGCCAGATTTTTATACCCATTTAAATTCATTTTAAAAACTTCTTCCTGAGAATAAGGAAAACTAATTTTTTTGACCTTATTTTTTGTGATTTTAAACTGAATTTCATTAGTTTTTACAATCAGTCTTTTTGTAAAGGCTAATAAATCAGCATCGGTATATTCTCTTTTGATTTCCATTTTCTCAAAAAGAGGTTTTCGATAATAATTGAATGCCCAAAGCACGTGAAAGAAAAAGTAAAAAACAGAAATTTTACCTAAAATTTTTAAAAGATGATCTTTCCAGTCTGATCGCCAGGTTTTTCGAATTTTCCAAAACCAGCTTATAATTGACAAGATAAGAATAGCGTAAATACAATCTCCAACCGAAAATGGAATTTTACCTAAAATTGTTCGTGAAAAGTTTGAAATTCTAATGTATAAATTGTTGCTGTAAAGACCCTCGACATAATCTGGAAAAAACGGCAGAATTTTTAAAAAGAGAATCTGAATTAAAAGAAATAAAGGAAGTATATATTTTGATTTCACATTATAATTTTTGGATAAGTAAATATAATTACAATTATTATAACTAAAAAAGAATTGTATTTGAGGAATTTGATTTTAATGTGACTAATTAGTGCTAATTCGTGAAATTTGTGTCTAAAAAAGCATTTAAACTTTGTAACTTTGAAGCTCTTAATTGTTAAACATCAAACAAAATATAATGAGTCAGGAAATTAGAAATCTGGAACCAAAACTACTTTGGAACAAATTTGCAGATTTAAATGCCGTTCCGCGTCCGTCAAAGAAAGAAGAGCGTGTGATCGAGTTTATGAAAAATTTTGGAAACAGCTTAGGTTTAGAAACTTTTGAAGACGAAATTCGAAATGTAATCATCAGAAAACCGGCAACCCCAGGAATGGAAAACCGTAAACCAATTGTAATGCAAGGGCACCTTGATATGGTGCACCAAAAAAATGCAGATACAGTTTTTGATTTCGACACACAAGGAATCGATATGTATGTTGATGGTGACTGGGTTCGTGCTCGCGGTACAACTCTTGGTGCAGATAATGGGTTAGGAGTAGCAACCATTATGGTAATTTTAGAAAGTAAAGATATTCCGCATCCTGCAATTGAAGCTTTGTTTACAATTGATGAAGAGACAGGAATGACAGGTGCATTAAACCTTAAAGGAGGAATTTTACAAGGACAGATTTTATTAAATCTGGATACCGAAGAAGATGATGAAATTGATATTGGATGTGCTGGAGGAATTGACGTAACAGCGACTAGAGAATATAATGAGGAAGAAGTTCCTGAAGGTTCAGTAGGATATACTATTACTGTAAAGGGGCTAAACGGAGGACATTCAGGAATGGATATTCATAAAGGTTTAGGAAATGCAAACAAAATCATGAACCGTTTATTGTTTGATGGTTTTGAAAATTTTGGTTTGCAGATTGCTGAAATCAATGGAGGAAGTCTTAGAAATGCTATTCCTAGAGAAAGTGTTGCTAAAGTGATTATTTCTCAAATGTTTGATGAAGCCTTTGTGTTTGATATGCAGGAAATTATTACTGATATCAAAGCGGAATACAAAACGACTGAACCTAATTTATCTATCGAAATCGTTAAAACTGAATTACCTGAAAAAGTAATGGATTTAGGTGTTCAGGAAGGTATTATCAGAGCGATTTATGCTGCCCAAAACGGAGTTTACAAAATGAGCGCTGATATGGCTGATTTAGTTGAAACTTCAAATAATATTGCGCGAGTAGTGGTAAAAGACGGAGAAATTTTGGTTGGATGTTTAACACGTTCTTCTGTTGAATCTTCAAAATTTGATTTGGCTAATTCTTTGCGTTCTGCGTTTGAATTAGTTGGATGCGAAGTTGAACTTTCCGGATCTTACCCAGGATGGACTCCAAATGTAAATTCTGAAATATTAGAAGTTTTAAAAGAGATTTACGAAAAGCAAAATGGAGAACAACCTAAAGTTGTAGCTTGCCATGCAGGTTTAGAATGTGGAATTTTAGGAACAAATTATCCGGGAATGGATATGATTTCTTTTGGACCTACAATCCACGGAGCGCATTCTCCAGACGAAAGAGCAAGTATTTCATCTGCACAAAAATATTGGAAATTTGTATTGGAAATTCTTTCGAATATACCGGTAAAATAGTTACAGTCACAGTTTACAGTCGCAGTTTTTACTGAAAAACTGCGACTGCGACTGAAAACTTAATTGCGTTTTAATACTTTATATTGTTCATAACAGCCGCTTATAGCGTCTAAAATTTGTAAATCATTTGCTGTTTGAATAAAAGCATCTGAGTAGTTACATCGATGCATGATTTCAGGAATTTCATCTTTGCTTATTCCTAAAAGAACAGCAATAGTTTCGCGATCGTATTTGGTTTCTAAAAGATTTCTAATTGTGTCGTCTTTTTTCATATCCTTCAGCTTTTTAAGCTCTCTGCTGTTTTTTCCGAAGAAATTATAAAGCATATCTGCCGGATTAAAAATAGAACCCAATACTTTTCCAAAAGCATTTGGCGAGTATTCTCCAGCTTCATAACCTTGTGTAAGACCAGAAATGCTGTATCGGTAATTTTCTTTTGTTGGAATTAATTTCGAGTCAATTTCAAGATACCCCGTCAGATTAAAAGGTGCAATCACAACTTCTTCAAGTGCAATGGCTTTTTCAGTAAGTTGAATTCGCGTTACTTTATTTTTTATCCAGTCATTTGTTACTCTGATTCTTAGAGATTGAAATCCTAAAAGAGAAAAATGAATCGTATCATTAGGCTGTACATCAATTTCAAAATACCCTTTTGAATCAGATTTAGCACCGCGTACTTTATTGGTGTTAATGATATTTACGTTTGGAAGAGGTTGTTTACTATCGTCATTTATAATATAACCCGATACTCTTTGAGGAGTTGTAGTTTCAGTCTCTTGTGCGAAACCAATGGCGGAGAATAGTAAAAAAAAGAAAACTGCGAAATATTTCATATCCTGATTTAAAGCACTAAAAGTAGTAAATCGAGATTAAATATTTCGCAGTCTTGGAATATAATTATCAGAAAATTAACAAAGAGAATTAATCTCTTCTTGGTCTTCTTGGTTTTGGCGAATCACCAAAGCTTTCAGAACGTCTTGGGGCTCTGTCAGAACTTCCTTCGTTTCTTCTGAAACCGCCTTCTCTTGAAGAAGAATTTCTGTCATTTCTAAATCCTCCAGATGAACCTTCACGTCTTGAAGATGAGTTTCTGTCGCTTCTAAATCCGCCTCCTGAACCTTCGCGTCTTGGGGCAAAATTTCCGTCTCTTTTAGAAGAATCACGTCTTCCGCCACGGTTGTTATGATCACGTCTTCCGCCGCCGTCGTTTTTAGAAATTTCAACATTAATACGACGCCCTTCTAACTGAACATTGTTTAAAATATCCATTACTTTATCAGTATGTTCCGGATCAGTATTAAAGAAAGAGAAACCTTCTTTTACATCAACTTTAAATACATCATCACGACCTAAGTCTAATGTTTCTTTCAAGTAATCTTTTAAAGACATCCAGTCGAAATTGTCTCTAGAACCGATGTTTACAAAATAGCGAACTGCTCCGTTATTATTGAATTCTCTTGGTTCAGAATCACCTCTTTCACGTCTTTCTCCAGAAGATTGAGCAGAGATATCTCTATTCTTTTTGTAGTAAGTAATGAAACGGTTAAACTCAACAGATACCATTTTTTTAATCAATTCTTCTTTAGATAAATCTTCAAGAACATTATTGATTGCTGGTAAATAGTTGTCAATTTCGTGATCAACCTCAGTATCTTTAATTTTATTAGCTAAGTGTAATAATTGAATTTCGCAGATTTCGATTCCAGATGGAATAGTTTTTTCTTCGAATTTTTGTTTAATGATTCTCTCGATAGAGTAAATTTTACGCAACTCACTTTTTGTAACAATTACAATAGAAGTTCCTAATTTTCCAGCTCTACCAGTACGACCAGAACGGTGGTTGTAAGTTTCAATTTCGTCAGGTAATTGGTAGTTAACAACGTGTGTTACGTTATCAACGTCAATACCACGAGCAGCAACGTCAGTTGCAACAAGCATCTGAATCTGTCTTCCTCTGAAAGATTTCATTACACCATCACGCTGTGCCTGAGATAAATCTCCATGCAATGCAGCAGCACTATATCCATCCTCAATTAATTTTTCGGCAATAGCCTGAGTGTCTCTTTTAGTACGACAGAAAACCACAGAAAAAATATCCGGGTTAGCATCTGCTAAACGTTTTAGGGCTTCGTAACGATCACGAGCATTCACTAAATAAAATTCGTGAGAAACTGTAGATGAGCCAGAGTTTTTAGTTCCAACAGTAATTTCAACTGGTTCGCTCATGAATTGTTTTGCAATTCTGGCAACTTCCTGCGGCATTGTTGCAGAGAATAACCATGTACTTTTTTCGTCTGGAGTATCAGATAAAATCGAAACGATATCATCATAAAATCCCATGTTTAACATTTCGTCAGCCTCATCAAGAACACAGTAATCTATGTTTTTAATGTTTACCAGACCTCTGTTAATCATGTCTTGCATTCTTCCCGGAGTTGCTACAATAATCTGTGCTCCTCTTTTTATTTCTCTTGCCTGCTCTGTAATACTAGCTCCTCCGTAAACTGCTACCACATTAATACCTTTTTCGTATTTTGAGTAGTTTTTAAGTTCGTTAGTAATCTGTAAACAAAGCTCGCGTGTTGGCGATAAAACTAATGCTTGTGTATTTCTGTTGTCGGCATCAATTTTTTGAATTAGCGGAAAACCGAAAGCTGCCGTTTTCCCTGTCCCTGTTTGAGCCAACGCAACCATATCCGTGTCTTTTTCCAATAATAGGGGAATCGCCTTTTCCTGTACCTCTGACGGATTTTCAAATCCTAGATCTAAAATCGCCTTCAGTAACGATTCATTCAATCCTAATTGTTCAAATTTATTCATATGTGTTTTTAAAATAGGGTGCAAAATTACTGTTAATTATTCAGATATACTAATGCATTTTTAAGATTTATATATTTGTTATGATTTGATTTTCAAAAAGTTATGTTTGAGGTAAAATCCTTTTCGAAAGAAACCAAAAAAAATACGTCGCGAAATATCAATTTTGACCTTTAAAATGTTGGATTTTAAACAATTATTTTCTTGAATTCAGAAAATCAATTAGTTGCTCGGTTGCTTTTGCGCGATGACTAATTTTATTTTTGATTTCAGAAGGTAATTCGGCAAAAGTTTCGCTGTAATTTTCCGGCTGAAAAATAGGATCGTATCCAAAACCTTGATTTCCAGTTTTGTTTAAAGTGATATTTCCTTTAGCCAAACCTGTAAAAAGATACTGTTTTCCTTCTAAATTTAAAGCAATAACAGTCTTAAATTGTGCCGTTCGATTTTCTTCATCTTTTAATGCTTTTAAAAGCTTGTTCATATTGTCATCAGCATTTTTTTGTTCGCCGGCATATCTGGCAGAATAAACGCCTGGTTCTCCGTTTAAAGCTTTCACTTCCAAACCTGTATCATCGGCAAAACAATCGTAGCCATATTTTTCGGTTACATAATTGGCTTTTAAGATCGCGTTTCCTTCAATAGTATCTGCCGTTTCCGGAATATCTTCATGACAGTTAATATCTTCAAGACTTAGCAGTTGAATCGATCCGTTTAAGATGCTTTGAATTTCCTTGATTTTATTTTTATTGTTTGATGCGAAAACGAGTTTCATGTGTTTTGTATTTTTAAAATTAATTTTTCGACTAAAAAGATAAAAGTACAGCCCAAAGTATAGGCTAAAATATCTGACCATAAAAATCCCTGCCCTAAAACATATCTTCCGAAAAGTGTTTTTCTAAGATCTATAATCCATTGCGCCTGATAAAGCTGTAAGAACTCGATCGAATAACAAATTACAAGAGAAAGCAAAAAGATAAAATGCGTTTTTTTTTCATGAAAAAATATTTTAATCAAAAAATATATCATTACAGCGTAAAGAAAATCACCAATCCATAACGGAATAAATGAAATTTTTCTTGAAAGAATTCCAACTGCAATAGTAATAAGAAATGCTATGGAATATTGTATTCTGGATTTGCTCAAAGTTTATTTTGATTGGAAATAATTGTACTTTTTTGGTAAAACAAAAATACAAAGATTCGAATAGGTTTACTTTATTTTATAAATTTATCAGTTCAAAAAACTATTTATCTAAAAATAACCACATGAATTCAAAATTTCTTGCCCTTATTTCGGCTGTTTTTCTTCTTGGAAATCAAGGGTATTCTCAAAAAAATGATTCGTTTAATATTAAAAAACAGCTTGATTATTGTGCAGATCAGGCATCTAAAACCCTGAAAGTAATTCCGAATGACGGAACTTCTCCAAGAACGGTTCTGAATGGAAGTAATGAATGGAAATTTGTAAATTACAAAGACTGGACAAGCGGATTCTGGCCGGGAGAATTGTGGTATTTATACGAAGCTACAAAAGATAAAAAATGGGAAAAAGAAGCCGATAAATTTACACGTTTCCTGACTCCGTTATCGGTTAGTAAAGCAGCAGATCACGATTTAGGTTTTCAGGTTTTTAATAGCTTCGGAAACGGTTACCGATTGACTAAAAATAAAGAATACAAGGAAATTATTCTTAAAACAGCCGATACTCTGGCAACTCTTTTTAACCCCAAAGTTGGAACAATTCAGTCCTGGCCTCATAATAAAATGGGCGGTCATAATACTATTATTGATAACATGATGAATCTTGAATTGTTGTTTTGGGCTTCTAAAAATGGAGGCAGTAAAAACCTGTACGATATTGCCGTAAGGCATGCCGAAACGACTATGAATAATCATTTTAGACCTGATTATACTTCGTATCATGTTTTGATTTATGATTTTGAAACCGGAAAAAAAATAAAAGGACGAACTGCGCAAGGTTACAGTGATGACAGTATGTGGGCACGAGGACAAGCCTGGGCAATTTATGGTTTTACAATGGTTTACAGAGAAACTAAAGATCCTAAATTTTTAGATTTTGCACATAAATTAGCCCGGGTATATTTGGATAAACTAACAACAGAAGATCTGGTTCCGTATTGGGATTTTAATGCTCCGGATATTCCAAATGCGCCTAGAGACGCTTCAGCAGCGGCAATTGTTTCTTCGGCATTATTAGAATTGAGTTCTTATACAAAAGATAAAACGCTGAAAAATGAATATTTAACAAAGTCTAAAAAAATGATTGTTTCGCTTTCAGATAATTATCAAAGCCGCGATGTAAATTCGGCATTTTTATTGCACGCCACAGGACACAAACCTGCCGGAAGTGAAATTGACTGTTCTATTAATTATGCAGATTATTATTATCTTGAAGCACTTTTAAGACTTCAAAAACTAAAATAAATGAATTATGATGAAGAAAATAATCCAGATTTCATTTGCATTAATTCTTTCTGTAACGCTTTTGAGCTGTAAAAATACAAAACAAAAACTTCAGGAATATGTCAAAACATATAACAGTACAGCCGCAGTTTTTAAGGCGAAAGATGTGAGACTGACAACTGCAAGAGGTTATGTCAATGATAATAAAATTGAATTGCGATTTGAAACCAATCTCACACAAAATACAGTTAATAAATCAAACGCAGAAGTATCTTTTCCTAAATTATTGAAAGAAATGATTGCTAAAAATCAGATTCCTAAAGAATTAATTGATGAAGGTGTGCAATTTGATGCTTATTTTCTGGCTGATGATAATACAGTTCTTGTAAAACAAATAATAAATAAAGAATCGATAACAGAATTATAACACTGTTTATTTGTGATTTTTAAGAAAACTCTTTAAAGCATATTTAAAGAGTTTTTTTTAGCTCTAATTTTTCCTACAATTGCTTTATATTCAAATAATTGCATTTTTTTAATTTTGCAATTTAGGTTGTTTTTGTGTTATAAATTTATTATGTTTGAGTTAAAAATAAACCAAAAACCTAAAAAATTATGAAAAAAATTACCCAAATCGCATTTGCGTTTGCTTTTGCATTACTGCTGGTAAGCTGTAAAAATACCAAGCAGAAAATACAGGAACACGTAAGTACTTACAATAATTCATCGACAATAAAAGGTAACGGAATTACCAGTACTGCAGCGAAAGCATTTTTAAATGAAAATAAAATTGAAATTAGAATTGAAACAAATTTAGAAGGGGACGAAGCAAATAAAATTGCTGCTGCTAATTCGTTTCCTGATTTGTTAAAAGAAATGATTAAAAACGATCAGATTTCTACAGATTTAATAGATGAAGGAGTAAAATTTGATGTTTACTTTTTAGCCTATAATAATACAATACTTGCTCAGAAATTAGTCGATAAAGAAGAATTAGCCGTTTTAGAAAGCGGAGCTTCGACCGACAATAAAGAAACAGCAAAACTTTAATTAAATATCAGAATTAGTATCGGAAACAGCCTCTTTGTAGATATGCAAAGGGGCTATTTCTTTTTTGTTAAGAATAATAAGTTTCTTTGGAACACTTCTAATATTAGATTATGTTTGTGTAAAATTCTACTTAATAAAACCTATAAAACTATGATCAAAAAAACTACCCAAATCGCATGCACATTTGTTCTTTTATTGTTTCTGGTAAGCTGTAAAAACACCAAACAAAAAATGCAGGAATATGTTAACGCTTTTAATAATTCAAGTGAGCTTTTTCAAAATAATATTATCAGCAGTGCCAAGGCAAATGCTTTTTTGGCAGAAAATAAAATTGAAATTAGAATCTATACTAATTTAGAACCAGATGGATCGAGCAAGTCTGTTTACAGTCAAATGTTTCCATCGCTCCTTAGCGAAATATTAAAAAGTGATGCAGCTTCTATGGAATTAATTAGAGAAGGTGTAAAGTTTGAAATGTTCTTTTTGGCTAATAATGCCAGTGTTCTTGCAGAGTTGAAAGTCGACGAAAAAGAATTAAATGAACTTTTGAATAAAAGCAAAATGGTTTCAATTGACAAAAAAGAGACTTCTGGTTCCGGGCTAAATCCTGAATTACAGCAAATGCTTTCTATAATGAACCAAAATATGCCTATTACAAATGAAGACGGCACCAAAATCCTGAAAATTGATATTAGCGATAAAAACGAATTGGTTTATAAAATTGAAGTACCAAAACAATATGCTGAATTACTAAAAGGTGAAGGGGCAAAAGTTTTAATGAAAGAAAGCATTCTAAGAAGCAGCGACTTAAAAACGGTTTTGGGTTCGATACAGCGTTACAACATTACGACAATAAAATACGAATATCTTGATGATAAAGGCAAATCGGTAAATGATATTATTTTGACCGGAAAAGACCTGCAGTAATTATGGAGGAAAGGTCAACCTGGAGAACGGTATTAGGTGTTTTGTCGATTATAATTTTAAGCTGCAGACTTCTGTTTACTTGTTCTAATATGAACAAATCCAGCTCTTCGAATATTGATCCTGTTATGGAAAATTTTCGAATTTCGCAGGAAGAGATGAAAGAGAATTTTAGACGCCAACGTGAAATTCAAAATAAATTGTCGAATGATATATTGTATTCTGATTATGAAAAATTAGACAGTTTGCCGCCTTTACAAAAAGAAAATTACGGCATTTTAAAATTAGAAAAGGATTCATTGATTTATATAGCACTTGATACGCAGATAAAAATAGCTAAGAATTATTATCTTCAAAACAGGCATGATGATACGCTCCGGATGGCATTTAAATCTCCGGATAACATGAATGTTTTTATTCACGATTTTGTGTCTAAAGAAGAAATCGAGCCAAGTTTTAAAAGTCTGAAAAACAGTAGTAATCTTCAAAAGTTTAAAGTAGAAAATACTATTGGAGACGTGAAGGCATTGTCTTATAAAATAACCAAAGAAAACAAAAGATATAACGGTTATGCTCTTTGCTTTAAAAATGATGGATTTCTTAATTTCTATGAATTCGAAAGTGATAAGCTTCCTCTTGATAAACTAAAAGCAAGAGCTATTGATTTTTTTTCTCACAATATGAAAGAGAAAAAGTAGAACAGATTTTAAAAAAAGCCTCTTGAATAAAGAGGCTTTTTCTATTAATTACGTTTTGTAACATTTGTTAAATTATCTGGGAAATAGAGTTCTGATAAATTTGTAAATTCATCTCCACGCATAAAAATATTAATATCAACATCTGCAAAAGATGTTTTTCCGGCTGCAGCCAAAAGTTCGTTTGCGGCATGAAGTGTATTTTTATGAAAATGATAAACACGATCTGATTTGTCAGTTACAACCAAACCTTTCATCAGCATTTTATTTTGAGTAGCAACTCCGGTTGGGCATTCGTTATTATGGCATCTTAAAGCCTGAATACAGCCCAGAGAAAACATAAAACCCCGTGCACTGTTGCACATATCTGCGCCTAAAGCAACGGCATGAAGAATCGAATATCCTGAAATGATTTTTCCACTTCCAATAATGCGTATTTTGTCGCGAATGTTTAGACCTACTAACGTTTTATTCACGAAAATCAATGCAGGTTCAAAAGGCATTCCTACGCCATCAGCAAACTCAAGCGGAGCAGCTCCGGTTCCTCCCTCTGCACCGTCAACTGTAATAAAATCAGGGTAAATATCTTCGGCAATCATTTCGTGGCAAATAGCTTCAAATTCAGATGTATTTCCAATACATAATTTAAAACCAATTGGTTTTCCATTTGATAAATCACGTAGTTTTTTAACAAAATGAATTAATCCTTTTGCATCAGAAAAAGCATGATGACCCGGAGGAGAAAGAATCATAGTATGCGGTTTTACACCTCTTATTTTAGCAATTTGTTCTGTATTTTTAGCAGCCGGAAGCACACCTCCATGACCTGGTTTTGCACCTTGTGAAAGTTTAATTTCAATCATTTTTACATTTGGTAGATTGGCTTTTTCAGAGAATTTTTCAGGGCTGAAATTTCCGTCTTCGTCACGACAGCCAAAATATCCTGTACCAATCTGCCATGTAATATCGCCGCCGCCTTCAAGGTGAAATTCGGTTAAACCGCCTTCTCCGGTATTTTGATAAAAATTCCCTTTTTTGGCTCCAAGGTTAATGGCACGAACCGCATGTTCGCTCAGAGAACCAAAACTCATTGCCGAAACATTAAATAAAGAAGCATTATAAGGTTGTTTACAGTCTTTTCCGCCTACTAAAACACGAGGTAATTCTTCGTTGACTTTTGCCGGAAAAATAGAATGTTTTATACCTTCATACGTTTCTGTATTTAGATTTTGCTGGGTTCCAAAAGGAGTGCTCGAATCGATATTTTTGGCTCTTTGGTAAACAAGCGAACGCTGATTTCTTGAAAAAGGCTTTCCGTCTGTAGATCTTTCAATAAAATATTGCTGAATTTCCGGAGCAATCATTTCAAATAAGTATCTGAAATAACCCAAAACCGGAAAGTTTCTTAAAATAGCATGTTTTTTTTGAGTAGCATTGTAAATTCCAATAATCAGTAAAATTGGAATAATAAAAACGAGTAAATAACCACGTCCTGTGTAATAGTAAATTGCAGCAACAATTAGAAACAATAAGAATCCGTAAATAAAGAATTTTTTTCTCATGTTTTTTAAACAATAATAATAGGTAATAAATTAATTAGTTTAATCGTAATCTGACATAGACATGTTTGATGCCTTTTTTATCAGATTCTCTTTCGTCGATTTCGAGAATATCGGTCAATGATTTCAACATGGGTGTAAGCTTAGAATAGCCATAATTCCTTGGGTCAAATTCTGGTTTTTTCTTTACAATCAAATTTCCGACATCGCCAAGAAACGCCCAGCCGTCGTCATCCTCAATATCTTCAATAGTAGCTTCAATAAGTTCAATAGTTTGTTTATCGACTTTATGAAGTGCTTTTTCAGCAGGTTTTTCGATTGGTTTTTTGTCTGCTGCGGTTACTTTTGGTTTTTTCTTTTTCTGCGTTGCTCCATCCAAAACCTCAATATAAATAAACCTGTCGCAGGCAACAATAAAAGAGCTTGGGGTTTTCTTTTCACCAATACCAATTACTTTCATGCCAGATTCCCGTAAACGAATCGCTAAACGGGTAAAATCGCTATCGCTCGAAACAATACAAAAACCATCTAATTTTCCTGAGTAAAGCAAATCCATAGCATCGATAATCAAAGCAGAATCTGAAGAGTTTTTCCCAACTGTGTAACTATATTGCTGAATGGGTGTTATCGCATGTTCCAGCAAAACTCCCTTCCAGCCATTGGCATTTGGTTTTGTCCAGTCGGCATAAATACGCTTGGTTGTTGGGGTTCCAAGTTTTGCAATTTCTTCCATCATACCTTTTACATTGCTATACGGCACGTTATCGGCATCAATAAGAACAGCCAATTTTAAATCTTTTATGTTGTTTAAAGGCATTTTTAAGATATTAGAAATTATGTACTTTCAAAGTTAAAATAAAATTCGTTTTTGTGAGAATTTGTTAATCAATAAGTGTTTTTAATGCTCTTAATTATTATCATTATAAATAATATATGCGAACAAATTTGTTTGTAAAATAGATGAATTTATTGTTTTAAATATTTAATGCAAATAGCTGACTGCCGAAAACTAATTCTTAAAAACTTATACCGTTAGTTTTAATAAACATAAAATATGCCTTTGTATTTACGTAGTTTAAATATAATATATTACCTACAAATAAAGCATTTTGTTAAACTAATGTATATTCTTTTTTAAAACTTAAAGTGTTTAAATTCAAAACTTTAATATGGTGTAAAGTTTTTGTAAATTAATATTTAGATATTTTTTTAATAAAAACAAAAGCCCAACTCTATTTTAGAATAATAATCATTATTTTTGCGACCTGTATAAATAAAATTATTACTTCAAAATATATTTATGGTAAAAGATTTATTCGAAAGAATTCAGGACAATAAGGGACCTTTAGGAAAATGGGCTTCTCAGGCAGAAGGTTATTACGTTTTCCCAAAGTTAGAAGGAGAGTTGGGTCCGAGAATGACATTTCATGGAAAAAATATCCTAAACTGGAGTTTAAATGATTATTTAGGTTTAGCTAATCATCCAGAAGTTCGTAAAGCAGATACAGATGCGGCAGCTCAATTTGGTGCAGCGTATCCGATGGGAGCTCGTATGATGTCTGGACACACAACTTACCACGAACAATTAGAAAATGAATTAGCTTCTTTCGTTATGAAAGAATCAGCTTATTTGTTAAATTTTGGTTATCAGGGAATGGTATCTATTATTGATGCTTTGGTTACTAAAAATGATATTATTGTTTACGATGTAGATTCTCATGCATGTATAATTGACGGTGTTCGTCTGCACATGGGAAAACGTTTTACTTACAAGCACAATGATCTTGAAAGTATGGAAAAAAACCTGCAGCGTGCTACTAAAATGGCCGAAGAAACAGGCGGAGGTATTTTATTTATTACCGAAGGTGTTTTTGGAATGCGAGGACAGCAGGGAAAATTAAAAGAAATCGCAGCATTAAAGAAAAAATATAATTTCCGTTTATTAGTAGATGATGCACACGGTTTTGGTACACTTGGTAAAACTGGTGCCGGAGCAGGTGAGGAGCAGGGAGTTCAGGATGATATTGATGTTTACTTCTCTACTTTTGCAAAATCTATGGCAAATATTGGAGCTTTTGTGGCTGCAGATAAAACAGTTATTGATTACTTAAAATACAATTTACGCTCTCAAATGTTTGCAAAAGCATTACCAATGATCCAAACAATTGGTTCATTGAAACGTTTAGAGTTACTGCGTAATTCATCTTCAATAAAGGATAAACTTTGGGAAAATGTAAATGCTCTTCAAAGTGGTTTAAAAGAAAAAGGATTTAATATTGGAGATACAAATACTTGTATTACTCCGGTTTATTTAGAAGGAAGTATTCCTGAAGCGATGGTAATGGTAAACGATTTAAGAGAAAACTACGGTATTTTCCTTTCTATTGTTGTTTATCCTGTTATTCCAAAAGGAATTATTTTGTTAAGAATGATTCCAACAGCTTCTCATACATTAGAAGATATCAATGAAACCTTAACTGCTTTTGAAGCTATTCGCGAGAAATTAGTTAACGGAACTTATAAAGAAATTGCAGAACGTACTACAGTAGATGTTTCGTAATTACTTATAAAATAAATTTCCTTAAGTGGAAATTATGTAAAAAAATCCATTTGTTATACGAATGGATTTTTTTTATTTAAGGTAACTTTATTTCATAATCACAAAATAAAAAACAGCATTATGAAAAAAGTATTAACAATATCGACCCTTATTCTGACGGTTCTCGTTTCTTGTAAAAAAGAAACCACTACAACAGAACCGGTACAAATTACACCAAGTCCGCCAAAAGAAGCTGAAATTGTAGAGCCGGCAGGAGATCAATGTTATGCATGGAGATCAAACGGAAGCGTTATCGAAATGAGTTTTAATGTAAACTCTCATCAGGAAGTAAACGGAAAATTAAGCTACAATTTAGTAGGGAAAGATAAAAATGAAGGAACTCTTATTGGTAATATGAAAGGTGATACTCTTGTTGCCGATTATACTTTTATGTCTGAAGGAGTTTCATCGGTAAGAGAGGTTGTTTTTCTACAAAAAGACGGAACTTTTATTGAAGGATATGGAGATATTGTTCAAGCCAATGATAAGGTTTCATTTAAAGATAAAACAAAACTAAAATTTGATCAGAAAAATGCGCTGACCAAAATAGATTGCAAAGTGGAGTAATGAATTGTTATTAATGAAGAAATCCATTCGTTTTGGGGGCGAATGGATTTTTTGTATTAAAGAATTTACTTTTGATTCTTAATCGTATTGATATAATCGCTGGAATTTCTATTCCAATAACATTTTGCACACCGTTGATTTACAAAGATATGTTCGCGATTTTTGCACCCATATAAAATATGACTGCATTCAGGGCATAAATTTTCCATACTTGAGATTTCTTTGTAAAATTCACTATTACACTCATCACATAATTTTATGGTATATTTTTTATCTTCATTATGAAAATTGAGAACTGCCACTGAAAACTTATAAATACTTCAAATAAGTTTTTCTCTGGCAATGAATAGTGGGATCAAAGTTTTTCCAAAGTAAATGAATGGCATTGTTTTCTAATAATTCTGGAGTTCGAATGCAGTTTTGAATTCCTTTTTCAGAAAATGTTTTATAGTATTCATCAAAAATAATGGCAGTTACACCTTTATTTTGATATTCCGGATGAACGCCAATTAAATAAAATACGACATCTTTACTTTTTCTTTTTGCTTTTAGAAGATGAATAAAACCAAATGGAAAAAGTTTTCCCTTTGCTTTTTGTAAAGCCTGAGCAAAACTTGGCATTACAATACTAAACGCTACGAGATTATCATCTTTATCTACGATAAATTTGATGTATTCGGGATTTATAAAACTTATGTATTTCTTTTTAAAATACTCTTTTTGTACATCCGAAATGGCTACAAAAGAAGCTAATTTAGCATAGGTTTCATTAAACAAATCAAACATTTTGTCTACATGAGGCATAATGTCTTTTGTTTTGCTGAAATTGAGTGCTTTTAATTCGTAACGTTTTTTAATCAAAGCCTGCGCTTTTTGGAAAAATTCCGGTTTAACGTTCGAAAAAGGAAAAATACTTTCGATATACTGTTTTTCAACCTCAAAACCAAGCTGCTCTAAGTGAGTTACATAATAAGGATGGTTGTACCATGTAATCATAGTTCCAAGCTGATCATAACCTTCGGTTAGAACACCAACTTTGTCTAAATTAGAAAATCCCATTGGACCTTCGACATGTTCCAGATTATGTTTTTGGCCTAATTCATATACTTTTTCAAGAAGCGCTTTTGAAACTTCAATATCATCAATAGCATCAAACCACCCAAAACGAACTTTTCTTTTATGCTGGTTATTAACTTCTGCCCAGTTTATAATAGCTGTAATTCGTCCAACAATTTTATTGTCTTTATAAGCTAAATAGAAATAAGCTTCAGCATTGTCAAAAGCCGGATTTTTAGTTTTATCAAACGATTCGAGTTCGTCGGCAATAATAGGAGGAACCCAATATGGATTATCCTTATAAAGTGAGAACGGAAATTTTATGTATTCGGTAAGTTCTTTTTTAGTTTTAGCTTCTTTGATTGTAATCATTTAAGATTTTATTTGTTGAGTTTTTGTTATTTATATTTAAGAACGAATATAGTTATCTTTAATTGAACAAAAAAGATTTGTATAAAAATAGCCCAATTGAATGGGCTTTCTTTATTATTTATTTAAACGTGTATCCAATTCTAAGATGTAAATCTGCAGCTGTTTCAAACTGTTTTTCGTCAATATAATACTTGTAACCAATTCCAATTCCTGCTTCATAGTTAAAATTACTATTTCCTATATTTCTTCTTATTCCCCATTTTGGTATAAACGCTATTTGATTAGATACATATGTATTATCTGTATTTGAAATCACAAACAAATCTGGGTGATATTTAATTGCTAATGTTAAAAAGTTAGCACTATTATTGCTTCCTTTATTTTGTAAAATTCGTTTATTTATATTGTAATACCATCTTGGTTCTAAAGTAATAACAGGAGCCAACGCATATTTTGTATCACAATCTGAGCAACCTCTAAGCCCTGCATCTAAACCAATTTCACTTCTTAAACTGATTTGGTTTGATAAACGAAGTTCATTATTTACCCAAACTCCTAAAAAGCCAGTTTGGATATTAAATATTGATTTTTCTACTCCGCTGTTTTGAGAATAGTTAATTTGAATGATTAAGCAAAACAGAAAAATAAAAATTGATTGTTTCATAGAAGTGAATTTTATTAAATTGACTTTTTATTTATATCCCTTATTAATTTTTTATAAGCTCCTAAAATTAGACCATCTGTGGTTTTAGCTATATAAAAGTCTTGAGAATTTTTTGATATTTCGACAGAACCTTTTATTGTTTTTGAATAAATTATTTCAGAATTATTCAAATCATATATTTCAATCTCAATTTCAACTTCATTTTTATAACTTTCCTTTAAACTATTTGTTACAGTAAAATCAATAACTCCAATTTCATCTTTAAGAACTTTAGCTTTTAAGTTTATAAAATAATCAAAATCATTTCCAAGTTTTAAATTCTTTAGTTCAGTTAAATTTGGATTAAACGGAATGTTTTTTGGTAATAGAAGTCCCTTAGTTACTGGAGCATAGTTTAAATTCGTTCTTATTAGCTTATCAAAGTCATTTATTGCAAGTTTAGTTAATTTGTCATTAATTTTATAAGGAGAATCAATACCGTTTAATAACCATTTTCCGCTGCTGAAATCTATTCCAGTTTGCATTTTTTGATCTTGAAAAGTATATGATGGAAATGCGCAAGATGTTAACTGTAAAGAGAGCAGCAGAATTAAGGCGTTTTTTTTCATTTAATTTATTGCAATAGTTTAATTTATATGAATTAAAAATTTAATAAAATTAGTCAATACCTACACTAAACTTACTTCCATGCCAACTTGTCCCTTTTCTTGCGGCGCCAATAATTTTTACTCTAAAGTTTTTTGGTCTGGCTAAAACAGATCCTTCTCCTCCTGTAATTTTCCAAGGTCCACCTCCAGAAGATTTAGCATTGAATCTAATTTCAGCTCCCCAATCAAATGTTTTTTCTCTAACTCCAATATTTAAACCTTGATCTACAACAGATTTTTGGATAAGGATTTTACCATTTTCAGGAAATTTAGCACCAAAAGTTCTATTTGCAGGAGGTGTGTACGAACTGTTTTGCGCTTGTTGTATTATACTTTTAGCTTCATTATAGGCATAGTTATAAAAATGCTCATTTAATTTTTTAGCATTCAAATTTGAATTTATTTCATTTTGAATTAAATTATCTAATGAATTTAATCCTGTTCCAAACCATTCAAATGACAATCCCTGGCCTGTATTTTGAAAAATCTGAGGTAAAGAAGAATGATTTAAATCAGTAAATGTAAATCCATATGCTCCTCCGACAGTAATTGTATTTGGACCATATGTTAATTTTTTATCTTCATAATAAAATTCCTTAATCTGCGCATTGTTATTAATTTCAGAATTCCCTAATAATTTGTCAACATCATATTCAAATTGAGCAGCTTCGACTACCAGTCTAATTTCATCTGTTGCTTCTACACGCCAAAAACCAGTCCATCCTTTAAATTGATGAACGCATTTAACCCCCATATGGTAAACAAGAAAATAGTTATAGTTAAAGGCTTTTGTTTTTACTCGTCTTTTACTTTCGTATTGATCTATACATACATCATTATCTCCAAATAAATTGCCAAATAAGCCACTTTTAGGGTCACAGCTGCTTAAATTGCTTAAAAATGAATAATAGTTTGGATCGTTAGCCACTGCTGATCCCGCAACCGGACTACTATATGTAGAACTGGAAGTATTAGATTGATAATTTGATGGTCTGTAATATACAATTTTTCCTGCTCCTATTGGAGTTGGATAGTTTTCAGGAAGTAAAAGAGTTACATCTACTCTAACTTGAAGTTCAGTTTCTATAAAAGGATCACTAGAAATACTTTCAGAGCCTAAATAATCTTCAAGAGTAGTATATTCTGTTTCGTCAACAATGAACAAACCTACATCAGTATATTTATATATATCTTCACCAATTTGTATCTCTCCATCAATATTCAAGAAACCTGCAAAAGTATCATCTCCAATAAAATCTACTGGTCCAAGCGGATCATCAAAAACAGGTGGTTCAGTAGGTGCAGTTGTAACTTCGCCTGCATTTTTTGAGGTTCTGTCTCTAGGTCTTTCTAAGTTTAATTTTTCTTTATAAAGGTTGAAAATTATTTCTTCGTTTTTTTCAGTAACAATTGGTCTTAAAGAAAGAAAGCCCTTGTTATAAAGTGGTATCAATAAGTCATTTAATTTATCTTCTGATAAGTTGACATATTCATTATATAACTGTGCAAAGGATTCTTTTGAAGGAAAATGAAGTCTACCATTTTTTACCTCAAATTCGCTTTTTTGACTTTGACTTTTATTACCTAAATCGTATTTTTCATTTTCACACGAAAAAAGAAGAAACACTGCAAGAAGTGTAAATGATTTGAAAAATAAGTTTGACTTTTTGAAATTAATTGAGTAAAATTGCATCATACTTGAAATTTTTTGTTAAAAATGTGAATTTCAAATATAAGATTTTTTCTATACGAAAAAACTTTATCTTATGTTTTTTCGTATAAATCTTTTACTCATACTTAGCTTTACGTTTTCTTTCTTTTTCCTGATAATCTATATTTTCCTTATTATCAGAGTTTTTCTTCGCTTTGTCTTTGTTCTTATTAGCGATTTGTTTTTCCTTGTACCATCCGTCATATCGCCATGAAAAACCAAATCCGCCATATAAAATAGATGGTGTATTCTTGAAATTTGTACTTATAGAAGCGTCAATCTGCATGTTTGGAGATAAGAGATAGGCTGCGCCGCCGCGGACAATTGCATCGCTGTAAAAATCACTTTTATAGCCTTGATTTTCAACAAAACCAGACCACTTGTCATTAAATCCATGAGTCAAAGTTAAGATATATCCATAACTAGGATAATCAGTTCCAATATAATCAGCAATAATATTGGTTACAAAAACCCATCTACCTCCTCCAAATAAATTTTGGGTCACTAAAGCAACTTTTGGAGAAATTGCGCCGTCTGGAGAAAAATAATAAGGATTATCTGCACCAACAAAATTGGCTCCGGCAAATATAGAAACAGCAGGAATTAATTCGCGCCATTTAAAACTGTGATTGGCCTTGTAGCTATAAATATTCGGCTCGTCTTTATAGTTTTTATAAGGATCATAAATAAGATATTTGGCACCTAAAACAGTTTGTCTAAAATTATTCTTTTTATAGCTTGTATATGGCGTATCGAAGTTTTCCATTTGATATTGAACATCAAGAATAAATTCAAGCTGTTCAAGAAAAGCGCCATATCGAATACTTAAATCGGTTCCAAAACCAGCAGCGTCATAATCTAATAAATCGTGTTTTTCTTTAATGCCATAAACACCAATTTCGCCCTGAATCACTGATTTTCCAACTGCATAAGCAGACATGGTTTCTCCCGGACGGTTTGAATTAATCACATCAGTGTATTGTGCAAAGAAAATTTGTGGTACAAAGAAGAGAGATAAAAAGAGTAAGTTTTTAATTTTCAACATAAATGTATTTTTTGATTAAAAAGCTATAACGTATTTCAAATGTACATATTTTATTATTTATTTAAGATTCATATTTTATTTTTAAACAACGGATTTACTAATTTTGGAAAAAAATTATATGATCATGCAAGAAGCATCTTTTACAAATTTGTTTAAAACGATAATGTGGATTATTGCGTTTTATTATATTTTTAAATTTTTAGCTCAAATCTTTTTGCCTGTTTTGGTTAAAAAAGCGGTTGAGAAAGCAGGAGAAAATTTTCAGAAACAACAACAGCAATACAGCCAGGATACATGGCAAAAAACTCGTAATAACAACAACGACGAAATAATCATAGATACTACAAATGCTAAAAAATCACGCGAAACCAAAAAAGTAGGTGATTATGTTGATTACGAAGAAATAGATTAAGTTTGCATCCTAAAACTAAAGGAGGATTCATCATTTAACCAAACCAGCCAAAATTGAAAATAGTAAATAAATTTTATCCGCACGCCCTTGTAATCTTGGGCTTTATTCTCGTTTCATTAATTTATTTTTATCCGGTTCTGCAGGGAAAACAAATTTTCCAGTCAGATATTGCACAATATACCGGAATGGCCAAAGAGCAAAATGACTTTAGAGCTGCTGAACATTCAGAGCCATACTGGACAAATTCTGCTTTTGGCGGCATGCCGACTTATCAATTAGGGGCAAACTATCCAAATGATTTTGTTGGAAAAATAGATGATGTCTTACGTTTTTTACCACGCCCGGCAGATTATTTATTTCTATATTTCTTAGGTTTTTATGGTTTGTTATTAGTTCTTAAAACAGATCCTTTAAAAGCTTTTATAGGCGCGATTGCGTTTGGTTTTTCTACTTATCTGATCATTATTCTTGGTGTTGGTCATAATGCAAAAGCACATGCAATTGCTTATATGCCGCTTGTTATTGCCGGTTTTATACTCGTTTTTCAGAAAAAATATATTTGGGGAGGTTTACTCACGATGTTTGCGGTTGCATTAGAAGTTAATGCTAACCACTTTCAAATGACCTATTATTTATTGATTTTCTTATTGATACTTTCAGGTTATTTTACTTTCAATTTTATAAAAGATAAAGAATATAAGCCGCTTTTGACTGCTATTGGAACATTGGCAGCAGCCGGAATTTTTGCCATTGGAGTAAATGCCGGAAATTTGCTGGCAACAAGCGAATATGCTAAATTTAGTACGCGCAGTAACAGTGAATTAACTTTTAATCCTGACGGGACTAAAAAAGAAAATGAAAACGCTTTAAGCCGAGAGTATATTACAGAATACAGCTATGGAATTGCAGAAAGTTTCAATCTTATCGCTCCTAGGCTTTTTGGAGGTTCTAATCATGAAAACCTTGGGCCTGATAGCCGTATGTATTCTTTTGCTATTGAGCAGGGAGCTTCTCCGTCTCAAGCTGCTGAATATGCGTCAGGAGTACCAACGTATTGGGGAGATCAGCCTATTGTAGCTGCGCCTGCATATATTGGTATTGTTGTGTTTTTTCTGGCAGTTTTGGCTTTATTTATTGATGATCGAAAAATTAAATATGTTTTTCTTTCAGGGGCATTATTTTCGTTAATACTTTCATGGGGAAAAAATTTCTCGTTATTAACGGACTTTTTTATCGATTACGTACCTATGTACGATAAATTTAGAGCAGTATCATCAATTCAGGTAATTTTAGAATTATGTTTTCCTGTCCTTGCTGTTATGGGAATTCAATCGTTTTTTAAAGCAAAAGAAGAGCCGAAACTACAACAAAAAGCACTTATTCAAACAGGAGTTTTTGGATTGGGAGTTATCGCAATTTTAATAATTGCAAAAGGTTCTTTCCACTTTTCAGGAAGTAATGATAATTATTTTTTAAAAAACTACGGTGCAGCATTTGTTGATGCTCTTAGAGAAGACAGAATGTCTTTATATTCTGCAGATTTACTTCGTTCAGGTTTCTTCATCATAGTGACATTTGGAGTTTTATGGTTATTTATAAAAAATAAATTTTCACAAACCACAACTTTGGTAATTGTTGCGCTTTTGATGATTTTTGATTTGTTTTTTGTAGATAAAAAATATGTATCTGCAAAAGATTTTGTCAGTCCGGTTCAGATTGCTGCTCCTTTTCAGGAAACGCCGGCAGATGCTAAAATTTTAGAAGACACAACTCATTACAGAGTTTTCGATATGGATGGAAACATGTCAAGCGCAACAGCTTCGTATTTTCACCATTCTATTGGGGGGTATCATGCTGCAAAACCAAGAAGAATGCAACAATTATTTGATTATCAAATCGCAAATAAAACCAAACCAATGAATCTTGAAATACTTAATATGTTAAATGTTAAGTATGTAATTCAGAGAGATACGACAGGCGCGCCTATACCAACAATTAATCCAGATGCAAATGGAAATGCATGGTTTGTAAGCACAGTAAAATTGGTGAATAAACCAGATGATGTAATGAAAGCGTTGGATCATATTGATACTAAAAAAGTAGCTGTTTTTAATGTTCATGAACATGAAAGTAAATTTCAAAATGCACGCATGAAAAAACAATGGGATACAACCGGCACTATTAAAGTTGTTCAATACAAGCCAAATTATATTAAATACGAATCTGATAATGCAAAAGACGGCTTAGCAGTTTTCTCGGAAATTTATTATAAAAATGGCTGGAACGCTTATATTGATGGTAAATTGACAGATCATTTTCCTGTTGATTATGTTTTAAGAGCGATGGAAATTCCGGGCGGAAAACATAAAATCGAATTTAAGTTTGAACCTCAGATTATTAAAACTGGAGGGACAATCAATTTAATTAGTTCTATTGGAATGCTGTTGCTTTTGGCGGGTGGAATTTATTTTGAAAGAAAGAGATTGTTTAGTAATCAGTTGCAGTAATCAGTCTCAGATAAGAAATGTTATTGAAGATTATTAAAGTTGTTCTTTTTATCTTTTTAGACTTAGCAGTATTTATTTTCTGTGGAATTTTTATAATGGGATATGATGACTTTTATAATGAAAGTCAAGGAGAATATTTTAGCTTTTCGAGCATGAAAACGGAATATAAAATTGTCTGGGGATTTTATAATTTTTGGATAGTTTTAAACATCTTACTTTTAATTTATATCATATATAAAGTTTATAATAGATTTGCTTTGAAATAAACTTACACTTTTTAACAATAAACGATTTTCCTTGGAACAAAAAAAGCTCTTAATTATAACGTATTACTTTCCTCCAGCAGGCGGACCGGGAGTACAGCGCTGGTTGAAATTTACAA
Source organism: Flavobacterium defluvii (assembly GCF_900129555.1). GTDB lineage: Bacteria > Bacteroidota > Bacteroidia > Flavobacteriales > Flavobacteriaceae > Flavobacterium > Flavobacterium defluvii. The sequence continues at coordinate 47,734 of NZ_FQWC01000002.1, forward strand.
AGTATCTGCCGGATTTTGGCGTTGAGCCGATTGTGTATGTTCCTGAAAACCCAACATATCCAATTGTTGACGAAGGTTTGGTAAGCGAAATATCAGATAAAGTAATTGTTCTTAAAAATAAAATTTGGGAGCCGTATCAACTGGCTTCTGTTTTTTCAAAAAATAAAACCAAGAAAATCAGTTCCGGAATTTTTCCACACAAAAAAAAGCAGACTTTTTTAGATAAAGCTTTTCTTTGGGTACGAGGCAACTTATTTATTCCAGATGCCCGTGTTTTTTGGGTAAAACCTTCTGTTTCTTATCTTGAGAAATACATCAAAGAAAATGATATTGATACTATTGTTACTTCGGGACCGCCGCATAGTTTACATTTAATAGGTTTAAAATTAAAAGAAAAACTAAATGTAAAATGGTTTGCCGATTTCCGCGACCCGTGGACAACTATTGGGTATCATAAAGCACTGCGTTTGTCTAATTATGCGGCTAAAAAACATAAAAAATTAGAGTATACAGTTCTTAATTCTACAGATACTATTATAGTTACCAGTAAAACTACAAAAGCAGAATTTCAGGCGATTACTAATAAACCAATTTCTGTAATTACAAATGGTTACGATATTGAAAAAGTCGAAAAACAAACTTTAGACACAAAATTCACACTTGCTCATATCGGTTCTTTTTTATCAGACAGAAATCCTAAGTTTCTATGGGAATGTCTGGTAGAACTGCTTCAGGAAATTCCTGATTTTAAAATGCATTTAGAAATTAAACTAATTGGAGCAGTGAGTCAGGAAGTCTTGGATTCTGTAGACGAATTTAAACTGAATGATTATTTAAATCTTTTAGGGTACGTTTCGCATAACGAGGCAATTGCACATCAAAAAAAGTCTCAGGTTTTGCTTTTAATAGAAATCAATTCAGAAGATACTAAAAGTATCATTCCCGGAAAATTGTTTGAATATATGGTTTCAAATCGACCAATAATAGCGATTGGGCCACAAGGTTCTGATTTTGCCGATATAATAAAAGAAACCAATACAGGCGTATTTTTTGATTATTCAGAAAAAGCGAAGTTAAAAAGTGTAATTTTGGGCTTTTATAATCAATTTTTGGAAGGAAATTTACAAGCTAATGGTGTTGGTTTACAGCAATATTCAAGAAAAAACCTAACGAAACAATTAGCACAATTGATTCAGGAGTAAGATTAAAATCGATAATCCAATAAAAAAATCTGAACTCTACAATCTAAAATAAAAAAATGGGTATTGTTTTAAACCAGTCTTTTAAAAATACTGTTATTACGTATATAGGTTTCGCAATAGGAGCCATAAACACACTTTATTTGTACCCATTTTTTCTGGGTGCAACTTATTATGGTTTAACGAATTATATAACATCTGCCGCCAATGTAATTATGCCATTATTTGCCATTGGTATGCAAAATACATTGGTTAAATTTTATTCGCAATACCAGACAGAAGAAGAAAAATCCCGTTTTTTATCTTTTACTGTTTTATTTCCGTTATTCCTAATTATACCCCTTTTACTGATTGGTCTTGTCTTTTATGACGAGATTTTATTTTTTGTATCAAAAAAGAATGCAATTGTAAAAAGTTATATATGGCTAATACCATTTATAGGATTGTGTATGGCCTATTTTGAAATTTTTTATGCCTGGCTGCGAGTAAATATGTATTCTGTTTTTGGCAACTTTGTAAAAGAAGTAGGTTTACGATTGTTTTCATTATTTCTATTAATAGGTGTTTACTACGATTGGCTAAGTGTAGAAGGATTTGTGTATGCAACTGCAGGTCTATATTTTTTAGCATTTTTAATAACAATGTTATATGCATTTAGTATTCAGAAACCAACATTTCAGTTTACAATACCAGCAAATACAAAAGATATATTGATATATACTTTTTACATTATATTATCAGGAAGTGTTGCCAATTTGCTTTTGGATGGGGATAAAATGATATTAAACCAATATATGCAGATTGAGAATATTGCATTCTATTCTGTTGCTACTTATATTGCTCTGGTAATTTCGGTTCCTAGTCGGGCGATGCATCAAATTGTGTATCCTATTACGGCCAAATTAATGCACGAAAACAAGCATGATGAATTGAACGATCTTTATAAAAAGACTTCTATAAACCTGCAGATTGTAGGTGGTTTTGTAATGCTTTGCATTTTTGTAAATATTAATCAATTATACGAATTGGTTCCAAAAGAATACAGCGGTGGTATTGCGGTTGTGTTTATGATTGGTTTATCTAAATATTTTGATTTAATTTTAGGAAACAACAATGCGATCATTTTTAATACCAAATATTACCGAATGGTATTGTATTTAGGATTAATGCTGGTTGTTTTAACAGTAATTCTAAACATGATATTTATTCCGATTTTTGGAATTTTCGGATCAGCTTTTGCTACGTTATTATCTATTACCTTGTACAGTTTAGCCAAGCTGCTTTTTGTTGTAAAAAAGCTTCATTTGTACCCATTTACAAAAGAAACGCTTTCATCAATGCTGCTTACTTTTGTTTTATTCCTGGCATTTTATTTTTGGGAATTTCCTTTTTTCCAGCTCATAAGCATAGCTTTAAAATCTATTTTAGTAACTATTCTTTATGTTTATCTAAATTATAAGTTTAATATTTCTCCGGATATTAATAAAGTTATCGATGCTGTTCTTAGAAAAATCGGAATTAAAATTTAAGATAAGCAAAGAAGTAATTTAATTTCCAATCTAATTTGTTTTTATATTTGTTAGAAGTATAACTAACTTATTTCTAATTGAATATGAAAAATAAATTACTTTGTTTGTTGGTGTTTTTTGTTAGTTCAATGTATTTTATTTCTTCTGCACAAAACCAGAAAAATAAAAATCCTGAAAAAAGCGAAGTTAAACTAAAGCCAAAAGGTTTTCCGGTAACTCCTTTTAAAGACACACTTTTCTATGTGTATAATAATGTTGGATCTTTTTCTGCTGAGAATCGTGCAAAAGCAATTACTGCAAAAATAAAATCCCTTTATGAAGATGATATTTTTAGACCAGATTCCTTAAAAATAGTTCCATCTGATATAAGTTTTGATATTGTCTATAAAAATGATTTCATTCTTATGTCAGTATTACAATCTGATGCAAAAGCTGAAAATAAGACAGCTGATGAGATTGTAAAACGTAATTTTAAAGTAATTAGAAATGCGGTTATATATCAAAACCAAAACCATTCACTTTTACCAAAAAGAATTGGTTTTACCGCTTTATTGATTCTGATATTAAGCCTTGTTTTATTTTTAGTATCTAAAGTTTTCAACAAAATAAAATCCTATTTTTCAATAAGAAGAGAAACATTTTTTAAAGGATTTAAATATAATAACATCAATATTTTAACTCCTGAAAAGCAGGAATATGTAACAACACGAGTTATTGACATCTTAAAAATAATTGCATTTATTTTACTGACCTATTTAACGCTTCCGCTGCTTTTTAATATTTTTCCGGCAACTCAGGCTTACACGGCAACAATATTAAAATGGACACTAACTCCAATAAAAGCGGCCTTTTTTGGATTTGTTGATTTTCTGCCCAACCTTTTTACAATCATTGTTATTATTTTAATTTTCAGATATTCACTTAAAATAGTTAAGTTTTTTGTTGACGAAATCAATAAAGAAAACATAAAAGTGGATGGTTTTTACAGTGATTGGGCAAAGCCGACATTTAATATAATTAGGTTTTTGGCATATGCTTTTATGCTGGTCATTATTTTTCCGTATCTGCCAGGATCAGATTCTGATATTTTTAAAGGAGTTTCAGTATTCGTTGGAATTTTATTTTCATTAGGTTCTTCAAATGCGATTGCCAATATGGTTGCAGGTTTGGTTATCACCTATATGCGTCCGTTTAAAATTGGTGATTTTATTAAAATTGGTGATGTAAGCGGAGAAGTAATCGAGAAAACAGCATTGGTAACCAGAATAAGAACAACAAAATTTGAAGATATTACGATTCCAAATGCAACTATACTTTCGAGTACCTCAACCAATTTTTCTGCAAATGCACAGCAGTCTAAAGATGGTTTGTTAATTCATACCACCGTAACGATTGGTTATGACGTTCCGTGGAAAGATATTCACAATGCTTTAATAGACGCAGCTTTAAATACTGAATTGACGGAAAAAACACCAGTGCCATTTGTGCTTCAAACAAGCTTAGATGATTTTTATGTTTCGTATCAAATCAATGTCTATACAAAAGAACCTAATAAACAGCCAAGGATTTATTCTTCACTTCATCAAAATATTCAGGATTCGTTTAATGCTGCCGGAATCGAGATTATGTCTCCGCATTATAACGCTCTAAGAGACGGAAATACAACAACAATACCTGAAAATTATCTAAAAAGCGATTACGAACCGCCTTTTTTTAATATCAAGAATAAAAGCTAGGCTTTTTTTAATATTTGGAAAATGTGAAAGGAATCTTAAAATTTTTCTTTCATTTGTTTTGTAATGTAATTAATTAAATTTAATTTTATGTAGATTTTTATTACATCTCTTCATTGACAGTCTGAAAAATATTCACGAAAGTGCAATAAATTGATGTCTTAATGTCATTTCAAATTAAACTCGCTATCCCAATTGTTAAATTTAAAGTATCACATGCAGACAAAACCAAACAAATGATTATGAAAAGCAGTAAGCTAAGTCAGGAACAAAGTGTACAGGTGTTTTCTAATATGATATCTAATAAGGTACATAACGGATTTACACTAGAAGAGAGAAATGATGAATTACTTTTTGCGGTCCTTTCTAAAGGGGGAAAAGTAGTTAACCACAGTTTAAATTTCATGATTTTTTGTTTAACCCTCGGATTATGGTCATTCGCCTGGCTGTATTTAACGTTCGAGGCATCCAAACAAAAAAAGGTGTTAGTAGCCATTGACGAAGATGGTTTTCCTTTTGAAGAAAAATGTTTAGTTGCATAAACTTTTTCACTTAAAATATTTTAGCCATAAATTACATTCTTGAAGTTTGTAATTTATGGCTATTTTTTTTTGAAATATTTTCAACTCAATTTTTATAGTTTCTCTTTCAAATAAATTCCTGTAACGGATTCTTTTATTTTTACGACATCTTCTGGTGTTCCGGCAGCTAATAAATGTCCGCCGTTTTCTCCACCTTCGGGACCTAAATCTATAATCCAGTCGGCACATTTTATTAAATCCAAATTATGTTCGATAACAATTATAGAATGTCCTTTTTCGATTAAAGCATCAAAAGAAGCCAATAGTTTTTTAATATCGTGAAAATGTAATCCCGTTGTAGGTTCATCAAAAACAAATAAAGCTTTATCTTTTGTAGCCCCTTTTACTAAAAACGAAGCTAACTTAATACGCTGTGCTTCACCACCAGAAAGAGTAGAAGAAGATTGTCCTAATTGAACATAACCTAAACCAACATCTTGTAAAGGCTGTAATTTTTGAGTGATTTTTGATTGTTTATTCTTTTCAAAAAAAGCAATAGCATCATCAATAGTCATTGTAAGAACATCGTTGATGTTTTGATTATCAAAAGTAACTTCCAGAATTTCTTTTTTAAAACGTTTTCCTCCACAGGTTTCACAAGGTAAAGAAACATCGGCCATGAATACCATTTCGACGTTTATAGAACCTTCTCCTTTACAAGTTTCGCATCTGCCTCCATCAACATTAAAAGAGAAATGTTTTGCCTGATAACCTCTTATTTTAGATAATTTTTCTTTTGCATACAAATCACGAATGTCATCATAAGCTTTTATATATGTTACCGGATTCGATCTTGAACTTCTTCCGATAGGGTTTTGATCTACATATTCGATATGTTTTATCTGCGAAAAAGATCCCGAAAGTTCACTGAACTGCCCCGCTTTTTCTGAAGCATTTTCCAGTTTTTTCTGCATCGCCGGAAATAAAATTTTCTTAATCAAGGTACTTTTTCCACTTCCTGAAACTCCGGTTACTACTGTTAAAACATCGAGAGGAAAAGTAACATTAATATTTTTAAGATTATTTTCTCGCGCGCCAATAATATCAATATGATTTTTGAATTTTCTTCTTTTCTTAGGAACTGAAATTTCTAAATCACCATTAAGATATTTTGAAGTAAGCGAATCAGATTTTAGAATTTCAGGATAAGTTCCCTGAGCAACTAATTGACCTCCAAAAGTTCCGGCTTCAGGACCAATATCAATAATCATATCGGCCGCTTTCATGATATCTTCGTCATGTTCTACAACAATTACCGTATTTCCTAAATCACGAAGTGAAAGCAGTACTTTTATCAGTCGCTCAGAATCTTTTGGATGAAGTCCAATACTTGGTTCGTCGAGAATGTACATTGAACCAACTAAACTGCTTCCTAAAGAAGTAGCAAGATTGATACGCTGCGATTCTCCTCCTGAAAGCGTAGAAGAATTTCTATTTAAGGTTAAATAGTCTAAACCAACTTCGGTCAAAAATGACAAACGATTATTGATTTCGACCATTAAACGTTTTGCGATTTGCTGTTCGTAAACATTTAGTTCAAGATTTTTGAAAAAAGTAACTAAATGTCTAATTGGAAGATCAACTAAATCTGAAACTGTTTTTCCGCCAATTTTAACATACGAAGCTTCTTCGCGTAAGCGTTTTCCGCGGCAGGCGTGGCATTTTGTTTTTCCGCGGTAACGCGAAAGCATTACACGATTTTGTATTTTATAATTCTTTTCTTCAAGTTCTCTAAAGAAATCATTTAATCCCTGAAAATATTGATTTCCAGTCCAGATTAAATCTTTTTGATCTTCTGTAAGTTCAAAATAAGGTTTGTGAATTGGGAAATCGAATTTGTAAGCATGTTTTACCAATTCGTCTTTATACCAGCTCATACTGTCGCCGCGCCATGGATAAATGGCACTTTCAAAAACAGATAATGAAGTATTAGGAACTACTAAATCAGCATCGATACCAATAATATTTCCATAACCTTCGCAAACCGGACAAGCACCGTAAGGATTATTAAAGCTAAATAAATGAACGTTTGGTTCAAGGAAAGTAATGCCGTCTAATTCGAAATTGTTTGAATATGAAAAACGTTTATTTGTACCTAATTCCTGTAAATAACAAATTCCTTTTCCTTCAAAAAATGCAGTTTGTACAGCATCTGCGAGACGATTGTAGAATTCTTCCTCTTCCTTAACGACAATACGGTCAATGATAAGGAGAATATCTTTATTGTCTAGTTGATGAATATTTTCCGGAGAAAACTCATCTAAACGTACCATTTCATTATCTACCAAAATACGGGCAAAACCCTGTTGTAAAAGTATTTTTAGTTTATCTTCCAGCTGGCGTCCTTCTTCTAAATGGATAGGAGAGAGAAGAAGCCATTTACTATCTATTTCTAGCGTTTTTACATCGGCAATAACATCAGAAACAGTATTTTTTTTGACTTCCTGTCCTGAAATTGGTGAATAGGTTCTTCCAATTCTGGCAAACAAAAGTTTGATGTAATCGTAGATTTCAGTCGAAGTTCCAACAGTAGAACGTGCGTTTGTTGTGTTTACTTTCTGCTCAATGGCTATAGCAGGCGCAATTCCTTTAATATATTCTACTTTTGGCTTATCTAAACGACCCAAAAACTGACGTGCGTATGAAGATAAACTTTCTACATAACGGCGTTGTCCTTCGGCATATAAAGTGTCAAATGCTAAGCTTGATTTTCCTGATCCTGAAAGCCCAGTAATAACAACAAGTTTGTTTCGAGGAATGGCTACATCTACATTTTTTAAATTATGTACTTGTGCGCCTTTTATTATAATATTTTGCTTCGGGTCTAATTTAGAAAGATCAATTTGCATAAAAAAAGTCAATTTTTACAAAAGTAATCAATTTTAAATAGAGTTCTGTTAAGGATATTGTCCCAAATCTTAACAGAATTACCATGTTTTGAGTGATGGGTTTAATTGTAAATTTTCATTACGATACGTTTCCTGTGGTTGAAACCACAGGCTATATTTGAATATTTTGAGGAAATGTTATATAAATTGTATCCCAGCGGTTTCAACCGCTGGATACAATTTAATAATGCAATAGATTTTCTAACAATTAAAATGACAATCTTTTATTTTACTAAAAATTTGTGGTTTCCGTATAAAATATGCTATTTTAGAACTGTTTTAGTACCCTTAAAATCCTGACCAAACTTGAAAACCAAACTATTTACCTTGTTATTTTTAATGAATTTCTTGTTGTATGCGCAAGAACTTCCTCCAATTGTTAAATATTCTTCGTCTGTTTACGGAGCCGGAAATCAAAGTTGGATGATATCACAGGACGATGAAAACTATTTATATTTTGCTAATAATGATGGACTTTTAGAATATAACGGAACGAGCTGGCAATTGTATCCAGGTCCAAACGAAACGATTATTCGGTCTGTAAAAGTTATTGGAAATAAAATCTTTACGGGTAGTTATATGAATTTTGGTTACTGGACCAGAAATGAAGATGGAAAATTAAAATATATTTCGCTGAGTGATAAAATCAAGAATAAAATTCTGGATGACGAGCAGTTTTGGAATATCTTAAAATATGACCAATGGATTCTGTTTCAATCCTTAAACCGCATTTATATTTATGATACAAAAAGCAAAAGATTTAATATTATCGCTCCTAAAAATGGTGTCGTAAAATCATTTGCGACCAAAAATGCCATATATTTTCAAACAACAAAAGAAGGGCTTTTTGAAATTGAAAGCGGAAGAGCAAAATTAGTTTCGGATAATCCTATTTTGAAGAAATTTACGATTGCAAATGTACTAACTACCGATGAAGGTTTACTTATTCAGACACAGCTGGACGGAATTTATAAACTTGTTGGAAATTCGCTTGCAAGAGTTGTTACTGATGTAGACTCAGAATTAAAATCAAGTTTTGTTTACAGCTCACAGCGTCTTCAGGATGGAAGTTTTGCTTTGGGAACAGTTTCAAACGGCGTTTTTATTTTGTCTGATAAAGGAAAACTAAAATATCATTTAACCCAAAGTAAAGGTCTTAGCAACAATACTGCTTTATCTCTTTTTGAAGATAAAGATCAAAATTTGTGGGTTGGTCTTGATAATGGAATTAACTGTATCAATATTCAGTCGCCTGTACATAGTTTTACTGATGATACGGGTGTTTTGGGAACGGTTTACGCATCGGCGGTTTTTAACGGAATGTTATACATTGGAACCAATCAGGGGTTGTTTTGTAAGCCAACGCAAAGCAATGCTGAATTTAAATTTATAAACGGGACAAAAGGTCAGGTTTGGTCTTTGTTTACGTATGATAATACGCTTTTTTGCGGACATGATTCGGGAACTTTTATTATAACAAATGATTCGGCGAGAAATATTTTTTCAGCTTCGGGAACCTGGAAGTTTGAACTAGTTCCGGGAAATAAAAATCAATTAATTCAGGGAAATTATTATGGACTTTCGGTTTTAGAAAAAGTAAATAATCAATGGATGTTTATAAATAAGATTAACGGCTTTGATTATTCTTCACGTTATTTCGAAATCACAAAAAACCTAGATGTTTATGTAAGTCATGAATACAAAGGAATTTTTAGATTAAAACTGGATAAATCTCTTTTAAAAACACATGGTTTTTATGCGTATAAATCTCCAGAAAAAGGAAACAGTGCCAGTTTAACGACTTTTAATAATTCAATTTATTACGCTTACAAAGGCGGAATTTTTAAATTAAATCCTAAAACCAGACAATTTGAAAAAGATACCGTTTTAAGTTCGATTTTTGAAAAAGATGAATATACATCGGGAAAATTAATTGTTGATAATTCGAATAAAATATGGCTGTTTTCTAAAAATTACATTCATTATTTTTCGGCAAGTAAATTAAGTAATCAGTTAAAACAGAATATAATTCCGATTCCGTCTTCGCTAACCAATTCAATGTTAGGTTATGAAAATATTACACAAATTTCAAAATCAACGTATTTAATTGGAACTACTGATGGTTATTATACTTTAAATATTGATGATTTGAGTTTTAAAAACTACAGCGTTTTTATTACTGATATCGCCATAAATAAACAAAACGAAAACTTTAAAAATGTAGGTATTACAAGTGAAGGAAGTTTTCGTTATGATGAAAATAACATTACGCTCAATTACACAGTTCCAGAATACAATAAATATATAAATTCAGAATATCAATATTTATTAGAAGGTTTTCAAAACGAATGGAGCGAATGGAGTACAAAAGCAACGGCAAATTTTAAAAACCTGCCTCCGGGAAAATATACTTTTAAAGTAAGGGCAAAATATGCCAATACCATTCTGCCAAATACAGCCGTTTATACATTTGTGGTTTTGAAACCCTGGTATCTCACAAATCTGGCATGCTTTATCTATTTACTTTTAATGATAGCACTCGGATATTTTATTAATAAAGCTTATCGTAACTATTATCAAAAGCAAAAAGAAAAGCTTATCGAAGAAAACAATCTTCTCTTAGAAATTAAAGAACTTGAAAATGAGCAGGAATTAATGCGATTACGAAATGAGCAGCTTTCTCAGGATGTTGATAATAAAAATCGTGAACTTGCAGTCTCGACAATGAGTTTGAATAGTAAAAACGAATTATTGGCCTTTATCAAAGAAGATTTAAAGAAAACAGCCCAAAACGACAGTTCAAATATTAAATCTGTAATTAGCACCATCAATAAAAACATTACCGAGGAAGATTCTTGGAATGTATTTAAAGAAGCTTTTGACAATGCCGATAAGGATTTCTTAAAAAGAATTAAACAAATGCATCCCGCATTAACTCCAAATGACCTGCGTTTATGTGCTTATCTTCGATTAAATCTATCTTCAAAAGAGATTGCTCCTATGTTTAATATTTCGGTTAGAAGTGTTGAGATAAAAAGGTATCGTTTGCGTAAAAAAATGGATTTGCAGCACGAAATCGGTTTAGTTGAATATATTTTGGCTGTATAGTATTTGAGAAAACAGCTAAAAAAAACTATACATTACCACAACATTATGCTTTTCTTGTGAATTTAATGCATAAGTGTTAAAGAAATTAACATTCCGAAATTATAGTTATACAGCGGTATATTTTATGATATCCTAAATTAATACTAGATTTTTTTATGATGTATGTTTTTTGTTGAGGTTAATTTTATCGTTTTCATAACGGGAACAGATAAATTTAGCTTTCAATAAAAACTAACTAATTATGAAATCTAAGTTATTACTAATTGTACTATCACTGTGTACATCTTTTGCGTTTGCGCAATCTATAGATGTAAATGGTACGGTAGTAGATGGGTCAGGATTAGCATTACCTGGCGTTAATGTAAAAGTTAAAAGTTCGTCTCAAAACACAACCACTGATTTTGACGGATCTTTTAAGTTATCTGGAGTTCCAAAAGGTTCTTCTGTTATTTTTAGTTATATAGGATACAGAACACAGGAAGTTGTGATTTCTGGAACTAAAATGACTGTAAAAATGGCCGACGACGCCAAATCTCTTGATGAAGTCGTTGTTATTGGTTACGGTACCCAAAAGAAAAGAGAAGTTACCGGAGCTGTGTCTGTAGTAGACAGCAAAACACTTGATATTTTGAAACCAGCAAGAATCGAGACGGCTTTGCAGGGAACCATCTCAGGGGTAAACGTTACGACGCAGTCAGGAGCGCCGGGAGCACCACTGGATATTCGTATTCGTGGTATAGCCACAAATGGTGAAAACAGACCAACAGTTATTATCGATGGCTATGTTGGAGACTTAGGTATTTTAAACCCAAATGATATCGAAACTATTACCGTTTTAAAAGATGCTCAGGCTGCAATTTATGGAACAATTGGAGCAAACGGAATCATTTTGGTAACGACTAAAATGGGTAAAAAGAATTCTAAAACAAGAGTTTCGTTTAATAGTTATGCAGGTTTTCAGGAAACTTCAAGAAAATTACCAACTCTAAACGCTACAGAATATGCACTTTTATTAAATGAAAGTTATGCTAATGGCGGAAAACCACTTCCTTATCCAAATGTTTCTGGTCTAGGTTCCGGAACAGACTGGCAGAAAGAGGTTTTTCAAAAAGCGCCAATCATTAATAATGATTTGACAATTTCCGGAGGATCAGATAAACTTACCTATTCTATCAGTGGATCTCATTTAGATCAGGAAGGTATTGTTGGCGGAGATAAATCAGGTTTTTTAAGAAATACAGCAAGACTTGGTTTAAGTGCAGATTTAAGTGATAAATTCAAATTAAAAACGAATGTTATTTATACGTATTTCACTAGAAAAACATTAAACGAAAACGGATTGGGTTCTGTATTGTTTAATGCACTTAACGTTCCGGCGACTTTAAAACCTTACGATGCAAATGGCGAATTTACTTTAGTGCCAAGTACAACAGGTTTAGGAACAGAAATCATCAATCCGCTTGCACAGATTGCAAACACTTATAATGACTACAATTACAAAAAACTGAACGGAAATTTTGGTTTAGATTATAAAATTTTCAAAGGATTCACGCTTTCAAGTTCTATTGGTTTTAATACTTCAAACAGCGAATCTAAAACTTTTGGAAAACAAATTAGCTACGGCGGGAAAGTATTTGATGTTCAAAGAAGTTCAGTTACTCAGGGAGCTGTAAATGATAATAACTATTCATTTGACCTTTTTGGAACTTACAATACTAAAATTGCAGATTCTCATAATATTACTGGAACTCTTGGTACAACTATTTTTAAAGAATGGGGTAATGGGCTTTATGCAACAGGTTTTGATGTTCCAAATAACTCTTGGGAGTTTGCCGATATTTCTTTAACAAAAGGAGTTTCAGCTACTTTAACAAACAGTTCATATGTTTACGACCAAAGAAGATTATCTTATTTTGGAAGACTTCAGTACGATTATAAAGGAAAGTATTTATTATCAGGAATGCTTCGTCGTGATTCTTCTACCAAATTTGGTCCAGGAAACAAAGTGGGTTACTTTCCTTCATTTACTGCAGGTTGGGTAGTTTCTGAAGAAGGTTTTTTTGGAACGCCTAAATTTATTAGTTTCTTGAAATTAAGAGGAAGTTACGGTACTTTAGGAAATGACCAAATTCCAAATTATGGATATTTAGGACTTTTAACAGGAGAAGCAACGTATGTTTTTGATGGAAACTTAGTAAACGGAACAGCAACAGGACAAGTTCCGAATCCTGATTTAAAATGGGAAGAAGCTAGAAAATTTGACGTAGGTTTAGACTTAAAAGTTTTAAATGATAAAGTTTTCATCGTTGCCGATTATTTCATCGATACCAGAAAAGATTTATTAATACCAAACATTCCGGTTTCAGGAATCAATGGTACAGGTGCCCCGGGAGCAAGTGCACCAACTTTAAATGCGGGATCTGTTAGAAACAAAGGTGTCGAGTTTGCGATTGATTATAAAGATAAATTCTCAGATTCATTTTCATTTAGTGTAGGTTATAATGTTACTTTCCTTAAAAATGAAGTCCTTGAAGTTAATAATCGAACAGGATTTATAGAAGGCGGTGCTTTTGGAGTAGGTCAGCCGGCTCCATCACGTATGGAAATTGGAAAACCAATGGGGTATTTCTACGGATATAAAACGGATGGAATTTTTCAAAACCAGGCAGAAGTTGATGCTCATCCATCACAACTAGCTTTAGGAGCAAATGCAGCGCCTGGAGATCTTCGCTATGTAGATGTTAATGGCGATGGCGTAATCGATACAAAAGATAAAACAAACATTGGAGATCCAATTCCGGATGCAACAATGGGTTTCAATCTTCAGTTAAACTATAAAAACTTAGATTTTGCAGTTTACACTTTTGCTTCAGTTGGTAACGATATGGTTCGCAACTACGAAAGAACACTTTCTGATGCGAATCGTTTAAATTATGTTTTAGACAGATGGACAGGCGAAGGGTCGACAAATTCAACACCAAGAGTTACAACGGGTGCAACGGCAAACAATGTTTTCTCAGAGTATTTTGTAGAAGATGCTTCGTATTTCAGAATTCAAAATGTTCAATTAGGATATTCACTTAATCCAAATATTGCTCAAAAAGCCGGAATCACAAAATTAAGACTTTATGCAGGAGTAAATAACCTATACACATTTACAAAATACAAAGGTTTTGATCCGGGAGCTTCTAGTGGTGCACCAATTGGAGGAGGAATCGATTACGGATTCTACCCAATTCCAAGAACCTATTTAATGGGGCTTAACATTAATTTTTAATTTTAATGAAAATGAAAAAATATTTCTTTACAACCGTTATAACTCTTGCTCTGTTTTCGACCATAAGTATTTCATGTTCGGATGAGTTTGTAGATCCTAAACCAGAATATTCTATAGATTCTGAAAACTATTTTAATTCAAAAGCCGATTATGATCAGGCCTTAATTGCCGCTTACGATTTGCTTCAGGCATCTTACGTAAATGTTTTATTAGGCGAAATTGCTTCGGATAATACGCTATGCGGAGGAGAAAGTCCAACAGACGTTATTGGTTTCCAGCAAATCGATGATATGATCCATACACCTGTAAACAGTAACTTAAGAGATATCTGGAACTGGATGTTTGCAGGGGTTCAAAGAGCCAATTATATTCTTGAATTTAAGGATAAAACCGATTTTCCTGAAAAGACACAAATTATTGCCGAGGCACGTTTTTTAAGAGCATATTACCAGTTTGAATTAGTAAAATGGTTTGGCGGTATACCAATGAAAGGCGATGCGAGATTTAAAATTGGAGATGAAAAAACAATACCGCGTTCATCAGTTCAGGAGGTTTACGCTTCAATCGAAGCTGATTTAATTTTCGCATCTGCTAATTTAGCTCCAAATGCTTCTCAAAAAGGTCGTGCAACTAAAAGTGCTGCTCAGGCATTATTAGGAAAAGCATATTTATATCAGGATAAATTTACACAAGCTGCGGCAGCATTTGAATCTGTAATTACTTCAGGAAAATATTCTTTAGTAACAGATTATAATTCAATCTTTGAAATGGATGGAGAAAATGGACCAGAATCTGTTTTTGAGGTTCAGTACACAGATGTTGAAGGTGCAGGATTTGGATGTTTACAATGTAGTGAAGGTAACGTAGCTGTAGGTTTCATGGGCGTACGTAATTTTTCAGGACCGCTTTTTTCTTCTGGATACAGTTTTAATGTACCAACTCAGGAAGCTGCAGATGCTTTTGAAGTGGGAGACAGACGTAAAGATGTCGCTATTTTAGACATCGCTGCTTTTGCTGCTGCAAATGCTAATTATGATGGTGGAAAAGGAGTTAGCTACGGAAAAGGAAATGAAGATACAGGTTTCTTCAACAGAAAATATCTTCCAAGAAAAAGAAGTGCAAATGCTCAGGGAGATTTAAACTTAACAAATCCAAATAATTACAGATCAATTCGTTATGCAGATGTTCTTTTAATGGCTGCAGAAGCTTATAACAGAGGAGCAATCGATGATGGAAAAGCAAGAACGTATTTAAATCTTGTTAGACAACGTGCATTTGGAGATAATAACCATAATGTAACAGCTTCTGGAGCTGCTCTTACAGATTTTATCTGGGCAGAAAGAAGAGTAGAACTTTTGGGAGAAGGACATCGTTTCTTTGATTTAGTTAGAACAGGAAAAGCTGTTGGAACAATTCCTGGATTTAAAGCAAATAAAAACGAATTATTCCCGCTTCCAATAGAAGAAATCCAATTCGCAAACGGAAACTGGCAGCAAAATCCTGGATATTAAAAAAATACTATTATGAAAAAATTACATTATATATTAAGTCTTGTCGTTTTAACGCTATTTTTTAGCTGTTCCAGCGATGACAGCAATATTGATTTGGATGGTGTTAGCGCACCAGCAAACATATCTGCTCTGACCACGGTAACTCAGGATAATTCAGGTAAAGTAACTTTTTTACCTAAAGGAGAAGGAGTAACACAATACAAAATAAACTTTGGAGACGGATCGCCTGAATCTGATTATTTTTCATCTGGCGGAACCGTTACACACGTTTATAAAGAAGGAACTTACCAAAGCAAAATTATTGCGATGGGAATCAACGGAAAAACTACCGAAGTAACTCAGGAAGTTGTAGTTTCGTTTAGAGCACCTGAAAATTTAGTAGTTGTAATAACAAACGATTTATCAGTTTCTAAAAAAGTAACGGTAAAAGCAACAGCAGATTTTGCTTTGTTTTATGATGTTTATTTTGGAGAAGCAGGAAAACCGGATCCAATTTCGGCTAACAACGGAGAATCAGTTTCATACACATATCAGGAAGCCGGAGTTTACACAATTCGAGTAGTTTCAAAAAGTGCTGCTATTAAAACAACTGAACACACAGAACAGTTTGAAGCAAAATTAGTATTGAACCCTACAACTTCTGCACCAACGCCTCCAAACAGAGCAGCAGGAAATGTAATTTCTATTTATGGTTCTAAATACAATAACGTTGCCGGAACAAACTATTTCCCGGATTGGGGACAAGCAGGACAAGGAAGCAGCTGGACAGAATTTGATCTTAATGGAGACAAAATGTTGAATTATATTAAATTAAGCTACCAGGGAATTGCTTTGGCAGATAATGTAACAATAGACGTTTCTGGAATGGATTATATCCACATGGATGTTTGGACAGCTGATTTACAAAAAATCGAAACTTCATTAATCAGTAAAACAAATGGTGAAAAACCGGTAACAAGAGATCTTACAGCTAATCAATGGACAAGTATTGATATTCCAATCTCAGCATTTACAAGTCAGGGATTAACAGTAGCCGATATTTTCCAATTAAAATTTGTTGGAACACCTTGGGCTGGAGGAACTGTATTTATCGATAATATTTATTTCTATAAAGATGTTGAAACATTAAGTACTCCTGCGCCAACACCAAATGTAGCGGCGGCAAATGTTATTTCATTATTCAGCGATGCTTATTCTAATATTCCAATTCAGACCTGGCGTACAGACTGGTCTGCAGCAACACTGGAAGAAACAGCAGTTGCAGGAAATGCAGTAAAAAAATATTCAGATTTAAATTTCGTAGGTATTGAGCCCGTTACAACAATTGATGCAACAGGAATGACACATTTCCATGTAGATGTTTGGTCTTCAGACTTTACAGAATTCAGAGTTAAATTAGTTGATTTTGGAGCAAATGGAGTTTATAATGGAGGTGGTGATGATAGAGAGCATGAAATTAAGGTTACAGCTCCTGCACAGGGACAATGGGTAAGTTTGGATATTCCGTTAAGTGATTTTACAGGATTAACAACCAGAGCTCATATTGCACAGCTTATTTATTCAGGAAACCCAAGCGGAAGTCATACAATTTACATTGATAACGTTTATTTCCATAAATAAGAGCAAATCTTATTCAACGAAATTAAAATGAGTTTACATTTTATAAAAAATAACAAAATGAAAAAATATAATAAATACTTCGTATTACTTTTTGCTCTGCTGTTAGCAATAAGTTGTCAAAAAGACGATTTCTCTTTTGGCGATTTAACGGCTCCTTCCAATATTCAGGTTACAGCTGAGATTGTAGGGAAAACTGCCGATGATCCAAACGGAGACGGATCCGGAACAGTAAAATTTACTTCAAAAGCAGATGGAGCTGTTTCCTTCAAATATGTTTTTAGCGATGGAACTTCTGAGACTTCACCAAGCGGAATCTTTACAAAACGTTTTACAAAAACGGGAGTGAATACCTATACAGTTACGGTAATAGCAAACGGTAAAGGTGGTGTAGCATCAAACACAACAATTGATGTTACAGTATTAAGTAACTTTAGCGATGACGAAGCGGTTCAGTTCTTAACTGGCGGAACATCCAAAAAATGGTATTGGTCAGCTTCAGAAGCAGGACACTTAGGTGTTGGTCAAAACGATGGCGATGCAACTAAAAACTATTACGGAAACTACTATCAGGCTGGACCTTTTGAAAAAGCAGGTTCTCCAACAAGCAGCTGTTTATACGAAAACGTATTAACGTTCTCTTTAGTAGACGGACAATTGAAATTCGAACTAGATAATGGTGGAGCAACATTCTTCAATGCAGCTTTTGCAAGCGTAGGAGGAGGAAGCGGGCCAGACGATGCTTGTTTATCATATAATACAGGCGGAGTTAAAAACGTTTCGTTAAGTCCATCAGAATCTGTTGTGACTAAAAACCCTAACCACGCAACACAAACAAGAGGAACAATGCTAAACTTCTCTGATGGCGGCTTTATGGGTTACTACATTGGTCAAAGTTCTTATGAAATCTTATCAATCACAGCAAACAGAATGGTTGTAAGAGCTGTAATGGGAGGAAACTCTGCATTAGCTTGGTATCACATCTTTACGACTACACCTCCTAATCAAAATCCAACAACAGATTATACAAATCTGGTTTGGTCAGATGAATTTAATACAGACGGAGCACCAGACGCTGCAAAATGGAATTATGATTTAGGAAGAGGCGATAATGGCTGGGGAAATAATGAAAAGCAAAATTATACCAACTCAGCATCAAACATTAAAGTTGAAGGCGGTAACTTAGTAATTACAGCTAAAAAAGAAGCTTCAGGAGGAGCTGATTATTCATCGGCAAGATTAAAATCAGATGCAAAATTTGCTTTTACTTACGGAAAAGTTGAGGTTCGTGCCAAACTTCCTTCAGGTGCCGGAACATGGCCGGCAATCTGGATGCTTGGACAAAATTACGCTTCTAAACCTTGGCCGGCTTGTGGTGAAATAGATATTATGGAACACGTAGGAAATAACCAAAACGTAATCCTTAGTACGCTGCATTACCCTGGACATTCAGGCGGAAATGGTAACACAGCATCAAAAACATATGCCAATGTTTCAACAGAATTTCATGTTTATAAATTAATATGGAGCCCTACATCGGTAAAAACGTATGTAGATGATGATTTACTTCATTCTGTAGCAAATGATGGTTCTTTACCTTTTAACAGCGACTTTTTCCTGATTTTAAATGTTGCTATGGGAGGTAATCTGGGCGGTAATATTGATAGTGCTTTCACTCAGTCTTCAATGCAGATTGATTACGTTAGAATCTATCAATAGAATAGGAGTTAATTAATTAGTAATTTTGAGAAGGTCAGTTTCGGCTGGCCTTCTTATTTAAAATAATGTCATGAAAAAAATAATTTTACTATTGTTTATCTGCAGTTTTTCGTATGCGCAGGAAACAAAAAGAAAATTGGTCTGGGAAGAAAATTTTAATAAAAAAAGTATAAACGAAAAAGCCTGGAATTTTGAAATTGGTGACGGATGTCCAAATCTTTGCGGTTACGGTAATAATGAAAGACAGATTTACACCAAAACCAATCACGAAATTAAAGACGGAAATTTAATTATAGAAGCCCGAAAAGAAGGGACTAAATACACTTCGACTAAAATTACCACAAAAGGTAAAAAGGAATTTAAATACGGACGAATAGAAGCAAGGGCAAAACTTCCAATTGGTCACGGTTTGTGGCCGGCATTCTGGATGCTGGGAGCAAATATTGATGAAGTAAAATGGCCAAAAACAGGAGAAATCGATATTTTAGAATATATAGGAAGAGATCCTCATATGGTTTATACAACATTGCATACACAAGACAGCCACGGAAATACCATCAATACCAAAAGAACAGAATTTCCAAATATTGAAGAAGATTATCACGTATATGCAATCGAATGGAACAAAGATAAAATTGATTTTTTTGTCGATCAGACATTAGTTTATACCTTCAATCCAGAAGTTAAAAACGAAGATACATGGCCTTTTGACAAACCTTTTTATATCATAGTAAATTTAGCAATTGGAGGTAATTTTGGTGGTCCGGATGTAGATGATTCGGTTTTACCGCAAAAATATTACGTCGATTATGTAAGAGTTTACCAATAAAATAAATGTTTGAGTTTTTGTAGTTTGAACAGGTTGTAAATAGCTTAAATATTTAATTATAAGTTATTTACAACTGTTTTTAAAAGCTTTAAAAAACTTTGTTTTTTTAACTTTTTTTGTCAAAAAATAGCTTTAGAAGAAAAAAGTTAACGTAAGAATGTTAATTATTATTGTTTTTGTTTGCTTTTTAAAATAAATATTTGTTAAATTTGGTCAGACAATATTAACATAACTCAAAAAAGATTACGCCTATTAAATAAAACTACTTTTTAGAAAAATTACTCCAAATTATTAAAACTAAAAAAAGTAGTATTATGGCTGATCTGCATATTCCAGACGCTCTATTAGTAAAAAATTATGTTGAAGGTAATGAAAATGCCCTTGCAACATTAATTAAAAGGCACGAATCTAAGATATACGGATTTATATATTCTAAGATTGCTGATAGAGATATTTCAAATGATATTTTTCAAGACACATTTATTAAAGTTATTAAAACTTTAAAAAGCAATTCCTATAACGAAGAGGGGAAATTTCTTCCTTGGGTTATGCGTATTTCACATAATTTAATTGTGGATCACTTTCGCAAAACCAAAAAAATGCCAATGTATAGAGAAACCGAAGAATTTTCGATCTTTTCAATTATGTCTGATGATTCATTAAATATTGAAGGCAGAATGATCGTAGATCAGGTTGAGGTTGACCTAAAAAGATTAATCGAAGAACTTCCCGAAGATCAAAAAGAAGTTTTGGTAATGAGAATGTACCAAGACATGAGTTTTAAAGAAATATCAGAATTAACGGATGTAAGTATTAATACTGCACTGGGAAGAATGCGCTATGCGTTAATGAATTTGAGAAAAATTATAGATAAACATCAAATTATTTTAACCAACTAATACTATTTTGACAATTAGCCCGTTATACTACTATAAAACATTTACACAGTATGGCGAAAATTTACTCAAAAAAAGCATTAGCTTCTAAAGATTTAAAACCTAAAAAAGAAGTTGTTTCTTTTTTACTAAGTTATTCACAAGCTCTTAAAGTTGTGAAAATTGAAGATAAAAGTTTTGAGATTATAGCTAATTAAACAGCCCGCTGCTTTGGTCGGATGTTTATTTCGAAAGAAAAACCAAATGGTCGTTTTGGTTGAAAGCTCACTATTTGTATGCAGATATAAGTAGTGAGTTTTTTTATGTCTTTAAATTTTTAAAATATAAAAATCCTTTATTTTTTCATTTCACTATCTGAACATAATTTTTTTACTTCAAATTAATACAAATTTATATTTGAGTAAAGTGATGTTTTTGTTAAAATTCAATATTTTTATTAAAAACATTTCTTTATTCGATAATTAATTTTATTTTAGTTAAAAAATAATTACTAATTTATTAAAATGGAAGAATTTTTCGTATTAAAATATTTAAATCAAAGAAAATTGTATAATAATCAAAAAATAATGTTCCACTTATAACCAGAAATTTATGAAGAAAAACTACACTGCATTATTTCGTTTTGTTTGTATTGTTTCTTAGTGTTCTTCTAAGAACCTGAAATGAATTTAGAGAGTTATGGCAATTTTTCTCTAGTTTATTTTCATTATGCAAATTGAAAATCTCAATTCAATTTGTACCATTCCAAAAACCAAAAAATCTATTTTAACAATCAAACCTAACCGAAATATGAAAAAGAACCTAAAGATGTTATTATTTCTATTATTGATAAATGTAGCAGCATTTGCCCAGAAAGATCAAATAAAAGAAGCACAGTCTTTATATGATAAGGGAAAAGCTGAGGAAGCATTAGCAGTATTGAAAAAAACAGAGTATTTAATTGTAAATGCTTCAGATACAGATAAATCGGATTTCTTTTATTTAAAAGGAAATGTATGCAAAGATTTGGCAGCCAAGAATATAGATGCAGTAAATAACTTTGCGCAGGCATCGAGTGCGTTTCAGGATATTCTTTTATACGAAAACGATTCCCGAAATTACAAATATGCATTTAAAGCAAATTTAGCTTTAAAAGGCATGAAGTCTACACTTGTAGATGGCGCTTTTAAGGATTATAAAGCCGGGAATTACAAAGAAAGTGCTGCTAAAAGTTATGAAGTATATTTAATTGACAAAAAAGATACGCTTAATCTTCTTAACGCTGCCGGAGCATCTTTGACAGGAAAAGATTATATCTCTGCTATTAAATATTATGAAGAGCTTAGAAAAATAAACTACACCGGAAAAGGAACAATTTACTACGCAACAAACAAAAAAACTAAAGAAGAAGAAGCTTTTATATCAGTAAGTGCCAGAGAGTCAAATATTCAGGCTGGGCTTTATGAAAAACCAAGAAACGTAAACCCGCCTTCTAAAAGAGAAGAAGTTTTGGTTTCTTTAGCATATTCTTATCTTGAAAGAAATGACTACGCAAATGCAGCAAAATACTACGAAAGTGATTTGCAGCTAAATCCAAAATGTATGGACTGCTACATTAACCTCACTTACGTAAAAATGCAGCTCAAAAAAGAGTTGGTCAACCAAATGGACCAGCTTGGAAATACTCCTAAAGAACAAAAAGAGTATGAAAAATTAAACGCTCAAAAAGATGAAATAGTCAGAAGCGCAATTCCTTATCTGCAAAAAGCTTTGACAATCGAACCTAAAAACGAAGATGTTATAAAGTCTCTTTTAGGAGTATATAGGGCACTCGATATGACAAACGAATATAATGCCTTGAAAAACAGTAGATAAAAAAATAAAGAAGCTGCTAAACTTTCTTTTTAGCAGCTTCTTCAATTATAGATTTTTTTCCAATTGTTCTTGTTATAATATCTTTTTCCAAATTCCATCCGCGAGCAGGCGAATATTCCCTTCCATACCAAATAATCTGCAAATGAAGATCATTCCATAAATCTCTTGGAAATAATCGCTTAGCATCTTTTTCAGTCTGGGCTACACTTTTTCCGTTCGAAAGATTCCATCTGTGCATCAATCTGTGAATATGTGTATCAACAGGAAAAGCCGGAACGCCAAATGCTTGTGACATTACCACGCTTGCTGTTTTATGGCCAACGGCCGGCAAAGCTTCAAGTGCCTCAAAACTCTGTGGAACTTCACCATTATGCTTTTCGATTAAAATTTCAGACAAACCATGAATTCCTTTAGATTTCATTGGTGATAATCCACACGGACGAATAATTTCTTTAATTTCCTCAATTGACATTTTTACCATATCATAAGGATTATCAGCCTTTGCAAACAAAAGTGGTGTAATCTGATTTACACGAACATCAGTACATTGTGCGGAAAGCAATACAGCGATTAATAAAGTATAAGGATCTTTGTGGTCAAGTGGGACAGGTATAGTTGGGTATAGTTCTTTTAACGTATTTATAACAAATTGTACACGAGCTTCTTTATTCATTTCCGTAATTTTAATCGCCGTAAAAATAATCATTTATTGGTTATAAGTTATCTTTGTAGTTAATCTAAAAACTCAACAATCTAAAATCAAAAATATATGACAACATTAAAAGCTGGTGATAAGGCACCAAACTTTTCAGGAACAGATCAGGACGGAAAAACACATAAACTGGCAGATTATAGTGGCAAAAAATTAGTGGTTTTCTTTTATCCGAAGGCAAGCACGCCGGGATGTACAGCCGAAGCTTGCGACTTGAGAGATAATTTTCATCGTTTTCAGGCAAATAATTATGAGCTCCTTGGTGTAAGCGCCGATAGTCAGAAAGCACAAATCAAATTCAAAGAAAAATATGAATTACCATTTCCATTATTAGCAGATGAAGATAAAGCTGTAATTAATGCATTTGGAGTTTGGGGACCAAAGAAATTCATGGGAAAAGAATATGACGGAATTCACAGAACAACTTTTGTAATAAACGAAAAAGGAATTATCGAAGAAGTAATCGAAAATGTAAAAACAAAAGAACACGCAGCGCAGATTTTGAAATAGTTTTTTTTGTTTCAGGTTTTTTTGTTTCAAGTTTCAAGTTTTTAATTTGATAAAATTTTTTAATGCAAAGCCCGCTAAGTTTTTTTTAAATGCAGTCTTTATAAAAAATTAATGTTCTTTGAGTTAAAATTACACGCCAGGACAACCTGAAACTTGAAACAAAGAAAACCTGAAATAAAAAAAGTCCCAAATAGGGACTTTTTTTATTAAGCATTTTGTTCTAATTCTTTCTGCGGATGATATCCAAAAAGATGATGTTCTTTTATAAGTTCTGCAATACCGGAAGGAAGCATAGGTTCCCAGCCTTTTTTGCCCTGATTGATCATTTTTAAAACTTCACGTGAGAATACAGATAAGTTATCAGGATCATAATCTTGAATGTCGACAACTTTTCCGTTAAACTTAAAGAATTTGTACAATTCTTTCATTCTAGGATGTACTTTTAAGTTGTTTGAATTCATTAATACGCCATTTTCATCAAGCATTGGATACAAGAAAACTTTCATATCGCGATAGAATAATTTCCCAAAAGCTTCAAGAATTCCACCGCTTAAATGACGATAATATTTCTCGTCAAAAATATCAACAAGGTTATTTACACCCATTGCAAGTCCCATACGAGATTTGGTATAGTTTGCAAAATATTCAACCACTTTGTAGTATTCCTGGAAATTCGAAATCATAACCGTTTGTCCAAGAGAGCAAAGTAATTCGGCTCTGTCCATAAAGTCGCGTTCGTCAATTTCTCCATCAGAACGTAGGTTAGAAAGCGTTATTTCGAAAATAACAAGAGTATTGTTTTTTTCAACTTTATTTTCTTTGAGAAACATCTCTAATGATTTCTCATACATATCCATGTTAACTTTAGTAACCGGACGGAAACTTCCTCTTAAAGCTAAAAGGTTCTTTTTGTAAAGAATGGCAGCAGGCAGGATATTTTTTCCCTCAGGATTAAACATAACCGCATCTGTCATTCCATTTTTAACAAGCTGTAAACTCATTAAACGATTGTCGACATCGGCAAAACGAGGTCCTGAAAAGTTAATAGTATCAATTTCAAGCTGATCTTTATCTAAGTGATCGTATAAATAACGCAGTAAACGTTTTGGATCATTGTATTTATAAAAGGCACCGTAAATTAAGTTAACTCCTAAAATTCCCAGTGTTTCTTGTTGCAGTCTTGCGTCGGTTTCTCTAAAACGAATGTGAAGAATAATTTCGTTATAAGCCTCGTCAGGTTCTATTTGGTATCGGATTCCAACCCATCCGTGTCCTTTAAATTGTTTGGCAAAATCGATTGTAGCTACTGTATTGGCATAACTAAAAAAAAGTTTTGTCGGATGTTTTTCTCTACTCAGACGCTCTTCGATAATCTGGCCTTCATGGGTAAGCATTTTTTTAAGGCGCTCTTCGGTAACATATCTTCCGTCAGTTTCAACGCCATAAATTGCATCACTGAAATCTTTATCATAGGCAGACATTGCTTTTGCAATTGTTCCCGAAGAACCTCCGGACCTGAAAAAATGCCTAACTGTTTCTTGTCCAGCGCCAATTTCAGCAAATGTTCCGTAAATATTTTCGTTTAAATTAATGCGTAATGCTTTGTCTTTTATAGAAGGAATCTGTTCGATGACCCTGTCACCTTTGAGTTTTATTTCTGTACCCATTTTATTTTAAATAGATTTGTTACAAAGTTAGTAAATTAGGGTTCTAATGAAAGAGAAATAATCCTATTTTTGTAAAAAAATTAAGTTCAATTGAAGGTCTATTTTTTAGGTACTGGTACTTCTCAAGGCATTCCGATCATCGGAATCGATCATCCTGTTTGTAAAAGCACTGATGCTAAGGATAAAAGGCTTCGTGTATCCATCTGGATTACGTGGGACGATCATTCGTTTGTAATCGATTGCGGTCCTGATTTCAGACAGCAGATGCTTTCCTGCGGGTGCCGTAAACTCGATGCCATTTTATTTACACACGAACACGCAGATCATACTGCAGGTTTAGATGATATTCGTCCGTTTAATTTCCGCCAGGGCGAAATTCCTATTTACGGGCACAAACGTGTTTTAGATAATTTAAGAAAACGGTTTGATTACGTTTTTGAAACCGTAAATAAATACCCCGGTGCTCCAAGTGTAAAAACCATTGAAGTAAAAAACAATGAACCTTTTGCTACGGGTGATAAAATAGCAATTCCAATAAACGCTATGCACGGCGAATTACAGGTTTTTGGATACAGAATCGATGATTTTGCTTATCTCACAGATGTAAAAACTATTGAACAGACAGAAATTGATAAACTCAAGGGCTTGAAAGTTTTAGTTGTAAATGCATTGCGAGTTGAGCCTCACGATACGCATTTTAACCTTCAGGAAGCGCTTGATTTTATAAATCTGGTAAAACCTGAAAAAGCTTATTTAACCCACATTAGCCATGTTTTAGGTTTTCACGAAGAAGTACAGAAACAGCTTCCGGAAAATGTTTTTCTGGCTTACGATAATTTAGAAATTACAATTTAATTATACCACAAAAAATGAAAAAATCCTTAATGCTTTATCTTTTTATCCTTGCGATATTAATGAATGTTTTTACTTATATGTTTTACAGCCGCGAGGTAAAATTTGGCGAAGAAAGATATGAGAAAACAACTAAAAAGCTTAGAGACAGTATAAATTTGGTTTCAGCAAAATTAGCCGAAGCCGATTATTTTTCTTTGGAACACAACGAAAACGCACAAAACTATTTTGATAACAGTGCTTCTGGAGGAAAAGTAATTTTATATGAAAAACTAATTCCTGTTGTTACTGAGAAATTATTAGATTTTAATGCAAATCCAAAAGGAAATCCATACACTGGACAAGACCAGATTGGTCCAAATAAATTTATCATTAATAAAGTTAAAATCTTAAACCACCGTTGGATCATTGCAGATTATAGTAATGGTGAATTATGGGGAGAAGTCTTGTTAAAATACTTTGTTGACGATAAAGAAAATATTACTTTTGAAGTAAATCAAACTTGGTTATATCAAAAATAGGATTTTATAATCCTATTTTTTTTTGACCTTTAAATAAATAGGATTATGAAAAAGATGTTTTTGTTGACGATTATTGTTTCTGCTGCGTTTTCCTGCGCAAAAAAAGTTTCTCAGGAAAATGTAACTACAAAAGAAACAAAAAAAGAAATTTTAGTTGGAGGTGATACTGATTCTCATGGATGTAAAGCTTCTGCAGGATATACCTGGTCAACACTTAAAAAAGAATGTATTAGGGTTTTTGAAAATAGCACAAGATTAAATCATGCAGAAGACGGAAAAACATATACCACAGCTGCTTATGTAATTTTTGATGCAAACAAAGCAGAACTTTTCCTTGATACTCAAAAAGAATCCATCATTTTAGAAAGAAAAACCGAAGGGGACTCGTGGAGAAAAGATAATTTAGAATTAATTCCCTGGAAAGGATATGTTTTGAAAAAAGATGGGAAGATTCTTTATACAGGGGAATAATTTAGTAATCAGTCGCAGTTTACAGTTTTAAGATTGTAATACATTTCAAGATTGAAAACTGTGACTTAATACTGTAAACTTATAAAGCCAGCCAATTCTTAAAATCAAAGAAATTTTGCGGAGCAACTCCGTGACCAACAGGATATTCTTTGTAAGTAACCGGAATATTTAATTTTTCTAAAATTGCAGGTGTTTTTCTGGCCCATTCAATTGGAATGACTTGATCAACAGTTCCGTGAGATGCGAATATTTTTAAGTTTTTGAAATCGTTTTTCTCAAAACCTTCTTTAATGATTTCTTCATTAAAATAACCACTCATTGCGACAACTCTCTGGATTTTTTCAGGATAAGAAAGTGCCGTTGCGTAGCTTAAAATGGACCCTTGGCTAAAACCAATTAAAGTTACATTATTAGCATCAATTGGATAATTTGCTACTAATTCATCAATAAAAGAAGCAATTAAATCCCTTGAAGTTTTGGCTTGTTCGTTGTCAGAAAATTTATTCTGATCAGCATCAAAATTAATTGCGTACCAAGCGTAAGCTCCATACTGCAAATCATAAGGCGCTCTTGCCGAAATTACATAATAATTATCAGGAAGTTCGGTAGCAAACGAGAATAAATCAGCTTCATTGCTGCCGTATCCGTGTAATAAAAGCAATAACGGATTTTTATCTAAAACTACTTTTGGTTCTTGTATTTTATATTCTAAAGATAGATTCATTTTTAATTGTAAATTGTCAATTGTGAATTGTAATTTTTTATCCGATGCTTTTAAACCATTTTTGAAAAAGATTTCCAACTAAAGGAATCGGTCTTGTCTGGCCTTGGATAGCATTAAAAATACCAAAAGTCCAAAGAATTGAAATACAAATCCACATTGGAAAAGTGATAAAAAAGCTGTCAAAATTGCTAATAATAGCTCCAAAGGAAATGAAAGTAAGTGATAAACCTAAAGCCTGGCGAATATGAAAGGAAGCAAAACTATTTTTGTTTTCAGAATTCATAGACATTGCAATCAAAACGCCAATTATTAGAATATAACTCGTAATGGCGATTGATTTTCCTTCTTCGATTGTATTGTTGCTCATTGTATTATTTTGTAACTAATTGATTTTGATTGAAAATTCCATACACAGAACCTTTAATTTCAGTTCCTAAAAAAGCAGAATTTTTAGATTTTGAAAGAATGTTTTCTTTTGTAAAAATTGATTTGTGTTCAGGGGTAAATAAAGTAAGATTCGCTTTGGCACCTTCCTGAATAGTATAATTTTCAAGACCAAAAATAGCTCTGGCAGAAGTTAATTTAGCAACAACAGTTTCTACAGGTAAAACGGTCAATAAAGCTCCAAATGCACTTTCTAAGCCAATAGTTCCATGTTTTGCTGTATCAAATTCCATTTTCTTAAATTCTATGTCAATAGGATTATGATCTGACGTAATCATGTCGATTGTTCCATCCGCAATTCCGTTCAATAAAGCTTGTCTGTCAACTTCAGTTCTTAATGGAGGCGTAACTTTATAACGAGTATCGAAACTGTCCAGTTTTTCATCGGTTAAAACCAAATGATGTACTGATACGCTTGTCGTTACATGTAATCCTTTTGCTTTTGCTTCCCGAATTAATTCAACAGATTTTGCTGTAGAAATAGTAGGAATATGAAGCTTTCCGCCTGTATATTCCAGCAAGAACAAATTTCTTGAAATTTGAAGTTCTTCGGCTAAATTCGGAATTCCTTTCAAACCTAATCGCGTTGAAACGATTCCTTCATTGGCAACGCCGTTTCCTTTAATATTTGGATCTTGCGAATATGCAATTACCAATCCGTCAAAATCCTGAACGTATTGTAAAGCGATTTTCAAAATATTAGCGTTGTCAATACTTTTATTATAATCTCCAAAAGCAATCGCTCCGGCTTTTTTCATGTCAAAAAGTTCTGCCATATCTTTTCCCTCGCTGGCTTTTGTTAAAGCTCCAATTGGGAAAATTTCTGTTGCAGAACCATTTGCTTTATTTTTTACAAAATTTACCTGAGACTGATTGTCGATAATCGGGAAGGAGTTTGGCTGTAGTGCAATTGCTGTAAAACCGCTTTTTGCCGCAACATTTAGTCCGTTTGCAATGGTTTCTCTGTCTTCGTAACCAGGTTCTCCAAGAGAAACACTGCTGTCAAACCATCCTTGAGAAACATGAAGATCGTCAAAGCGTACGATTTCTGCATCATCGTTTGGAAGAGAAACTCCTATTTTTTCTATTAAACCATCTGCAATTAAAAGATCAACGGTCTGGTTATGAAACGGACTTTTTGAGTCGATAATTTTGGCGCTTTTGATGATTATTTTCATATGTAGATATTTTTTTGACGTAAAATGATTTTTGTAAAAAGTAAAATGCTTTTAAAACAAACGCGAATTCTATTTTACAAATTTGATGATTGCCATTTCTAATGCTAAAAATAACAGTGCAAAGATAACAAACCATTTCCAAATTTGGCTGTCGGTTCGCTCAGTTTGTAGCGTATTGAAAATAGTTGAAATGGTATCGGCAGTTTTAAAATCAGAAATTACGTTTGTATTTACCTGACTCAAATCGCTTTCGGTTCTTTTGTAATTAAAACTCAAATTTTCAACCCATTCTTTTTTATCAAAAATGCTGTAATTTCCAGCAGTATCCGGAAAATCATTAAACGTTAATTTGACTTTATTATTCAAAATCTGCTGAATCGGAATAAATGAATCTTCAATTCCTTTAACTTCCAGAATTGCATCTTTTGTCAATAAAACATCCACAAAATATGGCTGGTTATTTCCAATCGTTAAGGCATTTACACCTGTTTTTTGATTGTTCTGCGCCATTTTATAAAACAACGGAACAATTAAAGGCGATTGCTGAAAGTTTGAATTTACCGAATTTATCGGTGCCGAAAACACAGTAATTCCAGCTGTTGGATTTTGAATGGCCGTTACAAAAGCACTTTGATCTTCATAAGATAAAACGGCCGGATAAGGACTTGAAATATCAAATGAACTGTTTGTTTTTGGATATTGAAAATTGGTAATTTTATTTTCGAAAACACCAGAAAACAAAGGATGATCAAAATTAATTTTCGTAATCTGTTTGCTTTCTGTTTTGAGAGTATTGAATTGAACTTTTCCAAAATTTCCTAAAAAGGCGTTCAAGTTTGAAACTGAGCTTTTTTCAGAAGGAATTACAACTAAATTTCCACCTTTAGAAACAAAAGCTTTTAAAGTGGTTTGCAAAGCCTGTGGAATTTCAACTAATTCGTTTAAGATTATAGTATTTTGTTTTTCTAAACTATTATAATCTAAAGAACTAATTGCGTAGTTGTTATAATTGAATTCTGCAACAGTATAAATTCTCGATAAAAAATTGCTTTTTTCTGGTTCACCAATGCTGATTACGTTTGTTTTTTTGCTTTTTGAAATACTGAAAAACAATTTGTTATCATACGTTAAACCATTGTCTTCTATAGAAACATAACCATGGAAAGCTTCTTTTGGAATCGTAAAATTGATTTTCTTTTTCTTTGTATCAAAATTAAGGATCGTTTTGGCAATCAGTTTATTTTGATTGTATAAAGCAGTCGAAATAGGTTTGAAATCTTCTCCATAACCAGATAAATTTACACTTATTTCGTAGAAATTTTCCAATGTCTGGTTAATATAAACGCTGTCGATGGAAACGTTATTTTTTTGTTCAGCTTCGGGAATTATGAAATAGGGTTTTTCTTCAGAATCAATATTTTTTAAATCGTTTTTAGTCAAACCAACCGCATCAGAAATAATAACAATATCTTTTTTATGTGCTGATTTGTGTGCTTTAACTTTAGCCATAATCGACGAAAGTTCAAATGGCGTTGCACTGTATTTTAAATTCTGCAAAGAACTTTTAAGTGTTTTTATATCCGTATTCCAGTAATTTTCAGTATTTGTCAATAAAGAAAACTGAGCAGTTTCGGGTGTGTTTTCCAGTAATTCCTGAATGGCACGTTTTAATAATTCACCTTTTTTACCTTTTGCCTGCATACTAAACGAATTATCTAAAATAATATACATTTCGTTTGAAGCATTTTTACTGTCTTTTGCCTCAAAAAAAGGCTGTGCAAAAGCAATGATTACGCATGTAAGCAATAAAAGACGAGTGGCAAGCAGCAATCTTTTCTTGATCTTAGAACTTTTGCGCGTTTGAATCGCAAGTTCTTTTAAGAAGCGAACATTCGTAAAATAAGAAGTTTTAAAACGGCGTAATTGAAATAAATGAACCAAAATTGGAACAATCAATAAAAAAAGAAAGTATAGAATTTCGGGATGTTTAAAGTGCATTCTGGCTTTGATTTACTTCGCTACGTTTTATTTTTCGCGAAGATGCTGGTCAAAAATACAAATTAAATTATTAAACCATATAAGTTCATGTAAGAGATTATAAGTAAAAATACGTTAAACATTCTAAAATGAACTTACATTACTAATATGGTTTATTTCTAAAAATGTAACTTTTCTGATTTTATTTGTAATGATGAAAAAGATATTATTGCTTATTTTAGCGTATTCAAAAAAACAAACTATGAAAAAAATATCCTTAATATTATTTTCTGCTTTGGTAGTTACAACTGTAAAAGCTCAAAATAAGTTTAACCTATTGGTAGGAACGTACACCAATACATGCCAGAGTAACGGAATTTATGTTTACGAATTCAATTCGAATTCTGGCGAATTTAAGCTTAAAAATTCTTCAGAAAACGTAGTAAGTCCGAGTTATTTATCTGTTTCGGCAAATAATAAATTTATTTATGCAGTAAATGAAAACGGAACTCAGAGTTCTGTGAGCGCATTTAGTTATGATTCGACTTCAGGAAAAATAACCCAGTTGAATAAAAATGATGCTTTAGGAGCAGATCCTTGTCATTTAATAAATGATGATAAAAACGTAATCGCGGCAAATTATTCTGGAGGAAGTATTGTAGTGTATAAAAAAAATGCTGACGGAAGTATTTCTGAAGTACAGCAATTGATTCAGCATGAAGGAAAAGGACCAAATGCAGCACGTCAGGAAAAAGCACACGTTCATATGGTTGTTTTTTCACCAGATAAAAAGTTTGTGCTTTCTAATGATTTAGGTTTGGATAAAGTTTTTATTTATAAATATAATCCGGCTTCTAAAAACGAAATTCTGACTCTAAAAGGTAGTGTTGATGTAAAACCCGGAAGCGGGCCAAGACATTTGACTTTTAGTAAAGATGGTAAATTTGTTTATCTGGTTCAGGAATTAGACGGAACTTTAACAACATTTAGCTATGATAAATCCGGAAGCCTGAAAGTGATTGCCGAAACGAGTATTCTTCCAAAAGATTTTAAAGGCGGAACAGGAGCAGCAGCTATTAAAATTTCACCAGATGGTAACTTTTTGTATGTTTCGGATCGTGTAGATGTTAACGCGATTTCAGTTTATAAAATTCTTAAAAACGGAAGTATAGAATTGGTAGAACAGCAAAGCACTTTAGGAAAAGGTCCAAGAGATTTTGCTATTGATCCAACAGGAAATTATCTTTTAGTTGGTCATCAATACACAAATGACATCGTTATTTTTAAAAGAGATATCGCAACAGGGAAAATCACCGATACCGGAAAAAGAATCCAATTGTGTTCGCCAGTTGGGCTGGTATTTACGAAAATATAATTTTTTTTAAGATGCTAAGGTTCTAAGGGACTAAGATTAAAAAAAAATAAAAGGCTCAAAGATTATTAATCTTTGAGCCTTTTATTTAGCAAGAAAAAAAACTTAAAATCTTAGCAGCTTAGAACCTTAGTATCTTATTTGCCATCTTTCTTCTTCTTATTTCTATTCTTCAACATATTTCTGTTGACAGAACCATGGGTTTTCTTTTTAGTTTTTGATGGACCTCCCAAATTGATTTTTTGATTCTTTTTAGATTTTTCATGAAAAGCCCCCGAACCTTCAAGTTTTGGTTTTTTCATTAAAAATTTAATAGGCTGTTTATCTTTTTCAGGTTCGATTAATTTGGTTGAAATTTCAACTTCCTCAGGAAAATCAGTAATCTCAAGTTCCTGATCCATTAAAAGTTCGGTTTCAATTTTAAACTCTTCTTCTCTTGGTGAAACAAAACTAATGGCGGTTCCGGTTGCGTCTGCTCGACCTGTACGCCCAATTCTGTGCATGTATAATTCAGGTTCTTCCGGAAGTTCAAAGTTAATTACGTGTGAAATATTAGAAATATCCAGACCTCTCGCCATGATATCTGTTGTAATTAATCCGCGAAGATTTCCCTCCTGAAATTCAGCCATTGTACTCAAACGGTAGTTTTGTGATTTATTAGAGTGAATTACACCAAATTGACCTTCAAAATCTTCTTCAATTCGGTTATGAAGCATATCCGAAATCTTTTTATTATTTACGAAAACCAAAACACGATCCATGCTTTCGTCTGTTTGCAATAAATGCTTTAACAGATTTACTTTTGTATTGAAATTCGGAACGTTGTATGTAATTTGAGTAATTTTTTCAAGCGGAGTTCCCGATGCTGCAAGTGTAACTTCTTCCGGAAAATCAAAATAATCGTTTAATATCTCATCCACTTCATCAGTCATCGTTGCAGAGAATAATATATTCTGACGTTTGGTTTTCATCATTGCTAAAAGCGATGTCAACTGAGGTCTAAAACCAAGATTCAGCATTTCATCAAATTCGTCGATTACCAGTTTTTGAGTTTCATCAAAACGCACAACAGCGTCAAGGGCCAAATCCATTGTACGCCCCGGAGTACCAACTAAAACGTCAACTCCTTCATAAACAGCTTTCTTTTGTGTGTTGATATTTACACCACCGTAAATTCCAAGTGTTTTAACCGACATATATTTGGTCAGTTTTTCAATTTCTTCAACAACCTGAACAACTAATTCACGCGTTGGAACCAGAATTACAATTTTTGGTGTATTGGTATTCGTAAATTTGTATAATTTGAATAAAGGAAGTAAATAAGCAAATGTTTTACCGGTTCCGGTTTGTGCAATTCCCATCATATCGCGTCCAGACATGATTACAGAAAAAGATTTTTCCTGAATTGGAGTAGGCGTAACAAATCCTAATTCGTCAACAGCTTTTTGTAATGATTTTGGGAGATTGAATTTTTCGAAAGTGCTCATTTGCATTAAATTTTGTGCAAATGTACGTTAAAATGATGGCTTTTTGTGGATTTTGTTTTTTTTGATAATGAATTGTCACCCTGAGCGAAGTCGAAGGGACGTGTCAATTGGAACGCGGGCTTGGACTTCGCTCAGCCTGACGGCGTAAAACTAAAATAAAATCTACGATTTTTAAATTCTAAAAGCCTTCAAAAACACCCAATCCAAATAAAGCAAAATCGTATTTCACAGGATCTGAAGCGTCCATTTTACGAAGTTTTGTATCTAATTCTAATAAAGCTTTAGCATCGTTTTGCTTTCGCGAAAGAATTCCTAGCTTGCGTGCTACATTTCCGGAATGAACATCAAGCGGGCAAGATAATACAGAAGGTGAAATAGTTTTCCAGATTCCTAAATCGACACCTTTGGCATCCTGTCGCACCATCCAGCGCAAATACATGTTGATGCGTTTTGCGGCAGAATTATTCAGCGGATCTGAAATATGTTTTTGAGTTCGCGGCAAATGATCGATTTCAAAAAAGATCTTTTTGAATTCACTAATGCTTTTTTGTAAACTTTCTTTTTCCTGATTTTTGGCAAATACAGCTTCAAGTCCGTTATGGTTTTTATAAATATGCTGTAAACCTTTAATAAATCCGCCAAAATCTTTTCCGTTAAAGGTTCGGTGAACGAAGTTTTCTAAATCGGCTAAATTATCTTCAGAATGCGACATAACGAAATCGTAAGGCGTATTGCCCATTAATTCCATCATTTTATGCGAATTTTTAATAATCATTTTACGATTTCCCCAGGCAATAGAGGCGCTTAGAAAACCTGCAATTTCAATATCTTCTTTTTGAGAAAATAAATGCGGAATCTGAACGGGATCGCTTTCGATAAAATCCTGATTGTTATATTGAATGACTTTTTCGTCGAGAAATTCTTTAAGTTCTTTTTGATTCATTTGAATGCCTAATTGCTAATCTGGCCATCGACCATAACTAATTTTCTGTCGGCCATATTGGCTAATTCTTCGTTGTGGGTTACAATTACAAATGTCTGTCCGAATTCATCACGAAGCTGAAAAAACAATTGATGTAAATTTTCGGCAGAATGTGTGTCTAAATTTCCAGATGGTTCATCGGCAAAAATAACGTCGGGTTTATTGATTAAAGCCCTTGCAACGGCAACGCGCTGTTGTTCTCCGCCCGAAAGTTCGCTGGGTTTGTGGTTAATTCTGTGTGACAAACCTAAATATTCCAGGATTCTTTTGGCTTCTTTTTCGGTTTCTGCTTTTGGTTTATTAGCCATAAAAGCGGGAATACAAACGTTTTCCAAAGCTGTGAATTCGGGTAATAATTGGTGAAACTGGAAAATAAATCCAAGATTTAAGTTTCTGAAATTTGATAATATTTTGTCCTGTTTGCTTTTCTTTTTAAAATAACTGTTGTAGTAAAAAAGCATTGTAATGATTGGTAAAAATAAAACAGCAATTGTTATTATTCTAAATGTGTCATCGAGGATTTTAGTTCTAAAAAACAATAAAAAAACAGCTAAAAAGAAAACATAACTTGAACTTGCTATAGTAATAATTTTAAATGTTTTTTCTTGTTTTGAATTATCATTTTCAATATCCTGAAGTTTAAAAATGTTTTCTCCGTTTATTGTAAGTGATGATTCCGGATTTCTTTCCGGGACATCTAAAGTTCCTAAAATTTGTAATAATGTTGTTTTTCCTGCGCCGGAAGCACCAACTATAGAAACAATTTCGCCTTTTTTAATATGTAAATCAACTCCTTTTAAAACTTCAAGTTTATCGTAGAATTTATGTATGTTTTTTGCGTGTATCATTTATCGAAACTGTTTTTACAAAGAAACGAAGATTATGGTTATAATCAAATTCGAATATTTTAAATTACGAATTCGCAATCTTTCTTTATAAACTAAATTTTATAAATCGGCTCGTTTCTTGATATGGGAATTTTGAAATTAAATTTAATACTGGAATAAAATAAATTTGATGAATTATTTTTAATTTCGGAACAAACTCAAATCAAACTTAAAATGCAAGACCTAAAAGTTGTTGATAACAATAGAATGTCAAAATTAATTATTGGATTAATTTTGGACGGGATTGGTATGATTTCTTTCTCCATTCCGCTTCTTGGTGAATTTTCAGATGTAATTTGGGCGCCAATTGCGGCTATAATTATGGCCAGAATGTATAAGGGACGAGTTGGAAAAGTTGCCGGCGTATTAACTTTTATTGAAGAAATAATTCCTTTTACAGATGTAATTCCTTCTTTTACACTTACGTGGATTTATACTTATTTTTTTTCGGGAGAAAGAATGAAAGTTTAGTTTTTGAACAAAAATCCTAATCCCATATTTTTAAGCATTTTCTTTTCGAAGTTCCAAAAAAATCTAAACTGCCCAAAAACGCTTCCTATTGCAACTAATAAAACCTGATAGATTGGAAAAATAATCAATAAGCGGATTAAAGTAAACCATCCTCCAAAATCTTCTTTGGTGATTCCCAGCCAAACGCAAAAAGGTTTAGACAGCCAAGCAGACGCAGATCCTGTAATGGCAAAAACGATAAGTATAATGATGGCTTGTAGGTTTGAGGTTATTCCCCAGCGTTGCTTTAGTTTGTTCATTGCTATTTGTAATGATTACAAATATAGTAATTATCTTGAAGGAACATAACCCCAAAGTTTTTGTTTGTAAGTATTTTGAAAATAAATCATATAATTGTATATTAAGTAGTTTACTTCGTAACCATAATGAATGTCGGGACGGTAATTAATTGACATTTCGTACAAATTTGGATTGTAGCGCTGCGGTTGTAAAACGCGGTTATTCCATTCGGTTACGTACAGATTATTTTTATTTTCAAGATATTCTAATGAGTGATAATTTCGAGGATAAGCTCTTGATGCAAGCCATGTACTAAAGCCGTTGTCAATAATAATTACTTCGTATTCCAGGGAATCATTTGCAATTCTAACCGTATCGCTTAATTTTTTATTTGAAGCAGCATCTGTACTTGCAATGTTCTGCGAAGTCGTAGAGCAGGCAATTATCGTTAATACTATAATTAATATGGAAATACATTTTTTCATAACCCTAAAGTTACGAATTTTTTTGAAGGTACAGAGGTACAAAAGTCCAAAGTAACAAAGGTTTAACTTTTGATTATAGAATAAAAAAACTGATTACAATTCTGTAATCAGTTTTAGAATTTAAAAACCATTATAGTTTTGAGTCTTTGAACCTTTTTGTGGTTAACTATTTACTCCCAAACAATTTTCCGATAAAACCAGCGATTCCGCCTTTGCTCTTGGTAACGACAAGAACATCGGCAACGTCTAGTTTTCCATCGTTGTTTTGGTCAAGTCCAAATTGAACTCCATATTTTGAAATTGTATCCATAATTCCAGATGCCTGCGTACTGTTTCCTGAAATCGAATTGATTATATCCGAAATTTGAAAACTACTGTCATTTGGATCTTTTGCCTTATTTACCAAAGATCCTAAAATTTGCGGAATTAAGTTTGAAGCAACTCCATTAGAATCAGCACTGCTTAAACCAAATTTTTCGCCCAGGTTTCCGGATAATTGCTGTGTAATTTGTTGTACTATAGGATTTGAACTATCTATAGGGGAATTTCCACTGAATAAGCCGGCTAATTGTTCTCCACCGCCTTCTGAAGCTATTTTTTTTAAACCGTCAAAAATAGAGCTGCTGGTTTCGTTTATTACGGCTTCGTTGTGTTCGTTTGGGACAGCGGTATTGTTTACAACAGCATCGCCTCCATATTGCTGTACTAATTGGGTTAATTGTTCAAACATAGTATTTAGAGTTTAAATTATACGCCAAAAATAACAAAAAAAGAAAGGGATTTACTACAAATAAGTAGTAAATCCCTCTAAAGATAATCTATTTTTTAATTACTAACTCAATAAAGTTATAATTTGTGATGCTAATTCAGTACCAATTCTGTCTTGTGCTTCTCCAGTTGCAGCCCCAATGTGTGGCGTCAGCGAAATTTTAGAATGCATAAGAATTGCCATTTCTGGTTTTGGTTCGCTTTCGAAAACGTCTAAACCTGCAAACGCAACTTTTCCTGAATCTAAAGCTTTTACTAAAGCAACTTCATCAATAACGCCTCCACGAGCACAGTTTACGATTCCAACACCATCTTTCATAATTGCAAGTTCTTTTTCGCCAATTATATAACCATCCTGAGCCGGAACGTGTAATGTAATGAAATCAGCTTCTTTAAATAAAGATTCTAAAGATTGAGAAACGATTGTAGTTGTTATAGACTGTCCGTCAAAAAATTCAACTTTTACATCAACCTGAGGAATAAAACTATCAGCAGCAATAACTTTCATACCAAGACCAAGCGCCATTTTTGCAGTAGCTTGTCCGATACGGCCAATACCAACAATTCCAAGAGTTTTTCCTCTTAATTCAGTTCCGTTTGCATAAGCTTTTTTCAAGCCTTCAAAGTTAGAATCTCCTTCAAGAGGCATATTTCTGTTTGAATCATGTAAAAAACGAACACCAGAGAATAAGTGTCCGAAAACTAATTCAGCAACAGATTCTGAAGAAGAAGCTGGAGTATTGATTACATGAATTCCTTTACTTTTAGCATAATCAACATCAATGTTGTCCATACCAACACCACCACGTCCGATGATTTTAATACCCGGACAAGCGTCGATAATATCTTTACGAACTTTAGTTGCAC
Organism: Flavobacterium defluvii; assembly: GCF_900129555.1. Taxonomy (GTDB): domain Bacteria; phylum Bacteroidota; class Bacteroidia; order Flavobacteriales; family Flavobacteriaceae; genus Flavobacterium; species Flavobacterium defluvii. The sequence goes on from NZ_FQWC01000002.1 coordinate 87,129, forward strand.
TACGCACTAAAATTACGTCTACATTATTTTCATTGATAAAGTTAGCTACTTGTTCCTGAGCTACTTTTGTAGTTATAACTTCAAATCCGCCTTTTTCTAAGGCTAGAATTCCACTTTTAGAAATTCCATCATTTGCTAATACTTTCATTGTTGTGTTTATTGTTTATTTGGTTAATCGTTTAATTGTTTAATCGATAAACCAACTATTTGATTTTTCTTTTTTGATATTTTAAAGCAAGTATTTTTTGACGATTAAACGAAAAAAAAGATTAAACTTTAGTTTCCAAAGTTTTCATTACATCAACTAAAACCTGAACACTTTCGATAGGCATAGCATTGTAAATAGAAGCTCTGTAACCACCAACAGAACGGTGTCCTGGTAATCCTGAAATCCCTGCCGCTTTCCATAAAGCATCAAAAGTTTCTGTGTGTTCTGGATTGTTTAATAAGAAAGTAACGTTCATTTTAGAACGGTCTTCTATTTTTGCAGCACCTTTAAATAATGGGTTTCTGTCGATTTCAGCATAAAGTAAGTCTGCTTTTGCGTTGTTTAATTTTTCAACAGCAGCGATTCCGCCTTTAGCTTTAATCCATTGTAAGGTTAATAATGAAACATATACAGCAAAAACAGATGGAGTATTGTACATACTTTCTGCTTTAATATGTTTGCTGTAATCTAACATACTTGGAATTGTTCTTCCATTTTTACCTAAAATTTCTTCTTTTACCACAACAAGAGTTGTTCCTGCCGGCCCCATGTTTTTTTGAGCTCCGGCATAAATTAAATCAAATTTAGAGAAATCTAATTCGCGAGAGAAAATATCAGAACTCATATCGCATACTACCGGAATGTTAGTCGATGGGAATTCCTGCATTTGAGTTCCAAAAATGGTATTGTTGCTTGTACAGTGAAAATAATCTGCATCAGCTGGTATTTCGTAACCTTTTGGAACATATGTATAATTGTCTTCTTTTGAAGAACCTACAATAACGGTTTCACCGAAAAGTTTAGCTTCTTTAATGGCTGCGGTTGCCCACGTTCCAGAATCTAAATAAGCTGCTTTTCCGTTTTCTTTCATTAAGTTATATGGTGCCATTAAGAAAGCTGTACTTGCACCACCTTGTAGAAATAAAGCCTGATATCCTTTTCCCTGAAGTCCTAATAATTCTAAAGCAAGGGAACGAGCTTCCTCCATAACTGCAACGAAATCTTTGCTTCGGTGCGAGATTTCAAGGATAGATAATCCTGAATCATTAAAATTTAAAACTGCTTTTGATGCTTTCTCAAAAACTTCCTGAGGTAAAATACTTGGTCCTGCGCTGTAGTTGTGTTTTTTCATGGTTGTTGTTAATAGTCGAAAATTTTAAAGATGCAAATTTCGGCAATAGGAGCTGAAAAAGCGATAAATAATTCGAAATAATTAAACATTTTTTTACTTTGTTGTTAACAAAAACGTTATAGTATCAACGTTATCTGCATAATCCCATAATTGAGGATTTTGGGTTTGACCAAATGCAACACTATTTTCGATTAAATCATTGCTCACAATACATTGAATTTGATCTTCATCGACTTTAAGGCGGGATTTTAAATCTTCGGGATTTTCGTAATATTCATAGAAAACGCTCGAAATAGGAGAGGCATAACTTGAATCTTCTTTTAAGGTTAAAAAACCGTTGTCTATTAATTTAAAATTGCTCATTAAGAATACAGCTTTGTTGTAATCATAATTGTTAGCATATTTTTCATATTTAATAACATCCTGATATTTAAAAATGCCCTGAAAAAAAGCATCAAATGAATATCCTTTTGGAACAAAAAGTTTAGAAACATTTCGGCATCCTAAACCAAAGTACCTAAAAATATCTTCGCCAAGAGATTCTAAATCTTCGTGCGTTTCTTTTCCGTTTAAAACTGCTACCGAATTTCTGTTTTTTCGAATTATCGAAGGCTTATCTTTAAAATAATATTCAAAATAACGGGCTGTATTATTGCTTCCGGTGGCGATTACGGCATCGAAATTTTCAAGTTTTCCTTCCGCGAAAGTGATTTTATCTTTAAAATTTTCATCAACAGCAATTATATATTTTGCTAAAAATGGTAGTAAATGCTGATCGTTTGATGACGTTTTTACCAAAGCTTTGTTTCCGGTAATTAAAACAGAAAGAAAATCATGAAACCCAACAAGCGGAATGTTTCCGGCAAGAATTAAGGCAACGGTTTTTTCTTTTTGATTAGTGGTAAAATCATATTTAGAAATCCATTTGTCGATATTTTCTTCGGTCAAAGCATCTGCCCAGGACTTTACTGAAAAGTAAACCTGCTCTGGTGTATACCATCCATTATGAGATTGTGATAAATGAATCAGTCTTTCAAAATCATCAAAAAAGATATCATTATATAATACGTCAGATTTCCTTTCAGAAGCATCTTCGGAAAACTGACTTAGAAATTTTCCTAATTCAACAAAAACACTTTTTTTTGTTTCTAATCTCATAATGTTTGTTTATGAATTGTTTTGATTGTAATTTTGCACAAAAATAAGCATAATTAAGTCGAAAGGCAAAAGTCTTAAAGTCAAAAGAGGAGAAATGTCTTTTATGTACTTTTTTTGACTTTATGACTTAGATTTCTAACTTTAAGACAAATAAAAAGATGGCAATTATTATAACTGACGAATGCATAAACTGTGGGGCCTGCGAACCAGAATGCCCAAATACAGCAATATATGAAGGTGCAGATGATTGGAGATATAAAGACGGAACAAGTCTTTCCGGAAAAATAATTTTACCTGACGGAACTGAGGTTGATGCTGATGATGCTCAAACTCCAATTTCTGACGAAATTTATTATATTGTTCCTGGAAAATGTACAGAGTGTAAAGGTTTTCACGATGAACCTCAATGCGCTGCTGTGTGTCCTGTTGATTGTTGTGTGCCAGATGATAATCATGTAGAAGATGAAGAGACTTTGTTAAACAGACAAGCGTTTTTGCACGGAGAATAATTCCTCTAAAAAGCATATTTATATTAAAAAACCTGAGCAAAAGCTCAGGATTTTTTTTACCCTGATGTCAGGTATTTTGTTAAGCTAGTTTGTTGATAATTAATATTTTATTTTTCAGGTATTGCTTAATTGTTAGAAAAATAATACTTTAGTTGAAAATTTAATAAGCTTATGAGGAAATTCATACTTTTATTATTTGTTTTATTTAGTTTAACTGTTTTTTCGCAGGAAGAACAATATTCTATTGTAGTAAAAGATATAGAAACACAGCTACCTATTGAAAATGCCACAGTTGTTATTCTAAAAACAAAACAAATATTATCCAGTAATAAAGAAGGTAAAGTAACTTTTATGCTTAGCGGCGGTTCTAATGTACAGGTTTCAGAAACCAATTATGAAACTCTAACGGTACGCTGGACATCTTTAAACGGAGATCAAAAATTTGTTGTTTATCTAAAAAGTAATAACACCAAACTAGATGAAATCGTTCTTAGTAAACAGTCTCCACAAAAAGTACTTCAAAAACTTGTCGATAATTCATCAAAAAAACTAGCAGCATCTTATAGATTAAAGGTTTATGTAAGAGAATTTTTTATAATGGATAATAAATATTCTTATTATAACGACGGCTTAGTTAATTTTCAGTTTTCGGGCAGTCCTTCAACCACACTTTTGGTTGAACAAAACAGATCGTATGGTCTTCTGGAATCTGACGTGAGCGCTGATTTAAGAGGTTATGATTTGAATAATATCATGAAGAATTATTCTGATTTTAAATATTTTGATCCGCTTTTAGACCCAAAAGCAAAAAAAGAATATGATTTCGTTATTAGAGGCCACGCTAAAAATAAGGATTATTATGTAATGTATATTACGCCTTTTGATAAAGCAAAAGAAGCGGTTGATAATTTTGAAATTGTTTACGATCCTGAAAAGAAACTAATCGTAGAATTTAAAATTGACATTACACCACAAAACCTTGACAAGCTTGAAGAAAAAACGGAAGTTAATTCTAAAAACCTTACTAAATCGTATATTGACGTAAGTTACAGAGTTGATGGTGAGGATTATTATTTGCTGGGTTCAAATGAAGAAATTGCTTATAATCTTATTTTAAAAGATGTAACCAAAAAGATTCAGGTTCGAAATAGTTTTACGACAACCCATTTCAATAGACAAAATTTTACTTATAAAGAGAGTGATGTTTTTAAAGAGAAATCGCTTTTTAATAAAAGAAATAAAATCCTGACTAACTACTGGGATATTTCCGGTTTTGTTGCTACAGATGAAGAAAAAGCTATTATTGCATCTTTGGATTATAAATTATAAAGTTGTTAAATACAGATATAAAGAAAATCCTGAACGAATAGTTCAGGATTTTCTTTATATAAAATGTTTTCAGGCTTAGCGAAGTTGGCCTTTTAGAAATTAAATCCAAGTCTTGCATAGTAATACGCTCCGCTGAAACCCATTTGTACAGCATCCCAATATCCACCAGCTTCTGTATTTCCTTGTTCGTCCTGTTTCGTTGGATAAACATTGAATAAGTTATTACTTCCAATACTTAATTTTAAACTTTTAGTAAATTGATAACCTAAAGTTAAATCAGTAACCAATCTTGGGTTATAAACATCATCTTCATCTGCATAATCAACTAAAACTACTTTACTGAAACGTGTAAATGCTAAACCGGCATCGAATTTCTTTAAAGAATAATTTAAGTTTAAGCCAAATTTATTATCCGGAGCAGAAGCCAATAAAAAGGCTTTTTCACGTTTTCCGAAGAAAGTAGCTTCATCCAGATTTCCGTTTTTAACCTTATCAATTTTCATATCGTTGATATTCCCAACCAATGTTGCCCCGAAATTTCCAAAGTTATACGCTTTTTTCCATGATAGAACTAAATCAAGACCGTGAGTGCTTGTATCAACTCCGTTAGCAAAAAACTGTGCTTCAGAAACACCAAGATTTAATGAACTTGCATCAAAATATCCGGTAAGAACGATACGATCTTTTACCTTAATATAATAACCGTCAACTGTTGCCGTGAAGTCTCCAAAAGAAGCTGTAAAACCTAATGAGCCATTAACTGCTTTTTCTTCATTTAATTTACCAATTCCAAAAGCTCTTGTAATTTCACTATTATTTGGTGCCAGTAAAACTTCAGTAGCGCCGCTTGCATTAAAGTTAGTGAAACGCAAATTATAGTAAATCTGAGCCAAAGACGGAGCACGGAAACCTGTACTTAGCGAACCTCTTAAGTTAAAATGATTACCTAATTTTAATCTTGATGCTAATTTTCCGTTTACTGTACTTCCAAAATCACTGTAATTTTCAAAACGAACCGCTGCGTTTACCATAAAAGCATTGGTTACATCTAATTCACCATCAGCATATAGAGAGAAGTTTGTACGGCTTTCGTTAACTTCATTTGCAGGACTGTAACCTGGAAAACCTTGAGAACTTCCCGGTCTTGGATTTCCAGAAACAGGATCAATTGGAGCACTTTGAGTTGTTGGATCTGTTATTGGCTTACCATTTGTGTCATAAGTAGTGTAAGAACCTTCTTCTCCGGCAAAAATTTCAAATTTTTCAACTCTAAATTCCGATCCAAAAGCGATATTGAAACCGTTAAGAATACTGTCGTAACTCTTAGAAATATCAAAATTGGTTGTATTTTGAAGTAAACTATGTCCACCCGCATCAAATTCATGTGGAGATTTTTCTTCCAGAGAAGCATTTATAGTTCCTTTAATATCGTATTGGAATTTATTTTTTCCGAAAGTATTACTTAAATCAAATTTCCATCCTCCAGAAGATTCGGTTTTAATACCTGCAGCAACTGAATTATCGTTAATTTTTGATGTAATTCTAGGAGTATATCCACCCGGATAAACTGATTCTACAACTCTTTCACCGTCATTTCTGGTAAAAGCGTAAGCATCTGTATCTCTAAAATTACTTCCTCCAAAAGCATAAAATTCAGTTTTGTCAGCAATTGGAATAGAGAAATTAGCAAATAAGTTAACGCCATGCATACTTGCATCTCCAAAACCTTTTCTAAAATCATAAGCAGGTCTCAGTGTTTTATTTTTATTTAAAAACTCACCTGTAAAGTTTGCATAACCGCCTTTTGTGCCTAAGGCTACACCGTAATTGGCAGCAACTCTTACAGAACCTCCGTCAAAATCCTGATCTTTTCCGTATGAATTTCCGTTTCCATCCTGATCTAATCTGTATCCTTTTGTATTTGGAGTTCCCGGAAGGAAATCGCCTTTTGCATGCGTATTGAATGCGCCATAAGTAACAGATCCCGTAAGTTCGTTTACATTGTCATTTGTAATAATATTAATTACACCTGCAATTGCATCAGAACCGTATTGAGCCGATGCACCGTCACGTAAAATTTCTATTCTTTTAATAGAAGCTGCCGGAATTGCATTTAAGTCAGTTCCTGTATTTCCGCGTCCGCGAGTTCCAAACAAGTTAATTAATGAAGATTGATGTCTTCTTTTTCCGTTTATTAAAACTAAAGTCTGGTCAGGCCCCATACCTCTTAACGAAGCCGGATCTACGTGGTCGGCACCATCAGAACCTGATTGTTTATTAGCATTAAAAGATGGAGCTACGTATTGTAATAATTGATTAATTTCAATTTTACCACTTTGTGTTGTAACATCTTTTACACTAATAACATCAATAGGAACGGCAGAATTTACAACAGTTCTTTTAGTACTTCTTGATCCTGTAACGACTACATCACTTAAAACCTGACCACCGCTTTCATCTAAATAAACATCTACCTTATCACTCGAAGCTGATTTTTCAACTGTTGCAAACCCTACGTAACTAAATACTAAGGTAGCGCCATCTTTAACTTTTATTTTATAACCGCCTTCAAAATCGGTAGAAACGCCGTTAGAAGTTCCTTTTTCTACAACATTTACGCCCGGAAGCGGTGTACCTGTTTTGTCCTTCACGATACCCGAGACTTCTTTTTGGGCAAAAAGAAATGCTGAATTCAGCAGGAATAAAAATAATGCAATCTTTTTCATGGTTGTTGGTTTTTTGGTTTCTTTTTTATTGATTATTGTTATAAAAGTAATATTTTTTAACAAAAACTTAATAAAAAGTTTAAAAATTTTTAAGAATAACCCTAAAATTATATTAATGCACATTTTTACTTCGCTCACGAGGTATTAAATCTTATATTTGCAAAATTTTAAAGTCAAAAATATCATTTTGGCAGAAATGAAAAAATTGGGTAAATAGTAAATCATTTACTAAAAATAGTAAATATAATGATGCTAAGAGTTTGAGCATCAGATAAAATATAAACAGAAACAAACAAATGAAAGCAGGAATTGTAGGATTACCAAATGTTGGAAAATCAACATTATTTAATTGTTTATCTAATGCAAAAGCGCAAAGTGCAAACTTTCCGTTCTGTACAATCGAACCAAATATTGGTGTTGTAAACGTTCCGGATCCGAGAATTAACAAATTAGAAGAATTAGTAAAACCAGAGCGTGTACAAATGGCGACTGTTGATATTGTTGATATCGCTGGTTTAGTAAAAGGAGCAAGTAAAGGAGAAGGTCTTGGAAATCAGTTTTTAGGAAACATTAGAGAGTGTAATGCTATTATTCACGTTTTACGTTGTTTTGACAATGATAATATTGTACACGTTGACGGAAACGTAAATCCAATTCGTGACAAAGAAACAATTGATATCGAGTTGCAGTTAAAAGATTTAGAAACAATCGAAAAACGTTTAGAAAAAGTAAAACGTGCTGCAAAAACCGGAAATAAGGAAGCTCAGGCAGAAGAAGCTTTACTAAACAGAATTAGAGAAGCACTTTTGCAGGCAAAATCTGCAAGAACAATTGTTCCTCAAAATCAGGACGAAGAAGTTTTATTGGAGAGTTTTCAATTAATTACTGCAAAACCAGTTTTATATGTTTGTAATGTTGACGAAAGTTCTGCTGTAAACGGCAACAAATATGTAGATCAGGTTCGTGAATTAGTAAAAGATGAAGATGCTGAAGTTATTGTACTTTCAGTAGGAGCAGAGGCTGATATTACAGAGTTAGAAAGCTACGAAGAGCGTCAGGTTTTCCTTGAAGATATGGGATTAGAAGAGCCTGGAGCATCAGTTTTAATTCGTGCAGCTTACAAATTATTAAAACAGCAAACTTATTTTACAGCTGGTGTAAAAGAAGTTCGTGCCTGGACAATTAATATTGGAGCAACTGCACCACAGGCTGCAGGAGTTATCCATACTGATTTTGAAAAAGGATTTATCCGTGCAGAGGTAATTTCATATGATGATTATGTTCACTACGGTTCTGAGGCAAAAGCAAAAGAAGCTGGAAAATTCAGAGTGGAAGGAAAAGAATACGTTGTAAAAGATGGTGATGTAATGCACTTCCGTTTCAACGTTTAATTTTTTTTAGAGGAAAGAAGAAAGAAACAAGAGAATAGACTAAAACTGCTGGAGGAATTCAGCAGTTTTTTTATGTTTATTATTTAAGTCTCTATTGTCAGGCTGAGCGAAGTCGAAGTCCGCGTAAGCTCCATAAAGTATTGTCAATCTTTGCGTGGGCTTCGACTTTGCTCAGCCTGATAATCTTTTTCAAAAAAAAATCCGTTTAAATCCGCGCTTTCGCGAAAGCGAATCAATAAAATCCGCATACAATTTTAGCAGCTGGAAATTTTTGGCTTAAAAATTGGTTACAGAAAAATTACCAATTACTAATCTAAAATAAACCAATTAAAATGCTAAAAAAAACTTTCAAATTTCTAGGGTGGACACTTTTCGGAATCTTCGGATTTCTTGTTCTTTATGTTTTATCAGTTTATCTGATTTCTAAAATCACCGTTAATTCAGATGTTGTTCAGGTCGAAGAACAAAATGCTGTTCCAATTTATATCCTCTCAAATGGTGTTCATACCGATATTGTCGTTCCGATAAAAAATGAAATTAAAGACTGGCGAAACGAAATTCAATTTAGTCAAACGCAATCAAAGGATTCACTAATGAATTTTATAGCTTTTGGCTGGGGCGATAAAGGTTTTTATCTCGATACGCCAGAATGGTCAGATTTAAAAGCAAGTACGGCATTAAAAGCGGCATTTGGTGTGAGTTCCTCAGCTATGCATACCACTTTTTTTAAACAATTAAGAGAAGGCGACGACTGCAAACGTATTATGATTTCAAAAGAAAATTATCAGCTTTTAGTTAATTATATTTCAGATAGTTTTAGAGATCCAATTCATCCGGAATGGATTGAAGGTCACAGTTACGGAAAAAAAGATGCTTTTTACGAAGCCAAAGGAAGTTACAGTCTTTTTTATACCTGCAATACCTGGGCAAACAATGCTTTAAAAGCGGCAAATCAAAAAGCAAGTTTATGGACAGTTTATGATAAAGGGATTTTTTGTCATTATAAATAGGGTATAGTTCCTACGGAACAATTACGATACATTTGTTTTTTTGGTTACCGATATTAGATCTCTACGAGATTACTTTTGCTAAAAATCTTAAATATCTGTAACAAAGTGTTTAATAATTTTGCGACATATTCCCTTAAAAATAATTAAATCTTTACAAGATATTCCGTTAGGAATAAAATACCGGTAGCAAAATGTTTTGTCATTACGTAAAATATTCCGTTAGGAATTACATATCGGTAGATGGAAAAAATATAAAATTCCATTAAAAATCAAGAATTCAGAATTTTTCAATATTGCGTAAATTTGAGTGAATATCAAAAAATCAGCAAATGAAAAATCATAATTTTTTTTCGAAATCATGGTATTTATTAAAAAATACATTTCTGGAATTTAACGACGATAATGCCATCAAATTAAGTGCGGCATTATCCTATTATACCATTTTTGCCTTACCTCCATTGTTAATTATTATCATAACAATCTGTGGATTCTTTTTTGGAGAAGAAGCTGTAACCGGACAATTATACGGACAAATAAACAGATTGGTTGGAAATAATGCAGCTGTGCAGATTCAGGAAGCGATCAAAAATGTACAATTATCAGACAGTAATGTTTTTGTTACCATTTTTGGGGTTGTAATGCTGCTGGTTGGGGCTTCTGGAGTTTTTGCCGAAATTCAGAGTTCCATCAATTATATTTGGGGATTACGCGCAAAACCCAACAGAGGATTGAGAAAATTTATTCAAAACAGGATAATGTCTTTTTCAATGATTGCTTCCGTTGGATTTTTAATGCTTGTTAGTTTGATGCTAAATGCAACGCTCGATGTTTTAAATGCCAGATTAAAACTTTATTTCCCGGACAGCACGGTATATTTCTTTTATGTGGTTAATCTGGTGATTGTTTTCTGTAGTATAACATTGCTTTTTGCGATCATATTCAGAACTTTGCCTGATGGAATTATAAGATGGAAAGATGCATTTATAGGTTCTTCCTGTACTGCAATTTTATTTATGATAGGTAAATTTGCGATTGGGGTTTATTTAGGAAATTCTACTGTTGCAAGTGTTTATGGAGCGGCAGGTTCTATAATTATAATATTGGTTTGGGTATATTATTCGGCTATTATATTGTATTTTGGAGCCGAATTTACTAAGGTTTATGCAAAAGCTTTTGGCGGTAATATTTCACCAAATGATTATTCAGTAGAAATTCAAAAAGAAGTTTTTGAAATCGAAAATGCCTAAAATATTTATGGCTTAATTTTTGAAAGCATCACAAATAATAAATAAATACCACAATATGAAAATTATAGCCTTTGGAGGAAGTAATAGTTCGCAATCCATAAACAAACGTTTAGCGGCATATGCTGCAAGTCTGTTTGAAAATGCAGATGTTGAAGTTTTAGATCTAAACGATTATGCAATGCCTCTTTTTAGTGTTGATTTAGAAAAAGAAATCGGCCAGCATGAAATTGCACAAGCATTTTTAAATAAACTTAAAGAAGCCGATATTCTGGTTGTTTCTATGGCAGAGAATAACGGAAACTATTCTGCTGCTTTTAAAAATCTTTTCGACTGGAGTTCCCGAATTGAAAAAGATGTTTTTCAGCATATTCCAATGTTATTATTGGCAACTTCGCCGGGCGGAAGAGGAGGAGCTTCTGTTTTAGGAATTGCGCAAAACCTTTTTCCTCGTTACGGCGGCGAAATTAAAGGATCGTTTTCTCTTCCTTCTTTCAATGCCAATTTCGATTTAGAACAAAATAAGATTTCAAATCCAGAATTAGATCAGGAATTGAAAAATATCATAAAATCAAGCTTTTAATCGATGAAAACAAGAAGGTTTGGTTTTATATTCCTGCTGCTGAATATCATTTTTACTTGTTCGGTGTTGGCACAGAAATATAATGAAGTTGATAAAATCGTTTTAAAATATCCTAAAAACTTTAGTTCGACAGAAGAATTAGCAGAACGAATCAATGACGATTTTAAGTCTGATTATGATAAAGCACGTGCTATTTACAGCTGGATTGCTTTTAATATAAAATACGATTATAATGCTTATTTAAACCCGCCAAAATCGCAGGGATTCAGTTATTCAACAGAAGCAGAAAAACAGCGAAAAATTAAAGAATTGAACGACAGATTGTTTCAAAAAGCATTTAGTTCTAAAAAAGCTGTTTGCGAAGGATTTACCGCTTTGTACAAACATTTGTCTGAATTATCGGATTTGAAATGTGAGATCATTAGAGGAGATTCTAAAATTTCGGTAAGAGATATCGGCCGAAAAAACACTTCTTCAAATCATGCGTGGAATATCGTTTTGATTAATAAAAAATGGCGTCTCATTGACGTTACCTGGGGACAAGGTTATTATGACAGCAGTAAAGGCAGAATGGTAACTGATTTTTCGCCGGTGTATTTTGATACAGATCCTGATTATTTCTTTGCGAAACATTATCCGGATTCTGGTTCTTATTTGGGAGAAAGAATAAGTAAAGACGATTTTCTCAACGGCCCTTTAATTTACAATAAAACAATCGAGAACGACTTTAAAATTAAATCTCCAAATTCGGGAATAATTGAAGCTAAATATGGAGATAAAATAGATGTTGAAATTAAAAATGCCTCAAGATCAAATCAGGTTTTTTATTTAAATAAAAGAAATCAGGCGGTTCTAATTAAAAACGCTAAAGAAAAACGAGGCAGTTTAGAATTTCAAATCCCTTATGATAATACTATTGGGGATTACATCACTATTTTTATTGATACTAATAGTATTGTTTCCTTTAAAATAGTTCAAAAATAAATTTATATTGTAATTGATAGAATTTTCTTCTTTTGCTTAATTGCCGTATCTTAGCAATTCAGGATTTGAATGAATGCGATATGGAGACTACTTTTTTGAAATCGATCTTAGACAATGATTTCTATAAATTCACGATGCAGCATGCCGTAATAAGACTTTTTCCAAAGGCAAAGGTTCGTTATGGATTTATAAACAGAGGAAAACATGTCTTTCCAGCTGGTTTTGCTGATTTACTTCGTCGTTCTGTAGATGCAATGGCAGACCTTCGGTTAACAAAAGAAGAAAAAAATTATCTCTCGCATTATTGTCCATATCTTGATCCTACTTATTTAGATTTTTTGCAGGGATATCGTTTTGATCCGTCAGAAGTTCAGATTTCTCAGGAAGGTTCAGAAATCAAAGTTACGGTCGAAGGATTTTGGTACAGAACAATTTTATGGGAAGTGCCGCTTATGGCCTTGATTTCTGAACTTTTTTATAAATCAAATCATTTAATCCGCTTAAATGACGAAGCTATAAGAAATCTTACCAAAGATAAAATTGACAAGTATAACAAGTTAGGCGTTTCTATTTTAGAATTCGGCACAAGACGCCGACACTCCTATGATGTTCATAATTTGGTAAATGAAACCTTAAGAGCTTTTGGAGGTCAGAGTTTTATTGGTACAAGCAACGTACATTTTGCTATGGTCAATAATAAACGTCCGCTGGGAACGCATGCACACGAATGGTTTATGTTTCATGCGGCTCAGTATGGTTTTAAAATGGCAAATTCGATAAGCTTGGAACATTGGACACAAGTTTATGGCGGCGACCTCGGTATTGCTTTAACAGATACTTATACTACAGAAATATTTTTCAATCAGTTTGATAAAAAATACTCCAAACTTTTTGACGGCGTTCGACATGACAGCGGCGACCCGGTAGAGTTTGCAAAAAAAGTAATTTCGCATTACACCAAAATGGGAATTGATCCGAAATCTAAAGCCATTGTTTTTTCGGATTCGCTAAATTTTGATAAAGTAAAAACAATCGCCGATTTTTGTCAGGATAAAATAAAAATGTCATTCGGAATTGGAACAAATTTCACAAACGACGTTGGTCTTCCTGCCATGAATATGGTTATAAAACTGACAGAAACCAAACCCGATAATACGCATTGGCAGGGCGTTGTGAAACTTTCAGACGAAAAAAATAAAAACACGGGAACGCCCGAAATGATTGCTCTGGCAAAAGAAGTACTCGGAATCAAATAGTTTTTTTGCTGAAAAAGCAGTTTATTTTATAATTTTATCGCCCGTTTTATTTTAAAATCAGTTTAAATAGATTTTAAACTGTTATTATTCATAACAAAAAGAAAATACGCTTTCATTTTTTGTTAAGAAATGGTACATTAGCCAAAAATCCTAAATTCATATATGCTAGAGCAAAATCAATATACCGAAGATAATATTCGTTCGCTTGATTGGAAAGAACATATCCGTATGCGTCCGGGAATGTATATCGGAAAACTTGGAGACGGATCTGCTCCGGATGACGGTATTTATATTCTTCTAAAAGAGGTTTTAGACAACTGTATCGATGAGTTCGTTATGGGGTCAGGAAAAACTATCGAGGTAAGTATTAAAGAAAAAACGGTTACAGTTCGTGATTACGGACGTGGTATTCCGTTGGGGAAATTGGTCGATGTAGTTTCGAAAATGAACACAGGTGGAAAGTACGATACAAAAGCTTTCCAGAAATCAGTAGGTTTAAATGGTGTCGGGACAAAAGCAGTAAATGCACTTTCGACTTATTTCCGTGTAGAATCTGTTCGTGATGATAAACAAAAAGGAGCAGAGTTTTCTGCCGGAAATTTAGTTTTAGAAGAAGATATTGTTGAAACGACTAAACGTAAAGGAACGAAAGTAACTTTTACTCCAGACGAAACGATTTTCAAAAACTATAAATTCCGTATGGAATATGTAGTGAAAATGGTCAAAAACTATTGTTATTTGAACAATGGTTTGACGATTATTTTCAATGGGGAAAAATACTATTCAGAAAACGGACTTCGTGATTTATTAGAAGAAACGATCAGCGAAGAAGATTTAGAATACCCAATTATCCATTTAAAAGATCACGATATTGAGGTTGCATTAACGCACAGTAAAACACAGTACAGCGAAGAATACCATTCTTTCGTAAACGGCCAGAATACAACGCAGGGAGGAACGCACTTAGCGGCTTACCGTGAAGCGGTTGTGAAAACAATTCGTGAGTTTTACAACAAAAATTTCGAAGCATCAGACGTTCGTAAATCGATTGTGAGTGCGATTAGTATTAAAGTGATGGAACCGGTTTTTGAGTCTCAGACTAAAACAAAATTAGGTTCTACCGATATGGGGTCTGATGATGGATCGCCAGCGGTTTCTGTGCGTGCTTTCGTAAACGATTTTATCAAAACCAAGTTGGATAATTATCTGCATAAAAATCCAACAACTGCCGAAGCTTTATTGCGTAAAATTCTTCAGGCAGAACGTGAGCGTAAAGAATTATCTGGAATTAGAAAACTGGCAACAGATCGTGCTAAAAAAGCCAATCTTCACAATAAAAAATTAAGAGACTGCCGAGCGCATCTTCCTGATACTAAAAACCCAAGAAACTTAGAAAGTACGCTTTTTATTACAGAGGGAGATTCGGCTTCCGGATCGATCACAAAGTCGCGCGACGTAAATACGCAGGCGGTTTTCAGTTTGCGTGGTAAACCTTTGAATTCATATGGAATGTCTAAAAAGATCGTGTATGAAAACGAAGAATTCAATTTACTGCAGGCTGCACTTGATATCGAAGACGGATTAGAGAAATTGCGTTATAACAACATCGTAATCGCAACCGATGCCGATGTCGATGGAATGCATATTCGTTTGCTTTTAATTACGTTCTTTTTGCAGTTTTTTCCTGAATTAATTAAAGAAGGGCATTTGTATATTTTACAGACACCGCTTTTCAGGGTTCGAAATAAAAAAGAGACAATTTACTGTTATTCAGAAGAAGAAAGAAAAGACGCGATTGAAAAATTAAAACCGAAACCAGAAATCACACGATTTAAAGGTTTGGGAGAGATTTCGCCAGACGAGTTTAAAAACTTTATTGGAGACACGATTCGTCTTGATCCTGTTATGATGGATAAACATACTTCGATTGAGCAGTTGTTATCTTTCTATATGGGGAAAAATACGCCAGACAGGCAAGATTTTATTATCAAGAATTTGAAGGTGGAGATTGATGAGCTTGAGGAGGTTTAAAACAAAAGAATTACAGAAGAATTTTTAGTATTTATACTGAACAAAATATATGAAAGACGAAGAAGACGATAACATAATTCCAAACGACGACGAAAATAATTCAGAGGAAAATCTGGATAATATTCAGGATGGTGATGATGATGTGATTGATGGTGAAGGAAAACATTTTGAAGGAGCGCATTTTTACGAAAATCAGGAAGAAGAAGGAGAAGATGTTATTACGAAGGTAACGGGAATGTACAAAGACTGGTTCCTGGATTATGCTTCATACGTAATTTTAGAGCGTGCAGTTCCTGCTATCGAGGACGGATTCAAGCCTGTTCAGCGTCGTATTATGCACTCGTTAAAAGAGCTGGACGATGGTCGTTATAACAAAGTTGCCAATGTAGTAGGACACACCATGCAGTATCACCCACACGGAGATGCGAGTATAGGTGACGCGATGGTACAGATTGGTCAAAAAGATTTATTGATTGACTGCCAAGGAAACTGGGGAAATATTCTAACTGGTGACGGTGCAGCAGCACCCCGTTATATTGAGGCACGTTTATCTAAATTTGCTTTGGAGGTTTTATATTCTCCAAAAATTACTGAATGGGGATTATCTTATGACGGTAGAAAAGCTGAACCTATTAATCTTCCGGTAAAATTTCCATTGCTTTTAGCGCAGGGAGCAGAAGGTATTGCAGTTGGACTTTCTACAAAAGTACTTCCTCATAACTTTAATGAATTAATTGACGCTTCGATTAAAATCTTAAAAGGGAAATCGTTTACTCTTTACCCGGATTTTGCAACAGCCGGTGTTGCTGACGTTTCGAATTACAACGACGGAATGCGTGGCGGACGTGTGCGTGTTCGTGCTAAAATTTCGCAATTAGACAAAAACACCTTGGTCATTACGCAGATTCCGTTTTCTACCAATACATCGAGTTTGATTGACAGTATTTTGAAAGCCAATGAAAAAGGTAAAATCAAAATCAAGAAAATTGAAGATAACACGGCTGCTGATGTAGAGATTCTGATTCATCTTTTCCCCGGTGTTTCGCCAGACAAAACGATTGATGCTTTATTTGCATTTACGGCTTGCGAAACTTCTATTGCACCTTTAGGATGTGTGATTGAAGATAATAAACCGTTGTTTATTGGTGTTTCGCAAATGTTGAAGATTTCAACTGAAAGAACGGTTGATTTGCTTAAACAAGAGCTTGAAATTCAATTAGAAGAATTAAAAAATAAGTGGCATTTCTCTACTTTGGAAAAAATCTTCATTCGAGAAGAAATGTATATTGACTTCAAATTATACGGAGACAGAGAATCACTTTATAAATATTTATACGATCGTTTTGAGCCATTTAAGAAATCATTTGTTAGAGAAATCAACGATGATGATTTACAGCGTTTGACTCAAATTCCGATGATTCGTATTACTCGTTTTGACTCTGATAAAGCAGATGAATTAATCTCGAGATTAGAAGAAGAAATGAAAGAGGTAGAATACAATCTGGAAAATCTTACCGATTTTGCTATTGCTTATTTTACCAAACTAAAAGAGAAATACGGAAAAGGACGAGAGCGTAAAACCGAGCTCCGTGTATTTGATAATGTTGAGGCTACAAAAGTAGTTTTAAGAAATACAAAACTATATGTAAACCGCGAAGAAGGTTTCGTAGGAACAAGTTTAAAGAAAGACGAATACGTAGGTGATTGTTCTGATATTGATGATGTTATCGTTTTTTTACGTGACGGAACGATGATGATCACAAAAGTAGACGCTAAAACTTTTATCGGAAAAGATATTATACATGCAGCTGTTTTTGATAAAAATGATAAACGCACTATTTATAATATGATGTACCGTGATGGAAAATCGGGGCCATCATATATAAAACGTTTCAATGTTACCGGAGTTACACGTGATAAAGCTTACGATTTAACTAATGGAACAAACGGTTCTCAGGTGGTTTATTTTTCACATAATCCAAATGGAGAAGCTGAGGTTGTAACTATTTTACTGCGTCAGGTTGGAACGATTAAAAAACTGAAATTCGACATTGATTTTGCGAAATTGGCAATCAAAGGACGTGGATCTAAAGGAAATTTAGTGACCAAATATCCAATTAAGAAAATCGAATTAAAAGAAAAAGGGATTTCGACTTTACTGCCAAGAAAAGTTTGGTTTGATGATACTGTAAAACGATTAAATGTTGATGCGAGAGGAGAATTGTTAGGAGAATTTAAACCTACAGATAAAATCTTAGTAATTAGTCAATCAGGAAAATTAAAAGTAATAATTCCAGAGTTGTCTACACATTTCGATGAAGACATGATTGTCTTGGAGAAATGGAAACCTAAAAAACCGATTTCTGCAATTTATTATGATGGAGAAAAAGAACGTTACTTCTTGAAGCGTTTCCTAGTAGAAAACGAAGGAAAAGAAGAAAGCTTTATTACAGATCACCCAAATTCGCAATTGGAAATCGTTTCGACAGATTATCGTCCGGTAGCGCAATTGGTTTTTGCAAAAGTAAAAGGTGTTCAAAAAGATGATCTTCATATTGATGTAGAAGACTTTATAGCCGTAAAAGGTTTTAAAGCTTTGGGGAATCAATTGACAACGGATAAATTAAAACAAGTAAATCTGTTAGACCCGCTTCCGTATGAAGAACCCGTCGAAGAAGTTCCGGAAAAACCTGAAATTTCAGAAGATGATGATTCAGTAGAAACAGAATTAGATGATGATGGCCAAATAGGTCTGGTTTTAGAATAAAAATGAAAACGCTAAGAAATTAATCTTAGCGTTTTTTATTTTAAAGAAAACCCTGAAGTTATATTTTTATAATGTATAATAGACCTTTCATTGCTAATGACTAGCCTAAATTTGTTTTTTGAAAAGAATTACAATCAAAGGTTAATGAAGAATCAATTCATTTTTATACTCTTGCTGTTTTGCTCTTGCAGTAATATGATCGATTTAAACGGAAATATTTATGACTACGACACAGAACGTCCTTTAAAAAATGTAGTTGTTACTATAAATAAAGTTGAAACCCTTACGGATAGTTTAGGATATTTTAATGTAAAAATAAAAAGAGAACAACCAATAAAAATAGTATTCATAAAAAAAGGCTATTCAACTAAAGAGATCTCCAGAAAACCAGATTCTCTGGGAGAATTTTCAAAAAGGAGCTTAAAGTATAATAAATTTTATATGTACAATAAAGAAAGTGATTTTTATAAAAATTAGAAAACTAATACTTGAAAAGAGAATTCAAATTTACTGCTTTCTTTTCTCTCAGTTTTTTTACAATTTTAAGAAAAGCAATTGCAGTTATATACGCATCTCCCAAAGCTGTGTGACGATCTTTTTTTGAAATATCAAATTTATCGGCAAGATCGTCTAAAGTATAGTGATCCTTTCTTTCAAACAAATGCGATTTTATAAGTGTTTTTTTGTATAAATAGGCAGTATCCAAAGTTTTGTTAGTTAGTTGAGGAAGCTCATTTCGTACTAATGCCTTATTAATCATCGTAATATCAAAAATAGTATGGTGAGCTATAATTATAGAATCACCTAAAAAGTCTAAAAACTGCTGTAATGCTTCTAATTCTGTTGGACGTTTAATAAGTAAATCTTTTAAAATACCATGAATTTGCGCTGTTGATTTATCATAATGCTCTTGTTCCAGATAAATTTCAAAACTATCCTGAACAGAAATAACTCCATTTTGGAGAACTAGTGCGCCAATGCATAAAATTCGATCGTTATCATAATCAAATCCAGTTGTTTCGGTATCTAAAACCACAAAACGAGTTTCTTCGATCGTAATGTTTTCATCGAATATATTGTTTTCTTCCTTTTTCCAAAAATTGAATAAACTCATATTATACCAAATTTGAGATGTTAAAACGTACTGAAATCAGTTCCTGAAGCTCTTTTATGGTTTTAAAAGTACGCTTCAGTTTAATTTTTTCCATTTTGGTTAAAGATTCCAATTCGATAAATTGGCCAGAATCATGATGTAAAAGCCCTTGTTTGGTTCTGAATTTTAATAATGCTTTAAACGAATACGAACAAGACAAATACAATTCTCTGTTATTAGGTTCCAATTCTGCCAGTTTTTCAAAACGTTCTGCCGTATTGCTGATACCTTTTACCGAATGCGATAGAATTAAAAGTCGTGCTGCATCTGTCAATGGCATTAAAGCTCTTCGTTTAATGTCAAAGTTATCTTTATTAGCTCCGTCTTGTTCAACCAGAAACTGCCTGAAGAAACCAGTAGGAGAAGGGCTTTGCAAAGCACCGCTCACTAAATGCATATAAAAAATCGGATTGGCTTTTACATCTTCAAATATTGAATCTGATAATTTGTTTACTATTTCAGAATCACCATAAGTTTTACTGTAATCAAAGAAAATAAATGAAAGTAGAACTTCATTTTTTCCCGGATTTGTAATCCAATGATGTACCTGAGCTTTCCATTCGTCCAGACTCATACACCATTTTGAATTCGATGCCATCATTTCGGCTGGACAATAATCATAGCCAATTTCAAAAAGGCCTTTATTTACAAGTCCTGCAAATTTTAAAAAGTAGATTTTAGTTTCTTCCCTAAAAACCTCATTTACATTTTCGTAAACAATTGCATTATCCTGATCCGTATGCAGCATTTGTTCTCCGCGTCCCTGACTTCCTAACGCAAGCCAGGCAAATTTTACCGGCGGCGGACTGCTCATTTTATCCAGACAAATTTCTATAACACGATTAGTACAGGCTTCATTGAGTTCTGTAATGATTTTGGTAATCAAAGTCATCGGAATATTTTGATCCAGATAACCCTGAAGCAATTGCATTATTCGATTACGAATAGGCTTTATTTCCTTGATTTTTTTGGTACGCTTTAGTGCTTTTATCAAGACGGCAGGATTATTTCCAAGCGCGACCATAACGTCATGTTTTGATAAAATTCCAACTGCTTTTGTGTTTACAGTTCCATCTTTTGTTAGGCATAAATGACTGATATTGCTTTTCATCATAGCCATTTGTGCCTCTGTAACCGTCATTTTTTTTGGATATGTAATAACAGGTTTGGTCATTATCGTTTCGGCAGTTGTTGTAATAGGAAAATCTCCGGTTACGATTTTGTTTCGAAGGTCTTTATCGGTCAAAATGCCAATAGGAAGCATTTCGTCTACAATCAATATAGCACCGACTTTTTTCTTATTCATGATTTTCGCAATATCCTTAACCGTTGTTGAAGGACTGCAGGTTACTATTTTTTTGGAATATTTTATGGGTGCTAAATCAAAAGATTGATTGCTGGAATGAAGGTTTTCATTTAACTGGTCATCACCGTATAATTTATCTTTATGAATATCTGAATACGGATTTCGGGTATTTGAAGCATAACTTTCAATTAAAAAATTACCAACATTTCTGTTTTCCAGCGCATAAGGTTTAAAAACGGCAATAGGAATCGCATAGAGAATAGTTTCTTCATGTGCCACAGCTTCCATAATATAATTTTCCTGTGCCAAAAGCGGACGAAGTCCAAAAATATCGCCTTCATCACACATGTCCAAAACAGTATTTTTTGTACTTTTTTTCAGGGCAACTGCGCCCTTATGAACAACGTAAAAAGAATCATGCGTTTTATCATTTTCGGCAAAAATTACAGCATCTTTTTCTTTGTAAATAATAGATATCTGTTCAGAAAGTTTTTCTAAATCTTTTTGATGTAAGAAATTAAACGGCGGATAACTTTTTAAAAAGTCTGCAACTCTTTGCGAAATGGTATTTTTCATTGGGTAAGATTTAGGTTCTAAAATACTATTTAAAATAGAAATGTAAAAGAAACACGTTTGTTTTTTGAGTTACAAAGTTACAGACAGGCAAAGGCTCAAAGTTGAAATACATAATTGTGTAAAAAAAGCTCCAAAATAGGAGCTTTCAATATTGTTTTAAAAAATCTTAATCAACTTTGTAAACTTTTCCTCTTTGCTTTTCTTCAGAGCCGACCATTCCAAATTCAAAAGTATAAGAATCTTTTTCAGTTGTTAAAATTTTCATGCTGATAGCTTTTTCCTCAGCCATATTTTTTGGATGTTTCTTTTGCAGAACATATTCACAGTCGCTAACCCAGCGAATGGTAGCAGTATCTGTTTTTCCTTCAAAAGTTTCTATTTCAATACTGTCTTTGCGTTCAAAGAAAGTTATTTTTTTTACGCCGTTTACTTCGGTTTCAAATTTGAATTTTCCGGTTTTAAAATCTTTGCAATTATGTTCGGCATTATAACAAGAAACCAATGCCAGAAAAGGAAATAAGTAAATAATTTTTTTCATTTTGAATAAGTTGTTTTTTTTGGAGCTAATCCTGCTGTCCGCTGTATCTTTTGTGGTGAACCCCACCACAAAAGGATGCCGCTTCCATCAGGGCTAGAAAAATTTGGAGTTAATTAGAAAAACTATTCCTATTGACACAAAAATGATATTAATAAAACAAAGAAAAAATAAATTTCGTATTCTGTTTTTATCAGCTTGTTCATCGGATAATTTTGTTTGGCACAGTTTAATTAAAATCCAGTACCAAAATCCTCCCATATTTGCATGATGTTCGATCATTTCAGTTTTTTCAATTCATCATCAGTAAAGTTCTTGATTTCTTTTTCTTTAGCAAATTTTTCGGCGTTGTAATTTCCAGATTTGTTCTTCGGAATCGACAAACTGTTCCATTCACTGGTTTTCAATTGTTTGGCATAAAAAACAATTTGCCCTACGTGATAAGGATAATGCGCGAGTTGACGATTTATAGCTTCAATAACCGTATGACCTTCATTTCTGATATAAATTATATCTGTAAGCTGTTCTGGTTTTAAACTTTCTAAGGCATTTTCCAAACAATTCCAGCCTTTGTTCCAAACTTCGACAACTTCTTCTTTCGATTTTAAATCGTTTTCAAATTCGGCATCACGGTTACGCCATTTCTTCTCACCATCAGAAGTTAAAAAATCGGTCCAGCGTGAAAGCATATTACCAGAAATGTGTTTTATAATGGTAGCAATACTGTTAGTATCTTCATTTATAGATACAAAAAGCTGTTCGGGTTCGAGTTGATCCATAGCTTTTTCGCCCAGCATTTTATAGTACAAAAACTGTTTTTTAACGCTTTCCAGATAAGAATTATCCGCACTCATAACTATACAATTTTAATATCATATTTATCTAAAAGCCCAATAATTCCCTGAGTTGAGAATTGTGCTTTTCGCATCGCATTATATTCAGGATCAATTTTGTAATTGTAAGCCGTTCTAAAATCGACAGCTGCTAATTGTGTTTCATTAAAAATGGCACCATCTAAATTACAGTTGTCAAAAACAGAACTTGTTAAATTGGTTCCAACAAAAGTTACTTCACGTAAAGATGAGTTAATAAACTTAGTTTTAGGCATTTTTTTATTCGAAAATATAGCATAATCGAGCGTACACTCTTCAAAATGTACCTGAAAAAGAAAATCGTCACATTCGTGAAAACCTATTCCAAGTAATTTACAGTTCCTGAAATTTACATTTTTTAAACTCGTTGCTGCCAAACTTGTCATAGAGAGATTACAGTCAATAAATTCACAGTCTAAAAAAGTATTAGAGCTAAAATTACTATTCGAAAAATCACAGTTTTTAAACACACAATCTTCAAACTCACGATTGTTAATTCGTTTGTTGATATAAATTACTTTTTCGAATGTTTTTTGAATGTGAATTATTTCTTCCATGTAAATTATTAAAGCGATTAAAAAAAGAATTAGTTTGGGCTAATTAGTCATTAAACAACCCTTTCATTATAATTTTCAATCCTAAGAAAATCAAAAGCATCGAACTTAAACAAGCCACAATTCCAATCCCCAGAACCAAATAATGCCAATTAGTATGCTGATTCATAAATGCATTATAAATCAACGATGGACCAATAAACATCAAAGGCAGTGCTCCTGTTAAATATTTAATTCCTTTTCCTAATAATTGTTTGTTAGTTGCCATTTTGTTTTTGTTTCAGTTTTTTTGCTCAATAATTTAACCGCAAAGTACGCTAAGATTTATGCAAGGTTCGCAATGTTTATATAAAGCTTTGAGAACTTTGCGTTTTATACAAAACTTGCGTGCTTTGCGGTTAATTTATCTTACAGAAAACCTTTTTACTTATTATAATTATCAACAGCATTCCTAACGCTGCCGTATTTTTTCAATAATTCTGAAGCTTCTTCATACGAAACCGGAATTTCTCCCATAATCATTTTTACGCCTCTGTCAACCAGTTTAATATTACTCAACTGCATATCAACCATTTTATTTCCTTTTACTTTTCCAAGCTGAATCATGGATGCTGTAGAAATCATATTTAAGACCAGTTTTTGTGCAGTTCCGGCTTTCATTCTTGAACTTCCGGTAACAAATTCAGGTCCAACGACAACTTCGATAGGAAATTTTGCTGTTAAAGCCAGCGGACTTCCCGCATTACAAGTAATACAACCTGTAACAATATTATTCTCATTGCAGGTTTCTAAACCGCCAATTACATAAGGAGTAGTTCCCGAAGCTGCAATTCCAATCACAATATCATTTTGATTAATGTTGTGAGCCTTTAAATCGATCCAGGCTTGTTCTGCATTATCTTCTGCATTTTCTACAGCACGTCGAATTGCTGTATCGCCGCCCGCGATAATTCCGTTTACTAAATCAAACGGAACACCAAAAGTAGGAGGACATTCTGAAGCATCTACAACACCTAAACGCCCCGATGTTCCTGCACCAATATAAAAAATACGTCCGCCTAATTTTAAATTGGCAACAGTCTGTTTTACCAAAGCCTCAATTTGCGGTAAAGCTTTTTCTACGGCATGCGGTACAGTTTTGTCTTCATTATTAATATTGGTCAGCAGTTCATGAACTGACATTTTTTCTAAATGTTCGTATTTTGAAGATTGTTCGGTTGTTTTTGTAAAGGTCATTTTTTGTCGAAATAGTTATCCTCCAAAATTAAACTTTTTTATTGCAAATTGAGAAAAATTAAGGGTTAAACTCACGTAAAATTGAAATCTTTTTTTGTTGATTTCTTTCTTCTGAAAATTTGATAAAACCTTGCTGAATGAACTAAAATATTATATTTGTTTAATAATAAAAACAAATGGATAAATTAAGTTTTTTGAATGGGATTGCCTGGATTGCTGTTTTTGTTTCGATGCTTCTGGCTTTCTTTTTATTTACAGTAAAAACCCAAAATAAACTTGCCAATCGTTTATTTGCTTTCTTTTTTATTTTATCTGCCATTGATCTAAGCGGATTTTTTTTCTATGAATTTCTTGACGGACAATTAAATATCGAAGTTTTTAGGTGGACAACCTGTCTATTAGGAATGCCTTTGTTTTATTTATTTGTTTTCGCCGTGTGTTATTCTGATTTTCGATTACAATGGAAACATTTATGGCATGCAGTTCCGTTTTTGGCTGTCAACTTAATTTTTGTTCCGAGGTTTTATTTAGCTGAAGAAATAGAGAAAATACAATTTTTTAAAGTGCACAATCAAATGCCTGAAATGTTGATCTTTCATTCAATTGTAGAGTTTCAGTATGTGTTTTATATTGTGGGAGTATTTTTCATTTTAAAGAAATACAAAGAGATTTATTTAGAAAATTATGCCAATACAGCCTTTTCTACGTATATGTGGCTTTTTCAAATGACCACTGTTTTTCTTATTGCACATATTATTGTGGTATTAAAAAATTTATTACGATATACAGACTTTAATGAAACTTTTATTTGGGCCAATGTTTTGGTTGGAAGTATCGCTCTCCTTATTACCTGTTGGTTTATAATGAAAGCTTTAAATAATCCTGAACTCTTCAGGGGAATAAATTCTAAATTAAAGCTGGCAAAAGATATTCTTCCTGAGGTTGACATAAAATCAGAAACTGCCAACTTTCAAAATGATATGATAACTGCTCAAATTGAGACGCTAAGAAATTATATGACTGAAAAAGAACCTTATCTTGATCCGTCACTTACAATTCAGGAATTAGCGAATCAAATTAATATGCAGGTTCGGGATTTATCGGTTTTGATAAATCATCATATAGATCAGCATTTTTTTGATTTTGTAAATGAATACCGCATTCAAAAAGCAATGAGTATTTTGAAAGATAAATCAAAAAGCCGTTTAACTGTTCTTGAAATATTGTATGAAGTAGGTTTTAACTCAAAATCTTCGTTTAATACTTCTTTTAAAAAATATACCAATTTAACGCCAACAGCTTACAGAAATAGTTGAAAATAAACGTTTTGTAAAAAGTCGTACTTCATAACAAATAAAGTCGAACCAATTTCCTTATTAGAAAATGGTTCGACTTTTTTTTCTCGGTCGTGTACGGAGATTTTCTAATGGAGCTTTGCTTCAAATTAATCGAACAAGTTAAAATTAGAAAATCATGAAAAAAGTACCTCTTTTAATCTTTTTAGTATTGCCTTTATTTGGTTTTGCACAATCAACATTAAAATTAAAAGGAAAAATAACAGCAGAAACCAAACCATTAGAATGGGCTGAAGTTTCAATCTCAAATCCAGAAGGAAAACTTATCGATGGAACTACAACGAAACAAGATGGAACTTTTGAAATCAACCTTAAAAAAGGAATTTATAAAGTAGCAGTCAGTCTTTTGGGATTTTCAGAATTTGAAAAAGAAATTTCATTAGAAAAAGATATCAATTTAAGAACCATTATTTTGAAAGAAACGACCGAAAATTTGAGCGAAGTTGTTATCAACACAAAAAAGAAAACAGTCGAACAAAAGATAGACCGTGTTATTTACAATGTCGAAAATAATATTTCGGCTGCGACCGGAGATGCGCTTACGGCAATAAATGCAGCACCGGGTGTTGTAGTACAAAATAGTACGATTACTATTTTAGGAAAAGATGCATCGAGAGTTATGATCGACGGGAGAATGATCGAATTATCTGGCGAAGAACTAAATAGTTTTCTAAAATCAATTTCGGCAAATGATATTAAAAGTATTGAAGTTATTGCAAATCCTCCGGCAAAATATGATGCAAATGGAACGGGCGGGATCATCAATATTATTATGAAAAAAGGAATTCGTGATTCCTGGAAAAATGCAACAACATTTTCGTATGATCAAAATAAATACGGAATTTACACTTTCAGAAACAGTTTTTTCTATAATAAAAACAAGTTCAGATTTGCTTTTAGCACAAACGGACGAGTTGGAAACACAAATAACATAGAAGATTTAGATATTTATTATTCAACTGGACTTTGGGAGTTAAGAGATGTTTCTAAACAAAAAGAAAACAGTTTTTCGGGGCGTTTTTCTTTGGATTATGATGTTTCGGATAAAACAACAATTGGTTTTCAATATTTAAACGAAAGTTATAATCCTGATATGAATTCAAATACAAATATCAAGATTTTTAATAATTCAAATGCTATCGATTCGCTGTTGGTTAACAAAGGTTTTAATAATAAATTTTCAGGAAGCCAGACTTATAATGCACATTTGATTTCAAAACTGGATTCAATTGGAAGAAAAGCCAGCGTCGATTTAGATTTTTTCTCTTACGATTCAAAATTTGATAAAAACTTCTTTGCCAAATCGTATTCAACAGACGGAAAGTATCAAAATACCAATCAATCTGCACGAAATAACTCCAATCAAAATATCGATAATTTTAGTTTAAAAGCTGATTTTGAACATCCGGCCGAGTCTTTTGATTTGTCTTATGGAGGAAAAGTAAGTTTTATAAAAAGTAACAGTGACGTGTTTTATTATGACACAATTTCTGGAAGCGAAGTTCTGGATCCGAATCAGTCGAATGTTTTTGAATACAAAGAGAATAATCAGGCAGTTTATATTAACGGAAATAAAAAGTTTAATGATAAATTCTCGGTTCAGTTAGGTTTTCGATTAGAAAATACGCAGACAAACGGGTTTTCTAAAACTTTAAATCAGGAAGTAAAAAACGATTATTTTAAGCTGTTTCCGAGTTTTTATCTTGATTATCAGCTGAATGAGAATCACGGGCTTAATTTTACTTACGGAAAACGTATCAATCGCCCGGGTTTTGGAATGTTAAATCCGTTTCGTTCTTACATCAATAGTAATAGTTATTCAGAAGGAAATCCATTTTTAAGACCTTCTTTTAGCAATAATTTTGATTTTACTTATTCGTTTAAAAAGAGTTTAAGAAGCAATATTTTTTTCAATAGAATAACGAATGGTTACGGAGTTGTTTTTACTTCAAATCCAGAAATTAATACGCAGGTTATAACGAGAGAAAATTATTATGACGAAAATTCTTTTGGGATTGGCGAAAGTTATTCTGCAGAAGTTACGAGCTGGTTCGAAACGCAGACTTCGGTTTATCTTTTGGGTTCAAAAACTTCGTTTATTTCGACTATTAATGCAGTTTCGTCAAATACAGAACAGCTTTATTTTACAACAGAAAATACTTTTTCATTGGGCAAAACTACAAAACTGCAGTTGGAATATTTTTACAGTTCTCCGTTTAAAAAAGGTTTATATGAAATTGGTTATATGGCAGGATTGAATCTTGCGATTAGACAAAGTTTTATGAAAAACAATCTGCAGCTGACTTTTTTGGTTAATGATATTTTTAATACATCTTATTTAAAAGATTATAAATCGATTGTAAACGGTGTAACTCAGGTTTACAGCCAAAATGAAAGCAATAGATTTATGCGATTATCTGCAACTTATAATTTTGGAAATAAGAAAATTAAAGTTCAGGAACGTGATTTTGGAAATAAAGAAGAGAAAAAACGAACTGGGAAATAGTTATGAATTATAAATTGTTAATTGTCAATTGTTAATGTTGATATTGTAACCTGAAACTTGAAACCTGAAACTTTTTGCGTGAGGGATAGGAGCTGGCTACCGAAGTAGCGCGGATAGCCCGGCAGTATTTAAGAAAAGGCCCAATGAACGCAAAGTTGATTGGGCCTTTTCTTAAATACTGACACGCCCAGATTATAAAAAGAATGCTAATAAAATTCCGAGAACGATCATCGAAACTTTGGCAATATTGAATTTGTGTCCTTCGCTGCTTTCAAAAATGATTGTGGACGAAATATGAAATAGAATACCAATTACAATGGCTGTAATTTCGGTATAATAATGGTTTAAAAATTGTAAATATTGAGATGCAACGGTTCCAAGCGGCGTCATGATGGCGAAAGTGAGCATAAAAGCAAAAATGGCTTTTTTGCTTAAATCGGCATTAACGAAAAATGTTGTTAAAATAACAGCAATTGGCAAATGATGAATCGCAATTCCAAGTGCCAAATCATGATGATGACTTACAGGAAAGCCTTCTAAAAAGGCATGAATACACAAACTAATGAATAAAAGCCACGGAATCTGGGACATTTTTGCATGACCGTGAACGTGTCCGTGTTCAGCTCCTTTGGAGAAAAATTCCAAAACGATCTGAAATAAAATCCCAACCATTATAAATAAACCAATTTTATGATTGTGGGAACTGTAAACTTCCGGAAGCAGATGCATTACAGTTAACGATAACAAAAATGAACCACTGAATGCCAGCAGTAATTTTAAATTGGTTTTGTTTTTTGGTTTTAAAAACAAAGCCACGCTATATCCTAAAAGTACAGAAAATAAGGGTAGTAGATAATTCATTTTTTGTTTAATCGTTTTTTTGTTTAATCGTTTTAATCGTTTAATCGGTTTTTGTCAATTTGTCTTGCGATTAAACAAATCAACAATTAAACGATTAACCAATTTATTTAAAAATCATGATTAATCTTTCGCTTTCGGTTTTATGGAATTTTTTAAGCTTGTAATCTCCAAAGATATCTAAAAGATAGATTCCGGCTTCGTCCATTAAATCCTGAAAATCTTTTAAGGTTAAGGCTTTAACTTTTTCGGTAAAATGATATTTTCTGCCCTGGTCTTCAAAATCAATTTCTTTAAAAATATGTCCGTCTTCAACATATCTTTTGATATGAAAATCAATTCCGTCTACGGTTTTTACTTCCTGAGGAACCAGAGTTTCAATTACCTGATTTACGTTCATAAAATCGATAACGGCAAAACCATATTCAGATAAACTTTCTTTAATGGCTTTGAGGGTTGTCAGGTTGTCATCGTCACTTTCGAAGTAACCAAAACTGGTAAAAAGATTAAAAATAGCATCGAATTTTTCTTCAAAGGGCTCACGCATATCGTGTACTTTAAAATGAAGATGTTCGTTGCTGTTTTTATTGGCTTCGGCAATGCTGTTTTCAGATAAATCGGCTCCTAAAACATTAAAACCTAATTGATTCAGATAAATAGAATGACGTCCTTTTCCGCAGGCCAAATCCAGCACCTTTGCTTTTTCGGGAAGATTTAAATAATGCGTCAGATTATCCATGAAAATCTGAGCCTCTCTATAATTTCTATCCTTGTAAAGAATGTGATAATACGGAGTATCAAACCATGATGTAAACCAGTTTTCGGTATTTCTATCCTGATTTGGTGTTGATGAGTTGGGTGCGTCAGACATTTATTCTATTTCAATTAATTCAAAGTCCGGCAAATTTAGTGTATTTTTGCCGAAAAATAACTATTTCACGCATCTGTCTGTGATTGGGGTTGTTTTTAAACAAAAAATAAAGATGGAAGAAAATTTTAGAATGATAGCCAAATGTTTTTTTGGCTTTGAAGAAATATTAGAGAAAGAATTGCGTACGCTTGGAGCTCAGGATGTCGTAAAAGGTGTGCGAATGGTAAGTTTTAAAGGTGATAAAGGTTTTATGTACAAAGCTAATTTGTCGCTTAGAACAGCACTTAAAATTCTAAAACCTATTTATTCTTTTAGAGCAAATAACGAGCAGGCATTGTATAAAGGAATTGCAGGAATAAACTGGTCGAAATTATTAAATGCTAACCAGACTTTTGTAATTGATACAACGGTTCATTCTACTTATTTTAATCATTCTGAGTTTGTTTCTCAAAAATGTAAAGATGCAATTGTCGACCAGTTTAGAGAAAGAACGGGACAGCGGCCAAGTATTGATAAACAATATCCTGATTTAAGAATTAATGTTCATATTGATAAAGATCAGGTTTCGGTTGCATTGGATACTTCCGGAAATTCACTGCATCAGCGTGGCTATAGAACGGCTACGAATATTGCGCCTATAAACGAAGTTTTGGCAGCAGGAATTCTTTTATTATCAGGCTGGGACGGACAGAGTCACTTTTTGGACCCAATGTGCGGATCTGGTACTTTTCTTGCCGAAGCAGCGATGATTGCCTGCAATATTCCGGCAAATATTAACCGTAAGGAATTTGCTTTTGAAAAATGGAAAGACTGGGACAATGATCTTTTTGATACTATTATTGATAGTTTAATGAAGAAAACCAGAGAGTTTCACTATACTATAAAAGGTTTTGATAAAGCGCCAAGTGCTGTTAGTAAAGCAAAAGATAATATTAGAAATGCAAACCTTGAAGATTATATAACCATTCGCGAAGACAACTTTTTTGATACTGAAAAAGAGGTAGAAGGCAAACTGCATATTGTTTTCAATCCTCCGTATGATGAGCGTCTGGATATTCATATGGAACGTTTCTATCAAAATATTGGTGATACCTTAAAGAAAAATTATCCGGGAACAAATGCCTGGTTTATTACCGCAAATCTTGAAGCTTTAAAATTCGTTGGACTAAAACCATCAAGAAAAATCAAACTTTATAACGGAAGCCTTGAAGCACGTTTGGTTAAATACGAAATGTACGAAGGAAGCAAGAGAACGAAATTTCAGGTTTAAGGTTCTGAGGGGCTAAGTTTCTAAGGTACTAAAATTTAGCTTAAGGAATTTAATAATGATATAATTTTAGGCTCAAGATTTAAGCTCTAAGAAAAAAACTTAGAACCTTAGTCTCTCAGAACCTTAGCAACTTAAAAAAAATGACAAAACTACAAGTAAGAGCATTCCTGTATCAATTAGGAACTTTCGCAATTCTATTTATTTTAGGAAGATTTATAATTGCAAAATATACAGGATTAACCGGAATTTGGATTCCAATGACATCGTTTGTTGTGGCAACTATTATTGGGCCTAAATTTCAGGCTGTAAAAACAAAAGACGGAGAAAAACTTTTTATGAAATGGATTTTTATAAAAGGAATTAGAATAATCGGATAATTTTTTAAAATCAGTAATATGAGGAAAATTGGTCTTATTGGCGGAATAAGCTGGGTTTCGACTGCAGATTATTATAGACTTATAAACCTTGGAATAAATGAAAAATTGGGAGGTTTAAACTTTTCTGAATGTTTGGTTTACTCGTTTAATTATGCTGATATTAAAAAGAATAACGATAATAACGACTGGGATTCTACTTTTAAAATGCTTTTTAAAGGATGCGAATTTTTAAAATCGGGCGGGGCAGAAGCTATTATTTTATGTGCTAATACAATGCATTTAATTGCAGATAAGCTTCAGGAAGCGATTGATTTGCCAATTATTCATATCGCGGCCGAAACTGCGATTGAAATTCAAAAACAACAGCTTAAAAGAGTAGGTTTATTGGGAACAAAATTTACAATGGAACTCGATTTTTTTAAAGACAAATTAAAAGATAAAGGAATTGAAACCATCATTCCGATTAGTCAGGATGATAAGGATTTTATTCACTACACCATTTTTGAAGAATTGGGCAGAGGAATTGTAACCGATGAAACTAAAAAGCGTTATTTGGAAATTGCTAATGAACTAATTAAAAACGGAGCAGAAGGAATTATTTTAGGATGTACCGAAATTCCGTTAGTAATTAAAAAAGGAGATTTATCGGTTCCTTTTTTTGATACGACTTTAATACATGCAAAAGCAGCTGTTGAATTTCAGTTGTCTTAAGCTAATAAATAAAAAGCCGCGAATTCACGAAATTATAATATATTTCGGAATTCGCGGCTCAATTATTTTTTGTAAAATTATTTCTTTTTTGGAGCTTGATTTTGAATCTCAGGCACAACTATTTTTTTCTTGTAAATTGGGATAAAATACGAAACCGTATAATTAAAACCTACTCCAAAATTTCCATCGTAAGTCCTGTTAAAACCTGGAATATAAAGATTATCAAATCCAGAAGGTTTATTGTTCATTACTAAAAGTTTCAGCTGAACTCCAAAACCAACAAATATATTATTAAAAACTTTTGCCTTAACTCCTCCGGTAACTTCAAGCCATCCTGCAGTTAAACCACTGTGTTTTTCATTAACATTAATAGACTGCTGTTCGCCCCAATATGGATTTGGATTGTAAATTTTATAACTGTTTAAATCCTGACTAAAAGTGCTAAAACCACCTCTTAAACCTATCGTAATAAGGTTTTCCATATCCAGCCAGTTATCATACAAATTATAATCAAAACCTGCTTTTATATATGTTCCTGTTGCGGTAGAATTTAATCGGTCATCATCGGTAGTTTTGTCTTCAAAACCAAGTTCTGCGGCTGCATAATATCTTTTCGTTAAACGCCAGTCTGCAGTAAATTCAACACCTTTATAATCCTTATCATAAAAAGCTCTTGTCAGCTTGTATAAATCGACACCAATACGCAAACCGTAGCGATCAGTTTTTGGAGGAACAATACTGTCTTTTTTTACTTCCTGTACGGCTGGTTTTGTAGTTTTAGTTTGTGTTTTTTGAGGAATTGTTTTCTTTACTGCTGTAGAATCTTTTACTTCCTGAGCATGTCCTAAAAACACTAAAAGCAAAAAGCAAAGGCTAAAAATATACTTTAAGGTGTGTTTCATTTTCAAGTTCTATATTAGAAGTTACTACATTAGTATTAAGCATCCAGATTCCGTCGGCAGCAGGATCTGTTTTTATAAGGCCGGAATTGGCTGTATTATCACGAGGATTTAATGTAAAAGTGGTTTTAAAACCGCATGCTCTGGAAACATACACGTTTTGTGTTGTATAATTAAAAGTCAATACATCCGTATTTGGTGAAGTACTTGTAGCATTAAAGATAAACTTATAAGATGTAGAAGTGCCATCTGTTTTTAAAGGAATAGAAATTTTACTGGCACTGGTTAAGTATTTCGTTACCGAAGTTCCGCCTTCATTAAAAATTATGGCATCAGTATCATCTTTACCTACACCAACTACTTTTAGATTGGTAACAGGTTTAAGGACTGTAGGTGCTGCATTATCATAAAATTCGATTACTAATCGGGGAGTTGTAGGTGTATTTGCATCACAAATATCATCTTTTTCACAACCGGATAATCCAAAAGTAAAAATTAATAAAAGACAAACTATTTTTTTCATCTACGATTTTATATTAACGAAGTTCTAAAAGTACAACATTTTCAACATGATGCGTTTGCGGAAACATATCAACCGGTCTTACGCGTGTTACCTTATATTT
This sequence comes from Flavobacterium defluvii, assembly GCF_900129555.1. Classification (GTDB taxonomy): domain Bacteria; phylum Bacteroidota; class Bacteroidia; order Flavobacteriales; family Flavobacteriaceae; genus Flavobacterium; species Flavobacterium defluvii. The sequence continues at coordinate 121,159 of NZ_FQWC01000002.1, forward strand.
TTCGTCCATTAAAGCTAAATCACGTGCTTGCGTTGCAGAATTACAGCTCACATATACTACTTTTTTAGGAGCAATTTTCAGGATTTGATCAATTACTGCAGCGTGCATTCCGTCTCTTGGCGGATCTGTAATAATAACGTCTGGTTTTCCGTGCTGTGCGATAAACGCTTCGTTGAATACGACTTTCATGTCTCCAACAAAAAACTCGCAATTGGTAATATTATTGCGTTCAGCATTTGCTTTAGCGTCTAAAATGGCTTCAGGAACGCTTTCTACACCAATAACTTTTTTTGCTTTTTTAGAAACAAACTGAGCAATAGTTCCCGTTCCGGTATATAAATCGTAAACTGTTTCATTTCCTGTTAATCCGGCAAAGTCACGTGTTATTTTGTACAATTCGTAAGCCTGATCAGAATTTGTCTGATAAAAAGATTTAGCATTGATGCTAAATTTTAAACCTTCCATTTCTTCTAAGATGTAATCTCTTCCTTTGTAAAGTTTTATATCCTGATCGTAAATGGTATCATTTTGTTTTGCATTTACAACATATTGTAATGAAGTAATTTGAGGAAATTTTTCGTATAAATGATCCAAAACCAATTCACGGTTAATTTTATCATCTTCAAAAAACTGAATCAAAACCATGATTTCGCCTGTAGAAGCTGTACGAATCATTAAAGTTCGTAATAATCCTGAATGTTCTCTCGGATTAAAAAAAGCCAAATTATGCTCGTTGGCAAAAGCTCTGATTTCGTTTCTAATAGCGTTTGAAGGATCTTCCTGCAGATGACATTTTTCTATATCAAGAATTTTATCCCACATTTTCGGAATATGAAATCCTAAGGCATTTCTGTTTCCTAAATCTTCTGTGCTTCCAATTTCTTTTTCAGTTAACCAACGGCTGTTAGAAAACGAAAATTCCATTTTGTTTCTGTAGAAAAACTGTTTTTCAGAACCTAAAATGGTTTCAAATTCCGGAAGTTCAACTTTTCCAATACGCTGTAAATGATTTTTTACTTCGTTTTGTTTGAAATACAATTGCTGGCTGTATTTCATATTCTGCCATTTACATCCACCGCAAACACCAAAATGCTCGCAGATTGGATCAACACGATGTTGAGATAATTCGTGAAATTTTACGGCTTTTCCTTCGTAATATGCTTTTCTTTTTTTAAATGTTTGTACATCAACAACATCGCCTGGAACGACATTCGGAATAAAGATAACTTTTCCGTCAGGAGCTTTTGCTACTGAAACACCTTTTGCTCCGGCATCAAGAACCTGAATTTGATGAAAGACAACTTTGTCTGTATTTTTTCTTCCCATAGCGCAAAAATAAGCCTTTGTAAACTTTTACAAATTTTATTTTCATAATATTTTGTCAAATTGTGTAATTTACTAGTTTAATAAACTTTAAAAGTTAACTTTGTCGCTGATATTAAGCCCCAAGCTACAATATATAACCTATAGTTTTGTTATGTTTTTATGAAATTGTATCATAATCTTTCACAAATTAGCTTTTTGAAAAAAAGTTATGCGTTTAAATTTTTATTTGTCGCATTTATAGGAATTCATATTCCGCTAATCGGAATCTTATTCTTTGTACTTTTTTTTGAACATACGATCTCTCCAACCTCGATTTTGATTTTTTCGCTGATAATGACATTATTAGCAACCGGGGCAACTCTTTTAGTTTTAAATCAGCTTATAAAACCCATTTCAATCGCTTCAAAATCATTAGACGATTATAGAAATAATAGAAAATTATCAATTCTTCCAACAGATTATACAGATGAAGCCGGATTATTGATGTGTAATATTCAGGAATCTATTTATGAATCTGAAAGTTTTATAAACGAAAAACAGGATTTAATTTATATGCTTTCACATGATTTGAAAAACTTTGCCGGAAATCCTCAGGGTTTGGCCAAATTGATTTTGAGTGAAAATCCTTCGGAATCGATTAAACATTTGGCTGATTTAATTTGCGAATCGACTAATTTACAATTCCGATACATCGAAAACTTTATTAAGTTATTAAAAGAACAAGATCAGGTTGTAAAAACCAATCAGGAAATCAGAACTATTTCTTTTGAAAATATTCTGCCGTTTATAAACGAACAGGTTGAACAGCGATTAATCGATAAAAATATAATTCTGAATTTAAGCGTTGAAGTCAACGAAGCTAAACTGAGAATTGATGAAGGACTACTAGTTCAGGTTTTGGTAAATCTGATAAGTAATGCTATTAAATTTTCGTATTTTGACAGTGTAGTAAAAGTGAGAATTTACAAAGAAAATTCAAATGTTGTAATTACGGTTGCTGATAGAGGAATTGGCTTTGATAAAAATCAGATTGAAGAATTATTTAAAAAATTCACCAAAATGAGCCGTCTTGGAACTGCTAATGAATCTTCAACCGGAATTGGACTATATTTATGTAAAAAGATTATTGAGAAAAACAGAGGGCAGCTTACAGCTGCAAGCGAAGGAAAAAATAAAGGTGCTGAATTTAAAATTGAATTTGAATTATAAATATTCAGATATTAAGAATTTTATTTTTTAGTTCTTTCTTCTATCGGGTCTTCATCATCTCTTTCGCGGGAAAGGATTAATAAACATACAATTTTTACGATAAAATTTAATCGTTCCATGGTTAATGAATTTTAGTTTGGTTTAGTATGAAGATGTTTGTTTATAAAAATGGTTGCGTAAAAAAAATAAAACTTATTTTTGAAGCAGTATACTATTTATCATCATTACTAAAAACTTCTTAATTTTTCTCTTATTTATATTCGTCTTGACATATTTATATAGTTTTTAATAAATACTATAAACTTTTGTAAAAACTAATATGATTTTTACGGCTTATTATTTCTTGCAAAGGATAGAATTTAGATAATACTAAAAAGCCATTTAAAGGCATAAAAGTAATATCATAAGATGAAGATTTGATTAACTTATCAAATATTGGATTTTAGACAAGCTAAGTTTTTAGGATTTTTTTGAAAATATTGACCAGTTATTTTACCAAAGATGATGCACAGAAGGTTTTATATATTCGTTATAAATTTTATTCATTTCTGAAATTTTCTCTGCGCTTAGTTTAGGTAAATCGTAAACAGATAAGTTTGAAAGTACATGACTTTCTTTTGAAGCTCCCGGAATGATACAGCTTATTTCATTAAAACTCAAAATCCATTGCAGAGCGACAGGAGCAAGATTTTCAGTTTCCGGAAACAATGCTTTTAGTTTTTCAACAGCTTTTAATCCTAAATCATAATCGATTCCTGAAAAAGTTTCGCCTTTATCAAAAGCGTCCCCGTTTCTGTTGAAGTTTCTATGATCCTGAGCGTCAAATGTCGTTTTTGCATCAAATTTACCTGTCAAAAGTCCGCTGGCAAGAGGAACTCTGGCAATAATTCCGATGTCTTTCTTTTTTGCTTCTGAAAAAAATAATTGTGAAGGACGCTGACGAAATAAATTAAAGATAATCTGAACCGTCGTTACGTTTGAATATTCGATTGCTTTTAAAGCTTCTTCAACTTTTTCGACACTTACGCCAAGATTTAAAATTTTCCCCTGATCTTTTAAACGATCAAACATTTCAAAGATTTCAGGTCGGTAATATACTTCGGTAGGAGGACAATGCAGCTGAATCAAATCTAAAGTTTCCAATCCTGTTCTTTTTAAACTGTCTTCAACAAATTTCTGAAGTACTTTTGGCTGATAGCCTTCATTCACATGCGGATTAATCTGGCGACCGCATTTTGTGGCAAGATAAATACGTTCTGAACGCGAACGAATCACTCTTCCAACTGCAGTTTCGCTTAATCCGTTTTCATAAACATCTGCAGTATCAATAAAATTTACGCCATTGTCAATGGCTGTATTTATAAGTTCGTCTGCCGTTTTATTATTAAATCCGGAACCCCATTTCCCGCCAACCTGCCAGGTACCAAGAGAGATTTCTGAAATATTAAAGTTTGTTTTTCCGAGTTTTCTGTAGAGCATTTTTTTTCTTTTGAGGTACTAAGTTACTAAGGTTCTGAGGTGCTAAGTTTTTTTAAGTTGCTAAGCTTTTTATATTAAGTTTTTAAACTTAGAATCTTAGCGACTTAGAACCTTAGAACCTTTTTTTAATCAAATAAATCCGAAGATAAATATCTATCGCCGCGGTCGCAGATTACGGCAACGACAACACCAGATTCTAATTGTTCTGCGATTTTAAGAGCTACAGCAACAGAACCGCCGCTGCTCATTCCGGCGAAAACACCTTCTTCAAGGGCTAATCTTTTTGTCATTTCCCGTGCTTCTTCTTCGCTTACATCAATAACAGTATCTACTTTTGAAGCGTCGAAAATTTTGGGTAAATATTCCTGTGGCCATTTGCGGATTCCCGGAATCTGCGATCCGTCGCTTGGCTGAGCACCTACGATTTGTATCGCCGGATTTTTTTCTTTTAAATACGTCGATGTTCCAATGATAGTTCCCGTAGTTCCCATTGCAGATACGAAATGTGTTACAGTCCCATCGGTATCATTCCAGATTTCCGGACCTGTTGTTTTGTAATGCGCTTTCCAGTTATCATCATTTGCAAACTGATTTAGCATAATATAGCCGCCTTGTTCTACTTTTTTATCTGCATAATCCCTTGAGCCGATAATTCCTTCTTCTGCAGGTGTTAAAATAACTGTTGCGCCATAGGCACGCATAGTTTGTGTTCTTTCTTTTGTTGAATCTTCGGGTAAAACTAATTCGATTTCTATTCCGAATAATTGTGCAATCATGGCAAGGGCAATTCCAGTGTTACCACTTGTTGCTTCAATTAGTTTATCGCCTTTTTTAATTTCGCCTCTTTCAAGAGCTGCTGCAATCATATTATATGCCGCTCTGTCTTTTACACTTCCGCCTGGATTATTTCCTTCAAGTTTTAGTAAAAGTTTTACGTTTTTATTCTTAACCAGATTGACGGTTTCCATTAATGGAGTATTTCCAATTAGGTTTAGTAACTTCTGTGGACCCATTTTATTTTTTTTCTTTTATTTTAACTTCTGTTGTAGTGGTATTTAGTACGATAGAATCTTCGGGAATTGATTTGGTTACCCATGAGTTTCCACCAATTATGCTGTTTTTTCCAATAATAGTTTCTCCTCCTAAAATTGTGGCATTGGCATAAATACAAACATTAGCTTCGACAGTTGGATGCCTTTTAGCGTTTTTCATTTCTTTGCTTACGCTTAAAGCTCCTAAAGTAACACCCTGATAAATCTTAACATGTTTTTTGATAACCGTTGTTTCGCCAATAACAATTCCGGTTGCGTGATCGATGAAAAATGGCGAAGCAATATCGGCACCGGCATGAATATCAGTTCCTGTAATTCTATGTGCATATTCGCTCATTAACCTAGAAAACAATAGTAAATCCAGTTTGTATAATTCGTGGCTTAATCTGTAAATTGCAATGGCATAAAAACCCGGATATCCTAAATAAACTTCATCGATACTATTTGAAGCCGGATCATTTTCAAGAATATATTCGGCATCCTGATTTAATTTTTCAAGAACGCCCGGAAGTTTTTCAACAAATCGGTCCCAAATCGATTCGCATAAATTTTGAGGTTTTTTGCAGGCTAAAACTGCTATTTCTTTAAATCGGATTTCCAGTTCATCAATACTTTTATCAAGCTCTGCGTTTGAATCAAAAAGAGTGTAAAAAAGCTTCTCGGTAAAATCTTCTGTTTTGGTTTTTATACCGTAGTTTATATTAGAATGGCTCTTTAAAGCCTTAATATTTTGTATGATATTGTCTTTTGTCACAATAGTAAAATTGAGTGGATATTTTGAAACGTTAAAAGTAAGGTGTTTTTTGTAAATACGGACACGATTTAACTAAAGAAATTTTGCTTTCAGTATTGTATTTGTTATAAATAAAAGATTAATAAAAGCAATTATTTTATATGATTCTTAAGAAGTTAATTGTGTAAATTAGCATATAAAATTTACAAAATGAAAAATAATTCAACTTTTAAAAGTGCAATTTCTAATATTTCTTTTCCCGATAATGAAAAAATTTGCGGTAAATCTATCCATGATCCTATTTTAAGTCTCATTGTAAAAGATCATCCTTCGTTTTGCGATGATGATTGTATTTCGGTTCAGGAATTGAATGAATATCGTCAAACCTATATTTCAAATTATTTGTCTACAGAAATTGGAGCGCTTTCTGATCTTGAAAAAAACGTTATTTCATCTTTAAAAGAAGATAAATCGATTGTAAGTATTGTCGAAGACGAAGATGAGAAAAGAAGTTTTGGCCAAAAAATAGCCGATCAGGTGGCTGATTTTGGAGGAAGCTGGACTTTTATTATTTCGTTTGTGGCTTTTATCGTCATTTGGATTGGTTCGAATGTATACTTTTTGCTCGACAAAGGTTTTGATCCTTATCCGTTTATTTTACTGAATTTGATTTTGTCCTGTATTGCTGCACTTCAGGCTCCGGTAATTATGATGAGCCAGAATCGTCAGGAAGAAAAAGATCGAAATCGTGCCAAGAAAGATTATATGATTAACCTGAAATCTGAATTAGAAATCAGAATGATTCATGATAAAATTGATCATTTGATTATGCATCAGCAACAGGAATTAATCGAAATTCAAAAAGTTCAAATCGAAATGATGAACGATATTTTGAATCAGGTTAAGAAGTAAAATTTTAAAAATAAAAGTGTTTGAGATAGTATCCAGCGCACATAAAAAAGATATTTAAGGCTGCTGCTTTCCAAATTATATTTTTATAATTTTTTGATTTATTGAAAAAATAAAATAAAAGTAAAACAAGAAATAAAAGCGTTGTATAGACCGCCGGATACATTTTAAAAGCAGCCGAAAATTCACCCTGAAAAAGTAAGAATAACGATCGCTGAAAACCACAGCCCAAACACTCAAAACCAAACAGCTTTTTGAACAGGCAGGGGATCATATATTTGTCTAAATTCACAGGGTAATTTTTTACAATTTTACAAAAAAATATTCGATAACATTTCACAAGAGAAGAACTTCTATTTTAAAGTTTTATACTTTTGGATTCTTAAACTTTAGAAAATGAAAACTTTTAAAATCTTAATTATGATTCTTGCAATTTCAGTTGCACTTTATGAGCAGGTTTCAGATGATAAAAATATCTATATTATGGTAATTGCAATTGCCGTTTTTATGTTTGGAATGATGCAGCTGAGTGCAAAAACGCCAAGTAAAAATCAAGAAAAAGAAGAGCAGGATGTTGACTAAAGGAGATAAGGTTTCGGTTTTAGACGAAGCAATTAACGGAACAGTAATTTCTGTAAAAAATAATGAAGTTTTGATCGAAAGTGAAGACGGATTTGTGATGACATTTTTTGTCAATGAATTGGTTAAAATACAAGATTCCAGTAATTTAATGAATTCTATTAAAAGAATTAATTTAGAAGAAATTACAAAAGAAAAAACAGAGCCAAAACCTAGAAGTTTTGTCAAAGAAAAGAAAGATAAACGCGATGTTGCGGTTCCGGAATTTGATTTACATATCGAAAAACTGGTGAAAAATAAACGCGGAATGTCTAATTATGATATTTTGACTTTACAGACCGAAACGGCAAAAAGACATATTGAATTTGCGATTAAAAACCGTATCCCAAAAATTGTTTTTATTCACGGTGTCGGCGAAGGAATTCTAAAAGCCGAACTAGATTTTTTATTAGGCCGTTATGATGGAATTGATTTTCGGGACGCCAATTATCAAAAATACGGCTTAGGTGCAACCGAAGTTTATATTCGTCAAAATAATAAATAAGGAGGTTACTTTAGACTAAAATTGGTCAGTTTTAAATATAAAAAAAACGTCCGTTTTTCAATACTGATTTCGATAAAAATCAAATGAAATACGGACGCTTTTTTGTAGGAAATAAAAGCTTTAAAAAAAATGATTTTTTTTAAAGCTTTTTCTCGTTTTTATGATGTAGTAATTTTTCCTAAAAGGAAACTATTTCCAAGTTTAAAAGAACTGCCTCCTTTTGTTAATACAACATTTTTAAGGGTAACTGTATGTATAAAACTATTACCCACTTTTTCTGTAGTAACTTCTATTTTAGCCTGTGTTCCGGCAACAGTATCATTTCCGCCAATCCACGTTTGATTTAGTGCAGGTAATGTTGGAACTTGTGATGCACAAAAATCATAGGTAGAAGTAATACTTCCTGTTCCGCTTCTGAAATTTCGATAAACAACTTTATTATTACCAGTTGCGGTAATATCAGCTGTTCTTGGTTGTCCGGCCGGCGTAGCTTCATTAACAATTAAATTTTGAGATAAATTTTCAACAGTTAATGTAAATGATGCACTATAATTGTAAATTTTTGTTTTGTCAGCACATATATATGCTTCGCCAGTATCTGCATTTTGAAATGTCAGATCTGCAGGCGTAACAGTTGTCTGATAAGTTCCAAATTCAAAAAGCTCCTGAACTTGTGGTCCCGAAGGTTTCATGAAAGTTATATTTTCAAATGCAATAGTATGGTTATAAGCTTTAATTCGGGTTGCACCGTTTTCATCAGGATCTGTAGTAACCTGTGCTGTTACAATTCTTATCTTTCCGTCAGTTCCAATCCATTCCTCAGTAACATTCGGTGTACTTGGCGGGATTGTTCCGCAAATGTTATCTTTTGCAACGGTTCCGTTATAAGCTCTGTATAAAACACGATATTGTCCATTTCCATCACTATCGATGTCATATTCTACTTCCCCCGGATCATTTACAAGACCTTCAGATTTTGGTAATTGAAGAATTAAAGCTTCCTGAGATTTTAGTTTATATATTATAGTTGGATCAGTACTGGTACTGGTTTCGTCAAATGTAGTACAGCTTACAGGAGTAACAGAGTCAAAATCGATTGTATCAACTGTTAAATCGCCGTCGTCGCAGCCGTTTAAGAAAAGCGCCAATAACAAAAGGCTTGCATATTTTTTCATCGTAATTTTATTTGTGCCAAAAATAGTGAAAAATTTGGCAAATGATCTTTAAGATTAGACAATTGATATTTCATAACTTTGCAGCGATGAAAAAAGTATATCTCGACAACGCCTCAACTACAGCTATGCGTCCTGAAGTTATTCAGGAAATGACTAAAATTATGACCGAAGATTTTGGAAATCCATCTTCGACACATGGTTTTGGCAGAAACGCAAAAACGGTTTTAGAACTATCCAGAAAAAGTATTGCGAAACATTTAAATTGTTCGGCACAGGAAATTATTTTCACTTCGGGCGGAACTGAAGCTGATAACTGGATTTTGAGATCGGCAGTTGAAGATCTGAAGGTTGAACGTATTGTTACTTCAAAAATTGAGCATCATGCTGTTTTATACAGTGTTTTAGCTTTACAGGCTGATTATAATGTTCAGATTGATTATGTAAATGTGAATCAGGACGGAAGTATCGATTTAACGCATCTTTCTAACTTATTATCTGAAGAGAAAAAAACTATCGTGAGTTTGATGCATGTAAACAACGAAACGGGAACTATTTTAGATTTGGATAGAGTGGGAGCTATTTGCAAACAATACAATGCATTGTTTCATTCAGATACTGTTCAGTCTGTTGGTAAAACAGAAATCGATCTTCAAAAAACTTCAGTTGATTTTATTTTGGCAAGTGCACACAAATTTCATGGACCAAAAGGCGCAGGTTTTGCTTTTATTCGTAAAAATTCCGGATTGCAGCCTTTACTTTTTGGCGGCGAGCAGGAAAAAGGACTTCGTGCAGGAACAGAAGCTGTACATCAAATTGCTGGAATGGCAAAAGCTTTGTCTCTTTCTTATGAAAATTTAAATGAGGAAAGAAATTACATTTCTGACTTAAAAAAATATCTTATAGAACAATTAGATATCAATTTTCCGGGTTATTGGATTAATGGAAAAAAAGACGATTTCTATAATATTATCAATATTACATTACCTTTTTCTTCAGATAAAACTTCGATGCTTTTGTTTAGTTTGGATATGAAAGGAATTGCAGTTTCAAGAGGAAGCGCCTGTCAGTCCGGAAGTATAAAACCTTCGCATGTTTTAAAAGAAATGCTTTCGGATGATGATTTAAAATTACCAAACCTCCGAATTTCATTTAGTCATTATAATACAAAAGAAGATATCGATTGGCTGATTGAGAGTCTTAAAGTTGTTTAGTTTTAAAGGTGCTAAGGTTCTGAGATACTAAGACTCTAAGTTTTTTTCGCGATGTCCTTCGACTTCGCTCAGGATGACATCATAAATCTGTCAGGCTGAGCGAAGTCGAAGCCACTTATTTTCTAAGTTTTTATAAATCTAAAATCTACATTCTAAAATCTAAAATTTATTTACGAATAACTTTAACCTGCGAATCTTTTGTTAATTTGATAATTGTAGATGATTTTCCGTTGATTTTGTCCTGATTTAATTTCACCACATAATCAACCCCGTTTATAATTTCCGGACTAATGTCTTTAAAACTTTGCGGCGTTGGCTGACCTGAAATGTTTGCCGAAGTCGAAACCAATGGTTTTTTCATTCGTTCCATCAATTTGTAACAAAAAGGTTCTTTTACTAATCTAACGCCAAGTGATTTATCGGCAGAAATAACATTAGGAGCAACATTTCGGGCATCATCTAAAATTAATGTCGTTGGTTTTTCAGATAAATCTATAATCTGCCAGGCAACTTCGGGAATATCTTTAAAAACGTTATAAATCATTTTTTCACCATTTACTAAAACAATCATACTTTGAGTTTCGGCACGTTGTTTTAGTTTGTAAATTTTAGCAACAGCCTCAGGATTAGTAGCGTCGCATCCAATTCCCCAAACGGTATCAGTTGGGTAAAGAATAATTCCGCCTTCTTTGATTACTTCAAAAGCATTGTGAACTTCAGTATTAATATCTTGATTCATAACGTAATGTATTAGAAAACAATAAAATGGTTTTATTGTAATGTTTGTGTATTTATAATTTGAACAATGTTTTCCAGATCAGTTTCAGGAATTCCCACGTATAAAGGTAAGCATAAAATTCGCGAAGCAATAGATTCTGAAATTGGCATTTTTTCTCCTTTCGTATATTCAATCGTATTTAAAGAAGGATAAAAATAGCGACGAGGAATTATATTTTCAATTGCCAGAGCATCCAAAACCTTCAGTAAAGTTTCTTCTGAATCTAAAATTACCGGATAATAACTATAATTCCATTCCGTATTTTCTCTTATTTTTAAAGCTTGTACAGTATTGAAATTTAATTTGTTATTATAAAAATCAACCACTTTTTTTCTTTCGTCAATAATATGGTTCATGTACGGAAATATAGCCAGACCCATCGCAGCCTGAAGCTCAGAAATTTTAGCATTAATTCCTAAACCATGAAAAGCCAAAGGGCCATTATGTCCAAAATTATGACTGTAATATAATTGGTGATAATCGGCATCATTGCAAAACATGGCGCCTCCTTCTCCGGTATGAAATAATTTAGTCGCATGAAAACTGCAGGTGCTCACATCTCCAAAATTAAAAATAGATTCATTGTTGTAGGTAACCCCAAAACAATGTGCGGCATCGTAAATAACTTTTAGATTGTGTTTTTTAGCAATTTTCTCAATTGCAGCAACATCACATGGATTTCCAAAAACGTGAGTTGCTAAAATTGCAGTTGTTTTTGGTGTTATGGCAGCCTCAATTTTGGTTTCGTCAATTGTTAAATAATCCGGGTGAATATCTACAAATACTGGAGTACAATTTTCCCAAACAATCGCCGCCGAAGTGGCAACATAAGAAAATGGCGTTGTAATAATCTCGCCGCCTTTTCCAAAAAGTTTTAAAGCAATCTGAATCGGAATCGTTCCGTTATTTGTAATTATTATATTAGAAACATCAAGGAAATTTTTGAGTTTTTCTTCGAGTTCTATTGTAAGTTCGCCTCTGTTTGTTAGCCAAACTTTATCCCATGCACGTTTTACATAAGAATTGTATTCTTCTTGCGGGGGCAAAAAAGTTTTGGTTACAGGAATCATTTAATTATTGATTTAGTGGATTTAAATTTATCTTTAAGGATAAACTATTGTTATATTTGCGGGGTAAAATTAGGAAAAGAAACCTTAATTTTTGATATAACTGAATATTATAACATTTTACAAAACGAAACTTTTAGTTAAGATTGTTGGTAAACAACGAGTTAGTACTTTTAAAGCAAGGAAAAGAATGTTTTTTGATATTTGGTACAATTAATGTGAAAAATGAACACAAAATAAATTTAAGATTACTATGGAAATCAATGCCTTTTTGAAAAATTTTGCAGATCTTTTAGACGATACAGATGCAGCTTTAATTACACAGGAAACTGTTTTTAGAGACTTAGATGAATGGAATTCATTAACTGCATTATCATTAATTGCGATGGCAGATGAAGAATATGATGTAAAATTGACCGGAGATGAAATAAAATCTTCTAATTCATTAAACGACATCTTCGAAATAATTAAAAATAAAGCATAAGTAAATGGCAGCTTTTTCAGTACATGATATTGCAATAAGAGGTATTTCCTGCAGCGTTCCTAAAAATAAGGAACTAAATGTTGATTTGGATATATTGACAAAGGAAGAGATTCAAAAATTTGTTGAAGCAACCGGAGTGGAAGAACGACGAATTGCGACAAAAGATATTTGTACTTCTGATTTATGCTGTGAAGCTGCTGAAAAATTAATTAAAGATTTAAATTGGCAGAAAGATGAAATCGAAATTTTGGTTTTTGTTTCTCAGACTGCCGATTATATTTTACCTGTTTCTGCTGCCATACTACAGAACAGATTAGGATTATCTACAAATTGTGTTGCTTTTGATGTTCCGCTGGGATGCTCAGGTTATGTTTATGGAATGTCTATTATTGCCGGTATGATGAAAGCGACGGGACTTAAAAAAGGTTTGCTTTTAGCTGGAGATACAAGCAGTAAATTACTTTCTAAAACGGATAAAAGTACCGTTCCGTTATTTGGAGACGGAGGGAGCGCAACGGCATTTGAATTTGATGAGAATGCAGAAAAAATAGATTTTGATTTAGGTACAGATGGTTCTGGTTATAAAGCTATTATTATTCCGGATGGAGGATCTAGAAACAGAATAAACGAAGATTCGCTTAAAGTTGTTACTATCGAAGAAGGAATCAGCAGAAATTCCTGCAATTTGGTTCTTGACGGAATGGATGTTTTTGGTTTCGGAATTTCTCAGGCGCCTAAAACGGTAAAAAAACTGGTTGAAAAATTCGAGATCGATATCGATAAAATAGATCATTTTGTATTTCATCAGGCCAATTTGATGATGAACAAAATGATCGTAAAAAAACTGAAACTGCCAGTTGAAAAAGTTCCGTATTCATTAAAAGAATTTGGAAATACATCTTCAACAACAATTCCATTAACAATTATTGCCGAATTGAAGGAGAGTTTAAGAAACAATTCTAAAGATTTAATAGTTTGCGGTTTTGGAGTTGGTTTATCATGGGGAACAGCAAAAATTAAGCTGAATAATGTTGTGATTTCTGATTTGATTGAAATATGATAAAAAATTTTGATTACATAGACGAATCGGTTTATCAAAAAGAAAAATCTTTGTTTTTTAATGAATCCTGGATATTAGCCGCTCATAAAAATGAACTATTAAATAACAACGATTTTATAACTTTTGAGTACTACGGAAATAAGATTTTCATTCAAAATTTTAACGGTACAATTAAGTCATTTCAAAACGTATGCCTTCACAGATTTAATACAATACACGAAGAACCTTTTGGAAACCGGGTTTCATCATGTTTATATCATAACTGGACTTACGGAAAAAAAGGAAATGTTGTTGGTTTAATGTGCCGGAATTCGTTTGAAAAAGATCATATAAATGAGCTAAAACTTAAAGAATATGAAGTTGCATTTTGCGGTGATTTTGTTTTCTTAAAATTAAATGAAAAATTCGACAAGACTTTACCAGAATATTTAGGAAATATTTTTACGCCGCTTGAAGAATTAAGTTTACATTTTGGATCAAAAACAATCGATTATTCAATTGAACATAAAGCCAACTGGAAACTCCTGGTTGAGAATGTTTTAGAGTGTTATCATTGTGCTTCGGTTCATGAAAATTCATTTGCCAAAATGGGATTTGGTTCCGTTCCGCCTGAAAAATTTGATTTTTTTGATGCTCACAGCTGGTGCGAATTTCCAAAAGGAGAAGATGTAAAACCCAATAAAATTATTGAGAAATCATTAGCAGCGAGAACTTTTAAAACGCAGGGATATTATCATTTTTACCTATATCCAAATGCATTTGTGAGTACAGTAGAAGGGAAAGGATTTTATTTAGGATTTATGTTCCCGGAATCTCCTTCAAAAACCAATTTAAGGGTGCGTTATTTTTCAACAAAATTTGAAAAAGAATTAAGCGAATCAGAACAAAATATTATTGATTTTATAAATAATAGTTCTAATGATTCTCTGGATTTGGTTTTAAATGAAGACAAAAAAATCTTAGAAAATATTCAGCCCAATCTGTCAAACTTTAAAGATCATTCTCCAATATTTGGCGATGAAGAATTTAGAATTTTAAAGTTCTATGAATATTTCAATAAACAAAAAGAACAAAAAGAGATATAATGAATCCATTTGATTTATCAGGAAAAAAAATTTTGGTTACCGGAGCATCTTCGGGAATTGGTTATGAAACTTGTTTAGCGATTGCAAGACAAGGCGGAAGTTTTATAGCAATTGCAAGGCGCAGAGATTTTTTGGAGAAACTAATAGAAGAATGCGGAAACGAAAATAGTTTCATAACGGCAGATTTGTCTAAAATGGAAGATATTAAATCTATTGTTGATACAATCGAAAATATTGATGGAATTGTACATTCAGCAGGAATCGTTTCTTTGGCGCCTGTAAAATTTTATTCAGAAGAATTAATGAATGAAATGAGAAGTATCAATTTTGATTCAATTGCATATCTGGTTAATTTAATTTTTAAAAAGAAGAAAATCAATAAGGGAAGCTCAATTGTTTTAGTTTCTTCAATTGCTGGTTTATTCGGAATGAAAGGAAACGGAATTTATGCTGCAAGTAAAGGCGCATTGATTGCTATTTCTAAAGTTTGGGCAAACGAATTTGCATCAAGCAAAACGCGTGTAAACTGCGTTTCGCCAGGAATGGTAAAAACAGAAATTACCTCGAAATCTATTGAAGATTTATCTCTTGAAGTTATTCAGCAGGACGAAAAAAAATATCCTTTAGGATATGGCGATCCGGTTCAGGTTGCAAATCCAATTGTGTTTTTGTTATCCGAAGCAAGCAGCTGGATTACGGGACAAAATTTAGTTTTAGACGGAGGAAGAACTTCTACAATTTAATTTTAAAATGAAAGCAAATATTAAAGCCATATCTTATTATCTGCCAGAAGAAATTTTGACAAATGATCTCATTAATCAGGATTTTCCGGAATGGGATATTGAAAAAATTAGTTCCAAAACCGGAATTAATTCCAGGCATATAAGTGCAAAAGATGAGTTTTCATCTGATATGGCTGTAAAGGCTGCTGAAAAATTATTCGAAGAACATAATATTGATCGTTCTACAATAGATTATTTATTGTTTTGTACACAAAGTCCAGATTATTTTTTGCCAACAACAGCTTGTATTCTTCAGGATAAATTAGGTTTAAATACTTCGATTGGAGCTTTGGACTTTAATTTAGGATGTTCAGGTTTTGTTTACGGATTAAGTTTAGCAAAAGGTTTAATCGCCGGCGAAATGGCGAAAAATGTTTTGCTGATTACTTCAGAAACGTATTCAAAATTTATTCATCCAAAGGACAAAAGCAATAAGACCATTTTCGGCGATGCTGCTGCAGCAACTTTAATAACTGCCGAAAAAGGTTTTTGTTCTCTCGATAAATTTGTTTTTGGAACTGACGGAAAAGGAGCAGAAAACCTTATTGTAAAACAAGGCGGAATGCGTTTTCCGGTTTCAAATGAAAATGAAGATATTCAGGATGAATTTGGAAATATCAGAAATGATAAAAATTTGTTCATGAACGGAACCGAAATTTTCAATTTTACGGGAGAGTTTGTGCCAAAACTTACCAAGTCAATTTTAGAAAAATCAAATCTTTCTCAGGAAGACATTGATTTGTTTGTCTTTCATCAGGCAAATAAATATATGCTCAATCATTTAAGAAAAAAGATAAAAATCCCGGAAGAGAAATTTTTTATTTCTATGGAACACTGTGGTAATACAGTTTCTTCAACAATTCCGATAGCTTTATACGATGCTCAAAAACAAGGAAAACTATCTAATATTAAAAATATTGTATTGGCAGGTTTTGGTGTAGGATATTCCTGGGGAGCTTGTAACTTAATTATAGAATAATGAAAAATTTAATTATAGTAGGAGCAAGAGGATTTGGACGTGAGGTTTATGATCTTGCCACACAATGTTCAGGTTTTAATCTGGAATATGTTATAAAAGGATTTCTTGATGACAAAGCAGATGCGCTTGATGGTTTCGAAAATTATCCGCCAATTATTTCTTCTGTGGAAGATTATAAAATTCAAGAAAATGATGTTTTTGTCTGCGCATTAGGTACAGTAAAATGGAAAAAACATTATGCTGAATTAATTCAGGCAAAAGGAGGAAAATTTATAAACCTAATTCATCCATCAACAAAATTAAATACAAATGCTGTTGTTGGAACCGGATTATTGGTTTTTATGTATGCCAATATAAGTAACGACTGTATTATCGAAGATTTTGTTACCATACAAGGATATGTTGGTTTAGGACACGATACAAAAATCCATAAATGGGCTCATTTAAGTTCATACTCTTTTACAGGAGGTTTTGTTATTCTTGAAGAAGAAGTTACGCTAAATACCCGCGCTACAGTTCTTCCGCATGTAGTGGTTCGAAAAGGCGCAACAGTAGGAGCGTGCAGTATGGTTATCAAAAACGTAAAAGAAAATACAACTGTTTTTGGAGTTCCGGCAAAGAAGTTAGATTTTTAAAATCAATTCTATTTATTAAAACTACACAGTAATTATTTCATGAGAAATCAAAGTGATATTATTTTAAATTGGGAAGGAAATTTACAGCCAGTCGTAAGTATTCTATGTGATGCTTACAATCATGAAAGGTTTATTACAGAGGCATTAGAAGGTTTTTTAAAACAAAAAACGACATTTCCATTTGAAATTATTATTCATGACGATGCCTCAACAGATGGCACTACTGAAATAATTAAAAGTTTTGCAGAACAATATCCATTAATTATAAAACCTGTTTTACAGAAAGAAAATCAATATTCTCAAAAAATAAATTTTTGGAGTGATATAACTTTTCCTATGGCACAAGGAAAATACATAGCTTTATGTGAAGGAGATGATTACTGGATTGATGAATTAAAACTGCAAAAACAAGTTGACTTTTTAGAAAACAATCCAGAGTATGTAATTACGTGGACTGATTTTTTTACTCGAAAAGATACAGAATTAGTGCCAAACGATTTTAAAGAAACATTGCCGGATGTGTATACAATTGATTTCAATACTCTTTTTCAACCTTACTGTACTTACACCTTAACAAGTCTTTTTAGAAAAGATGCTGTTGATCCGCTAGAGTACAAAAAGTTCAAATACGGAAAAGATAATACACTTTATTCGATAGCACTTTGTCATGGAAAAGGTGCATTTTTAAATTTTCAGGCTGCAGTTTACAGATGGCATTCAGGCGGCGTTTACTCTTTGCAATCTCCTTTTTTTCAGCGTTATTCTTCTTATCGTAATATAAAAGAAATATTTCAAAACATTCCGCAGGCGCGAACCCATAACATGAAAAAAGTTATGTTGACTTTGCTAAAAGCATCAGCATTTGAAGCTTTAAAGCTGCGTAAATCTGAACAATATAAAAATATTGAAGAAGCTGACATTGCTATAAATGAGTTTTTAGAAAAAGCCAATTTTTCTTTAAAACTGAAATATTTATGGCGCTACATTAAAACGAATATATAGTTTGTTATTTCGCTTTTAAAGATTTAAAATACAAAATCACTTTATCGATCCATTTTATCTTCTGAAATAATACACTTTCGTTGTTTTTTAAATGTTTATAAAATGAAAGATTATAAGAACCCGCATTTCGAATAATGCGTATTAGATTTTTTGTAATGTGTTTTTGAAAAACTTCCTGATTAAAATATCCTAGTTTTTCATTTTGCGAAATCAGGACTTTAGAAGCATTAATTGTTTCAATAATATCTTCTGGCGAAAGTCTCTTTTTAAACGAAACAGCATTTAAGTAAAAATCAATTTTTGGATCTTCAGGGTTAATTTCAAGTTGAGCCAATTGATTTATTTTTACTCGTCGCACAGATCGATTAACGTTATCAATTTTAGTTTTACTGATATTGTTATTGTGCTGTCTGTAATTTAACAGTGATTCTGGAATGTTATAGAACTTAGTTTTTGCCAATAATCTGCTCCATAAGTCATAATCTTCAACAGGAACATAATCATTATCAAATTTTAAATCTCCTAAAACTTCTTTTTTAAACATTACAGTTGGATTCCCAATGTTACAGCTGTGTAAAAAAGATACTTTTATAGCATCAGGTTCTGTATTATGCTTTATAAGTTTGTTTTTTTTTAATCCGAAGAAAGTAAACCATGTACCGCAAACGCCTATTTCGGGATTGTTTTTTAATATTTCAATCTGTTTTTCAAAACGACTTGGCATAGCAATGTCATCAGCATCCATTAATGCAATAAATTTTCCTTTTGCAGCGTTTATTCCTTCATTCCTTAGATTTGCAGGACCTACATTGTGTTCTTTATCTATAATAATGATTCGATTATCTTCAGATTGAAATTTCTTAATAATGTGTAAACTTTCGTCAGTAGATTTGTCGTTTAAAATTATAACTTCAAAGTCTGAGAATGATTGGTTTAGTATACTTTCAATAGTTTCATGTAAAAAAGAAGCCGCGTTAAACACAGGAATTATAACAGAAATTTCAGGATTTTGAAGAATTTGCATGGTTTTTGTTTTACTTGGCAAAGATAAGATTTAAGTTAAAATTATCTTAAAAATTCAAAAGCAAATTTCGTAGATAATTTCGGAATGTTTTTATCTTTGTCGTAACAAATTTAATTAAATGAAAAAAATTCAGGTTGGATTTTTAGTGTCGTATGATTATGAATTGCTCAAAATTGCAATTCCACAAATATATAAAGAATCTGACTCAATTTTTTTAGCAATTGATAAAGAAAGAAAGACCTGGAAAGGAGAATCTTTTGAGATAAAAGATGATTTTTTTCAATGGATAAGGTCTATTGATGTAGATTCTAAAATAGAAATACTGGAAGATAATTTTTATCACCCAGATTTAACAAGCATGCAGTGTGAAGTTTTAGAACGAAAAGTACTTGCTGAAAAAATGGGAATTGGCAACTGGCTTATACAGCTTGATGCCGATGAATATTTTTTAGATTTTAAAGGGTTTGTAAAATTTTTAAAATCTAAAAATCATTTTCTTGATAATCCTGAAAAAAATCAGGTTCAGATTTCGCCATGTCTTATCAATCTTTATAAAAGAGTAGATAACGGAGTACTGTATGTTAAAAAGCCAACCAAAATTATGGTTGCAACAAACTATCCTGGTTATAAAATTGGAAGACAAACCCGTAAAAGAATCATTTACTACAGAGGACCAATTTTGCATGAATGTATTTCCAGAACTAAAGAAGAGCTAGAAATGAAATTTAATAACTGGGGACATGATACTGATATAAATAAGGAAGAGTTTTTAAATAAATGGGAAACTGTAAATGAATGCAATTACAAAAGTATGCGAAACTTCTTTTACATGGAACCTCATAAATGGAAAAAACTGGCGTTTGTTAAAGGATCTACTTTTGATGAAATCAAAAATAACCTTGATTTTTTTAAAGTTTTGCCCTCAGATTTCTATATCTGGAAAAAAAATCTGGGACAATGGTTTAAACACTTATAGAGGTTTTATTTTAGAATTTCTTTATAAACATTAAAATATTCTGCAGCTGCAACTTTCCAATCGAAACTTGCAGCTCTTTTTTTAAGCTGATTTTCGATCTCGGTTTTATTGCTTTCAAAATTAGATAATCCGTTAAAAAGTACATCTTTCATGTATTCAGGATCAAAATTGGTCCAGTAATTTGAGATTTCGCCGCCAATTTCTGGTAATGAGGTTTTATCAGACAAAAACACGGGTTTTCCAAAACGCATAGCTTCGATTGGAGGAAGACCAAAACCTTCGCGAATTGATGGAAAAAGAAACGCTGTACAGTTTTTCATATAAAACTGTTTTCCTTCGTCTGAAACTTTTCCGGTCAAAAAAACCTGATTTTCCAAACCATTATCAGAAATAAGTTTTTTGATTTCTTCCCCATACTTTTTATCATTATTCCCGGAAATAATCAAATTAAAATCCTTTATTAATTTCATCATATTAATAATCGAACTATAATTTTTTCTTTCTATAAAATCCCCAATACAATAAAAGAATGGCTTGTCGACAGGAACATTAGAAACAAAAGCAGACGTATCTAAAATTGTTGAAATAGGATTCCCATTATAAATAACATATTCAGGAACATTAGGTACATTAAAATGTTCGTGCGTGTGTTTTTTTGCAAATTCAGAGATGTAAGTAATAGCAGTTGATCTTTCTAATTTTTCTCTAAAAAGCTTTTTTAATTTAGGACTTTTACTATCTGAAACTTCTTCAACAAAATGAATATCGTGAACAGTTAAAAGGTAATTACTTTTATGAAAAGGCTCAACCTTAATGTTTTGATTTACAGAATGCCATAAATCGTATTTTTTTCGAATTCTAAACAACGGATGCCTCGAAAGACTACTATATTTATGATATTTGAATTTGTTTTTAAATTCTTCTTTAAGAAGTTCTGGTTTAGAACTGTTTAAAGTTAATTCGTAATCATTAAAATCGAGTGTAGACAATCCTTTTATTAGCTCATAATTAAAGGTTCCTAAACCTGATGCTCTGTTGTTTATATTATGTGTTTCTAGAAAAATACTTTTTTGGGACATTATTTTCTTTTTTTACGAAAGTACAATAATAATTTGAAGTCTTAAATATGTATTTTTGTCGTTTTATAACAAACGACTAATGAATTTTAAAGTAAATCCTTCTTTCGAAAATAAAACTTCGTCAATTCTTGACAAAATCCAAAATTTCAATACCTCAGGGGAGCTTTTTGGAAATGGAGATCGTAACAAGATCAAATTGTTTGACTTAGATGGGAAAATGATTAATATTAAATCCTTTAAAATTCCAAATATAGTTAACAAAATTGCCTACCGATATTTTAGAAAATCAAAAGCCAGACGCTCGTTTGAGTATGCAACGATTTTATTAGAAAAAGGAATTGGAACTCCGGAACCAATTGCATTTCTTGAAAATTTTAATTTTCCAGGTTTAAAAGACAGTTATTATGCCAGCGAACATCTAGTTACAGAGCTGACTTATAGAGAATTAGTTGAAATTCCGGATTATCCCGATCACGACAATATTTTGAGACAGTTTGTGAAATTTACATTTGATCTTCATGAAAAAGGTGTAGAGTTTTTAGATCATTCTCCGGGAAATACATTGATTAAAAAGAATGAAAATGCAAATTATAGTTTCTTTTTAGTTGATTTAAACCGAATGAATTTTCATGAAAGTATGAGTTTTGAGCAGCGCATGAATAATTTTAGCCGTTTAACGCCTAAAAAAGAAATGATTGCTGTTATGAGCAATGAATATTCTAAATTTTATACCGAGAAATCAGAAACTGAAATTTTCGAAAAAATGTGGAAAGCTACTTCTGATTTTCAGGAAGAATTTGCAAGAAAGAAAAGATTAAAAAAGAAATTAAAATTCTGGAAATCTTAATTTGCTCTAATCTTTTTAAGTTCCTGAAAACGAACTGCTACACTCAAAGCATTTAAATAACAAATTATAACTCCTTTTTTTCCGTCTAAAAAGCCCAATCTCAATAAATATTGATTTAGAAATTGATAAGCCGGACGAATATAGAAATGGAAAAAGTGAGGTTTGGTATTTTTTATAAACTCTTCCTGCGCTTTTAACTTGCCGTAAAAAATCATTTTTTGCTTATAATCTTCATAATTCGAATAAGAATAATGAGTTAGCTTGTTTTTTAATATTCCGGTTTTTCCGTTTACGATTAATTTTTCGTGAACAATTTTATTGTTGTTATAACTCGCATTTTCTTTCTTAAAAAGACGAATTATTTTATCATTCTGCCAGCCGCTAAAACGAAGCTTTTTGTTCTCAAAAATAAAATCACGTGCTACAAAATAAGCAGAAGCAGCATTGTCCTGACTAATAACTGTTTTTATTTCCTGCTGAAGATCTGTGTTCAACCTCTCGTCGGCATCAATAAAAAGAATCCATGAATTTGATGCTAAATCAATAGTATAATTACGCTGAAGGGCAAAATTATCAAAAGATCGCTGTACAATTTTTACATTTTTGTAAGTCGATGCTATTTCAAAAGTTTTGTCGATGCTAAAAGAATCTACAACGATTATTTCATCGGCGAAAGCCAAATTATCAAGAACTTCACGAATGTTTGATTCTTCATTATAAGTGATTAATAAAGCAGATAAAAGTTGGTTTTGCGAAATCATTTTTAGCTGATATTTTTTTCTATAAATGATTCGATTTTATCTTTAAAGAATTCAGGTTTAAATTCTTGATATAGAGACAAAGCTTCTTTTTTTAGCATTTTTTCAGATTTCTGTTCAAATAAATCAGATCTATAATCTTTTAAATGAACAGAAAGATGATGAATTCCATCTTCAAAAGTAGCCCATATTTTCTTTTCAATCCATGGAGAAAAAATTATAAAAGAAGGTTTTTCTAAAGCTTTTGCCATATTTATGGCACCGCCATCGTTTCCGATAATGGCATCACATTGATTCATAAGAGCAATAAACGAACGTAAATCTCCACCCAATAAATCAAAATATATTTTTTCCTGAGTTGAAGGTTTGCAGGTATTAAATACTGTTTTGGCATCTTCTAACTGTTTTGGGAAATAATTAAACAGAATATTTACATCGGCATTATCTGCAACAAAATCTACAACTTTAGACATGAATTCTAAAGGATATGTTTTTAGTTTTTCGCTTCCTAAAAGACTAATCATTATAGTTTTTCTGTCTTTTCGAACGTTATTTTTTTCAAGTAATGCTAAAGCTTCCTGATTTTCTTTTTCTGAAACAAATAATTTCGGAATTGGATCTATTTTAATTTTTAAATCTAAAGGTTCTAATAAAGAAAGTCTTCTCTCGATTGCTAAGCCCAAATTAGTTTTAGGAAAAGGAGCAAAAGGGACATTATCGGTATACAGAAAATTTCTTCCAGTTTTTTTATAAGAGATTTTTCTTTTTGCATTGCTTAAAAATACTAAAATCCAGCTTTCAAGTTTTGAATAAGCATCAATTAAAAGATCGTATTTTTCATTTCGAAGCTGAAAACCAAGTTTCAAAAGCTCCTTTTTGCTTTTTCGATGTTTTTCTTCAAATAAAATAATATTATCAATACTTGTATTCCCTTCTAAAACCGGAGTTGTAGAAGCGTAAACTAAATAATCGATTTGGGCATCTGGATATGCAGCACGCAGATTATTGCAAATAATACTGCTCACCAAAACATCTCCAATCATTTTTTGTTGGATAACAAGTATCTTCATTTAAAAACGGAATCTTATAATTAATTACAAATTGACGTAAAAAAAATCCAAATTCCAATGATTAAATCGGAATTTGGATTTTTAATTTATTACTTTTTAAATTACACAGCAACGTCGTACTCGCGAAGTGCATTGTTTAAAGAAGTTTTTAAATCTGTAGATGGTTTACGAGTTCCAATGATTAAGGCACAAGGAACTTGGTATTCTCCGGCAGCAAATTTCTTAGTGTAGCTTCCTGGAATAACTACAGAACGTGCAGGAACAAAACCTTTTATTTCAACTGGTTCGTCGCCAGTAACATCAATGATTTTTGTTGAAGCAGTCAAACAAACATTAGCACCAAGAACAGCTTCTTTGCCAACGTGAACTCCTTCTACAACAATACAACGAGAACCAATAAAAGCACCGTCTTCGATAATTACCGGAGCAGCCTGTAATGGTTCTAAAACACCGCCAATTCCAACACCACCACTTAAGTGAACATTTTTACCAATTTGTGCACAGCTTCCAACAGTTGCCCAAGTGTCAACCATAGTTCCTTCGTCAACATAAGCACCGATGTTTACATAACTTGGCATCAAAATAACACCACTGGAAATATATGCTCCGTAACGTGCAACAGCATTTGGTACTACACGAATTCCTTTTTCAGCATAATTTCTTTTTAGTAACATTTTATCGTGATATTCGAAAATACCCGATTCCCATGTTTCCATTTTTTGAATTGGGAAATACATTACAACTGCTTTTTTTACCCATTCGTTTACCTGCCACTTGTCACCAACTGGTTCTGCAACACGTAATTTTCCGGCGTCAACTAATTCGATAACTTCTCTAATAGCATCAGTTGTAGTTTTTTCTTGTAGTAAAGCTCTGTTTTCCCAAGCTTGTTCAATTATAGTCTGTAAAGAATTCATAGTTTAAATTTTTGGCAAAGATAAGGTATTTGTAGAAATGCAAAAAAGTAAAGAGACTTGAAAGTGTTATAAATATAACTTTTTGTTTTTAATTTGATAAATAAAATCTTAATTGAAAAAATCAGCCACTAAAAGTTTTTTTTATATCAAAATATGACAAATATCAGATTTTGAACTTTTTCTTCCCTCTACTTTTGTCGAATTAATTCTGAAGAACTCGGAATTAAATAATCCAATCCAAAACATATTAAATTGACAAAACATGAATCAAGAAAACCAACTCCGAACTCCAGTTACAGTTATTGATAAAGAAGTTACGTGGGATAAAACTCAGGTAATTATGAGTAAAACAAATGCTTTTGGTATTATCGAATATGCCAACGAAGTTTTTGTTGATGTTTGTGGTTACGAAGATTACGAATTAATGGGACAGCCACATAATATTATCCGTCATCCGGATATGCCAAAAGTTATTTTTAAAGTACTTTGGGAAAATCTGAAAAACGGAAAAAACTTTCATGCAATAGTAAAAAACCTCGCAAAATCAGGAAGATACTATTGGGTAATTACAGATTTTGATATTGCAAGAGATGAAAATGGTGTTATTGTAAATTATTTTGGAAGAAGACAATCTGTGCCACAAGAAGTTATTGCTATGCATATCGAACCTTTGTACAAAAAACTGCTCCAAATTGAAGCCGCAAGTGGAGTTGAATTCAGTGAAAAATATTTGATAGGTTTCTTAGAAGAAAAAAACAGAAGTTATGTTGAATATATTAAGGAACTGATTTATGAACATGAAAAAAATCAGGCAAAGTTTGCTAATTATGAAGAAGAACAAGGAGAAGAAGAACACAGAGGTTTTTTTAGCAGATTGTTTAATAGATAAATAAGAATAATTTTTTAGTTGTTAAATATTTAGGTTCGGGTCCGTTTTGAATTATTCAGGGCGGGCCTTTTGGGTTTTAAATATCAAATTCTCTTTAAGTTTTACAGATTTCCTTGTTATCTTTGATAAAAAATTAAAATGCCAAGAATCCTCTCCATAGATTACGGACAAAAACGTACAGGAATTGCAGTTACTGATGAAATGCAGATTATTGCATCAGGATTAACCACAATTCCAACCCATACTTTAATTGACTTTCTAAAAGATTATTTTGCAAAAGAAAAAGTAGAAGCCGTTTTAATTGGCGAACCGAAACAAATGAATGGACAGCCATCAGAAAGTGCATCTGTAATTAATGGTTTTGTAACTCATTTTTCAAATATTTTTCCTGAAATGAAAGTTATTCGTGTTGACGAACGTTTTACTTCAAAAATAGCTTTTCAAACCGTGATTGACAGCGGACTTAGTAAAAAACAGCGCCAAAATAAAGGGCTGATTGATGAAATTTCTGCCACAATTATGCTTCAGGATTATCTTTCATCCAGACGTTTTTAAGTTTATTTCGGATTAATTTTTCTTTTTTAGAAAAAATTATAATTTCCTAACTTTTATCATATAAAAATTAGTTTTTTTTTGCGATTGAAAAAAGTACCTTTGCATTTTAAAAACAAATTACTGTTATGCCTGACAATACAATACGTTCCAATAGTGAAGTAGTGCTTATTGGAGCTGGAATTATGAGTGCAACTCTAGGATTAATTTTGAAAGAGCTGCAGCCTGATATAAAAATTGAAATTTATGAAAGATTAGATGTGGCAGCAGCAGAAAGCTCAGATGCCTGGAATAATGCAGGAACCGGACACTCTGCCTTTTGTGAATTAAATTATACTCCTGAAAAAGCGGATGGAAGTATTGATCCAAAAAAAGCAATCAGTATAGCAGAATCTTTTGAAATTTCACGCCAGTTCTGGTCATATCTTGTACAGGAAAATAAAGTTCCTTCTCCGGAAAATTTTATTAAAAGTGTTCCTCACATGAGTTTTGTTTGGGGAGATAAAAATGTCGAATATTTAAAAAAGAGATTTGAAGCTCTGCAAAGCAATCCTATTTTTGCAGATATGACATTTAGTACTGATTTTAATCAGCTGAAAGAATGGATGCCCCTTGTTATGGAAGGCAGAGATGAAGGAGAGAAGCTTGCCGCTACACATATGGAAATTGGTACCGATGTTAATTTTGGAGCCTTAACCAGAAGCATGTTTAATTATCTTGAAAAACTTGACGGTGTAACTTTATATTTTAATCACGAGGTTAAAAAATTAAGACAACGTGAGGATAAATCATGGAGAATTAAGATTACAGATTTATCGACAGGTCAAAAAAGAAAAGCATATACAAAATTTGTATTTATTGGAGCTGGCGGTGGTTCATTACCATTATTAGAAAAAGCAGGCGTACCTGAGGGTCATGGTTATGGTGGTTTCCCTGTTAGCGGACAATGGCTGAAATGTACAAACCCGGAAGTTATTGCAAAACATCAGGCTAAAGTTTACGGAAAAGCGAGCGTTGGAGCTCCTCCAATGTCTGTTCCGCATATTGATACACGTGTGATTGATGGAGAGAAAGCGCTTCTTTTTGGGCCTTTTGCCGGATTTTCAACACGTTTCTTAAAAAATGGTTCTTATTTAGATTTACCATTATCGATTAAAGCAAATAACTTAATTCCGATGCTTTCTGCCGGATTTCACAATATTCCATTAACGAAATATTTAATTGAGCAGGTTCGTCAGTCTCCAAAAGACAGAATAAAAGCGCTTCGTGAATATCTGCCAACAGCACGTTCTAAAGACTGGAAATTAGAAAAAGCCGGACAGCGTGTTCAGGTTATTAAAAAAGGTGAAAATGGTGGTGGAGTTCTTGAATTTGGGACAGAAGTAATCAACACTCACGATGGAACTTTAGCAGTATTATTAGGAGCTTCTCCTGGAGCATCAACTGCTGTAGCGATTATGATTGATTTAATAAGCAGATGTTTTACAAACCAGATTAAAACGCCGGAATGGGAAGCTAAAATGAAAAAAATGATTCCGTCTTATGGTAAAACTCTAAACGATAAACCAGAGTTATTAGCAGAAATGAGAAAACACACCGCTGAAGTTTTAAAAATTAAATAATTCAAATTTCGAATGTAATATAAAACCAAAGGACTTAGTTTATAATTAACTAGGTCCTTTTTTAATTATAATAAAAACAATATGATATTTTCAAAAACAGACAAACCGGCTTTAATTTTAATTGATATTCAGAAAGGATTTGATAATATTGATTATTGGGGAGGAGAAAGAAATAATCCGAATGCAGAAGAAAATGCAGCTGAAATTTTAAAACTGTGGAGAGAAAATGGTTTTCCGATATTTCATATTCAGCATTGTTCTTCCAATCCAAATTCATTGTTGAATGAAAATAATTCGGGAAATGAATTTAAGGATTTGGTTAAACCAAATGAAGATGAAACCGTTATAAAGAAAAACGTAAACAGTGCTTTTATTGGAACAAATTTAAAAGAACAGTTAGATCAGGCAAAAATTAAAACACTTGTAATTTTAGGTTTAACAACAGATCATTGTGTTTCGACAACGACAAGAATGGCAGGAAATTTTGGTTATGAAGTATTTGTAGTTTCTGATGCAACGGCAACATTTAATAAAAAAGGTGTTGACGGACAAAATTTCTCAGCAGAATTAATTCATGATACTGCGCTTGCCAGCTTAAATGAAGAATTTGCAAGTGTTGTAACAACCAGTTTTATAAAACAAAATCTACTTTAATTATGTAATTAAGAATTAAAAGTTTTAATCAATTTTTACAGCTTTTAATTCTTTCGTTATTTTTAAAATTTTCTCAGCAAGATTACTCATCCAGATCAATTGTTCTATAACCATTGAAGCTTCCTGCATTTTTGCCTGACGAGTTTCTTTATCTAATTCATCATCAGAAGCAAGACGTGAAAAGTTTTTACGTTTAAGTTCTTCAAACTGTAGTGTAACATCTTCTTTATCAAAAAAAGTATCAGTTATAATCGTTTCATTTCTTAAAATAGAAACAGAATGTTCTAAGTTTAATAAAATAGTTTTTATAATATAATTGAACGAATCTGAAGCTGCTGTTGTTTGATGCGATTGAATGTAAGTCGATAAAGAAGCTAAAGCCGATAAAAGTGAATGATTTAAAACTACCAATTTATTGACTAAAGGCATTGTTTTTTGCTTCGATTTAGGTTCCTGCATCATACGCTGAAAAGAAGTCATTAAATTTCCTATTTCAACAAAAGCATTTTTCCTGGCCAGCCTGTAAGAAGTTGGCACTTCGCCTTTTTTATTATAAAAATCGGCAATTTCTTTAAGGTAATTTTTATTTGCCCTAATTGAATTTTCTATGTGAATTGGCGTATTTATAAATTCCCACGCCGGCCATAAAAATTGATTGGCAATAAAAGCCAGAGTAGCTCCGGCAAGCGAATCTAATATTCTAAACTGGATAACCTCGACTACATTTGGTGTTAAAATTCCGTAAATAAAAACTACATACATCGTAACAAATGTTGCACTTACTTTATAATTGATCTGCGTAAATGAAATTCCCAAAAGCATACAGACAATCGAGAAAATACTCAAAGCAACGTGATTTTGAACCACAGAAACAATTCCAAATGCTAAAAGTCCTCCTAAAATAGTTCCGAAAATTCTGTTGTAAGATCTTTCTTTAGTTAAACCGTAGCCAGGACGCATGATTACGACAATTGTCAACAAAATCCAGTAAACGTTTTGAAACGGAAGAAATTTTCCAATAATAAAACCTATCAAAATTGTAATCGTTAATCGAAGCGAATGCCTGAATATAGACGATGAATAACTTAAATTTTCAATCAAAGTTCCAATAGGATAATATTGCGGGGTTAAAAATTTCTCTAATTCTTTATCTTTATCCTTCAGCTTATAAGACTGCATGGCAAGAGACAAAGCACGTTGAATAGTTTTAATTTTTCCAACCTGATTTTTAGCATATTTCAGCATATTGGTAAGCATCAAAACACCTTCTGCAGCTTCTTCTTTTCCTAAACTTTTTTCATAATCAAAAATGGCAAACTCCAGAGCATCCAACTCATTTTTTAAATCATTTTTATCTACATAAACGGCAATATGATGTACGTTTTTTGATAATTTTTTAAGAGTAGAAGCAAGTTTATAAGCCACATTTTGATATGTACGTAATACTTCTGGATGTTTGGCAAATTTTTCATGAAGTTTACTATGATCAAAAGAAGTGTATAATGCCAGTTCCTGAATCTCAACTAAAGTTATAAAAACCAAAAGCATTTTTCGGTTCTGGCTTGTAGTTCCCGATGTATTTTGATTGCCAATAAGCATTTTGCGTAAATCTTCATGAATTAAATTAAGATCAACTTGTATTGCTAATTGTTTTTCGATAATTTTTTCCCTATTTGCTTCCGGACTCCATAAATCGCCTCTTAATTTTAAATATTTTGCGGTTAGTTTTATTCCTTCCGCAATTTGTAATTCTACATATTTATAGGGCTGCACAAAATGGAAAACCAGCGAAACGATCAGATATAAAATTCCTCCAATGAAAATAAACCCGGAATATTGAAATGCTTCCCAGCCTGTATGCAAATGTCCAAATGATAACGAAATGGATAATAAAGCAGAAAACGATACTAAAGTAGCGCGCTGTCCATAAACCGAAATCATGGAACATAAAAATAATAAAAACCCTAAAAACGGATAAAACAAAAATGGGAAAGGATAAGCAAGATTTACCAGTAAATTTACACCCGAAACTATTAAAGAAGCAACGATTAGCCCTTTTATCTTATGACTTAAAGAACTTGCAATATCGCTGGGATATGTATAAAAAGCACCAAGCGCAATAGTGAAACCAATTTCAAAATGACCTAAAAAATTCAAAATCAAAACTGGTACAACCGAAGCAATGGTAACTTTTGATGCATTTAAAAAAGAAGTACTGTTTGTGAATTTTGAGATTCGATCAAGCATATCAAAGGGTTTATTAACAAAGTTAAGAATTGTACGAAATATTTTGGCATAATTATAGCTGAGTTTTTAAAAGCATATAAAAATTATGTTATAATGTGGCTTTAGAACTAATCGTTGACTATTTTTTATTATTTTTGCCAGCTGAATTATGATAAACCAATTTAGGGTTTTCGTTCTATAAAACATTAAATAAATACAAATGATTTTACCAATTGTAGGATATGGTGATCCTGTTTTAAGAAAAGTAGGAACGGCAATTACGCCAGATTATCCAAACTTAAAAGAAACAATAGCAAACATGTATGAAACCATGTATAATGCTTTAGGAGTTGGTCTGGCTGCACCGCAGGTAGGCTTGCCAATTCGCATATTTGTTATTGATACAACTCCTTTTAGTGATGATGATGATCTGCCTGAAGATGAACAGAAAGATTTAAAAGGTTTTAAAAGAACTTTTATCAATGCTAAAATCGTTAAAGAAGAAGGTGAGGAGTGGAGTTTTAATGAAGGATGCCTGAGTATTCCTGACGTTCGTGAGGATGTGTACAGAAAACCAATCGTTACCATTGAATATTGTGAAGAAGACTTTATAATGAAAACCGAAGTTTTTGACGGATTGATTGCACGAGTTATTCAACACGAATACGACCATATCGAAGGGATTTTATTTACAGATAAAATATCTTCTTTGAAAAAGCGTTTGATTCAAAAGAAATTAAAAAACATAACCGAAGGCAAGACTTTTCAGGAGTACAGAATGAAATTTGCTGCTGCTAAAAAAGGCAGATAACAGTTCTTAAAGAACATTTACAAAAGACAAAAAATTCTTAATACTAATTTTAATAAACATGAATTTAGACAAAATTTTAGCCATTTCTGGGAAACCAGGTTTATATGTATTGAAAGTGCAGACTCGTACAGGTTTTGTGGCAGAATCATTATTAGACGGAAAAAAAATTACAGTTAACTTAAAAAGTAATGTAAGTTTACTATCAGAAATTTCAATTTATACACACGAAGGAGAAAAACCATTGACTGAAGTTATGCAGAAAATTGCAACTAAAGAAAACAAAGGTCAGGCAATCTCTCATAAAGAAGATAATGCAACTTTAAGTGCTTATTTTAAAGAAATTTTACCGGAATATGATGAAGAAAGAGTTTATCCTTCAGATATTAAAAAAGTATTAAACTGGTATAACACACTTCAAACTAAAGGTTTAGTTACTGATTTAGCTCCAGCAGCTGCTGAAACTCCGGAAGAAGCGCCAGTTGCTGCAGAAAAACCTAAGAAAGCACCAGCGGCTAAAAAAGCACCGGCTGCAAAAAAGGCTTCAGCTAAAAAAGAAGAGTAGTAATTGTCTACATTCAAAATATATTAATCCTGTTAAGATGTTTTCTTGACAGGATTTTTTACTTTTACACTATCTGGTCAAAATCCAAAAAATAATTCCAAAATGAGCAAAGAACTTCAGCTTAAAGCCTTCGAAAGATTATTAATTATAATGGATGAATTGCGTGAGCAATGTCCGTGGGATAAAAAACAGACCCTGCAGACATTGAGACACTTAACCATTGAAGAAACTTATGAACTAGGTGATGCAATTCTTGATAATGATTTAAACGAAGTAAAAAAAGAACTTGGAGATTTATTATTGCACATTGTTTTTTATGCAAAAATAGGATCTGAAACCAACGATTTTGATATTGCAGATGTCTGCAACGAAATCTGTGATAAGCTAATTCACCGTCATCCTCATATATATTCTGATACAGTAGTAAAAGATGAAGAAGAGGTAAAACAAAACTGGGAAAAACTAAAATTAAAGGAAGGTAAAAAATCTGTTCTTGAAGGAGTTCCGAGAAGTTTACCGGCACTGGTAAAAGCAAGTCGAATTCAGGACAAAGTAAAAGGCGTTGGTTTTGATTGGGAAGAACCGCACCAGGTTTGGGATAAAGTTCAGGAAGAACTAGAAGAACTTCAGGCAGAAGTTAAAGTTGGAGATCAGGATAAAATTGAAGCCGAATTTGGAGATGTTTTATTCTCAATGATAAATTATGCCCGATTTTTAAATGTAAATCCAGAAGATGCATTAGAACGCACTAATAAAAAATTTATTAAGCGTTTTCAATATTTAGAAAGCAAAGCCAATGAATTAGGAAAACCTTTAATGGATATGACGCTGGCAGAAATGGATGTTTTTTGGAACGAAGCAAAAAAGCAATAGTTTATTCAGCCATTCGTTTTAAAGCTTTTACATTTTTAAGCATAATTTTTTTTCCCACTAACTCAATTAATTCAAGCTTATTAAAATCAGATAATAAACGAATACAGCTTTCAGTAGCAGTTCCAATTATTCCGGCAAGTTCTTCTCTTGTAAGCTGTACTTTTAATGTTTTGTCTGGATTTTCACCAAACTCTTCATGCAGATGCAGTAAAGTTTCGGCAAGACGCTGTTTTACTGTTTTTTGAACTAAGGCGATTTTATCATTTTCAGATTCTTTTAAATCTTCACAAACAGACTGCATCAAGTTCAAAGAAAACTGATTATTGTTATTAAAGAAATGAATGATTTCACTTTTAGGAATAAAGCAGACTTCCATATCAGCAATAGCTTTTGCAGATAAGTTAGCTGGTTCATTGCTAATCATAGAACGCTGTCCTAAGAGTTCGCCCGATTTTACAAGCTTAACGATTTGATCTTTTCCGTTGGCACTTAATTTAGAAAGTTTACCAACTCCGTCTTTCACACAAAAAACACCGTTAGTAACTTCGCCCTCTTCAAAAATAGCTTCACCTTTTTTAATGGTGTAGGTAGTTTTGCTATTAGCCAATTTTACAACTTCATCTTTATTTAGGGCTTTTAAAGAAGAAAGCTGACGAACAATACATTGATCACATTTATTCATGGCAAGAGTAATTTGAGGCAAAATTAGTGAATTATTGCGGTTAAAAAGTACTCTTTATGTCTAAAAAATAACTAAAAAAGCCATTATTGTACTTTGATAATTTTAATTTCATTAAATTAGAATTGATTTTATTTAACATGATAAATATCATATTTAAAATCACCGCTTATTTGGAATTTTGCTAATTAAAAAAACAAATTATGAGCGAGCAGAGTTGTTTTCATTGCGGGTTAAACATTCCTAAAAATGAAGAAATCAATTTTGATGAGAAAAAATTTTGTTGCACAGGCTGTAAAACCGTTTATGAAATTTTTAGTCTTAATGATTTAATCTGCTATTATGATTTTGAAAAATCGCCTGGAGCAACCCCACAGGATATTCAGGGAAAATATGACTTCTTAGACAATGAAACAATTCTGGCAAAAATTCTTGAATTTCAAGAAGGAAATACTTCTATAGTATCATTAAATATTCCGCATATTCATTGTAGTTCATGTATTTGGATTCTGGAAAACCTCAACCGTTTGCAACCCGGAATCAGCACATCACAAGTTAATTTTCCGCAAAAAAGAGTTCGAATTACCTTCAATTCCGATGCTGTCTCTTTAAAATCAATTGTTTATTTATTAAGTTCAATTGGTTATGAACCTTATATAAGTTTAGAAAATTATGAAACAGGAAAAAATAAAGTAGACAGAAGCCTTACTTACAAAATAGGAGTTGCTTTTTTCTGTTTCGGAAACATCATGCTCTTGTCATTTCCTGAATATTTCGAAATAAAAGAATTTTGGTTAGATAGCTACAAACCGTTCTTTAGAATTTTGATTTTTCTTTTGGCTTTGCCAAGTTTTTTATATTCTGCAAGCGGTTATTATGTTTCTGCATATCACAGTATTAAAACCAAAATGTTAAACATAGATATTCCAATTGCTTTAGGAATCATCGTAATGTTTATTCGCAGTACTTATGATATGTTAATGGATCATGGACCGGGATTTTTTGATAGTTTAGTCAGTTTGGTTTTCTTTATGCTCTTAGGAAAAATGTTTCAAACCAAAACATATAGTTTTTTGAGTTTTGAAAGAGATTTTAAATCTTATTTCCCAATTGCCGTAACAAGAATCAATCAGGATTTATCAGAAGAAAGCGTGCCAATTTACGATGTTCTTAAAGGTAATCGTTTGTTAATCAGGAATCAGGAATTAATTCCAGTTGATGGAATTTTGATTAGCGAACAAGCCGAAATCGATTATAGTTTTGTTACCGGAGAAGCTGTTCCAATTACCAAAAAATCAGGAGATAAAGTTTTTGCAGGAGGAAAGCAAATTGGAAAAGTAATCGAAATGGAAGTATTGCATTCTGTTTCACAAAGTTATCTCACACAATTGTGGAGTAATGAAATTTTTCAGAAAAAAGTAGACCAAAAACACAAAACAATTACCGACGCAATAAGCCGTTACTTTACCCCAATTTTATTGCTTATTGCTTTTGCTGGATTTGGTTATTGGATATTTATTGATGCTAATACAGCATTTAATGTTTTTACTGCAGTTTTAATTGTTGCGTGTCCCTGTGCACTTGCTCTAACAGCTCCATTTACTTTTGGAAATATTCTAAGGATAATGGGAAAACAAAAAATGTACCTAAAAAATGCATTGGTTATAGAACAATTAGCCAAGGTTGATACAGTTGTTTTTGATAAAACCGGAACAATTACAACCAATAAAAAATCTAATATTACATACGAAGGAATTAACTTTTCAGACGAAAATTTTGCCTTAATAAAAAGTGTTCTAAGAGGATCAAACCATCCTTTAAGCCGAATGCTGTATGATTTTTTACCCGATTACAATAGAATTAAAATATTTGATTTTCAAGAAATTACTGGAAAAGGTATTTTGGCTTTCGCCGAAGGAAAAGAAATAAAAATTGGTTCTTCATCATTTGTAGAAAGTCCGGTTTTAGATTCATCAGAAATAGAAAAAACTTCGCTTCATATTAAAATTGACAATATCTATTACGGAAAATTTGTTTTCCAAAATCAATATCGTGAAGGTTTGCAAAAATTGTTTGCGGCATTGAGTAAAGATTATGATATAAAAGTTCTTTCTGGAGATAATGATGGTGAAAGAGAAAATCTTGAAGCAATACTGCCAAAAGGGACAGAATTGGTTTTTAATCAAAAACCAGAACAGAAATTAGAATTTATAAGAAGACTGCAGCAAACAGGAAAAAACGTTATGATGGTTGGAGACGGTTTAAATGATGCCGGAGCTTTGGCACAAAGCAATGTTGGAGTTTCTGTTTCTGAAAACGTAAATGTGTTTTCTCCGGCGTGCGACGCAATTCTGGATGCAGGCGAGTTTTCAAGATTAAATTACTTCTTAAAACTTTCTCATAAATCAATACAGATTATTAAAATGAGTTTTGGTTTATCACTACTTTATAACGTAGTAGGACTCACATTTGCAGTTACCGGAAATCTGCTCCCTTTAGTCGCTGCGATCATCATGCCGATGAGCACAATTACGATTGTGAGTTTTGTTACTTTTATGT
Source organism: Flavobacterium defluvii (assembly GCF_900129555.1). Taxonomy (GTDB): domain Bacteria; phylum Bacteroidota; class Bacteroidia; order Flavobacteriales; family Flavobacteriaceae; genus Flavobacterium; species Flavobacterium defluvii. Next base: position 157,346 of record NZ_FQWC01000002.1, read on the forward strand.
CTAACTACTTAAGTAAGAATAATTTAAAATAATTTTTAATAATTGTAAGATTATTTTTTTTAATTTTAACATTCTTCTACAACCATGATAATTATCATATTTTAAACGCCGACGACCCAGTAATTTTGTTAACATAAATTTACGGTATGAGTGTTATTTATCTTTTAATTTCAGTGAGTATTTTCGTGGCAGTATGCTTCTTTATTGCCTTTATCGCTGCTGTCAAAACAGGCCAGTACGATGACGATTATACACCCTCGGTCAGAATTCTCTTTGACGACGAGACAAAAATTACTTCCCAAAATAATAATTCACCAATTGAAGAAAAACAAGTTTAAATTATGGAAATGGAACAGTTTTATTATGACAACAAAATTGTAAAAAAATTCATTTACGCCACTATTCTTTTTGGAGTTGTGGGTATGTTAGTGGGACTGACCTTAGCGGTTATGTACCTTTTTCCCAATATGACAGACGGGATTTCATGGCTTAGTTATGGTCGTTTAAGGCCATTGCATACAAATGCCGTTATTTTTGCCTTTGTTGGGAATGCTTTTTTTGCAGGAATGTATTATTCAATGCAAAGATTACTAAAAGCAAGAATGTTTAGTGATTTTTTAAGTAATCTGCATTTTTGGGGCTGGCAGCTAATTATTGTCGCTGCTGCAATCACATTACCATTAGGGTATACTTCTTCAAAGGAATATGCTGAACTAGAATGGCCGATTGATATTGCCATAGCGTTAATTTGGGTAGTAATGGGAATCAATATGATAGGTACAATGCTTCGTAGAAGAGAACGACACTTGTATGTAGCTATTTGGTTTTATCTGGCTACGTTTGTTACCGTTGCTGTACTTCATATTTTTAATAATATTGAAATTCCGGTTTCAGGATTAAAAAGTTACTCAGTTTATGCAGGTGTTCAGGATGCATTGGTACAATGGTGGTATGGCCACAATGCAGTTGCTTTTTTCTTAACAACCCCATTCTTAGGGTTAATGTATTACTTTGTTCCTAAAATCGCAAATCGACCAATTTATTCATATAGATTATCCATAATTCACTTTTGGTCATTAATATTTATATATATCTGGGCTGGACCACACCATTTATTATATTCAGCATTGCCAAACTGGGCACAAAATTTAGGTGTTGCATTTTCAGTAATGCTTATTGCTCCATCTTGGGGAGGTATGATCAACGGACTTTTAACTTTAAGAGGTGCTTGGGATAAAGTTCGTGAAGAGCCAGTTTTAAAATTCTTTGTTGTAGCAATTACAGGTTACGGAATGGCGACCTTTGAAGGACCAATGTTATCTCTTAAAAACGTAAATGCTATTGCGCACTACACTGATTGGATCGTAGCTCACGTACACGTAGGAGCTTTGGCCTGGAACGGATTTATGTCATTTGCTATCATTTATTGGTTAATTCCACGAATGACAAAAACGAATTTGTTTTCTAAGAAATTGGCAAATTTCCATTTCTGGATTGGTACTTTAGGTATTATTATTTATACAATTCCGTTATATGTAGCTGGTTTTCAACAAGCCTCAATGTGGAAACAATTTAATCCGGATGGAACTTTAACTTACGGAAACTTCCTTGAAACTGTAACGGCTATTATGCCAATGTATTGGATGAGAGCTATTGGTGGTAGTTTGTACTTAATTGGAATGCTGACATTGGTTTATAATATCATTATGACGGTTAGAGCCGGGGAAACAATTGAAGATGAATTAGCGCAGGCTCCGGCTTTACAAAAAATTAGCAGTAATAGATTAAGCGGAGAAAAATTTCATTCATGGTTAGAAAGAAAACCAATTCAGTTAACTATTCTGGCTACAATTGCTATTCTAATTGGAGGGATTATTCAGATAGTACCAACGATCATGGTAAAATCAAATATCCCAACTATTTCAAGCGTAAAACCATATACACCATTGGAACTTGAAGGACGTGATTTATATATCAGAGAAGGATGCGTAGGGTGTCACTCACAATCAGTTCGTCCTTTCAGAAGTGAAGTTGAACGTTACGGAGTTCAGTCAAAGGCTGGAGAATTTGTTTATGATCATCCATTCTTATGGGGATCAAAACGTACCGGACCAGATTTATTAAGAGTAGGTGGTAAATACAATGACAACTGGCACTTTAACCATATGTGGAATCCTCAAAGTACATCAGCAGGGTCAATTATGCCAGGTTACAAATGGTTATTTGATAATAAACCTTTGGATGTTTCATTGACACAGAAGAAAATGAACGCAATGATTTCGCTTGGAGTTCCTTACTCAAAAGAAGATGTCGAAAATGCACAAAAAACATTAAGGAATCAGGCGCTTAAAATCGAAAAAAGCTTAGAAAATGATCCTGATTATGTAAAAAGTTATGAGGAAAGCCGTAAAAAAGCTGTTGCAAAAGGAGAAAAATTTGTTCCGATGAATGAAAGAGAAATTGTTGCTTTGATTGCTTATATACAAAGACTTGGTACTGATATTAAAGTAAAAGAAACTTCTAAATAACAGCATTATGTTTGAACAAATAAAACACAATATGGAAACGATATCGGGTGTAGAAATTTACCCGATACTTTCCCTCTTGATTTTCTTCTTCTTTTTTGTCGGATTAGGTTTTTGGGTCTTTTCATATAAGAAAGATAAAATTAAGGAAATGAGTAATATACCTTTAGATGAAGGACTTAGTATAATTTCAAAAGATAGATAAAATGAAAAAGTTTTTCCCAGTATATGTTAGAGTACCGTTGATTTTCTTCATCGTATTTGCTTTGATGGAATTTTTTATAGACTCGGGCGACAGACCTGCTTTTATAAAATATCCAATGGTATCTGTCTTTTTGTTCGTTTTCTTATTTATTTTAATTGCTATTGAGGTTACGCTAAGTGCTGTAAACAGAGTGATGTATCAATTAATGTCACCAGAAGAAAAGGCAAAATTAGAATACGAAAATAGTTTAAGTATAAAAGAAAGTGCATGGTTCAAAGAGTTAATGCACAGACTTACTAAAACTGAACCCATGTCTAAAGAAGCTGATTTATTAATGGATCATGATTATGACGGAATTAAAGAGCTTGATAATAATTTACCACCATGGTGGGTATATTTATTCTATATCTGTATCATTTTTGGAGTAATCTATGTAGCCCGCTACGAATTATTTGGTGGCGATAATCAGGAGACAGAGCTGAAAAAAGAAATGGCTCAGGCAAAAATTGATGTTGAAGAATACCTAAAAACCGCACCGGATTTAATGGATGAAAAAACAGTTGTTTTGTTGACCGATGCACCAAGTTTAGCCGAAGGAAAAGAAATTTTTGCAAACAATTGCGCTGCTTGCCACAGAGCTGATGCCGGAGGACAAATTGGACCAAATCTGACGGATGATCATTGGATTTTAGGAGGAGGAATTAAAAATGTATTCCATACGATAACAAATGGAGGACGTGACGGAAAAGGGATGGTTTCGTGGAAAACAAATGGTATGAAACCAAAAGAAATTCAGAAAGTTGCGAGTTACATTTTGTCCCTGCAAGGAAGTAATCCAAAAGATCCAAAAGCGCCAGAAGGTGAAATTTGGGTTGATGACAGCGCACCCAAAAAAGATACCGCTGCAAATGCAAAAGATACCACAGAAGTTAAAAAATAATTAGAATATCATGTCAAATTTACCAGACGAAGCTTTTAGAGATACCATCGGAACAATAGATGAAGGTGGTAAAAGGAAATTTATTTTTCCCAAAAAACCGTCTGGTAAATTTTATGATTACAGAAAAATTGTCAGCTACATCTTATTGGCAATTTTATTTATAAATCCGTTTATTAAAGTAAACGGAAACCAGTTTATGATGTTCAATATTATTGAACGCCGTTTTAATATCTTCGGATTTCCCTTTTGGCCGCAAGATTTTTACCTCTTCGTAATTTCAATGCTTGTAGGCGTTGTATTTATCATTTTATTTACTGTTGTTTTTGGCCGGATATTTTGTGGATGGATCTGCCCGCAGACCATTTTTTTAGAAATGGTTTTCCGCAGAATAGAATATTGGATCGATGGAGACCGCGGTTCTCAATCACGTTTAGCAAGACAGGAATGGAATGCCGAGAAAATTAGAAAAAGATTGATTAAATGGACGATTTTTTTCATAATATCTTTTGCTATCGCAAATATCTTTTTAGCTTATTTAGTTGGTAGTGATGCATTATTGTTGATGATCGAACAAGGACCAATAAATCAGGCAAGTAATTTTATTGCACTTTTAATTTTTACCGGGGTTTTCTACTTTGTTTTTGTATGGTTCCGTGAACAGGTTTGCATAATTGCCTGTCCTTATGGAAGATTACAAGGCGTTCTTTTGGACAACAAATCTATTAACGTTGCTTATGACTTTGTTAGAGGAGAAAAAGAAGAGGGAAGAGCAAAATTTAATAAAAAAGAAGACAGGGCTTTAACCGGAAAAGGAGATTGTATCGATTGTCTTCAATGTGTTCATGTCTGTCCAATGGGAATTGACATCAGAAACGGAACTCAGCTAGAATGCACAAATTGTACAGCCTGTATTGACGAATGTGATCATATAATGGAAAGCGTAGGATTGCCAAAAGGACTTATTCGTTATGCTTCTGAAGACGAAATTGTCAAAAAAGAGCCTTTTAAGTTTACTGCAAGAATGAAAGGTTACTCTGCAGTCTTACTTATTTTGTTGAGCATTTTTGTTGGAATGTTATTTTTAAGAACAAATGTTCAGGCTGTAATTTTACGTTTACCAGGACAGCTTTTTCAGCATAAAGGTGATAAAATCAGCAATGTTTATACCTATAAAATTGTCAACAAGACAATGAAAGATTACAAGGATATCCATTTTAAACTAATCGACCAAAAAGGAGAAATTAAGAATGTTGGAAAACAACATTTTAAAATAACAAAAGAAGGAATTTCTCAAGGAACATTATTCATAGAAATAGATGAAGTTTTGTTAGAAAGTGATAAAACCAATTTAAAAATTGGTGTTTATAATGGAAATGAACTTCTCGAAACTACCAAAACAAATTTTTTAGGACCACGAAGTTTTAATTAAAATATATACATCATGAAAATTAATTGGGGAACAGGAATCGTCATTGCATTTGCATTGTTTATGACCTTTATTTTATATTTTGTTTTTGAAGTACAATCAAACAGCAAATACGACAATGATTTGGTTGTAGAAGAATATTACAAACATGATACACATTTTCAGGAAGAAATGGCCCGAATTCAAAATGCTCATGATTTACAGCATAAGCCTTCAATAAAATTTGAAGAAGAAGGCGTAAAAGTTACTTTTCCTGCCACTTTTGAAAGTGATAAGATTAAAGGAAATATTTTGTTGTACAGACCTTCAAATAAAAAATTTGACTTTAATACACAAATCGCATTAACTAATTCTTCAATAGTTATTCCACATAAAAAACTAATTAAAGGACGCTGGGATGTAAACATGGAATGGCAGTATGAAGGTAAAAAATATCTAACAAAAGAAGTTATCTACGTAAATTGATTTAGTCTTTTTTGTGTAAAACGTATAGTCCCTACGGGACATTAGAGCGTTTAGGTTTTTGTATCTACCGTTATTTAATCTCTACGAGATAAGCTAAAACAATATTAGCTAATGTTTATGACTGGTAAATGTTTTATTAGCAGTAACTTAGATAGAAACGAATTAAATTTTCAATTAGAATAAAAATGCTTCATTAGGGCAACATATCGGTGAAAACGAATGTTGATGAAAATATAAATTATAATAACGATAATATGTTCCGTTAGGAGCAGCATATTGGTAGAAAAATTAGGAGGCAAAATAAAAATGTCCCGTAGGGACTATACAATATCGATGAATAATTTGATAAATTAAAAATATAAAAATGTTATTTTCAGCTCTCATATTAGGTCTTATAAGCAGTCTGCATTGCGTTGGAATGTGTGGGCCTATTGCTATGATGCTTCCTGTGGATCATCAAAATGAAGCTAAAAAAGTAACTCAGATTATCACATATCATTTCGGAAGATTAATCGCTTACTCAACAATTGGTTTGATTTTCGGATTATTAGGAAGAGGATTTTTCTTGGCCGGAATGCAGCAAAAAATGTCTATTTTTATTGGAATTGCGATGATACTAATTGTTCTAATTCCCGAAAAAATATTCTCTAAATACAATTTCTCGAAACCTGTTTATAAAATTATAGCAAACATAAAATCAGGCTTAGGAAATCAGTTTAAAAAGAAAAGCTATAAATCTCTTTTTACAATTGGATTATTAAACGGGTTTTTACCTTGCGGAATGGTATATGTTGCTTTATTTGGAGCAATTGCAATGCAAAGTGCAGGCTTTGGAGTTTTGTATATGTTATTATACGGATTAGGAACAATTCCTTTAATGACAATTGTAGTGTATGTTCATTCATTATTAAAACTGCCATTTCGAAATAAGATTCAAAAAGCTATTCCGTATGTTGCAGTAATTATTGGAATCTTATTTATTCTAAGAGGTTTAGGATTAGGAATTCCCTATTTATCTCCTTCAAATATGAGTTTGTTTGTTCAGGGAGCTCCTAACTGTCATTAAACCGTCATCGAAAACAAATTAGTTTCTGGTGATTTTCTTTTTAAATGCAAATCAAAAGCCATACAGATGTTACGAACAAATGGTCTTCCGGCTTCAGTAATTTTAATTTTATTTTCTTTAATTACAATTAATTGATCGTTTACAATTTCTTTTAAAGAAGCTAAAACTTCAGGAAGTTCTTTAAAATATAGAAAATCATTATTCCACGAAGTTTCCAGATCGCAGGTTAAGTTCAAAATGTGTTTTCTTATAATTAGATCTTCACCGGTTAAAATATGTCCTTTTACAACCGGCAGCTGATTCCATTCTAATAATTGATAATAATCTTCCAGATTTTTGGTGTTTTGGGCAAAGCCATACCAGCTGTCACTAATAGAAGAAACACCTAAGCCAATCATAAGCTGTGTTTTAGAAGCACTGTAGCCCATAAAATTTCTATGAAGTGTTTTGTTTTCTACAGATAGAAATAAACTGTCAGATTTCAAAGCAAAATGATCCATTCCAATTTCGTGGTAACCATTTGCAGAAAGCAATTGTTTTCCGGTTTCATAAAGTTTTCTTTTTTCAGAATCTTTAGGCAGGTTTTCTTCATTGAATCCACGCTGTCCGTTTCCTTTTATCCAGGGTACATGTGCGTAACTGTAAAAAGCTAACCGATCTGGTTTTAAAGAATTTGTTTTTTCAACGGTATCAATTACGTCTTCAATTGTTTGAAAAGGAAGACCAAATATAATATCGTGTCCAATAGATGTATAACCAATTTCTTTTGCCCAAAAAGTTACTTTGGCAACATTATGAAAAGGCTGAATACGATTGATGGCTTTTTGTACTTTTTCTGAATAATCCTGAACACCAAAACTTACCCTGCGGAAGCCTAGATTGTATAATTTTTTAAGCTGTTCGTAAGTCGTATTATTTGGATGTCCTTCAAAACTAAATTCATGATTTTCTGCTTTATTTGAAAAACTAAAGATACCATTAATGAGATTCTCTAAATTATCAGATGAAAAAAAAGTTGGCGTTCCTCCGCCCAAATGGATCTCTTTAATAATTGGTTTTTCGGGCAATAAGTTACAGTATAAACTCCATTCTTTTAAAAGCGCCTGAATATATTTTTCCTCAACAGAATGATTTTTTGTAATTCGTTTATTGCATCCGCAGAAAGTACACATGCTTTCGCAAAAAGGCAAATGAATGTATAAACTTATTCCGTTTTGAGAATTGCTTTCTGAAAATGTTTTTTCAAAAGATAATTTCCATTCTTCTATAGTAAAACTATCTTCATTCCAATAAGGGACCGTTGGATAACTTGTATATCTGGGACCTGGAACATTATATTTCTGGGTTAATGAAATTTTCATAAAGACGGATTTAGTTTTCATCAAAATTAATTCTTCAAAACCGGCTATAAAATGACAAATATCATGTAGAAAAAAAAGAGACTCATAAAGAGCCTCTTTCTGCTGAATTAAATAACTAACAATTATATAGAATCCTGAATGATTTTAAGCCATTTTTTCGCAAACATATGATCTTGATATGCACTTATTTGCTTAATGCGGTCATCATCAAAATCATAGAATGGAATTATTATTTTTCTCGAAGTTTCTCTGTCCTGAAATTCAAAATCAATTTTTACAATAGTGTCAGAACTTCCTTCGGTTGTTAAAACCAATTTGCAGGATGAAACACTTTTTAAATCAACATAATTAGATTCCTGCTGGTTTGGATTAAAATTCATTAAAATGAATTTTCTGTTTTTGTGGTCAATGGTAAGCGTTTTATTGTTTTGAGATTCCGTCAAATCAAATTGTTCCGGATTATTTGGATTGAATTTCTTTTTGATGTTTAAAATTCTTGATTTGTTTGCAGCGCTCGATCGTGCTGAAAAATAAATTGGAATGGCTACTATGATCGCAATCACAATACCAATTATGGTTACACTTGTTTCCATGTTTTTAAAATTTGGTAAATAAATATGAAATGATAAACAGTTTCAGGATAGAAACAGTTTAAAGGTTTATGAAGAATTTCTTCTTCAAATCAAAATTTCATTATTTAATTACCAGAAAAAATGGAAGGCGTAGAGCAATAATGAGATTTTTTTGCTCTGAGTAAAAAATTTATTGGTAAAGTTAAAAGTGAATTTTGCCGCTTTGTATTGCGGAATAACTTCAAGCAGAGAATCAAACCATTTGTGCGCAGCAAGATGATCTGTTTTAATGTTTGCAGCAAATTGATAACTGCCCTGCGGCTGAATAAATGCTGAAGAATCTGGAGTTTCTCTTGAAAAATTGGTGTCCGTTTTTTGACTTTCGATTTTTTGCACAGGAAATTCGTTTGCCTGAGCGGCAAAAAATCCTATAATCAAAAGTGATATAAAAAGTATGGCTTTACGAATCCAATTCATGGCAGCGAATTTAGTTCATAAAACACAATAAAAGAAATTTATAGTGCTAATTACTTCTTAAAAAAGTTTATCCTCAATTTGATGATTGAGGATAAACAAAATTTATTGCTGCATTTTAAAGTAGTAATCGGCAGAATGTTTTCCTCCTCCATAAAATAAGAAGAAGATGCAAAGTAAAAGAACTACTATTGCCAAAGCTAAGCTTTCAGAGTGCATATGTCCCATAAAATTAACGAGAACTGCACCAAATAGTATTGGTAATTGAGCTGCAATTGCCCAGCGGGTAAGTAGCCCAAAAACAATCATTATGCCTCCAATCATGTGAGCCGGCGCTATATAATGCAGAAGAAACATTCCGCCGCCAAACCTATCGATAGGAGAAATTAAATCATGTAAATACTGAACGTTTGTTACAAACGAAATTCCTTTCATAAATAAAAACACACCCAATATAATACGCACTAAATCTACTGGTAAATAAGTATGTGCATTTGCCCACTTATTTAAGCTTTTGACATTTTCCATGATACTACGTGATTAAAAATTATATATAAAGTTACTAATTTTTAATGATATACGTAATTTAAGTGCTTGGAAATAAGTTTTTTACTATTTATTTAACACGTTTTTGGAATTTCTAAAATATTAAACCTGAATTACTCCTAAATTAAATGGTTTTTGAATAGGGGCGTGGTTCGCAGCTTCAATTCCCATTGAGATCCATTTTCTTGTATCAAGCGGATCGATAATAGCATCTGTCCATAATCTTGATGCAGCATAATATGGCGAAGTCTGCTCGTCGTATCTTGCTTTTATTTTATTGAAAAGTTCGGTTTCTTTTGTTTCATCTACTATTTCTCCTTTTGCTTTAAGCGAAGAAGCTTCGATTTGTGCTAAAACTTTTGCTGCCTGCGTTCCGCCCATTACGGCAAGTTCTGCACTTGGCCAGGCAAATATTAATCTTGGATCATATGCCTTTCCGCACATCGCATAATTTCCTGCACCATAAGAATTTCCGACAATGACAGTAAATTTTGGTACAACAGAATTACTTACGGCATTTACCATTTTGGCACCATCTTTAATAATTCCGCCATGTTCTGATTTTGAACCAACCATAAATCCGGTAACGTCCTGAAGAAAAACTAAAGGAATTTTCTTTTGATTACAATTGGCAATAAAACGAGTTGCTTTATCGGCGCTGTCAGAATATATAACACCGCCAAACTGCATTTCTCCTTTTTTGGTTTTTACCACTTTACGCTGATTGGCAACAATACCAACTGCCCAGCCGTCAATTCTGGCATAACCTGTTATCAGTGATTGCCCGTAACCGTCTTTATAAGCTTCAAATTCTGAATTATCGACCAAGCGTTTTATGATTTCCATCATATCATATTGATCGGTTCTGGCTTTTGGCAGAATTCCGTAAATATCTTTTGGATCTAAAGCAGGTTTTTGTGCTTTAATTCGGCTATAACCGGCTTTATCAAAATCACCTATTTTATCTACTATATTTTTGATTTTGTCTAAAGCATCTTTATCATCTTTAGCTTTATAATCAGTAACTCCGGAAATTTCGCAGTGTGTTGTTGCTCCTCCTAAAGTTTCATTATCAATAGTTTCACCAATTGCGGCTTTTACTAAATAACTTCCGGCAAGAAAGATACTTCCGGTTTTATCTACAATTAAGGCTTCGTCGCTCATAATGGGTAAATAAGCACCACCCGCCACACAACTACCCATAACGGCAGCAATTTGAGTGATTCCCATACTGCTCATTTGGGCGTTGTTTCTAAAGATTCGGCCGAAATGTTCTTTATCAGGAAAAATTTCATCCTGCATTGGCAGATAAACTCCTGCGCTGTCTACTAAATAAATGATTGGAAGTCTGTTTTCTATAGCAATTTCCTGAGCACGCAGATTTTTTTTACCTGTAATAGGGAACCATGCACCCGCTTTTACAGTAGCGTCGTTTGCCACAACAATGCATTGTTTTCCTTTTATATATCCTATTTTAATAACAACTCCGCCAGAAGGACAGCCGCCGTGATCAGCATACATTCCTTCTCCGGCAAAACCGCCAATTTCAATATTTTCTGAGTTTTCGTCTAATAAATAAGCGATACGTTCGCGAGCCGTCATTTTTCCTTCGGCATGAAGTTTTTCGATACGTTTTTCGCCGCCGCCTAGTTTTATTTTGGCAAATTTTTGTTTTAATTCTGAAAGTAATAGTTTATTGTGATCTTCGTTTTTATTGAAGTTTAAATCCATGATATAATATTGATTTTACAAAATAGTGTTGGCTAATTTACAAAATCCATTGAAATAAACGAGTTGCTTTACGAATTAAGAAAAAAGTTTATAAATGTTTTTTCAGATTTTTCAAAACTACTTCAGGAATCACAAATCAATTATTTTTCTTTATTTTGCTTTTTCATACTAATTAGTATTTTTTATGTCTAAAGCTGCAAACACCCGATTAAATATTCTTCATAAAGCATTTGAATTGATTTATACAAAAGGCTATCAAACCACAAGCATTGATGAAATTATTGCAACAACTCAAGTTACAAAAGGTGCTTTTTATTATCATTTTAAGACCAAAGATGAAATGGGAGTTGCTATTATTGAAGAAATTCTAAAACCGACAATGCAGGAAAATTTTATAAAACCTACCAAAACTGCCCAAAATCCAGTTGAGGATTTTTATAATATGATTTCGTATTTATTGCTTGAAGATCCTTTTTTGCAGGTAAAATACGGTTGTCCGGTTGGAAATCTTACGCAGGAAATGACACCGTGGAATAATAAGTTTAGTGAAGCTTTGGCAGAATTGGTCGATTTATGGAAAACCACGATTATAAATTCAATTGAAAATGGGAAAGAATCTGGTTTAATTCGTAAAGATGTTGTTGGCGAACAAGTGGCTTTTTTTATTTTATCGGGCTATTGGGGAATCCGGAATTTTGGAAAACTTCAAAACGATAATTCTTCGTATCTGGTTTATTTAAAAGAACTTAAAAGTTATTTAAATGGTTTGAAATAAAATTATTTTCTCAAAAAATACTAATTAGTATGTTTTTAAATATATTTGCATTGTCTTAATCAAAAAACAATGTATCAAACTATTTTAGAAGGCCATTCTTTTATAAGATGGTTCGTATTAGTAAGCCTGTTATATTCTATTTATATTGCTTACAAGGGTTATTCTCAAAAACTTTCTTTTACCAAAAAAGATAATCTTATCCGGCACTGGACGGCTACCATTGCTCATATTCAACTTATTTTTGGGATATTGGTTTATGTCCAGAGCCCTATTGTAAAATATTTCTGGAAAAACTTTAAAGAAGCGATTCAAAATCTGGATGCTTCTTTCTTCGGAATTATTCATGTCATTTTAATGTTAACAGCAATAGTTTTTATTACAATTGGTTCGGCTTTGTCCAAAAGAAAACTTTCTGACGAACAGAAATTCAAAACCATGCTTATATGGTTTTCTATCGCTTTAATGATAATTTTTATTGCTATTCCGTGGCCGTTTTCACCTCTTGCAAACCGACCTTATTTTAGATAATTATGAAAAATTTACTTAGTACGAATGCCGGCAGATTACGAATTATTGGATTTCTTGAAGGAACTTCACTTCTAATTCTGCTTTTTATTGCAATGCCCATGAAATATATTTTTGAAATGCCTTTTTTAACTAAACCTGTTGGCACAATTCACGGGGCTTTATTTCTGCTTTTTGTTTTTAATACAATAAGTGTTGGAGTAGAACAGAACTGGAAATTTAAAGACACAACATGGAAGGTGCTTTTGGCCTGTGTAATTCCGTTTGGTACTTTTTATATTGATTCTAAAATTTTAAGCAAAATTCAAAATCATTAAAAACTTATGGTCTTTGTATTCAAAACTAATGTTGACAGCATTTCTAAAGTCAAGAAAGCAGCGCCTAAATTGAATCAGTTATTCCCCAATTCGAAATGGAATTTTGATCTTGAAGACTGCGATAATATTCTGCGATTTGAATGTAAAGATGACATTATCGAAAAGGTAATTTTTTTAATGAAAGTAATTGGTTTCGAATGTGAAGCTTTATAAAAGGAAAAAACCATTCACCGCGGCGAATGGTTTTTTTATAAAAAAAATGTGTATGATTTATTTTTTAGGACTGCAAACCATTCGTTTTAGTATCGCCCATTGTTTTAAAGCATCACGAGCTTCAACGGCAGGATATCCCAGCATTGTTTTTCCTGCAGGAACATCTCCTGTTACGCCAGATCCTGCACCAATAACAGCTCCGTCGCCAATTGTGGTGTGATCTTTTATAGAAGCGCTTCCTCCAATAATCACTCCGTTTCCTAAAGTTACAGAACCTGCTAAACCACTGTTTCCAGCCATGATACAGAACTTTCCAAGTTTACTATTGTGTCCAATTTGTACTAAGTTATCAATTTTGCAGCCATCACCTAAAATAGTCGAACTAAATTTTCCACGGTCAACACATGTATTTGCACCAATTTCAACTCCGTTACCAATAATCACATTACCAATTTGTGGAATTTTTATCAAACCTTTTTCAGTACAAGGACGAAAACCAAAACCATCTGCTCCAATTGTTGCGTTTGGGTGAATGATACAATCGCTCCCGATATGGCAACGTTCACGAACTACAGTTCCTGACCAGATAATTGTGTTTTTTCCAATTGTACATTCATCAAGAATTGTAACATTTGGATAAATAATTGCATTGGCACCAATTTCTACCTTTGGTCCAATATAACAGCCAGCACCAATTTTTGCATCCTGGCCAATTATGGCAGTTTCGTCAATAGTTGCCGTTTTGTGGATATTGTTGTGAAATACCGGAGCAGGCGGAGCAAAAAGTGCCAGAATCTGCGACATGGCTAAATCGGCATTTTTAACTTTAATAAAAGCTCGATTTTCTCCGGGCTCAATAGAAATATCTTCGTTTACAACAGCAATTGATGCATTTGATGTCGACCAGTATTTTTCATATTTTTTATTTCCTATAAAAGAAATCTCTGAAGTTGTAGCTTTTTCTAATTGTTCTGTAGCGGTAATGCTTTGTGAAGTAGTGCCGTAAATTACACCTTTAATTACTTCGTTAATTTCTTGAATTGAATAGGATCTCATTGACAAATTTTATCGACTTGGGGATTAATTTTTTGTCAAATAAAATAAATTAGGTTTTAATTACCTAATAATTTTTTCGTGTTTCTTAATAAATATTTAAAATAGAAGTCTAAATATTACAAAATTAACATTTCAATTATTAAATTTTTAATTTTTTTATAATGTGTTTGTATGTCGCTGCTATATATTTCGACAAATAATTTTAAATATTGTTCTTTAAAAATAAATTATTTAATTGTTAAGCAGTAACTTACATTTTTTTGTTAATGCCTTTTTATAGAAAGATAAAAAAAAGCGATTCTACTTTTTAAAGGAATCGCTTTTATAATTTATTCTTTGATTTTTGATAATGAAACGGCATTAATGCAGTAACGTAAACCTGTTGGGGGTGGTCCATCAGGAAAAACGTGTCCTAAATGCGCATCACATACATTGCATACAACCTCAACACGAACCATTCCGTAAGATCTGTCAGCATGATAAGCAATGGCATTCTCTTTAATTGGCTGTGTAAAAGAAGGCCAGCCCGTTCCTGATTCAAATTTTTCACTTGCATCAAAAAGAACCGTTCCGCAGCATTTACATTCGTAAATTCCAGGATCGAATAAACTGCACATTTCAGAGCTGAAAGATCTTTCAGTTCCTTTTAAACGTGTTACCTGAAATTCTTCAGGAGTAAGAAGCTGTTTCCATTCTTCTTCTGTTTTCTCAACTCTTTTTTCGGGAGCCGGATTTCCTTTATTTGTAAAATGAATTACATCTGCCCATTTTATCATAACTTTTTTGTTTTAAAGTTTCAAGTTCAGGTTTCAGGTTTACTGTGACCGTCAACTGAGACTGATCACTAAAAAAACAGAATACTATTCTTCCTCTTTCTGTCCCATCATCATTAGATAGGCTTTTAAGAAAGGATCAATATTTCCGTTCATAACGCCGTCGACATCACTGGTTTCGTAACCTGTACGAACATCTTTTACTAATTTATAAGGCTGCATTACATAATTACGAATTTGCGAACCCCATTCGATTTTCATTTTTCCGGCTTCAATATCAGCACGCTGCGCTTGTTGTTTCTTTAATTCAATTTCGTATAACTGAGAACGAAGCATCTGCATGGCACGTTGTCTGTTATCTTGCTGGGATCTTGTCTCAGAACATTGAATCTGAATTCCGGTTGGTTTGTGAACCAATTGTACTTTCGTTTCAACTTTATTTACGTTTTGTCCTCCGGCACCACTTGATCTTGAAGTTGTAATTTCAATATCAGCAGGATTAATGTCAATTTCGATGCTGTCATCTACGAGCGGATAAACATATACAGAAACGAATGATGTATGACGTTTGGCATTACTATCAAAAGGTGAAATTCTCACCAATCGATGCACACCGTTTTCACCTTTTAAATATCCAAAAGAATAATCGCCTTCGAACTCTAAAGTTACGGTTTTTATTCCGGCAACGTCGCCTTCCTGAAAGTTAAGTTCTTTTATTTTGTAACCATAACTTTCGCCCCACATCATGTACATGCGCATCAGCATTCCTGCCCAGTCGCAGCTTTCAGTTCCGCCGGCTCCGGCCGTAATCTGAACGACAGCGCTTAAACTGTCAGCTTCATCAGAAAGCATGTTTTTGAATTCGATGTTTTCTATATGAGTCTGAGCTGCATTATATTGCTCATCCAGTTCTTCTACAGAAAGTTCACCTTCTTTATAAAAATCATAAGCAAGCTGTAATTCCTCAGTAAGAGTTGCAGCTTTGTCATAATCTTCAATCCATTTTTTTTTGTTTCGAAGATTTTTTACAATGTTTTCAGCCTCTTTTGGATTGTTCCAAAAATCAGGCGCAAAAGTTTTTTCTTCTTCGTTTGCAATTTCGATTAGCTTGGCATCAACGTCAAAGATACCTCCTCAACGCACCAAGGCGCTCCACAATACCTTTTACTTGTTCGGCTGTTGTCATAAATTAATAACTTGTTTTTAGATGTTTTTTGTTGATATTGCATTAATTTAACTTGAGAACTAATGCATAATTTTGTTGTACAAAAATAAGATTTAGTTTTTAGAATACCTTAATAAATTATCAGACTAAAAGTGCTGCATGTGTTTTTTTATTTTTTAATACGGTTATTCAAAAAAATTAGAAATCAATTTTTAAATTATTAATGCTAGTTTTATATTATTTTTATAAATATTACGTTAATTTGGTTCTATGTAATCTCTAAGTTAAAATTTATTAAAACAAGAGATTAATAACTAACAGTAATATGTAATTTTGCTGTTCGAAATAGATATAGTTTTATATGGAAATAAATTTAATTAGCGATACCATTACCAAACCATCATACGAGATGCTTCAGTATATGTTTAATGCGCAGGTTGGCGACGACGTATACAAGCAGGATCCTACGGTTATCGAATTAGAAACAAGAGTGGCCGAATTTTTTGGTATGGAAGCTGGACTTTTTTTTCCGTCTGGAACTATGGCAAATCAAACTGCAATTAAGCTTCATACACAACCCGGAGAACAGTTAATTGCCGACAAATATGCACACGTTTTTCATTATGAAGGCGGCGGCGTTTCTTTTAACAGCGGCGTTTCGTGCTGTCTGCTTGACGGAGACCGCGGAATGATCAATGCAAAACAAGTTGCCGCAGCAATAAACGATCCTGAATTTTATCACAGCCCATTAACGAGTTTAGTTTGTGTTGAAAATACAACCAATAAAGGCGGTGGAGCTTGTTATGAATTAGAAGATTTAAGAGAAATAAAAAAAGTCTGCGATGCTAATAATTTGAAATTCCATTTAGACGGAGCCAGAATCTGGAATGCATTAGTGGCAAAAAGACAAAACCCTAAAGAATTCGGAGCGATTTTCGATACCATATCCGTTTGTTTGTCAAAAGGATTGGGCGCGCCAATTGGTTCTGTTTTATTAGGAAGCAAAGCCGATATTCACAGAGCATTAAGAATAAGAAAAATATTAGGAGGTGGAATGCGTCAGGTAGGTTACCTAGCTGCTGCCGGATTATATGCTCTGGCTAACAATATCGAGCGTCTTGCCGAAGATCATCGCAGAGCAAAAGAAATAGGAGCGATTTTAAGTACAAAATCATGGATTTCTGCCGTAGAACCTGTAGAAACCAATATTTTGATCTTTTCATTGGCAGAAGGTTACAGCGATCAGCTTTTGATTGAAAAATTAAAACAAAAAAATATTTTAATAAGTTCTCTTGGGCATAATAAACTCCGAATCGTAACGCATTTAGATTATAAAGAAGTAATGCATACGTATGTTTTGGAGATGTTTTCGAAAATTTAATTTAAGATACTGAGGTTCTAAGGTGCTAAGATTCTAAGTTTTTATATTTTGAAAACTTTAAAAAGAAAAAACTAAAAAGACGCACAATTGTGCGTCTTTTTATATTAAGCAAAGCAAAAGCCTTAGAATCTTAGCAGCTTAGAATCTTAGCATCTAAGAAATTATTTAAACAAATTATCCATTCCGGGAATAGACGGCATATCCATTCTTGCTACAGCATCAAGTTCTTTTTCGTTTACGCTTGTTGCTCTTTCGATGGCTTTATTTAATGTTACGATTAAGTAATCTTCCAATTGTTCTTTATCTTCTAAAAGAGAATCATCCACAGAGATTGATTTTATTTTTCTATTTGCAGTAACAGTAACTTTCAATAATCCGTCAGCGCTTTGTTCGTCAATCAAAACTGTATCAAGGCGTTTTTTTGTATCTTCAATTTTTTGCTGGGTTTCTTTAAGTTTACCCATCATTCCCATTAAATCCATTTTTTGTTGATTTTTAAATTATTTCATACAAAATTAGTATATTGCTGTATTAATTCAATAGAATATTTTATGAAAAAATTAATTTTGTTCTGTTGCGTTTATATTACTTTTGCCCCTTCGTTTTTAAAAATAAATGCTCAGTCAATGCAAGAAAATATAGAGGCTCCAAAGGCCAAGGAAATTCCAAAAACATTAAAAAAACATAAAGAAACCCGAATTGATAATTATTTCTGGCTCAACGATAGAGAAAATCCCGAAGTTATCGATTATCTGAATAAAGAAAACGAATACTATCAAAAAATGACGGCTCATACCAAAGATTTACAAGAATCTTTGTATGAAGAAATGAAAGGAAGAATTAAAGAAGACGATTCGTCTGTTCCTTATTTCTACAACGGATATTTTTATATAACCCGTTTTGAAACCGGAAAAGATTATCCAATTTTTGCAAGAAAAAAAGGAAGCCTTTCGGCAGATGAAGAAATTCTTTTTAATTGCAACGAAATGGCCGTTGGTCACGCTTATTTTAAACTTGGAGGTTTAAGCATTAGTCCGGATAATAAGTTTGCCTCATTTGGAATTGATATTGTTGGAAGAAGAATTTATACTATTCAAATCAAAAATTTAGAAACTGGAGAAATTCTGTCTGATAAAATTGAGAATGCAACAGGAGGATCTGTTTGGGCAAATGACAACAAGACTATTTTTTATACCAAACAAGACCAGGTTACTTTAAGATCTGATAAGATTTTCAGACATAAATTAAATACAGATTCTAAAGATGACGTTTTAGTTTATGATGAAACCGATGATACTTTTAATGTTTCGGTAAGCAAAGAAAAATCAAAAAAATACATTGTAATAAGTTCTTCGAGTACTTTAACAACCGAATATAGAATTCTTAACTCTGATAATCCAGACGGAGAATTTGAAGTTTTTCAAAAACGTGTTCGCGGGTTAGAATATAGTATTTCGCATTACGAAGATTCGTTTTACATCTTAACAAATAAAGACAAAGCTACCAATTTTAAATTAATGAAAACGCCTGAAAATAAAACAGGTAAAAAGAATTGGGTAGACGTTATTCCGCATAGAGAAGATGTTTTATTAGAAGATATTGAGATTTTTAAAAACTATTTAGTTGTAGAAGAGCGCTCAAACGGCTTAAATCATATTAGAATTATGCCCTGGAATGGCGAGCCGGATTATTATCTTCCATTCGGAAGTGAAACCTACAATGCTTTTACTACCACTAATATTGATTTTGATACCGATATTTTGCGTTACAGCTATCAATCGTTGGCAACTCCGTCTTCTGTAATTGATTTTAATATGAAAACTAAAACCAAAGAAATCTTAAAAGAACAACAGGTTTTAGGTGGAAAATTTGATAAAGAAAATTATGTAGAAGAACGAGTTTGGGCTACGGCGAGAGATGGAGTAAAAGTGCCGATTTCGATGATTTACAGAAAAGGATTGAAGAAAGATGGTAAAAACCCGTTACTGCTTTATGCTTATGGCTCATACGGAATAACAATGGATACTTATTTCTCTTCAACACGACTTTCACTCTTAGACCGCGGATTTGTGTATGCAATAGCTCATATTAGAGGAGGAGAAGATTTAGGAAGGCAATGGTATGAAGACGGAAAACTGTTAAAAAAGAAAAATACCTTTA
The DNA here is from genome assembly GCF_900129555.1 of Flavobacterium defluvii. Classification (GTDB taxonomy): domain Bacteria; phylum Bacteroidota; class Bacteroidia; order Flavobacteriales; family Flavobacteriaceae; genus Flavobacterium; species Flavobacterium defluvii. The sequence continues at coordinate 177,022 of NZ_FQWC01000002.1, forward strand.
CAGATTTCATCGATTGCTCTAAATTTGTAATAGACGAGAAATATACTTCGCCTGAACATCTTTATGCTGAAGGTGGATCTGCAGGAGGACTTTTAATGGGAGTAATTGTAAATGAAACTCCCGAGTTATATAATGGAGTTATAGCGCAGGTGCCTTTTGTAGATGTTATTACAACAATGCTGGACGACAGTATTCCGCTTACAACTGGAGAATACGACGAATGGGGAAACCCAAATAAGAAAGAATATTACGATTATATGTTGTCATATTCACCTTATGACAATGTAAAAGCGCAAAAATATCCTAATATGTATGTATCTACCGGATTGCATGATTCTCAGGTACAATATTGGGAGCCAGCTAAATGGGTGGCAAAATTGAGGAATTTGAAAACAAATAACAATCAATTGTTTTTAGATACTAATATGGACGCAGGACATGGCGGGGCTTCAGGACGTTTTGAAGCTTTAAAAGACTTAGCAAAAGAATTTAGTTTTTTACTAGATTTAGAAAAAATTAAAAGCTAATTAGAATTTTTTTGTTAAATTTGCAACCTATCGAGATGTTTAAAAAGCACCTTTGATTAACTATTTTTTTATGAAAGAAGAAATAAACGCTTATAATAATGTTTTAGAATTAATAGGTAATACCCCGCTTATTAAACTAAATAAAATCACCGAAGAGTTAGAAGGAAATTTCTACGCAAAGGTAGAAGCTTTTAATCCAGGTCATTCCTCAAAAGATAGAATAGCGTTATATATTATTGAAGAAGCCGAAAGAAAAGGAATACTATCACCAGGCGATACCATTATAGAAACTACATCAGGTAATACAGGTTTTAGTCTGGCAATGGTAAGTATAATAAAAGGTTACAATTGTATCTTGGCCGTAAGTTCAAAATCATCCAAAGATAAAATTGACATGCTTCGCAGCTTAGGCGCAAAAGTTTATGTTTGTCCGGCGCATGTTTCTGCAGATGATGAAAGATCATATTACAACGTAGCAAAACGATTACACGAAGAAACAAAAGGTTCAGTTTATATTAATCAATATTTCAACCAGTTAAATATTGATGCTCACTACAACACTACAGGTCCCGAAATCTGGGAACAAACAAAAGGAAAAATCACACATCTTATTGCTTGCAGCGGAACAGGAGGGACAATTTCAGGAACTGCAAAATTCTTAAAAGAGCAAAACCCAAATATTAGAATTTTAGGTGTAGATGCTTTTGGGTCAGTATTGAAAAAATACCACGAAACAAGAGAGTTTGATAATAAAGAAATTTATCCGTACCGTATTGAAGGTTTAGGTAAAAATTTAATTCCTTCTGCCACAGATTTTGACATCATCGATAAATTCATGAAAGTGACCGATGAAGAAAGTGCACATTCAGCAAGAGAAATCACTCGTAAAGAAGGTTTATTTGTTGGATATACCTCCGGAGCAGTAATGCAGGCAATAAAGCAATATGCAGAAGAAGGTGAGTTTACAAAAGATAGTAATATTATAGCAATTTTCCCGGATCACGGTTCGCGTTATATGAGTAAAGTATTTAGCGATGAATGGATGAATGAACAAGGATTCTTTGACAGTGTTAATGAAGAAGAAACTCAAAAAATTGAATTCGTAAAATAGAAACCTATTTTTAAAATAAATTAAAAACTCCATTCTTTCGAATGGAGTTTTTTTATGCTCAATTTTAAAGTTATTGTGTTTTAAGAATGATTTTTTAGATATTAAATGTGTTTGTTTAATTGAATAAAGCGTATTTATACGTAAGGTATTTTAATTGTAATTGAAGTAAATTTATAATTTTAAGAATATCTTTGAAAGTATAATTAAAAACAATTTGACGTTTAAAATCATTGATTTTGGTTATTTTAACGGTTTTTTAGGTCAGTTAACGAAAAAATTTTCGACGAAAAACATAATGGTATAGTTTAGCTATATAAAATTAGCACATTAGTATTACCCAAAACTCTGCTATTATGAAAAAATTTCTACTCTCAGTAATGTTTGTAAGTTATTTGAATGCGACTGCTCAAAACCCAATTCAGGAGTTCAATTTCAATGGAACTTTAAATAACGAATCTAATACAACTTCCTTCATGGGAACAAATAATTTTGTTGCCGATAGGTCGGGAGTTGCAGGAAATGCTCAAAGATTAAACAATAAAGCATTAGAGGCTGTGATAGATAATCTGCCGCAAGGAAGTAGTGCAAGAACGGTTAGTATCTGGATTAAATTTAATGATATAGCATCTGCCAATTATATTTGGGGTTACGGTTCAGTATATAATGCCCAATATTTTGGATTATTGCAGCAAGCGACGGTATCTTCCAATTCAGATTTAAGCCTCGCCGGCTGGGGACCTGCTAATGATCTTATTGTGTCGACTTCATTATCAAAAGGAGTGTGGTATCAATACACAGTAACGTTTGATGGAACAGTTTCTAAAATGTACCGTAATGGTGAGTTATTAAAATACATAAGCGGCTTAAAACGTTCTACAAAAGGTACTATTTTTAGATTAGGGGAAATAAATACCAGTGTTGGTATAAATGCTGATATTGATGACTTAAAGATTTATGATGTGGCTTTAACAGATGAACAGGTTGCAGAATCTTACAATAATTCAAAACCTTTAATAACAGTTACAGAAACAGCTACTAAAACAAAAAATACAATAGCTGTTAGATCTAAAACATCAACAAAGGCTGCAACATCTGCTAATATAATTGAAAATAAGGATGTAATTGCCGGATCAAAAAATATCGAAGTTTATTCACAGGGACTAAAAGTGGTTGGAGATAACACAATGAGCATTAATGATCTGCCAGAAGGAACATATCTGCTAAAAATAACAAGTGCTCCTGCCAAAAAAATAACATCAAAATAAGGCCATTTTTTATTTTTTAAATAGTTAGTTTTTAATATTGTTTAGTAGCAATCAATTTCTCGAATTAAGAAAAAGCCTTTTGAAATTCAGAAGGCTTTTTAAATTTGTGAGAATTATGCATTTGTATGTAGGAATCGTTTGGTTATGCTGAAATAAAATGATAGTTTTAACAAAATTTATAAATAAAATATTTAAAAATTTGTAATTGTAAGTTTTAGCTGCAACTAAGGTGTACTTTTAAACCAAATATATACTCCAAAATCGACTATACATATGAAAAAAATATTACTCACTTTAATGTTTGTAAGTTTTTTAAATGCCAATTCACAAAATCCGGTTCAGGAATTTAATTTCAACGGAAATTTAAATAGTGCAGATAATACAATTTCTTTTTTAGGCGCTCCTGTTTATGTAAATGACAGAGTAGGTACGGCCAGAGGTGCTATACGGTTAACAAACAAAGCGCTTCAGGTAGTAGTTGGCGATCTTCAGCAGGCTAATAAGCCCCGAACCATTTCGATTTGGGTTAAGTTTAATGCTGTCAATATTCCAAATTACATAGTGGGTTATGGTACTGCAGCAAATGCCCAGTATTTCGGATTAGTACAACAGGCGTCGGCAGGAGGTAATTCTGAGGTAGTTCTTTCGGGATGGGGTAGTGGAAATGATGTTGTAACTTCTGCGCCTCTTTTAAAAGAAACCTGGTATATGTACAGTATTACTTATGATGGAAATGTTTCAAAAATTTACCGAAATGGAGAATTATTAAAATCTGCAGAAGGAATTTCACGTTCAACAAAAGGTTATATTTTGAATCTCGGAAAATTAAATGCAACTACCAGTATCAATGCAGATATTGACGATCTTAAGTTATATAATGTCGCCATGACCGATGAACAGGTTATGGAAGCTTATAATAGTTCAAAACCAGCTTCTGCCGCATCAGCAGAACCAAAGTCAGCTGTAAGCACTGCAAAAAAAGTCACAATATTACCGGCAAGCCCTGCAAATAAATCAGTTCCGGGTGAAACAAATAAGGTAATGAGAAATGTTGAGGTTTTTTCTCAGGGCAAAAAAATAATTGGGGTTAATGCTTCAAATATAGGTGAATTGCCAGAAGGAACTTATTTAATTAAAGTATCAAATTAATTGCAAAGTAAATTATAAAAAAAGCCTTCTGAATTTCAGAAGGCTTTTTTTATTATCTCTTTTTTTGCTGTCCCGGAGCATAAGCTTTTGCACTTTTATCTCCATTCATCTTTTTAGCTTGTCCAGGTGGTATTTTTTTACCTGAAGTTGTATGAGTATGTGTGTGCGTGTGTGTACTACAGCTGATTACGCTTAAGACCAGAAATAATAGTACCAATACTATTACTGCAATTCTTGTAAATTTTGATGTTTGCATGTTTTTTATTTTGGGGCAATTTTGTTATATCAGCAAATATAAAGGTTTATTTTACTTTATAAAATTTTTGCCTTTCTTTTAAAATAGACTTTTTCAAAATAAAAAAGCCCCGGAAATAAATCCAAGGCTTAAAAATTTTATCAGGAATAAATATTATTCTTCTTTCATTGTATGATAAACGTTCATCACGTCATCATCTTCTTCAATTTTTTCAATTAATTTCTCAACATCAGCAATTTGAGCTTCAGTTAATTCTTTTGTAATTTGTGGAATTCTTTCAAAACCAGAAGATAGTATTTCTAAACCTCTGTTTTCTAATTCTTTTTGTAAAGCCCCAAAGCTTCCAAAAGGAGCGTAGATTAAGATTCCGTCTTCGTCTTCAAAAACTTCCTCGGCACCAAAATCAATCAATTCAAGCTCTAATTCCTCAGCATCGATACCATCTTTGGCAATTCTGAAATTACAAGTATGATCAAACATAAATTCAACAGAACCCTGAGTTCCCATTGTCCCGTTGCATTTGTTGAAATAACTACGGATGTTTGCTACCGTTCTGTTATTATTGTCAGATGCAGTTTCAATCAAAATTGCAATTCCATGAGGAGCATATCCTTCAAATAAAATCTCTTTATAGTTGGCAGTATCCTTGTTGCTGGCATTTTTTATCGCACGCTCAACATTCTCTTTTGGCATGTTGGCAGCTTTTGCGTTTTGTATAACAGCTCTTAATCTAGAATTGGCGTCAGGGTTAGGGCCACCTTCTTTTACAGCCATAACGATGTCTTTACCAATTCTGGTAAATGTTTTGGCCATTGCAGACCAACGTTTCATTTTTCTTCCTTTTCTAAATTCGAACGCTCTTCCCATTTCTAATTTTTAGTTTTGTGATGCAAAAATAAAGGTTATTCCTTATTTATCCAAAATCAAAATGGCTCTTTTTTATTTCAAGTTTAAGGTTTCAAGTTTCAAGTTGAATGTCTTGTGCTGAATTTAAGAATAACAGCACTTTTTATTTTAACCGCAAAGTCCGCGAAGATTTTACCAAAGCACACAAAGAAATTTTTAAGTAAAGATTTATAAAATAAAAAAACGCACAAAGCTAAATGAATAAAGCTTTGCGAACTTTGCGATTACAAAGATAATTTAGATAAAAAACTTTGCGGTTAAACCTGAAATAAAAAAATTATTTCGAAGTATAAAAGTCATTAATAATATTAACCGCTTCGTTGAGATATGGATTTGTTTTTAAATTATCCATTTGATATTGATTAATCGTTTTGTCGTTTGGATAAGCGCCTAATAATAATTGGTTTACCGAAGAATTGTAAACATCAAGCGGATTATTTTCGTCGTTAAAAGTATTGATTTCCGTCCACAAAGAGTTTACGATTTTTTTCTGTTTAAAAACAGCGTCCAGAGTCATCGGAATTTCTGCTTTTGGAGTATTTACAAGCTGATCAATTTTTTGGTTAATCTTTTTAATATCATTAAAATAATAATTGTCTGCCAATCGTAAAATGCTGTTTTTGGAGAGTTTATCAATTAGACTGCGTTTTACATAAGGCTTGTATTTTAAAAAAGATTCAATACTGTCGTTTTTCATTGCAGTCGGAAAATCACTTTCTTTTTGATAAACATCTTCATAGAATTCAGGTAAAACTACATCAGGCGTAACACCAATATATTGATGGCTTTTTCCGGTAACTCTGTAAAATTTATTAATAGTAATTTTTAAGAAATCAGTATTTTTATTTTCGTCAAGCGAAAGAATAGTCTGCATGGTTGCTTTTCCAAGAGTACTGCTTCCTAATAAAAGTGCACGATTATAATCCTGCATAATCGAAGAGAAAAATTCACTTGCCGAAGCCGTGTTGCTATTAACCAAAATCACAATAGGGCCTCTGTAAATCATTCCACGGTATGGGTCATTTATAACCGATTTTTCTTTAGTATGATCTACAACAATTGAAATAGGTCCGTAATCAACAAACATTCCGGCGAGTTTTATAGCTTCTTCCATAGAGCCGCCGCCATTGTCAATTAAATCGATTACCAAACCTTTAATATTATCTCTTTCCAATTTAATAACTTCACGTGCAACATCGTCGGCGCAGCCTTTTCGGCTATTTCCATCTAAGTCGGCGTAGAAACTCGGAATTTTAATATATCCAATTTTACTTTCTCTGCCAATAATAAAACTGAAAACCGAATTTTCTTCGTCTTTCATGACTTGTTTTTCAATGTAAACGTCGAAGTTTTTACCAGAGTTTCTTTTTAGCGTAAGCGTTAAACTTTTATTGGCTTCGGATAAAATCATAGTCGAAATAGATTCTAGCGAAGCACAGGAAACCTGAAGTGTTTCTTTATGATTGGAAACTGAAATAATCTGATCGCCTTTTTTTATCTGTCCGGTTTGATAGGCTGGGCCATTGGGATCAATTTCATGAACGATGATCTCATTTTTCTCATTAAGATTAACCGTCATTCCCAATGATAAATGCTCTTTAGACAACGAAGCTACAAAACTAGATTTAGAATCATCGCTAAAATAGGCTGTATGCGGATCAAAATAAGTACAAAAGAAATTATACAAATTTTCGTCCTGTTTGGTTTTGGTTTCCAAAAGCGTACTGAAACGGCATATTTCATTAGACAAAATCAATTGCTTTGATTTTGCTTCGATTGAACTAAAATTAGCTTTAATAGAATCCAGATTATCGCTGGTTTCGGCAATATCATCCAAAATCTGATAACGAAGTTTTTTTCGCCAGACTTTCTCCAGATCTTCATTTTTTAAATAAAAAGGAAATGATTTCTTATAGAAACGAATCGTATCTTTTTTAGTATAATCAAAAGCTGTTGACTGAATTTTTTCAAGAACATGCTTAGTTCTAATTAACGCATTTATATATTTTGCTGTAATATCAGTCAAAAAACTGCAGTCATTTTCGAGAATTAAATCGTCTAGATTTAAGCGATATTTTGCGGCCATTTCGTCATATTCGCTTTTAAAAAAGATGTTTCTGGAAGGATCCAATTCGTTAATCAAATTATCAAAAACATATACAGAAAGGCTGTCATCAACAGGTTTTGGTCTTAAATGTTCGGTCTGGATAACAGCATTAATTTTGTTGAGTATTTCGCATGTTTCAGCGCTATTTTGACCAAATAGTAAAGTAGTAAACAGTAAAAATAAAGGCAAAATTTTGTTCATTGGTGAAATCTCAACATTTATATTAAAGTTACGGTAATTTTTTGAAAATGGTTTATATTTTTTGTAAAAAATCTTACATATAAGTAAGAAAAAATACCATGGATTTAAAAGTTTTTAAAGGATTAATCCATAAATGTTTTAATCTGTACAAAAAAAAATGCATTACTATTATAGTAATGCATTTTTGGAATATGGATATTTTTTATTATTTCTTGTAAAAAGGCAATTTTACCACTTTGGCAGGAACATCATTTTTTCTGATTCTAATGAAAATATCGCTGTCAACAGCGCTGTTTGAAGTCGTAACATATCCTAAACCAATTCCTTTGTTCATAGAAGGAGACATAGTTCCAGACGTTACAATTCCGATAACTTCTCCCGAAGCATCAACAATTTCGTAGTCGTGTCTTGGCACTGCACGTTCCTGCATTTCAAAAGCAACTAATTTTCTCGTAACACCAGCTTCTTTTTGTTTTTTAAGAGCCTCAGAATTAGTGAAATCTTTAGTGAATTTCGTAATCCATCCCAAACCGGCTTCAAGTGGAGAAGTAGTATCGTTAATATCATTTCCATAAAGGCAGAATCCCATTTCAAGACGTAAAGTATCGCGGGCAGCAAGTCCAATTGGTTTAATTCCGAAAGATGCGCCAGCTTCAAAAACTTTATTCCAAATTTGTTCAACCTCATTATTTTTGCAGTAAATTTCAAATCCTCCAGAACCAGTATAGCCTGTGGCAGAAATAATTACGTTTTCGATTCCTGCAAAATCTCCCACTTCAAAATGGTAATATGTTATCGCAGACAAATCAACCGAAGTCAAAGACTGCATAGCCTCAACCGCTTTTGGACCCTGAATTGCCAAAAGAGAATAATCATCAGAAAGATTTCTCATTTCAACACCCAAATCATTGTGAGATGAAATCCAGTTCCAGTCTTTTTCAATATTCGAAGCATTTACAACCAGTAAATACTGCTCTTCTTTCATTTTATAAATAATCAAATCATCAACAATCCCGCCTTCATTATTAGGAAGACAAGAATATTGCGCTCTTCCAATTGTCAAGGTCGAAGCATCATTTGAAGTCACTTTTTGAATCAAAGCCAATGCATTTGGGCCAGTCAGCAAGAATTCACCCATATGCGAAACGTCAAAAACGCCCACACCATTACGAACCGTTTCGTGTTCAGCATTAACTCCTTCGTATGTAATAGGCATGTTATAACCTGCAAAAGGCAGCATTTTCGCTCCCAAACCCTCATGTATGTGCGTAAGCGCAGTATTTTTCATTGTGTTGTTTTATAAAATTGTTTTGCAAATCTATTCAAAAAATATCTAATTTGAATGTCTTAAATTATAAATTTCGCAATAATTAGGAGCTATTTCCTGCTATCCGCTATATCTTTTTGTTTTTAAAGAAAAAACAAAAAGGATGCCGCTTCTATCAGGGCTAGGGCTGACCGTTCTAAAGAGATATTTGTGTTTTCAATTTTTTTGTAACTTTAGTGCAAAATCATGCTTTTTCAAGTTTAGCTATGTTTTATTTTAAACAAGTGAAACGCCTTTATACGCGAAATAAAACTATGATTCAATGTGTTTAAAAATTAAACGCAACAACTAAAAGAAGCCAGATGAAGTCTCCGTATTTAATCACAAAAGAAGAAATTTTAAAGATTTACAAACCCGTAAATCCAAAAGCGCATAAAGGAACACAAGGTCATGCCGTGATTATTGCCGGAAGTTACGGAAAAGTTGGTGCAGCAGTTCTAGCCTCAAAATCATGTTTAAAATCCGGCTGCGGACTTGTAACAACTTTTACACCAAAATGCGGTTATCAAATACTTCAAATATCAATTCCCGAAGTGATGGTCGCTACAGATGAAAATACAAATTTTATTACCAATATACATTTACCTTTAATTCCGCAGGCAATCGGAATTGGGCCAGGATTAGGAAAAGAACTAGGAACGCAAAAAGCGTTATTTGAATTTTTAAGAATAAACAAAGCCCCTTTAGTACTTGATGCAGATGCTTTAAACATTATTTCAGAAAATTTATCATGGTTAGAATTAGTTCCCGAAGACACCATTCTCACACCTCATCCTAAAGAATTAGAACGTTTAATAGGCAAATGGAATTCTGAATCAGAAAAATTTCAAAAAACAATTGCATTTTCAGAAAAGTATAAAGTGATCGTCATTATGAAAGGTGCACCAACATTCATTATAAACCGAACTTCAGTTTACGAAAACATAACCGGAAATGCTGCACTCGCAACCGCCGGAAGCGGCGATGTTTTAACCGGAATCCTGACAAGTCTTCTAGCACAAGGTTACGAACCCAAATACGCTTCAAAACTAGGAGTCTATCTTCATGGATTAACTGCTGATATTGCTTTACCCAAAACAGGTTACGAATCTTTTACGGCTTCTACGATTATTAAGTATTTAGGAAAAGCTTTTTTGAGCTTAAAGGCTTAACCGTAAAGAGCGCAAAGGTTTCGCAAGGTTCGCAAAGTTTTTTTAATCTCGCAAAGACGCGAAGTCGCAAAGAATATAAAAACTTTGCGACTTCGCGTCTTTGCGAGCAAAAATTCTCCATGATGTAAAACAATACTCGCGTTCTTTGCGTAAACCTTTGCGCTCTTTGCGGTTAAAATCATTAAGTTTGTAATATGAAAAATTTCGACTTAAGAACAGTAAATGTCATGCGTTACATAACGCCACTGCGCGAAGGCGGTTCTTTACCCGCGCTCGCAGAAGCCGATGACGATTTTAAATACGTATTAAAATTCAGAGGCGCCGGACACGGCGTAAAAGCCCTAATTGCCGAATTAGTTGGCGGACAAATTGCAAAAGCTTTAAAACTACAATTACCGGAATTAGTATTCGCAAACCTTGACGAAGCCTTTGGAAGAACTGAAGCCGATGAAGAAATTCAGGATTTACTGCAAGGAAGTCAGGGATTAAATTTGGCACTTCATTTTTTATCTGGCGCTATTACTTTTGATCCTGCGGTAACAACTGTTGATGCAAAATTAGCTTCTCAGATTGTTTGGCTGGATGCTTATATAACCAATGTTGACCGAACTTTCAAAAATACAAATATGCTGATCTGGCATAAAGAATTATGGCTGATTGATCACGGAGCGTGCTTGTATTTTCATCACTCATGGAATAACTGGGAACAGCATGCCAAAAGTCCTTTTGCATTGATTAAGGATCACGTTTTATTGCCACAAGCTTCACTTTTAAAACAAGTAGATGCTGAATTTAAAGCGATTCTAACACCGGAAATTTTAGAAGAAATTGTTAATACAATTCCGCTGGACTGGCTGCAATGGGAAGACGCAGACGAAACTCCTGAAGGATTGCGAAACGTTTATTTGCAGTTTTTAAAAACAAGATTAGAGAATTCAGAAATATTTGTAAATCAGGCTCAAAATGCAAGATAACCACTTATACGAATATGCTGTGATTCGTGTTGTGCCAAGGGTAGAGCGCGAAGAATTCCTGAATATCGGAATCATTTTGTTTTGCAAAAAAGCCAAATTTATAAAGGTTCTTTTTCATCTGAATAAAGAAAAAATCCAGGCACTTTCTGCGGATTTTGATATTGAACAATTAGAATGCAATTTAACTTCATTAGTGAAAATTGCAAACGGAGCCAAAGACGGCGGTCCAATTGCAGAATTTGAGATTCCGGAGCGTTTTCGTTGGTTAACCGCGATTAGGAGTTCTGCAATACAAACGTCGAGACCTCATCCGGGTTTGTGTCAGGATTTAGATAAAACTATTCAACGCTTATTTGCAGAACTTGTTCTTTAAACCATATAAGGTATAAGATAATTTAAGGTTTGACTTAAAAAGAATCTCGCAATCCCGGGATTGCGAGATAAAAAAAACTTAGCGAATCTCTGCGCATTCTTTGTGAATCTTTGCGGTAAACTTTCACCAGTAATTTAAGTAGAAGCAATTAAAAATCCAATAATCCGGCTAGGCATTCATTAGAAAAATGAAGACTAATATTTTCCTTTTTTTGATTTTCAATTACTAATAAATCATAAGGATTTAGATCGTATGGTTTCTCATTAATTTTAATCACGGTTGATTCTAAAGAAAATAAAATTATTATTTGAGCATTGTAATTTTGCTTACTATTTGTAATTTCCAGTTTATGATGGGATATTTTTTCAGAAACCATCCAATTAAAATCAATACCTTTTGTATAAGAAGTTACTTCATCATCAGAATTAAATTCCATGATTTCATATTTCTCATATACCTTTTTTTCTTTGTTCACCTCAACATTTAAATGGTTATCAAGCATAACCAAATATCGGTGATAGCCTTTAAATTTAGTAAACTCTGAAGGCGTTTGTTCTATTGTAGCACTGCTTATTCTAAACCCAAAATCTCTATCTGCATAATTTGCTGTTTTGGGAAAGATCATATATTCGTATGTCAATCCGCCGCTCCAAATAGAGGCTTTACTACTTTTTTTAGGTAAAAGTTGTATGTCCATTTATTAAATATTTCAATGACTTTATTCTCATTTTTTTGTCCTCCTGAGCGAAGTCGAAGGATCATAAGCAGCTCGACAAAGAAACTAAACTTTGCTGAATAGCTTGGCAATCCTTCGACTTCGCTCAGGAAGACAAACCGTATAAGTTTTATCAAAAAACTTTGCGCCTTTGCTCCCGATAGCTATCGGGATTGCGAGATTAAAAAAACTTCGTGTCTTAGCGCCTTTGTGGCAAAAAAAAACTTAAATACTTTTCTCCAAATAAATAAACTCCAAAGGCACTTCAGAAACCGTAACATGAATACCGCTCTCAGGAAAAGCTTCACGTTTTCCGGTATCTACATAACCATGACGTTTGTACCAAGCTACAAGCTCTTCACGAACCGAAATAACCGTCATAATAATGCTCGACAAACCCAAAGATTTAGCATGATCTTCGGCTGCTGCTAAAAGCTTTTTCCCGATTCCACTGTTTTGAAGTTCTGGCGAAACGGTAAGCATTCCTAAATACAATTGATGTCCTTTTTCTACCAATAAAACCGAACCGATGATTTTGTCATTTTCTGTAAATTTCAGAATTGTATTTTTTGGATCAAGAAAAATTTCGGTCATTTCTTGTTCGTCGGTTCTTTTTCCTTCTAGTAAATGGGCTTCGGTTGTCCAGCCTTTTTTAGACGTTTCTCCTCTGTATGCTGAGTTTATTAAGATGGTTAATGCCGGAATATCTTCGATTGTTGCTTTTGTAATCATTGTAATACTATGCTGTAATTTTTAAGTTTTGAATTGAAATTTTGCTTTAGCAAAAGACAAAATTGAATTGCCTCCAGCTTTAGCTGGAGGAGCAAAGTTATGTTAGAAAATGGCTTTAGCCAAAATTTTGTAGTTTTTTGGCTAAAGCCGAATAGAGTTCAAAATATAAACCTCCAGCTAAAGCAGGAGGCAATTGATTTTTTGATTTATGTAAGTAAATATTTAAATAAAATTCTAGAAATTTGTATGAAACACAAAATCAATAAGTATGAGCAGAATACACTTGTTTGAATTTGAAGATCAACAATGGCTTCCGGAGTTTATTAGAAATTACATGACCGATTTTCTGCAGTTTCTTTCTAATAAAACTGCGATGTATAGAGGAATTGTTCCGGTTATTGAAAAAGCTTTAAAAGAAAGCCAAACCAACCAAATTATAGATTTGGCTTCGGGTGGAGGAGGCGGACTGATTTGGCTCAACGCCGAATTACGAAAAAACAATCCCGATTTAAAAATTCTGCTGACGGATTATTATCCCAATATTCCTGCGTTTGAACATACTCAAAAACAAGCCGATAATTTCGATTTTGTAAAAACTTCCGTCGATGCCAGAAATGTTCCTGAAAACTTAAAAGGACTTCGAACGCAATTTTTATCCTTTCATCATTTTAAACCAAAAGATGCTCAGCAGATTTTGCAGAATGCAATTGATACCAATAGTTCGATTGCTATTTTTGAAGGGCAGGAGAGAAGTGTTCCAAGTATTGTGGCGATGCTACTTTCGCCGATTTCTGTTTTACTGACAACACCTTTTATTCGCCCGTTTAAAATTGGCAGAATCATTTTTACGTATCTCATTCCAATTGTGCCCATTTTGGTTTTGTGGGATGGCGTAGTTTCGTCTTTAAGAACGTATTCTGTAGAAGAAATGAACGAATTGATTTCTAAATTAAATAATAAAGATAATTTTAATTGGGAAGTTGGAAAAGTAAAATCTGGACCTGCGAAGATTTTGTATTTGTTAGGGACGAAGAAATAAAGCTGCATAAATTAGAACTCGGATAAAACAGATTCGTTATCACGAAGACGCGGATTTACACGGATTAAATTTAAAAAAAACTTATAATCCGCGCTATCGGAACAACTTTTATTAATAGCGGTGTTCCGTGATCGATCTTACAAAATTGTCTGCTAGTGTTAGTCATGAAGCACTTTATACAACTCATCCAACAATTCCATTTCATCAGAAGGCAAAAGTTGTATCGCGATTTCAAGAAGAAGCATAACATCAATGGCAGTTTGAGATTCTTCCTGTTGAAGCGTGTTAATACTTGTTCTTAATAGCGAAATAATGGTTTGCATTAATTCGTTGTAACACGATATGGTCATTTTGGTTTTAAAAGAGTTTCTGTTCTTTTTACTGGGTTTTAATTGTGTAAAATAGTTAACTCTGGCTGCAAAATCTAAAAAATCGGTTAGTGATAATTTACTTGGTTCTGTCATAGTTTATAGTTTTAATTGATGTAAAAATCTTAGTTTTGTGTAATTAGCGGCAAGTAAGCCAGAGATTTTGAGTTACAAAAATATTTACATTTGTATATCACAAATGGACTTAGTTTTTTACAAAAATCTATTTTTCCTTAAGAATTTTAAATATCTTTGATTCATGAGCACAGCAGTAAAACCAAAACATATCGGCAGAAATATTAGCCGAATTAGAGAACTAAAAGGCATGAAGCAGGAAGCTTTGGCAATGGCAATTGGCGTAACGCAACAAACGGTTTCGAATATTGAAGCAAGCGAAAATGTTGAGGACGAAAAATTGAACCAAATTGCAAACGTTCTTGGAGTTTCTGTTGAAGCCATTAAAAACTTTTCGGAAGAAGCGGTTTTTAATATTATTGGAAATACTTTTCAAGATCAAAGTGCAGTTTACAATTGCAATTGTACTTTTAATCCTTTAGATAAAGTTGTAGAACTTTACGAACGTTTGGTGCAAGCTGAAAAAGATAAAGTGGAGTATTTGGAGAAATTATTGAATGGGAAATAATTGTTTTTAAGATATATTAAATTGAGAAGAGACCTTTGTTGAGGTCTCTTTTTTTGTTCTATTGCTAGCGCGAGCGTCCCGCTCGTGCCCGTTTTAATTGGTTTTTGAATTTCTTTGTGTTCACGAGCGGGACGCTCGCGCTAGCGGGGAAATATTCAAAAACTAAATTATTGCATCAAGTTTCTTTTGAATGTCAGTTATATTATTTACATCAAAATCTATCAATTTTTCTCGAAGAGTATTTGCTTTAATCAAATTAAATTTTGCTTTATAAAAGATTTGTTGTTTAAGTTTTTTTTGGACTTTTAGATCGGAATTCATAATTGGCAGTCTTAGGAATAATTGTTCATAAGTATTATAAAGAGCAAGAAAGTAAAATAAAGGAATGCTTAATGTTGAAAGTAAAGCTGGTAAAATCAGTGAATTCATATTGTGAACTGAAAAGAAATTATGATAATCTTGGAAAGATTTATAGAAAGATAATATAAAATAAGTTAATCCTATTATTAAAATAATATTTGATAGAAATTTTGTTGTTATTTCATTTTTACTATCTAATTCAGAAAATGATTTTAATAAACTTATTAATAAAAGAAAGGGAAAAATCAAAAACTCAATCCAAAAATTGAAAGTATATAAATTTGCTACAAACTCAAGAAATAAAGTTAGTTTAAAGGTTTCATTTAAAATTTCTAAAAAGAAATTATTGTTATATGCTTTGTCTATTTTAAAGAAAGTAACGATTGCGAAGGTAATAAACCATAATATTGAATCTTTTAAAAGAGTAAAATCCCATAAACCAAAAAACTTTAAAAGGGATAAAATACTGATGGAGTATAATATCATAATTAAATAAGCAATTGAAAGTTTCGAAGCGAAAAAAGCTCGAATCAATCTTGTAAGCGAATCACCGAATTTAACTTTTATAAGTATAAAAATTATAATAATTATTGTCCAAATTATTAAAGCAAGTTCTCTAGTTGAAAATATTTCTTGTAATTTTTCCATAATTTAAGATGTAAAACTATTGTTTGAAATCCAATTAACCATATTTTTATAAAAGTTAGAAATCACTGTTCTATGATCGTCTTCAAAAATAGTTCTATCTAGTACTTTTACTTCTTTGGTATGATTAATTAAACGGACAATAATTTTAAACAATAAAGGATCTACTTTTTCAAGTTTTTTTAAATCTGAAGAGTAATCAAAATCTGCATTAGGATCACATAAAATGCTTATTAATCTCCCTATATATGCATCTATAGCATTGAGATTGATTTTTTTTCCTATTTTATAATACTTATTAAATATCATAATTTCTTCATCAGTACATTTATATTGATCATAATCGATTATAAACTTCTTTCGATCAAATCCTAGTTCTAAATAAATTGGGAGCATTTTTATATGATCTAGAGAATTTCCAATGTGTTCGATTAATTGGGGTGAAAGATTTTCTGAAAGTATTTTGCTTTGCGGTAAAGTTAGTTTAAGAGAACTTGAAAAATACAAATCTTTAATCCCCATGTAGACATGAAGCATTTCGTGAGTGAACGAGTCTTTACAGAGATTATTTTTGTTTATAAAAAATGTAGCAGAATTATTAATGCTATAAACACTATATTCATTATTTGTAGTTTCTTCAATTTCTACAATATAGTTTTGATTTATTTCATTCCATAAATTTTGATTTCTAAAATCTAAAAGCTCTTCCATTTTTTCATTTTTTATAATTTATTCTCTGCTTTGAGAAGTTTCCAATTTCGTATACCGATCGTAATGATTCGTATAGTTAGTTGTTGATTTTTAATTTAGTGCAAGTTCTATCATATCCACAATTTCCTCACAAGTAGAAGAAGTCTGTATCGCACTGGTATTATCTCCTCCAACTATACGAATTATTGAATTAGCTGTTAATCTTTTATCAGCTGGAGCAAATTTGATAATTTGATTGACATTAATGTAATGTTCTTTATCTTGAACGTCAAATACTTTGATAAATCCTTTCATAATTAATTAGTTTATAAGTTTCTCAAATTTACAAATTGTTATGATTAATAACACTTTTTTTTATAAACATGTTTCGGTTGATAACTAATGTTGCTGTTTTCAAAACGAGCTATTTATTCAAAAAAAAAAACGACTGAAATTATTTTCAGTCGTTTTGTATATGGTAATTGCAAAAGATTTTATCCCAAAAAACTCTTCAACTCCTCATAAGTTCCAATCTTCACACTAACTTTCACCTCATTAATAACACTCTCAATTTGAGCAGGAATAGGAAGTGTAATTCCCAGAGCAGGTTCAACAACATCTAAGAATTTAATAGGATGCGCCGTTTCTAAGAAAATACCAATTGCATTTGGGTGTTTCTCTAGTTCTTTTTTCAAACCTAAATAACCAACAGCGCCGTGCGGTTCTGCGATATAACCGTCTGTGTTATAAATTTTCTTTAGAGCTTCAAGAGTTTCTTCATCGGTATAACTATAAGAAGAAAAGTCTTTTTCGAAAGCTTTTAAATCATTGTTGTACAATTCCTGAATTCTAATAAAGTTACTTGGGTTTCCAACGTCCATTGCGTTAGAGATTGTTGCTTTTGAAGGTTTTGGGTCGTATTTTCCGTTTTCTAAGAATCTTGGCACGGTGTCGTTTACGTTTGTAGATGCCACAAAATGCTCAATTGGCAAACCTAATTTCTTTGCCATAATTCCGGCGCAGATATTCCCGAAGTTTCCGCTTGGGCAAGAGAAAACTAAAGGTTTGTTTTGGCTTTTCAAGGCTTTGTAAGCAAAGAAGAAATAAAACATTTGCGGTAACCAGCGCGCAATATTAATAGAATTTGCCGAAGTCAGGTTTTTATGCGTTAAAGTTTCATCTAAAAACGCTTTTTTTACCATATCCTGACAATCGTCAAAAACGCCGTCAACTTCAAGGGCTTTAATATTTTGTCCTAAAGTAGTCAATTGTTTTTCCTGAATATCGCTCACTTTTCCAGACGGATATAAAATGACAACATCAACGCCGTCAACGCCTAAAAATCCGCTCGCAACCGCTCCGCCTGTATCTCCGGAAGTTGCTACTAAAACAGTGTTTTTAGAATCTTTTTTGTCTTTATTGAAATATCCCAAGCAACGCGACATAAAACGCGCTCCAACGTCTTTAAAAGCCATTGTCGGTCCGTGAAATAATTCTAACGAATAGATTCCGTTTTCGACTTTTATAACAGGAAAATCAAAAACTAAAGTTTCGGCAATGATTTCTTTTAATTTATCTCCAGGTATTTCATCGCCAACAAATTGTTTGATTGCTTCAAAAGCGATTTCTTCGTGGCTTAAACTTTCGATTTTATCAAAAAATGATGGATCAAGCGGTGTTATACTTTCTGGGAAATATAATCCTTTGTCAGTTGCTAATCCTTGTATAACTGCTTCCTGAAAAGAAACTTTTGGGGCATTATGGTTTAAACTGTAATATTTCATTTTGTGTTTTTATTTTAAACCATATAAGTGATATAAGTTAATATAAATTCATGCGCTTTTTAATTAAATGAACTTATATCACTTATATGGTTAGTAATATTGCTTAGAGAATTCTTACGCCATCAGGATTAATCTTCGAAACGTGAATTTCATACGGTAAATTCATTTTTTCGTAAACGTCACTCATGGCTTTTGCGATTTGGTCGGCGGTTTCTTTTCCTCGGCTTAAAGCAAAAATCGACGGACCAGAACCTGAAATTCCAGAACCTAAAGCGCCGTTTTCATATGCCGTTTGTTTGATTAAATCAAATCCTGGAATTAAAACGCTTCGAACTGGTTCAACGATTTCGTCGTGAAGTGATCTTCCTATCAAATCATAATCTTTGGTGTAAAGACCTGCAACCAATCCGCCTACGTTACCCCATTGCGTGATAGCGCTTTTTAGCGAAACGTTTTGTTTTAAAACCGAACGAGCGTCAGATGTTTTTAACTCGATCTGTGGGTGAACAACCGTTGCGTATAATTCCTCAGGGCTGTCAATTCTGATAATATCCAAAGGCGAATAACTTCTTACCAAAGTAAAAGCGCCTAAAAGGGCAGGAGCAACGTTGTCGGCATGCGCGTTTCCGCTGGCTAATTTCTCGCCTTGCATAGCAAACTGAACCAAATCTTTACGGGAATAAGGTCTTCCTAATAATTCATTAATTCCGAAAACTGCTCCGGCAGAACTTGCAGCACTGCTTCCGATTCCGCTTCCGGCTTTTATGTTTTTATAAATTTCGATTTCAAATCCGAAATCCAATTCGTCTAAAGTTTCCAACATCGCCAAAGCCGCAACTCCAGAAACGTTTTTCTCGGTTTCCAAAGGCAAATCGGCACCGACAATTTTAGTGATTCGAACTCCTTTTTGATCGACTTTTCGAACAATCATTTCATCGCCCGCATTGTCTAAGCAAAGTCCCAATACGTCAAATCCGCATGAGAGGTTGGCGATAGTTGCCGGGCAAAAAAGTTTAATTTCCATTTCTTTTAAAGGTTCTGAGTTGCTAAGATGCTAAGGTTCTAAGTTTTTCTTTGCAACTGTTTATTTTTTAGATTCTAAGGTTTTGAGATTCTAAGAGGCTAAGATTAGTTTTGAAAAAAAACTCAGAACCTTAGCATCTTAGAACCTTAGCACCTTTAAATATTTCCTATACGAATAACGTCAGCAAAAATTCCTGATGCTGTTACTGCAGCTCCAGCACCGGCTCCTTTGATCAATAAAGGCTGATCTACGTAACGATCTGTGTAGAAAAGCACGATATTGTCTTTTCCTTCTAAATTATAGAAAGGATGATCTTTTGGGATGAATTGCAGACCTACGCTTGCTTTTCCGTTTTCGAATTGCGCAACGTATTTCAATCTTGAATCTTTGGCTAAAGCTTCTTTGTAAATGTTCTCAAAATGAGAAGCATGTTTGATTAACGATGCAAAGAAATCGTCGTTGTTTGTTGTTGCTAAACATTCTGCAGGCAAAAACGATTCGTTTGCGATGGCATCGATGTCCATTTCGTAACCGCTTTCGCGAATTAAAATCAGGATTTTACGAGCAACGTCAATTCCGCTTAAGTCGATTTTTGGATCTGGTTCTGTGAAACCTTGAACTCCCGCTTCTTTCACCACGTCGTGGAAAGAATTATTTTCATCAAAATTGTTGAAAATAAAGTTCAAACTTCCAGATAAAACCGCCTGAATTTTATGCACTTTATCTCCAGATGCAATAAGGTTTTTTACTGTATCAATAATTGGCAATCCCGCACCAACATTCGTTTCAAACAAGAAAGGAGCGTTGTATTGACGCGATAGATTTTTTAATTTTTTATAATTGTCATAAGCAGATGAACAGGCAATTTTATTGCAAGTTACAACGGCAATACTTTCTTTTAAGAATCTTTCGTAAGCTTCAGAAACTGTCGCATTTGCAGTAATATCTACAAAAATGCTATTACGTAAATTCAGATCTTCTGCACGTTTGATGAATCCTTCGATACTTGCTGGTTCACCTTCGCTTAAAGCGGCATCCCAATTTTTTAAAGAAATTCCGTCTTCGTCAAAAATCATTTTTCTTGAGTTTGATAAAGCAATTACACGAACATTAATCTTTAAAACATCTTTTAAGAATTTCTTCTGATTGTGAATCTGTTCGATGAATTTTTCTCCCACATTTCCAACTCCCATTACAAATAAGTTCAGCTGTTTTGTGTTTTCTTCAAAGAAATTTTCGTGTAAAGTATTCAGCGCTTTTTTAACGTCTCTTTCGTTAATTACAGTCGAAATATTTCTTTCAGAAGCACCTTGTGCAATGGCACGAATGTTTACGTTGTTTTTTCCTAAAGTACTGAACATTCTTCCGCTTAGACCCTGGTGATTTTTCATGTTTTCACCAACTAGAGCAATAATGCAAAGGTCTTTTTCTACATAACAAGGATCGATTTTGTTTTGCGAAATTTCGATTTCAAAAGCTCTGTTAATTGCAGCTTCGGCATTCTCAGCATCCGAATTCAAGATTCCGATACAAATTGAATGCTCAGAAGAAGCCTGAGTAATAAAAATTACGTTTATTTTTTCCTGAGACAATACTTCAAACAAACGTCTTGACGAACCTGCAACTCCAATCATTCCCGGACCTTCAAGAGTTAAAAGTGAAATATTATCGATATGGCTGATTCCTTTTACAACTGTATCTTTTGATAAAACTGTGTCAGAAATCAAAGTTCCTTCGGCTTCTGGTTCAAAAGTATTTTTGATTAAAATTGGAATATTTTTTCTTAAAACAGGCTGAATTGTTGGCGGGTACAAAACTTTAGCACCAAAATGCGATAATTCCATTGCTTCCTGATAGGAAATATTCGCAATTGGCTGTGCTTGTTTTACAATTTTTGGGTTTGCCGTAAACATTCCATTTACGTCAGTCCAGATTTCAAGTTGCTCCGCATCGATAGCTCCGGCGATAATGGCCGCAGTATAGTCAGATCCGCCGCGTCCTAAAGTCGAAGTGATTCCGTCTAAAGTCTGTGCGATGAATCCGGGAAGAATATTGATTTTTGATTCATTCGAAGCAAAATATTCCTGAATCAATTTATTTGAAATATCGAAGTTAACAGCCGCTTTTCCGAAATCAGCATTGGTTTTAATTAACTCGCGACTGTCTTTGTAAACCGCATCTTTTTCAGTTTGCTGAAAAGCCTGCGCGATAATATATGAAGAAAGTAATTCTCCAAAACTTAAAATAGTATCGGCAGTTCTTGGAGATAATTCTCCTAAAAGAAAACAGCCGTCTAATAAAGTTTCTAAATGATTAATGATTCTTTTTACATGACTTAACAAACTGCTTTGTTCGCTTACCGGAATCAATTCTTTAAGTGTGTCAAGATGTTTTTTCTCGATTTCGGCAACGATATCTCTAAAGCCTTCATCGTTTGCTGCTGCTTTTGCCGCTGCTAATTGCAATAAATCTGTTACTTTACTAAGTGCAGAAACTACAACTACTACTTTATCCTGCTTGGCTTTTTGGTTAACAATTTCGAGAACGAGTTTTATATTTTGAGCATTGGCAACCGAAGTTCCGCCAAATTTTAATACTTTCATTTTTGTGATATTTTTTAATAAGGTGCAAAGATTTTGAGTAACTAAGGTTCAAAGGTTTATTAACTGTGAACTGAAACTGAAAACTGCGACTTTTTTTTCTTTGTAAATGTTTTTTATGTATCCATTACCTTTCTTCTTTTACGAAAAAAGTACAGACAAACCGGATTATATGTAAAAATGTATACCCCTAAGGGGTAGTAGTTGTTGTAGTAGAAATTGTGGTAACAGCAATTGCAACTCCTGTTTGAGTTGTAATAATTGTAGATTGATATTTTATGCTGTTACTTTTCATTTTTGATTTTTCAAAAGTACAGATTTTTATAAAAGTTAAAAACTCAAAAAGCCTTTTTACGAATATTTTAATAATTCAAATCCTTACATTTCAATATTGAGTATTTGTTAAAATTAAATCTATTAAGTTGCTGTTTTGATATATTTCAGCGGGTTTAAAATTGAATTTTGCGAGAGCAAAGGTTTGATTTTTAAGGGAAATATAATTGAAAACTACCTGAACTTTCTGTATTAAACAATTGAGAAATAAATAAAAGTCAAGAATTGCAGTTATCTGAATTTTAATTATTGTGATAAAATGTTGCTTTTTAATATTGATTTGTTGAATTTTGACACCTTAAATTTAAAAATATCATGAGGGATATCCATTATATTAGTACTGAAACTATAACTTTAGAAACGCTGCACGAAATCATAGTAAATGATAAAAAGCTTGAATTGTCTGAGGAAGCGAAAGTAAATGTTCAAAAATGCCGTGATTATTTAGATAAAAAAATGGAGTCGCATACAGCTCCTATTTACGGTATTAATACGGGTTTCGGGTCACTTTATAGTGTGAAAATCTCAAACGAGAATTTATCTAAACTTCAGGAAAACTTAGTGAAATCTCATGCCTGCGGAACAGGGGAGGAAGTTCCTGCTGAGATTGTAAAAATGATGCTTTTGCTGAAAATACAGTCTTTGAGTTATGGACACTCTGGAGTTCAGCTAAAAACTTTAGAGCGTTTGGTCGATTTTTACAATAATGATATTCTTCCTATTATTTATACACAAGGTTCACTTGGAGCTTCTGGAGATTTAGCGCCTTTGGCACATCTATCTTTACCTTTAATTGGAGAAGGAAAAGTATTTTTTGAAGGAAAGAAAACAGATTCAGCAGAAGTTTTAAAACATTTTAACTGGGAACCAATTGTTTTGCAGTCAAAAGAAGGTTTGGCGTTATTAAACGGAACACAGTTTATGAGTGCTTACGGAGCTCATATTTTAATTAAAGCTTATAAATATTCATACTTGGCAGATTTAATTGGAACTATTTCTTTGGAAGGTTTTGATGGAAGAATTGAGCCATTTAATGAATTGATACATTATATACGTCCGCATAAAGGACAAATTGTAACCGCGCAAAGAATTACTGAATTCTTAGACGGAAGTGAAATTATCGCTCAGGAAAAGAAACATGTTCAGGATCCGTATTCTTTCCGTTGTATGCCACAGGTTCATGGCGCTTCAAAAGACGCGATTGATTATGTTCGAAAAGTATTCAAAACAGAAATCAACTCTGTAACCGATAATCCTAATATATTTATTGAAGCCGATCAGATTATTTCTGGCGGAAATTTCCACGGTCAGCCTTTAGCTTTGGCTTTAGATTTTATGGCAATTGCTTTGGCAGAATTAGGAAGTATTTCAGAAAGAAGAACGTATCAGTTAATTTCTGGTTTACGTAATCTTCCGGCATTTTTGGTTGATAATCCGGGGTTAAATTCAGGATTTATGATTCCGCAATATACTGCTGCAAGTATAGCAAGTCAGAACAAACAATTGGCGACTCCGGCAAGTATCGATAGTATTGTTTCGAGTAACGGGCAGGAAGATCACGTAAGTATGGGAGCCAACGGAGCGACAAAAGCCTTACGAATTTTAGATAATTTAGAGCGTATTTTAGCTATTGAATTATTGAATGCATCTCAGGCAATTGCTTACAGAGAGCCTTTAAAATCAAGTGATTTCATCGAAATGTTCCTGAACAGTTATCGTGAAGTTGTGCCCTTGGTAAAAGAAGACAGAATCTTACATATTGATATTGAAAATACAGTTTTGTTTCTAAAGAGTTTCCAAATAGAAAACGATTTGTTAACAATGGCTTAACATTGTAAAATATTATTGAAGTAATTTTGCACTATCAAAAATATAAAAATGTCAATAAACAGTATTTTCCAATTTTTAGTGCCGAAAGACAAGAAATTCTTTCCACTTTTTGAAGAGGCTTCAAGCAATTTAATTGAATTAGCTTCTAACTTACACGAAGCTGTAAATTTACCATTAAAAGAAAGAGAGATTCTTTTTCAAAAGATTGACGAATTAGAACAAAAAGGAGAAGATATCACTCGTCAGACAAACTTAGAGTTAAGCAGAAACTTCATTACTCCTTTTGACCGTGAAGATATTCATACATTAATTACTTCAATTGATAACGTTGCAGATTACCTTCATGGTGCATCTAGCCGTATGAGATTGTATCAGGTAGATAAGATTACAAAATCTATCAGAAAAATGACAGAAATCAACCTTGAAGCTTGTCAAAACATTGACAGTGCGGTAAAAGAGTTGAGAAACTTACAAAATTTTAAAGTTATTAAAGATGCTTGTGCCAGAATTAACAAACTGGAAAACAAATCTGATAACGTTTATAACAAAGCAGTTTTTGAAATTTTTGAAAACGAAACAGATGCTAAAAATATCATTAAATATAAAGAAGTGTTATCTGTTTTAGAATCAGCAACAGACAAATGTAAGAGTGTTGCAAACATACTAGAATCTATTTCTGTAAAACATTCTTAATTCAATTTTTCATTCTGAAGTTATAATTTATGACGCTACTTATATTAATTATAGTATTAGCCTTAATTTTTGATTACATCAATGGTTTTCATGATGCGGCAAATGCTATAGCGACTGTTGTTGCAACAAAGGTTCTGACACCTTTTCAGGCGGTAGTCTGGGCAGCATTTTTTAACTTTCTGGCTTATTGGGTTTTCGGATTTGGTGTTGCAGATACTGTTGCTAAAACAGCGCACACAATGGAAATTAACCTTGTAGTGATCCTGGCCGGAGTTATCGCGGCAATCTGCTGGAACTTATTGACTTGGTGGTTAGGGATTCCGTCAAGTTCTTCTCATACATTAATTGGAGGTTTTGCAGGAGCAGCTGTAGCACACGCTATTGCAGTTCATGGTTTCTCAGGTTATGTTGGTGATGACGGAGCAACTCACTACTGGTATGAAATTGTAAGCTGGTATAAAGCAGGAAAAGATGGGGCAATGCCTTCGGGAGTTCTTATTATTATTGCTTTTATTGTTTTAGCACCATTATTAGGAGCGCTGGCTTCTTATTTAATATCGATTTGGTTATTAAATGCTTCTCGTAAAAGTATTGGTCCAAAAATATTCACTGGAGTTTTAATGATTGCAACCGTTTGGTTTGTATACAAACAGATGATTCCTTATGAAGAAATTGTGAAAGATGGGGGGAAAGCTCGTTTTGATTCTCATTTTTGGAGTGTTGCTTTTGAAGCTCATAATATCAAATGGTTTTTAGTTGCCTTTATAGTTTTAACTGTTAGTGCTTTTTGTTTAATATTTAGTAGTTTAAACCTTCATCAGGCTGATGCTGCTTTGAAAAAAATGCAATTACTATCTTCTGCGGCTTTTAGTTTAGGTCACGGAGGAAATGATTCTCAAAAAGTAATGGGAATTATTGCAGCGGCTGTTGCAGTTTATATAAACACAAATCATGGTGTTCATATGGATGCCTGGTTAGATGTTGTTTTGCCAAATGAAGATTTAGGTGTTAAAGGACAAATGCCAAGCTGGATTCCATTAGCATGTTATTCTGCAATTGCAGCCGGAACTTTAAGTGGTGGATGGAAAATTGTGAAAACAATGGGATCTAAAATCACAAAAGTAAGTTCATTTGAAGGTGTTGCTGCAGAAACAGCAGGAGCTTTGACACTTTACTTTACAGAGCACTTAAAAATCCCGGTAAGTACAACGCATACTATCACAGGATCTATTATTGGTGTTGGATTAACAAAACGTGTTTCTGCCGTTCGCTGGGGAGTTACCGTAAGCTTAGTTTGGGCATGGATTTTAACTATTCCTATTTCAGCGATATTGGCAGGATTAGTTTATTTTGTTCTGAGCGTCTTCATATAGTAAAATGATTATTGTGAAATGTGAGATATAATCACATTTGCCTAAATATTTTAAAGCCGATTTCAATTGAAATCGGCTTTTTTATTTGATTAAAAACACGAAAGTTTACCTTAATATTAAACTTTTAAAACTTTTATGGGATATAATTGTTTTTTGATTTGAAGATCTTTGTAAGAATGCTTAATAAGCATTTTATAGGGATTGTAATTTAAAAAAGCAAAAATGAAAACTATTTTTGATAAACCCATTATTCTTGATAGTGAAAAAGAGAATGTGGTTTTAATTTATTCAGATTATATCATTGGAGATATAACAAGACAAGATGCAAATCTAGCTATTGAGAAAATTAAAAGTGGAGATTTTATTCTTTCTGAATTTATATCGGTTATAAAAGTAAAAGAGATTTTTGAATACGAATTCGAAAAAGATGTTGACGCATGTATAATGTTTGGTATTAAAAACAATGAGGGGACAAGTTATAAAAATATTGATTTTAAAGATACAGAAACAGCAATCAAGGCTGACAGCTTAATTAAAGAACAATTTGAAGCATTAGGTTTTGTGAGAAAAGAAGAACAATTGTCGGTGATAGGTGCGTCAATTTTTCCTTTAATTGTTACTGGAATTGTTGCTGTAGCGGGAGGATTGTTGACATGGTTTGCCTATGAAATGGAAAGTTATGAAAATACGCGTACCAGAGTTGTGAAATGGTATGTGTATTTAATGGTGAAAATTTCAAAATCTGTAGGCTATTTACCGTTTTTAATTATCACAGGGGTATTGGTTTTATTATGCTTATTCTGGATGGTCAAAAGAATGTCAAATCCACCTGTTAAAATTAGTGTAATTAGATAAATACAAGCCGATTTTTTTAAAATCGGCTTTTTTATTTCTGTGAATTCACACATAAGAAATGTCTTTAAATGACATTTTTTTGATTTTTAGAGGTTATTCTAAATGTTGTTTAAAAGCATTTTTGTCGAAATTATTTAATGTATATATCTTAACTAAGTAAGAGAAATAGATTGAATCGATTTTGAAAAAAACTGCTAACCCCAAAAGTAATGTACAAATTCAAAAATGATATAACTTCACAGCTATTTTTCTTACTTGTTTTTTTTTCGTTATTTTCTTGTCAGGAAGATGATATAAGGAGAATTCGTTTAAAAACGGATCAAAAGAAAGTAACCAGTAATCCCAATGAAGAATCGGATTTGATTTCATATTTTGTAAAAGAATCTGTAAGCAGATCTTTAACAGGTATAGATATGGATAAATTAAAATACTATTCTGTAGAAAGAAATGATACAATTTTAGTAATTACTAAGGTTACAGACATGATTGGAATTCAAAGGGAATCAAGAAAAAAGTTATTGTATGCAATACACTATTGTTTAATTTCTTCAGAACGATACTGCCAGAAAAAAATCTATATAGATGTCGAGGGAAATTTTAGTACACTTTTAGTAAAAACACCTGTAAAACAAGATTTAGACGGCCGGTTTGCAGATGAAAAACTTCTTTTATCATTTTACGGACGATCTAAAGTACCATTTAGAAAATGAAAAAATTGAAGTTTTTACTTCCTAAAGTTTTTATGATTGTGTTTACGTTTGTAATGTGTTTGTTTCAATTTGTTTTGATCTTCAGAAATAATACTAATTGTTCCGTCAATTTCTAACATCGCCAGTCTTACATTTTTAAAATATTCGATTCCGTGTTCTCTCATGGCTTCTTTTAATTCTGCGTCCGAAATATCTAATTTGCTTAAAGCTTTAAAATCAAGTTTACCGTCGTGAATTAATACTTCCGGTTTGTCGAGTAATATATTGCCGAGGGTTTTATATCTGCTGGTAAGCTTTTTAATTGCAAAGTTGATTACAAATAAAACCAGCGCTGCAACCAAACCTCCTAGAAGGCTCGTGTCAGGACCAACCATGGCATTTTGTACAGAATTACTAATCAGTAAAATCAGAATAATATCGGCGGTATTTAATTGAGAAAGTTCTTTTTTTCCAAAGATTCTTAAAGCAATTGTCATAAAAAAATAGACAGCAACACTTCTTACTATAATATCAAAATAAGGGAAAATCATATTTTTTATTTTAAAGTTAAATAAAAAAGCTTTGTCAAAGTTTTAAACTTTGACAAAGCTGCTAAATTATCTGGATACAATTAAGTTTAAATGAACTTAGTTATAATTTGAAATTCTTTTCAATAGCTTTAATCATTTCTCCTGCAACATCCTTGTTTGTTGCGCCTTCAATTCCTTCAAGACCTGGAGAAGAGTTTACTTCAAGTAATAAAGGCCCTTTAGAAGAGCGGATAATATCAACACCTGCTACTTTTAAATCCATTGCTTTTGCGGCTTTAATAGCGATCTTTTTTTCTTCAGGTGTTACCTTAATTACAGATGCAGTTCCGCCTAAGTGAATATTAGCTCTAAATTCGCCCGGCATCGCTTCACGCTGAATCGCGGCAACCACTTTTCCATCGATTACAAAACAACGGATATCTTTTCCGTTGGCTTCTTTAATAAATTCCTGAACTAATATATTGGCATTTAAACTTTTAAAAGCATTAATAACACTTTCTGCAGCTTTTTTAGTTTCGGCTAAAACAACACCTTTTCCCTGGGTTCCTTCTAATAATTTTACAATTAAAGGTGAACCGCCCACCATTTTAATTAAGTTGTCTGTATCAAGCGGAGAATTAGCAAAACCAGTTGTTGGAATATCAATACCGCTATTTAAAAGCAGCTGTAATGAGTATAATTTATCTCTTGACTGCGTAATAGCTGTGGCTGAATTTAAAACAAAAACTTTCAAAGCTTCAAACTGACGTGTCAATGCACAGCCATAGAAAGTAATACTTGGCCTTATTCTAGGAATTATGGCATCAAACTCGTTTAGGATTTTTCCACCACGGTAATGGATTTCAGGTTTTTTTGCATCAAGTTTCATGTAACATTCCTTGATGTTTAGGAAATGCATTTCATGACCGCGCATTTCGCCGGCTTCCATGATACGTTTGTTGCTGTATAATTCAGGGTTACTGGCTAAAAGACCAATTCGTAAACCAGAGCTAGCTTTTTCTGAATTTTGGTATAACTCTTTTAAGGTTTCAGGAGAAGGCTGTCCTAAAAGATACTTTTGTTCAG
This sequence comes from Flavobacterium defluvii, assembly GCF_900129555.1. Taxonomy (GTDB): domain Bacteria; phylum Bacteroidota; class Bacteroidia; order Flavobacteriales; family Flavobacteriaceae; genus Flavobacterium; species Flavobacterium defluvii. The sequence goes on from NZ_FQWC01000002.1 coordinate 206,358, forward strand.
GATCTACCAAAACACGTCCACTCATGGCTTCACGTCCTAAAAGCATACGAAAACCCATCGAATCACGATTTGTCAAAGTCATTTCTATTGGCCATTTTGCATCGCCAATTTTTAAATGCGTCTGAATAACATAACGATGTTCTCTGTAACCACTGGAACTTTTTACAATTCTTTTGTCAACCAGAGGAGCTTCACAATGAATAATAGTTTTTATGTTATTCTGAATTGGGTTAATATCAAATTTTACCCAATTAGCATCATTTTTTATGAAAGGAGCAATATTGATTGCGTGCATTGCCGAAGTTTTCGCACCAGAATCGACACGAGCCTTAATTGTCGGAATTCCAAGTTCTGGAAATGAGCACCATTCTTCGCTGCCTAAAATGACTTTGTTTTGAAGCATATATTGTTTTTTTGTTATAGAATTTAAATTCAAAAATAGCTATTTGCTTTTACTAAAGATAGTAAATTATCTAAAAAAAATACCCGTTATGTTATGAAAACGTAACGGGTAGATTATTTATGTTATAATTTTTGACTAATTTATTGATTTGTCGGTTCTTCGGCTTTGTGAATTTCTACCGAAAGTTCTTGCGAATCATCTTTTAAATCCATCATGATTTCATCACCAGAATGTATTTTTGAAGTGATGATTTCTTCGGCTAACAAATCTTCAACATATTTTTGGATTGCTCTTTTTAGAGGTCTTGCTCCAAACTGTTTGTCAAAACCTTTTTCTGCAATAAATGCTTTGGCTTTGTCTGTTAAGCTTAGTTTGTAACCTAACTCTGCAATACGAGAATATAGTTTTTTCAATTCGATTTCGATAATCAAATCAATATCCGCTTTTTCTAATGCGTTAAATACAATTACGTCATCAATTCTGTTTAAGAACTCAGGAGCAAAAGTTTTCTTCAATGCATTTTCGATAATGCTTTTTGAATTTTCATCTGCCTGTGCTGTTCTTGCTGCAGTACCAAATCCAACACCTTGTCCGAAGTCTTTTAACTGACGTGCACCAACGTTAGAGGTCATGATAATAATAGTGTTTTTAAAGTCAATTTTACGACCTAAACTATCTGTTAAGTATCCGTCATCTAAAACTTGCAACATCATATTGAATACATCCGGGTGTGCTTTTTCAATCTCATCTAAAAGTACAACACAATATGGTTTTCTACGAACTTTTTCAGTCAATTGTCCGCCTTCTTCATAACCAACGTATCCTGGAGGCGCTCCAACTAAACGAGAAATCGCAAATTTTTCCATGTATTCGCTCATGTCGATACGAACTAATGCATCTTCAGAATCGAATAATTCTTTAGCCAGAACTTTTGCTAATTGTGTTTTACCAACACCTGTTTGACCTAAGAAAATGAATGAACCGATTGGTTTGTTAGGATCTTTAAGTCCGGCTCTGTTACGTTGAATAGAACGTGCAATTTTAAGAACGGCATCATTTTGACCAATTACTTTATTCTGAATTAATTCAGGTAATTTGGCTAATTTGTTGCTTTCTGTCTGTGCAATTCTGTTAACAGGAATTCCGGTCATCATAGAAACAACATCTGCTACATTATCTTCTGTAACTTCAATTCGGTTGTTTTTAGAATCTTCTTCCCATTGTTCTTGTGCTAAAGCAAGATCTTTTTCTATACGTTTTTCATCATCGCGAAGTTTGGCAGCTTCTTCATATTTTTGTTTTTTAACTACCATATTTTTCATTTCGCGAACTTCTTCTAACTGACGTTCTAAATCAAGAATTTGTTTTGGAACATCAATGTTTGTAATGTGTACGCGTGATCCAGCCTCGTCAAGAGCATCAATCGCTTTGTCTGGTAAAAAACGTTCAGACATATAACGATCTGTAAGTTTAACACAAGCTTCGATAGCTTCTGGCGTATAGGTAACATTATGGTGATCTTCGTATTTATCTTTTACGTTGTTCAAAATGGCAATTGTTTCTGCAACAGAAGTTGGTTCTACAATTACTTTTTGGAAACGTCTTTCTAAGGCACCATCTTTTTCGATATATTGTCTGTACTCATCAAGAGTTGTAGCACCAATACATTGTATTTCACCTCTTGCTAAAGCAGGCTTGAACATATTTGAAGCATCAAGTGAACCTGTTGCTCCTCCAGCTCCTACAATAGTGTGGATTTCATCAATAAAAAGAATAATATCATCGTTTTTCTCAAGCTCGTTCATTACGGCTTTCATTCTTTCTTCAAACTGGCCTCTGTATTTTGTTCCTGCAACTAAACTTGCAAGATCAAGTGTTACAACACGTTTGTTGAAAAGAATACGAGAAACTTTCTTTTGAATAATACGCAGAGCAAGTCCTTCTGCAATAGCAGATTTACCAACTCCAGGTTCTCCAATAAGAAGCGGGTTGTTCTTTTTTCTTCGGCTTAAAATTTGAGAAACGCGTTCAATTTCTTTTTCGCGTCCTACAACAGGGTCAAGTTTTCCTTCTTCGGCCATTTCTGTTAAATCTCTCCCAAAATTATCTAAAACCGGAGTCTTAGATTTTTTGTTTGACTTATTGGCTGGATTATTGAAACTACTTTCCTTTAGACTGTCATCTTGTCCTGAATCGTCATTGTACGATTCATTTCTTGGCAAGTTTTCTAAGAATTCTTCTTCGTTTGGCGTCATGTTTAAATATTGTTCTTTAGCTATGTCATAATCTATTTTAAGTTTATTCAACAGCTTGGTTGTTGGATCGTTTTCGTTTCGTAAGATACATAAAAGCAGGTGAGCTGTGCTAATCGACGAACTTTGAAATACTTTTGCTTCAAGAAAAGTGGTCTTCAGTGCCCTTTCGGCCTGTCGGGTAAGATGAAGGTTTTTCTTTTCGGCATTTACCTCAACGCTGTGGTTGGCTGGACTCAGTATTTCTACCTTCCTGCGTAAATGATCTAAATCGACTGCCAGGTTATTAAGTATATGAATAGCTTTTCCGTTACCATCTCTTAAAATGCCCAGCATTAGATGTTCAGTACCAATAAAGTCGTGTCCTAAACGAAGGGCTTCTTCTTTACTGTATGTAATAACATCTTTTACTCTTGGTGAAAAATTATCATCCATAATATATAATTGGTATTGTAAATTTAATGAATTACAGTTTGAAAAACAAAAACCATACCCATTGAGAACTACTGTCAGCTAATTGACAAAAAAAATAACAATAAAAGCGTTAAAAAACGCTTAATTTATTAACCAAAAGCGAAATTAAAGTTGTTAATAAATCGTTTAAATAAGTGTGTCGAAATAGCTGAAAAATCTTTAAAAAAACGTATCTTGGCACGCTTTGAAACTAAATAATTATTTAAACATAACAACTTATGTCTGAAGGAGAAAAGTTAATTCCTATTAACATTGAAGATGAAATGAAATCGGCTTACATCGATTATTCGATGTCAGTAATTGTATCGAGAGCGCTTCCTGATGTTAGAGATGGCTTGAAACCAGTGCATCGAAGAGTACTTTACGGAATGTATGATTTAGGTGTAACTTCAAGATCTGCCCACAAAAAATCTGCTAGAATTGTAGGGGAGGTTCTGGGTAAGTATCACCCTCACGGAGATACATCTGTTTATGATGCAATGGTTCGTATGGCTCAGGAGTGGAGTATGCGATATTTATTAGTTGATGGTCAGGGTAACTTTGGATCTGTAGATGGTGACAGTCCGGCAGCAATGCGTTATACTGAGGCCAGAATGCGCAGAATTTCTGAGGAAATTATGGCAGATATCGAAAAAGAAACAGTTGATTTTCAATTAAACTTTGATGATACTATATATGAACCAAAAGTAATGCCTACAAGAGTTCCTACTTTATTAGTAAACGGAGCAACGGGTATTGCAGTTGGTATGGCGACTAACATGCCGCCGCACAATTTAACAGAAGTTATCAATGGTACTTTGGCTTACCTTGATAATAATGATATTGAAGTTGACGAATTAATGACGCATATTAAAGCTCCTGATTTTCCAACTGGAGGTATAATATATGGATACGAAGGTGTTCGCGAAGCTTTTAAAACCGGTAGAGGACGTATTGTAATGCGCGCTAAAGTTGGTTTTGAAGAAGTAGACGGAAGAGAAAGTATCATTGTTACCGAGATTCCATATCAGGTTAACAAAGCTGAGATGATTAAACGTACAGCTGACTTAGTTAACGAGAAAAAAATTGAAGGTATTGCTAATATCCGTGATGAATCGGATAGAAGCGGTATGCGTATTGTTTATATCCTGAAACGTGATGCTACACCAAACGTAGTTTTAAATACCTTATATAAGTATACTCAATTACAATCTTCTTTTAGTGTAAATAATATTGCATTAGTAAAAGGACGTCCTCAATTATTGAATCTTAAAGATATGATTCATTATTTTATTGAGCACCGTCATGACGTAGTAGTAAGAAGAACTCAGTTTGAATTACGTAAAGCTGAGGAAAGAGCCCATATTTTAGAAGGTTTAATTATCGCGTCAGACAATATTGATGAAGTAATTGCGTTAATTAGAGGATCTAAAAACACAGACGAAGCAAGAGAAAAATTAATCGAAAGATTTAAATTGTCAGACATTCAGGCTCGTGCTATTGTTGAAATGCGTCTGCGTCAGTTAACAGGTCTGGAGCAGGATAAATTAAGAGCTGAGTTTGATGAATTGATGAAATTAATCGAACACTTAAAAGCTTTATTAGCTGATGTTAATTTAAGAATAGATTTAATTAAAGAAGAGCTTACAGAAATCCGTGATAAATACGGAGATGATCGTCGTTCTCAAATCGAATATTCTGGAGGTGATGTAAGTATTGAGGATTTAATTGCAGATGAAAATGTGGTAATTACAATTTCTCACGCAGGTTATATCAAACGTACTAACTTATCTGAATACAAAACTCAAAACAGAGGAGGAGTAGGACAGAAGAGTGCGGGAACAAGAGATCAGGATTTCCTTGAACACATGTTCGTTGCAACAAACCACCAGTATATGATGTTCTTTACGCAAAAAGGAAAATGTTTCTGGATGCGTGTTTACGAAATTCCGGAAGGAAGCAAAACAGCAAAAGGAAGAGCAATTCAAAACCTTATCAATATCGAAAGTGATGATAAAGTAAAAGCTTTCATCTGTACACAAGATTTAAAAGACAAAGATTACATCAATACACATAACCTTGTAATGGTTACCAAACAAGGACAGGTAAAGAAAACTTCTTTAGAGAAATACTCTAAACCTCGTGCTAATGGTGTTGCCGCTATTACAATTAAAGAGGGTGATGAATTATTAGAGGCTAAATTAACAGATGGAGAAAGCCAAATTATCCTGGCAGTTAAGTCTGGAAAATTAGTTCGTTTTGAAGAAACAAAAACACGTCCGATGGGAAGAACAGCTTCAGGAGTTCGTGGAATTAGTTTAAAAGACGAGATTGATGAAGTAATTGGTATGGTTACTGTAGCTAAAAATAATATTGCCGATTCTCAAATTTTGGTTGTAACCGAAAACGGATACGGAAAACGTACCAAATTGGTTGACGACGACGGAGAAGATGTTTACAGAATTACCAACCGTGGAGGTAAAGGGGTTAAAACGCTTAATATTACCGAAAAAACTGGTAAATTAATTTCGATTAATGCTGTAACGGATTCTGATGATTTAATGATTATTAATAAATCTGGACTAACTATTAGAATGGCAATTGAGGATTTACGTGTTATGGGACGTGCAACTCAAGGTGTTAGATTAATTAACCTAAAAGGTAAGGATTCTATCGCAGCTGTTACAAAAGTAATGAAAGACGAAGCCGAAGAAGTTGTAGTTGATGAAAATGGAAACGTTGTTGAATCTGTTATAGAAAGAGTAAAACCGGATTTAGAAGTTCTTGAAGATGACGGAACTGCAGAAGATGATGAAGATGATTCTGATGATGTAGTTGAAGACGAAGATGATTCTGAAGAAGAATCTGAGGAGTAAATAAAACCACAAGAAAATTAAATTAAATATACAAATTGAACATTATGAAAAGTAAATATGTTATACTAGCATCAGCATTACTGATTTCTGTAGCTACATTTGCTCAAAAAGATCAAATTAAAAATGCAGAAAAAGCATTAAAAAGCGGTGATGCACAAGGAGCACTTGCTCAACTAAAAGATGCAGAAAACTTAATTGTTAATGCAAAAGATACTGAGCAGGCACAATATTATTTCGTACAAGGAAATGCTTACTTAGATCTTGCTAATAAAAAAGTTGAAGAAAGTAAAAATTTAAGCGCAGCAGCCGACAGCTATAAAAAATTAATCGAAGTTGAAAAAGCATCTGGAAAGCAGAAATATTCAACACAGGCTGCAGCTTCAATTACAAACATTAAAGGTTTATTGATTAACTCTGCGATTGCGGATACTCAGGCAAACAAACATGCTGACGGAGCTAAAAAATTATACGATGCTTATTTGCTTGATAAAAACGATACAATCAACCTTTATTATGCAGCTTCTACAGCTGTAAATGCTCAGGATTTTGATACAGCGCTTCCAATGTATGAAGAGTTGAAAAAATTAAACTATTCTGGAAAAGGAACTTTATATTTAGCTACAAACAAAGCGAACAATAATGAAGATAACTTCGCAAATGCTAAAGAAAGAGATTTAGCTATCAAATTAGGAACTCACGAAAAGCCTAAAACAGAAGCTATTCCATCAAAAAGAGGTGAGATCTACAAAAACTTAGCATTAATTTTAGTTCAAAAAGGAAAAATTGAAGAAGCTAAAAAAGCAATCGCTGATGCAAGAAAAACAAACCCGGATGATAGTTCTTTAATTCTTACAGAAGCTAACTTATATCTTGAAACAAAAGATTATGATCAGTACAAAAAATTAGTTGGTGAAGCTTTACAAAAAGATCCAAACAATGCTGATTTAGTTTTTAACTTAGGTGTATTAAGTGCAAATGCAAAAAACAACGCAGATGCTGAAAAATATTACTTAAAAGCAATTGAAATCAATCCAAATTATACTAATGCATACTTAAATCTTGCTGCATTAAAATTAGATGCTGAAAAACCAATCATCGATGAGATGAATAAATTAGGTACTTCTGCAAAAGATATGAAGCGTTATGATGTTTTAAAAGCACAAAGAGAAGATGTTTTCAAAGGAGTAATTCCTTACTTGAAAAAAGCTAATGAATTAGATCCTAAAAACGAAGATGTTGCTAAAACATTATTAGGAGTTTACAAAGCGTTAGAAATGACAGCTGAAGCAAAAGCTTTAAAAGCTACAATGAACTAATTAAAGCTCATTTAAAATAAAAAAACCATCCGCAGCAACGGATGGTTTTTTTATGTATAAAATATTAGTTTACTAATGATGCCGATAATGTAATTGTTGTATTCAAAAGTTTAGAAATCGGGCAGATTTCCTTTGCCTTTGCAGCAGTTTTTTCGAATTCTTCTGCAGAAATTGACGGAACCTTTCCTTTTAAATCCAAATGAATTAAGGTTATCGAACCATCTTCAAAAGTTACAGTTGCTTCAGTTGACAAATCATCAGCAGTAAATCCGGCTTCGTTAAGTAAAAAGCTTAACTGCATTGTAAAACAGCCAGAATGTGCCGCAGCAACTAATTCCTCAGGATTTGTTCCAACTCCGTCTGCAAATCGTGTTTTAAACGATAATTGTGCGTTATCTAAAGTAGTACTTTGCGTACTGATAGTTCCTTTTCCTTCCATGCCGGTTCCTTTCCAGTTGGCATTAGCTTTTCTAGTAAATTTCATATTCTCTAATTTAAAATTAATATTAAATGTTATTTGTTTGAAACGGTAATTAATAGTGGTAACTCAAATATAATCAATATTTCGCAGAATAGTTTTACGAAATTTAATGAGAATGTTAAGTTTTGGTTTTTGTTGAAAATCGGATTGGGATTTTAACGCAAAGAACGCCAAGGGTTTGTGTAAAGCTTGCAAAGTTTTTTGTTGTATACAAGTATAAAAGTTCGCAAAGCTGTTATTAAGGCGAAGCTTTGCGGGCTTATGTTTTTAAACAACTCTTAATAAATAAATCTTTGCAAACTTTGCGTTAAAAAAATAAGCACAAAAAAAGGTGTAATGAATAACTCATCACACCTTTTTGAATTTATAAAATTTAAATCTTTTATTCCTGATTTAAGTTTCTCAATTGTTTCAGTTTGTCTTTCCAAACTTCCAGACTTTCTTTGTGAATTGCAATGTTTTTGCGTACTTCTGTTACGATAGAATTCTCTTTTTTAGAATTTTTAGTATTAGCAAAGAACTGTATATTGTTTTCTAGCTGGAAGATTTCATTTTGAACTTCTTCGATTTTACGCATAATGAAAATTTTCTCATTATCTAATTTGCGTGTATCATTGCTGTCTGATAAAGAATCGATTCTGTTTGAGAAACGCATCATTTCAGATTCTTTTTTGCTTAAACTTAATTTTTCAAAAAGAGCATCTAAAATTTTATTGAATTTACCTTCAATATGGCGTCTTGAAAAAGGCACTTTTCCATAACCTTTCCAGATTTCAATATGTTTTTTGATAGCATCCAGATCTGTTTTATGATCTCCGGTAAGCTGGTAAGCTCTCAAAATATCCAGATAAGCTTTCTTATTATCAAAAGCAGCAACCTCGTCTGCATTTTCTTCAGATTTGTGCTCTTTTAATTTATCAAAATAATGGTTGCAGGCATCTTTAAATTCTTTCCAGATTTTATCTGAATATTTTTTAGGAACGTGACCAATCTGTTTCCATTCTTCCTGAATTTGTTTCATTATTGGCGTAGTAGATGCAAAATCAGTACTTTCCTGTAGTTCTTTGGCTTTAGCTACAAGAGCCATTTTTTTGTTTAAATTATCGTTTTGATCCTTTTTAATGTCTTTGTAAAAAGAATTTTTAAAAGCATTAAAATTTCTAACAGCAGTTTTAAATGCTGCCCAGGTTTCTTCATTAACCTCAGCAGGAACTTTTCCGGCAGCAAAAAACTCATTTCTTAAAGTTTCAACTTTCTGAATCTGAACCAGCCATTGAGAGTGAGAATTTACTTTTTCAGTTCCTAAATCTTCAATTTTAGCTATAATTTCTTTTTTAGCTTCAAGATTCTGCTGTTCATTTGCTCTTTGGTTTTCAAATAAAAGTTCTCTTTTATCGTGAATTTTTTTAGTCAGTTCACTAAATTTATTCCAGATTGAATCACGATGTTCTTTAGAAACAGGACCAATATCTTCCTTCCAAAGTCTGTGTAAATCCTGTAGCTCACGGAAAGCTTTGCTTACATCGGCTTCATTTACAAGTTCTTCAACTCTGGCAATGATTTTTTGTTTTTGCTCAAGATTATGTTTGAAATCTAAATCTCTTGCTTCGCGGTCTAAATGCAGGTAATCATAGAAATTTTCTACATGAAAATGGTAATTATTCCAAACATGATTGTACTTGTCTTTTGGAATCGCTCCGGCATTTTTCCATCTTTCTCTCAAATCATTAAAATGTTTAAGAGTGTCTTTTATGTTCGCCTGCGGATTTATTAGTTCTTTTAACTCTTCAACAATAGCAAGTCTGTTTTCTAAATTCGTTTTTAGATTAGTCTGCAAATGTTTAAAATGAGCATTTCTTTTTTCTCTAAAAATATTATAATATTCATCAAATTTAGATTTCAAAGGAGAGTGATACTCAAATTCTTCATTTGGGTCTTCTTTAGAAGCATTAAATTCTTCTCTTTTTTCATCTAAAAGATGGTTGTATTTCAGTAAAAATGATTTTTTTATTTCCTCAATATGATCTTTTACAGACATAGTTTTATCTGTATTGACCAATTTTTTTAGTTCATCTACAAGTGCATCCAAAGCAAAAGTATCATAATCCTTCATAGGAATATCATGACGCTCTTTTAGCGTTTCATCTTCACTTTCTTCGGCGTTTGAATTTGTTATAGCATCTAATGCAGTTTGATGATCAGTTTCATCAGTTTTAGCTGTTTCTTCAGCTTCTGTTTCAGTTTTAGAAACAGGAGTTTCAGTTACAGTTTCAGATTCTGTAACTTCTGCTGCATTATTTTCTGTAGAATCACTTATATCGATTCCTAATTTTCCGTCTGCTTCTTGCAGGTTATCATTCTTTTCTTCTAACATCTTAAATGTATAAGGTTTTTACTTTAAACAGTGCGAAAGATAGTAAAGGTGTTTCTAAATACAAAATAAATCGTTTATTTCTACTGTATTTTACGATGAAATTCTTATTCTTCACACTCGTTTACACATTTCATATATTAATTTTATAAATTGTTTGAAAGATATAAAAATTCTGATTTCCTATTTTTTTTTAGAAAAAAGAAATCAAATTGATGGCCAAAAGCCGAAAGTTCTTCATTTTAATTCTAAAATAAAATCAGCATGCCTACTTCAATACCAAAATTATAGGTTTTATGATTTCCAAAAGCAACACTCGGATGAATATATGCCAGATCATTTGGAGTTATTTTTCGTCCAAATTCAACAAAAGCATTGTTTGGAAAACCTTTATTGACATCATTGTATCTAAAAGCGGCATCGGCCGCAACCCAATTCTTTCCGAAAAGGTACATAAAATAATTTTCAAATGAAGTAATACTAACTCTGCTTCTGTTGCTTGATCCTGCAAAACTGCTTTGATTTTCAAAAGAACTTATCCATAAAAGCTTATTTGTAATCAAATATTTTCCAAAGAATACGGCAGGAGCAAAGACCCACTTTCCGGATCCCAGTGCAGGATCAACAGCTGAATTTGATATAACACGGCCACGCAAAGCAACTCCGCCATTTTTATGGTCTAAATATGGAATATAGCTAATACCTGCACCCACATCACCAAGACCGGTTTTATTAATTGAAGAAGTATTTGTTGATATTAAAGGAAGATCAACTCTTAAATTCCAGGCTTTATTACCAATAGGATGAAGAAAACGAATTTGAGTTGTATTATACGATCCGGAATCAGTATCTAAATATTCATTAAAAAGCAAAATTGTTTTTAGATAATAATGATATCGGGCTTCTTCATACACAGTCTTTGCAGTCTCATTTGTATTTTGAGATTCCTGAGCTGTCGAAGCAAGTGAAATAAAAAATAAAATACAAAAGTTAAGTGTTGATTTTGTCATAACTATCTACAAATGAGTAGACTAATTTACGAAAATTACTTTAATTTTTGATTTTTAGCTTTTTTATTTGTTCCAGATTTTCCAGGCTTTTTCTGCCTGAAAAATAAGCATGTCATATCCGTTTTTAATTACAGCCCCTTTTTCTTTGGCATTTTTAAGAAATTGAGTTTCTGCAGGATTGTAAATCAAATCGTAAGCGATATGTTTTTCTGTAAAAAACTCGTAAGGAAGATCAGGACAAGCCTCAATATTTGGACTTGTACCAACAGGAGTACAGTTAACTATAATTTGAAAATTGTCAAACGTAGTCGCGTTAATCAAATTATAATCGATAATATTTTCTTTGGCTTCTCTTGAAACAAAAGTATAAGGGATATTTAATTCGTCAAGTGCAAAGGCGACACCTTTTGACGCTCCGCCCGTTCCAAGAATCAGAGCTTTTTTATGGTGCGGTTCTAATAATGGTTTTAATGATTTTTTAAAGCCGTAATAATCGGTGTTGTAACCTTTTAATTTCCCTTTTTTGGTAAATTTAATAGTGTTTACAGCACCAATTAAAGCTGCTTTTTTTGATAATTTATCTAAAAAAGGAATTACCTGCTCTTTGTAAGGAATCGTAACGTTTAAACCTTTCAAATCTGGATTGTTTTTAAGTAATCCGGTAAAATGGCTGATTTCAGAAATATCAAAATTCTCATAGCTGTTACCAGCGAAAATTTCGTCGTTAAATTTTTCTGTAAAATAACCTTTTGAAAATGAGTAACTAATATTACGGCCCAATAAGCCAAAACGCCTTTTTAAAATATCAATCATTATTTTCTGTGTTTTTCGATATAATTTCTAACTGTTTTTTTTGTCCAGACTACAGGAAACAAATCTTCGATAAGAATATAATTATCAAAGTTCAGGCGCAAACCATTGCTTAAATGGAATTTTGCTTTTGTATTGTCCTGAATCATAAAATACAATCCTGCTAAACGATATTCGATTTCGTTTTCTTCCGGAAAATATTCTGAAGCCTGAAGTAAGGTTTGAATAGCACTTTCGAATTCACCAAGAAACTGAAGAATATCAACCCAAAACAACCACGTATCAAGAGCATAATCTCCAAATTCAACTGCTTTTCTGTATCCAAATTCAGCTTCTTCAAAAAAGTTCATTTGTTTGTTGATCGTAGCATATCGTTTCCAATACATACGATTTTGATTGTCGATTGCTAATGCTTTGTTGACAAAAAACAATGCCTTTTGAAAGTTTTTCTGGCGAACATGAAAATCAGTAATCGCAATCCAGCCTTTGTCTAAAAGCGGATCTTCGTGAACAGTCTGGTTGTAGTATTGAAGTGCTTTTACAGCATTTCCCAGTTTTTCATAACATTTACCGATGCGTAACAAAGCATACGAAGTTGCATCGTCTAATTCAATTGTACGATTGTAGCTTTCAATAGCTTCATTATACTTTTTAAGACGTTCGTAAGCCTTTGCTTTTTCCATAAATGCACCCAAAAACTCATCGTCAATTAAAGTTGCATAATCAAAAGCACGAATCGCATTTTCATATTCTTTTACGCCATAATGCAATCTCCCAAGCTGATGCCAGGCGATTTCACTATATGGGTTTTTGTTGATATACTCGTTTAAATACACGATCGCTTCCTGATTTTGATCTAAAAATTCAAAACAGTAAACTACGTTATACAAGGCAGATTGATCTTCTAAATCTTCTTCCAGACATTTAATGAAGCTTTCTTTTGCCAGTTCAAGATTATCCATAAAAAGATATTCCATTCCAATCAAGTTGTACACATCGGCGTAGTCATCAGTATATTGCAGGGCAATTTTAAGTAATTCTACCGCTTTTTCGTGCTGATCTCTTTTAGAGCAGATATTGGCTTTCTGGATATAAATTTCCTCGTTATTCGGTTCGATTGCATACAACTCGTTTAAAAGCTTCTCAGCAATTTCAAGTTTGTCTTCGTAAACCAGCATTTCTACTTGTACTAATTTTAAGCCTGTAGATTTTGGGTGTTGGTCTAATGCAAGTTTTAAGGCCTTTTTTGCTAAATTAGCCTTACCTATATCTAAATAATGAAGAATAATTTCTTCAAATTCTTCAGAATCAAAAAAGAGTACTTTGTTAGTTTTTAACATCGACTCAAATTTTGATAAGGATAGGTTATAATCTTCTTCTTCGTTGCTTAATTGCATACTCTGTTTTATTTGAAATTAGCCTGTTATAAATTTAGGCAACGTTATAATTGATGTGCGGAAGGCTAATTAATTGTTTTGAACAATTTAATTAACAATAATGACAGAACTTTTATTCTGTTTTTAAGTTTAATCTTTTGATTTTTAAAAGATTAATTAGGTTAATAACTATGTATTTTTCTTTTTAAGAATTTCGTCCATAACTTCTAAAATTATAGAGCAGCCTTCCTTTATTTCTTTTTCAGAAATGGTTAATGGCGGCGTTATCCGGATGGCGCATCCCTCAAACAAAAGCCAGAACAATATTAAACCTTTATCCTGACAATTTAAAATAACCTCATTCGTAATATCTGCCGATTCGGTCATGGCTGCCAGCATTAATCCTTTTCCTCTAACTTCCTTTATCAAAGGATGTACCAAAAGCGATCTGAACAGTTTTTCCTTTTCAAGTGCTTCCTGCATTAAATTTGTTTCAGTTAATTCCTGCAAAGTAGCTAAACAGGCTGACGCAATGACAGGATGTCCTCCAAAAGTGGTGATGTGTCCCAGTTTTGGATTTTCAGTCAAAAGATCCATTTTTTCTGCCGAAGCTGTAAAAGCGCCAACGGGCATTCCGCCTCCCATACCTTTTCCCATAACCACAATGTCCGGAACTACATCGTAATTTTGAAACCCGAATAGTTTTCCGGTTCTTCCAAAACCAGGCTGAATTTCATCAACAATCATTAATGCTCCAACTTCATCACAGCGTTTGCGGACTTTTTGCAGAAAATTGTTTTCCGGCTGAATAAATCCGGCACCGCCCTGAATGGTTTCTAAAAGAATAGCTGCGGTTCTGGTTGTTATTTTCTCCAGATCGGCTTCGTTGTTAAAGGTAATAAAATCAACATCAGGAAGCAAAGGACGAAAAGCTTGTTTTCTTTCTTCAAATCCCATAACGCTCATAGAACCCATTGTGTTTCCGTGATATGCGTTATGGCACGAAATAAGCTGACTGCGTCCTGTTGTCCTTTTGGCTAACTTTAAAGCACCTTCAATTGCTTCTGTTCCTGAATTTACTAAATATGTTTTATTTAGAGATTCGGGTAGGAGCGAAGCCATTAATTTACAGTATTGAACAGCTGGACTTTGCGAATATTCTCCGTAAACCATTACGTGCGAATATTTGTCTAACTGATCTTTTATTGCCTGATTTACTCTAGGATGCTGATGCCCAAGCGTACAAGCCGAAACTCCGGCAACAAAATCTAAATATTTTTTATCGTTTGTGTCGTATATGTAAGATCCAATGGCGTGCGAAACTTCCATTCCTAAAGGGTAAGGAGAAGTTTGTGCCTGATATTTTATAAAATCTGGGTTCATTTTTTTTAAAGGTTCAAAGTGACAAAGGTACTAAGGTTCTGAGATTTTTGTTCCTGACTCTGAAAACTGTGCTTAAAAACCGCAACTAATTTTAACGCAAAGATCCCAAAGATTTACGCAAAGTTTGTAAGGTTAAAATTAAGGTTGCATTGTTAATGCAAAGATCTCAAAGCTGAAACTGAAAATTAAAATGTGTTTTTAAGTTTCTGGTTTCTAAAAATTGAGACTGAAAACTATTTCTTAGTTTTTGCAGCCGAAGTATCTGCTTTCACAGCTGGTTTTTTCTTGTCGTAATTCAAAGTCTCTTTCCTGACTTTTAGCGGAACATTTTTATCTTTTTCTTCCTGTTCTTTTCCTTCTTTGATTAATTTGTCATTCATTTCATTTTCTTCGGCAGAAAAAATATCATCTTTTGATTTTATTCTTTCATCGCCGCGCCATACAAAACCACGCAGTTTTCGTGCGTTTTCCGGTAGATCTTCTTCGGGGAAAATATCTCCGTCGACACGGTTAAAAAATGTAATAGTTTCTACGGCATTATTCTCAAGAATAAGATTTATTTTACTGCTGACATTTTTATTAATTCCTATCAATTCATTTGCGTCGTTCCGCATAAAATAAACGACTTCGGTATTCTTAACGACATCAACATCGTGGAGTTTTCCTTCTTTAAATTTTCCGAATAAATTGAGTCCCTTGACCTGATTGTATCCGGTTCCGAGAGTATCTTTAGAAATTAAAAAAGTATTATTTATAACTTTTAAAGAATCTAATTTTCTCGTATTATTATCACCAATTAAATGCATTACATCACCCGTAATTTGACTGTCACCATTCCAAAGAATCGGATTTCCAATCAGTTTTGTTAAAGCAGTTTTAGAATTTGAATGAATCGAATCACATTTTCCGCTCATATCCGTTTTATAAAAACGAACATTTTTAAAAGCTCTTAAAATACGTTCGCCTTCTTTTCCGGTAACCATTAATTTTTGTCCGTGAATGTAAACCGAATCATTTTCAACTAAATTAATAGCAACTGCTCGTTTGGTTACAAACATAGAATCTTTTAGTTTGTAAATTTCGGCATAATGCCCTTTTACAAGCCCTTTATTAATAGAATCGGTGATTTTTACATTTCGCGTTGCCGAAGCAAATTCGGTATTTCTGTTATAAAACAAACTATCACCTTCAATGAGTCGGTCGTCGTATTTTATATACGATTTCCGTAAAAAGTGAGCGAGGTTTTTCTTGGTATCATAAAAACCTCTTTCAGTATAAATGTAATTGGCTTTACTTGTAATGGTCGATGGGCCAAGTAAATAAGTATGCCCGGAATTACTGTAATAATCTAAATGATTTGATTTAATAACGTATTTTGGATTCGTAATCGTAACCTCTGTCAAAAACTGAAACTTTTTCTCAGTAACAAAATATTTACCGGATTTACTTACCAAAGTATTGTCTTTATTAACAATTGTTCCTTTTGTATTATAAAAAACTTCCTGAGTATTTCGGTCAAAATTAATCGTGTCCGTTTGCAAAGTTGCATCTGGTGAAGTCATAACAGCATTTCCAGTTGCAAAAGCTTTTTTCATATTCCCGTTGTATTCAGCATATTTACTGTTGAGAAACAACGTATCACCTTGTACTAATTGCACGTTTCCAAAAGCTTTTAAGTAGTTCTCTTTTTGAAAATAATACGCTTTATTGCAGGTAAGAACTACTCCGTCGTGATTTACTTTTACATTTCCTGTAAGCAAAACGGCGTCTGGTGCAGTTTCCTGATCAACATCAAGGTAGTCAGAATGTTCTATGTTGATTTTTTTTGGTGCCTGTGCATTTTTTTTAGGTGCTTGCGCAGAAATGATTTGAACACTTAATAAAAGCAGACAAGATATAAAAAAGAGTAATTTCTTCAAGTGATTAAATTTTTGTCAAATTTATAAAAAAGGATAGAACCTTAGATTGTTATTAGCATTAATTTATGTGTTTATTTTTTAAGGAGCAAAGGTTCAGAGGAGCAGAGGTTCAAAGTTTTTTTAGATTATTTTAAAAGCTTTGCCTCTTTGCAACTTTGTAACTTTGCATCTTAAATTTATCAACAAAACTGAGAACTCTTTCGTTGTAGTTAACGGTTTCGCTGTTGCAAAAAGACAAATTAAAGCCCGTTGCTTTTGAGTTTTAAAAAATAGACTAAATTTAGAAATTGGATTTGGTTTTCTGATTCCATAAAATAAATACGTTTAGATTTAAAAAACTATGATAAAAAGTAAATTTATTGCTGTGGGAATAGCTGGAGCAATGTTGTTTTCAGGTTGTAAAACAAAAGATTTAAAAATGAGTGAAGCAAAAGAAGAAAAATCAAAAGAGCATAAAATTGTTGTTTACCAAGTTTTTACCCGTTTATTCGGAAATAAAAATAAAACCAATAAACCATGGGGGACCATTGAAGAAAATGGAGTTGGAAAGTTTAATGATTTTACAGATAAAGCACTTCACGAAATAAAAGATTTGGGAGTAAACTATATTTGGTACACTGGTGTGCCTCATCATGCAATGGTACGCGATTATACGGCTTACGGAATTTCAAATGATGATCCTGAAGTTGTAAAAGGCCGCGCAGGATCTCCTTATGCTGTAAAAGATTATTATAATGTAAATCCAGATTTAGCGGTAAATCCCGCAAACCGATTACAGGAATTTGAAGATTTGATTTCCCGAACTCATAAAGCAGGGTTAAAGTTGATTATTGATATTGTGCCTAATCATATTGCCCGCAAATACGAAGGAAAAAACAATCCTGAAGGTGTAAAAGATTTTGGTGCCGATGATGATGTAACCGTTGAATACAAACGTGATAATAACTTCTATTATATTCCGCAGCAGCATTTTGAAATTCCGGATGGAGATGTTCCGTTAAATGGAGAAAAAAATCCGCTAATTGATGGAAAATTTGATGAAAACCCAGCAAAATGGACAGGAAATGGATCTCGTAAAGTAAAACCCGATCAAAATGATTGGTACGAAACTGTAAAAGTTAACTATGGTGTTCGTCCCGATGGTTCAAAAGATTTTCCAGAACTTCCTGCTGGATTTGACCAAAAGTCATATAAAGAACATTTTGATTTTTGGCAGGATAAAGATGTTCCTGATTCCTGGAAAAAATTTAAATCTATTGCTTTGTATTGGACAGCAAAAGGTGTTGACGGTTTTCGTTATGATATGGCCGAAATGGTTCCTTACGAATTTTGGAGTTATATGAATTCGGCAATAAAAATGAAAAATCCAGATGCCTTTTTATTGGCAGAAGTGTATAATCCTAATGAATATCGAAACTATATTCGTTTAGGGAAAATGGATTATTTATATGATAAAGTTGAAACGTATGATAAACTAAAAGACATCATTCGCGGAAAATCTTCTCCAGACGGATTATCTGATATTCAAAAAGGAATGGCCGATATTGAGCATCATATGCTTCATTTTTTAGATAATCATGATGAACAAAGACTTGCTTCTCCTGAATTTGCAGGAACTCCGGAAAGAGGTAAACCTTTAATGGTAGTTTCAACAACTTTGAGTACATCGCCAACAATGGTTTATTTTGGACAGGAAGTAGGAGAGGCCGGAAATGAAAATGCTGGTTTCGGAACGCGATCAAGAACTTCAATTTTTGATTATATAGGAGTTCCAAATCATCAAAGATGGATGAATGAAGGTAAATTTGACGGCGGACAATTATCTGATTCTGAAAAACAATTACGTGATTTTTACAAACGATTATTAAACTTCTCAATAAAAAGTCCGGCTTTGATGGGAAGTTTTCAGGAAATACAATCTGTAAACCGACAAAATAATGGTTATGACGAATTAATTTATTCGTATGTTCGTTGGTCAGAAAAACAAAAGTTGATTGTTATTGCTAATTTCTCATCTGAAAAAACAAGTGAATTTGAATTAAAAGTTCCTGCAGATGTTATTTCAAAATGGAATTTAAAAGACGGAAATTATGTGCTTTTAGATCAGTTATATTTAGAAAACAAAACGTATTTTACCGTAAAGAACCGAGAAGGGACTGCCAGGGTAAAAATAAAACCATCTGAGTCGTTTATTTTTGAAGTGAATTAAAGATTTGCAGAATGATATAAAACAACAAAAAAGCTGATACAATTTGTATCAGCTTTTTTGTTTATACTTTCTTGACTTTTTTAAGGGCTTCGACGTAATATTCGTTTACTTTTTCCCAGTTGATATGTTCATAAAAAGCGTCAATATAACTTCCCTTTCTGTTTTGATAATCCAGATAATAAGCATGTTCCCATAAATCTATACCTAAAATTGGTGTTCCTGGAATCAAAGCATTTTTCATTAATGGATTATCCTGATTTTCTGTTGTAGTAATTTGAAGTTTTCCATATCTGTCAACAACCAGCCAAACCCATCCTGAACCAAATTGCTTCTCTGCCTGCCCTTTGAACTGATTCGTAAGATTGTTAAAAGAACCAAATTCTTTATCTATTGAACCTGCAAGAGTATCTTTTGGAGTCTGCTCTTTTGGAGTTAAAACATTAAAATAAAGCGTGTGATTATAATATCCGCCTGCATTCTGACGAAGTTTTGCATTATTAAGGTCTAATTTTTTCAAAATATCCTCAATGGGCATATTTTCAAACTCGGTCGAAACAATTTCTTTATTAAAATTATTTGTATACGATAAATAATGTTTAGAATAATGTGTTTCTAAAGTTAGAGATCGTAAAGCGGGGCTTAAACCATCATAGGCAAAAGGCAGTTTAGTAAGTTCAAATGAACCCGGATCTGCTTTTACATCGTTTGGAGAACCAATTGTTATTTTTTCTTCTTTAGTGGGAAGCGGAACCTCAACAACTTCGGTCAGCTTATTGTTATCATTACAAGAAAATAATACAAATAATGAAGCTAAAATGCTGAAACGAACAATGTTTTTCTTCATAATATTATTTATTTTGATGTTAGTGAATTGATGATTTCAATATAATTTTCCTTAGCTTCATCTGTTGATAAATGACTAATCTGCATCCAGGCGTTAGTTTTAAAAGCATTTCTCAAATCAAAATTCTCAGACTGATTGTAAACAGCCGTTCCAAAGGTTGCCTGTTTATAAAACGCATAAAGTCTTAGCTGCACATCTTGTGGCAGTGAGGCCTGAGTCATTTTCATTGCAGTTTCAACAGCCTCATTGAAGCGTCTATCTAAATCTTTTTCTGCCATTTAAGCTTTTGTAGCAATAATAGTTTTTCCTCCAATTGCTTTTTGGTTTAAAACCACATTAATTGGTGTACCTAAAGGTAAAAATAAATCTACTCTTGATCCAAATTTAATAAAACCGGCATCAGTTCCCTGAATAACCTGCATTCCTTCCTGAGCATAATTTACAATTCTACGAGCCAGAGCACCGGCAATTTGTCTGTAAAGAATTGCGCCAAAAGTATCATTTTCGATTACTACTGTAGTTCTTTCGTTTTCCTCGCTGGCTTTCGGATGCCATGCAACCAAAAATTTTCCAGGATGATATTTACTGAATTTTATAATTCCGTCCATTGCATAACGCGTAACATGAACATTTATAGGCGACATAAAAATAGAAACCTGTAAACGTTTGTCTTTAAAATATTCACCTTCGTAAACTTCTTCAATAACCACAACTTTTCCATCAACAGGAGCAAGAATGTGATTAGTGTCTCTTACGGCAATTCTTTTTGGGTTTCTAAAAAATTGCAGAATGATAATTAAAATTACTACTCCAAAAACTTGCACAAGTATTCTTAGCCAAGAAATGTCAATAAATTTATCAGCAATTAAAAGTACTGCAACTGCAAAAACGGTACCTAATAAAATAGACGGGCCTCCTTCTTTATGAAACATAATATAAAATTTGATAAAATAAAAATATAATTGGTGCTACAAATATAACACTATCTAGTCGATCTAGGATACCTCCGTGTCCCGGCATAATCGAACCGCTGTCTTTTACACCTGCAATTCTTTTAAATTTTGATTCGATCAAATCGCCGATTGTTCCAAAAATACTAACAATTAAAGCAATAATAGTCCATATAAGGATTGATTTACTGCTAAAAGCAGGATTTGGCTGAATATATAATTTTGAGATCAAAAAACCTGCAAAAGCAGCGAAAACCATTCCGCCTAAAAATCCTTCGATTGTTTTTTTAGGAGAAACACGTTCGAATAGTTTATGTTTTCCCATAGATTTTCCAACCAAATAGGCAAATGTATCGTTTGTCCAAATTAATACAAACAAACCTATTATAATCTTGGGGTTATAATCATTTGTTCCAAAGGAAATCTTTACGATAAAAATAAAGGGTAATGTTATATATCCTAATAGATATAAGTATTTTGAAGAAATACTTACTTTTTGAACAGTATCATAAAATAAAAACAAAATACATTTAATAGAAACAACGAGTGTAATGGCTAAAAGAACAAGATCCAGCTGTTTAATATTGGTTTCTAAATTAAGATTTGTCCCAAATAAATTACTTAAATAGTCAGAAGTTTGTTTGTTGTAATGACTAATTAATATGGTAATACTATAAAGTAAAGTCCCAAATAAAATCGAAAAGATTTTATTAAGGTTTACAATATTAGAAAACTCATAAATTGTAATAATTAAAAAAAGACCAAAAAGAATAATAAAGCTTTCGGTAGAAAACAGGATTGACGTTAACAACAGAGCAATATAAACAGCACCAGAAATGGTTCTCTTAAGTGTTTCGTTCATCTTAAAGATCTTCTACAAGCAATAAATAAAGGTTTTTTGCAACACTTCCGTATTGTGTAAAATCTTCTTCTTTCGCTTTTTCGAAATATTTTATTGTGGTGAGGTTAGTTGGATAATCTCTTACATACTTGCGTTTTATTGCACTTAAGCCGTCACTTTTCATTGGCAGAATTTGGCTTGTAGTAGCAATAATTACAATATTTACAGGCAGGTCGTTCGGTTTGTTTTGTCTAATTTGTCTTGATGAAAGTAAAATAGAGCCTTCTTCAGCAATTAAATTTTCACAGCTTGCTAATAAAAATTTAGGCTTGGAAGGAGCGATATAAAATAATTTGTTTTCTTCTAATAAATGAAAAAGAGCCGGTTCATAACATAAAACTTCATTTTCAAACCAATCGTTTTCTTCTAGAATATTTTCGAATTGTTCTGCAGCTTCCTGATTATTTTCACAATACAAAAATTTACCGCCATTTTTCTTAAAATTGAAAATGAATTGTTCGTCTAAAGACAAATGACTATTCGCAGCAGGAGTTCCTGCATATTCACTTTCGTGCTCTTCGTCAGAAGCAGATTCGCCGGAACCAAATATTTTTTTGAAAAAATTCATTTTTTATATGAAATACTTTACATGTTAATTGAAAACGTTCAAAGATAAAAAAATCTTAATTCAAAAGGGTATTTTGAATTAAGATTTTAAAAAATATTACATATTTTATTGGTTGAATTTACGAAACCACTTCTTCCAAATTTTTATCAAAAGTTCTTTTTCCGAAAATTGCTTCTAAGTCATCTTTAAAAATAACTTCTTTTTCAATCAATATATCAGCAAGCTGATTTAATTTGTCTTTGTTTTCTTCAAGAATTTGAATAGCTCTTTGATATTGGCCTTCAATTAATTCTGAAATTTCAGCATCGATAATTTTTGCTGTCTCATCAGAATATGGTTTTGAGAAATTATACTCACTTTGTCCTGTTGAATCGTAATACGTAACGTTCCCTATTTTATCGTTCAATCCGTAAATTGTTACCATTGCACGAGCCTGACGCGTTACTTTTTCTAAATCGCTCAGTGCACCTGTAGAGATTCTGTCAAAAGTTACTTTTTCAGCTGCTCTTCCGCCCATAGTAGCACACATTTCGTCTAACATTTGATCTGTTCTTACGATTTGTCTCTCTTCTGGTAAATACCAGGCAGCTCCTAAACTTTGTCCGCGCGGAACAATTGTTACTTTAATAAGCGGCGCAGCATGTTCCAGCATCCAGCTTACAGTAGCGTGACCCGCTTCGTGAATTGCGATTGCTCTTTTCTCGTCTGGAGTAATGATTTTATTTTTCTTTTCAAGACCACCAATAATTCTGTCAACGGCATCAAGGAAATCTTGTCTGTCTACAGCCGCTTTGTTGTTACGTGCAGCGATAAGAGCTGCTTCGTTACAAACGTTTGCAATATCAGCACCAGAGAATCCAGGAGTTTGTTTTGCTAAGAAATCAAGGTCAAGACCTTCAACTTTTTTAATAGGAGCTAAGTGTACTTTAAAGATTTCAGCTCTTTCGCGAATGTCTGGTAAGTCAACAAAAATTTGTCTGTCAAAACGTCCTGCACGCATTAAAGCCTTGTCAAGAACGTCAGCTCTGTTTGTTGCTGCTAATACAATTACGTTAGAGTTTGTACCAAAACCATCCATTTCTGTTAACAACTGGTTAAGGGTATTTTCTCTTTCGTCATTTCCTCCTGACATATTGCTTTTTCCACGCGCTCTACCAACAGCATCGATCTCATCAATAAAGATAATTGCCGGAGATTTTTCTTTTGCCTGTTTGAACAAGTCACGTACACGAGATGCTCCAACTCCCACAAACATTTCTACGAAATCAGAACCTGATAAAGAGAAAAACGGAACCTGCGCTTCACCAGCAACAGCTTTTGCTAATAAAGTTTTACCAGTTCCCGGAGGTCCTACAAGTAATGCTCCTTTAGGGATTTTACCTCCAAGATTAGTATACTTTTCAGGGTTTTTAAGGAATTCTACAATTTCCTGAATTTCTTCTTTTGCACCTTCTAAACCTGCAACATCTTTAAATGTTGTTTTGATGTCTGTTTTTTCATCAAAAAGTTTAGCTTTAGATTTTCCAATATTGAAAATTTGTCCGCCTCCGCCAGCGCCTCCGCCAGACATTTTACGCATAATGAAAATCCATACACCAATGATGATGATGATAGGAAGTAAGCTGATTAAAATATCACTCCAATTGTTTTTTTGAAGGAAATTGAAATCTTTTAGTTTGCCTTCGCCAACTGCTTTTTCAAGTTTTGTTTGGAAAATTTGATCGTTACCAATTTCTAAAGTGTAATGCGGCCCTTTGTTTGGGTTTTTAAAAATATCTTTAGAAACTTTTTCGTTTGCCGGGTCTTTAAGAGCAGCGGCAGTCAGGTATACTTCAGCTTCAGCTTTATTATAAACGATAACTTTTTCAATTTGTCCTTTTTCTAAAAGAGTGTTGAATTTAGAAGAAGTTAATTGAGCAGGTTCGCTTAAGTTAGATCCTCCGGTAGCAAAACTTATAAATAAAAAAACTAAAAGTATTGCGGTGTATATTAACCAGGGACTTATTTTAAATTTACTCGGATTTGGATTATTATCTTTAGCCATTTAGAAAAATTTTTCTTTTAGTATTTGTTTTCGATTGTAGTTATTTTGGCGTCACCCCAAAGGCTCTCGATATTGTAGTATTCACGAATATGTTTTTGAAAAACATGCACAACAATGTGCACATAATCCATAAGAACCCATTCTGCATTATCGGTTCCTTCTACGTGCCACGGTTTGTCTTTTAAGTCTTTAGAAACTGTTTTTTGAATTGAGTTTACAATGGCGTTAACTTGGGTATTTGAGCTACCGTTGCAAATGACAAAATAGTCACAAACCGCTGTGTCTATATCTCTTAAGTCAAGAATGTCAATATCATTTCCTTTTACTTCCTCAATCCCTTTGATTATGTTCGCCAATAGAACATCATTATTAATAGTCTTTTTCGCCATGAATTATTTTATATGAATTTGTAAAGTTACCAAATTTTGTGATTATTTTTGAACCTTAACAAAATATTAAATTAAGATATTTAAATTATTTAATGAAACTAATCAAACTCGATGCCATAGATTCTACAAATGATTTCCTAAAATCAATGTCCAGTCAGGATGAACTGGAGAATTTTACAGTGGTAACGGCTGAAAATCAGACAAAAGGAAAGGGACAGATGGGGGCAAAGTGGAACTCTGAGGTTGGTAAAAACCTAATTATGAGTGTTTTGGTTAAAGACTTCCTGTTCCATAATGAAGAGGTTTTTAATCTGAGTGTTGTTGTTTCATTATCGGTTTTAGAAACTTTAAAATCATTAAATATTCCTGATTTATGTATAAAATGGCCAAACGACATTATGTCATACAATAAAAAAATTGGTGGCATATTAATCGAAAATACCCTAAAAAGCGATGGCAGAATTGTGTCAGTTGTCGGAATTGGACTGAATGTCAATCAAACTAATTTTGATGAACTGCCTCGAGGCTCTTCTCTGGCAGTTATTTCAGGTAAAACTTTTGATAAAAACGCATTGACTCTTTTAATTGCCGAAAAAATTAAAGAAAAGATTGATTTATGGAAAACGGATTCCTTAGTTTTTTGGGAAAATTATTTTAATTCTTTATTTAAAAAAGGAGTTCCAATGCCCTTTAAAAACCTTCAGGATAAAAATTTCATGGGAATTATTCAGGGAGTTTCTCCAATTGGCCGATTACAGGTTTTATTGGAAGATGATTCTGTTGCTGAATTTGAGATAAAAGAGATTCAGATGCTTTACTAAGCTGCTAAGGTTCTGAGATGCTGAGATTCTAAGTTTTTTGTTTTCTGAAAAATAATCTGCTTAATCTGCCAGATCTGCGTGAGAAAAAAATCAATAAAGTGCGTTTTAATCTTCAGCAAAAAAAAGCCCGATCGTTAAATCAGGCTTTCGTTTATAATAAACAATTAATAATTTACTATTATTAAAGTTTGTGCATATTGTTTGCTAAAGTTTCAATAAACTTACTGATTGGGCCTTTAACCATCATGGCCATCATGGCATTGAATTCGCCTTCGAAGAATAATTGAACAGTACTTTCAGAATCTGAAATGCTGTCGATGTTTGAAGTCAAAGTAAACGGAAGTTTATCACTTGCAGCGCCTAAAACAATTTTGTTTGGAGCCACTTTATCTTTCATTTTTAATTTGATTTCCGGCATACCTTTCAATCCAAAAATAAAAGCGTCTTCGCCAGTAACTTCGAATTTAGCAATGTTATCCGGCATTAATTTTTCAAAATTCTTAACATCAGTCAGTTGATCGAATAAATCCTGAGCTGATTTCTGAACAGTAACTTTTGGACTTTCTAAGTTCATATATTATTTTGTTTTTATTTTTTTGTTTAACGCAAAGGGCGCAAGGTTTTTTAATATGCCAGATTTAACAAAACGCTAAGTTTGCAAAGCTGGATTTTAGGAAAATTCCAATAATTAAATCCCAAATTCCAAAAAAGAGCGAAGCGATTTTTATAAAATCTAAAATCTAAAATCTAAAATCTAAAATCTAAAATCTAAAATCTAAAATCTAAAATCTAAAATCTAAAATCTAAAATCTAAAATCTAAAATCTTATTCCTGTCCCCAGGTTGATGGGCTAACGCTCCATTCTTGCAGGGTTGATTGCTGGTCTTCTGTAATGTATTGTTTTTGAACAGCTAAATCTAATAGGTTTTCGTAGTTACTCAAAGTAAACAAATCAACATTTGCTTCTTTAAAGTTTTCTGTGGCAACGCTAAAACCATAAGTGAAAACAGCAGCCATTCCTTTAATATTAGCACCTTCATTTCTTAAAGCTTCAACAGCCATTAAGCTGCTTTTTCCGGTACTGATTAAATCTTCAACAACCACAACATTTTGTCCTTTTTGTAAAAAACCTTCAACCTGGTTTTGTCTTCCGTGTTTTTTAGGTTCCGGACGCACGTATACAAACGGAAGTCCAAGACTTTCGGCAACAAGAATTCCAACTCCAATGGCTCCAGTAGCAACACCGGCAATAACATCAGGTTTTCCAAATTGTTTTTCGATGTTCTTCGCAAATTCATCGCGAACGTAGTTTCGGATGCTTGGAAATGAAAGAATTAACCTATTATCGCAATAAATAGGAGATTTCCATCCAGAAGCCCATGTAAAAGGATTTTCTGGATTCAATTTAATTGCATTTATTTGCAAAAGCAATTCGGCTGTTTTTTCGGCAGTATCTTTATTAAAAATCATAGTACAAATGTATAAAGTTTTTGTAAACGACAAACCACTTTTTTTGACAAATGAAATCTCGAGAGAAACAGATTTTCAATTGTTCTTGTTGGAAAGTATTGATATCGAACAGCTTATTATAAAAATTTTTCAAAATAAAATTCAAAAAGCCATTTTATATCATCCCGACGAAAGTGAGATAATGAAAACACTTAAAGCTAAAATTCCCGTAAATAAAGCGGGTGGAGGCTTTGTGTATAACAAGAAAGGTGAGGTTCTGTTTATTTTTAGAAACGGAAAATGGGATTTGCCAAAAGGCGGAATCGAGAAAGGAGAAGACATTGAAGCGACAGCAATGCGTGAGGTTGAAGAAGAGACTGGCGTAAACAAATTACGCGTTATAAACAAACTTCAAAAGACCTATCATATCTTTAAACGTAACGGAAAATACAAACTTAAAATCACGCATTGGTTCGAAATGCAGTCTGATTTTGAGGGAACTCCGCACGGTCAAATCGAAGAAGGAATTGAAAAAGTGGCCTGGCTGAACAAAGAACAAATTAAAGAAGCACTTAAAAACTCCTACGAAAACATTAAATTACTTTTTGCAGAAGAAGTAAAGGCAAAGGTTGATAAAACCTAAGCATCTTAGAATCTTTATAATAAGAGCGTGCCAGTATTACAAAAAGACCCAATCAACTTTGCGTTCATTGGGTCTTTTTGTAAGTACTGTCGGGCTATCCGCGCTACTTCGGTAGCTTGCTCATATCTCACGCGGACTCTGCTTCGTCTTTAATTTTGTTTATATTTTCAAGCTTTTTCATTTGCAAGCGTCTGACTAAGTTTCTTATTTATTTAATAGTGTAATTATAATAATAGGGGGTAATATAATTAATAAGTGGTATAATAGGGAAGTTCTAATATAGTATTCTAATTTGATTTTTAGTACATCTATCAATGATAATTCATGATATTTTGCTGTTTTAGCTTTAAAAAGATTTATATCAATTTGTTGATGATTTTCGTGTCTTTCTAAAATCCTTTGATAGGCATCGGAAATTTCTTTGCAGAATTTTTCTTTTTGCTCAAGTGTTTGATTCTCTGTTAATGTCTTGTATATTCTTAGGTTGTTATAAATTTTTGAAAGTTCTAAGCCACAATTATGAAATTCCTTGGATTTCATTGTAAAATCTTTTGCATTTTCAATTTGTCCAAATATTAAAATTAATATAGATAAGCATGTAATTGAATAAGCTATTAGATTTTCGTCGAGACTATTAAATTTTAAATTATATACAGAAAGCAATCCAACAGCGGTTAAATAAACAGATAAAATGCTTAATGATAAATTAGAAAGTTGAGAAGTTTTTGTCAATCGTGTACTAGCATTAAATCTGCTTCCTTTTGTAGACCATATTTTATAATTTAATTCTTCTAAAAAAGTCTTGTTTAAGTAATCTTTATATGTTTTTTCCATTTCTTAATTTTCATTTTGACTCATTAATCATTTTTTCTGCATCTTTAATAAATTTGTCATTTTCTTGAATTAAAATTTCAGGATCTTTATAAATCGTATCTCCAGTGTTATCTTTTAAATAGATCAACTTGTATGTACTATCTGCTTCAAAAGAATATTCTGCTAAAATTTTAGCTCCAAATTTATTATTTCCTCTAAATGAAAATATTCCTTTATACTTGTTTTTGTTTAATAAATTATAAAATTGATTTTGAGATTTGAGAAATTCAATTCTTTTCTCTAACCTTTTATTTTTTTGATTTTGTAAATTGTCTATTTCTTTTAAATTTTCTGCAACGATTTCTTTATGAACAATATATTCCACAGAATCTAAATGGAAATAATTAAACTCATAGCTACTTGGATCATTTAGATTGGTTGTGATTTCATTTTCAATTTCATTTTTAAGATTTTCTTCTTTGCTTTTCTTGCATGAAATTATTAGAAAGAAAATGCTTAAAAAAAGTAATATTTTTTTCATAATTACGATTGTTTATTTTTTTCAAATTTAAAAACTCATAATAGAATACTTTTACGGAAAACCATATTTCAAATAAAATAAAAATTTAGAGTATAATATTTTTATTAAAAAGCTCACAATATACGATAAACAGGATACTGCATGTGCGCCTTTTCGTAATAAACAGAATGTTTATAAATCCAATCCAATTGGGCTTCTGGATTTTTAGCAAAAGTAGGATCGGATTGTTTTTTAGTCTCTAATTCAGTTTTTAGAGCAGGATTTTCTTTTAAAAGATTAGCAGCTGTATCTTCAAAAATATATTCTGAATAATGTTCTTTTTGCTGTAAAATAGGATCAAAGAAATTCCAATTGAAGAACGAATCAACGCCTTCGGGTTCAAAAGCTTCTATAAGATATTTTACGCCTTTTTGAGTTGTGGGAACAATATAATCTCCTTTGGCGAAAGTCATTTTAACTATTTTAGAAGTTACCGTTGTATTTCTATGCACATAATGTCCTTCGTAAGCAGACGGAACGGTTTTAAAATCGGCAATTCTATAGCTTTCAACTTCAATAATAGTGTCATTTTTAATTTGTTTAAACGAGATATTATTGTTTTTCAAAAGTTCAATTATATTCCAGTAACCACGAGGAATGATATAAGCAGAAGGAATAACAACTTCTTTTTGCGATTTGAATTCTTTAATGTACTGAACGTCTTTTTTATACGGTTTGCTTCGGTCGTAATACAAACGGTTTCCAGTTGTGGCTTCGCTTTTTTTGTAACCCGCTTCATATCCTAAAAATGAAAAAGTGGTCGCTTTTGTGCTGTCTAATTCCCATTTTAAAGTATAGGATTTTTTAGGTTGATATTGTTCTAAATTTTTTACTCTTAAATCTTTTATTTTTTGATAATTCGCATCGGTAAAATCCAAAGTCGATTTCATATATTCGTACGTCATTTTTACACGTTCTGCATATTTTTTCAGCATGTGCGTTTCGACTACAAAACCAATTGTATTAAATAGGGAAGTGTAACCCGTTGTATATCGCGGGCTGTCAACAAACTGCCCGAAACCTTTGTCTGGCGTATCTTTAAACGAATCGACATAAGGCGTAGTTTCAATTTTCTTTTTCTGAAGATCTCTTACCAAAGCCGGCATCATTTCATCATTCATAAAATCACCCAAAACTTTTCCCAGTTTATTATGCTCTGTCATAATATAAGTCAGTTTGTATTGATAATCAGAGCCGTTGCTTACGTGATTATCAATAAAAACATCAGCGTTTATTTTCTGGAAAATGGCCACAAAACTCTTTGTATTTCGGGTATCTGATTTCATTAAATCACGGTTCAAATCGTAATTTCTGGCATTTCCTCTAAAACCATAAATCTCGGGTCCGTCCTGATTGGCGCGTGTTGTAGAATTTCGGTTTAAAGCGCCGCCGATATTATAAACCGGAATCGTAACTAAAACAGTATTTTTTGGTGGTTTGATTTTTCCTGTTGCTAAATCTCTGTAAAATTGCATTGTGGCGTCGATTCCGTCTGGTTCTCCCGCATGGATTCCGTTATTTACAAGTAGAACCGCTTTTGTTTTTTGAATCTTATCAAAATCAAATTCCTTATCAGGATTGAAAGTAATCATGTGTAAAGGTTCTCCAGAATCTGTTAATCCCATTTCTTTCATCTGAATGGTTGGAAAATCATTCGCCAGCATTTTGAAATATGCAATAGTTTCCTGGTAAGATGCCGATTGATTTCCGTTTCCTTTCTCAAAAAAGGTATCGTATTTTTTATTGTTTTGAGCAGCGATTGTTATTGTAAGAAGTGAGAAGAGAATGGTAAAAAGTTTCATGGTTTGGGTTTATTAATGCGAATCAAATATAGGATTTTTGTTTCAAGTTTCAGGTTTCAAGTTTGATGTAGTTTTTTAACGCAAAGTGCGCAAAGATTTTTTATATTCAAGGTTTTGAAAAACACAAAGTTCGCAAAGCTTTGTGTTAAAAAATTATAGACAAAGCATAGCAGCCTGAAACTTGAAACAAGAAAAACTTGAAACAACTTTTTTCCCTACTTTTGCAAAATGAATAAAAAACACCATTCCAACGATATACTTTCGAATTTAGGGATTAAAAACCTAAACGAAATGCAGGAAACTGCAAAAGACGTAATTCTAAACGACAACAACGTTTTGTTACTTTCTCCAACGGGATCTGGAAAAACCTTAGCGTTTTTACTTCCTGTTTTAGAATTATTGCAGCCGGAAATTTTATCGGTTCAATGTTTAATTTTAGTTCCTTCGCGAGAATTGGGACTTCAGATTGAACAGGTTTGGAAGAAAATGGGAACGCAGTACAAAGTAAATATTTGTTACGGCGGACATTCCATTGATACTGAAATCAAGAATTTAAGTAATCCTCCGGCCGTTTTAATTGGAACACCAGGGCGAATCGCAGATCATATTGACAGGGAAACTTTTAGAACTGATAAAATTCAAACGCTGATCTTAGATGAATTTGATAAATCGCTTCAGCTTGGATTTCACGAACAAATGTCTTTTATAATTGGAAGATTACCGAAAGTAAATAAAAGAGTTTTAGTTTCGGCAACATCTGATATTGAAATTCCGAAATATACAAGAGTTATAAACCCAACGGTTTTAGATTTTATTCCTGAAGAAGAAGAGAAGGCTAATCTTTCGATGAAAATGATTCTTTCTCCTTCTAAAGATAAACTGGAGAGTTTATTTAATTTGATTTGCTCTTTAAAATCACAGTCGGCTATTATTTTTTGTAATCACAGAGATGCTGCTGAACGTATCAGCGATACTTTAAACGAAAAAGGAATTTATTCAGTTTATTATCACGGCGGAATGGATCAGGATGAACGTGAACGTGCTTTGATTCAGTTTAGAAACGGAAGTGTAAGTTACCTCATCACAACAGATTTGGCTGCCCGTGGATTGGATATTCCTGAAATGAAACACGTTATTCATTATCATCTGCCTTTAAAAGAAGACGAATTTACGCATCGTAACGGTCGTACAGCGCGTATGCAGGCAACAGGTACGGCTTATATTATTGTACACGAAAGCGAAAAAGAACTTGATTATATTGATTATAATATGGAAGTTCTGGATGTAAAAGATGTTAAAAGTCTGCCGAAGCCTCCAGAGTTTCAAACAATTTATATTAGCGGGGGGAAAAAGACGAAATTAAATAAGTTTGATATTGTGGGTTTCTTTTCTCAAAAAGGAAAACTTGAAAAAGATGATTTAGGACTTATAGAAGTAAAAGATTTTGTTTCATTTGCAGCTGTGAAATTTGGGAAAGTAAAAGACCTTCTTAAGAACATTAGAGATGAAAAAATGAAGGGTAAAAAGTTTAAAATTGAAGTTGCCCGAAATGTTATAAAGAAAGAAGAAGAAAAAAATAAGAAATTTTAGGCTTTTTGAGATAGCTGTAGAGGGTTATGTTTTGATTTATCTTTCTGGATGTCAGTTTTTTATGAATTATTGAAGAAGATTAACAATTTTGTGTAAAAAAATAATGATTTGATAGCTGTTTTTTCAATATTTCTGTGTTTTTTTGTTGCAGTAAAATTGTAAACCCCAAATCCACTATGAAAAAGATTATTACCATTGCCATTTTGTTATTTAGTTTTGTTTCGTTTGCACAAATTAAAGTTATTGAAACAGTTCCTGTAGAGAAATTAGGAAAAGTAAATAACAACTACATTCAGAAAATTGGAGACGAGTATACAGTGTACTACACTAGTATCTTAAATGATGATGATTCTTCTCCGCTAAGAAAATTTTCTTTTAAAAACGTTAATAACGATTATACAAACCTTTACAATATTATCATGGGCGGTTTCACTGCAACTCCGTTATATGATATTAAATTAGAATTGCCAAACAACTACATCTGGTTACACTACACTGGAAATGTTGTTCCGGACAAAGCTACAGTTCAGTTTATGGTTTCAAGCAAAGACAGAGATGCAGCTACAAACAGTGTTTCTGAGCCATTTGTAAAAGATCAAATCAGCAAATTATTCCAAAAATAATTCGTTGCCAGAAAATAAAATAATATAAAAAAAACCGTTCAGATTTTGAACGGTTTTTTTGTTTTAAGATTTCCTGTGTTTTAAGTTGCGTTGCCTTGATTTAACCGCAAAGCACGCAAAGTTTTCTAGATTTAAGGCTTTCTAAAAGCGAAAAGTTCGCAAAGCTTAGTGAATAAACTTAGCGAACTTTACGTTTAAATAAAAACCTTAGAATCTTAGTAACTTAGAATCTTAGTAACTTAGAACCTTAGTATCTTTTTAAATTTTCTTCACATACTGCGTAATAATCACAATCTGCTGGCCATCTACTTTTCCTTCAATGTATTCGGCGTTTTCGTGGTCAAGACGAATATTTCTAACAGCGGTTCCTTGTTTGGCAACCATGCTTGATCCTTTTACTTTTAAATCTTTTATTAAAACTACAGAATCTCCGTGCTGCAAAATAACACCGTTACTGTCTTTATGAACAAGTTTATTTTCTTCATCTTCGCCTTCGCCAGTTGCTTTTGCCCATTCTAGTGTATCATCGTCTAAATACATCATATCCAGCAATTCCTGAGGCCATCCTGCAGATCGTAAACGGCTTAGCATTCTCCATGAAACAACCTGAACAGGAATATTTTCATTCCACATGCTGTCATTAAGACATCTCCAGTGGTTTAAATCGACATCATCTGGGTTTTCGATTTGGTCAATACAAGTGTTACATGCTAATATTGCTTCATCAATACCGCCTTTTTTTGTTGGCAGGACTTGATATATTTTTAAATTTTCTTCCGCTCCGCAAAGTTCGCATTTAGATCCGCTTCGTTTGCTCAATTCTCTTTCGATACTCATTATTGTTTGTTTATTTTAAAAATGCGAAATTACTTATAATTTACATTGCTTGCAAGTTTGTTGTTTTTGTCATTACTAAGAAATAAGCAATCCCGTTTTCTTATTTTAGCTGAATGAAATCGTACTGTTAGCTTCGTTTATCGTAATGACTTTGCGTGTGTTTGATTATTTCTGCACTCTAACAGCATCCGGAACCAATAATTCATATTCGCCGCCATTTCGCAATACATCACGAACAATACTCGAACTGATAAAAGATGTTTTTGCTGCGGTTAATAAAAACACAGTTTCGATTTTAGAAAGTTTTCTGTTGGTATGTGCAATGGCTTTTTCGAACTCGAAATCGGCTGGATTGCGCAGACCTCTAAGTATAAAATTTGCTTTTTCTTTTTTTGCCAAATCAATTGTTAAACCTTCGTAAGTGATTACAGAAATTTTTGGTTCATCTTTGAAAGTTTCTTCAATAAAACGTTTTCTTTCTTCTAATGAAAACATGTATTTTTTCTCGGCATTAACACCAATAGCAATTATAATTTCATCAAATAAAGGAATTCCTCTTCTGATAATATCTTCGTGTCCAAGTGTAATAGGGTCAAATGATCCCGGAAATATTGCTTTTCGCATTTCTTTTTCTTTTTAAGATTCAAAGCTGCAAAGGCACAAAGGCGCAGAGTTTTTTGAAATTAAGTTATTCTTTTTGTGTTGATTGCTTCTACCCATTCGTCTTTTTTGCACACCTTACAATTTGCTGTTCCCGTTTTTTGTTCTTCTGTATGTCCACAGAAAGAGCAGGAGTAAATACCGTCAGATGGAATGAATTTACTTTTTGTATAAAATAATGATGGTAAAATAGGTAATCCATATCCAACATCTTTATCTTCATAATAAAAAACACTTATTTCACCGCTGGTTTCAATAAATGCATGTTTTACCTGACCTAAATGTTCTATTGATTTGATACGCAATTCTGCAAAAAATTCATCCTGAGCTAAACTTTCTTTTCTAAAAGTTGATACAGAAAATTTTCCGTCATTGATTAAACATTCGGTTCTGCCTTCAATAAATTCTTCAAATTTTTTACTTTTCCCTGTAAGCCATGTTACAGATCTGTATAGAATAATAATTACAGTAAAAACAATTATTGCGGGTACAATTCCAACATCTTCATAAAACATTGGATCGCCTGCTGCCGAACCTAATGCTATAATGATTACCGTTTCGAAAATCGATAATTGTTTTACACCTCGTTTGCCTGCGAGTTTTAATGTGAGAAGTAAAACGGTGAACATTACCGTCGAGCGGAATATTACTTCCAGAATAAAGGTTTCCGGGAGATTGTTATAAAATAATCTATTCCATTCGAAGATTTCTTTCATTTTTTGAGGTGCTAAGGTTCTGAGATATTAAGGGACTAAGTTTTTTAGGTTCAAAGATTCTGACTTCGACTTCGCTCAGTCTGACAATATAGAGTTTAAAAAATAAGGTTCTGAAATCTTAGTAACTTAGAATCTCAGAACCTTAGTATCTTTAAGCTAAAGCTAACTCAATAGCATTTGTAAATAAATCTTTCAGAGAAATTCCGGCTGCTTTTGCCTGCTGCGGAATCAAACTTTCTGTTGTTAAGCCCGGAATTGTGTTCATTTCAAGCATATAAGGCTCATTGTCAACAATGATGAATTCGCTTCTTGAAAATCCTTTCATTTTTAAAACTTCGTAAGCACGTTTTGCTGTTTCGCCCACTTTTTTTGTTAACTCGTCAGAAATTCTGGCCGGCGTTATTTCCTGTGATTTTCCTTCGTATTTGGCTTCATAATCAAAGAAATCATTATCTGAAACAATTTCGGTAATTGGTAAAACGATTACTTCTCCTTTATAATTAATTACACCAACAGAAACTTCAGTTCCGTCAAGGAAACTTTCGATGATGATTTCGTTATCTTCTTTGTAAGCAACTTCAATTGCGATAGGAAGTTCAGCTTCAGTTTTTACTTTTGAAATTCCAAAACTTGAACCTGCTTTGTTTGGTTTTACAAAACATGGTAAACCAACTTTTGCAATGATTTCCTGAGTATTAATTACGTCACCTTTATTTAAGTAATAAGAAATGGCCGTTTTGATTCCGTATGGTTTTAAAACTGACAATAAATCTCTTTTATTAAAAGTTAATGCTGATTGGTAATAATCGCATGATGATTGCGGAATGCCTAATAATTCAAAATAAGCCTGCATTAATCCATCTTCGCCCGGTGTTCCGTGAATGGCGTTAAAAACGCAATCAAACGTGATTTTTTCTCCGTTTACAGTTACAGAAAAATCATTTCTGTCAATTGGAAATTCGGCGTCGTTTGCGTCTACATAAACCCATTTTTCTTTAAAAATATGAATTCGGAATCCGTTGTATTTTGTTTTGTCAAGATATTGGTAAACAACGTTTCCGCTGATAAGCGAGATTTTATACTCGCTTGAATATCCGCCCATGATGATGGCAATGTTTTTCATTTATATATTTTGTTTCAAGTTTTAATTTGTTTCAGGTTTCAGGTTTTTGCCACGAATTCACGAATTATTTTAATTCAAATTTGTTTGAATCTGTAAAATCTGTGTGCCAATTACATCCAGTATTCACTAGGCATATATACCTAATTAAGGAGTTTCTTGTTTTAAACAAAATTATCATTTTTTTTGAAATGAAATACTTTATCTTTGCGTCAACTAAAAATAAATTTATGAGTTTACGTAAGTATTTAACTAGCCGAGTGTTTTTTTTGCAAGTATTGAGTGCAGCAGGAATTATAGCAGTTTTAGGGTATTTGTTTATGCATTGGTTGACTTTTACAACTGATCACGGACACGAAATTGCGGTTCCGAATTTAGCCCGATTAACTGAAGAACAAGTAGAAGAAAAACTAGATGAGCTTGACTTAGATTATGTGCTTTTGGACAGCGTTGATTACAGAAGTGAATATCCGAAATTTAGCGTAGTAGAGCAGGATCCGCTGCCGGGAACTAAAGTAAAAGTAGGAAGAAAAATATATATTAAAATTAATTCATCGGGATTCTCATCTGTAAAAATTCCTGATTTAATTGAAAAAACATACCGTGAAGCAGTTCCAACTTTGAAAGCTTTAGGACTTGAGCCGGGAACGATTACTTATATCCCGAATCTTGGAAAAGATATGGTTCTTGAAATGCGTTATAAAGGCAGAAATTTAAAAGTAGGAGACCGCGTTTTGAAAGCGTCTAAAATTGATTTGGTTTTAGGAGACGGAAAAGCGAGTTATGTAGATGACAGCCAGGCCGACAGTACTGCAGTGCCTGTAGAAACACCACAAGATGAACAACAATAATATTGAAGAAAACTTAGATCTGGAAGACGAATTATTTGAGCATTACAGATTTGAAGTTCCAAAAGGTCAGGCGTTTTTACGTATTGACAAATATTTAATGTATTTGATTCCGAATGCCACTAGAAACAAGATTCAGAATGCGGCAACTGACGGAAATATCTTTGTAAATGATATTCCGGTAAAATCAAATTATAAAGTAAAACCTTTTGATGTGATAACGATTATGTTGTCGCATCCGCCATTTGAAAATCATATTCTTCCTGAAGATATTCCCTTGAATATTGTTTATGAAGATGATGCCCTTTTGCTTATTAATAAAGAGCCGGGGATGGTTGTGCATCCGGGACACGGAAACTATACAGGAACTCTTGTAAATGCTTTGGCGCATCATTTTGATAATCTGCCAATGAACAGCAGTGAGCGTCCTGGTTTGGTTCACCGAATTGATAAAGATACTTCCGGACTTTTGGTTGTTGCCAAAACAGAAGCGGCTATGACGCATTTAGCAAAACAATTTGAGGCTAAAACTACTGAACGTGAGTATATTGCTCTTGTTTGGGGAAATGTCGCTGCAGATAGCGGTACAATTGAAGGAAACCTAGCAAGACATTTAAAAGACCGCATGCAAATGGCAGTTTTTGATGATCCTGATATTGGAAAACCTGCTATTACGCATTATAAAGTTTTAGAACGTTTTGGTTATGTTACTTTGATTTCATGTAAACTGGAAACGGGAAGAACGCATCAAATTCGTGCGCACATGAAACATATTGGACATCCGTTATTTAATGACGAACGTTATGGCGGACATTTGATTTTGAAAGGAACAACTTTTACAAAGTACAAACAGTTTATCGAAAATTGTTTCAAAGCTTTGCCTCGTCAGGCGTTGCATGCTAAGACACTTGGTTTTGTTCACCCAAATACAGGCGAAATGATGCGTTTTGATACTGAACTGCCAGATGATTTTAAAGAATGCATTGAGAAATGGCGTAATTATGTGAAATCGCATAATACGGAAGAGGAAAGTTAATTAGATAATTTCTTAAACACGAATTCCACTAATTTACACAGATTAATTTTCGTGTAAATTAGTGGAATTCGTGTTTTAATTTAATTCTGAATGATATTTTATTTTACCAATTGAACCTGTCGGGCTTGGTAAAAGTTCAAAAACCGAAGTAGGAGCGAGCCCTTGTTCAATTCGATGTGAAACATATAAAATTGTAACGTTTGTTTCTTGTTTTATGGTATTGATAAGCTGAATTACCAAATCTACATTTTCATCGTCTAAACCTTCTACGGGTTCGTCTAAAATTAATAATGGTGGGTGCTTTAATACCGCACGTACAATTAAGCCAAGTCTTTGCTGACCTAGTGTTAAATCGATGAAGCGTTTTTTTCTTAAATGCGTCATTTCGATTACTTCAAGCCATTGTGAAACGATATTTTTTTGATGCGTTGTGGGTTCTGTATAAAGTCCGATTTGATCGAAGAATCCGGATAGTATCATTTGCTCCAGCGTGTGGCCTTTTTGAAACAAATCCATCATCGAAGTAGTATAAATACCAATTTGTTTTTTGATTTCCCATACACTTTCTCCGCTTCCTTTTTTTCTTCCAAAGAGAAATAAATCCTGCCCGAACCCTTTTGGATTATCTCCTGTTATTAAAGATAAAATGGTACTTTTTCCGGAACCGTTTGGACCGATTAACTGCCAGAATTCGCCTTGTTTTATTGTCCACGAAATGTTGTCGAGAATTTTTCTTTCGTCGTAACTAACCGAAACATTTTCGAGTTTGATTAATTCACTTTCGTGAAAAGAATGCGGCTCTAGAGCTTTTGGAACTGCAGAAGTATTTAATGTTTTAAAATGATTTTCGTTTTTTGAAATCGGATGTAATTCAAAAGTATTGTCTTTAATTAGTGCTTTATTCGGAACAAATTCCAAAACATCAACAACACGATTTAAGAGTTGAATTATCGCAATATCATTCGTTAAATCTTTAAGTGAATCGGCTAAAATAACTCTTGAAGCCTGATCTAAATGATCAAAAGGATTATCAAAAATGATGAAATCCGGTTTTTGATTGATGCAGTATTTTAAAAATTCTTTTTTACGTTCGCCAGATGAAAAGGTGCGTAATTGTCTGTGTGATTCAGGAGAAGCTTCTACGCTGTCGTATTGGTATTCTTTTTCGATGAATTTTTCGATTGCTATGTCAGAAAACAGAATTCCTTTTTGAGTATTAAAAATGGCTAATTCTCCTTCTGCTTCTCCATTAAGTATGTTGTCTATAAAAGCTTTTTTATTTACCTGGTTAGATAATAATATGTCCCAGTGCTGCATTTTTTGTATTTTAAATATTTGTTGTTTTTGCCACAGATTAAAGGATTACAAAAGATTATCATTTTAACGGAAGTGGCAAAAAATATAATTTTATTCTGATTTTTTGGTCGCCATTTCGCGGTCGTTTCTGGACCATTCACTCCATGAACCTACGTATAGTTTTGGAATTTCAATTCCGGCATAATCCATTGCCAATAAAGTTTGACATGCTGTAACTCCAGAACCACAATGTATAATTGTGTTTTCTGACGATTTATCTTTTAATACTTCTGAATATTTATCGTTTAAAATTTTAGAAGATTTAAAAAGGCCATTTTCATCCAGATTTTCACTAAAAGGAACATTTACAGCTCCGGGAATATGTCCTGCTATTAAATCTAAAGGTTCAGTGAGTCCGTCAAAACGATTTTTATCTCTTACATCAATTACAATATTATCACTGTTATTTCGGGCTTTTTCAACTTCTTCTATATCAGCCGTTTTTAATTTCCATTCAGAAATTGGATATTTTTCTGTAGTTTCAAAATTTTCTTTTTCAGAACTTATTGAAAAGCCTGCTTTTACAGCTTCTTGTAAACCTCCATTTAAAACCTGAACTTTTTCATGTCCAGCTGATCTTAGCATCCACCAAAATCTCGCCGCTGCATTTGATCCGTTTTTATCATCATAAATTACAATATGTGAAGAAGGAGAAATTCCCAGTTTTGAAAGCACTTCAGAAAATTTAGAAAGCGAAGGCAGTGGATGTCTTCCACCATTTGCAGGATCTTCAACTGTTGCCAAATCTTTGTTTAAATCAACATAGCGGGCGCCTTTTAAATGTTCTGCTTTATAGTTTTCCTCAGCATTAATTCCAGCTCTGGCATCAATTAAAATAATTTCTAAAGGATTTAATTTTAATAAATCTTCAACGTTTATGATGGGAGAAAGTTTAGACATTTTAATGGATTTATTTTTTAGAAGTTCCTAACCAAAGCAACGCATCAAGAATGAGTTTGCTTTCGGTCTTATTTTCAAAAGTATACGAAAGTGTTTTATTAGTTCCGCCTTCGTAATCAATATCATTATGTCCCATGTTGATGTACAACATTTTATAGTTTTTGTTTGTCCAAACTACAGGATAATAACCTTCATGCCAAATTTCGTGTGCTTTTGGCCCAGTTCCTAAAGGAAAACTGCTTTCGTCGATTGCCAAAAGAATTTTTATATCCGGATTTTTTCTAAGATCGTTGCTCCATCTGTACCATTCGTTTGGTGCTGATGAAAAAGTTTTAGGAAGATTTTTTGTTACCGGATGCTGGTTTTCAACTCTCAAAACGGCAGATGTTGGTCTCCATGTATTACTTCCATATTCGCCGGAACCTAAAAAAGTATTATGATACCAATCCCAGTTTTGCGGATAACTTGAATTGTTTAAGGCAAAAGCCGAAAAATGAAACCCCATGAAACCACCGCCGTTTTCCATATATTTTTGAAAAGCGTCACGTTGTTCTTTCGTTTCAGGTCTTGTATCTAAAAACAAAACAACCTGATAATTGGCTAAAAATTTAGCGTTAAGATTATCCCAGTTGTTGGTAGAATCATAAACAAAATGGTTTTCTTCAGCCAGTTTAGGAAGAAACTTATTGGCTTCATGTACAAAACTTATATGTGCCTGATCGTTTTTTGCAGTATAAAAAGCTATTACTTTAAACTTTGGTTTGTCTTTTTTATGCTGAGAAAAACCTGAAAAACAAACTAAAAAAAGCATTAATAAAATACTTTTTTTAGCTAATAAAGTCTGATTAAAATTTGCCATCAATTATAAAATTAACTTGGGATTTTTTCGATTAATATTTCGTTTTCTTCGCTGTCAAAATATGTACAGGTCATTTCGATAATATCAACTCTCCATTTAGCAATTCCGCATTGTCCGGCATGATTACAAAAAGTAAGATAATCAGTTTCTCCACTTTGGTGCTTTACCAAAAACTCAATAAAAAGTTCTTTATTTACACTTGAGGCAATCGAAATAGGGTTGTATTTTTCATCAGATGTAACAGAGTATCCATTTACACCGTAATATTCGACGTGTCCGTCATTTACAAAAGTGTCATAACCTTTTACACCCAGAATAATTAAATCTTGTATATAATTTGGAAAATCAGCACCGCTTTTTACTTTAGCATGTGCTTCTTTGATTTGGTCGATTGTAAACATATTATTTAATTTTAGATTAGTTATTTTAAAAATTTTCCGTCACGAATTCACGAATTATTTTTTTAATTAATTCATTAATAAAATTTGTGAATTCGTGGCTAAAAAAGATTATTTATTTCAAAAATACGATTAATGGTTTTATAAATTGATCAAAAGATTCGATATGTGGCAAATGTCCTGTATTTGGAATTTCTGCCAATTTTGAGTTTGGAATTGCTTTTTGCGTTTTTTTGCCCAGTTCTGCATAATTTCCCATTGTTTTTCGAACTTCTTCAGAAACCAAAGGCTTTCCTATGGCAGTTTTATCTCTGGTTCCGATAATTAAAAGTGTTGGACTTTTGATATTTTTAAATTCGTATAAAACAGGCTGCGTAAAAATCATATCATACATTAAAGCAGAATTCCAGGCAACTTTGCTGTAATCTGGTGAAGAAGTCCAGCCGGCAGAAAGTTCAGCCCATTTTTGATAATCGGCATTCCATTTTCCATCATAATAATTTTCCATTTGATATTTTTTAATGGCTTCGTAATTTTGTTTCAATTCCGATTCGTACCACCAATCTACAGGTTTGTAAGGAACAATAAGTTTCCAGTCTTCTAAACCAATTGGGTTTTCGAGAACTAATTTTTCTACAGTTTCAGGATACATCAGCGTAAATCTTGTGGCTAACATTCCACCCATAGAATGCCCTAAAATGGTTGTTTTTGTGATCCCTAAATAGTCTAGTAATTTTTTGGTGTTTTCTGCCAATTGCTGAAATGTATACTGAAAATTATCTGGCTTTGATGATTTTCCAAAACCAATCTGATCCGGAACAATTACGCGAAAACCTTCTTTTGTAAGGGCTTTTATTGTGGTTTCCCAATAAGCTCCGTTAAAATTTTTTCCGTGAAGTAAAACAATATTTTTGTTGTTGTAATTGTCTGGTTTTATATCCATATACGCCATTTTTAAATTCTGGCGCTGGTTGTTTAATTCAAAGAAGTTAACAGGAAACGGATATTCGTAATTGGTTAAATTAATATCTAACTGCTTAATTTTTGTTTCCTGGGAAAAGCATAATATCGGAAATAATAATATGATGAGTTTTGTAATTTTCATTTTTAGCGTGTTTAGAATTATAAATTTACCGCTATGTATTTTGAAAACCAAAGCTTAAAATCTTAAAGTTATCAGAAAAAAGAGAAAAAAAGTTAAAACTAAACTACTTTTTAAGCGTTATAACTCTCTGCGGATACGGAATGTCGATTTCAGATTCGTCAAAACGTTTTTTAATGCTTTGCAGTAAATCGCAATACATGACAAAGCCATCTGTAGAATTTTTTGCCCATGCCCATGCTTTTAATGTGACACTCGAATCGGCCAGAGCGACAACTCTTGCAACAACTAAAGGTGCTTTTTGTTTTTTATTTTCGGCAGTTCTGGTATCAATAAAAAGCGGATGTTTGGCGATTTCATCTCTCATTATTTCTAATGCTTTTTCGACATCAGATTCGTAGCCAATTCCTACTTCGATTATTTTACAGCATTTTGTATCGTGCATATTGGTATTAACAATAATTTGATTGCTGATAACAGAATTCGGAATTATAATTCGGTTGTTTTCGGCATCTTTTAAAACTACTTGTCTCAAATTAATGTCTTCAACTGTACCGACAAAATTGTTGATTGTGATTTTGTCGTTAATACGGAAAGGCTTGAAAATTACCAAAAATATGCCACTGACAATATTGCTTAAAGCCTGCTGTGAAGCCAAACCTGCAACCAGAGAAATGACTCCGGCGCCTGCCAGAAAAGAATGTCCGATAATTTTAAATTCAGGAATTTGAATTAAAGCAAATGCAAAACCCAGAATATAAATTACGGTTATAATAAAATGTTTTAAAAACTTAAATCCGGTAACGTCGTATTCTTTATCACTTAGTTTTTTGTATAAAAAATAGCGAAGCACTTTTTCGGTTAGAGCGCCTAAAACAATTGTTGTAATGGCTATAATAGCGATAAAAATACCTATCCTAAAGTCTTTTAAGTAATCGATCATAGCTTTTTGAATTTTATATTAATGTGAAATTACAGATTCGATTAACCATTTTTGCTTTACTTTTTTGAGGTTAAATTCTATTGGCATAGCAATATCCTTTGGAGAAACAACTATCTGTGCAGTCGAATCTGTAATTTCTTTTTCGAAATAAACTGCGTCTTTTTCTTTGTCTAAAAATCTGGCTTTTTGATCATCAGGAATACTTTTTTCCATTTTTTTAAGATCTTCTAAAGCCATCAGGTTTTCTTTGTTAGTAATTACAAATTCTTTAGCGGCTTTAAAATCAAAACGATTTGTTGCGGCTAAATAAGCTGTAACAACTTCTTTTGGAGTTTTGGATACTTCTTGAGTAAGGGTTTCCTTTGAGGATTTACGGGACTCGCAGCTTGTAAAAGCGACTAGAAAAATTAAAAACGCTATCGAATATTTCATTTGTATTTTGTTTTACAATCCAACAAAATCATCACTTTTTGGAAAAATGCTTAATGCCTGAATTGCAATCTCGGGAGTTGGAGAAGCTAGTTTTCTCAACTTCGTGTCCATCCATGCACCGTCAACCGTTATGGTTGCACAAAGTGTATCATCTTCTCTTCTAAATTCGTGAATGATTGACCAGCGCGAAGCATCGGCTTTCATTTTTGATGTTTTGGTATGAATAAATATTTTATCTGAAAGTTTTAATTCTTTTCTAAAAACACATTCTTCTCTAAATAAAACAGGTCCGAAACCTTGTGTTTGCATCACTTTTAAAGTTAGGCCAAGTTCTTCAAGGATTTCGATACGATGCTGTGCACCAAAATCGTAATAAGCACTATGACGAACGTGAAAATTTGGGTCAAGATCTGACCAGCGAAAAGAAATTTCTTTTGTAAATGAAGCCATTTTATAGTTATAATTTTAATGAGAAACCGAAATTACGAATAAAAAATGAGTTTGCTAAAGTTTCATTTTTGATAATTCTACTTCAAGCTTGTCAAAATTCTCTTCATTTTTATCGACCACGTAAGGTTTCAATTTCTGGCATTCATCTTCGGTTTCAAAAAGCATTTTAAAAACCACTTTTGTTTGGTTTTCGCCAACGGTTTCAAAAGTTGTCAGGATTTGAAAAAGCGGTTTAGAATGACGTTTCCAGGCTATTAAATTGGGTCTTTCTATTTTTATAAATT
Source organism: Flavobacterium defluvii (assembly GCF_900129555.1). GTDB lineage: Bacteria > Bacteroidota > Bacteroidia > Flavobacteriales > Flavobacteriaceae > Flavobacterium > Flavobacterium defluvii. The sequence continues at coordinate 251,175 of NZ_FQWC01000002.1, forward strand.
CACATTCGTTTGCATAATTTCCCGCTTCGGGGCCATGCATGATGAAACTCCATTTTCCGCCTTCACAAAAATTAAATTCATGAAAAGTGTTGGTAAATCCTTTTGGCCCCCACCAGTTTTTTAAATGCTCAGGATCGCTCCACGCTTTAAAAACAATCTCTTGCGGAAAATTCAGAATTCTTGTCGTAACAATCTCTGAATCTGGTGTTGTAGAAAGAATTTCTGAAGTCATTTTTTTAAAGTTTTAAATTAAATGGTTTCTAAATTATCCCATTCGTATTCAATTTTATTTATTTTGATAAAATAAGGAATTAATAGAAGAATTTCTAATCTCAAAGAAAGATTTCCATTATCGGGTGTGTTCATAAACATTGAAGCAATACAAATGACAATTCCAATAATGGCATCAATTTTAGCAATTATTATGGCGTTTGATTTTTCAAACCATAAAGAATAAGCAGCAAAGCTTTTAAATATGATTACTGCAATTATAAACATTCCAACTCCAGAATATGCTGTATTGCTGGAGAAGCCGTAAAGAGATAAACTTACGTTGGTTAAAAAAGCACTTGCAATTACTGCTCCTATACTGCAAACTCCCATAATCATAAAAATCCAGCAAAAAGTTTTAATCCACCATGGTAAAAGTTTTCTTCGGATGACAGCAGGTTTTTCAAATTCTTCAAATTGGCTTTGTAATTCTTCGCTCATTATTTTTTATTTATTTTTTGATCTGGATTGGTTCAATTTTTATCATTACTGTGTCGCTTATTACGTCATGAATTGCTCTTGTTTTATTACTTGAGAAAATTGTAATAAAAGAAAGCCAGCCTAATGATAGCTTTAAGAAATATCGAATAAATGCCTGAAAAATATTAATTTTCATGTCTTCATTTGAGTTTTTTCGAACTCTGATTCCTTTTATATGATTTCCAATTGTTCCGCCAAATGTTGTTGCAATTGGTTCATATAAAAACAGGGATATCAGCAAAACCATTCTTAAAGAATCCGGAACATTTTTAAAACTTGATAAAACATCCGAAATAACAATCATGCAGGCAATTATCAGTACAGAATCAATTAATGTTGATTGTATTCGGTCTAATACTAATGGGTATTTTTCATTCATAGTTTTTTTTACGAATGTACTTAATTTTGAACTTCTTTTCGTGTGTTTAGTTTTTTTACTATCCACGGAAGTGTAAGTCCTTGTCCGATAAGAGTTATTAATACTACTGCCACAGAAATAAATATAATTGTATTTCGTTCAGGAAACGGACTGCCGTCTTCCAAAACTCTCGGAAGTCCGATGGCAATGGCAAGAGATACAATACCACGCATTCCAGACCATCCTAAAATTATACTGTTGTTAAAATCCAGAAGAGCATCTTCGCTGACTTTTCTTTTTCCATTACGAGTTTTTTTGAAAGCTTTCTGGAGATTGATTTTTTGAAGAAAAATTCTAACAAACCGGATCAACAATGTCACAATCGTAATGATAAATGCATAGCCGATATAAGGCAGAAGCATATCGTTTTCGATATCTTTTAATACATATCTGAAATTAAGACCAATCAAAATAAAGATTAATCCGTTTAATAAAAAGATAATGATATCCCAAAGACTTCGGGAACTGTTTTTTAAGTTTTCGGGGAATATTTTTTTGCTAAAACGAGCAATTGACAAGCCGGAAACTACAACAGCTATTACTCCTGAAACATGAAATTGTTCTGCAACTAGATACGCTACAAATGGCATCAACAGCATGAAGCTGATGGTTACATTTGTATTTTTATGTACTCTTTTTAATATAAAGGCAAGGATTTTAGCGATTATCATACCAACAAGAAAACCACCTCCTAAGAGCAAAATAAACTGCAGAGTTGCTTTCCAAATCACAAAAGCAGATCCCATTACGGCAGCAACTGCAAAACGATAGGCAACAAGTGCTGATGCATCGTTTATAAGACTTTCGCCTTCCAGAATAGTTATGGTTTTATGTGATATTCCGAGTCCCTTTGTGATGCTTACTGCGGCAACGGCATCGGTTGCAGAAAGTATTGCACCAATTACAAACGCCAGCGGCCAGGTTATATTTGGAATCATATAATGTGCTACAACGGCAATCCAAAATGTTGTTAGGAAAACCAAAGTTATCGCAAGTGTGCTGATTGTATTAAGATTAGTTTTGAAATCTTTGGGCGAAATATTAAACGAAGCATCATATAATAATGGAGGCAGGAATATCAAAAAGATAATCTCCGGATTGATCTGGATTTCTGTCATTGTTGGTATAAATCCAATTGCGATTCCGACAATTACCAGAAGAATCGGGTAGGGCAGTTTTGCTTTATCAGCAAAGGCAGATAAACCAATTACGATGGCAAGTATAAATATAATGATGCTGTAATTTTCCATTTTTTGGATTTAGAAAAATGCTAATGTACTTAATTCAATATTTAATTAAAAATTATTCTGATTAGGTAAGAGCAAATGTTCTAATGAAAACGAATGTCCTAGCCCCGATAGAAGCGGCATCCTTTTGTGCCGGGGTTCGGCATAAAAGATATAGCGGATAGCGGGAAACAGCTCCTTAATTATGACATATTTATAATATTATACGACAGTTGTCAGTCTTTAAAAATGTCATGTTGTCAGATGATTATTCGTGTGCCAATAGCAAAACTGACATTTTACTTTGGTTTTTTATATTGGCACAAAGATTGACTTATGCCACCTGAGTTATAAAATTTAAATCAAAATTAAATATATAAAAAATGGGTAAAATAATCGGAATTGACTTAGGTACGACGAACTCTTGTGTTTCTGTAATGGAAGGTAACGAAGCAGTTGTTATCCCTAACGCAGAAGGAAAAAGAACTACACCATCTATCATCGCTTTTGTTGAAGGTGGCGAAATTAAAGTAGGTGATCCTGCAAAAAGACAAGCAGTAACGAATCCTACAAAAACGATTGCTTCTATTAAACGTTTTATGGGACACACTTTTGCAGAAACTGAAGGTGAAGCAAAAAGAGTTCCTTACAAAGTGGTAAAAGGTGACAATAATACTCCACGTGTGGATATTGATGGTCGTTTATATACTCCACAAGAATTGTCTGCAATGACACTTCAAAAAATGAAAAAAACTGCTGAAGACTATTTAGGTCAAACAGTATCTGAAGCAGTTATTACTGTTCCTGCTTACTTTAACGATGCTCAGCGTCAGGCTACAAAAGAAGCTGGTGAAATCGCTGGTCTTAAAGTTATGCGTATCATCAACGAGCCAACTGCTGCTGCACTTGCTTACGGATTAGACAAAAAAGGAACTGATCAAAAAATTGCTGTTTACGATTTAGGTGGAGGTACTTTTGATATCTCTGTTCTTGAATTAGGAGACGGTGTATTTGAAGTATTATCTACAAACGGTGATACTCACTTAGGTGGTGATGACTTTGACCAAGTTATTATTGACTGGTTAGCTGACGAATTCAAATCTGAAGAAGGTATTGACTTACGTTTAGACCCAATGTCATTACAGCGTCTAAAAGAAGCTGCTGAGAAAGCTAAAATTGAATTATCTTCTTCTGCTGAGACTGAGGTAAACTTACCTTACGTAACTGCTACTGCTTCTGGACCAAAACACTTAGTGAAAAAATTAACCAGAGCTAAATTTGAGCAATTATCTGATTCTTTAGTAAAACGTTCTATGGAGCCAGTTGCTAAAGCATTAAAGGATGCAGGTTTATCGACATCTGATATCGACGAAGTAATCCTTGTAGGAGGTTCTACTCGTATGCCAAGAATCGCTGATGAAGTTGAAAAATTCTTTGGTAAAAAAGCTTCTAAAGGTGTTAACCCTGATGAGGTTGTGGCTATTGGAGCTGCTATTCAAGGTGGAGTTTTATCTGGAGATGTAAAAGATGTATTGTTACTTGACGTAACGCCTCTTTCTTTAGGTATCGAAACTATGGGTGGTGTTTTAACTAAATTAATTGAGGCTAACACAACTATCCCAACTAAAAAATCTCAAGTATTCTCTACTGCTGCTGATTCTCAACCATCTGTTGAAATCCACGTATTACAAGGAGAAAGAGCAATGGCTGCTGATAACAAAACTATCGGTCGTTTCCACTTAGATGGTATCCCGCCAGCACCAAGAGGAGTTCCTCAAATCGAAGTAACTTTCGATATCGATGCTAATGGTATCATCAAAGTTTCTGCAACTGATAAAGGAACTGGAAAATCTCACGATATTCGTATCGAGGCTTCTTCTGGATTAACAGCTGAAGAAATCGAAAGAATGAAAAAAGATGCTGAAGCTAATGCTGATGCAGATAGAATTGCAAAAGAAAGAGCTGAGAAATTAAACGAAGCTGACAGTACTATTTTCCAAACTGAAAGTCAATTGAAAGAATTGGGAGATAAATTGACAGACGATCAAAAAACAGCTATCGAATATGCTTTAACTGAATTGAGAATGGCGCACCAATCTCAAGACCTTGATGCAATCCAAAAAGGATTAGACAATGTAAATGCAGCTTGGAAAACAGCTACTGAAGCAATGTATGCTCAAGGTGGTGATCAAGCAGGTCAACAAGCTGCTCCACAACAAGAGCAGTCTGGAGACAATGTTGAAGACGTTGAATTCGAAGAAGTAAAATAATTCTTCTTTAACCATAATGAAAAACCGAGTTAGAAATGACTCGGTTTTTTTTTGGATTTAAACTTAAAAAGTAGTAAAAAGATTACTTTTTTAGAATCAATCTATTTATTAAATCTTTCCGATCAAAATGACAATTGTCATTTCCCATTCAGATTCTTTTTCGTAATATTACTATTGTAAATTTTTTTGAATGAGAAAGATTAAATACAAAAAGGGAAGAAAGCTTCAGCACATAACTTTAGAATATACGGGCTCGCATAAAGAACACGAAACCGAAATGCAGCTTTTTGTATATGATGATACTGATGTTGTTGAGTATGATAAGTTTACAGTTCTGGCTTTAAATTCCTGTTTTGATTATTCTAAAAATAACTGGCTTAATGTTCACGGTTTAAACGATATTAGTTTACTTAAAACAATTGGTGCACATTTTAAATTAGACGATTTTTTACTTGCCGATATTCTAAATACAACTAAAAGAACAAAGTTAGAAGAACAGCAAAACATTTTATTTTTTAATATTAAATCACTTTTGCCTTCTGAATATTCGGATAATATTAGTGTAGAGCAAATCAGTTTTATTCTAAAAGAAGGAATTTTAATTTCGTTTCAGGAAAAGCGAAGCGATTTTTTCACCCACATTAGAGAGCGTCTTAGAACTCATGCCGGAATTGTAAGAACTAAAAAAGTAGATTATCTATTATATCTTCTTTTGGATGCTGTAATGGAAAACTTCTACATTACAATTGAAAATGAAGAAGATAAGATTGAAGATTTAATCAATATGACCAAAAAAGGCGCTGATCCGGTTATTTTAGAAAAAATCGAAAACCATCGTGATAATTTAAACTTTTTAAAACGTTCGATTGTTCCGCTTCGTGATTCATTGTATTATTTAAAAACTAAAAAAGACGACGAAGACGAAAATGGTTTGATTCAGAAAGAAACATTTAATTTCTTTATCCGACTTCATCAAAAAAGTTTAGAGCTATTAGAGCAGATAGAATCAGACATGAGCGCATTAGAAAGTGCCTCAAATTTTTATTTTTCGGAACAAAGCCGAAAAATGAATGAAATCATGAAAACCTTGACTATTATTTCAGCCATATTTATTCCGCTGACATTTATCGTTGGGGTTTATGGAATGAACTTCGAAAACATGCCGGAACTTAAAACTCAAAATGGTTATTTTGTCGTTATGGCTGTCATGTTTTTGTTGGTTATAGGGTTGATAATCTATTTCAAGAAACGACGTTGGTTTTAATGTTTGTTTCAGATATGAAAAATTTCGAATTAATATAAAAAATTATGAGTAAGGCGGTGTATATAGCCACAAGCGATCAAAACAGCGGAAAGTCGATTATTACTCTTGGCTTGATGAGTATTTTGATTGGTAAAACGGCTAAAGTGGGGTATTTCAGACCAATAATTGAAGATTTTGTTGACGGAGAGGTTGATAATCACATTGAGACAGTTTTGTCTTATTTTAATCTCGATATTCATTTTGAAGATGCTTATGCTATCACAAAAAGTAAATTGATTAAAAAGAAAAATAAGGGAAAGATAGGTGAGGTTTTAGACTTAATTATTGAAAAATATAAAAAGCTTGAAGAACGTTTCGATTTTGTTTTAGTTGAAGGAACAAGTTTTACAGGAGAAGGTACTTCAATCGAACTGGATTTGAATGTTTTAATAGCAAAAAATCTCGGAATTCCAACCATTATTATTGGCTCGGGAGTTGGAAAAACCTTAGAAGAACTGGTTGACAGTTTATATCTTGTTTACGATTCTTTTAAGGTAAAAGAAGTTGAAGTTTTATCTGTATTTGCCAATAAAGTACAGCCGGAAAATATTGAACTGGTTACCAAAAGCCTTCAAAAAAGCTTGCCGCCAAGCGTGTTAATTAATACAATTCCGCTTATTTCGAGTTTAAACAATCCAACCATGCAGGAAATTGTAAACGAACTGAATGCAAAAGTCTTGTTTGGAGAAAATTATCTGAACAATGAAATTGGTCATTTTAGTGTGGGAGCAATGCAATTGCATAATTATTTAGTTCATCTAAATAACAACGCTTTGGTGATTACACCGGGAGATCGTTCGGATATTATTCTGGGAGCTTTACAAGCTAATGAATCTGCCAATTACCCAACCATTTCCGGAATCATCTTAACAGGAAATATTGTTCCCGAAGAAAGTATTTTAAAACTAATTGAAGGACTTTCGGCTATTGTTCCGATTATTGCTGTTGATGGCGGAACTTATCACATTACAAACAGAATTGGAGCCATAAAATCAGAGATTTATGCTAACAACACGCATAAAATTGAAACCTCAATAACGACATTTGAAAAATATGTTGATAATGACGCTTTAGCTGAAAAATTAATCACTTTTGAAGCAGAAGGCATGACGCCAAAAATGTTTCAATATAATATGGTTAAAAGAGCCAGACAGCATCGTAAACATATTGTTCTGCCAGAAGGAAACGATGATAGAATTATTATAGCAGCATCAAGACTTTTGGCAATGGATGTTGTGGATATTTCGATTATTGGAGACAAAAAACAAATTGAAAGCAAAGTAACAGAATTGGGAATTTCGCTTGATTTCTCAAAAGTAAATATCATTAATCCAATAGAATCTGAACTTTACGAAGATTATGCCAATACGTATTATGAGTTAAGAAAAGCTAAAAACGTAAGTATAACAATGGCAAGGGATTTAATGGAAGATGTTTCGTATTTTGGAACTATGATGGTGTACAAAGGCCATGCCGACGGAATGGTTTCTGGTGCGGCACACACAACGCAGCATACGATTTTACCAGCGCTTCAATTCATTAAAACAAAACCTAATTCATCTGTAGTTTCATCGGTATTTTTTATGTGTTTAGAAGACAGGGTTTCTGTTTTTGGAGATTGTGCCATAAATCCGAATCCAACTGCAGAACAATTGGCAGAAATTGCGATTTCATCGGCAGAATCAAGTTCAGCTTTCGGAATTGAACCAAAAATTGCTATGCTTTCATATTCTTCAGGAGCATCAGGAAAAGGAGATGAAGTAGATAAAGTCAGAACTGCTACAGAAATTGTAAAACAAAAACGCCCGGATTTGAAAATTGAAGGCCCAATTCAATATGATGCGGCTGTAGACCGTGCCGTTGGAAAAAGCAAAATGCCGGATTCTGAAGTGGCAGGACAAGCCAGCGTACTTATTTTCCCGGATTTAAATACAGGAAATAATACATATAAAGCTGTGCAGAGAGAAACCGGAGCTTTAGCAATCGGTCCAATGTTACAAGGCTTAAATAAACCTGTAAACGATTTAAGCAGAGGCTGTACAGTTGATGATATTATTAATACTGTTGTAATTACGGCAATTCAGGCACAAGGATTATAATCAATAAAAATTGAGAATTAAAAATTAAATAATAAACTAAAACCTTAGAATCTTAGCTTCTAAAAAAATGAAAATACTAATTATAAATTCAGGAAGTTCATCTATTAAATACCAATTAATGGTTATGCCAACAAATGAAGTAATTTGTTCGGGAATGATTGACAGAATTGGTTTAGAAACATCCAACATTACATTTAAAACAGCGTTAAACTCTCACGAAGAAATACTGCCAATTCTTACTCATAAAGTAGGATTACAGAAAGTTGCAGATATGCTTCTTGATCCTGAAAAAGGTGTAATAAAATCAACTTCAGAAATTGCCGCAGTTGGGCACAGAGTGGTTCACGGAGGAAGTTATTTCTCTGATACAACTATAATTACTGATGAAGTAAAAGAAAAAATAAAAGAACTTTCAGAATTAGCTCCGCTTCATAATCCGGCTCATTTGGTTGGAATTAATGTAGCCGAAGAAATTTTTGCATCGGCAAAACAAGTTGCCGTTTTTGATACCGCTTTTCATCAGACAATTCCGGTTGAAGCACATAAATATGCCATTCCAAATTATCTTTTGACAGAGCATAAAGTGCGCGTGTATGGATTTCATGGAACGAGTCATAAATACGTTTCTGAAAAAGCAATTGGTTATTTAGAAAAGAATTCTAAAATAATAACAATTCACTTAGGAAATGGCTGTAGTATGACTGCTGTACAAGATGGAAAAAGTATAGATACAACAATGGGATTCTCTCCAGCAAATGGTTTAGTTATGGGAACCCGAGCAGGAGATATCGATCAGTCGGTAATTTTCTATATGGTAAAAAACCTGGGTTACTCTCCGGATGAAGTAAATTCTATTTTATTAAAACAAAGCGGGATGCTTGGTTTAACAGGATACAGCGATCTTAGAGATATTGAAGCAAAAGCCGAGGAAGGAAACAAGGACTGCCAGCTTGCTTTATTGATGAATGCCTATAGAATCAAAAAAACAATTGGTTCATATGCCGCAGCTTTAAACGGATTAGACGCAATTGTATTTACTGCTGGAATTGGAGAAAATTCTTCTTATATGCGAAAATTAATCTGTACAGATATGGATTATTTCGGAATTGAAATTGACAAAGAAAAAAATCAAATTCGTTCTAAAGAAATAAGAGAAATTAATTCAACAAATTCAATTGTAAAAGTTTTAGTTGTTCCAACTGATGAGGAATATGAAATTGCTAATCAGGTTTATCAATTATTAGAGAATTAAATTAAGAAAACACTTTTATGAGCTCCTCTAAGCAGGAGCTTTTTTTATGCTTTTAGTTTAAATATTTGTCAGTATCTTTGAATTTAAATCCGAATATCTTGAAAACGATACTTTTAAAATCATTTTTCTTCTTTTTCATTGCTTTTCATATTCAAGCACAAGAATTACTTCCTTTCGTAGAAAATTATAATAAATCAGATTACCAGGGCGATAATCAAATTTGGAATGTTGCTCAGGGTAAAGACAAAGCAATGTATTTTGCTAACAATCACTATTTGCTGCGATATGACGGCGTAGTTTGGGAAAAATATTCTCTTCCAAATAAAACGATCATTCGTTCGATTTTAATTGAAGGAGATCGAATTTATTCAGGCTCATACAAAGAATTTGGATATTGGTACCGGGAAAATGGTAAAATGCGTTACGTTTCTATTACCAAAAATCTTCGCTTATTTGCTGAAAAAGATAATGAAGAAATCTGGAAAATTTTCAGATTTAATGGTTCACTGTATTTTCAATCTTTCAACGATGTTTTTATTTATGATGGAAAAAACATCCGAAAAATTCAGTTTCCGTTTTTAATCTCTTACTGCTTTGTAGTTGATAATAATCTATATGTTGCCTCGGTAGAAAAAGGTCTTTATAAAATGAATGGTTCTAAAATTTCAAGCCCAAAAGGCTGGGGAATTTTAAAAAACACTGTAGTTCATGCCATCGAAAAATACAAAGGACAAACCTATATTTTTACACAAAAAAAAGGAGTTTTCATTGCTGAAAATAATACTTTAAAACCTTGGGCAAATCCTTTAAATGAAACATTAAAATCAAACGGAATTAATGTTGCCAAATTCATTAAAAACAATAAACTTGTTGTTGGCACAGGGAATAAAGGAGTTTTTATTTATGATTTCAATACTAATACTTTTAAAAATATTGACCGAAATAATGTTTTAATGAACAATTCGGTTTTAAGTATTGGTTTCGATAAAGAAGAAGATTTATGGCTTGGTCTTGATAATGGACTTGCACACGTTGAGGTTAATTCTCCAATTTCATTCTTTTATGATAATTCTGGAATCTTAGGGTCTGTATATTCAGTTGCTACTATTGATAAAGGTTATTTGATTGCTTCAAATCACGGAATTTTTGAATTTGATTCAGGTAATTTTAAAATGTTTCCAAATACACAAGGGCAGGGATGGAATATTACTAAGATTAAAAATAAATATGTTATTGGCCATAATGACGGAACATTTTGTTATGAAAATGGAGTTTTAACAAAAATAAACAACGTAAGCGGCGGATGGAATTTATCAAAAAGTACAATTAATGATACTTACTTTCAGTCTACATACAGCGGAGTTCTGGTATATAGTGATGCATTACAACTTTCACAGAGTTTGAAAATTAATGATCTTTCAAAACCAATTAAATATGTTGCTCAGAATAAAAAGAATGAAATTTGGGCAGCTGATAATTATCGCGGACTTTACAGAGTTTTTCTTGATGATAATTTTAAAACTCAAAAGGTTGAAAATATTACCCAGCAAAGCAAAATTACAAATGATTTTGGTGTAAAAATTTTTGAATTTAGAAATGAAATACTTTTTCTGATTAATAATGTATGGTATACGTTTAATTCTATTTCAAATAAATTAGAAGAAAATGAATTATTCAACACCAATTTCAAAAATATATCAGATGTTGTTGCTATTGACAAGGATCATTTTATGGTACTTCAGGATGGAATTTTGTATCATATTTATTCTCACGAAAATAAATTTGTTTGGAATATTATTCAGGAGAAATATTATAAAGGAAAGCTCATTAACGAAAACCTTAGAATTTTTAGAAGTCAGAATCATTATTTATTAAATCTTGATGATGGTTTTATTTCACTTCAGTTAGGTTATGAGAATAAACAGAACAAAGGAGTAAAAGTAGAAGCTTACAATAATAATGAGTTATTAGAAAATGAAGGAAAAATTAAGCATAATACAGAACTTCGAATAAATGTTATTTCCGGAATTTATGGTGCGAGCAAACCAAACTTATTCTATCAGATTAATAAAGGGAAAAATTTCATTCCAATTTCAAATGGAGAAATAGTCCTAAATAATTTAAGCAGCGGTTCGCATTCGGTTGTAATTTATAAACATGACGGAGCTAATTATGATAAAGTTTCTAGTTTTGATTTTAGAGTTGCTCAGCCCTGGTATTTTTCTTTTTGGATGATTTTCCTTTATCTTTTAGTGATAGGAGCTGTTTTATTTTTCTATTATAAATGGAATAAACTTCGTTACACGCAAAAATTAAAATTACAGGCAGAAGAATTAAAACATCAGCGTGAAATTCTTGAAATGGAATTGAAAAAAGAGAATGAATTAAATATTCAGGAATACGAAAAACATATTTTAGAACTAGAACTTCAAAGTAAGTCATCTGAAGTGGCAGGAAAATCTTTGTCTATAGCCAAACAAAGTGAAATGATTGAGAATATTCAAAATATTCTCGATTCTGAGAAAGATTTTAATAAGCTAAAAAGTGAAATTAAAAAAGCAATCAAAATAAATGAAGTAAATAAACACGAATGGGAAATATTTGAAACAAATCTTAACCAAATACATAATGAGTTTATTATAAATCTTTCTAAAAAATATCCTAATCTCACTCCAAAAGATATAAAACTGTGTGTTTACCTAAAAATGAATCTTTCTTCAAAGGAAATTGCTCCTATGATGAATATCTCTTTTAGAGGTGTAGAACTACACAGATATCGTCTTCGAAAGAAATTAAATCTAACTCAGGATGAAAATCTGTCGAAGTTTTTATTAACTCTGTAAGATTTGAATTTATTTTTTAAGGAATTTATATTTTTCCATATCAAATTTTACATTATTACAATACATCATTACTACATCATAACGTTATGTTAAGGAAATTTATTTAACATTTATAGTGTTGATTATCATTAATATATGCTTAAATTTTAACATAATGATGTAGCTGTGTAGTAGTGGTTTTTGATGTACTACAACGTTGTAATTGCTTAATTTGGCTCTACTAACTTAAACGATTACAAACTGTATGAAAAATTTTATTTTTAGCTTATTTGTGCTCTTATTACTGCCAGCGTATATGTCTGGGCAGGTACAGGCAATTAAAGGAAAAGTAGTTGACAGCAGCGGAATGGGAATTCCGGGAGCAGTGATTGCTTCATCCGATGCCAGAGCAACTGCTGATGCAGATTTCGACGGAAACTTTACCATCAATGCAAAACCTGGAGACATATTAAAAGTCTCTATGTTAGGTTTTGATCCAGTTTCTGTGCCGGCAACTACCGCACCAATGACAATTACTTTAAAAGAAGCAGCTGATACCGCTTTAAAAGAAGTTGTTGTAATTGGTTACGGTACAAGAAAGAAGATTGATAATACTACAGCAATTTCATCTCTTAAAGGAGAAGAAGTTGCCAAAACAAAAGTATTAAATGCTTCACAAGCTATTCAGGGTAAAGCTGCGGGGGTTCAAGTGACATCTTCTGATTTACCAGGAAGTACTCCATCTGTTGTAATTAGAGGTTTGGGTACTGCTTTAGGAGGAAGAACACCTCTATATATTGTTGATGGTATGGCAACAGAAAACATCAATAATATTAATACTAATGATATTACATCATATGACATTTTAAAAGATGCTTCAGCATTGGCTATTTATGGTACAAGAGCTGCGAATGGGGTTATCATTATTACTACTAAAAAAGGTAAAGGAGATAAAGTATCTGTTGAAATTGAAAGTTTTGGCGGTGTAAGATCTCCTCTTAAAAAAGTAAAAATGGCAGGTAGTAATAAATTTGCTTATTACACAAATTCGGCTTTACAGTCTACAACATTCTCTCAGGATCAGCCTGTTAATACTGACTGGTTTGATGAAATTACAAGAACAGGAAGTTATACTCAAAATAACGTGTCTATATCTGGAGCGACTGAAAACATCAAATATTTCTTTAGTTTAGGAAATTATGAGGAAAAAGCAGTTTTAAATGGATTAGATTTTGGCCGTACTACTTTTAGAAATAATAATGAATTTAAAATTTCTAAGAAATTAACTTTAACTCAAAATTTCAGTTTAACATCAAGCAAGTCTACTCCTAAGCCTTTATCTGCTTTCACTAATGCTTACAAACAATCACCAGTAGTTCCTGTGTTTTTTCCTGATGGTAAATATGGAGTGGCTCGTGTAGGAGATGACGGTTTTGCAAGTGAAACAGGAAACTCAATAAATAATGTTGGAAATCCGGTTGCTCAATTAGATTTCTTTGACGAACAACAACGTAGTGTTATGTTGCAAGGAGGATTGAAATTAGATTATGATATTTTACCTTCTTTAAAATTTACTTCTCAATTTAATGGAGAATATTATACATGGAAACAGTATAATTTTGATGACACTAAAAATATTTGGCTAGCAGCAAATCCTAATAAAGTATCAAGTGATTACGAAAAAGAATTTCCAACTGCTAATATCAATTTATTGACAAAAGGAAGAGAGCAATATTATAACTGGAGTTTGTCTAATTACTTAACTTATAATAAGGTATTCAACGAAATTCACGACATTGAAGTTACAGCAGGTGTTGAAACTTATGTAAAAGGAGCAAGAGAGAAATTGACAATAAAAAGAAAGAATGTAAATGAAGATTCTAATTATTGGTCTCTAAAAGATGTTGAGTATGCTACTAATGTAACAAGTTATAAAGATGAGGTTTTCAACGAAACAAAATTAGCTTCTTACTTAGGTCGTTTCCAATATAAATTAATGGATAGATATTTAGTAACGGGAACTGTTAGACGTGACGGATCTTCAAACTTTGCAAAAGGTTATCGTTGGGGAACTTTCCCGGCTTTTGGTGCTGGATGGATTATTTCTAAAGAAGCTTTCTTAGCAGACTCTAAAGTAGTTAATTTATTAAAATTAAGAGGAAGCTGGGGTAAATTAGGAAATCAAAATGTACCTCTTAACAGCCAAGGGTATACTTCTGGTTTAAATGCTTACTTAGGAGGTTCTATTTTGTATGAAGGAACAACAATTAGTTCTCAAATCGATCCAAGTTTATCTTGGGAAATCACAGAAGAAACTTCTGCCGGTTTTGATATCGAACTGTTAGATAACAGATTAAAAGGAACATTTGACGTGTATGATAAAAATACTAATAATGTAATTTTAAATACAAAACCATACATGTCATCAGGAATTACTACAGCTTCACCTGCACACGTTGGAGAAGTATCTAACAAAGGATACGAAATCTCTTTACGTTGGGATGATAAAATCAATGATGATTTCAGTTATTGGATTGGAGGTAACTTTTCTCAAAATAAAAACGAACTTACTGGTTTAAAAAATGTTGTTTTATCACCAGTTATTGGAGGAGGATTAGGTAACGGTCAGGATACTAAATTATTGGATAATACTACTGTTGGTCAGCCATTAGGAAGTTTTTATATTTACCAATATGCTGGTTTTGATACAGCAACAGGAAAGATGTTGTATTATAATGCAGCTGGTGATAAAGTAACTCAGGATGCTTTAAGTGCTACTGCCGATAAAAAATATGTAGGGTCAAGTTTACCAAAAACAAATTACGGAGTTAGTGTAGGATTTAATTACAAAAACTTTGATTTTTCTGTAGATGGTTACGGTACAGGTGGTGCAAAAGTATACAATGGTAAAAAAGCACAGCGTTTTTACGGAGAAAACATCGAAAATTCAATTGCAACAGATTTTTGGACACCAAATAATATAACAGCTTCAAATCCTGCACCATTCAATCAAGTACCAGTTGCTTCAACTTACTATTTAGAGTCAGGTGATTTCTTTAGAATCAATAATATTACATTAGGATACAAACTGCCATTACAAGAAAACAGTTTCATTAATGCATGTAGAATTTATGTAAATGCTATTAACCCATTTATTACACAAAAATTCTCAGGATTCTCACCAGAGTTAAATGGAGATGGAAATCCTTACGGTACTCAGGGAGTTGAGCTTGATGCTTATCCGACATTAAGATCATTTGTAGTTGGTGCTAACTTAAAATTTTAATACAATGAAAAAGATATATATAGCAGCGTTTGTATTATCAGCGTTCTTTTTTACAGGATGTGCAGACGATTATTTAGATGTAGACCAAACAGAATCTATTTCGACAGACGATGTAGAGCTGTTTAATAATGAAGCTGGAGCTACTCAGTTCGTAACAGCGATTTACAACAAATTCTTAAATTGGGATATGACCTCTTTTGGATGGATCGGATTATCAAGTATTACATCTGATGATGCTGACAAAGGATCCTCTGCAGGTGATACAGGGACTGATAAAGACGTATTGGATGCATTGACTTATAATGCTTCTAATCCTTCTGCTGAAAGTACATTTATTGCTAATTACGATGGAATTAATAAATGTAACCAGGCTTTAAATATGCTGCCAAAACTAGATAAAGTAAATGCCAATCTAAGAAACAGACTTGCTGGTGAAGCTAAATTTTTAAGAGCCTTTATGTATTTTACTTTAGTAAAATGTTATGGAGGGGTGCCAATCGTAGATCATTTACCAGTTCCTGGAAATGAGTCAGATAGAATTATGCAGTTAACACGTAAAACTTCTGCAGAAGTTTACGCTTTTATTGAAGCTGATTTGAATGATGCAATTGCAGCATTACCTGAAAAAACAGCTTATGGAGCAAATGACAGAGCAAGAGCTTCAAAAGGAGCTGCTTATGCACTTTTAGCAAAAGTAAGTTTATACCAAAAGAAATGGCAGCAAGTAATTGATAATGCTAATAAGGTTACGGGTTATTCTATCGTAAGTGATTATGCTTCAATGTACAGAGCATCTGGAAAATTTGATTCAGAATCTATTTTTGAAATTTATGCTCAGGGTGCTGTACCAGCAAAAGGAATCGAAGGTTACTCTAACACACAAGGTGCTCGTGGTACTGGTGGTTGGGGTTGGGGATTTAATACACCATCTCAAAGCTTAGTAAATGCTTATGAGCCGGGTGATGTTAGAAAAGCAGCTACGATTATTTTTAGAGGCCAGACTTTATACGATGGAAGAGTGATTCCAAATACAGTAGAGAATGAAAGATACAACTACAAAGCATATTCTTCATTATATACAAGTGCTTGGGAAACAGATGTTGATATTAAATATTTGAGATATGCTGAGGTTCTCTTAATGAAAGCTGAAGCTTTAAATGAATTAGGACAAACTTCTGATGCTATTCCGTTATTAAACCAAATTAGAAATAGAGCAGGTTTAGCAAATACAACTTATTCTTCACAAGCAGATATTAGAACAGCAATTTGGAGAGAAAGAAGAGTAGAAATGGCTTTTGAGCATGATAGATTTTTTGATTTAGTACGTACAGGTCAGGCTAAAGCAGCATTTGCTGTCGACGGAAAAACTTTTACAGAAGGTAAAAATGAATTATTCCCTATCCCGGCATCATTCATTAAACAAGCTGATGGATTGTCAGCTCAAAACCCTGGTTATTAATTCTAAAAGATATTAAACATGAAAAAAAATAAATCTATTTTATTACTTTCTTCCGTTTTAGCTTCAGCATTTTTTGCTAGTTGCGAAGATAGTATTGATAAGGTAAACAGTCCAATTCCGTATGAGTCAATTGGAGGATATGAAAATTCAGATGAAGTTGCTGCAGCGCATTTAGTATCTAAATTTAGTTTTGATGGTAATATTGCCGATTCAAAAAACAGCATAACTGACGGATCTGCAACAAATGTTACTTATGGAACAGGTATAAAAGGAGAAGCTTACCAAGGCTCTGCAAGCTCTTTTATCAGTTATAACACTGTTGCAAATTCTGTTGTAAACTTAAAAAGTATTTCAGTTTCGATGTGGATTAAAACTGATCCACATACAGGTGGAGCCCAGTCATTGTTTATGCTTCCTAAGAAAACAGATTTCTGGGGAAATATTTTTACACTGATTGAAGGAACAGGACCAGCAACAACAATGTTATTGAAAAACCATATTCAAAAAGATGTTACACCTAGTATTCCTTGGTCAGGACAATTTATTGAGCATGGAGGAGCAAATGTTTTGCCTAATATGTTTGGATCATGGAAACATGTAGTTTGGACTTACAACGGTACAAGTTCTACTTACAGCATTTATATTGATGGTCAAAAGTTAGATATACCTGCTTCTATCTCAAAAAGATATGCTAGCGATCCTGCAACTGGAGGAGGTCCTTACGGAGAATTAGCGAATTCTGAAGTCTCTAAATTTATCATTGGAGGTTATCAACAGCATTTGGGAGCTCCATGGGGAAATCCTGATGGATGGATGCTTCATTACACGGGTTTAATGGATGAATTTAGAATTTATGATGCAGCTCTTACTGATAATGAAGTGGTAGCTCTTTACAAATTAGAAAAAGACAAAAGGTAAATTTTTTTAATATACACCTGGAGCAAAAATCCGGGTGTATTTTTTAATACTAATTATAAGAAATTGATAAAATGAAGATAGGTTTATATATTATTATGTTTTTAAGTGCTGTTAGTTCTTGTTCATCTTCTTCACCTGATGAAGGGAAAAGTGGCGGCACACCATTACCAACAAATCCAACAACACCAACAAAACCTCTAACAGATACTGAGGCAATGGATCAGGTACAAAAAGACGCAATAAAATATTTTTGGGAATATGCAGATTCTAATTCTAAACTGGCACGTGAAAGATATCTAACTGAAGATCCTAATTTTGAAGCTAATATTATTACGACTGGAGGTTCAGCTTTTGGGTTAATGAGTATTATTGTAGGGGTAGAAAGAGGTTTTTTGCCAAGAGCTGAAGCTGTTTCTAGACTTACAACAGCATTAACTTTCTTAGAAAAAGCAGAACGTTTTCATGGAGCATGGCCACACTGGATGGACAATAAATCAGGAAAAGTAATTCCTTTTGGAACAAAAGATAATGGGGGAGATTTAGTAGAAACTTCTTTTGTATGCCAGGCATTAATTACAATCAGAGAATATTTTAAAAACGGAAGCACAAGTGAAAAAGAATTAGCTGTAAAAGCTGATGAACTTTGGAAAGGCGTCGAATGGGATTGGTATACACAAGGGCAGGATGCTTTATACTGGCATTGGTCGCCAAATTATGGATGGGAAATGAACTTTAAATTAGAAGGTTATAACGAATGTCTAATTACTTATGTAATGGCAGCATCATCACCAACTCATCCAATTTCTGCAGAAGCATATCATAAAGCATGGGCTAGAAGCGGGGCTATTGTAGACGGAAGATCTCAATATGGTATTCCGGTTGTGCTAAACTATAATGGAGCGTCAGGAAATGTAGGACCAATGTTCTGGTCACATTATTCTTATTTAGGTTTAGATCCAAATAATTTAAAAGACAAATATGCAGATTACTGGCAGTTAACTCAAAACCATGCTAAAATTATGGTTCAGTACAGTGTTGCTAATCCAAAAGGTTTCAAAGATTATTCAGATAAATGCTGGGGATTAACAGCAAGTTATACCAGAAATCCTGATGGAACAACAGGTTATACGGCTCATCAGCCAAATAACGACAATGGTGTAATTTCGCCTACAGCGGCTTTATCATCATTTCCATACACACCAGTTGAGTCTATGAAATTCCTTCATTATTTATATGATGAAAACAAAGCTAAATATGTTGGAATTGCAGGGCCTTATGATGCCTTTTCTCCACAATACAATTGGGTAACACCAAGATATTTAGCAATCGATCAGGGGACAATAGCACCAATGATTGAAAACTATAGAACAGGCTTATTATGGAAATTGTTTATGAACGCATCAGATACTAAACAGGGTTTAAAAAAACTTGGTTTTGCATCAGGGAAATACGGGATTTAAGATATAATCTATTATGAA
This sequence comes from Flavobacterium defluvii, assembly GCF_900129555.1. Taxonomy (GTDB): domain Bacteria; phylum Bacteroidota; class Bacteroidia; order Flavobacteriales; family Flavobacteriaceae; genus Flavobacterium; species Flavobacterium defluvii. Next base: position 270,456 of record NZ_FQWC01000002.1, read on the forward strand.
ATGCAAACTAGGCTTATTACTGCTGTTAATTTCTGTATTTGGTTTTGCACAAACTGAAACAACAGGAAAAATAAAAACAGTTATTGTAACGAATAATGAATTAGGCTACATATTACACAAACCAGCCTATACAAAAGAAAAAAAGCCATTAATAGTTTTTATTTCAGGTGATGGAGAAAAAGGTACAGACCTGGAAAAAGTAAAAATTCACGGTCCTTTAAAATATTTAAAAACACATACATTGGATGCTTACGTTTTAGCACCGCAATGTAAAGAGGATGAAAATTGGGATATTGAATCAATTTATCAGCTGATTTTAAAAATCCAGAAAGAAAATAAAATTGATTCTGAAAGAATATATGTTACTGGTTTAAGCTCAGGAGGCTGGGCGTCTTGGAATTTGGCTTTTGCACATCCGGATCTATTTGCCGCAAATGTACCTGTCGCTGGTTTTGTAGATTTAATTCAGTTAGAAAAAACTTGTGAAATAGCCAATATTCCAACCAGGATATTCCACGGATTATTGGATGATGTTGTAAAAGTGGATTACGCTGTCACAATATATAAAGAATTAAAAAAATGCAATGCAAAAGATGTTCAGTTAACTATTTTTGATGATGCTGGACATGACAGCTGGACAAGAGTTTATGACAATCCGGAAATTTATGACTGGATGTTGAAACAGAAAAAATTGAATACGAACAAATAAATAAAATAGAATGAAAAACAAATTAGTCTTACTTTTTTTAGGATGTGCTGTTTTGGGTTACGCTCAAAAAAAGAGCGCAAAAAGTACAGTGCAAATTAAACCTAAGTCGGAGTTTGTAGCAGAGTTAATGTCAAAAATGACATTAGAAGAAAAATTAGGCCAGTTAAATTTACCTACATCTGGTGATATAACAACAGGACAGGCAAACAGCTCAAACGTTGCAAAAAATATTGCAGATGGAAAAGTGGGCGGTTTGTTCAATATAAAATCAGTACAAAAAATTAAAGAAGTACAAAAAATTGCCGTAGAAAAAAGCCGTTTAAAAATTCCATTACTTTTTGGTATGGACGTTATACACGGTTACGAAACAACATTTCCAATTCCGTTAGGGTTGTCTTGTACCTGGGATATGGCTTTAATTGAAAGAAGTGCGCAGATTGCTGCAAAAGAAGCAAGTGCTGACGGAATAAACTGGACATTCTCTCCAATGGTTGACATTTCTCGTGACCCAAGATGGGGAAGAGTTTCTGAAGGTTCTGGAGAAGATCCATATTTAGGAAGTCAGATTGCAAAAGCTATGGTAAACGGATATCAGCAGCACGATCTTTCAAAAAATAACTCAATTTTAGCTTGTGTTAAACACTTCGCATTATACGGAGCTCCGGAAGGTGGACGTGATTACAATACGGTTGACATGAGTCACATCAGAATGTTTAATGATTATTTTCCTCCTTACAAAGCTGCAGTTGACGCTGGTGTAGGTTCGGTTATGGCTTCTTTCAATGAGATTGACGGAATCCCTGCAACTGGAAACAAATGGTTAATGACTGATGTTTTGAGAAAACAATGGGGCTTTAAAGGTTTTGTGGTAACAGATTTTACAGGAATTCCTGAAATGATCGAACACGGAATGGGTAATCTTCAGGACGTTTCTGCTTTAGCTTTAAACGCTGGTGTAGAAATGGATATGGTTGGTGAAGGTTTCTTAGGAACTTTGAAAAAATCTTTAGACGAAAAAAGAGTTTCTATAGAGACAATTGACAATGCTGTCAGACTTATTTTAGAAGCAAAATATGATTTAGGATTATTCCAGGATCCATATAAATATTGTGATGAGAAGAGAGCTAAAACTGAAATCTTCACAACAGACAGTAGAAAAGAGGCTCGCCAGATTGCCGCTCAGTCATTGGTGTTATTAAAAAACCAAAATCAATTACTGCCTCTTAAAAAATCAGGAACAATTGCTTTAATCGGGCCTTTGGCTGATGCTAAAGAAAATATGCCGGGAACTTGGAGTGTTGCTACAAGAATGGAAAATGCCGTTTCATTATTAGCAGGAATTAAAGAAGTAGCAGGACCATCAACAAAAGTTTTATATGCAAAAGGAAGTAACTTAGATTATGATGAAACTTTTGAAACAAATGCTACAATGTTTGGAAAAACATTACACCGTGATTCTCGTTCAAAAGAAGAATTATTGGCAGAAGCTTTAAAAGTAGCAAACCAATCTGATGTAATTGTTGCTGCTCTAGGAGAATCTGCAGAAATGAGCGGAGAATCAAGCAGTCGTACGAATTTACAAATTCCACAAGCGCAAAAGGATTTATTAAACGCTTTATTAAAAACAGGAAAACCAGTTGTTTTAGTATTGTTTGACGGACGTCCGTTAGTAATTACGGATGAAGAAAAAACAGTTCCGGCCATATTAAATGCTTGGTTTGCTGGTACAGAAGCTGGTTATGCAATTGCTGATGTTTTATTCGGAGATGTAAATCCTTCTGGAAAATTGACTTCAACTTTCCCAAGAAGTGTTGGTCAATTGCCAATTTACTATGCGCACAAAAATACAGGAAGACCACTTTCTAATACAGAAGGGAAATTCGAAAAATTCAGATCAAACTATATTGACGAAAGAAACGAACCTTTATTTCCATTCGGATTTGGTTTGAGCTACACGACTTTTGATTATTCAAACCTGAAAATTTCTTCTGATAAAATGAATTTCAGCGGAAAATTAAAAGTAACAGTTGATGTAACCAACACTGGAAATTACGACGGAAAAGAAACGGTTCAATTATACATCAGAGATTTAGTTGGTTCAGTAACAAGACCAGTTAGAGAATTAAAAGGTTTCCAAAAAATAACACTTAAAAAAGGTGAAAAACAAAGCGTAAGTTTTGACATTACGGTTGAAGATTTAAAATTTTATAACTCTGATTTACAATTCGTAGCAGAGCCTGGACAGTTTGATGTTTTCGTTGGAGGAAATTCTACTGCCGATAAGAAAGTTAGTTTTGAGTTAACTAAATAGTTGGTTTATTGATTAGTAAAGAGCCCTTCGTTTGGTTGACGGAGGGCTTTTTCATAAAAAGACATTTTTTATCATCATAAAATTTAAATTAATGAAAATCATACAAAGACTTAAGACATTACTTTTTTTGACAATTATAATTGTTTTTAATTCTTGTAGTACAGAAAAGAATGCTGTAGTAGCACATCGCGGCGCATGGAAAAAAAACAATCTGCCGGAAAATTCTATTGCATCACTAAGACATGCAATTGATTTAAAACTACCCGGATCAGAATTTGATGTTTGGAGAACTGCTGATGATTCACTTGTAATTAATCACGATGCACATTACAATAAGTTGCTTATTGAAGAAACCAATTATGTTGATTTAATGAGATTTAGGCTTTCTAATGGAGAAAAACTTCCTACTTTATATGAATATATTTCAGAAGGAAAAAAGAATAACAAACACACTCTTTTGGTCTGCGAAATAAAACCTTCGGAAATAAGTAAAGAAAGAGGGCAAAAAACAGCAGTAATGGCTGTTGAAACTATTAAGCAACTTAAAGCGGATAAAATTACCTGCTATATTAGTTTTGATTATGATATTTTAAAGCAAATTAGAAAAATTGATTCTAAAACATCTTTACAGTATTTAGAAGGAAATAAATCTCCGAAAGAAGTAAAAGCTGATAAAATCAACGGTGTCGATTATCATTATTCTGTCTTTAAAAAACATCCGGAATGGATTAAAGAAGCAAAAGACAATGATATTATTTTAAATGCCTGGACTGTCAATGAAACGGCTGACATGGATTGGATTATACAAAATAAATTCAATTACATTACCACAAACGAACCTGAACTTTTAAGCCAAAAATTAAAAGAGAGAAAATAGATTTTCAGCTTCATTTTTACTGAGATGAATTCTATATAAACTTAAAAAGAATACAAAATGAAAAAGATATTCATATTGCTTTTAGCATTCTGTTCCATAAATATTTGGGCCCAAAAAGCAGCTATTCCCGGCAAAACAGAATGGTTTGATCCAAATAAACCAGCAACAACATATTGTAATCCAATCAATATTGGTTACAATTTTACAACTTACAATCATAATGGGATACCATATTCCCGTCGTTCCAGTGCAGATCCGGTAATTATTACTTATAAAGGCGAATATTATTTATTTGCAACCAATCAGGCAGGTTTCTTTTGGAGTAAGGACATGTCAGACTGGAATTTTGTTTACGGAAGTTTTCAAAGAAAGCCCGGCGATGACGATCAATGCGCGCCTGCAGCCTGGGTTGTAAACGATACCTTATTTTACGTTGGTTCGACATGGAATAGAGATCATCCAGTTTGGAAAACGGCCGATCCAAAATCGGGTAAATGGACACGACATGTAGATAAAGCAATGTTACCAACTTGGGATCCGGCGATTTTTCAGGATGATGACAAAAAAGTATATATGTATTACGGTTCAAGCGGAAAACTGCCTTTAGTAGGTGTTGAGGTGGATTATAACACTTGGCTTCCAAAAGGAAATCAGGCCGATTATGCGACATTATATAAAGCAACAGAAGTAGAAGATATTCAAAAACCTTATGGACAAATAAAAGAAGTTGCCATTCTTGATCCTTCTGCTCATGGCTGGGAACGTTTTGGACCCAATAATGATATGGAACCTGCTCCTTGGGGAAACTTTATTGAAGGAGCATGGATGACTAAACACAACGGAAAATACTATATGCAATATGGCGCGCCGGCAACAGAATTTAAAGGCTATGCAAATGGAGTTCACGTAGGAGATAATCCATTAGGGCCGTTTACGTATCAAAAACACAATCCAATGTCCTATAAACCAGGCGGATTTGTAATTGGAGCAGGACACGGAAATACTTTCGCAGATAATTACGGAAATTATTGGAATACAGGAACCTGTAAAATTTCTATTAAAGACCGTTTTGAGCGTCGTATAGATATGTTTCCTGCCGGTTTTGATAAAGATGATGTAATGTATTCCATTACTTCTTACGGAGATTTTCCAATTGTGCTGCCAACGGCTCAAAGAGATCAGACAAAAGGAGCTTCATCAGGATGGATGTTACTTTCTTATAAAAAGCCGGTAACCGTTTCTTCTTCTGAAGATTGTATGGAAGTGGAAACACACAGAATGGATAACCGAGGAAAGAAAGTCTATGAGAAGTTCTGTTATGGTTCTGAAAATTTAACCGATGAAAATATTCAAACATACTGGTCTGCAAAAACGAATAATCCTGGCGAATGGCTTCAAATGGATTTAGGAAGACAAATGGAAATCAATGCTTTGCAGATTAATTACGCAGATCATAAAGCAACTCAGTACAATAAGGCGATGGATATTTATTATCAATACAAAATATTCATGTCTGATGATGCGCAAAACTGGACACTGGTTGTTGATAAATCTAAAAATGATAAAGATGCCCCGCATGATTACGTTGAATTAACTAAGCCGTTTAAAGCGCGATATATTAAAATGGAAAATATTCATAACGCTTCGGGATTGTTTGCTATTTCAGATTTCAGGGTTTTTGGAAACGGATTAGCAGAAAAACCAAAAGCTGTTTCTACATTTAAAGTTGACAGAAATAAAGCAGATTCAAGAAACGCTATGATTTCATGGAAAAAGCAAAACGATGCAGTTGGATATAATATCTATTACGGAATTTCTCCAGATAAACTGTATAATAGTATTATGGTTTACGGCGATAATTCGTATGATTTTAGAGGTTTAGATAAAGGAACTAAATATTATTTTACAATTGAAGCTTTCAACGAAAATGGAATTGGCACAAAAAATAAGATTATTGAAGTAAAATAGTTTTATTTTTTGATACCATGAAAAACTCCAATTATAAACCTTTTAGTTTATAGTTGGAGTTTTTTGTTGAGAAAAGGTTAAGGAAAAACTCATACAGTTCTTTAGTTTTTCGTTTCTTTGTAAGATAACCCAAAAAAGCAGCATAACCCCAAAATGTTATTAAAATTATGAAAAAAACGATTCTTTTAACTGCTCTAGTTTTAAATGGATTGACCGCAGCGTTTGCACAGTCAAACGATGAAAAAAACATTAAATTATTTTACAAAAAAGCTTTAACCGAAGCTAAATGTTATTCCTGGTTAGAATATTTATCAAATGATATTGGAAGCCGTTTATCGGGTTCAAAAGGTGCTGCAGAAGCTGTAGAATACACCAAGAGACAATTAGATAATCTAGGCCTGGACAAAGTATATCTGCAGGAAGTTACCGTTCCTCACTGGGTACGCGGAGAAAAAGAAACGGCCTTTATTTTAGACGGAAAAGTAAAAACTGCCGTGCCAATCTGCGCATTGGGAGGTTCTGTTGCAACTCCAAAAACCGGAATTACTGCTGAGGTAATCGAAGTGCAAAGTCTTGACGAATTAAAAAGACTTGGAGATAAAGTAAAAGGAAAAATTGTATTCTTTAACAGACCAATGAATCCTGAAAACATAGGAACATTTGAAGCATATTCTGGTGCTGGTGACCAGAGAAGGAGCGGTGCAAAAGAGGCTGCTAAACTGGGAGCTGTTGGAGCTATTGTACGTTCATTAAACTTACGTTTAGATGATTTTCCACATGCGGGAGCACAGAGTTATGGAGATTTACCAAAAGAGCAATATATTCCGGCTGCTGCAATTAGTACAAACGGAGCCGAGTTATTGAGTAAAACTTTAAAAGCAAATCCAACTATAAAATTCTTTTTCAAACAATCTTGCGAAACATTACCAGATGCTCAGTCATATAATGTAATAGGAGAATTAACAGGAACTGTAACTCCGGAAAATATTATTGTTGTGGGTGGACACTTAGATTCTTGGGATTTAGCCGATGGGTCTCATGATGATGGAGCAGGAGTGGTACAAAGTATGGAAGTTGTTCGTATTTTGAAAAACTTAAACTACAAACCAAAAAATACGATTCGTGTTGTATTATTCATGAATGAAGAGAACGGCGGAAAAGGCGGTGCTAAATATGAAGAAGTAGCAAAACAAAAGAATGAAAACCATATTTTTGCTTTAGAAAGTGATTCAGGCGGATTTACACCAAGAGGTTTCTCAATCGAAGCTGATGATGCTAACTTTAAAAAACTACAAGGTTACAAAGACTTTTTTGAACCTTATTTCGTAAACAGTTTCCTTAAAGGACATGCAGGTTCAGATATTGAGCATTTAACAGCAAAAACAACAATCGTTAAAGCAGGTTTAATGCCAGATTCTCAACGCTATTTTGATTATCACCACGCTGCAAATGATAAATTTGATGCTATCAATAAAAGAGAGTTGGAATTGGGTGCAGCAACAATGACATCATTGATTTATTTAGTTGACCAAAACGGAATTGTTTTTCCATCAGCAAATTAATATTTAGTTTAAAAATATTTAAAAAGCTATAAGTTTACTTATAGCTTTTTTTAGTTTTGAAAACTTTTTTTATTGCTGGTTGATTAAATTGTAATAGTTTTCATTTTGAATTCATATTCACTAAAAAGCCAGCTGTTTGCTAAATCAGCTGCGGCATGTTTCAATGAATCCTTTAAACTCATCAGGCCTTAAAATGAAAGCCAGTTTCCAGAAACCTGTTTTGATAGTATCCATAATGTTTTACTAGTAATTGAGAAGGAACACTAAAAAAACACAAATCTAAACTACAAAATTATTGCAAAATCTGTTAGAGATTCATTACCATCAAGTAATAAAAAAATGTAATTGGAATATTAGAGAGAAGAATCAATATTTTAACAGCAATATCCCTTCGGTGTTGAGGTAAATGAATAAACTTTTCTATTAAATCAAAAAACATTATGGTATTAAGTATTATCGCCGAAAGTGCAAATGGCCATGCTATGATAAGTACATTAGAACTTTGATGAGAAAGAATGTAAAGTATTAACAAAAAAGTAATAATTATAAAAGATCCAATTGCAAGTTCTGTTGATTGTTTTTCTTCAAATGGTTTGTTATGAATTGTTTTCATAATTTAAATTTTAAATATTTGCTGAATAGATTTGACAGGGATAAAAAGCATTTTCGAAAAATCCAAATAATGAAATGGATACGCTTGTTTTCCTCTTTTAAATTGTTGTAGAAAGTATTTTAGCTGTTTTGGATAAAATAAAGTGCCAGATAAAATAACCATAAACAAATACAAGCTTCTTTTTCCATTTCCAAAAAGATAATATTGCATTCCAATTTCTTCGTAAACGGAAACTCCTGTATTTGTTAAAACATGAATGATATCGTGATCTTCCAGTTTTTCCTGCATATCAAAATGATTTTTATAAAGAAAATTTCCTAAACCATGTCCCAAACTGTTTTCCGGATAATTCATTAATCCTGTTTTGTCAATTTTCCAGGCTTCATTTTTTTTAAAATATTTCTGATAAGGTTTTTTTGTACATTCATACAATTTTTCAAACAAATAATCTTTCATAATATTAATTTTAATTAAAAAGTTCTTTGAGTTTCAAAGTAAATTAACAAATAAAAAAGCCAATCTTTAAATCAGCTTTACTGGTTTTTAATAATTATCAATTACAGTTATAAGTAAATCAGAATCTGCCAGGTCAGAAGGGGCGACCACTTTTTCGTCAAGTGGAATATCATTTCCATATCTTTCTTTTAATATTTTTTGAACCCTTGAATCTTCAAGATTAAAATCTTTTAATTCTCTTAGTTTAGAAAGTTCAATTCCGGCAGCATTTTTATAAATCTTCCAAACCAGTTCAGAGCAGTATATTCTCGTATCTGTCCATTCAAAATAAGCATCGTATTTTTTACCATCAAATTGCTGACTGTATTCTTGCATTTTTTGAATAACAGCAGGAGTTAAAACCTTATCAGCATTTTTTAATCGCTTTACCACATATTTATTGTCTTTTCCGTGCTGGATCCATTCATCAAACGGAGTAAGTTTTACTGGCTGAACTGCTTCAAAAACAAACCATTTCCCATTAATATTATAAATGATACCGCAATGAGAAAATTTTGAATTAGTAGCAATTCGTACCGCTTCACATTGAGGCGATTGCGATGTTTGAAATATAATATCACCGTCTTTAATTTTGCTGAGTTCATTATTTTCAAATTTAGATTTCGTTTTCGAAAAAGGATTGTTTGGGAAAACCTTCATGGCGACAAACAAGGCACAGGCGAAGCTCAGTACGAACGTGACAAAGAGAAAAGTATATTTTTGTTTTTTCATGTTAAATCGAAATAGTAAATAAAGTACTTTGAGTCGCAAAGTAAATGATAAAAAAAATAGTTACCAAATAAATGATAACTATTTTAAAATATATTTTCTAAGAAAATTAGATTCTGAAAATACCTCCGACAGCAATAATTCTTTGGAAGAAATAAAAATGCTGAGAAGCTTTATCTTCATTACTTACAGTAGTTTTAATATCATGCATATCGATATAACCGCCTTTTAATTCTCCCTGAACGTAGAAATGTTTAAAGAAAGTAATATTTAGACCTGCTTTTGCAGAAACCCCGTAACCAGAAACATGAAAATCATCATGACGTTCTTTTCCTAAAAGAGTAGTATTGGTTTTAGGATATAAAATACCAGCTCCTAATCCCTCAGTCAAGTTAATCTGAACTTTATCAATATTTGGAAGACTGAACAATTTCGAAATATCATCAAATCTTGAAACTTCTGTATTAATGTAGTTTAAACCATCTGTATGCTCGTACATTAAAAAAGCAGGCCCATTTGGATTAGTAACACCCATGTCATAACCACCTTCTATAGCGCCATTTAAAGACATATCTACAGGTGTATTATCATAATGGCCATTGTAGATATGAGCAGGATCACTGTCAGGTAAATTAATATCACCATTAACTTTTGCCGTTTGATTCTGAGTCATTACATATTTCATATGATCTACACCAATTGTAACACTGTAGTGATCACTAAAGAAATAACCTAATCTCAAATTCGTTTGAGGAATTGTCATATTAGCAGGATTGATATAATCAACGTGCCATCCTTTTGGTTTATCATGAGCAGACATGTCTTCTACTCTAAACTTATAATCTTTTCCAGTAAAAGTTACGTCTGATTTTGAGTAGCTTTCTCTGTTACCACCCCACATCACAAAGAATTTTCCTTTGTTGTGAGCGGCATATTTTTGTACAGGTATCTCTTCTTGAGCAAATGTGTTTAAAGAAACACAAGCCAATAAGAAAAATAAAATTTTTGTTTTCAAAGAACTTAAGTATTAATAGGTATTAAAATGCGTTAACTGTTTTTCTAATAGCAACTAATTTGTTCATTAAACCTTCAAAATAGTCTAAATGAAGCATATTAGCACCATCACTTTTTGCGTTTGCAGGATCAAAATGTGTTTCGATAAAGATACCGTCAACACCAACTGCGATTCCGGCTTTTGCAACCGTTTCAATCATATCAGGTCTTCCGCCTGTAACTCCTGCCGTTTGGTTTGGCTGTTGTAAAGAATGTGTAACGTCTAAAACCGTAGATGCATATTGCTGCATAGTAGGAATTCCTCTAAAATCAACAATCATATCTTGGTAGCCAAACATAGTACCGCGATCTGTAACCATAACATTTTCGTTATTACAGTCTAATACTTTTTGTACAGCGTGTTTCATACTTTCCGGACTCATGAATTGTCCTTTTTTCAGGTTCACCGTTTTTCCTGTATTGGCAGCAGCCACAACTAAATCAGTCTGGCGAACTAAGAAAGCAGGAATTTGTAAAACATCAACGTATTGAGCCGCTTTATCAGCATCTTCGTTTGTGTGAATATCCGTAACTGTTGGAATGTGAAAAGTCTCTGAAACTTTTCTTAAAATTTTTAAAGCTTTTTCGTCACCAATCCCAGAAAAACTATCGATTCTAGAACGGTTTGCTTTTTTAAAAGACCCTTTAAAAACATAAGGAATCTTAAGATTGTCGGTAATACCAACTAATTTTTCAGCAATTCTAAGAGCCATTTCTTCTCCTTCAATGGCGCAAGGTCCCGCCAATAAAAAGAAGTTTCCGCTGTCAGTATGCTTAATTTGTGGAATATGTTGTAAGTTCATAAAATTATTTTTTTGCACTGCAAAGGTAGTTATGATTTATGAATAGCAGATGAAGATTTAAGATTATTTTAAGAATCCGAAAACCTCCGTATAATCAGATAGTATTTGAACAAAATTATTGGTTAGATTATTATTAAGCTTTTTATTAGCACAATATTAAAACTAGGAAGGTATACAATAAATGATATTTATCATGTATTTGATAGATAGTAGTAAAAGTTGTAGAATGTTATACTATATGATTTATTTAGAACTGAAAACAGCCTATTTATTTAGATTATTTTTCGTAAGATCTTTTTATAAAATACTGAACAATAATAACAATCAAAAGTATGATTGTAAGCAAGAATACAAGTACAATTATTCCAAGTATTCCCATTCCGCATCTATAAGGACGACCTTCAAGACTTTCAGTAAAATTATAAGAAGCAATATAACAAGCTGCAATAGATAAAACAACTTGTAAAATGAAACTAATTAATGAAACAGTTCCAAATTTTAGTGAAATGCTTTCACCAATGGATTTTCTGCCATAAACAAGTTGAAATAATAAAGGTAAAATAATTAAAATGAAAGGAGATATTCCGTACATGTAAAAATGATATTACTTGGTTTAGTGTCAATGAAGTTTACTCTTTCTTCAAACTCAATCCCATCGGAACCATTAAAATTCCTTTTTCATAAATATTTAAATAAAGTGTTACCGGTTTCTTTTGACCTTCCCACGTTACTTCGTAAACATTTAAAAATCCTGCCCCCATATTGCTTCTTTTTGTTGGAAATGGACAGCAGGTTTCTAATCTTCTATAAGTGATTTTTTCTCCATTTGGTCCTGCCAGAGCATTTAGAAAGCGTACTTCATTTGCGGCTTCGTCCTGTGTATTTCTAAAAAAGATATTTATTGGATAATCAGGGTCATAGCCATACTTTTTGTCTTTACTGAATTGAGTAATAATAAACGTATTATTTTTATTTAATATCAAATCCGGAGCATTATCATCTACATTTTTCAAAGTAGACTTTGTGCTGATACAAGAAGTTGCTGAAATTAATAGAATTAAAAAAAGACTTATTTTTTTCATGGTTGAGGTTTGTTTTGGTCACACAAATGTAAAAGGTTTTTGTTACAGATTATAAATTCAAAAAAATTATATAGTAATAATTGGTTTAATTCGTGCTTATCATATTTCTTTTTTTGAATTGAGTTTTAATATACCTTTTACAATCAGATATTGTGCCACAAGATAAGTCAGCATGATTATAAATGAACTTTTTTGAATCGGAAAATGAAATTTATTAATTGCCAAAACGCTATCAGAAACCACAAAAAAAAGTGCGCCCAAAAAAACATATTGATTAGCCGGTTTTTTCCAGATTAAAAGACCATTATAAGCAAATAAAAGCATTGTTGAAATTACACTTGCATATACAATTACAGGGATTTTTAAATCGCCTAATGACGGTAATAAAACCGAAAGCATTCCGATTAAATATACAGCAATGAGGATACTTCCAATTAAAAATATTATCGTATTTCTTTTGTTTTTTTCTTTAAATTGTCTGTTAAACAGTATGCAATAAAAAATATGGGATATTAAAAAAGAAACCAATCCCAGAATAAAATAAATTTCGGCAATCTCTGCAAAAAGCAATATTACATCGCCAATCCACGAAAATATTAAAGCTGTTAGAAGAATTTTTTTGGTTTGAAATTTCTTCGAAAAATAAACTCCTAAAATCAGCAGCGGAATTAAAGCTGGTTTTAAATAACAGTCTAAGCTATCATATCCCAGAAATAAAAGCAATAAATAAATAATGCTAAAAGCAATATAAGTTATAAAGAATACAGCGTTTTTCATTATGCGGTTTGTGAAGTTATGGTTTGGTTTTGGGGAGTTTTAAAATCAATAGTTACAAAATATATCGTTATTAAAAATGATAAAATTAAATAACTTATAATGATGTAACTACTTAAATAAAAAACTGAATTTAAACCAAACCAATCGCCGTAGAACCAAATAACGGAGATTGCGAAAGCTAAGCGAAATCCTTCCCAAACGATAGCAAATCTGCTTTTATCCATCAATTCAGAATTGCTGTAGATGGTTATAAAAATGAAGAATCCATAAACAAAAATATTTGGAAGGCCGATTTTGGCGATATTGTCAAACAAATAGCTTACAAACAAAAGCGTAATTAAAATTTGGGTAACAGACCAATAAATGAGCTTTTGCGAATTTTGTGTTCCGTATTTGTCAAAATTAAAAACATCTTCAATTTTATTTACCGGATATTTCTGTTCGAAATTTTCAGGTCTCCAGCCGGTTGGTTTAAACCAGATTGTTAGTTTGTCTTTCCACTTTTCGGCGCGCCAGGCATCTTTTATCAATAAAGTCAAATGCTGAAAATTAATCTTAATCGGGTTCCATGTGTTTGCTGGTCTTGTAATTCCGAAAACGAGTGGAACATCATCTAATTCTTCCTGAAAAGTGCCAAAAAGTTTATCCCAGAAAATAAATATCTGCGAATGGTTTTTATCTAAATATTCAGGGTTTATAGCATGGTGCACCCGATGATGAGAAGGTGTAACGAGAATATGCTCTACAAATCCCATTTTTTTAATGTGCTTGGTATGATACCAAAATTGTAAAAACAAATGGAGTGGGAGTGTAATAGTAATTACAGAAGCCGGAACACCTAATAATGCTGCGGGAATTAGTAGAAAAGTAAATAAATTAACCAAACTAGCAATGGGCTGACGAAGAGCGCAGGCGAGATTAAATTCTTCGCTGCTGTGGTGAATGGCATGTTTGTTCCAGAAGAAATTAATTTGATGTGCCAGTCGATGACTCCAATAACCATAAAAGTCAATGACAAAAAAAGCAATTACATACGAAAGAACATTGGCTTCCTGATGAAAAATAGCAATTTTAGAAACCATCCATTCATAAGAAAGAAATGTGACGCTGAGACCTAAGACATCTTTTACAGAATTGGTAATTCCAGAGCTGATACTCGAAACGCTGTCAATTAATGGAGCAGTATCATTCTTTTTGTAAATGCCGTAAATTTTTTCAATTACAATTAGAACTAAAAAAACAGGCATTGCGATAATTAATATTTTACCATATTCTTCCATAAAAAAACATTGTATTTTATTTCAAATATAAAATAAAATACAATGTTTTTTAAATTATTGGTAAATTAAACAATTTCGGCGCTAAGTCCAGCTTCCAAAAGCTGTGTACATTGAGGTTTTAATTTTTCGATTGGGCCTGTTTTTACAGTGCATTTTCCGGTGTAATGTACAATTAAGGAACATTGTTCTGCTTGTTCAGATGTGTGGTCACACACACGTATTAAGGTATCAATTACGTGATCAAACGTGTTAACATCGTCGTTGTACACAATGATTTCGTTATTGAATCCGGTCGCTTCTTTTTCGCGAACTTTTTCTCTTATTTTTTCTTTAGTACTCATTGTTTTAGTTTTTTGTACTGTTGTAATTACTATAACTAATTTACGTATTTTAATGAAACCCAATTGTTTCTTTGAAACTTTTTAACATACGTTAGTCCTTTTTCAGTGCATGAAGCATCGATAAAAGGAATATCTTCTTCATAAAAACCGCTGAATAATATAATACCTTTTGGGTTTAAACTATCTACATAAGCCTGCATGTCGTTTAAAAGAATATTTCTATTGATATTAGCAATAATAAAATCATATTTTTTTCCTGCTAATAAAGCGGCATCGCCCTCATAAACGCTGATATGTTTACAATTATTGCGTTCGGCATTTTCGATAGAATTTAAATAACACCAATTGTCAATATCGATGGCATCGATTGGTTCAGCGCCTTTCATTTCTGCTAGAATTGCCAAAATTGCAGTTCCACAGCCCATGTCAAGTGTTTTTAAACCTTTAACATCCATTTCCAGTAAATGCTGAATCATCATGTGAGTTGTTTCATGATGTCCGGTTCCAAAACTCATTTTAGGCTCAATAACAATATCATACTCAGCATCCGTTTTTGGATGAAAAGGAGCGCGAACATGGCATTTTCCGTCAACATCAATTGGTTCGAAATTTTTCTCCCATTCTTCGTTCCAGTTTACCTGATCGATTTCTTCAATTGTGTATTCAATTTTAAATTCTTCAGACTGTAAAATATAAATATCATCCAGAATATTCTCATCCCATAAATCCTTTTTCACAAAAGCCGAAATACCGTTTTCTGTTTCTGTAAAAGTTTCAAAAGCTTTTTCGCCTAATTCAGCAATTAAAATTTCTGATCCGGGTTCTTTTGGTTCAATTGTAAAGTGATATCCTAAATAAATATTTGACATAAATAAATTTTTTGCAAAGGTAAGAATCCAAAGCAAAAGTTGTTTATAAATCTAAAAGAACATTTTTAATTTAAGAATAATTTAAAACATAAAAAAAGCGATACTGAAAAGTATCGCTTTCATAATTATATAAATCTAAAATTAGATAGCAGTTACAATTGCTAAGAAATCGTCAGCTTTTAAAGCAGCACCTCCAATTAAACCACCGTCTACGTCTGGTTTAGAGAAAATTTCTTTTGCATTTTCTGGTTTTACCGAACCACCGTATAAGATAGAAACTTCATCAGCAATTTCAGCTCCAAAAGCTTTACGGATTGTTTCTCTGATAAATTCGTGCATTTCCTGAGCTTGCTCTGGCGAAGCAGTTTCTCCAGTTCCAATAGCCCAAACTGGTTCGTAAGCTAATACAATTTTTGACCAGGATTCTTTTGCAATGTGGAATAATCCGTCACGTAATTGATTTTCAACAATATTGAAATGATTTCCAGACTGACGATCTTTTAATTCTTCTCCAAAACAGAAAATCACAGTGATGTCATGTTTTAAAGCTGTATCAACTTTGTTTGCGATTAATGCATCTGTTTCGTGGAAAATTGCTCTACGCTCAGAGTGACCTAAAATTACAGTGTTTACACCAATGCTAGTTAACATATCAGCAGAGATTTCTCCTGTAAAAGCTCCGCCTTCAGCCTGATGAACGTTTTGAGCAGAAACTCCAATTGTAGTGTTTTTTAATTTTGCTACTGCAGCTTGTAAGTTTACAAATGTTGGAGCCACAATTACCTGAGCAGTTGTTTGTGCCGGTATTTTTGTAATTAATTCACTTAATAATTCTTCAGTCTGAGCTGCATTTTTATGCATTTTCCAGTTTCCTGCAACAATCTTTTTTCTCATTTTGTAGTTTTTGTTATTTTTTAATTTTTTGTTTTTATTGAAGTTTAGCAAAATCATTGAAATTGAAAATTGTCATTGAAATTGCTATTTCAGACTATTTCAAGCTTGCTAAAGTTGCGTTGATTTTATCAAAATCTGTTTCGATAGCGCGATATAAAACAATTTTACCTGTTTTGTCAACAATAATATATCTCGGAATCCAGTCAAGATCTATGGCTTTTCCAAAAACACCTTTCATACCGTCGTTCATCATAAAATGATCGCCTTTTAATTCATGTTTTTCGATTCCGGCTTTCCATTTATCAGCTGTTTTATCTGCCGAAAGGAATAAGTAAGAAACATTCGGATTGTTGGCTTGTAATTCCTTTACTTTTGGCATTGCTTTTACGCAGTCGCCACACCAGGAAGCCCAAACTTCGATAACCAGAGTTTTTCCTTTATATTTTTTTAAAATGTTTTTGAAAGAAGTCTGACCTCCGTCAAGATTCAATAATTTTTCAGACAAAGCCTCTTTAGAAAAACTTGTTTTCTGAGCTTGTGAGCATGAAAAAGTTATAAATGCAATAATAAGTAGTGCCGTTTGTTTCATGTGATAAATGATTTTTAACAAAGTTAAACAAACAAATGAAAAGCCAAATACAGATTAACAAAATTTGAAGAGTCGTTTATTTTGTAACAAAAAGTTAATTTTCGGTTAGAAAATGACGAATGAAATCGTAATAGTTGTGTCTAAAATTCTCTTTTTTTTTGAAATTGTTTTTTTGAAAGCTAAAAAAATGAATGTTTTTTATATTCTAAAGATAATTTTGAAGACTTAAAAACGTCAAACAGCAACAAAAAAGTCTTCAATAATTAAATTTATTGAAGACTTTTAAATACTTATTCTGCGTTATTATATGTTAGGATTTTTTATATCCCATAAGCAACATCTGATAGTTTTAAATCATCGACATCATTGTAATGCACTTTTTGAACAACAGTTCCGTTGTGTAAAACTACAATGCTAGGGTTTGCTCTTTCTACAGTTTTTAAAGCCGTTGCATCGCAGAAATAAAAATCAACATCTAAGTTGTATTGTTTTTTAGCTTTTGCAATTTCATCAGCTCCAGAAGCCGTCATTGCAATCACTTTATAGCCTTTTGCTTTGGCATCGGCAGAAACTTTTGCTAATTTTTTCATCCCTTCCGGATCGGATTTAGTTAAGTCATACGTTACAAAAATCAATAATTTTGGCAATTTAAGGAATTCTGCTTTGTAGTCAGAATCATCTTTTGTCATAGTGAAATCGTGAATTGGAGGAACATAACCTTCTGTAATTACTTTATCTTTTCGGTCAACAAAAGTGGCACCTTCCGGAATGTTCATTAAATCTTTTTCGGTAAATTCTTTATCAACGCCGTTTACTTTGTAAATAAAGATCATTTCTACTACAGATTTTGGAGCGCCTTCCGGAATTTCCATTCCTTTTTCGATGTTTGTTCCAACTTTATACGGACGGAAATCTTTAATAGGATTATGATTTAAAACCCAGTAAGCCATAAACGCACTTAAAGTCACACTAATCAAAGTAATGGCATTTGTAACTCCGTTTGAAAATAAAGGTTTTACAAGTTTTTGATTTATAAATAAAATCAGGATAAAGAATAGTAAAACAACATCTTTTGTAAATGACTGCCAAGGGGTTAAATGAAGTGCGTCTCCGAAACAACCGCAATCCTTAACAACATCAAAATAAGCAGAGTAGAAGGTAAGGAAGGTAAAGAAAACGATTAAAAGCAATAATGCCCAAATGGTAGTTTTGGCTTTATATCCCACTAACAACATTACGCCCAAAACTACTTCCAGAATAACTAAGAAAATAGCTAAACCTAATGCTAATGGTTCTAAAAATGGCATATTGAAAACCGGTTCGCTAAAATATTCTGCCAATTTATAAGAGAAACCAACAGGATCGTTCAGTTTTATTAATCCGGAAATGATAAATAATACACCGACAAATAATCGGGAGAATTGAGTAATAATGTTTTTCATGGCAAATATTTAGGGTTTAAATACCAAATTCCAAAATCATGTTAGAAAATTCGAATTTGGAATTTTATTTTTGGATTTTCTATTTGTTTATAGGATTAAGGATCAAAGCAAAAACAGAATAATTAATCATATCCTGATAATTAGCATCAATTCCTTCAGAAACCAAAGTCAAACCTTTGTTGTCTTCAATTTGCTTTACGCGAAGAAGTTTCTGCAAAATCAAATCTGTCAGTGAACTTACACGCATGTCGCGCCATGCTTCACCATAATCGTGATTTTTAGCTTCCATTAAGTCTTTGGTTAACTTTACTTTAGCATCGTATAATTCAGTTGCTTTTTCAACGTCAAGATCAGGCTGATCCACAACACCTAATTCTAATTGAATTAAAGCCATGATAGAATAATTGATAATTCCAATAAATTCTCCTTTTTCATCTTCATCAACTTTACGAACGTCATTTTCCTGTAAACTTCTGATTCTTTGTGCTTTTATGAAAATTTGATCTGTCAGCGAAGGAAGTCTTAAAATTCTCCAGGCGCTGCCGTAATCTTTCATTTTATTGATAAACAAGGTTCGGCAAACCGTAATTACATTATCAAATTCAAGGGAAGTATTCTTCATTTATTGCTGTATATTTGCTAAAATTTCTTCAAAAATAAGGATAATTTTTTAAGAGTTTCAAGTTTAAGGTTTTCTTTGTTTCAAGTTTTTTCTAAACATAGTGTTAACGCTGTAACTTGAAACTGAAAAATGTTTCAGGTTTCAGGTTTCAAGTTCCCAAACTTGCCTAATCTGCATTAACTTGAAACATTAAACAAATAAAACTTGAAACAAAATGTTTATTAACTGCAAAGGCGAACTTCTAGATTTATCGATTCCAAAAGTTATGGGAATCCTGAATGTTACGCCAAATTCTTTCTTTGACGGAGGAAAATATAAAAACGAAGATGAAATTATTTCTCAGGTAGATAAAATGCTTTCAGAAGGAGCAACATTTATTGATATTGGTGCCTACTCTAGTAAACCGAGTGCCGAATTTGTTTCTGAACAAGAAGAAATCGATAGAATTGTTCCTGTCATAGAATTGATTTTAAGTCATTTTCCAAAAGCTTTATTATCAATTGATACATTTAGGGCTGAGGTAGCAAAAGTTAGTATAGAAAACGGTGCAGCGATTATAAACGATATTGCAGCGGGAGAATTAGACGATAAAATGTTTGATGTTATTGCCAAATATAACGTTCCCTATATTATGATGCACATGCGTGGTAATCCTCAGACGATGCAGAGTTTGACCCAATACGATGATATTGTAAAAGAAATACTCTTCTATTTTTCTGAAAAAGTGCAACAGGCAAGAGCTTTAGGAATCAACGATTTGATTTTGGATCCGGGATTTGGTTTTGCCAAAACAACCGATCAGAATTATGAAGTAATGCAGAAAATGGAACTTTTCAATGTTTTAGAATTGCCTGTTTTGGCTGGAATTTCAAGAAAATCAATGATTTATAAAACTTTAGATATTACACCACAAGAAGCTCTTAACGGAACAACTTTTCTAAATACAATTGCTTTGACAAAAGGAGCGAAGATTCTTCGTGTGCATGATGTGAAAGAAGCGGTGGAATGTGTTGCTTTGTTTAATAAAATGAATTTATAATCGCCAGTTTTATCATTCCGAGGAACGAGGAATCACACTCGAAACTCGACAAAGATTGACGATTACTTTGCGGAATACTAGTGAGATTCCTTGTTCCTCGGAATGACAAACTTTAGTAAAATAAATGAAAATGAAATATTTCTCTCTAATTATAGCTTTTCTTCTCTTTTCCTGTGGAAAAAAAGAAGATGTTTTATTGCCAAAATCAAATGTTACAATCGTAAAAGACGTACAAGATCATTCGCCCATTTATATCTTTTTTAAAGTTGAAGGAAAAGATACAATCGCCGATTTAAATAGAAAAAGTGCTATCATTTCAACTAATTGGATTTTTAATATTGACAAACGTTTACCATTGAAATTGGTGATGCCGCAGATAATAAAATTACAGGATAAAAAGCGAAATGAAAAAATGCACCAAAATGAAGAATCTGAAAACTATTATTCGTATGCTGATTCTGTTGGAAAGAATTTAGCTTTTCTGCCTTTTACGAAAGTGTTTTACAAATTAGAAATTGCAAATAACAGAAGTCAGCTGTATTTTAAAAAGAACGGAATGATACACTACAGTGGAAGAAAAGCCTATGATTTTCCTAAAAGTAATTTAAAACCGTTTTTAGATAGTTTGATTATAAATCCAAAAGCTCAGATTACATTTTCTTATGATAAAAACATGAGTTATGGAGATTACATTCAATCTAAAATCCTTGTAAAAAACATTATTGACAAAAAGATTCCGTTTGTTTTTATAAACGAAGAACAAGAGTTTGTTTTTTAAAAATGCCAGTTAAATTAAATGACGTTATTGATGATGATAAGGTTCATTTCGTAAAATCGTAAATCCGCGGTACAATTGTTCGATAAAGAATAAACGAACCATTTGATGCGAAAACGTCATCAGCGAAAGCGAAACTTTTCCTTGTGCTTTTTTATAAACAGTTTCAGAAAAACCATAAGGACCGCCGATAACAAAAACCAACGTTTTTACTCCAGAATTCATTTTCTTTTGCAGTTCTTCAGAGAAACCAACGCTGGAGAAGTTTTTTCCGTTTTCATCCAATAAAATCAATTGATCTGTGGCTGAAAGTTTAGAAAGAATTAATTCTCCTTCTTTTTCTTTCTGCTGGCTTTCAGATAAGTTTTTTACGTTTTTAATATCTGGAATAATCTCCAAATCAAATTTGATGTAAAACGACAAACGTTTGGTATAATCGTCTATCAAAGTTTGAAGCGATTTATTGTCTGTTTTGCCTATTGCGATTAACTTGATGTTCATTTGTAAAGTTTTTTTGCCACGAATTGCACAAATTAGCACGAATTTAATTTAAACACATAGAGTCATAGTTTTTCTTTGTCTATAAAGGCGTTTCACTAATTGCAATACACATAGCTATGTGTTAAAGCTTGCTTTTTCTGTAATCTTAAACAGAAACAATAGATCTATGTTTCTATGTGTTTAAATTTTTTCGCAGAAAGGATAAATATTATTTTTTATTCTCAAAAACTGTTTCGAAATGTTCTACAATTGGAAAAGGTTCGTAATAATGATGCAAAATTTTCTTCCATTCTAAATACGCTTCAGAAGTTCTGAAACCTACTGTATGACCTTCCAGCGTATTCCAATCAACTAATAAAAGATATTTATTTTCGACTTCAAGACATTTTTCTAAACGATGTCCTAAATAACCATCGATTGATGAAATATATTGACTTGCTTTTGCAAAATCGGCTTCAAATGTTGATGCTAATTCTGGTTTTACATATAAAAATGCTGCTTCTAGAATCATAATTTTAATGTTTACCTAACAGGTTTTAAAACCTGTTAGGTTTAGAAATTTAGTTTTTAGAAAACTTCGCTTCAAAAATTTTAAAACGATTGTCTAGATCTTTGATTAATTGTTTTTTAACCGATGTATCTTGAATGAAACTGTAATTGATGCTGTTGTAAACGTATTTTTTGATTGTTTCGTAGCTTACATCAGGATATCTTTTTGCCAGTAAAACATATTGTTCTGTCATATTGCTTCTTAAAATTCCCGCATCGTCTGTACTGATTACAATTGGAACATTAAACTCTTTGTAAAGCGTAAAAGGATGTCTATTTTCTTTTACTTTCAAAATGAATTCGTTACTCACCAAATTGATTTCAATCGGAATGTTTTTTTGAGCCATATACTTTAATAAGTCGTATGAATTAGCTTCGTAAGCAATATCAACTCCGTGACCAATTCTGTTGGCGCCTGCAATATAAATAGCGTCATTAATATGCCATGTTAAATCTTCTGGCTGAACCAAGCCTAAAGTCAATTCGCCCGCGTGGAGCGTATATTTTACGTCTGGGAATTTAGAATGACAATATTTAAACATCACCATATGCAGCCAATAATCTTTCATAGAGTTTTCGCCATGTTCTGGAGAAACGATATTTACACCTGCAGTTAGTTTGCTTTCGCTTGACGAAATAAAAGCAATTACCAGATTTTTGAACAAATCGACAGGTTCCATAAAACGCAGTACAAAGTTTTGATAACGCATGGTGAATTTTTCGTCATCTATTTTTAAATCTTTATGCAGTTTTGCTAAGAAATTAGTATTGAAATCATCTGCATACTTTTTAGCCTCTTTTTTCTGAAGTGATTTATACAATTCATCCAAAAGTTTTAAAACCGCTTTTTCATCTTTTTGCGATGCAGCCTGACGAAGTTTTGTATTGAAATCTACTAAATCTGAAACATTCATATCACACGGAATTGTCGATAACTGTGTTTCAATATAAGATACATTTTCGGCAATGGCGCGTTTCTTTAATTCGAGCATTCCTTCTGCAAAATGGCCTGCGATAGTGGGTTCAAATTTCATAAAAGAGTCAAAAAACTGATCGTCAGAAGGTACTGAACCATTATAATCTTTTATTGACCAGGTCTGCATAACCTGCTGCTCGTAATAATCTAATTTTCCGTCATTTTTTATAGAAGAAAAAGTCTGCCATTTTCCTTTTTCAGGTTTTGTTTTAGAAACTGCCATAGTTTCCAGATTCAAATAAAAGTCTTCTGCAATAGCTCTTTCCAAAAGAGGTTCTGCATAAACTGATCCTGAAAAATGGTGGTGTAAATCGCCTCCTTTAGGCATTTGTTGAAAGAAAGCTGTTAAGAGAGCTTCATTATTTCTGATTTTTTCTAAATAACTTTCAGCTGATTGAGAAAAGCCGATTTGTGCTATAAAAATACAGAAAAGCGTAATTATCCTTGTCATACTCTAAGTTTAAATTACGCGCAAATATACGAGTTTTCGGAGAAATTTGAAAATCGAATTTCGTTGCGTTGAATTTTTAACGCAAAGTACGCAAGGTTTTGTTATTTACTAGACTTGTTATAAACGCAAAGTTCGCAAAGCTTTATGTGAAAAACTTTGCGAACTTTGCGTTATTCTTTGCGCGCTTTGCGGTAAAAAAAAACTTAGAACCTTAGTCCCTCAGAACCTTAGTACCTTTTAAGAAAAAAGTACATCATGTATTTCAGGAACCTTATCAAAAACGCTTTTCGCAAAAGGACAAAGCGGAATAATTTTAAGATTGTTGTTTCTGGCATAATCTACGGCAGCCATAACCAGTTTTTTACCAACACCTTTTCCGTTAAATTCTGGACTCACTTCGGTATGATCAATAATAAATTTTGAGTCTCCTGCCCAGGTATAGGTCATTTTACCAGCTTCTTTTCCGTCTTCTACGGCTTCAAAATAGCCTCTTTTTATATCGTTTATTTGTTGAATTTCCATGATAATTATATTAGTGTGGTTTTGATTTCGATTGAATGTGCCAATGTTTTATGAATCGGACAACTGTTTGCAATCGTTTCTAGTCTTTGTCTTTGCGTTTCGTCAACTTCTCCTATCACTTCAATTCTTCTGGTAAATGAGGTGCAATTTCGCTCGGAATCCCTTTCAAAATCAATTTTGATATTGATTTCTTCAACGTTCCATTGCTTGCGATTAATGTACATTCGTAAAGTAATTAAAGTGCAAGAAGCTAACGATGAAGCTAAAAGTTCAGTAGGATTTAAGCCTAAATTTTTGCCTCCCAATTGCTGGGGTTCGTCAGAAATTAATACATTTCCGCTGGCGGATGTAATTTCCGTTCGATATAAACGCGTATCTATTTTTGCTGAGATTGTATCCATAGTTATTTAATTCTTGGTTCAGGTAATGGAACAAATTCGGTTTCGCCGGGAACTTTTGGGAAAGTCTGTTCTGTCCAGTCTTTTTTTGCCTTTTCAATTAATTCTTTATCCGAAGAAACAAAATTCCAAAAGATAAAATGTTCTTCAGGGAATGGTTGTCCGCCAAAAAGATAAACCGTAGAGTTTTCAGAAATTTCAAACTCGCAAAGCGAAGCTTCAGTTGTAATTAAAATTTGTCTTGGATCATAAACATGTTCGCCATTTTTGATGCTTCCCTCCAAAATATACAAACCGCTTTCGCCGAATAAATCTTTTCCAATATTGATTTTTTTGGCTTCTTTGCTTTTAATTTCAATAAAATAAAGCGGACTATAAACAGGAACTGGAGATTTTTTACCAAAAGCTTCACCGGCAATTAATTTGTATGAAACACCGTCTTCTTCCCAAGCCGGAATATCATCTGCTTCAACATGCGTGAAATTCGGTTCCATTTGCTCCAATTCTTTTGGAAGTGCCACCCAAATCTGCAATCCGTGAAGCATTTTATCAGAATGTCTTAAATATTCTGGAGTTCTTTCAGAATGTACAATTCCTTTTCCAGCTGTCATCCAGTTTACGGCACCAGGTTTTATTTCTAATTCTGTTCCTAAACTGTCGCGGTGCATAATGCTTGCTTCAAATAAAAAAGTAAGCGTTGAAAGTCCGATATGCGGATGCGGCGGAACATCCATATTTTCATGATCACTTAAATGCGCAGGTCCCATGTGGTCGATAAAAACAAATGGTCCGACAGCTCTTTTTTCACGGAAAGGCAATAAACGCCCAACCATAAAGTTGCCAATATTGGCAGCACGTTCTTCGATAATTAAACTGATATTTGACATGTAGTATTTTGATTTGATTTGAAAACGAAATTACAGTTGTGATAGGAATCTGTAACTTAATTTAGATTAAGAAAGTGGTTTTTATTTTTTTTGATTTATAAAAGTAAGGAAAATCTAGAATAATTCATTGTATTAGTGTAAAGTGATGAAATGCAGTTTTGTCAA
This sequence comes from Flavobacterium defluvii, assembly GCF_900129555.1. GTDB lineage: Bacteria > Bacteroidota > Bacteroidia > Flavobacteriales > Flavobacteriaceae > Flavobacterium > Flavobacterium defluvii. The sequence goes on from NZ_FQWC01000002.1 coordinate 295,735, forward strand.
ACTGAGCGAAGTCGAAGTCCCGCAAAGTGATTCAGCAAGTGGGACTTCGACTTCGCTCAGTCTGACAGTACTTAAAAAAAATAACTTTTTCGGATTAATCAATCAACTCAAACTCCAAAGTGTCACTTTCTGTTCCATTAATAATAATCGATAATTGATGTATTCCAGTATGAAAAACACGAGTTGTAATCAATTTAAAAGACTGATTTCTTTCAATCTTAGTCAATTGATTAGGATGATAAATCTTCTCACTGATTTTAAAGACTTTTTTCGCCAAATGCCCTTTTGCTTTTTTGTAATGAACAGCATATTCTAAACGAACTGTTTTTGGTTCTTCGTTTTTATTATTTAAATAAAATTGAAACTGAAGATAATCTCCAATTTTTACAACAGGAGTTTTAATTTCAAATGATGAAAGCTCAATATTAGTGCTTTCTAAACCATAATGGCTTAAAATTTCAGGATGGCCTTGTTTCAGTAAAGTTCGAGATCCATGCTTGATAATTGCATCTGTTTCTTTGCTGTGGCCTTTCCATTCCGAAGCAATTTCCAGAACAATCTGCGGATTATCTTTGGCAATATCATTCAAATTATTGGCAACACTTCTGCGGACATATTCTGAAGGATCGTTTTTTAAATTCTCCAAAATCGGCAGAATGGAAGAAGGATCTTTTTTAAGAAACGGAATTGCCATTGCCCAAGGTAATCTCGGACGCGAACCTTCGCTTGCCAAACGGCGAACATGATGATTTTTATGCAATGACCATTTGATCATTTCATCAATCATTTTTTCTTTATATTTTAAAATGAAAGGACGAACGGCAAATTCGCAGCTTATAAATTGGGTAACAGAAACGAAGGCTTTTTTCGAAGTTTCAAAATCGTCTAAACCATATATTTCGATATAATCAGCAAAGAAAATGAAAGCCAGATTGCTGTCTGCAAAGTTGTTTTTTCTTAGATTTTCTATGATTTTGTCAATAAGAGAAACAGCTTCTGGAAAATTTTGAGGCATAAATTGATGAAAAACAACAGTTGTATGTTTCATTCTTTCTTTCCATTCTTTCTGAAGAAAATCACCTTCGTAAATTGCTTCAATAAATTTTTCTTTGTTGAATGCAGGATACACTTCGGCGACAGCCTGACTAAATTTTTCGTAAAAAGAAACGGAGTAAATATCTTTAATTAATCCCATAAATTTTGCTTGATTGAACTTCAAAGATATTTAATTGAACGCTTATTAAAAGATTAAGTGTTGTTAAGAATTGTAACTTTTTTTTCTGAATATCTTAATGGCTAAAAAAGAGATATTTAATGTTTGATATAACTTTTCATGTTATTGGAATTTTCAAATCCATAAAATAAGTTCTAATTTAGCATTATTATTAAAAACAGAAAAATGATAAGCGAAGCTCAATTTCAAGCAGAATTACAACTTTTAATAAGCAATGCCATTAGAGAAGATGTTGGCCCGGGCGATTACAGTTCGCTTGCCTGTATTCCGGACACGGCTCACGGTCAGGCAAAATTACTTGTAAAAGATCAGGGCGTAATTGCCGGTGTTGAACTTGCTAAAATGATATTTGAACATGTAGATCCAAAATTAAAAGTAAAAACATATATTGAAGATGGGATGCATGTAGAATACGGTGAAGTTGTTTTTGAAGTTTCGGGAAGTTCACAGTCTATTTTAAAAGCCGAAAGAGTAGTTTTGAATACGATGCAGCGTATGTCGGCAATTGCCACAAAAACAAAGCATTTGATGAAACTTTTGGAAGGAACAAATGCTAAAATATTAGACACACGCAAAACAACACCAAATTTTAGAGCTGCAGAAAAATGGGCTGTAAAAATAGGAGGGGGCGAAAATCACCGTTATGCTTTGTATGATATGATTATGCTGAAAGATAATCATATTGATTTTGCAGGTGGAATTACGCGTGCTATTTCTAAAACAAAAGAATATTTGAAAGAGAATAATCTTGATCTGAAAATCATTGTTGAAGCTCGTAATCTTGATGAAATTAGAGAAATCTTGTTGAGCGACGGCGTTCACAGAATTCTGATTGATAATTTTAATTATGAAGATACAAAAACGGCAGTAAATTTGATCGGTTCAAAATGTCAGACAGAATCTTCTGGTAATATCAGCGAAAAAACGGTTCGCGAATATGCTTTGTGCGGCGTAAATTATATTTCATCAGGAGCTTTAACACACTCTGTTCACAATATGGATTTGAGTCTGAAAGCTTTTTAGTGAAGTTTGAATTTTGAGTTATGAGTTTGGTTTTACAATATTCACTTAAAGAATAATCTAAAATCTCCCGATAGCTATCGGGACTAAAATCAAAAAATATGTCGAAGGAAATAGAAGCCCGGATTGAAAAACTGCCCGTAATACGTAATCTGGCCCGACTTTTTAAAAGAATAAAGCTCCCTTGGTTAGAGGGATTTTCTTTGTATGATTTGCTCGAAATGTACACTTTAGGAATTCTTGAAGGTGCATTTTCGTATCATGCGAGTGCAGTTTCCTTTAGCTTTTTTATGGCTTTGTTTCCATTTGCCTTATTCATTTTAAACCTAATTCCCTACATTCCAATAGATAATTTTCAGGAGGATTTTCTTCAGTTTGTGCAGCAGAATGTGCCTCCAAACACATTTGATGCTATCAGTAAAATTATCAGCGATATCTTAAATAATAGTCATTCGGGATTATTGTCATCGGGTTTCCTGCTATCGATTTTTTTAATGGCAAATGGAGTTAACGGAATCTTAAGCGGTTTTGAATCTTCTAAACATGTTTTTGATAAACGAGGTTTTTTCAGGCAGTATTTGGTTGCTCTGGCTATTTCTCTAACGATGACTTTTATATTGTTTGTTACGGTTGCCATAATTGTTGTTTTTGAGGTATTTATTCAAAAAACGATTATTCAGGATGTGTTGAGTGACAGAATTCCGCTCATCATTTTAGGGCGATATTTGTTTGTTGTTTTAATGATTTTGATAACATCTTCAATATTATTGCGTTATGGTACAAAACAGTACAATAAAGTGCCTTTTATAAGCATTGGATCTGTTTTTACCACAGTGTTATTTGTTATATCTTCGTTCTTTTTTGGGATTTGGGTTATAAAATTTTCAAAATACAACGAACTTTATGGTTCAATTGGAACATTATTAATTCTAATGTTCTATATTTGGATAAACTGTATGATTCTGCTTTTAGGGTTCGAATTGAACGCTTCTATCAGAAAATTAAAACAAAAAAAAGAAAAATAATATGAAAAATTTGATGCTGACTATCGGAGTGTTCTTCTTTGCCCTGACCATGCAAAGTCAAAGTGTAATTGGAAAATGGAAAACCATTGACGATGAAACGGGAGAAGCCAAATCGGTAGTTGAGATTTACGAGAAATCAGGAAAAATTTACGGAAAGATTGTTGAAATACTGCGCGAAAATCATAAAAAAGATGTTTGTGTGAAGTGCGACGGTGCCGAAAAAAACAAACCAATCCTGGGTATGGTTATCATAAACGGACTTAAAAAAGATGGTTCAGAATATAACGGAGGAACTATTTTAGACCCAACAAGTGGTAAAAAATACAAATGTTATATCACATTAGAATCTGCAGATAAATTAAAACTTCGCGGTTATGTTGGTGTTTCTATTATGGGAAGAACACAATATTGGACAAGAGTGAAAAATTAATTCAAAAAATAAAATGCGAAAATTAGCTTCGATAATTTTATTCTTAGCCATAGTTTCAAATAGTTTTGGACAATCTAAGAATTCGCCATTACCAATAAGTCATCTAACAGGTGACTTTTATGTTTATAAAACATTTCATGATTACAACGGAACGTTGATTTCTGCTAATGCCATGTATTTGGTTACAGATGTGGGAGTTGTAATGTTTGATGCGCCTTGGGACAAAACACAGTTTCAGCCTTTACTGGACAGTATAAAAGCAAAACATAATAAAGATGTTATTATGCTTTTTGGTACGCATTCTCATGAGGATCGTGCAGGAGGATTTGATTTTTACAGAAAGAAAGGAATTAAAACATATTCTGGTAAACTAACGGATGATATTCTGAAAAAAAATAATGAACCAAGAGCAGAATTTATAATTCCAAGTGATACTACTTTTACTGTCGGGCAATATAAGTTTGAGGTGTATTATCCAGGAAAAGGACATGCACCAGATAATATCGTAGCGTGGTTTGGAAAAGATAAAATTCTTTATGGCGGATGTTTTATAAAAAGTGAAGAAGCGAAAGATTTAGGATATTTAGGAGATGCTGATGTCAAAGAATGGAAGGAATCAATCAAGAAAGTTCAATTAAAATTTAAAAATCCAAAGTATGTTATTCCGGGACATGATGGCGGAACAACAAATAAATCAATAGATCATACTTTAAAATTGGTTAAGGAGTATTTGGCTCAAAAGTCTACCGAAAAAAAGTAACTTTGCATTCATATATATAGTACATGTTTTTTATCGAAGTTATTTTACCGCTTTCCTTAGCAAAAACCTTTACATACCGTGTTTCTGAGGCCGAATTCCATTTTATAAAAAAAGGAATGCGTGTGGCGGTACCTTTTGGTAAAAGTAAAATTTACACGGCACTTGTATTAGATATTCATCAAGATGCGCCAACATTATATGAGGCCAAAGAAATTCATCAGATTTTGGATGAAAAACCTATTGCAACCGAAATTCAGATTAAACACTGGCTTTGGCTTGCAAACTATTATATGTGCGGAATCGGTGATGTATATCGTGGTGCATTTCCAACAGGATTATTATTAGAAAGTGAAACTATTGTTTCGCATAAACCGGAAGTTGTGGTAAATGATTCTGAACTTTCTGATGATGAATTCCTGATTTATGAAGCACTGCAGCATCAAAGTTCCCTTAAAGTTCAGGAAATAGCTTCTATTTTAAATAAAAAAAATATACTGCCCACGCTTCAAAAATTATTATCAAGAGATGTTATTGTTTTAGAAGAAGAGATAAAAGAAAGCTACAAGCCCAAACTGGTTAAGTTTGTAAAATTGCATTCAAAATACGAGACAGATCAGGGTTTATCTGATTTGCTGGGTATTTTGAAAAATGATAAACAAAGAGAAATAGTTTTAGCTTATTTTCAAATAAGCGCATCAGAAAAAAAGCCGGTAACGATCAAGAAATTAGTTGAGGTTTCAGGTTGTACTTCTGGAATTATAAAAACTTTGGTCAAAAATGAAATTTTTGAAGAATATCTTTTGCAGCAAGACCGGGTTTTGTTTAACGGAGAAAAATCAGAAAAAGAACTTCAGTTAAGCGAAGCACAGGAAAAAGCTTTTATGGCAATAAAAGAAAGTTTTACCGAGAAAGAAGTGTGTCTGCTTCACGGCGTAACTTCAAGTGGTAAAACAGAAATCTACATTAAATTAATAGAAGAATATCTGCATACCGGAAGACAGGTTTTGTATCTGCTTCCTGAAATTGCATTAACAACACAATTGGTTTCGCGTCTTCGGCTTCATTTTGGAGATAAAGTAGCTGTTTTTCATTCTAAATACAGTAATAATGAAAGGGTTGAGGTTTGGAAACAAACGCTCGAAAATTCACAAAAAGCACAAATTGTAATAGGAGCAAGATCGGCATTGTTTTTACCTTTTAATGATCTGGGTTTGTTGATTGTTGATGAAGAACACGAACAGACTTTTAAACAGACAGATCCTGCACCAAGATATCACGCCAGAGATGCGGCTATAGTTTTGGCAAATTTTCATAATGCGAAGGTACTTTTAGGTTCTGCAACGCCAAGTATTGAAACGTACTTTAATACACAGAATGATAAATACGGTTTGGTTACGCTTACAGAGCGTTATAAAAATGTTCGCATGCCCGAAGTTGTTTTAGTCGATTTGAAAGACAAACATTTTAGAAAAAGAATGACGGGGCATTTTAGTGATCTTTTAATAGAAGAAATTGCTGAAGCTTTGTCTTTGGGCGAGCAGATAATTTTGTTTCAAAACAGAAGAGGATATTCGCCTATAATAGAGTGTTTAACCTGCGGACACGTTCCGCATTGTCAGCAATGCGACGTGAGTTTGACGTATCATAAATTTAAAAATCAACTGCGCTGCCATTATTGCGGTTATGCCATTGCAAAACCAACACATTGCCATAGCTGTTCAAGTATTGATTTAACAACAAAAGGATTTGGAACAGAGCAGATAGAGCAGGAGTTACTATCACTTTTTCCTAAAGCCAAAACGGCAAGAATGGATCAGGATACAACCCGCGGTAAATTTGGCTTTGAAAAAATCATAGATACTTTCAAAAATCGTGAAATTGATATTTTAGTCGGGACACAAATGCTGGCGAAAGGTTTGGATTTTGATAATGTAAGTCTTGTTGGAATCATGAATGCTGACAATATGCTGCATCATCCTGATTTTAGAGCTTTTGAGCGCAGTTTTCAAATGATGACGCAAGTTGCAGGAAGAGCAGGAAGATCTGAAAAACAAGGAAAAGTTGTTATTCAAACTTATAATCCAAACCATAATACAATTCAACAGGTTACAAACCATAATTATACAGGTATGTATAAGGAGCAATTGTATGACAGACAGATTTATAAATATCCGCCATATTTCAGAATAATAAAGCTGACATTAAAACACCGTGATTTTGATAAATTGAAAGAAGGTTCAATGTGGCTGTATCAGGTTTTAAGCCAAAATCTTAACATACCTGTTTTGGGGCCGGAAGAACCTGCAATAAGCAGAATTAGGAATGAATATATCAGAACGATTTTGATTAAGATACCGCAAAATTTGCATCTGGGTAACACAAAAAAAACTATTCAGAAAATGTTGAATAGTTTTGAAGCTGTTGCTCAGTACAGAGCTATTAAAGTTGTTGTAAACGTCGATTTTTATTAACTAGACGTTGACAGTGCTTTTACTAAATCTTCTTTCTTATTTCGGCTAAGCGGAATTTTTGTAATTCCGATTTCGGCAAACTTACTATTGAAGCGTTCAACTTTGTCTATATTAATAATATAGGACTTGTGTACGCGAATAAATTTGTCTTTTGATAAATCGTTTTCAAAAGACTTCATTGTTGATAATACCAAATTACTGTCGTCTTCGGTCACAACTCTTACATAATCGCCAAAGGCTTCAATCCATTTGATTTTTGCTGTAAATATTTTAAGTTTCTTTAAATTACTTTTGATGAAAATATGCTCACCTTCTTCTTCTTTAACTTCTTTTTTAAGCAAGTGCATATCTATTGCCCTTTTTACAGAAGCATTAAAACGATCTACAGCAATTGGTTTTTGCAGATAATCAGTAGCGTCATAATCAAAAGCTTTTAAAGCATATTCAGCTTTAGAAGTGATAAAAATAATTTGAGGTTTAGATTTTAAACCATCAAGAAAATCAAAGCCATTTATAACAGGCATTTCTATATCTAGAAATATTAAGTCGATATTATTTAATGAGATACAACTTTTTGCTTCTATTGCATTAGAAAAATCCCCGATTAAATGCAAACCTGGGTGATTATTAACTAATTTTGCAATAATTGTCCTTTGTATAGAACTATCATCTACAACAACACAGTTTAGTTTCATAACATTTAAATTTAGAATAAATTCAGGATAGCAGTAGTAAATGTATAGTTTTTTTGGAAAAAAAACTAAAATGAGCGTACATTTTTTGCATTATGACGAATAATAGAAAAAATGTGTTGTATATTTAAAAATAATGCTTACTTTTGCACCCAATTTTAACAAATAAATATTGTATTTATGAATCATTATGAAACTGTTTTCATTTTAAATCCCGTTTTATCTGAGGTTCAGGTGAAGGAAACAGTAACGAAATTTGAAGAATTTCTTACTAGTAGAGGAGCTGAAATGGTATCAAAAGAGGATTGGGGTCTTAAAAAAATGGCTTACGAAATCCAAAACAAAAAAAGTGGTTTTTATCACTTATTTGAATTCAAAGTAGCTGGAGAAGTTCTACTTGCTTTTGAAACTGAATTTAGACGTGACGAAAGAGTTATGCGTTTCTTAACTGTAAGTTTAGACAAACATGCTATTTCATGGGCGGAAAGAAGAAGAGCAAAATTAAAATCTACTAAAGCGTAATTATTATGTCTACAATTGAGCAATCTGCAAAAGGAAAAAAAGACGGAGATATCAGATATTTAACGCCTTTAAACATTGAAACTAACAAAACTAAAAAGTATTGCCGTTTCAAAAAATCTGGAATCAAATATATCGATTATAAAGATGCTGATTTCTTATTGAAATTCGTTAATGAGCAAGGAAAAATTCTTCCTCGTCGTTTAACTGGAACTTCATTAAAATACCAAAGAAAAGTTTCTGTAGCTGTAAAAAGAGCTCGTCACTTAGCTTTAATGCCATACGTGGCCGATTTATTAAAATAATTAAAAACTCTAGTCGCTGGTTTCTGTTAAAGCAGAACCTAACTTCTAAAATATAAGGACAACAACATGGAACTTATTTTAAAACAAGACGTTCAAAACTTAGGATTTAAAGATGATGTAGTATCTGTAAAACCAGGTTACGGACGTAACTATTTAATTCCTCAAGGGTTCGCTACTTTAGCAACTCCTTCTGCTAAAAAAGTTTTAGCTGAAAACCTAAAACAAAGAGCACACAAAGAAGCTAAAATTGTTGCTGATGCTAAAGCTTTAGCTGAAGCTATTAAAGCTCTTGAAATTAAAATTACTGCAAAAGCTGGTGGAGAGAAACTTTTTGGTTCTATCACTAACATCGATATTGCTGAAGCTTTAGAGAAATCTGGTAACGCTATCGATAGAAAATTCATCACTAGCGGTATCGTAAAACGTATTGGAAAATATTCAGCTAGCATCCGTTTACACAGAGATGTTATCGTTGACTTACCATACGAAATTGTTGCTGAAAAGTAATAGTTTTAAATACTATATAAAAATCCCGATGAGAATCGGGATTTTTTTTTAGCACTGAGTGAATATTAATAATTAGACTTATGGCTGCGGTTTAAACCTTACAGTGTAAAGTATAATGCCTAAAAGAATGAAATACGCAAGACTAACAAAAGAACAGTTTGAGGAATTGCATGCCGAATTTGCAAGTTTTTTGGCAACTCAGGCAATTGATAAAGCTGAATGGGATTCTCTTAAAATAAATAAACCGGAAGTTGCAGAACAGGAACTTGATGTTTTTTCAGATTTAATCTGGGAAGGTGTTTTGGGAAGAGCTGAATTTTTAGAGCATTTCTCTAAGAATCATATTTTCTTATTTCAATGTTTTGATACTTACGTTCAGTCTATTGTGTTGAAATCGTTAATTCCGGAAATTGATTTTTTAACAAAAGATGGTTTGCAATGGTTGAGTGATAATATGTTTACTGAAAACATCGAAATGAAAGTAGGGAAAAAGGTATTTACAGAAGAAAGAAATGCTTTAATTTTTGAATTGATAAAACAAGGTGCTTTTTTGAGTGACGGACAATTATTTACTCAAATTAATACGATTTTAAAACCTTAATCGTGTAATAACTTCATTTTCAAAATATTATAAAAGGGCAAGCGGTTGTGTTAATTGTTTGTCCTTTTTTTGGTTTTTTAACTATTGTTTAGTCTTTTATATTTTTTAACACCCGTATTTTTACGTGGTTTTATAAAAATAATTAAAATTTTAAGATTTGCGTTATTTTTTCGTCAGAATTAGAATACAAGAGTCTATTTTTGTTAAATATAAATCGTTTTCGTTGGTAAAATTGTAATATTTAACTTTCAAATAATAAATTTAACATAAAAAAATTTAGTATTTTTAGAAACTCTAAAATAGATGTTTTTTCGCTAAAAGCTCCGTATTTTCTTATATTAACGCTCGTTTGCTAATTTTTGTTTTTTAATATCCTTCAAAAAAATAAGAATTTTATCCTTGTTTTATTGTTTTGTTTTTTATAATTTTAGAATAGAAAAGTTAAACAAAATGATTTTTCTTTTTTTTAAATAAAAATCAGAAATTTTTGCCTTGACTTTTTTAAACAAAAAGATACTATGTAATAATAACTTTAATCGCCTTGCTTATGGAACTGACATTTACTTTCTTCATGGAATTTGCATTAGGTTTTCATATTTCAGCTTTATTTTATATTATTTTGAAGAAAAATAAACTTCTACATCTTTTTGATTTCCCTTCTTTTATTAAAGACTTTTTTCAAAAGTTCTCAATATTTAATTTTCAATATTCAAAATTCGTCCGACATTATTGTTGACGAAGGTGTTTTCTGTTAAAAATATTTTAACGGATAACCCAATAATGTTTAATTTATTCAATTTTTGGTTTTTGATTTTAATAAAACCATAGAAAGAGTAATCAACTTTCTAATAAGAACTGAATTGATTTAATATTATTGAATTAAAAATTTCCCTCCACACTTTAATTTTCTTTTGTGAAAATTATTTTTAAGCAGATCACTTCATTTGGAAGATTGGTGAGGATCAGTATTCCCTAAAATTTACGGAACATTTTATTTGAATAAGATAAAAGTTCTGAGAACTATACTATATGTATACTAGATAAAACAATAATTTTTTTTAAAAATTTAAACTATAGTCTTTATGTGCTAAGGATTTATTTTAGAGTTTAACTAATTGATTTTTAACGTTTTTTTTTAATTGTGTAGGCATACGTGCTTATTGCAACAGGTATTTTATTGTCCATTTTCTAATCTTCCAAATTATGAAAAAAAAATTTACTTTTTGTAGTCTCAGCTTTCAGAAGAGATTATTCGGACTATTATTTTTATTCTTATTATGCACTAATGCATTTTCGCAGACTATTTGCAGACCTGTGTCTCAAACAAATAGCCAAGGTGGATTATTGTGTGTAGGATTGAATGTAGATAGTCCAGCCAACGCTTATGATAGTGCTGGCTTAACGACTTATGCAACCCTGACAAATGCCGTTGGGGTAGGTTGTTTTGTAGAAGAAACAATGACCTTAAACCAGACGGCAAGGGCAGGAGATCAAATTGCCATTTATTTTGGTACTGGAAATGGTTTATTAGACGTTGGATTATTATCTAACGCTTCTATACAGGCTAAACTTTCTGGTTCGAATGTAGGTTCAAGTGTGGCGCTGAATAGTCCGCTTTTGAACCTAAATTTGTTATCGGGTAATACAGTAGCAGTTGTAAAATATACTTTACCGGGAGACGCTGATCAAGTACAAATTCAGGTTGGCGGACTCGTAAGTTTATTGGTAAGTTTAAGAATTTACGATGTACGATTGGAATTTGCACAGCCAACCGTAACCGGCGGTTTAACACAAACTGTTTGCGCCGGATCAGCAACTACACTTACTGCGACTCCGGCCGCAGGAACAACTTTGGCCTGGTACAGTTCACTTGGATCTACAACGCCTTTAGCAACTGGAAATACGTATACAACACCAACTTTAAATGCTTCTGCAACTTATTATATAAGTATTTCGAGAGTGGCAGGATGCGAAGGAAATGTTCGTGTTCCTGTAGTTTTAAATGTTTCAAATCCTGTTGCTCCCGCAATTAATAATACGGGAACTTCAATTTGTTCTACAGGCGCAACTCAGCAAACGACTTTGTCTCTTTTAAATCCTGTTCCGGGAACAACTTATACATGGTATAGTTCCGCATCGTCAACAACAGCATTGGCAACAGGAACTACCTATTCACCAACAGTTCCATTAGGAACTACGAGTTTTTTTGTTGAAGCTTCTATAGGAAGCTGTATAAGTCCTACACGTGCTCAGGTGAATGTGGTTTCTACAGCGGTGCCGGCAACACCAACAGTTTTAACACAAAGTGTTACGATTCAGTCAGGTCAAAATGCAACTTTAACAGCAACCACTTCAGAAGTTGGTGCGCAGTTAAACTGGTTTGATGTTCCAACAGGAGGAACCGCCGTTGCGACCAATACAACAACTTTTACAACGCCAATTTTAACGGCAACAAAAATATATTATGTAGAAGCTCAAAGCCCAAACGGACTTTGTCCTAGTGCGGCAAGAGTTCCGGTTACAGTTACTGTTCAGCCGGCTTCTTTAGTTGGATGTTTGGAAGCCGGAAGCCAGCTTACAGCACAAAACGGTCTGTGTTTATTATGTAGTTCTACAAATCCAAATAATTCAGTAGACGGTAATACAGCAACCGCCTCAACTCTTACAGTACCTGTAGGATTAATTAATGGATGGATTCAGCAGACTTTACAATTTACGAATCCGGGTAAAGCGGGTGATATTGTAGATGTTGAATTAGAATTGCCAGGCGGAATTGCCGATCTTTCATTATTAGGAGCTGTTAGTTTGGCAACTTATAATGGAGCAACATATAATAATGACAGAATTTCTGTTAACAATCCCTTGGTTACTTTGCAGTTATTAAGCGGAAATCGTTTCAGAGCCAGCGTAGTTGCAGGTGCGAATTTTGATCGTGTAGAAATTCGATTAGGAGGTTTGGCGACTGTGTTGACTACGGCTAATATTTATCAGGCAACTTACAGATTTAAAGCTCCAACAGTAACAGGTGATACCACAATTTGTAGTGGTACAACTTCTACTTTAACGGCTTCTCTTGCCGTTGGTGAAACAGTAAATTGGTTTGCGGCTACTACAGGAGGAACTTCATTAGCTTTTACAGCCGTTTTTACAACTCCGGCTTTATCAGCAGCGACTACTTATTATACAGAGATAACCAGAAATGGTTGTGTTAATAGTGAAAGAAACCCGGTTCAGGTTTTAGTTGATAATCCTGTGCTTCCTTTAATTAACGCATCTCCATCAACTATTTGCAGCGTACAGTCAACTACTTTAACTGTTCAGGCGCCAGTTGTAGGGACTCTTTACAATTGGTATGATGCATCTACGGGAGGTAATTTAGTTTTTACAGGAACTTCATTTACAACTCCGCCTCTAACAGCAAATACAGATTATTATGTAGAAGCTGCAATAGGTACTTGTTTAACAGCGACTCGAACTGCAGTAAACCTAACAGTAAGTCCATTACCAGCTGTGCCAACTTTTGCTTCTACAGATGTTATTATTCAATCTGGGCAGACAGTTGCATTATCAGTTTCTAATCCTGTGGCAGGAGTTAGATACAATTGGTATGATGTTCCAACTGGAGGCACTTCTTTAGCTTTTAATACTACAAGCTATACACCAAGTCCGGTTTTAACAGCAAATAAAACTTTTTATGTTGAAGCTGTAGATGCGGTTACAGATTGTTCAAATCCAGTTAGAGGAGTTATTAATGTTATTGTAATCAATAATATTAGTACTTGTTTACAAGCTGAAACTCAAATTACAAGTACAGATGGTATATTATGTGGATTATGTACAGCTACTAATCCAAATAATTCTGTAGATGGTGATATAAATACCTATGCAGAACTTACTGTTCCACTTGGTCTTGGAGCTTATATCCAACAACATTTGACTTTTGCGACACCAGGTGAAACAGGAGATATAATCGATGTAGAATTAGAATTACCGGGTGGTTTAGCTGATGTTAATTTATTAGGTGCTGTAAGTTTAGCAACTTACAACGGAGCAACTTATAATAATGACAGAGTTGCGGTTACCAGTAATTTATTAAATCTTCAGGTATTATCAGGAAATAAATTTAAAGCAAGTTTTACAGCAACTGCACCATTCGATCAGGTTGAGGTAAGATTAGGAGGCTTGGCATCAGTATTAACTAATTTATATGTTTATGCCGCTTCTTACAGATTTCCAAATGCAGCAATTACGGGAGCGTCTGCACCAATTTGTTCTGGACAAACGGCTTCTTTAACAGCTTCTGCAACAGGAACTGAAACGTTTACGTGGTACGATGCTCCAACTGGAGGAAATATCGTAGCGGTTAATCCAACGGCTCCTTTAACATCTACTACGACTTATTATTTAGAGGGAACTCGCGGAGGAACTTGTATTAATAGTTTACGTCAGGCAGTAACAGTTACTGTATTGCCAATTCCTACAGATGCTGATGTTATCATTACAACACCAGTAGAAGCTAGTTGTACAGGAGATGCGGTTTTAACTCCATCATCAAGTACCATTACCGGCGCTGAATTTAAATATTATACAGATCAGAATAAAACTCAGGAAATTATCACAGGAACTACTGTTGTAAGCCAGCCGGGAGTTTCATTTACTAAAGATCCTATAACAGGAGCATTAACTATTGCAGGTTTAAGTGCTGCAGGAACTCCTTATAATTATTTCGTTTCAATCTTAAATGGCGGAACTTGCGAAAATGTAAACGGAACATTAAAACAAGTTACTGTTAACTTTCCTTCAACTACTGTTTTAACTGTAAATTCAACATTAGCAGGCTGTGGAAGTGTTAATTTAAGAAATGCCATAACCAATTTTGATTCATCAGGAAATACAACCTACACTTTCTACGATCCGTCAAATAATGTAATTACTGCCGATGCTGCAGCCAATATTACTACAGGCGGTGTTTATTCAATTCTGGCTCAACAGAATGGAGTTACTTGTCCATCAGCTCAGCAGTCAGTAACGGTGACAATTAACGCATTACCAAGCTTGGTTGTAACAAATCCGCAAGAATCTGTAAACGTTGGTTCAAATGTTACTTTAACAGCGACTTCAACAGGAACGATTTCATGGTTTGATCCTCAAGGAAATGCTATAGCTGGACCGCCATTTACAACAGGAGTTTTAAATACTCCGGGAGTATATACTTATACAGTTGTTGCCAGTGACGGAATTTGTACTTCAACAGCGACAAAAGTAATAAACGTAATTGATCTTAGCAGCTGTCAGTCTTTAACAGAAAGAGTGTATGCAACTGCGCAAACATCAGGATCAATAGTAACAGGAACAGTTACTGACGGAGGAAATGCTATCGACGGTAATCCTCAAACCTATTCAACCATTACAACAGGTTTAGGACTTTTGGGAGTGGGTACAACTTGGCAAAACCTAACATGGCCAGCACCAATTGCAAAAGGAACTCCGGTTAGTATTAAATTAGGATCAGAATACAGCTTATTAGCAGTAGGTCAAAATTTATCAGTAATAGGAACTATAGGCGGAGTTGATATTGGAGCAATGCAGTCTGTATCAGGTTCATTATTAAATCTAATTTCTGGAGATAATACCTATGAATTTACTTTTGTTCCATCTGATGCTTCTGGTCCACAGGATTATGACGGAATCAGAATTCAGTCAGCTTCAATATTAAGCGCGGCTCAAAATACCAAAGTTTTTGATGCTCATTACAACAGATCAGTTTCAAGCGTAACTTGTACTGCGGGAGATATTCGTGATATTTTCTATGGAGCAACAGATTTAGGACTTCCTGTTGGAGCTGTAACAGCTGCAGTAGGAGTTAGCGATGCATGGAATATTGCAGATAATGATATTACAACATTTGCAACAATGTATAGTGGAGCTGGTGTTTTGGCTGCAGCTGATTTAACCGTAGAATTTAAAACGCCATCAGTTGTTAGCGATACTTTAAGAATTGTCATTTCAAAACCTGGGGCACTTTTGGATGTTAATTTATTAACAGGATTTAATATTCAGCGTTACTTAGGAAATGTTGCCGTTGGAGCTCCAATTCAAAATACTAGTACTTTATTGAGCTTAAGATTATTGCCGGGAAATTCAATGGCAATGGTTTTAGTTTCTTCACCAACAGAAATATATGACAGAGTAAGAATCCGTTTTGGCGGCGTTGCCGGAGTGTTAGATTTCTTAAGGGTACATACCGTAGAAAGAGTAGCTAATACAACCGTAATAGGAGCAGATCCGGATAACAAAATAACAGTCTGCCCGGGAACAGATATAACGCTTCAAATACCTGAAGAAGCATGTTCAACTTACATTTGGTACGATTCACCAACAGGAGGAACCGCGCTTGCGACTGGTATTACATATACAGTACCGGCGAATTTGACTGCTGGAATATATAAATATTACGTACAGCCTGTACGTTATGGCTGTGAAACTTTTGCAAGAGGAGAAGTGACAGTTGAAATTAAAGCTTCTTCTCCGGTAAATGCGCTAACATACATTACTTTAAATGGAGGAACTGCAACTTCTATTTGTTCTCCTTCAGGAACTGTAACATTAGCAACAAGTTTAAGCGGAACACCAGTTGTAACCAACCCAGTTTACTATTGGTACAGTTTTAACGGAACAACGGCTCAGATAATTCCGGGAGAAACAACTTCTCAATTAATTGTAAACGGATTGGCACCTGGAACGTATACTTACTATGTGGGCGTAAGCGGTGATCAATTTTGTGAAACAGCTGCAGCAGATAGAAAACAAATTACATTTACGATTCTGCCTCCTTCAACTGTAAATGATATTTTAGTTGATGATATAACAGTTTGTCATAGTGTTCCGGCTTCATTAACTCCGACTGCTCCAACATTGACAAATCCAGTATTTACATGGTATTTGGATGCAGCTAAAACACAGCCAATTACAAATAGCGCAGTTATAGCAGGAGTTACTTATACAATTGATCCTGCAGGTGTTTTAACTGCTGTAGGATTAACAAAACTTATGAGCCCAATTACCTATTATGTTGCTGTTGCAAGTGATAATACTTGTGAGAACCTTGCAGGAACCTTGCAAGATGCCGTAATTATTATAAGTGATCCGAATACGCCAACAACTACAGATACAACACAAGATTTCTGTTTAGTTGATGCACCAACAATTGCGAGTATTCAGGTAAATGAATCAAATGTTGTTTGGTATAATGTTCCAACAGGTGGAACAGCTATTCCATCAACGACAGCTTTAGTAAGCGGAACTTATTATGCAGCAGCTACAGATGCAATAACAGGCTGCGAAAGCAGCGTGAGATTATCGGTTGCAGTAAATGTAACCGATCCCGGAACACCAACTACTACAGATACCACACAGGATTTCTGTTTAGTTGATGCTCCTACTGTTGCCGATATTCAGGTAAATGCACCAGCGACAGGAACGATAGTTTGGTATACGACAGCTACAGGCGGAACAGCAATCGCTTCTACAACAGCTTTGACTACAGGTACTTATTATGGATCAATTTTAAATGGAACTACAAATTGTGAAAGTGCGGTAAGATTAGCTGTTGCTGTAAGCGTAACCGATCCTGGCACACCAACCACAACAGATACTACTCAGGATTTCTGTTTAGTTGATGCTCCAACAGTAGCAAATATTCAGGTAAATGAATCAAATGTTGTTTGGTACACAGCTGCCACAGGCGGAACAGCGATTGCTCCGACAACAGCACTTGTAAGCGGAACTTATTACGCTGCTTTATTAGACGCTGCTACAGGCTGTGAAAGCAATACAAGATTAGCTGTTGCTGTAAGCGTAACCGATCCTGGCACCCCAACAACTACAGATACCACTCAGAATTTCTGTTTAGTTGATGCACCAACGGTTGCAAGTATCCAGGTAAATACGCCAGCGGCGGGAACAATAGTTTGGTACACAGCTGCCACAGGCGGAACAGCGATTGCTCCGACAACAGCTTTGGCAAGCGGAACCTATTACGCTTCTATTTTAGATCCTGCTACAAACTGTGAAAGCGCTGTTAGATTAGCAGTAGCCGTAACAGTAAGCGATCCGGGAACACCAACCACAACAGATACCACTCAGGATTTCTGTTTAGTTGATGCTCCAACAGTAGCAAATATTCAGGTAAATGAAACCAATGTAGTTTGGTACAGTACAGCCACAGGAGGAACAACGATTCCACCAGCAACTGCTTTAGTTGCAGGAACTTATTATGCTGCTTTATTAGATGCCGTAACAGGCTGTGAAAGCAATACAAGATTAGCGATTGTCGTAACAGTAAGCGATCCTGGCACACCAACCACAACGGATACAACACAAGATTTCTGTTTAGTTGATGCGCCTACAGTGGCAAGTATTCAGGTAAATGAAAGTAATGTAGTTTGGTACACAGCTGCTACAGGCGGAACAGCGATTGCTCCGACAACAGCTTTAGCAACAGGAACATATTATGCTGCTTTACTAGATGCCGTAACAGGCTGTGAAAGCAATACAAGATTAGCCATTGCGGTAATTGTAAACGATCCAGGCACGCCGACTACAACAGATGCGACACAAGATTTCTGTTTAGTTAATGCACCAACGGTTGCTAATATTCAGGTAAACACACCAGCGACAGGAAGTATAGTTTGGTACACAGCTGCCACAGGCGGAACAGCGATTGCTCCGACAACAGCCTTGGCAAGCGGAACCTATTACGCTTCTATTTTAGATCCTGCTACAAACTGTGAAAGCGCTGTTAGATTAGCAGTAGCCGTAACAGTAAGCGATCCGGGAACACCAACCACAACAGATACCACTCAGGATTTCTGTTTAGTTGATGCTCCAACAGTAGCAAATATTCAGGTAAATGAAACCAATGTAGTTTGGTACAGTACAGCCACAGGAGGAACAGCGATTCCACCAGCAACTGCTTTAGTTGCAGGAACTTATTATGCTGCTTTATTAGATGCTGCAACAGGCTGTGAAAGTAATACAAGATTAGCGATTGCCGTAACAGTAAGCGATCCGGGTACACCAACTACAACAGATACCACTCAGGATTTTTGTTTAGTTGATGCTCCAACAGTAGCAAGTATTCAGGTAAATGAAACCAATGTAGTTTGGTATTCAGCTGCGACAGGCGGAACAGCGATTGCTCCGACAACAGCACTTGTAAGCGGAACTTATTACGCTGCTTTATTAGACGCTGCAACAAGCTGTGAAAGCAATACAAGATTAGCGATTGCCGTAACCGTGAGCGATCCTGGCACACCAACAACTACAGATACCACTCAGAATTTCTGTTTAGTTAATGCACCAACGGTTGCTGATATTCAGGTAAACACACCAGCGACAGGAAGTATAGTTTGGTACACAGCTGCCACAGGCGGAACAGCGATTGCTCCGACAACAGCTTTGGCAACAGGAACATACTATGCGTCAATTCTTGATCCGGCAACAAACTGCGAAAGCGCTGTTAGATTAGCAGTAGCCGTAACAGTAAGCGATCCGGGCACACCAACCACAGCAGATACGACACAAGATTTCTGTTTAGTGAATGCTCCAACAGTAGCAAATATTCAGGTAAATGAAACCAATGTAGTTTGGTACAGTACAGCCACAGGCGGAACAGCAATTGCGCCAACAACAGCTTTAGCAAATGGAACCTATTATGCTGCTTTATTAGATGCTGCAACAGGCTGTGAAAGCAATACAAGATTAGCGATTGCCGTAACAGTAAGTGATCCGGGCACACCAACCACAGCAGATACGACACAAGATTTCTGTTTAGTGAATGCTCCAACAGTAGCAAATATTCAGGTAAATGAAACCAATGTAGTTTGGTACAGTACAGCCACAGGAGGAACAGCGATTGCTCCAACAACAGCTTTAGCAACAGGAACATATTACGCTGCTTTATTAGACGCTGCAACAGGCTGTGAAAGCAACACAAGATTAGCTGTTGCTGTAAGCGTAACCGATCCTGGCACCCCAACAACTACAGATACCACTCAGAATTTCTGTTTAGTTGATGCACCAACGGTTGCAAGTATCCAGGTAAATACACCAGCGGCGGGAACAATAGTTTGGTACACAGCTGCCACAGGCGGAACAGCGGTTCCACCAGCAACAGCTTTGGCAAGCGGAACATACTATGCATCAATCCTTGATCCGGCAACAAACTGTGAAAGCGCTGTTAGATTAGCAGTAGCCGTAACAGTAAGCGATCCGGGCACACCAACCACAGCAGATACGACACAAGATTTCTGTTTAGTGAATGCTCCAACAGTAGCAAATATTCAGGTAAATGAAACCAATGTAGTTTGGTACAGTACAGCCACAGGCGGAACAGCAATTGCACCAGCAACAGCAACAGCTTTAGCAAATGGAACCTATTATGCTGCTTTATTAGATGCTGCAACAGGCTGTGAAAGCAATACAAGATTAGCGATTGCCGTAACGGTAAGCGATCCGGGTACACCGACAACTACAGATACTACTCAGGATTTCTGTTTAGTGAATGCTCCAACAGTAGCAAGTATTCAGGTAAATGAAACCAATGTAGTTTGGTATTCAGCTGCCACAGGCGGAACAGCGATTGCTCCGACAACAGCTTTAGCAAGCGGAACTTATTACGCTGCTTTACTAGATGCTGCAACAGGCTGTGAAAGCAATACAAGATTAGCGATTGCCGTAACGGTAAACGATCCTGGCACACCAACTACAACGGAAACGACACAAGACTTCTGTTTAGTTGATGCACCAACGGTTGCAAGTATCCAGGTAAATACACCAGCGGCGGGAACAGTAGTTTGGTACACAGCTGCGACAGGCGGAACAGCAGTTCCACCAGCAACAGCCTTGGCAAGCGGAACATACTATGCATCAATCCTTGATCCTGGTACAAACTGTGAAAGCGCTGTTAGATTAGCAGTAGCCGTAACAGTAAGCGATCCGGGCACACCAACCACAGCAGATACCACTCAGGATTTCTGTTTAGTAAACGCACCCACAGTAGCAAATATTCAGGTAAATGAATCAAATGTTGTTTGGTACAGTACAGCCACAGGTGGAACAGCAATTCCAACTACAACAGCTTTAGCAAACGGAACTTACTATGCAGCGATCTTAGATCCAGCCACAAACTGTCAAAGTGCAGTTAGATTAGCGGTTGCGGTAACTGTAACAGATCCAGCCACGCCAACAACTACAAACGCAACTCAGACTTTCTGTTCTGGAAATTCACCAACGGTTGCTAATATTCAGGTAAATGAATCAAATGTAGTTTGGTACGCAGCTGCGACAGGCGGAACAGCAATTCCATCAACAACAGCTTTAGTAACAGGTAATTATTATGGAGCAATTCAAGATCCAACAACAGGATGTGAAAGCAGTATCAGATTATTAGTAGCAGTTACAGTTGGAAATACAGTTAATCCTACTACCAATAATGCATCACAAAGTTTCTGTTCAACAACTTCACCAACGGTTGCTAATATTCAGGTAAATGAAAGCAACGTTACTTGGT
This sequence comes from Flavobacterium defluvii, assembly GCF_900129555.1. Classification (GTDB taxonomy): domain Bacteria; phylum Bacteroidota; class Bacteroidia; order Flavobacteriales; family Flavobacteriaceae; genus Flavobacterium; species Flavobacterium defluvii. Next base: position 316,871 of record NZ_FQWC01000002.1, read on the forward strand.
TTAGCACAGCGACAGGCGGAACAGCAATTCCACCAACAACAGCTTTAACAACAGGAGTTTATTATGGAAATATTGTAGATCCGGCAACAGGATGCGAAAGTTCAACTCGTTTACAAGTAACAGTTACGGTAACAGATCCGAGCCCAACACCTACTACAACAGATACTACACAAGATTTCTGTTCAATAAATTCACCAACAGTTGCCAATATTCAGGTAAATGAAGCAAATGTTATTTGGTACAGTACTACCACAGGCGGAACACCAATTGCACCAGCAACAGCTTTAACATCCGGAACCTATTACGGAGCAGTTGCAAGCGCAATAAACTGCGAAAATCCAGTAAGATTAGCCGTTGTTGTAAATGTAAACACTCCGGGTACTGTAACAACACCAAATACAACACAAACATTCTGTTTATCGAAACTGCCAACACTTGCTAACATTTTAGTTAACGAACCAAATGTTGTTTTCTATGCTACTGCAACAGGAGGAACACCACTGCCAGCAGGAACATTGCTAACAGCAGGAACATATTATGCGGCAGCGCTGGCAAACACAACAAACGGTTGTGAAAGTGCAGCAAGACTGGCTATTACAATTGATTTTGAAAATGATGCTTTAGTACAGCTTACAACAACTGACGATACACCATGTGTTTTCCAGGGAGTAACCTATTCAATTGCAAACGGAAAATCTAATTATGTTTGGTCAGTTACTAATGGAACAATAATTTCTGGTGGAGGAACTGCAGACGGTTCAGCAACAATCTCATGGTCTGATATTGGACCGGGAAGAGTTGAGGTTACTTATACAAACAATTGTGACGAAACCACAACTAAATTTTTAAATGTAACCGTTGCAACTTGTTCAGATTTAACAATAACAAATGTAGTTGATAATCCAACGCCTAATTTTGGTGATAACGTAACCTTTACAATCACAGTAAATAATGTTGGCGAAGGAAGTTTCATAAACACACTAGTTAGTAATTTATTGCCAACAGGATACAATTTAGTAAGCTCTAACACATCTGTAGGTACTTATGATCCTGCAACAGGACTTTGGACAATTCCAACGCTTCCTGCAGGACAAAGTGTAACATTAACAATTGTTGCCGAGGTGCTTTCTAGCGGAAATTATTTAACTGTTGCCACAATCGAAAACTCAACACCTTTAGATGTCGATGCAACAAACAATTCAGCTTCTGCTTCAGTTGAGCCAATCTGTTTAACAGTTTATAACGAGTTCACACCAAATAATGACGGAGCTAATGACTTGTTTAGAATCGATTGTATAGAAACATATCCAAACAACGAGTTAAAAGTTTTTAACAGATACGGTGCATTAGTGTACAGCAAGGCACACTATGAAAACGATTGGGACGGAACTGCAAATGTATCCGGAGTAGTTAATAGAGGAGATATGCTGCCAACAGGTACTTATTTTTATGTGATTACCATTGGAGATGGAACGGTTAAAAAAGGATGGTTATCAATTATGAGATAACATTCTATTAATCAATCTAATTAATTAAACTAAATAAGTATCGTTATGAAACTATATATAAAACCATTAGAAACGTATTTCATTTTAATATGTTCTTTTATTACAGTATGTGTCAGTGCACAACAAGATCCTCAATATACCCAGTATATGTATAATACAATGGCGGTAAATCCGGCTTATGCCGGATCTACCGGCACTCTCGAAGCTGCACTTTTACACCGTTCGCAATGGGTAGGAATTTCAGGAGCGCCAGAAACACAGTCGTTTTCAATTCACGGACCTTTAACTAATGAAACAATTGGTTTGGGGTTAAGTATTGTAAATGACAAAATTGGTCCTTCAAATGAACTATATGTTGACGGAAACTTTTCTTATTCATTACCTCTTGGTTACGATAAAAGATTAGCGTTTGGTATAAAAGCGGGTATGAGAATGCTAAATATAGATTGGTCAAAAGGAAGATATTACGATAATAATGATGTTCTTTTAAACCAAAATATTAATAATCAAATGAAATTAGCAGTAGGAGCCGGAATCTACTATTACACACAAAGATTTTATTTAGGCTTTTCTATTCCAAGTTTTATGCAAAACAACTATTATGATGATGTTCAGGAATCTATAGATTACGATCGTTTACATTATTATTTAATGGGAGGATATGTTTTTGATTTGAGCCCAAGTTTAAAGTTCAAACCAGCGTTTTTAGTAAAAGCGGTAAGCGGAGCACCGATTACTGCTGATATATCGGCAAATTTTATGATTGTTGAAAAATTTGTTATAGGAGGATCATATAGAACCGATGATTCGGTAAGTATTCTGGCAGGTTTTCAAATATCTCCTAGTTTTTATCTGGGATATGCTTTTGATTACACCACAAGTCAGTTGAATAAATATAACGATGGAACACATGAGTTTATCCTTCGTTATACATTCAACAAAGGCCAAAGTAAAATTAAGTCTCCTCGATTCTTCTAAAAACAAAACATATGAAAAAATTATATATCCTAAGTTTAGTCTTGAGCATTACGTTTAGTTTTGCTCAAAAGACTAATTTAAAGAAAGCCGATGCTTTGTTTAGAAATTATTCATATACAGATGCATCAAAGGCTTACGAAGAAATTTTACAGAATGTTAAAAATCCAACGACGCAGACCATAAAAAATGCTGCCGACTCGTATTATTTTATTTCTGATGCAAGAAATGCTCTTAAATGGTATCGTAAACTATACGAAGTTCAGGGAAATAATTTAACTGATATTTACTATCTGCGTTACATTCAAACAATGAAAGCTGTCATGGATTATGAAGAAGCAGATAGAGTTACCAAGGAATATCTGGATAAAAAAGGAGATCAAAAAGAGATAAACCGTTACGTAGCACAAAAAAAGCAATTGGATAGTTTAGCAAAAGCAAAACCTCTTTATAATATTAAAAATCTCGATATTAATACCAGTAAATCTGATTTTGGAACAACTTTCTATCAGGATAAAATTGTATTTACATCGGCTAGAGATACGACCAAGTTTAGTGAAAAACTATATACATGGAATAATCAGCCTTTTCTGAATTTATACGTTTCCGAAAGAAATCCAGCAGACGGAAGTTTGTTCAACGAAAGTTTGTTCATACCAAACGTAATGAGCAAATATCACGAAGCAACAGCAACTTTTGATGCAGCAGGAAAAACGATTTATTATACAACAAACATTTTAAAGAAAAATAAACTGGTTGTTGATGGTGATAAAGTCAATAATTTTCAAATCGTTAAAGGTAATGTTGTAGACAATAAATTAGAAAATCCGCAAAACGTATTCTTTAGCAGCGACGATTATTCTGTTGGCCATCCTTCTTTAAGCGATGACGGAAAATGGCTTTTCTTTGCTTCGGATATGCCCGGAGGTTTTGGAGAAACCGATTTATATGTTGTAAAAATTGCCGATGACGGAACCATGAGTTCTCCGTTAAATCTCGGACCGAAAATCAATACAATTGGTAACGATCTTTTTCCTTACTATAGAAACGGAATGCTTTATTTTTCTTCAGATGGACATTATGGACTTGGTGATTTAGATGTTTACGAAAGCAAATTTTTGCCAGACGGAACTTTTACAACACCTAGAAATCTTGGAGCACCAATAAACAGTAACAAAGACGATTTTGCTTATATCGTTGATAAGTCAGACAGTTATGGTTATGTTTCATCAAACAGAGAAGGAGGAAAAGGTGATGATGATATTTATTCTTTTGTAAAAGGAAAACCAGTTTGTAACCAAAGCATTTCTGGAATGGCAGTCGACAGAAAATCAAAACTTCCATTAGCAGATGTAACAGTTATGGCGTACAATTCGTTTAAAGAAGTTTTGGGCGAAACCAAAACAAATTACGAAGGAAAATATGCCATCGTTGTGCCTTGTGATAAACTTGTAAACATGATTGCAGCCAAGCCAAATTACAGCAGTGACGAAAAAACCGTAACAACAACAAAAGAAAACGAAGGCGAAATTCCAAACATTAATTTTGAACTTAGCAATTATGATGACTTAGTTGTTAAAAAGAAAGGTGTAGAAAAAGTAGATGTTAATCCAATTTATTTTGATTATGACAAATACGATATTACACCAAAAGCAGTCGAAGAATTAACAAAAGTAGTTTTCATCATGCAGAAATTTCCAAACATCAGAATCAAAATAGAATCGCATACTGATTCAAGAGGAAAGGATTCATACAACTTAAAACTTTCAGATAACCGTGCAAAATCGACCAGAGATTATATTATCTCGCAAGGAATTGATGCATCAAGAATTGAAAGTGCAATTGGTTACGGCGAAACCCGTTTAATCAATAAATGCAAAAATGGAGTGAAATGTACAGAAGAAGAACATTTGTTAAACAGACGCTCCGATTTCATCATTATTCAAAAATAGTACTATATTTGTGGTCTAATTTATTGATAATCAGATTTTAAAATATAGAACGCAGAAACCATTTGGAAGTTGGTTTTTAAAATTCTTTTTAAGAATAATGGACAAGGAGAAAATCAGGCCGCAAGCTTTTGCTGCCTGATTTTTGATTTTATAAAACTTTTGTGTTTAATGTTATATAAACAAAAATAATCCTAATTTTGATATTCATTTATTTTTAAATCAAAATCAGCATTATTTTACCATCTATGAGTATTCAGGAAACCATTCAAGCTTTAAGAGACGAACTTAATCAGCATAACTATAACTACTATGTGCTGGATAACGCCACAATTTCTGATTACGATTTTGACATAAAACTAAAAGAACTTCAGGATTTAGAAAATAAACATCCTGAATTTTTTGACGAAAATTCACCAACCCAGAGAGTAGGCGGAACGGTTACAAAAAATTTCAAAACCATTGCGCACCAATTCAGAATGTATTCTCTTGATAATTCCTATTCAAAAGAAGATTTATTAGATTGGGAAAACAGAATTCAGCGTGTTTTAGGAAATGTAGACCTGCAGTATACCTGCGAATTAAAATACGACGGAGCTTCAATCAGTATTTCTTATGAAAACGGAAAACTGGTTCAGGCGCTAACGCGCGGGGACGGTTTTCAGGGAGATGAGGTTACCAACAATATAAAAACCATCAAATCAATTCCGATAAAATTAAAAGGAGATTATCCTGAGAAATTTGACATTCGCGGTGAAATTATACTTCCGTTTGCAGGATTCGAAAAAATGAATCAGGAATTAATCGAAATAGGCGAAACACCATATTCAAACCCAAGAAATACAGCATCGGGAAGCTTGAAATTACAAGATAGTGCTGAGGTTGCAAAACGCCCGCTGGAATGCCTTTTATATACCGTTACCGGAAATAACCTTCCATTTAAAACACAATTCGAAGGATTAGAATCTGCAAGAAAATGGGGATTTAAAGTACCAAATGAAGCCAAACTGGTAAATAACATGCAGGAAGTTTTCGAATTTATTGATCACTGGGATGTACAACGACATAAATTACCTTATGAAACAGACGGCGTTGTCATAAAGGTAAATAGTATCCATTCGCAGGAAGAATTGGGTTACACCGCAAAATCGCCGCGCTGGGCAATCGCATATAAATTCAAATCAGAGCAGGTTTCAACCAAATTAAAATCAATTTCATACCAGGTTGGACGTACAGGAGCCATAACTCCGGTTGCTAATTTGGAACCAGTGCAATTGGCCGGAACTATAGTAAAAAGAGCTTCACTTCATAACGCAGACCAAATCGAAAAGCTCGATATCAGGATAAACGATACCGTTTTTGTAGAAAAAGGAGGAGAAATTATTCCGAAAATTATTGCTGTAGATTTAGAAAAGCGTCCGGAAGATTCACAAGTAACGCATTACATAACACATTGCCCGGAATGTGAGACAGAATTAGTCAGAAATGCAGGCGAGGCCAACCATTATTGTCCAAATTTCTATGGCTGCCCGCCCCAGATTATAGGAAGGGTACAGCATTTTATTTCAAGAAAAGCAATGGATATTGAAGGACTTGGTGGAGAAACTGTCGCTTTACTTTTCAAAAATAACTTAGTTCATAACTATGCCGATTTGTATGAATTAAAAGTTGAAGACATTCTCCATTTAGAAAGAATGGCTCAGAAATCAGCAGAAAATTTAGTTAATGGAGTACAAAAATCAAAAGAAATTCCATTCGAAAGTGTTTTGTTTGCGCTAGGAATTCGTTTCGTTGGAGAAACCGTAGCCAAGAAATTAGCTAAACATTATAAAAATATTGATGCTTTAAGCCAGGCTTCTTTAATGGATTTAATTTTGGTTGATGAAATTGGAGAAAGAATTGCCAAAAGCGTAATCGAATTTTTTGAAAACGAAGAAAACAAAATTATAATTGAACGACTAAAAAAATATGGCGTTCAGTTTGAAATAGTAGAAAGAATAAATCCAAATGCTACCGAGAAATTCATTGGTAAAACTTTTGTTGTTTCAGGAGTTTTCAGCCAATTTTCAAGAGACGAATTAAAGAAAACGATCGAAGACAACGGTGGAAAAGTAGGAAGTTCAATTTCTGCAAAAACCGACTTTGTCGTTGCAGGAGATAATATGGGACCGGCAAAATTAGAAAAAGCAAATAAACTGAATATACCTATACTATCTGAAGATGATTTTATAACTAAACTGAATGAAGGCTAATAAACCATCGTTAATTTTATTTTTTCTCGCCTTACTGTTTACAATTATTTTCGATTGGACAGAACAGGATTTTCTTTCTATTTATGCTAAGGCAATAGTTCTGCCCGCAATTTTTATTTACTTTTTAATCAGCAGCGAGTTTAAAATAAAAAAGACCGAAAGCCTGATTTTCCTTTTTTGTTTTATAGGTCAGGTTTTCGATCTAATGGATATTGAGATTTCTGAAATTGGTGCTGTTATAAGTTTTCTTATAGTATATGCCTTAATAATGAAACTTTTTTTATTAGAACACGAGCGAATCAAACTCAAGAAAAAAGATATTCTGCCAATCTCAATAGTGATAATTTTTATTGTGTATTTGCTTATTTCGGTACTCAGCATCAAATTTGATAACACGAAAGAATTCGATTATATCTATATTATTTACGGAATAATTCTAAGTTATATAAGTTACTTTTCTTTTGTAAGCTACATCACAAAAGGTACATTTATAACACTATTAATGTCTTTAATGGCCGTAAGTTATATCTTTTCGGATATATTCTATATTTTTAATGAATACTTTTCGCACTCAGTTGTACTGGTTTTAATTCGTGATATAACACAAATTTTAGCCTATTACTTTATGGTCGAATATTTTCTGGAAAAAACAAAAATGCACAAAAGAGCCTTATACAATAATTGATCTCGCCTGATTGCTGTGAGCTTTATCGTTATCAAAATAAAAATCGATACGGCCTAAATTAATTCCGTAACAGCCAACCTGATTAACCAAAACTTCTTTTCCTGCTTTATTTTTTACAATAGTTGGTTTGTCAAGAAAAGTATGGGTATGTCCGCCAATAATTAAATCAATATCCTGTGTAAGTTCGGCCAGTTTTAAATCAGAAATTTTTGAAGGATCGTCTTTGTATTTATAGCCAAGGTGAGAAAGACAAATTACCAAATCGCATTTTTCTTCTTGTTTTAACAAACGTGTCATATCCTGAGCAATTTCGACAGGATCATTATAAACCGTTTCTTTATACAATTGCTTGTCAACTAAGCCCTGAAGTTCAATTCCTAAACCAAAAACGCCAACTTTAATTCCGTTTTTGTTGAAAATCTTATAAGGTTTTACAAGACCGTTCATTACGGTATTTTTAAAATCATAATTCGAATTTATAAATTCAAAAGTAGCGTGAGGCATTTGTGCATACAGTCCATCAAGACCATTATCAAAATCATGATTTCCAATTGTTGAGGCATCATATTTCATCATGCTCATCAATTTAAACTCCAATTCTCCTCCATAATAATTAAAATATGGAGTTCCCTGAAAAATATCTCCCGCGTCTAACAAAAGTACATTTGGATTTTCCTTACGTATAGTTTCAATAAGAGCCGCACGTCGAGATACGCCTCCTTTATTTGGATTACGGGGATCATCAGCCGGAAAAGGGTCAATGTGGCTGTGAACATCGTTTGTATGAAGAATCGTTAAGTGTTTAATATCGTTATTCCCAAAACTGCTCAAAGACAATCCTAAACCAATTAAGGCCGTACTTGCAGCTGTTTTTTCGATAAATTCTCTTCTTTTCATTTTATATTTTTTTTGCAGAAATGCTTCAGTTATTTTGTTTGAAATAGTTTTTTTTTATTCTTCAGTAATTCTAATATCTCTCGGAACCGGAATTGTATCAACTTCTTTGAAATAATCAATTAAAACATTTCTTAATTTATAGTTCAGATCATATTTTTCGACACTTTTACCAAAGAAGTTCATGTTGTCACCTCTATTTGCCAGATAATCATTTGTAGCAACATAATAGATTTTATTCAAATCAAGAGGTTTTCCCTGAACCATAATATTTTTTGCTTTATTATCTTTTCCAATTGTAAAAGTCATTCCGGATAAAGGTTGTGCCTTTTTCTCCTTAATTATATAAGCAGTTATTTCCTCAACTTGTTCACCTTTTAAGCCTAATACAACTAAGTTATTTTCAAAAGGCATAATTTCGAAAGCACTTCTTGTGGTAACATTTCCTTTTGGAAGTGTAGCACGAATTCCACCATGATTTAATAAACATAAATCAATTGTTTTATTCTCACGTTTTTTAAAAACAAGATTCCCTCTTTCAACACAAGCATCAGCCAGCAGGCATCCAATAGTAGTTTGCCATTTACCCACACTTTTATCCATAGTCTCCGGACAATATGCTAAAACACTATCTAAATCCTTATTAATATGGTCGCGATATGGTTTGATAAATTTTTCAATTTCAGGAGTTTCAGTGTTTTTTTCCGTTACCGGAATCTGTTTTCCTTCTATCTTCGTTACGTTATAATTCTTGGGACTGCAAGAAAATATTGAAATTGATGTTAAGAATATAACAAAAAGTTTTAAAAATCGGTTATACTTTTTTAGTTTTACCATTTTAAATGCGGCTTAAATAATTAATTTTGTAATTCGTAAAAGTACTATGTTTTTAGATTATATAAAGGAATTTTTTGTAAAAAAATCATTAAAAAATAACTTGAATACTATCAAAAACGAAGTTTTTACAAGTAATATTCAAACTGTTGGTTTGCTGGTTGATGAAAGTAATTTTCGCTATTCAAAAGAGTTAATACAAGAACTTATTGCGAACGGAATTGTTTCTGAAAACATAAAAATTGCTGTGTACAGACGTAAGTTCAAAAAGAAAAAAACGTATTCAAGACCTACTTTTGGTAAAAAACATATCAACTGGAGAGGACATATCAGCGAAGATTTTTTAAATGAATTTATTGAAACAGAATTTGACCTTTTGATTAGTTATTATGATGTCGAAAGCCCCATTTTAATGTTAATAACAAGTAAATCAAAAGCAAAATTCAAAGTAGGGTTTGCATCAGTCGATCAAAAATTAAACCGATGGATGATAAACACCACTATGGCAGAGTATAGACTTTTCATAAAAGAATTGTTTAAGTATTTAAAAAGTATAAAATAAAATTATAAATCAAAATATGCAATCATTAATAGGAACTGGTGTTGCGCTTGTAACTCCATTTAAAAAAGACTTTTCAGTAGATATCGAAGCATTGCAGCGTATCGTAAATTTTTCGATTGACGGAGGAGTTGAATATCTTGTAGTTATGGGTACAACTGCAGAAAATGCAACCTTGACACAAGAAGAAAAAGAGCTGGTTATTAACACTGTAATCAATGTTAATAAAGGAAGACTGCCTTTGGTTCTTGGAGTTGGAGGGAACAATACACTGCAAATTGTAGAAGAATTAAAAACAAGAGATTTTTCTGCTTTTGAAGCCATACTTTCAGTTTCTCCTTATTATAATAAACCAACTCAGGAAGGAATTTACCAGCATTTTAAAGCGATTGCAGAAGCTTCTCCAATTCCGGTTATACTATATAATGTTCCGGGAAGAACAGCCAGCAACATGCTTCCTTCGACAGTAATTCGTTTAGCAAACGATTTTAAAAATATCGTAGCAATCAAAGAAGCAGCCGGCGATATGGCTCAGGCACTGAAAATTATAAAAGATGCGCCAAAAGACTTTCTTGTAATTTCCGGAGATGATATGATCGCTTTGCCAATTGTTTTGGCTGGAGGAGCAGGAGTAATTTCAGTAATTGGGCAAGGTTTTCCAAAAGAATTTTCAGAAATGATTCGTTTAGGGCTGAATAAAAAAGCAGCCGAAGCATTTAAAACACAATACTTTTTGTCAGACTGTATCGATATGATTTTCGAACAGGGAAATCCTGCCGGAATTAAACAGATATTTCAGGCTATGAATATTGCCGAAAATACCGTTCGGCTTCCGTTAGTCTCAGTTGATGAGTCATTGGCAGCAAGATTAAATGAGTTTGTAAAAAACAGCATTAAATAATTGTTAAAGTGTTAGTATTTTAATATCCGAAAAAATTATTTTGCAGTCGCTAAATTAATGACTAAATTTGCCTCCGAAACTTCGGTGTGGTTTTTACTTTGGCATAATGTCTAAGAAAATCATAATAAAAGTAAAAAAATGAAAAAAATAGTATCTCTATTAATTGTTGCTGCGCTTTTTTGTTCTTGTAGCGAGTATCAAAAAGCATTAAAAAATGAAGATGTTGCGGCAAAATTTGAAGTAGCGACAAAAATGTATGATGCTGGTAAATACAATAAAGCCATTAGGCTTTTTGAACAACTGGCGCCATCTTATAGAGGTAAACCTCAGGCTGAAAAACTTTTTTATATGTTTTCACAGTCTTATTACAAAACGAAGCAGTATTATTTAGCAGGATATCAATTTGAAAGTTTTGTTTCAGGATATCCACGAAGTGAAAAAGTTCAGGAAGCAGCATTTTTAGGAGCATACAGTTATTCAAAATTATCTCCGGTTTACAGTTTAGATCAGGCAGATACTGTAAAAGCTTTAGAAAAGCTGCAGGCATTTATTGATAATTATCCAAATTCAGAATACATTCCTCAGGCAAATGCCACAGTTCAGGTTTTGAATGGAAAATTAGAGAAAAAAGCATTTGAAAATGCAAAAGGATATAATACAATTTCAGATTATAAGTCAGCTTTAGTAGCTTTTGATAATTTTATTGCTGATTTTCCGGGAACACCTTTAAAAGAAGACGCTTTATTCTATAAATATGATTCAGCATATAAACTAGCAATAAACAGTGTTCCTTCAAAAATGGAAGAACGTTTAAATATCGCCAAAACAGCTTATGCAAATTTGATTAAGTTTAAAAGCGATACCAAATATAAAAAAGAGGCAGACGAAATGAATGCCAGAGTTGAAACAGATTTACAAAAATATACTAAATAAAAAAGAAGTCATGGATTTAAAAAAGACGAATGCTCCTGTTAACACAATAACTTACAACAAAACAGTTATTGAAGAGCCAACAGGAAATGTGTATGAAGCAATTACCATTATGGCTAAAAGAGCAAACCAGATTAATTCTGAAATTAAAAAAGAATTAACTGAGAAATTAGAAGAATTTGCTACTTACAATGACAGTCTTGAAGAAGTTTTTGAAAATAAAGAGCAAATTGAAGTTTCTAAATTTTACGAAAAATTACCAAAACCACACGCTTTAGCTGTTCAGGAATGGCTAGACGGAAAAACTTACCACAGAGGTTCAAACAAATAATATAGTATAAATGTCAGTTTTAAACGGAAAAAAAATTTTACTGGGAGTTTCCGGTGGAATTGCAGCGTATAAAACAGCCTCATTAGTACGACTTTTTATAAAAGCAGGTGCACATGTCCAAGTGATAATGACACCTGCTTCTAAGGATTTTGTAACTCCGCTTACGTTATCTACCTTATCAAAAAATCCTGTACATTCCAGTTTCTTTAATGATGATAATGAAGATGCTGTATGGAATAACCACGTTGAATTAGGTCTTTGGGCCGATTTAATGCTGATAGCTCCGGCAACAGCAAACACGATGTCTAAAATGGCATCAGGAAACTGTGATAATCTGTTAATAGCTACGTATTTATCTGCTAAATGTCCTGTTTATTTTGCTCCGGCAATGGATCTGGATATGTACAAACATCCTTCTACACTTTCTAGTTTTAATACCTTAAAACAATTTGGTAATATTATTATTCCGGCCGAAAAAGGTGAACTGGCAAGCGGTTTATCTGGTGAAGGTCGAATGGCTGAACCTGAAAATATTATAGCTTTTCTTGAAGCCGATTTAGAAAGTAAATTACCCCTTAAAGGAAAAAAAATACTAATTACTGCAGGTCCCACATACGAAGCGATAGATCCCGTACGTTTTATAGGAAACCATTCATCTGGAAAAATGGGATTTGACATTGCAAATCAAGCTGCAAATCTTGGTGCTGAGGTAATTTTGGTTTCAGGTCCAACACATTACAAAACTAAAAATTCTTCTATAGAAGTAATAAGCGTGATGTCCGCTCAGGAAATGTATGATGCATGTCATAAATATTATGATAATGTTGATGCAGCAATTGCCGCCGCCGCCGTAGCAGATTACAAGCCTAAAGAAGTAGCTTTGCAAAAGATAAAGAAAAATGCAAATGAGTTTTCGATTGAATTAGAGAAAACAAAAGATATTTTGTCATCTTTAGGAGCTGCTAAAAAAAGCCAGTTTTTAATAGGCTTTGCTCTTGAAACTGAAAATGAAATTGAAAATGCTAAGTTAAAAATCCAGAAAAAAAACTTAGATTTGATAGTGCTGAATTCTTTACAGGACGAAGGTGCCGGTTTTAAAAAAGCAACCAATAAAGTGACCTTTATTGATAAAGATTTTAATATCGAGCCAATGGAATTAAAATCTAAAGAATTTGTAGCAGTTGATATTTTAAACAAAGTGATTTCGCATTTTTCAAAATCATAAAGTTTTTAAATATTTCTATAAAGTAAGAATAGTTGTCTTATTTTTGCTAATTATAAAATTGTATTTGTATGAACAAAATAGTTACTCTTTTCGTATTTTTTATTTTTAGCTTCTCTCAGGCACAACAGTTAAATTGTACAGTAACTATCAATACTGAAAGGCTTCCTACACCAAATCAACAGATTTTTAAAACACTTCAGACAGCTTTATCTGAATTTGTAAACAAAACAGACTGGACCGGTTCTGCTTTAAAACAAAATGAAAGAATTAACTGTTCGATGTATATTACATTGTCATCTTATAGTTCTGACCAGTTTACAGGAACTATTCAGGTACAATCTTCAAGGTTAATTTATAATTCGACATATTCATCGCCTGTTTTAAATTTTAACGACAAAGATTTTAATTTTAGATATACAGAGTACGAACCGCTTTTATTTAATCCTTCTGTTTATGAATCAAATTTGGTATCTGTTATATCTTTTTACAGCTACATAATTTTAGGAATGGATGCCGATACTTTTCAAAGTGGAGCTGGAAATCAATATCTTGAAACGGCACAAAATATTGCAAGTGTTGCACAGCAAGGCGGATTTAAAGGATGGAGCCAGTCTGATGGGCTTCAAAATCGTTATTATTTAATAAATGATATGCTTTCGCCAATGTATACAGATTTACGCCAGACAAGTTTTTTGTATCATACAGGATTAGATCTGATGAGCACCGATTTAAAAACTGCAAAAGAAAAAGTAAAATCATCTTTAATACTTATTGGTAAAGTAAATTCAGTTAGACCAAACGCATTTGTAACAAGAGTATTTTTTGATGCAAAATCAGATGAAATTGTTTCTATTTTTTCTGGCGGGCCAAGTATTCCGGTTACGGACTTAACAGACGTTTTAAATAAAGTGTCGCCTTTAAATACTACAAAATGGACTCAAATTAAGTTTTAAAAACTTAATTTTTTTTACTTTCTTCGTAGTACTTTTATTTTTATAATTTCCCCTTATGATAACTTCACTATCGATTAAAAATTATGCTCTAATTGAAAAACTTGCTATAGACTTTTCAAAAGGTTTTTCTATCATTACAGGAGAAACCGGAGCAGGAAAATCGATTATTTTAGGAGCAATTGGACTGGTTTTAGGAAAAAGAGCCGATCTTACGTCATTAAAAAATAAAGAAGAAAAATGTGTTATTGAAGCTCAGTTTGAAATTTCTAAATACAATCTAAAAGAGTTTTTTGAAGCCAATGATCTTGATTACGAAGATGAAACCATAATAAGACGTGAAATTTTACCTTCGGGAAAATCTCGTGCTTTTATAAACGACAGCCCTGTAAATCTTCAGGAATTACAAGATTTAAGTTTATTTTTAATAGATATCCATTCGCAGCAGCAAACCCAGGAATTATCAGACGAAACAGTTCAGTTTAAAATAATTGATGCAATTGCTGATAATGGCGAAACAATTTTAGCATATCAAAATTTATTAAAAGTTTATAAATCAGAAAAGTCTAAATTAAATGCTTTACTGAAAAAACAAAGCGATTCTGGAAAAGAGCAGGAATACAATACTTTTTTATTGAATGAATTGGTTTCGGCTAAATTAAAATCTGGAGAACAAGCAGAATTAGAAGCTGATTTTGAGAAACTGAATAATGTTGAAATTATTAAAGAATCAATTGATAAATCACTTGTAATAGCAAATGAAGAGCAGTTTGGTGTATTTCATAATTTGAATGAAATTAAAAATGCCTTGCAGAAAATTGCTCCATTTTCAACAGAATATCAAAATCTATTTGAAAGAGTTACCAGTATCGCAATAGAATTTGATGATATTTCAAAAGAGCTTCAAAATGCTTCCGAGAAATTACTAAATGATCCGGAGCAATTGGAATTAGTGAGTCAAAAACTACAGTTAATTTTCAATCTTCAAAAGAAACATCACGTAAATACTGTAGATGAATTGCTTCAAATTCAGGCCGATTTAGGAAATACACTCCTTGAATTAGACAATATCGAAGAAGAAATAGAAAATCTTTCAAAATCAATCGAACAAAAAGCGTCAGAATTAGATGCTTATGCGGCAGCAATCCACAAAAACAGAACCAAT
Source organism: Flavobacterium defluvii (assembly GCF_900129555.1). Lineage (GTDB taxonomy): Bacteria > Bacteroidota > Bacteroidia > Flavobacteriales > Flavobacteriaceae > Flavobacterium > Flavobacterium defluvii. The sequence goes on from NZ_FQWC01000002.1 coordinate 332,029, forward strand.
GCAATTCCGGTTTTATCAAATAAGCTAATATCGATTTTAGAAACATTGGGAATGCCGAATGTTCGTTTTAATATTGAGCTTTTACCTTCTGAAACCTATTTTCAAAATGGAAAAGACGAATTACAATTCTTATTTTCGGCCAATAAAGGAACTGATTTTGGTTTGTTGAAAAAAGTAGCATCAGGAGGGGAGATGTCACGTATTATGCTGGCTGTAAAAGCAATTTTAGCGCAGTATTCAAAACTTCCAACTTTAATTTTTGATGAAATTGACACAGGGGTTTCAGGAGAAATAGCCATCAGAATGGGTGAGATTATGAAAGAAATGAGTACTAAAATGCAGATTTTTGCCATTACACATTTACCACAAATTGCGGCAAAAGGTGATTCGCATTTCAAAGTTTCAAAAGCAACAATAGATGATGATACGCAGTCAGAATTAAAGCTGCTGTCTCAGGATGAAAGAGTTATAGAAATTGCTCAAATGTTATCCGGCGCAGTCGTTTCAGATTCGGCTTTAAATCACGCCAAAGCCTTGTTGAACTAAAGAAATACTTTATATTTGTCATCGAAAAATAATTAAACAAACCTGCATAAGTAGTCATTTATCTTGATAATGATTAATTTATGAGTAAATAAAAAGAGTATGATTATAGAACCTAGAATGAGAGGATTTATTTGTTTGACTGCCCACCCAAAGGGAGCTGAGCAAAATGTTAAAAATCAAATTGAATATATCAAATCAAAAGGTGCAATTGCCGGAGCAAAAAAAGTATTAGTTATTGGTGCTTCAACAGGTTTCGGATTAGCTTCAAGAATTACAAGTGCTTTTGGATCTGATGCTGCTACAATTGGAGTGTTTTTCGAAAAACCGCCAGTTGAAGGAAAAACTGCTTCACCAGGCTGGTATAATTCTGCAGCTTTTGAAACTGAAGCTCATAAAGCAGGTCTATATGCAAAAAGTATCAATGGAGATGCTTTTTCAAACGAAATAAAAAGAGAAACTTTAGATTTAATAAAAGCTGATTTAGGTCAGGTAGATTTAGTAATATACAGTTTAGCTTCTCCAGTGCGTACAAACCCTAACACTGGCGTTACTCACCGTTCAGTTTTAAAACCAATCGGACAAACTTTTACAAACAAAACAGTTGATTTTCATACAGGAAATGTGACTGAGGTTTCAATCGCTCCTGCAAACGAGGAAGATATTGAAAACACAGTGGCAGTTATGGGAGGTGAAGACTGGGCAATGTGGATCGATGCTTTGAAAAATGAAAATTTATTAGCAGACGGTGCTCTAACAATTGCGTACTCATATATTGGACCAGAATTAACGGAAGCAGTTTACCGCAAAGGAACAATTGGTCGTGCAAAAGATCATTTAGAAGCTACTGCATTTACAATTTCAGATAATTTAAAATCTATAGGCGGAAAAGCTTATGTTTCTGTAAATAAAGCATTAGTAACACAGGCAAGTTCTGCAATTCCGGTTATTCCGTTGTATATTTCTCTTTTATATAAAATCATGAAAGAAGAAGGTATTCACGAAGGATGCATCGAGCAAATTCAGCGTTTGTTTCAGGATAGATTATACAATGGTTCAGAAGTTCCTGTTGATGAAAAAGGAAGAATCAGAATTGATGATTGGGAAATGCGTGAAGATGTTCAGGCAAAAGTTGCTAAACTTTGGAAAGAAGCAACAACTGAAACATTACCAGCTATTGGTGATTTAGCAGGTTACAGAAATGATTTCCTAAACTTATTTGGATTTGAATTTGATGGAGTTGACTACAAAGCAGAAGCTAATGAAGTAGTTAATATTGACAGCATCAAATAAAAACATATATCTTACAATAAAAACCATCAACCAAAAGTTGGTGGTTTTTTTATGAATATAACCTATCTTTGCTCAAATTTTAAAGCTTAGAATATTCCACTTAAACCGCATTCCCGCTATGATTTTTTCTTTAATTATACCCGTGTATAATCGTCCAGATGAAGTTGATGAACTTTTGGAAAGTCTTACAAAATCTGATTACAATGAACCTTTTGAAATTGTTCTTGTTGAAGACGGATCTTCTATTCCCTGCAAAGATGTAGTGATGACGTATCAGGGGAAATTGAATATTTCGTATTATTTTAAACAAAATTCAGGTCCTGGCGATTCACGAAATTTTGGAATGCAGAAGGCAAGAGGTGATTATTTTATCATTTTTGATTCAGATTGTATTATTCCTTCAAATTATTTAACAGAAGTTCGAAAAGCTCTGGATGAAAAATATGTAGATTGTTTTGGCGGACCGGATAAAGCCTTAAAAACCTTTTCGAGTATTCAAAAAGCGATCAATTTTGCGATGACATCTTTCCTTACAACAGGTGGAATCCGCGGAGGTTCTGAAAAAATTAATAAGTTTCAGCCCCGCAGTTTTAATATGGGAATTTCTAAGAAAGCATTTGAAGCATCAAAAGGTTTTGGAAACATTCATCCTGGTGAAGATCCTGATTTATCTATCCGTTTATGGAATCTTGGATTTGAAACCAGACTGTTTTCTGAGGCTTTTGTGTATCATAAACGTAGAATTGACTGGGAAAAATTCTCTATTCAGGTAAAAAAATTCGGTATTGCAAGACCAATATTAAACAGTTGGTACCCAGAACATAATAAGCTGACTTTTTTCTTTCCAACCGTATTTATCATAGGTTTATTGATAGCTTTTTTACTATTAATTTTTAATATTGATATTTTATTACAATTATATTTTGTATATTTCGTTATTATTTTTCTTACAGCAAGTATTCAGAATAAAAGTATCAAGATTGGATATTTATCAGTAATTGCTGTATGGAAACAATTTTATGGTTATGGAACTGGTTTTTTGGAGTCTTTTATAAAAGTCATTTTATTAAAGAAAAAACCACAAGAAGCTTTTCCACGTATGTTTTTTAAAATATAATATGACAAAGATTATCGGCCTTACTGGCGGAATAGGAAGTGGTAAAACAACTATTGCCAATTTTTTTAGAGAAATGGGCATTCCGGTTTATATCGCCGATGATGAAGCAAAAAAGGTAATGCAGTCTGAAGAAATTATAAATCAGATAAAAATTTCTTTTGGAGAATCGCTCTTTGATAATAATGTTTTAAATCGGGCAAAACTAGCTGAGATTGTTTTTAATGATGCAGAAAAATTAGAAAAGCTTAATTCTATTGTTCATCCGGCCGTAAAAAAAGATTTTCAGCTTTGGCTTTCACAAAATAAAAATCATGAATTCGTAATTTATGAAGCAGCTATTTTATTTGAAAGTGGTAAATATAAAGAAATCGATTATATAGTTACAGTTACTGCTCCTGAAGAAATTAGAATCGAAAGAGTAATGAAACGGGATAATGCAACACGTGAGCAGGTTTTAAGCAGAATGAAAATGCAGTGGAATGATGAAAAACGAATTTCTTTGAGCAATTTTGTTATTAATAACAGTAATCTTAAAATTGCTAGAGAAGAAGTTGTTAAAATTCTTAAAATTTTAAATATAAAACAAAAACAGTCTTAAATGTTAATATTTGGTTAATGTATTATTTAGTATATTGTTAAAATATTAATTTTGTTTCGATGAATAAATTATTTTTTAGAATACTTGTTTTACTGATGAGCCTGTCATTGATAGGGATAATTCTGGTACAAGTATTTTGGTTTAATTCTTCGTTTAAAAATAATGAAGAACAATTTAAATACCACGTTACACAAGTTATCGGAAATGTTGCAGACAAACTTGAGCAGCAAGAAGAATACAGCTTTTACGATAAATACAACCGCATAAAAGACAGTACGGGTAAAATTCCTAAAAAAGAAGATTTGCTTGAAGTATTGTATGTGCAGAGAAATACAAAAACAAATAAAACAATTGTTTATTCGAATACACTTACTTCTGAAGATTATGATATAAACGGATCTGTTTTTAACAAAAAATTCAGCAGCGAGAGATTTAAGAATTTTAGTTCTAAAAGAGTTACAGAAGTTTACAATAACAATAACGGAATCGATAATAACAATTTAGGTCAAAGTATTATACCGGATCTGAAAATTGAAAAATCAGGAAGTTTAGATATTTTAAATAAAGTTCAGCAGCAAATTCAGTATAAAGATATTGCTTCGCTTACCCCAATTGAAGGCAGAATTACAAAAGATAAACTTTTTAAGCTTTTAAAGAAAGAATTAGAAGAATATGGAGTAAAAACCAAATTCGAATATGGAATTTATAGCAGCGGTGTTCCTACGAAAATTAAATCAGACGGATTTCACTATGATAAAGAAGCAACCTATAATATTCCAATTTTTACTGATAATGAAGGAAACAGCAGATATGAATTATCTGTTACCTTTCCTCACAAAAAGAAATTTTTATTATCAGAGTTATTAAGTATCACTATATTATCAATAGTTTTTACTTTGATCATAATAGTAGCATACACAAGTGCTTTAAATCAATTACTGCGTCAGAAACATATTTCTGAAATCAAAACCGATTTTATTAATAATATGACGCATGAGTTTAAAACTCCAATTGCAACAATAAATTTAGCACTTGACGCCATTAGAAGTCCTAAAGTTATCGAAGATAAAGACAAAGTTTATCGATATCTTCAAATGATAAGGGATGAAAATAAAAGAATGCACGCTCAGGTAGAAAATGTACTCCGTATTTCTAAACTAGAGAAACGAGAACTTGATATCACCAAGGAGCCAACCGTAATTACTGATGTAATTGATGATGCAATTGAGCACGTAAATCTGATTTTAGAAGATAGAAAAGGATCAGTAGTAAAACATTATAATGCAGCAAGAACAACTTGTTTGATTAATGAAGTTCACTTTACAAATGTTTTGGTTAATATTTTAGAAAATGCAATAAAATATTCTCCGGATGCTCCTGAAATTGAAATATTTACGGAGAATGTAAAAGACATGATTTTAATTAAAGTAAGAGATCATGGATTAGGAATGAGTAAGATAGCTCAAAAACGAGTTTTTGAGAAATTTTACAGGGAACATACCGGTGATCTCCATAATGTAAAAGGGCATGGCTTAGGGCTTGCTTACGTAAAAAGAATAGTAGAGGACCATAATGGTCAAGTATATGTTGAAAGCGAAAAAGGAAAAGGTAGCACCTTTATAATAAAAATACCATTAATAAATTAAAATATGGAAAATACTAACAAAAGAATACTTTTAGTAGAAGATGACCTAAATTTTGGGGCGGTTCTTAAAGATTATCTAATGTTAAATGACTTTGAAGTTACTTTAGCTAAAAACGGTATGGAAGGTTTCGAGAAATTCAAGAAGGATGTTTACGATTTATGTATTCTTGATGTAATGATGCCGTATAAAGATGGTTATACTTTAGCAAAAGAAATTAGAGAAAAAAATAGTGAAGTGCCAATTATTTTTTTAACAGCAAAATCTATGAAAGAAGATGTGTTAAAAGGATACAAAGCTGGTGCCGACGATTACCTGAATAAACCTTTTGATTCAGAAGTTTTATTGATGAAAATCAAAGCGATTATTCAAAGAAAATCGGCTGATACAAAAGCAGAGCAAGTACAATTTGAATTTAATATTGGAAAATTCCACTTAAACTCAAAATTAAGATTCCTGACTTTCCAGGATGAAGAGCCAATTAAATTGTCTCCAAAAGAAAACGAATTACTTAAAATGCTTATTCTTCATGAAAATGATTTAATGCCAAGAGAATTAGCATTAACTAAAATCTGGAGAGATGATAACTACTTTACTTCAAGAAGTATGGACGTTTACATCGCTAAATTGAGAAAATATCTAAAATCTGATGAAGACGTTGAAATTTTAAATATTCACGGAGAAGGTTTCAGATTAGTTGTAAAAAGCAAAGTTTCTGAATAATATTTAGAAAATTCACCTAAAAAATATATAAAGCTCTGAGAAATCAGAGCTTTTTTGTGCATTTATTTTAATATTTTACACAAGATTTATTGTATTGATTATTAATTGTTTGTCTTCTTATATGTTTTAAAAAATGTTAGCTTAAAATATTTTGCGAGATTTTTTGTTAAAATAAATTTGGAAAATCAAAAAACAATTTTGAATATTTGCACACGAAAAAAAATAATAACCCTTTAAAACGAAGAAAAAATGTTTGTATTTGCATTGACATCACAAAGCTTCACACCAAACGGATTTGGTGCAGCGCTTCTTCGTGGCTTATTTCAATCTTAGAAATATAATTTTTAGATATATAAAAAAGCCCGAAGACAATAAGTTTCGGGCTTTTTTTATTCTAGACACTTCAAAATTTTCCCGAAAAAAAGATTTAGTATTTATCCAAAAGGATAGAAAATTCCGCATGTTTATTTCATTTTGATTTCTTTGAGATTTCAATCTGATTTATTCTGCACAATAACATAATTAAACAATTTATGGGAAATAAATTAAATGGAAAAGACCTGATTAAATTAGGTTTTCCAAAAAATAATTCAATAAACATCGCCTTAGGGCAGATAAACAGATATAGAAAAAGAGAAAAAAAAGAATCTATTCTAACAGAAGCAAAAGACGTTCTATTGTATCCTGAAAAATATGAAGGAAACGGAACCTGGGGAAAAGTTGCCGAAGGTTTAATTAAACCGGTTCAGGTAAGAATGCATCGGCTCAAAAATACGAGATCACCTTTTAAAATTTTTGGTGAAAATGAAATTGATGAGCAGGCAAAATTTCAATTGTATGATTCGTTAAAACTGCCAATTTCGGTTGCAGGAGCTTTAATGCCAGATGCACATTCTGGTTATGGACTGCCAATTGGCGGTGTTTTAGCAACAGACAATACTGTAATTCCATACGGAGTTGGAGTTGATATTGGATGCCGAATGAGCCTTTCGATTTTTGATTTGCCCGGTTCTTATTTTAAAGGAAAAGAACATCAATTGGAAGCTATTTTAAAAGACAACACCAAGTTTGGAATGTATGAAACACATACATCGAGAGTAGATCACGAAGTATTTTATAAAAGTGAATTTCAGGATATTCCACTGCTGAAAAATCTTTTACCAAAAGCCTATAAACAATTAGGAACTTCAGGAGGAGGAAACCATTTTGTAGAATTTGGAATTGCTAAAATTGATAATCCAGAGAACGAATGGAAACTTGAAAAAGGTGAATATTTTGCTGTTCTTTCGCATAGTGGTTCTCGTGGCTTGGGTGCAAACATTGCGAAACATTACACGTATTTGGCAACAAAACAATGTCCTTTACCAAAAAATGTACAGCATTTGGCCTGGCTGGATTTGAATACGCACGATGGTCAGGAATATTGGCTGGCAATGAATTTAGCCGGTGAATATGCAAAGGCTTGTCACGATGATATTCATAGAAGAATTGCCAAAGCGATTGGAAAAAGAGTAGTGGTAACGATTGAAAATCACCACAATTTTGCATGGAAAGAAATGGTAAACGGTCAGGAATGTATTGTACACAGAAAAGGAGCAACCCCAGCCGGAGAAGGACAGTTGGGAATTATTCCGGGTTCGATGACAGCTCCGGGATTTATTGTAAAAGGAAAAGGAAATGCTGAAAGTCTGAATTCTGCTTCGCATGGTGCGGGACGTTTGTTTTCGAGAGCGAAATGTAAAAGTAGTTTTACTCAAAGTGATATTAAAAAGGTTTTGAAAGCCAACGATGTAACTTTAATTGGAGGTAATATCGACGAGGCTCCAATGGCTTACAAAGACATCACGAAAGTAATGGCAAATCAAACCGATTTGGTTGAAGTTTTAGGAACTTTTACGCCTAAGATCGTTAGAATGGATCGTTAAAAAGAGACTCAAAATGGAAAAAATAATTCAAATAACGGCAGGTCGCGGACCTGCAGAATGCACTTGGGTTGCTGCCCAAGTGCTCAAAAAAGTTTTGGAAGAAGCACAGGATCAGAATTTAGATGTGGTTTTACTCCAAAGAGAGAAAGGAGAAGAAAACGGAACTATAGAAACTGCATCTATTTCTGTAAAAGGTAAAAATGCAGATAGTTTTGTAAAATCATGGATTGGAACGATTCAATGGATTGGTCAGAGTCAGTTTAGGAAAATGCACAAACGTAAAAACTGGTTCATTGGCATTTTTGAAATCGAACAGCAGAAAAATGCATTTGTTTCAGAAAATGATATTCAGTATCAGGCTATGAGAAGTTCCGGTGCCGGAGGCCAGCATGTAAACAAAGTAAGTTCAGCAATTCGGGCAACGCATATTCCTACTGGAATTGCAGTTGTTGCTATGGACAGCCGTTCGCAGCATCAAAACAAAAAACTGGCAACAGAAAGATTATTAAAAAAACTAGAAGACGAGAAATTAATTCAGCTTAAAAATCATGTTGGAAAACAATGGGAAAATCAACTCAATGTAGAGCGTGGAAATCCCGTGAGAGTTTTTACAGGAAGTGATTTTAAAAAGAACAAAATTGAAAAAAGTTACAAAGGAACTCGTCAGAAATTAAAAAACAATTTACGAAATGAAAACAACTGATAAATACCTTTTTCAGGCTTTGGATAACTATCCGTTTTGGCTTGAAGGGACTATAGAATCTTTAGATTATGCTCATTCTTACGATGATAAAAATACAATGGTTTTGTGCTTATATGGAAGAATTCAGGCAGAACAATTAATGAATTATGAAGAAGCAAAATCTTATTTTCAGCAAGCTTTAGCTATTAATATTCATGCTCTTGAAGTGTATCCGTATTATTTAAAAACATTGATTTTAAATGAGGATTACGAGGAAGCTCTGAAATTAATTGATTTTGCTTTAACAGTAAAAGGAATCAACAAATCAGAGATTTATTTGAAGAAAGCAGTTCTTTTAGAAGCACAAAATGAATTTAAAAGAGCATTAAAAGAAATAAAAAATGCGAAACTTCATTTGTTGCAATTCAATTATGAATCTGATATTACTGATGTAGAGAAAAGGATTGAGAATAAAATTGATTTGCTGAAAAAAAAGAAAGAAAAGAAATCTAAAAAAGATTCTAAAAAGAAATCGAAATGATTTTTTTATTAAGTACCATTTCCTGCAAGGTTTTCAAAACCTTGTAGGTTTGTTATTTAAGTTTCAATATTATTTACTAAGAAAAAAAAGAAAAAATACCTACAAGGTTTTGAAAACCTTGCAGGACGTAGTTTATTTCCAATGTAATTCAAGCGCAAAACAGGTTTTATCACCTTTTGTAATGCTGAAAGTTGTAGCAGAGTTATCCTCGTTTTCACTTTCGTGAATAACAACCTGATCTTTTAAAGAAAGTTCTTTTAAAAAGTTCATTTCGAAGCTTTTTACTTCTTGTTTTAAAATTCTTTTAGCATCAACATGATCTAGGCACCATTCGAGATATTTTACATTATTGGCGTGATTTACAATATCTAAATCTGATAAATAAACGGTTTTTTCGAACACTGATTCTTTTTCAAGATTGATATTGATTTTCGAAAATCCTTCGACAGTGGCTCTATTATCTGGAAATAATTCAAAATGTTCGTATGGCAGAGCTAAAGCTTCGGGACGGCGTGCTTTGGTGTTAAAAACGGCCCAATAGGTTTCGCTTCCTACTATCTTTTTTCCGTTTACATACATTTCTAATGCACGTACAGAACGTGAATTTTCTAAACTGTTGATCCACGTTTTTACGGTTACAACATCCTGCCATTTTGGTAATGCTGTGATTTCAACGCGCATTCGGCTTAAAACCCAGGCCTGATCAAATTCCTGCATATCAGTAAAGCTGATTCCGCCAACTTCAGAATGGGCTGCGGCAGTTAATTGTAAAAGGTTGCACAAATCAGTATATTTTAAGTAGCCGTTTGGCGTACACTGTGTGAAATTGATTTCCCAGTCTTTGCTTAAAACTGATGTGAAATTGGGAGATATTGGCATTTTTTAATTTTAGATTTTAGAGTGTTGATTTTAGATTTTTTCCTTTGGAAAATAGAGCAAAGATGAAAGAGAAAAGACTTTTTACTTTAGAAGATTTTCTATGTAATTTATAATTTCTTTTCTATCTGTTGCGTAATCAAACCATTTTGTGTTTTCGTTTCGTTTAAACCACGTTAATTGTCTTTTGGAGAATCTACGTGTGTTTTTTTTGATTTCTTCTATTGCAAAAGGCAATGTGAATTCTCCATCAAAATAACTAAATAATTCTCTATAACCCACGGTTTGAAGTGCATTTAACGCTTTGTTAGGATAAAGTGTTTCTGCTTCTTTTAATAATCCTTCGTTCATCATGATGTCAACGCGCTGATTGATTCTACTGTAAATAATTTCTCTGTCGGCCTCTAAACCGATTAAAATAGGAGTGAAGTTTCTGTTGTTTTTCTTTTGATTTAGAAATGAAGAATATGGTTGTTGAGATCCGATACAAACTTCTACAAAACGCATCATTCGCTGCGGGTTTTGCAGGGTCTGCGGATTTTCTAAAGTTATTTTTTGATAATATTCGGGATCTAAATTTTTCAGTTGTTCTTGAAGATATTCAATTCCTAATTTTTCATAGTTTGAATTTACTTCAGCGCGGACTTTTGGATCGATTTCAGGAAATTCGTCAAATCCTTTTAAAATCGCGTCAACGTATAATCCTGAACCGCCAATAAGAATCACAAAATCATTGGTTTGAAATAATTCTTCGATTTTGGCTAAAGCTTCTTTTTCGTAATCGCCAACGGTGTAATTTTCAAAAATAGATTTATTTTGAATGAAATGGTGTTTAGCTGAATTTAATTCTTCCTGACTTGGAACTGCGGTTCCGATTGTCATTTCTTTAAAAAACTGACGACTGTCGCAAGAAACGATTTCGCATTTAAAATGTTGTGCCAAAGCAATACTCAAGGCTGTTTTGCCTATAGCTGTTGGTCCGACAATGGTAATTAGGTATTTCATATTTTTTAGCCCAGATGGAAATGGAAACCCCGGACTTATATTTGTTGTATTTTTTTGGTGTAAAAGAGCGACCAGCGGAAGCTCCTTTTATGCCTTAAAAAATTACAAATATAAGGAGGAGTTGGAATGTACAGCTGGATTAGCTTCTAAAATTAATTATTTGGCAGTTCTGTTCCGCATTCGTAACAATATTTTGCATTATCGAAATGGACTTGCGACTGACATTTTTTACATGTTTTTTTACCGCTTACAGAATTGTTTCTTAAACTGCTTTTGGCAAATTCGGCGGTTACGATTCCGGTAGGAACGGCAATGATTCCGTATCCTAAAATCATTACAAATGCAGCAATAAATTGTCCTAGTGGTGTTTGCGGCGAAATATCTCCGTAACCTACTGTCGTTAAGGTTACAATAGTCCAATAAATTGCCATTGGAATACTTGTAAAACCTGATTCGCGACCTTCAACCAGATACATTATTGTACCGATGATTACGGTGCTGATTAAAACAAAATAAATGAAAACGAGAATTTTTTCTTTACTGGCTTCAATGGCTTCTTTTAATTGCAGGGATTGATGGTTGATTTGCGGAATGTGCAAAATTTTGAATAATCTAAGAAAACGCAATGCTCTGACAATCGATAAAATACTTGCACCCGGAAAAAATATCGACAAATACATTGGCAATACGGCCAGTAAATCGATGATTCCGTAAAAACTAAAAATATATTTGACTGGTTTTTGAATGGATATTATCCTTAAAATATATTCTATTGTAAAAAATATTGTTATAATCCATTCACAGATGATTAACTGCTGATGATATTTAGAATTAATTCCCTGAACGGTGTCAAGCATTATTAATAGCACACTCAGTAAAATTAAACCTAAAAGTACTAAATCGAACATTCGTCCTAAAATGGTGTTGGTGCCATATAGTATGATTTTGACTTTTTCTCTAAAGATTTCGTATTGTGATTTTCTCTTTTTCATATCTTAAAGATAATGAAAGTTTTGTTTTGTTAAAAGTGCAGGATTTTTAAAGATTTACTTTTTCGAATGTAGTTTTGAATTATATTTTTTACATCACGATTATGCTGCATAGGAATTAAGATGTTTTTTAGGATATCTATATTGGTAATCTGGTAATTTAGATCGTAATAAGCATAGCCTTTATAAGTTCCGTTTTCGATTAAAATGGCGCTTCGTTCGTTTACATTTCGACCTCTGTCTATCAAAATCATACTTTTGTTATCAAAGCTATTTTCTGAAATGAACTGCTGAACTCTTAAATTGTAAATTTCGGAAGTGATTTCTCCAATGCAGGCACCGTCGCATTCTTTGATTTTATATTGAAAACATTCACTTTTGGTTTGGTATAAACCGGTTAGTTTTTGACACAAATGGTATTTTGCTGTGATTTTGAAAAGCGCATTTTTTCCTTCCTGCAAAGAGGCGTACGATGTAATTTCTTTTTTACGTCCGTCTGCTTTTTCAAGTTTTAGGTTAATATACCCGTTAGAATCTTTTTCGGCATATAGTGCAAAAGGAAAAATGGTTTTCTTTTGGGAACGATTGTACCGCGGGCGATTTATTTTTACTTCCTGGCTTTCTTTTAAAAGTGCTATTAATTCGCTTCCGGTTTCATCATAAGTTATGGTAAAAACTTCAGCCTGAATTCTTTTGCTTTTGTTTGTGATTCCTGTAAAATGCTGATTTACCCTCTTTTTGATGTTTTGGCTTTTTCCAATATAAATTAAAGTACCGTCTTCTTTGTATATATAATAAACTCCTGTTTTTGCAGGCATTTGACTTAAAAGATCTAAGAACTTTGGCGCAATTCCTTTTTCGATCTCAAGTTTTATAAAATCTTTTACTATTGTTTTTTCTACATCTTTTTCAAGAAGCATTTTAAAAAGTTTAGTCGTTGCCATTGCATCTCCGCTGGCTCGGTGTCTGTCAGCCATTGGGATTCCGAGTGCACGAACGAGTTTTCCTAAACTATATGAAGGCTGTTCTGGAATTAATTTCTTGGCCAATTCGACTGTGCAGAGGGTTTTGGCTTCAAAATCGTAGCCTAAACGTCTAAATTCGGTTCTAAGGATTCGGTAATCAAAAGAGGCGTTGTGAGCAACAATAACGCAGTCTGAAGTGATTTCGATTATGCGTTTTGCAATTTCGTAAAACTTAGGAGCAGAACGCAGCATAGCGTTATTGATCCCGGTTAACTTTACTACGAAAGGCTGAATCGGGATTTCAGGATTGACAAGGCTTATGAATTGATCAACTACTTCATGCCCATCAAATTTGTAGATAGCGATTTCGGTAATTCCCTCTTCATTAAATTGTCCTCCGGTTGTTTCTATGTCAAGTATTGCGTACATATTCAATGTCAATGTCAATTTCAAAAATCAATGTCAATTTCAAAAATCAATAGTGAAAATTGAAATTTGCAATTGTTATTGTAATTGTCATTGAAAAGTTATCTTTTATTTAGTATCATTTTTGATGAAATTGCGATTAATTGTTCTACTTCGATTAGAAGTTTATTCCTTTTGCTGTCATCACCTTCTTTAATATAATCTAGTATTTTTAATGAGTTTCTAGATTCTTTTAACTCTTTTACAACTAATGAAACTTTAAACACAAAATCTTTATCCGTTATCGTTCCTTGTGCTTCTCCAAAATTTAAAGAGGCGCTTCCAGATGATCTAATTAATTGATTTTTATAATATTCATTTTCAAATAGTCTTTCTAATTGTCTTGTAAAGAAAATACATTCTCCAGCAAATCGAACTAATCGATCTTCAAAATTGAATATTTTTTCCATTTAAATTTTCCCATTTTAAAAATTGATATTGATTTTTGCAATTGTAATTGATATTCAAAATCAACGACCGCCAAAAATGCTGCTTCCAATGCGAACCATTGTGCTTCCGCATTCTATTGCCAATTGATAATCTCCAGACATTCCCATTGAAATAATTGTAAAATCTTTAATGTCTTGTGATTTTTGGATTGAATCAAAAATGTTTTTTAAATGGGTAAATTCTTTTTTAATCTGGCTTTGGTCTTCGGTAAAAGTGGCCATTCCCATTAAACCTAAGATACGAATATTTTTTAACTCTTTAAACTCTGCAGAAGTTAAAAGTTCATTTAGTTCATTTTCGTCTAAACCAAATTTAGATTCTTCCTCGGCAATATAAATTTGAAGAAGACAATCTATAATTCTATTATTTTTTAAAGCTTGTTTATTGATTTCCTGCAATAATTTCAAACTGTCAACGCCATGAATTAAAGTCACATAAGGCGCCATAAATTTGACTTTATTGGACTGAACATGACCAATCATATGCCATTGAATGTCTTTTGGCATTTGTTCCCATTTTTCAGTCATTTCCTGGATTTTGTTTTCTCCAAAGATGCGTTGGCCAGCTTCGTAAGCCTCCATCAAATCTGAAACAGGTTTTGTTTTTGAAACGGCTACAAGAGTAACATGTTCTGGTAAAGTTGCTTTAATTGTATTTAAATTCGATTGAATCGACATGGTATTTCTTTTTATAAAAACTGCTTAGAGATTTTCTCTGCTTTTTTGCTTTCACTATAATCATAAAAACCTTCACCAGATTTTACTCCCAATTTTCCGGCTCTTACCATATTTACTAATAATGGGCAAGGAGCGTATTTTGGGTTTTTGAAACCTTCGTACATAACATTCAGAATTGCCAAGCAAACATCAAGACCAATAAAATCAGCCAATTGAAGAGGTCCCATTGGGTGTCCCATTCCTAATTTCATAACGGTGTCAATTTCATAAACTCCGGCAACACCATTATATAACGTTTCGATTGCTTCGTTTAGCATTGGCATTAAAATTCTGTTGGCTACAAAACCAGGATAATCGTTTACTTCAACCGGAACTTTACCTAGTTTTTCAGATAAATCCATGATGATTTTAGTAACTTCATCGCTAGTGTTATATCCGCGGATGATTTCGACTAATTTCATAATTGGCACTGGATTCATAAAATGCATTCCGATAACACGCTCAGGATGTGCTACAACTGAACCAATTTGTGTAATTGAAATTGAAGATGTATTAGTTGCTAAGATAGTATTGTGAGAACAAGCTTCATTTAGCTGTTTGAAAATGTTCAGTTTTAATTCTACGTTTTCTGTTGCAGCTTCGACTACCAAATCAACGCCAACAACACCGTCTTTAATATCTGTATAAGTAATAATATTGGTAATTGTTTTGGTAACGTCCTCCTGTGTAATTGTTCCTTTTGCCAGCATGCGATCTAAGTTTGCGGCAATAGTTGCCATTCCTTTGTCTAAAGATTTTTCAGAAATGTCGATTAGTTTTACAGTAAATCCGCTTTGTGCAAATGTGTGAGCAATTCCGTTACCCATTGTTCCTGCACCAATTACAGCTATAGTTTTCATTTTGTTTTGGTATTTAATTTTTAAAAGTTAAGGTTTAAAGAGGCTTTTCTGCCAGCTTTAAACCTTAAAAATAATGAGTTATATTTTTTATTATTTATCGAAACAATCAATAATCTGATAGGCTACGCGCAATGCGTCGGTAGCTTGTTCAAGGGTTACAACCGGAGTTGTGTTGTTATTTATAGCATCTGCAAACGAATTTAACTCGTCTAAGATTGCATTGTTTTGTTCAACGTCTGGATTAGTAAAATAGATTTGTTTTTTTACACCTTCGGCGTTTTGCAGAATCATATCAAAATCTCCCGGAACTTCAGGCGCATCTTTCATACGAACTACTTCGCATTTTTTTTCTAAAAAGTCAACAGAAATGTAAGCGTCTTTCTGAAAGAAACGTGACTTTCGCATGTTTTTCATTGAAATTCTGCTTGCTGTTAAATTCGCAACACAGCCATTTTCAAATTCGATTCGGGCATTGGCAATATCCGGAGTTTCACTAATAACCGAAACACCGCTTGCATTAATATTTTTTACTTTAGATTTTACAACACTTAAAATAGCATCAATATCATGAATCATTAAATCCAAAACAACAGGAACGTCTGTACCACGCGGATTAAACTCAGCCAAACGATGTGTTTCAATAAACATTGGGTTTTCGATCATGTTTTTGGTCGCAATAAAAGCAGGGTTAAAACGCTCAACATGACCAACTTGTCCTTTTACGTTGTGTTCTTTTGCTAAAGCAATAATTTCTTCAGCTTCTTCAACCGTATTGGCAATTGGTTTTTCAATAAAAATATGTTTTCCTGATTTAATCGCCACTTTTGCACATTTATAATGTGAAAGTGTAGGAGTAACAATGTCAATCACGTCGACAGCGTGAATAAGTTTTGCAATTGTGCTGAAGTTTTTATAGCCAAATTCTTTTGAGATTCTTTCGGCATTTTCCTGATTTTCGTCGTAAAATCCAACTAATTCGTATTTGTCAGATTGTTGTAATAAGCGTAAATGTATTTTACCAAGATGACCAGCACCTAAAACTCCTACTTTTAACATGAGAATGTATTTTAAACAAAAATATAATTTATTTGTTTAACGTGAAAATGAATTCATCTAATTGTGAGTTATGAATTTTGAGTTATGAATTATGTCTTACGATTGTAACTGCTCTTTTTTTGTTTAACACCCTGAGTGAAGCCGTAGAGACACTTAGTTAGGACGCCAAAAGCTTCAACTTCATTCGGCTTAATAAATGAGAGCTTTCTACTTTCGGCTTTTGACTTTCTACTTTATAAAATTTATTATTTAAAAATCAATATTTGAAATCCTGTTTTGTTTCTTATTTTTGCGAAAATAAAACCTACTTATTTTGAAAGATACTGCCAAACATCAAGGACTTCGTAATCAATTAGTAACAACTTTAGAACAAAAAGGAATTACTGACAGAGCGGTTCTGGATGCGATTAAAAAAATCCCAAGACACCTTTTTTTAAATTCAAGTTTTGAAGATTTTGCTTATCAGGATAAGGCTTTTCCTATTGGTGCAGGGCAGACGATTTCGCAGCCTTATACAGTTGCTTTTCAATCTCAGCTGCTGGAAGTACAAAAGGATCATAAAATTCTGGAAATTGGTACCGGTTCCGGATATCAAACAGCAGTTTTATTTACTTTAGGAGCAAAAGTGTATACAGTTGAAAGACAAAAAGAGTTATTTAAACAAACTTCTATTTTATTTCCGAAACTGAATATTCGTCCTAAACATGTTTCTTTTGGAGACGGTTATAAAGGACTTCCAAATTATGCTCCGTTTGACAGTATTATTGTAACGGCTGGAGCGCCATTTATTCCGCAGCCTTTAATGGCGCAGTTGAAAATAGGAGGAAGATTGGTAATTCCGCTTGGAGAAGATGTTCAGATTATGACTTTGTTAATCAGAAAGAACGAAACCCAATTTGAAAAACATGAGTTTGGAGAATTTAGATTTGTTCCTTTATTAGAAGATAAAAATTAATGAAAAAGCCCAGTTTTAGCTGGGCTTTTTTTATTGAGTAAGTATCGAAATGTATCTTTCTAAACTTTCTTTTTGTGTTTGAGCTATAAAAAGTAAAAAATCTTCTTTATCTTTTTTAGTCTGAGCTGCTTCCAGAGATTGATAATAGCGCATTCTGTTTTCGTAATCTCCTTTGATATTAGCAATTAAATAGCCTTTTTGCATCAAAATTAAATTCATGATTAATCTCGACGTTCTTCCATTTCCGTCAATAAAAGGATGGATTGTTACTAATCTTTCATGCATTTCTGCAGCTAAAATAACAGGATGAAGTTTGTTTTTATTAATTTCATACCAATTAAAATATTCTTCCATTTCTTGTGGAACTAATAAAGGCTGTGGCGGCATGTGGCTGCTTCCTTGTATCATAACCTGAACTTTTCTATACCTGCCGGCATCTTCAGGAATTATTCCTCGAAGTATTAAATTATGAATAGACAAAAGATCACGTTCATTTAATGAATTGTTTTTGTTCATTAAATCTTTTATAAAACCAATAGCTTCCTGATGATTTATGGCTTCAAGATGTTCGCGCATGCTTTTTCCTGAAATGGTTAATCCTTCATTAATAACCATATCAGTTTCTCGAAGGGTCATCGTATTTCCTTCAATTCTATTACTTTCAAAGGTATATTCAAGTTCTAAAGCTTGTTTAATTTTGAAACTGTCGAATTGTCTGTAAGAATCTAATTTTTCTTTTAGAAGATCAATCTCTTTTAAGATTTTTTCTAAAGATGTAGATAATTTAAGATTTGATACGGTTTTGTTGTATTTGATTTCATCCTCTGCAACTTTTAGTGCTTTTAATGCTAAATCATCATCACCAATTTCATAAAGAATTTTTTCTTTAAGCCATGCAATCATTAAAGTTTCGTAATCAATTTCCAGTAGTTGAGAAAGTTTGATTATCTGATCTTTTGTTGGTTTTCGACTGCCCGATTCAAATTTACTGATCAAAGCCTGATCAATACCAGCAAGCTGTGCTAACTCACGAGTTTTTAATCCTTTTTGTTCTCTGGCATTTTTTAAAAGCGATTTCATAATGATGAAATTTAAAGTCTTGACAAAATTAGTCATTTTTTAAAACATAAAAAAAGCAACATTTTAAATATTGCTTTCTTTGATTTTATTTTGGAGGCAGAGAACCGTCTTTTCTCATTTCTTTAACTACAGCCTGCATAATTGCATCTACAGTTTGACCTACATCAGTAACGTAATCGGATTTTGTAGTTCCTGTCCAGATTAGTTTATTTTCTTTTAAAGAAAAAATATTGGTTTCGACCATGTAATATGTTGATTCAGAATAATAGCCGGGATCATAGAAAGCAGGCGAATACATTCCGTACCAGTTTCCAAAACCGTAACCATACATTCCGGAATATAAACCGTCAAAACCTCCATAATACATTCCTGTATAAGATCCTGGAACGTAAGTAGTTTCTTTTTCAGTACTCACTAAACGCATGGTAACAACTCCGTCAAAATTTTCGTCTTTCAGAATTTTTAATTTTTGATCCTGAGTAAGTTTTTTGGTGTCTTCGTTTAAATATTGATAAGAAGTTTTAAAAATAGGATTACTTGCCGCAATTCTATTTTCGGCAATTCGCCTTGAAGCTTCGTCTTTAACCAATGCAACTACCAAAACTTTTTTAAAATGTTCCTGGGTAACGGTTATTTTTGGATCTCTCCAGCTATTTACAATAGTAGTATTACTGCCGCAGCCTAAAAGTGACAGAATTACAATCGATAGAATTAAGTACTTTTTCATATTTTACAGTTTTTGTAGTAAAAATAACTATAAAATACTAATAAACATATGTTTGCATTAAATTAAAAAAGCCTAATTATAGGCTTTTTTAATTCTGTCTAAGTCACGTTTTGTGTCTGCTTCTTTTAAAGATTCACGCTTGTCGTAGTTTTTCTTTCCTTTACAAAGACCAATCTGCAGTTTTGCAAGCCCTTTTTCATTTGTAAATAATTTTAGCGGAACAATAGTAAGACCTTTTGCCTGAACACTTTTATGAAGCGTTTTTAATTCTTTTTTATTTAAAAGCAATTTACGTTCACTTCTGGATTTATGATTGAACTGATTTCCAAAAGAATATTCTTCAATATAAGTATTAATTGCAAAAAGTTCCATACCGCTAAATTCACAAAAGCTTTCGGTAATATTCGCTTTTCCTAATCGGATAGATTTGATTTCGGTTCCTGCCAAAACAATTCCGGCAGTATAAGTGTCGATGATCTCGTAATCAAAACGAGCTCTCTTATTGAGTATATTGACTGATTTTAACATGGGTACAAAAGTAAGGAAAATTGTAAAACTTAATGCGATCAAATATAATTAAAGATTTTTTTTAATCTATGATTTTAATCAGCTTCAACGCAAAAGGTTACTCATAAGTTTGTTCTGTAATTATAAAACAAACTCAAATGAAAAAGATTTTTACATTAGTAGGTATTGCATTAATTAGTTTATCTGTAAGAGCTCAGGATTCTACTCAGGGACTAAAAGGAGCTTGGTTTGCAACTTCGCAATTTGGTTATCAGCAAACAAAAACTGCAGATCAAAAAAATACAAGTTTATCTGTTCTTCCAATCGTTGGAACATTTGTTACACCTTCAGTTGCTGTTGGAGCCGGAATTGGAATTATAAATATAAAAGCAGATTCTAATGCTGGAACTGCAGCAAAAACAGACTTATTTGTTATTCAGCCCTTGGCAAGAAAATATTGGAATGTAGCAGGTTCATTGTACTTTTTTGGACAAGCAGCTCTGCCTATCATTACCGGAAAAGAAAAAGAAAGCGAGTTGAAAGTTAATCAGGTAGGATTGTCTGTATCTGGAGGTTTTGATTATTTCGTAACGAAAAACTTCTCAGTTGAGTTCTCTTACGATTTGGCTAATTTTACTTCTACAACGCTAGAGCCTAAAAATGGAGAAAAAACGACGGTTACAAATTTTGGATTGGCGCATGTTGCAAATGTTGACCCATTTTATAATACAGCTCTTGCAGGAAGTAACCCAAATCTAACTTCGCCGCTTTCTTTTGGTTTTAAATTCATATTCTAAATTTTAGCGAATTGTATTAGGTGAATTCGTTAATTTTGCAAAAAAGACCGTTCTTTTTTAAGGACGGTCTTTTGTTTTAAATATATAAAATGGAAAATAAATCTAAAGATCCGCTGCACGGAATTACGCTTCAAAAAATTGTCGAAACTCTGGTTGATTATTATGGTTTTGACACTTTAGGAGAATTAATTCCTATAAAGTGTTTTAACTCAAATCCGAGTGTAAAATCAAGCTTGACTTTTTTAAGAAAAACCGATTGGGCGCGAAAAAAAGTAGAAGATTTATATATAAAAACGCTTCCTAAACTTAGCTGATTTTAATTTAGTTTATACGAAATCATTACGCCGCCACGATACGGAAGCCATTCACCGCTTTTGTTCCAGTGTTCTGCAGTTTCATATCTTCCCGGAGTTCCGTCGTTATAATAACCGTGGTAAAAGCCTTGGTGCCATCCGCCGCCTGCAAAAATATCCAATAAAAATTTATCGTTTAATTTGATGTTATAACCTACTGTAACTCCTATACGGTAACCAAAACCATGTTCATATTTGTTTGTGTCCCAATAATTCCATTTTTGTAACTGATAAAAATCGGGACCAATATGACCACCAATGTAAAATCCATTATATTTTTCTTTAAAGTGATAACGCACTTCAGGCGTAAACGTGTAAAATTCCATCGGATTATTTCCATTAAAGGATTTCCAGAAAGAAGCCATAACATCAAAACTAAAAGTTGTTTTTTCTCCAATGCTCGTTTCTACACCTACATTTGGAATACCAACTAAAGCTGTCGCACCGTTAAATTTTATAAAAGTCTGGCTTTGTAATTGAATCGATAAAAAAAGAATAATAAAGGCGAATAATTTCTTCATGGTATTTTTTGTGATTGCGGCCGCAATTTTGTTTTCGGCCACAAATATAACGCAATACTAGGTTTACTATTGCAGTATTTGATGTTTTAAGTGTTATTTTTTATCAGAGACTAATAAGGAATAAATCACTTTGTCCAGAAATTTACCTTCCCAAAATTCTGCTTCACGTAAATGTGCCTCTCTTACAAAACCGCATTTTTGAAGAACTTTTTCAGAAGCATAATTTTCAGGATCAATAACGGCTTCAATAGAATGAAGTTTTAAATCTTCAAAACCATATTGTAAAAGTCGGTTTACAGCTTCTGGAATAATTCCTTTTCCATGAAAATCAGGCGATAGCATATAACCAATCTCTGCACGATGATTTTCGGGCTGCATTCTGTAATACCCAATTATGCCCAAAAGTTTAGGGTTTCCTTTTAAAGTTATACCCCAGTTTACTCCAACATTCGAATCGATTTTTTCATCAATCATTGTAATATGATCGAGAGCATCCTGATTGTTTTTTACCAATGGACGCGGAATATATTTCATGGTTTCAGGATTCGAACGTAATTCAAAAACCTCATTTACATCATCATTTGTAATTCTTCTCAAAAGCAAACGTTCTGTTTCTATTACCGGAAAAGGGTGAAAGTTAAACTCTAACATTTTATAATTATAATATTTTAATACTGAATTTTGAATGAAACGACTGATCGATTTCTAAAGTCAGGATTCCTTCTTTTTCAAATAAATTTCCCGAATTATCTGCCGTATCAGAATAGCCAAACCAAGGTTCAATACAAACAAATGGAGCCATATTTTTTGTCCAGATTCCTAAACTCGGAAAATCTTCAAATTCAACCTGAACGTAAGGTTTTGAGTTTTCGAGAATTGTAAGCGAATTTGATTCTAACGTTTTAAAAACCAAAGCATCGTTCTCAAAAAGTTTATAATGCAGCGGAACGATATTTCCTGTGGTTTTTAAAGTTTCGGTTTTATTCGAAATTAAATCATTTTCTAGAAGATTATATTTTAAAGGTTCTTCTTTTTCAAACTTAAAAGCATAATTCTCAAAGTTTTCAGGAAGTGCAATCGCAGGATGTGCTCCAATAGAAAAAGGCATTTTTGTATCACCTTTATTGATTACAACATATTCTATGTTTAATGTAGTGTCTTCCAGCGTATAGATAAGCTGTAATTCGAATTCAAAAGGGTATTTTTTTAAAGTTTCGGCATTTGATTCTAAAGAAAAAACAGCGCTGTTTCCCGTTTTTTCAATTAATTGAAATTCCATATCTCTGGCAAAACCATGTCTTGGCAGTTGATATTCGGTATTATCTATTGTAAAAGTATTGTTTTTTAAAGTTCCTACAATCGGAAAAAGAACAGGGGAGTGTTTTCCCCAAAAATCGGGATTTCCTCCCCAGATGTATTCTTTGTTTTGATTGTCTTTTAATGAAAATAATTCAGCTCCGAAATTTTTAATCGAAGCTTTAAGTTTTGAATTTGAGATAGTTGTGTTCAAAATATTATAATTGAAAGGAATTAATCTAAAATAGAGATGTAAATATATTTTATAAATTTTATTTTTTTAGGAAAATGCTTAGAATTATTTTTTTAATAAAATTATGCTAAAATTAAATTTATCCTTTTGGTTTTCTCTGTAAATAGCTTTTTTTTTCATTAATTTGCTACATAAACAGCTAAAAAATATGAAAAAACAATCTTCAAAAGCCTTACTAACCATGGCTTTGTTTGTTGGATTTTCTTCTGTCTGGGCTCAGCAAACGCCTTCAGCAACAGCGGCAAATCCAGTAAATAATTACAATTATCATGATGCGTTTGCACCAAATTTTTACACTAAAAATGGTACTTCTACACGTACAGCAAGTGGTCAGCCGGGTGTTGAATATTGGCAAAACAGAGCCGATTATCAAATAACGGCAAAGTTAAACGGAACTACAAATGAAATTACGGGTACGGACGAAATTACTTACACGAATAACAGTCCTGAGAAAATGTCATTTGTATGGTTAAATTTAGACCAGAATTTATTCAAAGACGATTCCAGGGGAAATGCAGTTGTGCCTTTAACAGGAAGCCGTAACGGAGCTCAGGGTCAGGTTTTTGATGGAGGAAATAAAATAAAATCAGTAAAAGTAATTTCTGTTGGAAAAAAGAAAACAGAAGTTGATGCAAAATATATTGTTACAGATACCAGAATGCAGATTTTCCTTCCGGAAGAATTGGCTGCAAAGGGAGCTTCTGTAAAAATTAAAATCGAATTTTCATTTATTGCGCCTTTTGAAGGCTCAGACAGAATGGGAGTTCTGGAAACTAAAAACGGAAAAATCTTTACAATTGCACAATGGTATCCGCGTATGTGTGTATTCGATGATGTAAAAGGATGGAACACAGCGCCCTATTTAGGAGCATCTGAGTTTTATTTAGAATATGGAGATTTTGATGTAAAATTAACTGTACCTGCAAATCACTACGTTGTTGGTTCAGGAGAATTAGTAAACGGTGCAGAAGTTCTTTCTGCAGAACAATTAAAACGTTATAAAGACGCCTCTCAAAGCGATAAAACGGTTATGATTCGTACGGCAGAAGAAGTTGCAGCAACAGCAAATACAAATGCTTCTGCAGAAAAAACATGGCATTATAAAATCAAAAATGCACGTGACTTTTCTTGGGCTTCATCACCAGCTTTTATTCTAGACGGAGCAAGAATCAATTTACCAAGCGGTAAAAAATCATTGGCATTATCTGCTTATCCTGTAGAAAGTGCTGGAAATGACGCTTACGGGCGTTCTACAGAATATGTAAAAGCATCTATCGAAAATTATTCTAAAAGATGGTTTGAATATCCTTATCCTGCAGCCACAAACGTAGCAGGTAACGAAGGCGGAATGGAATATCCGGGAATTGTTTTTTGTGGATGGAAATCTAAAACAGATGATTTATGGGGTGTTACAGATCACGAATTTGGACACATTTGGTTCCCGATGATTGTAGGTTCAAATGAGCGTTATTTTGCATGGATGGATGAAGGTTTCAATACTTTTATAAATTCTGTAAGTTCATATGATTTTAACAATGGTGAGTACAAACAGCCGGCTTCAAACTTACATGAAGATGCTGAATATATTACAGGAAAAAATTTAGAACCAATTATGAGTTCTCCTGATAATATGAAAGAAGCTAATATTGGCGTTTTATGTTATGTAAAGCCAAGTGCAGGTTTAGTTATTTTAAGGGAACAGGTTTTAGGGCAGGAGCGTTTTGATAAAGCACTGCGTACTTATGTTGAGCGTTGGGCTTATAAACACCCAACTCCGGATGATTTTTTTAGAACGGTTGAAAATGTAGCCGGAGAAGATTTAAGCTGGTTCTGGAGAAGCTGGTTCGTAAACAACTGGCGTTTTGACCAAGGAATCAACTGGATTAAATATGTAAAAAATGATCCGGCAAAAGGTGTAATTATCAATGTTGAAAACTTTGACAAAATGCCAATGCCAATTGTTTTAGATGTAAAAACAAAAAGCGGAAAAGTTACCAGAGTTAAATTACCTGTCGAAATCTGGCAGCGCAACAATGATTGGTCTTTTAAACACAATTCTACAGAAGAAATTGAAAGTATAACTCTTGACCCAGATAATGCTTTCCCAGATTATAACGATAGTAATAATGTTTGGAAAGCGGGAAACGGAAAAATTGAAAAAGATGTTATTCTGGACGGCTATTTAGGAAATTATGTTACAGCTAAATCTCCTTTAACAATTGAATTAACAGAGAAAAACAGTACTTTAAACGCAGAACTTCCAAATTATCCAAAGTTCACTCTTTCTCCTGTAGCAGGTGAAAAAGATACATTTGAATCAAAAAGAGCCGGATTAAAATTCAAATTTAATGAAGGAAAAACAGGTTTCGATATGATACTTACAGGAAATGGACAAGTAATTCCGTTTACGAAAAAGTAATTATTTAAAATAGAAATATTCAAAACCCGATAACTAGAAATGGTTATCGGGTTTTGTTTTTGTTTTGGTTGAAGTTTCAGATTTCAAGTTTCAGATTTCAAGTTTCAAGTTTCAAGTTTCAGGTTTCAAGTTTCAGGTTTCAGGTTTCAGGTTTCAGGTTTCAGGTTTCAGGTTTCAGGTTTGCGTGATCAAATTAAAACCTTAGAACCTTAGCAACTTAGAATCTCAGTATCTTTCAAAAAAAAATAACTTTTCATTAAAAAAATGTTAGAATTTTAATTTTTTGTTTTGTGAATAAAAAAATAGTGTACTTTTGCACCGATGAATAAAATAAGTTTACATACAACTTCTTTGTCACGGACAAACTCACCGATTACTTCTCCCGAAGTACGGACACTATCTCTATAGTATCCACTGAGTTTTATAGCCGTATATTTATTCATATCCATTTTTCATTTTGAAATCACATAATTTGTCCATTGGACAAACATATCCTAAAAGTATTTATTATTTTGTGAATTTTCTTGATCAACTTTTTGATTGTGAGAATGTTACTTCTGTTTTGCTTAATTTTATTGGATTCAATTCTGGATTTCAAACGAATCAATATGCTTTAATTTTTAACTCTAACTTCAATAATTGAAATGAAGATCTCTATTGTTGTTACCCAGGAAGAACACTTCAAATACGCGCAGGAAATCTGCGATACGATAGAATCATCTGCCTTGTTAAGAGGCACGGGGATTGCTAAAAGAACTCCTGAGTACATTCAGAAAAAAATGTCGAATGGTGATGCGATGATTGCTCTGGCAGACGGGAAATTTGCAGGTTTTTGTTATATCGAAAGCTGGGAACACGGAAAATTCGTAGCGCATTCAGGTTTAATTGTACATCCTGATTACAGAAGTTTAGGTTTGGCAAAAAAAATCAAATCAAAAGTTTTTGACTATTCTTTAAAAAGATATCCGGACGCTAAAATATTCGGAATTACAACTGGTTTAGCGGTTATGAAAATTAACTCTGAACTAGGTTATAAACCGGTCCCATTTTCAGAATTAACAACTGATCCAAGTTTCTGGGCGGGCTGTAAAACATGTACCAATTTTGAAATTCTACAAAGCAAACAAAACAAAATGTGTCTTTGTACCGGAATGTTGTACGACCCAAAAGAAAAACAAAAAACACCACCAAAACATCCTTTTAATGAGGCTGTTTTAAGCAGACTTAAAAAAATCAAACAGGCTTTGTTTTTAAACAAATTATTGTCATTTATTTTTTTATTCAAAATTTAATCAAAAAGAAATCTCAAACTGCTAAATACGAAAGTATTAGCCTAAATTATAAAAAATGAAAAAAGTAGTATTAGCTTATAGCGGAGGATTAGATACCTCGTATTGTTTGAAATATTTAAAAAATGAAAAAGGATACGAAGTTCATACTGTTCTTGTAGATACAGGAGGATTTTCTGCTGAAGAATTAACAGCTATTGAAAAAAGAGCTTACGAGTTAGGAAGTGCTCAACACGCCAACTTAACTATTTTGGATAAATATTACGATAAAGCTATAAAATACTTGATTTTTGGAAATGTGTTAAAAAACAATACGTATCCATTATCTGTAAGTGCAGAGCGTGTTTTTCAGGCAATTGAAGCTATAAAATATGCAAAAAAAGTTGGAGCAACTGCAATTGCTCACGGAAGTACAGGTGCAGGAAACGATCAAATTCGTTTCGATTTGATTTTCCAAACTATCGCTCCGGAAATCGAAATTATTACTCCAATTAGAGATTTAAAATTATCAAGACAAGAAGAAGTAGATTATTTAGCTCAAAATGGAGTTCACTATTCTTGGGAAAAAGCACAATATTCTATCAATAAAGGACTTTGGGGAACAAGTGTTGGAGGAAAAGAAACATTGACTTCTAGTCAACCATTGCCAAGTGAAGCGTATCCTTCGCAATTACAAAAAGAAGGAGAGGAAAAAGTAACGCTTCATTTTGAACAAGGAGAATTAGTTGGTTTAAACGGAAAAACAGATAAACCATCAAACAATATTGTAGCGCTGGAAAAATTAGCAAGCGCTTATGCAATTGGTAGAGATATTCACGTTGGAGATACTATTATCGGAATTAAGGGAAGAGTTGGTTTCGAAGCAGCAGCACCATTAATTATCATCAAAGCACACCATTTATTAGAGAAACATACTTTAGGAAAATGGCAGCAATACTGGAAAGAACAATTAGGAAACTGGTACGGAATGTTATTTCACGAAGGTCAGTTCTTAGATCCGGTTATGAGAAACATTGAAACTTTCTTGCAAGACACACAAAAAACAGTAAATGGAACGGTTACAGTTTCATTAAAACCATATCATTTCTCACTTGACGGAATCGAATCTGAAAATGATTTAATGAATACAGGTTTCGGTCAGTATGGCGAAATGAACAATGCCTGGACATCAGACGATGCAAAAGGATTTATTAAGATTTTAGGAAATGCACAAAACATATTCTCATCTGTAAACAAATTAGATCATGATTAATGTCGGAATTATTGGTGGTTCGGGCTACACGGCAGGAGAACTTATCAGAATTTTAATGTATCATCCAAAAGTAAACATCGATTTTGTTTACAGTACAACAAATGCTGGAAAGCCACTTTCTGTAGCGCATCACGATTTGATGGGCGATATCGAAATGGATTTCACAGATATAATAAATCCAGATGTAAATGTGGTTTTTTTATGTTTGGGTCATGGAAAATCAATTTCATTTTTGGAAGAAAATGCATTTGCAAGTCACACGAAAATTATCGATTTAGGAAATGACTTCAGATTAAATAAAGACGCACATTTTCAAGGAAAAGACTTTGTTTACGGACTTCCTGAATTAAATAAAAGCGAAATCAAAAAAGCAAATTATATCGCTAATCCGGGTTGTTTTGCTACAGCGATTCAATTGGCTTTATTGCCTTTAGCTAAAAATAATATGCTGAATAATGATGTTCATATTAACGCCACAACCGGAAGTACAGGAGCGGGTGTAGGTCTTGCCGAAACTTCTCATTTCAGCTGGAGAAACAACAATATGTCGCATTACAAAGCTTTTGAACACCAGCATTTAGGTGAAATTTCAGAAAGTTTGGTTCAGCTGCAGGATGATTTTGAAAGCGAATTGCTTTTTATTCCGAACAGAGGAGATTTTCCAAGAGGAATTTTTGCAACGCTTTACACATTATGTGATGATAGTTTGGATCAATTGGTTGCGAAATACGATGAGTTCTATAAAAATGAACCTTTTGTAACCATTACCACAACAAACATAAACATGAAACAGGTGGTACAAACGAATAAATGTATTATTAGTTTATTGAAAAAAGGAAACCGGGTTCTCATTACATCAATCATAGATAACTTAACCAAAGGTGCTTCAGGACAAGCAATTCAAAACATGAATTTAATGTTCGGATTAGAAGAAACCACAGGTTTAAATTTGAGACCAAGCGGATTTTAATTTTTAGTTTCAAGTTTAAAGTTTCAGGTTTCACGTTCTGTACGTGACTCGAAATGGATACGAAGAAACAATAACTAGTTTTAAGGTTTGAAGTTTTAGTTTTCACGTTCAGTGAGTAACTTGAAACATGAAACCTGAAACAAAATAAACAATAACAAAAATGAACTTATTCAACGTTTACCCATTATACGACATAACTCCAGTAAAAGCAGTAGATTGTACAATTATTGACGACAAAGGAGTAGAATATTTAGACTTATACAGCGGACATGGTGTGATTTCTATCGGACACACACAGCCGGATTATGTAGCAAAATTAAAGAATCAGATAGATAATTTAGGTTTTTATTCGAATGCCATTCAGAATCCTTTGCAGGTGGAATTAGCTCAGAAGTTAGGAAAACTTTCTGGTCTTGAAGATTACGAATTGTTTTTATGCAGTTCTGGAGCTGAAGCAAACGAAAATGCTTTAAAATTAGCTTCTTTCCATAACGGAAAATCAAGAGTGGTGGCTTTTGATAATTCTTTCCACGGAAGAACTTCTGCAGCCGTTGCCGTTACTGACAATAAGAAGATTGTTGCTCCAATAAATGCACAGCAAGTAGTTACTTTTTTACCTTTAAACCAAATCGAATTGGTTGAAGCTGAATTAGCTAAAGGAGATGTTACAGCAATAATTATCGAAGGAATTCAAGGAGTTGGCGGTTTAGACCAAGGAACAACAGAATTTTTCCAGGCTTTAGAAAAAGCATGTAAAAAACACGATGTGGTTTTAATTTTAGACGAAGTGCAATCAGGATACGGAAGAAGCGGGAAATTCTTCGCTTTCCAGCATCACGGAATCAACGCTGATATTATTTCGGTTGCAAAAGGAATGGGGAACGGTTTTCCGGTTGGGGCGATTTTAATTTCTCCAAAATTCGAAGCTAGTTTCGGATTATTAGGAACTACTTTCGGCGGAAGCCACTTGTCTTGTGCAGCAGGAATTGCAGTTTTAGATGTAATTGAAAAACTAGATTTACAGAAAAATGTAAATGAAGTTTATGAATATTTCTTAGAAAAAATCAAAGAAGTTCCTGGAATCAAACAAGTAAAAGGAAAAGGCTTAATGCTTGGGGTTGAGTTTGATTTTGATGTAGCCGCTTTAAGAAAGAAATTAATCATCGAAAAACACATTTTTACAGGAAGCGCCAACAACAAAAATCTGTTAAGAATTTTACCGCCTTTGACTGTGAAAAAAGCTGATATCGATACATTTGTAAAAGCTTTAAAAGAAAGTTTAGAAGAATTAAAAAACTAAACATAATACTATTATCCTAACAGGTTTCCAAAACCTGTTAGGTATATAAATAAACTTGGAAATATTCAAGAATCAAACCTAACAGGTTTTTGGAAACCTGTTAGGATGAATAAAGTTTCGATAAAAAAGAAACAACCAAAAAACAACCAACCACTTGAAATTATGAAACCATTATCAATTGAAACACGCAATGCGGTTTTGCAGACTATGGCAAAGCTGGTCGAGCAGGAGCGGAATGAGATAATCCTGACCAATCAGGAAGATCTTGCCGATTACGACGGTTCTGATTTAGCGATGGAAGAACGCCTGAAAGTAGATGATAAAAAAGTCGATGAGATGATTTTATCATTAAACCAACTAGCTTCTCAGGAAGATCCCGTTGGCGTTGAGCGTTTTCATTTTACTCATGATAATGGAATTAAAGTGGTCAATAAAACCGCAGCTTTCGGAACGATTTTAATTATTTACGAATCACGTCCAGACGTTACAATCGAAGCAGGCGGAATTGCT
The DNA here is from genome assembly GCF_900129555.1 of Flavobacterium defluvii. Lineage (GTDB taxonomy): Bacteria > Bacteroidota > Bacteroidia > Flavobacteriales > Flavobacteriaceae > Flavobacterium > Flavobacterium defluvii. Next base: position 362,705 of record NZ_FQWC01000002.1, read on the forward strand.
TTTAAATCTGGAAATAAGATTTTATTAAAAGGAGGAAAAGAATCTTTAAAATCAAATTTGAAAATCGTAAGTTTTTGGCATAAAGCTTTGGAGGAAAACGGAGTTTCAAAAGATTGGGTGGAATATCTGAATTATAACAGAACAGAAACTCAAGCTTTCTTAGAAAAACCAACTCAAAAAGTTGATTTAATAGTTCCAAGAGGTGGAGAAAAATTAATTGAGTTCGTAAAAGCGCATGCCACTTGTCCCGTAATTGTAAGCGGACGCGGGAATAATTTTGTTTACGTTCATGAAGATGCAGACACAGATTTAGCTTTAAAAGTAATTTTAAATGCAAAAACAGCTAAAATATCAGCTTGTAATGCATTAGATAAAGTTTTGATAAGTTCTAAGCTTCCAAATTTTGAAGGTTTTACAGCAATGTTAATCGAAGCTTTAGTAGAATCAAAAGTGGAAGTTATCGTAGATAAATCATTAGCAAATTTCGAAAATACTAAAACACTTCAAAATGAAGATATTTGGTACGAAGAGTTTCTAGATTATAAAATCGTAATCGGAACCATTGATTCTCAGGATCACGCCATTGATATGATTAATAAATACTGCGGAGGACATTCTGCGGCAATTATTACGAGAGACGATGAAACTGCACAGCAGTTTATGGAATCGATTGATGCAGCAGCTGTTTACCAAAATGCATCAACCCGTTTCACAGACGGAGGACAATTCGGTCTTGGCGGAGAATTAGCAATAAGCACTGATAAATTGCATCAAAGAGGCCCAATTGGACTTCAGCATTTGGTAACCAATAAATGGTACGTGTACGGAGAAGGACAAATTAGATAATTTTAGATTTTAGATTGATGATTAACGATTTTTGATTTAAAATTATTGAAATTTAACTATAGATAAAGCTTTGCGAACTTAGCGTTTGTAAACACAAACTATATCAAAAAACCTTGCGCCCTTTGCGGTTAAAAAACAAGACATGGCAAAAAAAAGGATTTTATTAAAAATAGGAAGTAATACTTTAACCAAAGAAACCAATCATATTTCGCGGGGAAAGATTGAAGACCTCGGCATACAGATTGCAGCTTTAAACGACGAATATGAGTTTATCATAGTAAGTTCGGGAGCAATTGCAGCAGCAAAGCAATTTGTAAAGCTAGATAATCAGGATAAAGATGTTTTTGTGAAACAGGCTTTAGCTTCAATAGGACAGCCTCATTTAATGCGGATTTACAATGAAAATTTTAAGGATTTAGGATTAAATACGTCGCAGTGTTTACTTTCTTATTCTGATTTCGAAAAAGAACAGACCAAAAAAAACATTGTAAATACCATTAATGTATTAGTTAAAAACAATTACATTCCGATTATCAATGAAAATGATACCGTTGCGACAGATGAGATTCGGTTTGGAGATAATGATAAATTAGCGGCTTTAACAGCGGTTCTTTTAAATGTTGATATTCTGATAATTGCTACGAATACAAACGGAATTTATACAAAAGAATCAATTCATGATGAAAATCCGGAAACAATAAAATTAGTGAATGATTTAAAAACGCTTGAAAAAGAAATAGGCGAATCAAAATCATCGCACGGAACAGGAGGAATGCAGTCTAAAATAGAAGCAGCGGCAATTTCAAAAGCAGCAAATATAGAAACGTGGATTGTAAATGGACTGAATGATAATTTTATTCTGCGGGCATTGAAAGGCGAAATTCCATTTACGAAAATTTTATAGCAACGAATTCACGAATTATTCTTTTTAATATTTAAACGAAATATTAATTCGAATTCATTCGAAAAAAAACGCAAAGATTGAAAAAATAATTCGTGAATTCGTGGCGGAAAAAACAACTAAAAAAGCAAAAAACAAATGAACTATATTTCAATAAAAGACATCAACTCATTATCAAAATGGGTAAAACAAGCGATTAAAATCAAAAAGAATCCGCTTAAAAATCAAAGTTTAGGAAAGAATAAAACTCTTGGAATGTTATTCTTTAATCCGAGTTTGAGAACGCGTTTAAGTACTCAAAAAGCGGCAATGAACTTAGGAATGAACGTTATGGTAATGAACTTTACCAATGAAGGATGGACATTGGAGTTCGAAGATGGAGCAGTTATGAATTCTGGCGCTTCAGAACATATTAAAGAAGCTGCAGAAGTAGTTTCGCAATATTGTGATATTATTGCCATTCGTGCTTTTGCAGGTTTGGTTGACAAGGAAAAAGATTATCAGGAAACTGTAATTTCAGGATTTTTAAAATACGCTACCGTACCAATTGTAAACATGGAAAGTGCGGTTCGTCACCCATTGCAATCGTTAGCAGATGCCATCACAATGGAAGAATTCAAAACGAAACACAAACCGAAAGTAGTGCTTTCCTGGGCACCACATCCAAAAGCCTTACCGCAGGCAGTTGCCAATTCATTTGTAGAAATGATGCAGATGCAAAAAGACATGGATTTTGTAATAACGCACCCAGAAGGTTATGAATTAAGTCCAGAAATCACACAAGATTGCAAAATTGAATACGACCAAAATAAAGCTTTTGAAAATGCTGATTTCGTTTACGTGAAAAACTGGAGTAATTTCAACGATTACGGAAAAGTAACCAACAGCGATCCAAATTGGACCGTTACGGCTGAGAAAATGGCTTTAACCAACAACGGAAAATTCATGCACTGTCTTCCTGTTCGTCGTAACGTAATTGTAAGCGACGAAGTTCTTGATGGAGAAAATTCAATCGTAATCGAGCAGGCAAACAACAGAACGTATTCAGCACAATTAGTTTTACAAAAGATTTTGAAGAAATTGTAAATTAAAGTAACAAAGAAACAAAGTTACAAAGTGACAGAGGTTGAAACCTTGCTAAAAAACTTTGAAACTTTGTCACTTTGTCTCTCTGAACCTTAAAGATAATGAATGTATCAGTAATAAAAATAGGTGGAAACATCATCGATAATCCGGCAGAATTAGAACAATTTTTAACCGATTTTTCTAAAATTGAAGGTTATAAAGTTTTAGTTCACGGGGGTGGAAAATCGGCTACGAAAATGGCGCAGAGTATTGGTTTGGTTCCGCAAATGATTGACGGACGCCGAATTACAGATGCTCCAATGCTTGATGTTGTGGTCATGATTTACGCAGGACAAATCAACAAACATATTGTAGCTCAATTGCAGGCAAAAGACAATAATGCAATTGGTTTTTCAGGAGCTGACGGAAATTTAATTCAGTCCACAAAAAGAAACCATCCAACAATCGATTACGGATTTGTAGGCGATGTAAAACAAGTTAATACCAAATTACTGGCAACTTTATTAGAAGCAGGAGTTGTGCCTGTTTTCTGCGCGATTACACACGATAAAAATGGACAATTGTTAAATACTAATGCTGATACAATTGCAAGCGAATTGTCAATTGCTTTATCGAAAGTTTTTGATGTTACACTCACTTATTGTTTTGAAAAACAAGGTGTTTTGCAAGATTCAGAAGATGATTCGTCTGTAATTATAGAAATCAACGAGACATTATATAATAAACTAAAAGAAGAAAAAGTAATCCATTCCGGTATGATTCCAAAATTGGATAACTGTTTCAATAGTTTGTCAAGAGGCGTGCAGAAAATCAAAATTGGACATCACAGAATGCTTCAAAATTCAGATATTCCGCATACAACGATTACATTATAAAAAATGTTGCCACGAATTGACATTAATTTTTGCTGTTAAAAGAGAAAATAATTTTAGAAGAACATTAAAAAGTTCATTTTGATTTTAAATCTGTGATAAAAAAAATAATTTGCGAAAATTCGTGTAATTAGTGGCAAAAAAACGGAGTTGCGCGGTACTTTTAAATATTAATTTAAGAAATTTGCGCCAATTAAATTTAGGTTAAGATTGACTATAGTGACACAAGTTTAGAGAAAACTTAGAACCTTAGAATCTTAGCATCTCAGTACCTAATAGAAATGAAAAATATAGATACGCTTACCCACGAAGCAATTAGTTTATTAAAAAGCTTAATCGAAACCCCTTCATTTTCAAGTGAAGAAGATCAGACGGCTCTTTTAATCGAAAATTGGTTCAATCAGAATGAAATTCCTTTCAAGAGAGAAAACAACAATGTGTGGGCTTTCAACAAATATTTCGACGAAAATAAACCAACACTTTTACTAAACTCACATCACGATACCGTTCGCCCAAATCAGGCGTATACCAACGATCCATTTAAAGCGATTGAAAAAGACGGAAAGTTATTCGGATTAGGAAGTAACGACGCAGGAGGATGTTTAGTTTCATTACTAGCAACCTTTGTACATTTTTATGAAAATCAAAACCTTTCGCACAATATAGTAATCGTAGCTTCAGCAGAAGAAGAAAGCAGCGGGAAAAACGGTTTAAATAGTGTTCTAAAACATTTACCAGAACTGGATTGCGCTATTGTAGGAGAGCCAACTTTAATGCAGTTAGCAGTTGCCGAAAAAGGTTTATTAGTTTTAGATGTAAAAGTAAAAGGAACTGCAAGCCATGCCGCACATCAAAATGATGATAATGCTTTATACAAATCAATTCCGGTAATAGAATGGTTTAAAAACTATAAATTCGACAAAATTTCAGACGTTTTAGGTCCCGTAAAAATGACTGTAACGCAGATTAATGCAGGAAAGCAGCACAATGTTGTGCCTTCAGAATGTGATTTGGTTGTTGACATTCGTGTAACAGATCGTTATACAAATCAGGAAATTTTGGAAGTTGTAAAAGCAAATGTAAATGCCGAAGTAACGCCAAGATCGATGCATTTAAATGCATCTTCTATTCCAGTTACGCACGGTTTGGTTCAGGCTGGAATTGCCTTAGGAAGAACAACTTATGGTTCGCCAACACTTTCAGATCAGTCAGTTTTAAGCTGTCAGTCTTTGAAATTAGGACCGGGAGAAACGTTGCGTTCGCATTCAGCAGACGAATTTATTTTTGTAAAGGAAATTGTAGAAGGAGTCGACCTGTATATCAAAATACTAACCGATTTCTTTAAATTATAATAAAAGAAAAACCGCCACGAATTCACGAATTGTTTTTTACTATTTAAACGAAATATTAATTCGAATTAATTTGAAAAAAAATAATCGCAAAGATTTGAAAAAATAATTCGTGAATTGCTTCGCCAGTTCGCTAGCGCTCGAGTTGTGGCAAAAAAATATGACCTATGAAACTTTGGGAAAAAGGAATACCAACAGATAAACAAATCGAACAATTCACCGTTGGAAACGACCGTGAACTGGATTTAGTTTTAGCAAAATATGATGCTTTAGGTTCAATCGCGCACGCCAAAATGTTGGGTCAGATTGGTTTATTGACTGCTGAAGAAACAACATCTTTGGTTGATGCTTTAAACGAAATCATTGCAGATATTGTAGTAGGAAATTTCGAAATCGAAGATAGTTTTGAAGATGTACATTCTAAAATTGAATATCTTCTAACTGTAAAATTAGGCGATGCAGGAAAGAAAATCCACACCGCGCGTTCTCGTAACGATCAGGTTCTAGTAGATGTTCATTTGTATTTAAAAGACGAATTAAAAGCCATAAAAGAGCAGGTTAAAACGCTTTTTGACTTGTTGATGGAATCGGCAGAAAAACATCAAAATGTATTATTGCCAGGTTACACGCATTTACAAATTGCAATGCCATCGTCATTCGGAATGTGGTTTTCAGCTTACGCCGAAAGTTTGATTGACGATATTACAATGCTAAACGCTGCTTCAAAAATTGTAGATCAGAATCCGTTAGGATCTGCTGCAGGTTACGGAAGTTCATTTCCAATCAACAGAACATTTACAACACAGGAATTAGGTTTTGAAACCTTAAAATACAATGCAGTTGCAGCGCAAATGAGCCGTGGGAAAGCTGAGAAAACTGTTGCTTTTGCCATGACAAGTGTTGCAGGAACATTGTCAAAATTTGCAATGGACGTTTGTCTGTATATGAGTCAGAACTTTGATTTTATTGGTCTTCCGGCGCATCTTACAACAGGTTCAAGCATTATGCCTCACAAGAAAAATCCCGATGTTTTCGAATTAATCAGAGGAAAATGCAATAAGATTCAGGCGCTTCCATACGAAATCACTTTGATAACCAATAATCTTCCAAGTGGTTATCACAGAGATTTACAGCTTTTAAAAGAAGGTTTGTTTCCAGCGATTCAAACTTTAAAATCTTGTTTGGATATTGCTATTTTTTCTATAAAAGATATTACGGTTAAAGATCATATTTTAGAAGATAAAAAATATGATTATTTGTTTACTGTAGATACTTTAAACGAAATGGTTGTTGAAGGAATGCCTTTTAGAGATGCTTATAAAGCTGTTGCTGAACAATTAGAATCAGGAACGTATCAATCTCCAAAAGCGACAAAACACACGCACGAAGGAAGTATCAATAATTTGTGTTTAGTGCAAATAAAGCAAAAAATGGAAGCAGCTTTGTAATTCCTATTTATCAAAATTTTAAACCGATTTGTAAATTGTTGCAAATCGGTTTTTTTATTTCTTTAAAATAAGTATTTCTACTTTAAGAAAATTCGACCTAATTCTCTAAATTTGAGAATTGATCATTTTTAAATTAAAAATATGACGCAATTTGACGGGCAGGCCACGCAGCAACTTTTTGAGAAAAATCTAATAACGGAAAATCAGTTTAAGGAAATTAAAGAATATAGAAGTCTCAATATTTTTTCATTAAATGTAGAATTAAAATTATTGCTTTCTATTTCGGTTTTAATGTTCACGTCCGGAATTGGAATTCTTATTTATGATAATATTGACAGCATTGGACATATTGCACTTTTGGCCATTTTGTTTGCTCTTATTTGTGGTTGTTTTTATTATTGTTTTAAAAACTCCAAAGGTTTTCAGAAAACAGAAACTACAACAGAAAGTCATTTCTTAGAATATATCGTTTTAACAGCAAACGTTCTTACCTGTATTTTTATAGGATATCTTCAGGTTCAGTATGAAGTATTTGGAACTCATTATGGTTTAGCAACTCTGGTTCCTACAATCGTCAGTTTCTTTTGTGCTTATTATTTTGATAATAAAAGCGTTTTAACCATTGCAGTTACAGGTTTGGCGGCTTACGTTGGTCTTTCGGTAACACCGCAGGATATTTTCAATGGCAATAATAATTTTTATGCCAATCAAAGTTTGAGTTATTCAGCAATTATGCTTGGTGTTTTATTGATTTTATGGACTGTTTATAGTTTTAAAATTAAATTAAAAACGCATTTTACTTTGGTTTATCTCACATTTGCTCTGCATATTATCAGTATTGCTTCTATAAGTAATTTGTACAGTTATGATTTAAGCTGGATTCTTTTTAGTTTAGTCTTGGCCGTTTCCTCTTATTACTTTTATAAAGTCAGTCATCAGCTTAAGGCAATTTCACTTTATGTTTTTATGATTATTTATGCCTACATCGGGTTCAATATTTTTCTTTTTAAAATATTTGAGCATGCTGATTTTGATGATATTTGGGTTTTATTTGTAATGCTATTGCCGGCATATTTTATCGGTTCGATAGTATTATTTATAAAACTGATTAAAAAATTTAATAAAGAAATAGCAGAATGATAGTACACGATAAAGAATTGCTTAATAATTTATTTTTAACTGAAGAGGCTGATTCTCTTGAAAGAGGAGGATTTATCAGCAAAGAGCAAAAGAAAATTATTAGAAATGAACTGTCTTCATTTAAAATTCAAAATAATATTTTAGTTCGTTTAGGATTTTTTCTACTAGGGACATTTCTCTATTCATCGATTTGTGGTTTTGTTTCTTTAATTGGACTATCTGCAGAGGGGTATTTTTTTAAAATTTGCTGCTTTCTTTTCGCAGGAATTGGTATTACCGGTGCTGAATTTTTAGCAGGAAATAAATATTACCGACACGGATTAGACGATGCTTTTATTTTGGGAATAATTTTAAATGTAGGATGTGCTGTTTTTATCTTGACAGAAGATTTTAAAACGGGCTTAACTCCTGCTATTTTTATTGCAATTGCATCTTTTTTAACTTATAAAAGATATCTCCATTTACTATCTATGGTTATATTTTGCTTAGCTTCATCAGCAGTTTTATTTTTCGGAATGTTTGAGATAGGAGATATTGGCAAAACAATTTTGCCTTTTGCAGTAATGCTGGTTTCGGCAGGATTTTATTTTTTTACTAAAAACAGAATCAAGAACTTAAAAGAAGTTTATTATTACAATGGACTTTTATTAGCCAATAGTTTTTGTTTGATTCTATTTTATCTTTCCTGCAATTATTTGGTTGTAAGAGAACTTTCTGCAGAACTTCTGGGAGTTGACGTTAAGCCTGGTCAGGATATTCCATTTTCTTATTTCTTCTACGCCTTCACGTTTATTGTGCCGGCTGTTTATTTGTTTCGGGCGTTAAAAACGAAAGACAGAATAATGTTGTGGATAAGTTTTGCAACATTAGCTTTTACTGTTTTTACAATCCGATTTTACTATTCAGTTTTACCAATTGAAGCAGCATTGACTATTGGTGGATTAATATTATTTGGAATTGCATTTTTCTCTATTCAAAAATTAAAAAATAAAGAATCGGGACTAACTTTTAAACCAGATAGAATCAATCATTCAACCGCTATTTTAAATGCAGAAACTTTAATTGTAGCTTCAGCTTTAGGCATGAAACCTGAAGTAAAAGCAGAATCTCCAATGGAATTTGGAGATGGAGGTTTTAGCGGTGGAGGATCTGGAGGAAGTTTTTAAGTTTAATTATGAGTTATGAGTTGAACGCTATTTGAATTAAAATTAGATTTGACGTAAAAAATCAAAATCCTGAAATTTCAGGATTTTGATTTTGTTGTAGTCTAAGTTGAGTAATAACTCATAAACTCATAAATTTATAACTAATAGCTTAGATCTTGCTTTTTAAAGCTTCTGCATCAATGTCGCTGTGCGAAACATCATAAACCGCTTTTCCGTTTTTAATTAAAATCAATTGTGGTGATTCGTGATAAACTCCAAATCTGCTGGCGATATCATTTGAAATATCGCGATGCGCAATTAAATCCAGAAAATAAGCATCAACAACTTCTTCAAGATCAAATTCTCTTTCAAATTGTTTTAACGCCATGCGGCTGATGCTGCATCTTGTGCTGTGTTTAAAAATTACAACAGGTTTTTCATATGATATCGCTTCAATTTCCATTAATTGTGCAATATCTGTTAATTCTGTCCAGTTCACTTTACTTTTTGGAGCTTCTGAGTTCTCTGAACTTCCGAAAATTGAATTAAAAAAACTCATATTTGGCTTGTTTTAGGACTTTTTGACACTTAAAACTGATTAAAAACAGATTTTTCGCGTCATTTTGTCTTTGTTTTTACTGTGGAATATAATTTGAATATTCAAAAGCAAAGTTAAATCTTTTGAGTTAAAAATGTATCTCAATAAGTCTTAACTTTAATGTTATCGAATATTTGAAAAAAAATCAATCAAAAAATATAAAGATATGAATATAAATAAATTTACTATTAAATCGCAGGAAGCCATTCAGTTGTCGCAGCAATTAGCACAGCGAAATGGCCAGCAGCAAATTGAAAATGAGCACATTTTCAAAGCTATTTTTGAAGTTGATGAGAACGTTGCACCTTTTATTTTGAAAAAATTAAATGTAAACGTTCCATTATTTCTTCAAATTCTGGATAGTACAATCCAGAGTTTTCCGAAAGTTTCGGGAGGTGATGTAATGCTTTCAAGAGACGCCAACAAAGCTCTAAACGAAGCAGAAATCATCGCACAAAAAATGAATGACGAATATGTTTCGATCGAACATTTAATTCTGGCAATTTTTGATTCAAAAAGTAAAGTTTCTCAAATCTTAAAAGATCAGGGCGTTACAGGAAAAGGTTTAAAAGCGGCAATCGAAGAACTTCGTAAGGGAGAAAGAGTAACATCTGCTTCGGCAGAAGAAACCTATAATTCGCTTAATAAATACGCTAAAAACTTAAACGAATTAGCAAGAACAGGAAAACTTGATCCAGTCATTGGGCGTGACGAAGAAATTCGCCGTGTATTGCAGATTTTGACCCGAAGAACTAAAAACAATCCAATGCTTATTGGTGAACCCGGGGTTGGTAAAACTGCTATTGCTGAAGGTTTAGCGCATAGAATTGTAGATGGAGACGTTCCTGAAAACTTAAAAGAAAAAATCGTTTTCTCATTAGATATGGGAGCATTGATTGCCGGAGCAAAATACAAAGGAGAATTTGAAGAACGTTTAAAATCAGTTGTAAAAGAAGTTACAGCTGCCGAAGGTGATATTGTTTTGTTTATCGATGAGATTCACACACTTGTAGGAGCGGGCGGAGGAGAAGGCGCAATGGATGCTGCTAATATCCTGAAACCAGCTTTAGCGCGTGGGGAGCTGAGAGCAATTGGTGCTACAACTTTAGATGAATATCAAAAATATTTCGAAAAAGATAAAGCGCTTGAAAGACGTTTCCAAAAAGTCTTAATCGATGAACCAGATACTGAAAGCGCGATTTCGATTTTACGTGGAATCAAAGAGAAATACGAAACGCACCATAAAGTTCAGATTAAAGACGAAGCGATTATTGCAGCGGTTGAGCTTTCACAGAGATATATTACGAATCGTTTCTTGCCAGATAAAGCGATTGACTTAATGGACGAAGCGGCTTCTAAATTGCGTATGGAAATCAATTCAAAACCAGAAGAATTAGATGTTTTGGATCGTAAAATCATGCAGTTAGAAATCGAGATCGAAGCTATTAAGCGTGAAAAAGAAGAAAGCAAACTGAAAATTTTAGGTATGGAATTGGCCAACCTGAAAGAAGAACGCAACGAAATCTATGCAAAATGGAAACAAGAAAAAGATATAGTTGACGGAATTCAGGCTGTAAAACACGAAATTGAAGACTTTAAATATGAAGCAGAACGTGCAGAACGTGATGGAGATTATGGTAAAGTAGCTGAAATTCGTTACGGAAAAATAAAAGAAGCGCAGGAACGCCAGGAAACTTTACAAAAACAATTATTGGAATTTCAATCTGGAAATTCTTTAATCAAGGAAGAAGTAACCAGAGAAGATATTGCAGAAGTTGTAGCAAAATGGACAGGTATTCCGGTAATGAAAATGCTTCAGACAGAAAGAGAAAAATTATTGCATCTCGAAGATGAATTGCATAAACGTGTAGTAGGACAGGAAGAAGCGATAGAAGCGGTAAGTGATGCAGTCCGCAGAAGCCGTGCCGGTTTGCAGGATATGAAAAAACCTATTGGATCTTTCTTATTTTTAGGGACAACGGGTGTTGGTAAAACAGAGCTGGCAAAAGCATTGGCCGAATATCTTTTTGATGATGAAAATGCGATGACTCGTATCGATATGAGTGAGTATCAGGAACGCCACAGTGTGAGCCGTTTAGTGGGTGCGCCTCCGGGATATGTAGGTTATGATGAAGGAGGTCAATTGACAGAAGCTGTTCGTAGAAAACCATATTCTGTAATTTTGTTAGACGAGATCGAAAAAGCACACCCGGACACTTTCAATATTTTATTGCAGGTTTTGGATGAAGGACGATTAACAGATAACAAAGGTCGTCTGGCAGATTTCAAAAATTCGATTATTATTATGACCTCAAATATGGGAAGTAATATTATTCAGGAAAAATTTGAAAATCTAAAAGGAAGCGTTGAAGCCGCTACAGAAGCTGCCAAAAACGAGGTACTTGGATTGTTGAAACAAACTGTTCGCCCGGAGTTTATAAACCGAATCGACGAAATCGTAATGTTTACGCCGCTTACAGTTGATAATATTTCTAAAATTGTAAGTCTGCAGCTAAAAAGCGTTACCAAAATGCTGGCTTTGCAAGGCATTACTATGGACGCAACTCCAGAAGCAATTGCTTACTTGTCAGACAAAGGATTTGATCCACATTTTGGGGCAAGACCTGTAAAACGTGTGGTTCAGAGAGAAGTTCTTAATCAGCTGTCAAAAGAAATTTTGGCAGAACACATAACAACAGACAGCATCATCTTACTAGATGCCTTCGATGGTAAATTGGTTTTTAGAAATCAAAACCAGGAAGTAAAATAAATTTCAGATTTTTTTAATGTTCTTAAAACGCCTGTAGAAAATGCAGGCGTTTTTTGTTTATATCCGTGAATAATGAAACTTTTTTTAAAATTCATATAAATTAAAAATTTGATTTAATTCTCAAATTTACAGTAATATAAAATCAAACTGTTATGAACAATATATTTAGAGGATTAATTGCCGGATATGGGGCAAAGAAATTAGGCGGAGGATGCTTTGGAACCATCTTGGTTTTTGTAATTATCTGGCTTTTACTGGGGCAGTGCAGCTAAAATTAAATCTAATTTTCGTTAAAGAGATTAAGCTAAAAAGTCTTAGATTCGCACAACTAAAAATTTAATAAGACAAAATATAATGGCATCAGGTTTTTTCGTACTATTAGACGATATCGCGGCAATTATGGACGACATTGCGGTAATGAGTAAAGTTGCAGCAAAAAAAACAGCGGGTATTCTTGGCGATGACTTAGCAGTCAATGCTGAGAAAGCTTCAGGATTTGCTTCATCCAGAGAACTTCCTGTTTTATGGGCAATAAGTAAAGGTTCACTTCTTAACAAAATCATTATTTTGCCAATTGCGTTTCTATTAAGTGCATTTTTTCCAATTGCTATTATTGTAATTTTGGTTCTTGGCGGACTTTTTCTTGCCTATGAAGGAGCCGAAAAAATTTACGAATTTATTTTCCCGCATTCACACGAAAAATCAGAAGGAATTACAGAAGAAGTACTTACCGAAGAACAGATTCTGGAAGCTGAAAAAGGTAAAATAAAATCAGCCATTGTAACCGATTTTATATTATCGGTAGAAATCGTAATTATTGCTCTGGGAACCGTTATTGGTAAACCTATCACACAGCAGATTATTGTAACCTCAATCATTGCTGTAGTTGCAACTATTGGTGTATACGGAATTGTAGCATTAATAGTAAGAATGGATGAGGCTGGTTATAAACTTATTAAAGTTAGTAAAAGAGAAAAAAGCATATCAAAATTCATCGGAAATATTTTAGTAAAAGCACTGCCGCTGGTTATCAAAAGTTTGACTGTAATAGGTACCATTGCTTTATTATTAGTTGCCGGAGGTATTTTCGTGCATTATATTCCGTATTTCCACCATTTGTCAGAAGAAATTAAAATACCTTCTATTATAAAAGAGTTTGTAATTGGACTTGCTTTAGGATTTGCGGTTTTATTGATTGTGAATTTTTTTAAAAAGATATTTGGAAAGAAAAATCATAGTTAGGCATACTTTTTTGGCATTTTTTTTGTTAAGATATTTATTTATAACTAATTAGTGTTTTTTGTAAAAAAAAAATAACAAATTTTAAAGCAACTATAATCATTTATTAGTATCTATGTATAAATAAGAACAAATCAATTATTCTATGAAAAAATTTAAATTACAATCAATTGCATTAATGTTATTATTCATTACAGCATTAACTTCTTGCAGTAATGATGATTCTCCAACTGAAGATGTTATTTATAAAAGTGCTTTCGCTACTGAAGTATCTGGACCATTAACTGGAAAAGTAGGTCAGGAGCTTAGTTATGCTATTACTTTTCCTGTAGAAAACGGATGTGGTGAATTTAATCAAATGACTGATGTAGAGTTTAACAAAGAGCTGGGATACCAAATAGAAGTAAAATATCCAAAAGCGACTTGTAATAGACCTGAACCAGAAAATAAAGTAACTATTTATAAAATTACGACATCAAAAGCAGGAACTTATTATTTAAGAATTGCTAAATCTGAGACTGAATTTATAGTAACAAAAGTAGTTATAACAGACTAATTTTTAATAGTGAGAATATCATAAACCGTTTTGCAATTGTAAAACGGTTTTTTGTTTTTATAATGAGTTAAAATTAAACTCGAAATTTTAGTTTGGAATAGCTCTTTTTACAACTGTTCAAAAAAACAGTATACTTTGCCATTCCTTTAAAAAGTATTATTTTTGCACTCTAAATTTTATGTCATGTCGAAAAGAAAATATAAAATATCGGTAATTCAGTTAAACCTGAATGATGTAGCCGAAAACAATCTAAAAAAATGTATCAGCTGGGTAAGAGATGCTGCAAGTCAGGGAGCTGAGGTTATCTTACTACCTGAATTATATAGCAGTCATTATTTCTGCCAAAGCGAAGACGTAGATAATTTTGCATTAGCAGAACCACTTTACAGTACTTCATTTGTTGCTTTCAGCGAGTTAGCAAAAGAACTTGGAGTTGTAATTATTGTTCCTTTCTTCGAAAAAAGAATGGCTGGAATCTATCACAATAGTGCTTACATTATTGATACAGATGGTACAGAAGCTGGATTATACCGTAAAATGCATATTCCTGACGATCCTCATTTTTATGAAAAATTCTATTTCACTCCGGGAGATTTAGGTTTTCAGGCAATCGAAACTAAAAAAGGAACTGTCGGAACTTTAATCTGCTGGGACCAATGGTATCCGGAAGCTGCACGAATTACAGCTTTAAAAGGTGCAGAAGTTTTATTTTACCCAACAGCAATTGGGTGGCATCCTAAAGAAAAAGAACAATACGGAGAAAACCAATACGGAGCCTGGATGAACGTAATGAAAGGACATGCTGTAGCAAATGGTGTTTTCGTAGCAGCAGCAAACCGTATCGGACTTGAAAAATATATTGAAGGAACAGAAGGAATCCAATTCTGGGGAGCATCATTTATTGCTGGACCACAAGGAGAGATTTTAGCACAAGCTTCTCATGATAAAGAAGAAATCTTAATTGCTGAAGTTGATTTAGATTTACAGGAAAACGTACGTCAAAACTGGCCATTTTTCAGAGACAGAAGAATTGATGCTTTTGGAGACATCACAAAAAGAGCAATCGATAAATAATTATTTATTTTTATATAAAACAAAAAGGCGGTTTCAATAATTTTGAAACCGCCTTTTTTAATGTATATATAATTTACTTTACCTGGAAAGTAACTCTTCTCACGATCTGACGTGCCTCTTTAGAATTTTTGTTTACCGAAGTATCTTCTCCGTTAGCAACAACATTAAGTCTTGAAGCGTCGATTCCTGCATTAACAGCAACTTTTTTCACCGCTTCAGCTCTTTTTCTTGATAATTCAGTATTATAACTTGTTTTTCCAATTTCATCTGCATAACCAATAATATCTGCAGATTTTCCTGGATTGTTTTTTAAATATTTCACTAAGAAATCAACACCAGATAAAGAAGCGTTTGTCGGTTTAGATGAATTAAAATCGAAATAAACATTTACATATCCACCGTTAATTAATTCTTCAACAGTATTATTTGTAGCTCCATTGCCTTTCTTTTCATAAGTTTTATCTAAATAACTTTCTAACTCATCCGGCACACCATTTTGATTGTTATCAATAGATTGTCCTTTTGTATTTACTGCAACTCCGGCAATTGTGTTTGGTTCTAAATCATACAAATCAGCAACACCATCTTTATCAGTATCGATAAGATTGGTTTCGATAGTAGTAACTCTGTCTTCTAATTTGTTTAATCTTTCATTTTCTTCAGAATACCAGTCAGCGTGTTTTTCGTTTTTACCCAAATAGAAAGTCAAACCTACAGATGCATTTAACAAAATTCCATCAAAAGAACCTGTTGTTGTATTGCCCATTCCGTCAAAATTCCAGTTTTGTCTTCCGTTGATAATTCCGGTAAGATCACCAGTCAATGCCACTCGGTTGCTCAACTTAATTTGCCCGGTTAAACCAGCAATTCCGTGTGCCATATAATCTTGTCCGCCAAAACCAGTTTCAGTACTAATTTGCGAAACTCCAAAACCTCCGTGTGCCAAAATACCAATTGTATTTGTCCAGCTTTCAAAATTTAAAGCACGTCCAACATTAATAACTCCTTGTAAACTTGCTCTAACATAACGACTTTCAAAATCAGGCGTATTCTTTTTTTCTTTAAACTGATCATATCCAACATCTAGCTTCAAACCAAATTTTGGATTAAACATATATCTTACACCTAAATCTCCGTGGAAAAAATTTAAAGATTCGGTTGCATAACCTGGAGTCATTGCTCGAGTTGGTTTATTTACACCGCCATTTAATTCAATGGACCATTTGTTATATTCAGGCTGATCGACAGCTGGTTTTGTAGACGTAGTAGTCATTTGTGCATTTGCTGCAAAGGCTAATAGTAAAAGGGATACAGATGCTAATTTCTTTTTCATAATAAAAATATTTAATTCGGCTTTTATTTAAACTCTTAGCAAAAGTAGGGCTCGCGTTTTGGGAATGTGTTCTATCTTGCCTTACATAATTCCCATTGTTTAGTTTATAAATCTGAAAATGTGTTAATTAAATTTTGATTTTTAAATAAAAAAAAGGGTAAAATCTAAATTTTACCCTTTTCAATTCTAAAAAATTCTGGTTATTTCAAGTCTGGCTGATATATTTTAATACTTCCGTCACCTTCACTGCTCACAACTAATAAACTTCTTTTAGTTGGACTTTTTGAAGCTGGAATGAAAAGAATTCCTTCTGGTGCATCGCCAGTTTTTACTGTTTGTAAATATTGAGGAGTATTAGGATTTGTAACATCATAAGTCATAAAAGCATCAGATCTTTCAAGACCAACAAATAAAATATTCTGAGTTCCCATTTTAGCTACAACAACAGCTTCTGGCTCAGAACCTTTGTCGTCGCTACGTTTATCATCATAAGTTCCTAGTTCGTTTGTTTTTTTGTCAACATCATTTTTGCTGTCGTAAACGATCTTTCCAGTATTTCCATTCCAAATAGAAAAAGAACGTGCACCAAAGCTTACCATTTCATCTAAATCTCCATCACCGTCAGTATCGCCCATATCCGCAACAAGATTTAGTCTTCCTAAATTAGTTTCTAATTTTAGAGTTGCAGCATCTGGAAAAATTGCTGCATCAAGTTTCATATCTTTCATACGTTTAATGTCTGAATAAGCTGCATATTCTCTCGCATCACCTTCATTTGCAGTAACAAAATATGAAACATTATTAGCAGAAAAATGACTAATTGCATCCGGCATATACAAACCTTTTACTTTCCAAGGATTAAAGGCTACTTTATCATCTTTGTCACTTACATCAATTGCGTTTTCAGCTGTATTATAGTCTTTCAAACCAAGCGGATAAATTGCTGTAATAGTTTTAGAAGTTAAATCAACTTTGGCAACGCCATTATTTTCCTGTAATGTTATCCATGCTGTTTTAGAATCATCAGAAATAGTGATGTATTCCGGTTCAATATCCTGAGCAAAACTTTTAGCAAATTTTGAAATTCTGAAGCCATCTTTTTTTAAAGTTTCAGCCTGACTTGCAAACGAACTGAAATCCAAAGTTGTAACAGTATAACCACTTGTTTCAATAATAGAAACAGTTCCGTTTGGATCTTGAGAATAATCTGTATTTGGTTCTCCTTCATTAGCAGTCATAATGTATTTCCCATCTGGAGAAAATGTAATCATATCAGGCAAAGCACCAACAATAACTTGTTTTATTAAGCTATAATCAGAAGTATTAAAAATAACAACTTTTCCGTTTCCTTGTTTGTTAACTGTAGATTCTAAAGCCACAGCCAGTTTTCCGTCAAAAACAGAAACACTATTTGATGCACCTTCATAAGCAGTTAAATCAATTTTACCAATTTTTACTGGTTTTGAAGGATCTGATAAATCGATAATGTCAATTTGATTTGTTCCGCTGTTGTTAACCGTAAAAAGTCTTTTTGTTTTTTCGCAGTAAGCAGAGATTTCGGCAGCTGCCTCTCCGCCAATAGTAATTGAACCAATTTCTTTGAAAGTGGCAGGGTTTTCATTTACAACAACTTCTTGTTCTTCGTTTTTTGAGTTTTCATCGTTATTACAGCTTGCCATTAAAAATAAAGCTGCTAATAATGAAAGGCTTACTTTTTTCATTTGTTAGTTTTTTAGTTTCGCCAAATGTAATTACCAAGCTTGGAGCGAATATTAAGCCTTTATTATTTAATCTTTAACTTAATTTTTGGAAGATATTCTTTGTGAAATTTAAGATGATTTTTGCTCAGGTGTTTTATAATCCTAACGAATGCTTATCTTTGTACACTTTCAAAATTAGAACCTATCTATGTCAACAAATAATAGAAGATTTCCAGCAGAATGGGAAAAACAACAAGGAATTGTATTATGTTTTCCGCATAATGGTAACGATTGGCCGGGAAAATACGAAGCTGTTCAATGGGCTTTTGTAGAATTTATCAAAAAAGTAGCTGCGTATGAAACTGTTTTTTTGGTCGTAGCCGATGAAAAACTTAAAGCAAAAGTTGCTGAAATGCTTGAAAGAGCCCGCGTAAATACTAAAAACGTTTCATATATAATTCATAAAACCAACAGAAGCTGGATGCGCGATTCCGGACCAATTATCGTTAAAAATGGTTCGAAAAGAGAGGCATTAAATTTTAATTTTAATGGCTGGGCAAAATATAAAAACTATCAGTTAGATAAATTTGTACCCGGAAAAGTAGCTGATTTCATTGATGTTCCGTTAACGCAGGTAATGTATAAAGGAAAACCGGTAATTGTTGAAGGCGGCGCAATTGATGTTAACGGAAAAGGAACTTTATTAACTTCTGAAGAATGTTTGATGCATCCAACCATTCAGGTGCGAAATCAAGGTTTTACAAAAGAAGATTACGAAGCCGTTTTTAAAGAATATCTTGGCGTTACAAACGTAATCTGGTTGGGTGACGGAATTGAAGGTGACGATACACATGGACACATCGATGATTTATGCCGATTCGTAAACGAAGATACAATCGTAACTATTGTTGAAACAGATAAAAACGATTCGAATTACAAACCATTGCAAGACAATTTAAAACGTTTACAAAACGCAAAATTAGAAAACGGAAAATCTCCGGTTATTGTAGCATTGCCAATGCCAAAGCGTGTAGATTTTGAAGATTTAAGGCTTCCTGCGAGTTATGCTAATTTCTTAATTCTGAATAATTGTGTTTTGGTACCAACATTCAATGACAGTAACGATCGTGTAGCTTTAAATATTTTGGCAGAATGTTTCCCAGACAGAGAAGTAATCGGAATAAGCTGTATTGATTTTATTTGGGGATTCGGGACATTACATTGTTTAAGCCAGCAGATTCCTGCTTAATTAAATTAGGTGCAAAGAAGCAGAAATGCAAAGGGGCAAAGTTTTTTACAGGTTTGTCAGGCTGAGCGAAGTCAAAGCTTCTCAATGTTTTTAGATCAATATAATTATACGCAACATTTGTCATTTCGACGTAAGGAGAAATCTTCACGAGAAACTCTACAAAGATTGGCTTGCTGTTGCGGATTTACTTGCGAAGATTTCTCCTTACGTCGAAATGACAAAAATGAGAATAATGATCCGACACTTTTGTAAATAATAAACATAAAAAAACCTTGGTGAAAGCCAAGGTTTTTTATTTTTATATTTTTTCAGAATCTTTATCTGCTCTTCATTGTCTAATGAAAGGGGGTAAAAGCTGACTTGAAACTTCTCCAAAACCAATTCTTACTTCTGCATTTTCACAGAACCCGCGAATAATTACCGTATCATTATCTTCAATAAATTTACGCTCGCTACCATCTTTTAATTTTAATGGATTTTTTCCTCCCCAAGTCAATTCCAACATAGAACCAAAACTGTCAGGAGTTGGCCCGGAAATAGTTCCGGAACCCATCATGTCGCCAGAGTTAATACGGCATCCGTTTGAAGTATGATGCGTTAACTGCTGAGCCATTGACCAGTATAGGTATTTAAAATTTGATCTCGAAATTACCGTTTCTTCAACAGCATCTTCAGGTTTTAATGAAACTTCTAAATGAATATCAAAAGCTTTTTTACCCTTTGTCTGTAAATAAGGAAGCGGTGACGGATCTTGTTTAGGCCCTTTTGTTCTAAAAGGCTCTAAAGCATCCATAGTAACAATCCATGGAGAAATTGACGATGCAAAGTTTTTAGCTAAGAAAGGTCCTAGCGGCACATATTCCCATTTCTGGATATCACGTGCGCTCCAGTCATTCAGTAAAACCATTCCGAAAATATAATCTTCTGCTTCGTAAGTCGAAATATTTTCGCCCATTACGTTTACATCAGTGGTAATAAAAGCAGTTTCTAATTCGAAATCTACTAAACGTGATGGCCCAAAAACAGGATAATCTCCTCCGGGAGGCAAAGTTTGTCCCATTGGTCTGTGAACCGGAATTCCAGACGGAACAATTGTAGAACTTCTTCCGTGGTATCCAACCGGAATATGCAGCCAGTTTGGAAGAAGGGCATTCTCCGGATCGCGGAACATTTTACCTACATTTGTAGCATGTTCGCGGCTTGAATAAAAATCGGTATAATCTCCAATTAAAACCGGAAGCTGCATCTCTACATCTTCAATATTAAAAATAACAATATCACGGTCTTTTGTTGAATCTCTAAGCTGTGGGTTGTTTTCGTCGAAAATATCAGCGATACGATTTCGCACCAAACGCCATGTTTTTTTTCCATCAGAAATAAAATCATTAAGCGTATCCTGCATAAACATATCATCGGTTAAATCTATTCCTTCAAAATAGTTTAATTGCTGTAAAGCCCCTAAATCTATGGCATAATCGCCAATTCGCGTTCCTACGGTAACGACATTTTCTTTGGTAAGAAATACACCGAAAGGGATATTTTGAATAGGGAAGTCGCTATTTTCTGGCACTTCTAACCATGATTTTCTTTTAGTATCGTTGGCGGTTATTGGCATGTTTAGATGTTAATTATTTGTTGAAAAATTACATGTCAAATATATCATAATCTAACAGTATCACAAACGTTTTTTTGTATTTTTGCAGGAAATTAACGAAAAACGAAAAAATGCAACGCGACGAACAAATTTTTGATCTTATACAAGAAGAAAAAGAAAGACAAATTCACGGATTAGAGCTTATTGCTTCTGAAAACTTTGTAAGTGATGAGGTAATGCAGGCTGCCGGCTCTGTATTGACTAATAAATATGCTGAGGGGTATCCTGGCAAAAGATATTACGGAGGCTGCGAAGTAGTTGACGTTATTGAGCAGATTGCAATTGACAGAGCAAAAGAATTATTTGGAGCTGAATACGCAAACGTACAGCCGCACTCAGGTTCTCAGGCAAATACAGCTGTTTATCATGCATGTTTAAATCCTGGAGATACTATTTTAGGTTTTGATTTATCACACGGAGGTCACTTAACTCATGGTTCTCCTGTAAACTTTTCAGGACGTTTATACCGTCCGGTTTTCTACGGTGTAGATGCTGAAACTGGTCGTTTAGATTATGATAAAATTCAGGAAATTGCCACTAAAGAACAGCCAAAATTAATCATCGCCGGAGCTTCTGCTTATTCTCGTGATATGGATTTTGCTCGTTTCAGACAAATTGCAGACAGCGTAGGAGCGATCTTATTTGCTGATATTTCGCACCCAGCTGGTCTTATTGCAAAAGGATTATTAAGCGATCCAATTCCACATTGCCACATTGTTTCTACAACAACACATAAAACATTAAGAGGACCACGTGGAGGTTTAATTTTAATGGGTAAAGATTTCCCAAATCCACAAGGATTAACAACTCCAAAAGGAGAAATCAGAATGATGTCTTCATTATTAGACTTAGCTGTTTTCCCTGGAAACCAAGGAGGACCTTTAATGCATATTATTGCTGCTAAAGCGGTTGCTTTTGGCGAAGCTCTTAAAGATGAGTTCTTTACTTACGCAATGCAATTACAAAAAAATGCAAAGGCAATGGCAGATGCTTTCGTAAAAAGAGGTTACAACATTATCTCTGGCGGAACAGACAACCACATGATGCTTATCGATTTAAGAAATAAAAATATTTCTGGAAAAGAAGCTGAAAACGCATTAGTAAAAGCTGAAATTACAGT
Source organism: Flavobacterium defluvii (assembly GCF_900129555.1). Taxonomy (GTDB): domain Bacteria; phylum Bacteroidota; class Bacteroidia; order Flavobacteriales; family Flavobacteriaceae; genus Flavobacterium; species Flavobacterium defluvii. Next base: position 384,785 of record NZ_FQWC01000002.1, read on the forward strand.
AAACAAAAACATGGTTCCTTTTGACGATAAATCTCCATTTATCACTTCTGGAATTCGCGTAGGAACAGCTGCAATCACAACTCGTGGTTTAGTTGAAAAAGATATGGAAACTATCGTAGCTTTAATTGATAAAGTTCTTGCAGATCATACAAATGAAGATCTTATCGAAGAAGTTGCTGAAGAAGTAAACGAATTAATGAGCGAAAGACCGATTTTTGCATATTAAAAATTAGTCAAAAGCCATAAAGTCGAAGGTCGAAAGTCTAAATGGAATGTGAATTTCTATTTTAGTTTTTGATCTTCGATTTTTCTTTTAAAGTTTTCCAATGACTTTATGACTTTCGGCTTTCAAACTTTAAGACTTAAAAAAAATGGGCGTATTAAGATTACAATTGCCAACCGACCCAAGATGGGTAAATATTGTTGAGAAAAACATCGAAGAAATCTTAACAGATCATGCGTGGTGCGAACAAAAAGCAGCAACAAACGCGATTACGATTATTACAAACAATCCGGAGCATCAGGATTTGGTTAAAGATTTACTGGCTTTGGTAAAAGAAGAAGTAGATCATTTTGAACAAGTACATAATATCATCATCAAAAGAGGATTAAAATTAGGACGTGAACGTAAAGATGAATATGTAAACGAATTATACCAATACATGAAAAGAAGCGGAGACGGAAGCCGGGTTTCGGGTCTTGTAGAAAGATTATTGTTTTCTGCAATGATCGAGGCCAGAAGCTGCGAACGTTTTAAAGTACTTTCAGAAAATATTCAGGACGAAGAACTTGCCGTTTTTTACAGAGAATTAATGGAAAGCGAAGCAGGACATTACACTACATTCATTACTTACGCACGTAAGTACGGAGTAGGAATCGACGTTGAAAAACGCTGGAGAGAATGGTTAGCTTTTGAAGAATCAATTATTACCAATTACGGAAAAAACGAAACGATTCACGGGTAGTTTTCGTTGTTTCAAGTTTCAGGTTTCAGGTTTTGTCAGGCTGAGCAAAGTCGAAGCCCGCGCAAAGCATAGAAAAAATCCGCATCAAATCCGCGTTTTCACGAAGTGAATCCGTATCATCCGCGTGCCAAAATTAACACGCATTTTAAATCTAAAATCTACAATCTAAATTCTAAAATCATTACATTTGAAAGTAACCAAAATTTTCAATTATGAGAATAGAAATGGACCTAAAGCTAGGATTTAAAGATGTAATGTTCAGACCAAAAAGATCAACGCTCAAAAGCAGGTCGGAAGTTTCTTTAGAACGAAATTTCAAGTTTTTGCACAGTTCCGCAGATTGGACGGGAATTCCAATTATGGCTGCGAATATGGATACAGTAGGAACTTTTCAAATAGCACAGGTTTTAGCAAAAGAAAAACTTTTTACGGCAATTCATAAACATTATTCGCTTGAAGAATGGAATAATTTCCTAAAAAATGTCAGCCCGGATTTCTATAATTATATTGCGATAAGCACCGGAACAGGGCAGGAAGATTTTGAGAAAATAGGAAAAGTAATTACAGCAAATCCTTCATTGAAATTTATTTGCATTGACGTAGCAAACGGCTATTCAGAGCATTTTGTTGAATTTCTAAAGAAAACCCGAACACAATATCCGGATAAAATAATTATTGCCGGAAATGTAGTTACAGGCGAAATGACCGAAGAATTACTTTTGGCTGGAGCCGATATTGTAAAAGTCGGAATTGGACCCGGATCTGTCTGTACAACTCGTGTAAAAACAGGTGTTGGTTATCCGCAGCTTTCTGCAATTATTGAATGTGCTGATGCCGCGCACGGCTTAGGCGGACATATCATTAGTGATGGCGGCTGCACAACTCCGGGTGATGTTGCAAAAGCTTTTGGCGCGGGATCTGATTTTGTAATGTTAGGTGGAATGTTAGCCGGACACACCGAAAGTGGAGGCGAGCTTATCGAAATAAACGGTGAAAAATTCAAACAATTCTACGGAATGAGTTCAGCTACGGCGATGGAAAAATATGCCGGAGGAGTTGCAGAATATAGAGCAAGTGAAGGAAAAACTGTAAAAGTTCCGTTTAGGGGAAATGTAATTCACACCGTTTTAGATATTTTGGGCGGTTTGAGAAGTACTTGTACTTATGTTGGCGCTCCAAGATTAAAAGAACTTTCAAAACGAACAACTTTCATCCGCGTAAGCGAGCAGGAAAATCAGGTTTATACAAATTAAAATATTTCAGAATTCAATATGATTACTATTTCAGACGCAGGTTTAAGCGATATAAAAACAATTCAAAAAATCACAAATATAACCTGGCCAATTACTTACGGGGAAATTTTGACAAAAGAACAATTAGATTACATGTTAGCTTTATTTTATTCTGATGAAGCTCTAACGAAGCAAATCGAGAATAAAGAACAATTGTTTTATCTAATTTCTGATTCAGAATCTACAATTGGTTTTATCGGAATTGAGCATAATTATAATAATGAAGCTGTAACTAAAATCCATAAAATTTATCTTCTGCCGGAAACACAGGGAAAAGGTTACGGAAAAACAGTTTTTGAATCCATTGAAAAAATGGCTTTAGAAAACAATTCAAAAAACCTTTTATTAAATGTAAACCGTTTTAATACGGCTTTAAATTTCTATAAAAAACTAGGTTTTGAAATTAAAGAAACCGTTGACATTGAAATTGGAAATGGTTATTTGATGGAAGATTATGTAATGGGGAAAAAGCTCTAATTTAACCAAGGGTATTTACTCGGAAATCAAAAAAAGTTTTATTGATTAAATTGTATTTTATATTCCAATAATAACTTCCGCCATCTGAAATATCCTGCCATTCAGTTTTCCATTTTTCTTTTTTGTTTCTGTTAAAAGGATGGTCTGTATTTTCTCTCCAGAGAAAATTGACATAAATAATCTTTTGGCCTTTCTCGTTAAAAATGCCAAAATATTGTCTGTTGTAGTTATTTAAATTTTTATGTATTAATGGATTGAATTTATTAGTATTGATAATTTCTATATTCTTGCCTAATAAAATTTCTAATTCATTAATTTCATTTGAAGTTGGGGTAAAACGTTTCAAATTTTCAAAAAGATAACAATTATAATTTTCGGAAAATATTACTCCAATATCTCTAAATTTAGTTGTTTTTTGCGCGTATGTTAGATGAAAGATTAAAAAAAGAAGAATAGCTAGTTTTTTCATTTATCTTATTTTGTTAAAATTGAAATTAAATATTATTCAACTCACAATAACATCATGCTTAAATAATAACCCTTTTACTTCTTTCAAAGAAAAAACAGCTTTTTTAAGTTTCGTTTTAGACGGATCAATAGTATAATTATAACTCGTTTTAAAATCTGCTTTGTTGGCGATGGCCTTGTTGAATTCTGAACGGTACAAATCGCAATTATCAAAAATAGCACTTGTGAGATCAGCCGCCATAAAATCAACGGCAATCAAACTGCAATTGGTAAAGGGAGTTCCTTTTAATTTTAAAGTATAAAATTTCGAAAAGTCCAGAGTACAATCATTAAAATGAACTTCAAAAATGAGTTTGTCGCACATTGCAAAATTTACTTCTTTAATTTCGCATCGGTTAAAAGTAACTGTTCTCAACGCGACATAATTAATCTTTGCTTCGCTGAAAATACAGTCATTAAAAACACAGTCGATAAAAGTAACTGCTAAAAAAGTACAGGCAGAAAAATTACAATTATTAAAAATGCAGCCTTCAAAGTCTTTAAAGTTAAGATCATCTTTGGCGTAAATAATTGTATTATATTCTTTATCCAGAAAATATTCGCTTTCTTTTTTCAACTCTTTTAATAATTATTTGGGACTGAAAAGATACTACTTTAAGCGAAAATATCGTGGAAAATTTGTAAACAAAAATTTAGAATTGAATGACAGGAAAAATGAGATGAAAACTATTTCAAAAAAATAATTAATTTAAAATTTATCACAAAGTCAGCTTGTTATAAAAAATACAATAACAAAGCCATCATTTCTGCCGGCTTTGTTATTGCTTCTATATTCTTAATTTAATCAATTATTGAGCTAATTTGTATAAAAAACCGGCTGCAATTAAATAAATTATTGCGCATAAAATATTTACACCGATTACCTTGAAATATTTGTTTTTTTGCGATTCTCTAAAAAAAGTATAATTAATTACGGTTGCAGCACCACCTATCATACCGCCAATCGCACCACCTCCTAATACAATTAATAAAGGCATTCCGCCAACTATATATTCATACCATTTTAATTTATCTGCCATACGATATTTTTTTCCATCTATGTTTAAAATTTGTGCTGAAATATCCGGGATGTTCATTTTAGGAAAAGCTTTAACTATTTCCTGATTTGCTCTTTTAATTAAAAAAGGTTTTCCTTTTTCTTTACTCTGTTCAACAAAAATTCCATTTTGTTTTAATGTCGATTTGCCAGAAAAGATATTATTTTCAAATTCAAATTCATCATTTGGAAAATCTGGTAGTGTAAATTTAAAAGTGTTTTTCATCGCTAATGTTTTATTGCTGTAAGCCCTTTAAAAATGGACATTACGTTGTTTTACAAAATTTTGTAAAAATAGTTTGAACAGTAAATTAGATTTAGGTACTAAAAGTCAAAAAAATTGTAAAATAAGACTTTTTAAAACTAATGAAGTAATGTTTTTGTTTGTGTAAAGTATTGAAAATGAATTATATTTACAGAAAGTTTGATCTTTCAAATTGAAATTTAAAATTTTTGCCGAATGAAATTATTAAAAAAAATAAGTTTTCAGCATAAAATTAAAATCGCAGTCCTGCTTTTTCTATTTCCATTGTTTTTAGAAGCTCAAACCGAAATAAATTCTCAGAATAAAGCAATATGTCCCCCAAAAACTATTTTAGAAATCTTTAAAAAAAGGGATTCGGCTTTAGTAGTTAAACCTGCCAAAAACAATTTTTTTCTTGTAATTCCCGCAATTGGTTCACAGCCGGCAACGGGATTTTTTTTTGGTGCCGTTGCACAATATACTTTCAAAGGAAAACAAGAATCAGATAAATATTCGGTAGCTAATTTGGGAATAACATATACAGTGAAAAAACAATGGCTGATTAATGTCAAAAACAATATTCTACTCAAAAATAACCGAATCTTTCTCAGCGGAGATTATCGGTTCTATATATTTTCACAGCCAAACTACGGACTCGGTACTGATATAATTCCGCCCAAACGCGATCAGGATTCTAATTTCAGCATTGATTCTTTGGCACAGGCGATGGATTATAATTATTTTAAATTTCATCAAACCGCTTCTTTTGAAATAAGAAAGAATTTTTACTTTGGAGGAGGAATAAATATTGACTGGTATACGAATATTAAAGACAAAGAACTAGACATTGAAAACGGGAATTTTACCTATCACTACAATTACAGTCAGGAACATGGTTTTGATGATTTAGAATATTTTCTAACAGGAGTAAGTTTAAATCTTGTTTACGATTCCCGCGACAATCAGGTAAATTCTTCTCATGGCTGGTTTGCCAATATTAATTACCGATTCAATCCTGTTTTATTTCACAATCAAAAATACAGTAATGTTTTGTACGCAGAATATCGAAATTTTATTCCGCTTTCGCAGAAAAACGATCGCTACATTCTCGGCATTTGGGCTTATGGCCAATTTATAACCAGAGGCGAAGTGCCATATTTAAATCTTCCGGCGATTGGCTGGGATCAGCGCAGCAGGAGTGGAGAAGGTTATACGCAGGGATTATTTAGAGGAAATGGTTTGGTTTATCTTTCAACAGAATTTCGATTTCCCATAACCTGTAATCAAATCTTTAGTGGAGTAGTTTTTACAAATTTCGTTACTGCCAGCAACAAGGACAATGATCTGGCACTTTTTCATTCTATTCAGCCTGCAGCCGGACTTGGTCTTCGAATATTGATTGACAAAAAAACGCGTACGAATTTAGTTGTTGATAATGCTTGGGGAAACAATTCGAAAGGATTTTATCTGAATGCCGGGGAAACTTTCTAAAAAAACTATTTTGTAAAATATGTAAGTGTTTGATTTGTTGAATTTTAAATATAAAATTGTAAGAATTTACAATAAAAAATATTAAATTTGGCTAACCATTTAACTTTCAAACACATAATTTATGAAACAGTACAGTTTATTATTAGCTGTGTTTCTGTCGGTGATAGGAATGCAGGCTCAGGATGCAAGGTCTTTTTCGCTTAATTTGTATGGTGGTTATAACTTTTCGGATAAGCTTGATTACGACAATTATTCTGCTACTATTGAAGATGGTTTTCAATACGGAGCAGGATTTGAGTATTTCTTTTCAACAAACAATTCAGTTGAGGTAAAGTATTTAAGAACAGATGTTAAAATACCAGTGTACGGTCCATTAGGCACTCAATTAAATTCAAGTGATGATAAAGGAGCATTTAACTTCATTCTTGCAGATTTTACACATTATTTTGATACCGGTACAAATCTTCTGCCTTATTTAGGTGCGGGTGCGGGTGTTGGTATTGTTGAAACGCCTCAAAGCGGCAGTGGAACTTACTTTGCCTGGGATATTAAAGGAGGCGTAAAAATTAAAACAGCATCAATAGTTTCTGTAAATATTAATGCTTACTTACAATCTATGTCAGCTGCAGTTGGAGACAGTTATTATTGGACATATTATTATGGGCCGGTTGCGGTTCAAGATTATGTTTCTACTTTTCAGTTTGGACTGGGAGCCGTTTTGAGCTTTAACTTTAAGAAGTGATAAAATTTTGAGTTAAACGAAAATATTTAAGAAAAAGCAGCTAAATCAGGCTGCTTTTTTTTTTGTATCTCAATCGTGATTGTTCATAATTAAATCATAATTTCTATCCGTTATGAGTACTATTTTTGAAGTCAATCCTTATTTTTGTTGTATATACAAATTATATGAGGTTACTAATAGTCGAAGACGAACCAAATCTTTTATCGATTTTAAGAAAAGGATTTGCCGAAAATAACAACGAAGTAAGTGTGGCTCTTGACGGCAAAACTGCCCTTGAGATGATTCACAATTATAACTTCGATGTTGTTGTTTTAGATGTTATGCTGCCGGATATAAACGGAATAGAGATTTGCAGAAGACTTCGTGCCAGCAAAAACTTTGTTCCAATTTTGCTTTTGACCGCTCTGGGAACTTCAGAAAATATAGTAACCGGACTTAATTCCGGTGCCGATGATTATTTGGTAAAGCCTTTTAAATTTGGCGAACTCGACGCAAGAGTAAACGCTCTGCATAGAAGAGCGCATCAGGAAACTGATAAAATCGATGTTATTACCATTGGTGATTTAGAAATAAACGGTCGTGCTAAAACGGTAAAAAGAGATGGCGAACCGATAATTTTAACGGCAAAAGAATTTAAATTGCTGTATTATCTGGGAAAAAATGCCGGAAGAATCGTTTCCCGTGATCAAATTCTCGATAATGTTTGGGATATCAATTTCGACATGAATACCAATGTTGTAGACGTTTATATTACATATTTAAGAAAAAAAATAGACAAACCTTTTAAAACCAAACTTATTCATACTATGAAAGGTTTAGGTTATGTTATAAAGCCATAAAATGGATATTAGAAAAAAAATTACGTTTACTTATGTAGCACTTTCTACCTTTAGTACATTGCTATTGAGTATTATAGTATTCGTTTTATTTAGAGAAAATAACCGTTATCATTTTTTGAAAAGGCTGGAAGACCGTGCCAAAATTGTAGCATCAATTCATTTTCAGCACGATCCCGAAAAAAGCAAATACTATAGTAATTTAAAGAAAAACGGACTGGAAGAACTTATTGAAGAAGAAGAATATGTTCTTAAAATAAACAGTGCCAATAGTTTTGATTACAACACAAAACTAAATCTTCCAAATGCATTCTATTCTAATATTCTGCAAACGGGAAAAGATTATTTTGAAGTAAACAGTAAATATTATCTCGGGCAGGTTTTTACAGAAAGAGATCAAAAATATATTGTAATTGTTGGCGCGCGTGACCGAAGAGGAAAAACGACAACTATTTATATTATAAAAATATTAGTTTTTGGCGGAATCGGATTTATTCTGCTTGCTTTCTTTTTAGGTCGTTTTCTGGCAAAAAGAGTTATAAATCCCGTGGCAAGAATTACCAAAGAAGTAAACAGAATTAGTGCTTCAAATCTTCATAATCGATTGCCGGCAATTAAAAATTCAGATGAAATTTCAGATCTCACAGAAACGTTCAACGATATGCTCGACCGACTCGAAACTTCATTTGAAATTCAGGCCAATTTTATTAATAATGCTTCACATGAGTTAAAAACGCCAATTACAACCATTATTGCCGAAGCTGAAATTATGCTCCTAAAAGAACGTGAAGTGGCTGAGTATGTAGAATCTCTCCAAAATATTTACAGTCAGGCATCAAGATTAGGAAATCTTACCGAAAGTTTATTAAAGCTTACGCAAACGGGGTACGATGGGAATAAACAGGTTTTGGACATTGCCAGAATCGACGAATTATTACTGGACGTAAAATCAGATTTAGATAAGATTTATCCGGAAAACCGTGTGAGTGTTAAAATGAATTTTGCACCAAAAGATTCCAATCTGCTTTTAATTCCTTGTAATAAACCCCTTTTAGAATTAGCGATTAACAACATTATTACAAATGGTGTAAAATATTCCGATAATAATGAAGTATTTGTAACACTTTCGGCAAATCAGGAAGCTATTAAAATTTCTATAAATGATATCGGAATCGGAATTCCGCCCGAAGATATTCCGCATTTGTATGAACCTTTCTTTAGAGGAAAAATTGCCGCCAAATATATTGGTTATGGTTTAGGACTTCCGCTGGCTTCAAAAATCATTCGTATGCACGATGGTGAAATACAAGTTCAGTCGGAACAAAATAAAGGCACAATTGTAACCATTATTTTTAAGAAAGCAAAAACGAAAAAGAACAACATTAAAAATTCTAATGTTGAATCTTAGAAAAATCTAATTTAAGATTAATACCTTTCTAATATTCAAGAAGTTACTTTGTATGTATAAACTAAAAGATTATGCATATGAAAAATTTCCTGATCCCTACAACTCTAAAAGATGATACGATTTCTGCTGTAAAATCAGCAATTAGCCAGGCAAAAGAGTCAGACTGTGAAATTGTTTTAATGATGGTTTCTGAAACACCAGATGCCTTTTCATCATCTAATTTTTTACGTGAAATGAGAACCGGACTTACCAAAAGTCAGGAAGAAGTTCTCGAAACCTGCAGATACATGATCGATCATGCTAAAAACTGCAGAATTAAAATTCATAATCAATATGGACTTTCGTCGCCAATTTTTAGAGGAATTATCGAGCACTTTTCTGTAAAATTAGTCATTTTAACTCATTCTTATAAACAAGAAACTAAGCGCATTCATCAATATTTAGTACAATTAGCAGGAAATCAAAAATGTCCGATTCTGCATTTAGGAAATGAATTTAAAGAAGATTTTACAAAAGCACTTTATATAGAAAACAGTTCTGCAAATGTTCATGTAAAAGATGTTCAGCAGTTTTTGAATGAAAATTTCTCTTATGAAATTGTAAGTCAGACTTCTAAAATTGATGATAATTACGAAGAATCAGCACCTTATTTAACAGAAGCTATTTCTAAATACGAAATTGATCTTTTAGTTGAAACCCGTAAAGGCGAAAAAATAAAATTTAAAAAAGTAAAAAAACAAAACATCAATGAAAAACTGGGACTTCCGGTGCTTTCATTATATGAAGAGTTGGTTTAGTTTTTTTCAAAATCAGATCTAGTAATCTTAACACAAATCTTGATTTAAAATGTGCCGCTAGGCACTCAATATCGGTAGCCAGTAATATATGCGGAATTTCATAAGCGTGCCGTAGGTACGCAATGTTAGTTCTTTCGTACCTACGGCACGATTGAATTTATTTTCAATTTTTTGTTTTCTACCAATATGTAGTGCCTAACGGCACAAATTGTTTAATTAAAAACCGAAAATATGTTATTAAGAAAAAGAATACCAATGAAGTACGTTCTCGGGAAAATTAAAGTAGAAATGGCTCTTGTACTGGCATACACCATATTATTTGAAATATTTCACCATTATTTTGTTACACTTCCCGTAGATATTCCAATAGCGATTCCAACGATGATTGGAACGATTATTTCCTTATTATTAGCCTTTAAATCAAATCAGGCATACGACCGCTGGTGGGAAGCCAGAATTGTTTGGGGAGCCGTTGTAAACGATTCCCGAACCTTAATTCGTCAGGTTTTGACATTTTATAAAGATCCTGATTTTTCTGTAGAAGCAAGCGAATTCAAAGAAAATTTTGCAAAAAGGCAAATAGCATGGTGTTACAGTTTAGGTCAGTCGCTTCGAAATAAAGACGCAATAAAACCACTAAAAGGTTTAATGAGCGAGGAAGAAATTAAATACATCAAGAACCATCAAAACGTTCCAAATGCTATTTTAATGCTGCATGCACGCGATCTTAAAAATGCTAAAAACGAGAAAAAAATCAATATGTATCAGCAGGTAGAAATCGATAATACATTATCGCGATTATGCGATGAAATGGGTAAATGCGAGAGAATCAAGAATACGATTTTCCCAACAACCTACAGCATGTATATTAGATTAACCTTGTGTTTGTTTATTTTGTTATTACCATTCGGATTAACAAGTGTATTAAGCTGGTTTGCCATTCCGTTAATTACAGCAATCGCCGCAGCTTTCTTTTTGATTGAAAGAATGGCAATTCATTTGCAGGATCCTTTTGAAAACAGACCAACTGATACGCCTGTTACAACAATTGCAAATACAATCGAAAAGAACATAAAGCAAATGCTCAACGAATATCAAAGCGAATTTGATATCCTAAAAGAATTTGAAATAAACGACGAAGCTAAAAAAGTCGAAAAAGACGCTTACTTCGTTCTATAACGCCTTAATTTTGGTCTTCTTTAATTAATTGTTGTCCGGACAGTGTTATTAATTACACTGTCCGGTTTTTTTTTGGAAGTTGCTGAGATTCTAAGTTGCTAAGGTTCTAAGTTTTTTTGAAACACAAATCAACTAAACATAGCCCGTGGTTTCAACCACGGGGACATGTAGTTGTTTTTGAAAATTATGCTCTCCCATGGTTGAAACTACGGGGCTATGTCAAATAGAAAAAAGCGCAAAGATTACAATTGTTTCGCTGCCAATCTCCCCAAAGTTCTAATAGATTCGCGCAATTCATTACTCCACGGAAGTCCAAAACTTAAACGCATACAGTTTGAAAACTGATCCTGAAAAGAAAAAATCCTTCCCGGTGCAATACTGATATTATGTTTTAAAGCCAAATGATAAAAAGCTGCCGTATCTATTTTTTTATCCAGTTCGACCCAAAGGAAAAATCCGCCCTGAGGCTGACTTACTTTTGTTCCAGCCGGAAAAGATTCTAAAACCGTATTAATGTAATTATTGCAGTTGCGATTCAGGATTTGGCGAATTTTACGAAGATGATTTTCATAACGGCCGTTTTTCAAAAAATCACCAACAACTTCATGAGTAATCGTAGGCGAGGAGATCGTATGATATAGTTTAGTTCTTAAAACTTCTTTTTTAAATTTACCAGCAGAAACCCAGCCAACGCGATAACCCGGCGCCAGAGATTTAGAAACCGAACTGCAGCAAAGTACAATCCCGCTTTCGTCATACGTTTTACAATTTGTTGGACGGCTTGTGCCAAAGTACAAATCGCCGTGAATATCATCTTCAATTAACGGAACATTATAAAAATCCATCAAACGCACAATTTCCTTTTTATGTTCATTTGGCAGCATACTTCCCGATGGATTACTGAAATTGCTCATTAATACGCAGGCTTTTACTTTATTGGTAGAAAGTGTTTTTTTAACGGCTTCGAGTTCAATTCCCGTTGTCATATTGGTTGGAAGTTCCATCACATACAAACCTAACGATCGCGCCAATTGCAGAATACCAAAATAAACCGGACTTTCGGTAATTATAGTATCTCCCGGTTTTGTCAAAGTCAGTAAACAATCTGAAATAGCCGAAATGCAGCCCGGAGTGGTGATAATATCATCTTCGGTCAAAGAACCTCCCCAAGTGAACGACCAGCGGGCAATTTCTTTTCGTAAATTACTGTTTCCCTGAATTTCCTCATAACTCGTACCGCTGTTGGGCAATTGACGCATGGCCTGAACCATTCCTTTATTCAGTTTTGCAATAGGAAGCAGTTCATTTGATGGAAAACCAAGTGAAAGCATCGTCAGGTCTTTTTTACGCATATCACCATAAACCAAATCGACTAAATCTTCGCGATCAATGTTTTCAACGCTTAAAATGGGCTTACTGGCTGAAGGTTCTGTAATTATTCTTGCCGAAATGTTGCTCACATAATAACCAGATTGCGGACGCGATTCAATCAGTGATCGACTCTCAACTTCATAATATGCTTTGCTAACGGTACTCATGCTGTAACCCGTTTCAGCACAAACTTCCCGTATAGAAGGCAGTTTGTCTCCAACATTCAAAAGCCCTGATTTTATCTGATTTTCGATAACATCGGCAAACTGTAAATACAAGTAATTTGAGCTTTTCATAAAATAAACTGTTATGCTGCAATTTACAAAAACTGTATCTGTATTGCTATTTTATTTTTTAGAAATTTGTTTCATCAAAAAAATAAAAGAAAAACAGTCGTGAAAACAACAAAATATTATATCGCAGCTATTACCGCTTACACCGTTTGGGGATTTTTCAGTTTGGTTTTAAAACCTATTCACGATTATCCTGCACTCGATATTTTATTTTATCGTGTTTTTAGCTGCAGTATTTTAATGCTTTTAATTACGTTTTTATTTAAAAGAAAAGCATTGCAGGAAACTCTAAATATTTTCAAAGGATTATCTTCTTCAGAAAAGAAAAAAGCTGTTTTATTGAATATCGGCGGAAGCTTCTTTTTAATGGCAAACTGGTTCACATTTATTTATGTAATGAATCATGTTAGTGTAAAAGCGACTTCTTTGGCGTATTTAGTATGTCCAATTTTAACCACTTTGTTAGCGTTTTTTATATTAAAAGAAAAACTGGAAAAAACGCAATGGCTGGCAGTTGGCTTAAGTATTTTTGGTTGTCTGCTTTTATCTTACGCCGATATTATGGATATGTTTTTCAGTATCATTATTGGTTTAACGTATGCTTCTTATTTGGTAAGTCAAAGAGTTAACAAAGGTTTTGACAGATTTATTGTCCTCACGTTTCATATTACATTGGCAGCGATATGTTTATTCCCGTTTTATCCGGAATACAGCGGACCAATCCCAACCGAATTTAAGTTTTATTTCTGTATAGAAACCATCGCAATTGCATTTACGATTATTCCGTTGTTTCTTAACCTGTACGCACTTTCAGGAATTAACTCATCAACTGTTGGAATGCTTTTGAACATTAATCCGATGATTGCTTTTTTACTGGCAAATTTTGTCTATCACGAAAAAATCAGTGCTTTGCAAATCAGTGCTTACGGCATTATTTTTATTGCAGTGTTAGTTTTTAATTCCAATCATATTTTTGCCATAAAACAGAAATATATCCTGTCCTCTAAAGATTCTCAATAAAGTAACTCTGTATTTTTATTGGTTTAAGGTATAAAATTACGAGAATCTTAACAGGATTTTTAAGCAGGAATGAGTATTTTTCATTCCTGCTTTTTTATGCAGTAAAATGATTTTTTTAGCCACGAATTCACGAATTTTATTTATCTGATAATTCGTGAATTCGTGGCTAATCTTCAACAAAAAAATCCTTTTAATCTGTGTAATCTGTGGCAAATAAATAATTTATAACCGAATCTCTATTATATGAAACCAGCCAAGCTGCAAGCCTTTACTCCGTTATTTTATTTAGTGTGGTCTGATGATCTTTTAACTCAAAAAGAATTTGCCACATTACAGGAATTTATAAAATCCCAAAAAGCACTTTCTGTTGAAGAACAAGAATATCTGCTTTCTAAAGTAGATATTTCGAATCCGCCTTCGCGAAATGAAGTTGCGCAATGGAAACTGGACATCGAAAAAAGCATTCAGGATAAATCTTCGATAAAATCTATTTTTGATATTGCTGTAGCGCTTTCAGATAAAGATTTGGATATTTCATCTTTAGAATCAGATTTTACAAAACTTGAAAATGACCTCGGAATTTTAGGCGAAGAAGCACTTCAAAATTTTAAAACAAAAGCTGGTTCTTTTACGGCAAATTCACAAACGACAAGCAATTTTGATATTCAAAAAATAACTGAATTTCTGGATGGAAAAGAAGCTCCAATTATAAAAAGAGTTAAGGAAGTTATTTCAAGACCTGAATTTGCTTATGAAACTTCAACAGATATAAATGTTTTCCGCCAAACGGTTTACAACTGGTGTAAAATTCTAGCCAATGAAAACTTAGGAAACATGGCTTATCCAAAAGAATATGGAGGAGGAGGAAACGTAGAAGATTATTTTGCGATTATGGAAACGCTGAGTTATCACGATTTAAGTTTAGTGATAAAATTTGGCGTTCAGTTTGGACTTTGGGGAATGAGCGTTCAGTCACTTGGAACCGAAAAACATTATGCAAAATACTTAAAAGATATTGGTTCTTTAAAACTTCCGGGTTGTTTTGCCATGACCGAAACGCATCACGGATCTAACGTAAAAGGTCTTGAAACTACAGCAACTTACAATCATAACGATCAGACTTTTACGATTCATACGCCAAATAAAAATGCCCAAAAAGAATATATCGGAAACGCAGCAGTTCACGGGCAAAAAGCAACAGTTTTTGCAAAGCTAATTATCGATGGACATGATTATGGCGTAAATGCTTTTGTAGTACCGTTACGAGATACAAACGGAAATGTCGTAAAAGGCGTTACGATAGGCGATTGCGGACATAAAATGGGTTTAAACGGAGTTGATAACGGAACAATAAGTTTTGATAATGTTGTGATTCCGAAAGAAGATATGCTCGATCGTTTTGCATCTGTAAATGATAAAGGAGAATTTGAAAGTCCGATTCCGAGTGATAATAGAAGATTTTTTACGATGTTAGGCACTTTGGTTGGAGGAAGAATCGGGATTCCGCGTTCGGCTTTGGCTGCATCCAAATCAGGATTGACAATTGCCATTCGCTACAGCGATCAACGTCGACAATTTGGTCCCGAAGGCGGATCAGAAGTTCCGATTTTAAATTACAGAATGCATCAGCGCAGATTGTTGCCGCATTTGGCTAAAATCTACGCTGTTCATTTCGCACTTCAATATCTGACCAAAAGATTCTTAAACAGAACAGAAGCAGAAATGCAGGAAATCGAAGCGCTTGCAGCCGGAATGAAATCGTATTCAACCTGGAGTACAAGAGATATTCTACAGGAATGCCGAGAAGCTTGTGGCGGAAAAGGGTATTTATCTGAAAACCGAATCGACGCTTTAAAAAATGATACTGAAATTTACACCACTTTTGAAGGCGATAATACCGTTTTAATGCAATTAGTCGCTAAAAACCGTTTATCTGAATTTAGAAAAACTTTTGGCGAAATGGGTTCTTTGGGCATCATCAATTATGTCTACGAAAATGCAAAAACGGCGATTACAGAAAAAAATCCAATCGCAACCCGAAGAACTGATGACGAGCATTTGCTTGATGGTGAATTTCATCTTCAGGCTTTTGTTCACAGAGAAAAAACAATTCTGGCTTCGGCAGCGCGACGTATAAAGAAATTAGTAGATGGAGGATTAGAAGCTTATGATGCTTTTAATGTTGTTCAGCATCAAATGATTGATGTTGCGCAGGCATATCTGGAGCGTATTGTTTTAGAGCAATTTCAGGAAGCAATCAAAGCCATCGAAGATCAGAATTCAAAAAATATTTTAACCAAATTATATCAATTATATGCGCTTTCGCAGATAGAAAAAAATAAAGCCTGGTATCTTGAAGACGGTTATATGGAAGCCGTAAAAACAAAAGCCGTTCGTAAAATTGTAAATCAGCTATGTTGGGATATTCGTCCCGATGCGGTTGCATTGGTAAACGCTTTTGATATTCCGGAAAGTTGTCTGGCGGCGCCAATTGCGGTGTGATTTTTTTAAACTATATAAGTGATATAAGTTTTAAAAGTTTTTTCAAACCTTGTCAAAATTTTAGACTTTGACAAGGTTTTTAACATCAAACTTTAAATAAACTTATATCACTTATATGGTGTATTAAAATATTATGAAATTACCAGCTTCCTTTTAAACCTTCTTTTAAAGCAGCATTGTATTTTTCTAAATCAAAACTGTATAAATCAGGAGCTTTATGCGCGCCGCCTTTGCGGGATTCATCTAGTTTGGTAAGAATATCGTAACGAAGAATCTTTCGATAAAAATTACCGCGATTTAGTTTTTTTCCTAAAATAGCTTCATACAATTTTTGAAGTTCCGGCATTGTAAATTTCTCAGGCAGAAGATTATAACCAATAGGATGATTGTTGAGCTGTTCGCGAAGCGTAAGAAGCGCTTTGTCGAAAATTGCGCGATGATCCATCATAAATTCCGGTAAAGCTTCGATCAATTTCCATTCAACGGCATTTGAGTATTGGTCAATCTGTAGCTTTACCTGCGAATGCTCTGCAAGTGCATAATATCCAATAGAAACAAAACGCTGTTTGTTCCAAATATTATCATCATAACCTTCAAAAACACTTTCAGATCTTTTTAAATTTCCAAAAGTGTAAAACTGCTGCAAATAGATATTCTCGGTTCCGGTTCTGTCTTTTAAAATACGGACTGCGGCATCGTCTACATTTTCATTTTTTTGAACATAACCGCCAGGAAGCCCAAACGAATCCTGATCCTTCATTTTAAGTGTAAGAACATGAAGTGCGTTTTCATGAAAACTAAAAATAACGCAGTCAATAGAAAGCGACGGAATATATTTTTCCCATGCTTCGGCAGACTGCTGTTCAAGTAATTTCTTTAGTTCCATTGGTTTTATTTGTTTTCAAATTTAATCTATTTGAAAAATATAAATCAGCTTATTTTTTTAAAAACAATTTTTTCCCTTTAATAGAAATGTTTTTTACTTTTTTTTATTCTGATTTATATGTAATCAATTGCTTGTTTTGATGGTAATCCTCTAATTTTTCTTTTTTAAGATTAGGATAAATGAAAATTTAACCTCTTTTATTTGTTGAAACGAAAAAAAGTAATTAATATTGCTTCATAATGAAGCAATGAAAAACGCTGAATTTTAAAACTTTACTATTTTCAAACCACATTTTTAGTTTCACTTATGAAAAAAACAATTATAAAAACAGCACGAATATCGCTTTTGACTGCTTTAGTGATTTCTAATATATCATGGAGCAGTTTATCTGACGAGGAAAATAATCCGCCAATTTTAACTCTTAACGGATTTACTTTTAGAGATTTAAATAAAAACGGAAAATTGGATATTTATGAAGATACCAGACTTTCGATTCATGAGCGTGCTGTCGATTTGGTCAAAAAAATGACTGATGAAGAAAAAGCCAATTTTTTAATGGGTACCGGAATGCCGGGATTTGACGGAATAAAACCAGTGATAGGTGCTATCGAAGGGCGTGTTCCGGGCGCTGCCGGCGGAACATATGAAATTAAACGTTTGGGAATTCCTGCTATTATTGTTGCCGATGGTCCAGCCGGATTACGAATAAAACCAATTCGTAAAGATGATAAAAATACCTATTACTGTACCGCATTTCCGGTTGGAACGGCTTTAGCATCTACATGGAATGAAGCTTTGATTGAAAAAGTAGGTAAAGCAATGGGAAATGAAGTGAAAGAATACGGTGTTGATGTATTGTTAGCGCCTGCTTTAAACATTCACAGAAATCCTTTGTGCGGAAGAAATTTTGAATATTACTCTGAAGATCCGTTAGTTTCCGGAAAAATTGCTTCGGCAATGGTAAAAGGAATTCAGTCGAATGGAGTAGGGACTTCTATTAAGCATTTTGCGGCTAATAATCAGGAAACCAATCGTCTTTCGATTAATGAACATATCAGCGAAAGAGCAATGCGCGAAATTTACCTGAAAGGTTTCGAAATTGCTGTAAAAGAATCAAATCCCTGGACGGTAATGTCTTCTTATAATTTAATTAACGGAACGTACACTTCGGCAAGAAAAGATTTATTAACAGAGATTCTTCGCAACGAATGGGGTTTTAAAGGAATTGTAATGACAGACTGGTTTGGTGGTTTTGCCGGTGCAGAGTCTATTATGGCGGGCTCCAGTAATGTTACACAACAGTTAAGTGCCGGAAACGATTTATTGATGCCGGGAATCGAAGCGCAAAAGAAAGCTATTTTAGAAAATATTAATAATAAGAATTTGTCTAAAGAAGTTGTAGATAAAAATGTTGAAAGGATTTTAGAATTGGTTTTAAAATCTCCAATAATGGAAAACTACAAATATTCGAACAAACCAAATTTAAAGGAGAACGCCCAAATTACCAGACAAGCAGCTGCCGAAGGAATGATCTTGTTGAAAAATGATAAAGGTGTTTTGCCATTTACAAACAAAAAAGGTAAAATAGCCGTTTTTGGAGTTACATCTTATGATTTTATTTCCGGAGGAACAGGAAGCGGAGACGTTAATGAGGCTTATACTGTTTCATTATTAGATGGTTTAAAAAACTCAGGATATTCTATTGATAATGAACTAAAAGCCGCATACACCCCATTTGTGGCAAAAGTAAAGGACGCAGAAATGGAAAGCCGTAAAAAAGAAGGCTTTCTGGCTTTACCAAAAAGACTGCCGGAATTAAAATTAGATAAAGAAGAAGTAGATAAACACGCTGTATCATCAGAATTAGCAATTATTACTATTGGAAGAAATTCAGGAGAAGGCGGAGATCGTAAAGTCGATAATGATTTTAATCTTGCTCAGGATGAAGTAGAATTAATCAACAATGTTTCTGAAGCTTTTCATGCTAAAGGAAAAAAAGTAGTAGTAATATTAAATATTGGAGGCGTTATTGAAACGGCAAGCTGGAAAGATAAAGTAGATGCCATTTTATTATCCTGGCAGCCAGGGCAGGAAGGAGGAAATTCCGTAGCAGATGTTTTTTCTGGAAAAGTAAATCCGTCAGGAAAACTTACAATGACTTTTCCAATAAAATATGAAGATACGCCGTCGGCAAAAAACTGGCTGGGAACTCCGGCAGATGATCCAAAAAATGTAACATATGAAGAAGGTGTGTATGTAGGATACCGTTATTACAATACATTTAATGTAAAACCATCTTATGAATTTGGTTTTGGAAATTCGTACACTACATTTGATTATTCTGATATAAAACTGAGTTCTTCAACTTTCAATTCATCAATAACAGTTTCGGTTACGGTAAAAAATACCGGAAAAACAGCCGGAAAAGAAGTGGTGCAGTTATACTTATCTGCTCCTTCAAAATCTATTGACAAACCTAAAGAAGAATTGAAGGCTTTTGCTAAAACAAAAGATTTAAAACCGGGTGAAAGCCAAACTTTAAAATTAACATTGTCGCCAAAAGATCTGGCTTCTTTTATAGAAAATCAAAATGCATGGATTGCCGAAGCCGGAACTTATAAAGTCATGACAGGTGCTTCATCTTTAGATATTAAAAAATCAGTAGAATTTACTGTACCAAATGAAATTACAGTCGAAAAAGTAAAAAAAGCTTTTGAACAGGAAACTCCAATTAAAGAGTTAAAACAATAAAATTCGGGAAATTGGTTTTATAGCAAAATTGTTTTAACTAAAATTCCACTTGAATATTCAACAGAATAAACAAGTGGAATTATTTTTTATAATATCACTATTCGTTATAAATTTTATTTATAAAATGGGAATCAAATCATTTTACTGTTAAAGTAACCGGCTTTTTTAAAATCGTCAATATTCATAGAGATTGACTTTACTTCCGGAAGAACAGTTTTTAATCTGGTTACGATTGTTTTTGATAAATTGTTCTTTTGTTCCTCATTTCGGCCTTCCATTATATAACCAAAAACATGAATAAAATCTTCTAAAGTGTTTCCGTTATTATAATGAGAGAAAGCATTAATGCGAACTTTAATTTCGGGCGCAGTAAAAAGATTTGTTGCTAAAGCCGAATCAAAAACTTCCTGCATTATTTCATCTGCAGATTTTAATCGCAATACATTTTCAGAGCAGTCAATAATCAAATTTGGCATTTTTTGTATGTTTAAATTAGAAATTCAGTTCAAACAAAATTATAAAAACATTATCAGGTTTCCGTTTATTTTCTGTTCTAATAAATAATTCATTTTTCTCTCGACACTTTATTATATTTGTACGTTACATTTATTTTTTTACTTAGTTTGAAAACCTCATTTTTGTCTCTTTTACTTGGTCTTATCAGCTTTTCCGTTTATGCATCGGAAAGTACAGACGATATTATAGATAAGCTAAACCTTGCTTTAAAAAACAAGGAACATTATGTCCGGTTAAAAGAAGAAAGAATTCTTAATTTCAAGAAAATCAAATCGGATGGTTTAACAAAAGAGCAGGAGTACAATTATAATAAAACGTTATATACAGAGTATCAAAAATTCAATTCAGATTCTGCTATTTTATATGTAAAAAAGAATCTAAAAATTGCCGATGAACTTCAGGATAAAGATCTTTCGGACTTAGCCAATCTGCAATTGGTTACATTATATTCATCTTCAGGAAAATATCGCGAATCCGAAGCGATTTTAAAAAGCATTGATAAAAATAAATTATCAAAATCGCTGCTTCCTAACTATTATACTTCGTATCGTGAATTTTTTGAACATTATGCCGCAAATAGTTACAGCATTCATTATTTAGAGCAAATTCAAAAATACCGTGATTCTTTATTGATGGTTTTAGACCAGAAATCCATCAATTATAAGATCAATAAAATTCAGCACGATATTTATCACAAAAAACTTGCTGGTGCCCAAAAAGACTTAATGAATCTGCTCAAAAATACTAAAGAAGCAGATCCTCAGTATGCTATGATAACGTATTTGCTTGGAAGTATTTATGAGCGTACACATCAGCTGGAATTGAGAAAAAAATATTATGCACTTTCGGCTACTGCCGATATTAAAAATGCTAATAAAGATAATGCTTCGCTGCAGGAGCTGGCTTTGGTTTTTTATGAAATAGAAGATGTCGATATGGCGTATAAGCTCACACAATCGGCCATTGAAGATGCGCTTTATTGCAATGTGCAGTTTCGAACGCTTTTAATGTCAGAAGTTTATTCGATCATTAATACCGTTTATTTAGAAAAAGAAGCCAAACGAAAAACAGAATTACAGTTGTATTTAATCTGTATCAGCCTGCTTTCGGTATTTTTGATTATTGCCGTTATTTACGTTTACAAACAAATGAAAAAAGTTTCGCGAATTCGGGGAGAATTGTACGAAACAAGCCAAAAACTGGCCGAATTAAATCAGGATATTACTGAAACTAATAACCAATTACAGGAACGTAACGCTCAATTATCAGAATCAAATCATATTAAAGAAGAATATATTGCGCATTTTTTCAGTCTTTGCTCGACTTATATCAATAAACTGGAGAATTACCGCATTATTTTAAATAAAAAAGCAACAGCAAAACAATTTGACGAAATTTACAAAATGCTCAAGTCAACCACTTTGGTCGATACTGAACTGGAAGAATTGTATAAAAACTTCGATATTATTTTCCTGAATCTTTACCCAACTTTTGTAAAGGATTTTAATGCGCTTTTAATAAAAGAAGAACAAGTAGTTTTAAAACAGGGAGAATTACTCAATACCGAACTTCGAATTTTTGCATTAATTCGTTTAGGAATTAACGACAGCGTAAAAATTGCAGCCTTTCTTCGTTACTCTTTAAGTACAATTTACAATTATCGAACAAGAGCCAGAAATAAAGCCGCTGTTTCGAGAAATGATTTTGAAGAAATGGTCATGAAAATCGGTTTAATTACGTTGAAAATCTAAAGATTCGTTTTAAAATCACTACTTTTTTTACTGCTTATTTTTTATTAAAAAATTGATAATCAATACTTTAATTTTTTAATTCACTACTTTTTTTCGTTTAAAAATTCAAAACGAACTATAACGTTTTAGCTTTACAATATTATTAAAAGGTACATTTGACCACTTGTATCTATACCAAAAATTGAATGCTTAAATAAATTAATAGTTATGTTTAAAAACGTTAAAACAATCGTTGTTTTAGTTTTATTGAGTTCATTCGGATTGAATGCACAAAATAAAGTTCCGGTTTATCTTGATGATAAAAAGCCAATTAATGAGCGTATAGAAGATGCGCTTTCGCGAATGACAACCGAGGAAAAAATTGCCATGATCCATGCGCAGTCTAAATTTAGCTCACCTGGTGTGAAACGACTTGGAATTCCTGAAAACTGGATGACCGATGGACCACACGGAATTCGTACCGAAGTAAAATGGGACGAATGGGATCAGGCAGGATGGACAAATGATTCTTGTATTGCATTTCCGGCTTTAACGGCACTTTCTTCAACATGGAATAAAGAATTAGCATCTTTATACGGGAAATCAATTGGAGAAGAAGCACGTTACCGAAACAAAAACGTACTATTAGGACCGGGAGTTAACATTTACAGAAGCCCTTTAAATGGACGTAACTTCGAATATATGGGAGAAGACCCTTTCTTAACTTCAAAAATGGTGGTTCCTTATATTAAAGGAGTTCAGTCAAATGGAGTTGCTGCCTGCGTTAAACATTTTGCCTTAAATAATCAGGAAACAAACCGAAATACTGTAAATGTTGTAGTTGATGATCGTGCGTTATACGAAATCTATCTTCCGGCTTTTAAAGCTGCTGTACAAGAAGGAGAAGTGTGGGCAATTATGGGATCTTACAACAAATATAAAGGACAGCAATGCTGCCACAACGAATATTTATTAAACGATATTCTTCGCGGAGAATGGGGTTTTAAAGGCGTTGTAGTTTCTGACTGGGGCGGCGTACACGATACAAAACAAGCTATTCACAATGGTCTTGATATGGAATTTGGTTCATGGACAAACGGACTTTCATGGGGAACAAGTAATGCTTACGATAACTATTACTTAGCAAAACCATATTCTGAAATGATTAAAAAAGGTGAAGTTGGAACAAAAGAACTTGACGAAAAAGTACGTCGCATTCTTCGTTTGGCTTTCCTTACTACAATGGACAGAAATCGTCCTTTTGGATCTTTTGGGACAGATGAGCATGCAAAAGCCGGTTTAAAAATTGCCGAAGAAGGAATTGTTTTATTGCAAAACAACAACAATATCCTGCCAATTAACCTTTCTAAAACTAAAAAGATTGCAGTAATTGGAGAAAATGCCATTAAAATGATGACTGTAGGAGGAGGAAGTTCTTCTCTAAAAGCACGTTACGAAATTACTCCGCTTGAAGGTTTGAAGAAAAGAATTGGTAATCAGGCAGAAATCGTTTATGCTCGTGGTTATGTTGGAGATCCAACAAGTAATTATAATGGAGTGGTTGCAAAAGTAAGTTTAGAAGAGAAACGTTCTCCTGCAGAATTAACTGCTGAAGCTTTAAACGTTGCTAAAGATGCTGATATTGTTCTTTTTATTGGAGGTTTAAATAAAGCTCCAAACCAGGATGATGAAGGACACGACCGTAACGGATTAGAGCTTTCTTATGGTCAGGATAAATTAATCAGCGAACTTGCAAAAGTAAATAAAAACATTGTTTTTGTAAATATTTCAGGAAATGCAGTTGCAATGCCATGGATTAAAGAAGTTCCGGGAGTTGTTCAGGGATGGTTTTTAGGTACAGAAGCTGGAAATGCTTTAGCTGCTGTTTTGGTTGGAGATGTTAATCCTTCCGGAAAATTATCTTTCACTTTCCCGGTAAAATTATCTGATAACGGAGCACATGCTTTAGGGGAATTTCCAGGAGGAGACGAAGTTAAATACAACGAAGGAATTTTTGTAGGATACCGTTGGGCAGACAAAAACAAAATAAAACCATTATTCTCTTTTGGACACGGATTAAGTTATACGACTTTTGCATACGGAAAAGTAACTGCTGACAAAAAACAAATGTCAGGCAATGATAAAATCACATTTTCTGTAACGGTAAAAAATACAGGAAACAGAGAAGGATCTGAAGTTGTTCAGCTTTATATCAGCGATTTAAAATCTTCATTACCGCGTCCGGTAAAAGAATTAAAAGGATTTGAAAAAGTTGCCCTAAAAGCTGGAGAAGAAAAAACAGTAACGTTTACAATCGATAAAACAGCCTTAAGTTTCTTTGATGATAAAAAACACGACTGGGTTGCAGAACCGGGAGCTTTTGAAGCAATCGTAGGAGCATCATCAACCGATATAAAATCTAAAGTGGGATTCTCACTTCAATAATTTCATTATTTCTAAATTGGTTGGTTGTAAAGCTGCAAGTGTAAAAAGTTGCAGCTTTGCTTTATAAAAAAGTAAGAAGTAAAATGTTATATGTTAGAAACGGTTGGTCGCAATTAATTCAAACACATAGAAACATAGATTTTGAACACCTAAAAAAGGCGTTTCACTTATTTTAAATAAAACATAGTTGGCTATGTGTTAGAAACTAGTTTCTTTTTTCAGATCTTTTCTTTAAATAAAAATCTATGTTTCTATGTGTTTAAAAAAAATGTTACACCTGATGGATATATCAGAAGTTTATTTTTAATAAAAATGTTATGAAAAAAATAGTATTCTTTTCAGTTGCCTTTGTTTTGTTTCAAAACCTTTCGGCGCAAAGCCTTGAAAAAATGCAGTGGTTTAATGAACCTGAAAAATGGGAAATTAAAAACAATGCCTTAATCATGAATGTAACCGCAAACAGCGATTACTGGAGAATCTCGCACTACGGATTTACTGTTGATGATGCACCGTTTTATTATGCAACTTATGGCGGCGAATTTGAAGCCAAAGTAAAAATCACAGGAAATTATATCGCACGTTTTGACCAAATGGGTTTAATGATCCGTGTTGACGAAAAAAATTACATTAAAACAGGAGTAGAATTTGTTGACGGAAAATTCAATATCAGCACCGTTGTAACACACGATAAAAGCGATTGGAGCGTGTTAACTCTTGAAAAAGCGCCGCCATTCGTATGGATTAAAGTTGTGAGAAGATTGGATGCTGTTGAGGTATTTTATTCTTTTGATGATAAAAATTATATCATGACAAGAAATGCGCCTTTGCAAGACAATACTCCTGTTATGGTTGGATTAATGGCTGCATCACCTGACGGAAAAGGTTTTGAAGCTAAATTCGAAAACTTCTCTGTAAAACATCTGCCAGATCAAAGAAGATTAGAATGGCTTAAAAATCACCAGTAATAATTGTTAATTGTTAATGGTTAATTATCAATTATGAATTATGAATTATGAATTATGAATTATGAATTATGAATTAACAAATCTAACCACCAATAATTAACCATCAACCACCAACTATAAACTATCAACCAAATGTATATTAAAGCAAAAAAACATTACGAAATTCTGGATGGTTTGCGTGGAGTTGCGGCTATCTTAGTTGTTACCTTTCACATTTTTGAATCATTTAGCGGAGGAAATCGTTTTGTACAAATTATCAATCACGGTTATCTGGCTGTAGATTTCTTTTTTCTTTTATCTGGATTTGTTGTCGCCTATGCGTATGATGACCGCTGGGGGAAAATGACACAATGGGAATTCTACAAACGCCGGTTAATTCGGCTTCAGCCAATGGTAATCATGGGAATGATCATTGGTGCTGTATTTTATTATTTTCAAGCCTCAGATATATTGTTTCCACAAATTACAGGAATGGAAGTGTGGAAAGTAATTGTAACAATGCTTATTGGTTTCACTCTCTTGCCAATTCCACCATCAATGGAAATAAGAGGCTGGGGAGAAATGCATCCTTTAAATGGTCCGGCATGGTCACTTTTTTTCGAATACATTGCAAACATCTTGTACGCCCTAATTTTTCGCAGATTTTCGAATAAAGTGCTATCAGTTTTCGTACTGATATTTGCCGGACTGTTAATTAATTACACGGTTTTTGGCCCCAAAGGCGATGTTATAGGCGGGTGGTCTTTAAATCTGGAACAAATGAATATTGGATTCACCCGATTATTATATCCGTTTTTCGCCGGAATTTTGCTTTCCCGTTTAGGAAAATTAATTCACATAAAAGGTGCATTTTGGGTTTGCAGTATTTTAATCACAATTGTTTTGGCATTGCCAAGATTTGGAAATGAAGACATTTTATGGATAAACGGTTTATACGAATCTTTCTGCATCATTTTAGTTTTTCCGGTTATCGTTGCAATAGGGGCGGGCGGACAAATTAAAAATGCATTTTCAGCTAAAATCTGTAAGCTTTTAGGCGATATTTCGTATCCTATTTACATTACACATTATCCATTAATTTACTGGTATACAGCTTGGGTTGTCGATAACAAAGTCTCTCTTCAGGAAGGTTATCCATTGGGAATAGGAGTTTTAATAGCTAGTATTTTATTGGCGTATTTATGTTTAAAATTATATGACGAACCTGTTAGGAACTGGCTTCAGAATAAATTTCAGAGAAAGAAAGGTTCTGAGGTTCTAAGCAACTAAGGTTCTAAGGATATAAATTGTTTTGATAGAGATTTTAAGTAAAGCCTTAGTTACTGCCTTAAAAATATTGAATTTCTAATTTTGTTAGTTATAGACATTCAAAAAAGGGATAAACATAATTGTTTATCCCTTTAATATTTAACCTTATTCTAAAATTTTGTAGACTAAAAAAACTTAGAATCTCAGTATCTTAGTACCTTAGTACCTTAGAACCTTAATTTATTCTAAAACCAATGCTCCTAAAGCTTCTTTACTAAAACCTTTTAACTGATCTGTTTTTCCGGCTTTTATTTTAGCAACCCAATTAGGATCTGACAATAAAGGTCTTCCAACGGCAACTAAATCAAAATCGCCTCTGTCGAAACGTCTGTTTAATTCTTCCAAAGAAGTTGGCTCAGAACTTTCTCCGGCAAAGGCACCAAAGAAATCACCAGAAAGACCAACAGAACCAACAGTAATTGTTGGGGCTCCAGTTACTTTTTTAGCCCATCCTGCAAAATTCAAATCAGAATCTTCAAATTCAGGTTCCCAGAATCTGCGTTGCGAAGCATGTATAATATCAACTCCGGCATCAACAAGCGGTGTAAGCCAAGCTTCTAATTCTTGTGGATTTTTAGCCAGTTTATAGTTATAATCAGAAGGTTTAAACTGAGAAAAACGCATAATAACAGCAAAATCATTACCCACTTGCTTTCTGATTTCTTTTATCACTTCAATAGCAAAACGATTACGTTCCGGTAACGTTTTTCCACCGTAAATATCTTCACGTAAGTTCGTTTCGGCTCGAAAGAACTGATCGATTAAATATCCGTGTGCACCGTGAATTTCGATCGTATCAAAACCTAATCTTTTGGCATCAGCCGCAGCTTTACCAAAAGCAAGAATGGTATCTTCGATATCTTTTTCGGTCATGGCAACACCATTTCTAAAATCAGGACGGTTTAAACCAGACGGTCCTTCAAAAGGAACTGGCGGAACCCATCCTGAATGATGGTTATCCATAATTCCCATATGCCAAATCTGCGGTCCCATTTTTCCGCCCGCAGCGTGAACTCCGTCAATAACTTTTTTCCATCCGTTTAAAGATGTTTCACCATAAAAATGCGGAACATTTGCATCATTTGAAGAAGAAGGTCTGTCGATAACAGTTCCTTCAGATAATATTAAACCAACTTCTCCTTCAGCTCTTTTTTGGTAATAAGCTGCTACATCATCAGTTGGAACTCCGTTTGGAGAAAAAGAGCGCGTCATAGGCGCCATTACGATTCGGTTTTTAAGGTTTAACGTTTTTAAGTTAAACGGCGAAAACAGGTTGTTTGTACTCATAGTAATTTACAAATTAGATTGGATTAATTTACTAAGTGCTTCAAAGGCACCTTCGTTACGTTTATAATAAGTCCATTGTCCAACACGTTTGGCTTCGATAAAACCCGCGCGTTGTAAAATAGACAGGTATTCTGATACAGTTGATTGTGTCAAACCGGCTTTGGCCTGAATTTGTCCCACGCATACGCCGTGTTCAAATCCGCCATGTTCCAGCTGGCCGGGAAAGTTTATTTCAGGTTCTTTTAGCCATTCAAGCATTTGCAGTCTGGACTTGTTTGACAAGGCTTTAAAAAGTTCTATATTTTCCATGGTGCAAATATATCGACTTTTCCCGATATATCAATTAAAAAAAATATTTTTAGCATAATTTTATGATAGAGGTAGAGAAAGTTTATATTTGTTTTATGGATTAAAAATGTTCCCCAAACCAATAAACTTAATCATTTATGAAAAAAACTCTACTTATTTTAGGATTTTTATGTTGTGTAATAACCAATACAAAAGCACAGGTTGTAGGCGTTGATGTTGGAGATATCGCTCCGGAAATTGATCTGCCAAATACGAAAGGAGAAAATGTTGCACTTTCATCTTTAAGAGGTTCCTTAACTTTAATTGATTTTTGGGCTTCATGGTGCGGACCTTGTATAAAAGAACAGCCGACTTTAAAAAAGCTGTACGCAGCTTATCCAGATAAATTTTCGATTTACAGCGTTTCTATGGATACTAAAAAGCCACTTTGGCTGGCAGCCATTGCAAAAGGAAAACTGCCTTGGATACAAGTAAGTGATTTAAAATACTGGCAGTCTCCGGTTGTTGGAGCTTATATGCTTCAATCAGTTCCGTTAAACTTTTTAATAGATAAAAACGGAATCATCCTTGCTAAAAATATTCATGGAAAAGCTTTGGAAGATATGGTGAATAGTTTGCTGACAGCTAAGTGATATTTGTTTTAGACTTTATTAAAAATACTAATCATGATAAAAAAATCTATTTTTTTATTATCCATTCTCGTTTCGATACATTCTAATTCACAAACTTTAAAAACAGTTAGTAAATTAGAAACTGATCATCAAAATTGTTTAGATACTGGAATTGGAATGAGAAATTGTTCTGTTGAATTTTACTATCAATCTGATAGTCTGCTGAATGTAGTGTACAAAAAGTTAAGATTAAAATTGAGTACTGAAGAACAATCGAAGCTGAAAAAAGAGCAATTAGAATGGTTTAGATTTTCCATCAAATATTTTAAAAAAGCATATTCTGACACTAAAAAAGAAGGTTTTGAACCAGGAAGCCAGGATTTTGATATGGTTGTTTATGATTTAAAAGCTGATTATGTTTTTGTGAGAGTAAAAGAACTTATTAAACGAATTTAATTTTCAATTTTATTTATTAATGAAATCAAACCTTAATTTATTGGAGTTTCGGTCAAGATTGAAAGAAAGTATTCAAATTGGTTCTCCGAAACTAAAATTAGGACCATTTGCTGTTTTTACAATATTTGATGGAAAATCTAAACCATTTTATGGACTTTTTGATGATAAAGATTTCCGCTTAACTATAAATTATAGAGTAACTCCAACATCTTTTATAGTTAAAGGAAAATATAAGGTAGTGAATAATATACTTCACGTTAATTATGAAATTGAACCACATCCCAAATTTATTTTAGTTTGGGTAAAATATTTCCCTATTTTTTGTTTTATACTAATGAATTCATTACTCATTTCTTCTAAAAATGCGCCTCAAGAAGCATTTATAGTTGTAAATGTATTTCTAGTTTTTATGATTTTCTATTCCAGGTGGGATATTAAACGAAAAAGAAAAAACATAGAACAAAAGTTTATTGAAATTTTTGAGATTGAATAATATCTTCAAAAAAACTTAATGTTTTTTTTTAAGTTGAAAATCTTTGTCAAAGTTTCAAAATTTGACAAAGATTAACGATTTAAATTAACTTTAAACTTTAAACCTGAAACAAATAAAAACTAAATATTAATAGCTCCTTGTCCCGAAGCAATCATATAAGCTTCTTTTAGGGTTTCAGAATAAGTTGGATGAGCGTATGAAATTCTGAACATGTCTTCGTCTGTAACTTCATATTCCATTCCTATTACACCTTGGGCGATTAAATCGGCTGCGCGCGGACCAATTACATGCATGCCAAGAAGTTCGCCGTATTTAGGATCAGAAAGGATTTTAGAAAAACCATCTTTTTCCATTGCAGCTCTCGCACGTGCACTAGCTGAAAATGGAAATTTCCCAACGCGATATTCAACTCCTTTTTCTTTCAGTTCTTCTTCGGTATACCCAACAGAAGCGACTTCTGGCCAGGTATAAACAACGCCGGGAATTAATTTATAATTGATATGAGGTTTTTGCCCGTTGATAGTTTCGGCAACAAAAATGCCTTCTTCTTCGGCTTTGTGTGCAAGCATGGCTCCGGCAACAACATCGCCAATGGCATAAATATTTTCGACTTTTGTCTGGAGTTTTTCATTGGTTACGATTCTTCCTTTAGAATCAACTTCAATGTTTGTATTCTCTAGGCCTAATCCTTCTGTATAAGGTTTTCTTCCAACGGCAACCAGGCAATAATCGGCTGTAATTTCCTGCGGATTATTTGATGCATCCAAAAAGCTTACCGTTGCATTTTTGCCATTATTTTTAGCCGATTGTACTTTATGACTTAGTAAAATCTTGATACCTTGTTTGGTAAAAATCTTTTTAAGTTCTTTTCCGAGGTCTTTATCCATAGTAGGAATCAGGCTGTCAAAATATTCGATTATAGTAATTTCAACACCAATTCTTGCATAGATAGAAGCCATTTCAACCCCAATTACGCCTCCGCCGATAATAACAATGCTTTTTGGTTTTTCGGGCAGTGAAAGTGCTTCTGTTGAGGTAATAATACGTTTTTTATCAATCTCAACTCCGGGAATTGTAGCTGGTTTTGAGCCTGTTGCAATAATAAAATAAGTAGATGAAATTTTAGTAGAATTTCCGTCGTTATGCTTTACACTGATTTCTGAATTATTGATAAAAGAACCAATTCCTTCAAAAACTTCAATTTTATTTTTTTTCATTAAAAAGTTAAGTCCGGCAATATTCTGCTCTACAACTTCGCCTTTTCTTTTTATTAACTGTTGAAAATCTAAATCCAATTTTCCAGTTAGAATTCCGTGAGCTGCAAATTTAGTTTCGGCAGTATGATAATGTTCGGTGCTGTCGAGTAATGCTTTTGTGGGAATGCAGCCAACATTGGTACAGGTTCCGCCCAGGGCCTTATATTTTTCTACAAGTGCAGTTTTGTAACCAAGTTGAGAACATCGAATTGCCGATGCATAACCACCAGGGCCAGAGCCAATAACTACGATATCGAATTTTGTTTCCATAAATGAATTTTTTAGAAATTAAAAGAACATTTTTTGACTTAAATTCAGGCAATGAATATGCCTTTTTTAAAGATGTTGAAATTTAATAATTTGAAACGTATTTTGAAGAATATTTTACTGTATTTCGTTATTTAAGAAGTTACATTCATGATATTTAAAAGAATTAATGCATAAAAAAAAGTCCAAATCAATCGATTCGGACTTTTGTTCATTTTAAAATTCGTTACTCATTTTCTGAAGAAGTTTTCCTCACACCGCCAAAACTCGTTTTCATCATTTCCCTAATCTGAAATTGTGTTTTATTTCTGGTTACGCTTTTCCATTGGTCAAAATCGTAGATGTGAATTTTATCTGCATATGGATTTGTTACAAAGAAAAGTCTTGATATAGAGAATTTATAATATTTTAATTCATGTGAAATGTGGCGGTCTGGTACGATAATAAGAATCGTATCCCAATCCAGAAAATTTTTGGGAACATCCTCTCTTTCAGTTAATCCAAGAGATTCAAAAAAGGCTAGTATCTTTTGATCATTATTCTTATCGATCTTTTCGTCGATACGTTTAATGGTGCTAAGAAGCTTTTTTTCATCTTTAATAACACTCATATAATCTCTGTTTTTTAAATTTTTATATAAAATTACATCAAATCAAAATCATTTTAAAAAGTATCGCCAATAGAATGATTCTAAATTTTTAATAACCATTTTCAGCTTAATTACAGCTAGTTATTGTATAGGTTTTGATAAAATACTATTAAGGTAAGTTATTTTTATATCATAATTTTATCTTTCTAACCTAACCGCATTTTCATGAAATCTGTTACTTTTAAAATAACGCTTCTCTTTATTGTTTTTCTAATTTCCTGTTTATCATTTGCCCAAAATAAACCAGTGAGAGAATTAATTTTAATTGATAAAGACTGGCGGTTTTCATTTGGTCATTTGTATGATACAAAAAAAGATTTCGGCCATGCAGAAGGGTATTTTTCATATTTATCAAAAACTGGTTTTGGCGATGGGCCGGCGGCAAAAGATTTTGATGACCGCGCCTGGCGAAAGTTAGATTTACCGCACGATTGGGCCGTTGAACAGGATTTTAGCGAAAAAGGAAGTTTCAGTCACGGATTCAAAACAGCAGGAAAAGGTTTTCCGGAGAAAAGTATTGGCTGGTACCGAAAAAAAATCAATATTCCTGAAAGTGATAACGGAAAAATTATCAGTCTGAAATTTGACGGTGTTTTTAGAAACTCAAAAGTATTTTTTAACGGCTATTACCTCGGAACTGAACAAAGCGGTTATAACGGATTTGAATACGACGTTACGGCTTATGCTAATTATGGCGGCGAAAACACAATCGTTGTGCGTGCCGATGCTTCGATGGAAGAAGGCTGGTTTTATGAAGGAGCCGGAATTTACAGGCATGTTTATCTACAAAAAACAAATCCAATTTACGTTGTATCAAACGGAACTTATGTAACTTCTGAACTTAAAAATAATGAAGCTGAGGTTATTGTAAACGTAAGAATTGAAAATAAAGGGAATTTTGACGGTGCGATCGAAGTTGTACAGACAATTTTTGATGCTGAAGGTAAAGAAGCCGGATTTTTCCTTGAAGATGTATATGCTCCTCAATTTTATAAAACAGCCAATTATATTTCAAAATTTAATTTAAAAAGTCCGCTTTTATGGGATATTGAAAAACCTAATTTATATCGTTTGGAAACTCAAATTAGGAAAGACGGTAAATTAATTGACAGTTACGAAACTACATTCGGAATCAGAACTATTGAATTTGACCCCGAAAAAGGCTTTTTCTTAAACGGAAAATCGTTAAAGCTAAAAGGAACAAATAATCATCAGGATCATGCGGGAATTGGAACAGCACTTCCAGATGAAATTCAGTATTACCGAATTAAAAAACTAAAAGAAATGGGTTCAAATGCTTATCGTTGTTCGCATCATCCGCCAACACCCGAATTATTAAAAGCATGTGATGAACTGGGAATGCTGGTTATTGATGAAACTCGTTTGATGGGAATTAATGACTATCATTTAAATGATTTGAAGCGAATGATAGAGCGTGACCGAAATCATCCTAGTGTTTTTTGCTGGTCGGTTGGAAATGAAGAATGGAATATTGAAGGAAACATTGCAGGTGAACGTATTACAAATGTAATGCAGAATTACGCCAAAAGTATCGATCCTACAAGACCTGTAACAGTTGGAATCAGCAGCGGATTTAAAAGCGGAATTTCGTCTGTAGTAGAAATTATGGGTTACAATTATCTCGGAAACGGTGATATTGATGCGCACCGAAATCAGTTTAAAAATCAGCCGGGAATGGGAACGGAGGAAGGCTCAACGTTTGCAACACGCGGAATTTATTTTACAGATGATGCCAAACATTACCAGAGTGCTTATGACAAAAAACCTCGTCCGACTTTTTATAGTATTGAAGAAGGCTGGAAATTTTATGCAGAACGTCCTTATTTGGCTGGAATGTTTATCTGGACAGGTTTTGATTATCGCGGAGAACCAACGCCTTATGGCTGGCCATCGGTTACGTCATATTTCGGAATGATGGACGTTTGCGGTTTCCCAAAAGATAATGTGTTTTACTTAAAATCATGGTGGGAAAACAAGCCTGTTTTGCACATTATGCCGCATTGGAACTGGAGCGGAATGGAAGGTAAAGAAATCGATGTCCGGGCTTATTGAAACTGCGACGAAGTAGAACTTTTCCTGAACAACAAAAGTTTAGGAAAAAAGAAAATGGAACAAAACGGACATTTAGAATGGAAAGTGAATTATGCGCCCGGAACTGTGAAAGCGGTAGGTTATAAAAATGGTAAAAAAGTATTGACCGAAACTCAAAAAACAACCGGAAAACCAGAAAATATTAAATTATCATTAGATAAAGAAAATGTTTTAAAAGGAAATGTTTTTGTAGTCACAGTAGAAGTTACGGATAAAAATAACTTACATGCTGCCACGGCAAATGATGAAATTACCTTTTCTGTAAAAGGCGGAAAAATTTTAGGGGTTGGAAACGGCGATCCGACTTCGTTAGAAAAAGATCAGTTTCATGATACAATTTCATTAGTTCAAATAACGAATTTTCAAGAACAAAAATTAGAAAAAGCTATTTTGCCCAATGAGTTGCCAAATTATCAAGAAAACGATTGGAAAACAGCGTTTAAAGACCGTGATTATAAGAATCAGGCAGCTTCTTATATTTACAAAGGCGAATTTGATTTGAAAACTAATGCATCTTCGAATAATGTGAGCTTCTTTTATAAAAAAATAGGAACAGAAGTTTTAGTTTTCGTTAACGGTAATAAAGTAAGACCAAGTGCAGAAGATTCCCAAAAGTACATTTTAGATTCTTCAATTTTAAAAGAAGGCAAAAACACAATTCATATCGCTGCAACGCCTTTACAAAAAATAAAAGAATGGGACGTAATGAATACAGATCCCGGAATTATACAAATCATTACACCATCGGAACCCTGGAAAAGGAAGCTTTTTAATGGTTATGCACAAATTATTATTCAAAAAGATGAAAATGCAGTAGAAGTTATTTTATCCGCTTCTGCAAAAGGATTACGAGCAGGTATCTTGAAAAATTAATTTAACCGCAAGCCTAGCCTCTTTGCGTTTAAAAAACCAAAAACCAAAAACCTGAAACCAGAAACCAGAAACTTGAAACCAGAAACTTGAAACCAGAAACTTGAAACCAGAAACTTGAAACCAGAAACTTGAAACCTGAAACCAGAAACAAAAAAAAACAAAAAAGTAATATTTGATTTTCATAACTTTGCAAAATGAATAATCAGGTAGAAACTCAGAATTGCGATTTTACTTCAGATTTGAAGCTGAAGGGTTTTAAAGTATATCAGATAAACGGTGATGTAAGTAAAATCCCGGTTTACAGCCGCAGGGATTTTTATAAAATATGCATCAATACAAGTAAAAGTATTATACAATATGCCGATCGTGGAATAGAAACAGACGGAACAATTTTATTTTTCGGTAACCCGATTATACCATATTCATGGGAAACTATTTCAGAAGGATACGAAGGTTATGCCTGTGTTTTTACAGAAGAATTTCTGAAAGCAAAAGACCGCTCAGAAACACTTCAGGAATCGCCTCTGTTTAAAATTGGGGGAACACCTATTTTTCCTTTAAATGCTGACCAAAAGCTTTTTATAGATTCCTTATTTCAAAAAATGATTCAGGAATACGAAACAGACTATGTTTTTAAAGATGATTTAATGCGTAGTTACGTCAATTTGATTATTCATGAATCGATGAAAATGCAGCCGTCAGATAATTTCTTTAAACATAAAAATGCTTCGGCAAGAATTACTTCTCTGTTTTTAGAATTACTGGAAAGACAATTCCCTATAGAAACAAAAAACGAACCTCTGGCATTAAAAACACCACAGGATTATGCGCAAAGTCTGGCGGTACATGTAAACCATTTAAATCGTTCTGTAAAGGAAATTACAGGAAAACCAACAACGGCGCACATTACCGAAAGAATTATCAACGAAGCAAAAGCTTTGCTGCAGCATACCGACTGGAGTATTTCAGATATAGGTTATTCGCTTGGATTTGAATATCCGAGTTATTTCAATAATTATTTTAAAAGACTTACCGGAACGATTCCAAAATCGCTTAGAATGTAAAATTGTTTCAAATTCATAATTTTTTGTTTGAATTTTGTTATTTCCGGAAAGCATTACTGCCCTAATTTTGCTTTTGAAATTATGATACTAAAATAATTTATCAGTTTCAACAACTAAAATACTACTTCATAAAGCGGATTCTAGCTTTCTATTTTTAGTTTATAATTCTGATAATGAAATATATAAGTGATTTCAGTAAAGTCAATCTCAAAAAAATAACTAAATTT
This sequence comes from Flavobacterium defluvii, assembly GCF_900129555.1. Taxonomy (GTDB): domain Bacteria; phylum Bacteroidota; class Bacteroidia; order Flavobacteriales; family Flavobacteriaceae; genus Flavobacterium; species Flavobacterium defluvii. The sequence continues at coordinate 421,171 of NZ_FQWC01000002.1, forward strand.
ATGTCAACAAATTATTCAGCCGTTATCGAAGAAGGAAAAGTCCCTAGTGCATATATGACGGGCGACGTTTCATACAAGAAGCAAAGCAGTGATATTCATCCTGAAAATACTGTTATTAAGGAAGTTACTTTTGAACCTTGTGCAAGAAGCAACTGGCATATCAATGCAAGTCTTCATATGCTTATTGCAAAAGATGGAGTAGGTTATTATCAGGAAAGAGGAAGTGCTGCTCGTATACTTCTTAAAGATGAAGTAGTTACAATCCTGCCTGGGGTAGAACATTGGTACGGAGCGACTCCGTTTGATAAGTTTTCTTACGTTGCCATTATTACAGAAATTGATAAAGGTCACGGAACATGGTTAGAAAAAGTAACCGATGCAGAATATTTTCTTTTAAGCAGCCGTTAATTTTTTAAGCTGCCAGAAACTAAGCTGTAAAGGTTCTAAGTTTTTGAAACTTGAAACCTAAACTTGAAAGAACCTAAAATAATAAAAAAACGATATGGAAACGAAAAGTATAAAAGCCTTTGGTACAGAAGCTGCCGAGGCACCCTTAAAGACATTAGACATTCAGCGTCGTGCTGTACAGGCACATGATGTGGAAATAGAAATTTTATACTGCGGAATTTGTCACTCTGATCTTCATTCGGCAAGAAACGAATGGCGCGGAACGATTTATCCAATTGTTCCTGGACACGAAATTGTAGGACGTATTGTAAAAGTAGGCGATCACGTTAAAAATTTCAAAGTTGGAGAACTGGCAGGAGTAGGCTGTATGGTAGATTCTTGCAGAGAATGTGAGAATTGTAAAAATGATTTGGAACAATATTGTGATGAAGGAAGTGTTTTGACTTTCAATTCTCCGGATAAACATTTGGGCGGAATTCAGACTTTTGGAGGTTATTCCCAAAGTATTGTTGTGGATGAAAGTTTTGTGCTTCATATTTCAGATAAACTTGATCTTGCGGGAGTTGCACCTCTATTATGTGCCGGAATTACAACGTATTCTCCGTTAAAACACTGGAAAGTTGGGCCAGGACAAAAAGTTGGAATTGTTGGAATTGGTGGATTAGGACACATGGGAATCAAATTGGCAAAAGCAATGGGAGCACATGTTGTGGTGTTTACAACCAATTTATCTAAAACAGAAGATGCAAAACGCCTAGGTGCAGATGAAGTAGTTTTGTCTACAGATCCTGAACAAATGGCACAGCATGCAAAAAGTTTGAATTTTATTTTAGACTGCGTTTCGGCTGAGCATAATATCGATTCGTATTTAAATTTATTAAAGGTTGACGGAACCCTTACGCTAGTAGGAGCTCCGATGGATCCGCTGCCTGTAGCATCATTTAGTCTTATATTAGGAAGAAGAAGCTTTGCTGGTTCAGCAATTGGAGGAATCGCCGAAACTCAGGAAATGCTTGACTTTTGTGCAGAACATAACATCACTGCCGATATTGAAGTTATTGGTGTAAATGACGTAAACAACGCTTACGAAAGATTATTAAAAGGTGATATCAAATATCGATTTGTTATTGATATGGCTTCTTTAAAATAGGTTCAAAGCTGCAAAGGTTCAAAGGAACAAAGGTTTCTAAGGGATAAAAAATAAAAACCTTTGAAACTCTGAACCTCTGAACCTTTGTAATTTAAAAAAGCAAACCCCTCAAGCAATTCAACTCTTGAGGGGTTTTTCAAAAATAAATAATAACCAATTAAATTTATTTTACTTTTTGTCAAGATTTTGTTTAAGCATTTTAGCGTGTTCTAAATGCGCTGTCAAAGGCGCGATATTGTTAGAAGCCCACTGTTTAACATCTGCATCATGAGCATCTTTTGATGCTTTTTGAAGTTTGTCAATTGCTTTTTCGTGACCGTCGATCATCATATCGGCGAATTTTTTATCAAAATCAAGACCAGATTTTTCGTTTAGTTTGTTGTATTCTTCCTGACCTTCTTCAGTAAGAGAAGTAGGCAGTGTAAAGTTTTTGGCTTTTGCTAAAGCACTCACTTCAGATGCTGATTTAGTATGTTCGTCAACAAGCATTTTACCAAATTTTTTCACTTCTGCATTAGTACTTTTTTGTTGTGCCAATTTTCCAATTTCAATTTCAGCCAGATTAATTTCAGCCTGATCTACTAAAAACTCAGAATCATCTTCTTTACTGTCAATAGTATCAAATTTGGCTTCATTAGCATCTTCCGCAACTTCTTTCGGATCTTCCTGCTTAGTTTCATTTTTACACGAATTCAGGAATATAAGAATAAGTCCTGCTCCTAAAATTGCTTTACTGGCTAATAATATCTTTTTCATGATTTTATAGTTTAAATGTTATGATGTAAAATTATTCAGAAGCCGTAAGAATTACTTACAGGATTTTGAGAGATTGTTATATGATTTGGATGCTGAGGTAATAAACCAGTATTATTATTTAATTTTTGATTTAAATTATTCAGTATAGTGGTTATATTAATTTCCTTATTATGGATTTCCATAAAGAAGGTTAGTTATAATGTTGAATATTTGTCTTTTTAATTATTTAAACTTAAAACGTTTCACATGAAGAAAATTTTATTCCCTCTAATTATTGTAATGTTCTTTTCTTGCAATAACACGAAAAGTGATAATGTAGCTATAGTGGAAAAAGGCATTACACAAAAACAAATTGTAGTTGATCTTAAGCTAATCGCTGGAAAAAATAAAATAGAGGTAGACAAGGTTCTTGGAAAATCTGATAAGGTGGAATCATTTTCTGCAAGAAGTACACCTTGTAAAAATACCCCATGTGAAAAAGCTTATTATCAAAAAGATAAGTTTGAAATTATATTTGTAAATGGGAAAGCAGATTGGATCACAATTAATAATTTGTTGGAATATGATTTAACCGAAGATAATATTGAAATACTTGGACTTCAGTTTACTACGTCATATTTTAATAATCCGCAAAATTTAATAAGATGGAAAAATATAGAAAATATAAATGAGATTAATTTTTTTAGTGATGGATCAGGTAGAATTTCTTATGCATATATAAAGGTGCAAACAGAATAAAAGCAATTTTTTTATGGTTGCTATAAATAGAAATTAAAAGAAATATAAAATATTACTTTTTTAAATCCCATTCGTACTGCGAATGGGATTTTTGTTTTTAAATCTCAACAATATTGACCTAAAGCTAACATTTAAAAATTAAAGTCTAAAATCGTACAATTCTAATTATGAAAGTTCAAACCAAAATTGTATAACAGAAAAATCTTTCTTTTTGAGAACTTTGATATCAACATACAAACTAATTTTTATTAACCTAAAAATCAAAGTCATGCCAGATCCAAGAATTAAGAACGAAGCGCAATATGAAGCACTCGTTAAAAAAGGTTATAGTAAAGAGAAATCGGCGCGAATAGCAAACACGCCAAATGCAGGAGAAAAAGGTGGAAAAGCAAAGCCTTATGAAGAATGGACAAAAGAAGAACTCTATGAACAGGCTAAAAAAGTTGGTGTTCAGGGGCGCTCTTATATGAATAAAAAAAGTTTGATAAAATCTTTAAGAACTAATTAAAATAAAATGCTGCAGATTTCACAGATTCTCTGAGATGAGGTGATAGAAGAATGAATAGGAAAATCTTTTGAATCTGTGAATCCCGCTAAAGGGAGTGGCAAAAAATAAAACGACCATGAATACCGCCAGAACTCAAAAATTGTTGACACAGCTTATTAAAACACCGCATTTGGTGTTAGAAAAGCTGGAATTAGTATATGTCAACAATCAAAATTTACCAATTGAAAGATGCCAGGGAGAAGATGGTTTTATTTATAAAAAAAATGGGCGCTGTATAAAACAAAAAAGTGAAATAAAACGCTTTAACAGCTTAGTCCTGCCTCCAGCTTGGGTAAATGTAAAAATAAGCGATTTATCAAACGGCCATTTACAAGCAGTAGGAGTAGATGTAAAAAACAGAAAACAATATCGATATCATCCAAAGTGGAATTTAATCCGTAATCAAACCAAATTTTACAAAATTGCCGAATTCGGACAAAAGCTTCCTTCTATACGTAAACAGGTTGATATCGATCTTGAAAGAAAAGAATGGTCTAAAGAAAAAGTAGTTGCGCTTGTAATACGATTAATGGAAGAAACGCATATACGTATTGGAAATGAAAAATATGCCAAAAATAATAAATCCTACGGGCTTTCTACTTTGCGAAAAAGACACATTAATATCAATAAAAATTCACTTCGGTTTGAATTCATTGGAAAAAAAGGAAAACAACACACGATTACAACCCGAAACAAACAATTAATTAAGCTAGTAAGCAGATGCGAAGAAATTCCGGGTTGGGAAGTTTTTAAATATTACGATAAAAACGGCGAAAAAAAGGTTTTAGACAGCCATATGGTAAATGAATATCTGCATAATATTTCGGGCGAATATTTCAGTGCTAAAGATTTCAGAACGTGGGCAGCCTCAATTATATTTTTTGAAAATCTGATGGAACTAGGCGTTACATCAAATGAAAAAGAAATCAAAAAAAACATTGTTATGGCTTATGATGCCACAGCCGAAGCACTTGGAAATACAAGAAATGTCTGCAAGAATTATTACGTTCATCCGCTTTTAGTTTCAACTTACGAAGATGGATCAATTCAGCAGTATTTTGATAAAGTTAAAAAAAGCCGAAGCACGAAAAAATACTTTTCACGAACTGAAAGTGCCTTTGCAGAATTGATAGGGAATTACCAGGTCAATTTATTGTAAAATAAACGAATAGAGTTAATGCATCTCTTAAAAAGCATAAGTTTAAAAACAAACAAAAACAGTATTAACTAAAAATCAATTATTATGTTACGTTGGACAGTCATATTTATTATTCTGGCAATTATTGCGGGGATATTTGGTTTTGGCGGAATTGCCGCTGGAGCTGCTAGTATAGCAAAAATTTTATTTTTTATATTCTTAGTGTTATTTATTATTTCGTTAATAAGCGGAAGAAGAAGTGTTTAACACTAATTCAGTAAAATAATAACGAACTAAAAACGGCACATATATTTCGGTAAATGTGTCGTTTGTTTTTTAAAATATAATATTATGGGAACTAAAAGCGGTGCTTATCAGGACGTTTACATTAAAAGACAAGACGAAATGGTAAGTCTAAAAAACGATGTGACAGATTTTTGTGCAAAATATATAAAACCTGTGCATCCTGAAAACTGGGATTGGTCGACTAGAGATTTTGAAAATCCTGAAAACGACCCTACAATTGCCGAAGCAAGAGCGATAGCAAATGTGGTTTATAAAGATTTGCTAGACGAAAAACATACCGAAGTTGACCTTTCGACAATGGACAATGTTGAAGCCATAAAAGCATATTTAAATCCTGACAGCAAACATGCCGATTTTAATATGGAAGAATTTGCATTTGCCTTAAAAGTTGAACTTGAACATGGAAAAATCAGAGATGTAAATGTTACCAATAACCATCCTTTTTTGACCGCAATGATTGCATTGGCTCACATGACCGAAAGTTTAACTTACTACAAACGCTTAAAAATAATGGAAACCGAGGGTGAAATTTTTGAAATTATGCGAAAAATAGAAAATTTAAACGATGGAAAAGAGGAGTGGTACGAAGAATTAAGCAAAGCAGAAAAAGAATTAGCAGAAGCCAAAACAGGATTGGTAGAACGTTTACAAAAAATGGATGATATTCCCGTGTTAGAGAAAATAGGCGATTAAAGTTTATAATCACAAAAAAAAACCGTTAAGTATATTTCTTAACGGTTTTTTTTATTTCAGAATCCAAAAGTTATAATCTTCTCTTGTCCTGTTCATTATAATCATCATCTTCCTGAACATCATCTTCAACATAATCGTTGTTTTCAATGTCTTCATCTTCTTCATCTCCATCCTCCAGATCTTCTAAATCTTCTTCCGTTTCACTAAAATCATTTTCAAAAGTATCAGACGGGTTGTCAAATTCATCATTTTCAAGATCGTCGTCTAATTCTTCTTCGATGTATTCATCTTCGTCTAAGTCTTCATCTTCCTCTTCTTCGTCGCTGTCAAGCGCATCATCTTCTTCCAAAACAACTTCATAAATATCATCGTTATTATCTTCAAGATCTCTGTCTTTGTGGAAATCATCATCTAAATCGTCCAAATCATCGTCATATACGCCCGATCTTTCATCCGGATTAGGTTTATCAGGGTTATGGCCATTTCGAACCGTATAACCGCGTTCTGCGTCTTCTGCTCGGCTGTTTTGGGTTTCTCTCGTATTTAAATCATAAAGTTCCTCGTTCATAACCGTATTTCTGTCTGAAGCATTCGGGCTTGCCGGATCTTTAGGAAAAGTGCTGTTTTTTTTATCTGTAGTATTCATGACGTTTTATTTTTTAAATGTATATATACAAAGCTAGCCATCAATAGGATGGATTTTCTTATAGAATTGTTTGATGTAATTCTATAATTAACAGGTGTTTAGAATGAAATTTAATATAAGAATTTTATAAGCTTACAGATTATCATCGCGGTAATTTTATAAAATATTAATCATAAAAAATTATTACCATGAAAACTACTGATAGTAAGAAAGAAACCACACCGAAACAAACGGTAAAAAGAGGAGTTACAAAACCAAAATCTAATGCTGCTGCAGGATTAACAGAATTATTTGAAGAAAGCCTGAAAGATTTGTACTGGGCAGAAAAAGCTTTAACAAAAGCGCTTCCAACAATGGCTAAAAATGCAACTTCAGAAGAATTAATTACTGCCATTAATAACCATTTAACTGAAACCGAAGAACACGTAACACGTTTAGAGAAAGTTTTTGAACTTATCGGAAAAAAAGCAACCGCTAAAAAATGCGATGCAATGGAAGGTTTAATTGAAGAAGGAAAAGGCATTCTTGAAGAAACTGAAATTGGAGTTGTGCGTGATGCGGGAATTATTGCAGCAAGCCAAAAAATCGAGCATTATGAAATTGCAACTTATGGTACTTTGAGACAATTTGCAGAAACTTTGGGTTATGAAGAAGCCGCAGCTCTTTTGGAACAAACACTTGATGAAGAAAAAGGTGCTGATAAATTATTAACCGAAGTAGCTGTAAATGCCATAAATCTAGAAGCTGCCGAAATTGAAATGGAAGAATAATAGAATTTATTAGTGATAAAAAGTGCAGGATTAAAACTGCACTTTTTTAATTTAAAACAAAAAATTATGCCCGAAGGTCCGTCAATATTGATTTTAAAAGAAGAAGTACAACAATTTGCAGGAAAAAAAGTGATCGAAGTTTCAGGAAATTCGAGTATTGATCTCGAACGTTTAAGAGATAAAACAATATTGTCTTTTAAGACCTGGGGAAAACACTTTTTGATTTGCTTTGAAGATTTTACCATCAAAATCCACATGCTGATGTTTGGAACTTACAGAATTAATGAAAAAAAAGATACTGCACCAAGGTTGCATTTAGGATTTTTAAATGGAGAAATCAATTTTTATACCTGTTCTGTAAAGGTTTTAGAAGGTCCTGTAAGCCAATATTACGACTGGAGCGAAGATGTTTTAAATGAAAACTGGAATCCTAAAAAGGCAAAACAAAGCCTGGATAAAATTCCAGATGAAATGATTTGTGATGCTGTTTTAGAACAAAATATTTTTTCGGGAGTAGGGAATATTATTAAAAATGAAGTTTTGTACCGATGTTTTGTTCATCCCGAATCTTTGGTTGGGAAAATTCCACCAGAAAAAATTGATGAAATAATAGCCGAATGTTCTATTTACAGTTTTGAATTTTTATACTGGAAGAAGAAATTCGAACTCAAAAAACATTGGCTGGCATATTCAAAAAAAGAATGTAAAAGATGCAATTTACCCTTAATAAAAAAACCGACAGGGAAGAAAAACCGTCGAAGTTTTTTCTGTACTAACTGCCAGCAGCTTCATATATGAAAAATGAAATTTTAATAGGATGTTCGAGTTACAATAACCGGTATTGGAAGGGAATTTTTTACCCTGACAATCTGTCATACTCGAAGTGGTTTGAGTTTTATAGCCAGCACTTTAGCACGTATGAGTTCAACGGAAGCTTTTATAAGTTTCCAACACTTAGAGTCTTAACAAACTGGTACAATAAAGCTCCTGAAAATTTCCTTTTTTCGGTAAAAGCACCAAAAGAAATTACTCATTTTAAGAAATTTATTGACTGCGAAAATCTGCTTTCGGAATTTTATAATGTCTGCGAAAATGGTTTAAAAGAAAAGCTGGCTTGTGTGCTTTTTCAGTTTCCTCCAAGTTATTCTTTTACTTCAGAAAGATTAAAGCAAATAATAAGCAGTTTAGACTTGAAATTTAAAAATGTAATTGAGTTTCGCCATATAAGCTGGTGGAATCAGGAAGTTTGGGATGCTTTTCTGGAAAACAATATCACTTTTTGCAGTGTAAGTTATCCCAATTTACCGCAGACTATTTTTAAACAATTTCCATTTGTATACATTCGTCTGCACGGAATTCCTAAGTTGTTTTATTCAGGTTATTCACTTCAAGAATTACTTAATATAAAAGATGAAACTAATTCAAAATCAGGATTTATATATTTTAATAATACTGCCAGCGAAGCAGGAATTTTAAATGCGGTGGAATTAAAAAAGCTGATTTGATATTTAACCGCAAAGTCCGCAAAGGTCAACGAAAGATTCACAAGGTATATAATTCCTTTGTGTGCTTTGCAATTTTCCTTGCGGACTTTATGGTTTAAAAAACTACAGTTTCAAATTGCCTTCAATGCCGTCATCCATAACTTTTCCGGTTACAAATGCAGCAGTCATTTTTGCAATTGCAACCATTTTGCCGTGTTTGTTGTTCCAGTAGTAACCATCTTCAGGTGTTACGGTTATAACACTTAAATTTGGATCGTCCTTACCGCCCGGCATCCATACTTTTACGATTGGATCGTATAATTCTTCAATAGTTTCTCTGTCATAAGAAATTGTAGCTGTACCGTGTAAAGTCAAAAACTTATCATGCGGTTCAGAAAAGAACAATTCAACCTGTGGATTTAATGTAATTTCAGCATTTTGGCTGCTGTTTCGGTCTGATAAAAACCAAAGCCTGCCCAAATCATCTACTTTTTGAACAGACATAGGTCGGGATTGCAGTCTGTCGCTGTTGTAAGTGCAAAACATGCATGTTTTTATGTTTTCTGCCAATTCTTTTATCTTGTCGGCAGCTAATACGTCTGTAAGGTCTTTATGATCTCCCATGGCTATATATTTTTATAATTAAAATTTTGTTTTAAAGTGTTTAAAAACACACTTATAGCAAAATTGAGATTTTTAAAACTGAATAGCTTACAGAATTATATTTATAAATTATCAGATTTCAATTAACGGTTTTTGTGAGAATTTTTAATCAGATAATTTTTAATCATTAAATTTATGCTATCTTTGAATAAAACAGATTTTACAAGTAACATATGAAAAAATGGACAATCTTCTACACAGATGACGACGAAGACGATTTAAGCTTATTTACAGACGCGGTAGAGTCATTGTCAGAAGATATTAATCTGCAGACTTACTCAGGCGGAGAAAAGCTTTTAAATGCCGTATATAACCCGCCGCCAACCCCCAGTATTATTTTTTTAGACCTGAACATGCCGGGAAAAAATGGATTTGATGTTTTAAACGAACTCAAAGGATCTAAAGAAAGCAGCGATATCCCGATAATTATTTTCTCAACCTCAAATGAGCCCAGTATTATTGAAAAATGTCTCTCTTTAGGAGCTAATTTCTTTATAACTAAGCCGGTTTTAATGAAAGATATTATTAAATCAATCGAACATTCGCTTACCATTAACTGGAAAGAATTTGTACCGGACAGAAAAACTTTTGTATATAAATTATAATTACTCAAATTGTGAGTAGAAGAAACACCAAACTTATTTATTAAAATGAGTTTGGTGTTTTTTTATAGTTCAGGCAGGAAAATTTTAAAAGTCGCTCCCTGACCTTTTTCACTACGTGCTTTGATTATGCCCTTGTGGTTCTCTACGATCTTTTTAACGATCGCTAAACCAATTCCAGTACCTGAGTATTCACTTTCTGTATTTAATCGCTGAAAAACCTCAAAAATGCGTTCTTTGTAATTTTCATCAAAACCAATTCCGTTATCAGAAATTCTTAAACAGAAATAAATCTTATCAGGATAATCGACTTTAAAATTCAATTTTCGGCCTATAACCCTGCGTGCCTTGACCTGAATATGCGGCGGAATATCTTTGCGTGAGAACTTTAAAGCATTTCCAATTAAATTATGCAGCAGCTGTCTGAACTGAAAAAGCATCACAGTTCCTTCTCCCAGAGGATGAAGATCTATTACAGCATTTTTTTCTTCAATTCGTTCAGAGAAATCCATAATAACTTCTTCTACAATTTCATCCAGATTGGTTTTTACAAAAACTCTTTCGGCAGAATTGGTTCGGGAATAGGTGAGAAGATCCTGTATAAGGGTCTGCATTCTCTTTGCCGAAAATTCAATTCGTTCTAAATAGGATTTGGCTTTCGTCGAAATATTCTGATCATCTAATTCGGCTAAACGACTGGCAAAAGTTTGAATTTTGCGAAGGGGTTCCTGTAAATCATGACTCGAGATGTAAGCAAAAGACTGAAGCTCAATATTCATGTTTATTAGGTCGCGGTTTTTTATTTCCAACTCTTCAGTTCGGTCATGGACTTGTTTTTCCAGAAGGTTTGTAAAATCTCTTTGATCCTGAATATCAGAGCTAGTACCTACCCACATTTGAATTTTTCCTTCAGGATCCCTCTGCGGTATTGCCCTGCTAAACTGCCAGCGGTATTTACCGTCATTGCGCAAAAACCGATGCTCAAATAAAAACTCATTGCCGGTTTTAACAGCCTCCATCCAGCGATTAATATTCTCTTCACGGTCATCCGGATGTATAACTTGCAGCCACCCATTTTTTTCAACATTTTCTTTAGTAAGTCCGGTATAGTCATACAGTGACTGATTAAAATAATCAAGATTTCCCATAGCATCGCTTGTCCACACAAACTGAGGCATAGAATTGGCAAGAACCCTGAATTTTTCTTCACTTTTCATTAAAATTTCCTCCCGGTTTTTTACGTCTGTAATATCTATTACAGTTCCCAGCATTTTGATTGGATTTTTTAATTCGTCGAAAAATATTTTGCCATGAACCCGAATCCATGCAATAGTATTGTCTGGTTTTAAAACCCGTACTTCGTATTTGTATATATTGGTTTTTAAAGCTATTTCGTAAGCTTTTTCGATTGCTCCAAAATCTTCTTGCAAAACGCGCTGTAAAACCTGCTGGCGGGTGATTTTTATATTTTTGGGAAGACCAAACAGCTCCGGCAGATTATCAGAATAAATCAGTTCCTGAGTTGGAATATTTAAATGCCAGGTTACAATTTCGGCAATTTCAGAAGCCAGACGTGCCCGTTCTTCGGCATCTTCGACTTTTTTTCGGGCTTCGACTTTTTCTGTAACATTATTTACAGTAATCATAACCGATGAGATTTCGCCATTTTTTTCATACAAAGGTGTGTATTGAAAATCGAGATAAAACTTCTGTAATTTTCCCTTTATATCAATATAGGCAATAGATTCGTTTTCACGAATCGTTTTGCCATTGTTTAGTACCTCATTAAGAAGTTCGGGATATTTTTGATCTAAGAGCTCGGGAAACACTTCCAGAGCAGGTTTGCCAATAGTTTCGCTGGGCTTTCTCTGCCAAATATCATTAAGCATGGTTAAATTAGCCAGTTCTATGATATGATTTTTTCCTTTAAAAATCGTCATAGCAATGGGTGACTGCGTAACCAGATTTCTAAAAGCTTTTTCGCTTTCTGCCAGATAATATTTTGCTCTGACAGATTCTGTTACTTCATAACCAACAACAATTACGCCGCTAACCATACCATTTTCTTCTTTCAAAGGATGAAAAACCAAATTGAAATAACAGTCTTCCTGTTTTCCGTATCGGTTTAAAGTCACCAATAATTCATTTGAAAAATATGGTATTCCATTTTCGTAAACCTCCAAAAGCAAAGGCAGAATAGTTTCTTTTGCTTCAGGAAGATATTCAAAAACAGATTTATTGAGAATTTGTTCTTCGGTTTTATCTATAATTTGCAGATAGGTATTATTTGCCATTTCAACTCGAAGTTCTTCGCCTTTTAGAATGGCGATTCCAAGCGGAACTTGTTTTACAATGTTTTTAAATTGTTTTTCGCTTTCTTCTAAATTTTTTCGAATGTTTACTTTGTCTGTTGTTTCATAACAAATAACCAAAACTCCGGAAATTTTTCCGTCATTATCTATAACCGGACTATAACTGAAAGTCCAGTAAACATCTTCAATTTTTCCATTTCTGTAAATAGGAAGCAGTAAATCTTCGTGCCATGAAGCTTCGCCTTCAGTTAAAACCTGATCAATCAGCGGACCTATAAAATGCCAGATTTCCGACCAGTATTCAGCACCTTTTTGACCTAATATATCGGGATGTTTACCATCGTCTCCAAGGCTTGGACGGTAAGCATCATTATAAAAACATATATGTTCTGGTCCCCAGAACAGAAACATTGGGAATTTTGAATTTAAAAGAATTCCTAAAGTAGTACGAAGACTCTGCGGCCATGTATCGACGGGACCAAGAGGCGTTTTGCTCCAGTCTTTTGCACGTATTAAAGCACCCATTTCGCCTCCTTTTGACAGGAAATCATGATTTGTATTGCTCATTAAAATTTGCTTTTTGTTTTAGTCGAAACAATAATATTCTGTAATAAATATAGTACTTAATTGTACATATTTTGAATCAAGTTTAAAATTATAAAAATTAATTTTGATTTGTTTTTTCCTTTTTTGAATGAGCTAACATTAAAATCATTTGAGTTAATTTTCATTGATTTTAATAGTGAAATTTGAATTAACAAAGATTACACGACTAATCTCAAAATAATGCACCATGAAAAAGGAACAAAAACACGAAACCGACTATATAAAGAAATATCAGGACGAAGGCTATACAAAAAATTATTTATTTGAAAATGGCTGCCTGATAGATTCGGATACAAAATATGCATATCAACCCGACGAAATCTATATTGTAGCCCATCATCGTTATGAAGGAATGAGCGATCCGGATGATATGTCAATTTTATACATTATCGAAACAAAAGATCAACAAAAAGGAACTCATCTATTAGGATATGGTCCTACAGCAGATCTTGAAGAAGCAGAATTCTTTAAAGATATTCCGAAAAAGAACTATTCAAAAAATGCAGATATTAGCGAACTTACCTAAAATAAAATAGATAAGTATTTTTATTTTGCTGAGGAGCAGTTGTTCCAGATTTATTCTGGAGCAGCTGTTTTTTCTTTTTTAGGTGCTAAGGTTCTGAGGTGCGAAGATGCTAAGTCTTTTTAATCTGTATACATAAACCTTAGAACCTTAGTATCTGAGCATCTTAGAACCTTAGTATAAAAATTATGAAATTTCTGATTGAAATTGTATAAGGTTTTGATTTGTAATTAGTACGAAATTTGGATTATAGAAAATGAAGAAAAACCAAAAGGTTATTTTGTACGTAAATAAATACAAATTACTTTCTAAAAACCAAAGCAAAATGAAAAAACTTTACATAAATACTGGAGGATTTGATGCCGTTTTTAATGATCTAAAAGATAGTTTTAGCGGCGAATTAACAGCCAAAGACAATGAATATAATTTGGAAATAAAATCAAAATGGACTAGAGGTTCTATAAAAGGAACCCGCTTTGATGACAAAGTTTTGTTTATGCATTTTGATCTTGAATTTCATCAGGAAGTGAGTTTAAGTATCGAATCATTTAAAACGGCACCTGTATTTTTTGTTTATTGCGAAAACGGAAATGTAAGCCACAGTTTTGGGGCAAATGGCGAAAAAAAGCTTTTGAGCAAAAACCAATCGGCAGTTTTGAGCAATTCTTCAGTCATAAATAGCGTCTTATATTTTGAAAGTCATAAACGCATTCAGTTTACTTTATTAGGAATGCCAACAATCGAAAATAAAAATTCTGAATTAGCTTCGCAGGTAAAACAACGCTTTACAAACGATTCTGGAAATTATATTTATGTTGGAAAAGGAAATTCCAGAATTTCAGAAAAAATAAATGAATTTAAAACAGTGCCGCAAACCGGAATTGTTGGTACGCTTCTTAAAAAAAGCATATTAAAAAATATTGTTGAGATAGAAGTAGAGCAGCATAGTTTTAATTACTTAAAAACATTTGATCCTGTTGTAAATCTTGCAATGAAACCAATTAATGAAATTAAACGAATTTCGGCTATGAATTTTTCTGAAATCCTGGCTGCAGCGAGACATTTTAGAGCAAAATACCATTTTTCATTTAAACCATACAATCAAAAATTAGCTAGCTAAGAAGCATTATATATTAACTACTATTACGAAAAAAACAGCTTTTCCTAAAGAAGCTGTTTTTTTATTTTAAGCTGCTGGGATTTATGGTTCACAGATTCTCTTTCACCTTGGTTTTTATAAAAGAACGGTCTAATAAATCTCAAAATCTCAGAACCTTAACACCTCCAAAAAATCATTCTTTTTCATAATAAATAATAAAATAAACCATAATTAGATTTAGACATAGTGAAACGCTATTGGTGACTATGATGGCAAGATCCTTTTTTAGAATCCCGTAAACAATCCAAACTGCGATACCAAAAGTCAGGATACTAAAGGTTTTAAGCGAAATATCTTTTACTTTTTTACTTTTCCAGACTTTCGCAATCTGCGGAATTGTCGATATCGTAATGCAGGTTCCCGCAAATAATCCTATGATGTCGATGTAATTCATTTTTTATAAGGTTCTAAGGTTATGAGAGGGTAAGGACTAAGTTTTTTTTTCAATACAAATACTAAAAAACTCAGCCGCCCACTAATTCTCCACCGTTTATATGAATAAATTGCCCGGTAATATAGCTGCTGTCTTCGCAAGCAAGGAAAACATAAGCAGGGCCAACTTCTGATGGCTGTCCGGCTCTTTCCATCGGGTTATCTTTTCCGAAATCTGAAACTTTATCAAAACTCGCTACAATCAAAGGTGTCCATATTGGTCCGGGTGCAACACCGTTTACCCTGATTTTTCTTTTGGCAAGCA
Organism: Flavobacterium defluvii; assembly: GCF_900129555.1. GTDB lineage: Bacteria > Bacteroidota > Bacteroidia > Flavobacteriales > Flavobacteriaceae > Flavobacterium > Flavobacterium defluvii. The sequence goes on from NZ_FQWC01000002.1 coordinate 436,369, forward strand.
TAGACGACAAAGACCTTGTAAAACTAACAATTGCGCCTTTTGTACTTGCATAATCTGCGAGATGTTCACTTCCGCGGTAAGCTGTTACAGAGCTTGTGTTTATAATAGCATCGCCTTCATTTAAGTACGGAAGTGCCGCTTTTGTAATATAGAAATACGGATAAATATTGGTTTCAAATGTTTTATGCAATTGTGATGCGGTAATTTTTTCCAATTCAGATTGTGGAAATTGTACAGCAGCATTATTTACTAAAACATTTATAGTTTTAAAAGTTGTGATGCATTTTTTAACTGCAGTTTTACAGAATTTTCATCTGTTAAATCACCACTTATAAGGAGACATTGCTGACCTTCTTTTTCAATAAGGGCTTTGGTTTCCTTGGCATCTTTATCTTCTTTTAGATACACAATTGCAATATTGGCGCCTTCACGTGCAAAATGTACAGCAGCACTTCGGCCAATTCCGCTGTCACCACCAGTTATAAAAGCCGTTTTGCCCAAAAGCTTTCCGCTTCCGGTATAGTTTTCTCTTATAATTTCTGGTTCGGGATTCATTTTATGTTCGTTTCCCGGAAGTTCTTGTTTCTGCTCCGGAAATGTTTTAGGTTTTTTCATAACAAGTAATTTATAATATTGATTTTAATACTAAAATTACTTTATCAAAAAAGGAAATAAAGACTGTAATAAATTTTAGATTGCCTCAATAAAATTGAAAAGAAAGAAAAAAGCTATATTTTGTTTTGTCGTATTTTAAATTCTTCCTTTTTTAATTTGTTGATTTTCATAAATTCAATCAGATTTTATAACACGACATGGGAATTATGTAACGATTTCTATTTTGAATACAATAGCATTGCATCTTAATTCTATAAATTTGAAAGTTTGACCAACTTTTGTTTTAAATAATTTTTGAAGTTTGAAATAAGATTATCTACCTAACCATGAACCAATTTTTTTTAGTAAATAACGCTTTATTCCCCATAACAGCATGGTATTAATTGTCGATGACATTAAGGCAAATATTATTGCTTTAAAGAAAACATTAGAACTGCATGATATTGAAGTCGATACAGCAGAATCTGGTGAAGAGGCCCTGAAAAAAATATTAAAGACTACGTATTGTCTTATTATAATGGATGTTCAGATGCCCGGACTTGACGGTTTTGAAGTTGTTAAAATCCTTTCGGGAAACCAGCGAACAAAAGATATTCCTGTAATTTTTCTTTCGGCTTTAAATATTGAAAAAAAATACATTTTTAAAGGATACGAAACCGGTGCAGTAGAATATATCACAAAGCCTGTCGATACTGATTTGCTGATGCTGAAGGTAAAAACATTCCTTAAAATTTACGAACAGCAAAACGAATTAAAAGTTACCAAAGAACTTCTTTCTAAAGAAATTAAAATTAGAAAAGAAGCACAGGATAATCTCGAAATTAAAATCGCAGAAAGAACCAAAGAACTGGTTTTGAAAAACGAAGAATTGGAGATGAAAAACCACGAGTTACAGCAGTTTGCCTGGGTGGTTTCGCACGATTTGAATGAACCAATACGCAAAATCCAGATATTTATTAAAATAATTAAAGAGCTTTACTTAAAAGATGACGAAAAAGGAATTGATTATGTAGACAGAACAATAAAATCTGCAGAAAGAATGCAGACACTTATTACAGATCTTCTGGCTTATTCACGTTTATCGGCGCAGGTTAAACCTGAAATTACCGATTTGAATATTGTTTTACAGGAAGTTCTTTCGGATTTTGATTATTTAATTGAAAGAAAAAATGCCATTGTAAAAACTACAGAACTTCCCACAATAGACAGTATACCGAGCCAGCTTAGGCAGGTTTTTCAGAATTTAATTGGAAATGCGCTTAAGTTTTCTGGTGCCAGTGAGCAGCCGGTAATCGAAATTACATCTGAATTAATTGTCGAAAAATCTTTTGACAGTCCAACTTCTCCGGAAGGCAAATACTGCAGGATTATTGTAAAAGATAACGGAATTGGTTTTGATGAAATTTATCTGGACAGAATCTTTATCATTTTCCAAAGTTTAAATGACAGGCAGACTTATGAAGGAACCGGAATTGGCCTGGCAATCGCCAAAAAAATCATCGAAAAACACAACGGATTAATCACCGCCAAAAGTGAAGTAGGTAAAGGTGCTAGTTTTATTATTGTTCTTCCCTTAAAATACGAATAAATACAAATTAAAAATATGAATGGTAACTTTAAAAGAAATCTGCTAATTAGTTCATTAGTTTCATTATTAGTGCTGACAATTAGTTCTGTTGCTTCCTTTATCAGCATTAAAAGCTTATTAAACAGTAATTTTTGGGTAAATCATACTCAGGATGTTATTTATAATTTAAATGAAGGTTCGGCTATTATAACAGAAGCCCAAACCAGCATGCGGGGGTATCTTTTAACCGGAGATGAACAATTTGCAGACCGATTTAATGAGTCTGAAGCAAGATCAAATAACTATTTTGAAAAGCTTGAAGAACTTACAATTGATAACCCTTCGCAGCAAAAGCTTTTAACAGAGTTAACTGCCAAGCGTTCTGCTTTCTTTAAATACCTTAATAATCAAATCGTAAAAAAGCGTTTAAGCAAGGAAACTTTAATCTTCGACCTAAATGAAGGAAGATTAATGATGAACGACATGCGTGCACTTATTAAAAGAATAGAAAATACAGAACAAAAACTTTTGCAGGAGCGCAACGAAAATTCTGAACGTTACGGAACGTATAGTTTGATTTTAATTATTGTTGCTTTTATTATTGCTTTTATTATTTCGATAGTTTTCTTAATTCGTATTTTAAAAGATTATAACGAGCGTTCTGCACTGCAGAGAGAGCTGGAGAAAAAAGATATAGAAACTGCACAGAGAATCGAAGCTATCAGTACGATTGCAAATAATATTTCAAAAGGAAACTATGACATTCGTGTAGATGATACAAAAGCCGATGCACTTGGAAGCGTAGGAGAATCGTTAAATATAATGGGAGTTTCTCTCAAAAATTCTTTTGAGCTGCTTTCGCAGAAAGAATGGCTTCAAACAGGAATTGCTGAGTTAAATAATGTAATGCTTGGCGATAAAGCTTTGCAGAAATTATCAAAAGATGTTATCGAATTCTTGTGCCAGTATACAAACAGCAGCGCCGGAGTTTTTTATATTATTGAAGAAAATGAACTTATTTCTTCGGGAGGATATAGCTATATACCGAACAAAAACCGCGAAAGAATCCAAAAAGGCGAAGGTTTAATAGGTCAGGCAATTGCATCTGGAAAATTATTAGAATTAAAATCATTATCTCCGGATGATATTCAGATTAATTATGCTTTAGGCCAGGTAAAACCTACTCATATCGTGGCTTTTCCATTAATTGATAACCGAATTGAAGGTGCAATTGAATTGGCAAGTATTTATGGATTTTCTGAACTGCATCTTGAATTTCTAAAAACTGTTGGAAATAATATCGGAATTGCAGTTAAATCTACTCAAAACCGTAAACGAGTAATGGAACTGCTGGAAGAAACTAAATCGCAGTCTGAAGAACTTCAGCAGCAGCATAGCGAACTGGAAGCCATTAATGCCGAATTAGAAGCACAGACTGAAAAACTGCAGGCTTCTGAAGAAGAATTGAGAGTGCAGCAGGAAGAATTGGAGCAAACCAATGAAGAACTTTCTGAAAGAAGTGTTTTACTGGAAGAAAAAAATAATGAAATCCAGAAAAAATCCGAAGCTCTGGAATTAACAACACGTTACAAATCAGAGTTTTTGGCAAATATGTCGCATGAATTAAGAACGCCTCTCAACTCGATTTTGCTTTTAAGCCGATTGTTATCTGAAAACAACAATAAAAGCATGAACAATGAAGAAGTTGAGTTTGCCAAAGTGATTCAGAGTTCCGGAAACAGTTTATTAGGATTAATCGATGAAATTCTGGATTTATCTAAAATTGAAGCCGGAAAAATGGAGTTGGAATTCCTTGATATTTCGACAAAAGAAATCACAGATACACTTTGGAATCTCTTTAATTTAGTTGCAAAAGAAAAAGGAATTGAGTTTGAAATAATTTCTAAAGAAGCGCCAATTGTTATTAAAACTGACAAAATGCGTTTAGAACAAATTTTGAAAAACCTGATTTCTAATGCTATTAAATTTACAGAAAAAGGAAAAGTTACACTTGAAATCAAAGTTAATACCGATGATGATAAAATTATTTGCTTTATTGTAAAAGATACCGGAATCGGAATTCCGTTAGAAAAACAGCCGCTTGTTTTTGAAGCATTTCAACAAGCCGACGGTTCTACAAAACGTAAATATGGCGGAACTGGTTTAGGACTTTCAATAAGCAGGGAACTTGCAAAATTACTTAGAGGAGAAATTATCCTGCATAGTAAAGTAAACGAAGGAAGTACCTTTACATTATGTCTTCCTGTATTTGGTTCAATTAGTCAAAAAGTAAGTATTGATAAAATTCCTCCTACAGATTTTGTCGAAATAGAATCTGAAACCGAAACAACAGAACCATCAAAAAGATACATAAGTCCGGTAATTCCAGATGAAATTGATGACGACAGAAGCATTGTAAAAGAGGGCGATAAAGTAATTTTAATTGTTGAAGACGATATTAATTTTGCAAAATCACTTTTATCATTTACCCGTCAAAAAGGTTATAAAGGAATCGTTGCAGTGCGAGGTGATTATGCATTAAACTTTACACTGCTTTATAAACCGGTTGGAGTTTTATTAGACATAGAACTTCCTGTAAAAAGCGGATGGGAAGTTCTTGAAGAACTAAAAAACCACAACGAAACCAAACATATTCCGGTTCATATAATGTCTTCTCATAAATTAAAGCAGGAAAGTTTATTAAAAGGAGCTGTAGATTTCTTAGACAAACCGGTAGCATTTGATAAAATTCCGGATGTATTTTTACGAATAGAGCACATTATCAATAAAGAAGCTCAAAAAGTTTTAATTATCGAGGACAACCCGAAACATGCAAAAGCGCTGGCATATTTCTTAGAAACGTACAATATCAATTCTGAAATAAAAAGCGAAGTTTCGGAAGGAATTCAGGCATTAAACAAAACAGAAGTTGACTGCGTAATTCTTGATATGGGAATTCCGGACAAACAAGCGTACCAGATTCTTGACGGAGTAAAGAAAAATCCGGGATTAGAAAAACTTCCGGTAATTGTCTTTACAGGAAAAAGTCTTTCGCTAAAAGAAGAAGTAAAAATTAAGAAATATGCCGATTCAATTATTGTAAAAACAGCGCATTCATACCAAAGAATGTTAGACGAGGTTTCGCTGTTTCTGCATTTAGTTGAAGACAAAAAAGAAGGAAAAGACAAAAAAGACGGACATAAAAAGCTAAATTTACTAAATAATATCCTGCACGATAAAAAAGTGCTTATTGTTGATGATGACGTTCGTAATATTTATTCGCTTACAAAAGCTTTAGAAGTTTTTAAAATGTCAATCATTACTGCTTTTGACGGAAATGACGCTATTAAAGTTTTAGATGAAAACCCGGATACCGATATTGTTTTGTTAGACATGATGATGCCGCACATGGACGGTTATGAAACAGCCGAAAAAATACGAGCCAATCCTAAGTTTTTAAACTTACCTCTCATTGCCGTAACAGCAAAAGCCATGACGGGTGATAGAGAAAAATGTATAAAAGCCGGAGCATCAGATTATATTACAAAACCGGTAGATGTAGACCAGCTGTTGTCGCTGCTTCGAGTTTGGCTTTATGATAAGGTTTAATAGTACTGACAAAAAATAAAAAATAGCTTAGCCGGAAGATTCAAAGATTAAAGTTTTAATTATTTAACAATTGGAATCTGAGGCAAAAAAACATATAAAACAATATGAGTAATAAACGACTTTTAATTGTAGATGACGATTCCAGAAATATATTCGCATTAGTACATACACTCCGTGTCAGATCATACGATTGTTTGTCCTGTACAAGTGCCGAAGAAGCTTTAAAACTTTTAAAATCTGACGAAAAAATTGATGCAGTTTTACTAGATATGATGATGCCGGAAATGGATGGTTATGAGGCAATTCCATTAATAAAAGCGATTCCGTCAAGAAAATCGACTTTTGTTATAGCGCTTACAGCCCAGGCAATGGCAGGCGATAAAGAAAAATGTTTAGAAGCCGGAGCAGACGAATATATTTCTAAACCGGTAGATGTTGATAAGTTACTGCTTATTTTAAGCAAAATTTAATGAATTATGATTGAGGATATTGAGCTGGAAACACTTATCAATGAAGTTTATGAATATTACGGTTTCGATTTTGGAAGTTATTCGAGAGCATCACTAAAAAGACGTGTATACAGAGTTTATCAGCTAGACGGATTTACTCATTTTCATGACTTTCTTTCAAAAGTGCGAACAGACCCTGAATATTATAAAAGAATGGTCGACGAAATAACGGTAAATGTTACCGAGATGTTTCGCGACCCATCATTTTATAACATTTTACGAAAAGAAATATTACCATTATTGGGCACAAAACCTTTTATAAGGTTATGGCATGCGGGCTGTTCTACAGGCGAAGAAGTGTATTCTATGGCCATAATGCTAAAAGAAGCCGGATTACTGCATAAATCTCTCATTTATGCAACAGATATTAATGCAACCGTACTGGAAACGGCAAAAAAAGGTATTTTCCCGCTGAAAATGATGAAAGAATATTCACAAAATTATCGTGATGCAGGCGGTCAGGAAGACTTTTCACGTTATTATACTGCCAATTACGGCATTGCAAAATTTAATGATGAACTGTCGCAGAAAATGGTGTATTCGCAGCATAATCTTGTTTCTGACACATCATTTAATGAATTTGATATGATTTTGTGCCGCAATGTTTTGATCTATTTTGATAATGAACTTCAAAAAAGAGTCATTAATTTATTTGATGAAAGTTTAGCTGTTTTAGGATTTTTGGCCTTAGGAACCAAAGAAACTATAAAATATTCTATTTCTCCGGGTAAATACAAACAGTATGAAAAAGAGAAAATATGGAGGAAAATAAAATAATAGTAAACTGTAAAGTTGTAATAATAGGAGGGTCCGCAGGAAGTTTAAACGCTTTAATGCAGATTTTACCATCTTTAAATAAACTCAATAATTTTGCAATTGTAATTGTAGTGCATCGTAAAAGCACTGACGATCAAACACTGGAAGAGCTGATTACATTAAAATCAAGTATTCCTGTAAAAGCAATAGAAGATAAAACCATTTTAAAATCAGGGTTTGTTTACGTTGCACCATCAAATTATCATTTATTATTTGAAAAAGACGATACTCTTGCCCTTGATACATCCGAAAAAATCAATTACAGCCGTCCCAGCATAGATGTTTCATTTGAATCTGCTGCAGAAGTTTATACAGATTCACTAGTTGGAATTTTGTTTTCTGGTTCAAATACAGACGGAACCCAGGGACTGAAAGCAATTAAAGCTGCCGGAGGAACAATTGTAGTACAAAATCCGCTTTCGGCAGATATGCCTTTTATGCCCAATAATGCGATATTATTTTCATCACCGGATTACGTTTTAAATAATAAGGAAATATTAGATTTACTCAACTCGATAAATACCTGATTTATTTTTTTGGTTTTGGAGCTTCTTCCTCAGGAAGAATTACCTTATTCAATTCGGCATCCTGTTCGGCACGCCGCTGTGCAGCTTTTCCTTTTCCAATAGGAATTCCGGCTGTTAAGTACAAAGATCTGTTGTAAACATTTGGTCCATCGCCTTTCATAACAGGAACTAATCCATAATAATATTGAATTGTTACATTTAAGCCGTTTCCAACATTCATATGATAACCAGTTCCAAAAACAACTCCGGCATCAATAACCCTAATTTGGTCTCTGATTTTGTTTTTGTAAACAACATCATTTTTATTGATTTCATTTTCAAACTTATCAAAAGCCGAAGCCAAAAGTCCAACTTGAGGTCCTGCTTTAAGGAAAATTCGATTTTTAAATTGATATTTGATTAAAATAGGCACATTAAAATACCGAATTTCGCGATTAACAGTTCCGCCCGCAAAAGTGTTATCCAGATTTTCATTTTCTAAGGAATAAACAGGAATATGACGTGCACCCATTGGAGATTTTACAATTACTCCGGTATTAATCATCCAGGCCGGATTTTGTTTAGACCTTATATCAAAATAAAACCCAAGATTAAAACCGGGATTCATTCCCGAACTTTCCATATTAGAAATATCAGAAAGATTAATTCCGCCTTCAAGACCAAATTCTAAGAAAGGAGAATTCAGCTTATCTCCAAAAATTAGCGAAATCAAAACCTGTGATTCCATTTGATTTATAAAAAATAAAAAAACGAGTAAAAGAAAACCTTTTTTCATAAAGTAGGTTTTTATAATCCAAAACGATATTGAATGCCGCCCAAAACTTGTGTACGACTCGCCAAGAAACCGGCTTCGACTCTAAACATTATATGTTTATTGTATTGATATTGAGAACCCACAATAAAATTCCACATATCTTTTGGTCTTTTTTGAAGAGAATACTGAACCGTAGAAGAGTTAGCCGTACTTAATGCCCCATCTAAGTTTGTCAAAAAAGTTCCGGCTCTTTCCAAAGCACGATTTGCAGTATTATGTTTGGCTATATTTACCGGATTTGCCTGCTGTGCCGGAGTTAAACCATTCCACCACGTATCTACTTTTTCTTGATTTTCAGATACTTTTGCCAATCCGTTATCTACTTTTGCCTGCGCGTTGCTCAAATCAAAAATATCAGATAAAGCAATATTTCCATTGGTATCTCCAGAGATATGAACTCTAAAACCGCCAACCCAGACAGCAATATTTTCATCTTGTTTATGAAACTTGAATGTTTTTCCTAACCTGGGTCCAAAAACATACGAAAATGCAGGTTTGTCAAGAGAACTAATATCTGTCCATGCCATATTCATATCTAGCGCCAGCCAACCGCCGCCAATACCAATAGTTGGTGTCATACCCAAACCAAAAGTTGTCGCATCAAAATTGGCCTTTGTACTAAAAGACGCAGCTTGCGACCAGTTGTTATCGGCATCCGGAATCCAGATTCCGGCATTAATTTTTGTCGATGTATTGGCCTTGCCAAAAACGCCATAAATATTTAAAAAAGGAAGAAGCCAGATATCCGGGCGGATTGTAAGAGCACCGGCTTCAACAGAAGATTTGTCAAAACGTACGATTTCGTCTAAATTGAATTTTGGACCATTATTAAAACCAACTTCCAAGTCGTTGATCACAATTTCAGAATCCTGCCAAAAGTAATTTACAGAGATTCCTGCAGAATAAGGAAGCTGATATCCCTTTTGGGCAACTTTTTCTCCCCAAATGGGTAGAGCGTATGGATATTCGACTACTTTAAGGCTGTCTTTTAATTCCTGATTTTTTTGTCCTACTATTTTATCGGTATAAACCTGACCGAAAAATGAAATACTAAATAATAAAAAAAGGGCTGATATTAGTTTTCTACATTTCATTGATTAGAGTATTAGTTGATTAAAATAAAACTGCATAAAATAAAACATGTACTAATGTATTCTGTAAGAATTCGGCTTATCTTTTGTTTACGGGTGTATAGAAATAAGATTTTAAAAAGAACTTTGTGTAAAGATATAGGTGTTAATTAATGTTAAAGTTAACTAAAATTTCTTTTATGTAAGAATTATTTTTAAATAAATGCGTTTAAAATCAGTGGTTTGTGATATTTTTTTAAACTGTAAAGAATAAAATATTATTTTTGAAATCATGAAATGGATCGCTGTTTTATTGTCAATTTATTTGATGGCACTTTCAAATATGCCCTGTGCAGATATGGAAGTAAATAGTGCTATGCATAAAACGGCTCAGTTTTCATCAGAAGATAATCATACGCATGACAAACAAAACGATTTATGTTCTCCATTTTGTAATTGCAACTGCTGCGGTGCACAGGTTTTAAGTTACCAGACAACTGTAACTTACGAATTTCCTTCGGCTTATACTCAAATTTCAATTTCTTTACCAAGTTATAATTCCGTATTTATTTCAAACTTCAGCGGAAAAATTTGGCAGCCACCTCAAATAGCATAATGATTCCCGACTAGTTTCGGGTTAGAGAACTGTGGATTTTCCACAAATATATCAGACAAATTCTTTGTCTAATTTCTCATGTCATTATATATTCCAAATGCTAGATAAAATCATTCAGTTTAGTATACGAAACAAATTTGTTATACTATTATTTACCCTCGTTTTAATAGCGTGGGGAAGCTATTCGCTTAAACAATTACCACTTGATGCCTTGCCGGATGTTACTAACAATCAGGTACAGATTATTACAACTGCGCCTACATTGGCAAGTCAGGAAGTGGAGCAGTTAATTACCTATCCGCTGGAACAAGCTGTAAAAACAGTTCCGGATATTATAGAACTTCGCAGTATTTCTCGTTTCGGATTATCGGTCGTAACGGTTGTTTTCGAAGATGATGTCGATATTTACTGGGCACGCGAACAAATATTTCAGCGTCTGAAACAGGCCGAAGAAAATATTCCGCCTTATGCCGGATCACCGGAACTTGCTCCAATTTCAACAGGGTTGGGCGAAATTTATCAATACGATGTGTACGCCAAAAAAGGCTACGAAGACAAATACGACGCCATAAAACTAAGAACCATTCAGGATTGGATTATTATTCCGCAGTTACAGGGTGTAAAAGGTGTTGCCGAAGTAAGCGCTTGGGGCGGAAAACTGAAACAATACGAAATTGCCGTAAACCCAAATACACTAAACAGTCTGGGCGTAACAATTACAGAAATCTTTGATGCTCTCGAAAAAAACAACCAAAATACCGGAGGTGCTTATATAGAAAAAGATCAATATGCCTATTTTATTCGCGGTGTTGGAATGGCAAAAGGCGTAAAAGATCTTGGAAATGTGGTGGTTAAAAACCGAAATGGTTCGCCTGTTCTTGTACGTGATGTTGCTCAGGTTAGAGAAGGCGTTGCACTGCGCTACGGAGCTTCGACCAAAGACGGAAAAGGAGAAATTGTATCCGGTATGGTTTTGATGTTAAAAGGAGAAAACTCCAGTGCAGTCGTTCACAGAGTAAAAGAACGAATGAAGCAGATAAATAAAAGTCTGCCTGAAGGTGTCGTTGCCGAAGCTTTTATCGATAGAGGGAAACTCGTTGATAATGCCGTAGGAACCGTTACTAAAAACCTGTTAGAAGGGGCATTAATAGTCATTTTTGTTCTTATTTTATTTTTAGGAAACCTTCGTGCCGGATTAATTGTAGCATCGGTAATTCCGCTGGCGATGCTTTTTGCTATCATTTTAATGAATGCTTTTGGCGTAAGCGGAAACTTAATGAGCCTGGGCGCAATAGATTTCGGAATCATTGTCGATGGCGCGGTTATTATTGTTGAAGCTTCAATGCATCATCTGCAGAAACTTAAACGAAAAAAACAACTTTCGCAGGATGAAATGGATGATGAAATCTACAATTCGGCATCAAAAATTAGAAATAGTGCCGCATTTGGAGAAATTATTATTCTAATAGTTTATCTGCCAATTCTGGCTTTAATAGGTACCGAGGGAAAAATGTTTAAGCCAATGGCCATGACGGTTGGGTTTGCTGTTATTGGAGCATTTATACTTTCGTTGACATATGTTCCCATGATGAGTGCTTTGTTTCTTTCGAAGAAAACAGAACATAAAGAAAACTTCAGCGACAGAATGATGCTTTGGTTTGAAAATTTATACACGCCGTTTTTAAATAAAGCCTTAGAATTCAAAAAAGTAGTTTTAGGAATTGCCCTAGGTTTGTTTGCCTTCGCATTAATCATTTTTCAAAATATGGGGGGCGAATTTATTCCAACAATCGAAGAAGGCGATTTAGCCATAAATGCATCCATTATGACCGGAAGTTCGCTTACGCAGATGGTTGAAACAGCAACTAAATACGAACAGATTCTAAAAGCCAAATTTCCGGAGATCAAAACTATTGTTACCAAAATAGGAAGCGGAGAAATACCAACCGATCCAATGCCTATAGAAAGCGGTGATTTGATTATTGTTTTGAAAGACAAAAAAGAATGGAAAGGGAAATACCATAATTGGGAAGAAATTGCAAATGCCATAAAAGAAGAAATGGAAGTAATTCCCGGAGCCAATATTGAGATTTCGCAGCCTATACAGATGCGTTTTAATGAATTAATGACAGGAAGCCGAAGTGATATTGCCATCAAAATTTTTGGTGATGACCTGGAAATTCTGGATTCAAAAGCAAAAGAGCTGATTTCAAAAATAAAAAGTATAGAAGGAATAGGAGATTTGAAAGCAGATAAAGTAACGGGCCTGCCTCAGATCACAGTAAAATACGATTACAATAAAATCGCCTTATACGGATTGAACATTTCTGATATCAACCAAATTATACGTTCGTCGTTTGCCGGAGAAAGCGCCGGAAAAATCTACGATGATAATAAAAGATTTGATGTGGTGGTTCGAATGAATGAAGACAATCGTAATGATATAACAGATGTGAGTAACTTATTTATTCCGCTTCCAAATGGACAGCAGGTGCCGCTTTCGCAAGTTGCAACAGTCGATTACGAACAAGGTCCTGTCCAGATTGTTCGCGAAGATGGAAAAAGAAGAATTACTGTTGGCTTAAACGTTCGAGGCAGAGATATTAAAACTGTTGTAGAAGAAATTCAGCAGAAACTGGATAAAGATTTCAAACTTCCTGCTGGATATTATATTACATACGGCGGACAATTTGAGAATTTAATAGAAGCTACAAAACGACTTTCTGTAGCCTTACCCATCGCTTTAGGTTTAATTTTGGTATTGCTGTATTTCACTTTCAAGAGCTATAAACAAGCGCTTTTAATTTTTACAGCCATTCCTTTATCTGCTATAGGAGGCGTATTTGCGCTTTCGCTGAGAGGAATGCCGTTTAGTATTTCGGCCGGAATTGGATTTATCGCCTTATTCGGAATTGCCGTTTTAAACGGAATCGTCTTGATTTCGTATTTCAATCAATTAAAAACAGAAGGCATTTTAGATCCGCTGCAAAGAGTTATAATCGGGACCAAAACCAGATTACGTCCCGTTTTGATGACTGCAGCCGTAGCTTCGTTAGGATTTCTGCCAATGGCATTATCTACAAGCGGCGGGGCAGAAGTCCAAAAACCTTTGGCAACTGTCGTAATCGGCGGTTTAGTTTCAGCAACGTTATTGACCTTAATCGTTTTACCGATTTTGTATTTAATGTTAGAGAAGTTTAGTCGTAAAGCAAAATGATTTTTCACGCAGATTCTGCAGATTTAAGCAGATTTAATTATAATAATCTGTACACATCTGCTTAAATCTTTTTAAAATCTGCGTGAAACAAAAAATAAAGAAAATGAAAACACAATATAAAATCAACATAAAGCCCTTTGCGAACTTTGCGAAAAACCTTTGCTTCCGATGGCTATCGGGATTGCGGTTAAGCACGTTCCTATTAGCAGGCACAATGCTATCAGCACAAAGCAAAATATCCTTAGAAAAAGCCATAGAACTTGCCAAATCAAGCAACATCGACTTAAAAATTGCCGATAAAGAAATAGAAAAACAAATCCTTTTAAAGAAAACCGCTTTTCAGCCAGATCCTTTGCAGGTTCAATATCAGGGCGGACAGTTTAACAGTGTCGATTTTGACCATAATGTTTCGGTTCAGCAGTTTTTTCCGTTAGGAAATGTCACAAAAGCCAACAGACAATTGCAGGAAGAACTGGCAAAACTAGCCGAAAAACGAAAAGCATTATCATCATACGAACTCGAAAAAGCCGTGACTTTGGCCTATTATCAATATTTATACGGAATTTCAATTCAAAAATTAAACTCAGAATTAAATGAGATTTATACCAAATTCCTAAAAAACGCAGAACTCCGATTTAAAACTGGAGAAAGTGGCAATATTGAAGTTATAAGTGCGAAAGCCAAAGTAAAGGAAATTGAAACGCAGAAAGAACAATTAAACTATGATTTGGCGATTTATCAAAAACAGCTTCAGTTTTTTGTTCAGACCGATGAAAATATTATTCCTGATGAAACAACTTCGCTGCAATATCCATTTATAGAAAATAAAGATTCAAAAGCAGAGAGTTTAATGACCGATTTTTATCAGCAGCAAATTTCGGTTTATCAAAAAGAAGCCGGAACGTTTAAAGCCAACCGAACTCCAAAACTGGGTTTGGGTTATTTTGCGCAGACTATTAATACCGAATCTTTGTTTCAGGGTTTTACGGCCGGATTGCAGATTCCGCTTTTTGGCGGCGTAAATACGGCAAAAGCCAAAGCTGCACAAATCAGTATTTCGCAATCGCAATTGGCATTAGATAAAAACAAAATTATTATGAATCTGCAAAAAGAAGAGTTGCAGAACAACTTTCAAAAACAACAGAAAAATTTGAATTATTATCAAAATGAAGGTTTACAATACGCCAATCAGATTATTGAAACGGCTCAAAAAAGTTATGCCAACGGTGATATGAGTTATTGGTCGTACATCAGTTTTTTAAATCAGGCCATTGATATTAAAAAACAACTTGCCGAAGCGACACACAGCTTTAATCAAAGTGCTATCGAACTCCAATTTCCAACTATCAAAAACAATTAAAAATGAAAAATATATATAATTTAACTGCAGATTTAACCGCAAAGTTCGCAAAGAAAAAACGCAATCCCGATAGCTATCGGGAGCAAAGTTTAATTTCCTTGCTTGCCTTGCGCTTTGTCTTTGCATGTTTTGCGGTTACCTTAGCAAGCTGCAATGAAAAGAAAGCTGAAGAAACCCACGAAGAAGAAAAAACAACTACAGAAGTTGCACTGACAGAAACGCAATATAAAACGGTTGGAATTGAAACAGGATTTGTAGAAGACCGAAATCTTAATAAAATAATTAAAGCAAATGGTTATACGACAGTTCCGCCGCAAAATTCTGCTGAGGTTTCGACTTTAATTGGCGGCACGGTAAAAGATATTTTTGTTTTAGAAGGTACTTATGTAAACAAAGGAAAAGTTCTGGCAACGATTCAGAATCTGGAAGTAATTGAAATGCAGGAAGAATATCAATCGGCAGCAGCCAATGTCGAATATCTGCAATTAGAATACAATCGTCAGAAAACATTAAGCGACGAAAATGTAAATCCGAGAAAAACATTTCAGGAAGTAAAAGCCAAATTGGCTGCCGAAAGAGCCCGCGCACAGGCAGCAAAAAACAAGTTAGAAGCTTTACATGTTTCCACAAAAGGGAATTCTTCGGTAGTGCCAATTGTTTCGCCTATAAACGGTTACGTTGGAAAAATTAATATTGCCAAAGGCGCTTTTGCAAACACTGGAGTTTCTTTATTTGAGGTTGTAGACAACAGTCAGATGCATTTAGACTTGAATGTGTATGAAAAAGACTTAGGTTCAATTTCGATTGGTCAGGTTATTGATTTTGTATTGACAAATCAATCGAACAAATCAATCAAAGGAAAGATTTTCGGAATCAATAAATCATTTTCTAACGAAAGTAAAACCGTTGCCGTTCATGCTAAAATCGAACCTGCTGACGCAAAAGACTTGATTCCCGGAATGTATGTTTCGGCAAATATCAATATTACAAATACCACGGTTCCGGCTTTGCCAAAAGATGCCGTAGTTCGAAATGCCGATAAATATTTTGTTTTTGCTTTGGAAGAAGAACATATAAATGAGCAAACAAAAGAAAAAGAAATTCATTTTCAAGCCATTGAAGTTGTTCCCGGCACAACCGATTTAGGTTTTACAGAAGTTAAATTTGTAGATACTATAGAGCCAAATGCTAAAATTGTGACCAAAGGTGCTTTTTATCTGCTTTCGGCAATGAAGGGCGGAGGAGAGCATGAGCATTGATTTTTTTTAAGGTTCTGAGATGCTAAGGTTCTAAGGGACTGAGGTTTTTAGTGGAATGAGATAATCTCGCAAAGTCGCAAAGTTTTTTTTAGTCTTTGGCTTTGCTTAATTGCCTCCAGCTTTAGCTGGAGGTCATAAAATGCTAATTTCAAGGGCTTTAGCCAAACTTGTGCATTTTTGGCTAAAGCCATTTCTTACTTCTATTTGAGAACCTCCAGCTAAAGCTGGAGGCAATTGAAAATAAAATTCGGAAGGCTGTTGTAAAAAATAAATCTGCTTAATCTGTTAAATCTGCGTGAAACATAAAACTTAACGTCTTTCATGTCTTTACAACAATAAACTTTACCACAAAATGATTAAATTTAGAGCATAATTTTAACGAAGTTTCGGAGAAACTTAAACTTTAAACCTGAAACCTGAAACGCTATAATGATACATCAAGATAAAGAAATAAAAACCACAAAAAATAAGTCCAAACCTTCCTGCTGCTGTTCTCACGACGAACCTGTGCACACAGAAAATGATGGACATGATCACGGTCACGATCATGAACATGAAGTTGAAGGAAGCTTGTTTAAAATGTTTCTCCCGTCTATAATATCCTTTATTTTATTGCTTATCGGAATTGGTTTTGATAACTATTTTCCGCAAAGCTGGTTTTCAGGATATGTTAGAATTGCCTGGTACGTAATAGCTTATCTTCCGGTTGGACTTCCGGTTTTAAAAGAAGCTTATGAAAGCATTGTAAAAGGCGATGTTTTTTCAGAGTTTTTCCTGATGTGTATTGCCACAATTGGAGCATTTGCCATTGGAGAATATCCCGAAGGAGTTGCGGTTATGCTTTTTTATACGATTGGAGAAACCTTTCAGGGAATGGCGGTCAGTAAAGCAAAATCGAATATTAAAAGTTTGTTAGATCAGCGTCCGGATGAGGTTACGATTTTGAAAGATAATAATGCTGTAAAAATTAAAGCAAAAGAGGCACAAATAGGTGATATCATTCAGCTTAAAGCAGGAGAAAAACTAGGTTTAGACGGCGAATTATTATCAGATTCGGCTTCGTTTAATACTGCGGCCTTAACAGGAGAAAGTAAACCCGATACCAAAAAGAAAGGCGAAACGGTTTTGGCCGGAATGATAAATGGAAATACAATTACTGAGGTAAAAGTTACAACGGCTTATAACGATAGTAAACTTTCGAAAATACTCGAATTAGTACAAAATGCGACAACTAAAAAAGCGCCTGCTGAATTGTTTATACGCAAATTTGCCAAAATCTACACGCCAATTGTAGTATATCTGGCAATTGCAATTTGTTTACTGCCAATGTTTTTTGTTGATAATTATGTCTTTAACGACTGGTTGTACAGAGCTTTGGTTTTCTTGGTAATTTCTTGCCCTTGCGCTTTGGTTATTAGTATTCCGCTTGGTTATTTTGGTGGAATTGGCGCTGCAAGTAAAAACGGAATTTTGTTTAAAGGCAGTAATTATCTGGACAGTATTTCGAAAATTCAGAATGTCGTTATGGACAAAACCGGAACCATGACCGAAGGTGTTTTTAAAGTTCAGGAAGTCATTATAAAACCCGATTTTGATAAAGAAGAAATCCTGAAACTGGTTAATGTTTTAGAAGGAAAGAGCACGCATCCGGTAGCGACGGCGATTCATAATTATGTTGGCGTAATTGATTCTTCTGTAGAATTAAAAAATGTTGAAGAAATTTCCGGACACGGTTTAAAAGCTGAAATTAATGGAAAACAACTTCACGTTGGGAATTTTAAATTACTGGATAAATATAAAATCAATTATGATATTGACCCAGGTTCTGTAGTTTACACAACAATTGCCATTGCTTACGATAACAAGTTTGCCGGTTATTTAACCATTGCTGATGAAATTAAAGCTGATGCTCCCGAAACCGTTTCAAAACTTAAATATTTAGGCGTAAAAGTAACAATGTTGAGCGGAGATAAAACAAATGTTGTTCAGTTTGTTGCGGATAAACTCGGTATTAAAAATGCTTTTGGAGATTTACTTCCGGAAGATAAAGTCAATAAAGTAAACGAAATCAAAGCCAAAAACGAAACCGTAGCTTTTGTAGGCGATGGTGTAAATGATGCGCCTGTAATTGCTTTAAGTACCGTAGGAATTGCAATGGGAGGCTTGGGAAGTGATGCTGCAATCGAAACCGCCGATGTTGTTATTCAGGATGATAAACCGAGTAAAATTGCAATGGCTATAAACATTGGAAAACAAACTAAGAAAATCGTCTGGCAAAATATTACTTTGGCATTTGTCGTAAAAGCTTTTGTATTGATTCTCGGAGCAGGCGGACTTGCCACAATGTGGGAAGCTGTTTTTGCCGATGTTGGCGTTGCATTATTGGCAATTTTAAATGCGGTCAGAATTCAGAGAATGAAATTTTAGAATAATGGTTAATTGTTAATTATGAATTACCAAGTAACCATTAAACATTAATAATTAACAATCATTTTTAGAGAATTGTTCACAAAACTCTTTAATCGTTTGTCTCACAGTTCTAAACTCTTTTAAAATTTCTTCTTCAGTTCCTGTTGCTTTAGCGGGATCATTAAAGTTTTGATGTATTTTTTTAGCTTTTGATGGAAAAAATGGGCAGCGTTCTTTTGCGTTATCACAAACCGTAATTACAAAATCAAATTCTATATCCTGATATTCATCGATATGATTTGAAGTATGATTTGAAATGTCAATCCCATCTTCTTTCATGGTTATAATGGCTCTCGGATTAACTCCGTGAGTTTCTATTCCTGCACTGTAAACATTGGCTTTGCCACCTAAAAAATGTTTTAAATAACCTTCGGCAATCTGGCTTCTGCAGCTATTTCCTGTGCAGAGTACTAAAATATTTTTTTTCATAATCAGACAAGTAACCAAATGATATTGATGATACAGAATTTTGGTTCAAATCCAAAAATGAGCTGTAAAACAATAACAGATGTTGTTATGATAATAGGCTTTTTATATTTAATAATTTTCTGTTTCATAATTAACAGCAGCCCGAATTTGGCGAACAGCTGTTGCCTGCATTTTTATATAGTTCTGTCAAAGCTATTTTCTCTTTTGGTGCTGGAACACCGCATGCTTCTTGCGCCAGACAAGCCGTAGTTTTGTTTTTTAGTATAAAATGATTTCCGTTAAATTCTAAATCATACCTTCCGATGGTTTCATTTTGATATTCAACTTCAATTTCAAAATCTTCAATACCCAATTTTTCTTCAGATAGATTAATGATGTGCAAGAGTTTATTGGGTTTTAGTCTGTGTTCAAAATCGTTTGCATTCCACAATTGAAAATTAACAGCTTTTTCATGGCGAATTACACCGCCGCAGTCAATAAAATTTTTACTTGTAATTCCAACTTCTGTTACATGAAAATGTTCAGGTACGAAAGTTCCGTTTTCTAATTGAAATACAACATTTTCCAAATTTGGAAGAATGTTTTTGATGTCTGATAGTTTCATTGTTTTTTATTTATAGTTATAATGCAATATTACGATATAGATATTTAAAAAAACGCCTTAACAGCATTTTTGATTTTTTGTGACAGCAATAATATTAGAAAAATACCCTTTTAAAACATCAAAAGTTGTTTCATCGATGCAATAACAAATAGCATTTCCTTCAATATTTCCTTTTATAAGTCCTGCATTTTTTAATTCTTTTAAGTGCTGCGAAACAGTAGGCTGGGCAAGGGGAAGCTCATTTACAATATCACCGCAGATACATTCATTTACCTTCAACAGGTATTCGATAATAGCTATTCTGGCAGGATGTCCCAAGGCTTTTGCTATTGTGGCAATTTGATTTTGTTTTTCTGTAAAATGTTCAGTTTTTGAAGCTCCCATTTTTTTGTTTATTTTAATATAGCAATATTACGATATAGTTTTTTATATTACAAATTTTTCGTCAAAGATTTAAATGTTAAAATTTTGATCTGGATAAAAACCTCTTTTCAGAACAAAAAGCGATTTTCGAGTTTTGTGCAAAAAAACAAATCATTATAATTTATATTGTTTAAGGCACTCTACTTATGATTCTTCTTGCCGGCTCGCTCAAAGGTTCTGTAAAAACTGGTAAATCATTGATTTCTTCTTTGTGTTTTTGCGATTTAGAAATAAAAATCAATTAAGAATTAAACTTACTTTTTGTGACAGGTTTTTTGCTAATTCTGGTTCGTTAGTATTATCGATGATATAGGGAATCAGTTTTCTTTTTTCGATGATTTTTTCTTTAGAATAAACCATCGTAAAATACTCTCGTGGCAAATGCACGTTTTTTTCAGCTTCGCTAAGTTCTTCATAGTAATAACGGGATTTTTTTAACGAAGGATATTTGTTTAAAAGATAATCGTTTACGGTATAAGTTGCACCTTCCTTATACAAATCTGTACGAAGAATTGCTGTTATGGTAAGCTTTTTAATATTCTTTTTTAAGTGGCGGTAATTTTCCCTTGTAAAAGAAAAATCTGAGGATTTAAGTTTTCCTTTTTCAGATAATTGCCGAATTGCAGAAAGACGTACATAATCACCATTTATTTCTACTACTTTAAAAATCAAATAGTTGGTTTGAGAACTCTTGCTGCCATTTGAACCTGTTTGTTTGCTAAAAAGAAAACTTCCCATTTGCAATCTGTGTTCTGGAGTATTCATCGCTTTTTTCCACATATAGGGTTTGTAAACGATTTCTCTAAAAGCATAAAAAAAGACAAGAACGATTATACTTATAAAAAGCAATTTTTTCATTAAATTATAAATTTGGGGCTTATATTTAACAGTTTTGTTTCTAAAATTTCGATAAAAATAGTAAAATACTAATATATTTCTCTAAAAAGCGAAAATATTTTTATGTTATTTTTTTGCTCCGGGCTTATGAAATTTTATCGCAAAGGCGCAAAGGTTTTTCGTCAAGTTCGCAAAGTTTTTTTGCAAGAAAGTTTTATAAACGCAAAGCTCACAAAGCTATACGTAAAGCTTTGTGAACTTTGCAAAAAAACTTTTTCTTTTATTAATCTTAGCGCCTTTGCGAAAAACCTTTGCCCTCTTTGCGTTAAAAAAACTCAGCGTTTAAAATTCCGCCATCCAAAAGCTATTAATAGTAAATTAAAGATTATTAATGGCAGAAATGCTTTTGCGAAACTGGTTTCGGATTTATCAGTAAAAGTTTCAACTTTAAAATTTTCCCATTTTTGTTTGTTAACGGGTTCATTATCGAAAATTTTTGGATAAAAATGTAAACGCAGTTTTTCATGAAATTGTTTGGTTTCTTTTATAAATAAAAGCTGGTTTCTCAAATCAGATTTTGCAATTTCGTTTAGCTGGATTTGTGTATGAAGTGTTGGAATAAACTGTGCAATCAGTTCGCTGGCATTATTACGCTGTTCTAATTTTGATTCCAGTTCTTTTGACTGTACTGCCGATTCATCATCACCCATTTGCTGCATGGCGTAATACCATAGCCAGCTGAATTCACTATCCGGAAGCTTATAATCTTTAAATCTCGGATAATGTTTATAAAATTTATTCAAAGTTTTTTGTTTATCTATATCCCATTTTTCATGATAGGCATTTCTTTGGGTCAGTGTTAATTCCAGAGCTTCGGGAACTTTATATTTATTGATGATATAAGTATTGATACCGGCTGGAAGAATTATAATAAGAAACAACCAGATTGTCAATAATATAACCGCATTAAAGTTGGAATTCTTTTGTAAGGAAGCAATAAAAAAACAAATCGAGAACCAAAAAAGAATGTATAAAACACTTAGAATGTAAAAGATAAAAAAAGATTTGTCAACAGGAATCTGCAAAAAGAAAATCGCAATCAAAAGCAGTAAAGTTAATAATCCAATTAAACTTAAAATTCGGATATAAAACAATTTCAAAATATACAAAAAAGTGTTTGAGCTCTGTGTTGCTGTAATTTTCCAGGTTCCGGATTCTTTTTCTTCAGAAATAATATTATACGAAAATGCGATAATCAAAAGTGGAAAAAGATACAAAAGCACAAAACTAAAATCGATATTTCCGGACAGCAGATTACTCGGATTATTGAGTTCCGAATCGTATTTTTGGGCTTCCAAACCTCGAATAGTAACACTTTGAATTGAGGGATTTACATCTCTTTGTCCAATTGCCAGGCTGTTAATTGGCAAAGTATGATTTACCAGAGAAAATTTAATATAATAGAGAAGAAGCCCAATTTCATCTTTATGAAAAGAGGCATTTCTGGCAATATGTTCTTTTTGATAAACAGCGGCTTCGGTAATATTATTTTGCTGTTTTTCCTGAAACTGACGACCTATTAAAAGACTGATAATGCCAATTAGTAATAAAAAAAGCAAGCCGATTTTGGTTCCTTTTGAACGTATAAAATTTTTAAATAAAAGTACTAACATATTAAATGGCTTTTAGGTTTTTGGCAGCAATTTTTATCAAAACAAAAAGTAGAATTATCCATAATAGCAGAGAGATAACTGCAATGATTTCGGTCTTTAAGACTTCACGTACGCCTTTTGGTTCATAATGAAATTCTTCAATATCTGCCCAGTGTTTTTTGTCTATTGTAAGTGGTTTATCGTTTGGTCCGGGTTTTTTATTGCTGATGTATTTTATTTGCAAACCATTCATTTTCTGGGCCATATTATAGCGATATTGTTCGGCTTGTTTTTGAAAATCGATATACGAATCATAATCGGTATTTGATAATCCCATCGACAGATTTTTCATGGCGATGTATGGATTTATAAAAGATATTGCTTTAGAAAAACTATTTTGCTTTTTGTAAATTTTCAATAGTTCTTCAAGATGTTTATTGTAAATGTTTGAACTGATTCTTTCGCCTTCGGTCATAATAAAACCGGAATAGTTAAACGGGAGTTTTTCTACAGAATCTACTTTGTAAACTGTTAATAAAGAATCTTTTATTGCTTTATAGTGCACATCGTTTGGGTTATGGCTGTCACCTTGTTTCAGAATATCTTTTTCAATATCACTGTTAAACTGAATTTTCGATGGCGCTTGATATAAATACGCTCCAATTGCCTGAGTTGTTCTTGGCAGAATAATGGTAAAAATCAGCCAGATTCCGATTAAGGAAACCAAAGCTTTTTTTGAGGTTTTGCCTGATGCTGAAACTAAAACAGAGATGATACAAAAGAACATTTGATAAATAAAATGAAAAACAATAAATAATAGTAATTTAATTGTTTCATCGGCCGAAATTGTAAAGTTTTGAAGCGTTAACCAAATCAAAACCAATACCATAATAGTTGGAACAAAAAGCAGCATGACGACACTGGTAATTCCGAGAATTTTACCAAACAGAAGCTGTTTCCAGGTAATTCCCTGGGTTAAAAGTATTTTTAGCGTTCCGTTTTCTCTTTCGTAAGCAACTGAATTAAAACCAACAAAAAAGATCAATAACGGAAGTAAAATTTGTAAAATCATTGCTATGCTTATTTCGCCAAAACGGAGCATACTATTGGAAAATCCGGCTTCGGAGAAATTGGCGGTATTTTGTTTATGTGCTTCCAGAAAAATTGCATTTCCGAAAAATGGTTCCATTCCGAATTCGAAAACACTTAATGATGTACTTTTCCTAAAAGCAAAATTGCCGTAATGCGCCATTCGATGCGGGTTTTTGTCCGGATTTTTCAACCAGTCTTCACGCGATTGATGCTGATACTTTTCGCTGGTTTCATTTTGGCTTTTGTAATTGTCCCAACCCGAAAATGCGGCAAACAATAGTAAAACTCCAATAAAAAATGTAATACTATAAATGGCCGAATTTTTAAAAACAGATTTTTGTAAATGTTTGGCTATCAGTATTTCTTTATGTAATAATTTCATATAAATTAAAATTTATAAGTTACAGTAAGGCTCACATTTCGCGGACTTCCCGGAAATAAACGCAGATAATTTTGTGCACCCAGCCAATATGTTTTGTTTAATAAATTTCCCGCATTTACGGCAATCTGCACATTGCTTTTACTGGGTTTATAGAACAAAGCAGCATCAAAAATGGTAAAATCCGGAAGTGTAAAATCTCGCGTAAACCAAGGGATTTTGCTGCTTTGATATTGCATACCAATTCCAATTCCCAAATCCTGTAAAGCAGTATCGGCTTTAAAGTTGTAGCGTGTCCATAAGCTGGCGCTGTTTTTTGGCGTGTTTTGTTTTCTGGCGCCAATTAATGCCGGATTACTGTCTTTCATAATTTCGGCATCTATATAACTGTAGGAAGCATTTATCTGCCAATCCGGAGTAATATAACCTGCAAGATCGCACTCAAAACCACGGCTTCTTTCGGCACCTCTTGTAACCAGTAAATCCGGATTTGCAGGATTATTGGCGTTCATTAAAATATTGCGCTGATTGATTTCGTAAAGTGCAGCATTAAAACTCATAGAGTTGTTCAAAAAAGTCGTTTTAATACCCACTTCTTTCAAATCACTTTCAAGAGGATCAAATAAACTTCCTCCAGGAAGAGAACCTGTTTGAGGCATTAAAGTAACCGTATTCGATTGCGGCTGATAACCTTCAAGATAGGTTGTATAAATATTTATGGCATTATTAATAGCATACGTAATTCCGATTCTTGGCAGTAAAACTGATTTTCTAACTTTCAGTTCATTATTAGTTTTGTAATTTGTAATGTCTTCAAACCATTCATTTCGGAGCCCCAATAAAAAAATAAATTTTTCCCATTGAATCTGATCCTGAATATAAACCGCATTTGTAGTCGTTAATGCAGATGGGAGTGCTGTTCGAACATTTAAAATATAATCTTCCGGGCTTGTGATTTTATATGCAGGAGTATTCAAATTAAAATATTCGACGTTGGGTTTTGGCAATGTTACCCCATCGATAGTAATGGTTTGGTAATTTGCCGCATTGGCTGCAACAAATGAACTCGCAACCGTTCCATCTTTTAGCAAATAACCTCTTGCCGCGTTTTGTCCGCCGCCTTTATTTTTATTCCAGCTGCTTAAATCATATCCAGCCAATAACTTATGGTTTAATTTTCCTGTTTTTAAGTCAAAATTAAAATAGGCATTTAGATTGTCAATATCCCAGTTTTGCTGACGCTGAACAAACTGCATCATAGCCAGACTTGTTACAGGCTGGTTATTTATATCGACCGCAAAAGCATTTGTAGTTCTGTGTTCCTGAAGGTCTTCTGTCCAGGTTTGTTTCATGTACGAAGCATTAAAACCAATTTTTGAACTGAATTTATGTGCAAAATTGGTCATCAAAATCATTTCTTTTGACTTAAAAAAGTCACTTGGACCACCCAGATTTAAGCTTATCGGTGTTTTATTTAAACTTGTTTTTCCGGCAACGGCACCAAAAATAGGCTGGCCTCTATCGAGATTCCCAGTCATGTCGCTCAAAATCAATTCGGTATTAATGGCAGTTTTTTCATTTGGTATATAACTGAAAGAAGGAGAAATCAAAAAAGATTTATTTTGAACTAAATCACGAAATGATTTAGCTTCCTGATAGGCTCCGTTTACACGATATAAAAGTGTTTTAGATTCGTTTAAAGGTCCTGTAAAATCAAGTGTTCCGCGCAAAGTACTGAAACTTCCAACGCTTAAGCTTACTTCTTTTCGGTCGATAGCCAAAGGTTTTTTGGTTACCATATTAATACTTCCGCCAGGATCTACAGAAGAAAATGTGGCACTCGACGGGCCTTTGATAACTTCTACACGTTCAATATTGCTTGTTAAAGGCTGAAGAAAATAATATTGACGGGTTCGCATTCCGTTAATAATCTGACCTTCTTCGTTCTGGCTGATTCCACGAATCGTATATTGATTGTAATAACTTGCCGGAATAACGCCGCTTGCCATTTTTACAGCATCGGCAAGATAAAATGCGCCTTTATCTGTAATTAATTCTTTGGTTATAGTCGAAATTGACTGCGGAATATCTTTGTTTAAAGCGGCAATTTTTGTTGCTGCAAATGAATAATCGCTGTTGTATTTTTTTGTCGATCGGCCAACAATTTCAACAGTCTGCAGTTCATTTTTTTTCATTTTGACAGAATCCTGAGTAATACTATCGGTGCTTTTTATGCTTACTATTTGAGATTTTACAGTTTGTGCAGCAATTATTAGAAATAGAAAAGAAAATATAGTTTTCATTTTTAAGACAGATGGAAATTTTCTTTCCTTTTAAACAGTTTGTAAATAGAGATTTTCGAGTTCGTGGGCAGATATTTTATCAGCTTCGATAACCGTGACTAAATTTCCTTGCTTCATAATGCCAATATGAGAAGCAACTTCCCGGGCTCTGAAAATGTCGTGCGTAGCCATTAAAATTGCGGTTCCATCTGCAGAAAGTTCTTTTAATATCTGAGAAAATTCGTTGGAAGCTTTAGGATCCAGACCACTCGTAGGTTCGTCTAACAATAATACTTTTGCCTTTTTTGCAATCGCAATGGCAATTCCCACTTTTTGGCGCATTCCTTTAGAATAGCCTTCTAAATTCTGTTCATGTGCTTTGGCCTGCAACCCGGCTTTATTTAAGAAATAAGTCAGTTCTCCTGCAGAATATTTAAATCCAGCCAAAGACGAAAAGAATTTAAGGTTCTCTAAACCGCTTAAATTAGGATATAACATTACGGTTTCGGGGATATATGCCACATACTTTTTGGTTTCCTGATTGTTTTGGGTAACCGAAATATTATTAATTTCTAATTCTCCCGATGTAGGTTCAACAAAGCCTAAAAAGAGATTTATTGTTGTGGTTTTTCCGGCTCCGTTTTGTCCCAGAAGAGCAAAAATTTCACCTTCTTTTATAGTTAGGTTTAAAGCATTCAAAGCGGTATGATCACCGTATTTTTTGGTCAGATTTTTTGCTGTAAGCATTGTTTTTATGTATTTGTATAAATTATTTAACAGATATAGAAATCCCGGACTTTTACAGATTGGTAAAAGAGGGTATAGGACTGCTTTTTAGTAAATAGAGAAGAAATTTTACTGCAGAAAATTAAGGGGTTGTTTTGGCTTAATTCAAAAGAACAAATCAAAAACAGCTGTAAAAACAGAATTTCTTTTTACATATTTTTTTAGAAAACATGTAAAAAGTTATTTTATTTTTTTAATGTAAATGCAGTAAATTAAATAAATGGAGGAGGTGCGCGGAGTGCAAATAAACTTCCTTTGAAAAATGCAGTATAAACCTTCGAATAAAAGAATTTATAAGAGGTTTCGACAGTTATTTTATGAAATGATACTGCCTGAAAAGAATTCGGAATAAAAGTACTAAAGGCAAAATGACAAATATGACAATTGGCGTCGACAGAATGGCTGTGAGTGATTTGTTTTTGCCCGGCTGTATATTTATGCTCACAGTGTATCTCTGAAGCCTGCTTTAAGATATGTTCGTAGGAGTGAACAGTCTGAAACAGCATGGCGAACAATACTGTAAAAGACATAAAGAAATTTACAACTACAATTTTCTTTTTCATTCCGTGGTATTTCTGTCCGAAATATTTAAATGCTTTAATATCACACAAATAAACGCAACACTGTTGCAAATATAAATATCTTATTTATAAATGCACAAATTTCGGCTTTATATTTTTGACCAAAATATTGTAAACCGTATGAATATAAGGGTTTTAAAGATTATTGTACAAAAGTTGCAGTGTATGAAAATCAGACGATCCGTCGAAATATTTATGCAAAACTTCCTGAAAAACAGGTTCCGTATTCTGAATACTTGCAAACAATGTCATGCATGACTGTAGATTTTCAACATCAGGTGTTCCAAAAATATCTGCAACGTCCTGTTCTTCTTTTTTGACTAGTTCTCCGGTAATTTCAATAAGGTGTTTTCCTAAAATTGGATGCTCAAGAAAAGCAATTGCTTCGTCGGCATTCTTAATTTCGTAGAATTTTGATGTATCACTTGAACCCATTCCTTTTATCTGCGGAAAAATAAACCACATCCAAGGAGATTCTTTTTTACCTTTTTTAATTTCTTCAAGCGCAGTTAGATATAATTTATTTTGCGCATCTAAAAAACGAAGTAATTCTTTATTGTTGTAAGCCATTATTTACGTTATTGATTTGGGGGTATCAGGTCATAAATCTAATAAAAATATGTTTAGCTGTACATTACTAAATCCTTTTTTTACTGCTATTTTTTTGAAATATTACAAACAAAAGCTGTTGAAAAAATTGCCGTAAAAATTTACCTGCAAAATCAGGAAATAAGAAATTCAGATTCATTTAGTAAATCCGAAATGATTAATAGAATCTGTTTTCAGATCTGAGTCTTTTGTTTGAAATAAAGAGAAATAAAAAGTAAAGCCCGGCAGATTTTAATCCTGCCGGGCTTATTAAGATTATTTTATAAATAAAATTATTGTTTATTTATCTGAATTGCTTTACTGGCTGCATTTGTTTTTACAAAATAAATTCCCGCCGCCTGATCTGAGATTGAAATTACATTTCCTTTGCCTTGTTTAATTTTACTTCCTGAAACAGAAAATACTGTCCATTCTAATTCTTTAGACAAATGAAAAACTCCTTTTGAAGGATTTGGATATACTACAACTTTATTTGATTCAGCATTTGGATTTTCGACACCAAGATGACAATCGTGAACCATAAAAGTGACATCTTTTGTGTTGTTTCCTGCTGAATTGGTTACGGTAAGCGAAACTTCTTTATCTCCCTCTGTAGAAAATGTTACTGTGTGTGGTCCAATACCGGTTGCGGTTGCAGGCTGCGCGCCTTCTCCAAAATTCCATGTATAGGTGTTGATTGTGCCAGTAGAAACCGATGTAAAAGTAACAGGCTCATTTACGCATCCCATTTGTGGTGTATATTCAAAATCAGCAACTGGGGCAGCTGCTCCGCTTAAGACAAACTCCATTTTATTTACGTTGATGTCGTTTTCATCAAAATATAAAGTGATAACGTGATCGCCCTGCGTTAATGCAATATTTGGTACAGCAACGGTCTGCCAAGCCTGAAAACCTCCTGTGTTTGGAATATCAAGAATTCCGGTTACGTTTACGCCATCAACTTCAAGATGTAATTTTCTAGTATTATAAGGCGTTGAAATTCTTAAATTAATTGTATAATTTCCGGTTGTATTTACTTTAGCCGTATATTTTAGCCATTCATCTTTGGCTACATAAGCGAGATTAAATCCACCTTCGCTGCAAGCTTCCGTTCCAACACCGTCTCCGGCTCTGTAAGCGGTATCGCCGCCGCCGTTTTTATCCAGATAGGCACCTGGTCCAACATCATAATTTTCTGCTTCAATAACTCCCGGAATTTGAGCAATCAAGCCTTGATAAGGAGCATTTTGAAGCACG
Source organism: Flavobacterium defluvii (assembly GCF_900129555.1). GTDB lineage: Bacteria > Bacteroidota > Bacteroidia > Flavobacteriales > Flavobacteriaceae > Flavobacterium > Flavobacterium defluvii. The sequence goes on from NZ_FQWC01000002.1 coordinate 465,727, forward strand.
GTTTCGGTATAAAATGCTGTGTAGCTTATGGTTCCTGCAGCTGGTGCCTTAAAGGTTTGATTTGCTGCTCCGCCCTGGCTCCAATGGTCAAAATCATAACGTTTGTTGTCGATATATTGAGGTGTTGGTGCGTTTAAGGTTTGCAAAGCTGCATTGGCCACAACTTGTTTGGTTGAAGGCGCAGTAACAGCTTTTTGGTTGAATTCTAATTTAAGCGGAACCGGAGAACTTGTAGCTGTAACATCGACTAAATTTGGTTTGATATCAACAAAAGTTGTAGCCGTTAAACCGTTGCTGTCTGTTACTTTTACAGTAAATCTATACCAAACGTTTGGTGTTTTTTCACCTTGGTTTGAAGCTGTGAAATCTCCTGATTTTACACCTTGTGGACTTGCTCCGGGATGCGAATGTCCCGCTCCAGGAATATCTTCGTGAAAAAGATCAATACTCCACGAAAATGCACTTGCCGGTAAAGTTCCGTCTTCAACGTCGGAAGCTGTAGCTTCAAAATGAACAACATCATCAGCATTCCATTTTAAAGATGGAAGCGGAGAAACAATAGATACAGTTGGTTTATTACTAAAAGGAGTTACCGTTAATGTTGCGGGATTACTGGTTACATTTCCTGCTGAATTAGTTACAATAACTCTGTAAGCTCCTGCATTTGCATTGGTTACACTTGGAATAGTATAACTTGTTCCCGTTGCTCCATTAATATCTACATTGTTAAACTGCCATTGATATGTTAATCCTACACCACTTGCAGAAACTGTAAAAGTTACCGGATCGGTTTCCATTATAGTTTGCGAAAGAGGCTGGTTTACAATAGTTGGTGCGGCGGTCTCGATATAATCTAATTTAATTAAAGCACCGTTATTTCCATAAGCACAATAATAAATATAACCGTCGTTTCCTAACATCATACCCAATGCCTGTTGTTGTGGCGCCGAATAAAATTCTGTTGAAACTGGATCGGCAATATTTGGGTCAAACCATCGAATGGCATTGCGCACAAAATCTTTAATAATAAATCTGCCCTGCATATTTGGATAACGCGAAATGGCCGGATTATAGAGTACACCATTTGTTAAGGCGTTTCCGATACTTCCGGTTGCGTATGTAAATATAGGATTGGTAAATAAATTCGTTTCGGTTTGTTTTCCGTCGCCACCATCGGGATGCCCCCAGGCATAGTTGCGTATAGCCGGATTACTGATTTCGTTTATTTCTTCCCATGAAGTTCCAACATCAAGAACAAATAATTTATTGGCAACAGGATTGGCTACTAATCTCCATGGATTTCTAAAACCGTAAACCCAGATACTTTGTCTTTGTAAAGAACCGCTTCCGTAAAATGGATTTCCGGGCGCAGGAAGTCCGTCTTCTGTAAGACGAAGGATTTTCCCTTTATAAGTATCTAAATTTTGCGAATTAGTATTCTGCTGACTATCCCCAACGGTTACATACAAAAAGCCATTAAAGAATTTTAAATCACCTCCGTTATGAAAACCTCCACCGATAGGTTCAAGAAGTAAAATTTCCTGTCGGCTCACAACCTGGTTGTTATTGTCAATTTTAATCCTTTCAATTCTATGTCTGATAACACCATCATTTATAGAATAAAAAACATAAATATAGCCGTTTACTGCAAAATCGGGATGAAGTGTTAATCCAAGTAAACCTTGCTCGTTATCGGTTACGGTTGTAACAGTAAAAACTGTCGAAACGGCATTATTTTGAAATACCTTTACAATTCCGCCTCTTTCTGCTATGAAAATTCTTCCGTCTGAAGATTGTTCTAAAGCAAGTCCTTCTTTAATAACAGCAGTAGGAGCGAGGTTTTGTGTTATGTATTGAGAATAGGATTGTGATGAAAACAATAAAACGAAAATAAGCAATAAACCTAAAAATCGTTTTTTAATATTAAATTGTAGATTTTTTCTCATAATTATTCAGAATTATTAGTGGTTTGGGTAACCAAATTTAATCTTTTTCTGTCTAATGAGAATGTTTAGTAAAATTTCTTTACGATAACGATTGAGGAGTTTTAAGGAGCAAAGTTATAAAGGGAGCAGAGGCGCAAAGGTTTTAATCCAACGATTATAAGATGAAATTGATTAGAAGATTTTCTAAAAACAGTTTTAAATCTTTGTAAATATTCTATTTTCCTATAATTTCTTTTCGGTGTAAAGTTCCCCATTCATTTAATGCACCTATTACATTATATAAGGTATGGCTGTGCTCTGTTCTGGCATATTCAACTGTTGGAGGAAATGTATCATAAACAGTTCTGGTGATCAATTTGTTTATTTCCAGATCTTTAAGCTCTTTTGAAAGCATTTTATCTGTAATTCCATTTATATCTTTAGAAATCTCTTTAAATCGTTTTGGTCTGTTTGATAAAGCAATCAAAATAGGGAGTTTCCATCTGCCGCTTAAAACTTCTAAAGCATCTCTTACAGGTAATAAAGCTGCCAGGCATTCTTCTGGTTCACAGCACATTTCTTTTGTTATCTCACTTTTTGTTTTCATACTTAAAATGTTACTATCCTCAAGGATAGCGCTATCCTTGAGGATAGTACTATAAAAGAGATAGCAAATGTAAATAAGTTTGTATAGTAAAACAAATAATTTAAATCATGAGCCAAAAAATTCTGCGCATAATTACCAGTACAAATGGAGATACTTCGTTTAGCAACCAATTATCAAACGCTATTATCGAAAAATTAGCATCACAAACAGAAACAGAAATAAATACACTTGACTTAACAAAAACACCTTTGCCTTACCTGACAGGTTCACATATTAATGCTGTGTACACACCTGTAGAAGCGCATACACCAGAACAAAAAGAAGCATTAAAATATTCTGATGAAGCTATAAAAAACTTATTAGAATCGGATATTATTGTCATTGGTGTGCCTTTGTATAATTTTGGAATTCCGGCAGTTTTAAAAGGATGGATCGATCAGGTTGCCAGAGCAGGAAAGACTTTTAGTTATAGTCCAGAAGGAGCAAAAGGTTTGGTAACAGATAAAAAAGTATACTTGTCAATTGCTTCAGGAGCTATATTCTCTGAAGGACCGTACAAAAGTTATGATTTCTCAGAATCGTATTTACGAACAGTTTTAGGTTTTTTAGGAATGACTGATGTTACGACTTTCCGTGTTGAAGGAACAGCAATTCCTGATTTTGCTGCAAATGCGCTGCCAAAAGCGTTATCTTCTGTTGAGGAATTTGCGTTTTAATTTTCTTTAAAATTATGTTTTAAAAAAGTAAACCCGACAGGTTTTTAAAACCTGTCGGGTTTGTTGTATCGGTTAGATTTTAAAATCTTTGTCAAAGTTTTAAACTTTGACAAAGTTAATTGTAGTTATATTATTTCTCAATAATCATTGTAACACCTTGTCCGCCAGCTGCACAAATAGAAACAAATCCTCTTCCGGAACCTTTTTGGTTTAATAGTTTGGCCATAACGTCAATAATTCTTCCTCCAGTTGCGGCAAAAGGATGCGCGGCAGCCAGACTGCTGCCTTTTACATTTAATTTTTCTCTGTCGATTGCACCAAGAGGTTTCTTTAAACCTAATTCGGCACTTAGTTCAGGGCTTTCCCAAATTTTTAAAGTTGCCAAAACCTGAGCTGCAAAGGCTTCATGAATTTCGTAATAATCAAAATCCTGAAGATTTAATCCTGCTTTTTCAAGCATTCTGCTAGCAGCAAATAAGGGAGCTAATAAAAGATTCTGCTGGTTTTTTACATATTCGATCGCTGCAATTTCTGCAAAAGTAATATAAGCCAAAATCGGAAGTCCACGTTCTTTTGCCCATTCTTCGCTGGCCAAAAGTATACACGATGCACCGTCTGTTAAAGGTGTCGAATTTCCTGCAGTTAAAGTTCCGTTTACTTTATCAAATGCCGGTTTTAATTTAGCCAGTTTTTCGATGCTGCTGTCTTTTCTAAGATTATTATCGGTATCAAGTCCGTTAAAAGGCGTAATCATATCATCAAAGAAACCTTCTTCATAAGCCTTTGCCATATTTAAATGACTTTTAAGCGCCAGATTGTCCTGGTCTTCTCTGGAAATTTTATAATATTTTGCCGTAATTTCAGTATGCCCGCCCATCGAAAGTCCGGTTTGAGATTCTTCATTTCTTGGAACTAATGGCGAAAAATCTTTTGGACGAAGTTTTAAAAACGTTTTTATTTTTTCTCCTAATGATTTTGCCTGTCTGGCTTTGAGCAGCGTTTTTCTTAGTTTTTCGCTTACCGCAATCGGCATATCACTTATCGAATCAACTCCGCCGGCAATACCAGACTCGATTTGACCCAATGCAATTTTATTGGCAATATAAACAGCACTTTCAATTCCGGTATCGCAAGCCTGCTGTAAATCGCAGGCAGGAGTAGCGGGATCGAGCGAGGTTTTCATAACACATTCTCTTATAAGGTTCATATCATATGAATGTTTTATTACGGCACCTCCGGCAACTTCACCTAATAATTCACCTTTTAAATTATATTTATCAATAAGGCCGTTTAAGGCTGCGGTCATCATTTGCTGATTTCCAACTTCTGCGTAAGCGGTATTGGCTCTTGCAAACGGAATTCGGTTATAACCCACAATAGCAACTTTTCTAACAGTTTTTGTAGTATCCATTGGTTTATGTTTTTGTTGTTCTGGAATTTATTTTGTGGATTAAAGATAGGTATACTTCCTCAATAATTTGTTTTCTCCCAGAATTTAAAAAGTTTTAAGTGTAAAAATATCACTAAATCAGTTTATTATTTTATATTTATTTAGAATAATTAAAAATAATTTGGAAAACCCAGTATTAGCATATACTTTTGCCAAATAAAACTTAAAATCTTACCAAAATGAGTATAAATATCATTAAGAAAATCAGCTTTTTTATAATTCTTTTGACTTCACTAAATGCAATGAGTCAGGAGCTAGGAAAAGTAAGCGGAAAAATTTCTTTAAGCGGAGACGAGCCCGTTCCAGGTGTTTCTGTAATCCTTAAAGGAACAAGATATTCGGCTATTACAAACGACAACGGTTATTATGAAATTAAAAATGTTAAACCGGGTTCTTATACAATTAGTATTCGTGCGGTTGAAATTCACGCAGTAGAAAATACAATTGTTGTTACGGCAAAACAAACAACAACTAAAAACTTTGCACTTTCTGAAAGTCAGGAAGATCTTGATGAAGTGGTTATTACAAAGAACAAATACAAACAAGACAAACCTTCATTGTCACTGCGTTTACAGACTCCTGTTTTAGAGATTCCGCAAAACGTACAAATTGTAAGCGGTCAGACTTTAAAAGACCAACAGATTACTAGTATGAGTGACGGGGTTATTCGTAATGTGAGCGGTGCCGTGCGTTTAGAACACTGGGGCGATTTATATACCAATATTACAATGCGCGGTTCGCAGATTCAGGCTTTCCGTAACGGATTTAACGTTGTGTCTTCTTTCTGGGGACCGCTAACAGAAGATATGAGTTTTGTAGATCATATCGAATTTGTAAAAGGCCCGGCAGGATTTATGCTTTCGAGCGGAGATCCAAGCGGACTGTATAATGTGGTTACTAAAAAACCAACCGGTATTACTAAAGCTGAAGTAACGGCTATTGGCGGAAGCTATGATTTTTACAGAGTAAATCTAGATCTTGACGGAAAATTAGATAAAAAAGGTAAATTATTATACAGATTTAACGGAGCAGCTCAAAACAAAGGTTCTCACCGCGCTTTTGAACACAATAACCGTTATGTACTGGCTCCTGTAATTTCATATCAAATTGATGACAAAACAAAAATTACTGCCGAATATAATTTTCAATATGCAAATATGACTGAAGTTGGTTCTTATTATATTTTTGGTCCTACTTCTGGCGGATACGGAACACTTCCAGTAGGATTTACAATGACACAGCCGGGATTGCCTGATACGAATATTCAGGATCACAGTGGTTATCTTACTCTCGAACATAAATTTGATGATAACTGGAAACTTACTGCTCAGACTTCTTACTTTAAATATATTCAGCAGGGTTACAGTTCCTGGCCGAGTTTAGTTGGGCCGGCAGATATAGACACAAATGGAGATAATGTTCCGGATGTTTCTATAGGAAATGGAGATATTATTAGAAATGTTGGCATCTGGGATGCAGAAAGTAATATGTATTTAGGACAGATTTTTTTAAACGGAAAATTCAATACCGGTTCTGTTTCTCACAAGGTATTAGGAGGAGTAGATTTAGGAAGCAAAGATTACATGGCAGATTGGGGGCAGTCGCATGATCTTGATACCGTTGATAATCCGTTTAATGTATATAACCCAAATTATGGCACGCCGGCAAACGGACTGCCAAATTTTGATCATGAAACCCCGCTTTCAGTAAGAGCTAAAAATGCTGGTGGGTTAATGAGTTCAGAATATGCCGCAGGATATATTCAGGATGAGATTGGGTTTTTCCAAAACAAGGTGAGACTTACTCTTGCAGGAAGATATACCTGGATTAGTCAGGCAAGCTGGGGCGGAGCACCAATTTCAGATAGTCATATTACGCCGCGTGTTGGTTTAAGTGTTTCTATTGATGATGCTACATCAGTTTATGGATTATATGATCAGGCTTTTACACCTCAGGCAGGTATTATCAAAAACGGTGATAAAGTAAAACCTCTTACCGGAAATAACTTTGAAGTGGGTATTAAAAGAGACTGGTTTGACGGATCTTGGAGTACGACTTTGGCAGCATACAGAATTTTAAAGAAAAACGAACTTACATCTGATCCAACAAATACGCCTGGGCAGCAATACAGTGTCGTTTTGGGTGAGAAAAGAGCAGAAGGTATTGAATTTGACGTAAGAGGAAAATTATTGGATGGGCTTAACCTTATTGCAAACTATGCTTTTACAGAATCGATTGTTCTTAATTCTAATGTGCCAAGTATTACAGCAGGTTCTGTTGTTCCGGGCTATGCAAAACATACAGCAAATGCATGGTTAAATTACACCGTTCAGGGCGGCGTTCTTAAAGGTTTTGGTGCTTCTATAGGAGGTTCTTTCCTTGCAGGACGTCAAACAGATACCTGGAGTGCAGGTTTAGAAAGACTTCCTGATTATTTCAGACTTGATGGAGGTTTATCTTATGAAACCGGGAAATTTAAAATTACAGGAAACGTATTTAACATCTTAGATAAATATCTTTACAGCGGTTCATTCTACAGCTGGTTAAATGCTTATTACTGGCAGACAGAACAGCCCATTAACTTTAGAATTGGAGTTACTTATAAATTGTTCTAATTTTTAGGTTCAAAGGTCCAGAGAGGCAGAGGGTAAAAGGTTTTTGAGGATTTGCCCTCTGATTTAACAAATAAAAACGGATTTACACAGGTTTATTTTAATAAGTCAGCGTAAATCCGTTTTATCTGTATATTCTGTGGCCCAAAACCGCAAATATTATCCCTTCTTAACCAAAGGAATTAGTTTTGTTCCGATCAGTTCTATGGCATTCATTAATTGTAAATGTGTTAATCCGGCATTGTCCATCTGAAAAGTGAATCTTTCAACACCGCCAAGTGCTTCGCTGTGACGCAGAATTTTCTCTGCGGCTCTTTCCGGACTTCCCACAATTAAAACACCCAAGTCGTCTATTAATCCGTCAAATTTACCTCTTGTTACCGGAGGCCAGCCTCTCTCATATCCTAATTTTGTCCACAATTCGGCATAACCTGGATAGTATTCATCAATTGCTTTTTCGGTTGTATTCGAAACATATCCGGGTGAATGCAGCCCAACTTTTAATTCGTGTGGTTTAAAACCTGCGGCTTCACCAGCCTCACGATACAAATCAATTAATGGTCTGAAACGATGTGTCTGTCCTCCAATAATAGCAACCATTAATGGCAAACCTAAACTTCCGGCTCTGATAAAAGATTCCGGAGTTCCTCCAACGCCAAGCCAAATCGGCATTTTTTCCTGCAATGCTCTTGGATAAACCGGAAGATTATTCAGTTCAGGACGGAATTTTCCGTACCAGGTTATAAATTCATTATCTCTAATTTGCAAAAGCAATTCGAGTTTTTCCTTAAAAAGTCCATCATAATCTTTAAGATCATAACCAAAAAGAGGATAAGCTTCAATTGCAGATCCGCGTCCGACGACAATTTCGGTTCTTCCTTTCGAAATTAAATCTAATGTTGCAAAACTTTGATAAACCCTCACAGGATCTGCAGCACTTAAAACTGTTACGGCACTTGACAAACGAATGTTTTTTGTTCTTGCCGCAGCCGCACTTAAAATTACCGCTGTTGCCGAATCCAGAAATTCTTTTTTATGATGTTCCCCAATCCCGAAAACATCCAATCCAGCCTGATCTGCAAATTCTATTCTCTGCAGCAGCTGTTCCATTGCGTCAACACTGCTCAAAGTATTGTTGTCGCCATACATTGCCGAAGCAAAACTATCGATTCCTATTTCCATAAAATTTTTTAAATTTCAATGACAATGTCAATATCAAATTCCAATTTTTAAATTCCAAATTCCAAATTCCACAATCTAAAATCTACAATCTAAAATCTAACAATCTAAAATCTACAATCTAAAATCTACAATCTAAAATCTACAATCTACAATCTAAAATTTTCTAATGTGAAAATCCAAATGAAATACTCGTTATAATAATCCCTATAACAATCAGTGTGATTATTACATATAAATAATCTTTCTCGATCATAAATGAGAAAAGAGAAAGCAAAACCCTGAAAACAGGTGTCAGGAATAATAATATAATTCCGAAGAAAATTAAATATTCACCACTTCCGGAAATTACGCCATTAATAACGGTTCCAATAACTTCAAATATATTTCGGTCATTTTCTTTAAAAACAGAATAATCTTCAATATCATTTCCGTGATGCATTAAATAAATAATTCCGCCAATAAACGCTACCGAAAGTGAAATCCAGACTCCGTAGCGTAATAAGTTTCCAATAATGGTTTGAAAATCTTTTTCTCCAAATTTTTCGTGTGTCATAACTTTAGATTTTTCCATTAAGTCCATTATAAATCATATTAACCGCCAAAACAAAAATCAGACATGCAAAAAATATTCTAAGTTTTTTAGGATTTGTTCTAACCAAAATTTTAGCTCCGGCCATGGCTCCAAATAAAACACCAATAACAACCGGCATACAAATCCCCGGTTCGATATATCCTTTTTGAATATAAATTACAGAACTCGCCATTGCCGTAACGCCCATCATAAAATTACTGGTTGTGGTTGAAACCTTAAATGGAATTCGCATAATATTATCCATAGCAATCACTTTAAAAGCTCCGGAACCAATTCCGAGTAAACCCGACATCATTCCTGCAATTCCCATCATACTGAAACCGCCAATAACATTTTTGGTTCCGTAGCTTACGACTTGCCCGTCGTGGGTGGGATAAGTTCCTTGTAACTTTAGTTTTTTAGCTAATGGACTGGATTCTAAAACAATATGCTCTTCTTTTTTACGAAGCGAATTTATAGCTGAGAAAATCAGGGTAAGTCCGAATAAAACGGCAATGAATGAAGTAGGAGCAATGGTAGAAAGTAAAGCACCGCAAACGGCTCCAATTGTAGTGGCGATTTCGAGAAAAATTCCCAGACGCATATTGGTAATTCCTTCTTTTACATAAGCCGCCGCAGAACCGGACGAAGTCGCAATTACCGAAACTAAAGCTGCTCCAATTGCATAATGAATATCTACACCAAGAATAATTGTTAAAAGTGGAATAATTATTATACCGCCGCCTAAGCCTGATAATGAGCCAATAAAACCTGCTAAAAAAGCACCAAGAAGCATTATCAGGGTAAATGTAAGTACTGTCATTAAATTAAATTTTGTTTGAGGCTAATTTACGAATACATATTTGTTCGGGAACTTAAATATACCTTAAAAATGTTTTGAGTTATCAATTGTGAATTATGAATTATTAGTTTTTAGTTTTCAGTCGCAGTCTCAGTTTTTCAGTCTTGATGGTCAAGAACTTTGTCAAAGTTTAAACTTTGTTAAAGTTATAGCGACTGAAAATTCACAATTCACAATTCACCATTTACAATTAAAAAAGAAAATCATTATTTCTAATGACTTCTCAGCGTTAACGAACTTTTACATTTGCTTTTTTTTAAGATTTAAAATTGCCATGAAAAATTACCGTTCGTATAAAAGAGTTGAACCCGTTTATTTTAGCGGTGAAATCTTTTTTCCTGTTGGATTATTATTTGCTGCAGCGCTTATTAGTTATTTTCTGCTTTATTTTTTAGGATTAGGTTTTGCTGTGTTCTTTAATGCTGTAATTGCCTGGTGCGGCTATTTTTTCTTTTATTATTATGGAAAATCCAAAACCAATATCACTTTGGAATTTTTATTTGGAGTAATATTAGTTTTTGCCCTTTTGCTTTTTGTTGATTATGGTGTTTATGCGCTGGTAACCTTTCAAAAGACTGGAGTATTTAATGGATTATATTTCTCGATCTGGCTGGCAGTTTTATTGGGAACTCCAATAATTTATTATATGCATTATTTTGGTTCGCATTATTATGCTCAGGTAAATCTTGCCGATACTTATTTCAAAACTTTTTTCAGCGTTTATCACGACAGGGAACTTTTGATGTATATAGATTCGATTGCGTTCGTCAATTCTTCAAAAAAATTAGTTTCAGATGTAAAACTGGAAAACAATATTTGTTTTTATTCTGATGAAGAATTGGCAGAAATGGATACGCAGTCTAAGTATTATCATTTACAGCAATCAGCTTTTTCCGGTTTAATTTATATTCCTTTTGATGCTGACAGTTTCGAAATTTCCTGGTTTTCTATAGTTGAAGATAAATATTTTAAAGTCAATGTTCCGTTTCCGATAGATAAATTAGAACTCGAAGAAGAGAAATATCCACTTGACGAACCTGGAAATATAAGAGGAAAAAAAACAAAGCCAATTTATCTTCATCTTTACCAAAACGGAGGTTTCAAATTGTACAATGATGACTTGGTTTTACTGGACTTTTTGAATAATAATTCAACAGAAATAAATGTACAAGAGAAGTATGAAAAAATTATAGCAAATAGACTTTGTCATAATTTTTATAATAACGAAACACATTTTTATCAATTAATTGAAAGAATAAAAAACTCAAATAACATTCAGGAAAGGTTTGAATTAAAAGATAAACTCGTGGTTTGGAATTTACAATTTTCAGGTTTAGACAAACGTAATTATCTCGAAATAACCGACAATTATTTTAAATATTATAAAATAGAAAAAGAGGATATAGCCGAACCGGCTTTACGACATCTGCCCAGAAAAATAACTTTTGTATATCGCGGTTCTTGTCTGCTTACATGGATGCGGCTTCATATTAATATTCAAAAACTGAATCAGAAAATTGAGGAAGTTTTAAGTGCAGGCTTAGAAAATCAGGTTTTGTTTTCTCTTGATTTTAAAGATGCTGCTGCAAAAGATTTGACTTTTACCATAAGTGGAAATGATAAAAAACTAATTTTTACAGATTGGGAAATTGAAATTGACGAATACCGAAAAAAAGAAATCGACGAAGAACAGCTGGAGGAAAATGCAGATGAAAAGAAAAGAGCTCTTTTGAGAGAAGGCTGGGATTTGGTTTTTGCCAAAAAATACAATGAAGCACAAAAAAAATGCAATGCAATACTGGCAATCGATCCTGAATTTGCATCGGCGTATTTTCTGGAAACGAGAATTCTTTGGTACACACAAGGTTTTGAAGCCTGTTACAGTAAAAGAGAATATTATTTTTCTAAAACAGAACATGAACCTACTGTAAATTCACTCATTTACAATAATTACGGATGCATTTTAGATAGAGAACTCCGTTATCAGGAATCAATCGTTTATTTTGAAAAGGCAATTGAAATAAATCCAAAAGAACCCATTTTTGTCTGCAATCTTGGAGAAATGTATTATAAATTAAAAGAACCTGCAAAAGCTTTAAAAGAGGCCCGAAGAGCCAAAATGATGGGATATGATTCTGATATTCTGAATGAAATTCTAGCCAATAAAGGCAAAATCGATTTGATAAATCAGTATTAAATAAAATGAAAATCATTATAAATAGTGATGTGAGCGTCAAATTCCAGCGATACATTTGCCTTTATAATAATCATTTAAATTAAATATGGGATTAGCAGAGAAACGTTTGGCAGAATCGATTAAAGTAGAAAAACTTCCGGTTTTTGAAGCAAAATTAAAAGAAAGAGCAGGATATGATATTAAAGTAGATATTGACTGGAATACTTTTACCGCTTATGATCAATATCCTTTGTCGAGATTGGACATTGTTTTTGATGATGTAGAATCATTCGTAAAAAAAATCTGCTCTGATGATATGGGAAAAGAAGCGCTTCAAGATAAAATGAAAACCATTCACGTTACAAATTCTGAAAATAATGATGATGTGAAAATGGAATTAAAAGATGACACATTGTTTTTAACCGTCCAATTAGTGCAGTCTTCGTTTAATTCTCAAACAGATTCACAAATTGCAAATTATGTAGAAACACTTTTGTAGGTACTATGGTGTTTTTAAATATTTTGGGGCAAAAAGGGATAGATTAATTTCTATCCCTTTTTTATTTTCTATATTCTGTTGTCTACAGCAAAAACAGTTTTTCCAATAGTAGAAAGCAGTAAAGCCGCCGCCGCACTTGTTAAAACCGAATAATCAAAAGGTGCTTTTAGCGAAACGGATATTGCCATTGCCAGAGCAAAAAGCAGCATTAAAAAAGCAGTTCCCAAAGCTGCAATTCGTGTTTTAAAACCAAACAATAATAAAATAGACAATATAACTTCGAAAAAGGTTGCAATTCCGCCCAATATTTCTGCAAAATCTTTACCTGCAAAAGGATTAAGCGTCTGCGTGTAAAGCACAAAGTTTTCCCAGTTTCCCCAGGCAACTCCATTTGAACCGGGAGCTCCCCAAAGTCCAAATCGGTCAGCAACTGCTGATAACATTGTAATTGCTAAAATTATTCTTAAAACCAAACCTGCTTCTAATGTTGTTATATTTTTCATTCTGTGTATTATTTGTTTAACTGAGGATTAAATCTTTTTTATTAACGACATTCTAAGCTTCAAATTGTTTAAAAATTAGATTTGGGTCATATATTGATTACAAAATCACTATTTCTAATGATTTTTAACATTAAATCCTGCTTTACCTTTGTCTGTGGATTTTTTGTTTTTTGTATAAGTTTTGAGGGACCTCAAAGCTTATAAAGTAAAGTTTTTAAAATAGTTTTTATTTTAAACAAAAAAGGGAACAGATTAATTCTGTTCCCTTTTTCATCGAGGTTTTGTTTCTTATTTTAATGTTGTTTTGATAACAATTGCAGCTTGCTGAATTGCAGTTTGAATTGCAGGAACATTTGAAATTGGATTTAAAAGTCCGTAATCGTGAATCAATCCGTTGTATCTTGTCAAAGTTACGGGAACTCCGGCTTCGTTTAATTTTCTGGCGTAAGCTTCACCTTCATCTCTTAAAACATCATTTTCGGCAGTTTGAACCAATGCAGGAGGTAAGTCTTTTAATTCTGCTAAACTAGCTTGTAATGGAGAAGCATATTTTTCTGTTCTTTTTGAAGCGTCTGGCAAGTAATTATCCCAAAACCATTTCATCATATTTTTAGTCAGGAAACGTCCGTTTGCATACAGGTTATAAGATTCAGTTTCAAAATTAGCATCGGTAACAGGCCATAATAAAACTTGTAATTTAATGTGCGGACCTTTTTTATCTTTTGCCATTAAAGTAATCGCAGCAGTCATATTTCCACCCACACTGTTTCCTACAACAGCAAGGTTTTTACCGTTTACACCAATTTCTTTTCCATTTTCGGCTACCCATTGAGTTGCAGCGTAAATTTCATTAATTGCAACAGGATATTGCGCTTCCGGTGAAGGTGTATAGTCCGGGAAAACTGCAACAGCACCGCTTTCTACAACCAAATCTCTAACAAGTCTTCTATGTGTAGGATAATCTCCTAAAACCCATCCGCCGCCGTGAATAAAGATAAATACAGGAGCATTTGATTTAGCACCTTTAGGTTTTGTAATATGGATTTTTACTTTTAATCCGTTTTGAGAAATTACTTTTTCAGATTCTTCGATTCCTGAATAATCAACCTGTACAGATTTTTGTGCACCAACCAAAACGTTACGTGCATCAGTAACAGATAGTTGTTCCAAAGGTTTTCCGTCTCCAGAATTTAAAGCGTTTAAAAAACCTCTCACTTCTGTAAAAATTTCCGGGTCGTTTTGCCCTTTATAAGGTCTTTCTTGTGCTGAAGCAAATGTGTTTACAATCAAAAATGCTGCAATAAATAAACTTTGTTTTAGTGTTTTAATAGTTTCCATATCTTTTGTGTTTTTAATTATTTATAATTTGATAGGACAAAGATATGGCGCTTATAAAGCTCTAAAAATGGATAAAAGTCTATTATAATTGTACATTTTTCCCTTGAAGGTATTTTTTCTTGAAATTCGATGGAGTATCGCCAACTTTATTGGTAAAAAGCCGGTTAAAATAAGCCGGATCTTCATATCCGAGTTGATAAGCAATCTCTTTTACGCTTAAAGAAGAATATCCCAAAAGACGTTTTGCTTCCAGAATAATCCGATCCTTAATAATATCATTTGGCTGAGAAAGTTCTAAACGATTGAATTTATTCGAAAGTGTTTTTGGAGCAAGTCCCAAAATATCTGCATAATCAGCAACTGTATGTTTGGTTCTGAAATGAATTTCGACCAGTCGGCTGAAATCTCTAAAAAAATCCATCTCTTTAGAAGGTTCATCGTTCAAAACACCCAATTGCTGTATTTTCCAGATTCGGGTTGCTTTAATAATAAGCTGTTTCAAATAAGTACGTATCATTTCTTCCTGCGAAGAATCGGGCGCATCAAATTCCTGTTGAATCTGGTTAAAAATCCCTTCGACAAATAAAACCTCTTTTTCAGGTAAAGTTGTCATTGGCATTTCAAAAATATTATTGAATAATAAACCATCACAGGCAACCTCGGCATCATGAATCTGCACACAATAAAAGTCACGGTTATAATACATAAAATATCCCTGTTTTTTTCCTTCTTTATTTATCTGCAGATATTGATTGCTGTTTATAAAAAATAAAGATGGACTTAACGTTCTATAATGTTTAAAGTCAATCGTGATTTCATAATCTTCTGGCAGATACAACACCTTAATATAAGTTTTATAATCATCACTATTAATTTCATCAACCGTTTCCTGATTTAAAATCAAAAATCCCAGTTTTTTATAATTCGATTCAAATATTTGATGATTCATTACGGTTTATTTTAGGTTTTGTATTTATTTTTTTTGGCAGAGCCATTATTTTAATTCGAAGTTATTTGCAGATGATCAAGTTTTTTTCCTACCAAAGTCTTTACGCCAACAACTTTAAAACCAAGTTTTAAATAAAGGTTTTTTGCCAGCGGATTATCTTCTTCAACCAATAATCCTAAAGTTTCTTTGTTTTTATGCACATATTCATCGATTAGAAATAAAAGCAATTTAGAACCAATTCCTTTTCCTTGTTGATTAGGATTTACACCCAATGAATCAATATAAAATTCTCCGCCGCGCGTTTCAAACTCAGGATCAAATTCCGGATTGTAATTTTTTCGAACATATTCTACAATTGGCTGACGTAAGGATTCTATGTCAGATCCGTTATAGACATTTACTGCACCAATGATTTCGTTATTTTCTTCGGCCACAAAACAATTTTGATACGAATATTGATTATCTTTTTTTGAAACAAAATACTCCAGCAAATCTTTTGCGGCAGCATAATCTTTTTTTGAAATAAATTTATAAATAAGATCTTCCATTGCCAGTAATAATATAGGAGCAATTTGTTTAGAATCGGATATTTTGGCTTTTCGGATAATCATTTTGAGAAGTTTAATTTAGCAAATTTAAAGTTTTTTAAACACATAGGAACATAGTTTTTCTTTGTGTGTAAAGGCGTTTCACTTGTTTTAATGCACATAGCGATGTGTCTAAAGCTTTGTCAAAGTTCAAAACTATGTACAAAGGTGTCATCGAAAAATACATAAAGCTATGTGTGAAAAAACGAGTTTTTTTTTAATATCTCTTTTTCAAAAAATAAAAAAATCTATGTTTCTATGTGTTTAAACAAAACTGCCGAATTTGTACCAATATAAAATAAAATTATACAAGTTTTAAGAAACAAACCACTCGTATCTTTGTTAGTATAATTTAATCAAAATAAAAAAAACGATGAAAGCAATAGGATTCAAATCATCATTACCTATAGAAGAAAAAGACAGTTTTATTGAATTTGAAACTGCAAAACCAATACCCGGAGCGCACGATTTATTAGTAAAAATTGATGCCATTTCAGTAAATCCGGTTGATTTTAAAATTCGCCAGAGCAGTGCAAAAGATACAGTTATGGAAAATCCAAAAATCATTGGATGGGATGCTGTAGGAATTGTGCAGGCAGTTGGAGAAAAAGTAACATTGTTTGAAGTTGGCGATCCGGTTTATTATGCCGGAGATTTGACCAAACAAGGAAGCAATGCCGAATTTCAAATTATTGATGAAAGAATTGTAGGCAATAAACCAACATCCTTAACCAATGCAGAGGCTGCGGCAATTCCGCTGACAGGATTAACAGCCTGGGAAATTTTGTTTGACAGAATCAGAATTAATCCCGAAAAAGACAAAGGAAAATCAATTTTAATCATCGGAGGTGCCGGAGGTGTTGGTTCCATCGCCATTCAGCTATCAAAGAAAATCGCAGGTTTAACTGTTATTGCGACAGCTTCGAGACCAGAAACGATTGAATGGTGCAAAAAACAAGGTGCCGATTTTGTAGTCGATCATAAAAATTTAGTTACTTCGGTTCGAGAAGCTGGTTTTGAGCACGTAGATTTTATTTTGGATTTTGTTGACACGAATGCATATTGGGACATTATGGCTGAATTGATTAAGCCTCAGGGACATATTGCATCGATTACCGGAAGTGCAGAACCTGTTGTTTTAAACAAATTGAAAAGTAAAAGTGTTTCATTTTCATGGGAATTGATGTATACGCGTTCGATGTTTCAAACCGAAGATATGATCGAACAGCATCATATTTTAAATAAAATTGCCGATTTATTAGACGAGGGTGTTTTAAAAACAACTTTAAAAGAAACCTACAAAGGACTTACGGCTGAAAATCTTAAAAAAGCACACGAGCTTTTAGAATCAGGAAAAACGATTGGTAAAATTGCGATTAAGTTTTAAAAACAGCTTTATTTAATGTTTGAAGGTTAGCTTTGTCAAAGTTTTAAACTTTGACAAAGCTTTTTTGCGTTAAAGCTACTTAGAGCTTTAAGTATCGAAAGAACTCTTTCTCAGCAAAGAAAACCTATGTTTCTATGTGTTTAAAATTAATTGCATGCCAAAAGTTATAATAGTATTTTTGCGACCGAATGCCAAAACCTATTACATGCGATTTTTACTTTTCTTTTCTATATTTATTCTTTCTTTTTCTGCACAATCACAAACAATTTCAGGAATTATAAAAGATGGAAGCGGAAAACCATTATCAGATGTTTTGATTCGGGATTTGATTTCGAAAACCCACGCTCACAGTGATATAAATGGAAAATTTATTTTAGAAGAAACTAAAATCGACGACAGTCTTCAAATATCCAAAGAGGGATTTATTACTCAGAAAATAAAACTTTTTTCTACTGATTTTCTTTCGATTCAATTAGAAGAAAAACCTTTTTTACTGGAAGAAGTTACAATTACAAACAACCTGAAATATCTAAATACGATTTCAAAAATAGATTTAGAAATCCAGCCCATATCAAATTCTCAGGATCTACTGCGTAAAGTTCCGGGGCTTTTTATTGGCCAGCATGCGGGCGGGGGAAAGGCAGAACAGATTTTCCTGAGAGGTTTTGACTGTGATCACGGAACGGATATTAATGTTACGGTTGATGGAATGCCGGTTAATATGGTTTCGCATGCACACGGACAAGGTTATGCCGATCTTCATTTTGTAATTCCGGAAACGGTTGATAATATAGATTTTGATAAAGGTTCATATTTTGTTGATAAAGGCGATTTTACAACCGCAGGATTTGTGGGTTTTAATACCAAAAATGCTTTGCAAAATAGTTCCTTGTCTTTTGAAGGCGGGCAATTTGATACTTTTCGTACCGTGGCTTTGTTTAATTTACTGAACAAAGAAAATCAGTCAGCATATTTTGCAGGAGAATATATGATGACCGATGGTTATTTTGATGCACCGCAAAACTTTAACCGAATTAATTTGTTTGGAAAATATTCGGCTAAAATGAATAATGGTGATAAACTGGCGATTTTGGTTTCGCATTTTAAAAGTGAGTGGGATGCCAGCGGACAAATTCCGGATCGTGCTGTAAATGACGGAACAATTTCGCATTACGGCGCAATCGATCCAAACGAAGGCGGAAATACAGGAAGAACGAATTTTAACTTGCAATATTACGCCAAAATCGATGAAAACACGCATATTAAAAACAATGCTTATTTGAGCAAATATGATTTTGAATTGTATTCTAATTTTACATTTTTTCTAAATGATCCTGTAAACGGAGATCAAATTAAACAAAAAGAAAATAGAACGATTGTAGGTTTTCAATCCGAATATAACGAGAGATTTAGCGACAAATGGCTTTTTAAACTTGGCGCAGGATTGCGAAACGATAATAATAAAGACGTTGAACTTTCGCATACATTAAATAGAAAAACGGTTTTAGACTATTTAAGTTTAGGAAACATTAACCAAACAAATCTATTTGCTTATACCAGTTTTGATTTTACTTCTGGAAAATGGCTTATTAATTCCGGTATGCGTCTGGATTATTTTAAGTTTGGATACGAAGATCAGCTGGCTGCGGTTTATACCAATCAAACCCAGACAAAAGCTATTATAAGCCCTAAACTGAATTTTCTGTATACACAAAATGACAACTTACAATATTTCTTAAAACTAGGAAAAGGATTCCACAGCAATGATACGCGCGTTGTGGCAGCGCAAAAAGGAGAAAAAATCCTTCCTGAAACTTACGGCGCCGATTTAGGAATTAACTGGAAACCGTTTCCACGAATGATCGTAAACTGTGCAGTGTGGTATTTGTATTTGGCGCAGGAATTTGTATATGTAGGAGATGAAGCGATTGTAGAGCCAGGCGGAAAAACAGAACGAAAAGGTTTTGATTTTGGTTTTAGATATCAGTTGACCAACTGGTTATTCTGGAATACCGATTATACGTATACACACGCAAGATCAATCGACGAGCCAAAAGGAAATGATTATTTACCGCTGGCTCCGGTTCATACCTTAATGAACGGATTTTCTGTAAAAGATTTAAAAGGATTTTCAGGAAGTTTGAGAACGAGATTTTTGGGCGATCGACCGGCTAATGAAGATAATTCAGTTGTGGCAAAAGGATATTGCATCACTGATTTTTCTGTGAACTATCAAATTAAGAAAGTTTCTATTGGCGTAAACATCGACAATATTTTTAATACAAAATGGAAAGAAACTCAATTCCTGACAGAATCCCGTTTGGCAAACGAAGCTGATCCTGTAGAGGAAATTCATTTTACGGCAGGAACACCGTTTAATGCCAGATTGATTTTGAAATACAGCTGGTAGGATCTATATTGCTTAGGAACATCCCGTTGGTAGAAAAAATTTTTAAGCAGAATTCTGTAAGTCTTCCCTTAAATTGTATAAATTTTTTGAGTTTTTATTTTAGATATTTGGAGTTATAACCCAAATTAATTTAATAATAACTACTATGAAAAATTTAAGATACTTTTTGATTCTTTCGAGTGCATTATTTGCTTTTAGCTGTAATAACGATGATACGCCCGAAAATGGGGGCGGAACTGTAACCGATCCTGTTGAAACTAATCCTGCAAATACACAATACAAACCTGCTTTTTCCGGACAAACCAGGATTAAAGGTATGACTACTGATACTGAATTTAAAGCAGAAATTATTACATCAGCACTAACAAGTCCGTGGGGTGTAAAAGCACTTCCTGACGGCCGGCTTTTGGTAACTCAAAAAACTACCGGAACATTACGAATTGTAACAGCTGCCGGAGTTGTGAGTGCACCTATTACGGGATTACCAGCTGTAAATCCTGCAAATCAAGGTGGTTTATTAGGTTTATGTCTTGATCCTGATTTTGCGTCAAACAGAATGATTTACTGGGTATTTTCGGAAGCAGTAACAGGCGGAAATATTTCTTCTGTTGCTAAAGGAAGGTTATCAAACGATGAAAAGACTATCGAAAACGCAACCGTAATTTATCGTTCAAGTCCTGCAAATCCGAATGATTTACATTATGGAGGAAGAATTCTTTTTGATCAGACAGGAAATCTTATTGTTAGTACCGGAGAACGTTCTGTATTGCAAACCAGACCTTTGGCACAATCTTTAACGGCAAGTCTTGGTAAAGTTATAAGAATTACAAAAGACGGACAAGCTGCTCCCGGAAACCCAGCTTTTGCCGGAGCTAATGCTTTGCCAGAAATTTATACATACGGACATAGAAACCCCCAGGGGCTTGCTATGCATCCTGTTACGAAGGAAATTTGGCAAAGCGAACATGGACCAAGGGGAGGTGATGAAATTAACCGTTTAAAAGCCGGAGCAAATTATGGTTGGCCAACGATTACTTATGGAATTGAATATAGCGGACAGCCAATTGGTGATGCTATTCAGCAGAAAGAAGGAATGGAACAGCCGGTTTATTATTGGGATCCGGTTATTTCGCCAAGCGGAATGACTTTTTACACAGGAAATCGTGTTCCAGAATGGGAAAATAATCTTTTCATAGGTTCATTGAGCGTAACGCATATCGCAAGACTTGTTATCAAAGATAATAAAGTAGTGGGTGAAGAAAGATTACTGGCAGGCGAAGGTCAGCGTTTTAGAGATATTACGCAAGGTGATGACGGCGCTTTGTATGCCGTTACAGATCAGGGAAGACTTTATAAAATCGATAAGAAATAATTATTAATTGTGGATTGTGAATTGTGAATTCTTCATTTTAAAAAACGGTGCTTTGGTGCCGTTTTTTTTTGGTCGTTATTTTGTAAAACATTTTGGTGAATGTTATAAAATAAAATCAGTGTTTGTGATTTAATTTTAATATCTAAATCAAATAGTTATGAGATCAATATGGACAGGTTCGGTGAGTTTTGGATTGATAAATATTCCAATAAAAATGTTTTCGGCGGTTCAGGAAAGCAGTCTGGATATGGATATGCTCGACAAAAAAGACCTCGCTAATATCAAATTCAAACGTGTTAACGAAGATACAGGCAAAGAAGTCGATTTTGCCAACATTGTAAAAGGCTACAAAATCGAAGATAAATATGTAATATTAGAGGATTCTGATTTTGAAGCTGCTGACGCTGTAAAAACTAAAACTATCGATATTGAGAGTTTTGTTCTCGAAAAAGAAATTCAGAGCATTTATTATGAACAGCCATATTATCTGGAGCCGGACAAAGGTGCAATGAATGCCTACGGCTTGCTTCGAGATGCACTTCAGGCTTCTGGAAAAGTAGGAGTGACGCGTTTTGTTTTAAGAAATAAAGAAAGTCTGGCTATCCTAAAACCATATAAAAATGTTATTGTTTTAAACCGAATCCGTTTTGAACAGGAAATAAGGTCAACTGACGAACTAAAATTGCCGCCAGTTTCTAAAAAAGCCACAAAAGAAATGGATATGGCTGAAAAACTTATCGACCAGCTTACTGAGAAATTTGATATTACTGGTTTTAAAGACGAATATACCGCTAAACTTTTAGACATTATTAAAAAGAAAGCCAAAGGAAAAGTGGCCAAAGCGCCAAAAATGAAAGTGGTGCACAGCAAACAAAGCGACGATTTAATGTCAATGCTAAAAGCGAGTTTAGAAAACAAAAAGAAAAAATCTTCTTAGAGTTTTACTCGCTTTGATTTTCTTCTAATTTCTTGATAATCTTTTTAATATTGGCACCTTTTGATAAAACAGGTTCCCACAAATCTCCTTTTTTTTCAAAACGCTTCAATACATTTTTTATAGTAAATTGCGATGGATGTAATTTATTATTTACTTCGCTCCATTCTAAAGGTGTAGAAACTGTTGCGCCTGGTTTTGGTCGTGCAGAATAAGGCGCAGCTAAAGTCTGTCCGCGTCGGTTTTGCAGATAATCGATATACAATTTATTATTTCTTTTCTTGATGCTTCGTTCAATTGTAGTAGTATCCGGAAGTCTTGTCTGAACTTCTTTAGCAATCAATTCTCCTAAAATTTTAATCGAATCGTAATCGTACTGCGCACCAAGCGGAATATAGATGTGAAGTCCCGTAGCACCCGACGTTTTACACAAACATTCGGTTTCTAATTCATCCATAACTTGTTTTACAACCTGAGCTGTTTCGACAACAATATGAAAATCATCTTCTTTTGCAGGATCTAAATCCATTACAAGCCAGTCAGGATTGTGAATATTTTTTATAGTCGAATTCCACGGATTTATTTCTATACAGCCCAAATTGGCCATATATAGCAGTGTCTCTTTATCATTACAAATAAGGTAATCGATGTTTTCCTCGTTTGAATCTGAAAATATCTTTTTTGTTTTGAGCCATTTAGGCGTTTTGTCGAGATCAATATCTTTTTGATAAAAACTAGGAGCGTCAATTCCGTTAGGAAAACGGTTCATAGATTCCGGACGATCTTTTAAATACGGAAGAATAAGTGATGAAACTTCACTGTAATACTGAATAATGTCTCCTTTTGTAATGCCTTCACCAGGAAAATATATTTTGTTCTGATTCGTTAAATGCAAAGTCGTTTTTCCAACTTTTAAATCGTAATCATTTTCGGTTTTTGTTTCTTTTAAAGTTTCCATGTTATTTTGATTGAGATTGTTTACGTCACTGTTATTTTTATTTTCATTTTTAGTGTCATTGAAAACAACTTCACTGGCTTTTTTGTCTATCCTTAATCCCAGATAAACCGGATGTCTTAAATTTTTATCCTGCGTCCATTCTGAATATTTTACCTGGCAGACGATTTTAGGTTTAACCCATTGAATTTTATCTCGTAACGGTACCTTTTTACTAAGCGGAGATTTATCCAAAAAAAGTGGTTTAAGTTTTGTGTAAAGCTCTTTTAAAACTGATTCAGTAAAACCAGTTCCGCATTTTCCAATATATTGCAGTTCTTGTCCGTTATATTGACCAAGAAGGATAGCACCAAAGTATTTACGGGAATTTTTAGGTTCAGTTATTCCTATAATTATGGCTTCTTCTTCATTAGAAAGTTTAATTTTCAACCAGTTATTACTTCTGCCTGCCACAGTATAAGAGCTGTTTGCTTTTTTTGCAATGATTCCTTCACCACTGTTTTTTCTTGCTTTTTCAAATTGCTCAATTCCATTTCCAACAGAATGTTCAGAATAGAAAATATTCGTAAACTGATATTTATTAAACAAGATTTTCAAAAGTTCCTTTCTTTCCAGCAAAGACAATTCCGTAATTAGATTTCCGTCCAAATTCAATAAATCAAAAACATAATATTTAAGATTTCCTATTCCAGTTTTAAGATAATTTTGCAGCATTTGAAAATCGGCACGTCCGGCATCATTTTCTACAACAACTTCCCCGTCAAGAACTACGGCGTGATCTATTTTTGCTAATTCCTCAGCGATAGGCTTAAAGCTGGCATTAAAAGAAATTCGGTTTCTGCTGAATAATTCAACTTCACTCGGATTTATTACTGCAATAGTGCGATAACCGTCATATTTGTTTTCAAAGACCCACTCTTCGTCATCAAAGGGTTTTTCTATCGTGCTGGCCAGCATTGGTTTTATAAAATCTGTTTTTGTAGTTTTAGCCTTAGGCTTTTTTTTTACGGTTTTAAGAGTTTCTTTTTCTTCTTTTTTAGAAATTATTTTTTCAGCTTTGGCTTCTAATTCTTCTAAACTTCTTTTAGAAATAACTGATTTATTTTTTTCTAAAATATCAGAATCTGTTGCATATTTGTCTTGTTTTTTTATCAAAAGCCAGGCATTTTCCTGTTTTCCATGCAGTTTTACAAGAGAAAATTCGCCTTTAAGTTTTTTTCCTTTCAAAATAAAACTCAAACGTCCTTTTTTAAGATCAGCCGCTAATTTCTTTTCGTCAGATTCTGTTTTTTCATCAGAAGTATACGTTCCGTTATCCCAGACAATGACATTTCCCGCACCGTAATTTCCTTCGGGAATTGTTCCTTCAAAATCTTTATAACTGTAAGGATGATCTTCGACCATCATCGCCAGACGTTTTACTTCCGGATCCATTGAAGGGCCTTTTGGAACCGCCCAGCTTTTTAAAACGCCGTTTATTTCAAGTCTGAAATCATAATGCAAATGAGACGCAGCATGTTTTTGAACTACAAAAATCAATTCGCTGGCAGATTTTCCAATTTTGCCTTGAGGTTCACGAGTTTGTTTAAAATCTCTTTTCTGATTGTATTTAGACAGTGACATAGGCTTTTGTTAGTATTAGAATCGTTAACGTAATAGAGTACATAGCTGTAGCTGTAATGGCAAAAATTACATGGGCAAAGAACAGCTGAATATAATAACCCTTAAAGTCAATTGGGGGTTGATGATGGGTCATTTTGAAAATAATTATCCAGCTGAAAATGCCAATTACACCGCTGACAGCCCCTAATATAAGCGCACTTAGCGGTGAAATTGGCAGCATACCTTTTGCCCAAATAATATGATATCCCAATACAAACAAAAATCCGATTACATAATGCAGTAACCAGCCCCAGTTTTTTTTTGATTGCGCTGAGAAATCTATTTTCATTTTATTAATTGCATAGCTTAAAAGAACAGGTTCCTTATACAATTCTCTAAAGGCATTTGACACGGCATAACTAAACCATGTCATAGCCGATGTAGCGACAATCGAAACTAAAAGTAATTGTATTATGATATAGAAAATCATATAAGAATCTTTATAATTAAACTTAAACCAAAGTTAGCTTACAAAGCTCTTTTGGGCTTATAATATTAAAATCGTTGCTTATATAATTATCAGTGATAAGTTAATTTAACTTTCTGATTTTTAGATCAAAAACTGGTTTCAAGTTATAACTTGAAACGTTTTTGTAAGAATTTAAGGTGCATTTAATTGTAAATTAGTTGTCCATAAAACCACCATACTATGAAAACAAATCTTTTTTTATTGTACTCATTTATCTTGTTTTTTACAGCCTGCAAAAAACAGGATAATACCATAAGTACTGATTCATCAGATACTTTTGTAGCAAAAGCTGACAGTTCAGCTTCTAAAAAATGGCCTTCTGCCCCGGTACCTAATACTATAATGACAGAAGCTTTTGTAAAAAACCTTACGACTTCTATTTATGGCTGGGCATGGCCAATGGTAAACATTCATAATAGAGTTGAATTGTTTAGAACCTTGAATGAACCAGTTTATGGTGAAGGAATTCTGCCTCTTGCGCCGCCAAATCACCTTTGTATGCTTAACGATTATATTCAGCCACAGGAAAGAGCAGTGGCTTGTCCTAATCAGGATGTAGTTTATGGTTTATCAGGTTTAGATTTAACAAAAGGTCCTGTAGTAGTACAAGTTCCTGATTTTGGAGATCGTTTTTGGGTTTATCAGATTTGTGATCAACGTACAAATGGATTTGCCAGTTTGGGTAAGATGTACGGAACAAAACCCGGATTTTATCTTCTGGCGCCAAAAGACTGGAATGGTGAAGTTCCAGATGGTATTATTTCAGTTTTTAGATGCCCAACAACTCTCGGAATTGTTATTCCGCGTGTATTTCAGAGTGACGATCCAAATGATAAAAAAGCTATACAACCATTAATTAATCAGATAGGATTATATCCTTTAAGCGATTATAATGGAAAAGTTAAAACGACAGACTGGAAAAAAACGAAATCAACTCCACCAGCGGCAAAAGGTGAAAAAGGAGAAACAAAATGGGTGAAACCAGAAATATTCGTCGATCAATTGGCTGATATTATAAAAGAAGTTCCTCCAATGTCCGGTGAAGAAGCCTTTTATGCACAAATCCAGGCATTGCTGGATGCTGTTAAAAAAGATCCAAAGCTAAAAGCGATTGTTACAAATGCTGCAATTGATGCAGAAAAAAATTATGTTACACCATTATTTCAATTTCAAAATGTAGGTTATCCAATACAATACAATTGGACAACACAGCGTAATGGAGCACAGTTTGGCTACGATTATTTAACCCGTCTTTCCTGCGCTAAGGCCAACATCTTTGTAAATAAACCTATTGAGACAAGATATTTTTATCAGGATCTGGATGAAAAGGGCATAAGATTAAGCGGTGCCAATAAGTATACCGTAACATTTGCCAGCGGAAAGCTTCCGCCTGTTAAGGGTTTTTGGTCGCTTACGTTATATAATGCTGAACATTTTTTTGCTCCTAATGAACTTAAGCGATACTCTCTAGGAACAAAAAATAAAAACTTAAAAAAGAATGCTGATGGCTCGCTTACGCTTTATGTACAGAATACTCCTCCATCTGAAGATAAAATAAGTAATTGGCTGCCAGCACCAAAAGAAATATTTTCATTATATATAAGATGTTATTGGCCCGAAGAAACTGTTTTAAACGACAGTTGGAATCCGCCTGCAGTAGTGAAGATTTAATTTATGCTGAATAATAAGAAGAATAAATGAGATGTAATTTAACTGACTTTCTTATGAAAAAAACTAAATCACTATTAGCACAAGTATTTATGATACTTTGTTTGTCTCAATCATATTTTATTGATGCACAGACAACTTCACCATTAGTTCAAAAATTATATAATGGAGGCTGGCCTTCAAAAGAAGAAGTTCAAAAAAACTATGATGAATTTTTAGAAAACGCAGCAATTCAGGCTTATATGCTTTCGCTTCCTGCCTTAAATGTTATAGGAATGAGAGATGGTTCTGAAGCTGCGTTTGGAAAAGGATATAATGTATTGCCTGTATGGAAGGACAGAATGAATGCTAAAACGATAGTTCCAACTCCCAATTGTGATGTTATTTATTCTATGAATTATTTAAATTTAAAAGAAACCGGGCCGCTTGTTATAAACGCACCGGGGGGAGTAATAGGAATGTTTACCGATTTTTTTCAGCGTACTCTGACAGATGTTGGTGCTGCGGGACCTGATAGAAATGCAGGAGGGCTTTATTTACTGGTTCCTCCTGATTACGATGGACCTGTTCCGGGTGGTTATTTCACTTTTCGTTCCAATACCTATAATGTTTTTTTATTTTTTCGTACTGTACTTAGCGCAGGACCCAATGGACCTGATGTAACAAAAGCTGTGCAAACAGCAGAATTAACACGTATTTATCCTTTAGGCAGTCGTGAAGTTGACAGACCAGCTATGAAATTTGTTAATGCCTCTCCAACAAGAGTAAATATGAT
This sequence comes from Flavobacterium defluvii, assembly GCF_900129555.1. GTDB lineage: Bacteria > Bacteroidota > Bacteroidia > Flavobacteriales > Flavobacteriaceae > Flavobacterium > Flavobacterium defluvii. The sequence continues at coordinate 493,336 of NZ_FQWC01000002.1, forward strand.
GTATCCAACAGATTTTACGTATTGGGAAAAACTTAAAGAGTTTATAGATTTTGAGCCCGTAGGATGTCTCGATCCTTTATCAAGAGGTGTGCTTGCTTCTATTGGCATTGTTAAAGGAAAACCATTTAAACCTAATGATCATGAACGTAAGATTTTGACTGATGCAGTAGAAAAAGCTGAGAAAATGATTTACGCATTAAGACTTAATTCAAGCGGACTTCCTATGAATTCCTATTATAATGATCGAAAATATTTAAATGTATGGGGTGGAGTTGATGCAGACTGGAATACACCATCTTATCTCTCTTATACAACACGTGCTGCTTATTTTCAGGTAGCTTATTCATCAGCTCCGGCTATGGTTGTCAATACTGTTGGTGCAGGCTCGAAATATCCAAATGCGATGGCAGATTCTAATGGAGAATTACTAAATGGAGGTAATAACTATAAACTGCATCTTCCGCCTAATATTCCGGCAAAACTTTATTGGGCAGTAACAGCTTATAATCCTATTGATGGGACAATGCCGGAAACCTCACAACCTTTTCCGTCAAGAAATCAATTTGATAAGGTTAAAACAAATTCCGATGGGTCGGTAGATTTATATTTTGGACCTTCCAAACCATCTGCAGCACCGCAGGAAAACTGGATACAAACTATCCCAAATCGTGCTTTACTGGTTGCTGTAAGATTATATGGAACCGGAATGGAATTTTACGATCAAACATGGAAACCAGATGATTTAGTAAAAATAAAATAGAAGGAAAGAGCATCGATTTTTTGAATTAAAACTCCGGCACTAAAAGAAGGAGAATGCACTAAACACTGTCAAACGGAGGCTGATTTGCTTATTTTAGAGCAAGCAGGCGCATTTAATGGAAAAGTAAAAAAGCTCAATTTAAATTGAGCTTTTTTGTAAAGAATTATTTTGACCTTTATATCTATTTGCAAGTCATTCACCTCATGACTCATGATTTATTTAATTGTAATTGTCATATTAGGAACGACGATATCACCATTAGCTCCTGTATAACGTTGTGCAAAAACTTCAATATAATCATTGTTGACTAATTCTGTAGTTGCATTTAAAGGCAGCACGACAATATCATTTGTTGCCTGACCTCTACCGTAAATTTTATATTGGCTTAAGACAGTACCATTTTTTGCGATATAGATGATGTAAGTTCCTGCAGCCGGAACCTGAAATGAAATTGAACCCGCTATTTGAAAGATTCTTTTCTTTTTGCCCACATATCTCAATCTGTTTACAGCATCTGTAGAAAATCTGAATAAATTTGAATAGGTTGTAGAAGGTGTACCTGAACCAACTTTTACTGTATTACTAGGGTTCAAATTGTTTGTAAAACTTACTCCCAATCCATTTCCTACAGGATAATCCATCGAAAAATCAGCTGCTGCATTTGCATCAGTTTCTGTGGGAATTCCTGCAGCTCTCACATTCCAGCTGTTATTGAAGTTATATCCGGTATAGGATCCTGTTGTGTAACCTTTTACATATCCTGCAGTGTTTGTTCCTGTAAATACAACAGATTCTAATACAGCATCTCCGGTAATTGTTAGTCCGCTTGTTGAAACATCAAATCCAATTGCAGTTCCGTCAACCTGACTGAAACCACCTTGTTTTTCTACCAATGTAAATGTTCCGGTAAGTTTTTCGTAAGTTCCGCCATTATTATTAAACCAACCCATATTACTTAATAAAAGCTGGCTGATATTGTTATAGGTTATTCCGTTTGTATTTCCCGTAAAATTGATAATACTCAAAAACACTAGTCCAAAACCTGATATCGTACCAACATTAGCAGAATTGGCTACAATGCAGTCTCTAAAAATCAAGTTTTGAGTTGCAGATCCATTTAAATTAAAAACATTTCCCGTAGCGGCTCTAATGGTTAAACTTCGTATGCTTCCGCCGGTAGCTCCTTCAAATATATTACCGCTTGTTCTTAGTATCACATCATCGTTTGAATCTAGACCATGGACGTAAGCATTATTTAAATCGATAGGAAAATTGAAGGTAACAGTACCGTTTATTTCATATAAGGTATTGGAGTTTAAAAGATATTTTGCTCCGCCGCCCGCCGCCAGTTCGGCAGCCAGAACTGTTGCTAAATTATCAGTCGATCGGATACGTTTAAAATTTAATCGCGGACTTATACCACTGCTGACAACCAGCCATGAAGAAGAACCCGAAGAGTAATAATAAAAAGCTTTTAAATCAGTATCATAAACAATTAATCCATCAGCTGGAGTGGCTATCGCATTTCTTTGGGCAGTGGTCATTCTCGGGGTCAGCATTCCCTGAGTTGTTGATGTTATATCTAATACAGAACTTGCATTAGGAGTGACAGTTCCAATCCCAATTTGTGCATTTCCAATGAATGATAAAAATAAAAAAAACAGTATTATGAATATTTTATTATTTTTTAGGGCAGTTTTAGGTATCATAATGTTGGGTTTTAGTTGTTTGATAGAAGTAAGGCTTTATTTTTTTAATCTATTTACCAGTATTAGAAACTATTACTTTTTGAGTTATTTTTTCATTATCGACTGTTAGGAATGATGCAATATAAACTCCTGAACTTAAGCCTGCCGTAGAGAAATTATAGGATTGTTCAGCACCTAAATTGTCTCTAAAACGTACTTTTCTTCCCAAAATATCATAAAGAGAAAATGATTTTAACTGAATTGCATTGGGATTTGAAGCTTTTAATAATTGATTTGCATTGTCCTGACTTATAAAGAAATTGGTTTTTGTTTCTTCATTTGTTCCAAGCGTTTTATTTGTAAAAGCAATTTTAAACCTTTGTGTGTAAACTCCCGGTGTTATGGTAACTTCATAATTTCCATTTTTAATATCATGATAAGACAAATCCGATTCATCATAAATATAAACAGCCTGTGCAGGATCGAAGTTTATAACCTCCGGAATATAAAACTTAAGCGTCGTATTTTCGGCAGCTTTTACCGTAAGGGGAATTCTTTTGTTTACATCAAAATTTACACCTTGTATGATGTAGCTTTTTCCCTCTACAAAAAATGTGGCATCGCTGGGCAGGCTTCCGTCAATGTTTACGGCGTCAATTCCGGGATCGATACCATCTGTGGCTTCGGGTAAAAAAGCAAGTGCAAGCTGTCTTGTAAACTGGTCATTTATAATTGTATTTATTCGAATATGCGGAATATCGTTATTCTCATCTTCATTTTCTGTTTCCTCATTTTTAGCCGTAGTTTTAGGTCTGGCAGGTTTTTCAAATTGAGATAAACCAGCTCCTTCTTTATAAAATATTCTATAAGAATTTCTAAAAGACACTGTGCCATTTGAAGCACCTTTGATTATAAAACCCTGTCCGATAGGAGCATATTTTCTTTGTCGCATAAGACCAGACGAGGTTCCAACTGTATTTAACGAACCATCGCCTTTATAACTATTAAAAGTTGCCGGAACATAAATTCCGTTTGATCCTAAAGTACCCGGAGAATAAGTAGCATATCCACCTCTGTAAGCCGCAATTAAATGAGAATTTATTGTTTTGTCCTGTTCCCAGAAATAAGCAATTCCGGTACAGGCGCTGTTTAAAGGATCAAGCAAAAAAGCATTTAAGTGCATTGCTGATGGATAAGGATTTCCTGTTAAAGTTGATGCATTTGTTCCTACCGAAACTGTAATAGTTCCGTCATTTGGTTTTCCGCGAAAATCGTAACGCTGCGCACCAGTACCACCGGGATTATTAACTCCGGTTCCTTCTGGATCGACGGCATCGCTGCCGCTGGTTCCTTTCATTGTAAAACCTTCACCTGGGGCCAAACCGGTTGTACCCCCAACCTGAACCCATTGCGAATAATTATTAGCATTTGTGAGTTTGTAAATCCATCGCGAAGCAATTGCAAGCGGATTTGCAGTTCCGTCAAAACTTGACAGTGGAAGAATTACTGCAGGTGTTGAAGCTGTTGAGGTTGTAGGCCTGTTTAATAATGTAATCCCAAAATTTGTATTTCCCGCTCCTGCGCTTCCTGTACCAACAGGAGAACACCAATAATTGTAATCAAAATTATCCGAACTTCCTTCCTGATAAACTGATATTGTTCCCGTTCCGGAATTGGTAGAAGTGCCTGTTGTGCCTTGTACCAGCTGCGAAAGATTGCGTAAATAAAGATTTGAATTTGCTGCCAGATTAATATTCTGCTGTACAAACAAGACCTGATTTTTTACATAAACAGGTGTACTTGCACCAACGTAAATCTGCGAAAAACTTTGAAGAGAAATTATATAAATAAGAAAGGTAATTTTTTTCATAACTTTTCAAAATTAGATTGTACAGAATGCTCTAGTAATTTTTACGAAACCCTGACTTATAATTCTTTCCTGATGAGAATTTTCAATAATAAGTGCTGTTTTGGATTGCTTAATCAAAACACGATTAAGGAATAGCGAGGCTAAAAATCAAAAAATCTCACTCATTAAATTATATAATAAGTAAGATTTAAGAATTTTACTATACTCAAATGTAGAGTACAAATACCGGACTTTTTTACATTATTTTTGTAAGTAATTACATAATTACCATTTTAACATTATTTGTAAAATCTTTCAAAAATTAAAAAATTAGAGCACTTTTTTCATAATATTTGTTCTAAAAAGATTAGAATATCCCTTAGCAATTAATCTGGTTTCGGATTCATTCCAAATCTCACATTGTGCATTTACAAACTGTTTTCCTTTTTTAATAATTGATGTTTTTGCTATAATCGTTTCGCCGGAATGCGCAGGAGCAAAGTAATCCATGTTGAGGTTAATTGTTGTATAAAAATGCTCTTCATCAAGAGAAAATAACGTTGCACCAATGCAGTCGTCTACAATTGCAGCTGTAACACCTCCATGAAGTGATTTTATAGGATTTGTCATTTCATCGCGAATAAAATATTTAAAAGTTACTGTTCCGGGTTCGGCCGCAACAACTATTGGATTCATCCAAAGCATAAAAGGAGAAGGCGAAAGTGTAAATTCTCCGCCAATGTGATCTTGTAATACCTGTAAACGTGTTTTCATTTTGTCTAAGTTTAAAAATTATTAATTATACCAAACGGTATATTTTTATTTATAAAAAAAGCAATCATAAATATTGCTTTTATACTAAGTCTTCAATAATTTTAAAAAGCGAAACCATAATAGAAGATAAATCTTTTGCGCTTCCTGTAAGTTTACTAATCATCACAGCACCTTCAATGATGGCAATAATAGTTAAAGCTGTTTTTTCCGGATCAATATCATTAGCTTTAAATTCACCGGCAGCAATTCCCTGATTAATCAAATACATTAATTTTTCCTTCCAGTACAAAAGTGTTTTTTCGGCATATTTTTTAAGAATGGGATGTGTGTCGTCAGATTCGATTGCAGTGTTTAAAACCGGACAGCCGCCAATCGTTACTTCCAATTCTGAATAATTAGAATACAGTCTCGGATATACCAGAAGTTTTTCTTTAAAAGTTCTTTGTTTTTCGATTTCACGACTCAAAACATCATGAAGTTTTTTTACGTTAAACTTAAACGCTGCTACCGCAACTTCATCTTTATTTTCAAAATTACCATAAATACTTCCTTTGGTAAGGTTTGTTGCATTTGTAATATCACTCATCGAAGTGCCGCTGTAACCTTTTGTATTAAAGATTGGCGCTGTTTTTTCGATTATAAATTGTTTTGTTTTTTCGGCTTTTCTCATTTTTAAAATGATTTATAATACAAATATATACCAATCGGTATAATTTTGTATTTATTTTTAAAATTATTTTAGAATTCTCTCAAATGAAAATTTAGTAACTTAGTAACTGCTGATAAATGCAGATTTACAGTAAATTATTTATCAATATAAAATTATTCAAAAATGCCTTGGAATCCAGATATATACAACAATTTTAAAGATATTCGATATAAACCATTTTATGATTTAATTGAATTTATAGAGCCTGTAAACGGGATGAAAGCCATCGATTTAGGCTGCGGAACGGGAGAACAAACAGCAATTTTGGCCGATAAATTTAAAGAAGCCCATTTTCTTGGCGTAGATTCTTCTGACGAAATGCTGGAAAAATCGAAATCTTTTGAAATGGATAATCTGCAATTTCGTAAATCGACTACAGAAGAAACAATAGAATCTGGAGAAAAATGGGATTTAATTTTTAGTAATGCAGCTTTACAATGGTCAAACAATCATCATAAGTTATTTCCCAGTTTATTAAACTTGCTTAATAAGGGTGGACAATTTGCGGTACAAATGCCCGTTCAGCCAGATAATAAACTGAATAAAATCCTTATAGAATTGGTTGATGAAGAACCGTTTAAAACATATTTAAATGGTTTTAAAAGAGATTCTCCGGTTTTAAGTATCGATGAATATGCCCAAATACTTTTTGACGGAGGTCTTGAAAATATTGAAATACTGCAGAAAGTATATCCTATCATTGCAGACAATCACGATACACTTTATAATTTTATTTCAGGATCGGCTTTAATTCCTTATATCGAAAGACTTGAAGGAATACAGAAAGAACTTTTTATTAAAACTTATAAAGAAAGAATTGCACTGCATTTTCCTAAACTTCCGGCTATTTATTCTTTTAAAAGACTTTTGCTTTATGGGAAAAAAATTTGAAGTTTTAATTATGAGTAAAAAAAAAGCCTGTAGAATTCTACAGGCTCTGAATTAATAATAAACTAATTTATTCTTTATATAAAATAATAACTGCTTTATAACCAGTTCCAACATTCCATTGGCTGGCTTCTATCACTTTTCCGTTGTCATCATATACCTGAAATTCGGCAGTATTTGGTGATGCTGAACCTTCGTTCAAGGCTTCAAAATCGATTTTGTTCATACCTTTTACCAGATTTATTTTAAAGCCTTTAAATTCTCCAACCAAATTAACTTCTGGTTCAATAACTTTATCGTTATGATATACTCTGATTTTATCACCATCAACAAAAGCGGCGTCACGGTAACGAATGGTTGAAGTTGATGATTTGGTTACAAAACCTCCTAAATATTCATTTCGTCTATAAAAAATACCTTCTACATTTGCCTCTTGTTTGTAAAGCGTATTGTCTTTAAAAAGTTCTTTAGGATCTATTTTTAAAACAATTGGATCTTTTGCAAGTGTAGGTTCATCTGGCGGCGGAGTTTCCGTTGGCGGAATTACTTCTTTACTTTCCGGAGTTTTTGATTGAATAGGCTGATATTTTCCTTTCACTTCTTCCTGCGAATGAACGTGCAGGGAAGCGGCCATTATAATTAGAAACAATATTTTTTTCATTCTTATTTACTTTTTAAATTCTTAAATCAGCACTTAAAGTGAGCTGATAATCTCTATTTATAACATTTCATTATGCCATTTATTGCATTACAATTCACGAAAGTTGAAGTTTTGTAATATGAATATGAAATAGTATAAGGTTTTATGTACAGACCAAAGTAATTTTAAAATTCGTAATTGCTTAAAATTTAAGAAGATGCATTTATTACTTAGAAAAATATTATTTGCTGTATTTATAAGCCTTACCATAAATGCTCAGGGACAGCAAAGTAATGACAGCCAAAAATGTCGTTTTACCAAAACTGTTTATGGTTATTTAATGGTGTTGCGTGAAGGTGATAATGTACTTGCCGAAATTGAAAATTTAGCAAAAGAACAGCAGATTCCTTCGGCGAATTTTACCGGAATTGGTTTTGCTCAGGAAGCCACTTTTGGTTTTTATGATTTTAATCAGAAGAAATTTCATCCTAAAACTTTCAATAAAGTAGAAATGGGAAGTTTAACAGGCTCTATTGCATGGAGCGAAGGAAAACCATCCCTGCATATTCATGGCGTTGCTGCAGATGATAAATTTGACGCCTACGGCGGACATATTCTAGCTTTGAAAGTAGGGACGGGGTCTATGGAAATTTATATAACCGTTAATCAGGAAAAACTCGAAAGAAAAATAGAACAGCTATTAAATGCTAATGTATTGCAGCTGAATTGTTTAAAAACTAAAATTTAACTTATGAATCTATTTAAATCAAATATCGTAATAGTGCTTATGCTTACAGCTTTTTTATTTTCGTGTAAAAATAATCAGGATGGTTACAGCGACGAAATTGAAACGACAACTGCTACAGACAGTACAAAAGGTGCAGACAGCACGGGTACAAATGAAACCGGAACGAATAAAAGTACTGGTGATCCTAATACTGGTGCTGCAAGCACTACACCCAATAAAGATTTGGGAAAAGAAGGCACAAAAAATGGAGGCACGGGAACTGGAATTGGTCCTGGCGAAGACGCCCAGGATGGTGCGACTTATACCAGCTCTTCAAAAAAACAAAATGCAGATAAAGATTCTGTTACAGTGAAAAGTAAGAAGAGATAAACCATTAATAATTGATAATTGATAATTGATAATTGGATTACTTAACACTTCCTAATGCTGTGGGAGAATAGCCAAATTGTTTTTTGAAAGCAAAAGAAAAATGGGACAGGTTTTCAAAACCTACTTCATAATAAATTTCAGTTGGCTTTTTCTTGTTTTCGGCTAAATGATAGTGGGCCAATTCTAATCTTTTTTTGGTTAGCCATTTTTGCGGCGTGGTGTCAAAATATTTCTTAAAATCCCTATTAAATGTAGACAAACTACGTCCTGTTAAATAGCCTAGTTTTTCCATTGGCATATTAAACATAAAATTACGCTGCATAAAATCGATTAAATCAATTTTTCCGGGTTCATCAAAACTCGCTAAAATGTTATCGACACTTTTGTCAATTTCTCTTAAAATACTAATCGCTTCGGTAATTTTTAAAGAAGCAATATTTTCAGGAAAATCGCCTTCAATATCAAAATACGGCATTAAAGAAGCCAGACAGCTTTCTAATAAAGGATGATTATTGTAAGAGATAATTTTTTGTTCAGAAACGGTTTTAGTGCTCAGGTCAATGTTTTTATAAAACTCTTTTAAACGTTTGACCGACAGATGCATTACAACAGTTTTGTGCGGCTGTCCGTTTTTGGGATAATTGATTATTGTAGCCAGTAAATTTCTAGGAATCAGAAAAATATCTCCGGCTTTAAACGTAAAAACGGCATCGGTTTGTATGATTTTTGTTTCTCCCGAAATAAACCAAATCAGCATATGGTCATCAAAAATTAAATCCGATTTGAAGAATTTATCTTCATAACAGGAAAGTTTAATTTCAGGAGTTAAATATTTTGATATATGTTCCATTTTTCAACAAATTAACCGCCAATTTTTCTTCGGTATACCAAAGATAGAAATCTTGGCGGTATCTATTTCTACTATTTTATTTAATGTTAAACGAGATTCCTAAAAGTCTTTCGCTTAAATCCCAAAGTCTTTTGGCATTATCCTGATCTAAAGAATAAGGCTGAACGCCAAATATTGTTGAAGGATCATCAAATTTGTGTTCGATATTTCCAATGTCTAATCTGGCGATATCGGCATCTTCACAATAAACACCGCCAATATTATTAAGCAAAGGGCTCGTTGCACACCAAACAGTTGTTGCTGCTCCCTGCGGCAATGTTTTAAGTAAAGCAGCCACTTCTGGTTTTAAATTTCCATTTTCGTCGTGTGTTCCCATTTGTTTAAACAATTCGATAGGTTCTTCTCTTCCTAAATCTGTTCCCAAAACACTTCCCGGATGAAGGGAATAGGCTCTTACATTAAAATCTTTTGCACGACTGTCTAATTCTAACGCAAACAAGTTGCACGCTGTTTTCGATTGTCCGTAACCTTGAAGCGTATGATATTCACGATGAAAAAAATTAGGATCATCAAAATCAAATGGTGCCATTTGGTGTCCGTATGAAGATACATTCAAAACTCTTGCTCCGTCAGCCTCTTTAAGTGCCGGCCATAACTTCGCCGTAAGCTGAAACTGTCCCAAATAATTGGTAACCAGCTGCGATTCGTAACCACGCTCATCTCTTCGTAATGGGACCCACATAATTCCGGCATTATTGATAAGGAGATGCAGCGGTCTTTTTGAAGATAAAAATTTTGAAGCAAATGAATCGATAGAATCCGGATTCATAAAATCTAACGCTTCTAATTCGACATTTGCAATTCCGTCAAGATTTTTCTCGGCTTTTGCAATATCCCTTGCTGCCACAATTACTTTTGCTCCGGCGTTTGCGAGAGTTTTTGTAGTTTCTAAACCAATTCCGGTATGGCCGCCGGTTATAATTGCAGTTTTTCCTGTAAGGTCAATTCCTTTAATTACATCTGCTGTTGTTGATTTTGAATTAAATCCTGAGTTTAAAGGATTCTGTAATGCTCCCTGATAATTATTTGTTTTCATTTTTTTTATTTTAAAAATTGTTATGAAGCAAAATTATAGAGATGTCAAACTTTCGATTTTGTTTAAAACGCCATTTTTACTTTGTTTAAAATGTCATTTTGTATTTGTTTGTTTTTTGAATTTTGAATACATGTTTTTGAGTATCTTTAACTCTGATCAAATATTTTATCAAAATCATTATGAAAGCATTGGTAATAGGAGCTACGGGCTCAACAGGAAAGTTTTTAGTAAATCAGCTTCTTACAAATACCGAATATACTTCTGTTGTTACTTTTGTTCGAAAACCGTCCGGTAAACAGCATTCTAAATTGACAGAACACGTTGTTAATTTTGCAGAAACTAATTCTTTTAAAGATCTGATAAATGGAGATGTTTTGTTTTCGTGTCTCGGAACAACTTTAAAAGCTGCCGGATCAAAAGAAAACCAATGGAAAATAGATTTTGATATTCCTGCCGCATTTGCTCTGGCAGCCAAAGAAAATAAAGTAAATTCTTTTGTTTTGGTTTCGTCTTATGGCGCTTCTGCCAAAAGCAGTGTTTTTTATTCTAAAATGAAAGGAAAACTCGAAGACTTTATTGCAGAACTTCATTTTCCGCAATATATTATTTTTAGACCTGGACCTTTAATACGTGAAAATACAGACCGACTGGGAGAAAAAATCTCGGTTAAACTGATAAATTTCTTTAATGCAATTGGAATTCTCAAAAAGTTGAAACCGCTTGAAACAGAAATTCTAGCCGAAAAATTAATAAAAGCACCAAAAAAACTTCCAGCCGGTAAAACTATAATTGAACTAACTGAAATTTTTAAATTTTAAAATTAAAATAAATCAAATCCATTCTCCTGATGCATCATAATTTTCCGGTAAATAGGTAAGGTACTGGACCATTCGTGGTTTTTTGCCTCTGTTTGGAGATGCACAATGAGGCAAAGTATTATTCCAGATTATAAAATCGCCTGCACTGCCGGTTATTACTTTTGGGCGTAAGGTTTCAATAGCTTTATTTCTGGGATTTTCATTTGGTTTTAGATGATTCAGCCAATCGTTTATTTGATTATGAAACCCCGTAACGCAATGAAAAGCGCCGTCATCTATACCGCAGTCTGTAAGATAGAGGAGTCCCTGAAAACCAAAAGTGATGGGCTGTTTTAAGCTGATATCCCAATGCAGCGGACTTCCTAAGAAAGTAAAATCCTCAGTTTCCGGTGGATTAAAACTCACTTTATCTATCGTTTTGTATATTTTAGTAGTTTTGTAAAGCTGTTCGTAAGCCTTTTTTATTCTGGGCGAAAAACGGTTTTTATTTAAAGTTTGATGATCAGAAAAATTGAGCATTAGACCTTTTTGGTTTTCATGTCTGTTATACCAGGTTTCTGGTTTATCAGGATTCATTTTTAAGAAATCCCAAATCGCTTTTTCTGTATCCTCACAGTCATTTTTTGAAATGGCATTTTTTACAATTACATAACCGTTTTCGTTCCAAAAATTCAGGTCTTCTTCAGAAAGAACATTTTCTTCTGTATTTTCTACTGCATTATTTTCGTCTTTCTTATTCTTATTTATCCAATTTTTAAAAGTTTCAAAATCCGGTTTTTCAAAATACAAAAATTGTATGGCGTCTTCCATACCAATTCCTAATTGATACAGGGTTTTTATTTCCTGATCCCAGGTTTGGTCACTTACTGTAGAAGCATTCGAAGAATCTAAAGTTCTTTTCCATAAGTTTTCGAGGATTATCCAGCTCATACAAACTTTAAGGTTTATTTTAAACAGTTTGTTTTAAAAATTTATTCATTATCATATTTTATACTATCCGGCATATTTCTAAAATGGATTTGTAATACATAATCACCCGCAATTACACCATTACTTACTATTAAATGACCATCAGGATTATTGTTTATTGGAGCATCTGTCGCAATATTGTGAACTCCGCCCCTGTAATTTCCAATAGAAACCATTGTAATATCTATTGGATTACCATCTTTCTCAACCAGTTGTAATCCGGGTCTAAGTTTACCAGCCGTTGTGTATTTTCCGTTTGAAAGCAAATAAACCTGATCAGTAGTACAGATTATATTTTTTTGCAAATATGGCTCTCCGATTGACAGATATGCCATAGCAGGCTGATGTCCATAATCTCCAGTTCCGGAACTAAAATTAATTTTTGCAGTAAAAGATTCAAGCTTCAATTTTCCCGACTCTTGTTTTGCAGAAAATGCTAGCACCTCATCTCCTTTATTTAAATACTGAATTATTTTTTCGCCATCCGGAGTAGCAACTAATGTATTATAGGCAAAATCTTTACTGCTTAAATTTTCTTTTGTGTGATCTGGGTTCGTTTCCATATAATTTGTTTTTAGTTCAATTAAATTCAAAAATACAGAATGCAAACTTCTCTGGTTAAGGTATAAATACGTGATTTAAACATGGCATAAAAAAAGTGCTGCATATTTCATACAGCACTTCACTTTTTTATTGAGATTTCCGGGTTAATCTATTTTGTATCCGTCATCTGAAAAAGTTTCAGGTTCGCGGTCATTTTCGTCATAATCTTCAACTAAATCATCATCGAGATCATCTTCATCTAAATCTTCTTCCTCTTCATCGTCTTCGTCCCAGTCATCCTGATCCCAATCAGTATCTTCTTCCTGAGTTTCATCTTCGTCATCTCGGTCTAATGCATTAGAAAATTCATTGTCAAGATAATTTTGATCTTCATTTAAAGCGTATTCCTGTTCAAAATTAGTTTCGTCACCTATATGTTCCTGCTGATATTTTTTAACATAACTTTGATTATCTTCTGTAAAATTATTTTCGTACTGATCATAATCTTTATTATTGCCTGCTATCATAATTACTATTTTTTAATTGATTAATGATTTGAAATTATTTCAATTTTTGCATTTCAGTCAAAATTAAGCAGGGGCCCTGCATTTTTAATTACAGCATTTTTATCAATATTTACTTAATTGTCACTTTATGTAAATGTTTGATTTGTAATTAATTGTGTAATAAAATTACAAAATGTTGAAACAAAAAAATCGTATTATAAATTAAATTTGAAAACATATATTATTAACTTAAAAAATTGATTATGAAAACGATATACAAATTAGAAATATTAGTATTTATTCTTTTTACAGTGCTGTTTTTTTCCTGTAAATCAAGTTCTGCATCAGGAACAGCTGTAAACACCGATTCAGATGCTATAAAAGCTGGAGACAGTACATCAATAAATACAGGAACAAAAGGTACAACCCGTGCTAATGAAGGTAACGAAGAAAGTGATCCTCAGCCTGGAGATCTTAACAAAAAATAAGCAGATCTTGTTAGTTTTGTTTAAATTGAGACTTCCTAAAATAGGTTGACAGATTTTACAAAAAAATGATACTAACCAGTCAGGTTTTCTTGGCTGTTTTTTTTTATCCCATACAATCTACCCGAATTCTTCATTAAATTTTAATGTCTAGCAGAAGATTAAAAATCTATACCTAAATACTAAGTTGTGATTACTTTGTAAGGTATTGATTATCAGTTTTTACTAATTAATTAGTTAAAAAACTAAAAAATTAGTTTGTCTACTAATTAATTAGTAGTATCTTGCATCAAAATATTTAGCCATGATAAAACTAGCCAAAAGAGAAGAACAGATTATGCAAGTATTCTGGGATTTAAAAAAAGCCTTTATAAGAGATATAATTCCATTGCTGCCAGATCCAAAACCGCATTACAATAGTGTCGCAACAATAGTGAAGATACTGGCAGAAAAAGGATTTCTCAATTATGAAACTGCCGGAAATATGCATTGCTTTTTTCCTATTATAAGCAGAGAGGAATACCAGCAGTTTGCACTGAAGGATATTGTGAGCCAATATTTTGACAATTCATACCCAAGAATGCTTGCTTTTTTTGCAAAAGAACAAAAACTGTCTGAAAAAGAATTAGATGAAATAGTTTCTATAATTAAAAACGATACGTTATGATACCTTACATATTATATACAGCACTTATTCTTTCAGCATGTTTTGGTTTTTACAAGCTGCTTTTACAAAAAGAAACTTTTTTTAGTTTAAACCGATATGTACTCCTGTCTTGTATGCTACTGGCATTTACACTGCCTTTGATTCCGGTTCCGCAGCAATTGTCATTTAGAAAACATTCTGTAAAACAAGATATCGTAATTAACAAAATCCCATCTGCAATTATTAAAACGGAAACGGTAAAAGAAGTGCCAGCCGAACCTGCCATTTCGCAAGAGACAAAACAAATAATCAATGTTGATGTCCTGATGCAGGGTATAATTTATTTATACTGGTTTGGCGTTGTGATTTTTGGGCTTAATTTCTTAATGCAGGCAGTTATATTACTTTTTAGGGCTTATTCTGCATCAGTAATTCAGGATGGAAAATTTCGTATTGTAGAAATAACGGGCGATAAAGCTCCGTGCTCTTTTGGTAATAATATTTTCATTAATCCCGAAAAATACGAGTGGGAAACTTACAGCCAGATTTTATTGCACGAAAAAATCCACATTGAACAAAAACATACTATTGATATCCTGCTTGCAGAAATAGTCCTGATTTTTCAATGGTTTAATCCTTTTGCATGGCAGTGGCGTAAAGCTTTAGAAACCAATCTTGAATTTTTAACTGATGATCAAATGCTGCAGCAAAGCAGTGTTGAAAAAGAAAGTTATCAATTTAGCCTGCTAAAAGTAGCTGCGCCGCAATTTCCTTTGAGTCTTACAACCAACTATAATCAATCATTATTAAAAAAACGAATCATCATGATGAACTCAAAAAAATCAAATGTGCACACCACATGGAAATATTTTTTCCTTGTGCCGCTATTAGTTCTTTTTGCGTGCCTTTTTAATCAACCGGCAGCGCAAAGTCAAAACGTAATTTCTGATAAAGGATCAGAAAAAAATGTAAACATTCAGGACGGAATGAAAACTGACGGAAACTGGTTTGCAGTAATCAAAGACAATTCTATTGAAATTAACTTTAAAAGTGATGAACACGACAATTCATCAACTACTTTTCAATTGAGTGAATTGAGCAGTATTCCCAGAGACAAACAAGGCGAATTTACTTTGACCCGCGAAGCAGGGACTATGACTTTTACCGGAAAATTTGAAGGTGATAAAGGTATGGGAACTTATAAATTTACTCCCAATAAAGACTACAGCACAGCAATGCGCAAAGAAGGAGTAGAGCTTACAAAAGATAATGACCTTATGGTTTGCTTTTTAATCAACATCAAAGTTTCGTATGTTCAAATGCTTAAGAAAAACGGTTACAATAATCTAGACAAAGATGAGGTTATCCCGCTTGCTGCATTGGATGTTAATGAAGCGTATATTACTTCTATTAAAAAAGCAATTCCGGATATTGATTTAGAAAACCTTGTGCCTTTCAAATCTTTAGGAATTAATAATGCATTTATCGACGAAATACGAAATGCAGGTTACAAAGATTTAAGTCCGGGAAATATTATTGCTTTGAAATCGCAGGGAATTGATGGAAAATACATCAGCGATTTTCGCAGTTCGACTAAAAATGACAGAAATAATAAAAATAAATCCAATAATAACGATGATGAAAACAATGATAATAATAATAACGACGATAATGACGACGATATTATTGCTTTTAAATCATTAAATATTGATAAAGCTTTTATTGATTCTTTTAAAACATTGGGATACAACAATCTTTCAAACAGCGATCTTATTGGCATGAAATCGCTGAATGTAACGCCAGAATACGTAAAAAGTTTTCAGAATGCAGGTTTTAAAAACATTCAGGCTGAAAATTTAATTGCTCTTAAATCACAAAATGTAACGGCTGAATTAGTTAAAGAATATAAAAGTCTTGGTTTTGAAGACTTTGATATTGAAGAAGTTGTTGGAGCAAAAGCAACTGGAACAACACCAGCTTATATTAAAGCGATGAAAGCTAAAGGACATAACTTTAAAAGTTTAGACCGATATATTGCATTGAAAGCTTTAGCGAATAATTAATTTTAAAAAATTAAAAGTTAAGAATTAAAATTTGAATTAGTTTCAAAACAATCAGGTTGTAAGACAAAAAAAGCCCATTCCTTTTTAGGTTTGGGTTTTTATATTTTTATTTCTGTTTTCTTTTTAAACATCTTCCACGTGGTTCGTCGCCTTCATGAAGTACTATTTCAGAATGCAGAAACTGAGCTGCATCGGCAGAACCTTTTACTTTTACAGCGCTTCTTTCCAACATTTCTGCTTCATATTCGGTTAAAACACTTTCTCTTAATCCTCTTTTTCTCCATTGAGATAACGGATTGCATTTTTTTGTAATGGTACGGGCGAGCGTAAGTGCATCCAAAACGGCCTGATTAGCACCTTGTCCTTTAAACGGACTCATGGGATGGGCTGCATCTCCAATAAGTGTTACAGATCCTCCTTTTTCCAGCAATTCAGATTTAAGCAATTCACGATCATAAACAGGATATCCGGATATTTGATTTTCCTGCGTTGCCATTAAAATCTGTGGAATTGGATCGTGCCATTGTGTCCGTCTACAGGCTTCTTCTTTTAAGGCCTTAGTTCCCAAAGCACTTAATTCTTTTGCTTCATTTTCCTCCATCGGAAAACTTAGCTGCCACATTACCGAATCAGATGTAAACGGCATTACATAAATTCTCTCATTTCCATTGGCAGTCTGAAAAACAGTTGCAGAATCTAATAGGGAATTATCAGCTTGTTCAAGAACACTCAAAGGACAAATTCCTAAAATTACAATGCACCCCAAATACCGAAGCGGAGTAACATCATCGCCAATTAAAAGCTTTCGAACTGAACTTCGAATACCATCAGCACCAACAATAAGATCGGCTTTGGCGGTTTTTATTTCGTTATTAACTTTAAATTTTAGTTCAATACGTTTATCAAAATCTTCTTTAAAATCAAGTAACTGATGCCCCCATTGAACAGAATTTCCGTTAAGTTTTTCAAGAAGTGCCGAACGTAAAGATTGTCGTGCAATATGAATATTGGTGCGTTTTGGAGCTGTTTTTTCGTTTGACTGAATCCATTTTCGGTTTCCCCATTCACCAATTACTTTTCCTTCTGTAGTATGAACAAGATGTCTGGTAGATACAACGCCTTCTTTTAAAGAAAAAATTCCCAAACCTTCAATCGCTTTACTGGCCTGCTGTAACGTAAGCCCGTAGCCCTGAGATCGGGCATTAAAATCAGCATCACGCTCATAAAGTGTAAAAGGAATTCCGCGGTGTAAGCAGGCAGCAGCAAGTGCAGCTCCGCCAATTCCGGCACCAATGATAGCTACATGAGGATAATTTTTTGTATCGGCAGGAGTATAATTTTCAGAAGGAAGCAATCCGGAACCTGAACAATTTTCGCAATTGTACAAAGGAGCTTTAGGACGAACTGGAGCAGGAGTTTGGCCTTTTGTTTTTTCAAATTGCTCGACAGCAATCTGGTATTCAAGACGTACTTTTTTGTTCAGTCTTCGGCTTTTTTTTCCTCGTCCCTGACATTCCTGGCAAGTAGTCCAGCTAATAGCTTCAGTTTTTATTTTTTCCAATTCTTTGTTCACGTGATATAATGCCGGATTTTCGGCAGTGCAAATTTATGATAAAAGATTAGCCGGACAAAATGGCTTTTGTAATTAATATAAAAACTTTAATTGTTTGTAAATGAAATACTTAAAATGGTATAAATTGTGTTGAAATTCTTAAATTTATCTTTTTAAATTTGAGCAAAACTGAAACGAAGTATTACTATGGAATCAGGAGTAGAATTTTTTTTACAATCGGTTAAGGAAATCTGTCCTAATGTAACTGATAATGAACTCCGTGAGTTTGCTTCAAAACTTACTATTGAAGAACTAAATAAAAAGGATTATTTTCTGCAATTTGGAAAAGTACAAAAAGCCATAGGTTTTGTAACCAGTGGTTTAGTTCGTTCTTCTTTTATAGATAATGTTGGAAACGAAATTACCGTAGGATTTTATTCCGAAGGCGATTATGCAACGCATTATCCTTCTTTTATAACACAGCAGCCCAGCAAATATTCTATTCAATGTTTAGAACCTACTGTTATGGTTTGTCTTTCGTACGAAAGTATACAATGGATTTATGAACATTTACCAAGCTTTGAAAGGTACGGTCGTCTGGTTGCTGAAGAAATTTTAAAACGCCAGCAGGCCCGTATTGAAAGCTTTATTTTTCAAACAGCCGAAGAGCGATATCTCGATTTTATTAAACACCGTTCCGGTTTGTTTAACCGAATATCCATTTCTCACCTTTGTAGTTTTCTAGGTATTGAAAGACAGACGCTTACCCGAATTCGTCAAAAATTAGCGCATCAATAATTTTTGACACATTTGTGTCAGGAGCGGCCTTGTATTATTTAAAATCTTTGCAGTGTCAAATTAAAATGATCTGCGATGAAAACGAATATTTTATTAATACTTGGACATCCTTCTCAAAATTCTTTTTGTAATGCATTGCTCAATGCTTACAAAAAAGGAGTAGAAAAAACAGGGGCAAACTGTAAAACTATTTACATATCGCAGCTGGATTTTGATGTAAATCTTGCTGACGGATATAAAACCGGAGAAAAACTACAACTAGAGAAAGATCTTGTTCATGCTCAGGAACTTATTTCCTGGGCTGACCACATTGTTTTGTCATATCCAAATTGGTGGGGTTTTATGCCCGCCATTACTAAGGGATTTATTGATCGAATTTTTCTGCCCGATTTTGCTTTCAAACACCATTCAGGAAAAATATTCCCCGAAAAACTTTTAAAAGGAAAAAGTCTCAGACTGCTCGTTACGATGGATACACCAAAATGGTGGTTTTATCTCATTTATCGTGCATCTCAATATCAAATACTTAAAGATATAGTATTCGGCTACGTTGGATTTGATCCTATCCGTTTTTCGACTTTTGGGTTTATTAGAAAATCTTCAGAAAACCAGCGTGCTAAATGGCTGAAAAAAGTAGAAAAATTAGGAACACAGCTTAAATAAAATTACCAAACTGTTTAAAACTAAATATCATGAGACATCTTGTAAAAGAGCACACCAGTGCTCATATCGAACCCAAAAAAGGTTTTAGAATTCACTTATTAGTATTTGTATTAACCGCGCCTTTGCTTTGGCTGGCATGGCTTTTTACAGACAAAACGTATTTATGGCCGCTTTGGCAGAATACAGCCTGGGGAATAGGCTTGCTATTTCACTTTTTGGGAGTTTACATTTTAAAAAAGGACAAAAAGTAATTATGAAAACACATATTTCGAAAAAACTATCAGGAATTATTACAGCAATGTTTCTGTTCCAAATATCAATCTCAGAAGCACAAAATTCAAATAAATCAATTGAAAAAAACAAAGGAATGAAAGCTGTTATCACACGTTATGAAGTGAAAAAAGAAAATCAGGAAAAGTTTCAAAAAGCAATTTCAGATTATGTTAATGCTTCACTTTTAGAAGAAAACAATATTATGTCTGAAGCTTATTTTGAGCAGGAGAACCAATCTGTTATCTGGTTATTTGAACGCTGGACAAACGAAAATATGTTTGATACATTTAGAAATAGTGAAAAAGCAAAAAGCGTAAAAACTTTAATCAAAACAACATTGGTTAAACCGGAAAAAGTCATTTATGTAAAAGATTTAGAGCCAATTTCTAAACAAGAATGGCGCAGAACCAGTAAAACAGAAGACAAACAATTAACCATTATGCTTTTTGTGGATGCTAAAAAAGGTACCGAAGAAAACTTTATGAAAGTTTATCACAAAGCAATGCCGGAGTTTAGAAGCGAACCGGGCGTTGTAACATACCAATTATCGCAATTTATTGATGATAATTCTCAGTTTGTGACTTTTGAAAAATTCAGAAGCAACGATGCTTTTCAGTATCATTTAAATTTTCCGCCCATTCAGCCTGTAATTGATTACCTAAATACGAGTATTAAAAAACAACCTTTTCAGGACGGAATTCATAACCTAATAGAGTTTGCTCCGCTTACCCGAGAATAACAATCCATTATTAATTTTTAAAATCTCAGAAAACATGAAAACAATCAGCAAAATGATTGCTGCAGGTATCGTAACGGTACTTGCGGTAATAAATGTAGAAGGACAAGTAACTGTAAAAACAAAAGAAATGAAAACAAGTAATGAACTAGAAATCGCAAACAAATTATCAACTCAGTCTGCCGTTGTAAATATGCCGGTGACAAAATTGTTAAACGCACCTGGAAATGAAGGTTTAAGAGACTTCTTTTTTACTCCCGTAAAAGACAAATCAGCATTAAAAGGAAAAAAAATCGCCGTAATAGTGGCCGATGGTTTTGAAGAAATTGAATTAACCGGGCCAGTATGGTATTTTAAAGAATTAGGAGCACAAGTTGATATTGTTGCCCCAAAATTTAATCCTGCGCCCGAAAGATACGGTTTAGTGTATCCTGAAATGTCAAATACGCATGTTATGGCAATACAGTATTTACAGCCGGTGGGATGGATAAAATTTGACCGAACTGCCGATCAAATCAAAGTAAGTGACTATGACGCTGTATTTATTCCGGGTGGTGCATGGAATCCTGATAATCTTCGTAATGATAAAGATGTAATTAAATTTATTCAGGACTTTAATAAAGAAGGAAAACTAATTGCGGCTATTTGTCACGCTCCGGTTGTGTTAGCTTCGGCTGATATTTTAAAGGGAAGAAAGCTGACAGGTTACTGGAATATTCAGGTAGATTTGAAAAATGCCGGAGGTACTATTTTGGAACAAAGTGTAGTTACTGACGGAAATATAATCACGAGCCGACACCCAATTGATGTTGCCGATTTTTCGAGAGCGGTTGAAAGCTGGCTGATTAAAAAGTAATTTACTATTGCAATATCAATATCAATATCAAATCTCAATAGCAATATCAATTTAAAAAAGTAATAATAAATTCCCTGAATGTTGTATGACGTTCGGGGAATACTATTTTAATAGACAGGGATTTATGTTTTAAAATTATTTATTTTTATGATGAATATATTTAAAAGAATCTGCACTTTATGGAATTACCTAAGCTGTCTTTTTATAGAAAATACAACATGATTTTTAGGGCCGTTATTGCTGGCGGAATTTTAGGTTTGTTGTACACTGCAGTTATTGATGCCGGAACCGATTTGGAATATTTTAAAATGCTTCTAGGTACCGTTATCGGGATTTTTATTGGCTTTATAATCATAATATTCGAAAAGTCTTTTGTCTTTTTAAATCAATATTCTTTTGTAAAAACCTTGATTTTAAAAACACTTATTTACAGTATTGGTGTTCTTGTTTTTCTACTTCTTTTTGCGGTTGCTTTTATCAGGATTTCAGAACATCTTTCTTATCAGGAAGCTTTCCATTCATATATTTCAGAAAGAATTTTAGACGATTTTTTATTTTCTATTTGGGCTTCTGTTTTTTTACTTCTTTTTTTAGAAATCAGCAGTTTACTTAGCTCAAATTTCTTTTATAAATATTTTACAGGAAAATACCATCGGCCAATACAAGAAGAACGAATTTTTATGTTTGTTGATGTAAAATCTTCTACAACACTCGCAGAAAAATTGGGAGACATTTTATACAGCAGTTTGCTTCAGGATTTATTTAATGATTTTACCGATGCCATTCTTGCTTCTCGTGCCGAAGTTTATCAATATGCCGGAGATGAAATTATCCTGACCTGGAAATCTGCAAAAGGAATAAAAGAAAATCGCTGTTTATTTTGTTTTTATCTTTTAAAACAAAGTATAAAAAATAAACAGGAGTATTATTTAAAAAAATATAATACAGTGCCAAAGTTTAAAGCAGGAATGCATATTGGCACTGCAGTAACAACGTGGGTAGGAAAGGTTAAAAAAGAAATTGTATATCATGGCGACCTTTTAAATACCGCTTCCAGAATTCAATGTAAATGCAACGAACTGAATCATGATTTTGTCATTTCCGAAACTATGAAAAATGAATTGCTTGAAAATAACTCCATAAAATATACTCAGCAGGGAGAAATATCTTTAAGAGGAAAAGCAAAACCAATGCAGCTTTTTACTGTTGATTTTAATTTTGAGTTGTGAGTATCAATTATCAAAAACTCCAATATTAATTCTTATTTTTTTTTAAGAAAATTTTAATTCTGGACTTTGAAGTTATATCCTGTTTAATATATTTGTAATCAGTCTAAATAAGAATAAATTACAAATTCAATATGAAAATAATTTTTAAAACACTTAAAAACAATGTTTTACCTCAAGTGTTTATGGTTTTTCTGACTATCTTTTTTTGCTCAGAAACAGCTTTTTCTCAGTCAATTTTAGGAACAATTTCGGGTCGCGCTATTTTGAAAGACGGAAATTCTTTACAAGGGGCAACCGTAAAAATTTCAGAATTAAATAAAATTACAACAACTGATTCTGAAGGTGCTTATCAATTAAAAAATATCCCTTTCGGAACATATTTAGTAGAAATAAAATTAAACGGTTACGATTCTACTCCGGCTTCAGTTTTAGTCGATCAAAATAATCCGAATGCTATTCTTGATTTTGAGCTTCTTTATACTTCTCAAAAATTAGAAGAAGTAATTGTAAGTTCCGGAGGAAACCGATTTGCAAGAAAAGAAAGTGAAGAAGTTTCGAAAATGAAACTTAAAAACATGGAAAATCCTCAGGTTTACACTATTGTAAGTAAAGAACTTATGAAAGAGCAGGTTATTACTGATTATAACAGTGCTTTTAAAAACGTTCCGGGTGCAGGTATTGCAGAGGTTAGAAATCAGGGAAGAACAACCAATATTTCCAGAGGATTTGCTACGCCTCAATTGGTGAGAAACGGTGTTGGAAGTTTTACATATACTACAATCGATCCTTCAAACTTAGAGCGCATTGAAGTTATCAAAGGACCATCGGCAACTTTATTTGGAAGTACGATTTCTTCTTTTGGCGGATTGTTTAACAGAGTAACCAAAAAGCCTTTTGATTTCTTTAAAGGTGAAGTTTCTTATTCTGCCGGCGACTGGGATTTAAATCGTTTTACGGCTGATATTAACACGCCGTTGAATGACGAAAAAACAGCACTTTTTAGAATTAATACTGCCTTGCACAGCGAAAGAAGTTTTCAGGATGCAGGATTTAACAAAAGCTTTTTCATCGCTCCAAGTTTCTCTTACCAGGTAAACGAAAGACTGACTTTACTTATCGATGCTGAGTTTAGTACTGCAAAAGGAACTTCGCCAACAAGATTAGCGCCTTATACAAAAGCAGATGCTGCGGCACATAGTATTGAAGAAATGGGGATTCCATACAAATTGTCTTTTGCCAATAATACGGTTAATTACACAAGTCAGCAATACAATATTTTTGCTCAGTTAAAATATAAAATTTCAGATGAATGGACATCACAAACTGTTATTTCACGTACAAGATCATCTTCAGAAGGATATACGGTACAATTAACAGCTTTGAGTAATGAAACTTTAAGACAGCAGGTTACCAATCAGGATTATCCTTATTACGGAACCGACATTCAGCAAAATTTTAATGGAGATTTCAAAATTGGTAATCTACGTAACAGAGTAGTGGCGGGTTTTGATTTCTACAGCCTTCGTGCAACTCGTAACGATGCATCTGTAAACATGCCTGCGATCAATTTTAGAACACCGGGAGATGCTTATAATAATTTTACTCTTGAGAAAATAAAACCATTATTTGCAACGGAAACGTACACAAACTATGTATCTAATAACGAAAGAACATACAGTGCATATGTGTCTGATGTATTAAATATTACAGATAGATGGATTGTAATGGGAGGTCTTAGGGCAGATCGTTATTTCAATAAAGGAGCCTATTATCCAAGTACAAATACTACGACAGGCGATTATAATCAAACAGCATTTTCTCCAAGATTTGGATCAGTTTTTCAAGTTGTCAAAGAGAAAGTTTCTGTGTTTGCAAATTACATGAACGGATTTAATAATGTTGGAGGTTCAGATTTTAACGGAGATACTTTTAAACCAAATCAGGCAAATCAGTTAGAAGGAGGAGTTAAATTTGACTTTAATAAAATTAGTGCAACTTTAAGTTATTATGATATTAAAGTAACAAACATTACGCGTGAAGATCCGGATCACGCTAATTTTCAGATTCAGGATGGTACACAATTAAGCAAAGGTTTTGAAGCTGAGCTTATTGCAAATCCAATTAAAGGTTTAAACATTGTAGCGGGTTATACCTATAATGACAGTAGATTAACAAAAGCAAGCCCTGCCACAAACGGATTGCGTCCTACAACTGCAGGTTCACCAACAACTGCCAATCTTTGGGCAAGTTACAGATTAACCAATGGTGCAGCATCTGGTCTTGGATTTGGTGTTGGAGGAATTTACGGAAGTCAGTATTATCAAACGAATACAGCAGCTTTTAAATTCCAAATCCCTGAATATACTGTTTTAGATGCTTCTGTTTTTTATGACAGACCAAAATACAGATTAGGCTTAAAAGTAGATAATTTAACAAACGAAAAATACTGGTCTTACCGTTTAGCGGCTCAAAATCCGACGAGAATAACGGGAAATATTACTTTTAAATTCTAAGATTTTAAGTTCATCATTTTAAACGATATTATCTACATTTGGCACTTATTACAAATTATGACCAAAGGTTTTAAAAACACTATAAGACAAATACATTTATGGCTCGGTTTAGCATCGGGCCTCATTGTTTTTATAATAAGCATAACCGGATTTTTGTATGTTTTTGAAGAAGAAATCCGTGATTTTACAAACAAGGAATATCTGCATGTTCCTATTCAGCAAAAACCTTTTATTGGTTTAAAAACTATAATTGAGAATTACGAGCGTCTGGAGCCCAAACAAAAAATTACTGCCTTAAAAATAAATAGAGAACAACCTAATGCAGCTGTTGAAATCGCGGCCAAAAAGAAAAAAACGTATTACTTTAATCCTTACGACGGCAGCTTAATCAATAAACAAAATGCTGATTGGTTAAATATTGTTCTCGAAATACATCGAACTCTATTATTAGGAGATTTTGGCGAATTTATTCAGGGCTGGTCGGTTGTAATTTTTATTATTATGCTGATTACCGGACTTGTATTATGGTTTCCCAATCAAAAGCGTTTAATAAAACAATCTCTGAAAATAAAATGGAGCGGATCTTTTAAAAGAGTTAATTACGATCTGCATCAGGTTTTAGGATTTTACGCTTCTCTTATTTTGCTTTTAATTGCATTTTCCGGAACTTATTTTAAATACGATGCTGTAAAAAAATCGGTTGGTTTAGTAACGGGAACAAAATTGAGAAAAGGCGATGAAGTTTTGCTTAAAGAAAAAATAGATTCTACGACAATTCCTGTTCGATACAATACCATTTATGAAAATGCCAATTCGAAATATCCGGGCGCGACTTCGGTTTCATTTTCTATTCGAAAAACCGGAGAATTGCGATTACGAATGACATATCCAAATAAATGGGCCAGAAATCAAAATACTATTTTCTTTGACGGAAAAACAGGACAAATGCTGCGAACCAAACTTTACAAAGACAATAACGCCGCAGATATTTATGAAGCCAGTAATCACGATCTGCATACCGGAGTTTTCTTTGGTCTGGCTGGAAAAATAATCTGGAGTCTGGTAAGTTTGATTGGGGCATCGCTTCCTGTAACAGGATTTATTATCTGGTGGAAAAAAGGAAAAAAATCGAAATCGAAAAAGTTAAAAGTGTAGATTTTTATTTTATAACTTTTAAAAAGGATTATATAAGCCTAACGACCTGTAATTAAGTAATTTTATTAAAATTTAAAATTCAAAGTTATGGCTGCTAATAATCAAAATCCGAATGTCACTCACAATAGTGGCTCAGATAACAGAACCGATACGAGAAAACATCAATATAAAGATCACGATGATGTTTTAACAAATGATGAAAATTATGATGTTGACACTCATAAATTTAAAGGTGAAGAACCTGAATTTGACGATAAGTTGAATAACGAAGAAAAGAAATAAAACACCGAAACGCCTCAAAATAATATTGAGGCGTTTTTTTATGATGATTTTTCATTACAAAATCAATTTTTTTTAAAAATCATTCAGCCTTAATAGACTAAATTCTTAGGATAAAATTTAAAAAGTGAAAAATTATGAGTTGATTTTTATAGATTTGTAAAATCTTAAGTTTCCAAAAATTAATGACAATGAAATCTGTTACTTCAATCTTTTTATTATTAATGTTTGTCTGTTCAAATTCTTACTCACAATTAAGTTCAGATAAAATATTCGAAAGTTTTAAGCAGGGAGAACGCACCAATTGCTCATCGATTGCCTTTATTAAAGCTTCTTTAAATGTTTACGGATTAGATAATCTTTTTGAAATTGAAAAAGTAAACGATAACGAAAGTAAAATAACACTTAAAAATAATGCTTCATTCAATATTAAAAATGAAGAAATAAACAAAGCAAAAATATCTGCAGATTTTGTTTATATAAAAGATAATCCAGATAGCGAAAGAATTACAGATTATGCTATTCTAACTTACGCCGTAATGGCAAAATACAAACAGATTATTGATAAGGACGCCAGTTTTGATAAAGCACTTGAAGATTTAGAAGACGGTGAAGTGTACACACCAACTATTTACAAATATTTAGGTTTCAAAGAAGGAAAGCAAGTTCAAAAACTAAAACGCGAATCCGGAAGCGAATTTTGTGGTGTTGTGGCCTGGTCTACGGCGCATGCTGTTTTTGTATGCGAAGATTTTATGGATTATTACGGAAACAGAAAAAGTATCTGGATAAAATATCCCGGACGTTTTAGAATAATTAAATCTTAAAAAAATCAACTTTTATATTTTTTAAATTCCGATTGTAAATTTTTACTTACACGAATTATATTAATAATGTGAATTGTTAAATTTTTCTAAAAAAAAGAAAACAATAAAGTTGCAAATCAAGTTAATTTACATATTTTTGCCTTAACCAACAACTAATTATATTCTAAGAAATGAAAAGCAAAATTACCCTACTAAGTATCCTTTTCTTCCTGGTAACTGCAGCTGCTTCAGCTCAGGCTAAGAATGCTCCAAGAAGTATTATCAGTACTACAGCTCTAATCCGTAAATACCATGATCAAAAAGAATTAAGTGGTATGCAAAAAGGTGAACTTTTGGAATTATATATTGAGCGTATTAAAGTTTTAGTGAAAACTCTTCCTTACATCGCCTTGGTTACTAAACCGGGAGTTACAATGGCAGATTTAGGTATTCCAGACGATGGAGACCACAAAAAAATATTAGACAACCAGGCAATTGGTACATCTACTTTCTTAGACACTACAGTAGAATTTCAAAGAAAAATGATGCCTTACTCTGATAAAGGTAATCTTATCGCTGCGATTTTATTCTATGAAAATACATTAAAATCATTACACGAATTCAACGAATTGAACGAAATGTAATATTTAAAAATAAATGATAAAAAAACTCCAAAATCAAAATGACTTTGGAGTTTTTTTATTTTAAACAAAAAAAAATTATGCCTTATCAATAGATTCGAGGTAATATTTCAAATTTGAGATATCATCTTTAACTAATTTTTCAAAATAAGGATTTAAGAGTTTTGCGGCACTTTCGCCTGCGACTCCCAATGGAGCGTGGTACGAAATCGTAACGTCTAATTCTGTTGCATTGCCTTTTGGTTTAAAAATAATTTTTCCTGCATTTTTAATCGAGGCATCGTTTAGAGAATTCCAGCTCAATAATTTATCCTTTTCATCTTTTATAATTTCGGCTTTCCAGCTTAATTTTCCAATCCCGGCAGGACCTTTAGCCGTCCATTCAGAAATACTTGGCGTAATCGTTTTTACAGAATCAAGATGGTTCATAAATTTAGGCAGGTTTTCGAGGTTTCTCCAAAAAGCATACACTTCACTTACAGGTTTATTAATTACGCTGTTAATTCTAATATTTACATTAGAAGCTTTGTCATTCATCAAATGTTCTGCTGCGTCGTATACCGGACAATAGCCTGAAATTCCCCTTAAAAGCATTGCACTTCCCGCACTGGCTTTTGTTATATTTTTGTTTTCA
Organism: Flavobacterium defluvii; assembly: GCF_900129555.1. GTDB lineage: Bacteria > Bacteroidota > Bacteroidia > Flavobacteriales > Flavobacteriaceae > Flavobacterium > Flavobacterium defluvii. Next base: position 521,872 of record NZ_FQWC01000002.1, read on the forward strand.
TGCGATAATGCATCATATACTAAATATGCTCCGCTGGTAATCATTAAAATTCTTTCTAATGCAGATACATTCTTTTTCAAAAATGATTTTGATTTTGGAGATATGCTGGCAGTTGCTGTATTCATAATAAATGTTTTTAAATGTTATTAAATAATCTTTAGAATATGTTTTCTGAATTTTAAGAATCGAATTGCTGTTATTTAAATTTAATAATAAAATTACAGCTATTGAAAATCAAAATATTATAGTAATTTGTTTAGGTAATTATATAATTCACAGATTGTTATGTGCTATTTATATAGAAAAGTTAAATGGATACGCGGCAATCGCTAAGTAGGTAATTATAATGATACTCATTAAAAAAATTACAACTGTAAGGACAGTCAATAATAAAGTTGAATAGAGATATTCACCTTTTTGAAGCAGTTTATGAGTTTGTTTGTATTTTAAATAAGACAAAACAATAGTAAGCGCTCCTGTTAAAACCAGTGCAATACCAATAATTATTGTAAAACCATTTTTAGGAATATTTGAATCCTTAAAAAAAGCAGCCGGAAGCTGATTTACGAACAATGAAAATTTAACGATTACAAATCCGAAAACCATAATTCCTATTCCGGTGCGAATCCAGGATAAAAATGTTCGTTCATTTGACATTTGCTCGTTGATCATTTTTTTGTTGTTCTCCATGAGGTTATAATTTTATATTTAGAAATGTTCAAATTTTGCATAAATTTAATTATCGCATCCTATATTTTTTTATAGAATCTTTTTGCGATTTTATACAATATCTATTTAGTTTTCAATTTTTTAGTACTATTTGTAAACTAGTAAAACTGTAAAAAACTATGTAAATCTTATAATTTTAAGTGGCGTGTTTTTATCAACTTTAGCGTTAGAAAAAAAATAATTCACATAAAACAATTTACGATGGATATAAGAGAGAAACACAGTGATCGTTTTCAGGATGAAAACAACCACAATGAACATAAAATCTGGACTCCCACAGTAGATCCAAGACTTTTTTCGCAGGATAGAAATCCCCGAAGAAGATAAAGAATACGGAATTACTCATAATAATGACCCGGCTCAAAAGCCAAATACAGGAGATTGGGGAGATGAAAGGGATTTTGAAGATGATGGATCATACAAAAATCCCGGAAATGATAATAGCGGAGGTGCCGGCAGTACCGGAAGCGAATCTACAAATAGCGGAAATTAAAAAAGCGGATTATTATTCCGCTTTTTTTGTTTTAATGGATATCTTATAACTATAAGGGCTAATTCTAAAATAGTTATGATTTTTTCTTTAGTTACTTTGTTGTAACATGTTCTTTATTAATATTTTGTATAATTAAAATGATAGTTATGAAATTACCAAAAGAAATAATTAACGGCTTTTTAATATTTGTGGGGATTGCTTTATTCTTCCTTTTAATGGAACTTTTAGGCCTTTCGAAACTCTTTTATCTTAGACTTTTAAACGTACTATTCATTTTTTATGGTGTTAACAGAAGTTTGCAAATGAATCTTGCAGAAGGAAAAAATGGTTTTGTTACCAATGCAATTTCGTCAATGCTGACATCATTTACCGCTGTTGTAATCAGTATAATTGCATTGCTTATTTATAGTTATGCCAGAGGCGGAAACCACTATGTAAAATCATTATCAACAGCTTTTATGTTTGGCGGTGAGCCATCTGTAACTTCTTATTGTCTTTCTCTGTTTTTTGAAGGAACAGCATCGTGTATCATTGTAACACTTTTATTAATGCTGTATTGGAATAATAAATATGCGGCGGATTAATTCCGGTTTTTTCAATTGAATTAGAATTAAAAAGCTTCAAAAAGAATCATGATTCTTTTTGAAGCTTTTTTTTAATGTTTTAGAAGACAAGATTTAATAATCATCATCCTCATCTTCATCCGGTTTTGTCTCATCGAGAGTTCTTCTGTTGGCATCGTTATCAAACTCATCATCGCTGTCACTCTCTTTGCCTTTCAGTTCATCGTCAAGATCCTGCGCAATTGGTGCATTTTTTTGAAAGTAAGGATCAGATGTATCATTCTCATCCGAATCGTTATCGCTGCTTCTTTCAAAATGATCTGATGAGTAGCTGTGTCTGTTTGAATTGTCCTGATGCTGGTTAATAGCCGGATCTTTTTGTTCCATAGTTTCAGAATGTATGGAATCGTCTGCTGCGTAATAAGCATGATCTTCCTGATCATAGTTATCATAATTATCTCTTGCCATAATTATTAGTTTTTAATTATTGTTTGATTTTAAATTTGTAGAAATTTCGAGAGTAAATAATCTAAAGATCAGAGAGTTTTGAAGGATCTGTAGCTTCTTCAATACTTTTACCTTTCATATTTTCTATCATTTCTTCTTCTACATTCTTTTCACTTTTATGATTTTTTAAAAGTTCACGTGCCTGCTTAAGCCCAGTGGCTATTGCAATTCCTTCTTCAGCACCGTCCTGAAGCAGGGCATTTGCAATTTCGACTGCTTTTTCCCGTAACTCTAACGGCTGATTTTTATAAGATGGAGGATAATCTCCGTTGTACCAAGGCATAACTATTTGTTTTTAGTGAGATATTATCCCACGGTTCTATTTCAAAATTACGATCATAATAAAAAATCATGTTATACGATGTGTGATGATTATTATATTATTGCAATGATTTACTGTAGATTACGGATTGCCTTCGCCGCCGCTGGCTCCATAGATTTGACCTGTGGCATAACTTGCATCATTGGCAGCAAGCTGAACATAAATAGAAGCAAGTTCGACAGGCTGTCCCGGTCTTCCCATAGGAGTCTGCGAACCAAACTCTTTTAACTTTTCCATTGTTGCTCCACCGCTTACCTGAAGCGGGGTCCAGATTGGTCCCGGCGCAACACCATTTACTCTAATTCCTTTTGGGCCAAGCTGTTTTGCAAGCGATTTAATATAGTTTGTTGTAGCCGCTTTTGTTTGTGCATAATCATACAAATCTTCTGTAGGAGCATACGCCTGAACAGAACTCGTTCCTATTATAGAAGAACCAGATTTAAGATAGGGAAGTGCGGCTTTAATAATCCAGAAAGGTGCATAAATATTAGTTTTCATCGTCCAGTCAAATTCCTCTGTAGAAATATCTAATATAGAGGCATGAGTCTGTTGTCTTGCCGCATTATTCACAATAATATCTAAACCGCCAAGAGCTTTTGCGGCTTGTTCTACCAACGAAACACAAAACGATTCATTACGTAAATCTCCCGGAATAGCCACAGCTTTGCGTCCTTCGGCTTTTATAAGCTGAATTACTTCTCTGGCATCTTCTTCTTCAGTAGGGTAATAATTTATTGCTACATCGGCGCCTTCTCTGGCATAGGCAATTGCTGCGGCTCTTCCCATTCCGGAATCGCCTCCGGTTATTAAAGCTCTGCGTCCTTTTAACCGTCCGCTGCCTTTATAACTTTTTTCACCATGATCCGGGCGGGGATCCATTTTACTTACAAGTCCCGGCCAGGGCTGTGATTGTTCTTTAAATGGCGGACGCGGGTATTTTGTTGTAGGATCTTCTGATCCGTTTGCTGATTGTGTTTCAGCATTTTCAAAGCCGTTTGCAAGAATGGGGTTAAATGCTGCGGCTGCAAGTACGGCTCCCATACCCGTTAAGGCAGAGCGGCGCGATATTGTGTTTTTAACTTCCATAATAATAGATTTTGAGTTCTAAAAATTTTTGAGATATATCAATATTGATAATCAGCCAAATATAGAAAAGCCTCAAACCTTCTTTTTATAGAATTAAGCTATTATGTTTCAGAAATGTAAGATAAAATGTGAATTCTGGATTTTAAAACAACTCCAGTTGGTTACTTGGATTTGAAGGTTTATTTTTTGGAGGTTTGGCATCGCCAAAAACAGTTTTTCCTCCGTATTTATAAGAGTTATCCCGCTCTCTCTGAATAAGTGCATCAAAATTAGAATTAGGAGTAAAATTTTCTTCGGCTTTTCTGGAGATTTCAGAAAGTTTTTTAATAGCATCTATTTTATCACTATTTCCAATTTTTGCACGATCAATAGCTCTTTGCAGTGTGGTAATAGTTTCATCAAAGATTTTTACAGGAACCGGAAACGGATGTCCGTCTTTTCCGCCATGGGCAAAAGAAAAACGGGCAGGATCTTCAAATCGGGTAGGAGTGCCGTAAATAACTTCGCTAACCAATGCTAATGATTGCAAAGCTCTTGGTCCCATTCCTTTTAAAAGGAGTAATTCTTCAAAATCCTCAGGTTTATTTTCGTGAGTTGTCCAAAGCATTGCACCAAGTCTTTTCATATTGACATCTTCCATTCTCACATCATGATGTGAAGGCATAGAGAGATACTGCATTTCTTTCATGATTTTTGCAGGAGATTCTTTGGTTAATTCTAAAATACCTTCTCTTGATCTTGAAGCAGCCTGAGCTGTAAGATTTAAAATATTTCCCTGATTTTCACCATAAATAAAAGTATGCGGTTCGTTTATAAAAGATTTTAAATCCTGCGAATGCCAATGATATCTTCTTGCCGTTTTAGAATCAGGATTCATTCCTTGTTGAATAACAGCCCACTGTCCTTTATTATCAACAATAAAATTATGCTGATACAACTGAAATCCGTCCTGAATAGCCGTATTGTCTACCTTCGCTGTAAGTTTACTGCAATTGGCAAGGTTACTGCCGTCAAGTCCTGTTTTTTCTCCCACAAATAAAAGTTCCTGCGGAGTTGAAAGTGAATGTTTTCCTTTACCGCCGCAAATATAAATTCCGAGTTCTTTTGAATGTGGATTTACCGATTTTTTTAAAGCACCAAGTACAGAAGTTGTAATACCGGATGAATGCCAGTCCATTCCCATAACGGCTCCAAAACTCTGAAACCAAAACGGATTACTAAGTTTACTGATTACTTCTGAAGTAGAAAATTCCATGGCAATTGTTTCTACAATTGCAAAACCAAGTTTGGCCATGCGTTCAGAAAGCCATAGTGGAACTTGTCCATAATGTAATGGGAGGTCAGCTGTACCGGAACGTTTCATGGGATTTTGAATTTTTACAAAATTACGAAAAAATCGCTTAGTAATAATTTGCAATTCAAATCATTAAAGAGTTATGTTTTTAAGAGTTTTTATCGTCCCATTCTCTTTTGAGCATTGCAAATTGAAATTCGCTTCCCCATTTTCCTTTAAAAAAAATGTTTTCGATAAAATGCCCTTCTTCTCTAAAACCAATGCTTTTTAATAAATTAATTGAAGCAGTATTTTCTGCATCAACAATTTCTACCACGCGGTGAACTTTTATTTCATCAAATAAAAAATTTAAAATACCCAATAGCACTTCTTTGGCATAACCCTTTTTTTGTTCGAGATGCGAAATTGTGATGCCGGCTTCTGCAATTCTGGAATCATATTGGTCAAGTTTAATAGCGCAATCGCCGATAAGTTTTCCAGTTTCGATATTTTCAATTGCATATTGAACCCATTCGCCGGGATTTCCAAAATATTTGCCGGAATTCTCTTTTATAAAATCTTCTGCCTGATCGATTGTCATAACGTCAAAGCCTTGATATTTTGTGACTTCAGGATTCGAACGATAAATAATAAAATCTGATAAGTCTGATAATACAAGATGTCGGATAATAAGTTTCGGAGTTTTTATATGTAAAGGTTTCATGATTTAATTTTCTTTTTAGAAGAAATGAAAGTATGTCAATTGATCGAATTTACAAAATTGAGAAGAATAAGTTTTTAAATATATTTTCCCATTTTCTGTATATAAAATAATTCATTATTTAAATTACAGAAAGTGAATATGATTAAAAAAAGCCTTTATTTTTTTTATATTCTCATTTACAGAGTCTTAAATTATCAAATTTTCATCTATACTCATTCTTGATTTTTTATTTTCTTTAAAATTGTAAGTTTTTGATTATTAGATTTTTATCATAACGAAATCGTTGTATGAATCTTGATTTTTTGTCCACTTTTTCCTTAATTTCTTTTAAAAGTATAGTTTCGTTATGACCTTATTTTGAGGCACTAACTATTTAAAAAACCAAAACTTATGAGAAACAAATTACATGCTATTTTTTTTAAAAGAGACAAATACTGCCATATTATACTATGGTTTTTTTTCGTTCTCGTAACTTCAAATTCTTATGCTCAGCGTGGTTATTATGACGCGCCGTACAAAAGATACGAAGCCAATTTAGGGCAATTGTCGAACGGGGCTTCAGTTACTCCAAAATCATATAGTCAGGCTGATCTTCAGTCTGAAGCTTCAGATCAGCAGTGTGTGAATATGTCTGCCACAAATGCGACTGTTCAATGGACGCTTACAGAAGCTGCAGACGGACTTGTAATTCGCTACAGTGTTCCGGATGGACAGTCAGGAACTATTGGGGTTTACAACGGAAATACGAAGCTTACAACGCTTACTTTGACTTCTACATGGTCTTGGGAATATTTGTGGAGTAACGGAAATCCGAACAATAACGGAATTACAAATCAAAATCCAAGAATGCGATTTGATGAAGTTCGCTACAAACTTCCTTCAAAAATTGGTGTAAACGGTACCTTAAAACTGGTAAGAGAATCGGGTAATATTCATGTGGATTTTGCTGAAATGGAACCTGTTCCAACTGCGGTTACGGCTCCGTCAGGATCTGTAACTTATTCCGGAAACGGAAGTGATCTTCAGACTTTTATTGATGCAAACGGCGGTAAAAAAATATTTGTTCCAAGCGGCGTTTATAACGTTAACCGTGAATTGTATTTTGGGTCGGCAAATACTTCATTAATTGGTGCAGGAATGTGGTACACACAGATTAATTTTACCAACACCAGCAGTTTAAACGGAGGATTGCGTGCCAATGCCAGTAATATTTCATTCAGCGATCTTTATTTAACCACAAATTCGGCTTCGAGAAGTAATTCGTATAAAGCGATAAATGGAGTTTTTACAAGCGGCTCTACGGTAAAAAATATTTGGGCAGAACATTTTGAGTGCGGTGCCTGGATTGCTCAATACAACGTAGGAGGACCTGCAATTGCAGACGGATTTACACTATCGCATTGTCGTTTCAGAAACAATTATGCCGATGGAATTAACCTTTGTAAAGGAACCGCAAATTCGATTGTAGAACATTGTAATTTTAGAAATAACGGAGACGACGATCAGGCAATTTGGTCTGCAGACGGGCTGGAATGTATCAATAATACTTTTAGATACAATACATCAGAAAACTGCTGGCGTGCCTGCGGTCTTGCTATTTACGGCGGAAAAAATAACAAAGGTTATAATCTAATTATTAAAGACAATCTGGAAGCTGGAATCAGAGTTAGTAATAATTTCCCGGGTGCACCATTTAACAATGACGGAATGCACGAAATTCATGATATTACAATAACAGCCTGCGGAACTTTTAATGATACATATAATAATCCGGTAGCGGCAATTGATATTTTTAGTGCTACAAATGCCGTAAGTCAGGTAAAAAATGTTCAGCTTTACAGCATCGATATTATAGATTCAAGAAATGATGCGATTTCTATAAGCAAAAGATCCGGAGACGGTATTTACAATCTTTCCTTTAAAGATATAACCGTTAACGGTACAGGTAAAGAATATCCAAACAATAATGTATTAAACAGAAACTGGGGAAGAGGTTATTTTGTTCTTATTGCTGGTTCACCTGCAGGAAATGGAACCTATTGTAATATGAATTATTCTAACCGAGGCGGAAATGCAGCAACTAATGAAGAAACCAGTGCGATTGGCACATTTTCATGGACACAAAGTTCGAACTGCTCTACTACAAATGTTCCGGTTACGGGCGTTTCAGTTTCGCCAGCTGCGGTAACTTTGAGCGTTGGTTCTACTCAGCAGTTAACACCAACCGTTTCTCCGGCTAATGCTACAAACAAAAATGTAACGTATAGTTCAAATAATACGGGAGTAGCAACGGTAAACGGCTCAGGTTTAGTAACAGCAGTTGCTTCAGGATCGGCAACAATTACGGTAACGACTCAGGATGGTAACAAAACGGCCTCATCTGCAATAACAGTCAATACATCAAACGTTGCGGTAACAAGTGTAAGTCTTAGCCCTTCAACAGCAACATTATCCGTAGGTGGAACGCAACAGTTAACAGCGACAGTTTTACCATCAAACGCTACCAATAAATCGGTTAATTATTCTTCAAACAACACTGGAGTAGCAACAGTTAATGCATCTGGTTTGGTTACAGCAGTTTCTGCCGGTACAGTAACCATTACAGTAACTACCGTAGACGGAAATAAAACTAGTACGGCAGTGATTACCGTTAATGCCGCAACTGGAAATTACTTTACAATTAAAAACAAATGGACTGGAAATTATTTATATGATGCCGGTAATAATGTAGGATATGGCCCAACTGTAGCAAATAATAATTACAAATGGGAAAAAGTTGCGATTGATGGTACTTACTATATGTTAAAAAATGTAGGGACAGGAGATGTAATGCATATTGAAAACTTAACTGGTGCAGTGCAATGTACAGCAGGTCAGTCCAGCTGGTGGAGCGCACAATGGTCAAGCGAAAATGTTGACGGAACGTATGTAAGAATTAAAAACAGATGGCAGACAGGAGCGATGATTCATATCGAGAATTTAAATGGTTCTGCTCAATACAATGGAGGTCAAAACAATTGGGAAAGCGCACAATGGCAGTTTCAGTCTACTTCGGCATCAAAAAAAGTGAATACTGCTGAAGTTACGGTTGAGAATTCTGTTGTTAATATTTATCCGAATCCTTCAATTAACAATGAATTTAATATTGTTTTACCAGAATTAGAAGCCGGCGATGCTGCAACAGTAACAGTTACAGATATTAACGGAAGAAAAGTTTTGGTAAACAAAATCAATGCTTCTTCAAAAATCAATCATCATTTATCAGCCGGAATTTATGTAGTTACAATTAATTCTAATGCTTTTAATGTTTCTAAAAAATTGATTGTGAAATAATCGGTTAAAGAGAATTTAAATATTTTATAAATGAAACAACCTTCGGGTTGTTTTTTTTATGGTATAAAATCATAATCCTGTGTAACATGACTTAATAACGTTTATTCTTTTAGAAAAAATCTTACACCAAACAAAAAATATTGTTTTAGGTTAACTATCTTATTTATAATGTTTTAAATTTTTAGAATTAATTTGCTTAACATTTTTTTTGCAAAAAGTTTAATTAAAATTTTTGAGTTAATAATTTTAATTTACCTTTGTTCTATCAAATTAGTAGAATATAAGGTAATTACTGCGTTCGCAAATATTTCTCCCTCAAATTCGCAACAATTTTCAGAATTAAAAAACGTAAAACTTTGAGTTAAAATATTATACAGGCCAATTAAAACAATAGTAATCCAAAAAAAGAAAAAAATGAAAAAACGAATGTGTTGCAGATAAAAAAACCATTTCTGTTGCAGCAGAAATGGCGAAGCTTAAAGAAATTGTACATCTCTATAAGGAAGCGAGAATGGAGTAAATCCGTTTTCGGCATCCCTTATTTATTAAACTAAAACAAAGTAATGAAAAAAAAGTTAAATATATATACATGCTTATGTATTTTGTTGATTTCCATAGGGATTAAGGCACAAGAAACGAAGCCGTTAATCCAATCAAAACTTGAAGGAACCGTAATAGATGCTGTTACAAAGGAGCCGATTATTGGTGCTTCTGTAAATATTAAAGGCACTACGCACGGAGTTTTAACAGACTTTGACGGGAAGTTTTTTTTCCAGACAGGACAAAAATTTCCTTATACACTGGTAGTAAGTTTTCTTGGATATAAAAAAGCAGAAACAGTAGTTAATGAAAACGCAGTTGTAATAAGTCTTACTCAGGAACAAAATCAATTATCAGAGGTTGTAGTAACGGCACTTGGTATTTCAAAAGAAAAAAAATCACTTGGATATACAACGCAGTCACTTAAAAATAAAGAATTAGTTGATACAAAAGAAACTAACTTTTTAAATAACTTAACTGGTAAATTAGCGGGTGTTCGTATTACCAATTCGCAAGGAGATATGGGATCATCCCGTATTATTATTCGTGGAGAAACTTCTATTGCAGGAAACAACCAGCCCTTATTTGTGGTTGACGGAGTTCCGGTAGATAACTCACAATTAGGAAGCGTTGGCGGTGCTACACGAGATTTCAAAAATGCAATTGCCGATTTAAATCCACAGGATATTGAATCATTAACGGTACTAAAAGGTCCAAACGCGGCAGCACTTTACGGATCGCGTGCTGCGCATGGTGTTGTACTTATTACGACAAAATCCGGAAAAAGCCAGAAAGGTCTTGGAATTAGCTTTAGCACAGGTATAACCCTTTCTCAGGTGACTACTTTACCACGTTTTCAAAATACATTTGGACAGGGTTCTAACGGAAAATTCAGTTTTGTGGATGGAAAAGGAGGCGGAATTAACGATGGTGTTGATGAAAGCTGGGGACCTAAAATGGACGGGCGCCTTATTCCTCAATTTTATTCAAATGGAGAAGCTGTACCTTTTGTAGCGCATCCAGATAACGTAAAAGACTTTTTTAATACAGGACTAACCTATGATAATAGTGTGTCTGTAGCAAAATCAGATGATAAATCAGATTTTCGTTTAGGGGTAAATAACCAAAAACAATTAGGAACAGTGCCTAACAGTGAAGTAAACAAAACAAACTTCAGCATTAACTCTAATTATCAAATTAATAAAAGTATAAAAGTTGGTGTAACCGGAAACTACATCACTACGAATGCTCCGGCTCTTCCTGGTGGTCCGTCTGGTAACCGTGCTGCGGGTGTAATGCTTCAGTTTCTTTGGTTTGGACGTCAGGTTGATATCAATCAGCTGAAAGACAATAGAAACGTTAACTGGAACAACAGCTACTACAGCAACCCGTATTGGAACGCTTATTACAATACAACAAGCCAGCAGCGTAACCGTATCATTGGAGATATTCACTTAGATGCAAAAATTACCGAAGATCTTAATTTTAGATTCCGCACAGGAATTGATTATTACAATGATCGCAGAAAATACAAAATTAAGTATGGTACAAACGGAACGCCTTACGGATCGTATGCTGAAGATGCTTATACGGTGAGCGAACAAAACACAGAAGGTATTTTTACTTATACTAAAAAATTAAACGATGACTTTAGTTTAGATGCTCTTGGAGGTTTCAATATTCGTAACCACAGCGATGCAAATAACTATCAAAAAGCACCGCGTTTAGCAGTACCGGATTTGTATACGTTAACGAATTCTCGTGATCCGCTGACTTCATCAAATATTTATTCAAGATTGAGAGTATATAGTGCATATGCTTCGGCACAATTGGGATATAAAAATTATGCATACTTAAACTTAACGGCTCGTAACGACTGGTCATCAACATTACCAAGCAGTAACCGTTCTTATTTTTATCCTTCTGTTAATGGAAGTTTGATATTATCTGAAGCTTTGAACTTAAAAAGCAATACGCTTGATTTCTTAAAAGTTCGTGGCGGATGGTCTGAAGTTGGTAATGATGCAGATCCGTATCAATTGTCTACAGTTTATAATTTCCAGACTGCATTTGACGGAAACCCGATTCAGACTTCTTCTCAAAAGAAACTTAATGAGAACCTTAAACCGGAAACAACACGTTCTACAGAGGTAGGTTTAGAAGCTTCTTTCTGGAAAAACAGACTGCATTTTGACGTAGCGTATTATAACACAAACAGTTTTGACCAAATTTTGGAAATTAAAACAACAGCTTCAAGCGGTTATAATTCGCAATTAATCAATGCTGGTAAAATCAATAACCATGGTATAGAGGTTCAATTGGATGGAAATCCTATCCAAACTGAAAATTTCAAATGGAATGTTGGTGTAAATTATTCTAGAAATATAAGTGAAGTGAAGATTTTGGATTACGACAAACAAATTCAAAACTATACAATTGGTTCTTCTGGAGGTGTAGATGTTTTGGCATCTGTAGGGCAGGCTTATGGTGCACTTTATGGTACAGCTTATCTGCGTGATGCAAACGGAAATATTGTAGTTGGTGCAAACGGACTTCCAAAAGCAGATCCGCAGAAGAAAGTATTAGGACATTATACACCTGATTATTTGGCTGGTGTTACTAATACATTAACTTATAAAAATCTGGAACTATCTGTTCTTGTTGACGCAAGCGTAGGAGGGGAACTTTTCTCAGGAACGAACAGAACTGGCAACTATACAGGAGTTTTAGCTCAGACTCTACCGGGACGTGATGCTGCAAACGGTGGTTTAAACTATTACATAAATGGTTCTACAAAAACGTTATTACCAAGCGGAACTGCTCCAAACGGAGCAACAGTATATGATGATGGAATGATTTTTAAAGGAGTGTATGCTGACGGAACTCCAAATACTCAGGTAATCAGTGCACAGGAATATTATAAAGCATCATACAATATCAGTGAAGCTTATATTTACAGCTCAACTTTTGTAAAATTAAGAGAAGTAAAACTTACTTATAATTTTGACAAGAAATTTGCCAGAAAAATTGGGTTTGACGGAGCAAGTATTACCGCTGCAGGCCGTAACTTATTCTTTATTTACAAAGATGTCCCAAATATTGACCCTGAAACAGCTTTTAATACCGGAAATGCGCAAGGATTGGAGAGTTTAGCTCTGCCAACAACGAGAAATTTCAGCCTTAATTTAAATCTTAAATTTTAAAAAAACGGAATCATGCTAAAAAAATTAACCTATATAACACTGTTTGCATTGACGATGACTTCATGCAGTGACACGCTGGATGAAATTAATAAAAATCCAAATGCAACCGAAACACCTTTGGCTCCTTATCTTTTAACAGGATCATTAAAACAAGGTGCCGATTTATACTGGGGTTCAGATAATAATTTTAACTCATCTTTGCTGTTTGTTCAGCATTGGGCTAAAATTCAGTATACGGAACCGGACAGATATGATGTATCAAACACATCTTTCACATCTTTGTGGAATACCGGATATGCAACTTTAATTACGGATTTGAATACTATTATAAATTTCCCTGCAGATCAGGCCAATACAAATTACAAAGGAATTGCGCTTACACTGCGTTCGTGGACCTTTTTATTGCTGACAGATGCTTACGGAAGTATTCCTTATAAAGAAGCAGGTCAAAAAGTAACTCCTGCTTACAATACTCAAAAAGAAGTATATACAGGATTATTAGAAGATTTGAAACAAGCTCAGTCTTTATTGGGAACAACAAACGGATCGGTAACAGGAGATTTAGTTTACAAAGGAGATATTACAAAATGGAAGAAACTCGTAAATTCACTTCGTCTTCGTATCGCATTGAGAATTTCTGATAAAGAACCGGCTTTGGCTAAACAAGCTGCCATCGATGCAACAAGCGATGCAGCAGGTGTATTGAGCAGTAATAATGATACTTTTAAATTTACTTATACAAGTTCGCCTCAGCAAAACCCGGCTTCTGCCTGGTTTGAAACTCGTGATGATTTCCGTATATCTAAAACTCTGGTTGACAAATTAACAGATTTAGCAGATCCGCGTCTGCCTATATACGCACAATTGCCATCAGATGCAACGGTAGGAAAATATGTTGGAGGAGCAAACGGATTATCAAACAGTGATGCCAACAGCCAGGGATTTGCCAAAACATCAAAACCGGGAACTTATTTCTTAACTTCATCTTCGCCTGCAGTAATTGCTTCTTATTCTGAAACATTATTTAATCTTGCAGAAGCTGTTGCCCGCGGTTATATTTCAGGAAATGCAGAACAACTTTATAATGATGCAATTACGGCTTCATTTAATCAATTTGGAATTACAAATGCTGCAACAATTTCTACTTACCTAAATCAGGCAAGCGTGAAATACGATGCGTCAAATTATGCAAAATCAATTGGTACACAAAAATGGATTGCATTTTACGGACAAGGTCTTGATGCTTTTACAGAGTGGAGAAGACTTGATTATCCGGTATTAACAGCTGGTCCTGCAACAGTTTTAGACGGACAGATTCCTTCTCGTTTCTTTTATCCGGGAACAGAACAATCATTAAACGGAGTTAGTTACAAGGCTGCAATTGCTGCTCAGGGAAAAGATCTGCTGACTACAAAACTTTGGTTTGATGCAAAATAAATAAGATTCTTTACAAGAGTTATCAAAGTAAAAACCTCCAAAATCATTTGATCTTGGAGGTTTTTTTATAAAATAATCTGATTTAGTTTCCCTTCAGCAAATTAATGCTGACAGTAGCAATATCAGCATCAGGGAATCTTTTAAAAATAGATTTATCCGAAAATAATCCAGCTTCTGCAGCAACACTATTAAAAACATCTATTTCGACAATATACTGGTCAGAAAAACCATGAGTGGCATCATAAGCCGCTGCGGGTGTTTTTCCTAAATTTCCAGCGGCAAGTTTAGGATTTATGGTATGCAGTTCTATCAAAAGCAAACCAAACTTGCGAACATAAGGCGACCATTTTTGTAAATGTTCCAGTAAGCTGTCTTCTACCAGATTATTGCTGATTCTTTTTCCTCTATACGCAAATGCACCTGTAGATTTACTAATTCGGTTTTTATCAATGTGTTTTGGGTCTTCCCAAATCCTGTTGTGATCTAAAAAGGTTCTTACGTTAAGAAGATCTTTTAGATCGATATTATAATTTTCTTTTAAATCTTTAGAAAGCAAATCCGGACGTCCAATGTCGCCCCAAATTACTTTTGCCCAAATATCGGCCTTTATTAAATTAGCTCTGGTTACCTTCAGCGCGGTCTGGTTATAATCGGCTCCAACCAAAAACAGCGGATATTCATCAAGCATTTTTCCGCGCAAAGTCTGCCTGTCGATTACTTCAAAAATATGCTGCAGGAAAGCACCGTTTCCGCAGCCCATATCCAAAATTCCTTTTGGCTGTTCTTCAATTGGCAGATTAAAAAGTTTGATAATAATTTCGTCAACAACTTTAAAATAAGTATCATGTGCGCCGCCGCTTCCCCAAACATTCATTTCGCGATCGACATGAATTTCGTTTTCACCATCGCCAATCATCCTTAAAATATTAGGATTGCCAAAAATTAATTCTTCAATTTTAGCAAATGTGGGAAGATATGAAACTGTAACGCCGTAAGCCGTAGCTCTTTTTGCAAAAAATAAGCCCGTTTCGGTAAATTGGTAATTACCATTTTTTTCCAGAAACCATCCAAGATGTACAAAGAAATCAAGTATTTTTTTGAAATTTTCAGGAGATTTATGAAACTCTTCGGGTCTGAAAGAAGTTTCCATAAAATATTTATGAAACATGCCGTTCATGGCCAGACGCACAATAGTAGGACCAATCAAATAGCCTTCGATATGTTTTAAAATCTGCTCCTCAATAGCATTAGTCAGATTATCATTAGACGGTACAATTCCGTATCTGTTCTTATATTTTTCAATAATACTATTTAGTTTTTCAAAAGGTGCATCTTCAAAAAGACGCGCATGAAACTGCATTGAAAACTGGAGTAAATCGACAACGTCCTCATAAAGATGAAACATCGAAAATGCGGTTTCTGTATTTTGATTTACTGAAATTGTAATTTCCTGCAAAACATTATCAACTTCATAATCTAAAAATCCCTGCGAAGCCAAAACCCTCAAACCCACATTCAGGTAACCTTCGTTTGCTTTAAAAACAGTTACAAGTTCTGTAAGCTGTACTTTCTTTTTGTTTAGGATAAATTCTAAAACATCATGGTTTTTTAAGGCAATTGCCACCGGAGCAGCAGCTAAGCCGTCAAGGTGTCTAAAAATGGAACTGCGAAGTTGTGATTTATCTGTCATAAGTAAAGAATGAATGTCTATTAAAAATAATACTTTTTTTAACAATAAAAACATCCATTTTTCAATCTTAAATATTTAAGTGTTAAAATTTAATTCAGTTAAAAAAAGGTTCAGACGTTTTTTTTTATAAAATTAAATTACGTAAAGCCTTTGTTTATAAAGGTTTATTGAGTTTTTTTGATAAAAATTTTGACATAATATTTTCGTTTTTGAAAACTTTTTTCATTAGAATTTTTATGATAAGTGTCATTAAATCAAATATTTATAATATATTTAACATTAGAAACATGGGAATTATATAAAATTTGTACATAATTTTGCAAAGTCAAAGATCGATAATAAGGATTGTAAATCTTTGATAATGAGATCCCAAATCTGCTGCTAATCTAAATTTTTACTGCTTTTTTATGAGAATATTTTTTATGGCACTTCTTCTTTCTTTAAGTTCCTTTACAACCTACAACGTAACGGACAAGAAAGACATTTTATCCGAGCTTGAATTAGTAAGGCTTAACGAACATGTCAGCGAAATCAAATCTTTTACTGCTGCAAACAGAGGCTACAACAAGAAAATAGCTTTCTTGGTAGACATGAAAATCAAATCTGGAAAAAACCGTTTCTTTGTATATGATCTGGAAAATGAGAGAATCATTGATCAGGGACTAGTTGCACACGGTTCTGGTTCAGAAACAGGAATTAAAGGCGATATTCTTCAGTTTAGCAATGCTCCAAATTCTAACTGTACTTCTTTAGGCCGTTATTCTGTTGAGAAATCATATAAAGGTGTTTTTGGAAAAGCTTTCAGACTTGCCGGTATGGATCAAACGAACAACAATGCTTTAAAAAGAGCGATCGTATTACACTGCTACAAAGAAGTTCCGGATGATGAAAAAGAATATTATATCATAAACAGCCATGGCTGCCCAATGGTAAGCGAATTATTTTTCAAAAGACTTGAAAAAATAATTGACAGTTCAGATTCTAAAATCATGCTTTCTGTTTATTATTAATTAAGAATTCAAACAAAATCAAACTGCATAGCTGTAGTACGTAAATAATTAAAAAAGAGCTTTTAAAGCTCTTTTTTTTATTTTTAATAATGCCTTGTACCAGCTCTTGGTTTGAAATACAGCTTGAATTTCTAGATACAATTAATTTTGATTATTAAATTTTGCTGCTGCTTCTGCCGATACAGGAGTAAAAAAGTTAACAAGATTGCCATCTGGATCGCGAAATAAAAACGATTTATTGCCCCATGGCATAGTCGTAGGTTTTTGCACAATATTATTTTGAAGATAATCGGCTAATCTGTCATAATCTTTTTCTACATTATCAACTTTAAACTCTATAATAACACTGCTGTTTTGCGCTGGTTTTGCAATTTCATCACCGCCAAAGAATGCTAATGTTTTGGTACTTCCAATAGCCAGAGTTGTGGCAGGCGTTTTGATTTCGGCAAAATCTGGCGTGTATTGCACGGCAGTAACGTTGGTAATTTGCTCGTAAAATTTTACTAATTCATTTAAACGCGCCGTAATAATTCGAATAGATACTAAATTCATGTTTCTTTTTTTTAAGTTATACGGCAAAAATAATTTGGCATAATGACAACAGTTTGTCAGCAGCCCTCATTATTTTTTAAATTTATTAGTACAACTTAAAAAAAATCCACTCACAGCATTATTCATTAAACTCGCGAAAGATTAAACAGGTGTTGAAAAAAATGATATAAAAACTAGCTGTTTTACTTTATCGTCGTTCTTAGTTTAGCATTTCGAGGCTTAATTTTTTTGATTTGCTGAAGACAGTCTCTTATTAAAGATTTTATTTCGAGGTAAGATGTATTATGAAACGAATGAATATTTTGTTTTAGTCTTTCTATATGATTTGAAGCTGTAATTAAATCATTTTCAACAGTTTTTAAAAGACCCATTTCGATATTTTTATTTTTTTTATAATAATGAATACAATTATGAAGATCTTCGATCTGGCCGGTAAAATCGTAAATAGCTTTTTTAGAAACAGCCCGGCTGTAGTAATATGAAAACTCAAGAGGATTAAATTCGATTACTTTATCAAAATCTTCAATTGCTTTATAATGATAATCCAGTTTTTGAAAACAGCTTGCCCTTAATTCGTAAAGAGTTGAATCAAATTCAGAATTAACAGCATTGTTTAAATGCACGATAGCTTCCTGAAAACGGCTTGTTAAATAAAGCTGTTTCCCTTTCTCTAAATTAACCGAACTTTCCTTAAGACCGGATTTTGAAAACCTGCTCTTAAATCTTGTTTTTAAAGTAACGAACCATTTCATATTTATAAATTTAGATGGTCAGATTATATAGTCGATGCAATTTGAGATGGGGATGTTAAAGTTAATAAAAAATTAATACACAGAACATTATATAATATTAATAAAGAAATTTATTGCAATCCTGTTTTTTTCTTTTTATTAAAAATATATAAAGAAATTTTTTTACAACTGTCACAAATCATATTATTTATATTTCACGACAATCAAAAAAATATTAGCGAAATATAGTAATTAGATTAATTTTTATAAATTTATAATACTGATAATCAGTTTGTTAATGTTTTAGCATACAACTTGCTTATGGTATTTCATATCAGCATTTGAATCATAATGTTTGAAAACAGTATCTGCCAATTAGATTTTTATTAAGAGATGCATCCATATTCATAAACCTATATCCAATTAAAATATTAATCTTATGACAAAATCAAAATCTATTATCCTGATACATGGAAACTTTGTAAACCAGCACAGCTGGGAAAAGTGGAAAGAACGATATGAACAAAAAGGTTATACTGTTTATACACCTGCTAATCCGGGACATGATGGAATTCCTTCTGATTTAAGAAAACAAGTTCATCCTGATCTTACGAAAACTGGCTTTATAGATGTGGTAAACAATATAATAAAACTCATCGACACATTGCCGGAAAAGCCTTTAATCATTGGGCATTCTATGGCAGGAATGGCAGCCATGAAATTATTAGAATTAGATAAAGCAGCGGCAGCAGTAAGTATAGACGGAGCACCGCCTAAAAATGTATTTCCTCCATTTGCAACATTAAAATCGGTTATACCTGCATTTGGTTTCTTTTCTTCCAAAAAATATTTTATGGGCAGTCGTGAATGGTATGACAAATGTTTTTTCAATACACTGCCGGAACGAGACAGAGCAAATGCTTTTGAAAGTATTGCAGTTCCGGAAAGTTATAAAGTAAGCCGTGAATTGGTACTAAATTCTTTTTCTAATATTGATTTTAGTAAGCCGCACAAACCTATTTTATTTATTGGAGGCGGCAGTGATGCTATTTTTCCTTCGTCTCTAACAACAACACTGGCCAGAAAATATAAAGATAGAAACAGCAGCGTTGACCTTAAGATTTTTCAGGGCAAAAGTCATTTTATCTGTGGTGAATCAGGCTGGGAAGCAGTAGCAGATTTCATTTTAGAATGGTACGAAAAATTATAAACTTCAGAAATTAATACTAACATTTAAAACAAAATAAAATGAGCAAGATTACAGTAAAAGACGGAACAGAGATTTATTATAAAGACTGGGGAACCGGAACGCCAATTTTTTTCCACCATGGCTGGCCTTTATCGGCAGATGACTGGGACGCACAAATGTTATTTTTCTTAGATCAGGGATTTAGGGTAATTGCACATGACCGAAGAGGACACGGAAGATCTACACAAACGTATTCGGGCAATGAAATGGATACGTATGCAGCTGATGTAGCAGAACTTACCGAATTTTTAGATTTGAAAGATGCTATTCATATTGGGCATTCTACAGGCGGCGGCGAAGCCATTCGTTATGCGGCAAAATATGGTAAAAACAGAGTTTCAAAAGTTATACTAATTAGTGCTGTAACACCGTATATGATTAAAAATGAAGGAAATCCAAACGGAGTACCAATTGAAGTATTTGACGATATTCGTTTTAACACGGCCAACAACAGACAACAGTTTTATCAGGATATTACTTTTCCGTTTTACGGATATAACAGAGAAGGAGCAAACATTAAAAAAGGTATTCAGGACAATTGGTGGCGTCAGGGAATGATGGGCGGTATAAAGGCTCATTTTGACTGTATTAAAGCTTTTTCTGAAACAGATTTCACCGAAGATTTAAAAACTGTTGATGTACCTGTGCTTATACTTCACGGCGAAGACGACCAGATTGTACCATATCAAATTACAGCTTTACGAGCAATCGAAATTGTAAAAAACGGAAAAATAGTAACTTATCCGGGACTTTGTCACGGAATACCAACAACAGATGCTGATAAAGTTAATGCTGATATTCTCAATTTTATCAAATCATAATAGTATCCGTTTAATTATTTAAAATTGAAAATGGACACAAATAATTATTCAAAAACAGCCTTGATATTAGTTGACCCATTTAATGATTTTTTATCAGAAGGAGGAAAACTTTATCACGCTGCAAAAGAAACGGTAGAAGGAATTTCTTTGGTACAAAATCTCAAAAAACTTATCGAAGGCGCACGAGAGCGAAAAATACAAATTATATATGCACCGCATCACCATACAGCAAAAGGAGATTATCTAAACTGGAAATTTCTCTCGCCTTCGCATAAGGGAAGTAAAAATGTTGTATTATTTGAAGAGAACAGCTGGGGCGCTGAGTTTCATCCCGAACTTCAGCCTCAGTCTGGCGATCTGATCGCTCAAAATCATTGGACTGCAAGCGGTTTTGCTAATACTGATTTGGATTTTTTACTTCGCATACACAATATTGACCATATTATGATTGCAGGAATGAGAGCAAATACCTGTATAGATTCAACTGCAAGGTACGGAGTAGAACTGGGATATCATGTAACGCTCATAAAAGATGGAATTGGTGCATTTAACTGGGAAGAAATAAGAGTTACGGTAGAAATTACCTTTCCCAATTATGGACATGCAATGCTTACTACGGAAGAATTTATTAATACTCCTAAATAATAATGAAGTATGGAAATAATTTCAGAAAGTGCTGCAACAGCCATTATTAATGCTCCTATTGACAGCATTAACTTAAGTGAATGGCTGTTTAATTTAAAAAGCCATGAATATCAAGCTTGTTCAAAAGGGCACATCGCGGCTGGGAATTCTATTTCTACCGATGGTAAAAGAATGTCTATTAACGTTGAACAAGTTGCCGATACACTTTTGGTACAGCATTATATAGAAGAAACTGGAGAGAAAGATTATTGTAAAGTCATTTCAAATTCTGATTCATTTTCTCCTTTCGGAAGAACTAAACTTGGCATAATCTGGGAAATAAAAGTAGAAAAACATACAGATAAAAATTCTCAGTTTACCAATATTGTAAAGGTTTTAATGACAGATGAATTCTCTTCTCTGCTTAAAACAGCAGGTATTCTGGATTTAACTCCTGTAAAAACATCCATGACACAAAATGTTACAGCTCACAATCAGGAAGAAACACCTTTATTTGCCAAAGATATAGAAATTAAAGCGCTCTCTGGAGTGTGGAAAAATAATAACTAAAATAATAGAATTTTAACGACTCATTTCTTCTATCGTTTTGAGAATGGGTAAAAGTAAAAAGCCGGCTAAAAAGAATTAGCCGGCTTTTTTATTTAGATTTTTGCTGCAATGTATTGTGCAGCTTCTGCAAGTCGGTTAGCAAAACCCCATTCGTTATCGTACCATGCTGCTACAGAAAGTAAGTTACCTTGTTTTGCGGTAAGCGGTAAATCGATAATGGAAGAGTGAGGATCGCCCACAATTCTGGCAGAACTCCATTGTTCTTCCAAAACATCCAAAACACCTTTTAAAGCGCCTTCTTTAGCTGCTTTTCTAAAAGCATCATTCACTTCTTCTACAGAACAGTCTTTGGTTGTAACCAAATTCAATTCGGCTATACTTCCTGTTTTGGTAGGAACTCTGTACGCTTTTCCGGTAATTTTTAAATCGCTCCAAATAAACTGAAGTGCTTTTGCCGCTCCGGATGATGATGGGATTATATTTTCTGCCGCAGCCCAGGAATCACGTCTGTCTTTCATAGGCTGATCGGTCAGCGATTGGGTGTTAGTGTAGGAGTGAACCGTTGAAAATAAACCGTATTCGATTCCGAAATTCTCTTTTATTACTTTTACAACTGCCGCCAGAGCATTGGTGGTACAGCTTCCCATACTAATAATTTTATGGCTGGCTGCATCAAATTCTTCCAGATTAATTCCTCTTAAAAGCACCGCATCGCAGTCTGCCAAAGATTTACTCGGTGCACTTACCAAAACATATTTTGCTCCGTTATTGATATGTTTTTGTGCATTTTCTCTATTTGTCGCACGTCCTGTGCAGTCTACAACAAGATCAACTCCCAAAGCTTTCCAGTCCGGAATTTCAAGTTTAGAGTTTTTGTACGGAATTTTTCTGTCTCCAATAATAAAATTTTCATCGGCTGTTTTTACTTCTTCGTGCCACCTTCCGTAATTAGAATCTACGCTGAAAAGTGCTCCGAGTAAATCTATATCTTGAATGTCAGCAATGACTTCAGGAACAAAAAGATTGTTTTTTAAGGCGATTCGAAGAAATTGTCTTCCAATTCGGCCAAATCCGTATAATGCTATTTTTGCCATGATATATAATTTTTTTATTGATTACTTGTTTGAGGGAAATGATAAGCAGCAGATAGAAAAATAAATCAAAATATTGAATATCAATTTCTTGTAATAAAAATACTCTTTTTTATGCTTCTATTTGCTGCCAAAATGTTTTTGATTAATTAATTTTAACCAAATGTGCTTCAATAGCCGCTCTTTGTGGTTCGTACTGAGCAGGAAGTTTTAAGTTTTTACCTAATTCTTCTAAGCTTTCATCTACTGTAAAACCAGGATTATCAGTGGCAATTTCAAATAAAACGCCTCCCGGTTCTCTAAAATACAATGAGTGGAAATATTGTCTGTCGATTTGTGGTGTAATAGACAATCCGTAAGCTTCGATTTTTTCACGAAAGTGCATTAAAATTTCGTCATTTTTTACACGGAAAGCCACATGGTGAACAGTTCCATTTGCATTTAAACCACGTTTTTCATCAGCAAGTTCTACTAAGTCAACAATTGCTGCATTTTCTACAGCATCTGTCGCATAACGGTAACGGTTTACATCCTGATCGATTAATTTATAACCAAATATTTCTGTTAAGACCGCAGCCGTTGGTTTAATGTCGTTTAGAGTCAGGGTAATATTGTGAAAACCTTTTGTAGCCACATCAGCTTTTACCTCATCAGTTTCCCAGGCTTTTCTGTTATCCTCAGTTTTAGATTCGATTAATTCTAATTTTAAACCGTCAGGATCTAAGAAAGTAAGGTATTTTTCTCCGAATTTTTCAGCTGGTTTATTGTAAATTACATTGTATTTTTCAAAACGTTTCTGCCAGAAATCCAAACTTCCTTTTGGAACAGAATAACCAATTTCTGTAGCCATTCCAGAACCTTTTCTTCCCTGTTGGATTCCTTCTCCCCAAGGGAAAAAAGTTAAAATTGTTCCGGCACTTCCAACCTCATCACCAAAATAAAAGTGGTAGGTTCCGGGATCATCAAAATTGACTGTTTTTTTAATGAAACGTAATCCTAAAATATTTGAATAAAAGTTGAAGTTTCTCTTAGCGTCACCTGCGATTGCAGTAATATGGTGTAAGCCTAAAATTTTATTTTCCATGGTATTTTGTAATATTAAATTTGTTATTGATTTCTCTTTGATTTCTTATACAAATTTACCTCCATTATAGCTCTGGATCGATTAACCTAGATTAAGAAATAAAAACCTCATTTTGTTATTCTTAAACCAATAACCAAATAGTATTCCAATTCGGTTAAGTTGTTGTTTATGAGGTTTTTGTTGTTATTTGGTTTTTTGCTTTTACGATATATCGCCATTTTTAGGAAGCAGACTGTTTTATTTAAAAAGTAGTACAGACATTCTTAAAATTAAATGAATGATTGATAAATAAAAAAACCGGCAATCTGCCGGCAGTTTATAATTTTATAAAAATTGATTTTCTAAGTTTAGGCTCAATATTTTTTGTTTTGTGTCCTTTTCCTGTTGTATCTTCTACCAGAAGAATAGATCCGGTTTCAAATTTTCTTTTTTCGCCCAAAGAGGTTTCGATTTCTACACCGCCGTCCAGCAGAACAATGTACTGACGGTCTGGTGCGTTATGAAAATCATAATCGTAAGAAGGTTTAACTTCCCTAAAAACGATCGATTTTGCAGGTTCATCATCAGAAAGAAATCCTATGTCACCATTGTTTTTCAACGGAACTTCAAAATCTTCAAAATGGCTTTCTCCCTTGCTGTCGCTGTAAATGCGTGTTATCGTAATCATTATTTTTTATTAAAGATCAATGCATTGGCACAATTTACTTCGTCCTGACTAATAGTATGTCCCATATTCGGATAGATTTTTTTAGTAACATCTGCACCTAATTTTTGAAGAACCGCTTCAGACTCGTTAACCCTTTCTACAGGAACATGAAAATCAGGATCACTTGTTCCTATAAAAATTGGTGTGTTTTCGAAGTTACCGTTATAATGGTTTTCATAAACTTTATCACCAATAAGACCGCCGGTAAAAGCAGCAACACCTCCGTATTTTGCAGCATTTCTTGCTGTAAATTCTAAAGCAAGGCATGCTCCTTGTGAGAATCCAAGAAAATAAATATTTTCTTTTTCAATTCCGTTTTGCTGAATCGCAACCACAACCTGATGAATAGCTTCTAATGACTTTGAAAACGAAGGTTCATTTTCATTTAAAGGAGCTAAAAAAGAGTAGGGGTACCAGGTTCTGTTTTCTGCCTGAGGCGCAACTAGTGCAAAGTCATCTACTTTAAGATGTCTTGCAATTGAAAGTATATCGTGAGCACTTGCACCACGGCCGTGAATCATAATTAAAGCCTTTTTTGCTTCGTTTAAAGGCACGCCGTCGGTTAAGATTTCTGTATTCATATTATTGTGTTTTTTTAATTAGAAAATAAATTTTCACGCCGATTTTAAAATCTTTTTTAAACCTTTAATCTGCGGCTAAAAAGAATTTTACTTATTTTTTCCAAATATCCTGATATTCTTCCGGATGTCTTTTAAATTGGGCATGAACATACGGACAAAGCGGTAAAACCATTAAATTATTGGCACGAACATACGATACCATTTCTTCCAGAAGTTTTTTTGCATAACCTTTCCCTTCGGCTTCCGGTTCAACTCCCGTATGATAAACAGTCAGTAAATCAGGTTTAATGCTTACCGTCATTTCACCCTGTTTTTTGCCATCAACATAAAGATTAAAAGCGCCGTGTTTTTTCTCGTCTAATTCCAGTTTTATCGTTTCCATATTATTTCAGTTATAATTTGATGTTGTTAAATTTCTTTTACAAATTTAGACACCTCATGCAGGTTTATCTGTTAATCTACATTAAGAAAAATCCAATCTAAATTTTTGTGTACTCCTTATAAAATGACAAGATGTTGTTTCAGAGAATTTTAAATTTACGATATATTGGAGATTTATTAATGCATTATCAGATTAAATTAAATTTCTGGAGATGAGAAAAATAATTTAAATCAACTTTTTATATAATTTTACAGTCATGTATGAAGTATTTCAAAAATATCTAGAGGATAAAACAACGCTGACACAGTCAGAATCTGATTATATACAATCGTTTGCCATTATTAAAAAACTTCGTAAACGACAATATCTGCTACAGGAAGGCGATATCTGGAAATACGATGCTTTTATAACAAAAGGCTGTCTGCGCACTTACTCTGTTGATGAAAAAGGAAGTGAGCATGTAAACAGCTTCAGTATCGAGAATTGGTGGACAGGCGACAGAGAAAGTCTGATGTTTCAGCAGCCGTCCCGTTTTAATATAGATGCCATCGAAGACAGCGAACTGGTTTTGTTTACACATGAGAATTTTGAAATGCTCTGCAATGAAATTCCAGCCTTTAATAATATGGTAAATGCTATTTTGCAAAAGAGTTTTATAGCAGCCCAAAACCGAATTCAGGCTTCGCTGAGTTTTACAGCAGAAGAAAAGTATTTAAACTTTATAGCCAAGTATCCGGGATTTGCTTCAAGAATACCACAAACAATGATTGCTTCATATCTTGGCATGACGCCCGAAACCTTAAGCCGTATACGAAAACAAACAGCAAAAAAATAATCAGGGAGCATTGAACTCCTTTTTTTATGCTTAATGCAGACTCTTGATCTATATCAAGTTTTTACTTATTTCTAATCAATGCACAGGTTTTGTACTTGGCGCAACTTTGTAATGTTCAAAAGGAACAAAATTTTATAACATTTAAAATTAGAAATCATGTCAAAAACAATTTTCATTACAGGTACAAGTTCAGGATTTGGTAAACTTACCGCTATAACATTGGCAAATGCAGGTCATTCTGTAATAGCCGGAATGCGCAATACAAAAGATAAAAATGCTGCGGCTGCAAATGAGCTATCTAAGCTTTCAAACATCGAAGTAATAGACATTGATATTACAGATGATGTTTCTGTAAAAGAGGCTATTGAAAAAGTACTTATCAAATACGGAAAAATTGATGTACTTATTAATAATGCAGCCGTGAGTGGTTTTGGTCTGCTTGAAGGTTATTCAATCGATCAGGTTCGTAAAATGTTTGAAGTAAACGTTTACAGTGTTCTTCGTACTTATCAGGCTGTTCTGCCTTCTATGAGAAAAGAGAAAAACGGACTTATTATAAATATTACTACCGGAGCAAGCGGGCACACACTTCCTTTTATGATTCCGTATATGGCTTCAAAATTTGTAGTAGAAAGTTTTACAGAAGGTTTGCAGGATGAACTTGCCGATTACGGAATAGAAAATGTAAGCATTCAGCCGGGTGTTTATCCTACCGAAATGACCAACGGTTCTAAAACCGGAATTAATGCAGATAAACAGGAAATTGTTGATGAATACGGAAACGCGGCAGCAGAAAAATTCAATGCCTTAGGTACAGCATTATTTGGAAAAATGGCTCAGTTTGAAATGAATCCGCAGACTATTGCCGATGGAATTCTGGAATTGGTAAACATGAAAAAAGGAGAGAGACCACTTCGTTTTCCACTTGATGCTATCGCACAGGGAACCGACAAAGAATTTATAGAAGCACGTGCTGCTATTAAAGCAAAATGGTTAACTAGTTATAGTAATTAAATTAGTATTGAGTTTATAGAGAGCAAATTATTGAATTTGCTTTCCTTTTCTAATGGCTCACTGATAAATAAAAGAAAATACTCTGCAGCAATCAATATCAGGATTGCGGCAGAGTATTTTTTATTTAAAACTTAATAGTTTAAAGTCTGCTACCAAGATTTAATTCCAGATCACCATTTTGCTGTAATCCTTTTTCAAACAGTGATTTTATTCTAACGGCAGCTTCTGGCTGTGCTAATGCTTCAAAAAACTTAGTCTGCGTATCCATTATATGTGCGTTTGTTGGATTTACAGCTCTGTCATTAATAATAGATTTAATAGCAGTGATAATTTTTTTATCAAATGAAGCAATTCTATTGGCAAGATTATTTACAAAAGTATCTAATTCAGCATCTGCAACAGCACGATTAACCCACCCGTACGCTGCAGCCGTTTCTGCATCATAATCATAGCCGCTTAATAAGATTTCCAAAGCTCTTGCTTTACCGGTTAATAGATGCAGTCTTTCCATTCCGCCGCCGCCCGGAAAAGCACCTATACCAATTTCTGGCTGGCAGAAAAATGCTTTTTCTCTGCTGGCAAAACGCATATCCATTGCTTGTATAAATTCACTTCCTAATCCTCTTGCACGTCCTCTTACTAAAGCAATACTTGCAAATGGTGCCTGTTCCAAACGCTTGGCAATATCCGGCCATGATTTCGACAGTCCTGTTTTTCCTTCGCCTTTAGGAAAATTTGAAGCTCCCAAAATATCCAGATGCGCTATAAAATAGTCTGGATTTGCACTTTCAAAAACCACCACTTTTAGGTTCTCATTGGCTTCAAGATCGTCCATAAGACTCATCAATTCTAATGAAAATTCCGGTCCAAAAAGATTTATAGGCGGATTGTTTATAATTACTTTCAAATAATGTTCGCTGATTTTTTCTGTTGTTAATATCATAACTTTGGTTTTAGAAATTAAAAAAGTTTAAAATTTTATAAATTTGCTTGCAAATTGAAAGTGTAAATATAAATAAATTCACTTGCAAAAAGCAAGTGGTTAAAATATTTTATGAAAGAAATCAAAAAAAGATCGGTTTGTCCGGTCAGCAGTTCGTTAGATATATGGGGAGATAAGTGGTCATTGCTTATTGTGCGTGATTTGATGTACGCCAAACAATGTACTTATGGAGATTTTCTAAAATCAGATGAAAAAATTGCGACTAATATTCTCGCTGCAAGATTATTAACCTTAGAATCGAGTGGCATTATTTCAAAAAATGAGCATCCTGAAAGTAAGGCCAAAGTACTCTACCAGCTTACAGAAAAGGGAATTAATCTGCTGCCTGTACTTATAGAGATTTATTTATGGGGAGAAAAATATTTTACGCTTTCAGATTATCATATCGAATTTTTGAAAAAAGTAAAAGAAGATAAACAGCAGTTTATTAATAACCTGACACAAAAATTAAGAAAAGAAATTTTGAATACATAATTTCGGCAGGTTATTGATATTTTGTAATTCTGTTATTGCTGCCAACTTTCAGGATTTTAATATTTTAATTATCATGAATATTATATACTTTTAGAAATTGATTTTATTGACTAACAAACCAAAAAAACATGAATTCTGAAAACCCAAAAAATGAAATAAGCCGACGCCGATTTTTACAAAACACTACAGCCGCCGGAATTTATTTATCTATGTTTGGTATGCCTGATTTATTGGCAAATACTGTAACAGATAAAAATACTGCCGGAATTCCGGATGTTAAGCTTAATAACGGTGTAAAAATGCCTATACTAGGATTTGGAACTTACGGACTTAGCGGCGAAGTATGCCAGCAATCTGTAGCCGATGCTATTACAGCGGGATACCGACTTATCGATACCGCAAAAGTATATGGAAATGAAGAAGCTGTGGGCAGAGGAATCAAACAGAGCGGAATTGACAGAAAGAAGCTTTTTGTTACTTCAAAATTATGGGTCGATGATGCCGGATATGAAAATGCTAAAAAAGGTTTTGAAGAAACACTAAGAAAATTGCAGCTTGATTATCTTGACCTGTATCTTATACACCGTCCGAGAGGCGATGTAAAAGGATCCTGGAAAGCAATGGAAGAACTTTACAAAGCAGGAAAAATCAAAGCTATTGGTATAAGCAACTTCGATCAGGCACAGCTTACAGATCTTTTGTCGTATGCTGAGGTAAAACCTGTGGTAAATCAGATTGAGACACATGCTTATTTTCAGCAAACCAACGATTATAATTTATTAAAAAAGCATAATATTTATACAGAGGCATGGGCGCCTTTTGCAGAAGGCCGTAACGGACTTTTTACAAATGAAGTTCTGACTCAGATTGCCAAAAAATACAACAAAACTACAGCACAAGTAGCTTTGAGATGGCATTTCCAACGCGGCATTATTGCTATTCCGAGGTCTTCGCAAAAAGCACATATTGCAGAAAATCTTATCATATTTGATTTTAAACTAGATGATGCGGATATGAAAGCGATTGCAAAACTCGACTTAAATACCACTCAGTTTCCGGAATGGAGTTAAAGACCATGAGTAATACTTTTTCTGCCAGCAGCCAAATAGGAGTAGTATCTAATTTCTCAGATCTTGTTCATACCCATTTTAAAGGAGAAATGAATGCACTTTGCTGGTACAGAAATTTAGGTGGCGATTTTAGCGAAATTGCCGCCAAATTATCCTTAAAAGAAAATATAACCGAAGTTTTTCCTGAAGATTTAATTGCGCTCCAGCTCTCAGAAAAGGGGAGTATGGCAAGGGAAATAATCTTGAATGACTTACAATTATTAACTGATTTTGGCGCTTCGCCTTCGCTTAATTTATTGAAGTGTTATGAGCGCGACGACGAATTTGATTTCATTTCGACAGATGTGTATTCGTTTCATGTCGATCGTTCGCCCATTGCAACCGATACTTTTTTATGTACCTATCACGGAGCTGCAAGCGATATTGTTTCTAACGCTCAGGCAGAACAAAAAATTCTGATTCCCGAAATTCGGGCAAAGCTAAAAGAACTGCACGATGGAGCAGAAGAAGAGTTTGAAGACTTTTTAAAAGAAAATTATTTTGATTTGCATTATCAACTCCATGCAGATGCAGAACCTGTTAATTTAGGTATAGGACATCTTTGGCGTCTGGCTGTAGACCATCCAAAACAACAAGTGCTGCCTTGTATTCACAGAGCGCCAATAGAAAATGACGGAGAATTTAGGTTGTTGTTGATTTGTTAAAAACTAATTCTGTATATAATTTCAGCCCAAGTACACTTACAGATACATTGCTTACACACCGTACGTAATCAAGGATGGAAAAATTAGCAAAAATCCTTATTATGTAGAACCTTTGGAATTGCTTTCTAGTATTGCTAGTTCTCGATCTGGTGTGCTTAAATCGTAAAAGATTTTTGTTTTTATTTGTTGTTAGCCCATGTTTCTTTTTAGTGGCTGTGTATCGATCATCCAAAACAACAAATTTTGCCTTGTATTCATAGATATTCAATAGAAAATAAAAGGAAATATTGGTTGTCATTGATTTGCAAAGAAAAAAAACCTTATGTCACGGTAGCTGAAAAACAGTATAAACACGTATTGTTTTGTCTATTTAATAGTTGTTTATTTGAAAAACACTAAAATAAAAGTTATGGCAGAAACAACAGGAAAAGTCCAATTATCTTATGATGTAAGTGATAAATGGGAAGAGGTTAAAAGCACTTTAATTAATGAATACAAATATTCGGACGTAGCATTAGATATTCCAACAAGCTGGATTTATGATTTACCAAATACGACTTTACACCATCAAAATAAAGAAGTTTCTAAAGCAATAAAAGATATTGAAAATGTTTGTCAGAGACATAAAGTAACTCTTAAAAAAGCTGTTGCAGCATTAATTTCTGAAGTAGCTTATTACAACGAGAAAAAACATTATAATGAGTGATTTATCTTTTATGAAAATGTTTCATTATTAGAAATGTTCATATTGTTAAGTTTGAGGAGGAAAATAAAAATTCTGCTCACCAAAGGAGATGTTTTTGGAGAGTTTTCCAAATTCCTGCTTACTACACAGTCACAAATTAATTCGCTAAACAAAACAATTCTAAATTTATGGTAAACCGTAATTACTGACTGTTTTTTTTGTGTAGTATTGTTAAATATTAGACTACACTATATAATGTATAGTCATTTATAACTAGTAAAGACTCACACTATAATAGGATATATATAATTTGACTGTTATAGTTGAAAAAAATAGAGACAATGGGAGAATTGACAAGAAAAATTTATACTGACTTCATAATAACACCGAAAAGTAATAAAAGTTTAAAACGTTATTTTGGTTCATTAAAACGACATTTACAAAACCCTTGGACAATTGATAATTCTGAATATATAGATAAAGATACTTTTAGGATAGTTTTAGAAACATTTTGTGTAAAATCATTTTTATTTCAAGACAAAGTTTTGGAAAAAACTCTTTCAGCAAAATTATTTATAGGTTTGACTTCTAATGATATTCGACTATTAAAATTTGAAATTGATCATGAGGTTTCAAAAGAACATCTTTTAGAAATAATAGGATTTGTATTAGATTCTTTTCATGAATCTGTACTAAAAACTAGTACACATTATAATGACTTTAATCATGATTTTCAATTTGGAGGACCAACTGATGAAAATTGGCTAAGTAAAGATATTAGAGATAGTCGAACAATTAAACTTTATTCGGAAAAAGAAAAAAAAACTTATTTTTTGGCATCAACTGAGAAAATTATTATCGACTCTAAGGAGATAAGTTATGTTGCTCCAAATAGCATTTCTGTTTCTTTAAGTTTAATGAAAAAATCTCTCAAAAAAGCAAAATCTATTTATGCTAAAATAATTCCGAAGTTTAAAAATAATAAAAAAATAGGCATTGATGCTACATCAGACCTTTATGATTTTTTTGAGGAAATACAAACTAGTATCATATTTTCGTATATAGCTGTCGAAGCATTTTCAAACGCAGCAATTCCAGAAGATTTTGAGCATGAAAAATTTAATGAAAAGGGAATAAAAGAAATTTGGAGCAAAAGCAACATTGAACGTTGGATGACAACAAGCGAAAAAGTTGGAATACTATTGCCAAAAATTTTAAATTCATCAGATGTAAAGCAGGAACCTTTTTGGCATACATTTAAAAATCTAGAAAAACTGCGTAATGAAATTGTTCATCAGAAAACTGTTCAAAAAGAAACAGCTCTTGATACAGCCATTTATAGTAAGATGCTTGATCAGAATATTTTCAATATAATAGAATCTTCGATCGAAGTGATCGATTTTTATTATAAGTTAAATAATGCTCACCCATATTTCCCTCTTGGCTTGGGTATTGCTAAATTTCAAATAGAAAAAATTGAGAGTATGGAAAAGCACTTTAAAATCTTAGAAGATTAATAATTATAATAGCTAACTGTAATAAATTATAATAATTTATAAGAAGTTGATTATATAAAAACCGAAAAACATAAAATTAAACTAAACAAAATTGATTATGAAAGTATGCGCAATTGAAATAAAATCTAATAAAATAATCTTCGTTGTTTTGGAAAAAGATTCAGATAATCAAATTACTGAAAGTACAGGTAAGGTAAAAACTATTGTACTTGATGACGACCACAATCACTCTCAAGTGATTGATTGTATAGAAACTATTCATTCTCATTTTAATTCTCTAGAGATTGATAAAATTGTAATTTTATCAAGAAGCTCAAAAGGTCAATTTTCATCTTCTGGAATTTCTTTTAAGTTAGAAGGTTTTATTCAAGCATATAAAAATAAGCCAGTCGAATTTGTTTCTCCAAAAACTTTAAGTGCCTTTTATAAAAAAAATACTTTAGGGATAGCTGCACAATTTAGTTATCAATCGGAAGCTTCAAAATTGGCATACTACATTTTAAATTCTTAAATAATGGGCGACGAAAATGTAGACGAAATAATTAAAGATTTTATTTTATTACAAGATGATATTGTAATAGATAGATATTCTAACGGTGGCGCAAATGGTGAATTATATTTTGGTGAAAGAAAATTATTATCTGATAGAGTAGCACTAAAGTTTTACTATTATAATAAAGATGTTTCAACTCATAATGAACCATTAATTCTTAAAAGTATTGAACATCCAAATATTCTAAAAATTTATGATGCAAAAATAATTCATCAGCAATATGCTTATTTTTTAACACCAGAGATCAGTGGAGGTGATTTGAAAAATTTTAAAGATAATAATATTGTAAGCTTCTATGATGCTATAAATATCACACAAGGAATATTGAACGGTTTGAGTGAATTGCACAAAAATCCAAATAATTTACTTCATAGGGATTTAAAACCAAAAAATATCTTAATTGATCAAGAAACTAAAACACCTTATATTGCTGATTTTGGTTCGGTAAAATTTATTTCAAATGCAGAAAACTCAGTAGTTGCGTCAAAATCTACGCAAATTTATAGACCAAATGAATCTGTTGTTCAAAATGTTTATAATAGACAATCTGATATATATCAAGTAGGCATAATTTTTTTTCAGCTCTTAGGAGGAAAATTTCCAGAAGCACCTTTTGAATGGTTAGATGATAGACAAAAATCTAAATTTTTAAAGATTTCAGGATCTGAATTTGAAAAATGGCAATTTATAGATTCAGCTATAGATAACTTAATAGTAAAAAATAAATTACTAGATTATGATTCTTTACCAGCATATATAAATAATAAAGTTAAGGCAGTAATTAAGACGGCTACTAATAAAGATTTGAATAAGAGGTATTTTACGTGCTCAGAATTTATTAAAGACCTTTTTGATTTGAAAAAACAAAATAAAGATTGGAGGATAGATAATCAGGAAATTTATGCGAATAAAGAAAATAAAAAATATTACAGAATAAGTGAAGATAAGAAAGGATATTGTTTACAAGTGAGTAAGAACCAAGTAAATTGGACAAAAGACAATAAACATGATGGAACATTGGAATCAATTATAAGTAGAATACATAAAGATTAAATAACCAAAAAAAAGAGACACTTTTAAGTCTCTTTTTTTTGGTTTAATATATCTTATGTAAACAATCATTTCCCAATCAATTTCTCCAACCTAACCATCATCTCATCTTTCTCCTTCAACATTCTTTCAAACAAAGCAATTTTCTCTTCATGAAGTTTTTTGATTTCTTCAATCGGATTGTTATTAAAAACTTCAATCTTGTTATTGAACATTGCATTATCCGAGAAATTACAAGAAATTAAATTCACCGCCTGTTCTTCATCAAAATTCTGAAAAGCTTCAACAGGAATTTTTAAAACAGCAGAGATTTGTTTCAGCAAATTGTCTTCAATAACATCTTTCTGCTCCAGCAAAGAAATTTTCTTTTGGTTCCAGTCTTCGCCCAAATCATAAGCTAGAGCTTCCTGCTTAATGTTTAGCATTTCTCTGAAACGTTTTACGTTTCTTCCCTGATGTATTTTCTGTTCCATAATGAATATCAATTTTTCTAAAAGCTCAAAGATAAAGCCATTTGGATTAAAAATCCTGAGTTTCAAAGATAAAAAAATATCCCATAATACATCAATTTTGTCAGGTAATATATCCACTTTTTGAATAGATTATCCTTTTGAAAGATTAGAATTTCGCGCTTCAATTTTAAATCCCCGTAGTATGAAAAAGAATAAAATATCCTTCGAAACCGGATTTTGGGTTGGTTTTGAAGGCGGAAATCCATTTAAAGCAATTGAGGCCTTTTTTGACTTTGCAGATCTTGATTATTATAAACAAAATTTAACCGAAACGGTAATGTACTGCTATAATAGAAATGTCTACAAACAAGACAATCCATCGGATGTTTTTGTATTGTATACAGCTTTTAGCTTTTTTATCAAAGTATGTTATTTTCTAAAAAAGAAAAGCAAAAAATGGAAAGTTAAAGCGTCTTTGCGCAGCGAAAAAGTTTTTCATTTTTCTTCTTTAACGAAGGAAGAATATGAAAATCCTTTTGTAGTATTTCAAAAAGCATTTGATAAAAAAACGCTAGAAGAATTTACGTTTTTTCTAACGCAAATAGTCGAACATTCGTTGTCTCCGCATTCCGAAGATCCGGAATCTGACGTCACAACGCCTTATATTTATATCATTAAAATGCTCGATGCAGCAGAAATAATAAGAGAAAGGGGAGTGGAGAAAATCCATAAAAAACATCCGACTGATTCTCTAACAAAATAAAATATTCATTAGATATAAATCAACTTTCCGTATCAGCATCTTTATTCTCTATAATTTCCTGCGAAATAGTAACGCTTTCTAAATCGCTTTGCTCTGGTTTTTCGTCCCAATGTCCCCAGTCGCCCTGATAGATTTTTACACAGACCATTTCATTATTATCTCCGGGGTAAATTTTTGTATTACAAATGCCGTGATTACTTTTATCTGTTTTTTTTGAATTTTCCATAATATAAATTTTTAGAGTTAAACAGACTTAGTCAATCTGAGATGTTTTTGTAGTATCGGTTTTTTGTAATAAAGCTTCTTTTTGATCTCGTTTATCATCTTCGTCATCACAAGGAATAAGTGTGCAGCTAAAACTTGTTGATACTAATATTATTATAATTATGAAAGCGAATAGTAGATTTTCATGCGTTTATTTTTTGTGAGAATTAGTTCGCAAAGTTAATTCTGAGTCCGAATCGTATTTACATAATTTCGATCTCGATTTATATTATTTCCATGTTAGTGCCATTATTTTTCTAAATCATCTATTAAAAATTCCCTTTTTCCACCCGTCTCTTTTTTGTAACATTTAGATGAGACATGGGTATTATGTAATTTTTGAATAGAAATTATATAAAATGAAGGATATGTAATACGGAAATTTGTAAGATTAGATATTCAATAGTTATAAACTTAAAAAGATAATTATCATGACTAAAACAGGGCCTATCATAATTATCGAGGAAAATGTAGAGGATCGCAATCTTTTTGCGCAGATTTTTTGGGAGTTTAATCTAAGCAATGAATTACTATATTTTAATACTCTTAATGAAACACAGGATTATATAGCGTCAAATAAAACAGAGCTTTTTTTGCTGTTTTCTAATGTACTTCAGTTTCATGAAGAGAATAAGCAGGATAATTATAAGAATTACAATAGCATTTGCCTTGAGTTTAACTGTCCGTGTTTATTTTATTCAATTCAGCATGCAAATTGTTTTATTATTGATACTTATTCAATTCCTACTCAAAGTTATTTTATAACTCCTTTTGATGAAGAGAAATTCAAGTCTGTATTAAATTCTATTGTTGAATACTGGCTCGGCAAAAAATCTGTTCAAAATGACGAAATCCCTAAATCCGAAAAAGAATCAAAATTTATAAAAAAGCCGTCTTAAACAGACGGCTTTCTATTTTTATAAATTTCTATTAGGATTAGTACCATCTTCGTCATCTAAATTTCCTAAACCTTCATTGTCGTACTCGTCACTGTCGATGTTTTCATTGTCAAATTCATCATCCAGTTCGTCATCGTCAAGTTCATCGTTGTCAAACTCGTCGGTATCTGTTTCGCGGCCAAGGTTTTCGTTATCAAATTCCTCGCTGCCAAATTCCCGGGTGTCCAAATCATTTCCATAATCCGGTTCGGCATTATTAGATATTGAATGATCTGCCGGCGGTGCATCAATATCTGTATCCAGATATTGTTCTCTGTCTCGAAAATCCTGATCTTCCTGATTGTAATTTTCTCTTTCGTCTACACTCATAATTACTATTTTTTAAAAGTTATTTTTTAGCTGATCCTGTTTGTTTTTTATCAGCCGGAGCAGATTTAGAAGTGCTTTTTGAAGCAGTTTCTTTTTTATCAGTTTTTTTATCTGATGCCTTAGCACTTTCTGTGCTTTTCTTTGTGGTTGAAGTTGCCATAATATATTTTTTTAGATTGTTATATAGCCAAAAGTACAGTGCCTAAACATCATTTTTTTATATATAACAGTACTCTAATTATGTAATTTACAGATGTTTATTATGTTGTAACAAAAAACACCTGCACAATGTACAGGTGTTTTCAGGCTTAAATAAAAGCAGCGAGAAACAGTATTAAATTATTCTGCAGCTACAATGTTTACTAAATTGAGCGCAACGTCGTTTAGTAAGCAATCGGCTTCTTTCTCCTCTGCAAGAGTTTGCGTTAATAATTTTGCTGCATCATTTTCGCCAATTGCTTTTGCAAAAGCAACCAGAGTACCATAAGATGCAATTTCATAATGTTCGATTTTTTGCGAAGCAGCAATAATTCCCGCATCTCGTACAGCGCCCGGAGCAGTTTCTACAAGAATAGTATCACCTTCTTTTAATAAACCGGCCATTGCTTCGCATTTTTTTCCTTCTACTTTTTCTCCCAATAAATCAAAAACTTGTTCCAGTCTTGCAACCTGGTTTTGAGTTACGGAAAGATGCTCTAAAATAGTTCCCGAAAGTCCCGATGACGATGCATTGGCGGCCATTTTTGGTAAAGCGCCAACCAAAGCATTTTCTGCCCAGTAAATATCTTTTAAGCTGTCTATGAATAGATCTTTTAATTCTTCGGCAGCATCAGGCGCAGGTTCTACGATATTAAATTTTGCATTATTTTTTATGTCTTTTGTCTGACTTGCTTTTGGTTTTGCTGCATTTGTCTGACCTTGTTTTTCTGAATTTTTCATTTTATTTTTTTTTAGATTAATTGTACAGGTTTGGTTCGCGCTGCCAGAAACGATGCATGGTCATGGCAGTAATAAATTTTTGGGCAAATCCTTCTCCGGCAATTTCGCTTGTTAGAATTATACCGCCATCATCGTTTGTAATTTTTCCTGCAAAAGGCGCGGAATTTATTATTTCTGATGCTTCTCCATCGGCACCAATTACTTTACAGTGTTTGTAAGCATCATTTAAGTATTCCAGAGCATCATCATTTTCAGCAAGTGCATTAAGCCCTAATCCGTGAGGTACATATACAGCATCAAATAATACAGACGATGCAGTTAAGAAGCTAAACTCTGCTGCAATTGCGTTGTCGGTATCTGTTAAAACAGAACCTAAATGAGGAGCTATCACGCAGCCTTTTGCGCCTTCTTTTTTTAATGCATTTTTCATATTCATTACAGAAGCTTCAGAAACGCCGTCGGATACCAGAATTGCTACTTTTCGGGATTCGATTGTAGGCGAATTTGTTGGATTTTTAACCATACTCAAAGCCTGCGAAGATTCAACAGAAGATTCAGCCGTTTGTGGTTCCTGAGTTCCGTTTTCTTCTGTTTCCGGCGATACGCCTTTGTTTATAGGAGTTTCTAAAACTGGAGGTACAGCTGCTCCCAGACCTAATGCAACTTTTTCGGCAAGTTCCTTATCAACCTGAGATAATAAACCCAGCATTCTTACTCGGATGGCAGTCGTTTCTACTTTTCCAAGTTCAAAGCGAAGCGCTTTTACAATATGACTTTTTTCTTCTGGTGTCTGGCTGTTAAAGAACAGTTTTGCCTGTCCGAAATGATCTGTAAAACTCTCGCTTCTTTCTCTTACTTTATGGGCATCAATACGCTCGTTGAAACTTGCAAATCCTCCTTCGGCTATTTTTGCCTGATAAGGACAGCCGCCGCCCAAAGAGTTTGGATGATAACTTACACGTCCTTTATTGATTTCCTGACGCATGTGTCCGTCACGCTGATTATTGTGAATAGGAGCAATGCTTCTGTTAATTGGAATTTCATGAAAATTAGGACTTCCTAATCTTGATAATTGTGTATCGGTATATGAAAACAATCTTCCCTGCAAAAGCGGATCGTTTGTAAAATCAATTCCCGGAACCACATGCCCCGGATGAAAAGCAATCTGCTCTGTTTCGGCAAAGAAATTATCAGGGTTTTTGTTTAAAACCATTCTTCCTACAATGGTAACAGGAACCAATTCTTCGGGAATAATTTTTGTGGGGTCAAGAAGATCAAAATCGTATTTATTTTCGTCTTCATTTGGAACCACCTGAACACCCAATTCCCATTCAGGGAAATTACCCATTTCAATGGCTTCCCATAAATCTTGTCGGTGAAAATCGGGATTTTTTCCTGAAATTTTCTGCGCTTCGTCCCAGGCAACAGCGTGTGTTCCTAATTTTGGTTTCCAGTGAAATTTTACAAAAACAGATTCTTCCTGAGCATTTACCAATCTAAAAGTATGAACGCCAAAACCTTCCATCATTCTGTAACTTCTTGGGATAGCGCGATCAGACATTACCCACATTATCATGTGCATAGATTCCGGCATAAGCGAAATAAAGTCCCAAAAAGTATCGTGTGCCGAGGCAGCCTGCGGCATTTCATTGTGAGGTTCAGGTTTTACAGCATGAATTAAATCAGGAAATTTTGAAGCATCCTGAATAAAAAATACCGGAATATTATTGGCAACCAAATCATAAATTCCTTCTTGGGTATAAAATTTCACCGCAAATCCTCTTGCATCTCTTGCCAAATCTGTAGAACCTCTTGATCCTGCAACAGTAGAAAATCTGGCAAAAACAGGTGTTTTTTGTCCTTTTTCCTGAAGAAATCCGGCTTTGGTTAATTCTGGAATTGGATTTGTTACTTCAAAAAATCCATGAGCTCCTGAACCGCGGGCGTGTACGATTCTTTCCGGAATTCGTTCATGATCAAAGTGCGTAATTTTTTCTCTTAAAATAAAATCTTCTAATAATGACGGGCCGCGATTTCCGGCTTTAAGTGAATTATTGTCATCATTAATCTTCACGCCCTGATCTGTGGTTAAAAATTTGTTTGTTCCATCCGATTTATTGATGGATAAATCTCGTTGTTTTTCGTCTTGAAAGTTTTTCATGGTGTTTCTTATTAGTTAAAAACTTCATATAAAAACACGATCTTACCTTTCAGGTTTTTAGGTAGTTATAGACCGTTAATTATACATTTAACCAAATTTAATTTTTGAAAAAATGGTTTTTTTATACAATTACTTCTGTTTATTCTACAATTGCCATAAAATAAAAAAATCTCCATTTTGAGGAGATTTATTTGTTAGCAAATTTGATTTTTAAGACGGCAGATATATAAAAACGGTAGTGCCTTTATTGGGTTCGCTGACGACTTTTATAAAACCTTTATGATTATAAACGATTTTTTGAACCAATGTCAAACCAAGTCCGCTGCTGTATTGTTCGGCATTGTTTTCGAGTTTGTAAAAAGGGTTAAAAATGAGGGATTCAAAGTTTTTATGAAAACCAATTCCGTTATCAGCAACAAAAATTTTGATATAATTAATTTCAGGATCAGCTCCAAAATCAATTATTTCATCAGAAGAAACTTCCTCTGCACCAATTCTGATTTTTGCCGTGGTGTCTTGTTTTGCATATTTAATAGAGTTGGTAATCAAATGGCTGAAAAGCTGCTGTATTTGAGATGCAATAATATCCAGCGCAGGCAGTTTGTTTATTTCTATTTCTGTTTTTTGCTGATTGATAATGGGTCTTAAACTAATGATTGTTTTCTTTAAAAGTGCATTCAAATCGGTATTTTTTAGTTCGCTCTGGCCAAAGTTTATTTTAGAATAATCAATTACATCTTCAATAAGCTGATTTAAATGCATAGTAGAGCTTAACAAGCGGTTTAAATTGTGTTTTCCGGTTTCTGTTAATGCTTTTTCGGTATCCAAAACTTTTTTGGCAAACATAGAAATTTTGCGAATAGGCTCAAGTAAATTCTCACTCGCTGCAGATGTAAAGGCTTCTAATTGTTTATTATAAGTTTGCAGCTCCTGATTTTTTACTTTTAAAGACTGCCTGCTTTGTTCAAAATCTGTAATATCTTCAAGCGCAATTAAGGTCATTCCGTTTGGAAACGAATCAATTATAGGCGCGGCATTTATCAGCATTGTTTTTTTACCAATGAGATCAAAATGAAATTGTATTTTAAAATTTTCTACAACATTGTTTTGAGCCGTTTTTTTTAATACAGCTTCTTTAAAAGCAGGAATGTTCCAATGTGAATTTCCTATCTCAAAAATTGAAAAACCTTCTGTTTCTTCTTCTGTAGTTTTAAAGTAATTATAAAAAGAAGGATTCGCACTTTTAATAATAAAGTTTTTGTCAACAATAAATAAAGGCTCGCGAATGGTTTTTACAATCGATTCATAAAAATTTCGCATTGATGCCAATTCTTCACGACGGTCCTTTAATTCATCATTTAAACACAAAAGCTCCTGGTTGCTGGACTGTAGTTCCTGAGTAAAATTTTCAAGCTGATGATTTACTTCTTGTAATTCTTCGTTACTGGCAGCCAGTTCTTCATTTGTTGTCTGGAGTTCCTCAAAATAAATCTGCTGTTCTTCGGTCACTTTTTTAAATTCATCGCGAAGCTGAAATAATTGTTTTTCTATTTCCGACGAATGGTTTCCTGATCCTGCAGAATTAACCTGTACTTTGCAGAAAACAATAAGAAGCAATTCTGTATGCGACGGGAGATAAACAATTTCAAAAGATGTTAAAAAAGACTGTTTTTTTACTGTCATTAACTTTCCTGAAAAATTTTTTTTCTCATTTCTGGCTTTTAAAATATTATTTCTCAGTTCAAAACCCATTTCATCCGGTATCATACTTAAAAGATTAAAACTTGGTTTTCCGGGCGCTGGCTGTAAAAACGGACTTGTATCGCCATGAAAATGCACAATTTCTAAATCTTCGTTGATTATCACCGCCGGGGGAGAAAAATGTTCCAGCAAAATATCCGAAGCGATTTTTCTATAATCTTTTTCGACAGCATGAATGTCGTTAATTTGGTTTATTTTATTTAAAATATTTCGATTAGAAGGACCAAATATTTCTTTGGGAAGTTTTTGCACGGCTTTTTTTCGTACATATATTCTATCGTATCTGTCAACATCCGTAAATAAATGGGGAACATGCTGTGCCCATTCTGATTTTCCAAGAAACAAAAAACCTTTTTCACGAAGCGCATAATGGAATGATGCCAAAACCTGATTTTTTAAATCGGCATTAAAATAAATTAAAACATTCCGGCAGGAAACAAAATCAATTTTTGAAAAAGGAGCATCTTTTGTTAAATCGTGAACGGCAAAAACGCACATATCCCGAATTACTTTGTTGACATGAAAACTGTTATCTCTTTTGATAAAATATTTTTCAAGTCTCTGGCTGCTAATGTTTTTTACATCCTGAGCTGTATAAATTGCAAGCCGTGCTTTTGAAATACATTTTTCTGATAAATCTGAAGCGATGATTTGTACCTTAATATCATTTCGGTTGATTTCTTCCAGATATTCGTGTGCACAAATTGCCAGTGAATATGCTTCTTCACCTGTAGAGCATCCCGCAGACCAAATTCTTAATGTATTGGTTGTTAGATCTTCTATTAAAAAGGGATAGATACTTTTGCATAAATTATTAAAAGACTCCTCGTCACGGAAAAAATAAGTTACCGGAATTAGGATATCATTAAATAAAAAATCTTGTTCTATAGGATTGTTTTTTAGTAAATTAATGTATTTTTCAATGGTTTCTGTTCGTGTTTCTACCATTCTTTTAGAAATACGTCTTCGTAATGTTGTGTGCTTATAATGCTGAAAATCTGTACCTGTTTTTAAAAGTAATATTTTAATAATTTCATCCAGCTGTTTTTCTTCCTGTAGTGTGCTTTTTTCTTCTACATAAGAATGTGTTGCTATGTTGCTTTCGTATATCTGAAGTAACTTGTTTGAAACCTCATGAGGATTTGTAAAATAGTCGATATATTCAGATGTATCGGCGTTTTGTATAAATCCTTTTTTAGAAAGAACTGCCATTGTCGATCCGCCAGCTTCTTTTAGTTTTTTAAGCCCGGCCGATCCGTCAATCGTTGTCCAGGTTAGCATTAAACCAACTGCATAACTTTGATAGGTTTGTGATATAGCTTCAAAAAAGAGATCGAGACCGTTGTTTACTCTGCTGGTTCGCGTTTTTGGCTGAAGTTTTAACGAACCGTTTTCACAAATTAAAAAATTATTTTCGGGAATTACATAAACTGTATTGCTTTGTATATTAATGTCATGAACGATTTCTACAACTGAAATTTTTGAATTTCTTGAAAGTAATTCGGCAAGATTAGGAGTTTGTGAGGAAAATAAATTTTCGAAAACGACATAGGACATTCCTGAATCTGCAGGAAAATCTGAAATTATTTTTTTTAATAAATCAATTTGCGCTGGAGCAGTTCCTATTGCTACAACAGGAAAATTAGAATTTGATATTGTTTTTTTTATTGCTGTTTTAGTATTCATTTTTTAAACTTTTATGGCAATCTTATAATTTAAATGTTTTCTGGTGAAAAAAAGGTAAGCGAAACACTAAAATTTGCAGTGAAACAAAAATAGTATTGTTTTGAAAATCAAAATATTAATTAAAATTATGAGAAATTTAATTTTAAGCTTTT
This sequence comes from Flavobacterium defluvii, assembly GCF_900129555.1. Lineage (GTDB taxonomy): Bacteria > Bacteroidota > Bacteroidia > Flavobacteriales > Flavobacteriaceae > Flavobacterium > Flavobacterium defluvii. The sequence continues at coordinate 565,524 of NZ_FQWC01000002.1, forward strand.
ATATGCTCTTATATTTTGGATTAGCATCAGCGCAGGGATCGCCTGCAAACAAAAACAGAGTACTGATACTATTCATAAGAATAAACACAAAATAAAAACTTAAACAAGCCCCATTACAAGAAAAGGGGATACAATCAACAAGCAGCGTACTGACAAGAAAGAAAAACTGGAAAGTCTAAAGTAAACACGACTCAACAGGATAAAGATTCAATTAACGGAACAAGACCATAGTTTTTATGATTTTAATTCAGTCGATAAAATCTATTTTATTATAATATAGACTTTATCGTCTTTACATTAATACTTTGATTTAAACAATTGCTGTTATAGATACTGTAAATTCACACTCTGGACTATTTATCAGGCGATTGCAGTATTACTATAAGTGATGATGCTTTTAAAAGATCGTTTTTATTCCAAATCATAAATATAAACTTACTTTTTATGTTTTGTTTTCAGAATTGTACTCTTTATTTTTTATAATTCCCATGTTTTATACAGAATCCTATAATTTTAAATTATTAGTTTTCATTTTAAATTTTATAGGATTACCAGTAGCGTTTTATGTAAGGATTAAAATAAATACTGTAATCTTAAGTGTTTTATTAATAGTTACTTAGCCGTAATTAATTATAAAACAAAATGTTATGAAAGCAGCGGTTATACATGGTCCCGGCTCTATCAAGTACGATACAGTAGATGATCCTATATTAAAAGAAAAAGACGATATTATTTTGAAAGTAACCTCTACGGCAATTTGTGGTTCAGATTTGCATATTTATTCAGGAGGCCTTCCGCAGCCCAGGCCAATGGTTTTAGGTCATGAATTTATGGGAATTGTTGAAGAAACCGGTTCGGCGGTTACACATTTAAAAAGAGGAGATCGTGTTGTGGTTCCTTTTCCGATAGCATGCGGAAATTGTTTTTTCTGTAATCATGATGTTCCCGGAAATTGTGAACACAGTAATCCTGAACATTATGGCCCCGAAGGTGGCATTTTGACTGAAAAAGGGGGGGCGCTTTTTGGTTACACCGATTTGTATGGTGGTTATGACGGAGGACAATCGCAGTATGTGAGGGTTCCTTATGCGAATTACGGGCCGAGAATAGTTCCTGAAGATTTATCAGATGAACAGGTTTTGTTTTTAACAGATATTTTTCCGACAGGTTATACAGGAGTTGATTGGGGAGAAGTAAAAGGCGGTGAAACAGTGGCCATTTTTGGTTCTGGACCTGTAGGTATTATGAGTGCAAAAAGTGCATGGCTTCGCGGAGCTGCTCAGGTTATTGTGGTTGATACGCTGCAATACCGATTAGACAAAGCGAAAGCAACAACCGGGGCGACGACTATTCTTTGGGAAGATGGGCCAAAAGATGTGATTGAACAAATTAGGGCTTTAACAAACGGAAGAGGGGCCGATGTATGTATTGATGCTGTTGGTTTTGAACCTGAAAGAAATTTGACAGACAGAATTAAAGCCACTATTAATTTTGAAAAAGGTTCTATAAAAGTCCTTGAAGCTTGTATGAGCGCTGTTAGAAGAAGTGGAATTGTTTCGGTATTAGGAGTATATCCGGTTAATTATGATAATTTTCCGTTAGGGCAGTTTTTCGACAAAGGAATTGTTTTAAAAGGCGGACAGGCGCCGGCTCATAAACATATTGATAAATTATTAGATTATGTTGTGCAGGGAAGAGTGAAACTGGATGATATTATTACGCACCGACTGCCTTTATCTGAAATTTCACATGCGTATGATATTTTTAAAAAGAAAGAAGATGGCTGTGTCAAGGTAGTTTTAGATCCTTGGAAATAAAAAATGCAGTTGATATTGTGAAATACAGAATATGTTGAAAATGATTGTTTTATCCTGAAGTTTAATTTGTAAAAAAGTAAATTATGAAAACCTTATTTAAGTTTAGAATACTAATGGTAATACTTTTGGCAGTATTTTTTTCTGCCTGTAAGAATGAAAATAATAAAGTAGATTCTGGTTCTAAAACGGACAGTATGGATATGTCTGTTGATACTGTAGGTCCGGCAATAGATTCGTCAGCAACTCTAAATTCGGGTCAGCATGGCCAGAATGGAACAACCGGAGCAACGGGAGAAGGTTCTACGGGATCAGGAACGGCGGGTTCTACACAAAAAGGAAATCAGAATATTAAAACTGATTCTGTTAAAAAGTAAATAAAAAATAAAGAGCGGCCTATATTAAGCCGCTCTTTATTTAGGTTTTAACCAGTTACTTTTAAAGACTCAATTTGTCCGTCAACAATATCAAAATGAAATTGTAAAATAATAGGACTTCCGTCAAAAGTACCCGAACACTCTGCAGTTAAAACACTCGAAGTACCATTTTCTGTATATTCAAGAGGTTTCATTACTGCCTGATAGTTCTTATTTGAGTGATCAATCCAGCGCTCTATCTCAACTCTTCCTTTATGCGTTTTCCCTTCGTCAAACACAACGGCAGTTTCAGAAAAACAATCGGCGTAAGCAATGCTGTCAAAGTTGTTTTGTGCATTAATTAATTCTGTTATTACTTTAGGTAAATTCATTTTTAGTAATTTTAATGTTATTAAATTGTAGGCACCGTTCCGCCATCAATTACATATTCAGTTCCCGATAAATAACTGGCTCTTGGAGAAACAAGAAAACCAACTAATTCTGCTACTTCTTCCGGTTCGGCAGGTCTGCCATACGGTATTCCGCCAAGCGCATCCATAACACTTTGTTTAGCTTCTTCGACTGTACTATTTGCGTTTCTTGCAATTTCGCCCAGCCAGGCTTTTGATGCTGTTGTATTAATCCATCCCGGCGAAACAGTTAGTACGCGAACACCTTTTGGCGTAACTTCATTTGATAAACTTTTACTGTAATTTATCAATCCCGCTTTTGCTGCCGCATATGGTAAAGTTGAATCATATAGAGGCAGTTTGCCCTGAATAGAAGCTATGTGAATAATAACACCGCTTTTATTATCTAACATTTGTGGTAAAAATCCTCTGTCCAGCCTAACAGGAGCAAGCAGATTCGCCTGTAGAGTTGATACCCAGTCCTCATCACTTAAAGCATTAAAGCCCCCGGCAGGTGTTACCGAAGAACCAAGGTTGTTTACAAGAATGTCCAGTCTTCCATAAGTCGACAGCACTTCGCTGATTACTTTTTGCGTTCCTTCTGCCTTGCTTAAATCCGAAGGGATAAAATGCAGATTGCTGTTTTCTTTTTCCGGTGCGTTTCTTGCTGTAATAATAACTTTTGCTCCTGCTTTTAAAAGTCTTTCAGCAATTGCTCTTCCGGTTCCTTTAGTGCCTCCTGTTACTAAAGCGATTTTGCCTGATAATTCATTTTGATAATCCATCTTATTTTTGATTTAAATTTCTTTTGTACAAATCTCCGAAGTATGTTAGTTCCTCACAAGTACGGAGTTACGATTCATATAGGGATAAATTTTTCCCCTATTGCACAGATTGGGATATAGTTTAATTTTGCATTATGTATGAGAGAAAAACAACACCGAACTTAAACTGTGGACTTGATCTGATAGGTGAAGTACTTTATGGCAAATGGAAGATACGTTTGCTTTGGTTTATTGATCAGGGACATAAACGTCCCAGCGAATTGCAGCGCAAAATACCGGATGCTTCACGCAGGGTTTTAAATATTCAGCTGAAGGAATTAGAGGAGCATGAACTGGTATCAAAAGTTATTTATCCTGTTGTGCCTCCCAAGGTCGAATACAGCCTGACGGATTTTGGAAAAACACTAATTCCGGTTATTTCTGTTATTGGCAATTGGGGGGATGAGCATGAAGAACGTTTACGAGCACTCATTTTAAAACGCTTAGATACAAATTATGAGATATAAAAAATTAATTATTATTTTTTTAAATATCATTCTCTTTAGTAAACTTTCTGCCCAGACGAATGTTAATGAAGAGTATTCTTTTTATAACAGTCGAATAAAAGAAGCTCCTGAATATATTTTTTCCAAATTTGTTGAAGCCGGCATGTCACCAACAAATCATGTGCTAACCGAGGCCGAACAGCAAAAAGTAGCAAAAGCTTTTTCTCTTTTACCTCCATTGCATTTGAAAATTCTTAAGGAACACCTGCATAGTATAAGTTTTATGGATAACATGCCCAATACAGCTCTGACTTCGGCGATAGAACCAGAAGGTGTAAATAAAGAATATAACATTACTTTTCGGGCCGGGATCCTGAATGAAACCATTTCAGAATGGGCTACATGGAAGGAAAAATCCCTTTATGAAATCCCTTCCGGCTCTTCATTAGAAATCCAGATTGATGGTGGTAATTTAGATGCTTTCGTGTACGTATTATTGCACGAGGCTACTCATGTTGTAGATGCTGTACTAAAATTAACGCCGCATGCAGAAGAAATAGATTCTTTGGTTAATCACACGACCTACACTAAAAATATATGGAAATTATTTAATGTTCCCGTTGCCAGATTTGTAAAACCTGAATTAGAAAAAACACGTTTTAGAAGTGGAAAGATTCAGCCTATTACAGCAGCAAAAGGTATTTATGATTCACTTCAGGAAACACCATTTGCATCTTTGTACGGAATGGCTTCATGGTATGAAGATATTGCAGAATTAGTCACGATTTATCATCTTACAGATAAATTAAACCAGCCTTTTGTGGTTTACGTTAAAGATAATGGCGAAATTAAATCCAGATTTGAGCCTATGAAAAATAAATTAGTAAAAAAGAGAATAAAGCAGCTTGATGTTTTTTATAGTTAACGGAGTTTTATAATGACACCTAAAACGGCCGCCGCAGCAATAATATATGGTTCCTGAATTTTCTTTATATAAAGCAATGCAAAAATTGCAGCAATTGCTATTAGTGCAGTTGGAATGTCAATTATACTTCTTTTAGCAATGACAGCAACAGAACCGACAAGTGCACCTACTACAACAGCTGTAATCCCTTCGACAAAAGCTTTAACAGGTTTATTTTGTGCAATTTTCTTAAACGAAGGTGCCATAATTATTGTGAAAATATAGCAGGGCAGGAAAGTAGCCAGGGCTGCTACTAATGCACCAAAAAAACCGTTAACCAGATAACCAATAAAACCTACTGTTATTACTACCGGACCCGGTGTAATCATGGCAACAGCTACCGAATCCAGAAACTGCTGTTCGCTAAGCCATTGATTTTCTATTACCACCCCCGAATGCAAAAAGGGAACAATTGCCAGGCCGCTTCCAAAAACAAAGGTACCAGCCTTGATGAAGAAAACAGCAATTTTAGTAAGTGTAGAATTCTCAAAATCCCAAAATCCCGTAAATAGCAATATTAGTGTATAAGAGTTGATGGTTTTTATATTCAGCCATTTGGGCGGTGCTTTAATAATCATATATAATAGACCGGCAGCTACAAATAAAAGGACTTGTTCTTGTTCCGTGAGATATGTTATGATAACGGCGAATATAAAAAAGAGCCATAAAATCCATTTTGATTTCAAAGAATCCCAGTTAAACTTTCCGATAGACTTTAAAGTGAGTTTATAAGAACTTAATGCAATAATACCAATTACAGCTGCACCAACACCATAAAAAACAGCCTGAATCCACGATAGTCCTCCATAAAGTCTGTAAATAATACCCAGCACCAGCACCATTAAAAAAGAAGGCAGCACGAAAGCAAAGCCTATTAATGTTGCGCCAAGGAAACGGTAATGCACAAAACCTATATAGATGCCAAGTTGTGCAGCGAGAGGGCCGGGTGCAAGCTGTGCGAGAGCGAGGCCTTCCCGATATTCATCTTCTGAGATCCATTTTCGGTTTTCAACAAGATCTTTATGCATATAGCCTACTAAAGCGACTGGACCGCCAAAGCCTATAGTTCCAAGCTTTAAAAAATAAAGGGTTAATTCTCTTAAACTATATTTTCGATTTTCATCCATGATTTGTATATTAAAATGCTATTCCAAACTGAAAACCAACAGTAAAAGAAGCCGGATGATCATTGCCAAAACGTACAGGTAAAGGAATTGCGGCAAAATAACTGCAATTGCTGCTTTTTATTAATGTTTTGTTTAGTACAGGAGTAAATCCATATCTGCCAGAGCTTTCAAAAGCAGCTCTTCCGGCAAAAGTATATCCATGTCCTAAAGCCACCAGAATTCCTGGATGAAACAGTAAATTGGTTACTTTACTAGTTCCCTGATCATCTTTTATATTTGGAACTACTTCAAAAGAAAAGCCGATTTTTTCATTTTTCCAGATGTTAATACCGGTTGGGAATCCAACAGCATAATAATCTCTGAAATTTACGGCTGTTTCATCTTTATTTATAGTAACAATAGGATGCATTATACCAAAATATCCTGTAATCTTTGGATAGGAGGTTTGCGAAAAGGAAAGTCGGGCGCTTAGCAGTAAAATAAAAAGAAAGATGGATTTCAAAGACATTGGTTTTGTTTTTATATAGTTATAAAAACAAAATTACAAGTAAGAAAAAGCTACTAATAGAATGCTTTTTACCTTTTGTATATTTATTACTTTTTTTGAATCTTTTTTCGGTAAGCAGACGGGTTTTTGCCAGTATGAGCTTTGAAAATCCTTGTAAAATGGCTCTGATCAGAAAAACCAGTCATGTAAGCAATCTCGGTAAGGGTATAAGAGGTATTCTCGATTAAATTTACTGCTTTTTCGATTCTTTGTTTTCTGACATAATCCCCAAAATTTAATTCTTCAAAATATTTCGAAAACTCCCTTGACAAATATGATGGGTTCAAATCCAGTTCGTTAGATATTTTCTTTAAGTCAAAAGCGAATTGAGCGTCAATCTGGTCCTGAATAAGATCTTTTAAATCTTTAACCCATGACGGGGTTTTTCCAGCTGTTTTTTTGTCCTTAAGAAATTTATTGTAGACCTCATGCAGTAAATTTTCAAAAGGGCTGTTAGTTAGGTGTTTCTGTTTATATAAATGCGAAGCCCAGCTGTAAAGTGCATCATATAGCACCATACCCATTTCGAGAAGTTTATGATCGTCGGTAATATTATAGGAAAGTCCTGCTGATATGGCCCAAAGTCCTGCAGATTCTGATGCTATATCATGTAGGTCAGTGTCTGCCCCGCGCACAATTCCTGCAATTATCAAAACCGCAGGATCTTCAATTTGGTATTTTTTAATAATATAGTCAAAAGTGCACTGATCCTCATAATGGGTAAATTCAACATCAGGGATGTCAAAAGGAACAGCATTATATTTTGCAGCTTTTTCCAGTACCTGTTCAAAAGGTACATAAATGAATTCAGCTTCTTGGTCAACAAATTTTCTAATGAGCCACGGACAGGCAATACGGTCTATTTTTGGTCTTTCTCTTGTGATCCATTTCATAAGTCAGCAGAGCTTTTAAGTATCTTCGCTAAAGTACATATTTTTTTATTTTACATTGAATTAATTCAAAATACCTATTACTTGAGTTTCGACTGAATAAATTCATTAAGTATTTCCTGAGTAGAATGTTCTACATCACCGGCAATAAGTTCTGTAGAATTCAGTAAATAATTGTCAATAAATGCAAAGGCCGCTGTTTCGGTTTCATTAAATCGTTTTACGGAATCCTGCTCACTAGAAGCATTGTAACTGAATTCGAGAAAAGCTTTCAGTTCAGATTCAAATTGCTGTAGTAATTGGCTCATTTGACAAAATTTAAATTAAACATTCAATCAGCAGCGACACTTATCAAAATGCAGTGGCAATCTAAATATAAATTCTGGTAAATTCTTACAGGACAAATTACATTATTTACATGATTTTATGATTCTGAGTATTTAAAGTGTTGAGGTTTCGTGTTCTTTATAGAAAAATCCAGAAAACGATCTTAATAATCTTTAAGGCATAAAATAACAGAAAAAAGAGAAAATCTTAAAAATTGAAGATTTCCTCTTTGGTATATTTTAAATCTAACTGATTTATTAAATGCCAAGAAAAGCTGAAACTGCAGCATTGATGTCTTTTCGTTGTAAGTCCATTGAGTACTGCTTCGTTAGAAATAGGGCAGCTCCATTTTCCTGAGCAAACTTTTTATCGATTTCACTCGACGAAGTACTATAGATTATAATAGGTATATCGAGCAGACTCGTCTCTTTTTTTATCTCCAGAAGAAAAGTTCTCCCGTCCATTACAGGCATATTAAGATCAAGGAAAATCAGTTCTGGTTTCTTAAAAGAGCCTGATTTTAATTTCTCAAAGGCTGCTGCGCCATTTTCTGCTTCCTGATACGCAATTGACGGATGTTCTTCCTGCAGGAGTTCCGCAAAAATTTCACGGTCGTCCGGGTCATCATCAATTAAAAAGATGGTTTTCATAAGTTTATTTAATGGGATGTAAATATACTCTTTTCCCCACGACTTTACTATTATGGCTTGTTTTTTTCATGTATTTCCGGAATAATGATTGTAAATGTTGTGCCAATGCCTTCCTGAGATGCAGCAGTGATTAATCCGTTATGGTTTTGCAGTATTTTTCGGCACATAGCAAGGCCAATTCCCGTGCCCGAAAACTGATCGTTTCCGTGAAGACGCTGAAATATATTAAAAATCTGTTCAGCATATTGTTGTGAAAAACCGATACCGTTGTCCTGTACTTCAATCTGTATGTACGCATATTCAGTGTTAAGCTGCTCGAGGCTGATTTCAGATTCTGATAATTTTTCCCATCTTATAGAAATTTCAGGAGAAATACCCTCTCTGGTGTATTTTAAAGCGTTGGAAATAAGGTTTCCGAATAACTGTGACATCTGCAGCGCAATAGCTTCAATTACCGGAAGCTCCTGCATTTGGATTACAGCATTTTTCTGTTCGATAATCAGATCAAAATCCATCAATATATCGTTGAGCACTTCATTTAAATCTACTTTTTCGAACTGCTGGGCAATATTTGAAAGTCTGGAGAATTGAAGCACATCTTTGATGAGGTTTTCCATTCTTCTGGCAGAACTCATTATCTTGTCGATGTAAAGATTAACTTTTTCGGGATTTTTATCCAGGTTGTTTTTCAGCATGTCCGTAAAAACGCTTATTTTCCTTACGGGTTCCTGCAAGTCATGCGAAGCAATATAAGCAAACTGTGAAAGTTCGCGGTTGTTGACTTCCAATTCGGCATTGACTGCATGAAGTTCGGCTGTTCTTTCTTTTACTTTAAAAGTAAGTTCCTGCTGCAGTTCCCTTTCTTTGGTAATGTCCTGAGCAGTTCCAGAGATAAATTCCGTCTTTCCTTCTTTATTATAAATAATCTGTGCGTTGGCATGGATAATGCGTACCTGCCCGGTTACTTTATTAGTGATTGGAAATTCATAATCGTAAAACGGTTCACGCTGATGACTTAAGGCTTCATCTAATGTCAACGTTACTTTCTCTCGGTAGGGTTCGTTTATCAGTTCCAGAAATTCGTTACGATTGGCAGTATTTTTTTCTAATCCTAGCCAGTTTTTAAAACGATCCGAACATGTTATACTGTTGTCAGATGCATTTAGTATCCATGTAGAAAGTTCTGCGAGTTCTATAGCACCCGAAAGTGCTTGTCGTGTTTCTTCCAGTTTTTTTGATGCCATGACCTGATCGGTTACGTCTACAGCAATATCCATAATGCCGTATACCTCTCCTTTAGAATCTTTAATAGGGGTATAAGTAAATTCAAAGTAATATGTACTCAGCTGTCCGTTAATCCTTAAATCAGCCGGCATGGCATGACCGTAATAAGTCTCACCCGTGCGGTAAACTTCCTGAAGTATATCCAGAAACGGCTGGCCTTTAAGTTCGGGTACAGCTTCTATTAGCGGCTGTCCGATCACGGATCTGTCTTTGCCCCAATAACTTACAATAATATCATTGGCAATCTCAATTTTCATATCATGTCCTGTAAAAAGACAAATACCTACAGGAGATTGCTCAATCATGGCAGTAACTTTGTATTCGCTTTCGGTTACGGCTTTTCGGTTCGAAATGATTTCATCAATATCCATACAGAAACCGGCATAACCACCATACTGGCCGTCAGTGTCATAAAATGGATCACCTGCAGCCCTGCACCAGACAAGATCCCCCGAATTTTTTACAGCCCTAAAAAGCACGTCAAAATGTGTCCTGTTTTCAAGAGCCTGCAGATAGGCTTGTTTTGCTTGTTTATAATCCTCTTCGTAAATTATACTTGTCCAGTTACCTGCCAAGAGTTCTTCATAAGGAATACCTGTAAAATCGATCAGTGTTTTATTAAAATAAGAAAGTTTTCCCTCGGTATTAGAAAGCCATAACCCGGTAGGGGAACTGTCTGTAACGTTCTGGAAAAGCCGGTCGGCTTCAAGTTTTGTTCTTTCCAGACGACTCTCTGCCTGCTGTAGTGCCAAACGGCTGTTTTCCTGTTCTGTAATATCAGCAATGGTCCCTGAAAAAGCAGCAGTTTTTCCGTGGGCATTGTATATCCTGGCTGCAGATACGGCAATGCGGTGAATGCTTCCATCATCCCAAATCACTCTGGGCGTATAATAGAAAGTTCCTGTTTCTATACCGTTTTGAATGGCATGCGTTCTTAAATGAAGGTCTTCGGGATGTACATATTTTAGAAAATCCTTCCTTGTAAAATTTGATTTTATATTACCTGACATTATCAGGCTGAATTCGGGAGAATATTCAATGCTGTTTGCGGCGTAATCAACATTAAAAAGACCAAGCCCCATACTTTTAATGGTCAGGTCAGAGAGCTGGCGCGATTTAAGTAGTTCCTCGGCGGCTTTTTTATGTGCTGTTACATCCTGAAGTGTACCGTTGAAACGGTAAGGTATCTTATTATCATCAAACCATGCCTTACCAAGTGCATGTACTATAGTTTTAATTTTAGTAATTGGATTTATGATAGTATATTCAATATCAAATTTACCTCCTGATTTATAATCGAGAGTCTTTTCAATGGATTGTATAACCCGTTCTCTGTCAGTTTCTGCAATCGCTTCTAAAGCTTTTGTAAGTTGTATTTCCTCATCAGATTTTAGACCGAACCAGTTTTTAAGCCTTTCATTGGCAGAAAAACGCCTTGTCTGCGGATTTAGGTCAAATGTTCCGAACTCAGCGGCATTGATGGCAAATTCCAGTTCTTCTTTGCTTTGCTTCAGGTTTAGGCTGTATTTTACTTTTTCTGTAGTTTCATTACATATTACCAGCACGCCTTTGATCTGACGCTCGTCATCTCTTACAGGGCTGTAGCTGAAAGTCCAGTACACGTCTTCCATTTTACCATTACGAAAAATCGGCAGCAGCAGGTCATCATACCATACACTTTCTCCAGTGGTTAGAACTTTTGTTATAAGAGGATAAATAAAGTCCCATATTTCCGGCCAGCAGTCAATTCCTTTCTGTCCCATCGCTTGGGGATGCTTACCCTCATTACCAAAACTTGGGCGATAAGAGTCATTGTAAAATTGAACCAGATCGTTTCCCCACCATAAAAACATTGGAAACTTTGAGGAAAGGAGGGTAGAAAGTGTGTTTTTTAGGTTTTCCGGCCATTTATCCGGGCTGCCTAAAATATGATTGTCCCAATCAATTTGTCCAATAATCTGGGCAGATTCGCCGCCATTCTGAAGAAAATAATATTCTTGTTTATTTTTCTGGTTGTTCAAATTTATAATTTTATATAAGGAATTGGAGTTGCACCAGTTTTTTGTAAAGGTAAAAGTAGTCAAATTTACTAAATGAAACCGCTTGTCCTTACTATGTCTGATTGCTTTTTCGAAATTAGAATAACCAAAGCTCATCTATATAACGACAATACAATCAAAGGAACTTTTATTTATTTTTTAAGTCTGCTGAAGTCACCAATCTGGATTATTTTGTTTTTTCGCAAAATACATTTCGGAAAAACCTTCTTCAAAAAAATCTGGTTCAAAAGTTTCGGAAATCTCTACGTTGTCATTGTAAATTGTACCAGAAATTCCGGCATTTGTGGAAGTTTGAGGAGCAATATTGCATTGTGCTGCATAATTATGCAGGTAATAGTAGTTTTCGTATTCCATAGATGCAGAATTTAAATTTACAGGAACGTTTTCCCTTCCTCTGTTTTGCTGATATAAATTTAAAATACACGGAATTAAAAAATCTTATATAATTTCAGCAGGAAGTTTCTAAATTTTCATTTTTCAAAATAAAATAAATACTTTCCGGAGGTAAAGTATTTTTACAAGTATGCATAAATAAAAAAACTGCAGGACTATCGCCTGCAGTTTTTAGGTCCAGCTAATTCTTACAGATGATCCGGCATCCAGTTCATACCTGCCGGAAGTATTTGTTTTTAGTTCTGCATATTTTGCAGTGTTTTTTTGTTCTACTTTAATTTTTTTTAGGTCAGTTTTGGATATCCCTATAAATTCCAACGAAGCTTTGAAGCGATTGTCTCCGGTTATATGAAAGGTGAGGGCTTTTTTTCCCAGGCGAAGTTTCGCGATTGGATAATTGATATAAGCTGTTCCTTTGAGCGGCTCTATCTTAAAATACTGTCTTGGGATAATCCCAAACGGCAGTCCGGCCCCATATACTTCTTGTCCTACACCGCCTGATTTTTCCCAGCCGTCGTGAAGGTCTTCCAGCGGTATCCAAAGCTCTTTTTGTATTTCTCCTGTTTTTATTTCCTTGTCTATGATGTCTTCTGGCAGCAGTGGCGGATAATAATATGCGAGCCTTGATGCGGCATATTTAATAAATTCAGGAAGCAGTATTTTAAGTGAAGGAAGAATAGGGAGACCGTCGGTGACTTCCATATAATGATGCAATGCAGCGAATACTTCAAATTCTTCATAAGCTGCTGTATAAGGCGCATCGTTAAGAGGAAATACTGAAAAGAAATTCGGAAAATTTTTTCCATATCCGTAACCACAATCCCAGAGCTGAACATTCTTGAATATTCCCGCCAAGCAGCTATAGCTAAGGCTAAGATATTTTTCATCCTGAGTTTCACGGTACATCTCGGCAAGAGCACCGGCTGTAAATGCCGTATTATTCGCCTGATAGAATATATGAAAGCCCAGGCCTTCCAGATGTTTGACCGCTTTGGCAGCCTCGGTAAAGAAGCGCTTTTCTCCTGTAAGTTTGTAGGCTAAAAACATGATGTGAGCATAAGAGCCCGGTACATCTTTCTCGCCTCCATTTCCGGGAGATGTCTCGGCTTTAATAACCTCAAGGGTTGTCATTTTGTAGAAAACAGGCCAGTTGTAGTCAAAGTGACGTGCCACTTTAATGGCATAATCAATAGAATCCAGAAAAAGTCTTTCTGCAGTTTTGTCCCCACGCAGAGCCAGACGTGCAAGATTGAGAAGGGGATGATGGAGATACCAAGAGTCCATGACCATTTCCTTTTTTTGTTCTTCGGATTTGTCAAGCTGATTTTCGCGTGCCGGATGCCACCTCACTATGGATTTCACCCTATCGTCATAAAAATCTGTTATGCCGCGGCTTAGATCATCATAAACAGGATGAGTCTGCTGCGACCAAATCAGATATTCCTGTAGAGGCAGCAGTACGGCGAGCTGCACCATTATTTCTGCCGGGGTGTCATAATCTCCCGCATAAGCGTTCAGGTAAGGAGTACCATTGATAACAGTCCAGCATCCTTTATTAAGGTAAAGGGAATTGAGTGCCTGCTGCGCAATAGCAAGCCAGTCCTGATATTGTGGTTCTGGCTTAGGAAGCAGCAGGTATATTTCAGATAAAAAATCAAGGAAGGCTGCACTTAGTTCAGTGGCTTTTTCTAAGACCTTTTCTTCCAGAATTACAAAAGCATCCGAAATTGTATAAGGGATGCCTTCCGGCACCGGTATATCGGGATTAACAGGAAACTGGAAACCTATCTCAGGCCACTCTCCTCCAACAGTTTCCGATAGGGAAGTCTTTGTGGCATCGCAGTAGGCAGACATCGCTGTAAGGTTCTGAAAATAAAATACCGACCCGTTACTGGGTTTGTTCATACTAAAAAAAAGATGTCCGGAACGGGCGCCAGTCTGTTTCACATGCACAGTGCCAATTGTATTCTCAATCCTTCCGGTCTTGGTTAGCTGTACAATGTCTCTCGGCCAAAAAGGAATCAGAAAAGGGAAGGAGGCTGTAAATACTGTTGTATATCGAAAAATTGTATGACGGCTTTTGGGAAAAGTAACTGTAATGGTATAGTTGCCTAACCTTGTAGATGCTTTTATCTCCAGGCCTTTCTGAGTTCTTGTAACGGAGGTTTTCCCGAATATCCCGTTTATGCCAAAAGCCAGCCTGAAGGCAGTTGTTCCGGCCTGAGGGTTTTCAACGGTAAGCCAAAGAGAATCTCCGGCATTCAATATCTGAAGCTTGTACTGCTGCAGGGACAATTTGTATAGAAGTTTACTGTTCTGGATATCTGACTGTGCTGCAGCTGTCCAAGGTGTTACGGGATTTATCATAGTGCAGTTTTTAGTGGTTAGATAATAAGCAGTGCTGAATCAGTTTAATATAAACGAAAATGTCGAATCTAAAGCTTTAAAGAGATCTTCGAAAAAACAGTAATGTCCGAAATAAGCATTCGGACATGACCTCAAAAAAAATATATAAAAATAAAATAAAGTAAAATGATGTTAAATCTTTATGGAAAGACCCGCAGCGGCAAATTTCTGCGAATCGGCATGCATCAGGCCGGTACCTGCGGTTATGTCCAGCTGCACATCAGAGCTTAAGATAAATAGCAAGGCGGCGTCTGTCATGTTTTCTGCATGATGATGTGATACTACTGTACCATAAGTTTCTACCACCAATTTAATTTTTTTGGTAATAGCGTGATCGGCTGAGAAGGTATAGATGTATTCGGGCTGGAGGTTATTCGGAAGCCATTGCACACCGGCATTATAGCCTATATGTGCCTTAGAAGATACTTCGTGCTGTGCCAGAAGGCGAAGTTCTGGACTGTATTTATCTTCCTGAAATGCTTTGTCTGCCATCCACGGGATAAAAACACGTCCGAGTAGTGCCAAATCAGGAATTCCGCCTTTATGATCCAACACGTGATATTTAAATCCAGCTGCTGAAGGCTGTATTCCCATCTGTGACTGTCCATTTTCTTTTGTAAACTGAAAAGCAGTTTCAAAGCGCAGTTCGGCATTTTTAAAAATTCCGTATCGCAATACTGCCTGCGGTGATTCAATTGTCTGGTGACCGTTTTGTTTTTCATAATGAAAGCCGCTTTCTATCTGTAAATGCTTTGCAGGTACAGTAAACGGACTTTCCGTTTCATTAGGACGATCGGTCTGAATCTGTTGTGCATTAGCTGTACTGGATAACAGAAAGGTAATAAAAATTATATATGGTAGTAGTTTCATAAGCTGTTTTTGAATTGCATTATTATTCTTACTGCTAAAGTAAAAATGGAATAATTAGAATTTTTATATTTCAAAGGCAGTCCCTTACAAAATCTGCATG
The DNA here is from genome assembly GCF_900129555.1 of Flavobacterium defluvii. GTDB lineage: Bacteria > Bacteroidota > Bacteroidia > Flavobacteriales > Flavobacteriaceae > Flavobacterium > Flavobacterium defluvii. Next base: position 580,992 of record NZ_FQWC01000002.1, read on the forward strand.
TATAATATTCGAAAAAAAGAAACAGCAGCTAGTAAGACCATACTGCTGTTTTTAATCAGTTTTCAAAATTTCGAAAACAATCTTTTTTATCTTTTTCTGGAATTCTCTTGCTGTGCAGGCACCAGCAAAGAGTCCATAAACTTTGCCGTTATAATGGTTCCTTGTTCGTCTTCCCACTGTGTAATGACGTTTTCTATTAGGTCGGGTTCAAAACCTATGACTTTCATGACAGGTCCGCCGAATTCCTGGCGAACTTCTTGTCCCTTTTTTAATGCAATATCCATTGTTTTTTAGTTTTGTTTTTATATTTTTTATTATCTAAGTATTACGATTGTTTGCTCAAGAAGTGATTCCTTTAAATGTTCAAAACCATTTAAAGGTTATTTTCTGAATTTATTCACCTGTTTCCATATTAGGAGCATCGACGGGTTTTGATTGTGAAGATCCTATCTGTCTCAAATAAATAGAAAGCATAATGATAGCAAATACCGAGAGAAATTCGCTCTGCCAGTTCTGAAAGGATTCAAACCAGAAACGTGAATCAAGCAAATAATCTCCTGCCGACTCTACGGGCAGACCTTTAAGTGACTGCTGTAGGTTTTCGTCCTTAAGGCTTCCGTAGAAATGAAGGGCAAACGAAACCATAAAAAGCAGCAGGAGAGCAATACTCAATGAATGTTTGTAAATAGCAAGTACCCAGCCTCCTTTTTTAACTGCAGCCGGTGCATTTTTTCTGTCTGGTGAAGGTTCACGATCAACTCCCTCTTCCTTGTCCAGATCTTTGGATTCCGAGGAGCCTTTTTGCATTAAAAAGATGGTGAATAGTACAAACAGCGCCATTTGCAGGAATTCGCTTTCCCAGTTTTCAAATGTAGACTGGATAAAATGTCCTGATGAGAGGTATGAGCCGATTTCGACTGGAGGCGCATGCTGTTCGGCCAGTTCTTTGTTATATTCCTTAAGGCCAAAAATTATTTGTCCCCCCATTGATACTGCAAATAAAAGCAGAAAACAGATGGAGAGACCGTTATTACGAAGAAATGTTTTCATAGCTGTATTTTTATATATAAATTTCTATATATTCCTACAGCTTTATTTATATTTTTCGAAACAGAAATTATAAAATTACAGGTATGAATTTATCTCTATCTTTCTTTTGTAAGATGTAATTTTATAAAGTTCAGGGAGGAATTAATCTATAAAGTAACAGTCGAAGTAATTAGTATTTCTACTTATGTTCTGTCACTTTACAGCTGCATCAATTTGAATGTTTATTTTATTTGAAACCTTGTTTTTAACGAGACTTGGTATCTTAATATTAAAATCATCTGCATTTACAGAAAAACTAGATAAAATAGTAATTCCCGTTACAGACTTGCATATTCTTGCTGTGGTTTTTATATCTTTTGATTTTCCGTGAAGTTCCAATTTTCCTTTAATGACAAAAGATTTAAAATCTGCAGTTAGGCTGTTAAGATCAAATCCTTCTATTTTTCCTCTAAATACCGCTTTTGGATATTGGTCACTTTCAATATAATTTTCATTAAAGTGTTCTTCCATTAAAGCGACCTTAAATTGAAAACCTTTCATAAGGGCTAAACTAGCGATTTCTCCTGTTTGAGGATTCAAAACAAAAGTAACATTGTTATTTACTGCCTTGACTTCTTCAAAAGATGGAACAGAGGCTTCAAAAGTAACTTTCCCTGATTTACCTATCATTTTTACTTGCGAAATGCCAATTGCGCAAGTAAACAGCAATGCAATGAGTATGATTTTTTCCATTTTTTTGTTTTTACATTTTTATAAAATCATTCTGTTTTGTTTAGTTCTATTTTAGAACCGCAATAATTTGAATTTTGACTTTATTATCCAGTTTATATTTTATAAGTGTTGGAATTGGAATATTAAAATCACTCGCATTTACTTCAAAATCAGAAATAAAAGTAATTCGGGAACCCGATCTTGTAATTTTTGCATAAGTATTTATATCCTTAGATTTTCCATGAACTTCTAGTTTTCCTTTTACAGGGTAATCTTTATAATCTTCTGTTAGACTTTTCATGTCGAACCCTTCGATTTGTCCTCTAAAAATGGCTTTTGGATACTTATCGGTTTCCATATAATTTTCATTAAAATGTTCTTCCATTAATGCCATTTCAAATTGAAATCCTTTCATTAAAGCGAGACTGGCTAATTCTCCTGTTGCGGGATTTAAAACAAAAGTTACGTTGCTGTTGGTTCCCATAACCGGTTGAAAAGAAGGTACAGAAGCTTCAAGAGTTAATGTTGCCGATTTTGTTATTATTTTTTCTTGCGAAAAAACAATAAAAGAAGCCAATATCATTGGCATTATTATGATTTTTTTCATGTTCATATCATAGATTACTTTTCTAATAATCCATCCTGATTCCATTTATTTATAATATCAATTGTAGTTTGAGGCAGTCTGGGCCCGCCCTGAGGCATTAATGCACTATTTCCGTTTTCTAAAGAAATTCGTGTAAGCAATCCTCTGTTTAAAACAGCATTTTTAACCTGATCATAAGTAACTAAAGACATTGGAGCGCCATTTTTAGGAACTGCTGCATGGCATACAATACAATTATTATCGATAATGGATTTTACATTTTGATTGTATGTTGCCAAACCATTAATCGGTGTGTTTTCAGTTAAGGTACTTGGATCATCATTGGCACAACTTGCACAAATTGAAGCTAATGAAGAGATGACGAAAAGGGTTTTTACATTCATGATATTGGTTTTTTAGTTATAAAAAATGAGATGCTTTTAAGAATTATAAAGCATTTCGAAATTATATACGTTGAAAAAGGTAATACAGATTTACCAGGAATGGATATTTAATACTTGAAATCCAATAGGTGTTTTTTAACGTAGATAATTCCAAATACTAAAAACCAGTTATGAGAAAAAAAATACTAATTGCCATTTCACTTTTTATATTAATCGGAATTTCAGCTTGCCTTTACATCTACAAAGGGCATAGGGATATAGAATCAGAAACTGCCGATTATGTTGTAACCGTTAACGAACTAGAAAAAGAGTTTGCTTCAAACGACAGTCTGGCTAACATTAAATATCAGGACAAAACAATTGAATTAACCGCACCTGTAACAAGTATTGACAAAGCAGGTAATGGGATTGTTATGAGCGAAAAAATATTTGTGACATTCAAAAATGGTTTGCCGCAAAATATTATATCCGGAAAAAGCCTAAAAATTAAGGGACGTTTTTTAGGATATGACGAATTGCTTCAGGAATTTAAAATAGACCAATCTTCAGTTGTACACTAATACCATTAACAATTTAAAAACTAACCTCATGAAAAATTTCATTTTATTACTTTTATTATTTCCGCTGTTAACCTTTTCGCAGACCGATTTGTTGTCTGGTGTAGAAACGCCTGCTACAAAAGAAAAAGTGACATCTGCATTTAAAGCGCTAAAGATTGTTAATCTGGAATCTACAAAACTGGCTGCAAAAGGCGATTTGTATTTTGTTGTTGCACACCGATTTGGTTCTATTAAAGATGGTTTTGAAGGTTTCTACGGATTGGATAATGCCAATACGCAAATAAAATTTATTTATGGTATAACAAATGGATTTAACGTAAGTGCAGCCAGAAGCGAATTTGCTTATGACTTTGCAACAAAATATATGTTGTTTCCTCAAATAAAAGATGGTTTTCCTGTCACTATCGCCGGATTTAATAGTTTGTCAATTAACAACACGTTGAAAGAAAGTTTGTATCCCAAACTTCAATTTAAAGACAGGCTGACTTATGTGGCACAGCTGTTAATTTCAAGAAAATTTTCTGAAAGATTATCTTTAGAAATTGTCCCGTCATTTTTTCATCAAAATTTTGTTGAAGATATTGATCAAAGCAATTCTCAATATGCCGTGGGGTTTGGAGGCAGATATAAATTTGCTAAGCGCTGGTCTTTAAATATGGACTATGCAGCGCATTTAAACAGGGCACCAAATTCTCTTTATAAAAATCCACTATCTATAGGTTTTGATTTAGAAACCGGCGGACACGTTTTTCAAATGCATTTTACCAGTTCTCAGGCAATTGATGAAGCCGGATATCTAGGCAGAACAACTGGTGACTGGACAAAAGGTGATATATTCTTTGGATTTAATCTATCCAGAGTATTCTAGGATTTTCTTTATAATCAAATTATTAGGTTATTTCTGTATTTAAAATAATTCTAAATTGATGTATTTGCAACTATTTTTAAAACCGTACAGATAAAGTAATCGTAGATAGTGTTAAAAACATATTAAAAATTGATAAAAAAACCAAAAAGGAATTTTTATAATAAACCGTTTTTAATTAACCCTTTAAATCCTTAATTTATGAAAATTTATTCTAAAATTACACTTAGTGTATTACTTGCCGCATCTCTTATTTCATGTAGTAATAATGATGATGAAACACCGGAACCAGCTGCAAAACCTTCAATTTACGAAAGATTAGGCGGAACTAAAATGGTTTCAGATCCTGATAACTCTGGTCAAATGATCGAACAGGGACGTTTGAGTTTCCGTAAAGTGGTAAATTCAACTATTGGCTTAATCGTTGCTGATATTCAATCGAATGCTTCAGGTAATTTGCAAGCCCATTTTGCTCCTTTATTAGCAGAAACTGGAACTACTCAGTCTACCAATATTGCTAAATTATCAGATAATTTAACTGATTTCTTCTCGTATAATACTGGAGGAACAAATTCTGTAAATATATATTCCGGTTTGAGTATGTCTGCAGCACACGATCCTGCAAAAAATCCTCGTATGGGGACAAAATCAAGCAATGCAGATTATACAAAATTTGAAGGATATGTTGGTGCTGCTGCCAATGCAAATGGTGTTGCTTCAAATACAGAACTTTATACTGATATAGTTGCTGTTTTAGAATCATTAAGAGCTCCTATAGTTCAAAAATAATTATCATAAAACGCTATCTGAAAATGGTAGCGTTTTAATTTTAAACTATTTGGAATGCCACATCAGTAAGTAATTTTTTGAATTTTTAAGGGAAGTATAATATGGAAAATTTTAACATGTCCAGATCCACAACTTTTTATGCATTAGGTTTAAGTTATAAAAAAGCAGATGCAGCTATTAGAGGAAAATTTAGTTTGGATACTAAAGCACAATCTGATTTATTAATGCAAGCCAAAGCGGAAGGTATAGAATCCTTAATTGTTACTTCTACTTGCAATAGAACTGAAATTTATGGTTTTGCCCGTCACCCTTATGAGTTGATCAAATTACTTTGCGAAAACAGCAATGGTTCTGTCGAAGAGTTTCAACAAGTTGCTTATATATATAAGAATGAAGAAGCTGTTAATCATATGTTTCGTGTAGGAACAGGCTTAGACAGTCAGATTCTGGGCGATTTTGAAATCATTAGTCAAATTAAAAATGCATTTAATCACAGCAAACAAGAAGGTTTGGTAAATACCTTTCTGGATCGTTTAGTAAACACTGTTATTCAGGCGAGTAAAAAAGTCAAAACAGAAACTAAAATTTCTTCTGGAGCAACATCCGTTTCCTTTGCATCAGTGCAATATATTATTCGGAATGTAGAAGACATTGGAAACAAAAATATTTTGTTATTCGGAACAGGAAAAATTGGCCGAAATACTTGTGAAAATTTAGTAAAACATACTAAAAACTCCCATATTACTCTTATTAACAGAACAAAAAACAAAGCCGAAGTATTGGCCGGAAAACTCAATGTTATTGTAAAAGATTATACCAATTTGCAAGAAGAATTACAACAGGCCGATGTGCTAATCGTAGCAACAGGAGCACAAAATCCAACTATTGACAAAACCTCACTGAATATAAAGAAGCCATTATTGATTCTGGATTTATCTATTCCAAGGAATGTAAATACTAATGTAGAAGAAATATCCGGTGTAACTTTAATTCATTTAGATTATTTATCTCAAATTACAGATGATACACTGGAAAGAAGGAAACAGCACATTCCTGCTGCAGAAGCTATTATTGATGATATGAAACTAGAACTGAATACCTGGGTTAATGGCCGAAAATGTGCTCCAACTATTCATGCTCTAAAAGCGAAATTAAATGATATTGTATCAGCTGAATTTGCTGTTCAAAAAAAGAAAGCAATCAATTTAGATGAAGTTCAGATTGATTTAATCAGTTCGAGAATTATTCAAAAAATAACAAATCATTTTGCAAGTCATTTAAAAAATGAAAATACTTCACTGGATCAAAGTATTGAATTTATAGAAAAAGTATTTCAAATAGGGGAGCTTGCACCAAATAAGTCTTCAGTAGAAGAAAAGTACAAAATCAATCTTTCATAAAACATCTAAGGCAAGCTTTTTAATTTCCCGAATTCAATTGAAATAGAACCTATGATTTTTCCAGACCAATAAGCAAATTAAAAAATCAAACAATTTAATTACTCCGGCGGTTTACAATTAATCTTTATATTTGAGGATTAAATTTATAAAATGAGCCAAGCTAAATCGTATGCCTTAATAACTGGAGCCAGCAAAGGAATTGGAAAATCTATTGCTTTTGAATTTGCCAAAAAGGGTTATCCGCTATTGCTAATTGCAAGAAGCGGCGAGGAATTAAAAGCATTATCTCAGGATCTTCAATTAAATTACAGCATAAATGCTCCTTTTTTATCAATTGATCTTTCGGAAAAAGAGGCATCTTTAAAAGTAACCAATTGGATAAAAATGAATAACTATCCGGTTGGTTTTTTAGTTAATAATGCCGGTTATGGTGTGTGGGGTGATTTTAGTAAATCTTCTCTAAGCGATCAGCTTGGCATGATGCAGCTTAACATGAATGTAGTGGTAGAACTTTCACATTTATTAGTACCCATACTTTCACAACAAAAACAAGCTTATATTTTAAATATATCCAGTACAGCAGCCTATCAGGCTGTTCCTACGCTCGCTGTTTATTCAGCTACAAAGGCTTTCGTTTTATCGTTTACCCGTGCTTTACGCTACGAACTTGCCCAAACTTCAATTTCGGTAACCTGTTTTAGTCCTGGCCCGGTTGATACTGGTTTTGCTTCTAGAGCTGGTTTAGATGCCCTTGGAAAAATGGCAGAAAAGTTTAATATGCAGCCAGATGAAGTTGCAAAAATGGCCGTAAAAGCTATGTTCAATAAAAAATCTGAAGTTATTCCGGGGTTTATAAACTTCATTTCTGTTTATGCTAATCGTATACTGCCAAAGGCATTTATAGAAAAAACAGCTGCCGGAATTTATAAAATTTAAATCTTTTCAAAAAAAAATGAAAAATGTTGCTTGTAAATAAGAAATTATATTACATTTACAATATCTACTAATTCGATAGAATATGTCTAATAAAAGAAATATGTTTGATTTCCCTGAAAACAGAATACACGCAAGTATGCGAATGTATTGTTGTTGCTGTTGTTGCTGCTGCTAAACTTTTAGGTAAAATTTAAACTCTATTTTTCATTTATTAAATCTATTTATCATGGTATCTTATAAAACCTTTACACTTACTAATCAGTTAACTGATGAGCAAATCAACTTTTTTAACGAATATGGTTTCATCCATTTCAAAAAATTCATAAATCCGGAAACTGTTTCATCAATAATCGATGCCTCAAAACAAGTCGAGCAAAAATGGATTGACAATGACGTTAAAAAAATAAATGGTGTTCCAATTAAATATGGAAAAGATTTGGATGGTTCTCCTATTGTACAGCGTTTTGCTTTTATCAACCAACATCATCAAACTTTAAGTGGTCTTTTACTTGACCCAAGACTGAATAGTTTATTGCAATTGGCAGGCGATGGCGCAAGGCTAGGTACTGAAGAAAAAGATGGAATGGTTTTTAATCATTATATCAATGGGCCTGAAAGTAAGTTTACTAAAATGGGCTGGCATACCGATGGTTTGAGGGATATTTTTTATGGTACAAAATTAAACCCAATGCTAAATGTTGGTATACATTTAAGTACATTAAAACCCGAAAACGGCGGCCTTAAAATTATTCCGGGTACTCACAAGCAGAGTATTTACCAAATGCTTTTTAGAAAAAAATACTTTCTGGATCATAAAGCCGATTCGGAGGAAGTTTCCATCAATCCGGAGGCGGGAGATTTAACCATACACGATGGCCGTTTGTGGCACAGAGTTGCAGAATCATCTATCCGTGGCGAAGAAAGCAGAAGGAGAGTTATTTATATTCCAATTATAGCAGGAAAATACGCTCCTAAAAATGAGAACAGCCCAACAGTTTTCTATCAACGTTTTGCCGGTATTGTTAAATAATTATGCTGTTTATTATTGCATTTAGTTATCTGGTTAGATCAGGTAAACTAAAAAGAACGACCGATTTTTTTAGAAATACGCACGGAAAAATAAATTTTAAGATCAAAAAAATAGAATTGGCTATACTATTAGGCCTGCTAAAATTAGGGTATTAATGAGAACAGAAACACAAGAAGAAGTTTATAGTACAATTGTGCAGAGAACATTTTCTGACCGTAAGCGAACCAATATCTTAAAAAGAGCAGAACAGTTAACGATTGTATTTTTACTTCCAAAAGTTCCTAAATTCATTTCGCCAAACGTACTTACTTTAATTGGTACACTTGGCTCGGGAGTAGTTTTTTTAGCTTTTGTTTTAGGGACTTATGCAACAAATTGGTATTTGCTTTTGGGTATTATTGGTTTGGCTGTAAATTGGTTAGGTGATTCTTTAGACGGAAGATTAGCGTATTATAGAAATACTCCGCGCCGCTGGTATGGGTTTGCACTCGATATTATTGCCGATTGGATTGGTATTGTGCTTATAGGTTTTGGCTACTATATTTATGCTCAAAACGGCACACAAATAGTAGCTTTTGCTTTTGTCGCATTGTATGGATGGTCTATCATTATAAGTCAGTTACAATACAAAATTACAAATGAATACACTATAGATTCTGGCTTTGTTGGCCCAACAGAACTAAGATTTATTATTGCGTTAATTTTAATTGCAGAAGTTTTATTTCACGGATCAATAACATATTTGGCTGGCTTAATCACCGTTGTTTTATTTATAATTAATACTATAGACAGCATAAAGCTTTTAAAATTAGGTGATTTAAAAGATAAAAATCAATACTGATATGTTCAGGAAAAAATCTATTTTTACTTTTCTACAGGCACAAGTTGCGGCATTTATAGGCGGTATTACGGATTATGGCTTAATGATTTTATTAACAGAAGTATTCAAATTTCATTTTACTTTTTCTATTCTAATCTCCGGAACTGTTGGTGCAATTATCAATTTCAGCATCAATCGGTTTTGGGTATTTAAAAACCAGGCTGGTTACAGAAATCCTATTAATAGCCAGCTTTTTAAATTTGCTTTGGTTGTATTAGGGAGCATTTCTTTAAAATCATTTGGTACACTTGTTTTGCAAAAAGTATTTCAAATCGATTATAAAATCGGAAGGTTAATCACGGATAGTTTTGTTTCTTATGGCTTTAATTATCCACTAATTAAATATTGGGTTTTTAGGATAAATGAAAAGCAGAATATAATTGAATCCAATTAGAATAATTTCGGTTATGTACAAATTATCATTTAAATATCTTAGAAAATTACTAATCGTTATAACGATTTTAGTAAATATGATTTCTCAAAATTTATTGGCGCAATCCAAAAATCCATCACCCTTAAATTTTCCGACACCTAAAAACATAGATAATATGCTGTTTTACGTTCAGCGGGACCCCAATATAAACACGGCTATTTATGCCCTAAATTATCAGGAAAATGGAAAAATAAACAAGAGCGATCCTATAAAAGCATATTGGATTCGATATGCCGAAAAAGGAGAAAAAAAAGATTTTAATTATATACAACGCAAATTTGCATATGGTATAGAAAGTAAAATCTTAAACAATGAAGAATTTGAATTTCAGTTTGTATCCTATAAAAAGTTACAATTAACCCTCAAAAAAATAGATTCAGATCAAAAATATCATGTTTTTGTAAATATAAACCAGAAAAGAATACAAGTAGAAAAAATATTTGTGCGTATTGAAGGAGGCTCTTTTTGGCTGCCCAACGTAAAGTATGTCGAAGTCACAGGAATTGATACTTCAAACAAAACCATTACCGAAAGAATACTATTAAAATAAGATGCCCGAATTCTTGAGCCTGCCTTAAGGGTGATTTTAAAACTAAATACTTCAACCTATAAATTTAATGTCATCTGGGCATTAATACTCAACTGCTCAGTAAATAAATATGCATATTGTTAAAATTTTAAAAAAGGTAAATTAAATTTTGTTTGCTAAAACGTTTTAGTATATTTGTTTTAAGATTCAAATTTATTTTTTAATTATTAAAGGACTATTACATAGATAATATCATTTTTAAATAGTTAAAATATTGAATTAAAATCAGTACTGTGGTTTTTTAAAATCTGTCAGTTAAACTGCCGGATCTGTACTTTTATGAAGTAAATAGTACATTCTTTTGATAATAAAGTATCGCAGTTTTTGAATCGTTTTATTTAGGTTTGGCTCATTCTAAATGTGTTTTACCAAAGTAATTTGAAATAAATAAAAACAATTTCAAACGAATTTAATAACCAAAAACAAAAACAGATGTCAATAACGATAGGTGTCGATATAGGCGGCAGCCATATTAGCAGTGCGGCAATTCATAATGATGGATACAGAATAATTAAAAACACCTATTGCAGCGGATCTATTGATAGTCAGGCTTCCAAAGAAATTGTTTTAAAAAAATGGGCAGATATTATCAATCAATCCATTCTCGCGGCGCATAATACAAATGAAGCCAGTAAAACCGATACAGTTGAAATAGCATTTTCAATGCCTGGTCCATTTATATACAGTACAGGAGTTGCTATGTTTGAAGGAAATGAAAAATACGAATCCTTATATAATGTATCAATAGGAGATGAGCTTACAGAATATTTAATTGTTAAGAATGTAGAATTTCGGTTTTTAAATGATGCGTCTTGTTTTGGTATTGGCGGAGCGCTTAAGTTTACAAATGAATCTGTTTCAGCAAAAGTTATTGCCATTACATTAGGAACAGGTTTTGGTGCGGCTTTTTTGGAAAATAATCTCCCGGTTACAAACGGAGAAAACATTCCCGAAAATGGATGCTTATGGGACAAGAAATTCAGGAACGATATTGCTGATAATTATTTTTCGACAAGATGGTTTGTCAATCAATATGAAAAAAGAACAGGAGAGAAATTAAAAGATGGAGTAAAGCAGCTGGCTGGTCTAAATAGTCACGAAGCTGGTAAAGTTTTTGAGGATTTTGCTTTTAATTTAAGCGAATTTCTAGCTCCTTATATACATGATTTTAAAGCTGATATGTTGATAATTGGAGGAAATATAGCCAAATGTAATCATTTGTTCCTGTCTGATTTAAACAAGAATTTTAAGCAAAAAGGAATAAATCTATATATACAAATAGTTGAAAATACAGAGGAAACAGGAATTATTGGTGCTTCGTATCTTTTCAATGAAATATTCTGGGAGAAAATAAAGAATGATCTTCCACAATTTTAATTATTTAACGGGTTTAGAATTAATATATAAACTGTTATGTTAAACCGATTAAAAGACAATTATAACTTTTACTATATTTGAATTCAAATGACGATTTGGTTAAAATAATTTGAAATGAAAAAAAAACCTGTTTCTATAAAACATATTGCAAGTGAGCTTAATATTTCTGTAACTACAGTATCATTTGTTTTAAACGGTAAAGCAAAAGAAAAGCATATTTCTAAAGAGCTTACTAAAAAAGTTTTAGATTATGCAAAATTAATGAATTACAGACCCAACCAAGTCGCACAAAGTCTTCGTACCGGCAAATCAAAATTATTGGTTTTTATGGTCGAAGATATCTCAAATAGTTTCTTCTCAAAACTTGCCCGCATTTTCGAAGACATTGCATATGATAAAGGATATAAGGTAATTTTTTGCAGTAATGAAAATAACGACGAAAAATCAAACGAACTTATTACCTTATTTAATTTTAGACAGGTAGACGGCTTTATTATTGTACCATCACCAGGGATTAAAGATACAATCGAAGAATTATTAAAAGATGGTGTTCCTGTTGTTCTTCTCGATAGATTTTTTGAAGAACTGGACTGCTGCAGTGTAGTTATTGATAATGCTCAGGCTTCTTTTGATGCAACACAGCATTTAATAGATAATAAATTTAAAAACATAGGTTTTATTACAACGGCTGTAAATCAGAGTCAGATGGGAGGACGATTGTCAGGTTATGAAGATGCTGTAAAAACAAATGGGTTAAAACCTCATACACTTCAAATTCCGTTTAATGAAATTATAAAAGGAAGAGGTAAAGCTTATATACATAATTTTTTAAACAATCATCCTGAACTAGATGCCCTATTCTTTGCTACCAATTATCTGGCACAAAGCGGATTGGAAGTTCTCAAAGAAAAAGATTCAAAATTGATACGAGATTTAGGAATAATAGCTTTTGATGACAATGATATGTTTAAAATATACGATCCTGCTATAACATCTGTATCTCAGCCACTGGTTGAAATTAGTATTAAATTAATGGAACTTATGCTGCCGCTTTTAAAGAAAAAGGAGGGAAGTGAAATTCCTCAAAAAGTGGTATTAAAAACTGAATTATTGATACGTGAGTCTTCTATAATGAAATAATATTTCTGCCCTTTCTTCATTAGCAGTCATAAAATTTAAAGCATAAATAATCTGAGTTTCAACCGATTCGTTGATTCTCAGATTTTTTTGTGCCTTTTGCTTAATGAATTGCAGTTATAATTTTAGTTATTATGATCTAATGTTAGTTTTTCTATAATTTCCTTTAACAGTTATTATAATGTTTTCGTTATTTTTTATTGAAGATTATTTATTTTTTCCTCTAAAATAAATTCAAAGTTTATAAAATTAACAATAAAATTATATTTAGTAAAAAAAGTTTTTTTATACTAAAACGTTTTAGTATGTTTGTTTAGTTGATAACTTTAACATAGTATTTAGATTTTTCATAATTGAAAGATGCCGGACCTTTTGATTCAAAAATTAAATACTGCCAACCACCGGAAAACTTTTTTAAACTGATTTCTGAGTTATTGTTATCAATGTAGTGTAACTAACTAACCAAATTTTTCAACATGAAATTATTAAACTGCAGGAAGAAAAGAATGCGCGGTTTGCATTTCTTTCTCACAATTCTTCTAGTTTGCGGCGGGTATGAGTATGCCGCCGCCCAAAACCAAACGACCCAGGTTACTGGAGTTGTCACTTCAATATCCGACAATTTATCTCTTCCTGGTGCTTCGATAGTAGACACGAGCGATCCCAGAAATGCGGTAAATGCAGATTTTGACGGACGTTATACAATCAAATTAAAAAATGGTACTGGTTCTTTGAAGTTTATTATGATGGGCTACAAACCAGTCGAAGTAAAAGTAAACAATAGAAGTATTATTAATGTAGCTATGGATCTGGATGTTTCGGCACTGGATGAAGTAGTTGTAGTAGGGTACGGAACTCAAAAGAAAAGAAAAGTTGTAGGTGCCGTCGATCAGGTTAATAACGAAGCTTTTAAAGGAAGACCAAGTGTTAATACGACACTGGCATTACAAGGAAAAGCTCCCAGCTTAACTATTCAGCAGACCAATTCTGAGCCTGGAGCAGGAGTAAACCTTAATATTAGAGGTATTAGTACCTTAGGAAATAATAGTCCGCTTATAGTGATAGACGGTATAGTAGGCGGCGACATTAATGCATTAAATCCGGCAGATATCGATAGTGTAACGGTATTAAAAGATGCAGGTAGTGCCGCAATATACGGTTCGAGAGCCAGTAACGGAGTAGTTCTTATTACCACTAAAAAAGGAAGTAAAAGTAAGCCTATGTCTATTCAGTACAGCAGTCTTACAGGATTTAATACTCCAAAATTCTTTACTCAGCCTGTGCATGGTTATGAAAATGCCATGCTTAGAAATGAGGCAGCATTTAATTCTGGCGAAACAACAGCTGTATTTACAGCCGCAAAAATTGCTGAATTAAAAGCGAATGGCGATACAGAATGGTTTGCAAAAGAAATTGTAAAACCAGCGTTGCAACTGAACCAAAACCTTTCTATTTCTGGCGGAAGCGAAAATTCAACTTATTTAGTGTCTTTTGGATATTTAGATCACGAAAGTAATTTTGTTGGACCTAAAAAGGGAATGGAGCGTTACAATTTCAGAATTAACCTTACAAACGAATATGGTAAATTCAAATTAACATCAAACATTGCGTATTCAAAACAGCTAATCAACGATCATTCGTCAAGCACAAGTACTTTAATGGTAGATGCTTTCAGGGTTCCGTTATATTACAGACAAAAAGATGAAAACGGAAATTACCTGACAAATGATGTTTTACAGCAATTTAATTCATTAGGTATATTAGAGCAGGGAGGCTTTAGAAAATATGATAATGACGATATTTTCGGGTCTTTTAACGCAGAGTACAAAATAACCAATGCTTTAAAAGTTAAAGGTGTATTTGGAGGACGTTTATGGGCAGGTAACTTGTACAGCCGTGTTAAAATGGTGAACTTTTTTCCGCAAGGTGTTTATGGCGCAGACCGAGATGCCAGAGATGAAGCCCAAAAAAGCCTTGATTTAAATACTCAGTTTATGCTGGAATACACTAAAGCTTTTGGGAATCATAATGTTGGTGCTTTAGTTGGGGTTTCAAATGAAAATCATTCAGAACGCCGCACGGGTATTTATAAAAAATATACAGATCCCGATTTGGGAACGCCAACAAGCGAAACTGTAATTGGTGAGGATTCTTATAATTCAAACGGAACAGATCCTAATGGAAATCCTGCTTCTTTCAAAAACAGTCTTAATTCACTTTTCGGACGTTTATCTTACGATTATAATGATAAATATTTTGCAGAATTCAGTTTTAGATACGATGGTTCATCAAAATTTAGAGATGAAGTAAGATGGGGATTTTTTCCATCGGCAACAGTTGGTTATGCTTTAACTAAAGAAAAGTTTATGGAAAGCTACAGCAACAATGTCGGAAACATTAAACTACGTTCTTCATACGGAATTTTAGGAAATCAAAATGTTGGTAATTACCAGTATCAGACAACATATTTTACTTTCCAGAATGCGTATGGATTTAATAATTCAGGAGTAAGCGGTACAGGTTATAATTTTGCAAATCCTGATATTCAGTGGGAAAGAGCAGCAACTTTTAATGCAGGACTTGATGCCGATTTCTTTAAAGGGGCATTATCTTTTTCATTCGACTTTTTTGACAAAGTAACATCAGATATTTTGGTGCCGCCACAGGTTCCGGGTGTTTACGGAACAGATCTTCCGGACTTTAACGCGGGTAAAGTTGGAAACAGAGGATGGGAAATTAGCGCTACATACAGACATAAAGGAAAATCGCTTAACCAAAGTGTTACAGTTAATTTTGGTGATTCTAAAAATAAAGTACTTGATTTCAACGGACAAGAAAGACTTACAGGTGTTGAAGAACTTCAGGTTATTCTTAGAGAAGGACTTCCGTTTAATTCTTATGTTGGTTTAAAAAGAGACGGATATTTTCAGAATGTAGAAGAAATTCAAGGTGCAGCAGTTCCTGCGGGAATTACAGTACAGCCTGGTGATAATAGATATGTAGACGTTAACAAAGATGGAAAAATTGATGATAATGATAAATTCATTTTCGGAAATCCATTTCCAAGATACACTTTCGGACTTACTTACAATGTAGATTATAAAAATTTCGATTTAAGCATCTTTTTGCAAGGCGTAGGAAAAAGAACCATGATGATTAGAGGTGAACTTGTAGAACCATTTCACTACAATTATGGTATGACAATGTACACACATCAGCTGGATTACTGGACTCCGCAAAATCCAGATGCAAGATATCCTAGACTGGCAAACAACGGAACACAATCTAATACAAATAATTTTAGAAGAGGATCAGATATGTATTTGTATGATGGTGCTTACGCTAGACTTAAAAATGTACAATTAGGGTATACATTACCAGATGATACGGCCGAAAAATTAGGAATGAGCAATTTCCGAATTTATGTTTCAGGTCAAAACCTTTTTACATTATCAAAAGTAAAATTTGTTGATCCGGAGCTTTCGGAATTTAACAACAGTATGTCAACATCGGGGGCAAACAGCGGAAGAGCATACCCTACGCAGGTTTATTATGGAATGGGACTTGATATTAGCTTCTAAAAAAAATCAAAATGAAAAATATATTTAAACATATAAAATTTATACCAGTTTTGTTTTTGCTGCTGGCAAGCTGCGAAGACCTGGATCAGGCTCCGGAGAATCAGTTTACAGATTCTACCTACTGGACAAGCACAGATAAAGCACAGACTTTTCTAAATACAGCCTATTCGCAAATGCAGAAAAGTCAGTATTTCTTTTACAACGAAGCATTGTCTGATAATGCATATAACGGAAGAGGAGATAATGCCGGTGCTGCATCAATTGCAGCAGGAATTTACGACCCTTCTTTAGGCCGAATCAAAGAAGAATGGAACGATCGATATGCAGGAATAAAAACCTGTAACCTTATTTTAGAAAATATTGACCGTGTGCCAAATGCAGATCCTGCAGTAATTGCAAGAATGAAAGCAGAAGCCCGCTTTTTACGAGCATTTCAGCATTTTCAGTTAACAACCTGGTTTGGAGATATTCCGCTTTTAGAAAAAGATCCTTCTTTGCAGGAAGCTACAAGTATCAGCAGAACTTCTCATGCAGATGTAGTTCAGTTTATATTGAATGAATTGGATGCTGTAATTCCGGTTCTTCTAAAAAATACCCAGTACGCTGCTGCAGATAGAGGTAAAGTAACCTCGGGCGCAGCTGCTGCATTAAAAGCAAGAGTTTTATTATATGAAGGAAGATGGGCAGAAGTGGTACAGGTTACAGAGCAGCTGATGGCCTCAGCTTATGGATCATACAGCTTATTTCCATCTTATGAAGGACTTTTTCAAACACAAAACGAATATAGCAGTGAAGACATCCTAAGCCTTCAATATGTACCACAATTTAGAATGTGGGGCGAATTTTTTGACATGGCACCGCTTTCTGCAGGAGCAAGATTAAACGCACTGGCTCCTACACAGGAATTAGTAGACAGTTATTTAATGTTAAACGGAAAAAGAATTAACGAATCTGGATCTGGATACAATGAAAACAATCCTTACGTTAACAGAGATCCAAGACTTACGGCCACAGTAGTTTATGATCAGTACAACTGGAAAGAAGCAGACGGAAGCACACGTATTATTTCAATAAAACCGGGATCTTCAACAGGAAGTGCGGCAGATGAATATGTACAAGGATCTTCTGCAACACCTACAGGTTACTATACCAGAAAATATTATGATACTCAGCATTTAACCTCTTTACAGTCAGGTTTAAATTTAATGCTGATTCGATATGCAGATGTATTATTAATGTATGCAGAAGCCAAAAACGAACTTAACCAAATGACCAGTGCAGTTTGGGACCAGACGATAAGACCAATAAGAGTTCGGGCAGGTTTTACAGATGCTTCAGCGCTGGCTTTTGACAATACTTTAGGACAAGCCGGACTTAAAGAAGTAATACGAAATGAGCGCCGTACAGAATTTGGTATGGAAGGCTTAAGAATATTTGATATTAGAAGATGGAAAATAGCCGAAAATGTCCTGAATGGTTATGCACACGGAGCAAAATTTGGTATCTCATCTGTAGATAATGGTTACCTGAGAGTAAACTTAAGAACTTTTGATCCGGATAAACATTACTTATGGCCAATACCAAGAGATGAACGTTTGATTAACACCAATTTATCTCAAAATCCAAACTGGTAAAACTAACTAACCTAAAAATAAAAAACATGAAAAGTTTATATTCAACAATAATATTAATACTATGTGCAGTATGTATTGTAAGCTGCGACAATGACGAAATGAGTCATACCAATGTGAGTGCTGTAAATGCACTTTATGCTCCGGCAAACAACAAATTTTATGATCTTGGAGCTCAAAGTTCTGCAGTTTTCGAATGGGAAGGTGCAAAAGCAGAAGATAATGGAGCAGTGCTTTATGATGTGGTTTTTGACCGAGAAAACGGAGATTTTTCTAAACCTATTTATGTAGTTCCTTCTGATGGAAACGGATTTCAGAAAACATTAAATCTTTCTTTTACAGAATTAAACAAAATTGCCGCTTTAGCAGGAATAGAAGCAGAAACAATTGGAAAATTAAAGTGGACTGTTTATTCTTCAAAAGGTATAAATGTGCAAAAGTCGACAGTTTCAAATATCATTGAAGTACAAAGACCAGGCGGATTCCCAACTCCGGACCAGTTATTTATTACAGGAACCGGATCAGAAAATGGAGAAACAGTTTCTGCAGCACAGGCTTTCAAAAAAATTGGTGCTACAACATTTGAAATTTATACAAAACTAAGTGCAGGTAATTACAAGTTTATCACCAGAAAAAATGGTACGCCTGAGGTTTTCTATATTGCCGATAATAAATTGAAACAAGATGGGGCAGCAACTTTTGCAGGTGATGCTAAAGTGTACAGAATTAAAGTTGATTTCAGCGATGGTTCAACAACAATGACAGAAATCAAAAAAATAGAATTGTGGTTCCCGCCTTTAAGTTCATACCTTTTTGAATATACCTATTCAGGCGGAGGAATCTGGAAAGCGGCTAACAAAGCGATAAGTTTTAAACAAGAATCATGGGGTAGAGATGAGCGTTACAAATTCAAATTTACAGTAGTAAACGGAGCTAGTACAAGCGAAGAATGGTACGGAAGCATCAACGGAGACAACAGCAGGCCAGATGGAGCAAACGTTGCAGCATCTTATTGGTACATGGTTCCTGTTACGAGTGATTTCTGGAACAACTGTTTCAAATTTGCTTCTGCAGTAGATAACAAAAATGTAAATGCAGAAATCAATTTTAGCGCCGCTTCACCAGCCTACACTCACAGTTTTACAGTTTTATAAATAATCTATAACGTCTCTTGGAGATGTTCTTTAAGAGACGTTTATTAAATAAAATATTATGAAAAAATTATTTTCAACACGATATTATGTCACATTGTTGTGCGTGGCAGGATTAGGATTGTTTAACATCTCCTGCGATGACGAAGCCATTCCGCTGCGTGACCCAAATACAGGAACCGCACCAGAATTTAAATACACATGGGCGCAGACTGCCGACTCTTTACAGCTTTCAACATATAATAATTATTTAGGTTCAAATGGCACATTTGTAGAGAACAATACCGGAAAAAGTACATTTAATTATTGGCCAAATGCTCACGTTTTAGATGTTTTAGTCGACGGATTTTTGAGAACCGGAAATGATAACTACAAAACTAAAATGAAAGCACTGGTTCAGGGAATCAAAGTTAAAAACGGAAATACTTATAATAACGTTTTTAATGATGATATGCTTTGGCTTGCTAATGCGTGCCTTCGTGCTTATGATGCAACAAAAGATCAGGAATATAAAGATGTTGCCGACTTTTTATGGGAAAGAATTAAATTGAGCTGGAGTGATAATGTTTTTGGCGGCGGTATAACATGGAAACAAGATACACCAAGACAAAAAAATGCTGTATCAAACGCGCCTGCTGTAATTCTTGCGATGAGACTTTATGCAATAGACAACGATCCGGATGATTTAGCCTGGGCAAAGAAAATTTATGCCTGGCAGAAAAATAATCTTGTAGATCCGGTTTCTGGAGCTGTTTGGGATAACATTTCAGAAACAAATGGAGTAGTTACAACCAATAAAGACTGGGTTTTTACCTATAATATGGGAACATGGATTGGCGCTGGTTTAAGATTGTACAAAGTTACAAACGACCAAACTTATCTTGATGATGCTGTCAAATCCGGAAGAACAGTTTTAACCAGTCCGAAATTAGTTTCAGAAGGACTTCTTAGAGATGAAGGTCAGGGTGACGGCGGTTTGTTTAAAGGTATTTTAGTACGCTATTTTACAGAATTGACAGAGCAGCCAACCATCAATTCTACTGATGCTGAAAAATTTGCTGCTTTCCTGAAATTTAATGCAGAGACATTTTATAAAAAAGGAATATTAAGACCAACTATGCTTTCTGGCAATAACTGGAAAACAGCACCTTCTGCTGGTGCAAATGTAGATCTTACAACACAGTTAAGCGGAGTTATGCTAATAGAAGCAGCGGCAAAGCTGGATAAAGACGGATTTTTTGATTAATAAGTTTAAGTAGTTTGTTTAGTAATTTTTGTAATGCCTGAAGGAAATCAAAATCCTTCAGGTTTTATATATCTACAATCTGCAATTATTTTAACTGCAGGTAAACAATGCTATCAAAAAACAATTTCCAGAATTAGAAAAAATACAATGAAGAATAAAATCACAATTATAATTTTTCTTTTTGCAGGACTTGCGTCATTTGCGCAATGGAAACCGCAGGGAGATAAAATAAAAACAAAATGGGCAGAACAGGTAGATCCCAATAATACACTGCCCGAATATCCAAGACCAATAATGGAAAGGAAACAATGGAAAAACCTTAATGGTCTATGGAACTACACCATACAACCCGCAGGACAAACAGCGCCAAAAGATTACGAGGGAAAAATACTTGTTCCTTTTGCTGTTGAATCGAGTCTTTCGGGTGTAATGAAAAAAGTAGGTTCAGAAAACGAATTATGGTACGAAACCCATTTTACAGTCGATAATAACTGGAAAAATAAAGATATTTTATTGCATTTTGGAGCAGTAGACTGGAAAGCAGAAGTATGGATAAATGATATAAAAATTGGTACACATACAGGAGGATATGTACCTTTTAGTTTCAATATAACGCCTTTTCTAAATGGGAAATCCCAAAAACTGGTTGTAAAAGTTTGGGACCCAACTAGCGACGGAACACAGCCAAGAGGAAAACAAGTTAAAAATCCCGAAAGTATTTGGTACACACCAGTAACAGGGATCTGGCAGACAGTTTGGCTTGAGCCCGTAAGCAAAAAACACATTACCAATTTAAGAACAACACCCGATATTGACCACAATACTATTAATATAAATGCAGAAGTTGAAGGAACAGCTGCGAACGATATTGTTGAAATTACCGTATTTGATGGCGCAAAAACAATTGCGCTGGAAAAAGCAGCAGCAGGCCAGTCTTTAGATATTGTTTTGAATACTCCAAAATTATGGTCACCGGATTCACCATTTTTATATGATATTAAAGTAAAATTAATCAGCGGAAACAAAGTAACCGACGAAGTGAAAAGCTATTTCGCTATGCGTAAAATTTCTTCAAAAAGAGACGATAAAGGCATAGTCAGAATTCAGTTAAATAACAAAGATTGTTTTCAGTTTGGTCCGCTTGATCAGGGGTGGTGGCCAGACGGATTATATACTGCACCAACCGATGAAGCCTTAAAATATGACCTTCTCAGAACAAAAGAGTTAGGCTTTAATATGATTAGAAAACACGTAAAAGTAGAACCGGCAAGATGGTATACACATTGCGATAAAATGGGCTTTTTAGTATGGCAGGATATGCCAAACGGTGATGACGGTCCAATTTGGCAGATGCACAAATATTTTGAAGGTACTGAACTAAAAAGAACTGCACAATCGGAAGAAACATACAAAAAAGAATGGAAAGAAATAATGGATCATTTGTATTCATACCCAAGTATTGTAGTGTGGGTTCCGTTTAACGAAGCATGGGGACAATTTAAAACTGTTGAAATTACAGAATGGACTAAAAATCACGATCCAAGCCGATTAGTAAATTCATCAAGCGGAGGGAATCACTTTCAAACCGGAGATATGTTAGACATTCACCATTATCCCGAGCCAAATTTAAAATTGTATGATGCAAGAAGAATCACAGTTTTAGGAGAATATGGAGGAATTGGACTTCCGGTTACCGGACATTTATGGCAGACTGATAAAAACTGGGGCTACACACAATTTAAAAACAACGACGAAACCACAGCCAAATACAGAGAATATGCAGAGCAGTTAAAAACACTTGCCAAAGTTGGTTTTTCAGCAGCAGTTTATACCCAGACAACAGATGTAGAAGGCGAAGTAAACGGTTTTATGACCTACGATCGTAAAGTCGACAAAATGAATTTTTCTGAGGTTAAGCAGATAAATCAGGAAGTAATTAATTCCATTAAATAATAAGAGGCACTTTGGTCTCAATATAAAATATTACAGTAATGCAAAGAAGAAAATTTATACAAAACACCGCTTTATTTGGAAGTCTTGCCTTAATCAACCCACTGGAGATTATAGCAGGAACTAAAATCGAAAAAGATTTTCCGATCGTTAGGGTTTCCAAAGAAAAAAGAAATTTTCAAAGCGATTTCATAGAAAAAACAATAGTTGAGTTTCAAAAAAATGTAAAAGACAAAGAGCTGGGATGGTTATTTAATAACTGTTTTCCAAATACGCTGGACACCACTGTAACCTTTTCACAAAAAAACGGAAGACCGGATACGTATGTTATTACCGGAGATATTGATGCAATGTGGTTAAGAGATAGTTCTGCACAGGTATGGCCTTATATGGCTTTTGCAGGAAAAGATGTAAAATTAAAAAACCTGATTGACGGCGTTATAAACAGACAAACTGAATATATACTGAAAGATCCGTATGCAAATGCATTTTATAATGATCCAAACAAAAAAGGAGAATGGACAACCGATCACACCGATATGAAACCGGGAGTTCACGAAAGAAAATATGAAATAGATTCACTTTGCTACCCAATAAGACTGGCTTATAATTACTGGAAAAATACCGGAGACACATCACCATTTGATGAGAATTGGGTAAAAGCCATTAAAACAACGTTAAAAGTATTTAAAGATCAGCAGCAAAAAGACGGTACAAATCCATATACTTTTCAAAGAACAACACAATTTGCCACAGATACCAGACCCTTAAAAGGTTACGGATATCCGGTAAAACCAGTAGGTTTAGTTTGTTCTGCTTTTAGACCGAGTGATGATGCAACGGTTTTTTCTTTTTTGATTCCTTCAAACTTTTTCATTGTAGCCAGCATGAATCAGGCCGCAGAAATGTTGGAAACAATCAAAAAAGACAATGCAGCAGCAAAAGAATTAAGAGATTTAGCCAAAGAAGTTGCTCAGGCCATTAGAGAATACGGAGTAGTAAAACATCCAAAATACGGAGACATTTTTGCTTTTGAAGTAGACGGATTTGGCGGTCATTTACTTATGGATGATTCAAATGTACCGAGTTTATTAAGCCTTCCGTATTTAGATGCCATTGATGTAAACGATCCAGTTTATCAAAATACAAGAAAATTTGTCCTTTCAGAAGACAATCCTTTTTTCTTTAAAGGAAAAGTAGCCGAAGGAATTGGAGGTCCTCACGTAGGAATGAATATGATATGGCCGATGTCACTGGTTATGAGAGCTTACACAACTTCGGACGCTAATGAAATTAAAGATTGTATCAGAATGCTAAAAGCATCACACGGTGAAACTGGTTTTATGCACGAATCTTTTCACAAAGACGACGCGAAAAATTTCACAAGATCGTGGTTTGCATGGACCAATACATTATTTGGAGAGTTATTGTGGGATACCTATAAAACCAATCCAAAATTGCTGGAGCTTTAAATTATTTGTAAAACATTTTAATTTTATATAAAATGATAAAATTCAACAAGAATATCGTTCTTGCAGTCCTTTTCATGTCCTTTTTTGGCTATAATGCGACAGCTCAAAAACCAGGAGGAGGACTTACAAAAGGAAAATATACTGCTTTAGTAAATCCATTTATCGGAACTGCCCCTTTATTAGATACCAAAATAATAGGTTATACTCCTCCGGCAGATATGCGCGTATGGGCAGGATTAGTATTTCCGGGTTCATCAGTTCCCAACGCAATGGTACAGTTGAGTCCAATGACAAAATACAGATCTGGCGCAGGATATGAATACGAAGACACTGAAATTTTAGGGTTTACCCATACCAACAAAGGACATTGGAATTTATGTCATATCCCGCTTTTGCCTGTTTCAGAAGGAGCGTCATTTCCGTACAAATCATCTTTTAGCCACGATCAGGAAAAAGCAAGTCCGGCCTATTATGAAGTATATTTAAAAGATTATGATGTTCAGGTAAAATTAACTTCTACGTTACGCTGCGGTGTACATGAATATACTTTTAAAAACAATAAAGGAAGAAAAGTCCTTTTTGATTTAGGAAGAGCCAACAATCATGTAGACGACTGGCAGATTAAGCAGGAAGGTTCAAATGCTGTAAGCGGTTTTCAAAGAACAGGCGGAGAAAAAATATATTACTATGCCGCTTTAAGTAGTCCAGTTGACAAATTAGATATTAAAAATATTGCTAAAAGCGAAGGTTACGCATTAGTAAGTATCAAAGACGGAGATAGCAAACCCGTAACGGTTAAAATAGCTTTATCGTTTGTAAGTGTCGAAAATGCAAAAGAAAATCTAAAAGCCGAAGTTGGTGATAAAACCCTAACAAAAGTTTTTGAAGAAGGAAGTACAAAATGGGAAAACCTGCTTTCTAAAATTCAGGTAAAAGGCGGTACAGAGCAGCAAAATGTAATGTTCTACAGCATGTTGTACAGATCCTTTTTATGGCCGGCTTTGCGAAGCGATGTAAACGGACAATTTACAGATGAAGCCGGAAAAGTGCGAAAAGAAAATTACCGTTATTACACACTTCCTTCATTATGGGATGATTACAGAAACAAATTGGTGTTGTTAAGTATCTTTTCGCCAGATGTTACCAGCGATGTAATCAGTTCAATTATCAATGAAGGAGAAATAAAAGGTTTTATTCCAACATTCTTTCACGGAGATCACGCTGCATCCTTTATTGCAGGTTCATACATGCGTGGAATTAGAAATTACGATGTCAAAAAAGCCTACGAATTGTTATTAAATAACGCTTATAAAGAAGGCGGAACAAGACCTCACATTGCAGAATATATAGCAAAAGGATATGTGCCGGAACAAGATATTAAAAATCCTGTAATTGAAACCAAAGCCAATGCAGGCGTTACAAAAACATTAGAATATGCATATGACGATCACGCACTTTCGTTATTAGCCAAAGAACTAAACGATACAGAGCATTACAATGATTTGGCAAAGCGTTCTAAAAATTATGCAAATGTTTTTGATAAAGAATCTACTTTTATGAGAGGAAGGCTTGAAGATGGTAAATGGATTACACCTTTTAATCCTGAATTTCCGTATTACGAATACATGTACAGAGAAGCAAATGCCTGGCAGCTTTCTTTTTTTGTACCGCATGATATGCCGGGTTTAGTAAAACTTTACAGAGGCAGTAAACCTTTTGAAGCAAAACTGGATGAATTTTTTACAAAACCATGGAATCCAAGTTATATCGCATGGAATATTTCCGGTTTTATAGGACAGTATTGTCATGGAAATCAGCCGGATCATGAAGCACCTTTTTCGTATTATTTTGTAAATAAACCCGAAAAATCACAAAAAGTAATCGACGAAATTTTAGAAACAATGTACGGAATTGGTCCTGAAAAACTAGCCATGAGCGGAATGGATGATGCAGGCGAAATGTCCTCTTGGTATGTTTTTGGAGCATTGGGACTTTACCCGTTATCTCCTGCCGATCCTGAATATATTGTAACCGTTCCTATTTTTAAAGAAGTATCGTGGACAACTCCTGCAGGCAAAAAAGTAAACATCAAAAATCCAAATGGAAAAAGAAATCTGGAAACGATACAGGTAAACGGTTCTAAAATTAACAGCTATTTCATCTCTCATGATTTGTTTAAAAATGGCGGTGACATACAAGTTACTACCAAATAACTGTATTTTATAAATAAAGAATAACGTCCCATTCTAGCGGACGTTATTTGTATAAACTCGTTTTGTATGAAAAACATAAAATTATTTGCGTATTTATTATTGCTTTTGGGTATTTCAAATGCGTATTCGCAGCAAACAAATTTTGAAGTTATTTCTCCAGATGGAGAACTAAAAGTATCCATTAATTTAGAGGATAAAATTTATTATTCAATTACAGCAGGAAATGAAATTTTAACTCCAAAAAATCATTTGGCATTAGTGCTTAAAAATGAAACCTTAGGTTTAAATCCGAAATTGTCAAACAATAAAAAAGGAAAAGTAAATGAAGTTATAAAACCTGCGGTTCCAGTTAAATTTTCAACCGTTTCCAATTCTTATAACTATTTGCTTTTAAATTTTAAAGGGAATTATTCCGTTGAATTCAGAGCTTTTGATGAAGGAATAGCATATCGATTTATAACTTCTAAAAAAGGAGAAATTGAAGTATTAAACGAAGATTTTTCAGTGAATTTTCCAACAGATTATCTAGTTCATTTACAACAGACAGGAAATTTTAAAACTTCTAGCGAAGAAGAATATACACATATAAATTCCAGTGATTGGACTTCATCTGCAAAAATGTCTACACTTCCTATTTTAATCGATACCAAAAAACAATATAAAATACTGATAAGCGAATCTGATCTTTTAGATTATCCCGGAATGTTTTTAAAAGGAACCGGAAACGGTGTTGTATCGACTTTTCCTAAAACACCTTTAGAATTTGGTTCGGATGGAGATAGAAGCGTAAAGATTTTAAAAGAAGCAGCTTATATCGCAAAAACTTCTGGAACAAGAAATTTGCCTTGGCGCTACTTTGTTATTACAAAAAATGACAAACGCCTGATTGAAAACACAATGACGCTGAAACTCGCTCCAAAAAGCGAACTAAAAGATGTTTCCTGGATAAAACCCGGACAAGCCAGCTGGGAATGGTGGAATGGTGCGACGCCATACGGTCCGGACGTAAATTTTGTTTCAGGTTACAATCTGGAAACTTATAAATATTATATTGATTTTGCATCAAAATTTGGTATAAAATATATCATTATGGATGAAGGCTGGGCCAGAAGCACAGAAGATCCGTATACACCAAATCCAAATGTAGATGTTCATGAACTTATTCGTTATGGCAAACAAAAGAATGTAAACATAGTATTATGGCTCACGTGGCTTACTGTTGATAAAAACATGCAGCTCTTTAAAACCTTTAAAGATTGGGGAATTGCAGGCGTAAAAATTGACTTTATGGATCGCAGCGATCAGGTGATGGTTAATTATTATGAAAAAGTCATTAAAGAAGCCGCTAAATATCAAATATTTGTAGATTTCCACGGCGCATTTAAACCTTCAGGATTAGAATACAAATATCCAAATTTAATCTCCTACGAAGGCGTAAGAGGAATGGAGCAAATGGATGGCTGCAAACCAGACAATAGTTTGTATTTTCCTTTTATGCGAAATGCCGTCGGGCCAATGGATTATACGCCGGGAGCCATGATAAGTATGCAGCCGGAAGTTTATCGCTCAGAAAGACCAAATTCAGCAAGTATTGGAACCAGAGCTTATCAAATGGCACTGTTTGTTGTTTTTGAAAGCGGTCTGCAAATGCTGGCAGATAATCCAACAAATTATTATCGCGAAAAAGACTGCACAGAATTTATCACTTCTGTACCAACAACATGGGATGAAACTAAAGCATTAGAAGCCAAAACCGGACAATACGCCATTGTAGCCAAAAGAAAAGGAACAAAATGGTTTATTGGCGGTATTACAAACAATGCCGAAAAAGAGCGTTCTTTTGAAATAAAACTAGATTTTCTAGCTTCAAAAAAATACAAACTAACCTCATTTGAAGATGGAATTAATGCCGGATATCAGGCAATGGATTACAGAAAGAAAAATAGTGAAGTAAGTAAAAATGATATTCTGAAAATCAAAATGGTTAGAAATGGAGGCTGGACTGCAGTTTTAGAAGAGATTTAAAAACAAAACAATCACATTATGAATAAAATATTATTATGGTCTGTTACCGCTGCACTGGCAGGTTTTTTATTTGGTTTTGACACCGTTGTAATATCCGGAGCCGATACTAAACTGCAGGAATTATGGCATACATCAGATGTTTTTCATGGATCAGTAGTAATGGCAATGGCACTTTGGGGAACTGTAATAGGCGCTATATTTGGAGCTATTCCTACTAATCAATTGGGTCGTAAAAAAACACTTGTCTGGATTGGAATTTTATTTCTTGTTTCGGCAATTGGTTCTTCTTTTGCAAATGATCCGTGGACTTTTGCTTTCTTTAGATTTTTAGGCGGACTCGGAATTGGTGCTTCAACCATTGCAGCTCCGGCATATGTGTCTGAAATTGCTCCTGCGAAAGGCAGAGGACGTTTGGTTTCGCTCTATCAGTTTAATATTGTTCTAGGGATTTTAATGGCTTTTCTATCAAATTATTTGCTTCGCGACGCTGGAGAAAATGCCTGGAGATGGATGATTGGAATAATGGCTTTTCCTGCTTTTTTTTATACGATCGTTGTATTTACAATTCCCGAAAGTCCACGATGGCTGCTTTCAAAATCTAAAATTAACGAAGCAAAAACAGTTTTAGAAAAAATAAATCCTGACGCTAAAATTGAAGATTTACTGCAAGAAATGCATTTGGGAAACAACGGCAATGATAAAAAAGGTGAGACTATATTTTTAAAAAAATACCGATTTCCGCTTTTACTAGCTTTTCTAATTGCTGTATTCAATCAATTTTCAGGAATTAATGCCTTTTTATATTATGCTCCAAGAATCTTTGCCGAAGCTGGTTTAGGTGAAAGTGCTGCTTTAATGAGCAGCGTCGGTATCGGAATAACGAATTTGGTATTCACCCTTTTTGGCGTTTTTTTAATTGATGTTTTAGGAAGAAAAATATTGATGTATATAGGATCGATAGGCTATATTATTTCCTTAGCATTAGTGGCTGCCGCATTTTTCTTTAAATGGCAGGGCATGCAGGTTCCTATTTTTCTGTTTCTGTTTATAGCTTCTCACGCAATTGGGCAAGGCGCCGTGATTTGGGTTTTTATTTCAGAAATTTTCCCAAACCATTTAAGAGCCAGTGGTCAGGCATTTGGATCTTCTACACATTGGGTTTTGGCTGCTATTATTCCATCGATGATTCCGTTTTTGTTCTCAACAATTGGCGCAGCAGCCGTGTTTTTAATCTTTGCTCTTATGATGGTTTTGCAGCTGTTTTTTGTCATTTTTATGATGCCGGAAACCAAAGGAAAAACGTTAGAAGAACTTCAGGAAACAATTATGAAATAATTATTAATTGTTAATGGTTAATTATTAATTATGAGTTATGCATTATGGAAAACCATTAACCATTAACCATCAACAATTAACCATTCACAATTAACCATTCACAATTAACCATTCACAATTATTTTTCGTTTGCGTTAATAAACTCCGATGGCGACATCGAAAAGCTTTTTTGGAAATTTCTGCTGAAACTCGACTGTGAATTGTAGCCCACTATTTCTGCAATTTCATAGACTTTGTATTTACCCGAAAGAAGTAATTCGGCAGCTTTTTTCAAGCGGGCATTATTGATAAGTTCGTTTGGACTTAGATTCGAAATGTCTTTAATTTTTCGGTATAAAGTCGAACGGCTCATGTGCAGAATATCGGCAAGAGATTCAACACTTAAATTAGTGTCGGCCATATTTTGATCGATAATATCATCCAGTTTTTTAATAAATTCTTCGTCGATCGTATTATGGGCAATTGATTTTAAATGCGACAATGGAGAACTCGCATAATACTCCATAACGTGGCGTCTGTTGGCTAATAAATTATCAATCTGTGCCAATATAAAATCCATCGAAAATGGTTTCGGAATATATGCATCAGCTCCTGATTCCAATCCTTTAATACGAGTTTGAATGGCACTCAAAGCAGTCAATAAAATTACCGGAATATGACTGGTTTCAATATTAGATTTAATGCGGCTGCACAATTCAATTCCATCCATAATCGGCATCGTAATATCACTTATCACAATATGTATCGTTTGATTGTGAATGATCTTTAAAGCTTCTTCGCCGTTAGAAGCTTTAAAGATTTTATATTCTTTACTAAGTTCTTTGCTCATAAAATTGAGCAGTTCCACATTATCTTCAACAATCAGGATTTGCGTTTTTACATTTTTAGCAGTAATCTCATTTTCAAATTCTTCATCATTATCTTTTACAGTATCAGTCGAATCTTTATAAAGATGAAATTCGCTTTGCTGGCGCAGCGGTAATCGCAAAACAAATGTATTCATCAAATCATCTAAAAACTGCAGTTTTAAAGTTCCGTTATGTAATTCAGTTAAAGAGTGGGCGAGCGATAAACCAATTCCGGTTCCGGTTTGAGTTTCAGAACCTAAAATTCTAAAGAAAGGCTCGAAAATTTTACTTTTAAGGCTTTTTGGAATTAAATTTCCATCATTCTTAACGATAAATTCCAGCGAATCTTCATCCCTGAATAATGTAATAATGACTTCACTTTTAGCATATTTAATGGCATTACTAATTAAATTGGTCAGGATTTTGCGAATCGCTTCTTCATCAACAAAAGCGTAGATGTTTTTTTCTCCCAATTCTAATTCCAAATGAATATTTCTTTCTTCAATTAAAGGTGTAAACTGCGAATGTAATTGTTTGACTAATAATGAAATATTGGTTTCTACAAATGTTAGTCCCAAACCTTCCATTTCAGTTTTTCTAAAGTCAAGTAGTTCATTCACTAAATTCAGTAAACGAGAAGTATTCTTCTCCATTATAGATAAATTCGGAATAATTTCAGGAGACTCATACGTTCGTTTTAATAAACTTTCTAAAGGACTTTTAATCAGCGTTAAAGGTGTACGTATTTCATGAGCCACATTAGTAAAAAATTCAATCTTGGCATGATAAATTTCTTTCTCTTTTTCGTTATTAAGATTTGCAATTTTTTGATTATTTTCCTTGATATTCATGTGATGATAACGACGTAAAAGCCAGTAAAGACATCCCGCAATAATTAAAAAATACAAGAAAAAAGCATAACCGCTTGCCCAAAAAGGCGGCAAAATGGTGATTTCTACAACTGCCTCTTTGCTCCAGATTCCGCCGGCGCTTAACGATTTTACCCTAAATTTATAATTACCCGAAGGAAGTTCTGTAAAAAACACCTTATTGTTTTTATTTAAATAAACCCAGTCATCGCTAATACCGTCAAGCTTATACCAATATTGCGTAAGTTCCGGAGCGGTATAACTTAGCGAAGCAAAATCGATATTAAAATTAGACTGGTCGCTTTTTAAAGTAATTTTCCTGATATACGAAACAGATTCATCGAGTGGGGAATCTTTATCATTTACAATTACATCCTGATTATTAATTTGAAGTCCGGTAATAAAAATAGGTGGATTGTATTTGTAAGTGCTGAAATTTTTAGGATTAAAACTAATCATCCCGTTCAGGTTTCCAAAGTACATATCGCCGTTAGAATCTTTAAAAGCCGAACTATAATTAAACTGATCGCTCAGTAAACCGTTTGCTGTCGTAAAAATTTTAACTGCTTTTGTTTTATAATTAAATTTGACTAACCCTTTTGAAGTGGTAATACATAAATTCTGATTATCATCCTGCAAAATGGAATAAATTACATTGCTCGAAAAGCCATCTTTGGTGGTGAATTTTTTGAATTCCTTCTTTTTTAAATCAAATAAATTCAAGCCATTTTCGGTTGCGATCCAAAGGTTGTTTTGCTTGTCCTGAAAAATCGAAGTGATAAAATCATTACTGATACTTTTATCATCTTTAAAATCATGCCTGTAAACTGCTTTTTCCTTCGTTTTAGCGTTATAATAAAACAGTCCGTCGCGATAAGAACCAGCCCATAAATTCCCGTCTTTGTCCTTAAACATACAGGTAAAATGGGTACTTTCTGAAAAATAATCACAGATTTTAAAGCTGTCATTTTTCTCGTCATACAAATAAATTCCTACTGATGTTACTACATACAATTTCTTATCGGGAGTTTCATAAAATGTAACAATAAAATCACTTTTAAAACTGCTCGTTGTATGGTCGTAATGTTTTACAACTCTTCCGGTTGCAGCATCCATAACGTCGAGTCCGTGCTCGAAGGTTCCAATCCAGATTTTATTTCCTCTTGGCAGAACGCCGTGTATATTATAAAACGAGAGCCCCGATTTTGTACCGTCGGGTTTATAATTTATAAATTTCTTAGTCTGTAAATTAAACTTGTTGATTCCGGCATCTTCAGTACCAATCCAAAGATTTCCCTGATCGTCTTTGTGAATTTCTCTAACGGCACTTCCAACAATGGCATTTTCACTTTTTCGCGGAAAATATTTCTTAAACTGATCGTATTGTTTTTGATGATAATTGACACCGCCAAAGTAAGTCCCAATCCAGACACCGTTTTCTTTATCAATCGTAATACAATACGCCGCATTGTCTGAAATGGCATAAGGATCACTCGCACTTTTGCGTAAATTTCTGGTCGTTTTATCTTTTAAATTATAAATATAAACACCAGATTCACTGGTAATCCACAATTCATTTTTGTTTCTTTTAAACTGGCGTACAAAAACCGGTTTTTCGACATCGTTAATAAATGGTGCTGTTTTTCCGGTTGCGACATCATACTTGTAAATACCGTGATCACGTGTTCCAATTAAAATAGAATTAGCATCCAAAGCATAAATTACAGAAATTGAAAAAGTACTGTTGGGCATCTGTACTTTAATCTTGTCAAAACTCTGCGTAGCTTCAGAATAGCGGTATAAATCATCGTAAGAAGATACCCAGATTGTGCCATTTTTATCGCAGGTTATAGAAGTGGCATAAAAGGAATTTCTGCCGTCAAACATTCTGGTTTCTTTGGTATCAACATTATATTTAATTAATGTCCCGATAGAAATAAACCATAAATTATTTTTTAAATCATTGTCGATATCATTAATACGATTATTAATTGCCTCGTTTATAAAAGTAAATTTTTCCAGCTTTTTGTCATACGAATACAACCCTTTATCGGTTCCAACCCAAATATAATTTTTGAATTCATGTAATGACTGAATATAATTTATTCCTAAAGAAGTTTTAGGATCGGCGCCGCTGCGGAAGGTTTTAAAATGATAACCATCAAAACGGTTTAGACCATCTTTTGTACCAAACCACAAAAATCCGTCTGTATCCTGAATAGAAGCCAAAACGGTATTGTTAGACATTCCGTTTTCGACCTTATAATGTTTAAAATAATATTCCTGACTAAAAATTGTAGTTGACAAAAAGAAAAAGTAAGCTAATGTCCCTAGTTTTAAAAAACGCTGCATGTATGTGTCTTTTTTAATTTTTATAAAAATAATTTCTCCTTTTGTGTCATAAGCATTCATTTTGATTTTTATCGCTCATTGGCCTTGCTTTAAAAGGACATTTGAATCATTTGAACACAATTGTGAAACAAAATGAGATAAAAATAAAGTGAGCAATATGCTACTTTGGTCAAAAATTAAAATGATATTTTTTTAATATATTAATTATGGAATTGTTGAAAAATGAGTAAAATATTTTGAAAGGACTCAAAATAAAGCGCGATAGAGCAATTGCAATATTACTTATATTTTTAATAAAACAAATGAAATTCTTAAAAGTTATTTAAAAAAATATCGAATACCCTAACCTAAAAACCAAAAACAAAAACGTCCGGAAATGGATCAAAAAAACACCAAAAGTTATTTATGAAAAGAAAAAAATCCATACTAAAACAAACACTGTTAATAGTGCTGTTGGGGATCGCATCTAATTTTGCATCGGCGCAGCAAACCTTTTCGAATCCTATTCTGGATTATGGGCCAGATCCGTACAGTACTTACCATGATGGTTATTATTACTACACCCATACGATGCAGGACCGGCTGGTACTTTTAAAATCTAAAAATCTGGCAGATTTAAAAAATGCAGAAAAGAAAACTATTTGGGTTGCGCCTAAAAATACCGACTATTCTGCCGAAATATGGGCTCCGGAATTTCATTATATCAAAGGAAAATGGTACGTATATTTTGCTGCAGACAACGGCTCCAACAATACACACAGGATGTATGTTTTAGAAAATGATTCAAAAAATCCGATGGAAGGCGAATGGGTTTTTAAAGGAAAAATTGCCGCAGAAACAGATAAATGGGCGATTGACGGAAATGTTTTTACCTATAAAAAACAATTGTACATGATTTGGTCAGGCTGGGAAGGAGATACCAACGGACAGCAGAATATTTATATTGCCAAAATGAAAAGTCCGACACAAATTGACGGAGACAGAGTGCGAATTTCTAGTCCGTCAAATCCTTGGGAACTGTATGGAGCATTGCATGATGATGTAAATCCTCCGCAGGTAAACGTAAATGAAGGTCCTCAATTTTTATCTCATAAAGACAAAGTTTTTATTGTTTTCTCTGCAAGCGGCTGCTGGACTGATAATTATAGTTTAGGACTTTTGACTTTTACAGGAAAAGATAATTTGCTGGATGCTTCGGCCTGGGTTAAATCAGATAAGCCAATTTTGGAACAATCTAATAAAAATAAAGTGTATGCACCGGGGCATAATTCGTTTTTTAAATCGCCAAACGGCAAAGAAGACTGGATTTTATACCATGCCAATTCTAATCCGGGAGAAGGCTGCGGCGAAAAAAGATCACCAAGAATGCAGCAGATAAAATGGGATAAAAGCGGAAATCCTGTAATAGGAGACCCAATGTCGGAAGAAGCTGTACTGACTATTCCTGCTATGTAAAAGCAATCAATGTAATACAAATGGCACTGTCTTTTAACTTGTTGTATATTGACAAGACGAAAGGCAGTGTATAGTTTATAAAATGAAAACACACAAATTAAGTCAATATTTTTACAAATATACTAAAACGTTTTAGTATATTAGCTTAACCTGATTCATAACAGTTTATAACATTTAACTTTCTAACATGAATTTAAAAACTATCATTTCTTTATTTTTAATTTCACTGGGAATAACCACCAGCGCTCAGGAAATTTCAATATTAAGATCTTCATTAGTAGGAAACAGAATTGCAGAATTTATTCCTAAAGGTTTTGATAAAAACAAAACGCCATCGTTAATACTGGCTTCTGAACCAAAATCCAAAAGCAAACTTCCGTCAGACTGGCCGCTGGTTCCTGAATTTACATTAAAAAATCAAAAAGCAAGCGCGGTTTTAAAGCTGTCGGGAAATATAAGCCTGTATGGCGGAGGTGAAGTTACCGGTCCTTTATTGCGCAACGGGCAATCGATAAAACTATGGAATACAGATACCGGAGCTTATAGTGTTGAAAATGGAAAAAGATTATATCAAACGCATCCGTGGGTTATGGGAGTTCGTGAAGACGGTTCAGCTTTCGGAATTATCTTTGACAGTACCTGGAAAGCGGAATTAATCACAAACTCAAACCAGATTATTTATAATTCTGAAGGCGCATTATTCAGAGTTTATATCATTGATAGAAAATCGCCTCAGGAAGTAATAAAAGGACTTTCGGAATTAACAGGAACGATCAAATTACCGCCTCGTTGGGCGTTAGGATATCACCAATGCAGGTTTTCTTATGACAGCGAAAAACGTGTTATGGAAATCGCAGATAAATTTAGAGAAAAGAAAATTCCCTGCGACGTAATCTGGATGGATATTGATTACATGCGGGGTTACAGAGTTTTTACTTTTGATAGTATTCGATTTCGTAATCCTAAAATCTTAAATGATAATTTGCATAAAAAAGGTTTTCGTGCTGTTTACATGATCGATCCGGGAGTAAAAGTAGATAAAGATTATGCGGTTTACAATTCGGGAACACAAAATGATGTTTGGGTGAAACAAAATAACGGAGAAGAATATCACGGTAAAGTATGGCCGGGAGATTGTGCCTTTCCTGATTTTACAAGTCCGAAAACAAGAAATTGGTGGGGCGGACTTTATAAGGATTTTTTAAATACAGGTATTGACGGCGTTTGGAATGATATGAACGAGCCTGCTGTAAACGATAATGATTTTCCGGAAGATAAACGTTTAGGAACAATGCCTTATGATACACCGCATAAAGGCGGAGGGAATTTGCCGCAAGGATCTCACTTACTGTATCACAACGCTTACGGCCGATTAATGGTGGAAGCATCTTATAACGGAATTTTGAAAACAAATCCTGATAAACGTCCATTTCTTCTTACACGCTCTAATTTACTTGGAGGACAGCGTTATGCAGCAACCTGGACAGGAGATAATTATGCGGGCTGGGATCATTTAAAATTATCTGTTCCGATGTCGCTGACATTAGGGCTATCCGGACAGCCGTTTAACGGTCCGGATATAGGAGGCTTTCTAGGAAATACAGATGGAGATTTGTGGGCAAACTGGCTTGGTTTCGGTGCGTTTATGCCTTTTGCACGCGGGCATGCCTGCGCAGGAACAAATGATAAAGAACCTTGGGCTTATGGTGCAGAAATAGAGAAAACTTCAAGAATAGCTCTCGAAAGACGCTATCGTTTATTACCGTATTTATACACGCTTTTTTATGAATCTTCTAATACTGGAATGCCGGTTATGGCTCCCGTATTTTTTGCTGATGCCAAAGATTCACAACTTAGAGCAGAAGAACAGGCTTTTTTATTAGGAGAAAATCTTTTGGTAGTTCCGGCATTTGCCAAAAATCCAATACTTCCTTCGGGCATTTGGGAAGAACTAAGTCTGGTTGACGGAGATAAACAGGATAAATATCAGGCAAAACTGAGCATAAAAGGCGGAAGCATTATTCCAGCCGGAAAAATTATCCAGAATGCAGGTGAGAATTCGTTCGACCCGTTAAGTTTATTGGTATGTCTTGATAAAGATGGAAAAGCAAAAGGAAATTTGTATCTGGATGAAGGAGATGGTTTTGGATTCGAAAAACAAGATTATGCTTTACTAATTTTTACAGCCGTTAAAAAAGATAATACGGTTGTAGTTAAACTTTCAGATCAAATAGGTAAAAGAAATAGCAGCCAGGATATAAAAGAAATAGTTGTAAATTTAATATTTGAGGGAAAAACGTATACAGGAACCGGTACTCTTAAAGATGGAATCAAGATTGCTTTAAAGTAATTACTAAAAAAAGCAAATTATCAAACTTAAATGATTTTGTATGAAACAAGTTTTATATTTTCTTCTTTTTATTTTGTGTTCAAAAACAATTGCACAAGAAAAAGTTTCGAATAATACAAAAAACAACAATCCCATATTTAAAGGCTGGTATGCAGATCCTGAAGGAATTGTTTTTGATAAAACATATTGGGTTTATCCCACTTTTTCTGCCCGTTATGAAGATCAGGTTTTTCTGGACGCATTTTCCTCTAAAGACTTAACACACTGGACAAAATATTCGAGGATTATAGATACTTCGGCTGTAAAATGGGCAAAAAAAGCAATGTGGGCACCATCTATCATTAAAAATAAAAATAAATATTTTTTGTTTTTTGGTGCAAATGATATTCAGAGCGACAATGAACTTGGCGGAATTGGTGTTGCCGTTGCCTCAAAACCAGAAGGTCCATATAGAGATTATTTGGGAAAACCCCTGGTTGATAAATTTTATAATGGTGCACAGCCGATAGATCAGTTTGTATTTAGAGATAAAGACGGACAGCATTATTTAATTTACGGTGGGTGGAGGCATTGTAATATTGCTAAACTAAAACCTGATTTTACTGGTTTTATTCCTTTTGAAGATAAAACGGTTTTTAAAGAAATTACACCCGAGAACTATGTTGAAGGCCCGTTTATGTTTATCAGAAATAACAAATACTACTTTATGTGGTCTGAAGGCGGCTGGACAGGTCCTGATTATTGTGTTGCCTACGCCATCGCAGATTCGCCAATGGGACCTTTTAAAAGAATTGGAAAAATCTTAGAGCAGGATTTTAAAATTGCCAACGGCGCCGGACATAATTCAATTATTAAAAAGCCCGATTCTGATCAGTATTTTATTGTTTATCACCGAAGACCACTTACAGAAACTGATGGAAATTCGAGGGAAACCTGTATAGAAGAAATGTATTTTGATGAAAATGGTTTTATTAAACCCGTTGTTATAACCAAAGAAGGCGTACAAGCCAATGTGATTAAATAATACAACATATAGTCGTAGAACGTAAATAACGCAGCCATGCGTTATTTTTTTTACTATAAGTTTTGATTATGAATTTTGTTTGCTGGTACTATTACATATTCATAATTAAGAAATTATCATTTTTGACCCTAATTCTCAACTTATAATTCACAATATATACCTCATCATTCGTAATTTAAAACTTCTAACTTCTCAAAAACTTAATTTTCAGTGTTTTCAAG
Organism: Flavobacterium defluvii; assembly: GCF_900129555.1. Taxonomy (GTDB): domain Bacteria; phylum Bacteroidota; class Bacteroidia; order Flavobacteriales; family Flavobacteriaceae; genus Flavobacterium; species Flavobacterium defluvii. The sequence goes on from NZ_FQWC01000002.1 coordinate 619,462, forward strand.
GCCTGATGAATCATTTGAACACAATTTTGACACGAAATGGGATTAATAAAACGTTACCAATATCCTAATTTGGTCAAAAATTAAAATGAAATTTTTAAGATATAAATTGAGATATCAATAAAAAATGATATGATATTTTATCATCTATTAAAAAAGACCAAGAATTTATCTAGTGTTTTTATTTATAGTATAAATCTTATTTTTTGTATTTCACCCAAAAACTTAAGAATCCATTTTGATTGATAAAACTAACTTTTAACCAACCAAAAATTAACCAAATGGAAATTAAAACGACTTGGAAAATGTTATCCAATCTTTTAAACCTTTTTACCTCGTGTAAATTAAAGTTTAGCAGTACCGGATTTACATTTTTATTGTTCCTATCGCTCTTTGCGGCAAACATTTATGCACAGAATGGCAATTTGCAGAATTCCGTAAAAATAACAGGAACAGTAGTAGATTCAAAAGGATTGTCATTACCCAGTGCAACTGTATTGGAGAAGGGCACAAAAAATGCCGTAACCACAGACTTCGATGGTACTTTTACTATTACGGTTTCATCTTCGCAGGCAACGCTTGTATTTAAGTTTATTGGAATGAAAGAAATCGAGAGGCCTTTAAACAACGATAAAAAAATAACAGTAACTATGGTAGAAGAAAGTAATGATCTTCAGGCCGTTGTTGTTGTCGGTTTTGGGACTCAGAAAAAGGCTTCGGTTGTAGGAGCAATTGGTACTATCAAACCTTCGTTATTGCAAGTAGGAACAGCACGTACATTAGGAAACAATCTGGCAGGTCAAATTACGGGTATAATGGCCGTACAACGTTCTGGTGAACCGGGATACGATCAGTCGGATATAAAGATTCGAGGAATTTCTACTTTTAAAGGAGGAACAAATCCGCTGGTATTAGTAGATGGAATCGAAAGAAACTTAAACGATCTTGATCCTTCAGAAATTGAATCATTCTCTGTATTAAAAGATGCCGCTGCCAGTGCTGTATATGGTGTAAGAGGAGCAAATGGCGTTATTTTAATTAATACCAAAAGAGGATTTGTCGGTGCTCCTACAATTCAGGTTAGAACAGAATATTCTATTCAGGAACCTACAAAACTGCCTGAATTTATTAAAGCAGCACCTTATATGACCCTGCTAAATGAATTGGCTGTCGAGCAGGGCAGACCTAAGTTATTTTCGGACGACCGTATTTCAAAAACCGCTAGTCAATATGATCCGGATTTATATCCTGATGTAAACTGGGTAGATGCCATAACAAAGGATTATGCTTTTACTTCAAGATCTAATTTGAATGTTGCCGGTGGATCTGAAATTTTAAGATATGCATTGACAGCTTCTTATTATAGTGAAAACGGAATACTTGCCGCAGATCCTAAACAGACATACGATTCTGAAACCAGATTAAACAGGGCAAATGTTCGTACGAATGTTGATGTTAATTTATCTAAAACAACTTTATTAAGAGTAAATATTGGAGGTTTTTTACAAAATCTTCAAAAAGGAAACAGCAGCACCGATGTATTATTTAATACTGCCTTTGAAACCACTCCGTTTGTGCATCCGGCTATTTATTCTGATGGGACTATTCCACGTGTATTTGCAAGAGAAAACCCGTGGGCTATGAGTACACAGCAGGGATATTATCGTCAGGGCGGCAGTAAAATAGAAAGTTTAGTATCGTTAGAACAAGATTTTAAAGATATTATTACGCCGGGTTTAAAAGCAAAATTTACCTATTCGTTTGATTCTTATTCTGAGAATAGAATTACACGCGGAAAATCGCCGGATTATTATAATGTAGCTACTCAAAGAGATTTAGACGGAAGTTTAATTCACGGTACAGTTCAGGCCTACGGGCAAGAATATTTAGGATACGACAGATCTGCAGAGTTTGGTAACAGACGTGTTTATCTGGAAGCCAATACAACGTACAACCGTTCATTTGGAAAACATGACTTAAGCGGACTGTTATTATATAATCAGGATAGTTATAATGACGGAACGGCACCACAGGCATTTAAACATCAGGGATTAGCGGGAAGAGCTTCGTATACTTTTGATCGAAAATATATTGGAGAATTTAATTTTGGATATAACGGATCAGAAAATTTTGCCAAAGGAAACCGATACGGATTTTTTCCTTCTGTAGCAGCAGGATGGATAGCATCCGAAGAAAAATTTATGGAACCTGTTAAAGATATTTTCAACAAAATCAAGCTGCGTGGTTCATACGGCTTAGTAGGAAATGATAATATAGGGGCTAATAGAAGGTTCGCTTATCTAACAACCATCAGCGATAATAATAATTCTGATTATTGGTTTGGAACAGGGCAGGGAGTAAAATTTGAAGGTATTGAAGAAGGACAGATTGGAGTAACCGATTTGACATGGGAAAAAGTAGCAAAAGCCGATATTGGTATCGAACTTGGAATACTTAACATGATGGATTTGACTGTAGATGTATTTCAGGAGAAAAGAAAAGACATTTTTGTAGAAAGAAACACAGTTCCAACACAAGCTGGATTTATTAATGCACCTTGGGCCAATTTTGGGAAAATGGAAAACAAAGGTATCGAGGTCGGATTCAATTTTAATAAACAAATTACTCCCGATTTCTTTATGAGCTGGCGTGCCAATTTCACTTTTGTTGAAAACAAAGTAACCGAAAGAGATGAAGCCGAAGCAGTTAAAGGAACTTACCGTTCCGGAACAGGTATTCAAAACAACACTTTATGGGGTTATGTAGCCAAGGGACTTTATACAGAAGAAGATTTTTCTTCGCCTGGAGTACTCGCTCCGGGATTGCCAGTACCAACATTTGGAACATCGTTAAGACCAGGAGATATTAAATACGAAGACCGAAATGGCGATGGAATCATTAGTGGTTTAGACGAGGGCTTTATAGGCGGTACAACAGATCCGCAGATTGTATACGGTTTTGGTAACAATTTAAAATACAAACAATTTGATTTTAGTTTTTTCTTTCAGGGAATAGCCAAATCAGAAAGAATTATTGGCGGAGCCAATTTTATACCGGGAAGCGGTACCGGAACTTTAGGAAATATCTATTCAAATTATAATGACCGCTGGACCGAAGAAAACCCAAGTCAGGATGTGTTTTGGCCAAGATTAAGTTATGGTCCTAATGCCAACAATTCTGTAGCTTCTACATGGTGGAAAAAAGACATGAGTTTTGGCCGTTTAAAAACGATGGAAGTAGGATACACACTAGATAAAAAACTAACACAAAAATTTTATCTGCAAGGATTAAGAGTTTACATCAGCGGTAATAATTTATGGTACATCTCTAATTTTAAACTATGGGATCCGGAATTAGATACAGGAAATGGTTTGAAATATCCATCGACAAAATCAATTCTTTTTGGATTATCAGTAGCATTATAATTTTTAAAAACTATTAAAATGAAAAATATATACATTAGAGCAATATTCCTTTTTTTAGGGCTATTATTATCTTCATCTTGTTCTGATTATTTAGATAAAGAGAGTGATACCGAACTTACTTTGGACGGTGTTTTTGAAAGTAAAACCAAAACAGAAAACTGGCTGGCTTCCTGCTATTCCAGAATTCCAGACCCTACATGGGGATATGCGCGCAGCCTGGGATGGGAAATTTTAGGAGACGATATGACACCGTCAGAAAGATGGCGTCAGTATGACTGGCAGGTAATACCATTTATTTTAGGCGACTGGTCTGTAGGTTCACAATGGACTCCGGGTTATTGGAATAACCTGCCTCAAAGAATTAGAGAGTGTAATTTGCTTATACAAAATATTAAGCCGCTGCCGGAACAAAATTTGAATGAAGAAGAAGTTCGCTTAATGATTGCAGAATGTCGTTTTTTAAAAGCCTATTATTATTCATTACTTATAAATACATACGGACCTATTCCTTTTAGTCCCGACCAGATTACACCTGTAAATTATAATTTATCAGACCTGCAGGTAGGTCAGACCCCTTATGATGATATTGTAACCTGGATTAATAAAGAACTCAAAGAAGTAGAACTTATTTTGCCAGCTTCTTATTCAGACGGAAGAAAATTTGGCCGTGCTACTTCTATAATGTGTAAGGCTGTTAGAGCCAGAATGCTTTTATTTGCCGCAAGTCCGCTTGTAAATGGAAATTCAGATTATGCGAACCATGTTACAAAAGAAGGGACACCATTATTCAACAATACTTACGATGCCAACAAATGGAAAATTGCAGCAGATGCCAGTAAAGATTTAATTTTAAGTGCAGAAGCAGCAGGGCATAAACTGTATACAGAAATGAACACAGCAGGAAAAATTGATCCGTTTTTATCCTGCCAAAATTTGCATCTTATTGAAGCCAGTAAAGGTAACACAGAAGTTCTTTTTGCCAGAGTAAATGTTGATTCTAAAGAGTATGACAGACACACTGCACCAGGTGGAGCCGGAGGAGCCGGAGGTTATGGAGTAACACAATCGTTGGTCGATGCTTTCTTTACAGCAAATGGTTTACCAATAACTGATCCTAATTCCGGATATGTTGAAACAGGTTTCTCTTCTCAGGATGGATACTGGCCAAATGGAGTAACAAAATTTAATGAGGTAAAAAGCCCGGGCCTTGTAACGCTTGCAGGCACTTATAATATGTATTGCAATCGTGAACCAAGATTTTATCTGGCAGTTAATTTTAATGGAGCATGGTATACAGATGGTGACAATGCAGGTAAGGACAGAGGAAGAAAATTAGAATTTTTTAACGGTGCAAAAGATAACAACAATACCCACGATGCCCCGCAAAATGGATATTTAGCAAGAAAAAGAACCGACCCAACAAGAAATCCTACTATTGGTTATTTTGCCCCGCGTCACGGAATTTTATATCGATTAGGTGAAGCATATTTAAATTATGCAGAAGCACTTAATGAGTCTGATCCCGGAAATCCGGAAATCTTATTTTACCTTAATAAAATTAGAACAAGAGCCGGAGTAAGAACCTACACAACAGGCGCAACCGACGTTGACAATATACATGTTAATGACGATCAGGAAAGTATTAGAAAAATTATTAGAATGGAGCGCAGAGTAGAGCTTTGTACAGAAGGAATCCGTTACGATGATTTAAGAAGATGGAAACTGGCAGAAACAGTTTTGAACGGTCCATTTTACGGAATGAATTTCAACGGTAAAAACGCTGATGAATTCTATAAAAGAACGGCTTATCAAACAAGAGTATACAGAAAATCTTTTTATTGGTTCCCGATATATTTAGCAGAAATCGAAAAGAATCCTAATTTAATCCAGGCACCTTTCTGGGACAAATAACTAAAAATCAGAGCAAATGAAAAATATAAAAAATATTATCTCATTTATAATAATGAGTTTGGTTTTTGTCTCCTGTGCAGACAGCGGACTTGAAAACGAAGATTGGTTAAAGCAGCCTAATTTTGCCAATCCTTTAACTATAACACTTTCGAATAAAGAAATTGTACTGACTAAAGATCATGAAGCCGAAAATGCAATAACTTTTACGTGGACACAAGGAAACGACAGAGGAGCGGGAACAAGCCTTACATATTTTTTTCGTATGGACATTGTGGGAAATAATTTTGGAGAAGGCGCTGCACCCGGAACAAGCACGACAATTACAGAAGAAATTCCGGCAGGTATTTTTACTAAATCTTATACCGTAGGACAGTTAAATGCTTTATTACTCAAAAACTTTAAACGTCCTGGCGGGGTTGTTACCAATCTCGAAGTACAGATAATAGCAAGAGTAGACAATTCTGCACAATATCAGCTTCCGGAGGTTTCAACATCCAGTTTTGCCGTAACAAGTTACAGTCCGGGACCATTACCATTGTTTATGGTTGGAGATGCTATAAGTGGCGGCTGGGATTATAGTGCAGGCAAAAACTTACCTGAAAAAACAGAAAGAACAATTTACAACTTCATAGGAGATTTTTCTGCAGGTGCATTTAAAGTTATCGAAAAAGCAGGCAGCGAATTACCATCTTACGATCCAATAGCAGGAAATAAAATTTTTTATAATGTAACTGAACCAAGAAACAATGATAACGTCTTTAAGGTAACACAAGCAGGACGTCATTCATTCTATCTGGATATCGATCAGGGAACGTATGCATTTGGATATGTACCTTATGAAAATGTCTATATGGTTGGAAACGCCATTACTGGTATAGGCTGGGATATTGGAAGAGCAAAACCAATGACCTGGGACCCTCAAAATCCTGAAGTATTTACTTATAAAGGACAATTCGATGCCGGAGAATTTAAACTTGCTTTAGATTTAGGCAACTGGGGCGGAAGATTTTTAATGCCGCCTGCAAATGGAACTGTGATAAAAGGAGAAGCATCTGATAATCCAACAGTACTTTTAATGCCAAATGGACAACCTGATAATAAATGGATAATTGAAACCGCTGGACAATATGAACTTACTATAAATCCGGCAAAAATGACGATTCTATTGAAAAAACTGTAATACGATCTCATAATAAACAAGTAGTTAAGTAGAAGAAGACAAAACTTTTCAGTTTAAAAAGCTGAAGAGTTTTGAATTCTTTTTTTAACCTTTTTCAAGAACTAAATGAGGCATGCTTTATAGATTTCTGCTTTCAGAAAACTAAAAAAGTTATTAGTAATTCTTATAAAAAAACAAATTATGATACAATTTAAAATAAATAGTTTCTGTCTTATTGGTACAATAAGACTGCGTTTTACATTATTTTTAATGTTTATAAGTTTAGCCAATACCACTCAGGCACAAACGAGTGGTAATCCTCTTTTTACAGGAGCCGATCCCGAAATTCATTATTTTAATAATAAATATTACATCTATACCACAGCCATTTACGGAACACAATTTCATGCCTATTCATCTACAGATTTAACCAATTGGCATGACGAAGGTCTTATTTTCGATCTTTTTCCTGATAGCCCATGGGCACAATACAACGGCTGGGCTCCGGCGGTAGTTTTTCGCAATAATAAATACTATTTCTATTATACAGCCGAAACCAAAATAGGTCTTGCAGTTGGTAATACACCCATTGGTCCTTTTACAGATATAGGCGCACCGCTTATCGCAACAGATCCTTACACCGATGATATTATTGATGCCAATGTTTTTATTGATGATGACGGGCAAGCTTATATTTATTACGGAGGATCAGGAAAAAGCAGAATGGTCGTTCGTAAATTAAATCCAGATATGGTTTCCTTAGCCACAGGTCCAACAGATATTACACCTCAAAATTATACTGAAGGGCCTTATATGGTAAAGAGAAAAGGGATTTATTATATGATGTATTCCAATGGAGCGTGGTACAATGATACTTATAATGTGCAGTATTCCACTTCAAATTCACCAATGGGACCCTGGACGTATAGAGGAAAAGTATTGAGTTCTAATGTAGAAGATAAAGGTCCGGGGCATCATGGTGTAATCAAAATAGGAAATTGTGATGAATATTACATCGTTTATCATCGATACGAAAATGGCACATCGGGAGATAGAAAAATAGCTATTGACAGAATGTATTTCAATTCTAATGATTTGATTGAACCTGTAAATATGACCAATTATGGCGTTGCTCCAAGAACACCAGATCAATCCTGTCCAACGCAAAGTATTGTTTCGGGAGGAATTTATAAGTTAACGCACAAAGGGACAAATCAATGTTTAGACGTTATTAATAACAGCAGTCAGTCGGGAGCAAACGTGCAGCAAAGCACAGATAATGGTAATGATGCACAACGTTGGATTGTTACGCTCGAAGCAGACGGATTTTATAAATTAACCCATAAAGGAACAAATCAATGTCTTGATGTTGACAATAACAGTAGTGCGCAGGGAGCAAACGTACAGCAATGGCTGGACAGCAATAATAATGCACAGCGCTGGAAAATCGAAATAATGTCTGATGGTTATGCTAAATTAACTCACAAAGGAACAAATCAATGTCTGGATGTAGACAACAACAGCAGTCAGTCTGGTGCCAATGTACAGCAATGGACAGATAACCTGAATGCTAATAATGATGCGCAAAGATGGAAATTAGATTTAATCGAAGTTCCCATCATTTCAGGCGGTGTTTACAGGCTGGTTCATAAAGGAACTAATCAAAGTCTCGATGTAAGCGGAGGCAGTACACAGCAAGGCGCAAACGTACAGCAATACACAAGTAATGAAACCGATGCCCAAAGATGGGTTATTACAAAAGAATCTGATGGTTTTTATAAATTAACGCATCGGGGAACAACTCAGGTTTTGGATGTTGACAATAATAGCAGTCAGCCCGGAGCAAACGTACAGCAATGGTCAGATCTTGGTACCGATGCACAACGCTGGAAAATAGAATTAATGAGCGATGGCTATTTTAAATTAACCCATAAAAACACAAATTTATGTCTTGACGTAGTAAATAACCTTGCCGAGCCGGGAACCAATGTTCATCAATGGACGGACAACAACAACGATGCCCAGCGCTGGAAGCTGGAATTGTTAAAATTTACTCCAACATTAGGAACAGCAAAGTTTCCGAATACTTCATCAAATGAAAAACCTGCTGTAGAAATTTTAAATATATATCCAAATCCGGTAAAGAATACACTCTTTTTTACTTCTGAAATGACAGGAATTCAGGTTCAGGTTTTTTCTGAAACCGGAAGTAAGGTTTTGCAGCAAACGGCAAAAGAAAATAGTATCGATGTTTCTGGCTTAACAACAGGAATTTACTTTGCTGTTTTTGAAAAAGACGGAACAAAAATTACAAAACGATTTATTAAAAAATAAACGCAGAATGAAAAGTAAATACTTCAAATAAGATCATTAAAATCATTATTTTAACGAAAAGATTTGAAGTATTTATTTAAGATTAATTTTTAAAATAAAATATGAAAACAAAACAATTTTTAGTTACAATTATTTGTCTTGCTTCCGCAGCCTTATCAGCTCAGGAATATAAGCCCGAAGCCAACCCAAAGGCAGTTGTGGTATCAGGCAATGCCAGATTTACAGTACTTTCTCCGCGTGTAATTCGTATGGAATGGAGTTCAGACGGAAAGTTTACAGACAATGCTTCGCTGACCTTTGTAAACCGAAACCTTCCTGTACCATCTTTTACTAAAAAAGAAAGTAATGGTGTACTACAAATTGTAACCGATGTCGTAAAACTTAAATACAAAACAGGTTCAGGTAATTTTAATGAAAAAAACCTGAGCGTAGATTTTACAGTAAATGGAAAATCGGTAATATGGAAACCAGGTTTGGCCAATACTAAAAACTTGTTAGGAACAACCCGAACATTAGATGGAGTAGACGGTCCTGCAAAAGAATTGGAAAAAGGTATAATTTCTCGTGATGGATGGTATTTAATAGACGACAGCGAACGCCCGCTTTTTGACAATTCAGAGTGGCCGTGGGTTATGGCGCGTCCGGGAGATAAACCACAGGATTTATACCTTTTTGCTTATGATTCAGATTATAAAGCGGCCTTAAAAGATTTCACTGATATTGCTGGTAAAATAGCCATGCCGCCACGATTTGCTTTTGGTGCCTGGTGGTCACGATACCGAGAATATTCGGATACTGAATTTCGTGATTTAGTAGGAGAGTTCAAGATGCATGATGTTCCGCTTGATGTATTTGTAATCGATATGGACTGGCATGTAAAATCACTTCCTGAGTTTTTCAAAAACGGACAAAGACAAAGAGATCAGGCCGGAGAAGATTCGGGCTGGACAGGTTTTACATGGAATAAAAACTTATTTCCTTCTCCTGAAAAATTCTTAAAATGGACGAATGAACAGCATCTTAAAACATGTTTAAATTTGCATCCGGCTTCAGGAATTCAGCCTTTTGAAGAAGTTTATCCTGAAATGGCAAAAGCAATGGGAATCGATCCTGCGACCAAAAAATATGTGCCTTTTGATATTACTGATAAAAAATTTGCAACCAATTATATGAATCTGGTATTGCATCCCATCGAAAAAGCAGGTGTAGATTTTTGGTGGCTCGACTGGCAGCAATGGGGAAATACCAATATTCCCGGCGTTAACCCTACGATTTACTTAAACTATGTACATTACAGCGACATGGAACGTCAGAACAAAGTGCGTCCGCTTATATTTCATCGCTGGGGCGGACTTGGAAATCACAGATATCAAATTGGATTTTCAGGCGATACGCATGTTTCCTGGGAGTCTTTAAATTATCAGCCCTATTTTACAGCTACTGCTGCCAATGTTGGATTTGGTTATTGGAGTCATGATATTGGCGGACATCAAGGTGATGCAGGAACTGCAGAACTATATACGAGATGGATTCAGTGGGGTGTTTTCAGTCCGATATTTAGAACCCATGCAACTGCAGCTCCACAGCACGAAAGACGCATTTGGGCTTATCCGTTAGATAATTTTCTTATCATGAGAGAAGCTTATCAAATGAGATATTCCTTGGTTCCATATTTATATAATGAAGCACGAAATACATATGAAACCGGAGTTTCTACCGTTCATCCAATGTATTATGATTATCCAAAAGAAGAAAATTCATATTCAATCCCTAATCAGTATATGTTTGGGCGCGATATGATCGTGCATCCAATTACAAAACCTATAGAAAAAGGAAATGTTTTCCTGACACATGAAACATGGCTGCCAGAAGGTAAGTGGTACGAATTGAGTACAGGAAACATTATAAAAGGCGGCAAAAAAGTTACAATGCCTTTTACTTTGGGAGATATTCCGGTTTTTGTAAAAGAAGGAGCTATTATCCCGATGCAGTCAAAAGTCGAAAGAACAGATGAAAAACCTCTAAATCCTTTAATTCTTGCTTTTTATCCGGGAAAAAAAGGAACATTGAAGCTTTATGAAGATGAAGGAAATAACAATAATTTCAAGAAAAATGCTTTTACATATACGTCTGTAACTTCAGAACAAACAGCAAATAAAACCAATATTGTAATTGCACCGGTAGAAGGATCATTTCCGGGAATGCTGACTTCAAGAGGCTATGAACTTCGTTTTCCATGTTCATTTCCTCCAAAAAAGGTAATTGTAAACGGACAAAATATTCCATACAGCGAAGAAGCTAAAATAGGAACATGGTCATATGCCGGAAACGATTTTGAAACACGTGTTTATTTGCCTGAATCTCCAACAAATAAAACAGTTTCTGTTGAGGTACAATTTCCGGATTACGATCAGCAATTACTTTCAGGAAAAAAAGGACAGATTAAATACATGAAAAATTTTGAAGCATTTCGTTTGTTAAACAATTGGAATGATGGATTATACAGTCCATTTGAAATTATGTCACTTTCTCAGTTTGGTCAAAATATCGAATATAATATCACAGATATTAAAAAACAAATTGATGGATTTTCAGATCGCTGGAACAGTGCCTTATTGACCATTCAATCAATTAGTGAAACCAATAAAGTCTATAAACCATATTACGAATTGTTAAAAATTTACGGAAAAATTGCCGAAAGACCGGAATTCAAAATCACAGAAAGTGAATTAGAGTCTGATACAAAAGCAAAAGTTGAATTTATTCAAAAAGGAACTGAGAAAATATATTATACAACAGACGGATCTGTGCCAACACATAATTCACAGCTTTATACAAAAGCATTTGAAGTAACAGTTCCGGCACGTATAAATGCGATTGCAGTTCCGGCTGAAGGTTCAGCGAGTTCTGTTATTTCTAAAATATTTTACAATAAAAAAACAGGTTTAAACTATAGTTTGTACAAAGGAAAATGGAGTAAAATGCCTGACTTTACTAAACTCACTCCGGTTGAAAAAGGATATGCACCAGATTTTGATTTAAACAAAATTAATCATGACGACAATAATTATGGTTTAGTTTACAATGGTTATATCAATGTTCCGGAAGATGGAAAATATACTTTTTATGTTTCTTCTGATGACGGAAGTAAATTTTACATCAATAACCAATTGCTTATTGATAATGACGGATTGCATGGTTTCGATGAAAAAAAATCTGAAATAATCTTAAAAAAAGGACTTGTGCCAATTCGATTAGAATATTTTCAGGAAAGCTATGGAGCAGGGCTTTCTGTTGATTTTTCATCAGATAAAATTGCTAAAACAAGTATATTTCCGTCTATTTAAATCTATGTTTTTTTGAAATAGAAGAATGTACCAACATAAAAAGGATGAACATTTTGCTCATCCTTTTTTATTATTTTTACTAAGTACGCAAATCTAAAACACTTGCTTTCAATAAAATATTAATAAATTTTACTAATCGGAAAGACTGAAAATAAAAAAATCAGTTTATCTATAAAAAATTAACCACATGAAAAAAGTTATAGCTGCAGTTTTGATTTTATCTTTCACACAAATAATTCACGCACAAAAAGGATTTAAACCTCTTTTTGATGGGAAAACAACCAATGGCTGGCACACTTATGGCAAAAATTCAGCCGGCGCTACTTGGAATGTTGAAGAAGGATTATTGCATTTTAATCCCGATGCTGCAAAAGACGGGCAGGGAGGAGATTTAGTAACCAATGCAGAATTTGAGAATTTCCACCTAAAACTAGAATGGAAAATATCACCAAACGGCAACAGCGGTATAATTTTTTATGTGAATGAAGATCCTCAAAAATATCCCAATACATTTAGTACAGGCCTCGAAATGCAGGTCCTGGATAACGGCGGTCATCCCGACGGAAAAATCACGAAACATCGTGCAGGAGATTTATACGATTTAATTAAAAGTAAATCAGAACCAGTAAAACCAGTTGGAGAATGGAATAAAGCCGAAGTTATCAGTAATAAAGGAAAATTAACCCTAATTTTAAATGGAGTTGTCGTAGTACAAACAGCACTTTGGGACGAAAACTTTAAAAAGTTAATAGCCGAAAGTAAATTTGCCGACTGGTCTGGATTTGGGACATTCAAAAAAGGAAAAATAGCGCTGCAAGATCACGGAAACAATGTTTGGTATCGTAATATCCTGATAAAAGAACTTCATTGAAACCACTAACGAAAGGTGTACTCAAAAGCTAAAAAAATATAACTTCCAAAAAAAAAGGGACAAAAGATAAAATAATCTTTTGTCCCTTAGTAGTGACCTCGACAGGGTCGTAACTTAAGTCTTTCTTCCCAATATTTACAAGGCATTACAAAAGCTAATTTTGTAAAGGGGGAATTATAGGGGGAATATCAAAGATAAATTTCAGATTTTATAAAATTCGAAATTTCTTTCTTATCAGTAGGGTTTTCAATTTCAGGAACGAATAACTTATCATTGTAAATTATAACTTCAGAACCTTTAGAAGCTTTTCCAACACTATAATTTAAAGAATATATTTTTTGTCTAAATCCAGAATATAACTCTTTAATAGCCGTTTCATTATCGTAGGAAACCAACCAATATCTATTAGTTAATTTTTTTACAACATCAGCAATTTCTTTATGGTCTTCGTGATTATAATAATTAATATATAGTTCTTTTCCTTTTTTGTAATATGGAGGGTCTAGATAAATTAATGTATTATTTGGTAAAGTATTATCAATCATTTGGACATATTCAACAGCGTCCATATTATTTAAGCTTATTCTATCTTCAAATCTATTAATTAACTCGATTCTCTTTATTAAGTCTGTTTTATTGTATCGGGCATCAATTTTCCAATTACCAGTTTGTTCATTTCCACCGATCATTCCAGCATTTAATATTCCCGACCTATTTGTGCGATTTAAGAAGAAAGTAGAGAATCCAATTTCTAAAGCAGAAAACTGATCCTTATTTTTTATAATAAATTTTTGTTTTTTCCATTCTTCTACACTAACAACCGTATCATTTATTAATTTACAAAAATTCTCGGTATCGTACAAAGTAGAATGCCAAAACGAATATATTGCTAAATCAATATCGTTGATATGTATATTAGAAACGTATTCGTTAATTAGAAGATCAAGGGCTACAGAGGCTCCACCCGCATAAGGTTCAACATAATGCCCATCATTAAGATTATTGGTATCAATTAATAATTTTATGTATTGCGAAACTTTAAGTTTCCCTCCAGGATACCGTAATGGTGAAAAAAATTTCATATTATATTGTTTCCCATAATTTAACTAAAAATGGTTCAAGACCATCCCAAGATATTTTTAATTCTTTAGGACTTGGTATAGCATGTTTATTATGGACATACTGATTAAAGGTTACCATCGAAAGATAGGAGTTTTTATTAGATAGAGATGTATTTACAGGCGATAATTGTTGGCTTGTTATATTAGTATTGTTGGTTAAATACTCAACTACTTTTCCAACTTTTAAAGCTAATTTATCATTGGAAGTACAATCTAGACTTTTGCTTTCTACAAAAGAATCTACACTTAATTCAATAAAAACTCTAAATAGAACTGATACAGCATTTTCGTATTCATCTACATTAATAGATTTAAGTTCTCTGTATATTTTATTTACTCTCTGTATTTTAATTTTAATTATACAACTTGTTGGTATTAACGTTTTTCTATTAGTAGATAAAGGAACATTTGTTACTTTTTTTGTTGCAGGGGCTTCTTCAATTGTTGTGCTACTAGAACTAATAGATTTTTTATAATTTTTACCGTCTATTTCCCATTCTCCAATACTATTATCTTTAATGGGAATATCCAGATTATCAAAAGTTTCAATGTATTTATCTCTGTCTTCTTTGTAATAGATTTGCTTTACGGTAAATTCTGGATTTGTTAAATCTCTTACAATCCTAGTTAATGGTTTTCTTATTTCGTCAGCAGAATACGATGTAACAATTTTTCCACTTTTAATATCGAGTCCAATTGTTTTTCTAACATTCGGGTCAGTTAATAATCTTTGTAAATTAGAAGAAGGCATTTTGGCTAACTCAGACTTTAAATTTTCGTCAAAACTAACATCATTTTTTAAATGTTCAATTATTTGGAGGGCATAACTCGATTTTCCATTTATTTTTTCTTCAAATCTTGCTTTTTGTTGGGCATCCCAAGTAACAGTTCCAACTCCTTCATTCTCTCCAGTATGTTTTAGACGAATCCATTTCATAGCCTCCATTTCATTCTCAAAGACAACGCATTGGGCGTTAAAGATAGGATTTTCGTTAAATTTGTCAGATAATTTTTTAAAACGATTTAATAACCCATTCATCGTAGTCGCCGAAACTAAATTGGGATTATTTAGAATTTTCAAAGTAGTTATTCTTCTATTGCCTTCTAGTACAATAAAAGTATTTTTATCATTTAAATCAGGTGTAACAATAATTAAATCGGCAGGATTTAATCCATGTTCAATAATATCATCCCCAAGACGAATAAGCTTTTCCTTTTGGTTCTCTATAATACTAGTAATAGCCTCTCTCTGATTTTCTACTGTTTCAAATCTAGGGTTCTCAGAATTTATTTTTAAATTCGATATTTTAATTAGCTTAGTTTCGTAGTTCACAAATACCTATTTTTAATGATTTACAATAATACAAAAATTATTATTAAAATCTGTTAACTAAAACTATTGCAAAACAGGCACTTTTAAGCATTAAATTTCTAAAGATTTATTCTTTTGTTTAAACTATCTTAAACAAAGCTAAAATCGATTAATTTTAGTGTTAATCATCATAAACTTATATTCTTAGGTATTTATAAAAAATCTATCCGATTAAATTTTAAGTAAATTTCGCTTTTAAATCTAGTAATCATTATCATTAGCAGTTTATATTAATAAACAAAACGGAAATAGAAAACTTTACTTGTAGTTTCTAAATCCGCTTGTTCATTTTAATAATGCCTTTTATATAATTTTAGTCTATAATGTTTGTTCTACTTTATTATGCTACTTGGCTATTTGGTAGGTAATAATATATGTAATATGTATCTTATTAGAGAAGTCGATCAGTTTTCTTTTTTAATGCGAACATTAACTCGCCTTTATAATCTCTGCTGTTGGAAATAAACGATCTGTAGATATTAAGTAATTCGTTAAGATGTTTACTTCTGTTATTTTTCAGTTCAATTTTTTTAAAAGCTTCGAGAGTACTAAGAATACCCATAGATTTCATCCCTAAAAATTTGATTTGGCGATTAAAGTCCAATATTGTATTTGGTTCAATTAAATTTTCATCAGAAATTAAGTCAATAAATTCCATCTTGTTAAGATATTCATTTAAAATAATTGACAGTTCAAACCAATTGTTTTTTATCAATTCTAAAGTGTCAAATTTCTTTGCAAAAGTTGTATTGGATACTCTAGTAGCACTTATTTCAAAACGTAAAAAGTGAAATTTATTAAAAACATTAGTTTCTTTTTTGGTCAAAATTTTATTTCCCTTCATTTGATCAAATTTATCGTAAAGTAAAATGTCATAATTTTTAAAGTGGAAATATACAGTTGTCTTGAATTTATCGCACCTATTAGCATTTCGATATTTTACAAAACAATTCATAATATTTCGGAAACAGGATTTTAATAATAAAGTTACCCCAACTTCTAAAGCTGTTACTTTGAATGTTTTCCAAACTTCCCCTTTCTTTAAACCTGTTTTTTTACCCAATAGTTCTATACAGTCTTCAAATTGTACAATATTTAAATCTCTTCGATCATTTTCGTTTAAATACCATTTTCTAACACTTCCATCAATTGTAAGAGTATATGTCTTAGTATTTAAGTTTTTGGACAATAACATTCTCAAGCCGTATCTACTAGATTTATTATTTAAATTAGCTTGTTTGCCTTCTTTAAAAGGAGCATCATCGATTATTACATCTTCCCATTGGAAATTATTTAATAAAAAATTTGCATCGATATCTTTCGCCATTAGTTTAATTCTATCTATCATATAAATTTTGTTTTATAAAGTTTTCTAAATCGCCTCTTGTTACATATACAAACCCTTTAGAAGAGTTTTTCGCAAATTTCAATCCTTTTGCTCTGTATCTGTAGATTGTTCTTGAGCTGTAACCATAATCGCTTTTTATAGTTTTTAGGTTTAATATGTCAGTTGGAAGCTTGGGTGTTAGAGCTTTTACAATATCATCTCGGTCTTTCGCTTTTTCTACTTCCAACAATCTTTTTGTTTTAGCTAATTCGAGTAATTTTCGTTTGATAAGCTTTTGATTTAATTGTTCCATGTTTAAAATATTACAGTATTCATTACTTTTTTCGATGTTTCTTCGTCAGAATTCATATAAATCTGTGTGACTCTTATATCTTTATGCCCCATAAATTCCTTTATCAGGTTAATTGGGGTTTTGTTTATTGCTAGTATAGATCCAAAAGTATGTCTGGCGACGTGAAAAGTTAAATGCTTTTTAATCTTGGCTCTCATTCCAATAAGTTTTAAATCTCTGTTTACTGAAACATTTTCCCTTCTTTCGAAAACAAAGTCTTTGTCTTTTTTGCTGGCTAAGTTTGCCGTTTTTAATATTTTTAAAGAATAGTCATTTAAATACACTGTAACTTCTTCCTTTGTTTTTAGCATAGTAATTTTAATTTTCTGATTGTCAACGATGTTTTCTTTCTTCAGATTCATTACATCAGAATATCTCAAGCCAGTATAACAACTGAACAAGAATAGTTTGCGGGTTATTTCAAGGCCTTTGGTTAAATTGCCCATTTTTAAATCGGCGGTTACGATTTTTTTTAGATCAGCTTGATTAAGAAAAGTATCCCGCTTGTTTTCTTTGGGGCGGGTTACATTTTTGCATGGGTTGTAACTTATAAGCTCATCTACTACAAACTTGTTTAATACAGCAGAGAAACATTTCAATCTTGTTCCAATTCCACTGTTTCCAACATTTTTTTCAGTTTTTAAGTAGTAAACAAAGTCATCAATAAATTTTGTGTTGATCTCGTTTAAAAACAGTTTAGGTTTATATTCTTTTAATTGTTTTTTAAATAGCTCATAGTGATATTTAGTACCGTCGCTTAATTCTCCAAGCCCAAATTTTATTTTAAAGTATCCATCAAAGTGATAATAGAAATCAGGGTTAATTTTTTCTTCGACAGTGCCTTTTATTCTGTTTTTTACATTTTCTAAAGTAAATGGCTCGTCACCATTTTCCATACTTAAAAGAATGTTGTAAATTCTATTTTCTTCTTTAATTAAAATATTCTTTAGGAGAGAATCTTTTACACACCTTTTTTTTTTCATCCCATTGATTTATGTTGACATATTTACCAGAGGGTAATTTTGTTTTGCCAGATTTAAAAATTATCTGGTAATAGAGTGGATGTCTATTAATGTCATCGGATTTCCACTTATCTTTTCGAAGGATAGTTTTTACAGAAAATGAGTTTCTCATATTTTAAAATTTTTATTAAAATTTATTATATTGGGAATGCTTTTATTTAGTAATACCAGTTTGTCAATCTTTTTTTTGGGCAAAACCACTCTTTTAAGAAAAAATTAACATTTCAAAACAGGCTATGAAAAAAGCGATTCTTAGGAAATCGCTTGTTTTTATTGGGTTTTATATTAAAATATTACATTTTTAGCTTTTACTTTTTTGAGTCTTTCAAACCGTATTTTGTCGCCAGCTTCATTTAGCAAATGTGTGTCATTGGGATCAGCAAGGTAATAGTAAATCGTGTTATTCTCTCGCACAACTAATTTTTGTAATTGCGAATCAGAAAGTTCGGCGCACCAAAAAATAGAGAAGCTAGGGAATAATTTATAACTTTTCTTAGTTTTTATAGTGTAAGTAGTTACAGTGCCAATACAACCATTTTCGGGAGCTTGTATGATTGAAAACTCGTCAGTTCCATCTTTATCTAAATCTCCTTCATTTATAAGTTTAAACCAACAACAATTTGCTTTTATAGATTTTATTGTTTTATCACTAAATTGTATTTCGTAATTATCAGGAATACCATCTTCAACAGAATTTCCGTGTCCCTTTGTAACTTGTGCCCGAAAAGCATATTCGAGTTTTCCATCGCCATTAAAATCTCCTTGTATTTGGTCTCCAACTTTAGTGTTTAAAGTTTGGGAAATAACAGGAATAGTATTGACTGCAATTAAGAATGCTAATAGTAGTTTTGTTTTCATCGCTTATTGTAATAATCATTTAAATTTTTGCCTGGATTTTCTTGAAACCATTTTTCAAGATTGTTTTGAGAATTTGTAGGAGCAGGGTCTCTGTATTTATTTCGTAGTTTTTCTTCTTCAATGATTCGCTCTCTTCTTTTTTCATCAGTCTCGCCTAAGAGAGCGATTATGATTATAGCCAAGAAAGGAGAGAAAAATAAACAGAAGATAAACCAACCGAAGCTGCTTCTGCCTCTTTTTATTGCCATTTTTACAGGAATGACAATGGATATAATTATTAAGGTTGCAATTGTTATTGCTACAAAACACATAAGTAATGGTTTCCATTCTATGTAAATTTCAGCCTCATTCATTTTTACAATATTACAGTTAGAGAAGTATTTTTCAGCTAAAATAGTAAATTGTATAATATATGCGGTAAATTATATGCGGTTTTAGTGAGAATTTTCGGTTTATGGAAAATTCAGAGAAAAATATCGAATTAAAAATCAATCAGATTTCCAAAAAGTTAAAAGAAATCAGATTATCAAAGGGTTACACGAGCTATGAAACGTTTGCTTTCGATAACAATTTAAATAGGGTGCAATATTGGCGTATCGAATCTGGAAGTAATATCACTTTAAAAACCTTAATCAAGGTTTTGGAGATTCATAAAATATCTTTAGAGGAGTTTTTTAAAGATTTGTAATATCATTGATATTAAGTATTCACTTTCCCATATAAGACTCCCTTCATGTATTCTCCTAAAGCTCCAAATAGGAAAAAAAGAAAAACACAAAATCTAATCATCAGGGTTGCAATTATAGTCTTTGTAATTATAAGCAAGCAGTTTTGTAGAAATAAACAGATATTTTCAAATCCGATATATTTATAGTAGGTGAATCTACAATCTAGAAGATTTTGTAAAAACAAATCATTAAACAATAGAGTAATTAGTAGAAGTAAAATGGTTGTAAATGCTATTATTAGTGCTTCTAGTAAAACAAAAACAAATCTTCGAGTAAAGTTTCTGGTTCTTATAAAATTTGCTTTTAGGTCTGGGTCTTTATTTTTTTCAGCAAGATTTCTTTTGTAATTTTCGTTGTGGCCAAGGAATTTGTCAAAAATTAGTATTAAGATTGATATAAAAAGACCAATAAATATTGATAGGGACGTCATTATAAAGGTTGTAATATTTTCGCTAAATAAATTTTTAACAAATAAAGAAATTATCAACCCGATAAGAATGGAATACTTATTGGATGTAATAATTTTAGAGGTAGATAGTTTTGGACTTTTAAAGTTGTTTGCTTCTAGCAAATTTCGATTCCTCCATTTGTAGCTCTCTGCCAATATTTTAAAAATATTACTTTTTATATAATTTTTAATTTTCATCAATGTAATCTTCAGGATAGACCTCTGGCAATACTATTTCTTTTAATGTTTTTTGAGCAAATTTTTCTAATTCATTCCATTTTGGAATTCTGTTTTCCTCTAGTCCTATATGATTTTCTAAATAGATAGTTGCTTGTATTTTTAATAAATCATCATCAAGACTAAATGGAGTAGGGTTTGATTTAGATGCCTCGTCTTTTATGTAAGCTTTTTGGTTGTTAAATGACTCTACAAATCTCGGGTCATTTCCAGGTATATCAAATTTGATTTTTCGCATTATTTTCTTCCAATAAGGTAAGTTGTCAATATTGATATTATTGTCCGAAGAAGAAATGGTTAATTGTACAGTAAATTTACCTGTAGATATAACATCTTCATCTAGGTCGCTTATTAAATACTTGTTCGAAAACACAAACTTTTTAATTGCACTATTTTCCTTAAATTCTTTTTGCATTTTAGCTGGCATGAATTCTTGTAAATATGCATTATAAGATGTTTTTTCTACTCTAAAAAGTCCTTTTACAAATGGTTTGAATATATCGGCAATTTGATCAGAAGTATAATTTTGCAAAATTAGAATTCCTACTTCTTTGTCCATAGGCGTATAAAGTAAAAAATAAAAATCATCAAGAAGAATTGAGGCTTTTTTTAATTTCTTATTTTCTCCTAAAGGATTGTTTAAGTCACCTTCTTCTTTTCCTGTGTCATATGGACCACCTTTTATTAGTCCATGTATAATGGAATTGTCTGTTCCGAATTTTACATTTGTATTTTTTTCATTAGCATTTTTTTTAACATAAAAAGCTTTCTTTTTGGTATTATCAACTTTAAATTTCCCACTAATATTATTGAATAGATGTTCTAAAAAAGTCTTCATTAATTTTTTTTCAGGAGGATGAAGGACGGTATTTTTAGGGTTCTTAATATTGTATAGTTCGGTATATATTTCTCTAAAAGTTATAGTGCTATCAGATTTAGTAGAATTTAATTTTATTTTAAAAAATTCAATTTTAGGATTTCTAGCCATGCTTAAAGGTTTATAGTTTTTTTTGGTAATTTCAAATTTAATAAAAAAATTAAAAAAATACCTACTAAAACAAGCCCTGTTTTTTTATGGTGTTTTAAAGGAAAAAGACATAGTATATGCTTTTTATACTCAATTATCTTAAAGGGGGAATTATAGGGGGACGAAAAGTGTCTATTATTGTCCATTAAAGTCTAACAATGTCCAATAAAAAACCCGCTAAAAGCGGGTTTCTATCTGTTTTAAGAATTATTCATTCTTCAATTTCGTGACCTCTACGGGACAAATTACAATAAATTTTTTGGAAGATTTGAAGAGATTGGCTTACTACATGTAAAGCCTGTCTTTCATTGGCTTTATAATTTTGGTTTAGATGTACCGTTGAGGATTGATGCAAAAATTGTAAAAACTCAATTGATTTATCGCATTAAACTGATATATAAATTTACAAAATTTATGGAGGATTTTAAAAGAATGTTCTAAGTTAAGGCAGGATTGTCTTTCTTTGGCTCTATGAATTACTTTATGCGATTTAGGATTTGTGTCGCAAAAGTCGTCCCTTTCGCTTATTAAAAATCTATCTTAAGGTTAAAGTAAAAAGGTGAAGATAGTGTTTACCTTTTTACTTACAAATGTTCTTTTTTTTTGGAATTGAATTAAATACTTCATCCTTTTTAATTTTTTCCCATTCATCTTTTAACATGCTGTAAGAAACGGTATTTCGTCTAAATCCGTCAGACATTAGCGTATGGTTCCTTAATATTCCTTCAAATTTTCCTCCTATTTTTTCAATCGCTGTTCGAGATGCTATGTTCCTTTCGTCAGTTTTGAATTCAATTCTTTCAGCTCCAAGGATCTCAAAAGCATATTCTAACAGCAGGAATTTACAATTTCTGTTTAAACCTGTCTTTTGAAATTCTTTGGCATACCATGTGCCTCCAATCTCCAGTCTGTCATCTGCATTGGAAATATTAAGATAACTTGTACAGCCTGCATATTTATTTCTAATTTTATCAAATACGCAAAACGTATAACGATTTTTAGATAATCTATTTTCTAACGCTTTTCCAATATATTTTTCTAATAACTCTTTATTATAAATAGGAGAGGGAGAATATTGCAGTAAATCTGTATCAGCTGTAGCAGCAGCAAAAAGATTTATTAGATCATTTTCCATTAATGGTCTTAGTAGCGCAAAATCGTTCTCAAGCTGTATATCGTTTTCAAATAAAAAATTCACGGTTTTTGGAATTACAGTTTTGCAAAAATATACAGTAAAAGTATGAATATATAGTGAGATTTTTTAATTTTTCAGATAACCATAATATGAAATAAAAGCTAAAAATACGAATCTTAGCTACTTAGCTTTTGTGTCAAATTATAAGTTAATTAGTTTAATATTTTGGGCTTTATTTTTTTGTTTTAACATTCTTGTTGAAAAATTGTTATCGTTTTTTTATAAACTCCTCTGAGGATAAAATATCAAAAAAAAACTAGGCAATAGTCTTTTTTTTAATCAGAAATAAATCAACTTTTAATCTATGTTGCGCAACAATATTTAATATCAAAAAATTACGATAAACCAAAAGAGAAAAAAATCCTATATCCTTAATGGGATTTCGAACCACCGTTCAGCTTCGATTAAATCTCTGATAGCGCCACTTTAAGACTGTTTATTTCAAACAGACTAAGAATTTCTTGTGAAAAAATCGAACCGCAAATATTAGGCTGTGAAGGCTTGAAAAATCTATATGTTTGGGCATAAAAAAAGAGACAACTATTGTCTAGTTGTCTCCTTAAGTGACCCTTACTGAACAATTTACAAACCATTTTATGAACGATTTAAAGAAATTGGCTTATTTTCAAGTGAATTTGTAAGATAATTTTTTGATTTTTTGTTTTGAAGCGGTTTGCATGTATCGTTAGGGTATGTATTGAAAAACGTTAAATAACTTTATGCTTTTATCTTTTAGCTGTAATAATTATTTGTTGGGTAGATACTTGCATATCCAGATAAAATATAGTGATTAAAAATAAAATATTTA
Organism: Flavobacterium defluvii; assembly: GCF_900129555.1. Lineage (GTDB taxonomy): Bacteria > Bacteroidota > Bacteroidia > Flavobacteriales > Flavobacteriaceae > Flavobacterium > Flavobacterium defluvii. The sequence continues at coordinate 643,001 of NZ_FQWC01000002.1, forward strand.
TTTAAGAAAATGAATATCAAAATTTGTTGATGATATAATTCAACCTTTCAGATAAAACAAACTTTAGATTTTTTAATTGTGTAAGATTTAATACAGGATATTATTTTATTTAATTTTTATAATGCTTTAAATTGATCGCGTTAAAAGAATATGAAATCATTAAGTAGCTCCAAATAGCAAGTTTATTTTCATCTTGTATTTTTGGCAGATATTGCATTGCGTTTGTTGATTTATAAAAAGAAAAGGCATAATTAATTTCCAGTTCTTTGACAGGTAAGTACTTCAAAGAAAAATCATTTTCATATCCAAGAAACTTTGTCATTTTTTGACCCAAATTATTTAAAAGCGGGTATCGAGTATAAAAAAGGTGAAAATCAGAACGAAGAGATAGTTTACTATTTAAGGGAATTACGGTAAATAGATAAGGATTTACTAAACCTTTTCCGTTAACGTCGGAGGGAAAACGGGTAAAGACATTCATATTTCCATTGAACTTCCATGTCACGCCATATAAGACATCAAAATCTCCCGAACTATTATCTGATAGATTAGGACTGCTGCCACTAATTATTTCTGCACCTAAACGCCAAGTAGATTTCAATAGAGATAATTTAACTTCAGGTTGAAAATAGTAAGCAAATAATTTTTGACCTTTTGAATTACGTCCAAACTGCCAATATGAATTTAAAGTATAATACCATTGTTTCGTTTTAAATTCTATTCTTCCGCCTGCTGTTGCACGAGTATACAATTTCCCTGAACTTGAGTTTTCTAAAAAATCAACAGCATTCAATGAATTAAATGAAAATCCATGATTGTTATTGTAATTGAGACTATTTACCAACAGGTATTTATACCTATTTGATGCAACAGGAGAGTAGGCTGACTCAAATTCAGTGCTGTAGTTTCTGGTAAACAAAAAGAAAAAATCATTAGAGAAATATTTTGAGTATTTCATTATCCGTATTCCTTCATGGGCTCTCCCTTGCTGTGCCCAAGGAGCATCAGAAAATAATCTGCCATTATCTAATAAAACACTTTGCCTTCCCAATCGTACATTTAGAGATTTAATCTTAGTCTCAAAATACAATTGATAAAAATTAATGCTTCCAACTTTGGAAGCTTTGCTGTTTTCATCCCAAAGATGAATTTCCTGTAAATCGGATTTAATAAGCCATTTTTCTCTAGCATACTGCATAGAAATTCTGTTTCTCTGGGTAATAATAAAATAAGGATCAATTGAATCGTTGGGAGGAAGAAAATAATTTGAAGTATATTCGACTCTTGGTCTGATTTCAATATTCATTAGAAACTGTTGGGATAAGCTATTTTTTTGCTGTGCGTATAATTGAAATACACATAAATTAATAAAAAGTAATAAGATTTTTTTACTCGCAAGTATTTTGACTATCATACTTCTAATATCCTATAGAATTAGTGTATAAAAGTAATAATAGTATTCATATTTACAATATTATAATTACGTTTGATAATCCGCATTTATAATTTGTTCTGTTAAATCAGTAATGCGATTAGAGCCGGCACTTCTACCAAAGAATCTATGACAAATGCAAAAGCCTGAACGATGATTATTACCAATACTCCATGCATGCAGCAATGTTAAGCTGGAAAATACTGCCCGTCGCTGTTAAAGAAGATCAAAATCTGTCTCACAATTTGTGTGAAACAGATTTTTTTTGGTTTCTCTATTGGTGCAGCGATAAAAAAAATAATTTTGAAGAACATTCTATACTTTTAAATTACCAAATATCATAACTGTAATATTTTTAATGCTCCTCTAGCGACTATGAAAAACACACAAACACCAATAATAAGATCGGGTACCATTGAATTAGTAAAGTATACTAATATACCAGCAATTATGACTCCCATATTAATTACAATATCATTCGAAGTAAAAATCATACTAGCTTCCATATGTGCCTCTTTACTTTTAGATTTTTGAAGCAGGTAAAGGCATAACGAATTACCTACAAGTGCAAATAATGAAACTATTATCATAGTTCCGTATGCAGGAATATGGTCTGAGTCTACAAATCTTCTTAAAACTTCAATAAGTCCCAAAACTGCAAGACCAATCTGAAAATAACCACTTATTTTTGCTACACTTCCTTTTCTTGAAGCTGTGCTCCCGACAGCAAACAGAGCTAAACCATATACAATGCTATCGGCGAACATATCCAAACTGTCGGCAACCAATCCCATCGAATTGGATATAAAACCTGTAATTATCTCTATTAGAAAGAATGAAAAGTTTACAATGAGAACCTGCCATAATAACTTACTTTGCTGTGAGTCACTGTTTGTCTCTACATGTTCTGATGTATGTTCTGATGCCAGCAGAGTGCTGTCCAGATTAAGAGTATCAATTGCATTTGTTATAAGAGTGTCGTCGTCCGTATGATAGATCTTTAATCTTCTGTTTGCAATGTCAAAATCAAGCTGTTTGATTTGTTCTAAACCAGCGAGCTTCATTCGTATTAATTGTTCCTCACTGGGACAATCCATTTTTCTTATATTATATATACTTTTTTTCATAAGACTATATTTTAATCTTAATACCTGCATTTACAACAAATCCGTCTAACGGTGCATAAATATCTTTGAAAACAGGATTTGAAATTGGTCCTGTGTAGATACTTCCAAATTTTGTCTGTCTGGTATCAGTAAAATTTTCAAAATTGGCAAAAATTGAAAAATTTTCCCAAAGCTTTTCTACCATGAAGCCGAAAATCCAATATTCCCTTCCAGTTGTACCATCACTTAACTTTTGAGGACTGTAATAATAAGCTTCTAAACCAGCTTTCCATTTATCTTCGACTTCATACATCAAAACATTATTTAATCTGTGTTTAGCAGTTAAAGGATTTTGAGATTTTATGCCATTGTTGTCTATCGAAGCATCAGTAAAAGTGTACCCAACAAATAGTTTAAAATCTTTATAGCCTAATTTCACATTTGTTTCTGTTCCTTTTGTATCTAAATATCCATTAATATTTACAAATTGGTAAAGGTCATTAGGAAGCGAAGTTAAAATCAGTGGATTATCAACATTTGTATAAAAGAATAATTGATTCAATGATAATGAAATATCTTCGGTAATTTTAGTTTTATAATTCACATCAAAGTTAAGTCCGTAACTTTTTTCAAGTTTATTGAAATCACTATTAATAGGGAGTACATTTTGATATTGAATACGCTCGCTTTCTTCGGTAAAAATAGTTGGTGTTTTGTAGCCTAAACCGCCACCAAGTCGTGAAGTAAGTTTGGAATTAATTTTAAATAAAGCTGAGATTCTAGGTAATAATGAGAATCCGTAATCAACAACATAATCACCTCGAAGACCAGTCTCGATATCCAGCCATTCTTTAGCTTTGACGGTATTCTGAACAAAAGCACCATAAGTGATCTGATTATAGTTTCTTAATGGAAAAGCTGTCTGGCTGTTTTCAGTAAACTTGTCAGTATATAAATTTCCACCAGCAACCCATTCTGCAATTTCTCCATTTTTAGAATAGCTGATTTCTGAGAAAGTACTGTTCTGCAGGCCATCAAAAATATAGTCAGGAATAGTTATAATGCGGCTGAAATTATTAAAACTGTTTTTAATGGTAATAGATTCCTGATCATTAAATTTATGAGTAAGGGTGAACTGAGTGCTTATTCTCTGCGTTTTATTTTTTTCGAAATAACTGTCAGGGTATTTATTTTCGTCTTTTATATAGTCAATATTCCCGCCGATACGATTTTCAAAAACTGTATTAATGCCAAAATTTAGTTTAGTGTTTTCATTAAAATTGACAAAAAGTTTTGGATTAAAATTAAAGCGTTCGAATTTTGGAATCGCAGTAAGCTGTATATCAGCAGGGTCATAAGGAGCGTTTCGGTCATGAGATGCAAAAACAGTCAATCCAATTTTATCAAACTGCTGGGAATAAAAACCATTAATATTCAAACCAAGAGCGGAAGTCCCATTAATTAGAAATCGCAATTCTCTTTCTTCGGTAGGGGTTTTAGATACAAGATTAACCAAACCTGCAATTGCACCACCTCCGTAAAGGGTAGAGGCAGAACCTTTAATTATCTCAACCTGTTTTAAATCTAACGGAGGAGTCTGCAGCAATCCCAGTCCGCTTGATGCACCTGAGTATACAGGAAAACCATCTTTTAAGATTTGTGTATATCGTCCGTCTAGTCCCTGAATTCTGATTGAAGAATTTCCAGAAGTAGCTGAAGTCTGCTGGGTCTGGATTCCGGTACTTTCATTAAGCATCATACGGATATCCCCCGGTTTCATATTTGCTTTTTCTTCAAGTTCTTCTCCTGCTATAAACTCAACTCTGGTTGGAATATTGCTGATTGTTCTTGTACCTCTTGTAGAAGTTACCACTATTTCTTTCATTTCTTCGGCTTCTTCTTCCATTTCACTTTGCAATGCAATTTCTATAAAATTGACAGCTGCAGGCACTTTAAAAAGTGTTTTATTGGGAGCATAACCCTCTATTGAGATCGATAATGTGTAGTCTCCATTTTTAAGGTTTTCGATAATGATGTTACCATTATTATCTGATGACAAAACTTCATTGGTTTCTTCAATTTTAGCTGAAGCACCTTTTACAGGTTCATTGGTTGATGTATTTTTTATATGGAATGTGATTTTATTCTGTGCCTGTACAGTGCCAATAGATGCTATTGCCACAATCAATAAAATATATTTAAACATTTGTGATTTCTTAATGTTAATAAAGGTGATAAGCCCGCTTAATTGAAGTTAAGCAGGTAAAAGCGGTATTTTATTAAGAAATTTTAGGAGGCTGCCAGATTTTGCAGATGAAAGAAGAATCGACAAATTTATAGTATGATAGTGTCTGTGAAGCTTCTTCAATTGTGAATTCTAATTTTTCGGTAATAATTGAAGAATTAAAGTTTATTGTAAAACCAATACAGGTTCCACAGGAATAAAATGGCGAACATTTTCCATTGCATTCATCACCGCAGTCATGAGACTCACCCTTGCAGTTTTTTTCCACTCTACACTCAGAGTGTTTAGCAAACGCAGAGCAAGGTACTGTCGAAAGAAACAGTACAATGAACGATAATATTGTTACCCATATTTTCACGCGTCAAAATTATAAATATTTTACTTAGTAATTTCATGTAATTGTTTTTCTTTCGGCTAAGTTTTCTGTTTTTTTGTTAATATAAATATAAAATTATTGTGCTAGTCTTATATAACAAGGATTAAAGTGGTTTGTATTCTGTCAAGTCACCTTTTAAAATATTCAAACCATATATATTTATAGGTAAAAGTCTGGTTAAATACAATTTAAAAGCATAAAAAAAACGCTAATTCCTCGGAATTAACGTTTTTTTAAGAAGTGACGTTTAGTTCACAATTTACAAATCATTTTATGAACGATTTAAAGAAATTAGCTTATTTTCAAGTGAATTTGTAAGATAATTATTTTAAAAGTTTGTTGATAAGCGGTTTGTATGTATCGTAAGGGTTAAATGTTAAAAATCGTTAATTCAGTAATAGATGTGATTTCTGTCATAATAACTTATAGATTTAAGTTGAAGAGAGCGAAAAAAAATGTCATCAGTAAATTTAAATTATTATTCTTAAAATTTTATAATCAAAATTTGTATATGATAATCTATTGTCCATTAGAAATTATTCAATTTAGCAACATTTTTTATCTTGCTGAATTGGTGGACATGGCACAGTTCCATAACTGCAATATACACAGCAATCACCTTGATTTGGTTTAAGAGTTTGTTTGCAGTTCTCACATTCGTAAAAAAATTGGCATGCATCAGTTGGCATAGTTTCTTCTTTACTGTGGGAGCAAAGGGGGCAGGTTATTATTGATTGTAGAACGATTTTCATTTTAATTTTTTGTTAGTTACTGTATAGCCTGTTGAATTTATTGCTTTTTCAATTTCATTAATAGTAGTTTTGGAATTATCAAATTCTACAATTGCGTTACCATTAGTATAATTTACATTTGAATTTATTATTCCAATCAATTTATTCACTTCGTGATTCACGTGTTTTTCACAGCTGGCACAAGTCATTCCGCTTATTCTAAACTCAGCTTTTTGAGTGCTGGTCTTTTTCACGACCAAGACTTTCTTTTCTGTATTTGGATAAAAAATGCTTGAGTAGTAAGGAAACGAAAGCATGAGGGCTGCAATTACTGTAATTATTCCTAAAAACATTTTTGAATTAACGAATTTCGTATTTTCTTCTCTATCGCAGTTACAGTCTATCAGCTTTTTAGTTTTCAGCTTTTGATACCAAGATAAACCAATAATTATAACAGTCAGGCCGATGAAATAAGGCCTCATTGGTTCAAGCCATGAAAAAGCAGAAGCAATCCCGCTTGTTCCGGCAACTAATGCTAATATGGGAGTAATGCAGCACAATGAAGCAGCTAATGCTGTGAAAAATCCGGCTCCGATCATTTTATTCTCTGTTTTCATATTTTTTCTAAAATTTCATTTTGTGCTAAAATTTCGAAGAAAGGTTTCAGCATTTTTTCATATTCCTTTGTCAATGAATAGAAAATGGTCTGCGCTTCCCGTTTAGTTTCAATAAGTTTTCTGTCTTTTAGTTTCCGTAAGTGCTGTGAAATTGCAGAAATACTCATTTCAAGAATATCACTTATGTCACAGACACAGAGCTGTTTTTCTTCATAAAGTAAAAAGAGAATTCTTAATCTCACATTATTGCCAGCCAATTCAAGCCCACTTGATAAATAGTCAAATGAGGTATTGAGTTCTGATACTCTGTCTTTACAGCGGATTATTTGTTTAATATCTGCTTGCTGTCGTATACAAATTATATCTTCCATAATGCAAATTTATACTTTTTGCTTATTTAAGCAAATGCTAAAATACAAAATAATTGAATTAAAATTTTGAATGATTCCTGCCCATAAAAAAAGACAACTTTTTGAGTTGTCTTTTAAACAGTAAAGCGAAATATTACTTTTTGCAATCTTTCGGAGCACAAGTTCCCGAATCGTCACTACAGCAATGCGTAGAACATTTTTCAGTGCAGTTTTTCTTTGCATCAGTTTTTGATAAGTTCGCATAAGCGAAGATACTTCCAGCAGACAATACCAATGCTGCAAGAGTAATGTACATTTTGTTTTTCATAATTTTAATTTTAATGATTAATACTACTTAAGACGCACTAATCTAAAAATGATGCAGGCTTTGCTGATTTTTTTTTTTTAACAGCCTGAATTTTCTATATATGAAGTTTTCAAAAATGATTCGGTGTTATCAGCATTTTCCTCCGCTGCATGATTTTTTAGAGGTAACGTTCATAATATTTCCACGGCGGTCTAATTCAATACTGCAGCAATCCAGAAGCATTTCCTTTAATTTGGATCTGCCTCTTTGCACTCTAGAACGGATGGAAGGGTAGGCAAGGCTGTATTTTTCTGTTAAGTCTTTCTGTTTAATTCCATGTATTTCGCTATCCATGATAATGTCCCGATAGTCTTCCGGCAACCGTTCAATGAATTTTATCAGACAACAGTCCAGGCCTTCCGAAGTATCAAGATCTGTTTCATGCATTATTTTTTGCATCATACAATCGGTCAGCTCTGATTTTTTATTATTGGAATTTTTTCTATAATAGTCAATAATGGAATTTCTTGTGATCGTGAAAATCCAGCTTTTTAGTTTGCCTTCGTCAGTTAGTGATCCTAAATTCTCGTTTATCTTTATAAAAACTTCCTGCAAAACATCAGATGCATCGTCGGTATCATTAATATGAGCCTTAATATACCTGCCCAAAATGATATAAAACTGATTGTGAATAGTATTTATTTCCAAACTCATAGATTTTATGTTCTGTTTATTAAGAAAGCAGGATTAGCAACAATTGATTTTAGCTCTGAAATTATTCCAGATATGGGCTGTTTTTGGCATGCATAAGAAAACATGAAGAATTGCCATTGCGATAGCTCCGGGTAAAAGATTTACAATTAACAAATTGAAGAAGCCTGGAGATTGATTGATATTAGAAATCATTATTTCCCCATTTTGAAAAGTAAGTCTGATGGAGAGGTAAACTGCAATTGACGCAAAATGAAACCCATTTACGAATAAATGGACAATATATTCCCAGCGCGGAAGCCCTCCCATAAACTGCCTGCTGTCTTTCTCTATAAAAGCGTCGTACCCTAGCACCATTATATCCAAAAGAACTATGGTTAAACCTATTACAAAACTAGTATGATTATCCTGTTTCAAGAACAGAAAATAAAGGATTGCCGGAAAGAAAACAGCTCTCAAAGTATGGGTAATATGCTCGGTTTTGCTTTCTTCCCGATTATGGAGCTGGTATTTGAAAATATGCAGATAAACGCCATCATATAAGGCTAAGACTGCAAAAAGAACAAGAAAGAAGGATGAAATGATAATTGCTGTTTCCATTTTATTTTAAATTGGTTATAAAAGCAAAACTATTGGAAAGTATAATCAGCAAAAAGGACAAATGTCCTCGAATTTACTGGGTAATTTCTTTTCTGATCCTGCTCAGCGTCCTGCGTGTTATTCCTAGATAGCTTGCAATATCATTTACTGAAGCTTTGTTTATAACGGCAGGCTGTTCCTCAAGCATGCGCATGTATTTTTCCTTTGCGCTTTCATTGCACAAAACACTGGCATACTGCTCCATCACCATATACTGCCGCTCGGCAATTGACCTTCCGATATTCTGCCAGAGAGCACTCTTCTGATAGAGAATCTGCAGGTCATTGTAACTGATTGTTATAAGTTCGGTATCTTCTACAGCCTGAATGGAAAGTTCCGAAGGCAGCTGCGAAATAAAGCTCTTGTAGGAAGCCGTCAAATTATTTTCTGCGCAGAAGCAGGAAGTCACTTCTTCGGATTTTTCATTTATGTAATATGTCCTGAGGAGCCCTTTTTTTATAAAAGCGGCTTCATGTGAGGTTTTGCCGATCTCTGCAAAATAACTGTTTCGGGTTAATGTCCTTGTTTTGAAATACGGACTGTACTTTTCAAATTCCTGATCGCTGAGAGGGACGATACTCTTTAAAAATAATTTAAAACTTTCCATAGCGGGTTTTATTTCAATACATTAATATGCTTTTCTAAGCATAAACGCGTAAACGTCCGGAAGAGGACTCTCTTCAATAGCACGGGCTGCTTTTTCAATATCATAAGGAACTCTTACGAATTCCACCTTTATGCCGTCTTTTTTGGAAAGATTACTGGTTTTTTCAATGGTTACCACTGCATAGCAACAGTCCGGATTTCTATCTTTTGGCTTTCCAACCGACCCTGCATTAATGGCATGAAAATAGCTGCCTTTTTTATTGGGATTTTCCAGTATGCGATGATACGGCAGATGAGAATGTCCGCAGATAAGAATGTCTGTATTGGAATCAAGAAAGATGTTAGTGAAATCTTTCTCATTTTTATCCTCAAGCAGATATTCCCTGTTGCTGTAAGGACTGCCATGAACCATAAGTATCTTAATGAGTTTGTTGGATGTCTGGTATTCAAGTTTAATATGGGCAGGAAGAGCAGAAAGATATTTTATCTGCTCTTTACCCACAATCTGATATGCGTAGCTTTCAATGTCATTTGAGCCGTCATTGTGTATTTCTACAGCTTTGACATCGTGATTTCCTGCAAGGGTAGGGATATGCTTTTTACGGATCTCATTTATCACGGCATTGGGGCATAAATTGTAGCCGACTAAATCCCCTAAGCAGTAAACGGCATCAATATTCTGCTCTTCAATACTTTTTAAAGTCTGCTCCAGTGCGGGGAAGTTCGCATGTATATCCGATATTATTGCAATTCTCATATTTTCTTAAGCAGTTTCTGCAGCTACCTGTTTTGTGAAATACTTTTTTCGGAACCAGAAGGCAAGGTTTACCAGTGCTATAAGAGCAGGCACTTCTACCAGAGGGCCTATAACACCTGCAAAAGCCTGTCCGCTGTTTATTCCAAACACGCCGATTGCCACAGCAATGGCAAGCTCGAAATTATTCCCTGTTGCTGTAAATGCTATAGAGGTCGCTTTTGAATAGTCAGCCCCAAAATATTTACCCGTGAAAAAACTGATGACAAACATTAAAGTAAAGTAAATCACAAGCGGTATTGCAATACGAACAACGTCCATAGGGATCTGAACAATAAGTTCCCCTTTCAGGCTGAACATTACAATAATTGTAAAAAGCAATGAAATAAGTGTAATTGGCGAGATAAACGGCACGTACTTATTCTCAAACCATTCAGAACCTTTTAAGGCTATCAAAGCATAACGGCTTATGATTCCCAAGGCAAATGGAATTCCTAAATAGATACCGACACTCTCGGCAATCTGTCCAATGCTGATATTGACTTCAAAACCATCATATCCAAAATAGGGAGGGAGAACGGTTATAAAAATATAAGCATATACACTGTAAAGCAGTACCTGAAAGATGCTGTTAAGGGCAATAAGTCCAGCTGCATACTCACGGTTTCCGTCTGCCAGATCGTTCCATACCACAACCATTGCGATACAGCGTGCCAGACCGATCAGGATCACCCCGATCATGTATTCAGGATATCCGTTCAAAAACAGGAGCGCCAATAAAAACATCAAAACAGGGCCTACGATCCAGTTCAGGAATAAAGAAGCACCTAAGACTTTAGTGTTTTTGAAAACCTGACCCATCTGTTCGTATTTTACTTTTGCCAGAGGCGGATACATCATCAGGATAAGCCCTATTGCCAATGGAATGTTTGTTGTTCCGCTGGAGAAAGAATTGATGAAATCTCCGCTGGAAGGAATAAAGTATCCTATTGCCACGCCTATTGCCATAGCAAGGAAAATCCAAAGGGTCAAGAAGCGGTCAAGGAAGCTTAATTTTTTGCGTCCGACGGCTGGTGCACAGTTATTTGCTGACATTTTATTTTTTTATTTGTGAGAATACGTAAAACATTTCAGTTCCTATCTGCAGGCTTCGCTCCAGATAAGTTTCTTTCTGCTGAGGCGTTCCGTCGGAAATTTTTGGATCTTCAAAGGTAATCGGGATTCTTTTCTCAGCACCTGCTATAAAGGGGCATCCGCCGTCAGCCTGCGAGCAGGTCATTATTGCGGCGAATCCGCTTTCAGGATTGAAGTCATCATCATAGGTTTTGGAAAAACCGATGACAGGAAGTTCGTCAGCTGAATATTTTATTGAATAAACCGGGTTTGATCCCTCTGAAAGCGTTTTGATGTTGAATCCTGAATCCTTCAAAGTCTCCGCTGCCATTGGGAAAAGGGCGGTAGCCTCTGTTCCTCCTGAATAGCATGAAACGTTTTTGATGCCGTAATAGGCGGCAGCAGTCTGAGCCCAAACCTGCGAAAGATGGCTTCTTCTGGAATTGTGCGTGCAGATTAGGTTTAGTCTGGTTTCCAGCTTACTGTCCACTTTAGTCTGAATGAAGTCGATTAATGGCTGCAGGACTGTTTTGCGATCCTCGGAGATCTGCTTAAAATCAAATGATTTAACGGTATTCTCAATTTGTGGATATAACATAGTTTTTTGGCTGTAAAGGTTTATTGATTATCTGTTTAATGATTAGCAGCATCCTCCGCCCGGAGTGCATGAATTAGCATTGTCAGTATTTAACTGAGATAATTTTACTTTAGGCTTATCAGATGGAATACCGCACTGCTCCTGAGCAAGACAGGCTGTCTGTTTATTAAGCAGAGTGAAGTTTTTACCGTTAAAATCTAAATCGTATTTGCCGATAGTAGTGTTCTGGTATTCCACTTCAATTTCATTGTCTTCAATTCCTAACACTTTTTCTGAAAGCTCAATGATGTGGATCAGTTTCTGAGGTTTAAGCCTGTGCTCGTAGTCGTTGGCATCCCAAAGCTGGAAGTTTACAACTGTTTCTTTTCTTACTGTTCCTCCGCAGTCGATGAAGTTTTTGGTAACCAAGCCTACTTCAGTTACGTGAAAATATTCCGGTACAAATGTGCCGTCCGGCAGTTCAAAATTTACAGCTTCCACTGTTTTAAGCACTTCTTTAATTTCTGAAAGTTTCATAATTTTTTATATTTAGTTAAACTATATTTTTTATTAATTAATAACGGAGCTTCTTCTTTCAAGAAGCGCAGTATCTCTCCAGATACCATTCTGTTTTCCGATTTTTTCTCTTGTTCCCAGTATTCTGAAACCTGCTTTTTCATGGATTCGGAGGCTTGCCGTATTCTCAGGAAAGATCCCTGCCTGAAGCGTCCAGATTCCTTCAGTTTCGCTCTGTCGTACAAGTTCCTTTAAAAGGGTAAGCCCGATTCCTTTTCCCGAATGTGCAGGATCCACATATACGCTCACCTCTGCAACCCCTGCATAAACGCAGCGTGATGAAACAGGTGTAAGGGCAGCCCATCCAATTACCTTGCCATCTTCCTGCATCACAACCCGGCAGGACTTAAGATGCGACTGGTCCCAGTCTTCCCATGAAGGGGCACTGGTCTGGAAAGTTGCATTGCCGGTGTCTATCCCTTTTTGGTAAATTATTTTTACCTCATCCCAGTGTTTGTCCGAAAGTTTTCTGATTTCCATATTTTTATAGATTAGCAGCATTCGCTTCTCTTTTTTGCCAAATGATCTGATATGTGCTGAAAGAAGCCTTTTATCTTTTCCAGTCCAGGTTCATTGATGCAGTAGCAGATCGAGTTTCCTTCGATGCTTCCTTTAATCAAACCTGCATTTTTCAATTCTTTCAGATGCTGTGAAACGGTCGGCTGTGAAAGGGGGAGTTCGTTTACAATATCTCCGCAGATGCAGGCATCCACTTTTAATAAATATTCCATAATAGCAATACGCGCAGGATGGCCTAATGCTTTGGCTAAAACAGCCAGCTCGTTCTGGCTTTCTGTAAAGTGATCTGTTTTTGTTGCTCCCATCGTTTTATATTTATATTGCAATATTACGATAATAATTTAAATAAAAAAAAATATAAAGATTTATTTTTATGAAGATGAAGGCATCGGCTAAGAAAAAGATTCGATGCATATGGTTTTATAATATTGTTTGTTACCCGAATGCTAGTTTTATCAAACCAATGTATAAAGCAATAATTACATGGTTTATCGTTAGCTGATATTATATAAATACAATACAAACTGAACAACCCATAATTAGAAAGATGTTCAGCATTTGCAGTTATTTGTTATTAATAATACCAATTTTAAATTTAAAATTGGTATTATTAGATTTTCATACTGGTTCAATTTCGATCATTAATTTGAATGGACTTCCACACCGTTCAAATGAAAGACAATTTAAAAAAATTGATATCCTTCAATATTAACCGATTAATCTTAATTCTAGAATTTGGTCTTACAATAATTTACTATTGTACTTATAAGCTAGTAATTTAAAATAAATCCTGCACCAAAGCCCATATCACTGTCATAGTGTGAAGACAAAGAACCCCATCTGGTAATTATATAGCGTAGTCCTGCCATATATTCCTTGTCTGTATTCCACATCAAATTCATTCTAAGCCGTTTAGAAACGGGAATGTCTTTACGTTCAAATTGTAATCTGACTTTACCATCGGTAAAAACTTCAGCTTGTGCTACTATTAACATAGGTAGGATGTAGTTAACCCCTAGACTTACCACTGCACGTTTATCCTTAGTATTGGTTTGTCCAAAAAGATTATTTTCTTGTATATCTTCTCCCATTCTTCTATATCTCCAGTCAAATCCTATAAAAGGCATTAACCATTGCATTTTTCCAATATATCGACCAATATGTGTTTCTGTTTCATAACCATGCATGTCATTGTATCCTAACCTCCATTCGGTTCCAATGCTCCAGCGTGTACTTTGATACATTGCTTCACCGTCATTTCCATTGGTGGCAAAATCATTTTCTGCCATAAAGTGGAATTTTCTGTCGTCGGCAAAAAGTTTTCGCTGTGCTAGTTTTGGGTTTGGTATTTCAGGATTGGCCGGCTGATTTTCATAAGTAAAAACCCTGCCCATTCCGCTCATCATATGATATAAAATATGGCAGTGAAAAAACCAGTCTCCATCAACATTGGCATTAAATTCCAAAGTATCGGTTTCCATAGGCATTATATCAATCACATTTTTTAATGGTGCATATTCTCCTTGTCCATTAAGAACCCTGAAATCATGTCCATGCAAGTGCATTGGATGGCGCATCATAGAATTATTATGCAAAATTATACGTACATTTTCACCTTTTTTAATTAATATTTTATCAGCTTCTGAAACCACCTTATTGTCCAGACTCCATACATATCGATTCATATTCCCCGTAAGTTCAAATTTTAGTTCTTTAACAGGGGCATTTTCGGGAAGCGTAGTTTTTGTAGGTGATTTAAGCATTGCATAATTTAGTGTTGTAATATCCGAAAGTGCATTGGCATTATATTGCTCAGCATCCATTTTCATTCCTTCCATCTTTGTACTGGTTTTAGGCTTTGTTTCACCTGTAATCTCAGGATACATTACTACATTCATATCCATCTTATTAAGGCTCATGCTCATTCCCATGTCATCCAGATCGCCATTCATTTTCATCATGCCGTTCATCATTTTCATTCCTTCGAAATATTTAAGTTTTGGCAAAGGAGCTACTAATTGCTTAATTCCGCTTCCGATGTAAAGGGACGTAGATTTTGTTCGGTCTTCGGGTGTTGCTAAAAATTCATAAGCTGTTTTATCAGCTGGAATAGTAACAACTATGTCATAGGTTTCAGAAACTGCAATAATTAGTCGATCAACCTCAACGGGTTCTACGTCATTCCCATCATTTGCCACAACCGTAATTTTCCCACCGGCATAGGTTAACCAAAAGTAGGTTGATGCACCTCCATTGGAAACCCGTAATCGGACCTTATCACCTGCTTTAAATTGGGAAAGCTGATTTTCATTTTTCCCATTGATTAAAAATTTGTCGTAATAAACATCACTGACATCCATGGCATTCATTCGCTTCCATTCATTTTTTATTTTGTCGCTGAAATACCCCTGTTTTATAGCTTCTGCATAACTTTGTGTAGTGCCCTTTTTAATAGCAAACCAGTCTGATGCATTGTGCAGTAATCGATGTACATTTTCAGGTTTCATATCTGTCCATTCACTTAGTATTATGGGAACGGAAGGCAAATCATCGATTCCCTTGCGAAAGGTCGGATCATCTGTCCTTTTATTCATAATGAACGAACCGTACATGCCTATCTGTTCCTGAAGTTCCGTATGGCTATGATACCAGTGTGTGCCATGCTGAATAATGGGAAAAGTATACAGATGCGTCGTATGGGGTTTAATTGGCATTTGAGTTAGATTTGGCACACCATCATATTGATTGGGTAAGAATAAGCCATGCCAATGCAAGGAAGTATCTTCATCCAGCTCATTGTGAACATAGATTTCCGCAGTATCTCCTTCTGTAAAGGTCAAAGTAGGCATAGGTATTTGTCCGTTAACGGCAATGGCCCTTTTTGCTTTTCCTGTAAAATTTACAATTGTGTCTCTTATATACAGGTCATATCGGACTACACGCGGTGGCGAAGTATTTTCTTCAGCTCTTTTCTGAGAAATAGAACTACTATTGCCGTCCTGAAGTGTCTTATTACCTTGGTCAGTTTGCTTGGTGGCTTTATTTTCTGCTGTTTTTGTTTGCTTGTCTGACTTTTCCGGAACTAGTTTCATACCGCACTTGGGGCAGTTTCCTGGTTTGGCTTCATGAATTTCGGGATGCATTGGACAAGTATACGTAGTGGGATTTGACTCTTCTTTCGAAGGCTTTTTATCCATTTCCATTGTTTTCATATCCTGAGCATAAATTAGGACAGGAAGCATGATAAAAACTAGTATTGTAAGTATATTTTTCATATTGCTATTTTTATAGAATATTGTTCTGTTATTTTTTTTTCATTTCACCCAACTTGGCTTTCATCTGCGCAATTTCAGCTTCTTGTGCTTTTATAATGTCTTGTGCAAGCTGACTTATTTCTGGATCTTGAAGGGAAGCCTCTTTGGCCATGAGGATTGCCGCTGCATGGTGTGGAATCATTGATTTTAAGAACTCTTTATCGTCAACAGCCGCTTGCAGTCTGATGCAGGAAAAAAAAATAATTGCAGCAAGGCCGCCTATGGCAAGTAATGCCATGTTCCACTTTTTATTCATATACATACTGCCCATTACAATAATCTCAATTATGAGCATCGGCATAGTCATTAGTCCTGCCATGTAAAATTGATTTACATTGGGAATGACATTAGCAAAAACATCTACCATCGAGTACATTAGGATGTACATAGCAATAAATGACAATACGATCATAAATGCTAATTTTTTGTACATTTTTGGGTTTTTCTCTTTTGAATGCTGCTGTGTTGTGTGTTCCATTTTCATGATTTTTTTCCTTTAAAAGTTATTTAGATTAATAAATTTTCCTCCAAAACAAATCTAATGGCACTATAATATAATACAGCATTAGCTTAAGTGGCGGGGATTTTTTCTGCGCTTGTATTTTTCAATGTGATATTGTAATAGCTTAATATTTATTTGCTTTTAAGTAATAATTGTAACTCTTCAAGCTGGTTTTTTAATTTTTCCGTGCCTTTCATTTTTTTCTGTTCTGCAATTGCAAGGGCTTTTTTTGCAGCCTCGATGGCATTGGGATAATCCTTGAGTTCTACTGAGATTTTCTGTCTTAAAGTCGGATAATAAAAATTTTCAGGATCTAATTTTTCAGCTTCAGCTAACCACGATACTGCTTGGTTGTTTGCTCTGCACGTGGCTGAATAATAATTTGCTGCCTGAAACAATAAAGTAGCATTTTGACTTTTTTCTTTAATAATATATTTGTCAATTAGGGCTAAAATTTCTTTGTCAGCTTTGCTTTTCATAGGTATTTTAACCATTGTGTTTTCCCATTCTATTTTAAGGAAGCCTTCTCCTTTACTGTTGATGTCATTTAATTCAATGGTAAAAGTTTCATAAAAACCAATCGTTTTTTCTGTGGGAACGGTAAAACGCATAACATCTTTTTTCTCATCATAACCAGTTTCGCCATGTAAAGTAATATCACTATTGATAATTATAGTCCACTCATTTTCTGAAGGAATTGAGAATACAGAATAAGTTCCTTCTCTTAAAATATTGTTTCCAAAAGCAATATCTTCATTAGTACTTATGGTCGTACAATCGCTGGCGCCTGTTCGCCAGAGTTTACCAAAAGGCACTAATTCGCCAAATATTTTTCGCCCTCTTACTAAGGGTCTGCTATAGGATATTTTGACTGTAGAACTTCCGATTTCTTGTTGAAATGATGCAGAGGGACTTGCAGGGGTAAGTTTAATTTGAATTTTTTCTTGTGCAGAAATTGATAACGATTGCATAATAATGAAGCTTAGCAGAATTATTTTTTTCATAGTTTTTAATTTTAAATTGATTTTGATATTTTTTCCATTATCGAATGGTCGCTGCCAAATTTGCATATAGCATCACAATTGGCTCTTAGTTCAGAAAACAGGATATACTTAATATTCATTTTAGAGTTTTTTATAACAGGTCTATTGAGTTGAAGGACTAAATCCTTTTCCCGATTATTTGGAATTATAATATAAAAAACTTCCTGTCCGTTTGAAATAGTAAAGTATAGGTCAGACAACCGTAGTATGCCCGAATAGATACTAGTGCTCTTTTCTACTTCAAAGGCTCCTATAATTTTGTTTGTGCCTTTTTCGAACCACAACACATCAATTAACTTGATGGTATTTTGAGTGTCCTTGTCAGTAGGCAGCTCAGGGAATTTTCCAAGTGAAATAAAGGAGAAATTCTGCCCATCAAACGATTTGCTTTTATCATTGCTTGCCGGAGTAACATCGAAACCCAATGAAACTCCAATTTTTAATAAATGGTACTGCATTTCACTATGCAGATTTTCTTCTAGTTTTTCGTCAAGTATTTCTTTCTGACGTTTGTGTACGTTTTTTTCGAATCTTGCACGTTCTACTTCGCTTAAATATTCATCATTGCCTATTAGCATTTTCTGAGTTCCAATTTCAAAACACAATCCAGCGATGGCACCCAAATCATTTGAGAGCTGAGATTTATGCAAACTGTTAGTTTCCATTAAAACTTCTCTTATTTTAAGATATTCTGTCCAGCTTCCCAATTTTTTTTTGTCTTTAAAAAGAAAATTAAAACCATTTAGAATAGCAGTGTTGAATGGTGGGAACCAGGTTGGGTGTATGAAATATAGAATACTGGCAACCGCTGGCCCTAAGCCTTTAATTTTTAATTCATCGAGTCTTATGATTTCTTTTACAACCTGTTCTTCAGACTTGGCATTGATACAATTTTCAAGAAACTGACCAAAAGCCAATTTATTGTTTTGATTTTCATAGATATCTGGAATGCGTAATTTGGGTTTCCAGTAAAACGGATGTGAAACTCCGGCAAAGACTTGTTTTTGTTCAGCAATGCAGCTCAGTACAAATTCTAGGCTGCTTTCTTTGAAATCATTAGGAAAGGTTTTGCTTTTAATATCCTCAATGACTTGCAGAACACCGCGTCTTATAGTGCGAAATGCCTTTAATCGTTGATCGTTATATATAAACCAGGTATTGTAGACACTTTCGTTATCAATTTTATACTGCAGAATAATTTGTCCTAGATTGGTCATCTTTGTTTGTATAGTAAATTATTTATTCTTTAGAGTTTTAAACTTCTTAATCGCAATGCATTGACAATAACAGATACAGAACTAAAGCTCATTGCCAGGGCAGCAATCATAGGAGAAAGTAATATTCCGAAAAACGGATATAAAACTCCAGCTGCAACAGGAACCCCTAATACGTTGTATATAAAAGCAAAGAAGAGATTTTGTTTTATATTGCTCATTACAGCATGGCTCAGGTTTTTAGCTTTTACAATTCCTTGCAAATCTCCTTTTACCAATGTAATCTTGGCACTTTCTATTGCAACATCTGTTCCTGTTCCCATCGCAATTCCGATATCCGATTGTGCCAAAGCCGGCGCATCATTTATACCGTCACCCGCCATAGCAACAATTTTTCCTTCAGCTTGTAATTTCTCGATTACTTTTAATTTATCCTCTGGTAAACAGCCTGCTTGAAAAGAAGTCAAATGCAATTCGTCGGCAACAGCCTTGGCAGTATTTATATTATCTCCCGTAAGCATGATTACTTCAACTCCTTGACGCATTAATTCTTTTATAGCAGCAGCACTGGTTTCTTTTATGGCATCGGTTATCGTTACAAATCCCACCACGTTTTTATCTACAGCGATGTAAGAAACCGTCTTTCCTAATTTTTGCTCGGCAATAATTTTCTCTTCTATGACAGCAGAAACAATTGCCCCTGCTTGCTCCATTAATTTTTTATTGCCTAATGCCGTCTTCTTACCAATAGCAGTTCCAATCACTCCTTTACCTGCGATGTTTTCAAAATCATTGACTTTTGTCAAAGAGACATTTTTCGCTTTTGCAAATTTCACTACGGCCTGTGCCAAAGGGTGTTCGCTATATTGATTTAAAGAAGCAATAAATTGTAACAGTTCCTCTTCTGAATACTCGAAAGCAACAATTTTCTCTACAGAAGGTTTTCCTTCGGTAATTGTCCCCGTTTTATCAGTAATCAGAACATTTACTTTGTTCATATTTTCTAAGGCTTCGGCATTTTTTATGAGAATTCCCGATTGTGCTCCTTTACCAACCCCTACCATTACAGACATCGGTGTTGCTAAACCCAGTGCACATGGACAAGCAATTATCAATACGGCAATGGCGTTGATAAATCCGTAAACCATTGCCGGTTCCGGGCCAAATTTTGCCCAAATGAAAAAAGTAAGAACAGAGAT
Organism: Flavobacterium defluvii; assembly: GCF_900129555.1. Lineage (GTDB taxonomy): Bacteria > Bacteroidota > Bacteroidia > Flavobacteriales > Flavobacteriaceae > Flavobacterium > Flavobacterium defluvii. The sequence goes on from NZ_FQWC01000002.1 coordinate 662,932, forward strand.
AACAACAACAATCGGCACAAAATATTTGGCGATACTATCTGCTAGTTTCTGTATTGGTGCTCTGGAACGGCTTGCATTATTGACCATTTGTATAATTTGCGAAAGCAAAGTTTCCGAACCTACTTTTTCGGCAATCATAACAAATGATCTGTTTCCATTGATGGTTCCTGATGATACCGCATCTCCCATTTTTTTATCCACAGGAATTGGTTCGCCGGTAATCATCGATTCGTCTATTGTGCTTTCACCATCGGTTATCTTCCCATCCACAGGAATTTTGTCTCCGGGTTTTACCCGTAATAAATCACCTTTTTTGATATCATGGATTGAGATTATTTTATCGACTCCTTCAAGAACCAAAGTAGCTTCGGTAGGTGCTAATTTCAATAATTCTTTTATGGCACCACTGGTTTGACTGTGCGCTCTTGCTTCAAGCAATTGTCCTAGTAATACCAGTGTAAGAATTACCGTTGCCGCTTCAAAATAAAGATGAATTGTTCCGTGTTCCGATTTAAACTCCTCCGGAAATACATCCGGAAAAAACATTCCAACAATACTAAACAAAAATGCTACCCCAGTACCAATTGCGATAAGGGTAAACATATTTAAATTCCAAGTTACAATTGATTTCCATCCGCGAACGAAAAACATCCAACCGGCATAAAACATCACGGGGAGTGAGAAAATCAGCTGAACCCAATTCCATTTTTGAACGTCCATTATTTTCAATAATGGATTGTCATGCATCATCTCTATCATAGCAATAAAAAAGATAGGCACCGTAAAGAGTATTGCTATTTTCATTTTTTGCAGCAACTCCTTATATACTTTGTTCTCCTCTGTATCCGTTGGCTCCATAGGCACTAAGTCCATTCCACAAATTGGGCATGAACCAGGCGCATTGGTAATAACTTCCGAATGCATCGGACAGGTATATTGCTGTACTTGAATAGCTGCTGGCTCTTGTATCAAATCCATTCCGCACACAGGACAATCTCCGGCTTTATCATACATTTTATCACCTTCACAATGCATTGGGCAATAGTATTTTCCACCGGCATGATTATGAGGTACCGCTATTTTTTTATGATCCTTGTTGTGTTGATGATCATTAGCAGTACTACAGCATGATTTCTCAGCTGTTTTTTCGTGGGAATGAGTAGCATGAGTCATTTCAATGGTGTACTTTCCAACGGCAGTTAATGCGGCTTGAAGTTCTTCGGTGGCAATATGTTTTTCCATCGTAATGGTTGCCATCGGTGGATCTAATGTGACATTTGCCTTTATTCCTTCGACTGCATTTAATGTTTTTTCTACTTTGGTGCGGCATCCATCGCAAGTCATTCCTGATATTGTATAGGTATGTGTCATAAGGTTGTTTTTTTAGATACGATGTGTTATTTGTTTAGTATATAGAAAGTTAGTGTTTTTTTTTGAAGCTAATATGTATTTTAAACTTGTTTCAAATGGCTTGTTTCTCATCAGCTGTTTCAACCAATTGTTTAACACTAAAAAATAATTACAAACCGTCTTCAATCTTAGATTCTGATTATTTAATTGTTTCTTTCACCTCACCACATTTAAGCATTTTTTCTCCAAAGTAAGGGTTACGCACTTCTTTGGTAGTACTAATCCATACTGCCCCTTTATTATCAAAAGCCATTGGACAATAGTGCACATACAGCTCAGCGTCAGCCATTCCTGCTTTCTTCAGCAAGCCAACCATTTCATTACTTAGTTGAGAATAAGCTACTCGCTGCTTTTCAATATCCGGAGCTGAAACGATTGCCCCAGCACTTGTAACAAGATTACTGTTGGCGCTGATTTTTTGCGCTCCCGCCTCAATCGCATTAGCTGCCAGTTTTGCCTCTGCGATATTACCTTGAGTAAGGGCAACTGTTAAATGAGTATACTGGCTGTAAATTGCGTTTAAAAGATCATCATTTATCTTTACTTCGGATTCCTTAGTAATTGCGACTGACGTTTTCTTATTCTGTGGAATCTCTTTCTTTTTGTTTTCATTATTACCACAGGCAATAAGCAACAAGATTGATAATATGGAGATTCCTGATTTGATTAATTCTTTCATTATTTGCTTGATTAATTATTACATTTTCATTCCTGACATTGGGTTTTTGCCTTTTTTTAATATAAATTCACTGTACAAGAGATAGGCGCCAGTTGCAACCACAATATCACCTTTTGTTAAGCCACTGGTAATTTCGACTTCATCGAAGGTTTCAGAACCAATAGCCACCATTCTAGGCTGATATTTGCCTTTTTCAATTTCAATCCACACATGTGTACCGCTGCCGTCTCTTATTACGGCATCTACAGGTATGGTTAATTTCATTTTTTGTTCTGATGAAGGCAGTAAAACAATTGCCTGTTGACCTGCCTGCCATTGCTTGTTTGGATTGGCAATAGCACCTCGCAGCTGTATGAGCTGTTTGCTTGTCTGCAGGGCAGGATTTATAAAATCTACTGTCATTGTTTGGGGCTGATCTTCATAACCCGAGACTATAACTTTTACTTTTTGGCCTATTTTAACTTTACCAGCATCTGCGGGATAGACATCAGCTTCGACCCATAAACGGGTATAATCTTCCAGTTTCATAATAGAGCCTCCTTCTGCTACATATTGGCCTTCTGTTATGGAAAGTTCTGCAACTATTCCTGAATCCGGGGCATAATAAACAACATAAGGAGAAGCTTTTTGTTTTTTTAATAATTCATTAAGCTGTGCTTCAGATTGTCCATATAATAATAGTTTTTGTTTTGCAGCATTTTTTATTTGGGCAAATCGTTTATCCTCAGTAAAGCTTGCAGCCTGTGCCGTAGCTAGAAGGTACTCCTGCTGCAGGGCTGAAAGCTGCTCTGAATATATTTTGTACAAAGGCTGGCCTTTTCGAACGGGAACACCAGTTTCTTTTACATACAACTCTTCAATCCTTCCTGCCACACGACTTGAAATGTAAATAGTTTGCTCAGGGTCAGTAACCAAACGTCCGTTAAGATGAGAAGAATTTGAAAATTCATTTTCCCCAGCAGTTATTGTAGTCAGATTAGCTAGTGCCTGCTGGCTGGGTCCCAAGGTTAGAAAGTCCTGTGCGTTGTTTTTTTCGAAAGGCACTAAATCCATTCCACAGATCGGGCATGAGCCGGGGCCATCTTTTACAATTTGCGGATGCATGGGGCAGGTATAGGTTTGAGCTTTTTCCTGACTGGTTTTTTTTTCTTCTTTTTGGGCACATGCTGTAAATAGAAGTGGAAAAACCATTGCAATGAGCAAAATAGTACGAATTATTAGTTTATTGTTCATGGCTTAATTTTTTAATTTATTTTCTGAAGCTGTCTTGATAAAACTCTCACTGTCTATCATATAAGCCGCATTACTGGCGATATTCCAATTATTGATGTCTTGGTCTATTAGCACCATTCCATCACCATTATTTTTCGTTTTAACTTCTCTGGGAACAAACACGTCCTGCTCTTTTTTGAAAACGATGGATTTATTTCCTAAATTAAGAACGGCGCTTTGTGGAAGCCACCAGCCTTTACTGACAATAGGAATGGCTGCAGTTACTAATTTTCCGGTCTGAAATTTATTATCCTGCAAATAAATTCGGGCTATGGTAAAGTTGCTTCCCTCTTTAAAGACGGGTTGAATGAGTCCGATAGTACCAGTATACACGGTTTGCTTATCTGAGGGTTCATAAAACACCAACTTTTGTCCTTTTTTAATCTGGGATGATACCGATGGATCAAAAGCAAACTCAGCGATAAGGTTTTTGTTGGTATATATTGTAAAAAGAGATTGTCCTGCACCAACATATTGTCCTTCTCTTAGCATAATAGCAGAGGAAGCAGGGGCAGATGCGCTGCTATTTGATGCTGCACTGCTACTTGAACCCATTGCGCCCATACCATCATCTGACGGTGCGCTTTGAGGCGAAGCCGCAGGAGCTGTTGCAGAAGCATTTGCCGCTCCCGTGTTGTCTAAGATGTACCCGGTGGCATTACTGTAAACAGGAATGCGATAGGAGATTTTACCTGTTTTTAATACCTGTTGAATTTGCCCCTGTTGCATACCCAGCAGAGAGAGTCTGTCTTTTGCTTTTTGAAGCATCGGATTGTTTGGGTCAGATTGATAAATAAATAACAACTCTCTTTGCGCGGCAGCCAGATCAGGGGAATAGATTTCCATGATTAACTGTCCTTTTTTTACGGGCTGATAATTGTACTTAATCAGCAGACGCTCAATCCTTCCGCTTACCCTGCTGGAGATACTGGTCTGCTCGCGGGTATCGTAGGTAATAATTCCCTGTACCTGCATAGAGAATATTTTAGTACCCTCGTCAGGTTTTATGACAGATATGTTTGAAACAACTTGTTCGTTAACTGGTTTTAAAAGGTGTTTCAGGCTGCTGTCTATAGCTGTTTCCGTTCCAGGAGTGTGTCTTGCAACCAATTCCATCCCGCATATTGGGCAGCTGCCGGGCTTATCCTGAATAACTTCGGGATGCATTGGACAAGTATATTCCTGATTTGTACTATGCTGATGTGCGGGCTTACTGTTATGCTCTGTTTTCTTGTTACAGGCTGTCAATACTAATATCGAAACGAATAACAATCCGACTAACTTAGCGATAGAGTTCTTTTTCATAATCGACAATCATTTGATATAGTTTTAATTTTTCATCTAATAAGTTATTCTGCAGCATATTTAAAGCTTCCCAGGAGTCAATTACTACAGGAATCTGCAGTTTGTTTTCCTGATAGTTCAGAAAGTTTACATCCAGCGATTTTTGCATTGAAGGGATTATTTTTGTTTCGAGTCCCTGGATTCTTTTTTGCATGGTCAGTATTTCATATTGCATACCATATAACATACCCTGGGTTTCCTGCAGCATGGCGGATTTCTCTTTCTCCATTGCCTGTACATTATATTGCATTGCTTTAACATCTGATTTATACATTTTTGATGACCATGGAGCAATAGGAATAGACATCATTGCCATTACCGAATAGGCTTTGGGCATCATTTTATCGAAAGAATTCATGTGGTCAAACTGGATTTTAAAAGAGGGATTTTTCTCCGCTTTCATCGCCTGAATACTGAGCTGCATCGATTCAATTCCCGCATCCATCTTTTTAATATCTCCCCGCACAGCAGCAAGACTTGTGGTGTCGTGCAAAGCAGGGTTGAAGACAGGAATAATACTTGTGTCGATTGAAAAATCAGCATTGCCAGGCTGGTTCATCAAGCTGTTGAGCCATGCTCTTGCTTTTGCGATTTCACCTTCCTGCATGCGGATCATATTTTTGTTCTCTTCAATCCTTGCGTCAATCTTGTATACATTACCCAATTGCGACTGATTGTAAGGATAGCGTACTTCCTCAATCTTTTTCATGGTCAACATTATCTTTTCGTTCTGATCCAAAACTTTCATTCGCTCTTCGGCTACCATCCAGCTGTAGTAGAGCTGTTTGGCCTGCGCTTTATAGTCGTTAAGGGTAACGGTCCGCGTAGCGTTCTCAATATTTCCTTGGGACTGGATAAATTTTTTCTTCTTGTTTAGCTTTCCTATATTGGGGATATCTTGTTCAACTCTGAACATTAAAGATCCTTTGTCGCGGTCATCCATAACTTCCTGAAAAGGATAGGGTGTCATAAATGTCCCAACACCCACCATTGGTGCCATCCATGCCGTTGCGGCATCAGCACTATATTTGTACCCTTCAGCCTTTAGGCTATAGCTTTGCAGGAGCACGTTTTTTTTATCAATCCTGTGAAGGATTGTATCAAGAGACAAGACCTGTTGGGTCTGGCTCAATAGCTGTAATGGCAGTAAAAGCAATAGTACTGCCAGTATTTTAATGTTTGACATCATGTACTTCAAGTTTGCCATATTTTCGTAATTCATATTCTTTAGACATTAGGAAAATAAGCGGGGTTACTAATAAGATATGTACGGCAGAGGTAAATACGCCGCCAATCATAGGCAATACGATTGGTTTCATTACATCCATTCCGACACCATTGGACCAAAGGACAGGCACTAATCCAAATAATGAGACACAGACGGTCATTAGTTTTGGGCGTAATCTCTTTGCGGCGCCGTGTACCACATATTCTCTGAGATCGTCTTTAGTAATGGTTTCTCTTGAATTACCTTTGGCCTTGATAAGCTGCTCCATTGCATCATTGAGATAGATAACCATCACAATTCCGGTTTCCACGGCAATACCAAACAAGGCTATAAAACCTACAGCTACTGCCACTGATAGATTGACATCCCAGAAAAAAATTATATAGGCACCTCCAATCAAAGCAAAAGGCACTGTTATAAGACTTAAGAAGGCTTCTCTAAGGGAATTAAAGGCAAAATAGAGGGAGAAGAAAATAATAAGCAATACTATCGGTGCAATGATTTTAAGGGTCTTTTCTCCGCTGATCAGGTTCTCATATTGTCCGCTCCATTCTATAAAGTACCCTTCGGGAAGTATATTTTTGGCACTTTCTAATTTTTTCATAGCTTCTTGTACGGTTCCCCCCATATCACGATCACGTATGTTGAACATGACTGCCCCGCGAAGGAGTGCATTTTCTGAACTAATCATTGGAGGGCCATCTACGAATTTAATATCGGCAACAGAAGATAGGGGCACCTCTCCAAAGGTTGGAGACTGCAGGGGAATGCGTTTAATGCGTTCTACGCTATTTCTATAGTCCTGTGCCATACGAACGCTTATTGAAAATCGTCTTCGTCCTTCAACGGTATTGCCGATGGACGCTCCTCCTAAGGCAAATTCCACGGTTTGGTTTACGTCATCTACAGTGAGTCCATAACGGGCCAGTTCGGAACGATTGACATCAACATCCAGGTATTTGCCACCAGTAATAGGATCCACAAATAAGTCAGACACTCCAGGGGTTCCCTCTAAAGCCATTTTTACTCTTTCTGATACTCGCGCAATGGTATCGAGATTTTGACCGTAGACTTTAATACCCACGTCGGTACGAATTCCTGTAGCGAGCATATTGATACGGTTGATGATAGGCTGTGTCCAACCGTTTACCACACCCGGGATCTGCAGTTTGGTATCGAGTTCCTTAATAATGTCTTTTTTGTCTATTCCTTTACGCCATTCTGATTTTGGTTTTAGCATGATAATGGTCTCAATCATGCTCATTGGGGAATTATCGGTAGCTGTATTAGCCCGTCCGGCTTTGCCTAAAACACTTTCTACTTCGGGAACTGATTTTATTATTTTATCCTGTACCTGCAAGATGCGTTTGATTTCTCCATTGGATACATCAGGCAGGGTAACAGGCATAAATAAAATGCTCTGCTCATCCAGTGGGGGCATGAACTCTGTTCCCAGCCGCATCAATAATGGAATGGAAATCAATAACGCCAAAATATTAACCGTAAGGGTTGTTTTTCTCCATTTTAGGACCCAGCGTATGATAGGCTCATAACCTTTTTCCAAAAAACGATTTACGGGATGTGCATCAGTTGGACGGAATTTCCCTTTCATAAAAAAAGAGATCAGTACCGGAGCTAATGTAAGTACCAACAAGGCATCCACAATCAGTATGAAAGTTTTTGTATAAGCCAAGGGATGGAATAGCTTTCCTTCCTGTCCGGTAAGCATAAATACAGGCAGGAAAGAAGTAATTATAATTATGGTGGCAAAGAATACCCCGCGAGAAACCTGCTTGCTGCTTTTCTCAATTACTTTAAGCCTTTCCTCTTCGGATATCCACTGTGTTTTTTTGCGAAATATATTTTTAATTCTTTTCATCAGAGTTTGTTTCAGTTTTTTGTTCGGATTCCCATTGTGCATACCGTTGTGAGAGATGCTGGTAGGCATTTTCACTCATAATAATACCGTTGTCAACTATTACCCCAATGGCAAGTGCGATACCGGTAAGGGACATGATATTGGAGGATATTCCAAAGGCATTTAGAAGTATGAAACTCGCGGCAATTGTAATTGGGATCTGGATTATGATACTTAATGCGCTGCGCCAATGGAAAAGAAAAATAATAACGATAAGCGAAACCACAATCATCTCTTCAATTAAGGTGCGCTTAACCGAATCAATAGACTCTTTGATCAGATGCCCTCGGTCATATACAATATTGAATTTTACCCCTTTAGGAAGCCCTTTTGCGACTTCTTTCATCTTTTCTTTCACATTATCAATAACGGCATCGGCGTTTTCACCGTAACGCATCACGACGATGCCTCCAACAGCTTCGCCTGTACCATTATGATCAAAGATTCCCAATCGGGTTTCTCCGCTCATCTGGACTGTTCCTATATCGCTGACTTTTATAGGGATACCATTCTGGTTTTTCAGTGGAATATCCTCAATTTCTTTTATGGATTTCAGATAACCGGATGTCTTAATGATATAGCCAATATCACTCATGTCGAATTTTCTTCCGCCGCTTTCGTTATTATTGGCTCGTACGGCGCTTATAACCTCAGGGACAGACAGCTTATAATATAGCAGTTTGTTTGGATCAATGGTAACCTGGTATTCTTTTTGAAATCCTCCAAAAGAAGCAATTTCACTTACTCCGGGGACATTTTGCAAAGCAAATTTGACATACCAGTCCTGCAGTGCCCTTTGTTCGCCAAGGTCAATGCCGGGAGCGTCCAAAGTATACCAGAGTATATGGCCAACTCCGGTTCCATCGGGTCCCAATTGCGGTGCAACTCCTTTGGGCAGGGTGCTGCTAATTGTACTGAGCCTTTCCAGTACTCTTGATCTTGCCCAGTATACATCAACATCATCCTCAAAAATGACATAGATAAAACTCATTCCAAACATGGAAGCAGCCCTTACATATTTAATTTTAGGCAATCCCTGAAGGTTGGTAACCAAGGGATAGGTGATCTGGTCTTCAACGAGCTGTGGAGCACGTCCCATCCATTCTGTAAAAACGATTACCTGATTTTCAGATAGATCTGGAATAGCATCAATAGGATTTTTTTGAATAGAGATAATACCCCAAACAAATATTCCTGCTGATAATAGTAATATGATGAAACGGTTGCGCAGGGACCATTCTATTAATTTGTGTACCATAGATTTAATTTATTTTTGAAAGACTATCACTTACTTTTTCAATCCAATTGAGTAGCTGTTCTTTCTGAACAGTATTCAGTACTGCATCTTTATGGATCAGCGTATAGGAAGCCAAAGGCATTTGATTGGCTTTTATCTGCTTGGCAATTCGGTCTAATTTATTTTCCTGTTTTCGTTTCGAATAACTTCCCCATTGGCTGAAATTCAAATTTTCTTTTCCTTCCTTGATATGTCCTTCCATAAAGGTACGTGCCGGCTGGATGTAGGAGTACCATGGATATTGCGTGTTGCTGCTGTGACAATCGTAACAAGAAGTCTTAAGAATCGTTTGTATATTTTTGGGAATGGGATAGACTTTTGAAATGTGAATTGGTAAAACCTGCCCGTAATCGGAATTGCGGGCAGGCTGATACAATTGCATCAGTAGAAAAATAATTAACCCAATAAAAAGAATCTTTCTGATGAACCGTTTCATTTTACAATTGTTTTTTCATTGAACCGCAGGTAAGCATTTTAGAACCATAGTAAGGGTTTTTTATCTCTTTTGTTTCACTGATCCAGATAGCTCCTTTTCCACCATCATACATAGGGCAAGAATCCTGATATAGTGTTTTTGCAGCTCCAAAAGTTTTGATCAAATCATTTATGTCTTTACTCAATAGAGCGAAATGCTCTCTTTGATGCTCAATATTACCGCCATTGGCCCCAATATGTTCTGCATGCTCTTTGGCATCGTCAGCTATATCAAGATATTCAGCTTTGGATTTTGGATTTATCGATTTTACATTTGTGGTTTTGAAAGCCGAATACAGTGCCTTGCCAGCTTTAGCGGCCCCGTTGCTGTCATCTTTTGCGAGTGCATTTTTTAACGCTAAATAATCTGCAACAATTTGCTGAGTTGAAAATTTTGCTTCTGTTTTTTTGCTTTGCGCATTGCCAGAAACCATTACGCATACCATTAATATGGCTGAAAGAATTGTATTTTTCATTTTAATTATATTTTAAATTGTTTAAAAAATAGGTTGCTATTGATTTTTTTTCTAAATATCTATTGGACTGTCTACACAATAAACACATGGGAAATAAGTGAATATTCAGCAAAGAGTATCGCACGGCGTAGTCTAAAAAAATTAGATACATTTCAATAAATTATGAACATCATTAGTCACGAGAAAATTGAGTGGTCATTATGTAAACAGCCCGATAAATTTATTAGTACTTAGCTGTACTATAGTTCTTTTTTCATAGAACCACAGGTTAACATTTTTTTTCCTTGATATGGGTTTTTGATCTCCTTGGTTTCGCTTATCCAAATAGCTCCTTTTCCGCCATCATACATAGGACAAAAGTCCTGATACAATTTTTGTTCTGATTTGAAAGATTTTATCAAATCATTCATGTCTTTACTTAACACGGCAAAATGCTCTCTCTGGTGTTCAATATTTCCGCCGTTAGCTCCAATATGTTCTGCGTGTTCTTTGGCATCATCAGCAATATCAAGATATTCTGCTTTTAATTTCGCATCTATCGAATTGGGATTTACACTGTTAAAAACTGCATATAATGCCTTGCCTGCATCTGCAGCTCCTTTTGTATCATCTTTGGTTAATGCATTTTTTAGGGACAGATAATTACTCACGATTTCGTTTATAGAAAATGTTCCTTGAGCAGTCTGGGCTGTTTCTACTTCTGCACTTTTTCCGGCCGTTTCCTTTACTGGCTCGGTTAATTCCATTCCGCATTTGGAACATTTGTCTCCTTTTTTTCCTGTAATTTCAGGATGCATGGAACAGGCATACAATTGCGAGTCATTCTGAGCTGTCCCGGAAGCCGCTTCAGGAGCTGCAGTTTCTTTGTTTTTTGAATTACAAGCTGTAAGTACAATTGCCATTACAAGGGTTGAGAAAATTAGTTTTTTCATTTTTTTTAGTTTTTATCTCTAATGAATGTTTTTTTGTCTAACATTCCTTTGTTTGAGTGTTATAAGAATTATTCTTTTTTTGATTGCAAATCCAATCTCTATTTTGCCTTTTAAATGCCTTTATATCAGATTTATATTTTCAGCACCAATCCGTTGGGTTTTCTACCGACATTAATCGTTTTAGAGACCGTATGGTTTGATACATTAACAACAGAGACCGTATTGGCGGTCTGATTGGTCACATAGGCAGTATTTCCATCTGCTGTAAATGTTATAGCATGTGCACCGGCACCAGTAGTGAATACACCTCCATGAACCCACATCATCTTAGTCTGGTCCCAGGTCCAATAATGGACTTTTGCATTGACAGGATCACTTACCCAAAGTTCTTTCTTATTTCCATTGTGAGACGCTATTCCAGGCATAAATCCTAGATCAATGGTTTGGCCTACGGCATCGGTTGCCACATTGATTACCGAGATAGATTGCCCGTCTTCATTATCAACATACATTCTGGCGTCAGTTCCTGTCCAGGCACCCACAGGGTTTTTTCCCACAGCAACTGTGGCTGTAACCTGCTTGGTTGCGGTATTTATAACTGACACAGTATTGTCATCTCCATTAGCAATATAAGCCTTAGTCCCATCAGAAGAAAAGGTAAGCTCAGCGGGCATCATGCCAACTGCAATGGTGCTTTTCAATGCGTATGTTAAGGCGTCATAAACCAGAACTTTTCCATTGATGTCCATTTGCGGCACCCAGATTTCTGAACCATTTGGGCTGTATATTGTGTTGTGGTTCATCATTGGCAGGCTGATATTTTTTACTGTTGCCCCACTGGCTGGGTCAATTACAAGGAGTTTACCTGTCATTCCTCCCATACCTGCGGTATGGCCTGCAGAGAAGTCCATTCCGGGTACACCGATAGCCAGATGATTGGAATGTAAAGAAATGTGGTGCGGCCACATGATCATATCGTTGCCGCTGCCCATTAGGCTTAAGGTTTCTGTAACTTCATTAGTTTCCAATTTGATTACTGAAATTGTGCCGTCCTGACCATTGACCACATAAGCGGCAGGATAGTTTATATTCAGTTTTGGATCGGACATATTCATATCATCCATTTTACTGCAAGAAAACAGCGAAACGGTCCCTAAAATTAAAACTCCAAGCATTGAACTAACGGTTATTATATTTTTCATTTTTTGATTTGGGATTATTTGATTGTTTCTATAGTTGATCCACAGCTTAACATCTGTGAACCGTAATACGGATTCTTGATGCCGCTTTCTTTGCTGAGCCAATTCGCATCAACCATTGGACAATGATTATAATAAACCGGCTGCGGCTGATCAGCAGTTTTTATAAGATCGTACGTGTTTTTGGAAAGGCTTTTAAAGGATTCCCTTTGCTTTTTTACATCTTGGTTTTCAGAAATATTTGTGGCATCTGAAGCTAAACTTTTCATTGCATTCATCCATGCAGTATGTTCTTTTGGCTTTAGGTTCTCCATTTTAATAGCATTGATTGCAGTAAGGAGCTCTTTAGATTTCAATGCGGCAGTTTTAGCATCTGTTTTCACCAAAGCATCTTTTACATCAAAGTAGCTGTCGAAAATTGCTTTAAAAGGACTGTTTTCTTGTGCATCTGCAGGAACTGCGGCTGTATGCTGTGAATGATCCATTTTACCCATATCCATTTCGGATTTTTTTATTGGAGCCGCCATATTTGTTCTTTCATATTGGCAGCATTGTGGAAGTTTTGCATAGGCGTCACCAGGAGCTAAGAACTGGTCGCTGTCATATCCTGCTAAGGCAATTCTTTTCAGGACTTCATCCTGATTTGTTTTCTTCTCATCATAGGTAATAGCCGCTATTTTGGTGTTTTCATTCCAGTTTACCGAAGCGATATTTTTGATGTTTCCTGCTTTTTCAATAGCAGTTTTGCACATTAAACAATTACCATAAATTTTTGCATTTATGTTTTTTGCATTTTTTATAGGTGCGCCAAACACTATGACTGACAGCAATAGAGTGATTGCCATCAATCCTTTTTGAATTGATTTCATTTTAAAATGTATTTGAAGTGAATATTGCTTTTGAGAAATAATTGCATACAAGAACTGTATAGAGAATTATTCTACAAAAAGCGAAAAATAAAAAAATGAAGCAGTTAGGCTTCCTTTTTTGACACACGTATGGCTGTCAAAAAAGGTATTTAGCTTATTTTAGGGATAAGCCAGATAGTATAGAAACCAGAGAGAATGGAGGTTTCTGAACTGTGGAATTTTTGTTTTTTAGAAAAAACACTTATAGTGATGTTTTTAAAGTCAAGTTGGTTAAAGAAAGTAATTCCTCCGTTACAGATTGAGACACAACCGCATGACTTGTGCCCACATTTATGACCGCAGCAGCCATCATTATTTTTTTTGGAATGACTGCCATCTTTCGAGCAGCAATCATTGTCATGATTTTTGGAAGCTTCTTTAGTATAAGAAATCTTTCCAGAAAGTTTTCCACAAGCAAAAGTAGCCATTGGCATCAAGAAGAAACCTAAGGTAATAATTACTATGATGTGGAATCTTTTCATAAGACATGTAAAATCGTAAACAAAGATAATTATAAAAATATCTCTGTTTATAAATGAAATGTTAAAATTGTTATTTTTTCATAGTTTATTTAGAAATGGATTTTTCTTCCCCTGTTTAATAGTCTGCATTGAAGGCAGTACGCTATTGAACAGTAATTATTTTTTTTTGATTTGAACAATCTAAGAGGAAGATTGCTATAAATCAGCAAGGAAAATTTCAGTGTCTGAAATGTTATAAAGCGGAAAAACCGAAAGTTCTTCGGTTTTTCCGCTTTTAGCATTGTTCTGCTTTCTTCTTTTTCATTCGGGAGCGAATCTGATAAAGGTTTTTTTTCATCAAACTGAAAATAGCTTTATGATGTTTTGAATTGTGATTCCTCAAACCACGGCACTGTGCTATTTCCATTTTAGAAAGAGAAACCTCTATAGTTTCGATTGGTTTGTTGTCAATGCGTGCAGAGAAGAGCAGGGAATCTATCTTTTTGAAATACTCATTGGTAAAAACACAGTGTCTCAGGCTGTCGCCTTCGGTCATAAATTCAGAAACATTCTCCAATACTGAAATAGTAATTCCTGCCCCTGAAAAGCATAACCCGAAAAACTGTTTTTTCTCCTCAGCATACAGACCTTGCGCTTTTTCTATTTCCGCACGCATTTTCACAAGATATTTTTTTCTCAGCAACTGCTGTTTTTTCTCCACCAATCTGTCATGCTCCAAGTGTAAATCAGCAGGACAGACGAGCAGGGCGGAGGTTATGTCTTTTTTAAACCAACGCAAAAGTTCGATATAATCCTCCCAAATTCCAAAATCGGAAACTGTATAATTCTTTTTAAGACATATTTTTACGGCCTGCCAGTTACGCAGGACATGCTGATGGGGAGATTCAAGGTAATAGCGGAGCCATGAAATCTGCCTAGTTTTCAGCAGAGTTTCAGCACAGTGGTCTTTTAATAATGATGAAAGCAACACCTGAGGTGCTACCTCATAAAAACTTGTCTTAAAGCCATTTCGTTTCAATACGGGAAGCACTTTCAAGCGTGGATAAAACCTGTAGGGGTTGATTCGATACTTGGGAGAGTTCTGAAAATCCTTTGGGCGGATTTCAAGGGGCGAATAGTACTGCCATGCATCCTGGATACAATCAGCTGGAAATGTTGTTTCCTTTTCTGACCATTTGCGCGCCCATCCTTAGGATAAAAAACAGTAATGCTGCCGGGGCTGTAAAACGATAAAAGATAAATAAAGTGTAAAACTCAGTGATATTGACCACTGTTTTCCAATTTAAAGTGACCACTTCGTTTCGGTTTAAAGTGACCATCTAATTTCGGTGCAAAGTGAGCACCTAAAAAACTACTTTTTTTCGTGTGTTAATTATTGTTTCAAATATAGATAAATAATTATTCCTTGATTATGCTTTTTTTCTTTCTCATTGATTCCCCATGCAGCTCAACCCTGTGGGCCTGATGTATTAATCTATCAAGGATTGCATCTGCTATGGTTTTCTCGCCGATTATGTCATACCATCCCTGAACGGGGATCTGCGAGGTTACTATAATAGAACCATTGTTGTGCCTGTCCTCGATGATCTCTAAAAGTGTGATTCTGTTCTGGCTGTCCAATGCCTGGAGTCCAAAGTCATCTAGTATGATAACATCCTGCCTTTGTATTTTCATCAGTTCTCTCAGGTATGTACCGTCTGCTTTGGCCATTTTCAGCTTTGCAAACAATTTTGCAGTATTAAAATAACTTACTCTATAGCCTTCAATACAGGCCTGATAACCAAGTGCTGTTCCTAAAAAACTTTTGCCGACACCTGTGCTTCCTGTGATTAGTATATTTTCATTCTTTTCTACAAAACTGCATTCTGCAAGCCGGAGTATAAGATTTCTGTCAATGTTCCGGGACTGGTCAAAATTGATGCTTTCAATATTTGATTTGTAATGGAAGAGTGCATTGGTAATACTGCGTTCAATACGCCTGTTGTGGCGTTCATCCCATTCGGCATCTATTATCATTGACATAAACTGGTCAATGGTATAATGATCGGTTTTACCGCTCTCGATAGCTGTCATGAAGGCGTTATGCATTCCATGAAGCTTCATCTGTTTCATTTTTGCTACAGTAGATTCATTCATTGTAAATTGATTTTAGTTATAATAATTTTTTCCTCTGATATTGCCGTGGTCGGGAAGATCCTGATCTTCTTCCTTTTCGTGTTCCATAGGTATCTTATCCAGACTGTTTTCTAAGATGTTCTGTATGGTTTTAAAATTATAAATCTTAAAGTCCAGAGCACGTTTGCAGGCATTTGCTAATCTTTCTGCACCTACTTTCTTTTCAAAAGACAATATGCCTAGACAGCTTTTATAGGCCTGCTCGGGGTGGTTCCTGCTTTCTATTATCTGCATAATATATTCTCCTACTGCCGGATCAATGCTGTTGGCCCATTCAATAAACCTTAAGGCATTCCACTGTGCTACAAACTGATGTGTGCTTGCCATATGTTCTGGATTTGTGGTATAGATGTAGGGCTTTGGATTTCTGATGTGTGTGGCTATACGGTTGTATTTGAAGTATATTTCAACAGTAGAGCTGGTGTAGAGCAGCTTTACTTTTTTCTTTAAATATTGATAGGGCACGCTATAGTAGTTTTTATCCTGGCTTAACTGGACGTGCCCGTTCTGCATTACTGTTGCCAGAGACTGGTATTTAATCTCAAAGCGTTCCAGAGGAAGAGGCTGCAGTTCATGTCTTTCATCTTCCATAAAGAGTTCAAAACGAGAGTATGGTCTTCCGGTAAGTTTCTTGTTATTATGCGCATCGAGCAGATTCCATATTTCCTGGTTCAGTTCTTCTATGCTGAAGTATTTAGAGTCTTTCAGATTTGCATAAATTCTTCTGTAAAGTATCTTGACTGCTCCTTCAACTAAAGATTTGTCTCTGGGCCTGTAGGCTCTTGCGGGCAGAATAGTGGTTTCATAATGTTCAGCTAAATCTGCAAGAGTTTCATTAATGGTGGGTTCGAAGCGGCTGGTTCTGACTACGGCAGATTTTAAGTTGTCAGGCACAATTGCGGCAGGCGTTCCTTGAAAAAAACGCATTGCATTTTCTACCGAAGCTACAAAATCTTCCTTCTGCTGGCTCATTGACGCTTCTGCGTAAGTATACTGGCTGGCACCGAGTATGGCAACAAAAAACTGTACTTCCTGAACCTCGGACGTGTTTTTGTCTATAATTGAGAGTGTCTTTCCAGCATAATCCACATACATTTTATCGCCAGCCTTGTGATTCATATGCATCACAGGGTTTACCTTGTTGCTCCAGTCTCTGAAGCGGTTCCTGAACTGCGTTACTCTAAGACCATCGGGATGGGTTTCAATATACCTTTCCCACATAGTTTGTATGGTGATGCCCACCTTTTTTAATTCCCGTTCCATCTGAGGAAAATAAGCATACAGATCTTCGATTCTTGAGGAAACAACTTCTGTCGGACCCTGAGAAAACAGCTCGTCCAATTCAGTGTCAGTTTTCTTGTTGACAGTTTCCAGGCTTAATCCCAGCACTTCAAATAAAGAGATATATTTTTTCACAGTATTTCTGGAAAGAGATAAATATCGGCTTATAAACAGCTTGCTTTTGCCGTTGCAGTGCAACTTAATGACTTTTCTGATTTTGTTCATGTCTAGTTTGTTATTTGCCATAGTCTGTAGTTTTTATACAGATCCATGGTTTAACAGCATGAAAAGAAGTAGTGTTAGGTGGTCAATTTGAACCGAAACAAGGTGGTCAGTTTAAATTGAAAAGGGGTGGTCAGTTTGACCCGAAATCGGTGGTCACTTTATGCTGAAAAAGTGTGGTCAATTTGACCGCTTTTTCCACAAAGGACGTAAGCTTTTTTGGGTTGATTTTTTAGATATGTAAAAAATGAGGAAGAGAAGATATTTTTTTGAACAATTAAGGGAGGATTTTGCTGAGTTTTTGCAAAATCCTCCCTTAAATATAATGGTATTATCTTAGGCTATTTGGCAGCTAAAATGTCCAATTTTTCAATAGACGGAGGTGTTGCCAATAGGTCTGGTGCATTTTCCATTAATGCTTTTGCGATCTTACCGCCAAGGTGTGCCTCTCTGCCTTCTTCGTTTGAAAAAGTATCGTAAATACCGAAGGTAGAAGCATCAATACGGAATGCATACCACGTAACGGTACCGGCTTCTTCAAGAGCAAGCGGTAATGCTCCTGTAATAAAATCTTCAACGTTTTTTTCTTGGCCGACCTTTGCTTCCAACCGAACTAACAATCCTAATTTTTTCATTGTTTTTATTTTTTAGTTAAACAATTCTTTAATCAGACAAAATTAGAAAAAACCAGCGCTGCTTCGTTTATTAGTTTGGTTCAATAAGTTATGAAAAGAGGTCAATTAGAGTGGATGTGGTTGGGGCTATACCCAAATTCATTTTTAAAGGCTGCACTAAAATTTGACAAGCTGCCATAGCCAAAGTCCATAAAAATTTCGGAAGGTGTGACTTGGTTATTATGTAACAATTCTTTGGCCTTGTTAAGCCGTTTTTGCTGAAACCATTTCCCTGGAGATTTCTGGTATATACTTATAAATTTTCTCTTAAAAGTAGAGGCACTCATATTGCACAGAAAGGCTATTTCGTCAATATTCAAGTTCGTATAAAGGTTCTTTTCAATTACCATTTTAAATGATAATTCTCTTTCATTGATTAGTAAATAATGTAAGTAATCTAAAAATACCGTCCCATATTTATCAGCCAGATAAAGCATTATTTCTTCAAATTTCAGTTCCAAAATCTTTTGAGAGATAGATTGTTGCAAACCAAAAATCTGTTGGAGCGAATGAATATAATGGATGATAAAATTGTCTTTCTCTAAGAGGAAATAAGGTATATCCGTTATCTTTTTATCTGAGGCATTCTGACTGAAAGAATGGGAATGTTTCAAGAAAAAATCGGTGATGTTTTTGTGAGAAAAGAAGAAGAGTAAACAACGGTATGAGCTTACACCTACCAGTTCGGTAACCAAAACATTATTAGATGTGATAAGTAGCGATTGTGTTTCATTGATTGAAATGATATCATTAGAAAAGTGAATGTTTTTTTGACCATCCAATAAGAAACTGAATACATTTTTATTCAGGCCAATCTTGTTTCTAGAACCGTTCTTATACACTTCGTAATTGAAAATTTGCAAATCCGAAGTATGAGTTTCGTTATGTTCCCATAGATCTTCGGGAAGGTTTGTAATGTCCATCGTCAAAATTAAATTGATTTTTTACGGAGTGTTCTTTGGTTGTGTCATTAAAAAATTCGTTCCAAAAGCGATTTTAGCCATTTGAGTTTTTTCTTGCTGTAAGAAGGGTACTTGATAACGCCTTACCACCTGACGAATAGATAAGCTCAAAAAGCTGTTGCTTTCTTTCATCCATCTTTTTCGGGAATATTTCCAAAAGTTTTTCCGAAACCTTTTCTGCAAAGCTATCTAAGCTTGTAAGGTCTTCTTTAGAAATATCCCAAAAACCTGCGGGAAGCCGAATCTCATCTTTTCCAAAATCTGTCCCGTTGTATCCGAGCCGGTATTCGGCACCGAGCAAGGTAAGACATACCATAAAAAGCTTTGTTTGCTTTTTGAAAATATACCGCCTTGCTTTTTTATCCAGATTAAATAATTCGGCTACCAATGGTTCCTGATCTGTACAGCTAAACATAATGTCCACTCTTCCATCGGGAAAAATAATGACTTCTTTATCTTCATCGGTATGATTGGCGCATAGCAGGAAACTCTCCACAAAACCGGAGAGCCGTTTGTCAGGAACAATTTTTATGTACTCAAAATCTTGCATCGTTTTTATGTGCATCTGACCTGGGAAGAAATATTGGATATTCTTAATCAATCTGTCAGATGAATTATATATGCAAAACTAACAAAAAAAAAACAGTCTAAAATACACCACCACACGCGGCAAATGCTGAGTGTGGTGGTGTAAGATTTTACCATTAATGAGGTCGTATGGGCTGTTACAACTCATAGATTTCTTTTAATGCTTCTTTCAATGCCAAAGGTTTTCTTCCCAAAAGGTTTTCCAGATCGTTTGTTACCTCTTCAAACTGGTGGTTTTTCTGATCTTCGGCAAAACCGGCGGTTAGTAAAATGGCAAATTCGGGAACGCCAAACTGCTTTAGTTTTTCGGTAAACTCTGTTGGGGCGGCATTGGTGTAAGAAACCGATTTGCCTGAACGATTTAGTAACCTAACCTTGTCATTTTAAGCCCAAAACTTGTCGGACACCTACTTCCAAATTTTGCCTCACGTTTTATAAACCACTGTATATGAACGGTCTTAACCGTTTTGCTTATTTTTGCTTTCTCCTAATATTTTTAGCTAAAAAATCGACTTTCACCGCTACATATTCGGCATAGCCACGGGCATTTGGTGAAAGTGCAAAAACCGCTTCGCCTACTTCAAAACCATCGGCACCTTCCGTTTTTTCTACAATTTCGCCAGATATATCCCAACCTATGGAAAAGATGAAAGCTGAGAATGCCAGTTTTGAAACTGGAAAGGCTGCTCTGCAAAACTGGTACAACAATGATCGCGGGGAATCGCTTTTTGCGGAACTGTCATTTAATTTTAAAAAAAAGTATGAGGAATAAAATAAAAAAAAGATGGAGTACAGTTTTATTGTTTTCATCTGCCCAAGCTCTTTTTCAGACGGGCTCTATATTGGTTATGGCTTTATCTGGTCTTGTCGGTTTAGAGATTGCGCCAGAGAAAAGTCTGGCTACGCTGCCCATTGCTATGATTTCAGTTGGAACCGTTCTTATGATGATTCTCGCTTCTCTTATTATTAAAAGATGGGCCAGAGAAAAGCATTTCTTATTGGGACAATCATCGGCGTGCTTGCGGGAATGCTTTCATTTTACGCTATTTTAAAAAACTCATTTGTTCTATTTGTTTTAGGAAACACCCTTATAGGAGTCTGCCAGGCTTTTACACAATATTATCGTTTTGCAGCCGCCGATTCGGTTCCTCAGAAGATCAAAGGAAAAGCAATATCATTTGTGATCGGAGGCGGAGTTGTGGCCGCAATTGCGGGACCGGCCTTAGCCAGATCTACCCAGAATATTGGCGCGGTTTCATTTGCCTATTCCTTTTTATCCATCTCTTTTTTGAGTATCATTTCTTTTCTGGTTAATTTTGGTCTAAAAGAGAAAAAACGTATAACGGCGCAGCAGAAGGATTTTCAGTTTAAGCAATCAAGACCGCTGGGGGAAATTATGGGACAGAATAAAACCATTTTGGCTTTATTATCCTCGGCAGTAGGATATTCCGTGATGATAATGATTATGACCGCAACACCTTTGGCAATGCACCACTGCGGCTATTCCGGCGATGATTCGTCTGTTGTGATACAGTGGCATGTGCTTGGAATGTTTGTGCCTTCTTTTTTTACCGGCACTTTGATTGAGAAATTTGGCACGGGCAGAATAATTCTGTCTGGTGTAGGCATACTGTTTTTGCATTTATATCTGGTTCTGACAGGCACTGATTTTCTTCATTTTGTGTCCGGTCTTATCTTTCTTGGAATAGGCTGGAACTTTATGTTTGTAGGCGGCTCAACTTTATTGTCAAAGGTATATCGAGAAGATGAAAAAGAAAAAGTCCAGGCTTTTCATGATTTTTTTGTTTACATTATCATGAGCATTTCGAGCCTTTCAGCAGGTGGCCTTCTGAGCAGGTGGGGATGTAAAGGAGTAAACATAGCTGCAATTCCAATGCTTCTAATTGTTCTCGGGGCTTTTGCAATTATGAAAGCGAAACATAAAAGAGAAAAAAGAGTGGCTGGTTTTTAACGCCAAGAAAGCGAATCATTTCAAACAAATAAAAAATGGCGCCAAATTGTCTTCAATTGGCGCCATTTGGCTTTGTGACCTCTACGGGACAAATTACAATAAATTTTTTGGAAGATTTGAAGCGATTGGCGTACTACAGGTAGACGCTGTCTTTCATTGGCTTTCTAATTTTGGTTTAGATGTACCGTTGGGGATTGATACAAAAAATATAAAAAACTCAATTGATTTATCGATTTAGCTAATATATAAATTTACATATTTTAGGGCGAATTTGAAAAGATTGCCGTATTTAAGGCAAAAGTGTCTTTGTTTGGCTCTGTGAATTACTGTCTAGGATTTTGGTTTTGTGGAACAAAGTTAATCCCTTTCAATAATGTTTTAAGGGGATTTGTTGTCATGGGAAAATTCTTGTTTGGTTATTTTTTAAAATATTGGTTTAATCCTGAAATGCTGAATTAAGTAAAGAAAGTTCTAAAAAGACAGTAAAGCTTTTAAAAAAAAGTGGATAATCTATTTCTATTTCATTATCATCGATGATTTTCAGTAGATTTCCAGGATAGATATACAAAAGATGAAAAGACGATAAACTTTCCATTTTGCCAATCATGGCATTATAGAGAATAAGTTTTATGTTCTTTCTTATATCTTCTTTAGAAAAAAGTTTAAAAATTTCCGAATCTGCAAGTGCGGAATAATTTTGATTAGCAAAGCCAGCGACATCATACGACTTCAGGGCTTTTTCCTTAATTAGTGCTTTATCTTCCTGTTTCAGGATTCCCTCTTTGAAACGTGAAGCGCTGTCTGACTTCATTCTTGCAGAGTTCTTGTCCTGCGGAAAAGTCACAAAATCAACAGCTTTGTTTTTCAGTATTTTTAGCTCAGGTGATTCTTCTTCAACGTTGATCCTGTATCCAAACATTGCCATAACTGACTTTAGTTCGTTTTCACGAGACGAACCCAGTACATTTGAAACATCTATGTAATCAATCTTCTTATCATAACTGTGAGTTCGTAAAATTCCATTGAGCGCGCGTTGAAAGATATTGTTTGGCAAAAGATTAATATAGTCAGTGGGCAGATCCAGCCATGAAATGGAGAGATCAGCAGCATCAAAATTTTCATTTATAAAATGGATTATGTCCGCCGGATGCTGTTTAATGTATGAAGCTAGCAGCTCACGGTAACCTTTTTCTGAAATATTCTGTATTTGATTAATGAGTTCTATGGAACGCAATGGATTTATAAAATCTTTGTCTTGAAATATTTTTAAGGTTACGTCAAGACTGTACATTGAGTAGTCTTTACGGTTGTAATACTTGCACCAGAAATGGCTGATTTCAGCTATGTTGATTTTTCTTTCCTCATGCAGGGACAGCCTTATGTAATTATGCACCATATCCCTCAGGGCGAAACTTCCCCTGTATTTGTTTTTTTTGATAAAATATTCAAGTGTAAGGCACTTGTAATCATTATGCTGCGGATGTAATCCATAAGCATACAGATATTTTTTTGTGGCTTTCAGCATCCAGAGCGCTTTAAAACTTTCTATATGATATAAAGCAATAAAGTCCTGCAGAATTTTATTGCCAAGGGTAGCATTCCCATTCATATAGTGATCAATTGCACTGAATAGATTTTTATACTTGCCTTGCTTTATCTGGTGTATATACAGATTTTGCAGGATATAAGGAATTACATCCTGTAAATCGAATTCATCACTTTTAGCCAAAAGCTCAGTGATTGCTGGTGCTGTAAGTGCTTTGGCATGTTTGCTGAAAAATGATTTCTCTTCTCTGATGTCCTTATCAAGTTCACGATAAAAATACCTGGTGTCG
Source organism: Flavobacterium defluvii (assembly GCF_900129555.1). Classification (GTDB taxonomy): domain Bacteria; phylum Bacteroidota; class Bacteroidia; order Flavobacteriales; family Flavobacteriaceae; genus Flavobacterium; species Flavobacterium defluvii. The sequence continues at coordinate 686,260 of NZ_FQWC01000002.1, forward strand.
TAATGCTGAGAAGCCATAAGATTTAAAATTAACGATGCGTTATTGGTCGTGATGTAATACAGCATTGCAAATAGATAGCCGTCGCTTGTAATATCTTCTTCTGTATATCCATTATGGATCAAAGCTTTGAGGTAGGTAAATATAACCTGGTCCTGTGTGGAGATATGGTCCCTTTGAACCATGTTAATAATCAGAGATAGGTCATAAAAGTCTATGATTTCCAGTGCTTCAGGATCTATCGAGCAGAGATTTTCCCTAATCTGAAAATAAAAGGATTGGATGGCTTCAAAATCAATGACATTTTCCATAAGTTGACGGAACTGTGCGATTGAAATGTATTTTTTAGTGATGTTGTTTTTCTTTGTTTCAGAAAGTTCGTAAAAATTTAATCTCGACAGGAACCTTTTTTCGCCTGCCATTATTGAAGTGTAAACCTTGTTGCTTACCTTCTCAAGAGTCTTTGAGTAGTTTATATTTAATTTTCTGAGATAGGTCACAAGACTATCATGAAAGAGCGCTACACGGTTGAGACGGATTTCAAATAGATAGGGGTGTTCCTCTATAAATTCTTTTACGATATCACCTAGATCTGAGTCAAGAAAAAAATCAATTTCAGAATGCATGGTATAGGTGTGGGAACAGAGGAACAGAGCCAGTGCCTGTTTGCCTTTTTCATTGGTAATTATCTGCTGGTAATAATTATCAATGCTTTCTAACTGATCATACTGAGGTAGTTTTTTTTCTTTTTTGTAATGCTCTGCAACGTATTTCACCAAAATGGGATATCCCTGGGTGATAGTGAAAATTTTGCTTGCAATGCTGTATTTCGAAATGTGGTACAGTTCATTTAGCACTTTGGCCGTCTGCTCCAGATTCCAATTTCCTAAAGTATATTTTTCCCAGGATAACACTCGCTGCAAAGGACGGCTGAGAACGATGGTTTTAGTGCCTTTGTGCAGTTTATCAATGAAGGTGATAAATTTTTCTAAGTCACTTCTGTTGTAGTTCTCGACATGATCCAGTCCATCTATTATTATTGTTTTATTATTGGTTATAAGATGGTTTAGGATCACCTTTTCATCGCGTTCGCGATAATCACCGAAGATATTTTTAGATAGTTCACTTAGGAAGTTCTCGTATTTCAACCGTTTGTCATAGTCTTTGTCCTGACTTGAAGTCCAAAAACGGTATAGGATATTATTGGGGTACTGATCGGTAATTGTATTGACAAAATGGCTTTTTCCGACTCCAGGTTTTCCTTCGATAAGCAGGATATTTTCCACTAAAAGACGCTCACGAGCCACATTGACGGTCGTTTCCAGAAGCTCAGTACTGAAGAGTGCTATTGATGGGAGCTGTTCTCTTGATATTTTTAATATTCTCTGGTCAAGTCGGCCATTAAAAAAGTACTCAATGATATTCTTCCTGTTTTCATCCAGTGCATATAGCTCATGAATTTTTTCTATCATTTCTTTACGGCTCATGGAGATTATAAATACTCCTGAAAAATTATAGGCTGGCATGCCAAGTACTTCGCTATCTGGTATAATGTCGATCTCCTTAAAAATGATGATATTGCTGTGACCCGAGAGTTTATGGGATTTTCCTTTTATTGAAATCTCATTTCCGGAAACGGCCAGTTTATCAAGGGTCATTGCATCCATATCCTTGATTTGAAAAAAATAATGCTCAAGACCGCAACGTATTTTTACATCATCAAAATTGTTTTGAATGGCTGCCTCGATTTCCATTTCATCTATATTTCTTTCAGCATCCATTTTAGCTAGCAGCAGTGATGAGGCAAGCCATTGGTAAGAGTATCCGATAAAGGCGTATTTCATATTTTTTAAGTGTAATATTTTCAAAAAGGACAAATAGTTATCCAAACCATTTTTTATTCAATGGATCAACAATTATTTTGGAAGAAATAAAGATGGCAATTTCAACTCTTATTTATTCTGGAAACTCGTTTTCGCTACCTTGGAACAAGGTATGTTTGGTAAACCATCCCATTCTTTTAACATCCTGCCTGATCATTTCCTCATGATCTGGCTCATACTTCTCAATTTTGTCTATATGGGCGAACAAAAATCTATGGCTTCGGTTGGATGATATTAAGATTAAGGATTTGCTTTTATATCCTGTAAATAGATTAACACTTTCTATTGCCAGAGTATTTAGGGTATTTATCATTTCCATATCCATCTGGTCCGTGTAAAAAGTGAACAGCACACCCACGCCGTCATAATCGCCGAACCGCCTTCCGAAATTTAGTCCAGAAACGTCTTTGTAACGGTTGTGGAACTCGAAATAGCTTTTGGCGATGGATCGTCTGGTAAGCCTGTCGAATGACAGCATTGCTTTGGCAAGGTTTAACCGCATTGGTGTCAGATTTTGAAGATATTCATTTTTTAGGATTTCATTCTGCACAAAATCGTCGATGAAATAGCTGGCTTTATCTGCTTCTGCCTTATTTTTTACTTGCTGAATATCGGAAAACGAATCCCAGTCACCATCGATTTGCAGAAAGATGCCGTTAGAATCATCGTTGAGAAACGGCGGGAAATTTCTAGCATTTTTGAAGAAGTGGGAAAGAAGATCCTTTTCCGTACCCGAGATCAGAATGTAGTTTTGTGTCAGCTGCTTTTGGAGCGCAAAAAATTCCTTCTGCGTTTCGAGAGGAAAGTCGTACTCGTCGCCTGGCATGATTATGGTGATCCTCCCCTTAAATAGTTTCTCCCTTTTTTCAAGATAATCTATAAAATCAGGAATCGTATCAAGCTGGCTGATAATAGTTTCGAAGGAATCTTTATCAAATAAGGTTACATAATCATCGTTTTTCGTGGAATGGTTAAAGGGATAAAATTTTACTCCTTCTCCCAAATTGATTACAATTCGAAATACTTTGGTGATTTGTTCTCTTGGAAAAATCTCCATTTCCCTGTCGGGATGCTTGATCTGCACTTCTGCAGCTCCGAATAAAGTACGGCAGGCACCATGGATCTGTTTTACAGCCTTTTCAATAGTGTTGTTGAAATACCTGAAATGATTTCCCTTAAATTCGTAGTTCTTAACTGAGATGACGATTAGCACCGAATTGAAAATAATCAAGAGGTCGCAGATTTCCTTTTTATCGCCATTTTCATATTTTGGTCCAGGAAAACACCAGTACTTCAAGAACGATCTGTAAGCAAGAGTGTTTACAAAATCTTCACCTAATTTGCCTTTGTCTTCAATTATCATAATTTTTTGCTTTTCGAGAACGAAATTTAGTAAAAAAATTAATGGATTTGAATTTAAGTTTGCGCGGGCTATTCCTATGCTCATGGTAATTCTGATAATTAAAGTAATTCCAATCAACAAGCTAACTGATATTTGGGAAGTATATAGAAACTATACCGTTGTACTTCGTGGGTCTTCTAACCGAAGTTTTAATTAATTTGTATATTTGATAAACTTAAAATCAAGCAGTTATGAAAGGATTTATATTTGTGCTGGATGAAGAAAACGTGCCGCACTTTATTAATGTCAATTCTATTGTCACTATTAACGGAACTAACAAAGGAAGGAATGCAGAACTTCATTTAAGCAATTGCTCCATGTTCACAGCGAAAAAAACGGTAGAGGAAGTAGCCAAATTAATCGAAGCTTCCCTTGAAGACTAGTTATATTTTCCATTTATTTTCTGGTTATAGTTGCTTGGACTTTCTGTTTTGGACATTGTCACTATTTCCTGTATCTATTGTCAGTTTTGCTGACCCTGCTAGCCCTGAATAGATAATTGTCATTCAATAGGTCTTCAAGTTCTTGGTCAAACACCCACTCATGATGGATGTAATTCCAGAAAATCTGAAAATATTCCTTATCATTTGGATCTCTAAACACAACAGCGCCTATGCATCTGCTGGCTTTGGAATCATACTTCAGGGCAAATGCATAATTGTCCAGGGCATTTGCCCAATTAGCCGCATTTTTCGAGTGCAGAGGAATAAAAACAAAAGCGCAGTCGGTTCTTGGAACGTACATTCTATAGGGAGTCGTAAAGTCCTGGTTTTCGGATTCCTGCACACACAATGAGTATTTCTGCTTGAAGGCGGCCAGCTCAAACCTATTCAGCAGGGCAAGTTCGGCCAAAATTGGATAATATTCGGTTTCATAGTTGGCCATTTTAATATTTTTTGCAAAGTTTTCCATTATACCCGAAATATCAAATTCTGAAGTTGTCTGGTCGAAATGCAATAGCGAATTGATGTATTTTGCATTGAAATGGTCAGCGTCGGGCGTCTCGAGAAAATGCGAAAGGAAATATTGTTCGGGAAGGGCTGCAGATGCCCTTTTGTCAAACAGGAACAGGCGTTCCCTGAAGGACAGATATTCATTGATTTCACAAGGTGTTAGGAGCAGTCTGCAGATCCATGTGTAATCCTCTTCATGAAATAGATGAATCAATCCAATTTCAGTGCTTTCGTAAAACTTGATCTGTCGCAGTTGTTCTGAAAAATCCTTTGCCTGATAGATTATGATTTTCCTGCTTGGATTGTCCTTGGCCTGGGCAATGTTAATTTTATGCCCTTTCTCGTTTTCTATGTGGATATCTGAGTATTCGCTGAGATATTTCGTGGTGGCTTTTATCTGTTTTACCGCCTTATTCAAAATCTTGCTTTGGAACCATTTTCTATCGTCGCTTGCATCGAGTTCCTTTTCCTTGATCTGGAAAATAAAAAAAATGTCCTCTATCCAAACCACATTGTCGGCAAACTCCAGCTGCTGTTTGCTGTTTAGCCCCTTGAAATCATTCTTGCTGAATGTGAATTCCCTAAAAAAGATATTTTGATTTATAAATGAAATTTGATTTTCCGACTGCGTTTTCATGTGTAATATTTTTTTTTGATGATGGAATTTTGAACGGGGAAAGCAAGTTTTTCTTTTAATTATTTCAGCAAGATTTGATGGATGGCGTGCCCAGTAATGAGGTTAGTTTAATATATCCTTTTCGCCCTCATTTTCATGGGGCATAATCGAAAAATCAAATGCTGGAAAATCCCTGATGGACCAGCGGGGCCTAAAAGCAAGCTCCTCTCTTGAAAGCATCCTGTAGCAGTCTATTCCCTCTTGCACAGCAAGATCCTGAATTCTGTTCATGTGTGAGGTGTATTTCGCAACGAAGTTTTCATGCGACGTTCCTTGATTGAAAATCGGTTCATATTCTTTTCGCAAACCCTCGAATTCAAATGCGTCTATAACTTCAAGTATTTTTTCTTTTGCATCGCAGGCTGCATTCACATTTCCGGAAAATTGCAGGATTTCATATTTAAGGATTATGCAGCATAGCATGTTTTCCCTGTATTCATTCTGTTCAAATGCTTCTGCAAGCTTGTCGAGATGATCGCAGTTCCTTCTTAGCTTCTCGAGCACTGACGGATCAACAGGCTGGAGCAGATCAAAGCTTCTGTATTTCCAGCATGAGAGATAATGAAGGTGAAACGCTTTCTGGTATTCCCATTTTATGCCCGCCAGGGTCAAGATGCCGATCGAGATGAAATATCCGCAATTCTCGGCATAATCCACTATGCTGTTAAGACGCCAGCGGAATATTTTTTCAAGTTCAAGCCATTGCTTAAAGACAGTGGTGTGAAGAAGATTCTGGACTCGTCCCGCAACGTAGACGGAATTCTTTGCCAGATCGCTGAAAAGGATGCTGGATTCGGCATCAATGATCTTATTGAAGGCAATGATTCGCAGTCCAATTTTTTTTTCATTTTCAATAACCTTCTGCATGGATTCGTAGAACTTCAGTATTGAAGAAGCTGGTTCTCCGCTATTGGAAGACAATTCTTCAAAAGCATTCTCAATCTGGAAAAAGGAGCCTGAATCCTCCAGATGGCCGATCTTTTTTACAGCCCGGTCGTACTGCTCTTTGGATATTATGTCCAAAAGATATCTGGTATTGAGTATAGTATGTTCGATTATCGCCCGACCCTCCGGGTCAAATTCGTCGGAATATTTCTTGGCGCTTTTCAGAAGGTCCATCGCCTTGTAGAGATCCCCGCGCTGAAAATAGGCAATGCCGCAAAAAAGGTAGAATCGGGGAGTTGCTGTGTTTCTTGGCCAGCTCCTTTTCTCCATTTCAATTACGGTGTCAAAACGGTGTGCATTTACAAGATCCGCGCCAAACTTGTCTATATATTCTATATTTTCCGATACGCTGTATACTATGTTGTCGGAATCAATGAGAAGGCTGCTGGAATTTGGGCTGTTTGACGGAAATCTGTAGCTGTTGATCCTTCTGAGAAGAACTCCGCTTGCATACGTTTCCTCGTAGATTTCCTGCACTGCCTGTTCAGAAAGAATTTTGGTGAAATAAATCTTCTGCTTTGCTTTTTGCTGCCATTTCCCATTTCTGCCCTTGATCTGATCCAGAATATTTTTGACGTTTTCGAAGTAGAAACAAGCTGAAGGATGGTGATAAAAAACATAGTAGGCGGGCATGCCGTTATTGAGCAGGTAGCTTATATTGGATGTTGAGATCTGAAGTCCGAAACTTCCATCGGTTCCCTGTTTGATTTTATTTGTCGCCTTCAGCTGGACAGCAAACCTGTAATTGGTGTATACGCTACCTCCTGATGCAGATTCTTTTTTCAGTTCGATATGAAAATCTATCCCTTTGTCACGCATCGTTTCAGATCGTATCTCAAATTTTTGTACAGGGAACCGCTTCCTGAACAAAACACTTGAAATAGTTTCAAGACTTTCATTTGGATTCACTTTTGGAAGATTTTCGTCGTCGAAGTCCTTGACTGCCATTTTAAAAAGCTTTATCTGTAAAATTAAATAAAAACTCTCATAATTTCATTAGGCGTGAAAAATCATGAAAAAAAACATTATCTGTATTTAGTGTGGGGATGTCCGTTAAAATCAAACAAAAAACTCAATCCAGGAATTGGATTGAGTTTGATAATTTGTAGTAGAGTGATTGTCTGGTGGCGATATCAATATAAAAAGCCTGTTGCGGACCAAGCACATTTTTTAATATGCTCTGCGAGAAAGGTATAAGTGCGCACCCTTTTTTAAAGTTTCAGCTATTTTTCTCGTATGTAAGCTGCGCTAATCCCGTTTCAAATGTTTGCGCGGATATAAACTCTAGTCTCTGTTCAGGTCTGCCGTCCTGAAAAAGCCTGGTGCCAGCACCTAAAAGAATAGGAATTACAGATATTACAAACCCGTCTATAAGGCTGTGCATCATCAGTTCATTTATGAGTTCGGCACCGCCGTCGCAATAAATATTTTTACCATTTTCATTTTTTAGATGTTTAATTAATCCGGGGATATCGCCATTATAAAAAATTGTTCTTCCAATTTGGGGCCTTTCGGTTCTTGTAATGACATAAACATCCCGATTCCCATTGTCATAATGTGATGGGCCTATTTCTTTGAGAACATAATCATATGTTTTTCGTCCAACTATCACGGTATCGATTTCAGAAATAAAGTCTGCATAGCCGTAATCCTCGCCCTGCTTTTCCACAAGCTTTAGAAAGCTTAGGTCATCATTTGGCTTTGCAATGTAACCATCTAAACTCATGGCAATGAAAAGTTTTATTTTTCGCATCTGTTTTAAATTTTTGTTGTTCTGCCAAATGTAGCGGCAGAAATTTAACCGCGCTTTGTAAAAATGCGACAAATTAAAGCAATGACGGTGAAAAGCCTGTATATCGCTTGATTTCATTGGTGAGATGGGCATGGTCATAGTAACCGCATTCAAAAGCAATATCTGACAGGCTTCGATTGTGATCTGATTTTCTGATAATATTCAGAGCATTCTGAAAGCGGATTATATTTGAGTATTCTTTCGGGGACAAGCCGATATAATTTTTGAAATTGCGTTCCAGCTGCCTAACTGTTGTGCAGTGCTTCTGGGACAATTCGTGGATGCCCATATATCCCTTAGCAGCATCAATGTCATTGATAACCGGCTGCAGGGGGTTGTAGCTGCTTTTCATCCGATCAGTGAAAAAGCATTCGAAATAATTAAAGGGGTCTGCTATTACCCTGTCGATATCAAATGATTTGGATTTTTCGAATTCGACAGTATTATTACTGAGTGCGCTTTGAGGATCATAGCAGTAGAAGTTGGAAAATGCTGCGGGCTTCAGGCATGCTCCCAATAAATGGGTATCGGTTTCAATTATGCTGTCTTTAAAAGAATTCATTGCTCCGACAACATAAGTTTTTCCACTGTCCATAGAAAGAGAACCGTTGTCTGTCATGCACTTGCTTCCAATATTAATCAGTATTCCCGAACATCCGTCCGGATATACGCGTTCCAATTCTGCTTTGGATTGGCTTCCTCTAAGTTCCCAAAAAAAGCTAATGAAAGGTTCCAGTTCTTTGCTGACTCTAATTATTTTGTATTCCATTTATTGCTGGTTTTAAGTTATAGGAAATGAATATAATAGGAATGCTTTGCGCAATTTTTATGTAAAGTTATGTATAAATCTGAAACACCAAGCATCATTGCACTGCAGGAAAAGAAAAAACGCAATGCTTATAGGACCGGCTGGAATTCCGAAGTGTTTTTCACTGTTCAATCAGGTAATTCTACCTGCGTTTTTTTCTGTTTTATTTTAATAAATTTGGCTAGCTGCATTTTTTATTCTGCGCCTTCTAAACTTAAATAATGCTTTAATTATAATTTGTAATAATGAAAGACTACTTTCAAAATGATGTGCCCATACTGCTAAAGCTGTCAGAGCATAAAGAACTGCTGGACGGCTTTCCTGGTGAAAGCGGAGATTCCCAGTTTGATGCGAGACTGATTTATAACCAGAGAAGACCTGAAGAGGCGCAGCTGATTATTTATTATAAGCCCTCTGATCATCTGTACCAGAAATTCAGAGCACTTGCAGAAGCAGGAACCAGCATCCTGGACTTGGTAAATCCTGCATTATCGCCATATGAATGGGTGAACCCGGAGTTTTTTGAGTTTTCTGAAAGCTCTCTGATAGATTTTCATGAAACTAATTATTTCGATCATGACAAGAAATCCGTCATACTGGTTCTTCGAAATTTCTGTCTTTTCCAGAATGGAAGGTATGCCGCTGCCGCAAGATTCAGCCTGGCAGACAATGCCCTTTCCCATCTCACAGGATATATCCAGTACGGCCAGCTTGGAACTTATGATTCAGATGACAAATTCATTGAACGGAATCATAACAGATGGACCAGGTTTGGTCCTGTCGAATTTATGCTGTCATTAAGCCATTCCTATAAACAGGGCGAACCAAAAAAGGATTTTGTAATAACCAGAGATGCACAGCTGGTTCTAAGGGATGACAGCGAGAAAGTAAAAGATCTGGATCTGCTTTCCCTCGGAGAAGACTTATGCCTGCTGATGTCCCTGTACTGGGAGAAGAACATTGATTTTTTCAATGCCCTGCTCAGGGTGAATGATAGGGATAATTATGGCACCAGGGAAGTCTTTAAGCTTTCCGGCGATAACTTTGATTCCTCGCAGGAATTTCATTTGAAGGACAAATATCAGAATATTTACGATTTTGCAGATTCGGTAAATTTTGAGAAATTCCAAACTTTCAGGGAGCTTATACAGGAGGCTGTTCCCAGACTGTTAAGGATAAAGCACCTTGATGATATTTCAGCTTTCATGGTCCTTTACAACATCGTTGAAAAGTTCAGGAATTATTTTTTAAATGAGCCCTTGGACGGCAGTGCTTTCACTGTAAAGGAAGAATATGTATTTACGGGATCAGAAGGCTCTATTAACAGGTTCATAAAAAAGAAGATAAAAGAAATTTGTGAAATAGTCGCGGACGCAGATAAACAGGAATTTGATTCTAAAGCTTTTGAGAAAGTATCCTTTATTAAAAAGACCGGCCTTATCGATCAGTTTGAGGGTTTTATAAAATATCTCAATCTGGATCCGGACGATTATGATGTGGAATTTGGCCAGCTTATTAAAGCCAGAAACCTCATTTATCATGGAAATCCGCCCGACAGGGATTTATCGCTGTGTAATAAGGAGCTTAAAGCGCTTGTCTATGATATCACACTTGCCATTATTGCCTGATACTTTTTAGCATTCAGCTTGTGGTGTCTTGGGAGCTTATTTTAAAAATCGGAGCATCCAAAATGGACGGGAAAACGATTATTGATCATCAAAACCATTCGCCTGCGCTTTATGTCAGCAGGAAAAGAGACAATTATTAGTTAATTGTCTCTTTAATAAGTGTGAAGATTTTCAGCGAAAGAATATCGCCTAGTATGTTGTTATTTAGTTCCTTGCAACTGAGAATACCGGAAGGCTTTCAATCTGTATGGTCTGCGTTGGATATGCAAGCTCAATTCCTTTTTCTGTAAAGGCACTGAAAATCTCAAGATAGACGGCCTGCTGGGCGTCCATATAGAAATTGTAATCCGGGTCATCGACGTAGTAGACGAATTCAAAGTTAAGGCTGAAATCCCCAAAACCTGAAAAATGCCCCCTGTCATAGCTCAGTTTATCTTTCGAGGCTATTATGTCTCCGACAATACCGGGAATGTCCCTAAGCTGTCTGTCAGTGGTCTGGTAGGTGACACGGATTGCGAAAACAATCCTTCTTCTTTCCATCCGTTTGAAGTTGCGCAGCCTGGAGTTGGTCAGGTCTGTATTGGAACAGACAAGCTGTTCTCCGTTCAGGGTTCTGATTCGGGTGGTCTTTATCCCGATATATTCGATAACGCCGCTGTCTGTGCCCACCGTCACAAAATCTCCGATTTCAAATGGACGGTCAAAGAAGATGACAAAATAGCTGAAGAGATCTCCAAGCACGGTCTGTGCCGCAAGCGCGATAGCAATACCTCCGACACCCAGACCCGCTACAATGGTTGTCACATTGTAGCCCATATTATCAATCAGAAATACGGCGCCTAATAGCCAGATGATGATATTGACGATAGCGATAAGCCCGCCTGCCTGCTTTTCTTTGCTTTCGCTGTCCTGGTCGCGTTTGATAAAGGACAGCACGAATTTTTTGAAAGCGGCAATTATAATTTTGATTATAAAAAAAGTGATGGCAATCATATATGCCGTATGAAGAATATTTTTTGCCCTTAGGCCCAAGGCCAAAGTCTGCAGGGCAAAATAAACGGTGCTTATGTACAGCAGGGGAAGAATGTTCTTCTCAATGACTTCCATTGCGAATTCATCCCAGGATGTGGCGGTTGCAGCCGCCCATTTTTTGAGCCGCTTGAAAATGTACACTTTGAATATTTTTATAATCGCGAAAAGGACAATTATAATTATCAGTGCTGTGAGCCATTTATATATTGTGTTTCCCCAAAGCGGGGTGGTTAAAATCTCATTCATGATCTTTGATTTAATTGTGTTAAAGAAATGGATACAGGCATGCAGTGCGCAGCGTAGTTATCTGTCTTGGCAGAAACTGCTCCAAATCGAAATCCAGCAGCTATTTCTGCTATTGGATCCTGTATCCGATGCAGATTACAGTTTCGTCAGCATTTACAGCATCTGCATCTGTTTTGTAAAGTACGGTGCCCGACTCGGGGGCTCTGAGAGTTTTTTTCCTGTTGCCGAAAATATCGGTCAGATTGCCTATCTTCTGGCTTTCTTTGATTTTATCCCCTGGCTTAATGGAGCTGCAGAATATGCCCTGAAATGGAACCTTTATGCAGGCCTTTCTGTTATACCTGAATTTCTTTGCGCGGGAAGGCTTTGTTGTGCCATTATTGTAGATTTCCAATTCTGCCATAATCCTGTAAAGCGCTTCTTCAGCCGATGGCTGGCTGGAGGATCCCTGTTTTTCATATCCGCCTAATGTCATGCTCAATGACGGAATTCCCAGCCTGACCGCCTGCTTCACGGCGCATTTTGAAGGCTCTCCTGATGAGAGCGGGTACGGATGGCTCAGGATGGTGCCGAGCCCGCTTGCTTCACTCAGGCGGTACGCCAGCATTGTCTGCTGCATGAATTCCGCATTGTCGTAGTAGCACATAAAAGCTATCGGATCACTGCCGGAATCGCAGCCGTTCAGCTCCAGAAATACATCAGTGGCATCAAAGACAGCTGTCGAAATAAAATCGGCGATCAATTCTGCCGCGGTTCCCTTGGCGCTGCCCGGAAAAGCATCGGAAAGATGGGACATTCGTATGTTGTCGGATTGGGAGCTGCGGCCGCTGTAGCGCTGCACATCAGCGTCGGGAATAATAATGAGGTTTCCCTTGAGCTTTTCAGGCATTATCTCACGGCGAAGCTGCAGCAGGGAAGCGGCGGCGGAAAATCCGCCTTCGCGGATTCCGGCGGCTAGGGTAAGGGTTGGACCTTTTTCACGCCCCCTGATTAGGGTCACAGGAAGATCAGCCCAGACCGAATCCGAGGATTTCAAACAGATGACCGTATCGGTTATGGAAGCATCCTGTTTTTCGAGGTATCTCTTAAGCGAGTTTTTTTGTGACTGGGCGCTATGGACTGCCAAAAGCGATATAAAAGAAAGAATTAAATTTTTCATTGCATTAAATGATCGATGATTATTCCGTCTGAATACAGAATAGCCATAGTGATTTGCAGACCGTCGGCGGGTCTGGTTTTAATTGGTTTAAACAGGTTTTCAGCTGTATTGGAAAGCGCCGCGGGAGTGCGGGCTGCCATAGTTTTACAGGGCATATCAGACTCTTGAAGCCGAATGTTAAAAACGGGCTTTTCTCGTAAGCCGTCACTTTTTATGTTTGGTTTTGCATCTGGATAGCGCGCTGTTATACAGGCTGGCAATCGCAGATGGCAGCAGAGAACATAAAAAACGGCCTTCTTTTACGTTATGCTGAGCTGACTATTGATAGTTATGCCATCGAATAGGTAAATTCGGAATTTAATTTTGAGTCTAGAAAAAATGGAGTCTGTGCAGTGAGTTTTTTAAAGCGTCTGCAAATGCAGTGTCCAGCTTAAAATAAGCGGTGCTTTTGCTGTGAGGAAGCGAAAGCGCGTCATCAGTAAATTTTTCTGTTAGGGATTTTAAAAGCGCAGCGGTTTTATGCTTCTCTTTCTTGTCTTGGGAAGAAGCGTTTATGCGGATTTTCTTTTTGCTATGGGGCGCATCAACGGCGCACTGGTGGGCTTTCCTGCCTGAAATATTCTGCATTTCGGCGCAATCGGCAAGCACGGAAGAGACGCTGTGGATTTCAACGCCGTAAAGCATCCGCATGGCAAGGAGCGCCATTATCAATATGCCTTTAAAATGCTTCATGCTAAAGAGAAAATGCTGATTTTATTGTTTGTTCCGGCCAAATATAAGGCATTTTAAACAAAATCAGCCGGCATAAAACAAATATAGCAAAGATTTAACTTCATGCCTTTATGCAGTCTTGCCCATCCAAAAGTGTAAATGCCGGTTCCGCATCAGAGTGCAAAAAATAATGCTGCGAACCGATAAAGGAAAATGCTATTTCGGCCTTTTCTATTCTATGGCTAAAATGGCGCGCTCTTCGGGTTTGCTTGACCATTGCACCTGCCAGACGCGTCCGTCGATCTGGTCCAGCAGAATGAAATTGTATATATTGGTGGTGGGGCTGAGGACAAATCTGCTGTTTTTTTCCTGATCGGGTGCTGCAAGCGCCTTGAGCGAAAGGGGAGACTCGAACCTGTTTTTTCCAGTGTCCCACTGAACCTGCCACATCTGTCCGTTTCGGGTGTTGAGTTTGATATAGGTCCACATATTATTAGTGGGGTATAGCCTGTATCCAGTGTCAATGCAGGGAAATGCATTTGCATTCGAAGCGGACTGGCTCTGGGCGGATGCGCTTATAGACATTGCGAATACCAGAAGAGAAAATAAAGTTTTTTTCATAATTTTCAGATAAGTTAGTTAGCAGTAAATTAATGTTTTATCAAGAAAAGCACCAAATAATGTGCCGTAAATTGCTAGATTTCCACATGTAAAAGATTCATGCACACTTTATTGTCTGAAACGTCAAGTACGGGCACCATATGGCTGGGACAGCAGAGATGCTAAGAAAAATTTCTTAAATTCGCCTTAAGTTGCAGGATATCGTGTCCTGTGGTTCTGCTGGACTAATAGCGAACAAAATTTTAAATAGTAACCTAAAGGACATAATATTGACAACAAAAGAATTCTTAGTGTTTCTACAGCAGGAACATCATTTGATAATAAATCATAAAGACGACTACGGCGAAGCCCAGACAGGCAAAATTATTTCAATTGATGGAGATTCTGTGAGGTTTTATTGGACCTGTGACGATGAAAAGACAAAAGCACGAGGCTTGGTAACTTATAACATGGACGAATTTAAACAGCAGGTCGATCCATTTGTGATTGTAGACAGAACGTGTACTTTTAGCGATGAAAAGTATGGTAGGCTCCAGAGCATGATAAAAAACAACTGGCACAAGGTAATCAATACGATGCATTCCTCCTCCCAGAAAAGGTTAAAGGTTGATGGCTGCATTGATCTATTAGTCAGCGAAATCGGAGTGTCTAAATTACAGGCTTCAGGGATTATAAAATCTCGCTTGGCCGCGGGCACATTTAAATATGTTAAATTAAAATTAGGCACATATATTGCGCTTGGCATTAACGAAATCGCACTAGAAAATAAAAAAAGATATCTTTCTTCGATTTCAAATGAAATCAGAAGCCAGAGCGAGCGTATCAATTATGTCATCAGCCACGGCCAGACTGTCGGAAATTACAGGGAGAGGCTTTTCATTTCCGTCCTGCGGAAATATGTGCCCAAAAAATTTCACGTCGCAACAGGATTTATAGAGGGTAGCAGCAAGCAGATTGATATCATAATTTATGACCAGCACAATTATATTCCAGTTTTTAGGGAAGATGATCTTGTAGTGGTAAAAAAGGAAGCCGTGATTGCCGTAATTGAAATCAAAACGACATTAAGTTCGTCCACACTTAAAGATTCTCTTGAAGGTATTGACAGAATATGCGAAGGCCCGATGAGTTCTGTTCCTTTTTTCAAGGGAATTTTCGCTTTTGAAACAGAATGGAACAATAAAACGGCCGCCGATAACATTGCCATATTTTACGATGAGAATAAAATTGACGCCATTCATGAGCATCTAGATGTGGTATGCGTTCCTGGCAAGATCTGCGCTTTTATAGATTATAATAATCTGGATAATGATGAGTATTCCTGTCCTTCATTGTATACCTTGGAAGATGCTAAGGGCATAAGTATAGGGGAGTCCTTTTTCTTTCAAAGGCTATTTTCCTTCATGGAGGTTGAAGTTTCAGCGCGGAAAATTAATGGATTGTATTTTGACGTATTGCGTGAAACTGCACATAGACCGCTGCATAAGATATTGACCGATGAAGACTGGACACCATTTCATATATTTTTTACGGAACTCGGCAGCACGGCAGATTTCGACGCGGATGAATTTGACCAAGCAATGGAAATCAAAAAAAACAACGTCAAGCAGCGCGTGAAAGATGTCAGGGATTGGATGGCTGGTGAAATGGACAGAAACCAGCTGATAGAAAAGTATAACAGCATATTTTAAAATTTAAATCGTTCTCTTTTCTTTAAAGTGCTAGTCTAAATGGCTTAAGGAATATGAAAGGGAGAAAGCGGCATACCCAAAAAACATTGATATGAATTTAATTTTTAGAACTGCAGCAGCAGATGATCTGCCCGAAATCATCAGGCTTCTTTCTGATGATGCCCTTGGGCAGGGCAGGGAGGATTTCCAGCTTCCTTTGCCACATGCCTACATTAAGGCGTTCGAGAAAATCGATGCCGATCCCTCGCAGGAACTTATCGCCGTGACTAATGAGGCCGGAGATCTGGTGGGAACCATGCAGCTGAGCTTCATCCAGTATCTAACCTATCAGGGCGGAGTAAGGGCGCAGATAGAGGCGGTCAGGATAAGGAGGGAAGACCGCGGAAAGGGATTCGGAAGGCTTATGTTCGAGTGGGCCATAGAGAGGTCAAGACAGCGCGGGGCACATCTGGTCCAGCTTACCACAGACAAAAAAAGGCCTGAGGCTGTGAAGTTTTACGAGAGCCTGGGCTTTATGCCGACCCATGAAGGCATGAAGCTTCATCTATAATTGCTGCATGTGAGGCCTGCGCAGTTATTTCGTCATTAATTGGATGCAGAGAAAAAAAAACATTTTTTTTCAGCTGATCGCGCAAAAATTCAGAATGTCTACAAAATCAGGTTGTTACTTTGCGTAGCATAAAAATAGGAAGGAAGTAACCGCCTGCCTGCAATCCCGCTTTACTGCGGAGGGCAGGTTTCTAATTTTACAATGCAGGATGCCACTTTGCAATCGGATTGCATAAACTATTTTTTACATTTGTCCCATGAGATGGAAAACAACAATATTATTACTTTACATTCTAGGGCTGCTTGCGGTTCCGTGCAGTGACGTATACAATAGCTGTATTTCCTCTAAAACTGCGCAGAAAGAGCTGTCCCATAACCACAGCAGTGATAATGACGACCACTGCTCGCCATTCTGCCAGTGCTCCTGCTGCAGCGTTTCGGTAATAAAGTTCAGCTTTAAGATGCCGGACCTTAATCTTCCCCAGCAGCCTATCAGTTCCAAGAATACTGTCATTAAGGACTGCCAGGTAAATTCAACCTACACGGGCAGCATCTGGCAGCCCCCTAAATTTTTCGTTTAGATTTTTCGGATTGCGCTTATCACGTGAAGTGATTTTTGTCAGGACTTAACGGTCCTGCCCAGCATGCATTTGATTTTCCGTATCCATTCGGGATGCCTGCGCGCGCTTTTCATTGTCCCCATTTCTGCATGGGAGGACAGACTATTTTCTAAACGTTAAAATTAAATGCATAGTGTTAGATAGTATAATTAAATTCAGCATAAAAAACAAAATCATTATTGGGTTAATGACTTTGGTTCTCATATTATGGGGCGCCTGGAGCGCAACGAAACTGCCCATAGATGCCGTTCCTGACATCACAAACAATCAGGTTCAGATTTTTACGACCTGCCCTACGCTTGCAGGACAGGAAGTGGAGCAGCTGGTAACCTTTCCCATTGAACAGAGCATTGCCACTGTGCCGAAGATCCAGGAAATCCGAAGCATATCGCGATTCGGGCTTTCTGTTATCACAGTTGTGTTCGATGAAGAAACGGACATCTATTTTGCCAGACAGCTCATCAGCGAAAGGCTGAAGGAGGCAACAGACCGAATCCCGCAGGGGATCGGAACTCCTGAAATGGCTCCTGTGAGCACCGGTCTTGGCGAGGTGTACCAGTACATTATCCATCCTAAAAAAGGAAGCGAAAATAAATACAATGCCAAAGACCTGCGAACCATGCAGGACTGGATTGTGGCAAGGCAGCTCTACGGAACTCCCGGGATTGCCGAAGTGAACAGTTTTGGAGGGGAGCTCAAGCAGTATGAGGTTGCCGTGAACCCTGACAGGCTGAAAGCTATGGGGGTTAGCATCCCGGACATCTTTACGGCACTTCAGAAAAACAACCAGAATACCGGAGGAGCTTATATTGACAAGAAGCCAAACGCATATTTCATCAGGGGAATCGGTCTTGTGACCTCACTTGATGATGTAAGAAAGATCGTGGTTAAGAATACGGGAGCCGCGCCAATTTATGTAAGCGATGTTGCCGAGGTGCGCTTCGGAAAAGCTGTGAGATACGGTGCCCTGACCTATAACGGGCAGGTAGATGCAGTCGGAGGCGTGGTGATGATGCTTAAGGGTGAAAACAGCAACGAGGTGGTGAAGCGCATCAAAGAGAAGCTGCCGACCATCCAGAAATCGCTTCCAGACGACGTCGTTATCGAGCCATACCTTGACCGTACGGATCTTGTGGGACGCGCCATCAGCACCGTAGAGAAGAACCTTGTAGAAGGTGCATTGATCGTGATATTCGTGCTGGTGCTGTTTCTGGGGAATTTCCGCGCAGGGCTAATTGTGGCATCAGCAATTCCTCTTGCCATGCTTTTCGCGCTTGGACTGATGAATGTCTTTGGCGTAAGCGCCAACCTGATGTCACTGGGTGCCATTGATTTTGGCCTTATTGTCGACGGTGCGGTAATTGTGGTGGAGGCAACGCTCCATCATCTTGCTATGCGCAAGTCGCTCAATAATCTTACCCAGGATGAGATGGACGAGGAAGTTTTCGAGTCGGCATCCAAAATACGTACCAGTGCGGCCTTTGGAGAAATTATCATTTTAATTGTATATATCCCGATTCTTACCCTTGTGGGCGTTGAAGGGAAAATGTTCCGTCCGATGGCGCAGACCGTAGGATTCGCAATCTTTGGAGCCCTGATACTGTCTCTAACCTACATCCCGATGATGTGCGCACTGTTCTTGTCTAAAAAGCCGCAGCACAAGGAGACTTTCAGCGATAAGATGATGAACAGAATACAGAATATCTACCAGCCGCTGCTTGCTAAAGTGATCGAGATCAAGTATGCCGTGGTCGGCGTAACGGTAGCCATATTCCTTATTGCCGTATTCTGCTTTACAAGAATGGGAGGAGAATTCATCCCGCAGCTGCAGGAGGGCGATTATGCTTTCCACTGCATCCTGCCTCAGGGAAGTTCGCTGAACCAGAGCATTGAGACCTCGATGCAGGCCTCAAGAATCATCAAGCAGTTTGACGAGGTTAAAATGGTGGTTGGAAAGACGGGAGCCGCAGAGGTCCCTACAGATCCTATGCCTCCTGAGGCCACCGATCTTATGGTGGTTCTAAAGCCGCAGAAGGAATGGAAGTCGGGAAGGAGCTACACGGAACTTGCAGAGGCCATAATGGAGAAGCTCGAAGTGATTCCAGGAGTGTTCTTTGAGAAGAACCAGCCAATCCAGATGCGTTTCAATGAGCTTATGACAGGAATCAGACAGGACGTTGCCGTGAAAATTTTCGGTGAGAACCTGGACACGCTTTCGCAGTACGCCAAAGAAGTGGGGCAGGTGATCCAGAGCGTTCCCGGAGCGACTTCTCCGCAGATTGAACGAGTGAGCGGCCTTCCGCAGATCAATATCGAATATGACAGGACCAGAATTGCCAATTACGGGCTTACCATAGAGGATGTGAATGACGTTGTCAGCACGGCATTTGCAGGAAAGAGCACCGGACAGGTTTATGAAAATGAGCGACGTTTCGACCTTGTGGTGCGCCTTGACAGCGTTCACAGAAGCAGCATAGACGATGTGAGCAACCTTATGATCCCTACCAGCACAGGGGTTCAGGTGCCTCTGTCCCAGGTGGCAAAAATCGACTATAAGCTTGGACCTGCGCAGATCAGCAGGGAAGCAGGGAAAAGAAGGATTGTAATCGGATTTAATGTGGCTGGACGCGATGTCCAGAGCGTAGTGCAGGACATCCAGAAAAAGCTGGCTGAAAAAGTGAAGCTGCCGCCGGGATACTATTTCACCTATGGAGGACAGTTTGAAAATCTTCAGGCAGCCAGCGCAAGGCTTATGATTGCCGTGCCGGTGTCGCTTCTTCTGATTTTCGGTCTGCTTTATTTTACGTTCCGTTCCTTCAAGCAGGCTACGCTGATCTTCACTGCGATTCCAATGAGCGCCATTGGGGGCATATTTGCCCTTATGCTTAGGGGCATGCCTTTCAGCATCAGTGCCGGAATCGGATTTATCGCATTATTCGGGGTGGCGGTTCTAAATGGAATCGTGCTCATCGGAACATTCAACCAGCTTGAAAAAGAGGGTATGGACAACATTTTTGAAAGGGTGAAAGAAGGAACCATCACAAGGCTTCGTCCGGTGCTTATGACCGCGATGGTGGCTTCATTGGGATTCCTGCCGATGGCCATCAGCAGCAGCGCTGGTGCCGAGGTGCAGAAGCCGCTTGCCACCGTTGTAATCGGAGGTCTTGTAACCGCAACGTTCCTTACGCTTTTCGTTCTTCCCCTTCTTTATATCATTTTTAATACAAAGTTTGACTTTAAAGGAAAATTTAAATTGAGAAATACAACTGCCATCATTGTCCTTTTCATTGCAGGTCTGGGATCAGCAAATGCGCAGCAGCGCATCCCGATCGAGAAGGCTGTGGAAACTGCCCTGCAGAGCAATCAGCAGCTGGATATCAATAAATCCGAAATCCAGGCGGCCGGGCTGAATGTGAAGACAGCCTTAGACATCCCTAAAACGGGAGTCTTCGCGGAGAACGAGGATTTGAGGCCGTCTGACAGGACAGGGATTCTGAAAATCGGTATCTCGCAGAGTTTTGCATGGCCGGGGCTTTATGCCGCAAGAAAAAGCTATTTCAAAAACCAGCTCCAGTACAGCCAGCTCAATACGGTGCTTTTAAACGCCACAATCAAAAGGGATGTGCGAACGGCCTACTACAAGCTGTGGTACCTTCAGGACAAGCAGCTTCTGTACCAGCGTCTGGACAGCATCTATACCCAGCTGGCGAAAACTGCCGAAGTGCGCCTGAAGGCCGGTGATGTGGCGCAGCTGGACAGGATTGCCGCAGAGGCCAAACTTCTGGAATTGAAAGCTTTTTCAGAGCAGAACAAGAAAGACATGACCGTGCAGCAGCAGCAGCTGATGATGCTTATGAACCTTAACGAATGGCTGCTTCCTGTGGAAGCCCCGCTTGGAAAGGCGGAAGTGAGCTTTACCGAAAGCGGCGGGAAGCATCCCCTGCTTACCCTGCAGGAGCAGAATGTGAAGATTGCGTCGTCAAATGTTTCAGTAATGAGAAACAGCAATATGCCTGAGCTGTCCGGAAGGGTTTTCAGCCAGAAGCTTTATGGGCTTAATGATCCATACACGGGGTTTTCTGCCACTGCATCTTTCCCGCTTTTCGGGGCCGTATCGGCGCATAATAAGGTAAAGGCGGCAAAGGCCGAGAAGGAAGTGCAGGAAAAGAATCTTGCCTATCAGACCCAGCTGCTGGCGACCCAGAAGAATTCATCGGCTGCTGAAATTGAGAAAAACCTTGCCCTGCTGAACTTCTATGAGACTTCAGGGCTTAAGCAGGCGGAGGATATCATCAAAGCTTCCACGCTGAGCTACCGCTCAGGGGAAATCAGCTTTGCCGAGCTTGGACAGTTTCTGACCCAGGCGGTAGGCATACGCCAGAATTATCTTGATGTGCTGAACCAGTACAACCTGTCTGCGGTGCAGTTTGATTATTTCAACAATAAATAAATAATATAACAGCCTGCGGGAGCGGCAGAGCCCTTCCGCAGGATAAATCTAAATATAGAGCATTCATGAAAGTCAAAATTCAATTATTAATCGCGGCGGCCGCAATTTTCTCACTGGCAGGCTGCGGACAAAAAAGCGGCGAAAGCGAAAGCGGAGCCAAAACCGAAAAGGCCGAGGGAGCGAAAGAGGAGGGACACAGCGAAGGGGAAGCTGCCACAATTGCGGTGCTGACCCAGGAGCAGATGAAATCGGTGGGGGTTCAGCTCGGAACCATTGAGAACAAGAACCTGACTGCATCGATTAAAGTAAACGGCGCCTTAAGGGTTCCAAACAATAACAAGGCCAATGCAACCTCTCTGTACGGAGGTGTTATCCAGACCCTTAGAGTGCAGCTGGGCGACCAGGTGCGCAAGGGCCAGGTGATCGCAACAATCGAGAATCCCCAGTTCGTGCAGCAGCAGGAGGAGTATATCACCATCAACAGCCGCATCACCAATGCGGAGCAGGAGCTGCAGCGCCAGAAAGACCTTCAGGCGGGAAATGCCGGAGCCCTGAAGAATCTTCAGAATGCCACTGCGGAGGTAAATGCGCTCCGCGCCCGCAAGGCGTCGCTTGCCAAACAGATCCAGCTTATGGGAATAAATCCCGGAAGCATCACCACGGGGAACCTAAGGGCGGCAC
This sequence comes from Flavobacterium defluvii, assembly GCF_900129555.1. Classification (GTDB taxonomy): domain Bacteria; phylum Bacteroidota; class Bacteroidia; order Flavobacteriales; family Flavobacteriaceae; genus Flavobacterium; species Flavobacterium defluvii. The sequence continues at coordinate 708,104 of NZ_FQWC01000002.1, forward strand.
TGACGGTTACCAGTCCGGTTACCGGTACGGTAAGCGCAGAATTTGCGAAGATCGGAAGCTATGTTGACGTTTCATCTCCTGTTGTGGAGATAGTGGACAACCAGCTGATCCATCTTGACCTTCAGGTTTTCGAGAAGGATCTTCCAAAGGTAAAGGTCGGGCAGAGCGTAAGCTTCACCCTGACCAATAACCCTGAGGCAACTTACACGGCAAAGGTATTCAATATCGGATCTTCTTTTGAGAACCAGAGCAAGAGCGTTGCGGTGCACTGCACTGTGACGGGCAATAAGGCAGGGCTTATCGACGGAATGAACGTCACAGCGCTGGTGGGCGTAGGCACGGCGCTTACGGCTGCAGTGCCAAATGGTGCCATTGCTGAGGCTGACGGAAAGTTCTACATCTTTGTGAAAACGGACAAGAAACCTGAGGAGCATGAGGAGGCGGAAGCTGAGGGAGGCACCGAAGAGGGCGAAAAGCACAGTCCTGCAGAGGAAAAGAAAATCGATGCGGCAAGCATGAACTTTGAAAAAGTGGAAGTGACAAAAGGAGTTTCGGAAGTGGGATATACAGCCGTTACGCCTGTGAAGGAAATACCTGCGGGAAGCAGGATTGTGACCAAGGGAACCTTTTTCGTAAATGCCAAACTGAGCAATTCCGGAGGCCACGAACATTAAGAGACACTAAGGATTTAATGCAGATTCCTGTCCGACAGTAAGTGTTTGCCTGTGATTAAGCCAGGGAATAGGGATTCACCCCCTTTAATCTCTATTTCATGGTCTCGGACAGGAAAACCTGCATTAATTTAAAATATGCCGGCAATAAAGGCCGATTATGAAGTATCTGCCTGCTAAAAAAGTAAGCTGCGAACGCGGAAATTAAGAATAAGCTTCGTAAATTTACTGTAACTGCCTAACAGATAGGTCTTGTTGCCGGTTTTATTTTTAATGTAAAAATTATATGAAGAAAACGACAGAAGAAGCCTTTAACGGCAAAAGCATACGGCCTACCACGATGCGCATTCTGATCTACGAGTATATGGAAACCCTCACGGCGGCATTATCGCTTGCGGAGATCGAGAAGTATTTCCACAAGGCCGATAAGGTGACCATCTACAGGACGCTTCAGACATTTCTGGAAAAAGGGCTCGTGCATAAGATTATGGACGACAGCCAGGCCAGGTACCGCTTATGCGCCGATTCATGCGAAGAGGAAGAGCATAATGACAGGCATCTCCATTTCTACTGCAGGAGGTGCGGGCAGACTACCTGCCGCGAAGAGATCATGCTTCCGGAAAGCCTCTCGGGCAGCCTTCAGATCGATGAGATCCAGATTCTGGCCAAAGGAATCTGCGAGAAATGCCTAACTGCGAAATAATTCAGATCATATAATGGGAATAAAGGATAAATGTAAAATCTTAATTTTAAAATATGCTTCTAAACCGTAAAATATCAGTGCTGTACTTTGTCAGGGAAATCAGATCCCAGATCATTCTCATTGTCATTTTTGCCGCGGCTATCGGGATGCTGGATATGCTTCCGGTGTTCAGGAAAGTCTCGCTTCCCCTGAGCATCCCCGCACTGGTAGGAACCGCAGTTTCGCTGCTGCTGGCCTTCAGGACGGCACAGTCCTATGAGAGATGGTGGGAAGCCAGAATGGTATGGGGGGCGATCGTAAACGATTCGCGCACCCTTATCAGACAGGTCATGCAGTCCGCTTCGAAAGAAAACAGGCATTTTTCAGAGCAGTTTGCCGAAAGGCAGATCATCTGGGTATATGCCCTTGGGGAGGCGCTGCGCCGCCAGCCCTTCAGCCCAAAGGTGGAAGCCTACCTGAAATTCCATAACGTGGCGGGGGCAAACATTCCCAACGCGCTGCTGGACAGGCATTCGCAGGATGTTGCCGAAATGGAGCAGAAGGGGATTATAACGGATTTCAAGACCGTGCAGCTCAATGAGACCATATCGCGCCTCTGCGACCACATGGGAAAATGCGAACGGATCAAAAATACTGTTTTTCCAAAGTCATACAGCCTGCTGGTGCACACGCTGATCTATGTCTTTGCCGCGATACTTCCCTTCGGTCTTGAGGACTCGCAGCTGGCTGTTGAACTGCTGATGACCATACTGATTCCGCTGCTGTTCATTGCAATTGAATCAACTGCCATCATCATGCAGGATCCCTTTGAGAACACGCCGGTGGATACCCCTATGACCTCGCTTGCACTGACCATCGAGATCAACCTCCTTGAGATGACCGGTGCGAAGGATATTCCTGAGAAGCCTAAAAATAGGCTGTACTACGAGATGTAGGCCGCTCAGCCGCCAAAAATCTTATCTGATGGATATCCAAGTTGAACTATATATGTCTGCCAAACTGGTTCTGGCCGCTTTCCTGGGCGGGATTATCGGTCTGGAAAGGGAAAGGGAGCAGCAGAACACGGGACTGAGGACCTTTGCCTGCATCTGCGCGGCTTCCTGCCTGTTTGTTTCCATTGCGGGCCATCTTACGGAAGATGTCTCGGCTGTAGCCAGGATGCTTGCCGCCATTGCGACCGGGCTTGGATTCATAGGTGCGGGAATAATCTTCAGGGACCAGCGGAATCTTCCTAAAGGCATCACAACCGCCGCGGGCCTTTGGACCACATCGGCGGTGGGAATGGCCGTAGCACTGGATATGCTGGTAATAGCCGTTTCGGCAACATTCATCATACTGCTGATTTTCAGCATAAACCATTTTTCATGGTACAGAAGACTGGTCGATAGATTAATTAAGAGTAAAAAAAGGACTAACTAAACCAATGGACTGCCTTTTATCGGCACTTGGACGCTGACAGCAGAATGGTGCCGAATTTTTTAACCTTATAAATTATATATCATGGAACACAAACATAAATACGATAAAGACGGTAAACAGATCTGCTGCACGCAGACCGAGAAGGTGTATGTGAACGCGGGCGCAAAGGAGCTCCTGAAGGGGCACGCTCCCGATGACGGCCACAACCATGCGCACAGCAGGGACGACGGGCACAGCCATACCCACAGCGATGATGACGGCCATGACCACAGCACTGCGGAAGGCGGAGCATTCAAGATGTTCCTTCCCTCGATAATTTCCCTGGCGCTGCTGCTTCTTGCCATTTCTTTTGACAACTGGATCAAACTGCCGTGGTTTACCGGCACCCTGCGCTTCGTGTGGTACCTGGTAGCCTATCTGATTGTCGGGTTTCCGGTTATCAGGGATGCCTTTAAAAGCATCACCAAAGGGGAGGTATTTTCCGAATTCCTTCTGATGAGCATAGCCACAGTCGGCGCCTTCATCATTAAGGAATATCCTGAGGGGGTTGCGGTAATGCTTTTTTACGCCGTGGGGGAAGTTTTCCAGACCCTTGCAGTATCAAGGGCACAGCGCAACATCAAAAGCCTTCTGGACCAGAGGCCCGATGAAGTGACGATCATTTCAGACGGAAAGGCGAAAACCATCAAAGCCGAACAGGCCCAGATAGGGGATATCATCCAGCTGAAACCTGGGGAAAAGCTTGGCCTTGACGGCGAGCTTTTAACCGACAGCGCTTCATTCAATACGGCGGCCCTTACAGGAGAAAGCAAGCCGGACACCAAATCCAAAGGCGAGGCGGTCCTGGCGGGAATGATCAATCTCAACGTGGCGGCACAGGTGAAAGTCACCGCGGCCTTTACCGACAGCAAGCTCAGCAGAATACTGGAACTTGTACAGAATGCGACCTCGCAGAAGGCTCCGACAGAACTGTTCATCCGCAGGTTTGCCAAGATCTATACGCCTATTGTGGTTTTTCTGGCTATCGGAATCTGCCTTCTGCCTTATTTCTTTGCGGACAATTATGATTTCAGCAGCTGGCTTTACAGGGCTCTTGTCTTTCTGGTAATTTCCTGTCCGTGCGCGCTTGTCATTTCCATACCGCTGGGCTATTTCGGCGGAATCGGTGCGGCGAGCCGCAACGGGATACTGTTCAAAGGGAGCAATTTCCTTGACGTGATGGCCTCGATCCAGAACGTGGTGATGGACAAGACCGGAACGATGACGGAAGGGGTTTTCAAAGTGCAGGAGACTGTCTTCAAGCCTGAGTTTGACAAGGATGAGATCCTGAAAATGGTCAATGCTGTGGAGAGCCAGAGCTCGCATCCTGTTGCCACGGCAATCCATGAATATGTGGGAGAGGCCGACAGTTCCATAAAACTGGAAAGCACCGAAGAAATTGCAGGCCACGGACTGAAGGCGGTGATCGGCGGAAAGGAGCTGCTTGCCGGAAACTTCAAGCTTATGGACAAGTTCGGGATTTCCTATGATGTCGATCCGGCTTCGATAGTATACACGACAATCGCGGTAAGCTACGACAAAAAGTATGTCGGGTATATCACAATTGCGGACAGCATCAAGGAAGACTCGCAGCTGACCATAGACCTGCTGCACAAGCTGAATATCAAAGCGACGATGCTCAGCGGGGACAAGGGAAGCGTTGTGAAATTTGTAGCCGACAAACTGGGCATTGACAATGCCTACGGCGACCTTCTGCCGGAAGACAAGGTAAACAAGGTGAAGGAGATCAAGGCGCAGTATGGAACGGTTGCCTTTGTCGGTGACGGGGTGAACGATGCGCCTGTGGTTGCGCTCAGCGATGCGGGCATCGCAATGGGCGGGCTGGGAAGCGATGCGACAATCGAAACGGCCGATGTCGTGATACAGGACGACAAGCCATCCAAAATACCCATGGCCATCAATATCGGCAGACAGACCAAGAAAATCGTATGGCAGAACATCACGCTGGCTTTCGTAGTGAAGGGCGTAGTGCTCGTTCTCGGAGCAGGCGGGCTGGCAACGATGTGGGAAGCCGTATTTGCCGATGTGGGCGTATCGCTGATTGCGATTCTGAATGCCGTGCGCATCCAGAAAATGAAGTTCTAAATTGGATAATGCAGAAAACCTAAAGACTTAAATCAAAAGATTTAATGCCATCATATAGCTGCCGGCCAAATGGTATCCCCGATCGGATAATCATCTGGCCCGGACGGCGGGGATGTGCTGTGCCTTATCCAAAGGGTTTGATCCATCAGAAATGCCTGGCCAATGCGCAGGCAGATAAAACAAACGTGCAGTTTTACCGGCAGTTCATGGTAATGCATTGCCGCATCTGCCGGTATAGTGACTGGAATCGAATTTTATGCGAAATGAAAAAACGAAAGAAGAAATACTATCCAAATATACAGAAGACATCGAGGGGACAGAAGGGCAGGCCGGTTAGAAAGAAGAACAGGTATTCTGCTGTCAATATCGGAAAAACGATCATACTGGCAATTCTGGGAATTGTGATTGTTCTTGGGATTTTTGCCAGGGCAAGACATTTTATCCTTTACCATGTGCAGGACAGGCCGCATGAGCAGGCCAACGGGAAATTGACCAATGAAGGCGCCGGACGCCTGCCCGCGTCCCCGAAATAAAAAATCTGATAAAAACTTTATAGAAGGTGAATTGTTAATTCAAAACCGCAGGCTTTTTCGAAGGTTCTGCGGTTTATTCTATAAAAAAAATAAACCGGGCACTTAAAACAAATGATTAGCAGAATATGAAAAAGTATGCCAATATTTCCAATGTAATCCTTACCATTCTAAGGGACAATCCTGATCGTGATTTTGCTCTGGAGGAGCTTTCGGGCTTAATTTTTCCGACAGATCCGATACAAGAGCAGAATCATAACCAGGCAGCCGTTCTGGATGTGCTGATTTTTCTGGACGACCAGAAAATGATTCTTCTGGATTTTGAGACGGACCGCTCAAGGCTTGCCAAATGAAGATGATAAGATCAAGGGCGGCAGCCCGTATTTCCGGAGAGCCTTCCCCGAAGGGAAGGCAGTTCCGGAAAAGCCTAATTAAGCTTTCAGACCAGCACGCTGAGTGCGGCAGGCTCTGCCGAAATTCTGCAGGTGTTGGTCCTTAATTTATAATGCTCCCCGTCGATCTGCGCGTCGGTGAAGATCTTCATGGGCATTTCGATCTGCAGGCTCTGCACCAGATGGTGCTGTGCCTTTTTGAATCTGCTGACCGATCGGGTCAGGATGCGGTATCCAAGGGCTATCTTTTCGAAAAAGGAAAGCTCTGGAATGAGGACCAGGTCAAGCTTTCCGTCGGTCAGCATCGCATCGGGTGTAAGGGTCATATTATATCCCATTTCATTGGAATTGGATACAAAGACCATAAAGGGCTTTATTGGTATGACCCTGTCATCAAAGGATACGATGGCCGGCTGCGCCCTGTACTCAAATGCTGCGGCAACCGCGGCCCTGACATAGGAAAAAAGCATCCTTTTTCCCGAATGCTCATACTTTCTGATGATCATTGCGTCTATGCCGATGCCGGTGTTGCTGAAAAAATAATGCTGGTTGATTCTCCCCGCATCGATTCTTATCTTTCTTCCTTCCCTGATCACTTCAAGCGATTTTCCGATATCATGAGGTATGCTGAGATGCGAGGCAAGGCCGTTTCCAGACCCCAGCGGGATGATTCCCAGCTTCACATCGGTGCCGATCAGGCAGGAAGCCACCTCATTTACGGTTCCGTCGCCTCCGCAGGCCACGATGATGTCGGGATTCTGCTGCAGCGCCTTCTGGGTGAGGACAAGCGCGTGCTTTCTGCTCATGGTGTAATCAGTGCTGATCCTATACCGGTCAGAGGGAAAAAACTGCCTGATGTAAAAATCGGGCAGGCTGTGGCGTCCTCCGCCGGAGACGGGGTTTATGATGAAATGTATATAGGTCATTGCTTATTTTAAAAGTTTGTTTGTAAAAAGGTAATCAGCGGTCTGGTACCATGCGATGGTCTCTTCAAGAAAGGGCCTGTCCATCGGAAGGGGGCTCAGGCTGTTGTCCGATTTTTTCCAGCTGTAGAAGGCCTGCTTCTTCTGGTCGGAGAGTATCATCACCCGGCTGCCCTTCATCAGCGCGAGCTTGCGGTATGTTCCCAGGAATGCGCGCTGCTCGAAATCGGGGTCAAGGATGTCCCTTCCGAAGAAATCGGATTCGTAGTGCCATTTGAACATCGAAAATACGGTAGGCCAGAGATCGATCTGCGAGCACTGCTTATCCACCTTGCGGCTTGCCGTTTCGGGCATATTCACAATAAAGGCGGGGATATGGTAGTTGGCAATGTCTATCTCATCCTTTCCTGCGCTGCTGGCGCAGTGGTCGGCAACAACGATAAAGACGGTATTCCTGTACCAGGGCTTTTTGGACGCCTGGGCAAAGAGCCTTTTCAGGGCATAGTCGGCATACTTGACAGCCCCCTCGCGTCCCGTTCCGGACGGGATGTCAATGCGGCCCGAAGGATAGGTGTAGGGCCTGTGGTTGGAGGTGGTCATCACGAAATTCAGGAACGGCTTTCCCTGCTTATGCTTCTGGTCGGCAGTGCTGATCATTTTATTGAAAATATCTTCATCGCAGATTCCCCATGCATTTTCAAAGGTGACCTCGCCGTCTGCGATATTATGCCTCACTGTGCTGATGCGGTCGCTGAGCACGCTTCCGCGCCCGCGGTCATAAATGCTGAAGCCGTTGCCTCCGAAATAGGAGTTCATGTTGTCGAAATAGCCGTCGCCGCCGTAAAAAAAGCTGCAGTCATAGTTCTTGGACCTGAAGACATTGCTGATGGTGTACAGGTCTTGGTTTTCCGGCCTTTTGACGATCGACTGGCCCGGAGTGGGAGGAATGCAGAGCGTCAATGCTTCCATGCCCCTTACCGTTCTGGTGCCCGTGGCATACATGCCGGTGAAAAAAACGCTCTTCTGGGCAAGGCTGTCCAGGAAAGGGGTCAGATTCTGCCTGTTTCCGAATTCGGCCATAAAATCCGCACTGAAGCTTTCCATGAGGATAAACACCACGTTGCTGCGCTGCAGCGGAGACTGGGCGTCCTTTATGCTGCGGTGGATCGAATACCCTGTGGTGGCAAAGGATACCGTGCTGTCTGCCAGTTTTGATTTGACTATGCTGAACGCGCGGTCATTGCCGATGGAGGTGTAAAACTGCTCATACTTCATCTGGTTATTGCGGAAAGCGGCAAAAAAGGAATAGATCCCCGATTTGGAAATTTCGGAATTGTAGCGGTTGGGCGACCATTCGGCCTGGCTGCTGGAGATAAAAGTGATGTAAAAGGATGCCGCCGCCGTGAAGAGCAGCAATATGGAAACCCTCTTCACTATGTCCGTGTTGCGGGCGAATGCGGCGGCAAAAGCCTTTGATCTGTGGAAAAATAAAAGCACAAGAGCCGTTACTGCCGCCACTGATACAATCAGAAGGGGAAGAGGATAGGACTCCTGTATATTGGCAATGACCTCGTAGGTGTAGATCAGATAGTCCACCGCAATGAAATTGAAGCGGGTCCTGAATTCCTCCCAGAAGGTGATTTCGGCCAGAAAGGTGAAAACCAGTATGAAAACATTCAGCGCCGTAAAGAACCAGATTATAATCCTGTCGGCCAGCGAGCCGGTCCATCTGCCCGCAAAAACGGTATAGTACAGAACGGCAGGGTAAGAAATCAGCGCAATGGTTCCGATATCAAAAAAAAGCCCTGTCAGCAGCGTGCGGATGACATCAAAAATGCTTAGCGAAACCTGGCCATGCTGCCAGACGAAAAGGATGATGCGCAGCAGCAGCGAAAACAGCAGAAACCATAAAATAAAATGAACCAGCAGCGCGTATCTGCCGGTTCTGATAGACAATTTACCCATAACTCAATAATAACTCAGCAAAGTTTACATTGCAATGTTGTAGTCATTCTGAATTTTTGGTTTTTATTAAGAAATATTAACCCATTGTGCGTAAAAAAAATGCAGACCGGCATGATGCCGGGTCTAGAACTTTACGCTGAAGCAGTGGAAATCGTTATGATAGGAGTAGGAGATCTTCCAGCCGCTTATCTCGGTTATCTTCCTGATGATGGCCAGACCCAGTCCGCTGCCGTTTGCCGAGGTGCCGCCGCTGAAGAAACGTCCGAAGAGCTTCTCGATGGGAAGCGGTTCGGCCGTACCGGTGTTGAGGACCATCAGCTCGCGGTCCAGGGTCCTGATTATGATATTTCCCTCGGTGCGGTTATGGCGGATGGCGTTAAGCACCAGATTGTTGATCAGGATTTCGGCAAGGACAGGGTTGGCTTCTATTTCAAGCTTTTCGGACAGCTGCACATTAATGGCGACCCATTTCTGGCCGGCCTGCTCGGTAAAGAAGTCCAGATGCTTTTCTATATGCTCATTGACCGAGATGCAGGTTTTTTCCAGATAGATCTCATGCTCTATTTTGGAGAGCAGCAGCAGATTTTTGTTGAGCCTGTTGAGCTTTGCCACATCCCTGCTCAAGGCGCCCAGCACCCGAGTCTGGTCCTTGTCAAGCCGCATCTGGAATAGGGTGTCGATCTTGTTCTGGAACAGCGCGAGGGGCGTCTGGAGCTCATGTGCGGCGTTTTCCACAAACTCGCGCTGGCTTTTGTAGATGGCCGTATTTTTTTCAATCAGCGCCTCAAGGCTTCTGTTCAGGCGTTCAAATTCATCGATGCCGGACTGGATAAAGTGCGGGGGCTTGCTTTTGTCGATCTCAAACTCATGGATCTGGTCCAGGGTGTTGTAAAAGGGCTGCCAGCGTTTGGATGCCGTTTTCTTGGACAGCCAGACTATGCCGATAAAAAGCACCAGAAGGATAAAGGTGAACATTCCAGCTATTGTGAACACCATCCTTTCCATTTCCAGCAGGTGGATCTTTTCGGTGTAGGTGTATTTTCTGCCGGCAATTTCCACCGGGGCGTAAATGATGCGGAAAGGCTCTTTTTCCTCAGCCGTGGAGTCTTCGATCATGGTGCCGACTATGGAATCTTTTTTTACGCCCATATCGGGCATAATGGTGAAATGCAGGTTGTACCTGTTCCAGGTCTTGATGTCTTCGGGAGTGAAATTGCGGCTGGACTGGTTAATGAATGCATTTTTATGCTGCACGAGCACCTCTTCGGTTTCGTAGATAAAAAGCCACTGGCTCACAAAGTAGAATATCGGAGCGCAGATTGTGAGAATTACGGCAGCGAGGATAAGAAAATCGCGCGTGGTTTTGCTGAGCAGTTTTTTGGTATTCATTTTTCCCATTTGTATCCTTCGCCGTAAACGGTTTTAATATAATCTCCCGAACCTGCTTTTGCAAGCTTCTTTTTCAGGTTTTTGATGTGTGCGTATATGAAATCATGGCTGTCGAGCATATCTGCCATGTCGCCCGATAGGTGTTCGGCGATGGCGGCCTTTGACAGGACCTTGTCATTGTTGCCGATCAGGAACAGAAGAAGGTTGAGTTCCTTTCTGGTCAGCTCGATTTTCTGTTCATTTACAAGGACCGTTTTGGTGAACACTTCGATCCTGATCTCCTGGAACACCACGCTATTGCTTCCCCTGAAGTTCCTGCGCCTTACCAGCGCCTGCATCCTTACCAGCAGTTCGGCAAGATGGAAGGGTTTTGTGAGGTAGTCGTCGGCTCCCAGACTGAAGCCTTCCAGCCTTGTCTCCAGGGTCTCCTTTGCCGAAATGATTATCACCCCGTCGGTCTTGTCCTTGCTTCTCAGCTCCCTGAGGATGTCAAAACCGTTGCCGTCGGGAAGGCTAAGGTCAAGCAGTATGCAGTCGTAATCGTAATTGTCGATCTTATGCACGGCCTGCGCATAATTGTGCGCCGTTTCGCATTTTACGCCATTGTTCTTGAAATAGCTCTGTATGCTTTGAGCGATATCCTGTTCGTCTTCTATGATTAAAATTTTCATGATGCCATTTTCTTACCGCCCCATGACAGTGCATATGACCACTAAATTTAAGAATTTATGGCAATATGTGCGCTGCGGGGCATCATTTTTTTAAAACGGCTGTGCCGTTTATATTACAGTCTGTAATAATACGGCTCAATTTTGAATTAATTCTGAATTTTTGCCTCCTGAGCGTTTTTTCGCTCTAAATAAATGCTTTCAGCTTTCCGGGCTTTGATAAAGATTCCCCCAGCCATGAAAACTGGATGCCGGGAGAATCACATCAAAAAAAAGAGTCTGCGAGCGTATAAATGCTCTTACAGGGTTTAATTTCTCAGCGCTGCACCATGCTGGAGATAATATTGATGCTCAATGCCAGTATGGTGGTGTTGAACATAAAGGAAAGCACCCCGTGCACCAGCGCGGTCCTCCTAATCTTTCTGTCCAGTATGGCGACATCGGACACCTGAAAGGTCGTGCCGATCACAAATGAGAAATAGACAAAGTCGAGATAGTCGGGTTCGCCTTTTCCTGGAAAATCAAGGCCATTGAGCGAATAATGGAGATTGGCGTATTTGAAGGCGAAGGTGGTATGCACGACCGCCCATGCGGTTCCCACCGATGAGAGGGTCATCACCACATGCAGCGCCAGCTCGGAACCGGTCTTCTGATCGGCTGAAACATACAGCAGCACGATGCCCAGAAGGCTTACAGCCGTTGTAAGGAGCATGAACAGGGACAGCACCGCGCGTCCCGAGTCCTGGTCTTTGGCATTTTTCTTAAGCTCATCCACACGGCAGGTCAGAATGGTGAACCAGGAGAAGAACAGCTGGGTTAGGGAAAAAGCCAGCCATACCGCCATGATGTGCACCGAAGGCCTGCTGGTTCCGATCTCAAGGACAACGGCGGTGAGCAGTCCCGCCGAAGCGGAAATTGCCAGCCTTGACCTGTTGCTGAGCCGGTTTATAAATACTGTTCCATTCATAAGAAATTATTTTTATGGCTTGTGCCGGTTGTTTGAATGCTATTGGTAAATGTTCATATTTTCATCATAGATGGGACTTTCTATATTCAGAAAGTTCAGCACACTGTGGAAGACATGGTACTGGGATGCGGTTTTATCGGCTTTCAGTTTTCTTGAGCCGGGCGAAACCCAGACAATAAAAGGAATCTCAAACTGCTCCCTTGGAGCAATGCTCATCGGCAGGCCGTGCATGTAGAGATTTTTTTCGCCGAGCGACTCGCCGTGGTCCGAAACAAAAATCATGGTGCTGTCAAATTCCTTGAGCTCTTTCAGGTTCTGGATCACGCGGCTCAAAAGGTAATCGGTATAGACTATCGTATTGTCGTAGGCGTTCATCAGCTCTTCCTTTGAGCAGTCGGCAAGCTCGACGCTTGAGCAGACCGGATTGAAATACTGGAACGCCGGAGGATACTTTTTGCTGTAGCTGGGGCCGTGGCTTGTGCTGGTATGCAGCACCAGAAGTATCTTGTCCCTGCTGCTGGCCAGTATCTGTTCCCGGAAAAGGTTAAGCAGGACCTCGTCGTATGCGCATTCTCTGCCCGGACATGCAGCGCCCAGGTATTTCCGGTCCTGGTAATTTTTGATATGGAGCGGCGGCTCTCCCCAGTTCGCTGTCCTCCAGATGACCTCGACATCATTACGGTAAAGGTAATTTGGCAGTATCTCATAGAGCTCATCGGTCTTTTTATGGTCCAGTATCGACTTCACGCCGCCGGTGGTATAGGTTGCCGAGGAGACAGCATTGAAGAGGTGCAGGTTTTCAGTTTTGGAAAGCAGCGGATTGGTGTTCTTCGGATAGCCGTAGAGCGAGAAATTGGCCCTCCTTGCGGATTCCCCGATGACCAGCACCACAATGGATTTCTTCCTGTCCCTGATGCGGGCATCGGGAAGCAGGATTTCCTTCTGGTTTTTCCTGTACTGGTGCACGTAAAACAGGGAGGTGTTGACCGCATAGGACCATGGCATTGCCAGCCCTCCCAATTTTTTGGAATTCTTGTCGATCCACAGCCAGCCGGCTGAATTGATAAATACCAGAGCCAGCGTAACAAGCAGGCTTCCAGTACAGAGCACTGCAAACCTTTTAAGGGGCTCCTTTATGATCTTTATCCTCAAGAGCGCCGCCGAGGGAACTATCCCGAGCACGAGCACATAAAGCACCAGTCTGATCGAAAAATAGGCGCTTGATTCTGCATAATTGGTGTTGAGGATATTCCCCACCATGCTTTCGTCTATGATCACGCTGTAGGAATTGATGAAATACAGGGCTGCCGCGCTGAGGGCAAAAAAGAGCGAAATGAGAATTCTGCCGAAAATTCCGGTAAGGTAAAGCAGCAGGTAAAAGACCAGGAAATCCAGCACCAGCATCAGCGCGATGAGGCTGGCAATGGTCATAATGCCGCTGAATCCCGCGTAATTCAGGTTCCCGACCACAAAAGAGAAGAAGGGGATATGGAAGAACAGGCAGTTGGCCAGACTGATTAAGGCTGCCATGCGGGCTGCCGGGAGTTTACCTTTTAACATACGCGGCGGTAATTTTATATAGTGATATGGTCAAAACGAATAAAGACAGGCAGAATATGAAAAGGTGCTCCTGCATGATCCTGAAGGCCAGCGCAAGCCAGCATGCCGTGAAGGCAATGATGAAGAAGGGGTGGTATTTCCTGTTTCCGATCCATTTCCAAATGCGGTACCTTGTTGAGATAAATATGCCGGCAAGGGCGCAGCTGTAGCCTATGATTCCCCCGACAAGAACATCAATGGGGTAATGCGCTCCCAGGGCAACCCTTGTGAGAACAAACGCGAGACCCGCTGACACAAAAAGTGCGCACCAAAAGATCCTGTTTATCAGCCTGGCAGGCATAAAGGCAAACATAAGGATGGAAAGCGCCGTAAAAATGGTGATGGAATGCCCTGAGGGCAGGCTGTTGTGCCCTGAGAGGGTTCTTCCGATTATGGTAAAGCTGCCGTTGTCAAAAAAAGCTGCCGGCCTTGGGACATGAAAGAGCTTTTTCAGCACGCTGGAAAACAGGCAGGAAACCAGAAGGGCAGAGGCAAGAGACTCCCATATCTTAGGCGCGTGCAGCACAAAAATGCTCAGCAGTGACGCCACCACCAGCGTATTTCCGGTTTCGGTGAGATTGTACTGCATTTCAGGATATTGGGACAGGGCGGCATTCAGCATAAAGAAATATTCCCGCTGGATCAGGATATACGATTCGGCGCGCAGCGCATCGAGCATGAAAAGGAATGCGGCGATGAGCAGCAGCAGCACCGCAGGCAGGAAAAAAAGCGAAGGCCGCAGCCTTGAGAAGTTGAATGAAACATAAAGATCCAAAAGGGGATTGGCCTTTTCGGACGTGATTTTTTCGATGCCCCCATCGGCATTTTCGAGGAATAACTGGCGCATTTTCTAGGACTTTGTTAATCATGATTTTACACTGGGTTAACCGGTGCAAAACATATCGATTCTTTTTTCCCGAAAGTTTACAATCCAATTTTGTAATCATCCTGAATTTTCATTTCATAGACTTTTATTTAGGATGATTTACGTGTTTATATTTTTGTAAATCAATAATTTAAAAATATTTTAAAATTTTAGAAAAAGCAGCCAGGCTCTCAATGCGAGCAGTTTTTTTTCTGCCGGTCCGATGCGTTTTAACATTCCCCGTCGCATTATTTTAACACTGAATTTTTGCATGCGCCGAATGTAAATAAGTATATTTGGATTTAGAATCCACCCAAGACCTACGGTCAGATCTTTCAAAATGGAAAAAGCGATACGACTAAAAGTGAGAAAAGATTTGGATGCCCGCCAGCAGCACACCATTCTAAAACTCAAGGGAAGCCTTATATCAAAAGGCTATACCGAGATTATCCACATCCTGGACAAGGATGAGGAGTTTCATATCAATACGTTTGAGACGGCAATTGAAAAAAGAAATGAAGTGCAGCGGTACATTGCTGCATTTATCAGCGAGGAAAATCTTCTGGATACCATAAGTATGGAGTAGGTCCGCAGTGCAGGTTAATTTAAACCCATGAGGAAAATGGCAACCGCCAAGGCATGCCGGCCCTTTTAACTGCCGCGCCGCATTTGCCTGCGGAAGCGTCGGGGATGTTATGCGGTATAAAATGCAAAAGGCAGAAAGCTGCTTTTGGAGCTGAGTTTCTGCCTTGTTTTAATGCAAAAAAAAAATTAATGTTTGTGCTTTCCTTCCTGGAGAAATTTCTGCTTTCTTACAGGGTTAATTTCCAGGGCTTTCCGCATCAGCTCATCTGCTGCCATCATTGAAAAATCTAAATCCGGCTCCAGCTTTTTCAGCCGTTTTCTAAGGTCTGCCGCCGCCTTCTGGGCTAATGGAGCAGTTCCTTTGGATATGCTTTCCTTTAAAAGCCATGGATGGCTGATTTTAAAAGTTTTGGCCAGCTCTATAGTTTCGGATTCGCTGAGCAGCAGGTGGTATCCCAGCCTTACCCAAGAGTAGGACAGCCGCATTTCAGCGATCCGTGCCTGGTCCCAATTATTGAATTCGGCCATAAGAGCCAGCGCAAGAGAGTCCTTAGAAGTGGCACTTGCCGGAAAATTGTATTTTTTTCTGTATTTTTCAAAGTCGGCGGTACCCATTCTGACTTTATAGTTATCATCCAGGAAACTGTATTTCCTGCTGAAGTAATCCTGCTTCATCAGCTTGTCCATATATGGCGTGCTGGTAGGCAATGGCTGTCTTCTGCTTTCCTGCGAATGCAGGCTGTTGACGGACAGCGCTAAAAGGAATATGTAAATTTTTTTCAAATCCATAGAAATTAAATTGGAACGAAATTTTCCTCCTGTCTGAAGTTAAGGGTACAGTCCTGTTGGGGATATGCCCTGCATGGCAGCACCCATCCAGCTTGCATTTCTTCATCATTCAGGAAAGACTGTTCTGACTGGTCCACCCTTCCGCCCCAGAGTTTGGCAACGCATGCAGGTGACATGCCCACACCGTCGCAGTCCAAGCTTTTGCGGTTCCAGTCATAATATTTGTCCAGTATGTATTCGTCATCCCAGCACCAGAATGAGAAGCTGCCGCTGCCGTACCATGGATCGTAAACTGTAATGGTGTAAGCAGCCATCATTTTTGCAGTCTTATTGCTTTTGGTAGAATTTTTAGCAGACAGTTCAGCCTTTCTCTTTAAGGCTAAATCCAGAAAATTGTCGGCTGTGCCGTAATGGCGCAGGATGTTTCTTTTGGATAGTTCTGAAAAGGAGCCCTTCATTTCAAGCTGCTGTTCAACTTCTTTGAAAGTAACTTGTTTTTTTTCAGGAGCAGATCCGTCATCAGAGCTGCAGGATACGGCAGCTGCCAACGCCGCCATAATAAAAACTTGCTTTAATTTCATATGTTAAGATTTAAGTTACATGTGGAATGAAAATTTTGTAGGTTATTTTTGTAAAAATAAAGCATAAGTTTTAATCCAACATTAAAATACCATTAAAAAGCAGTATAAATTCTTATAAAAAAAGTTTTTTGTGGAAGCTCGGTAAATACATTATTGAACTGCAGCTTAAATCAAAATGAGGCAGGAATATTGGCGGGAGTTAAAACCGAGTTCCCTAAAAGATTATTAAAGAAAAGTCTAGGGGGTGTTTTTTAGCTTTGAATTAAGGCATATAAATACGGCAGCCGCAATCGTTAAGAATGCGGCTGCTTTTTATTAGTCTTTAATCAGCTTAAGCCATATTGTATTCTGGCCGCCGCATCTGTCCTTCTAATATTCAAGGCGGTCACGTTCGGCCTGGTCGTCATGATGTCCTGCAGTATTTAAATAATTCTCTGAAATCTGGATAAAAATTTCCGATAGGCTGGGATGGCTGTATTTGTGCAGACCGGCCAGTTTCTGGAAATAGGCGGCATTGTTCTTTTCAATTGTTCCCCCATCAAAGACACCTCTGCCTGTAGATCCCCTTTTGTTGATAACCGCCACAGCGAAGCTGTCTTTAAGGCTCGTGGTATTGATGCGTTCAATCGCAGCGCTGATTTCATCCGGAGGCCAGAGGCCGGTGCCTTCTTCGGGAAAATAAGCAAGGAGAGTTCCGATATGGCTGTCGGCAGCAGCAATGCGGTCTGCCTTAAGAGCCAGTTCCCTTACCTGGGTGATCCACTGGTCCATCACCTCATTATCAATGGTATTGTCAGAGCGGACACCTGGAATGATCATAAAATTGTCCAGCAGCTGGTAAGACTTTTGCGCGAGCTGCTCCAGATTTTCTTTCGGTATATTTTTCCTTTCAGGCTCAATATTTTCAGCATCAGCAGGCATATAGTGCCATGAGAGCACATCCACAAAGAAATGGGGGTTTTCTGCCAGTTCGCCGTACAGCTGGATGGGACGGTAGTCTGAATGGTAGGAATTGAGCTCTAAAAGATAAAGCCACTCCAGATTGAGCATTTCATCTTTGGTTATGTCTTCCCTTCGTGCAGCTTCTTTGAAAAGGCTGGTGACTTCATGCGCCTCCAGCAGAAAATTATCTATGCTTTCTTCTGTTGCGGCCTTATGCAGCACCTGAGTGATCATCTTTGTAGACAGTTCTTTTTTAATGTTTCTTGCCGCCCTAATAGCGCTTTTAAGCCTTTTGTACTCCATAAGCCTATTAATGGCCACTATGTTTTCCTGAACTGAAGTTCTGTAGAAATAGGGGGCAATCGAGAGCCAGTAGGTCCTGTTTAGGCTTTCGCCCTTTGATTCGATATAGTCCCATAATTCCTGCGAGTGGTCTACTTTGCTGAAAAGCGCGTACTGCTGCTTTTCGTCCAGCTTAAGATATTCCAGTTCGGAGCAGAGTCCAAAAAGCCACTGCAGCCCTTTGGCAGCTGTTTTAGCGGCAATATATAGGCTTACGAAATTGGCATTTGCATCTGCATTTTTTAAGGTAGAGACGATATAAGCAGTCTCTTCCTTTGTCTGTTCGATGCTGGACAGGGTAAATGCAAGGATGCCGGTTATCTCTGGCGAATCCGCCATTGCGGCAATGCCCTGAATTCCTATCTCTGCCGATAAAATATGAATGGCTTTAGTTCGGGCTTTGACCACTCTGGAATTGTAGTCGGCCTCATCCTTTTCATCATCGTCTGTCTCCCGGCTGCCCTGCGGGAAATTCAGCTGTGAGGATTCAAAGATCCATCTGTATTTTACCGCGATATCTTCAGGTTCCAGCGCGTCATAAATTGTCTCATAGCGTGAAAGGATCTCTTCATCGAGCGTCCAGTCGGCATTGGGAGCGGAGCGGTGCAGGTGCAGTATCCTTCTTGCCTCATCTCTGGACAGGGTGCTGTCTTTAGGTATGCGCGGATAATTTTTCTCGATAAAAACCAGCAGTTTTTCGCGCTCGTCGGCAGATTTCATTTCAGATGAATGTCTGATGATGTCGGCAAGCTTTTCATCGCTGCCATCAAACATTTCCAGCATCATTTCCGAAACGGCCTGAAAAGCGGAATCGATCCGTGCAGGTGAATTGGATGGTGCGGCGCTTTTGTCAAACAGCCGCCATCTCATCCTGCTGTTGGCTGTCCAGTTATCATGGTATTTAGGCATCAGCTTTCTTAATAGTGCCCATCCGGATTTTGGATTTCTGCTGATGGCAGCCTTCAGTATTTCCATCCGGTCCTCAAGAGATGTGGCTGTTTGGGGATGCGTGGGCCTGTAGATGTCAACGAGGCTTCTGGCGGGCCTGTTGCTCAGATTTCCTCCGGGATCCAGTTCGGCCAGCTTTAACAGTATATCTGTTGCTTGAAAAAGATATTCAGGAAGCCATGCCAGACCTTCCAGCGCCCATAGCAGGCCGGTGTGGCTGCTGGACTCGCCAAAAAAACTGCTGCTTGTCCTGAACATGCCCATAATCTCGGGCTCTTCTTTCTGCAGCGAGTTCTGGACTGCCCTAAAGAAGCTTTTCGGGGATGCCTCAGCAATCAGGGGAAGCTTTCGGTTGGTTTTTCTCCACAGTTCGGCATCGGCATCCAGCAGCAGGCTGCCGACCACTGCATCCACCCATTTTTCAGGCGCGGAAAGGACGGCAGGATTTATGGCGTCGCCATACAGGCTGAGCAGTATCAGTGTCTGGACAATACCCATGCGCGCCCATGGGGAATATTTTTTCGGAGGGGTAAACGAAAAGGTTATCTGTATCAGATGCGTCTCGCCGCTGTTTCCGGGATCGGTAAAGACAGCCGGGAAACATTCTGCGAGAACAGTAAGGTCATCCCTTGTGATATATTTCGATAGGCTGTTCCAGAGATCGAGAGGGGAAGTGAGCCTCCATGTGCCTCCGATCTGCAGTATAGGCGAGTCTTCAAAGTCCCTCCATCTGTATAAAACTGCCAGATACTCATCAAAAAGCATTTTAGAAAGCTTTTCCAGGATTTCGCGGTCGCCGGGATTATGGATATTCCATCTCCCGAGAATAAGGGCAGGGATGATTTCGCGTATGTTCTCCGATTTATGCCACGCAGCCTTATTGTCAATATATTTCAGCAGCCTTCGCAGCTTATTGATGTCCCTTCCGGCTTCCCTGCTGAAGCGTTCGGCATCTTCTCTGGAAAGGCCCATTTCACGGAGCCCTTCGATCTGGCCCTCCCTGCCGATAGTAGGCAGGATAATGCGTTTGTGCGTTAGCTCGTCATCTGCGCCCGCGGGTATTATCACGTGATGTCCCTGCGAGACTGCGGCGCCTACAAGGCTTTTATCATCGAATTTGGCAATAAGGTTCAATGAAGTCTTTACGTAATTCAGCGAGAGGGTCCTGAAGCTTTCCTGATTTTCCACGACCATTGTTTTTGAAAAAAAACGCTGTTTCTCGTCTTGATCAAAACTGTCCGCAGCTGCAATTATAAAGGCAGCTGCCTCCGTTTTGGTTTTGGCCTGTACAGTGATGATGCCGGGATCCCCGCTGAGGAATCCGCTTAGCTTGGCGGTTTCAGCGTCCCTGCCTGAGGTTATGATTTTGGGCACGAGATGTCCCGCTTCTCCGCTTGACCATTCTGCCCAGAACTGTTCGGCGTCCAGAGCGCCTTCCGCCGGCGCCTTTCCGATTTCCCTGGCAAACCAGAGGGCGGCGGGTCCGGACTGGTCCAGCCACTGCATCATATCCACCGCATCATACACGCAGATATCCTTCCAGAGATTCAGCTTCAACTTTTCGAGCTTCCATGTCTCTTTGTCTTTCCAGATCCTTGGAGTCACAAATACGTAGGTGCAGTCCGAGGCATCATATCCCAATGGGTTTTCGGCCCTTTTATCAAAATCCCTATCGGCTTTAGCCCTGAAACCCTTATCGGTCCCGAATTCCCACAGCGATCGGCCTGCAGGGACATACGGCCTCTGCTGCTCGGAGTATATCAGCCCATCCCAGCCGGGCAGATAGACAGCGCTGCCGTAGGGTATGCTGATCTGCGCTCCGGGTAGGGTAGAGAAATAAACCAGTTTTGAAACCAGATAGGGGAAGAATCCTTTTCCCTGATGTTTTTCCGCCCAGTGCTCTATATCGGTTCTGTCAATTAATTTCATGGGAATACGATTAAAAATTTGGTTAGCAGTAGATTTTTTTGATCAATTCAAATTTATGCAATATCCGAAAATGGAGCATATTTTTAAGTTGAAAATTCTTAATATTCTGCCAGTTAAAATACTGTGCCATCGCTGCTGAATCTCCGAGGGGCTTCTCGGTTTAGCGGCGGCGTACTAAATGGCTGATATTGAGCGGTCTGATGAAATTGAAGTGCAGATCATTTTTTTATGAGCCTGGAATTAAAAAATTAGCTAACTTTAGTCATAACAACTAATACAGTACATTATGGATATTGATTATCAGGACCGTAATATTTTTGAAACGGATTATATTTTCAGGATACAGACCTTTGAGAAGTATCTGGAAAGCCCTGCCGCATCACAGCAGCATTATGCGGAGTATAAGGCCGGACTCATTCCCAACATCTTTTACGCGCATAATATGAAGGATGTGCTGAGCCTCTTCAGAGAAGAGTACGATGGCATAAAGTCGGGACTAGAGCGCTATGAAACGGATAACAATAATGATTTCCCAATGCTCAAGTCCTTTGTAAACACGGAAAGGGATCTGCGAAAAATATTGGACAGTGGCCAGCTCAGAGACTATACTGAACTGCTGGAACGCTCCTTTGACAGCCAGAAGACCGATGCAAAGGCCGCTGCAGTGAGCAGGTCCTTCCTGCCGACGCCTCTGCTGGAAAACTATATCTATCAGGTGGAGAAGATATTCGGAAAAGGCATTCTGGACTGATCTTCTTTTCTCTGAGACATTTTCCCTAAATACCAATCCGTCATCTTAATTTTCGATCTATGGAACTCCATTTTGAGGATTTAGCGCTGACCGTCAGAGCCGGAGAGCTGGATGTGCCGTACGGCCTGAGCGATGAGGCGCTGTTTTTATCGGTGCGCAGCCATCTGGCGGGACTGCTTTGCGGGGGCGCGGAGATTTTCCATTTTGGACCGGCGCCGGACAATACGTCCGACGGGCAGGATGAGCTGCTGGAGAACGGCATCTTCTACCGGATCATCGCATATGAAAAGAATCTTGGCATCGATAGGGAGAGTGCGGCGGATGAAATAATGAGCGCCTTCCATTTCCTGGTCGAAAATTTCGAGCCGCGATGGGCCACAATCTTCGTGGAGGAGGGATCCGCAAAAAGAGAGGTGACAATCGAGCTTCTGTACCAGGATGTGTTCTGAAAATCGTTGCTCACTGCTGTTCTTTTCGCATAAGGAGCAGCTGATCAATTATAAATTTAAATAGAAGAGCAATGAATCCAGAAGACGGGATTGAAAGATTTATCAGGGCCCAGCAGGATGCCTACGCTCGGGCATTGGAAGAAATCAGAAACGGACGCAAGCAGAGCCACTGGATGTGGTTTGTCTTCCCGCAGATCAGGGGTCTGGGGTTTACGGACTATAATGTATATTTTGGGATAAAAGACCTGGACGAAGCCAGGGAATATCTCAACGATCCGGTGCTGGGGAAACGTCTTGTCGAGATTTCACAGGCGGTTCTGGGACTGAACGGAAAAACCGCGCTGGAGATTTTCGGAAAGCCTGACCAGCGGAAGCTCAGGTCCTGCATGACGCTGTTCAGCAGGATTGCCGATGCGGATCCGGTCTTCGGAAAAGTGCTGCAGAAATACTATGGCGGAATTTTGGATGAGAAAACAATTTCCATTCTCGGGATTCAAAATTAGGCTCTAATGGTTCTATCCAAACCTCACAGGTCGACGTAGATAATTTTCACCTTCTCGCGGTGCCCGTCGATCAGGCTGTTTATCTCCTCGCTCAGCTCCCTGTATTTGGCTGCCGACTCTTCCTTTTCCTGATTCTTTTCCATTTCCAGCCTATAGGTTTTTTCCTCGGGAGTTTCCTGGACCATCTGCCCCAATTCCATTTCGATGCGGGGCGAGCCATCATTTTCCAGAGCCTCTTTCTGCTTCCGCCTTAAGGCAGCTTTTGCCTCCCTGTGGCAGATGATGATGTAGTCTTTCAGCAGCCCGACGCATCTTTGCACATGCTCGCCGAAGCCGCCGTCTTCGTCAAGGAGTTCATGGGGATAGGTGTAATTGATGATCTCTATTCGGGAATGCAGGTCAATTTTAAAGTATTCTATAAATTCTGAGTCTGTGACTCCGTTAAACTTATCGATTTCCATAGCAGCGTCTTTTAGATTTGAAAGCCGACCAGGTTTCCCTGATAGGGAAATGCGAAATCCTCAATTTTAACCGACTGGTCCAGCCATGCGGATTCGTCCTGGCGCTTGAGCATAATGGGCATCCTGAGCTTATGGTTATGGATGTACTGCATCAGATCGTTTGCTTTTGTGGTCACCATGGTGTAGGTGTTTTTTACCTCATCTGTTGCCGGATCCGTCCAGGAGGAATACAGGCCGGCAAACGTAAAGATTTCATCATCCTGCGAATTGATCTGGTATTTGTCCTTGCTTTTTCCCTTCTCGTCGTTCCAGTGCCATTCGTAGTAGGCAGAGGCAATTATCAGGCAGCGGTTGTGGGTGATGTTCTTGAAGGAGGCCTTTTCGTCTATGCTCTCGATCCTTGCATTGAGCGTGTTTTTTCTGAATTCTATATCCTTCGCCCATGACGGGAGAAGCCCCCAGGTGTAATCCGTTGTGATCAGGTGCGGGGAGGAATTAAGGATAATGGGAATGTTCGGATGCGAGAATCCGTTTATGAAATCCGACTGCAGGTAGGTTTCCTCATTGTCCACTTCTGCATTAAAACGGCGTTTCACGTTTTCAATTGCGGCTGACTGCTGGGTGTAGTAACAAATAATGGGTCTTTTATTATAATTGGAAACATTCAGTAGCACAGCAAAAAAAGGCGGCAGACTTCTTGTCTTTCTCACTGGGCTGCTGTGCGGATTACTGGCTTTCCATCAAATTTAGTTCATAATTAGGACTTTACATAAAAAAAATCAAAATTTCATTCTGTGGCGCGGAAGATTGATTTCATGCTCCTGCGGATATGGCTGGCGGTGCGTGCTGCTGGCATCCTCTTTGATATTGTGCTGGGTGGTATACCTCTTTTCCGAATCCGAGTATCTTGGATCAGGGATAAAGGGCATTTTGGCCATCCTTGAAATGGTGATGGTCGGGAAATGGTAATCGATTTCGACAGTCCCCCGAAGCAGGTAGCAGCCGCCTCCCTGAAACGGATTCTGGACCAGACTGTCCGGGAAATGCGCCGTATCAAAATAGGCCCCCTCATTATCGATCCATGTCCCGAAATACATGTTGCCCCTTTTGGTCGGCACCTGTTTGGTCGAGATCAGGTAGGCGAGCATGCGGACCTCCTTCTTATGGTATTTCAGAAGATCCCGCACCATCACATCCCCGCGGTATCCGGTTTTGAGCAGATCAAAAACGGTGCAGGAAACCGGGAAATTCAAAAGCTCGATCTCGTCAAAAGCATCCTCAAATACGGAGCGCTCCAGAACAGGCAGCTTAAATTCCTTTGCAGGCTGCTCGATGAGCATAAGCCCGCGGTTCTCGGGCCTGAAATTATTCATCAGAAGGCTCACCTGCACCAGCAGCTGGTTTTTGGTTTTTCCCGTAAAACGGAATGCGCCTATAAAAATCAGCGTCTTCACATTCTCAATTCCCATCGGCACCCTGTTTATGAAATCCTCCAGCGATTTATAGATGCCGTTTCTCTCCCGCTCAGCAGCGATGAACTGCGATAGTTTGGAATCCAGCCCCTGCAGGTGCATAAATCCCAGATAGATATCGCTGCCGTAAAGAGCGGTTTCATATCCGCTTCTGTTCACGCATGGGGTATGGATGACAGCACCGGCCATTCTGGCTTCGTGCACATAGATTTCAGTTCTGTAGAACCCTCCCTGATTGTTGATTACGGCAACCATAAATTCAATAGGGTAGTGCACCTTCAGATAAAGGCTCTGGTAGCTTTCCACGGCATAGGAAGCGGAGTGCGCCTTGCAGAAGGAATAGCCTGCAAAGGATTCGATCTGGCGGTAGATTTCCTGGCTCAGCGCTTCGGGATGCCCTTTTGCGGCAGCCGAAATAAAGAAATCGTCCTTCACTTTCTGGAGCGCCGCTTTAGAGCGTCCCTTGCCCGACATGGCACGCCTTAGGATATCGCCGTCCGCGGCCGAGAGCCCGCCGTAATGCAGGGCAATTTTGATCACGTCTTCCTGATACACCATAATGCCGTAGGTCTCTCCGAGCTCCTTTTCAAAGACCGGGTGAAAGTATTCAAATTTTGTCGGGTTGTTATGGCGGAATATGTATTCCTTCATCATTCCCGACTGCGCCACTCCCGGACGTATGATCGATGATGCCGCCACTAGCGTTTTATAGTTGTCGCATTTCAGGCGGCGCAACAGCCCGCGCATCGCAGGGCTTTCGATATAGAAGCATCCTATGGTTCTCCCTTCGGCGAGATAGACGTTTGCGGAGGGTTCGTTTTTTGAGATTCTCGTGTCGCGGATATTGATCCGGATTCCTCTGTTCTTCTCAATTATCTTCACGGTATCGTCAATATGCCCGATGCCGCGCTGGCTGAGGATATCAAACTTGTCAAAGCCGATATCCTCTGCTGTATGCATATCAAAGAGCACAATCGGGAATCCTTTCGGGGGCATTTCCAGCGGCGTGTAATTGGTCAGCGGCTCTTCGGAGATCAATATCCCGCAGGAATGCATGCTTCGCATGTTGGGATATTTTTCGAGCATCATGCCGTATTCCTGAACCAGCTTTACAATGGAGTTGGTCTGGTGGAGCTTCATGGGATTTTTCGCCAGCATATCCAGCTCGTCTTTAGGCAGGCCGAAGACCTTGCCGACTTCGCGGAAAATCGAGCGGTATTTGAATTCCACATTCGTGCCGCAGAAAGCCACATAGTCGCTTCCGTACCGGTTGGAGATGTATTTCAGGATCACATCCCTTTCCTTCCACGACCAGTCGATATCGAAATCGGGAGGGCTTTTGCGGTTTTCATTCAGAAAGCGCTCGAAGTAAAGGTCAAGCTCCAATGGGCAGATGTCGGTTATGCCCAGACAGTACGCAATGATGCTGTTGGCGCCCGAGCCCCTTCCGATATGAAGGAAGCCGCAGAAGGTGCTGTAGCGTATGATATCCCAGGTGATCAGAAAGTAGCCGCTGAATTCAAGGTCATTGATGACTTTGAGCTCTTTCTCCACACGCGCTTTTGCTTCTGCATTATGGCTCCCGTATCTCCATACCAGGCCTTCTTCTGCCAAAGAGGTCAAGAGTGCAATATCCCCTTTTTTACTTTTGGTGTAATGCCTTTTGTTTTTCGGACTTTCAAAATCGTACTGAAAATTACAGCGTTCGATGATATACCTTGTATTCTGGATGATTTCGGGATAATCTTTATACAGTGCGATAAGTTCCGCTTCCGGAATCATGACATCCGATTTGCTGCACCAGTCATCAGGTTCGAGTTTGGAGAGAAGCTCATTGAGGTCAACCGCGCGCAGGATCCTGTGCAGGTTGTATTCCCTTTTGGTGCGGAATACCACCGGCTGTAGCATTACCATTTCGGCGCGGCGTTTTCTCCACTGCGATACGACGAGCTTCTGCAGCTGGTCGGGACGTATGCCTATGTATTCATTATGCCGCAGCTCGTCGGGAGCATTTTCCAGAGGATAGATGATGAAAACATCCGAGAAGAACGGCGCTGTTTCGGGCAGCGGTTTCTTTTCAAAGTTATGCTCGGTCAGAAAGCGGTTCATTTGGGCGAGCCCCACGGCATTCTGCGCAAGGCCGATATAGCGCAATTTATGGCTGCAGCGGAATTCTATGCCGACTAGCGGTTTTATGCCCAGGGCCTGGCAGCCTTTTATAAAATCATAAATCCCTGTAACGGTATTGATATCGGTCAGGGCTGCCGCCGTGACACCGCAATCCGCTGCCTGCCTGATCAGATCATCCAGCGGTATGGTGCCGTAGCGCAGGGAATGGAATGAGTGGCAGTTGAGAAACATGATTTATTTTTTTCGTTTTAAAATTTCGTCTTTATTGTTGGGCTTGAAAGATGCACCGGCGCATCTCATCACGGCATCAAAGCCGTAGCGGTTCTTCATTCGGTCCATGGCCTGATACAGGGCAAGCATTTCCTCGGTGTCATTGAAAAGGTCGATCTGGTAGGTTCCCCTGACAAGGCCGCTGAAGCGCACCCCGATAAGGCGGAGCCTCATGCGGCGCTGGTAGAGCCTGTTGAAGAGATCTGCGACCGTCTGGTTCAGGATATGGTCGGCCGAAGTATACTGCACACGGGACTGTTTGGTTTCGGTATCAAAGTTGGCGTATCGTATTTTGACGGTCACAGTCGAGGCGAGCCACTCTTCGGCGCGCAGCTGGTAGGCCAGCTTTTCGACCATTCCCTGCAGGATCCTGCTGAGTTTCAATATATCGATCGTGTCCTGGGAGAAGGTGTGCTCGGTGGAAATGGACTTTCTTTCCGTGTAGGGCTCCACAGGGGTGTTGTCGATGCCGTTGGCTTTCTTCCAGAGTTCTGTTCCGTTTTTGCCGATCATCTTCTGCAGGGACTCGGCAGGCATTTCAGAGAGCGTGCGGATGGTGCGGATGCCGATGCGCGAAAGAAGCTCAAAGGTTTTCTGCCCCACCATCGGGATCTTGCGGATGGAGAGCGGGTTCAGGAAGGACTGCACCAGATGCTCGGGGATTTCAAGGTTCTGCTTCTGCTTGCCTTCGCCCGTGCCGATTTTCGATACGGTCTTGTTGACCGAAAGGGCAAAGGTGAGGGGCAGGCCCGTTTCCTTTGTGATGCGCTGCGCCAGCTCATCGGTCCATTTGTAGCTGCCGTAGAAGCGGTCCATGCCGGTGATGTCGAGATAGAATTCATCGATGCTGGCCTTTTCCACCACGGGCGCCTTTTCCTGGATGATTTCGGTGATGTCATGGGAGAGCCTCGAGTAGAGCTCCATGTCGCCCTTCATGATTTTGGCCTGCGGGCAGAGCTTCATGGCCATATGTATGGGCATGGCCGAACGCACCCCGAATTTACGGGCTTCGTATGAGCAGGATGCCACAACGCCCCTGTCCCCGCCGCCTATGATCAGCGGAATGCCGTTAAGTTCTGAATTGGAAAGCCTTTCGCACGATACGAAAAAGGTGTTCATGTCGATATGCACAATTGCCCTGCTCATGGTCTGTTCATTTTTATACAGACCAAAATTAGCACAGATAATAACATTTTTTAAAAGTTATTATGTTACAAATAGCAACAATTTTAAAAAAGCCTTATTTTTCAGCAGGTATTCATAAAAGAAAAAAGAGGGCGGAAAGGCTTTATTCAGAATTTACGGCATAGGGAATTCTGAAAAGAATGCTGTTTTTATTTTTAAAAGGATTAAATGAATTTTAAAAAAAATGTTATAAAGTGTTATTGTTTCTATAATTTTCAATCTTTTGCTTCAATTTCTGAAAATTATGCAGGTAAATTCCGTATATTTAAGGTCTGTTAACCGCTAAACGGATATAATTCGATTATTTATGGATCTTCAATTCTTACGTATCTGATATGTATTTTTTGCGGATTCTCAGATTCTTGTCTTCTGCAGCAGCATAAAGCATGAGACCATGTCGCAAATATATAATTCCAAAAAGATTATCTATCTGGCAGATGATGATGAGGACGACAGGCTGCTGTTCCTCGATGCCGTTCAGGAGCTCAGCCTTCCGGTGACTGTCAATACAGCCGAAGACGGGCATCAGCTTCTGAGTGCTCTTAATAAGGCGGGGGAAAGGCTTCCTGAAATCATTTTTCTGGACATCAACATGCCTGTCAAAAACGGTTTTGAATGCCTTGAAGAAATACGGCGGGGAACGCTGCCGTTCAGCGGCGTAAAAGTAATCATGCTTTCCACCAGCAGCAATGCTGAAAACATAAACCGCTCCTTTGAACTGGGAGCCGATTACTATGCCGTCAAACCCAGCACATTCAAGGCCCTTAAAGATCTCCTGCAGAGCGTAATGGAAATGGACTGGAGCATTCCCGGAAGAAACAAGGCAGAATTCCTTCTGGTTTGAGAAGGAGTCCATCATAAAAAAATACAGCCCTGCAGTGTGAACTGCAGGGCTGTATTTTATAAATTAAAGCCGGTTTTAAACAGCGGCTTCCTCTGAAAGCGATTGATCAGAGGTGTCTTCCTGAATATTCTCCACAGCTGCTTCTCTGGCTGAAGCCTGCGGTGCGGCAGTCTTTTTCATAAGGATATAAAAATCCCTGAGATGCCACCATGCCGGACAGCGGTCCACAGGTCCGCTGAAGTTTCTGATGGTGCTGTAGCTGCTCCTGAGAAAAACCTGCGTATCTGTGATGTTTGCCCATTCAGTCAGTCTTACTTCCTTCGGCGGGGGATTGCTTTCAAAATAGCGTTTTATTTCTTCGTGGTTCATTCCGCAAATTTAGGCAAAATGCCCCGCACTTACAAGGGAAGAACGGGAGCATAGCACTTGATTTGCTTCGGATTCATCCGCTTTTCCAGCAACTTTTTGAAGACCAATTATATGCAGCTTGCTAAAAATCTGCCCACTTTTTGGGTATCGAGAAAATTTTTTTAAGACCTAAGCGAATAGGAGGAAAATTACTTATAGGAAAAATAGACCATTTTTTATAAATAATGGATGAATTTTCATAATAATCACTTGATGCAATTGATCTAATTTGGCACTTTGAAAATGTACCACAGATTCAGCCATTTTCTACAAGCAGCAAATCTGCGTAGAATTTAAATGATGATGCAGTACAGTAAATGTATTGGACATGAAAATATCAGATTCTTTTAAAAGTGCAATAGTTGAAGCAATCTGCTTGCTTTATATACTTCTTTTCGTCTATGCTTCTGTAAGCAAAATTATTGATTTTGAGAATTTTCAGGTGCAGCTAGGACAATCTCCCCTTTTAAGTGCATTTGCCGTTCCTGTTTCCTTGGGTATCCCTATTCTTGAATTGATTATCGCATTTATATTGCTTTTTCCTAAATTTAGATATATTGGCCTTATGTCTTCATTTGGTCTTATGGTAATGTTTACCGCATATATTTTTATTATGCTTTATTTCAGTCCTTTTATTCCATGCTCCTGTGGAGGTATTTTAGAAAAAATGAGCTGGAATATGCACTTAGTTTTTAACATTTTATTATTGATGATGGCTGTTTGTGCTTTACTATTTTTTGATAAAAAAAGTTTTTTTTTAAGGACGAAACAATTTACGGTAAGATTGCTACTATGCACAATGATCTCCAGTGTTTTGATTATTATCTTAATATTTACTTTTTCCGAAAAAATAATTCATAATGAAAATCCTTTTTTAAGACGTTATCCCCCACATCCTGCGGAATTTTCTAATGCGGTTAGACTTAAATTCAATTCTTATTATTTATCTGGTTTCGCTGACGGAAGAATATACTTAGGCAATTATACAACTCCCGCTCAAATAATATCATTTAATTCTAATCTCAAAGATAGAAAAGTTCATAAGATAATTTTTGATCCTGCGAATACTCGTTTTAAAGTAATCAGCTGGTACGTCAAGGGGAATTATTTTTATCTTCTTGATGGAAGCATCCATAAAATTTTTAGAGGGGATATTAAAACCTGGAAAATCGATACAGAATTAAAGGATTTTCCTTTTTTTACGAGAGCGATTCCTATTGATAGTACAACATTAGTTTTTAGAACTAACAAGGGAAAAAAGATGACCAATACAATTGGAAAATTCACAAATGAACAACAGGTAAAAGTAAAATATTTTGAAGGTTTACTTCAGGCGCAAAATGAGGGGGTATTTGATACAGATGGTGTATTAATGTACAGCGAGGAGCTAAATAAAATTGTCTATTTATATTATTACCGTAACGGATTTGTAGTTGCTGACAAAAATGGTAAAGTGGAAAATCGCGGAAATACAATTGATACAATAAAACATGTCAATTTAAAAGTTTCGGTACTTAAAAATGGAACAGAGTATGCTATATCTTCGCCGTCAATTACTGTTAATTCAAGCAGCACTGTTTATAAAAATATATTATTTGTCCGGTCACAGGTAAAGGGAAGATTAGAAAATGATCAACTTTGGGAAAAATCATTTATAATAGATGTCTATGATTTTAGAAAAAATATTTATCTCTATAGTTTTCCTATTTACCATAGTAGCCCAGCTAAAAAATTTAGCTCCTTTTTGGCAACAAGAACCCATATTTATGCATTGTTAGGCAGCGACCTAGTTGTCTATGAGATTAAAAATGATCTAAAAAAAGAAATGAATTCAAAATAAAATATAAATGCTAAACTGGCCAGTTTCAGGAATGAAGATCGAACACCTGTAAAAAAAAGTAGATCGGATTATAATTTAAATATTGAAATTATGAAAACGTTAAATTTAAGTAAGTTTCTGCCTATTGCCGTTGCGGTTTTAGGTATTGGGGGAGCTTTCGCAACAACTTCAATGCAAAGTGTTTCGAAAGAAATTCCAGAAAATGGATTCACTAGAACTTCTAATAATAAATGTACAGATGTTCAAGTTGAATGTGATGATTTTCCCGTTCCTGAAATGTGTCGCATTTCCTATGCTCCGGCGGGTGCGATTGCATATAAAAAAGTGGGCAATAATGACTGTCTTCAGCCTTTGTATCGTCCAAATTAATTTTTGAAAAAAAATAAAAGAATTAGTGCAGTTTCAATATAGTTTGAAACTGCACTAAATAATTGCTATTTTATGCCATCACTTATCCATAAATATTCTTTGCCCTGTTTTTTCTTTAGAAAATAATCAAACCATTGTAAAATTCTAATTGATATATCTTTCTGTGCTGATTCTGATGAAAATGAATGGTTCTCATTTGGATAAAGAAGCATAATGCTTTTTTTACCTAGCCTTCGAAGAGCCAGATAAAACTCTATACTTTGTTTTACATCTACCTGGGCATCTTCTTTTCCTGACCATAATAGTGTAGGGACTTTAATTTTTTCAATGTGATCGATAGGTGAGTTTCTTACATATAAGTCAGGTTCTTCAAAAGGAGATTTTCTCATATTCCACTGCAAACTCTGAAATCGCCACGACTCGGGTTTCCCAGATTTTAAATTTACAGTAAAATAAAAATTTTTTAAATTTGTAATAGCGCCACTAGGGACAACCGCTGCAAATAAGTTTGTCTGAGTGGCAATAAAAGCAGTTTCAAATCCTCCGAACGAATGTCCCATTAATCCAATTGAAGCTGGATCCACAAGCCCCATGTCTATTATCTTTTGTGTTGCTGACGTAACACAGTCCAATGCGGAAATCCCAGGATTCCCTTGTTCTAGTATAATGTCAGGCAGTAAAACAAAATAACCTTCTGAGGAAAGAATTGAAGGATTAAATCCGCCTTCGTTAAACAGCGTCGGATTAAAATACTTATGCAAATTCATAGACTGTATTTCGTAGATGTTAACGATCATTGGATATTTTTTGGAATGGTTGTAATTCGCTGGATAAATTAAAACGGATTTTATATTCTGCTTTTTAGAATTTTGGTAATATATCAGTTTTGAGTTTCCCAGAAGAAATTTTTCATGGTGGTTATTGCTACTGTAAACAGTTGATTTTTTTTTATTTCCATTGACAAGTTGCAGCTTGGGAGGCATATTGAATTTCTGCTCTAAAAATACTATGCTTTCACCTTTAAAATTAGATTTCAGGTCTTTGATAAGGCTAGCTTCATAAATAATTTTTTTTACTTTATTGTTAGGAAACCATTGAAAATAACCTGTTTTTTCGTCTTCTCCGTGAGCTTGAAGAATCAAGGGTTTCTCAAGATCATAAATTTGATTTTTACTTTTGTCATATTGGTAATTTAGAATCTTGGTTGCAGAGCTTTCTGTAATGCGGAAAACTATTTTGGCATCCCTACCTGATGTAATTTTCTTAAAAGAACTTCCATCTGTCTTCACTATCCAGATATCATATTGGTCATAAATTATAAAGTTTTTACCATCCTTACTCCATCCAGGACTTCCACACAAACTTTCCGCAGACAGTCTAGTTTTCTCCGTGAAGCTGACACCAACTTTTTCTGTGACATTATGATGAGATTTCAAGTAAAGATCGTATATCCACCAATGATTATTTTTATAATAAGCAATAAATTTTCCATTTGGAGATGGTATTACTGAACGTCTACAGCCGAATTGCTTTTTTAAAAGTAAAGACTTTTCAAGGGTATTTAGATCCATAAGATAAATATCACTTGGACCTTCATCTTCAAACTGTGGTTCGTAATCTTTCGGATTGTAAAGTAGTGCATAATTGAAATTGCCGGTCAATAGTATTTTTGGAAGTGAATCAGATGTAATCTGCCGGCATATATTCTTCTCAGGTTCCCATAAAGCAATTTTTGGTGAATCCTTAAAATTTCCGGTTTTGTCATCTTGAGGATATATCCATTTGTCATTTCCATTCCATATTTCCACGAGACTGCTTGTATTATTTTTATTTGATTTATTGTCTCTGACAGAAAAAAAGACTCGTTTAAGATCATCTGAAATTATAATTTTATAAAATGGATCCCAGTAAAACGATTTTCCATATAGTGAATCTGATGCTTGCTTCTCTTCCAGTTTCTTCATTTTTTTGTCCTTTAAAATAAAGAAGTATATCGAAATAATTTTCTGATTATAAGATCTCTGTAAAAATGCTATAGCATTTCCATCATTCTGCCATGTAAAATCACTGAAGATAGTGTCGGCTTCTGATTCTGCCAATTTTAAATCGATTTGACTCCGCAGATCATATATATGAACAGAACAAAGGTTTTTCGACTGCGATAAGCTGTAGGTTATATAGCGTTTACAAGGAGAGATGGTAAAGTTAATTACATTTTGAATCTCTTTAACAGATCCATTATTGAAGGATCTGATCACAAGGCTATTGTTTAGTTCGGATTTCTTTTTTAAAAATACCAAAGTATGAATTGGGGCAGAATACTCGAATTTGTCAATATTAGGATAAAATTCTTTTTTATAGGATTTCAAATTAAGAAGTTCAAGATTTTTGCCGATTTGGCAGATAAAAAAATCATTTCCTGCAAATATTGAATTAGTGCCAAAGGAGAACTGTAAGATTTTATTGTGAAGCGGGTTTTTAAGAAAAAGTGTGTCATTACCATTTGAATACGACATTTTCCAGCTTATCCATTCTCCATTTTCAGAGATTTTATCAAGCTGTAAAGTACTCCAAAGGTGGTAAAAGTCAGGAGTTAATAATCTTTTTTTTTGCATTGTCTGTCCCCAAGAGAGACAGACAACTAATTGCAAAATAAAAAATGAGATCTTTCGTATTATTAAGTTGAATAAAAACATTCTGGTGCAATTATTTAAAATTTATAGGAGTGAGAGAAATTAGTAACCTTGATTTTGAGGCAGAAGATTCGGATTGGTATTGAGCTCGGACTCAGGAATAGGAAAAAGACTGTCGGTTGTATCCCAACCAATCTTATATCCTAAATCAGTGTCTAGTCTTCCGGTTCTTTTAAGATCAAAAAAACGATGTCCAAATTCAGTGAACAACTCCCATTTCCTTTCTAAAATAATAGCATTAAGAATTTCAGCCTTGGTAATAGCGCCTGAGTTTGGAAGACCAGCACGATTTCTTATCTTGTTAAGATCTTCTTTTGCACCAATAAGATCGCCTTGCTGTGCTCTAGCTTCGGACCTTATTAAATACATTTCGGCGAGTCTAAAAAGAATCGAGTATTCTTTTGAAGATGAAGTTGTATTTTTCTCTTTGTATTTATTTGCATGATACCATGTGGCAGAACTATTACCGACTGGCTTTATCCAGTTTAAACGACGCATGTCACCATTACTGAAGGACTCCGCCAGATCGCTACTTAAAGAAACCAATGAAGGAGGTCCGGAACTAAAGATAAAGAATGAGCCTTCCAATGTATTTGTTCCTGCATTTCCAGACTGCAGTTGCCAGATGGTTTCAGACGAAGCAATTAAAAAGACTTTTGATAAATCCATGTTAAGTTCATACAGACCACTTTGATTAATTACTGCTGAAGCTGAATCAGATGCTTCGGAATACGATCTATTATAGAGATAAACCCTTGCCAGAAATGCTCTGGCTGAATATTTATTTGGTCTAACTCTTTCACTTGAATCATAGTTTGCAGGTAATAGTGGTTCTGCATCGGAAAGATCTTTTATAATAAATTCGTAAATTTTTGATACAGGAGTTCTCCTTACGGTGCTGTTTGTCTTATAATCAGTCACGGTTATGTAAGGCACATCGCCAAATAAATTAGCCAAATAAAAATGAAGAATTGCTCTAATAAAAACGGCTTCCGCTAATAGTTGATTTTTTTGTGAGTTTGATAAATTGCTACTTTTTCGAACACCTTCTATTATTGAGTTAGCGGCATATATTTGGCTATAAGATGTATTCCAATAAAGTGCTATTTGAGAATTTGAAGGAAGCAGTGTATTATTGTAAAAAAAGAGGCTTGAATTCGAAGGTTTTTCAATACTGATTAGTTCATCCGCGTAATTTCCCAGCTGATTAGAAATACCAGATCCAGATCCAGTTAGTATTCCTCTTGTCCTTAAAGAAGAGTAGATATCCGTAATAGCGGCATCAGCTGTTTCGAATTCTTCGAAAACAGCCGTATTCGTAAGCTGTGATTTTGGAAGTTCAACTTCAACAAAAGAATTACAAGAATATGCTAGTACTAGTGAGGCAATGCATATTATTTTTTCTGAAATTATGTAAACTGATTTCATTTTGTTATGTTTAGAAAGTTAACTGGAGGCCAGCCGTTATTACTTTTAATGGCGGTAGAAAACCATAAGCGATAAACTCGGGATCACCGTCTTCGTATTTGGTAAATGTTAAAAGATTTTGTCCCTGCAAAATTATTCTGCATTTTGTATCTTTTAAATTCAAGGGAAGATTGTATGAAATGGCAATATTTTTTAATCGGATAAAGGATGCATCTACAACAGATCCAGTACTCTGCGAGAAAAGATAGTCGCCCATAACTGCATCAGAGTTGTATCCAGTGGTATACTGCTGATAATTTCCTAATTGTTGGGGGGTCAACCAGCTATCTAGCATTCGTTCCTGCAAGTTGGACATCATTCCTCCACTTCCCATTGGATAGCTTGTGTTTTTCTGCTTGACAAACTGAAACAAAAAATCTAAAGAAAAACCTTTATAGTTAACTTGATTTTGGATCCCTCCAAAAAACTTAGGATTAAAATTTACAACTGTTTGTTTATCGTTAGGAGATGAAATTACTCCATCCTTGTTGGTATCTTCAAACTGATATATTCCAGTCTGTGTGTTCAGCCCTTCAAATTTATACATCAGCTGGATGTTTAGAGGCTGGCCAATACGATATTGCTGTTTATAAGTTGAACTTTCAAGTCCTGGAAAGCTGAGAAGTTTATTTAAGGTGGTTGTAAGATTTAAATTTGTTTTCCAGCTAAACGACCCTACTTGAAAATTTAGTGTGCTTAAAGTAAATTCAACGCCTTTATTCTGAACAGTAGCGTCAAGATTAGACTGTATTACTGTAAATCCCGTAGAGCCAGGTAATGGTATTCCAACCAACTGATTGGATGATGTATTTTGATAATAGGCGGCAGAAAATAAAATTCGGTCATTAAAAAAACCTGTTTCTAACGCAATTTCAAACTTTTTATTGGTTTCCCATCCAAAATCAGAATTGAAGAGTCTGGTAGGCTTTAACCCTGTAATGCCATTGTATATTGCACCAGATGTTGTATATGTATTTAAAAACTGATAGTCTCCAATCTGGTCGTTTCCAGTTATGCCGTAACTTGAACGCAGTTTACCTAAGCTTAGCCAAGAATTTTTTAAATATTCTTCATTACTAAATAGCCATGCGGCGCCAATAGCACCAAAAGTGGCAAATTGGTTGCCGGGACCAAATCTGCTCGAACCGTCGCGCCGTGCAGTAAGATTTAGAATATATTTTTTATCCCAGTTATAATTAATTCTTCCAAAAAATGCCTGATACTTATATAGAGTTTCATCATTTAAAAGGACCTGGACTGTTTTTGCCGCAGCAATATTATAAATTAAGCTGTTTGAAGGAAATCCAATTCCCATCAAATAGAACTTGGTAGTATTCTGGTTTTGAAATGTAGATCCCGCAAGAAACTCATATCTGCTCCTTCCGCTTTGGAAAGTCCATGTAATCTGGGGCTCTATTATCCAAGATTTTCGGTCAGTATTATTAGAAAATATCCCTGAACTGGAACTGCTTGGATTGTACATTGGATTTCCCATTGTGGAAGGAACAATTCTCGTTTCTTTTGTACTGAGATTAGTAAATCCGAAACTGCTTTTAAGTACAAGTCCATTTGCAATTTCATATGACAGCATAACATTGGAAAGGAAATCGTTTGTGGAAGACTCTAATTTAGACTCTAGATTTGCCAGAGGATTATCCCAGGTTCCATTTTCCCAGTTAAGGTTTCCATTGGAATCATATAAGGCTGGAGCATTTGGAGGCAGTGTACGAGCATCATTTGTAAGATCAAAAGAAGGCTGGTCA
The DNA here is from genome assembly GCF_900129555.1 of Flavobacterium defluvii. Classification (GTDB taxonomy): domain Bacteria; phylum Bacteroidota; class Bacteroidia; order Flavobacteriales; family Flavobacteriaceae; genus Flavobacterium; species Flavobacterium defluvii. The sequence goes on from NZ_FQWC01000002.1 coordinate 745,061, forward strand.
TTATCCTGAATATTATAAGAGGCAGAAAAAATTAATTTAAATTTCGTATCTGCCGAGCGGTGATTAAGACTGAACTGAGATCCTCCTTTTTTGTAAACAAATTCCGCTGGGAATACAGTTGTTTCCCTATGAAAATTACCGCTTAAAAGGAACTGGGTAGTTTCGCTTCCGCCTGTAACCGATCCCTGAAAATCTGAGATTTGCGAAGTGCCTCCCAGCAATTCTTTTTGCCAGTTGGTATACCTATTTTGATCCCAAGTTCCATTTACATCATAGTCTGATGCACCATACTGCGTAAGACCATCATTTATAAAAGCTTGACGACGAACTCCTAAATACTCCGTCGTATTCATTAGTTTTAAAAAGCGTGTTACTTTACCTGCACCGGTGGAGGTACTGAAACTATAAGTAGTTTTTCCTTTTTTCCCTTTTTTAGTTGTAATTAAAACAACGCCATTTGCACCTCTAGAACCATATATAGCAGTAGCGTCGGCATCCTTCAATACTTCTATACTCTCGATGCTTTCCGTATTAATATTGTTTAGTGGACTAACCAGTCCAGGAAATGTTGTTCCAGTGTAATATGAACCGATGGGGTCTGAGGAATAAGGGACTCCATCTATAATGTATAAAGGTGCGTTAGCATCAGATCGAATGCTGTTCTGTCCTCTTATTTTTATATCAAAGCCTCCCCCAGGCACACCAGTTGTCTGCGTAATGCTGACTCCTGCCATCCGACCCTGCATTGTGGCTAATACATTTGTCACGGGCTGGGTTTCGATATCTTTAGATGTAATTCTGGCAATGCTTCCTGTTCGTTCGCTTTCCTTCACTGAGTAATATCCTGCATTTACTTTTACTTCCTGCAGAGTAGTGGTGTCATACTGCAGCACAATGTCAATTTTTGTTCGGCTTTTAATCGGTATGTAATTCGTCTTGAAACCCAAATAGGATACTACGAGGGTATCCAGTAAACCAGCAGAAATACTAAATTGCCCGTTGTAGTCAGAAATCACGGCAGCCTTAGAATTTCCCTTTAATGAGATCGTAACGCCGGGCAGGGGACTGGTCCCGTCGGAGACAGTTCCCTGTACCAGATGCTGTTGGAATGAAGATGTGCTTCGCCGCAGACTGTTTCTAGCGGCTGAAGGGGAGAAAGAGAGAAGAAAGCCTGTAAAAAGAAGGCAATAAAAAGCTTTCCCACCCTTGAAAAATGAAAAAATATTCATAATATTGGATTGGTTAGTTGAACTTGGTTTTGATTAGCTAAGGTCCTCTACACTAGTTTAGTCGCTGCGGTAGGGGACTGCTTTTTGAAGCGGCATCTGATGCCGCACTTCAAATTATGCTGTAAAACGGTTATTTCATTGGCGCATTTATTAAGATTTTAAAAACTAGATTGTGATTTTGCAGCCTGTGCCAAGGCATATGCTGGACCTGCAGGGCAATGCCCGGCCCTTAAACTAATTCAATGGCAATACCGTTTCAGGCCAGGCATTACAAAAACAGAACAATTATTACATCATATCTGACCTTCTTAAAGGTTAAACAAATGAATGCGTTTCTTTAGAATTTAAGGAATTTGCTTTGAGAAGTTGGATTTCGCCTAAAAAAGTAGGCGTGGGTTAGTCTCAACTTACACACTAGAAGGATTTACTGGACTACCTTGCGCGCATAAGTGAGCCCACGCCGTTTATGGCGTGAGCATTTACACTTATCTTCTTGCGCGCGGTTGAAAAAGTGTCCAGTTTTTTCTAGTGCAAGGTTCAAAGCGAATGCTTCAAATATTTTCTATGAAGTTATCGCAAATTTATATATTAAAAAACAAATATAGTAAAATTTCTTTACAAAGCAATCTTTAGATTGCCTTTTTTCTTTTTTTTAAAAGCGATTTTTATATTATGGAAGAAGATGGTTTTAAAAAAGAGAGAATCAAATTAGGAAAAAGAATTATGCATCTGAGAAATCAGTGTATTAATAAAGATAATGGCAAGCCAATTTCACAAGAAGAATTAGGGTTGAGAACAGGATATGCTAAAAATCACATTGGAAAAATAGAAAGAGGTCAAACTAATCCGAAAATTGAAACCTTATTTTCAATAGCTATGGAGTTGAATGTAGATATAAGAGAATTATTTAATTTTGATTAAAAAGTTCAAGGATGTCTAATTTAATATATTACTATGAAATAGAGAAAGATGCCTGCGAGCATCTTTTTTTATGCCATTTTTTTAATAAAACACGTATTAGTACTGTAAGCATTCCATCATTAAAAGATTATTTTGCAACTTTTTAAAACAAATTACGGAAAACCGTAAGTTAATGTCAATGCTGTACTATAGGTTTGTTTTAAAAAATAAAAAATGGGACCAAGCAGTTAACCTGATCCGTAAAAACAAGAAATCTTTTTAAAATTTATGTACCAAATAGATATCCACAGCCTGCAGCAGTTTGACATTCTGCTAGTCAGGTTTCCAGAAGATGAAAGCAGTTTACAAATTAGAGAGAACTGTAATTCAGAGTACAGTCATGCCATAATTTATTTAGGAGGCGGGGCATTTGTAGAAGGAATTGAACCAGTAGTTACTCTGTTTTCCTATCATCGATATTATTTCCCAGATCTTGAGGATGTCAAGATCTTAAGGCTAAGTGATGCAGCCGGAAAAAGTTTTAATGGAGCAGCTGCTGAAAGAGCATTAAGAAGCCTGGCTTCCTGCAATTACTCAAAAAGGCTTTTGTATCATATTAATAAAAAAAACATCGACGAAGATGTTATAACCGACTTTCTTGAAAAGAAAATCTGGAGGAACGGCATCGTTTGCACTTCTTTAATCACACTTCCATATTATGCTGGGGGAGTAGATTTTTCATCAAAAAATGAACCTTTTTATGCCCATTTTGGTGATATTGAAAAGCATAAGGATTTTATAGATGTAACAGCATTAACATTTCAACAAATCAAGGAAGAAGATTTAAGAAACGATGCATATAATTACTTCACTACCTATGAAACAGGTTCTATACTTGAGAAGCAGGCGGCTATAGTTGTGGAATTAAATAAGTATGTCCAGCATAAATATCGAGATATTACTCAGCATCCTGAAAAGTACGAAGATATTCGTATTGCAGAAGAAAATTTAGGTTTCAGCAGCTGGGAGGATATTTTACCAAACCTAACTCGATGGTTCCTTTCGGAAACCGGAAAAAAAATTGACGAAGAATTGTCTGAATTAATCCTTTCCAGTAAGTATAATATGCTCTGGTTTGAGGAAATACATAAATATCCAGAACAATTCTTTCCCTTATATTATTGGAAGTTTAATTCTTTTAGCCCAAGTAAGGATGATATTAAATTTTATACTGATTCAATATCAGAAACATATAAAAGGATAAAAGAAGATGAAGAAAATACATTGAAAAATTTTCTAGGCTGTCCCAGCAAGACGTATCATATTTTATTTAACATGTATCGCTTATACGCAGATCTATTAGTCGGTGCTCTTGTCCAATATGAAGAATTACTAAAGCATGTTTAAATAAGATTAAATTAACAAATTGCGTACGGAAATTATATATTGGTAGATGATTAATTTATATTTCGGATGAGATCAGAACGGTAAGCATTTATGTTTTGATTTGAATCAATCCAATGTTTGAAGATTCTTTGCGATTCGTACTCATTTGTTTGATAAAGGCCCATAATTAATACTTAATTAGAAGAGAGAGAAAGAATAACTTCATAATGTAATATGCCAAATGAAAAAAAGCGTATGGCAGAATTCGCATAGCGGAAAACAGCCGATTAGAGTCCTAAAGCATAATTTAACGACAAGACTTGTTAATAGAAACAAAGAGTATATAGAATCACTTCAGTCTAGTTCAATTCTGGACGAAAAGATACAATACCATGATCAAAACTTACCGTTAAATAATAGGCAAGGCCCTTTTATCTATGAAAATGGTTTAATAAACATCCACGAAACATTCTTATCCTATATTTGGATTAACTGTTATTATTTTGTTGTACTGCATGAAGAAAAATATGCGCTTCCAAATCTTATTGATAAGGGAGAGATGGAAGGCAGGCCATATAGCGATGAGCTTTTAAGTGATGCAGAGGACCTGTTCAGTTATGGACTCACTTTGATAAAAGGATTCGCAGATTGGGATAAGGAAAAATTGCCTAACCCTGAATATTTTGATGAGGAGAGTCCGCAGGGCAATTATATTCTGCTGGTAAATGATTTATTTGTTGAAGTATTGAATTTTATTCTTTATCATGAAACTGCTCATGCTGAATTTCAGCATATAAAAAAAATCAAAGAAGGAAAACTCTCTAATGAAGAAATTAAGGATTTGGAAATTGAAGCCGATTCACGGGCAATCCAATTAATAATAAAGAATTCTACCAGCAGGCAAAAAGCCGAAATTGCGATTGCTATGGGGCTAGCCTCAATGCTGTTTGTAAAAAATTCCTTAAAAGGAGGAAGTACCCATCCTGATTTAGACCAGCGGATAGAAAATGCTATTGAAATTCTGCAGCCTTCTGCTGATAGTGAAATATGGACAACATTGTGCTTGTTTATTAAGACTTGGGATAGACAATATGGCTTAGGATTAATTGAAAATAGAACCTGTACAACCATCAAGGATATTTTCTATGATTTACTGGAACAGGCCAAAAAATAGGATAAATTTTCGTAATTAAGTGAATTAGAAAAATGACGAAATCAGATAAAGAGATTGCAGATTACCTCGGTAAAAACGGCCAAATTTTCTGCGAGGAATTACACGATCGAAGCCATCATTTTTTTCGGACTCTTCCCCACAGCTATTTTGCAATTGCCTGTGCAATTTCATTAAGCTGGACCGGACATGCAAAATATGATGATGATTTTATTTTTTATGCGTCAGCATATATTGATGCGGCAATAGCAAAAGATCCCAAAATTGCGAAATTATACAGTCTCAGGTTTGGAGAAGAAGGATTGGATACTGCGCTTACAAATTTTAGAATTTATCTAAACAGGGTAAAGAACTTAATGCCGGATTTCAATGTTTGTTCAATCCAAGATATCAATGTTCTGCAGCAACGACTTCTAAATAAATTAACTGTGTTTAGAGATAATGGAGAAGTTATTGGGATAGGTTCATGGCTTTTTTTAGGTGCTTTTAAAATTATTTTGGAAGATCAGAAGCGGTTTTGGCAAAATGATGGAATCGATGCTATTGTCATGCCGACCGGATTGGAGGTAGATAGAGGCATTGTACGTTTAAAAAACGAGGGCTATTCCTTTATGAAGGATTTCGACCTGCATTGGCTGGAAGAAAATAAGGGAACACTTTCCGATAATTACGCTACGTGCATTATGGTTCATTCACATATTGTGAAAATTGCGAAAATCAGCGGAACTACAGCTTTACAAATTAATAGTGCTTTGTATAAATACGGAAGAAAGGAATTGTAAAATTAAATTATAAAACTGTTAAAAATGGAACCACTTATCTATTATCCGACTTTTGAGCCTCCAACAGACGCCTGGCTGAAGTTTTCATTATTATATTTCGAAAATTTCAGGCCTATTATTCCCTACAGCCGCCGGGGTCTGGTCAGTGATAATTATGCAAGGATAATTGAAAATACGGATTTAATAAGACCGTACAGCCCTGGAGCGGATGTGGGATATAGAGCCTCGCTGAAAGCTATTGAAGAAGCAGATAAAATCTTTGCCAGCACGCACGAGAGAAGTCTTTTATTCAACAGTGCAAACTTGATCAGAAAATGGCAAAATAGTGCTAATTGGAATTTTAATGTTTACCATGAAAAATTCTCAGACATATGGGCGGATTATTGTGAGCGAAACAATATTGGACGCAGAACCGAGAACGGCATAATGCTGCCTGAGGAGCTGGCGTTTCTATTTATGACCTATCTGGCAAAGGAAATAGCATTTGAGGAATCTGCAGCCATAATTACCGATAATAACAAATACGACAATTTTACCAATTACTCCCGTTCTACAACTCCGAGTTTGAACCATAGAACTAGGTTTGCCAAAGGAATCATCAATCTTCTTATTCCAAAGAATCTAGCAGATGTACCTTTTGAACGACTAATAGAGTTTCGTGAAAAGAATAGGGATTATTTACGGGCATTCAACGCAGAACTACAAAATATCCAAGAGAAAATTGGTGAAGGCTACAGCGAACAAGATTTCATAAATAATTACAACAATATATATTCAGAATTCAGCAGACAGGTACTTTTGACAGGGTTAGGGCTTGCTTCAGTACCTTTTGCCGCCTATATGCTAATCAAAAATCCAGCTGCAACCTCTCCTGAATATGTCAAAGAAATATTAGGCGCTTTAGGAGTTATTATTGGAGGAGGATATGCACTAAACAGAGCACTGCGTGATAACGAGACCGGTAGATACTGTAAAAAATATATGACCAACTTAGAGAGAATAAGGTAGCCAATAATCAGTAAATTGTAGAAGCGATGTATACTATAATTGAAAAAATTTTTAAATAATCTGAGAAATAAAAAGTGTAAATAAAATGATAATAAATAACCTTACCAGACAGAATCATTTGCATCAAGTAAATCAAATTTTTAAGGAGGCCAAAAGTGTCATAATCATAAGTCCATATATCACAAAGAACATAGAACTTATAAATTTCGAAGAGCTGGTTTATCTTCGGAAGGTCACAATTGTAACCACGTTGAAGCCATTTGACAAAGATCAGTACTCAAAAATTTCTTATTTTAAAGAGCTTTATAAGATTTTTAATTTGAAAGGCGTAGAGTTTGAAATCCTAATTGATAATTTCCTGCATGGCAAGATATTCATAGGTGAGAATACTGATGGTTCAGCAAAAGCAATCATAACTTCAGCAAACTTCACAGACAGAGGTCTTAGGATCAACAACGAGTGGGGTATATTAATTGAAGATGCAGTGGAAATACGCAAAGTTAAAAATGGAATAATAGAAAAGATAAAATTCAAGAGTTTTAACGAACAGAAAATTGATGAGTGTTTGGATAAAATTAATGATATTCCAAAACCGAAAGGCGAGATCAATCCAATCAAGCTAAATTTGTCCTTATTGTTTGAAAGCAGGGAAAATTATCTTCAAATAGAGACGAATGCAACATTTTGGCTAAAACCTATTGGCGTGTCACATGATACAATTCCCCTATCTGCAAAATTTGATGAGGTGGACAGCAATCTGCATTTTTCAAAGGTAAAACCAAGGGGAGTAAGGAGAGGGGATATCCTTATCTGTTATGCTGTTGGACATCTAAATATTCTTTCGGTATACAGGGTCAACTCTGAACTTAAGAATACAGGAAATGAAAACGACAGATGGCCGTATTATTTTGTCGGTGAGAATCTAACGCCTAATTATGGCAGAGAATGGGCAAAACAGCATATAACTATTACCAATCAGAAGAATTTCTTTTTGCAAAATACTGCATTAAACATAACGCCAACTGGGAAAAACAGTTTCGGCAGTTTAATGCGAGGGGCCGATAAATTAAAATTGACTAATGAATTCGGGAATTTTTTAATGGATAAAATATTAAAAATAGATTCGGATTTAGAAAAGTTATAGAATATTAGATCATTAAACATTGGAACCTCGTTTTAAAAACTTTTATAGAAAAGCAAAGTTTGACTGTGAATATTTTGCTTTACTATTATGGAATGTTTTCTTCCTTCCTTAATTCTTCTATAAAATATTTTGGGGTTATCCCTGTAAAGCTTACAAAAGCCTTAACAAAGCGCCGGGTGGTGGAGAATCCTGCTTCCAGAGCCAGCGATTCATGCGTGTAGTTCTGGAGGATCTTCTCATTGCGTATCCTCTTGGCGATGTAATCTATCTTAAGGGAATTGATATACTGGTTGAACTTTTGGTTTCTGTGGCGCATAATAATAATTGACAGGTATCTGGTGTTGGTATTGAAATGGCCCGCCAGTTTGGTGAGATCAAGGTCTTTTTCCAGAAATTTCCTGCCAGCCTCAAATTTTTTCAGGGACTGCAGCACCGCCTGCTCGACATCGCTGCTTATCGCAAAATCGAGCTCGTCGGTTTTCTCGGACTTGGCTCTGGCTTCGTTCTCAATTTTCTGCAGCAGCTCCTCATATTTTTTTCGCGATTCGCTTCTGCTTTTGAAGAACCATATTATCCCTAACAATAAAAGCAGAAAAAGTATGCTTATAACCGATATGGATATGCGGTCGTTATTTTTCTGGCTGTTAACGGATTGCCTTAGGATCTTCTGTTCCCTCAAAAGATCCTGGGTTTCATATTCCTTTCTGATTTTTCCCTGAAGATAGGCATAGGTCACATGAAGCTTCTTATCCACTGCCAGCAGGCGTTCCACGTAGTGCAGCTGCGCCTCAATCATCTTCCTGTCCCTGTAATAGGAGATCATATATTCATAAGCCTGCCTCAAATCAGGCCTCATATATTCATGCTGTGAAAACCCCTGATCCACTTTTTTAAAGTAATGCATTGCTTTTTCTTTTTCATTGAGGCCCCAATAGCATCTGCCGATATAAAAACTGCTTACCATTTCATTTGAAAAATCATTATTGTCCCGTATCGCGGGCAGGGAGGCCTGCAATTTCTGCAGCGCCGTATCGTAGTTGTGGATCATGCATTGGTTTATCCCTTCCGACTGGACAAAGTAATGCTGCATGTCCAGGTTTCCGGTTCTTTTTCCCTCTGCAATTCCGAGCCTGTTGATTTCGGTGCTCATGCCGTGGTTTCCGACCATTTTGTAGCAGGCTCCAAGCGAATGCAGGGAATTCAGGTAAGCCCTGGCATCATTATCCTTAAAATACGCTATGCACTGGTTAAACAGCGAGATGGCTTCATGGTAATATCCGAGATAGAATTTAATCTGGGCAATCTGGTATTTGGTCTTATGGATGAGGTAGCCGTCGTCTGTTTTGGATATGTACTGGTCTGCGATCAGATAGCTGTCCATTGCTTTTCTAAGACGCTTCTGCCCATAGTAGGCCACTCCTCTTGACAGGTAGGCTGAACCGATGATTGAATTGTCATTTGATTTTTTGGCTGCCATGACCATGCTGTCTGCATAGATGAGCTTCTGCGCTGCAGGAGCATAATGCACATAATTTTTATAGGCATTTGAAAGCTCTTCCCAATTTTTCTCCAATTGTGCCTTATTCAAAAAAGCCTTAAGATAGATTTCCCTTACTGCGATGCTCTGTTCCTGTTTATCAATACAATCAAAGAGATAATCAAAATCCCTATTTCTCAAGGAGTCGGGAATTTTGGCAATAGTTTTTTGTGCGTTTGCAATATAACAGAGGCACAAAGAGATCACCAGTAAATATCTTACCATAGATTAAATTTAAGAGGTTTGTTAGGAATGGAACTGGATTCCGCCAAACATATCCTGAGAGGTCTATTGTTTTGAATATCAAATGCTAACTGACCCAAATATAGTTATAAAAAAGGAAATATGATGAAATTTAGGGTTAAAAAAGGTATGTCGATTTTCAGAAAAAAGACAGTTGCATTACAGTAAAGCGCTATATAAGTGTTTGTATGTGATGATTTTAGCCGATAGATTTGCCATTGAATTCAAAGCAAATCTACTGGAGGCACTCCAGAGAATAGTTCTGCTTCCCCCGGGTGAAAAATGAACTGAACAAAATCAGTAACATTTAACACATCAAAGATGAAACAAATCAAACTATGGCTGGCAATACTGCCTTTTGCTGTTATTGCCTGCTCCGATGAAACTACAGAGGGAAAAATTGAAAACACAAATACCTCAAAGGCCTCTAAAGAGGAAACCACTGGCCCCTCAAATCCCGAGAATCCGTATGATGCTGCGGGAAACTTTTACAGCAAAATCCTCGACATTCTGGATACGGACGGTCTGGAACTGAATTCAGTGGAACATGCCGCGGCAATGATAGACTCCATAGCCGATACCTATCCCGAGCTCGATGGAATGACAAATGACGCGGTACTGCACCAAAGGATTCATCAGCTCACCTCCATAGTTGGCAGTGAGGCAACGATGGATGACATTCTTCTGTCCTCCATACTCGGTCAAAAAGCCAGAACCAGCCTGATGCAGCTGGAAAGCCTGCTCACGCTGCATGCCGATGATCCTTATCAGACTTTCTATGCCCAGATTGTTTCCTACGAACAGGATGTGCAGGCAAATTCTTCGCTCAGCGCAGCTGACAAACAAATGCTTCTGACAACATCCTCTGTTGTCCGCTATTCCACTGAAAGGAAAAGAAAGGACAAGGATTGGGAAACGTCCGTGACAAGGATCGCCCAGACAGTTTTCGCATCCGAGCAGAACGTTGTCTTAGGACTTAAAATGGCGGCCGCCGTGGGAATATGTCAAAAGCACGGCGTCTTGGAGTGATCCTGCACATCCTTTCGGAACGTTATAAGAAATCTGCGGGAATCTTCACCTGCGTCATTCTTATAGCACTGAATCTGGCTAGCCTCTATCTTGTGGTAGATCTTATGAGCTATGACGAGATAGTGGGCTATGTAAACGGCGGCGAGATCAAGTATTCGGGAATACGGCACTTTATTTATGTCCTTCTAGCCATACTGGTCAATATACTATTTATCTTTTTTGTGACATGCGGCTGGCTTGCACGAAAAAAAGCCGGTCCCTGAAAGATTAGCTCTTCACGTAAAATTACATGCAAATACAATCAATATTTTGAATACACTAACAGACAGTCTTTGGTGGGATGAGCTTAAGGTGGTTTATCTTTATGATATCGCATCAGCCAAAGCGCTTTCCAAATTTTTGGTTCCGGGCTGGATTACCCTTTTAGCGGTGGTGTCGGGTTCCATCAAGTTCGCAGAATCTTCCTCCAGTGCGGAAATATGTGCCGGCGATATCTATGCTGTTCCGGGCAGCGCCGAGGTCGATTCCCTCTCCGGGCTTCACCGCATATGGCTGGTGTCCTGTACTGCGGAATTTGCCGTTTCCAGCAGGATAGTAAGGTTCGGTGCGGGCTATATGGAAATTTTTGCCCGACAGCAATCTCCCGTTCTTGCAGTTAACGGGAAGGAACTGCGGCATGTCGTATCGCTTCTGCGGCTGCTGAAGAAAAAGATCGGCTGCAGGCATGCAGTCTTCAAGGACGAAATGGTATTGCTGTACTTCAATATGATAGTTTACGAGTACATCGACCTGCGCTATAAGTACGGCAAAAACAGGGCAATCCTACACTACCGGAATGATAAGATCGTAATGGATTTTATCGGCCTGGTGCAGCAGAATTCGCCCAGGCACCATAATGTGAAATTTTATGCCGATTGTCTATTTGTCAGCAGCGGCCACCTGGGCAAAGCCGTAAAAGCAGTTTTGGGGATTTCCGCCAAACGCTTTATAGAAATGGCCGTACTGTCGGAGGCCTATCTGCTTCTGGCCGATACGCAGCTTTCCGTTTCCGAGCTTGCCGAACAGCTCAACTTTGACAGCCCTGCGGCGTTCAGCGGTTTTTTCAAGAAGAATACCAGGCTTTCACCAACCCAGTACCGTCTGAGCCTCAAGTTTTAATACGTCACCTATTCGATTATGCTAATAAATTCACCTAACCGTACTATCTTTTACCAGCAGGTTTATTTTTGAGAACGGCGTAATGACTGCTTCTGCTGCCAAACCAATAACGGCAGGCAGTGCACTTTTTTGCTGCGCCCGGAATTTTTGTAAAAGATATTACATTAAATCCTTCGAGTATGAATTCACTGCATTCCATTATTTCCCAAATCAGCATTAAAGAAGACAAATTATCCTGCCAGACCGCCCATCTCATTGATGAGGCCCATCAGATGACGCTCTATCTGAAGGAGGTGCTTCAAACTGTACGGCAGCATGTGCTTGAAAAGGGATTCGAGGACGAAGCGGAGGAAATAGACTTTTTCAGGAACATCAAACCCCTGATTCTGGGCAAACTGATGTTCTATAATAAAGTTTTCCGCATTGAGACCATCTGTCCGGTCAAGGAAGGGCAGGTCCATCAGAAATTTTTCATGAGCCATCTCCAGCAGCTCAAAGCCCAGTTCAAGGAATGCATCTTCAGCACACACTTCTACCGCTACTACAAGTCGGGGAGAAATGACCGGGATGATGAATATTTTTTGCGAGGAAAGATCAATTACAGCGATGGACTGAACAGCTATGTTTTCGAGATCGACCACAGGTTCTCGACCTATTATGACAATAAGATTGCGAGGATCATCGCCAATGAGCTTATCTATAATTATCTTACCACGAAGATAAATCCAGAAGTATCTACGGATTCTTTTGCGGGAGGGACGGAATTTTCCAAAGAAATTTTCTGGACGGATTCCAAAAACGCGCTAATTGAACTTATCTATGCGCTTTATGCCTCTGGAGTTGTATCGCACGGAAAGATCGGAATACGCAGGATAACCCTTGTTTTTCAGCTGCTTTTCCGCATTCCGCTGGGCGATGTGCATCATTCATTCCACAGGATGAAAGACAGGGCTGGAACGAGGACTTCTTTTCTGGACCACCTTAAGACGTCCCTGGAGCAGTACATGGACAAAGAGCTTTAAACAGCTGCGGATTAACGGCCTAAAAGTTTTCCTTTTTTACCCATAAGAGCCAATTGGCAGGGACTGGCATCCCAATTTTTTGAAGGCCCCATTTGACCGCGTGCGGACAAATGGGGCTGATTTATTGCGGCACTACATAAAAAAAAATGAATCTGCCAATGGGCACGACTTGGCAGGTATTGATCTGCGTATTATACAATTTTGCGGTGTGCAACTCAAAATTACTGGATTATGAATGTGGAGAGATTGGAATTCATGGCCTGGATGGAACGCATTATGGAGCGGTTCGACATCCTGGGCGAGATGGTCAGCGAAAGCAGGAGGAAAAATATGGACATAGACGGGGAGGAGCTGCTTGACAACCAGGATGTCCTGCAGATGCTGAAAATAAGTTCTCGCTCCCTTCAGCGCTACAGGTCCTCGGGAAGGCTCTGCTATTATTCAATCAGCGGCAAGATCTATTACAAGCTTTCGGACGTTCAGCAATTCATAAGGGACAGTTTTTCCGCACATACCGCCAGGAAGAAGCCGATTGGAGACTAAGGCGGACAGCAGGCGTCAGCAGTAACATTTGCGCGGGCGCGGGCATTACTTTCGATTATTAACCAAAAAAACAAAGTCATGAGTGAACAATCCGCTGAAAAAGCGAAATGGCCGGAGGAACTCTCGGACATCCTGCTTGTGTTTGATAAAGAAAAAAAGAAAATCCAGGCAGTCAAAAGCATCGATGAAAATGGAAAAATGCAGACCGTAGACCCCACAGATAAAAACCAAAACCAATTTATGAGAGTGGACAGGAACGGCGATTTCTTCTCCAATTTCTTTTCCAATTTTCTGAGCCAGCTGAAAAATCCCACCAACTTTTCATTTTTCAAGGTTCCCTTTGCCATTGGCGTTGATACGGCAAAGGAAATGCAGCAGCATGCAGACAATCCGACGCCGCAGGGAGAACTGCTCATGCAGCAGCATGAAATTAAAGCGAGTGAACCTGCACAGGACAATAAAGAGAATAATCCAATAAATAAAAATCATATGGAAGCAACACAGACAAATGCCGAGACGAGCGAATACCGCTACAAGCCGGAACAGATCGACTGGGAGACCATGAACCATCTTGGGCTCAGCAAGGAAAAACTTGAGAAACTGAACCTTCTGGAGCCCATGCTCAAAGGCTACAAAACAAACGAGCTCGTGCCCATAAGCCTAAATCTTGGGACTGCCGTCACAAGGCTGGATGCCAGATTGTCCCTTAAAATGAACGAGGAGGGAGAGGTTGTGGTCGCCATACACGGCATCCGAAAAGGGCCCAACCTGAACTATCCCTTCTTCGGCCATGAGTTCAGCAGGGAGGACAAGGACAACCTGCTGAAAACGGGAAACATGGGACGCGTGGTCAATCTGACCAATCCGAAGACCGACGAGGTTCTTCCTTCGGTGATCAGCGTGGACAGGCTGACCAATGAAGTAGTGGCTTTTCGGGCCGATTACATCAAAATACCCGATGAAATAAAAGGGGTAAAACTGAGCGAAGATCAAAAGCAGACCCTATTGGAAGGAAAACCGCTGCCATTGGAAGGGATGATTTCGAAAAAAGGGGAACCGTTCGACGCCACGGTGCAGTTCAACGCGGACAAGCGTTTCGTGGAATTTCTCTTCGACAGAAACAATAGCAGCAGACAGGTTCAGGGCAATGGAGAGAACCAGACTGGGGAAGCACCAAAAATCTTCAGGGGAAAAGAACTTGACGAGCAGCAGCACCAGAAGCTGCAGGACGGCCAGACCGTATACATCAGCGGTCTTATAGACAAGAAAGGCAGGGAGTATAACGGATACATCACTTTCAACAAGGAGAGCGGCAGGACCGAGTTTTCATTCGACAACCCGTTAAAAATGAAGGAACAGGCGAAGCCTGCTGAGGAAAACAAAGTACAGACGGCGGTGAATTCAGAGGGTAAAACCAATGAGGCGACCAAAAAGCTGCAGGAACCTTTAAGATCCGGCCAGTCGGGTCCAAATACGCAGAAACAGCAGGAAGAGCAGCAGGCTGAAACCAAGTCAAAAGGACGCAAAATGTAAAGCGCCATGAAAGCTGTTATTGCAGAGAAACCAAGTACTGCAAGGGAGATAGCCGTACTGCTGGGAGCCACCGAAAAAAAGGATGGCTACCTGGCAGGAAACGGCTATTTTGTTACTTGGGCTTTAGGACATCTGGTGGGCCTGGGCCTGCCGGAGGAATACGGCATCAGGGGCTTTGAGAATGGGGCCCTCCCGATAATTCCAGATCCCTTTCTACTAACTGTTCGGAAACAAAAAAATGAAAATGGCTACGCCGCTGATGCAGGTGCTGTGAAACAGCTGCAAGTTATCAAATATGTTATTGGTCAGAGCGACTTGATCATAGCGGCCACCGACGCAGGCCGTGAGGGTGAGCTGATTTTCCGCTATATCTATGAATACCTTGAATGCGGCAAACCTTTTGTCCGCCTATGGATCAGCAGTCTTACCGAGAAAGCCATCAGGAAAGGGCTGGAGAATCTGAGGCCTGGCTCTGATCTTGACGGATTGTACCTTGCGGCACAGGCTCGAAGCAGGGCTGACTGGCTTGTAGGGATCAATGCCTCTCGGGCCTTGAGCGCTGCCCAGGGTAACCGGGCTTATTCCCTTGGAAGGGTTCAGACGCCGACACTGGCGCTCGTATGCCTGCGCTATTTGGAAAATAAAGCCTTCACCGAAGAGCCATACTGGCAGCTCCAGCTGTCGCACAGCAAGGATTTTACACTTTTCACAAGCATCAGCCAAAAGAGATGGGACGATAAAAGGCAGGCATCGGAAGCGCTCAGGTCCATTGAAAGAAATGCGGCGACAGCCTGGGTATCGTCCGTGGAGGTCAAAAAATCTATAGAGCATCCCCCTCTGCTTTTCGATCTCACTGGACTGCAGAAGCAGGCCAGCACGGACCTGAACCTCTCGGCCGTTGAAACGCTGAACATTGCACAGAGCCTTTATGAAAAGCAGTTCATCACCTATCCGCGAACGGGGAGCAGAAATATTACCGAAGATCTTTGGGAAGAGATACCCCGCCTTATAAAAGCATTGGGGCAGCGCGAAAATTGCAGGGAGGCGATATCGGCTTTGAAACTGGGACGCCTGAACAAAAGGATCGTCAGCGAAGCGGGCGTAACCGACCACCACGGTTTGCTGCCTACCGAAAGAATCCCATCGGCGCTACCTGCAAAGGAGACGTCTGTCTACAATCTTATTGCCGGAAGGCTGCTTGAAGCAGTATCCGAGCCGTGCATTAAGGAGATTACCATGATAAATCTGCAGGTGCTGCATTTTGATTTTATCCTAGCTGGCAGCAGGATCATCGAATCCGGCTGGCGGGGTGTACAAGGCCGCTTTTTTGGCAGCGGGGAGCCCGGACAGGAACTCCCTGAAATCAAGAAAGGCGATGAGCTTAAAATCAAAAAGTGCGCAGTCGTTGAGAAGACAAGCAGCCCGCCGTCAATTTACACCGAAGCCGGACTTTTATCCGCTATGGAGAACGCAGGAAAAAAGGCAGACAGTCTCGAAGACCGCAGGGAACTGCAGAGCATCGGTCTGGGAACGCCCGCGACAAGGGCAGCGGTTATTGAAACACTGTTTGACCGCAAGTATATCCAAAGACAAGGAAAATCATTGATTCCAACCGAGAAGGGACTTATGGTGTATGAGCTGGTGAAGGATAAAAGGATTGCCGATGCGGCGATGACGGCCCAATGGGAAACCGAATTGCGGAAGATTGAAAACAAAGAGGCAGACGCGGCGGCATTCCAAAAGCAGATGGAATCCTATGCCGAATGCATAACAAAGGAACTGCTTGAAGTTTCCGTTCCGCAGATTACGGCGCCGGAACTCTGCTGTCCCAAGTGCAGGACAGGAAGGATGATTGTAAGCGAAACTGCCGTCAAATGCCCGGAAAAGGACTGCAGGTGGATCCAGTTCCGGAATGTGTGCGGCGTAAAGATCAGTCCGGCTGATATCGAAATCCTGCTTCGTACGGGGAGAACCCCGCTAATAAAGGGAATGAAAAGCAGAGCAGGAAAATCATTTGATGCGTATATCGTGATGAATGGCAAGGCTGAGACTTCATTTGAATTTGCAAAAAAGTAAAGCCCGATCGGAAATCATTTATGATCAGAAGCGCAAAAAAAATGTCTGGCTTATTAAAGAAACCAATACTGCATGAAGATGAATTTTGAAAAACTAAGCTTAAGGATACAGCAGACCAGCGATTATTTAAGGACCAATGCCGTCAAGGCGGTGAATATGCATATCACCTTGAGAAACTGGCTTACGGGCTTTTATATTGTCGAGTTCGAGCAGCACGGAAGCGACCGGGCGGAGTACGGCGTGAAGCTGCTTGAAAACCTTGCCAAAAGGATCTCCGTGAAAGGATTGACCGCGCCGGAGCTCTCCCGATGCAGGCAGTTCTATCAAAGGTATCCGCAGATCCATGCACTTTTAGAAAAAGACCTTAAGAGTTTTCTTCCTGATGTATTTTTTGAGGATTTTATTATTGAAAATCATAGTTTGTCAATTCTTGGGTCGGCAACCCAAGAATTTTACGGGTCTTTTCAAGAGGGTGGCCAATCCCACTTATACGGCTTGTTCCAGTCTGTCTCCTACAGCCATTTTACCGAGCTGATCAAGATTGGCGACAGCTCCAAAAGACGATTCTACGAGCTTCTTATCCTCGAAACGCAGCCCACTGTAAAAGAACTCAAGAGACAGATCGACAGCCTTACCTATGAAAGAATAGGACTTTCGCAGAACCATCAGCACTCCTTTGCAGAGGTGCTCAGAAGCATTGCCCCGCAGGATATCCAGGACATGGTCAAGTCGCACTATTTTTTTGAATTCCTAAATCTGGCACAGCCCAAACTGATTGAGGAAAACGAGCTGGAATCTGCTTTAATAGAACATCTGCAGCAGTTTATGCTCGAACTGGGAAACGGGTTCTGCTATGAGGCGCGGCAGAAAAGGCTGCTCATCGGCGGCGAATATTATTTTGTCGATCTGGTTTTTTACCATCGGATACTGAAGTGCCATGTCCTTGTGGAACTGAAGACTGAAAATGCAAAACATGAACATATAGGCCAGCTTAAAGCCTACCTGAGTTTCTACAGCAAGAACATTAGGGCAGGCAGCGACAATCCGCCCGTTGGAATCCTTCTTGTGACCAGCCAGAATAAGACGCTGGTGGAATATGCGATTGGGGATAGCGATCTTGAAATATTTGTGAGCCAATATCAGCTGCAGCTTCCTGACAAAGCAGAATTAAGAGCTTTTATAGAGAAGGAATTAAGGAAGGAAAAGTAAATAAAGCAGGTAATAACCCAGTCGAAAGATTTTTGGAAATTTTCGCCGTTAATTTTATAGGCTCTAAAAAAGAAAAGAGGATAATGTTTTCATTTATCCTCTTTTTTGTTCTCCTTAACCACGAGATGCTGCAGGTCAGGGTCTTTGGCAATACGGTCCAGCTCATCCTCAATAATCACGATTATATCCTTTTTGATCTGCCTATAGTTGGCGTGAATTTCCAGTTTCATATTATCGCGTCCCTCTGCGTCCATAAAAGCCATGATCTCAGGAATGGGCTGATAGCCTTTCTCTTGACGGTCAACATCCTGTCTGTCCACCACGATTTCCGCATGAAAGATTTTCTGCTCGATGCGCTGGTCGAAATTATCCGATACCGCACCAACGAAAATCCCCTGGGTCAGTGTTGAGATTTTGGATGCCGGAATAAGGCTGTCGAGCTGCGTGGAAATGGACGTGGAGGTATCGCTTCGGTTGATTGATATGCTCTGTCTTTTCTGCAGCACCTTGCCGAACCGCTCCGAAAGGCTCTTTGCCGTTTCCCCGACAACCTGCCCGCTGAAGATATTGCCGACGGTATTCTGGATCACCTTGCTTTCCTTGTCCCCGTAATCACGGTTCAGCTGAGAGAAATCCTGAAAACCCAAACAAACTGCCACCTTGTTGCTTCGGGCTGTCGCAATTAGATTGTCCAGCCCCCTGAAATAGATGGTCGGAAGCTCATCTATTATCACAGAGCTTTTCAGCTGCCCTTTTTTGTTGATCAGCTTTACGATTCGGGAATTGTATAATCCGAGAGCAGCGGAATAGATATTCTGGCGGTCGGGATTATTGCCCACGCATAATATCTTGGGCTCCCTGGGATTGTTGATATCCAGCGAGAAGTCATCACCGGTCATCACCCAATACAGGCTTGGAGAAATCATCCTTGACAGCGGAATTTTTGCGGAAGCTATCTGTCCCTGAAGCTGATCCTGGGCTCCTCCTTTCCATGCATCCATAAAGGGGGAAAGGTAGTTTTCCAGTTCCGGATAAGATGTAAGAATCGTAAAGACATCGGCGTATTTTTTATTTAACAGTTCGATTGCATGGGGAAAGGTGCAGTATCTTCCATTTTCATAGATCTTAAGAAACCAGATGATTGCAGCGAGAAGTATTATGGGGCTCTCCACAAAAAAGTCTCCCTGCTTCTGTATCCAGCTTCGGTTCAAGTTGAGCATAATGGTATAGGCCGCCTCGTAGGCGTCCGAGATGTCCGTCATAAAAGCAGGATTCAGAGGATTGCAGCGGTGGCTTTTTCTAGGATCGTCAAAGTTGATGATGTAGAATTTTGGTCTGGCAGGATACTTATCATGATGATGCAGCAAATGATTGTAGGCAATGGTGGAAAGGTCGTCAAACTTGAAATCGTAGATATACATTGCAAAACCTTTCTCTATCTGCTGCTTGATGTAGCTGTTGATTATGGCATAGGATTTTCCTGATCCCGGAGTACCCAGCACAATGGTGGCGCGGAAGGGGTTTACGATGTTGATCCAGCCGCGGTTCCATTTGTTTTTATAGTAAAAGCTGGTTGGGAGATTAACTGAATATTCGTTTTCAAGCAGCCTTGTTTCCTGCTGAAAACTTTCGTTTTCATTGTTAAACACATCTTCCATAAGTCTGGTTCGAAGAATTCGGCTGATCCATACCCCTGCCACCATCAAAGCGGCATAGCCTATTGCAGAAGAAAGCATGTACAAAAATAACGAAATCTCCAGCAGGAACCAGTTCAAGAAAAACAATACCAATCCAAGACCTAAAACCGGATAAATTTTATTCCAAGTGATCTTTTCGTTTTTGACACCCTTGCTTCCCAGACAGCTGAGGAAAAGCAGGAGCAGGGCAAACAGCTTAGTGTACAGAACATTCGTGAACAGTCCGGCAGTGCGGTCAAAACCGCGCAAAATAGTATTTATTGTTTCCAGTGTCCATCCTCTTGCAAGAAAGAATTGGTAACAGTACCAGTAAAAATGCATCATTAAAACGAGTATGCTAACCGCACGCATGAATGCCATAATTTTGGCAAGTCCCCTTAAATCATCTTCTCCCTGCATAATTGTAATTATTAAACTGTTGCTTTTAAGATATATGTTTTTAATCCTATGGATTATCACAATGTAATGCGTGGCCATAAAAGGCTTTGTCTGGCACGGATATCATGTCTATTTACGGCGTTTGGTTCTTTTCCTGTTTTTCCTTACAAACTGCAGCTCTTCAAAATTTTCGTCTTGCATAGTGGGCAGAAGAGTCCCCAGTTCCATTACCAATCTCTCATTGTGCTCTAAGTTTCCATTTAGGAAATCAAAGAAATGATGCTGCTCTTGGGTAAATGAGTCCATATTTTGTTGATCAGAAAATTTTGTTTGTGGCAGCGCTGAATTTTTGATATTTTTTTTATTACCATCTGTCCAATGTTCGTTTAAGCTGTTCGCAGACAATTCCTTTGCAAGGCGGGAGCCATTCCACACACTTTTTGAGTGATGGTCGACAAAAGTTGCTCCGTAAATACGCCCATTGACATTTCTCCGTAATACTGCATTGATGCCAATCTCGGCAAGCAGTTTTTTAAAGGACTGCTCGTCGTGGGAGGAAAGCAAGGCCTTTGAAACTGAACTCTGCAATTGCTTTCTGACAGGGCTGTCTTTCATTTCCAACCTGCTTTTAGAAAAATGCCGATTCAAGGCTTCCAGACCAGCTTTTGTTCCCAGCCTGGATGCTTTTAGAGGTCGGCCAGCTTTTTCGCCAATTTCGTTCAATGGGAAATACAGAAGGCCGCTACGCATTCTTCCCTGTAATTCTCCCTCGATCTTATCGCAGGTAATTTTGAAAAGGGAAAGCAATGCATTGTATTCCCCCAAGGACTGAAAACTGTATATATCAGGCAGATGCCGAAGTACCGCAGTGATCTGGTTTTTCAGGTCGTCTGCCGCGTAATGTACCGGACGCATGATTTTCTCATTCTCAATGTGCTTGCAATCTGTTGCTGGTCTAAGTCCGTAGTCTGACTCCAAATCACGGCAGATTTTCATGGAACGCATCTTTTCAAACTTGTCCGAGATTTTTTTCCCCTGCTCATCCACACAGACCGTTACGATATGAATGTGCCGCCGCTCTATATCGGTATGCTTGAAGACCACGTAGGGCTGTTCTGAAAAGCCCATTTCGCGCATATACCGCTCTGCCATCTTCCTGAATTTTTCATCGGAAACATCATCCTTAGGATCCGGATTCAGCGAAATGTGAAGCGTGTGCTTTTCCGTTCTGCGGTTTGCCGCCAGATAGGGAGCGAATGACTGTGCCAGTTGCGCAACGGAATACTTTGCGTCAGCAGTCTCGATCATCTTGTTTGAATATAGAATCTTGCCTTTCTGCTTATCAACCTTCTGCTGATTGTATGCCAATGCTCCATATAAGTTGCTGCCCCTGCCGATTTTTGCAATCATTTTTTTTGGAATTTTTCTTCAAAGTCTTGTATCAGCTGGATGATTTTTTGGCATAAGGATGCCATTTCAGCAGTCTGTTTTTCCAGTTTATAGAGATATGCAGCTGCCTTTTTCTCCGAAAAATGTCTGTACAGCAGTTTCACAAGCTGGTTGTAGTTCACTCCGATGGAACGGAATTGTCCGTAAAAATTGGTCAGACGCATGTAAAAGTCAACGGTTCCCTTGTCGATCCTTATCGTCCTGAGCTCTTTTTCGAAGAGTCTGGCAATAATAAATTTTGCCTTATTGTCAATTCCAGAGGCTTCAAAAAGTGATAGCAGTTTTGCGTTCTCCCTGTCTGTAAGCCGAAAAACATGCCGATGTATACTCGGTTCCGCTTTCGGTGTTCGCCCCGGTTTTTTGCGTCCTTCATATTTTTCCCCATCCATATTATTTCATTTTTAGCGTAATTTAAAACCCTGACTTCGGAAGGGTTTTCCAGCCCCCGGCAGGGCAAGTTGTTTTGAGGCACCATTCGAATTTCGAGTGCCTCAAAACACAACTTGCCGTGTTCTGGTGAACACAGAAAAATCCGCCCTGCGGGACGGCTTTGATGTAGGAGGGAGGAACAGGTTTTGACTGTTCGTCTCTGTCTCCCAGATTTAGATTTGATTTGGGTTATTGTCTGATATTCAAGATAATACAAAGTAACAGACTCTTTAGCGCATCAATACATTCAGTGGTTACAGCAAACTGCGACAATGAAAGACAATGCATTCCCTAATCACATATCAAGGTTGATATCCTTGTTTCTTTGCCCTTACATAGCAGTGTACAGATGTAGGTATGTTGTTATGTGCTTAGAAAGAGGGATTTATAAGTACCTGTACAGGTAGACTTTGCTATGTGCAGGCTTCAGCGAGTGTAAGTATATATAACTCTCTGTTTGCAGGCGATTGTATACAGATATAGGGTTTTAGGTATAAAATTATTTATGACAGGAGCTCTGTAAGCAGATAATTGTTGTCGCATATAAATGCTCGAATCTGTACGAACTGCTGTAGATATGTACGTACTCATCTGCACACATACGTCTGGAAATAATTGCATTACAGCACATTTTTTTTTAATCATTTAAACGAAGAATAATATGGAATCGGAAAACAAAACAAAATTTATTGCTTTTTCCTCCCAGAAAGGAGGTGTAGGCAAATCTACTTTTACTGCCCTTGTAGCAAGTGAACTGCATTACCGTCAGGGTTATAATGTGGCAGTATTTGATGCGGATTTCCCGCAGTACAGCCTTGTGAAAATGAAGAATCGCGATTTGGGAATGGTGATGGAAAACGAGTTTCTCAAAAAAACCGCATTCAGGCAGTTTACGGCGATAAACAAAAAAGCGTATCCCATTATGGAACATAAGGCGGAAGGTGTCGTGCAGGACGCAATCGAGTTTTTGGATTCTTCAGACCTTCGGTTTGATTTTATTTTTTTTGATCTTCCTGGAACAGTAAATACTCCGGGAATTTTAAAGGCACTTGCAGGGATGCATCATATTTTTACCCCTATAACCGCTGATCGTGTTGTAATGGAGAGTTCGCTGGTATTTACCCAGCTCATGAATGATGTTATAATGAAGAAAGGAAGCACGTCGATTAAAAGCATAAATCTGTTTTGGAATCAGGTAGACGGCCGTGAACGATCTCCTCTTTACGACTTGTACAGTAAGCTTATCGGTGAACTGGGATTAAAAGTTATGCGCACGCAGGTCATGAACAGCACCAGGTTCCGAAAGGAAAGCGAAGCTGCGGCCAAGACGGTTTTCCGTTCCACTTTGCTGCCTGCGGACGAGCGGCTGATGAAAGCCTGCCGAATGGACCAGTTCATTGCAGAATTTTTGGAAGTAGTAAATTCTTAAGACCATGGGAAAAGAAAACATCGACAGGGACACTAATGAAATCAATGAAGAATTGATGATGAGCCTTATGGCTGATGGGGTTAAGAAAGATGGAATACGGCTGGAGGATCATAAGATTGGAGAGGCAATCGCCCCGACAGAAAAGCCAAGCCCGATTGAGCGCGGGAAGAAAAAAAAGCATCTGGAAGATTATGAGGCTATCTTTTTCAAAAGACCGGAGACCAATGCCCGAAACGGCAAAACTGTCTACATACGTCCTGATTTTCATGAGAAGCTGACGCGCATCGTACAGGTGATTGGTGAGGACAAAATCACTATATACGGATATTTGGACAATCTGCTTGAATACCATTTTCAGGAATTCGGCGGTCAGATCATTGCAAGTTTTAATGAGAAGTATAAACCAATAATGTAGTATGGAAACATTAATCGTAATATGCCTGCTGATAATCATAGTACTGCTTGTGCATGATAAATTTCCAGCAAGAGTATCGAATCCAGGAAAAAAAACGGGATATATAAAAAGCAGTGCAAAAGTGCCCAATATAATCGGACGGCCCAAGGGTTTCAAAAGCCTTTTAGCGCCACAGGATGCCAATGACTGGCATCTCAAGGCAGCTGGAGATGAAGTGCATAATTTTGATGCAGAAATCAGTAGGGAACAACACCTAACAGATTGGCAGGATGAACTCGATGATGCAAATGAATATCTGCCTGATTTTGAGCAGGAGGAGGAAGAGTGGAACAATTTTGGAATTTCCAATGGTAATAGCGGTTTTACCCAAGGGGTTACCTTCGAAGAATTAAGCTCAGTGGGGATGATGCTGCAGGCGGAAGACCTGGAGCTATCCCAAAAGGAAACAGCAGCAGCGTTGATTCAGAAAATACAAGGAACCGAATTATTTAACCTACTGGAGAATTCGATGGAAGGAGCTTCCCGGAAAATGGCAGAGCTGTTGGACGGGAAGCTTTCTTCTTTAAATCTAAATCAATATGCACCAGACAGAAAAAATGATCTTAATGATTTCGACATTAGGGAGTTTGCGTAAGCCAGACTCCCTATTTTTATTATTAAAGGAATTGTTTTGGTTGACGCCTCAGAATATAGAAAAATCAATATCTTTACAGCACGTACGAAAATCAGTTGAAAAAACAATTGTCAGAATGGAATTGGCAAAGAACTGAAAAGATAAAAATTTAATAGTACCAATACAGTTAAGCAAACAGTATAAATAATAACCAGAAAAGGTTTTATTTTATATTTTTTCCAAATAGAGAAAACTAAATAAAAATTAATATTTCCTTTGATGTCTAATAAAACTACAAAATTACCTTTTAAGGTTTCGGCAAGAACTGCAAAATTGATTGGCTTAGAAAATTTCTCAACGGAAGAGGGTGCTGTAATTGAATTAGTTAAAAATACTTATGACGCGGATGCAAGCAAGTGCATCTTAATTTTTGACTTGAAAATTAGAAAAGAGAAATTCATAGATGCAGAAGGTCTAGAAAGCATAATAGAGAAGTTTGATAAGGAAGGCAGTTCGATTTATATCATCGACAATGGAATTGGTATGAATGATTTGATCATTCAGAACCAATGGATGACAATCGGTACTGATAACAAACTGTATGAACATACGACGAAGGGAAATAGAGTTAAAACAGGCGCTAAAGGGATTGGTCGTTTTGCTTTAAATAGGTTGGGAATGCTAACCAATATGACATCGTTGCCTACAATGCTGGAGGTTTTAACGGATGATGACAGCTCCGCTGAAATAGATTCGAATGCTGTTATCAGTACTAAGCTCATACCAAACAGTGAAAGTATAGGTTTTGAATGGACAGTCGATTGGAAGGATTTTGACAAGGTAGGAGCGACTGTGTCGGATGTAGAAGCAGTTCTGTTAGAAAAAGAAGACCTAGCGCTGCAGAGAGAACTTGTTGACAGGTTTAAAGATTACTCTAAACTTGTAAAGATTTTAGAAGCGGTAAATTTCAAATCTGGTACTGTGATTGAAATCACTGAGTTAAATGACGAATGGAATGATGAGAAACTCGTTAAATTATTCGGCAATCTCGAGATGCTCCTTCCGCCAGAAGAGCAGAATGATTTTGGAATTGAATTTTTTGTTCTAAATAATCCGGAAGAATACGGTACAGTAAAAAGAGCCTATTATGATGATTTTGATTATAAAATAAAAGCGTCTTACAATGAAAACGACGATAAAATCTTAAAAGTTGATATAATTCGAAATGAACTTGATATTGATGCGTTAGAAAACAGATATTCCAAGCTCTTTGAGATGGAAATGATGAAAGAGTCTCCATTTAAACTTGAAGATTTTAAAAGCGAAAAAATACAGCTAAATATACCTATTGCGAATTTGACTCATAAGGTTGATCAAAATCTACTTGATAAGATTGGTAAATTTGATTTTACTTTTTATTTTCTAAAGCTTACAGTTGCAGATGATAAGGTGGATGGTGACTTAAAAAAGTACCCGTACAAAAGCATTAACAGTGCAGAAAGAAGATCATGGCTAAAAAAGTTCGGAGGAATTAAAATATTCAGAGATGATTTTAGAATAAGGCCATACGGCGAAAACGGCGATGACTGGTTACGATTAGGTGAAAGGCAAGCTCAAAGTCCCGGCGGTGCAGGTCAGAGGTTAGGAGGATATAGAATCAGGCCGAACCAAATAGCAGGAACAATTAAAATTTCAAGGCTGCATAACACAAGTTTTCAAGATAAATCCGGTCGTGAGGGCTTAATTGAAAATGACGAATTTGACTTGTTTAAAAATATACTTAGGGAAATTATATCCTTATTTGAAAGAGATCGTAATATCATCATGTATAATCTTTCAGAGTTGTATAAAATAAGCAATAGAGAAGCTGAAAAATTAAGGAAAGCCAAGGAGCAGGCCGAAGCAATAAGAAAACAGAAGGACGAACGGAAGGAAAATGTAGGGGCAGAAGATCAGGGAAGAGAAAATGAGGGAAGAGAAAATGAAGGGCAGTCCTCAAATGAAAACAAAGGCTATTCTGAGTCGGAGGAAGATATGGCTGACGCTATACTGATTCTGGAGAAGGAGAATGAGAAAAAAGATGAAGAACTGAGGTTGTTGCGAAGTCTTGCAAGCGTTGGCCTTATTATTTCATCTTTTGCACATGAAGTAAGGAGTTTAAGGGCAAGATTAATCCCAAGAACTAAGTATCTAGTTGATGAGCTTAAGAACCATTTGGATTATAAACAATTGGAGGAGAGTCTTGATAAAGACGATAATCCTTTTTATATGATTGATTTAATGCGTGATGAAGACGTTAAGTTGAAACATTGGCTGGATTATTCTTTGAGTACTTTAAAAATTGATAAACGTGAAAGAAAAAATTTAAATTTTTCTGAATATTTTGAAAGTTTTAAAGCCAATTGGAGTAAAGCTCTTGAACAGCGGAACATTACACTTCATTTAATTAAACTGGACGATAGTGATCATGTGATCAGGGCTTTTGAGGTAAATATGGATTCGATTTTTAATAACTTATTGTCTAATTCAATTAATGCACATTATGGATACAATAGGGAAAAGAAGAAGATTGAAATTACATGCCAGAAGAAAGGCACTGATATTGAAATCATCTTTTCCGATAATGGCAAAGGTTTAGATACAAAATACAGAGATAATCCGGAAGAAATTTTTAATCTGAATGAGTCGTCTAAAACGGATAATAAAGGCACCAAAATTGGTACGGGATTAGGTCTTTACATAGTTAAAACAATAATAGAAGAATATAATAATTCATCAATATCAATCATAAAGATGGACGATGGATTATCCTTTAAAATAATTTTCAAAACAAGAGCATGAAATATAAAGTTGCCTATATTGACGAAGATAAAGGTTGGATAAATACCTTTTACCAGACTTTCAAAAATGATTTTGATATATTGAGAATCGAAGTAAATCCTCAATCTTCGGTCGAAGAAATTCTTAAGCTTTTGCTTTCAAGCGATCTCAACGCCATCGTAACCGATTATTTGCTGGAAGAAAATGCAGAAGTGCCTTTTAACGGTAACAAAATAGTTGAAGAAATTAAGAGATTAAAACCTCATTTTCCTTTGGTAATGCTGACTTCCTATCCTACTCAGGCTATAGGGCAGACAGACGATGTTCATATTATCTATAATAAAAATATCCTGTCTGTGGAGAATGACCGTGAAAGAGAAGAGCTGGAAGTTTTCAGAACAAAAATCCATTCAAATATATCTAATTATTATAAGAAAATTGAGGATACAAATTCAAAAATTGAACATCTTATAGAAAAGAGAAATAATAATGGATTAGAGATTCAAGAAGAAGAAGAACTTACTAAACTGTACATCCTTTTCGATGAGCTAAATCCTGACGGAAAAGACCTGCCGGCAAACTTAATCCATAGAGATTCAATTACGAAACTAAGTGAATTTGTGAGTGAAACTAAAGAAATTTTGGAAGAACTTAAAAAACTAAATCAAAAATAGATGATCGAATTTCGAAAAGATTCACCAAAAAGAAGAGACATCAAAACTGCTGTCGCTAAATATTCCGATCATAGGGAAGAGCTTAAAAAAGATTACAACTCTCGCTGCGGATATTGTAACGATATTGATATATGGAGAACTGTGTGGTTTGAAATAGACCATTTTGTTCCTCAAAAATTTCTGAAAACAATTAAAGATACTGATTATTCCAATCTCGTTTATGCATGCAGAGCCTGTAATAATTCTAAAAGGGCACATTGGCCTACAGGTGACGAATTAATTCATAATATGAATGACGAGGGATTTATCGATCCGTGTGATGATGAATATGTAAAACAGTTTAGCAGATTTGCTAATGGAAGAATTATATATCAAACACAGTTAGGCAAATGGATGTATTTTAAATTAAAACTTCATAAGCCTCAACATGAAATAATCTGGCAGATCCAGGAGTTGGATGCCTTAATTGTAGAATGCGAAAAACTTTTAGCGACCATTGATAACCAAATTTTAACAGACAAATTATTAAATCTATACCGTGAATACCATCGGTATACAAAAAAGTTAGGAAGTATTTAAATGAAAGACGCAACTAGGTTTTTAAGTCTGAAATGTCCCGCAAATCCTTGGTTTGTGGACAGGCTTATTATTTCTGCATTTTTAGCTGTAAATAACATTGATGTAGAAAATAATCATTTTATATTAACATACAGAATCGAAGAGGATGATTTTCAGGAATTTAATATTTTAAACGATTTTATAACTATATTAAACAATGAAATACGGACATTTGATATTGAGGCTTTAATTGAACTTTTTGAGTTTGTTATATCTCCTTCCGACAGAATTGTAAATGGGGCAATCTATACTCCTGTTAATATTCGTGATTATATTGTTGAGCAGTCATTATATGCGAGAGAAGGACAGTTGGAGGAGGTTAAAATCTCGGACATTTCGTGTGGCTGTGGCGGTTTTCTTTACACGGCAGCAAAAGAATTAAAAAGAAGAACAGAAAATAGTTACGAGCATATATTCCAAAATCAGATTTTTGGACTTGATATTCAGGAATACTCGGTGACAAGAAGCAAATTACTGTTAAGCCTTTTAGCATTATCGGAAGGCGAAGACATAGAAGAATTCCATTTTAATATACATCAGGGTGATACTTTGATTTTTGACTGGCAAAATGTGTACCCAAACTTTGAAGGATTTCAAATAATTGTGGGAAATCCACCTTACGTTCGCAGCCGAAACTTGGAAGACGCAGTAAAAGAGAACCTGCAGAATTGGGCCGTATGCGCATCCGGTAACCCCGATCTGTATATTCCATTTTTCCAAATTGGTTTTGAAAGTCTGGCACCCAACGGAATCTTGGGATACATCACAATGAATTCCTTTTTCAAGAGCCTAAACGGCCGTGCGCTGAGATCCTATTTTGAGGAAAATAATGTGGCTGTGAAGATTATTGACTTTGGCACGCTTCAGATATTCCAGTCCAAAAGTACATATACCTGCATATGCTTTCTAGAAAAGACAGGGCAGGAATTTGTGGAATACTATAAGTCCATTGACGGAGAAATGCCGATACTTAGAACAGATTACATTAGAATAAATTATAACTGTCTGAACGCACGGAGTGGATGGAATTTGAACAATAACGAACTTATATCCAAGATAGAAGCGACGGGCAGACCGCTTGGCGAGATCTACAAAACAAGGCACGGAATCGCTACCCTTAAGAATGACCTTTATATATTTAGGCCGGTCGCTGAAGACAATGACTTCTATTATCTGCAGAATGGAAATCTATATCCGATTGAAAAGGGAATCTGCAGGGATATCTTCAATTCCAATAAACTGAGCAGGAGCGTTGATATTGACCTGGCCATTGAAAAGGTTCTGTTTCCATACAGCGATGACGACAGGCCAAAGATAATGGAGGAAGATTTCTTAAGAGAGCAGTTTCCCATGGCTTATAACTATCTGCTAAACAAAAAAAGCATTCTGGCAACGAGGGATAAAGGATTCGGAAAATATGAGAAGTGGTTTGCATTTGGAAGGACCCAGTCCTTGGAAAAAATGGGGAATAAAATGTTTTTCCCTAAGTTTTCGGATAAGATTCCAAGTTATGTGATAAGCAATGACAATGATCTTCTCTTCTACAATGGTCAGGCAATCATAGGCCATTCAGACGAAGAAATGCTGCTTATAAAAAAGATTATGGAATCCAGAATATTCTGGTACTATATCAAAACCACTAGCAAGCCCTACAGCTCAAATTATTATTCATTGAACGGCAACTATATCAAGAACTTTGGCATCCCAGATTTTTCGGAAGACCATATTGATTTCCTGATTAATGAAAAGGATAAACATGTGGTCGATGACTTTCTTGAAGGCTTTTATGATGTACATCTGTGCGATGAACAGATATTGAATTAAGATACTAAGAGAAAAACATATTTTGAAAGCCCTCTTTCCTACGTTTAGGAAAGAGGGCTTTTCTTTTAATATCCAAACCGATCAGTTAAACAGCCATTAAATGCCAAACAGTCCTTTTGGCTGTCGGTTTTCAACAGCACTGCCGTTTCCACAACACCTTTGTTTCAAAGCCCGCATTTGGCGGGAAAAGACAAAACTTTAAAGTGTTTGGTTATGGAAAAACAGAGAAAAAAAATCCTGCCGGCGGCATGGCTTGCGATGCTGGCGGGTATCGGCGCATCGGCGCAGGGAAACGGAACGGCAGGGATAACCGAAGCCACCCAGATGGTGACCTCGTACTTTGATCCCGCAACCCAGCTGATCTACGCGATCGGCGCTGTGGTGGGGCTGATTGGAGGGGTGAAGGTATACAACAAATTCAGCAGCGGGGACCCCGATACGAGCAAGACTGCGGCCAGCTGGTTCGGCGCGTGCATCTTCCTGATCGTGGCCGCGACGATCCTGCGTTCCTTCTTCCTTTAAAACGTGTCTTATGGGTAACTACAATATCAATAAAGGCATCGGCAGGACCGTTGAATTCAGGGGTCTCAAAGCGCAGTACCTGTTTATCTTCGCAGGCGGCCTGCTCGGTACGCTCATCCTTGTGATGATACTCTACATGGCAGGGGTAAATTCGTTTGTCTGCCTGCTGCTGGGATCGGGCGGAGCGGCCTTGATCATCTGGCAGACCTTTGCGCTGAACAGGAAGTACGGGGAGCATGGACTGACGAAGATCGCGGCACGAAAAAGACATCCGCGCTACATCATATGCCGCAGATCGGTCCGCAGATGTTTGATATGTTCCGCCAAATCAGCCGTCTTATGAGAAATACGTTTAAGACAGCCACACTGGAGAGCAGGTTTCCGCTGCTGGCGGTGGAACAGAACTGCATCATCGCCAAGGATGGGGATGTCACGGCCTGCTTTGCCGTATCCCTTCCGGAGCTTTTTACTGCGGGATCGGCAGAGTATGAGGCCATCCATTCCACCTGGCACAAGGCGGTGAAGACCCTGCCTGACTTTACGGTCGTGCACAAGCAGGACTGGTATGTCAAGGAAAACTACAATCCGAATCTGGAGGGTGAGGAACAAAGTTTCCTTGCAACATCCTTCGAGAGGCATTTCAATGAACGCCCGTTCCTGAACCACTGCTGCTATCTGTTCCTCACCAAGACCACACGGGAAAGGATGAGGATGCAGAGCAATTTCTCATCGCTCTGCAGGGGAACGCTGATTCCGAAAGAAGTCAGGGATCCAGAGGTTATCAGGAGATTTATGGAGTCGGTGGCGCAGTTCGAGCGCATCCTCAACGACAGCGGTCTTATCAGGCTCAATAGGCTGACGGAGGAAGACCTAACGGGAACCGATCACAGGCGGGGCCTGCTGGAGCAGTACCTGACCCTTTCCAAACAGGAGGGCGCATCATTGGAAGATATTGCCCTTGGAGCTGAGCAGGTTAGGGTGGGATCCAAAAGGCTGTCGCTTCATACGCTTTCCGATACGGACGACCTCCCTGCGGCTGTGGCATCCGATACCCGCTACGAGAAGCTCTCGACCGACCGCAGCGACTGCCGGCTTTCCTTTGCAGCTCCGGCGGGACTGCTGCTGAGCTGCAATCACATCTACAACCAGTACCTCTTTTTGGATTCCAGTGAGGAAAACCTTAAGAAGTTTGAGAAGTCAGCCCGCAATATGCACTCTCTTGCACGCTACAGCCGTGCCAACCAGATCAACAAGGAATGGATAGAGAAGTACCTCAATGAAGCGCATTCTTTCGGGCTGCGCTCTATCCGTGCGCATTTCAATATTATGGCATGGTCGGATAATGCTGCTGACCTGAAGCAGCTGAGGAATGACTGCGGAAGCGCCCTGGCACTGATGGATTGCAGGCCAAGGCATAACACGGCGGATGCAGCCACGCTTTACTGGGCGGGCATGCCGGGAAATGCGGGGGATTTTCCCAGCGAGGAGAGCTTTTACACCTTCATTGAGCCTGCGCTGTGCTTTTTTGCGCAGGAAACCAACTACCGGAATTCGCCCTCGCCGTTCGGCATCAAGATGTCGGACAGGCTGACCGGCAGGCCGCTCCATCTGGATATTTCGGACCTGCCCATGAAGCGCGGGATCATCACCAACCGCAACAAGTTTATACTGGGGCCGTCCGGAAGCGGCAAATCCTTCTTTACCAACCATATGGTAAGGCAGTACTACGAGCAGGGAGCGCATGTGCTGCTTGTCGATACCGGCAATTCCTATCAGGGACTGTGCGGGCTGATCAACAGCAGGACCCGAGGGGAGGACGGTGTCTACTTTACCTACACGGAGGACAATCCCATTGCCTTCAACCCCTTCTATACCGATGACAGGGCATTCGACATAGAGAAAAGGGAAAGCATCAAAACCCTGATAATGACCCTGTGGAAGAGGGATGACGAGCCTCCGACGCGTTCGGAGGAAGTGGCGCTTTCCAATGCTGTTAACGGCTACATCGAGCTGATCAGGGACGATGGGCATTCCGCATCCTTCAACGGCTTTTACGAGTACGTTAAGGAAGATTACCGGGAAGTGCTGAGGATAAAGCAGGTTCGGGAGAAGGACTTTGACCTTGCCAATTTCCTCAATGTTCTTGAGCCTTATTACAGGGGCGGGGAGTACGATTACCTGCTGAATTCGGACAAACAGCTGGACCTGCTCTCCAAACGTTTCATTGTCTTTGAAATCGATGCCATCAAAGACCACAAGATTCTTTTTCCGGTGGTGACAATCATCATAATGGAAGTGTTCATCAATAAAATGCGCAGGCTGAAAGGGGTACGCAAACTCATACTGATCGAGGAGGCCTGGAAAGCCATTGCCAAGGAAGGCATGGCGGACTATATCAAGTATCTTTTTAAAACTGTAAGAAAATTCTTCGGAGAAGCGATAGTGGTGACCCAGGAAGTTGACGATATCATAAAATCGCCAATTGTCAAGGAAAGCATCATCAACAATTCCGACTGCAAGATCCTTCTGGACCAGCGCAAGTACATGAACAAATTCGATGACATACAGGCGATGCTCGGACTTACCGACAAGGAAAAGGCGCAGGTCCTTTCGATCAATATGAACAACAATCCCTCACGTCTCTACAAGGAAGTCTGGATAGGGCTGGGAGGAACCCAGTCCGCGGTGTACGCCACCGAGGTGAGCCTGGAGGAATATCTGGCCTACACGACCGAGGAAACCGAGAAGATGGAGGTCATGCAGGCGGCCGCAGAGCTGGACGGTAACATCGAGCTAGCCATCAGGAAGATTGCCATGCTTAGGCGTGAGATAGAAAAGTAAAATATATAGTAATCTAAAATCAGATAAAAATGAAAAAAAATCTATCAATGGTTTATGCGGCGCTGATGCTTGCCGCAGCACCCTGCGCCAATGCGCAGTTTGTGGTGACCGATCCGGCCAATCTGGCTTCAGGCATACTCAACAGTGCCAATGAGATCATACAGACCTCCTCCACGGTTTCCAATGTCGTCAAAAACTTCAAGGAAGTGCAGAAGGTCTACAATCAGGGAAAGGAATACTACGACAAGCTCCAGGCGGTCAACAGCCTGGTGAAGGATGCGAGAAAGGTGCAGCAGACGGTGCTTCTGGTGGGCGATGTATCGCAGATCTACGTGCAGAATTTCGGAAAGATGATCAATGACCCCAACTTTACGCCCCAAGAGCTCATAGCCATCGGGAATGGGTATGCGGCGCTTCTGGGAGAAAGCACCGAGCTTTTGAAGGAACTCAAACAGATCGTCAGCACCTCAAGCCTGTCGCTCAATGACAAGGAGCGCATGGATATGATCAGCCGCATCTACAAGGAGGTGAAGGAATACCACAGCCTGGTGCGATACTACACCAACAAGAACATATCGGTGAGCTATCTCAGGGCGAAAAAGAAAAACGATGCCAGAAGCGTGCTTGACCTGTACGGGACTTCCAGCCAAAAGTACTGGTAGGCATGGAGTTCAATAATCTCCATGAGGTGCTCCGCTCGCTTTACGATGACATGATGCCCCTTGCGGGGGATATGGCGGCGGTTGCGAAGGGGCTGGCAGGGCTTGGAGCGCTGTTCTATGTGGCACTGCATGTCTGGCAGGCGCTGGCAAGGGCGGAACCCATAGACGTCTATCCGATGCTGCGTCCTTTCGCACTCGGTCTGTGCATCATGTTTTTCCCGACTATTGTACTGGGAAGCATCAATGCGGTGCTGAGCCCTATAGTCAGCGGAACCCACGGAATGCTGCAGGGACAGGTTCTTGACCTGAACAGGCTGCAGCAGCAGAAGGACCAGCTGGAATATGAGGCTATGGTCCGAAATCCGGAAACTTCGTATATGGCCTCCGACGAGGAGTTCGACAAGAAACTCGATGAGCTGGGATGGTCGCCCTCGGATATCGGAACCATGGCGGGGATGTATATGGACCGGCAGGCCTATCAGATGGAAAAGATGATAAAGCAGTGGTTCAGGAATTTTCTGGAGGTTCTTTTTCAGGCGGCGGCTCTGGTTATCGATACCGTCCGGACGTTTTTCCTAATCGTGCTTTCCATTCTCGGCCCCATAGCTTTTGCCATATCGGTCTGGGATGGTTTCCAGTCGACGCTGACCCAGTGGATCACCAGGTATGTCAGCGTCTACCTCTGGCTGCCTGTAGCGGATCTTTTCAGTTCCATGCTGGCGCGCATCCAGTCGCTGATCATTGAAAGGGACATCGAGATGCTTTCCGATCCGGCCTTCATACCCGACACCTCCAACACCGTTTACGTGATTTTCATGATAATAGGCATTGTGGGCTATTTCACTGTGCCGACGGTGACGGGCTGGATCATCCAGGCTGGAGGCGGAGGCAATTTCATGCGCAATGTGAGCCAGACGGCCATGAAAGCCGGCAACATCGCAGGAGCGGGCGCCGGTTCCGCTGCAGGAAATATAGCAGGAAGGCTGGTCAGCAAATCTTAATAACCGATAAAACTACAATAATGGAATTCAAGACTTTAAGAAACATAGAAAACAGTTTCAGGCAGATCAGGCTCTACGCGATTGTCTTTGCGCTTCTCTGCACGGGAATCACGGCATCCGCCCTTTGGTGGTCCTACCGTTTTGCCGATAGGCAGCGTGAGAAGATCTATGTGCTGGACAACGGGAAATCCCTGATGCTGGCACTCTCGCAGGATGCTACGGTCAACAGACCCGTCGAGGCCAGGGAGCATGTGAGGCGTTTCCACGAACTCTTCTTTACGCTCGCCCCCGACAAATATGCCATTGAAAGCAATATGAAGCGCGCCTTCAGCCTTGCCGACAAAAGTGCTTTCGACTATTACAAAGACCTCTCAGAGAAAGGATATTACAACCGCATCATATCGGGCAATGTGCAGCAGCGCATCGAGATTGACAGTGTCGTGTGCAGTTTCGAATCCTATCCATACCCGGTCAGATCCTATGCGAGGGAATTCATCATCCGATCCAGCAATGTGACCCAGCGAAGCCTTGTGACCAGCTGTCTTCTGGTAAACTCGGTGCGCTCGGACAGCAATCCTCAGGGCTTCAATATTGAAAAATTTGCGGTGGTTGAGAATAAGGACATCGAAGTTATTGATCGCTGAAGAAACAATATGAAAAAGATCTTAAGAAATCTGGACAGGTGGACGGGGGCTCTTGACAGGAGATGGGACAGGATGCCTCTGGAAAAGCAGCACCGGTTCATAAGGCTGTTTTTTTGGGGCTATGTGCTGCTGACCGCAGCAGTGATAACCAAGGTGTGGCGGGAAAGGTCAGAGAATTACCACATAATGGTTACCGGACATATAGATAATCCAATGGATAGGGACAAAAAAGACTGCTATCCGTCAGTTAAAGCAAAAAAAAAAGAAAGGAAATTTATGAAAACAAAAGAAAAAAAAGCGGGTGTCATGATTAGGGAATCGGCTTCGGAAAATCAAATGGATCGTGAAGATTGGAAAACCGGCAGGCTGGAGAGGCTGAAGAAACCTCTGATATTCGGTCTGATGGGCATCGTCTGTGCAGGATGCCTCTACCTGATTTTCAGGCCTTCCTCCGACAGCGGAAAAAAGCTGGATATAGGGCTCAACAGCATCGTTCCGCAGGCCGCGGACAATGAAATGCAGGGCGACAAGGCGAAAGCTTACGAGCAGGAGATGCTTGAGCAGAAGCAGGAGCAGAAGCGCAATGCGCTTACCACGCTGGCCGATTACTGGAAACAGGACAGCGTAACGGGAAATGAGCAGCCCGCAGCTGAACATCCAGTGCTGCCGGGTAGACTTGAATCCAGAGAATCAAATTCGGGACTCAGCACGTACCGGAATGCGCAGAAAGAACTTGGAAGCTTTTACAAGGACAGCGGCGGAGATGCCGATATGCTCCGCAGGGAGGTTGCGGAGCTCAAATCTGAGCTTGCCCAGAGGGATGCTGCGCCTTCGGTGACGGTCGACGGACAGCTGGCGCTTATGGAAAAGTCGTATCAGATGGCCGCCAAGTACCTGCCTTCAGCACCTGGTGCCCAGCAGCTGCAGAGAGCTGACTCGTCTGGACTTGCAAATAGGCCATCCAATGCAGATGCGCCATATTTTGCAGGAGCTGCGCCTCAGAGGAAAACTGCAGTATCAGTTCTTCACCCCACGGCGGAAGCTGGTGCGGATGCTGAACCCGGCGTGCGGCTGAATGCCCGATCTTTTTACACGGCGGATGCCAAAGAGCGGGAGGTTTCTGTCAGGAACAGCATCAAGGCCTGCGTGGACCAGACGCAGACGGTAATAGACGGGAGCGCCGTAAAGGTTCGTCTTCTGGAGGATGCCGGCTTAGCAGATGTCACTCTCGTAAAGGGAACGGTGCTTACGTCCACGGCCAGGATGCAGAACGGACGCCTTCAGCTCAAGATCAGCTCTATGGTGCTGAATGGCACCATTACGGCTGTGGATATAAACGTTTTTGACGTGGACGGGCAGCAGGGGCTTGCGGTGCCGTTTTCGCAGGAGAGAACGGCTGTTGGGCAGATGGCGGGCAATATGGGACAGCAGTCCGCAACGAGCCTGATGCTTACCCAGTCGGCAGGACAGCAGGTTGCCGCCGATCTGAGCAGGGGCGTCCTGCAGGGGATATCCGGCTATTTCTCCAAAAAGGTAAAGACGCCCAAGGTTATGCTTAAGGCTGGGTACCAGCTTTTTCTGGTTTCGAAAAAACAATAGCAATCAAAAGAATATAAAGATGAAAAGATATTATGAAAAATACTGGACGGCGCTGCTTGCAGTTCTCTGCGTCCAGCTGTGCTTTCCGCAGAGCAGCCTGCCGGTTATGGACGAAATCAAGGCCTGCCGTTTAGGCATAACATATGACAAGACTTCGCACCTGATTTTCCCATCGGAAATCCGCTATGCGGATCTGGGAAGCGAGCTGCTTATGGCAGGAAAGGCGGAAGATGCCCATAACGTGCTGCGGGTAAAGGCAGCTGTAAGGGATTTTGAGCAGCAGACCAATCTTTCGGTCATGACCATCGACGGGCATTTTTACAGTTTTGATGTGCATTATGATCCGAATCCGCAGACCCTGAGCTACAGGATGGGAAAGTCTGGCAGCATTGGATCTGAGGGAGCCCTTTTTGAGAATCTGGGACAAAGTTCTCCGCTGATGGTGGAAACACTGATGCAGCGCATCTATGAAAGGGACAAACGTGCGGTTAGGCATAGAAGGACAAGGGATGCCGGAGTGGAATTCAGGCTGAAAGGGATCTACGTCCATGAGGGAAAATACTATCTGCATACTGAGCTGAGAAACAGTAATAATGTGCCTTACAGGATTGATTTTCTCAATTTCAAGATAGCCGACAGGAAGAAGGCCAGACGAACTGCGGTACAGCAGACAGCCATATTGCCTCTGCGAATCTACAGGCCGGTTGATCAGATCAAGGCTGGAGGCTCAGAGCATAACATATATGTGCTGGACCTTTTCACCCTCGCAGACGGCAAGCTGCTCCTTATCGAGATATACGAGAAAAACGGCGGCAGGCAGCTGACCCTGAAGATTAAAAATTCGGACCTGCTGAAGGCGTGTCTTCTGAATAATCCATAGAGGAAATCCGTGCAGGACAGAAGTGCATGTCCGACGTAAATTCCTTAACGTGCGGACAAAATAAAACCGGCCAGATAGGTCGGTTTTTTATTTTTATTTAAAACTTTAAGACATTGTTTTGCAATGTTTTAAGTGCTGTAGTCTTAGGTTCGGCTTTAAGGCTGTTCTAGCGTCTACAGACCGCTGCGTTTGCCGAATACGGGCTGGAGAACGTCCCAGAGCTGCTGTTCCAGGATCTCCACAATGAAGCGCTCGACGGCCTGGTCGCTTTGCGAAATTACCTGATAGGCCGATATGGCCACCTCGTAATCCGCATCCCCGTCCCATTTGCAGAGGTGCATGGCATAGGTGCGGGAGCTTTGCGTTCCTAGATGGTCTTTGACCCTTTTTCTGAAATCCGTTGTCGAGCTTCCGACATAAAGGATCGAAGATGATTTCCTATTGTACTTGGAAAGATTCACCCTGTCCTCGTTTTTTGTTTTGAGAAGGTTCAGTGCATGATATGCTTCATATGCCTTGAGCAGCGTTTTTACCTTGGCTGCAGATTTGATTTCAAAGACATAGATCAGCGGATAGTCGCTTTTGGCAATTTTGTGGAGATGTTTTTTAAGCACTTTTTTGTCCCTGAACTCGGAGCAGTGGAATGAGGTTTCCAAAAACGGTTTTAACGTAATTTGTGATATCTGCTGCGATAAATCAAGGGCAAACCGCTCCGATTTTCTGACAAGGTTTTTTGTATCTATTTTCATTTTCCGTGGAATAATTTCAAATATACAAAATGCTGGAATGGGATTGAAATAATAGTAGGCGTGTTTAAAGGGGTTTCTTTTGCTTCTCCTATGTTTGTATAATATAATCTAAGTGAAGAAGGGCGAGAGCAGATTTTGCTTTAAATAGCCTTATGGTATATTCAAGAAAAGAGAC
>NZ_FQWC01000017.1:2321-5693 GCF_900129555.1 Flavobacterium defluvii
ATGGGGGATTAGCTCAGCTGGCTAGAGCGCCTGCCTTGCACGCAGGAGGTCAACGGTTCGACTCCGTTATTCTCCACAGATTCGAAAGAATAGAAGTTCATTGACATATTGAGATAAGAAAATAATAAGAAAGTAGAAAGAACACGTTTTGTGATTTATTACAAGACGGCAGAGACAAGGGAAGCCTTGTCAGTACAATAAGCAAAATAAGGGCGTATGGGGAATGCCTAGGCTCTCAGAGGCGAAGAAGGACGTGATAAGCTGCGAAAAGCTGCGGGGACTGGCACACACAGATTGATCCGCAGATATCCGAATGGGGCAACCCACTATGTTGAAGACATAGTACACCGATAGGTGGGCAAACCCGCTGAACTGAAACATCTAAGTAGGCGGAGGAGAAGAAAACAAAAGTGATTCCGTAAGTAGTGGCGAGCGAACGCGGATTAGCCCAAACCAGTGCTGTTACGGCAGTGCTGGGGTTGTAGGACCACGATATTTCATGCACAAGGAACCGGAAGCTTCTGGAAAGGAGCACCAAAGAGGGTGATAGTCCCGTATGGGTAACAAGTGTAATGGATAGTGGTATCCTGAGTAGGGCGGGGCACGTGAAACCCTGTCTGAATTTGGCGGGACCATCCGCTAAGGCTAAATACTCCTGAGAGACCGATAGTGAACCAGTACCGTGAGGGAAAGGTGAAAAGAACCGTGAATAACGGAGTGAAATAGATCCTGAAACCATACGCTTACAAGCGGTCGGAGCCCTTTAGTGGGGTGACGGCGTGCCTTTTGCATAATGAGCCTACGAGTTAACGCTGCTGGCAAGGATAAGTGGTTCAGCCATGGATCCGCAGCGAAAGCGAGTCTGAATAGGGCGCTTTAGTCAGTAGTGTTAGACGCGAAACCGTGTGATCTACCCATGGGCAGGTTGAAGCTGTGGTAACACACAGTGGAGGACCGAACCGGTTGACGTTGAAAAGTCTTCGGATGACCTGTGGGTAGGGGTGAAAGGCCAATCAAACTCGGAAATAGCTCGTACTCCCCGAAATGCATTTAGGTGCAGCGCTGAATTAAGTTATATAGAGGTAGAGCTACTGATTGGATGCGGGGGCTTCACCGCCTACCAATTCCTGACAAACTCCGAATGCTGTATAATGTTTCTCAGCAGTGAGGGCTTGGGTGCTAAGGTCCAAGTCCGAGAGGGAAAGAACCCAGACCATCAGCTAAGGTCCCCAAATATATGCTAAGTTGAAAGAACGAGGTTTGTCTGCCCAGACAGCTAGGATGTTGGCTTGGAAGCAGCCATTCATTTAAAGAGTGCGTAACAGCTCACTAGTCGAGCGGACGAGCATGGATAATAATCGGGCATAAGCATATTACCGAAGCTATGGATTTGTATGTATGTACAAGTGGTAGGGGAGCATTCTAACAGGGTTGAAGGTTTTTCGTAAGGAGGGCTGGACTGGTTAGAAAAGAAAATGTAGGCATAAGTAACGATAATGCGGGCGAGAAACCCGCACACCGAAAAACTAAGGTTTCCACAGCTATGCTAATCAGCTGTGGGTTAGTCTGGTCCTAAGGCGAACCCGAAAGGGACAGTCGATGGCCAACGGGTTAATATTCCCGTACTACTGATTACTGTGATGGGGTGACGGAGTGATGAAAGCGCCGCGAACTGACGGAATAGTTCGTTAAAGTACCTAGCTATAGGTCCTGTAGTTAAATGCGCAGGAACTGGTGAAATACGATAGTACTCGGAGTCTTCGGACAAAGAGATAGTGCGCCTAAGGGCTTCCAAGAAAAACCTCTAAACTTCAGGTAATTAG
Organism: Flavobacterium defluvii; assembly: GCF_900129555.1. GTDB lineage: Bacteria > Bacteroidota > Bacteroidia > Flavobacteriales > Flavobacteriaceae > Flavobacterium > Flavobacterium defluvii. Next base: position 4,145 of record NZ_FQWC01000017.1, read on the forward strand.
TACCAGTACCGTAAACCGACACAGGTAGTTGAGGAGAGAATCCTAAGGTGCTCGAGAGATTCATGGCTAAGGAATTAGGCAAAATAGACCTGTAACTTCGGGAGAAAGGTCGCCCCCAGCAATGGGGGCCGCAGTGAAGAGGTCCAGGCGACTGTTTATCAAAAACACAGGGCTCTGCAAAATCGTAAGATGAAGTATAGGGCCTGACACCTGCCCGGTGCTGGAAGGTTAAGAGGAGATGTTATCTTCGGAGAAGCATTGAATTGAAGCCCCAGTAAACGGCGGCCGTAACTATAACGGTCCTAAGGTAGCGAAATTCCTTGTCGGGTAAGTTCCGACCTGCACGAATGGTGTAACGATCTGGACACTGTCTCAGCCATGAGCTCGGTGAAATTGTAGTAACGGTGAAGATGCCGTTTACCCGCAGTGGGACGAAAAGACCCTGTGCACCTTTACTATAGCTTAGTATTGACCTTGGATAAATGATGTGTAGGATAGGTTGGAGACTATGAAGCGGCGTCGCCAGGCGTTGTGGAGTCATTGTTGAAATACAACCCTTTGTTTATCTGAGGCCTAACCCCGAGAATCGGGGGACATTGCTTGGTGGGTAGTTTGACTGGGGTGGTCGCCTCCAAAAGAGTAACGGAGGCTTCTAAAGGTTCCCTCAGTACGCTTGGTAACCGTGCGTAGAGTGCAATGGCATAAGGGAGCTTGACTGAGAGACATACAGGTCGATCAGGTACGAAAGTAGAGCATAGTGATCCGGTGGTTCCGCATGGAAGGGCCATCGCTCAAAGGATAAAAGGTACGCCGGGGATAACAGGCTGATCTCCCCCAAGAGCTCATATCGACGGGGGGGTTTGGCACCTCGATGTCGGCTCGTCACATCCTGGGGCTGGAGAAGGTCCCAAGGGTTGGGCTGTTCGCCCATTAAAGTGGCACGCGAGCTGGGTTCAGAACGTCGTGAGACAGTTCGGTCTCTATCTACTGTGGGCGTTAGAAATTTGAGTGGATCTGATTCTAGTACGAGAGGACCGAATTGGACTAACCTCTAGTGTATCTGTTGTCCCGCCAGGGGCACCGCAGAGTAGCTACGTTGGGAAGGGATAAGCGCTGAAAGCATATAAGCGCGAAACCCACCACAAGATGAGATTTCTTTTAAGGATCGTGGAAGATGACCACGTTGATAGGCTACAGATGTAAAGGCAGTAATGTCATAGTCGAGTAGTACTAATAATCCGTAAGCTTATGTACACCCTTTTCCCGAGCCGAAAGGCTCGGGAGGAAACTTTCTAAACTATTTTACTTTTCTTTATCTCAGTATGTTAAAATATTTGCCCGTCGCGGGCAGTCTGAAAGACGAAAGTCCAAAGTCATAAAGTGAAAATTTTAGACTTTAAGACTTGTAACTTTAGACTAAAAACCTTAAGGTGGTTATTGCGGCGGGGCTCACCTCTTCCCATCCCGAACAGAGAAGTTAAGCCCGCCTGCGCAGATGGTACTGCAGTATTGTGGGAGAGTATGTCGTCGCCTTTCTTTTAAAAACCCT
>NZ_FQWC01000015.1 GCF_900129555.1 Flavobacterium defluvii
GAAAAACACGCTGAGATTTTAAGTTCAAGTTTGGATACAATCGAAGCCTGCGGGGGCGGAAGTGCCAGATGTATGATGGCAGAAGTATTTTTGCCCAAGAGCAGCATTAGATAAAATATTGTTTATGCTATTTAATTCGTCAATTAGAAGTTTCACGCTAATAAAAAATAAAAAAGTAGAAAAAGAATCTACAGTTACCTATTCAACAAGGATTCTGCGTATTAACTGGCAAATTTGACAAACCACGGACAATTGTTGTCAGTTAATTAATGTATTGTAAAATCCCCGACACTGATAAAACAGATGTAAAAACTGTCAAAATTTCATTTTTGATAATGTCAATTTTTCATTTATTAGGCGAAAAAATGTCATTTTCTGGTCGTGGCATTTTGTTTGTTTAGTAGTTTGTCGTAGTGGTTATTTAGCCCTATTATCCTTTAATTATTGTATAACTATTTAAAAAGTAAGTATTATGACACTAATGAAAAGAAATGGGAGTATGCTCCCTGCATTTCCGGGATTTGATGATCTGTTCACCCGCGAGCTTTTTAACTGGGGAAACACTAATTTCTCGTCCACCAGTACAACCATTCCGTCTGTAAACATTAAAGAAAGCGATGAATCTTTCGAAGTCGAAGTGGCAGCTCCGGGTATGGAAAAACAGGATTTTAACATTACGCTTGACGGTACTCTGCTAACCATTTCTTCGGTTAGACAAAATAGTTCCCAAAGCAAACAAGACAACTACACGCGCCGCGAATTCAGCTACCAGTCATTCCAGCGCAGCTTTGAGCTTCCTAAGCAGGTTGTGGATGAAGATAACATCAATGCCCATTATGAAAACGGGCTGCTTCATATTACTATTCCGAAAAGGGAAGAGGCCAAAAGAAAAGCACCGAGACTGATTGAGATTGCATAACCTATATTTAATCTGATAGTTTCGAATTTACTTCATTTTCTTGACTAACGAAGGCTGTCCCGCAATTGCAGGACAGCCTTTTTTATTAACTGACTCCTGTACGTATGACTTCAAAAATATTCACTGGTATTGTTATATTGTCTTTTGTTATATTGCTCCTTATCCTGCTGCTAAGGAAATTGAAACAGCCTTATTTTATTGCCTATATGCTGTCAGGAGTGCTGCTGGGACCCGAGGTTTTAGGTATCATCGGCACAGGCGAAGCTATAGAACAGCTCGGCGAATTGGGCATTATATTACTAATGTTCTTTATTGGAGCAGAAATCAACCTGCCCAGTCTGGCCAAGAATTTTATGAAGCCGCTGCTGGCAGCACTTACTCAGTTACTACTAAGTCTCGGCCTCATGTGGGGTATTGGATATTACCTAAACTGGTCGTATACTACTATCATGCTAACGGGATCGATTATCAGTTTGAGCAGTTCGGCCATCATATTCCAGTATCTTTCACGCAATGGAGAAATCAATTCCTCACTGGGGCTTATTACCTGCGGAGTACTGCTTATACAGGACATACTTATAGTTCCTATGATGCTTACACTGAATTTTATGGCACGCGGTTCGGTTGAACCTTCCGAGCTTATTAAGGTTAGTCTGGGAGCTTTGGTCATCGTGGTTTTCCTGAGGGCTGCCTTTATGAAAAACCTCTTTAGAATTCCGTTTACAAAAGACATTCTTGCCGACCACGACCTGCAGGTGTTCATAGGGTTTGCACTTTGTTTTGGTATGGCATGGATAACGCATTGGTTTGGACTTTCGGCTGCCTTTGGTGCATTTACAGCCGGAATTGTAATAGGACAGGATAAGGCTACACGCTGGCTCGACAGGTCGCTCGTGCCTTTTAGAGTATTCTTTCTCGCATTTTTCTTTATTTCGATAGGGCTGCAGATACAGCTGGCCTTTATTATAGAAAACATCAACACAATACTTTTTATGGCTTTGTCAGTACTGGTTATCAACAGCCTTATCAATGCTATAGTTTTCCGGGCTACGGGACACAGCTGGCGAGATAGTGTATATGCAGGTGCACTGCTTTCTCAGATTGGAGAATTCAGTTTTGTACTTATGACCATGGCATTCGATCTAAAACTCGTAGGCAGTTATATCTATCAGGTTACACTTGCCATCATTGCCCTCACCATGATTTTTGCCACAATATGGATTGCGATCATACAGAACGTCGAGATTAGGGTTTTAATTAAAAGAGAGTGAAAGAAAATCAGACACTCTCTTTTTTTATTGTTTTTTTAATACTGAATTTGCCTATTAGCAATGTCAAAATCAAATCTATTTTCAAGACTGAATATTGATGGGATTTTTGGCTACGTAAATTACGGATTTGACTACTTTACCTTTCCTGTATCTTCTCAATTTTGCTTCATAATATTAAATATAAAATACATGTCAGTAGAAAATAAAATTGCTGTAGTTACAGGAGGAAGCCGTGGTCTTGGAAAAGATATGGCTCTCAATCTTGCAAAAAAAGGGCTTAATGTGGTTTTAACGTATAACAGCCAAAAAGAAGAGGCGCAAAATGTTGTAAAACAAATTGAGCAGATCGGACAAATAGGAGTAGCTTTAAAATTGGATGTATCAGATACTTCGAGTTTCGATTTATTTAGAAAGACACTTTCCGAAACGCTTTCTAATCATTTTAAGACGGATAAAATTGATTTTCTTATCAATAATGCCGGTTTTATCCACTATGCAAATTTTGCAGAAATCACTGAAACCCAATTCACAGAAATGGAAAATGTCCATTTTAAGGGACCCTTTTTTTTAACTCAAAAACTTTTGCCGTTATTTAATGCCAATGGAGGTATTGTAAACGTCTCTTCGGGGCTTACCCGATTTGCTACTCCCGGATTTTCGGCTTATGCTTCATTTAAAGGCGGAATGGAAACACTTACAAAATATCTGGCAAAAGAACTGGGAGATAGAAGAATAAGAGTAAATTCTATAGCACCCGGGGCTATTGAAACTGATATCATGGGCGGCGCAGTTCGTGATAATGCTGAGATGAACCAATATTTAGCTTCTCAGACGGCTTTAGGAAGAGTAGGTCTTCCGGAAGATATTGGTGGAGTTGTTGCTTTTTTGTGTACAGATGAAGCAGGCTGGATCAATGCTCAGCGTATAGAAATATCCGGAGGTTCTAATTTGTAAAATTTATGGTCTTAAGGCTCAGTATTATAATTAATTACTGAGTCTTAGAAATAAAATTACTTAAGAACTTCACAAGTATAAAATACCTTAACACAATTATGAAATGAGTAATATAAAAAAAGCACCGAAAATGGTAGAAGGGCTTACAGATAAAGAAATTCAAGCTATTGAAAAATTTTATTTTGCCTGGAAAGATAAACAGCCAGAATTATTAGATAAAGTATGTTCACCAAACTGGAAAGACATTCCATTGGCGCCGGGACAGGAGGATAACTCAAAAGGCCTGCAGCAGATAATGAAACATTTATTTGTATTATTTCCGGATATAGAGATAGTTATCCACGAAATTATGGGAACACATGAGCGTGCAGCGGTAAGGGCGTCAATTGAATTTACACATTCAAATGAAGTACTGGGGATTGCACCTACAGGAAAGAAAGTATCACTGGCACTGCACGAATTTCATCATTTAAAAGATGGAAAACTGACACATACCTGGCATTTGGAAGATTGGTTCGGACTATTGGTACAAAGCGGCCTTTGGCAGACAAACGGCCAGGAAGCATCACAACAATAAAAACTAAATCCCAGATTTTAAAACGGAATATGCTTTTAACAACTGAATGCTTAACTGAAATTCCGTTAATGTTGCGTACATTGCTTTTAACATTGATTGTCGTTCCGATCATGTTCTATCAATTCTCCCATTTTATAATAAAATATTTTACAACTGGTTAAATAAATAATTTAGATATTTGTATATGAAATTGTTAAGAATAAAATCCATTACAGAATTTCATCGGTTTAGAGGTGTTTCTAACCCGGAGCATCCGTTAATAAGTCTGATTGATTATTCGAAAGTAAAATTTCCTGACGAAGGACCGGTAAATGTTGTAATGGAATTTTATTCAATTGCATTGAAACGGGATATTGGCGGTAAATTGTATTACGGCCAGCAGGTATATGATTTTGATCAGGGATTAATGTCGTTCATTGCTCCAGGTCAGGTTTTGAGAATTGAAATTGATCCTGATGCATCAGGTAATCGTTCTGGTTATCTGCTTCAGATTCATCCGGATTTTTTTTGGAACTCACCTCTGGCAAAAACAATTAAACAATATGCCTTTTTTGACTATGCAATCAATGAAGCTTTGTTTCTCTCAGAAAAAGAGGAAGGCATTATTACCAATATTTTTGAGAATATCAGACAGGAATACCACACTAATATTGATAGATTCAGCCAGGATCTGATCATTGCTCAAATTGAACTCCTGCTTAAGTATTGTGATAGATTCTACAATCGTCAGTTTCTTACGAGAAAGATCAGTAACCATCAAATGCTTTCAAAAGTAGAAGATCTTTTAAATGATTATTTTAATGATAAAAATACTGCAGAGAAAAGCCTGCTTTCAGTTCGGTTTGTTGCCGATGCACTGAATGTTTCTCCTGATTATTTAAGCAGCTTACTTAAAATACATACAGGCCAGAACACACAGCAGCATATTCACAACAAATTAATAGAAAAGGCAAAGGAGAAACTCTCTACTACAAATTTATCGGTGAGTGAAATTGCTTACCAACTTGGTTTTGAACATCCACAGTCATTCAGCAAGCTTTTTAAAACGAAAACGAATCTAAGCCCATTAGAATTCAGGGCAAGTTTCAATTAAGTTTTTCACTCTGTAAAAAAATTGCAGATATTGCTAGGTAACAATTCACGGAGTCTTAATTGCTAATGAAAGCAGTATAAAAACAAAAAACCTGCAAATTCTAAGATTTGCAGGTTTTACCATATTTGTTTTACCCTTTTTATTAAAAAACTGTATCGATAGAATGTTCTTTCAAAATCGTAAGAGCATAGTTTACTGCATTTATCTGTACTTTATATTAATGCTAATAATATCCGAAGTCATATTGGTGGTTCTGGTATAATGGCCATAGCGAATCTCTAAAGTATTCCAGTGTTTAAGACCAAAAATACCATTTGGCGGCGTGAATTTCATTCCCATTCCAAAGAAACTGCTGTCAAACTTAGACAAATCATAATTGCTGGTGTAAAATTCGTCAGCAGCAGTATGTTCTTCATAAGGCTTAAAATACTTTGTTCCGCTCTGGGTGTAATATCTGTAAAAAGGACTTAACGAAAAAGCCTGTGTAAGCTTTACAGGAATTTCCAAATCTGCTGTATGAGCTTTCAGACTCCAGTCATCAGTATAATATCGATAATATGCCCTAATAATCAAATTATCACCCAAGAAATAGCTTGCTCTGATTCCCAACGGAATTTTAAGTCTTGTGTCGGGCATTTTCTCCTGATGTACGGAGCCATCTGCAAAGTAGACTCTGTGAAATGGAAGACTTAAATAACCGTTTTGGCTGATTATATCTCCAACCAGCATTATCTGGAGATTTTTATTGATAACCTGAGAATAGCTTAAAGTTCCTGCAAAAGTATTTCGGCTGGCACTACCATATCCTTCACTTCCTGATGGACGAAGCTCAACCGGCTCAATCAGTTTTAACTGATCTATAAAGGTCTGGAACTTGGCTGTAAATTCTCCATTTTTATTTCTTGTTTTCTGAGAGAAGGATATATTTCCTCCAAAAGACTGATAATCAAATTCGGTTGAAGATGAAAGCCCGATAGCATAAGCTCTGCCTTTCTCTTCATTCTCTCTTAAATAAGTAAGTGAAGGATAAAAACGATTGTCTGAAGAAGAAGCTGATGAATTGGCGCTTAAATCAATCATATCTGACGAGGCAGAGGTATAGTGATCAATTCCTGCTTCAATATCAAAAGTATGTTTGATTCCAGTTTCACCGTATTTTATCAGCCTAACATCTATTGTATTGGCAATATCAGTAAGGTGCTCACTACCGATTCCTCCTGTAACGGCAGAATTGTTTCCATCTTGTTTATAATAGCTTGACACTAAATTGACTTCTTCCAGTTTTAATTTTCGGCTTTTGTAGCTTGTGGAATCAGTTGGTACATCCTGTGCTCTTGACTGGAACAATGCCAGTAGAGCAGCACCTGTAAGAAATACTCTTTTCATTTTTAAAAATATAAAAATTAGTTGCAGCCGCAGCCTCCGCCGCTTTTTCCTGAATTTGCTCCGGAAGCTCCTTCACGGTAGGATTGAAAACTAAGTTCAGTTTTTTCGATTTTCCTGTTGGAAAGCACCATTTCAGAATCGTTGAGTTTTCCTTTCTGGTATTCCTTAACCGTAGTACAAGAGTTAAACAGCAGGCTGGCGAGAGCAGTACTGCATAACAATACAAGATTTTTTTGCGTTGGCTTTTTCATTTCAGGCGTATGTTTTTGGATGTGTAAATTTTATTGCTGTCATCAATTATAATACAGTATAAATCGGGTATCTGATCAATTAAAAACAAGCCTGCTCTAATACCCATAACGGCTATAGGTGTAGCCATAGCATCTGCAAATTCTGCGTTTGAAGCTATAATGGTCACGCTTTTGATTCCGGTTATAGGAAGACCTGTTTTTGGGTCAATTGTATGTGAATATTTTTTACCGTCAATGGTTATGAACTTTTCATAATTTCCCGAAGTTGCCACTGCTTTGTTGGATATTTCCATGTAAGAGAAAGCAGCATTTGGAGAGTCCGGATCTGCTACTCCAATGGTCCATTTCCTGCCATCCGGCTGGAGTCCCCAGGCAGATAGATCACCGCTGGCATTAATGATGCCGCTTTGAACATTGTTTTTAAGCAGAACCTGTTTTGCCATTTCAGCAGCATATCCTTTTCCAATGCCGCCAAAACCAATCCTCATTCCTTTTTCCTTTAGAAATACTGTTGTATTTTCCCTGTCAAGTATAATATTACGATAATCAATAAGATGGACCATTTTTAAAGCTGTTGCAACATCTGGCAGTCTGGTCATGGCTTTGTCAAAGTTCCAAAGACTTTTGTCGATGCTTCCATAAGAAATATCAAATGCGCCTTGCGTAATTCTCGAAATTCCGATACTTCTTTCAATAAGGCTAAAAACTTCGAGATCTACCTTGACAGGTTTTATTCCAGCGTTAGCATTAATCTGATTAGTCTGGCTGTCTTCTTTGTAAGTTGTCAGGAGTTTTTCAATACGCCTGATTTCTTCAACGGCCAGATTGATATTTGCATTTGCCGTTTTTTCATCGCGGGCAACAACTGTAATGGTAAAGTTGTTTCCCATTAGTTTTAGGGAATGAGAGTATTTATGGCTTTTGCCAATGCTATTTTCGGCTTTCACAGATTGCTTTTATTTCGGCTGTCCATTGTTCAGGTGAAGATTCCGGTTTTCCGTGCCAGGTTTTAATTACTTTACCATCAGAATCAAGAAGAAGTGTCAAAGGGAAACTTCCTTCCTTATTATATATTTCGGCTAAATCCTCGTTTCGTTTTACTTGTTGTGCAGTTCCAATATTTTTCTTTTTTCTTGGAAAATCGGCATTAACCAGCACTAAATTTTCATTTGCCATAGCGGTGAAAACTTCACTCTCAAAATAGTCTCTGCGCAAAACGATGCAAGGCCCGCACCAGTCTGAACCGGAGAAATTCAGAAGAATTAATTCATTTTTTTCCTTTGCCGTTTTTTTTGCATTATTAAAGTCAGGTTCCCAGTTAATAGGCAGTAATGCCAGTAAAAGGAATAATGTAATTAGTTTCATTTTGCGGTCTGTTTTTGGATATATACGAAATAACGAATTGCTTTGGATCTTATTTTTCCGGTTTGCTTAAGATTAGATTAATTTTCTAAGCACTCTGAACTCCAAAAATGTATCCGACCAACGCTGATACTGCCATTGCAAAAGTGCCCCAGATACAGATGCGCAAAACAGCCTTCAGGACATTTGACCCTCCTGCTTTAGCTGCTAAAATTCCTGAAAATGCCAAAAAAAGTATCGAAAAACCATATTGATAAAATACCATATCTTTAATGGGTGCAAAAATAGCAATCAACAAGGGAAGCAATCCTCCGGCTATAAATGATACTGCAGAAGCAAAGGCAGCCATTAAAGGATTTGCGCGGGTAATTTCATTAATTCCAAGCTCGTCTCTTGCATGGGTTTCAAGTGCGTTATGGGCAGTTAATTCTACTGCAACCTGATAAGCAAGTTCTTTATTTAAGCCTCTTTTTATATAGATGTCTGTTAATTCTTCCAGCTCCTCTTCGGGCATGGTTTGGAGTGCGTATTTTTCTCTTTTTAGATCAGCAGATTCTACATCTGATTGTGAACTTACTGATACATACTCTCCTGCAGCCATCGAAAGAGCTCCAGCAGCCAATCCTGCAAGGGCAGCAAGTAAAATAGGTTCTCTTGTTACGCTGGCAGCTGCAACACCAATGGCTAAACTTGTTGTAGAAAGAATTCCGTCATTTGCGCCAAGAACTGCTGCTCTTAGCCAGCCGCTTCTGTTGATGTAATGGTTCTCAGTGTGCATAGTTTAAATTATAATGATTTAATCTATTCGGGATTTCCGGTGTTTTTTCTGCACTCTTCCAAAATTAGTTTTAGTAATTCCCTAATTTGAAATTGTGGTCTATTTTTGGTTTTAGCTTTTCTATTCGTAAAAATCATAAATATGAATCTGCTGCGCATTGAGATGTTAAAAAGGAAATTCTGTAAATAGAATAATAGTATTTCTTTAATATATTTAAAACAGAAGTACCTTTTCGTTTTTAATATTCATTGCATTGAAATCTGCTTAAAAACCAATTAAAATTACATTATTTTTTTTGCCGTTAATGAAATATAGGGTGTTAGAATGATTCTAAATTTTGGATGCGTTTATAATTCAGGTAATTTTTTAGATTGATACGGATCATTTTTTATGTACTTTTTATTCAATTTTGTTTTTGATGTAAGAAGTATATTATATGCATAAAAAGAAGTTTCCAATTCTTATAACATTTATGGATTACTTAAACGAAGTATGTCTTTCAACAGCAATTTAAGATTTATAGTAATATCGCATAAAGTTAAGACAGCTTTCGGGCTGTTTTTTATTTTTAAAATGTCTTAAATTGAAAAAAATGGAGTCAAATTAGACTATGTGGTTATTACAGATGTGTTGTTGATATTCGAAAGATAATAAATAATGGAAATAAAAGTCTGGAAATCAAAGATGTAAGTTATCTGTAAGGAATGATAATGTATTAGTAACCAGAATTAGAAATAATCACTTTTCGAGTAATTTTTTCACTATCAGCCGTCGTAAATGTTGCGATGTATATTCCGGCACTCAGTCCTGAAGTTGGAAAACTAAAGTATTGTTCGGCACCTAAATTATCTTTTGAAATCACTACTTTTCCAAGAATATTATATAGCTTAAAAGATTTCATAATCGCATTATTAAGATTTGTGGCATTTAAAACCTGGTTTTTATTGTCCTGACTAATAAAAAAATTACTTCGCACTGCATTATTGGTTACTAATGTTTCCTGAGTAAAAGTTATTTTAAATCGCTCTGTATCTTTTCCTGAATCAACTACAGCTTCATACGGTGTGTTTCTAATATTATGGTAAGACCTATCAAGCGCATCATATATATAAATTGGCTGTGCATCATCAATACCGTCTGTTTCAGAGATATAAAATTTGAATTTCCTACTTACTGCAGCTTTTACAGAGAGTGGAATTTTTTTAGATAAATTGAAATTAAGTCCCTGAATTACGTAATCGCCATTTTCAATCCAAAATGCAATATCATCAGAAAGATCCTCATTCATATTTGTATCAATATCTTTATCAACACCGTCTGTTGCTTCAGAAACAAAAATTAATTTAAGCTGTCTTGTAAACTCACCGTCTATAGTTGTATTTAGCTTAAAATAGGGTATTAGAGGCGGCGGTGGCGGCGGTCCATCATAACCTCCTTCATTCGGATTATTTGTTTTGGCAGTTGTTTTTTGAACTGGTTTTTCGAATTGAGATAAACTAATGTATTCTGTATAAAAGATAGGATGGAAATTTGTAAATGTAACAACTCCGTTGGAAGCTCCGTTTATTAAAAAGCCCTCACCAATTTGAAAATATTTTGTAAATACTGAATTATTACCAACAGGTAAGCGCCAATTGAAGCTGGAAGCCAAATTTATATTTTGGTCTGCATAAAATAACTGATTCTTAAAATACACAGTTGAATTGGCACCAATTTGCGAAAAACTTTGAAAAGAAAGTAAGACAGATAGTAAAAGTAAAGTTTTTTTCATATTTCTTGGTTTTTATAATATTTCAGTCCGTTTTTTAATTTAAAATCTATTTCATTTTAAAAATAGTATAGCTGTCAAATATGACATCTGCTGTAAAATTGTAAAAAGCATTAAATCCATGGGAAGCTGCAGCTTGTTTATTGTCTAAAACAAGAGGATTTGGATTTGTTGATCGGGCTATTATCGGAATAAGAAAAATTAAATAGAAATCTGGTTTTTTCATAATTAAGAATAGTAGTTAATTAAGCGCATGTATGCAAATTAATAGGAATACCTTTTAAATTAAAAGGGGGAAGTAATAACCGACAGTTATATGGTATAATCGTTTATTGCACGAAATCAATGGGGATGAAAGTAGAAGAAAGGCAAACTAATACTACCGGTTAAAGTGATTATAATGCGTTTTGAAAAAAGAATACATTTTGATTTATGGTTCATTATATACAGACAAAACAGATGAACCGGAGTTTTAAATTCTGCTAAATTGTGATATCTTAATTTACAGATGAAGTTTATAAGAATTAAAACCTGTGAGATGAGGTGATGTTGTTTAAAGTCAAAAATAACAATTATAGTAACTTTTGAAATTACTGCAGCATTGCCATTTAATGGTGAAGTATAAAATTTGATTTAATTTATTTGGAAATAATATTTATAACTGCCTAAATAATTCGGTCAAGAAATTCTTTGGTAATCGGTTTAACATGAAAGGAAACCACATTCTTATTACTGCTTGATCGTGCGATATCATCATTATCGATTGTTGATGATATAATGTAGGTTTTGCAATAATTTTTCAAATTAGTTGATAAAGCATCGTATGTTTCCAGAAATTCAAATCCAGACATTAAAGGCATGTAGATGTCTACAAAAATTATTTGGGGTAATTTTGAAATGTTATCCTGATTTTCCTGAAGATATTTTATAGCTTCTTGCGCCTCTGTATAATGCAGCACATTTTTTCCAAAGTTATTCTGAGTGATCATACGTGAGATAATATATAAATCTACCAGGTTATCATCAATAATCATAACAGTTTCAAATTTTGGGTCAAGTTCTTTTAACATGATTTCAAATTTTTTAAAGTGATATTAAATTTGGTTCCAGTTCCTTTATCTGACTGTACCTCTATGCTGCCCTGCAATATTTCTATGGCATCTTTTACGATATATAACCCAATACCTGAACCATCTTTGCCCGAAAGGCGAAAAAACATTTCAAATATTTTTTGATGATACGCCGGATCTATTCCTACTCCGTTATCAACTATTGAAAACTGAAGATTTTCATGATCTGAATATCCAAATATTTTTACAAATTTGTCAGCTTCCTCTTTTTTATGGTATTTTATGGCATTGGAAATTAGATTTTTTAGAATGGTTGTAAATCGCAGCCTGTCTGTATAAAAAGGGTTTTGTTCCTTTATTTCAATTTCAAAACGAATACCATTTGCGTCTTTCATTTTTTGAAGAGAATCCACTATGTCAAGTATCATTTCATTTACCGGGATCTGTTCCACCTCAAGTCCTGTACGGTTATTTCGAGAATAGTTTAGAATGTTTTTTATAAAATCATCAAGACGATTGATACTTATTTTTATCAGTTCTGCATGTTTAAGAGTATCAATTTCCCTGCTTTCTGTTTCAATAAAAGAAATAAGACCAAGAATAGAAGTTAGGGGAGAACGCAGATCGTGCGATACACTGTACACAAATCGATCCAGTTCCGAATTTGTTTTGATAAGTTCTCTGTTTCTTTTTTCCAGATTTGTTTCTGCTTTTTTACGATCAGAGATGTCGTTAGAAAGAATTAATCTCGCTTCGTTTCCTTCATATACAATATTATGGGCTATAATTTCAACTGGAACAATAGTTCCATCTTTCTTTATATGATTCCATATTCCTCTATTATAATTTGATCTATCAATCTTAGAAGTATCGCTCGATTTAATGAAATGAATTTTATCATCATTAGGCCTTATGTCCAAAGCAGTCATAGAAAGAAATTCTTCACGACTATATCCGTATTGCAGAATTGCCATTTTATTTACATCAAGAAAGTTAAAAGACAGTAAATCAATAATCCGCATTGGCATTGGATTGTTGTCAAAAAGATACCTGTATTTTTTCTCACTTTTTTTTAACTCTTTTTGTGCCAGTTTCATTTCTGTAATATCTGAGAGTACAATAACCGCTCCTGTTATCTCACCATCAGTATCGTGAAACGGAACGGGATAAGGTAATACATTGCGTTTGTCTCCATTGGGGCGTTCTATAAGTATTTCACTGGTAAGGATCGGATCACCTTCTTTTAACGCTGTAGCCAACGAACATAAATCCAGAGGCTTAGAGTGCTTATTTTTATTATCATTAATATTCCAGGAATTATACCATAAATCTTTACCTAGTTCAGGTTCTCTGCCCCATAGTTCAGCTGCTGCTTTATTATAGAGTACAATTTGTCCTTCAGAATCACAGCAATAGGTAGGAACCGGAAGTTTATGAATAAGATCTCTATACATTTTTTCGCTTTCTTCAATTTTTTTTCGGGATAGAACCTGCTCTGTAACATCATTCCCAAAAATAAGTATTCCGTCAATTTCATTATTGGCATCCCTGCGTGCTTGAAAAATAAAATTTAGATAAACATCTTTTAGTTTTCCGCTGCTATGTCCATCAAATTTTATGAGCATTTCATTGGCTGAAAAACTTTCACCTGTTTGATATACATTATCTAAAATTTCAAAAATCCCCTGCGGTTCAAGTTCCGGTAAAACTTCTTTTACGGGTTTCCCAATAATATCAATCTTATCAATTAATTGCAAATAAAGTTCATTTGCCAATTCATAAACATGGTCATTACCTTTTAAGACTGCCATATATGAAGGCGCCTGTGCATAAATATTAAAGAATTGTAGTCTTTCAGTTTCAAATCCTTTTTCTATATTTTTTTTCTCAGTAATATCCCTGCCTATACAATAGCATAATTTTTTGGTATCATCCCATACAGCAGACCATTGCAGATAAATTATATTTCTATTTTTATGTATGAACTTTTTTTCGAATATAGAGGTATGTGTCTTGCAATCAAATTTTTCATTAAGAATAGCAGCATGCTCATAAAATATGAAATCACTGTATTTTTTACCAATTAACTCTTCAGGTTTATAGCCTAAAATAGATTCTGAAGCTTTATTTACCCATACAAATCTTCCTTCTTCATCGCAAGAACAAATCAGATCCATTAAATAATCTAAAATTTTACCAGGGTCATGTAACGTTTCATCAAAATGATAAGAGGTATTATCATTTTTTTCTTTTGTCGTTTTGCTTTCTGAAATATGATGAATGTTCATTTTGCTGGTAGTTGAAGGTTACTTATCTTTTTTTAATCTTTGAGTTTAATAAATTTGTTAAAATCATCTTGTCTTCTTTTGGCAACTGGTAAAATTGCTCCATTAGAAAGTTCGCAGAAGTAGCCGTCTTTTTTCGAAATTTTAATAATATGACGAAGATTAATAATATAGGAATGATGTATTCTAAAAAAATAATTGTTATCAAGAATGTTAATGTATTCACCCAGATTTCTGCTTGACATTATCCTGGTTCCGTTAGACAGGATAAAAACGGTATATTTTCCATCTGCCTTGCAAAAAATAATTTCCGACATTGGTATGAGTTCTATTTTTTCTAAAGATGCAACGGCAACATAGTCATTTTTATGAGCTGTGTTTAAAATATTTATATTGTTAATTTTTTGATGTTGATAAGAATGCTCCATTTCTCTTCTTTTAATTACTTTATAAACAGCCATTATTATGGAGTTAAAATCAATTGGTTTTAGTAAAAAATCAATTGCATCATGTTTAAAAGCTTTAACAGCATAATCCTTATTTGCTGATATAAATACAAGTTTTGGAATGCTAAAATCTAATTGTTCAAGCATTTCAAAAAATAGATTATCTTTAAAAATAATGTCTAACAGGATAAGGTCCGGTTTTTTTGATTTTATTAAAGTCAATCCTTCTTTTATACATTTAGCGTTACCAATTATCTCCAAAATCATAGAATTTTCTTCCTCAAATTTTTTCAAGATTTGAAAAGTCTCTTTTTCTTCAGAGATGATTATGGCATTTATAGGATTCATATTTTTTTGCTTTTACTAATCAATTCAAAAATTTAGCTCTTACACCTGGTTTTAAGATATTGATTATCTGTTTTTTTAATTGTATAAAGAATGTTGTATTTTAGAACATAAATTACAGAAACATTAAGATATACTTTTAAAATTTGGGTATGCTATTTATCGAAAAGTAATAAATGATCAAAAAAGTAGTATAAGTGTTTACATTTACAGCATTCGTGTACCGCTGCTCTTTCTATATTGTAAAATAGTTGCACAAATCTCATATGACCGGAAAAAGCTCTTATTTTTTAGTAATTTCCGTTCGAGATTAGATATTGTGTTTATTGAAATTGAGAGTTTAAAAGAAAATCTAATAGTTTTTTAACTTTTCTTTTTCTTTGCAAAAATAAGATACATGTGGTCAAATAGTTATAGGATAGAATACCCCACTTATAGCACTATTGTCTCTTTAATTAAAATTTTCCGGGTATATTTTCTTTTTTCTTGTTTAGAGCGTAAGAATATCCCATTTTATTAGATACTGCATATTAAAGTGAAATTTAGCTGCTTCCCGAAATTTCATACCATTCTTTCCTGCTGATTCATCAGCTAATTTTAACTGCCTGATTTTTTGATCAAGTCTCATAATTTCATGGTGTAACAGCTATACGTTTTGAAATAATAAGAGCTATTCTTGCATTTTGATTGTTAGAAGATACTTTTTTTAAAGGATGTCCGCCATATAATTCATATTTCGGAACCGTGTTTCGTGTAAACTGTACTTTTTCTATACTAATAATCTGATCGGGAATATTAGCACCATACCAGAGAGAATCTGCTTTTTGTTTCCAGGTAACCTCATATAAAACAGCTCCTTCAGGATAAGAGCTGTCTGCTTTTGTTTTTGCATGCTGAAAAGCAATTTTATTTCCATATAATGTGGACATAGTGGCTTTACTAGGATTAATTGAAAATGTAATTGGTGATAGTAATAAAGGATTTTCTGATAGCTTATCTAATGTTGATACAGAAGCTTTTTCATTGAGATTCTCTTTATTTCTGCCGCATCCCGAAAGTAAAATGATAAGTATGATTATGATAGTGTGAAGTAGTTTCATAATTATTTTGTTTTATTGTAGATATTAAATTTGTTAATGTCAAGATGTAGAGGAGCGGTAAAAACATAATCATTGTTTTTGACCGGATTATGGCAGGAGATGCATTCCTGATCAAAGTTGGCACTATCACCGTACGGTTTTAAGTCATTTCCTTTCCATCTTGCCCATCCCCAACCTTTTGTAGCTTCGTATTTTTTTGCATCTTTTATCATAAATTCAACCTGAATAAATGCTCCTGCAGATATAGTTCCATCGACTTCTGTTTTTTGTTTCCAGGCTGTTTTGGCAAGAATTGTGCCGTCGGGCCACGGATTAGTCTGGTGTTCTGCTATAGCTTTTACAGCGATTTCGTTTCCATAAATGATACGCATACTGCCGTTGTCAAAACGGTCTGATGTGCTGACAGCTTTCCAGTTTCTAAAATCGGGTATGTATGAAATATTATTTAGTGTTGGTTTAACTTTAGAATAATCTGTTATTTTTTTATTCAGAATTACTTTTTCAACGTCCTTTGCAGCAGCAGGCGGTACTTCCTGATTTGGTTTTCGGACTGCTATTGTAGTTAAATAATTTTTTAAAACAGAGATAGAGCGGTCATCTAATTTGGCATTAGGATGAAGGGCTGCATAACTTTTAATCGGCATTTCACCCGATAGTATTTTATTAAAAGCATAAAAAAGTGTCGCATTTTGCTTTGGCTTTTCTAATTTATCCCAATCCGAAAAATTCAACGCTTTTCTTCCATCTGTAATATGAGAAGCAACTATAAAATTTGCAGGCGTTATTTTGTCAAACCAAGCAAGGTTAACTGTGCTAGAGTGGCAGTCAAAGCAAGAGTTTCTTAAAATTGTATTTACTTCTGCAGGAACATTATGTAAGTCCTTTGTTGGTATACTATATTCAATTTCTTCAGGTTTCCAAAATTGTAAAGCAATAAATGCAGCCAGTAAAATTGCGAAGATTTTAAGTCCTTTTTTCATTTGTTTTATTTTTTAGAGGTAATAAATAATCAATTCAAAATTAGGCCTAATCCAGGTGTTTAAAAGATTTAATTGGTTCAAAGGGGATTTTTTGACCTTGAAGCCGAAATATCAAAAGCTAAATAAATTGCTTATTTTAGCCTAAGTAAAATTTTCTAAACAGTTTTCATTTTAAGGACTATAAATTTACATGAAAAAAGCACGCCTTTATACTTTGACACTTACAGGCATTAGTATTGTTGTTCTAATTATTAGTTTGATTTCTTCCAGTTATCTTTATTTGTCTGCCAAAGAAAAATTATGCAATAGTAAATTAGAATCGGGAGAGAGGGAAGTTCGGGAAATTTCACGACTTTTAGAACAGCAGCTCCGCAGTGGATTGTCTAAAGATCAGGTAATTCATAATCTTCAGATAAGTATTGAAAATACAGATATAAAAAGTGATTTTATATGTATGTATAATAAAAAAGGAATTGAACTCTGTCATCCTAATCCGGCGTTAATTGGGGTTAAAATCCAAGAGAATAATTCTCAGGTAAATGGAATAAGCAATCAGGAGTTTAAGTCATTAAGTACCGTTTTGGAACAAGGAGAAAAGATAGGAGGGATACGTACATTTCCTAATGACCCAAAAAGAAAATCGGAAATAATAAATATAAATCCTGTTGCAGGAACGGATTGGATGGTAGCATCACATGCTAATTTATCTGTCTTAGAAGAAGAATTATCAGATTTGTATCTGCAGTTTGTGTTGAGTCTGTTTTTAAGTACAGTATTTATAAGTGTTTGCAGCTACTTAATGATACGTGTTATTTATCGAAAATATGAAAGAGTCTTTGATCTTGAGAAAGAGGATTTAAATTACAGGGTAAATGAGCTTCAGGTTTTGAATCAGCAGCTAAATTCAAATCAGCAGAAATTACAGAATCTTGCAGATACCACTTTAAAAAATGATAAATCAAAAGAATCAGAAACTCCAAAGAAAAGAATACTTACTTATCATAAAGATCAACTGATAAAATTAGATATTGAGGAGATTGCTTATATTTTACTAGATATGGGAATTACATACATTTACACTTTTGACAATCGCCAATATAACAGTAATAACAGTTTGGATGAAGTTATGAAATGGATGGATCAAACAATTTTTTATAGAGCAAACAGGCAGTTTATAGTTAATATAAGTTCTATCAGCAGCATTGTGCTTTACGGAAATAACCAATTAAAACTAATTATAAAACCGGATCCTAAAAAAGAGATTATTATAAGTAAAAATAAAGTTGCTGAATTTAAAAATTGGATAGATCAGTAAAATAAAAACAGGTAATAGGGAAGTGCATTGCCATCAGGAATAAAGTTTAGTACCGGAAAGCAATGCCAAAAGTTGAAACAAATGTAAATTTAATTGAATTGAGCTCTATACTGTTGCGGACTTTGATTTGTTTTTAATTTAAATAATCTGCTAAATGATTGAGGCTGTTCAAAACCTAATTCAAATGCAATTTCAGAAATAGTTAAAGCTGTAGCAGATAACTTATTTTTAGCTCGATAAA
This sequence comes from Flavobacterium defluvii, assembly GCF_900129555.1. Lineage (GTDB taxonomy): Bacteria > Bacteroidota > Bacteroidia > Flavobacteriales > Flavobacteriaceae > Flavobacterium > Flavobacterium defluvii. The sequence goes on from NZ_FQWC01000015.1 coordinate 18,142, forward strand.
TCATTTTATCATGAATAATCTGCTGGGTGTTTTGCCCTGTAAGATTTCGTAATAGATCACTTAAATAGCTCGCTGACATATGCAGCTGATCAGCTAAATAATTAACAGTTGGAACTCCGGTATTCAAGACTTTATCACTATTAAAATAATCCTCCAGCAACTGATCAATACGATCGGTAAGACTAGGATAGTTTTGTTTTCTGGTAAGAAATTGTCTGTTATAAAAACGTTGTGAATAGTTTAGTAATAGTTCAATTTGCGATATGATCACATTATGGCTTATGTCGTCTATACGGTTTTCAAGCTCTTCTTCAATATCTCTGAATAGTGACAAAATGGTTTCTTTTTCTTTTGTTGAAAGATGCAGTGCTTCATTGGCTGCATAAGAGAAAAAGTGATACTGATGAATCTTTTGTGCTAATGGGTATTGCAGCAGAAAATCAGGATCTATAAGCAGTGTGATCTGCGGACTAAGTATTTTTTGTTCTGCAGTTTCCTCTTTATCATTTTCTTCTATTGAAGAGAGAATTTGTTGTGGAGCTACAAAAAACAAACCACCCTCTTTAAAATCAAATTTAGTTTTACCATACATTAACTCTCCTCCGGCATCTGGTTTAAAAGCTATTTTATAATAATTCAATACGTGCGATTTATTAGGTGCACGACCTTTAAGTGGCTTGTCTACTCCGTTTAACAAAACGATTAAAGGATGCTTCGGGGGCGGAAAACCAGATGCTTCCATTACGTCGGCCAGCGTATTAAATCTTTTTACGGAATGATTCGATTTTTTTGAAACCATGATGTTATAAAATTTGCAGTATACAAGTTAAGCAATATACGCTTTCTCCTGCAAAAGAAAGCGAATAAAAGTCTGTCAAAAACATATGGATGATTAACCTTGGGCAGCTTCTGAAACAGTTTTCCAAGTTTCCCATTCCTGAAGGCGTTCAGCGTAGATTTGCTGAATATATGGCAAATCGTTTTTACCCAATAGTAATCTCAATGGCGGGTTTTCAGCATCTACAACAGCAAATATGGCATCGGGGGTTACTATAGGATTTCCTCGTTCCAGCTTTTGTAAATTTTCCATCAAGTTGTTTTTCAAATCATCATAATCCACTAATTTTTTGCTGGCCATTTTTAGCGATTGAGCACTGCCAAATTCGGTACGATATGCCCCCGGTTCAATCAGCGTTACTTTGATGCCAAATTCTGCAACTTCTTTGGATAAACTATCGTAGATAGCTTCAAATGCAAATTTTGAAGAACAATAATAACCAATAAGGGGATTACTATAAATGCCAACGGCGCTGGATGTTCCCAAAATATGACCATGACCTTGGGCTCGCAGTATAGGTAATGCGGCCTGGATCACATGGATTGGTCCCATAATATTGGTTTCGTACATGGCTTTTACTTCATCTGTGCTGCACTCTTCGATAGTTCCTACCAAAGAATATCCGGCATTATTAAATACAATATCTAATCTCCCAAAATATTCGTTGGCCCTACTAATAGCGTTTTGCACTTGCAAAGCATTGGTTACATCCGCTTCAAGTATCAGGATCTGATCGCCATACTTTTCTTTTAATGCGGCAATACTGTTGATATTACGTACTGCAGCGGCGACTTTGTCTCCGCGTTTCAAAGCGGCTTCTGTCCATATTTTTCCAAAACCTCTTGAAGACCCTGTAATGAACCAAACTTTTTCTTTCTGTTTATTTTCCATTTTTAAATTGTATTAATAGAAATGCAAAATTGCTTCTTAATGGATTTAATTGCGTTGCCAGAATGAGGATTATCCTAACCAAAATGAAGAAAAGCGAATTACTGGTATTAGGGAACTGGAGAACCGCAAAATATTTATCTTTACCCATATGCTTTTAGAAATAGTAAAATCGCAAGCAACTTTACTATTTCTAAAACCTGAATACTGACTTAATAATCTTTACTCCAAAACATAAGACTTTATGGCAATGTCTATGTAAGTTAAAAATGTTTATTTAGAAGTATATACTATATTTTTCATACTGATATTATAAACTACACTTTCTAAATTTAACATTGTAGAAACTGCAAATTATATTTTAATCAATTATTATGCTGTTAATTGCTTTGTTCATAGCATTATCTTTTAGTTCTGCTACTTTTAATCCTTCAGCTCGAAATGCTGTAAGATCGGTCATACCCAAGAACCCAAGAAATGCTTTTAAATAAGGAACAACAAAGTCATTATCCTTTCCGGGGCCTTGTGAATAAACACCACCGGAGGACATAGCAACATATATTTTTTTCCCTGTCACTAAACCCACTGGCCGGCCATCTTCACCATATCCAAACGTTACTCCGGGTCTGGTTATATGATCAATCCATGCTTTTAATGAAGAAGGGATGGTGAAATTGTAAAGCGGCGCACCAATAACAATTATATCCGCGGTTTTTAATTGTTCAAGCAAATTATTAGAAAATTCTATAGATTTTTTTTCTTCTTCACTTAGCTTATCAGAAGAAGTAAATAGTTTTCGAAGTAGTTCAGTATTCAAATGCGGTATTTCAATATCTGCGAGATTTACTTCTTTAACTTTACTGTTAGGATACTTTTCTTGAATTTTTTCAATTATAGCATTACCTAATTTAATACTATATGATTCGGCTGCCTGAATGCTTGACTTTAGATGTAGGATGTTTTTCATATTTTAGATTTGTTTTAAATTTTGATTTTTCTTAACAATAATTATATCAAGAACTAGCTTTTTAATAGTACAAAGTTACTTAGGGAGACTATATGAATGATTGCGGTTTCCTAAAGGAAACTAGTTACTTTCGGGAAAGTTCATATCTTTATACACATGAAAATAATTGAAGAACAAGAACTTCCAACTAAAGATCAATGTGCAGGCTCACTGCGTAACATTATAGATGCACTCTACGTTTTAGGTGGAAAATGGAAGATTGCTTTAATCCTCTGTATAATTCAGTCTCCGAAACGCTTTAATGAAATAAAAAAAGAAATTGAAGGAATATCACCAAAGATTTTAGCAAAAGAACTAAAAGATTTAGAATTAAATGATTTTGTTAAACGTACAGTGTGCCCAACTACTCCTGTAAGTATAATTTATGAAGCGACAGACTACAGTCATAGTTTGAAAAAAGTAATAAGTGAGCTTAGTGCCTGGGGAGGTTTGCATAGAGAAAAAGTCAAAGAAAGTATGAGAAAATGAGAACAATAACTAATACTTTCAAGTCTGATGTGCTTTGATGCTTGTTTCCTTCGACTGTATGACTGTATAGTCCCTTTAAATTTGCTTTGGAAAGAGTAAGCGAAATTCTCGCTGTAGAAGTAAAAAATGGAGTTAAAGCTTGAGGTTTAGTAAAGAGAAAAAAATAAAAATATAAAAGGATACGGACTGGAGCATATTTTGGATATTACAGGCAGATCATGACCTAGGTCGGTAATTTATCAGCTGATTCCAGAGAAACAACGATTCAATCACTATACACAATGATTCATGGAATCAATACTGGAATATTTGTGAAAGTATTTAAAAATATAGAAGCCAATAGTAATGTAATTCTTTAATTATTTTCGGCAGTATCTCTAATATTGAACATACATGAAAAAAGCAAAAAATTAGAGCCGAATTTTAATGAAGGAATAAAGTTAGCAGCCAGTCAGAAAATTTACGTATTATGTTGTTCGTTTTTACTGCTTCAGATAAATTCTGCCTAAGCTTTTAGCCGCAAAAAAGATATCAACTTCACTTTGAAAATTCTCTATGTAATCTATTCGTAAAAACAGTAATCTATTCGTAAAAACAGAAAAACCTTTAAAGTTTGAGATTTAAAGGTTTTTGTTTTTTGAAAATTTCTTTCGAAATCTCATCAAGCGGATAAAGTTGGTTTTTAGGAAAACACTTTTAGTATGCTAAATCCGCACACAATGAATTGATGTATCATTAAAATAATTAAATTTACTGACTCTAGTATTATAAGTAATGGAAGAACACAGACACGTAACGATATATGATATTGCCGAGAAGCTTAATCTTGCGACATCGACAATTTCAAGGGCTTTGAAGGATCATCATACTATTAGTGATAAGACCATTAAAAAGGTAAAACAAACAGCTAAAGAGATGGGATTTGTTCCCAATACGCTGGCGGCAGGGTTGCGTGGCAATACATCAAAAACAATTGGTATTTTAATTCCAACCATAACACAGCCTTTTTTGTCTTCTTTGATCAGTGGGATCGAAATTACGGCTCAAAAATCTGAATATTCAGTTATTATTATGCAGTCGCATGATTCATACGAAATGGAAGTGAATCTCGCTAAATCCTTATATAGTAACAGAGTAAGTGGAGTGATTTGTTCCCTTGCTATGGAGACAAAGGATACTTCTCATTTCAAACAATTTTCTAATAACAACATTCCTCTTGTGTTTGTAGACAGGGTTCCCAGAGATTATGATACGTTTCGTGTAGTTATAAATAATTACCTGGCGGGATACAAAGCAACAAAACATCTTATTGAACAAGGTTGTAAAAGAATTGCACATTTAACTGCCGGGTCAGAATTAGGAACACTTTATAATGAGCGAAAAAGAGGATATATAGATGCTTTGTTAGAACACGAACTCCCGATCGATGAGAAGCTGATTATAAAACTAAAGGAAATGAATTATGAAGATGGGGTAAAGGCTTGTAATCAATTATTTGATTTAAAGGTGCGTCCTGATGGTCTTTTTACGCCCGGAGATATTTTGGCTGTAAGTGCGGTACAGACAGCAAAAAAAAGAGGAATTAAAATACCCGAAGAGTTTGCGGTAATAGGTTTTAACGACGATCCAATCTCTAAGATTATTGAACCCAACATCTCTACTATAACACATCCGGCTGAAAAAATGGGAAAAGCGGCAGCGGAACTTATTATTAAAAATTTAAAATCGGTTAAGGAAGAAGATGCTAAAGAAATTACATTTTTAAATACACAAGTCCTTGTGCGTGAATCTTCTAAGAGAATATAATACTCTTTTCTAAAATATATCACAAACCTGTTAATTTTAATATTGACAGGTTTTTTTTAATGTCAAATTGCTTAAATATTTTAATCAGAATTAAAAAAAATTACTTTTTATTTTTTTATTCTCTTATTTTTGTATTTTAGCACAACCGATTGCAATTCCTATATTTTTTTTATAAATATATTTTTTTAGCATTTTTTTTGCTAAATAATAGGATTTTGAATAAAATTTTTGATTTGTACTTTTAAATTAAATTGATTGAAAAAACAATATGGCACATTTTAAAAATAATTTTCTCCTATCTGTCTTCTTGTTTTTTACAATTTGCTGGTCTTCATCAGCTCAAAAAGACTATAAATTATGGCTTCAATACAATAAGGTTACTGACGCCCGTTTACAAACAGAATTCCTTGCAGCTATTAAAGAAATTGTTTCTCTGGGAAAATCAGAGACTGCAAAAATTGCCATTACAGAATTGCAATCAGGTTTGAAAGAAATGTTAGGCAAAAAAATTGAAAACAAGTCAGTTATTACAGGAGATCATGGCATTATTGTAGGGACACAGGAATTTTTAACTTCCGAAATTCAAAAAGAGATTGGAAATTTCGATCAAATAAATGACGAAGGTTTTATTATTAAATCGATTTCTGTAAAAAATAAAAAAAAGATTATCATTACAGGAAAAAAAGATATTGGTGTTTTATATGGTGTTTACAGTTTTCTGAGATTAATGCAAACCAATACATCGATTCAGGATCTAAATATTGTTGATGCTCCAAAAACAAATATCAGAATCTTAAATCACTGGGATAATTTAGACCGAACTGTAGAGCGTGGTTATGCAGGATTTTCGTTATGGAATTGGCAAAAGCTGCCTGATTTTATCGATCAGCGCTATATTGATTATGCCCGCGCAAATGCATCAATAGGAATTAACGGGACGGTTTTAACCAACGTAAATGCAAATGCTTTAATTCTGACACCGCAATATTTAGAAAAAGTTGAAGCTTTGGCAAATGTTTTCAGACCGTACGGAATCAAAGTTTATTTAACGGCCCGATTCTCGGCACCAATCGAAATAGGAGGTTTAACAACAGCCGATCCCAAAGATACGGAAGTTATCAAGTGGTGGAAAAACAAAGCCAAAGAAATTTACAAACGAGTTCCGGATTTTGGAGGATTTCTGGTAAAAGCAAATTCAGAAGGTCAGCCTGGTCCGCAAAATTATGGCAGAGATCACGTAGATGGTGCCAATATGCTGGCCGATGCTGTAGCACCTTTTGGAGGTGTAATTATGTGGCGTGCTTTTGTATATTCCGAGCATGATGCAAACGATCGTGCCAAGCAGGCTTACGCCGAATTTGTGCCTTATGACGGAAAATTTAAAGAGAATGTAATTGTTCAGGTTAAAAACGGGGCGATAGATTTTCAGCCTCGTGAACCTTTTCACCCCATGTTTGGCGCAATGCCAAAAACACCTTTGATGATGGAATTTCAAATCACTCAGGAATATTTGGGTTTTAGCACGCATATTGTTTTTCTGCCGAAATTATTTCAGGAAGTTTTAGAATCAGATACGTATCAAAAAGGAAAAGGTACCACGGTTGCCAAAATTATTGACGGATCTCTCAACAAAACAAAACTAACCGGAATTGCAGGAGTTTCTAATATTGGAAATGATTTAAACTGGACGGGACATCCTTTTGCGCAGGCAAATTGGTATGGCTTTGGCAGACTTGCGTGGAATCCGTATCTAGACTCAGAAACCATTGCCGAAGAATGGCTTCGATGCACATTTTCAAACGATGAAAATTTCATAAAACCTATTAAACAAATGATGATGGATTCGCGCGAAGCCGTTGTCAATTATATGACACCGCTTGGTTTGCACCATATTATGGATACGGGACATCATTATGGTCCTGGGCCCTGGGTTTCTAATTTGTCGCGACCAGAATGGAATCCTGTATATTATCATAAAGCAGATAAAAACGGCATTGGTTTTGACCGATCAAAAACAGGTACAAATGCAACTGCGCAATACGCCCCCGAACTAGAAAAAATGTTCGATAATCTCGAAACCTGTCCGGAGAAAGACTTATTATGGTTTCATCACGTTTCCTGGGTTTATAAATTGAAGAACGGACAAACACTTTGGAATGGTTTGGCTTTAAAATATCAGGAAGGAGTAAATCAGGTTGCAGCAATGCAAAACATCTGGAATAAAACGCAGAAATTTATTGATTATGAACGTTTTAAAGAAGTTCAGATGTTATTAGAAATTCAGCATAAAGAAGCAAAATGGTGGCGGGATGCATGTTTGCTGTATTTTCAACAATACTCAGAAATGGAATTGCCTTTAGGCGTTGAAAAATCAACACAGTCATTGGACTATTTTAAATCATTAAAATTTCCTTTTGCACCGGGAAATTAATATTCTAATTTAAAAAATATGAGCACAAAAACGGCAATTGTAACCGGAGGAAATTCGGGTTTGGGATTTGCAACAGCAAAAAAAATGTGCGATAACGGCATTAAAACCTATATAATTGGAAGATCAAAAGAAAAAACAGAAAATGCCTGCAAGGAAATTGGACCAAATGCAATTCCAGTTTTATATGACCTAAATGATATAGCAGGAATTGGCGAAATGATTGAAAATATTGCCCAAGAAAACCCAATTGATATTTTGGTAAATAATGCAGGAATCAATCTGAAAAAAGAATTCACAGACGTTACCGATGAAGATTTTCTGTCTGTAATTCATACTAATCTTTTAAGCGTTTTTGCTGTGAGTAAAGCCGTTGTAAAAAATATGAAAGACAATAAGGGCGGAAGTATCATTAACATTAGTTCGATGGCATCACAATATGGGATTCCAAAAGTAATTGCTTATTCAGCAAGTAAAGGCGCGATCGAATCGATGACCAGGGCTATGGCGGTAGAATTGGCACCGTTTGGAATTCGCGTCAATTGCATTGCTCCGGGATTTATTAAAACAAAAATGTCTTCTGCAGCACTTGATAATGATCCGGAAAGAAAAAATAAAGTACTCGGACGAACGCCAATGGGCTTTTTAGGAGAACCATCAGATATTGCAGATGCTGTTTATTATTTTGCCCTGAGCGAATCAAAATATACAACCGGAACTATTTTACCCGTTGATGGAGGAAATAGTATTGGTTTTTAAAACCTATAAGTTAATATAGGTTTTGGTGAGCATTAGCTTTAACAATGTTTGCTGAGTCTTTAAAATATTCGGTAGAATGAAATAATTAGATGTTATGATAAAAATGCAGCAAACGATGCGTTGGTTCGGACCTCAGGACAACGTAAGTTTATTAGATATAAAACAAGCCGGAGCAAAAGGAATTGTTACAGCTCTGCATCAAATTCCTGTTGGTGAAATATGGACAGTTGAAAAGATTGAGGAAAGACAGCAAGTTATAAGAAATTCAGGTTTAGAATGGACAGTCGTTGAAAGTTTGCCTGTACATGAAGAAATTAAACGCGCTGCCGGAAATTATTTAAAATACATCGAAAACTATAAAATAAGTATAAAAAACCTGGCAGACTGCGGTATTAAAATAATCACTTATAATTTTATGCCTATTTTAGACTGGGTTCGAACCGATCATAATTTTAGTAATGAGGATGGCAGCAAAGCACTTTTATACAACCAGGATGCATTTACTTATTTTGATATTTTCCTGCTAAAAAGACCAAATGCTGAAAACGATTACTCTGATAAGGAAAAAGAAAAAGCGTTACAATTTGGAAATAAACTTTCTGAAAACGGGAAAGAATTACTTTTTAAGAATGTTTTACTGGGATTACCGGGAAGTACAATCAATTTTACCGCAGAACAAATTCTTTCTTTTTTAGATAATTATGCCCATATCAATAATGAAAAACTAAGAGAAAACCTTATTTATTTTTTATCAGAAGTTGCACCCGTGGCTGCTGCATATGATGCTAAGCTGGCTATACATCCTGATGATCCGCCGTTTTCTGTTTTAGGCCTGCCTAGAATTGTTTCTACTGAAGAAGATATTAAAACCATATTGCTTGCAGTTCCTTTTAATTCAAATGGATTGTGTTTTTGTACCGGTTCTTTGGGTGCCGATCCGAAAAATAATCTGGAAAAAATTATCGATGATTGCGGAGACCGAATTCATTTTTTACACCTTCGAAATACATTCCGCGAAAATGAAACTATTTTTAGGGAATCAGAACATTTGATTGGTGATACCAAAATGGAAAGGATTGTCGAGAAAATCCTGCTGCTAATGAACGACAGAAAAATAAGTTTGCCAATGCGTCCGGATCATGGCTTTTTGCATGATACTGATAAAGAAAAAGAAACCTATCCGGGTTATTCCCTGACCGGAAGATTAAAAGGTCTTGCTGAATTAAGAGGGTTGGAAATGGGTATCGCTTACAAACTCAAAGAATTGGCGTAAATGATTTTCTACGAAACAAATATACTAACTATTAACTTAAACCAACAAACATGAGATTACTTAACCACTCTCTACTGCTTTTGTCTGCCTTTATTTTCAGCAGTTGTAGTACCCAAAAAGAAAAAGACCCTGTTTCTTTAAAAAATAGCTATAAAAATGATTTTTATATTGGAACTGCTCTGAGTACAGATCAGATTGAAGAAAAAAACAGCCGGGAAGATTCATTAATCAAAAAGGAGTTTAATGCTATAACAGCTGAAAATATTATGAAATCGATGTTTATACATCCTTTTAAAGATAAATATGATTTTGTGCTTACCGATAAATTTATAGCGTACGGTAAAAAAAACAAGATGTTTATTCATGGTCATACTTTGATCTGGCACAGTCAGCTGGCACCATGGATTCAAAAAATTAAAGACAGCACAGAAATGAAAGCTTTTATGAAAGATCATATTACGACGATTGTTTCTAAATACAAAGGCCAGATAGATTCGTGGGATGTGGTGAATGAAGCTTTAAACGAAGACGGAACTTTAAGAAAATCAATTTTTCTGGACAAACTAGGCGAACAATATCTTATAGATGCTTTTAAACTGGCTGCCGCTGCAGACCCAAAGGTAGATTTATATTACAACGATTATAATAATGAAGAACCAGCTAAAAGAGCAGGAAATATCACTTTAATCAAGAAAATAAAAGCAGGTGGAGGTAAAATTGACGGCGTTGGGATTCAGGCACACTGGAAATTAGATTATCCGTCATTAGAAGAAATCGAAAAAAGTATTTTAGAATATTCGTCCCTTGGTATTAAGGTTGCTTTTACAGAACTTGATATTTCGGTTTTGCCAAATCCAAAAGATTTTAGCGGTGCAGATGTAAACCAAAATTTTGCTGATGATCCTAAAATGAATCCCTATCCTGAAAAGCTCCCGGACTCTGTACAGAATAAACTGGCAGAACGTTACGCTTCTATTTTTAAATTATTTTTAAAGCATAAAGACAAAATCAGCAGGGTTACATTTTGGGGTGTTTATGATGGACAGTCCTGGTTAAACGACTGGCCTATAAAAGGCAGGACAAATTACCCATTGTTATTTGATAAAAACTTAAATGCTAAAAATGCTTATAACCGTGTAATTCAATTAAAAGAAGTAAAATAATAAAAATTTGATGTAAATAAACTTTTTTTTATGAAGTACACAACCGAATGTGTTTTTTGTTTTATATAATGAAATAATTAAATTAAGACTTGTGAGTTCTCTTTTTTTATATAATTTTACACAACCGATTGTTTGAACGGTTTTCCGTTTCTAAAAGATAACATTATGTGATGAACAATACGTTGATTGCTGGTATATGATTTTCTTTCTGAAATATAAAAAAAGAAACCTGCAGGATCAGCTAACCAAAAATAACCACACCAAGAATGAATTACATTTCACAAAAATTATCCATTAAAGAGAAAATAGGATATAGTTTAGGCGACTTAGCGGCAAATCTTGTTTTCCAGACATTAATGACTTACCTCGCTTATTTTTATACAGATATCTATGGATTATCTCCAGGAGATTCTTCTATAATTATGCTGGTAGTAGGTTTGATTGCTGCTTTTGTATTCAATCCAATTATTGGTGTTTTGGCAGATAGAACCCGCACAAAATGGGGAAAATTCAGACCGTGGATTTTGATCACCGCAATCCCCCTTGGGACCATCGCTTTACTGGCTTTTACAACACCAAATTTCTCTTATCACGGAAAAGTAATTTATGCTGTTGTCACATATACCTTATTATTGCTTTTTTACGCCGGTAATAATTTACCCTATTCGGCTTTAAGTGGAGTTATAACGGGTGATATGGGCGAGAGAAACAGTATGTCATCGTACCGTTTTGTGGCCGTAATGTTTGCACAGTTTTTTGTTCAGGTTTTTATGCTTGGCATTATTAAAAGTGCCGGAAATGGTGATAAAGCCGTTGGTATTGAAAAAGTAATGACTGTTTTAGCAATCATTGGTACAATCATGTTGTTAATAACATCTTTAACTACAAAAGAGCGTGTTATTCCAAAACCGGAACAAAAATCAAGCATTAAGGAAGATTTAAGCGATTTGATGAAAAACAAACCGTGGATCATTATGTTAAGTCTTACTACATTGGTATTTATTACTCTGGCAATGAAAGGCGGGTCTTATGTATATTATTTTGAAAATTATGTAGACAAAGATCAGCTTACGGTTTTTACCCGCCCGATTTTAGAAGTTTTATCAGCTTTGAAACTGAATTATTTTGGAAGTGATCCTGTTTCTGCTGGTTTTGGTTTGTTTAATGCAGGTGGAATTATTTTTATGATTGTTGGGATTACCTTGTCTAAAAGTCTGGCTGATAAATACGGAAAACGCAATATTTTCGGATTGTTTTTATTCATTTCGGCATTATTTATTATCGCATTTTATTTCTTTCCGTCAACCGCAATCGGTTTTATGTTTTTCTCTCAAATTTTACATGGTTTTTTCTACGGAATAACGATTCCTCTTTTATGGGCAATGATTGCAGATGTAGCCGATTATTCAGAATGGTTGAATAACCGTCGTGCAACGGCTATTATTTTCTCAGCCATGATGGTGGGTTTAAAAGCGGGACTGAGTATTGGCGGAGCATTAACCACTTCATTTTTAGGTTATTTTGATTATGTGCCCAACGCTTCAAGTCAAACCGATCTTGCGATAAACGGAATCAAATTATTGGTAAGCATTTTTCCGGCAATACCCTTTTTAATTGGCGTTTCATTATTATTTTTCTATAAAATCGATAAAAAAATGGAAGTACAGATAGAGACAGATTTAAAAGAAAGAAGAACTTAATTATTTTATAAAATACAATACAACTATGCCTGAAGATAGTACTGAACAAATTAATTTCGAGCAAATTAATAAAAAAGCCATTTCTCAGCCTTTGGTTTCTCATATTTATACGGCAGATCCATCGGCACATGTTTTTAATGGTAAAATTTATATTTATCCGTCGCATGATATTGATGCAGGAATACCGTTTAACGATAACGGTGATCATTTTGGAATGGAGGATTATCATGTTTTTTCAATGGAAAACATTAATGCTAAAACTATTGATAACGGGGTTGCACTTCATGTTGATGATGTGGCCTGGGCCGAGAAACAAATGTGGGCACCAGATGCAGCGTGTAAAAATGGAAAATTCTATTTGTATTTTCCCGCAAAACGTGCTAACGGAATTTTCCAGATTGGCGTTGCGGTAAGTGATTCTCCAATTGGACCATTTTTGCCTGAACCGGAAGCGATTAAGGGAAGTTATAGTATTGATCCAGCTGTTTTTGAAGATACTGATGGAAAACATTATATTTATTTTGGAGGCATTTGGGGCGGCCAGCTCCAAAAATACAGAAACAATAAGTTTGATGCAAATCATGAAGAACCTCTGGCAGATGAACCTGCTTTAGGACCAATTGTAGCGCTGCTTAGAGACGATATGCTGGAGTTTGCAGAAGAACCAAGAGAGATTAAAATTCTGGATGAAAAAGGAAAAGTTTTAGTAGCCGGAGATAACGATCGTCGCTTTTTTGAAGCTTCGTGGGTACATAAATATAACGATAAATATTATTTTTCGTATTCAACTGGTGATACGCATTTTATTTGTTATGCAATTGGAGATAATCCTTATGGGCCATTTACGTATCAGGGTAGAATTTTAAATCCCGTAGTAGGATGGACGTCGCACCATTCTATTTGCAAAGTCGAAGATGAATGGTATTTGTTTTATCATGATTCGAGTTTGTCAAAAGGCATAACGCATCTGCGAAGTATGAAAGTTACCAAAATTGATTATCTGGAAGATGGTTCAATTATTACAATAGATCCTTACGGTGTCGGAAGATCAGGAGATTAAGTGAAAGAAAGTAATATGTTTAAATTTTATTTTCTATGAAAAGAGGTGGTGAAAAAAATAGAAAAATCGCAAAACAATATATTACAAACAAAATAGAAATTGATTGTGTAATATTCAATTTTGAAAGCAATAGTCTTAATGTTTTATTGGAGAAACACCTAGACAATGAAGGAATTATATCATGGAAATTGGCTAGTGATTATATCAAAAAAGGCGAAACAATATTAAGTACTGCCCTTAATATTTTAAAAAATTATATTATCGACGATCAATTTTTCTTAGAGCAGTTAAAAGCATTTAGTTACCAGTCTTCTGCATCGTTGCAGGAAGAGATTTCGATTGCTTATTATGCTTTAGTTAAAAGAGATAACATCGATAATATGTTTAACCCTGATATTAAATGGGTAGGTATTAATGAAATTGTCGGTTTAAACGACAAACATAAAATTATTCTGGATTTTAGTTTAAAAGAATTACGTCGAAATATTTGCAAAAGTGCCATAGGTTTTAATTTATTGCCTGAAAAATTTACTTTATTACAGGTTATCAATTTGTATGAAGAAATCCTCGGAATCGAAATAAACAAACCAAATTTTAGAAGAAAGCTTTTGCAAACCGGAATCGTATATGGTTCAAACGAAAAACAAGAAGATGTATCGCACAGAGCCGCAAGATTTTACAGCTTGAATATTCAGCAGAATGAAGTTTTATCTCAAAAGGAAATCAAATTTAATTTTTAAATAATTGATTATGATTGTGATAGCTTCGTAAAAGCAGTAGTTACAATAATATTTTACAAAGTGTTATGTGCCTGCAAAATTAATAATAAGAGAATCATTATAATATGTATTATATCGGATATGATATTGGAAGTTCATCTGTCAAGGCAGCCTTGGTAGAAGCTGAAAC
>NZ_FQWC01000018.1 GCF_900129555.1 Flavobacterium defluvii
TGCTTCTCCTATGTTTGTATAATATAATCTAAGTGAAGAAGGGCGAGAGCAGATTTTGCTTTAAATAGCCTTATGGTATATTCAAGAAAAGAGACTGCCTCCTCTTCTTTAACCTTTTAGAATCTGAACAGAATGTAAGGAATTTACTCATTATTATGAGTCTAATAGCCAGTATATCCAGTCAGGAGAAAAGATGAAGGAAGGTTATCACTTACCTAAACCATATAAGATGAAGGTATTATTAAAGCAGACAGTAGGAATTGATGTTGCACAAAATGAATTAGTTGTATCGCTTGGTAGAATGGATGAACAGATCAGCATAGAAGTCTATGGCTACAAAGTATTTCCCAATACTAAAAAAGGGTTTTCAAGTCTTGTATCGTGGGTAAATAAACAGACATCAACTACAACAGAAGTACGGTACGTAATGGAAGCAACAGGAGTTTACCATGAATCCTTAGCGTACTATCTTTACAGTATTCAAAAACAAGTCAGCATCGTTTTGCCAAACAAGATCAGTAATTATGCAAAAACACTTGACATAAAAACCATTACTGACAAGAGCGCTTCACAAGCGATTGCTAGATTTGGTTTGGAAAGGCAATTGGAACTATGGCAACCTCCTTTAAAAATATTTAATGATTTGAGACAGCTTTGTCGGGAACGTGAGCAGCTTGTACATGAGCGTACAATGTTGAAAAATCAACTGCACGCAGAACGTACTTCTGCAACTTCAAGTGAAAGCTCAGTTAAACGAACTAAAAAAAGAATAGCTCTTATTGATTTGCAGGAAAAGCAGATAAGAGAAGAAATTGCTATCCTTATCAAAGGAGATCAAGCTCTAGTAGAAAAGATGAAAATAGTATCTTCAATTCCTGGCATTGGAAATCTGACTGCTGTAACCATTATCGCCGAAACCAACGGATTCGAGTTAATAAAGAATAAAAGACAGTTGGTTAGTTATGCAGGATTAGATGTAAGAGAAAAGACATCTGGAACTTCAGTGAAATCCAAACCTCGAATTTCCAAGCGGGGTAATAGGAATTTAAGAAAGGTAATGCACTTTCCAGCATTAGCTGCAATTAGGACTGATGAAAGGTTCAGAGATATTTTCTTAAGAATGGTTTCAAGGCATGGTATCAAAATGAAGGCTATAGTTGCCATCCAAAGAAAACTGCTAGAATTGACTTTTATATTATGGAAAAACAATTCTTATTATAATTCAGAACACCAACATCAAATCATTCCGTTTCAGGAAGTAGCGATGTAAATAAAGAGAAGCTTAATTCTCTATCGATAATTTGTTTAAGAGGTTGGCTTTAGCTTATAACCCCCGAACCATTTTTGGGTTTATTTAAATCTAATATTTAAACTTAGTTTAAAAGTAAAAGGCTGAAATGCATAAAAAAACATCGAAAACCATAGAAAAAATCTGATAGCTTTCGATGTAAACTTAAATAGACCAATGTTACTTATTAGTCATTACTTTGTAGGTAGGATCTTCGATAATATTCACATCTATAACTGTTTCAGCATTTTTCAGTAACTGTCTGCAATCTTGGCTTAAATGTCGTAAATGTAGTTTTTTACCTTCCTTGTGATACTTCTCCGTAATTTTATTTAAAGCTTCAATAGCAGACATATCAACTACTTTACTTTCCTTAAAATCAATTACAACTTCATTCGGATCATTTAGTACGTCAAATTTTTCAATAAATGCGGCAGTAGAACCAAAGAACAGCGGTCCAAAAATTTCGTAATGCTTTACACCATCTTCATCTACATACTTTCTTGCACGTATTCGTTTGGCACTTTCCCAGGCAAATACAAGAGCTGAAATAACTACACCTATCAAAACGGCTAAAGCTAAGTTGTGTAATAGTACAGTTATAACTGCTACCAGCATACCAATAAAAATGTCGTGTCGAGGCATTTTATTAATAATTCGAAAGCTGACCCACTCAAATGTGCCTATAGCTACCATCATCATAACCCCGACTAATGCCGCCATTGGAATTTGTTCTATTACAGGACCTGCAACCAGAATGATCAATAAGATTGCTATAGATGCAACTATTGCAGAAAGTCTGGCTCTCCCTCCAGCTCCGATATTCACTAAAGTCTGGGCAACCATTGCACATCCACCCATTCCTCCGAAGAAACCGTTGGTGATATTGGCTATGCCCTGTGCGGCAGCCTCACGGTTAGATTGTCCTTTTGTACTAGTTATTTCATCAACCATATTAAGCGTTAACAGACTTTCAATCAACCCAACACCTGCCATTACTAAGGCGTAGGGGAAAATAATTTTCAGGGTTTCCAGATTAAACGGTATTTCTGGAATATGAAATGATGGCAGTGAACCACCTACTGAAGCTATATCAATTACTTTTTTAGTATCAATACCGAAAAAATATACGATACCGAATACAACAATTATCGCTACTAACGATGCAGGAACCGCCTTTGTAAATTTTGGTAATATAAATACAATTGCTATGGTTAACAACGTCAATCCCGCCATTAAATAGAGGGCAGAACCCTGCATCCAACCTTCTATTCCGTTTTCTACTACTTTAAATTGTGCTACCTGTGCCATGAAAATGATTACTGCAAGACCATTTAAAAAACCGTACATTACCGGTTGCGGGATCAGGCGTACAAATTTACCAAGTTTAAAAATTCCTACTAAAAATTGCATAAGACCTGCCATTATAACGGCAGCAAAAAGATATTCCACCCCATGTGATGCTGCCAGTGCAATAAGTACAACAACAGTCGCTCCGGCGCCTCCGGAAACCATTCCAGGTCTGCCCCCTAGAATTGCGGTTACAATACCCATTAAAAAGGCTGCATAAAGACCTGTCAATGGCGATAGCCCCGCTAAAATAGCAAACGATAAAGACTCTGGTATCATGGTCATGGCAACTGCAAGACCTGCAAGAATTTCATTCTTGTAATTAATTTTCTGTTTGAAATCAAACAAATTGATAATTTTCTCCATAAAAAATTATGTTTAAATATGTAAAATTTGAATAAAAAGTGGGTACACTGAAGTAAAATCTTCGGGTACGATAAAAAAGCCAATAAATTAAAATTGGGAAAATAAAACAGTTTAGCCTAAGATCAAGGCGGCGTAACTTGAGATGATATTTGTACTGTTCTTTTCATTGAGTTACGCAAAAGTACAATTTAAAGTCATTTTACACAATTTATCACTAAATAAAACTAAAAAAATTTGTTTTACAACACAGAATCTTTTCTTT
>NZ_FQWC01000011.1 GCF_900129555.1 Flavobacterium defluvii
TAAGTTCCTGAATTTGAACATCCTTCAGAAGCTGTAAACCCTCCGCTTACTTTTACAATATTGGAAACATCACTATCGCAGGAATCTAAAGCCGTAGGGAATAATGCCTGAGCATTTGCAAGCCCTGCTGCATCACTGCATTCTAAAGTTACATTTAATGAATTTGAGGTTGTTGTCCAAACTGGAGCGGTTGTGTCCTGAACAATAATAGTTTGGCCTACCGGAAGAGAAATATTTCCACAAGAATCTGTTGCTGTCCACGTTCTTGTTTTAGTATATGAACCTTTACAATTTCCCGGAGTAATAATATCTTCATAGGTTAGCGATGCAATATTTCCATTATTGTCTGTAGCGGTTGCTTGCACAAAAACAGGTTCTTCTGGACAATTAATAATTGAGGTTTCTGGTAAAGGATTAATTACAGGTTTAATTGAATCTCCGTCGAGAATTGTTACAGATTTTGTTATTGTACATAAATTGGCATCGGTTACAATTACAGAATAAGTACCTGTAGAAAGAGTATTGGCGGTAACCGAAGTCTGTGCAGGAATTGTATTCCACAAATATGTATATGGGCTTGTTCCTCCAGAAGCTAAAACTGTTGCAGATCCTGTATTTCCCCCGCCACATACAACATCAATTTGCGATGTAGAAGCGCTAAGAACTTCTTGAGGCTGCGTAATTGTAACACTGCAAGTAGTAATATAACCAAGTTTGTCGGTAACAGTAACAAAATGAATTCCTGCATTTAAAGCAATAGCCTGGGCAGTTGTCTCATTATTGTCCCATAAATAGGCATAATCTCCGTTTCCTCCAATCGCATTCACTGTTGCATGGCCGTTACTTTCTCCAAAACATTTTACAGCATTATCTTGAGTAATACTGCAAGATAACACATCAGGCTCTGTAATAGTTATACTGCAAGTTGTTGTACATCCTTTTTCATCAGATACTGTCACAAAATGAAGTCCGGCATTAAGACCAACAGCTTTTTGTGTTATTTCGTTATTATCCCATAAATAAGTATAATTTCCATTTCCACCAATTGGAGTTACAGTAGCTTCTCCATTACTTAAACCATTTGCAGTTACCGCTTTATTTTGTGTAATTGAACAAGCCAAAGCAGCACCTGGCTGAGAAATGGTCACCGAATTTGATTGTGAAGAACAATTATCAGAAACAGTCAAAGTATACGTTCCTGCCGGAAGATTCGCTACCGAAGCAGTTGTTCCAACAGTAATATCCGAAGCATTTTTCCATGAATAATTTACAGTTCCCACAGCATTGCTGACAGTTCCCGCAGTTGCAGTTCCGGTGCTTTCGCCAAAACAGGAAACATCTGTTTTAGAAGAAGCTCCCAAAGCCAAAGCAGCCACAGGCTGAGAAATAGTAACCGAATTTGATTGTGAAGAACAATTATCAGAAACAGTCAAAGTATACGTTCCTGCCGGAAGATTCGCTACCGAAGCAGTTGTTCCAACAGTAATATCCGAAGCATTTTTCCATGAATAATTTACAGTTCCCACAGCATTGCTGACAGTTCCCGCAGTTGCAGTTCCGGTGCTTTCGCCAAAACAGGAAACATCTGTTTTAGAAGAAGCTCCCAAAGCCAAAGCAGCCACAGGCTGAGAAATAGTAACCGAATTTGATTGTGAAGAACAATTATCAGAAACAGTCAAAGTATACGTTCCTGCCGGAAGATTGGATACCGAAGCAGTTGTTCCAACAGTAATATTCGAAGCATTTTTCCATGAATAATTTACAGTTCCCACAGCATTGCTGACAGTTCCCGCAGTTACAGTTCCGGTGCTTTCGCCAAAACAGGAAACATCTGTTTTAGATGAAACTCCCAAAGCCAAAGCAGCCACAGGCTGAGAAATGGTAACCGAATTTGATTGTGAAGAACAATTATCAGAAACGGTCAAAGTATACGTTCCTGCCGGAAGATTCGCTACCGAAGCGGTTGTTCCAACAGAAATATTCGAAGCATTTTTCCATGAATAATTTACATTTCCTACGGCATTGGTAACAGTTCCCGCAGTTACAGTTCCTGTGCTTTCGCCAAAACAGGAAACATCTGTTTTAGATGAAACTCCCAAAGCCAAAGCAGCCACAGGCTGAGAAATGGTAACCGAATTTGATTGTGAAGAACAATTATCAGAAACGGTCAAAGTATACGTTCCTGCCGGAAGATTCGCTACCGAAGCGGTTGTTCCAACAGAAATATTCGAAGCATTTTTCCATGAATAATTTACATTTCCTACGGCATTGGTAACAGTTCCCGCAGTTACAGTTCCTGTGCTTTCGCCAAAACAGGAAACATCTGTTTTAGATGAAACTCCCAAAGCCAAAGCAGCACCTGGCTGAGAAATGGTCACCGAATTTGATTGTGAAGAACAATTATCAGAAACAGTCAAAGTATACGTTCCTGCCGGAAGATTCGCTACCGAAGCAGTTGTTCCAACAGAAATATTCGAAGCATTTTTCCATGAATAATTTACATTTCCTACGGCATTGGTAACAGTTCCCGCAGTTACAGTTCCTGTGCTTTCGCCAAAACAGGAAACATCTGTTTTAGATGAAACTCCCAAAGCCAAAGCAGCCACAGGCTGAGAAATGGTAACCGAATTTGATTGTGAAGAACAATTATCAGAAACGGTCAAAGTATACGTTCCTGCCGGAAGATTGGATACCAAAGCAGTTGTTCCAACAGAAATATTCGAAGCATTTTTCCATGAATAATTTACAGTTCCCACAGCATTGGTAACAGTTCCTGCAGTTACAGTTCCTGTGCTTTCGCCAAAACAGGAAACATCTGTTTTAGATGAAACTCCCAAAGCCAAAGCAGCCACAGGCTGAGAAATGGTCACCGAATTTGATTGTGAAGAACAATTATCAGAAACAGTCAAAGTATACGTTCCTGCCGGAAGATTCGCTACCGAAGCAGTTGTTCCAACAGAAATATCCGAAGCATTTTTCCATGAATAATTTACAGTTCCCACAGAATTGCTGACAGTTCCTGCAGTTACAGTTCCGGTGCTTTCGCCAAAACAGGAAACATCTGTTTTAGATGAAACTCCCAAAGCCAAAGCAGCCACAGGCTGAGAAATGGTCACCGAATTTGATTGTGAAGAACAATTATCAGAAACAGTCAAAGTATACGTTCCTGCCGGAAGATTCGCTACCGAAGCAGTTGTTCCAACAGAAATATCCGAAGCATTTTTCCATGAATAATTTACAGTTCCCACAGAATTGCTGACAGTTCCTGCAGTTACAGTTCCGGTGCTTTCGCCAAAACAGGAAACATCTGTTTTAGATGAAACTCCCAAAGCCAAAGCAGCACCCGGCTGAGAAATGGTCACCGAATTTGATTGTGAAGAACAATTATCAGAAACAGTCAAAGTATACGTTCCTGCCGGAAGATTGGATACCGAAGCGGTTGTTCCAACAGAAATATTCGAAGCATTTTTCCATGAATAATTTACAGTTCCTACGGCATTGGTAACAGTTCCTGCAGTTACAGAACCTGTATTTTTCCCAAAACAGGTTACATCAGTTTTAGTTGAACCCGCAAGAGTTAAGGCTGCTGGCTGTGTAATTTCAACTGTCAAAATTCCGGTAGCACATCCATTGCTATCGGTAGCGGTAACTTTATAAGTTCCAAAACTTAAGCCTGTTAAATCTTTTGTTGTTGCAAAATCAACATTATTTTTTGTCCATTTATAAGTATATGGAGCTTGTCCGCCTGTGGGAGTATTTAAATTGATAACGCCATTGCTTCCGCCAAAACAAGTTACATTTGTCTGCGATGCCAATGTTATAATAGGACAAGGAACGTTAGTTGTTGGCGAAGCTATATCCTGAAATGTGGTAAGACAAGCGGCATTTTGAAAATCCAGTCTGGAAGTACTTACTAACTGATTTCCGCATGTATTTGGTTTTGGAGTTAATCGGTATTTTAAAGTAATAGTTTCAACATTCAAAAAATCAATATTCCAGGCGATTTGCTGTCCAGTAATTGTTACCGTACCTTTTGAAGGTGTTACTGTTCCAATAATAAAATTATTATCAACGGTTTCTTTTTCAAAAGCTGTTGCAGGTACTTGTTTAGCAACCCAGGATAACTGGGTGAAAATCTGACCGTAAATTCCAGTTAGATCAGCTCCATTTTCAGTAAAGAAAGAGCCTCCGGACTGAATTTGATTTAAAGTATATTCAGCATTTGTCTGTTCACTGCCCGAAATAGCGCCAAACAATCCAACAGAAAAAATTTGATTATTATAAGGCATACCAGAAACGGTTACCGTTTTTACATTGTTGGCAGCAGTTATAGCACTCTGAATACAACTTCCCTGCTGTCCGCTGGTACAGCTGGCACCATTTGTTCCTGTTACATTTGCAACACCATCAGTTAATAAAACAATACTTCTGGCTGTAGCGCAATCATAAGTAGCACCATCTAAAACCGTTTTTGCTTTTACAAGACCATCCTGAATATTGGTACTGCCATTTGCAGAAAGTCCGTTTATAACGGATATTAAATCCGATTGCCCTGAAGAAAGTGTTAAGTTTCTTCGTATTGATGCAGTAGTACTGTAAGTTACAATAGCAACCCTGTTTTTATTAGTTGGATTATTTGCAGGTGCAAACATTTTGTTTATAAAATCAATAGCTGCGTCCTGTGCCCGCGATAAAGGTTTAGGATTATTGCCATCTCCCATACTGCCAGATACATCAATAACCAAAACAACTTCTAAAGGTCTTGTTACCGGATTTGATCCCTGAATTTTTAATTCAACGTCTAATGCACCACAAACTCCCGGAGCTACAGTAACCGTTTTTGTTGGTGTAATAGTTTGTGCAAAGCCTAATGTAGAAAAAAGTAAAAAAAACAACAGATAAAATGTTATGTTAATCTTTTTTACAGACTTAAAAGAGTGTAAAGTTTTTTTCATTTTACGCAAGTTTAAATTGAAACGACTAAATATTTTTTCAGAATATTTAATTTTCAGAAGGATTATTTACAATCGTATGTACAACAGTGTTTACTGTGTAATTAGAGCAGTTTGTAGACACAGCATTTATTTGCGTGCAGTTCCATCTGTTATATGTCGTTCCTTGCGGCACTGTCAGATGAATTGAAAAAGTAGCAGTTTGATGAGATGGAACAGTAATAGAAGTTATCTGAGAAGAGCTATCATCCAAAAAAACACTATTTAGATTAACATTGTCTGATGAACTGCTTCCATCGTTATTTGAGCAGGCTGAATTTACATTAAAGGCGTTCAAATTATAAATATCCGTCGAATTACCTTCATTAGTTAAAACAAGTGTGAAATATGCACCATCTTGGCCGGCGTTACTATAATTCCTGTTTTTCTCAACTTCTAAAGTTGTTTTGCATAAACCTGACTGTGCAAATGAGACAGAAGAGATGAGAAAGAGAGTAAATGAAAAAATGTTTTTTTGAAAGATATTCTTAGGCAGAAAAAAAATATACTTACAATTATTCACAAATTTTACAGCTTTTTTAAGAGTAGATTTACTTTTCATAACTTAAGGTATTTAGTTTATGATATTCGTGAAATTTTAACATAATCAAAGTTATATGAGAGTTTTTCGAATTGATTTTTTTTATCTGTAACTAACCTAAAAACTCGTTCAAATGCTCTTTTTTTATTAAAAAACGACTAAAAAAGTTATATTTTTAACTAAATCAAGAATAAAATATTACTGATTTTTCTTTCTTTTTTGATAAAAATAGTGTTAGTTGGTCGAGTGTAAGTTGTTAATAATCAAATATTTGGTTAATTTATTGCTAATTTGAAAATATCGACAAACTGCATGTTTTACGGATGAAGTACAATTTTTCTAAAAAAGGAAAATCAATTTTGCACCCTTGTTAAAATTTTCCGGATAATTTATACTTGTTAAAATTTGAGTATAATTGTTAACAGAAATAAAAAAAAGAGAAGTATTAGAATATCTTTTGTAAATTAGAACTTCAATAAAATGGCAGTAATTTTTCTGCGGTTTTTAAACCATTTGTTTATGAAAAATTTAATCTTAATACGTCATGCAAAATCAAGCTGGGAAGCACCTTTAAAGGATTTTGACAGGCCTTTACAAAAAAGAGGTATTCTCGATGCGCATGAAGTTTCTACCCATATTTCAAAATATCTTCCAAAAACGTATATAGTTTGGAGCAGTACAGCTGCACGTGCTTCAGAAACTGCAGTAATTTTTGCGCAAAACATTTCGTATCCTATAGACAGTATAGTATATAGAGATGATTTATATACTTTTGATGAAAGACAACTCGAAAAGGTTATCAAATCATGTGATAATAGTTTAGAAAGCGTTATTCTTTTTGGACATAACGAGGCTATTACAAATTTTGTTAATAAATTTGGGGATGTTTTTATCGATAATGTCCCAACTTCCGGCTTTGTTTCCTTGCAGTTTGATGCAGAAAGCTGGGACTCAATTAATAAAGGCAAAACCAATAAAACCCTATTCCCCAAAGACCTAAAATAAATCAAGTGTACGAACAGAAATATATCGATAGAGAAAAAAGCTGGTTAGCGTTTAATGCAAGAGTACTTCAGGAAGCGGCAGATAATACCGTTCCTCTTTTAGACAGACTGCGATTTGTTGGAATTTTTTCAAACAATTTAGATGAGTTTTTTAGAGTTCGATATGCCGCCATTCGAAGATTAAGCCTTTCCGGGATTTCCGGTGAAAAATATCTTGGAGGAGTTTCTGCTCATCAGTTAATTAAAGATATTACCGAAATCGTAATTCAACAACAATCTGAAAGTCTGCGTATTTTAGGTAATATCGAAAGCGAATTAGAATCTGAAAATATCTTTATTATAAACGAAGATCAGGTAACACCAAAACAGGAATGTTATTTAAAGGACTTTTTTATGCAGAAATTAAGTCCCGAACTGGTTACCATTATCCTGAATGATTTGGCGGTTTTTCCGGTTTTAAAAGATACTGCAGGTTATTTAGCAGTGCGTTTAGAATTAAATAATGATGAGGTTCGCTACGCACTTATTGAAATTCCTAAAACCATAAACCGATTTGTTGTTCTTCCTTCAGAAGATGATAAACAATATGTAATTTTAATTGATGACGTAATTCGTCTTAAACTAAAAAATATCTTCAATATATTTGATTATAAGAGTGTTTCGGCACACATGATTAAAATTACCCGCGATGCACAGCTTGATATCGACAGTGATTTGAGTAAAAGTATGCTCGAAAAAATTGCTTCTTCTGTAAAAGACCGCCGAATTGGAGAACCTGTTCGTTTTATTTATGACAGTTTAATCGAAGAAGATACGCTGCGTTTCTTCTTAGATAAAATGAAAATCGTTGAAACAGACAGTATTATTCCCGGAGGAAGATATCATAACCGCCGTGATTATATGGATTTTCCAAATCTGGGACGTTACGATTTATTATACAAACCAAATGAACCACTGCCAGTTCCGGGGCTAAGCCTTGATGGCAGCATTTTGGAAAAAATAAGCAAAAAAGATTATCTGATCCATACACCGTATCAGTCATTTTCATATTTGACAAAATTTTTACGCGAAGCCGCTTTAGATCCAAAAGTTACAAGTATCAAAATTACTTTATACCGTTTGGCAAAGAATTCGCAAATCATTAGTTCGTTGATTAATGCGGCGAAAAACGGTAAAAAAGTTGTAGTTCAAATCGAACTTCAGGCACGTTTTGACGAAGCTTCGAATATTTCCTATGCCGAACAAATGCAGACAGAAGGAATCGAACTTATATTTGGAATTAAAGGTCTGAAAGTTCACAGTAAAATTTGCGTTATAGAAAGAGCCGAAGAAGGAAAAACACGCCGCTATGGATTTATTTCAACAGGAAATTTTAACGAATCGACAGCAAAAATTTACACAGATGTTACGCTGTTTACATGCAATCAGGGTATTTTAAAAGACGTTTCTAAAATATTCGAATTCTTCGATATTAACTATAGAGTACATCGATACAAGCATTTAATTGTTTCACCGCACTATACAAGAACAAAATTTGTAAAACTTATAGATCGTGAAATCCTTCATGCCTTAGCAGGAAGAAAAACATTTATAAAGTTAAAAATGAATAGTTTATCAGATTTTAAAATGATCGATAAACTATATGAAGCAAGCAATGCCGGAGTAAAAATTCAGCTTCAGGTAAGAGGAATTTGTTCTTTGATTCCGGGAATTCCGGGAATGAGCGAAAATATCGAAGCCATAAGTATCGTCGATAACTATCTGGAACATTCAAGAGTTTATATTTTTGGAAATGCAGGTTTAAATGAAGTATACATTTCGTCGGCCGATTTTATGACGCGAAATCTTGACGGAAGAGTAGAAGTAACCTGTCCGATTTATGATCATGAAATTAAAAAAGAACTAATAGACAATTTCAACCTTGCCTGGAAAGGAAATGTAAAAGTAAGATTCCATTCGTATAAGCTGGATAATAAATATAAACCTCGAAATCATCATGCCCCATTTAGAGCACAATTTGAAACCTATAAGTATTATCAAAACAAAATTGCAGTACTGGAAGAGGCTCCTCAAAAAGTAAACTAAATAATTAAATTCAATTTCAAATCATAAAGTGAGCATGATTAATATTAGGAAATTTGCAGCAATAGATATCGGATCAAATGCCATGAGGCTGCTGATATCAAATGTTGTAGAACAAGATGGAAAAGAACCGCAGTTTAACAAAAGTTCGCTTGTTCGTGTACCAATTCGTTTGGGACAAGACGCCTTTACAGTAGGCGAAATTTCACCTGAAAATATAGATCGAATGGTCGATGCCATGAAAGCATTCAACCTTTTGATGAAAGTACATAAAGTAGAACGCTATATGGCGTTTGCAACATCGGCAATGCGTGAAGCGTATAACGCCAAAGAAGTTGTAGCTTTAATTAAGAAAAAAGCCGATATAAAAATCGAAATTATTGATGGTAAAAAAGAAGCCGCAATTATTGCTTCTACAGATTTACATCATTTATTAAAAACAGACGAAACGTATCTTTTTGTAGATGTTGGAGGCGGAAGTACTGAATTTACTTTATTCTCCGACGGAAAAATGATTAACTCAAGATCATTTAAGGCAGGAACCGTTCGTTTACTAAATAATATGGTTCATGATGTTGTTTGGGATGAAATCGAAAAATGGATTAAAACCAACACGGCAGATTATGAAGAAGTGACATTAATTGGTTCTGGAGGGAACATCAATAAATTGTTTAAAATGTCTGGAAAACAGCAGGAAAAGCCACTTTCATACATTTATATCAATTCACAATATGCTTTTTTGAATTCATTAACATACGAACAAAGAATTGCCGAATTAGGTTTAAACTCAGATCGTGCCGACGTAATTATCCATGCAACACGTATTTACCTAAATGCAATGAAGTGGAGTGGAGCGCGCCAGATTTTTGTTCCAAAAATTGGACTTTCTGATGGAATTGTAAAAGCAATGTATTACGGTAAAATTTAATGAAATATATTTTTCAGTCAATCCGGAAAAAATCTACAATTTCGGCTTGAAAAATAAATAAGATTTTTTGTTTTGTCACGAATTCGCAAACTTATATTTTCGCAAAGAAAAATAATTCGTGAATTCGTGGCGAAAAAAATATTAAGTATGTAAATCCAAACCAAATGTAGAACGCAAAAGTTCAATGTTTGGATTGATTTCCAGAAGACGATTATAGCGATCCTGATCGTTGTAGCTTCTTTTCATTTGTACTTCTTCGTTTACAATTACTTCAATTGTAATGTCATGATTATGCAAATGACCTTTTAGATATCCTAATAATCCATTAACCTGACTTTCAAAATCTAATTTAGAACCTTCATTTGGCAGTTCATAAGTAATTTTTGTTCCGTCTAAAACCGGATCATTAATAAGCAATATAGATTCCATGATCTTAAGCCCTTTTTGGCCTAAACGCTCCGCATATTTATTCCAATATAAGAGCATGTCTGTTTCGTTAAATTCCTCTGTAGGTAAAACAGATGTTGGTTTAACATACGTTTTACTGCTTTCTTCCATTTCTTTCTTTTTGCGGATACTCGCTAAAGAAAACGCAGAAACTTTTGGTTCGCCGCCTATTTCAGCTCTTGGAATTACAGGTATTTCGGCCTTTGGAACTTCTGTCTTAGGGGTTTCAGAAACAGTATTTATAACAACAGTATTATTGTTATCATTGCCATTTTGATTGACATGAACATTTTCTGTTGTATTTGGAATTTGGGATTTTAAATTAGGAACTTCAACAATTGAGAAGCTTCCATTTTTATAATAAGTAGGCGGAATTATGAATTGCTCAACTTTTTTTTTTCTCCATCAAAATTGATAGAGGCTAACTGCATCAGACATAACTCGACTAAAAGGCGTTGGTTTTGACTCAGTTTGTATTTTAAATCACAGTCGTTAGCAATGTCAATTCCTTTCAATAAAAATTCCTGAGAACATTTTTGCGATTGAACGCCATACATTTGCTGCGCTTGTTCTCCAACTTCGAGTAAAGCAATAGTCGAAGGCGTTTTGCTTACTAACAAATCTCTAAAATGAGAAGCAAGTCCGGCAATAAAATGATGTCCGTCAAAACCTTTAGAAAGAATATCGTTGTATGCAATTAAAAGCTCCGGAATTTTATTTTCGAGAATTAAATCTGTAATGTTAATGTAGGTTTCGTAATCTAAAACATTTAGATTTTCTGTTACGGCCTGACGTGTTAAATTTGTTCCGCAATATGAAACTACACGGTCAAAAATAGACAATGCATCACGCATTGCACCATCTGCTTTTTGGGCAATAATGTGCAGAGCATCATCTTCAAAATTGATTCCCTGACTTTTAGCAACATCAGCCAAATGTTCTTTGGCATCTTTTACCGTAATTCTTTTGAAATCAAATATCTGACAGCGAGATAAAATCGTTGGAATGATTTTATGTTTTTCTGTCGTAGCTAAAATAAAAATAGCATGTTTTGGCGGTTCTTCTAATGTTTTAAGGAAAGCATTAAAAGCGGCCGAAGACAACATATGAACCTCGTCAATAATATATACTTTGTATTGTCCGGTTTGCGGCGGTATACGAACCTGATCGATTAGGTTACGAATATCATCAACCGAGTTGTTTGAAGCAGCATCCAGCTCAAAAACGTTAAATGCAAAATCTTCATTTGGATCGTCATACCCGGGCTGATTTATTTTTCGGGCCAAAATACGGGCGCAGGTTGTTTTACCAACTCCACGAGGTCCTGTAAACAATAGGGCAGAAGCAAGGTGATTGCTGTCTATGGCATTCAGTAAAGTATTTGTAATGGCTTTTTGCCCCACAACATCCTTAAATGTCTGCGGACGATATTTACGCGCCGATACTACAAATTGCTCCATATTCTTTTTTATTCGATAGCAAATATAGAGTATAATTTAATGATTTAAAAATTTAAAAAATGAAAGATTTTTAAGTGGTTGAATAGCGCTATTTTGAGGAAATTATTTATTTGAGTTTTAAAATTTTAATTAAAGTTTTTCAAATTAAAAAAACATTATTTTAGCAATAACCAAAAACACATTTATAACCAAAATTACATTTTGAAATGAAAAAAATAACCTCAAAAGTTCTTAATTTAAAACCAATCACTTTAATTCTTTTTTTTATTATTCTTCCTTTTGTTTCATTCCTGGTTACAGGAATAATAACCTTCATTGGTATTTTTGCCAATTTTGAATTTATATTTCCATTAATTTTAATTACGCTTACCATAACCGGATTAATTTATTTTATTTGGGTTTGGGGAGTATATCATATTGAAGAAGAAAAAGAAGTCTTAGGTTATAAATATTTTAAAATTTCGTATTGGATATTGATCTCTTATGCTTTAATCAGATTCATATTAGGCTTAGAAATGGACATAACCAAAAATCCAATTTTATTAGAAAACACAACCTGGACAATTCTTGAGATTATTGGGAGTCTCTATATGTTAATTGTATTTGCTAGCTACATTTGTGTGAGTTTCTTTGTTGGTAAAAAAGTCAAATTATTGCAAAATGATGATCGTATTTCAGAGTTTTTTTATTTCGCTGCTGCCTGGTGTTTTCCTATTGGAATTCCGTTTTTGCAAGCCAAATTGTTAAAGCAAAAGACTATTTTTGATTTGATTTTAAAGTAGTATTAATTTTTGTTAATGAATCCAGATTTTAAATTTTAACTCGAAACCCTTATGAAACAATACACTTTAGAATTTAATACTTTAAATTTAAAAGTAAAAAAATCTCCACTTATAATCAGATTTATAATGTTTCTTCTTGCTTTTTCCTTTTTTACTTTTCCTTTACTAGGAGTTATTTTTAGTGTTGCAAACGGAGCAGGAATGCAGATTGGATATTTTTTAGCAATTGGTTTGTTTGGAGTTGTAGGATTTTATCTTCTTCGAGTTTCATTATGGAATACTTATGGAGAGGAAACTATTGATTTTTTATCGAATAAAATTATTTATGAAGCCAATTATGGTTGGTTTAAAGATGCTAAAAAAGAAATAGAATTAATTCATCCTCAGTATTCGCATAAATCTGTTGGTTATGAAGAAGATAATGAAGCCGTTTTAATTATAACTTGTGAAAATGCTGAAATAGAAACGGCTGTAAAAATGCCATTAGCTCAGATTGAGGAGTTAATTTTGATTTTACAAAACAGTAAAATGTCAGTTGGTTTAGAAACTGTTGTTTTATAATATTTTAAGTAATCATGAAATCTTTAAGTGTTTCAAAATCTATTGTTTTTCTCTTAATATTCTTAAGTACGGTCAAATCTATATCTCAAACCATGACAAATCAAACCAATTTCTTGAAAATTACAAATCAATTTTCGGTAGAAGATTTTGAAAAAGTCAAGAAATTTATTTTAGGAAAAGGAAATAGAAAAACCTATCGAAACTTCGATAACAATAATCCATATTATGATTTTGGAAAATTTGAAACATATTTAGGTGCCGATATCGGACAGCAAAACATCTACAATGATCCAAAATTATCTGATTTTAATGAATTAACGATAAAAGATGATAATCATTATTTTAAGATACTAATCGTTAGAAAAGGTGATATAAACTCTTCAAAAAAAGGCATTCAAAACGGAATGAAGGAAAATGAAATATATTTCATTGATATTTATCAAAAAGAGTGTGATAATATATCCGGTTTGTTATTAGATTACCTGAAATCTCTAAAAGAAATAAATTAAGTACTTTCTATTTTTTTACTGGGAAAAATATAAAACCCACAAGAACATCCTATAATCTTTTGGTAGTTAATCTGTTTAATTTTAAATAGTTAATTATTAAAAGTATTATATTATGAAAATTCAATCGATTTTATTAGGAACGGGGCTTGCCTTTTCTTTACTGGCTTGTACTCCTAAAGATGCAGATATCGAAAAAGCAATTAGTGAAAAATTAAGCGATACGGCAGGAGTTACAGTTACGGTGCATGAAGGTGTTGCAACTATTGTGGGAACTTGTGACGACGAAGCTTTCAAGAAAAATATTGAGAAATCAGTAAAATCAGTTAAAGGAGTGAAAACTGTTGTAAACAACTGCCAAATCCCTCAGCCAAATGTTGAACCAGCTGCGGCGGCAGTTATAATTAATTCAGATGCCGATTTGGATAAATCTGTAAGCAAAGTAGTTAAAGCTTATGATGGTGTTAGTGCAACTGTAGTAGGAGGTGTGGTCACACTTTCGGGAGAAATTAAAAGAGATCAGCTTCAGTCTTTAATTCAAAGAATACAGGAATTAAAACCTAAAAAAGTCGATAACAAATTAACTATTAAATAAATTGTCATGAGTTTAGAGGATAAATATAGAGAAGTAACTGACTTAGCCAGTGATTTACAAATAGCTGATTTGCGGGTTAGAGAGCAAAATAATGTTTTATACATTGACGGAACAGCAAAATCTGCAGCAGACAAAGAAAAACTTTGGAACGCTTACAACAAAATTGACCCCGATTTTAGATCTGCAGATGTTGTGATGAATATAGAAGTTGAAGAAGGTGTTTCAAGAGAATATACAGTTGAAATAGGCGATTCTCTTTCGAAAATAGGAAAGGCTTATGGAGTTTCGTGGCAGGATATATACGAAGCCAATAAAGATATAATTACAAACCCGGATCTAATTCAGCCTGGTTGGAAATTAAAAATACCAACAGTATAATTATAAAAAGTTCGTCTATGACGAGCTTTTTTATTTTTTAACCGCAATTCCGATAGCTATCGGGAGCAAAGTTTTACGCAAGGTTCACAAAGTCATTGCGAGGAACGAAGCAATCTTCCGTAGAAATTCAACAAAGATTTTTATAAATATTACCAATTTTTGGTAACTTTGTATTCTTAAACAAAAGTTATGGGAAGAAATACTTCTATATCATTAGGAAATCACTTTGAAAATTTCATTGAAAGTAGTCTTTCTGAAGGAAGATACAAGAATGCTAGCGAAGTGGTAAGAGCAGGATTGCGTCTTTTGGAAGAAGAGGAAAATAAATTGCTTGTTTTAAAAAAAGCAGTTCAGGATGGATTGAATAGTGGCCGAGCTGAAAACTTCGATCCTAAAAAACAGCTTGAATTTTTAAAAGCAAAGAGAAAAAATGGCTAAATATCATTTGACCAATAAAGCAGTTGAAGATTTAGCAGATATTTGGAATTATACATTTGATGAATGGTCAGAAAATCAGGCAGACAAATATTATCTTTTACTTTTAAGTTCTTGCCAGGAAGCTGCCGAAAATCCCAATCTTGGAAAAAAATATGATAATATAACAGAGAAGCTATTAGGATATAAATCTAATGAACATATTCTCTTTTATCAGATTATTTCAAAAGATGAAATAGAGATAATTAGAATCCTTCACAGAAGAATGGATTTGAAAAGTAAGTTTTAATTAATCATTGCGAGGAACGAAGCAATCTCAGCTAGAGATTCGATAAAGATTTACCACATTTTATGTCATTTCGACGAAGGAGAAATCGCACGCGTAATTCGACAAAGATTGACGACAGCTGTGTTACATTTCTATTCCGTCGAAATGACAAAATTGGATGTAATCATTATTAATTACCTTCCCCTAATACTTAAATCAAATAAAAATTTGGCAGTTTCCTGATCTGAGTCGGCGGAAAAACCTGCTACATAAACTCCTTTTTTACCGTTTACGGACTTAATTCCGTATACAACTGCCTCATCGCCAGGGTCAGATTCCCCTTCGTATCGATACACATGAACAATTTCAAATTTCTCAGGATTTTTTTTAATCATGTCAGCATTTCGATTAAAATCACATGTAAATCCTTTCTCATTCAATTGATCTAAAGCCTTTGAAACAGTTGCGTAATGATACATTCTTTTCATGATAGACTAATTTAAAAATTATGGAATTTTAAAGATAACTATTTTAAAATTAAAAAGTTACGAAAACTAAACGAAAAACAGAAATTTAAAATTATTATTCTTAGTCGATAAAGTGTTACTTTTGCAGCGCAGACCGCCTTATCGCCGTTCCAATTAGGGAGGGAGGAAAGTCCGGACACCACAGAGAAGCATAGCGGGTAACGCCCGTCGGTTCTCTCGTTTTTTGGAACGAGAGGATTAGGACAAGTGCAGCAGAAAGTATGTACAGGTAAGGCTGTAGTGAAACCAGGTAAACTCTATGCGGTGAAATACCAAGTATATCAGCATTTAAGGGCTTCTCGTCCGTTGTTGAAGGGTAGGTAGCTTGAGTTCCGGAGTAATTCGGAATCTAGATAAATGATAAGGCCTCGATTTATCGGGGACAGAATCCGGCTTATAGGTCTGCTTTTTTTATATATTTGTGAAACTAACTAAAACCATTTCATGAATATTTCAACTCCAAATCCTTCTTCAAAAACAAAAAAAAGTATTTTTCACGCCGTAATTACCAATCTTACTTTTTGGGTTTTGATTGCCATTATTGCCGGTGTTTTACTTGGACATTTTTCCCCGGATAATGGAGTGAAAATGAAAATTGTAGGCGAAAGATTTGTTGATATTATAAAATTATTTATTGGGCCAATTATTTTCCTGACGATTGTTTTGGGAATTTCGGGAATGGGTAATCTTAAAAAAGTAGGCCGAATTGGCGTAAAAGCTTTAGCATATTTTGAAGTAGTTTCGACAGTTGCATTAGCAATAGGTGTAGCAGTTGCATATTTATTTCAACCAGGAAAAATTGACAAATCAGGATTAACTCTTGGGGATGCAAGCCAGTATACAAACGGAAGCGCTAAGGATTTTTCATGGCTTCAGTTTTTCTTTTCCAATTTTACACTGCAGGTTTTACTGGCAGCAATTATCTGCGGAATCGCTTTGAATTTTTATCAAAAAAGAGAACAGACTATTTTAGTTTTAGAACGAATTTCAAAAGTTGTTTTTACTTGTTTAAAATACGTTATGTATCTCGCACCAATTGGGGCTTTTGGCGGAATGGCTTATACAATAGGAAAGTTTGGATTAGCAACTTTAATTCCACTGGGTAAATTAATGCTTTGTGTTTACCTCACAATGGCATTGTTTGTTTTTTTAATTTTAGGAACAATTCTTCGATATTATAAAATAAGTATTCTTTCCATTTTAAAATATATAAAAGAAGAACTTTTGCTGGTTTTAGGAACTTCATCTTCAGAGGCCGCTCTACCAAGTATTATGGTAAAACTCGAAAGAATGGGCTGTAGTAAATCGGTAGTAGGATTGGTAATTCCGACAGGGTATTCGTTTAATCTCGACGGAACTTCAATTTATTTGTCAATGTCGGTTATATTTCTGGCGCAATTATATGATGTGCATTTGAGTTTTTTCGAAATTTTAACAGTAATTGGAATTTTGATGATCACTTCCAAAGGTGCTGCGGGTGTTACAGGAAGCGGATTTATTGTCCTCGCATCAACTTTAACGGCGCTGCATAAAATTCCTGTAGAGGGCCTGGCTTTTTTGTTAGGAGTTGATAAATTTATGAGCGAAGCGAGAGCCATTACAAACTTAATTGGAAACACAGTCGCAACAATAATAATTTCGAAAACAGAACATGATTTTACGGAATTGGATTTAAATCCTGTTTTGGAAGAGTAATAATAGCACGCGGAATAAACGGATTAACTTTTGCGAAAGCGAAAGAGCATACGTTGTGTTAAAACAAACTTCCCTGAACAAATTCCGGTTCAGGATTACTTCCAAATGGGAAAGTGTCAATTACAAAAAACTGCTTGTTTATTGTATCAAATTCTCTTAAAACAATTTCATTGCATACAAAGTTGAGGTCTATTGTGGTAAAAAGTTCTGAAGCAATTTTAAGATTTTCAGGTGTTAATCTTCTTCCGATTGACATGTGCGGATTATCACTTTTTTTTAGTTTTAAAAACTTTAAAGTGTCGTGAATCTTTTTCATTATTGGAATAAGATTTTTTTCTGAATCTTCGTTTACAC
Organism: Flavobacterium defluvii; assembly: GCF_900129555.1. GTDB lineage: Bacteria > Bacteroidota > Bacteroidia > Flavobacteriales > Flavobacteriaceae > Flavobacterium > Flavobacterium defluvii. The sequence continues at coordinate 17,555 of NZ_FQWC01000011.1, forward strand.
CAATAAAAAAAGCACCGCTATTAGGGAAAGAATCAAAATGATTTAAAAATACCTGAAAAGGCGTAAAAGTATCTGAAATTTTAGAAAGCTTTTGTTTGATTGCATCCAGCTGTGAATCTTCAATCGTAAATTCGCAAATCGTAATATGCGCTTCAGAATTACAGCTGTTATACCATTTGATTTTGCTTCTTAAAAAGTCTTTCATTTTTTTAACAGGCTCAACCAATGTTGTAGAATAAAATACAACCGAATATGTTTTTTCCATTTTTGAGGCTTTGAATCACACAAATTTAAAATTTAAATTGTGCTGTTAACGCTGCATAAAAATAATCTTTTCCCGAACCGACCTCTTTTAAAAAACTGCCTGCATTAAACCAGCCGGTTTCTAATGTAAAACCTAAATAATTATTCATGTCATAGTTTAGATTCGAAATTAACTGCGAACCTATAAAACGTTCGGTTGTATCTTTTCCGGAATACAAAAGCTGCATATTTGGTGCGTACAAACCATCACTTAGTGTTTGTCTCCAGAAAATATCATAATCTATTCCAAGTTCCCATTTTTCGGATAAACTGAAGTTAATTGAAGGATGGACATCAATTAAATTCGATGGTCCAATTAATGCCACTAATCCAAAATAAGCGCCTCTTGGATACAACGGATTAAATGTTTGCAAATGTGTATCTCCAGAGTTTTTATCTCCGGAAATAATTTCGGTTTTTAGTCCAATTTCGGGAGTGTATTTTATGTTTTTAAAAGTATAACAAGCAAAAGAAGAAAGTGTCCATGCTGAGATTGTCTTTTGATTGATCTTTCCAAATTGATAAACACCTTCAAAATCATATTTCCAGTTTCCTTTGTTTTTCCAGATTCTTGTTCCAATAGATTGTCTGTTTTCTTCTCCTGCAGCATCATCAAAAACAGCGCGGTTTTTCCATAAACCTAAATAATATAAATCGATATTCTCAATAAAAGGCACTTTATGTATTACCGTATAACTTCCCCAGAATTTGGCATTTTCATTAAAATTATCGTTAAAAGTTCCTTGTTTATTGGCCATTGGATGTGTAAAAAAGGCATCTGACTGCCACTTGTTTTTTTTATAAAAGAATTTCAGCCCGTCAAAAGCAAGCCGGCTGTTTGGTCCTTCGCGTACAGCAATTAAACGCTGTGAACCGTACAGCATTTCTTGTCTTCCTGAACGCAATGTTAATTGCTGATTTTCTTTTCGAATAAAGTCAATGTCTAAAAATGCCTGATGAATGTCTAACTGATTTTCATCAACAGGACTTGGATCTGTTTTACCATTTGCCAAACTGCTTTGCAATTCAATAAAAGTTCTAAAGGCTCCCAATTGTATATTGGTATGGAACAGATAGCGAGAAAGTAAATAACCATCGTCGTCAGATTCGTCTCCCCATTTGTTGTTAACGGTATAGGTATATTGTAGTCTGGCTTCTCCGCCAATTGATGCGTAGAATTTATCATTTTCAGATAAAGGAATATATTTGATTTTCTCGTACCAGGTTTTCGTAGAATCGGCTTTTAGATATGTGAAATCATCTTCATATCGCAGCTTTTGGAAAACTGGTTTTTGCTGTGCATTTGCAGAAAAAATGATTCCCAAAAGCAGCAATAATCTGAATGTATTTTTCATATTAATTTTTTTGATAACCTCCAAAGTAATTTACCGGACTCCAGTCTGGAATTGCTTTTGGTTTTTCGTTCGCAAAAGTTCTAAAGTCATTGTCGGCGTAAACTACTTTTCCGTTTACTACAGTTAATTTTGATTCGATGTTAAGGATTTTTTCTTCAGAAGTTGAAAAATAATCATCAGAAAGAATAGAGAAATCGGCCAGTTTATTTGCAGTAAGCATTCCTCTGTCTTTTTCAATGTTAATTAATTGTGCGCTTCCATAAGTAAATAATTTTAAAGCGGTTGTTCTGTCAACGATATTTTCGTCATTCATATATTTTAAACCGCCCAAAGTTTTTCCGGTTGTTAACCAATACAAGCCAACCCAGGGATTATAACTTGCCACGCGGGTTCCATCAGTTCCCATTCCTACTTTAATTCCTAATTCGAAAATTTTCTTTAGGGGGACAGTACTTGCAGCAGCGGTTTTTCCATATCTTTTTATGAAACTTTCGCCCTGATACGCCATTCTATGCTGAATTGCGATTCCTCCATTTAAAGCTTTTATACGTTTTAAGTTCTCTGTAGAAACCGTTTCGGCGTGATCGAAAAACCATAAAAGTCCGTTTAAAGGCGTTTCTTTATTAATGTCTTCAATTACATTTAAAAATCGTATAATGCTTTCATTATAAGTAGCATGAATTCTAAAAGGCCATCTGTTTTTAATTAAAAGAGACAAAACTTCTTTTAATTGTCCTTCCATTGCCGGGCTTAATTCTGGTCTTGGTTTATCGAAGTTTTCAAAATCTCCGGCACTCATTACCAAATTTTCTCCGGCACCCTGAATATGATATTCTACTTTATCTGAATCATGGTCGTCACAGCCTTCGCCAATTTCAACCGAATTAATCCATTTGGTATAATCGTTTAGTTCGCTTCCTGCTTTTTGGGCAAATAAGTAATATGGCATTCTAATAGTTAAATCGTTGTCCTTACACAAACCGTTCGTTACGCCATAATCGTCCGGAAAGTTTTGAAATCCGCCTCCGGCATCCATAATGGCCGTTACGCCAAGACGATTCATTTCGGTCATAAATTGTTTTGTAGAGTTTATTTTTTCTTCAGGAGATAATTCAGGAAGCTTGGAAAGTGTTGAATATAAAATAAAAGCATTTGGCTCGGCAACTAATAACCCGGTTGGGTTTCCGTTTGGATCTTTTTCAATTAAACCTGCGATTGGATTTGGTGTAGCAGCATCAATTTTTAAAGCTTCTAAACCTGCTTTGTTTAAATAAGCATGTCCGTATAAATGAAGAATAAAAGTTGGAACATCGCCTGTTGCTTCATTAATTTCTGCCAAAGTCGGCAGTCTTTTTTCTTCAAACTGATAAGCGTTCCATCCGCCTACAACACGAACCCATTGCCCTTTTGGTGTTCTTTGTGCTTGTTCTCTTAGCATTGCTAAAGCTTTTTTAAGAGAACGAACGCCATCCCAGCGTAATTCTGTATTAAAGAATCTTCCGCCGCGGATAATGTGCATGTGTGAATCGAATATACCTGGAATAATGGTTTTTCCTTTGGCATCGATTATGGTTGTTTTTTTGTCTTTTAATTTAAGAATTTCGCTGTTTTTTCCTGTTTTCAGGATTTTTCCATCGGCAACAGCCATAGCTTCGGCAATTGTATTTTTATCGTCTAAAGTGTGAATTACAGCATGATGAACGATAAGTACGGCCTTTTTGCCCTGAGGGAAAACAGATAAAGAAAGAAGAAAAAGAAAAACTAATATTTTGAAAGAGAGTTTCATAATTGTGGTATTTTTAGTTGGTTTGGAGAGATGTAATTAAAATTTGAGAATTAAAAATTAAAAGGCAAAAAAAAGCTGTCATTAAAAACAGATTCAATCTTTTTAGTTTTTCACGCAGATTTAGCGGATCTAGGAGATTTTTTTAATTTTTAATTCTCAATTTCTAAAATTAAATTAGTGTTTCAACATTTCGTGAGCGTATTGAACACCTACACCGTAAGCACCACCGTATTTTTTAACTAAATCAGTAACAGGTACATAAGTTTCCTGACGTGCCCAGTCGCGTTGTAATTCTAATAAATACTGTAATGAAGTTATAGGGTGCGCACCAGCCTGAACCATGCGTGTTACAGCCATTTCGTGAGCTTCTTTAGAAACGTCTCCGCTTGCATCTGTAATTACATAAACATCATAACCTTCGTTGATTGCAGATAAAACGGGTCCAACAATACAAACACTTGTCCATAAACCTCCAAAAACGATTTTCTTTTTTCCTGTAGCAATAATGGCTTTACGGGCTGGAACATCTTCCCAGGTATTCATTGTGGTACGGTCAATATAGTTTGAAGATTTTTGCGGATAGAATTCTTCAATTTCTCTAAAAACAGGTCCGCTGAATGATTTTTCTGCTACGGTTGTTACTACAGTTGGAACTTTGAATATTTTAGATGCTCCGGCAACTAAGGCAGTGTTGTTTCTAAGCTGATCGATTGGAATATTGCTTACTGCAAACGCCATTTGGCTTTCGTAATCAATTAGTACTAAAGCATGATTTGTTGGGTCTAATAATGCCGGACTAGGTTTTTGAGCAAAACCGATAAATGTTACTAATAATAAAGCTGTTGTTAGGATTAATTTTTTCATGATAAATTGATTTTGTTGTTAATTAAAAAGGTTTAAAAAATATTTTGTAATTGATTTTCAATGTTTTGCATCCAAATAGAATGCCTTGTTTGTAATGTGTTGATTTTTAAAGGATTTTCAGAAAAGGCAATAGTAATCCTAGCGATATATCGTTACTGAAAGTTGGATATTCGTTAAATGATTTTCGTTAAGCTTTTAATGAATTTTAAAAGAGAAATATGTTGGTACCTAGATTTTTCCTTTTAGATGTAATCTGTGGAGAATTTCTGATTTTAATAATCCGCTTCCTCCGCCAAAATGTTCAATTACTTCTACGTCTGGCTGCTGGTTTAAGCAAAATAAAGTAAACTCTTTTTCGACATGATCTTCGATTCCGGAACTTAAAAGAACAACATCGATTTTGTGATTTTGAAAATATTCCTGAGCTTCTGTTTCGCTGCTAAATGCGACTGCATTCCAGTCTTCATAAGCATTTACAAGGCGAAGTAAAATGGCCAGGATTTCTTCGTTTTTTCCGAGTAATAAGAATTCAAGTGTTTTCATTTTCTTTTTAGTTTTTGAGGTTCTGAGGTGCTAAGGTTCTAGGCTTTTACTCACTTCGAAAATTAGTTTTGACAGAACTTCTAATTTACTTTACAAATTTATTGTTTTCATTTTTGCTTCAACTTAATCTAGAATAAGAAAGATTCTAAGATTCTGAGATTTTCTTTTTTATTTTGATTTCAGTTTTTGACAGAACTTGTAATCTACTATGCAAATTTATTAGTTCCGATTTTGTTTCCACTTAATCTAGAATAAGAAAGATTCTGAGGTTCTAAGATGCTGAGAAGCTAAGGTTTTCTTTTTTATTTTGATTTCAGTTTTTGACAGAACTTGTAATTTACTATGCAAATTTATTTGTTTCATTTTGGCTTCGGCTTAATCTAGGATAAGAAAAGATTTTGTAGGTATCGAATAGAGTTTATTCCTGATAATTGTCGGGATTATGTTTCAGAATATCAGAACTAAAAAAATTACGGAAAACCCGTAACGGAATTTAAAAATCCTCAATTAGATTTGTCTCGTTGAGATTTGAGGATAATGATTTATTTACCTTTTAAATTATTCTTGCAGCAAGTCTTAATGTTAAACTGTTTTTGGAGAAACAATTTTTTTAATTTTTTTAAAAATAAGACATATTCATTTTTTATAGTGGGTAACTTGTAGAAATTTGCAAACAATACAAAAATGTCTAATTTTTTATAGGTTTTTAGATTGGGTTATTAAGTTAGTTATCCTTTTCTAAAAACCTTTTTTTATGGTAATAAACAATTGATAATTAATTTAGCCTATTTGCTTTTAACCATTCTTCGCAATCTTTGGTCCAATATTTACTCGTGTCATTTACGCCAAGTCCAAAACCATGACCACCTTTTTCATATAAATGTAACTCGGCTGTAACACCATTTTTTTTAAGGGCTAAATAATAATTAATGCTATTTTCAGGTATAACAACTGTATCGTCTGTTGCATGTATTAAGAATGCTGGCGGTGTTCTTGTAGTAACTTTCTTTTCGTTTGAGAAAAAATCTATTAAATCCTGCGAAGGATTGTTTCCCAGTAAATTAATTTGAGAACCCTTGTGAGTAATTTCATTTTGCATTGAAATTACAGGATAAATTAATAGAGAAAAATCAGGACGGGCACTTACTTTATATGCAGATTCGTAAACTGTATCATCATAATGAGTTGACAAAGTCGAAGCTAAATGTCCTCCGGCTGAGAAACCTAAAATTCCAATTTTATTAGGATCAATATTCCATTTTGCGGCATTTTGTCTAACATAACGAACGGCTTCCTGCGCATCTTGCAATGGGCCGACATTTTTGTTTTTCATAATTAAATCACTCGGAAGACGGTATTTAAGCACAAAGGCCGGAATTCCTAAACTATTAAACCATTGTGCAACTTTTGTTCCTTCTTTGTCAATTGCTAAATGCTGATATCCACCGCCGGGAAGAATAATTACCGCCGTTTGATTTGGTTTTGTTACATTCGGAAAAAAAGCGGTAAGAGTAGGGATGGTAACAAAACTTGTACTTTCTACTTTTCCATCATTTATAACTTCTTTCTCGTTATAATCCGGAGCTTTAATTTCATCCGGAATTTTATTCCAAAGCTGAATTACCTGTTTTTGTGCATTTGTACAAAATATTACTGCAGAAAAAAGTACAAAACTTAATACTGTTCCTTTTGAATATTGATTTTTAGTATTTTTCAATTTGTTTTAATTGTTTGGTTTGTAGTGTGTTAATCTTTTAATATGCCTATTTTTAATTCAAATTTTTAATTTTTGAAGATAAATAAAAAGCATTTTAAAATGGTAAGTTTCAGGACAATTTTACCCCTAAATAAGGATAAATTTAGCCTATTGGCTTTTAACAAATATATTGTTTAATGTTTAATTTTGAGTTCTTTTTTTTAAGTAATGCATTAAATTTGATACTCAAAATAATTTTATATATAATTTATTTGGATTATAAAGATTAAAAACTATATTTGTGCAATCGATTACATTGTTGCAATTCTATAATTTAGTCAGTTGATTCTAATGAATTTAAATTATGCATTTTTTGTATTGATTTTAAAATATCTAACTAAAATAACCACACAATTATGAATCAAACCGATGCTGTTCAAGTAAACCAACCTGTTAAATCTGCTGGAAAATATCGCTGGATTATCTGCGCATTATTATTCTTTGCAACTACAATCAATTATCTGGACAGACAGGTTCTTTCCTTAACATGGAGTGAATTTATTGCGCCTGAATTTCATTGGACAAATACAAATTATGGTGACATTACAGCTTTGTTTTCGATTTTTTATGCTGTATCCTTAATATTAGCAGGGAGATTTGTGGATTGGATGGATACCAAAAAAGGATTTCTTTGGGCAATCGGAATTTGGTCTGTAGGAGCTTGTCTGCATGCTTTTTGCGGAATCGCAACTTCCGGAGTTATAACAGGTAACTGGCTGGTTGGTTTTGAAGGTTCAAAAGAAATAATTGGTACTCTAAGTGATACAAGCAGAGTGATTAATGTAAGTGTTACATTGTTTATTTTTGCCCGCCTTATTTTAGCAATTGGAGAAGCAGGAAATTTTCCGGCGGCCATTAAAACTACAGCAGAATATTTTCCTAAAAAAGACAGGGCTTTTGCAACCAGTATTTTCAATGCAGGAGCAACAGTAGGAGCATTAGCGGCACCAATTTCTATTCCGTTTATTGCAAGAACTTTTGGATGGGAAATGTCATTTATTATCATTGGAGCTTTAGGGTTTTTATGGATGGGATTTTGGATTTTCCTGTATGATAAACCGGAAAAACACGCTAAAGTAAGCGCAGAAGAATTAGCTTATATTCAGCAGGATGATATTACTGATAATAAAATTATAGAAGAAAACAGTTCAAAAGTATCTATTAAGGATTGTTTGAAATACAAACAAACCTGGGCATTTGCTTTTGGAAAATTTATGACAGACGGTGTTTGGTGGTTTTTCTTATTCTGGACGCCAGCCTATTTAAGTTCTGTTTACGGAATGGATTCTGAGCAATCGGAATTTCCGCTATTTGTTCTTTATTCTATTACGTTATTGTCAATTATTGGCGGATGGCTTCCAACCTATTTTGTAGATAAAAAAGGGATGAATGCATACGAAGGAAGAATGAAAGCTATGTTAATTTTTGCCTTTTTTCCGTTATTAGCTTTGATTGCTCAACCTTTAGGGTATATCAGTTACTGGATTCCGGTTATTATTATCGGAATTGCTGGTGCGGCACACCAGTCCTGGTCAGCTAATATTTTTACAACAGTTGGAGATATGTTTCCTAAAAAAGCAATTGCAACCATTACAGGAATTGGAGGTTTAGCAGGAGGTTTAGGATCAACTTTAATTAATAAAGGCTCAGGAGTTTTATTTGATTATACACAGAAAAACTGGAGTTTGATAAACGGTGAGCCATTATTAGAAAAATATCCTCAATTTTTAGATCCGGAAACTGCTAAAGTATTTTTAAAAGAGCAGGGAGTGGGTAATCTTGGAGATTTCTTAAAACATTTGTCTACATCAGGAGATACGGTTGTAAACGGTATAAATTCAGGGTATATGATTATTTTCTCCATCTGTGCCGTTTGTTATTTAATAGGCTGGGTTGTAATGAAAACTTTAGTGCCAAAATATCGCCCAATTACAAATCTATAATTAACTTTATTTTGAAATAATTTCATTGGAATTATGGTTTTTCCATATAAAAAATTAATTTTGTGCAATCGATTACATTAAAATAAAATTATGACAAAGTATAGTTCAAGATACGCATCAAGCCCAGAAGCCGTAAAAAAATATGATACACAGCAATTGAGAGACGAATTCTTAATTGATGATTTAATGCAGGAGGATGAAATTGTATTGGTTTATTCTCACTACGACAGATACATTGCAGGATCTGCAGTTCCGGTAAAAGGAGATTTAACTCTTGAAACAATTGATCTGCTAAAAGCACCTTATTTTTTAGAAAGAAGAGAATTAGGTGTTATAAATGTTGGAGGAAGCGGTTCTGTAGTAGTAGAAGGAACAACTTATGAATTAGGTTTTAAAGATGCTTTATACATTGGAGCAGGAAATAAAGAAGTAATCTTTAAAAGTGCCGACAGTAAAAATCCGGCTAAATTCTACATAAATTCTGCACCGGCTCACAAATCTTACCCAACCGTAAAAGTAAGTTTAGCTGAAGCTAATAAATTACAATTGGGAACAATGGAAACGGCAAATCATCGTACAGTAAACCAAATGATTATTGGAAGTGTGGTTACAACCTGCCAATTGCAGATGGGAATGACGGAATTGAAACCGGGAAGCGTTTGGAATACTATGCCGGCTCACGTACACGACCGCAGAATGGAAGTGTATTTTTATTTAGATATTCCGGAAAATCAGGCAGTTTGTCATTTTATGGGACAGCCTCAGGAAACAAGACATATCTGGATGAACAATCATCAGGCAGTAATTTCTCCGCCTTGGTCAATTCACTCAGGTTCAGGAACCAGCAATTATACTTTTATCTGGGGAATGGCGGGTGAAAATCTGGATTACGGAGATATGGATGTTTGTAAAATCACTGATTTAAGATAAGAAAATGACAAACTTATTTGATATAAAAGGAAAAGTAGCCCTTATCACAGGAAGTACACACGGACTTGGAATGGCAATGGCAAAAGGACTTGGACAAGCAGGAGCAACTATTGTAGTAAACGGAAATTCGTCTCAGGAAAAAATTGACAATGCTGTAGCGGAGTTAAAAAGCGAAGGAATTAATGCGGTTGGTTATAAATTTAATGTAACAGAAGAACAAGAAGTAAAAACAGCTGTTCAAAAAATTGAAAGCGAAGTTGGGCCAATCGATATCTTGATCAACAATGCTGGAATTATTAAAAGAATTCCGCTTCTGGATATGGAAGTTTCCGATTTCAGAGAAGTTGTTGATATAGATTTGGTTAGTCCGTTTATCGTTTCTAAACATGTAGCCAAGGGAATGATAGAAAGAAGACAAGGAAAAATAATAAACATTTGCTCTATGATGAGTGAATTAGGAAGAAATACAGTTTCGGCATACGCTGCTGCAAAAGGAGGTTTAAAAATGCTGACTAAAAATATGGCAACAGAATGGGCAAAATACAATGTTCAGATTAACGGAATCGGTCCTGGCTATTTTGCTACGGAACAAACAAAACCCATTAGAGTTGACGGACATCCGTTTAATGATTTTATCATAAGCAGAACTCCAGCTGCAAAATGGGGAGATCCAAGTGATTTGGCCGGAGCGGCAATATTTTTATCATCCAAAGCAAGTGATTTTGTAAACGGTCACATTTTATATGTCGACGGTGGAATTCTTGCCACAATTGGAAAACCTTCAAATGAAGAGTAATTCTCAAAAAATATAAAAAAAGACATGAGCGCGAATCAGACATTCATACACGATAATTTTCTGTTGGAAAATAAATATGCTGAAGAATTGTATCATACCTATTCTAAAAATCAGCCCATTATTGATTATCATAATCACTTAAATCCGCAGTTTATTGCCGAAGATAAGATTTTTGATAACATTACAAATGTATGGATTAAAGGAGACCACTATAAATGGCGTGCCATGCGTACATTAGGAATCAACGAACAGTTTGTAACCGGAAATGGTTCGGACAAGGATAAATTTTTAAACTGGGCAAAAACAGTTCCGTATACAATGCGTAATCCTCTGTATCACTGGACACATTTAGAGTTAGCGCGCTATTTTGATATTTATGATCTGCTGAATGAAAAAAATGCTGAGAAAATTTACATTGAAACTTCAGAAAAAATAAATTCCCAGGCTTATAGCACACAAAACCTTCTTAAAAAAGTAAACGCTGAATTGGTTTGTACTACCGAAGATCCGATCGATTCTTTAGAATTTCACCACAAAGTGAATAAAAATCCAATTGGATTTAAAATGAGTACGGCTTTCAGACCTGATAAAGCCATCTTGATTTCTAATGATGGTTATAATGCATATCTGGACACATTAGGGGATGTGTCCGGAATTGCAATTAATACCTATGCAGATTTACTTTCTGCATTAAGAGACAGGATTGAATTCTTTAATATAAATGGTTGTAAACTAAGTGATCACGGGTTAGATCAAATTTATTTTGAAGAATTTACAGAATCTGAAATAAACGCAATTTTTAAAAAGAAAAGAGAAAACAGAGTTATAACATCAGATGAGGTTTTAAAATTCCAAAGTGCCGTTTTATTATTCTTGTCAGAAACTTATCATGAATTTGGATGGGTGCAGCAATTCCATTTAGGAGCATTACGTAACAATAATGCCCGTATGCACAGAATCTTAGGGCCAGATACAGGATGGGATTCTATTGGAGATTATCCTCAGGCCCAAAAATTGTCAGGATTTTTAAATGCTTTAGACAGCAAAGATAAATTGACAAAAACCATTATTTACAATTTAAATCCGGCTGATAACGAAGTTATGGCAACGATGATTGGAAATTTTAACGATGGCAGCGTTCGTGGTAAAGTGCAATTGGGATCTGGCTGGTGGTTTTTAGATCAAAAAGACGGAATGACAAAGCAGTTAAACGCGCTTTCAAATATGGGATTAATCAGCTGTTTTGTTGGAATGCTGACAGATTCAAGAAGTTTTCTTTCATTCCCAAGACACGAATATTTCAGACGTATTTTATGTAATCTTTTGGGAGACGAAATCAAACGAGGAGAACTTCCAAATGATATGGAATGGATAGGAAAGTTAGTTGCCGACATTTCATATAACAACGCTAAAGAATATTTTAAATTTTAATTTTTTTTAACCATTAAGGTATTAAGAAAATTAAGTTTTGGGTTTGAATAGTTACTTAATAATAAAAATATAATTAAGCTAGTAGGCTTAATAAACTTAACCTTTAATAGCAAAGAGAACATAAAGTAAGGCTTAATTTTCTTAACGCCTTAAAATTAAAAATATAAGAAATGAGTAGAGTAGTTGCATTTGGAGAAATCATGTTGCGTTTATCAACAGAAAGACATTTACGTTTTTCGCAGTCTACGGCATTTGGTGCTACGTACGGAGGCGGAGAATTTAATGTATGTGTTTCGTTGGCCAATTATGGCGTAAATGCTAAATTTGTAACAAGATTACCTCAAAACGAAATTGGTTTATCGGCATTAAAAGAAATCCGAAAAATGAATGTTGAGTCTAAAAATATAATTTACGGAGGAGAACGTTTAGGAATCTATTTTTTGGAAACCGGGGCTGGAACCCGCGGAAGTAATGTAGTTTACGATCGTGCACACAGCGCAATGGCAGCTATTGAAAAAGGACAAATAGATTGGGAAAAAGTTCTGGAAGGAGCTGAATGGTTTCACTGGAGCGGAATTACGCCTGCTATTTCTCAAACTGCCGCAGAGGCTTGTTTAGAAGCTATTAAAACGGCTCATAAACTTGGGATTAAAATTTCATGCGATTTAAATTACAGATCAAAACTTTGGCAGTACGGAAAAACGCCAAGCCAGGTAATGCCCGAAATGCTGCAATATTGCAATGTTATTTTAGGAGACATTGATACCGCTTATTTCATGTTAGGAATTCCAAAGGAAAATCCTAATTATCAGGATCAGAAATCACTTCCGGCTTTATATACAAAGTTGTTTGAATTAATTCCTAATTTAAAAATTGCTGCAACAACACTTCGCTATTCTGTTAGTGCTTCACATCAAAGAATAGGAGGCGTTCTATTTGATGGAAAAGCCATTCACAGTGCTGCGCTAAAAGAAGTTACACCGGTTGTAGACAGAGTAGGGAGCGGAGATGCCTTTATGGGCGGATTAATTTACGGACTATTAGAATATCAATACAACTACCAGAGAGCATTAGACTTTGCAGTGGCAGCCTGCTGTTTAAAACATACAATTGCTGGCGATTACAATCTGGTTACATTAAAAGAAGTTGAAAATATGATTGATGGTGATGGTTCTGCATTAGTATCAAGATAATTAAATATAAATATGGCAAAATATTCAAGAATAGAAGTTGCAGAGACGATGAAAGATAACGGGATGGTGCCGTTATTTTTTCATTCGGATATTGAATTGAGTAAAAAAGTTTTAAAAGCTTGTTACGATGGCGGTTCCAGATTAATGGAATTTACAAGCAGAGGTGACTTTGCACATGAAGTCTTCGGAGCTTTAAACAAATATGCTTTAGCAGAACTTCCGGGAATGATCTTAGGAGTTGGTTCTGTAACCGACGCCGCTTCGGCTTCATTATACATGAGTTTAGGAGCAAATTTTATTGTAACTCCGGTTTTTAGAGAAGATATAGCAATTGCCTGCAATCGTCGAAAAGTCCTTTGGTCGCCGGGCTGCGGAACGCTTACAGAAATTGCAAGAGCAGAAGAATTAGGCTGTGAAATCGTAAAATTATTTCCAGCAGACATTTACGGCCCAGAATTTATAAAAGCCATAAAAGGTCCTTGTCCGTGGACAAACATTATGCCTACAGGCGGTGTTTATCCAACTGAAGAAAGTTTAAGTTCATGGCTTAACGCCGGAGCAACTTGTGTTGGTTTAGGATCGCAATTAATTTCAAAAGATATATTAGAAAAGAAAGATTTCGACGGTTTAACTGCTAAAGTTCGTCAGGTTCTTGATATTATAAAAAATATAAGAAAATAAATAAGGAGTAATCATGCCAATCCTTATTTAGATGCGTTTTTTTTAGATTTTAGAGATTGTAATTGAGCATTACGCTTGGAAAAATACATCTTGTGACTCCTCACAGCAAGATCTGTTTAATCATGGGTGTAATGTTTCTTTTACAATGTTATAAAGTTGATCAATAAGGTGTTAAGTGGTTATTTATAAACACTTTAAGTTAAAAATTAAAATGGAAAAAATTAACAGATCAAATTCAGAGTTTTCAAACAGACTGCCAATTAAAATTATTCAATTTGGAGAAGGTAATTTCTTAAGAGCTTTTGTAGAATATGCAATTCAGAAATTAAACCAAAAAGCAGATTTTAATGCCGGAATTGCTGTTGTTCAGCCTATTGATAAAGGGCTGGTGAATATGATCAATGCACAGGACGGATTGTACACTTTGTTTATGAAAGGTGTAAAAAAAGGTGAAGAAATTCAGGAAAAAGAATTGATTACCAATATTGTAAAAGCAGTTGATCCTTATGCTTCTTTTCAGGAATATTTATCTTTAGCAAAAGAAGATGAACTGGCTTTTATTATATCAAATACAACTGAAGCCGGAATTGAATACATTGCTTCAGACCTTCCTACCATGCAGCCTCCTGTATCTTTTCCTGCAAAGTTAACGGTACTTTTACATGAAAGATTTAAACATTTTAATGGTGCAGCTGAAAAAGGATTAACGATTATTCCTTGTGAGTTAATTAATTATAATTCAGATACTTTAAAAGAAGTTATTTTAAAATATTGTACAGACTGGAAATTAGATCAGGAATTCGTTTCATGGGTTCTAAACAGCTGTTCATTCCATAATACACTAGTTGACAGAATTGTACCAGGATATCCAAAAGATCAAATCGAAGAATATAATAGTCAGCTAGATTATAAAGATGATTTGATTGTAAGTGCCGAAACTTTCTTTTTATGGGTTATTGAAGGTGATGACGAACTGAAAGCAAAACTTCCGTTTGAAAAAACGGATCTTGATGTAAAAATCGTAGACGATATGCAGCCTTACAGAACACTTAAGGTTAGAATTTTAAATGGAGCACATACTGCAATGGTGCCATTCTCATTACTATACGGAAACGAAACCGTAAAAGAAACCGTTGACAATCCATTTACGGGAGAATTTATTAACAAAGCCATTTTTGAAGAAATCAATGAAACCTTAAATATGGATAAAGAGGAACTCGCAAGTTTCTCTGAAGAAATTTTAGACCGTTTCAGAAACCCTTTTATTAAACACTTATTGTCATCAATTGCTTTAAACTCTATTTCAAAATTTAAAGTTCGTGTTTTACCAAGTTTAACAGGATATGTAAAAATTCACCAAAAACTTCCGGTTCATTTAACTTTTGCTTTTGCGGCACTAATTCGTTTTTACAAAGGAACCTGGAACGGACAGAATCTTCCGGTAAACGACAGTGAAGATATCGTTGCATTTTTTGATGGTTTATGGACATCAGATGATTTTGAAAAAATAGCAAGACTTACTCTGCAGAACAAAAGTTTTTGGGATGAAGATTTAACAGAAATTCCTTCATTAACAAATGCAATTGCAATTGCTTTGGAAGAAATCGATGCAAATGGCATTGAAGCAGGTTTTGCAAAATTTCAGGAAAGAATAAAATAAAAAGAAAACAAAAAGAGCAAAAAGAACACGGATTATGGCAGTGCAGAAAAAATTAATAAAAGTTCATCCAACAGACAATGTTGCGGTTGCTTTGGTGGATCTTACAGCTGGTGAAGTGATTGATTTCGAAAGAGAATCAGTTACAATTGAGACAGATGTAAAAATGAAACATAAGATTGCAATGATTCCTTTTAATGCAGGAGACCGAATCATGATGTACGGAGTTTTGGTGGGTAAAGCAAGTGCAAGAATCGAAAGAGGAGGATTGCTTTCTACTGCCAATGTGAAACACGAAAGTGATAAAGTTACAGGCAAAACAGAAACAATTGGCTGGACAGCTCCTAATATCGATAAATGGAAAGACAGAACATGGCAGGGTTATCACAGAGAAGATGGACAGGTTGGAACTGAAAACGTTTGGTTATTCTTTCCGTTAGTATTTTGTGAAAACAGAAATATCGAAATCTTAAAAGATATTTTTGAAAAAGAATTGATGAAACCAAAAGAAAACGATTATCAATTGTTATTACGTTCTTTGGTAAAATCAGAAACTGGCGGAGCAGGAAATCAGGAAGCTTCAAACAATGCTAATTTATTCAATAATATTCAGGTAAAATTTATTACTCACCAAGGCGGCTGCGGCGGAATTCGTCAGGATTCTCATAGTCTGGCTAAACTTTTGGCGGGTTATGTAAACAATCCCAACGTTGCAGGAGCAACAGTTTTAAGTTTAGGATGCCAGAATCTTCAAATTTCGATTTTTAAAGAGGCTTTAGATGCTATAAATCCAAATAGTAAAAAACCGGTTTTGATTTACGATCAACAGTCAATAGGAACAATTGAAACAATGCTGAATAGTGTTGTAAAAGATACTTTTGAAGCGATTAAAAAAGCAAACGAAATAAAAAGAGAGCCTGCACCATTATCTAAACTTAAAATTGGCTTAGAATGTGGTGGTTCTGACGGATTCTCTGGAATTTCTGCAAATCCGACTTTAGGTGTAACTTCAGATTTATTGGCTGCTTTAGGCGGAACAACCATTCTTTCTGAATTCCCTGAATTATGTGGTGTTGAGCAGGAATTAGTAAACAGATGTGTTGAAGACGAAAGCGGAAAACGTTTCTTAGACTTAATGCAATGGTACGAAAAAACAGTTGTAGATGCTGGTTCAGGATTTGATATGAATCCATCTCCGGGTAATATTAAAGACGGTTTAATTACCGATGCAATGAAATCTGCCGGAGCAGCTAAAAAAGGCGGAACTTCGCCAATTACAGGAGTTTTTGATTATGGAGAATATATCACAAAACCAGGTTTAACTTTACTTTGTACTCCGGGAAATGATGTAGAATGTACAACAGCAATGGTAGGTTCCGGAGCAAATATGGTATTATTTACAACAGGTTTAGGAACACCAACAGGAAACCCAATTGCGCCGGTTGTTAAAATTTCTTCTAACACGCAGTTAGCAAACAAAATGTCGGATATCATCGATATTGATACAGGAGGAATCATTACCGGAGAAAAAACAATTGATGAAATGGCAGATGAAATGTTAGAATTTATTATTGATGTAGCCAGCGGAACAATCAAAACCAAAGCAGCATTATTGAATCAAAATGACTTTATTCCTTGGAAAAGAGGAGTATCGCTTTAATTTTTTAGGTACAAAGTTGCAGAGATACAAAGTGACAAAGGTTTATATTTAGAGACGCACAGTAGTGCGTCTTTTTTTTTATTTTTAAACCATATAAGTGATATAAGTTCATTTTTGATTATATGCATACAACAAAAAAATGCAGCTTTTATTGAGCTGTGTTTTTGTTAGATAAAGCAAACTTAAATTTACTTACATAATTTATATGGTTTATTTTTTATCTAGAAATTGGTTCTCGATGATGATTTACGAATATGTAATTCTGGAGCAAGAACAACCTTTTTTTCTATTTTGATGGTATCTGTTTTATCTACTTGTTCTAAGAAAACACGAGCTGACATTTTGCCCATTTCAAGCGGAGACTGATCTACAGAAGTAATCGATAATTCCATAAATTTCGTAAATGGTTCGTTACTAAAACCAGCCACACAAAACTCATTGGGAATACTGATGTTTCTTTCTTTTAATTCCTGAATGGCTCCTAATGCAGCAAAATCACTTGCAGAAAATAGGGCATCAGGCGGCGTTTCTAGCTGCAGAAGTTTGTCTACAGCTTCTTTTCCGGCTTCGACACTACTTTTAGTATAAATAACATATTCTTCATTAAAATCAATTCCGTGATCCAGCAAAGCCTGTTTATAGCCTAAAAACCTGTTTTTGAATATTTCAAGAGACTGGTCTCCGGAAAAATGTGCAATCTTTCTACAGCCTTCATTAATTAAATGTTTGGTAGTAATATATCCGCCCCTAAAATCATTTATGGTTACAGAACTCACACCTTCAATATGTTTGCTTCTGTCAAAAAATATCAGCGGAACATTCTTTTGCAGTACATATTGAAAAGCGCCGTCATTTTCGTCGGTTACATCAGTTACAGACATTAAAATTCCGTCAACCTGAGCATCAATTAAAGTATATAGATTTTCATTTTCTCTTTTTTTACTCTCATGTGTCTGACAAATAATTACTTGATAACCATGAGGATGCAGTTCTTCTTCAATTCCTCTGATGACAGAGGCGAAAAAGTTACTGTCGATACGCGGAACAATTACTCCAATATTATTACTACGACCACTTTTTAAGGCTAAAGCAAGTTTGTTTTGCTTGTAGTTCATTGAGGCAGCAGTTTTTATAACCAACTCACGAGTACTTTCTTTTATCTTCGGGTTGTTATTCAACGCTCTGGAAACAGTAGCTGCAGTGATATTTAGTTTTTCGGCAATATCATAAATGGTTACTTTTTCGCTCATTAAAAAGGGGTTTACAAGTTAAATTCTATGACAAAAATACATTTTTTTTATATAATCTAATATTTAATGTTATCGATTACCATAACGAATTACTATAACGTTTTATATTCTACAATGATAATAAATTATAATAATTTTTGCATTAAATGTAATTATAATTATTAATAGAAATTAAAAACACAATTTATTTCTAAATAAATTTGGCGGACTGAAACATATTTTCTATTTTCGTGTAATCGATTACATGATTATTCGTGTTTTTGTTTTGTTGAATCAAAGAATCCATAGAAATGACTACAAATTGCGGTACAACTTTTAGATCAATTGTTTTATTTAGTGTAACAATCATTACGGCTTTATCTTGTTCAAAAAAGATAAATACTTTGTCCGAATCTGATCCGTGGAAAAGAATCGAATTAACCATAAAAAATATTCCTCAAACCAAATTTCAGGATAAAATATATAATATAAATGATTTTGGAGCTATCGCAGATGGAAAAACTTTAAACACTTCAGCATTCGAAAAAGCAATTAAAGCCTGCGCTGAAAATGGCGGAGGTAAAGTTTTAGTTCCCAATGGAAAATACCTGACTGGAGCAATTCATCTGGAAAGTAATGTAAATTTACATTTAGACGATAATGCAGAAATCCTTTTTAGCCTAAATCCAAAAGATTATCCAATTGTTCATACTTCCTGGGAAGGAACCGAAGTAATGAATTATTCTCCACTTATTTACGCCAAAAATAAAACCAATGTTGCCGTAACAGGAAAAGGAATTTTAAACGGGCAGGCAGACAGCACAAACTGGTGGATTTGGTCTGGAGGAAAAAATTACGGTTGGAAAAAAGGTATTCCATCTCAAAATGATCCTGCAAATCGTGATGTTTTAGTGGAAATGGCAGAAAAAGGAATTCCCGTTTCGGAAAGAGTTTTTGGTGACGGAAGATATCTCCGCCCTAATTTTATTGAATTTTTTGAATGCAATACCGTCTTGGTTAAAGATATTACGGTTATTAATTCTCCTTTTTGGATTCTACATCCCATAAAAACAAACAACATCATTATTGATGGCGTAACGGTAAACAGCCACGGCCCAAACAATGACGGCTGTGATCCCGAATATTCGCAAAATGTAATAATCAAAAACTGCACTTTTAACACCGGCGATGATTGCATTGCAATCAAATCCGGCCGCGATGCCGAAGGAAGAAGAGTTGCAATACCAAGTAAAAATATTATTGTTCAAAATTGCAAAATGATCGACGGTCATGGCGGTGTTGTAATAGGCAGCGAGGTTTCTGCCGGAGTAAATAATGTTTTTGTGGAAAATTGTAAAATGGACAGTCCAAATCTTGATCGTGCCATTCGCATAAAAACCAATTCAAAAAGGGGAGGCGTTATTGAAAATGTTTTTGTTAGAAATCTTGAGGTTGGGACCGTAAAAGAATGCGTTTTGCTGGTTACCATGTTTTATAATGTGTATGGTGCTCAAACAGGAAATTTTATACCAACAGTAAGAAACATAAGCCTTGAAAATATAACAGTAAAAAACGGTGGAAAATACAGCGTTTGGGCAGAAGGCTATAAAGAATCTCCGGTAGAAAATATTACGCTTAAAAACGTAAAAATCGAAAAAGTTGATTCTGTGTATTTATTAAAAAATATCAAGAATATCCATTTTGTTAATACTTATATTAACGGAGAAAAAGCAGATCAAAACATTAAATAGCTCTACAATATATTGATTATTGGTAATTTGATAATTTTTAAACTATTTGTTTTTTTGAAGAAGTTAAAAAGGAGTCTGACTAGTACACAAACTCCTTTCTAACTAAAAATAAAGATTCTAATGCGAAAAATTGTATTGATTTTATTCCTGCTTTCTTCTTTGATAAATGCTCAGCAGACTTTTAGTGTAGATACCTCGTACACAATAAAAAGCACGTATACTAAATTGATAAAAAAATATCCGTCAATTACAATTCCAGCTCAAAAAAAAAGTAAAAACCTAATTGAAAATACCAATGTTGTCTATTTTAATGAAAACGGAAGAGCATTACATTTCGATGCTTTTGTATACAACACAAAAAAACAAAATCCTGCGGTTATCATAATACATGGCGGCGGCTGGCGATCTGGCAATAAAAATCAAATGAATGTTTTTGCAGAAGAAATTGCCGATAAAGGTTATTCCTGTTTTACAATAGAATACAGATTATCTCCTGAAGCAAAATATCCAAATGGGGTTTATGATGTAAAAAATGCTATCCGATTTATAAAAGATAATGCAAAGAAATTTAAAGTAGATACTGATAAAATAACAGTTTTAGGTTGTTCATCAGGAGGGCAAATGGCATCTTTAATTGGAACAACAAATGAAAATCCGGCTTTTGACGATCCTTTGAATAAAAGCAAATCTTCATCAAAAGTAAATGCAATAATAAATATTGATGGTGTTTTAGCCTTCAGACATCCGGAATCTTCAGAAGGAGAAATGGCTTCTTTTTGGCTTGGAGGTTCTTATGAACAAAAAACAGAAAACTGGAAAAATGCTTCGGCCTTGAGCCATACAAACAAAAATACACCGCCCATATTGTTTATAAACAGCAGTATCGACAGGTTTCATGCAGGCCGGGATGATATGATAAAAATTCTAAATCAATATAAAATTTATAATGAGGTACATACAATCGAAAACTCACCTCATTCATTTTGGTTTTTTCAGCCCTGGTTTGACCAAACCATATTTTATACAACAAATTTTCTAAATAAGATTTTCAAATAAATATCGTAAAATGAAAACAAAAATTACAGTCGCTGCTTTATTTTTAATTGGTTTTACATCGGTTAAAGCTCAAAAATATGATATTAAAACGGCTAAAACCTACGCTGAAATATCTGTAAAAACAGATGGACATTGGGAAGGGCGAAAATACATTGGCGGAACAACTTTTAATAACGTTAATCGGCTAAAACTGGCTCCTGAACATACGGATCATTCTTTTGATATTCGTTACGAAGGTCCTGGCTGGGAAAATAATAGGATTGGATATCGTTTATATTTAGACTGGAGAAACGCGATTGATATTTTCGGGAAGAAAACTTCTCAAATGATTCTGCCAATTGTGGGTCAGGATAATTTTGATTCTTATCATGAAATGAGCGATTGGGGAGCCGATATTTTAAAAGCCGGAAAAGGAATCGGAATTGGTTCAATCGACCGCTATTTAAACAATGAAAAGCTGCATTTCCGCGAAGTCGATTCTACAATTGCTTCAGTTGTAAATAAAGAAAACGAATCGGGCGTAAAAATCAATTATTATGGATGGAAAACAGCCTCTGATAAAATCGATTTTACTTCCGTATTGACCATAAAACCAAATCAGCTTTATACCAAACATACTATCAAGGCATCAAAAGAAATTAAAGGAATCTGCACCGGAATTGTCAAACAAAAAAATACCGAATTACTTAAAAAAGAAAGTAAAAACAAAAAATGGGCTTATCTGGCAACTTATGGCGTACAGTCTCTGGTTCCTGATAAATTAGGAATGGCTATTTTTTATGAAATTAATACGGTTGAAAATATTGCTGATACAGATTTGGATTATTTATTAGTTTTTAAGCCAACTATAAAAGAAAATTCTTTCTATCTTCTGGGAGCTTGGGAACAAGAACAAAACGGAATAAAATCTCAGGAAGATTTCGTGAAATATCTTGATGCGCAATTGGATATTTTGAATAAAAAAGGGAAAATGTAAGTTGTTTTTGCCGCTTCGTATGTCAACTAAAAATTTAAGATTAAAAATCTGCAAGATCTGCTAAATCGGCTTGAAAAATATTTAGCATAAAAGAAAATCCAAGATTAGGTTTAGGGACATTTTTAATGGCTTGAATTACAAAATAATAGAATTAAAAATACATTTTAAAATGAAGAAAATCAGAAAGCAAAGTTTTATGCCGGTTTTATTAGTTTGCGCACTGGCTTTTACAAACTGTAAAGTAATTTCTCAGGAACCCGCAAAAAAAAACATTGTAATTTCTAAAGACATGAAATGGTCTGATAAAATGGCTTTGACATTAATGAAACGTCATTCAGAAAGCTATATGCTCGATGATTCTAAAAAACCAAAATGGGATTATGTTCACGCTTTGGTTCTGCATTCGATAGAAGAACTATATAAAAAAAATCCAGATCCGCGTTACAAAGCTTATGTAAGAAATTACGTGGATGAATTAGTTCAGGAAGACGGAAATATTAAAACATATGAATTTGATAAATTCAATATTGATTTAGTCGTTCCAGGGCGCTTACTTTTTGATATTTATGCCGAAACAAAGCAGGATAAATATTTAAAAGCAATGCAGTTACTTCGCAAACAACTGGCAGAACAGCCCCGTACTCCAAGCGGCGGATTTTGGCACAAACAAATTTATCCAAATCAAATGTGGCTGGATGGTTTATACATGGGAGAACCCTTTTATGCACAATATACAGCAACATTTGAAAACGGAAAAAGTTTTGATGATATCGCAAAACAATTTGAGTTAATTCAATTCCATGCCGTTGATCCAAAAACTGGATTATTATACCACGGCTGGGACGAAAGCAAAGAAATGCCTTGGGCAAATAAAGAAACAGGAAATTCACCAAATTTCTGGTCAAGAGCTTTGGGCTGGTATGTAATGGCTTTGGTTGACGTTCTGGATTATATGCCGAAAGAGCATCCGAAAAGAAACGAATTAATTAAATATTTAAATAATATTTCTCAGGCTTTGGTAAAATATCAGGATAAATCGGGATTATGGTATCAGGTTACAGACAAAGGAGGCAAAAAAGGAAATTATTTAGAAGCTTCAGGATCAGCAATGTTTGCGTATGCATTTGCAAAAGGAGCAAACAAAGGATATCTGCCTTCAAAATATAAAAAACTGTCAGATAAGGCTTTTGACGGATTAACTAAAGTCCTGATAAAAAAAGTGGACGAAGATGGCGGAATTACATTGACAAATTGCTGCCAGGTTGCAGGTTTAGGTGGAAATCCGTATCGTGACGGTTCTTATGAATATTACGTAAACGAAAGAAAAAAAGACAACGACCCAAAAGCTACCGGACCTTTTATTTTGGCCGCTTTAGAATTAAACAGATAAAGTGATTTTTAATTATGAGTTATGAATTGTGAATTGTGAGTTATACATGAAGTCAGTTTTGTCACCCTGAGCGAAGTCGAAGAAACGGAAAGAAACTCCAATCTTAAATCCACAATATAAATCGGGATAGAACCTGTAGGATTTCTCTAAAAGTTAATCATTAAAATGAAAAATATAAAAATCATCTTTCTTCTTCTTTCTATTTTTTCTTTTGAGAAAAATACAGCGCAGCTATGGATACCGGATAATGGAGATGGAACGTATACAAACCCAATAATTCACGCCGATTATTCAGATCCGGATGTAGTTAGGGTTGGAGATGATTTTTACATGACAGCATCGTCTTTTAACTGTATTCCGGGACTGCCGATTCTACATTCTAAGGATTTGGTAAACTGGAAAATTATAAGTTACGCTTTGACAAAACAGCCTCCGTTTGAAACTTACAATAAAGTTCAGCACGGAAACGGCGTTTGGGCACCATGCATTACATATCACAACAACGAATTTTATATTTATTATCCAGATCCTGATTTTGGAATTTATGTTATAAAATCAAAAAAAGCTGAAGGGCCATGGTCTGAACCACTTTTAATAAAAGCCGGAAAAGGGTTAATAGATCCTAGTCCGCTTTGGGATGACAACGGAAAAGCCTATTTGGTACATGCGTTTGCAGGAAGCCGCGCGCAGATAAAAAGTATCTTAGTAGTTTGTACAATGAATTTTGAGGGCACAATTGTCAATAATGATGAAGTGATGGTAATTGACGGACACGAAAGTGAGGAAACAATCGAAGGACCAAAGTTTTATAAACGAAATGGCTACTATTACATTTTTGCTCCGGCTGGCGGTGTTCCAACAGGCTGGCAGACTATTTTAAGATCAAAAAACGTTTTTGGTCCTTATGAAAAGAAAAAGGTTTTAGAACAGGGATCAACTAAAATTAATGGCCCGCATCAGGGAGCCTGGATACAGACACAAACTGGCGAAGATTGGTTTATTCATTTTCAGGATAAAGGTGCTTACGGTAGAATCGTGCATTTGCAGCCTATGAAGTGGGAAAATGACTGGCCGGTTATGGGACAGGATTTTGATAAAAACGGAATAGGAGAGCCGGTTACAACTTATAAAAAACCAAATGTTGGCAAAAAATATACAATTCAAAATCTTCAGACATCAGATGAATTTAATGAACCAAAACTGGGTCTGCAATGGCAGTGGCAGGCAAATTCCCAGATTAATTGGGGATTTCCAACAAGTTTAGGATATATAAATTTATATTGTGTAAATACGATTAAAGACAGTAAAAGCATTTTTGAAGCTCCAAACCTCTTACTGCAAAAGTTTCCTGCCGAAGAATTTTCGGCGACAGCCAAATTAACTTTTAATGCAAGATTAAATGGCGAATCGACAGGATTAATTGTTATGGGATTAGATTATAGTTGTTTGTGTTTAAAAAATGAAAATGGTAAATTATATCTAAATCAAAAAACAGGAACTTTTAACAAAACAGTTTTAGAAACAGAAACAAAACCAGTTTTGATTCTAAATAATACAATTTACTTAAGAGTTAAAATTAAGAAAGAGGGTATATGCAGTTTTTTCTATAGTACAGACGATAAAAATTATCAGCCAATAGGAGCAGAGTTTGTTTCCAAGGAAGGAAAATGGATTGGAGCCAAAATCGGGCTTTTTGCCTTAAGCGAAAAAATCACCAACGATTCAGGAAATGCAGCGGTTGATTGGTTTAGGATTACGAAGTAAAAATTGTCAAAAAAATCAAAAAAAAATAAAATGTGAAAAAACGGCTTTTATAAATCACTTTAGCCGAAAGAATTTAAAAAATTAATATTAGGATACATTTACTCAAACATTAATTGCTTAGAAATTGTTTAAATGATTTTTCTTACAATTTTGGTTTGAAAAAAAAATTTTTCAGGGAAAAAAATTTAAAAGATCGATGTCGGGTAAAAACTGAAAAGGATCATTAAAAAACAAATAGAATTTCAAAAACGGGTTAAAATGATATCATTAAAAAAAATAGTCTTATTACTTTTTGTTGTTGGTTTCGGTTTTGCAGCAAAAGCACAGAAAACTTATAAAAACTGGTCTGATATTATTCGCAAGAATAATACAGCATGGTTTGGTACAGAAGAAGCTAAAAAGATTGCCGAAAATGTATTATTATATCAAAGAGATATTGGCGGCTGGCCAAAAAACATTCAAATGCAGGATGAACTGACTACTGTTCAAAAAAAAGATTTACTTGAAATAAAAAAAACAACTAAAGAAACCACTACAGACAACGGAGCAACTACTCAGGAAATGCTTTTTATGTCTAAAATGTATGCTCAGGTTAAAGACGAGCGTTATAAAGAATCTTTTTTAAAAGGCTTAAATTATTTGCTGGAAGCACAATATGGAAATGGCGGATGGCCGCAGTTTTATCCTTTAAAAAAAGGATATTACACACATATTACTTACAATGATGATTCGATGGTTAATATTATGAATGTAATAAAAGCTATTGCAGATCAAACAGATTATTACAGCATTAAACCCTCAAAAGGGATTGTTGAAAAATGTAAAAAAGCTTTTGATAAAGGAATTGATTGTATCTTAAAAACGCAATACAAACAAAACGGAATTTTAACGGCCTGGTGTGCACAGCATGATGAAGTAACTTTGCTTCCGGCAAAAGCGAGAGCTTATGAACTTCCTTCGCTTAGCGGTAAAGAATCGGCAAAAATCGTTTTGCTTTTAATGTCGATTAAAAATCCTTCGCCAGAGATTACTACAGCAGTAAAAAGTGCTTCTGAATGGTTTGAAAAAACTAAAATTACTAATCTTGAAGAAAAACGTATCTTAGATGAAAACGGAAAAATCATTGATAAAAAAATGATTGCGGTACAAAATGCTGCACCAATTTGGGCAAGATTTATGGAACTGGATACAAATGAGTCTTTCTTTTGCGACCGTGACGGAATTAAGAAGAAATCATTGGATGAAATAGGTTCAGAACGTAGAAATGGCTATGCATGGTACACGGATGAACCAAAGGAAGTATTAAAAAAATATAATTCTTGGGCAGTAAAAAACGGAGTAAAAGTTTCGGAAACAGAAACTGCATCAGATAAAAAAAAAATTAATTTTTTAACTGTTGCTCAGGATGGTTCTGGTGATTATACCAAAATACAAGATGCTGTTTATGCAAGCCTGTCTTTTCCTTATGAAAAAGTAACAATCCATATAAAAAACGGAACTTACAATGAAAAAGTTAGAATCCCGGAATGGAACACTAATTTGATTTTGTTGGGAGAAAGTAAAGAGCAGACGATTATTACTTTTGATGATAATTTTTCGAAAATCAATTTAGGCCGAAACAGCACTTTCTACACATCAACTCTTTTAGTCGAAGCAGATGATTTTTCGGCATCAAATTTAACAATCAAAAATGCATCCGGCGATAACGGACAAGCAATTGCTTTGTCAGTTGTCGCAAGTCGTGCAAAAATTACAAACTGTAATATTTTAGGAAATCAGGATACTTTGTATTTATCTGGAAATAATGCCAGACAATATTTTAAAGACTGTTATATTGAAGGAACAACCGATTTTATTTTTGGAGGATCAACAGCTTTATTTGAAAATTGTATAATTCACAGTATTAAAAACTCATATATTACAGCGGCATCCACTCCTGAAGGTATTGAATTTGGGTTTGTTTTTAAAAATTGCAAACTTACCGCAGAGCCTTCTGCGACAGCAGTATATTTAGGAAGACCATGGCGTATTTATGCCAAAACTGTTTTTATAAATTGCGAATTAGGAAAACATATTAAACCCGAAGGATGGGAAAATTGGTCAAAACCCGATGCTGAGAAAAATTCGTTTTATGCAGAATATAATAATAAAGGAGAAGGATTTCAGCCTGAAAAAAGAGTAGTATGGTCACATCAGTTAACAAAAACGGAAGCTGATAAATATTCTATAGAAAATATTCTAAATGATACTGTAATCAATTGGTATTCAAAATAAAAATAGTTACAAAGATAGGGGTATGAATACAAAACTTTTTCTGTTTTTATTATTTTCTTCAGTTTGCTTTGCACAAAAAACAACCTTATATACTATAGGTGACTCTACAATGGCAGATAAAAAGGATCCGGATCGTAATCCGGAGCATGGCTGGGCACAGGTTTTACAGCCTTTTTTTACTGATAATATTATCGTAGTTAATAAAGCAGTAAATGGGAGAAGTACAAAAAGCTTCATAAACGAAAAACGCTGGGATTCTATTTACAGCAAATTAAAAAAAGGTGATTATGTTTTTATTCAGTTTGGTCACAACGACGAAAAAATAGAAGATTCTATACGTTATACAAATCCGCATACTACTTATAGGTATAACTTAATTAGGTTTGTAAAAGAAAGCAGGGAAAAAGGAGCAGTACCGGTTTTATTGACTTCAATTGCCAGACGTAATTTTAATAATAAAGGTGTTTTAGTTTCAACGCATGGCGATTATACTTTAGAAACCCGCTTAGTGGCACAAGAATACAAAGTACCTTTTATCGATTTAGAATATTATACAGAATTACTGGAACAATCTTATGGCCCTGAAAAGTCAAAGCAGCTGCATTTGCACTTTAAAGCAGGCGAAAACCTTTATTATGATAAAGACAAAGCAGATGATACCCATTTATCATTAAAAGGAGCAACGGAAATAGCGGAAATTTTTATCAGACAATTAAAACTTGTAGAAAATCCTTCACTTAATAAATTAAAATATGAAATCAAGTAACGGATAAAATAATTTATTATTACAGGTAAGAATAAAAGTCCATATAAAATAATTATATTTTGGTTATTTGCCAATTTTGTAACATCTCATAGTGTATATTTTTAAATTGTAAGAAAAAGAAAACGTTTACTTTATTTTTTTCTGTAATTTTAACTACTAATTCATTGCCTTTTAGTTTTTTAGCTTTTTTTTTCTACTATTCAAAGCCATTTTTTTTATTTAAAAAATTACAGGACAGTTTTTATTTTTTCTTTTATTATAAGATTTTTCATATATACCTTAATCTATAAGTTTAAAAACTTTTACGGGCAGAAATAAATCTATTTTCAGAGGAACTTTGCAACTTCAAATCTAGGTATTTGAATTTTAAAGACTTAAGAAAATAATTAATGCATAAGATTAAAGGTTATGAAAAATAGATTACTCCCTTTATTTGTTGTTTTGGCTTCTTTTTCGGCTCGTTCGCAGGTTGGTATTGGAATAAAAAATCCTAATCCATCAACCGAACTACATGTAGTAGCTGCCGATAAAGGTATATTAATACCCAATGTCAAATTAACAAGTACTACTGTTTATTCACCCATTGTAGGAGCTGAGACTAATAGCTTATTAGTATTTGCTACCGATGAAATCGGCGATATTAAGCCAGGTTACTACTATTGGTTTGATCATAAATGGAACAGATTAGCAATTTCCGGAGAAGCAGGTTCAGGAACAGGAAAAGATGGAAAAGTAGGTGTTGCTGAAGGTGTTGTGCCTCCGGGAGCAAAAGGAACATCTACATACCCGGGAGATGATATTAATATTTATACGAATACTGCATCTGGAATTGTGTATGTTCAAAAATCAGATGGAACTTGGACTCCAATTAATGGGAAAGATGGAAAAGATGGTATGGTGGGTGGTACTGGTGCTCCTGGTACAGTGTTGGTTCGAGACAATAAAAAATTCTTTTTAAAAATGTTTAAAAGAAAGTTTAAAGATGAATTTGAATTTTCTGAAGATTCATTTTTATTAAAAAATGAAAGTAAATCTACGGATTTTGATCGCTCAATATATGTTATATATGATAAAAATGAGCTGATCGAATTTTTAAAACTGGATAAAAAAGGAAAAAATGTAATGGTGTGTTTTTTTAACCAGCAATTGCATAACAGCCTGATTTATTTTGATGAAATTAAAAACTTAAAACTGATAGATGCTTCAAAATCAAGAACTGAATTATTAAACGATTTAAATTCATATTTTAAAAACACATCAGATTTTATCACGAAAATACCTGATACTAAATTTTCAACATCCGGCGTTTACCAAAATCAGTTTGAAAATTTTCAAAAGGCTTTATTCTTTATGATGTAACTAAGAAAATCTAATTATCATAAAATAAAAAATATTCCCGGCTGTGTAAGCACTGGGATTTTTTTGTTTTATAAAGCACGATAAATTAACAGCTAAAGGGAAAACTATATAAAAGCAATTTTCGACTAAAATGAAGATCGAAATCAAGGGGTATTATTTAAAACGATATTGATAAAATCTCAATTCACGACTTTTATTTTGAATATCGATAATTAAAAAGATAGTTATTTGGGGAAATTTTACTCAAATCCTCAATGCCTAAATATAATTTTAAGCCAAAATCTTATGCATTTTAATTTCGTTTCAATTTTTTAAACATCTTTTTTTCAAAGCTTGTACAGAAGCTGTAATTTTTTATTTTGATAATAATTGTCTGATTAATAGTTTGTTGTGAAAAGCTGATTTTAAAAAATGTCATAAGTAAATTTTAGGTTAATTTAAACTACAAAAAACAATGATAATTTTAACAGCAAATATGTTGTAACTACCAATCAAACTTCTATTTTTGCGCCTTAATTTAATAATTATAAGCATGAAAGATCTATTAGTAAAAATCAACGCCGAAATTGAAACATTCAAAGCAGAAGCTGAATCTTTAACTGAAAAAGGTATCAAAGCTGCAGGTCCGAGAGCACGTAAAGCTACTTTAGAAATTGAAAAACTTTTAAAAGAGTTCAGAAAAGTTTCTATCGAAGAATCAAAAAAATAATACAATTAAAAACCTCGTCAATCGACGAGGTTTTTTTATGGCTGAGTGGGAAATGAAAATTAAAAATTAAATGAAACAACTTAGCATCTCAGAAACTTAGTACCTCAGAACCTTAAAAGAATCATATCCACTTTAGTTTCATTGCAAGTGTACAGGCTTCAGCAGTATTATTTACTTTCATTTTCTCCAGAATATTTTGTCGGTGACGACTAACGGTATTAATACTTATAAAAAGAAGTGAAGCAATTTCTTTACTCTGTTTTCCTTTTTGAAGCATTTTAAGAATTTCTTTCTCTCTTGTTGAAAGAAAAGAAGCGTTTTCTGTTTCGTTTTGTTTAATGATATTTCCTGTTGCTGTATTTATTATTGCACCTTCATATTGAAAAGCCTGAGTAAAATCAAAATTATAAAGACAAAGTGCAAGTTCTACATCTTCATATTGATTTGAAAAATAAAACATTTTGTGTAATAACGATTTACCAGCAGTTTTATCCTTCATTCTTAATTTACTAATAACACAAAAATCTTTACGCTCCACGACAGGAATTGTTTTTATAAACTGAAAAAAATGAAGTTCAAGAAGGTATTTTTGTAATACATCTTCGGCATTGAGTTTACCAAAAAGTTCATCTTCCCAGATACTTTCAATTTCATGCAATTGATTTTTCTTAAAAATACCGAGTTCATCGGCAATTTTACCTGAGTATATATAGCTCTTATTGTTGTATAAGTCGCTTAAAACGGCAATACCGTTTTCTAAGTCGGCAAATTTTTGAGCAGTTTCCTGAAACGCTTTTAATTCTTTTGTGTTATTCAGTTTTCCCGGTTTTTTTTGCTGCAATAGCTGTTTATTCAAATCATCTTTTATGTTTTTCATAAAAAAAATGGTTATTTATAAGTATTGTCTTATGCTTTTACGGGGGATATATTTGCATGGATTCAGGATTGAAATATAATAAAAAATGAGATTTAAATTAATTATAAAATTCTTGATTTTTTTATTTGACTTATTATCAAGCTATTTTACTTAAATTACTGCTTGATAGAAATAAGGAAGAACAAATAATAATGTAATAAACCAGAAACATGAAACATTTTCTTTTGATTATTTTTTTTGCAGGTATTTTTTCTGTTAAAGCACAAAATTCTTCTTCAATTAAACGCCTTGACGGAAGTACTATTTCTGCCGATAGTTTAACAAAATCTATT
Source organism: Flavobacterium defluvii (assembly GCF_900129555.1). Lineage (GTDB taxonomy): Bacteria > Bacteroidota > Bacteroidia > Flavobacteriales > Flavobacteriaceae > Flavobacterium > Flavobacterium defluvii. The sequence goes on from NZ_FQWC01000011.1 coordinate 48,936, forward strand.
GAGAACCTTATGCGTAAGGCAGATGTGAAAGGTCTCGCTATATCGGTTTTTAATTCTAAAAAACCTATTTATACAAAAACTTTTGGATTTAGCGACGCAGAAACCCAAAAGAAATTAGAATTGCAGACTAATCTTTACGCGGCTTCTTTAAGTAAAGCAGTATTTGCAGTTTTGGTTATGAAAATTGTTGACGAAGGTGTAATTACTTTAGACAAACCGCTTCAGGATTATCTGCCGAAACCTATTTATGAATACGAACCTAAAGTTTGGCATGAGGATTTTAAAGAATTAAAAGATTATCCTGAATATAAAAAAATAACCGCCAGAATGTGTCTCGATCATACTTCTGGTTTGCCAAACTGGCGCTGGTTTGAATCTGATGAAAAGTTGAAAGTTAAATTTGAACCTGGAACCAGATATAGTTATTCTGGCGAAGGATTAACATATCTTCAGGTAGTTTTAGAAAAACTCACAGGAAAACCTTTGGAAGAACTGGCTCAGGAAAAAATCTTCAAACCGCTCGCAATGACGGCTTCAAGTTACAAATGGCAGGAAAAATTCGAAAAAGATTATGCATACGGATATGACGAAGAAGGAAAAAAACAAGAAAAAGATAAGGACAATGCGCCAAGAGGGGCAGGAACACTTGAAACTACTATAGAAGATTACAGCAAGTTTCTTTCGGCAGTTTTGAATAAAAAAATTCTAAGTACAAAATCATATAAAGAATTGTTTAGTCCGCAGATTCGTATTCGTTCTAAAAATCAATTTGGCCCAGGCGCATTAGAAGACGGAAACTGGAATGACAAAACCGAACTTTCATATGGTTTAGGATGGGGATTGGTAAAATCGCCTTACGGAATTGGAGCTTTTAAAGAAGGACAGGGTTCAGGTTTTCAAAATTATAGTATTGTTTTTCCGGATAAAGGAATTGGTATGCTTATAATGTCTAATAGTTACAGCACGGGAAAAATAATAAAATATCTCCTCGAAACAGGTATTAAAGATACCTATACACCATGGGAATGGGATCAATATATTCCTTATGATATGAAATAATTTGATTAAAAAGGTTTACCCCAATAGTATTTGTCTTAAGTTTTTTAAGAATTATATTCATCGTAAACTTCACGCGCACATGTATGTGATCGACAATAACAAAAAAAGAGGATTTTAATCCTCTTTTTTTATTATACAAATCTGAATTTTTAGGTCAGCAATAATTAAAAGTCTAACTTTATGTTTTAAGATTAAAAACAAATTTAGGAATGAATAACGAAAAAAAACTTAAAGCGATCGCTTATGGCGAAGTATTATGGGATGTTTTTGATAATGAAAAAAAGATAGGCGGCGCACCGTTAAATGTAGCTTTAAGAATGAAATCATTAGGCAGCGATGTAGCAATGATAAGCTGCGTAGGAAATGACGAAGATGGAAAAACTATAATAAATACGGTAAAAGATTTAGGACTCAAAACGGCATCCATAATTACCTCAGAAAATTTCCCAACGGGATTAGTAAACGTAATTTTAGATAATTCAGGATCTGCTACTTATGAAATTAAATATCCATCAGCATGGGATAAAATCGTTTTAAACAATGAAGCGATAAAATTAGCAGATGAAGCCGATGTTTTAATTTTTGGAAGTTTGGTTTGCCGGGACGAGGTTTCAAGGAAATCACTGGAAGAACTTTTAAAAAAGAATATTTACAAAGTGTTTGATGTCAATTTAAGAAAACCTCATTACACCTATGAAATTCTCGAAAAATTAATGAAATCTGCTGATTTTGTAAAATTTAATGATGAAGAAATATTAGAAATAGCATCAGCTTTAAATTTTCCGCATACCGATTTAAAAGAAAATATGAATTTTATTTCTGCCTTTACAGATGTAAAAGGAATATGTGTTACAAGAGGAAAACATGGTGCTTTATTGTTGTGGGAAGGTGTTTTTTATGAAAATAACGGTTATCCAATTGTCGTTGCTGATACGGTTGGTGCAGGAGATTCCTTTTTGGCAGCTTTAATTACTTATTTACTTACGAGTACAAAGCCTCAGGAAGCTTTAAATTTTGCTTGTGCAATGGGAGCTTTAGTTGCAGCTTCACCAGGCGCAAACCCGAAAATTTCTGCATCTGAAATTGAAGAATTTATAATTAAAAATGTTTAATTTAGAATTTGTGAAACCTGAAGCAAAATTATTAGCATGAAAACAAAAATTGGAATTTTAGGATTAGGAGGAGTAGGCGGTTATTTTGGCGGACTTTTGGCGAAAGCCTATCAAAAATCAGATGACTTTGAAATTATTTTTATAGCACGTGGTGAAACTCAAAAAGCCATTGCCGAAAATGGATTAAAAATTGTAACTGATGATTATGAAACTATAGTTTATCCGAATCTGGTTTCGAATGACGCTTTAGAAATTGGTCAGTTGGATTATTTAATTTGTGCAACCAAAACATATGATATTGAAGAGAGTTTAACGTCTTTGCAAAAATCTATTAAGAAAGAAACGGTAATTCTTCCATTATATAATGGTGTTGATGCACAGGAAAGAATTCAAAAGCTATTTCCTGAAAATGAAGTTCTTCAAGGTTGTGTTTATATTGTTTCGATGATCTTTTCACCTGGAACGATCCGAAAAATTGGATTCTATGAAAAGCTGTTTTTCGGGTCTAAAACTGCTTCATTTTTAAAATTAGAAGAATTACAAAACATTCTTCAAAAAGCAAAAATCGAAAGTTACTTAGTCGAGAATATTGAAGAAACCGTTTGGGAAAAATTTATTTTTATTTCAGCGTTGGCTTCTGCAACTTCCTATTTGAATCAAAATATTGGAGAGATTTTAAGCAATACAGAATCTAAAGTAACGTATATCGAACTGCTTCATGAAATTGAAGATGTTGCACAGGCAAAAGGTTTAAAACTGCCACATGATATTGTAAATCAGAGTATTCAAAAACTAGAAAAGTCTCCAAAAGAAGCAACATCATCAATGCATAGAGATTTATTGGCCGGAAAAAATACCGAAGCTGTTTCATTAACTCAGTTTGTGGTTAATGAAGGAAAAAAATACGGCGTTAAAACTCCTCTTTACGAAAAGATTGCCGCCGTTTTGATAAAATAGTTTTCTAAGATTCGTCTTTTGTAGTTCGAACCAAACTGATTCCTGACATAAAAAACACAATTCCTAAAATTCCGTAAATAATTAATGATTTAATATCTCTGGTTTCTCCCGATGTACCGGCAAAAATAACCGCAGTATAAATAAGTCCTACAATTCCGAGGATTGTCAATAAGCCTCCGAAAAATCTTTTTAGGTTCATGATTATTAGATTTAAAATTTCTAATCAAATTTAAAATCTCAATCGCTAATAGTTGTTATACAATTGTTTACTAAACTTATATGATTTGCAGAAACTAGTAAAAAAATGATTACCCCTCATCTTCTTCTTCAGCAGTTTTTATGGGTAAATCACCTTCAAGTTCTTCATCATCATCTGTTGAGTTTAATTCGAAGAAACTAAAATAAGAACCGCCATAACTTTTTTGAAAAGAAAAATTACTTAAATGCTCCATTTTTGTGTACTTAGAATGTTCAATAATCATCATTCCGTCTTCAGAAAGTAATTCTTTTTCAAAAACCGTAAGAACGATTTTTTCAAATGCTGCCTGATCAAATCCGTAAGGCGGATCGGCAAAAATTATATCGTAAGAAGTTTTACAATTATCTAAAAATTTATAAACATCACTTTTAGTAGCAGCAATATCAAAATCATATTCTGACGATACTTGCTTGATAAATTTTACGCATCCAAAATCACCATCGATTGAAGTAATGGGTGCACTTCCGCGCGAAGCAAATTCATAACTTATATTGCCGGTTCCCGAAAACAAATCTAAAACCTTTAAGCCGTCAAAACTAAAATGATTATTCAAAACATTAAATAATGCTTCTTTACTCATATCAGTCGTAGGTCTTACAGGAAGGTTTTTTGGTGGAAATATCCGACGTCCTTTGTATTTTCCTGAAATGATTCTCATGATTGAAATAAGATATAATGTTTTTGATTCTGAGCAGTTGTGTAATTGTTTCTTTCTTTTAAAGCGCTTACGTCAAGAAAAGAAATATTGCGAATGTATTTGTAAGCTATGTCGTAAAATGGATCGTTTGGATTGATGGTTCCAAGTAATTCCAACTGAAAAATTTCGGGATTTAAATTTAATTGCTCGGCTGTAAAAAGAATGTAATAAATAAAATCTTCTGGAGTTTGATATTCAAAAGAGTTGAATAACAATAGTTTTTGATTTTGTACAACGATAATTTCAAAATGATCAGGGTTAAAATTTACAACCATTTTCTTTTCGTCGTTGTTTTTTGAAGCTTCCAGGATTTTTTCTACCAAAATACTGTTTACATGTTTGTAATCAAATGAACCCACATTATCAATTAAAAAATTATTGATGTTTATATAGGGAATATAAACTGAATGCATATCGTAATTTGAAATTTGATCAAAAGTAAAAAAATCTGTCTCAAATACTTTTGTTGTATACTGCAGATAACTTCCTAAATAATCTTCATCAAATAATGGTGTTGGCACAAAAGTCGAAAGATTGTTATTGTGAATGACCAAAATATCATCATACGTTTCCTTTAGTTCGGGATGATTTTTAAAAGCAGCCGCATACGATTCCTCAATTTTATTTTGTTTTTGGGAGGAATCAAACTGTACTTCGTTAAAAGCTGTAATCGTATTGTTTAAAGTATCAAAGCAGCAAAATGAAAATCCGTTCAGCGAAACCTGAATCGAAAGTTTTTTATAATTTTTTGATGTAATATTAGTATTGTGTATTGACATAATTGATTTACAATTCGTTACCTGTTTTGTTTCAATAAAGAATTTAAGGTGAGCGCAAACTTACAAATTAAAAAGCAACTAATATAATTGCAATTTTAAAAAACAATATTACAAGAAGGTTAGCACTACGTTATAATTTTATTATTTTTTTCTAAAGATATAAGTTAAGAAAATAATTTGAAATTATCGATTTTAGATTTGATTTTATAAATAACAGGAAATATGCTGTTGATTTTTGTCATTGTTATTGCCATTAAAAAGAACGAACTTTGTATTTCAAATTTACTTTATGAATTCAGCATTGTTTTACGGCATTTTACAGAAAAGATTTCCATTTGCACCAACTTACAAACAGGATATATTTTTTCAAAAAATTGCCATTTTTTTAACCGAACCGGTAAACGACACAATTTTTGTTTTGAAAGGATACGCCGGAACGGGTAAAACCACTGTGATTTCGACTATCGTAAATAATCTTGGAGATATTAATAAAAAGTTTGTTTTGCTGGCACCAACAGGACGCGCCGCAAAAGTAATAGCAAACTATTCAAATACAGCGGCATTTACAATTCATAAAAAAATCTATTTTCCGAAAAAATCATCGGGTGGAGGTGTGGCTTTTACCAAGCAGGTCAATAAACATAAAAACACCATTTTTATCGTCGACGAGGCTTCGATGATTTCAGATAGTACTCTTGACAGTGGTTCGCTTCTCGACGATTTGATTAATTATGTATATTCGGGAACAAACTGCAAAATGATTCTTTTAGGGGATACGGCACAGCTTCCTCCGGTAAATTTAGATATCAGCCCGGCTTTAGATATACATACTTTGGGTGTTCATTATGATAAAGAAATTGAACATATTGAACTTGATGAAGTAATGCGTCAGGAAGAGAGTTCGGGGATTTTATACAACGCAACCGAATTACGCGAACTTTTAAAAGAAAGTTTTATTACAGATTTTAAATTCAATGTCAAAAAATTCAAAGATATTGTTCGTCTGGTCGACGGTTATGATATTCAGGATGCCATAAATACAGCTTATAGTAATTATAGTATTGAAGATACTGCTTTTATCGTTCGTTCGAATAAACGAGCAAATCAATATAACGAACAAATCAGAACCCGGATTTTATTTAAAGAAAGTGAACTTTCTGTAGGTGATTTTTTGATGGTCGTAAAGAATAATTATTTCTGGCTGAAAGAAAGTGACGAAGCTGGATTCATTGCCAATGGTGATATTATTGAAGTTTTGGAACTTTTCGGTATCAAAGAATTATACGGTTTTAAATTTGCGAAAGTAAAAATAAGAATGGTCGATTATCCTAATCAAAAACCTTTTGAAACGGTTTTGATTTTGGATACTATAAAAAGCGAATCACCGTCGTTAACGTATGAAGAATCAAATCGTTTGTATGAAGAAGTAATGAAAGATTATGAAGATGAACCAACAAAGTATAAGAGATTCCAGAAAGTAAAAGAAAACGAATATTTTAACGGACTGCAGGTAAAATTTTCATACGCTATTACGTGTCATAAATCGCAGGGAGGGCAGTGGAATACGGTTTTTATCGAACAGCCTTATCTGCCAAACGGAATCGATCATGATTATATCCGCTGGCTTTATACGGCTATGACGCGTGCTAAAAATAAGCTATATTTGATAGGATTTAAAGACGAAAGTTTTGAGGATTAGTTTTTTGATAGCCACGAATCCACAAATTAATTTAAATACTTTGCGTATAGATTTTAAAAAATAAAATTCGTGGATTCGTGGCGGAAAATTTTGCTGTTTTAAATACGAAAAAATGACAACACTAAACGATTTACATTCGATTTCATCAACGTTTTCGAATACAGATAAAATGCCGGTTCTGTTTTTAGGACATGGCAGCCCAATGAATGCCATTGAAGAAAATCAATTTGTAGAAGGTTTTCGTAACCTGGCAAAAACACTGCCTCAGCCCAATGCAATTTTGTGTGTTTCGGCGCATTGGTATACAAAAGGCACAAAAGTAACTTCTATGGAAATGCCTAGAACGATTCATGATTTTGGAGGCTTTCCGCAAGCACTTTTTGATGTTCAGTATCCTGCAAAAGGAAGTCCTGAATTAGCTGTTGAAACCAAAAAAATATTAAACCCTGTTGAGGTTGAGTTAGATGAACACTGGGGTTTAGATCACGGTGCGTGGAGCGTAATTAAACATTTATATCCCGATGCAAATGTTCCCGTAATTCAGTTAAGTATTGATTATACAAAATCCGGACAATATCATTTTGAGCTTGCGCAAAAGTTACAATCATTGCGTCATAAAGGCGTTTTAATCATCGGAAGCGGGAATATTGTGCATAATCTTCGTTTGGTAGATTTTAGAAATTTTGATAAAGATAATTACGGTTACGATTGGGCAATTGAAGCCCGGGAAACCGTAAATAATTATTTACTGGATGGAAATTTTCAGCCTTTAATTGATTTCGAAAAAATGAATAAAGCAGTTCAAATTGCAATTCCAACTCCAGATCATTATCTGCCCTTATTGTACACTTTAGGTTTAAAAGAAAAATCAGAAGAATTGAGTTTATTTAATGATAAGCTTTTGGCTGGTTCATTGAGTATGACTTCTGTAAAAATAGTATAATAGTATTTGTTTCCAATCGTTTTCCATTTTTGTGATAATGGTCTAAAAGTTTATAATCTGCACAATTTGTTAAAAAAATAAATTATTGAGATAGTAAAATGTTTCATGTAAATTTGTTTATTTTTACATAAGTAATTGTTTGTCAGTTGATTATTTTGTTTGTGTCTTCTTTTAAGTAGTTTTTAAATGCCTTTTGTGATTAACTGGTGATAATTTAAAAACGATAGAAGGTGTTTACAAATTAAGTAAGAGTGCGGCATCAGCACTATAATCACTGATAAAACTAAGATGAATCCAAACAAAGCATTATGGGAAAAAGGCGATTTTACGCGCGTTGCAGAATCTATGAGAGAAAGTGGTGCGGAATTGGTTGCTAAAATTGGAATTAAACAAAATAATAACGTTTTAGATCTAGGCTGTGGCGATGGTACTACCGCAATACCTTCGGCAAAATTAGGAGCCAATGTTCTAGGTGTTGATATAGCAAGAAATTTAGTTGAAGCGGGTAATCTTCGGGCAAAAAAGGAAGGATTGGATAATATTGTATTTCAAGAAGGTGACGCAACCGATTTAAATGAGTTAAAAGATCAATCTTACGATGTTACGATGAGCATTTTTGGAGCAATGTTTGCTCCAAAACCTTTTGATGTAGCTAAAGAAATGGTTCGTGTCACTAAGCCTGGAGGTAAAATTATTATGGGTAATTGGATACCGGGAGATCCAACATTGATTGCACAAATCTTGAAGATTAGTGCTGAATTTACACCACCGCCTCCTGAGGGTTTTGTAAGCCCGATGCTTTGGGGTATTGAGGTTAACGTAATCGAAAGATTCACAAATGCGGGTGTTCCTAAAGAAAAGATTTCTTTTGAGAGAGATACCTTTACATTTAAAGCAGCATTCCCTCCTTCTGAGTGGCTACATCGATTAAAAACATACTATGGCCCAACTATGAATGCTTTTGAAGCTGCTGAACAAAATGGGAAAACTTCGGATTTGTATGCTAAACTTGAAGAGTTAGTTAATAGTCAAAACAAAAGTAATGACGCAAATTCTACATTAATTCCCGCAACTTACCTTCGTGTTACAGTTTTGGTTTAATTTTTTGTCTTAATAATAAAATAAGAAAGTTGGTAATTGATGGTAAATAGAAAATTCCTGAATACGATTTCCGTCCTTTACAGAAATAGAAAAACAGAAAATTTAAAAGTAATTTTTGCATATTTGCAAACACTTAAAAACAGTGAAAATTAAATTACTAAATTTTGAGTTTTTTAAACTCAGTAAAATATAAAAATGAAAATAATAGCGGTAATTCCTGCACGATATGCTTCAACACGTTTTCCTGCAAAACTAATGCAGGATCTGGGAGGCAAAACAGTAATTTTAAGAACGTATGAAGCTGCTGTTTCGACAAAATTGTTTGACGATGTTTTTGTTGTAACCGATTCTGATTTGATTTTTGACGAAATTATTTCGAAAGGCGGAAAAGCGATAATGAGTATTAAAGAGCATGAATCAGGAAGCGACCGAATTGCTGAAGCTGTAGCCAATCTTGATGTTGATATTGTGGTGAATGTACAAGGAGACGAGCCTTTTACTGAAGCCGGGCCTTTGCAGCAGGTTTTATCGGTTTTTAAGGATGATAAAGATAAAAAAATTGATTTAGCTTCATTAATGCGTGAAATTACAAATGAAGATGAAATCAATAATCCGAATAATGTAAAAGTGGTCGTAGACCAATCGCAGTTTGCTTTGTATTTTTCCCGTTCGGTAATTCCGTATCCGAGAGAGAAAAATGCAGGAGTTCGTTATTTTCAGCACATCGGAATTTATGCTTTTAGAAAACAGGCTTTATTAGACTTTTACAGCCTTCCGATGAAATCTTTAGAAGCTTCTGAGAAGTTGGAGCAGTTACGTTATTTAGAGTTTGGAAAACGCATTAAAATGGTCGAAACAACGCATGTTGGAATTGGAATTGATACTGCAGAGGATTTAGAAAAGGCCAGAGCGATGCTGAGAGATATTTAATTATGGATTAATTTGATTCCATAATCTTGTCACATTTCTCCTTAGGCGTAATGTCAAACGCTGTACATGAAATATAGAAAAGCTCCAAAATGTTGGAGCTTTTTTTATTAAAAGAAATAAGATTAATATACAACAACCGAGGTAACTTTTCCATTTGTTCCATAAAACTGAGTGCTGGCAAGAAAGTATTCGCAAGTGTAATCAATAGAGAATATTTTTGTTTTTCCGGAAAAACCATCATTAAATGATGCAAAACATGAACCAGGTTTATTTGTTACTTCCTGATCAAAAGTAGAATCATTGAGTTCAAAGGCATTTGGATCAAATTTGATAATGACCAAAGGGAAAAATTGAATGCGGGTAGCGTTGTTGTTTTTAAAAGCTATTTCATAAGTTCCATTCTTGGTTTTGTATCTATTTGCCGAATATTGATTTTTGTTTAAACCTTCACCAATGCTCATTTTGAAATTCTTAGCAATTGGTGCACCAAGATAGCTTTGTACTATTTCGTCGTTTTCTCCTATAAGAGAACGCAGTTTTATTTTATTTGGATGTTCTGCATGCCATTTTTTTACAGCTTCTTTTCTCTCTAAGCCAATTCTTATATTCTCAGCCTTAGAAAATTTATCATACCATGCTTTGCAGGCATTGTTGTTGTAGTTGTAAAATTCAAGTAAATCTGTATGATACAATAACGAACAGGCATTTTCTGTATCACCCATTTCTATTCCTAATTTTGCTCTTTCTATTGTTGTATCTTTATAAGCATTTGGTTCCCATTTATTGTTATCGAAATAGTATTCAGCATATTCTTGTCTTTTTTTCAGGATATTCAGCAGTTCATTTTTGTCAGCATTCGGATCGGCTTTTTTCTCTTTATAAATCTTTTTTATGCTGTCGTAACTAGCTGTGTTTTTTTCCTGATAAACGGTAGAAATTTTGTATAAATTAGCAGCGTCAAACAGTATTACTTTCTTTTTCGAATCTTTGAGAATTGCGTTTATTTTTTCAGTATATCCAATAATTTCTTCTTTTTTAAAACCATTAAGGTATGCGTTAGATAAATGTTCGAGAGCTTTATAAAAATAATAACCTTCACTAAAGTCTCCGCTTTTAAATTCTCTTTCTCCACGTTCCAGCGACTTCATTGCAAAATCAAAATTTGTTTGTGACTGCAATTCAAAAGCTTCACGGTTGTTTTTGTCTAACAACAAGCTATTACGAAGATTATCTACAGCATTTTGATATTTATGAGGATTATTATCAGGAGCTTCTAAATATCGTTTAGCGAGAAGTAAATAATAATTAGAATCTTTCTCCTTATTTCTATAAGATGCGATAGGCTCAACAGCATAATAGGTTCCTCTTAAGTTGTATTCTGTATCAATGATTTCTGATGTTTGAGAATTTCCCTTTTGGATATTTAATAGTAATAAAAGTAGAATAAGGAATATTTTACTTGTTTTCATAATGTAGAATAAAATTGTTTTTGGTTTAATTAGGTGCGACTAAAATAATATTTATTCTACTTTATCTTGTTAAAATAAGATGGTTTTTTGATGGTTATTATTAACCAATTTGCTTTGAATTTGAGGAATTAAAAAAGCTCCAAAAATTAATTTGGAGCTTTTTTAATATTTGAAATATTCTAAATTCTTAGTACAAAGCTGGAAATTTAGAAGGATTAACTTCATTCATCATGCTGTACACTTTCTCGAAAATATCTTCTGCAGATGGTTTAGAGAAATAATCGCCATCAGTTCCGTATGCTGGTCTGTGTGCTTTTGCAGCAAGCGTCTGCGGTTTACTGTCAAGATATTTATATGCATCTTGTTCTTCCAGAATTTGCTGTAATATAAATGCTGAAGCTCCGCCCGGAACATCTTCATCAATAACTAAAAGACGATTTGTTTTAGCGATACTTTTTACAATATCTTTATTAATATCAAACGGAAGTAAAGACTGAATATCAATAACTTCGCAGTCAATTCCTAAATCTAATAATTCATTAGCAGCCTGCTGAACCAATCTTAAAGTCGATCCGTAAGAAACTAAAGTAATATCAGTTCCTTCTTTTAAAGTTTCAACAACACCAATTGGTGTTTTGAATTCACCAAAGTTTAAAGGCGTTTTTTCTTTTAAACGATATCCGTTCAAACATTCGATTACTAAAGCTGGTTCGTCACATTCTAAAAGAGTATTGTAGAAACCTGCAGCTTGTGTCATATCTCTCGGAACCAAAACATGAATTCCGCGAATAGCATTTATAATCATTCCCATTGGAGAACCAGAGTGCCAGATACCTTCTAAACGGTGTCCGCGGGTTCTGATAATTAATGGCGCTTTTTGTTTTCCTACTGTTCTGTATTGCAGCGTGGCCAAATCATCACTCATGATTTGAATAGCATACAATAAATAATCAAGATATTGAATTTCTGCAATTGGGCGTAAACCTCTCAATGCCATACCAATTCCCTGACCAATAATAGTGGCTTCACGAATTCCGACATCGGCAACACGAAGTTCACCGTATTTTTCCTGCATGCCTTCAAGCCCCTGATTTACGTCTCCGATGTTTCCAACATCTTCTCCAAAAATCAAAGTTTCAGGATATTTGCTAAATAAAGCATCAAAATTATCACGAAGAATCATTCTTCCGTCTAAATCAGGTTTTGCATCTTCTGCATATACAGGAAGTACTTTTTCTACTGAGAATACATTTTGAGGAGAATCTGAATGAAGGTTACTGCTGAATTTTTCCTGAGTAACTTCAATATAATTCGTAATCCAGTTTGATAAAAGAACTTTACTGTTTGGTACTTCTATAAAACGAAGAATCTTTCTTGCATAAACCAGAATTTCTTTCTTTAAAGGTGCTTTTATAGCACTTAATTCTGAAATATATTTTTTGATTCTTTCTTTATGATTAATGCTTGCTTCTGCAATTTGTTCCAATAATTCTAAAAGATTTTTTTGATCCTCAATTATTGGATTAATAAAATCATTCCAAGCTTCTTTTTTAGCTTCGAGAACTTCTTTTTTTAATTGAAAATCAAGCTCTGTTAATTCTTCCGGAGATGCAATGTTAATAGCAATCATCCATAAACGCATTTGACGAATACAGTCAAAATCTCTTTCCCAGGCTAATCTTTCTGCGTTTTTATAACGTTCGTGAGAACCAGAAGTAGAGTGGCCTTGCGGCTGTGTTAATTCGTTTACGTGAATTAAAACCGGGATATGTTCTTCGCGTGCAATTGCACCTGCTCTTTCGTAAGTCGAAACCAACTCTGCATAATCCCAGCCCTTTACTCTAAAAATTTCATAACCTTTAGAATCTTCATCTCTTTGATATCCTTTTAAGATTTCAGAAATGTTTTCTTTTGTAGTTTGATGTTTAGCATGAACCGAAATTCCGTATTCATCGTCCCAAACGCTCATTACCATCGGAACTTGTAAAACTCCGGCAGCATTTATGGTTTCAAAAAATAAACCTTCAGATGTACTTGCGTTTCCAATTGTCCCCCAGGCAACTTCATCTCCGTTTACAGAAAATTTATCTTTAATAGTAATTCCGCTAACGTTTCTGTAAATTTTTGAAGCCTGAGCTAAACCCAATAATCTTGGCATTTGGCCAGCTGTAGGCGATATATCTGAACTTGAATTTTTTTGTTTTGTTAAGTCTTTCCAGGATCCGTCTTCGTTTAAACTATGCGTTACAAAGTGTCCGCCCATTTGTCTTCCGGCAGACATTGGATCGTATTCTAAATCAGTATGACCGTATAAACCAGCAAAAAATTGTTTAGCAGTTAATTCTCCAATCGCCATCATAAAAGTTTGATCGCGATAATAACCAGAGCGGAAATCCCCATTTTTAAAGGCCTTAGCCATGGCAAGCTGCGGAACTTCTTTTCCGTCGCCAAATATTCCAAATTTGGCTTTTCCTGTCAATACTTCTTTACGACCTAAAAGACTACATTCACGGCTGGTTACAGCAATTCTGTAGTCATTCAATACCTCCGTTTTGAAATCTTCAAATGTTAAGGTAGTATTGCTTTTTTCTGTTATCATAATCGTGTAGGGGTCATGTTGATGCTGCGAAATTACTTAAAAACAATCAATAATCATAATTCTTTAAAATAAATATAATTTAATTATTTGTATTTAAAATCAAAAAACTACGTATTTTATTTGTGTTATTTTTATTGTTTTTGTCTTTTTTGTGATAATAATTTATGTTTTTGATTAAAATTTATTCAATTAAAACCATTTTCGGGTAAAAAGAGTAACTAATGCTTTTGGAGCTAAAGTGATAACAAATCGTATTTTTTCATTGTATTTTGGCTGCGAAATTTCCCATCCGTTATTAGAATAAATAGGAAAATACAGCTCAAAATAGTCCGGAACAAGATTTAATCTGATTCCACTGTCATAACCAAAATAAATATCTTCGTGTTTGTTTTTCAAAAATCCAACATCGCCATAAACTTCAACCCAGTCCCATAACGCATAACTTCCGTTTAAAGTAGTCATCCATTGATTGGCAAATGAAGGATTTAATTTTGATTTAAAACCACCTTCTGAATTTACATATTGCTGACTAAAAAGCCCCGTAGTTTCAGATCTTCCCAAAATATTATAATCAAATAAATAATCAGTTGGCTTGTCTAAACCAAAACTAAAATAATCAGAATTTGTTGTGTTGTACAAGAAACTTCCGGCAAATAATCGAAGGTTTAATTTGCGGTTGTTTTCGAATAATCTTCGATATTCAATTTCTGCAGAAACTTTTCCAAAACCACCAGAAAATTGAATGTCAGTCATAAAGTTGATATGATTTACCAGTTCAGTTTTTGTATTGACATAACGTGCATCAAAAACAGAATAATTTGGTTTAGAATTATCGGTAATAAAAGCGCTGGCTTCACGATTTACGATTACTTGTCGAAACAAAATAAGCTGTTTTCTGTTGTCTCTAAAATTTTCTTCGCGAATTCGAAGCTGAACCATCGGATTTAATCGCAGATAAGTGGCATCTGGTGCGTAATGAAAATAGTTTTGACTTATAGAATAACGTACATTGTACAAAGTGCTGTTTCTGTAAAACTGATTTAAAGAAAAAGCAGATGAACCGGAAATTGTTCCCGCTTTTATAGAATACGCCGGATTTATATCAAAAGTAAAAGGTTTGTCTAATATGGTTTTGTTATGAAAACGAATTCCCGGAGTTATTCCGTCATAATAATTATACGTAAGCGTTGGAATATATAGTATTTGATTGTAATACGGATCTTCTAAATCTTTAGCAAAATTAAACTTTATCGGACGGTTTGTAATAACAAGGCTTTTTAATGATTTCCAGTTGTTTCTCTGGTTAAATTCCGGAACTTCATTTTCATAATTGATAACAAGTTTGTCTGCGTTTTTTCGATTAAAGTAATAAACAGAATCCGGATTTTTCGGTTCAATCCATTCTTTAAAAACAACACCATTTTTTCTTAAACCATAAACTGGGATTGGAGCATAAATATTGGTTTTGTTTTTTATAGAAAATTGTACGCTGTCTGCAGTTTTAGAAACATGCGTAAATTTATAATCGATAATTTCTCTCGAATCAATAATAGTTTTAAAAAACCAATCGATATTTTTAGGGCTTTTTTCAATCAGAATTTTTTCAAAATCATAACGATTTGTCTGTTGCGTTTTATTTAAATTGTAAAATTCCTTAATACTTTCGGGTACAATATTATGGTTTAAATAATCATCTAAATAGCTTAAACTTAAACCAGCACGGTATTTACTTGCAATTTGTTCGTTAAACTTTATCAAAATATCTTTTGGATCTCCAAGCGGCTGATCCAGGTTTTTACGAGCCATGAGCATATAATAATAACTGTACTGTTCGTTAAAAGTTAGGTTCGTAATATTATAACTCTTAAAAAGTTTCATTTTTGAAAGTCTTCCCAGCATTTTTTCGTCCAGATGATTTTCTTCCATATATTTCATCATGGCATATATCTGGATGCCGTCGTAAACCCAATTATCTTTTCGCGGATCCAGACGAAGTGTATTCTTTAAATAATTATTTAAATAAGTTTTAAAAAAGGTAATTTCAAACATAAATTCGTCAGAAAACGGACTTATAAAAGAAGGCAGCTGATTTAATCCATAAAATGGGTTTCGCTCATAATCTGCCTGCGAAACCGTGATTTTTTTATTTGGGTATTTTCCAATAAAGTTATTTGCAAAAGAGGCAACTCTGTCAATTATAAGAGCCTTTTGAACCTCAGAAATTTTTTTGTTTTTTAAATCAGAAAAAACTTCGATCGTTCCGTTATCATAGCTTTTAAAATTATTTTGTTTTTCTATGATAAGATTAAAATCAGTTCTGTTATTTCCGGTAAACGAAAAAGTGCTAAAAGCAGCATTTGAAATATCTTTTGAAACCGGATCCAAATCGGTTGTAATAGAATAATTATTCGGAATTTTTATTTCAATATCATAGTTTGATGCAGCATTTGCAATATCATCCAGATTAAAATTGTTATATCTTATAAAACGATGATTTTCAAAACGTGCCGGTACAAGAAACCAATTTTTCAAATTCATTCCGTTTTGATTAAAACCGTAATGAGTGAATTTATCACTTGGAATTTTCGATATATAAGTAATGTGCAAATCTATTTTTTCGCCCGGAAGAAGTTTTTGATTCAATCTTACTACAATAAAATCCGGATTTTTATCCGTTCTTTCCCATTCAAGAGCAGAAGAATTAGAATCGGTTAGATTTAATATTGTTGTATTTCCTCTTTCTATGGCTTTTGCCAAATGAAAACCGCGATAAAACTCGTCTGAAAACCGTCTTGCCAAAGGTGTATTTTTATCCGCGAAAGCGTTGTTCCAATCATTTAAAACAATCGAAACCAAAGTATCATTTGAAGTATTAAAAAATGTAATATCCTGTTTTACATTCAGTGTTTTAAGCTCAACATTAACCGCCACTTCCATCTTAGACTGATGTTGTGCGTACTGTTTTACTGAACTCAATAAAACAAAAACAAGGATTATAATTTTATAAAATGATTTCAAGAATTGGCGCAAAAAATTATTGGTATACTTTAATTTACGAGTATATGTTTGTTTCGGTTTTATGTAAAAATAGCATAAAAAAAGCTGTTTAAAAAAACAGCTCTTAAATTTTATGATAATATAGGTTTAATTTTAGAAGTTTGGACTCAAATCGTATTTCTTGTAGAATTTATCCAGAACTTCAACAACTTCATCTTCAGTATCTACAATTTTAAATAAGTTCAAATCTTCCGGACTTACCGTATGCATTTTCTCTACTAAAACTGTTTTTACCCAGTCAATTAATCCAGACCAAAATTCAACGCCTACCAAAATAATTGGGAATTTTCCAATTTTCTTGGTCTGAATCAAGGTAATCGCTTCAAACATCTCATCAAGAGTTCCAAAACCTCCAGGCATAACCACAAAACCTTGTGAATATTTTACGAACATAACTTTTCTCACAAAGAAATAATCGAAATTCAGGTTTTTATCGTGATCGATATAAGGGTTAAAGTGCTGTTCAAAAGGCAGTTCGATATTCAAACCAACCGAAGTTCCGCCTCCTAAATGTGCCCCTTTATTTCCGGCTTCCATAATTCCCGGGCCTCCTCCCGTAATTACTCCATAGCCTGCTTTACTAATTTTAAAAGCAATTTTTTCAGCCAGCAAATAATACTTATCATCTGGTTTTGTTCTCGCCGATCCAAAAATAGATACACACGGGCCAATACGTCCCATACTTTCATATCCGTTTACAAATTCGGACATGATTTTAAAAATCGCCCAGCTGTCATTTGTTCTAATTTCATTCCAGGTTTTTTGTTTTAAACTGTCCTGAATTACTTTATCCTCATCATTATCAAAATCTTCTAATCTCATTTTAGGTATTTTAATTATTTATATTTTATTAAGCTGTTCTGTTTTGTCATCCTGAGCGTAGTCGAAGGAAGGAGCTGATTCCTGCTGTCCACTATATTTTTTGTGTCTCGTTAGAAAAAAAACGAGACACAAAAAATGCCGTTCCCCATCAGGGCTAGGGCATTAGGTTTCAATTAAACAATTGGTTTATTCGAAGAAATTTTTATTAATATGTTTGCTCTTCAATTGATTTGGTAATATTGCTTTTAACTTTTCCGGTATGTTCTGTAGTTTTAGATTCTATCAGCATAATCAAACATTCTTCTTCCGATGAAACTCGGTGATTTACGCCTTTTTTTACAACAAACAAATCTCCTTTTTTCATTGTAAAAGATGGTTCATTTTCAATTTCCATTAAAAGTTCACCGTCGACAATGTAAAATAATTCATCTTCATTTTCATGATTATGCCACGGAACTTCCTGACCTTTTATTTTAGCCACTTTAATATATTGATCGTTTACCGTATCAATTATTTTAGGCGAAAAATATTGGTCTACATTATTGAATTTGTCTTTTAGATTCATAGATTATATCTTAATCTTTTTGTCAAAATGAAAAAGCGTTGACAAAAAGGGCGTACTAAATTAGTACTTTTTTTAAGAATTGTTATAAAAATGTAGATTTATTAATTGAAATGTAACATTTCTTTCTTAATTCTTTTGCTTGAAGATTAATAATCAAGAGATTAAAATTCGTCGTTAAAATATAAAGTGAATCAATGACTTTTATAAATCAATTGTTGGACAAAAGTTCCGTAGGAACTAAATATCGGTAGCAACGGATTTTAATCCGTTGAGAATATGGATGCGCGTAACAATAGAGTTCCGAAGGAACGGAACATATTGTAGGGATGGATTTTAATCCATCATATTCATCATCATTAAATGGAGATATGTTTTTATTCCAATTCCTTTTTCAAAAACTTAGCTGTATAACTCTTTTTATTCTGAGCTACTTCTTCCGGAGTTCCTTTTGCGACTAATTGTCCGCCGCCTTTTCCGCCTTCAGGGCCAATATCAATAATATAATCTGCAAGTTTAATAACGTCCATGTTATGTTCGATAACCAGAATTGTATTTCCTTTATCAACCAGTTTATTAATAACGTCCATCAAAACGCGAATATCTTCAAAATGTAATCCGGTTGTAGGTTCATCCAAAATATAAAACGTATTTCCGGTATCTTTTTTAGATAATTCTCCAGCCAGTTTTATACGTTGTGCTTCACCACCAGAAAGCGTTGTACTTTGTTGTCCAAGCGTGATATAACCTAATCCAACATCCTGAATTGTTTTTACTTTTCTGTAAATCTTCGGAATGTTTTCAAAAAATGGAACAGCTTCGTCAACCGTCATATCCAGAACATCAGAAATTGATTTTCCTTTGTATCTGATTTCTAAAGTTTCTCTGTTGAAACGTTTTCCCTGACAAGTTTCACATTCTACATAAACATCTGGTAAAAAGTTCATTTCGATTGTTCTTACACCAGAACCTTCGCAGGTTTCGCAACGACCGCCTTTTACGTTAAAACTGAAACGTCCTGCTTTGTAACCACGAATCATACTCTCAGAAGTCATAGTAAACAAGTTTCGTATTTCACTAAAAACCTCTGTATAAGTAGCTGGATTTGAACGCGGCGTTCTTCCAATCGGACTTTGATCAATATCGATAACTTTGTCGATATGTTCTAAACCTTCAATTTTTTTGTATGGTTGTGGTTTCTTTACTCCGTTGAAATAATGAGCGTTCAGAATAGGGTAGAGCGTCTCATTGATTAAGGTAGATTTTCCACTTCCTGAAACTCCTGTAACGCAGATTAACTGTCCTAAAGGCATTTCGATTGAAACATTTTTCAGGTTGTTTCCGGTTGCTCCGGTAAGTTTTAGAAATTTCCCGTTTCCTTTACGACGTTTCTTCGGAATTTCTAATTTCATTTTACCGTTCAGATATTGAGCAGTAATAGTATCTGATGCTAAAGTTTCTTTTGGGGTTCCAATACTAATGATTTCTCCTCCGTATTTTCCAGCTTTAGGTCCAATGTCAATCACATAATCAGCGGTTTCGATCATGTCTTTATCGTGTTCTACGACAATAACCGAATTTCCAATATCACGTAATTGTTCCAGAGAATGAATCAGTTTTTCATTGTCTCTTTGATGTAAACCAATACTTGGCTCATCCAGAATGTATAATACTCCAACTAATTGTGAACCAATTTGTGTTGCTAGTCGAATGCGCTGCGCTTCACCGCCCGAAAGTGATTTTGAACTTCGGCTTAAAGCCAGATAATTTAAACCAACATTCATCAGGAAATTCAAACGATCTTTGATTTCTTTTACAACTTCTGATGCGATTAATAGCTGTTTGTCTGTTAAATGATTATTTAAATCATGAAACCAAGCTGTTAAATCTGAAATATCCATATCACACAATTCGGTGATATTTTTTTCATTAACCCTAAAAAATAAAGCTTCTTTTTTTAGACGAGAACCGTCGCAAACCGGACAGTTGATTTCGTCCATAAAATCTTTTGCCCAGCGTTTTATACTGGTTGTGGCGCTTTCGTCGTATTGATTTTTGATGAAGTTTGAAATTCCTTCAAAATCAATTTTATATTCTCTTGTTACACCAAGATCTTTTGAATTTATGGCAAATTTGTCTTTTCCACCATACAAAATCATTTGCATGGCTTCTTCTGGAATTTTCTCTATTGGGTCGGTAATTTTAAATCCGAATTTTTCTCCAATCGTTTCTAACTGTTTGAAAATCCAAGACGATTTATATTCGCCCAAAGGTGCAAGTCCACCACTTTTGATTGATAATTTTGGATTCGGAATAATCTTTTTTACATTGATTTCATGTACAGTTCCCAATCCGTTACAATGCGGGCAGGCTCCTTTTGGAGAGTTAAAAGAAAATAAATTTGGTTCTGGATTTTGATAGGAAATTCCGGTTGAAGGACACATTAAATTTCGGCTGAAATAACGAACTTCATTAGAATCCTGATCTAAAATCATTAATACATTTTCACCATGATTCATGGCTGTATTAATACTTTCTGATAATCTTTTTTGAGTGTCAGGATTATCTTCAATAACCATTCTGTCAACCACAATTTCGATATCGTGTGTTTTATAACGATCAAGTTTCATTCCTGAAACCAAATCCTGAACTTCGCCGTTTACACGAACTTTAAGAAATCCTTGTTTGGTAATTTGCTGGAATAATTCAGCATAATGTCCTTTTCTGGCTTTAATTACTGGTGCCAGGATATTTATTCGTTTTCCTTTATAATCCTGAATTATCAAATCTTTAATTTGTTCATCAGAATACGAAACCATTTTTTCACCAGTGTTATAACTATATGCGTCAGCACCACGAGCGTAAAGAAGTCTCAGGAAATCGTAAATTTCGGTAATTGTTCCTACTGTTGAGCGCGGACTTTTACTGGTTGTTTTTTGTTCAATTGCAATAACCGGCGAAAGCCCGTCAATTTTATCAACATCAGGACGTTCTAACCCGCCAAGAAACTGTCTGGCATAAGCAGAAAAAGTTTCGACATAACGACGCTGACCTTCGGCATAAATGGTATCGAAAGCCAAAGATGATTTTCCCGATCCTGAAAGACCAGTTATAACAACCAGTTTTTCACGCGGAATTGAAATATCGATATTTTTTAGATTATGAACTCTTGCGCCAAGAACTTCAATAGTATTGTCTTTATCTAGCATAAATTTTGAGCAAAACGCAAAGTTACCACTTTGATTTGTTCTTTTTGTACTCAAAAGCAAAAGTTTATGTTACAATTAATAACAAATTAACGCTAGTTTATAACTAGCGTTTTCTTTTTCTGGTGGCCATATATTCTTCAATGGCTTCTTTGGTTGTATACCAGTTTCGGCCTTCTTTGTAAGCGTCTATTTTTCCTGTTCGGGCCAGTAAACTAACATATTCCTGTCCATAAGGAGTTTCTGGTTCGCTCACAATATCAGATATTGGCTGATAATCATAAGTGCTTCCGGGCATTGCATTTAAATAAATATTAAGCGTGCGTTCTAAAGCCTGACACATCAAAAGTGTTAGTTTTTGATAATTGCCGTTATTTGCTTGATTAAGTGCTTCGTAATATTTTTTTCTATCATTTTTGAGAATGATGGCAGGAGGAAAACCACAACGCATTAATAATAGATTCATGCTCAATCGAACAGTTCTTCCATTTCCATCAAAAAACGGATGAATCCAGACTAATTTATGATGATAAATTGTAGCGAGTTCAATATCATTTAAGTCTAATGGGTTTGTGTTGATGAACTCGATCAGTTCATCAAGTAAATCAGAAACTTTATTAGCATTTGGAGGCATAAAATTAGCTCCTGAAATACGAACGCCTCCATTTCTGATTCGTCCTGCAAAATCTTCTTCAATAGAACGTAAGACTAAACTATGAAGTGAGAGTATATCAATGCTTCTAAGTACATAATTATCATTAACAATAGAATACAAATAATCAATTGCTTTATCGTGATTATGAGTCTCGAAATGTTCACGAAGTGATTTTCCTTTTATAGTAATTCCTTCCTGAATAACCATTTGTGTTTCTCGCAGAGTCATTGTATTTCCTTCAATACTATTTGAATTATAAGTCCATTCCAGAGATAAGCTTTCACGGATTTTATTCAAAGCAATATTAGGCAATGGTCTGCTGTTTTGCAGTTCCTGCCTTTTTTGGTACAATCTGTCAAAAGTTGACTGAAATTCTGTTCGGTATGTTAGGTCTATGTTCCACATAAGACCACAAAGGTATGTCTTAATATCGGATATGACAAATTTTTAACTTATCCGATGTTAAGCTTATTCAATTGTCATAGATCGCAGTTTCATTCTGTAAGCTTCCAATGCAATAGATTTTGAAATGATTCCGAAGTATTTATCATTTCGCAAAACCGGAAGAAAAGCCGATTTCGATCTTTCAAATTTGGTCATCACAATTTCCATACTGTCATTTGAAGAAATGGTTGCCGGTGGTGTTTTCATAACATCTTTTATCAAAGTGTATTTAACGCGATATGCATTGAAAATAATTTCTCTAATATCATTAAAATGTACAATTCCAACCAGATCTTTTTCATTATTTACAACTGCAAAAACAACCTGATTAGAGTGTGAAATAAGATCGACAAGTTTGCTTAAATGATCTTCGGGATGAACAGTTAAATAATCGCATTGTATGATAGTATCAATATCTAATGTTGAAAGAATATTTGAATCTTTATTGCTGGTAAATGCGTGTCCTTTTTTGGCAAGATTTTTTACATCAAGCGAATATTTTTCAAAACGTTTAGAAATCGCAAAACTAATTGAAGAAACTATCATAAGCGGAATCATTAATCCGTAACCTCCTGTAATTTCTGCAATAAGGAATATCGCTGTAAGCGGCGCATGAAATAATCCGCTTAGAATTCCGGCCATTCCTACCATAGTAAAATTACTAATAGGCAATTTTGATAATCCGGTTAGAATGATAAACTTAGAAAAGAAATATCCTAAATAAGATCCTAAAAACAGAGAAGGAGCAAAGTTTCCTCCGTTTCCTCCACTACCAAGAGTAAGTCCTGAAGCAAATACTTTGATCATCATTGTACATCCCACAAAAAGAAGTAATACCCAATGATTGTTTCTCCAGCTGGCAAACAAAGTATTATCTAATAGCTGACCTGGATCGCTTTCGGATAAAGTTTTGATGCTTTCATAACCTTCACCAAAAAGAGTTGGGAAAATAAAAATTAGTAATGCTAAAAGTGATGAACCGATTAAAGCCTTTTTGTATGGTCCAATTTTTAATTCAGAAAAATAATGTTCGACTCTTTGAAAATTTCTTGCATAATAAACAGCCATAAATCCTGTTAATAAACCCAGAATTACATAAAAAGGAATATTATGATAATCGAATGTTTCTTGTTTTTTGAAAGATAAAAGTATGCTTTCATCTAATACAATTGCCGAAACCAAAGCTCCGGTTGCTGCCGAAATCATAATAGGCGTAAAAGCAGAAATACTAACATCTACCAATAAAACTTCAATAGCAAAAAGTACTCCGGCAATAGGCGCATTAAAAGCGGCTGCAATACCTGCAGCAACACCACAGCCAATAAGCAAAGTCCTGTCTTTGTAAGCGAGTTTGTAATTTTGGGCATAATTAGATCCAAAGGCAGCTCCGGTAATTACAATAGGACTTTCTAAACCTGCTGATCCTCCCAAACCTACAGTCAACGAACTTGTAACAATCTGCGCGTACATTTGCTTTTTCGGAATTATACTGGCCTTTTTTGCAACGGCATACAAAATCTGCGAAGTTCCTTTTTGGATGCTTCCGTTTAAAACTTTATTGACTACAAATACAGTCAGCATAATACCAATTATAGGCAGGATACTGTTAATGAAACTTAATTTTAAAATTCCGCTGATGTAAGTTGCAAATGAAAAAACACTGTGCGCAAAAGTTTTTAAAATGATTACTGCAAATGCACAGGAAATACCGACCAAAACACTTGATAAAAAAATGAATTGCTTTGGAGTTAAAATAGATTGTCCCAAAGCAATAATGCTTTCTAATTTTCGAAAAAGTTTTCTGATCATTGTATTTTTAAAAAGTTACGGAGAATGCAAATTTAGCTCTAAACATTCGATTTTGTGAAATTTTTCTACTAAAATCTTTTTTGGTTTAAAATCCCGCAGCTTTATCATCACCACGAAAATCGGCACCGCCTTCGAGGGTATTATCCGGTAAAACTAAAATAGCATCAACTTTTCCAATTACGGGTGTTGTTTTTTCGTTAATTAAATATCCTTTTGCTTTTAAACTTTCGATTGTACTGTAATTAAAAGTATTAGGCTCAAATGTAATTAAATCAGGAAGCCATTGATGATGAAAACGAGGCGCATTCACGGCATCCTGCATACTCAAATTATATTCGTAAACATTCAGGATAGTCTGCAATACAGAGGTAATAATTGTCGACCCGCCAGGTGAACCTACAACCATGTACAATTTCCCGTTCTTCTCTACAATTGTGGGAGTCATAGAACTCAGCATTCGTTTTTGCGGAGCAATACTATTGGCTTCGTTTCCTACAAGACCAAACATATTTGGTGATCCCGGTTTTGCGCTAAAATCATCCATTTCATTGTTTAAGAAAAAGCCTAATTCATCACAATAGTATTTTGAACCAAAACCGTCATTTATGGTTGTGGTGGCAGAAACGGCATTTCCAAATTGATCTACAATAGAATAATGTGTAGTTTCGGTACTTTCGTTATAGGTAATTTTTCCTTCTTTTATGTTTGATGATAATGAAGCTTTTTCTGAATCAAAATCCGACATTCTTTCTTTTAAATAAGAATCTGATAAAAGTCCTTTAATTGGAATTTTAACAAAATCCGGATCACCTAAAAATTGACTTCTGTCGGCGTAAGCTCTTCTTTCGGCCTCTACGATAACCTGTATTGACTGCTCAGAATTATGTCCCATTTTTGATAAATAAAATGGCGAAATCATTTTCAGAATCTGTGCCAGGCAAATTCCTCCGCTGCTTGGCGGTGCCATCGAAGTAATTTTTAAATCTTTGTATTCAAATTGAAGCGGATTTCTCCACTTTGCTTCATAAGATGCTAAATCTTTAAGTGTTATAATTCCGCCTTTTTTCTTAAGATAATCAACCAAAACCTGAGCTGTTTTTCCTTTGTAAAATTCGTCTCTTCCGTTTTTCAAAATACGTTTTAAAGTATTGGCAAGTGCAGGATATTTTATAGTATCGCCTTCTTTAAATTTTCCTGCCATTAAAGTATTCGGACCATTTGCTTTAACAATCGATTCGTGATAACTTTCAAGCTGTTTTTGTTGTTTTAGAGTTACAACTACGCCTTTTTCAGCTAAAGCGATAACAGGTTTAAGGATTTCTGAAATTGGCAGAGAACCTAATTTTTTATGAACTGCAAAAACTCCGGCTATAGTTCCCGGAACACCAATTGCCAATGGGGTTTCGGTGCTTTTTCCCGGAATTACATTTCCATCTTTATCCTGAAACATATTTTTTGTTGCAGCCAGCGGCGCTTTTTCACGGTAATCTAAACTGCCAACTTCGCCATTTGCTTTTCTATAAACCATAAACCCTCCGCCGCCAAGATTTCCGGCATATGGGTAAGCAACCGCAAGAGCTAATTCTGTTGCGGCCATGGCATCAAATGCATTACCGCCTTTTTTCATTATTTCAACACCAATTTTTGATGCTTCTATTCTAGCCGAAACGACCATTGCTTTTGATGCTGTTAAACCAGTTGGTGATGCTGTATTCTGGGCAAAACTATAAAATGATATAAAATAAAATAAAAGTGAAATTTTTTTCATAACAAGAACATATTTTATAAAATGGTTAGGTTTATAAGGAAAGTAATTTTTGTTTGGCATGGTGCTGAATATCCTCAAAAAAAAGAGTAAATTCCTGTTCAAATTCATTATAAAATTCTTTTAATTCTTCGCTGGCATACTGCATTTTAGAAATATTTTTAGATCTTCTGTCCATCTGAGTTAAAATTTGATGAATTCCCTCGACGGTTCTGTAGCTCAAAAGCCAGTTTCTTTCAATCATATAAGGCATCAGGCCTTGTGTTTTTTCGGTTAAAATAGGATAGTTTTGATGTAAAGAATTGTAAAACCGGTTGATAAAATCTTCGAGTTTTTCATCTGAATAATTTGTCCAGTTTTTGGCCAGAAAATGATCGTAAACTATATCTATAATTACACCCGAATAATGATGATATTTATCGTGAAGGCGTTTTGTGCTTTGTCTGAAAACATCATGCGAATCGGTATAAGTATCTATAAATCTATGTAAAAGAATTCCTTTCTGAACATCCTCTGGAAAATGTTCAAACTGTTTTCCGCGAATACCATCGGCCATAAAATTGCCAATTTTAATTAAGTCATTATCACCGGAAAGATATATGTGAGCTAGGAAATTCATTTTTTGTCAAGATGCTAAGGTTCTTAGATACTAAGAAGCTAAGTTATTTTAGTAAATGTATAAAAACTTTTTTAAATCGTTTTGTTATAAAATAATCACCATTTTACTTAAATATTTAAAGTATTTAAAAAACATTGGCATCTTCTTATCTAACAATCTTGACAATTGTAATAAAAGTAATTAGAGATTTCATTTGAAATAGTTACTGCAGAAAAAAAACTTAGTGTCTTCGTATCTCAGAACCTTAGTAACTTTTCTATATTTGTAATTAAATAACCATAACTCACAAAAATGACATTAATAAAATCAATTTCGGGTATACGAGGAACAATTGGTGGAAAAGTAGGAGATAACCTGACTCCTGTTGATGCTGTAAAATTTGCATCGGCATATGGAACTTTTCTTAAAAACAATACTTCAAAAGAAAAGCTTACTGTTGTAATTGGACGCGATGCGAGAATTTCGGGGCCAATGATTCATAATCTTGTTGTAAATACTTTAATTGGTCTTGGAATAAATGTAATTGATCTTGGACTTTCGACAACACCAACGGTTGAAGTGGCTGTTCCGCTTGAAAAAGCCGACGGTGGAATTATCCTGACAGCATCTCATAACCCAAAACAATGGAACGCATTAAAGTTATTAAATGAAAAAGGAGAATTTTTAAGCGGTGATGATGGTGCCAAAATTCTTGAAATTGCAGAAGCAGAAGCTTTTGATTTCTCTGATGTCGACAGTTTAGGTGAAATTATTTTTAATGACGCTTATATGGATATCCATATAGACGAAGTTCTAAACTTACCTTTAGTTGATGTTCAGGCTGTAAAAGATGCTAAATTTAAAGTTGTTGTTGATGGAGTAAATTCTTCAGGAGGGATTATTATCCCTAACTTATTGGAGCAAATGGGCGTTGAAGTAGTAAAATTATACTGCGAGCCAAACGGACATTTTCCTCATAATCCGGAACCTTTAAAAGAACATTTAACTGATATTTCTGAATTGGTTGTAAAAGAAAAAGCTCATTTAGGGATTGTTGTCGATCCAGATGTTGACCGTTTGGCTTTCATTAGTGAAGATGGTGAAATGTTTGGAGAAGAATATACTTTGGTTGCTGTAGCTGATTATGTTTTGAGTAAAACTCCGGGAAATACGGTTTCAAATATGTCTTCGTCTCGTGCATTGCGTGATGTTACAAATGTACATAGCGGAAAATATGAAGCAAGTGCAGTTGGAGAAGTGAATGTTGTTGAATTGATGAAAAAAAATAATGCAGTTATTGGCGGTGAAGGTAACGGTGGAATCATTTATCCTGAATTGCATTACGGACGTGATAGTCTGGTAGGTGTTGCTTTATTTTTGACACATTTAGCAAATAAAAAAATAACAGTTTCTGCTTTAAGGGTTTCTTACCCTGAATATTATATGAGCAAAAACAAAATCGAATTAACACCGCAAATTGATGTTGACGCGATTTTAAAAGCGATGACTGATAAATACAAAAATGAAGATATTTCGACAATTGACGGTGTAAAAATTGATTTTGCAAATGAATGGGTTCATTTAAGAAAATCTAACACAGAACCAATTATTCGTATTTATACTGAAGCGCCTTCGCAAAAAGAAGCAGATACTCTGGCACTTCGAATTATTGATGAAATTAAAGAAATTGCAGGGATTTAATTTTTGCAGTTTTCTATTAAATAAAAAACGCCTTCATTTATTTGAAAGGCGTTTTTTTATTCAATTAGAATTTTTAATTCTTTATAATTTTCATTGATTTTTTTACTGAACCATACGAAACATTTACAATGTAAACCCCGCTTGATAATTTATCGCCAATTTTAATGTCTTCATTTGTAGAATAATCATTTGATGAATAACAAATTTTGCCGTTTGCATCAATAATTTTTAGAGATAAAGGTTCTGTGGTGAATGATTTTATATGAAGCGTAGACTGAACCTTAATAGGGTTTGGATAAATAGTAAAAGAATCCTTTTCTGATTTTGGATCATTTACTCCTAAATTTGCAGCAGCAACATCAATGTAATTAAAATTCATATCATCTGATTTGAATTTAATTTTCAAATAAACTTCTCCTTTTGGAAGTGTAACACCGCTTACAAGTTTATCAGCATACGTCTGCCAGCCTCCAGTTGCAGGAAATGTTTCATCGGTTTTTACCACAATATTATTAACCAAAATATCAAATTTTCCCGGAATAGTTGGCGAAGCAACTCTAAAAGTCAGATTGTAAGTTCCGGCATCAGCAACATTAAGCATAAATTCGTTCCAGTCGCCTTTCTCAATAAAACATACATTTTGACCCGTTCCGGAATCTGTCGTATTTTGAAGTCCTGTTCCTTTTCTTCTATAATGTTTATTAGCTGTAATTCTTCCCGGAACATTCATTTTTTTAGTTGTATAACTTTCGTTGATATAAGCAGTTCCGATAGGTTTTAAAACACCGCTAGTTGGACTTAAAAGCTGTCCTTCAAGCATATCTGTCCAGTTTGAAGGAACTCGGCCTGTAAACCATGAATATCTGTAAATATCAGGATCGTTTTCAAAACTGCTTACAATTTGTTTCATAAAAGCAATTTTATCAGTTTCAGACTGAATTACACGGTTTGCAAACTCAGTTACCCAAACCGGACGGTTGTAATTTTTTAAAAGTCCAGTTACACCTATTACAGCGCCAGCGGTAGCATCATAAGTATGAAAAGCAATATAATCGACTTTACAATTAGGACATAAAAGAAAAAATTGATCATGCCATGCAGTAGGACTGCTGTAACCGCCGTAATTATCAGGTCCGTTATAAGCAGGAGAAGCACTCACAATTTCCAGATTTTTTGCAGCAGCGACTTTTTCAACATTTACCCATGCATTTACGGCTTCTTGCGGGGTTAAACGTGCGCCGTCATTAAAATTAGGTTCATTAAAAGCTAGAAGATATTTTGCTCCGGGTTTAATACGATCAATAAAAGCTTGTAGATCGGCATCGTTTAATTTTCCCCAAATCATTGGGACATATTCAACTCCAAGATTTGCATAATTAGCATTGGTATCATTTTCAGGAAGTGATCCCCAATTGTACCACCAGGAAATCCCGGGTCTAAGTGCCTGTAAATCGGCAGTAGAATTATTTCCATAAGCAATTCCTCGTTTTGGACTTTGGGCAAAAGCCGAAAGCGAAACGGTTATTAATGAAAATGTAAAAAGTAACTTTTTAATCATGGTTAAAATTTTGATGAGGTTTTTTATTTGATTTAGTTAACTTCAAATTTATTGGGTTTGTACATTTTTTCGATCAAAAAAAAATATTACAAAAACCCATCAAGATATATTTAAATGTCTTTTAAAACCTTCTCTGGAGTTTTTAGACTTTTAAAAAAGAAAATCCAAAAAGCAGTAATTACTTTTTGGATTTTCTTTTGTAGTTATTTTACGCGATGCTTCCATCTTTTATGCGTCCATAAATAAAATTCAGGAGCTTCGTAAATTTGTTTTTCAACTTCTTTTAGGTATTTTTCTGTAATATCAAAGTTTTCATATTCTTTAGGATCATCTGCAATAGGAAGAAATGTAGCTTCATAATGGCCTCTGGAAACTTTTTTAACTTTTACCATAATTACACTTAAATCGTATTTTTTGGCCAGCATTTCAGCACCAGTATGTACCGGAACTTCAATTCCCATAAATTTCATCGAATGAAAAATTCTATCCAGTTTAGGAGATTGGTCGCTTGCTAAGCCATACATACTTAAAATTCCTTTACGCTGGTTTTGAGCCATTGTTGGAATTGCTTTTCTGGTTTCGATCATTTCAGTATTGTATTTTGAACGTATTTTTCGAACCAATTTATCAAAATATGGATTGGCTAGTTTTTTATAAACCGCAATTCCCTGAAAACCAATTTTAGGATTAATTGTTAAAAGCCATTCATAACTTGCATAATGTGAGGCTACAAGAATTACACTTTTTCCTTTTTTGGCATAATCCAGTACAAGATCAATATTAGTTACATGAAATCGTCTTTCCATTTCCTCTGGAGATATGCTCATGGTTTTTACCATTTCGAGAAACATATCACACATGTGTCTATAGAATTTTTTTTCGATATTTTTTCTTTCGGAATCGCTTAAATGCGGTAAAGTAAGTGCAAGATTTTCGCGAACTACTTTTTTACGATATCCAATAATTCGATAAACTAAAAAGTATACAAAATCTGAAAATAAATAAAATAAGCGAAATGGAAGTATAGAGATTAGCCAAAGTAAAGGGAAGGCTATTATATAAACAATAAATTGCATCTAATATTTTTTCTGCAAATATAAAGTAAAAATGAATAGGCTCGATATTTTGGATTCTCATCAACTTATGTTTGATATTGACTATCTTTACATTTCACATTAAATAATATTTATGAATACCATCTTAATTGGAATTATAGTTGCCAATGTATTGATTAGTTATAAAGGTTTTAACGATCTTTATTTTTTTAGAAAATATGAATTTCATGTAGGAAGCATTCGCGCAGGAGAACAAATCAGAATGCTTTCGTCTGGGTTTCTGCATGCAGATTTTATGCACCTGGCGTTTAATATGCTGACACTTTGGTTTTTTGCACCAGTTGTAACAGAATGGCTTGGTAGTTTTTCTTTTGCTTTGATTTATTTTGGAAGTTTAATTTTTGGAAGTTTATTAACGATGCTCTTTCATAAAAACGATTATAGTTATCGTGCTGTTGGTGCATCCGGAGCAGTTACAGGAGTTTTATATTCAGCCATTTTGCTTCAGCCTGATATGACGCTTGGGATTTTTGGTATAATTCCGATTCCTGCTTATCTTTTCGGAATTTTATATTTATTATATTCAATTTATGGAATGAAAGCTAAAAATGATAATATTGGTCATACCGCACATTTTGGAGGCGCAATTGGCGGATACTTAATTACTTTGATAAAAGAACCTTCGTTAATTTCAGATCATACTTTTATTGTTGTTTTACTTTTAATTCCAATTTTAATTCTTTTTGGAATGGCTAAATTGGGAAAATTATAATGCTGGCATAACTTTTGAAATGCCTTTATCAAATAACTTAAAATATAACAGAAATGAGAAAACTAGTATTATTTTTAACAATCATGTTTATGACTATGTCTTACGGCCAGGAAACCAAACAAATACCTCAAATTAATGTAAATGGAGAAGGAAAAGTAAAAGTAGCGCCAGATCAGGTTTGTATTTCAGCTACAGTTGAAACAAAAGGGAATAATGCTAAAGACGTCAAAAAACAAAATGACGAAAAAATAGACGCGGTTTTAAAATTCATTAAAAAAATGAATCTTCCAGCTGCTGATTTCAAAACTAAACAAGTTGCTCTTAATCCACAATACGATTACGAGAAAAAGAAAACAAGCTACAATGCAACACAAACTGTAGAAATTGTTTTAAAAGATTTGTCTAAATATGACGAATTAATGGAAGGTTTAGTTCAACAAGGAATTAACCGTATTGACAGAGTTTCTTTTGAATCTTCAAAATTAACTTCATTACAATCAGAAGCCAGAAAATTAGCAATGAAAGATGCTAAAGCAAAAGCAGAAGATTATGTTTCTGTATTAGGACAAAAAGTTGGTAAAGCCTATGTGATTTCAGATAATTCACAAATTTATCACCCACAGCCAATGTATGCGGCAATGAAATCAATGGCTGCAGATAATGCAGAATCAGCAAACGAAACTTTAGCAATTGGCGAAATCGAAATCACTGCAAATGTAAGTGTGAGCTTTATTCTAGATTAAGTTTTTAAATCAAAATAGTTAAGAATCCAAATTCCGGTTTTACAATCGGGATTTGGATTTTTTTTTATACTATTATGAAGAAAAAAAATGACCGGATTATTTAGCGGTATTTCGTTAGCCTTTTTATCTATTGCGAAATGAAGTTGCTGCTTGAATTATTTGAAATGTTTAAATTGTTGATTTATAGTTCATTATGAAAAGGGAATGATTTTAGAATATCATAACTTTGAATTATTAAATCAATTAAAAATGAAAAATAGAAGAACATTCCTTAAGCAGACAGGTCTTGTAAGTTTAGCAACTTTATTGCCTATAAATTCATTATTTGCCGGTGATTTAAAAACAAATGAATTAGCAGGCAATGAAAACTCTGTTAGCAAATGGGCAGACGGATCACGTTTGGTAGTATCAATATCCATGCAGTTTGAAGCTGGAGGACAGCCCGTAAATTCAGAAAGCCCTTTTCCTCAAAATATGCAAAAAGGATTTGTTGACCTTCCTGGCGAAACCTGGTATCAATACGGTTACAAAGAAGGAATTCCGAGAATGCTCGATAATTGGGATAAATTTGGAATAAAAGTTACCTCGCACATGGTTGGTTCTGCAGTTTTAAAAAATCCGGCTCTTGCTAAAGAAATTGTAGAAAGAGGACATGAAGCAGCAGCACATGGCATGAATTGGTCAACACAATATTCTATGGATTATGAAACAGAAAAAAAGTTTATCAAAGATGGGGCAGATGCAATTAAAAAGGTCACGGGTTTTGATCCGGTTGGTTATAATGCAAATTGGCTGAGACGTGGTCCCAATACATTAGAAATTTTGCAGGAATTAGGTTTTAAATATCATATTGATGATTTAAGTCGCGATGAGCCATTTTTGATAAAAGTAAAAGAAAAAGATTTTGCAGTTGTACCATATACAATTCGCTGCAATGATATTGTACTAATTGAAGGAAAGAATTTTAGCGCAGATCAGTTTGCACGACAGGTAATAATGGAATTTGACCAGCTTTATAAAGAGTCTGAAAATAAACGTAGACAAATGTCTATCAGTTTTCATGATCGTATAGGAGGAACACCTCAAATGGTAGCAGCAGCTACAGAAATTATCACCTATATACAAAAACATAAAGGTGTTAGTTTTAGACGAAAAGATGAGATTGCCAAAATGGCTTATAATGATAAAAGTATCTTACGGGAATGATTTACTTTTTAAATTGATATTACAGATATAGGAATGATTTAATACTTTTTAAATCATTCTTTGTTTTCAAGCTGCACATTAAATTTACCATAAAAAGGATTCTCAGCCATTTGTGAATGTCCAATTACTAGTAAATAATCCCCCTTTTGTTTCAATTGGATTTTTAAATCCATTCCAAAAGGACCATCCGAAGTTTTATCAGGAAATATAATTTGGTTGAAACGAATGTTTCCTTTACCGGTACTTGGTGTAATTTGTGCTTTTAATTCGCCCGATTTTTCATTTTTAAATTTTACATAAACTCTTGAATTAAGAGAATCTATCGAACCCTCGGCTGTATATAAACCGTTCTTATTTAAAGAATTCATGAAAATAGTGTCACCTATTTGTTTGTTCTCTATTTCATTATCTATCTTGGCCGGTTTTGTATTAACTGAATCTTGAGTAATAACAGATACACTTTTGTTTTCCTTTTGCTGGCATGAAAAATGGAAAATAGCGATTAATAGCATTGAAAATTTTTTCATAGTTATATTTTTTAATAAGTATTTCAAATTTATGCCTTCTTAGTTAATTATAGTTACATAATACAGGTTGTATTTTGTAAGATATAAACATAAATCCCATCATTAATTTCAATTAAACAATACAATTAAAGATTAATTATAAAAAGCTATCTCATTTTTGTGCTCTAATAATAAGAAAAAAACTATTTTTTGATTTAAAAAGTATTTTGACAATCATTTTTATATTAATTTTGTTTAGACCAATTCTAAATAATAAAAATGAAAAATTTTCTTATTGCCGATTCTGAAAACCTGCACATAATTGGATTGAGGCACACGCTTAAAAAGTTGGTAAAAGCACCTAACCTGAAAGTAGTAAATTCAAGAGAAGACTTGTTTAAATATTTGGATAAAAATGATGTGGAATGCCTGATTATTGACCCCAATAATATTTTTTTGTTTTATGATGATGATTTGAAGATTATTAAAAAAAATTATCCGGCATGTAAAATAATAATCTTATCGTATTTCAAAAATAAACAAACGATTGACAGTTTCCTAAAAGATAATATAAATGGTTTTATATCAAAAGATTGTGAAGAACAAACTATTTATAATGCTTTATACAAAATCCAGAATGGGGAACGCTATTTATGTCCCAAAACTTTAAATACCTTTCTCGATGTTTTCGCTTTACCAACTCCGCAAAGTGATGAAAAACTTACCTTAAGAGAGTTTGAAATTTTAAAACAAATTGCAAAAGGCAACAATGGCAAAAATATCGCATCGCAGCTTTTTATTAGTATCCATACCTTCAGGACACACAGGAAAAATATAATGAAAAAGACCGGCAGGCATACTACTTCTGAACTGATTCTCTACGCTTTAGAAAATAAAATAAAGTAATTTTCGTATAATTTAATAATATTTTATGCTTTATTTCCTACTATAGTTGAGGTATTTTCTGTACCTCAATTATAGAAATATTTTTCCCTTTTTTATGGTATTGATTTAATTTTCGTACAAATCTACATTTGTCAAATATATTCTTTAGAACCAATCTAAATAAATACCACAAATGGAGGCACAAGAAAAATTAGATACAATAATGCACGAAGTCATAATTGACAATACGCACCATAAACATGTCTTTTCGAATAATATTGAATCGATCGGGATTTATAAGAAAAGCATGAAAAAAGCAATTAAAGCAATTGGAAATCATTTAAAAGAAAGAAATACCCCATTTACAGGAAACAGCATTTCGACAATTAAGAAAAAAATTGACAATATCCATCTCGAAGAAAATAAGAAAGGCAAAAGTCTGGATTATGTTCTGGACGAATTAAAAGATATTTATTTAGACGATTGCATTCATTTTCATAATCCTAAATACATAGCACATCTTAACTGTCCAATTCTAACACCGACACTTGTCGCTGAGGCTTTTATATCATCGTTGAATTCTTCAATGGATACCTATGATCAAAGTACTGGTGGTACTTTTATCGAACTAAAATTGGTCGATTGGACAATTGATAAACTGGGATATCCTGAAAATGCCGACGGAATTTTTACCAGTGGAGGAACTCAGTCAAACATGATGGGATTGCTTTTGGCAAGGGATCATTACATCAAAAAGCATTATGCAATTGATCCAAAAATGGACGGAATTCCTGCTGAAGCTTCAAAATTCAGAATTTTATGTTCAGAAGTAAGTCATTTTAGTTTAAAGAAAAATTTAAGTCTTTTAGGTTTAGGACAAAATGCCGTAGTTCCCGTTGCTGTTGATCCTGATTTTAAGATGAACGTAAGTGCTTTAAAAAAGGTAATTCAGCAGCAAAAAGATTTAGGAAATATTCCAATTGCAATTGTTGGAACGGCAGGAACAACTGATTTTGGTTCTATAGATCCGTTGGCAGAAATTGCTTCTGTTGCCAATGAAAATGATATTTGGTTTCATGTGGATGCAGCTTATGGCGGAGGCTTATTAATTAGTAATCTTTATAAAGAAAAATTAGACGGAATCGAATTATCAGATTCTGTTACAATAGATTATCATAAAACTTTTTATCAGCCGGTAAGTTCAAGCGGCTTTTTTATGAGAGATAAATCCTT
Source organism: Flavobacterium defluvii (assembly GCF_900129555.1). Classification (GTDB taxonomy): domain Bacteria; phylum Bacteroidota; class Bacteroidia; order Flavobacteriales; family Flavobacteriaceae; genus Flavobacterium; species Flavobacterium defluvii. The sequence continues at coordinate 85,117 of NZ_FQWC01000011.1, forward strand.
TGTTGATTACATCAAATATCACTCTGATTATCTGAATTCTAAAGAACAGGAAGACGAAGGAATTCCAAACATGGTAAAGAAATCAATCCAGACAACACGTCGTTTTGATGCGTTAAAACTATGGTTTACGCTGAGAATGATAGGAACAGAAGGTTTGAGTTCATATATGGAAAAAGCCATTGCCAATGCCCAGTTCACGGCGGATTTATTAAGAAACAGAGATGATTTCGAAATAATTCATAAACCGGAAATCAGTGCAGTAGTGTTTCGTTATACACCTTTTACCGGAAATGAAAATTCGTACTGCGAAATCAACAGTTACATTCGAAAAGCCATTTTTAATGAAGGTAAAGCCATTATTACCAGTACAAAAGTCTACAATGAAGTATTTCTCAAATTCACATTATTAAATCCTTTAACAACTCCAAAAGATATCGAAGAAGTAATCGATTTGATCGTGTATCACGGAAATGAATATTCATTAAAAAATTAAAATAAAATGCAAAACAAAATATACGATTTCATCGCTGTTGGAGTTGGACCTTTCAATTTAAGTCTGGCTTGTTTAACGGCTCCAATTGAAAATCTTGAAGGATTATTTTTTGATAAAAATGAATCTTTCAACTGGCATCCGGGAATGTTGATGCAGGACACGACTTTACAAATTCCGTTTTTGGCTGATTTAGTGACTTTGGCTGATCCTACGAGTCCGTTTAGTTTTTTGAATTATATCAAAGAACAAGGGAAAATATATTCGTTTTATATTCGTGAAAACTTCTTGCTGTTAAGAAACGAATACAATCAATATTGTCAATGGGCGATTAAAAAGTTACCAAACATTCATTTTAATACAGAAGTTAAAGTAATTGAATACGATGAAAATCAACAGCTTTATTTTGTAACAACGTTTTCTTCTAAAACAAATGCTGAAACGATTTACAAAACCAAAAAGATTGTTTTAGGAACGGGAACGGCTCCGCATATTCCAAAATCTTGTCAATCATTAAAAGGAAAAGCAATTCATTCTTCAGCTTATATTCAGAATAAAGCGGAACTGCAAAAACAAAAATCGATTACCGTTTTGGGAAGCGGACAGAGTGCTGCTGAGGTTTTCAACGATTTATTACAGGAAATTGATGTTTATGGTTATCAGTTAAACTGGATTACAAGATCGTCAAGGTTTTTTCCAATGGATTATAGCAAGTTAACCCTTGAGATGACTTCTCCGGAATACGTCGATTATTTCTACAATCTGCCTTCGGACAAAAGAGATCATTTGCTTAAAAACCAGAAATTATTGTACAAAGGAATCAATAAAGACTTGATTGCCACAATTTTCGATACCATTTACAGCAAAAAAGTAATTGGAGAAATTGATGTGAATTTAAGAACCAACGCCGCCTGCACAAAAGCAATTTATAATGAAGAAAATCAATCTTTTGAGTTGGAATTACATCAGGTTGAACAAGATAAAAGATACCGCCATAAGACCGAAGCCTTGGTTTTAGCAACGGGTTACGGATATAAATTGCCTCAGTTTTTAAAAGGAATTGCAAACCGAATTCAGTGGGACGAAAAAGGTCGTTTTGCCACAAACAGAAACTACACAATCGATAGTAATGGAAGTGAAATCTTCGTGCAAAATGCTGAATTACATACACATGGTTTTGTAACTCCAGATTTAGGAATGGCTTGTTACAGAAACTCTTATATCATTAAAGAAATAACCGGAGTTGAACATTATGCTATAGAAACCAAAATTGCATTTCAGGAATTTGGAGTTGCGGCAGCAGAAGTTATCGAATCTCCGGCATTTGAAATCATTGCATAATTATGGAAACAGTACAGCAAAAAAAGAGAGTTTTGGCAATTGATATTGCCAGAGGAATGAGTGTGATTTTTATGATGATGATTCACACGATGTTGATTTACGGAACAATTGAAACGCAGACTAAAACCGTTTTAGGCGAAATCATTTTATGGCTGAGCCGTGGTACGACTATGTTTTTAGTTAGTATGGGAATTTCATTTGTATTATCCAGAAGACAGACTTTTACAGCCGTTTGCAAAAGAGCTTTATACATTTTGGCCATTGGTTACGGAATGAATTTTTTAAAATTTCTGGTTCCAGAATTCATTTTTGGCGGACTTCCGGAAGCGTTTGTTTCGGCCTATGGATTAAAATCGGGAACGTTGGAAACCGGAGTTTTCTTTTTGCTTTTGGGCGATATTCTGCAGTTGGCAGGACTCACATTGTTTATTATGGGGCTTATCAATCATTTTAGCAAAAGCAAATATGTTCCGTTAATTGTGGCTTTGGCAATCATTTCCATTTCAAAAGAATTAAGCGGTTTTAGAATTGGAATTGTTGGTTTAGATTATATCTGTGATTTACTTTTCAGCAATCAGTTTAATGTTTATTTCCCTCTTTTTCCGTGGAGTGCATTTATCTTAATCGGAATGTTTTTAGGAAGATGGTACAAAGAACTCAACGAAAATCAGGATGTGTTTTTTAAGAAAATGCTGTTTGTAGGTTTAGGTTTTATAGTTGTGGGAGGAATTTTAAACTTCTCAAATCCAGAATATCATTTTGGAGATTATTATCATTTAGGACCTGGCGGCAGTATTTTATTACTCGGAACAAATCTCGTTTTGTATTGGCTCATAAACCTTGTAGTAAATCTGTTTAAAGAAAATAATAAAGTATTCAAGTTATTGATTTTCTGTAGTAAACATGTCACAAGTTTATATGTAATTCAATGGGTTTTGATCAATTGGGGAATGTACGTTTTAGGTTTCTGGCAGCACGATCAATGGTTTGTTCTAAGCTTATTTCCAGTTGTAATTACATTAAGTATCTGCGTTCAGCTTGTTTATAATCTTACCAAGGTTTTATTAAAAGCCAAATGGGACAACAGAAACAGCAATGAATTAATTGCTAATGGCTAAACATAGAATTTAATATCTACAAAGGTTTTATCGTAGAGGCGCACAGCAGTGCGTCTTCGCAAAGTATTTCCACCAAGAATTGTTTAATTTATTTAAACACATAGAAACATAGATTTTATTAGATTGAGATCGAAGCATGTTTTAGAAAATCTAGATTTTTTCACATAGCTATGTGTTTTATTTGAAGTGAAACGCCTTTTTAAGCTATGAAAACTATGCTTCTATGTGTTTAAATTACTCACAATGATTAAAATCTAAAATCAACAACCTAAAATCTAAAATCAAATGAGCACATATAAACCTATTTATTCAACAACAATTCCGGATTTTGGAGTGATAGATTTTCGCCCGTTGGAACTGGAAAACGACGCTGTAATAATTCATGATTGGGTTAATCGTGATTATGCACAATATTGGGGCATGCAAGGAAAAAATCTCGAAGAAGTTCGTTTAGAATACGAAAAAATAACCAAAGATTCAGATGTTTTTATCGGACTTGTAAATGGAGAAGTTTCCTTTTTATTAGAACGTTACAATCCAAAACAAGATATTATTGGCAGCTATTATAAAGTTCAGGATTACGACTGCGGAATCCATATAATTGTTGCGCCGCCAGCAAAGCCCGTACATCAGTTTACATGGCATATTTTTTCGAGTATCATGAAATTTATTTTCAGAGACCTTACTATCGAAAGAATATTGGTTGAGCCCGATATTCGTAACAAAAAAATGTTTGATATCTGCCACCGCGTAGGCTTTGAAGATGGCGATGTTGTCAATTTACCGCACAAAACGGCACTATTAGCCTTTTGTACGCGTGAACAATTCATTAAAAAAATAGATCCATTCAACCTCAATTATACCGAAATGAATACCGAAAATCAAATAGAATTTCCAGAAAAAGCCATAACACATATTCAGCCAGAAGTTTGGGAAAAAGCCAATCGTTTGCTCGTAAAAAAAGCAATTTGTGAGTTTTCGCATGAACTTTTAATCAAACCAATTTTAGAATCAGATAATAAATATTCTTTAATTTCTGATGACAATTTAGTTAAATATACTTTTGAAGCAGAATTGCTGGAAATGAATCATTTGAATGTCGAATTGAACTCAATTTTAAAATATAAAAATGAAAAACTAATATCTTTAGACGCTGTTGATTTTATTCAGGAATTCAAAACCAGTTTAGGCATTTCAGAGCAATTGTTTCCGTCTTATATAGAAGAAATTATCAGCACACTTTACGGAAGCTGTTACAAATTATTAAAAGAAAATTCGACTTCAAAATCATTGGCCAATTCTGATTTTCAGACAATTGAACAAGCCATGATGGAAGGTCATCCGGGCTTTGTAGCCAATAATGGAAGAATTGGCTACAACAGCATGGATTACAAAGCGTACGCACCCGAAGCCGGAAATCCGTTCAGGATTTTATGGCTGGCCGGACACCGTGACAGAACGGTTTATGCCGGAACTCAAAAACTGGATTATGATACTCTAATTCAGCAGGAATTAGGAACAGAAACCATTGCAAAATTCAATTCCGTAATTTCAGAAAAAGGCCAGAATCCAAACGATTATTTCTTTATTCCCGTGCATCCGTGGCAATGGTTTAATAAACTCGCCAATTTATTTTCTCCGGAAATTGCCAAACAAAAACTAATTTGTGTAGGTTACAGTCCCGATTTATATCAGGCGCAGCAATCGATTAGAACTTTATTCAACTTAAGCAATCCTAAAAAATTATATACCAAAACATCGCTTTCAATCCTGAATATGGGCTTTATGCGCGGTTTGCCCGTTTATTATTTAGGAACTGCGCCGGAAATGGCAGAATGGCTGGATCAATTATTAAGCGGTGATAAATATCTGCAAAAAGTTGGTTTCGGAATGTTGGGCGAAGTGGCTTCTGTAAGCTACATTAACCCGTATTTTGAAAGCTTCGGAAAACACAATCCATATAATAAGATGATTGCTTCTTTATGGAGAGAAAGCCCTGTTGCAAAACTCAAAAACGACGAACAATTGATGACAATGGCGGCATTTTTACATTTGGATAAAGATGGAAATTCGCTGCTGTCTGAAATTATAAAAGCATCTTCATTATCAATAGACAATTGGCTTGCAGAATATTTTAAAGTGTATTTGAGTCCGTTATTGCATTGTTTTTATCAATACGATTTGGTTTTCATGCCACACGGTGAAAATCTTATTTTAGGATTAGAAAATCACGTTCCGGTGCGTTCTTTCCTGAAAGATATTACCGAAGAAGCCGTGATTTTAAATCCGGATGTTGAGATTCCTAAAAACATTGACAGAATTTATGCAGAAGTTCCGGAAGACGTAAAATTGCTTTCAATTTTTATTGATGTTTTTGATGGATTTTTCCGTTTCATGTCGGCAATTTTGGTTTCTAGTGACGGATATTCAGAAAATCGTTTTTGGGAATTAGTGGCAGAATGTATCTCTGATTATCAGGAACAAAACCCACATCTTGAAGCTAAATTCGAGAAATATGATTTGTTTGCCAATGAATTTCAGCTTTCCTGCCTGAACCGTTTACAATTAAATAATAATAAAACCATGATAGATCTAGATGATCCGGTGGCATTGTTACAGTTTCGGGGAAAACTGCAAAACCCAATCGCTCCATATAAAAAAGTAACAGCTTAATTTTTAAGAAGATGAATAGTATACTAACTCATCCAGAAAATGATGTCGCGAATGATGTTGTTTTTGTAAAATCAATTCCAGGTTTAGGGGTTTTTGAGCTGCGTCCGCTTGATATGGAACTCGATATTCCGATAATTCATAATTGGGTCAATCGCGATTATGCCGTTTATTGGGAAATGAATGGATTTTCGATAGAAGAAGTAAAAAATACCTACTATAATATTCAGGAAAAAGCGCAGGTTTATATGGGTAAATTCAACAATAATGTCGCTTTTTTACTGGAATGTTATAATCCGCAAGACGATATTGTGGGCAAATATTATCAAGCCGAAAAAGGAGATAGAGGTATGCATATTTTAGTTGCCCCTTCAGAAAAACCAATTCCAAATTTTACCTGGAATATTTTTACCGTAATTCTGGATTTTATCTTTAGTGATGCTAAAAATCAGCGCATTGTGGTTGAACCAGATGCTAGAAATCATAAAATTCATTTACTGAATAAAAGAGCAGGATTTGTTTTTCAGCGTGTTCTTGATTTGCCGCATAAAAAAGCGCATTTGGAATTCTGCACGCGTGAAGATTATTACAAGGCATTACAATTGGCTTAATTGAATACAAAATGAAAACACCAACCCAAAATATACAGCATTTAACAAAAGAGAATTGGGATAAAGCAAACGCCATTTTGCTGAGAAAAACGTTAAGCGAATTTGCCCATGAATTATTAATTGTTCCAATAAAAAACGCTTTAAATTTATACAGTATTTTTTCTCCTGATAAAAAGACCGAATATAAATTTGAAGCTTCAATTTTAGCTTTAAATCATTGGTCAATCGCTTTAGATTCAATTCAAAGAACAATTGAAGGAAAAAAATCGCCTTTACGTTTATTAGAATTTATTATTGAATTTAAAGATACTTTAGGAATCAGCGAAAGTTTACTGCCAACGTATTTGGAAGAAATCACAAGTACATTGTACAGTACGGCATATAAAATTGCAAACGAAAAATATACATCAAAAGATTTACTGGAATTAGATTATCAAAAAATCGAACACGCCATGATCGAAGGACATCCGTGTTTTGTGGCGAACTCGGGTAAAAATGGTTTTAATATTGATGATTTTGCGACGTTTTCTCCAGAAGCCAATGTGCCTGTAAAATTGTTATGGATTGCCGGACATAGGAGCAAAGCCACTTTTACAGCAATTAAATCTTTAGATTATCAAAAAGTATTGCAGCAGGAATTGTCTGCAGAAAATATTACAGCATTCATAAATGTATTAAAATCTCAGGATTTAAACAGTCAGGATTATTATTTTTTTCCTGTACATCCGTGGCAGTGGTTTAATAAACTGGCTTTGATTTTTGCGACGGATATTGCCGAAAATCATTTGGTTTGCCTTGGTTATGGAGATGATGAATATTCGGCACAACAATCGATACGTACTTTTTTTAATACCTCTTCACCAGAGAAATTTTATGCTAAAACAGCACTTTCTGTAATCAATATGGGATTTATGCGCGGACTTTCTCCGTATTATATGGAAAGTACGCCGGCCATTACAGAATGGGTTGCAGATTTAGTCGAAAATGATTCGTATTTACAGCAAAAAGGATTTACACTTTTAGGAGAAGTCGCAACAGTTGGCTATCGCAATTTCTTGTACGAACCTTTAGGAAGAAGTATTCCGCACAATAAAATGCTGGCTGCGTTATGGCGTGAAAGCCCAATTCCGAAATTAGAAAACGGACAGCATATCATGACAATGGCGGCGTTACTGCATGTTGATCAATCCGGAAATGCGTTTGTTTCAGAATTAATCAAAAAATCTGGAATCAGCGCAAAGTCCTGGATTAGTAATTATCTAGATGTTTATCTTTCGCCTTTACTGCATTGTTTTTATCAGCATGAAATGGTTTTTATGCCGCACGGTGAAAATCTGATTTTGGTTTTAGAAAACCATATTCCGGTAAAAGCCATTATGAAAGACATTACAGAAGAAGTAATGGTTTTTAATGGAGAAATTTCGCTGCCGGAAAAAGTAAAACGAATTTATATTGATATGAAAGAATCGTTGAGAATTCTTTGCATTTTTAATGATGTCTTTCAGTTTTATTTCCGTTTTCTTTCTGCAATTTTATCCGAAACCCAAACACTTTCTGAAGAAGATTTCTGGTCAGCCGTTGCCGATTGTATTCAGGAATATCAGTTAGCACATCCACATTTACAGGAACAATTTAAAAAGTACAATTTGTTTGTTTCAGAATTTGATTCTTGTTGTCTGAACCGTTTGCAATTGCGTAATAATAAGCAAATGTTAGATTTAGCAGATCCTGTTGACAGTCTTCAGTTTGTTGGTAAACTAACGAATCCTGTTGCAGTTTTCAGCCAGCAAGAAACTACAATTTAAAAGATCAAAATATTTTTTCCGCCACGAATTCACGAATTTTTTATTTATAATTCGTGAATTCGTGGCGAATAATAATCTGCGTGAAACAAAAGCTTTGCGCCCTAGCGCCTTTGTGGCAATAAAAAAAACTATGTTCAAACGCTTAAATAAAATAATGCAATATGCAGAATCATTTGATTTTACAAAAGGAAGTATTACAAAAGGAATTCTGATTTTGTCCATTCCGATGGTTTTAGAAATGGCAATGGAATCTGTTTTTGCGTTGGTCGATTTGTATTTTGTGGGACATTTAAAAGAAAGCAATTATGCGATTCAGGTTGTTGGTTTAACTGAGTCGGTTTTTGCAATTATTTATTCAATTGCCATCGGAATCAGTATTGCAACAACAGCAATTGTTGCACGGCGTATTGGTGAAAAAGAGACCCGGCAGGCTGCAGAATCAGGTGTACAAGCTATAATAATTGCAATTGCCATCAATGTATTTATTAGTTTGGGAGGATTTATTTTTGCAAAAGAAATCCTGATGTTAATGGGAGCTTCTGCATCTGCTGTGGTTTATGGCGTAAATATCAAATGGGACCGATCGGAGTTTTTATCGTCATTCCCGCCGCCGAAACTTTAATTACGATACTAAGTATGATAATGTATAAAAAAGGGAAGTGGAAAAAGGTATTGGTTTAAGATTATTTATTAAAGCAATGATATTTAAGTAGTTGTGTGTCTCTGTAGCTTTTTTTCGATAAATTAGCCCAAATGTAGATTTATAAATAGCAGATCTTAAAAAAAAAATATTTCTGCTATTCCTATATTCTATCAAAAGCCAAATTTAAAATATTAAAGTAAATAATTATGAATCAGTTATATACGAGGAATAGACTTTATATCACTACAGAAGAACAAGGATTAATAAAAAATACCCCAATATTGTTAGGCGGAGCCGGAATAGGCAGCGCTATTGCAGAATGTTTGTTACGACTGGGATTTGAAAACCTCACGATAATTGATGGTGATGTTGTCGAATTATCAAATTTAAACAGACAAAATTATACGGAAGAAAATATTTTAAAATCTAAAGCAGAAGCCATTAAGGAAAGATTACTTTCCATTAATAATAACGCCAAAATTACAATTCACAATTGCTTTTTAACACCCGAAAATGTTAGCGATTATATAAAAGACTGCAAAATCGCAGTGAATGCTTTAGATTTTACATCAGATGTTCCGCTTTTGTTTGATTCCATTTGCCAGAAAAAAAACATACCCGTTCTGCATCCGTATAATTTGGGATGGGGAGCGTTGATAATAGTAATTTCTAATGCCAAAGGATTAGATTCGTTAAAGAAACCTAATGAAAGATTTAGCGAGATTAATGTTGTTGATTATGTGTTGCAATACATGAGGGAACAGGGAAAACCGCAGGAATGGCTGGAAGAAATTTTAGATCAGTATATAAAAGAAAATAAAAATCTTTCTCCTCCTCAGCTTTCTGCCGCTTCGTGGATCGCTGCCGGAATTTGTACGCATCTTGCGTTTGATATTACTGTTGGTAAACCTGTAAAAGTATTTCCGGAATTTTATTTGACAACAATTAAATAGAAATTAAAGAATCTATTTTCTTAGTTTATTTTCTCTAACATAAAAGATTTTTCTTAGAAGCTGCTTTCAAAATAATATTTGAAAGCAGCTTTTTTGATTATGGCCTTACATTTTTACTTTAATTTTTTTCCATTTTTTAATAATTATTAAAAATAGAAACAACCTTTTTGTCAGTCTATTTGGCAATTCTATATCACTTAATGCAAATAATTTTACAATAGCAGAAACAATTAGGTCTAATCATAAATTAAAAAAAATGGAATTAACTAACGAACAAAAGGTTTTAGAATCTATTGTAAAAAAAGCCTGGAAGGATCCAGTGTTTAAAGACAATTTAATAAAGAGTCCTGTTGAGACAATAGAAAATTTCTTAGAACGTCCAATCCATTTGCCGGAAGGAAAAACATTAGCCTTTGTAGATCAGTCCAATTCTTCTACAATTTTTATCAATATTCCTGCAGAACCAGATTTTGAAGATATGGAATTGAACGAAGAACAATTGGATATAATTTCTGGTGGAGCAGAAGCTGATCATACACCGCCTATTATTGTGAGCGCAACGAATTATTCCTCAAATATTTTTGGATAAAAAAGTACTGCGGATAATTAACGTAAAGTAAAAACGTATGTGCTCGTTACCGAACATATGCGTTTTTTTAATTTAAAACTTTTATTGTGAAAATCTTGTTTACATATTTATTGTTTTTTTTGTTTCTGATAGACGGAACAAGTTTAGATGCACAATCCAAAGTGTCATCTAACCATATCTCAGCATCTGTATACGAAAACAAACAAACCGCAGACAGCTTATTAACCGCTGGTGAAAAAAGCCAGAATACCGGAAAATTTTTAGAAGCAATGTCTTTGTTTGAAAAAGGTTTAAAGATCTATCAAAAGCTAAACAATCAAAAAGGTATTGGAGACAGTTACAATAAAATAGCAACAAACTACTACTATCAGGGCGATTATTTAAAAGCCCTTTCATACTTCACAAAGTGCAAGAAAACTTATGAGAAAGCCAATTTCGATAAAGGAGTTGCCGCTGCATTAAATAACATGGGTGCAGTTTATTATTACTTAGGAAATTATCCAAAGGCATTGGATTTTTACAGTCAGGTAATCAAAATTCAGAAAAAAATAGGAGATAAAAAAGTTATTGCCGCAGCAACACAAAACATTGGCGGAATATATGTAGATATTAGAGATTATACTAATGCAATGATTTATTCTCAAAAAGCAAATGCTATTTACAGAGAACTAAAAGATTCTATAGGGATTTCTCATAACTTAAATGGAGCCGGGAAAATTTATATGATGCAAAAAGAATATGCAAAGGCAAATGATTTTTTTAATCAGGCTTTGGCAATTGCAAATAAAATAGACGACAAACAAAAAAGGATAGAAGTACTTTATAATTTGGGTGAACTATTTAATACTCAGGGAGATCTTACCAAATCCCTTTCTTATTATAATCTTTGCCTCGAATCTTCTCAAAAAATAAACAGTTTACAATATATAAGCATTACCCAAGTTGCGATTGGTAACATATTAAGTAAACTTGGCTATACTGATAAAGCGCTTAAAAAGTGCAAAACAGGACTAGATATTGCAGAAACTCTTGGAGCATTATCAGTAAAAAAAGATGCCTGTAAATGTCTTTATGAAACTTATAAAGCAAGAGGCAATAATAATCTGGCGCTTAATTACTACGAAAAATCAAATGATTATAAAGACAGTCTGCAATCTGAAGAAACTTCTAATAAGATTTTGAACATGGAGTTTCAAAAAGCGATGCTTATTGATAGTATTGCTTATGTGACAAAAGTGCATCAAATTGATCTTAAACATAAAGAGGAAGTTCAGAAGAAAGAAAAACAACGAAACTTAATTATTATTTCTTTAGGATTTATTGTATTGATTACAATTGCTTTATGGAACAGGCTTAATTATGTACGAAGATCTAAAAAAGCATTAACAATAGAAAAAGACCGTTCTGAAAAATTGCTGCTAAACATTCTGCCAGAAGAAATAGCCGAAGAATTAAAAGAAAAAGGTTTTGTAAATGCAAGGGATTTTAATCTGGTTTCTATTCTTTTTACCGATTTTAAATCTTTTACCCAGACCGCGGAAAGAATGTCTCCGCAAAATTTGGTTGAAGAAATAAATATTTGTTTCAAAGCATTTGATTTTATCTCTGATAAATATAACATCGAAAAAATTAAAACTATCGGAGATTCCTATATGGCAGCAGGAGGTATTCCAAATCCTGATAAAAATTCATTAAAAAATATTGTATATGCGGCATTAGAAATGCAGGAATTTATGATTCAGCGAAAAATACTCAACACAGCTGCAGATGTGCCGGCTTTTGAAATGCGTTTGGGTATTCATGCCGGACCAATTGTAGCGGGAATCGTGGGGATAAAAAAGTTTCAATATGATGTTTGGGGCGATACTGTAAATACAGCAAGCAGAATTGAAAGTAACGGAATGGTAGAAAAAGTCAATATAAGTGAATCTCTGTACAATTTAATTAAAGATGAAGAAGCTTTTGTATTTGAATACCGAGGCAAAATTTACGCAAAAGGAAAAGGAGAGATCAAAATGTATTTTGTTGAGAAAAACGATATTTCGCTGGCAAATCCTACAATAGTATTGGAGCAGAGTTATGTTTAAGAGATTTTTGTCAGTTTTTTTGGCATTTTTATAATTATTAAGAGGGCTAATTTTACATTATACAAAAGGAAAGAAATCATGGAACAGAAAAAAGAGGAAGAGGTTTTACGATTGGTAATTTCTAAAGCCTGGGAAGATGCAAATTTTAGAAAAAGCTTAATTGCTGATCCTATAAATGCCATCGAAAATCTAACCGGAGCAAAAATTGTATTACCCGAAGGGAAAACACTTATTGTAAACGATCAGACAGATAAGTCTAAAGTTTATATGAATATTCCAAGCGAACCCAATATCGAAGATATTGAACTAACAGAGGATCAACTGGAAACAATTGCCGGAGGCGGACAAACCGTTTGGCTGGACTTAGTCGACAATTTATTTCCTGCCTTAAAGAATTATATCATAGTTTAAATTAAAAAGGGTCAAATTAAATAATAACCAATTTAATTTCTAAACCAACCCTCTTAAATATTTTCAAATAACGATTGCCATTAATCACTTAAAAAATTTATTATCATGGAATTTACACAAGAACAAAAATTGTATGCAGAGATCGTACAAAAAGCATGGGAAGATGCAGAATTTAAAAAAGAATTAGTAGCAAATCCTTTAGTTGCTATTGAAAAAGTAACCGGCAAAAAATTGAATTTGCCAGAAGGGAAGACATTGGTAGTAAGAGATCAGACTGATGATTCTACAATTTATATAAATCTGCCTGCTAAAGCTAATTTGGATGTAGAATTAACAGAAAAAGAATTAGAGACTGTTGCCGGAGGTATTGGAACTCCTATGGATCCGATCATAGATTATATTGTCCTTCCAATCGTTAAATGGCTGGCAAGCTAAAATAGTAACCAATATAAACTTATATATCATGGAATTAACTCAAGAACAAAAGATTTACGCAGAAATTGTGCAAAAAGCATGGGAAGATGCTGCGTTTAAAAATGAATTAGTATCAAATCCGGTTGCTGCAATTGAAAAATTTACAGGTAAAAAACTAAATCTGCCAGCAGGAAAAACATTAGTAGTAAAAGACCAGACAAACGAGTCTACTATTTACATCAACATTCCTGTTTCTGCAAAAAAATACGCAGATACGGAATTGACTGATGAGCAGTTAGAAGCTGCAGCAGGGGGTGTTATCGAAGGAGGGTGTTTTCCTGATTTTCCAGGCGGAATATGGAAACCAACCCCAATCCCATCATTCCCACCTGACATTTATGTAATATAAATTAACTAATCAAAAATATTATATCATGGAATTTACACAAGAACAAAAGCTTTACGCAGAGCTGGTACAAAAAGCATGGGAAAATGCTGATTTTAAAAAAGAATTAATTGCAAACCCAGTTGCTGCAATTGAAAAATTTACAGGAAAAAAATTGAATTTGCCTGCAGGTAAAACAATTGTTGTAAGAGATCAAACAGATGAATCTGTGGTTTATATCAATATTCCTGCTGCTGCAAAACACACGGCAGATGCACAATTAAGCGAAGAGCAGTTAGAGTCTGTTGCCGGAGGAGTTGCTATATGGCCTCCAATAGGAACAATACCACCTTGGTATCCTTCACCAACGTTTCCAACGATTCCGTATGAAACAATCTAATTAACCAATATTCTATTAATAACATAAAAAATATAAAGATGAAATATACTAAAGAACATCAGGAAAAAGGAGCAGAATTAATGAAAGGTCTTGTAGAAAAAGCATGGGAAAATGCTGCTTTTAAAGATCAGTTAATCAAGAATCCTCTAGCAACAATTCAGGAATTTACTAACAAAAGTTTTGTACTGCCAGAAAACCAAAACATTGTGGTAGAAGATCAAACTAACGAATCTGTAATTTATTTTAATATTCCTGCAGAGCCAAACCTTGACGGTTTAGAATTAACCGAAGAGCAATTAGAATTAGTTGCAGGAGGACTTACACCAGCAGTTGTTATAGGACTTTATGCACTAGGTGTGGCAGCATTTGCAGCGGGAGTACAACTTTATAATCAATAATTAAAATCTTACAGACATGAAAATTTCACAAGACGCTCAAATACAAGGACAAGAATTATTAAAAACTCTAGTCGAAAAAGCATGGCAAAGCCCTGACTTTAAAAATCAATTATTAACTAATCCTAAGGCAGCTATTGCTGAGGTTACTGGTAAAACTTCATCATCAAACAAAAAAATTGTGGTTGAAGACCAAAGCAGCGATTCTATCATTTATTTTAATATTCCGGCTGAGCCAAAATTAGATGAGTTAGAATTATCTGCAGAGCAATTAGAAATTGTTGCCGGTGGTCTTACTCCTTTAACTTTAGTTGTTGTTGTTGGTACTGTGGCTGGTGGTTTTGGAGCCGCAGCTTTATGGGATTACGTGCACTAAAAAATAAAGAAATATATTAAAATAAAACCCTTGAACAATTTCAAGTTAATTTTGAAATTAAAGTTCAAGGGTTTTCTAAAATTTAAGAAGATGGAAAAGCAAGGACAGATAACATTATTAGCAGGGATCTTTTTAGTAATTTCCGGATCAGTATTAGTCAGCCTTCAATATAATTCTCTGGGAACAGTGAGTTTTATTTTAGCTATTATAGTGCTGTTTTACAGCGTTATTCAATTAAATAAGAATAAAAAATCGTAAATATTCGATCAAAAATTAAATACACCCTGTGTGCAAGCTAAGGGTGTTTTTAATTTTTAAATATTACAGTATTTGTAAAAACAATACTTCTTTTAATAACATTCTTTTCACATTAATGCCTTAGAAAATGAATAATCAACCGACCTGTTTTATTAACAAAAATTTTGAAACAATTCCTTTTGTTGAGATCATTCTTCCTTACACAGAATGTTTTCTTGAGGATTTAAAATTAGAATTGTCAGATGATGTAAAAGAGAAGCTGCATCTTGAACTTTTAAAAGAACTGAGCACTTTATCTGAAATAGTTTTACAGGAGTCATTAGATTCTTTTGTTCAGGAAGGAAATGCTGGAATAGAAGTTTTTACAGTAAAAATGAAGCAATCAGTTGCTATAGATTTTCCAGTTCTGGACCATTTACTGAAGCAAAAAACTGCTAATTTTTCTCGTCATATTTCAAAAATCCTGGATCGCTTTAATAGCGATTACGAAAATATGAAAGCTATTTTTAAAATAAATGATGCAAAAATCGTAGACATTGATGCAAGTCTTGGAGACGGTCATAATGGCGAAGGTACAGCGCTGATTTATTTATCAGATGAAACCAAGCTGATTTACAAACCTCGAAATATTAATCTTACCAACTCTTATAATATATTCATCAATTGGATCAATCAAAAATTAAAATTAGATTTAAAAACATTTCAGGCACTTGATTGTGGTGAATATGGATGGCTGGAGTTTGTAAATAACGAAGAAATAATTTCTGAAAATGATTTAGAAGAATATTATCATAAAGCAGGAGTTTTACTTGCAGCTGTCTATCTTTTAGGAAGTAAAGACTGTCATCGTGAAAATGTTATAGCATCCGGAAAAAATCCCGTTATAATAGATCATGAAACTATTATTCAGCCTTTTTTATCAAATAGACTAATTAATAATTCCTGGGATGATCAATGTAAAATACCCAATTTATCGGTTTTGGAAAATGCCTTAATTGTAAATGATGATACAGGCGTACCAATACATTTTGCAGGTTATGGCGTTCGTAACAACTTACAGCTAACCGAATTAGAAAAAAGAATCATAAACCCAAATACTATAAATTCTAAAAGAGTAACACGATTTTTATTTACAAAAATTGTTGAAAATAATGTTCCCCAATTTAAGGGCGATTACATTTTTCCAACGAACTATAAAAAAAGTTTTCTGGAAGGGTTTTCAGTAGCTTATGATTTGTTTTCGAATTATAAAGAAGAATTAAAATCTTTTAATTCTCCACTTGCCGCTTTCAAAAATCAAGAAGTGAGATATATTTGGAGACCAACTTTTATATATTTTAAAATATTAAAATTTATGCGTACCGCAGCTCTCATGTCCAGTTTAGAAGTCTATAATGCAAAATTAGGAGAGTTATTATCTAAAGCTTATATTGGACAAAATATGGAAACGTATAATTTTATATATGATTTCGAATTAAAACAAATGATTAACGGTGACATTCCTATTTTTAGTCTCAATAGTCGGGATCATTCACTTAATTGTAATGAATCTTTAAAAATATTCGAATTTGATTGTATCGAAAATATAGAAAGAAGAATTGATGCCATTTCTCCTGAACATAAAAGCGAACAACTTGAATTTATTAATCGCTGGATTAATATAAAAGGAAATTAAGCGGTGATATAGCTGTAAAACGTTGTTTTATATTAGTTTATTATTGGTAGCAAAAACAATTGCTTCGGAGATATTGGTTACTTCCAGTTTTTCAAAAAGTTTTTTTCTGTGAAATTTTACAGTATCCGGCGAAAGAAATATAGCTTCTGCAATTTCATTTATAGTAAAACCTCTGGTCGAAAGCTGCAGAATTTCCTGCTCTCTTTTAGATAAAGATATTTTTTGCGAATCTTCCCAATGGTCTAGCGCGAGATTATAACTATGTACTAAATTTTCTCCGTTTTTATGTATTTTAACGTTACCAGCCTTGCGTTCAGATGATAAAGAAATAATACAGATTGCTTTCCAGATTTTTCCGGTATTGGTTAAAAAAACCGGAGTAAGTTTTTGGTTAATCAAAATCAATTTTCCTTCCTGATTTTTTAAATGAAAATCGTATGATATTGTATAGAGAATGCGGTCTTGTACAGGTGTTTTTTCATAAAAGTCAAACCCGATAGAATTAATTTTCAATAATAATTCTAAGTCTGCAGGAGGCACATGCTTGAAATAAAAAGCGTATCCCATTTCCAGAACCTGTTGTGCTGTATTACCACATAGAAACAAAGGATTATCTGAAACAAACTCAAAGCCTTGTTCCAAATAATCGATAACATAAATGCTCGTATATGTAGCTCTTGCAAATGCCTTAATAGGTTCTAAATAATCAAATTTTTGAGCCCTTTCTTCATCTGTCAAGCCATAAATTGTGTTTCTGGAATCAAAAAACGAATTAGAATCCTGGTCTGTCATCATTCATAATTTTATTCAAATGTAATTCTTTTTTATAATGTATGAAAAGAATTACATTAATCTTGTAAAAATAAGAATAATAATACTTATTGATTGCCAGATTGTTATACGACGTCTATAGATTAAAATACTTGTCGGATTTCTCTTAAAGCCTATAAATGCAGGCCTTACAAAAAACGAATTCTTTACTTACAGCAAAACTTCTTTCTCTTTTAACAATTTTAATCAAAAAAAGGCAGCTACCCTTTAGGGTAGTTTATTGATTTACAGAATAATACTACCAATTAGTGTAGCGGAAGAACGCTATATGAAAATTAGATTTGTTATAATCAACCAACTCAGAAAACCATGATAAACCAAAACTACTTAGAAAGATTAGAACTAAACCAGCTAACCGAATTAGCCAAGTTTGTAGTCGAAGAGAATTTTAATCATCATTGTGAGGATGTAAGTGTAAATGAAATTATCACAGACACTCAGGAAGTGTATGATGAGGAATTGAATTATTTTAAAGATTCTGAAATTTTTGTTGCTAAAGATTTTTCGGGAAATATTCAGGGATCAATACGGGTAATCAAATGGGATTACAAAACGAAACTTCCGCTTCAGAAAATTTTTGATATCGATCCTTTAAGTTTTTTTAATTATTCCGAAAAATTATCATCGGTCTGGCACATCGGAAGATTTGCCACAAAAAGAAATATTCAGGATAAAACTCTTTTTAAAAGATTAATGGTTTGTGCCATAGCTCCTATATGTGAGCAAAAAAGCGGTGTTGCCTTTGCCGAGTGCGACAGCAAACTTTTAAGGATTATGAACCTGTTGGGAATAAAAGCTAAAGTTATAGGATCTTCTGTGCATTATTTGGGGTCAGAAACCATTCCGGTTGCCATGAGTTACGAAGGTTTAAAGGAATTTTATTATAACAATAAAGATCTTGTAACCTCTCAGTATATAGATAAAATGTCCCATCAAATATTTGAAAATAAAGAATATCAGTATCACACTTGTTAAGCTTCCTTTTTAAACAAAAAAACATAAAAAGATATATTAAAATCTTTATGATGATTGATCAAATCACACAAATGGCTTTAATACATCATATTGGAAGAAGTGATTTCTTAATATTTATTGATTACAGATTTTTTTGATTAACCAGTTAATTCTATTACCAATGATGAATGAAATAACAAAAAGTACCACAATAGATTGGTCTTCCCCAGATATTTTAAATCAAATTGTTCAGAATATTAAAAATCCGTTAGAGAACATTATTGAAGCTAGTAAACCCAGTATAACCGATAATAAAAATCACAGCGAGATTATTTTCTCGAGCAGCAAACAAATTAATGATTTGATTGAAGAAATTATAGACGGAATAAAATCAAAATCTGTAAGCCTTACAGTGCAGGGACGTCCTGAAATTTTTGATATCTACGAGTCTAATAAAAATGTTCAGGATTTGTGTGAAAATAAAATTAATCCTCAAAAAGTAACCAAACTAGACCAGGACTGGCTGCTCAATTTAGAGAAAGAAATTTACAGCTCGATCAGTCAAAATGATTTGAATCTTTACGAACTGTCTTATAAAATGGCAGTAAGTGAAAGACAGCTGCACAGAAAAATTGCAAATCTGGTAAACCTTACACCCAATAAATACATACGAATATTGAGACTGCATAAAGCGAAGCATATGATTGATAATTATATCCAAAACTCAATTTCGCAGGTTGCCTATTCTGTAGGGTACAATGATGTGCATTATTTCTCAAAGCTATTTGTAAATCAATATGATATTTCGCCTAAGGACTTAATAAATTCTTTGCGATAAAATGGATTGATAACAATATCTCACGGAATGAATTTAAATTTTAAGAACAAAAAACATGATTTTAACAGAAGAACAAAAAAAAGGTCAGGATGTATTTTTTAGGATAATTACAGAAGCCTGGGCAAACGATGATTTTAAAAAATCATTGATTAGAAATCCCGAAGCAACTTTAGAAAAGTTTTTTGGAAGGAGTCTGCCATTAGGGAAAAAGATCAAGGTAACAGACCAGTCTGATCCGGAATATCTGTACATCAATATTCCTATAAAGATGAAACCCACTGATCAGGAACTGGATGAAAAAAAGCTGGATAAATTAAGCGGTGGAGCCCCTAAAGATACAGGCATTACCGACTATGAAAGTTTATATGATTCCTTAGGAAACATCTACAAATAGCATTTAAAAAAATGTCAGATTTCACAGATTGATTGTCATAATCAACAAACAGAATTCAAATAAATTAGTATAATCTTAAAAGAACAAAATTATGAAAAGAGCACTTTTTTTCTTAGGTCAGTTTAATAATAAAGATGTAGAATGGTTAATTCACAATGGACAGAAAATTGAACTGGGAACAGGCGAAAAACTGATCCAGAAAGGCAATTTTATTGATAGTTTATATATCGTTTTATCAGGTCAATTATCTGTATGCGCAGAAAGCGGCGATAAAGAAGATATTGCAACATTAGGAACAGGCGAGGTTGTAGGCGAAATGTCTTTTCTGGAAACAAGACCGCCATCTGTTTCTGTAATTGCAAAAAAAACATCGGTGGTTTACAAAATTTCTCGTGAGATAATAGAACTTAGGCTTACTTCAAATCCTGATTTCAAAGCCAATTTTTATTATGCGCTGGCATTATTCCTTTCAAACAGATTGAGAAAAACTACAGATCAGTTAGGATATGGAACGCCTGAAGAAGAAGATTTAATAGACACAAAAATATTAGACGGAGTGGCTCAGGCGGGGGCACGTTTTGGCCAGATCCTGCACCGATTTTCAGAAGCATAATCCAGTATTAACTCTAAACATCAGATTTAAATGAGGTTTAACTATATTTTTTTTGCAGTATTGATTGCGGTTGTTCAAAACTTACAAGGTCAATCTAAAATCAAATGTGATTTAATTGAAATTTCGAGTATAGCTTTTGACAAAAGTCCGAATATTAAAAGAAATTATTATGCGATACAAAATGCCGAAGGAGAACTTCAGGTACAATGGAGCACATTTGATTTTAATTTAAACTCAGGTCTTTCGTATCAAAACAGCAGATTAAATTTATACGATGACGATCCTCGAAATCAATATATTGAAAGATCTCTTAAGTCTAATAATGTAGATTTTTCGGCTGCTTTGCAAAAAAGATTCCGAACCTCACAAATCGCAGAGGTTAGTTTAAGATATCTCTATAACGACAGTAATTTCCCGCTTAATACCTTCAATCAGTTTGTAGGGCAGTTTTACGGAAACCATACAGGAGTTATTAATTTATCACTGACACAACCGCTTTTAAGAGGCCGCGGAAAAAAAATAGCAACAACAGGAGAGCAGGTAGCAAATCTTTATATTGATAAAAACAAATTTGATTACGAGTTTACCAATTCATACGAAATTCTTCAAATAGGTATTGCTTACTGGACGTATTATACCGCATTTAAAAGTCTGGATGTTTATATAGAAAACGAAAACAGGGTAAGAAACGTTCTCGAAATTACAAAAGAGTTAATAAAAGCCGATAAAAAACCAGAGAGCGATATGGCTCAGGTAAATGCCGATTTGACAAATCAGGAAAGATTAACCTTTACCGCAAGGCAGAATTTATATAACGCAAGATTAAATTTAGGCAGGGCAATAGGTTTATCTGACCAGGAAAGTGAGCAGCTTGGGGATCCTACAAGTGATTTCCCGATGGTTGACCAAAGCGGGTACAAAGAAAATATTGATAAAAAAGCGTTCATAAAAAGTGCCAAAGACAATCGGGCCGATTTAAAAGCCATCCAAAAAGTTACTGAAGCTGTAGAACTTCAATATCAATTGGCACAAAACAATTTGAAACCCCAGCTTGATTTAACCGGTTTTGGATATTACGGCAGCACCAGTGTAGGAAATGGGGTCGACAAAACATTTTCTTCATTTACACACAATCAGGGACAAGATGTTGGTATAGGTGCAAAGTTGACATTTTCATTTGCTTTAAATAATAATCTGGCAAAAGGAAATTATGAAATAAATAAAATTGCCGTAAAAGATCAGGCTGTAATAAGCGACAATACGCAGAGAAATGTTGATTTAAATGTAAATGTAGCGCTTAACAATTTAAACAATAGTGTTTTAATTCTGGAAAAAGCTAAGGAATCTATGGGATTTCATAAAGAAGCTTTTGACAACGAAAAAATAAAATTTCAAATGGGCTTAACAACTCTTTTGAATTTAATGTTGTTTCAGGAAAGGTTCACTTATTCAGAATTAGAATATCTAAATGCAGAGCAGCAGTTTTCAAATGCAATTATAAGCCTCAGACATGAAACAGGTACACTTATCTCAAAGGAAAGCCTGAATTTTAAAGTTCTTCAAAATGCATTTTATACTGTTCCAAATACAGAAAATTAATAAAAAAACAAGAAACCATGTCAGCAAGTTTTTTCAGAAAATCGGCGTTAGAGAAGCTTTCTACTCCAGAAAAATTAGATCAGTTAATTAAAGTTACAGGACCCAAAGCCTGGATTGCACTTTTTACCGTTGCAATAGCACTGTTTACAGGTGTATTATGGGCATTTATGGGAACTGTAAAAACAAAATTAGATGTAATTGGAGTAGTGCAGGGAGGCGAAGTTCACGAAGTGGTAGCAACATCGCAGGGACAATTAGTAGAGTTAAAAGTAGCAATTGGAGATCATGTAAAAAAGGGTGATATCATTGCTACGATACAACAGCCGGAGCTGCATCAGCAAATAGAAGATGCAAAAGCCGTAGTATCAGACCGAAAATTTGAAATGGGAAAACTGTCTTCTTATGGAAGTCAGGGTACGCAGCTTCAAAGTGAATTGATAAAACAAACTCGTGTAAGTATTCAGGGCGAAATTGAAGCCGAAAGAAAGAAATTAATTTTTCTGAATAATCAGTTAGAATCTGAGAATGGTTTACTTAGTAAAGGCTTAATAACCAAGTCCGAAGTTGCCGTTACGAGACAGCAGATCGAAGCTTCAAAAAATACTATTGAACGCTTAAAAGGACAAACTGTAGAAACCTCGACGCAGCAGCACAATTTAGGTTATGACATGCAGCAAAAAATAACATTGCAAAATCAGAGAATTGCTGAAGCCGAACGAAATCTTCAGTTTTTAACCGAAAGATACGATCAGCAAAAAAATATAAAAAGCCCGTATGACGGAGAAGTAATTGAGGTACTAACAGATGCGGGAATTGTTGTAGCGGCAGGAACTCCTCTGTTTAAACTCAAAAATCTTAGTGATGCAAAACTAGCGGTTTTAAAAGGAGTTTTATATATCCCTTCACAGGATGGAAAAAAAATAAAAAAAGGAATGGAAGCCTTAGTGGTTCCCTCAACAGTACAGCCACAGGAATACGGATTCATAAAAGGAAAAGTAACCTATGTTTCTGATTTTCCCGTAACCCAGCAGGGTATGCTCACTTCTGTTAAAAATGATCAGCTAGCCAAAGGACTTTTGGCACAAGGACCATTATTTGAAGTTCATGTTGACTTCGAAAAAGACCCTGATTCGTATAGCGGTTTTAAATGGACATCGGCAAAAGGACCTGAGATTTTTATTAAAGAAGGTACTTCCTGTATGGGAAAAGTAACCGTGAAAAAAGAACCTCCGGTAACGATAGTAGTGCCTGCATTCAAGAAATTTTTTGACTTATATTAATAAAAACAGATGGGAAATAGTACCACTTTTGTTATTGAAAAACAAGCCCGCCCAGTTAAAGTTCCAACTGTATTACAGATGGAAAGTGTTGAGTGTGGCGCGGCAGCATTAAGTATTATTTTAGGGCATTTTGGCAAATTTGTTCCCTTAGAAAAATTGCGTATTGCCTGTGGTGTTTCTAGAGATGGTCTTAAAGCGACCAATATTATCAAGGCAGCAAAAGTATTTGGACTGGAAGCAAAAGGATATGCAAAATCTATAGAAAAATTAATGCAGATTAAAACGCCGGCTATCATCTTTTGGAATTTTAATCACTTTTTGGTGCTGGAAGGTTTTACAAAAAACAAAGTATATTTAAGTGATCCGGCTCAAGGGAGATATACTGTTACTCATCAGGAGTTTGATGATGCTTATACAGGAGTTGTTTTGACCTTTGATGTAGGTGAAGGTTTTGAAAAAGGAAACGAAAAAAAAGGTCTTGCGGGGTCTTTGCTTTCAAGAATATCGAGTTCAAAACTAAGTATAACTTATATCATCATCGCTAGTTTATTTCTGGTAATTCCGGGATTGGTAATTCCTTCCTTTCTTACCGTTTTTATAGACAAATATCTTATTAATAACTTTTCGGGATTTGTAATGCCATTGTTATTAATAATGGGAGGAATCTTAATTGTAAATTCGGTTTTAGTTTACCTTCAGCAGTATTTTTTACTTAAACTCGAAACAAAACTGGCTCTGGTTACTTCGAGCAAGTTTTTGTGGCACGTATTTCATTTACCAATTGCTTTTTTTACACAACGTTACAGCGGAGAAGTAGGCAACAGGGTTTCGCTAAACGATAAAGTTGCCAAATTACTAAGCGGTGACCTGGCCAATGCCGCTCTCAATGTTATAGTAATTATTTTTTATGCCATATTAATGTTTTCGTATGATGTTACCCTGACATTAATCGGAATTTTTATGGCAGCCTTAAATATCATCATTATAAAATGTTTTGCAACAGCAAGAAAAGATGGCAGCCGAAGGTTAAGCAATGAAACAGGAAAATTACTCGGAACCACAACTTCCGGAATCAGCATGGTTGAAACCTTAAAAGCATCCGGAAGAGAAAATGACTTTTTTACCAACTGGATCGGGTATTTGGCAAAGGTTATGAATGCGCAGCAGGAATTGGGATGGCTTACAATCAGGCTCAATGTAATGCCTAATTTAATTACATCATTAACAAGTTCCTTAATTCTCGGAATTGGAGCTTTACGAATAATGGATGGCGAAATGACTTTAGGAACTTTAGTCGCTTTTACATATTTGATGAATAATTTTATTTCGCCTGTTAATCAATTAGTAAACGTTGGAAATATGCTGCATGAAACAGAAAGTGATATGAGCAGGATAGACGACGTATTAAATTATGAGGTCGATAATCAATTTACTGAAAAAGCAAACCAAAATAATCAGGCAGATGTTAAGGACCTTCCTAAAAACAAACTGATTGGTTATTTTGAAATGAAAAATGTAACATTTGGTTACAACACTACAATGCCGGTATTAATTGAAAACTTCAATTTAAAATTAAAACCCGGAAGCAGGGTCGCACTCGTTGGCGGATCAGGAAGCGGGAAATCTACCGTGGCCAAAATCGCTTCTGGGCTTTACGATCCATGGCAGGGTGAAGTTTTACTTGATGGTAAAAACAGAGATACCATTTCCAGAAACATTATTACAAGTTCACTGGCTGTAGTAGATCAGGATGTAATTGTATTTAATGGAACAATTAAAGAAAATATCTCTTTTTGGGATTCTATGATTCCCGAAAAACACATTATAAATTCGGCACGGGACGCAGCCATTCACGATGTTATTGCCGCCAGAAGCGATGGATATGATAGTAGTGTAATGGAAGGCGGAACCAATTTTAGCGGAGGTCAGCGTCAGCGTATAGAAATCGCCAGAGCTTTATCCGGTAACCCTACCATTTTGGTTATGGATGAAGCCACCAGTGCACTGGACCCGACTACCGAAAAAACTGTAATGGATAATATTAAGAAAAGAGGCTGTACATGCCTTATTGTAGCTCATAGGTTAAGTACTATAATCGATTGCGACGAAATAATAGTAATGGAGTTTGGAAAAATAGTAGAACGTGGTTCTCATCAGGAATTGTTGAAACAAAATGGAGTGTACGCTCATCTGATCGAATCAAAATAAATTTTATACCATGTCAATGAAAGCGAAAATACATATAGGAGTTGAAAATCCGTTGATTCTTAATAATACAGACAGTTTTTGGATGGTTATTTCGGGTGATGTAAATGTGTTTCACACTAAAATTGATGAAAACGGAGAATATTTATGCGCTTTAAAATTCTTATATTCTGCAAAAAAAGGAGAACTTTTATTTAGTCTTCTGCCGCCGGATTGTACCGATGACATCAGATTAATAGTTTATTCTAATGATGCTAAACTATTAGCAATCAACAAAAGTGATCTTCTTGACATTGACCGCTTCTTTTTGAAAAACATGATCAACAAATGGATTTCAAAAACATCCTCTGAATTAAATTCTCAAAATGCACCAAGAGTCTATACGCCGCTTGATGATTTTGATCAAATTAATCTTAAAGAAAATAGTATTGCTTATCCTTCACATGGCGTAAACTGGGTACAGTTACAAAGCGGAAGCATTTCTGTTTTTTCTAATGATACCATGGTAAGTTTGGGTGATGAACCTAATTTTCCTATTCCTGTATCAAATAAACTGTGGATTAAATCCTTATCAGACAAAACAGAAGTTAAAATATTAAGCACAAGAGAAGTTATAGAAGAAGAGGTTAATTTTTTAATTTCATTAGAAAAAATACAAGCTCATTTTTATTCACAGCTTGCTGATACAATAAAAAATAACAGTGTTTTTGAAAATGAACATTTTACTGCTAAACTGGTTAGTGAAGAAGATGAATTAAAAAATACCCTCGAAAAAATAACATCTATTGTAACTGGCGGTAAAAAAAGTACACCACATATAACAGCTTCAAAGTTAAATAAGCAAAGTATACTTTACTCAACTTGTCAGGTTATTGCAAAGCACAGCCAATTTAAGTTTGAAGAACCAAAACATATTGACCCAAACGAAACCAGTTCAAAAAATCTGTTATATGCTATTGCCAAAAGTTCAAAAACAAGAGTTAGAAGAATTATATTAAGAGATGTATGGTGGAAAGATGAAAACGGACATTTACTGGCTTTTACCAAACAAAAAAATGAACCGGTTGCTCTGATACAAAAAAACTCAAGTTCCTACTTAATTAAAAATTTAGCAGATGGATCAGAAGCTATTGTAAATCATGAAATCGCAGCTTCTTTGGAACCAATTGGCTATATGTTTTTTTCTGGCTTCAATGTCAAAATGGATTCTATGAAAAAGGTATTGAATTTTGCCATGAACGGGGTTAAAAATGATGCCAAATTATTAATGCTGGCTTCATTGGCAGGAAGCTTAATTGGTTTACTGGTTCCTATTTTATCAGGAATTATTTTTGACGATGTTATCCCAACTGCAGACAGGTCTATACATTTTGAAATATTTAGTGTTATGATCGTGATAGGTTTGGTAACCGCCGGACTTCAGCTCGTTCAGGGTGTACTGCAAATGAGGGTCGAATCAAAATCCAGTATCAATCTGCAGGCTGGTGTAATGGATTATATATTAAGGCTGCCTGTAACTTTTTACAAGAGATATAGTGCAGGAGATCTTACAAACAGAATTTTAAGTATCAATTCGATACGACAAATACTTTCGAGTACATTGATGACAGCTGTATTAAGCGGTGCATTCTCATTTGTAAACCTTATTCTTCTTTTCTATTACGATTCGAGTTTAGCCTGGGTTGGTGTAGGATTAGCTTTGGTCGCAGTAATCTTTATGATTGCTATGGGATATTTAAAATTAAAATATGACAGAGATGTCTCAAAATATCAGGGTGAAATTCAAGGTTTTCTTTTTGAATTTTTATCTGGAATCAGCAAAATAAGAATAACAGGCGGCGAACGAAGAGTTTTTACTTTATGGGCAGAAAAATTTTCAAAATTAAAACAATTAGGATTTAGTTCGGGGAATTATCAAAATTTTGTAGAAATTTTTAATAGCTCTTATCCTTTGTTTACCAGCATTTTCTTCTTCTCTTTTATTTATTATACTGTAATACATGCTGCCACTGCTGGATCGGCTATGATGACTGTAGGTTCATTTATGGCATTTATTACAGCATTTAATAAATTTTTGGGCGATAGTCTGCGATTAAGTATGGCATTTATAACCTCCTTAAATGTAATTCCGCTTTATGAAAGGGTAAAACCAATTCTCGAAGAAGAGCCGGAATCTATGGATCAGAGTATTGATCCGGGAGAATTGGCCGGTGATATAGAGATGAATTCTGTTTCTTTTAGATACAACGAAAATCAGCCTTTGATTTTAAAAAATATCACTTTCAAAATCAAACCCGGAGAAATGGTTGCTTTTGTTGGACCTTCCGGTTCTGGAAAATCAACTATTATGCGATTGCTTTTAGGATTTGAACATCCTGAAATGGGCTCGATTTTTTATGATGGAAATACTTTTGATACCATGAATAAAGAACTGGTTCGAAGACAAATTGGTGTAGTACTTCAAAATGGAGCGCTTATGGCGGGTAGTATTTATCAAAATATCGTTGGAAATTCTGAATTGACACTTGATGATGCCTGGGACGCTGCTCGTATGGCGGGAATGGAAGAGGATATTAAAAATATGCCAATGGAGATGCATACTTTGGTTAGCGAAGGTGCCGGAACATTTTCGGGCGGACAAAGACAACGGCTTATGATCGCCAGATCAATTGTACATAAACCAAGATTACTATACATGGATGAAGCCACAAGCGCACTCGATAACAGAACTCAAAATATTGTAGCCGAAAGTTTAGACAAGCTTCAGGCAACACGTATCGTAATTGCACATCGATTAAGTACTATAAAAAATGCAGATCGAATTTATGTTTTAAATAATGGAGAAATTACAGAATCTGGTACTTATGAAGAGTTAATGCAGCAAGATGGTTTATTTAAAGAACTGGCAAAACGCCAAATTTCCTAAAATCATGAATAATTCATTTCCATTAGGAGCAGTTGACAAAAGACAGTCAACTGGCATATCTGAAGAACTTAAGGCTTATCTTTTTAATACGTTTTCTTTAAACGATGATATTACCTTTTCTGCTTTTAACGACGATCCTGAGATTCAATTTTGGGAAGAATCATTAATGAAACTTTCTAATGAAGATGTTTTTAATATGCTCAAAGAATTTTATCCTCAATTGAATTTTTTAATTGAAAAAGAAACCGATAAACTTGAACTGTATAATAATGCTGTCTTAAAAGGAAAAACAAATGATGTAAGTCTAACGGCTTATATAAAACTCGAAAATGCAAAAAATATCAGTTTAGAACTTCATCAGAGTGCAGCTGGAAGAATTCCGGTTTTAGTCATTCCTAACAAGGAAGATTTTGTAAAAATACTACAGGCATTAATTCATAAAAACAATCCGGTCCCCATTCCATCTTCTATGGGAGCTGTTTTATTAAATGGTTTAAATAATTCGAAGCGACTGAATATTTTAAAAAAAAACTGGCAGCAAAATAATCCTTTTGGCGATTGGAATGCAGAGTTTTTAAAGAATATTATGCCAAACAAATCCTTATATAAAGATAAACTGATCATTTTAAGCACAAAACCCTACAGTAATGTCTCAGCAAGTCAATTAGGATTGGATGAAGATTTATGGACTGCATATTCAGTTTCGATTCGAAAAGAGCATGAATTTACGCATTTATATACGCTCAAAAAATATGGACAGGCTACTAACAACCTCCATGATGAACTGATAGCAGATTATATTGGAATTATTAAAACAATATGGAATTATAATAAAACCTGGATGCTGACTTTTATGGGGTTAGAAAATTATCCTCATTACAGAGAAGGTGCAAGATTAGAAAATTACATAAAAGAAGCTAAATTATCATCGGATGATTTTAAACAGCTGATTACAATTATCAAAAACGCGATTGAAAACATTGCAATTTTTGATAAAAAAGTAGGAAAATTAAAATCGACCAAAGATCAAATGTGTAGAATAGATGCACTTTGTGAATTAAGTTTGATTGATATAGCTTCAGAAAATGGCAGCGAATTATTGCTTGAAATTTATTATGAAAATTTCCACCGTGCTTTGTTTTAAACTTTGCAAAACTCTTAATTAATCTTTCTTAAAACATAATAAAAGGGTATTGTCCATTATTTAAATGGACAATACCCTTTTATTAATTCCCTATGTGTGAATGTAAATAGAAAAATACTTCTACTGGGAATTTTATAAATTCTTCCTGAAATTAAATACCTTATAGTAAAAGCCGCATTTGTAACTTTATTAATAAGTTTAAAATATTAGTAATCAAAATTATAGATTATGGCAGAAATTAAAATTGAGAAAAAGAAACCCGTTTGGCCGTGGATTGCAGCTATCCTTCTGATCGCCGCAATTGTATATTATATCTTTTTAAGAAATGATGAAACCCAAACGGAAAGAAGCGTAGAAATCGAAAACGCCACAAGTACAGATACGATAAAATAACTTCGACAGAAGTATTATTTGAAAAATAATTACAATATAAAAAATACAATTGTATGGAAAATAAAAACAGAAATTTATACAGACTGGACGAACTTTCTGACTATAAAGTTGCTTCTAACTATTCTGATGTAAGAGGCTGGAAAATAGTAGACGCCGACAACCGCACTATAGGAACTATAGATAATCTTTGGGTTAATAAAGATATGCAGCGTGTTGTTTATCTGGATGTGAGTCTGGATAAAAAATTAATAGAAGATAATCACAGAGAAGTGCACGACGCAATAGCATACGACAACGGAAAAGAGTTTATCTATAAAGATGGAGAAAGTCATATCATTATACCAATTGGATCTGTAAACATAAACAAAGACACAAAAATTGTTATGGCTAACAGTATAGGATATGATACATTTCGAAACACGAGCAGATATAACATACAGCAGAATTTTGACCGAGACTATGAAAGAAGAGTTATGAAATCGTATTATCCAGATGATGTTCATGTTTCAAATGAAAGTGATGATGATGCTTTTTACAGACGCAGGGAATTTGACAACCATTAATATTGTTAAATGCTTATACAAAAATTAAAAAGATCAAACGTTTAATTGCGTGCGATCTTTTTTTGTAAACTTCTATTTCGAAACAAAACACGAGAAACGAGATTTTTTCTAACTTAAATAAAAGTCTTAGAAAAGCAAAAACCTGCAAATCGTAAGACTTGCAGGTTTGTTTCATTTTTAGGTTTTCAAAAGATTCAAAAACTTTCGTTTCACGGCCCTTTTATTTAGGACAGTAAATTCACTATAGTTTGTTTTAAAAATCAATTAATGCAAAAAATATAGAATTAGATTGGTCTTTTATAGACCGTTACATCATCTACCCACATCATTACAGTAGAAAATAATTTGATTTTATTAGGGTCAATAAAGTTAGAATCTTTTGATCCGACATTCAGATTAAATATAATAGAGTGAGGCCCAAAATTATTTAAGTTAAGGTTGCCTGCACTACTATTTGTATACGTTGAAACCGTTACATTATCGACTTTTATAGTTACTGTTACGACATTGTTCTGCATTTTCCAAAACGATTCATACAAGTGCCATCCGCCATTTCCGTTAATATCAAAATTACCCGGATAGTTTCTTTCGGCAGCGTTTCCTAATAAATTTGCTCCCGAAGAAGTTCCATAAAAAAGATTTGAAGTAAAACGACTTGCATTAGGGGCAAAAGAATAGCCTTCCATAATATCTATTTCTCCTTTTGTTGGCCAGGCATTTTGCTGCACAGACCAGAAAGCAGGCCAGGCACCATAAGTCTCCGTGAAAGATTTATACGTTCCTCTATCCATCGCTATTAATTTAATATTAGCAGAAAGCATATACTCTGTATTATTTTCAGGCTTATATTGATAATGAGAAGAAATAAATCCGGATTGATATTTGTATGTACTTAGTTTAGTGGTCTTGATTTCAAGGCATTGTTTTCCATCTCTCCATTGTGTCGTAGGTACAGAACTATAATAATCGCAATACCATGAGTTATAATCTGCTCGCTGCTCCTTTGTCCATTGCGATAAACTGGATCCTACATCAAATGTATCTTCAAATTGTTTAACCCATGGAGCGCCTGCAGCTTTGTTTGTACTGCTTTTTGTACCGGAATTTCCAGATTGTTCTTTTGCCGATTGGTCTTTCGTAGTTGGAGTTACGTCCTCAGCGCAGGACGCAAGCCCTAAACCTAATACACATGTAACTGTTAACGCTAACAAATTTAATCTTTTCATAATTTAATTTTTTGGTTAATTAATAGTTGAGTAAAGTATTATAGTTTTAAAAAAAATTAATCTAAGCCTTCCAGAAATCCGGTATGAGAACTTTTGACAGCAAAATTTGAATCGTATAATAAAGGCCAGTCATTTCCGGGATGATTTAATTCTGCATTAAACGGAATCCAGGATTCATTATCCTTCATTCCCCAAATAGTTAAGGCGTATTTGTTTGCTGCCGGAAGCGCATTATAAATTTTTACCATTTCCTTGTATTTTTCTTTTTGCGCAAGCCTTCTTTCGTTTGTGAAAGTAGAAATGTCATTAGATGGATTTACTTGTATATCCAGTTCAGAAACGTGAATTTTCAATCCTTTCGATACTGCTCTGTTAAGATCTGTTTCTATTTGAGCTTTTGTCGGGCTTAAATACGTGTTGTGCATTTGGAAACCGATTCCATCAATCACATTGGCAGCTTTTAAATCATCGACAATACTAAAAACTTTGTCTTGTTTTGCGGTATTAGTTGAAGTTGCATAATCATTGTAGAATAACAATAATGATGTATCGCCAGCAGCAGTTGCGGCAGCTCTTGCCCATTGAAAACAGTCTTTTACATAATTAGGTCCCATTCGCTGCAAGAAAATAGTATTTCGCATAGCACCGCCATTGTCATCTACAGCTTCGTTAACTACATCCCATGATTTTACTTTTCCGGCGTAATGTGTCACTACAGCAGTAATGTATTTTTTAACTTCTGCAGCAAATTCTGCATCAGTACCAGAAAAATCTTTTAACCATTGCGGTACCGAATTGTGCCAGACTAAAGCATGGCCATGAACATTGATATTATTGGCATTTCCGTATGCCACAATTTTATCGGCTACAGTCCAGTTGTAAACACCGCTTGCAGTCGAGATCTGATCCATTTTCATTTCATATTCGGCAGAAATACTGCTGAATTCATTTTTTAAAATAATATCATACGGACTTCCGTTTGTCAATTGTGACGCTTTTATCGCCATACCTACAAAAAACGGATTGGCTAGCTTATTTACTTTTACTTTTAAAAAAGTCGGATCTTCAGGAATACCGCTTGAACCTGTTGTGACAACACTAATCACATTTGAATAACCTGAAATTTCTGTTTCATTTTTAGCTCTTACCCGGTAATAATATTGTGTTCCTCCGGTCAAACCTGTTACGACTTCATTTAAATCAGTAACTTCTTTTGCGTTGTAATTTGGGACAAAAGAGGTAAAGTCTGCTGTGGTTGAAACATCTAGAAGATAACTCTTTGAATGTGAAACATAATACCATTTTGCCCTAAAACCATTATCATTTACATCTTTTGCAGTGTTTGCAACAGGCGTTTCTAAAGTTTCAGCAACTTCATTGTCGTCTTTTGAGCAGGCATTTAAAAAGAAGAAGATGCTGGTCAGCATTAATAAAAATTTAATTTTCATACTGTTTTTTATTATAGAATATTCTTCGTTGTTACGATGAATACTCTGATTTATAGTTTCTGTTTTTTATTATATAACACGTTGGTTGTGATTACTTTTGTTCGTTTTGCCAGAATCATAAAAAACTTAAACACATAGAAACATAGCTTTTGGTCCCTTAAAAAAGGCGTTTCACTTATTTAAAATAAACATAGAGAGCTATGTATTAGAAACATGTTTTTTTATACTCTTTTTAAAGAAATAAAATCTATGTTTCTATGTGTTAAAATAATTATACCTAACGAGGTTATATAGTTTACTTTTAAAAGAGGCTGTACTTGAAACAGCCTCTTTTTTAGTTAAAGACCAATCAATTATTGGTAACGAATTTTAATATTATCAAATTTAATGGCACTAGGATTTGGCGAATCTCCCTGAGCAACTCCAACCTTTATTTCATTAATTTTAGAAGCATCCAAAGAAGCTGCTGTATTTGAGCCAAAACCATAATTATCTTTAAAATCTGCAATTGATATGGTTTTTGTAGTCCAGTTAACATCTGTAATTTTAAAATTATAACCATAGTTTACGCCGTCGATAGTATTTAACTGAATGGCAAAATTTGCCCCAACAACATTTGCACTTACATCAATATCAATAAAAGTTTTTGTCGCATCTTTATTAGCAGCACTTAAGAAATTGGCTCCGCCGCCGCCGCTGCTTCCATTATAACCATTTGCAGTTGATCCGCCCCAAACTAATGTGGTGTAATTTCCTGTTGGCCCGCCTGTAGTACTCGCATTAAAACTTTCAATGTCGCCATAAGAAGTCCATTCTGTTCTTACGCCATTTCCGTCAAAATCAGACACCAAAACGATTGTTGCAAAATTTATTGTTTGTTTGGCAGCACCTCCCGGAGTAGTAATTACCAGTTCAGATCCTGAAACGGCATTAGCAGGTAAACCGATAATAACAGAAGTAGATGATTTTAGTGTATAACTTACTGTTTTTCCTCCTAAGGTTATCGATGAAATATTATAAAACCAAGTTCCTTCAATTTCAAGCGGATACCCCGGAGTTGCGACTGCGGGAGTTGTTTTTGTAATGGTTGGAACTGGCTGTAAAATTTCAATTTCTTTAGTTACAGACCCCGTTCCGGTTATAAATGTAATAGGCTGTTTTCCAAATCGACTGCCTAATTTTTCATCAAAAGTAATAGTGAAAATAAACGATTTATCTGAATTGTAGTTTGGATTGAAACTGATGTCAATTTTATTGTCCAGCGTAATCTTTTTTAATCCTTCTAAACCTTTTCCTTCAACTCTGACTTTGTTTAATGGAAAAGCCTGATTAAGTAAATCTCCCGGTTCTGCAACCATTGCATCTATGTTTGCTGTAACTGCATCGTCGTTATCGCAGGCTGTAAAAGCAGCTAATGCGAAAATAATTAGAATTCTATATTTTAGTTTATTGATCATAATAAATTAGTTAAAGTTAAAAGGAACTGGCGGCTCTAATAATGACGGGTTAGTATCAATAGCAGACTGCGGTAATGGCAGCTCAAAGTAATTGCTTCCCGGAGTTATCTTTCTTGAGACCAACTCAGTTCGGGCATCATCAGAATAAAAACCAACTTCCTGCTGCGAAATGATCGCTGTTGCTTCAGAAAGTCCGCGGCGTTTCAAGTCGAAGAAATATTGTCCTTCAAGTGCAAATTCAATTCTTCTTTCATTAAAAAGATCGTCTCTTGTTAATACCGTTTTAGCTGGTAATCCGGCTCTAGCTCTTACTTCGTTGAATGAACTTAAGGCTGCTGCAGAAGTAGTGGAAGGTGCTCCGGCCAAAATCGCTTCGGAATTCATCAATAAAATATCAGAATATCTTAATATGATGGTGTTTTGCGAAGTTCTCATAAAGAACACATCATTTCTTTCGGCTGCAGAACCTACAATGTATTTTCTGAAATTTGCTGCCGTAGAAGAATATATTTTTTTATACGTAAAACCACCTTGATTTTTTAATAATTCAGGATAAAAGTCACCATCTGTCATTATTGTGTTCTTTTTTCTGATGTCATTTGGTTCAAATCCATTTTGAAGGGAAATGGATGGAAGGTAAACTCCCCATCCGTCACCTCCGCCAGTAATTCCTGTACCTCCCGGAACTATATAAGCCTGATTGGTATTTTGTGTTCCCCATTCTGTTGCAATGGCTTTCCACTGAAGTGCAAACATACTTTCAGCACTATTGTTATTTTCCGGACTGCTGAATAAGTTCCCGTACTCCTGAATCAAAATATATTGATTGCCCATAATTTTTTGGGTTAAAGCGGCACATTCTGCATATTCATTTAAAGTCAAATGTACTTTTGCCAAAATACCCATAGCCACATATTTAGTAACGTAACCCTTTTTGGCAGCTCTTTCTGGTAAATTTGCGACAGCATATTCTAAATCCTGTTTGATGAATTTATAAACATCAGAAACAAGATTTCTTTTTGGCTGAGCCGCAGAACCTGCTTTATTGATGATTGGCACAGCTCCAAAAGTTCTTACCAGATAGAAATAAGCATTTGCTCTCATGAATCTTGATATGGCTATGGCATTTTTATAAGATGCTTCCGGGAGTTCGCTTTTTCTGTCTTCGACTAAACTCATTAAATTATTCGATTGGTCGATAACCGAAAATAAAGCCACATATCCTTCTGTCAGGATTGGGTTTTGTGAAGTTACCTGAGCATCTTTAAATTGTGCATAAGCCCCATCAAATGTAAAAGCATTTCCGGCGTACATATCGCCAACGGCAATCAGGAACTTGTCGTTGAAGGCAAACCATGGTTTAAAATATAAACTCTCGGCAATTCCGTCAAAAGCCGTAACTCCTTCGGGTAAATCAGCTGGTGTTAATTGATTCTCAGATGGTGCATCCAAAAAATCATCTGAACAAGAAAATAAAGACAGCAATGGTATCAGCATTCCCATCATAAAAAGTTTAAAAAGTTTTTTCATAACTATATTTTTATGTTAATGAGTATGAATCATTAAGTTAAATGTGTTTTTTTTTAATCTTAGAATTCTAAATTCACCCCAACAGAAGTTGTTCTTGGTACAGGATAACGTCCTAAATCAATTCCGCTTAATGTTATATTCTGATCTAAATTTCCAAGGGCAGGATCAAAGCCTGTGTATTTTGTAAACGTGTATAAATTTTGAACGTTTACATACAATCTTACTTTAGAGATAAAAGAGTTATCGAATATTTTGTTTGGCAAATCGTAGCTCAACGAAACATTCTGAATTCTTAAATAAGAACCGTCTTCTACAAATCGGTTTGAGATTCTTCCGTTACCATTTGGGTCGTTAAGTGTAATTCTTGGTACATCTGTATTTTCGTTTACGCCCGGTTCAAAAGCGCGCATCGCCTGTGTACTGACATTTCCGAATCTATCACCAAATCCAGGATAAATTCCATCGGTATAATGACGGGTAAAGTTGTAAATCTGGTTGCCCTGACTTCCTGTTAAAACAACTCCAAGATTAAAGTTTTTGTATCTAAAGTTATTAGTAACGGCATACGTAAAATCTGGAATAGCGCTTCCTATAGCAGTTTGATCTTTACTGTCTATTTTTCCGTCGCCGTTAAGATCTTTAAAACGAATGTCTCCAATTCCTGTTCCTGTTTCCTGAACTGGCCCTGCCGCTAATTCAGCAGCGTTTTTAAACAAGCCATCAGTTACATATCCGTAAAATTGTCCAACCGGTTCTCCTTCTGTAGTTCTTGTAACGGTATATAAATCAAATTGTACTTTTCCTAACAGAGATTTTCCTTCGCCTTGAAAACGAGTAAGCTCATTATTGTATTTTGAAAAAATAATCGTAGTATCCCAATTAAAATTTTCAGTAGAAATATTTCGGGTATTCAGCGTAAGCTCAATTCCTTTTGTTACAATTTCTCCCGTATTCAGGTAATAATTTAGTGCACTTTGATTGGATTCATCATTGATTTGTTTGGTAAGGAAATCAGATGATTTTTTAATATAATAATCAAAATCTAATTTTACTCTGTTATTAAACATTGCCAGTTCAAAACCAGCATTGAAAGATTTAAGCGATTCCCATTTAATATCCGGATTTCCTAAATTGTCAATTGTTGGTGAAACACCTCCAAATGGTGATGCCAGAAGGGATAAAATAGTCTGATAACGGTTTGCCGGAATATTTTGATTTCCTACCAAACCATAACCTGCTCTAAATTTAAGGTAATTAATCGTGTTTGATAAAGGCTCAAAGAATTTTTCGTTACTTACAGTCCATCCTCCTGAAAATGAAGGGAAATAACCCCATTTGTTGTTAGGGCCAAAGTTTGATGAAGCATCGGCTCTTAAAGAAGCTGAGAAAGAATATCTATCAGAAAAACTGTAATTTAATCTTGAGATATAAGAGGTCATAGCCCATCTTCCGGAACCATTTCCGTTCAACGCTGTATCAATGTCACCAATGTTTAAGTTCGTAAAATCTTTATTTAAAAACTCACCGGTTCTATAACCGCTTAAATACTCATAATAACTTTCCTGTGCTTCCTGACCTAATAAAAATGTAAAATTGTGATTTTCATTTATTGTTTTATTATAGGTCAAATAATTTTTGATATTCCAGTAATAACTCTGATCCTGTTGTTTGAATGATTTATTTAAAAGTTCGGTTACATTTCCTAAAGTATACTTTGGAGCAAAAGTTTTGCTTTTCGAAAAATTCAAGTCATATCCTAACTCGGTTCTAAAAACAAGTCCTTTAATCAGCGTAAAATCAGCAAATAAATTTCCGTTGATTTTAAATCTTTCTGTCGTCGAATTATTGTATTCTGATAAAGCGATTGGGTTAGTAGCCTCATTAGCAGAAGATCCTAAACCTGTTGTTGGTCCCGCATAAGAACCATCTGCAGCTCTAACCGGTAATTCTGGAGATTGTCTTAAAGCGTTCATAACTAATCCGCCTCTGTCATCATTTCTAACCACTTGCTGAGACGATTTGCTTACAGATAAGCTGTTACCAATTTTCAGCCATGATTTTACATTAGAATCAACATTTAAACGCATAGATAATCTGTTGAAATCTGAATTCAAAACAATTCCTTCCTGATCAAAATAGTTTAAAGAAGTATAAAAACGTGTTCCTTCTTTTTCTCCCGAAAATGAAAGCTGATGATTGTACATCGTAGCCGTTCTAAAAAGTTCGTCCTGCCAGTTTGTTCCTTTTCCTAATAAATCTGGTTTTTGATATTGATAAGGAACAGGTTCGCCGTTTAATGTGTAAATTTTGGCCTGATATTTAGCATACTGCGGTAAGTTTAAAACATCAACTGTATTGGTTATTTCCTGAGTTCCTAAATAGGTTTCGTAGGCAAATTTTGATTTTCCTTTTTTTCCTTTTTTGGTTGTAATCAAAACCACACCGTTTGCACCATTTGAGCCATAAATTGCCGTTGCCGACGCATCTTTTAGAATGTCAATGGTTTCGATATCAGAAATATTTAAACCAGACAAAGCCGAGTTTTTAGTTTGTCCGTTTCCTCCGCCTAAAGCACTGAATGAGAATGTATCATTGTTTTTATCGGCAAAAACCGGCGTTCCGTCAATTACATACAAAGGTTCATTACCATTGATGGAAGTAATTCCTCTAATCTGTACCGAAATTCCTCCTCCAGGAGTTCCCGAATTTTGAGTAACATTTACACCGGCAGCTTTACCTACAAGTGCCTGATCGATTGAAACAAAGGGTTTGTCCTGAATTTCTGAAGCTTTGATAGAGGAGACTGCACCATTTATATCTTTTCGCTTTGAAGTTCCGTACCCAATAACTACGACTTCATTTAATTTCTCCAGGTCACTTACCATCGTAACCTGCATAACACCTTTTGTGTCTGCTGGTAATGATAAATTTTTATAACCTACATAAGTAAAAAGCAGTAATGCTTTTGGTTCTACATTGTTAAGGACAAAGCTACCGTCAAAATCGGTAACCGTTCCGTTTTGTGTTCCTTGTACTATTACACTAACACCCGGCAGGTTGGCTCCTCCAGATGTTACTTTACCTTTAACAGTTTGTGCGAAGAAAAAGTTTCCCCACATACACACTATTAAACACAATAGTTTTTTTAATGTTCTTTTCTGCATAAAATTTGGTTGTTAGTTTACTTGAAAAAATAGTTAATCGTTAAGTTTTAGAAAATATTTAAAATTTTGATCCTCTGCCGGTTGTTTGTTTTGAGTTTTTGACAAGAGAACTTTTTTCTTAAATATTTCTTAACGAAAGTATATTGTAGAGGTGTTGTATTGTAGAACAGATGTTGCATATTGTGCAACATATGATGCAAAAAAAGCTTCGGAACCCTTATTTTAAGCTAAATACATCGTTTGAGTAGAAAAATAACTACTGAGATATTGCTAAAATTTTCACTTAAAAAATATTGTTTGTTTAAAAAATAACAACAATATTTTTGATATGTTGATTTTTAATTGAAGTTAAAAGCTTTGATTTTTGAAAAAATAGACTGACAAAAAAAGAGCTTCAGTTTTAAACCGAAGCTCTTTAATAATTAATTATTACCCGTTGGTTGTAATTATAACACATAGAAACATAGATTTTTATGCTAAGAAAGAGTATAAAAATAAACCCGTTTCTAACACATAGTGTACTATGTTTGTTTAAACAAGTGAAACGCCTTTTTTAAGCATTCTAAATCTATGTTTCTATGTGTTTAAATATTGCGTTTGTATAGCTTTATTCTTTTGTCTTTTTTTCCTGATTTGGTAAATGACCATATTTAACTTTATAACATTTGGCAAAATAAGATGGAGAAGTAAAACCAACTTTATAGCTTATTTCATTAATATTATTGTTGCCTTGTTCGATTAATTGTTTTGCTTTTTCTAAACGTACATTTCGAATAAATTCGTTAACAGAAACGCCTGTTAAGGTTTTTATTTTTCTATAAAGCTGACTTCTACTGAGGTATATTTTAGATGACAAAAGTTCTACCGTCAATTCTGGTTCGCTGATATTTTCATTGATAAAATGCAGAATTTTTTGAATGAAATCATTATCCAGTGATGTTGTTTTTTCTTTGCCTTGTTTGGTAATACCGCTGTAAAATTTCTTAAACATAATCTGTCTGCTTGTAATAAGCTGTGCCAGACTCGATTTTAAAATATCCAGCTCAAACGGTTTACTCAAATACATATCTGCGCCAGAATCAATTCCTTCTAATCTATCTTTTACCATTGCTTTTGCCGACAGCATCAATAAAGGAATATGACTCGTTTTTAAATCTCCTTTTATGTTTTTGCACAGCTGGAGTCCGTCCATAACGGGCATAATAACATCTGTAACAATTAAATCGGGTAATTTTTGGACCGCAAGTTCGTAGCCTTTTTTACCATTTTCGGCAGTAATCACTTTGTATGATTTGCTTAGTTCTTCTTTTAGATAATTTCGTAATTCAGGATTATCTTCAACAATTAAAACGGTATATGATTTTGACTTTTCTTCTTCAGAATTGTCAATGATTTCAGTCGTGAAATCATCTTCATCTGTTTGATTGTTAATAGTTTCAGCTAGAAACTGATTTTTATTTTTTTCAGGTTTGAAAACCTCATTAACGATTTCATTTTTCTTATAAAGAGAATTGCCTAAAGGAAATGTTACTTTAAATTTTGTGCCTTCGCCAACTTCACTTTCAACTTCAATTTTTCCTTTATGAAGTTCAATAAATTGTTTTACGACTTCTAAACCAATTCCCGTGCTGCCGTAATAATCTTTGTTGACATTATTAACCTGATAAAAACGATCAAAAATCCTGTTTAGATCTTTTTTGCGAATTCCAGATCCTGTGTCTGTAATAGTTATGGAGAATGAAGGTACTTTTTCGCCATGAATAATCAAGGCATTTTCAGTTTCTGAAGTATCTATTGCAATAGTTATTGAACCATTATCAGGAGTAAATTTAAATGCGTTTGAAATAATATTAAAAAGTATTTTTTCCAGCATTTTTGGATCAAGCCAGTCTTCGAGTTCATCAATTGATGACTCAAAATTAACCCTAATGTTTCGCGCAGCCGCTTCTTCATCAAAATAGCCAATAATTCCTTCTGTAAAAGTTACGACTTCAATTTTCTTCGCCTGAAGCGAAATTTTGTTGAATTCTAATTTATTAAAATCCATAAGCTCATTAATCAGTCTGGAA
The DNA here is from genome assembly GCF_900129555.1 of Flavobacterium defluvii. Taxonomy (GTDB): domain Bacteria; phylum Bacteroidota; class Bacteroidia; order Flavobacteriales; family Flavobacteriaceae; genus Flavobacterium; species Flavobacterium defluvii. Next base: position 126,372 of record NZ_FQWC01000011.1, read on the forward strand.
AGTCTGTCAGAACTTTTGTGTACGATTTTTAATTTGTTATGTATTTCCGGGGATATTTTTTTGCTTTTTAAAATATCTTCCAGCGGATTAATAATCAGCGTTAAAGGCGTTCTGAATTCATGCGAAATATTGGTGAAAAACTGTAATTTTTTATTGTTTAATTTCTCCAGCTGAATCATTTTTTCTTTTTCTAAAATAATGGCCTGCTTCGCTTTAAATCGATTTTGATAAATAGTATTAAAATATCGAATCAGGAAAATTAAAATTGCGGCGTATATTAAATAAGCCCAGATTGTTTTCCACCACGGCGGCAGTATTTTTATTTTTAATTCTAATTGATTATTGCTCCAGGAACCATCTGCATTGGCTGATTTTACTTTAAAAGTATAATTGCCCGGCGCAAGGTTTGTATAGGTTGCCGTTCTGTTATTTCCGGCATAATTCCAGTCTTTTTCAAAACCTTCGAGATAATAAGCGTATTGATTTTTTTTAGAATAATTGTAATTAATTCCCACATATTCAATCGTAAAAACCGATTGTGTGTAGTTTAGTGTAATTTCTTTAGTCTGTGAAATTACTTTGGTCAATGGCGAACCTTCTTCATTTGGTTTTACAGATTTATTGAATAATTTAAAATCACTGAAATACAATCTTGGCGCTTTTTCTGCTTTCTTGATTTCGTTTGGATTAAAATAATTTACGCCTTCATAACCGCCAAAATACAATTCTCCATTTCCATCTTTAAAAACGGCATTATTATTAAAATCGTTGTCAATAAGACCATCATCTTTATTAAAATTGGTGCTTTTTTTATTTTTAAAATCGAGTTTGGTTAAACCGGATCCGCCGCTTATCCATAAAGAGCCATTATTATCTGAAATTATAGCGCGAACAGACTTTTCTTTAAAACCCGGAAAATCATCATAATTAGAAAATGTCTTATTTTTTTTATTGTAACTAAATAGTCCTTGACCGTCAGTTCCTAACCATATTGTTTTATCGTTAGATTCGTAAATAGATAAAATACTTTGAATACTATTGTACTTATTAATACCACTAAACATGGCATCGCGCATTTTTGTTACCTTAAAACCAGATTCATCTTTTAAACTGACCTGATATAATCCTAAAATAGTTCCAACCCAAAGCACATTATCTGAGTCTACAAAAACTTTACGAATAAAGGCATTATCTAAAGCGGTTTCGGTAAATGGTTTAGAGTCGCAATGCACAAATGTGCTGTTTTTATTGTCAAAATAATGAAGTCCTTTAATGAAAGTTCCAATCCATATCCGGCCTTTTGAGTCTTCTGAGAAACTAAAAATTCGATTCGATTTTAATCCTGTATTTGAAGTATTATAATTTACGAATCGGGTAGTGCCATTTTTTAAAAAATAGATGCCTCGGTCCCAGCTTCCAATCCAGATGTTTTGTTTACTGTCTATAAATATCGTTTGGATATCAATCGCATCTAAACCAGAATAATAGCTTTGGTTATTTTGATTAACGTGAATATAACTTTTATCCGTAAGATTATAAATATCAAGTCCGCCGCCTTCGTTACTTATTAACAGATTTCCTTTTTTATCTTTTATTACTGACGTTACAAAGCTGGTTTGTAAAGAATTATCATTATTTGGAAGTGATTCAAGCGAATTGAATTTGTTGTTGGGTTTATCAAAGACACCAAGGCCTTTATTAAAATATCCCAGCCAAAGCCGTTTTTCTTTGTCTTCGTAAAGCGACCAGACAGAATTGGATTTTAAACTAAAACTATTGTATTTGCTGTGCAGGTATTTTCGCAGTACTTGTCCTTTGTAATTTACAACCAGTAATCCGTCATTTTCTGTACCGCATACGATATAATCCAGGCTGCTTTGTACGATTGACAGGATTTTATTTTTGGTAACAGCGTATTTTTCAAATTGATAATTATCTGTTTCAGGTTTAATTTTGATGAGACCTGTTTCTGTCGTTCCGAGCCAGATATAACCAAATTTATCTATAACAAGATTTTCTATATCGTCCAGTAATGGTTCTCTTTTAAATTTATCTTTATAAACCTGCTTTACTTTTCCGTTTAAATCTATTTCCAAAAGACCGTAACTGGTTCCTAAATAAATAATCCCCTGTTTATTTTTGACCGAAGATTTTATTAAAAAATTAGGTTTCTCAAGAACTTTTGATTGTACTAAAGAGGCTTTTAAAGTCTTTATATTAAGTTTGAATAATCCAAAACCATACGCACCTAAGAATAAATTACCGTTGTTGTCTTCAATAATTGTTTTTACAGTAATTGGTTCGCTGTATCCTTTTTGTATTACATCTTCAATATTGATTCTGGTAAAGTTATCTAAATCTCTGTTGTACAAACACAAACCTTCATCAGTACCAACCCATAAATTATTTTTTGAATCAATAAAAGTGGTGTATATAAAGTTACTGTTTACAGATCCCGGTTTTTTATCGTATTTATATCCAAAATAATTTACCCCGTCATATCGGTATAAACCCGCGCCGTTTGTGCCAATCCAGATAAAACCGTTGTTATCCTGAATAATAGAAGTAACAGCCCTTTTTGAAGTAGTTTCCTGTATGCTCCTAAATTGATAGCTGTCAAATTTACCTTGTGAAAACAGGTAGTTTATAAAGCTAAAAATGCATAAAAGAATATATTTGATGTTTTTCATTTAGATGTAACAGTATTATTTTGCTGCTTAATTTTGAATTAAAATTTTTCGAAAGGATTCTTTTTAAGGCTTATAGGAAACAATATTAATAAAACTAAACAGAACACTTAATTTTTTTTATTCAAATTTGACATATTGCCAAAATCCTGAGTTCGAATAATAACCTTATAAGGAATTATCGTACTCAGGATATAGAATTGTTAATCTTCGGGAGTAGTTTTTTTTAACACATAGAAATATAGCTTTTGTTTGCTTAAAAAAGGCGTTTCACTTATTTCAATATACATAGCTATAGCTATGTGTTAGAAACGAGTTCCTTTTTTAACTTCTTTCTTAGCAATAATAACCCTATGGTTTTATGTGTTTAATTTTTTATTTTAGTTCAAATTTGCTTGTAAGCCCTTCATTTGAATTCCAGCCTACCATAACATTAAACAAGCCCGGTTCTACTAAAAATTTACCATTGTTATCATAAAAACCAATTTCCTTATCGGTTAATGTAAACTGAATTGTTTTGGTTTCTCCTTTTTTTAATTCGATAAGTTCAAAACCTTTTAATTCTTTTACGGGTCTTACAATATTGGCAACAGGATCATTTAGGTACAATTGAACGACTTCTTTTCCGTCAAAATTTCCTGTATTGGTAACGTCAACCGAAACTTCGATTTTTTCTCCTTTTTGAAATGAAGGTTTTGCTATTTTTAAATTTTTATAAGCGAAAGAAGTATAGCTTAATCCATAACCAAAAGGGTATAAAGGTGTTTTCTCAACATCAGAATAATGCGACCAAAAAACATTCTGATCTTTATCTGTAGGTCTTCCGGTATTGTATAAATTGTAATAAATTGGGCATTGGCCAACATTTCTAGGGAAAGACATTGGCAGTTTTCCGCTTGGGTTATAATCTCCATATAAAACCTGAGCAACAGCATTTCCGGTTTGAGTTCCTAAATGCCATGCTTCGACAATAGCAGGAATATTTTCTGCCGCCCAAGGAATACTTAACGGACGCCCATTGTTTAAAACCAAAACAATATTAGGATTTACTTTGTAAACTTCTTCCAATAATTGCTGTTGATTTCCTGGTAAATTTAAATCTGTTCTGCTGCGTGCTTCACCGCTTTGATAGCCAATTTCGCCTAAAACCATTACAACAACATCTGCTTCTTTTGCTGCTTTTTTTGCTGCTTCAAATCCGGAAAAATCAGTTGTATTTACTTTTACCTCGTTTAAAAAGCTTTGTTTATTTAAAGCAACATCCGTTCCTTTTTCATAAACCAGTAAATTGTCTTTGTATTGCTGCATTCCTTCAAGAACCGACACTGCAGTATTGTCATCTGCAGCAATTCTCCAGCTTCCCAGCGGACTGTTTTTATCATTTGCCAAAGCACCGATTAAGGCAATTTTTGCACCTGATTTTTTTAACGGCAGCAGGTTTTTATCATTCTTTAATAAAACAATCGATTTTTTGGCCATATCAAGTACGCTTTCATTATTTGCACTGCTGCCAATATTTGATTTTTCGCGGGCTTCATCGCAATACTTATACGGATTGTCAAATAAGCCTAATTCAAATTTTACACGAAGAATTCTGCGTACAGCATCGTCAATCACACTTTCTTTTACGATTCCTTTTTTTACCAGTTTTGCCAATTCTGTTACATAAACATTTGATTCCATGTCCATATCAGAGCCTGCAATCGCTGCTTTTTTAGCGGCATCGGCACCATCAGCGGCATAACCGTGTGTAATCATTTCGCCTATAGAAGCCCAGTCAGAAACAACAAAACCTTTAAAACCCCAGGCTCCTTTTAGAATATCTCTTTGTAAAAAGCTATTTCCGGTAGCAGGAATTCCGTTTAAAGTATTAAATGAATTCATAAAAGTGCGAATTCCGGCATCTACGGTTGCTTTAAAAGGCGGCAGCACTGTATTATAAAGTTTCGAATTACTCATGTCAACGCTGTTGTATTCGCGGCCTGCTTCGACAAAACCATAAGCGGCAAAATGCTTAGCACAGGCAATAATTGAAGTATTGTCAAGATTACCCTGAAAACCTTTAACCCTTGCTGCAGCGATCTTACTTCCCAAATAAGGATCTTCGCCGGCACCTTCCATAACTCTTCCCCATCTTGCATCATTTGAAATATCAACATTTGGAGCAAAAGTCCAGTTTAGTCCCGAAGCAGAAGCTTCAAGAGCAGCCACACGTGCAGAATTTTTAATGGCTTCTAAATCCCAGCTCGCAGCTTCTGCCAACGGAATTGGGCTGAGCGTTTTATAGCCGTGTATTACATCAAAACCAAAAATTAAGGGAATACCAAGGCGCGTTTCCTCAACCGCTATTTTTTGTACGGCTCTCACTTCTTTTACGCCTCTAACGGTCAACATAGAACCTACCCATCCTTTTTTTATATTATTGTATTTTTCTTCATTAGATCCAGATTCTGGTTTTGGTCCGGTAACATCCCAGGAACCATTATATTGATTCATTTGTCCCACTTTTTCTTCTAATGTCATTTCTTTCATCAAAAGTGAAATTCGTTCTTCAATAGGTTTATTGGTATCCATATATTTTTTTGTTTGTGCATAACTGCTTCCAGAAATGACCAGCATTAAAAAGGCATATCTTTTAATTTGTTTTTTCATCATTTTGTTTTTGGTTTTATACTAGATAGTTTTTGAATACAAGTCTGTAAATGTAGTTTTACAGTAATAATTAGAATAGCATATTTGAAGCATTAAATGAAACAAATGATGTATTTATATTCTCTCCGAATTAATAATCAGAGATAGAGAGATCCTTTTTTCTCTATATATACTTAATGGAATTCTGCAGATAAAGTTTTATTATGAAATTTTGTTTAATCTTTTTTGATAAAAGTTAAACATTAATTATCTTTATAGTATAAATAAAACCTTTAAAGCTAATACCATAATCTGAGCTTTTAAAGCGTTTTTAATTTACTGGAGAAAAATGGAAAAAATTGTAGTAATTGGAGGCAGTAAGGGAATTGGAAATGCAATACTCTTACAGCAGTTAGAAAAAAGAATGGTGTATAACATTAGCAGAACTGCTCCTGAAATTACACATTCAAATTTAATTCATTATTCGGCAGATATTTTACAAGATACACTTCCCGAAATTGAAAATATAGATGCTCTTATTTACTGTCCGGGATCGATAAATTTGAAACCGATTCTTAGTTTGAGTATTGACGATTTCAGGAATGATTTTGAAATCAATGTTATTGGGGCTGTAAAAGCGATACAACACTATTTGCCAGCCTTAAAACGAGGAACAAATCCATCTATAGTTGTTTTCAGTACGGTTGCAGTAAAACTGGGAATGCCTTTTCACGCCAGTATTGCCGCTGCAAAGGGAGGGGTAGAAGGTCTTGTTAAATCATTAGGAGCAGAGCTGGCTCCTACAATTCGTATTAATGCTATTGCGCCTACGATTACCGAGACTTCGTTGTCTGCTTCTATTTTGAGAAATGACCGCATGAAAGAGAATATGGCTGAGCGTCATCCACTAAAAAGCTATTTGAAACCTCAGGAAGCAGCGCAGATGGCAGATTATCTCATTTCGAAAGCCGCCGGGTCAATTTCGGGACAGATTTTCCAAATGGATTATGGGCTGGTCAGTTTTAAATTATAATTTTTAAGAAATGAAAATTCTATTAACCGGTGCAACAGGATATATTGGCAAAAGACTTCTGCCTTTGCTGCTTGAGCAGGGGCATGAAGTGATATGTTGCGTTCGGGATAAAAGCAGATTTTATTATGGAGGAAAATACAGGCAGAATATACAGCTCATTGAAGTTGATTTTTTGGATCAGCAGAGTACAGAGAAAATCCCTGCTGATATTAATGCTGCTTATTATCTAATTCATTCCATGTCAGGAGCTTCAAATTATGATGAGCTCGAAAGTATTTCTGCGGTTAATTTCATGGAAAAAATTAATAAAACAAGCGCAGAACAGATTATTTATTTAAGTGGTATTGTAAATGAAAAATCATTGTCTAAGCATTTGTCATCCCGAAAAGCAGTCGAGGAAATTCTAAAAAAAGGAACCACTCCAGTTACCGCTCTCAGAGCAGGAATAATTGTGGGATCGGGCAGTGCTTCTTTTGAAATTATGCTGGATTTAATTAATAAACTGCCGGTTATGGTTACTCCAAAATGGCTTAACACCAAATGCCAGCCTATTGGTATTGCTGATGTTTTAGAGTTTTTAATGAAAGCCTTGCTGAACCCTAAAACATACGGTCAAAGTTTTGATATTGGCGGGCCGGATATACTTTCTTATAAAGAAATGCTCTTAAAACTGGCTGAGGTTAAAAAACTCAAAAGATTCATTTTTACCTTACCTGTAATGACGCCAAAATTATCTTCGTACTGGCTGTATTTCATAACCTCTACATCTTTTAAACTTGCATCAGCTTTAGTAAGCAGTATGAAAGTAGAAGTGGTCTGCAGGGATAATAGAATAAATGATTTATTGGATATTAAACCTATAAGATACCAGCAGGCTCTGCAAAACGCATTGATAAAAATTGACGAAGATGCTGTAGCTTCCAGCTGGAAAGATTCGCAAATCAGCGGACGGTTTAAAGGAAGCGTAGGATATTATCTAAAAGTGCCTAAAAAAGATTGTTTTATTGACAGAAGAAAAAGAAAAATTAAAGACCGGGACGCAGTTATCGCAAAAATCTGGTCAATTGGCGGAGAGACTGGCTGGTATTATGCAGACTGGTTATGGAGTCTTCGGGGTTTTATAGACAAAATTTTTGGCGGTGTAGGAGTAAGACGAGGCAGAACAAACAGACATGATATTCATGCCGGAGATGTACTTGACTTTTGGCGTGTTGTTTATGCTGATAAACAGCAGGGAAAACTAATTCTGTTTGCCGAAATGATATTGCCTGGTGATGCCTGGCTGGAATTTAAAATTTTTAACGATACTTTATATCAGGCTGCAACCTTCAGGCCAAAAGGAATTGCGGGAAAGCTGTACTGGTATGCTGTGCTGCCTTTTCATGGTTTTATTTTTAACGGCATGATTAATAAATTAACAGATCAGCACCTGAAATAAGATAAATAAATAATTTAAAAGTATCTTTAAGTTCCTTTTTTCTGGCAGTATTTAAAAACTTTTTGCCAATGAAATTCTAAAATATTGACCATCATAAGAAGGCATCAGCAAGAAAGTAGTTTTATTTTCAGATTTATGAAACAGTTTTCTGGTTATGTATGGATTTAACCAGTACGCTGCTTTAGTGCTTAGTATACCGATCCCGGCTCCTGCAGCAACATCGGTTAGCCAATGCCTGTTATTGTACATTCTGAAAATTCCTGTTCCTGCAGCAACAGCATATCCGGCAATACCGTACCAGACTGATTTATCTTTATATTCCTGATATAAAAATTCAGCTCCTGCAAAAGCAATTGCGGTATGTCCCGAGGGAAAAGAATCATTTGAAGTTCCGTCCGGTCTTTCAACATTTGTAATCGATTTTAAACCAAAAACGGTTACGACCGTAAAAATCGTAGAAGTGGCTAAAATTACAGAACGGTCTCTGAGATTGTTCTTTCCTTCAACACCAAAAGCATTCAGCGCATATACAGAAACAGCAGGCGCATATCGGGAGAAATCATCTATTGTCACTTTACGGTCAATGTTTTCGGTTAATTCTTCGCGAATCTGAAAATTGAAACTTTTTATCTGGCCGCTTTCCATTCCCCAAAAACCATATCCAATCAGAATTCCAGGAATTATGAGCTGCTTATAGCTGAATTTTATGTTCTGCACCGTATCAGGATGAATACTATCACTAACCTGATTTTGAGCACAGATATAATGTGAAAGCATTAGCGCAACTAAAATCATATGCAGTTTTCTCATTGTCTGATTTATAAGTGAAACTAAATATAAGTATAAATATCGAAAAAAAATCTTTTTTTAATCTATGAAAAAGTATGGCATATAAATCAATATGTGTTTAGATTTATTAATTATAACTAATTGAATTGTAGTGATTTAAAAATGTTAAAGTTTTAATTTTGTTTAACTTTTTTTTGGTTTTGTTAAACAAAATTAATTAACTTAGTATGACAAATCAAAAAAAAATATTATGAAAACGATCAAATTTAAATTAATTGCTTTTTTAGTCTTAATTGCTTTAGTCAGTATTTCATGCAGTAATGATGATGATAATTCATCTCAAGAACCTCAGACAATAGTGTCTGTTGCTAAAACAAATTCTAATCTTAGCTCTTTGGTTGCTGCTTTGGATAAAGCAGGCCTTACTGCCACATTGAACTCTTCCGGTTCTTATACCGTTTTTGCGCCTACTAACACAGCTTTTGCTGCTTTTCTATCAGCCAAAGGCTATGCTAATCTTGATGCGGTCCCGGTGCCGGCATTAAAAGAAATATTACTCAACCATGTTTTAAGCACGAAAGTTAAATCAACCGAAATTTCGACAGGCTATGTTAAAACATTGGCCAAAGGTAGTGCCTCAACCTCAAACACAATTAGTATGTATTTGGAAAAAGGAACTAGTGTTGATATAAACGGCGGTAAAAATAATGGAGGTGCAACAGTAACAACAGCAGATATTGAAGCATCAAATGGAGTTATTCATATTGTTGATGGTGTTATCGGACTTCCTACCATTGTAAATCATGCAATTGCTAATAAGAATTTTACAACATTAGTAGCGGCTTTGACTTATAATTCTGCATCGGGTTTTGTTGGAACATTATCAGGAACAACCAATTCTCCTTTTACAGTTTTTGCTCCTACTAATGCTGCTTTTACTGCATTTCTTACCGAAACTGAATTTTCTGGGCTTGCCGCAATCCCTGCCAATGTCCTTGAAACAACTTTGAAATATCATGTAGTTGTTGGAGCAAATGTACAATCATCTGCTTTAACAAATGGGCAGGTAGTAAGTACGTTTGCAGGACAAAACTTTACAGTTGGCTTAACCGGTGGTCCAAAAATTACAGATGCCAGTGGAAGAGTAAGCAATATTATTGCGACAGATGTACAATGTTCAAATGGAATTATTCATGTAATTGATAAAGTCTTGCTGCCGGTATTTTAGATTTACAAATCATTGTTTCACTGAAATACTGATTTAATCTTTAAGGTTTTAGAAATTTAAAAAGCGATTAAAATATTTTTTAATCGCTTTTTTTATACTCATTATTTGCGGTTCATATCTTTGAATCTGCAAATCGTTTTATCATCTTCGTTTTGAAATTTTATTGTTTGAAATAGCGCGCTGTCTGCTGCATTTAAAACGATCTATTTTAGCACTACGTTTTGCTGCATGTTTGGTTTTGCAGTTCTCAACTCGTCTGCGCCATAATTTATAACTGCTGAATTTTAATTCTTTTTTCATTAAAGCTTTTACATCAGCTTCAGATAAATTAAATTGAAATTTAATCGCATCAAAAGTGGTTCTGTCTTCCCATGCCATTTCAATTATGCGATCCAGTTCAAGAACAGAAAAGCTGCTAAATTTTGTATTCATAAAAACAGAATGTTTATATTTTTAAAAAAGGAAAAATTACAAAACTAAGTTACTAATTAAAATTTGTTTTGTTTAATCTTATTTATTAAAAGTTAGACAATTTATAGTTGAGTTTATTATGAAAATTTAAAACAAACACGATCAATCAGAGTAATTTAAATTACAGATAGAAAAACTCATTAGATAAATCGATAATCTTATTTATTCAATTATATTTTGTTTTTCGTGAATTATATTTATGTAAAAATTATAATCATTGAATTTATTTTAATAAAACTATTAATTTTTTTTGCTGAATCATTTTTTTTAATACTTTTGATAAAATAAAATCTACTGTTTTGATTTCTAGGAAAATAAATAAAATTTTAAAAACTAAATCTCTTACTTTAAGAGGTCTTCAGCCTATATTTAATTGTTGAAGAACAAGTATTAAACTTTGCTTTTTCAAAAGGCTTCTATTTACTATTTAGTTGTTTTATTTTTAATTTTCTGAATCACAAAAAAAATGAACTATAATCACTTAGCACTCGTTTGTATTGATTGCAAATCACTTTATTTGAAAGGATTGCAGCCAATATTCAATTGTTGAAAATACTTTTCCTGATAGTTTCCGGTACAATTCCTTAATTTCTTTACTATTCTTCAAAATTGTATCGAAAAGACTATTCCATATTATTTAAATTTTAAAACATTGAATATAATTTTCAATAGCATTTAAAATTGTGCAATCATTTTTCTATTCTGTTTTTAAGCATTTTATATGATATGCAATTTTAGCGCTATTGTTAGTTTTTAAATTTTAACATTAAACAAAAAACATATCATGAAAAATATTTACAATATCAGGAAGAATCATTTGAATATTTTACTAATGCTATTTGCTATAAATTTTACCTATTCACAAACTTATACAAGCTGGATAACGGGAAGTGCTTCGGATGTTAACACCACGACTACGGGAGGTACATGCTTAATGGGAGGCGGCACAGACAATGATGACGCCATAAAATGGATGATACAAAAATCAGGAGGTGGAGATTTTGTTGTTATTAGATCTTCTGGTACAGGAGCTTACAACGATTATATTTATGGATTGGGAGCAGTAAACTCTGTAGAAACCATTTTAATAGATACCAGAGCAAAGGCAAGTATTGCAGAAATTGCCACAAAAATTAGAAATGCCGAAGCTTTATTTATTGCCGGTGGAGATCAGGCTACTTATGTTTCTTATTGGAAAGACACTCCGGTAGAAGATGCCATAAATTATCTTATCAATACAAAAAAAGTCCCTGTTGGAGGAACCAGCGCAGGATGCGCCATTCAAGGGAAGTATTATTACAGTGCAGCAAACGCAAGTGTTACTTCTGCTCAGGCCTTGGCTAATCCCTATAATTCAGACATGACGATTGGAGCTAATGATTTTTTAAACAACCCGATATTGGCTAACGTAATTACAGATACACATTATAATAATCCTGATCGAAGAGGAAGACAGACAGCTTTTATCGCCAGAATGTGGAAAGATTTAGGTGCTGGTATAAATGCTAAAGGAATTGGAGTTTATGAAAAAACGGCAGTTTGTATTGACCAAAATGGTATTGCTAAGGTTTTTGCTCCTGCAACTGGAAACTATGCTTATTTTTATCAGTTTGATACGACTTCGTTGCCAGAAACTGTAACTTCAGGCTCTGCTTTAACCTGGAACAATAACGGAAAGGGAGTAAAAATCATCAAAATTGAAGGCGATACAACAGGTTCTACTACGCTTAATTTAAACGATTGGACGACAGTTTCAGGATCTAAAGCTAGTTATGGCGTGATTAAAGTAGTTAATGGAACTTTGACTGAAACACTCGGAACGTCAGGCGGCGGGGGTGGTACGGTAATTTACTGTTCTTCTGCAGGTAGTGATGCTAGTAGAGAATGGATCAAAAAGGTTGCAATTGGAAGTATTAATAACTTAAGTAATTCAAATGGAGGTTACGCTGATTTTTCTTCACAAGTAACCACTATAACTAAAGGAACCGCGACTACATTGACATTAACACCAGGATTTAGTGCCACTAGAAAATTATACTGGAAAGTTTTTATTGATTTTAATAACAATGGTGTTTTTACTGATTCGGGAGAAGAAGTGTATTCTGTTTTCAGCAGTGCAACTTTGACACCTCAAATTACTATACCGACATCAGCAGTTAATGGCAATATACGCATGAGAATCATAGTAAGCTATAATTCAATTACATCTTCTTGCGGGACTTATACTTATGGAGAAACAGAAGATTATACATTGAATGTTTCTGGCGGAACTGCAAAATTGATGGAAAGCAAAAATATTGAAGAGACTAATACTGAAATAGTAATTTACCCAAACCCGACTGCAGATATTCTTAAAATTGATTTTGGATTGACAGAAAAGGAAAACATTCAAGTTTCTATATATGACCTAAATGCTTCGCTTTTAAAAACAATCGATGCAAAGGGAGACTTGGGACAAAATAGAATAGATGTAAATGTTTCAGATTTAAAAGATGGACAATACCTGCTTTCTATCAAAAGAGGCGACAAAGTTGTAAAACGTTCTAAATTTATAATTTTAAAATAATTTTTTTTTAAATGCTTTGCAGGAAATGGTGATCAATATTTTGTGCTATTTTTATTTATGAGAGGTATTTTTTTTCTATTAGGAAGCTGTCAATGATATGCTTCCTAATAGTAAATATTTGGAAAATATCTTTGTTTAATTTAAATGAAGTCTTAAAATTATGAAGAAAAATCAGTGTAAAAACCAAAAAAATGGATATAATTTATATTAAATTGTAATTTTTATTTTTTGGTTCAATTTTTTTTCTATTTTTAACATCAAATAAAATCACTCTATTTTGATTGCAGGAAAAGCAAATACAATCGCAAAATCAAAATCTCTTACTTTGAGAGGTCTTCAGCCTATCTTTAATTGTTGAAGAAAAGATGTTTAAACACTATTCCTAAAGTGTTTAGTATCATTATTGTATTTTTTATTTTCTCAACCAAACCAAACCAAATGAATTTTACCAATTTATTAAACCGTTGTATTGATTGCAAATCACTTTATCTAAAAGGTTTGCAGCCAATATTCAATTGTTAAAAAGTTTCCATTCTCAGTTTACAGATTTTTATGCCCAAAACGCTTCATTTTTATGAATCGTTAAGGCGTTTCTATTGTCAATTTTATCAAATTTTAAACTAAGAAAATGAAACCAAACAAAAAACTAAAACTAATTGCTGTGTTGTTGTCATGCATTTCAACATATGCACAAAAAACTATAAAAGGAACAGTTATAGACAAGCAATCCAATATACCTATGGTAGGAGTAAATGTTATTGTTCCTAATTCAAAAGCAGGCACAGTTACAGATTTTGACGGAAAATTTCAACTTCAGTTACCTGAAAACAGCACTACAATTGAGTTATCTTATATGGGATTCCAAACTCAAAAAGTGAATATAGATGAAAAATTGAATTACACGATCTATATGACATCCGGACAGGGACAAAGTCTTGATGAAGTAGTGATTATAGGTTATGGAACACAATCTAAAAAAGATGTAAGTTCCAGTATTCAATCCATAAAAACCAAAGATTTACCTCAGGGAACTTCTTCTAGTTTTGAAAACAGTCTTCAGGGACAAACTCCCGGAGTAAATATAAGTTCATCATCTGCCACGCCGGGTAGCGCTGTGAGTGTTAATATCCGCGGGGTTTCTTCTATTTCAGCCAGCAGCCAGCCTTTGTATATTATAGACGGAATTCCTGTAGTATCCAGAAACAATTCAGCATTGAATGCAAATATACAGCCGGTTAATCCTTTAGCGGATTTGAGCCCAAACGATATCGATTCTTTTACAATTTTAAAGGATGCTGCCGCAGCAGCAATATATGGATCAAGGGGTGCAAATGGTGTAATCTTAATTACCACAAAAAGAGGTAAAACTGGTAAAAGTACTATAGATGTTAATTACTATACTTCGTTCGCACAAATTTCGAAATATCCAAAAATGGTTGACAGCGAGAAGTTTAAAAAGTTTTTTAACACCGCTGCAGAATTTGACGGACTAGGTTCTGATTATTTTGACTGGATTGATACTTCAAAAGGAATCAATACCAATATCTACGATGAAATCTTTAGAGTTGGTGTAACCCAAAATTTAGATCTTAGCGTTAAAGGAGGAAGTGAAAAAACAAGCTATTACTTAAGCGGAAACTATTATAATCAGGAAGGAATTCAATTGGGGCAAGGCTTTAAGAGATTAAGTGCCCGCATGAATCTGGATCATAATATTAATGAAAAATTCAAAGTAGGAAATACATTTTTTATAACTCGTAGTAATCATCAGCGAACAATTGGCGAAAATGATGAATATGGAGTGGTAATCAATGCGCAAGGCTGGGATCCTACTGAACCAATTTATGATGAAAATGGGAAGTATACCAATCCTTTTAAATACAACACTTGGTGGCCGCTTGAAAATCCTGTGCAAATTGCCAACGAATATAAAAACACTTCTCAATCTACACGTTTACAAGGCTCAGCATATGTTGAATGGAAAATTATTCCGGATTTAAAATTTAAATCTTCTTTTTCATTAGAATATTCCAACTTGGTTGAAGATTCTTATGTTCCTTCTGGTACAAATAAATCGAAAACAGGTGAGGGAATTTATGCCACTTATGAAGAAACCAACTGGCTTGTAGAAAATACATTAAACTACAATAAACAATTTGGCGAAAAGCATAATTTCGGTGCCATATTAGGCTGGACCATACAAGAAAATGAAACCCGTTTTTCTGATCAGTCAGGTGTAGGTTATGCAACCAACACAACATCTAGTATTTCGGCGGCAAGTACGATCATAGCTAGTTCTTCAGGTAGAAACCAATATGGTTTACAATCCTTTTTTGGAAGAGCAAATTATGTTTACGATGACAAATATATTACATCATTTACTTTGAGGGCTGATGGTTCTTCTCGTTTTGGTGAGAATAATCAATATGGTTATTTTCCTTCTGGATCATTAGCTTGGAGAATTAATAAAGAGAAATTTTTTAAAATTGAAAGCGTATCTGATCTTAAAATTAGGGCGAGTTACGGACTTACAGGAAATCAGGAAATTGGATCAAACTGGAGAGGAACTTATACTTTGAATGCAAATTATAATGGAGTTCCGGGAATAGCGCCTAACCGATTGGAGAATCCGGATCTGGGCTGGGAAAAAACAAAACAACTCGATATAGGTTTAGATTTAGGATTATTTAAAAACCGAATTACTTTAACGGCTGATTATTTCAATAAACAAACCGATGATCTTTTGTTGCAGGCAAAAGTTTCGGGACTTACAGGTTTTAACTCTGTTTATCAAAATGTTGGCGCTATAGAAAATAAAGGATTTGAATTTGGAATTAACGCTGCTGTTTTTGATGGAAATGATTTTAAATGGAATACAGGTATAAATCTAACGCTGCTTGACAATAAGATTAAAAAATTAATCAACGATGGAGAAGAAGTAGGAAGAAACCATATCCTTAAGGAAGGACAAGAGGTAAGTACTTTATATTTAATTAAATTTTTGGGTGTTGATCCACAAACGGGAGATGCAAAATTTGATGACGTAAATAAGGATGGAATTATTGATTTCTCTGACAGACAAATAGTTGGTGGCGCATTGCCAACGTATTTTGGCGGATGGAGCAATAACTTTACCTACAAAGGATTTACCTTAACAGCAAACTTCATGTTCTCTGGTGGAAACAAAATATTCAACCAAAGCCGACATGTTTATGATAATTATGGTTATACAAAAAGCGGCATTCCATATTCTAACATAAGCGAAAGAGTATATGATAATTATTGGAGAACTCCAGGCCAAATTACAGATGTGCCAAGACCTTCTACAAAAGATGGACAAATGCAGCGTTTTAGCACGCAGTTTTTAGAAAATGGCGATTATATCAGACTGAAAACGTTAAGTCTTGCTTATAAATTACCTTCAGATGTTATTCATAAAATAGGTTTGAATAGTCTTTCTCTGTATATACAAGCTCAAAATTTATTTACCATAACCGATTATTTAGGTTTCGACCCAGAGGTTTCGACAAATACTTCAAGTCAGGAAGATTTAAATATTCTGCAAGGGGAAGATTTTGGAACTCTAGGTCAGGCACGCACCTTTACATTAGGATTAAGTACAACATTTTAAAATTCGAAATCATGAAAAATAAAAAGATATATTTATTCTTGTCCATGTTACTTGCCTTTACAGTTTTAGGATGTGATGATGTACTGGACACTAAATTAGATGATGAAATTCCGGCGGCAACTGCCATAACAGACAATATTTCACTAAAAGCAGCCGCTGTTGGATTATATGATGTGATGCAAAGTGGTACTTACTACGGTGGCGAATTTATATTGGCTCAAGAATTAACAGGCGGAAATGCTGATGCAACAGGTTTTCAGGAACGTTTTACGCAATTGGACAATGCTATTGTGCCGCCATCAAATGCTTATATCCAAAGCAATTGGGTAAATGTTTATACGCTTGTTAATGCCAGTAATTTGATTTTGCAGAAAATGGAAGAACTTCAGCTGAAAGATGATAATTCTAAAGGAACTGCCCTTTTTTGCAGAGCATTAGGGCATTTTGATGCTTTGCGCCAATTCGGGCAATTTACAGATCCAAACTCAAAATATGGTATTCCTGTTTCAACTAAATATCTGGATGCAAAATCGGCGCTTGAAGTTTCAAGGTCAACTGTTGCGCAGTCTTATCAGCAAATTATTTCAGATCTAAAAGAAGCTGTCGCAATTTTAAAATACGACAGCAATAGATTTTTTATTACAAAGGCTGCTGCCGAAGCGTTACTTGCAAGAGTTTATTTATATCAAGGAGACTATGATAATGCTATACTATATGCGAATAAAGTAATTAGCAATAGTACGTATAAATTAAATACAAAATATAATGATATTTATGATGTTGAAGGTTCAGCCGAAGCTATATTAGAGTTACAATTTTTAGGTATCGACGGTAATAGCTTAACGGAGTTTTTATCAGTTTCACCGCCAGAAGTTTCTGCTGATTACAGTAGTTTTTTCAAACCAATGGACGATGACAATGATCCAAGAAGCTATAAATATTATGATTCAGGAAAAGAAGTTTACTGCGATAAATATGGAACCCGCGACAGCGAAATAGATGGTAACGCAATCATCATCAAACTTTCAGAAATTTATCTGATTCGTGCAGAAGCATTGGCAAAAAAAGATCCTCAAAATTTAACCTTGGCTTTGTCTGATTTAAATGTTGTGCGTCAAAGATCTTTACCTGCCCAGCCTTACACCTTGGCAGATGTTCCAAATCTAGATGCTTTTGTCAATATTTTAATTGAAGAAAATAAAAGAGAATTAGGCTTTGAAGGACATCAGTGGTTTACTTTAGTAAGACTGGGTAAAGCAACCTCGATTTTAAATATTCCTGCTTTCAGAACAACTTATCCGATACCGCAAAATGAAATTACCATTTCACGCGGTAAATTAGAACAAAATCCGGGATATTAAATCCTATTGAAAGCTGCTAAAGCGGAGTTAATCTATAAAAAATGTATTCCGCCTAGCAGTCTTCTTCATAATCAAAAAAAAAGAAAAAATGATAAATAAAATGCCATTTGCACTTTGTATACATGGAGGTGCTGGTGTAATAACTCCCGAGAATCTATCACAAACCGATAAAAAAATAATAAAAAATGACTTAATCCTTGCTCTTAATGCAGGAGAAAAAATTTTAGCAGAAGGCGGTAATGCTGTTGATGCAGTAGCTGCTGCCGTAGTAGCTTTAGAAAACAGCATTCATTTTAATGCAGGAAAAGGCGCGGTTTATTCCCGTGAAGGGAAACATTTGCTCGAAGCGTCAATAATGGATGGTGCTACATTAGAGGCCGGAGCGGTAGCAAACAGTATGAAAATAAAAAATCCCGTTTTATTTGCCAAAAGCTTATTAGAAAATAAAGATCTTATAATGATTTCTGGTGTAGCTGCTGATAATTTGGCAGAACAAACTAATCATGAATTAGTAGAAAACGATTACTTTGACACAGATTTTAGAAAAGAACAATTTTTAGAGGCTAAAAAGATTTCTGAAACCGCAAGCTTTCTGGATCACACTAATTTAAAGATGGGAACAGTTGGTGCTGTTGCTATTGATAGAAATGGTAATATAGCCGCAGCAACTTCAACAGGAGGAATGACCAATAAATTGGACGGGCGCATAGGCGACTCTGCCATTATTGGAGCCGGGACTTATGCCAATAATAAAACTTGTGGTGTATCCTGCACAGGGGTTGGAGAATATTTTATAAGAGCTACGGTCGCTTCAATGGTCTCAAATTTAATGGAATTTGGGAAAATGTCTCTCGCGCAAGCCACTGAAGTAACGATCAAAGGACATTTGACACAGCTGGGAGGAGAAGGAGGACTTATCGCAATTGATAAGCATGGAAATATTAATTTTTCATATAATTCTCAAGGAATGTATCGCGGTTTTATAAATGAAAAAAAGAATGAAAAAAAGGTATTTATCTGGGATGAGGAAGAGCTATAATCAGGCACTTCTAACGTAAATTGCGACTCCCAGTGAAGAAAAATTAAAAATGTATAAAAAATGAAATTAATCCAAAAATTTCCAGACACAATTACCATTATTTTAGTGATAACTGTTCTTTTTATTGGTTTAACATGGGTAATTCCTGCAGGAGAGTTTGATAGGACTATCACAAACAATACCGAGAAAATTATTGCAGGCTCTTACAAACATGTATCATCTTCACCGCAAGGGGTTAAGGCTTTTTTAGAAGCTCCGATAAAAGGTTTTATTTCGGCATCACAAATTATTGCATTTGTGTTTTTGGTTGGAGGCGCCTTTTCAATTATAAACCTGACAGGTGCCATAAATGCCGGACTTTTTAATGTAATTGAGTTTAGCCAGAAAAGGCCAAAACATAAAATTTTCATTGTTCCATTTTTAATTGTATTGTTTTCTTTTGCTGGCGCTACTTTTGGTATGAGCGAAGAAATCTTAATCTTTATTTTGATTACTGTACCCATGGCAAAAGCCATGGGTTATGATGCAATTGTTGGTGCCGCAATTCCTATTGTGGGGACTGGTGTTGGTTTTGGGGGCGCTTTTAGCAACCCGTTTACTATTGGTATTGCGCAGGGTATTGCACAAATTCCAATTTTTAGCGGAATGGAATATAGAATTTTTGTCTGGTTTGTTTTAACAACATGCGCCTGCGCCGTAATTACACATTATGCTGTAAAAATTGAAAAAAATCCTCAAAAAAGTTTATTATTTGGCATTACTGATGAAAAAGATATTAATCACGAGGTACCAGATTTTAAATTAGATGGACGAAGAAAAATAATACTATATGCGCTTTTTGCTTTAATTTTCATATTAATTTATGGAGTGAGTAATTATGATTGGTACATAAACGAAATTGCGGCTTTGTTTTTGGCCTTAGCCATTTTTGTTTCCATTATTTACAGAATGTCAATGTCAAAAGCTATCGATGCCTTTGTGTTAGGAGCCAAAGACATGATGACTGCAGCTTTGGTAATTGGGCTGGCCAAAGGGCTTTTGATTATTGCACAGGAAGGCAAAATTATTGATACAATACTCAATTCCATAGTGGCAATAACACAAAATACACCAACCGCTGTATCTGCAGAATGCATCTTTTTTTTCCAATCGTTTTTAAACTTTTTCATTCCGTCAGGATCTGGACAAGCTTCGTTAACCATGCCTATAATTATTCCAATTTGTGATGCATCTGAAATAAGCAGGCAAATGGCAGTACTTACCTTTCAATTGGGTGACGGCTTTACAAATCTTATCATTCCAACAAGCGGTGTTACAATGGGAGCGCTTTCTTTGGCTAAAATACCATATAGTAAATGGTTCAAATGGATGCTGCCAAGAATGTTGGTATTTTTAATAGCGTCCATGCTGCTGATTCTCCCTCCGTTGTATTTGTTTAATTGGTAAATCATTCTAAAATGAAAATATTAGCGATAACATTTCTGTTTATTTTAAGCGCTTGTTCTTCTGAAAACAATTCCGAAAATCCAGTTCCGCAAAATCCAGAAGTAAAAAACTACCAGTCTTATTTTACAGGAAATAAAGTGGATAAAATCACGACTCCCCAAGGCGGAATTTGCTTAATGGGAGGAGCGGCCGAAAATGATGAAGCAATGAAATGGTTTTTAAAAAGAGCCGATGGCGGAGATGTTTTGGTATTAAGAACTTCCGGGTCTGATGGTTATAATTCTTATTTATTCAATTCTTTGGGCGTTGCTGTTAATTCTGTTGAAACTATTGTTTTTAAAAACGCCAAAGCAAATTCAGATAAATATATTCTGGAGAAAATAAATAATGCAGAGGCGATTTGGTTTGCCGGCGGTGATCAATGGGAATATATTTTGTATTGGAGAAACACGCCAATTTCTGAAGCAATCAATAATGCTATTACAAACAAAAAAGTAGTTGTAGGAGGAACCAGTGCCGGTATGGCCATTCAGGGAAGTTTTTATTTTTCTGCTCAAAACGGCACGATTACTTCTCAGGAAGCACTATTGAATCCTTTTGATACTAAAATCACAATATCAAAAGATCCTTTTTTAGACAATGTAATATTAAAAGATGTAATTACCGATACGCATTATGATAACCCAGACAGAAAAGGAAGACATGTTACTTTTTTAGCCCGAATTATAAACGATTATAAAATTCAGGCGAAAGGAATTGCTTGTGAAGAATATACAGCGGTATGTATAGACGAAAAAGGAATTGCGAGAGTCTTTGGAAGTTATCCTTCAAAGGAAGATGCAGCCTATTTTATAATGCCTAATGACGAAATTGCTGATAACAAGCCAGAAGTTTGTAAACCAAACAATCCTTTGCAATGGAACCAGAATCAAGCTGCAATTAATGTTTACGAAGTTAAAGGCACTAATGCCGGAACTAATACCTTTAATTTAAATAACTGGAATGAAGGTAAAGGAGGTATATGGAAAAAATGGTTTGTAGAAAATGGCAAACTAAAAGAGTAGAAAATCTCAAAAGAATGTATTTTAATTAAGTTTTAAAAAGAAAATATCAATAAATTAAAGATGTATTATTATCATCAAGAACACAATAAATTCATGCTGAAATTAAATGTTAAGAACGAAACGTCAAGACTTCGTGCAGTAGTTTTGGGTTCAGCCGTTCATAATGGGCCAACTCCTACAATTGATGAAGCCTAT
>NZ_FQWC01000019.1:0-1310 GCF_900129555.1 Flavobacterium defluvii
TTGTACTTATACTTGTAATTGGAGTTAATAACGGGAGCCCCGTATCCAATGTGTTTTAACCCAAAAGGATAATAGCTGTTTTCATCCTGTATGGCAAGGGTTTTGTTATAACTTAAACGAATATTACCCAGATGGTCTTTATATTGATATACATATTTGTAAGAACTTCCGGAAGGTTCCACATACCCTTCCGCTGTTGGGAAAAACTTCAATACAGCAGTACAAGTCTGACAGTCCGTTGTATATTGGTAACCATCCAAATAATCGGTTGTTGTAATATTTGCCGGGGAAACATTCGTTACAATTTTCTGCACTTTCTCCCCTGCAGCATTGTAAATATAAGCAATATTCCCTGTCGAGGCAAAGGTTATTTTGGTTGGCAGGTTTAAATGGTTATAGGTTATAGAGGTTATGTTTTTGTTGTTGTCTTTGGTCATGTTTCCGTAAGCATCATAACTGTAATCGTCAACAGTGTTGGCTGCGCTGTCTGTAAATCCATAGTTTTTAGTTAAAGCAGGGGCACTATCAGCAACTTTCATAAGTGTGTTGCTGTTATTACTGCTGGCATACGAGTATATTAAGTTATCTATCTGCTGTGCTGTTTCACTGTTTCCGTTACGGGTAAGTGCTGTAATATTTCCATTTTTGTCATACCACAGGGCTTCATTATAGGCACTCAATACAATTCCTTTCTTGTAAATACCTTCTCTTAAACGGTTCAGGTTATCGTATTTGTAACCGTAAGTTCTAATTATGCCATTATCTGAACCGGATGCCCATTGTGTTTCGGCGATGTTTCCGTTGTATAATGGTTTTACGTCGATAATCCCAGAAGGAGTTGTGTTGTAATTAATTTTAAAAGCAAACAAATCCTTTGGGTCACCTGTTTTGGCCAGGGCATTAATATCATTAATGGCGGTAAGCCATCCGCGGATGTTATAACTATAATCGATTTTCTGGACTGGAGCAGCTTCTGTATTTCCTACTTTTTTAGAAACCAGCTGTCCCAGTTCATCATAATTATTGCTGGCAATAAGCTCTACTGTACCCGAATTGATCTGATGGGTCTGGGTCAATAAACGATCCTGGGCAGAATAGGTAAAGGTATCTTTGGTCATAAGCTCCGCATCTGTACTGAGTCTTTTATGCCTTATTATGGTGTACTGCGGTTTTCCCGTAAAATCAAGTTTACTATCAGTATAAGTGTAGCCTCCCAAATGGTTTATGGTATAAACCCTGACTGTTCTTGCTTTGGTGTCGTAAAATGTAGCTGAGGTTTCTCCAAGTACTGCTGTGCTTGCTGCAGGGAC
>NZ_FQWC01000019.1:1873-3044 GCF_900129555.1 Flavobacterium defluvii
ATCATATTTGTACTGGTAGCATAAATTATCGAGAATAAGCTGGCTTCCATCAATAACAGCCGAAAAAGTACTTCCTGCTTTGGCATTGAAGCCGGGTAACAGCCTTATAGAGTTTGATGCTTTTAAATATAAAGAGCTTCCTGAATTGATCAGGGCTGTAGAAGTAATATCTGAATCTGTTCCATTAGGAGTTCCAATTAAATCAACTGCTTTTGGCGGGATTACATAAGTGAGGTTTCCATAGATATCATAAACATAATAGGTGTCGTGTTTCTCATTTGAGGTTCCTTTATCTACAGTACTGTAAGTTCTTTTAAGGATAACCTGACCTTCCTTATTTTTAAATTCTACGGCCGATCCGTTAACTTCAAGAGGTGATGCAGCAGAGTTTTCATCATAGGTTATGGTTTTATAAAGTTCTCCCGCATTATAATTTCCGCTGTTTACAATAGAAATATCATATAAACCCGAAGCTGGATTCCAGGTGGTTTTGGCAGTAAAAAGTTTTACCTCGTCTTTAATATTGGTTTGATAATCAATTTTTATTTCATGTCCAGATCCTGAACGCCAGTCATTGCCCGGAGCTGCCTGTTTGAGGACACGGTTCAGGGGAGAAGACTCGAGTTCTTTTCGGCTGAAAGGGTTTGTAGTGGCTTCAAACGCAGGGTTTCCGTTAATTGCAGCATTTGGTGTTCCGTAATAGGAAAGCTGTTTTGTTTTGGCCGCGGCATCAAAAGCCATGGCCGAGGTTTCAGCCTTAAAAGGCAGGTATACCTCGACCTGTCTTCCAAAACCGTCATATTCAATATGTGTGATGATGTCTTTGCCAGACTTGGACTGCTGATAATCTACTTTTTGAATTGGTCTTCCCAGTCCGTCAAAATAGGTTACGGTCTGCGCAGCTTGTAAAATAGTAGGCGCTGTTATTTTTATGGTACTTGGTGTTTTATAAGTAACGGTTTTGATATAATTTTCAGTCTCGGTCTGGCTGTTTACTATAAGAGGAAACAAAACCAAAAGGCATTTTAGGATATTTTTCATGATGGTTTTGGTTTGTTTATGGTTTATAATTGTACTGGTTTTCAGAGAGAATATTGCCCAGGTTATCTTTTACGGTTTCCAGTCTTCCGAAACTGTCATAAGTATAAGTGGTGATAAACCCTTTAGGATC